>CAVYNI010000009.1:0-525684 GCA_963769815.1 uncultured Gammaproteobacteria bacterium | reverse complement strand
ATCGCATTGGCGATCAATACGTCATCCCCGGAGGGCTCGCGGCCGGAGAGCGGATCGTGGTCGAAGAGGCCCTTCCCTCCAATTCATGCAGAATCAATGAGCGAGAAGCCTCCGCCTCGCGCGCTCAGATCGTCGATCATGAATCGGATCGTCGCCTCCTCGCTCCGCCAGCGTTTTCTGGTCCTGCTCATGACGGTCGTGCTTCTCGGCGCAGGGACATGGTCGCTGCGGCGGCTCCCGGTGGATGCCTACCCGGACCTGTCGCCTCCCATGGTCGAAGTCATCACTCAGTGGCCGGGCCGCGCCGCCGAGGAGGTCGAGAGGCTGATCACGGTGCCCGTGGAGCGGGAAATGAACGGCATCCCGCGGCTGTCCACCATACGCTCGATCTCGCTCTACGGTTTGTCCGATGTGATCCTCACGTACGACAACGGTACCGATAATTATTTTGCTCGCCAGCAGGTTGAGAACCGGCTGCCCGATCTCACCATGCCCACCGGCGTGAGTCCCTCGCTGTCGCCGATGTCCGCCCCGTCCGGTCTCATCTATCGCTATGTGCTGCAAAGTCCGGATCGCTCGCCGATGGAGCTCAAGACCTTCGAGGATTGGACCGTCGAGCCGCAGTACAAATCCGTGCCCGGCGTCGCCGACGATTCCGGCTTCGGCGGTGGAACCATGCAATACCAGGTGCTGCTCGATCCGGCCCGGGTTGCCTCGGTGGGGTTGTCGATGACGCAGGTGGAGAGCGCGCTGGCGGCCAACAATGACAATTCCGGAGGTGGTTTCTACTCGCAGGGCGGCGAGTTCTATTACGTCCGCGGCTTGGGCCGGCTGGAGACGCTCGATGACATCGGCGACGTTGTGCTCGCAGTGCATGACGGCGTTCCCGTGCTGGTCAAGGACGTGGGCAGGGTGGTTATCGGCATCGCCCCGCGGCTCGGAGAGTTCGGCTACGAGAATCAGGACGACGCGGTGGAAGGGGTCATCTTGCTTCGCACGGGAGAGAAGACGCAGGACGTGCTGAAGGGGGTGGAAGCGAAGACCCGGGAGCTCAACGATCAGATTCTGCCGAAAGACGTGAAGGTCGTGCCTTTCTACGATCGAAGCGATTTGGTGGACCTCACGACGCAGGTCGTGGAGCGAAACCTTCTGCGCGGCATGGTGCTGGTGATCGTGGTGCTGGTCTTTTTCCTGTACGACCTTCGCGCGGGCTTGATCGTGGCGGCGAGCATTCCGCTCGCGCTGCTGTTCGCCTTCATTTGCCTCGATCTTCAAAACGCCTCGGCGAACCTTCTCTCCATCGGCGCAATCGATTTTGGAATCCTGGTGGACGGCGCGGTGGTGATGGTGGAGAACATTTTCCGTCAGATCGTCGCGCGCAAGGGCACATCGCTCAACGTCAAGGACATCGTTCTGGATGCCGCGGCGGAGGTGGACCGCCCGCTCTTCTATTCGGTCGCGGTGATCGTGGCAGGATTTCTACCCATTTATGTACTCTCGGGGCCTTCGGGGACGCTGTTCAAACCGATGGCCGACACGATGGTCTTCGCGCTCGTTGGCTCCTTGATCGTGACGCTGACGCTCTTGCCGGTGCTCTGCGCGTGGTTCATGCGCAACGGCGTGCGGGAAAGGCGCAATGCGGCGTTCGAATTCATCAAGAACGCTTACACCCGCGGACTCGATGCATGCCTTGCGCGTCCTTGGGCGACGACCTTTGCCTCGGCCGTTCTGCTGGCGGTCTCGCTGCTGCTCATTCCTCGGATCGGCGCCGAGTTCATGCCGCAGCTCGACGAAGGCGCACTCTGGGTGCGCGCGACCATGCCCTACACCATATCGTTCGATGAATCGGCGAAGATCGCGCCCAAGGTGCGCCATATCTTGAGGTCGTTCCCCGAAGTGACGACGGTGGCCTCCGAGCTCGGTCGTCCCGACGACGGCACCGACTCGACCGGCTTTTTCAACGTCGAGTTCTACGTCGACCTGAAGCCCTACGCGTCCTGGAACGGCGATTATCGCAACAAGGCCGGGCTAATCGAGGCCATCAATCGCAAGCTGCAGGCATTCCCCGGTATCACCTTTAATTACACCCAGCCGGCGGAAGATGCGGTGGACGAGGCAGAGACCGGCCTGAAAAGCGCATTGGCCGTCAAAGTCTTCGGTGCCAACTTGGAGACCCTTCAGCAGAAGGGAAAATCCGTCAAGCAGATCCTCGAGCGGGTACGCGGAATCCGCGATGTTACCTTGGTTCAGGAGCTCGGCCAGCCAAGTCTGTCTATCAAGATCAATCGCGCCGCAATCGCGCGTTACGGCCTGAACGTCGCCGACATCAACGCCTTGGTCCAGACGGCCATCGGCGGCGATGCCGCTACGCAGGTGGTTCAGGAAGAAAAGCAGTTCGATCTCATCGTCCGTCTCGAGCGGGAATATCGGGACAATGCCGAGGAGATCGGTAATATCGTGGTGGCGACTGCCGCCGGACAGCAGATTCCGCTCAAGGAGCTCGCGGACATCCGCGTGACCAACGGTGCCTCGTTCATCTACCGCCAGAATAACTCGCGCTACATCGGCGTTCAATTCTCGGTGGAGGGGCGGGATCTCGCGGGCGCGGTGAACGACGCCATTCAGCAGGTCAACAAAAAGGTGAGCCTACCTCAAGGATATCGGCTGGATTGGGGCGGCGAGTATTCGGAATACACTGCTTCGCGCGCGCAATTGATCGTAATCCTGCCGCTGACCTTGTTCCTGATATTTCTCCTGCTCTTCGCCCTCTACAGTAATTTCAAATTTCCCTTCATCACCGTGCTCGGTGTGCTGCTGTCGGCGCCGGTGGGCGGCATCGTGGCGCTCTGGATCAGCGGCACGCCGTTCTCGGCGTCCTCCGGCATCGGCTTTCTAGCCCTGTTTGGCGTTTCGGTGCAGACGGCCATTGTCTACATTTCCTATGTCAACGAACTTCGGCGCGATGGGACCCCGCTCCCCGAGTCCATTCGTCAAGGCGCCATCCTGCGCTTGCGTCCCATTATGATGACGGCGCTGGTCGCTGCCTTGGGGCTGCTGCCCGTGGCTTTGGCAACAGGCGTCGGCACCGATACTCAGCGGCCGTTCGCGCTGGTCATCGTCAGCGGTTTGTTCACCCGTCTGTTGATCAGCATCTTCCTAATGCCGGTGCTCTACACTCTCATCGCCCGCTCCGGAGACCGGTTGGAAGTGTGAGCTTGGAAATCTCTCGAGCAACGCTTGATGTGTCTGCGCCGAGACCGGCTCGACGCGAATCCATTCCAAGGCCCCACCGCTTACGATTGACCTCGCTGTGTACCGAGAGACCGAGAGAGCGGACGTCGGAGGCACCGAAATTTGCGCGGGGCGGAACGGCGACTAACATCCACCGATATCCGCCAACAGCCACACCTTTTTCTGGTCCGATTTGAGGGTAACTCTCTCCGGTTTTCCAAAAATATCTGTAGATTCCTCGATATAACGGCGACCTTCAATTCCCTCCCTGGCAAGTATTGATATCTATTGCCATTGGAGGCAACATTAAGGCTAGGACGCTCTTTTGCTGGAGGACCATACTTTGAGCAGCAGTCTCAATGTCCAATTGACAGACGCGCTTCGCAAGTACGTTGACGAACGGGCGAGCGATAAGGATGTGTACGCGACGCCGAGTGAGTACATCCGCGACTTAATCCGCCAGGACATGCAAGACCGAGCGATCGCGCTGAATGTTTTGGAGGGTCTCGATGATCTAAAGCATGGCAGGCTGTCATCCAAGTCGATTCGCGACTTGAAGGATGAGGATTGAGACACAGTGCGACGTTCGCGGTATGTACTGACCGCAAGAGCGGCCGCAGACCTGCTTGAAGCGCGAGCCTGGTCGCGTGCGCGATGGGGCAAGGAACTGACGCGCAGATACTTCGATGACCTGCACGAGGGCGCGCAGTTCATTGCTGAGAACCATGCGGCGCTGCTCGGGCGGCATGAACTCGGCGGAGGAACCAGCTTGTGGGTATACCCGGTTCGGGAACACTATATCGTGTACGAGCCCCTCGCTGAGCGATTCATCGCTGTTGTCGCCGTGATTCGTCAAGGGCGCGACATACCAACTATTCTCCAGAAATGGTCAGCTCCAATTCGTCGCGAATTGCTTGAGATCAGAGCCAAAATCAAACGTGGTGAAATTATTTGGCCGCCGCGGTCCGCCGCCAGGCCGCGTCGGAAGCCGGACTTTTCAAAGTGACCTTTGAGCGATCTTCGAACTTTATGGGCCCGATTGGTTGAGCGTCTGATTTCATCAGAGCGTCCAGAAAGATTCAAGCGCTGGTGGCATTGCATACCGGTGATGTTCGTGGCGTTCGCGACGAGGAATAGGCGTCCGTGCGATTGGTCGCGGTCGGTGCGATAGCCATGGCCCAAGGATTCAGATGGCGATGAAAGTCAGAAGGAAGGATAGCGGCAAACTGCGGATCGGCGATGATTGGAATGCGATCCGCATCATCGCGCTGTCTCAGAGTAATCCGCTCAAAGCGATTGCCGAGTTCGTTGAGAACAGCATCGATGCGCAGGCGCAGACCGTTACAATCACTCGCAGCCGAGAACACGGCGCGCACTATCTGTCGATCAAAGATGACGGCAATGGAGTTCCGCGCGATGCCGATGGAGTTCCAGACTTCAAGTACGTCGCCACGCACATTTGCGACTCCATCAAAAGGCACCTGAAAGCCGACGGCAACGGAACCGGGCTGCAGGGGGAGTTTGGCATTGGTCTCCTGAGCTTCTGGACGGTCGGCGACAGCTTGACGATGACTTCCATCGGCGCCGACCAGCGCGCTTATCAAATGACGATGAACAAGGGCGATTCGCGGTACGAGGTGAGCCCGCGCCGGGTTTTATTCGCGGAGAAAGGCACAGAACTCAAGGTTGGGCCGCTGCTCGAGGGCATTCGCAGCTTGAGTGGCGAAAAAATCCAGTGGTACCTTGCCTCGGAACTCCGCGATCGAATTCGGGACGCAAGGGTCCGGGTCACGGTGATCGACAAGCTTGCTCGCAAACAATACGCGGTAGAACCCCGCCGGTTCGAGGGACGATTGCTGCACCAGCTGCCGCCTGTTCGTACCGTTTACGGAGATGCGTACGCGGAATTGTACCTGGCCGAGCCCAGTGAGCGCGCGCGCGTGGCATTGACGCGTGCCGGTACGCGAGTGATTGAGGATCTGTCGACTCTGCCCGGGTTGGAACACATTCCGTGGCCGTCACGTTACGTGCAAGGCTTGGTGGATGTGCCGTTCTTGAACCTCACGCCAGGGACTCGGACTGGGATAATTCAGGACGAGCGCTATGCAGCGTTGATCACCGCATTGAAACCCCTGGAAACTCACCTCAAAGGTTTAATCGACGAACAGCAGCGCGCCGAAGAGGAACAGGCCAGTCAGCAGTCCTTGAAAGCCATTCAAAAGGCATTTCACGAAGCGATGCTCGCGCTGCCGCGCGAGGAATATGATTGGTTTGATGTCCAAGGCCGCGCACGCCAAGAGGGCGCCACCGCAAAATCCAGCGTTAGCGGGGTCGTGGACGGTACTGAATTGGAAAGTCTTTTGCCGGGGTTGCCGGAATCGGGACCCGCGGAATCTCCGCAACGGCAGTTCTTTGACTATGCCGGGCCGCTGTTCAGTGTGGTGGTGTCGCCGGCCGCGAGTACGACGCCGCTCAATGAGACTCGCAAATTCCGGGCATTGCCGCGCGATCGATCACGAAGGCGTGTCGTCGATGATTTGCAGTTTGCATGGCAGGTGCTGGAAGGCGAGGGCACATTGCAGTGGAGCACTAACCAGGAGGTCGAATATCAAGCGCCAGCAGCGCCAGGTCTCGCTCGTCTAAGCGTGACCGTGACCCAGCGGGATACTGTCTGCACTGCAGAGGCGCTGATTACCGTGACCGACAGTCTGGCGGCGGCCGTAAGTCCGGCCGCCGCCAATGCGCGCGGATTGCCGGGCTACACGTTTGAGCGGGCGGCCGGCGAACTGTGGCGATGCCGTTTTGATGCCGAACGCAACATTATCGTGGTCAACAGTGGTCACCGCGACTTTGTATTCGCGACGCGCAATCGGGCTCTGCAGCTCCGTTACTTGGTGCGGCTATACGTCAAAGAGCTGGTGTTGAAGAATTTTGCGGGAGCATCGGCGGATCAACTGCTCGAAAGAATGATAGAGCTGTCGTTGTATGCGGAGGAGAAACTCAAATCGGGATGAGGCTCGATCCTGGAATCCATTGACGTTCGCCAACAGCCAGGCTATTTAGGGACTCAAGTTGCGGGTAAGTTTTACCCCGGAACGGCGATGGGCGGCGTGCCCCCCCCGCGGATGCCTGATAGGGGCAGTTGTCTCGGATCTCTGCAGCAACCCTTACGGGGACTTCGGTCAAGATTCCGTTCTTTAATCCCTCGATCAGGACAAGCTTCGAGTTGCTCAGTCTGCTCGCGATAAACCTCCCCGCGTCGGCACCGCTACCTCTCGCGAGCTCGCCGGTCATGATCAGCGACGGTGCGACTATTCTGTGCAGCCAGAGATCGATGTCGATCCCATTGTAAAGCTCGTAGGTCCTGATGAAGACATCGTCGTCGATCTCATCGAGTTGGCTCAGACGGTCGCGCACGGCAGCAGGATGTTGCGCAAGGAACTCCTCCGTGTACCACGACTTCACCAAAGTCGACATGGTGTGCTTGACACCCTGTGTCTTAAGATTAGCGAGCAGCGCGGCGGCCGCCTGTCGATCCTGCTGACTGCGGGCGGCCGGAACGGCCAGAAGGCACAACGCCTCAACGTGCTCGGGATACTTCGACGCGTATGCGGCGGTGATGAGCGCCGAGCCTCTCGAGTTCCAACTCGCTGGCGTCGCGAGGCAAATTCCCGTGGCCGCGCAGGTCATATGTGACGCAGCGGAAGCGCTCCTGTAGGTGGGCTATTACTCCCGTCCAGACCTTTTGTGTCGAGCCATTGCCGTGAACAAAGATAATCGGCTCGCCTGTGCCTTGAACGCCAATCCACTGCCCGTCCATGCGCCTGCTAACCAAGACCCAGACGGCCTTCGCGAGGGGCATCCACTTCCGTCGGGGGCCTACTGGCCAAGGGTCGGTGATCGAGCGCGCAGCGCATGTTGCGCTGATACCCTTGGCTCTTGGCGAGTAACGGTAGCAGCTTGCTGCGGAGCCCGAGCAGTTTGTGCGGCCAGCGCGTGCCGACGGCGCCGTACAGATAAGACATCCGTTGCGTCTGAAGAATGTACGGTCGCTCCCTCGATTCCCACCGCTGGAGTGCCTCTTCCACGCCCTTGCGGCCCGTCAGCGTACGTGCCAAAACAACCGCATTGACCATAGCCACACACGCGCCCTGGCCGAGATTTGGCGCCATGCCATGGGCTGCATCGCCAACGATGCACACACGCCCCTTCGACCACGACGAACAGGTCACATTGAAAAAAGGCCGCCAGTGTTCGGCCGGATGGCGCGGCATGCGCTCGAGATAGCTCCTGTATTGGGGGTGCGAATGCGCCCAGGCCTCGAGATTGAAAGGCTGTTGGGTGCGTCCGGCGATGTCGCTTTCCGGACAGCAGAGAAACACATAGTGCTGGTCTTTGCTGGCAGGCGCTATGCCGATGCGGCGACCGCCGACCCACATCTCCACACGCCGCTCGTTCACACTGTCGCCTTCCCTGCGCGGGATCAAATGACGACCGCAGCCATCCTTCAGATCGACGATCGAGGTGGCGAGCTGAAGGGAATCGCGTACCTTCGAAAATACGCCGTCAGCGCCGATCACGAGATCGGCCTTCTGGCCATAGCCGTCCTTGAACTCCAGTCTTCCCGCCGGATCTGCGCCCAAGACCGGCGAGCTGTTAACGATCTCCGCGCCATGCTGTATGGCGCACTCGGCCAAAATCCGGTGCAACTCGGTGCGCAGGACGACGATCAGCTCTGGCAGCGAATCGTTGCCCCGCCGCATGTTGATCTCGCGGTGGTTATGGTCCAAAAGCGCACGCGGCGCTTGCGATCGCACGCCGGCCGCAGCGATTTTGTCGTAGACGCCTATCTCGCGCATTGCGTCCAGGGCGTTTTGCCAGAGATAGAGCCCGGCGCCGATCTCGCGCAACTCGCGACCTCGCTCATGCACGCGGACCGCCCATCCGCTCTGGGCCAACGCGGCCGCGGCAGCGAGCCCCGCCAATCCCGCTCCGGCGATCTCAGCTACTGGTTTGTTCTCGCTCATCGCCATGTCTCCGCTTCCAAGAGCCCATTCTCAATATTGCCAGTACGAGGCACGCGACTGTCGATCCCACAAAGGTCGCGACGCCCATACCACGGTAGCCAAACGCTTCGGCGAGACGATCACCGACCACCGGACCGAGCGCCGTCGTAATCGCTATGCCGCCGCTCAAGAGTCGGACCAGCGCGCCGGACGGATCCAGTTCCGCCCCGACCGCAAAGGCGTAAGCCAGAATAGGGCAGAAGACGACCCCCCAAACGCACAGGATCCACGTGTAGACCACGCCGTCATGGCAGAAGGCCAACCAGAAATAACAAAGCCCGGTGGTGAAGCAGGTGAAAATCAAAGGCCACAGCGGGCGAAGGCGACCCGCAAGCCATGCGGCAGCGGCGGCACCGAGGAGACCTGATATCGTGCCGAGACCGAGGGAGCGTCCGACCGCTTCCTCTGTCATGCCGACATGCCGGCCAAATCGCTCGATAAGCGCCCAGACCGCGGCGTAACAGAGCCACACGAGAGACACCGCGAGAAATACGCCGATTCGTGCGCCGCGCCGTGTATCGGGTGCTGATCGTGTTCCGGCCTCGGCTGTTGGCGGCTGCCAGTCGGGCAACCACCTGGCGAGAGCGGCGCACCCGAGGCACATGACGCCGTATGCAATGAAGTAGCCCGCGAAAGAGGTATGCTCGTAGATGATCGGCATGACGGCGAAAAACACCGCGGCGCTGATGATGTTGCCAAAGTTCGCTCGCATGAAAAGCCGCTGCGGATCCGGCGAACGACTCAGCGATGTATTGAGGCCCGCCGCCATCCATCCGAGGCCCGCACCTGCGATTGCCCGTAAGACACCCACCACGATCGGACCGCTTGCAAAGCCGGTCAGTAGATTGGCGGCGCCGGCAACACCGCCGCCCACGAGCGCAACGCGGGCCACCGAGATCGTGCGGAGGGCGTAGGCGGCGGTCGTGACTGTCAGTGCCATCGCACCCAGCTCGATGGTCGCGAGGATCGCCGCTAGCGACAGGGAGAAATGATAGCCTTCGGTCAGAACGCCGATGGTGAGCGTGACATAGCTGAGACCACCCCAGGCGACGCTGGCACCAGCCAGCACCGCCACCATCGATCGCAGTCCGACAGCGGGCTTCGTCAATTGAACTTCTGGGTTCAGATTCGTGGCTGGCGCTGAAATAAGGCGAGGGCCGGCGGCGCAACCACTTCGGGTGCCTCGCGCAGTATGGTATGGCGCAAGATCGGCAAGATGGCCGGTCCCGCTTTGGGCATTGCTGCCGCGATCTGGGCATTGAGCAGCGGATTATCAAAGACGCTCAGAAATACATCCTTCTCGGTGATGATCTCATCGAGGATTAAGGATACCCGAACGCCCCGCCGCGACAAACGATGGCCGCAACGAAAGGTCATGATGCAGGACTGGGCATCATTGTGATGGAACTGCAGTGGGTTGCGAGCTCGGGATATACCTTTGCCAATCAATATAAACGGTGCTAGCTTCCGAACCCCAGTCTCTTCGATGGATCCTCATGACCGCAAAACGGCAACCCATTGAGTACGCGGACGCGAGCGCCGAAGTGCGCGCCGTCTATGACGACATCATGGCGACGCGTAAGACGGATTGGGTCAACAACTTTTGGAAAGTGCTGGCCCATGATCCACCAACCCTCAGGCGCATCTGGGGCAATATCAAGGAGGTCATGGGACCCGGGGCGCTCTCCCCCTTGACCAAGGAACTTCTGTACGTGGCGGTGAGCGCATCGAACGGTTGCCACTATTGCATTGCTTCCCACGGTGCTGCGGCCCGGAAGCTAGATATGACCGAGTCGCAGTATTCCGAGCTATTGGCCATCGTCGGTCTTGCGAATGAGACCAACCGTCTCGTGACGGCGCTCGGTGTCCCAATAGATCCGGCGTTTCTCTGACCCTGTGACGACCCCGCCCATCGCTGCCGCTGTTGCGGCCTTTCTCGCACCGGCGTACGACGGCGGTTTGCTCAGTCGATTTGATTCTAAACCGAACCGAGGCAGAGTTCGGCCGTGTACTGCCGATCGAATAACCGGGTGAACAGCGGCCGCCAAGATGGGAGAGTGAAGTGAAGAGCATGCGAGCCGCGGCGATCATCTTATCGTCCGCGCTACTGGCTGCGACGGCAGCCGTTTCCGATCCGGCGACGACGCCCAGCCTGAATGATGTTTACGCGGTGCTCGCGTCGAAGCGATTCGTCGACCTGACCCACACCTTTGGCCCCAAGACTCCGCACTGGAAGGGGTTCCACGAGGAGACCGTCATCGACCTGTACACGATCAAGAAGGACGGCTTCCACGTGCAGCAATTCACCCACGTCGGACAATGGGGCACGCACATCGATCCGCCCGCCCATTTCCACGAAGGGCTGCGCACCGTCGATCAGATCCCGCCGACGGAAATGGTGCTGCCGCTCGTCGTGCTCGACGTGCATGCCAAGGTGGCCAAGAACCCGGATTACACCGTCACCCTCGAGGACGTGCAGGCGTGGGAGGCGAAGCACGGCCGCATACCGCCGCATGCGTTCGTCGCGATGCGCACGGATTGGTCCAAGCGCTGGCCTGATCAAGATGCAATGCAAAATCGCGATGCGGCCGGCGTGGCGCATTACCCGGGTTGGAGCAAGCCGGTGCTGAAGCTCCTGTACGAGGACCGCGGCATCACCGCCTCCGGGCACGAGACCACGGATACGGATCCGGGTGTCGCCACCACGAAGGATGATTACTCCCTCGAGAGTTACATCCTCGGACTCAATCACTACCAGATCGAAATGCTCGCGAACTTGGACCAGGTTCCCGAGGCCGGTGCGATCGTCATTGTCACGTGGCCGAAGCAGGAGGGAGGCACCGGATTCCCGGCGCGCGTCATCGCCATCGCTCCCTGATCGTCCAGTGAGCGCGCAGCGCTGGTCATCGGGTCTGGCATTCTCGCTGAGCGCGATCGGCGCCGCCGTCGGTCTCGGCAGTATCTGGCGATTTCCCTACCTCGCGGGAGCCGGGGGCGGATTCGCGTTCATTTTGGTATTCGTGATCGCGTGCCTGGTGTTCGGCGCTCCCGTGCTCGTGGGCGAGATCGTGATCGGCCGCTGGTCTCGCCGCAGCCCGCCGCAGGCGGCCGGAGAGATTGCCGCGCGCTTCGGCTACTCCCGAGGGTGGAACGTCGTCGGCTGGACGGGCTCCATCGCCGGCCTCCTGATCATCTCCTACTACACGATGATTGCCGGCTGGGTGCTCGCCTATACCTGGTTTTTTCTGTCCGGAAACTACGTTCAGGGCGCCGCCGCGGCCGTTGGCAAGTTCCATGCGTTCATTGCCGATTCGCGGGCAGTGTCGCTATGGCAGCTCGGCTTCTTCGCGCTGGTGGCGCTTACTTCGGCACGCGGTGTGAATCGCGGCGTCGAATGGGCGAACCGCTGGCGGGCGCCGGCGCTGCTTGCGATACTGCTGGTGCTCGTGGCCTATTCACTGGCGACCGGCGATGTGCCGCGCGCGCTCCGGTTCGCCTTCGCCCCCGATTTCAGCCGGCTCACGCCGGCGGTCGTTCTCGGTGCCGTGGGCCAGTCGCTGTACGCCTTGGGCGTCAGTGCCGGAATCATGATCGCCTACGGGGCGTACATGACGGCCGGAGAGTCGCTCGGGCGCGTCGTGCTAGCCGTGGTCGGGTCGATCTTCGCGGTGTCCTTGCTCGCGACGCTGGCGATTTTTCCGCTGGTGTTTCATTACGGCCTCGATCCGGCCGGGGGACCGCAGCTCGTTTTTGAAGTGCTGCCGGTCGCGTTTGCGGAAATGCCGGGAGGGCGGGTCATCGGCACTCTGTTCTTCGCGCTCCTCATTCTCGCCGCGTTCACGCCGTCGGTGGGGTTGCTCGAGCCCTGGATCGCGTGGCTTGTCGAGCGTGCTCGAATGCCGCGGCCCATCGCGGCAGGCCTCATCATGGGTTCCTGTTGGCTGCTCGGCCAGGGCTCCGTGCAGTCGTTCGGGCGGTGGGCCGACTGGCATCCATTGAGTTCGGTTCCGAGGCTCGCGTCGCTCAATTTTTTCGGTCTCATGGATTTTCTGAGCGCGAACCTGCTGATGCCGATGTCGGCGCTCCTCGTCAGCCTGTTTGTGGGCTGGCGAATGCACCATCTGATTCCGGATGAGGAGTTGAGCGGCTTATCCGCGACGTCGCGGCGGCTCTTGGGTTTTGCCCTGCGCTATGTGTGTCCCCTGGGGATCGTCGCCGTCGTCATCGTCGGCTTCCTGGGTTAGCCTCCCATCCGGGGGGGATGTCCGCGCATCTCCCGCAAAATGAAGATCGAGCGCGCCTGCCGCACGCCGGGGATGCGATAGAGTTTCTCGCGCAGGAAGCGTTCGTAGTCGGTCGTGCTCGAGGCCGCGACCCGCAGGTAGTAATCGAAATCTCCCGCCACCAGCGCGGCCTCGATCACCTGGGGCAAGTTGGCGATCGCCTTCTCGAACGCATCCAGGACATTGCCGGTATGTCGTTGTTTCTCGAGCGTCACCTCGACGACGATCGTCTCGGGTAGACCGACCGCGGCGCGATCGATAATCGCCGTATAGCCCTTGATCACCCCGTTCTCCTCCAGAGCCCGCACGCGGGTCCAGCACGCCGAGGGCGAAAGTCCGATGCGCTGCGCAAGGTCGGTATTCGAGAGCCTCCCGTCGCGGGAAAGCTCATCGAGGATCCGATGGTCGAGGTCATCGAGCCGGATGGCTGCATCGGCGGCGGAGAGGGTGGAGTTGTTCATATACCCTGATCGGAGTGGGGGTCGACGCCAGAAGTATCTCCTAAAAAATACAAAAACGGCAGAAGATTCTTTCGCAGAAGCGACAGCCATGTCCCGCCTTTGAAAGCACATTCGGTCGGGGCCGCACTAATATCGGAAGCGTCGGGCCGCGTGTTGCTGACGGGATGCAGTGCGTGCCCTTTGGGAGAGAACCAATGACAATGTCGAAGAACAGGCCGATCGGCGGCTCGCTGCTGTGTGCCCTTTCCATACTCTGCGTCGCGCTCGGTGCCGCCTCGGCGGCGGCCAGCGACACGGGCGGGGGTCCGCAGCAGGGTGCGACCCAGGGTCCGGCGGACACTAGCACCACCCTCGACGAGGTCGTGGTGACCGCCGAGACGTATAAGTCCACCGCGCAGAGCACCCCCATCAGTATCTCTGCTCTCTCCGGCAGCCAGCTCCAGAGCAGCGGCATCACCTCGCTCGAGCAGGTCGCACGGGACATCCCCGGGCTCTCCATGCGCAGCGCGGGGCCCAACCAGACCGAGTTCGAGGCTCGCGGTATCGCCTCGAACGGCGGCAACTCGCCGACCGTGGGCTTCTATCTGGGGGAGATTCCGCTGTCGCCCCCCGCCATGGGACAGATCGGCAAGGTCGTCATCGACCCGAATCTCTATGATCTCGACCGCGTCGAAGTGCTGCGCGGACCCCAAGGAACGCTCTACGGCGCGAGCTCGATGGGCGGCACCATCAAGCTGATTCCCAATGCACCCCAGCTCAACACCATCACGGGCACCACGGATGGGACTCTTTCCCACACCGATGGGGGGCGCGCCAACGGCAGCGGCGACTTGATGGTCAACTACTCCACCAGCGACTACTGGGCGGTGCGCGCGGTAGGCTCGTACGACTACCGCAGCGGCTGGATCAGCCGGACGGTGGTGAACCCGTTCCCGCCAGATGTGCTCGCGCCCGATGGGCCGCCTTACACGCGCGGCAATGTGGCGGGCACGCCGGCAAGCCAGATCATCCCCGACGTGAACGACGCCCATACGTACTCCGGGCGCGTCGAGCTGCTCATACAGCCGAACGATGCGGTGCATATCAACCTGCTCGCGCTCACTCAGCATTCAACCCAGGGCGGCTATGACGAATTCGATTCGCCCCCCGGACCTGCGTACATGACGCACTTTCAGCCGTACCCGCTCAGTGAATCGATCGAAGACCGGGTGGACCTGTTCTCCGGGACGGTCGAGGCGGATCTCGGTTTCGCCAAGCTGACGAACGCAGCGGGCTATTTCAACCGCCACATGGAGCAGGTCCAGGACGCCTCGGAGGCGACGTCCTGGACCTTGGAGTCGTTTCTGGTGAGCCCCGCGGAAATGGCCGCGGTCGGCATGCCCACGTACATCCAAACACCCATCTATGAAGCGGAGCCGGAGCATCAGTGGACCGAGGAGCTGCGCTTGAACTCCTCGAATAGCGACACGCTTCACTGGACCACGGGCCTTTTCTACAGCCGGCTCAATTCCTCCTTCATCGAGCAGCAGAACGCGCCCTACATCGCCGCGCTGTCGCAATTCCTGACCCCGCCCATGAACAATCCGACGGGGCTCACCTTCGGCATCGACAATGAGTATGAGATCACCCAGAAAGCGGTCTTCGCCGACGCCTCCTGGCAGTTTGCCCCGACGTTCAAGGTCGAGGGGGGTCTGCGTTATTTCCACTACAACACGGACGCCTACAACAATCAGTGGGGTTACTTCTTTACCCCGCAAGCGGGGCCGCTCGCGAACCCGCCGGGCAACTTCGCCAATGCGAGCGGCGTGATTCCGCGCGCCGACGTGGCCTGGATACCCAATCAAAATCTCACGACCTACGTTTCGGCCTCCAAGGGCTTCCGCCCCGGTGGGGCGAACATGACGATTCCCCTGACCGCCTGCCCCGAAGGCGGCCCCGCCACCTTCGATTCCGATACCGTGTGGAACTACGAGGCCGGCGAGAAGGCGCTGCTCGCGGATAATCGGATCAGGCTGAATGCCGATGTCTACTACATCAAATGGGACAAGGTCCAACAAACCGCCTTGCTCTCATGCGGTACTCAGTACACCACCAACGCCGGCGACGGCAGCAGCTACGGACCGGAGATCGAGATCGCGGCGAAGATCACCGATCGCTGGACGCTCTCCCTGGCGGGGACATGGACCAAGGCCAATATCACCAGTGTGAGCCCCGGCTACGTCACATCGCTCGGAAACTCAGGCTACAGCTTCCCCGATTGCTCCGGCCCCGGCCACTGCAGCAGCGTGCCCATCCTCAACGTGCCGAAGGAGACGGCAAGCGCCGCCATCGAGTACGCCCAGCCGCTCGGCAATCTGACGATGAAGGCGCGGCTTGACGGCTCGTACACGGGTTCTTCATGGGATGAGTCCTATTCGGTCATCCAGCTTCCCGGCTATGGCATGGCGAACTTCCGCGTCGGACTGAGTGCCGACCGCTGGACCGCGACGCTGTTCGTGAACAATCTCACCAACAAGATACCCTGGGTTTCCGCGAACAATACGAGCTTCAGCTTCAACATCGGGCCGTTGACTCGTATCTCGACGCTGCCGCCGATGACCATCGGAACGCAGGCAAGTTACCGCTTCTGAAGCGAGTACTTCTGGAGGACACCATCGTGAAATCGAGCACCAACGCACTGGTCCCTCATTACCGCTGGGACGACATGCCCGCGGAGCAGCTCAAGAAGGGGCTGAGCCGCAAGCTGATCACCGGCGAGCGCATGATGATTGCGCACGTGTATTTGAAGAAGGGCGAAGTAGTCCCCCGGCACTCGCACGACAACGAGCAGCTCACTTACATCTTAAGCGGTGCGCTCCACTTCTGGTTCGACCGCGAGGGCGTCGAGCAGGAAGTCATCGTGCGCGCCGGCGAGGTGGTGGTGATTCCTTCCAACTTGCCGCATCGCGCCGTGGCGCTCGAGGATACGCTGGATGTCGACGTGTTCTGTCCCCCGCGTCAGGATTGGCTCTCGGGTACCGACGCCTATCTTCGAGGCTGAATGAGCGATTACGACATCGAGCCGGGAGTGCCCGCGGCGATCGCGCGCTTTAAGCTGCCCGAGAGCTTGGGCTTCGGGCTGGTCGATGCGCCGGTGATGTTCGAGGCGCAGTGGCGCGACGGCCGGTGGGAAAGGGCGCGCCTGCTGCCCTATGGCCCGATCGAGCTCTTGCCGGGCGCGCGCGCGCTACAGTACGCCGAGTTGGTCTTCGAGGGCATGAAAGCCTATCGCGTCGGACACAGTCGGCCCAATCTTTTCCGCCCCGAAATGAATTGCAAGCGCCTGCAACGGTCGGCGGCCCGGCTGTCCATGCCCGCCGTGCCCGAGGCACTTTTCTTTCAGGGCATCAGTGCCGTGGCACAGGCGTGTAGCCCCATCATGCCGACGCAATCGGGACGCTCCTTGTACTTACGGCCGTTCCTGTTCGGCACCGAAAGCGGCTATATGCTGCGAAATTCGCGCACCTTCCGCTTCATGGTCATCGGCAATCCGGTGGAATCCTATGCATCCGGCCCGATGCAGGTCGTCATCGAGCGTGCCGAGGTGCGCGCCGCCGTGGGAGGCATTGGCGAGGCGAAAGCGTCGGCGAACTACGCTGCTTCCTTGCGGGCCTCCAATGCCGCGGTGGAGCGGGGCCGTACGGTCGCCTTGTGGCTCGACGGTACCGAGCACCGCTATCTGCAGGAGCTCTCGGGCATGAACATCTTCGTCGTCCTGGACGGTGAGCTGCATACGCCAGAGCTCGACGGTGCGATCCTGCCCGGGATCACCCGCGACTCGCTGCTCGTTCTGGCGCGCAGCCTCGGCTACAAAGTGCACGAGCGGCGGATATCGCTCGACGAACTGCTCGAGGGCATCGACAGCGGTCGGTGCGGTGAGATGTTTGCCTGCGGCACGGCTGCCATCGTGAGTCCCATTGCCGTGCTGGTGGACGGCGATACTCGCGAATACGAGCTGCGGCAAACCGATGGGGTCGCGAAGCATCTGCGCGAGGCGCTTCTCGCCATCCAGGAGCGGCGTGCACCGGACCCGTTCGGTTGGACGCGAGAGCTCGCTCTCGCCTGATCCATCGCTTCGAGCCCATGAGCTACGCGATAGTACTTCGAGAGACCGGTGGCCCGGAGCAGCTTCGCTACGAGGCCGTCGAGGTCGCCGATCCCGGACCGGGTGAGCTCCTCATTCGCCACACGCTGATCGGTGTAAATTTTCACGACAGCTATGTGCGCTCCGGACTCTACAAGACATTGAAGCTGCCGGGGATTCCGGGACTGGAGGGCGCAGCCGTCGTCGAGCGAGTAGGACCCGGCGTGAGCGGGATCGCGATCGGCGATCGGATCGCTTACATCGATGCCTCCTACGGCGCCTATTCGCAAAGGCGCCTGTTGTCGGCTGGTCTGGCGCTGCGTCTTCCGAGGAGCGTGACGGACGAGGCGGCCGCCAGCCTGACCATCAAGGGCTTCACCGCCTGCATGCTGCTTCGAAAGGTCCACGCGGTGCGCCCGGGCGAAACACTGTTGATTCACGCCGCGGCGGGCGGTGTGGGCCAGCCGCTCGTCCGGTGGGCCAAGCACCTGGGAGCAATCGTGATCGCGACGGTGGGATCCGAGGAGAAGGCCGCAACGGCGCGCGAATGCGGCGCCGACCACGTCATTCTGTATCGACAGGAGAGCTTCGTGGAGCGTGTCGGAGAGATCACCTCGGGCAAGGGGGTGGATGTCGCCTACGATTCCGTCGGCGCCGATACCTTTTCAGGCTCGCTCGAGAGCCTCGGTTACCTTGGAACGCTGGTCAACTTCGGCCAATCATCGGGCTCAGTGCCGCCGTTCGCCGTCTCGCGGCTGGCGGCCAAATCAAACACCATCGTGCGGCCCATGCTGTTCCATTACATCCGCGATCGAGCCGCGTTGGAATCCGTGGCCGAAGAGAGTTTCGGGGCCATCGAGAAGGGCGTCATTCGGCCCCAGATCGCGTTGCGCCTGCCGCTGTCTCACGCGGCGGATGCGCACACGCGAATGGAGTCGCGAACGACCGCCGGTCAGATCGTGCTCGTTCCGTGAAGATTTCCACGGACCCGTGCAGTACTACCGCTCGCCGCCCGTAGATTCCTTGGGACACCGCGCCTCGTAAAGAGGGGCAGCGTCAGCGCATCTTCGCCGTGGTCACGGCAAAACGATGGGCGCCGACCTCCGCTATCGCACCCTCCGAGTGCCGCTAGCAGGAGGGACGATCGGCCCCTGAATCCAGGGCGAGGCCGTGGGGGCGGCCCAGGGTAGTTTCACTGCGTGAAGCAGCGGTGAAACGCCTCATCCCACCCGATGAGGCGATTCGCGCTCGGCTTACGCATCTCCCAGTAAGCGGCCGAACCTTCCGGCCACAATGGGAATAGAACCGTGCATCCGTGGCTTCATGGCAGCGCTTCCCGCAGCGGGTTTTTGAACGGGCACTTTGCCCCCGCGGTGTTTCTGGGGCTGATGCTGTGCGCCGTCGCCCCGATCACGCGCGCCGATCCGCCGACGAGCATGCCGCCAACCCCGAGCGGCAGCCTCGCCGATCGGCTCAAGGCGGTGCAGACCGGAAATGAGTCCGGCGCCGACACCCTGCCGGACTGGCCGCCGATCAGCGCCTCGGACGCCGCGGCAAGTCGCGAGATCGTCCTCGCCCCGGGCCTCATCATCGTCACCGCCGTGAATGACGATTATTACGGCGACTTGGAGTCGATGAAAAAGATCGACCACGTCGATCAGAATTCGGTGCATCTGCAGTACTCCGCGACCGTGCCCCCGAACGCTGCGCCCGCATTTGCGGCCGGCCAGCCCGGCAATGGCGCCAAGGAGCCGCTCAAGCAGGCCTGTGGCCGGCTGATCGATGCCGCCGATCTGAAGAGTGCGCACCGCTACAGCGAGCGCTTTTGCCGCCAGTCCGAGGAGCATTTCCCCGGCAGCACCGCGGTCAGCATCTCGACGGACCTGCTCACGAAGCTCCGTGCGGGCGAGGAGGTGAGCTTTCAGTACGCGCTCAACAATGCCTTCAAGTCACTCGCAAACATGGGACGGATCCTCACCGGACCCGGCGCGTTGTTCGTGAACTCGAAGACCGATCCGAACATGATGGCTTGCATCCTGCACCGGGTCGAACCGGTCGATCTCGCCGCCCCGGTGCTGCTCGACGGGCAACCGACCATGCTGCCTGCGCTGCATGCCGCCTGCACGACGGCGGAAGGGCAGGAGCATTTCTACTTCCTCGATCATCCGGGTAATCCCATCACGCTGGCTTTTCAGGGCGCGAATATGGGCGGGCGGCTGCAGGTCATCAAAATCCAGCAGGCATCGCCCGAGTCCGTGCGCCGGATCAACGCGGCGGCGGCCGCAGGCAGCGAGTCGAGCGCCGCCAAATCGCGTCAAGCGCTCGAGCAGCGCCTGGCGGATCACAAGGCCGTCGACATCTACGGCATCTACTTCGACTTCAACAGCGCCACCATCCGCGCCGAGTCGGAGAGCGTGCTGCAGCAGATCGCTCAGGTGCTGCACGATCACCCCGACTGGAAGCTGCAGGTCGCCGGTCATACGGACAACATCGGGGACGCCGCCTTCAATCTCGGGCTGTCGCAGCGGCGCGCCGCGGCCGTCAAAGACGCCCTCGTGTCGCGCTACGGTATTGCCGCCGACCGGCTGACGACGGTCGGGTTCGGCGCCACCCGGCCCGTCGATACCAACTCCACACTGGCCGGACGGGCACGCAACCGCCGCGTCGAGCTGCAGCGGTCGTGATTCCGGCGAAAACGCAATACCGTCACGCCGCCGGGCGGCTCGCGCGGGTCGCGGCAATGAGCGCAGCGCTCGCCGCGGGCGCGTGCAGCCAACACGGCGGCAGCGACAGCGCATCCACGGTTCCTCAAGGAGGCGGGGGCGCCGGCGATGGCGCGCGAGCGGCGACGTTGCCGGGAGTGACCATCGGCCCGAACAAGAGCTTCGCCAAGGTCAGCTATAAGCCCGCGGTGAAGCCGATCGAGGAATCCGGCTTTGCCAGGACGCTCGCGGGCGCGAGCAAGGACGGGAGCGCGCTGGTATTCCACAACGCGCCGGCGGACATCCGCGCCCTGAAGGGCGGCGATGTGCTGCTGATCAAGAACCAGTTGGCGCGCCGGGTGCTCGCCACCCAGGCGGAGGGCGAGGACACCTACGTTGCCACGGCGCCCGCGATGATCACCGATCTCGTCGCGGACGGGGAGATTCACATCGATGCGCCGCTGGTGTTCCGCCGCGCCGCGCCGCGTGTAAGCGTCCGCCGGGAGATGCCCGCATTGGATCTTCTGACCCTGCTGATCCCGGCTGCGCATGCGCAATCGGCCGAATCGCTCATCGAGCAGCAGATGGAGGACAAGGAAACGAAGTATCAGCTGAGGATGGCCCTGCAAACGGCCATCCTGGCCGACTGGAAGCTGACGCAGTTCAGATACAGCGCCGCCGATGGCCTGCTGAACTTTACCCTGGCGCTCGCGAAGGACTACCAGGGGTTCGTCGGCAAGGTCGCGGCAAGCGGCTTCATCAACAATTTCAATTTCTGGTCGGACATCAGCGTCAGCCGGGGATTGGTGAACACCATCGGCGCCGGCATCAGAAACCTCAGCGGCACGCTGCACTTCGACTGGGAGATCGCCAAGCAGACGCCCGGCGGCTGGGGTCAGGCGGATCTGGTCAAGCTGCCCGGCGCGCTGTCGCTTCCCCTGGGCGCCTACCTTTACGGCCTGCCTCTGAGCCTCGAGGTGAGTTCCGCCCTGGTGATTCACCCGGCGCTGACCGGCGGCAAAGAGGTCAGCACCGGCGGCTTTACGATCACCATGGGCGGCCGCATGAGCACATCGATCAGCTCCACCGGCGCCGTCGATCAGGGATCGAGCTTCGATGAGACATTCCAGATCACCAATGACACCGGTCTGTCCGCCGTCGCGCCCAACGCAATGGTCATCGCCTACGCCGCTCCCCGGGTGGAGCTCGCCATCGACGCCTTCGGCTCGTACAACCAGCAGCTCGGCACGCTTGAGGAGACGCTCACATCGAAGTTCGCGAGCGGCCTCGATGCCGTGCAAGCCGCGGCGGCAAAAATCATGAATAGCGTGGCGCCCGGGGTCGATACGGGGCTCAACAAGATCAAGACGCAGAACGTGCTGCAGTCCAAGGCCGACGTCTATGCGCAGCTGGTTTCAACCGAGGGCGCGGTTCACTCAGCCACCATCTCGATGCTGCCGTGCTCGAAGAAATGGATTTCGTTCGAAGGAGTCGTGGGCACTGCGGCGGACATCGCCGGCCTCACGCCCAATGCGAAGAGATCCGCCGTCGTCTTTCAGAAACGCTATGACCAGGCCGACCCGCCCAGCAGTTTTTGCGAGAAGGTCGGCGAATGAAACCCCAATCCCTCTATTCAGGAGCCCTGCTTATGAGCAGTCACCGATTGATCGCGCTCGCGGTCGGCAGCCTCATCTCGACTGCGGCAATCGCCGATGCGAGTTATCAGGAGACCATCCAGCAGACCGGGGGAAGCGCTGCGCAGATCATGGGGCTCGGGGGCTTATTCTCTTCCAAGTCCAGCGCCATGAAAAAGCCCAGGTCCGTGATTGTCGTCGTGCAGGGGAACCGCATGGCGCGCGTCGGCACGACCACGACCGTCATTTACGATCTGGATCAGCAGACGATGACCAAGGTCGATAATGTGAAGAAGCAGTACGCAACCGCCACCTTCGAGCAGATCGAGGAGCAGTCCGCCACCGCGGCAGCGCAGGCGAAACTCGCGATGGATCAGCACAAGTCCGATCCCACCCCGACGATGCCCTCGGGTCTTGCCAACAACCCGCCCTCATTCGACGCCAAGGCGAATGTCACCGGGGCAACCAAGGAGATCAGCGGTGTGCCCACGCACGAGGTGATCCTGACGATGAGCATGTCATTCCAGCAGCAAAACGGTGGCACGGACTCCCTCGGCTACTACGTCTCCAACGACCAGTGGCTGGCCGACAATGAACCACCCGGCTGGAAGGAGATCCAGGACTTCAACATGCGGCTCGCGGGCAAGATGAAGATCATGGTGATGAATGATCTGGTGCAGGGACTGATCGCGACGCATCCGGGGCTTGGCGACGGGCTGAAGAAGCTCGGCGAGGAGCAGGCCAAACAGCACGGCGTACCGGTCATGACGGTCCAGCGCTTCGGCGGCCGAGGGCAGGGCAGCTCCACCGCGAGCGCGAGCGGCTCCGGGGTCCTCGCAAACCAAGGAACCTCGATGGCGAGCGAGGTCGCCTCCAGCACGGCCACCGAGGCGGCGCAGAAAGAGGCCTCGCAGATCTCTGCCAATGGCAATACCGGCATCTTGGGCTCATCACTCATGTCGGCGCTTGCCAACACATTCTCCAAACACGCCTCCAGTCTTACCCAGTCCGCCGCCAACTCGGCGTCCTCGAAGCCCACCAAGCCGGGGTCTTTCGATCAGGTGATGATGGAAACGACCACGGTACTTTCGAACTTCTCCACCGAGCCCGCACCCGCTGCGGCATTCCAGATTCCCGCCGGCTACCAAAAGCTCGACTGGCACGAAGCGATGACCCGCGCCCAATGATCCATGCACTAAGGAGCACCCATGCGTCACCGATTCATCGTCTTGTATTTTGGTTGGGTTCTTGCCTTGCCGCTGGTCGCAAACGCCGCTGCGCCACAGCCTCCCAACGGCAAGCCGGTGCCCGTCGTTAAGCCGCCGCCGCCCCCCATTCACACGCCCCCGCAGAAGAAAACGAAGTGCTGCGCGGGCCGTGCACAGGCGCAGCCCAAGCCGCCGGAGCCCGGTAAGTAATACCGTCGATCCATTCGAGGATCGTACAATTCTTTGCGACGCGCTATATTCAGCGACGGCGGCAATCGCGACGCTCATGGAGAGGAAATTCATGCGCTGGTGAAGGAGCTTTATCGAGGCCTTGCGCCGACGGCAAGAACAACCTAGCAGGCCTCGAGGAATCCTATGAAATGCAGCACGCGCTTGAGAACCAATTGCCTTTTGCTCAGCATCGCTTTGCTCATGCTATCGTCGTCGGCGTTCGCCGATGACGAGTTGCCAAAATCTCGGGCTGAAGCCATCGCCTTGGAGGCGAAGGACGCATTGCCGCTAACCCGATTTTATGACCCGCCGCGGCCCCTCGCCGCGGCCGCGCCGGGTACGTTGATCCGGGCGGAGCGCTTCTCCGGCTACAGCTTGCCCGAGGGCGCGAGCGCGGTCCGTATCCTCTATCACTCCCGCGCGTTGCACGGTGAAGACATTGCCGCCTCGGGCGTGGTCTTGATTCCCGCCGGCAAAGTGCCGCCTGGGGGATGGTCCGTCATCGCCTGGGCGCACGGCACCAGCGGTGTCGCGCGAATGTGTGCGCCTTCCCTGATGAGGGACATCGAGTACGGTGACGAGGGGCTGGTGGCCATGGTCGAGGCCGGATTCGCCGTTGTCGCGACCGACTATGCGGGACTCGGCACGCCCGGCGCCCACCAGTATGACAACAAAATCTCGCAAGCCAACGACGTCGTTTATTCGGTCTCAGCCGCCCATGCCGCAGTGCCCGATCTTGGCGGCAAATGGGTTGCTATTGGCCACTCTCAAGGCGGGAGTGCGGTTTGGGGTGTCGCCGAGCTCGAGGCTACGCTTAACGATCCGGGTTACGCCGGCGCGATATCGGTCGCCGGTGACATGAGTTTCGAGGCCTACGAGGCCCACGATGCCGAGACGTTTGATCCCATCACGGATCTTTATTGGCCTTTTACTGCGTTCGGTATCAAAGCGAGCTACCCGACCTTCGATATCAGCCGGATGCTGACCCCGCCCGTGCTGGCGCGCTACCACGACGTCACTACGAAGGGCTGCTGGTATTACGCCTACGCGGCGATGAAGGAGATCGGCCAGCAAAGAGCCGTCAATCGGGGCTGGGATCGAGCGCCCGAGGCTCACCGCTACAACCAAGACAATCGAAGCGCGAACAAGCCGATCCGTGGTCCCCTGCTGGTACTCGCGGGCGACGATGACAAGTCCGTGCAAATCGCCAATATTGCGGCGAGTGTTAAGGACGCTTGTCACATGGGCCTGCCGATCGAATACGTCCATCGTCCAGGCCTTGATCACGACCCACTCATGCGCAAGACAACACCCGAGCAGCTCACTTGGGCGCGGGATCGGCTTGCAGGAAAGCCGTGGAAGAGCAACTGCGATGCAGTCGTTCCCGAGTGAAGACCCTCCCCTCCAATGCGGCGCCGATATGAAGATCAAAGATTCCGCGAAGCGGCAACCGGCCCTTGAATAGCGCCCTGCTCAGGCGTCGAAGCAGTCACCGGTGTCCGACCGGCAGGCGCGAATAAGTTGGGCCACGCGATAATGAAGGTGGGGACGACCCACGCAATGATATTGCACAACCAGGCGATGTTCGGACTTGCATCGGTGTCTAGATCCGCGAATCCAGGAATCGCATCGATCACACGATCCGTCACGAAGATGAGCGTTATGGCGTAGCTCCGGATCATCCATTGCCGGTGCTGCTGAAAGTTTCGGCGTCGAATGCAGTAGAAGGCAACGGCAGTGGTCACAAACCAAAGTATCGCTTGAGTTGTCACGGCGATTCGGAGCGGGAGCTCGTTGCGAAGGATCGTCACGACGATGCCGAGTGGCGCCGATAGGGCGACCGCGATCACATACGAGCGCCCGAGAGTTCGGTGCACCTGTACGTATCGCTGCCGCAATCGGCTGGAGAATTGGGTTGCGCCCAGGCAGAGCGCGGCGGCACCGGTCAGCCCGTGAGCGAGCAACACCCATCGCACCGGGAAATAATAAGTCCAGAGCGGGTCTGCATGATCGACGATGAAGCGCTCATTGTTGTAAATCACGAAGAGCGTCAGAAGACCGAGCACTCCGAAGAGAATGTGCTTGGGTTGGATGCGCAAATGCGGCCTGGGTTGGTGTAATGCATTCATCGGGAACCTCCCTGTGCGTTTCTTTGTTTTTCAATGTACTCGATTTCTTTCAGTGAGCGGCGACCGCTCTTGTCCAATGCGAGACTCTGTCGGTACATGCCCGCCGCCTCATCCCGTTGGCGCAACTCGACCTAGGCGTGACAAGATAGGCCGGTTTCATCGGACATCCCCTTTCCCGTCCATGGGCCCACCGGATTCCAATTCTGCGCCTGACGGCGGCGGGCGGTCAAAGCGGGTGCCCGCTCATCTGATGTTGGGGCGAGCGTCGCTGGGAAGCCCGGTCAAGCATTCTCCTCAGCGTTCCTCGCCATCAGGCCTCTTGGTCGGCGCTGTGACCTGGACCGAATCGATAAAGCTCTCGGCCTCTTCGTCGATGGGGTAGTCGTCGGTGCCGCCGCGGTGCGAGTAGCTGATCGTAAACCCCAAGCCGGGTCTGTCCGGGTGTTGGCAGTACAATGCGATGTTCTCGATTCGCAGTTTCTTCGTGAAGAATGGCGCGATACGTGCCTTTTTGTCGACGCTGATCCCGTGGTATCGGACGCATGGGTAGCTGCGCTCGGACGAATATTGGATGCTCAATCCGACCGGATCGAAGCGGTCTGCGGGTGAATCCTTAGCGACCCCTTCACGGACGTATTCGGTGAAGGCATCCGTGCCCGCAAATGTCGGAATACGAAAAAGCATGACGGTGGCAACGAAGGTCTCACCGCCGTTGGCGCCATCCTTGCCAAAAGCGATTTGGGAGGGTGTTTGCTTGATTCCGTACCAACCACTGGAAGCGGGCGCGTGCACGTCCAGTACAGGGTTGGGAAAATCTTGATTGGGCGCGACCGGGTGAGTTGCCGCGACCGATTGGCCTCCGAACGAAAGAAGTCCCACCATGACCGCGCCGATGAGCCAAACTTGCACAGCGCCGGCGTTATCCATCGGATTGCGCATCGCTTTCGAATGTGAACACAGGATGTCCTTTCTATTGCTCCTGCGTCGAGCATCGCGCGTTGCGATGGGGGAGTCGAATTGTTTTCTCACGGGATCATTGGCTAATACCGGCGGGTGCATCGGATGAATATCGAGATCTACGTGCAACTCCATCAGATGCCCGAAGCTTGCGACGGCTCGAGCCAAGTGGCTGAGCACCCGGTAAGTTGAGATGATTGGCAAAGCCGTGCTTGCGGCGTCCGTGCTGACCGCGAGCTGCCTCGCGGGAGCGGCTGCCGCTCCGCTCATGACCCAGCCGCCGGTGTCCGATGCGCAACTGGCCGAGGTGCTGGTCGTCGGCAAGCAGCCGGGCCCGGGGCTCTGGCGCATATCGAAAGGGGATCACGACCTCTGGATCTTCGCAGCGCTGGCACCCTTACCGAAACGGATGATCTGGGACACGACGGATGTCGAGAAGCACATCGGGCAGTCTCAAGCCGTGCTCGCCCCGCCGCGCATCGACCCACACGTCGGCTTTTTTCGGGGACTGACTTTGCTCCCGGCGCTGCTTCGCGCGCGTCACAATCCGGATGGGCGAACACTCGAGCAGGTGGTGCCGCACGATCTGTACATGCGCTGGCTGAGCTTGCGGGTGAAGTACCTCGGCAGTTCGAGTGACGAGAAGCTGCGCCCGATGCTGGCCGCATTTGATCTCGCCGATAGCGCGCTCGATAAGGAAGGGCTCGAGGATGATCCCGGTATCTGGAAGCGCATCGAGAGCATCTCGCGCCGCGCGCGAGTGCCGATCGAGCCCGTCGTGCTCGATCTTAAGATTCCCGATGAAAAGGCCTATGTCCGCGACTTGACGCAGATTTCCACGGAGCGCGAGCTCACCTGTCTGCGATCGGTAATCGAGCACTTGGAGAAGGACGTTCCATCCCTTCGCGAACGTGCCAACCTATGGTCGCTCGGCGACGTCGAGCGGTTGCGGCCGCTGTTGCCGGCCGACGAGCCCATCGAGTGCTTCGACGCCGTGATGAGCGTATCCCGATTCCGCGCGGAGTACGATCAGGTCTCCGCGCAGCTCGACGCGCTTTGGATCGCGAGCGCGGAGCAAGCGCTGCAACGAAATCGAAGTACCCTGGCCGTGGTCGGGATCAAAAAGCTTCTTGCGGCGGATGGCTGGCTGGCGCAGCTCCGCTCGCGTGGCTACGAGGTCCGGGAACCTTAGCGCTCGCTTCCGCCGACGCTACTTCTTCAGAGGCGGCGTCTGATATGCTCGGGTGAGTGCCGCCGCAGAGCGGCGCTCGGAGGGATTCCTGTCATGGCCTTGCCTGACCGGCCGCGCATCGTCCGATGAGTAACGATCGTGACAACCGTCCCGGGGGCGGGTCCGGTGAATTCCTCATCACGTTCGGTAAGGCGGTCCTCACCCTCGTCCTGGGCATTGCCGCGCTCGTCGCACTGGGGCTGACCGTCTGTGGATTTCTGATACCGTCGGGCTCAGGCGCGCCCCTGGTCGTCGGCTCCTTGATCGCCACGGTGCTGCTGGTGGTGGCGATCGTCTGGTTGTGGCGGTAATGCGTGGGGCCGGTGAGTTATGCGCAATCGACGCCTGCGGTCCATGTCGCGCTCGAATGGCTGGCGTATTTCATGGGAGCGCGAGTCTATTTCCGCCTGCGTCGAGGCAGCCCGATCGATGTTCCGCGAGGCGATCAGTGGCTTCTGCTCGCATGCACATTGTTCGGCGCGGCCGCGGGCGCTGTCGGTCTGCACATCGCCGAGAGCTGGTCGTGGATTTCAGGTCAGCCGGTCCGCTACTGGATCTCCGGTAAGTCCGTGCTCGGAGGGTTGCTCGGTGGGACGATTGGCACGGAGATTGGAAAGCGGGCGATTGGGTGGCGCTCTTCCACCGGGGATGCGTGGGTGCCCGCCCTCGTCGTCGGGCTCGTGATCGGCCGGATCGGCTGTCAACTGTCCGGCACGTGGGATATGACGTACGGGTCGCCTACAGGACACGCCTGGGGTTGGAATTACGGGGATGGCGTTCCGCGCTATCCGACCGCATTGATCGAGCTCCTCGCGGTGCTTGCGATTTGGGCGGTGCTGAAGTCGCGCCATTGGTCGCGGCCGGGCCAATTGTTCAATGCATTCCTGTTGTGCTATTGCCTGCTGCGCTTCGTGATCGATTTCCTGAAGCCGCCGTTTGGAGCCGCCTCACGAGGCGCGATCCCGATCGACCAGTTCGCCGGCCTCACCGCAATCCAGTGGACCGCGCTGGCTGGGTCTGTGTGGATGGCGGCGAGACTCCGGGAACCTGGTAGGACCTAAAGTGCCGAAGACGCGACCTTATCTTTACTACGACAACACGGTCTCGCTCTGCGAGCACTGCCTGCGGCGGATCGAGGCCAAGCATGTCATTTCCGAGAACCGGGTTTGGATGTACAAATGGTGTCCGGAGCATGGGCACTCGAAGGTCCTGATCGCCTCCGATGCCGCGTATTGGCGCCTGGGTCGCGAAAACTACATCAAGCCGCCGGAAATGCCCTTGCGCTTCAACACCGAGATGCACTGGGGGTGCCCCTATGATTGCGGGTTGTGCCCTGATCACATGCAGCACTCCTGCTTGACCGTCCTCGAGATCACCGACGAATGTAATCTGGCGTGTCCCGTTTGCTACGCGAATTCGGGTCCGCATCGCGCCGGACAGCACCGGGACCTTGCCACGATCGAGCGCATGCTCGATGCCATCGTGGCCAACGAAGGGGAGCCGGATATCGTGCAGCTCTCGGGCGGTGAGCCCACCGAGCATCCATTGTTCTTCGAGGTTCTGGATGCCGCCCGGCGCCGGCCGATCCGCCATCTCATGCTCAACACCAATGGCATTCGCATCGCGAAGCAACCCGGCTTCGCCGAGCAGCTGGCGAGGTATGCGCCGGGGTTCGAGGTCTATCTTCAATTCGACTCATTCGAGCGTGAGGCGCTCATGCTTCTGCGCGGGGCGGATTTGCGCAAAGTACGCGAGCAAGCGCTCGAGAACCTGAATCGGGCGGGGCTGTCGACCACGCTGGTGGTGACCGTGGCCCGCGGCATCAACGATCACGAGCTGGGCGCCATCATCGAGTTCGCGAGCCGGCAGCCGTGCGTTCGGGGTGTGACGCTGCAGCCCATCCAGTTTGCGGGACGAGTCGAGGGGCCGAAAGCCGATACGGCGCGGCTATGTCTCGGCGAGGTGCGCGACGCGATCCTCGCACAGACCTCGATGTTCCTGCCGCAGGATATCATCCCGGTGCCATGTAACCCGGACGCGCTCTCCATGGGTTACGCCTTGAAGACGCCGCAGGGCATCATGCCGCTGACGCGGTTCGTAAGTCCGGACGTGTTGCTCGCCGGACCCCGCAATACATTGGTTTTCGAGTACGACCCGGCCCTGAAGGGTGAGGTCTTCAAGCTGTTCGCCACAAATCTGAGCCCCGAGGGGCAGGCGAATTGTCTGGCCTCGCTCCTGTGCTGCCTGCCCAACGTGCAGGCACCCAAGGACATCAAGTATCAGCATGTCTTCCGCGTGCTGATCATGGCATTCATCGATGCAGTCAACTTCGACGTGCGGGCCATGAAAAAATCCTGCGTGCATATCGTGCAGCCTGACGGCCGGATGATCCCCTTCGAGGCGTTCAATTTACTGTACCGCGACGCGCGGGTGGAGGAGCTCGCGGCGCGGCGGCGCGAGCTCGACACCCTCTATGCACGGAGTTAGCTCGAGACCGAACGTCTCGTAGAATCCGACAACGCAATTTCGATGTAGGCACGTCGACGCATGCGCCCGGTCATGGTGGCCATGAGGTCAGTGAGCCGCATGATTACGCCATATTTGCGGCGGAACGCCTTTTGCACTTCCACGATCAATGCCGGGTCCCCGACTATTTGGCCACAGCCTTCGACCCAAGCGCTGCGCACATTGCCGCGGACGTCGCAGGCGGCGAGTTGAACTCGAGGCGTCGCGCGAATCCTCTTGACCTTGCCGGCATCGCCTTCACTGAACACGTAGTAGCGCCCGCCCAGCTCTGCAATCCACACCGGTGTCTTCACTGCCGCGCCATTGCGGCGGTATGTGGCTAGATTCACATACCTCTCGGTGCCGGGCTCGAATCGCGATAACAGGTCAGGCATGCGAGCCATTGCGGTTGACGAACTCCCAGACTTTCGAGATCACGACCGACCCTTCCCCCACGGAGGAGGCCACGCGTTTTACCGATCCCGCACGCACGTCGCCGACGGCGAAGATGCCGGGCTGAGAGGTGGCGAAGGGCGAGTCGGTGGAGCCGGCGGCGGATCCCGTCATCACGAACCCCTTGCCGTCGAGGTTGACCAGGCCCGACAGCCAGTCGGTATTGGGCGAGGCCCCCACCATGACAAACAGGGTCCGCGACTTGACGACGCGGGTGGAATCCGTCTGCGCATCTCGGATGGTGACTGCCTCGAGTCGGTCAGAGCCGTGCAATCCGGTCACCTCGGCATTGTATTCGATCTGAATGCGGGGATCGGCTTCAAGCCGGCTCGACAGATACTTCGACATGGAAGCCGCCAGGGAGGCACCCCGCACCAGCAAGCGCACGCAGCTTGCAGAGCGGCTTAAGTACATGGCGGCCTGACCCGCGGAATTGCCGCCGCCAATCACCACCGCTTCGGTCCCCTTGCAGTAGCGCGCCTCGATCTCGGTCGCCGCGTAATAGATTCCCGCCCCCTCAAACGCCTCGAGCCTGTCGATGGGAAGGCGGCGGTACCGCACTCCGGTCGCAACCACCACGGTCTTCGCGCGAACGCGCTGACCGTTGTCAAAGGTGCCGCAGAAGCTCTCATCCTCGAGCCGCTCGAGAGCCACGACGCGGCGCGGCATGACGAAACGTGTGCCGAACTTCATGGCCTGCACCTCACCGCGCCAGACCAGATCCCCGCCGGAAATGCCCGTCGGAAATCCCATGTAGTTCTCGATTCGACTCGAAGCGCCCGCCTGGCCACCGATTGCGGTGTCCTCCGCGACCAGAGCGCTCAGGCCTTCGGCGCCCGCGTAGACCCCGGCGGCCACACCCGCAGGACCGGCGCCGACGATGAGGACGTCAAACCGTTCACAGTCGCGAAAGTCGAGGTTGAGTCCAAGCAGCCGGGCAACCTTGTCGGGCGTGGGATCGGTGACCACAACGCCGCGGCCAAAAATCACCGCCGGCTGGGCCGGGGCGAGCCCGCAACCGCGCGCCGTCGCTTCCGCTTCGTCGCTCCCCAGAGCCAGCGAGGTGTAGGGAATGCGGTTGCGATTCGCGAAGGCCGCAATGCGGCGCACATTGAGGTCCTCGTCCTCGCCGATGAGCCGCAACGTGCTGTCGCCTGCCTCGAGTTGGCGGCGTCGCCGCGCCGAAAAAACCGTGATGATGATGTCGGACATCTCCGGGATTTTGGACATTAACGCGAGCATCGCTTCACGCGGCACTTCGATCACCCGGGTTTCGCTCACCGTGCGCATTGCGAGCGACCAGGCGCCGCCGCTGAGGAATGAGATCTCCCCCATGAACTGGGCCGGGCCGAGCGTGGACGGCAAATGCCGTTCATCGGTGTAGGGATTGACCACTTCGATCTCACCGCTTTCGATATAGGTAAATCGATCCGCCGCTTCTCCCGGCCGTGCAAGAAAGAGGCCCGCGGGATGAGTCACCGCTCGGCCTATGCTGCGCAACGCATCAACGTGCGAGGCGGCCAGCGGGATACGCTGCATTTGGCGTAAATCTGCGCCAATCGATTCCATGCGGGCGATTCCTCTCGCGGCTGCGACGGCAGCCGGTCAGTGGGTTATTGTGGTCCGGTTGCCGCCATAAGCAAAGTGCGGGCACACGGCCAAGTAACCCAGGTTTCGGTAAGCTCCCCCGACTCAGTACGAAAGGGTTCTACGATGCGTATGCGACTCCTCGCCGTTTTCATCGCGCTGCTGGCTCACCTCACGGCCGCCTACGCCGACGCCCCGAGCGTTCACCTCGAGGACATGGATAAGAGCGCCGATGCATGCACGGATTTTTACCGGTATGCGAACGGCCGCTGGCGGGAAAATAACCCCATTCCGCCTTCGATGGCGCGCTGGAGCCGCCGCTGGCAAGCGGGTGAAGACTCAAAAACCCAGTTGAGGGACATTCTGGACGCCGTCGTGCAGCGACATGACTGGCGGCGCGGCAGTCCCGAACAGCTGATCGGGGACTTCTATAGCTCCTGTATGGACGAGAAGCATATCGACCAAGCCGGGCTTGCATCCGTGACGCCGATCCTCGGGGAAATCGATGCGGCTCGGACGCCTTCGCAGTTGCAGGGTGTGATTCGCCACCTTCAGAGCGTCGGTGTGCTCGCGCCCTTCGCGTTGCGCTCAATCCCGGACCTGCACGATCCCGCTCAGACCATTGCCGACATCGGCAGCGCGGGGCTCGGCATGCCGGACCGTGATTATTACTTGAGGCCGGAGCCCCGATTTAAAGAGGCGCGTGCGAGGTATCTGGCGCACGTGGTCAAGATGCTGCAGCTGGCAGGCGCGCCGCCACAGCAGGCACAGCACGATGCCGAGTTGGTGTTCCGGATGGAAACAGCCTTCGCAGTCGCCTCACTCGACAACGTCTCGCTTCGCGACCCGAAGGCGACGGATCACAAGATGCCGTTTGCGGCGCTCAAGCGCCTCGCGCCCGCCTTCGACTGGGACGCCTACTTCACCGACGCAGGCATTCCCAAGAATGATCTCAACGTGGAAGAGCCGAAGTTCCTGCGCGCGGTGAACCTGGCGCTTCAGCAGACCTCCCGCACCGACTGGCGGGCGTATCTGCGCTGGCAGTTCCTGCATGCGTCGGTCGATGGCCTGCCGACGCCGTTCGTCGAGGAGAACTTCGCCTTTTATGGGGCGTATCTCGGGGGCGCCAAGGAACTCAAGCCGCGCTGGAAGCGCTGCGCCGAAAGCACAGACCGTCTGCTCGGCGATGCGCTGGGCCAGAAATACGTCGAAAAGTTCTTTCCACCGCCGGCGAAAGAGCGCGCTCGGCGGATGGTGACCGACATCATCGCCGCGATGCACGACACCCTGACTGGACTCACCTGGATGAGCCCGCAGACCAAGGAGCAGGCATTGGCAAAGCTCGCAACGCTTCAGCCCAACATTGGCTACCCGGACAAGTGGAAAAGCTATGCCGGAGTGGACATCGTTCCAGAGAACTACTGGAGCAATCTACTTGCCGCGGGCACCTGGAATGTCAGCGACGACCGCGGACGGATCGGCAAGTCCACCGATCGAGGCCTCTTCGAGGAGACGCCGTCGACGTCCGATGCCAGCTACAACCCGCTGCTGAATGCGATCTTCTTTCCGGCGGGTATCTTGCAGCCGCCGGCCTTCGACCCGATCGGCCGTGGATGCAGTCAATTACGGCGGAATCGGGGTGGTCATTGGGCATGAGATCAGTCATGGCTTCGACGATGAGGGCGCGCAGTTTGATGCGCAGGGGCGCCTGCGCAATTGGTGGACCGCCGAGGATCTCGAACGCTTCCATGAGCGCACCGCGTGTGTGGCACGCCAGTTCGATGGTTATTTCATCGAGCCCGGCATTCATCATAACGGCCGGCTGGTGTTGGGAGAAAGCATCGCGGATCTCGCGGGCGTCAAGGTTGCATTCCTGGCATTTCAGAAGGCGCAGCAGCAACACCCGGCACCGACGGTCGATGGCCTGACTCCCGATCAGCAGTTCTTCATCGCCTGGGGCCAGTGGCGGGGGGATGAGATCCGCCCCGAAGAGCAACGTCGCATGGTTCAAGGTGATCCGCACCCGATCGCTAAATTTCGTGTGATCGGTCCGTGCTCGAATCTCGAGGAGTTCGCGCGCGCCTTCAGCTGCAAGAGCGGGGCGGCGATGGTGCGCACTGGCACGCAGCGCTGCGAGGTGTGGTAGGGACGCGCGATGCGGGCGGGCGCCTGCAAGCAGTTATTGGCGTGCAACGCCCGCATGACCGTCCGCGCGCACACGCCGGGCCTCCTCGGGCAAAATATGCTACTGAAGCTGCCCCCGGCGATGATACTTTAGCCGCGCTGCGCGTCACGGCTGGCACATTGATTCAGGGAGGATGTTTGATGACCTCGGTTGATTCACTCAAGTCCGGTACGAGCCGCGACGCCGCGCGTGTGCGCATAGCGGCGCAACCGCTCGAGGAGCTAAACCCAGCCGATCCGCTGGGGTTCGTCGGCGATACGGTGGGGTATGTCTTGGCGCGCCTTCGCAGCGAGGACCCCATTCACCGCTCTCACAGTCCGATCCCCGCCGTTGGAACCTACTGGTCGGTTACGCGCTACCAGGACATCGTACAAGTCGAATCCAACCACGATGTCTATTCATCGGCCGAAGGCATCACGTTGTTGGACTTCCCGCCGGGCGATGAGCAGAAGCTTACGATGTTCATCGCCATGGACCCCCCTAAGCACGACGAACAGCGAAGGTCGGTCAACCCGATCGTTGTACCGGCGAACCTCAACAACTGGCGGCCTCTGATTCGCGAACGCACCCGCCGCGTGCTCGATGACCTGCCGCGCAACGAGACATTCAACTGGGTGGAAAAGGTTTCGATAGAGCTTACGACTGCCATGCTCGCCACCTTGTTCGATTTCCCGTTGGAAGATCGGCGCCTACTGTCGCATTGGTCCGATATGGCCACCGCCCATAAGCTCATCAATCCCGATGCGCCCGAGCCTGAAGTGCGCATGGCTGAACTGCGAAAAATGCTGGAATATTTCACGCGCTTATGGAACGAGCGCGTCAACGAGCCGCCCCGTACTGACTTGATCTCGATGCTCGCTCATGGACCGGCGACCCGGAACATGGGGCCGGCCGAGTTGATGGGAAACCTTGCCTTGCTGATCGTGGGCGGCAACGACACCACGCGCAATTCGATGACCGGTGGCCTGTTGGCTCTGAATGAGCATCCGCACGAGATGGCCAAGCTGCGTGCCAATCCGGCCCTGGTCGAGAGCCTGGTACCGGAGATCATTCGCTGGCAGACCCCGATCGCCTACATGCGCCGCACGGCACTGGCGGATACGGAATTGGGTGGCAAGCGGATTCAAAAGGGCGACAAACTCGCCATGTGGTATCTGTCGGGAAACCGGGATGAGTCGGCAATTCCGGCGGCGGATCGCTTTATCATCGATCGCGAGCGGCCGCGCCAGCATCTATCGTTTGGTCACGGCATTCATCGCTGTGTCGGCAACCGGCTCGCCGAGCTGCAGTTGAAGGTTCTGTGGGAAGAACTCTTGTCCCGACCTGGCGAGGTCAAGATAATGGGCGAGCCGACGCGGGTGCGGTCCTCGTTCGTGCGCGGATTCAGCCATCTTCCAGTGCGGATTTCTGTTTAGATGCTCGGGAACCCATGGCGGCGCATTGTTCGAGTCGCGTCACGGGTGTCGATCACCCTCATCGTCGCGATCGCCGCCACCTGGGGTGGCTTTGCGCTGTGGTATCAACTGCCGAGTCACGACGCACTGAAAGCGGTCGGGGTGACCTTGTGGGGCGGTTTCGGCCTTGCCGTGCTGGTCGCGCTGTGGAGCAGGCGCATCGCGCAGGGTCTATGGGCTTTTTTGGCGATGTTTGCCATTTTGCTGATCTGGTGGCACCAAATTCCCCCATCGAACGACCGTGTCTGGGCCGACGACGTTGCTCAAATAACGTCCGGCGAGGTCCACGGGGAGCAGGTCACGCTGCATAATGTGCGCAATTTCGATTGGCGCAGCGACAGCGACTACACGCAGCGTTGGGAGACGCGGCACTACGACTTGAACAAATTGCGGTCGGTTGACATGGTCATGTCGTACTGGAGCGGCCCGGCGATCGCGCACATGCTGGTTTCATTCGGATTCGATGACGCAGACTACGTCGCGTTCTCGGTCGAGATTCGGCCGCGGAAGGGTGAAGGCTTCTCGGAGATTGGTGGATTCTTCAAAGAATTTGGACTCAGTATTGTCGCGGCCGACGAGCGTGACGTGATCCGCGTCCGCACCAATGTGCGCGGGGAAGACGATTATCTATATCGCATTCAGTTGCCGGTATCGGCAATGCGCTCCCTATTCCTCGCCTATATCGACCAGGCGAACAGTCTCGTAGACGAACCTCGCTTCTACAACACCGTGACCGCGAACTGCACCACGCTGGTTTATCACATGGTGAAGCGGATCGTGGGTCACCTTCCATTGAACTACAGTCTCCTGCTGACAGGGTATCTGCCCGAGTACGTGTACAGAATAGGCGGCTTGGACTCGCACTATCCGTTCGAAGAATTGCGTTCCCGGGGACGGATCACCGATCGAGCGAAGGCGGCGGACCACAGCGAGAGCTTCTCGACCGATATCCGCAAAGGAATCCCGGGTATCGAGACGCCCAATTAGCGCCTGTATTGCGGTGCGTCCGAGACCGCCACCGCCTGCCGGTGGCATGACCGCGGCCGGTCAACACTGGCGGGGAGGATGCAATGCTGGCAGGATCCATGAAGACATCCCCCGCGTCGATCGATGCCCCGCAATTAATACTCTCTGGAGCCAATCATGAGCAGGTTTTTCCAAACGCAAGGCATTCGCATGCTCGCCGTCTCGGCCGCTTTCCTCGTATTCGCCGGTGCCGCTTTGGCGGTTGATGTGAAAGTGAAATTGACCGGCGCGGAGGAGACGCCACCCGTGTCGACTTCGGCGTCCGGTGCCGGAACCATCGCCATTGCTGCCGATAAATCAGTCAGTGGCACCGTCAAGACTACGGGGATCGAGGGGACGGTCGCACACATTCATGTGGGCGCGCCGGGCCGGAGCGGGCCGCCCATCATTACCCTGAACAAGGAGGCGAACGGCGTTTGGTCAGTGCCTGCAGGCTCCAAGCTCACCGATGAGCAGTACGCCAGTTTCAAGGCCGGCGATCTCTATGTGAATGTCCATAGCGCCGACCACAAGGCCGGAGAGATTCGCGGTCAGCTCAAGCCCTGATCCTCGATCAGGCGAGCGGCAGGCGCACCGATGGTCTTGGTGCGCCTGCCGACCGTAAAGCACTAGAACGGAGTCACGCTGTTGTCGACTTTGCCGCTGAACAGAAACGGCAACACGTGAATCTGCTCCCTGCGAACCGCCTCGAGGTCGTTGGGATCGAGGCCAAGGGCCTGGATGATCGTCGGTGCGACCTGTTGGTTGGACACAGCGCTTTTGACGACCGCCCGATCCATCCCATCGAGCGACACCAGTAACGCGGTGTGCACATCATCCTCGTTGAAGCCGCCGTGCTCGGCGAGTTTCGTCCCGCCGGTGAATATGACGCCGGTGTTGACCTTCAGGATGATGTCCGGGGTGCGTGGATCCGCTCCGGGGTTGTTGAATTTATTACGCAACGATTGACCGGCAAAGATTTCTTGGATGCCGAGAGCCTGTTGGTTCACGGGCTTGCTGAGCGTTGCGACTACGCCCGGCGCGAGGGAGGGGTCGGTGAGCCAAATGAGCGATCCGTCATCGGAGATGTCGAACGCGTCGGCCGAGCCAATCGTCGCCGTCGGCTGGCCGCTGCCGATGCCGCGGCGCTTCGTGACGTCGATGGGGGACTGCCCATGCTTCGCGCTGACGATGATCAGCGTCGAGTCGTACAGCCGCTGCGCCTTCAATTCCTGGACGAACCGTCCGATCGATTGATCGATGAAATCCAGCTCGCCGGCAAGGGCCTGCCCCGGTGTTCCGAGCACGTCGGTATAGCCGCCTTTGAGCCCCGAGACCGGATCGAGCGCGAGCTTCTCGCCGACGCTGACCGACTGGAAGTTTGTACCGAAGAGCGAGGGGACCCCGACTTTTTTCGTACGGTCGTGATTGAACCCATCGATCTGATTCAGCACCGCCTGCACATGCAGCAGGTCGTAGCACTTGATGTCGTCGAAGCTGTTGGTCCAACCGTCGTCCGGCGTCGGATCTTCGAAGGGAACCGGCGCGCAACCGGCAAATTGCGCCAGCGGCACGGGGATCGAGTTGATCTCGGGCCCGTAGAAATCCTCCACGCCCTTGCCGCTCGGCCCATTGGTCCATTCGTAAGAAGGATGCTTGTCGGTCCAGGCCGTGCGCCCACCGGCTGCTCTGACCACCTCGAAGATCGTGTTTACGCGTAGATACTGGTGAGGCAGGATGGTTTTGCAGCCGTCATTCGGATCGCGTACCAGATACTTTTGATTCAGTCCGCCGCCGCCGTCGAGCTTCGTGAGATCGATATCCACTGCCTCGTCCCAGGCCACATTGGTGCCGATTTTCCCGGGGCAGCTGCCGCCGGGATTACCGAGGCCATCGGTTTGCGCGGGAGGAGACAACGCCCGGTTATAGGTATCGTCGTACCACAGACCTGTGGTGACCGGCGAGCCGCCCGTGACCAGCGAGGCGAGCCCGGGAAAGGAATCGGATGGCGATGAGGTCGCATTATTCGTGTAGGTAGCGCCGTGGCGGCTCAGATCGGCCAGGTTCGAGTCGGGGTGCGATGCAACGTAGTTCGACAAATCGAGGGCATGCAAGCCGTCGACGCTGATGAGTAGTACGTGCTTGACCTGGTGATGGCCTAGCAAGCCGTCGTCCGACTCCGCGTGCGCCTGAAGCCCCAATGCCAGGCAGACGCCGTACGCGGCGCCCCATAGTCTGCGGTTCATAGTGTTCCCCTTGTTCGCTGCTTGTTCGGAATTGCCGGATCATGAGCGTGCGAGCCCGCCAGCCCGGCCACGCTACGATCTCTGTGTTACAGAGTTATGGACGTTATGAGTCAGTCCGAAGCTGCGTCATGAGAACGAGATCTATAACCGCCCGGGTCCTCATCGGCACCGCCCCGGTGCAGGGCCGCGTCTGACGAGGCGGCCTGAAGGCGCTGCGGCAATCTGTACAATACCGGGATGCGTTCGCATTCTTTCGATCGGCTGAGGGGCGCGGCAGCGCTCGTGGCGCTGACGGCAATGATCTCTCTCGGCATTGCCGCGGCCGATAATTCGCAGGACGAAAACGCCCGGATCGCCGACTGGCGCGCCAAGCGCCTCGCGTCGTTGACCAGCGAAACAGGCTGGTTGACGCCCGTCGCGTTGTACTGGCTCAAGGAGGGGGAGAATAGCTTCGGCCGCGCGCCGGACCGGGCTTTCGTGATCGATGATGCGGCCCTGGCGGCGGACACGGGTGCATTCATCTTGACGGAGGGGCGTGTTCGATATGTCGCGCACGCCTCGCAGGCCATGACCTATCTCGGTAAGCCGGTCACGAGCCTCGCGCTTATCCCCGATGTCGATGAGCAGCCCACGGAGCTGATCGCCGGCTCGCTGCATTTCATGTTGATCGAACGGGGCGGGCACCTGGGCATCCGCGTGCGCGACAGCGTCAGCCCGAACCGGTTGCAGTTCAAGGGCCTTCGGTATTTTCCCGTTCGATCCGACTGGCATATCCAGGCGCACTTCGAGCCTTATGTGCCCGAGCGCCGCATCCCGATCGTCAATATTCTGGGGATGACGGAGGAGATGACCTCACCGGGAGCCATCATATTCGAGCGCGATGGGCACTCCTGGCGCTTGGATGCGATTCTGGAGGCGCCGGGAGATCGGGAGCTGTTCGTGATGTTTTCGGATGCGACGAGCGGTACGCAGACCTACGGCGCGGGCCGCTTCCTGTATGTCGGTTTGCCGAGTGGGGATCGTATCGATGTCGACTTCAACGAAGCCTACAATCCGCCCTGCGCATTCACGAACTTCGCGACCTGCCCGCTGCCGCCGCCGCAGAATCAGCTCGCCTTGGCCATCGATGCCGGCGAGCTGAAATACGAGCGCGCGCATTAGATTGCAATCTGCGCAGCGGGCTCCCTGGCGGCCTTGTCTTGAAGCCGGCTCATGCAGAGGAGCGCGGTGATCGAGGCGAGCATGATGTACAGAGCCATCCAGCTGTTGGTGTGGAATCTGGCATAGAGGGCGGTCGCCACGATAGGAACGAAGCCGCCCCCCAAGATCGCACCCAACTGATAAGCCAATGACATGGCCGAGTAACGCATCCGCGTATCGAATAGCTCGGCAAACATCGTACCGAGAGAACCATAGGCGAGTGCATTGAAGGAAAGCGCGATTGTGAGCGCCGCGGCGATCCATGCGAACGAGCGCGTTTCGATCAGCCGGAAAAGCGCAGGCGCCCAAAGACCGATCAATGCGGTGCCGATCATCATGATGCGACGGCGACCGAAGCGGTCCGATAAGGCACCGGACAGTACGCAGATGGGCACGGCCACGAGCTGCGCAACGAGCGTGCCGCCTAGCATCGTAGTGCGCGGCAGATGGAGCCCGGACGCGCTGGTGCCGTAGGCAATGGCGTACGTCACCACGACGTAAAAGATCGCGTGCAAGGGCAACAAGATACCGGCCGCCAGGACGATACGCGCCGGATAGGTTCGCATCGCGACGAGCACGGGCTGTCTCGAGTGCGCCGCTGGCGCTGCGCCTTGCGATTGCTTCAAATGCCGGAAGGCCGCCGTCTCCTCGATGCGGAAGTGCACGAATAAGCCAAGGACTATCAGAATGACGCTCAATAGAAACGGGATGCGCCACCCATAGGCCATGAAGTTCTGAGCCGTCGTGAGGCCGCTGGCCGCGAGGACCACCAGGTTTGCCAGCATGACGCCGACGAAGACACCGGCCTGCGCAATCCCGCCGTACAGTCCCCGTCGCGCGCTCGGCGCGCTTTCGATTGCGAGTAGCGTGGCGCCGCCCCATTGGCCGCCGACCGCGATTCCCTGCAAAAGGCGCATTAGTATCAAGGCAAGCGGCGAGAACACGCCGGCAGTGTGGTAGGAGGGGAGCAGGCCGATGAGCGTCGTCGCGAGACCCATCAGCAGCAGTGCCGCGACGAGTGCTTTTTTGCGCCCAAGCCTGTCGCCCAGGTGTCCGAACAAGACGCCGCCAAAGGGTCGGGCGATGAATCCGACCGCAAACGTGCTGAAGGAGGCGACCAGCGCGAGGAACGGCGGCATCGTGGCTGGGAAGAAGACCGTCGGGAACACGAGGGCGGCAGCGGTGCCGTAAAGCAGAAAGTCGTACCATTCGATGCTCGCGCCCGCGAGTCCCATCAGCGAAAGTATCAGCGCCGCGCGGTTCTCACTCATGTCTTCTCTCTCCGGGGTTGCCGCCTAACGCAGCTGACTCTCGAAGAATGCGTAAGTCTCCGTCAGTTCTTCGACGGACTGATCGAATGAATTGCCGATGCCGTGCCCCTGCCCGGATCGCTCCACCAGCAGGATCGGATGGATCGAGGCGGAGTCGGCTTGCAGCATTGCGGTCATCTTGCGCGAATTGTAGGGTTCGACGCGCGGATCGTTCTCCCCGGTCGTCATCAGCACGGCCGGATAGGCCGTACCGGCGCGGACGTTATGATACGGCGACTGCTTTCGCATCCAGGCGAATTGGGCCCGATCCTTCACGGTACCGAATTCGGGCGTGTTGTAGGCGCCGTTGGCGGTTAACTCGAAGCGCAGGAGATCGAAGATGCCCACCTCCGCGGCCACCGCTCGATAGAGGTCGGGATTGCGCGTCAAGGCGAGGCCCATGAGAAAGCCTCCGGCGCTGCCGCCGAGGATGCCGAGGTGGTCCTTGTTGCCGTATCCATTGCGGCCCAGCCACATGGCGCAGGCGGCGAGGTCGTCGCTCGAGACGGTCTTCGTGGCCAAATGCGCGGCCAGATGCCACGCGTCGCCGTACTCGCCGCCACCCCGGATCATGGCGACCGCAAAGACACCGCCGCGCTCGAGCCATGCGAGCAATCCCGGATCGAAGTAGGGCGAGGTGACGGATCCGTAGGCGCCGTAGGCATACAACACGGTGGGTGCGGTACCGTCGCGCTTGATGCCCGCCGCATGCACGATCTCGAGCGGAATCTGCGCTTTGCCATCGAGCGACGGTACGAAAACGCGATCCACGGCGATCTTCGAGAAATCGCCCGTCGGGATGACGGGAAAGCCGGCCGGGCGCACGGTGTTGGTTTCGGCATCGTAGGCGAGCCAGGTGATGTCGGTCGTGTAGTTGCGGTAACGAACGATGATCGGTCCGCCTTGCGGATCCGCGGCCACGCTCGCTTTCGAAATCTTGGGAATCGGCATGACATGGCGCAGCGCTCCGTCCACACCGAACAGCCGTGCACTGCTGTCACCGCCATCGATGTCCTCGGTGATGAATCCATCGCGGACCGGAACGACGTCGCTGATCACGACTTGACTCGCCGGCACGATCACCTTTGCGGCATCGAAGCTCCCGCCGGGCAGGAGAGCCACCACTTCGCCTCGCGAATCGCGCTTCTTGGCAACGGCGAAGAAAGCATTGCCGACGAAAGCCCCGCCCAGTTTGCCGCTGCTGCCGATGCCCGCGTCCGGTGTGGCGACGAGCGCGAAGGGCTCTTCACCGCGCCGCAGATACATGGAAGCGTGCACACCGTCGCCGGCAGAGACCTGGGCCACTTGCACGCTGCCGTCGGCCGAGGTTGCCAGATAAAACTCGCTCTTCGGTGAAAGCCCGTCACCGAAGACGTACTTGTCCTTCGACGGATCGGTGCCGAGGACATGATGGAACACCCTGATGCCGGCCGAGGCGTAGGAGCCATCGGCGTTCTGCGGCCACCGCGTGTGCAAGAAACCCTTACCGTCGCCATCCCAGGCCATCGCGACAGGGCTTTGGCCGCCGCCGACGTGCGGCACGGTGTCGGCGAGCATTTTCCCGCTGATCGCATCGACGACGTGGATCGTCTCGTCCTCGGATCCGCCGAACTGCGTTGTAAACGCCACTTTCGTGCCATCGGGCGAGACGGCGAGTGTCTCGATCGCCGGTGGCACACCGCCGACGGCCTGCGCGGCCGGACTGAACAAAACGCGCTCCGCGCCGCCGAGACGGTCCAGAACCATGAGTTCTGGTTGCGCTTGGGGCGGCGTTTCGCGCTGGTAGAAGAGACGGCCGCCGCGGATGACGAGGCCGTAGCGAACCGGCGGGGTCCGCTCCAGCTCGGCGATCCGCGCCTTGAGGCCGGGGTAGGCCGAGGTCGCTTGGAGATAGCCGAGCGCGAGCGTGGTCTGCGAGTCCGCCCACGCCTTCACCTGCGGGTCGTTGCCGTTTTCGAGCCAGCGGTACGGATCCGCGACGACCGCTCCGAAGTAGACGTCGTCGACCGACACCGTCTTCGTCGGCGGATAGGAAAGGCGTGCGCCTATTCCATTTGCGCCGAGGAGCACGACCGAGCCGCCCAGAACCATCGGGAGCCAAGGATTTCTTCTTATCTTCATAGGGTGTCTCCACCGGACTGCCGCCTCGTTATAGTCCCAGCCGGCAGAAAATGCACGCCGGGATGAGCAGGGGATTGCCCGCGCCGCGTGTCAATATTCGATTTCCGTGGAGAGTCCCTTCGCTATACTCTTGGGCGCTATCCGGTCTTGCTGGGGATGGAGAAAAACAATCAACAGGTCTAGCCCGTTCTTCCCTCTGCAATTCGGGCGCCGCCGCCGCCTTTCGCTGTTGGGCCTGGTCCTTTGCATCGCGCCGCTCTCGAGCCACGCCGCCCGATGGGTCGAGGTCGGGAACGGCGCCGTGCCCACGGACAAGGTGTTGGTCGACACGGATTCCATTCAGAAAACCGACGACATCATGATAGTCGACATTGCCACCACCTACGCGACCCCGCGTGCGAACTCCCACAACATCACGATGGATCGGCATGTGCAGCGCACGGCAATCAAATGCGCGGAACGGACCTTTGTCGGCATTGTGACGACGGGGTATTTGGGGGACAAGCGGGTAGGCTCGGGTGGGGAGAAGGCGGACTGGAAGAGTCAGTTCATCCCGCTTCCGGATAAACCGATGAACAACCGGGTTCTCACGCTCGTCTGTGCGGCCGGTGCGGGCGCCGGGGCACCGGCAACGCAAGCCAAGCTTTCGTCGGGATCCGGATTTGTCGTCGACGGATCGGGCGCGGTGCTCACGAACGCCCACGTGATCAACCACTGCAAATCGATCATCATCAAGGCCATGAGCGCGCCGCCCGTCGCCGCGATCGTGGACGGCGTCGATCCGAAGAACGATCTGGCGATCCTTCGAGCCATGGGCGCAATCGGGGAGCCGGCCCATTTCCGGATTCAATCGCAACCCGGGACGCTCGGCGAATCGGTAGGCGTGATTGGGTTTCCGCTCGCCGGCATTCTCTCCTCGGAGCCGAAAGCGACGTTCGGGCAGATCAACTCGGTCGCCGGGATCAATAACGATTACACGCTCTTGCAGATATCTGCGCCCGTACAACCCGGCAACAGTGGTGGACCGGTGCTGGATGCGTCCGGTCTCGTGATCGGGGTGGTCGTGTCGCAGGCGTCCCCGACCATGGCCGCAGTGGCCGGGAATATTCCCCAGAATGTGAATTTCGCCGTTCGCGGCGAGATTGCGCAGATTTTTCTGGCCGCGCATGGGGTCAAGGTCTCGACCGGCCGGCGGTGGCACACGCGTTCTACCGAAGAGATCGCGGCGATGGGACAGAAGTCGACCGTGTTGATTGCTTGCGTGATGGAGTAAAGAACAACGGCCGGCCTCCACAGGCCTCTTCGGGGTGGCGTGCGGACACAGGCGGAACAGGGAGTAAGGCCATGGGAATCTTCGATCGATTCAAACGATTGCCGCCTCGGGAGGCATTCGTCAAAGACTACATCGCCGCCTTGAGGCGGTCGGGCGAGAAGCGGTCGGTCGAATTCAATGAGAAGGATTTTGAGCTCTTGATCAAGGCGGCAGACGGCAAGATTGCCGGCGTGCGCCATCTCGCGAATTGTTATCGCGAGCATGACAAGGCGCCCGAGGATCAACGCAGGGCGATCATCGACAAATTCGTGCGAGCCATGATCGAGCCTTCGCTGCCGGACGATTGGCCGAGCGTGATGCCCATGATCCGCCCCACGCTGAAAGACCGGGGCGCCGTGGAGGTGACGTACCTGCAGCAAAAGGCGGTGAATCCAACCACGGCGGAGGTCTTGCCGTTTCAGCCGTTGACGTCCGACCTGGCGATCTTTCCAGTGGTGGATCTTCCCGAGAGCATGCTGGCGGTCACTGCCAAGAAGCTCCGGAGCTGGGGGGTGGGGCTCGATCAAGTCGTGGAAGCGGGTCTGCATAACTTCAGAACCGCCAACAGGGCCAATGCGTTTACGTCCTTCGGACGACTGCAGGTGGCGCAAGTCGGTGATTCGTACGACGCCACTCGACTTCTGCTCAGCGAACAGATTGCGGCTCTCGGCCTGCAAGGTCAGCCGGTGGCGCTCGCGGCGGATCGGGAGCTCTTGATACTGGCCGGGTCCGCGGACCTGCCGGCGCTCGGGGACATGGTGAATCTCGCGATGCAGCGATTCAAGGAGGGTGTTCGGTACGTGAGCGCGCGACCGGTGGTACTCATCGGGGGGACTTGGCGAGATTTTGAGCCTCCCGAGGGCGTCGCCGAGCCCTTCGGTCAGTTTCGACGATTCATGGACCATCGCCGATACGAAAATCAAGGCGATCTGCTGCGCAAGGATTTGGCGGCCTGCAGCGAGGATGTGTTCGTCGCCAAGTACGTCCTCGGGTCGAACGACAATGGAGTCACGTACCGGTCGAACGTCTCGTGGGGCGAGAACGTCGTCACGCTGCTGCCGGAGGCGGATCAGATCTCGTTCTACCAAGGCTCGACGAAGACACTGCGCCGCAGCAGCTGGGAGCGAGCGATGGCCGTGGTCAAACACCGGATGGAGGTGACGGATCACTATCCGCCGCGTTGGAAAGTGAGGGGCTTTCCAACACCGGAAGAGTTTGCCGCGATGGGAGTCGAGACGATCGAGAATGTCGGCTGACGACGGCGATCCCGGTCAAGGGGAGCGCCCAAAATCACACTTGTAACACGATCGGCTGGTCCGGCAATCGATTTGCAATCCGGCGGCGAGAGGCTGTAAAAAAGGGGCAAGCTCTTTTGCACCTAGGCCGCGCGGAGCAATCCATGAAAATCATGATCAGTATTTTGGCCGTTGCTTGGTTGGTGTCTGGCTGCGCCTCACTCACCACCACCCCGGACGACGATAGCATCACGGCTGCGGAGTTGGACGCGAGAACGGGTCTTTGCAGCGACGCGACGCCGCCCCCCTGTGCCCCTGCGCGCGACTAACCCTCGGGTCACCGGGTAGGCAAGGCGAGGCGCCCCGTTCCATCGCCGAGGGCTCGATCTCGGGGGTCTAAGTCTGGGCGTCTTTGACGTCTTGCTCGACGTCGCCCAGGTCTTCTTGAATCTTGCCGAGGTTTTTTTCGAGGACGCCTTTGGCTTCCAGCGTCTTATCACCCATGAGCTTGCCGGCCACTTCCTTGATGCTGCCTTTCAACTCCTCGACGCGGCCCTGCAATTGGTCTTTGTTCATACGGATGCGCTCCATTACCGAGGGAATAGTCCCGAGCAGCAACTTAGGCCAGCCGGCCGGCCCGTGTCTGTACGCAGCCCCACGGAGCCGTGTGAAGATTGGAGCCTTGGCGAGGGATTAGCACAATCGGACCAAGGACTAATGCAAGTCGCGTCGCCGACTCAGGTACTGTCTTAGCCTTGCTGCAGCTATTTGGATCTGCGAGTCAATGCAAATCCTTATCAGGATCCGTTCGGTCGCACTTGCCGTTTGCGGCATCGCCGCGCTGGCCCCAGCGGTGCCGGCGTACGCGCAAGCGGGCGGCGTGGTCGTCGTCCGCGGTGGCGGATACCATGGTGCCTACTACGGTGGATACCGCGGCTATTACGGTTACCGCGGTTGGTATGGCGGTTACTACTATCCGTGGGGATGGGGCGTCCCCGGGCCTTATTTCGCGACCCTGCCGTATTACCCCGCCTATTGGTACGGCGCGGGTCCTTATTACTATCCGGGCAACGCTTACGTCCAGACCGTCGCCATCCGTGCGCCTACCGGTCGCCGACCGGTATGGAGCGAATTGATTGTCTACCCGAAGAATGGCCAGAGCCAGAATCAGCAGATCACGGACAGGTACGAGTGTTACCGCTGGGCAGTCTCCCAGCTCGGATATGACCCAACCTCGGCGGGTGGCGGGACGGTGCGAGGCGACCTCACCGATTACAACCGCGCCCAAGCGGCGTGCCTCACGGCCCGCGGCTATAGCGTCAAGTAGTCACGCGATCGTGGAGATCATTCCGCGGGATTGACTCTGCAGGAGCAACGTCTGCGCGGGTACTGAGATTTCTTTGCAGGAGCACCAATGGCTAAAAAAACGAAACGGCGGCCTTTCAAAGCGTGGTCGAGCGAGGACGTGAAGACTCTGCGGAGCCTGGCGAAGGCCCGTATGTCGGGACCCCAAATTGCGAAGAAGCTCAAGCGCACGCCGGGAGCGGTGAGTCAGAAGGCGTTTTCTTTGGGAGTCAGGTTTCGGTCGGTTCAAGGAAAGAAGAGATAGGGCACTTGTTAGGTCGACCCGGCCGCGGCGGCATCCGGTGCGACGAGGGCGGTCAGATCGAGATGCTGCCCCAACTTTCCGCCGACTTTGCGAGAGTCGATGAGGCCGTAGCCGCGCACCCAAATGCTGTAGGTTGCCGCGGGCAAGTCCGGGATGAGGTAGCGGCCAGACTCGTCGGTCACCACAATTTTCGCGAACCGAGTCTGTAGATCATGCGTTTCGGCGATCACCCACACGCCGGCTTCCGGTCCGCGGGCGCTGCTGACGGTACCGCCGATATCATCCGACCCGATCTGCATTTCGCTGCGCGCCGACTGGGACGCCGTCATGCCGCCCGTCGCGAGCAGGCCGAGCGCCATGGCGACGAATACGCGATCAGACCATCCGCTCGATCTCATATTTGCAGTAGCGACCGCTTCTGAAGTCCCGGCGCGTATTCTAATCGCCGAGCCCGGCGGCCGCGAATTACGCCGAGTGAGGAGAAGGGCGGGGCGCGCCCGGTCAGCGTGTTGCCGGGCGGGGAAAAGGCGGGGGTGCGCGGCCTGGCCTGCGCGGCCTCGACCTAACGGAGAAGCCTGTCCATGTCCGCCTGCATGCGCTGTTTGTATTCATCCGACCATTGAGCGCCGGGTTTCACTTTGGCGGACGCGGGCGGATTGGTCGTTGGGGGAGGCTTGCTAACGGTGGCGCGAGGCGCGACCTTTAACTTGAGAACAGGTCGTGGTGATGCGGGATTGGGATTGCTCATAGACTCGTGGGGTTGATGGTTACTGCGGCAGTGAGGGCCGCTGATGCGGCGATGTCAAACAAGAAGGTCGATATGGATTCGACTTCGGATACGGAAGCTGCTGCCATGCAAAGGAGAGCTTAGCGCAATCTGCGCATCAATCAATAGCGACAGCCAGGCAAAGAATTGTAAGGATCCCTCTGACACTCCTCGCCGGGCGAGCGCCGGAAGCCCAGAATGAGCGCCGTGATGACTGCCAGCAATCTGCAATACGACGACAGCGGGCGATCCAGGCTTCAAGGCGTGGACGTGCTGCGGGGCTTGAGCGTGCTGCTGGTGACGCTGCACCACATCCATCTGCGCTTCTGGATCAACGATTACGACGTGGATCATGTACTCCCGAAGCCGGTGAACCAAGTGCTTTTCTGGTCCGGATACTATGCGGTGATCACGTTCTTCGTGATTTCGGGCTTTCTCATCACGGGTCTCTCGATCAGGCGATGGCAGCACCTAGGCGGCATTCAGATGGGGCGCTTTTACACAATGCGAGCTGCACGGATCCTGCCCTGCCTGCTGGCGTTATTGTTGATCTTGAGTGTCCTTGATCTTGCAGGCGCGCCCGAGTTCGTAATCGAGCCCGAACGGGCCTCATTGGCTCGAGCCTTGTGGGCCGCGCTGACGTTCCACGTGAACTGGCTGGAAGGCCACCACGGATATCTTCCGGGGAGCGCCGGCCAAGACCCTTGGGGCCAATACGCCTATCTATCCTGTATGGATGGAATCGCCTTCGGCTGCCTCACCGCACTCGCCTGCGCACGATTGCAGCTCAGCCGCCGGACACTTCGGGTTGCGCTCCCGCTGGGCGCCGCCCTCTCGTGTGTCGTCTTGGCGACGTGCAATGAAGACACGCACGGGGGATCGGCTCGCTACGGTCTCAATGTGACCTTGCTTGAAAGTGGCGTCGCGCTGATGCTGCTCGCCTTGGGAAGCGGCGTCGGCAATCAGGCCCTATCGTACGGCACCCGTTGGGTTCGCCTCGTCGGGCGCAGCAGCTACGAGATTTATCTCATCCACATGATCGTCATATTGGCGCTGATAGACTTGTTCAAGCGACTCAAGCCCCCGCGGTCGACGATACCGGGGTGGTACCTCGCCATGCTGCTGCCGAGCCTGCTTCTGGGCTATGGGATATCCAGATACTTCTCGGCGCCGCTCAACCGCCGATTGAGACGAACGACACGACGGCTCGATCGGTTGAGGCGGCTTCGGCGTTCGCCGGTGGCCCGCCGTCAGGAAACCCCTGCGCGCTCAAGGGCGGGAATGCGATACATTGCCGGGTCTGCTCGGGCAATAGGTGGAAAGACAGATGCGATCAAAATCGGCAGGGCCGGATGGAAAAGAAAACGCGACCGAGCGGCGGCTTCGCCGGCGAATGGCGCTCGTCACCGGCTTGAGCCTCTGCGGGATCGTGGGTCGTGCAGCCGCGAGCGAGCTCGTCATCGGCCGGGACGCGCTGCAGACGCTGGTGGTCGCATCGGTATTCAAGGATCAGGGACGCTGGTATCTCGCCAAGGGCAAATGCTACGCCTACTTCGAGCACCCGCATGTCGCGCTCGAGGCGCCAAGAGTCATCATCGACGCACACCTGTCGTCGCGATTGGGAGTGACGGTCGGGGACTCTTGCGTCGGCACCGAGCTGATGTCGGATGTGAGAGTTTCGGGAAAGCTCGTAGGTTCGGGCTCGCACATCGAGATCGATGACATTCGAATCGACAACGTCCGGGACGAATCCGCGCGCAACGTCATCGAGCTGCTGCAATCGGCGACCGGGCGCGCCCTGCCGAAATCGGTGAATATCGATCTGCTGCCGCTGCTCAAGCCGACGAGCGTGCCGGGAACGGACATCAACGTGTCGGCTACGAATCTCTCGATCGTGAGCGTCACCACGCTCGCCGATGCGGTGAACGTCGACTTCGAGGTCAAGCTAACCGCCCGCTGACCCCGTTTCATGGGCTGCGGGCGAGCCGCTGGCTACGGGACTTTCCGGCACTGCCCGTCCTTGCGTGCGGTGTGGGGCGTATAGGCGAAATATTTACCGGTCACCCGGTTGATGGTCACCGCGGTGGCTTCGGATGACTCGCTGAATCCGTGATCGACGTAGGAAATCGTCGAATCGGCAATCGACACGTTCACGGCGGCTTTCCAATCACGACCCGATTCTGAATAGATCTGCACGGTTCCCGCATCGGTATTGACCTCGATCAGCGCGAGCCGCGTCTGCCGGTCATCGGCGCTCACGCACTCCAACTTGAACGTCGTCGCCAGAGCGGGCGAGACGAATCCCACGAGCAATGCAAGCCCGGCCATCGTTTTCATGTGCGCGCAGTTTAGCCTAATGCGTGGACCTCGCAGGTGGCGTATGGACCCCGGCGCGGTTGTGGCCGTTGGGCTTGTCGAGCGCATCGTTGCCGCCGCGGACCCTCGCCAGGCATGCCGTGAATTCCGCGCCGAAGAGGAAGATTTGGGAGGTGTAATACAGCCACAACAATAACGCCACGAACGAGGCGGCGGCGCCGAATGCGGTGGGCTGTGTGGAATGCGCCAGATACAACCCGACCGCCCAGCGCCCCAGATCGAATAATAGGGCGGTGAGCGCGCCGCCACCCGCCACTATTTTCCAGGGTAGGCGCCGCGCCGGCATATACCGGAATATGAGCGCGAACAGGGATGCCACCAGCAACAGCGAGAGCACGGTATCGAGCACCCCGATGGCCCCCACGAGCGCGGCGTGCTCGCGCGCGATGCGGTCGCGCATATGGGCGATGCCCGTCGTGATCGTCAGTGAGACGAGCAGCAGGAAGCCGAGCGCCAGGACGAATCCCAACGACAGAAAGCGGGTTCGGATCCATCCGCGCCATCCTTGGGGCACGAGCGATGCGCTTTCCCAAATCTGGTCGAGGGCTCCTTGCAGGGCCGCGAGCACCGTGGTCGCGCTGATGAGCAGGGTGACGATGCTCAGTGCGGTGGCCCATACGCCTTGCATCTGCTGCGAATTGAGGGCGGCGCCCAGGAGTGTCCGCGCCGTCGAGGGCCCGAAGAGGGCGCTCAGTTGAGTGCCGACGAAGGCATGCGCGGCGGTCGCGCCGACCACCCAGCCGGCCATCGCGAGCAATATCACCAGGAGCGGGGCCAATGAGAATGCGCAGTAAAAAGCGAGGGCCGCCCCGGTCGTCGATGCATTGTCCGTGTTCCAATAGCGTGCGGCACAACCCACCAAGGCAGTCACCTGCTTGAGGGTCCTCGGCTCCAATGGGCTGGTCATCGATGCTCGATCTCGATTTTGGGGAGCACGGTACCTGCCGAGATTACCGAAAGGGCGCAAGGAGAACAGGTGCGCCGCGTCGAAAGCGGTCGGATCCGACGTCCGCTCGGGTCGCCCTCTGACGTGCCGCGCGCAACCGGTTAGACTAATCAGCCGATTATGAGACTCGACCGTCCCGCGACGCGCTGGCAGCTCGGAATCACTTCCGCATTGCTCTACACCCTCGCGTTCAACGTGATCTTCTTCGCCCAGGAGCTGTTCCTGGTGCTGCCGAAGGCGCTCACACCGGGCCTTCGCCCCACGCTCTTTCACAACAATCACACCTGGCAGGGATCGAATCCGCGGGTTGGCTTATTGCAGGGCACGGGTGCCCTCGCCATTTTGTCGATCGGAGTCACCTGCGCGTGGCTGCTGCCGCGCGCACGGCGCGGGTCCTCGGCCGTCCGTCTCCTGCTCATCTGGCTTGCCTACAACGGGCTGGTGCAGTCGCTCCTGCAGGTCATCATCGGAGCCTTCAATCCGGGCAATGACGTGGGCATGGCCATGTCCTACCTGCGGCTGGGTGCCGCGGTCAAGACCCTGGCCGCCGCTGCCGCGTTCGCCGCCATTGCCGCCTTCAGCCGCTCGCTTGCGCCTCGCCTCCTGAGTCTCGCGGAGGAGCCCGCGGATCTCGCCGGTGCGCGGGCACGCAGCGGCTTCGTGATGCGGGTCGCGACCCTGCCGGTGCTCGCAGCGATCGTGCTCATCATCCCGTTTCGCGTTCCGCGCGGCTGGATCGAGGTGGCGCTGGTGCCGGTGATCGTGAGCATCGCGGGCATGCCGTGGTGGCAGCTCTCGGCCCGGCGCCTGACCGATGTAAAGGCGGCGGGGCGCTCGAGCGCTGCGGCGCTCGGCTATTCACTGGGCGCGGTCGTTCTGCTGCTGATCCTGTTTCAGGGGGTGTTGAGGCCGGGAATTCGCTTTTTTTGAGCCGCGAGGGCGGGAGCACCCGTGCGCGCCGCCGACCGGCTCCGAGGCGAGGTTGGCATGGATTGGCGGGCGCGAGACTGGATTCTGCGCCGGTCCCGCCGGAGAATGGGCGACTTCGCGATGACCTACCGAAATGACGTTCTGAGATCCCTGTTCAAAACACTGTCCCGCGCACCGCTGTGGGCGCTGTACGCGCTCTCGCGCCTGATCTACCTCATCGCCTACTACGTGGCGCGGCATCGCCACCGGGTGATCCGCGAGCAGCTCGCGAAAGTGTTTCCGGCGCTCGACGAATCCGAGCGCCGGGCGATCCACAAGCGCTTCATGAAGAACTTCTGCGACGTGCTGGTCGAGCTCGTCAAATCGATGACCATCGAGCCCGGCGAGATGATCGAGCGCGTGCGGGTCGAGAACCTGCCGGCGTTGCGCACCCATCTCGAAGCGGGGCGCTCCGTGATGTTCGTGACCTCGCACCTGGGCAACTGGGAATGGCTTCTGCAAGGGGTGACGCTGCAGTTGGGATACCCCGTGGATGCGGCCTACAAGCCGCTCCACGATGCGTGGGCCGAGCGCCTGGTGCTCGAGGTGCGCTCGCGCTTCGGCGCCCGCCTGATCCCTGCCAAGGAGCTGCTCGCGGACTTCCTGCGGCGGCGCGGCGTGGTGCGCGCCCTCGCCATGAACGCCGATCAGGCGCCCGTGTCGACGGACAAGCGCTACTGGACGCCATTTCTCGGGCAGGATACGGCCTTTTACGTGGGTGCCGAGCAGATCGCCCGTGCCATGCGCCTGCCGGTGCTCTATCTGCTCATGCGGCGCGTGAGCCGCGGCCGCTACGAGGTCGAGGTGCGGGAGCTGTGGGACGGGCGTGAGACACTCGAGCCGAACGCGATCACCGAGCGCTATGCGCGCGGCTGCGAGGCGGATGTCCTGAAGCATCCCGCGGACTGGCTGTGGTCCTACCGCCGCTGGAAGCTGCAAAAACCCCTGTATGGGGGCACCTGAGCCGACTGGCACGCGGGGCGCGCCCGCCCGTCAGCCGGCGGGTTTGCCGAGCTTGCCTTGCAGGTGCTTCGCGAGATCCGCAATCGTCGGGTGGTCGAACAGCTCGGTAAGGTCGATGAGGCCCGGGTAGTCGCGATCGATGTTCTCGTGAATCTCGATGAGCTTCAGCGAGCTGGCGCCGATCTCGAAGAGATTATCACTCACCTCGATCCGCTTGCCCGGGAGAGCCGCTTCCGCGATCGTCTGCAAACGCGCCTCGAGCTCCGAGCCGGATACGTGCGAGCCTCCCTGTGCGGCGCGCAGCGCTTCGAGCGAGGCGATGTCCGCGTCGAACTCTCCGTCCGCGTACGCTTGCTCGAGCAGATGACGCTGCACCTTGCCGCTGGTGGTTTTCGGGATCCGCTTCACCGGAATGACGTGGCTCACCTCGATGCCGGTGTGCTCGTTGATCAGACGGTTCACCGCCGCCACCGTCGGCAGGAACTCCTCGAGCGTGCCCCGATGCAATACGAACACCACCAGCTCCTCGCCCTGCGCACCCCGCTTGGCGACCCCGGCGGTCACCACCTTGTTGAGATCCAGCCCCGGTGCGCGCTGTGCGATGTTCTCGAGGTCGTGCGGATAATAGTTCTGTCCGTTGACGAAGATGATGTCCTTGCTGCGCCCGGTGATGTACAGGCCGCCTTGGTGGAAGACGCCCAAGTCCCCCGTGTCGAGCCATCCCTGCGCATCGAGCGCCGCGGCCGTGGCCTCCGCGTCGGCGAAATAGCCGCTCGTGACGTTCGGGCCCCGGATCAGGATGTGCCCGACGCGGCCGTCCGGCAGCGGCGCGCGCGCATCGTCGGCGATCCGCAGCTCCATATTGGGCAGCGGCTGCCCCACGCACATCAGCTCGATGACTTCGCGGGCATCGGCGGGATTGACCTCGATGGCCGAGCCCACGCCGAGCGTGTGCCGGTTGGCGCGAATCCAGCGGTAATCCGAGCCGTGCTCGGGAAATGCGGCGGCGAGACAGGCCTCGGCCAGCCCGTAGACCGGATACATCGCGCGGTGCTTGAGCCCGGTATAGGCGAGCGCCTGCATGAACTCGTTCACGAGCGCCACCGAAATCGGTTCCGCGCCGTTATAGATTCCGCGCAGGCAGGACAGGTCGACGTTCTCGAGGCGCCGGTCGCCGAGCACCTTGAGGAAATGGCGATAGCCGAAATTGGGCGACGAGGTGAGCGTCGCGCGCTTCTTCGATGCGAGCTGCAGCCATAGCAGCGGCCTCCTCACGAACAGGTCGGTGGGCATCAAATTGATGTGCGAGCGGTGGGCAAACAGGATCAGATAGAAGCCGATGAGCCCCATGTCGTGCGTGAGGGGCATCCAGCTCAAGGCGATGTCCGACTCGGTGTACTTGTCGACCTCGGTGGCTCCTCGCGCATTGGCGAGGAGGTTCGCGTGGGTCAGCATCACCCCCTTGGGCTCGCTGGTCGACCCGGAAGAGAACTGGATGAAGGCGAGGTCGCCGGGATCGGGCCTGTGGATTTTCGCCTGCCGCGAGATGTCGCCGATCGACTCGACCAGCACGCACCGCGACTTGAGCTGTGCCATGAGCTCGGTCTCCCCAACCTCGGCGGCGAGCGCCTGCAGACGCTCCAGATTCTTCGAGTCGGTGTAGAGGAGCGGCCGCCCGATCTTGCGGGCCACGCGCAGGAGCTTGTGCCGATGCTCGTCGCTGATTCCGACGGCGAGCGGAACCGGCACGATGCCGCCCGCGATCGCGGCCCAGAACGCATCCAGGAACTGCTCGTTGTTGGAGAGGAAGATGATCATCTTGTCGCCGCGCTCGGCGCCCTTGGCCTGCAGGTGATGCAGGATTCCGAGCGCGCGGGCATACACCTCGCCGAAGCTCACGCGCCGCTCGGCGCTTTCGCCCTCGATGTAAGTGACGACGCGATCGACGTCGCGATTGCCCTCGAGGATGTCCGTCAGCGTCGTGTACTTCATCGTACCTCTACATTCATCAGAAGATGGGAGCGCGGGCGCAGATTGATTTGCGCCTCGATGTCGATCGGATCCTGGTTCACGCGCGTCAGGCGAAAGCGCCGCGTCATCCGGGTCACGTGCACCAGCATCTCGAACATGGCCATGTTCTCGCCGATGCAGTGCCGCGGGCCGACCGAGAAGGGGATGTAGGCGAAGCGATGGCGCTCCTTCGCATCGATGCCGGCGAAGCGCTGCGGCTGAAACTCCTCGGGCGCCGTCCAGAACTCCGGATGGCGATGCAGTGTGTAGGGGCTGATGAAGACATCGGTGCGCGCGGCCACGGGGTATCCACCGAGCTCGTCGGCCTCGAGCGTGCGGCGCGTGAACAGCCATCCCGGAGGATAGAGCCGCAAGGCCTCCTGAATGACCTGATGGGCGAACGAGAGCGATTCGGCCGAGGCGAGGCCGAGCACGTCCTCGGCGGTGCGATCCGCCTCCGATTCGAGCTCGGCCGCCACCTCCGGATGTTGCGCGATGAGGTACCACGTCCAGGTGAGCGCCGCCGCGGTGGTCTCGTGGCCGGCCACGATCAGCGTCATCACCTCGTCGATCAGCTCCTTGTCGCTCATCGGCGCATCATGGGCGTCGCGTGCCGCCATGAGCATGCTCAGAAAGTCATGGCGCTCGTCCGGCTCGCGCCGGCGGCGCGCGATCAGCTCGCCGATCGGCTTGCCGAGCGAGCGGAAACGAAACGCGAATTTCAAGTCGCGGTTCTGTTCCTTGGCGACGACTTCGAACGGGTTCGCCCCGAGTTGCCGCTCCATGCGCTCGAGGTCATCGCCGAATATCGATTCGAGCACGATCTCGAGCGTGAGCTCGCTCGTGTCGTCGGTGAGGTCGACGGGCTCGCCGCGCGCGGCGAGCACCGCCCATTTCTCGGCGAACTTCTCATTCACCTCGTGAATGAGCCGGCTGAAGCGGTCGATCACGCGCCGGTGAAAGTCCGGCTGCATCATGCGCCGCTGGCGGCGCCAGAAGTCCCCTTCGCTGGTCATGATGCCGTTTCCGAGCAGGATCTTGACCCGATCCATGCCCTGACCCTTGGTGTAGTTGCGGTGGTTCGACAACAGCACGTGCTTGATGTCGTCCGGATGATTGATGACGTAGTCGTACACGCCGCGGCTCGGCGCGAAGACGCGGTAAACATCGCCGTAGCGCGCGAAATACTCGCACAGCCGCGGCAAAGTTTCGTCGTTCCCGCCGAGGTCGTAGCCCTCGGCAGGACCGGGAGGAAGAGGGCCGGTTTGCATCCGCGTATTGTAGCGCAGCCGCCGCCCTTCTTAGGCTTGCGCGCCCGATCGCCGTTACCGACAATGCGGCGTGGAGAAAAAACCCGCCGGCGACCTTCGCAACACCCTCTATCAACCAACAAACGCGCTCGGCGCGCCGGCTCACTCGCACACGGCTCGCGCTCTACAAAATGCTGGTTCCCGTGGCCATTTTCATCGGACGCAGCATCTGGCGCTGGTGCACGCGCATCCGGCTCGAGGGTGCGGAGAACATCACCGCGGCGCTTGCGCGCGCGCCCTCGTTCATCCCGGTCTACTGGCATCAGCATCAGCTGTTCTGCGTGAAGCCGCTGCTCGAGATGCGCGACGCCGGCGTCAAATTGGGGTTTCTGATCTCACCGTCCGTCGATGGGGAGATCGGCGCGATGCTGGTACGCAAGGTGGGCGCCGAAGTCATCCGCGGCTCGTCCTCGTACACCGGCGCGCGCGCGTTGCGTGACTACTACCAGGCGCTCGCGCACGAGGGCATCTCGCCCGCGATCACGCCCGACGGTCCGCGCGGTCCGCCCTGGAAGTTCAAGCCGGGCGCGATCCTGCTCGCGCAGATGTCGCAGCGGCCGATCGTTCCAATGAGCTATGCCGCCTCGCGCGCCTGGCAGATCCAGTGGGACCGCTTTGTCATCCCGAAGCCCTTCGCGCGCATCGTCATCGTGATCGGGCCGCCGGTCTATGTCGGCAAGGGCCTCGACGCCGAGGGCTTGGCCCGGCTGCAGTCGGAGATGGAGGAGAATCTGCGCAATCTGTACGCCCGCGCGCGTGGTCTCATTACGTAAAATTCGGCATCAAGCCCCGCCAATACAAGCGCTTATCTTGTATTCCTGATAACCTGTGCGAGAATTCAGGTGTATCCGGCCGTTGTCAGGGAGTCGGGAAACTGTGTGACGCATTCGCGTTTCGGTTCAACTCGAGTGGCAAACTGTTGATCCACAAGTGCAAATACCGACCGGGGACCCGCTCAGGCGCATGGCGATAGCACCCACCGATCCCCGACATCCGGATCTCACGGCCTCGGACGTGTTCTCCCCTCAGACCTGGCCGCGTCGCGATCTTCGCCCGACGGTCGGTCTCGACGTCATCTGCACGAAGATCGCGGTCGACTTTCAGACCATGACGGCCGCCAATGCCGCCGACTGCCTCGTCGACAACCTCGAGATGTTGCGCGAGGCGACGCGCGCGGATGCGGTGTTCCATGCCGCACTCGACACGGAAGCGGCCGTATTCATCGACGTGCAGGTGGCGCGCGGCATGCTCGCCACCGGTAATCCCGAACAGCTTCGCGGCCAAAGCCTTGATGCGCTGCCGTGGTTGAAGTCGCGGTTGGCGGCGCTGCGCGTGTCGGAGCTGCGCGATACCGGAAAGCCCCGCCCGGACCAGGCCGAGGATTGCGCGATTTGGGCGAATCTCGGCATCGGCTCGATCCTCATGATCGGCTACTACATCAACGGGCGTGCCGCCGGGCTGCTCGCGCTCGCCGGGGCCCAGCCCCGCGACAACTGGGAGGTGCAGCTGCACCTGCTCATGAAGCTGCTCGGCTCGAGCCTCGCGACCGGTCTCGAGCGCATCGAGATCAAGGCGCACGTGAGCGATCTCGAGGAGCGCAACGACCTCGCCCTCTACAGCGCCAACGACGGACTCTGGGATTTCGACACGGCGAACAACCGCGTCTATCTGTCGCCACGCTGGAAAGCCATGCTCGGCTACGATGAGGCCGACGTCGGGCAAGCCCCCGACTGGCGCACCCTGGTCCATCCCGACGACATGTCGCGCGTGCAGGCCGCCATCCGCGATCACGTGGCCGGCAAGACTCCGATCTTCGAGAGCTTGCATCGCATGCGCCATGCGACCGGGGAGTGGCGCTGGGTCATCAGCCGCGCCAAGGCCAAGGTCGATGAGAAAGGCCGCCTGCTGCGCCTGGTGGGCGTCGAGCTCGACATCACGGAACGCAAACTCTACGAGGAAGCGCTCTTCCGCGAAAAGGAAAGCGCGCAAATCACGCTGCAGAGCATCGGCGACGGGGTCATCACCACCGATGCCAAGGGCGTCATCGACTATCTGAATCCGGTCGCGGAGTCCCTTACCGGCTGGCGCCTCGAGGACAGCCAAGGGCGGGCGATCGAGGAGATCTTCCGGGCGTTCCACGAGGAGACCTGCGAGCCGTTGGAGAACCCGCTCGCGGTGGCGATTCGCCGCACGCGCTCCATCAAGTCGGTGCGCCCGATGCTGCTCATCCGGCGCGACGGCAACGAGATCTACGTCGAGAGCACCGCATCGCCCATCCGCGACGGATCCGGCGCCGTCTCGGGCGGCGTGCTCGTGTTCCACGATGTGAGCGAGGCGCGCGAGCTCAACCGCCGTCTGTCCTATCACGCGAGCCACGACGTGCTCACCGGGCTCGTCAACCGGCGCGAATTCGAGAATCGCATGGAGCGGGCGCTGAAGAGCGCCAAGGCGCGCGAGACCTCCTATGCCCTCTGCTGCCTCGATCTCGACCAGTTCAAGATCGTCAACGACACCTGCGGCCACAGCGCGGGCGACGCCCTGCTCGGGCAGGTGGGATCGCTCCTCAAATCGAAGGTGCGCTGGCGCGATACCCTCGCGCGCTTGGGCGGCGATGAATTCGGGATCCTGCTCGAGAGCTGCTCGCTCGATGAGGCGATGCGCACTGCGGAGTCGCTGCGCGAGGCCGTGCGCAACTTCAAGTTCACCTGGGAAGAGCGCACGTTTCGCCTCGGGGCGAGCATCGGCGTGGTGCCGATCGCCGCCGAGAACGCCGATGTCGCCTCGGTCCTGTCGGCCGCCGACAGCGCCTGTCAGGCGGCCAAGGAGGCGGGCCGCAACCGCGTGCACAGCTTCGAAGAGAACGACATCGACCTCATGCGCCGGCGCCGCGAGATGCAGTGGGCCGCGCGCATCAACAATGCGCTCGAGGAAGGACGCTTCGAGCTGTTTCGCCAGACCATCCTGCCGCTGCAGCACGCGGAGGAGGGCGCCCACTACGAGCTGTTGCTGCGCATGCGCGATGAGACGGGGAAAATCGTCGCGCCGGACAATTTCATCACGGCCGCGGAGCGTTACGGGATCACCCCGAGCATCGATCGCTGGGTGATCGAGAACGCCTTCCGCTGGCTGGTCTCCGAGGCCGACGAGCGCGAGAAGCTCTGCATGTGCTCGATCAATCTATCCGGCCAGAGCCTGGGCGATGACAAGTTCCTCCCCTACGTGATCGACCAATTCCATCGCAGCGGCCTCGATGCCAGCAAGATCTGTTTCGAGATCACGGAGACCTCGGCCATCGCGAGCTTCTCGCAGGCGAACCGCTTCATTCAGGCGTTGAAGGAGCTCGGCTGCAAGTTCGCCCTGGACGACTTCGGCACCGGCCTCTCCTCGTTCGGCTACCTGAAGCACTTCCCGGTCGATTTCCTCAAGATCGACGGCAGCTTCGTCAAAGAGATCCTGCACGATCCGATCGATCGCGAGATGGTGCGCTCGATCAACGAGATCGGACATCTCACGGGCAAGCAGACGATTGCGGAATTTGCGGAAAACGTCGAGATCATCAACATGCTGCGCAGCCTCGGGGTCGACTACGCGCAGGGCTATGGCGTCTCGCAGCCGCAGCGCGTGCTGAAGGCCGCCAACATCGCTTGAGGGGTTCCGGCGCCTTCAGGGCTGCCAGTCGAACCGCATGGACAGATCCACCGCGTGCACGTGCTTCGTGATGCTGCCCACCGAGACGTAATCGACGCCGGTCTCGGCGATTTTCCGGACGGTCTCCAAGGTCACGCCGCCCGAGGCCTCGAGCTTCACGGGACGCGCGGCACTACGATTGAGGGCCACGGCCTCCGACAAGTCCTCGAGCGAGAAGTCATCGAGCAGCGCGATGTCGGTGCCGGCGGCGATCGCCTGCTCGAGCTCATCGAGGCTCTCCACCTCGACCTCCACCGCGACCTTGGTCCCCGATGACTTCGCCGCGGCGACCGCGCGGGCGATGGAGCCTGCCGCCATGATGTGGTTTTCCTTGATCAGAATTCCGTCGAACAGCCCCATGCGGTGATTCTGACCGCCGCCCACCCGGACCGCGTATTTCTGCGCCGATCGCAGCCCGGGGATGGTCTTGCGGGTGTCGAGCAGGCGGCAGCGGGTGCCCTTCAGCCGCTCGGTAAACGCATGCGCCGCCGTGGCGGTGCCGGACAGCAGCTGCAGGAAATTGAGCGCCGTGCGCTCGCCGGTGAGCAGCGAGCGCGCCGGCCCCTGAATCTCGAACAGCGTCTGATTGGCCTCGACCTGCGCCCCCTCGGCGATTTTCCAGTGAATTCGCGCCCTGGGATCGAGCTGGGCAAAGGTCGCATCGACATAGGGGATCCCGCAGAGGGTCGCGCTTTCCCGCGTGATCACCGCCGCCCAGCCGTCCGTGGCCGCCGGAATGAGCGCCGCGGTCAAGTCCCCGCTGCCGAGGTCCTCCTCGAGCGCCTGCGCCACTTGCCGGGACAGGTCGGCTGGTATCGGCACGGAAGTCATGAATGGACCGCCTTGAGGGTAAAAGCCTGGAAGAATAGGCAAGGCGCCCCAATACTTCAATGATGGCTCAGCCGACCGCCCTCGCTTCCCCCTGCATCAAGGTCTGCCTTCTGGACGACCATGGGTATTGCACCGGCTGTTATCGTACAATTAATGAAATTGCGAGGTGGACCGGTATGACGGCCGCCGAGCAGCGAGCGGTGCTCGAGGCACTGCCCGCGCGCGCGTCGATGCGGGCACCGTCACCGAAATGAACATTTTCTGGAGATCGATATGAATGCGATTGAACGGATCAAGAGTCAGCTGTCTTCTGCGCCGGTGGTCCTCTATATGAAGGGGACGCCGGATTTCCCGCAGTGCGGATTCTCGGCCCAGACGGTCGGTGCGCTACGCGCCTGCAAGGCCGAGTTCGCGCACGTGAACATCTTCGAAGATCCGGAGGTTCGCGAGGCGCTGAAGACGTACTCGAACTGGCCGACCTTCCCGCAGCTCTACGTGAATGGCGAGCTCGTCGGCGGGTGCGACATCACGATCGAGATGTACAAGAGCGGCGAGCTCAAGCAATTGCTGGCGGAGGCCGGCGCGGTCGCTGCCTGACGGCGCACCGGCGACAGACGCCTCAGAGCCCGTCGGGCCCCAAATCGGCGGGGGGCTCGGCGGCGGCGTCCGGCTCGACTTCCAAAGGTCCCATGGCCGCGAGACGGCGGCGACTCGCCTCGAACACCCCCTGGAATTGATTGCAGACGGCACAGAATAGATCCGCCGATCGCTCCGCATCGTAAGCGGCCGAGTGGGCGGAGCTCGTATCCCAGTCCAGGCCTGCCGCCAAGGTCGCCCGCATCAACACCGTTTGACCGAACGCGACGCCGCCCAAGGTCGCGGTGTCGAAGCACGAGAAAGGGTGAAAGGGGTTGCGCTTGATCTGCGTGCGCGCGACGGCGGCGTTCAGAAAATTCAAGTCGAACGAGGCGTTGTGGCCCACGAGTATGGCGCGCGTGCAATCGGCGTTGCGCACCGCGGTGCGTACCTCGCGGAAGGTCCGCTGCAGGGCATCGAGCTCGGAAATGGCCGGCCGCAGCGGGTGATGCGGATCGATGCCGGTGATCGCGAGCGAGGCCGGCTCGATGTTCGATCCCGCGAAGGGCGTCACGTGATAGCGGTGGGTCTCTCCGCGGCTCAAGGTGCCGTCCGATCGCATTTCGAGCAGCACGACGGCCATCTCGAGCAACGCATCGGTCTTCGAGTTGAACCCGCCGGTTTCCAGATCGATGACGACGGGCAGGAAGCCGCGAAAGCGCGTGGCAAAGGTGATGGGCGGAAGCGGGGTCATGCCCGTGCAGTCGGCGCGAGGCGCCAGCCGATCTGCTCGCCGGCGCGATAGGGCACCACGCTGCCGCCCCCGAACTCGTAACGCGCCGGCACCGTCCAGGGCTCGCGCACCAGCGTGATGCGCTCCTCGTGACGGGGCAGTCCGTAGAAGTCGGCGCCGAAGTGGCTCGCAAAGGCTTCCAGGCGGTCGAGGGACCCGCTCGCCTCGAACACCTCGGCATAGAGCTCGATCGCCGCGTGCGCGGTGAACATCCCCGCGCAGCCGCACGCCGCCTCCTTGGCCGCGCGTTCGTGGGGCGCGCTGTCGGTTCCGAGGAAGAATCGTGGATTGCCGCCCGTGGCCGCGCCGATGAGGGCGCGGCGGTCGCGCTCGCGCTTCAGGATCGGCAGGCAGTAGTAATGCGGCCGGATCCCCCCCGAGAAAATCGCGTTGCGATTGTGCAGAAGATGCTGCGGCGTGATCGTGGCGGCGACTCCCGTGCGCGCGCCCGCGACGAACTCGACCGCCCGCGCCGTGGTGATGTGCTCGAACACCACCTTGAGGCGCGCAAAGCGCTCGATGAGGGGCTCGAGCAACTCATCGATGAAGACCGATTCCCGGTCGAACACATCGACGTCCGCGCGAGCGGTCTCGCCGTGCACGAGAAGGGGCATGCCGCGCTCCTGCATGCGCTCGAGCACGGCATAGGTCCGGCCGATGTCCGTGACACCCGCATCCGAGTGCGTGGTCGCACCCGCGGGATAGAGCTTCACGCCGTGAATGAAACCGGCGGCGAGTGCGCGATCGATCTCCTCGGGCGCGGTGGCGTCGGTCAGATAGAGCGTCATGAGCGGCGTGAACGCGCTGCCCGCCGGCAGCGCCGCGAGCACGCGGTCGCGATAGGCGCCCGCCGCTGCCGCAGTGGCCACGGGCGGCTTCAAATTCGGCATGACGATGGCGCGCCCGAACCGTTCGGCGGTGAAACCCACCACCGAGGCGAGCGCCGCGCCGTCGCGCAGGTGCAGGTGCCAGTCATCGGGCCGTCGAATCGTCAGAACGCTCATCGGTCAGGCCGGCCAGCCACGGCGCAGCAGTTCGAGGGTATAGCGTACGCCGAAGCCGGTGATTTCGGTGGTGATGTGCCCGAGGCCGCCGTGGCGCGTGCCCGCGGCGAGATCGAGGTGCAGCCAGGGAATGCTGTTCGGAACGAATCGGCTGAAGAAGCGCGCGGCGAGAATGTGATCGCCTTTCGAATCGAGTGCGCACTGAAGGACATCGGCGACGGAGCTCTCGATGTCCGTGTCGAAATCCTTGTCCATGGGAAATACCCACACACGCTCGCCGCTCGCCGTGCCGGCCGCTTCGATCCGATCGCGTGCCGCCGGTCGATTGGTGAATGCGCCGCTGTAGCGCTCCGTCAAGGCGTAGACGCACGCACCCGTGAGCGTGGCGAAGTCGATGATGGCGTGCGGCTTCTCGCGCGCCGCGAGACCCAACGTGTCCGCGAGCACCATCCGGCCTTCGGCATCGGTGTGAATCACTTGGATCGTCGTGCCATTCAGAGCCCGCACGACATCCTGCGGCTTGTAGGCGAGCGGACCGATGCGATTCTCGGTAATGGCGAGCCAGCAGTCGACCGAGAGCGGCGAGCCGAGCGCCTGCAGCGCATACAGGCAGCCGACCGCCACTGCGCTGCCCTCCATGTCCGTGTGCATGTCGAGCATGCTTTTGTGCGGCTTCAAGTTCGTGCCGCCGGTGTCGAAGCAGATTCCCTTGCCCACCAGGCTCACCCGCGCGGAGCGGCCGCCGCGGGGCCGATAGGTGAGTCGCGCGATGCCCGCATCGCGCGCCGCGTTGCCCTGGGCGACCGCGAGAAAAGCGCCCGCGCCCAGGCGCTTGAGCTGGGCCTCGCCGTAGAATTTGTAGTCGAAGCCCGCATGCCGGGCGAGCTCTTGCAGGAGCCGGCGGTAGCCGGCGGCGTCGAGCGTGTTCGGCGGCAGCGCCGTCAGCCAGCGCGCGACGTTGTTGCCCGCCGCGGTGGCGAGCGTGAACCCAAGGTCGGCGACCTTCTCCCGCCGTGGCGAGGTCGATACGTGCCAGTGCGGGTCGCGGTTTCGGCTTGCTCTTGAAGGTCGCGAATCGAAAGGCCGCCGCCTCGAGGGCGGCAACCGCGGCGTTGAACACCGCCTGCGCCGTTTCCGAACCGCAGCCCCTGCTGCCACAGCAGCAGCGACTCCGGCTCCGATTCCATCACGGCGCGCGCGAGCTTTCCCGCCGCTTGCAGCCGTTCGAACGGGCTGGCTTGAACCGGGGGGCACGCCGCCACCAGGAGCGTCTCGGCGCGCGCGCCGACCCGAAGGCGGCAGCAGTCGCCTTCCTTTTGCACCGTGCGGGCGTAGAGCTCGCGCAGCATCGCGGCATGCGGCACGCCCGACCAGTCGGCCGCCGACGGCTTGAGCGGCAGAAATACGACGGCCGCGGAATACTGCGTGAGCTTCGAGGCGGAAACCCGCGGCGTAATCTGCCGCACGGGGACGGTGAGGGAACGGAAGGGGAAACGAATCGGCATATCTGTTGACGCTCGGTGGCTGTGCAGCTCGGGCCTATTCGCGCCCTGCCGCGCGCTTCCCGCCGATTTATTGCGAGCATCCTGGCAGCCAAACCCCTTTGCTTGACCGTGAAAAACCAAACCCCGAAGATAGCACTGCTAATGAAGCGGCAGTTCGCGCAGGGGCGCGGAAACCTGCCTCCATCTTAACAGGACAGTGGGGTGCGTGCATGGGCACGTGCCCGTCCCGCAAGGCTTTCCTCCTATGACGCAGCAATCACCCTTCGAAGACATCGATCCGGCCGAAACCCAGGAATGGCTCGAGTCGATAGACTCGGTGATGCGCGCGCAAGGCCCGGAGCGCGCGCATTTCCTGCTGGAAAAGCTGGTCGATTTCACCCGCCGGTCAGGCGCCTATTTGCCGTTCAAGCCGAACACCGCCTACCTCAACACGATCTCCCGGGCGCAGGAGCCGCAGTATCCCGGCGACCGCTCGCTCGAGCGGCGCAACGAGGCCTACATGCGCTGGATTGCGCTCGCCATGGTGGTGCAGGCCAATCACGCGAGCGCGGAGTACGGCGGACACATCGCGAGCTACGCCTCCGCCGCGACGCTCTACGAGGTGGGCTTTAATCACTTCTGGCGCGCGCGCAGCGCCGCACACCCCGGCGACATGATCTACATGCAGGGGCACTCGAGCCCCGGGCATCTACGCGCGCGCCTATCTCGAGGGCCGGCTCGACGAGGCGCAGCTGCAGCGCTTTCGCCAGGAAGTGCGCGGCGGCGGATTGTCCTCGTACCCCCATCCCTGGCTCATGCCCGATTTCTGGCAATACCCGACCGTGTCGATGGGCTTGGGTCCCATGATGGCCATCTTCCAGGCGCGCTTCGTGCGCTATCTGGAAAACCGCTCCATCGTGCCGCGTTCCGATCGCAAGGTTTGGGCGTTCTTGCGGCGACGGGGAGATGGATGAGCCGGAGTCGATGGGTGCGCTCACCATGCCGGTGCGCGAGAAGCTCGACAATCTGGTGTTCGTCATCAATTGCAACCTGCAGCGACTGGACGGTCCGGTGCGCGGCAACGGCAAGATCATCCAGGAGCTCGAGGCCGCGTTCCTCGGCGCCGGCTGGAATGTCATCAAGGTGCTCTGGGGGTCGCGCTGGGACCCCTTGCTCGAGCGCGACCACAAGGGCCTGCTCAAGCGCTTGATGGAGGAGTGCGTCGACGGCGAATACCAGAATTTCAAGTCCAAGGGCGGCGCCTATACCCGCGAGCATTTCTTCGGCAAGTATCCGGAGCTCAAGGAGATGGTCGCCAACATGTCCGACGATGAGATCTGGCGCCTGAATCGCGGCGGTCACGATCCGGTGAAGGTCTACGCGGCCTACGCCTCCGCCGTCGCCAACAAAGGCTCGCCCACCGTCATTCTCGCGAAGACCGTGAAGGGCTTCGGTCTCGGCAAGACCGCCGAGGGGCTGAATGTCGCGCACCAGCAGAAAAAGCTCGGCGAGGAAGATCTGAAGGCGATGCGCGACCGCTTCAACATCCCGATCTCCGACGAGGAGATCTCGAAGCTCTCGTTCCGCAAGCCGGCCCCCGATAGCGAGGAGTTGGTCTATCTGCAGGCGCGCCGGACCGCGCTCGGCGGTTATCTGCCCGAACGGCACTCCGCGGCGCCGCCGTTGCCCGCCCCGCCGCTTGAGAGCTTCAGTGCGCTGCTCGAGGGAACGCAAGAGCGCGAGATCTCGACCACCATGGCGCTGGTGCGGATTCTCTCCACCCTGGTCCGCGACAAGAATATCGGCAAGCACATCGTGCCGATCATCCCGGACGAGGCGCGCACCTTCGGCATGGAGGGCATGTTCCGCCAGATCGGCATCTATTCCTCGGTGGGTCAGCTCTACACCCCGCAGGATGCCGACCAGCTCATGTTCTATCGCGAGGACAAGCAGGGACAGATTCTGGAGGAAGGCATCAACGAAGCGGGGAGCCTGTGCTCTTGGATTGCCGCCGCCACGGCGTACTCGAATCACGGCGTCAGCATGATTCCGTTCTACATCTATTACTCGATGTTCGGATTTCAGCGCGTCGGGGACTTCATGTGGGCCGCCGGCGACAGCCGGGCGCGAGGCTTTCTCATCGGCGGCACGGCCGGCCGCACCACCCTCGCCGGCGAAGGCTTGCAGCATCAGGATGGCCACAGTCAGCTGGTGATGACGGCGATTCCCAATTGCGTCGCCTACGATCCCACCTACGCCTATGAGCTCGCGGTCATCATCCAGGACGGCTTGCGGCGCATGTACCAGGAGCAGGAAAGCGTCTTCTATTACATCACCTGCATGAACGAGAACTACGCTCATCCGGCGATGCCGGCAGGCGTCGAGCAGGGCATCTTGCGCGGCATGTATCTGCTGAAGAGCGGCGGCAAGGGCAAGGTGCGGGTGACGTTGTTCGGCTCCGGCACCATTTTGCGCGAAGTGCTCGCCGCGGCAGAGCTGCTCGAGAAGGATTTCGGCGTTCCCGCCGACGTGTACTCGGTCACGAGCTTCTCGGAGCTGCGGCGCAATGCGCTCGACATCGAGCGCTGGAATCTGCTGCATCCGGCGCAGGCGCCGCGCGTACCCTACGTCCGCGAGGCGCTCGGCGACCGTGCCGGGCCGTTCATCGCCGCCACCGATTACATGAAGACCGTGCCCGATCAGATTCGTCAGTGGATACCGGGCCGCTACGCGGTGCTCGGCACCGACGGTTTCGGACGCAGCGACTCGCGCGCCGAGTTGCGGCGCTTCTTCGAGGTCAATCGTCACTACATCGTGCTCGCCGCGCTCAAGTCGCTCGCCGACGACGGCAAGATCGAGATGGGCGAGGTGACGAAGGCCCTGAAAGCCTTCGGCATCGATCCGAAGAAACCCAACCCGGTGACGGTCTGAATCATGGCGAGTAGCGTGCAAGTTCTGGTTCCGGATATCGGCGGCTTCAAGGATGTGGACGTGATCGACGTGCTGGTCAAGCCGGGCCAGCAGATCGACAAAGAGACGCCGATGATCACGCTCGAGACGGAGAAAGCGGCCATGGACGTGCCGGCACCGGCCGCGGGGCGCATCGCCGAGATCAAGATCAAGAAGGGCGACAAGGTGTCTCAGGGGAGTGTGATCCTGGTGCTCGAGAGCACGGATTCGCCCGCGGAAGCCGCACCGGCGGCGCAGGCGCCCGCCCCGGGCAAGTCACCACCCGGCGATGGGCGGCGTGCCGCGCTACCGGACAAGCCCGCGAGCCGCGAGGATGCGGCGGTTCCCGAGGATGCGGCGGCGCCCGAGAATGCGCCGCGCGGTGCGAGTGCCTCGGCAGGCGCCGCGGTGAAGGGCGAGCCGCCCCCGCAAGCTCCGGCCCCGGCCAAGGCAGCGGATCCGGCGAAGGCGCCGGCTGCGGCGAAGGCGCCGGCGGCACGCGCCGCGTCCGCGGGTGGGGTCGATGAGAAGGCATTCTCCACCGCCTACGCGAGTCCCTCGGTACGGAAATTCGCGCGCGAGCTTGGCGCGGATCTCGGCAAGATCAAAGGCACGGGCCCGAAAGGCCGCATCACGCACGAGGATGTGAAGGCGTATGTGAAGAGGCTCCTCAGCGCGCCGCCGGCGTCGCCTTCGGGAGGACTGCCGAAGGTGCCGGTGGTGGACTTCTCGCTGTTCGGCCCGGTGCAGACCGAGCCTTTGTCGCGCATTCAGGTGATCTCCGGTGCACGCCTGCAGGCGAGCTGGATCAACCTGCCGCATGTGACGCAGCACGAGGACGCCGACATCACCGATATGGACATCGCGCGCGTCGCGCTCAAGGGCAAGGCGACCGAGGAAGGCGTGCGCCTCACACCGCTCGCGTTCATCATCAAGGCCTGCATCGTCGCGCTCAAGAAGTTTCCGCGATTCAACGCCTCCTTGGACGCATCGGGGAAGAATCTCGTCCTCAAGAACTACTATCACATCGGTTTTGCGGCCGACACCCCGCAGGGGCTCCTGGTGCCGGTGATTCACGATGCGGACCGGATGAATCTGTTCGATCTCGCGCGCGCGCTGTCGGCGCTCTCGGACAAGGCCCGCGCCGGCAAGCTCTCGGCGGCGGAGATGCAAGGCGGCTCTTTCACCGTCTCGAGTCTCGGGGGCATCGGCGGTACGGCCTTCACACCCATCATCAATGCGCCGGAGGTGGCGATCCTCGGCGTGTCGCGCTCGGCGCATAAGCCGGTATTCGAGAAGGGCACCTTCGTGCCGCGGCTGATGCTGCCGCTGTCGCTTTCCTACGATCATCGAGTGATCGACGGGGCGCAGGCCGCGCGGTTCGTCGTGTTTTTGAGCCAGACGCTCGCCGATGTGAAGGCCTTGCTATGAGCGAGCTCGAAGTACGGGTGCCCGACCTCGGCGACACGAAAGCCGCGACCGTCGTCGAAGTGCTCGTGTCGGTCGGCGCTCAAATCCGCCTCGACGATCCGCTCATCACGCTCGAGAGCGAGAAGGCCTCGATGGACATTCCATCGAGCGCGGCCGGCGTGATCGCCACGATCGCGGTCGAGAAAGGCCAGGAGGTCTCCTCCGGCACGCTCATCGCGACACTCAAGGAAACCGCGAAACCTGCGGCGGCGAAGGCGCCGAGCCGCGCCACCGCCAGGCCCGCGGCCAGCCGCGCCACGCCGCCGCGCCGGCGCCGGCCGCGGCACCCCCGACCAAGACCTCGGCAGCGCCTCCCGCGCCCGCCGCCGCCCCGGCGGCCGCTCTCGATCTCATCGTTCTGGGCTCCGGCCCCGGCGGCTATACGGCGGCATTTCGGGCGGCGGATTTGGGTCTCAAGGTCACCCTGATCGAGCGCTGGCCGGTACTCGGCGGGGTGTGCCTCAACGTTGGGTGTATTCCCTCGAAGGCGCTGCTGCACGCGGCCAAAGTGATCGAGGACGCCGACGACATGTCCTCCGCGGGAATCGTATTCGCGCCGCCCGCAGATCGAGCGCGCGAAGTTGCGGGATTGGAAAAATCGCGTCGTCACGAAGCTCACCAACGGACTGAACGTGCTGGCGAAGCAACGCAAAGTCGACGTGCTGCGCGGCGAGGCGAAATTCATCGGCCCGCACACCTTGGAGCTCAAGTCTGCCGACGGATCGAAGCGCGTCGACTTCAAGCAATGCATCATCGCCGCCGGCTCGGAGTCGGTGCGCTTGCCCGGCTTTCCGGACGATCCGCGCATCATCGATTCCACCGGAGCGCTCGAGCTGCCTGAGGACTGCAAGCGGCTGCTCGTCATCGGCGGCGGGATCATCGGACTGGAAATGGCGTGCGTGTACGACGGCCTCGGCACGACCGTCACCGTCGTCGAGCTCGCCGAGGGGCTCATGCCCGGTACCGATCGCGACCTGGTGCGGCCGCTGCAAAAGCGGATCGAGAAGCGCTATGCGCGCATCATGCTGGCACGCGAGTCACCAAGCTCGAGGGTCACTCCGCAGGGCTACGGGCGACTTTCGAAGGTCCCGACGCGCCCGCGCCGCAAGAGTTCGATCGAGTCCTCGTCGCGGTAGGGCGCAGCGCCAACGGCAACGCGATCGATGCGGCGGCGGCGGGCGTGAAAGTCGACGCGCGCGGCATCATCGCGGTCGACCAGCAAATGCGCACGAACGTGCCCCATATCTACGCCATCGGCGACATCGCCGGGCCGCCGATGCTCGCCCACAAAGCCACTCATGAGGCCAAGGTCGCCGCCGAGGTGGCCGCGGGCCAGAAGTCTTCCTTCGATGCGCGCTGCATCCCCGCGGTCGCCTACACCGATCCGGAGATCGCCTGGGTCGGCATCACGGAGACCGAAGCCAAGGCGCGAGGAATCGAATACACGAAGGGTATGTTTCCTTGGGCGGCGAGCGGCCGCTCGCTCGCCATCAATCGCGACGAGGGGTTCACCAAGCTGCTGTTCGACAAGGCGACCCACCGCATCATCGGCGGCGGCATCGTCGGCACCAATGCCGGCGATTTGATTTCCGAGGTCGGGCTCGCCATCGAGATGGGGGCGGATGCGGCCGATATCGGGCTCACCATTCATCCGCATCCGACTCTTTCGGAGACCGTCGCATTCTCGGCGGAAGCCGTCGAGGGGACGCTCACGGATCTGTACATCCCGAAGCGCTGAGGCGGATTCGCGCTCAGGGCGCGGCCGATGCAGCTGCGGATGAAGGCGCTCTTTTGTGTCCCGACCAATTTTTTGGCGCGAGCCTGGTTGATGCAGGCCGTGCGCTTGGCGTGCTTTGCGGCGGCCTCGTTGTCGGCGCTCGATCCTGAGTCGGTGCCCGCCCGGCGTGGCGGGCGCGGCCGCTCCGCTCGGTTCGCGGATGCCGGTTCGTCGATGCGGCGCCCTCGGCCCAACCGGCAAGAGCCGATAGAGCGAGCAGGGATGCAACTGCCGGCAGCAGGACGCGCATGGGTCGACCTCGGATGATCGATCCAGGATAACCGCCGCACTCCGGCGAGCCGATGACGCACGGATGAAACTTGCTTAACCTTGCGACGGGCCTCGCGTCGCGAGCGCCTTGAGGCGTTCGCGCGCGCGCTCGAGGTAGCGGCGCTCGTCCGGCGCCTGACCGCTGCGTTGCGATTCCCACAGCGTCTCGGCCAACGCTTCCATCAGCACGTGATCGGCGTCGTGCTCGCTGCCGAGCCGGGCTGCGAGCGCTTGCTCGAGCTCGCGCACCCCGGGCGGGCGGTCGATCGAGGCCTGCTCGCGAACCGCGATATGCAGCCCCATATGTAAAAAGGGATTCTCCGCGATCACCCCCGGCGGAAGCCTCCCATGACTGCACGGCCTCGGTATCGCCCACCAGGGATTGGTATTCGGGGTGCCGCGCGATGACATCCGCGATCAGCGACTCGAGCGGCGTCATCGGGATGCGCATGAGATGCTTGCGCCAGGCCTGCGCATAGCTCTGACGCAACTGCTCGCGCGTGTAGCCGCCGAACGCGCCGGACGGCGTGCTCACGGCGTGGGCTCCTTGGTCTTGTGCCGATATTCACAAAGATCCGCGATGATGCAATTCGGGCAGGCGGGCTTGCGCGCCGTACAGACGTAGCGGCCATGCAGGATGAGCCAATGATGCGCATTCTTGAGGAACTCCGGCGGCACCACTTTCAGTAATTTGTCCTCGACGGCGCGAACGGTCTTTCCGGGCGCGAGCCCCGTGCGGTTCGCCACTCGAAAAATGTGCGTGTCGACCGCCATGGTGGGCTCGCCGAACGCCGTATTCATCACGACGTTCGCCGTCTTGCGGCCGACCCCGGGCAATGCCTCGAGTGCGTCGCGCGACCGCGGCACCTCGCCGCCATGCTGCTCGACCAACGCCTTGGAGGTCGCGATGATGTTCTTCGCCTTGTTGTTGTAGAGGCCGATCGTCTGGATGTAGGGCGTGATGCCGGCCACCCCGAGCGCAAGCATGGCGGCGGGTGTGTTGGCCACGGGGAAGAGCTTTGCGGTCGCCTTGTTGACGCCTTTGTCGGTGGATTGTGCCGATAGGATGACCGCGACCAACAGCTCGAACGGCGTCGAATAGTCGAGCTCGGTGCGCGGGTTGGGATTGAATTCGCGCAGCCGCTCGAAAATGGCGCGCCGTTTTGCAGGATTCATGGGGTCACGCCGGAGCGGCCGCGCTGCGCTTCGGCCTTGATCGCATCGAGTTGCTCGCGCCGTTCACGCGCGCGGCGCTCGAGCCGCTCGGTATGAGCCTCGAAGCGCTCGTAGTTGAGCGCCGGCTGGTTGGGCGCCGGCGGCGAGCCCGGGCGCATCTCGATGCAATCGACCGGGCAGGGTGCAAGGCACAGCTCGCATCCGGTGCAGCGCTCGGCGAGCACGGTGTGCAGATACTTCGAGGCACCAACGATGGCATCGACGGGGCAGGGCGGCAGGCAGCGGGCGCAGCCGATGCAGCGCTCCTCGTCGATCCAGGCGACCGTCGGGGGCGATTCGACGCCGTTCGCAGGGTTCAGCGGCAGGTACTCGCGACCCAGCAATTCGGCCAGGGCCTCGATGGTGGCGCTTCCCCCCGGGGGACACTGATTGATCGGCGCCTCACCGCTCGCAATGGCGAGCGCATAGGGACGGCAGCCCGGGTAGCCGCACCGCGTGCACTGCGTCTGCGGCAGCAAGGCTTCGATGCAGGCCGCGGCGCCGCCGTTCTCGACGGCACCGCTCATTTCACCCGCATGCCGGGCTTGGCGCCCATGTCGGGAGACAATACGAAGATGTCTGCGCCGCCGGGGCCGGCGGCGAGCATCATGCCCTCGGAGGTGCCGAAGCGCATCTTGCGCGGCTCGAGATTCGCGACCACGACGATGAGCCGGCCGATGAGCGATGCCGGATCATAGGCCGAGCGGATACCCGCGAAGATCTGGCGCTCGCCGAGCTCGCCGACATCGAGAATCAGCTTCAGGAGCTTGTCGGCTCCCTCGATCAGCTGCGCATCGAGCACCTTGGCGACGCGTAGATCGGTCCGCAGGAATTCGTCGATGGAAATGCGCGCGCCGGCGGGCTGCGCGGCGGCCGGTGCGGCGGCCGGTGCGGCGGCCGGTGCGGCCGGCGTGGTTTCCTTGTCGGTCTCGAACAGCGCATCGAGCTGCTTCGGCTCGACGCGGGTCATCAGGTGCGCGTAGGGATTGATGGTATGGCCCGCCGGGAAAAATGCACGTTGTCCCCAGCCCATCTGCTCCGGAGCGAGGTTCAGGAACGCCTGTACCTTGAGCGCCGTTTCCGGCAGGACCGGGCTCAACAGGATCGAGGCATACCAGAACAGGGCGAGGGCGGTCGAACAGACCTCATGCAGCGCCGCATCGTTTGAGGCGAGCTTGGCGAGCTCCCAGGGCTTGTGCTCGTCGATGTATTGATTGACCTGGTCGAGCAGGCCGGAGATCTCGCGCAGTGCCTTGCCGTACTCCCGATTCTCATAGAGCCGGGCGATGGGCTCCCAGCATTGCTCGGGGCTTTGCAGCCGGGAAAGAAGATCCCGCGCGGCGCCGTGAGGAGGCGAGACCTTCCCGCCAAAGCGTTTGGAGATGAAGCCGGCACAGCGGCTCGCGATGTTCACGTACTTGCCGATGAGATCGCTGTTGACGCGGGCCACGAAGTCATCCGGATTGAAGTCGATGTCCTCGACGTCGCCATTCAGCTTGGCCGCGATGTAATAGCGCAGCCACTCGGCATTCATTCCGAGCTCGAGATAGCGCAGCGGGCTGATGCCGGTGCCGCGGGACTTCGACATTTTCTCCCCGGAGACGGTGATGAACCCGTGCACATAGACGTGGTTCGGGGTCTTGTAGGGAGCGCCCGCGAATTTGAGCATCGCGGGCCAGAAAAGCGTATGGAAGTAGATGATGTCCTTGCCGATGAAATGGATCTGCTCCGTAGCGGGTGCGGCGAGGAACTCCTCGAACGTCCGCGCCTCACCGCGCGCCCGCGCCTTGCCGGAATCGAAGTAATTCTTGAGCGATGCGAGATAGCCGACCGGCGCGTCCAGCCACACGTAGAAATACTTGCCCGGGGCATCGGGGATCGGAATCCCGAAATAAGGCGCATCGCGCGAGATGTCCCAATCCCCGAGCGCCTCCTCGCCCTTGCCCGTCAGCCATTCGCGCGCCTTGTTGACCACTTGCGGCTGCAGCCGGTGCGGCGCGTTCAGCCATGACTTCAAGAATTCGACACACTTCGGATCGGAAAGCTTGAAGAAAAAATGATCCGACGTCTTGAGCACGGGCTTTGCGCCGGACAGCGTCGAGTACGGATTGATGAGCTCGCTAGGCGAGTTGACGATGCTGCACACCTCGCATGCATCGGCGTATTGATCCTTCGCATGGCAATTGGGGCATTCGCCCTTGATATAGCGATCGGCGAGGAACATGCCCTTTAAGGGGTCATAGAACTGCTCGACCGGCTTGATGTAAATGAGGCCGGCTTTCTTCAGCCGCTGATAGATGTCCTGCGAGAGCTCGGTGTTCTCCGGCGACTCGGTCGAATACCAATGGTCGAAACCGATGTGGAAGCCCTTGAGGTACTTGGGACGATCGGCCGCGATGCGCGCGACCAGCTCCTGCGGCGTGATTCCCTGCTCTTCGGCCTTGAGCATGATCGGGGCCCCGTGTGCATCGTCGGCGCCCACGAAAATCACTTCGTTACCCTGCATGCGCTGGAAGCGCACCCAGATGTCGGCCTGGATGTACTCCATGATGTGCCCGATGTGGAACGGGCCGTTGGCGTAGGGGAGTGCGGTGGTAACGAAGAGTGTTCGGGCCATCCGGACAGTTTACAGCGGTCAGAAGGGTGATTCACGCGGCGCGCCGGGAGCGCCCGCGCAGGCTCGAGGGACGCAGCGACACTCCCGGGGTTCGCTGCACTAAAATTGCTTCCCCGCGGGAGGTGGCAACGGCGCCGGTCGTGTCGAAGAGATCAGGGTCCGAAGCGGCCGACTGCCCCAACCGCTCGATGATCTTCATGCCGTGAGCGGGTAGCAACTTCCCTTAAAGCTATATATCGCTCCCCGGCGCCGGGGCTGTCAACGGAAGAATTGAGCGGCATCGAGCAGAAATTCCGCCGGGGCGGCGCCGCACCCCCGACTCCCGGCCTAACTCGCCTCGCGAAACTGCTCGAAGCGGCCCTTGTTGATGGCTTTTTTGTAGGCTTCCTGCCCGGTGATCACGCGCTGATCGAGCAGCGTCTGAATGGCCGCATCCATGAGCCGCATGCCCGACGCGCTGCCGGTCTGCATGCCGTTTTCCAGCTGATCCATCTTGCCTTGACGAATCAGGTTGGAGATCGCGGGCGTGTTGATCAGGATCTCGAGCGCGGCGACCCGCCCTTTCTTGTCGGCTTTCGGAATGAGCTGCTGCGACACCACGCCGCGAAGGCTGGTCGAGAGCATGGTGCGCACGTGGGGTTGCTTGTCGGCCGGAAAGGCATTCACGAGGCGATCGACCGTGGCCGCGGCGCCGTTGGTGTGCAGCGTGCCCATGACCAGGATCCCGGTCTCGGCCGCCGTCACCGCGATGCTCATGGTCTCGAGGTCACGCAACTCGCCGACGAGGATGACATCGGGATCCTCGCGCAGCGCCGACAGCAGCGCGCTCGAGAACGAGGTGGCGTGCACGCCGATCTCGCGCTGGCTGATCAGGCAGTTCTTGCGGGCATGCACGAACTCGATGGGGTCCTCGATGGTGAGGATGTGACCCTTCTCGCGCGTGTTGATGTCGTCGATCATCGCCGCGAGCGTGGTGGATTTGCCGGAGCCGGTCTTGCCCGTGACCAATATCAGACCGTTGTTGACCTTGCACAGATTGCGTACCGCATCGGGTAGCTTCAGCTCGTCGGCGGTGCGGGCCTTGGAGGGGATCACGCGAAACACCCCGCCCATGCCGTTCAGTTGCCGCATGACGTTGACCCGAAAGCGCGCGACGCCCGGCATGGCGTAGGCGAAGTCGGTGCCATCCTTCGCCTCGAAACGCTCGAGTGCGAGCTTCGGCATGATCTCGTAGAGCGTGGTTTTGACCATCTCGGCCGCGAGCGGCTGATTGCTCAGCGGCTTGAGCTCGCCGTACTGGCGCACGCGCGGCGGATCGCCGGCGAGGAAGTGCAGATCCGATCCATCGCGCTCCAAGACCTGCTGCAGAAAGGGGTCGATGGCGGCCATGGCGGCTTCAGGAAGCGACCGGCTCTGAGGGAACGGCCATCGCCACGTCGGTCACGAAACGCTGGAATTGCCGCTTGTCCGTGGCGTAGGTGTAAGCCTGTTCGGGATCGACTTCCTTCGCCTGGATGGCGGCGAGCAGCGCCTGGTCCATCAACTGCATTCCGTATTCCTTGCCCATTTGCAGCTGGCTCGGAATTTGGTGCGACTGATCGGTCATGATCAGTTTGCCGATGGCCTTGGTGAGGACCATGATCTCGCAGACCGCGCGCCGGGCGCGTTGATCGGGCGTCTTGACGAGAACCTGCGTGATGACGGCAATGAGACTCGAGGCGAGAAAGCTCTTGGTCTGCTCGCGCTCCTCCGTCGGCAGCGCATCGACCACCCGATCGATGGTCTTGGTGGCGCTCGTCGTATGCAGCGTGCCGAGCACCAGGTGTCCGGTCTCGGCAGCGGTCATCGCCATGGAGATGGTCTCGGCGTCGCGCATTTCGCCGACGAGGATCACGTCGGGGTCCTCGCGCATCGCGGCGCGCACGCCCTCGGCGAACGTCGGCAGGTGCGTGCCGAGCTCGCGCTGGATGACCTGGCTCGATTTGCTGCGATGGACGAATTCGATCGGGTCCTCGAGGCTGATGATGTTGAGGCTTCGGGTCGAGTTGAGATAATCGATCATCGAAGCGAGCGTCGTGGTTTTGCCGGTGCCGGTCGAGCCGGTGACGAGGATCATGCCCTGGTGCTGGTCGCAGAGCTTGCGAACGATGGGCGGAAGTCCGAGCTGGTCGATGCTCGGCATCTGCGTCGGAATCGAGCGAAACGCCGCGCCGATCCCGGTCTCCTTGCGGAACACATTGACGCGAAAGCGCCCGCCTTCGGCCGAGACGTACGAGAAGTCGAGGTCGTTGCCCTCCCGCAGGATCTTGATCTGCGAGGGGTTCAAGACCTCCGTGATATAGCTCTCGAGCTCGCCCTCGCCGAGATCGCGGAATTTAATCGGGACGAGATCGCCTTGCATGCGCAGCATCGGCGGCACGCCAACGGCCAGGTGCAGATCCGAGCAGCCCTGCGCCACTCCGAGCTTGAGGAACGCATCGATTCTTGCCATAACGCGGGAGCCTACCCGTAAGCATTTGGATTTTCGAGCTTTTGGGCCTACCAAAGGCGTTTTTCGTGAGCTGCGTCTAGCCCCGGCCGACCGACAGGCGGTCTGGCTCACAATTCAAAGGAATTTCTCGAGCGCGAGCCGCAGCTCGTCCATCGACTGCGGGCGCTTGCCCTTGTCGAGCGACATGCACCTCATCACCACGTTGTTGAGATCGATGGGGAGCGATTTGTTGATCTCGACCGGTGGGCGAGCCTTGCCCTGGACGTGCTGGTACATGACCGACATGTGATCGCCGCGCGAGTAGGGCGGCACGCCGGCGAACATCTCGTACATGATGACGCCCAAGCTGTAGATGTCCGCGCGCTCGTCCACCTTCTTGCCGAGGATTTGCTCCGGAGCCATGTACTTGGGCGAGCCGATGACATAGCCGGTCTTGGTGAGCTGGGTGTCGCCCTGGTGCTGGGCCGCTGCCACGCCGAAGTCCACGATCTTCAGCAGCCCCTCGTTGTCGATGAGCACGTTGGCGGGCTTCAGGTCGCGATGCACGATGCCCACCTGGTGGGCAACCGCCATGCCGGTGGCGATGTCCATGCCGAATTTCACGGCACGTTTGAGCTCGACCGGCTTCTCGTTGATGATCTCCCCACCGAGCGTGTGCGAGGGGAAATACTCCATCGAGATGGCATAGTTGCCGCGGATGTAGAGAAAGTCGTAGATGCGGATGACGTTCTTGTGCGTGATCTTGCGGCTGTATCGCAACTCGTGCACGAAGCGCTTCATCATCTCCTCGTCGGAGGAGACGTTGGCATTCAAGAACTTGAGGATCAGGCGCTCCTCGACGACGGTGTCTTCCATGAGAAGCACCGTACCGAACGCGCCCTTGCCGATCTTTTCGATGAACTTGTAGCGGCCCTCGATGACGTCGCCGGGGGTGAGCTGGGTGATGTCGAGTTTGGCCTGCGCCGCCTGCGCGGCCTCGGTCTCGTGGATCACTGCCGCGAGCTCCTGGTTGTCGACCAGCAGCGTTTTCGACGGCTCCGAGAGCTGCCCCGCGCGTTGATTGGCGAGAATCTGCTGGGTGGAAAACCGGCTGTCCATCTCGGTCATGGCCCGGGCAAGCGCCTGGCTGATGGTGCCGTCGCCGCCCGTGGCGACCGCTTGCAGCTTCATGCGGATGGTATCGGCGCGCCGCTCATCGACGAGCTTGGCGATCGCCGAGATGGCCTCGACCTTGATCTGAGTCTCGGAGCGCTGCAGGAGCGGCAGCAGATGCTCGATGCTTTTCTGGTCGCCGACCCTCGAGATCGCGCGCACCACCGTCGGCAGCGACTTGGGCTCACCCTGCAACATTTCGATGAACCGCGGCAGCGCCTTGGTGCTGCCGATTTCCGCCAGCGCATCGACCGCGCGCTCGCTCACCCACCAATCCTTGTCCCGGGTCGCCTCGATCAACTGCGAGACGGCGCGCTCATCCTTGGTCTGGTTCAATATCTCGATGGCTGCCCGGCGAATGTCCTGGTTTTCGTCCTTGATGAGGGCGAGAACGGCATCCACGACCTTCGGGCCGCCGATCTTCCCGAGTGCATCCGCGGCGCGGGTGCGCACCCACCAGTCGCTGTCGGCGATCACCTCGAGCAGATATTTGACGTCCTTCGAGCTGCCGATGACGTTCAAGACCTCGACCGCCGCGCGCCTCGCGTACTCGTTCTCGTCCTTGAGCACTTCCACCAGATACTTGATGGTGTCGGGGTGATTCGCCTTGATCACGACGTCGACCGCTTTGTTTTGCACCTCGATTTCCGCATCGCGCAGCATGCTGGTGATGAGCAGCATGTCGAAGGGACCGTCCATCTTCGACAGCGCCGACAAGGCGGTCGAGCGGATCAGCTTGTTGTTGTCCTTGAGCTGCTTCTGCACCGCCTGCTGCACCGTCGGGGTATTGAAGCGGGCGAGCGTCTGGATGATATGCAGGCGCGACATCGGGTCCTTGCCCTCGATGCGGGCGACGAGCTCCGGGATCGAGGATTCATCGGCGATCTCGCCGATGATCTTGAACAGCGCCGCCCGTTCGGTCGGCTCCTGCGAATAGGCGGCGTTCAGCAGGTCGCGCACCGTAAATCGAGTCTTTTGCGCCGTGATCACATCGAGAATGGCGGGCTTGGGCATGCCCTCCTTGCCCAGGGCATCGAGGAGCGCCTGCGCCGGGTAGCTGCGGCTCGAGGACAGGGCCCACGCGATCCCCGAGGTCGCCCGCCCGTTGGCCTCGGCCATGGCCTTGAACACTTGCGGCAACGTCCGGGCATCGATCAGCTTCGAGAGAATCTCGACATAGGCCATGGTCTCGCGCTTATCGGCGTTGGCCAGCGCATCGACGATCGGATCGATGGCGCTCGGCCCAAGCGCGAGCAGCCTCTGCAGGGCCTTCTGGGCCGCCGGGGCTGTCGGATTGCCGGTTGATTTGACCTCGGCGATGAACCGATCGGCACGATAGTTGGAGAACAACGACATTCGGCCCTAGCTACGCTCCCTCGTTGCAGCCTATTCTCACCGTATCTGCGCGGAACACCGGGGCATTAATTCTCATTTCAGGAATTATGCCACACCGCACGACGGCGGCCGCCTGCGCTAGAATGACCGGCATGACTCCCTCCGACGACACCGCAGCCCTGCGCGAGCGCCTGGGCGCGTATACCGATCCCTATCTGGGCCGCACTCTGGCACAGGCCAAGGCCATCGTGGGGCTCAGCGTGCAACGCAATGAGCTGCACATCACACTCAAATTCGGGTTTCCCTGCGCCGACTACGCGGCGGAGCTCAAACCCGCGCTGGAAAGCCATCTGGCGCCGCTCAGCCAGGGGCTGCCCATCGAGCTCACCCTGGTATCGGAAATCACCGCCCACGGGGTCCAGCGCACCCTCAAGCCGCTGGATCGCGTCAAAAACGTGATCGCCGTCGCATCGGGCAAGGGCGGTGTCGGGAAGTCCACCGTGGCGGCCAATCTGGCGCTCGCGTGGGCCGCCCAGGGCGCGCGCGTCGGGCTGTTGGATGCCGACATCTACGGTCCCAGCCAGCCCCTGATGATGGGCGTGGCGGGCCGCAAGCCCGAGAGCCCCGACGGCAAGCACATCAATCCTCTCAAGGCACATGGCGTCGAGGTGATGTCCATCGGGTTCATGATCGACGCCGAGCAACCCATGGCGTGGCGCGGGCCGATGGTCACTCAAGCCCTGACCCAGCTGCTCGGCGAGACCAACTGGGGCCAGCTCGACTACCTCGTGGTGGACATGCCGCCCGGCACGGGCGATATCCAATTGACCCTCGCGCAGCGGGTGCCCGTGAGCGGGGCGGTCATCGTGACGACGCCGCAGGACATCGCGCTCCTCGATGCGCGCAAGGGACTCAAGATGTTCGAGAAGGTGGAGGTGCGGGTGCTGGGGGTGGTGGAGAACATGAGCGTGCACGTGTGCAGCCAGTGCGGCCACGCGGAGCACATCTTCGGCAGCGGCGGCGGTGCGCGCATGGCCGAGCAGTACGGCGTTGAGCTGCTGGGCGAGCTGCCGCTCGATATACGCATTCGCGAGGAGGCGGACGGGGGCACCCCGACCGTGGTGGCCGATCCGCAGAGCGCGCGGGCGCAGGCTTATTTCCGGATGGCGCGGCGCGCGGCCGCCCGATTGTCGACCTTGAACAAGGACTACAGCTCGGTGTTCCCCAAGATCACGGTCGAAGCGACGTGAGCATCAAGAGCGACCGCTGGATTCGGCGCATGGCCGCCGAGCGCCAGATGATCGAGCCCTTCTCGCCGGATCAGGTGCGCGTCGCCGACGGCTACAAGATCATCTCCTACGGCACATCGAGCTACGGCTACGATGTGCGCTGCGCCGACGAATTCAAGATATTCACCAACATCAATTCGACCATCGTCGATCCGAAGAACTTCGATGAGAAGTCGTTCGTCGATTTCAAGGGCCCCGTTTGCATCATTCCGCCGAACTCTTTCGCGCTCGCGAGCACGGTCGAGTACTTTCGGATTCCGCGCACGGTTTTAACAGTTTGTCTGGGAAAATCGACGTACGCGCGCTGCTTTCGCGGCGATACGCGGGTGGCACTCGTCGACGGCACCGCTCCGACGCTCGAGGAGATGGCCCGGCGTCACGCCGATGGCGAGATCTTCTGGGGCTATAGTATCGGGCCGAACGGGCGCCTGATCGTGACCCTGCTGGATGCGCCTCGATTCATCGGTCGCGACTCGCTGCTCGAGATCGAACTCGACAACGGCGCGATTATCCACGCGACGCCCGACCATCAATTCATGCGGCGCGACGGACGTATGGCGGCGGCGCACGGGCTGCGACCCGGCGATTCGCTCATGCCGCTGTATCGCGATTTGGTTCGCGGATATGAGATGGTCTATCAGCCGCTGGACGGGCATCTCTATCCGACGCATCGTCTGTCGCTTTCTAGCCGTGCGATTGCCGCGCTGCGCAGTGATCCTTCAGTCTTCAAGCGCTTGCCGAGGGATGCCGCGGCGCCGACAGCGGCGTACCGCAATCACAAGGTCGCCGCCGTCCGTGAAATCGCGGGCGACCACGATGTGTACTGCCTGACCGTTCCCGAGGCCGGAAATTTCGCCCTGGAGGCGGGCGTTTTCGTCCACAACTGCGGAATCATCGTCAACGTAACGCCTTTGGAACCCGAGTGGGAAGGCCACGTCACGCTCGAGTTCTCCAACACCACGCCGCTGCCGGCGAAGATCTACGCGAACGAGGGTGTCGCGCAGATGCTGTTTTTCGAGTCGGACGAGGTGTGCGAGACCTCGTATCGCGATCGCGGCGGCAAATACCAAGGCCAGCGCGGGGTCACGCTGCCGAAGGCCTGAGCGCGGTCACTGCGATCCGCGCCTGCTGAGGCTCTTGATCCGCATCGCGAACTCGAGCTTGCCATCCCGCGTGCGCTCGGCCTGCACCGGCACCCAGCCGAGCGAGGGTGCGAACCACATCCGCAAGACGCGCCGGTCGTTGGCCGTGTGGCGGCTCGCCACGATGACCGTGTCGAATTCACCGATGGCGGTCTTGAGCATCGCATGGCCCTCGCGGGTGTAGATGAATTGCTTCACCTGGTCCTTGTCGATGATGTGGAAGGTGGGCGGCATGTTGCCGTTCTTCAGGTCGAGCATGACCTGAATCTGGATGGAATTGAGATCCTGGGTGCCGGGCGCGAGGGTGAGATCGATCGGCTTGCCTTCGGAGGATCCGATCGCATGCCCGGCATTCCAGTCGAAATCGAAGTTCACCGACGCCGACCCCTGGTGTCCTCGATACCGGTCGGGCTTGACCTGATCGCCCACGATCGAGAACCAACTCTCCTGGATGACATCGTCGGAGTACACCAGACGAAAAATGCCCCGCGCGCTGATGGTCCATTTGTAGACGTAGCGCCCGGGCTCTCTGTCGCGCCGCAGCTCGAGGTCGCTGACGCCGACCGAGATGTCCTTCCATTCCGCGACATAGTGGGAGGAAAACGGCTCGATGTCCGCCGCCGTATGCGATTGCGGCGGTTGCGCATCTGCGGACCAGGACGGGCCCGTGAGCGCCATCGCGAGACATCCCACCACTCGTAGCTGCATTCAGTATTCCTCTGCGCCGTCGTATTGTACGGGAGACGAGAGCAGCGCTCCGTCGAGATAGGCGGCGCCGCGCACGTAGCGCAGCCGGCCCGCGCAAAACCAGCGCACGGCGAGCGGGTAGATTCGGTGCTCCAGCACCTGCACCCGGGCCGCGAGGCTTTGCGCATCGTCGTCCGCCTGCACCCGCACCCGCGCTTGTATCACCGCGGGACCGGCGTCGAGCTGCTCGGTCACGAAGTGCACCGTCGCGCCATGCTGCTCCTCGTGCGCCTCGAGCGCCCGCCGATGGGTGTGCAGGCCGGGAAATTTCGGCAGGAGCGCGGGGTGGATGTTCAGCATTCTGCCTTCGTAGCGCCGGACGAATTCGGGCGAGAGGATGCGCATGAACCCGGCGAGCACGATCAGCGAGGGTGCATAGCGATCGATGGCCGCGGCGAGCCGCTCATCGTACTGCGCGCGGGATGCGGACGGGTCGGCGGCGATGAGGTGTGCGGGAATGCCGAGGTCGCGCGCGACACCGAGCCCCGCGGCCGCCGGCTGGTCGGCGAAAACGGCGGCCACCCGGTAAGCCGCCGGGTCGCCGCTGTGCTCCACCACCGCGCGCATGTTGCTGCCCCGTCCCGAGATCAATACGACGATCTGCGGCGGAAGCGCGCTTGCCCTCACGCGATGACTACGCCGTGCGTGCCGGCACGCACCTCGCCGATGATTCGAGCGCTCTGGCCGGCAGCCTTCAGGATCTCGATGGCGCGCTCTGCATCCCCGGCGGCGAGCGTCACGGTCATGCCGATGCCGCAATTGAATACGCGGTGCATCTCGGCATCCTCGACGCGTCCGGCCTTCTGCAGCCAATCGAACACCGGATCGGAGCTCCATGCCTTGCGCTCGAGCACGGCCTCGAGCCCCTCGGGCAGCACGCGCGGTATGTTGTCGACCAAGCCGCCGCCGGTGATGTGCGCGAGCCCGTGCACCGGGACTTCCTCGATCAAACGCAGCAGAGGCTTCACATAGATCCGCGTGGGCGCCATCAGCCGATCGATGAGCGCCACACCCTCGACGGGCGTCGCCGGGTTCGCACCGCTGACCTCGAGGATCTTCCGAATGAGTGAAAACCCGTTCGAGTGCGGACCGGAGGAGGGAAGTCCCAGCACCACATCGCCGGCCGCGGTGCGCGTGCCGTCGATGATGCGGTCTTTTTCCACGATCCCGACGCTGAATCCCGCGAGGTCGTAATCCTCGCCGTGATACATGCCAGGCATCTCGGCGGTCTCGCCGCCGACGAGCGCGCAGCCCGCCTGAACGCAGCCCTCGACGATGCCGGCGATGACGCGTTCGGCGATCGCGACATCGAGGCTGCCGGTGGCGAAGTAATCCAGGAAAAACAACGGCTCGGCACCCTGGACCACCACGTCGTTCACGCACATGGCGACGAGGTCGATGCCCACGGTGTCGTGGCGTCCCGTATCGATGGCGAGGCGCAGCTTCGTGCCGACACCATCCGTGCCCGAGACCAGCACGGGCTTGCGATACCGGTCGAGCGGCACCTCCACCAGGGCGCCGAAGCCGCCGATCCCGCCGAGCACTTCACGGCGCATCGAGCGGCGCACGTGCGGCTTGATGCGCTCGACCAGTTCCTCGCCCGCATCGATATTGACGCCGGCCGCTCGGTAAGTGACGGGTGCTTGCTCAGTCATTCGAATCCTCGAGTAAGTACGGGCCAACCCGGCAACCCGGCCAGCTGTGGTATTTTACATCAGAGAACTTAAGGACTTACGCGATTACGTCATGTCTAGAAATTTCCTTCTCGGTTGTGCCCAATTCCGTCTGTGGCTGTGTGTTCTTGCGCTCGCCGGCGCGCTATGCCTGCCCGGCGCGAGCCGGGCGCTCACGCGGGCCGATCTGTACCAGGCGACGGTCCCGCTGACCGAGCGCTCCGAGGCCGGACAGGCGGCGGCATTCGAGGCGGCGCTGCGCATCGTGCTCATCAAGGTGACCGGCCGCCGCGCGGTGGACCAGGATCCGGCCTTTGCGCCGCTCCTCTCCAGCGCTCGGCGTTACGTGCAGCAATACCGTGCCGCGTCGGACAATCAGCTGACCGTATCCTTCGACGGTGCGGCCCTCGATCGCTGGATCAGCCAGAACAACCAGCCCCTCTGGGGCGGCGAGCGTCCCGCGACCTTCGTTTGGCTCGCCGTGCAGACCGGGCCGCAGACGGGGTCGGTGATCACGGTGGAAGATCCTTCGCCCATCAAGTCCGAGATCAACGCGGCCGCGGCGCTGCGCGGCGTGCCGCTGATCTGGCCGACCGCCGCGGACCTCTCGAGAAACCACATCGACTATGCGGCGGTGACCACGGAGTCGCCCGCGACGCTCGCCGATCTCGGCCACCGGTTGGGCGGCGGGGGGACGCTCATCGGGCGTGCGAACGGCTCGGGCGATGGCGCCGCCGTGCGTTGGACCCATGTTTACAATGACCACAGCAGCGAGTTCTCCGGAGCGCCTGCCGAAGGGGTGAATCGCGCCGCCGACACCTACGCATCGCTGTACGCGGTCAGCGGCACGCTCGCACCGCTCGATATCGAGGTGACGGGAATCGCGAACCTCAAGGACTATGCCTCGATCCAGAGCTATCTGCAGTCGCTCGGCTTCGTCTCGCACGTGGATGTCGAGGCGTTGAGCGGCGATGCCGTGCGGTTTCGCCTGACGATGCGCGGCGGCGCCGAATCCTTGGAGCATGCCTTCTCGCTCAATGGCCGCCTGCAGCCGATCGCCGCCGGCGAGAACGGAATTCAGCGCTACCAGCTGCAGCACTGATCGCCGTGCGTTGGCTTCGCCAAATCCCGAACTGCCTCACGGTGTTGAGGATTGTTCTGATCGCACCGATCGCCGTGGCGCTGCTCCATCATCAGCTGCTTACGGCGCTCGGCTTGTTCGCGTTCGCCGCCTTCTCGGACCTCTTGGACGGCTACCTTGCGAGGCGCTACGGCTGGCGAAGCGCCGTCGGCGCCGTGCTCGATCCGGCCGCGGACAAGCTCTTGCTCGTCACGCTGTTCGTGGTGCTCGCGGTGATGCACTTGGTGCCCGTGTGGCTCACGGCGACGGCGGTCGCGCGCGACGTCATCATCGTGCTCGGCGCGCTCGCGTACCGGCTTTTGCTGGGCCCGGTCGAGCCGCGGCCGAGCGGCGTGAGCAAGCTCAACACCTTGTGCCAGGCGTTTTTCATCGTCGCCGTGATCGCGCGGCAAGAGTTCGCAATGCCGGCGGAGTGGGTGATCATCGCCTTGGGCGCGCTCGCCTTCCTCACCACCGCGGTGAGCGGCATCGATTACATCCTGCGCTATGGCAAGGCTGCCTTGGAGGAGTCGAGGTCCCGCCGCACGCTCGAGCAGAAGGGCACATGAGGCAGCTCGCGCTCGGCGTGCAGCTGCGCGCCAACGCCGTGTTCGCGAACTTCCACACCGGGCCGAATCCGGAGGTGCTCGCCGCCCTGCATGCGGGCGGCGCCGATCCGATCTGGCTCTGGGGTGCTCACGGCAGCGGCAAGACCCACTTGCTTCAGGCGGTATGCGCGGCCACCGAGGGGCCCGCGGCATACATTCCCCTGGCGCGCGGCGCGCCGCTCGCGGAGTCGCTTCCCCCCGAGGCACTGCGAGGTTTCGCCGCGTGCGGCGTGGTGTGCGTGGACGACGTCGACGCCATCGCCGGGGATCTCGCCTGGGAGAAGGCGCTCTTCAGCCTGTTCAACGAGGCGAAGGAATCGCATGCGCGGCTGATCTTCGCCGCGCTCACCGCGCCGCGCCAAATCGAGTGGCGGCTCGACGATTGGCGATCGCGGGCGGGATCCTGCGTCGTGTATCAGGTGAAGGAGCTCGACGAGGCGGGACGGGCTCAGGCGCTCGAGCTGCGGGCCGCTCAGCGCGGCATGAAGCTTCCGCGTGAGACGCTCGAATATCTGATGAAGCGCGTGCCGCGCGATCTGCATTCCCTGTTCGAGATACTCGACGAGCTCGACGAGGCCTCGCTCGCCGCGCAGCGGCGACTCACCATTCCTTTCATCCGGGATGCGCTCGAGAGACACGCAGGTACCAAACCATAGCGCAGAACCATGCGAATGTGAGCAGCAGGCTCGCGGATCCCGCCCACCGGGCGGCGGGATTCGCCAGCAACTCGGTGATGGTGAATATCAGATAGGGGATCGAGAAGAGCGTGGCCCACGCATAGGTGTAGCGCTCGCCGCGCACGAGCCCACGTAACGGCGCGAGCAGCGGAAGCACGGCGATCCCGCAAAGAAGCCAGGAATAGCCCGCCAACGCCCAGCCGAGCACGCTCGCCGCGACCCCTCCCCACAGCCAGAGGGTCGCGAGGCGCGCGCGGCGGGCGACGCTCAAGCGTCGCGCTTCAAGCGTGATGCGAGGCGCGCGACCCGTGCGCCGAGCGCGCGGGCGAGATCTCCTTCGGCCTGCGAGAGGGTTCCCTGGCCGCTGAGTCCGGCGACGTGGCTTGCGCCGTAAGGCGTCCCACCGCTCTGGGTCGCAGTAAGCGCTTGCTCGGTATAGGGCAGGCCGACCAGGAACATGCCGTGATGAAGCAGCGGCAACATCATGGAAATGAGCGTCGCTTCCTGACCGCCGTGCATGGTCTGAGTCGAGGTGAACACGGCGGCCGGCTTGTCGGCGAGCGCACCCGAGAGCCACAGGCCGCTCGTGCCGTCGAGAAAGTGCTTGAGCGGCGCTGCCATGTTCCCGAAGCGAGTCGGGCTGCCCAAGATGAGGCCCGCGCAGCCGATCAGATCCTCATGGGTCGCGTAGGGCGGGCCTTCATTGGGGACTGCAGATTCCGGTCCGCTCGCGCCGATCGGTGCGACGGTGCGCAGCCGAGCTTGCATTCCCGCGATCGTCTCGACGCCGCGGCACACCTGCCGGGCGAGCGCGGCGGTGCTGCCTTGGCGCGAATAATACAAGACCAGGATTTGGTGCATCGGTAAGTCTCGTGGGAATCGTGTCGATCACTGTCGGATGCAGCGTCGGCGCAACGGATTATTTGCGACCGATTGGTTATTGTCTAGTCGCCCATTGTTTGACGGCCCTGCGTGCTGTTGCTAGTGTCAATCAGCTATGTTGCGCCTATTCGCCGTCGTCATCGGGATTTTGTGCCTGACCGGCTGCCCGAGCGGCCCGCCCGTACAAGAATTGAGCGATGCACGCCAGGCGATCGCGGCCGCAAACACGGCGGGCCTCACCCCCTCGACATCACCGGACCTGTACGCGGCAAACGCCGCCATCACCCGCGCGCAAGCGCACCTCGAGGCGCGCGAGTACGTGCGCGCGCGGCTTGCGGCGGAAGCGGCGAAGCGCCATGCCACCGCCGCGCTCAACGTCTCGGCGCACGCCGCCGAGTCCCCGCCAGGCGCCGGCCCCGCCCCGCGATAGCGGACCGGAGGCGGATCGTTGTGGGTGAGGTCGATCGCCGCTTTCGCGTCACGGGCCGGGTGCAAGGCGTTTACTTTCGGCACAGCACACGCCTCGAAGCGGAGCGGCTGCAGCTTGCGGGGTACGCGCGCAACTTGCCCGACGGCTCGGTGGAGGTGGCGGCGCGAGGCGCGCCCGATGCCGTCGAGGAGCTGCGGCGTTGGCTGCATCGAGGACCCCGCAGCGCGCGCGTCGAGGCGGTCGAGGAGCTCGAACCGCGCACCGAGCTCCATGACGGTGCGTCCTTCGTGATTCTCAGCGGCCCATCCGATCCTTGATCTGAGCGACGCCGTCCGCGAGCGCTATCTCCGTCGACTCGGTGTCGCGCCGATGACGATATTCGAGCTTTCCCGCATCGAGGCCGCGCTCGCCCACGACCAGTCTGTGCGGTATGCCGATGAGCTCTGCATCGGCAAACTTGACGCCCGGCCGTGCGTCGCGATCGTCGAGCACCACGTCGATTCCCGCCGCGGACAGATCGCCGTACAGTTGGTCGGCCGCCTGCCGCACCCGCTCGGACTTCTGGTAATTGATCGGCACCACGATGACGTTGAACGGCGCGAGCGGCTCGGGCCAGATGATGCCGTTGGCATCGTGATTTTGCTCGATGGCGGCCGCGACCACGCGGGTCACTCCGATGCCGTAGCAGCCCATGAACATGCTGACCGACTTGCCTTGCTCGTCGAGGACGCTCGCCTGCATCGTCTCGCTGTAGAGCTGTCCGAGCTGGAAGATGTGGCCGACCTCGATGCCGCGCGCGATCTCGAGTGTCCCATGGCCCGTCGGGCTTGGGTCACCGGCGATGACATTGCGGATATCGACCGCTTCGAGCTCGGGCAGATCGCGTCCCCAATTGACGCCGGCGAGATGCACGTCCTTCTCGTTCGCGCCGCAGACGAAATCGGCGAGGCGGGCCGCGCCGTGATCGACGTAGACCGCTCCGCGAAATCCGACCGGCCCGATCGAGCCGGGCTCGCTTCCCGTGGCCGATCGCACCCGCTCGGCGCTCGCCATGCGCAGCGGGCTCGCGACGCCGGCAAGCTTCTGCGCCTTGACCGCGTTGAGCTCGTGGTCGCCACGCAGCACCATGGCGACGACGTCGCCTTTGCTGCCCTCGACCAGCAGTGTCTTCACGCATTGCTGCGGGGACACCTTGAGAAATGCACTGAGCTCGGCGATGGTGCGGACACCGGGAGTCTCGACCCGGCGCAGCTCGGCGGTCGGCGCGGGGCGCGGTCCCGCGGTCGAGGCCGTGGCCGTTTCCAAATTCGAGGCGTAGTCACCCGAGGTCGAGAAGGCGATCGCGTCCTCCCCGGAATCGGCGAGCACGTGGAATTCCTGCGAGACATCGCCGCCGATACTGCCGCCGTCGGCCTGGACGGCACGGAACTTCAGGCCCATGCGCGTGAAGATCCGGGTGTACGCATCGAACATGGCGCGGTAGCCTTGCGCGAGGCTGGGCTCGTCGATATGGAACGAGTAGGCGTCCTTCATGATGAATTCGCGCGCCCGCATGACGCCGAACCGCGGGCGGATCTCATCCCGGAATTTCGATTGGATCTGATAGAAATTTACCGGCAATTGCTTGTAGCTGCGCAGCTCGCGGCGGGCGATGTCCGTGATCACCTCCTCGTGCGTCGGGCCGTACACGAACTCCCGCTCATGCCGATCCTTGAACCTCAGGAGCTCGGGCCCGTACTTGGTCCAGCGGCCGGATTCCTTCCAGAGCTCCGCCGGCTGAACGGTCGGCATCACCAGCTCCAAGGCGCCGGCCCGGTCCATCTCCTCGCGCACGATGCGCTCGGCCTTCTTCAAGGTGCGTAGTCCCATCGGCAGCCAGGAGTAAAGTCCCGCGGCCAGGCGGCGAATCATCCCGGCGCGCAGCATCAGCCGGTGGCTGATCACCTCGGCGTCGGCGGGCACGTCTCTGAGCGTCGAGATCGGGTACTGGGATAAGCGCATGGGCGCGTATCTTACACGAGGCCCCCTGGTATCATTCCAGCGCATGAGCGACCTCGAGGATCCGCATTCGCGCCCGCGCGGCGTTTATTGGCTGCCGAACCTGCTCACCACCGGTGCGCTATTCGCCGGCTTCTATGCGGTGGTCGCGGCCATCGACTGGAAATTCGACCTGGCGGGATTCGCCGTGTTCGTCGCGATGATCTTCGATGGGTTGGACGGTCGCGTGGCCCGCTGGACGCACACCGAGAGCGCGTTCGGCAAGGAATACGACAGTCTGTCGGACATGGTGTCGTTCGGCATCGCCCCCGCCATCGTCACCTATCAATGGGGCGTCGCGCGCATCGCCGAATACGGTCCGCTGTGGCGCCGAGTCGGGTGGCTCGTGTGCTTTTTCTACGCCGCCGCCGCGGCTCTGCGGCTCGCGCGCTTCAACTCACGCTCGGCGACGCAGGACAAGCATTACTTCGAGGGTCTGCCGAGCCCCTCGGCGGCCGCCGTCGTGGCCGCCTCGATGTGGCTCGCGAGCGACCGGGTGAATGTCGGCCTCCCCGGTCTCATCGTCGCGTTCGTGGTCACCGCGTGCGCGGGTGCGCTCATGATCAGCCGGTTCGCCTACTATAGTTTCAAAGACATCAGCGCCGGAGCCCGGGTACGCTTCACCCAGATCGTGCTGGTGCCGCTCGCGTTCGTGTTCATAGCCCTGTTCCATCCCATCTCGCTGCTCCTCATCTTCGGCGGCTACGCGTTATCGGCACCATCCCTGTGGCTCTACCGCAAGCTCTTTCGCCGCCGCACGCGCGGCTCCGTGACCCCCGCATGAATCGCGCGCTGCGCAGCGAGTATCTGGCGGCGCTCGGCCTCGAGACCTGGACGCTGCGCTCCAGGCCCGCCGTCGGGGTGCCTTCCGGCGGGGTATCGGGCACGCCGCCCGAGTCCGGCGTCGAGCATCTCGATTGGCCGGGGCTGCGTGCCGCGGTGGCCGCCTGCACGCGCTGCAGCTTGAGCACGAGCCGCACTCAGACGGTGTTCGGTGTCGGAAGCCTCAATGCCGAGTGGCTCATCGTCGGCGAGGCGCCGGGCGCCGAGGAGGACCGCCAGGGCGAGCCGTTCGTGGGTCGCGCGGGCCAGCTGCTCAACGCCATGCTGCGCTCGATCGGCCTCGCGCGAGAGCAGGTATACATCGCCAATGTCCTGAAGTGCCGCCCGCCCCGCAACCGCGATCCGGCCCCGGTGGAGACGGCGCAATGCCTGCCGTACCTGGAGCGGCAGATCGCATTGCTCAAGCCGAAGATCATGTTGGCGGTGGGTCGGATTTCGGCCCAGAATCTGCTGAAGACCGACAGCTCCCTCGGCCGCCTGCGCGGGCAGGTGCATTATTTCGGCGTCAACCGGGTGCCGTTGGTGGTAACGTACCACCCGGCGTACCTCCTGCGCGAGCCGGCCGAAAAGCGCAAGGCGTGGGAGGATCTGAAGTTGGCGCGCGAGGTGTGTACCGGTGTCCAGCGTTAAGCGAGAACGCGAGCTCGCCGCAGTCGATATCCGCCCGATGAGCGAGCTGGACGTCCCCATCGTCGGGGCCATCGAGCGCGCCGGCTATCAGTTTCCCTGGAGCGAGGGCATCTTCCGGGACTGCCTGCGGGTGGGCTACGTGTGCCGGGTGGTGGAGGTGGGCAGCGACATGGCCGGCTACGGCATCATGTCCGTCGGCGCGGGGGAGGCGCACGTGCTCAACGTCTGCATCCGCGATGAATACCGGTGCCGGGGGCTCGCCCGCAAAGTGCTGCTCTACTTGCTCGAGCGCGCACGCATCGCCGGCATGTACGAGGCATTTCTCGAGGTACGGCCGTCGAATACCGCCGCGGCGAGGCTGTATCATTCGCTCGGGTTCGAGCAGGTCGGCATCCGCCGCGGCTACTACCAGGCGACGGTGGGACGCGAGGACGCGCAGGTGCTGCGCCGGATCCTCTATCCCGAGCCCAAATCCGCCGACGAAAAATGAGCGCCGATTTCGCGGGCTCTCGCGCCAAGCGGCGCAACGGCTCGTGGCCTTGCGATATCGATTCGCGTCGGTGGCGCGCCCCTAGTTTGCCCCGATCTGGGTCATGAGCGAGGCGTTGTCCCAGAACAGGTATTCCTTGTCCATGGTGCCCTGTTTGTTCCAATGCGCGAGCGTGGCCATCGGCAGGTGGTAAGTCTTGCCGGTGGGCTGGATGACCTTTCCGCCAGGCAGGGCCATCGGCTTGGTGAATGTTCCATCGAGAAAGCCCATCACGGCGGTCCATTCGCCCTCCGCCGTCCCGAAACGTACGGCGTGCTCCGTGATCCGGTTGTCGGGCGCAAACGTCCACATGAAATTCAGCTCTTTGATGTGGTCGGGAATCCCCTTGGTGGTGTGACCGTCGGGGTGCGGCGGCGAAGCCGAACATCATCGGTCCCATCCGAGCCATTTTCATCGCCCATCCTCCAGATTGTCAGGTCATTAATCGTGACTAGTCTCGATCAGATGCGCCACCGACGCCACTTTGCTTCCGCGGCTTGTAAGGAATTCGGCGAACGGCGGGATGCTCCGCCCGTATACTCGGCGCGTCTTTCGGCGCAGAGGCGGGGCGAGGGTTCCTGGGTTATCGTGTTTGTGAACATCACTGTGGACATGGCGGGGCATCGTGGCGGGATCTGAGGCTGAAATATCTAAGGAAATCAATCGTCGAAGGACCTTTGCCATCATCTCCCACCCGGACGCCGGCAAGACCACGCTCACGGAAAAGCTTCTGCTGTTCGGGGGCGCGATCCAGATGGCGGGCACGGTCAAGGGGCGCAAGGCGACGCGGCATGCGACCTCGGACTGGATGCGCCTCGAGCAGCAGCGCGGCATCTCGGTCACCTCCTCGGTGATGCAATTTCCTTTCGAGGACTGCATCGTCAACCTGCTCGACACCCCGGGGCACGAGGATTTCTCGGAGGACACCTACCGCACGCTCACCGCCGTCGATTCGGCGCTGATGGTGATCGACTGCGCCAAGGGCGTCGAGGAGCGCACGATCAAGCTCATGGAGGTGACCCGGCTGCGGGACACGCCGATCATGACGTTCGTCAACAAGCTCGATCGCGACGGACGTCCGCCGATCGAGCTCCTCGATGAGATCGAGAGCGTGCTCAAGATTCAATGCACGCCGCTCACCTGGCCCATCGGCATGGGCCGCGACTTGCTCGGCGTCTATCATCTGCTCGAGGACCGGATCTACGTGTATGTGCCGGTCGAGCGCGGGCGCGTCGGCACCCACGAGACCATCGACCGGCTGGAGAGTCCCGAGGCCAAGGAGCTCTTGGGCGAGCGCTACGATGGGTTTCTCGAGGAAGTCGAGCTCGTGCGCGGCGCGAGTCCGGCGTTCGATCTGGAACGCTACCGGGCGGCGCGCCAGACGCCGGTATTCTTCGGCTCGGCGGTCAACAATTTCGGCGTGCGCGAGCTCTTGAGCTCCTTCGTGAGGCACTCGCCGGGACCGCTTCCGCGCACCGCGCTCGAGCGCACCGTCGATCCCACGGAGCCGAAGTTCTCGGGCTTCGTGTTCAAAATCCAGGCGAACATGGATCCCGGGCACCGCGACCGGATCGCGTTCCTGCGCCTATGCTCGGGGCGCTACCTGCGCGGCATGCGCCTGCATCACGTGAGGCTCGACAAGGAGGTGCGCATCGCCGATGCGCTCACGTTCCTCGCGGCCGACCGCAGCCAGGCCGAGGAAGCGTACGCGGGCGACATCATCGGGTTGCACAATCACGGCACCATCAACATCGGCGATACGTTCACCGAGGGCGAGCATCTCACCTACACGGGTGTGCCGAATTTCGCGCCGGAGCTCTTCCGCCGTGCGGTGCTCAAGGACCCGTTGCGCATGAAGGCGCTGCAGAAGGGGCTCTCACAGCTCTGCGAGGAAGGGGCGACGCAGCTCTTCAAGCCGTTGCGCAACAACGATCTCATCCTCGGTGCGATCGGCCAGCTGCAGTTCGAGGTGGTCGCCTTCCGGCTGCAGGACGAATACAACGTGCAGTGCGTTTTCGAGCCCATCAACGTGGTCACGGCGCGCTGGATCCGCGTCGCGGACGAGAAGCGGGGAGCTGAATTCCGCGACAAAGCCCACGATAATCTCGCGCTCGATCATGCGGGCGAGCTCGTGTATCTCGCGCCCACGCGCGTCAACCTCGAGCTCACGCAGGAGCGCTGGCCCGACGTCACGTTCCTGAAGACCCGGGAGAATCTGGCGGCCTGACCGTCAAGGAGAGGACTGAGCCTCGAGCGCTTCGAGCCTCGGTCCCTCGACCCGCCCGAGCTGCAACGAGGCCTCGTAGAGCACGACGCCGAACGCGATCAGCGCTGCGAGAATGACGATCGAGGCCCTCACATGGCGCGCCTCGAAGCTGCGGAGCGCGGCAGCGTACGCCACCAGCGCGAGCAGCGCGGCCACCACGATGATCGCATCGACGCTCACCCGCTGCCAGTAGCTGCCCCCGAGGTGCAACCACATCCCGAACTCGTCGAAGGTGAGCGCGAGCGCAATACCGTAGGCGAGGGCGCCGCCGCGCAAGGATTGGCCGCTCGGCAGCCGCAAGAGCAGATAAGCACCGACGCCCGCCAGGAGAAAGATGCCGTAGTTCAAATGGTGGACGTGCGTGCCGTGCAAGAAGAAATAAAAATTCGGCATGCGGCGCGACATGATGAGGAACACCACGATGCGCGCGGCGACGAAGGTCAGAATGAAGGCGAACAGCGCGAGGCGCGCGAGCCGGGTCGATTCCAGCCGGGTCGGTTCCATCGCGATCATGATATCGCGAGTCGCGGGGTGCGGCGCGGGTGAAACGCCTTGACGCGCGCAATGAAAGACTCGAGCTCACCGTTCCGCCCCGGCAGGGCGGCCGCATAGCGAAGCTCGGAATAGCAGCCGCACAGCGCGCTGACCGCGCCCCCGATGTCGGGCCGTAGGGCGGCGATCCGGGCCGCATAGCCTTCCGCGCCCTCATGCGGCGCGCGCGGCAGGCCGATGCCCGCGAGCTTGCGGCACAGGCGGCGGTAGGCGATCACCACAGGATCCTTCGGTTGCGGGCGCTGCTCGCGGCGCAGCTGCCACATGAGCCAGCCGAACGCGAGCGCAAGCCCGGCCGCCATGACCAGCACGACTTTCTGCGCGTCGGGCTCGCGGATGCCGAGCCGCTCGAGCAGCGAGAATTGAGCGAGCTGATCGAAGTGCAGAATCCGCTGCCGCCACACCTGGCCGAGTGCATCGAGACGCAGCTGAAGGTCCTGAAGCCAAGGGAGCCGCGCATGCCAGCCCGCCGCGAGGCGGTTATCCGCGAGCCGGTCCTCCAGCCCGGCCTCGACGCGCGCCGGGGCGACCGCCGAGGTGGGGTCCACCCGCAGCCACCCCTCGCCAGCGACCCAGATCTCGTCCCATGCATGCGCATTGCTCTGCCGGATGATCCAATAGCCGGCATACGGGTTGTACATACCGCCCTGGTAGCCGGTGACGATGCGCGTCGGGATGCCCACGGCCCGCGTGAGCGTCGCGAAGGCCGCGGCATAGTGCCCGCAGAAGCCGCGCTTGGTGTCGAAGAGAAACTCATCGACCGAATTTTCGCCGAGCGGGGGCGGTGCGAGGGTGTAATAGAACTCCTCGCGCCGGAACAAGTCGAGCACCGCCGCCGCGTAATCCTTATCGCCCGGATGCGAACGGCGCAATTCGGCGGCGAATGCGAGGGTTCGCAGATTGCGGCCCGGCGGCAGCGCGGTGTCGCGGCGCCGGGTCGCTTCGGGGAGTGTCCCCTGCGTGTGCACGTGGGTATGGGAGCGCGCGCTCACCTCGATCGGTTTCGAGACCGGCCGCGGCTGCTCGAGCGTGTAGTCGCCGGTGAGGTGGGCATCGGGCACGTTCCAGCTGTCCGGCCAGTCGAGCGCGAACAGCCAGTTGAAGGAGGTCGGCTCCAGGCTCAGCGTGTAGAGATAGGCCGGACCCGAGGGCGTCCACATGCCGGCGCCGCGGATGCCGGGCCCTTCGTTGCGCCACGTGTGCCCGTCGGTGTCATGCAGCACCGGCCCGCGCCAGTACCGTTCGCTCGCCGGCGGCGCGGCGCCTTCGAAACGCACCCGAAAAGCGATCTCGTCGGAGAGCGCGAGATCGACGATGTCGCCGGGGCTCATGGTGTCGCTCAATCCCGAGCGCGCGCGGCCCTCCGAGGGCAGGTGCCACAACGGTGCATCGAAGCGCGGGAAGAACAGCCATAGCACGAGCGCGATGGGCAGCGCCTGCGCCGCGATGCGGCCCGCATAGCGCAGGCTGTGCTCCCAACCACCCCGCCGCGGCGCGAGGGCGAGCAAGGCCGCCCCGGTGAGCCATGCGACGCCGAGCAGATAGATGAACAGCCAGAACGACTCACTGCGCAGCAGCGCCGAGAGGCACAGGAAATAAACGATCAGCGCCACGGCATACAGATCGCGCCGCGCCCGCGTCTCGAGAATTTTCAGACCCGCGATCAGGCACAGCAGCGCCGTGCCTGCGGCGAGTCCGTTGAAGGTTCGCAATTGCAGGAACAGGATGAAGATGGCGGCCGCCGTGATGCCGAGCCGCACCGCCCGGCCGGGGGGCGCGTAGCCGCGCGAGGCCAGGAAAAGCCGGATCCCGATGCCGGCGGCGACCACGGCCGTCACCCACCACGGCAGCGTGCCCACATACACCGCGAGCGCGAGGCCCGCGCAGAGACTCATCGCGCGCAACTGCGGGTAGCTGACGGCGCCCGGTGCGGCGGGTGCGAACCTCACGCGAAGTCGGTCCGCGGATGGGCCGCGAGCGCCCGCAAGCAGCGCGAGCGGTGCGCGGCACCCCGCCCTGGCGGGATCTCGGCGCCCGGAATCCGAAGGCCATACGGCCGCGCGGCGCGTGATTCGCACGCGAGCACCCAGCGGCACAGCTGGGAGAGTCGTGTCTCGCTGTCGAGCCCCTCGAGCGCGCGACCATTCCAGCCATTCGGGCAGCGCGCCGAGATCGGTGTAGCTGCGCACCGAGGGCTCGCCGCCGCGCGCAAGCGTCTTCCAGGCCATGTGCTTGAGCGGCACACCGGGCGCATAGGCGCGAAGACCGGCAAACTCCTCCTCACCGCGAGTCTCGCCGCGGGAGGAATGACCGCGCTGCGCCGCCGTCGAGGGGAGCGGCCGGTGCCCGGCCGGCCGTGGGGCGACGAAGGCGGTGAGCGTCGCATTGACGTACGTCCAGGCGCGAAACCAGCCGAACGGCTGCAAGGTACGAACCTCGATCTGATCCCAGCGCCGCACCCCGCGCCGCGCGACCGGTGCGGCGAGCGCCAGGCGCTCCTGACCCTGGGACGCCACGCTCGCGCTCGCCTGCGACGGGACGCCGGAATCGAGCCGGATCTCGAGGCCGCTCCGATCGAGCGCGGACTCGTTGCGCAGCAGGAAATAGAACTCCGCGTCCGCGCCCTCGAACGCGTCCGTTTCCGGGTTCACGTCGAGACTCAATCCGGAGAGATTTCGATGGCAGTGATGCATGGCCGCGAGCGCGAGCGACACCATGAAGAACGCGAAGGCGAGGGCGAGGTTGCTGTTGTAGTTGAGCGCTGCGATCAGCATGGCCGCGAGGAGTGCCGCGAGCACGAGTCCGAAGCGGGTCGGCAGGATATAGATGCGGCGCCGGTTGATGATGAGCGGCAGGGAGTCAATGCCATGCCGGCGCACGGCCCAGGCACGCAATCGAGCGACCGAGGCCCGCCGCAAGCGGCTGAAGACCCCCGCGCTCAAGGCACGGGAACGGCCTCGAGCAGTCGATGCGCGGCGGCCGGCCCGCTGTCGCGCTGCTCGATGCGATGTTCGACGACGGCGGGAAAAACCGCCTGGACATGCTCGGGAATGACGCTGGTGCGGCCCGTGACGAGCGCCCACGCGCGCGCCGCGCGCAGCAGTCCGATGCCGGCACGCGGCGAGAGCCCCACGGCGAGGCCCGCGGCGCTGCGGGTATGCGCGATGAGCGCCTGCACATAGTCGAGCAGCGCCGGGGCGACATGCACATCGAGCACCCGGCGCTGCAGCTCCTGCAGCGCTTCGAGACTCGAGACGCTCGTGAGGGCATTGACCAGCTCGCGCCGATCGGTGCCGCTCAGCAGCTCGCGCTCGGCCGCCGCCGCCGGATAGCCCAAGTGCACGCGCATGAGGAACCGGTCGAGCTGAGATTCGGGCAGCGGGAATGTCCCGACTTGCTCCTGCGGGTTTTGGGTCGCGATCACGAAAAAGGGGTCGGGCAGCGGCATCGATTGGCCGTCGATCGTGACCTGCCGCTCCTCCATGGCCTCGAGCAGCGCGCTTTGTGCCTTGGGTGAGGCGCGATTGATCTCATCCGCGAGCACGAGCTGGGCGAAGATCGGACCGCGCTGGAAACGGAACGTGCCCGTCTCGCGCTCGAAAATCGACACGCCCAGCACATCCGAGGGCAGCAGGTCGCTCGTGAACTGTACGCGCTGGAACGATAGGCCCAGGGTGCGTGCCAGTGCATGAGCGAGAGTCGTCTTGCCGACGCCCGGAATGTCCTCGATCAACAGATGTCCGCGCGCCAGAAGGCAGGCGAGGCAGAGGCGGATTTGCTCCTCCTTGCCGAGAATGACGCGGTTGAGCTGAGCGAGAATTGCAGCGATCGTCGCGCTCGCGGGCGATGTGCTCATGAGCCGCGCAGCCGGTTCACCCGGGCAATCTGCGAGGTCACTTGCTCGAGTGCCGCCCGCAACTCCCCGAGCCGCGCCCGATCCTTTGCGACCACCTCGGCGGGGGCGTTGCGAACGAATTCGACGTTGGCGAGCTTGGAGTCGAGCTTCGCGAGCTCGCTCTCGTCGCGCTTGAGGCGCCTCGTCAGCCGTTCGAGCTCGGCGTTGGGATCGATCAGACCCGCCATCGGCACCAGGATCTCGAGCCGGCCGACAAGGGCGACCGCGGAGATCGGGGCCGGCTCGCCGCCCGCGAGGATGCGCGGCTCCGAGACGCCGGCGAGCCGCATCAGAGAGGCGCGGTTGCGCGCGAGATATTCGGTGTCCGTCGAGCCGGCGTTCTGCAGCAGGACCTCGAGGCGGCGCGAAGGAGCAATGTCCATCTCGCCGCGGATTTGGCGCACCCCCAGGATGAAGCTCATCACCCACTGCATCTCCGCTTCGGCGTCCGCATCCGTCTCGATGTCCTCGGCGAGCGGATAGGCGCTCACCATGATCGAGGGACCGGTCGCGCCCGCGGCATCGCGCACCCGCTGCCAGATCTCCTCACTGATGAAGGGCGCGAGCGGATGCAGCGCCCGCAGCAGCATCTCCAGCGTGTCGATCAAGGTGCGCCGTGCCGCCCGCTTCTGCTCTTCGCTCGAGGATTCGGACTGCAGCACGGCCTTGGAGAGCTCGAGATACCAGTCGCAGAACTCGTTCCAGGTGAACTCGTAGAGCGCGCTCGCGACCACATCGAGCCGGTATTCCGCGAACCCCGCCCGCCACCCGGGCGAGCGTGCGCGCAAGACGTGCCCGGATCCAGCGGTCGGCGAGGCTCTGCCCGGCGGTGCTGGCCTTGGCCGCGAGCTCCTGGCCCTCGACGTTCATCAGCACATAGCGCGCGGCGTTCCACAGCTTGTTGCAGAAGTTTCGAAAGCCCTCGACCTTCGCGAGGTCGAAGCGCAAGTCGCGGCTCTGCGTCGCGAGGGCCGCGAAGGTGAGCCTCAGCGCATCGGTGCCGAACGACGGGATGCCCTGCGGAAATTGCTTGCGCGTCGCGCGCTCGATGGCGGGCTTCATCTGGGGCTGCATCAGCCCCGTCGTGCGCTTGGCGAGCAGCGCCTCGAGGGAGATGCCATCGACGATGTCGAGCGGGTCGATGACGTTGCCCTTCGACTTCGACATCTTTTGACCGTCGTGATCGCGGATCAATCCGTGGATGTAGACGGCGCGAAACGGCACCTCGCCGGTGAATTTGAGGCCCATCATGATCATCCGGGCGACCCAGAAGAAAATGATGTCGAAGCCGGTGACCAGCACCGAGGTCGGGTAATAGGTCTCGAGCTCGCGAGTGCGCTGCGGCCAGCTCAAGGTGGAGAAGGGCCAGAGCGCCGAGGAGAACCAGGTATCGAGCACGTCATCGTCCTGGCGCAGCGCGACCGACGGATCGATGCGGTACTTCGCTCGCACCTCCTCCTCGCTGCGCGCGACGAAGCACCGTCCCTCGCCGTCGTACCAGGCCGGTATGCGATGTCCCCACCAGAGCTGGCGGCTGATGCACCAATCCTTGATCTTGTGCATCCACTCGTAATACACGGCCGTCCAGTTGTCCGGGATGAACTGAATCCGGCGCTCTTCGACGGCCTTGAGCGCCGGCTCGGCGAGCGGTTTGATGTCGACGAACCACTGATCCGTGAGCAGCGGCTCGAGCACGGCGTTGCTTTTCTCGCCGCGCGGCACGGTGAGCCGATGCGGCTCGACCCGCTCGATGAAGCCGAGCTTCTCGAGATCGGCGAGCACGTGCGTGCGCGCCTCGAACCGGTCGAGCCCGCGATACAGCGGGCGGGACGGCCTCGTTGAGCCGCGCGTCGGGCGTGAGGATATTGATCAGCGGCAGATGATGACGCTGGCCCACCTCGTAATCGTTGAAATCGTGCGCGGGCGTGATCTTGACGCAGCCGCTGCCGAACTTCGGATCGACGTAGCTGTCGGCGATGACGGGAATCTCGCGCTTGGTGAGCGGCAGCCGAAGCCGGCGGCCGATCAGGTGGCGGTAGCGCTCATCGTCGGGATGCACCGCGACGGCGGCGTCGCCCAGCATCGTTTCCGGACGCGTCGTCGCGACCACGACGTAGCCATCGGCATCGATGAGTGGATAGCGCAGGTGCCACAGGTGGCCGTTTTCTTCCGAGGAGACGACCTCGAGATCCGAGAGTGCGGTCTTCAGCACCGGGTCCCAGTTCACCAGACGCTTGCCGCGGTAGATGAGCTTGTCCTCGAACAGCCGCACGAACACTTCGGTGACCGTGCGCGAGAGCTCCGGATCCATGGTGAAGCGGTCGCGGCTCCAATCGACCGAGGCACCGAGCCTGCGCATCTGGCGGGCGATGATGCCGCCCGATTGCTCCTTCCATTTCCACACCCGCTCGATGAAGGCGGCGCGTCCGAGATCGGTGCGGCTCGAGCCCTCGGCGTTGAGTTGCCGCTCGACCACCAGCTGCGTGGCGATGCCGGCGTGGTCGGTCCCGGGTTGCCAGAGCGTATCGAAGCCCCGCATCCGGTGATAGCGGATGAGGGCGTCCATGATCGTGTCCTGGAACGCATGCCCCATGTGCAGCGTCCCCGTGACGTTCGGCGGCGGGATGACGATGGAGTAGGGCGTGCCGCGGCCGCTCGGCCGAAAGTATCCGGACTTTTCCCAGAACTCGTAGGTGCGCGATTCGATGTCGCCCGGCGTATAGGACTTATCCATGGTACCCATCGTCTTCGGCGCGGCACTGGTGGGTCTCGAGCGCCAGCTTGGCGTCGCGGTACGCCTTGAAGCGTTCGCGGCCGAGCCGCCGCCGCCCCTCGTCGGCATCGATGATCTCGGCGATGCGCGCGAATCGCGGCAACCCCTCGGGCAGGCGGTCGCTGAGATTCACCAGCAGGTCGGCGCTGTCGACCGGGTCGATGTCGAGCGTCACGTGCACCGGCGTGCCGCGATCCGACAGCTGCTCATCGCGGCTGACTCGATGCGGCACGAAGGCCTGATCGTCGAACGTCCACAAGAGCTCATCGCACCGCTTGGCCTCCCCGTCGGTCGCGCTCCAGATGATGACGCGCGCATTGTCGCGGTAAGCCTTCGCCGTGAGCCGGCAGGCGAAACGCTGCCGCCGCTCCGGATCGGTGCTCGGCAGGATGTAGAAATCGATCCGTTCGGTCATTGCCCGATCGCTCTCGCGGCCTCCCGTGCGGCTACTTCACGCGCGCGGCGCGGTGGAGCAAAAATTCGGTGAGCAGCGGGACCGGACGGCCGGTGCTGCTCTTCTGCGATCCCCCGACCCAGGCGGTACCGGCGACGTCGAGATGCGCCCACGCCAGGTCCTTGGCGAATTTCGACAGATACGCGGCCGCCGTGGACGCGCCGCCCTCGCGGCCGCCGACGTTCGCGAAATCCGCGAAATTGCTCTTCAGCTGCTCGGCGTACTCCTCGCCGATCGGCAGGCGCCAGGCGCGGTCGTCGGCGCGCGTGCTGGCGGCCAGAAGCTCGTTGGCGAGCGGCTCGGTATTGCTCATGAGGCCGCTGAAATGATTGCCGAGCGCAATGATGCAGGCGCCGGTCAACGTGGCCACGTCGACCACGGCCGCCGGCTTGAAGCGCCGGCTGTAGGTGATGGCATCGCACAGCACCAGCCGCCCTTCCGCGTCCGTATTCAATATCTCGACGGTCTGACCCGACATCGTCGTGACGATGTCGGCGGGCTTGACCGCGCGGCCATCCGGCATGTTCTCGGCGGCGGCGACGATGGCGATCACGTTCAAGGGCAACTTGAGCTCGGCGGCCGCCCGCAGAGCACCGAGGACGGTGGCGGCGCCGCTCATGTCGAATTTCATCTCGTCCATTCCGGGAGGATCCTTGAGCGAGATGCCGCCCGAATCGAACGTGATGCCCTTGCCGATGAGGCAGATCGGCGCACTGTCCTTTCGACCGCCGCGATACTCGCAGACGATCAGCCGCGGCGGCTGCTCCGAGCCCTGGGTCACGGCGAGAAAAGCGCCCATCTTGAGCTCCTTGATCCCGGCCTCGTCGAACACCTTGGTCCGCACGCGCGGCAACTCGGTGGCGAGCGCCTCGGCACGCTCGCCCAGATAGGTCGGCGTGCAGATATTGGGGGGCAAGTTCGCCAGATCACGGGCGAACGCGCTTCCCGAGCCGATGGCGGCCCCGATCTTGACGCCCGCGGTCATGGCCTTTGCGGAGCGCGCGTTGTCGGCGGCCACGGCGAGCGCGGCGAGCTTGGGCGCCTTGGGCTTCGCGCCGGTCTTCAAGTCGGGAATCTTGTACATTTGACCCGAATAGACTTCGGCGACCGCCCGGGCGCGATAGCCGGTCTCCATGGAGGGCACATCCTCGAGCGCAAGATAGACGATGGCGTCGGTGGCGCCTGTCTTGAGCAGGGCGCGAGCGCTCGATTGCAGGGCTCTGCGATAGGGCTTGCGCCCGAAACCCGCTCGAGACCCGAGTCCGATCAACAACACGCGCTGCGCGGCCACGCCCTGCGGATGCGGCAGGAGCAGCGTCTCGCCCAGCTTTGCGCCGAAATCGCCCGCGGCGTGCAGCCGTGCGATGATGCCTTTGAGTTGAGCGTCCAGCTGGCGCGTGGCGGCGCCCAGCTCACCGCCCTCGTACACGCCGACGACCGCGCAGCCGGTCGCGCTGCGCGCTTTGGCGTCGACGATTACCTTGAATTGCATGGGTCCGCTCCGCTTTTGTTTGGCTGTTTCATGCGAATAGTTTACTAGATTAACGCGAAGGCTCTAAGCTCGTTGCCATGAAGTGGATCGTTCAACGCTACGTCCTGCGCGAGGTCGTGCAGACGTGGGTCGCCGTCACCGGCATCCTGGTGGCGATCCTGGTGTCGAACCAGCTGTCGAAAGTGCTCGGCCGGGCGGCGGAGAACGATTACGGCCGCCACATGGTGCTCGATCTGATCGCGCTCGGCGCGATCATGAATCTCTCGGTCATCGTGCCGGTCGGGCTCCTGCTCGCCATCGTGCTCGCGCTCGGCCGGCTGTATCACGACAGCGAAATCACGGCGTTGCAAGGCTGCGGCTTTGCGCCGATGCGCATGCTGGTGCCGCTCACGGGGTTCGCCGTGCTGATCGCCGCAGGGCTCGCGTGGCTCTCGTTCGTTCAAGTGCCGCTGGCCGATCGCGAGGCCCAGCTCCTGCGCCAGTCGGCGGTCAAGGAGGCGCAGTTCGGGCAGCTCGACGCCGGACGCTTCCGCTCCTTCATGAGCGGGGGCGGCAATGGGGTCTTTTATGCCGAGCGGGTGGACGCGGAGGGCGTGCTGCACAACGTGTTCGTGCGCCGCGAGACCGCGGACCGCATCGAGGTCGCGCTCGCCGATACCGCGACATACTCGAAGGCGGGCGCGAGCGGGCTGCATTTCGTCACCCTGTTCAACGGCAGGCGCTACGAGGGAATTCCCGGTCACAGCGACTTTCGCGTGATCGAGTTCAGCGAACACGGCATTCCCATCGTGACGCCCGAGCAGGCGCTCAGCACCGAGAACGATCCGGACACCAAGCCCACGCGCCTGCTGTTGGGCTCGAGCGCGCCGGCCGACGTCGCGCAGCTCGAGTTCCGGGCCTCGAGCCCCATCATGGCGATGGTGCTCACGCTGGTGGCGGTGCCCTTGAGCCGTCTGCGGCCGCGTCAGGGCCGCTACGCCCGCGTCGGCTTCGCCATCATCGTCTACCTGGTCTATGCGAACCTTTTGTCCGCCTGCAAGGTCTGGATCGAGAAGGGGCAATTGCCGCCGCTGATCGGCGTGTGGTGGGTGCACATTCTCGCCCTGGCATTCGGTCTGTATCTGGTTTACCGCGAGGGACGAGGCACGTGAACATCATCGACCGGTACCTGTACCGCACCATCATGCTCTATACGGCGATGGCGATGGCCGTGCTGCTGACGCTCGGGGGCCTGTTCCTGTTCATCAGCCAGCAAAGCGACATCGGTACCGGCGATTACGGCACCGGCGATGCGTTCCTGTATACGCTGCTCAACCTGCCCATGCAGGTGTTCGAGCTGCTGCCGATCGGTGCGCTGATCGGCTCGCTCATGGGTCTCGGCGCCTTGGCGGCCGGCAGCGAGCTGGTGGTCACCCGGGCCTCGGGGGTGTCGGTGTGGCGGATGGCCTGGCCCGTGGGTCTCGCCGGCCTCACACTGTCCCTTCTCATGTATGCGGTCGGAGAGTACGTCGCGCCGCCGCTCGCGCAGTTCGCCAAGCGCGAGAAGACCACCAGCAAGCTCGCCGACATCAGCTTCGCCGGCACGAGCAGCGCCTGGGTAAAGGACGGCAACCTCATCCTGCGAGTGCAGACCGGTGAGGTCGATCAGTCCTTCGGCGGCGTCTCGCTGTTCGAGTTGGCGGGCCCCAACCGGCTGCGCTCCATCAAGCGCGCGGATCGCATCTCGGTCGCCGATCCCGGCCGCTGGCGCATGCACAACGTCGCGAACACCACGTTCAGCGACGATCATGTCGAGAGCGGCGTGGTGGACGAGGTCACCATCCGCTCGACCGTGAATCCGGATTTCCTGAGCCTCGCCGCGACCGATCCGGACCTTCTCACGTTGAAAGGGCTCAAGTCCTATGTCGAGCACCTGCGCCGCAACAGTCTCGATGCCTCGTTCTACGAGATCGGATACTGGTCGCGGATTGCCCGCATCTTCGCGATGATCATCGTGACGCTGCTCGCGCTGCCTTTCGTATTCGGACCGCTGCGCACCTCGGGCGCCGGCACGCGCACGGTCATCGGGGTCATGCTCGGCATCGTATTCTTTTTGATCACCCGTACCGTGGAGAACGGCGGGCAGCTGTTCGGGCTGAATCCCGGGCTGGTCGGCTGGCTGCCCACCGCCGTGCTCGGCGTGTGCACGCTCATCGCGATCTCAAGAACGCGCTAGCAAGACCATGCGGGTCCGCGAGAGCCGGTCCTGCAATGCGAGCCGCTCGGGATCGATGTAGAGCCACAGGACGCCGAGCCCGGCGGGCGCCCAGGCCACCAGAGCCCAGAGGAATCTCGAGACGGCGCGCGCGAGCTTCAGGGGCTTGCCGGCGTCGGTGACGGCGCGCAGCCGCCATGCGCGCATCCCCAAAGTTTGACCGCTGCGCGTCCAGTTGATCACGTAGTAGGCGCCGACCATCAACAGCGCGCCGGTGCGAAACGCCCACCACCGCAGCCAGCCGCTCTCCTCGGTGACCGCGCCGCCGTGAATGAGCACGATGACCAGGGTGTACACCATGAGCAGCGCGGCGAGCAGCAGGGCGTCATAGATGAGCGATGCAACGCGCCGCCCGAAGCCGGCACTCGTGCCGCTGATCACGGGGTCGGCGCGGGCGAGGAGCGCGGTGCAGGCAGTTTCGACCGGGGCGCCGCGGGCGCAGCGGCGGGCTTGGTCTCTTTCGGCACCAGCAGTTGCTCGAGCGGCCGGAATATGGCGTCGAACCGGTAGTTCGCAATCTCGAAAGCCCGGTTCTGCGCCTTGGCATCGAGCGCGGCGTCTTTGCTCGCCGCCACCTGGATCCAGCGTTTGTCGCCCACCGCGACGCCGGTGACGGTGATGAGGTTGCCGTCGGTGAGCGTGAAGACCGCCTTCGAGGGCTTGCTGAAATCGATGTCCGACGCTGTGGCCACGTCATCGGCCGTGAGGCCGCTGAGCGTGGAGGGCGAGGGCGTGAGTGCCTTCGGCTCGAGGAGCTTGCGGCCTGCCGGCGGCGCACCCTCGAGCGCGAACCCCTCCCCGCCGTCCTTGATTCGGTGCAGGACGTAGCTCTGACCGGCCGAACTTGAACCGGCCGCGCGTGAGCCGGCTGCGCCGGGGGTAGCGGCACCGGGGCCGCCTGCAAGCTTCTCATCGATGCTCTGGATCGAGTTCGTCGGCACATCGAGCAGTCGCGAATCGATCCAGACGCGCGGCTCGACGTCCGCCGTGATGCCGGGCTCGATGGTGTAGCTGTGGTTCTCGCCGCCGCGGCGCGCGAAGTTACCCTCGCCGATGGGCTTGCCGACGATGACGCCATGCTTGCCATCCTTCGCGATCACCGTGATGTCGGTACCGGCCGCGCCGGGCTCGCTGGGATCGTTCACCCCGATGATGGAAAAGTTCGCCGGATCCGAGGTCTTCTCCTCGACGATCTTGGCATCGGCCAGGGAGAGCAGGAGCTTGCGGACTTTCGAGGCGTCGGCCGGATACCCGGCGCGCTGCGCGAGGGTCCATTGATCGCCCGCGCGGCGCAGCGTGACGCCGGGCGTGGGGCTGCCCTTGCGCAGGTCGATCTCGCTCACCGTGCCCAGCTCCGTCGACAGCCCCGGGATGAACACCGCGCCCGCGGTGCTGCGTTCCGTACCGTTGCGCCGCGATCCCAGATACAGCGCGCCGCACAGCACGACGACGGCGGCCACGAGCAGCGCGAGCAGGCGGCGGTGGGTCATGCCGGCCTCCCCGCGCTCGCTCGGCGCCGGCGGCGCAGCGAGAGAATGACCGCCCCCGCAATTGCGACGACCAGCGGCGCGATGGCGATGTTGAGCACCTTGATCCACATGTCGAGCCGGTTGATCTCCACATCGAGACCGCGCTGGGTCTCGCGAAGCTCCTTGCGCACGTGGGCCTTCTCGGCCGTGAAGCGCTTGAGCTCTTGTTCCTGCTCGGGCGTGAGCATGAGCGAGGCTTGATCGTTGCGCTTGCTCTGCAGTTCCGTCAGCTTCGACTCGGTCTGCTGCAGCTCTCCCTGCAACTCGAGCACCTTGGCGCGCAGCCGGTCATCGGCCTGGCGTTTCAGCGCCTCCACCCGCTCGAAGGGCCGCGAGAAGGTCGCGCGTCCCCGGATGCTGATGAGCGCACTCGAGCCGCTCAGGTTGTCGAGCGCGTTGGCCACGAGATCGCCGTTGTTGGCGAATGCCTGGGCGATGCGCTGACCCATGAGCTCCCGTGTCTGCACCCACATGTAATCCATCAGCATGTCGGTGTCGGCGACGATCACGATGTTCGCGGGCACGGTGGACTTGGCGAGGTGCGCGACGGGCGGTCCGGCGGCGGGCGGCTGATCGGCCGGTGCGCCTTGCGGATAGGCTGACGATACCGGGCCGGTGATGCGCGCGGCAATCGCGTAGCGGATGCCGGTGGGCTTGAATCCATCGCGCAGGCTCGCCGGATCGGTCATGGGTCCGAAGCGCGCGGCCGGCAGCGGCTCGGCATCCTTCGAGCTCATGAGCAGCGGCTCGAACTTGGTGCTCGCGCCTGTGCGCGGCGCGAGAAAGCCCGCGGTCGCGACGTTGATCGAATCGAGCGTCGCGGTGATCACGTCCTTCGGGTCCATGTCGGCGCGGCGCAATCCGAGAATGCCGATGTGGCGGGTCGGCGGCCCCTGCATGCTCGCGCGCACCTCGAGACCGAGATCGAGATCGGCGACGATCTGGGCGGGATTGTAGGCGACGCCCCAGGCCGTCAGCAGCGGCTCGAGGTCCGAAGCGTGGCTGGCGGCGGCGCTTGCAAAAGGATTCTGCTGATCCTGTCCGCTCGTATCCGCACCGCTGTCGGGATCGACGAACAGCAGCACCTTGCCGCCGCGCATGACGAACTGATCGATCGCATACAGCGTCTTCGGCGCGAAGTTCTTGGGATGCACGATCATCAGGACATCGACGTCCTTATCGATGTGGTCCAGGTCGGTGGCCAGCGTGCGGATGGTGAAGAGCTGCTCGAGCTGCGAGAGGATCGGCCACGTCTCGCCCATCTGACCGGTCATCGGATTGAACTGCCCTTGCATGGGCAAGGTCGAGACGAGCCCGATGACCTCCTTCTTGGGCGTCGCCAGCTCCTGAATGAGCTTCGCCACATCGTACTCGAGGAATTCCTCGCGATCCGGCGCGAAGCTCGGGATGACGGAGCGGCCGTCGGTCGAGTTCGTGCCGGCGAGGCCGAAGTACACCGAGTCGCCGCCGCCGTTACCCAGTTGCAGCGGTTGCAGCCCCGCCTCGGCGGCGCGATCTTCGTCCTCCGAGAAGGGCTGCGGATCGATCACCTGCAGGCGAATCTTGCCTCCCGAGCGCGCCGTGACTTCCTCGAGAAACTCACGCACCCGGGCGGCGTACGGCATGATCAGCGGCGATTGCTTTCCGGCCGCATCGCGCGAGAAATAGAAATAGAGGTTGATCGGCTCTTTGATCTCGCCGAGGACTTGCTTGGTGCCCGCACTCAGGGTGTAGAGACGGTTCTGCGTCAAGTCGAGCCGCAGACCGCGCAGCCCGAGATTCGACAGCATGACCACGCCCAAGAACAGAACGGCGAGCGCCACGAGCCCACCGATGCCCACCCCGGCTCTTTGCCAACGATTCGCTTTCACCTATTCCGCCTTCTTCATGTCGAGAACCAGCGCCGTCGCCGCCAGCCAAAAGACGATGAGCGCCGCGAAGTACACCAAGTCGCGCAAGTCGATGACGCCTTTTGAAATGGCCTCGAAATGCGTAAAAAAGCTGAGCGACGCGATCGCATCCACGATGACCTGCGGGAACACGCCGCGCACGAAATCGAGCACCAGGGGGAAACCTGCGAGGAGAAATACGAACCCGACCAACGCCGCGGTGATGAACGCGATCACCTGGTTGCGGGTCGCGGCGGAGAGGCACGTGCCGATGGCCAGAAAGCCGCCCGCCATGAGGAAGCTCCCCACGTAGCCCGCCACGATGGCGCCGTTGTCGGGACTGCCGAGATAATTCACCGTGATCCAGATCGGGAAGGTGAGCGCCAGCGCGACGCCGGCAAACGTCCACGCCGCGAGGAACTTACCGACCACCGCCTGCCACAGCGTGACCGGCAAGGTCATCAGGAGCTCGATGCTGCCGCTGTTGCGCTCCTCGGCCCAGAGACGCATCGAGATGGCGGGAATGAGCACGAGGTAGAGCCATGGATGCCAGCGGAAGAACGGCTGCAGATCGGCCTGGCCGCGCTCCAGCAACCCTCCGACCTGAAACGTGAACACCGCGGCGAGCACGAGGAATATCACGATGAAGACGTACGCGAGCGGTGTCGCGAAATAGCTCTTGAGCTCACGCCGGAAAATCACCAGGGTCTTGTTCAAGGCGATGCTCCCCCATCGGCTGCGGCGCTGCCGGGTGCAGGCGCCAGTGCATCGTGAGTGGATGCGCTTGGCCGGGTGAGCCGGCGGAACACTTCGTCGAGCCGGCCCGACTCCAGATGCAGCTCGGGCACATCCCAGTTCTGCCGCGTGATGAGCGCGCTCACCGCGGGCAAGGCGCTGCGGCCCTCGCGCGGAACCGCCGTCAGCCTGAGCTCGCGCGCGTCCGCCTCGACGTCCGCCACTTCGGGAAGCGCCGCGATCTCCCGGCGGGCGGCCTCGAACTGATCGGACCCCTCGAATCGCAAGCTGACCGCGTGGTGATACCGGGAGCGCGCTTCGAGCGCCGCCGGCGACTCGTCCGCCACGATGCGTCCGTCGGCGATGATGATGGCGCGCGTGCACACCTCGTGCACCTCTTCGAGGATATGAGTCGACACGATGACCAGCTTGTCCGCGCTGAGCTCGTTGATGAGGCGGCGCACCTCATGCTTCTGATTCGGATCGAGTCCATCGGTGGGCTCGTCCAGAATGAGCACCTGCGGATCGTGGATCAGGGCTTGAGCGAGTCCCACCCGGCGCCGAAATCCTTTGGAGAGCGTCTCGATGACCTGGTCGATGACCGGGGCAAGCGCGAGGCGCTCGATCACGATGTCGCGCCGCTCGCGGCGCCGCGCGCCGGTGAGACCACGCACATCGGCGATGAAATCCAGGAATTCCGCGACCGTCATCTCCCCGTAGCTGGGAGCGCCTTCGGGCAGATAGCCGATGCAGGACTTGGCGGCGACCGGGGCCTCGAGAATATCGTGGCCGCACACCGTGACATCACCGGCCGTCGGCGCGATGAATCCGGCGATCATGCGCATGGTGGTCGATTTGCCGGCGCCGTTCGCGCCCAGAAAGCCGAGCACTTCGCCCGGCGCCACCGAGAAGGTCAAGTCGTCCACGGCAAGAATGTCGCCATAGCGCTTGGACAGGTTTTTCGTTGTGATCATGGCCGGCTTTGAGCGCGTTTTGCGAAGCAGGTTCCCTAAAGTTTCAAGCCCCGCTTCAAGGGCAGCCGCACTAGCCGCCGCCGGCCTTCTTCTCGATGGCCGTCTTGTTGTCCTTCAATATGCGTCTTACCTCGGGTAAAGGCGGCCGATCCGCCATGCGCGCGATCAGCTCGGCCAGCTCGTACCACTTCCGACCCCACTGTACCAGACGGACCGCATCCGCGATCACCTGCTCGCGGGCGGTGTCGGCCTGCGGGGGCGGCGTGATTCTAGCAGGTTGCTTGCCCGCGGCTCGCGCCGCGGGTGCATGCTCGAGGGCCCTGCGTTCGGTGCGCGTGATCTGGGGCGTGCTCACCGGCGGCGGCGCGCGGCGCTTCGTGGAGGCGAATTGCGGCATCTCGCGCGTGGCGCTCGGGCTGTCGGGCGCGCCGCGGCCGGTACCGGGCTTGTGCGCGGGCCGCTTCGCGGCCGCGAACTTAGGCATCTCGCGGGTCACGCTCGTAGTGCCGGTGGGGCTCGCAGCCGGTGCCGGCGCCGCTCTGCCGCGCGCGGCGCGCGTGGGATGCTCGGGGCGCGGGGCGGGTTCGGGGCGCGGGGCGGGCTCGGCGTGTGGCGGTTCCGGAGCCGCCTCGGCGGCCGGGGCTTTGAGGTCGCGCTCGTTATCGGCGTCGGCGAGCGGAATGAAGCGCTCGATATGCTCGGAGCCGATCAGATTCGCGAGGAACGTCATGAGCTCGAGGGAGTCGGAGAACCGGGTGTCGCGCTGCGCGATTCGAGCCTCGACCTGCGCCTTGAGCGCAGCCGTCTTTTGCGCGGCCAGATCGATGATCCAGCGGCTGGGGCGCTGGTGCTCCGGCCAGGGCTGCACCTTCCAATAGCTCTCGCTGTCGAGCCCCGTGTACCTCACGTGCAGCTCGAGGCTCTTGAGCCATTTATCCAGCAGCTCCAGCAGGCGTTGATCGGCAGGTGTTGCCATGGGGTTCGCTCCAGGCGGCACCCTAAACGATGCGCCGGCCGATGGCTACCGGCGCGTTCTCAATGCGTGACGCGGGCGGGGTCTGCCCGGCTCGCGTAGACTCTGCGGCCATGTGCGGGATTGCGGGAATTATCGGCTCACAGGCGAGCCTCGACACGGTAAACGCCATGACGAGCCTGCTCCGCCACCGCGGGCCCGACGGGGGCGGGATCTGGAGCGCTCCCGGGGTCGTCCTCGGCCACCGGCGCCTGTCGATCATCGATCTCTCGCACGCCGGCGATCAACCGATGACGCTGGGCCCGCACGTCCTCACCTATAACGGGGAGATCTACAACCATAAGACTCTGCGCGCGCAATCGCCCGGTCCCTGGCGTTCCAGCTGCGACACCGAGGTGCTGCTGCACCTGCTGGCTCGCGAGGGCAACGCGGCGTTGCAAAAGGTCGTCGGCATGTTCGCCTTTGCGATCTGGGACAGCGGCACGCGGCGCTTGACGCTCGCCCGCGACCGGCTCGGCATCAAGCCCCTCTATTACCGGCTCACCGCCGACGGCATTGCCTTCGCGTCGGAGCTCAAGGCGCTCCTCGTGCTCGGCAAGCCGCCGATCGATTCGAGCGCCGTTCGCGACTATCTCTTTCATGGCTACATCCCGGCGCCCAAGACGATTTACCGCGGGATCTCGAAGCTCCCCGCCGGTCACACGCTCACCTGGGAGGACGGCCGCGTGCGCATCGAGCGCTACTGGGAGCCGTCGGCCGAGATCGAGGTCCGCAGCGCGGACCAGACGTTGAATGCGCTCGATGCACTGCTGCGCGAGGTGATTCCGGAGCACACCCTGTCGGATGTGCCCGTGGGTGTTTTCTTGAGCGGCGGTATCGATTCGGCGCTGACCGCCTGGTATCTCGACGCCCCGCATACCTTCACCCTGGGCTTCGAGGCGAGGCACCGCTCCGAGCTCGAGGCGGCGCGCGCCGCGGCGGCCCATCTTCACACGGTGCATACGGACATGACGGCGCAGGCTGCCGACTTCGAGCAGGCGCTCGAGACGATCCCACGCATCTTCGATGAGCCGTTCGCCGACAGCGCCGCCTGGTCGAACTATCTGATCGCGGAGTTCGCGCGCCGCGAGGTCACGGTGGCCTTGAGCGGCGAGGGCGGCGATGAGATCTTCTGCGGCTATCCGCGCTACTGGTCACGCATCGGCAGCCGATCGAGCCCGCTCAATCGAGCGCTCGCGCGCTGGCTGCCGCCGCTGTCGCGCCTCGGCGCCTCGATGCAGCGGCGCGCCGATGTGGGGCTGCCGGCATTCGCCTCAGCCCTCGGCGGCATGAGCGGGCCGCAGACCGATCACTTGCTGGCGCGCGAGTGGCGCGAAAGCGACTACGATTATCTGTGGTTCTACCGGCAGTTCTGGCGCGAGGGGCAGAGCGCACTCGCGCAGCTGCGATGGCTCGATTTGCACACCGACCTCGCCGAAGGTCTGCTGACCAAAGTCGACCGCACCAGCATGGCGCATTCCCTCGAGGTAAGGCCGCCGCTGCTCGATCATCGGGTGGTCGAATTCATGCTGAGCGTCGACCCGGCGCTGCTCATCGATCAGCGGGGTCAGCGCGGCAAATTGCTGGTCCGGCGCCTGATGGCGCCGAGGCTCCCGGCCGGTCATCTCGAGCGGCCGAAGTCCGGTTTCGGTCTGCCGGTGCATCGATGGCTCAAGTCGCATCCGCGGGTCCTGCACGAGGCGGTCGCGCGCCTGCGAGCCCGCGGCGTGTTGCAGCGCTCGGTGGGTCCGCAGTTCCGGCGGGCGTGGTCGCTTCTGGTGCTCGATCGATGGTTCACCGCCTTTGGCTGAGGGAGCGCTGCGCATTCTGTTCGTTCCGGTATCGGGCCCGTACGGTATGGGTGAGTTCGCGCGCTCGGCGGCGATCGCGAGCGCCGTGCTCGAGCGCTGGCCGGCCGCCTCGGTGCATTTCGTGCTCAGCCGTCAAGCGCCCTATGCCGCCCGGGCGCCTTTTCCGGTGACGCTGCTGCCCTCGTCGGCGACGTTTCATTCCGCCGCGGTCATCGATCTCATGCGCAACTGGCGCCCCGACGTCGTCGTGTTCGACAATGCCGGCCGCTCGAGGCAAATCGAGGCCGCGCATCGCCTCGGCGCGCGCATCGTCTTCATCAGCTCTCGCCGTCGTCAACGCCGCAGGGCATTTCGCCTGCGTTGGATGCGCCTCATCGACGAGCATTGGATCGCCTATCCGAAACTCATCGCCGGCGATCTCGGTCTTCTCGAGCGGGTGAAGTTGAAGCTCCTCGGCCGCCCGAGGATTCGCTATCTCGATGTGATCCTCGCCCGCCGGCGGCGCGACGCCACGCAGCCCGTGCCTGCGGCGCGTGCCGCAACCGGCGCGGGCGAGGTCGTGGTCATTCCGGGAGGCGGGACGGGCCATCCGGGGGCGGAGGATGCCGCGAGAGAATTCCTGAGCGCGGCGCGAAGCCTCGCCGCAGCGGGGTTCGCGACGACCTTCGTAGGTCCCGCGGAGGAGGGGATCGCGTCCGCTGCGAACTTCACCCAGGTGAGCGCCTTGCCGCAAGCGGATCTCGCCGAGCTCATGGAACGCGCGCGGCTCATCGTCGCCAACGGCGGCTCGACGATGCTGCAGGCGATCGCGTGCGGTGCGGCCTGCGTCGCGGCGCCGATCGCGGGGGATCAACCGCGAGCGAATCCGCCGCTGCGTCGCGGCCGGCGTGGCCGTGCAGGCTGCGCCGATCGCCGCCGACATTCAGGCGAAAGCCGAGGCGCTGCTCAACGACGAGGCCACGCGTGGCGCGCTCGTGCGGCGTGCGGCCGGCCTCGGGCTCGCGAACGGCCTCGAGGTCGCGCTCGCGGCACTCGAGCAACTCAAGCCGCGACGCTGACGGTACGCCATGCCGAACGCCATTCTCCTGGGCTACGATCCCGACCAACCGTCCTTTCGGCACCGGATGCGCAGTCTCGTGCGTCCCCTCGAGTGCGCCGGCTGGGACGTGCGGCTGGAGCGCTTTCCCGGCGGCCGATACGGTCTGCGAACCTGGGAGCGGCGCACCCTGCTTCGGTGGGCGCACGTCGTGGTGCTGCATCAGATCAAGCTGAGCGCCTTCGAGGCGCGTCTTTTTGGCGCGCTCACCCGGCGGCGTGTATTCGATGTGGATGATGCGATCTATGTGCGAAAGCCGCGCCGCCTCGGCGAGCCGCCGCACGAGTCGATTTGGCGACGCAAGAAATTTGCCGCGACCTGTCGCGCGGTGGACGCCGTGGCGGCCGGCAACGAGGTCCTCGCCGGAGTCGCGCGCGGCGCGGCGCGCTTGGTCGAGGTGTTGCCGACCTCGATCGACATCGCCTGTTATCAGCCGAGCGTGGCGGGTGCCGAGGGCGCGGTCACGATCGTGTGGATCGGCAGCCCGGAGAACCTCACCTACCTCGAGATGGTGCGTCCGGCGCTCGCGCGGCTCACGATCCGCCATCCCGAGCTCAAGCTGCGGGTGATCTGCTCGCGTTTTCCGAACTGGCCGGAGATCAACGTGGAACGCGTGGCGTGGAGCGAGGCCACGGAGGCCGCGTCCCTCGCCGCTGCGCACATCGGCATCATGCCGCTCACCGACGATGCCTGGTCGCGCGGCAAATGCGCGTTCAAGCTGCTGCAATACATGGCCGCCTCGCTCCCCTGCGTGGCATCGCCGGTCGGCGCGAACACCGAAGCGGTCATCGAGGGCTTCAACGGCTTTCATGCCCGCGATGAGCTCGAGTGGGAGCGTGGTCTCGAGCGGCTGATCGTATCGCCGCCGCTGCGTGCCAGGCTCGGCGCCAACGGACATGCGCACGTGGCGAAGCGTTATTCCTTGCGCGCCTATCAAACGCACTATCTCTCGCTCCTGGCGCGTCTCGCCGCCGAATGACAAAATGCCGCCCGACATGCCCGTGTTCCATATCCATCAGATCCTGACCCATTACACGCGGCGGGAGGATTTGGACCCCGGCTTTCTGGTGCTCGATAACTCCTCGAACGAGCGGCCCGACTGGTACGAGTATTGGCCGATGCGCCGGTTCCTGATGCGCGAGCCCATGGATGAGAGCGCGTTCTACGGATTCCTGTCGCCGAAATTCCGCGTGAAGACCAATTTGAGCGCGGCCCAGGTGCGGGAGTTCATCGAGCGATCGCCCGAGGCGGACGTGTATTTATTCAGTCCGAGCATTCACAACAGCGCCTATTTCTGGAACGTGTTCGAGCACGGCGAGTTCGAGCACCCGGGGCTCGCCGGCGTCGCCGCGCGCTTCCTTGCGCGCATCGATCCTTCGGCACGCATCGATGCGCTCGTCTCGGACTCGCGCAACACCGTGCACTCGAATTACTTCGTGGCGAAACCGCGCTTCTGGCGGGCGTGGCTCGCGGTCAACGAGCAGCTGTTCGCCATCGCCGAGACGCCGGGCGATGAGCTCGGAGAGGAGCTGCGCAGGCTCACCACCTACCGTGGCACTGCGAATGTGCAGATGAAGATCTTCGTCCTGGAGCGCGTGGCGACCTGGCTCTTGACGCGCGATACGGCGTTTCGCACGTGCGCCCGCGATCCCTTCGTCTCCCGTGCGCGCATTTACAAGCTGCCTCTCGCCGTGGTCTGCGATGCGTTGAAGATCGCCTATGCCACGCAAGGCAGGCAGCAGTACAAGGAGGTCTTTCGCATGTTGCAGCGGCTTCGCTCGTTCTTGAATTTTCAGGTGCGCGTCCTCGCGCGACTCGGACTCTTTCGGGTCCGTCCGACGCTGCGCACGCTTGGGTCCTATTGGCAGTCGGACGCGCGCTGAAAGGCGGACCATTCACCATGCCCGATTCATCGGCGCGCACGTTCTGGCAGGGACGGCGGGTATTTCTCACCGGACACACCGGCTTCAAGGGCTCCTGGCTGTGGCTCTGGCTACGCAGCCTGGGAGCGAAGCTCACCGGCTACGCGCTCGAGCCGGCCACCGTGCCCAACCTCTGGAACATCGTCGAGGCCGGCACGCGTGCGGGGGAGTCCCCGGTGATCGCCGACATTCGCGACGCCGCACGGCTCAAGGCCGCGCTCGCCGCAGCGGACCCGCAAGTCGTTTTCCACTTGGCCGCGCAGGCGCTGGTGCGCGAATCCTATGCCGATCCGCTCGGCACCGTTGCGACCAATGTGCTCGGCACCGGCGCGCTGCTCGAGGCATGCCGTGGGCTCGCGCGTCTCGAATGCGTCATCGTCGTCACCAGCGACAAGGTCTATGAGAACGATGGCGCGGGACGTCCGTTCGAGGAGGGCGATCGGCTCGGCGGCCGCGATCCCTATAGTGCCAGCAAGGCATGCGCCGAGATCCTGACGCGCAGCTTTCGTGAGAGTTTCTTCGCGTCCGGCCCGCCGGTGGCGACGGTACGGGCCGGCAACGTGATCGGCGGCGGCGATTGGTCGGCCGACCGCTTGATTCCCGATTGCGTTCGAGCGCTGAACGCCGGCAGGCCCGTGAGTTTGCGCTACCCGGACGCGGTGCGCCCTTGGCAGCACGTCTTCGAGCCGCTCGGCGGCTACCTCGCGCTGGCGCAGTCGCTGGTGCACTCGCCGGAGCGCGCGCCGCGCGCTGTCAATTTCGGGCCGGATGCGGCATCCTTTTCGACGGTGAGAGCCGTGGTCGAGGCGTTCAGCGCCCGCTTCGGAGGCAAGCCGGGCTGGGAGCGAGACGCATCGGCACAGCCGCGCGAAGCGCAAGCCTTGACCCTCTCCTCGGCGCTTGCCAGCCGGGCGCTCGGCTGGCAGCCCGCGCTCGACATGGATCGATCATTGCTCTGGACCGCGGATTGGTATCGGGCGCACGCGGCGCGGGAGGATATGTTGAAGTTTTCCGAAGCGCAGCTCGCACACTATCAATCATTCGCCGGCCGACGCCGATGAAGTGCGTCATCCTCGCGGGCGGCAAGGGCACGCGCATCGCCGAGGAGTCGAGTACGCGACCGAAGCCCATGCTCGAGATCGGCGGGCGGCCGATTCTCTGGCACATCATGAAGCTCTACGCCTCGTTCGGCGTGAACGAGTTCATCGTGTGCCTCGGCTACAAGGGCTACATGGTGAAGGAGTATTTCGCCAATTATTTCCTGCATCAGGCCGACGTGACATTCGACATGGGGGGCAATCAAGTGGAGTACCACGATTGCCGCAGCGAGCCATGGAAAGTCACGCTCGTCGATACCGGCGAGGAAACCATGACCGGCGGCCGGCTCCTGCAGGTGGGCAAGTACTTGAACGCGGGCGAAGCATTCTGCATGACCTACGGCGACGGGCTCGCCAACATCGACATCTCCGCGGAGATTGCCTTCCATCAGGAGCGCGGGCTCAAGGCGACGGTGGCTTGCGTGCGGCCGCCGGCGCGCTTCGGCCGGGTGGTGGTCGACGGTGCGCGCGCGACCTCCTTCGCAGAGAAGCCTCAGGCCGAGGGCGGCTTGATCAATGGCGGGTTCTTCGTGCTCGAGCCGAGCGTGCTCGAGCTGATCGACGGCAGCCATACCGTGTGGGAGAAGGAGCCGATGGAGAGCTTGGCGCAGACCGGCCAGCTCGCGGCATGGGTGCACTTGGGGTTCTGGCAGCCGATGGACACGTTGCGCGACAAGCAGCACCTCAACGCCCTCTGGGAGGCAGGCGCCGCGCCGTGGAAGCGTTGGCACACATGAGCGCGCGATGACGGGCCCGGTGACCGCGTGCCGCTCGTGCGGCGGCCGGCTTGCCATCACCATGGCGGATCTCGGCCTGCAGCCTCCGTCGAACGCCTTTCTCGCCTCGTCCGCCGAAGTCGCCGCCGAGAAGCGCTACCCGCTGCGCGCCAAAGTGTGCGAAGTGTGCAAGCTCGTGCAGGTCGATTACGACGTGGCGCCGGAGGAGCTCTTCGGCAACTACGTGTATTTCTCCTCGTACTCCGAGGACTGGCTCGCGCATGCCGGACGTTACGCCGAGATGGCGCGCCGCCGGTTCGAGCTCGACTCGAGGAGCCTCGTCGTCGAGCTCGCGAGCAACGACGGATACTTGCTCAAGAATTTCCTGAAGATGGGAATCCCGGTGCTCGGCATCGATCCCTCCGACACCGTCGCACGCGCCGCCGAGCAGATCGGCGTGCCGACGCGGGTCGAGTTCTTCGGCGAGCCGCTCGCGCGCCGGCTTCGTCGAGGAGGGCAGGAGCGCCGACCTCATCGTCGGCAACAACGTGCTCGCCCATGTCCCGCGGCTCAATGACTTCGTCGCCGGCATCGCCGCGCTTCTCAAGCCGGACGGTACCGTGACGATCGAGTTCCCGCACCTGCTCAAGCTCATCGAGCACGTCGAGTTCGACACGATCTACCACGAGCACTACTCGTACCTATCGCTCACCGCCATCGAGCACCTGTTTCGAAGACACGAGTTGCGCCTGTACGACGCCGAGGAGCTGACGACCCACGGCGGATCGCTGCGTATCTTCGCGGCGCATGCCGGTCGCGAGCGCTCGGAGAGCGCCGCGCTGCGCGGCTTGCGGGCGCAGGAGGCGCAAGCCGGGTTGGGCGAGCTCGCCACCTATCACCGCTTTGCCGAACGCGTGGAGGCCTGCCGGCGATCGCTCCTCGAATTCCTCGCCCGGGCCAAACGCGAATCGAAGCGCGTGGCGGCCTACGGTGCCGCGGCCAAGGGCAACACGCTGCTCAACTACTGCAACGTCACGCCGCAGGACATCTCGCTGGTCGCGGACCGGAATCCTCACAAGCAATCGAAGCTCCTGCCGGGCACGCATATTCCGGTGGTGACGCCGGAGGCGCTCATGCAGGCCCGCCCGGACTACGTGCTGATCCTGCCGTGGAATCTTCGAGCACGAGATTCGACGGCAGCTCGACGGCATCCACGCCTGGGGCGGCCGCTTCGTCACCGCGGTGCCGCAGGTCGCCGTCGATCCGTGATTTTCCACGACTCGCCATTGCCGGGCGCATTCACGGTCGAGATGCAGCGGATCGAAGACGAACGCGGCTTCTTTGCGCGCAGCTTCTGTGCGCAGGAGTTCGAGGTCACGCGGACTGCCCGCGACGATGTCGCAATCGAGCGTCTCCTTCAACGCGCGGCGCGGGACGCTGCGCGGCCTGCACTATCAGGCGCAGCCGCACATGGAAGACAAGCTCGTGCGCTGCACTGCAGGGGCGGCCTACGATGTCATCGTCGATCTGCGGCCGGATTCTCCCATGCGCCTGCGCTGGTTCGGCACCGAGCTCAGTGCCGAGAATCACCGCTCGCTCTACGTGCCGAAGGGGTTCGCGCATGGCTTCATCACGCTGAGAGAGGACACCGAGATGCTCTACATGATGTCCGTGCCGTACGTCCCGGGCTTCGATCGAGGCGTGCGCTGGAACGACCCGGCGATCGCCATCGTCTGGCCGCTCGAGCCTGCCGTCGTGTCCGCGCGGGACGCGGCCTACCCGCTCATTTGAGGCTCGCTTGGGGAGACCACGGGTGCTGGTGACGGGAGCGGGCGGATTCATCGGCCGCTGGAGCCTGCAGCCTTTGCGGGCCGCGGGCTATGAGGTATGCGCCGTCCTCTCGCCCGGGACGGAGCGGCTCGAGGCGCGCCTGCCGCTCGCCGGCATCGAGGTTCACCGCGCCGATCTCACCGGGCCGGCCTCGATCGATGCACTGCTCGAGGCCACGATGCCGACGCATCTGCTGCATTTCGCGTGGATCGCCACGCCGGGCATCTACGCGCAGAGCAGCGAGAATCAGCGCTGGCTGTCCGCCTCCCGGCACTTGCTCGCGGCCTTTGGGCGGTGCGGCGGCGTACGCGCGGTGATGGCGGGAAGCTGCGCGGAGTACGATTGGTCGCAAGTCGCGGTTTGCGACGAGCGCTCGAGTCCGCTCGCGCACGGAGAGACATGTGAGTCCCTACGCGGCATCCAAGATCGAACTGCAACGCGCGCTCGAGTCGTACGGGCGCGCGCACGAGCTATCCTGGGCCTGGGGGCGGATATTCTTCCAGTACGGACCCGCGGAGCATCGCGACCGCCTGGTCGCCTCGGTGATCGTGAACCTGCTCGCCGGGCGCGAAGCGCCGTGCACGCACGGCCGGCAGGTCCGCAGTTTCCTGCATGTCGAGGACGTCGGCGCGGCCTTCGCCGCCCTGCTCGCAAGCGAGGTGCAGGGACCGGTCAACATCGGCTCGGGCGAGCCGCTCTCGATCGCGCGAGCTTCTCGGGCGGCTCGCCGGCCGGATCGGCCGCCCGGAATTGCTCAAGCTCGGTGCGCGCAGCGCGCCGCTCCGCAGAGCCGGCCGTGCTCGTGCCTGATGTCGGCCGGCTGCGCGATGAGGTTCGATGGCGGCCTCGCTGGTCGCTCGATGCGGGACTCGAAGACACGGTTCGATGGTGGCGGGCGGGAGCTCGCATGATCCCACTGCCCGAGTGGCACCCCATGGCGGTGCACTTCCCGCTGGCGCTCACCGTCACGGCGGCGCTCGTGCTCAGCGCCGCGCGCGCCAAGCGACTCGAGCGTCACGGCGCGACGCTGGGGCTCGTGGGTACGTGGAACCTGTGCCTGGGTGCGGTCGGGGCGCTCCTTGCGCTGGGGTACCGGCCTCGCCGCGGTGGTCAGTCTCGATCTCGCGCCGGCGGCGCGCGCAGCGGTTGGCGCTGCATGTGCAGTGGGCCATTTTTACGCAGCGCGGCCCTGCATGCTGTTGGCGGTGTGGCGCGGCGCGGGAATGGATGCGAAAGCGCGTCCCTCGGGCTTTTTCCTTCTGCTGTTGTGGGCGGTGACCGCGGCGCTCGTGGTCACGGGCTACCGCGGCGGCGAGAATGTGTATCGGTTCGGCGTCGGCGTCGCTCACGCGGCGGCGCTTGAGGGGCTTCGCCCCGGAGGTTAACGGTCATGAACTCTGAACGCGGCGGAGCTGGAGCGATTCGTCAACGGCGTCTGGGATCAATCGATCGTGCGGAGCTGTGCGAGTACGTGCGCATCCCGAACAAATCGCCGCTCTTCGATCCGGACTGGGAGCAGCACGGCCACATGGAGCGCGCCGTCGCGCTGATGGCGGACTGGGCCAGCCGCCAGCCGGTGGCGGGGCTGTCGCTTGCGGATCGCGCGGCTGCCGGGCCGCACGCCGCTGATTTTCATCGAGGTGCCGGGCCAAGGCACGCGAGACCGTCTTGCTCTACGGCCACCTCGACAAGCAGCCGGAATTCACCGGCTGGCAGCACGGGCTCGGTCCCTGGGAGCCTGTGATTCGCGACGGGCGGCTCTACGGCCGCGGTGCGGCGGACGACGGCTACGCGATTTTCTCCTCGCTCACGGCCATCGCCGCCCTCCAGGCGCAGAAAATTCCTCATGCGCGCTGCGTGCTCCTGATCGAGGCGTGCGAGGAGAGCGGCAGCGTCGATTTGCCGGCGCACGTCGAGGCGCTCGCCGCCGACATCGGGAGCCCGAGCCTCGTGGTCTGTCTGGATGCCGAGGCCGGCGACTACGAGCGGTTGTGGCTCACCACCTCGCTGCGCGGAAACATCGTGGGCACGCTCGAGATCGACGTGCTCACCGAGGGCGTGCATTCGGGCGCGGGCAGCGGTATTGCCGCTTCCTGCTTCGATGTGCTGCGCACTCTTTTGTCGCGACTGTCCGATTCCGCAGACGGGCGAGCTCAAGCTCGCGGAGCTCAGGTCGAAGTGCCCGCCGATAGACGCCGGCGAAATCGCCGCCACCGCACGGCTCCTCGGCGAGCTCGGTGGCGGCGCGCATGCCGTTTGCTGCGGGCGTGCGCGCGATGTCGCCGGATCCGGCGGTGCTGCTCGAGAATTCCACCTGGAAGCCGACCATGACCGTCACCGGGCTCGACGGGTTGCCGGGTGTCGGCAACGCGGGCAACGTGCTCGCGCCGCGGCTCGAGGTGAAGCTCTCCTTTCGCCTGCCGCCGACCGCGAACGCCGACGCGGCCGCCGCCGCGATCCGACGAACGCTCGAAAGCGATCCGCCGTACGGTGCGCGGCTGCGCTTCAGCTCGGGCGCCAACAGCATCGGCTGGAACGCGCCGCGCACGGAGCCGTGGCTCGAGCGTGCCGTCGCAGAAGGCCTCGCGGCAGTTCTTCGGACACGAGGGCATGGCCATGGGTGTCGGCGGAACGATCCCGTTCATGGCGATGCTGGGCGAGCGCTATCCGGCGCACGCAGTTTCTGGTGACCGGGGTGCTCGGCCCGCACTCGAACGCGCATGGCCCGAACGAGTTCCTGCACATCGACTACGCGAAGCGGCTGACCGCGGCCGTCGCCGACGTCGTCGCGCGCCACGCGGCGCGCTGAGAGCGGTGCGCGACGATGCCTGCCGAATGAGTGCAGCCTCTCGCGGGACTGCACGTCCCGAGCGCCGATCACATGCTCGGCATATCCCCGGTGAAGTAGGCGATCACGTAGGCCTTCAAGGTTGCGTCCGCCTGCGGTGTTCCGTACACCTTGACCGGCGCACCCGCAGCCAGCCCCGCCTTCAGGTCGGCCATCCCGGTCGTCGGTGGTGATGTCGATGGGGCTCACCGTCACGATGCCGCCGGTCCGATCGACCTGATAGACGAGCGTCGCCGAGCCGGTCGTGGCGCTCACATCCACCGTGGCCGGGCATGGCGCCGCCCGCCACCGTCATGCGTGAACGAGCTGCCGTTGAGGCCGGCTCGACCACGTTGCCGAGCGGCAGCAGCGCAGGCATCAGGATGCTCGCGTAGGCCGCCCAGCCGTTCGCATTGGCGGGATCGTTCCAGGTCGCGAAGCTCACGCCGTAGGAAGGCACCGCGCCCACGGAGCCGCCGAAGTTCACGCTGCCGCCGGTCGCCGCGACGAACTCGCTGACCGCATCGCCGCCGTCCATCGAGCACGCGTCGGATACGCGAAGTTCCACCACTTGTAGCCGGTGATTGCGTTGCCTTCGAAATCCTTGCCGTTCGGCGTCGCGGCCGAGATGTAATTCATGGTGTACACGTAATCGTCGCTCGCATCCGCGAAGTTGCGCGTGTAGGTGAAGTTCATGGCGCTCGGCGCGGAGATCGATCCGTCGTAGCGGGCCGTCTCGATGTCGATGCTCTCGGCGACCAGCGGCGTCGCGAGCGGATCGACGACGGTGGCGTGCACCTTGAAGCCGCGCACCAGATCCTCGCTCGAGAGGAACGAGGGCCCGGTGCCGATCGGCTTCGAGTCGACCGCCGGGTTGTAGGGCTCGCGCACGAAGAACTGGGTGTCGGCGTTGATCAGCAGCGGCACGCCGATGCCCGATTCGTTCTCGACCGTCACCATGTCGCTCGCCGTGTTCACATGCAGCACGTGGCCCTCGGGGCTGACCCATACGTTGTTGAACTCGCTGCTCACGTAAATGCGCGTGGCGACGAGCGTGCCGTTTTCCTGATAGCGCGCGGCGATGCGCACGTAGCGGTTGAGGAGGGCAGCTCTGGCCGGAGAAGTTCTCGATCACCGTACGCGTTTTCGCGTCGAGATCGTAGAGGATCGTGCCGTTCACCGAGTCGGCGGTGATCGACGAGCGACTGCGAGCCGGCGACGGCCGTCTCCGGATTCACGGCCGGCTCGGTGGGAAATTCCCGGGTGATGGTGATCGAGGCGCTATCGCTGGAGATCGACTGCACATCGCCGTATATATGTCGCAGGACGAGATGGGTGAGATCGTGGCGCGCCAGGCGGTGCACCGGGCCGTCGAAGTTGACGGCCCACACCGTGGGACCGCCGCCCACGGGCACATGGCCGATGAGGAACGCGGGATGCGCCAGATCGAACTCGAGATCGAGCGCATTGTTCTGCGTCGTGCTCACGACCAGCGGCGAATCGAAGTTCACATTCACCGGTACCGTGAGACTTCCGCTCATCCCCTGCGTGTGCTGGATCTGGATCTCGGCTCGTGGGAATCGTGGTCATCGCCGGCGCGGCGAAACCCGCTTCCGGATTCGCCGCGGTGGTGAGCAGAACATCGCCCGGATTGGCGCTCACGGTGAGGACCGCGCCGGTGTAAGTGCCAGCCGGAATGCCGACATTGCCGAGCAGCTCATCGATCTGATCGAGCAGCACGAGATTCGTCGTGGGCACGGGGCTCGGCGCCGAATATACCGTGACGTTGTCGCCGCCGTCCCTGCGGAATGAGCGCAATCGACACGATCTTCACGCCGATCGTCGCCCAGTCTTCCGACGAGGCATCGCTCACCATCACGGCAAGATTCGCGCTTTGCGTCGTCGTCGAAGTCGAGGTGCTGGTGAGCGCCGGGCTTCCGGAGCCGCCGGATCCGCCGCAAGCCGTGAGCAGCGCTGCCGAGATGCAGAGCGACAGCACTCGAGATGAGTTGGACATAATCACGGTCTCCATGTTGACGATAAGGTGTCGTTGCCGCGACTTGCTTGACCGCGTCGTCGATGAGCAACCCAACGGGCGAAGTGTTGGGACGTTGACAACCCTGTCGGGCGGGCGGCTTATTTTTGCGGCAAAACGCCGTCTCTTATCGGCGACAGCGCGGGGAGAGAAACTTTCGTGATGTCGATCAGGCGCGCCGCGCCGGGAGTTGCGTGCCGTTGCAATGGGCGAGCCACGCGCTTCGATAAGCGTGCTCGATGTTGTGTGCGAAGCGCGCCGCGTCCATGAGAGCCGAGCGCTGCATGGATGCGCGAAGGGAGCGGCGCAGCGTGCCCAGCCGATCGAGATCGGCGGCCAGCGCGACGGCATTCGCAACGAATGCCTCATCGGAGCCGGCCACGAGATCCATGAGATCCAAGTGATAGAGTTGGCTCAAGCCTGCGCGGCCGACACAGGTGTCGCCGGTCCGCGTGACGATGGGCACACCCATCCACAAGGCGTCGAGGCTCGTGGTGTGTCCATTGTAAGGAACGGTGTCGAGACCGAAATCCACATCGTGGTAGAAGCGCAGATACTCGGCGCGCGGACGAAAATCCAAGAATCGGGTGAGAGCGGCATCGATGCCGTGTGCACCCAGCCGCTCGATGAGCCGCTGACGGTGACGGCCGGCCGGAGCCAGCAGCGCGAGCCGAGCGCCGGGAATCGCGCGCATCACCGAGCTCCACAGATGCAACGTGCGGTCGGTGAATTTGCACGGATTGTTGAAGCATCCGAGCGTGATGTATCCGTGCTCGAGGGCGGGAAGCGCGCTGACCTCGAGATCCGCGTGTTGCGGGTCGTAGCACCAGAACGTGTCCGGCAGATACAGCGTCCGCTCGCTGTAGTGCCGCTCGCACCCTTCCGGATCGAGCCGCGGATCGCTCAGTCGATAGTCGATCGCCTCGATCCCCGTCGTGCCCGGGTAGGCGAGCCACGCGATCTGTACGGGAGCGGGCTTGCGGGCGAAGAGCAGCGGGCGCCCGTTGGCCATGTGCATGTTCAGGTCGATGAGGACATCGATGCGGTCTTGGCACACGATCCGGGCGAGGGCGTCGTCGTCGAGCGCACGCACATTGCGCCACACATCCGCATGGCTCTCGATCCGACGCGTGCAGGCATCGGGCCGCTCGACGCTCGAATAGCAGAAAACCTCGACCGCGCGCCGGTCATGGTGCGCGAGCAAGGGGAGCGTGAATAGACTCTGGCAGTGCTCGCGGAAATCGCCCGATACGTAGCCGATCTTGAGCCGCCGGTCCGGCGTGAGATCCGGCGCCGTGCTCGTGCGCGTGCGCTCGAGAGGAGCGGCGAAGCGGGCGCCCCAGCGCCGGCATTCCTCGAGAACGGGCGCCGGCTCGGCGCATTGAAAGCTCAGCGCGTAGGCGAGATTGCTGTGCGTCGCGGCGTTGGCGGGGTCGATCTCGAGCGCCTGCCGATAGTGTTCGATGGCCTCATCGAGCGCGCCCGCATCCTTCAGGACGTTGCCGAGATTGTCGTGCAGTGCCGGATGACGAGGGTCGAGGCGAAGCCCGCCGCGCAACAGGTCCTCCGCCGTCTCCAGCCGACCGAGGGTGCGCTCCAGGCATCCGGCGTTGTTGATCGCGGTGACATAGGCCGGGCGCGCGGCAAGCGCGGCGCCGAAGGCCGCTTGGGCGGCGGCGAAATCGCCGAGCTCCTTGTGCACGTTGCCCAGATTATTGAGTGCCTCGGCGTAGCCCGGGCGCAGCCTCGTGGCGTAGCGATACTGCTCGAGCGCCTCCCGTGGCCGACCGAGGCCCTGCAGCGCATTGCCGAGGTTGAAGACCGCATCCGCGTTCCCCGGCTCGCGCGCGAGCACGGCGCGCAGGAGCGATTCAGCCGCGGGAAAATCGCCCCGCTCGCTCAAAGTCATGCCGAGATTGACGCCGTGACAGGCGGCGTGGGGCTCGATCTGCGCGGCGGTCTCGAAGAGCCGAATCGCCGCGTCCAGCTCGCCCATCTCCCGAAGCACCGTGCCGAGATTGCCGAGCGTGCTCGGATCATCCGGCTTTCGCGAGAGCGCCACGCGGTAAGCCGCTTGAGCGGCGGCGAGCTCGCCGCGGCGCTGCAGGACCACGCCCAAGGCGAAGTGCGCGTCGAAGGAATCCGGCTCGAGTTCGGCTGCGCGCCGCAGCGCCTGCGCCGCGTCCGTCCAGCGCTCGAGCGACTGAAGTGCCTGAGCGAGCCCGAATTGATAACGCGGATTGTCCGGGACTCGCACGGCCGCCTCAGCGAGCCGCGCTCGCTGCCGCCGCCGCGCCGGCCTTCCTGCAAGTCCAGAAGCCCGAGCCGGAACAGCGCGAGATCCTGCGCGGGATCGGTGGCCAGCACCTCCTCGTAGAGCCGGCGCGCCGCCACGAGATTGCCGGCGCGATGCTGCTCGGTGGCGTTCTCGAGCCGTGCCGGGACAGAGTCCGAGCGGCTCATCGCCCTGCCGAACCCCGGGGGCGGCCGCCCCGCGCGGCTGCCGCCGGGAGGCGGCCTTGCGATAAACTGCGCGGCGAGGCCTGCGGTGACTGCCTTGCGAGGGGCCTGCGATGGAATCATGTCTTTATCTTAAACTCAGGTATGACCACGCGACTCGATAAAACGCTTAAACGCGAGCTCATGATCGAAGGCCGCCCGTTCGTCCTTGCCGTATCTCCGGCGGGATTGAAGCTGACCCTGAAGGGCAAGCGCAAGGGCCAGGAGTTGCGACTGGGGCGACCTGGTCAATGGCGATGCCGCCCTTGCAGCCGCGCTCAACGCCTCGGTCGGCACCTTCGCCGATTCCGGCAGCGCCGCGCTCGCCCGCAGAGGAGCGTCGCGAGACAGGCGCGCACGCCGGCCGGCGCGCACGAAATCGAAGCGCACCTCACGGACGCGCAAGGGGTAGGTCATGGATCTCGGTATTCGCGGCCGCAAGGCGATCGTCTGCGCATCGAGCCAGGGTCTCGGCAAAGCGTGTGCGATCGCCCTCGCCGAGGCGGGAGTCTCGCTGGTCATCAACGCGCGCAACCGCGCGATACTCGAGTCGACCGCGGAGGAGATCCGCAAGGCGAGCGGCGTCGAGGTCACGCCGGTGGCGGCGGATGTGTCCACCGCGGAGGGACAAGCGGCGCTGATCGCAGCGTGCCCCGCGCCGGACATCCTGGTGAATAACAACGGCGGTCCGCCGTTCCGGGATTTTCGCGAACTCGACCAGGAAGCCATCATCAAGGGCCTGACGATGAACATGGTGACGCCTATCGAGCTCGTGCAGAAAGTCATCGACGGGATGGTGTCACGCAAATTCGGTCGAATCGTCAACATCACCTCGCTCAGCGTGAAGATGCCGCTGGCGGGACTCGATTTGTCGAGCGGCGCGCGTGCCGGTCTGACGGCCTTCCTCGCCGGAATCGCTCGCACCGTCGCCGGTGATAACGTCACCATCAACAACCTGTTGCCGGGCAGCTTCGACACCGCGCGGCTGCGCTCCGGACTCGCCAGGACGGCCCAGCGGACCGGCGAGCCCGAGTCCGTGATCGAGGAGCGGGCGCGGCGCGAGATTCCGGCCAAACGCTTCGGCCGACCGCTGGAGCTCGGCCGTACCTGTGCGTTTCTGTGCAGCACGCACGCCGGCTACATCACCGGCCAGAGTATCGTGCTCGACGGCGGCGAATACCCTGGAACGTTCTGACCTCGGGCGATGAGCGAGTCGCGCGAAGCGTGCGCGCTGCTCGAGGCGCAGCGAAGGGCCTTCCGCGCCGAGCCGGCGGATGCGGGCGTACGGCGGGACCGCCTTACGCGCGCCGTCGAGCTGCTGGTCGACCGGCAGGACGCCATTTGCCGGGCGCTCGTCGAGGATTTCGGCCGCCGGTCGGAGATCCTCACCCGCTTCGTCGATATTTTGCCGTCGCTCACCTCGCTCAAGTACGCCCGCCGGCACCTCGGACGGTGGATGCGGCCGCAGCGGCGCAGGATCGGCCTGCCGATCGGCGCTCCCGGCGTGCGTGCCGAGCTCGTGCCTCAGCCGTTGGGCGTCGTCGGACTCATTGCGCCCTGGAATTTCCCGATCACGCTCACCTTCGGGCCGCTGGCGGGGATTCTCGCCGCCGGCAATCGCTGCCTCATCAAGCCCTCCGAGCACACCCCGGCGGCGAGTGCGCTGCTCGAGACGCTCGTGGCCGAGTATTTCGAGGCGACGGAAATTGCGGTGATCACCGGAGGCGCCGAGCTCGCCGAGGCGTTCTCGCGGCTGCCCTTCGATCACTTGATGTTCACCGGCTCGACGTCGATCGGCCGGCGCGTGATGGCGGCCGCCGCGGAGCACCTCGTGCCCGTGACGCTCGAGCTCGGCGGAAGTGTCCGGTGCTCATCGGACGCTCCGCGCCGCTCGCGCGTACCGTGGACCGCATTCTCCTCATCGGCAGTCTATGGGTCGGTTGGCTGGGACGTCGTCATCGGATGAAGATCATCCTGGCGTGGCTGTACGCGAGCCGCGCGGTCGTCATCGTTTGCTATCTGGTGATGCCGAAGACGGCGTTGAACGTGTATCTCATCGCGGGCGCGCTCGGCCTCAGCTGGCTCGCGACGGTACCGCCAACGGCCGGCCTGGTCGGCAAGCTCTTCGGCACGCGCTACCTGACGACGTTGTTCGGACTCACCTTGCTCTCGCATCAGATCGGTGGATTCCTGGGCGCGTGGCTCGGTGGCGTCGCGATGGCGCGGCTCGGGTCGTATGACTGGGTCTGGTATGCCGACATCGTGCTGGCGCTCGGTGCGGCGATCATCAATCTACCGATCAAGGAGGCGGTGCCCCTGCACGCCACCCAGGAAGCCGCCGCCTGACATTGCGCCGCCGCGTGCGCGCCGCCGCTAGCGCGCGGGTTGCGCGACTTTCGGCTTCAGCCGCGGCAACAGCAGGATCAACGCCGCCGCGAACGCCGTCTTCACCGCCGGACCGATCCACGCCATATGCGGACTGCCGTCCCAGGCGTCGAGCCCCATGGTGGCGGAGGTGTTGCTGGCCGCATGAAACAAAACGCACACCAGGATGCTGCCGGTCCCGCCGTAAATCCACGCGAGCAGAAAGGCGTTTGCGATGACATCTGCGGCAAATAGCGGAAAATCCGCGCCGTATTGCGGCACGCCGTGGATGAAGAAAAGCGGCAGATGCCACAGCGCCCAGAATGCCCCGACGATTGCGGCGCTCATGATCCGGCTGAAGCGCCGCTCCAGCATGGGCTGCGCGACGCCGCGCCAGCCCAGCTCTTCGAGACCCCCGCCGAGGATCATGGTCAAAAAGATCAGCGGCACTCTCGACAAGTCGCGAAAAGCCGGAAAGGACGGGGTTTGCGCCCCGAACCGTGCCGCCAGAAGGTCGAGCGTGAACGCGACGATCGGCGGGAGCAGCAACGCGACCAGATACCATGCGCGCGGCACACGCCATCGCATGAGGCTCGACGCGTAGTCCCGCAGCGACCCCTCGCGCGGAGTCAGCGCTACCGCGATGAACGCGGCCAACGTGGGTCCGACACCGCCCATGATGTAGAGCGCGCTGAAGGTGGGATTGGTGAATACTCCCGCGCCGGAGGGAATCAAGGACGCGAGCGGCCACCAGGCGACCCACGTGATGCCGAACGTCATCACGAGGTAGAGGGCTAACCGCCCGTTTTGCTCGCTATTCACCCGGCGGACTCGGGCGGCGCTTCCCAGCGCGTCCAAGAAAATGCGGGCGAATGCCGGCCCGGTGCCGGATTCCTCGTGCTTGAAGTATACGAACACGTCCGTGCACGACGCGGTCTTCGCCGCGACGGTCTGCGCCCAGCGCGCGAGATCGAGCGGGGTGTACCCCTCGTCTCTCAATCTGAAGTAGGCGTAGTCGGCGGTGATCTCGACGGGTGTCGAGAGCTTCTCGCTCTCGGCCACGCAGAGAGCGACCCCTTTTGACCGCAAAAGCCCATACACCTCGTCGTCGAGCCAGGACGCATGCCGGAACTCGAACGCGGCGCGAGTTCCGCTCGGCAACAGCTCGAGGAAGGCGGCGAGAAGGCCGGCATCCTTCTTGAAATAAGGCGGCAGCTGAAAGAACAGAACCCCGAGCTTGGAGCCCAGGGTCTGCGCGGTCTTCACGAAATACTGCAGGAGCTCATCGCAATCTTTGAGCCGTGCGTGTGGGTGATGCGCTTCGGCGCCTTCAAAGTGAGCTTGAATGGCTCCGGCGTCGCTCGCTCCAGCCTGCGAGTATTTTCGCGTTCGGCGTACGATAGAAGGTGTAGTTGATCTCGACGGTGTTGAAGCGTTCCGCGTAGTAGGGCAGCATTTTCGCGGCCGCGAGCTTCTCCGGATAGAAAGCTACCCCGCCATTCGGGATAGTTGTAGCCGGACGTGCCAACCCACATTGCCATGCCTCAGTATTTCGGCAGGCGCTCGTGAGAGTCAAGCCGCGAGCGCGGCATCCAAGGGCCAGGTCGTGAGCGCGGCGGCCTACCGACTTGCTGCGTATCCGCGAACCGTGGCAACGAACTCCTCGCCGTAGCGGGCGAGCTTTGCCTCTCCGACGCCGCGGATGTCCTGCAAACTGACCGAGCGTGACAGGCCGCCGGGCGGCGATCTCGCGCAAGGTTGCATCGTGAAAGATCACGTACGGTGGCATGCCCTGCGCGTCCGCAAGCCGCTTGCGCAACGCACGCAATGCGTCGAACAGCTCTTGCCTTTCCTTGCGCGATGCGCGGAGGATGTCCCCTCGGCAGACCCCGCCCGCGCGCCTTCGCGGCGCCGGGGAAGGAGCCTGCATGATTGCACGGAGCGCTGATCGCGCAACACCTCCCAGCTCGATGCGTTGAGGAAAGCACCGGATAGCCGTCCTGAGTCTCCGACACCAGTCCCTTGATGCCGCAGCGATCGGATCAGCTCGCGCCATTCCGGCACGCGCCATCGGTTGCCGATGCCGTATACGCTCAGCGTGTCGTGGCCGCGCGAGAGGATCCGTTCCGAGCGGCTGCCGCGCAGGATATCTATGATGTGGGCCGCGCCGAAGCGCTCGCCGCGCTGCGCAAGGCGCGCAACGCAGGACAACACCTGCTTCGACTGCACGGTGCAGTCGATCGAGCGACGAGGCTCGCAACAATTGTCGCAGGCCCCGCATGCGCCTTCGAAGATCTCGTCGAAATAGCGCAGCTGAATGACGCGCCGGCACTCGGTGGATTCGGCGTAGCTCAGGACTTGCCGCAACTGCTGGCGCGCGATGCGCTGCTCGTCCTCGAGCGCCTCGCCCGTGGCGGGATCGACTTTCTGCTGGATGAGAAACTCCGCGGTGCGGATATCCTTCAGGCCGAAGTAGAGCGTGCAGAGCGCGGGATCGCCATCGCGTCCGGCCCGGCCGGATTCCTGGTAGTACCCCTCGAGGCTTCTCGGCAGATCGTAGTGAGTGACCCAGCGCACGTCCGGCTTGTTGATACCCATGCCGAAGGCGATCGTGGCGACCATCACCTGCGACATCATCGCGGATGAACGCTTCCTGGTTGTCGCGCCGGACCGCCGCATCCAGGCCGGCGTGGTAGGGCAGCGCCGCGATGCCCGCGCTTTGCAATTGGGAGGCGAGCTCCTCGACGCGGCGGCGCGAGAGGCAATAGACGATGCCGGCTCCTCCCGATCGCGCCTGCGCCAGCACGCTCCGCCAGGGTGCCGGAGCCTTTCGAACGGACCCGGTAGAAGAGATTCGGACGATTGAAGCTCGATATGATGCCTCGCCGGATCGCGCAATGCGAGCTGTTCGGCGATATCGCTCCGTACGCGGGCCGTGGCAGTGGCGGTGAAGGCCAGCAAAGGAATCGTCGGATAGCGCCTGCGCAGCGTCGACAACTGCCGGTACTCGGGGCGGAAATCGTGTCCCCATTCGGACACGCAATGCGCCTCGTCGATGACGAAGGCGCTGATGCCCGGATCGACGCTCAGCCGCCGCAGCGGCCCCTCGAGAAATTCGGCGAGCATGAGCCGCTCCGGCGCGAGATAGATGAGCTTGTACTCGCCTCTGAGCGCTGCGGCCAGCCGCTGCCGAATCTCGTCCCCGCGCAGCGTCGAATTGATGAACGTGGCGGCGACGCCGTTGTCCATCAACAACCGCACCTGATCCTGCATCAAGGCGATCAGGGGCGAGACCACCACGCTGAGCCCCGGACGCAGCACGGCCGGCAATTGGAAGCACAGCGACTTGCCGCCGCCCGTCGGCATGAGCGCGAGCACGTCCTTCCCGGCGAGCACGTCGCGCACCACCGCTTCCTGTCCGGGGCGAAAGTCAGTGAACCCGAAGACCCGATGCAGTGCCGTGGCGAGATCCGTCATGGCAGCATTTTATTCCAACGGCGCCGGGCCGGGCTCCCTTTGCCCGCCGCTTACTGCATGCAGGGCTGAGTCACCACGTTCACCAGCGTGCGACTCCGATCGAACAGGTTGCCAAGTCTCGACTGCGTGCCCGCATCGCCGGGAATCTCCTTGCTCTCGACCATCCCGTTCGAATAGCTCGCCTCGAGCTCGGTGTACAGTCCGCAGCTCATGGTGACCTCGACGGACACCAGTTTCGGCGTCACGACATCGGATATCTGGGCGTCGAGCTGCTTCCAGGCTTCTTGATTTTGGCGGACGATTTGTGCGAACTGCGCCGAGTAGGGATTGGCGGCCAGCATCACCTGTGCGTGGGCCGGTTCGCGGGCGGTGGCGAACAGGATGATGAGCGACGCGATCGACAGGGTTCGCACTCGAGCCTCCCAGCTGCGGCGTGGCAAGACGGCCGCACGCGAGGGGCGGCTTCCAATCCATTGTGCTCCGGAGCGGCGGGCCGGGGCGGGGCGTGCTTCACAATATCACGCGGGTTGCCTGGGCTGGTTTAAGGGCGAGTGGCGGCGTTGTTGAGCGAGGTGACTCAGGTTCAGGGATCAGCGGAGCCTTCGTCGGCGGATAGAGTTAGTGAATGGCGGTCACGTTGGCCGTGGGAGCGCTGATCACCACCACGATACCGCCGCTCGGCGGATTCTGCACCTGCACGGCTCCCCCTAGAGTGCGGATTCTATGCCGCAGAGACTCCAGCATCAGGTTCGCCACATCAGTTGGCCTCTCAGGCAGGACGCCGCCATCCGCCGCAAATCGAAGCGACAGTTGCTTGTCGTCCATCGAGCCGATCAACTCCAGCTCAGTCACCGAGCAGCGATCGATTCCGACAATCAGCGCCTCCTGCGAGCTGCGGAACAAGGCGATGGAGGCCCGCGAGTTCAGCCGGGGCTCCTCCGCCGGCAGATCGTCGACGCATTTGATGTGGGTCCGTTCGCACGCATTCTTCAATTGCCAACGCAACGCAGCGAATAACCCGACGTTATCCAACAGCGTCGGTCTCAGTTGCTCCGTGAGACGCCTCGTCAGCACAATCGCCGATGCGAGCGCCTGCCGCGCGCGCGTCATCTTGTCGTGAGCCGCCGGCCCCATGGCACCGGCTATGTGCGGTGCCAACGTGGTGAGGTCCATCACGGCACCGATGAGGTAGCCGCCAAGATCGTCGTGCAGCTCCCGCGCCAGCCCGGACCTTTCGCGCTCGGTCAGCTGCTGAAAATGGCTAACCATCTCAAAAATCGTGTTCAGCTCGGCCGTCATACGCACCTCCGACCTCCCTCACACTCGAAATTAGCAGAACGCCCTCCGGTGGACGCAGTCCCCAGCACCTCGTCCGCTGTAGGATTCCTCGGACGCGCGCCGGCACGCATTGGAAGCGTGACCTGCTAGCGTCAAATAATTGACAGAGTGTGATGCAGGTGATTGCGCGATAGGGGTCAGGTGTCTGGGTGCTCGCTCTCCTCGTCATGGCTGACGCCTGCGCCGAGGCCTGCACCGCCGCCCGCCCCACCGCCCAGTCCACCGCCGCCCTGTTTCGCACCCTCCTTGTCGCTCTCCTTACCGCCCTTGGACGGTGTCGCACGCGAAGGTCCCTGTTTCGGAATCAACAGGTGCAGGGGGACCGGCTGCAGATCGAGCGCCTGGCGAATGAAATCGCGCAGGCACACCACCAGCGCCGCCGTCTCAACCGAGCGACCGGCCGCGAGTTCAGCGGCTGCCGTCGCCGCCAGCCGCACCTGCTCCTCGGTGCCGAGCAAAATGATGTCGGACAAGGAGGCTTCGACCGCGTCGCGAATACGTCGCGATCGGTCGGAGCCCAGTCGAATGCCATCCGCAGATCCCTCGGTCCCGCGGGCAGGCGCGCGCTCCGCGTCGCCTCTGAAATCTCTGCGATGGGCGGGACTCACTGCGAGATCGCCCGTGAAAGAGCCGCCCAACGTCTTATAAGCCGCAATCAGCGTGCGCAAGCGCTCGTTGATCTGGCGGTTCTCACGCTCGCGGCGCTGCTGCATCGTCTGCATGGCGAGCAGGCGGATGCCGACTCCGATCAGGGTGATCACGCTGAGTCCGAGCAGAGTCGAAAGCAGCGCAGGCCAGGAGGTAAAATCCAGATTTCGCATATCGCACCCATGATGAGGACCCCTGAACTTCCGGGTAGCGATATAGTCGAGTAAGAGCTGACGCCCTGGCAACCGCCTATTTTTCTCCGCCGGGCAAACACTGAACTCGCATAGGAGGAACTCGGCATGAAATACGCAACGCTCGGCAATACCGGTCTCGTGGTCTCGAAACTGTGTTTCGGAACCATGACCTTCGGGGATGGCAGAGGAATGTTCAAAGCCATCGGAGCCGTCGGCCAGGCGGCTGCCGATGAGCTGGTTGGGACATCGATTGACAGCGGTATCAACTTCTTCGATACCGCGGATGTCTATACGGAGGGTGAGAGTGAAAAAATCCTCGGGCAGTCGCTGAAGAACCTGAGGATCGCGCGGCAACATGTCGTGATCGCAACCAAGGTCTACGGGCGTGTCGGCCCGGGCCGCAATGATGTCGGGGCCTCTCGTGGTCACATCATGGACGGCGTTGAGGCGAGTCTGCGGCGCTTGCAGACTGATCATATCGACCTCTATCAGATCCATGGCAACGATTCGGTGACGCCAGTGGAGGAGATAGTCCGCGCGCTCGACACCCTGGTGCAGCAAGGGAAGGTCCGCTACATCGGCTGCTCGAACTGGCAGGCCTGGAAGATCGCCAAGGCGCTCGGCATCAGCGAGTACCGGAACCTCGCCCGATTCGCCACGCTGCAGGCCTACTACTCGATTGCCGGGCGCGATCTGGAGCGGGAAATCGTGCCGCTCCTGGAATCCGAAAAGGTTGGCCTGCTGGTCTGGAGTCCGCTTGCCGGAGGCCTGTTATCAGGCAAATACACACGAACGAACCAGAAGCCTGAGGACTCGCGCCGTGCCGAATTTGACTTTCCCATCGTCGACAAAGAGCGGACTTGGAAGATCCTCGATGCAATGTCCCCGATCGCGAAGGCTCATCACTGCAGTCCGGCACGCGTCTCCCTTGCATGGCTGCTGGCGAAGCCCGCGGTGACCTCGGTCATCATTGGTGCGAAGCATTACGAGCAGCTCAAGGACAATCTCGCGGCGGTCGATCTCACGCTCACGCCGCAGGAGCTCGGACGGTTGGATGAGGTCAGCGCACTGCCGCCGGAGTATCCAGGATGGATGTTGCAATTTCAGGGCGCCGATCGCCTGGACGCGGTGGATCGGCTGAAGCGTTTCCGTGAGGCGAGTAACTAGCGCGCTGGGTGCGGCCTGAGCTGCCGCGTGAACTCGAGCGTGATCGGTAAGGCGGCGCTCGTGCAGCGGGTGCGACGTCGCCATCTATACGCTCTCGGATCCTCGTCGCGCAGCACCTGAACGCGGCGCGGCTTTGGCTGCCCGAAGCTGCGCCCCTGTACGGGTGGATTCGGGATCTTTATGCGGACGGTGGGCGAATGCCGGTGATGGTGATCCGCGTGTGGGCACCATCGATTGGTGAGGCGAGGACCTTGGAGCGCGCGCACATCATGGAGTGCCTGGAGGGTCGGCTCGAGATATTGAATGTCGAGCGGAAAATCCTGGGCCGACAGGGACAGCTGATCTGATGAAAATTAAACCGTGCGGCATCCCGTTGCGCGCGTGATGCGGGATCTCGGGCGCGATTGAGCTGCGCCCGAGACAGCCCTGCGCAGCCTAGAGGCGGGATCCGCCGCGGCGACCATTCAGCAGAAAGGCCACGACGAGCACCGCGACGATCAGACCAATCGGCCCGATTCCCCATCCCGCGCCCATCCCCCAATAAAGGCCGCCGCCGCCGCCGAACAAAACCAAGAGAATTATCAATATGAGCAGAGTATCCATCGCTATCCTTGTTCTGATGTTGCTACCGGAGGTCCGGCTGCACAGTTAATCCGATGTCGCCGCCGATGGATGTAGGCGCTTTGGCTCATCCAACGGTCGTTTCACGCCCTGAGGTGACGCCGTTGGACTACAGCGGCCCATCACCGAGGTGGGTGATCATGTTGCATGGACAGCCCATCTTTGCCATTCGAAAGCGCCTCGCCAAACCAGTTGTCCGCCGCCGATCTTCTAGAAACTCTGCGCCGGTCGGAGCTGGAAATCGAAGCCGAGAAATCCTCGCTAGCACGCACGCTGCACGACGAAGTCGGCGGGCTGCTGGTCGGTGCGGTGATGGATATGAGCTGGATCGCGCAGCGGAGCGACCTCGCGGATGTCGCGAAGGACAAGCTCGCCCGGGCTATCGGGTTACTGCGCGCGGCCATCGATATCAAGCGCAAAGTGGTCGAGGCCTTGAGTCCGAGTCTGCTCGATCAGGTCGGGCTTTGTTCGACCATCGCTGGCATTTGAAGGCAAGTTGCGATGCGGCCGGCGTGGTTTACTCGGAAAGCTATCCGCTCGAAGAACCCCCGTTTTCCGCCGACTTCAAGCTCGGGGTGTTTCGAATATTTCAAAAAGCGCTCACGCAGATTTTAACGGACGGCGTGCCGAGGGAGCTGTCGTTGCGTGTGGAAATCATCGGGGACACACTGCATTGTCGACTGGCGAGGCCGATTTCGGGGTCGCCGAGCGCGATCCCCGATGAGGGCCTTGTGAGCACGCCCCTGCATCATCGCGCCCGTCAACTGGGCGGAGCCTGTCAGTGGCTCAACACCCTCGAGGGCACTGAGGTCAATGTGAGGATCCCGATGCCGCCTGCTACTCCAAGAGACTAGCGCCAACGCTCGATGAGCGCCCAACCGTCCGGCCAATCTCCGATGCCGCTGGCGGCGTTGATATGGCCGCGTCCTGAAAGGCGCACATGTTCGGCGCTCGAGGCAGCAACCTGCGCATCGGTGAAGGCCGCGCTCGCGTACGGGTCATCGTCGCTGCTGACCACCGTGACCGGATGGTCGCGCAAAGCGCGGGGCACCGGCGTGAAGCCCGAGGGGGCTGCCCGGGAAATTGGTCCCGGACGGATCGGGAATCGCCACGAGAAGGGCGGCAAAGTATCGCGTTGCATGACGCGCGCGACGGCGGGGTGTTTGGCCTCCCATAGCGATTGCCAATGAGCGGGGCCGGAGTTGCCGATGCCGGGGACGAGAAGCACGGGGCGCATTTGAAGGTTCTCCTGAGAGTAGATTATAGGGCGGGGGTTCACTGGGGCGGGGAATGCCGTCCAAATCGCTCAACTCTGGTACGCTCAGACGAAGCGCCGGGCGGCGCATGTCTTGAATTCATACGCGATGAGTTGCCTTGATAACGGAGGGATCAGGCGGTGGGCATGCTCGATCGGTGGCGTGAAGGTCGTGGGGCAGTGTTGCGCAAGGAATACGACGACATCATGGGCCGGATGCGGGACGCGGACGAGTCTGCCAGGGCGGCGTTCCTCGCCCACATCCATCATACGATCGACCATGTGATCGGCTATTACTGCTCGGCCTCGATGTCCAGGCGTAAGGCATTCCTGGAAAAGATGCGCAAGACCTCATTGGCGATGTGGAAAAGCGGCGATTGGCCATCCGCGCTCGGCTTGGGTATTTCGTGTCTCAATGCGCAAAGCCGGGTCGTCCCGGGCGATGATGCGGCCTATGTGAGGCAGGCCACCGACCTTCTCATCAATGAGGCCTCGCAGCACGCTGCCGTCGCCACGGCGGATTCGCCCTCGGAGACCGGCTAAAACTTGTACCGCACGCCGATGGTGGGGTTGATATTGGTCGAGTGCAGGTAGCCGCTGGCCACCCCGTCGTGCACACCGCTGTACATGGCGCCCAGGTAAGCGTCGAAGTGCTTGCTCAAGTAATAGTCGGCGTCGAACGAAAAAGCCTCCAAGCTGCCGCTGCAGCTGCTGTGTGCCGGGCTCGAGCAGCCGGCCTGCTTGCCCGTGCCATAGGCGTTCTGTTGATAGCCGTAGTAGGCGGCGGTCAAGTCGAGGTGGGGCAGGACGGTGTAGCGCGCACCGGTCCAGTAGATATTCAAAGTCTTCGAATCGGCATAGGCATTGTTAGTGACGAAAGCGAGAACGTAGCCGCCGATGTCGTTGAATCCAGCGCTCAAGGGTCTGTCGGGATTCGCGTACTTGATGTGCTCGTAGCCGGCAAAGACCTTGAAGGGATCGATCTTGTACGATGCCATGAGGGCATACGCCGTATTGTCCGAGATGGTCGCTGCGAGAGAATTCGATATCGAATACCCGAGCGACGGAAGCTCGGCAACTTGGACGGCGGTCAAGGAGGTGGCGATGATTGCGCTATTTTCCTTCGAGTAATAGGCATCCACGGAGGCGCCCGCGTACGCCGCGCCGAGATCCGCTTGGAACGTCGTGTTGGCCGAGCCGCTCGCCCCGTTGAATTTGTAGAGCGCGGCGCTGTGTGCAAGCCCGTTGAAGTCGACCGAATACTTCGCGGTGGAATCGAGCCGGTTATTCTCCTGAGCGCCTCCGCCGGAATACGTATTGGAGGCGCCCAGCAGGCCGAACGCGGTGGCGTTATAATTGGGGTCGTATTTGATGACCCCTTCCGTGATCAACGTGATCTGGCGGCCGAAGGTGAGCGTTCCGAACCGTCCCGATTTCAGGCCGACCCAGGCCGTCTGGAATGCCTGTCCCGCGGAGCTGCCATCCACGCCCACGCTCTGGGAGCTCAAGCCTCGTCCATTGTTGACCGTCAGCGATTTCAGCGAATCGGCGATCTCGCCCGATTGCGGGTTGAAGAAGGTCTCCAACTGGAAGATGGCCGACCAATCGGCGATCAGGGGCTCAATGCCCTGCAGGCCGACTCTGGATTGGCCCATGTTGCTCGGCGTGAGACCGCTCACCGAGCCGCCGCTGTTCTGGCGCACGATGTTGCCGCTGGCCGCCGGACGGTAGGGAGTGAACGGTGCGCTGTGGGTGTCATATTGCAGTCCGATGTCGATGACCCCGTAGAGCGTTATGCCGTGCCATGTCAGACTGTCGTCGCCGGTGATGCCGGGCCCGGTTTTTTGCTGCGCGAGCGCAGGAACCGTGAGCGCCGTGGCGCCCAGCATGAGAAAGCAAGCCCGCCACCGGAGACTAAAAGGGCGCGAAGCGCCCTCGGTTTCGAGCGCGTGCGGCGGGATGTCACGTCGCGGGGGACGTGTTCTGTCCATGAGATTCAATGGTGTTCCCTGATGTTTGACAGGCGTATTCTTGAATGCCCGTCGACTCGTCAGTGATTGTATGAATCGGCAGGGAGAGCGGAAATACTGAATGGAGCTCATGACATGCCCAATCGGCATAAACGCCGCTAAAAACAATCCCGCGCATTTCACGAGAAGGCCTCTACCAGATTCAGGCGCCGGCCGAGCGTGACGCAATGCGTTGGAGAGCCTGATTGAACGCCAATCGAAAGACGGTTTTCGTCGTCCTCGCTATTGCGATCGCCACTGCATGCGTCTTCATTTTCGAGGGCATCTACCAGGAAGCCAAGAAGGCCGCGATCGCGAAGCTCGATCAGCAAGAGATGATCTATGCGCACCAGGCGGCGAGGGGCATCGAGGAGTTCTTTGCAACCTGGACGGCCACCTTGGCCACCTTGTCCCAGATGCCCGCGGTGGCCGAGGACGACCGCGAAGGCAGGGCGGTGCTGAAGCTCTTCTACGAAACCAACCGAGCCCGGATCATGGAGATCACCCGCGTGGATGAGAAAGGCGTGATCCGCGATGACTTTCCCGACGGCAATGCAGTGGGCCTGGATATCTCGCAGCAGTCGCACATGGTGACGCTGCTGCGCGACCACAAGCCGGTGCTCAGCGAGGTGTTCAGGACCATCGAGGGAGTGGATGCGATTGCCCTGCATGTTCCCGTCACGCAGGGCTCGGAATTCAAGGGATCAGTGGAAATCCTCGTCGACTTCAACAGTCTCGCGAAGCGCTATCTCGATGTGGTCAAAGTGGGCGCCACCGGTTACGCCTGGGTGATCAGCCAGGCCGGAACCATTCTTTACACGCCGGTCCCCGGCGTTGCCGGCACGTCCATATTTGAGGCCGACAAGGGCAATCCCTCCTCGGCTGCGTTGGTGAAGGCCATGCTTCGGGGCGGCGAAGGTACCGCGCAATATACCTCGCGCAGAGTCGGTGTGCGGGAAGTGAGCCCGATTCGGAAGTACGCGGTCTATGTCCCTGCGCGATTGGGAAACACCTTCTGGTCCATTTGCGTCGCCTCGAGCGAGCAGGATGTCTTTGCCGATCTCACCACCTTCCGCAACAGATTGGCCGTGGCCACGGGCCTTTTGTTCGTTGTCGGCGTGGTTCTGTCGACTCTCGGTGCACGGGCTTGGCTGATCGCCAAAGAGGAGGAAAAGCGCGCGCGTGCGGAGCTGGAGGTCGCGCGACAGCGCAATCAAGTCACCCATTTATCGCGCGTCAACATGCTTGGCGAATTGTCGGGATCCATTGCGCATGAGGTCAGCCAACCCCTGACCGCGATCTTGAGCAACGCGCAGGCGGCGCAACTCATCCTCAAGCGTTCCGAACCGAATCTGAATGAAGTGCGCGATATTCTTGGGGAGATCGTTGCCGACGATCAACGAGCGGGAGACATCATCCGTCGCCTGCGTCTGCTCCTCAAGCGCGGTGAAGTGCAGTTCCAGCCGGTGGATGCGAACGATCTCGTCGCCGAGGTCCTCAAGCTGCTGCGGAGCGAGCTCATCGATCGCGGCATTACGGTACGCCTCGAGCTTGACCCGAATCGGCCGATTTTGCGGGCCGATCGCGTGGGGCTGCAGCAGGTGCTGATCAACCTCGTCAGGAACGCCTGTGACGCGATGGCCGAGTTGGCGAGAGAAGCCCGTGTCCTGACGTTCCAAACCGGCGTGGGCGAGCAGGGCTTCGTGATGATCTCCGTTTGCGATGCCGGTCCCGGCGTCGCCGACGGAACGCTGGAAAAGGTGTTCGAGCCCTTCTTCACCAGCAAGGAGGACGGCATGGGATTGGGATTATCCGTATGCCGCACGATCATCAACGCTCATGGCGGAAGGATGTGGGCCGAGCACAACGCGGGCGGCGGCGCTGCGTTTCGCCTGCTGTTGCCCGCGAATCCGGCCACATCAGCCGGCTGATGGTTCGGTCAGTCCCCGGCGAGGCTCGCTACGGGGTCGTTTCGGCGCGCACCCAACTCGAGTCGGGGTCGAAACTCGCGAGACTCTTCGCGAGGTGTTCGGTGTCATCGCCCAGATCCTTTTGATAGACCACGCCGTCCTGTCCCACGATGAACGTCATGACGCCGCTCGCGCGGTATTGTGCGGGCCAAGCCACCGCCGCAAATCCTCCGCTCAGCACGCCATCAACCACGTAACTCCTGGCACCGCCTGGCATCGAGGGTCCCTGCGCCTTCAACAAGCGGTAGTAATAGCCGTGGTAGGGCGAGTGGGAGCCCGCCTCGTATCCTTCCTCGGCCGCCTGGGCGAGAAATGGGCCCGCTGGGCTCTGCGGCTCTCCCGCCTGGGCTTCCCAGTACAAACCGTTGCGGCGGCCAGGATCGCTCATCAGCTTGCCGGCATAGGATTTGACCGCCGTGTGCTCGGGGTTCATGGACGCGTAATCATTTTCGGCGTCGACGATGCCTCGGCATGCCGCGATCGCATCGAGCTCATTGCGGCCGATGCGCTGGATGATGACCTCTTGGGCACCGGCTGCACCGTCAAACATCCACTTCCCGTCGATGCGCACGATCGGGGTCGGCAGCTCGAAGCCGCGGGCTCCGACCGCGAGTAGTTTGCGATCCGGTCCTTTAGTGATCAGGACGTGCCGGGTCTGGTACGCCTTCACGAAATTCGAGCGGTCTTTCTTGTCGGCGACGGGATCTCCGGATTCCACCATCTCATCGGAACCGGGTCCGAAGATGGCGAGCAGACGGGCGCTGTCGTTGTCTTTGGCCGCCGCCACCAGGGCACGAACCGCCTGCGGAGCCGTGTCGAAACTCTCATGCGCCGAAGATCCAGCGGTCTGTGCCTCGGTTGCCGGGCTGCCGAGCAACAGGACCAGCAAGGCACCGAGCAGGTGCGGCGAAAAGCGCCAATACGTCTTCATCGTGCTCATCGCTGGGCTCCTCGCTGTCGATTGCTGGGCGCGGCCGATCGCGTCCCGCCTTGACCCACGCTGGCCTGGCCCCTGTTCGACGCTGCACGGTCCGATTGAGCCCCGCCGCCGCCGCCGCGCCCCGAAGAGGCACCGGTAAAGGCGGTCTGCCGATTGCCCCCGGCCGGCGGCGGAGTCGCCGGACGAGTTGCGGAGTTCGCCGGGCGCCCTGCCGGCGTAGCCCCACCCGAGGGCGCACCGCCCCGATTGGGCTGCTGGCCGGTTCCCCCGAAGCCACGATCACTGGCCGGCCGGCCGCCGCCGTTGGCGGGGCGTGTCGCCGGGCTCGCGGGACTTCCCGGACGGGTCGCCGGGCTTCCCGGACGAGAGCCGCCACCTGCGGAGCCGCCCGGCGTGGACGGCCGTGCAGGCATGGTCGAGTTGCGCGGGGGTTGCGAGGCCGAACCAGTGCCGGGACGCGAGCCTTGATATTGCTGCTGACCTTTCCAAGCAGGCTGCGAAGTCGCGCCGCCGGTTCCCGGCTGCTTGTTGCTGCCGAAATTGTTGTTGATGGTTACGTTGTTGCCGCTCTTATTGTTGTTGCCGCTGCCCGTGACGTTGCCGCTGCCCGGCGGCCGATAAGCTCCCGGCCGATTGCTGACATCGCTGCCGACGAGCCGCGGCGGGGTATTGCCCGGCCGCTGATTTTGGTTGCCATTGAAACGGTTGTAATAGTTGCTGCTGTTGTATGCGGGCAGCGTGCTCGCACGATTCCAGCCGTTCGCATAGTTCGGCGGCGGCCGATAACCATATCCAGGACGGTATCCCGGCGGGTAGCCGCGATTGTAGTGGGGCGCGTAGACATAAACGTTGCGGCTATAAGGATGGCCGCCATACCAAACGCCACCGTAGCCCCAGTTCGGATACGGGTAGTAATTGTGGTTGTTGAACATGCTGCCGACGATTACCCCCGCCGTAAATCCGATCAGGCCGGCGGCGATCACATCGCCCGTGGTCGGGCCCACGACGGGTGCGGGGGGCGGCGGCGTCACATACACGACCTGTGGATTGTAGGTCGGCACATAGATGATTTTCGGATCCGCCGGCTGAATCACGATGACCTGCTGCTTATCGACGGTCTGGGTCTCGACTTTTTGTTGCGGCGTCGACTTCAGATTGCCCACCGCCGCGGCTTGCGCGCGCAGCCGCTGCACCGAGGCCATCACCGCTCCCTGATCCGCGTTGAAGGCTGACCCCAGCTGCTTCGTCCAATCGAAGTTCTGGCACATCATGTCCACGACCGATGGAAACAGGACGAGTGCCTGCATCGGCGCCCCAAAACCCGCCTCCTTGGCGGCATCTTGAAGCGCCTGCCCCTGCAGGTTGGTGTTCTGGAGGAGCCAATTGCCCCCGTCCATGACCTCCTGCGGATAGGACGCGGCGGCGAGCACCTGCGCCAGCAACGCGTCGGGATACAGCGCGACGGGCGCAAGCAGCTCATCCAGATTCGCGGGCGTCATGGCCTCGCCGGAGGCGGGCGGTGCCGCCTGCGAGGCCTCCGCAACCGCGGCCGTCGACGCGGCCGGCGGCGGCGCGTCCGCAGGCGCGGGAGCTGCCTCCGCGGAAGCCGCCTGAACGGGGGCCGCTTCGGCCACGGGCGCGTGATCTCCTTTGGAGCCGCAGGAGGCGAGATTGAACGACACCACCAGCAAGAGGTTCGGCAGAAAGGCCGATCTCCTCAGCGGAGTAATCCAATCGCTCGTTGTGCAGTGCATAGGGTACATCTCGCAGTAGGCCAGACGCGCAAACTCATGACGCCTCTGGCAAGTGAACACGGCCATCGCACCGATGTGCGCGGGCTATATCAACATGCGCTCTGGTGATTTGCGATGCGACCAAGGGTGCATGCACTTCGTCGCCGAACAGGGGGTGGACGCGGTCGCGGCCGATCGCGATCATTTCGGGTACAGCAGCTGCACCTCGACCTCGAGGGTCCAGGTGGAGGCGCCGGTGGGCGCAACCACATTGTAGTAGGCGGTCGCTTGGACATTGATCGATTGGTGACCCCACTTGAACAGTTGGCCAAGGCCCAGAGACACCGGCACAGTCCACCGTTCGCCACCGCTCGCCTCCCAGTCCGCGGTGAGAGTCGGTGAAAAAGTAAGGTAGCGGTTCGGATTATCTTTGAAGCTGTAGTTGACCTCCGGCTGCAACTCCATCTGATTGACCGCCGGCCGTCCCGCGTTGCCCGCAAAAGACCAGATGTTGTTGATCAGGCCACCGAACGTCCACTGGGTGCCCGACCACTGCAGCCCCGCGGTGGGTCCTGCTCCCCACTTGCCCTGACCCAACGCATCATTGGTGGCGGTTGGCAGCTGAAACACCGGTCCGATAGCCCAGACCAGATCTCCCGTCCGCGTGGGAGAAAGGAACGCCGAAAACTGGGTATCGCCCACCCCCTGCGTCCTGCCCTCGCCCGGAGCGGCCCCAGGCTGGTCGATGAGCGGCAGAATGGTGCGGGTGATGATGCTCCAAGCCGGACTCACGCCGAATGGAATGACGGGCTGAAAAGTCAGCATCTGCGAGCTTTGGTTGTGCGGCTCGAGCCCCAGGTTGTCGTCGTATATAAATTGCAGGTTGGTCAGGTCGGCGAACGGATTTTTAGCTTGCTGCACGAGCGACTGGGGGTTTTGCGCGAAGGCGGGCAAGGCAAAGACGCATAGGAGCGCCGCCATCGCGCAGCGGACTTGGAAGAGCTCGAATGTCATCCCTGGCATCGCCCGGTTTAGGTCTTGGTGGCGGCTCAGTCTAGAGACTGCCGAACCATTTGTCGTACAGCCGCTGATAGGAGCCGTCCTCGCGAAGCGCGAGCAGCGCGATGTCAATCTTCTTGCGCAGAGGGCTATCCAACTGCAGCATGATCGCGACCGGTGCAATGTTGATTTCGGCGCCGACCACCTTCACTTGTCCTTGTCCCTCGTGCGATGCGTAGTAGCGCAGGATCGGCGCGCCCGTCACCACGGCATCCACTTTTTGCTGCAAAAGAGCTTTGAACAACTGGTCGGTTGTCGAGAACTCCTGGACCTGCGCATGGTGTTCCTGAAGATAATCGACCGCCAGGCTGTGCGCGACCGTGGCGACCTGCTTACCGGGGAGATCATCCGGCCCCTCGATGGCGCCGCGAATCTGCTGGACGGTCAAGGTCGTCGTCAACTGCGCGGTATAGAAGGCGACGAACACGACGCCTGCGAACATCCAGAGGACCGACAGTGCGCGAGCCAGCCATTGTCTCGGCATTGCCTCCGCCTGCGTGGTCAGCGTAGAGAGCGCCCAGTAACCTGCTTCGAAGATGCCTGGAAAGTAGTTCCGACTCGAAAGCGCATCGTCCTTGCGCCTCCGTTCGAGCAGCCAGACCAGGTGCGCCGGAATCAATATCAGCAATAGAGCCATGCCGAGCCAGGCTATCGTGGTTCGCGAAAATATCAGACGCAGCAAATCCCATAAGGGGTTCGTGCTCGCGGTCTGGTGCGTATCGCGCACCATGATCTGCAGCCCGGCGTTCAATGTCGGAAACGAAAAGTCAAACACCTCGTCACGCCCCGACGTTATGAGCATGGCCACTGTAAGGTCCGCGCCCTTGGACCGCATCGCCTCTTCCAAGGCGCTTACGTCGGGTGCGATCTGATAAATGGTCTTACGCTTCAGCCGCGCGGCGATCGCATCCCACAGATCGATGCTGAATCCGGTCAACGATCCGTTCTGTTCCATGACGAACGGCGGAACTACGAACACGACCACACGAATTTCCGGCAGCTCGCCGGTTGCCGGAACGGTCGCCCCAGTGCCGCGCTGTGCGTGGGCGGATGCCGCAAGCGCAGTGCAGATCATCGTTACCGCCGGGAGAACGTGGCCCCTCTTCATCGGACGCTCCTTCTGCGTCTCTGCGACCTCCGCCCGCTCGACGTTCCCCATTCGAGCTGCCGCCGTCGCTCGAACGATGCATCGAGATTGTGCCGCATCACTCGCGGCTTGAACATAAGTACAAGGGGCAATCGCCGTGACATGAGCTCGAGACGGTGAGCGCAGGCGGGCAGACGGGATGGGCGGCGCGGTCGCGGCCGTATTGGGCTCCAAGCAGCGTAGCAATAGGTCGGGCGCCCGTTCTTCGCGTACGGGCTCCAGCTACCATACGTACCCCTGCGCCACGATGACGCCCTTGGCGCCCGCTCCTTAATGATTGTTCCCGGAGCCGGCTGGCTACTTCGGCTCTTCGATGACAGCTTTGAGCTTTCCACTCGTGATCGCACGCTTGAGCGCCGCGTAGTCCTCGTCATTCTGGTCGGCGTAAGCGACGGAGAAAGCCTCGATCGCCTTATCGAATGCGTCGCTCTTGCCGAGATAGCCGCTGATCAGCGCCGGATCACCCGAGCGCGCGTGGGAGAGCGCCAGCGTATGGCCACACCATTTGGCGTCTATGAGCATCTCGGCTTTGCCGAAGGTCTCGACGGCGAGTTTGATCTTGATGTCTCGTAGCTGGCGAATGTATCCCTGATTCCCATGCATACCCTCGGTCCAGCCGAGAAAGATGTCGCTGACCGGCTGCATGAGCCGCTGACCGTTCACGACGCGCTGTCCGTGGTTTGGGTATTCGCTCTTGCCGGCATAAGTCTCCAGCACCGAGGCACGGGCCTGCTTGCCCTGGAGAACGAGGGAATTCCCATCACCGTCCGTGAACAAAGCCACCCAGCAACCGGTGCCGACGCTGCCGACGCCAACCACTTTGATCGCGGCATCCCTGAGTTCATAGCGGTCGATCAACGCTCGAGTAGCTGGTGCCAGGCTCTCGCGATATCGGGCGAAGGACCTCTTCACGACCGAGTGGATCTCCCCGGGCTTATGCCCCTTCCAGTGAAAGATCGTCGGAAGCTGGTCTTCGATGACCGGTGTCTTGCCCGCAGCACCCTTGAAAGTGGGGAAGAGATCTTCCTCGAGGCAGCGGGTCCGCTCCTTCTCCATGCGCTTGATCGCGCGTTTGCGGAACTCGGGATTATCGAAGGTCGCGATGATCGTTTCGATATCGACGGCCAGATACCATAAGTCCAACGGATTCATTTCGCTGAACTCGCGCATGTGCTCGCGGTACGAGCGGACGCACGTGAGGACCGCATCCCTGGCGATGGATTCGCTCAAGTTATTGTTACGGCAGGCAACCACGAAGCTTGCCGCGAGACGCTTGAGGTCCCACTCCCAGGGGGCTGGCAGGGTTTCATCCAAGTCGTTGATGGCGAAGATGACGCGCCTCTCCGGGGTACCTAAGCCACGGAAGTTGCCCAGGTGAGCGTCTCCGCAGCATTGCACAATGATGCCAGTGGCCGGAGTGGTCGCGAGGTCCACCGCCATGTTGAGCGCCGATCCTCTGTAGAAAGTGAAGGGCGACAGGGCCATGCGCCCGTGCCGAAGGGGAAGCAACTCAGGGATACGCCCCTTGTCACCTTCCAAGACTAGGCGGACAGGGTCCGGCCGACCGGCGGGCGCCTTCCAGACCGCGTGCGCTTCTCGCGGACAAACGTCCCTTAAGTTCTTGCCCATCGCGTGACGCTCGGCCTGCGAATGACGATGGGAAAATAAACGGTCTCGTTTGGATTTTGGTCGTGCTGGACGCGTGCGCGATTTCATCGTTCGTGTACATGTCCATCCCGCCTATTTTCCTCATCGTGAGTTTACGGCCCTCGTGGACACCATTCGGGGAATCGACTTTCATGGACTCTTGCTGCTGCGACCGTGCGGACTCCATTTTGATTCTCCCTCCCAGAGATTTAAGTCGATATTGTCGAGAATTTCATTCGAAGAACAATTCGCCCTGGTACGTATTCCATCGCGAGTGGTACCTAATCGACGGCTCGCAACTGGCTGCGAGGGGCAGCCTTAGGAATTTTTGGCGACCGAAAGGCTTGGCGACCAGGATGCGACATATGAGTCATTGATTATTGATGATGTCTGCCGGGTTCGAACGGGTCCCTTGGTCAGACATTTGAATGCCGCGATCTCGATGTGTAGACTGATGTGTGGGAGGTGACACATGGCTACCAATCTTTCGCTCGACCCGAAGCTCATCGAGCAGGCCCTCAAAGTGAGCGGTGAACGCACAAAGAAGGCCGCAGTGACGCGCGCGCTCGAGGAATTCATCGCCCGTCGAAAGCAGAAGCACTTGCTCGATCTGATGGGCAAGCTCGAATGGGACACCGACTACGACTACAAGGCGGAGCGTTCACGTCGATGACCATGCTGGTCGACACCAGCGTTTGGTCGCTCGCCTTTCGGAGGGACACGCCGGTCTCTGCCCCTGAGGTGCTGGCACTGCGAACGGCGATCGAGGGCGGCGATGCGATTGTCACTACGGGGCTGGTACTGCAGGAACTGTTGCAGGGCTTTGCGGGCCCGCGTGCCCGCAAGGACATCGTGCAGCGATTCGCAGCCCTGCCGCTCTTGGTGCCAGATCGGCAGGACTACATTGATGCCGCGGATATTCGCAACGTTTGCCGGCGTGCTGGGGTCCAGATCGGGACGATCGATGCGCTGCTCGGCCAGCTGTGCATCCGCCACGAATTGACTTTACTGACGACGGACGCGGACTTCACGCTCGCCGCGCGCCATTGCCCGCTGCGCGTCTGGAGTCGCACGCTCTAGGAGCGACAGGCGTAAGCAGTCGCACAGCATCTGCCGTCCATCGTTTCCAGGATATGTTTTCGTATCGGTTCGTACGGGGAAAAGCGCGAGCGCGAGCGTGGTTCTCGCTGATGGGCAGCTCCGCTGTGCGCTCGATCAAACGCACCACCGTGCGTGACGCGCATTACATGAAACTCGCGGAAGGCCCGTACCTTGGATTTCGGCGAGGTCCCGTACCTGGCAGGCACGCTTTCGCGATCGCGACGGCGTTCAGCAATACAAGGCGCTCGATGAGATCGCCCGCCACGATTACGACGGAGCGAAGCGCGCGGCCGAGGCCTGCGCGAATTTTCTGATTACCGGTTGCAGTATTACGCGCTTTTCACGATTGCAGCTGCAACTGGAGCCGCGGGACGAGACAAACTTTGGTGATCGACGGAGGACTGGGCTTACCAGCTTGAACGCACTGACCGGCGGTGCTGATGCGGGTCATGCCTTGGTGAATCATTTGGCCGCGGATAACCTGAAGGCGGCGATTGACCTGGTATGCGTCTACGATCCGACGCCCGCAACCGACTCGCGATCTGGCTGTGGCATCCTTGTGTCAATGTTCGCGTTTCTAATCCGCAGGCGATGGTGGTGGCTCGGAGCGATCGCCACGGCGCTGGTCGTAAGCCTGGCCGCGCTGTCGCTGAGTTCCATGCTCGAGCACGCGGTGCGAGCGCGGATCGAGTCCGCGGCCGTGCGCCATGGCGCAGTTGCACGAATCGGGCTGGTACACATTGGTGTCTGGCCGTTGCTGCGACTGGAGGGATTCGATCTCCACTTCGGTCATGGAGTGCAACTGCATGCCGACATGATCGCGGCCACGTGGCCCGGCCGTTGGCGACTCGCAGTTCGCGCCGCCACTCTGGCGGGACCAGCAGGCGTCAGGGTGAGCTCGGCGGCCACTGCCTGGGACGCGGCGGGCATATTCGGCGAGGACCTCCGGCTCACGCTGGTGGAGCCACAGGCCGGCCTGTCAATCCGCAAGCTGGCGTATCCGGTGGGCAGCGCGTGGAATATTCAGGCACGTGGGCTCGATCTGGGACGCCTGTTCGACGTGCGGCGCGACGCCCACCCGCTGCTCGATGGTGGTATCGCGGATGGCCGCGTGGACCTTCAGGCCAGCATCGATGCGCTCCGTTTCCACGTGGACATGGGCGCGCGCGGCGCGCGCTTGGGGGCGCTGTCGGATAACGCCGACGACGAGCCCCAGCTCGGCGATCCGACAGACGTGACCATACGATTCGATGGCGCCTGGCGCCGGATCGAGGGCACGATCGAGATCCCCGAGATCCACGCGACGGTGGCCGGTGCCGCCCTATCGGGCTCGATCACACTGCGCGATCTCGACACCGATCCGGTTGTCGATCTCGCACTCGGCATGCAGCATCTGGACTTCGCGCAGTTGCTGGGTGCATCCGGGCTCGCGGTGCCCGAAAGCTTGGGAATGGCGCCCGGCGCCGGCCGTGACCTTGGCTCGGCCACGATCGACGTGCGTGTACGTGGACGCCTGGCGGTCCCTGCCTCGCTCTCGGTAAGCCAAAAGATCGACTTCAGGCCGCCACGTCAGATGCCGCCGGCAATCGCGCGGCTGCGCGGCGATTTCATCTTCAGATCCGAGGACGGTCCCGGGCCGCACCGCCCCATCGACGTCTCGCTCGCGTCCCCGGACTTCATCGCCCTGCACGACGTTCCGCCGTTGTTCGTGCGCACTCTGCTGCTTGCCGAAGACGCAGGTTTTTACGGACATCGCGGCATCGACCTGCGCGAACTACCGACCGCGCTGCTCACCAACTGGTCGCGCGGCGGCGCCGCGCGCGGCGCGTCGACCATTACCCAGCAGCTGGCCAAGAACTTGTTCCTGTCGCGCGACAAGCAGCTCGGACGCAAGCTGCAGGAGCTGGCGATCACGTTCCTGCTCGAGTCGGCGCTCGGCAAGGATCGTATCCTCGAGATCTACCTGAACATCATCGAATGGGGACCGGACCTGCGTGGCCTGCGGCCCGCGACCCGCCGCTATTTCGCTCGCGAACCCCGAGAGCTGACGCCGGCCGAAATGGCATTTCTTGTCGCCATCATTCCCGGGCCGATCAAATACCAAAGCTCATTCGCGCATGGCACCCCGGGGCCTGGGCTGCGCTCACTGATCGACGAGCTGCTGGCGAAGCTACGGTCGGTGGATGCGATCGGCGAGGAGGAATATCGGCAAGCCCTCGACGAACCCATCGTCGTTGCGGGCGGCAGGCCGCGCGGATGATCGGCGGCGGCTGGAAGCGAGCGCGCGGGGATCGACAAAGTCCCCCTGGCGCACGGGGTGGACACCGGAGATAGAGATCTCACCCGCAACATCCGGAAAAGGATCAGCGATTTCGTACGGAGCTTCTGGGTTTCCTGTAAATCATTGATTATATGGCGCTCCCTACCGGAGGGCATTTCGCATCGGCGCAGCGCTCTTCACACGCCTACCGTTTGGTGGCGGCAGCGGGCTGAACCAGCTTGTCGGCAAGCCAGAGCTTGATCAGCGACTGCCGCGTCACGCCGAGTCGGCGCGCTTCACGGTCGAGTGAATCCACCATCCAAGCGGGGAAATCGACGTTGACCCGCTTCGCATCGGTGCCAATACGCCGAGCTTTGTTGAGATCAAGGTGTTCCACGATCTTCTCACCGGCATCAAATTTGCGATCAAAGGTCTTCGCTTTCATATATCGCCACCTCATCATCCCGTGATCGCCTCACGGAAATTAGTCGAATGTTGTCGCCGCGCCGGGTGATGATCGCGGACCAATGCTTCTCGTCGATCTTCCCGATCAGCAACCAACGGGGTTCATCCGTAGTGCGAGCAGGAATTTCCACCAAACCAGCGTCGGCCCAAAGCCTCTGAGCCGCTTCGAAATCAATGCCGTGTTTACGCTGGTTCTCAGCGCTCTTGTCCGGGTCGCATTCGAAACCCATGACGCCTCACCCACCAACACCAGTATAATTAAGGTATAGTTATTATACCCATTGCCGGTGAGTTCACCAACTCCGCTGTTCCTCGACCTACGCCTCCAGTTCCTCGGACCAGCAATGATTGGTTCGTCAGCTCATTCGTCACTCGTGGCGAATGGAATGTGTTCACGGCCCCGATGCCTGCACCTTTGATGCACGACTGCTCTCGGTCAAGAAGTGACTCGATCCCCAAGAGCGTCGCGGCGTTCGTTGCGGCCACTACATGCTCGAAATAGCGGACAAAAAGTGGACATGGAAGCATCGCCTTTTTGTAAGTCATTGATTATTGGCGCTCCCTACCGGATTCGAACCGCTGTTACAGCCTTAAGAGGGACGCAATCCAGTCCAGGACTGTCTGCCGCCATTTTACATTTCTAGATGTTTATAGGCATTTTGAGTATCGCTGTCCATCCGTTTCCAGCATAATGTTTTCGTACTGTTTCGTACGGGGACATTACAGCCTTGGCCGATTTATCAAAAAAGCGCGAGCGCGAGCGTCTCAAAGTCCGGCGCTGGCCGCATTACATGAAACTCGCCGAAGGCGCATACCTTGGATTTCGGCGAGGTCCCGATACCTGGCAGGCACGCTTTCGCGATCGCGATGGCGTTCAGCAATACAAGGCGCTCCATGAGATCGGCTGCGACGATTACGACGGAGCGAAGCGCGCGGCCGAGGCCTGGTTCTCGCAGATGGGCAGCCCCGCTGTGCGCTCGATCAAACGCACCACCGTGCGCGACGCGCTCGGGGCGTATTTGACGGATCTCAAGCGTCACGGGCGCGCCGACGCAGCTCGAGATGCGCGCGGCCGGTTCAAACTGACCGTCGATAAAGACCCGCTTGCCGACCTCGCGCTGGAGGCTGTCACCCGAGATGACTTTGAGGAATGGCGCGACCGGCTGGTGCCCGGGCGCAAACCGCGTTCGGTCAATCGTCAGGTGCGCTCGGTCGTTGCTGCGCTCAATCGTGCCCACGAACTCGGCCACGTGGGGAATCCCGCGGCCTGGTCTGTGAAGTCCTTGGCCGATAACACCGAGGACGAGGGCGATACTGCGATATTTCTGAACCCCGCGCAGCGCGCGGCGTTGATCGCCACAGCGGACGAGCGCACCGGTGCATTCCTGCGGGGCCTCGAGCTCACCGGCGCGAGGCCGAAGGAGCTTGCTGCGGCGTGCGTTCGAGACTTCGATGGCAAGGCGGTCAAGTTCTCGCATCGGAAGGGGAGGCCTGCAAAAGTGCGCGTGCGCTACACGGTCCTTGGTCCCGAGGGCGTCGAATTCTTCGCGCAACGCGCTGCCGATAAACTGCCGCCGGCGCCGCTATTCACCGAAGACGGCAAACAAACCTGGCGCCGGCACATCTGGGCCCGGCAGATTCGCGCGGCCGCCAAGTCGGTCAACGAAAAGGCGCGGGGTGCAGCGCGCATTCCGTCGGGCGTCGGTGCCTACTCGTTCCGCCACGCGCGCATCAGCGAGCTGCTGCAGGTGTTCAACGTGGACCCGCTCACCGTGGCGCACCAGACCGGCACGAGCCTCGCGATGATTGAGAAAGCCTATATGCGATTCATCCCGGAGGCGCTGCAAGAAAAGCTCGCAGGGCTCAAGGCAAAGGCATGAAGCGCGTGAAGCTCATAGCCTTGATGCTGTGTACAAATGTACATACAATTGGCGTTAATAGATTTGAACCGGGGTAAGGCTAGCCTCGGTGAACGCAAACGATAAGACGCCAATGCGCAAAGAGTACGATTTTTCCAAAGCTAGACGCAGGCCTGTCGCGGCCCCGGCCAAGGGCAAGACTCGGATTACGATTCGGATTGACGACGACTTGTTGGCTTGGTTTAAGCAACGGGTCAACGCTGCTGGTGGTGGAAACTATCAGTCGCTGATTAACGCGGCGCTCCGCCATCATATTAAGCGTGAGATCGAGCCGTTAGAGGCTACGCTGCGCCGCGTGTTGCGAGAGGAACTTCGAGCCACCGGCTGACGCTTTCCGCCCGATCGCGGCCGGAGTGAAGTGCCGATGGGTCGGACAAGTTATTCCAATGTTTGCGGGTCAAGGCGCCGGTTGGTCTGGCGAATGCGGATCGCCTAGCGCAGCTGCTCACGATGTAGTACATTGTAATACATGAGCACCTTGACACTGCGTGTACCGGATGACCTGGACAGGGCCCTCGAGCGCCAGAGCGCCGCTCTTGGAATTTCAAAAAGCGATCTCGCGCGTGAAGCCTTGAAGCGCTATCTGAGGGTCGCAGAATTTCGAACGCTTCGCACCAAACTAGTTGCGCGTGCGCAAGCGGGCGGGATCAATACCGATGAAGAAGTATTCGAAGCGCTCAAGAGGAAGTGAGGATCGCACTTGATTCTTCGGTACTCATCGCGGCACATATTAGCCGTGCGGGCGTATGTGCGGAATTGCTTGAGGATGTTCTGCTTCACCATGAGCTCGTAATTTCCGACTTTATCCTTGAGGAACTGGGGCGAAAGCTCATCGAGAAGTTCAATTTTCCTAAGCGCGATGCTGATCTAGTCGGTGCCTTCCTTCGTCGAGTCAGCATTGTCGTTCGGCCCGCCGATTTGCCGTCAGACCTGTGTCGAGACCCTGCCGACGTACCGGTACTGGGCACTGCGGTTGCCGGTGAATGCGCGCTACTTATCAGCGTCGATCGCGATCTTCTTGATATGCAAACGATTCAGGCAATTCCGATTATACGTCCGGGCGAGTACTGGCGGCGCGCTGCCGAGTTCGATTGAACTGCCGATCCCTCCGCCACCTGTCGTGAATGGCCGCCGAGGGAACCAAAATCGCAACTTTCCCAAAAACGACCTCTCCGACCGGCAACGTCTTGCGGCGCAATTCCTCCGATTCAAGGGACAACAGAGTCAGCTCAATGCGGGGGTGCGGTATGCGGATTTTGTTCACTACCTATGCAGAGAACAACTCGCGAAACAGCCGTTGAGCCTCGCGCAACCCCTCCTCGGTGAACACCACGGAATTGGCTTTGCCGACCGGGTCAGTGATGTAGCCTTTTTCATGCAGTCGATGCATCGCATCCCAGTCAAATCCCTTCCAAGCGCGACACCCGTCGTGCAGGCCGAGAAATAGGAGTGCAAGCACCGCGTCGTCGATCTTCGCCGTGTTAATGTGCGTCACAATCGTCTCCGGGTCAAAGCTTCCAAAGCTCGCGGCTCAAGTCCCCGGTCAATCCGGAACGACTTCTCGCGCATCGCAGGACTTGACGTAGCGCTCGAGCTCGCCGGTGGTAATGTAAATCCGTGCGCCGTCCTTTTGGATCTTGATCGCACCTTCGCCAATTCGATGATAGAGCTGCGCTCGGCTCATGCGAAGAATGCGGCAGGCCTCAGATATTTCAAAACGCAGCGCCGGCAGCACACTGACCGCGTTTGCGGCAGCGAATATCCCGGCTGAACGGGATGGTGCGTTCACGTCGCTCGAACTATGGATGTCGCCGCTAGTTGACCGGCTCGTCGCCGGCCGTGTGGGGGTCCTGATGTCGTCACTCACAGGATGCTCCGGTATTGCGCGCAGCCCGATAGAGTATCGCAGTGCCTCGGGTTTAGGCCCCATTCGTTTCGCCCGAAAGCCCCATCGAATATTGAGCGCAACGCGAAAAACTAACGGGTCCGAGGTTCATGGGTCCTGACCTTTTCCTCCTGCTTTCTAACGGCGTTCACCGCTATCTGCTCGGACTCGATCAGTGGCGGATGCATTTGCGCCAGGAGCCGTCGGATGTCGCGAGCGACTTCCCAGTGTCCTTCGCGTTCGAGCACATCGTGTAGAACATACCAGCCTTGCTCCACTTCGCGACGGGTTGCGACGAGGGTCGCCTTACCCGGCTCCGGTTGATTGCGGTCGCGACGAACATACGACGTAACCTTCGCCTGGATGTAGGTGGACGAGTCGCGCTCGGCAGAGCGAAAAACGCCATCTGTCTTTGGAACTCGTGACTCACCGCGCACCGCCCGCTCGGTTGCGTTCGCGGCCATGCCCTGTTCACGCAAATGTGCAGCAAACTGTTGCCTCCAGTCGCGAAGTGTCGCTTTGCGGATGTTGAGTCGCACACCCTGCTCGCTCATGGCTCGGACGACGACGTGGACGTGGGGATTGCCCTGGTGGGTAGCAACGCCATCGCGTAACGATGCTGAAGCGCAAATTGGTCTATAGCAAACGCTCGTACTGCCGCCGCGAGCTTGTCGGCGGCGTGCCCTTCGGCATTGAGAAGATGAGGTTGTGCACAAGCTTAGGGGGCTTGCGGCCATGGGCGACCGCTCGATCCGTATGGCGGCGCAGGACATCCAGGTCGAGGTCCCAATCGAGCATCAAATCCTTCTCAAATCCTCGTTCCATCAGCCTCTCGCCCGTGTCGGTTTCGATTTCATTTAGACCTCGGCGCCCGATATAGTCAAAATGGGCGCCGACGCCGTGCAATGTCCGAGCGCCGCCGGAAACTTTGATCATGACCTCCGGCACCCGACGGGCAGTCCTTGCGATGGAGGCCACCTCGCTCGGGGTCAGTTTCGCCTCCGGACCGCGCCGACCGAAGCTGGCGATATCGAGGCAGGGACGCTCTGTCCTGAGATCAACGACTCGCTTTGGCATCATCGGCCTCCCAGCTGGCTATGTTCGCCGCGATCAAGCATTTGAAATGGGCGCGCAATGCTTCGAAGGCCGCGAGCATCCCCCGAAGATCTGCCGTCGTCAGTCCTTCGACCCGCCCGGTCTGATGACCGACGCGGGCGATCTGATTCAGATTCCGACCCACCGCACCTAGCACGCCGGCGGCCTGCCTGAGCTCGGCGAGCTCGCGGTCGGGGAGGGGCGATACCCCGCGCAAGTGAGAGCGAACGAGCATCGAGACATAGGTTGCCGACGCGAGTCCCCGGCGAGCGGCGCGTTCACGAAGTAGAGCGCGATCGTGCGGTCGCAGCCGCACGTAGACACGAGCGCGTGGGCCGATCGGTTCGACTGCAAGTACCCTGGCATCGCTCGAGGGCGCCATACCGACGACGCCGATCACCAAACGCTTGAGCACCGCCGATTCAGTCAACCCTTGTCGTAGAGCACTCGCCCGCAGCCGCAACTTGAGCTGCGGATCGACTCGACATTGGATGCAGGGACTTGCGGCCATGTCGAACATCGTCTGACACGAGCGGCAGTTTGCCCATCCGGCAAAACGCACGAATTGACCGCCGAATGCCGCACAATTTACGGTGCCGGTGTCGACCAGGAACAAGCGTGCGGAGCGCATCGGGCCGCAGTCGGCCAAAGGACTAAACCGCTCGCGCGGTAGGGGTGGTTTCGATCAGGCCTCACAGAGGCTGACCACTGAGGTTCTGTTTCGTAAGTTGCGAAGTGAGGCATTCCGCCTCGTATCGCAACCGGAGCAGAGCCATGAACGATTCGACCCGAGAGATTTCCCCGCTACGTCAACGGATGTTGGAGGATATGCGACTGCGCAAGCTCGCACCCGGCACGCAGACGGGTTACGTGCGAGCAGTTCGCAAGCTGGCAGGATACCTGCGCCATCCACCCGATACCGCCACGGTCGAGGATCTACGTAACTTCCAACTGCACCTGGTCGATCAGGGCGCTTCGCCCATCACGCTCAACGCCACGATCACGGGGCTCAAGTTTTTCTTCGACGTGACGCTCGACCGGAGCGAGTTGATGGCGAAGATGAAGCCGGTATTCGTACCTCGAACCTTGCCCGTCGTGTTGAGCCGGGAGGAGGTCGGTTCGCTGATCGCGGCGACCAAGAACCTCAAGCATCAGACGGCCCTGTCGGTTGCCTACGGCGCTGGGCTGCGCGCCAGCGAAGTCATCTCGTTGAAGGTGGGAGACGTCGATAGCACGCGCATGACGCTGCGTATCCAGCAAGGCAAGGGGGGAAAGATCGCTACGCCATGCTCTCGCCCGTGATGCTCGAGCGGCTGCGCACCTGGTGGCGGGTCGCCCGTGCCCAAGGCAAGATGCTCGATGGCGGGTGGCTGTTCCCGGGACTGAACCCCGTCGAGCCTCTGACCGCCCGTCAACTAAACCGCGCCGTGCATGAGGCCAGGCTCGCAGCCCGCATCGACAAGCAGGTCTCCCTGCATACGCTGCGGCACAGTTTCGCCACCCACCTGCTCGAACAGAAGGTGGATATCCGCGTGATCCAGGTGCTACTCGGCCACAAGAAGCTCGAGACGACATCGCTCTATACCCACGTCGCGACCGAGATCCTGCGCCAGGTGATCGGTCCGCTGGAGCCGGGTCCCGCCCCGACACCGTAGCCGCGCGTGGAGCGCCCCGCCCTGGAGGTCGCGGATATCTTCCGCGCCCACGGGCCGACTTTGCGTCAGCAGTCGCGCGGCCACTTGAGCCTCGGCCAGCTGAAGGTCATGTCGGCCATCGAACAGTGCCGCAGCGTCGCGCTCGGCGGCCACGCGCTGCGCTGCTCGTCGTGCGCCGAGCAGCAGATCGCCTACAACTCCTGTCGCAACCGGCATTGCCCCAAGTGCCAGAGTAGCGCTGCTGAGCGCTGGCTTGAGGCGCGGCAGGCGGATCTGTTGCCCGTGTCGTATTACCACGTGGTGTTCACCTTACCGGCGCCGATCAGCGCCATCGCCTACACCAACAAGGAGATCATTTATGGCTTGCTATTCGACGTCGCCGCCGAGACGTTGCGCACGATCGCCGCCGATCCGAAGCACTTAGGAGCCCGCATCGGCGTGACCTTGGTGCTGCACACCTGGGGCTCGGCACTGACGCATCATCCGCATGTGCACGGCATCGTGCCGGGCGGCGGGCTCGCGCTCGATGCCGACCGATGGGTCCCGTGCAAGCCGGGGTTCTTTCTCTCGGTGCGGGTCCTCTCGCGCCTGTTCCGGCGTCGCTTCCTCGAAGAGTTGCACAACCTGCATCGTGACGGGCAGTTGAAGTTCTTCGGCGATCACGTGGATCTGGCCGACACGCAGGCCTTCGCCGACTGGCTCATGCCGCTGCGCCAGTGCGAGTGGGTCGTCTACGCCAAGCGGCCCTTCGCAGGACCCGAGCGGGTGCTGGCGTATCTGTCTCGGTATACGCACCGCCTCGCCATCTCCAACTCACGACTCATCGCTAACGATGAACGCGGCGTCAGCTTCCGATGGAAAGACTACCGTGAGCACGGTCGCACGCGGTACAAAACGATGTCCCTGCAGCACGAGGAGTTCATGCGCCGCTTCCTGCTGCACGTGCTGCCCTCAGGCTTTCATCGGATCCGACACTACGGCTTCCTCGCCAACGCCCGCCGCAAGCACGATATCCCCGCCGTTCGCGAGCTCCTGCATCAACCGCCACCCACGCCGCCCGCTGAGCCCGGCGACGGCAGTACCGATCACGCTTCCCACAGGCCTACCTTCGTCTGCCGACACTGCGGCGCCCCGATGCTCGTCATCGAGACCTTCGCGCGGGCTCAGCACATCCGCGCACCGCCGATCCCTTCGAGGTTGCCATGAGCACACCTTGCTCTACCCCGCAGTCCTCCTCGTCGGCACATCATCGCGCTTGGCTGACGCGAACGCCCATGGTCATCGCCCCCGGCATCCATCGTTCTTGCACACGAGCGTCGCCAATATACGGCTCCGGCCGCACCGGCCTTACACCCCGCAGCGCCGTGGCCTCCGCATCGGTTCCACTATCAAGCTCGCCGCGCCCAGCGTCTTCGTTCAAATCCCCATAACCCACCGCACCCGCTGAGGCCTCAGTGCGGCCCCGCGGTTTCCTCCCTTGGGGCTTGCCCACCATCTGCCCTCAATCCTCGTCGGGTACGGCATGCTCACCTCTGACGGGCAGATAGCGGGCAACCCTTAACAAAAGTTGCCGGTGGCCGCGCCGAATGACCGCCTGTTACCTGACGCTCGGAGATTCCCGTGCGCTGCCGCGCGGTGCTGGCGTCCCGTCGCAAGGGGTGGCAAATACGAAGAAGGTACGGTTGCCGTGCCGGTGTGGTGATTGGATCAAAGGTCCAATAGCCGCCCCAGCCCCCGGGTTGTAGTGTTGTAACTCCTCAGATCAGCAAGAAAACAATCTCAGCGGTGGGGAATATCAATGGTCAATGACCAAGTCACGCCTCGGGCTTCAACCACGAAGAAAGTTCTGATTACCCTTGCCGTGCTCGCGGTGATCGGCGCTGTAACGGGCGTCGGGCTGCTTCTCGCCTATCCGGCACCGACCGTGTTCGCCGGCGGTATGGCGATGAATTTCCTAAAAACTCTGGGTGCGCCGGCCGGCACGCTAAGTCAGGAATTGAATCCCGCTTACAAAGCCCCAGAGACCGCCGCGTCTTCTGCGTCCGTCGAAGCAACCCCGGCGAGTGGCGCCGATGGCGATTGGCCGAGCTATAACCGAACTCTTTCTTCGGATCGCTTGTCGCCCTTGAGCCAGATCAACACGACCAATGTGGGGAAGCTGCGGGTGCTCTGCACCTACCAGGTCCACGAATTCACCTCCTTCGAGTCCGGCCTGATCATGGTGAACAATGCCCTGATCGGCACCACGGAACACGATATTTTCTCGGTCAACCCCGTAACGTGCGCCGAGAATTGGCGAACACACGAGTCCTATACCGGCGGCATGTTGCCGGCCATCCGGGGCGCTGCCTACCTGGATGGCATGTTATTTCGCGGCACGACCGACGGGCGCGTAGTGGCTTACGACTTCAACACTGGAGATCGAATCTGGGAAACGACGATTGCGGATCACAAGTTGAAGGAGTCGGTGCCGGCGGCTCCGATTGCGTACGACGGGCTCGTATTCATTGGCAATGCGGGCGGTGATTACAAGGGCGGCAAGGGCCACATGTATGCGCTCGATGCCAAGAGCGGCAAGATCGTCTGGGAGTTCTTTCTCGCTCCCAAACAGGAGGGCGACACGGTTCGTGGGCCTCTGGGGGCAACACCGCTGGATACCTCAACCTGGCAAAGCGCGCCGGGCATACCGATCAGCGGTGGCGGCACCTGGACCTCCACGACGCTCGACACGAAGACCGGGGCGCTGTATGTCCCCGGCGGAAATCCAGCGCCGGATTTCGACGTAGGCGTTCGGCCCGGAGGGAATCTCTATAGTGATTCGGTAGTCGTGCTCGACGCGAAGACCGGAAACTATCGATATCACTTCAAGATAGATTCCAGCGATTGGCACGATTGGGACGTGTCGAACCCGCCGGTCCCGATTCAGACTCGGGGAGGCAAGCAACTCCTGGTGGTATCAGTCAAGAACGGATACCTTCACGGCTTCGATCTCGGTAACAACAACCAGCTCCTCTACCGTGTACCCGTGGACCAGATCGAGAATGCCGACGTGCCTTTCACGCTCGAGAAATACGTTCACTTCTGTCCGGGCGCCTCGGGTGGCGAGGAATGGAACAGTCCCTCCTATGTTCCGACGACGAACCTCATCATTACCGCGACGGTCGATTGGTGCGCGTCGGCGCGCCTGCAAGACGACAAACAGCTGCGGGCCAAGCCACTCGGGGCACTCTGGTCAGGGCAAGGGACGCTCAATCCCTTCTGGTGGTTTGGCAAACGCGCTCAAGCCGACGGGCACTGGTCCGGTTGGGTCTACGCGACCGACGCTGATACCGGCGTATGGAAGTGGCGTGTCAAATCTAACTACCCGATTGTCGCGGGTTGGACGCCAACGGCCGGGGGCCTGCTGTTCTTTGGCGACGTGGGGGGCAACCTCTACGCGCTTGATTCCGCGACCGGAGAGAAGCTTTGGAGTCAGGCGCTGGATGGCGCACTCGCCGGGGGCGTGATTACGTATATGGCGAACGGTGCGCAGAAACTAGCCGTGGCGGCCGGCTTTACGCACCCCGAGTGGCCCACGATTATCAGGTCCGCAAAGATTGTGGTGTTGGGGCTCGACGAAGGAGCGATCACAAACCGATGAACGGGAGGCGAGAAAAGCCAATTCCCAAGCGCGCAGTCGCGGGATTCATTCTCAGTGAATGGGGGGCCACGCCATGACCATTCTCGCCTTACTACTCGCGGTCAACGCTGTATTGCATGTGCTGATCATTTCGCGTTTCGGGCTGAAGGGGAACATTTCGTTTTTGGTTTATGCGCTCATTGACGCCGCGTTGGCTGTAGGGGTCTTCCTTGATTTGCCCCACGTCCTTTGGGTGACGCTAATCCTGACCGCGATCGGATTTGTCGGACAGCTGGTAACGTTAAAGCGACTCACACGGGACAAGACGATTGATTGGGCGATTGCCACCGCAGACGCCGCGACGCTGCTTTGCACACTGTATCTCTTGTTCGCAAAATAGCGCGCACGAGAAAACCTCGGCGCCGTGCGTCGGCGCTCGCAGCATCCAGCGTAGTAGCGGCCCGAAGCGCAGCCGGTCGGCTCTTCGAGTAGGGAATCGCATTTTGCCTTCCCGATACCTGCCGTTCGCCACCGACAGGAGAGGGTCCGGACACCGGCAATAGAGCCCTCACCCGCAACATCGGGAAAACGATCATCCGAGATCCTCGGTATACGGCATGTGTTCTACACGCGTCCAGGCGAGGCTTGGCGCATCGACGCATACATCACGATGATGGCTGCTGCGGCCAAAGCCCGATGGAGCGAGGGGTTTGAGAGGCTGGAAGGCAGCTTGCCAGGCTACGAAGAGTGGCAAACGGACCTCCACCCAGAACGGCTTCGAGCGGGCCTGCACGCAAACAAGCTCTACTGGTTGCAAAGGCCTTTAAAAGGCAATCCACCCAAAAATATCGGCAGGAATTTTCGTACGGATTTCGTACGGAGCTTCTGGGGTTCCTCTAAATCCTTGATTATATGGCGCTCCCTACCGGATTCGAACCGGTGTTACAGCCTTGAGAGGGCCGTGTCCTAGGCCTCTAGACGAAGGGAGCCTTGCAGAAGGATCTCCGGGCGACCCGCGCCCAAGAGGGCTGGTAGTATACGGGCCAATTTTTTTGACTCAAGCGGAACCTATTCTTTTTGAACGTACCCTCGACGCCAACCACTCATGTGGCGATTCCCCGTCCCGAGCACCCGATCTCGCGCAGCTCCATATCGCCGAATGCCTTAAAGGTCCTATACCGGCTGAAGGATGCGGGCTACCAGGCGTTCCTGGTGGGGGGCGCGGTGCGCGATTTGCTCCTCGGACTCACGCCCAAGGACTTCGATGTCGCGACCAATGCGCTGCCGGAGGAAGTGCGGCGCTTGTTCCGTAACTGCCGCCTCATCGGCCGGCGGTTTCGCCTCGCGCATGTGCACTTCGGCAGCGAGATCATCGAGGTGGCGACGTTTCGCGCGGCCGCTGCGCCCGAGCGCGAGGACGCCGAGATCGAGCCGGATGCCGAAGAGGAAGAGCCGATCAGAGACGTGGTCGAGGAGTCGGAGCATCGCGCGTTCGATACCCGAGGGCGAATCCTGCGCGACAACATCTATGGCTCCGTCGAAGAAGACGTGTGGCGGCGCGACTTCGCCGCGAACAGTCTTTATTACAACATCGAGGATCTGTCGATCTGGGACTTCGCCGATGGTGTGGCCGACATCAAAGCGCGGCGCCTGAAGCTCATCGGCGATCCGGAAACCCGCTACCGCGAGGATCCGGTGCGCATGCTGCGGGCGGTGCGTTTTGCCGCGAAGCTCGATTTCTCGATCGAGCCGGACACGGACCAGGCGATTCATCGCCTCGCGCACCTCCTCGATGGGGTGCCGCCGGCGCGGCTCTTCGATGAGTGCCTGAAGCTCTTCTTGTCGGGCTTCGGCGCCAAGTCGTTCGCCCTGTTGCAGAAGTACGGGCTGTTCGAGCACCTGTTCCCGCAATCGGCCGCGGCTTTCGCGCTGCCGCCGTACGCGTATGCGCGCGAGATGCTGGAGCTCGGGCTTGCGAACACCGACGCGCGGATCGTCGCCGACAAGCCCGTGACGCCGACTTTCCTGTTCGCGGTATTGCTGTGGAGCGCGGTGCTGCGAGAGTTGAACGAGCGCGAGGCGGGTCCGGCGCCGGATTTCGCACAGCTCATGCAGGCCTGCGATGCCGTGCTCAGGGCGCAGCAGTCGCGAGTCGCGATTCCGCGGCGTTTTGCCGTGCCGATGCGCGAGCTCTTGATGCTGCAGCCTCGATTCAACCGTCGCAGCGGCATCAAGTCCTTGAGCTTGCTGCAGCACCCGCGCTTTCGCGCGGCATATGATTTTCTCCTGCTGCGTGCGCAGGTCGGCGTCGCCGATCCCGAGCTCGCGCAGTGGTGGACGCACGTGCAGACACTCCCGCAGGACGAGCGCATCGCGCTCGTGCAAGCGCGCCCGGCCGACGCGGCCCCGCCCGGCGATGCGGCGCCCGGACGCCGCCGGCGGCGTCGGCGGCGGGGCGGGGCGCCGCGCACTTAGGCGCCGCAATTGGTCATGACAGCGCGCTGGCGCCCGGCCTACATTGCAATCGGCAGCAATCTCAACGGTCCGACCGCGCAAGTGCTGGCGGCGTTCGAGCGCATTCGTGCGTTGCCTTCAACGCGTCTCGAGGCACGTTCGCGGCTTTACGCCTCGCATCCGATGGGTCCGCAGGATCAGCCCGACTTCGTCAACGCCGTGGCGGGCGTGTTGACGCAGCTCGAACCGAAATCGCTCCTCGAATCGTTGCTCGAGATCGAGCGGCAGATGGGGCGCGTGCGGCGTGAACGCTGGGGACCGCGCCTTATCGACCTGGACCTCGTATGGATGGCCGGTACGGTGGTCGAGCAGCCCGGCTTGAGCCTGCCTCATCCCGGAGTGTCGAGCCGCAACTTCGTCCTGTATCCTCTGTGCGATATTGCTCCCACGCTCTACATTCCGGGCCACGGCCGTGTCTCGGAGCTGAAATTGCGGTCGGATTCCGAGGGGATTTCTGTTGTTGAAGGAAAATAGAGCCAGTCCGGCGGGCACGAATCCGCATCGCTTCATCGTCATCGAGGGGCCGATCGGCGTCGGGAAGACCAGTCTCGCCAGGCTCCTCGCACAATCCTTCGGCGGCCAGCTGATCCTCGAAGAGGCGGATCAGAACCCCTTTCTGGAGCGCTTCTACAAGAACCCGCGCGCGGCCGCGTTTCAGACGCAGCTCTTCTTCTTGTTCCAGCGGGCGCGGCAGCTCGAGGACGTGCGGCAGGAGGATATGTTCGGCGCGGTGCGCGTGGCGGATTACCTGTTGGACAAGGATCGGCTGTTCGCGCGGGTGACGCTCGACGATGCGGAGTACGCCTTGTACGAGCGGGTCTATGAGAGAGTCGTGGTCGATGCGCCCAAGCCCGATCTCGTCGTGTATCTGCAGGCGCCGGTCGACGTGCTCGTCGACCGCATCGCCAAACGCGGAATCCGCTACGAGCAGCACATCGAGCGCAGCTATCTTGAAAAGCTCACGCAAGCCTATGCGCGGTTCTTCCACGGCTATGACGCCTCGCCCTTGCTGATCGTCAACTCGGCTGCGATCGATCCGGTCAACAACGAGGCCGACTACCGGCTGCTGCTGGCCGAGATCAGCAAGAAACGGCGCGGTCGGCATTTCTTCAATCCCAGCGGAACGAGTTTGCTGCCGGCCGGCTAAGCGGCGCCGTGCTGAGCGAGCGCCCAGGCGACATGCTCGCGCACCAGGGACGAGGACTCGTTCGATCGCGCCCGGAGCGCTTCGATCACGCCGGGAGAGGTGGGGGCATTTCCCAAGGCCACGGCGACGTTTCGAAGCCACCGCTCGAAACCGATGCGGCGAATCGCGCTGCCGCGGGTTTTCTCCAGAAACTCCGCCTCGCTCCAGGAGAACACCTCGACGAGCGATGCGCGGTCGAGCCCGTGCCGCACCTCGAAGTCCTTCTCCGCGCTCGGGCGGGCGAATTTGTTCCAGGGACAGACGAGCTGGCAGTCATCGCATCCATAAATGCGGTTGCCGATCGCGCGGCGCAACTCCACCGGGATGGTTCCGGCGAGCTCGATGGTGAGATAGGAAATGCAGCGCCTCGCATCCAGCCGGTAGGGTGCGACGATGGCGCCCGTGGGACATGCCGGAAGGCAGGCGCTGCAAGTGCCGCAATGCGCGCTGCTCGGGGGATCGAGCGGCAGCGACAGGCTGAGATAAATCTCGCCGATGAAAAAATACGAGCCCGCGTTGCGGTCGATGAGATTGGTGTGCTTGCCGATCCATCCGAGACCGGCATTGCGGGCGAGCGCCTTCTCGAGCACCGGTGCGGTGTCCGCGAATGCGCGGTAGCCGAAGGGCCCGACGCGCTCTACGATGCGGCTGCACAGTTTCTGCAGACGATGGCGCATGAGCTTGTGGTAGTCGCGCCCGAGCGCGTAGCGGGATACGTACGCAACGGTCCCGTTGCCGAGCGCGCGCTGCGCATCCTCGGCCTGCGCCGGCCAATAGTCCATGCGCGCGCTCAAGCAGCTCACCGTCCCCGGGAGAAGTTCCGCCGGGCGGGCGCGCTTGCTGCCGTGCCGGTCCATGTACCGCATCTCGCCGGCGAAGCCGGCGCGGAGCCAATCGAGGAAGCGCGCCTCGTCCTCCGCGAGCTCGATGTTCGCAACTCCGATGCGCGCGAATCCGAGCTCGCGAGCCCAGGTCCGGATCTCCCCCAGCAGGGCGGCGGGATCGACCGGGGGTGGGTGGATGGCGGCTGCGGACATGCGGAAAGGCTACCCTCAGCGCCCCTATAATGGCCAAACATTCCACGCATCCCGCGACCGCGACACAGCATGTCAGTTCCAGACCTCGAGCTTGCGCTTCCCGACAGTGCAGCCACCGACGTGCTCGGGGCAGCCCTCGCGAGCGCGTTTCCGGGCGCTGAAAGGGCGAGCGCGGCGCTTTACCTGCGCGGCGATCTGGGTGCGGGTAAGACCGCATGCGCACGCGCCTTCCTGCGCGCCTGCGGCGTAACTTCGCTCATCCGCAGTCCGACCTACACCCTGGTCGAGACGTACCGGCTGGCGACGACACCCGCGCTCACCTGTGTGCACGTCGATCTGTATCGGCTCGAGGGTTTCACGCAAATCGATGAACTGGGCCTGCGGGATTTTCTGAGCGCAGGGCATCTGCTCCTGATCGAGTGGCCGGAGCGGGGAGCGGGCGCTTTGCCCGAGCCGGACCTCGAGGTCGTTTTCGAGTTCGACGCCGGCGGGCGCAGGGCCCGGTTGCATGCCCGGACGGTCCTTGGGGCGGGTTGGCTGCAAAACCTACGAGATGACACTAGATTATCGAGCTATCTACCTAATTTGAATTGAAAAACCGCATGATGTAACTTATGTCACATGCAGCTGCTGCGCATCGGGGTTCTCCTCATCGCGATCGCCGGGGTCATGCCGGTACGCGCCGTCGAGGTGCGCGCGGTGCGCCTGGCGGCGAGCCCTGAGGGGACTCAAGTCATTCTCGAGCTTTCCGGCGCCGCCAAACACAGCCTGCTGACCCTGAAGAATCCAGACCGCGTTGTGGTCGATGTGGCCGATGCCCGCCTCGCGGCCGGAGTGCGCCGCCCGCAGGCTGGCGGCGTGGTCAAAGAGGTGCGCATGGCGCGCCGTGCGAATGGCGAGCTGCGCGTCGTGATCGATCTCACCCGCTCGCTCCGCGCGAAGAGCTTTCTCGCGACCGCGAGCGATCGCGGCGGCTATCGTTTGGTCGTCGACTTGGGCGGCGCGATCGGCGCCGTCGGTGCGGCGAGCGCGGCAGCGCCCGTCAAGGCGGAGCACGCGCGGCCCGAGGCCCGCGATCTCGTCATCGCGATCGACGCCGGTCACGGCGGAGAGGATCCCGGTGCCATCGGGATGCACGGCACGCGCGAGAAGGACGTGACCCTCGCCATTGCCCGCGCGCTCGCGCGTTGCGTCGATGCCGAGCCCGGCATGAAGGCGGTGCTCACGCGCAACGGCGATTACTTCGTCGCGCTGCGCGACCGCATGGGGCGGGCGCGCGCACGGCAAGCGGATTTGTTCGTGTCGATCCACGCGGACTCGATCCGCGACCGTTCGGTCGATGGCTCCTCGGTGTACATTTTGTCTCAGCGCGGCGCCACCAACGAGGCAGCGCGCTGGCTGGCGGAGCGCGAAAATGCCGCGGACCTGATCGGCGGCGTATCGCTCGAGGACAAGGGCGATCTGCTGGCTTCGGTGCTGCTCGATCTGTCGCAAACCGCCTCGTTGACCGCCAGCGAGACCGCCGCCGAGCACGTCCTGCGTCAGCTCAACCTGGTGGGCGAGGTGCGCAAGCCCCTCGTGCAGCAGGCAGGTTTCGTCGTGCTGAAATCACCCGACATTCCCTCCATGCTGGTCGAGACGGCCTACATCTCGAATCCCGCCGAAGAGCTGCGGCTGCGCGGCTATGCCCACCAGTCGAAGCTCGCCGAGGCGATTCATCAGGGCCTGCGCGAATATTTCTACTCCGACCCGCCGGCCGGCTCACGCATCGCGCAGATCGCGGCCGGCAGCGCCCGGCCCGAGCTTGCGACCATGGAGCACGACGCGGGCGGATAATGCCGCGGTGCCCGCGCGGGCTGTGCGAAAATGAGGGGGCGCGCGCAACGCCTGCGCGCGGCGCATTCGCGAGGTGCCCCTTGTCCATTCAGGTGCTTGCCGACGAGCTCATCAACCAAATCGCCGCGGGCGAGGTCATCGAGCGGCCTGCGTCGGTCATTAAGGAGCTGGTCGAGAACTCCCTGGATGCCGGTGCCTCGCGCATCGACGTTGAGCTCGAGCGCGCCGGCTGCGCGCTCATCCGGGTGCGCGACGACGGCATCGGCATCAGCCCCGCTGAAATAACGCTGGCGCTCGCCCGGCACGCGACCAGCAAGATCGCATCGCTCGACGATCTGGAGCGCGTCGCGACGTTGGGATTCCGGGGCGAGGCGCTGCCGAGCATCGCCTCGGTGGCGCGCCTCTCGCTCACCTCGCGATCCGCCGGCGCCGAGCACGCCTGGAGCGTCGAGGCGCGCGAGGGGGCGCTCTCGACGCCCGCCCCCGCATCGCATCCGCCGGGCACGAGTGTCGAGGTGCGCGACCTTTTCTTCAATGTGCCCGCACGGCGCAAGTTCCTGCGCGCCGAAAGCACCGAGTACCAGCACATATTGCGCATGCTCGAGCGCCTGGCGCTGTCGCGGTTCGAAGTCGGGTTCTCGCTGGTGCACAACGGCAAAAGCGTCTGGACATTGCCGCCGGCGCGCAGTCACGCGGAGCGCCTGGCGCGGGTCGCCAGGATTTGCGGCGAGGAATTCGCCGCACACGTGATCGAGCTGCGCCACGAGGGCGAGCGGCTGCGCTTGGGCGGCTGGATCGCGATGCCGACGTTCTCGCGCAGCCAGTCGGATCTGCAGTTCGCCTTCTTGAACGGCCGGTTCGTCCGCGACAAGCTGATCGCCGGCGCGGCACGTCTCGCCTATCAGGACGTGCTGTTCGGCGGTCGATTTTGCGCCTACGTGTTGTATCTCGATCTCGACCCCACGCTCGTCGACGTGAATGCGCATCCGCAGAAGCTCGAAGTTCGCTTCCGCGAGTCGCGCGGCGTGCACGAGTTCATGTTCCGAACGCTCGAGCGGGCGCTTGCCGCGACGCGACCCAACGCCGGCTCCCGCGGCAGTGCCTCGCTCGAGAGCCTGCGGCTCGAGCCCGGCGCGCCGCCGCCGCGCCAGGGCGGCTTCGTGCTGCCCGAGCGCCGGTCGAGCGCGGCGTTCGATACCTACCGGCAGCTCCTCTCGAGCGATGCGGTGCGCGGCGATGCCGTGCTCGACGAGGAGCGCACCGAGTCACCGGACGCCGGGCCGCCCTTGGGTTTCGCGGTCGCGCAGCTGCACGGTGTCTACATCCTGTCGCAAACCGCCGAGGGTCTCGTGCTCGTGGACATGCACGCGGCGCACGAGCGGGTCATGTATGAACGCATGAAGCGGCTGCTCGATGGCGAGACGGCGCAGCAGCAGCTGCTCATACCCGAGATTCTCAAGGTGACGCCCGCGCAGGCCGAGGCGGCGGAGGCCCATGCCGCCGAGTTCGCCGCGCTCGGCTTCACCATCAGCCGCCTCGCGCCGGACCAGCTCGCCCTGCGCGCGGTTCCGAGCCTGCTCGCGGGGCGGGATCCGGCCGCGGTGGTGCGCGATGTGTTGTCGCAGCTCTGCGAGACCGGCCATTCGCGACACGTCGAGGAATCGATCAACCATCTTCTCGGCACGATGGCCTGCCACGCGGCGGTCCGTGCGCAGCGCACGTTGAGTGTTCCGGAGATGAATGCGCTGCTGCGCGAGATGGAGCGCACCGATCGCGCCGATCAGTGCAACCACGGCCGTCCCACCTGGGTGCGGCTGTCGCTCGCGGATCTCGACCGGCTGTTCATGCGCGGGCGCTGATGCGAGCGAGGCTCGGGGAGTGCGCGGGGGACCCGACGGCGCGTCGTGCGGCGCTCCTGCTCATGGGCCCGACGGGCGCCGGCAAGACCGAGCTTGCGCTCGAGCTCGCCAAAGCGTTTCCATTCGAGCTCGTGAACGTCGACTCGGCGCAAGTTTACCGCGGCATGGACATCGGCACGGCGAAGCCCGACGCCGGGACGCGCGCCCTCGTCCCGCACCATCTCATCGACATCCGGGATCCGGAAGAGCGCTATTCGGCGGGCGAGTTCACGCGCGATGCGAGTGCGGCCATGAGCGACATTTGGGCGCGCGGCCGACAGCCCTTGCTCGTCGGCGGCACCATGCTCTACTTTCACGCGCTCACCACGGGGCTTGCCCGGCTGCCCGAGGCGGACGCGGAGGTGCGCTCGCAGATCGATGCGCGCGCGGCCGCCGGCGGCTGGGCCGCGCTCCACGAGGAGCTCTCGCGCGTCGATCCCGATGCGGCGGCCCGCATCCATGTGAATGATCCGCAACGGATTCAGCGCGCGCTCGAGGTGTACCGCGTCACCGGGGAGCCCATCACACGCCTGCAACAGGTGCGCACGCCGCCGCTCGCCGGCGTCGAGTTCCTCGAGATCGCGCTCGCGCCCGCGGACCGCAGCGTGCTGCATGCAAGAATCGAGCGGCGCTTCGCTGATATGTGGGCGGCGGGCTTGTTGGACGAGGTGCGCGCGCTGCATGAAAGAAAGGCCCTCACCGCGGAACATCCGTCCATGCGAGCGGTCGGATATCGACAGTTGTGGATGTTCCTTGCAGGGCAGTGCGGCTTGGAGGAAGCGAAAAAGCGAGCGGTTGCGGCAACGCGACAACTGGCTAAGCGACAAATGACCTGGCTTAAGAAGCGCCATCGAGCGCTGTGGCTTGATTCCGAGCACTCCGATCCTACATCGGTAGTAGTGGATGCACTATCCAAGTGCGGGTTCGCCGGATGGTCGTACGCTTAGCGTCTCTTCGCGCCGCTGTGCTAGCATTCAGGCCGTGTTTGCCTGGCGCAGGGAAGTGACGAGGCAATGTTGATGACACAAAAAACAAGGAGCTCCCCCATGGCCCGTGGCCAGTCTCTGCAGGACCCGTTTTTGAATGCCCTCCGCAAAGAGCGGGTGCCCGTCTCGATTTATCTGGTGAACGGCATCAAGCTGCAAGGACAGATCGATTCGTTTGATCAATTCGTCGTATTGCTCCGGAACAGCGTCAGCCAAATGGTCTACAAGCACGCTATTTCGACGGTGGTTCCGGCGCGCAACGTGCGCTTGCCGACCGGCGAGGACGGCGAGGTAACGGAACCTGCCATTGTCGAATGAGCGATGGTCGAGTGAGTGACGGGCGCCTTTTTGTTTGAGCGCCCCCGGGGCGGCGAACGCGCCCTACTGGTCGGCGTCGGGATCGGACGACCCGTCGATCCGTACGACACCGCGGAGTTCGAAGCCCTGGCGCGATCCGCCGGCGCAGTTCCCGTAGCGCTCATCACCGCGTCGCGCCCGCGTCCGGATCCGAAGTATTTCGTCGGCGCCGGCAAGGCGGAGGAGATCCGTGCGCGCGCGCAGGAGCTCAAGGCCGAGGTGGTCCTGGTCGACCAAACCTTGACGCCGAGCCAGGAGCGCAACCTCGAAAAGCTCACTTCCTGTCGAGTCTTGGATCGTAATGGCCTGATTCTCGATATATTTTCTCAGCGCGCCCGCAGCTTCGAGGGCAAGCTGCAGGTCGAGCTCGCGCAGCTGTCGCATCTGGCCACCCGCCTGGTGCGAGGCTGGACTCACCTCGAGCGCCAGAAGGGCGGCATCGGTCTGCGCGGCCCGGGCGAGACGCAGCTCGAGACCGACAGGCGCTTGATCGCCAAGCGGATTCGCACCCTGCGCGGGCGGCTCGACAAGCTCGCGCGTCAGCGCGATACGGGGCGGCACGTGCGGCGGGAAGTGCCGGTGCCGACCGTGGCGCTCGTCGGCTACACCAATGCGGGCAAGTCCACCTTGTTCAACCGTCTGACGGGCGCCGATACCTACGTCGCCGATCAGCTGTTCGCGACCCTGGATCCGACCGTCCGTCGCATCAAGCTCGCGGGCGTCGGCGAGGTGGTGCTCGCAGACACCGTGGGCTTCGTGCGGGCCTTGCCGCACGAGCTGATCGCCGCCTTTCGCTCGACGCTCCAGGAGGCGCGCGAGGCGGACTTGCTGCTGCACGTCGTGGATGCCAGCGATCCGCTGCGCGATGAGCGCATCGTGCAGGTACGAGAGGTTCTCGAGGGCATCGGCGCCGGAGCAATCCGCGAGCTCAAGGTGTTCAACAAGATCGATTTGATCGCTTCCGGGGAAAGGGCCGCTGCGCCGCGTATTACCCTGGGCGCGGACGGCATTCCCGCCCAGGCGTGGGTCTCGGCGCAGAGCGGCGCCGGTCTTGCCGAATTGAGCGAGGCCATCGCCCAGGCGGTTCGCCCGAACCAGGTGAGGCGCACCCTGCATCTGGACATGCTCGCGGCGGCGGTGCGCTCGGACCTCTACCGGCGCGAAGCCGTCCGCGCCGAGCGACAATGCGATGACGGCAGTTGGGAGCTCGATGTCGAGCTCGATGCCTCGGAGATGCCGAAAATCCTGGGCAGCCGCGGCGTCTCGCTCATCACCCCTCCCCGGAGCGCCCGCGAGCAGCGCGTCGCCTGAAACGCCCGGCGGATCGGACCGCGCTTGTGGGCGCCGGGTCGGCTGTTAGAATGCGCGGCTGCTTCCATTGACACTTCACGTCCGCAACTGAGTATACCCATGGCTTGGAACGACCCCGGCGGCGAGAAACGCAATCCCTGGAACCGTCCGCAACAGTCGCAAAACGACTTGGACGACGTGCTGCGCAACCTGCAGAAACGGCTGTCCTCGTGGTTCGGCCGCGGCGGGAACGGCGCGGCCGCCGGAGGCGGCTCTCCGAGCTTTGCGCGGGGGCTTGCCACGGTCCTCGTCCTGATCGGCGTGGTATGGGTCGCGAGCGGCATGTACCGCGTGGATGCGCAGGAGCGTGCCGTGGTGCTGCGCTTCGGCAAGTACCAGTCCACCGTGGGCCCGGGCTACAACTGGCACCTGCCGTGGCCCATCGAGCGCAAAATCATCGTGAACGTCTCCCAGCAGTACAGCATCCCGGACGATGCGCGGATGCTCACCGCGGATACCAATCTGGTGGAGGTGCGCTCTGCCGTCCAATACACCCAGCCGGATCCCCGCAAGTACCTCTTCAAGGTCAAGGACGTCGAGGATACGCTGCGTCAAATCAGCGAAAGCGCGCTGCGCGAGTCGGTGGGGCAGGCCTCGCTCGATCGGGCGCTCGCCTTCGATCCCGCCATCACCGATCACGCGCTCGCAACGCTCCAGCGAACCCTCGATACCTATGACATGGGCGTGCGCATCATCAGCGTGACGCTCCAGGAAGTCGTCGTGCCCGAGCCGGTGCAGGACGCCTCGCGGGACAAGCTCAAAGCCGACAAGGACCGGCAGCGCTATCAGCAGGATGCCGAAAGCTACAAGAACGACGTCGTGCCGCGCGCGCGCGGCGAGGCCTCGAAGCAGTTGCTCGACGCCGAGGCGTACCGCTTGCAGGTCGTGGCGCTCGCCCAGGGCCAGACGGCACGATTCGATCAGGTGCTCGAGCAGTACCAGCGGGCGCCCGCGGTGACGCGCGAGCGCATGTACCTCGATACCATGGAAGAGGTCTACAAGAACGCGCGCAAGGTCATCGTCGATACCAAGAACTCGGGGAACATGCTGTATCTGCCCATCGACAAGCTGCTGCCTCCGGGGGCGGGCGCCTCGAGCTCGAGCGACAACTTGACGTTGCCCTCGACGCGCATACCCGAGGTGCAGGTCTCGCCGCCCGAGGATCCGGCGCGCGCGCGGGGAGTGCGCTGATGCAGACCAAGCTTCTGTATTTCATGATCGGACTGGTGGTGTTCATCCTGATCGCCCGCGCGAGCGTGTTCACGGTGAGCGAGGGACAGCTGGCGATCAAATCCACCGGCGGGGAGATCGTCGATGCGAACCTCGCGCCCGGACTGCATTTCAAGATTCCTCTGGTGAACGAAGTCACCAAGTTCGACGGCCGCATCCTCACCGATCTGTACCAGTCGGAGCATTTCCTGACGCGCGAGCAGGAGCAGCTCAACATCGACTTCTACGCGAAGTGGCGCATCCAGAATTTGCGCCGCTATTACGAGACGACGGGCGGCAGCGAGGACGTGGCGAACGCGCGGTTGCGCGAGACGATTCGCGACAGCATCAAGAGCGTGGTCACGCAGCGCACCTTGCAGCAAGTGGTGACCGCCGAGCGCACGGAATTCACGGACGCGATGATGAAAACGGCGCGCAGCTTCGCCACGCAATTGGGGATCGAGGTGGTCGATGTGCGCATCACCAAGATCGAACTGCCGCAGCAGGTGCAGGATTCGGTCTTCGAGCGCATGCGTGCGACGTTCAAGGCCGAGGCGGTGAAGCTGCGGGCCGAGGGCGTGGAGGCCTCCGACCGGATTCGCGCCGAGGCGAACAAGCAGCAGACCGAGATCTTGGCCGATGCGGCCCGGCAGGCAAGCGAGACGCGCGGTCAGGGCGATGCGGCGGCGAGCGAGGTGTACGCGAAGTCGTACTCGAAGAACCCCGAGTTCTACAGCTTCTATCGCAGCATGCAGTCCTATCGCGACGCGGTGGGCACGCCGGGCGATCTGTTGGTGATCCCGCCGGACAGCGCGTACTTCAAGTATTTCAACAAGCCCGCCCCGCAACCGCAGGCGCAGCGCTGACCCTCATGAGCATGGCCTGGGCCGAACTTGCGCGCTATCTCGGGGGCGCTTTCGCACTGTACCTCGTGCTCGAGGGGCTTTTGCCCTTCATCAACCCGGGCACCGCCAAGAAGATCATGGCGAAGCTCTCCCAGACCGAGCCCGCGCAGCTGCGCTGGGGCGGCCTCATCAGCATCCTCATCGGGCTTACACTTCTTTGGATGGCTCGCAATGGGTAAGAACCTGGTCGTGATCGGGCTGCAGTGGGGCGATGAGGGCAAGGGCAAGGTCGTCGACCTGCTCACCGATCGAGCGCGCGCCGTCGCGCGCTTCCAGGGCGGCCACAACGCCGGGCATACGCTGGTCATCGGCGGGAAGAAGACGGTGCTTTCGCTCATCCCGTCCGGCATTTTGCATCCGCATGTGCAGTGCCTGATCGGCAACGGCGTCGTGCTGTCGCTCGAGGCGCTGTTCAAAGAAGCGCAGATGCTCATCGACCAAGGGGTGCCGGTGTTCGAGCGGCTACGCGTGAGCCCCGCCTGTCCGCTCATTCTCGCCTCGCACGTGGCGCTCGACCGGGCGCGCGAGAAATCCCAGGGCCCGAATGCGATCGGCACGACGGGGCGGGGCATCGGCCCCACCTACGAGGACAAGGCGGCGCGCCGCGCGCTGCGGGTCGCCGACCTGTTTCACCGCGAGCGCTTCGCCGCCAAGCTCGGCGAGATCCTCGATTATCACAACTTCATTCTGCAGCGTTATTACCAGGAGCCGCCGGTCGAATTCCAGCCGGTGCTCGAGTCGAGTCTCGAGCTCGGCGAGCGATTGAAGCCGTTGGTGGCGGATGTCACCGGCATTCTCGACCGGTTGAGCGCGCAAGGACACAACGTGCTGTTCGAGGGCGCGCAAGGGGCGATGCTCGACGTCGATCTCGGCACCTATCCTTATGTCACATCCTCGACCACCACCGCCGGCGGTGCCGCGGCCGGCACGGGCTTGGGACCGCTGCGCTTCGATGCCGTGCTCGGCATCGTCAAGGCCTATGCGACCCGCGTCGGCGGCGGCCCCTTTCCGACGGAGCTGTTCGATGAGCAAGGCGAGCACCTCTCGCGCGTCGGACACGAGTTCGGTGCGGTCACGGGACGCCGGCGGCGCTGCGGCTGGTTCGATGCGGTGGCACTGCGCCGCTCGATCGTGCACTCGAGCTGCACCTCGCTGTGCGTGACCAAGCTCGACGTGCTCGATGGCCTCGACACCATCCAGGTCTGCGTGGGCTACAAGATCGACGGCGCCATCGTCGACACGCCGCCCTTGCTGTCGCAACAGTTCGGCGATTGCGTTGCGGTGTACGAGGACATGCCGGGCTGGAAGGAAACGCAGCATCGGCGCCACGCGCTACGAGGAGCTGCCCGAAAATGCGCGCTGCTACCTCGAGCGGTTGCAGGCGTTGGTGGGCGTGCCCATCGACATCATCTCCACCGGTCCCGAGCGCGGCCAGACTATCGTTCGCCGCCATCCCTTCGCGTAGACTGAAGCAATGTCCGATCGCCTCACCCCACTCCTTGCTGAACGGCCCTGGCTGCTGGCCGATGGCGCGACCGGCAGCAATCTGTTCAATCGCGGCTTGCAATCGGGTGATGCACCCGAGCTGTGGAATACCGAGCACCCGGAGCGCATCGCGGATCTCGAGCGTGCCTTCGTCGAGGCGGGCGCGGATATCATCCTCACCAATACCTTCGGCGGCACGCGTTACCGTCTCGCTCTGCACAAGGCAGGCGACCGCGTGGCGGAGCTCAACGAGGCCGCCGCCCGCATCGCGCGTCGCGAGGCCGACCGCGCCGGACGTCCGGTGCTCGTCGGGGGCAGCATCGGCCCGACCGGCGAGTTGATCGCGCCGCTCGGCACGCTGAGTTCGGAAGATGCCTGCGCCGCCTTCACCGAGCAGGCGCAGGCGCTCGCTCGCGGCGGCGCGGACCTCATGTGGATCGAGACGATGTCCTCGGTCGAGGAAACCGAAGCGGCGATTGCGGGGGCGCGCACCACCGGCTTGCCGGTCGTCGCGACCCTCAGCTTCGACACCAACGGGCGCACCATGATGGGGATCACGCCGTCGGATCTGGCGGGGCTGCATCGCAAGCATCATCTCGCGGCCTGCGGCAGCAACTGCGGGGTGAGCCCGTCCGAGCTGGTCGCCTCGATCGTCAATCTGGCCGCCGCCTCGGACTCTCCCGCGGTGCTCGTGGCGAAGTCGAATTGCGGCATCCCGCAATACGTCGATGGCGCCATCCGCTTCAACGGCACGCCCGAGCTCATGGCGGTGTATGCCGGCCTCGCGCTCGATGCCGGCGCTCGGATCATCGGCGGTTGTTGTGGCACCACACCGGAGCACCTGCGCCGGATGCGCGCGGCGCTGGAAGCGCACGTGCCGGGACCGAAGCCCGACCTCGCGACCATCGAGGCGAAGCTCGGTGCGATCTCGACCGGAGCGGCCGCGCAGTTGCGCGGTGAGTTGGATCGTCTCGCCGGCGCCGCGGTCGGCGCCGCGGGGCGTCGCGCGCCGAGTCGCCGCGCCTCGCGCGCGCAAGAACCCTGACCTCGAGATAGGGCGGCCTGATTCGCCAATCGGCGACGGGGTCGCGCCGCGCGCGCGCCGCGGTAGACTCCCTTCGAGCTAGTCTCGAGGAGTTGCCATGGCGAAAATACTCTTGAAGGGCAGCGAGCGATCGCCGCTCCCCGGTGCACGCATCGTCGCGCCCGCGAATCCCGATGAGCGTCTGGAGGTGAGCGTGCTGGTGCGCCGCCGCGGCCATCAGGCGATGCAAGCGCGCGTCGCGCAGCTCGCGGCGGGCAAGCGCGTGGCGCAGCTGAGCCGCGAGGAGTTTGCCCGCGAGCACGGCGCCGATCCGTCCGATTTTGCCAAGGTGCGCGCCTTTGCCGAATCGCAGGGGCTCAAGGTGCTCGAGGAGCACGCGGCGCGCAGGACCGTGATCCTGTCGGGCACGGTAGCCCAGTTCTCCGCGGCTTTCGGCGTGCAGCTTCATCACGTGTCGTGCGCCGGGTGCACCTACCGTGGCCGGACGGGCGGGATTTATCTCCCGGCCGAGTGGGGCGGGGTGGTCGAGGCCGTTCTCGGACTCGACAACCGCCCGCAGGCCCGGCCTCGCTTTCGCACCCGCCCGCCTCGTGGGCAACATCAACCGGCCCGCCCGCGCGGTGTCCGCATCGTATACCCCGCCGCAGGTGGCGGGTTTTTACGGGTATCCGAGCTCGAACGGCGCCGGCCAATGCGTCGCGCTCATCGAGCTCGGCGGCGGCTACCGGCCCGCGGATCTCAGCGCGTATTTCAGCGGTCTCGACATCGCCGCACCTGCGGTCAGCGCAGTCTCCGTCGATCATGCAACGAACAGTCCCACGGGCGATGCCGAGGGCCCGGACGGCGAGGTGATGCTCGATATCGAGGTGGTGGGATCCATCGCGCCGGGCGCACGCATGGCGGTGTACTTCGGTCCCAACACCGATGCGGGATTCCTCGATGCGATCACGACGGCGATCCATGACACGACCAACAATCCATCCGTCATCTCCATCAGCTGGGGCGGTGCCGAGTCGACCTGGACGTCTCAGGCCATGACCGTCATGGACGATGCGTTCCAGGCCGCCGCGACCTTGGGCGTCACGGTGTGCGTCGCGGCGGGCGACAGCGGCTCATCCGACGGCGTGACCGATGGTGCGGATCACGTCGATTTCCCCGCCTCGAGTCCTCACGTACTCGCCTGCGGTGGGACCAGCCTACAGGCGGCTCAGGGCGGCATCTCGAGCGAGACCGTGTGGAACGACGGCGCGAGCGGCGGTGCGAGCGGGGGCGGCATCAGCAGCTTCTTTGCCGTGCCACCCTGGCAGCGCGGCTTGAGCGCGCTCACCACGGCGGGCAAGTCCGTGGCGTTGAGCATGCGGGGCGTGCCGGACGTGGCGGGGGATGCCGATCCGGCGACCGGCTACGACGTGCGCGTCGACGGCACGAACACGGTGATCGGCGGAACGAGCGCCGTCGCGCCGCTCTGGGCCGCGCTCATTGCGCGCATCAACGCCTCGACGGGCAAGGCGGCGGGCTTCATCAATGCGCAGCTTTATCAGAATGCGAAGGATTTGCGCGACATCACGCAAGGCAACAATGGCGATTTCGCCGCCCAGCCCGGCTGGGATGCGTGCACCGGCCTCGGCAGTCCCAACGGCGAGCCGTTGGCCGGCCTGCTATGAGGGCTCAGTATCTCAGGTGCGGAAACAGGCCGATGATTCCGGTCACGATCAGATAGATCGCAACGATGTAGTTCAGCAGGCGCGGCACGATCAGGATCAGTACTCCGGCGATCAGCGCGACGAGCGGTCCGATGCTGAGGCTCATGCTCATGTTCATATTATTGTCTCCGTGATCAGAACAGGTTCATCGCATTCTGCAAGGTCTTGTACACCCCCCACAAGAGAGGAAGTCCTACAGCCAGCCACAGCAGCACCGCTTTCGCTTTCATGATGGAGGCCTCGACTCCTTGTAGTGATATTTCTCGTCCACCGGCCGCATGCAAATATTACAAATGAGTCCGATGAGCAGAAAGACGCACATGATGTACATGGTGAGCGAGTACACCTGCGCTTTCGGCACCCCGTGCTTCAGTTGGTAATCCCGAATGTAAGTGACGAGCGTCGGACCCAGAACTCCCGCCGCCGACCAGGCGGTCAGCAGCCGGCCGTGGATGGCGCCCACGTGCATGGTGCCGAAAATATCGCGCAAATAGGCCGGAATGGTGGCGAAGCCGCCGCCGTACATCGACAGGATGATCACGAAGGCCGCGACGAAGAGCGGCAGTGAGCCCGCGCGCCCCAGGCTGGGAATGCTGAAATACAGCACGATGCCGAGCGCGAAGAAAATCAGGTACGTGTTGCGGCGACCGATGTAGTCGGAGGTGCTCGCCCAGGCGAAGCGGCCGATCATGTTGAACAGGCTGAGGAGCCCGACGAAGCTCGCCGCCGTCGCGGCGGTGACGCGGCCGGGGAAGATCTCCTGGATCATCGGCGAGGCCTGTCCCAGCACGCCGATGCCGGCCGTCACGTTCATGCACAGAATGGTCCACAGCAGCCAGAACTGCGGCGTGCGCCAAGCCTGCTCGACGGCCACATTCGCCCGAGTCACGAGCTTCGGCGGGGTGGCGGGCGGCGTCCAACCGGCGGGCTTCCAGCCCTCGGCCGGGACCCGCGCGGAGTAGACGCCGATCATCATGAACATGAAGTAGATGACCCCCATGGTCACGAAGGTCTCGAGCACGCCGTTGGAGTCGCGGTCCTGAAGTGATCCATGAGCTTCACCGAGAGCGGCGCGGCGATCAGGGCGCCGCCGCCGAAGCCCATGATGGCCAGCCCGGTGGCGACGCCGGGGCGGTCGGGAAACCATTTGATGAGGGTCGACACCGGCGAGATGTAGCCGATGCCGAGACCGCAGCCCCCGAGGACGCCGTACCCCAGGTAGATCAGCAGCAGCGTGTGGTAATGCACCCCGATCGCTGCGACGATGAAGCCGCCGCCGAAGCACAGGGCGGCGACGAACATCGCCTTGCGAGGACCCACCCGTTCCACCCAGCGCCCGAATAGGGCGGCCGACAGACCGAGGATCGCGATGGCGATCGAGAACGTCCAGACCACCTCCTTGATGTTCCAGTCGCCGGGGGCCGAATGGTCGATGCCGATCAGCTTGGTGAGCGGCAGATTGAAGACCGAGAACGCGTAGACCTGGCCGATCGACAGATGCACGGCCAAGGCGGCCGGCGGAACCAGCAGACGGTTGTAGCCCGGCGGCGCGACGGTGCTTTCGCGGCTCAGCAAAGATCCAGCCATGCCAATTGCCCCCTCGAGCTTATTTGTTGTTGCGTAGCGAGAATATGCGCCACCGTCCGCAAAGTTGCCACTGGGATGTGCGTCACAATCCGCGGCGAGAGTGCCGCCGTCCGCGGCGGCCGGACCGGGCCCCCTGAGACAGGTTCCAAAACCGTGACGTTCAGGGTCGATAGATCGGCGCCAAAGTCCGTAATTTCATGGCCGCATGCGCACGCTCTGGCACGCGGGCCGACACGCCCCGATGGCGGCGAGACTATGGTGGTGGCCGTGGGCGCTGCTGGTCGCCGCGTTCCTGCCCCTCTTTGCATCGGCGAGCTGTCTGCCGGATGCCGATCCGGACATCCTGCGGCTGCAACAGCTCGTCTCCAAAGACGCACACAAAGCGGTGCGCCAAGCGCAGATCATGCTCGATTCCTTGCAGCGCGAAGCCCAGAGCGGACCGGACAATGCATTGCGCACTGCCTCGCGGATCGCGGCCCTGTACGGGGTCCAGGCCGAAGCCTACGGCGTCCTCGAGCTCGACGCGAATGCCCGCGCGACCGCGCGAGAAGGGTCTTGCCCTGCGTGCCGAGACGAGCGCGATCCGGTGCACCTCGAGCTCCTCATGGCCTATACCGCGGCCGTCTACGACAGCGCCGGTATCGCCGCCGCCATCCAGACCATCGAGGCCGCTCGCGCCTCATTGCCCGCCGGATCGCGAGCCGATACGTGCCTGCTCATCAACCGCGGACTGCTCGAGCACCGGTTGGGCCGTGAGGATCTCGCCATCGTCACGCTGCCGCAGGCGTACCGTGCGAGCGCCGACGATCCGTCGCTCATCGAGACGCACATCATGGCCGCCGACACGCTGTCGCTGGTGATGCGCAGCATGGGCGATTACAGCCAGGCCCTCGCACTCAACCAGGAAAAGATCGACTGGGACAGCGAGCACGGGTCCACGATGGCCTTATCGGTCTCGCGCTTCATGCGCGGCCAGATCCTCAACGTGATGGGCAACTACGACGCTGCGATCGCCGAGTTCGAGAAGGCGCGCAGCTTCAGCGCCTCATTGGGCGATCAGCAAGGTATTGCGTTCGTCGATCAGCGCGATCTGCGAGGCGCACATCGAGCTCGGACAACTCGCGGCGGCGCAGCGCGAATGCTCCAGCGCGCTGCGTATTTTCAGGAGCTCCGGCTCGGCCGATTCGCTGAAAGAGACGCGAGGTCCTGCAGGCGCGCATCTACCTCGGTATCGGCTATCCCGACCTTGCGCTCGCCACCATGAACCAGGTGCTCGACCATCGCGGGGAGGACGTCGCCCCGCGAATCGTCGGCTCGATGTACGAGTGGCGGGCGCGCGCGAGCGCCGCCCTCAATAACTATAAAGATGCCTACGCGGACCTGCAGGAATACGTGACCCGCTATGCGGCCGCGAACAATGCCGAGCGCATCCGCCAGTCCGGTGCGCTGCGCGCCCGGTTCGAGACCGATCGCGAGATCGAGCGCAACTCCTCGCTGAAGCGCGCGCTCGAAAGCTCTCAGGAGCAGTCGAGCCGTCAGGCGCAACAGCTGCGCTGGAATACCGTGGTCGCGGTCGCGGCCGTTGCGGATCATCGCGCTGCTCGTCTACTTCCTCGTCGCGAACCGCCGCTACCGCATGCAGCTAGTGCAACTCGCGAGCCAGGACGCCTTGACGGGACTGCCGAACCGGCGCCGCACGCTCGAGCTGGCGATGGCGGCGCTCGATCATTGCAAAAGCCACCGGCAAGCCGCTCACCCTCGCGCTCATCGACATGGACCATTTCAAGGACATCAACGACCGCTGCGGCCATGCCGCGGGCGATCATGTGCTGCAGGAATTTGCGCGCGCCGGCCGCGAGGCGCTGCGCGAGACCGACCTCCTCGGACGCTGGGGCGGCGAGGAGTTCCTGCTGTTGATGCCCGATACCCCGGTCGAGCTCGCCGTGGCAAGCCTCGAGCGGCTGCGTACCCTGGTGTTCGGCATTCGCTTGCCCCCGACCGGCAGCGACTTGAAGGTCTCCCTGAGCGCGGGACTCGCCTCGTTCGACGAGACGGTGAAGTCGCTCGAGGATCTCATCGCGCGCGCTGATGCCGCGCTGTACCGCGCGAAGAACGACGGCCGCGATCTCATTCGGCTCTGCGAGGCGGATTTCAGACTCTCGACCACCGGTGTGCGGCGCGCGCTGCGCCTCACGAGCTAAACTGGCGGGGGCCTCGACGGAGACAGCGCCGGCTACCGCGCGGCCCCATCGTCCATGTGCTTGAGCATGTCGCCGTTCGGCTCGATGTGTCCAATCTTGCAGAAGACCAGGAACAGCAACGCGGGAACGGACACGCAACGCTCGCTGAGGCGAATGACGGGCATGCCGTCCGAGTACTCCACGCGGGGACGTTTCCAGATGATGCCGGGCTGCGCCGGCTCCAAGCGATTGCGCACGATCCAGTCGCGCTGCAGGGGTGATAGACCGGAAAGATCCCGGTAGTGATCTGCCCGCTCGCGGGCGGCCACACTGTCGCGCGCCGCCAGCTCGGCTTCATGCACCCAGTCCGGCGGTGCCGGGGCCGCCGGCGGTGCCGAAGGCGCCGGTGCCGGGTGATCGGGGGACGACTCGCCGGGTGGCTGGGCTCTTGACGGTCGGCGCGGCCTTGGCGGCCGTCCCGGCGCCATCACCCGTGGAGTTTCACGGGGCAACGCCAACAGAACGAGCGGCTGCTCGCTCGCCGGCAGCGAGACAACCCATCGCGAACTACGCATCATCAAAGAGACGAGCACCAGATGGCCCAGGAGCACCGCAAAGAGCACGAATGCCCGCCGGTAGGGCATCCCCGAGCGCTCTTGAGATCCGAGTTCGTTCACTGCGTACTGCTCCCTTAGCGGGAGACAGCCGGGGCCGGTGCGCGGTTCCATGCGCCGCCACGTGCGCCGCGCGGCCGATGCGCGCGCGGCAGGAGCCGCTAGTGCGGTGAGTCCATCGCCGCGCCGAATACCTCGCGCCCGTCGAGATAGGTCGCGAGCACGCGAGTCTCATGCAAATCGCGCGGGTCGATCGCAAACACGTCGCGGTCGAGGACGATCAAGTCGCCGCGCTTGCCGGCCTCGAGGCTGCCGGTGAGGCGTTCCTGCTTGAGCGCGTACGCCGCGTTGATGGTGTAGGCATCGACCGCGTCCTGAAGGCTGATGCTCTGCTCGGGCAGGAGCGGCGCTTTGCCGCGCGCCTCCGCCCGGGTGACCGCATGCTCCATGGCCTCGAAAGGATCGAAGCTGCTGACGTTCCAGTCGCTTCCGCCGACGAGCATCGCGCCGGCATCGCGCAGGGACCGGGCCGGGTAGAGATGGCGGGAGCGCTCGGGACCGAGGTAGGGCAGCGTCGCCTTGACGATGTAGGGATCCCGTTCGGCCCACAGGAGCTGGAAATTGGCGAGCACGTCGAGCGCCTTGAAGCGCGGGAAATCCGCCGGGTCGATGAGCTCGAGGTGGGCGATCTGATCGCGATTGTCGCGCGCGGTGTTGTGCGCGCGGGAGTACGCGAACGCATCGAGCGAGGCGCGCACTGCGCGGTCGCCGATGGCGTGTACGTGAACGGTGAGTCCCGCCGCATCCGCCGCGCTCACGATCCGGTTGAGGTTGTCTTGCGTGAAATAGGAGGGCCCGCGATTGCGAGTCGGATGTCCCTGCGCATCGAGATAGGGCTCGAGCAATGCCGCGGTTTGCGATGGGTATTCGATGACCCCGTCGGCGAAAATTTTGACCGCATCGGCGCGCAGCAAGTCGGGATCGATCGCCCAGCGTGCGCGGAACTCGCTGGCTTGCCGGATCAGCGATTCGGCCGGCTCGGAAAGGTCGATCAGATGGAAGCAGCCGCGCACCCGCATATCGAGTCGATGCTGATCGTAGAGTCGCTCGTAGATTTGCATCAGATGCTCATCGACCGAGGCGTCCTGCACCGAGGTGATGCCGTCGGCGCGCATGGCCTCGAGCGCCCGCCCGAGCCGCGAGGCTTGCTCGTCGAGACTGCGCGGCGGCACGGCGGCGGCCAACAGATCAGCCGCGTTGTCCCGCAGCGTGCCGGTGGGATTGCCGCTCGAGTCGCGCTCGATCCGGCCGCCTTGCGGATCCGGCGTGGCGGCGCTGATGCGCGCTGCTTTCAGGGCCGCCGAATTCGCCCACGCGGTATGCCCGTCCGAGCCGCTCAAGACCAGCGGCCGCCCGGCGAGGATCGAATCGAGATCCGCGAGTCTCAAGACGAGATCGGACGGGTTGACCTGAATGACTTCAAACCATTCGGCCGTGTTGCCCGGGTTGTCCTTCAGACACTGCGCGACTTTGGACTTGACCTGTCCCGCCGCCAGCATCGCATCGCCGAGATTGCATTTGCCGTAGTCCTGCGCGCTCGCGGCCGGATGGGTGTGAGCATCGATGATGCCGGGCAGTACCGTGCGGCCGCGCAGATCGACCGTCCGAGTCCGGGCGCCCGCCAAGGCGGCGATCGTCTGATCGGTGCCCACCGCGATGATCGTGTTCCCGCGCAGCGCCAACGCCTGAGCAACGCTGCGCTGTGCATCTTCGGTGTGGATCCGCCCGTGAAGCAGGATGAGATCCGCGGGCGCTTGGGCGGCGGCGATGCCGGGGCCCGATGCCGCAAGCAGCAGGAGAAGGGCGCGCCTCATGCGGGCCGCACGCCGAATGACATCCTGTAAGTCATTGAATGCGATAACAATACAAAGTTGGTGCCCAGGAGAGGACTCGAACCTCCACGAATTGCTCCACTGGTACCTGAAACCAGCGCGTCTACCAGTTCCGCCACCTGGGCAAGGATGCGGTGCCTACAATCGAGGCGCTGGAATCTACGCACCCGCGGAATCCTTGTCAATTCGGCGCCTTATCAGCTTGTCCGCTCGAGCGATTATTGGAGTATTGAGGCTTCGCGTGGGAAGATGCCGGCGTCGCCTTTCATGCAAATCCCCCTTCGACGACCACGCCGAGCGCTTCGCAGGTGCACCGTCCGGATCGACCTACGATGACACAACAAAACGAACATGCCGGGCGGATCGAGATCGCCACCATTCAGCCCATTCCGCTCGATCAGCGGCACGGCACGTACGGCGACCTCTTCACGATATGGTTCGGCGCGAATTTGATGTTGCTCACCATCGTCACGGGCGGTCTCGCCGTGACGGTGTTCGGGCTGCCTTTCGGGTGGGCCGTAACGGCGCTCGCGATCGGCAATCTGGCGGGCGGCGTCTTCATGGCGCTGCACGCGGCGCAGGGGCCGACGCTCGGCGTTCCGCAGATGGTTCAAACCCGCGGCCAGTTCGGCTCGGTCGGCTCGCTCCTCGTCATCGGCATCGTCATCGTGATGTACGTGGGCTTCGTATCCTCGAATCTCGTTCTGTGCGGCGAGACGCTCGCGCTGGTGACGGGCGTGCCCGAAGCCGCAGGCATGGTGCTGGTGAGTGTCATCGCCGTCGTCGCGGCGATCTACGGCTACGATCTCATTCACGCCTACACGCGGCTCATGAGCTTTGTCTGCGGCGCGGCGCTCCTCCTGGCTGCGGGCTGGATCATTTGGCGGCACGGACTCCCCGCGGATTTCCTCGATCGCAATCGCTTCTCGCTCGCCGGATTCCTCGGCGTGATCTCCACCGGCGCGCTCTGGCAGATCGCCTACGCGCCGTATGTTTCCGACTACTCGCGCTACATGCCCCGCGACACGGGCGTGCGGCCGGCGTTCTGGGCGAGCTATTGGGGCTGCACCCTGGGCTCGTTCCTGCCGATGGTGCTCGGTGCGATGGTGGGTCTTGGCGCGCCCAAGGTGCCGCTCATGCTGGGTCTTGCCACCCTGACGCGAGGCATTGCGCCGCTGGTCCTCATCGTGTTCACGATCAGCATCGCCGCCGCGAGCGCCATGAACCTTTACTGCGGAGCGTTGTCTACACTCACATTCGGCCAGACAATCTCACCGCGGTGGTCTCCCGGACCCCGCTCGCGCACGGCCGTCGCTCTTCTGTTATCCGCCCTCTCATTGTTGGGAGCGCTCCTGAGTAAGGAATCTTTCCTGATCAACTACGAAAATTTCATCCTGCTGCTGCTCTATGTTCTGGTCCCCTGGACCGCCATCAACCTGGTCGATTACTACCTGCTGCGCAAGGGCCGGTACGACGTCGCCTCGTTCTTCCGCCGCGACGGCGGCATCTACGGACGCATCAACGGCGCCGCGATCACCTGCTATGCGGTGGGCATTCTGATTCAGCTGCCGTTCATCTCCTCTCCTCTCTATATCGGGCCCTTGGCGCGCGCCATGGGAGGCATCGATCTGTCATGGATCGTGGGCCTCGCAGTGACCGCGCCGGCTTACTACTGGCTCGCGAAACGCTCGCGGAGCCACGCGCCCGTGGCGGTGATTCGATGAAGGATCCCAAGGGAGCGGGACCCAAGAAGACCCCGGAGTGGCGCGCGCAAGATCCGAATCTCGCGCTCGAGCAGATGCGCTATGCGCACCCGATCGCGAGCCGCGAGCTCATCTTGAGGCACTTGTCGGAGGCCGACGAGCCGCTCGCCGCAGCGCGTCTCGCGAAGCGGCTCGGCCTGCACCACGAATCGGAGCGCGAGGCACTCGCCAAGCGCCTGGCGGCGATGGTGCGCGACGGACAGGCGATCGAGGGGCCGAACGGCTTCGCCACGGCGGGGGACGGCGAACGCGTCACCGGACGGGTTCGCGGCCGCGCCAATGGCGATGTGCTGGTGATGCCGGCCGACGGCTCGGCGCCCCTCGTGCTCGCGCGAGCCGATACCGCGACCTTGATGCACAACGACACGGTCGAGGTGCTGGCGGTCGGCGTCAATGACCGCGGACGCCGCGTCGCGCGGTTGATCCGTCGCACCGCCGATGCACCCCCGCGGCTGGGCGGCGTGTACCACGCGCATATCGGCCAGGGACAAGTGCAGCCCGAGGATCCCGGACATTGGTACGCCGTGCAGGTGCCGCCGCGACTCGCGCACGATGCGCGGGATGGCGACAACGTGATCGTGGAGGTCACGAGACGGCCGCAGGGCGATGAGCCTGCGCACGGGCGCATCATCGAGGTGCTCACCGGTGTGCGCCCGTCGGATCTGGCGGCGCGCTTTGCCATCCTGCGGCACGATTTGCCGCAAGAGTTTCCTCCCGAGGTACTGCACGAGGCGAACCGCTTCGCCCCCGACGTGCTGCCCGAAGACCGGACGGGCCGCGAGGATCTGCGCGCGCTGCCGCTGGTCACCATCGATGGGGAAGACGCGAGAGACTTCGACGACGCGGTGTATGCCGAGCGCTTGAAGGGCGGCGGCTGGCGGCTCGTCGTCGCCATCGCCGATGTGAGCCACTACGTGCGCGTGGGGACGAGCCTCGATGCCGAGGCGCGCTCGCGGGCGACCTCGGTGTACTTCCCGGACCGGGTGCTGCCCATGCTGCCCGAGCACCTGTCCAATCATTTGTGCTCCTTGATGCCGGAGGTCGAGCGACTGGCGCTGGTCTGCGACATGCGGGTGAGCAAGACCGGGCAGCCCGGCAAGGCGCAATTCTACGAGGCGGTCATCCGCTCGCACGCCCGCCTCACGTACAACCAGGTCTGGCGCCACCTCGGGGACCCCGAGTCCTCGAGCGATCCGGCGATGACGCCGCAAGTGCGCGCATCCATTCAGGAGCTGTACAGCGTGTACGGGGCGCTGAAGGCGGCGCGCGATGCGCGCGGCGCTCTCGATTTCCGCGGCGGCGAAGTCAAGGCCCGCATCGGCGATGACGGCAAGATCGAAGGCTTCCATGCGCTCGCCCGCAACGATGCCCATCGCTTGATCGAGGAATGCATGATCGCGGCGAACGTTCAGGCCGCCGCGGCGTTGCGCCTCTCCAAGGCGCGGAGCCTCTACCGCGTGCATGGCCAACCGGAAGAGAAGCGCGTGACGGAGCTGTCGAAGGTGATGAACGCGATGCAGATCGGCGCGACTTTCTCCGAGCAACCGACGCCGCGCGAGTTTCGCCAGCTGGTCGAGCGGCTGGCGGCGCGACCGGATGGCGCACTGCTCGAGGGGCTCGTGATCCGCGCCCTCACGCAAGCCGTGTACCAGCAGACCAACATCGGCCACTTCGGTCTCGCGCTCGATGAGTACGCGCACTTCACCTCGCCCATCCGGCGTTATCCGGATTTGCTGGTTCATCGCGCCATCAAGGGTGCCTTGGTGCCGAATTCGCCCTCGGGGTATCGCTACTCCGCCGGCGAGCTCCAAACCCTCGGCACCGAGACCTCGCAGCGCGAGCGCCGCGCCGACGAGGCCGCGCGCGACGTCATGAGTTATCTGAAGTGCCTGTACATGGAGCCGCGCGTGGGCGAGAGCTTCGAGGCGACCATCTCGAGCGCGCTCGAGTTCGGGCTGTTCGTGCAGCTGAAGGAAATGCCGATCGATGGCCTGGTGCACATCTCGAACATCCCGGGCGATTACTGGGAGCTCGAGAATGGCGGCTTGGGGCTGGTCGGCCGGCGCACGGGCAAGCGCTGGCAAATGGGCGATCCGGTGCAGGTGCGCTTGAGCCGCGTCGACCTCACGCAGCGGCAGATCGATTTCGAGTTGCTCGACGGGAGCGGTGCGGTCTCGCACGGAACGGTGCGGGCGCCGCGGCAGGGGCGCGAGTCGAATGCCCGGCGCGGCGCAGGCAAGAGTCCCGCGCACCGCGGCTCGTCGGGCGCGCGGCGCGGCAGACGCGGCGGCCGTGGCTGAGCACAAGCGCAACCTCGTCTATGGCCTGCATGCCATTCGTGCAGTGATCGACAGCGCTCCTGAGCGTGTGCTCGAGCTGTGGATGGCGGAGCCGCGTCAGGATGCCCGTGCGCGGGACTTGAAAGCGCGCGCCCTGGCCGCAGGGCTCAAGATCCAGACGGTCGGCAGCGAATCGCTCGCGAAGCTTGCCGGCGATGTGGCCCATCAGGGCGCGGTGGCCGCCATCCGGCCCTCGAATCCTTGGGATGAGCACGCTCTGACGGCCGCCCTGAGCGAGATGAAAAATCCGCTGCTGCTGGTCCTCGATGGCGTGACGGATCCGCACAATCTGGGCGCGTGCCTGCGCACGGCGGATGCCGCGGGCGCTGCGGCGGTGATACTGCCGAAGGACCGCTCGGCGGCCGTCGATGGGGTGGCGCGCAAGGTGGCCGCCGGCGCCGCGGAATTCGTCCCCGTGGTGACGGTGACCAATCTCGCGCGTGCGCTCGGCCGGCTCAAGGAGAGCGGTATCTGGGTGGTGGGTACGGACGGGGAGGCCGAGCAGTCCTTGTACGGCGCCGATTTGAACCGGCCGTTGGCCCTCGTCCTCGGCGCAGAGGGCGAAGGCCTTCGGCGCCTGACCCGCGACACCTGCGACTTTCTGGTGCGTATCCCCATGGCGGGACAGGTGGAATCGCTCAATGTCTCGGTGGCCGCCGGCGTTGCGCTCTTCGAGGCGGGGCGCCAGCGCAGCGGTTAGGGGTCGCGTGGCCCCGTCGGGGCCCGGCTTCCCCCGGCGGCCCGGGCGCCGTCGAGTTGACCGAAAGCGCCCGAAGCGCGTATCCTTCGCGCTCTTTTTCGCCGGTATAACGCCCCCCGGTTTCACTCCTTGCCTCACCGCTCGCAACGGGAGGCTAATACCGTGAGGAGCCTACATGCGGCATTATGAAATCGTGCTCTTGGTCCATCCGGACCAGAGCGAGCAAGTTCCCGCGATGGTGGATCGCTACAAGGGCATGATCAGTGCCGGCGGCGGTCAAGTTCATCGCTTCGAGGACTGGGGCCGGCGCCAGCTCACCTACCCGATCGGTAAGGTGCACAAGGCGCACTACATCCTGTTCAACATCGAGTGCGACCAGAAGACGCTCGCGGAGCTCACCGGCTCGTTCCGGTTCAGCGATGCGGTCCTGCGCAATCTGGTGGTCAAGATGGACCAAGCGGTCACCGAGCCCTCGCCCATGGCCCGCGCGCCGGACGAGAATGCCCGCCGGCACGATGATTTCGGCGACGACGGCGATGACGACGACATGCCGATGGGCATGCGCTAAAGGTCAAGGAGCATCACATGGCACGTTTTTTCCGCCGCAAGAAGTTCTGCCGGTTCACCGCCGACGACGTCAAGCAGATCGACTACAAGGATCTCGCGACGCTCAAGAGCTACATCACCGAGACCGGCAAGATCGTACCGAGCCGCATCACCGGCACCCGCGCTCACTACCAGCGGCAGCTGCAGCTCGCGATTCGTCGCGCGCGGTTCCTCGCGCTGCTGCCGTACACCGATCAACACTAACGCGAGCTAGCACATGGACATCATATTGCTGCAGAAGGTCGCGAACCTCGGGCAAATTGGCGACCGCGTCAAGGTGAAGCCGGGCTACGCCCGCAATTATCTCGTGCCCACGGGCAAGGCGACCATGGCGACCGCCGGCCAACATCGCAAAGTTCGAGGCGCAGCGCACCGAGCTCGAGGCGAAGGCGAACGCCGAGCTCACGGCCGCGCAGGAGCGTGCCCAGAAGCTCGAAAACTTCAAGCTCGAGATCAGGGCGAAAGCCGGCACCGAAGGCAAGCTGTTCGGCTCCATCGGCACCGCCGACATCGCCGAGGCGGCCGCCAAGGCCGGCCAGCCGATCTCGCGCAGCGAAGTGCGCATGCCCAACGGTCCGATCCGCACGACGGGTGAGCACCAGGTGCAGCTGCACTTGCACACCGATGTCGGCGTGGCCCTGACCGTCACCATCGTCGCCGAAGAGTAGCGCCGGCAAAGCCGCGGGCGCAGGCTTTGCACGTGGCCACCCGTATCAACAATCCGTCGATGGGTGCGGCCGATGACCGCCTGCGGTTGCCGCCGCATTCCATCGAGGCCGAGCAGGCCGTTCTTGGCGGCTTGATGATCGACTCCGCGGCCTGGGACCAGGTCGCCGATCGCGTCATCGCCGATGACTTTTACCGCAACGACCATAAGCTGATCTTCTCGGCCGCCGCGGGGCTGATCGAGCGCAACCAACCCTGTGACGCCGTGACCCTGTCCGGCATTCTCGAGAGCCAGGGCATGCTCGATCAGGTCGGCGGGCTGTCCTACCTCGGAACGCTCGCGCGCGACACGCCGACCGCCGCGAACATCAAAGCCTATGCGGACATCGTGCGCGAGCGCTCGGTGTTGCGCCAGCTCATCAGCGCGGGCAACTCGATCGTCACCAGCGCGCTCGAGCCGGAGGGTCGCGAGGCGCGCGAGATCGTCGATGACGCCGAGCGCGCGGTGTTCGAGATCGCCGAGCGCGGCTCGCGCGGCAAGGTCGGCTTTCGCACGGTGAAGTCGATCTTGCCGGAAGTCGTCAACCGGATCGACGAGCTCTATCAGAACGAGGGCAAGCTCACCGGCATTCCCACCGGCTTCAAGCAGCTCGACGAGATGACGTCGGGTCTGCAACCTGGCGATCTGATCATCGTCGCGGGCCGGCCCTCCATGGGGAAGACCACGCTCGCGGTCAACATGGCGGAGAACGCCGCGCTCGGCTCGAAGAAATCCGCCGCGATCTTCAGCATGGAAATGTCCGCCGAATCGCTCACCTTGCGCATGCTGTCCTCGCTCGGGCGCATCAATCAGGCGCACCTGCGCTCCGGCCGGCTCCAGGAGGATGATTGGCCGCGCATCGATTCGGCCATGACGCAACTTGGCACGGCCAGCATTCACGTCGATGAGACTCCCGCGCTCACGCCGACCGAAATCCGAGCGCGCGCCCGCCGTCTGAAGCGCGAGCGGGGACTCGACTTGATCGTGGTCGACTACCTCCAGCTCATGCAGGTCACGGGCACGAAGGAGAATCGCGCAACCGAAATTGCCGAGATCTCCCGATCGCTCAAGGCCCTCGCGCGAGAATTGAAGGTACCGGTCATCGCGCTCTCCCAGCTCAATCGCGGCGTCGAGCAGCGCCAGGAGAAGAAGCCGGTGATGTCGGATCTTCGCGAATCGGGCAGTTTGGAGCAAGATGCGGACGTTATTCTTCTGATTTACCGCGAAGACGTCTACGACCCCAACACCACGCGCAAGGGCATCGCGGACATCATCATCGCGAAGCAGCGCAACGGTCCCACCGGTGAGGTGCAGCTCACCTTCCTCGGCCAATATACGAAGTTCGAGAATTACGCGCCGGAATCCTACGCCGAGGGCGTGTTTCGGTGAGATCCGCATGACGCCGATGGTGAGCGCGACGATCGACAGCGGCGCGCTCAAGCACAACTTACAGCGGATCCGCCACTTCGCACCGCGCTCGCGCGTCATGGCGGTGATCAAGGCGAATGCCTACGGTCACGGGCTCGTGACGGTCGCGCGGGCGCTCGATGAGGCCGATGCGTTCGCGGTGGCGCGCGTCGATGAAGGACTCACCTTGCGCATGGCCGGCATCACCAAGCGCACGATTCTTCTGGAAGGCGTGTTCGACCGCGGACAGCTCGATTCGGCCGCCGCGGCGAGTTTCGAGCTCGTCGTGCACACCGCGGAGCAGATCGAGCTGCTCCGGCAAGCCGGTGCGGGCGAGGCGTTCCGGATCTGGCTCAAGCTCGACAGCGGCATGAACCGGCTCGGCTTCAAGGAAGACTCCTTCGGCGCCGCGCTCGAGGCGCTGCGCGCCTTGCCCCGCGTGCAATCGCCGGTCAACTTGTTCACGCACCTCTCTTCGGCCGATGACCCCGAATCATCGGCGACCGCCGAACAGCTCGCGCGCTTTTCGGCGGCGACCACCGCGCTCGACGGTGAGCGCAGCATCGCGAACTCCGCCGGCATGCTGGGCTATCCCCAGGCGCAGGCCGACTGGGTGCGCCCGGGCTTGCTCCTCTATGGCGTGTCGCCGTTCGACGGCTCGATCGGGGCCGACTATGGCTTGAACGCCGCCATGACGCTCAAGTCCCACATCATCGCGCTGAAGGATCTCACCGCCGGCGAGCGGGTCGGGTACGGCGGCCGGTGGACGGCCCGCCGCCCGACCAGGCTCGCGGTCGCGGCCGTGGGCTATGGTGACGGCTATCCGCGCAGCTTGGGCTCGGGCTCGCCCGTATTGGTCAACGGCGAGCGCGCGCCCCTCGCGGGCCGCGTTTCGATGGACATGATCGGTATCGACGTCACCGACCTCGCACAGGCGCCTCGGATCGGCGACCCGATCGTGCTCTGGGGCGAGGGACTGCCGGTGGAAGAGCTCGCCGTGTGGGCCGACACGATCCCCTACGAGCTCCTCTGTGGAATCAGTCAGCGCGTGGCCGTGACCTTGCGCTAGCGTTCCGGCGCCTTCCCCTACTTGGGGAACATGAACTGCACTTGGGCGCGGATTTGCCAGTTGTTGGAGAAATCGGGCCTCACCACGTTGTAGTAGCCGCCGATCTGGGTATTCACCGGCAGCTTGCCGATCTTGAAGAGTTTCCCGACGCCACCGCCCATCGGCACGGTCCACACCTGGGGGCCTCTCGCTTCCCAGTTCGCGGTGATGATGGGTGAGCTCGTGAGGTACGCGCCGCCCTCGAAGTTGTAATTGATGAACGGCTGAACCAATCCGTTGCTGTACTTCGGCGCATCTTGGCTGAACGGGTTGCCGCTGCTGCCCACCGACCAGACATTGTTGGCGAGCACGCCGTACACCCACGGACTTCCATGCTCGAGGTGCAGGAGCACGATCGTGGGGCCGAGCCCGGCATTGTTGTTGCCGAGCAAGTCGTTGCTGTGCGTGGGTGCCTGCATGATGGCACCCACGCCCCAGATCCAGGCGCCCGGATTTGCCGGCGAGAGGAATGCGGAGACCTGCACGTCACCGAGGCCGGTGGTGCTTCCCTGACCGGGATAGAACCCCGGCAGCGTGATGATGGGCAGGATGGTGCGGGTGATGATGTTCCAGTCGGAGTTGACCGAAATCGGAATCACCGGCTGGATGTTGAGCACGTTTTGCGTGCCGTTGAGCGGACCCACGTTGAAATACGCATTTTCCTGAAAGGGCACGCTGATGAGGTTGCCCACGGGGTTTTGAGCGATTTTCGCCAAATCCTCCGCGCTCAATTCCGCGTGCGCCAAAGGGGCGACGCAGATCGCCGCAAGAAAGAGCGGGGCGAGACCAGTATTTTTCGAGATCGACATTCTGAGAACTCACGGATTCTTATCGGATGCGCGAGTCTGGCCGCAGTGCGCACCGCAAACGTTATCCTTTGAGGGATCATGAGAGAAGTGGACCAAAGGTCCATGCCGCAGGAGCGCGTCTCGCTGCGGCATTGGCCGAGCTCTGCGGTTCGTCAATTCCCGGCCGCCAGTGCCGCGGCCGCCGCGCGAAATACGCGCTCGCGGTCGTACCAATACACCGACCAGCCGCGCGCCCGGGCTTCGAGCGCCAGCGCTTGGCGATACATGACCGAGTCGGCGAGCGCTTGCGCGCGATTGTCCGCGATCCGCTCCTCGATCGTCGCAGGAAGCGTGGGACATGCGCGGATCGCAATGCTCGCGATCGGCACCGGTACCGACGACGCGAGGGTCTCGAGGAACGGTCGCGCTGGACTGCGTTCGTCTCACGACATTCACCTTCGAGGTTGCCCCGGTCGCGTGGCGCCTGCGCCGCCGATTTTCATTCCGGCGATGACGGCGATGTAGCCCAGCACCAGACTGACGAGGACATAGGCGGCGGCCACGAGGGCACCGGTGAGCGAAGCCTGCATCAGCACGCTCGATGCGTAGGCAAAGCTCGAGAAGGTCGACAGGCCGCCCGCAATTCCGGTGGTGACCATCAAGTGCCAGCTATCGCCGATCACCTGGCGGCCGTGCCGGGCGGTACTCAAGCCGATCGCAAACGAGGCGAACACATTGGCAACCAAAATATCCCAGGGGAAACCGCGCGACGGCGTGGGGATGAGCAGCATGAGAAACTCGCGTGCGATTGCTCCCGCGGCGCCGCCGACGAACACCAGCAGTAAGGCGAATCTAAGTCCCATCGGTCTCAGCCTTGCGCACGGGCAAGAGCGGCTCCCGTGAGCGCGGCCAGCAGCCCGGCGATGACCGACAGCAGCAAGTAAAACGCGGCCAGGGGCGCGTGTTGCTTGCCGAGCCGGGCGGCGTCCAGCTGCATGCTGCTGAAGGTGGTGTAGCCGCCCAAGATGCCGGTGATCACCAAGGCGTTCAGCACCATGCCGTGACCGTAGCGGTTCTGCCAATCCACGTTGAAGAGGACGGAGAGATAACCGATGACCAAGCTTCCCGAGATGTTGATCAGGAAGGTGCCCAACGGGAAAAGGCCTTTGTAACGCTCGCCGACCAGCCGTCCGATCCACCAGCGCAGCGCGGAGCCGAGCCCTCCGCCCAATCCCACCCACAGGACATCGATCGGTTGCATCCGCCGCCGCTCAGTGTTCCTGGGTCAGGCGCCGGTACGCCAGCAGATGTCGCAGGGCATCCTTGGTGTTGCCGGCATGCTCGTGCAGGCGCGCCAGATTGAAATGCGCATCGGCCATCGCCGGATCGAGCGCGAGCGCCATGCGGTAGGCCGTGATGGCCTCGTCCTCGCGCTCGAGATCCTCGAGCAGTACCGCCAGATTGAACGACAGCAGCGCATCCGGCGTGCCGACCGCGCAATAGATCTGCTCCGCCTCGCGCAGTCTGCCCTTGAGGTGCAACAGCCGCCCGAGGTTGACTCGTGCCTCGAGGTGGCGTGCATCGAGCGCGAGGCATGCCTCATAGGCGGCGAGCGCGGCGGACTCATCGGTCGCCTCGAGACTCATCGCCCGCTCGAAATGCTCGGCGGCTTGGTCGGCGGTGGGAGCGATCCTGACCGGCGTGGCGGCCGAGCCCGTGCGCTTGTCGATCATTTTGTCGATCATCAAGAGTGCGCCGCCCTGGTCGATGACTTCGAGCGCCAATGTGTACTGACCGGTGTCCGATTCGCGCAGGGCCCGCCCTTCGCGCACGACGATCCGATCCCCGACCGCCACGATGGAGAGGCCGCTCAACGGCAGCTCGCCCGGCAAGGAGCTCTTGATCTCGCGCAAGTGTGCGATTGATCCGCTTCGTCGGAATCTTTGCGGCACGCAGTGTCCCGAGCGTGCGCAGCACGATGAGGTCCTGGAAGGAGTAGCTCAGCTTGCCGGATTTCTTGGACGGGTTGATGTAGCCCGCCCCGGATCAGGGAGCGGACGTGGGAGGCCGGAATTCCGAACAGGCGCTTGAGGTCTTTCGAATCGAATTCCTGCATCTCATCGGCGAGCCGTCTTGCGCGCAGCCGTGGGCGCAGCGGCGCGCTTCGGAGCCTTGCGCTCCTTGAGATTGGGTGCCGCCTTGGTGCCGCGCGTATCGAGACTTGCCCGCAGCGCTTCCATCAAATCGATCACGTTGCCGCCGGTCGTGGCGGTGGGCGCTTCGGCGAGCGAGATCTGCTTGCCCTCGACCTTTTTCTGGATGGCTGCCTCGACGCGGCCCTTGAACTCGTCGTGATATTCATTGGCGTCGAAACGCTTGGCGGCGAGATGGTCGATGAGCTGCTGGGCGAGCTTGAGCTCGGGCTCCGAGACTTGAGCCGGCTCGATCCCCAAGTCCTTGAGATCGCGCACCTGCTCCTTGAAATGCAGCTGATGCATGGCGAGACCGTCCTGCATGGGACGGATCACGACGATGTGTTCTTTGCCGCGCGACACCCAGCGGCCGACGGCGCATTGACCGGCCTTGCGCAGGGCGGTGGCGAGGAGGGTGTACGGCTTCGCGCCGCCCTTGTCCGGAGCGAGATAATAGGTGCCGTCGAAATACACCGGATCCACCGACTCCAAGGGCACGAACTGGCCGATGTCGATGGCATGCGTCGTGGTGTCCTCGAGCGCCTTGAGCTCCTCCGGCGAGAACATGACATATTGATCTTTGGCGAACTCGTAGCCCTTAACCATTTCCGACCGCTCGACCGGCTTGCCGTCGGCGACGGCGATGTACTGCTGCTTCACGCGGGAGCCATCGGTCGCGCGCAGCAAGTTGAAAGAAATCTTTTCAGAAGATTGAGTTGCGGAGTAAAGCTTGACGGGAATCGCGACGAGGCCGAATGAAATCGTCAGCGATGCGATCGACCTTGCTTGTGTAGCCATATCCCCACCTTCTCCCGGCGAGTCATCCCAGTCAAACTCGACAATCGATCATAATTAAAGCGTAAGTCCCTAAATATAGGACGGTTCTCGGTTTGGCGCAAGAATTCGCCGAAGCGCGTTCCGGCCGCTATCCGACACCGCTATGATCGCGCCTTTGCGCGCGCAGGGCAGGGGGAACCATGACGACAACCACAACAGGCGCCAAGAGCGGCCAGCTCGCAGGCTGGGCCGCGGTCATTTTGTTGAGCGTGTTGAATGACTTGCACGGGGAACGTGCCATCGGGCGGGAGGCTCAGGCGCCTGCCTTCGACCTCATCATCGAGCATGGGCACGTGATCGACGGCACGGGGGCCCCGTGGTACGCGGCCGACGTGGGCATCCGCGCCGGTCGCATCGCTGCCATCGGACGCCTCGACCGGGCGTCCGCCAAACGGCGCGTCGATGCCGCGGGTCGGGTGGTGGCGCCGGGCTTCATCGACATGCTCGGGCAATCCGAGCTCACCATCCTGGTCGAGCCGCACGTGCCCTCGAAGATCTTCCAAGGCATCACGACCGAGATCACGGGCGAGGGCACCTCGATCGCTCCCGTGAACGAGGCGATCGCGCGGGAGAACGCCGAGGCGTACCGGCATTACGGCATCACCCGCGACTGGAGCGACTTCGCCGGCTACTTCGCACGGCTCCGGCGACAGGGCATCGGCATCAATCTCGCCTCCTATGTCGGCGCAACGACCATGCGCGAGATGGTGATCGGCTACGGCGACCGGGCCGCAACACCCGCCGAGCTCATCCAGATGCAGGCGCTGGTGGCGCAAGCGATGCGCCAGGGCGCCGTCGGCGTGTCGAGCTCGCTCGAGTACGCACCCGCACCCTATGCGAGCACCGAGGAGCTCATCGCCCTTGCGCGCACCGCGGCCGACTCCGGCGGCATCTATGCCACCCACATGCGCTCCGAGCAGGAAGCCATCATGACCGCGCTCGATGAGACCATCCGCATCGGCCGCGACGCGCACATCCCCGTGGAGATCTGGCATTTGAAGGCGGGCGGCGTCAACAATTTCGGCCTGATGCCGCAGATCGTGGCGCGCATCGACCGGGCGCGTGCGTCGGGCGTCGACATTGCCGCCGACACCTACGCGTATCCCGCCTGGGAGAACGAGCTGTCGGCCTTCATTCCGCCGTGGGCGCACGATGGCGGCAGCGCCAAGCTCATCGAGCGGCTCAAGGATCCGGCCATTCGCGTGCGTCTCAAGAAGGAGCTTGCGACTCCCGCGACCGACTGGGACAACGAATGGCAATCGGTCCCCGGGCCCGAAGCCATCCGGATCTCGACCGTCACCAATCCGAAGCTGCGCGACATCCAGGGCAAGACCCTCGCCGACATCGCCAAGACGCGTGGCGTCGATCCGATGGACGCGCTGTTCGACATCTTGATCGAGGACGACGCGCAGACCTACGTCGCGGTGTTCGCCATGAGCGAGCCGGACATCGAGCTCGCGGCGGTGCAGCCCTGGGTATCGTTCTGCAATGACAGCTCCGGAACCTCGCCGGAAGGTCTGCTCGGCAAGGAGTTTCCGCATCCCCGGGCGTACGGCACGTTCCCGCGGGTGCTGCGCAAGTACGTCCGCGAGGAGCGGCGCATGCGCCTCGAGGAGGCGATTCGAAAGTTCACGAGCTTGCCGGCCTCGCGCCTGCGCCTCGCCGATCGTGGCGTCATCAAGGCCGGCATGTGGGCCGACCTCGTGGTCTTCGATCCGCAGACCATCACCGAACGCTCGACCTTCTCGGACCCCAATCAGCTCGCGGCCGGCATGCAGTGGGTGCTCGTGAACGGCGTGCCCGTGATCGCCGATGGGGTCGCCACCCAGGCGCTTCCCGGTCAGGTGCTCCTGGGTCCCGGGTTTCAGCCCTGAGCGCGGTGCGTCGCCGATTGTGCGGCACTGCACCCCCGTACCGCGGCCGCTGGGACTATAATGGCGGCCCTCGCGTGTGCGATTTCGACGAGGCTTCATGGAACCGACCGATACCGGGAAAGCTGATTATTTTCATAAGGTAGTGGATTGCCAGTGGGCCTGCCCGGCCCACACCGATGTACCCGAATACATCCGGTTGATTGCCCAGGGGCAGTACACCGATGCGTACATGGTCAACCGGGCGTCGAACGTATTCCCCGGCATTCTCGGTCGCGTCTGCGACCGACCCTGTGAGCCCGCCTGCCGCCGGGGCCGCATCGAGAACAAGCCCGTCGCCATTTGCCGCCTGAAGCGGGTGGCCGCCGACAATCGCGGCGAGGTCGGCGGCGCTGATCCCGCGTGCACCGCAGCAGAAGCAACGGCAAGCGCATCGCGCTGCATCGGTGCGGGGCCCGCCTCCCTGACGGTGGCGAACGATCTTCTACCCATGGGCTACGAGGTGACCATCTTCGAGCAATACGCCGTACCCGGCGGCCTGATGCGTACCAACATTCCTGCGTTCCGCTTACCGGCGAATGTCCTCGACGAGGAGATCGGCTACATCGTCGACATGGGCGCGGACCTCAAGCTCGGCACGCCGATCGGCAGCATGCGACGATCTGCTCGACTCGCAGGACTTCGACGCGGTGTTCGTGGGCACCGGCGCGCCGAAGGGCAAGGAGCTCGAGCTGCCCGGACGCCATGACACCGATCGCATCCACATCGGCATCGCCTGGCTCGAGTCGGTCGCCTTTCAGCACATCGACAAGATCGGCGAGCGCGTGCTCATCATCGGCGTCGGCAACACCGCCATGGATTGCTGCCGCACCTCGCTCCGGCTCGGCGCGAAGGACGTCAAGGTGATGGCCCGCAAGCCGCGTCAGTTCTTCAAGGCATCGGAGTGGGAGCTCGAGGATGCGGAGCACGAGACGGTGCAGATCGTGATCAATCGTGCACCGAAGCGTTTCGTGGTCGAGAATGGGGTGCTCAAGGGCATGCTGTTCGAGCACCTCGAGTACGAGATCGAGAATGGCGACATCAAGTCGACGCGCGTGCTCGAGGAGGAATTCTTTCCGTGCGACGATGTGATTCTCGCAATCGGCCAGGAGAACGCCTTTCCCTGGATCGAGCGGGACCTCGGCATCGAGTTCGACAAGTGGGACGTGCCGAAAGTGGACAAGACGACGTTTCGGTCGAGCCGCGAGGGAGTGTTCTTCGGCGGCGATGCGGCATTCGGGCCGAAGAACATCATCTGGTCGGTCGAGCACGGCCATCAGGCCGCGATCTCGATCCACAAGTACTGCTGCGGCGAGCCCGTGACCGAGCGCATGCCCCGAGGGGTGACGTTGAGCAGCCGCAAGATGGGCATGCACGAGTGGTCCTACAAGAACGAGTACAACGCCGCGGAGCGCCGTCTCGTACCCCACGTGGGCCTGATCGAGCGCTTCAAGAAAATCAACGTCGAGGTCGAGCTCGGCTTCACGGCCGAACAGGCGGCGCTCGAAGTGCAGCGCTGCTTGAACTGCGACGTGCAGACGGTGTTCACGGCGAAGCTCTGCATCGAGTGCGATGCGTGCATCGATATCTGTCCGGTCGATTGTCTGACCATCGCGCCCAACGGCGCCGGAGGGTGATTTGCGCGCGCGGCTGAAGGCGCCCGCGACCAATCCCGACCAGGCGCTGTACGTCTCGAGTGCGCTGCCCCAGACCGGACGCGTCATGGTCAAGGACGAGGACGTGTGCGTGCATTGCGGGCTTTGCGCCGAGCGCTGTCCGACCGCCGCGTGGGACATGCAGAAGTCCACCATCAAGATTCCCCACGCGGAGGATGAGAGCGTGACATGCCGAACTTAGTGAATGCGCCCGACCGGGTGAACGACTTCGTGATCAAGTTCGCGAACGTGAACGGCACCGGCTCGGCCAGTGCCAACTCGCTCATCATGAAGGCCATTTTCCGGATGGGCGTTCCGGTGACCGGCAAGAATTATTTTCCCTCGAACATCCAGGGGCTGCCCACCTGGTACGAGATCCGCGTGACGCGCGACGGCTACGCCGCGCGCGCCGGGCGTGTCGATATCATGGTGGCGATGAATGCCGAGACCTATTCCAAGGATGTGCGCGAGGTCTCGTCCGGCGGCTATTTGCTCTACGACGCCACCTGGCCGCGCAGCGCGCTCCTGCAGCGCGGCGACATCAACGTCATCGGCGTGCCTCTCGCGCAACTGGTGAACGAGAACTTCGACGGCGTGCGCAACCGCATCCTGCTCAAGAACATCGCCTATGCGGGCGTGATGGCGGCGCTGCTCGACCTCGACCTCGAGGTGATCAACGGGCTGATGAGCGAGAGCTATGGCAAGAAGCCGAAGCTCCTCGACTCGAACACCAAGGCGCTGCGTCTGGGCTACGAGTACGCCAAGCAGCACTTGCAGTGCCCGCTGCCGCTGCGCGTCGAGCGCATGGACAAGACGAGGGGCCACATCATGATCGACGGCAACACCGCCGCCGGCCTGGGCTGCGTGTACGCGGGCGCCACCGTCGGCGCCTGGTACCCCATCACCCCCTCGACCTCTCTCATGGATGCCTTCAAGGGATTCTGCGAGCGTTACCGCGTCGATCCCGCGACGGGGAGCGCAATTTCGCGGTGATTCAGGCGGAAGACGAGCTCGCGGCCATCGGCATGGTGCTCGGTGCGAGCTGGAACGGCGCGCGCGCCTTCACGCCGACGAGCGGCCCCGGCATCTCGCTCATGAACGAATTCCTGGGACTTGCCTATTACGCCGAGGTCCCGTGCGTCATATTCGATGTGCAACGCGTCGGTCCCTCGACCGGCATGCCGACGCGCACGCAGCAGGGCGACATCATGCTGTGCGCCTACGCCTCGCACGGCGACACCCGGCATGTGCTGCTATTTCCCGCGAATCCCGAAGAATGCTTCTACATGGCGGTGAAAGCCTTCGACCTGGCGGAGCGGCTGCAGACGCCGGTCTTCGTCATGTCCGATCTCGACATCGGCATGAACGATTGGATGTGCAAGGACCTGAAGTGGGACGATGCGTATCGACCGGACCGCGGCAAGATGCTCTCGGCCGAGGAGCTCGCGAGTCTCGACAAGTTCTATCGCTACGTCGATCGCGACGATGATGCGATTCCCTACCGCACGTTGCCCGGCGTGAGTCCGAAGGGCGCCTACTTCACGCGCGGTTCGGGCCACAACCAGTATGGGGCCTACACCGAGGATTCCGCCGAATACCAGGTCGTGCTCGATCGCTTGAAGCGCAAGTTCGCGACCGCCGCCCGCTACGTGCCGAAGCCCGAGATCACCGCCAAGGGCGACAGCAAGATCGGCATCGTCAGCATTGGCAGCTGCGACGGGGCGGTGCGCGAGGCGATCGACGTTCTCGCACGCCAGAAGATCGCGGTGGACTACATGCGCATCAAGGCATTCCCCTTCGGTCACGACGTCGAGAGCTTCCTCAGCCTGCACGCGACGATATTCGTGGTCGAGCAGAATCGCGACGCACAGCTGCGCTCGCTCCTCACGCTCGAGACCTCGGTGGACAAATCCAAACTCAAGTCCATCTTGAGCTACAGCGGGTTCCCGATGTCTTGTGAGGTCATCGTCGATGGAGTCCGGGCGACGCTGCCCGACGCGCCGCGGCTCAGCGCCGTCACCGCCAAGCACACCCGCTGAGAGGATCGTCATGTCCTACATCAACAAGCCGAAAGTCACCCACCCGTCGCTCCCGACCAATGCGCTCGGCATGACGCGCCGCCAGTACGAGGGCAGCATGTCGACCCTGTGCGCCGGCTGCGGACACGATTCGATCACCGCGGCGATCATCGAGGCCTGCTGGGGGCTCGACCTCAGGCCCGAGCAGCTCGTGAAACTCTCCGGCATCGGCTGCTCGTCGAAGACCACGGCGTATTTCGTGAGCGGAGCGCACGGCTTCAATTCGGTTCACGGCCGCATGCCCTCCATCGCGAGCGGCGCGAACGCCGCCAACCGCGAGCTCACGTACGTGGGCGTTTCCGGGGATGGTGATTCGCTCTCGATCGGCTTGGGGCAGCTGGTGCATGCCATCCGGCGCAACGTGAACATGCTGTACCTGATCGAGAACAACGGCGTCTATGGACTCACCAAGGGGCAGTTCTCGGCCTCCGCGGATATTGGGACCAAGGCCAAGAAGGGCGAGGTGAACCAGACCCCGCCCATCGACCCCGTACTGCTCGCGCTGTCGCTCGGCGCGACGTTCGTCGCACGCAGCTTTTCGGGCGACAAGGCGCAGCTCGTACCGCTGATCCAGGCCGGGATGAAGCATGAGGGCTTCGCGCTCATCGATGTGCTTTCACCCTGCGTCACCTTCAACGACCACGAGGGATCGACCAAGAGCTACACGTTCACGCGCGAGCACTATCATCCGGCGATCGAGGCCGACTACGTGCCACGGGCACAGGAGATCTCGGTCGATTATCCTCCCGGCGAGGCATTGTCGGTGCAGCTGCATGACGGCAGCCGCGTGGTGCTGCACAAGCTCGGCGCGAGCTACGATCCCACCGACCGGAGCGCGGCCTACAGCTTCATCGAGCAGAAACTCAAGCAAAACGAATACGTCACCGGCCTCATCCATATCGATGAGGACGAGAGCACCGAGTTTCACACGCTCAACAAATCGAGCGCCGTACCGCTCAACCGCATTCCGTTCGAGAAACTGTCGCCCGGCAGCGGCGCTCTCGAGCGGCTCTTGGAGCGTTATCGGTAGCGCGAGCCGCGTTACTCGAAGCCGATGAGCACACCCCAGGGTCCCGGCATGCGAATCCTCCTAGCCACCCTCGTGCTGGGCTCTAGTCTCGTATGCGCCGCCGAGAGCGGGCCCGGTTCCCCAGACGTCAATCAACTGATGATGCGGGATCTCGCGGGTGTCGACGGCAAGATGGTCTCGATGCTGACCGTGACGTACGCGCCCGGGGGCTCCTCGCCCCCTCACCGCCACGATGCACAGGTGTTCGTCTATGTGCTCGAGGGCGAGATCACCATGCAGCTGAAGGGCGCTGCACCGGTGACGTTGCGACCGGGTCAGACCTTCTACGAGGGGCCCGACGACATCCATCAGGTGTCCGCCAACGCGAGCAAGACCGCGCCCGCCAAGATCCTGGTCTTCATCGTCAAGGACAAAGCCAAGCCCGCATCGCGCTCCGTCGCCGACAAGCCGGCCCCATGAGGGGACCCCTCGCCCGGGGCCTTTGCGCCGCGGCGTGCCTCGGGCTGCTCACGGCGCTGCTGCTCGGCAGCGCTCGCGCGGCCACCTCCGGTCAGCAATTGGCCGAGACTGCGGGTCGCTCACTGGTCGGATCGCCGGCGCCGCGGCTCAAGCTGACGACGATCGATGGCGAGACGATCGATTTGGGCAGCCTCTATGGCAAAAAGGCCGTGTATTTGAAGTTCTGGGCGACCTGGTGCGTGCCGTGTCGTCAGCAAATGCCGCATCTCGAGCACACGTTCGAAACGGCCGGACCGGACCTCGCGGTCATCGCGATCGACGTGGGACTCGGTGACTCGCTCGAAGCGATTCGCCGTGCGCAGACCCAACTCGGCATGACGATGCCGATCGTGTTCGATCAAGACGGCCGCTTGGGTGCCGCCTTTCATCTGCGGGTCACGCCTCAACACATCATCATCGGTCGCGACGGACGCATTCAGTACGTGGGTCACCTCGCCGATGAGCGGCTGAATGCAGCCTTGGTCGCCGCGAGATCGCCCGGCGGCCATGGCGGCCATGGCGGCGATGGCGGCGATGGCGGACGGGCAAGCCCCTCGGGAACCCGCGGGCAGGGCGACACCGCACCCTCGTTCGCCGTGGGGGACGGGCTTCCCGCCCAGTCGGTGTCGTTGCTCGACGGAGGATCATTCCGGCTGCAGGACTCCGGCGCCGGCCGTGCGAGCGTGCTCGTGTTTTTGTCCCCATGGTGCGAGTCGTACCTCGCGACCACGCGACCGCAAGTCTCGGGGGCGTGCCGCTCGGTCCGCGAGCAGGTGACGGCGCTTGCCGGTGATACGCGCGTGCGCTGGCTCGGCATTGCCTCGGGACTTTGGGCGACGCACGCGGATCTGCGCCGCTATCGAAAGGATTACAAGGTCGCGATTCCCTTGACCCTCGATGCGTCCGGCCAATTGTTCCATGAGTTCCGCGTGAATGACCTGCCGACGATCATTCTGGCGAACGCCCAGGGGAAGATCGTCGAGCGCATCGACCCCGCGCAGTCACAGGGCCTCAAAGACGCACTGGATCGACTCCATTAGTTTTGACCGGCCCCGCGATGCGGGCCCTCAGAAATGCGTCACCAGCCAGCCGAGCAACGCGCTCGAGCCCAGGCATGTGCCGAGACCCGCCACGGCGCGCAGGCGCAACTGCCGCTCGAGCGAATCGCCATCGGACGCCGACAGCAGGAACGCGCGACCATCCTTGGGGTTCGACATGACGCTGAGATCCGGGGCCTGCGGCTTGACGAGCATGGTCTCGACGACCTGTCGATGCGCCTCGGCGCGGGCATGCTCCCATTCCGCACTGTCGAGAACACCGTCATGGTTGCCGTCGAACCGCTCGAGCAGGCTTTTTTGGTCCTGCTTCCAGGTGCGCAGCAGCTCCGCGACGGCGCCGTCCGGACTTTCCTGGCTGAGCGCGCCGCCGCTGCGGTAGGCGCCCACCGCGAGCAAGGGCTCGTGCGGCCGAATACGGTACTCCGTGTACCGGTAGCGGCCCCAGCTCGCCACCCAATCGCCCAGCTGCCCCATGAACCCTTGTCCCTTGGGGAGGCGCATTTCCGGCCACTCCGTATCGCCGTACCAGACATCCTTCGCGCCCGGGAACACCTCCGCGCCGCGAGGGTCGACCAGGCATTGGCCCGTGCCGTCGTCCAGGATGAACGGCAGCGCACTGGTGTCGCTCTGGATGGTCGTCCATGAACGAGACCGGCCGCTCTGGCGGCGCTCCTCGATTTTATAGCGCCACCAAGCGCAAGGGATTCCGCTCAACGGGGCTTTGTTCTCCGCCTTGGGCATGAGCAGCCCGTGACCGGCAAATTGAACGTAGCCTTGCGCGGCGGAGCGCACCCGCGAGGTGGGTGTGTCGGCGATCACCCGGTTCTCGCGCCAAGCTTTGAAGGCATACCAAAAGGAGTACGCGGCGGCGGCGGCCACGCCGAGCAACAGGAGGAAAAACTTGAGGCGGTCTTTGTCGGACATCGCCGTCGGCTGCCTTCAGGCGCGGAACAGCGCTCCGACGTCGACGTCGTGCTTCTCGTCGGCCGTGAACTCGAGCAAGTGCGCCGTCGTGAACCCGAAATGCTGGGCCACGAGAACGGCGGGAAAGACGTTGACGCGAATATTGTTGATGTTCACCTGATCGTTGTAGAGCTCGCGGCGGTCCGCAATGGATTCCTCGAGCGCGGTGATGCGTGCCTGCAATTGCTGGAACGTCTCGTCGCTCTTCAGTTGCGGGTAGCTCTCGGCGACCGCGAAGAGCCGGCTCATGCCGGCCCGTAGCTGTTGCTCGGCCGCGCCGACGGCGGCGACGTTCCCGGCGGCGCTCGCATCGCTCACCGAGGCGCGCGCCCGCATGACCTTTTCGAGCGTCTCCTGCTCGAACTGCATGTAGCGCTTGCAAGTCTCGATGAGCTTCGGCAGCTCGTCATGGCGCTGCTTCAGCAGGACATCGATGTTCGCCCAGGCCACCTTCACGTTCTCGCGCAGCCCGACCAGCTCGTTGTAGAGGGAGGCGACGTAAACGATCAGAACGGCGACCACGACCAATCCGAGGACAAGAGCGATCACCACGGCACCTCACAGGAAAACGACTAAATTCCAGTATAAGGCCCGGCTTTCTTGCCGCTCGCGATGCAGTTCACACTGTCCGCCAAAGTGTCCTCGAGCCGGGACGCTTTCAGGGCGCTCCCAGCGGGGGGCGGCCGGCGAGGCCTGTTCCGCTGGGCCGGTGGCAGACGAGGCATCCTGAGACCGGCCCGTGGCCCTTGAGCGATGCACTCGGATGCCGGTGACATTCGAAGCAAAATCCATGAAAGCGCGCCTCGGCACCCATTTTGAGGTCGGTGCGATCGCTGCGATGGCATTCGATGCACAGCGCGGATCCGGTGCCGTCGGCGTAGTTATGATGACATGCGAGACAATTGACCGCGCCGTGCTTCTCGTGCGGAAAGTCGAGCTCCAGACGGGTCGGGCGGTGGATCACGGGCTCGCGCAAGGCCGCGTCGACGAAGCTCGGCAGCAGCGCGGCGATCCCCAACGCGCAAAGCCCGGCGGCGCACACGATCAAGGTCGAGTGCCGCCCGAACACGAGCGGCGCGCGCACCGTCGTGTCCCGCGTGGCGGCGGGTCGGCGGGCGCGGAGCAGCATGAGAACGCCGCCGATGCAGGCGGCGATCAGAAGCGCCCGCCGAACGGGGCCGCCCACATAGCGCGCGCTGACGATCACATGCACCGCCGTCAGTGCGATGAGCACGCAGGCCATGATGACGTGCGTCGCCTGGAAGCCGCGGTGACTGCGCCAGAGCCGGCGACGGACGGAGCCGAGGGAGAGCAGCACCAAAAGCACGAGGAGCACTGCTGCGCCGATTCCCGCGATCTGATACAGCGGAGTCGTCGGTTTCAGATACTCGATGACGGTCCGGTCCGCGAGCAACAGTCCGCCCAAGTGAAGCGCGACCAGACTCAGCGCCGCCCAGCCAATCCAGGTATGCAGCCGCAAGGAAAGCAACGTGGGCGGCTTGGCATCGCGGGGCCTCAAGGGGGCACCGCAGAGGACGATGCACGCGACCGCAGCGAGCAAGCCGGCCCACTGAGATGACTCCCACCCGAGACCCGTGAAACCGGCGAAAGCCGGCAGCGCAAGAATCAGGACGAGCGCGAGCGCCCACAGGGCGAAGCGCGCGTCAAGACGCGGCAAGAGGGGTCGTGCTCGGTTGCGAAGGCCGCATGTGCGATCCTAGGGTGAAAATCTTTGCCAGTTCCCGGCGCAATGCCTATGGTATGTCCTCTGCCGCGGTGCGCAAAGGACCGGCGGCTGCATAGACGGCACGATGGCCGCGTCCACCCTCGTGGTACCTGCAACTTTATTCGGCCTGCCGTGTTATGGGTCTAAACGAACCTACACCAGTGCAAACGCCACCCACGGAGCCGAGCCGGTCGACCGAGTTCACGATGTTCATGCGTGCCTATCAAGACATGGTCTTTTCGACCGCTGCGCGCCTTGCCGGCAACGATGCGCAGGCCGAGGACATCGCTCAAGAGGTGTTCATCAAAGCCTACGAGAACTTCGCGCACCTGCGCGAGAGCCCCACCGCCGGAGGCTGGCTCAAGACCGTGGCGACGAACCTGTCGCTGAACTACCTGACGCGCTACCGCAAACGCTGGCGCCTGTTTTCCGAAGACGAGCGCGTGCCCGACGTCGCGCTCCCGGACACGGCCGTCGACTCGCTGAGCCAGGAGGAGGAGCGGGGGCTGCTCGAGCAAGCGCTGCGAGGCCTGCCCCCGCATCAGCGCATCCCGCTGGTGCTCTATCACTTCGAGGATCTGTCGTACGAGGACATCGCCGCCAAGCTCGGGGTATCCCTCGCCAAGGTCAAGACGGACATTCGTCGCGCCCGCGTCGCCCTCGCGCCGGTGCTCGAGCGCAGCGGCCTGGCGGTGACCCGTGAAGGATGAGCTCAACATGAAGGAGAACCCGGAGCGGGACCTCGAGCAGCGGCTCGGCCAAGCGTTGCGTTCGCTGCCGATGCGAACGGCGCCAGCCTCCTTGGAGGCGAGGGTGCTCGATGAGTTGGCGCGGCGCGCGGCGTTGCCCTGGTGGCAGCGCGGCTTTTCGCATTGGCCGGCACCCGCACGCGTCGCGTTCGGCTTGATCTGCCTCGTGCTGATCGTGCTCACCATGCTGGGCGCGTCGATGATCGCCCATGTGGGGGCGAGCGGGATGTCGCGCGTCATGTGGATCCCCTTGCTCCGCGAGGCATCGGTGCTGCTGGTGCTCGCGAAGTCGCTCAACTTGTCGGTCGCGCCGCTGCTTGCCTCGGGCTGGGTCCTCAAGGGTCTGATCGTGGGCGCCGCGCTGTACGCGGCACTCTTCGGGCTCGCGATCGCCGGTTATCGAACGCTTTATCTCAAGTCTGAAATCGAGGTCCGCTCATGACCGCCATTCGCTCTTACGCGTGGGGCTCGCTGCTACTTGCTCTGTTGATCGCGATGCTCCTTGCGGTCGCCGTAGGAGGTGCGGCGGCGCGTGCCGATGCGCCCGCGGCCGTTGCGGATCGCGCCGCCGCCGCGCCGGCGCCGCAATCCGAGTGGTCCGAAGACTCGCACCCCGCGGACGGTGTGCGCGATCGCGCGGATGAGCGTGACGAGGACAGCGCCGACGCCGCCTCGGATTCGGACGAGGGGCGCAATCGCAATGACATCGAGGAGTACTTCGACTGGGGTCACGGCTGGAACGGCAGCCACGGCGCGCGCCGTCATCGGCGCGCCTCGCACGGCGACACGCTGGTCAATTTCGGCAGCGACTCGAAGCTGCCGGCGGGACGCCATGCGGATGCGGTCGTGTCGATCTTCGGCTCCTCCACGAGCGAGGGCGATGCCGACGATGTGGTCTCGATCTTGGGCAGCACTCGGACGAGCGGACGCGTCAGCGATAGCGCGGTCGCCGTGGTGGGCAGCGCCTATATCGACGGTCCCGTGGGGGCCGACGTGGTTGCGGTGCTCGGCGACGTCAATCTCGGGCCGCACGCGGACGTGGGCGGCGATGTCACCGCGGTCGGCGGCAGCGTGATACGAGATCCGGCGGCGGTCGTTCGGGGCAACGTGCAAAGCGTCGGCGGCCTCTCGGCCGGCTTCGGCTGGCTGCGGCCCTGGATCGATCACTGCCTGCTCTATGGCCGGCCGCTGGCCTTGGTGTCGGGGATCGGCTGGGCGTGGGCGCTCTCGATCGCGTTCCTTGCGCTTTACGTGTGCCTGGCGCTTCTCTTTCGCGACGGGGTGTCGCGCTGCGTGAGCACGGTCGAGAGCGAGCCCGGCATGACCTTCGTGGCGGCGCTGCTGACGGTGCTGCTCGCACCGATCTTGATGGTGCTGCTGTGTATCACCGTCATCGGAATCGCAGCGATTCCCTTCGTGGTGTTCGGCCTGTTCTGCGCAGGGGTGTTCGGCAAGGCCGTGATGCTCGCATGGATCGGGCGCCGCGTGACGAGTCGAAGCGGGAGTAGGGAGCACCCGGCAGTCGCGGTGCTGATCGGCGGGCTCATCGTGCTGGTGCTCTACTTGATTCCCGTCGTCGGCTTTCTGGTCTACAAGCTCCTGGGATTGCTCGGTCTGGGCGCGGTGATCTATACGCTGCTGCTCGCCTCACGGGCGCGTCGCGCCGCTCAGCAAACGCTCGCGGGCGGTCCGGTGCCTGCACCGACCGTTGCCGCGGAAAGCGGTCCCGTGGCCGCCGAGGGCCCGACGGACGCGCCGCCAGCCTGCGACTGCGAGCGCTGCGGCTGCGAGCGCCGGCGAGACCGTCGCCCCCGGCGCCGCTTCTGCGGCCGCCGCGGGCGGCGCGCCGCATGCGGCACCGAGCGCACCCTGGGTCGCAGCCACCTTGCCTCGCGCGGGCTTCTGGATTCGCATGGTCGCGCTCCTGATCGATGTGCTGCTGATCGCCATCGTGGTTAATTTCATCGATCATCGGGGGAACTTCGAGCTCGTCGCGCTCGCAATCTACGGCGCCGTGATGTGGAAGCTGCGCGGCTCGACCGTCGGGGGGATCATCTTCGATCTGCGCGTCGTGCGGATCGACGGTCGTCCGGTCGATTGGGAGACGGCGATCGTGCGTGCGCTTGGCTGCTTCCTTTCGATGGTCGTCGCGGGCCTCGGGTTCTTCTGGATCGCCTTCGACTCGGGCAAGCAGGCGTGGCACGACAAGATCGCCGGGACGGCGGTGGTGCGCGTGCCGAAGGGTGTGCCGCTGGTGTGAACATAAGTCACCCTCTGAGGGTCGGTGAGCTTCTTTGACGGGCCGGGGTGTGCCAGGCACACTCGATAAAAATGGCTTTCGATGTGGAGCGTCCCCGATGTGCCTGTTCGGTAGCCCTCGTAGCGTGCCCCGGTACTCATGCACCTTCACCTTGCGTCGGTGGGTGATTTCGTTTTGTGCCATGGCGATCTACGCCACCGGTCCACTCGCATCCGCAGCGACCGCCAAATGCACGGTCGGCAAGTTGATCGAATTCGAGACAACCATAAGCCGCTCGCAGCCGGTTGTCACCGCGAAGATCGACGGTACGGATGTACGATTCGTCCTGGATAGCGGCGCTTTCTTCAGCTTTATAAGTCCCGCAAGTGCGGCGGCGCTCAAGCTCCGCACCTTTCCGGCCCCTCCGGGCTTTTCGGTCCGAGGGGTCGGGGGTTCGATCCAGGTCAATCTGACCAGGGTGGCTACTTTTGATTTCAACGGAATTGCTTTGCACGACGTGGAGTTCGTAGTTGGCGGAAACGACATAGGTGGGAACAGCATCGGGCTATTGGGCCGCAACGTCCTTCAAATGGCCGATGCTGAGTATGATCTTGCTCAAGGCATGGTCCGTATATTGATGCCCCATGACTGCGAAGACGTCGCTCTTTCATACTGGACGAAGCCAGGGGACTCCTACTCCGTCATGAGCATTGCCAAGCCTCGCGAGAGCCAGGTGCTCGGCTCGCATGTGCTCAAGGCAGCGAGTTTCAAGGAGGCGATCACCGGGGTCGCTTATGTGAACGGCGTTGAGATACGCGTAATGTTCGATACGGGAGCTGAGACTTCGTTCCTGACGGTGAAGGCGGCGGCCAGGGCCGGCATTAAGCTCGGCTCGGGGAGTGTCGTCCCAGCGGGATATAACTTCGGGGTTGGCAGAAGTCAGGTCGCTACTTATCTCGCGCCGGTTTCGAGTTTCAAGATTGGCGATGAGGAAATCCGTAATACTCGATTGCGTCTCGGCGATACCGAAATTGGGGATGGCGTAGATATGTTGATTGGTGCGGATTTTTTCTTATCCCACCATATTTACGTCGCGAACAGCCAGCACAAGTTGTACTTCACTTACAACGGCGGTCCCGTTTTTAATCTCGGGGCCGTCGCAGCGACCTCATCCCCCCCGTCGCCCGCCGCCTCTGCCGAGCCGCCGCAGAATGGCGAGAGTCACCTCGGAAATCCAGCGCAGCCTGACGCGCAGGGCAAGCTGGCGGAGAACCCGGATCAGCAAAAGCCCGCTCCGTCTGGGGACCAAACAATGCCTGCAATTCCATTGCAGTCTGCGGCCGCCGAGGCCAAGAGTTCGAGCGACGCCGGCGACTACGCGCGGCGCGGCGAGGCATTTGCCTCTCGGCAAGAATTCGATCAAGCGATCACTGCGTTGACCAAGGCTTGTCAATTTGCGCCGGACAATCCCGAATACTTCTATCAGCGCGGTGTGGCTTATGCAGAATCGAACCAGGTTAAATTAGAGCTGGCTGACCTGAATCGCACCATAGAGCTCAAGCCGAATCATGTGCCCGCCTTGCTGGCTCGCGGCGAGTTGCGAATACGGGCCGGCGACAAGGCGGGCGCCGAAGCGGACCTGAATGCTGCCAATGACGCCGTCCCGAAGGAAGACGCCGCACGTTATTCGCTCGCCGGCGAATATTGGCGCCTCGGGCTGTTTCGTCAGACAATTCAGCAGTACGATCTGTGGATCGTGTCTCACCCGGTGGATGTGAATCTGCCTTCGGCGCTCAACTGGCGGTGTCGGGCGCGCGCCCTGGAAAATGTCGATTTGAAGATTGCCCTGGATGATTGCAACAAGGCATTGAAGCACGCAGCGAAGGCGAGTCCGTTCTATGCGGAAGCCGCGAATAGTCGAGGCCTCGTGTTCCTGCGCCTGGGGGACTACGAGAAGTCCATCGCGGATTACGACGCATCGCTCAAAATCAAGCCTCGCGATGCGTGGGCTTTGTATGCGCGCGGTCTCGATGAGATGCGGGCGAAGAAGATCTCCGAGGGACAAGCTGACATGGCGCAGGCCACGACGATCTCACCCAAAATCGGCGAGACATTCAGCGACTACGGCTTACTCCCCTGAGCCTGGCGAGCCGAATCGCGCTTGGCAGTCCCTTCGGGTATAACAACCTCGAGGTTCAAGCCCCGATGTCGCCGCAAACTGACACCACATCCATTCCGATAACTGCGTCGACGAACTCAAACTATTTCCAAATGTAAAAAGGGGCATTTAGCCTCACGGCGGAACCTGAAGCGGCTGGGCTGCGGCCGAATTGACTAAAGACGGGGAGCACAAGGGATGAGCGAAAACACGAAAGGCGCTTCGCGCCTGCGGGTGGGTGCGAGCCAGGACCGTTGCGCCACTGTTGACCCTGGCCGCAATCGGGTCAATGGGCGGGATGCTGGGGGCGGCCTCGGCGCCCGATCTCGCGCCGCTCGCCGGCAATGTCCACAGGCTCGCCATGGCCCGCTTCGATGCCGGGGAGGCGCCGGCATCGCTGCATCTCAACGGTCTCGATATCGTCTTCACCAAGAGCCCTGCGCAGGAGCGCAGCACTGCAAGCACTGCTGGCGGCCCAGCAGGATCCAAAGTCGCCGCAGTATCATCAGTGGTTGACGCCGGCAGAGTACGGTCGGCGCTTCGGCGCCTCCGACGCCACCTTGGCCGCGGTGAGCAATTGGCTCAAATCAAGCGGACTTCAGCCGGGCACAGCCCCGCCGGGCCGGGGTCATCTGCCTTTCTTCGGCAGCAAGACGGCGGTGGAGGGCGCCCTGAATACGCGTGTGCATCTTTTCGACCTGCCGGGTGCGCGGCATTACGCCAACATTTCCGATCCCATGCTGCCTGCCGCATTGAAACCTTTCGTCGCGGCGATTCGGGGACTGAATGACTTTCACCCGAGACCGGGCGTGCGGACCTCCCAGGCGGCGCCTCGCGCCGTGCGCCCCACCGTTGGCGGCGCAGGCCGTACGGGCGCGGCCCCGGACACCTTCTATTCGGGGACAGACCAATACCCCGGCTATGTCGGACCCACCGATTTCGCGATCATGTACAACGCGCAATCGGTTTACCAAGGAGGCGTCACGGGCGCCGGCGTGACGGTTGCGATCGCCGCGCAAAGCGATCTCGATCCGAGCGTGCTCACCGCGTTCTGGACCGGTTTCGGCGTCTCCGGCACAAGCTTCGGCGTTTCGGCTCAACACTTCACCTCCATGACGGTGCCTGGCGGCACGGATCCCGGACAGACCAAGGATGCGAACGAGGACGAGGCCTATCTCGATACGGAAATCGTCGGCGCGCTCGCGCCCGGAGCCACTCTGCTTCTCGTACGCGACGTGGATGTCGGGACTGCCGCACAGTACATCATCGAGAACAATTTGGCCGCGATTCTGAACCTCTCGTTCAGCCAGTGCGAAAGCGAAGAGGCTTCGACCAACAGCTTCGTCAATACGTTGTACGAGCAGGCGGTCACCCAGGGCATCACCATCACCGTATCGACCGACGATGCGGGCGTGGCAGGCTGCACCGCCGAGACGGATCTCGGCAAGCAGGGCGATGTGAATTCCAACGGATTCGCCGTGAACGCCTTGGCATCGACTCCCTATGATCTGGCGGTCGGCGGCACCGATTTCGATCCCAACACGGAGCAGCAATACTGGCACGGCTCGAACCAATCCGGAACGCTCGCGAACGCGATGTCGCACATTCCGGAAATCGTCTGGAACGATTCCTGCGCCAACCCGGTGTTCGCGACGCTGTACAGCGGCGAGGATCCGATCGCGTTCTGCAACATCGCCGAGCTGCAGACCATCTCGGGTGGCAAAGTCGCCAATCCGTTCATCGAGATCTCGGGCAGTGGAAGCGGCCTCAGTAGCTGCACGACGGCCAATAACGGCGTATGCACGGGCGGCTACCCGCAGCCGAGCTGGCAATCGGGGGTGTACGGCATCGGCAGTTTCGGTGCACGCGCGGTGCCCGACGTGTCGCTGATCGCCACCCGCTGGCTCATGTGCTCGTATGACACGACGCCCTGCGATCCGACCCAGGCTCCCACCTTTCCGCCTGCGGCGCCCGGAACGATCAAAGTGCTTCAGGGCACCTCCGCGGCCGCGCCCTCGATGGCGGCGATCATCGCGCTCATCGATCAGACGCAGATCAGCTCGGTCGTACCCGACGGACGGCAGGGGCTCGTGAATCCGGCGCTGTACGCCTTGGCAGCGCCGGAATTCGGTCCAAGTGCCGGGTGCAGCGCGAGTCAGGGCGCCATCAGCACCCCGGGCTGCGTGTTCTATGATGTCACGAGCGGCTCCGCCGCCCAGCCGTGCAACGCTTCGAATTATGCGACGAAGGCGGCCGGCAGCATGCCGGCGAGCACCTGTGTCACCAATGGCGATGGTACGAATGGCGTGATGGAAATCGCCGACTCGCAACCCTACGTCGCGGCAAACGGTTTCGACGTCGCGAGCGGCCTCGGCAGCATCAATGTCGCGGCCCTCGTCGGTAGTTACCAGCCCTCGACCGCACCCACCGGACTCGCCGTCGCCGTTTCGGGCACCACCGCCACCTTGACGTGGAGCGCCGATGCCAACGCGACCCAGGGCTACGACATCTACCAGGGCACGTTCCCCGGGACGGTGTCGGCCACCCCCGTGCAGCAGAACGTGACCGGCACGTCCGCCACCGTGTCCGGCCTGCAATTCGGGCAGAGCTACCTCTTCGCGATTGCAGCCGTGTCCTCGAACGGCGTCTTGTCGCGCTCGGCCCCGGTGCTGGCAACCGTCGTGCCCGCCGCACCGACCGGCTTGAAGTTCTCGAGCTCGAGCGCGGGCGCGATCACGCTCGTCTGGACCGCGAGCAGCGGGGCCACTTCCTACAACCTATTCGACGGAACCATGTCCGGCGCCGAGTCGGGCACGCCGGTCCTGACCGGCGTGAGCGGCACGACCGCGACCGTCACGGGCCTAGCGCAGGGGCAGCAATACTTCTTCACCCTGGTGGCGGTCAACGCGGGAGGCGCCTCGGCGCCTTCGGCGCAGGCCGCAGGGACCGTCATCCCGGCCGCACCCACCACCTTGACGGCCGTGGCGGGCAACGGCGGGGTGTCGCTCACCTGGAGCGCTGCTGTCGGTGCCTCGAGCTATGAGGTCTTTCAAGGAACTGCTGCGGGCCAAGAGGCCGCCACGCCGGTGAAGACCGCGATCAGTGGAACCACGGCCGGCATCACCGGGCTCAGCAACGGCACCAAGTATTATTTCACGGTGGCTGCGGTGAATGCCGGCGGCGCGTCGAGCCCGTCGAGCGAGGCGAGCGCGACCCCGACCGCGCCGAGTGGCGGGGGCGGGGGCGCGATGGATTGGCTCGCCCTGGCCGGGCTCGCCGCGCTCGTCAGCTTTCGAAGAACCCCATTTTCACGCCGGCGAGCTGCACCACGTCATTGTCGTTGAGACGGCGCGCCTGGGGACCGATGGGGACGCCGTTGACCTGCGGATAGTCGTTTTCCTTGCCGCTGTCGACGTGCACGATGAAGTAGCCTTCTGAGCGGCGGGTGATCGCGGCCACTTGCACACCGGGCCGTCCCAAGGTGGTGAGCGCCTTGGTTAATTCGAGCTCGCGCCCGGCAAAGGCGCCGCTCAGCACCTGGAGCTTGGCTTTGGGCAGCGCGATGGCGCTGTCCGGGACGCCGCCCGGAGGGCGCTTGGCAGCGACCGCCTTGGCGGCTTGATCGACGGCCGCGCCCACGCGCCGGATTCGATCCTCGCCCTGGGAGCTCGGCGTGATTACCATGGTCTTTTCGAACTCGTCCTGCTGAGCGTCGCCGTCCTGGCTGTCGACGAAGCGCAGCTGATGATGGCCGACGGTGATCACGTCGCCATGCTGCATCGCGTGTTTCTTGATCAGCTTGCCGTTGACGTAGGTGCCATTGGTGCTGTTCAAGTCCTCCAGGAAGGAATCGTTCAGGATATTGATGATGAGCGAGTGATGGCCGCTCACCGCCGGATTGTCGATACGAATATCGTTATCCGGGAGGCGCCCGATCGTGTAGCGCTCCTTATTCATGTTGTATTCCGCGAGGATCTGACCATCCAAGCTGAGCATCAGGCGTGCCACAGACTCATCTCCTAACCGAACCATCCCAGTATTTTGTCAAATATACGCCGTTGCGCGGGGAACGGCTCAGTGACATGCGCCATGATCACCGAGACATTATCGCGCCCGCCGTTATCGTTCGAGAGTTGAATCAGCTGTTTAGCAACCGTATCAAGATTAGCACTAAAGGTACTGATTGTTAAATGAATATCCTCGTCCTCAATCATGTCGGACAAACCGTCCGAGCAGAGCACGTAGTAATCGCTTTTCTGGACCGGCTGCTCGTGAATCTCCACATCCACGTTCTGCTCGACGCCGAGGGCCCGGGTGACATAATTCTTGTTGGTCGCGCGCTGGGCTTCCTGCTGTGAATAAAAGCCCCTGTCGACGAGCTCCTGCAGCAGCGAATGATCGAGCGTCATCTGTTCGAACCGGTTGTCGCGCAATCGATAGAGCCGCGAGTCCCCGACGTGCGCGATCGACATCTTGTTATCGTGGAACAGGCAAGCCACCACCGTTGTGCCCATGCCCTCACATTGAGGCTGAGTCTTCGATGTGTGGTAGATGATTTTGTTGGCTCTGTGAATGGCGTCACGCAGAATGATGCTGGGTCGCGTCAAGCCCGTTTCCGGGTCGCGCACCGAGAGATCCTCGCGGTTCACCGCATCGCGAACCAGGTTGATGATGGTCTTGACCGCGATCCCGCTCGCCACCTCGCCGGCGTTATAGCCGCCCATGCCGTCGGCCAGCACGAACAGGCCGATGTCGGCCTCCGAGCCGATCATGTCCTCGTTGTGCTCGCGCACCTTGCCCGTGTCGGTGAGCGCGACGCTTTGAATTTTGCTACGCAGACTCATGTGCGTAATTCTGGCTTTTGTCATCTGCTCGTGCACCCGGTCATGGCAATCCCGTCGGCAATCGCGACCGACAGTCCTCCAGGGCGGCAGCCATCTGCGCCCCCGATTCGAATCGCGCTTCGGGGTTCTTGGCCAGCGCACGATCGATGATGCCGTCGACGCAGGCGGGAAGATCCGGCCGGAAAGCGCGCAACGGCGGATGCGGGGCCTCTGCAATCTGTTGCATCAATCCGGTCATCGAGTCAGCGGTGAATGGCAGCTGACCCGTCAACAATTGAAACAGGCTAACACCCAAGGAGAACAAATCCGAGTGACCGGTCACGGTTCGTCCCTCGAGCTGTTCGGGAGACATGAATGACGGGGTGCCGAGCACAATTCCCGTCCGCGTCGAGCCCGTGCCGGTCAGCCGGGCGATGCCGAAGTCCGTGATCTTGAGCACGTCGCCGCTCGGATCGTACATAATGTTCGCGGGCTTGATGTCCCGGTGGACCACGTGCTGCTTGTGCGCGAAGCCGAGCGCCGCGGCGGTGCGTGCGGCGAGCTCGAGCACTTTGCGAGGCTCGAGCAGCGTGTCGGGCATGGCGTAGTCGCTCAGATGCCGCCCCTTCAGGTATTCCATCGCGATGTAGGCCAACCCCCGCTCCTCGCCGACATCATAGATAGTCACGATGTTCGGGTGGTTGAGCCGTCCCGCAGTTTCGGCCTCGCGGAAGAATCTCGAGCGCGCCTCCGCCAATTCCGATTCGCTGAACTCGCTCGCCAGCGGAATCGCCTTGATCGCCACCAGCCGATTGATCGCCGTATCGCGGCCGAGATACACCGTGCCCATGGCGCCGCGCCCGATCTCGCGCTCGAGGCGGTAGCGGCCGAGAAACTGCGCGTCGCCGCTGCCACCGGCCGCGGGTCGCGACGGCGGGGGTCGCCACCCTGAAGGTCGCCGCAGCCTTCGGCATGGAGGGCGGTGCCGGGGACGCGGCGCGCGAGGCGCCAGGGGCGGGGTGCGGGATCGCCTTGCGCTCGGCGTCCATCAACCGTCGCAACCGCTGGCCGACATCCCGATAGGTATTATCGATGCGCGCGAGATGCCGGTACACGGCGGTCGCCTGGAGATTGCGATGCCGCTGCTCGAGCTGCGTGCCGAGGGTGTACAGATCGCCCAGCACCGTGGCGCTCGCTTTTCGGGCCTTGAGCTCGGCGAAGCGCTGCTCGAAGTTGTCGAGGAGACGGGCGGTGTCCGGGCCTGGGGTGTGGGAGGGCTTGGCAACGGCGGCCGCGGCGGGCGCAGCCCACCGCGACATCAAGAAGAGCGCCCCACCCCCGCTCAGGAGCACGGCACCCGGGAGCCACGCCCAAGGACCGGCGTTGATGTGCTCTCGAAGCAACACGGCGATGCCCAGAAGGCCAAAACCCGCGATAGCCGAGATCATCCCGAATTTGCGCATGCTCCAGACATAATCCGTCCGCAGAAGGCGCGCAGTATAGGTGATCGGGGAGCCCGAACTGCAATGTTAAGCTCACAAATTCGCAGCCCGGGGGATGGATGGCGCGCTCAAAAGAGGTTTTTGTCTGTCAGGCCTGCGGCGCCTCATCGCCCAAGTGGCAGGGCCAGTGCGCCGGATGCGGCGAGTGGAACACCCTCACCGCCGAGATTCAGGGGCCCGGGGGGCCGCCCCGGGGCGGAGCGAGGACCCCCCGGACGTCCTCCCCGAGCTCGCTCGCGGAGGAGGCGGGGGTCGAGCAGCCGCGTCTCAACACCGGATCGGCGGAGCTCGATCGCGTGCTCGGCGGCGGTCTCGTGGCGGGATCGGTGACCCTGATCGGGGGCGATCCCGGCATCGGCAAGTCGACTCTCATGTTGCAATCCGCCGCGTCCTTGAGCTCGGCCGGACCCTCCCTCTATGCCACCGGCGAGGAATCGCTCAAACAGGTGGGATTGCGCGCCCGGCGGCTGGGTCTCGATGCGGCGGGCACACGGCTCCTCGCCGAGACCCAGGTGGAGGCCATCGTCGAGGCCGCGAAGAGCCTCAAAGTGCGGGCGTTGATCGTCGATTCCATCCAGACCATGTATTCCGACCGCATCGACGCCGCGCCCGGTGCCGTCACGCAGCTGCGCGAGTGCACGGCGGAGCTCGTGCGTTTCGCGAAGAGCAGCGGCACGGCCGTCCTGTTGGTGGGCCACGTGACGAAGGAGGGTCAGATCGCCGGTCCGCGCGTGCTCGAGCACATGGTCGACACGGTGCTCTATTTCGAGAGCGATTCGGGCAGCCGCTATCGGGTGATCCGCTCGGTCAAGAACCGGTTTGGCGCAGCCAATGAGATCGGCGTGTTCGCCATGCTCGAGCAGGGGCTGCGCGAGGTGGCGAATCCCTCCGCGATCTTCCTCTCGCGCCACGCCGAGCCGGTTGCCGGGCAGCGCGATCACGGTGATGCGCGAAGGGACGCGCTCGCTGTTGATCGAGGTGCAGGTGCTGGCCGATGGCAGCGTCGGCGCCAATCCCCGGCGGGTTGCCGTCGGAATCGACGGCAACCGGCTCACCATGCTGCTCGCGGTGGCGCACCGGCATGGCGGTCTGCATCTGGCGGGGCAGGACGTCTTTGCGAATGTGGTGGGCGGGGTGCGCCTGCAGGAGACGGCCGGCGATCTGGCCATCGTGCTCGCCGCCCGGTCGAGCCTCAACGATGCGCCGTTGCCCGCGGCGATGATCGTGTTCGGCGAGCTTGGACTCGCCGGCGAGATCCGGCCGGTGCCCTTCGGCGAGGAGCGCCTGCGCGAGGCGGCGAAGCATGGCTTCAAGTCGGCGCTGGTGCCGGAAGCGAATGTGCCGAAGCGTCCGGTCGAGGGCATGACGGTGCGCGGCGTCGCGCGCCTGAGTCAGGCGCTCGATGCCCTGTAGCGCGCGGCCGCCGAGCCCGCCGCGCGGTCAGCGTCGGCTCACGACCACTTCCAGGTAATCGCTGGGGACGATGAGCGAGCCGGCTCCCGCGCGGTTCATCTCGGACAAGAGCGCCGAGAGATCCGCCTCCAGGGCGGCGGCGCGGTCCGGCGCGAGCGATGCGAAGGCCTTGTGAACCGGTCCATACCAGCGGCGGAACACCTCGATGAAATGCGCCGGTGAGCGGTAGCGGAAATGGAAGACCCGCGGCGTGATGTCGATGCTCGCCGCCGTGCTTCCGAAGAGCCGCTCGAGATGCGATCGGGTGCCCCACAAGGCCGGCGATTGCAGCCCGGGCGCCGGGGGGACGTGCCGCCCGAGGGTCTTGAAGAGCCGACCGATGAAGCCGTCGGGCGTCCAATTGGCGAGTCCGATCCGGCCCCCGGGCCGGCACACGCGCGACAGCTCCGAGGCGGCTGTCGCATGGTCCGGGGTGAACATCACGCCGAAGGTGGAGAGCACGCAGTCGAAGGCGGCGTCCTCGAACGGCAGCGCTTCGGCATCCGCGGGAAGAAATTCGGCGCGCAGGCCCTCGGCGTGAGCCCGCTCCGCGCCTCGATCGAGCAGCGCCGGGACGTAATCGGTCGAGGTGACGTTGCCGCCGCGACGGGCCGCCGCGAGCGTCGCATTGCCGTTGCCGGCGGCGACGTCGAGCACGTTCTCGTCATAGCGAAGATCGCAGGCTTCGGCGAGCAGCTCGCCGACGAGCTGCAAGGTGATCCCCACGACGGCGTAATCGCCGCTCGCCCAGGCGGTCTGCTGGCGGGTCTTCAAGGCGGTAAGATCGATGGGAGTGACGGCGTTCATGATTGGGCCTCGCAGGTGTGTGGGGGGTCCAGCGCACTGTGGCGCGGGGGAGCACCCCGAGTCCTGGCCTTGCGTCGGTCTTTCTTGCCTGATCGTCTTGGCAGCCCTCTTGGGCGCGGCCACAATGCGGCGAAGTCGCCTCGGAGCGTCTCATGAGCATGGAACGAATCGCAGCCGCATTGCATCGGGTCGAATCGATTTTGAGACGGCGGCCGGCGGCCGCGGTGCACGAGGATGCGCCGGCGCTCGCGTGCTGGCAGAGCGGCACCCGCGTGGTTACGAAGCACCCCGATGGAGCTTCGGTGCAGACCGATCTGCCGTCGGAGCTCGGCGGGACCGGCGATCGGCTGACTCCCGGTTGGCTGTGGCGTGCCGCATTGGGCTCGTGCCTGACGACTCGCATCGTCATGGCGGCGGCCGCCGAGGGGCTGGATCTCACCACCGTCGAGGTCGAGACCCGCAGCCGATCCGATGTGCGCGGCCTATTGGGGTGTGCGATGAGCTCGGCAACGTGCCTTGCTCGGCGCCCGGCCAAGTGCAGATGAGGGTGCGCATCGCCGCCCGCGGTGTGTCGAGCGAGCGGTTGCAGGCGCTGGTCCGGCAGAGTCAGTCCTTGTCGCCGGTGCAGATGGCGGCGACGCGAGCGTTGCCGGTGGACCTCGCCGTCGAGGTACTCGAGCACTGATGGACGCGCTGTCGCAGACCTTGCGGGTCGTCCGGCTGGTCGGCGCGATTTTCATCAATGCCAAGTTCACCGCGCCTTGGTCCTACCAGTCGCCGGACGCCGCCACCGCGGCGCCGTTGCTCGAGCCGGGCGCCGAGCGCGTCGTGATATTTCATCTGATCACCGAAGGCGAGTGTTGCGTGGAGCTCGGCGGGGAGTCGCCGGTGCATCTGCGCGGCGGCGATGTGGTGGTGTTCCCGCAGGGTGATGCGCATGTGATGGCTTCGGCTCCCGGCGTACCGCCGGCGAGCCGAGCGCGCCTGGATCAGGTGCTTGCGCGCCGACCGCGGCAACTCGTCTATGGCGGCGCCGGGGCGACCACCCGTCTGGTCTGTGGGTATCTGGCGTGCGATGCGCGGCTCGCGCGCATGCTGTTCACGGGACTGCCGGCGCTGATCAAAGTCAACGTGCGCGGATCGAGTGCCGGTGAATGGCTCGAAGCCTCGGTCAAGTACGCCCTCGCGGAAGCCCGCTCGCCTCGGCCCGGCGGGGCAGGGGTGCTCGCGAAGCTCGCCGAGGTCTTGTTCATCGAAGTGCTGCGTCTGTATATGAACGAGCAGAGCAGCGGACGCATCGGGTGGTTGGCCGGCGTGCGGGACCGCATCGTGGGCGCGGCGCTCAACGCGCTCCATGCACGGCCGGCTCACGCATGGACGCTCGAGGAGTTGGCACAAACCGCCGGCGCCTCGCGCTCCGTGCTGGCGGAACGTTTCGTCGAGCTGGTCGGCAGCACGCCGATGCAGTACCTCACGCAGTGGCGCATGCTCCTGGCGGCGAATCTTCTATGCGGCAGCAACGCGCCGCTTGCACGCATCGCCGAGGATGTGGGGTATCAGACCGACACCGCGTTCAGCCGGGCATTTCGGCGCGAGTTCGGCGCACCGCCCGCCGCCTGGCGCCGCCGTCAAGCGCGCGTGCGAGGGATTGCAGTCGTGAAGCCGCAGTCTCTCGTGCGCGGCGCGCTGCTGCTGAACCTTGCCCTCCATGCGGATGTCTGCCTGCCGCAATCGACCGCGGGTGATGCCACCGGCGCCGCCCATGCCATCATCCTGCACGCGGCGCACCTCCTGGACGTCGAGACCGGGCGTCTGCAGACCCCGGGCGAGGTGCGTATCGAAGGCGAGCGGATCGTCGCTGTGGGTGCCGCGGTCGAGCGCAGTCCGGGCGCCGAAATCATCGATCTGGGCGGCGCCACCTTGATGCCGGGCCTCATCGATGTGCACGTGCACCTGTTCCTGCACCCGGGCGCCGAAGATCTGCAGACCGTGGAGGAATCGGTGCCGAAGCGCACCTTGCTCGCGATGCGCGCGGCGCACGATGACCTCATGGCGGGCTTTACCGCCGAGCGCGACATGGGCACCGAGGGCGCCGGCTCCGCCGACACGGCGATTCGCGATGCCATCGACGGCGGCCTCATCGTCGGGCCGCGGTTGCGGATCTCGGGCAATGCCATCGACATCGTCGGCGGCCACGAGGATGCCAATCACTTCAATCCGGCGCAGCATGTGCTGTCGAACGCCGACTATGCCAACAACGCGGACGAGCTCGTCGGCGTCATCCGCGAGCAGCACAAGCAAGGCTCGGATTTCGTGAAAATCTACGAGACCGGCCCCGACACGATGCGCGATGGGGTACTGCACACGCCCTACCAATACTCCGCCGCGGAGCTCAAGGCCGGCGTGGAAGAAGCCGCGCGCTGGGGTGGGCGCGTGGCCGTGCACGCCATGGGCGAGCCCGGAACGCTGTATGCGGCGCAGGCCGGAGTCGCCTCGATCGACCACGCGACGCAGCTGAGCGATGAGACCATGCGTCTCATGAAAGCCAAGGGCATTTTCGCCGTCCCTACGTTCACCATCTTCGATTATTTCGCGGCGCAGGCACGGCCCGAACGACGACGAGCGCCCGTTGCTCGAGTACAAGATCAAGGAGTTCAAACGACAAATCGCCGCGGGCATTGCGTTCGCCGTCGGTTCCGACGTCGGACCGTTTCCGCACGGCACGCAGGCGCGCGAGCTCGAGCTCATGGTCAAGTACGGCCTGACGCCGCTCCAGTGCTGCGGGCGGATCTATCTGAACGGGGCGCGGCTCCTCGGCTGGGGCGGTCAGATCGGTGCATTGAAGCCGGGTTATTACGCGGACATCGTGGCCGTTCCGGGCTCGCCGCTCGAGGACATCACGGTGGTGGAGCACGTGACGTTCGTCATGAAGGGCGGCGTGGTCGAGCGGCGCGGCCTGCAACCGCACGATGCGCCGCCTTGAGGGCTGCCTTCAGGGCAGGCCTTGCGCCTCGAGATAGGCACGCACCGCCTCGGCGTGCCCACGGTCTTGCGCCAATCCCACGTAGCCGTCCGGACGTATGACATAGACCGCGTCGCGCTCGAGGCCGCACGCGCGCATGGCGGGGTCCCAGGGAAAGACATGCAGCGGCAAGCCTCGCTCGCGGCACAGCGATTCGAGCGCGAGCTGCGGCCGGCCGTACACATGCACTTGCCAGCCGAGCGAGGCGAGGGGAGCGAAGTTATCCTCCGTGTCACCGAGCTTCACCCAGGGCAGGCGGTCGCCGCCATGCACGGCGCCGGCACGACCCGCGCTCAAGGGACTGTCGCGGTAGCTCACCGATGATTTGGGACACGGTACGGAACAGCAGCCGGCGCGTCGCCCGAATCTTAAACAATAAGGGGGCGAGCCGCGGCAACAGATCGAGCCGGAAGAAACGCGCCGCCCAGCGTGGGCTCGTGACGAGGCTGAAGGCTCGATCGGTGGTCCTGACCAGCCGCCGGGCGAAGGCGATGCGCTCCGGCTCGTAGCTCTCGAGGATCGAGTCCGTCGCGCGCCCCTGGATTACGGCCGCGAGTTTCCAGGCGAGATTGATCGCATCGCCGATCCCGGTGTTCATGCCTTGCCCGCCCACCGGGCTATGGACATGCGCGGCGTCGCCCAACAGAAACGCCCGGCCTTTGCGGAAATGCTCGGCGACGCGGTGATGCACCCGGTAAGTCGAGAACCAATTCACGTGCGCGACCTCGATGGGCAACCAGCTCATCGCGCGCCGGCTCACGTCTCCCCATGTCAGCGTGTCGCGCGTTTGCCGCGGGATGTCATCCCGCACCGTGCCGACCAGACGTGCGGTGCCCGCGCGCTTCAGACCAGAACACCGCGAGGAAATCCGCCGCATCGAATGCGACATGGATGTTGCCGTCGATGACAGCCCCCGCGGCCTGCACGTCGGCCACATAGAAAAGATGATCGTAGGTGCCGCCGCCGAATCCGATGCCGAGCGTTGCGCGGACGGCCGAGTGCGCGCCGTCGCATCCGGCGATGTACGGGGTCTCGAATGTCTCGAGGGCGCCGTCCTCGCGCTTCAGGCGCGCGTGCACCGTGCCGGCGGACTCCTCGAAATCCACGAGCTCGCAGCGGCGCTCCACGGAAACGCCGAGGCCGGCGAGCCGCTCGATCAGCAGTCGCTCGTGCGCGTCCTGCGGGAAGATGAGGGCGAAAGGGTACGGACTTAAGCCCGCGCCGAGATCGCCGAAGGCGGCGCTCGCGCGCCGTTTTCCGGCCACCCATAAGTTCAGCGCACTCGACGCGGTGCCCCCGGTCGACCACCGTTTGCGCCAGATCGATGGCGCGGTACAGCTCGAGCGTGCGCGCCTGCACCGCGAGCGCCCGCGAGCTGGTGCCCGGCTCCGCCGCGCCGTCGATGAGCCGCACGGGCACCTTCAGGTGGGTGAGCCACAAGGCGAGCACCAGGCCGGTCGGGCCGGCACCGACGATGAGCACGCGGTCATGGGACATGGGATGCCTTTTCGGATGGTCCACCCGTATGCTAGGTGCTTCCGGCTCGGGAGAGAACATGAACACAATAACGCCCCTCGAGATGGCCGTTGACCATTCGCTTCTGGCGCGCGCGGCGCAACGCTGCTGTGCATGGTCCGAGCGCTGGTTTCCAGACGCTTTTGCCTTCGCCATGCTCGCCGTCGCGATCGTCGCGGCCGCGGCGCTTTGCATCGGCGCGGCACCGCTGTCCATCGCGGAGAATTTCGGGTCGGGATTTTGGAGCCTGATCCCCTTCACGATGCAGATGACCTTCATCATCGTGGGCGGATATGTCATCGCCGATTCGCCGCCGATCGCGGCGCTGGTGGGGCGTCTCGCGGCGATCCCGGGCACCGGCCGCGGGGCCGTCGCGATGGTGGCGCTGTTCTCGGCGCTTGCCTCGATGATCCATTGGGGCTTCTGCATGGTGTTCTCCTGCCTGCTGGTGCGCGCTCTGGCGCGCCGCGCCGATTTGCCCATGGATTATCGGGCGGGCGCCGCGGCCGCCTGCACCGGCTTGGGATCGGTCTGGGCGCTCGGCCTGTCTTCGTCGGCCGCTCAGCTTCAGGCGAACCCAGCGAGCATGCCGCCCGCGCTCCTTGCCGAAACGGGCGTCATCCCCTTCAGCCAGACGATCTTCCTGTGGCAGTCGCTCCTCTGCGCCGTCATTCTCACGGTCGTGAGCACCTGGATTGCGTGGAAGACCGCGCCGGGCGCCAAGGAAGCGCGCACGGCGCAGAAGCTCGCAATCGATCTCGAGGAGCGCCGCGACAGCGGCAAGCGCACCCGGCCGGGCGAGTGGCTGGAATACAGCCCCGTGGCGGCGATTTTCATCGCCGTGCTGGGCGCGGCCTACCTGATCCACGAATTCGCGGCCAAAGGCATCGTCTCGGCGATCTCGAACCTCAACACCTACAACTTTCTTTTCATCGTCGGGGGCTTGCTGCTGCAATGGCGGCCGCGGCGCTTCATCGATGCGGTATCACGCAGCGTGCCGGGCGCGGCCGGCGTGCTGATTCAATTTCCCTTCCTAGGCGCGATCGCCGCCATTTTGACGGGCGCGAAGAACGGCGCGGGACAAACGCTTTCCGGGCTTCTGGGCGGGGCCTTCACGCACATCGCGAGTCATGCGACGTTTGCACCCATCATCGGGGTCTACTCGGCGCTGCTCGGGCTCTTCGTCCCCTCGGGCGGCGGCAAGTGGATCATCGAGGCGCCGTACGTCATGCATGCGGCGAACGCGCTTCAATACAATCTCGGCTGGGTGGTGCAGATCTATAACGCCGCCGAGGCGCTGCCGAACTTCATCAATCCTTTCTGGATGCTGCCGATTCTCGGCATCCTCGGACTCAAGGCCCGCGATCTGATGGGGTTCACGGTGGTGCAGTTCGTGATCAATCTGCCGCTCGTGCTCCTTTGCTGTGGGTGCTCGGGGGAACGCTCCCTTACCATCCGCCCGTTGCACGCCTTGATGCCTCCGATCGAGCCTAACGCTCGACGAAGTCCCGCAACCGGTCGAGCGCGTCGTCCCATTGCCGGGAGACGAGGGCGAGATAGCGGCGCGCGGCATCGAGCGGCTCCGGGTTGAGCACGAAGCGGCTTTCGCGCCCCTCGCGCGTGGCGCGCACGAGGCGGGCCTGCTCGAGCACTCTCAAGTGCTTGGTCACGGCTTGGCGGGTGAGTTTCGTATCTTCGGTGAGCGTGGTGATCGAGCAGGGCACGCCGCGCGCGAGCTTTGCGATCAGCGACAGGCGCGTCGGTTCGCCGAGCGCGGCGAACACGGGCGCGTAGCTTGCGCGCCGCGACTGGATCTCGCTAAGAGCCGACATGGCGGCCGATGTGCTTCATCTGCTGCTCCCAGCCGCCGCTGTTCATGCGAAATGCCTCGTCGCGGCGCTGAGCGGGGATTTTATCGAACCCCGATTCGGTGAGCGTGAGGAGCGTGCCCACGGGCGTCTCTTGCAGCCTGAACTCCACGAGCGTCGGGGTCTCCTTCGAGTAGTCGGTCCCGGGATCGAGCGCATAGGGATGCCAGTTGAAGGAGAACAGGCTCTGCGGCTGCAGCCGCACCACCGTCAACTCGAACCTCAAATGCTCGTAATCCGGATTTGAGATGCGTCCGCGCGTGACGCGGCCCTCGACGAACGGCTGCTCGAGCTTCACACCGAACCACTCGCCGAATTCGAGATGGTCGGTGAGCGCGCGCCACACGCGCGAGAGGGGTGCCTTGAGCTCGATCTGCTTCGTGATGGCATCCATGGGGCGCAACCTCCGGGTTGCATATTAGGATGCCTTGTTGCGAGATGCAACCTTTTTGTTGCGCTTAAATCAGACGCGTTGAATCGGGCGCCGCGGCCCCGGCGCCTCAGCCCTCAGGTCTTGCTGAGCACCAGATACGGAGCGCACTCGCCCGAGGCAGCGACCACCTCGTACTTTACCTGCGCCGTCCGGTACTGGCAGACCAATATCGGCGAGCCCGGGTAGGAGGATATTACCCGCTGGCCCACGAGCTTCGCCCGCGCGTTTTGACGCGGCGTTGGCGGTGAACGCGATCAACAATCCCAAAGCGACGGCGATGCTTCTCATGCGGGCGGCTCCATGTGACCCTGGGACGCATTTTGGTCGCAATGAGCGGCTCGCGATCCTACCGAGTTCTCAAATCAGGGCAGCGCCGGCGATATGTCACATGCTTTTCCTTCCGCGCCCGCCGCGCCCGGTGCGCTCGCGCGGGCGGCCGGATGCGCACGGTCTTGATGGCGCTGTCGCTGGTCTGCACCACCTCGAGCATGTAGTCCGCGAGCTTGAGCGTGGTGCCGGGCTCCGGGATGGTCTCCAGGAACTCGACGATCAGACCGTTCAAGGTTTTCGGTCCATCCGTGGGCAGGTTCCAACGCATCGAGCGATTCAAGGCGCGGATCGTGGTCGAGGCGTTGGCGACGAAGCTGCCGTCGGCTTCACGGTGCAGATCCTTGTGCATCATGGTCGCCGGATCGGTGGTGAACTCGCCGACGATCTCCTCGAGGATGTCCTCGAGCGTGACGAGTCCCTGGATGTCGCCGTACTCATCGACCACGAACGCCATGCGGCGCTTGTCCCGCTGAAAATTCAGGAGCTGTGTGTTCAGCGGCGTGCCCGAGGGAACGAAGTATGCATCGCGCGTGCTCGCGGCCTCGATCAGCTTCTCGCGGTCCCATCGGCCGCGCGCCAGCTCGTGCACCACGCGCTTCATGTGCAGCACGCCGACGATGTGCTCGATGTCCCCTTCGAACACCGGCAAGCGCGTGTGTTGGGCTTGCCGCAATTGTTCGAGAATTTTCTCCCAGGGATCGTCGACATCGATGCCGACGATCTCGACGCGCGGCACCATGATGTCCTCGACGGTGGCTTTCTCGAGGTCGAGCAGGCTCATGAGCATTTGCCGGTGGCGCTGGGGAATCATGGCGCCGGCTTCCGCGACCACCGTGCGCAGCTCCTCGCTGCTCAAGGAATGCGACGCCTGCTCGGGCGATACGCCGAGGAGGCGCAGCACCCCATTCGCGAGGAGATTCGTCGCCCACACGAAGGGGTAGAGCACCCACAGAAGCGCGGTATAAACATACGCGGCGGGCAGCGCGAGGCGCGCGGGATGCAGCGCACCGTAGGTCTTCGGCGCGACCTCGCAGAAAATCAACAGCACGATGGTGAGCAGCACGGCGGCGAATGCCAGCAGGTAGTCGCCTCCGAGGCGGATCGCGATCACGCTCACCAGCATCGGCGCGGTCACGTTCACGATGGTGCTCAAGAGAAGGATCAGGCCGATCAGGCGGTCCGGGTGGGCGAGCAGCTCCTCGGCCAAGCGCGCGCCGCGATTGCCGGCCTTGGTCTGATGGCGCAGCCGATAGCGGTTCAAGCTCATCAGCGCGGTCTCGGTGCCTGCAAAAAAGGCCGCGAGGATCAGCAGGACGCCGAGCGCACAGAAAAGGAAACTGAGAGAGGGGTGTGGCATTCCGCGTTTTGAGATCAGCCCCAGTGCCGTCCGAGCAGGTACTCGAGCACGAACTTCGAGCCGAAATACGACAGCACCAGGAAACCGAATCCGCTCAAGGTCCACAGCACCGCGGAGCGGCCGCGCCAGCCGTAGCGGGTGCGCCCGATCAGCAGCACGCCGAACAACACCCACGCGATGCACGAGAGAATGGTCTTGTGCTCGAGATGCTGGGCGCGCAGGTTTGTGACGAAGATGAAGCCGGTCAGCAGTGCGAGCGTCAGGATCACGAAACCCGAGCCGATGAGCCGGAACATGACTTTCTCGATCGCATCGAGTGGCGGCAGCACCGTCGGCAGATCCGCGACGCGCCTTGCGCGGAGCCTGCGGTCCAGGAACACGAGCACCAGCGCGGTGACGGCGGCGGCGAGCAGCAGCGCCGCCGCGGCCATGGACATGAGGATGTGCGCGGTGAGTTCCCAGCCCGGCGCCGTCTCCTCCACATACGTGTGGCCGATGCCCGTCAAGGCGGCACCCAATGCCGCGAGCACGAGCAGGATTGCCGCGATGGCGCGGTAGCTCTTCTCCATGGCGATGAAGCAGGCGATCACGGCGAGCGTCCAGGCGAGCATCGAGATCGCCTCGAGCAAGCCGATGGAATACGGCCCCAGATGGAGCATCAGCCGTGCGATCGCCTCGGTGTGCGCGGCGATTGCGCCCAGGGTGAACCCCCAGGCGAGCACGCCAAGCCGCGGCTTGCTGACACTTCGCAGCATCAGCCAGGCACCGGCGGCGTACAGCGCGAAGAGGATGATGCGGAGGATCACGGCGGGATACGGAGGATCACGGCTGAGGCGGATCATGACACAAGCCCTGGGGTGCGCCTAGCGCACGGCCCGATGCGCTATCATTTGCCCATGTTCGACCGACTCTCGGCGGGGCTTACCCGCGCACTCAATGCGCTCTCGGGCCGCGGCTACCTGAGCGAGGACAATATCGCCGACACCGTGCGCGAGGTGCGCCTCGCGCTGCTCGACGCCGATGTCGCGCTGCCGGTGGTCAAGACATTCACGGAGGCGATCAAGAGCCGCGCCGTGGGCGTCGAGGTCACCAAGAGCCTCACACCGGGCCAGGCTTTCATCAAGGTGGTGCACGAGGAGCTCGTCCGCCTCATGGGCGAGCCGAGCACGGGCCTCAACTTGCGGGCGCAGCGGCCCGTGATCGTGATGCTCGCCGGATTGCAGGGCGCGGGCAAGACGACGACGGTGGGAAAGCTCGCGCGCTGGCTGATGGAAAAGCAGCGCAAGAAGGTGCTTCTGGTCAGCACCGATGTGTACCGCCCCGCGGCCATCGCCCAGCTCGAGACGCTCGCGGCGCAGGTGGGCGCGGGGTTCGCGCCGGCAGAAATCAGCGAGTCGCCCGTCGCGATCGCGCGCCGCGCGGTGACCGAAGCCACTCTGCAGGCCTACGACGTGCTCATCATCGACACCGCCGGGCGCCTGCATGTCGATGCCGACATGATGAAAGAGGTGAGCGAGCTCGAGACGGCGGTCTCGCCGCACGAGCGCCTCTTCGTGGTGGACAGCATGGCGGGCCAGGACGCGGTCAATGCAGCCCGGGCCTTCAACGACACCTTGAGTCTCACCGGCGTGATTCTCACCAAGGCGGACGGCGATGCCCGGGGCGGCGCGGCGCTCTCCGTGCGGCAGGTGACCGGCAAGCCGATTTTATTCGTCGGCACGGGCGAGAAATCCGAGGCGCTCGAGCTCTTTCAGCCGGAGCGGATCGCCTCCCGCATCCTGGGCATGGGCGATGTGCTTTCGCTGGTCGAGCAGGTCCAGGAGCAGGTCGACCAGGAAAAGGCCGAGAAGCTCGCCAAGAAGATCAGCAAGGGCAAATCGTTCGACCTGTCGGATCTTCGCGATCAGCTCGCGCAATTGCAAAAAATGGGGGGCATGTCCGCGGTCATGGACAAGCTGCCGGCGCAGTTGCAGGCGAATGCGGCCGCCGCGGCCGGCGCCGTGAACCCCAAGGTGCTCACGCGTCAAATGGGCATCATCGACTCGATGACCCCTCGCGAACGGCGCCGGCCCGACCTCATCGACGGCTCGCGCAAACGGCGCATTGCAGCAGGGGCGGGCGTGCCGCTTCCGGAGGTCAACCGGCTGCTGAAGCAGTTCGACCAGATGCAAAAAACCATGAAAAAGATGATGAAGGGCGGAATGCTCAAGAACCTCATGCGGGGCATGGGCGGGCGTCTGCCGCCCGGAATGGGCCCCCGCTTCTGATTTCTTGCTCTCAAGCCCGCAAAGTCATTACAATTGACGGCTTGGCATTGAAGGGTGAACGCAGATGGTGACGATCCGATTGACTCGAAGGGGCGGCAAGAAGACGCCGTTCTACCATGTGGTGGTGACCGACAGCCGCAAGCGTCAGGGCGGCACGAGCCTTGAGAGCGTCGGACTGTTCAATCCGGTCGCCCGCGGCGCCGAGATCAAGCTGCGCTTGGATGTGGCCCGCATCGAGCATTGGCTCAAAGAGGGTGCGCACATGTCCGATCGGGTCAAGCATCTTCTGACCGTCTATCGCAAACAGGCTGCCTAAGGGCCCGGAATTCAAGGACCGGAGGTTTTGGTGGGCGGAGAGGATTCTGCGCTCATCGAGCTGGGGGTCATCGGCGCACCCTTCGGCATCTTGGGGTGGGTCAAGCTGCGCTCGTACACCGATCCACCCGAGCGGTTGCTCGAGCACCGCACGCTCCGCCTGCGCCTCGGCGGCACTTGGCGTGCCTACCGGGTGGAGGCGAGCGGCCGCAGCGGCGGGGCGCTGACGGTCAAGTTGGCGGGCGTCGCGGATCGCAACGCGGCGGAGACGTTGAAGGGCGCCGACGTGGGCGTACCGCGCGATGAGCTGCCGCCGTGCGAGGCGCAGGATTTTTACCGGGCCGATTTGATCGGCTGCGAAGTGATGAATTTGACGGGCGACCGCCTTGGGGTGGTCGCGCATTTCGTGGAGGTTCCGGCGCACGCGCTCATGGTGGTGCGCGGGGATCGGGAATACTGGGTACCCGCCGTGCCGCAATATCTGCGGCGCGTGGACCTTGAGGCGCGACGGGTCGTGGTGGATTGGCAGGAAGCGGCCGAGTAGCGGCGAGTCGCATGCGTATCGCGGTGGTGTCACTGTTCCCCTCGATGCTCCGAGAGGCGCTGGCGCACGGCGTGCTCGGCAGGGCTGTGGAGCGGGCGGTGCTCGAGGTCGCGTACTTCGATCCGCGGGACCATACCCTGGATGTGCACCGCACGGTGGACGATCGTCCCTATGGCGGGGGCCCGGGGATGGTGCTGAAAGTCGAGCCGCTGCGCGATGCGCTGGCGGCTGCGCGCGCGACCATGCCCCCCGGGACGAAGGCGGTCTATCTCGGCGCCGATGGCGTGCGATTTGACCAGCAGCGGGCACGCGAAGCGTGCGGCTGGCCCGGCCTGGTTCTGGTGGCGGGGCGTTATGAAGGCGTCGACGAGCGATTCGTCGAGCGCGAGATCGACGAGCAGTGGTCGATCGGCGATTACGTGTTGACGGGCGGCGAGTTGCCCGCGCTGGTGGTGATCGATGCGATCGCCCGGTTGTTGCCGGGGACCCTCGGCAGCGAGGAATCGGCGGTGCAGGAGTCGTTCAGCGACGGGTTGCTCGATTGGCCGCATTACACGCGGCCGATCTCGGTGGACGGACGTGCGGTGCCCGAGGTTCTGGCCTCCGGCGACCATGCCGCGATCCGCCGATGGCGCCAGAAGGAGGCGCTGGGCCGCACCTGGCTGCGGCGTCCGGAGTTGCTGGAGCGGCGCGGATTGTCGATGGAGGAGCGTGCGCTGCTCGAGGAGTTCAAGCTCGCGAGAACTGCGCGAGGAAGCGGCGTCAAGCCGGGTGACTGACGATTGTTAGGATGAGGGCGAGTGCTATGAACAAGATCATTCAAGAGCTGAACGCGGAGCGTGCGACCCGCAAGATGCCGGACTTCAATCCCGGCGACACCGTGGTCGTGCAGGTGAAAGTCGTCGAGGGCGACCGCGAGCGCGTGCAGGCCTACGAGGGCGTGGTGATTGCCAAGAAGAACCGCGGCCTCAACTCCTCCTTCACGGTGCGCAAGATCTCGCACGGCGAGGGGGTCGAGCGGGTGTTCCAGACCTTCAGCCCATCGATCAGCGAGGTAAGCGTCAAGCGCCGCGGTGCAGTGCGTCGCGCCAAGCTTTATTACCTGCGTGATCTGTCCGGCAAGGCCGCGCGCATCGACGAGAAGATCTAGCCCGGGCCGGCAGAGTCCCGTGGCTCGTCGGATTTGGCGCTGATGGGATTTCTGGCACTCGTGTGGCGGTTGCTCGATGGCGTGCGCAAGGTCCTGCACCTGATCTTGCTGCTCGTCATTTTCGGCTTCGTCCTCGCGGCGCTGCATACGTCGATTCCCACCGTGCCGCGCACCGCCGCCCTCGTCATCGCACCGGAGGGCGAGCTCGTCGAGCAGCTGTCGAGCGATCCGCTGCGCCGTGCCTTCGGCGAGGCCTCGGGCGGTCCCGCCCCGGAGACGCTGCTGCGCGATGTGATCGAGGCGGTGGGGTCGGCCAAAACCGACCCGCGTATCAAGCTGATCGTGCTCGATCTCGGCAATCTCAACTCCTCGGGGCTCTCGAAACTGCAGGAGATCGGCGCGGCCCTCAAAGATTTTCGCTCCGCGGGCAAGCGCGTGGTAGCGGCCGCCGACTCGCTCGATCAGACGCAGTTTTACTTGGCGGCGCAGGCCGACGAGGTGTATCTCGATCCGCTCGGCCTCGTCTACGTCGACGGTTTCAGCTATTACCGCATGTTCCTGAAGGATGCGATCGACAAGCTCGGGGTCGACGTCAATATCTTCCGCGCCGGTACCTTCAAAAGCTTCACCGACCAGTTCTCGCGTTCGGACATGGCGCCGAGCGAGCGCGAGGAGAGCTCGGTGTGGCTCAACTCCCTCTGGAATTCCTACACCCAGGATGTGACGCGGGCGCGCTCGCTCAAGCCCAATGCGCTCAACGAGTACGTCAACGATGCGCCGGCGGCGCTCACTGCGTTGAACGGCGATGCCGCCAAGCTCGCCCTGCAGCGCGGTCTGGTGACCGCGCTCAAGAGCCGCCGGCAGTTGGCCGATGAGCTCAAGAGCCTGGTCGGCGAGGACTCCGACACCCACTCCTTCAACTCGATCGGCATGACTCCCTACCTCGCGGCGGTGCGCCAGAAGCGCGCGCTCAAAGGTAAGTCCGACGCGAAGGTCGGCATCGTGGTCGCTGCGGGCGAGATTCTCGACGGCCACCAGCCGCCCGGAAAGATCGGCGGCGACAGCACCGCGGATCTCTTGCGCCAGGCGCGTTACGACAAAGCCGTGAAGACCGTGGTGTTGCGGGTCGACAGTCCGGGCGGGAGCATGTTCGCCTCGGAGCTCATCCTTCGCGAGGTACAGGCGCTGCGTAAGGCCGGCAAGCCGGTGGTGGTCTCCATGAGCACCTATGCCGCGTCCGGCGGGTACTACATATCCGCCGCCGCCAATCAGATCTTCGCCAGTCCGACGACCCTGACGGGCTCCATCGGCGTCTTCTCCGTGGTGCCGACCTTTCAGCGCACGCTCGAGAAAATCGGCGTCAAGGTGGACGGCCTCGGCACCACGCCGCTCGCGGGCGGCCTGCGGCTCGACCGGCCGCTGGATGCGGCGGGGCGGCAGATTCTGCAGACTTCCGTCGACCATGCCTATGAGGAATTCCTCGAGCGTGTCGCCGAGGGCCGCAAGAAGAGCCCGCAGGATATCGACAAGATCGCCCAGGGCCGCGTCTGGGCAGGCGTCGATGCGCAGCGCATCGGTCTGGTCGACCATCTCGGCGGCCTGAAGGACGCGACCGAGGCCGCCGCCAAGCTCGCGGAGCTCGGCTCCGATTATGGCGTGGACTACATCGAGCCCGAGCTGTCTTTGCGCGAGCAGCTGCTCCTGCAGTTGCGCTCGCAGGCCGTGCACATCGCCCAAGCGCTCGGTTTGGTTCCCGCCCAGAGCGCCTTCACACGCGTGCTCGACCCCCTGCTCGCGCAGGCGCGCTCCATCGCCGAGCTCAACGATCCCCGCGGGCTGTACGCCTACTGCTGGTGCCAGCAGCCCGTCGCACCGCGGCAGATTCTCGGCGGCCGCTGACCGCTCGCGCCGACAGCGGCCGCGCGCTGCGGATTGGCCTGCCGCACATGTCGGATTCTTCCAACAAACGTTCCTCCCTGTAATCTTGCATTTGGCGGGGTGCTGCACTTCCGCTTCGGCTGTTGTAGCATTCTCACAACCAAGCCCGTCGACGGGCGCACCGCTGAAGGGAGATCGCCATGAGGGGATATTTACCGGTTCGATCCTTCGGACTTGCATGCGCTTCGCTGTTCGGTCTGGCCGGCGGCGCGTTCGCTCAACAGCAAACGGCGACCCCCGCCGAGGCGAAGGGCGATCAGCTGCAGGAAATCGTCGTCACCGCCACCAAGCGCGAGTCGACCGTCCAGAGCACGCCGATCAGCATCACCGCGATCACCGGGCAGGACCTGCAGGATCGCGGCATCACGGACATTCAGTCGATCGTGCAATCGGTACCCGGCGTCTCCATGCGGACCAGCGGCCCCGGTCAGACCGAGCTCGAGATGCGCGGCATGACCTCGTCCGGCGGCAACTCCTCCACCGTCGGCTTCTACCTCGATGATACGCCGCTCACCTCGCCGGCATCGGCGCAGAACGGCAAGGTCGTGATCGACCCGAACCTCTATGACTTGAATCGCATCGAGGTTCTGCGCGGACCGCAAGGCACGCTGTATGGCTCCGGGTCCATGGGCGGCACCATCAAGCTCGTGCCCAACGCCCCGGATCCGACTGCGTTCGACACATCCGAGGAGCTGATTTTTGGCCGCACCGACGGCGGCGATACGTTGAATCACGCCGAAAATGCGATGGTCAACCTGCCGCTCGGCGACCGTGCGGCGGTGCGCATCGTCGGATCGCTCGAGAGCTTGAGCGGCTGGATCAATCGCATCGTGATCGCCGTCCCCGATTTTCCCGCGCCCATCAGCGGAAGCACGCGCGGCAACGTGGCCGCGGCGCCGGTCGCGCAGTTCAACCATGATGTGAACAACGAGAACCTGCGGACCTTGCGCGCCTCGCTGCTCTGGCGGCCGATCGACGAGCTGTCGATCGAGCCCTCGTTCATGTATCAGGAGCTCACCCAGAACGGGCTCAATCTGATCGACAGCCAGCCTCTGAACGCTGAGGCGAATTATCAGCCCTACGATATCCCCGAGCCGTTCGAGGATCGGATCAATCTGGGCGCGGTCAACCTTCAGTACCATCTCGGCTTTGCGGATCTCACCTCGACCACCTCCTATTGGGATCGCGATGAGAACTTGCGGCAGGATGGGACCGAGGAAATCGCGACCGTTCTGGGGGCGCCGATTTATCCGGAGTTCGGCGGCACCGGACCCACGTTCCCGACGCCGGTCGAAGACGATAAGTCCAAGCAGACGAGCGAGGAAATTCGCATCACGTCGGCGGGCGATACGGCCTTCAAGTGGCTGGCCGGATACTTCTATCAGGACTTCACCTCGTACTGGAACCTGTACGTGCTCACCCCGTTCACGAACATCCCGGGAACGTTCAACGACGCGTTCGAGCAGGTACAGCCGACGACGATTTTGCAAAACTCGGTCTTCGGAGAGCTCTCCTATACGTTCTTCGATCAGCTCACGGCCACCGCGGGCGCACGCCGCTACTACTACCACGGCACCGTGAATTCGCAGGTGTCGGGATGGCTGAGCTCTTCGGGATCGACTTCCAGTGCCTACTTCATGACGCAGGAGCGCGATCAGGGCGTCACCCCGAAGTTCAGCTTGTCATATCAGCTGGATAAGGACTTGCTGCTCTACTCGACCGTCGCACAGGGCTTCAGACCCGGCGGCGGCAATCAGCCCATTCCGACCGCCGGAAAGCTGGGCACGCAATGCTTGGATAATCTCGAGGCGATCGGCCTGACATCCGCGCCTTTGGGGTTCAACCCCGACAAGGTGTGGAGCTATGAGGCCGGTGAAAAATTCCGCAACGGCGACGGGCGGCTGACTGTCAATTCCGCGGGTTACTTCGAGAACTGGCAGCACATCCAGCAGAACATTCCGCTCGAGTGCGGATTCCCCTTCACCGGGAATGCGGGCGATGCGCATATCTACGGAGCCGAGCTCGAGATCACGGCGCTCCTCTTGCCGGGCCTGGTGGCTACGGCAAGCGGCAGTTGGAACCATGCGGAATACATTGCGAACGCCGTGCCGGCCACGACGATCGACGATCGGGTGCAGAACACGCCTGAAATCCAGTTCTCCGCCTCGCTCGCTTACCGGCACCCCATCAGCGACTCGCTCTCCGTCGTGGGCCGGGTCGAGAACAACTATGTCGGATCGCGTATCGATACGACGGCTCAAGCGAACTACCTCCCGCCGTATGACTTGACCAATATCCGTGCGGGCCTGGAAGGCAATCACTGGTCCGCCACGTTGTTCGTGGACAATGTCACGAACCGCTTGGCGCTCCTGACCAACGCCTCGGCGATCAACGTGAACGTGGGCACGTTCAATCGAACCGCGATGGAACAGCCGCTCACCTACGGGCTCGATCTGTCATACCACTTCGGCGGCGGTGAGACCGCGCCCGCGGCGGCACCACCGCCTCCGCCTCTCCGCCGCCGCGCACCGCCGCCGCCGCCGCCCGCTCTGGCGCCGATGCCACCACCGCCGCCGCCCCAGGAGGAAGTGCTTCAGGGCGTGACCTTCGAGACGAACTCGGCCAAGCTGCGGCCGGAATCAGCCTCGATTCTGGACGGCGTCGCAGCGCGAATCGAGCGCTGCCATTGCTCGCACGTCGACATTCGCGGTTACACCGACTCCGTCGGCAAGCCCGAGTACAACCAGAAGCTCTCCGAGCGGCGCGCGAATTCGGTCAAGGATTACCTCGAGGCGCACGGTGTGTCCGCAGGAATCCTGAGTGCCGAAGGGTTCGGCGAAGAGAATCCGATCGCCAGCAACAAGACCACGGAGGGGCGCGCCGCGAATCGCCGGGTGACCGTGCGGTTTTTGGCCCCCGGCCCACAGTAAACGCACCAGGCGCGGGCGGCGCGCGCCGCCCGCGTGATACGCTCGAGCGATGCAGCTCTTTTACTCCGCCACTTCTCCCTTCGTCCGTAAGTGCCTGGTGAGTGCGCGAGAACTCGGCCTTTGGGAGCGCCTCGAATTGCTGCCCGCCGCCGCCAATCCCGTGACGCGCGACCGTTCGGTGGTCGCGAAAAATCCGCTCGGCAAAATCCCGACGCTCATCACCGACGACGGTGCGGTGTTGTTCGACAGCCGGGTCATCTGCGAGTACTTGAACGGGCTCGGCGATGGGCATCTGTTGCCCGCAGCGGCATCCGCGCGTTTCACGGTGCTCGCCGATCAGGCGCTGGCGGATGGATTGATGGATGCAGCCGTGCTGGCGCGCTACGAGTCGGCACTGCGTCCCGAGCCGCTGCGCTGGCAGGACTGGATGAAGGGACAAATGGAGAAAGTAAGTTCGGCGCTCGCTGATTTCGAGCGGCGAGCCGCGGTGTGGGCGCATCGGGTTGACCTGGGCACCATCGCGCTCGGCTGCGCGCTCGGGTATCTCGATTTCCGTTACCCCGAGCTCGCGTGGCGTTCCGAGCATCCTGCCACCGCGCGTTGGTACACGCAGTTCGCCGTACGCGAATCGATGATCACCACCCGGCCGCCGGCCGCTTGAGGTTGGATATGGATGCGCGAGAGAGCGGACATGCGTCGGGCGTGGCGGTCGTTACGGGGGCGGCCGGCGGAATGGGTTCCCAGTGCGCCCATCTGCTGGCGCAAGACGGTTGGCGCGAGTTTCTGCTGTGCGATCTCGATGCCGACAAGCTGGAGGCCGTGGCGGCGCCCTTGAGGACGGTGGGCGCGCAGGTGGAGGCCATGGCCGCGGACATCACGGATCGAGGCTTCCCCGGGCACTTTATCGAACGACTGGGCGCGCGCGGCATCGGCGCGTTCATTCACGCCGCAGGCGTCGCACCGCAAATGGCGGAGCCCCACCGCGTGTTCGAGATCAATCTCGATGCCAGCCTGCGCTTGCTGGAGGCGGTGCGGCCGCGGATGACCGAGCGGAGTGCGGCGGTGCTTTTCGCCTCCATCGCCGGCCATCTTCCCGTGTCGCCGGAAGCGCAGGCCGCTTTCGAGCGGCCGATTCCGGCGGAGGGAAGCGCGAGCTTGCGGCACTTTGCGCAGGACTCGAACGAGGCTTACCTGCTTTCCAAGCGCGCGATCATCGCGACCGTCAAGCGCGAGGCGAAAGCCTTCGGCGAGCGCAAGGCGCGGATCGTGTCCGTTTCACCGGGTCTCATCGACACGGTGATGACGCATGGTGTCGAAAACGAGCTCACCATCAGTTTGCTCGCCGGCGCCGCCGTACCACGCAAGGGCCGGCCGGCGGAAGTCGCGGCGGCCTGCGTGTTCCTCTGTTCGCCGGCTGCGAGCTTCATCACGGGGTGCGATCTCAAGGTGGACGGCGGCGAACTCGCCGGGCTGGGGATATGATCGCGCCGACACCCGCGTAACGACTCGGAAATCGGAACCAATGGACTTTACGGGCAAACACGTCCTGATCACCGGCGGCTCGACCGGCATCGGCAAGGCGACCGCCGTCAAGATCGCCTCCCTCGCCGGCAAGGTGACCCTCATTGCGCGGCGGGCCGAAGTTCTCGAGCAAGCCGTGCGCGAAATCGGCGGCTCGGCGACCTACATCGCCGCCGACGTGGGCGTGAAAGCGCAGATCATCGCCGCGGTCGATGAGGCCATCGAGCGAAGCGGGCCCATCGATGGTTTATTCCTGAACGCGGCGACCGAGGGCATGTTCGGGCTCACCCCGGATTACACCGACGAGGCCTTCGACCGGGCCATGCGGGTCAACGTCCACTCGCTGTTCTGGACCATACGTCATGTGCTGCCCGGCATGATGGCGCGCGGCAAAGGCGCGATCTTGATCACCGGCAGTCTCGCGTCCGAGCGCGGGATGGTGGGCAACATCGGCTATCTGGCGAGCAAACACGCGGCCCTCGGCATTGCCCGCAGCATCGCGATGGAAGCCGCGCCGAGCGGCGTGCGATGCAACTGCATCAATCCCGGCTTCATCGACACGCCGCTGATGAACTCCTGCCCGCCGGAAGACAAAGCGATGATGGCCGCGCGCACGCCGCAGCGCCGGATCGGCAAGCCGGAGGAAGTCGGAGCCGCGGCCGCCTTTTTGCTATCGGACGATGCGAGCCATATCACGGCCCAGAGTCTCGGTGTGGACGGCGGGCTTCTCGGCACCCTGCCGATTCGATAGCGATCGCACTAATGCGGCTGAAGACACTCGACGCCTACCAGCGTCCCGCCGCCGTCTGCGGGACCGATCGACAGGCGTGCGCCCATGGTCGCCGCGCGAAAGTGCATGATTTTCAGCCCCGGAAGCCTGGTGATCCAATGCGATGCTCTAAACCTCTATAGCGCCGGGGCGCCTGAAGCGGGCGTGCCGCGGTCCACCGGTGCTAGAGTAACGCCAAGCCATGTCCACAAAAAAGGCCCCCGCTCATTTCATCGCAACGATGGATTGCCTTCCGGTCTCCGCGCTCCCGGAGGGACCCGGATGGACTTACGAGATCAAGCTCGACGGCTACCGGCTCGAGGCCGTCAAGACCAAAGGAGCGATCACGGTGTACTCCCGCCGCCGTACCGTCCTCAACCGCAAGTTCGGCTACATCGCCGAGGCGCTCGCGGATCTACCCGAAGAGACCGTTATCGACGGCGAGCTCATCGCCCTGGATGAGGGCGGGCGCTCCGACTTCAACCTGCTGCAGAACTTCAAATCGGCCGAATCCAAGATCCATTACTACGCGTTCGACGTGCTCATGCACGAGGGAGGGCTTCTCACGGAGCGTCCCCTCGCTGAGCGCCGCGCGATTCTTGCCGGGATCCTGCCGCGCAATGCGCACATCAGTCTCTCGGTGGTCGGACACACCGCCGCCCGGATGCTCGCATTCGTCGAGGAACACGACTTGGAGGGCATCGTCGCGAAGCGCGCCGACAGCCGCTACGAGCCCGGGAAGCGGTCCGGACAGTGGAGCAAGTACCGGGTCAACTTGGGACAGGAGTTCGTGATCGGCGGCTACACCCCCGGCAATCCCTTCGATGCGTTGATTGTCGGTTTCTATCGGGGCAAGGACTTGATGTTTGCCGGCCGGGTGCGTGCGGGCTTCGTCGCCGCGAGCCGGCGCGAGGTTTTCGCCAGGCTCAAAGCGCACAAAAGGGTGAAGTGTCCGTTTGCCAATCTGCCCGAGAAAGAGCCGGGCCGATGGGGTCAGGGGCTGACCGCCGACAAAATGAAGAGCTGCATCTGGGTCGAGCCGCAGACCGTCGTTCGTATCGACTTCGCCGAGTGGACCGGCGCCGACAAGCTCCGGCACACCAAATTCATGGCGCTGCGCGAGGACAAGGACCCGCGCCGGGTCGTCAGGGAAACCTGAAGCAGGGCGGCGTGGATATCGAACGGCTCCATCCCGAACTTCGCAGCGCCATTGGCCGTTTTCCGCGCATTCCCTTTCATCGCCGTCTCGTTTTGGCGTCGATCAACGCATTGATGAGCCTCAGGCGGCGGCCGAGGTCACTGCCGGGGGTGCGGATCTCGGACCGTGCGCAGGGCGGCGTGCGGGTGCGCCTTTACTTGCCGGAGCACGCACGGTCCTCCGCCGGCTTGCTGTGGGTCCACGGCGGCGGCTTCATCACGGGCAGCAACGCGATCAATGACCGCGAGTGCGCCGCGTTCGCCCGCGACCTCGGCCTCACGGTCGTATCGGTCGCCTATCGCCTGGCGCCGAAGCATCCGTACCCGGCAGCCTTGGAGGACTGCTACGCGGCTTGGTGCTGGATGCAGTCCGCCGCGCAGCCGCTCGGGCTCGATCCTTCCCGGATCGTCATCGCCGGACAGAGCGCCGGCGGCGGCCTGGCGGCGTGTCTCGCGCTGCGCATTCGCGATGCCGGTGGCCTACAGCCGGCCGGGCAAGCGCTCCTGTGTCCGATGCTCGACGATCGTACCGCTGCTCGCCTCGAGCTTGACGCGCTCGAGCATCGGGTCTGGAACAACCGCAGCAACCGCGCCGCATGGTCGTGGTACTTGGGCCGTCCGGCGGGCAGTGCTGACGTGCCTGCTTACGCGGCTGCGTCCCGGCGCGAGCATCTGGACGGCCTGCCGCCCGCGTGGATCGGGGTCGGCGAGCTCGATTTGTTTTTCGAGGAGGATCGGCGCTATGCGGATCGGCTGGTGGAGTCCGGGGTCGCTTGCGAGCTGCATATCACGCCGCTGGCGCCCCATGCGTTCGAGCTCCTCGCACCCGATGCGTCGGTAAGCCGCGAATTCTTTGCCGCCTACTATCGGTTCCTGCGCAGGACCCTCGGTCTCGCCGCGCAGCCGGCCTAGGGCCTATCGGACGGGGGCACCTGGACCGAGGATTGCACCGAGCCGGGAACGGAGCCCTTGCAGTCATCGCAGCGGTTGATCGCCCGCACGTTGAGCTCACTCGCGGCATGATGCTCCGGATCTTTCGAGAGCCTGAGGTAGCTCGAGATATCGACCCACTCGCCTTCGGCCTTCGGCTTCTTGTCGCGGCCGAGCTCTCGTCCGGTGTTCGCGTCGAACAGGCCGGACACATAATTCTCGGCGCAGGCTTGGTATCCGTGTCCTGCCTTGCACAGCACGCGTTCGATCCATACGAGGCCGTCGGAGTCGGTCCGGGCGGCCACGAGATCACCCGTGGTGCCGAACAGGAACGAGCCGGCCGCCGAGGCGAAGCGCGTGCCTTCAGCGGCCGTGGCGGGTACGAGCACCCGCATCCGCGAGCTCATCACGAGCGGTATGCCGAAGGTCTGGATCGACGCCCAGCCCGCCAATTTGTCTTGAAATGCTGCCGGGCTGAGCGCAGGGGAGACGCCCGGGTGCCACTCCGAAGCGAAGTGCACGTAGGCTCGATAGAAGTCCTGGCGCTCCTTGTCGTCGACCGGGCGGAACGGTCCGGTCGTGCCGACGACCAGAAATCCCGGCTGCACCGCGGTGGACTGATCGCCTGCCGATTCAGCGTTTGCCGCGAGCTGATCGTGGGTTTTTGCGATCTGCCGGGCATCCGGTGGGCGCGAGGCGAATCCCACGCCGTCCTTGGAGACCGCGCAGCCCCCGGCGAGCATCGCGAGAAGCACGCTGCAGATGATCCCGGGTCGCGCGCCGTCTCCCACGCCCTTGGTCAACTCATGGTCGAGACGTGCTGCGGCTCGATCTTGTAGATCACGCGGATCTCGTTCGGTTGCCGAAACGGATATTTGTCTTTGCCGAGATACTTCTTGGCCAGCAGATCGATGTGCTGGTCGGCGCCGGCGTGGGTGCGTTCGGCGACCTGACCGCGAACTTCGAGGTACCGGTACGGATTTTCCGGATCGAGTATCGAGAGCGCGACTCGCCCGTCGCGCTGCAGATTCTTGTCCTTTTGACGCCCCTCGGCCGTGTTGAAGAGCACGTGACGTCCGTCGAAGTCGACCCACACGGGGGTCACCTGGGGCTGGCCGCCCGGCATCAAGGTGGCCAAGTTCGCAAACGCTTTCTTATTGAACAGATCGACATGGGAACTGGGGATGACTGAGGCAGGCATGACGGGCTCCTGTGAGAGGAACGACACGGCCTCTAGTCTAGCAAACCTGCCTCGCGGCACCGCGCCGTGATCCGCGCCCGCTCAAAGCGCCGCCCAATCCAGAATGACCTTGCCGGATTTTCCCGAGTTCATGATCTCGAAGCCCTCGCGGTAGTCATTTACGCCCAACCGGTGCGTGATCACCGGCCGCACGTTCAATCCGCTCTGCAGCATGCTCGCCATTTTGTACCAGGTCTCGAACATCTCGCGCCCGTAGATGCCCTTGATGACCAGGCCCTTGAAGATCACCTGATTCCAATCGATGGCGGTCTCCCCGGGTGGGATGCCGAGCATGGAAATGCTGCCGCCGTGATGCATGGTGCGCAGCATTTCGCGCAGCGCCGCCGCATTGCCCGACATCTCGAAGCCGACGTCGAAGCCTTCCTCCATGCCGAGATCGCGCATCGCATCGTCGAGCGACTCCTTCGTCACGTTGATGGCCTTGGAGGCGCCCATTTGGCTCGCCAAGTCCAGACGGTACTGGTTGACGTCGGTGATGACGATGTGCCGCGCGCCGCAATGGCGCGCGATAGCCACCGCCATGATGCCGATCGGTCCGGCACCGGTGATGAGAACATCCTCGCCCACGACGTTGAACGCGAGCGCGGTGTGCGTTGCGTTGCCGAAGGGATCGAGAATCGAGGCCACCTCGTCGTCGATGGCGGGGGAGAGCTTGAACACGTTGCTGGCGGGCAGCGTCAGATACTCCGCGAAGGCACCCGGCCGATTCACGCCCACACCGAGCGTGTTGCGGCACAGGTGGCGCCGGCCGGCGCGGCAGTTGCGGCAATGTCCGCAGGTGATATGGCCTTCGCCCGACACGCGGTCGCCGGCCTTCACCCCGCGCACTTCGCTGCCGACCTCCACGATCTCGCCCGAGTACTCGTGACCGACGGCCATCGGCACCGGGATGGTTTTCTGAGCCCACGCGTCCCAGTTGTAGATATGCATGTCGGTTCCGCAGATGGCCGAGCGGTGGATCTTGATGAGGACGTCGTTGTGGCCGACCGCCGGCTCCGGTACGTCCTGCATCCAGATTCCGGGTTCCGCTCGAGCCTTGACCAATGCTTTCATGAGCCTGCCTTTTGGATGATGCCGAGATCGCGCCCCGCGTGCGCGAACGCCTGGATCACGTGGTCGAGCTGCGAGGTCGAGTGCGCGGCGCTCAATTGCGTGCGGATCCGCGCCTTGCCGTGCGGCACGACCGGGAAGGAGAACGCGACCACATAGATGCCTTCTTCCTGCATGCGCTCGGCGAGCTGCACCGCCGCCGGTGCCTCTCCGAGCATGATGGGGACGATCGGGTGCTCGCCCGGCAACAGATTGAAGCCGAGACGCTGCATTCCCTGCCGAAAATGCCGCGCGTTGGCGTGCAATCGCTGACGCAGTTCCGGCGTCGACTCGAGCAGATCGAGCACCTTCAGGGTGCCGGCCGCGACGGGCGGGGCGATGCTGTTTGAAAAGAGGTACGGCCGCGAGCGCTGCCGCAGCCAGCCGACGATCTCCCTGCGTGCGGAGACGTAACCGCCGCTTGCGCCGCCCAACGCCTTGCCGAGCGTGCCGGTCATGATGTCGATTTTGTCCATGACGCCGCGGAACTCGTGAGACCCGCGGCCGTGTTCGCCGATGAATCCGGTTGCGTGCGAGTCATCGACCATCACGAGCGCCGAGTAGCGCTCCGCCAGCTCGCAGATCTCCTCGAGCTTGGCGATCGAGCCGTCCATCGAGAACACGCCGTCGGTCGCGATCAGCCGCGTGCGCGAGCCTTGGGAATCCTTGAGCGCCTGCTCGAGCTCGTTCATATCGCTGTTCGCGTAGCGCAGCCGGCGCGCCTTGCAGAGCCGGATGCCATCGATGATGCTCGCGTGGTTCAGCGCATCGCTGATGACCGCATCCTGCTCATCGAGCAGGGTCTCGAACAGGCCGCCATTCGCATCGAAGCACGAGGAATAAAGAATGGTGTCTTCCATGCCGAGATAGCCGCTCAAGCGCTCCTCGAGCTCGCGGTGCACGCTCTGCGTCCCGCAAATGAAGCGCACCGAGGCGACACCGTAGCCGTAGCGCTCCAGCGCCTCGTGCGCGGCCTTGAGAACCTCGGGATGATCGGCGAGACCCAGGTAGTTGTTCGCGCAAAGATTGATCATCTCGCGGCCGTCGGCGAGTTTTACGACCGCCCCCTGCGGCGAGCCGATGACGCGTTCGCGCTTCAGAAGGCCTTGGGACTCGAGTGCCTGTGTGTCGCGCTTGAGCCTTTCCCGAAAATCATTCAGCACTTGAGTCATGAGGTTATTATAGCGCCGTGACGCTTCGGGATAGGTCCGATAACAGCGACAGCAGCCGTCTGGATAAGTGGCTCTGGCATGCGCGATTTTACAAAACCCGCTCACTCGCCACGGCCGCGATCAGCGGCGGCAAAGTCCACTTGAATGCCGAGCGCGTGAAGCCGGCGCATCCGGTGCGCACGGGCGATCGGATCACCCTGTCGCTCGAGGGCGTCGTCGCGGAGTTCGAGATTCTGGGGATTCCCGCGCGGCGGGGCCCGGCTCCGGAGGCGCGGACCCACTATCTCGAGACGCCGGCGAGCGCCGCGCGCCGGGTGCAGTTGCGCGAGCAGCAGCGGCTCGCACAGCTGTCGCGTCCGCGGCCCGACACGCGCCCGGACAAGCGCGACCGGCGCCGCCTCATGCGTCTACACCGCGATCAACTCTGAGCTCGCGCCGGTGGCGTGCCCGCGCGCGCGCCCGAGCCTACAAATCGAGCGGGCTTTCAGGATCGTACATCTCGCAGCTCGCGGCGGTCTCGGGCTGAAGATCACTCCAGTGCGCGTGATGCCACACGGCCGTCGCGAGTCCGCCGGTCGGCAGGGTGCGCCGCTGCGGCGTCGGGCCCAAGCGGCTCGCCACCTGGCTCAATCCCGGGTTGTGCCCGCAAATGAGCACGTGGCGGCACGCGGGGTCGCGTCGTACCACCAGGCGCCAGGTGGCTTCCGGGGTGGCGAGGTAGAGCTCGCGGGCGCATTGCACGAGCTTCGTGTCGATCTCGCAGGCGTTCGCCACGATCTCCGCCGTCGACCAGGCACGCTCCGCGGGGCTCACCAGGATCAGGTCCGGGATGAGGTTGTGATGCACGATGCGCTCGGCGATCTCCTGCGCCTCGATGCTGCCGCGGCGCGTCAATGTGCGCTCGAAGTCCTCCGGCGAGGCATCGAGGGCTTGTGCCTCGCCGTGGCGAAGCAGCGTCAGTCTGCGCGTATCCATAGACGCCCCTGGTCTATTCGCGTGGGATACACCCGGACCGGCTCGTAAGCGGGCGGAGTCAACGCGGCGCCGGTGCGCAGGCAGAATCGCGCGCCGTGGCGCGGGCAGATGATCTCCGCTCCTTCGATCTCGCCGCCCGCGAGCTCCGCCCCGTCATGGGTGCACACATCGTCGATGGCGTAGTAGTCATCGCCGCTGCGCACCAAGGCCACCATGCGCCGGCCGAGGGCGAGCGAGCGCGTCTCGCCGCTGCGCAGGTCCGCCGGTCCCGCATCGATCCAACTCATCGCCCCCTCACATCATTCCGGTCTGCAGCCGCGCCTCGTCGGACATCATGCTTTGGTTCCACGGCGGATCGAACACCAGCTCGACATTCGCCTTGGCCACCGTGGGCACGAGCTCGACCTTCTCGCGCACGTCCTGCACCAGGATCTCGCCCATGCCGCAGCCGGGGGCCGTGAGCGTCATCTTGATCTCGACGTTGCGCGTCTCATCTGCATTTCTGCTGACGTCGCATTCGTAAATCAATCCCAAGTCGACGATGTTCACCGGGATCTCGGGGTCGAAGCAAGTCTTGAGCTGCTGCCAGATCACGTTCTTGATGTCCTCTTCCGAGGCCCCCGGCGGAACTTCCGGCGCTTTCGCGGGCGACTTGCCGATCGCATCGGCGTCCTGGCCGGCAATGCGAAAGAGATTGCCGTCGATGTACACCGTGAAGCTGCCGCCGAGCGCTTGGGTGATGTATCCGACCGAGCCGAGCTTGAGATTGACCTCGACGCCCGCGGGAATGGCGACCGCCTTGACCTCGCGCTGCACGACGATCGGCTCGTTCTCGTAAGAGCGCATGGAAGGGGAGCTCATTCGGTGGAGACCGCAGGCGCGGCTCCGGCGCCCGGCGAGTGCAGCGCCGCGGCGAGCGTATGCCAGCACAGACTCGCGCACTTGACCCTGGCGGGATAGGCGCGCACGCCGGAGAGGGCGGCGAGCTTGCCGAGATCCTCCGCGCTTGCCTCGTCATTCGTGAGCAAGCGGTGCACCCGCTCGAAGAGCGCGAGGGCCTCGTTGCGGTTCTTGCCTTTCACCGCCTCGGTCATGAGCGAGGCGGAGGCCGTCGAGATCGCGCAGCCCTCACCCTCGAAGCGGATGTCCTCGATCTTCTCACCCGCAAGATTCAGGCGCACGGTGAGGTGATCGCCGCACAGCGGGTTCACGCCTTCGGCGGCCGCGTTGGAGGGATCGAGCGGCCCGAAATTACGCGGCCGGCGATTGTGATCGAGGATGACGTCGCGGTACAGATCGGCAAGTTCCATGACGGCGCTACGCTATCAGCGCGCGGGCACGCGCAGTGGACTCGGCGAGGCGATCGATCTCCTCGAACGTGTTGTAGAACGCGAACGTGGCGCGCGCCGTGGCCGGCACCTTGAAGAACTCCATCACCGGCATGGCGCAGTGATGTCCGGTGCGGATGGCGATGCCGTCCCCGTCCAGAATCGTGCCGAGATCGTGCGGATGAACGCCCTCCACCACGAACGAGACCAAGCTCGCCTTGTGCGGCGCCGTGCCGATGATGCGCAGTCCCTCGACGGCGCCGAGCGCGCGGGTGGCGTGCTCGAGCAGGGCATGCTCGTGCGCGTGCGCGGCGGCAAGATCCAGCGACTGCATGAAATCCACCGCCGCGCCGAGTCCGACGACGCCTGAGATGTTCGGTGTGCCGGCTTCGAATTTTTGGGGAACGCCGCCGTAGACGGTCTTGCCGAAGCTGACCGTGAGGATCATGTCGCCGCCCCCCTGCCACGGAGGCATGCGCTCGAGCAGCGCTTCGCGCCCGTAGAGCACGCCCACGCCGGTCGGACCGAACATCTTGTGACCCGAGAACGCATAGAAATCGCAGCCGAGCTCCTGCACGTCCACGGGCAGATGCGGTACTGCTTGGGCGCCGTCGATGAGCGTCACGATGCCGCGCGCGCGTGCGGCGGCAATGAGCCGGCGCACCGGCAGCACCGTGCCCAAGGCGTTCGAGATGTGAGCGAAGGCGAACACGCGCGTGCGCTCGCTCATGAGCGCCTCGACGGCCTCGACGTGCACCTCGCCGCGCGCATCGATCGGCGCAACCACGAGCTTCGCGCCTGTCTGCTCGCAAACCATCTGCCAAGGGACGATGTTGGCGTGGTGCTCGAGATAGGTGATCAGAACCTCATCGCCGGGCTTCAGCGTCGAGCGGCCATAGCTCTGGGCCACCAGGTTGATCGCCTCGGTGGTGCCGCGCACGAAGATGATCTCGCGGGACGAGCGGGCATTCACGAAGCGCGCGATGCGCTCGCGCGCTCCCTCGTACAGGGCGGTCGCCTCCTGGCTCAGGGTGTGCACCCCGCGATGGATGTTGGCGTGATGCATGCGCTCGTACTCGTCGACGGCCTCGATGACGGCGCGCGGTCGCTGCGCGGAGGCGCCGTTGTCGAGATAGCACAGCGGCTTGCCGTGCACGAGGCGCGCAAGCACGGGGAACTCGCGGCGCACGGCGCCGACGTCGAAGGGCAGGGGTTTGCGGGCGAGGGCGGTGTTCATCGGAACTCTTTCAGCATTTGCCCATCGGGCAGTTGTCGGATCAGGCCGCTCTCGACGGCGGCCCGGGTGCAGACTTCGCTCATTCCGGTGAGCACGTCGGCGAGGAACGCGAAGACGAGGAGGCTCTGCGCGGTACGCCGATCGAGCCCTCGCGAGAGCATGTAGAACAGCATGTTCGGATCGAGGCGGCCGGTGGTGGCGCCGTGCGCGCACTTGACGTCGTCGGTGTGAATCTCGAGCTGGGGGCGTGAGTCGATCTCGGCGGACGGCGACAGCAAGAGCCCGCGGAAGGATTGCTGCGAGTCCGACTGCGAGGCGCCCGCATCGACCACCACTTTGCTGTTGAAGATCACCCGGCTGGTGCCGCTCGCGATGGCGCGCGCGGTTTGGCGGCTCACCGTATGGGGAGCCGCGTGCCTCACCACGTTCACGCAATCGACGTGCCGGTCCGCATGGCCCGGCAGCAAGGCATAGCTCTCGAACCGGGCGCCCGGCTCGCGCAAGCTCGCCTCGAGCGAGGTCCGCACGAGTCCACCGCCGAGAGCGACGGTGAACTGACGGCAGTCGGCGTCGCGGTCGAGGCGCACTTGCAGCGTGTCGAAATGCACCGCCTGCTCGCCCGGCGCGCGCTCGCCCGCGCCAGGCTCCCCCGCGGCGAACAGCCGGTAGTGCTCGATACGGGCGCCGTGCTCGAGCGCGAGCAGCGTTGCCGAATTGCTGAGCGGCGCTTCGGGGCCGAGCTGAATGTGATGTTCCAGAATCGTCGCACGCGCACCCGGCGCCGCCTCGACGATGACCCGCGGATAGGAGGCCGTCCCCGGACGGTCGGCCTTGCCCACGTGCAGGATGAGCACCGGGGTCGCGAGGGCCGCCGTGATCTTAAGATGCAGCCCGTCGGTGCCGAGTGCGGTATTGAGCAGGAGCCAGCGCAGCTCCTCGGCGTCGGACAACGGCTCGAGATGACGCATCAGCAGGTCGGGATTCTCGCGGGCGAGGGCGCTCAAGGTGCGAACCTCGAGGCCGGTCCGCGCCTGCGCGCGAGGCGCGAGCGGATGGCCGTTCACCAGGACGAGCGTTTGCGCCGGGTCGTGGTGCTCGCCGAGAAGTGCCCGCGAGGCTTCAGCGACGAGCGGATGATTTACATCGAGATCCTCGCGCGCCGCGCGCGGGGCGTCGACGAAGCTCTGGGCGGCGAGCGGCCGCAGATTCGTGTAGCGCCAGCTCTCATCGCGCGTGGTGGGCATGCCGAGCTTGAGAAATCGCTGCAAGGCGCGCTCGCGCAATCCCGACAGCGCATCGGGCTCGCGCGCGAGCCACTGCGCCTCGAACGAGCGCACTGCCGCCGAACGCTGCGCGGGACTCATGCGACGCGGCTCTCCCGCACCCAGTCATAGCCGCGGCGCTCGAGCTCGAGCGCGAGCGAGCGGTCGCCCGACTTCAGGATGCGCCCGTCGGACAGCACGTGAACCTGGTCCGGCACGATGTAATCGAGCAGCCGCTGATAGTGCGTCACGAGCACGACGGCCCGCTTGGGGTCGCGCAGGCTGTTCACGCCCGCGGCCACCACTTTGAGCGCGTCGATGTCGAGCCCGGAATCGGTCTCGTCCAAAATCGCGAGCTTCGGCTCGAGGACGAGCATCTGCAGCACCTCGTTGCGCTTTTTCTCGCCGCCCGAGAAGCCCTCGTTGACGCCGCGCGAGAGAAAGCTCTCGCTCATCTGCATGAGCTTCATCTTCTGCTTCACCAGGCTCAGGAAGTCGTAGGCGTCGACTTCCGGCTCGCCCGCGGCCTTGCGCTTGGCGTTGAGAGCTGCCTTGAGCAGATACACGTTGTTGACGCCGGGAATCTCGACCGGGTACTGAAACCCGAGGAAAAGTCCGGCCCGCGCACGCTCTTCCGGCGCCATCGCCAACAGGTCCGCACCTTCGAAGCTCACCGATCCGCCCGTGACCTCGTAATCCTCGCGGCCCGCGAGCACCTGGGCGAGCGTGCTCTTGCCGGAGCCGTTGGGTCCCATGATGGCGTGTACCTCGCCCGGGTTCACCTGAAGGCTCACGCCCTTCAGGATCTGTTTGCCCGCGACGCGGGCGCTCAAGTCGCTGATCTGCAGCACATTCGTCCGGCGGGCGCTAGCCCACCGCTCCTTCCAAGCTCACGCTCAATAAGTTCTGGGCTTCCACGGCGAATTCCATCGGCAGCTCCTTGAATACCACCTTGCAGAAGCCGCTCACGATCATGTTGACGGCGTCCTCCGCCGAGATCCCGCGCTGCAGGCAATAGAACAGCTGATCCTCGCCGATCCTCGAGGTGCTTGCCTCATGCTCGACCGTCGCCGTCGGATTCTTCACTTCCATGTACGGGAAGGTGTGCGCGCCGCAGTCCGGACCCATCAGCAGCGAGTCGCACTGCGTGAAATTACGCGCGCCCTCGGCACCCGGCAAAATCTTGACGAGGCCGCGATAGGTGTTCTCGGCGTGACCCGCCGAGATGCCCTTCGAGACGATGGTGCTCTTGGTGTTGCGCCCGATGTGAATCATCTTGGTGCCGGTGTCGGCCTGCTGGTAATTGTTGGCCACCGCCACCGAGTAGAACTCCCCGGTCGAGCCCTCGCCCTTCAGCACGCAGCTCGGATATTTCCAGGTGATCGCCGATCCGGTCTCGACCTGCGTCCATGAGATCTTGGAATTGCGCCCCCGGCACTCGCCGCGCTTGGTCACGAAATTGTAGATGCCGCCGACGCCGTTCTCATCGCCCGGATACCAGTTCTGCACCGTCGAGTACTTGATCGACGCATCATCGAGCGCGACGAGCTCGACCACGGCCGCGTGCAGCTGGTTCTCGTCGCGCATCGGGGCCGTGCAGCCCTCCAGATAGCTCACCGAGGCGCCTTCGGCGGCAATGATCAGCGTGCGCTCGAACTGTCCGGTCTTGGCCGCGTTGATCCTGAAGTAGGTCGAGAGCTCCATCGGACAGCGCACGTCCTTGGGCACGTACACGAAGGAGCCGTCGGAGAACACCGCGGAGTTCAGGGCGGCGAAGAAATTGTCGCCCGCCGGGACGACCGTGCCTAAATATTCCTCGATGAGCGCAGGGTGGTCGCGGACGGCATCGGAAAACGAGCAGAAGATGACCCCCGCCTTGCCGAGCTTGTCCTTGAAGGTCGTCGCCACCGACACGCTGTCGAACACGGCATCGACCGCGACCCCCGCCAGGCGGGCGCGCTCGTGCAGCGGAATGCCGAGCTTCTCGTAGGTCGCGAGCAGCTTCGGGTCCACCTCGTCGATGCTTTTCGGAGCGTTCTTCGGTGCCCGCGGCGCCGAGAAGTACGAGATGTCCTGGTAGTCGATCGGCTTGTAGCGCACTCGCGCCCAACTGGGCTCCTGCATGGTCTTCCAATGGGCGAAGGCTTTCAGGCGCCAGTCGAGCAGGAACTGGGGCTCCTTCTTCTTGAGCGAGATCGCGCGCACCACGCCCTCGTCGAGGCCCGGCGGCAGGCTGTCCGACTCGATGTCGGTCACGAAGCCGTGGCGGTACTTCTGGCCGAGGAGGGCTTCGACGTCTTGGATTTTACTGGACACGATGGCGTTCTCTTGAGACTCATGCTGGCGGCCGGGGCCGCGGTTTTAAAGGGCTTTCAGGAGGCCTGGCGGCGGATGTCCAAGGTGAGGCTCGGCGCGCGCCCGGGAGCGGCATCGAGCCCCGCCAGATGCTGCAACGTGACATCCTCGAGTGCGCGGCGGATCGCCGCATTGACGCGTTGCCAGGCCCCGCCGACACGGCACATACGCTCGATCCCGCAGTGGCTGGAGGCGCTCGAGCATTCGGTGATGGCGAGCGGGCCCTCGAATGCATCGAGGATCTGGGCCGCGGTGATTTGCTCCGGTCCTCGCGCCAGGCGATAGCCGCCCTGGGCGCCGCGCGAGGAGATCACCAGGCCCGCGCGCTGCAGACCCTTCAACACCTTGCTTACGGTAGGACGAGAGAGCCGCGTGCGCTCGGCGAGCTCCGCGGCGGCACGGTGCCGCTCGGGCTCGTGAGCGAGGCTCGCAAGCACCACGGTCGCGTAGTCCGTCAATTTGCCCATTCTCAGCATAAGCTAAAGGCCCCGTGCCTCGTTTCTTATGTGGACTATTTTAGTCCTATTTGGTTCCGAGTTCCACCCCGGCAGTTTTGTTATCCTTGTGGGCTCCAGCGTCAGCGAATGAGAACCGTCCGTCATGAATACCGCAGAGCTAGCCGCGACCGCCCGCGCCATGGTCGCCAACCATCGGGGACTTTTGGCCGCCGACGAGAGCACCAGCACCATTCTCAAGCGCTTCACCGGCATCAAGCTGGAATCAACGGAGGAGAACCGCCGCGCGTACCGGGAAATGCTGTTTACCACGCCCGGCGCGACCGAATTCATCAGCGGCGTGATTCTCTACGATGAGACCATCCGCCAGAAGACCAAGGAGGGCGTTCCCTTCCCGGCCTATCTCGCCAAGAACAGCATGATTCCGGGCATCAAGGTCGATACCGGGGCGAAGCCGCTGGCGGGCTTTCCCGGCGAGACGATCACGGAGGGCCTCGATGGGCTGCGCGAGCGGCTTGCCGAGTACCACAAGCTCGGTGCGCGATTCGCGAAGTGGCGGGCGGTCATCGACATCGGCGCCGGCATCCCGACGGCGTATGCCATATCGGCGAACGCGGAGGCGCTCGCGCGTTATGCCGCGCTCTGCCAGGAGGCCGACATCGTCCCCATCGTCGAGCCGGAGGTGCTGATGGATGGCGACCATCCGATCGAGCGCTGCGAGGAGGTGACCAACCGGGTGCTGCAGACGGTGTTCGATCACCTGTTCGCGGCCCGCGTTGTGCTCGAGGGCATGGTGCTCAAGCCCAACATGGTCATCGCCGGCAAGAAGAGCCAGAAGAAGGCCTCGCCGGAGCAAGTCGCCGAGGCGACCGTGCGCACGCTCAAGCGGCACGTGCCGACGGCCGTGCCCGGCATCGCGTTCCTGTCGGGCGGCCAAAGCCCGGAGGAGGCGACGCAGCACTTGAGCCTCATGAACGCCGCGGGGCCGCTGCCCTGGGCGCTCACCTTCAGCTACGGTCGCGCGCTTCAGGATACGGCACTGCGAGCCTGGGGCGGCAATGCGGCCGGATTTCAGGCGGGGCAGAAGCAGCTCTATCAGCGTGCAAAGCTGAACGGCCTTGCGGCAGGCGGCGCCTACAAGCCGGGTATGGAAACCGCGGCCTGAAGAGTTGAGCCAAGCTGCCCCCATCGTCGAGGCCCGCAACCTGAGTTACGCCGTCAACGGACGGCCGATATTCGGCGGGCTCGATCTCGACATCCTTCCCGGGCTGGTCACCGCGGTGATGGGCCCGAGCGGGACGGGCAAGACGACGCTATTGCGCCTGATCACCGGGCAATTGCGCCCGTTGGGTGGCACCCTCACGGTCGCCGGCGAGGACATGCGGACGCTCGGCGCCGATGCCCTTTATGCGCTGCGCAAGCGCATGGGGATGCTCTTTCAGAACGGTGCACTGCTCACCGACTTGAGCGTGTTCGAGAATGTCGCCTTCCCGCTGCGCGAGCACACGGATCTGCCGGAGCGGCTGATTCGCATCATCGTGCTCACCAAGCTGCAGGCGGTCGGGCTGCGCGGGGCGGCATCGCTCATGCCGGCGGAGCTGTCCGGGGGTATGGCGCGGCGCGTCGCGCTCGCGCGCGCGATCGTGATGGATCCGGAAATTCTCATCTATGACGAGCCCTTCGTGGGCCTCGATCCGATCTCGCTCGGCGTCATCCTGCGCCTTATCCGGCGGTTGAACGATACGCTCGGGTTGACCAGCGTGGTGGTCTCGCACGATGTGCACGAGATCACGAAGGTCGCGGATCGCGTGTACCTCCTGTCGGGCGGCAAGGTGGCGGCTCAAGGGACGCCCCAGGAGCTCGAAAGCAATCCTTCGGGCATCGTCAAGCAATTCGTCGGCGGGCTTGCCGATGGTCCCGTTCCTTTCCATTACCCGGCGAAGGACTACTTCGGCGAGCTGCTCGAGCGCGGTCGGCGGCGATGAACGTGTTCAGGGAGCTCTGGAGAAGCTTGCGCGATGCGCTCGAGGGACTCGGCGCGATCAGCCTGTTTCTATTGCGCCTCCTCGTCGTGACGCCGCGGGCGTTGCTGCGATTCAATCTCGTCGCGGCTCAGATCTTCAATTCGGGTGCGCTGTCGCTCGTCATCATCATGCTCTCGGGACTGTTCGTCGGCATGGTGCTGGGGCTTCAGGGGTTTCAGCTCCTGCAGCGGTTCGGCTCGGAGGAGGCGCTCGGCAGCGCGGCCGCGATCGGACTGGTGAGAGAGCTGAGCCCGGTGATCACGGCGCTCCTTTTCGCGGGCCGCGCCGGCACGGCGCTCGCCTCCGAGCTCGGTTTGATGCGTGCCACGGACCAGCTCTCGGCCATGGAAATGATGGCCGTCGACCCGATCCGCCGCGTGGTCGTGCCGCGCTTCCTGGGCGGCGTCATCGCGATGCCCCTGCTCGCCGCCATCTTCAGCGTCATCGGCCTGTATGGCGCGCAGCTCGTCGGCGTGCAGATCATGGGGGTCGACTCGGGCAGCTTCTGGTCGCAGATGCAGGATGCGGTCGAGCTTCGCGACATCAACGAGGGCGTGGTGAAGAGCTGCATCTTCGGCGTTGCCTGCAGTCTCATCGCGGTCTATCAGGGCTATACGGCCGAGCCGACCGCGGAGGGCGTGGGACTCGCGACCACGCGCACGGTGGTAACCTCGGCGGTGGTGGTTCTCTTCTTGGATTATTTGCTGACGTCGGCGTTTTTGTAAAAAGGACATTGCTATGGGCAAGTCGAGTACTTTGAATATGGGAGCGGGGGCGTTCGTATTGCTCGGCTTTGCCGCGCTCGCGTTCCTCACCACCCAGACCACGAATCACGGCCTGCACTTGGGCGGTGCCGGCAGCTTCTACGACGTCATCGCGAAGTTCGACAATGTGGGCGATCTTAAAGTGGGCGCGCCGGTGTCCATGGCGGGCGTGAATGTCGGGCGTGTGGCGCGCATCGATCTCGACAGCCGGGAATACAAGGCCGTGGTGCTCCTGCAGCTCGACTCCAAATTCAACCAGATCCCGACCGACAGCGACGCCAGCATCTACACCCAGGGCCTGCTCGGCGGAAAATTCATCGGCCTCACCGCCGGCGGGGCGGATACCTATCTCAAGAACAATGATCACATCGATTTCACGCAGTCGGCGATCGTGCTCGAGAATCTGATCGGACAGATGTTCGCGAACTTCTCCAACAAGGGGTCGGGCTCGTCGGACTCGTCCTCGGGGTCCGAGAAGCCGAAGAGCACGACCCCTTCCACTCCGGAGAAGACCAAATGAAGCAGTTGGATTTACGACTCACCGCGATAATCGCTCTCGCCTTCGCGGCGGGCGCGGGCGGGGCACTCGCGCAGACTCCGACCTCGGCTGCGGCCCAGTCAACCGATTCGGGCGCGCCGGCGGCCGCGCCCAGCAACTTGGGACCGGAACAGATCGTCGAGGACTCCGCCAAGCGGATGCTCACCGAGCTCGATGCCCACCGTGACGTTTACGCGAAGGATCCCGCGAAGCTCGAATCGCTGGTCGCGAACGTGCTGCTGCCGAATTTCGATGTCGACTACGCGGCGCGGCTGGTGCTCGGACAAGCGTGGCGCAACGCGAGCGAGGAGCAGCGCCAGCGCTTCGTCAAGGCCTTCTATCATTCGCTGCTGCAAAATTACGGCAACGCGCTGGTCAATTTCACGGCCGGCAACTTCAAAGTCCTGCCCTACAAGGGTGATCCCGGGGAGACGCAGGCGACCGTCCGCACCGAGGTGAAGAAGTCCGACGGCGAGCGGGTGCCCGTCATTTTCGTCTTGCACAAGACGGAGCAGGGGTGGAAGGCGTGGGACGTGGTGATCGAGGGAATCTCCTACGTGAAGAGCTTCAAGACCGATTTCGCCTCCGAGATCCAGCAGAAAGGGCTCGACGAGTTGACCGAGCGGCTGGAGAAGGGCGGTTCGATCAAGCCGACCAACACGGCGCCGGGGGCCAGCCATTGAAGGACGCGCCGCGCGCGAGCGCCACGTTCGAGTCCGCCGGCGGCGAGCGCTCGGGCGTGAGCGGCGTGCTGGGCTTCACCACGGTAACGCCGCTCCTGCCCGTCGGAAGTGCGGCGATCGAGCAAGGCCACGCCGAGATCATCGACCTTGCCGCCGTCACTGGCAGCGACAGCTCCGGGCTCGCGCTGCTCATCGAGTGGGTGAGCGTGGCTCGCGGAGCGGGGCGCTCGCTGCGCTATGAAAATGTGCCGGCGCAGCTGCACCAGCTCGCCCGGCTGAGCGATGTCGACCCGCTTCTGTCCGGGATCCCCGCCCAGTAGCCGCGGGCGAGGCCGCCGGCGGGTTAGTCATCATCGTCCGGCGGCGGCGGGGGTGGGGGCGCGGGCTTCGGCGCAGGGGCCGGCGCCGGTTGATTGGCGGGAGGCGGCGGAGGCACTGCGCCCTTAGGGGCGGCCTGATTGGGAGGCGTCGCGAGCGAGGGGGCGGGAGCAGGGTTCTGGTCCGCGTCCGGATCGACGAGCTCGGTATCGGGCATTACTTTGCCATCGGAGACCAGGTACGCGCGCCGCGAGAGATAGGCATCGCGAACGACCGCGTAGGGGTCGTAGGCCTGCTCCAGGGTGGGCTCGAGCGGCAGAAGCGAGGCCCGGATGTCGATGGCGTAGGGGACATACAGGCCGTATCGCACCCAAAGATTCGGGATATAGTTGGTCGGTCTCAAATACCCGTCGGGGACCTTGCCGATGGTATCGCGCACGTCGGAGGGGCCGAGAATCGGCAGCTCGAGGAACGGGCCCGGGTGCACGCCCCAATGTCCGAGGGTCAGGCCGAAATCCGCGCTGTTGCGATCGAGCCCCGCGGAGGTCGCGGGATCGAACAGGCCGCCCACCCCGATGGTGCTGTTCAGTATAAAGCGCCCCAGATCGTTCGCGGCGGCCTTGAATTTGCCCTCCAGCGCATCGTTCACCATCACGACCGGCATGTTCACATTCGAGAAAAAGTTGGTCACGCCGGTGCGAATCGGCGAGGGGACGTGCCGTACATAGGCCTTCGCCACGGGCTTGGCGATGGCCCGGTCGAGCTTGTCGTTGACCCTGTAGACCCCCCGGTTCCAGGACTCCCAGGGATCCTGCGGCGAGCGGGGGTGATTCGGCGGCAGAGTCACGCAGGCACTCAACCCGGCAAGGGCCGCGAGCGCGATCAGCCAGCGCAGCGAAACTAAATGACACGTCCCCATGACTCTCCCATTCGAAATGGCGCCGGTAACCCCGCGCGGCGATGCTCAGGTCGATTCCCGATCGAACCTAATGGCGGCCGCCGTTATCGTCGGCCACCGTATTTTTACGGTTTTTCGGTATGGCTGCACGCACTTCCTCGAGCATGGCACTGATACGCGCGCGCTGCACGGCATTCAAGTCGGGCACCCCCAGCGCGAGCGCCAATTGGTTGGATGCCATGACGAGCTCGCCGTTCATGAGATAGAAGTCGGCCATGTAGTAGTAGGAATCCGCGAGATTGCCGGCATCGTTGGCGGCTTTGGCGATCAGCTTGGCCTGGTTCGGCGTGGGCTCGATCTGGTTGAAGAGATCATCGAGGATCAGCTGGGCGCGCTTGTTTTCGCCGGCCCGCATCAGCGTCTCGGCGAGGCGGATGGTCACGGGGGCGTTGCGCGGAAAGAGTCCCAGGCCCTTCTCGAGGATGGCCTGCGACTCCTTCAGCTGTCCGTTGGCGAGATAGGCCTGACCGAGTGCCCCGTAGAACTGCGTCACCCTCGGGTACTCGACGAGGAGGGCCTGCAGCTCGGGAATGGCGAGCGAGGCCTTGCGCGCGTTGATGTTCGCGACGGCCCTTCCATAGCGCTCCTCGACGTCGAGGCCGCCGCCGTTCTTCGCGAGGTTGGCGTAATACTCGCGGGCCACCTCGGGGTTGCCGACGAGCGAGCGCAGCCGCTCCCGCATCAGCAGATAGCTGAGAGTATCCTCGTGGCGGATCCGGCCGATTTGCTGCGCGCGGTTGCGCGCCTCGGCGACGCGCTCGGCGGACAGCGGGTGATCGATCAGGAACTCCACTGCCTTGACGCGATCCGGAGCGGGCGAGTTGCGATTGAGCTCGTCGAACATGGTCGCCATGCCGAGCGGATCGTAGCCGGCCGCGGCCATGGTGCCGATGCCGATGCGGTCGGCCTCGAATTCCTGGGAGCGCGTGTAATTGATCTGATGCTGGATGGCGGCACTCTGCGCCCCGAGGATCGCGCCCTCCATGGCGCTCGGATCACCGTGGCCCGCGGTCGCGCCGAGCACGAGGGCCGCCAGCATCGCCGCGGTCGCGAGCAGGCCGGTATGCGTCTGGTCGATCATCCCGCGCACGAGATGGCGCTGCGTGACGTGTGCCGTTTCGTGCGCGAGCACGCCGGCAAGCTCGTTCTCGTTGGCGGTCGCGAGGAACAGCCCGCTGTTGATCATGATGAAGCCGCCCGGCATCGCGAAGGCGTTGATGACGGGATCGCGGATCACCGCATAATTGAACTGGTGCTGGCCTTCCTCGGCGTGGCTCGAGAGGCTGTGGCCCAGCTGCTGGATGTAGTCGGTGACCTCCGGGTCCTCGAGCACCAGCCCCTGCGCACGCATCTGCCGCGCCCACGACTGGCCCACCTGGAATTCCTCCTCGAGGGACACGGCGGCGGTCGCGGGGCTGCCGAGGTCGGGCAGGTCCTGTTCTTGCTGAGGGGCCGAAGGATCGGCGGCCCGGCACACGCTCAATGTCCCGGCCGCCGCGAAAGCGGCGACGACGGCGAACGCGGCCAAGGATTTCAACAGCTTCATTCACACTCCTGAGAGCAGGATTGGAGTGCCGCCGGCACACCAAAGTTCTGCTCTCCGGACCGGGAGGCGGTTCGGGGCCTCTTTAGAGGACTTCGGACGCATAGTCTGCCAGACGCGACCGCTCACCGCGCACCAGGGTGATGTGCCCGGAATATGACCAGCCGTGAAAACGATTCACGACATAAGTCAGACCGGTCGTGGTCTCGGTGAGGTAGGGCGTATCGATCTGCGCGATGTTGCCGAGACAGACCATCTTGGTGCCCGGTCCGGCGCGCGTCACCAGGGCCTTCATCTGCTTCGGCGTGAGATTCTGCGCCTCGTCGATGATGATGAAGCGGTTGAGAAAGGTGCGTCCGCGCATGAAGTTCAACGAGCGGATCTTGATCCGATGGCGCAACAGATCGGTGGTCGCGCCGCGCCCCCACGCGCCACCACTCTGGCTCTGCGTCAGCACCTCGAGGTTGTCCATGAGGGCGCCCATCCAAGGCTCCATCTTCTCCTCCTCGGTGCCGGGGAGAAAGCCGATGTCCTCGCCCAGCGGAATCGTCACGCGCGTCATGATGATCTCGCTGTAACGGTTGTGATCGAGTGTCTGCGCGAGGCCGGCAGCGAGACTCAAGAGCGTCTTGCCGGTGCCGGCGGGCCCGAGGATCGTGACGAAATCGATCTCCGGATCCATCAGCAGATTCAGCGCGAAATTCTGCTCGCGGTTGCGCGAGCTCACGCCCCACACATTGTTGCGCTCGCTGTGGTAATCGACCGTGAGCTCGAGCACGGCGGATTCGCCCTCGATCTTTCGCACGATCGCCTCGACGCCGTTCTCGCCGGGATCGTAGACGAACTGATTGGCCTTCCATTCGCGCACCAGCGGCCCCCGCACGCGGTAGAACGTGCGGCTTTGCTGTTGCCAGGATTCCATGCCCTTGCCGTGCTTTTCCCAGAACGTCGGCGGCAGACGCTGCACGCCGCTCGAGAGCAGGTCCGCATCCTCGATGGTCTTGTCGCTCGAGTAGTCCTCGGCCTGGACTCCGACGATGGCGGCCTTGATCCGCAGGTTGATGTCCTTCGATACCAGCGTCACCCGGGCAGCGGGAAATTTCCTCTGCAGTGCGAGCGTATCGGCGAGAAGCGCATTGTCGCCCCCATGGCCGGGAAGCCCCTCGGGCAGGGCGCGCTCCAGGAGCTGGGTCTGGAAAAACAACCGACCGGCGGGCGGGCGCTTGCCCTGATTGATGGGCGCCGAGGCCGGCAAGGCGAGACCCCGGTCAATCTGCTTCTTGGTGGCGTTGTGCATCAGCTCGTCGAGGAAACGGCTGACCTGACGCACGTTGCGGGCGGCTTCGGATACGCCTTTCTTACCCGCGTCGAGCTCTTCGAGCACGGTCATCGAGATGTAGATGTCGTGCTCCTCGAAGCGAAAAATCGCCGTCGGGTCGTGCATGAGCACGTTGGTGTCGAGCACGAAAATACGCCGCTGCTGGCGCGATGGGCGCGCCTTCGCAACGGCGGCCGTCAGCGGCCGCGGCGCGGTGGTCACAGCGCCTTCACCGCCGCGAGCACCGCCTCGGCATGGCCGTTGACCTTCACCTTGCGCCACTCGGCACGCAGCACGGACTTGGAGTCGATGAGAAACGTGCTGCGCTCCACGCCCATGTATTTCTTGCCGTACATGCTTTTTTCCTGGATGACGTCGTAGAGCTTGCAAACCGTCTTGTCCGCGTCGCTCAGGAGCTCGAACGGGAAACCCATCTTGCGCTTGAAATTCTCGTGCGAGGACACGCTGTCCGGCGAGATGCCGAAGATCTTTGCCTTGAGTTTCTTGAATTGCGGATAGGCCTCGGTAAAGCTCTGGCCTTCCTGTGTGCAACCGGGCGTATTGTCGCGCGGATAAAAATACAGCACCACGCTCGAGCCCGCGGCATCCGCGAGCGACCATTCGCCCGCGGTGCCTTCCAGCGTGAAGGCGGGCGCCTTCTTACCGACTTCGATCTTGCTCATGTGCTCTCTTGTGAGTTGGGGCCGGCTCAGCTCTTGACCGGCTCGAAAATGGCATCGAGATTCAGATGATCGCAGAAATCCATGAATTCCTCGCGCAGCACGCCGATGTGCAAGCGGCTCGGAACGTTCACGATCATCTGTACGGAGAACATGGGTGCCCCGGTGTGCGCCGCCGCATAGGAACGCGTGGACAGTTCCGCGATGTCGACGCCGCGCTGGGCGAAGAAGCCCGACAACCCCGCCACGATGCCGGTCTGGTCGAGGCAGACCACGTCGATCGAATACGGCAGCATGTCGTTGCGCGCCGCCCGCTCTTCGGTGCGCCGCAGTTGGATGTTCATCCCCGTGGCATCGGCAAGCTTCTTGAATTCGCCCTCGAGCTTGGCGAGGGTGTGCCAGTTGCCGTCGACGAGGAGCAGCATCGCAAACTCGTTGCCGAGCGAGGTCATCCGGCTTTCGCTGATGCTGCCGCCGCAATCGGCGACCGCCTTGGAGAGCTCATGCACCATGCCGACCCGGTCGCCGCCCACCGCGCTTATCACGATATGTTGTTTCATCGAGGCAAATTCTACCGGATGGCGCTTGCCACCGTGCAGTCTGTACAATTAAGGTAGTCATTATCTGTCTCAAGGAGCCTGAATGCGCGGAAGCCTGGTTGCCATCGTCACGCCGATGAGCGCGGACGGGAGCCTGGACTTGGCTTCGTGGGACCGGCTGCTCGATTTTCACATGGCCGAGGGGACCGACGGCATCGTGATCGCCGGCACGACCGGAGAATCGCCGGTGCTCACGCTCGAGGAGATCGAGGAGCTCACCCGCCGCGCGGTCGGCCGCTGCAGCGGCAAAATCAAGGTGATCGTGGGCGCCGGAACCCACTCGACCGCGAGCACTGTGGCGCGGACGCGCGCATTGTCGCGGCTCGGCGTGGACGGCGTCATGCTCGTGACTCCTTATTACAACAAGCCTCCGCAGGAGGGCCTGTTCCGCCACTTCATGGCGGCCGCGGACGCCTCGGCGGTCCCCGTGGTGATGTACAACGTGCCGAGCCGGACGGCGGTCGATCTCGCGCCGGCCACGGTCGCACGGCTCGCGCGCCATCCGCGCATCAAGGCGCTCAAGGATGCGAGCAAGAACGTATCGCGGCTGCGCGAACTTTTGGCGGTTTGTCCCGCAGGCTTCTCGATCCTTTCGGGCGAGGATGCCACCGCGGTCGAATGGATGAGCGAGGGCGCGCACGGGGTCATTTCCGTATCGGCCAATGTGGTGCCCCGGCGCATGGCGGAGGCTTCGAGGGCCGCGCTCGACGGCGAGCTCGGGACGGCGCGTGCCATCGACGCGGACCTTGCACCCCTGCACCGAGATTTGTTCATCGAGACGAGCCCGATTCCCGTGAAGTGGGCGGTTGCCCACATGGGGCTCATCGGAAGCGCCATTCGGCTACCGTTGGTCGAGCTGTCGCCGGCTCACCACGAGACGGTCCTGCGGGCAATGCAATCGGCGGGCGTGAGACTCGAGGACCGTGCAGCGTGACAATTCATCGCGTTTTCGTCGTCATCGCGGCCGCGATGCTCATGAACGGCTGTTCGCGCATGCTGCACGGCTTTGCGCCGGATTGTCATAAGCCCCAGGAATACCAGCGGGCGGTGCAAAAGGCACCGCTTAAAGTCCCGGCCGGTCTCGATACGCCGAACACGCAAGGCGCTCTTGCCATTCCAACCGTAGAGCTTGCGCCGCCGCCGCCGGGGCCCCACGAAGCGTGCCTGGATGCCCCGCCGCGCTATAAGCCGGCCCCGCCGAACAAGGCCGCCAGCCCGGGCTAAGCGCCTCGGATTTGATCGTCCGGGCCTCCTCCGGTACCCTTGCGAGCCCGCGCGGGGTCTCAGCGGAGAGGTGGCCGAGTGGTCGAAGGCGCTCGCCTGGAAAGTGAGTAACACCCTAAAAGGTGTTCGAGGGTTCGAATCCCTCCCTCTCCGCCAATCCGAGGCTCGCTCCCGCGGCGAGCGCTTGCCCGTCCTCCTGCTCCTCAGGGCGCGTTGGCAGGATTTTGTTTGATGGTGATCTGGTTGACGATCTTGTGGGTGCCCGCCGCCTTGGTCGCAACCTGCTGGGCCGCCAACAACGCATGATTGTCCTGGACGAACCCTTTCAACACGACGTTGCCGTGCTCGACGGCGACGTCGATGTGCCGGGAATCGAGCGTGGAATCGGACTGCAACGCTCGCTGTACGCGGGCGACGACGTCGGCGTCCGGTTGACTGGCGGAGGACTGATACGCGCTCTGCGCGTGGCTCACGGCCGGAGCCATGGCGGTTCCGAGAGCGGCCACCGCGATGCCTGCGCACAAAATGCCATATCGATGCTTGCCTGAAATCCTCATAGGGTGCCCCTTTGAATTCGTGTGTTTATGCAGTTGGCATAATGGAACCGAAGCCGCGCGCGATCTGCGGGCGGATGTAGCGGCGTGGCGTCGGAATTTCCCCACCCGGCACCGGACTCGGAGTCTGTGTTAAAATCACGCTATTGCTATCGATCGTCACCGGGGCCATTGGCATAATCGCCCCTCTTCGCCAATTGGACCCTTCAGGCTATGGCGGCTCGCGTTGGCATCTTCGCGGCGACTGGCCACGAACCCCGTCAGGCCCGGAAGGGAGCAGCGGTAACGGCTTTAAGTCGGGCGCCGAAGACCTGCTAACGCGGGCCGCCTCCCTTGCCGGTAACGGCTAAACTGGTTTTATGAGCTATATCGTACTGGCGCGAAAATGGCGGCCGAAGCGCTTCGCGGAGATGGTGGGGCAGGAGCACGTGCTGCGCTCCCTCGCCAACTCCCTCGACAGCGGCAAAATTCATCACGCGTTCCTGTTCACCGGTACGCGCGGCGTCGGCAAGACCACCATCGCGCGCATCCTCGCGAAGTCCCTGAATTGCGAGCGCGGCGTGAGCTCGAATCCTTGCGGCGTCTGCGCCGCCTGCCGCGAGATCGACGAGGGCCGCTTCATCGATCTCATCGAGGTCGATGCGGCCTCGCGGACCAAAGTCGACGACACCCGCGAGCTGCTCGACAACGTCCAGTACGCGCCGACGCGCGGGCGCTACAAGGTGTACCTCATCGACGAGGTGCACATGCTGTCGAACCATTCGTTCAACGCCTTGTTGAAGACGCTCGAGGAGCCGCCGCCCCACGTCAAGTTCCTGCTCGCGACCACCGATCCGCAGAAGTTGCCGGTGACCGTGCTGTCGCGTTGCCTGCAATTCAGCCTGAAGCGTCTTTCGTCGAGCTTGATCGCCGGGCGGTTGAAGTTCATCGCAGGGGAGGAGCGGCTCGATCATGAGCCCGCCGCGCTCGCGCATCTCGCGCGCGCCGCCGACGGCAGCATGCGCGATGCGCTGAGCCTGCTCGACCAGCTGATTGCCTTCGGCGGCGGTGTCTTGAGCGAGGCGAACACGCGCGCGATGCTCGGTACGATCGATCGCGGACACATCGTGCGCATCGTCGAGGCATTGTCGCGCGAGGACGGCCCGGGGATGCTCGCGCAAGTCGCCGATTTCGACCATGACGCCCCGGATTACGACCGCGCTCTGGTCGAGCTGGCGGCTTTCCTGCAGCGCATCGCCATCGTGCAGATCGTTCCGGATGCGGCGCTCGAGGACGAGGAATTCGATGCCGAGGCGCTCGGCCGGTTGAGCCGTGCCCTGGCCGCGGAGGATGTGCAGCTTTACTATCAGATAGCGCTCGCCGGCCGGCGCGACCTCTCGCTCGCGCCCGATCCGCGCCTCGGTTTCGAGATGACGCTGTTGCGCATGCTGGCGTTTCGACCCGACGCTGCCGCCGAACCCGTCGCGCGGGCGGCCCGGCCGACGGTCGGCACGACTCCAGCTCGCGATGGCCGCGCCGCCGTGCCGCCGGGCGCTCCAGCGGCGGCAACTGCAGCCATTGGCGCGAGCGGAGCCAAGCCGACGGCTGCGCCCGCCGCTGCGCCGGTCTCCGGCACCCCGGTCATCGATGCCGCCTCATGGCCGCGGGTCGTCGAGGCTGCCAACTTGAGCGGAATGCTGCGGCAGTTCGCCCTCAATTGCTATCCCGCCTCCTTCGATCGCGACGTGCTCACGTTGCAGCTCGATGAGGTGGTGGACGCGCGGCGCTCGCGACCCATCGAGGAGAAGCTCCAGCAGGCGCTCAGCAAGTACTTGGGCCGCGAGCTGCGCCTCAATTTCGAGGTGTCGCAGACCGAGCTTGCGACCCCGGCGCGCCAGCGCGCGCTCGGAGATCAGGACAAGGTGGCTCGGGCGGCGGCCGCTTTCGAGGCGGACCCCACCGTCAAGGGACTGCAGGAGCGTTTCGGCGCCGAGGTGGATGGCGCTTCGGTCAAACCCGCCAACTAACACAGGAGAGTCGAATCATGATGAAGGGCGGACTCGGCAATCTCATGCGCCAGGCGCAGCAGATGCAGGAGAACATGCAAAAGGCGCAGGCGGAGCTTGCGAGCCTCGAGGTGACGGGCGAGTCGGGCGCGGGCATGGTGAAGGTCGTGCTCAACGGCCGCCACGAGGCAAAAAAGGTGACGATCGAGCCGAAGCTCGTCTCCGAGGACATGGAGATGCTCGAGGATCTGGTGGCTGCGGCGATCAACGATGCCTCGCGCAAGATCGAGGAGCGCAGCAAAGAAAGATATGCGGATCTCATGTCCGGCATGAATTTGCCGCCGGGTGTGAAGCTGCCGTTCTGACTCGATGAAGTACACGCCCACACTGGCGCGCTTGATCGATGCCCTGCGCTGCCTGCCCGGCGTCGGGCCGAAGTCCGCGCAGCGCATGGCCTTTTATCTGCTCGAGCGCGATCGCGACGGCGGCCGCGCGCTCGCGCAATCGCTCACCGAGGCGCTCTCGTCGGTCGGGCATTGCAAGCGCTGCCGCATGTTGACCGAGAGCGAGCTGTGCACGATCTGCGCCTCCGCACAGCGCGATGCCGCGCAGCTGTGCGTGGTCGAGTCGCCGGCCGATGTGGTCGCGATCGAGCAGTCGGGCGGCTTTCGCGGACGCTACTTCGTGCTGATGGGTCATTTGTCGCCGCTCGATGGCATCGGGCCGGCCGAGCTGGGCCTCGATGAGTTCGAGCAAGTGCTCGCCGAAGGCGAGGTGCGCGAAGTGATTCTTGCCACCAATCCGACGGTGGAGGGTGAGGCGACCGCGCATTATCTCGGCGAGCTCGCCTTGCGCAAGGGCCTCAAGGCCTCGCGCATTGCGCACGGCGTGCCCGTCGGCGGGGAGCTCGAGTATGTCGACGGCGGCACACTCGCGCACGCGCTCGCAGGCCGCACCCGCGTTTCGTGACGGCCGCATCGATCGTGGCTTCGGGGGACCGGCGGGCGAGGTGAGAGGAAAATTGCAACCCGCGCGCCCGGTGATCGCGGGGCCACCTCCCGACACGCCGGGCTCGCGCTCGCGCCCGTCGAAACCGCACCCCTGGCTTGGAGTCCGGCGAGCTCGGCGCGGGCCTTTCGATTCCCCGCGGCGACGGGAAGCATTCGCTGTTCAGCTATATCTCAATCCACCGTCCGACAGGCGTCAAGCACAGAAGCTCGTGCAATCATCGAGCTTTGCTCAGGGCGCGAGTTTCTCGTACAAGCGGTACAGCCGGCGGTAGCTTTCGTAGCGCCGCGGGGCGATCTCGAGGGCCTGGACGGCGCTGCGCACCGCGCAGCGCGGCTCTTCGAGATGCCGGCAGTCGCTGAAGTGGCAATCGGCCGCGTGTTCGTGGACCTCGACGAAGCCTCGCTCCGCCGCACGTGCGAGGCTTGCCGGCGGCGCAAAATCGCGCACCCCCGGCGCGTCGATGACGGCGGATTCTGCGGCGGGCGACAGTCGATAGCGGCGCGCGGTGGTGGTGGTGTGCCGGCCTTCCACCTCGCGCGTGAGCGCGGCGGTCTGCGCCGCGGCGTCCGGGACGAGCTCGTTCACGAGCGATGACTTGCCGACGCCCGATTGCCCGAGCAGCAGGGTAGCCGTGCCTTCGAGCGCCGCGCGCAACCCCGCGACGCCTTCTCCGGTGTGCGCCGACACCTCCAGCAATGGCAGGCCGAGCGCTTGGTAGTTGCGAAGCTCTGTGACGAGATCCTCCGATCTCAAGTCGGCTTTGTTGACGATCAGCAGCGCCTCGATGTCCTTCAGCCGCGCCCCGGCCCAGTAGCGATCCACGAGAAACCAATCGGGCTTGGGCTCGCAGGCGACCACCACCGCCATTCGATCGATGTTCGAGGCGACCGGCTCCGCGCGGCCCCGGGCGTCGATGCGCTCGAGCAGATTTCGGCGCGGCTCGAGGGAGTCGATGGTCGCCGCATCCGCCGCGGCGTCGCTCGTCCAGCGAATCCGGTCGCCGCACAGAATGCGCTGCTTGCGGCCTTTGAGCGCGCAGTTCAAGGTCTCATCGCCCGACTGCACGAGGGCGCTGCGACCGAAGCTCGCGAGAACGATGCCGGTGCCGCTGTTGCCGCTCAATTACCGGCCTCTGCTACCATGCAGAAATGAAGTCCCCAGAGAACTTGATTTGGATCGATCTCGAAATGACGGGCTTGTCCACCGAAACCGATTACATCATCGAAATCGCCACGATCGTGACCGACAAGCATCTCACCGTGCTGGCCGAGGGTCCCGTCATCGCGGTGCATCAGAGCGCCGCCGTGCTCGCGGCGATGGACGACTGGAACCGCAAGCAGCACGGCGGCTCCGGTCTCGCCGAGCGCGTGCTCGCGAGTCGCATCGACACGGCGGAGGCCGAGCGCCGGACTTTGGCGTTTCTCGAGGAGTGGGCCGAGCCGCGGCGCTCGCCGATGTGCGGCAACAGCATCTGCCAGGACCGGCGCTTCCTCGCGCGTCTCATGCCGGCGCTCGAGCGATTCTTCCATTACCGCAACCTCGATGTGAGCACGCTCAAGGAGCTCGCGCAGCGATGGGCGCCGCGCATCGCGCAGGCCTTTCGCAAGAACTCGACCCATCTGGCGCTCGACGATGTGCGCGAATCCATCCGCGAGCTCGAGTACTACCGCGAGCATCTCCTTCGGCCGATGAGCGAGTCTCCCTGATTCGGGCCTCAGCGGGCGCTCAGCGCGCCGCCGCGGCATCGGCCGCCAGGAACATCCAGGTCTCGACGACGGTATCCGGATTCAAGGACAGGCTGTCGATGCCTTGCTCGACCAGCCAGCGTGCGAGCTCCGGATGGTCGGAAGGTCCCTGGCCGCAGATGCCGACATATTTGTTCTGCGCCCGGCACGCCTTGATGGCCATGGACATGAACGCCTTCACCGCATCGTCGCGCTCATCGAAGAGCTTCGCCACCACACCGGAGTCCCGATCGAGGCCGAGGGCGAGCTGCGTCATGTCGTTCGAGCCGATCGACATGCCGTCGAAATACTCGAGATAGCGCTCGGCGAGCACGGCGTTGGTCGGCAGCTCGCACATCATGATGTGCTTCAAGCCATTGTCGCCGCGTTTCAGGCCGTTGTCCGCGAGCAGCTGTGTGACGGCTTTCGCTTCGGAGAGCGTGCGTACGAACGGCACCATGATCTGCACGTTGTGAGCCCCATCTCGTCGCGCACGCGCTTCAGTGCCCGGCACTCGAGCTCGAAACACGGCCGGAAGACCTTGTCGATGTAGCGCGAGGCGCCGCGGAAACCGAGCATCGGATTCTCCTCGTGCGGCTCGTAGTTCTTGCCGCCGATGAGATTGGCGTACTCGTTCGACTTGAAATCCGACAGGCGCACGATCACAGGCTCCGGTGCGAAGGCGGCGGCGATTTGCGAGATACCCTCGGAGAGCTTGTCGACGTAGAAGCTCACCGGATCGGGGTAGCCCGCGATCTGCTGCGTGATCGCCTCCTTGAGCTCCGGGCTTTGTTTGTCGAATTCCAGGAGCGCGCGCGGATGAACGCCGATCATGCGGTTGATGATGAACTCGAGGCGCGCGAGACCGACCCCGCTGTTCGGAAGCCCGGCGAACTCGAACGAACGGTCGGGATTGCCGACGTTCATCGAGATCTTGACCGGAATGGGCGGCAATGAATCGAGCTCGATGTTGCGCTGGTCGTATTCGAGCATGCCCTCATAGACATGGCCGGTGTCGCCCTCGGCGCAGGAGACCGTCACCGCTTGATTCTCACGGATCACCTGAGTCGCGTTCACACAGCCGACCACCGCCGGAATGCCGAGCTCGCGCGCGATGATCGCGGCGTGGCACGTGCGTCCTCCCCGGTTGGTCACGATCGCGGCGGCGCGCTTCATTACGGGCTCCCAATCCGGGTCCGTCATGTCGGCGACCAGCACGTCGCCCGCGCGTACGCGCGACATCTCCTTCACGTCCCGGATCACGCGCGCGTGGCCCGCGCCGATCTTCTGACCGATGCTGCGCCCGCTCACCAGCAGATTCGAGCGGGCCTTGAGGGTGAAGCGCTGGATGGTTCGCCCCGCGCGGCTCTGCACCGTCTCGGGCCGAGCCTGCAGGATGTATATCTTGCCGGTCTCGCCATCCTTGCCCCACTCGATGTCCATGGGCGTGCCGTAATGCTCCTCGATGATGAGCGCCTGCTTCGACAGTTCGACCACGTCCGCCTCCTCGATCGAGAAGCGTTGTCGGTCCTCCGGCGCGACATCGACGGTGCGGACGCGTTCCTGGCTGCCCGGCTCGGCGTAGACCATCTTCAGGGCTTTCTGGCCGAGATTCTTGCGCAGGATCGAGCGCCGCCCGGCACGCAGTCCCGGGCTTATAGACGTAGAACTCGTCCGGATTGACCGCGCCCTGGACCACGGTTTCGCCCAGACCGTACGAGGAGGTCACGAAGACGACTTCGCGAAAGCCCGAGTCGGTGTCGAGCGTGAACATGACGCCTGCGGCGCCGAGATCGCTTCGCACCATATGCTGCACGCCGACCGACAGCGCCACGGCGTTGTGATCGAAATTGATTGTGCACTCGATAGGCGATGGCACGGTCGTTGAACAACGACGCATAGACCTCGTGCATGCTGGCGAGCAGACGCTCTTCGCCGCGCACGTTCAGGAACGTCTCTTGCTGCCCTGCGAAAGATGCCTCCGGCAGATCCTCCGCCGTGGCCGACGAGCGTACGGCGACGGCAAACTCGGGGCCGCTACCCATTTTGCGGTAGGCGGCGAGGACTTCGTCATGCAGCCGCTTCGGGAAGGGCGTCGACAGCATCCAGCCGCGGATCTGCCTGCCCACGGCGGCGAGCCGCTCGACATCGTCGACGTCGAGCGAGCCGAGCACTTCGGCGATGCGTCCGCTCAGATTGTCCTGCGCGAGAAAATCCCGGTACGCATGCGAGGTGGTCGCGAATCCGCCCGGCACGGAAACTCCGAGATTCGACAGCCGTGAAATCATCTCGCCGATCGAGGCGTTCTTGCCGCCGACGATCTCGATGTCCTTGTTCTTCAATTTCTCGAACGGAATGATGTAGGGATTCATCGCTTCTTAATCCTTGTCCGGCCATGGAATAAGTGAAACACTTCGCCGTATCAACGCCCGCGACACATGGAACTACCGTGAGCAAACGAACAGTGTTTTTTGTATCGGACCAGACGGGCATTACGGCGGAGACGATGGGCCACAGCCTCATGACACAGTTCGACGGAATAGAATTCCGGCAGGTGACTGTGCCATTTATCTCCACCGTTGACAAGGCGATAGAGGCGGTGCGCAAGATCGACCTGGTCGGCAAGCACGAGGGCGTGCGGCCGATCGTCTTCAGCACCTTGGTCCAGGAAGACGTGCGCAATGTCGTCCGCGGCAGCACGGGTTTTTTCCTGGATTTCTTCGACGCATTCCTAGCACCGCTCGAGAACGAACTCAAGACGCAATCATCCCATTTGATGAGTCGGACTCACCGCAATGCCGACACCCACTCATATGCGATGCGCATAGACGCGACCAATTTCGCGCTTGCGAACGACGACGGATCGGTGCTGCGCGATTACGAGCGCGCCGACGTCATCCTGATCGGCGTCTCGCGTTCGGGAAAGACGCCGACCTGTCTGTACCTCGCCATGCAGTACGGGATTTTCGCGGCGAATTATCCTTTGACCGAGGATGACCTCGAGTCGCGCAAGCTGCCGCGCGGACTCGATCTGCACACGCGCAAGCTTTTCGGGCTCACGATCAAGCCCGACCGATTGCAGCAAATTCGCAACGAGCGGCGTCCCGACAGCCGCTACTCCTCGCCGCGCCAGGTCGCCTTCGAGGTGCGCGCCGCGGAGTCGCTGTTCGAGCGGCATGGCATTCCTTTCATCGATGCGACCGAGGTCTCAATCGAGGAAATCTCGAGCAGGATTCTCGATCGCACGGGCATCGAGCGGCGGTTGCGGCCCTGACAAAAAATACCTGCGTGGTATAGTCGGGCCATGATCGCAGATCAGTGGTGCCGAACTTCCTGGCGGGCGCGGCCCGCGAGCTTCGTCAGCCTCATGACGCTGTACGAAAGCAATTTCGTGCGCCTTGGATGGCTGGTGCGGGACTTGCGCTCCATCGAGCGCGCGCGCGGATCTCCAGAGTCTGCTTCGGACTGTGATCTCTTTCTCACACCGGTCGAGAGCTGCCGCTACACGAGTGTGTTCCGGCTCACGTATGAATTCGATTTCGAGGGCGCCCGGGTGCGGGACCCCGATCTGGAAGTGTGCGTATATCACGATGCGCGGCTCGCGGAAGTGCGCAGCTTCTGCGGGCCCAAGCGCCACCCCGAGCTCGCCCGCCTGGAGTCTGGACTCAAGCGTGAACTGGATCAGCGCTGGAGCCGGAACATGCTGTTAAATAAATGGCTGGAATATTGTGCCGAGCGAGGCCATCACTTCTAGTGGGTAAACCCCCTTTGGTGTCCCGCGGCCAGGCGGGACATTGATCGATAAGCTCAGCTTTCTCAAGGGAGGGTCGGAGAGCGGCGGCGTGAGTGCTGATGAAGAGCGCCTCATGCAGCTGTTCCAGAATCGTGCGGGCTTGAAAAAAGCCTATGCCGATCTCAAGGACGAGTTTCACCTCCTGCGCGACCGCCTGAAGCAGCAGGAGGGCTCGACCTTGCGCGTGCAGGAGCAGCTCGACGCCCTCGGCGATCTGCTCGCCGATCCCGCCACCGGCTTCGGTGCGCTCGTCTTCTTTCAGCTGCGGGGATTGTGGAAGACCTGCCACCAGCAGCTCTCGAAATTCGCCTCGGAGCTCACGCAGCAGCAGGAGGTGCGCGAGACCGCCCGCCATACCGCCGAGTGCGAGGCGACCAAGAACATGCGGCTCACGGACGTCGAGGAGCGGCTCCAGGCCGCCGGTTCGGTGGCCGATGCTCAGCGCGAGCAGCTCGCAGCCGCGCAGGTGGACCTGTCGCGCCTGACGGCCTTCTGGCATTACTTCCGCAGGCGCCGGCAGCAGCGCGTGCTCGAAACACTCCGCCAGGGAGTCGTGGTCGCCGATGCGGCCGTCGGCGATCTGCATGCGGAGAAGAGCGCCATCATCGCCGAAGCGGCGCCCGAGTTCCCCGGTATTTCCTTGAACGCACGGCGCAACATCAACCTCGCCATCATCAGCTACGCCGAGTCGCTGTGCGAGAACGTCGACGCGTTCGGCCTGGCGGCGCGCGCCAAAGAAGCGGTGGCGCGCCGGGTGCACGAGATGAGCTTCGGCTCACGCAGCGAATGCGAGGACTACATGCAGCGCGTGCAAAAGGCGCAGGCCGCGATTGCCAATCAGCGACAAATCACCGCGGGCGTCAAGGTGAAGCTCGAGCGCCTGCGCGCAACGAGCGAATACCGCAATCTCGCCGACACCGTACCCACGGCGGACTCGCTCGCGGCCGCGAGCTTCGGCAAACAGTGGAACGTCCTCGCCGAGGACTACTGGGATCTCTTCAACCTGCTGCTGCGCTGAAAGAGCCGTCGGCTCCCTGTGGAGCCGACACTTCCGTCAATGCAGCTCGCCGTGCAGGTCGGTGCGCCGGGCCTGCGCCTGGGTCGGGCCGACCTTGTGGACGCTGGTCACCGCGAAATCGGCTGCGATCTGTGTCGCCTCGTCGAGGATGATGCCGGCGGCCGAATCATCCTTGATCTCCTCGAGCGACTTGATCGGCGGCTGGCCGTGCGCCGCGCGCAGCGCGTTCTCGCGCTCCAGCCGGCTGTTGTCGAGGCGCTTGCGCTCGGCCTCACGCGTCTTCAAGTTGAGCGACACGGTCTTCTGATTGCGAATCGAGTCGAGCGCGGCGATGTCCTCGCGCAGATAACGGAAATCGGCGCTATCGGCGGTACGGTCATCGTGCAGTTTCTGCAGCATCGAGGCGGTCGACTTGAGGTCTCCCTCGGCCTTGAAGGTTGCCGGCTCGATATGATCCCACGGCAGCGCGCGGTCGCGCGTGCTCTCGCCCACCTCGTTTGCGTCGATGAGCGAGGGAATCGTGATGTCCGGCGTGACTCCGCGGTCCTGAGTGCTCTCGCCGGTCACACGGTAGTACTTGCCGATGGTGACATTGAGCTGACCGAGCTCGGGCTTGCGGCCGAAGATGGTGTAGTTGAGCGGATGCGCGTTCTGGACCGTGCCCTTGCCGTAGGTCTGCTGGCCGATGATGAGACCGCGTCCGTAGTCCTGGATGGCGCCCGCGAAAATCTCCGAGGCCGAGGCGCTGAAGCGGTCCACCAGCACGATCAGCGGCCCGGAGTAGAAGATCGCCGGATCGGGGTCGTCGTCGACCTCGATGCGGCCGGTCGTGTCGCGCAGCTGCACCACCGGACCGCGATCGATGAACAGCCCCGTGAGCGACTCGGCCTCGGGCAGATAGCCGCCGCCGTTGGCGCGCAGATCCATGATCAGTGCCTCGGCGCCGTCCTTGCGAAGCTCGCCGATCAGGCGCTGAACATCGCGCGTCGTCGAGCGGAAATCCTTGGCGCCGGCACGGCTCGCGTCGTAGTCCTGATAGAAGCTCGGCACCGTGATGATGCCGATCTTCACGTCGCGGCCGTTGCGCGTCACGGTGCGCATCGCCTTGTGCGAGGCCTGCGCCTCGAGCGACACCCTGTTGCGCGTGAACTCGACCACCTTCTGCACCGATCCCGGCGCCGCACCGGCCGGCAGGAGCTGCAGGCGCACCACCGTCCCTCCCGGCCCGCGGATCTTCTGCACCACGTCATCGAGGCGCCAACCGATCACGTCGGTGAGCTCGCCGGTCTTGCCTTCCCCGACCGCGGTGATGCGATCGTTGGCGGAGAGCTTGCCGCTCACCGCCGCCGGGCCGCCGGCGATGACGTCGATCACCGTCACGTAGTCGTCGGTCAGCTGAAGCGAGGCGCCGATGCCCTCGTACGACAGGCTCATCTGGATGTTGTACTCCTCGGAATTGCGGGCCGAGAAGTAATTCGAATGCGGATCGAGCGACAGGACGAAGGCATTCATGAACGCCTCGAACACATCCTCGGGCTTGCTTTGATCCATGCGCTTTCCGACGTGCTCGTAGCGCTTGCGCAGAATGTCGGCGACCTCGGGCCACTGTTTGCCCGTGATGATGAGCGATAGCGCATCGTTCTTCACGCGCTTGCGCCACAGCTCGTTCATCTCCGTGGCGTTCGCCGGCCACGGCTCCTTCTCGCGGTCGTAGTTGAAGGACTCCTCGACGTCGAAGTCGGGCTTTTTCGCGAGCAGCTCGATCGCGTAGTTCATGCGCTCGCGGCTGCGCTGCTGAAAGCGGCGGAAGATCACGAAGGCCGGCTCGACATCGCCCGATTTGATGGCGTCGTCGAGCTCGTAGCGGTATTTCTCGAACTCCGCGATGTCGCTCGCGTAAAAGTAGCTGCGGCCGCTGTCGACGGCGTCCAGATAGCGGTCGAGGATCAGGCTCGAGAGATGATCGTCGAGCGGCGCGCGCCGGTAGTGCTCGCGCGCGATGATGTCGCTCACGCGGCGCGCGACATAGTTCTCCTGCTCGGTGGGCTCGAGGACCGAGCCGGCGGTAGGCGCCGGAGGGACGGGGGGCGTCATGGCGGCGCCGAGGAGCGCCGCGAGTCCGACGGCGCTCGCGCACACGACGAGCGCGCTCAGCCAGCGCGGGCGGCGGACTTTGGTCTCCGGATTCTTTACGACCGTCATCAGCTATCCTTCTCCTGTAAAATGGCGCGGCCGATCCAACCCAAGGCTAGACGAGCCCATGCCCCAAGCCAAGTGTATACGAGCCTGAAGATATGCGTCCGTTCACGGTTTTGATCGGTATTCTGCTCGGCTCGTCCGCTTCGATCACCTTCGGATTGGGGTCCGTACTGATCGTGTTCGGCGTGCTGGCCGTCGTGAATCCGCATCTTTGGCATGAACGCCCGGATCTCGGGCAGGAACTGCCGCGGCTCGCGCTGAGCTTGGCGGCGTTCGCACTGTTGACCGCGGCGAGCGCCGGTAGTTTCCTCGGGCAGGTGAAAGGCCGCCCCTGGCGCGGCTGGGCGCACGTGGCCACGCTCGGGGCCCTGGCGGCGATTACCGTATGGTACTGGCCGCGCCGCGCTTGAGCGGCACTCACCGGATCGCACCACCTCAGGAGCGCTCGATTTACATGCGACAGCGGGTTTTTGGCGCGTTTTGGGCCGGTTGCCTCGCCGCAACGATGGGCGGCTGCTCGAACCATCATCCCCGGCAGGGCGCCCCGCCGCTCGACCTCGAGGAGATGAGCTACCGCAGCGAGCTGCGGGCGCTCACCGCCGAGAATCTCGAGGGGCGCAGGCCCGGCACGCCGGGCGCGGACAAGACCGTCGAGTTCCTGACCGCGCAATTTCGCAAATTTCACTTGAAGCCCGGCAACGGGGAAAGTTATGTCCAACAGGTCCCCCTGGTGGAGATTCGCGCGGGCGCCGATTCCACGGTGTCCTTCACCGGCGGGCGCGGCGCGCTGCTGCCGTTGCGCTACGGCACGGATGTGGTGCTGTGGACACCGCGCGCCGCGCCGACGGCCTCGCTCGAGGGCAGCGATCTCGTGTTCGTCGGCTATGGCATCGTCGCGCCCGAATATCATTGGGATGACTACGCGGGCACCGACGTGCGCGGCAAGACGGTGCTCGTGCTTTTGGGCGATCCGGGGTATGGCACCAAGGATCGCGGCGTCTTCAAGGGCCTGAGCTTGAGCGCCTATGGGGGCTGGTCTTATAAATTCGAGGAGGCGGCGCGCCACGGCGCGGCCGGCGTCCTTCTGATCCACGATCCGGCAACCCTCGGCTTCGGGTGGGAGGCGGTGAGGAATACCTGGCTGGGTGCGCATCTCGAGCTCGCCTCGGCCGCCGCCGATGGAAACCGGCCCGCCATCGAGGGGTGGCTGTCGGGCGAGGCCGCGCTCGCGCTTTTCGCCCAGGGTGCCTTGGATTCGAAGGCGCTGCTCGCCGCGACGGCTCGACCCGGGTTCAAGGCGCTGAGCATGGGTCTCAAGGTGAACGCCGAGGTGCATGCCTCGGTGCGGCGCTTCGACTCGCCGAACGTGATCGCCGTACTGCCCGGCAGCGGTTACCACCATGAGTATGTGGTCTATAGCGCTCACTGGGACGGCCTCGGCCGCGACCCCGCCGGCGGTATCTTGAGCGGCGCGGTCGAGGACGCCAGCGGCGTCGCCGGGCTTCTGGTGCTCGCCCAGTCATTTGCCCGCTCCCATCCGGTTCCCGAGCGCTCGATCGCGTTCATCGCGTTCACCGCGGCCGAGCCAGGCCTCCTCGGCTCTCGTTACTACGTCGAGCATCCGGTGATCCCGCTCGATCAGATTGCGGGGCTGATCAACCTCGACGCCTTGCAAGCCGGCGGCCGCACGCGCGATGTCGTGATGTTCGGCGCAGGCAATTCCGAGCTCGAGGATTTGGTGCGTTCCGCGGCGCTGCTGCAAGGACGCGAAATTCGCCCCGAGCCGCACCCCGAACAAGGATTCTACTATTCATCCGACGAGATCAACTTCGCCCGTCACGGCGTGCCGTCCCTGTACGTCAGGGCGGGCATCGACGATGCGGCGCGCGGACCGAAATACGGCGCGGCGCAGTGGGATGACTACATGGCGCATCGTTATCGCCAGACGGGCGACCAATACTCCGAGGATTGGAGCGTGGGCGGCGCGATCGAGGACTTGGATTTATATCGCGAGGTCGGGGCGCACTTGGCGTCCATGCGCCGGTTTCCGCGATGGTATCCGGACAGCGAGTTCAGCGCGGGTCACGGCGGCGGCGCCGCGCCGTAGCGCGACGCTCAGCGCTTGCCGACCCGTTCCCAATTCTTCTTGCGGTCGAAGCTGCCGGAGGAGTTGTACGGATCGAATCCGCCGCCTGCATCGCGAGCGGGCGGTCCTTGGTCGGAAGCATCGGCTGCCGTTGATTTCGCGCGGGCCGCCTCGCGCAGCTCGCGCGTGCCGAGGGTGAACTTGGGCTCATCGCCCACCCGCTTCTGTGTCGTCATAAACCCCTCCTGATCATCCGGCGCTGCCGCCTGTGCAGTCGCCTATAGAATTCGACGCTGCGCTGCATATATGTTCCCAAACGGCGACAGGGGCGAACTCGCTGAATTGCAATACTGTGACGTGCGTCACAGGGGGTTGCGACTTAATCCGGTCGGATGCGACTTAATGCGTGCTCAGGCGCGCGTTCGCGCGGGCTTTCACCGAGCTCGCGAGCACGCTCGGCAGATGCTGATCGAACGGTACCGTTTGATTGCGGCCGCGCAGCTTCGCCGTGTAGAGCGCCTGATCGGCGGCCTTCACGAACTCGGCGACGTTCGGAAAGCTCATCTGCGCACCGTGAGTCGCGCAGCCGATGGATATGGTCACGCGTGCGTGCTCGGCGCCGATCATGTGGCCCGTGGCCTGAAACGCCGCGACGATCCGCTCGCAGACGGCATGCGCGGTATCCGCATCGGTTGCGGGCAGCACGACCACGAACTCCTCGCCCCCGTAGCGGGCGATCAAATCGGTCTCGCGCGTATTGCCGCGCAGGATGCGGGCGGTCGCCTGCAGGATCCGATCGCCGGCCTGGTGCCCGAACTTGTCGTTGATGCTCTTGAAGTTGTCGAGATCGGCGAACGCGAGGCTCAGCGGCCACTTGTGGCGCGAGGAGTGGTCGAACTCACGCGCGAGCACCTGATCGAGATAGGCCCGGTTGTATACGCCCGTCATGGCGTCGCGGCGGGTCTCCTCCTCGAGCTCGAGCGTGCGCGACGTCGAGATCTCCGCCACGGCCCGCAGGGTGTTGATCTCGCGCAGGGCGATCAGATTGCGCAGCATCAGCGCCTCGCGTGCCTGCTCGAGAATCAGCTCCGGATGCTGTTGCGACAGCAGATCCGTCTCGAACAGCGCCTCGGTCTCGCCGAGCATCGAGCCGACCGTGCCGAGCACCTGGCCGAAGGCGACTTTGTCCATGCCGAGGCTGCGCTCGATCGCGAGACCCACCTCGGCGAAACGGCCGCTCCGGGGGCTCGCGCAGGAACAGGTCCGCGATGGGTCCCGACTGCGCGACGCATCGCTCGAAGACGAGCGCCTGATCCGAGGTGACGGAGAGATCCACCCGGTGGCTGTGCTCGATGGCGCGATGCAGCCGCGGCGGCAGATTCCAGTTCTTCATCAGCCACCCGCCGATCGCCGCGTGATCGGTATTGAGCCGCCGCTTCTCGAGCTCGGCGAGTGCGCGGTGGTCGCGCTGATCCACCTCGGCGTCGCGATACAGATCGGGCAACGCCTGATCGAGCGCGAGGATGCCGACATCCTGCAGCAGCGCCGCGAGAAATATCTCCTCGGCCATGGGCTGGCGCAGCGCGTCGGCGAGCGCGCGCGCCGCGGTCGCCGCGACCAGCGCCCGGCGCCAATAGAGCGGGTAGTCGATGCCGTTCGCCTTGCCGGAGCGCAACGTCTTCACCAGGGAGAAGCTCAACGCCAGCGTCAAGGTCGCGTTCAGTCCGAGCACGACCAGCGCCTGGCGCAGATTCTCGCTCTTGCGCCGCTGGGCGTAGAGGGGCGAGTTCGCGATGCGCAGCACCTTGGAGGACAGCGCGGAGTCCATGCTGAGCACCTTGGCCACTTTGCCCATCTCGATATCCGGATCGCGCGCGAGCTCGATGATATGAGTCGCGACGCCCGGCGGGGACGGGAAGTTCACCAGCGAGCGAAGGTGGGCTTCTATCTCGGGATTCAAGGGCACTCCAACGGTGCAAGCAGCGCTATCGCCTATACCGGGTTAGCGTCCGGAATCCGTGTAACTTAAGTGGAACCGGTAGGGGTTTACCTCAGACCCCCGCCCGCCACCAGAGCCGCAAGCCCCGAAAAGCCAGAAACAGGACATAGGGTCCGAGAAGGACGATCCAGGAGGCGGGGGAGCCGGCCTGCAGGCCGGCGTAGATACTGGAGAAAACCCGCTGCATGCTCGCTCCCTCGTAGCGCCCGAGGGTCGCCGAGCCCGCGAAGTAGATGAGCATGGGCATGAGCCCAAAGCCCACGATCAGCATGAGGACCGTGAGCAGGAGCTCCCGCGACCAACCCCGGGAGCGGCTCCAAGGCCGGAATATTTGCGAAAAACGCATACTGCATCATTCTAACGAAATGCCTGCGCTCCCGCCCGGGGGCGTACACTAGAGCTTATGCGCGCCTGGGCTCCGCAAACGCTATACGAAGCAAGACCTTGGGTCTTCATCGCGGCCGGCGCGCTGCTCGGCATCGGTGCGACGCTATGGTCTTTGGCCGTCGGCTACTGGACGGTGTGGCGCGGTCTTTCCGTGTTCGCCGGTGCGGCGCTCTCGATCATCGGCGGGATTATTCTGCAAATGCGGCAAGATTATCGCGCACGCAGCAAGCTGCGCCGGGTCTCTTCGCGCTGATGCGCACCGCCGTCGTCGGCGTCGGCTATCTGGGTCGATTTCACGCTCAAAAATATCGTACCGCGGCCAACTCCGAGCTCGTCGGTATCGCCGATCCGTCGCCCGAGGCGCGCAATGCCGTCGGCGCCGAGCTTCAAGTCGCAACGCATGCCGATTACCGCGAGCTCCTCGGCCGTGTCGAGGCCGTCAGCATCGTCACCCCGACCCCGCTGCATTTCTCGATCGCCAAGGAATTTCTCGAAGCCGGCGCGCACGTGCTCGTGGAGAAGCCGATGACCGCCACGGTCGAGGAAGGCGCGCAGCTCATCGAGGCGGCGCGCCGGGCGGGCCGCATCCTGCAGGTGGGTCACCTCGAACGGTTCAACGCCGCGGTACAGGCGGTGCAGCCGATTCTCACCGTGCCGCGCTTCCTCGAGTCCGCGCGGCTTGCGCCCTTCAAGCACCGGGGCACCGACGTGAACGTGGTGCTCGATCTCATGATCCACGACATCGACTTGATCTTGAGCATCGTGCGCTCGCCCGTCACGTCGGTCGACGCCATCGGCACCAGCGTGTTCTCCAAGGAAGTCGACATCGCCAATGCCCGCTTGCGGTTTGCCAACGGCTGCGTGGCCAATGCCACCGCGAGCCGCGTCAGCATGAAGACCGAGCGCCGGCTGCGCTTGTTCCAGGACGATGCGTACGTCTCGGTGGATTTGCAGCAGAAGGTGCTCACCGTCATCCGCAAGAGCGGCGAGATGGCCGCCGACGGCATCCCGCCGGTCGATATCAAGGAGACCACCTATGAGCAGACCGATGCGCTCAAGGCGGAAATCGACGCGTTCCTCGAGGCCGCCGCGACCGGTCGCGCGCCGGCGGTGAGCGGCGAGGATGGACTCAAGGCGCTTGAAGTTGCGGTGACCATCACGGAGCAGGTAAGCGGGTCGCGGCGCACCGCGTGAGCTTACGGTCGCGGCGGGCTGCTCTCGGGGGCGGGCTGCGCCGGGGTCGCCGGCTCCGCCGGAGCTGCGGCGGGCGGTGCGGCGGGAGCGGCGCCGGCCGGAATCGGGGTCGTGAGCGGCGGCAAGCGATCGGTCACCGTCACGCCGTCCACGAAGTAGCGGGTATCCGCAAAGCAGGTCGAGGGAACGCCGGGGTGCTCGGTGTAATGCAATTGCACGCGCGCGCCGACCACCTTCTCGATCTGTGCGCCCACACCCGCATCACGCACGCTGAAATGCCAGACCTGCGGCGAGAGCCCGCCGACGTATTGGGCGAGCTCGCCCTCCTCGGTCTTGCACAGCCAGCCGCTGCGCACGAATTTCTGCAGCACGCCGGAGCGCGTGCCGTCCGCGTAGCCCCATTGCAGCGTCAGCCATGTCCACAGGCCGGTGCCCGCGAACAGGACGAGCAACAGGATCAGCAGATAGCGCATCCCGCGCCCGGAACGCGGGCGGGGCGTGTCATTGAGATCGGTCGAAGCCATTCAATCCTATCCATCCCACGGGCAAAGGGCCTGAAACCGCGATTTCAGGCCCTGCATTTGGTGGAGCCGGGGGGAATCGAACCCCCGTCCACAAGTCCTACGCTTCAAGATCTACGTACGTAGCCACAGTCTATTGTTCTCGCCGCTCGCTACCCGACGGGCAGGGAAAGCGTGCGGCCAACCCAGTAACGATTCGCGGGATACACCCCAGGTACGTGTATTCCGCTAGCTGATGTGCGCTACCCTCGACCGTTCGCATCAGCACGAGCCGTCCGAGGTTCAGCCGCGACTAGGCGGCTAGAGCGTAGTTGTCTTCGTTGGCAACTATAGTTTGCAAGCAGTTTTACGAGGAACTAGCACCTCGGTACGCACCTGAAGTTTCGCAACCCATGTCGAAACCGGTCGGCCCCAAGTGAGGATCCAGTATACGCCTTAATCGGCGCTCAGCGGCGGCTCGCCTTCAGAATGCGGCTCTTGTCGCGCTGCCAGTCGCGATCCTTGTCGGTCGCGCGCTTGTCGTGCTGCTTTTTGCCCTTGGCGAGGCCGAGCTCGAGCTTGGCGCGCCCGGTTTTCCAGTACAGCTGCAGGGGCACCAGGGTATAGCCGCGGCGCTCCACCGCGCCCACCAGGTGATCGAGCTGACGGCGGTTCAAGAGGAGCTTGCGCGTGCGCGTCGGGTCCGTATCGACGTGGGTCGAGGCGGAATTCAGGGGCGCGATGTGTGCGCCGAACAAGAACGCCTCGCCACTTTTCAAGTAAACGTACGCCTCGGCGATCTGCGCCTTGCCGGCGCGCATGCTCTTGACCTCCCAGCCGAGGAGCGAGAAGCCCGCCTCGAGCCGCTCTTCGATGAAATAATCGAATCGCGCTTTGCGGTTGACCGCGATGGGGGGTGGAGCGGCATCTGCGGTTTTGGCCATGACTGCGAGTCTACCGTGCGTTGTGCGAGAATTCCGCATTGCCGCGCGGGCGCTGCAGGAGTCGTATCGCTTGAAGGTCGTCGAACGCAGCGCCTTGGTCACATCGACGCCCGCGGAAATGTTTGCGCTGGTCGACGATGTCGCGCGCTATCCGCAGTTCCTGCCGGGATGCGCCGCGACCCGCGTCGAGCAATTCTCCGCGACCGAGCGGCTTGCATCCATCGAAATCGTCTCGGGGCGGTTTGCGCATGGCCTTCACCACACGCAATACCGTATCGCCGCCCTCGGCCATCCTGATGGAGCTGGTGGAGGGTCCCTTCAAGCGCCTGACCGGCCGCTGGAGCTTCGAGCCGATCGGCGCCGATGGCTCGCGAGTCGGTTTCGCGTCGAGTTCGAGTTCAAGAACCGCTTGATGGCGCTCGCGCTGAATTCGGTGTTCGAGTCGGTATGCGACAACATCGTCGATGCCTTCGTGGTGCGCGCGCGCGAGGTGTACGGCGCAGCGCCCCAGGGCGGCGGCTGAGGGCGAGCGTCAGCGGTGCGCGTCGAGGTGGCCTATGCACTGCCGCAAGCAGCCGTATCGCGGACGTACGAGCTGCGTGCATGGGCGACGGTCGAGGATGCGCTGCGGGAGGCAAGCGCCGATCCGGCCTTCGCCGCCGTCGATCTCGCGCGCGCGCCCGTCGGGGTATTCGGCATGCCGGTGCGGCGCGAGCAGCGCTTGCATGACGGACGACCGGGTGGAGATCTACCGCCCGCTCGCGGTGGACCCGAAGGTCGCGCGGCGCGAGCGGGTCAAGCAGGCACGCGCGCTGCGCGCCTCGAGCGCTAGTAAGTCCGACCGTTCTTGATCTTGGCCGCCGAGGCATCCTGCTGCGCGGCGAGCTCGCAGCCGAGGGCTTGTCCAATCTCGCGACCTTGTCGCCATCGAAATACACCGTGACGCGGCGCGAGTCGACGTGGCGCGTGCGCCCGCTTCTTCAAATAATAAATGTAATCCCAACGGTCCTTGTTGAAGCTGTCCGCCACCATGGGCGTGCCCAGGAGGTAGCGCACCTGGCTGCGGGTCATGCCGGCTTGAACCTGGTCGACCGCTTTCTGATCGAGGAAATTACCCTGCTGGATGTTGATTCGATAGACGCAGGCGCTTGATGCGAGGATGAGCCCGGAGGCCATCAGCCAGATACGAAAAATCTTCATCGAGTGGTGCGCCGCCCGTAAATGGTCGATAATCAAGACCGCGCATTATACCGGATGCCAGCGCATGCCGCAGCGACTCAAACCACCGTCCACCTCCGAGAGCAACGACCTGCGCAACGCGGGGCTCAAGGTGACGCTGCCTCGTCTGAAGATCCTGGACATTCTTGCCGAGGGCTCGGCGCGCCACATGAGCGCGGAGGACATCTACAAAAAGCTGCTGGATTCCGACGAAGACGTCGGCCTTGCGACCGTCTATCGGGTGCTGACGCAATTCGAGGCTGCCGGGCTGGTGACACGCCACCACTTCGAGGGCGGCATGGCGGTATTCGAGCTCAACCAAGGCGCGCACCACGATCACATCGTGTGCGTGGACTGCGGCAAGGTGGAGGAATTCATGGACGGCGGCATCGAGGAGCGTCAGCAGGCGGTGGCGAAGCGCCTGGGCTTCGAGATCAGCGATCACTCGCTCATCCTTTACGGCCATTGCCGCAAACTGAATTGCCCGAATCAGAAGCGCGCGAAGCAGTAGCGCTGCGCTCAGCGCCGCAATCCCGGCGCTCGCTTCTCTGAGAATCCTCGCTCTCCGCTCCGTCGCGCCCGCCGCCGCGAGCATCTCGCGAGCGTGGGCCCGCGCCTGCTCGCTGATGTTCACCCCGCCCGACATGCGCGCGATCTCATCGATGCGCTCCTCGCGCGACAGCGCTTTCACTGCGGTGCGCGTGATCTTGCCGTCGGTGAGCTTGGTTACTCTGAAATGCTGGTGGGCCTGCGCCGCCACCTGCGCGAGGTGGGTGACGCAGAGCACCTGGGAGTGCTCGCCGAGCGCGCGCAGCTGGCGCCCGACGATTTCCGCCACCGCGCCGCCGATGCCGGTGTCGACTTCGTCGAATACCCGGCAGAGCGCGTCCGTCTCGGCCGCGGCGGCGACCTGCACGGCAAGGCTGATGCGCGACAACTCCCCGCCCGAGGCCACTTTCGCGAGGCTTTTGAGCGGCTGGCCCGGATTGGCGCTCACGAGAAACTCGATGCTGTCGGCGCCGTGCGGGCCGAACTCCTCCGGCGCAGGCTCGATGCCCACGGCGAATCGGCCGCCGGTCATGCCGAGCGATTGCATGAGCGCCGTGATTTGCGCCCCCAGCGCATCGGCGGCGCGGCGCCGTGCGCGGCTCAGGCGCTGCGCCGCCTCGCGATACGCCCGCTCGATCGATTCGAGCGCGCGCTCGCATTGCTCGAGGCTCTGCTCGGCGCCCTCGAGCGAGCGGATTTCCTCCACCGTGCGCACGAGCTGCGCCGGCAGCTCCGCGACGCTCTGGCGGTGCTTGCGCGCGAGCGCCTCGAGCGCGGCCGCCTTGCGCTCGATCTCCTCCTGGCGCGCCGGATCCATCTCGAGCGCATCGAGATAGTGCCGCAAGGAGTCCCCGGCCTCGCGCGCGAGAATCGCGGCCTCGGCGAGCAGCTGCGCCGCCGGCGCGAGCTTCGGATCCATATCGACCGCCGCGCGCAGCGCCGCGTGCGCCTTGGCAAGCAGATCGTGAGCGCTCGCGGTCTCGTCCTCGTAGACCAGGCCGAGCGCGCCGCTCGCCGCCTGCGCGAGCCGCCCGCGACCGGCGATGCGCTTTTGCTCGGCGAAGAGCGCCTCGATGTCGGCGCCGGTGGTCACCTCGGCCTTCAGCTCGGTGAGCTGATAGCGCAGCAGATCGAGCCGCGCGTCGCGGTTCTCGCGCCGCCGCGCGCAGCGCTTCGTGCTCGGCGCGGCAGGCGCGGTAGCGCTCATACAGCTCGGCGACCTCGCTGCGTGCCGCATCCTCGACGCGCGCATCGAGCAGCTCGCGCTGCGCACTGCGCTTCACCAGGTGCTGATATTCCTGCTGGCCATGAATTTCGATCAAGCGCTCGGCGAGATCGCGCAAGGATTGCAGCGGTACCAGCTGGCCATTCACGTAGGCGCGCGAGCGGCCGTCGGCGCCGAGGACCCGTCGCACGATGATTTCCCCGTCGTGCTCGATCGACTGCTCCTCGAGCCAGCGCACGGCATCGTCCGAGAGCCGCGCGAACCCAGCCGCCACTTCGGCGCGCTCGGCGCCCTGGCGCACGATGTCGCCGCCGCCGCGTCCTCCGGCAATGAGCACGAGCGCATCGACCACGATCGACTTGCCGGCGCCGGTCTCCCCGGTGAGCGCGGTGAGGCCGGCCCCGAACTCCAACTCCGCCTCGTCCACGATGACCAGATCGCGCAACTTCGAAATGCGTCAACATGGCGCTCACTCGCCATTCCCGCTCAAGTGCCCCCCGCGTCCCCAGTGCAGCTTCGAGCGCAGCAGCCGGTAGTAATCGTAGCCCGGCGGATGCAGCAGCGTGATGCGCGCTTCGGCGCCTTCGATCAGCAACTCATCGCCATGGACCAGATCGCCGAGGACCCCGCCGTCACAGGTGACCTGCGCGCGCGCATCCGGCCGGTCGGAGAGGCGGACCTGGATGCGCGCGGGGGCGCGCACCACGATCGGCCGGTCGCTGAGCGTATGCGGCGAGATGGGCGCGAGCACCCAGACATCGAGATCCGGCTCGACGATGGGACCTCCGCAGGAAAGCGCGTACGCCGTCGAGCCCGTGGCGGTGGCGATCACGATCCCGTCGCCGCCGTGGGAGTTGACGAAGCGTCCGTTGATCCACGTCTCGAAGTCGAGCGTTCGGCCCGTGTCGAGCTTGTTGAGCACCACATCGTTCAAGGCGAGCGCGTGCACGGCGGCGGCTCCGCGGCGCTCGAGCCGGGCCGACAGGAGCGAGCGGCGGTCCTCGGTATAGCTCCCCGCGAGGACCGACTCCATGTCCTCGAGCATCGAGGTCGGGCTCACGTCGGTGAGGAAGCCGAGACGCCCGCGATTGACGCCGAGCAAGGGCACGGGCTGTCCGGCAATGAGCCGGGCGGCGTAGAGCAGGGTGCCGTCGCCGCCGATCGCCACGATGAGATCGGCGCGCTCCGCAAACGCGGTTTCCGGACATGGCACCACCGAATCGGGCGGGAATGCGAGGCCGAGGCCCGGATCGACGAGCGCGCGCTGGCCGCGCGCATGGAAGTGCTCCGCCAAGCTGAGCATGCACTCGGCGACTCGCAGATCCTTGGTATTGCCGACCAGCGCGATCGACTTAAAGGCGGTCATGCGGTCTTTGTAGCATGTTCGCCGCGAGGCTTCACGGGCGCAAACGCACCCGATTTGACGGATTCCCAAGGACTTGACCGGTTAAGGGGTCCTAGGTAGTTTCAAACGTGTTATATGGAGCGTATGTCAGAAGGTCCCGACGAGACGCTGAGCGAGCGCGCACAGCTGTTGCTCAAGGCGCTCATCGAGAGCTACATCCGCGACGGTCAGCCCGTCGGGTCGCGCACCCTCTCGCGGGACTCGGGCTTGAGCCTGTCGTCGGCCACGATCCGAAACGTGATGGCGGACCTCGAGGAGCTCGGCTTCGTCGTCTCCCCGCACACTTCCGCGGGCCGCATTCCGACCGATAAAGGCTACCGCCTGTTCGTCGACAGCTTGCTCAAGCTCAAACCCTTGCAAAACGAGGAGATCGAGGACATCGAGCGGCGGCTGAAAAGCGATGCCTCGAACGGCCGTGCGCTCGTGCAAACGGTCTCCCAGATGCTCTCGAGCGTCACGCAGATGGCCGGATTGGTGACCCTGCCCAATCCGCATTATGTGGCCCTGTCGCAGATCGAGTTCATCGGGCTGTCGGAGAACCGGGCGCTCGCCATCATGGTCATGAACAACGGCGAGGTCGAGAACCGCGTGGTGCAGCTCGACCGCCCGCACTCCTCGGAGGAGCTGCGGCGCGCCGCCAATTATCTGAGCGAGGCGTTCGCCGGACGTTCCTTCCCCGAAGTGCGCGCGTTGCTCTTGAAACAGCTGCAGGAGACCCGCCAGCACATGGACCGGCTCATGCAGGACGCGATCCAGGTGGCGCAGAAGGTCTTCGATGCCCCTGCCCAGGACCGGGTGGAATACGTCATCGCCGGCGAGACCAATCTCATGGGCTTCGCCGAACTGTCGAACGTCGACCGGCTCCGGCGGCTGTTCGAGGCCTTCAACGAGAAGCAGGACATCCTGCAGCTGCTCGATAGCTGCCTGCGGGCGCAGGGCATTCAGATTTTCATCGGGCACGAGTCCGGATATCAGATTCTCGACGACATCAGCCTCGTGACTGCCCCCTACATGCGCGACAACCAGGTGGTCGGGGTTCTGGGGGTCATCGGCCCCACCCGAATGGCCTACGAGCGCGTCATTCCCATCGTCGACGTCACCGCAAAACTCCTCGGCTCGGCCTTGAACGCCCGGAAGTAGCCCCCAAGGTCGTCGGTTTCGCGCGGGCTCTACCCGCCGTTGAGGGGACGTCTGTGAACGAAACGAATCAGAACGGGCAGAGCGATGCGCCGCAGAGCGCCGGGGGTGCGTCCGCGGGCGGCGCGCCGGAGTCGCTGGCCGCAGCGCAGGACAAGGCCCAGGAGAACTGGAACAGCTACATGCGGGCGATTGCCGAGCTGGATAACTATCGCAAGCGCGCCGAGCGCGAGATCGACCAGGCCCGCAAATATGCCGTCGAGCGCTTCGCCCAGGACCTGCTCCCGGTGGCGGACGCCCAGGAGGCCGGCATCCGTGCCGGTGCCGCGAACGCCGGGGCGCTGCTGGAAGGGGCGCAGGCGACGTTGCGCGAGCTCAATCGGGCTTTCGACAAGGCCGGAATCAAGACCATCGACCCGACCGGCCAGCCGTTCGACCCGAACTGGCACGAGGCGATGGTCGCGCAGGAGAGCGCGGAGGTGGCCCCGAACCACGTCCTCTCGGTCATTCAGAAGGGGTATTCCTTGAACGGGCGGCTGTTGCGGCCCGCGCGGGTCATCGTCAGCAAGGGCGTGAATAGCAATTGAAATTGCTCCGGATCCCCCCAGGTAGGGGTCTAATCTTCGGATCTTCTTTAGAGGGTGTAAAAAATGGCGAAAATCATAGGCATCGATCTGGGCACGACCAATTCCTGCGTCGCGATCATGGAGGGTGGCAAGCCCAAGGTCATCGAGAACAGCGAAGGTGACCGAACGACGCCGTCGATCGTCGCCTTCACCAAGGACGGCGAAGTGCTGGTCGGTCAGCCGGCCAAACGCCAGGCCGTCACCAACCCGCAGAACACCCTCTCCGCCGTGAAGCGGCTGATCGGGCGCAAGTTCGCCGACGAGGTGGTGCAGAAGGACATCAAGATGGTGCCCTACAAGATCGTCAAGGCGGACAACGGCGACGCCTGGGTCGAGGTGCAGGGCAAGAAAATGGCGCCTCCCGAGGTCTCGGCGCGCGTCCTCATGAAGATGAAGAAGACGGCGGAGGATTACCTCGGCGAGACCGTGACCGATGCGGTGATCACCGTGCCGGCCTATTTCAACGACTCGCAGCGTCAGGCGACCAAGGATGCCGGCCGCATCGCGGGATTGAACGTGAAACGCATCATCAATGAGCCGACCGCGGCAGCGCTCGCCTATGGCCTCGACAAGGAAGGCGGCGACCGCAAGATCGCGGTGTACGACTTGGGCGGCGGCACGTTCGACATCTCGGTCATCGAGATTGCGGAGGTGGACAAGGAGCGCCAATTCGAGGTGCTCTCCACCAACGGCGATACGTTCCTCGGCGGCGAGGACTTCGACCTTCGCGTCGTCAACTACGTAGCCGATGAGTTCAAGAAGGAGAGCGGCATCGACGTGCGCAAGGATCCGCTGGCGATGCAGCGCCTGAAGGAAGCCGCTGAAAAAGCGAAGATCGAGCTTTCCTCGACGCAGCAGACCGAAATCAACCTGCCCTACATCACGGCGGACGCCTCGGGACCGAAGCACCTGAACATGAAGCTCACCCGGGCGAAGCTCGAGTCCCTGGTCGAGGATCTCGTGCAGAAGACCATCGAGCCTTGCCGCATCGCCTTGAAGGATGCGGGCTTGAGCATGAAGGACGTGGGCGAGGTCATCCTCGTCGGCGGCCAGACCCGCATGCCGCTCGTGCAAAAGGCGGTCAAGGATCTGTTCGGCCGCGAGCCGCGCAAGGATGTGAATCCCGATGAGGCGGTCGCGGTCGGCGCGGCCATTCAGGGTGGCGTGCTGTCGGGCGATGTGAAGGACGTGCTCCTGCTCGACGTGACGCCGCTCTCGCTCGGCATCGAGACCCTCGGCGGCGTGATGACCAAGGTGATCGAGAAGAACACCACGATCCCCACCAAGGCGACCCAGACGTTCTCGACGGCGGACGACAATCAGACCGGCGTCACCATTCACGTGCTGCAAGGCGAGCGCGATCGGGCGAGCGACAATAAATCGCTCGGTCGATTCGACCTTACCGACATCCCGGCCGCGCCGCGCGGCATGCCGCAGATCGAGGTGACCTTCGACATCGACGCGAACGGCATCCTCAACGTGACCGCCAAGGATGTGAAGACGGGCAAGGAACAGCGCATCGTCATCAAGGCATCGAGCGGCCTGTCCGAGGCGGAAATCAAGCGCATGGTCTCGGACGCCGAGGCCCATGCCGAGGACGACAAGAGGTTCCGCGAGCTCGTCGGGGCGCGCAACAAGGCCGATGCGACGGTGCACTCCGTCGAGAAGGCGCTGGCGGATGCGGGCGAGAAGGTATCCGATCAGGACAAGAAGGCGGCGAACGATGCGATCGCGGCGGTCAAGGCGGCGATGGCGAGCGATGACAAGGATGACATCGAGCACAAGACGCAGGCTCTCGAGCAGGCCTCGACCGCGCTCATGCAGAAGATGCACGAGCAGCAGCAATCCGCGGCCGGTGCCTCCGGTGCGGGCGGCTCGTCGGGCTCGGGCAGCCCGGGCGGCGGCGCCCACCAGGGCGGCAAGCAGGACGATGTGCTCGATGCGGAGTTCGAGGAGGTCAAGGAGAGCGACCGGAAGAAGGCTTGAGCGCCGCGCGGGTCTTTAGCGAGTGAGTGAACCGCCGGTGCATGCGTGCCGGCGGTTCGTTTTTATGGGGGATCGGGTGGGTGTACGCGCAGGCGAGGGCGCGTCGCGTCTAGGTGAGGAATGGCGAAACAGGACTACTACAAACTCCTCGAGTTGCCGAGGAACGCCAGCGAGGCGGACATCAAGAAAGCGTATCGCCGCCTGGCGATGAAGTTTCATCCCGACCGCAACCCCGATGATCCCGATGCGGAGCACCGCTTCAAGGAATGCAAGGAGGCCTACGAGGTGCTCGCCGATGCGCGCAAGCGCTCGGTCTATGATCAGTTCGGCCATGCGGGCCTCGAGGGCGGCGGGCGCAGCGGCGGATTCTCCGCCGGCGAGGCGTTCGGCGATATTTTCGGAGAGATGTTCGGCGACATCTTTTCGGGCGGTGGCCAGCGCAGCCGCTCGCAGGTGTTCCGCGGCGCCGATTTGCGCTACGAGCTCGAGATCGACCTCGAGCAAGCCGTTTTCGGCACCGACAGCGAAATCAAGATTCCCACCCTCTCGGAGTGCAAGACCTGCGGCGGCTCGGGCGCGGCCAAAGGATCCACCCCGAAAACCTGCGATACGTGCCACGGCCAAGGGCAGGTGCGCGTGCAGCAATCGATCTTCACCATCCAGCAGCCGTGTCCGCGCTGCAAAGGCCGCGGCAAGATCATCAGCAATCCCTGCGATACCTGCTATGGCCAGGGCCGGGTACGGCAGGAAAAGACCTTGCCGGTGAACGTGCCGGCCGGGGTCGACACGGGTGATCGCATTCGCCTGAGCGGGGAGGGCGAGGCGGGGCGCAACGGCGGCCCGGCGGGCGATCTGTACGTCGAGATCCACGTGCGCGAGCACGCCATTTTCGAGCGTGAGGGCAGTCACCTGTCGTGCGAGGTGCCGGTCAGTTTCGCCACCGCGGCCCTCGGCGGCTCGGTCGAGGTGCCGACGCTCTCCGGCGAGGTGGTGCTGAAGATCCCGAGCGAGACCCAGTCCGGACGCGTCTTTCGCATGCGCGAGAAAGGCGTGAAGCCGGTTCGCGGCGGCGCCCCGGGCGATTTGTTCTGCCGCGTCGTCGTCGAGACGCCGGTGAGCTTGAGCGCGGACCAAAAGGAGCTGCTCAGGAAGTTCGAGGCGACGCTCAAGGACGGTGCGCACAAGCCGCGCGAGCAATCGTTCTTCGAGGGCGTGAAGAAGTTCTTCACCGGTGCGAGCTGAGGCCGCGCCATGCCGGGCGTTGCCGTATTCGGGGTCACGGGGCGCATGGGACAATGCGTGCTCAAGGCCTTGCGCGAGGCCGAGTCGGCGTCCGCGGCGGCAACGCGCCTGCATTTGAGCGGCGCTCTGGCATCGGCCTCGAGCGTGCGGTTGGGTGAGGAGGCGGCGCTCGAGGGGCCGGCCACCGGGGTGAGGGTCACGGCCGAGGTCGGCGTTGCGCTCGAGGGGGCCGCTGTCGCGATCGATTTCAGTCTGCCGCAGAGCATCGCGGCGCACGCGCAAGGATGCCTCGAGCGGCGCATCGCGCTGCTCGTCGGTGCGACCGGACTCGACCTCGAGACCGAGGGCCGCCTGAAAGCCGCGGCGCGCGAGATCGCGGTGCTGATCGCTCCCAATACGAGCATCGGGGTGGCGGTGATGACGCATCTCCTCGAGGCCGCGACACGGGCGCTCGGCGCCGGCTACGAGGCGGAGATCAGCGAAGCGCATCACCGCATGAAGCGCGATGCCCCGTCCGGCACGGCGCTCGCCTGGGGCGAGGCCATCGCCCGCGCGCGCGGCCGGCCGTTGTCGGAGCTCGCGGTGTTCGATCGGCACGGAACGCCCGGGCCGCGCAAGCCGGGGAGCATCGGTTTCGCGTCGATTCGCGCCGGTGATATCGTCGGGGAGCATACGGCGGTTCTGGCCGCGGACGGGGAGCGCATCGAGCTCACCCATCGGGCCCAGGACCGGATGGTGTTCGCACGCGGCGCGCTCGCGGCCGCCGCGTGGCTGGTGGGGCGCCCACCGGGGCTTTACGGCATGCGGGACGTGCTCGGTCTGTAAAAGCATGGACACTGGTCGCGCGCATCGCTAATATTCGCGCCCGGAAAAGGCCGCGATCGAATCTTAAAGCGGGAGGTCGTTCTTGAAAGAGCGCCTCCCGCTTTGCACATGTGCGGAACGCTCGAGGGGGCGAAGAGAGGAAACCGGAAGTGTCGACACCTGCAGTGCTGGCTCTAGAGGATGGCACCGTGTTCCGTGGCGTTTCGGTAGGCGCAAGGGGCAACACGACAGGTGAAGTGGTTTTCAATACGGCGATGACCGGCTATCAGGAGATCCTCACCGATCCGTCCTACTGCCGTCAGATCGTCACCCTGACCTATCCCCACATCGGCAACACGGGCACGACGCCCGAAGATCTCGAGTCGGGCGCGGTGTACGCGGCCGGTCTCGTCATTCGCGATTTGCCGCAGACGCATTCGAACTGGCGTTCCACCGAGTCGCTGCAGAGCTTCCTCGCCCGCTGCAAAGTGGTTGCCATCGCCGACATCGACACGCGCAAGCTCACCCGCCTGCTGCGCGAGAAAGGGGCTCAGTCCGGCTGCATCATGACCGGGGATTCCATCGACGAGAACGCCGCGGTGCGCGCCGCCAAGAAGTTTCCCGGCCTGAAGGGCATGGACCTCGCCAAGGCCGTCTCGACCAAGCGCATCTACCAGTGGAACGACGGGGTCATCTGGAAATCGACCGCGCGGCCGCCCCGTCCGCAGAGCCGTCTGCACGTCGTCGCCTATGACTTCGGCATCAAGCGCAACATTCTGCGCATCCTCTCGGAGCATGGTTGCCGCATGACGGTAGTGCCGGCACAAACTGCTGCAGATCAAGCACTTGCAATGAATCCTGATGGTATTTTCTTAAGTAATGGCCCGGGCGATCCCGAGCCCTGCGATTATGCGATCAGCGCGATCCAGCGGTTCTTGACGACGGACATCCCGGTGTTCGGCATCTGTCTCGGGCATCAGCTGCTGGGTCTTGCCAGCGGCGCGAAGACCGTGAAGATGAAGTTCGGCCATCACGGCGCAAATCACCCGGTGTCGGAAATCGATTCGGGACGCGTGCTCATCTCGAGCCAGAACCACGGCTTCGCGGTGGACGAGGCGACCTTGCCCGCGACCCTGCGCGCCACGCACCGCTCGCTCTTCGACGGCTCGCTGCAAGGGGTCGAGCGCACGGATTGTCCGGCGTTCAGCTTCCAGGGACACCCCGAGGCGAGTCCCGGCCCGCACGATCTGCGGCTGCTGTTCGAGCATTTCATGTATCTCATGGTGAAGCGGACTCAGACCCTTTCCCGCGGCCGCACCGCCGCGAAGCAGAAGTCCGCGGAAAGCTGATGGCGAAACGCACCGACCTCGACAGCATTCTCATCATCGGCGCGGGACCCATCATCATCGGCCAGGCTTGCGAGTTCGACTATTCCGGAGCTCAAGCGTGTAAGGCGCTGAAAGAAGAGGGATATCGAGTCATCCTGGTGAATTCGAATCCGGCCACGATCATGACCGATCCGGAGACCGCGGATTCGATCTACATCGAGCCCATCAACTGGCGAACCATCGAGCGCATCATCGAGAAGGAACGTCCGAGCGCGCTGTTGCCGACGATGGGCGGACAGACCGCCCTCAACACCGCGCTCGATCTGGTGCGCGAGGGGGTTCTCGAGAAGTACAACGTCGAGATGATCGGCGCCTCGCAGCGCGCCATCGACATGGCGGAGGACCGCGAGCTCTTCCGGCGCGCCATGGCCGACATTGGGCTCGAGTGCGCCCGCTCGCGCATCGCCCACAGCATGGAGGAGGCGCTCGCGGTACAGGCCGAGATCGGCTTTCCGACGGTGATCAGGCCCTCGTTCACCTTGGGCGGCAGCGGCGGCGGCATCGCCTACAACCGCGAGGAGTTCGAGGCCATCGTGGCCCGCGGCCTCGATGCCTCGCCCACCAACGAGGTGCTGCTCGAGGAGTCGGTGCTCGGCTGGAAAGAGTACGAGATGGAGGTGGTGCGGGATCGCAACGACAACTGCATCATCGTGTGCTCGATCGAGAACATCGACCCGATGGGCGTGCACACCGGCGATTCGATCACGGTCGCGCCCGCACAGACCCTGACCGACCGCGAGTATCAGCGCCTGCGCGATGCCTCGATCGCGGTGCTGCGCAAGATCGGCGTGGACACGGGCGGCTCGAACGTGCAGTTCGCCGTCAACCCCGAGGATGGCCGGGTGCTGGTCATCGAGATGAATCCGCGCGTGTCGCGCTCCTCGGCGCTCGCCTCGAAGGCCACCGGATTTCCGATCGCCAAAATCGCGGCGAAGCTCGCGATCGGCTACACGCTCGATGAGCTCAAGAACGAGATCACCGGCGGCGCCACGCCGGCCTCCTTCGAGCCCACCATCGATTACGTGGTAACCAAAATTCCGCGCTTCACGTTCGAGAAATTTCCCGGCGCCAACACGCGGCTCACCACCCAGATGAAATCCGTCGGGGAGGCCATGGCGATCGGCCGCTCGTTCCAGGAGTCGATGCAAAAGGCGCTGCGCAGCCTCGAGCTCGGCTATGACGGGTTCGACGAGCAGCTCACCTTGCCGCTCTCGGACGAGGCCGCCGACAAGCTCGCCTACGAGCTGCGCTGGCCGGGCCCGGCGCGAATTCTGTATGTGGCGGATGCGTTTCGCGCCGGCTGGAAGCTCGAGCAGGTGTTCGAGGCCACCAAGATCGATCCGTGGTTCCTCGCGCAGATCGAGGGACTGCTCGCCGAGGAGAGCATGCTACGCGAGCAGGGATTCGACAGCCTGGACCTTGCGCGGCTGCGGAGCTTGAAGCGCAAGGGCTTCTCCGATGCGCGCATCGCGCGCCTCGTCGGCCGCGAGGAGCACGACGTGCGCGCGCGGCGCCGCAAGCTCGGACTGCACCCGGTATACAAGCGCGTCGATACCTGCGCCGCCGAGTTCTCGACCTCGACTGCCTACCTGTACTCGACCTACGACGAGGAATGCGAGGCCAACCCCACGGCCCGCCCGCAAGATCATGATCCTCGGCGGCGGCCCGAACCGCATCGGCCAGGGCATCGAGTTCGACTATTGCTGCGTGCATGCCGCCATGGCGCTCTCGGAGGATGGCTTCGAGACCATCATGGTGAACTGCAATCCGGAGACCGTCTCGACCGACTACGACACCTCCGATCGGCTCTACTTCGAGCCGCTCACCTTCGAGGATGTCATGGAGATCATCGAGAAGGAGAAGCCCGAGGGCGTGATCGTGCAATACGGCGGCCAGACCCCGCTCAAGCTGTCGCGCGCGCTGGCTGCGGCCGGCGCGCCCATCATCGGCACCACCCCCGACAGCATCGATGTGGCCGAGGACCGCGAGCGGTTCCAGAAGCTCGTGGCGGGCTTGAAGCTCAAGCAGCCGGCGAATGCCACGGCGCGCACCGAGGAGCAGGCGGTGATCATGGCGCGCGAGGTGGGGTTCCCGCTGATCGTGCGCCCGAGCTACGTGCTCGGCGGGCGCGCCATGGAGGTCGTCTTCAACGAGGACGACCTGCGCCAATACATGACCGATGCCGTGAAGGTGTCGAACGACAGTCCCGTGCTCCTCGACCGCTTCTTGGATCTCGCGATCGAGGTCGACGTCGATGCGGTGAGCGACGGGGAGAACGTGCTGATCGGCGGCATCATGGAGCATATCGAGCAGGCCGGCGTGCATTCGGGCGATTCGGGCTGCTCGCTGCCGCCGAACGGTCTGTCGAAGGAAGTTCAGGACGAGCTTCGCGTCCAGACCCGCAAGCTCGCCAAGGCGCTCAACGTGGTCGGGCTCATGAACATCCAGTTCGCGATTCAGAGCGGCGTGATCTATATCCTCGAGGTGAACCCCCGCGCCTCGCGCACCGTGCCGTTCGTATCGAAGGCGACGGGCATTCCGCTCGCCAAAGTCGCCGCCCGGGTCATGGTCGGCAAGACGCTCGCGGCGCAAGGCGTCACGCAGGAACGCGTTCCGGCCTATTTCTCGGTGAAGGAAGCGGTGTTCCCGTTCATCAAGTTCCCCGAGGCCGACCCCATCCTCGGACCCGAGATGAAGTCGACCGGCGAGGTCATGGGGACGGGGCGCACGTTCGGCGAGGCGTATGCGAAGGCGCAGGCCGCCTCCGGCGTCGTTCTGCCGACGCGCGGCCTTTGCTTCGTGAGTGTGCGCGATCGCGACAAGCCCGGTGCCGTGCAGCTTGCGCAGATGCTCATCGCCCGCGGCTTCGAGATCGCAGCGACGGGCGGCACGGCCAAGGTACTGGAAGAGGCGGGTATCGTTTGCCGGCGCGTGAACAAGGTGCGCGAGGGTCGCCCGCACGTCGTCGATATGATAAAAAATGACGAGGTCGCGCTCATCGTGAACACCACCGAGGGCAAGCAGGCGGTGCGCGAGTCCCGCTCCATCCGCCGCGAGGCGGTGGCGCGTCGGGTGACCTACTACACCACGGTGGCCGGTGCGCGGGCGACTTGCGATGCGCTCGATCATCTGGGGGACATCGAAGTGAATCGATTGCAGGATTTGCACAAGGATCTGGCGTGAAACGAACTCCCATGACCCTGCGCGGTGCCGAGCGGCTGCGCCAGGAGCTGAAGCAGCTGAAGAGCGAGGCGCGCCCGAACGTCATCAAGGCGATCGCCGAGGCGCGCTCGCACGGCGATCTGTCGGAGAACGCCGAGTACCATGCGGCGCGCGAGCAACAAAGCTTCATCGAGGGGCGGATCAACGACATCGAGAACCGCCTCTCCAACGCCGAAGTGATCGACGTGACCAAGCTCGCGGCGACCGGCCGCGTGGTGTTCGGCTCGACGGTGGAGCTCGAGGACCAGGAGGGCGGTGCGAAGGTGGTCTACCAGCTCGTCGGCGACGATGAGTCCGACATCAAGCACGGCATGCTGTCGGTGTCATCGCCGATCGCGCGGGCGCTCATCGGCAAGTCCGAGGGGGACGTGGTGGAGGTCACCGCGCCCGGCGGCACCCGCAGCTACGAGGTCATGTCCGTTCGCTACGTCTGAAGCGCAGGCCGGATGTCAGTCGCGGCGCCCCTCCAGTGATCCGCAACGCCTTCAGAGTGCTGTTCGTGCTCTGGGCGGGGAGTCTGTGGTCGCTCGCGGCCTGGGTGGCGCTCACCATCTTTCACGCGCTCGGCGATGCGCATCGCGCCGGCATGATCGCCGCGCGGCTCTTTTCCATCGAGTTCTATCTCGGGCTCGCGGTCGCGCTCTGGGCGCTGCTCACGCCCGCGCGCGCCAAGCTCAAGGGCATCTATGGGGCGGTGCTGCTGCTCGCGGTGAACGAATTCCTGCTGAAGCGCTTCTTGGAGCGCTCGCTCGCGCACGGCTCGGCGGCCGGGCTCGGCTTCGGCGCCTGGCATGGGGTCTCCGCCGTCGTCTATGTGCTGGCGTGCCTCGCCGTCCTCACCGTCGCCTGGAAGCAGGACTTTCGCTGAGCTCTCGCGTGCGACCCGCGCAGCGCCGGGGGCACGCGCCTACCGGTCGGGCAGTACGACCTTGGCCAGCCCGGGCCGCGGCGGTAGACACACCGCGACATTCCCGATGCGCTGCACCGTGATGGCCGAGGTACGGCGCGCGAGCGCCTCGAGCGTCTCATCGCGCGCCGTGCGATCGCCGACGCGCACGCTCACCTTGACGAGCTCGTGATCGGCGAGCGCCCGCTCGAGCTCGCCCACCACCCCATCGGTGAGGCCCGCGTTGCCCACCGCGACGATGGGATGCAGGGCGTGCGCCAGGCGCCTCAGGTGCTTCTTTTGCTTTTCCGAAATAGGTCCATGCCGGCATTATAGTGACAAGGTCCATGCCCAAACGCTCCAAGAGCAGCGCCCGCTGGCTCGCCGAACATGCAAGCGATGAATTCGTCAAGCGCGCTCAGCGTGAGGGCTGGCGTTCGCGGGCGGTCTTCAAGCTCGACGAGGTCCAAAAAAAAGAACGGCTGTTGCGGCCCGGTATTCGTTGCGTGGACCTCGGGGCCGCTCCCGGCGGCTGGAGCCAATATGCCGCCCGGGTGCTGGGCGGTGCCGGCCGGCTGGTGGCGACCGACATACTGCCCATGGATGCCATCCCAGGGGTTATTTTTGTGCAGGGCGACTTCCGGGAAGAAGCCGTGCTCGCCGAGGTCCTGGCCGCGGTGGGCGGCGACAAAGTCGACCTTGTTTTGTCGGATATGGCCCCAAACATGGCAGGAATCGATGCGGTCGACCAGCCCCGATCCATGTATTTGGCCGAGCTGGCTCTGGAGTTTGCCGACCGCGTGCTTGCCCCCGGCGGGGATGCCCTGATCAAGTTGTTTCAGGGGGCCGGGTTCGATGAGATCATCCGCGAGGCGCGCCGCCGGTTTGGGAAGGTTGCGACGAAAAAGCCGAAGGCGTCGCGGACACGGAGTCCTGAGATCTACCTGTTGGCGCGGCAGTTTGGGATGGTGTAAGTTCGGACGGTCCCCTCGACGGAACGCGGGGACGCGCGGTGTTGTCTTTAACTGATTGCGGCCGTAGGTGAAACTTGAACGATTTGACCAAACAGATTCTCTTGTGGGTCGCGTTGGCCGTGATTCTGCTCGCGATTTTCAGCCAGTTCGGCATGCGGACCGGACAACCCTCGCAAATTCTCTACTCCCAGTTTCTCTCCGATGTGAAGAGCGGAAGCGTCGAGTCGGTGACGCTCAAGGGCGAGGTGATCGAGGGCAAGAAGCGCGACGGCAACCAGTTCGTCGTCTACAACCCCGAGACCAATAACACGGCGCTGATCGGGCTCCTGACGCAGCAGAACGTGAAGTTCGGCGGTGAGCCTCCGAAGCAGCAGTCGGTGCTCCTGCAGCTGCTCATATCCGCCTTTCCCATCCTGATCCTCATCGGCTTCTGGGCGTACTTCATGCGCCAGATGCAGGGCGCCTCCGGCGGGCGGGGGGCCATGTCGTTCGGGAAGAGCCGCGCGCGCCTCTTGGGCGAGGATCAGGTGAACATTACCTTCGCCGACGTCGCGGGCGTCGAGGAGGCCAAGCAGGAAGTGGTGGAAATCGTCGACTTCCTGAAAGATCCCGGCAAGTTCCAGAAACTTGGCGGCAAGATCCCGAAGGGTGTCTTGATGGTGGGTTCGCCGGGCACCGGCAAGACGCTGCTCGCCCGCGCCATCGCCGGTGAGGCCAAGGTGCCGTTTTTCACCATCTCGGGCTCGGATTTCGTCGAAATGTTCGTGGGTGTCGGCGCCTCGCGCGTGCGCGACATGTTCGAGCAGGCGAAGAAGCACGCCCCCTGCATCATCTTCATCGACGAGATCGATGCCGTCGGCCGGCACCGCGGGGCAGGCTTGGGCGGTGGTCATGATGAGCGCGAGCAGACCCTGAACCAGCTGCTGGTCGAGATGGACGGCTTCGAGGGTAATGAAGGCATCATCGTGATTGCCGCCACCAACCGGCCCGACGTCCTCGATCCGGCGCTGCTGCGGCCCGGCCGTTTCGACCGCCAGGTGGTCGTGCCGCTGCCCGATGTGCGGGGCCGCGAGCAGATCCTCAAAGTCCACATGCGCAAGGTCCCGCTCGGCGACAACGTCAAGCCCTCGGTGATCGCCCGCGGCACGCCGGGCTTCTCGGGTGCGGATCTCGCCAACCTCGTGAACGAGGCGGCGCTGTTCGCGGCCCGCGGCAACAAGCGCTCGGTCACCATGGAGGAGTTCGAGCGGGCGAAGGACAAGATCATGATGGGTGCGGAACGGCGCTCCATGGTCATGACCGAGGAAGAGAAGCGCAACACGGCATATCACGAGTCGGGTCACGCCATCGTCGGATTGAGCGTCCCCGAGCACGACCCGGTCTACAAAGTGACCATCATTCCGCGCGGCCGTGCGCTCGGCGTCACCATGTTCCTTCCGGAACAGGACCGCTACAGCACCAGCAAGCGCCAGCTCGAGAGCCGCATCGCGACGCTGTTCGGCGGGCGCGTCGCCGAGGAACTCGTGTTCGGACCCGACGCCGTGACCACGGGCGCCTCGAACGACATCGAGCGGGCCACCGAGCTCGCGCGCAACATGGTGACCCGCTGGGGCCTGTCCGACCGCTTGGGTCCGCAGACCTATAGCGAGGAATCGGGCGAGGTGTTCCTCGGACGAAGCGTCACCCAGCACAAGCAGGTGTCGGACGTCACCGCGCATGTCATCGACGAGGAAGTGCGCCGCGTGATCGACAGCAACTACCAGCGCGCCTACAAGATCATCAAGGACAACATGGACAAGCTCCAGACCATGTCCGAGGCGTTGATCAAGTACGAGACGATCGACGAGGAAATGATCAAGGACATCATGGAGGGACGCGTGCCGCGTCCGCCTCGTGATTGGGACGACACGCCGACCCCGACCCCGCGCGGCCCGACGACCGAAAAGCCCTCGACGCCGCTCGTGAGTCCCGCGGGTCAGCATTAAATAAGTCCGCCGGCGGCGGCCCTCGCCGCCGAGTGCGACACAGGCGGGGTGATGCAGTGGCAATGCCGACATAGAACCATCGACCTGTCGCGCCCGGTCGTCATGGGCATCCTGAACGTCACTCCCGATTCGTTCTCCGACGGCGGCCGCTACGGCGAGCTCAGCGCCGCGCTCGAGCGTGCGGCGCAGATGGTCGCCGAAGGCGCCGCCATCATCGATGTGGGCGGCGAGTCGACGCGCCCCGGCGCCTCGGGCGTCGATGCCGCCACCGAGCGCGCACGGGTGGTGCCGGTGATCGAGCGAATCGCGGCCGCTCTCGATGTCGCCGTCTCCATCGATTCCAGCAAGCTCGCGGTCATGGCGGCCGCAGTGGATGCGGGCGCCTGCATCGTCAACGATGTGACCGCGCTGCGCGCTCCCGGCGCGCGCGAGTGGGCGGCGCGGGCGAGGGTCGGCGTGTGCCTCATGCATATGCAGGGTGAGCCCCGCAGCATGCAGCGCGACCCTCACTATCATGATGTCGTGAGCGAGGTGAATGCGTTCCTCGAACAGGCCCGGGCGCAGTGCATCGCCGCGGGCATCGCGCCCGAGGCCATCGCGCTCGATCCCGGGCTCGGCTTCGGCAAGCGGCAGGAGCACACGCTCGCGTTGCTCAGGAATCTCGATCATCTCGCGGCCTCGGGCGCGCCGCTGCTGGTCGGTGTGTCGCGCAAGAGCTTCATCGGTCACGTGCTCGGCCGCCCGGTCGAGGAGCGCCTGTATGGCGGCCTGGGGCTTGCCGCCTGGGCCGTGAGCCGCGGCGCGCGGGTGGTGCGCACCCACGATGTGGCGCCGACGTGCGATGCGATCCGGATGGTGAGCGCGGTGCTCGAGGGGAGAGTCAATTGATCCGCTATTTTGGAACCGACGGGATTCGGGGCCGGGTCGGCGAGCCGCCGATGACGGTGGATTTCGCATTGCGGCTCGCCAGCGCCGCGGCACGGGTGCTCGCACCCGACGGCGGGCGGGTGCTGATCGGCAAGGACACGCGGGTCTCGGGCTACATGTTCGAGTCCGCTCTCGAGGCGGGATTCGTCGCGGCCGGCGTCGACGTGCTGCTCATCGGGCCCTTGCCCACCCCCGGCATCGCCTATATGACCCGGCGCCTCGGCTGCAGCTTCGGCGTGGTGATCAGCGCCTCGCACAACCGGTACGAGGACAATGGCATCAAGTTCTTCGACGGCAGCGGCAGCAAGCTCTCCGATGAGCTCGAAAGCCGCATCGAGGCGCTGCTCGACAGCCCGGTATTGACCCGTGAATCGCAACGCCTCGGCAAGGCGGTGCGCACGGACAAGAGCCGCACGCAATACCAGGAATTTTGCGCATCGACGATTCCGCCCGGCATGTCGCTCGATGGATTCAAGATCGTCGTCGATTGCGCGAACGGCGCGGGCTACAAGGTGGGTCCGCGCGTGTTTGCGGACCTCGGCGCCGACATCGTGCCCATCGGCTGCTCGCCGAATGGGCGCAACATCAACGATGGTTGCGGATCCACCGCCACCGAGTTCCTGCAATTGACGGTCCCGGGCGTGCGCGCGCAGGTGGGCATCGCCTTGGACGGCGACGGCGATCGCGTGGCGATGGTCGACGGGCTGGGGCGGTACGTCGACGGCGATCAACTGCTCTATGTCCTGGCGCGTGCGCGACACGAGGCCGGCATCCTGCAGGGTCCCGTGGTGGGGACCGTCATGAGCAATCTCGGACTCGAGCATGCACTCGGGGAGCTCGGCATTCCGTTCAGGCGCGCGCAGGTGGGCGATCGCTACGTGCTCGCCATGCTTCAAGAGCTCCGCGGCACCCTCGGCGGTGAGACCTCGGGCCACATTCTGTGTCTCGACAAGACCACCACGGGCGATGGCCTGATCAGCGCCCTGCAGGTGCTCGCGGTGATGAAGAGCACGGGCGCAAGCCTCGCCGAATTATGCGCACCCATGCCCAAGTACCCACAGACGCTGTTGAACGTGCGCGTGGCGCAGCGCTTCGATCCGATGAGCCATCCGCGGATCGTCGAGACCGTGCGCGCCGTCGAGCGCCGGTTCAACGGGCGCGGCCGTACCGTGTTGCGTCCCTCCGGGACCGAGCCCGTGATCCGGGTCATGGTCGAAGGAAACGATGCGAAGCTCGTCAAGGAGGGGGCCCGCGAGATCGTCGCGGCCGTGGAAGCCGCCGCGCTCGAGGCCGCGGCGGCGGACGCCGCAGCCGGAGGCCCGCTGCCGGCCCCGGCCCAGGGTGCGGCGCTGGGCCTTGCAGTTGGCGGCCCGCGCGGCTAATCTTCGCGGCCTTTCGTGAGGGGCCTTAAGGTCCCGGGGTATTGGCATGCGTCGTCCCGTGGTCGCAGGTAATTGGAAAATGCACGGATCGCGCGCGGCCAACGAGACTCTGCTCGCCGAGATCGAAGAGCGTTTCAAGCCCGAGTGGCAGGTCGACGTCGTGGTATTTCCGCCCTACGTCTACCTCGCCGACGCGGCGCGGCTGCTCGACGAGGGCGACATCGACGTGGGGGCCCAGGATGTGTGCGCCGAGCCGATCGGGGCGTTCACGGGACAGGTCTCGGCGGCCATGTTGAAGGACGTGGGCTGCCGCTACGTGATCGTCGGCCACTCCGAGCGGCGGCGGTTGTATCACGAGGACGATACGCTGGTGGCCCGCAAGTTCGCGGCGACCCTGAATGCCGGCTTGACGCCGGTGCTGTGCATCGGCGAGACGCTCGAGGAGCGTGAAGCGGAGCGCACCGAGGCCGTGGTGGCCCGCCAGCTCGATGCGGTGACGGCCCTCAACGGGGTACCGAGCCTCGCCGGAGCGATCCTCGCCTACGAGCCGGTGTGGGCGATCGGCACGGGCCGAACGGCCTCGCCGGAGCAGGCGCAAGCGGTGCATGCTTACGTGCGTGATCGGATCCGCCGCCAAGATGCTAAAATATCAGCGGAAGTTCGCATCTTGTACGGCGGCAGCGTGAAAGCGTCGAATGCCGCCGAGCTGTTCTCGAGGCCGGATGTGGACGGCGGATTGGTGGGTGGCGCCTCCTTGAGCGCCGATGAGTTTTTACAAATTTGCGCGGCTGCGGCCGTGCGACATTGAGAGATCGCAAATGCTGCGTGGTTTCATTTTATCCGTGCATATCCTGCTCGCGCTCATGATCATCTTCCTCGTGCTGATGCAGCGGGGTAAGGGCGCGGAGGCGGGCGCGGGATTCGGCTCCGGGGCCTCCGGCACCGTGTTCGGTGCTCGCGGCACGGCGACGTTGTTTTCGAAATTGACGGCGGTTTTCGCGGCGCTGTTCTTCACGACCAGCCTGCTGCTCGCTTACATGGGCACCCGCACGACCGTGGAGCCGACTTCGGTGATCGAGCGCGCCGCACAGGCGGCGGCACGCGCGCGCAGCAGCGCACCGCCGCCGCGCGCCGCAATCGCCCGCGCCGGCGGTGCCGCCGGCACCGGTCAACAAGTAGTTTTCGTTTTTCGAGTTTGCATTGCCGACGTGGCGGAATTGGTAGACGCGCTAGTTTGAGGGGCTAGTGGGGCAACCTGTGCCGGTTCGAGTCCGGCCGTCGGCACCATAATTTTTCTCACGCCTGATATACTGGGCGGATCAACCGTTCATTGTTCATTCACGGTCGGCGTGATGTTGTCACAGTATTTGCCAATCTTGATTTTCTTGGGCTTGGCCACCGTCCTCGGCCTCGCCCTATTCACGCTGGGCTGGATTGCCGGCCCGCGCCGGCCGGATCCGGAGAAGCTCTCGCCGTATGAATGCGGTTTCGAGGCCTTCGAGGATTCGCGCATGCGCTTCGACGTGCGTTACTACCTCGTCGCCATCATCTTCATCGTGTTCGACCTCGAGATCGCATTTTTCTTCCCCTGGGCCGTGTCGCTGCGCGCCACGGGCGCGTTCGGATTGATCGCGATGTTCATTTTCGCCCTGGTCCTCGTGATCGCTCTGATCTATGACTATCGCAAAGGGGCACTCGAATGGGATTAGAGCCGGCATCCGCGGATTCCGGCACGGTGCGCGGCTTCGAAGTGACCACGGTCGACAAGCTCATCAATTGGGCGCGCACGGGCTCGCTCTGGCCGATGACGTTCGGACTCGCGTGCTGTGCGGTCGAGATGATGCATGCGGGTGCCGCGCGCTACGATCTCGACCGGTTCGGCGTGGTGTTTCGACCAAGCCCCCGGCAGTCCGACGTCATGATCGTGGCCGGAACGCTGGTCAACAAGATGGCGCCGGCGCTGCGCAAAGTGTATGACCAGATGGCCGAGCCCCGCTGGGTGATCTCCATGGGCTCGTGCGCGAACGGCGGCGGCTACTATCACTACTCGTATGCCGTGGTGCGGGGATGCGACCGCATCGTTCCCGTCGATGTATACGTGCCGGGTTGTCCGCCGACCGCGGAGGCGTTGCTGTACGGGATCATCCAGCTGCAGAACAAGATCAGGCGAAACAAGGCCATCATCCGATGAGCGATGAGATCGCCACGCCAGGCGCCGCCGCGGCGCCCGCCGCCCCGAGCGGGCTCGATCAGCTCGTCGCGGCGATCTCGCAGGCGCTCCCGCAGGGCCTGACCCGCCTCGAGAGCTCCATCGGCGAGCTCGGCTACGAAGTGCGCCCGGCGCAATTGCTGGCGGCGGCCGCGGTGTTGCGCGACATCGGCTTCGAGATGTGCATGGACGTGTGCGGCGTCGACTATCTGCAGCATGGACGGACCGAGTGGAAGACCGAACACGCGACCGTGTCCGGCTTCAGCCGGGGCGTGGTGCGCGGCATGACGAGCGGCGGGGACGAGAAGCCCGGCCGGCGCTTCGCCGTGGTGTATCACCTGCTGTCGATCCGGCGCAACGCGAGGCTGCGGCTCAGGGTGTATTGCGAGGACGACGAGCAGCCGGCGGTCGACTCGGTCACCGGCATCTGGGCGTCGGCGGATTGGTTCGAGCGCGAGGCGTTCGATCTGTACGGAATCTTGTTCCGCGGACACCCCGATCTGAGGCGCATCCTCACCGACTACGGCTTCATCGGGCATCCGTTTCGCAAGGACTTTCCGCTCAGCGGGAACGTGGAAGTGCGCTACGATCCGGAGAAGCGCCGCGTGGTCTATCAGCCGGTCACCATCGAGCCGCGCACGCTCGTGCCGAAGGTGATCCGGCACGACAACCGCTACGATGCGCAGCTCACCGCCGCGCCCGCGGCCTCGATCGCGCCTGCGGCGGCCGAGATCGCCCCGCCGCCGCCCCCGCCCCCGGGGACGCCGCCCACCCCGGCCGCGCCTGCAGCCGCGAAAACCTGATGGCCGAGATACGCAACTACACGATGAATTTCGGCCCGCAGCATCCGGCTGCGCACGGCGTGCTGCGGCTCGTGCTCGAGATGGACGGGGAGGTCATTCAGAAGGCCGATCCGCACATCGGGCTCCTGCATCGAGGCACCGAGAAGCTCGCCGAGAGCAAGCCTTACAATCAATCGATCGGCTACATGGACCGGCTCGACTACGTCTCGATGATGTGCAACGAGCATGCCTATGTGATGGCGATCGAGAAGCTCTTGAAGATCGAGCCGCCGATCCGAGCGCAGTACATCCGGGTGATGTTCGACGAGATCACCCGCATCCTCAACCATCTGATGTGGCTCGGCGCGCATGCGCTCGACATCGGTGCCATGACGGTGTTCCTGTACGCGTTTCGCGAGCGCGAGGATCTGATGGATTGCTACGAGGCGGTCTCGGGCACGCGCATGCACGCCACCTATTACCGGCCGGGCGGCGTGTACCGCGACCTGCCCGAGCTGATGCCGAAGTACCAGTACACGGAGTGGCGCAGCAACAAGGAAGTCGATCGCCTGAACGAGCGCCGCTCGGGCGGACTCATCGATTTCATCGCAGATTTCGCCGCGCGCTTTCCGGCGTGCGTCGATGAGTACGAGACGCTCCTCACCGACAATCGCATTTGGAAGCAGCGCACCGTGAACATCGCGACGGTGACCCCCGAGCGCGCCATGCAGCTCGGCTTCTCGGGACCCATGCTGCGCGGCTCGGGCATCGAATGGGATTTGCGCAAGACGCAGCCCTACGAGGTGTACGACCGCATGGACTTCGACATCCCCGTCGGAGTCAAGGGCGATTGCTACGATCGGTATCTCGTGCGCATCGAGGAGATGCGGCAGTCCACCCGCATCATCACGCAGTGCATCGCATGGCTCAAACAGAATCCGGGTCCGGTCATGATCGACGATCGCAAGATTCGCCCGCCGAAGCGCGAGCAGATGAAGGGCGACATGGAATCGCTCATCCATCACTTCAAGCTGTTCACGGAAGGGTATTGCGTGCCCGAGGGCGAGGCCTATGCGGCCATCGAAGCCCCGAAGGGCGAGCTTGGCGTCTACCTCGTCTCCGACGGGGCGAACAAGCCGTATCGATTGAAGGTGCGGGCCCCGGGCTTCGCGCACCTCGCGGCGCTCGATGAGATGGTGCGCGGGCACATGCTCGCGGACGTCGTGGCCGTGATCGGTACGCAGGACATCGTGTTCGGCGAGATCGACCGATGAGCACGCAATTATCGGATCACGTGCGCGAGGAGATCGATCGCTGGCTGGCGAAGTTCCCGCCCGACCGCAAGCGCTCCGCGGTGATCTCGGCGCTGCACGCCGTGCAGCACGAGAACAACGGCTATCTGACGACGCCGCTCATGGACGCGGTGGCCGAATATCTGCAACTGCCGCCCATCCAGGTGTACGAGGTGGCGACCTTCTATTCGATGTTCGAGACCAAGCCGGTCGGCCGCCACCATGTGTCGGTGTGCACGAACATCTCCTGCATGCTGCGCGGCGCGGACGAGATCGTCGCATGCGTCGAGAAGAAGCTCGGCATCAAGACGGGCGAGAGCACGCCGGACGGGCGCATCTACCTCAAGCGCGAGGAGGAGTGCCTCGCGGCGTGCAACAACGCGCCCATGATGATGGTGGATCACGTCTATCACGAGAATCTCACCCCCGATGTCATCGGCGCGATCCTGGATGAGCTGAAATGAACTACGAGACGAACACGGTGCTCTTCGAGGCATTGAAACACGAGCGCCCCTGGACGCTCGAGGGTTACCGCTCGTTCGGCGGCTACGAGGCGTGGGAGCGCATCCTGCGCGAGAAGACACCGCGCGAGAAGATCATCGACGAGGTCAAGGCCTCGGGCCTGCGCGGACGCGGCGGCGCGGCCTTCCCGACGGGCGTCAAATGGAGCTTCATGCCGCGCTCATCGCCGCTGCAGAAGTATGCGGTGTGCAACTCCGACGAGTCCGAGCCCGGGACCTGCCATGACCGAGACATCCTGCGCTACAACCCGCATTCGGTGATCGAGGGCATGGCCATCGGCGGCTACGCCATGACGGCGAGCGTCGGCTACAACTACATCCGCGGCGAGTTCATGGCCGAGCCGGTCCCGCGCTTTCAGGCGGCGCTCGACGAGGCGTACGCGGCGGGTTTGCTCGGCAAGAATATCCTCGGCTCCGGGGTGGACTTCGACCTGCACATGTTCGTCGGCGCCGGTGCCTACATCTGCGGGGAAGAGACCGCGCTGTTGGAATCGCTCGAGGGCAAGCCCGGCAAGCCGCGCTTCAAGCCGCCGTTTCCGGCCAATTTCGGACTCTACGGCAAGCCGACGACCATCAACAACACGCAGAGCTACGCCACGGTCCCGACGATCCTGCGCAAGGGCGCGGCGTGGTTCGCGGCGCTCGGCCCGCCGAACTCGGGCGGCACCATTATTTTTTCCGTCTCGGGCCACGTCGAGAAGCCGATGAACATCGAGCTGCCGCTCGGCATCCCCTTCAAGGATCTGCTCGCGATCTGCGGCGGGGTGTGGAAGGGCCGCAAGCTCAAGGCGGTCATCCCGGGGGGCTCCTCCGTGCCGGTCGTGCCGGGCGATGTGATGATGGCGACCCACATGGATTACGACTCGGTCAAGAAGGCCGGATCCTCGGTCGGCACCGGCGCGGTGATCGTCATGGACGAGACCACCTGCATGGTGCGGGCGCTGCAGCGCCTGACGCGGTTCTATTACTCGGAGTCCTGCGGCCAGTGCACGCCGTGCCGCGAAGGCACGGGCTGGCTCGATCGCATGCTCAAACGCATCCTCGCAGGGCAGGGCCGGAGCGAGGATCTCGGGCTGCTCCTCGATGTGGCGAATCGCATCGAGGGCCACACGATCTGTGCACTCGGCGACGCCGCGGCATGGCCGGTGCAGAGCTTCTTGAAGCATTACAAGCACGAGTTTCAGTACATGATCGAGCACAAGGGGCGCTCGATCGTCGAAAGCCAGCCGGCGGCGGCGGCGTGAAGGCACCATGAGCGACGATCTGGTCAATATCGAGGTCAACGGTCAACCGTTGAAGGCTCGCAAGGGCGCGATGATCATGCAGGTCACCGACGCCGCCGACATCTACATCCCGCGCTTTTGCTATCACGCCAAGCTCACCGTCGCGGCGAATTGCCGCATGTGTCTGGTCGAGGTCGAAAAGGCGCCGAAGCCGATGCCGGCGTGTGCGACGCCCGTCATGGAAGGCATGAAGGTGTTCACGCGATCGCCGAAGGCGATCGCGGCCCAGCGCGCCACCATGGAGTTCCTGCTCATCAATCATCCCCTCGACTGTCCGATCTGCGATCAGGGCGGGGAGTGCGAGCTGCAGGATCTCGCGGTCGGCTACGGACGCGATGTCTCGCGCTTCGCCGAGCGCAAGCGGGTGGTCAAGGACAAGAGCATCGGCCCCCTGGTATCGACCGACATGACCCGGTGCATTCAATGCACGCGCTGCGTGCGCTTCGGGCTCGAGATCCAGGGCTTCCCGCAGCTCGGCACCACCGGCCGCGGCGAGCACATGATGATCGATACCTACGTGGAGACGGGGCTCGATCACGAGCTGTCCGCGAACATCATCGACCTCTGTCCGGTCGGGGCGCTCAACAACAAGCCGTTCCGCTACCATGCCCGCGCCTGGGAGATGACGCAGCGGCCGCTCATCTCGCCGCACGACGGCTTTGGCACGAACATCTACGCACACGTGCTGCGCGGCAGGGTCATGCGCGTCGTGCCGCGTGAGAACGAGGAGATCAACGAGACCTGGATCGCGGACCGCGACCGTTTCGGCTTCGAGGGCATGTATTCCAGCGAGCGCGTGACCGAGCCCATGGTGCGCGTCGATGGCGTGCTCAAGACGGTCGACTGGGACGTGGCGCTGAGCGCGGCGGCCGAGGGGCTGAAGACGGTGGCCGCGAGCGCGGGCGCCGGGAGCTTGGGGTTTCTCGCCTCGCCTCAGGCGACGCTCGAGGAGATGTACCTGTTCGCGCAGATCGCGCGCAGCCTCGGCTGCGGCAACATCGACCATCGGCTGCGGCAGCTCGATGTTCGCGATCAGGCAGGGGAGGGCGCCTATCCCAGCCTCGGCATGAAGATCGGCGAGGTCGAAGCGCTCAACGGCGTGCTCATCGTGGGCTCGAATCTGCGCCACGAGGTCCCGTTGCTCGCGCATCGCATCCGCAAAGCGGCCCTGCGCGGCGCGCAGGTCGCATTCCTCAACCCGCGCCGCTTCGAGTACCTGTTCACCGTCGCGGGCTATGGTGTTGCGGAGGATCTCGTCGGGGGACTCGCCGCCGTGGTGCGCGCGGCCGCGGCCGCGGCCAACCGCGAGGTGCCCGACGGGGTGCCGGCCGCGACCATCGATGACGGTCATCGTGCCTTGGCCGCATCGCTCGCCCAAGGCGAGCGCCGCGCGATTTTCCTGGGAACGCTCGCGCAGCGTCACCCGGCGTACGCCCAGATCAAGACGCTCGCCGCAACGCTCGCAGCGTTGTGCGGCGCGCGCGTGGGGCTGCTCACCGAGGGACCGAACGCCGCCGGCGCGTATCTTGCGGGTGCCGTGCCGCATCGCGAGCCCGGCGGCGCGCCCATCGCCGCCGCCGGGCTCGCGGCACGCGCCATGCTCGAGAGCCGCCTGAAGGGCTACATGCTGCTTGGCGGAATCGATCCGGCCCATGATCTCCTCGCCGCGCCCGACGGATCCGGCGCAGCGGCGCCCGGCGCGCCGGCGCTCGGCGATGCCTTCGTCGTCGCCGCCACCAGCCACCTCTCGGAGAGCCTGCGCGCGGCGGCGCACGTGGTACTGCCCATCGGCACCTTCGCCGAAGGCTCGGGGACTTACGTGAACGTCGAGGGACGCTGGCAGAGCTGGGCCGGCGCCGCGGGCCTGCAGGGCGAGAGCCGCCCGGGCTGGAAAGTGCTGCGGGTTCTCGGCAATCTGCTGAACCTGCCCGGCTTCGATTACATGAGCTCGGACGAGGTGCGCGATGCCTTGAGGAAGCTCTGCGGCGATCGCGCGCTGCCCGTGGCGGGGGCGACGGACGCGGCGCCGGGTGCGAATGCGCCGGTCGCGGTGTCGAACGGCCACGCGCTCCAGGCGCCGGCGCCTTCGGGTCCGTGGATCGACATCCCGCCCTACCAGATCGATGTTCTGGTCCGCGGCTCGGAGTCGCTTGCGAAGACGAAGGACGGGCGCGAAGCCCGCGTCGTGCTCTGACATGTGGCAGTGGGACCCCATCCGCGATTGGCTCGCGACCTACATCACACCGTACTGGACGACGCCGCTGCTGCTCGCCGTGCAGACCTTGATGGTCATGGTGTGCATCATCCTGGTCATGGCCTTCTATACGCTTGCCGAGCGCAAGGTGATCGGCTGGATCCAGGCGCGCAAAGGACCGAACCGGGTGAATCTCCTGTTCATCCCGGGCGCGGGCCAGCCGTTCGCCGATGTGGTCAAGCTCCTGTTCAAGGAGATCATAATCCCGGCCAACGCGAACAAATTTTTGTTCCGGCTCGCGCCGTTTCTCTCGCTCGTGCCCTCGCTCGCCATCTGGGCGGTGATCCCATTCGGGCCGGAGCACGCGTTTTCCCGCATCGATGCGGGACTTCTCTACATACTCGCGCTCACCTCGATGGGCGTCTACGGCATCATCCTCGCCGGCTGGGCTGCGAACTCCAAGTACGCGTTCCTGGGCGCGATGCGCTCGGCGGCGCAGATCATCGCCTACGAGATCGCGATGGGCTTCGCCATGGTGGGCGTGCTCATGGCCGCGGGAAGCCTCAACGTCGGCGACATCGTTCGCGCGCAGGCGGGGGGCCTCTTCACCTGGAACTGGACCTGGCTCTTTCCGCTGCTGCTCGTGTACTTCATCTCGGGGGTGGCCGAGACCAACCGCGCGCCGTTCGACGTGGCCGAGGGCGAGTCGGAGATCGTCGCGGGGTTCCACGTCGATTACTCGGGGATGGCCTTCGCGCTGTTTTTCATCGCCGAGTACGTGAACATGATCCTCATCTCGGCGCTCACGGTCATTTTCTTCTTCGGCGGGTGGCTATCGCCCTTCGACGGCTGGTTGCCGGCGCACAGCTGGCTCGCGCAGCCGGGCTTTTTCTGGTTTGGCGTGAAGACGCTGTTCCCGATGTTCACGTTCCTGTGGCTGCGCGCGACCTTCCCCCGTTATCGATACGATCAGATCATGCGCCTCGGCTGGAAGGCGCTCATTCCGGTCACTCTGGTGTGGCTCACGGTCGAGGGGGTTCTCGCCTACTTCCACGTCGGACCCTGGAGAGGGCAAAGCTGATGGCCTCATCAACGCGCAATTTCCTGAAGACGTTCCTGCTGTGGGAGCTTCTGAAGGGTCTGTCGGTCACTTTCCGGGAGATGTGGCGGACCAAGGTCACCGTGAACTATCCGGAAGAGAAGACTCCGCAAAGCGTGCGCTTCCGCGGGCTGCATGCGCTGCGGCGCTATCCGAACGGCGAGGAGCGCTGCATTGCCTGCAAGCTGTGCGAGGCCGTGTGTCCGGCGGTGTGCATCACCATCGATTCCGACGCGAACGACGACGGGACGCGCCGCACCACGCGCTACGACATTGACCTGTTCAAATGCATCTACTGCGGCTTCTGCGAGGAGGCCTGTCCGGTCGATGCCATCGTGCTCACGCGCATTCACGAGTACCACATGGAGAACCGCGGCGAGAACATCATGAACAAGGACAAGCTGCTCGCCGTCGGCGAGCGCTACGAAGCCATGATTGCGGCGGACCGCGCCGTCGATGCGAAGTATCGTTGATGTTTCCGGCCATTCTCTTTTTCATCTTCTCCTCGGTGCTCATCTGCGCGGCGCTCGGCGTGATCCTCGCCCGCAATCCGGTGCATTGCGCGCTGCTCCTGGTGCTTTGCTTCTTCAATAGCGCCGTCATCTGGCTGCTCCTCGATGCGGAGTTTCTCGGCATCGTGCTGATCCTGGTGTACGTGGGCGCCGTCATGGTGCTGTTCCTGTTCGTCGTGATGATGCTCGATATCGACACGGCGCAGCTGCGTGCGGAGTTCGCGAGCTACTGGCCGCTCGCGGTCGCGGTCGCGGGCTTCGTCGTGTTCGCCATCATCAACATCGTCGTGGTGCGTCACCTCGGCGGCACGGCCCTGCGCCTCGCGCCGCCGCTCCCTGCCGGCTACTCGAACACGCGCACGCTCGGCATCGCGCTCTTCACCCGCTACGCCTATCCTGCGCAGATCGCGGCCGTCATCCTGCTGGTTGCGAGCATCGCGGCCATCATCCTCACGTTGCGCGGCCGCAGGGGCGTGAAGCCTCAGGACATTGCAGCCCAGGTGGCGGTGCGCGCCCGGGATCGCGTGCGGATCGTCAAAATGCCCTCCGGAAAAGCCCCATGATCAGCCTGACCTGCGTCGTCGCCCTGTCCGGCATCCTGTTTGCGATCGCGGTGGCCGGCGTGTTCTTGAACCGCAAGAACGTGATCATCCTGCTCATGTGCATCGAGCTGATGCTGCTCGCCGTGAACTTCAATTTCGTGGCGTTCTCGCGCTTCATGGGCGACATCGCCGGACAGATATTCGTGTTCTTCATCCTGACCGTGGCCGCCGCGGAAGCGGCCATCGGGCTCGCGATCCTGGTCGTGGTGTTCCGCGAGCGGCGCAGCATCGACGTGGAAGAGCTCGACTCGCTACAGGGTTGAAACAGAAGAAATTAGGGGTCAAGGCAGCATGGAGTCGATTTACCTGACGATTGCGCTCGCGCCGCTGGCCGCGGCTCTCGCCGACGGCCTGCTCGGGCACAAGATCGGCAAGGTGGGCGCGCACAGCGTCGCCATCGCCGGGGTCGCACTCTCCTGTGCGCTGTCCGTGTACGTCCTGTACCAGCTCGTGTTCGCGGGCATGGCTGCCTTCGATGGCCCGGTCTACACCTGGGCTCTCACCGACGGATTGAACATCCAGGTCGGTTTCCTCATCGACCGCTTGTCCGCGTTGATGATGGCCGTGGTCACGTTCGTCTCGCTGATGGTGCACATCTACACCGTCGGCTACATGGCCGATGACGACGGCTATCAGCGCTTCTTCAGCTACATCTCGCTGTTCACGTTCGCGATGCTCATGCTCGTGATGTCGAACAACTTCATGCAGCTCTTCTTCGGCTGGGAAGGCGTCGGCGTGGTGTCGTATCTGCTCATCGGGTTCTGGTACACGCGACCCACCGCGACGTTTGCCGCGCTCAAGGCCTTCCTGGTGAACCGGGTGGGTGACTTCGGCTTCATCCTCGGAATTGCGGCGATCCTGAAATACACGGGGTCGCTGGATTACGGCACCGTCTTCGCACACGCCGGGCAGCTCGCGAGCGCGCAGATTCACGTGACGCAGACGATTGTCTGGCCGGCGATCACGTTCACCTGCATTTGCCTCTTCGTAGGGGCCATGGGCAAGTCCGCGCAGGTGCCGCTGCATGTGTGGTTGCCCGATTCCATGGAAGGCCCGACGCCGATCTCCGCGTTGATCCATGCCGCGACCATGGTCACCGCCGGCATCTTCATGGTGGCGCGCATGTCGCCCTTGTTCGAGCTGTCGGAAACGGCGCTTTCCATGGTGCTGTTCGTCGGAGCGACCACCGCCTTCTTCATGGGGCTTCTGGGCGTCGTGAACAACGACATCAAGCGCGTGATCGCCTATTCGACCCTGTCGCAGCTCGGTTATATGACCGTGGCGCTCGGCGCGTCCGCCTACGGCGCCGGCATCTTCCACTTGATGACGCACGCCTTTTTCAAGGCGCTGCTGTTCCTCGCCGCCGGCTCGGTGATCATGGCCATGCATCACGAGCAGGACATGCGCCGCATGGGCGGCCTGCGCAAGTACCTGCCGATCACCTACTGGACGTTCTTGGTGGGGTCGCTCGCGCTCATTGGATTTCCGGGCACGTCCGGCTTCTTCTCCAAGGATTTGCTGATCGATGCGGTCTACGACTCGCACCGGCTGTTTGCGCGCTACGCCTACTTCTGCGTGTTGGGGGGCGTGTTCGTCACCGCGCTCTACACCTTCCGCGCGTTCTTCATGACCTTTCACGGCAAGGAGCGGATGGACGAGGAGACCCGGCATCACCTGCACGAGAGCCCCTGGGTGGTGACGGTGCCTTTGATCCTGCTTGCGATTCCCTCGCTTCTGGTGGGCTGGCTCACCGAGCAGCCCATCCTCTTCGGCGGCTACTTCGACGGGGCGATCCAGGTGCTGCCGGCACACGATGTGCTGAGAGAGCTGGGCCAGGAGTTCCAAGGTCCGGCCGCGGTTCTCGAGTCGGTATTCACCTCGCCGGTGATCTATTGCGCGGCGGCCGGAGTCCTTGCCGCATGGCTCTTCTTCCTCAAGTATCCGGCATGGGCGGATGCGGCGGAGCGCCGCTTCAAGTGGCTGCACTGGGTCCTGGTCAACAAGTACGGATTCGACTGGTTCATCGAGCACGTCATCCTGCCGTTCGCGCGCGGACTGGGGCGCACGTTCTGGCGCGCCGGGGATGAGATTCTCATCGACGGCGCACTCGTCAACGGAAGTGCGCGGCTCGTCGGCTGGTTCAGCTCGGTGATGCGCTATGCGCAGTCGGGGTACCTGTATCACTATGCGTTCGCCATGATCCTGGGTCTCGCCTCGCTCCTCTTGTGGCTGATCTGGCGGCCATGAACGATTATTTGCTGTCGATTCTGATCTGGGTGCCCATCGTCGGCGGATTTGCCGTGCTCGGGCTCAACAAGCGGGAGGCCGCCGCCAAGTGGCTGTCCTTGTGCATCTCGCTGCTGACGTTCCTCATCAGCATTCCGCTATGGGCGGCGTTCAAGACCGGCACCGCGGATATGCAGTTCGTCGAGCACACCTCCTGGATACCCTCGATCCACGCGGACTACAACATCGGCGTCGACGGCATCTCGATGCCGCTCATTCTGTTGACGACCTTCACCACCGTGCTCATCGTGATCGCGAGCTGGACCAACGTCGCGAAGCGCATCGCCCAGTACATGGGCGCGTTCCTCATCTTGGAAGGGCTGATGATCGGCGTTTTCGCAGCCCGCGACGCCGCGCTCTTCTATGTATTTTGGGAGGCGATGCTCCTGCCGATGTTCATCATCATCGGTGTGTGGGGCGGACCGCGGCGCGTGTATGCCACCATCAAGTTCTTCCTGTACACCTTCATCGGCTCGCTGCTGATGCTGGTCGCGCTGATCTACATGTACCTGAAGTCCGGAACATACGACATCGCGCTGTTGCAAGGCATGCCGCTCACGCTCAACGAGCAGCTGCTCATTTTCCTCGCCTTCTTCACCGCCTTCGCCGTGAAGGTGCCGATGTGGCCGGTGCATACCTGGTTGCCCGACGCGCACGTCGAGGCGCCGACCGGCGGCTCGGTGGTGCTGGCAGCCATCATGCTGAAGATGGGCGGATACGGCTTTCTGCGCTTCTCGTTGCCGATCACCCCGGATGCGGCCCGCGAGCTCGACTGGCTGATCATCACGCTCTCGCTGATCGCGGTCGTGTATATCGGGTTCGTCGCCCTCGCGCAGCGGGACATGAAGAAGCTGATCGCCTACTCCTCGATCGCCCACATGGGGTTCGTGACCCTGGGGGCGTTCATCGGCTTCCAGATCGTCCAGCACACCGGACGCACCTCGGGCGTCGAGCTCGGGCTCGATGGCTCGATGGTGCAGATGCTGTCCCACGGACTCGTGTCGGGAGCCATGTTCCTGTGCGTCGGGGTTCTGTACGACCGTGTGCACAGCCGCGAGATCGGCGCCTACGGCGGCGTCGTCAATACCATGCCGAAGTTCGCCGCGTTCATGGTGCTGTTTGCGCTCGCGAACTCCGGCGTCCCCGGCACTTCGGGGTTCGTCGGGGAGTTCCTGGTGATTCTCGCCTCGTTCAAGGCAAATGTCTGGTACGCCTTTCTGGCAGGTAGCACGTTGATTCTCGGCGCCGCCTATACGCTGTGGCTCGTCAAGCGCGTCATCTTCGGACCCATCGCGAACGATCATGTGCGCGAGCTGAAGGACCTCAACGGCCGCGAGTTTCTGGTGCTTTCCCTGCTCGCGGTCGCCGTGCTGATCGTGGGCCTCTGGCCGGCACCCTTGCTCGACGTCATGCGTGCGACGACGCAGCACCTGGCGGAGCAGTTGTTGATGTCGAAGATCGTTCCCTGAGGTCCCCATGTACGTGTTCAACGTTGCCGAATTCAATGCGGGTCTTCACTACGCAACGCCGGAGATCTTCCTGAGCACGGCAGCCTGCGTGCTGCTGATGCTCGATCTCTTCCTGTCCGAGGCGGGAAAGCGCTGGACCGGTCTGCTCGCGATCTTGAGCCTGCTGGTGACCGCCGTCCTCGTCGTCATCGAGCCGGTGCCTCACCGGGTCGTCGCGCTGGGCGGGTTGTTCGAGATCGACCGAATGGCGCAGCTCCTGAAAGTGGTGACCCTCCTGTCGGTTGCGGTGGTGTTCGTTTACTCGACCGACTACCTCAGGAGGCGCGCGATCCTCAAGGGCGAGTACTACGTGCTCGGGCTGTTCGCCACCGTGGGGGCGATGGTGCTGACGTCGGCAGGCAGCCTCATCACGCTGTACTTGGGCCTCGAGCTCATGTCCCTGTGCCTGTACGCGATGGTCGCCTTCGATCGCGATTCCGGCATCGCCGCTGAATCCGCCATCAAATATTTCGTGCTCGGATCGATGTCGTCGGGGACCCTGCTTTACGGCATGTCCATCGTCTATGGCGTTACCGGGCATCTCGAGCTCGGCCAGATCGCGCAGATCGTTCATTCGAGCTACGCGGACAACATCGGCCTCGACTTCGGCATCGCCTTCATGATCGTCGGGGTGGGCTTCAAGCTGGGGGCCGTGCCCTTCCATATGTGGATACCCGATGTGTACGACGGCTCGCCCACGTGCGTCACCGTGTTCATCGGTACCGCGTCGAAGCTCGCGGCGTTCGCGCTCATCATGCGCCTGTTGCCGGAGGCGCTCGCGGCTTCGCAGCCCGACTGGAGCCAGATGCTGGTGGTGCTCTCCGTGCTCTCCATGGCGTTGGGGAGCGTCGTGGCGATCGCACAGACCAACATCAAGCGCATGCTCGCCTATTCCACGATCTCCCACATCGGCTACGTGCTGCTCGGGATCCTGTCGGGCACGACGCAGGGCTATCAGGCGTCGATGTTCTACATGATCAGCTACGTCCTGGTCGCCGCCGGCGCCTTCGGCATGGTGCTGCTGCTGGCGCGGCAAGGCTTCGAGGCCGACCAGATCGCGGACTTCAAGGGACTGAATGCACGCAGCCCGTGGTTCGCATGGATGATGGCGATGCTCATGTTCTCGCTCGCCGGCGTCCCCCCCTTCATCGGATTCTGGGCGAAACTAGGCGTGATACAGGCGGTTCTCGGCGTGGGCTTGACGTGGCTCGCCGTGGTAGCGGTGCTGTTCTCGGTCGTGAGCGCCTACTTCTACCTGCGGGTCGTGAAGGTGATGTACTTCGACGAGCCGGAGGATACAAGCGTGATCGGCGGCTCCGCGGTCATGCGCACGGTGCTCTCGGCGAATGCCCTGCTTGCGATCGCCTTGGGCATCGCGCCGGGCTCGCTGATCGCGTTGTGCCAGCACGTGCTCCCGTAGAATTCGTTGAGGCGGCGCGAATAGCCGGGTAGGGCAGCCGTTGGGTGCGTGGCCGCGCTTGCATTAACCCGACTAGTGGGTAGAATGTGCGGCTCTCCGGTGCGGGGTGGAGCAGTCTGGCAGCTCGTCGGGCTCATAACCCGAAGGTCGCAGGTTCAAATCCTGCCCCCGCTACCAATTAAAACAAAAACTTACGATAACAATCTCCAAACTGGGTTGGCTAGCCTGTGACCAAATTGTGCCCTAGAAAGGCACAGTACTTACTGGAATCACGCAACGCCGGCTCATCGCGACCCACCAGATCAATGGTGAATTCGCGAGGCGAATTTACTGGCGCTCATAATCCCCCCGTGCAGCATTGGTCGCGAATTCAGCATCTTGTGATACTTATGATGCCCTTCTGCCGCGACGTAGCGGCGTGCGTGCGAGCGCCTTGTCCATCGCACGTGGCGAGGCAATCATCCTTGACGACCATCGGGTTCCTGCCCCGTAGGTCGATGCGGGGAGCCTCGATATGTCGTCGGCGAGTTGACATGTCGGCCTCGTAAATTGTTGTTGATAACTTTTCTCTGAGCATTTCATGCCGTCCCTATGAGCATTCGCGGTTTTGGCACCGAAATCGGAAGGCCGGCACGGTCTAAAGACGGCTACAAGTCCTTCCTCACCAAATGATCGATTTGCATCAGCTCCACCGGCGCTCCGTTCACTTCGATCATGGCAACCAGCACACCAGTACTCGGACTGTTAGGCGCAACGATCACCTTCTGATCGCGGATCGCCTCCGCCAGGTCGTCGACCTCGAAGGCAACGTGCGGAATGGTCTTTACCAGGTCCGGATACGGCGCTTCGTCCCAGTATCTTTGCCACTGAATGCCGAATGGGTTGTTCTGGTGATCGCTTACCGTCACCTTCAAATGCGGCACTGGAATCTCGCCATCGAAATTTGCGGTCGTCGGTATCCCGACGTGGTTGTACTTCATTATCAAGGCTTGCTCCTGCGTTGAGCCGTGCGGACGACGATGTCGCCCGTTGAGCACTAGCTACTGAATCGGTTTGTTTGGGCAGACTTGCTGCTTGGACTGGCAATCCCGCCAGAGCTATCCAGAAGCGTCTGCGAGCTAGCGACTAACCTTCATAGCGAATTTCCTCGGAGCAGAGGCGAATCTTTGCGGGCTTGTCCTGCCCGGCGCAGCTGAAAAGCTACTCTCCGCGCAGGCCAGATGTCAATTGCAGCACCGATAGCCGCCGGTCACGGTCGGCAACAACGGGTCGACACGGACCGACCGGCCACAATAGGAGGCAGCCGCCGGGCCAATTGCCGTCACTCGACGCTCCAAAGCTCCTTCCGGTAAGCTGACGACCGCGTCCCGGGCTGGAAGGCACTGGCCCACTAAGCAGAAGGACGGCTAAAGGTGAAATGCGATGAGGCTTCTATTCCCAACGCTGCTGCTGCCCGCGGTGGCGCTCGCTGGCACCGGGTTCGACGGCACGTGGAAGACGGACATGGAATCCCTGAAAACGACGGGGAAACCACTCGTTCTGCTGCTGGCCGGAGGCGAATACACCTGTTCGACCTGCAATCCGCCGTACACGGTTAAAGCAGACGGTGCTGAGCATGAGGTGACAGGCCAAGCCTACTTTGACACCGTAAAGGTGAAAGTAACTGGGAAGTAACTGGGCCGAACTCGGCTGACATCGTATTGAAGCAGGGAAGCAAGGAGCTCGTGCGCTTCAGCGATACGATCTCTGCCGATGGCAGGACGCTCACTAGCAAAGTCACGAATCACGTTGGCGCGCAGACTGTGACCGATGAGCTCACGGCGACGCGCGTGGCCGCGGCGCCTGCGGATTCGCATCCCCTCTCTGGCTCCTGGGTGGAGCAACAGCACGTGGCAGGCGACCTGCGCCCGGTGCAATACCGTATGACCGCGCAGGAATTCCAGATGCGTTGGAACGGCCAGAGTTATGACGGAAAGTTCGACGGGAAGGAGTATCCGGTCGCCGGTGATCCAGGCAAGACGACTGCATCGCTCAAGAAGATCGACGATGCCACGGTCGAGGAGACCGATCATCGACAGGGCAATGTCGTCGATGTGATTCGTCTAGCCCTCGCGAAGGACGGGAACACGATCACGGTCATCGACAAAGATATTGCGCACGGACAGACGATCACTTACACACTGAGAAAACTACGTTGAGTGGTGGCACGCGCCGAGGACCTACTTTGCCGATATCGGCCTTCCGGATGCCGTCGGAGCTTGGTACGAAGGCACAGCTCGCCGTTGCGGTCAATCGCCTGCTGGGATCACGCCGGCTAACGCAGGCGGCCGCAGCCACCGCGCTATCCATCAGTCAGCCCAAAATTTCCGCGCTCAAACACTACAAGCTTGAGGGGTTTTCAGTCGAACGGCCGATGACTTTTCTAACAGCCCTCGGCAGCGATATCGACATCCGCGTTCATTTGCCGAAGCGATCTTCCTCACCGGGTAGAATTTTGGTCAATGCCCGCCTGAGTGGCTTCACCAAATGCGGCATTGGATTGCGCTGCCTGCGAGGACCGGGCGGAAGAGGATACGATCAAGCGATGCCAAGGCCTTGATGGATCACCCTCCTGCAAGGGTCTTCTCTGATTTGCGATAGTGCACGATGTGCACTATAATAGCCTGTGCCCACGTTGAAACGCTTCAACCGTTGCCGTATCGAGATGTATTTCGATGATCATCCGCCGCCACATTTTCACGTGATCACGCGCAAGAACGAGCGCGTATCCGTAGTGATCGACACACTCGCCATTCAAGCAGGTGAGGCTGATTCGCGTGATACCGCCGAAGCGTTTGCCTGGGCGCGTGAGAACGCCGTGGAGTTGCGCTCGCGCTGGCAAGAGTATTCCGAGGAAGAACCTGTGAAGGCGATGCCACCGACGCGGAAAGGTTCGAAGGAAAAACCATGAACGAAACCAAGGCTGTCCGCATTGCGCACGTGAGATACGCGGACGAATACACATTACGTCTGCGCTGGGTGAATGGGAAGACGATGTCCGTGGATCTCCGTGAACCGGTGCATCGATTGAAGGGTATGCGCCCGCTAAGGGATCAGGAGATTTTCGCGCTTGCCACGAAGGGAGAAGGTGGGCACAGCGTCGTATGGCCCGGTGAAATTGACATGGGGGCGGATCGACTGTGGGAGATGACACTCGAACAGAATGGGCATTTGGACGCCTTGGAATTCATTCGATGGCGGTGGCGTCATGGACTGAGTCTCAGCGATGCAGCCGAGGCACTCGGCCTGTCGAGGCGCCAAGTGGCCTATTACGCGAGTGGTGAGCGACCCGTTCCACGCACCGTTCTCTTGGCATGCAAGGGTTGGGAAGCGGAGAGAGAGGCTGCGGCAGCCTAGATAGGCCTCCTCTCGCCAGTGCGCCCAGATTGTGTCTAGGTCAGATTGGGTGTGCCCAAATTGTGCCTTGAAGAGCCGGGATAACGGGATGGCAAGCGCTGTAAATGACTGATTTACAACACCCCCGTTACCCGGCATTTGCCTCATAACCCGAAGGTCGCAGGTTCAAATCCTGCCCCCGCTACCAATTCTCAAAAAACATAGATTTATCAGTCGCTTATCAGCGACGTGATTTGCACCTACGGCATCGATGATACGACAGGATTTTGTCGGGGCGCTCGTCGGCCTTCAACTTTGGCGCGGGCTTGCGACCTCGCCTGCGACGCGATCTTCCCGACGCTGCTCTCGAATCTGGGCGCAACGCCGTACCCGATCGCAGCGCCTACGAATTGGTACTGACTTGTTACGCAGGCCCGAGGTCGATTGACTTCAAGCCCGCCTGCAGCGCCGCTGCTCGCATGCGAAGGTCGAAAGTCACGATGTGAGTGGCGGAGCCCGAGAGGGCTAGTGCAACATGCAGCGCATCGAGAGTTCGCAAAGGAACCGAGTCGATCCCGAACAAAAGACGTTCCGCTTCGCGGTGTACCGCTGGGTTCAATTCCAACCGGTCGAACGACCCGGAATCGGCGTCCTGGAGAACCGCATCGCGAATCTCGCTGGCTTGATCAACGTTGAGTACGCCCTCTCGCTTTCTGCGGGCGACCGCCGATAGGACCTCCGTAATGGCAAGTTCCGAGATCATGAGACCGCGTCTGCCGCGGAGAAAGCTGTCAAGCTTCTCGCTTTCGGCTTCGGGTACATAGATCTTGGCTAGGGCACTGGAGTCAAGGTAGATACCCGCGTCGGCGCTCGGCCGGCGGGGGCTCCGGGACGACTCAGTCGCGCTCGGATCGCTCATCGATAACAGCGTCGGAGAGTGAAACCGTGAGCTTCGGCATCTTGCGCCGGAAGGCTGCACGGCCAGAATATGTTCTTGCCTCGGCACGGCGAGGAGGTACCAGGCGCGCCACCGGCTTGCCACGATCAGTAATCGTGACCTCACGGCCCTTCCGCACCTCCTCGAGCAATGCAGTAAGGTTCTGACGCGCTTCACGTATCCCGGCTTGCTTCATACGGCAATTGTGCTACATGTAGCACGTCGGCGCAAGCGCTAACGAAGGGTTGCCTTTTTGCGGCTGACTCCGCGTCACTCATTCGACGAGTTGGCGGCAAGAGGAAAACTTATAATAAAAAAATTGGGTTAATTCAGATAAAAGATCCCCACTCGATTTGAACCTCCCGAGAGTTCAGTCCGCAGCGGCTTGTGCGCTAAGCCGCACCCCAAATGTTCCGACAATTTTCATCACCGTTTCAAAACTCGGATTGCCGTCCTTGGCGATCGCTTTATACAGCCCCTGGCGCGAGATGCCGGTTTCCTTGGCGAGTTTCGACATGCCGCCGCGCGCTCGAGCGACGACACCGAGGGCATGCACCAGGGCTTCATGGTCAAACACCATCCTCAAAGAACGCCTCGCGGAATGCGCGGGTACGCCGCCCTACTTCAATTCCTATTCTGGGCGTACTTCCAGCGCGCCGCACGCGTTCTCATGTACGAAACGGCCTCTTCGTACAGACGCTTGCGCTCGTGTGAGTCCCAGAGCGCCTCGCGCACGATTCGCCATACAACGCGCGGGCGGAAGTAATACGAGTCGTAGAACCGGTTCACGGCTGCCATCATCTCCTCGCGGTTCAGACCCGGATACTCGAGGTGCGGGAGCTGTTGCCCGCCCGAGTCGGTCACGGCTTCCGTGGAGAGGAATCCGTTGGTCGATGCAAAATTATAGAGCTCCGTTCCGGGATAGGCGTGCGCAATCGAAACTTGAATCGTCTCGCAGTCGAGCTCTCGGGCGAAATCCATCGTTTTCTGAATCGTTTGTTTCGTCTCGCCCGGTAGGCCGATGATGAAGTCGCCGTGAATACGAATGCCCACCTTCTTGCAATTCTTCGCAAAAGTGCGCGCCTGTTCCACGGTGCAGCCCTTTTTGATATTTTTCAGGATCTGCGGGTCGCCGGACTCGAACCCGACGATAAACAGCCGCGCGCCCGCATCCGCCATGGCGGCTAGCGTTTCATAGTCGCTGTGGACGCGCGCCGTGCACGACCATTGGAACCCCACGGGCTTGAAGAGCTTGCAGAGCTCCAGCACCCGGTCTTTGCGAATGTTGAAAGTGTCGTCATCGAAGAAAAATTCCTTCGCCTGCGGGAACATCCGGTGGGCTTGCTTGAACTCGCGTGCCACGCTGTCAACCGAGCGCATCCTCCAGGTGTGGCCCGAAAGCGTCTGCGGCCAGAGACAGAACGTGCATTGCGCGGGGCAGCCTCGTGTCGTGTAAAACGAAACGAAGGGATTAAGCAGAAACGGTATGTTGTAGTTCTCGATCGTCAGATCGCGCTTGTAAACGTCGGTCGCAAACGGCAGTTCGTCCAGTTCGGCGGTGTTCAGCGGCGGGCGAGTTGCGTTGTGAACCGTCTTTCCGTCCTTCAAATAAGTGACGTTGGCGATTTCGCTAAGGGGCCTGCCATTGGCGAATTCCACGACCGCATGATCAAATTCGCCGCGGACAATGAAATCGATGTCGGTGCTCGCGCGCAGGCTTTGATCCGGCTTGATTTGGACGTGCGGGCCTACAAACGCTATCTTCAGCGAGGGATTCACCTCTTTCATTTTTCGCGCTAGCTGCAGGTCGCTGTCGAAGCCCACTGTCGACGTGAATAGCACCAGGAATTCGTAATCCTTGGAAATCTCGACGGTCTGTTGCGGGGTGATTTTGTGCGGCGGCGCATCGAGGAGCCGGCTTCCCGGCAGCATTCCGGCAGGATAGGTCAACCAGACGGGATACCAAAAAGACTGGATCTCGCGGGTCGCCGGCCATCGCGAGCTGGCGCCGCCGTCGAAATTCTCGAAGCTCGGCGGGTTGAGCAAGAGCGTTTTCATGATCGACGCCATTGAAGCATTCTCCTGAGTTCGGATCATCGGGCTTGGCCCGGGTAACTCGACCGATGCACCGCTCGGTGCCATTGCCATTCAATACTAGACCAAATCCATCCCGCATTGCTGGAAATAGCTTGCCAGGGCGTGTCGGTTGCAATGGCAGCTTCTCCGTGCTGATCGGGCGGACCTTGGAGGGCCGGCGAGTGTTGGCTTGCAGGGATACGGGAGCGGTATGAAGTGTGATCGCCCATCGTCAAGTCACCCGCGGGCGCGCCACTCTTTGTGAATGTGGCGGGCCTCCGTCCATTGCCATGACAGTAGCGAGACCACACCCAACAGCACTTCCCGCAGCCGTTTGGCCATAGAGACGGCCAATGCCAGTTCCGCATCGATACCGAGCGTCTGGCCAAAGATGATCAGACCGGCTTCCTGAACTCCCAGGCCAGCGGGTATGACGAAAGCGACGTGGCGTATGACTTGAGTGAGGCTTTCGAGCGCAATGGCTGCCCTCCACTCCACCGGGTGGCCAAATAGCCGTAACGCAAACCAGATTTCGAACGACCCTGACAACAAAGCGAAGAACTGCAAAAAACCGGTCACCAGCAGCGCCCGGTGCCGGCTCAGAATCGCCCGTATCTCCCGATCGAGTGATGCCGCGCCCTCAGACAGCGGACTCGTCCCGACGAGCCCCAGAAGGAAACCATGCAGGCGCTCGAACAGGGACCCATATCGCAACAGCCACCCCAGCACCAGGGGAACCGGCAGGGTGAGCAGCACCGCAACCAGCAAGCGGGAATGCTCATGGAAGCTCACCCCGATACCCAATAGCAGCAGTACTCCCACTACAAAGAAAAGATAGAGGGCGAAGAGTGTCAGCAGAACCTCGACAATGATACTTGCGCTGGCCTCCGCCACGGGGACACCGCGCCGGCGCAATAGTCGCACCCCTATTACCCCACCACCCACGCTCGCGACGGGTAGCAAACGGTCAACCCCTTCACGCACCGTCGCGACCCAAAATAGATAGCCCAGGCCCACCTGGCGGCCGCCCTTGACGCCGCGCAGAAGAATAGCCCAGCCGAGGGCATACGGAAGAAAATACAGTATCCGATAGGGAAGCAGCGCAAGAAGCGGCCAGCCTGCCACGGCGAGTACATGGACCAAGGACGCAAGATCAACGCGCACCGCCAGGGTCACCAGGAGGGCAACACCTAAGAGTGCGCCGAAATACAGCGCGATTTTCAAATCAGTCGTGCTCGCAGCTCAGCGCGAAGCATATGGACTTACGACCCATCCCGTACAAATTCTCTCAGTTCGGTCGTGATAGGTTCACCAAATCGCCTCCCGCTACCAATTTATGCGCGTTCGCGGAGGGCATTATCTAGACCCATGGACTCTACGGCCTCCGAGTTCAGCGCATCAAGTATCGTGAGTAAATGTAGATGCGGCAAATAATTGAACGTAGGCCGCATGCGCGTGCCGTCACGCGGCGATTCTCCGGGCGGGAATCCTGCCCCCGCTACCAATTTCTGAAAAGAATCTATTTATCAGTCACTTGTCTGTGAGGTGACGTGGTTTGGACCTGCGGCACGTTCGAACTCTTTGCACGCGTCGTAAGCAAATCATTCCTAGACGGTCAGCCTCGCGAGCTTGTAAAGGCATTTGAGAGTTAGATCGGAGTGGCGCGCCGCTCACGGCTTCAACCCAATCCGCCGCACTATGTCCGAGAATCGCCCCTCTTGACGCAAAGGATCGAACACGGGGTCCACCTTGAGACTCACGAGGCACGGTTCGTGATCATTAAACGCGTTGTCCAACGCATCGAGCGCCCGTTGCCGGTCGTTTAGCCCGATGCTCACGATCGAATAAAACCAGTATGGAACGTACGCGTACTTCTCAGTGAGCTGCTCCAATGCGTGCTGTGCTTCGCTGCTGCGGCCCGCACGCCCGAGCGCGTAGGCAAGTGCCGCCTCGGTGAATGCGTTGCCGGGGCCCATGCGTGCGGCCGTGCGCAGCGCGTCGACCGCTTCCTCGTACCGCAGCTGCTGCACCAGGGTCTGTCCGAGACCAAAGTAAAGCTTGTCCCATCCGGGCTCGAGCTCCACTGCTTTGTGGAACTGGTCGACCGCCTCGTCGAAACGCCGGCCGTAATATAAAGCCCATCCCACTTCCTGAATCGCCACGACGGAAAAAGGGTCTAGAAACTCTGCGTGACGGTGCGCCGCGATGGCTTCCTCGCTACGCCCCGCATAGCGGAGGCAAACCCCGCGTCCCCAATATACATAAGGGTCTCCAGGCGCAAGCTCAATGGCTCGGCGCCGACTTACTACCTCCCCTCCAATCATTGACGACAGCGACGCTACCTCTCGATGGAAGCGTTGCTCAACCCGGCAAAACAAGAGGTAGCAGCCTGAAGTTCAGACCGATGGCCACCGACTCAAATGAGAAGGCGCGAAAAACTCGTCGCACCACCAGATGAGGGGATCAGGCTTGGGTCCTGCGTTAAACGCTCCCGCCGACAGCGCGCGTCCCACATTTGATTTTTGTATTCCATAATTATAGAATTGTAATATTAATGAATTGAGGCTCTGGTTGCATCCGCGATCTTCAGTCATGCGTAAGGCATCGATAAGAACGATATGACGATCTCCAAATCTCGCAGCTGCCTCTGGCTCATTGTCTGGGGTCTGGGTGGAACGCTTCTTGGGTGCGGCAACCCCAAGAGTCCCGGGGACAGCAGAAATGGCGGCGTCTTGTCGGGCCACGTGACGATCGATGGGTCAGCGACGGTACTGCCGCTCTCGAAAGCAATGGCCGCCGCGTTTCGTAAATCGAATCCCGCCGTCCAATTCGACATTGAATTCTCTGGCACCGGCGGCGGATTCAAAAAATTCTGCAGTGGAGGAGTAGATATCGAAGACGCTTCTCGTCCCATCCGGTCGGATGAGACCGGGGCGTGTAAGGCGCAACACATCGAATACATCGAGTTGCCCGTCGCGTTTGACAGCCTCTCCGTGGTAGCCAACTCAAAAAATACGTTTGTTGATTGCCTCACCGTCAAGGAACTCAAGGCCATCTGGGAGCCGGCAGCCGAGGGCAAGGTGACCCAGTGGAACCAAGTCCGCCCGGATTTTCCGGCACGGCCATTAAAATTATTCGGTCCAGGGAAAGCCTCTGGGACATTTGACTATTTCACCTTTGCGATCGTCGGTGCCGAAGCCAGCAGCCGCAGCGACTACAGCAAGAGTGAAGACGATACAGTCATCGAGCAAGGCGTCGAAGCGGAGCCGAATGCATTGGGTTACTTCGGTTATGCCTACTACCAGGCGAGTAAGGATCAGTTGAAGCTCCTCGCCGTCGATAACGGTCAGGGCTGTATACGACCGAGCCCGCAAGCCGTCGCGGACGGGACATACCAACCGCTGACCCGGCCACTATTTATTTATGTCAATCTCGCGGCCGCCGCCCGCCCGGAGGTCAAAGCATTCACGCACTTCTACCTAGCACCGGAAAGCCGCCAAGTCGTGACCGATATCGGCAACGTGCCGCTACCGACCCCGGCGCTGGTCACTCAGGCGGCACGATTCGACCAGGGGATTACCGGCTCGGTGCTCGGGGGCCACGGTTCAGTCACCGGTGTGCAGCTCGATGCCTTCGACCAAATGGAGAAGGAACGGGATCGAGTCCGAAGCGAACTCGTCCAGTAGGTCGCTAGATGGATGGCCCCGTCTTTAACGTTTTGTTTTTGTGCACAGGCAATTCGGCCCGCAGCATTCTAGCCGAGGCAATCCTCAACAAAGCGGGCAGGGGTAGGTTCCGCGGATTCAGCGCGGGCAGCCACCCCAAGGGTCAGGTGCATCCGATGGCCTTGGCTTTGTTGGGCCAATTGGGGTTTCCGACCGAGGGGCTGCGCAGCAAGAGCTGGAGCGAATTTGCGGCCTCCAATGACTTGCACCTCGACTTCGTCTTCACGGTCTGCGACAACGCCGCGGGCGAGATGTGCCCGCACTGGCCGGGCCAACCCATGACCGCTCACTGGGGAATTCCGGATCCCGCGGCTGCAGAAGGGACGGATGTCGAAAAGAGTTTGGCGTTTCGCGAGGCATTCAGGGCGTTGGAGACCCGAATCAGATTGTTCCTGAGCCTGCCGTTCGGTTCGCTAACGCGGATGCGGCTTAGCGAGCGCTTGGCGGAAATCGGCCGAATCCCTTCTCCTCCGGACGACGTGCGCTGATGCGCCATTGTTGCGATCTCCTTTCGAACTTATTGACTTGACCACGGTGAGTGAATTCTATAAACATGGAACCATGAAAGCTTTTGACGTGGTGAAAGCGCTCAGTGCTTTGGCGCACGAATCCAGACTTGCACTGTTCCGTTTGTTGGTGAAGCGAGGTCCGGAAGGCTTTCCTCCCAGTGTGCTCGCGGACAAGTTGGGCGTTGCAGCACCAACCCTCTCGTTCCACCTAAAAGAGCTTCAAAACGCAGACCTGATCGAAGTGCGCCGCGAGGGCCGTTATCTCTATTACAGCGCCCGCTTCGACCGGATGAAGGCGCTGGTGGGTTTTATGACCGATGAGTGTTGCAGCCAAGCCGAGGTCGCTTGTGATGAAAATTGCAAGCCGATCGCCGCCGCCGTGCGACGGCGCAGCGCATGATCACGATTTAGTCGTGGCGGATGAGGCGATCTCTTACCTTTTGTATATCGGCTCGATTGGTTGTGTGTCAGAGCGAGCATGAATGACATTGGTCAGACACCAACCGGGGCCGGCGATGCGCAGTAATTCCATTTCGCGCCGACTCCTCGCCGAGGGTTTGGGATCCGCGTTGCTTGCGGCAACGGTGGTGGGATCGGGCATCATGGCGCAGCGCCTGGCGGGCGGTAACATCGCTATCGCGTTGCTCGCGAATACGGGCGCCACCGTGGCGGTGCTTTACACGTTGATTACCCTTTTGGGTCCCATCAGCGGCGCGCACCTTAACCCCGCGGTGTCAGGTATTGAGGCGCTCCGAGGGCGGCTGTCGTGGCGTGACGCCGGAGCATACGCGGCGACGCAGATCGTGGGTTGCTGCGCGGGCGCGGTCCTCGCACATCTGATGTTCGAGTTGCCGATATGGCAACTGTCAACCCACGTTCGCAGTGGCCCTGCTCAGTGGCTCGCCGAAGCGGTCGCCACGTTTGGACTACTGCTTGTGGTGATTGGCCACCGACGCGCGGAGGACGCGCCTTGGATGGTGGCGTGCTGGATCGGTGCGGCTTATTGGTTCACGGCGTCGACGTCCTTTGCGAACCCCGCGATCACGATCGCGCGCTCACTGACGGATACTTTCGCCGGCATCCGACCGATCGACGCGCCGGCCTTCATCGGCGCGCAGCTCATCGGTGCTGTCGCCGCCCTGGGGGTCAGCCGCCTGTTATTTCCCGCAGCAAAGCCGGCCGTTATCTTGCCCGATACCGAAGCGGCCGACCGATCCGCCGACGATAAGCGCCGTTCAGAGGCCCTCCATGTCTGACCCCGCTATCCCCGTGACTATCTATCACAACCCGTCCTGCGGCACTTCTCGCAACGCGTTAGCGCTAATCCGTAACGCCGGTATCGATCCGACGGTCATCGAGTATCTGAAGAGCCCGCCGGATCGGGCGACCTTGGAATCCCTAATCCAGCGCCTGGGCATTCGACCGCGCGATCTGCTTCGACAAAAGGGCACACCCTATGACGAGCTGGGTCTTGGCGCCGATCATTGGACCGACAGCGCGCTGATCGAGCAGATGCTGAAATTCCCTATCCTCATTAATCGGCCGATCGTGGTCACGCCCTCGGGCGCGAAGCTCTGCCGACCGTCGGAGGCGGTGCTCGACATCCTCCCCGTACCGCAAAAAGGCCCGTTTGCCAAAGAGGACGGCGAGCCGTTGATCGATGCCGGGGGTCGGCCAATTGCCCCGCGACCGCCCAGCTAGCCCCGTGCATCTACCAAACGTCGATGCGAATCTCTTCGAGCGGCCCACCACGGATCGGCTCGAGCGGGCCGGCAGTTCGACGCACCCACCGCGACTCCTGCTCCTGTACGGATCGTTGCGCGAGCGCTCCTTTAGCCGGCTGCTGACGCTCGAAGCAGAGCGACTCCTGAAAGCCTTCGGTGCCGAGACCCGTATCTTCAACCCGCAAGGCTTGCCGCTCCCGGATGGACACCCGGAAAGCCACCCCAAGGTCCAAGAACTCCGCGAGCTCGCGGCGTGGTCTGAAGGGATGGTGTGGTGCTCGCCGGAGCGGCATGGTGCGATGACGGGGGTCATGAAGGCGCAGATCGATTGGATTCCGCTCGCGCTCGGCTCGGTGCGCCCAACGCAAGGCAAGACCCTCGCCGTCATGGAAGTCTCCGGGGGATCACAATCGTTCAACGCGGTGAATCAACTGCGGATCTTGGGTCGCTGGATGCGCATGATCACGATCCCCAATCAGTCCTCGGTCGCGAAGGCCTTTCTCGAATTCGACGAGTCCGGGCGCATGAAGCCATCCGCCTACTATGAGCGCGTGGTTGATGTCATGGAGGAACTCGTGAAGTTCACGCTCTTGACCCGAGATGTCGCGCCCTATCTCGTCGATCGGTACAGCGAGCGCAAGGAAAGTGCCGAGGAACTCTCAAAGCGCGTGAAACTGCGCTCCATTTAGCGCGCCCGTGACCGCAATGCATTTCTCATCGCCAGCGGGAGTGACGCGGATGTTAGCGGCAAGTCGGCTGAGCGTTAGCGCTAATTCTTAATTAGACAGCCGGCCGATGGCGCTGAGCGCCTCATTGAGCTGCATGCGGTCGAGTGATGCGATCGGAAGCTCCACGAGGAGTTTGATACGGGTCTCGAGTTCTTTGAAGGCTTTGCGAAACGCCATCGTCTTATCGGCGTCTGTCCCTTCCGCAGCCGCCGGATCGGCGATGCCCCAGTGCGCGGTCACGGGCTTTCCCGGCCACACCGGGCAGACCTCGCCGGCGGCGTTGTCGCAGACGGTGAAGATGAAGTCAATCGGCGGCGCCCCCGCTGCCGCGAACTCGTCCCAGCTCTTGCTGCGAAGCCCCTCGGTCGGCAGGTTCCTGCGTTTGAGCAGATCGATCGCCAGCGGGTGTACCTGCCCCTTCGGGTAACTCCCCGCACTGAACGCGCGGTACCTGCCGCGGCCTAGAGCGTTCAAGAGAGATTCGGCCAGGACGCTGCGCGCTGAGTTACCCGTGCACAGGAACAGTACGTTATAGATCCGCTCCCCCATCATTTCACGCAACAAGGTGCTGCAGGCTCGGTCTTCTGCGCTGGAACGCAGCAACGAGCCGCCGCGCCCTCGGCGGGGACAACCGAAGCGCCGTGATCGAAGACGGCCGTATCCTCGCCATAAACGGGAATGCTGCCGAGTGTGTGGAAGGTCTCCCACGCGATACCGGTAGGGTCCGTCACCCAGTACTTGTCCGATCGGGCGTAGCAGCAGGGCTGCTCGGTCTCCTCCACCATGCGAGCGTCCGCAGCCTCGAGTTGCGCGCGCATGCTGCGCAGTTCCTCATCCGTGTCCACCTGGAAGCCCAAGTGATTGACGCCCACCGGTTGGCGATGCGTCGAGATCGCGAAGTTTACCCGCGGATCCTCGAGCATCCACTTGGCATAATCGGCTTTCGTAACGGCGGGTTCTGCACCAAAAAGGGTTCGGTAGAAGCGGATCGAGGCGGCAAGATCCTGGACGCTGACGTGCACATGGAGTCGTTTCATAGGTCACCCGATGAGTTGAAGGGGCTTCACCATAAAGGACGAGCTCGCGGGGCAAGGCTCGCAGAACTCGGAGGTTCGTTTAATCGTGGCGGCGCCCGCGAGCGATTGATGCGCTCATAGCCCAGGCGCTTGAAGAACGCCTCAGCGGTCATCGTCAGAAGGGAGATTGATTGAACCTTATTGAATACCGCGTACCGCTCCGCGTGAACGACCAGGGCGGCTCCCAAGCCGCTGCCTCTCGCGTTCTCGCCGGGGAAGAAGAAGTGCTCCAAGTGCTCATCGGTGATATCCGAGATGGGCAACCCTTGCGCTTTAAGCAGCGTCACCGCGCTCCATAAGGGCGGTCGTTCGCGGATCTGCAGAGGCTCGCTCATGGGCTTTGCTAAGCGACCTTGGCGGCACGTTTGCCCGCTTTTGCAGGCGATGGTGGCGCACAGCTCGCCGCGCACCGCGTGCCGCTTTCTGCGCAGCAGTTCTCGGTCAGATACCCGATCAGCGCATCCATTGCGGTGAAGTCGGCGGCATAGAAGAGTTGCCGGCTTTCACGCCGCTGCGTGATCAGACCGGCGCGCTGCAGATTCTGCAGATGGAAGGTGAGGGAAGAAGGCACGAGGCCCACCCGCTCGGCGATACGCCCCGCGGGCAGACCCTCGGGACCCCGCGCGACCAGCAACCGGAAGATCGCCAAGCGGTGCTCGTGCGCAAGGGCGCCCAGTGCTTCGGTGACTCGCAGTATTTTCATGGATCGATACGATATTTCGATTAATATCGTATTGTCAAGCTTGGACTGTCCGAGGAGTTTTGGCTTTCTGACAACCCCATGAATGTATCGCAGCCGGTGTCACGAACGAACGAAAGCAATCCACAACGGGGTGGTTCTCTCAGCGGGAATCCTGCCCCCGTTCCGTAGGGTCGTGGCGACTAATCCCTGAGCCAGTTCTCGACGCGCAATCCATCGATGCGCGAGAACTCCCGATCGTTATCCGTCACCAACGTGTGGTCCAGCGCGAGCGCCTGGGCGGCAATGAGAAGATCGTTGCCCCCGATCGGAGTGCCAGTCAACTCCAATTGCGTGCGGATCGACCCATAGAACTCGTTGGCAGGGGAATCGAAGGGCAGCGTATCGATGGCGCCAAGCACAGCCTCAACCTGCGCACTCAATCGCGGCGAGGGCTTTTTTGTCGTGCCGTAGCGCAGCTCGGCTGCGACGATGATGCTAGTGCAGATATTCTGTTCGCCCGCTGCCTTTATGTGATCCGTGACACGACCCTGCGGATTCCTGACCAGGTTCGACACGATGTTGGTGTCGAGCAGGTAGCGCATCAGATCTCGACTTCGTCAGGAATCTCGTCGGGGATAGGCGGAAGTGCCTCGCCCAGCGGTTGGAGGGTCGCGAGTAGCGCGAGCAATGAGCGCGGTGGTGCCGCTTCGATGATCAGTTTGTTGCCGTCCTTCCGCATGATGGCGTCCTCGCCGGGGAGTTCGAACTCTCTCGGAATGCGGACGGCTTGGTTTCGACCATTCTTGAATAGCTTGACGTGTCTATCCGACATATGCCAAAGCATATGCCAATCCAGCTTCCCGGGCAAGTGAGTGGCGTCCAGTATTACGACATCATCTGAGCACGTTATCTGCAGCGCGGACTTGCTTGGATCGGTGGGGTGCCCCGCAACCAACATTGCTTCCCCGGATCTCGGGAAACGCCCGATATCAGGCGCCCAGATCGATTGAGTTCAAGCCTGCCTGTAGGACTGCGGCTCGCATGCGAAGGTCGAAGGTCAAGACGTGAGTGGCGGAGCCTGAGAGTGCCAGCGCAACATGCAGCGCATCGAGAGTGCGCAACGAAACCGAGTCGATCCCCCGCCGCTCTGAGGCGACGACCAATCCGCACCTGAATCCCACCAGCGCAACAGTCCCATGCGTGCACCCAATCCTCGGTTTTAACTTTGCATGGCAAAGTGATAAGGTGGGGAAACGCGAAATTGAAGAACCGGTTTTTTAAAGCTGTTTTGGCAGAAATCGCAGGTACAGTGTGACGCTGCTCGACGCCGCCTATGCATTGGACGAACTTGCAGCAGGTCGTACGCCGGACCGGGCACGACTCCTCGCAGGTATGCGCGCGTTGGATGAGGTGCGCGTGGAGGATACCGCGGCTATCCGTGATCTCCTGGATGCCGCCGCCGAACTGCACCTCGTAGCTGATGGAGGCACGGTGAATCTCACCAATAATGGCAGGGCCCGTGCCGCAGTGTTGGCAGCTACCGTTCGGCGCTTTTGCACTCGTGGCTAGACGGCCACGGCGATCGGTCCGTGCCTGAGGATTCAGCAATGAGCCGTTTGTGGGAATGATTCCCTCCTGTTGGAGGTTCGGGATAACCTGTGCATCGCTGGTGGCGATTTGCATGATCGGCTGCTCGAAGGCCATCAGGCCGGCATCTGAAGTGATGGGCCACCCCTCATCGCCACCCTCGTTCACCGTGACGGATGCAGATTTGGAACCCTCGCCGCGGTTTATCGTTTATGGCGACATGCGGTTTACTGATCTCGGCGAGACGAAGGCTAGCTTGTCTGGACCGCGCCGCCTTCTTGTCGCACGCGTCGGACGCGAGAAACCCGATGCGGTGTTTCTCACCGGCGATGTCCCTTTTCATGGTGGCGACAGGGGCGATTATGAGGTGTTCGCGCAGGAGACCGCGACCTGGCGACGTGAACAGCTGCGCGTCTACCCCGTGCTAGGTAACCACGAATTCAAGAGATGCACGGAGGCTGAGTGCCTGGAAAATTGGTGGCGCGCTTTCCCCGAAGAACGCGGCCGGCGCTGGTACAGCGTCGCGTTGGGAAGCCAACTGCAAATCATCGCGCTTGACAGCGATTCCTCGCTTCTTCCGGGCAGCGAACAGGAGAGGTGGCTCAAGGGACAACTGGACGATCTTCCGGTAGGCGTGCGCTTCGTCCTGTTCTTGTTGCATCACCCGCCGGTCACCGATGGGGCGGAGGGTGTGCGCTCCAATGAGACCGCACTGGCTCAACAGCTTGCCGCCGCCGCCCGCACTTCGCGTGCACGCTTTATCGTGTGCGCGGCGCATGTTCATAATTACGAGCGCTTCCAGCGCGACAATATACTGTTCCTGGTCTCCGGAGGCGGCGGGGGCAAGCCGGATCCGGTGAAGCGCTCCGCCGCGGATCTTTATCAGAGCGATGATTTCCCCAACTTTCACTATTTGCGGTTCCAACTCACCGCCGGTCAACTGCGTGGTGAGATGGTCCGCCTGGATACCGCCGCGGGACACTCGTGGAGCGTGCGTGACCACTTCGCGCTGGATGCGAAAACGCCCTAGGTGTGAAATCTCATCTGTCTCCCGCGCAGCACTGCCAGACCGCCCGCGAGCAACATCAGACCACCGATCGAAGAAGGGTCGATCTCGGGGACTGCCGCAACCCAGCCTCCGACGTTGCTGTTACCACCACTCATCGGTGGACAGGGATTCGGTTGCCCTGGCGCTGGGCTGCAGTAGTAGCCGAATGATTGCTGGGTGTACGAATCACCGGTATTCGAGATAGTCGCGTAGAGCGACGTTTGCGTGTTCGTACCGGGCGTACCCGTGAAATTAATCGCGATATCCCACGCCGTGATGTGCCCGTTGAGTGTCGTAAATTCAAACGAGGCTCCCCCGTATTCCGACATGCCCGCCAAAGCATAGCCACACCCAGGGCAGATATAGTTATAGCTCGCACCGAATCCGATCTTCGGGAAATTGAATTCCGTCGGAGCAACAATAGTGTCGTTACCGTTTTCGGGCAGCGGCCCGTTCAGGGTGACTTCGCCACTGAAGATCCCTGCTGAGTAATCAAGCGTCTCCTGCGCACTCGTCACCGCAGGTGCGCCCATGATCGCCACGCCAAGCACCGCCAAAAGCTTGCTGTTCATAGCCTTCGCCTCCCTGTGCTTTCAAATCCGTCGCCCCGATTCTACGCCTGGAGCGCTGTCAGCGGCACCCGCCCGGATGCCAGGCTCCCCGTCTGACGCTGCGTGTACGCTCGCATGTATTGTAAGGTGTTGCACTGCACTTCCCTTGGAGAGACACCCCCTAACGCGGCGGAGGCTAGGGATGGTTGGCAGCGACCGAGAGCCCATTGATGCATCGGAACCCATCGGTTCCATTATCGTATATTATAGAACCGCATAGTTCCAATACGGTGATCAGCGGGACCTGCGGCTGAACCTTCCCGCTATGTCTTTTCCGAAGGGGCGAGGTCGTCAGATGGATCGGCGGATTTCGGTTTGCAGAAATTGTCCATCGATGTGCCCGGTCGTGGTGACCATCGACAATGGCATCGTCACCAAGGCAGAAGGTGACGCCGATGCGCCGGCTTTATCGCGGGCACAACCGACGGCTCCACGGCGCGGATGGGGCTTCGGCGTACGGACGGGCATCGGCGAGCTGCAGCAGACCGCTGCCGGTATGCCAGTGCGCTCGATTTGTTCGTGATGCACGACGTCGCACTCTCGGCCACCTCGGCATTGGCGGATTACGTCATTGCCACGAAGTTGCCGTTGGAAGTTCCATCGGACTTGCGCCCCGGAGTCGTGGCTCTAACACACGGCTTCGGGTGCGCGTTATGGAGTTCCCTATGATCCACGCCTCCACGGCGCCAACGTGAACCAGCTCCTCAGTTGGAATGACGATCGTGACCCGTACCACGGCATGCCTCGAATGGGCGCGGTGCCGATCGCCGTCAATGCAGCCGATGGGCTCGGTCGACCGTGAGAAGGAATCGGCAATCGCCGTCGCCCGGTCGCAAGGTCGGAAAGCGTGGCCGGCCTTCGAATGGAGAAATCGAAAATAGAAAGCGCGAGGTCATCGTTGCCGCGAGAAATATTTTCGCTCACAGAGGCTATGTCGATACGACGCTCGAGCACATTGCACAAGTGGCAGGCGTCGGTAAGAAAACCATCTACGAGCATATCGGCGATAAGGCGGAGCTGTTCCGTGTGGCGTACGGTATGCCGGACTCCAGAGAGGGGCGCGTCGAGTTCGAATCACCGCGCGGCGCTTCATCGCGCGCGGCATTGAGGAATTTGGCGCGGCAGGTGCTCGAGGATGCGTTGCACCCCGACAATATTGCGCTCGAGCGCGTGCTCATGCTCGAGAGTGCACGGTTTCCGGAACTCGCCCAGGCCGTGATCGGGTCTGCAAAAGCGCAGTCTAGACGCAAGCTCTCGACGGCGTTGGATGAGTTGGTGACGCGCGGGTTGCTTGCGTCGGTTGATACGACTCGCGCCGCGGTCCTTTTCTTTTCCATTGTTGCGGCCAACGATGCGTTGAAGGCCGTTCAGGGCTACCGCGACACGTTTCCGGAAAATGCGGAGCTCGACCGTCGAGTTGACATGTTTCTTTATGGTTACGCTGGCAGGAACCGACCGTCCTAAACGACCTTCGGGTACGCCGGTCCCCGCTGGATTCTGACGACCGGCGTCGGCGCAGCGCACGCTTGCCGGGATGCCCTAAGGTCGCATTGTCTGTTGGGGCGATCCGCCTGAATCTGCTCCTCCGATATTGGGCATCGGAGATCAGCCTTGACACTGAAGTCCTGTTCGGCATTGCTGCTTTTAATTGTCGGGGTGTTGGGATCAGCCATCGGAGCGGTCGCTCAGGCCCCGGATGCGCCGCCACCGGATCCCTGGCCTCGCGTCGTCGATTTGGCGCAGGGCCAGGCGCTGGTCTACCAGCCACAGGTCAATTCCTGGACCGACAACCGGCTCGACTTTCGGGCTGCGATCGCCCTGAAGACAAACAATGCCAAGGGGGAGACCTTCGGCGTGATCTTCGCGACCGCCCGGACCCAGGTGGATAAGGTGTTGCGCACGGTGACCTTCGAGAATCTGCGGATCTCGAAGATCGACTTTCCGACAATGGCGAACCACGGGGCCTCGTATGTAGCGGAACTGCAGACGCAGATCGTGCAGTCGATACGCACCATCTCGCTCGATCGTCTCGAAACCTCGCTCGCGCTGGCCGGCATCAAGCCGCCGACGGTGGCCGTGCAGAACCAACCGCCCTGGGTAATCGTCAGCTATTCGCCGGCGATCTTGGTGCCGATTGATGGTGCGCCCGTGCTGAAGGCGGTGCCGGCCAATCCCCAATTTCAGCGCGTCATCAACACGCGTGCGCTGATACTCACCGGTCCCGCGGGCGAGAACTTCTACATCCATGTTTATGACGGCTGGCTGACGGCGGGCGCAATCACGGGCCCTTGGGTCCAGGCCGCGAGCTTGCCGTCAGGCATGGCGGAGGTTGCGGCGGCGCTGGGAAAATCCGGTGAGGTCGATATGCTCGATGGCGGCGCAAAGGCCAATCCGAAGCCCACGCTCGCGAACGGTGTACCGACGATCTACACGAGCCAGGTACCGGCAGAGCTCATCACCTTCAAGGGCCAGCCGAACTTCGTTCCGGTGACCGGCACGCAATTGCTGTGGGCATCCAATACGGCGAGCGATGTGTTCATCGATATCAGCAACAATTTTTACTACATCCTGGTGTCGGGCCGCTGGTTCGACTCCGCCTCGCTCACGGGTGCGTGGACTTTCGTCGCCAACGATGCGTTGCCGCCTGATTTTGCGCATATCCCGCCGCAATCGCTCGCAGGCGCCGTGTTGCCGACGGTAGCCGGTACATCACAGGCGCGAGAAGCGGCGATCTCCAATTCAATTCCCCAGACGGCAACGGTGCCGCTCGTGAACGGCCCCAAGTTCACGCCGAACTTCGACGGGCCGCCGCAGTACCTGCCGATCGAGGGGACCTCGCTCACCTACATCTCGAACTCATCAGAACCGGTGATTCAAGTGGCACCGGACGTGTACTTTGCCGTGGTCGCCGGGGTGTGGTTCACCTCCGCGTCCGTCACGGGACCGTGGAGCGTCGCGACGTCGGTTCCGACCGTGATCTATACGATTCCGCCCGCCTCACCGCTGTACTACGTGACTTACGTGAAGGTGTACGAGGCGACGCCGCAGTACGTGTACGTGGGCTACACGCCGGGCTACTTCGGCACGGTGATCTCACCCTACGGAACGGTCGTCTATGGGACGGGCTACGCCTACACGCCTTGGATCGGGTCCGTGTGGTATCCGCCGCCGTACACGTACGGTGTCGCGGCAGCCCCGGTCTACAATCCCTGGGTCGGGTTCACCTTCGGTTTTGCGGTCGGACTCGCAACGGCCGCGTGGATGGAACCGTACTGGGGCGGCTCGTGGTATTCGCCCGCCTACTGGGGCGGTTATCCTTGTTGCGGTTCGGCCAGCGTGAATGTCTATGGCCATTGGGGCAACGCGGCGTATTCCGGCACGCGCAGCTGGTATGCGGGTGGAGGCGTTGCCGGCTCGACCTTCTCCGGCTCCTATGCCACCGCGCGTGGCACGACCGGTAATGTCACCGCCGGCCGTCAATACAACGCGTGGACCGGCAATGCCTCTCGGGGCTACGACCGAACCTTCAACACCGCCGCCGGCGGCTCGGGCAACGTCGCTCGGGGAACGAACTACAACACCTACACCGGTCAGCGTTCGACCGCCAATGCCGTCTCCGGCACGACAGCCAATGGCAGCACTTACAACCGCGCGGGTGCGACCACGGCCGGGCCGCAAGGCGTTGGGCACACCGGCGGCGGCTCGGCTTACAACGCGAACACCGGCAAGACCACCAGCTGGGGCAACGAGAACGCCGGCAACGATCACTATGCCGACAGCAGCGGGAATGTTTATCGCAACAGCTCGAGCGGCTGGCAGCAGCAATCCTCGAACGGCTGGTCGAAGCCGAGCGGGGACACCTCGTGGGCGGATCAGGAATCGGCGGCGCGCAGCGCCGGGGCGGCACGGTCGAATGACTTCACCAACAGCTTCGCTCACAACTTTGGCGGGGGCGGGGGTGGAGGCGGATTGTTCGGCGGCGGCCGCAGCTTTGGGGGAGGCGGTGGGGGCGGGCTGTTTGGCGGCGGTGATCGCTTCGGCGGCGGCGGTGGGGGTGGGGGGTGGGGCGGCCGCTTCGGCGGCGGTGGTGGTTTCAGGCGCTGAACCGCGCCCAGCGCATCGTCCGCAGAGCGTTCGAACGACGGCCATCGCGGCCGTCGAATTATGTCCGGCGGTAGACCGGGCGCATCCTTGTTTGGAAAAACGCACGTTCCTGTGTGACACTGCGGGAAACGCACAAGGATCAGGGATGTCGAATTCGCTGGGAGTGATGGGGCAGAATAGGCACTGGCTCTCTACGCACGGATGCAGCCAATGATCACGCCTCGCCGCGCGCGCCGCCTCGTCGGATGGCTGTGCAGCTGGGTGGCTCGTTCGACGTTGCTCGCGCTGCCGGTGATCGCGTATGCCGCACCACTGGAGGTCTACGGCGGACTGCCCGCTCTCGAGAATGTATCGCTGTCGCCGGATGGCTCGAGAATCGCCTTCGTGTCCACGAGTCAAAACACGCGATTCATTCGGGTTGTCTCTCTGGCGGACCGAAAGCTCCTTTGTACTGTGCGGATGGGGGACGTGAAACTGCGCAGCGTTTCATGGGCGGATGATGCCCATCTGATGATCATGACCTCGGCCACCGCAGCGCCCTTGGGATTGGTTGGCGAACAGCAGGAATGGTGGATGCTGCAGGTATTCGATGTCCTCAAGCGCCGGTCGGTGCCCGCACCAGCGATCGATGACGAGCGGACCAGGACGATGGACGTGACATCGGGTCGCGTAATGGTCCGGCGCATAGAGGGCCATACCATCCTATTCGTCCCCGGCCTTTACGCAGGGGACCGCACACTCCTCCCAATGTTGGTTCGATTCGACCTCGACACCGGCAGGCAGTTCGTCTATCGCCAAGGCTCGGAGGCTACACGCGGGTGGTTGGTGGACGCCGATGGCGAAGTCGTCGCCGAGCAGGACTATGGCGATCGGAGCGGACAATGGGCCATCAAGGTTCGTCGCGACGGGCGGCTTCAAGTCGCTGCCTCGGGCCAAGAGCCCATCGACCACCCTGTTCTGCTTGGTTTCGGGCCGAAAGACGATACCTTGCTGGTGGAGACGATGGAAGCGGGGGACCCCGTCTGGAGGCTCATGTCGACCAAGGATGGCACGATGAGTGCGCCCATGGCCGAGCGTAAGGTGCTCGGTGAGCCGATCGAGGACCGGCTCACCTATCGCATGATCGGCGGCGTACACGTCGAGGACGACGCGCGCTACGTTTTCTTCGACCCCACCTTTCAGCGGCGCTGGGATGCGACGGTGAAGGCCTTCAATGACGAGCACGTGCAGCTCGAATCGGCGTCGGCGGACTTCCGTAAGATTGTGGTCCGCGTCGACGGCAAGCAATTCGGGTATCAATACCAGCTCGTCAATTTCGACACCGGCAAGGCCGAACCGGTCGGCGACATCTACGCGGGGTTGACTGAGCCGCTCGAGGTCCGCCGCATCACGTATGCAGCGGCCGACGGAATGCAGATTCCGGCTTACCTCACGCTGCCGCGGGGACGCGAGCCTAAAAATCTGCCGCTCGTTGTGTTGCCGCATGGGGGACCGGAGTTACGCGATACAGCCGACTTCGACTGGTGGTCGCAAGCGCTGGCGGAGCAGGGCTACGCCGTATTGCGGCCGAATTATCGTGGATCCAGTCTGAGTCAACGCTTCGTTACAGCAGGCTATGGGGAATGGGGCCGGAAGATGCAGACCGATCTTTCCGACGGCGTCCGCTATTTGGCAAAGGAGGGAATCGCCGATCCAGGGCGCGTGTGCATCGTCGGTGGGAGCTATGGCGGATACGCCGCGCTCGCTGGGGTGACCCTTGAGCACGGGGTATATCGGTGCGCGGTGTCGGTCGCGGGTCCGGCGGATCTCAAGCTCTTGCTGAACTGGGTCAACGACAATCACATGTCAGGCAAAAATCTCGATCAGCGCTACTGGGATCGCTTCATCGGAGTGACCGGTCCGAGCGACCCGGCGCTGTCGCAGATCTCGCCGATCGCCCATGTCGACGCAGTGAACGTACCCATCCTTCTGATTCACGGCCGCGATGATACGGTGGTGCCGTTCGAGCAAAGCGAGGTCATGTTCAAGGCCCTGCGCCGTTCCCAGAAGTCCGTTGACCTCGTCGTGCTCAACCACGAGGACCACTGGCTCTCGCGCGGCGAGACCCGGCTGCAGATGCTGCAGTCGACGGTTGCCTTCTTGCGCGGGAACAACCCTCCGGAGCTCTAGCTCGTGTTCTAGGGCGGCGCTCGGCTCAGGCTCAACGTCGGGGCTGGCACCGCAGCGGGACTTGAAACTTTTCAGCGCCTGGTGTGTTTTAGGTAAGACGTCCTGCCAATGCGAGGAACAGCGATGACCCTAAGTGATGAGCTGAGCAAGCTCGCGGAACTGCGCGCATCCGGCAGCTTGACCGACGAGGAATTCACGCGCGCGAAGGAACGGCTCCTGCACTCGGAGCAGGAACGCTCCAGCGATCCGGTCGTATCCGCGGTCAATACCTTCAGGCGCAGCCGCAATGACCGTTGGCTAGGCGGCGTGTGCGGCGGTATCGCACGATCCACCGGTACGGAGTCGTGGATATGGCGATTGCTGTTCGCCGCCTTGTTCATCTGCGCCGGCGCGGGACTGCTGCTGTACGTGCTGCTCTGGATTTTCGTACCGAACGAGAACTGATCCGCTCCCTAACGCTTTGGTCCGGCCAGCGAGTCCGCCACGACCCAGGCGACGCCGGTGAGGGCGAGATTGATGGCGTTCTCGGTCCAGATCATATGGCTGGAATGATTGGCGAGCAGCATCGGCAGATGGACCAGCGGCGTAAAGGATGCGTACATGACGGTCAGGAGACACGCGGCAAGACGCGCCTGCACGCGCGTCAGGATCGCAATGCCGGCCGCAATGTGGGCCACCCCGGTCGCATAACCCCAGAACTCTTGCGAAGGGGGGAGCCATTTCGGGACGAGCGGGGCGGTCATATTCATGTAGACGAAGTGCGCCCCGCCGAACAGCAGCGCGCAAATCCCGAATGCCCATTGGCCGAGCCGGGTAAGCCGGGCTGCACGCACCGGATCGATCTGGGCGCAGGCGGCAAACACAATCAATCCGCCCGCCGCGGTCGCAACCGCCTCGGCGATGCCGCTGTAGGTGCCGTACTCGGCGTAATGGGCGAGCACCACGTGGGCATCCATGAGGATGATGACGGCGAGCACGTAGTAACTCGTGAGCGCGGCAGCGCCCCATGCGGCGGTCCGGCGCCACTCGACCGCCGCGCCCGCCAACAGCATGAAGGTGCCGGCTGCATAGGCTAGCGCGGTGCGCTCGGGAAAGGTCTTCGGCACCGGCTGTCCGAGGACGAAGTCGCCCCACGCCACGCACAGCGCGCCCAACATCATCACGCCAAGGCCGTAGACGAGCCGGCCGAGGCCCAAAGCCCCTGTCATCTGCTTACGGTTTGCGCGCATCGGCCTAGCGTACCGGAGATTGCGCGCAGCCGTCACGCCAGGCAAGCCAATCGCCGTAGACGCAGAACCCGGGGATCGCCTACCCTTGAGGCCCGACTTTTCGAGTAACTCCACATGAAATATCTCTCGGTGGCAGAAGCGAAAAAGATGCCCGGCCTGCGCTTGGTATTGACCGCGCACATGCCTGGACCGTGGGGCGAAGCCGCCAAAGCCGTGCTCTCGGCGCGCCACGTCAGCTACGTTCCGGTGGCGCAAGCGGCGATGGAGGCGAACGACGATCTCTACGCTTGGACGGGTTTACGCAACGCGCCTATTGCGGTGTTCGATGAGGAGCCGGCACAGAATACCTGGCTCGACATCTTGTTGCTCGCGGAGCGTCTGGGGTCCGGTCCCTCGCTGTTGCCGAGCGACCCGCTCGAGCGCGCCCTGGTGCTTGGGTTGTCGAGCGAGCTGTGCGGATCGGATGGGTTCGGCTGGTCGCGACGGCTCGAATTGATGGGGCGTCCGACGACGGTGAATCCTCCGAATGCCGGCACGTTCGACATGGCCCGGATGATCCGCTCCTACGGGGTGAGGCCGGAGACGATTGCCCGTGCGCCCCAACGGATGGCATCCATCATGAACGGCCTCACGGAACAGCTTCGCCGTCAGCGCGCCGCGGGTTCCGATTATCTGGTAAGCGACCGGCTCACGGCCTGCGACCTCTACTGGGCCTGCTTCTCGCTGTTCGTTTCACCGCTCGCGGAAGCGCAATGTGCCATGCCGGATTTCATGCGTGCCAACTATACGCATTTGACGCCTGAGCTTGCCGCCGCGCTCGATCCTGCGCTCCTCCGTCATCGCGATTTCATCTTCCGGAATCACATCGCTTTGCCGCTGGATTTCTGATGATCGATCTTTATTACGCGCCGACGCCCAATACCTGGAAAGTCAGCATCATGCTCGAGGAGTGCGGGCTGCCCTATCGGGTCATCCCGCTGGATATTCTCGCCGGTGTGCAACACAGGCCTGAATTCCTGGCGGTAAATCCCAACGGTCGCGTACCCGCGATCGTCGACCACGAAGGGCCGGAAGGACCGCAGCGCGTGTTCGAATCGGGCGCGATTCTGCTGTATCTCGCGGAGAAGACGGGGCGCTTTCTGGCGTTGCGCGGCCGTGCGCGCGCAGAGGCGTTCTCGTGGCTGATGTGGCAGATGTCCGGCCTTGGCCCCATGGCCGGTCAGACCCATCACTTCCGCCGCCATGCACCGGAGGGCAACGAGTACGCCGCCGAGCGATATCTGAAGGAGACGACCCGCCTCTACGGCGTTCTGGAACGGCAGCTCTCGACGCACGATTGGATCGCCGGCGGTGCCTACGGCATCGCCGACATGGCCTCCTGGGGCTGGGTCTGGTTCCACCGCATGCACGGACAGGACCTGAAGGATTTCCCCGCCATCGCTCGCTGGTTTTTCACGATCTCCGCGCGTCCGGCCGTCATGCGCGCCCGGGCGGTGGGTCTCGAGGGCGTTTCCGAGGAAGCACGCGCCCGGCTTTCGGGACCCTACTATGGCGCTTCAGCGACGGAGTAACGCTGACGGGACGTCCCGGGACCTCATTCGATAATGACCCAGACGGCGATCAGAGACATCGCCGCGATGAGGCTCGCGAGATGGGCGGCACCAATGGCCAGTCCCTTCAGCGTCGTCTTCCACCAAGCGGAACGATAGACGGCGTGGAGCGCCATGATGGTGTATACGAACAAATACCCCGCCAGCAACAGGCCGACCCAATCGGGCATGGGTAGCAACCGTGCCATCAGCACCAGGAACCAGAAGCTGTGCACATGCAAGGCGAACAAGAAATGTTCGCCGTACGTGCGCCTCGAATAGGCGAGTTTCAGATACAGGGCGAAGAGCGGCAGCAGGACAAACACGGCGGTCGACAAATGACCGATCACTTCGGTCGGCAGGCTCGAGACGCGCCTTTCCAATTCTCCCGGCTTCTCGAGCACATGCGCTTGGATGCGGTCGCAGAGCCATTTTGCCAAATCGCAGCTGAAGGAGCCGTCGGCGTTCCTCACCGCCCGTCCATAGCCGAAGTCGAGAATCGTAAAGACCGCGTGCTCGTCGTTCAACGAGCGATGGAACGCCGACGCCACTTTGACATTGCCGGGCTCCGCCGCAAGCTTCAACAGCAGGAAAAATACGACACTGACCGTCAGATACAACCGGAGCGGCAACACATACGCCAGCTTGCGGCCCCGCAGATACTCGATGCTCAGGCGGCCCGGATGCAGCACGAGCGCGGCGAGGGTTCGCCACAGGCGCCCCTCCGCGGCGAAATAATGCAGGACGAATTCGTGCACGAACTCTCGAAAGGCCGGTGGATGCTCCTTGGTGTCCTGCCCGCAGCGGGGACAGTACTGGTCGGGTGCATAGCCACCGCAATTGCGACAATTCAGCGACTCTCGAGCGGCGGCACTATCCGGGGACACGCAACCTCAAGCGCGAATGACGAGTCTGTCCGTGTGATCCTCGGCCCACGGCGTGATCTTGGTCGTCGTATCCTGAAAGCTTTCGGGAAGCTCCTCGATGATCCGGTAGGTCGCCGCCATGCGGCCGAACCCGACGCAATACGCGACATACATGCAGAGCTCGACGATTTCCTTTTCCGAATAGTACTTCCGCAGGTTGTCGAGCGTTTCGTCGCTGATCGCCAGATGGTTGCTCGCGGCGAGATCGGCGTAGTGAATGGCGGCCTTCTCCGCGTCCGTCAGATCGGGCGCCTCCATGGGCTTTTCAAGCGAGCACACCAGATCCTCGGTGAGTCCATCCTCCAAGGCGGACGAGTAGCGAACGGCCATGCAGCTGCGGCATTGATTGTGAAAGGCGATCCGCAGACGCACCAATTCGAGCAACCGGCGGCGCAGCGCAATCGACTGCGACATCGCACCGCTGAAGACGAGAAAAGCCTTTGCCAGCTCGGGCGAGTTGGCATAAACGCCGAGCATTTTCTGCTGAACCGCAGGCAGAAGCTCCGCGTGCGCCAGCGCCCGCAGCTCCTTATCCCATTCATTTACGGGGAGTGATGCTATTCGTGTCATGACGGCTCTGCTCCGGTTGAGAATTCGATTCCATCATAAATCCCATCGAGCAGGCGGTCCACGCCGGTCACTTCAGCGCTGATTCGTGCTCGACGATAGTTGCCATCCTCGTCTTCGCACGATCGAAGAGCTGCTTTTCGTCCTCGACGATCTCATCGGGCATGACGCTCGTGGCCAGGTACTGGACGGTCGCTCGAAAGGTGTCCTCGTCGTCGAACCACAACTCCGTGATGACGTCGAATTCCAGCTCCCCGGTTGCGCCGGTGTCGGGATTGGGCTGAGGAGTGAGGAACCGCCGCAGGTATCGCTTGACGCCGGAGACATATTTCTCGCACAGCGGCACATGCCGGTTCTCATAATAATCTTGAAACGCCTCCAGGGTCATTCCGGGACGACGCTTCATGAAAAGCAGAATCTTGTAGGTGTTCATGAGATTTCCTCGACCTGGTATCGTAACTGTCCATGATGGATCGGCTAAGCGGGGGACCTATGCTACTGGAGCGTTCGGAAATCCTGATCAAAGAGGGCCACGAAGAAGGGTTCTCCACTGCAATGAAGGAGACCGGTATCCGGTTGTTGTCGGCGGTGCCGGGGGTCATCTCCGTGAGTCTCGGCCGGGGCGTGGAGAATCCCGGAAAGTTCATGTTGCTGGTGGAATGGGACAACATGAATGCGCACGTGGCCTACAACAAAGCACCCGTGTGTGCGGAGGTGCGTGCACTGGTCGGTCGCTTCGCGAAGGGCGGCAGCATGGAGCATTTCAACATGGACTGCCGCTGACGCCCCGCAGCTTTAATGGCCGGCCGTGCGGAAAGCGGCGGAGGCGGTCCTGCTCTTGGTCGAGATTCTCAATCGCAACTGCTTGAGCTCGTTCGCCATTGCAGCCAGCTCTTGCGGCTTTATCGAAGGATCGCTCTTGCTCTCCCCGGATAGCCAGGCCCTGATGTCTTCCAAGCGCTGATCGGATGGTTTCATGGCAATCCTGTGGTCTCGATCGGACCCCAAGTTTAAAGCATCTGCGGACGCTGTGTCGCCGCCGAAAGCGCGGCCTTAGCGCCGGGCCACTCGATCCGGTGCGCTGAGCTTGGCGATGGCCGCTTGCATGGATGAGTTAATGCGCTGCAACTCCGCGAGTTGCCGATTCATCTCCTTGAGCGCGGCGCTTTGGAGTTGCAGCTCGGCGCCCTGTTTCGCCAACCGCTTTTGCTGTTGCTGGACCTCGTTGAGCAGAAGAGGCGCAAGCTCCTCGTAGCGCACGCCTTGGATGTTGCCGGCGTCGTCGCGGATCACGAGCTCGGGGTAGACCTTGTCGACTTCCTCTGCGATCAGGCCATATTGAAGGGCGCCCTTCGGCTCGCTTTTCAAGTGAAAGCTGACCGGTCTCAATTGCTCGAGCTTGGCGTTCCCGGCTCCGAGCCCCGTAATGTCCGTCTTGTAGCGCTCTGAGGAGGCGAGGACGCCGAGCTGGCCATTCGAGGCGACGTACACGGCGCTGCCGGTGATATGCGACGTCGCAATCCCCGCGATATAGGCGGAGGTCTGCGCCGATGCCGTGCCGATTCGAATGGCCCCCGATTCGCCTGCCACACCCCGACTGCCGATATCGACATTGTCGCTGCCCGTCGTCAGGTTGTAACCGGCAAAGTAGCCAATCGCGACGTTGAAGCCGCCGCTCGTGTTGCTGTAGAGCGCTCCATAACCCACGCCGCTGTTTTGACTGCCGACGGTGTTCGCGGCCAGCGCCTCGGCTCCCATCGCGTTGTTGTAGCTGCCCGTGGTATTCGATTGCATCGCGTTGTAGCCGGCGGCATTGTTGTAGACGCCGTTGGTGTTCGAGAACATGGTGCTGTAGCCGTACGCCGTGTTGTAGCTGCCGGTCGTGTTCAAGTAGAGGGCGTGAAATCCGACGGCGTCGTTGCCGCTCCCCTGCGTGTTCGAGTAAAGCGACTGATAGCCGGAGGCTGTATTGTTGCCGCCGCTCGTGTTGTTGAACAGCGAAGCGTAGCCGGCGGCGACATTGGAGGCGCCGGTCGAGTTGTTGTAAAGGGCAGTTCCACCGGCGGCGGTATTCTGATTGCCGTCGCTGCACAAAAAGCATTGCGCCAGCACGCGATCGCCCATGCCGAGCGTGGCGCCGATGACGATGACGCATAATTTGAATGCATGCCTCATGGCGTGTCCCTCGCAGGTGTGAGTGTTCTGTGTGAGATACCGTCGTGCGCCGCACTCAGTTCCGGGAAGGGAACACGCCTTGCAGAGCGATGCACGCCAGCAAGGGGCCGCCGTTCGCGGTATAGATCGGGCTCCATTTCGGCAGGGCGAAGGTGTTGACTCCGTCGCCGCCATAGGTCGTGCCCAGCAACGAGAACAGGGCGGTATTTTGACTGATGGGCAGGAGCTGACCGCTCAAGGTTGCCCAGCCGACGGGGCAGAAATTCAAGGCGAACATTTGAATCTCGCCGAGGTACGGCTCATACGCCTGCGAGAGAGCGGGCCGCTCGCTTGCACCCCACATGAATGCCAATGACATTGCGCCGTAGATCAGTCGCTTCATGGTGCTTCTTCTCTGTACGTCCGAATGCGGCGCGCCAAAAGCTACTCGTGGCGCACCGCAATTGCAACTTCGGGCCGGGGCCTCGGCGGAGCCCTGAAATGCACGCCGGCCAGGGCCGAAATGACGCGGGCCGCGCGACAAATCCGGGACCTGCCCATTGCCCCATGATGGTGCGTGGGAGAGGCGCGGCGCGGGCAAAAAGCCGTTGCCGCGACGCCGGCCGGGTTTATGTCTTGCGACTGCAATGACGCAGGTCTAACATTCTCGCCCGTTTTCGTGAGCTCATTTGATCCGGCCTCTGATTACTTGACAATAACTGCATGATTTCTAACACAATTGGATGTGAGTTCAGGTATCATGCCGTTCCGTTTTTTGCGATCACTTAGCAAGGAGAAGTGGATGATCGGGCATAAGAACGTCACGACGAATCGGCTGTCGCTGCGCGACGATCTCGACGACGCACTGGACCGGCTCGATGAGCGGCTAAAGCTCAACGAGTTTTTCGAGTCCACGCCGAATGGCTCGGCCATCGAGCGTTATCTGAAGGGTGATCGCGGCCAGGAGACCAAGCGTCACGAGCCTGACTACGGCTTCTTCTACGATCCGGCCACGCAGAAGGCGGATTATCTCGCGGTCTGGGCGGGAATCGAAAAGTATCCGACCGTCATTCGCCATACGGTCGAGAACGTGTCTCCGGACGAGGCAAAGACCATCGATCAATTGACCTCGAGCGCCTCGCGATGCAGCCCCGCGCAGTTCGGCTGGGCGGTTGCGGAACTCGAGATCGCACGCCAGGCAGCGTCCGCGGAATAGGGCGGCCGGCGAGGCAGCCTGGCTGGGTGCCCTCGTCCAAGGGCCCCGGCCGAGCTAGCCGACACCCAGGGTAACGAGCGCTGCCGCGGGGACGCGGCCGTTCGAGATCCGTATTCCCTCCGCCCGCAGCCGTCGCGCTTGCTCTCGATGGGCATGCGATGTCATCGGAAATACGATGCGCCCTCCGGCACCGACCACTCGATGCCAAGGCAAATGCAGCGCTGACGGAGCGGTCTTGAGCGCAAAGCCGACCAGGCGCGCGCGCCCCGGCAGCCCCGCCGCGCGCGCCACGGTGCCGTAGGTGCTGGCGCTCCCTCGAGGAATGATCGACACGATGTCCCATATCAACTGAAGCGCGGGATCATGGCCGATCGGCCGCCTCGGCCCGACGCGCTTGGCGCGTGCAGGCTGCAGCAGATCCCGTTCCTGCCCTCGTGCTCCTCGAGCCATCGCTTGCCAGAGTGACACCGATCGGTGCACTCGCCAACTGCTGGGACGAAATCGTCATTGGCAGGGACGAACCCGCGAGCGGCACCGCCGGCTCGGCAACGTGCCTCGGTAACGTGGGGCTCATGAAGCTCGCCGATCGAATAGCGCAGTTCCGCACGCCGTTCTTGATCGCTTGCGCGACGAGCGGCCGGGTGCACGCGCTGAACAACGCCGCCGACTGCGCGCACGCGGTGAGCGCTGCCCCGATTCGTTATGTGCTGAGCGACGATCTGACCCGGCTGTGCACGGCGCTCGCGTATTCCAAGGGCGCGAGGACACTCGATTGCGCGGATCTTTTGCGCATCCCCGCCGAATCCCTGTGGATCGAATGGTGCTGCCAACCGTGGCAGCGCGAGCTCTCGCTGCATGGATTCAAGACCGACGAGGCCGCCCCCGCCCAGGGTCACCGCCGCGGCGCGTTGCTGCGGGCCTCGGCGGACGGGCGCCGCGGGGCCCTGAGAACGTTCTGGTCGGGCGCCGCGCCGAGCGATGTGCTCGCGAGCAGCGTCGAAGCTTACTTCGATCTCGATACACCGGGAGGTGAGGAGCCGGAACCGTGGCAAGAACGCGGCGCCTCTCCATTTCGGGTGTGCAATCGGGATCAGCAAGCCGAGGACGTCCTCAATCGATGCTTCCGCTTTCACTATGAGCCGTCGTGGGCAGACTATTACCGCAATGCCGGACTCAGCGCCGCGAAGAGCGCCGCGGTGTGGCGCCACGCCCTGGGTACCATCGCCCTCGACATTCCCGTGCTGCTCGCGTTTTTGCTCCTGCTCGGCACGCGAGGCGGCCTGCCGCAGGCACCGCGATCCTTCGAGCGGCTGAACCGCTTACGGCTGAAGGCGGCCAAGGCGCCGCTGCTCGAGCACATCGATGTGCGCGCGCCGTTGCTTCCAGACTATTATGCGTCCGAAAACACGTCGCATGGCGCGGGCAGACGCAGTCCCAGACTTCACCACGTCAGAGGCCATCTCGTTCGCCGCGGCAGCGATCTGTTCTGGCGCGTTCCGCACCTGCGGGGCAGCGCGCGGCAGGGCACGCTGCGCTCTCGCACGGTCACCTGGACTTTCGATCCCCTCAACGCCGGGGCTTTCTCGGGTAGAGCGTGCCGTCCTTCCGCGCATAGCCCGCCATCCGCCTTGAGAAAGCGCATATCGATGTCCGGGTACTCACCCTCGTCTTCCTCGGACTTGCGCGAGCCGATCTCGAGCAGCAGCGCATCGGCCTGGGAGCGGTTTTGCAAATGATGTCCATCCTTGAGGGCCGCCTTGAATCCGGCAGAATCTCCGGCCCGCAATATCTCCTCGCCGCCGTCGGTGACCAGCACCACCTCACCCTCGAGGACGTACACGAACTCGTCCTCCGCGCTGTGCCAGTGCCGCTGGCTTGACCAGGTACCGGCCGGAATGCGCAATAAATTGACGCCGAAATCCGTCAAGCCGGCCGCATCGCCGAGACGTTTCCGGGCGCGCGTCGTGCAAGGCGCATCGAAAGGCGGCGGATAATTCGATCCCAAGGACTCGGGAACGGACCTCGAATCGATGCGCTTTGCCATGGTCGCCCTCGGGGTTGCTGGTGCCGGCCGGATTCGCGCTACCCTAGCAGCGGGCCGAACACGATGAATAGCGGGGAGCATGCATGGGATACGTGGACAACAACCTCTTGCCGAACGAGCACGTCACTTATCGCGCGCGGCTGCACCGGATCATTTATCTCTTTCCGGTCTGCGTGTTGATCGTCGCGCTCCTGGTGGCGCTTGCCGGAGGAGGCTGGATCGCGGGAGGCGTCGTGGGACTCATCGGACTCGTACTGATGATCCCGCCGTGGATCCGCTCGAGCAGCTCCGAATTCGCGGTCACGAACAAGCGCGTGCTCGTCAAGGTCGGGCTCATGCGCCGCCATTCCCTCGAGCTGTTGCTGCAGAAGGTCGAGGGAATCGGCGTCGATCAGGGCATTCTCGGACGGATCCTGGGCTATGGAACCATCACCGTCTCGGGGACGGGCGGAACGCGCGAGGCCTTCCGCATGATTGCCAAGCCTTGGAATTCCGCCGTCAGGTGCAGGCGAGCCTCGCCTCGTGATCCGAATCGGCGGGCAAGCAGGCGCTGCGATGTGCCATTGCGTCGCCGACTCGTAGGCGAGCGCGAGCGTGAGGCGCGCCGCTCCTGCCAGGGCGCCGCGGCGATTTGCATCCCGATGGGGAGACCTTCGGCGGTCCTGCCGCAAGGAATGCTGAGGGCGGGGATTCCCATTTGATTGAACGGCCGCGTGTTGCGAAGGATCGAGGAGGCCTCCCAGTCGAGCTACCGCATCGAAGGTTGGCGGATACTCCGAAAGGCGCGGCGCGGGCACCGGAACGGTGGGCGTGAGTAGAACATCGACGGTGGCGAACACGGCGCCATGCCCCGGCGCAGCTCGGCGAGGCGGCGGCGGGCAACGATGTAGGTCGCCGCGTCGATCTGCGCTCCGAGACGCAGCTTCGCGAGCGTTTCCGGCAAGTAGCGCTCGGGGCTTTTGGCAATCGATACCGCATGCGAGGCATAAGCCTCGGCGCGGAATACGGTCCGGTCGGTGCTCACTGCGAGCGGCACCTCGCGCACGGTCGCGCCGAGCGCGGAAGCACCGACGCTCGCCGCCTCGAGGGCGCCGCGCACCGCCGGATCGAGGCCGTCGTAGAAGAACTCTCGCGGCACTCCCACGCGCATGCCGGCCGACGCGGTGGGCCATGGGCGAAGCTTCAGGGCCGCCGTTCGCTCGACGGGTCGCGCCGCTCGTAACCGCTGATCGACTCGAGCACCGCCGCACAGTCCTCGACGGTGCGCGTCACGGGCCCCGCATGATCCAGCGACGGAGCAAGCGGTAGAACGCCCAGATTGCTCACGCGGCCGAACGTGGGTTTCATCCCGACCACACCACACAGGGCCGCCGGCTGGCGGATGGAGCCGCCGGTGTCCGTTCCGAGCGCGGCGAAGCACAGCCCCGCCGCCACGGCGGCCGCCGAGCCTCCCGAAGAGCCGCCGGCGATACAGCGTGGGTCCCAAGGATTGCGTACCGGGCCGAAATGACTCGGCACCGAGCTGCCGCCGTACGCGAACTCTTGCATGTTGAGCTTGCCGATAACGACGGCGCCCGAGCGCCGCAACCGCGAGACCACCGCCGCGTCCTGATCGGGCACGCGATCGAGGAACAACTCGGAAGCGGCGGTGGTGCGCACACCCGCCGTGTCGATCATATCCTTGAGCGCGACCGGGATGCCGTGCAAGGGACCGCGCCACTGGCCGCGGCCTATCTCGGCCTCCGCAATTCGCGCCTCGCGTAATGCCGACTCGGCGGTCACCGTGATGAAGGCGTTGAGCTCGCGATTGCGCCTATCGATGCGGTCGAGGCATGCGCGCACGAGATCGACGGGTGAGATCTCTCGTGATCTCACGCGCGCGGCAGCGTCGGTGAGACTCCAGAACGCGAGCTCGTCCAGCGCTGCCGCCGCCGTCATTTGCCGGCTCGGGACGGAAATTCTTGAATCCGCATGGCCTGCCTGTCCGTGGGGCTCCGGGTGGCGGAACCGCTGCGGAACATTAGCAAAAGCAGTTCATCGCTGCAGCGTTTCGTCGCGAAACGTGCGCAGCGTCGAGGAGTACTCGCGGCGTGCAGGTACAATCCGGCGACAAGTCCAACCGAAGGAAACTCATGGATCGTCGCAGCGCCTTGACGCAATCTCCCGGGCAAGCGGATCGCATCGCGCAGGCGAGTGGTTTGCAACGCATCCTCGAGGCGGGGCAGTTTGCGCTGACCGCGGAGATCACGCCGCCGGCATCGAGCGATCTTGCGGAGCTCATCGCCAAGGCCGCGCCGCTCAAGGGGCTTGCCGATGCCGTGAACGTCACCGACGGGGCCGGCGCTCGAGCGCATCTGGAGTCGACCGTCGCGGCAAGCGTGCTGCTCGAGCACGGCATTGAGCCGATCCTGCAGCTCACGTGCCGCGACCGCAACCGAATCGCACTCCAAAGCCAGCTGCTCGGGGCCGCCGCGCTCGGGGTCAGAAATATTCTCGTGCTCAAGGGCGATGATCCCTCCAAAGGCGATCAGCCCGGGGCCAAAGCGGTGTTCGATCTCGATGCGGCGGGTCTTGCGGCCACGGCGGTGGCGATCCGCGACCGCGGCGAGCTGCCCCACGGCCGCAAGCTGGGCGGCATCGCGCCCTTCTTCGTGGGCGTGGCCGATGCGCCCGTCGATCCGCCACCGGGCTGGAGTCCTTCGAGCTTGATCAAGAAGATCGAGGCGGGCGCACAGTTCGCCCAGACCCAGTTTTGCATGGATGCCGCCATCTTGCGGCGCTACCTCGTCCGCCTCGAAGAGCTGGGGCTGCGCAGCCGGCTGTACCTGCTGGTGGGCGTTGCACCTCTCGCCTCGGCGAAATCGGCACGGTGGATCAAGAGCAACTTGCCCGGATCGATCATCCCGGACTGGATGGTCGACCGGCTGGAGCGCGCGCGCGATGCGACCGCGGAGGGACGCGCCATCTGCATCGACCTGCTCAAAGAGTATGCCGAGATACCGGGCGTCGGCGGTGCGCACCTCATGGCGCCGCTCAACGAGGCCGCAATCGTGCCCGTGATCGAGTCCTTGCGCGCCTCGCTTTAGATCAGGCGGTCGAGCAAGCGCGCCGCGTGCACGGCCGCGCGCTGCGTCCCATCGTGAATCTGCTGCCGGCAGCTCGTGCCGTCTGCGACCACGATGGCATCGGGTGCCGCGCGTATGGCGGGCAGGATTTTGAGCTCCGCCATCTTCATCGAGATTTCCCGATGCTCGGCCTCATAACCGAAGCTCCCAGCCATGCCGCAGCAGGAGGACTCGATGAGCTGCGGCTTCGCGCCCGGAATGAGGCGCAGCACTTCGAGAACCGGGGCGACGGCGCCGAATGCCTTCTGGTGGCAATGACCATGCAGCAGGATAGGTGCGTCGGCCGGGCGCAGCGTCAGCTCGAGGCGGCCGGCGCGCGATTCCCGGGCGATGAATTCCTCGAACAGCCATGCGTTCGCGGCGACGGGCCGGGCGCTTGCGCCCAAGCGCATCACCTGAAACTCATCGCGCAACGTCAACAGGCACGAAGGCTCGAGACCGACGATGGGCACATTTCCGGCAGTGAACTCATCGAGCGCGCCGAGGAGCTCGGCCGCTTTGAGTCGTGCGCGCTCGACCATGCCGGCGCTCAAGTAGGTCCGGCCGCAACAGTAGGGCGTGCCGCGCTTTTCGAGGGCATGGACGAGGTAGCCCCCGGCGCGCAGCACGCGCGCCGCCGCCAACGCATTTTCGCGCTCGAACGTCCCGTTGAACGTGTCGACGAACAGCACGGCGCACTTGCGCCCGGCTGCCGCTGCCGCGAGCACCCCCTCGCGGCCGGTCCAGTCGATTGCGCCGCGATCCCGCCAGAAGGTGTCCGATCGCCAGCGGGGCAGGGGCCGCTCCGCGGCAAGACCCCACAGCCTCTCGCTGAGCCATGCTGCGCCGGACACCCGATCGCGCAGATTGGCAAGCCAGGCGATGCGGCTCAAGGAGGGACCGTAATCGGGGAGTCGGGCGAACAGATGGTCGCGCACGGTATGGCGGTGCTGCGCCTTGTAATGCGCGAGCACTTCTATTTTCATTTTCGCCATGTCGACGCCGGTCGGGCACTCGCGCCGGCATCCCTTGCAGCCGACGCAAAGGTCCAGTGCCGCCCGTACGTGGGGTCCGGTCAGCGCATTCTCGCCGAGCTGGCCCGACAGGGCCAACCGAAGGGTGTTCGCCCGCCCGCGCGTGACGTGCTCCTCGTCGCGCGTCGCACGAAAGCTCGGACACATCGTGCCCGCGTCGAACTGGCGGCACTGGCCGTTGTTGTTGCACATCTCGACGGCCTTGGCGAAGCCGCCCGTGTTGTCGCCGCCGGTGCCGGGCGCCGTGACGTGCGCGGTCAGCGGATCGTTCGCAACGTCCCACGCCGACCAGTCGAGCACGGGCGTGAGCGGCAGGGTGCGGTACGGGTGTAGCGCCGAGGGTGGCGGGAAGCGCAGCAGGCTCGCCTCGTCCATCTTCGGCGGATCGATGATCCTGCCCGGGCTGAAGAGATTGATCGGGTCGAGCTCGCACTTGATGGCGCGAAACGCCTGGTAGAGCTTCGGTCCGAATTGCCACTCGACCCACTCGCCGCGGCACACGCCATCGCCATGCTCGCCGCTGTACGCGCCTCGATAGCGTTTCACGAGCACCGAGGCCTCCTCGGCGATGGCGCGCATCCTGCGTGCGCCGCCGGCCGGACCGTCCCGCCGCAGGTCGAGTATGGGTCGCACGTGCAGCGTTCCCACCGAGGCATGCGCGTACCAGGTGCCGTGCGTGCCGTGTTTCGTAAATATTTCCGTCAACGCGTCCGTGTAATCCGCGAGGTTCGCGAGCGGTACCGCGCAATCCTCGATGAAGCTCACGGGCTTGCCGTCGCCTTTGAGGCTCATCATGATGTTGAGGCCCGCTTTGCGGACATCCCAAAGGTTCTTCTGCAGCGCCGGGTCCACCAGCTCGACCACGCTGCCGGGCGCGCCAAGATCGCCCATGATCTCCGCGAGCCGGGAAAGCTTCCCCTGAAGGGGCGCGAGCTCCTCGCCCGCAAACTCGACCAATAGAATGGCGGCGGGACGACCGATCAGGGCGTGCTCGATGAACGGCCGGTAGCTCGGGTTCTCCAGGCCGAGATCGATCATGATGCGGTCGATCAGCTCGATGGCACTCGGCGCGAGCGTCACGAGGTGCTGCGGGGCGAGCATGGCCTCGCGGAATGAGCGGAAATTGACCACGCCCAGAACGCGGTGCTGGGGTTTGCGGGAGAGCTTGAGCTTGAGCAAGCGGGTTATACCCAGCGTTCCTTCGGAGCCCACCAGCAGATGCGCAAGATTCACCCGGCCGTCCGCCGTGTAAGGCCGCTCGCTCTGGTTGTCGAAGATGTCGAGGTTGTAGCCGCCCACACGACGCATGACTTTGGGCCAGCGGTCGATGATTTCCTGGCGGTTGCGAGCCGCGAGATCGCGTACGAACCCGGCGATCCGGGCGGCTCGCCCCGTGAGCGAAGCCAAGGGTCCGAGCTCGACGCGCGCGCCGTCGGACAGCCACACATCGAGCCCCATCACGTTGTGGACCATGTTGCCGTAGGCGATGGAGCGTGAGCCGCATGAATTATTGCCGGCCATTCCACCGAGCGTGGCTTGCGCGCCGGTCGAGACATCGACCGGGAACCACCACCCGCGCGGACTCAAGAGGGCATTCAAGTCATCGAGCACGAGTCCCGGCTGCACGACCGCCGCACCGCGCTCGGCATCCACCTCGAGCACCCCGCGCAGGTGCTTGCTCATGTCGAGGATCAGTGCGCTGCCGACGGTCTGGCCGCACTGGCTCGTGCCGCCGCCGCGGGCGAGCACCGGCACGCGCAGCTCGCGCGCAATGTCGATGGCCGTCGCGACTTCACCCTCGTTGAGCGGCACGAACACGCCCGCGGGCAGCACCTGATAGATCGAGGCGTCGGTCGCATAGCGGCCGCGGGCGGCGGGATCGAACAGCACGTCGCCGCGGGTTTCGCGGCGCAGCCGCCGCTCGAGCTCGAGGCAGACGTCGGGCGGCGGCGGCAGCGAGCCGCCGGGCGGCGACGTCTGCGGATTCACGTCCGCGCGCTCACGGGATCATCCAGGAGAAGACGTACTGCTGCAGGACCACGAGGCCGCCGAGCAGAAGGGTCAAGACGATGCTGTGGACGAATGTGCGTGCGAGCACTCGTCCTTCCTGACCCTTCAGATGGGTCACCGATACGCCCGTCGCAATGTTCTGCGGCGATATCATCTTGCCCATGACACCGCCCGATGAGTTGGTCGCGGCGATGAGCACGGGATTCAGGCCGAGCTTATTGGCGGCGACCACTTGAAGATTACCGAAAAGCGCATTGCCCGAAGTGTCGCTGCCGGATAGAAATACGGCGATCCAGCCGAGAAATGCGGACAGCAGGGGAAAGAACAATCCGGCCGATGCAACGCCGAGACCGAGCGTGTAATTCATGCCGGAATAGTTCATGAGATAGGCGAGTCCGACGATGAGCGCCACCGTGAGGATGGCAAAGCGGCTCTGACGCCACGTGGCCGCGATGGCGCCTAAAAATCGCCCGGGTCCCACCCCGACGCACGCCGCCGTGATGATGTCGGCCACCAGGATGGCCGTGCCGGTGCCGAGCGGCTGGAACACCCAGTTCGCCGCGTAGGCTTTCTTGTAGAGCGTGATGAACACCTGGTTGTGCAGGCCCGGCCAATGAATCGTATGCTGGCCGAAGGCGGCCACCTTCAGATGGGTCCAAGCGATCACGATCACCGAGACGATGATCCAGGGCAGCCAGCCCTGCCAGGCGGGACACGCGCTCGGTGGACCCGCCGTCGAAGGCGCGGCCGCTGATGCCTGAGCGGCCATGGCGGGCGGCACCGCGGAGCGGGCGACGGCATAGGCGCCGTCCACCGCGGGCGACCATATCCTCAAGAACGCGAGCGTCACGATCAGGGACACGAGCGCCGCGAGCACATCGGTAAGCGAGTAATCGAGATAGTTCGACGACACGAACTGGGCCGTCGCGAAGCTGCCGCCGGCCACCAGCAGCACCGGCCAAAGCGCGCGGATCGACTTCGCCCCGCCGTAAATGCCCATGACATAGAAAGGCAGCAACAACGCGATGAACGGCAGCTGCCGCCCGACCATGGCGCCGAGCTTGACGGCGGGCAGATCCGTGACCTGGCCCAAAACGGTGATGGGCGTTCCGAGTGCCCCGAAAGCCACGGGCGCGGTATTGAATATCAAAGTGAACGTGAGCGCCTCCAGGGCCGGCAATCCGATCATGATGAGCAGCGCGCTGGTAATGGCGACCGGCACGCCGAAGCCCGCGATGCCCTCGAGCAGGCATCCGAAGCAGAAGCCGATCACGACCAGCACCACCCGCCGGTCATTCGGCAGATTGGCGAGCAGCCACTCGCGGAAGGCGTCGAACCGCCCGGAAATCACGGCGATGTTGTAGAGGAGCAGCCCGGTGAACACGATCCACATCACCGGCCACAGCGCGAATACGGCACCCGCCGCCACGCTGTCGAAGGCGAGGCCGGCGGGAAACTTCCAGCCGGTGGTTGCGATGATGAGGCCGACGAGCAAACCGGCGAGCGAGGATTGCCAGGCGGGACGGCGCAATACCCCGAGCGATATCAGGACCACCACGATGGGCAGTGATGCCACCAGGAAGGAGAGAATCAGGCTGTCCCCGATGGGGGTCAATAATTGGTTGAACATTTGTTGTTTTCCTTGCCCTGTGCGTGCTGGGAAGTTTCGGGGGCGCCCCTCGCCCTCGGGTATTATCCTACCGCGCACAACAAACGAAAGAGCACACTTCAATGCGGATGAGCTTTCTGGGGATTGCCTGCGGCGCAGGCTGCTTTGCGATGAGTGCCTGGACCGCACCGGCGGGACCGAAGCGTCCCCTGGACGTGAATGACTTCGACCGGCTCCAATCGGTCGAGAACTTGGGTTGCTCGAAGGACGGGGCGTGGATCGTCTATACCCTCGAGGGTTCCGACCTCGAGGCAGACGAGCGCAAGAGCAGCGTTTGGATGACGAGCTTCGAGGGCGGCACCGACCTGAGGTTGACCGCGGCCGGTGAGTCCGCCTCGAATCCCAAGTTCAGCCCGGACGGGCGGTACGTCTCCTTTTTATCCGCCCGCAAGACGGACGGCAAGGCGCAGCTCTATCTCCTCGACCGCCGCGGCGGCGAGGCGCAGGCGCTCGCGGAGATCGGCGGCGATGTCGCCGACTACGCCTGGTCGCCGGACGGTACGCGGCTGGTGATCGCCATGAGCGGAGCGGGCGAGTCGGAGAAAAAATCGGCAAAGGCGGGTGTGCCCAAGCCGATCGTCATCGACCGACTGCACTTCAAGGAGGATGTGACGGGCTATCTGACCGCCGCCGACCGCACGAGCCTGTACCTGTTCGATCTGTCGACGAGGACGTTGAGCCCGCTCACCGCCGAGAGGGATGCCGACGACACCGCCCCGGCTTTCTCGCCCGATGGCCGTCACATTGCATTCTTCAGCGATCGGACGACCGATGCGGATCGTACCGGCAAGCTCGAGCTCGATCTGATCGAGGCGCGCGCGGGCGCGCCGCTCGCCAAGCTTGCGGAGTTTTATGCGCCCAACAAGCCGGCGCTCCTGTGGACACCGGATGGCAAGCGGCTCATCTACACCACGGGACTCGAGCCCCGTCTCAATGCGTACATCCAGGACCGGGTGAGCGTGTACAGCATCGCGGACGGCCGCACGAGGGTGGTCACCGAGCGGCTCGATCGCGCGCTGGTCCATCCCGCTGTGGCCGACGACGGAACGGTGGATGCCATCGTGGAGGACGATGGAGTCGAACTGCCCGTCTCCGTGCGTCTCGACTCGGGCGAGACGCAGCGCCTGCTCGCGGGTCAGTGGTCTGCAACCGATCTGTGTGCGGCCGCCGGGCACCTCGCCGTGATCGCGTCGAACGACCGATCGGTCCCCGAGGTGTACGCGGTGGAGAGGAACGGGTTGCGCCCGTTGACCCACCACAATGATGCCGTGATGGCCGAGCTCTCGCTCGGCAGCGTCGAGGATTTTTCCTTTCCGAGCCGCGATGGGACCGTGATCCACGGCCTGATGGTCAAACCGCCCGATTTTCATGCGGGGCGGACCTACCCGACCATCCTCTGGATTCACGGCGGACCGAACGGTCAGGATTCGCATGGCATGTCGGCCGACACTTACCCGCTCGAGCTCGAGCGGCAGTGGTTCGCGACCCATGGCTTTGTGGTCCTCGCGGTCAATTATCGCGGCAGCAGCGGACGCGGCGCCGCCTTCGCGCAGGCGATTGCCGGCGATTGGGGCCATAAGGAAGTCGCCGACCTTCAAGGCGCCACGGACTATGCCGTGCGCGAGAAGATTGCCGACCCGCGGCGACTCGGGGTGGGTGGGTGGAGCTACGGTGGGATCCTCACGGACTACCTCATCGCCTCGGACACGCGTTTCAAGGCGGCCATCAGCGGCGCGGGAAGCGCCAACCAGCTCGCCATGTACGGCACCGATCAATACATCCTTCAGTACAACGCGGAATTGAGGCCTCCGTGGGAGACGACACCGCTGTGGCTCAAGGTCTCCTATCCGTTCTTTCATGCCGATCGCATCAAGACACCCACCCTGTTCCTCGGGGGCGACAAGGACTTCAACGTGCCGATCGCGGGCGGGGAGCAGATGTATGCATCGCTGCGTACGCTGGGGGTGCCGGCGCAGCTCATCATCTATCCCGATCAACATCATCTGCTCACCCGGCCGAGCTACATCAAGGACCGGCTGCAGCGTTATCGCGCCTGGTTCGACCGCTACCTGGGAGCACCCGGCGGCTAGGCCCGTCTACCCGGCCGGCGGGTGCCGCGGATGCGTTGCGAAGTGGCTCACAAATCGCCGCTTATGACCAATAGAGGGATGTCCCGGGCCCCGCCCTAAAGCCAGAAATGTGATTTAGAGCCTCTCAGTTTTCCGGCTAATCCCTGACGCTACAACATGTTGCATTCGCCTGTCGCGGGAGCGCCGACCCGCCGGCACGGCGTTGTTGCACCTGATTGGGCCTCAACATAACAGGGAGCGGTCTTGCCTAACGCAGCACGAAAGCAGGCAGCTGCAACAATTGCCGCACGCCTGTGCCTGGTCGTACACGATGACCTCGAGCTGCGGTTGCGACTGGCCGGCCTCGTCCGTCGCGCGTCCGGATCGCTCGACGCAGACGCCATCACGCGCTCGGCCTTGGAGAATCTGTCCACCGAGCAGCTGCGCTCCTACGCGGCGGTCATGCTCGTGCTCGAGTTCATGCAACGCGGCAGCGAAGGCGATCCGCTCGGGGCCCTGACGCGGCTGCGTGCGCGGGCGCCGATGATGCCCATATTCGTGTTCGCACGGCAGGGCGATGAGCGCTGCGCCGCGCGCGCCATGAAGGCGGGCGCCGCCGACTACTGGCCGATCCATGCCGTCGATGTGGGCGAGCTCGCCGCCGCGCTCAGTCCGCTGGTCGAGGTTTCCGTCGAGCTCACGCCAAATGGGTCGAAGCCGGCGCCGGCGCTGATCGACGATGCCTCGAGCTATCCCGACGTCGCGGGCTATCGGCTGCTGAAGAAAATCGCCCACTCATCGTCCGCCAGCGTCTATCTCGCCCGCAACAGCGACCTGGCGCAGCTGGTGGCGCTCAAGGTGCAGACGATCCAGGGTCTCGCCGGCGTATCGGAGGAGGACCGGGCGCGATTTGCGCGCGAATGCGAGATTCTGTCGAGCTTGAATCACCGCTCGATTGCCGACGTCATCGATTACGGCATCACCCCGGACTATCTGTATCTCGCACTCGAATACTTCCCCTGCGGCAGCATGCGGGACCGGCTGAAAAATCCCGTGAGCGAGCGCGACGCGCTCAACTATGCGCGGCAGATCGCCTCGGCATTGCAGGTCGTGCACGCGGCCGGCATCGTGCATCGGGATCTGAAGCCCTCCAATCTCATGTTGACGACCGACAACCGGGTCGTGCTGATCGACTTCGGTTCGGCCCGGGCGCAGCTCGTCGGACTCGAGCTGTCGCGCTCCGACATGATGACCGGCACACCCTATTATGTCTGTCCGGAGCAGATCGAGGGTCACGACCCCGATCAGCGGGGCGATCTCTACAGCCTGGGCATCATCCTCTACGAGATGCTGGCGGGGCGCCTGCCCTTTATAGGAAGCAATCTCACCGAGATATTCCAGGGCCACCGCGAGCGGCCCGTACCGGTGCTGCCGGCGGCGCAATCCCGCTATCAGCCGCTCATCAACCGGCTGCTCGCCAAGAGCCCCGATGAGCGCTTCGCGTCCGCCGCGCAATTCCTCGATGCCTTGAATGTCGTCGCGGCAACGCCCGCGGATTGAGGACCTTGCAATGACCAATGCCACCGCGCAGCAGAATTCGTCGGCGAACGCGACCGCGCAGGAGCGGATGTCGCCGCCGAAGCGGCACAAGCTCACCGCCTATTTGGTCACGCTCGACGATGAGCTCTGGCCGCAGGTCGGCGTGCATCTGACGCACAAGCTCACCCATCGGCAGGTCGATTCCATCGAGGAGCTGCTGGGAGCGACCAAACCGGAAGAGGCCGCGGTCATTCTGTGGGACGCGCGCGGGGCTGCCGACCAGTCCGCAGCGCTGACGCGGCTGCTCGCGCACTCCTCCTGCTTCGCGGTGGTCGCCCTCGACGTCGCAGAGAGCGCGTCGGGGTGGGAGCCGGAGATTCAGCGCGGCCAGGTGGTCGCGCACGTCGCCGTGCCGGTCGACGCCGAAACTTTGGCAGGCGCGCTCGCCGGCGCCCACGACGAGGCGAGCGCCCGCGTCGCGTTGCTCGGCGAGGCCGCGGCGGCCGCGCCGCAAATCGCCGTTTTCGATGGCGACACGCATCCCGAGACGGGCGGCGCAGGCGGCAGCAACCGCGTGCTCGGCGGAGCGCCGGCAAAGGGCCGCGGCACGCGCACGCCGCTCATCGTGGCCGCCGGCGGGCTCGCCCTGGTGATTCTTGGGGTCATCATCTATTTCTTCCTGCAAGGGCCCGCCGCAGTACCGGCCCCACCGTCGAACGCCGGGCGTCCCGGCAAAGCCCCGATGACCCCGTCGGCACCCGCGGTGCCGCAGGCACCGGCGGCATCGGAGACCCCCGCGGCATCGCAGACCCCGGCGTCGTCGGCGGAGAACTCCGCCGAGAGCGCGTCGTCCTCAGCCACCGAGGACAAGGTCGATGCGCTCATCAGCGAGGCGCAGATCGCCATGCGCGACCGCCACTTCATCGAGCCGGCCCAGGGTAGTGCGTTGTCGCTCTACCGCAGCGCGCTGCTGCTCGATCCGGCGAGCGGCGAGGCTCAGCAGGGCCTGAAGCGTCTCGCGGAGATATTGGTCGAGCGCGTGCAATCGGCCCTCGACGAGCGGCAATTCGAGGCCGCGCTGCAGGCCCTCGAGACGGTGCGCAGCATCGATCCGAACGATGCGCGCCTGCCGGCGCTCGATGCGCGAATCGCCAAGATGCGCGATGAGATCGGACCGGCCGAGATTCAGGCCGCCGTCAATGCGCAGAACTTCGACCGCGCGGCGCAGCTCATCGAGCAGGCCGCCCGAGCCAAGTCGTTGAGCGAGCCGAAGCTCGCGCAGCTGCGCGACGATTTGCGCCGGCACCGTTCCGACTCCGACGTGTCGCGCATCCTCGGTCTCGTCGATGCGCGGCTGCAGCAGGATCAGCTGATCGATCCGCCGAATGACAGCGCGGCCTTCTATCTCTCCGAGGCCCGCAAGGCCGGAGCGGCCCCGAGCGACTTGCAACCGCGCGGACGCGAGCTGATCAAGGTGCTCACGCAGCGAGCGCAGACGGCCATCGAGCAGCGCCGTCTCGCCGACGCGGAGCACATCGCCGCCTCTTTACGCAGCCTGGGGGCTCCGCTCTCGACGATTGCGGGTCTGCAGCGCGACATCGGCGGCATGCGCGCACAGCAGGTGCACGAGCAATCCGATCAATCACGGCTGCTGGATTTGACGAAATCCCGCCTCGCGCAGGGCAACGTCGTCAGCCCGGAAAACGACAACGCCATCTATTATCTCGGTCAGCTACGCGCCGCCGATCCGCAAAACGCCGCGCTGCCGCAGCTTACCAAGGCGGTCCAGGCACAGATCCTGGTGCAAGCCGGCATCGCGGTCGATGCGGACGAGCTCGCGCAAGCCGAGTCGCTGTTGCAGCTGGCGGGCACCCTGGGCAGCTCCCCCGACGCCGATGCGCTCGCTCAGCGACTGCGGCTCGCAAAAGTTGCCGCAAGCGGCGCCCCACAGGAGGTCGCCGAGACCTCGCTGACGCGGACGCGCCGCCTTGAGGTCGAATATCCGCCGGCGGCTCTGCAAAAGAAGACCGCGGGGACGGTGGAGCTTGCCTACCTGGTCACGCCCAAAGGGGCGGTAGCCAACATCAAGATTCTTGACGCCAATCCGTCGGGCATCTTCGAGACGGCGGCCACCAAGGCAATCTCCCGATTGCATTACAAGCCGGTCACGGACAGCGGCGGCAAGCCGATCGCCGTGAGTACCCGGATCCTCGTGATATTCCGGCCCGAGAGTTGATGGAGAACCGATGAAGTCGCGTGATTCGTTTATGTCGAAGCTGTCTCCGGATCGCCTGGTGATCCTGGTCGTTCTGCTCGGCGTGAGCTTCGTCGCGATCGTGCTCTTGCCGGGCTTGAAGCTCGCAGGCGATCTCGTCAACTCATCCGCGGCGCTCAAATGGGTCGCCGACCAGCAGCGTTATCCGACCATCATTCGCGCCTCGCTCGAGACCATGCGGGACCGCCTCACCAACCGCGGGTATCTGCAAGAATCGGTCGACCAGCTGGGCGATGCGACGAAGAAGCTCGGCGAGGCGGTGGACTTCATGACGGCCCCGCGGCCCGGCGGTTGGCTGGGTCTCGGATTGCCGGGAGCGAACGTCGGCGACTCGATCGCCGGCAACACGGCCGCGCCGTTGCATGCCGCCTGGGGCAAAGAGCTCGCGGCGCTGCAGCCGGTGCTCTCGTTCAACAGCGTCCCCTACGCGGACAGCGAGTCCGAGGGCACGGTGCTGAACGCCAACGGGCGGCAACTCGAGCGCGACCTCACCGCCGGCATTCGCATCAGCCGTCACACCTTGCCGGAAATCGAAGGCGAGTTGAGCACCATCGGCAGCCAGCTGCAGGCGGGGAACGCGCGCGCCGCGAAGCAGCTGCAGATCGTCATGCTCATGGGCCTGCTGATCGCCGCGGCGCTGGTGCTCCTCATCGTGCTCCTGCTCAACGCGCGCCGTAAGCAGGATGCGACGCTCAAGGAAGCGCGTCAGCAGACGTTCGACATTCTGCGCACCGTCAAGGACGGCCTGTTCCTGCTCGACGAGAATCTGATCATCGGCACCGCCTACTCGAGCGCACTCGAGAACCTGTTTCAGCGCAAGGATTTCGCCGGGCTCGAATTCGAAGCGCTGCTCAAGGGCATCGTCTCGGAGAAGACCCTCGCCACAGCCTTGAAATTCGTGAAGGTGCTCTGGGCGGAGCGCACCAACGAGAAGCTGGTGAAGTCCATCAATCCTTTGGGAGAGGTCGAGGTGCACCTCGCCATGGGGCAGGGCAAATTCGAGACGCGCTATCTGGATTTCGAGTTCCACCGGGTGCGCGTCGACGGCAAGATCACTCACGTGCTGGTGTCGGTGTCCGACGTGAGCTCGCGCGTCGAGCTCGCACGCGAGCTTCAAAGCTCCCAGCAGCAGGCTCAGGCGCAGGTCGACACGCTCCTCGGCATTCTGCACATCGACCCGGGTCATCTGTCCTCGTTCCTGAGCGACTCGAACGCGGCGATGAAAATGATCAACGCCGTGCTGCGGGAGCCGGCGCGCGAGGAAGGGGCGTTTCGCAAGAAGCTCGATACCCTGTTCAGGCAGGCTCATTCGGTCAAGGGGGAGGCCGCCGCCCTCGGCCTGTCCTCGATCGAGAGCCGGGCGCATTCCTTCGAAGACGATCTGAAGGCCTTGCGCGAGAAGCCGGACCTCTCCGGCAACGACTTCTTGCCGCTCGTCATCAAGCTCGACGACCTGCTCACGCACCTGCAGTCGGTGAGCGAACTCGTCACGCGGCTCTCGAAGTTCCAACTGGTGCGCCCCGAGGCGCCTGCTCCGGCCGCCGAGGACGAGCACACGATCACGGACATCGCGGAGGTGACCGGAACCATGGAGACCGGTCCCGGCCTCTCCGGCACCTTGCAGCAGCTCGCGGACCGGGTCGCCGCCGAGAGCGGCAAGCAGGCCGAAATTCGCTGCAACGGGCTCGACCTCGTGCCCGAGGAGTACCGCCGCATCGTCAAGGACATCGCCATCCAGGGCGTGCGAAATGCCGTGGTGCATGGGATCGAGCCTGCCTCCGCGCGCGTCGCCGCCGGCAAGACGCCGCACGGCACCGTGCGGCTCGATTTCAGGTACGTCGGGGACAGTTTCAAGTTCAGCGTCGAGGACGACGGTCAGGGGCTCGCCACCGACAGGATCAAGGAGGTCGCGCTTCAGAGAGGATATTTGACGCCCGACCAGGCCGAGAGCATGGATGCGAGGAAAGTGCTCTCGCTGCTCTTTCAACCCGGGTTCTCGACGGTGGAGACCGCCACCAAAGATGCCGGACGCGGTGTCGGCATGAATCTCATGGCGGATCTCATGCGACAGATCGGCGGGCGCGTGGGCGTTGCGACGGCACCCGGCCGATATACGCGGGTGACAGTGACATTGCCCGCACCCCCCCGGCCGGTCGACGACACGGTGGCCGCATGATGGATACGAACACCCGGCAATCGACGCTGAAGCTCATGATCGTGGACGATTCGAACATCATCCGGCGCCGCATCGAGCGCTCTCAGCAGATCGACCGTCTGGAGGTGGTGGGCGCCGCCGCCAACGGACGCGATGCGGTGGACTTGTTCAAGCGTACGCAGGCCGACGTCGTCACCATGGATCTCACCATGCCCGAGATGGATGGCATCGAGTGCGTCGAGAAGCTGATCGCCATCAATCCGAACGTATTGATCCTGGTGGTCTCGGCACTCGCCGACAAGGCGACGGCCGTCGAGGCCATCGAGAAGGGGGCCAACGGTTTCCTGTGCAAGCCGTTCACGGACCGTCAGCTCAACGATGCCCTCGAGGAGCTGCTGCGGGACGCTTGAGATGCTGAAAGAAGCCGAAATCCGCACCTTCGTCGACGGTACGACGAACTACTTCGAGGTATCGGGTCAGCAGGCGGCCACGGTAGGCTCCCCTTATCTCGTGACCGACGGCAAGCCGGGCACGTACGAGTACACCGGCGTCATCGGCATCTCGGGTGCGCGCAAGGGCATCGTCTATTTCACCGCCCCGCGCGGCATGCTGACGGTCTTGCTCATGCGCATGCAGGAGACCGACTGCAGTGAAGAGACGATCCTCGATCTGGTCGGCGAGGTCGCCAATACGATTTCCGGCAATGCCCGCCGCGATTTCGGCAAGAGCTTCGTCATCTCGGTGCCGACGGTGGTGGCGCACAACCCGGACAAGGTGACGCCGCCGCATGAGCGCTGCTACGTGATTCCCATCAACTGGCGCGCTCATTCGGCGAAGCTGGTGGTCTGCCTGGAGTAGGGTGGCGCAACCACCTCAGCCGGTGGGCGGCGCCTTCGGCTTCCAGTTCGGCGAGCCGCTGAACAGGTTGGTGGCGGGCCATTGATCGCTCACCGGCGGCAGTTTGCCTTGCTTGCCCGTGACGAGCTCCGGTGTGATTGCATACACGATGGTCGAGCCCATTCGGGGGAATGAGCCCTTCTCGCGGCCCCAGCTCTCCGGAGGTGCATATTTCGCCATGAACGACTCGTAGAAACGCGTCCTTTGCGTCTCCTCGTCGAGGATCTCGATGCGTCCGAAGAGCACCACGGAGCGGTAGGACACGGAGGTGTCGCACTCGACGTGCCCATAGGGATAGATCTCGCCCGGCTCGTCCGCCTCGAAGCTCACCCGGTCGCAATGGCGGACATTGGTGAGGAAATGTCCTTCGCAGAGCGCGGTATGCAGGTAGATGCGCCGCTCGCGCCAGACGAACAGGTTGGGAACGACGTAGGGATAGCCATCCGGTCCGATGCTCGCCGTGCGGCCGCAAAAGGCGTGCAGCAGCAATTCATCGATCTGCTCGTCCGTCATCGCCTTGTCGGTGCGCCGCAGGCGGCCCCGCTCGGCATCGCTCCCGGGCGTCTCGTCCGTCAGGTTGCGGACTCCGAGGAAAACGTCACCGCCTTGGCGCCGGCATCGACGGTGTTCAGGAGCACCGGGCGGCGCCAGACGAGCTTGATGTACTCGAGCACCTTGGCGGCGCGTTCGGCGTCGAGCCCGCGCCCGTCGAGCTGGCTGTCATGAGTGAGGATCAGGGCGCCGTCGTTGCGCACCTCGGTCACCGAGACCCGGGGAGCGCCGAAGTTGTACTTGTCGGTGAGCAAGCTCTCGTGCAGCTCCTCGATGTCCGCGGCCACCACCTTGACCTGCCCCTGTTGCTGGCGCTGGTAGCGAAACAGTCCCATCTCCTCCGCGATATCCCGCGTGAGGTAGTTGCGCAAGAAGCTGCAGTCGTCGTCCTCGCGCATCACGCGCCGCGCGGTCTCGATGCCCGATTTCTTGACGATGTCCTCCCAGAGCGTGAACCCCAGATGATAGGGATTGATCGAGAGCGCGACCTGTTCGCCGGTGGCGACCGGCCGCACGACGTCCGAGTGGCACTTGATGGCATCGAGGTAGGTTTCCTCCGGTATGAAATCCGCCTCGCGAAGCAGCCGCGCGTGCCAGTACGAGGCCCAGCCCTCGTTCATGATCTGCGTGGCGAATACGGGGTAGAAATAGAACGATTCGTCGCGCACCGCGAGGAAGATGTCGCGCTCCCAGCTTTCCATGTCGGGCGCATAGGTGGCTATGAACCACAGAAGATCGCGCTCCGGATGGGGCGGCAGCGGCGCACGGGTCTTGCGCAGCTGCGGAGCGACGTCGGGCGTGGCATCGAGCGTCGCGAAGCGGGTCCGGAACGGATCGTTCTGCGGTTCCGCGGGCGCCTGCGCATATTCGGGATAGCGCTCGCGGCGCAAGGATTGATCGAGATCGACGTACTGCTCCAGCGAAAGGGCGGCGTCCAGCACCTGCTCGACGGCGTTGAAGCCGTAGGATTCGATGTGCCGCTCGATCTGCCGCGCATGGCTCGCCGCATGCTCGATGATGTGTGCGCTGCCCTGATCCTGGCAGCGTCGGAACAGCATGTTGTTTTTGGAGAAATCGGCGTGCCCGAGGACATGCGCGGTGACCAGCACGTTGTCGGCGAGACCGTTGCTGGCGGCGAGATAGGCATGGCCGGGGTCGCCCGGAAAGACCACCTCGAACAGCCGCGAATATCCCATGTGCCGCTGCAGCAGCTGGTAGATGTAGCGTGCACCGAAGGACCAGTGCGGCATGCGCACTGGCAGTCCGTACACCGCGATTTCGGTCATGAAGCTGTCGGGGACCGCCTCGAAGATGACCTGGGACCAATCGAGTCCGAGCTTGCGCGCGAGATTTTCGAGCTGCGGTACGTGGCTTCGCCAATCGGCCGTCATGGGGGGATGCCCGCCGCCTCGGCTTCGCCCGAATGCGCCTCGGCGGTGAAGAAGTGACGCACCGCCCCCGCGATATCGTCGGGGCTGCCCACGGAGAATCGGCCGCAGGGCTGTCCCGCCGCGGCGGCGGCGTCGAACAGGCTCATGGTCTCGCTCTGCGTGCTGCGCACGCCGGCTGAAATCTCCAGATAGCCGGCATAGCGCGCCGCTTTCGCGAGCGCCTCGAGCTCCGTACTGGCCGGCGTGCGATCGTCGGAGGCATTGTCGCCGTCCGAGGCATAGAACAGGTATACGTTGCAGGACCCGGGATCGAAGCGCTCGTGCATGATTTCGCGCACTTTGGCGAGTCCCACCGAGGCGACAGTGCCGCCGCTGCCGGCGACCTTGAAGAAATCCGCCTCGCTGAACTCCCACGCCTCGGTGGTGTGGGCCACGAACACGATATCGAGCGCCTTGTACTCGCGCCGCAGCCCGGCGGCGACCCAGAAGAAAAAGGTCTTGGCGAGCTGGCGATCGCGGTCGGACATACTCCCGGACACATCGAGCAGGAAGAACACCGCCGCTCGCAGCGCGGGCTGCCGGCGGCGCGTGAGCTGCCGGTAGCGCAGGTCCTCATCGGTGAACGCGGGCGAGTTCTCGTCGAGCGCGCGCCGTTTGACCGATTCCTTGAGAGAGCGCCGGCGATCGAGCCGCGAGCGCGCGCCACGGCGGTCCCAGCCTTCGCGTTTCCACTCCGAATCCTCGGTCGCGCCGGCGCGGGGCTGCAAGTTGGGCAGCTGCATGTCCTCCCACAGCCAATCGATCACGTCGTCGACCTTGAATTCGAGCATCAGCTCGATGCCGCCGTGATCCTTGCCGCCGGCTCCTTTCTGTCCCGGGCCGCTGGTCGGATTCGCGGGCCCGAGAACGTCGCCCGGTTTGGCCTTTCCCTGGCCGACTCCCTGACCATCGCCGGTCTGCAGCAGCCGGAAGCGATAATGCTCGAGCATGCGCACGGGAACGCGCACGGTACGTGAGCCGTCATTGATGATGTCCGAGCCGGACACGATGCGCGGCAGATGCGCGCGCACCGCCTCGCGTATCTTCTCGTTGTGGCGCAACCAATCCCTCGAGCCGCGTGAAAACAGCTCGTACCAGCTGTTGAGCACCTCGGGCCCGCTTCCTGTGGCACCGGTGCTCATGCGAAATCCGCGTCTCTTGTGGGCGTCATGCGCTTACCTACTCTTGCGACAGCAGCGTGGTGACGTAGTTCAGCGCCTCCTGCGCGCTGTGCTCGTCGTAACCATACTCCTTCACGAGGCGTTCTTGCACCACCGAAATCTTCTTGCGCGCCTCATCGTCGGGCCGCGCGGTGGAGGTGACGAGGCGCAATACGTCCCGGCGCTCCTCGAACAGGTATTGTTCGATGGCTTCGCGCACCCGGGCATGGCTCGCCAGGCGGAATTTCTCTCCCGCCTTGAATGCGACCATGGCTTTGCGGATGACTTCCTGGCGGAAGGACTGCTTTCCGGATTCCGATACCTTGATCTTCTCTTCGACCGAGCGCATGAAGCGCTCGTCGGGCGCGCGGTTCTCGCCGGTCATCGGATCGGTCACCTTGCGCTGGTCGAGTGAGGCCTCGATCTCGTCCAGATACTTCTCCAGAAGCTCCTGCGCCTCGTCCTGGAAGGATGCGAACAGAGCCCGATGGACGTCTTCCTTGACCCAGCGATTATAGAACTCCTTGCGTGCCGTCACGAGGTGATCGAACCACTGCTTCTTCTGCTTGGCGTCGATGCGCGCGTCGCTCTCGATCGCGTCCTTCAACGCGAGCAGCAGCTCCATGCTGGTGAGGCTGCGCGCGTTGCCGCGCGTGATGGCGGTGGAGAGGGCGTTGATGACGAAGCGCGGACTCACGCCGGACAGGCCCTCATCGGGCGCCTCCGAGCGCAGGCGGGCCGCTTCTTGATCCGAGAATCCCTCGACGGCCTCGCCGGCGAAGATCCGCACTTTTTTCGGCAGATCGAGACCCTCGCGCTCCGGCTTGGTGTGCCGCGTGAGGATCGCGAACACGGCCGCGAGGTGCAGCACGTGCGGGTCGAGGTGCGTGTTGCGGAAGGCCGGCGCGCCGTACACCAGCTTCTTGTAGATACGCGCCTCGTCCTTGTAGGACAACGCATAAGGCACCTTGATGATGACCATGCGGTCGAGCAGGGCCTCGTTTTCCTTCTCCTGCAGAAAACGATTGAACTCGGCGAGGTTGGTATGCGCGAGGATGGTCTCGTCGAGGTAGATCAGCGGGAATCGGGCGACCTTGACATTTTTCTCCTGAGTCAGCGTGAGCAACAGGTACAAGAACTCGCGCTTCACCTTCAGGATTTCGATCATCTCGAGCACGCCGCGGCTCGCCGCATAGACGGCGCCCGACCACGACCACGCCCGCGGATCGCCTTCATCGCCCACCCGCGCGACCTTCGACAGATCGACCGATCCCACGAGATCGGCGATGTCGGCCGTCGAGGGGTCGTGCGGTGCGTAGGTGCCGATGCCGCAGCGCGCCGCTTCCGACAGGAAAATCCGTTCCACCGGCACGCGCAGGTAATCGCCCTCGCACTCGCGGTCGAGATAGTCGCGAGCCCACGGGCTCAGCTCGCCCGTGATGCTGACGCCGTAGGTCTCGCGGAATTCTGCGCGCAGGCTCGTGGGAATGAGGTTCAAGGGCGACTCGCGCAGCGGCGATCCCTTGATGGCATAGAGCGCGCCTTCCTCGGTACGGCTGTACTCCTCGAGTCCGCGCTTGAGCAGGATCGCAAGCGTCGACTTGCCGCCCGAAGGCGGACCCAACAGCAGCAATAATCGCCGGCCGACATCCGATCCGGCGGCCGCGGCTTTGAAATAGTCGACGACTCGCCCGAGCGGCTCGTCGACGCCGAACAGCTCGCGCTTGAACAGCTCGCGCGCCTTCTCGGTATCGCTGCCTTCCGCGGCGCGGCCGTGCCAGAGCAGCATGTCCCAGATGTATTCGTGGCTGGTGCGAATGTATCCGGCCGGACTCTGCGGCAGGATGTCGGTCAGGAAATCACTCAGCGTGCCTTCCCAGCGTTGCGCGCGATGTTCCTTGCTGAACCGGTTCAGAGAATCCAAAAAATCCGGAGGACTGGATCCCTCTTTTAGCTGTGATACTCCCATCGTCAAACCTCCGCTCAAGAAATTTGGACTTAAGGACACTAGCCGGCGTCTACATCGCGCTCGCTTGCAGTAAAAGACAACTTCCGCACGTCGAACGTGATCGCCTTAACTCTCTAATCAATGTTTTATGTTAGATCGGTCACAGCTTCAAGTTGTTTCATAGAATCATTTTCGAGTGGCGATGCAACTTTCATGCGCGCTCGAGCGTCCTACCGCGCTCACGCGAGCAAACCGCGCGGTCGCGACGGCGCAGGACGAGGCGAGACTTGAAATTTGCGGGCCGTGCACGCCGTGGGCGCCGCAACGCCCGCGTTTTTTTTTCTTTGGCCGTTGCCTCCGGGAATGCCGCAATCGGTGCCGGACCCCGTCCATGCACTAAAATCGCACAGCAACAAACGCTTTGGAGTGCAAAACTGGCGCGTTGCGCCGAGGACACAACCGGTCGCCGGAGAAATCGCCTCCGACGCGGCGCCGTCAGGTCAGGGCCGCGGCCGTCTGTGCCGCCGCGGGCTCGCGAGCCGGCGTTCTGGATCCGAGCTTGAGCCCTTGCGCGTCGTCCACGAGGTGAAGCACGCGAGTGAACGATAAACTATCGTGCGCCACACCACGGCCGATGTAAAGAACCCCGGTTTGGGCGAGTTCCTTCGCCCAGAGACCGTTCACTTGGACCCGCTGCTCGTCATCGAGCGCCTCGAGTGCCTCGTCGATGATCAGCCAACGTGGCGCATGCAACAGGACACGTGCGATCGCAAGACTCTGTTGCTCTCCCTCATTGAGGACGGAGTCCCAGCGGGCGGACTGCTCGAGCATCGGGACGATGCGCTCGAGGCCGAGCCGCCGGAGCACACGCAGGCAATCCTCGTTCGCGAACTCGCGCACCGCCGCCGGATAGGCCAGCACCTCCCTCAAGGTGCCCGGCGGCAGATACGGGGTACGCGGAACGAACAGCATCGACTCGCCCGGGGGGCAGGTGATGCGACCCGATCCCCACGGCCACAACCCGGCCAAGGCGCGGAACATCAGCGTCTTGCCGGAGGCGGAGTCGCCGACGACCTGGACTCGCTCGCCCGCATGCAGCTCGACCTGGGGTTCCGCGAGCTTGACCGCCGCATTGGGCGAGGCGATCCGCAGGTTCTCGACGGTCACGGTGCCGGGCTTGCCCTGGGCGTACTCGATCCGGCTGGCGACGTCGTGGAGCACATCACTGCCGATCACGGCGCGGCGGAAACTCGCCACCCGAAGCAGTGTCGCGCGCCAATCGGCGATCGTGCTGAAATTATCGACGAACCAGCGCAAGGAGGACTGGACCTGCATGAACGCGCCGGAGGCCATCATGAGGCCGCCGAAGGACAGGGTACCCTCGAAATACAAGGGTGCGGCGACGAGAATCGGCGCCACCAGCGTGAACCAACCGTAGCCTGCCGTCACCCAGGTGAGCCGGGTATTGCCCGTCACGAGCAGGCGCATGGCCTCGAGCACGCTCTTCAAGTCGAGCTCGATGCGGCGCGCCTCGTCCGGCTCGCCGCGGGCGAGCGCGATCGCATCGATATGCTCGTTCACCCGCACCAGCGAGAATCGCAGCTCCGCCTCGCGCGCGTAGCGGTTCGCGTTTCGATCGACGAGGCTGCGGCCCACCCAGTAGCTCAGCAGCGATGCGGATCCGGAGTACACGATCGCCGCCCACACCATGTAACCCGGTATTGCGATGGATCGGCCGGCGATGTGGAACGTGAACGCGCTCGAAAGCGACCACAGGACGCTGATGAAGGTGGCGAGCAATATCGAAGCCTGCAGGAGACCCACGCCGAGATCGCCGGACAGCTCCGTGAGATGGCGTGCATCCTCGTGCATTCGCTGATCGGGATTGACGCCCATGGAGCCGGCATGAGCGAGACGGAAGGCGCGACCCGGCGACAGCCAATTCTCGATGAGGTCCTGAACGAGCCCGGCGCGCAGCTTGAGCTTCACCGTCTCGACGAACCAGCGCTGCGCCACGTTGAGCGCGAGCAGTACACTCGCGATCACGCCGAAGACCGCGAGCTGGTGCAGGAATTGGCCCATATTTCGATGCGAGAGGGCGTCGTAGAAGGGCTGATTCCAGGTGTTGAGCCTGTTCTGGCCGTAGGCGGTTGCAACGACGATCAGAAAGATCGCCACCGACAGCAGGATGAGGGTATTGCGCACGGGCGAGGCCCACAACGCGCGGATCATCATGCGAAGCTGCATCACGAGCCCCGAGTCGGTGGTCTCGTCGGCATCGGGGGAGGGCGTATTTACATCGTCGGGCCGTTTTATGATCATGCTTGCCACTTGAGGAGCCGAACAATTCCACCATTATCCGCCACGCCGCGCTCGTCCTGGGTAATTCCATGACGCAAGCCGCCACGAACCGCATCGACCGGCTCATCCGCGAAATGTCGCTCGCGGAGAAGCTCGGACAGCTCACCATGACCTCGGCGGGATATACCGTGACGGGACCGACCGTCGTCGGCGATTCCACGGAGTCGATCAAGGCGGGTACGGTCGGCAATTTGCTGAATCTCACCGGCAGCGCGCATGTCCGCGAGATGCAGCGTCTGGCGGTCGAGGAGTCCCGCCTCGGCATTCCACTGCTGTTCGCATTCGACGTCGTGCACGGCCACCGCACCATATTTCCCATTCCGCTCGGCGAAGCGGCGGCCTTCGACCCGGACTTGTGGGCGCTCACCGCGCGCGAAGCGGCCAAGGAGGCCTCGGCCGATGGGCTCGCCATGACGTTCGCACCCATGCTCGACATCGCCCGCGATCCGCGATGGGGCCGAAGCGCGGAAGGTCCCGGCGAGGATCCGCTCGTCGGCATGCGCATGGCGGACGCCAAAGTTCGGGGCTTTCAGGGAGAGGACCTTTCCGCCCCCATCGCCCTGGCGGCCGTGGCCAAGCATTATTGCGCCTACGGCGCGGCCACGGCGGGGCGGGACTATGCCTCCGCCGATATCTCGGAGCGCACCTTGCGCGAGGTGTACCTGCCGCCGTTCGCCGCCGCCGTGGCGTCCGGAGTCGCCGCCGTCATGCCCGCTTTCAACGATCTCGCCGGCATTCCGATGACCGCCAATGCGGCGCTCATCAAGGGCTGGCTCCGTCGCCGTCTCGGCTTCAACGGGGTCATCGTGAGCGACTACAACGCGATCGCCGAGCTCATTCGCCACGGGGTCGCAGCCGATCTCGCCCAAGCGGCGGCACTCGCCCTGAACGCCGGCGTCGACATCGACATGATGGCCGGCGCGTATCGTCACGGCTTGCCGATTGCACTCGACCGCGGCTGGGTGGCCTCGGCCGACATCGACGAGGCGGTCCGGCGCGTGCTCACGCTCAAATCCAAGCTCGGCCTGTTCGACGATCCCTACCGGCGGGGATCCACACCCGAGACGGCGGAGGCGATTTGGATGCGGCGGCGTCTCGCGCGCGCGGCCGGAGCGCGCTCGCTGGTGCTTCTGAAGAATGAGATGAACGCGCTGCCGCTGCCGGGCGGCGTGCGCCTCGCGCTGATCGGTCCCTTGGCGGACGCTGCCGGCGAGATGCGCGGGCCTTGGTCGGCCGCCGCGGCGGCCGAGGATCGCGACGTAACGGTTTTGGCTGCACTGCAGACCGTGCTCCCCGAGGGGCAGGTGCTCCACGCGCCCGGGGTGGACATCGAGGGCGAGAATCTCTCCGGCCTGGGCAAAGCGCTGGAAGTCTGCGCCCAGGCTCACGCGGTCGTGCTGTGTCTCGGTGAGGCGCGGAGCATGAGCGGTGAAGCGGCGAGCCGTGCGCATCCGCATCTGCCGGGACGGCAGCGCCAGCTTGCGGAGAGCGTATTCGAACGGGCGAAGGCCTTGCGCAAACCCGTCATCGTCATCTTGTTTTCCGGGCGCCCCTTGATCATACCGTGGCTCGCCGAGCGCGCCGACGCGGTGATCGCCGCGTGGTTCCCCGGCAGCGAGGCGGGGCATGCCATCGCCGACGTGCTGTTCGGACGCATGAGCCCGAGCGGGCGCACGCCCGTGAGCTGGGCGCGCAACCTCGGGCAAGTGCCGCTGTTCTACGCGGCGCGGCCGACCGGACGCCCCGCCGATCCGAATGAACACTACTCCAGCAAGTACCTGGATTCCTCGAACGATCCGCTGTTCCCCTTCGGCCATGGGCTCACCTATGGACGATTCGCACTGTCGAATCTGCGGCTCAGCAAAGAGACCTTGGCTGAGAACGAGACGCTGATGGTGCGCGTGGATCTGGTGAACGAGGGCCAGAGATCGGCCGAGGAGACCGTATTCCTGTTCACGCATGACAAGCTTGCGAGCGTGGCGAGGCCCGTGCTCGAGCTCAAGGGTTTCATCAAGATCAAGCTGGAACCAGGCCAGTCGGGCACGGTCACGTTGCCCTTGACCGGTACGGACCTGCGTTTTCTCGGCCTCAACCTCGAACCGGTGTTCGAGCCCGGCGAGGTCGAGATTCTGGTCGGACCGTGCGCCGACCGCTCGAAGCTACTCGCGACGACGGTTCATCTGGCGTCCACGCCGCGGCCCTGACCGCAGGCCCAGATGAAGTTCGACTCATCGCGCGTCCCCGGGACGATCGGGTTCCAGGGGGTCGTCTTTGGATCGCCTTCCTCGGTCTGCTCCCCGCCCTGGATGTTGTTGCCGGAGTAGTAGATCACCATCAGATTGCGCGACTGCTCCTTTTTGCAGTCGTACTGCTGCTTCTCCACGGCGCTCAGATAGGGGCCGCCGTCGCCGACCTGAGGCTCGGCATACTCGAAACGCATCCAGGCGCTGACGATCTGCCCACTGCGCTTCATCTGGTGAGTGCTGCTGAAGATCGCCCAAGAGCCGTCCGAGGCGACGCTGCGAAACTGCCAGCCGCCGCTGGTCATGGGGTCGAGTGTGGCTACCCAGGCCATCGGGTTGGCTTTGCGCGCCGCGCGCTCGCGGGCGAGCTGCTCGGCCCGGGCTTGCGCTTCCGCCGCCGCTCGCTGGCGATCCACGGCCCACTGTTTTTCTTGCTCCGGAGTCTGAGCGCTCGCAACGGCCGCGAGCAAAAAGGTTCCGCAGGCGGCCGTTGCGGCCCAGCGAATCATTGTGTCCATGGCTGAAATCTTAGCGCTTTACGGCGCCTTTGGTGAGATCTCGTTGCTCGACGGCGCGTCGCGGGGCCGCCGGTCTGAAGGACGATGCCGGGATGGAGAGGAGCAGGTCATGCATGGTTTGGGGCATCGTGCGCACGATGAGCGCCACGTCGGCCTCCGCCACGGGGCGCGAGATCAGGTATCCCTGCAGATACATCGCCGGGTTGGCGGCGAGGCAGCTGAACTGCGTCGCGCGCTCGACGCCCTCGGCGGTCACTTCGATGCCGAGGTCCTCGCACAGCAGGATGAGCGCCATCGCAATCGCGGCCGAACGGGGGTTGGTATCGATGCCGGCGATCAGCGTCCGGTCGAGCTTGATGCGCGACAAGGGAAGTTTCTCGAGGGATGCCAGCGAGGAGTACCCCGTTCCGAAGTCATCCAACGCGATCGCGATGTCGAGGGATCGCAGCAGCTGCAGCGACTCGATGGTCGCAGCGCCGGTCTGCAATACCGATTCCGTGAGCTCGAGCTCGATGCAAGAGGGCGGCAGCTCGAATTCCTGCAACAGTCGGCGCACCCGATCCACGAAACCGGGACAGACCAGCTGCCGCGGCGAGACGTTGATCGCGACGCGGACCTCGGGCCAGGAGCTGCGGCGCCAGTTGGCGGCCGCCTCGATCGATCGCCGCAGCACCCAGTCGCCGAGCTCGATGATGAGTCCCGACTCCTCGGTCACCGGCAAGAACTCTTCCGGATTCGCCAGGCGCCCATCGGGCATCCGCCACCGCACCAACGCCTCGACCAGTCCGACCTTCAGGCCGTCCAGGCGCACCTCCGGCTGAAACACCAGCTCGAACTCTTCGAGCTCGAGCGCGCGGCGGATGCCCTGCTCGGTGGTGAACTTGCGGCTCGCCGTCTCGAGTAATTCAGGCGTGAACAGAGCCACCTGATTGCGGCCGAGCGCTTTTGCCTGAAACAGCGCCGCATCGGCCGCGCTCAAGAGATTCTCGGCGCGTCGATCATGATCGGGATACAAGCTCACCCCGACGCTCACGCTCACCGTGATTTCACGCCCCTCGACCGGCAGCGGCCGGATGAAGGCGTCGACGATGCGGCGGCCCGCGGCGAGCGCCGCTTGGCTCGAATCGATCTGCTCATGCACGACCGTGAATTCATCGCCCCCCAGACGGGCCGCAAACCCCGCGGCATGCGCCGTCTCCTCCAGGCGCTGCGCGACGCTGATGAGCACCCGGTCGCCGAAGGCGTGACCCATGCCGTCGTTCAGGTTCTTGAAATTGTCGAGGTCGATGAAGAACACGGCGATTTTACCGCGCCCGCGCGCCCGTTCGAGGGAGCGATTGAGCAGCACGAAGAATTGCCGGCGGTTCGCGAGCAGCGTGAGCGGATCGTGCTCCGCCAGGTGCTGCAGCAACCGGGTGCGCTGCTCGACCTGAGTCTCGAGCGTCCGCCGGTAGTCTTGCGTGATCTTGCGAGCGGCGCGCAGCTGAATCGCCATTCGGTTGAAAGCGATCGCCAGCGCGTTCAGCTCCTTCATGCCGCCGCGGGCGGCGCGCACATCCTGACCGCTGGCGAGCTTGCGGGTGGCGTCGATCAGGCGGGCCACCGGAACGAGGATGCTGCGCACCGTCCAAATCGAGATGGCGAGCCAGACCAGGAGCACCACCGCGGTGATCCAGGCGACGACTTTGCGCCGGTCCTGATCCGGAACGGTGTGCGTCGTGGTGGTGGTGGTGGTCAACTCACCCACCACCGGCGAGGCGATCGCCGGCGGCAGTGCCGGTATGCTGCGCGCGGCGACGGCTCCGCTGCCGGGCTCCGCCGGCGGGTCGATCCCGGACTCGGAGACGATATTGGGCATCGCCGCGACCAGGCGGCCTTGCGCCGCCGCGAGCTTGGCCATGGCCCCGCGAACCGCGTCGCCGTCCTCGATGGCTGAAGCACGCAGCGCCGCGAGCTGCGAGGCATCCTCGCGCATCTGGCGCGTCCAATCGGCGCCCTCCGATCGCACCAGCCCGGCTTCGGTTGCATCGAATGCCTGGACCAAGGCGCTCTCGCTCGCCACCAATGCATCGAGCGCGTGAGGGTCGGCGACGCTCGCCGCCGTGGCATCGGTGAACCGGCGCTGCAGCTCGTCGATGCTCGCATGCACGCGCAATAGCGACTGCCGCGCGAATACGCGACCAAATATCTTCAGCGCGCCATTGATCGAGGTGGTGACGCGCCTGTCCATCGAATCGAGGCGCTCCTGGTATTGCCGAAGCGTCGCCCGCCGCTTGTCCGATGACCGCACATAATCGGCCGCTGTTTGCTCATAGCTCATCAAGGCGCCTTGCACGACGCGCTCGGGCAGCCATTGATCCCTCTCCAAGGCCTTGGCCGCAAGCTCGAGCTCCTGCTCCGCGGTCCGCTCATCGCCCTCGGTGGTCGGCGTATCCAGCGAAGCGCGCGTCTCGATCGAGCGCTGATAGCGGTCGCGCATCGCGCGGAAACGGGCGATATCCGCGGCGGCGGCGGCCGCATGGGACGCCGCGCGGGATGACTCGTGCAAGGAGGACGTGAGGGGTTGCACCGCGGCGGGCAGCGGCGTAGCGATTGCGGGCGGCGGCGGCGGCGGGAAGGGGGGTGGGGCGGAGGGATCGGGGGCCGTCGTGAGCGGGGCGGGATGCGGCACGTCCAGGAGCGGTGAATATTGTCCGCGGTCGAGTCGCGTCGTCTCGACCACGGCGATCTCGCGCTCGATCATCACGTTGGCCGCAATGGCGAGTACGGCAATGGCGACAAACGAGGTGGCGAGCCGCCCGGCGATGCCGATGGACAAGCCACGGCGCAGGCGAGCGAAGATACGTCGCGCTCGGCGCCTGAGATCTGCCCGGATGGGTGCCAGCCCAGGCTCCATGAACGGATATCCACAACCAGAAAGAATGGATTGTGGCACCGCGATACGAGGCCCTGGGGGGCGGAATAATGGAACTGTGGAGTCGATCCCGAAAAGAAACGGGGCGCCGCGGAGCGCCCCGGCCGTCTGACAGATTTGTCCTACAAAATGGGGAAAACCCCGACTCGCGGCGCCTCGAAACGCGAGCCGGGGCGATCAGTCAGGGCTTGATGCCGGAAGATTTTCCGCGCGTGCCCGCGAGCGTGTCGGGATCATCGTCCTCGAGGTCCAAGCCGTCATCGTACAAAGTGTCCTTCTCGTCATCGAGGCGCAGCTCCTTATCCGGATCGTGGCCTTCTTCATACTGCACGTGATCCGCCGCGCGCTTGGTTTCCGAGCCTGTCAGCTCCTTGCCACGCAGGCGACCCTCGCCACCGGGGGTAGGTGCCGTCGGATCATTCGGGGTATTGGTGTTTCCCATCATGAGCTCCTCACGCGTGTTGCGACGGCTGCACCCTATCACCGCGGGGTTCGGTACGATAGATGCGGATCAGGCACGCCCACGTAGGAATGAGCCGACTGCAAGGGCGCCCCATCCGCCTGGGCTGCCGAAACCAAGGGCAACGCGAGAACGACCCGAAGTCCCGGCTGCCGGTCGGCCAGCTCGAGCGTGCTTCCATGAAGCTTTGCCACGGCCTGCACGAGACTCAAGCCGAGCCCGACGCCCGGCGTTCCCCGACTCGCGTCGCCCCGGTAGAAGCGCTCGACCACCTTGGATTTTTCCGCGTCCTGGATTCCAGGTCCGTTGTCCGTCACGGCAATTTCGGCGCGCCCGTCCGCCCGCGCCCGGATGGTGACTTCGATGACGCCGTCTTGGGGTGTGTACTTTAGAGCGTTGTCGATCAAGTTGCTGAGTGCTTGTGCGAGCAGGATCGGATCGCCCGATACGTTCAATGGTCCCTCGGCATGCAGTTGCAGGCGCACGTTCTTGAGCTCCGCGGCGGGCGCGTAGAACTCCACGGCAGTCGCCGCCAGATCGACGACATCGAAGCAGACGAATCCCGACCGGCGCAGGCCGGCATCGATCTCGGCGAGGCGCAGCAGCGCATCGAAGATGCGTATCACGCGGTCGACGTCGGATACGGCCCCGTCGATTTCCGCGAAGGTGGCTTCCGGGGGAGGCCGAATCAGGGCGAGCTCCTCGAGACGCGAGCGCAGCTCGGCGAGCGGGGTGCGCAGATCGTGCGCAATGGAGTTCGAGACGTTGCGAACGCCGTGCACCAGCTGCTCGATCTGCTCGAGCATGCCGTTGATCGTGCTCGCGAGCGTATTGAGCTCGTCTTGGCTCAAATCGGTCGGCAACCGGTGCTTGAGGTCACCGTGGATGATGGCCGAGACGGTCTGGCGGATGCTGTAGACGCGCGACATGAGCGCGCGCCGCGTGATGAGACCCACCAGGAGACCCGCAATGCAGAGCACGGCGATGGCCGCAGTCAGGCCGTACCAGAATCGCCGCTCCAGCGGGGCGAACAATTTATTGTCGCGGCCCACCAGCAAAAGGTAATCGCCGAGCCGCGCCACATGGACGAGCGTTTCCTGGACGCCGCGCTCGCCGCCCATGTCGACCGTCATCCGATAGTTACCCGGCGCCGGGGGCAGTGCACCGGGCCACGCCGCGAGGTTTCCCGCCAGATGCTTGAGCGATGCATCCGTGAGAAGAAGGATCCGGTCGCCCGCGATCTGCATGTTGACGCGGGCATCGATGAAGTTCTTCAGACCCTCCCCGCCCTCGTGCCGGTAGACGTCGGTCAGGCGCAGCGCGTCGGCCTGCAGAATCTCGCTGCGGCCGTCCTGGATCGTGACCTGCCAGGCGTAATACAGCGGTGCGGCGAACAGCACCAGCGCCGCAATCCCCAGGACGATGTAGCCGAGCGCCAGAGAGAGGGCGGAGGAGCGCATCATGGGCTAATCGGCGGCGGTGACCATGTAGCCGGCGTTGCGCACGGTGCGCAGCAGCGGACGCTCGAATTCGGCGTCGATTTTCTGCCGCAGCTTGCTGATGTGTACGTCAACCACGTTCGTCTGCGGATCGAAATGATAATCCCACACGTTCTCGAGCAGCATGGTCCGCGTCACCACCTGGTCGGCGTGCCGCATCAGATACTCCAGCAGCTTGAATTCGCGCGGCTGCAGTGTGATCGGACGATCGCCGCGGGTGACCTTGCGCGTCATCGGATCCATGTGCAAGTCGCCCACCTTCAACGGGATGTCGCGGTTCACGCCCTGGGAGCGCCGGTGCAGGGCGTCCAAGCGGGCGAGGAGCTCGCCGAAGGCGAACGGCTTGGTCAGGTAATCGTCCCCGCCGCTGCGCAAGCCGCGGATCCGGTCGTCGACCTCGGACAGGGCGCTCAGGATGAGAATGGGGGTGCGCTTGCCGGCCTTGCGCAGCACCTCGATGATGGCGAGACCGTCGATCTCGCCGGGCAGCATCCGGTCCATGATGATCACATCATAGGGCTCGCTTGCCGCAAGGAACATGCCGTCGCGGCCATTGGCGGCATGATCCGTGGTGTGGCCGGCTTCTTGGAGTCCTTTGACGACGAATTGGCTGACGCGCTCGTTGTCCTCCACCAGAAGAAGCTTCACGTCGCCTCTCCGACGGGCTCGCCGGCGTGGCTGCGGCGCCGGCCGTTCAGCCACAGCTGGAATCGGTCCAGGTACAGATACACCACGGGCGTCGTGAACAACGTGAGCGCTTGGCTCACGATCAGGCCGCCGACCATGGTGTAGCCGAGCGGCCGCCGCAGCTCCGATCCCGTGCCATGCCCGAGCGCGAGCGGCAGCGCGCCGAGCAGCGCCGCCATCGTCGTCATCATGATCGGGCGAAAGCGCAGCAGGCACGCCTGCCGGATGGCGGCCTGTGGCGCGAGGTGCTGCTCGCGCTCGGCCTGGATCGCAAAGTCCACCATCATGATGCCGTTCTTCTTGACGATGCCGATGAGCAGAATGATGCCGATCAGGCCCATCACGTTGAGCTCCATGTGAAACAGCAGGAGCACCAGCAGCGCGCCCACACCGGCCGAGGGCAACGTCGACAGAATCGTCAGCGGATGAATGTAGCTCTCATACAGCATGCCGAGAATGATATACACCGCCACCAGCGCCGCGAGAATCAAATACGGCTGTGTCTTGAGGGAGCTCTGGAAGGCTTGGGCGGTCCCCTGGAACGTTCCCGTGATCGTCGCCGGCAGGTGCATCTCGGCCGAGACGCGCGTGATCGCATTCACGGCATCGCCCAGCGCGGCTCCGGGGGCCAGATTGAATGACAGCGTCACCGCGGGAAATTGCCCCTGGTGATTGATCGAGAGGTATGTCACCTGCCGGGTGTCGTAATGCGTCATCGCCGAGAGCGGCACCATCTGTCCGGTGAGCGGGGATCTCAGGTAGAGCTTGTGCAAGGACTCCGGGTCGGTCTGCAGCGCGGGGGTGATCTCGAGGATCACGTGGTAGCTGTTCTGCTGCGTGAAGAATTGCGCCGCCTGTCGTTGGCCGTAGGCGTCGTAGAGCGCTTGATCGATGGCCGCCGGCTGTATCCCGTAGCGCGCCGCCGCGTCGCGGTCGATGCTGAGCGCCACCATGCCGCTGGTGGTCTGCTGATCCGATGCCACATCGCGCAGGACGGGAAGCTTTTTCAGACGCTCGAGGAGCTTCGGAGCCCAGCGGTTCAGCTGGTCGATATCCGCGTCCTGAAGCGTGTATTGATACTGCGTGCGGCTCGTGCGTCCCCCGATGTTGAGATCCTGGGCGGCCTGCATGAACAGCGTCGCGCCGGGAACCTGCGCGAGCTGCGGGCGCAGTCGGTTGATGATGTCATCAGCGCTCGCGGAGCGCTCACCGCGCGGCTTCAGCCCCAGGACGACGAAGTCATTGTTGATGGGACGGTTGCCGCCGATCACCGTGCCGTAGCTGGTGACGTCCGGGTCTCGCCCAACGACCTCCAGCAGCAGATGGTTCCTGCGCACCATCTCCTCGTACGAGATGTCTTGCGGGGCATCGGTGAGCCCGACGATGATCCCCGTGTCCTGTTGCGGAAAGAACCCCTTGGGAATCACGACGTACAAGAGCACCGTGGTCGCGACGGTCAGCAGGAAAACCACCATGGTCGCGCGTTGCCGCTCGAGCACCCAATCGAGACCGCGCGTGTAGCCGGCGAGCAGCTTGTCGAATGCGCGCTCTATGGTCATATAGAAGCGGCCGTGCTGGACATGCTTCTCGTCGCGAAGGAACTGGGCGCACATCGTCGGGGACAGGGTGAGCGCGACGAACGCCGATACCGCGATGGTAAGCGTCATGGTGATGGCGAATTCGCGAAACAGCCGGCCGATGATGCCGCCCATCAGCAGCAGAGGAATGAAAACCGCGACCAGCGAGATGCTGATGGACATGATGGTGAAGCCGATCTCGCTCGCCCCCTTGAGGGTGGCTTGCAGGGGCGAGAGACCGTCCTCGATGTGACGATAGACGTTCTCCAGCATCACGATGGCATCGTCCACCACGAAGCCGACCGCGATGGTGAGCGCCATGAGCGAGAGATTATCCAGACTGTAGTGCAGGAGATACATCACCGCCGCCGTCCCCAATAAGGCGAGCGGGACGGTCACTCCGGGAATGATCGTCGCCCAGGCGGTGCGCAGGAACAGAAAGATCACCATCACCACCAGCGCGATCGTGAGCACGAGCGTGAACTCGACGTCCTCGACCGCGGCTTTGATGGTGGTGGTCCGGTTGGCCACGACGGTGACCTTGATGGAGGGCGGCACGGCCGCAAGTGCGTGCGGCAGCAGCGCCTGGACGCGGCGCTCGGCATCGATCACATTGGCGCCCGGCTGCTTGAAGACCAGCAGCAGGATGCCGCTGTGCCCATTCTGCCAGGCGGTCAGAAGTTTATTCTCCGGCCCGTCCACGGCGATTCCGATGTCGCGGATGCGCACGGGCGCGCCATTTTTGTACGCGACCACCACATCGTTCCACGGCGCGGCCTTGAGCAGCTGGTCGTTGTCGTAAATCGTCAACGCGCGCTGTGCACCGTTGATGGCTCCCTTGGGAGCGTCGACGGTTGCAATGCTGATGACGCTGGCGACGTCCTCCATTTGCAGGCCGAGCGCCGCGAGCTTCACCGGATCGATCTGCACCCGGACCGCCGGCTTCTGCTGGCCGCCGATGGACACCTGCGCAATCCCGGGGATTTGCGATATCTGCTGCGCGAGGATGTTTTCCGCGTAATCGTCCACGGTCGTGACCGGCAGAACCGGCGAGCTCATCGACAAAATCAGGATGGGCGAATCGGCGGGATTCACCTTGCGGTAGGTGGGGGGCGTGGGCAGGTTCTTCGGCAGCTGCCCGCCCGCGGCGTCGATCCCGGTCTGCACGTCCTGCGCCGCCGCGTCGATGCTGCGGTCAAGATCGAATTGCAGGGTGATGAGGCTCGTTCCAAGCAAATTGCTCGAGGTCATCTGCGTCAATCCCGAAATCTCGGCAAACTGATACTCGAGCGGCGTCGCCACCGTCGCCGCCATGGTTTCGGGGCTCGCGCCCGGCAATTGCGCGGTCACCTGGATGGTCGGAAAGTCCACCTGCGGCAGCGGTGCCACCGGCAACAAGGGATAGACCACGCAGCCCACCAGAAAAATGCCGCCCATCAGGAGCGATGTCGCGATCGGGCGCCGTACGAACGGCTCGGAGATGCTCATGGCGCGGCGTGCCGATCCGGCGCCTGCGCCGGTACCCGCGCGGCGGCAACGGCAGCGTCCGAGGCATCGGAAGCCCGGATGAGTGCGCCGGGCTGCAGCCGATACTGGTTGCTCGTGACCACCCGCTCGCCCCGGGCGAGGCCGGCGGTGATGATGGTGAGTCCGTCAGCGCTCGCGCCGAGGTGCAGCGGGCGCACCTCGACGGTCGAATCCTGCTTGACGATGTAAGTGAAAGGACCCGTAGGGCCGAGCTGCACGGCGCTGTCCGGAATGGTAAGCGCATCGCGCTCCGTGCGGACCAGCACGCGCACATCGACGTATTGGCCGGGCCACAACGTGTTGTGCGCGTTGTCGAAGGTGGCCTTGAGCCGAACGCTGCCGGTCGTCTGGTCGATCTGATTGTCGATGAGGCTCAAGGTGCCCTCGTCGAGCACGCCGCCGCCCTCGCGCGCGACCGTCGCCACCTTGACGGGTCCGCCGGCAAGCGCCTGCTGGACCGCTCCGAGCTGCTCTTCCGGCAGCGTGAACACGACACTGATGGGCTGCAGCTGGGTGACCACGACGATACCGGTCGTCGCCGCCGCATGCACGATGTTGCCCGGATCGATCAAGCGGATCCCGGTACGGCCGTCGATCGGCGAGACGATGCGCGTGTATTCGAGCTGGGTGCGGGCGTTGTCGATGACGGCCTGATCGACCTTGAGCTGGGCGGTGAGCTGCTCGACCTGCGCGCGCTGCGTGTCGACCGTTTGTTTGCTCGCCAGATCCTGCGGTTGCAGCTGCGTGTAGCGCTCGAGATCGAGCTTCGCGTTCTTGAGCTGCGCCTCGTCCTTCACTTTGGTCGCCACCGCCTGCTGGTAGGCCGCTTGATTCGGGCGCGGATCGATTTGTGCGAGCAGGTCGCCCTTGTGCACCATCTGCCCTTCGGTGAAGGCGACCCGTTGCAGCTCCCCGTCGACACGGGCCGTCACCGTCACGGTATAAAACGCCTGCACGGTACCCAGGCCCTGCAGATAAATGGGCACCTGTGCGAGCTGTGCCGCGGCAACGTCGACCGCGATCGGTTGAATCGGCTTCTTGCCGGCGGCTGCGGCCGGTTTGTGAAGCCGCCACCCGATCAATCCAAGCAACACGATCGCCGCGCCGGTGTATGTCCATGCACGTCTGCTCATCCGCTTTGCCCCGCCTGCCACCCGCCGCCGAGGGCGGTATACAGATCCACCAGCGCCTGGAGCCGGGAGTATTGCACCTCGACCAGGGCGTCCCGTGCGCTGAAGAGCGCGTTCTCCGTGTTGAGCACGGTGAGGACGTTGACGGTGCCCGCCGACATCTGCGCCTGCGCGAACTCGTACGCCCGGCGAGCCTTCGTCACGGCTTCGGCTTGACGCTGCTGTTGCACGGCGGTCTCGCGCGCCGCGATCAGCGCGCTCTCGACGTTGCTGAGGGCCGTGATCACGGTCTTGTGGTAGCCGCTGAGCAGCTCCAGGTAACGCGCCTTGTTGTAAGCGAGCTGGCCGCGCAACGCGCCGCCATGAAAGATGGGCTGGGTGAGCCCGGCGGAAACCGCGTAGATGCGATCGACCGGGTTGACCAGCGAGGAGAGGGCATTGCTTTCGTATCCGCCGGATGCCGTGAGCACGATGGATGGGAAGAGCGCAGCGCGGGCAACGGTGATATCGGCGTTTGCCGCGACGAGCTGCTGCTCGGCCTCGCCGACGTCCGGCCGCCGCATCAGCAATTCGGATGGCAATCCGGCGACCACCGGCGGTACCTTGAGCTCGTTCAGGGTGCCTTCGGTCACATCGAGCGACTCCGGGGTCTCGCCGACCAGCACCGCGAGGGCATAGACGGTCTGCCGGAATTGTTGCTCGAGCGGAGGCAGAGCGGCGTCGAGCTGCGCCACGGCGGTCTCCTGCTGCGCGACATCGAGGCCGGTGGCCGTGCCGACCTGTTGTTGGAACGCCAACCCGCGCAGAATTTTGCGGCCATTTTCCAAGTTTTGCTGAGCGACCTGAATGCGCTCGCGCAGCTCGAGTGCCTGCAGGTAAGTGGTGGCGACGCTCGAGATGACGGTGAGGGCGACCGTCTGCCGATCGTAGCGGCTGGCGACGTCGAGCGCGCGGGCGGCATCTCGCGCGGCACGGTTCTTACCCCAGAAGTCGAGCTCGTAGCTCGCGGTGAGTACCGGATTGAAGACATTGACGACACCCATGCCCTCGCCGACGAGGCTGGTGCGCTCGCGCGTCGCCGCGGCCCCGAGATCCACGGTCGGCAGGAGCGGTGCTCCGGCGATGCGCAGTTGCGCATCCGCCTCCTGGATGCGCGCCATCGCCGCGGCCAGATCATCGTTGGCGCGCTGCGCCTCATCGATCAGCTCGTCGAGGCGCGCGGAGCCGAAGCTGTGCCACCACTCGGCCGCGGGCCAAACGGAGTCGGCGGCGACCGAGTCTGCGTTCCACGCGCGCGCCAAAGCAATCTCTGGCTTGCGATAAGGAGTTCCCACGCTGCACGCGGCGAGCAGCGCGCATGCGAATCCACCGACCAGCCGCGCTGAATGCATGGCCGCCACCCTGAGCCCGCGGCGGTTAACCGCGCGTGGTCGATTTGTTAAAACAGTTTAATGTGCGATCGGGGTCTCGAATCCGGTGTCGAGGGCACTGCGGACCTTCGCGGCGAGCTGCTCCACGGTGAAGGGTTTCGTCAGCAAGGCGCCGCCAAAATCAGCGATGCCGTCTTGCAGTGCGGCGCCGCGCGTGTAGCCCGTCGTGAACAGCACCTTCACTTCCGGATACCTCGTCTTGACCCGATCCGCGAGCACACGCCCGTCCATGCCCGGCATGACGATGTCCGTGAAGAGAAGGTTCGCACGTGTTCCCTGTTCGAGAAGACCGAGCGCGTGCTCGGGGCCCTCGGCAGCGATGACGGTATAGCCGAGGGTGCGCAGGGCCTCGACGGTCATGCGGCGCACCCCGTCCTCGTCCTCGACCACGAGCACGGTCTCGTGATTGGGTCGGGAGGCCTGGGGCTCGCGCAGCAGCGCGCTTGGCGCCAGCGGCTCGGCACCGGTGTAGCGCGGCAGATACAACCGAACCACGGTTCCCCGTCCGAGTTGCGAGTCGATCTTGACGTGGCCGCCCGATTGCTTGACGAAGCCGTAGACCTGCGAGAGCCCCAACCCCGTCCCCTTGCCCGGTGTCTTGGTGGTGAAGAACGGATCGAATGCGCGCGCCAGCACGTCGGGCGCCATGCCCGACCCGCTGTCGCCTACGCAGATGCAACGTAGTCGCCGGGGCGCGCGTCGAGGCCGCGCACGTCGGAGGCAGCGAGCGTCGCATTGGATGTCTCGAGCGTGAGCCGTCCCCCGTCGGGCATCGCATCGCGCGCATTGACGCAAAGATTGATGAGCGCGCTTTCCAGCTGCGAGCCGTCGGCGAAGGTGCGCCACAGATCCGGCGCGAGCACGGTGTCGAGCTGAATGCTCGGACCGATGGAGCGCTGGAGCAGATCCGAGGTGTTGCGCATCAGCTCGTTGGTGCCGAGCGGCCGCGGGTCGAGCGGCTGCTGCCGCGCGAATGCGAGCAGGCGCGATGTCAGCTGCGCGCCGCGACGCGCACCGTCCATCGCATTGGCGATGAAGCGTTCGGCCTTGTCGCGATCGCTCATCAGGAAGCGCCTCGCGATGTCGAGTGAGCCCAGGATGATGGCCAGCATGTTGTTGAAGTCGTGGGCGATGCCGCCGGTCAGCTGGCCCATGGCCTCCATTTTTTGAAGCTGCCGAATCTGAGCCTCGGCGGCCGCTCGCGAGGCGGCCTCGTCGAGGAGGCGCCGGTTCGCGGCCTCGAGAGCCTCGGTGCGCTCACGAACCCGTTGCTCGAGCTCCGCATTGAGGCGCTTCCTTTGCGCTTCGCTGGCCGCGAAATCCCGAAACGCGGCATGCATGCTCGCCACCAGGCCGAGGATGACGAGCACGGCGAGCGCGTACATCGCATATCCGACCCACGGCGAGGCGGCGCGGGTCGCGGGTATGTTGAAGAAATACAGGCGTGCGGCGACGCCGAGCAGCGCGGCCAGGGCGCCCGCCTGCCAACCGCAGAAGAAGCTGGTGACCAGGATGGCCGGGACGAAGGTCAGAAACGGAAATCCCGCGAGACGACTGTCGAGCAGGAAGCGGGCGAGGAGTGCGACGGCGATCGTCGCCAGCGCGACCGCGAAGCCGGCCGACCGGTTGTCGCGCAGCTTCGCGGTTCGCTCGTAGAATTCCCGGGCTCGGTTGGTCACCATGCCGCTTTGAGTGCCGCGACGGACGCATTCGGGCGCACCGGCGCGAGCAGGGCGGACAGGCGCGGCGGGGTGGCGTCGCGCATCACCGCGAAGGCCACGATGTGCTCGAGTATGTGCTGCACGTATCCCCGTGTCTCGCTGTACGGAATGTTCTCGATCCACGCATCCGCATCGACCGGCTGGTCGGGCAGCCATCGTGCCACGGAAAGGGGACCGGCGTTGTAGGCGGCAAGGCAAAGCTCCAACTGATGGCCGTAGCGGTCGAGGAGCTCGTGCACATAGGCCGCGCCCAGGGGTACGGCGACGGCGGGATCGAAGAGGCTCTCCCGGCTCGGGACGGGTAGGTGCCAGCGCCGCGCGACCGCGGCGGCGGTCGCCGGTTGCATCTGCATGAGGCCGCGTGCGTCGGCCCGCGATACCGCGTCCTTACGAAACAGGCTCTCCTGACGCATGATCGCGAGGATCCAGTCGGGCGGCACCTGGGCGAGCTCGCTCGCGCGGGCGACGATCGACTGGAAGGGCCGCGGGTAGCGCAGCTGCACATCGTCCCAGCTGTCGGCCTGCGCGAGCAGGGTGATTGCCTCGGCGTACCATCCCCAACGCGATGCGAGACGCGCCGCTTGAAGCTTCACGGAGGGATGAACGGCCGCGAGCGCATTGTTCCATTCGGCGATCGCATCGTCGGTGAGGTCGCAGTCGAAGAGGGCGTGAGCTCGGATCAAGCCTGGATCGGCGGCGAGAATCTCCTGCATCGATGCATCGTCCGGTACGGGCCGAATATTGAGGTTGTAGGGCCGGTTCAGGCGGTCCGCGGCCAGATAGCCGTAGTAATCGCGCAGGCCGGCGATCTCCGCGAACAACGGCGCAGCGGCCTCCGCCCCCGCGGTCGCCGCGACGGCGCGCGCGTGCCAGTAGCGCCAGCGCGGCTGATTGGCGAGGGATGCCGGCATTCGCGCCGTCCACTCCAGGACCTGGGCATAGTTTTCCGCCCACACGGCCGCACGCACCCGCCACTCCTGCACTTGGGTATCGGCGAGCTCCGCAGGCAGCGCATCGAAGGCCTTCACCGCTCCGGGCCGGCGCGCATAGGCTTCACCCAGGGCGAACGCGCGCTCAAGGCGGCTGCGCACCGCCGGCGCGTTGTCGGGTCGCGCGAGCAGCGCGGGCAGAAGCGCCTCGGCGGCGGGCGCATCGGTGTTCGCGAGGCGCGTGAAGCCGGCGATCAGAGCGTCCGGCTCGACCGCAGCCTGCGGCGTCGTCGCGAGCATCGTGAGGCTCGCCTTGGGCGATTCGAGCAGCTGCAGCCACAGGCCGAGCGGAGCGGCGCGAACCGCGGGAACCTCGGCGATGAACTCGCGCGCGAGCGCCGGGCTGTCGGCTCCGAGTGCCGCGCGCGCGCGCGCTTCGAGCAGCGCCGCAGTCAACAAATCCTGCGACCGCAGCCACGCGGTCACCTGCTCGCACTCGACCGGCTGACGCTGCGGCAGGCTCCAGTGCGCGAGCGCATCCGCAGCAAGATTGGTGGTATCACCCGTGGCGAGGCGACCGGCCAGCCGGTCGCAGACGAGCGGCGGGTCGGTGACGTCGCTGGAGCGCGGCAGGAACCAATCCCAGCGGCGACGTTGCGCGAGGCTCGCGAGCCACTGATGCCGAAGGCTGCGTCCGACCGGCTGCCCCTCGCGCGAATGCAGGAAGGCATCGATCGTCGCATCGAGCTCCTCGCCCGGTGCGAACGCGAGATCGCGGCGCAGGCGGCCCGCAACGAGGTAGTCGTAGATCGGGAAGGCCTTGAGCGCGGCGGAGTCCGGCACATCCGGCAAGTTCATGCGCACGCGCTGCATGGCCGCGATGAACTCGATGGCGGCCGGCGCGAGCACAGGACGCACCTCGGCGGCCGGCGCATTCGCGGCAGCGGCGGGCACCGCGAACCCACAAAGCACCAAGAGCGATGCGGCGGCATTGCGCCAGCGCATGCTAGGGCTGCTGTTTCGACGCACCGTCTGCGTGCGGACCGATCTCGGTAAACTGCAACTCCCGCCGGCTGCCCATGCGCGACCATTCGCAGCGCAGCCGGTAGCCGTCCGCGGCGTAGATCTCGTACCAGCCTCGCAAACCGGAAGCATCCACTTCCTCGCGCCGTGTCGCGGAGGGTTCGGGCCCTCGATGGCGGGCGAGGAAGTCCTCGATCCGATCCTGGCTGTCGGGCGAGGCGTCGCCGGGAGAGATGCCGGATTTATCTTGTTGCACGCGATCCTCTCGATGATAATAGTCAGCGGCGATATCTTGCGGGGGGCGCTCGATGACGCCAGCTGGGGTTCTCGCGTCGGCGAATTCCTTCACGCAGCTTAGGCAGACGCCCCGAGCTTTCGCCACCCCAGCCATCATACGCTGCCACCATGCCGATTTATGAGTGCGATCCTTGGCGAGAGCAATATTTCGCCGGCGTGTATTGCCCCCCCGATGTGCACATCCCTACCGACGATATGGACGGCTACAAGTTCAATCCTCGGCACCGCTGGATCTATAACCGTCTGCTCGTTGCGCGTTCGCAGGGTCTCGAATGCGGATTGGATGACGCACCGCCCGCCCGCTATCCGGTCTTTTGCAAACCGATCACTAACCTGAAGGGGATGGGTGCGGGGACGAGCGTCCTCGAGAGCGAGCGCGATTTCAAGGAGAACTGCCGCCCCGGGGACTTCTGGATGAAGCTCCTGACCGGCGAGCACGTGAGCAGCGACTGGGCGGTGGTGCGGGGGGAGACCGCCTGGTGCCGGCACACCCGCGGCATTCCCGGAGTTGCCGGCACGTTCGATTACTGGATCATCGAGGCACGGCCGCGGCGCGGGCTCGAGCGCCACTGCCGCGAATGGATCCGCACCAACCTTTCCGACTACACGGGAATGGTCAATATAGAAACCATCGGCGGCCGCATCATCGAGGCGCACCTGCGTTTCGCGGATCAGTGGCCCGATCTATACGGGCATCAATGGCTGGAGGCGACCGTGCGGCTCTATCAGTACGGGCGGTGGGAATTTGCCGATTCGGCGCGCACCGAGGGTTACAGCGTCGTGCTGTTCGGTCCGCATGGCAGGCCCTATGCCTATCCCGAGCCGGAGCGGTTGGCCGCCTACCGCAACGCCCCGCGGGTGAGCAGCGTGCAAATCACGTTCTTACCGGATCGTCCGGCGCACGCTCATGTGATGCCGCCGGGGGGGTTCCGTCTCGCCGTCATCAACAGCTTGTCCCTCGAGGCGGCGCTGCGCTTGCGCGCGGCCATGGCTCGGGACTTCGGCTTGCTCGGCGCTGCGCGCGTGCGGCGCAGCGCTGAGCTCACGGTCCCGGCAGCTTCGCGACCAAGCGGTCCGCGAGCGAGCTCAGATCGTTACTGAAGGCTCGCGCGATCGCAACGTAGCCATCGCCGCCGGCGGCCACACCGGCCGGGGATCGAAACGTCTCACCGCCGACCTCGTCGACATGCCGGGAGGCATCCACGATATGCCAATGCGCCTCGAGCGTGGCTTCGCCGCCTTCGCGCACGCTCATTTGCACCACATCGATTCGAATCCTCACCGGCTCGAGATCCGACCGGTCGAACCCGCGGTCTGCGACGAGCACATCGGCACGCCTTTGCTCCAAGTCGCGCGCGAGCGTCTGCGCCACGAGCTCCGACAGGGGCGCCGCCCAGCGCTCGTGCTCGAGCACGAGCAATCGATCGGTCGAGGTATTGATCACCATCTCGCGCCGATCGATCATCCCGGGCAGCGAGACGGTGAGTATCACGTGCGTGGTGAAATCAGCCGCCGCCGCCCGCGGGGTTTGCGGTAGGGTCGTGAGCCCGTAGAAGCGATCGGGATGTGCCGCGCACGCGGCCACGAGGAGCAGCGGGGCGGCGAGACAACACCGAAGCGCGTGACGGCGGCCGGGACTCATTTGGGGTCCGCCGGCTTGCCGCGGATGATCGCCTCCGGGTGGCGCTCGAGATAATCCGCGAGCGCGCTCACCGAGCGTGCGGCGCGCGACAGTTCGATGAGCGTCGAGCCGAGATCGTTCTGCAGCGGGGCTCCGGGAGCGAGTGCCGCCTTCGCATTCTTCATGGCGTCCTCCGCCTCCTTCAACGTGGCGTTGACCTGCGGCGCGATGCTCTCATCCACGTGGTGCATCAGGTGGTCGGTGCTCTTCAAGGTCTGCTCGAGCGCTGCCATGGTCGCCAGCAAGTGCGCCGACAGCTGATCGAACGGTACCTGGTCGAGTTTCTTCGCGACGCTGCCGATCGAATCCTGGATCTCTTCCAAGCCGCCGGAGGCGGTGGGAAAGATCGGCGGGTGCTCATCCCAGTCCACGCGTTCGCTCGGTGCACCCTTCACGACGTCGACCGAAATGTACTTTTGGCCCGTCAGGAGATTGCCGGACTTCATTTCGGCGCGCATGCCATGCTCCACCATGCTGTCGATCATCGCGTGCCCGCCGATATCCGATTCGGGCGGCGGCGGCCGGCCGGGGCGCGAGGTGCTTCGAATGCGTTGCGGAAAGATGTCCACTTCCACGGGGAATCGCAGCATTCCCGCGACCCGGTCGTACTCGACGGAGAGCCGCTTGACCTCGCCGATGTCGATTCCGCGCAAGTCGACCGGCGCTCCCACGGACAGGCCGCGCAGCGAGCCCTGAAAGTACATCACGAAGGTCTGCGCCACGGTGTCCGGCTCGCGCATGGCGCGCTCCTTGTCGGTATAGAGCGCGAACACGGCGTCCGACGGTGCTTCCGCCGTGCGGCGCGTACCGGGGAGCGCCTCGAATGCGATGCCGCCCTCGAGAATGGCGGCGAGCGATTCGGTATGCAGCTTGATGCCTTCCGATCCGATCGTCATGTCGATGCCGCTCGCTTGCCAGAAGCGGGTCTCCCGCGAGACGTACGAGTCGTAGGGGGAGTAGATGAAGGTCTTGATCGTCACACTGTCGCCGTTCGGATCGAGCGAGTAGGCGACGACCTGCCCGGCCTGGATGTGGCGGTAAAACACGGCCGAGCCGATGGTCAAGGACCCGATGTCGGTCGCGTGCAGCACGAACTCGCGCCCGGGAAGCCCGGAGGTCACGATGGGGGGGACCTCGAGCCCGGTGAAATGCCGCTCGGGCACACTGTCGTGGCCGACATCGATGCTGATATACGCCCCGGACACCAGAGTACCCAACCCCGAGATGTTCGTACCGGTCACGCGCGGCCGAACCACCCAGAAGCGCGTGTCCTTCACCAGATAATCGCGGGCGTCGCGATGAATCCGCGCCTCGATCACGACGTTCTGCCGGTCCTTGGAGACGCGGATCTCCTTGACCTGGCCGATCTCCACCGCCTTGTAGCTGATCCTCGTCTTGTTGGGCTCGAGATCGTCGGCCGTTCGAAACGTGATCTCGATGGGGATGCCTTCGGCGAGCTTCTCGTGAACGGCGACGAAGGCGCCCGCCAAGACGACGATGACCGGAAGAACCCATACATAGGGCACACGCCCGCGCCGGGGCCGGTCAGGCAACGCCTGCGGGAGATCCTCGAGCGGAGGCGGCGGCTGTCGGTCACTCACGTGTCTGGGTGTCCCAAAGGAGTCTCTCGTCGAACAATTGCGCGGCCAGCATGGTGAGCGCCACGACCGCTGCGAAGGCGATTGCGCCGGGTCGAATGTGGATGGTGGCGAGGGATTGAATCTGCACCAGGCTCACGAGCAGCGACATGGCGAATACGTCGAGCATCGACCATCGACCCACGAATTCCACCAGGCGAAACAGGCGGCTGCGCTGATGCGGCTGGCGAACGCTCTTTCGCCAAATGGCGAAGAGGATATCGCCCATCGCGACCAGCTTGAGCAGCGGCACGACGATGCTCGCGAAAAAAACGAGGATGGCGATGGGCCATGATCCCTGCTGCGCCAACGATATGACGCCGCTCATGATGGTGTCGTCCTCGTCACCGAAAAGCGTGTGGGTCTCCATCACGGGCAGCACATTGGCTGGAATGTACAGCACCGCAGCGGTCACCACCAAGGCGGCCGTGGTATGAAAACTTTGCGGCCGGCGCAAATGCAGCGGCGCCTCGCAGCGCGGACAGAACGATCCGTCCGCGCCGATCGCACGCACCGTCGCCCGGCAAACCGTGCATACCCGCAATCCGAGACTGCGGCCGGTAAGGAGCGCGGTCATTCTCTGCGCTCCATGACCCAGCGCCAGAACTGCTCGGTGGGAGTCGCGCTGGTGAGCGCCGCGATGGCGAGCATGAGCAAACCGTAGGCGATCAAGGCGACTCGGGGCGTTACCTCTGCAGTCGCGGACAGCTTCACCAGTGCCACGACGGCGCCGAGCATGAATACCTCCACCATCCCCCAGGGGCGCAGCGCCACGAGCGCGCGAAACAGCGCCCGATCACCCGGGGCTCTGCGTCCACGCTGCAGTGGTGCCAGCACATAGAGGAAAGTCAAGAGCTGCGCGAGCGGCACCAAAATCGCCGTGAACAGCACCAGCGATGCGACGCTGACGTAACCTTGACCATACAGAGCCCGGGCGGCGCCGATCAAGGTCGTGGCGCGCGTAGCGCCGTTGACCGTCAGACTGACCAGGGGGTAGAGGTTGGCCAGGATGAACAGCACCAGCCCGCAGACGGCCAGCGCAACGACATTCTCGAGACTGCGTCCATTGGTACGATAGAGTTCGGCTTGGCAACGCACGCAACGAATGCGCACTTTGCCTTCCGGGGGGGCTTCCAGCGAATGCGCGAGGTCGCAGGCATGACAAACGATGAGAGACGGCACGCGGCAGCTGGTCCTGAATCGAGGTAATTCCGAAAGATAGCACTTGAGCGCCTCTAGGCTCTCTAAGAGTTTAATCCCTTTTGACGTAGGACTTGCGCCAACGCCGACTCGATGTAAATGCGCTTCAATTTGTCGAAAATCTGCTGTCTGATGACCCTGCTGGCCCTGGCTGTCGTGCTCGAGCCGCCGGTACGCGCATCGGACACGGTGACCTACAAGGTCGATCGCTTTTCGACCGGCAATGGCGCCATGGACGCCACGCTGCGCGCGACTTCCGACCTCATCACGTTGCGCACCTCGGCGCCGGTGAGCGCTTATGGGCTGATCGCGCGCGCGCGCAGCGACGTCGATCGATTGAAGACGGTGCTGGAGAGCTATGGGTATTACGACTCCAAGGTCACCATCAAGATCGACGGGACGGCCCTCGCCGATCCCGCTCTCGCGGACCACCTGGTGGCTTTGCCGAAGAGGCACGACGCCCATCTGCAGATCAGCTTCGTTCTCGGGCCGCTCTATCACCTGCGCAAGGTCCGCATCGACGGCGAGTTGCCGCCCACCGTGCAATCCGTCTTCACGCTGAAGAGCGGCGATGCGGCGGTGGCCGATACCGTGCTCGCCGCCGGAGCCCGCCTGCTGGCCGCGCTCCAGGAGCAAGGCTATGCCTTCGCCAAGGTCGATCCTCCGGTCGCCTATGAGGATCAGACGCAGCCCGAGCTCGACGTGACATTCAAGGTGGACGCGGGGCCGCGGCTCAACATCGGGCAAATTCATATCGAGGGACTGAAACGGGTTCACGAGAGCGTGGTGCGCCGGCGCCTGTTGCTGCACACCGGGGAGCTGTATCGCGCGAGCACGATCGAGCGCGCGCGCACGGATCTGCTGAGTCCCGCGCTCGGCGTGTTCGCCGCGATCAGCGTCAAGGTCGGCACGGCAGTCGACGAGACGGGCGGGGTGCCCATCACGTTCCAGATCCGGGAGCGCCTCCCGCACATCTTCGGCGTCGCGGCCGCGTACTCGACCGACTTGGGCGGCAGCGGAACCGTCAATTGGGGCAGTCGCGACGTGTTCGGCAACGCCGAGCAATTCAGCGTGAGCGCCTCGATCACCGGCCTGGGCGGCAGCGCCACCAATGGACTCGGCTACGACGTCCCCGTCAAATACATCCTGCCGGACTTCGGGCATCGTGATCAGTCGCTGCAGTTCGCCGTGGAAGCGGTCAAGCAGGACCTGATCGCCTACGATCAGACCGCCCTCAAGGCCGGCATCACCCTCAGTCGCCGGCTCAACAGGCTCTGGACGGTGAGCGGGGGGGTGAATGCGGTGGAGGAGAACATCAATCAGATCATAGGCGCCGTGGTGACGCCGGATCCCACGCCCGCCGAGCCCACCAACACGGTGACCGACATCGACCGGCAGACCTACAACTACACCCTCGTCGGTCTGCCGCTGACCGCGAGCTACGATTCCACCGATCTGGCCTCGCCGCTCGATGACCCGACGCATGGCATGCGCAATTCATTGAGCGTCGTGCCGACCCATTCGCTGGGCCATTCGGATGCCACCTTCCTCATCACCACGATCAAGGTGGCGGCGTACTTCGATCTCGACGAGATACTGTCCGAGGCGCGCGGCAGAAGCGTGCTCGCGCTCCGCGCGCTGGTGGGCTCCGCCGAAGGCCCGGACGTCTACGCCCTGCCGCCCGATCAACGCTTCTACGGCGGCGGCAGCGCGAGCATCCGTGGCTATCCGTATCAGTCGGTGGGTCCGTACTTTCCGATCACGCAGGGTTGCCCGCCGACGCCGACCTCGCCTTGCCGGCCCGGGGCGGTCATCGGCTATACCACCTATCCCATCGGCGCGACCACGATCAGCGCAGGCACGGTCGAGTTTCGCCAGCGCTTCGGCACGAACTTGGGCGCCGCCGTTTTCGCCGACGGCGGGCAAGTCGGCAACAAGCTGACACCCTCGCCGACCAATCTATTCGTCGGCGTGGGGACGGGCGTGCGCTACTACACACCGATCGGGCCGATCCGGCTGGATTTCGGGGTTCCGCTCAAACGCTACGACAGCGATCCGCAGAAGTTTCAAGTCTATATCGGGCTGGGGCAGGCGTTTTGATGCGGCGTCCGGCACGAATCGCCGCCTGGATTTGCGGATCGGTCGCCGCTCTTCTGGTGCTGATCGTCGGCGTCGTGCTGGTGGCCGGCAACACCAGCGCCGGCCGGGCGATGATCGAGCGTCTCACCTACCGCATCACCGGCGGGTACGTGAAACTCACCGGCCTCGGGGGCTCCTTTCCGACCGACCTCACGCTCGATCGCCTCGAGCTCATCGATCGAGACGGGGTATGGCTCACCGCGGAGCACATCGTACTGCGATGGTCGCCCGCCGCGCTGCTCGAGCGGCGCATCAGTGCGGACAGTCTCGGTGTCGCGCGCCTCGACATGCAGCGCACACCGGTCGCCTCGACGTCGAGCACTGGAGGCAAGGTTTCCATACCGCAGATCGACATTACCCGGTTCTCGATCGACGTGGTGCAGCTCGGCGCCGCGCTCGCGGGCCGGCCCGTGACCTTGTCGATCGCCGGCAGCGGCCGGATGGTGTCGCTCGAGGACGCGCGCGTCGATGTGGAGGCACATCGCATCGATCCTGATGGCGTCGGGAACTACACCCTCAACCTGAGCTTCGATCCGAAGCGCATGGACGGCACGCTGACGGCGCACGAGCCGGCGAGCGGCCCGCTGGAAAATATCCTGCAAATGCCGGGGCTCGGTGCACTGTCGGCGAATCTCAAGATCGCAGGCCCGCGTGAGGCGGAACGGATCGATCTCCAGATCAGCGCCGGCGATTTGAAGGCTCAGGTCCAGGGAGGGGCCGACTTGCGGGACGGCTCGGCGGACTTGACCTACTCGCTCGCCGCGCCGCAGGTGAGTCCGCGGCCGGATCTGCGCTGGCAGCGGATCGCGCTCGATGGCCATTGGAAGGGCCCATACACGAGTCCGGCGGCGGATGCGCATCTGGAGATCGAGCGGCTGCAGTTGCCGGCGGGTAGCGCGATCGCCGCTTTGCGCGCCGACTTGGCGGCCTCAGGCGGCGGCGAGGTCACCCTCAAGGGAGTGATCGACGGGCTGCGCATCCCGGGGTCTCAGCCGATGCTCCTCGCGGGCGCTCCGCTCGTGGTGAACGCATCGATGCGTGTGAAGGAAGCGTCGCGCCCCCTCAGTGTGTCGGTCACGCATCGACTGTTCACCCTCAATGCGAACGCGGTCACCGCAGTCCCGCAAAGCGCCTCATTCACGCTCAAGCTGCCGAGCATCACGCCGTTCGCGGCGCTCGCGGGCGAAGAATTGAGCGGCGACGCGACCCTCAAAGGACGAATCGAGCGACGCGAATCCGACCTTGGGATCACCCTCGATGCCGGCGCGACGCTCGCCGGCGGCGGTGCGAGCTGGGTGGACATGATTGGAAATCACCTGACGCTCGCGTTGTCCGGCGCACTCTCCGACTCCGCCCTGACCGTCGATCGCCTGCGCCTCGCAGGCAACGCGTGGAGCTTGAGTGCGAGCGGCAAGGCCGACCGACCGGGTTCCGCTGCCGCGCCGGCGGGGAGCGGCGCGTCCGGACTCGGTGCGGTCGTCAAGTCGTTGGATGCGCGCTGGACACTCGGTGTGACCGACCTGAGCGTCATCGCGAGCTCGTTGCGCGGGACCATGCAAGCCTCCGGCCGATTGAGCGGCGCCGCCACGGCCCTCTCGACCGATGCGCAGCTGAAGAGCATGTTATCCATCCGGGGATCCGCGCCGGGCGAAGTGACGGCCGAGCTGCGCGCTCGCGGGCTGCCGACTGCGCCGAGCGCGAGCATCGCCGCGCACGGCACCATCGACGGCTCACCCCTCGAGCTTGCCGCGTCCCTGGCACGCGGGGCCGGACGCGGGCTGCACGCCCAAATCGAGCGCGGCGAATGGAAGAGCGCGAAGGTCGCGGGCGACTGGGCCATGCAATCGAGCTTCGCCGACAGCCGCGGACAGGTTCAGCTGCACGTCGGCGACCTTGCCGACCTGGACCATCTTCTCGGCACCGACATCCGCGGCAGGCTCGATGGCAATGTGCAGTTCACGCCACAGGCGGGAAGAACGCACGCGAAGTTCGAATTGGACGGCGAGGATCTGGTGCTTCGCCAGTTCGCGGGCACGGTGCACGTCTCCGGTGACGGCTCGACCGACTCGGTGGCGGCCCAGCTCGCCGTCAAGTCGCCGGACGTGCGAGGCTTTCCGGCGGCGCTTTTAGCCGACGCCGCGATCGATCTCGAGCACCGGGCGGTGCACGTCTTGCATGTCGCGATGGATTATCGCGGCCAACAAGCTCGGCTGCTCGCGCCCGCGCAGGTGTCTTACGCTGCGGGACTCAGTGTGGATGACCTCAGACTCGGCGTGCAGAGCGCGGTTCTCGAGGTGCGCGGCGCGATCGCGCCGGCGCTCGACCTGCGCGCCTCCGTGACCGGAGTCGATGCGAAGCTCATCGACTCCTTCGCGCCCGATCTCGTTTCCGAGGGAACCGTCGAGGGGCGGGCTCGCCTGCGAGGATCGCTCGAGGCGCCCACGGGGCGGCTTCAGCTCACGGCGCGCGGTTTTCGATTCTCGAGCGACGAGACGCTCGGGTTTCCGGCACTCGACCTCAACGCCGGCGCAGAGCTCAAGGGCGATGCCGCCACGCTCGACGTGAGGCTGAACTCCGGCAACACCCCGCTGCTGCGCGTCACCGGGGATGCCCCGCTCGACCCCCAGGGCGTCTACAGCCTCAAAGTCGAGGGCAAGATGGACCTCGGCATCGTCAATCCGGTGCTCGAGGCACGCGGGTTCCACGCAACCGGCGACCTGTCGGTCGATGCGACCGTTGCCGGGAACCTGGCCGAGCCGCAAATCCGCGGCACCGTCGCCCTCGCCAAGGGCAGTTTTCGCGACTACGTGCGCGGCGTGAATTTGACCAACATCGGCGCCGAGATCGAGGGCAGCGAGGGCACGCTGCAAATCAAGACCTTCAAGGCGAGCGCCGCCTCCGGCACGGTCTCGCTCGGCGGCAGCGTCGGCGTGCTGCGGCCCGGTATCCCGGTGGACCTTCAGGTGACCGCCGCCCATGCGCAACCGATCTCGAGCAACGTATTCACCGCGAATCTGAACGCGGACATCAAGATCAGCGGCAACGCGTTGGAGCGGCTCGCCGTCGGCGGCAAGATTTTCGTCAACCGCGCGCTCATCGGCATACCGGATTCGCTGCCGCCGAACGTGGCGGTGCTCGACGTACGGCGCCGGGGCCGGCCTGCGCCCGCCGCAGGCGTACCCCACCGGGAGATCGATCTCGACATCACCATCAGGGCGCCGCGCAATGTATTGGTCCAAGGACGGGGACTCGACGCCGAGCTGGGCGATGGCGGGGAGGGCTTGCATATCGGCAACACGGCGAGCCAGCCCGTCATCACCGGGGCGCTGCACCTGCTGCGCGGCACCTTCAGCATCGGATCGAGGCAGCTCACCTTCGACACGAGCTCGACCGTCTCCTTCGACGGCGCGGGGCTGAAGAAGAATATCGACCCCACGCTCGATTTCACCGCATCGGCGGTGATACCCACCGTGGCCGGTGGCACGGGCGGCAGCGTGACGCTGCATATCACCGGCTATGCCGATGCGCCGAAAATCGAGCTGACCAGCACCACCGGTCAGAATCAGGACGAGATCATGGCGCTGCTGCTGTTCGGCGAGCCGGCCTCGCAGCTTTCAGCGCTGCAGCTCGCCCAAGTGGGCGCCGCGCTCGCCACCCTCTCCGGCATCGGTGGCGGCGGGGGCTCACCCTTGACGCGAATCCAAAAGTTTTTGGGCCTCGACCGATTGTCCGTCGGGCAGGCCACCACCACGACCCCGACCGGGGCGCAGGAAAATTCGGGCGCCGCCATCCAAGCCGGCCGTTACGTGACCCGACGCGTCTACGTCGAAGCGAAGCAAAGCACGACCGGCCAAAGCCAGGTAGAAGTGGACGTCGATTTGACCAAGCATCTGAAATTGCAGACCCGGCTCGGCAACGGCACGGCCGTCCAGGGCACGACGCCCGAGAACGACCCGGGAAGCAGTGTCGGGTTGTCCTACCAATTCGAATATTAGAAGGCGAGATGGGGCGCTTTGCGCGCCGGTCGCGATGGACGGCAACCCGTTGAGGATAATTTGCTACCTGAGCCTGCGTGGGCGAGGTGGTCTTTGCCGATTCGAGGACCCGCTGCGGGTCTTGTCCGAATTCTCGATGAGGGCGGGCAGCGCTTTCGCGTCAAGCTATATATAGCCGCATCGGCGGAAACCCCGTCAAGCAGGATACGTCGTGGGATCATCCAGATTGGCGTCGCGGGCAGTTTCGCACCGCGCGATCAGGGCGCCGCGTGGCTCGGCGCCGCGTAGCGGTCGGCAAGGGTTTGATACAGAGGCTTTGAGATCATCCTCGATACGGCCGTGGCGATGGCGGCGGTCAACATCAGCGGCAACACCATGGCGTGCTGTGCGGTCATTTCCATCACGATGACGAACGAGGTGAGCGGCGCCTGCGTCACGCCCGCGAGGTATCCGCACATCCCCAAGATGGCGAAGGGCACGGCCGAGGGCTCCCCCAGTTGGTCCGCGAGCACCTGCCCCAGTCCCGCGCCCACCGAGAGCGAGGGTGCCAGTAGTCCCGCGGGAATGCCGGCGAGGTACGAGACCAGGCTCGCGAAGGCGCGCGCCGGCCCGTACACCCAGGTCAGATGCGCGTGATTCTCCATAATGGCCCGCGCCTCGTCGTACCCGGTCCCATAGGTGAGCGAGCCGGACGCGGTTCCGAGCGCGGCGATCACGAGTCCGCACAGCGCGGCGAAGACGGCGGGCCGTTCGCGGCGCAAGCGCCCGAGAATCCCCGGCAGCCGCTGCGTGCTCTTCAACGTGAGCAGGCTGAACAGACCGCCCCCCAGGCCGCACGCCGCAGCCACCATAAGGACGCCGGGCGTCACGCGGTAGGCCAGCGCAATCGTCTGCGGCTGACCGAAATAGGTGTAGTCGCCGACCAGGATGATGGCGACCACTCCGGCGAGAATCACCGTGGTGAGCGTGGTGCCGCTCGCCCGCTCCTCGAACGATTTCGAGAGCTCCTCGATGGCGAAAACGATGCCGGCCAGCGGCGTGTTGAACGCGGCCGCCACGCCCGCGGCGCCGCCCGCGAGAATCAACGAGTGCCGCCGCCCCGGAAGCCGGCCTTTCGGAATGAACCGTGCCACGCTGTTGACGATCACCGCGCCGACGTGCACGGTCGGCCCCTCGCGCCCGATCGAGGCCCCGCAAAGCAGCGCTGCGCCCGCAAGGAGCACGCGGCCGACGACCACCATCGGCCGCATGAACTTCTCCCCGAGCTCCCCGGACTCATGCCGGATCGCGAATATGGTTTGCGGAATGCCGCTGCCCTCGGCACCACGGAAATAGCGTCGCGTGAGCCACGCGATCGCGAAAAATCCCGTGGGCGCGAGCACCCAGGTCGCCCAGGGCGCGATGTCGAGGAGACGCTTGAGAACCGACTGCGCGCCGTCCGCAATCTTGGCGAACGCCACGGCGGCGGCGCCGACCGCGGCGGCTGCGCCCCACATGAGCAGGCGCGCCCGCCAGTGACGATACGACAATAGATGGCTGTAGTGCATCGGCGGCAATATAGCAGCGAAATAACGCAAGACATCTTTATGCTAGATTCGCCGCGGGCCCGCTCGGCCTTCGCAGCAAGGATTGGCAGGTGCAAGGATCATTCGTCGACGGCCTGATCGAGAAGCGATCGATCGACTACATCCCTTTGGCGGAACGCCACGGCAAGGTCTGGCATCTGTGGCCCGTGTGGTTCTCGGGAGGCGCGCATCTTGCGACCGTGGCGACCGGCGTGGTGGGCGTCGCCCTCGGCGGAAATCTTCTCTGGATGGCGATCGCCGTGGTGCTGGGTGCTGCCCTCGGCACGTTCTTCATGGCCTTCCACTCGACCCAGGGTCCGCGTCTGGGGCTGCCGCAGATGATCCAGTCGCGGCCGCAGTTCGGCTACGTCGGCGCGCTGCTGGTGTGGGGCGTGGCGCTGCTCGCCTACATAGGCTACAACGCGTTCAATCAAGTGCTCGCGGAACAGACGCTGCACTCGCTCTACGGGGCCCCGCCGGTGCCTACCCTGCTGCTGTTCGCGCTGGCATCGCTCGCCCTGGCGGTCGTCGGCTACGATCTCATCCACATCGCCCAGCGCTGGATCGCCTATGTGCTCATCGTGGCGCTGCTCGTGTTCAGCATTGCGCTTCTCACGCGCGTGCCCTTGCCGCCGGGGCAATTGTCGGCGGGCGATTTCCGCGCAGTCCCCTTTCTCGCGCAGTTCTTCGCGGCCGCCGCCTACCAGGTGTCGTGGTCGATCTACGTGTCGGACTACTCACGGTACCTGCCGCGCGATGTGGGCGTGAGCCCGTGCTTCTGGTGGACCTATTTGGGGGCTTTCGTCGGCGGCTCCTGGACCATGCTGGTCGGCACCGTCGCGAGCTCGCTCTATCCGAAGCTCGAGGTGGCCGATGCGCTGCGCGCGGCCGCGGATGCGGCCATCCCGGGCTTCGGCAAGCCGCTGCTGCTTTGCTCGCTGCTCGGCCTCCTCACCATCACCACGCTCAACTTCTACGGCGCATCGCTCACGCTGCTGAGCGTCGTCGACTCGCTGAAGCCGGGCCGTCCGACCCTCGCACGGCGGCTGCTCACGCTCGCGGTCGCGGCCGTCGCCGCGTGCGCCCTGGCACTCGCGTCCACGGAAAACACGGTGGAGAAATTCGGCGAGTTTCTCGCCGTGCTCCTGTACCTGTTCACCCCCTGGACGGCCATCAACCTCGTCGATTTTTATTGGGTCCGCAAGTGCCACTACTCGGTGCGCGAAATCTTCAACCCGCGCGGCATGTACGGGCGCTGGAACTGGCGCGGACTGCTCGCTTATGGCGGGGGATTCGTGGCGATGATTCCGTTCTTCAGCGTGCCCGGGCTGTATGTGGGCCCCATCGCGAAAGCCCTGGGCGGCGCCGATATCGCCATGCTGGTCGGACTGCCGGTCGCCACCCTCATCTATCTATGGGCCTGCCGCTCGCTCGACCTCGAGACCGATCGCCGTCGCGCCGTCGAGGCCGATGCCGGGCTCGAGGCCGCCCCCGGCTCTTAGTTCTTGAGCCGATAGCCGGTCTTGAATATCCAGCCGATCACGAGGAGACATCCGGCGAAGAAGCCCAGGGCCATGCCGAAGCTCAGATAGATGCTGACATCGGCTCTGCCATAAAAGCACCACCGGAATCCGCTGATCAGATACACGATGGGATTGAACAGGCTGAAGGCACGCCACGCCGGCGGCAGCATGTCGATGGAGTAGAAGGCTCCGCCAAGGAAGGTGAGAGGGGTCACCACCAGCGTGGGGATGAGCTGCAGCTGCTCCCAACCCTTGGCCCACAGGCCGAGGATGAATCCGAACAAGCTGAAATTCACGGCAGTCAGCAGTAGAAAGCCGACCATCAGCAGCGGATGCATGATCTTCAGGGGAACAAACAGCGAGGCCGTCGCCAGGATCACGATGCCGAGCGCGACGGATTTGGTGGTGGCGGCGCCGACATAGGCGATCACGATCTCGAGATAGGAGATGGGTGCGGAAAGAAGCTCGTAGATGGTGCCGATGAACTTCGGAAAGAAGATTCCGAAGGACGCGTTCGAAAGGCTCTCGGTGAACAAGGCGAGCATGATGAGTCCCGGCACGATGAAGGCCCCGTAGCTCACGCCGCCCACGGCCGTCATGCGGGATCCAATCGCCGCGCCGAACACCACGAAGTAGAGCGAGGTCGTGATGACGGGGGTCACGAGGGTCTGGACGAGCGTGCGCAGCGCACGGGCGATCTCGAACCTGTAGATCGCCCACACCCCGTAGCGGTTGAATTCGAAGGGCATGAGCCGGCTCATGCGACTGCGCCCGGCGACCGGTCGCTCACCAGCCTCACGAAGATCTCCTCGAGGGAGCTCTGATGGGTTTCCAGGTCCTTGATGGGGATCGACAGCTCGCTCATTTGTTGCAGGAGCAGCGGAATGCCGGTATCGCTGCCGCTGTCGAACGTGGCCTCGAGCGAATTCCCGTTGAGCTTGAGGTTCCAGCGAGCGAGCTCCGAGGGAATCCGCGCGAGCGGCGACCGCAGGTGCAACGTCAGCCGCTTCTTGCCGAACTTGCGCATCAGCGTCGCCTTCTCTTCGACCAGAATGAGCGAGCCCTTGTTGATGACTCCCACGCGATCCGCCATCTCCTCGGCTTCCTCGATGTAGTGGGTGGTCAGAATGATGGTCACGCCGCGCTCGCGCAACCCGCGGACGAGATTCCACATATCTCGCCGCAGCTCGACATCCACGCCGGCGGTGGGCTCGTCGAGGAACAGGATGTCGGGCTCGTGGGAGAGGGCTTTCGCAATCATCACGCGGCGCTTCATGCCGCCGGACAAATCCATGATGCGGCTGTCGCGCTTCGCGCTCAACGACAGGTCGTGCAGCAGGCTTGCGATGTAATCGGGCTTCGGCGCGCGGCCGAACAGTCCGCGGCTGAAGGTGACCGTTGCCCACACGGTCTCGAACGAGTCGGTGGTCAGTTCCTGGGGCACGAGGCCGATTCTCATCCGCGCGGCGCGATAGTCGGTCACGATGTCGTGGCCGTCGGCGACCACGCGTCCGCCCGTCGCCGTGACGATGCCGCAAATGATGTTGATCAGCGTCGTCTTGCCGGCGCCGTTCGGGCCGAGCAGGGCGAAGATCTCGCCCTTCAGGATCTCGAGGTTGACCGGCTCGAGCGCGCGCACGCCGGAGGCGTACGATTTGCTGACATTCTCGATCGAAATTACCGGGGGCATGCGTAAAGGGCGAGCGGCGATCCCCGTCGGTCAGCCATTCGCAATGCGCTTGAGCAACGCGGCCGTGAATTGCGCCGTCGTCGCCTTGCCGCCGAGGTCACCGGTGCGCACGTGATCCGCGTTCAGGGTCTCGCTGATGGCCGCGCGCAGGCGGCGGGCCATTTCGGGCAACTTGCAATGATCGAGCATCATCGCGGCGGCGAGCAGCAGCGCAGTCGGATTGGCGATACCTTTGCCCGCGATATCGGGCGCCGAGCCGTGCACCGCCTCGAAGATGGCCGCGTCGGCGCCGATGTTTGCACCGGGCGTCATACCGAGACCGCCGACCAAGCCGGCGACCAGGTCCGAGAGGATGTCGCCGAACAGATTGGTCGTCACCAGCACATCGAACTGCCAGGGATTGAGCACGAGCTTCATCGCGCAGGCATCGATGATGACCGTGTCCAGCGTGAACCGCCCCTTGTATTTGCGCTCGTAGAGCTCGAGTCCGGCCTCGAGAAAGATGCCGGTAAGCGCCTTCATGATGTTGGCTTTGTGGACGATGGTGACTTTCTTGCGGCCGGCGGCGATCGCATGCTCGAAAGCGAACTCGAGGAGCCGCTGGCTGCCCTGGCGCGTGTTCACGCCGCTGGCAATCGCCACCGCGTGAGGGTCATCCCCGATCTGGATGTAGTGCTCGTGGCCGATGTACAGCCCCTCGAGATTCTCGCGCACCACCACCAGATCGATATTCTCGAATCGGCCGCCCGGAACGAGCGTGCGCGCCGGACGCAGGTTCGCGTACAGCTTGAACTCTTCGCGCAAGCGCACGTTCGAGGAGCGGTAGCCGCCGCCCGAGGGCGTCTCGAGCGGTCCCTTGAGGGCAAGGTGCGTGCGGCGGATGCTCGCGATGGTGCGAGCGGGCAGGGGATCTCCCTCGGTCTTCACGCCTTCCATCCCCGCGATCTGGCGGTCCCAGTCGAATGGCGCGCCGAGCGCATCGAGCACCGTCACCGCACACTCGACGATCTCGGGGCCGATGCCGTCGCCCGGTATCAAGGTCGCGGGAATCGATTGTGTCATCTGCAGTCTTTGGGGCCGGAGAAGCGCGATAGCATACTCGACCTTCAGCCCAAATCCTTGCTCATGGGAACGAACTCGATGCTCTCGCCGTTGCCAAGATCGTAGCTCACGTGCTGTGTGCCGACGTAGCCGCGCGCGGCGTAGAGCCTCACGCCGGGCAGCGTCGCCATCAACTCGACGCGCGAGAAGCCGCGCTCTCGTGCCTCCCTCTCGCAACGCTCGAGCAGGAGCGTTCCGACTCCGCGCCGCGCCTTCGAGGGCTCGACGAAGAACGCCCGAATCTTGGCGGCATGGGTGCGCGGGTCGAGCATCGAGGCATCGCGATCCGTACGCCCATCGCCGCCGAACAGCGTTGCCCGAAAGCTCCAGCCGCCGCAGCCGGCAAGCGCGCCATCCTCCTCGGCCACGAAATAAGTCCCGTCATCGAGCAGCTGCGTATCGATGCCGAAGGCGCCGCGCAAAGCGCCGCTCACCTGTCCGGGGCTGTAATCGTCCCGGCTCAAGGCTCGGGCCGAGCGTTCGATCAGCGGTGCGAGGAGCGCAATGTCATCGCGGGTGGCGCGGCGCAGCGTGATGCTCACGGGCTCGGCCTCAGGCGGGCGGCGGCCGCCGGGACTTGGGACGCGGAGCGCAGCATGGCAAAGGCGGCGTACGCGATCACGACGATCACCAGCCAGCGCAGCGCCTCGAGCGGCAGCGCCTTGACGATGAAGGCGGCGATGAGCACGCCCACCACGCCGCCGAACGTGAGCCCGAGAGAGGGTCCCCAGGCGAATTTGCCGTTCTGAAAAAAGCGCAGGCTCGCCACCGGCTGCAACAGCGCGCAGGCGCCCATCATGATCGGAAAAGCCGCGATGGGATGCATGCCGAGGAGCGCGAGCGTGATCATGCATGGCGCGTACAGGCCGATGCCCGCGCTCATCAGTGCGCCCAGGATGAAATTCACGCCGACCGCGAACGGAAATTTCCAGCCCACGAGATTCATGGCGGTGCCGCCCCCGGGCAACGCATGCAGATTGACGGCGGTGAACACGCTCCCCGCGATGAGCAGCGCCACCCCCATGGTGATCTGGATCGCGCGGCGGGACAGCCGTGCCACGACGTCGGCACCGAGCCACGCGCCCACCGTGGCGCTCAAAATCATGCTGATGAGCAGGTTCGGCTCGACTTCGATCGCTCCCACGAAAATCACCGCCTCGGTGACCGCCGCGGCGGCGAGGCCGACGTTGAGGGTGCCGGGAATGCGCTCGTCCGGAACCATGTGTCGCAACTTGAAAATGGCCGTCGTGGGAGCGAAAGAGCCGATTCCCAAGGTGTCGAAGAAGGCGGTGACGAATCCGACGATGATTTCCACGGGCCGGGGCCAGCGGCGATCCGCCGTGCGCGGCGCGGCGCGCACGGCGCCCACGATGAATGCGACAGAGGCTATGGCCAGTGCGGCGTAAAAGAAAATCTGCGCGATATTCATGCTCGAAATATACCTGTTTGCGACCCCGAGTATTCAGCTAGCCGCGGTTGACGTACACTCTGTCGCGCGGGCCGGCGCCCGCCGATCAGCGAAAAACCGAGGGGATGAATGACCATGAGCACGTTGCGGGCGTTGCCCGTTCTGGTATGTGCGGCCTTCACTGCGGGCGCTTGGGCGGCCACGTTTCCGAACCCGCTGCCGGCGGATCCGACGCTCAAAGTCGAGAAGCTGCCCGCGAAATATCCCACGGGTTGGGCCTTCTTGAATTATGCCGGCGACCGCATCGAGCTCCGCAACGTCGGCAGCGACAGCCGCGAGGTCAAGGCTCAGTTGCAGGCGCGCGATTCGACCACCCTCCTGGTTTCGGACAAGCGTCCGGAGATCTACACGGCGGACACGGTATGGTCGCGCGGCGTGCGCGGCACGCGTACCGACTTCATCACGATTTACGACGCACAGACCCTCGATGTGGCCGGCGAGATCGTTTTGCCGGGCACTAAGCGGGCCCTGATCACCGCCATGGAGGGGCTGTTCGCATTTACGGACGATCAGCGCCTGGCGCTGGTGTTCAATTTCACGCCGGCCGCCTCGGTGACCGTGGTCGATCTGGTCAAGCGTCAGCCGCTCGGCGAGATCGAGATCCCGGGCTGCTCGCTCATTTATCCTTCGGGGCAGCGCGGGTTCTCGACGCTGTGCTCGAGCGGGACCTTGCTGAGCATCCGTCTCGACGCCAACGGCGCGGTCGCCGGGCGCAGCGAATCGAAGCCGTTCAATCCCCTCGACTCGGACCCGCTGTTCACGGCGAGCGCGGCGCTCGATGGTGTGCGCTACTTCCCCAGCCTGCACGGCCGGCTCCAGCCGATCGACATGAAAGGCGATGACGTGAAGGTATTGCCCGATTGGCCGCTGGTGAGCGCGGCGGACAAGGCTGCCAACTGGCGCCCGAGCGGCTGGCAGCTCATCGCGAGCGACGGCAAAAAGCTCATCTACGTGCTGATGCAGGCCAACGCGCAGGAGGGCACGCACAAGGATGCCGCCCACGAGGTGTGGGTGTTCAACGCCGACACGAAGGCCCGGGTGAGACGGTTGCGCCTGGTGCGGCCGGGCTCCTCCGTCGCCCTCACGCACGGCGCCGATCAGCTCATGCTGGTTCAGGCCGGCACCCGCCTCGATGTGTACGACCCCCAGGGTGGGGCGCTGGTGCGCAGTCTCGATCTGCCCGGGATGCATACGCGCATGCAAATGGAGCCCGTGCATTGAGCGCCGCCGGCACCGTGGGTGGGATGCTGCTTGCACAGCTGGCGGCTTTCCTCGCGCTGCTGCTGACCGTGTCCGCCGCTCACAAGGCCTTGAGCTGGCGGCGCACGCTGCGGGTGATGGAGGATTTCGCGTCGGTTCCGCCGCGTGCGGCTTTCGCCGCGGGCTTCGCCGCATGCCTGCTCGAAGCGCTCGCCGCCGCATCGCTCCTGGTGCCGGATCATCGCCGCGCGGGTGCGTTGCTCGCCGCCGTCATCTTCGCCATGTATCTCGCGCTCATTGCGAGAGCCGTCGTGCAGCGCCGCGAGGAGGTGGATTGCGGCTGCAGTTTCGGCACGGGGCCAAAACGTCTCGGGCCTTTCGAGATGGCGCGCAACGGCGTGCTTTGCGGATCCGCGCTGGTCCTGGCCGCCTTCGCGCAGGATGCGGTGCCGATCGCCCCCTCGCAGCTGCTCGCCGCATGCGCTTTGCTCGCGCTTTATGGCGCGATCGATCAACTGATGGCGCTCCAGCCGATGCGCCGGGGTACGGTGCTGTGAGCTTCGTGATCGCCTCGCAGATTGCGCTGTGGATCGCCGTGCTCGCGCTCGGCGTCGTATGCATGGCTCTGGCGCGTCAGGTGGGAGTGCTGCATCAGCGCATCGCACCGGCGGGGGCGCTCGCGCTTCGCCAACCGCTCAAGACCGGGGAGCCGGTTCCCGAGATGACGCTCACCGCCCTGGATGGCTCCGCGGTGCGCATCGGCGGAGTGCGCGGGCAACGCAGCCAGCTCCTGTTGTTCTTATCGCCCGATTGCGCGATTTGCGAATCGCTGTTGCCGGTGGTGCGCTCGGCGCAGGGCGCGGAGCGCTCATGGCTCGACATCGTGCTCGCGAGCGACGGCGATGCGGCCAAGCAGAATGAATTCGTGAAGGACAAGGGCCTGGGCAAATTTCCCTACGTGCTGTCCGAGCATCTGGGACGCACCTTCGGGGTGGCGAAGCTGCCGTACGCGGCGCTGATCGATGAGGCCGGCAAGCTGTCGGCAACGGGCCTCGTGAACACGCGCGAGCACTTGGAAAGTTTGTTCGTCGCCAAGGAACGCGGCGTCGCCACCATTCAGCAGTTCCTACAACGCGATTCCAGACGCGCTTGAAGCGGGAGAGAGACGTGGTTCAATTCGATCGATTGGCGGAAAAGATGTTTCGCGGGCTCGCGAGCCGCACCTCGAGGCGCAGCGTCGTCGGCATCGTGGGGGGCTTCATCGCCGGTGCCGCCACATTCCCGCTGCTGCCCGTGGCGAAAGGCGCCGAGGCGGACGGCGCGAACCCCGACGATCCGAACTCGGGCGAGCCTGCCCCGCAGTTGTCGGGCAACCCGCAGGACCCGGGCGACCGCACCAAGTGCGATTACTGGCGGTATTGCGCGATCGACGGCTCGCTCTGCGCCTGTTACGGCGGTAGTGTCACGTCCTGTCCGCCGGGCACGGAGATGTCCCCGATCACCTGGATCGGCACCTGCCGAAATCCAGCTGATCAGCGCAATTACATCATCTCGTACAACGACTGCTGCGGAGGCGTCGCGTGGGGGCGTTGCGCCTGCCAGAACAACCAGGGTGATCGCCCCGTCGTTCGGCCGCAGACCAACAACGAGGTGACCTGGTGTTTCGGTACCAAGAGCCAGTCCTACACCTGCACGGTCGCTCTGATCCTCGGCGTCGCCATGGAGCAGAAGAAGTAGCGCGCGCGTGAGAGGAATGCCGCTCATTGCGGGCGCGATTGCGGTGCTCCTGGCGTGGCCGGCGGCTTACGCCTCGGACGGGGGCGCGAAGCCGGAGACGGCGCCCGGCGTCGAAAACCCCCAGCGTGCCTGGCAGAACTGGACCTTGAATTGCCAGGGCTGCCATCGCTTGGACGGCTCGGGGTCGGACGCCACGGCGCCGGGGATTGCGGGCACGGTCGCCAAGTTCCTGTGGGTGCCCGGTGGGCGCGAGTACCTCGCGCGGGTTCCGGGCGTCGCCACCTCGCCGCTGTCCGATGCGGATCTCGCCGAGGTGATGAACTGGATGCTGTGGCGCTTCGACTGGCAGGACGTACCGGCTGACTTCCAGCCCTTCACGGCGGCCGAACTGGCGCCGTTGCGCGCCCGGCCGTTGCGGTTGGAGGCATCGCAGATGCGCAGCGCCCTTCTCAGCCAGGTAAACGCCCAGCGCGCTCGATGATCTCGTTGCCATGCCGGGGGGGATTGATTACTGTTGTTTCTTCGCAGCGCCGCGAAGCGGCACCACCCAGGGGGAACGATGGCAGCCCAAGCCTCCATGGCGACGGTCTTAGAGAAGCATCACGCCGAGATTCGCTCCGCCTGGCTGGAGCAGCTGTCCGCGGGCGGCGGCGATCACAGCGGACGGATCGCGCGCGAGGACTTGCGCCGCCAAGCCGATGAATTTCTCCAGTTAATCAGCCGCGGCCTGCGCGCCGGGCAAACCGACGGGATCGAGGGGGAGGAATGGGCGGATATGCGCGCATTTCTCGAAAATCTCTCCGAGCAGCGCGCCCTCGCGGGCTTTACCGCCGATGAGACGGCGAACTTCATTTTCTCTCTCAAGCGGCCGCTCTTCGACAAGCTCCGCGAGGATGTGCAGGACTCCCGGCAACTCGCGCAAGAGGTATGGGCGACCACGGTTCTGCTCGACTCGCTCGGGCTGCATACCGTGAAGTCTTTCCAGCGTGCGCGCGAGGAGGTCATCGTGCGCCAGCAGCAGGAGCTTCTGGAGCTCTCCACGCCCGTCGTGAAGCTGTGGGAGGGCATTCTCGCGTTGCCGATGATCGGCACGCTTGATTCGGCGCGCACCCAGATCGTGATGGAGTCGTTGCTGCAGAAAATCGTCGAGACCGAATCGCAGATCGCGATCCTGGACATCACGGGTGTTCCGACGGTCGATACGCTGGTCGCGCAGCATCTGCTGAAGACCGTCACGGCGATCCGGCTGATGGGCGCGGAGTGCATCATCAGCGGCGTGCGGCCGCAGATCGCGCAGACCATCGTGCATCTGGGCGTCGACCTGCAGGGCGTCACCACCAAGGCCAACGCTCGCCGATGCGCTTGTCGCTGGCACTGAAGCGCATCGGCATCACCGTCAGCGGCTAGCCGATGGACCGCATTCCCATATTGCGGATGGGCGAGTTCCTGCTCGTCACGCTGCAGGTCGACATGCATGACCAGCTGGCGCTGCGCCTGCAGGACGATCTGACCAATGCGATCCAGGCCAAGGGTGCGCGCGGCGTGCTCATCGACATCTCCGCACTCGAGATGGTCGATTCTTTCATGGGGCGCATGATCGCGGATATTTCCGGCATGGCGCGCATTCTCGATGCAAGGACCGTGCTCGTCGGCATGCAACCCGCGGTCGCGATCACGCTGGTCGAGCTTGGGCCTCGCGCTACCCGGCGTCGACACGGCGCTGAACGTCGAGCGCGGCATGCAACTTCTGCGGCGCATCTCGCATAGTCTCGTGACGACGGTCACCGGCGAAGGGAACCCTGCCGCTCAAGACCGAGCACGACATCGTGATGGGGCGGCAGACCGTGCGGCGCCTGGCGCAGGAGCAGGGCTTCTCGCTGGTGGATCAGACCAAGCTCGTGACCGCCGCGAGCGAGCTCGCCCGCAACGCGCTGATCTACGGCGGCGGCGGCGAGCTCCGTTGGGAAACGCTGCTCAACGGAGTCAAGCGCGGCGTTCGGCTGGTGTTCGAGGACCATGGTCCCGGCATCCCCGATCTCGAACGAGCGCTGACCGACGGCTGGACCTCGGGCAGGCGGGTTGGGCCTCGGTCTCTCGGGCGCACGCCGGCTGGTCAATGAATTCGAGCTGAATCCACGGTCGGCGCCGGAACCCGCGTCACCATCACCCGGTGGAAATGACCGCGCGGATCATCGCGGGTTCTGCTGCGCTCACGAATACCGATTCGCGAGCAAAGCGAGATCGGCGAGTGCCGCCGGACGGCCAAGCGGCTGACGGATGCCTATTCGGCTTCGACGAGGAGAGTGCCGCCAAGACAGGCATCGTCGCCACCGAGCTTGCCACCAACTCGCTTCGGCATGGAGGGGGCGGGGAGATGCTGCTTCAGGTGCTGGACGACGGCGTTGCTCCTCATGTGGAAGTCATGGCCATCGATCGGGCGACCAGGAATGAGGGACGTCGAGCGCTGCCTGCGTGATGGCTTCTCGACGGCCGGTACGCCGGGAACCGGGCTCGGCGCCGTCCGGCGGCTGTCGGCGCTGTTCGACATCTTCTCCGCCGCCGGCCGGGGCACGGTGGCGGTCTCGAGAGTCGGCCGCAAGGGCGATGAGCGCATGGCGAGCGCTGCGGAGCCTGGAATGCGGCGCAGTCTGCGTCGCGCTTGGCGGGCGAAACGGAATGCGGAGACACCTGGCGGGTGGCCGACGGCGACGCGCGATCGGCGATGCTCGTGGCTGACGGGCTCGGCCATGGCGCGCTCGCGGCGACCCCCGCACAGGACACCGCGGGGGTATTCGCCGAGCGCCCCTTTGAGGAGCCCGCCGGAGGAATGCAAGCGCTGCATCGAAAGCTCGCCGGGGGACGCGGTGCGGTCGCCGCGTGGGCCGTTCTGCACCGGGAAGACTCGCGCCTGGAATATGCGGGCGTGGGCAACATCACCGGAAGCATCGTGGCGAACGAGCGCTCCCAGGGGATGGTGTCGTTCAACGGCATGCTCGGCGTACAGGTCTCACGTATCCGGCAGTTCTCTTATAATTGCCCCGCGGACAGTCTCGTCGTGATGCATTCGGACGGCCTTTCTGCCCGCTGGCGACTCGCAGATCATCCGGGTCTTCATGGGCGGCATGCGTCGGTGATCGCCGGTGTCCTTTATCGAGAATCGGCGCGCAAGCGCGACGATGTGACCGTTGTGATCGTGCGCCACGGACCATGAGCAGCGAAATCGACATACTCAAGGAGCAGATCCTCCTGCACCAAGCGGAGCTCGCCAATCTTCAGAGCGAGCTTGCCGAGACGAACAAAGGCGTCATGGCGCTGTATGCCGAACTCGACCAAAATGCGGCCGAGCTGCGCGATGCAGCAGATCTCAAGAGCCGGTTCCTGTCGTACATGAGCCACGAATTCCGCACGCCGCTCGCCTCCATCACCAGCATCACCGACATCCTGCTGGTCGGCATGGATGGACCGCTCACCCCCGAGCAGCAGCGCCAGCTGCGCTTCGTGCAAGGCAGCGTGCGCGAGTTGACGGAGATGGTCGATGATCTGCTCGATCTGGCGAAAGTCGAGGCCGGGCGCATCTCCATCTCGCCCGAGTGGTTCGAGATGATGGATCTGTTCTCGGCGCTGCGCGGCATGTTCAGACCGATCGTCGTCTTCCGTCGTCCGTTTCCCTGATATTCGAAGAGCCTGATAACGTCCAGCCGCTCTACACCGACGACAAGAAGCTTGCGCAGATCTTGCGGAATTTCATTTCCAATGCGCTGAAATTCACGAGCGATGGGGAGGTGCGAGTGAGCGCACGAAACGAGGCGGACGGAATGGTGGAGTTTGCCGTGAGCGACACCGGCATCGGCATCGCGCAGGAGCATCTGCCGGCGCTGTTCTCGGACTTCGTGCAAATCGATACCCGCATTCAAAAGCGGCTGCGCGGGACAGGACTGGGTCTTTCGCTCGCCCGGAAATTCGCAGAGCTGCTCGGCGGCCGCGTGGCGGTGCAAAGCGTGCTCGGCAAAGGGTCGCGCTTTTCCGTGCTCGTTCCGGCACGCTATTCGGCGCAAGGGGTCCCGCCATGACCGATGCTCGCGAGATCGTGGGCAAGCCGGGCCCGATCCGTTTGCTGGTGGTCGATGACAATCCGGCGGCGCTGTACGCGACGTCGCGGGTGCTGCGCTCGGCGGGGTATGAGATCCTCGAGGCGACCACGGGGGCGGCGGCGCTCGAAGCGGCCCCGCGCGCGGATCTTGTGGTACTCGATGTCAATCTGCCCGACATCGACGGCTTCGAGGTGTGCCGGCAGCTGCGCGCACGACCGGATACCGCGCAAATTCCCGTGCTGCATCTGTCCGCCACGTTCACCAATTCCGCGGATTTCATTCAGGGATTCGAGGCGGGCGCCGACAGTTATCTGACCCGGCCGTCCGAGCCGCCCGTTCTGCTCGCGACGGTGCGCACTCTCCTGTTCGCGCGGCACGCGGATTTCCTGAGGCGAAGGCTCGATGCGCGCCTGCGCACCATGTTCAATTTCGTGCCCGTCGGGATTGCGGCGCTCGATGAGACGCTCAAGATCCAGAGCGTCAATCCGGCTTTCGGAGTCATGACGGGATATTCCCCCGACGAGCTGGTCGGACGATATTTCGATGCGGTGCTCGGCATTCGCGAACAGGCCCCCGAGAATGCGGTGCTCACGCCCACGGGCCGGCTGCGCTTCGAGCGCAAGGATCAGGAATTCCGCGAGCTCGAGTGGCAGGTGGCCGAGGAGGGCATGACGCGGCTGCGTTTCCTCGCCGTGAGCGATGTGAGCGAGCAGATTCGAGCCGAGCAGGAGCGCGAACGGTTGCTGGAAAGCGAGCGGGCCGCGCGCTCGGAGGCCGAGCGCAGCAACCGGCTCAAGGAGGAGTTTCTCGCGACGCTCTCGCACGAGCTGCGCAACCCGCTGAACGCGATCCTCGGCTGGGCAACCATCCTGACCCGCCGGGGTGACCTTCCGGATCCCGTCATGCAGGGGCTGCAGGCCATCGAGCGCAATTCGCGCCTGCAGGCGAGGATGATCTCGGATCTTCTCGACTATGCGGGCATCAGCTTCGGCAAGGTCCAGCTGATGATCGAGACCATCGATCCTTATCCCGTGGTGCGCGCCGCTCTGGAGGCTGCGGTTGCGGCTGCACGCGCCGCCGAGGTCGTTCTCGATTCGACGTTCGACGAGGAATCGCTGCGCATCGAGGCGGATGCGGGCCGTCTGCAGCAAGTCATCTGGAATCTTCTGACCAATGCCATCAAGTTTTCCAATCGCGGCGGCACGGTGCGTCTCACGGCAGGACGGAGCGGTGATTCGTTCCGGCTGGTGATCAGCGACCGGGGCAAGGGCATCGAGGCCGACTTCCTGCCGCGCATCTTCGAGCGCTTCAGTCAGCAAGACGCCACCACGACTCGAAGCCATGGGGGTCTCGGACTCGGCATGGCGATCGCGAAGCAGCTGGTGGACCTTCATGCGGGCACTCTCAAAGCCGAGAGCGCGGGCAAAGGGCAGGGCGCGACCTTCACGCTGCAGATTCCCCTGAGCCGCAAGGCAGCGGTCGCCGGGTTGAGCGACACACAGAAGCTGCGGAGGATGGATTTTTCCAAGATCGTCGCGCTGGTTGTCGAGGATGACGACGACGCGCGGCAGTTGACGCGGCGCATCCTGTCCGAGGCGGGAGCCACGGTCATCGAGGCCTCGAGTGCCGACGATGCCGTTGCATCAAATGCAAACTTGCAGACCGAACATTCTGCTCAGCGACATCGGGATGGCACGCGAGGACGGATACCAGCTGCTGCGCCGCCTGCGCCAGCTCGGTCACGGTCCGGACGTGCTGCCGGCGATTGCCTTGACGGCGTTCGCCCGTGACACGGATCGGGATTCCGCAATAGCCGCGGGGTTCCAAGCGCATCTGGTCAAGCCGGTCGATCCGACCACCCTGTTGTCCCGTATCGCGTCGCTGGCGCCGCGATCCTAAAGAGCGCTTCGCCCCGCCCGGGCGCTAGATACGCATTGTGCATGGCAACAATAACGCTAGGGAATTCCCCTACGTCCTGCATAGTCGATCTGCCCAGCGATTTCATGTAGTATGTGCGCCGGTCGTGAATTACTACTTCGGTCCGTTTCTGGTCACTGCCGGCTCACGGCGGCATCTTGACCACAACCATCAAAGCAGCTTTCTTCGATCCAGGTGGCCGGTATTGCGCCAATGGCACGTGCTCGGCCGATTGTCTCTCTTGCAGCTAGGTGTTTCTAAATGACGAAAATGTATGTTGGCAATCTCCCGTTCTCAATGGACGAGTCCGCGGTGCGCGCTTTGTTCGAAAAGCACGGCCCCGTCCAGTCGGTTGCGCTGATCAATGATCGCGACACCGGTCGGCCCCGCGGTTTCGGCTTCGTTGAAATGGCGAGCGCGGATGCGGCTCGTGCCATGCAGGCCCTCAACGGCCACGACGTCGAAGGGCGAGTGCTGAAGGTGAACGAGGCTCAGGAGCGCACCGGCGGCGGCGGCGGCGGCGGTGGTGGCGGCGGCGGCGGATCCCGGGGTCCGAAGCGCTGGTAAGCGTTTTCTATCCGCGCGAGGACTGGGGCCGCAGCGATGCGGCCCCAGTCGCAGCAACGCGGACCTCCCGGCTCGGCGATATGGGTTTACGCTCTAGTCCGATGCGCCTATAATCGCCGCCCTCGGAAGGTGATCCCAGCACGCTACAAATAGAAGCGGGCGATCCTTCCGGGAACGTTCGTAAGGAACGCTTGAATGGCCCCTCGGAGGGGCTTTTTCGTTAGAGGATAGGGGGCCGATGGTCCCCTTTTTTGTTTGAAGGGCCGTGTCGCGAGCGAAGCGACACGCGAGGCCGGGGTCCGAAAATGCGTGACGCCTTGATGCGCTTGTTAGAGCCGCCGATCGAGGCGCTGGGCTTTGAGTTGGTCGACCTCGAGCTGGCGCAGTCGGGGCGCAGCGGGGTTCTGCGGATATTCATCGATCGGGCGCCGCCGGCGGATGCCGGCGTGACCGTCGATGATTGCGCCGCGGTGAGTCATGCGGTGAGCGAGGTGCTCGAGATCGAAGATCCGATCAAGGGCAATTACACGCTGGAAGTCTCTTCGCCCGGATTCGATCGGATATTGCGCAAGCGCGCACATTTCGAGCGTTTCCTCGGCGAGCGGATCTTCGCCGAGCTGAAGCTGCCGCTCGAGGGGCGGCGGCGCTTCGTCGGAATGTTGAAATCGATCGGGAGCGACTCGATCTTAGTTGAGGTCGACGGGCGGCCGTACGAGCTGCCCTTCGAGCGAATTCAGAAGGCACGATTGCGGCCGGAGTGACCAGGAGCCCAAGGACATGAATAAAGAAATTTTGATGGCAGTAGACGCCGTTTCCAACGAGAAGGGCGTCGACAAGGAAATCATATTCGACGCTCTCGAAGCGGCATTGGCCTCTGCGACCCGCAAGAAGCACGGCGAGGAGCTCGACGTGCGCGTTGCGATCAACCGCAAGACCGGCGCCTACGACACGTTCCGCCGGTGGAAGGTTTTTGCAGACGATTCGAGCGAGCTCGAGGTGCCCGAGCGCGAGCTGCGCATGGACGATGCGCGCGAGATCGACAAAGACGTCGAAGTCGGCGGGTACGTCGAGGAGCCCATGGAATCGGTGCCCTTCGGGCGCATTCTCGCGCAGACCGCCAAGCAGGTGATCGTGCAGAAGGTCCGGGAAGCCGAGCGCGCCCAGGTGGTCGATGCCTACAAGGACCGCGCGGGCACGCTCGTCAGCGGCATCGTCAAGCGCGTCGACCGCAACGGGGTCTATGTGGACCTCGGCGCGAACGCCGAAGGCTACATCGCGCGCGAGGAGATGATTCCGCGCGAGCCGGTGAGATCGCAGGATCGCATCAAGGCTTATCTGAAGGAGGTGCGCACCGAGCCGCGCGGCCCGCAGCTCTTCTTATCGCGCACCGCGCCTGAGTTCCTCATCGAGCTGTTCAAGCTCGAGGTTCCGGAAGTCGGGCAGGGCCTGATCAACATTCTGGCGGCCGCCCGCGACGCAGGCGTGCGCGCCAAGATCGCGGTGCGCTCGAACGACCCGCGCGTCGACCCGGTCGGGGCTTGCGTCGGCATGCGCGGCTCGCGCGTTCAGGCGGTCTCCAACGAGATCGCGGGCGAGCGCGTCGACATCATTCCCTTCGATGAGAACGCCGCGCAGTTCGTCATCAATGCCATGGCGCCCGCCGAGGTCACCTCGATCGTCGTCGACGAGGATTCGCATGCCATGGATATCGCGGTGTCGGAGGACAAGCTCTCGCAGGCCATCGGCCGCGGCGGCCAGAACATCCGCCTGGCGAGCGAGCTCACGGGCTGGGAACTGAACGTCATGAGCGAATCGCAGGCGGAGGCGAAGAGCGAAAGCGAGTCCCTCGCCCTGCGCGAGACGTTCATGCAGCAGCTCGACGTCGATGCGGACGTCGCGAGCATTCTGGTTCAGGAGGGCTTCTCGACCATCGAGGAGATCGCCTATGTGCCTGCGAGCGAATTGAACGCCATCGAGGAGTTCGATGAGGAAATCGTGAAGGAGCTGCGCACCCGCGCACGCGACGTGCTGTTGACGCAGGCGATTGCGAGCGAGGAGTCGATGGACGGCGGGGAGCCGGCGGCGGACCTGGTGGAACTCGCCGGCGACGATCTCGCCAAGGCGTTGGCGCGCAAAGGCGTGCGCACGCGCGAGGATCTTGCGGATCTGGCGGTCGATGAGCTGGTCGAGATGGGCGGAGTCGATGAGAAGAAGGCCGCCGAATTGATCATGGATGCGCGCAAGCATTGGTTTGCGGAAGAGGAAAGGGTCTAGGAGCAGCGGTATGGCAGATGTAACGGTCTCTCAATTCGCCGAAGTCCTCAAAGTACCGGTCGATCGGCTGCTGCAGCAGCTCGATCAGGCGGGGATCAAGGTCGATGGCGCAGAGGACATGATCAGCGAGGATGCGAAGCACGAGTTGCTGACCCATCTGCGGCGCAGTCACGGCCGCGACGACGGGCACGCCGACGCCGCACCGCGCAAGATCACGCTGCGGCGGAAATCGCAGTCGGAGCTGAAGCTCGCGAGCCCTCAGGGCCGGGCACGCACCGTCAACGTGGAAGTGCGCAGCAAGCGCACCTACGTCAAGCGCGAGGTGCTCGAGGATCAGGCGCGCCATCAGCAAGAGGAGATCGACCGCCTGCGCGAGAGCGAGGAGCAGGCCAAGGCCGCGCTCGAGCGCGCCGAGCACGAGCGGCTCGAGAAGGAGCGTCTCGATCGCGAGCGGCTCGAGGAGGAGAACCGGCGCCGGAGCGATGAGGAGAATCGCAAGCGGACGGCCGAGGAGGAGGCGCGGCGTCAGGCGGAGGTGCAGGCGCGCGAGCAAAGCGAGCGTGACCGCAAGGCCTCGACCACGGCGGCGGCGAAACCCGCAAAGGCCGCGCGCGAGACCCAGGACGACAAGGCGACGCGTTACGGCCGTCAGGAGCTGCACATCGTCGGCGATGTGAGTTCGCGGCACAAAAAGAAGAAATCGCGCGACGGGCGGCGCCGCTCGATGGGCGGCGATACGGACACCAAGCATGGCTTCGAGATGCCGACCGCGCGCGTCGTGCGCGAAGTGCCGATCACGGAGGCCATGACCGTCGGGGAGCTCGCGCAGAAGATGGCCGTCAAGGCGACCGAGGTCATCAAGGTCATGATGAACATGGGCGTCATGGCGACGATCAATCAGACGATCGAGCAGGACACCGCCATGCTGGTGGTGGAGGAGATGGGCCACACGCCCGTGCTGCGCAAGGAAAACGTCATCGAGGAGAGCCTGCAGGGCGAGACCGATACCACGCTCGAGGTGCTGCCTCGACCCCCCGTGGTCACCGTCATGGGGCACGTCGACCACGGCAAGACCTCGCTCCTCGACTACATCCGCCGCACCAAAGTGGCGGCCGGCGAGGCGGGCGGCATCACGCAGCACATCGGGGCTTATCATGTGGAGACCGCGAAGGGCATGGTCACTTTCCTGGACACGCCGGGCCACGCCGCATTCACTTCCATGCGAGCCCGCGGCGCGCAGGTGACCGATATCGTCATTCTCGTCGTGGGGGCCGACGACGGCGTCATGCCGCAGACCATCGAGGCGATCCAGCACGCGCAGGCGGCGCAGGTTCCGATCGTCGTTGCGCTCAACAAGATCGACAAGCCCGAGTCCGACCCGGAGAAGGTCAAGCAGGAGCTCACGAAGTACGGCGTCATTCCCGAGGAATGGGGCGGCGAGAACATCTTCGTGAACGTCTCGGCGCGCACGGGGCAGGGCGTCGATCAGCTGCTCGATGCCGTGCTGCTGCAGGCCGAGGTGCTCGAGCTCAAGGCGCCCGTCGACGGACTTGCCGCCGGCTATGTGATCGAGTCGAGCCTCGAGAAGGGGCGCGGCGCCGTGGCGACCGTGCTGGTGCTGCGCGGCACCTTGAAGCTCGGCGATGCGTTGCTGATCGGGCAGGAATTCGGCCGGGTACGCGCGCTGTTCGACGAGGCCGGCAAGCCGGTGGAGACCGCCGGACCCTCGATACCCGTGGTGGTGCTGGGTCTGTCCGGCGCTCCCAATGCGGGCGATGAGCTGCTGGTGGTCGAGAGCGAGCGCAAGGCGCGCGAAGTGGCGATGCACCGTCAGGCGAAGTCTCGGGACGTCAAGCTCGCGCAAAAGAGCGCGAACATGCAGGACGTGTTCTCCACCATGGGCGAGACCAAGCCGAACCTGGTGCAGCTGCTGGTGAAGGCCGACGTGCAGGGCAGCGTCGAGGCGCTGCGCGATGCACTGAAGGCGCTGTCGACCGACGAGGTCGGCGTCAACGTGGTCTCCTCGGGCGTCGGCGGCCTCACCGAGTCCGACGTGACGCTGGCGGCCGCGTCGAAGGCGCGAATCATCGCCTTCAACGTGCGCGGCGATGCCGCCGCGCGCACCGCGATCAAGGATCACGGCGTCGATGTGCGCTACTACAGCATCATTTACGAGGCCATCGACGACATTCGCGCGGTGCTCACCGGCATGCTGGCGCCCGAGGTCAAGGAGCAGATCGTGGGCCTTGCCGAGGTGCGCAGCGTCTTCCGCTCGAGCAAGTTCGGCACGGTGGCCGGCTGCATGGTCATCGACGGTTACGTACGCCGCAATTTTCCGATCCGCGTGCTGCGCGACAACGTGGTGATTTTCGAGGGAGCGCTCGAGTCGCTGAAGCGGTTCAAGGACGACGTCAACGAGGTGCGTGCCGGCACCGAGTGCGGCATCGGCGTGAAGAACTACAACGACGTGCGCGAAGGCGATCAGATCGAGTGCTACTCGCGGGTCGAGGTGGCGCGCACGCTATAGCGTGCGGCCGCCCCGTTCGCACGGCTGCTGGAGCGAGGCATGGCGAAGAACAATCCCCGCGCGCGGCGCCTCGGCGATCAGATCCAGCGCGAGCTCACCGAGCTCCTGCGGCGCGACGTGAAGGACGAGCGCGTCGGGAACGTCACCATCACGGCGGTGGACGTCACGGGCGATCTGCGCACGGCCCGCGTGCACTATCTGATCTTCGGCAAGGACGGGCCGGACGAGCGGGTCCAAGCCGGGCTCACGAGTGCGGCGGGCTTTCTGCGCAACGCGCTGTCGAAGTCCCTGATGATCCGCTATACACCCACCTTGACGTTTACCCTCGACACCTCGATCGAGCACGGCGTGCGCTTGACTCAGCTGATCGATTCGGTGAGCAAGCACGACACGCATGAATGAGGCCGTGGACGGCATTCTGCTGCTCGACAAGCCGCTCGGATTGAGCTCCGCCGGCGCGGTCGCGCGCGTGAAGCGTCTGTTCGGTGCGCGCAAGGCCGGCCACACCGGATCGCTCGATCCGCTCGCGTCCGGCATGCTGCCGGTCTGCCTCGGCGAGGCGACCAAATTCGGCGCGCAGATGCTCGAGGCGGACAAGACCTACCGGCTCATCCTGCGACTCGGAGAGCGAACGCCGAGCGCGGATCTGGAGTCGTCGGTGATCGAGCGGCGCGAGCTCCCGCCGCTCTCGGTCGCGCAGCTGCAAAGCGCGCTTGCGGAATTTCCCCGCCGCTACGAGCAAATCCCTCCCATGCATTCGGCCATCAAGCAGGACGGCAAGCCGCTTTACGAATACGCGCGGGCCGGCCAGATTCGCGAGCGCGCGGCGCGCTCGATCGTGATTCACGACATGCAGTTGATCGACTGGTGCCGTCCGGATCTCAGCTTCGATGTGCGATGCACGAAGGGCGCGTACATGCGGGTGCTGGCGGAGGATCTCTCGGCCCGTCTCGGCACCATCGGCCATCTGGTCGGACTGCGCCGTCTCGGCGTCGCGCCCTTCGCCGATGCGCCGCAATGGACTTTCGAGGCATTGGAAGCCCTGTCCGGCGCCGACCGCGGCCGCCTCCTGCTGCCGGTCGATGCGGCCCTCGGCGAGTGGCGCCGGCTCGATCTGCCGGCGGAGGGAGTCGAGGCGGTACGGCAGGGCCAGAGCATCGCCGTCGGCGCCGAATGCACCGGAAACGTGCGTATCTATGCGCAGGGACTGGGTTTCGTGGGCCTGGGGGCGGTGGAAGCCTCGGGCCGGCTGGTGCCGCTGAGGCTCATTTCGGCGGACGCGAATCGAGCTTGAGAGCGGCGCGCGCGACGCGTACAATGCGCGCCTCTTTAAAGGCCATAAGTTATTGATTGAGGTTTGATTTCCATGCCACTTACTCGTGAAGAAAAGAGCGGCGTAGTCGGTAAGTATCAGCGCAGCGCGCTCGATACCGGCTCACCCGAAGTTCAAATTGCTCTGTTGTCCGAGCGCATCAACGGCTTGAGTCAGCATTTCACCACGCACAAGGCCGACCATGCATCGCGTCGCGGCTTGCTGAAGATGGTGAATCAGCGTCGCAAGCTGCTCGACTATCTGAAGAGCCGCACACCCGACAAGTACACGCAGCTCGTCGAGCGTCTCGGCCTGCGCCGTTAACTCGCCCCGCCTGCAAAGGCGGGGGCATCTCATTTACTTCCGATAGAAGGGGCCACTGTGAGCCATTCGAAGAAAAGTTTTCAATACGGGGAGCACACGGTAACCCTCGAAACGGGCGAGCTCGCGCGTCAGGCCGACGGCGCTGTGCTCGTGACCATGAGCGATACGGTGGTCCTCGTGACGGCGGTGGGCTTGAAGAAGCCGAACCCGGGCCGCGATTTCTTTCCTCTCACCGTCAATTATCAAGAGAAGACGTACGCCGCGGGCCGCATTCCCGGCGGCTTCTTCAAGCGCGAGGGACGCCCGACCGAGAAGGAAACTCTCACCTCGCGTCTGATCGACCGCCCGATCCGGCCGCTGTTTCCGGAAGGCTTCATCAACGATGTGCAAGTCGTCGCATCGGTGCTCTCGGTCAACTCCGAAGTCGATCCCGATATCGCCGCATTGCTCGGCGCGTCCGCGGCGCTCGCGATTTCCGGCATGCCGTTCCTGGGCCCGATCGGTGCCGCCCGCGTCGGCTACAAGGACGGAAAATATATTCTCAATCCCACCGCGAGCCAGCTGGCCGAATCGAAGCTCGACCTGGTGGTGGCGGGCACCGCCGAGGGCGTGCTCATGGTGGAGTCCGAGGCCAAGGGGCTCGATGAGGAAACGATGCTCGGCGCCGTGGTCTTCGGGCACGAGCAGATGCAGTCCGCGATCAAGGCGATCAACGAGCTCGTCGCCCAGGCCGGCAAACCGAAATGGACCTGGAGCGCGCCGGAGGCGCTCACGGCGCTGAAGAGCGCGGTCAGCGGTCTCGCCGAGAAGGAACTGACGGCGGCCTACGCGATCACCGAGAAGCAGCAGCGCTACGCCAAGATCGCCGAAATCAAGAGCGGCGTGCTCGCCGCCTTGACTCAGGGCGAGAGCATCAAGTTCACCGCCGATCAGGTCGGATCGGAGTTCTTCAATCTCGAATACCGGCTGGTGCGTGAGCGCATCCTCGAGGGGCATCCGCGCATCGACGGCCGCGACACGAAGACCGTGCGCCCGATTAACATTCGCACCGGCGTGCTCGCGCGAACTCACGGCTCGGCCTTGTTCACCCGCGGCGAGACCCAGGCGCTCGTGGTCACCACCTTGGGCACCGGTCGCGATGCGCAGATCATCGACGGGCTCACCGGCGAGCGCAAAGAAGCCTTCATGCTGCATTACAACTTCCCGCCCTTCAGCGTGGGCGAGACCGGCATGATGGGGTCGCCGAAGCGGCGCGAAATCGGTCACGGCAATTTGGCGAAGCGCGGCGTGAAAGCCGTGATGCCCAACTTGGAAAGATTTCCTTACGTGATCCGCGTGGTCTCCGAGATTCTCGAGTCGAACGGCTCGAGCTCCATGGCGTCGGTTTGCGGCACGAGTCTTGCCCTGATGGATGCGGGAGTGCCGATCACCGCCCCGGTCGCGGGTGTCGCAATGGGCCTCGTCAAGGAAGGAGAGCGTTTCCAGGTCCTCACCGATATTCTGGGCGACGAGGATCACCTCGGCGACATGGATTTCAAAGTGGCCGGGACCAAAGAGGGCATCACCGCGCTGCAGATGGACATCAAGATCACGAGCATCACGCGCGAGATCATGAAGGTCGCCCTCGATCAGGCGCGGGCCGGCCGGCTGCATATTCTCGGCGAGATGAACAAGGTGCTCGCCAAGCCGCGCGAGAACATGTCCGAGTGGGCTCCCACCATCATCACCTTGAAGATCGATCCGGAAAAGATCCGCGACGTCATCGGCAAGGGCGGTGCGGTGATCCGGCAGATCACCGAGGAGACCGGTACATCGATCGATATCGAGAACGACGGCACGGTGAAGATTGCTTCCGTCCAGGGTGCCGCCGGCCGCGAAGCGCAGCGGCGCATCGAGCTGATCACGGCGGACGTCGAAGTCGGCCGCATCTACGAGGGCCGCGTCGCACGGCTCATGGATTTCGGCGCATTCGTCACCATTCTTCCGGGCCGCGACGGCCTCGTGCATATCTCCCAGATCTCCGAGGAGCGCGTGGAGCGGGTGGGCGATAAGCTGAAAGAGGGCGATGTGGTGCGGGTGAAGGTACTCGAGGTGGACCGTCAGGGCAGGGTGCGCCTGTCGATGCGTAACGTGGACGCGGCCTAAGGCCGCATTCCCGGGCGGCCAAGCCACGGCCGACCGCGGCGGAGAATCCTACCTCCGCCCGCGAATCGCCCCGACAGTCAATTCACGATCGAAATCGCGGCCTCAAGCCTCGCGGCTCAGGGGGCCGCGTCACTTGGTGAGATTCGACTCGTCTTTCTCGCCGTCACGCAAACGAACCGGGGCCAGCGCTTTGAAAGCCTCTTCAGCGCGCGTGCGCGACGAGGACTCGGGGCTGCCGAACGGCTTTGGCCGCTCGCGCGCCAGAGGGCTCTGACCCAGGAACTGCTTCAGCGTCTGTTCCAGGTGCCCGCTCACCGAGCTTTGGGCATTGCTGCCGTACGAGCGGATGATGTTGACCATGAATTCCTGGGTCAATATCGGCTCGGGCAGATGCTCCTGCTCGGCGATCACCTGCAGCAGAATACTGCGCGTGATGTCCGCATTGTTTTTCTTATCAACCACGACGAAGTCGATCTTCTCGACCACCAAACGCCTTACGTCGGCCAACGTGATGTACCGGCTTTCAACGGTATCGTAGAGACGACGGTTGGGATACTTCTTGATCACTCGCGGATCGCTCATGGGGCTCCTCGCTCGTGTTGGCCGACGCGCTGCCGGAGTATGCCGGTTCGTGCCTGAACCAAGGGACAGTTAAAGTGGATAAAACCGTGCATCGAATAAACAGTGCAAATCAAGGATAGCGCAACGGGGGGTTAAGGCAAGCTACCTTTTCCGACGGCCTTGTAGGAGCTTTCCGCCGCCGTTTACGGTAACCGAGAGCGATGGTCGCTTGGCGAGTGGCCTCATGTCCCATTGCTCAGCGGCCCATTCCCATGCCACGGGGAGCCCCGCGGACCGCAACGAGGCCGGGGGATCGAGCCCCAGCAGCTCAAAGACATATATCAACTGCGAAAGCGCCGAGCCGCGCGCGAGCGCGACGCTGCGCGCGGATTTCGAGAGCTTGCCGCCGCCCGGCTCGAGCAATGCGGGGACATGCGCGTAGCTCGGTGTGGGCAATTCGAGGCAGCGCTGCAGGTAGATTTGAGCGGGGGTGTGGTCGAGCAGGTCGGCGCCGCGGACCACGTTCGTCACCGCTTGATGGGCATCATCGACCACGACCGCCAAAAGGTAGGCGATGCATCCATCGCGGCGCTTGAGGATGAGGTCCCCCGAGGCGAGCGCTACGTCCTGTCGAAAAGCGCCTTGTATACAATCGCTGAACTGCACGTAGCCCGGATCGACCCGCAGCCGCGTCGCGAGCGCGGCGCCCGGTCGCCGGGGCGCTTCCCGGCAATGTCCCGGATAGCGCGCCTCGCCGGCGAGGGTGAGTCGGCTGCAGGAACAGGGGAAGGTGAGTCCCCGCCGGCTCAGCGTGCCGAGGGCCTCGGCGTAAGCGTCTGCGCGGTCCGATTGTCGCAAGACTTCGCCGTCCCACTCGAATCCGAAGGCCTCGAGGGTCGCGAGGATGCGATCGGCTGCGCCCGGCACGACCCGCGGCTGGTCCACATCCTCCATTCGAACGAGCCATCGGCCGCGATGCGCGCGCGCGTCGAGGAAGCTGGCGGCCGCCGCGTAGAGGGACCCGAGGTGCAGATCACCCGTGGGCGAGGGCGCGAAACGCCCGACGTAGCCTGCAGCCGGGCCGCATCCGCTGCTAGCGGTATCGGTCGTCGCGGTCCCCGTACTGCTTCTCACGGCGCTCGCGCCGCTCCTGGGCCTCGACGGACAGCGTCGCAACCGGCCGCGCCTCGAGGCGCTTGATGCCGATCTCTTCGCCCGTCTCGAGGCAATAGCCGTAGGAGCCGTCCTCGATGCGCTTCAGCGCCTCGTCGATCTTGCGGATCAGTTTGCGCTCGCGATCGCGCGTGCGCAGCTCGAGGCTAAATTCCTCTTCCTGAGTCGCGCGATCGTTCGGATCCGGGAAATTCGCGGCCTCGTCCTTCATGTGCAGCACGGTGCGGTCCACCTCGACCATCAGATCGCGCTTCCAGCTCTGCAGGATGCGCGCGAAATGCTCGAGCTGCTCCTTGCTCATGTACTGCTCGCCGCGGCGGGCGATGTACGGCTTGACGTTGCGCGGTCCGGCGAGAAGGCTCGCCGAGCCGCCCTGCTCGACTTCGCCGTCGTCATCGCTCGGGGGCGTGCGCGTCGGCATGACCAGGGGACGAGAATCGAACTTCACGATGGGTGCTTTCTCGGTGCCCGTCGCGGGACCGTTCGCCGCGTGAGCGGCGGGTTTGGCGGGCGGCGTTTTCGGGCGCGCGGGCGCCGCGCTTACGGGCGCGTCGTGCTTCGTGTCCTGTTTCGCCGCCGCTGGCTTCTGGGTCGGTTTCTGCGGTTTCACTGTTACCTTCGATGGTGTGTGCTTAAGGCCGGGTCGCGCTGCCTTCTTGAAAACTGCCTTGCGGGCAGCAGGTTTCTTCGGGATCGCCTTTCCTGGCTTCTTCGCCGCTTTATTCGCTTTTTTCGAGGGCATTTGGTGTCTCCGCCTCCAAAGAGAGAGCGCGCGATTATACCGACGCAAATCGGTGTGTACAGGGCACCGAGAGCGGCGCTTTCGGTCCTCGCAACCAATTGAAAACAAAAGATATTATCAGAGCCTGGGCCGCCATGGTCCGGGTGCGGTGGGCGCCGGCACCCGAAACTGGCGTGCTTTTGGGCCTTTACGGGGGCAGCGCGACGGGCGCGGCGGCAATCCAGCCCGCGCGGCGGTGCTCGGCAACCACGGTGGTATAGATGCCGCCCCGCACGTTGAATTCGGCGCTCAGACGCATGAATCGCGGTGCCGTGGCCTCGACCAGCGTGTTCAGGATCTCGTTGGTCACGGCCTCGTGGAACGTGCCGCGCGTGCGGAACGACCAGATATAGAGCTTCAACGATTTCAATTCGACGCACCGCTCATCGGCGACGTATTCGAGCCGCAACGTCGCGAAATCCGGCTGGCCCGTCTTTGGGCACAGGCACGTGAATTCCGGGATGGTCATTCGGATCGTGTAGTCGCGCTCGGGCGCGGGATTGGGGAAGATTTCGAGGACGCTGCTCATCGCGCGAGGGGTTTACCTGTGTGTCGATTACTTTACACTACGCGCCACATCGACGGCACGCGCGGGCGGCCTGCCGTCGCTCCTTAGCCTCGCCACCCCAGGGGTGATCACGACTGATGCGACTCACCAAACTCAAGATTGCAGGCTTCAAGTCCTTCGTCGATCCCACCACCGTCACCTTTCCTTCGAGCCTCACGGGCGTCGTCGGACCGAACGGATGCGGCAAATCGAACATCATCGATGCCGTGCGTTGGGTGATGGGTGAGATCTCCGCCAAGCACTTGCGCGGCGAGTCCATGGCCGACGTCATTTTCAACGGGTCGGCCGCTCGCAAACCGCTCGGCAGCTGCTCCGTGGAACTCGTCTTCGACAACTCCGAAGGAAAGATCGGCGGCCCGTACGCGAGCTACAACGAGGTGGCGTTGCGCCGCTCCGTGAGCCGCGACGGAACCTCCGACTACTTCATCAACGGCACGAAGGTCCGGCGCAAGGACATCACGCAGCTGTTTCTCGGCACCGGCCTCGGCACGCGCAGCTACGCGATCATCGAGCAAGGCATGATCTCGCGCATCATCGAGGCGCGCCCGGATGATTTGCGCGCGTTCCTCGAGGAGGCGGCGGGAATCTCGCGCTACAAGGAGCGCCGTCGCGAGACCGAGAGTCGCATCGCCCAGACACGCGAGAACCTCGATCGGCTGAACGATCTGCGCGAAGAGGTCGAGAAGCAGATCCGTCACCTGCAGCGCCAGGCGGCCACCGCGAGGCGCTACCAGGGGCTCAAGGAGGAGGAGCGAAAACTGCGGGCCGAGCTGTTTGCGCTGCGCCTGCAAAGTCTCGATGAGGAGGCCGGCACGCGCGATGCGGCGACCGTGCACGGCGAGACGCAGATGCAGGGCGCCCTTGCGGATCTGCGCGAGGCCGAGGCGCGCATCGAGAAGATCCGCGTCGAGCAGTCGGCGAAGGCCGAGGCACTGCGCGCGATCCAGGAGCGCTTTTACGCGGCGGGCGCCGAGGTCACGCGCACCGAGCAGAGCATTCAGCATGCCCGTGAGATGCAGCAGCGTCAGCGGGCCGACCTCGAACAGGCGCAAGCTCAAGTCAGCGAGCTCGCGGCCGTCATCGAGCGTGACCGCGGCCAGCTGCAGGCGCTGGCGCAGGAGCTCGCCACGGCGCTGCCCGCCCTCGATGCCGCACACGAAGCCGAGCGCGCCGCCGCTCACGAGCTCGAGCGCTGCGAGCAGGCACTCAGCGCGTGGCAGCAGAGCTCCGACGAGCACGCGCGGGCGGTCGCCTCGGGTCAGCGCGAAACGCAGGTCGAGCGTGCCCGCATCGAGCAATTGGAGAATCAGCAGCACCGCCTCCTGCAGCAGCGTGAGCGGCAGGAACAGGAGCGGGCGGCGCTCGCGCAGCTGCAGCCGGCCTTGGCGCTGGAGACGCTCGCGGAGCAGGCGGATCTTGCGCGCGATGCCGGCCAGAAGGCCGGCGCCGATCTCGCGCAGCTTCTATCGGAGCTTGCCTCGGCCCGCGAGCAGGAGCGCGAGCAGACCGAGGCGCTCAAGGCGCTGCGCGCGCGCTGGCAGCAATCGTTGGGCCTGAAGGTATCGACGGAGGCGCTGCAACAGGCGGCGCTCGGCAAGGCCTCGGGAAAGATCACGGAGTGGCTCAAGGCGCAGTCGCTCGATCAGAATCCGCGCGTCGCGCAGCAACTGCGGGTCGAGCATGGCTGGGAGCGCGCGGTCGAGACGGTGCTCGGGGCCTATCTCGAGGCCGTCTGCGTGGAGGGCATCGACGCCGTGGCGGACCTGCTCGGCGGCTTCGACGGCGGACATCTCGTGGTGGTGAGCGGCGGCGGCGAGGGGGCCGCGGCCGCGGATCCGACCAGTCTCAAAGCCAAGGTGCTCGGGGCCGATTACCTGGGCTCGGTGCTCGCCCCGGTATTCACCGCGGAAACCTTGCCGGAGGCGATGCGCCTGCGGCGCCGTCTCGCTTCCGGCCAATCGGTGGTCACACGCGACGGGGTCTGGCTCGGCGCGGACTGGCTGCGCTTGTCGCGCGATCCGGAACCGCACACCGGCGTCATCGAGCGCGAAGAGACGCTGCGCTCGCTGCGCGCGGAGGTGAGCGGGCTCGAGGCGCAGGTCAAGCACGAGGAGTCCGAGCTCGAGCGCAGCCACGAGCGGGTGCGCGAGTGCGAGGACCGGCGAGACCGGCTGCAGGCCGAGGTGAACCGCTTGCACCGTGAGCACGTGGATCGTCGCGCGGAGCACGATTCGGCCCAGGCGCGCAAAGCCGATGCAGTGCGGCGGCTTGGCCAGCTCGAGACCGGCCTTGCCGACGTGCGCGCCGAGCTCGATCGCACCGAGACCGACTTGCGGGCGGCGCGGGCCCGGATGGAGACCGCGATCGACGTGCTGGCGGCGCTCGAGCCCCAGCGGGTCGAGCTCGAGAGCGAGCGCGAGCGTATGCGGGGCGAGCAAAATGTCGCCCGCGCCGCTGCGCAGTCGACCCGCCAGCACGCGCGCGAGCTTGCGCTGCAGGTCGAGTCGCGGCGCACCTCGCATGCCGCGCTCGAGACGACATTGGTCCGTCTCGACAAACAACTCGAGGACCTCGCGCAGCGCCGCGACGAATTGCTGCGTCAGCTCGCTGCCGACGAGGCGCCGCTCGCGGCGCTCGAGGCCGAGCTCGAGCGCTCGCTTCAGTCCCGTGCCCAGGTCGAGGCCGAGCTGCACGCGGCACGCGTCGCGAGCGAGGAGCTCGATGCGGTGCTGCGCGACCAGGAAAGCGAGAGAGCATCGATTGCCGAGCGCGTGGATGCGGCGCGCACGGCGCTCGATGATGCGCGGCTGGCTGCGCAACAGGTGCGCGTGCGGCGCGAGAGCATCGCCGAGCAGCTCGCGGCCACATCGTTCGAGCTGCCCGCGCTGCTGGCGGGCCTGCCGCCGGAAGCGACCGTGGAGCAGTGGGATGCGGATCTGACGGAGACCAACGGAAAAATCGAGCGCTTGGGCCAGGTGAACCTCGCCGCCATCGGCGAATTCAAGGAGCAGTCCGAGCGCAAGGAATACTTGGATCGGCAGTGCAAGGATCTCACCGATGCGCTGGAGACACTGGAATCGGCAATGCGCAAGATCGACCGCGAGACCCGGTCGCGCTTCCAGGAGACCTTCGACAAGGTGAATGCGGGCCTGAAGGAGAAATTTCCGCGGCTCTTCGGCGGCGGACACGCCTACCTCGAGATCGAAGGAGAGGAATCGGACAGCTCCGGCGTCTCCGTGATGGCGCGCCCTCCGGGCAAGCGCAACAGCACCATCAGCCAGCTTTCGGGCGGCGAGAAGGCGCTCACCGCCGTCGCGCTGATTTTCGCGATCTTCGACCTGAATCCCGCGCCTTTCTGCCTGCTCGATGAGGTGGACGCACCGCTCGACGACAACAACATCGGGCGCTTTTGCGAGATCGTGCGCGAGATGTCGCGCAGCGTGCAGTTCATCTTCATCACCCACAACAAGGCCACCATGGAAATGGCCGCGCAGCTCGTCGGCGTGACGCAGAACGAGCCGGGTGTGTCACGCTTGGTTGCAGTCGACGTCGACGAGGCCGTGCGCATGGCCGCAATGTAGGGGTGTTCGCGATACACCAGAGGTTTGCGCAAGTTGGAAGAGCTGCGTTGGATATTGTTGGTATTGGGTATCCTGACGATCGGGGGCATCTGGCTGTGGACGGCCCGCGGGTCGCGGCAGGCGCCGGGAAACGCGGAATTGCGCGAGCCGACCGTAACGCCGGTGCACACTCCGAGCAGCGCGCTGTCCGACTCGAGCGACCGGCTTCCCGACAGGTCTGCCGACCGGCGCGACCCGTTGCCGGAGCGGCGGGAGTGGGGCATATCCCCGCTCGAGCCGTTGAGCATTCGAACGGCGGATTTCTCGGAAGTGCCTGCGCTCGATCAGCCCATGCTCACGCATGCCGATCCGGTCGATTTCAGTCAGGATGCGAGCCGCGCCTCCGTGCCGCGCGCGGCCTTCGAGCGCACCATCGAGGTCGACCTCACGGGCGTGGAGCCGCCCAGCCTCGAGCCGGCGGAGGCGTTCGAGTCCGCCGACACCCCTGAACCGTCGCGGCAGGAGCCGCCGATCGAGGAGCCGCCGAGGCAGGAGCCGCCGCCGCCGAGGCAGGAGCCCGTGAGAGCCTGGCGTGCCCGCGTGGAGCCCGCGCGAGCCGAGCCCGCGCCGCAGCCGAGCGCACGCTCGAGTCCCGAACACAGCGACCGGCATGCGGCGGTGCCGCCGCCGAACAAAAGCCAGAAGCAGAAGATCGTCACGGTGCGGGTCTGTGCCGTGGGCGATGCGCGCTGGTCGGGCACCGACCTCATGAACGCGCTCGAGGCGCTCGGCCTCGCCTATGGGCGCTATCAGGTCTATCACCGCAATCACACGGACGGCCAGAGCATCTTCTGTGTCGCGAGCCTCGTCGAGCCCGGCACCTTCGATTTGTCGACCATGGCGGACGAGGAGTTTCGCGGCGTCAGCCTGTTCGCCATTCTTCCAGGCCCCCTGGAGCCGATACAGGTCGTGGACTCCCTTCTCGCCACGGCGCGCGAGCTCGCGCGGGCGCTCACCGGAACCATGCAAGACGCCAACGGGATGCCGTTCTCGCCGCAGCGCACCGAGGCGCTGCTTCAGGACGTGGTGCGTTTCCAGGCGCTGCTTGCCTGAGCTCGATGGCACGCCGCGGCGCGGATGAGCCCAAAAAAGCGGCCGCGGAGCGCGCGTCGGAATTGCGCGAGCTGCTGGAGCGCTACAACTACCGCTATCACGCGCTCGACGATCCGGAGGTCCCGGATGCGGAGTACGACCTGCTCATGGTCGAGCTGCGCGATATCGAGACTCGATACCCCGACCTGTCGACCCCCGATTCGCCGACTCAACGGGTCGGCTCCGCGCCGGTCGCCGCCTTCGGAACGATACGGCATCTCGTCCCGATGCTGTCGCTCGACAACGCGTTCAGCGAGCAGGAGGTGCGGGATTTCGACCGGCGCGTTCGCGAGCGCGCGGGGTCGGGGGCGCTCATTCGCTATTCGGCCGAGCCGAAGCTCGATGGGCTCGCGATCAGCGCGCTGTACGAGTCGGGTGCGTTCGTGCGCGGAGCCACCCGCGGGGACGGGGAGACGGGCGAGGACATCACCCAGAATCTACGCACCATCAAGGCGCTGCCGCTGAAGCTTCGGGGGCCGCGGCCACCGCGCGTGCTCGAGGTGCGGGGCGAGGTTTTCATGCCGCTCGCCGGATTCGAGCGCTTCAATCGCGAAGCGCGCGAGCGCGGCGAGAAAACCCTCGTCAACCCTCGCAACGCCGCGGCGGGAAGTCTTCGCCAGCTCGACCCGCGGATGACGGCCGCACGGCCGCTCGATCTGTTCATCTACGGCGTCGGCTACGTGGAGGGCGGGGAGATGCCGGGGCATCACAGTGAAGTGCTCAAGACCTTGCGCGGTTTCGGGTTCAAGATCTGTCCGCAAACGCGCGTGGTCGAGTCGGTGGAGGGATGCCTCGAGTACTACCGGGACATCGGCGCCGAGCGGCCCAAGTTGCCTTATCAGATCGACGGAGTGGTCTACAAGGTCGACGACATCGAGCTGCAGCGTCAGCTTGGATTCGTCTCGCGCGCGCCGCGGTGGGCCATCGCGCACAAATTTCCGGCCGAAGAGGCGCTCACCACGGTGATCGGCATCGAGTTCCAAGTGGGCCGCACCGGCGCCCTGACGCCCGTCGCGCGTCTCTCGCCCACGTTCGTGGGCGGGGTCACCGTGAGCAACGCGACCTTGCACAACATGGATGAAATGACGCGCAAGGACGTGCGGCTCGGGGACACGGTGGTGATCAGGCGGGCGGGCGATGTCATTCCCGAGGTGGTGCGCGTGCTCCTCGAGCGGCGCGTCGCGGGCGCCGAGCCGGTCGAGTTGCCGCAGCGCTGTCCGGTATGCGGCTCGCCGGTGGTTCGCGAATCCGATCAGGCGGTCGCCCGCTGCAGCGGCGGCAGGACCTGTGCGGCCCAGCGCAAGGAGGAGATCAAGCATTTCGCCTCGCGGCGAGCGCTCGACATTCAGGGATTGGGCGACAAGCTGGTCGAGCAGCTGGTGGACCGGGATTGGGTCAAGACGCCTGCGGACCTGTTCGAGCTCGAACCCGGGCAGCTCGAGACGCTCGAGCGCATGGGCGAGAGGTCGGCGCAGAAGATTCATGCCGCCGTGCAAGCCGCCAAGCACACGACGTTGCCGCGCTTTCTGTATGCGCTCGGGATTCGCGACGTCGGGGAGGCCACGGCGCTCGCGCTCGCCCAGCACTTCGCGGATGCGCGCGCCTTGGCCGATGCACCGGTTGCGGAAATTCAGCGCGTCCCGGACGTCGGGCCCATCGTGGCCGGGAGCGTGCGGGCGTATTTCGAGAATCCCGAGAACCGGCGGCTTCTCGAGCGGTTGCTCGCGAGCGGCATCGAGTGGCCGCCCCTCGAGCGGCCGACGTCGAGCGGTCTCGCCGGCAAGACGTTCGTGCTCACCGGAACGCTCGAGCACATGAGCCGGGACGCGGCGCGCGATGCGATCGTCGAGCGCGGCGGCAAGGTCACGGGAAGCGTGTCAAAGAAGACCGACTATGTGGTGGCGGGCGCAGATCCCGGCTCGAAGCTCGACAAGGCGCGCGGGCTCGGCATCGAGGTACTCGACGAAGCGGCGCTCCTGGCCCTGTTGAAAAGCTAGCGGGCCCTTGCGGACCCGCTGCTGTAGACAAGGAAACCCGGCCGGCCCGCAGTGCAGCCGGCGTCGATGATCAGTTGCCCTTCGGCGGCGCCGGGGTCGCGGAGGGCGCCGACCCGGCGGGCGCCATCGAGCCCGCGGGCGCTGCCGGAGAGAGCGGCGCCGGCGCCGTCGCCTGGGGCATCGCGTCCGGCTTCTTCTCGATCTTCGCCTGCTTCTTCATGTCCTCGACATAGGTCTGCAACTCCTTGCGCAGCACCGCGTCGGTGAGTTGCGGCTTCACCTGCTCGAAGGGCGGCGGCGCAGCCTCGCGGGTATCCTCGAGCTGGATGACATGCCAGCCATACTGCGTCTGCACCGGCTCGGGCGTCACCTCGCCTTTCTTAAGGCCCTTCACCGCATCGGCGAACGGCTTGACCATGCGCGAGGTCGTGAACCACCCGAGATCGCCGCCGTTGTTCTTGGAGCCCGTGTCGGTGGATTGGGCCTTCGCCAGATCCTCGAATTTCGCACCGCCCTTCAGCTTCTTGATGATTTGCTCGGCCTGTTCCTTGTTGGCCACCAGGATGTGGCGGGCGTGATACTCGGTCTTGTCCATCTGCCCGATGGCCGTATCGTATTCGGCGTGCAGCTGCGCATCCGTGGGCGGGTGAGACTTCACGAATTTCTGCGATTCCGCATCCGCCATCACCCGCATGTGCAGCAGCGAGAGCTGTGCCTGCGTATCCGGCTCATTTTGCAAGCCGTCTTTTTCGGCTTGGGCCGCCATGAGCTGCATGGTGATCAGATCATCGAGCACCTGATTCTGCTGATCGGGCGTGAGGCTCTGCACCTTGGCATTACGCAGCAGGTTCTTCTCGTACAGATCGAACTCGGGCCGCGTGAGCGCGACGCCATTCACCGTGGCCACGACCGGTGCGGTGGACGCGGCGGGCGTGTCGGTCGCCGTGGTCTGCGGCGCTTTGTTACAGGCCGCGAGCAGCGCAAGCGAGGCGACCAACGTGCACGTCGGCGCTTTCAAAAATACTCTCATGAGATTCCTTTTGGACAAACGAGCGATTCGCGCCAACTCGGCCGCAGCGCCCAGGCGGCGGCAGTTTAAGATAAATCGCGGGAATTTGGCGAATAATCGCGCCCGGGTCAGGCCGGGGGCGGCAGGGCCTCGATCGCGAGCGCATGGATTTCGCCGCCCATGAGATCCCCGGCGGCTGCGTATACGAGGCGATGACGGGCGAGGGGCGGGAGCCCTCCAAACGCGGCGGCGACGATGCGCACCCGGAAATGGCTCGCGCCGTCCGCGGCTCCGGCGTGCCCGGCATGCAGGTGGCTCTCGTCTTGGATGGTGAGCTCGAGGGGAGCCAGCTCGCTGACGAGCCGCTCCCGCAGCCGCTGCGCCCGCTCGCTGCGCCGCTGCGCCGCGCCGGTCACGGCGGCGCCGCCTCGGAGGGAACCCGGCGGATTTTGCTGTTCAGCCATAGGACTTGCGGAATCATGAACAGCACCATGGCCGCACTGATGCCGAAGAGCTTGAAGTTCACCCACACGTTGTCGTTGAAGTTTCGCGCCACGTAGAGATTGGCGCCGGCGAGCAGGGCAAACCACAGCACCCACAAAAAATTGAGCACTTGCCAGGCGCGCGACGAGATGTCCAGAGGCTCCTCGAACACCCCCTCGAGCATCCGCTGGGCCAAGGGCTGCTTGCCGATCACCGTGCTCCCGAGAAACACCGCGGCGGTCAATGCGAGCAGCACGGTTGGCTTCAATTGGATGAAGCGTTCGTCATGCAACACCAGTGTGGCCGTGCCCAGCACCGCCAGAACCGCCACCGTGATGACGTGCATGGTCTTGAAGCGGCCGGTTCGGAATCGATTCAGGAGCATGACCGCAGGGCAGGCCACCATGAGGGCGCCGGTGGCCCAATAGATGCCGGCGGCCTTGAACACCAGGAAAAACACGATCAGGGGCGACCATTCGATGAGCTGATTCATACGAGTATCATAGCGTTCAAATCATGAGTATCTATCTGCAACTTCATCCCGTCTCGCCGCAGCGCCGCTACATCCGCCAGGCCGTGGAGTGTCTGCGCTCCGGCGGGGTGATCGTCTACCCGACCGACTCGTGCTACGCGCTGGGCTGCCACATCGGCGACAAAGCCGCGCTCGAGCGGATCCGCAGCATCCGCGAAACCGACCGCAATCACCACTTCACGCTGGTGTGCCGGGATCTCGCGGACGTGGGCAAGTATGCCGTTGTCGATAATTGGCAATACCGGCTGCTGCGCGCGCACACGCCCGGCCCGTACACCTTTCTTTTGAAAGCCTCGCGGGAGACGCCCCGGCGGCTGAAACACGAGCGCCGAGGTACCATCGGGCTACGGGTCCCCGATCATCCGGTGAGCCAGATGCTGCTCACGGAACTCGGCGAGCCGGTCATGAGCTCGACGCTGCTCTTGCCGGGCGAGGATCTGCCGCGCACCGATGCCAAGGAGATCTACGAGCTGCTCGAGCCCAAGGTGGACCTGGTGCTCGACGGCGGCAACTGCGGTCTCGTGCCCACCTCCGTCATTGACTTGTCGGGGGATCACTCCGAAGTGGTGCGCGTGGGACGCGGCGATGTGACCCCTTTTACCGGCACGCTCACCGTATAATGAAGCGACAATGCGGGCGACAAGAGCTCGTGTTTTTTTATAAATAACGAGTGCAAGCATTGGATTTATCGGTATTTCTTTACAAACTCTCTTATTGGACGATTCCAGTACTCTTTGCGATCACCCTGCATGAAGTCGCTCACGGCTGGATGGCCCGATACTTCGGCGATCGAACGGCGGAAATGCTGGGACGCTTGAGCCTCAACCCCTTCAGGCACATCGATCCGGTGGGAACCGTGCTCGTCCCCGGCATTCTTCTGGCCGTGAGCGGGATGCTGTTCGGATGGGCCAAGCCCGTGCCGGTCGCCACCAAAGCCTTGCGCAGGCCGCGGCTCGCCACGACGCTGGTGGCGCTCGCCGGCCCGCTGGCGAACCTCGTCATGGCGGGGCTGTGGTGCGCCGTGCTTGCCGGCATCGTGCGCGTCAATGGCAACGAGACGCTGATCCGATGGATCGCCTCCATGGCGCAGGCCGGGATCGTGATCAACGTCATTCTCGCGCTCTTCAACCTGCTGCCGATTCCGCCGCTCGATGGGGGACGCGCCATCGCCGCTCTGTTGCCCTCGCGATGGGGAGCACGCATGGAGAAGCTCGAGCCGATCGGCCTGTTCCTGGTGGTTGGGCTGTCCATCCTCGGCATGCTGGGGTGGCTGTTCGATCCCGCCATGCGCGCCATCGGGCGCGTCGTCACCGGCGTCATGGGTCCCGGCGCATGACGGGTCCCATCCAAAATCGCCGGGTGCTCTCCGGGATGCGGCCGAGCGGTATGCTGCATCTGGGCAATTATCACGGAGCGCTCAAGAACTGGATCGAGCTGCAATACCAGTACGAGTGCTATTTCTTCATCGCCGACTGGCACGCGCTCACCACCGGCTATGAGGACACCTCCAAACTCGAGGAGTACGTGTGGTCGATGGCCATCGACTGGCTCGCCGCCGGATTGAATCCGGGTGTGGCGACGCTCTTCGTCCAGTCGCGGGTGCCCGAGCATGCCGAGCTGCATCTGCTGCTGTCGATGATCACGCCCTTGGGATGGCTCGAGCGCGTTCCCTCCTACAAAGATCAGCAAGCGCAGCTCGCCGACAAGGATCTCGCGACCTACGGATTTCTGGGCTACCCGCTGCTGCAGTCGGCCGACATCCTGCTCTACCGGGCTCAGTACGTGCCCGTCGGCGAGGATCAGGTGGCGCACGTCGAGATCACCCGCGAGATCGCGCGCCGCTTCAACCACATCTACGGCCGCGAGCCGCAGTTCGAGCAAAAGGCCGAAAAGGCGATCAAGAGCCTCGGGGCGCGCAACTCCTCGATGTACCGCTCGCTACGCAAGGCTTATCAGGAAAAAGGCGATGCGGAAGCGCTCGCCAAGGCGCGTGCGCTGGTCGAATCGAATGCGCGTCTCACCGTCGCAGACCGCGACCGCCTGTTCGGATTTCTGGAAGGCAGCGGCATCGCCATCTTGCCGGAGCCCGAAGCGCTGCTCACCGCCACGCCGAAGGTTCCCGGGCTCGACGGACGCAAGATGTCGAAGTCCTACAACAACACCATCGGGCTGCGCGAGGCACCCGATTCGATCGTGAAGAAGATCAAGGCGATGCAGACCGACCCGGCACGCGTGCGGCGGACCGATCCGGGAGATCCCGACAAGTGTCCGGTGTGGGATCTGCACAAACTGTATTCAAACGCCGACACTCAAGCCTGGGTGCAGACGAATTGCCGCACCGCCGGCATCGGATGTCTCGAGTGCAAGGCGCCGCTCATCGATAAAATCGTCGAGGAGATCGGCGCGATCTCCAAGCGCGCCCAGGAATTCGAGGAGAATCCTGAACTCGTCCGGGGTATCATCGCCGAGGGTTGCGAACGCGCGCGCGCGGCGGCGCGCGATACGATGGATGCGGTTCGACAGGCGATGGGCCTGAATTACCGGTGACGCCTGCGGGGATCCGATGAAACCTGACCTCACGATCGTGCCGAACAATACGCCAGCGGCGGCCGCAGCCGTGACTCCCATGCACACGCAGGCCGAGATGCCGTTCGCGGTCGTCGAGGGTCAAGCCGTCACCGAGCTGCCGCGCGACCTGTACATTCCGCCGCAGGCGCTCGAGGTGTTCCTCGAGGCCTTCGAGGGCCCCCTCGACCTGCTGCTGTATCTCATCCGCCGGCAGAACCTCGACATTCTCGACATTCCGATTGCCGAGATCACGCGTCAATACACCCGTTACATCGAGTTGATGCAGGTGCTGCAGCTCGAGCTCGCGGGGGAATACTTGCTCATGGCCGCAACGCTCGCCGAGGTCAAATCGCGCATGCTGCTGCCGCGCGTGCACACCGCCGAGACCGGCGAGGATGCCGATCCGCGTGCCGAGCTCGTGCGGCGTTTGCAGGAGTACGAGCGCTTCAAGCGCGCCGCCGAGGGCATCGATCGCATCGCGCGCCTCGAGCGCGACACCTGGGTGGCGTCGGCCGAGCTCGTCGATCGCAAGGTGGTTCGCATCGCTCCGCAGGTGGCCCTGCAGGAGATGCTCATGGCCTTCCAGGAGGTGCTCTCGCGCAGCGACATGTTCGCGCACCATCATGTGCAGCGCGAGCCGTTGTCGGTGCGCCAGCGTATGAGCGATGTGCTCTCGGCCCTGAACGCGAGCTCATTTTTGGACTTCGTGCGACTCTTCCGCGCCGATGAGGGGCGCCGTGGCGTCACGGTCACCTTCGTCGCCTTGCTCGAGCTCTTGCGCGAGGGCCTGATCGAAATCGTTCAATCGGAAGCTTATGGACCCCTGCACGTTCGGCTGGGCAATCCGGCTCGACATTTGAAGCTGGTGACCGACGACGATGCCGCCACCGCACCCGCCGCCAACGACGACCTTGCGAGAAGCCAATGAACGACCACTATGTACGCAACGTGATTGAGGCCGCCCTGCTCGCCGCCGGCCGTCCGCTTCAGACCGACGAGCTGGTCGCGCTGTTCGACGAGCGCGACGGATCGAATGCCGAGGAGGTCCGCAGCGCGATCGCCGCCCTGCAAGCCGATTACGAGACTCGCGGCATCGAGGTCATCGAAGTGGCGAGCGGCTATCGCATCCAGATCCGTTCGGCCGTCGCGCAGCCCGTCTCCAGACTCTGGCAGGAGCGCCCGACCAAATACTCGCGCGCCCTGCTCGAGACCTTGGCGCTGGTGGCCTATCGCCAGCCGATCACGCGCGGGGAGATCGAGCAGATTCGCGGGGTCACGGTGAACCCGAACATCATCAAGACGCTGCTCGAGCGCGGCTGGATACGGGTCATCGGCCATCGCGACGTGCCGGGGCGGCCCGAGCTGCTCGGCACCACCCGCGAGTTCCTGGATTACTTCGGCCTGCAAAAGCTCGACGACCTTCCGACGCTCGCGCAGCTGAAGGAGATGGAAGACCTGCGCGTGCAGCTCTCGCTCCCGGGTGCCGATCCCGTCCTCGAGCCGTCCGAGCCGCCGGCGGCGCAGGCCGAGTCGAGCGAGGCGGGGGAAGGCGGCGATGCGGCGGATGAGGATGAGCTCGAGGCATCGCAGGCCGACGAGCCTCGCCCCCAGGGACTGGTCGCCGGCCCCGCCGCCAACGACGTGGATTGATGCCGCGCCGGCCACGCGCGGCACCGGCCGATCGACGGGGCGCGGGCCGCAGCCGCGACGCGGGCGCGCGCGGCCCGGCCGCCGCGCAACCGACGCGCATTCAGAAGCTCTTGTCCGCCGCCGGCATCGGCTCACGCCGCGAGGTGGAGCGCTGGATCCGCGAAGGACGCCTGCGCATCAACGGCGAGCCTCCGGCGCTCGGCGCGAAGCTCCAGGAACGCGACCGCGTCACCTTGGACGGCCGTCCGGTGCGAGTGCATGCGGCCGCCGGCGAGGGTCACCTCTTGCTGTATCACCGCGCGCCGGGTACGCCGCTCGACATGGAGGATGCGACCTTGCGGGCGACCGAACAGCTGCACCTGCAGCGCAAGCGCGGCCGCTGGCTCGCCATCCAGGCCTTGCCGCCGGTGGACGGCGGCCTCGAGCTCCTCACCGACGACGGATCGCTCGCGCACCGGATCTCGCGCGGCCTGCACAACCTCACCACCGACTACGTCATGCGCATGCGCGGCGCGCTGAGCGCGGCCTTGGTGGAGGAGTTTCGCGCCGCGGTCGACTGCGAGGGGGAGCCGATGACCATCATCGCGGCCGAGGCGCAGCAGGGAGCGGGTCAGAATCACTGGCTCACCGTCACCGCGCGCGCGACACGCTCGGCTCAGCTGCGTCATTGGTGGGGCGCACGCGGCCTCATCGTGAGCCGCCTCATGCGCGTGCGCCTCGGGCCGGTGCAGATGCCCCGCGACCTGCCGCGCGGCCGCTCGCGGCCGCTGCCCTCGGGCGAGCGGCGCGCACTCCTACAGGAAATCGATACGCCGGGCGAGGCGACCGCCTAGTTTGCCGGCTTCTGCTGGGTCGAGGCGAGCAGCTCGCTCAGATATTGCTGCCAGACCGCCGGCCAGCTGTGCGTACCGTGGCCGTGCGTCTGATCGGACGCGGGCAACAAGATGAAGCGCGCGTTCTTGATCTTCTTCACTTCGCGCTCCGCGATGCCGAGCTCCGGCGGATTGGTGAAATCGTCGGCCGAATTGATCCAGGTGACGCGCGTCTGAATCCGGTCGAGGGCGCCCGAAGGGTCGTAATCGCGCGAGGCATTGAGCTGGTACAGAAGGTCGTTCGCATCGAGCTCGGGAAGCTGCCGGTCCATGTACTTCTTCAGGAACTCGTCGGCCGCATCACGGGTCGGCAGCGCGATCTGCATCTGAATCGGTGCGCTGCCGGCGATCAGCAGAAAACCGGCGGCTGCGTGCAGCGCCTGCATCGGCTCGCTGCGGTATTCGCCCTGCAGCCACTCGGGATCGGTGCGAATCGAGTCCATCGTGAGATCGCGCCACAGCCGGTTGCGGCCGGCGATCTGCACCGGCAGGCACGCGAGCGGCATCGCTGCATCCATGAAGGCGGGATACTGTTCCGTCCAGAGCCAGGTGTGCATGCAGCCCATGGAGGTTCCCATGATGAGGCGCAGATGATCGACGTGCAGCCCCTGCGTCAACAGGGCGTATTGCGCGCTCACCATGTCCTCATAGTCGTACTGCGGGAAGCGCGCGTGCAGGCCGTCGCTCGGCTTGCTCGAGGCGCCATGCCCGATCCCATCCGGCAGGATGATGTAGTAACGGGCCGCATCGAGAAGCTGCCCCTTGCCGAAGAGCACGCCGGCGAACCGGTCCGACAGGAAGCTGTGGCCGGAGCCACCGGTGCCGTGCAGGATGAGTACGGCGTTGGTGACGTGGCCGTGCTCGTCCCGGCGTGGCTTGCCGAGGGTGGTGAAGTGCACTCGCAGCTCGGGCAACGCTTCGCCGGAGGCGAAGCGAAAGTTCGGGATGACGTACTCGCCCTCGATCGGCTCGAGTCCGGCGACCGGCTGCATCTGGGCGGACTGTACCGGGGCCGACTGCACCGGGGCGGGTTGAGCGGCGAGCACCGGCGAGGTCATGAACGTGAGCAACGCGGCGCAACGCAGCCAATTCGGGGTCGATGCATTTTGGAACATGACTGCTGACCTCATTGAGCATCCAAGTGCCGGCCGTCGATGCCGCGGCCTGCGGCGCCCAGCAAATACAGGAACGGACCGGTGACCGAGGCCGGCGCCGGCAGGCTGTTCGGATCCTCGGCGGGATACGCGGCCGCGCGCATGGCGGTGCGCATGCGCCCGGGGTTGATGCTGTTCACGCGAATGTTCGGCTCGCCCTCGAGCTCATCGGCGAGCATGCCCCGCAACGACTCGAGCCCCGCCTTGGACACGGCGTAAGCACCCCAGTAGGCGCGCGGACGCAGCGCGACGCTCGAGCTGACGAAAATGACCGAGGCATCGGGCGACTTGCGCAGATTGGGAAGAAGAACCTGCGTGAGGATGAACGGGGCGGTGAGATTCACATGCAGGACGCGGCACCACATCGGCACATCGTATTGCTCGAGGGGCGTGCGGTCCCCGAGCAGCGCAGCGGCATGCACGAGGCCGTCGAGCTTGCCGAACTCTCGATCGATCGTGTCGGAGAGACGGTCGTAGTCGACGGCGGTCGCGCTCGCCAGATCGAGCTGCACGATGGCCGGCTGCGGCGCGCCGAGTGCGAGAATCTCATCGTACAGCCGATCGAGCTTCGCGCCGTTGCGGCCCGCGAGAACGACGCCCGCGCCGGCGCGAGCGCACTCGAGGGAGAGGGCGCGTCCGAAGCCGCCGCTCGCGCCCGTGATGAGAATGGTGCGCCCCGAAAGATCGGCGGGCGGGAATTGTTTGGGTAGATCCATCAAGGCTCCGCTCATTGCCGCCGTATCGCGCGGCGCGACGTGCGCCAGGCGACATACAGATCACGCGCCGCGAGCAGGCCGCCGGTGCGCCGCTCGGCGCTGCGGCGACCGACCAACTGGCGCGCACCGAGCGCCGCGAGCACGAGCACATGCCGCAGGGGCTCATGCTCGGAGGCCGGCAGCGCCGCGCTCGCCTCGTGGAAGTGCCGCAGCGCGCGGCGGCGCAGCTCCTCGAGGTAGGATTGTAAATGAACGGGCGGGTCGGCGGCGCACAGATCCGCATTCTCGATGCTCGCGGCGAGCAATTCCTCGACCGGAAAGACGACGCGTCCTGAGCGCGCTTCACGCCGGTAGCTTTCGATCGCATCCTTCAGGTACGCCGCCGCGGCGAGCGCCGACACCGAGCGCTGCACGGCTTGCGCGCCGGCTTGCGGCCGTGCGGCCGCGAGCTCGCCGGCGAGCACGAGCGGACCACCCCACAGCGCGGCGGCGTGGGCCTCGAGCTCGGCGCCGTGCTCGAGCGGGACCCCGCCGATCTGGCTGGCCGTCGCCTCGAGGGAATTCTCCAAAGGCATCCAGTCGACGGCGCCCGCGCGCGGGAGCGATGCGAGATAGCGGCCGATGGGATGCACGGCGGCCGCGCGCTTCAGCCGCTCGATTTCCTCGCGCCACCAGGCAAGCTTCAGATGCGCCGAAGCGAGCTCGACGGATGGGTCCGCCAGTGCGCGCCACTCGGCGAGCAATGCGTAGACGCCGAGCAGCGCATCGCGCGCCTCGGGCGCCGCGAACAGCCAGCTGAAATAGCGAGGCGATGCGGCCGGGACCGCGCGGGCGCGGTAAGAGGCGTCAAGCGTCTTCGGGAAATCCGGCATCGGGGTCGGATTCGGCTGGGGGCTGCGACAGGCGCGCCTCGCCGGGCGCGGCGATGCGCGGCACGCGCGTGAGCGTCTCGACCGGCTCGAGCAGCTCGAGCTCGCGGTTCACGCGCAGACCGAGCCCCGGAAAGCGTCGCGCCGCCGGCATCACCTGCTGCTCGAGCGAGCCGACGGCTTTGTTGAAGGAGTCGACGCTCGCACCCAGCGACTTGCCGAGCTTCGCGAGGTGATCGGCGAACACGCCCAGGCGCTTGTACATGTCCTCGCCGAGCTTGCGGATCTCGGCGGCGTTTTCGGCCAACGCCGCCTGCTTCCAGCCCAGCGCCACGGTCTTCAGCAGCGCGACGAGGCTGGTCGGGGTCGCGAGCATCACGTTCTGCCGCAGCGACTCATCGATGAGGTCCGGATTCTCCTGCAGCGCCGCCGAGAGGAACTGATCGCCGGGCAGGAACAGCACCACGAAATCCGGGCTGTGCTCGAACTGCGCCCAATACTGCTTGGAGGCGAGCTCGCGCACGCGCGCACTCACCACCTGCGCATGCCGCTTGAGCTCGCGTCCGCGGTCGTCCTCGGTTTGCGCCTCGACCGCGGCGAGATAGGCATCGAGCGGCGTCTTCACATCGACGACGATGTCGCGGTGCTCCGGCATGTGCACGATCATGTCCGGGCGAATCGCGCCGGCATCGGTCAATTGGTATTGCTGCTCGGTGAAGTCCGCGTAGGAGCTCATCCCGGAAAGCTCGACCAGGCGCTTGAGCGTCATCTCCCCCCAGCGGCCGCGCACGTCCGGCCGCCGCAGCGCCGTGACCAGATTGCGCGTCTCGCGCGACAGCACGTGCTGTCCGGTGGTGAGCAGTTCCATCTGGCTGCGGATTCCCGCAAAGGCGTCGATGCGCTCGCGCTCGATGTTTTGTATCTGCGCCTCGGTCTTGCCGATGGCCTCGCGGATCGGCCGGATGAGGGATTCGATCGCGGTCTCGCGCTCCTTGAGCGCCGTCGCAGCCTCCTGCTTGTCGCGGTCGAGCCGCTCCCGCGCGAGCTGCAGGAACATCTCGTTGTTGCTCGCAAGGCTCGTGCGCGCGAGCTCGCCGAACGCCGCCTGAAGCTGCTCGCGCATCCGGGCGATGGCCACGTCACGCTCCGCGGCGGCGCTTTCGTCGGACTTGACCCTCACCCGCAACAGCTCGAGCTCGACGTGCACCGTCTGTTCGCGCTGCGCGCGCCAGAGGAGCGCGCCGAGGAAGCCGAGCGCGCAACCGGCGAGTCCCGCCACGAGCCCGAGCCAGAGGTTCATCACGCCGAATCCCGGTCGAGCCATGTGAGCAACTGCGCGGGCTCGGCGATCGACCCATCGCCGCCCCAGGCCTGCCAGGGCTCCTCCGCGCCGAGGTACCCATAGGTGGCGACGAGGGCGCGCATGCCCGCCGCATGCGCGGCCTGCACGTCGCGCTCCGCGTCGCCCACATAGAGGCATGCCGCGGGCGATGCGCCCGCGAGCTTCGCCGCATGCAGCATGGGCAACGGATGCGGTTTGCGCTCACTCAAGGTATCGCCGCTCACGACGCAGGCAAAGCGCTTGGCGAGCCCGAGCTCGCCGAGCAGCGCATCGGTGAGCCGGGCGGGCTTGTTGGTGACGATGCCGGCCGGCAGCGCGCGCCGCGCGAGCTCGGCGAGCACCCGCTCCATCCCTGCGAACAGACGGGTCTCGGCACTCAGCCGTGCGCCATAGAGCTCGAGAAAGCGGCGCTGCAAGAGGGCAAAGCGCTGCGGGTCGATTCCCGGAAAGGCGACCTGCACGAGGCGCGAGGAGCCGTGGCTCACGGCAGGGCGAACCTCGCCGAAGGGCAGGGGAGCGAGGCCATTCTCGAGACGGAGCGAGTTCAACGCGCCGATCATGTCGGGAGCGGTGTCGAGCAAGGTGCCGTCGAGATCGAACAAGACCGCCTCGAGCACCAGTCAGGTCTCCCGACGGAAATGCGCGAGATAGTTCACTCGAGTGTCGGGGGACAGCCGGAAGGCTCGAGTGAGCGGGTTATAGGCTATTCCCGTCAGGTCGATGAGCTCGAGGCCCGCCGCGCGACCCCAGCGCGCAAGCTCCGAGGGACGGATGAACTTCAGGTAATCGTGGGTTCCGCGGGGCAATATGCGTGCGACGTATTCGGCTCCCACGATGGCCACCGCGAAGCTCAAGGGGTGGCGGTTCAGCGTCGATGCGATCAGCTGCCCGCCGGGTTTGACCAGCACGGCGAGCGAGGCGAGCATGGAGGCGGGATCCGGAACGTGCTCCAGGAGCTCCATGCACGTGACCGCATCGAACTGTCCGGGAGATTCGCGCGCGAGCTCCTCCGCCGAGATCGCGCGATAGCTCACCGGCACATCGGTCTCGAGTGCGTGGAGCCTCGCGACGTCCAGACAGGCGCGCGATAGATCGATGCCGAGCACCTGCGCGCCCGAGCGCGCCATCCCCTCCGACAGGATGCCGCCGCCGCAGCCGACATCGACGATGCGCGGCGGCGCCTCGCTCCCGGCGAGCGAGACGGCGCGATCGATGTATTGGAGACGCAGCGGATTGAGGTCATGCAACGGCTTGGAGGGCCCGTTCGGGTCCCACCAGCGCTGCGCGATGGCATCGAACTTGGCGAGCTCCGCGGGGTCGGCATTCAGGGTTTCGGAAGCGCTCATGCCGGCACCATCCTCTCCCGCGCGGCGGCCCCTTTCAAGCGTGCGGCGAGCTCGCTCCAGTCCAGGCGCGTGAATTGTCCCTCGCACAGGAGCTGCCGCCCCGCGACCCAGACATCGCTCACGAGGTCGCGGCCGCCCGCGAGAAGCAGTTGGGCGAGCGGCTCGAGCGTCGGCTGCATCACGGAGGAGCCGAGATCGAGACAACAAAGGTCGGCCCACTTCGCGGCCTCGAGGGTGCCGATCTCGGCATCGAGACCGAGCACCGCGGCGCCACCTCGAGTCGCCGCATCGAGCACCTCGGATTCGCCGAACAAAGGACTGCGGCTCGCGATGTGGCCGTGCAGCGCGAGGAGCTTGATGTCGCTCCACAAGTCCTGCGCCGGCCCCAGGGACGCCCCGTCCGTCCCCAGGCTCATGCGCACACCCGCCGCGCGCGAAACGGCCAGCGCCGCGAGCGAGGGCAGCCCGTCGCCGAGCGCGAGACCCGAGGAGAGGCACAGCGCCACGCCCGGCCCGGACCGCCGGATGAGATCGATCTCCCCATCCTCGAGGCAGATGAGGTGCGATGCGATGAGCGCCGGCGTCAGCAGCCCGAGGGATTCGAGCCGTGCGATGGGGCGCTTGCCGTGGCGCGCCATGCTCGCCTCGATGTCCTGCTGCGAGCGATTGAGCGAAACGACGATGCCCGCATCGAGCTCCGCGGCGAGCGTGCTGATACGGGCCAACGCCGCATCATCGAGGGTCTCGCTGCGCAGGGGCGCGAATACGGTCGATACGGACGCGTGGCCCTTGTATTCATCGCGCAGCCTGAGCGCGCGCGTCAGATACTCCGCCGGACTTTGTGCCCACGGACTCGGCTCCTGCGCGACGGGCAGGCCGATGACGGCGCGCAGGCCCTGCGCCACGGCCGCGCGCGCCGCCTCGCTCGGAAAATAGCCCACCTCGCAAAAGGTCGTGATGCCCGCCTTGAGCATGTTGGCGATGGCGAGCGAGGCGAGCTCGGGCGAGAACGCGACGGTCGCGGGGTCGCGCGCCGGGGTCCCGATGCGGGTGTACGCATTGACGAGCCCGGGCATCAAGAGGTGCGAGGGTCGCTCGAGCACGACGCTCGGCGCATAGCGCTCGGCCGCGGCATCGCTCGGCAGGACATCGAGAATCCGCCCGTCGCGCACCACCAGCGTGTGCTTCTCGAGCAGCGTCCGGTCCCCGGCCATGGGCAGCATCCAGCGGGGCGTGATATGCATGTCGCAGGGCACTCTCGGCATGGCCGCGAGTATATCGGCTTCTCCCCACGAAGGCTGAAGACCACGGGGATCTATGCTAGAATTCCGCCATGTTGAGACCCTGTCTCGCCTCCAATAAACCCGCTTAATTTATAGCCGAAGGATCACCCGGACTCTCGCATATGGCCGAGATCGCACGCGAAATATTGCCCGTAAATCTCGAAGAGGAGATGCGCAAGTCGTACCTGGATTACGCGATGAGCGTGATCGTGGGCCGCGCTTTGCCCGATGTGCGGGACGGCCTGAAGCCGGTGCACCGGCGCGTCCTGTATGCGATGCGCGAGCTCGGCAACGACTGGAACCGGGCGTACAAGAAATCGGCGCGTGTCGTCGGCGATGTCATCGGCAAGTACCATCCGCACGGCGATGCGTCCGTGTACGACGCCATCGTGCGCATGGCGCAGCCTTTTTCCATGCGTTACCTCTTGGTCGACGGCCAGGGCAATTTCGGGTCGGTCGACGGCGATCCGCCTGCGGCGATGCGCTACACCGAAGTGCGCATGTCGAAGCTCGCGGGCGAGCTGCTGGCGGACATCGACAAGGAAACGGTCGACTTCGTCCCGAACTACGATGAGTCGGAGAGCGAGCCGGCCGTCCTGCCGACGCGCATCCCGAATCTGCTCATCAACGGCTCGTCGGGCATCGCGGTCGGCATGGCGACCAACATCCCGCCGCACAACCTGCACGAGATCGTCTCGGCCTGCATCGCGCTCATCGAGAACCCCGACATCACGCTCGCGCAGCTCATGCAGATCGTGCCGGGACCGGATTTTCCCACCGCCGGCCTGATCAACGGCGCGCAGGAGATCGTGCTCGCCTACAAGACCGGCCGCGGGCGCCTGCACGTCCGGGCGCGCACGCACTTCGAGAGCGTCGGCAAGGGCGATCGGCAAGCCATCGTCATCACCGAGCTTCCCTACCAGGTCAACAAGGCGCGGCTCATCGAGCGCATCGCCGATCTGGTGCGCGACAAGCTGATCGAGGGCATCGCCTCGGACGGCCTGCGCGATGAGTCCGACAAGGACGGCATGCGCGTCGTGATCGAGCTGAAGCGCGGGGAGGTGCCGGAGATCCTGCTCAACAATCTGTTCGCGCAGACCCAGATGGAGCAGGTGTTCGGCATCAACATGGTGGCGCTGGTCGACGGCCAGCCGCGGCTTCTGTCGTTGAAGGACATGCTCGATGCGTTCCTGCGGCACCGGCGCGAGGTCGTCACCCGGCGCACCGTTCATGACCTGCGCAAGGCGCGCGAGCGCGGGCACGTGCTCGAGGGATTGGCGATTGCGCTTGCGAACATCGACGAGATCATCGCCGCGATCAAGGCCTCGCCCTCGCCGGCGGATGCGAAGGCGGCGCTCGTTTCGCGGGTATGGGGCTCGGGCGCCGTGCCCGCCATGCTGGCGCGCGCCGGCGGCATCAGCACGCGACCCGACGCGGAGTCGCCGCCCCTGGGGCTGGTCTCCGGCGGCTATCGGCTGACGGCCATTCAGGCTCAGGCGATCCTCGACATGCGGCTGCACCGCCTGACGGGCCTGGAGCAGGACAAGATCATCGCCGAATTCGAGGAGCTGCTCGCGGTGATCCGCGATTTGTCCGACATCCTGGCGCGACCGCAGCGCCTGCTCGAGGTCATCCGCAACGAGCTCGAGATGATCCGCGAGACCTTCGGCGACAAGCGCCGCACCGAGATCATCTCGAACCACGAAGATCTCACCATCGAGGATCTGATTTCGCCGGAGGATGTGGTCGTCACGTTGTCGCACGGCGGTTACGCCAAGGCGCAGCCCGTGTCGAGCTACCAGGCACAGCGGCGGGGCGGCCGCGGCAAGGCCGCGACCATCGTCAAGGACGAGGATTTCGTCGACCGGCTGTTCGTGGCGAACACGCACGACACGCTCCTGTGCTTCTCCGATCGCGGCAAGCTCTATTGGCTCAAGGTGTACCAGCTCCCGCAGGCGAGCCGCGGGTCCCGCGGCAAGCCCATCGTGAACCTGTTGCCGCTCCAGGAAGGCGAGCGCATCAGCGCCATGCTGCCCATCAAGGAGTTCGAAGAGAGCAAGTTCGTGTTCATGGCGACGAGCCTCGGCACGGTGAAGAAGACCTCGCTCGCGCTGTTCTCCCGGCCGCGTGCGAGCGGCATCATCGCGGTGGCGCTCGATCCCGGCGACAAGCTCGTCGGCGTCGCGATCACCGACGGCACCAAGGACATCTTGCTGTTCACCACCGGCGGCAAGGCCATCCGCTTCATCGAGGACGAGGTGCGTCCGATGGGCCGCGAAGCGGCCGGCGTGCGCGGGGTCAAGCTCGCCGACGAGCAGCGCGTCAATGCCCTGATCGTGGCCGAGCAGGGCTATATCCTCACCGCATCCGAGAATGGTTTCGGCAAACTCACCCCGCTCGAGGAATTTCCGACGCACGGACGCGGCGGACAAGGAGTGATCGCGCTGCAGATCACCGACCGCAACGGCCGCATGGTCGGCGCGTTGCAGGTGAGTTTCGACGACGAAATCATGCTCATGAGTCAGAACGGCGCGCTGGTGCGCACCCCGGTGAAGGACATCTCCGTCGTCGGCCGCAACACCCAGGGGGTGCGGCTGATCCGGCTGGAGGAAGGCGATCAGCTGTCGGGTCTGGATCGCATCGCCGGCGAGCCGGGGGGCGGGGACCAAGGCTCGGACGGTGCGGATGCCGACGGGGACCTCGCGGACGATTCCGGCGATCCGATCGGCTGAGCGGGCTTCAGCCTCGATGCGCGCCTATAACTTCTCCCCCGGTCCGGCGGCGCTGCCTACCGAGGTGCTGGAGGAGGCGCGCGACCAGCTGCTCGACTGGCAGCATTCGGGCATGTCGGTCATGGAAGTCAGCCACCGCGGCAAGGCCTTCATGCACGTCGCGGAGGAGGCCGAGGCTGACCTGCGCGAGCTCCTCGCCGTCCCCCGCAGCCACAAGATCCTTTTCATGCAGGGCGGCGCCGCGGCGCAGTTCTCCCTGGTACCCCTCAACCTCGCCCGCGCGGATTCGGGTGCGGATTACATCAACACGGGGCACTGGTCGAAGCGTGCGATCGGCGAGGCGCGCCGCTATTGCGCGGTGAACGTCGCGGCCGATGCGGGCGGTGAATATTTGCGCGTGCCGCCGCAACGCGAATTCAAGCTGAGCTCCGAGGCGGCGTATCTGCATTACACCCCCAACGAGACCATCAGCGGGGTTGAATTTCATTACGTGCCGGCGAGCCGCGGTGTCCCGCTGGTGGCCGACATGTCCTCGACGATTCTGTCGCGGCCGCTCGATGTGTCGAAGTTCGGCCTCATCTATGCGGGGGCGCAAAAGAACATCGGCCCCTCGGGTCTGACCATCGTCATCGTGCGGGAGGATCTGTTGGGACACGCACGCCCCGAGACCCCCTCCGTGTTCAACTACAAGCAAATCGCGGACGAGGGTTCCCTGCTCAACACGCCGCCCACCTTCTCCTGGTACGTGGCGGGTCTGGTGTTCAAGTGGCTCAAAAAGCAGGGTGGGCTTGCCGCCATGGGGGAGCGCAACCGGACCAAGGCGCAGGCGCTGTATGCGGCGATCGACGGCTCCTCGCTCTACCGCAATCGCGTGGCGAAAGATGCCCGCTCCTGGATGAACGTCACCTTCACGCTCGCGAAGGACTCCCTGGACGCCGTTTTCCTCGAGCAGGCAGCCGCCGCCGGGCTGCACAACCTCAAGGGTCATCGAGTCCTCGGCGGCATGCGCGCGAGCCTGTACAACGCCGTGCCGCCCGCCGCGGTCGAGGCGCTCATCGCCTTCATGCGCGAGTTCGAGCGCAAGCACGCATGAGGAGACCCGCAAAGCCGGGGGCGCGCAAGCCGGGGGCGCCCAAGAAGAGCGCTCGCGGGACCGCGGGGAGCGCCGCGCGACCGGGGTCCACACCGCGCGCGGCGGAGGCCTCGCGCAGCGATCTCGGCAGCATCCGGGCCCGCATCGATGCCATCGACGCCCGCATTCACGAGCTTCTGAACGAGCGCGCCGGGTTTGCCCAGCAAGTGGGCATCTCGAAGACGGCGAGCGGAAAGGCGGTGGATTTCTACCGCCCCGAGCGCGAGGCGGAGGTTTTGCGCAAGGCGCTCGAGCGCAATCGAGGGCCGCTGCGCAACGAGGAGATCGCGCGGCTGTTTCGCGAGATCATGTCGGCGTGCCTCGCGCAGCAGGAGCCGCTCAAGGTGGCGTTCCTCGGCCCCGAAGGCACCTTCACGCAAGCCGCGGTGCTCAAGCACTTCGGATCCTCGGTGCGTGCCCTGCCGCTGCCCGCGATCGACGAAGTATTTCGCGAGGTCGAAGGAGGCATCGCGGACTTCGGCGTGGTGCCGATCGAGAATTCGAGCGAGGGCACGGTGAACCACACGCTCGACATGTTCCTCGGCTCGGGGCTCAAGATTTGCGGCGAGGTGGAGCTGCGCGTGCAGCACCACTTGATGGGACGCATGAGCGCGCATGGCGACATCAAGCGCATCTGCGCCCACGCGCAAGCGCTCGCTCAATGCCGTGGCTGGCTCGATGAGCATCTGCCCGAGCCGGAGCGCGTCGCGGTGTCGAGCAATGCGGAGGGCGCACGCCGCGCACGCGACGAGCGCGGCACCGCGGCCATTGCGAGTCGCGCCGCTGCCGAGATCTACGGGCTCAACGTGCTCGCCGAGGAGATCGAGGACCAATCCGACAACACCACGCGCTTCCTGGTGATCGGGCGCAAGCTCTTTGCCTCGAGCGGCGCGGACCGCACCACGCTCCTCGTCTCGGCAAGCGGCACCGACGATCCCGGCGCGCTCTTCCGGCTGCTCGAGCCGTTCTCGGAGCATCGAATCAACATGACTCGCATCGAGTCGCGTCCGTCGCGCAAGCGCAAGTGGGACTACGTGTTCTTCATCGACGTGGAGGGGCACGTGAGCGATCCGGCGCTCGCCAAGGCGTTGAGCTCGCTCGAGACGCGGGCGTCGCTGTTCAAGGTGCTCGGCTCCTATCCGCGGGCTGTGCTGTGACCCCCGCGGCCGCGAGCGCCTCGAGCCGCATCGAGGCGCGCCCCGTCAAGTGCGTCTCGGGACGTCTCACGGTACCCGGCGACAAGTCCATCTCGCATCGCTCGATCCTGATCTCGGCGCTCGCCTCCGGCACGAGCGATGTGCACGGCTTTCTGGCGAGCGAGGATTGCCTCGCGAGCCTGAAGGCCATGCGCGCCCTCGGCGTGCGCATCGAGCAGCCGCAGACGATGCACGTGCGCGTGCACGGTGTCGGCCTGCAGGGCCTGAAGGCCGCGGGCCGGCCGCTCGACATGGGCAATGCGGGAACGGCCATGCGTCTGTTCGCGGGCCTCCTTGCCGCGCAGGCGTTCGATTCCACGCTGATCGGCGACGAGTCGCTCATGCAGCGCCCGATGGAGCGCGTCGCGAAGCCGCTTCGTGAGATGGGGGCGCAGGTGCGCACGCAGAACGGCAAGCCGCCGATCGAGATCAGCGGCGGACAGGTCCTGCACGGCATCGACTACCTCATGCCGGTCGCGAGCGCCCAGGTGAAATCGGCGCTGCTCCTCGCGGGGCTCTACGCACGGGGCGCGACGACGGTGGTGTCGCCTGCGGTATGCCGCGATCACAGCGAGCGGATGCTCTCGAGCGCCGGTGTGCGGGTCGAGACGCACGGACTCACCACCACCTTGCATCCGCCTTCGCGGCTCGAGAGTCAGTCGCTCGAAGTGCCGGGCGATTTCTCCTCCGCCGCTTTTTTCATCGTGGCGGGCTTGCTCGGAGCCGCGCCCGAAGGGCTCGTCCTTACGAACGTGGGGCTCAATCCGACGCGCACCGGGCTGCTCGACATTCTGCGCCGCATGGGCGGCCGCATCGACATCGAGAATCCGCGCTCGAGCGGCGCCGAGCCGGTGGCGGATCTGCGGGTCCATGCCTCGGCGCTGAAGGGCATCGAGGTCCCGCCCGCCGCCGTGCCGCTCGCCATCGACGAATTTCCCGTGCTGTTCATCGCGGCGGCCTGCGCGCAAGGGCAGACCGTCATTTGCGGAGCCGAAGAGCTGCGGGTGAAGGAGAGCGACCGTATCGCCGCCATGGCAGCAGGGTTCGAGGCCTTGGGGGTCGCGCACGAGACCACACCGGACGGCATGCGTATCGAGGGTCGCCCGGCCGGCGCCGCCTTTCGCGGCGGGGTGGTCGACAGTCGCGGCGATCATCGCATCGCGATGGCCTTCAGCATCGCGAGCCTGCGCGCGGCTGAGCCGATTACGGTGCGGGACACGGCCAACGTGGCGACCTCGTTCCCGGGGTTCGTGGCGCTCGCGCGCGCGGGCGGTCTCGAGCTCACCGAAGCTGTGGGGGGACCCCGATGAGCCCCCCAAAGCCTTTGGTGCCGGTGATCACCATCGACGGCCCCTCCGGGTCGGGCAAGGGCACCATCAGCCGTGCCGTGGCGAGTGCACTGCATTGGGCGTATCTCGACAGCGGGGCGCTGTACCGGCTGGTCGCGCTGGCGGCCCGCCGCGGGGGCCTCGGCCTGGACGATGCTCCGGCGCTCGCAGCTCTGGCGGGGCGGTTGGATATTCGCTTCGGCTCGGGGCCCGGCGGCGAAGAACAGGTCTTCCTGGACGGCACCGATGTCACTCGGGACATCCGCACCGAGACGGCGGGCGGGGATGCCTCGAAGGTCGCCGCGATCCCCGCCGTTAGAGCCGCGCTATTGGCCCGTCAGCGGGCCTTCGCCGTACCCCCGGGTCTGGTAGCGGATGGGCGCGATATGGGCACCGTGGTATTCCCCGGGGCACCCGTGAAGATATTCCTCACGGCGAGTCTTGAGGAGCGCGCGCTGAGACGCCATAACCAGTTGAAAGAAAAGGGGGTTGCTGCTACCCTTGCCGCCCTTTCGCTGGAGATAGCGGAGCGTGACGAGCGCGATATTTCGCGCGCCGCCTCGCCTCTGGTCGCAGGTGCCGGTGCAGTCTTGTTGGACACGACGGGAATACCCGTCGACGCCGTGGTAAGCCGCGTACTGGAGATTGCCCGCGAACGGCTGCACACAGGTCCGTAGACTAGGGACGGGATCTGAAAGTTTTTTGGTTGCGGAGATCAAGGATCGATCACCGTCATTATGGTAACCCCTGGCGCATACGGACCATAAGCCTGGGCAACGTTTGATAGAGAGCACATGACAGAAAGTTTTGCGGAACTGTTCGAACAGAGCATTGCGAGCCAACGGATTCGTCCGGGCACCATACTCAACGGCCTCATCGTCGAGGTCGGCCAGGATTACGTCATCGTCAATGTCGGCCTGAAGTCGGAGGCCGTCATACCCTCGGATCAATTCAAGAACGAGAAGGGCGAAATTGAAGTTCAAGTCGGCGAGACCGTCGAGGTCGCGCTCGACAGCGTCGAGGACGGCTCGGGCGAGACCCGGCTGTCGCGCGAGAAAGCGAAGCGAGCGCGCACCTGGACGCGGCTCGAGACCGCTTTCGAGAAGCAAGAAGTGGTCACGGGCGTCATCACCGGCCGCGTGAAGGGCGGCTTCACGGTCGAGATCGACAATGTGCGCGCATTTCTGCCGGGCTCGCTGGTCGACGTGCGCCCCGTGCGCGATCCGTCGTACCTCGAGAACAAGCCGCTCGAGTTCAAGGTCATCAAGCTCGATCAGAAGCGCAACAACGTCGTCGTGTCGCGGCGCGCGGTGGTCGAGCAAGAGTACAGCGCCGAACGCTCCGCGCTGCTCGACAACCTGCAGGAAGGCGCGGCCGTCAAGGGCGTGGTCAAGAACCTCACCGATTACGGCGCGTTCGTGGATTTGGGCGGCATCGACGGTCTGCTGCATATCACCGACATGGCATGGAAGCGCGTCAAGCATCCGTCCGAGGTCGTGAAGGTGGGCGAGGAGATCGACGTGCGCATCCTCAAGTTCGACCGGGAGCGCCAGCGCGTCTCGCTCGGCTTGAAGCAGCTCGGCGCCGATCCGTGGCAGAACATCGCGCGGCGCTATCCGGCGAACACCCGGTTGTTCGGCAAGGTCACCAACATCGCGGACTACGGCTGCTTCGTCGAGATCGAAGAGGGCGTCGAGGGCCTCGTGCACGTCTCGGAGATGGACTGGACGAACAAGAACGTCAATCCCGCGAAGGTGGTGCACGTCGGTCAGGAAGTGGAGGTCATGGTCCTCGACATCGACGAGGAACGCCGCCGCATCAGCCTCGGCATCAAGCAGTGCAAGACCAATCCCTGGAAGGAGTTCGCCGAGAACTACAATCGCGGCGACAAGGTCAGCGGTCAGATCAAGTCGATCACCGATTTCGGCATTTTCATCGGCCTGGCGGGCGGCATCGACGGACTGGTGCATCTCTCCGACATTTCCTGGGATCTGCCGGGCGAGGAAGCCGTGCGCAGCTACCAGAAAGGCCAGCAAGTCGACGCCATGGTGCTGTCGATCGATCCCGAGCGCGAGCGCATCAGCCTCGGCGTGAAGCAGCTCGCCAAGGATCCGTTCTCGGCGTACATCGCCGATCATCCGAAGGGCAGCATCGTGCGCGGCACGGTGCGCGAGGTGGATGCCAAGGGCGCGATCATCGATCTCGGCAACGGGGTCGACGGTCAGCTGCGCGCCTCGGAGCTGTCGCGTGATCGCGTGGAGGATGCGCGCCTGCTCCTCAAGGTGGGCGACGAGGTCGAGGCGAAATTCACCAACGTGGATCGCAAGGGTCGCAGCATTTCGCTCTCGATCAAGGCGAAGGACATCCACGAGGAACAAGAAGCGATGCAGAATTACCGCACTGACTCGCCGACCGGGACCAGCCTTGGAGACCTGCTGAAAGAACAAATCTCGGGCCAGGATTGAGGGTTATCCATCGAGCTCGGCGGCCTTCTTAGGCCGCCGCGTTCGGCGCTATGCCTTTAGTTGGGGACGCTACGGATCGATAATGACGAAATCGGAACTCATCGAGATCATTTCGGCCAAGCAAAAGCATCTACCGGCGAAGGACGTCGAGCTCGCCGTGAAGCAGCTCTTGGAGATCATGAGCGACGCCTTGGCGACCGGGGAGCGCATTGAAATCCGCGGATTCGGCAGCTTCTCGCTGCACTTTCGCCCGCCGCGTCAGGGGCGCAATCCCAAGACCGGCGAGGCCGTCGCTCTCGCCGGAAAGCACGTGCCGCACTTCAAGCCCGGAAAGGATCTTCGCGAGCGCGTCAACGACGGCGCGGATCAGCCGATTCGCGACTGAGCCGGTGCCTTCGAGCGCTGGCTGACAGGCGGCCCGGCTCATGACCGATCTCTCCTGGTATGCATGGCTTCTGATCCTGGCTGCGCTGGTGATCGGTATCCTCGCCGGTCACTTCGGCTGGGGCAGGCGCTGGACGCGGGGCGCGGCCAAACTTCACCCGGACTATCTCACCGGGCTCGATTACCTGGTCACCGAGCAGCCCGATCGGGCGCTCGATGTGTTCCTGAAGCTCATGGATGCGAACGAGGAGACCGTCGAGACGCACTTCGCGCTCGGCGCGCTCTATCGGCGGCGCGGCGAGGTCGAGCGTGCGATCCGCATTCACCAAAATCTTCTCGCGCGCGAAGGGCTCGCACCGGAACATCACGAGCAGGCGCTGCTCGCCCTCGCGCAGGATTATCTGCGGGCGGGGCTTTTGGATCGCGCCGAAGGGCTCTTTCTCAAGGTCGGAGAGACCTCGCGGTTGCGCGCAAGCGCGCTCGCGGCGTTGCGCGGCGTGTACGAGCGTCAGCACGAATGGCAGCAGGCGCTCGACACCCATCGCCGGCTCGCCCGCATCAAAGCCGCGCCGCCGCGCCTCATCGCCGCTCACTACCTGTGCGAGCTCGCGGCGCTCGAGATCGAGCGCGGCGCGATGGACGAGGCCCGTGCGCTTTTGCGCCAGGCGCGCCGCGAGACCTCGCCTTTTCCCCGCGCTGCGCTGCTGCGCGCACAAATCGCCGAACGGCAGCAAGACCGGGAGCTCGCGCTCCGGCTGTTGCGCATGGCACTCGCGGAATACCCGGACCTTTTGCCCGAGGAGCTGCCTCACCTGCTCGAGCTCGCAGGCGCCGGGCGCCGCGACGCGCTCTTGTCGGAGCTCGTCGGGCAGGCGCGCGAGCACGGCGGCGCGGACTTGAAACGGCTGGTGTTTGCCGCGATCGCCGCAGGACTCACCGGCGCCGCGCCGCTGCGCGATGCGCTCGCATCCGTCCTGAAGGAGGACGCGACGCTCGGTGCGATGCATCAGGCGGGCGGCGGCGAGGATGAGCGCATCGCTCACGAAGTCGGTGCACTGCTGAATCATGCCGAGCGATATCGGTGCAGCGAGTGCGGCTTTTCGGGAAGAAGCTTTTACTGGCATTGCCCCGCGTGCCAGTCGTGGCAGACGTTCGAGTCCTACGCGCTCATCAAACTGCGTTGAAAATCGGCGGCGAAAATCCGCTATGATTTCGTCATGCCTACTCATCAATCCGTAAAAACCTGCGTATTCCCGGTCGCCGGTCGCGGCACGCGATTCTTGCCGGTGACGAAGGCGAGCCCGAAGGAGATGCTGCCGATCGTCGACAAGCCGCTCATTCAGTACGCGGTGGACGAAGCGTTGTCAGCGGGCGCTGACACGCTGGTGTTCATCACCGGAAGCTCGAAGCGCGCAATCGAGGATCACTTCGACAGCAACCCCGAGCTCGAGGCCGTCCTGCAACAACAGGGCAAGCAGGAGTTGCTCGAGGCCTTGAGCGGCATCCTGCCGAGCTGGGCTTCGTGCGTCTACATCCGCCAACCGGCGCCGCTCGGTCTCGGCCACGCGGTGCTGTGTGCGCGGCCGGTGGTCGGCAACGCGCCCTTCATGGTGCATCTCGCCGACGACCTCATCGATGCGCCGGTGTCGTGCCTGAAGCAGATGGCGAGGGTCCACGAGCGGCGCGGCGGGAGCGTCCTCGGCGTACAGAACGTGCCGAAAGCCGATACGGACAAATACGGCATCGTGACCCTCGAGGGACCCCTCGTTGAGCGCGTGGGCAAGATCATTCACATCGTGGAGAAGCCCAAGCCCGACAAGGCGCCGTCCACGCTCGCCGTGGTGGGGCGATATCTCTTGTCAGGCTCTTTGTTCGACGACCTGGCGAGGATCGGCGCCGGCGCGGGCGGGGAGATACAGCTCACCGATGGAATCGCGAGGCTCCTACAGCGCGAGCCCGTCTATGCGTTCGAGTTCGAGGGCAAGCGCTACGATTGCGGAAGCAAGCTCGGGTATCTGCAGGCGACCGTGGAATTCGGTCTCAAGCACCCGAGCCTGGGTCCGCAGTTCGCCGCCTACCTGAAGGACCTCGTACCGCGTCTCGACGCGAGCCGCAGCTAGCGCCCGCGCTGCCGCCAATTCTGGCGGCCCGCATCGCGCTGCCGCGAGCTCGGAGCGTGTCGGGCGCTCGTGTGGCGGCCCGCCGCATGCGGACGCGCATCACGCCGTTCACCGGCGCGTTGACCCGAGGACTCATGACGCACGGATCCTTGGTCGCGGCTCGCGGGCGCGTGCTGCGCCTCGGAGATCTCGAATGCAGGCGTCGCCACCACGGGAATGGTGCGCCGGAGCAAGCGCTCGATGTCCCTGAGGAAGGAGCTCTCGTCGGGCGATACCAGCGAGACCGCTTGGCCCGAGGCGCCCGCCCGACCGGTGCGGCCGATGCGGTGCACGTAATCCTCCGGGACGTTGGGGAGCTCGTAATTCACGACATACGGCAGCTCCTTGATATCCAGTCCCCGGGCGGCGACTTCGGTCGCGACCAGAGCCGTGACCTCTCCGCGCTTGAACATCTCGAGCGCGCGCACGCGCGCCGCCTGGCTCTTGTTGCCATGGATCGCGACGGCTTGGATACCGGCGCCTTCGAGCTGCTGCGTGAGCCGGTTGGCGCCGTGCTTGGTACGCGTGAAGATGAGCACCTGCGACCAGGCTCCGTCGCGAATCAGATGCGCGAGAAGATGCCGCTTGTGATCTTTCTGCACGCGGTACGCCCGCTGCTCGACGAGCTCGATGGGGGCATTGCGCGGCGCGACCTGAATGGACAGGGGATTCGTCAGCAAGCGCTCCGCGAGGCCACGGATGTCGTCCGAATAAGTGGCCGAGAACAACAGGTTCTGCCGCTTCGCAGGCAGCAGCTTGATGATGCGCTTGATGTCGTGGATGAAGCCCATGTCGAGCATGCGATCCGCCTCGTCCAGAACCAGCACCTCGACGCGGGACAGATCCGCGGCACGCTGTTGTGCGAGATCGAGGAGCCGGCCGGGCGTCGCGACCAGGATGTCGCAGCCCGCCCGGAGCCCGGTAATCTGCGGATTGAGGCCGACGCCGCCGAAGACCTGCAGCACGCGCAGCGGCACATACTTGCCGTAATCGCGGGCGCTCTGGGCGACCTGCGCCGCGAGCTCGCGAGTCGGGGTGAGCACCAGCGCACGCGGCGCGCGCTCGCGCGCGGTGGCCTCGGCGAGCCGCTGCAGAATGGGCAGCACGAAGCCTGCCGTCTTGCCGGTGCCGGTCTGGGCGCCGGCGAGCACATCGCGGCCTGCGAGGACCGCGGGAATGGCCTGGAGCTGAATGGGGGAGGGAGTGTCGTAACCCTTATCGGCAACGGCACGCAGCAATTCGGGCTTGAGCCCGAGTTCGGAAAATGACATTAAATATCCTCAATTTTTGACTCGCACGGCGGAGCGCAAGGCGTCCGGAGCGGTCAGCAGCGAGGAGAGAAAAAGTACGAGTGCGTCGAAGACGGACCGCGAGCCAAGGACGGTACTGACCGTACACCGACCTTGAGTTGGCTGCGCGCATCGTACAGTGTGCGAGCTTCGCCGTCAAAGCGACTGGAGCACACTCCCTATGAGAGTCGAGGAATACATGGGCTACGACGCCACCGGGCTCGCCGATCTCGTGCGTCGCGGCGAGCTCGAGGCGAGCGAGCTCACCGAGGCGGCCATCGCGCGCATCGATGCGGTCGATCCTGCGCTCAATGCAGTGGTGGAGCGGCACGATGAGATGGCGCGCCGCGCGGCTCGCGTGCTGTCCCGCGACGCGCCGCTTTGCGGCGTGCCGTTTCTCGCCAAGGACCTCAATATCGAAGTCGCCGGCATGCACCTCACCTTCTCTTGCCGCTGGCTTCAAGGCCTGCCGCCCGCGAGGGCGGACTCGCCGCTCGCGCGGCGCTGGCGCGAGGCCGGGCTGTCGCTCATCGGCCGCACCAACACCCCGGAGTTTGCCGCCGAATTCGTCACCGAGCCTTCCTGGCGCGGCCCCACGGCGAATCCCTGGGACTTCAAGCGCAGCCCCGGCGGCTCGAGCGGCGGGGCGGCGGCGGCAGTCGCCTCCGGCATGGTGCCGATCGCGCACGGCACGGATTCGGGCGGCTCCATTCGCGTGCCGGCGGCCGCGTGCGGACTCGTTGGCCTCAAGCCGAGCCGCGGCTGGGTGCCCTCGGGCCCGTATCACGATGAGCTCGCCGGCGGTCTCGATTGCGAGCACGTGCTCACGCGCAGCGTGCGCGATACCGCGCTGATGCTCGATCTCACGAGCGGCCCGTGGGCCGGAAGCCGCGCACCGCTCCCGGCGGCGCGCTTCCTGAGCGCGTGCGATGCGCCGCTGAGGCCGCTCAAGGTGGCGGTCATCGTCGCGGCACCCGGCGCGGCACCGCTCGATGCGGAGATCGGAGCCGCGGTGGAGGAGCTCGCCGATACCCTGAGCCGGGCCGGTCACCGCGTGAGCGCGGCCACGTTGCCGGAGTCCGCCGACATCGGCGAGGCCGCCGGAATCCTCTGGCTCACGGCCATCGCGGAGGACATCGAGTTCTACGAGAGCCGCGTGGGACGGCCACCGCAGCCCGGCGAACTCGAGGCGCTGACATGGGCAGCCCTCGCGCTCGGACGCCGCTCGAGCGCCGTCGACTACGCGCGCGCCCGCCGCACGCTCACGGGAGCGACGCGCGATATGGCCGAGCGCTTTCGGGATTTTGATGTGCTGCTGCTGCCCACCACGGCGCAGCACGCACCGCTCACGGGACAAATCGATGGGCGCACGGCGGCCTTCGACATGGCACGGTGGACGGCTCAATCCTACGGTTACGCGCCCTTCACGGAACTCTTCAACGTCACGGGCCAGCCCGCCATCTCCCTGCCTCTCGCGGTCTCGCGCGGCGGGCTGCCGATCGGCGTTCAATTGGTCGCGCCGCTCGGCGAGGATGCGCGGCTGATCACGCTCGCCGCCTGGCTCGAGCGCGAGCGGCCCTGGAGTCAGCGGCTCGAGGCGCTGCGCCGGCGCTTATGAGCTTCAGGAGATGATTGCGAGAAACGGCTGCTTCACGGCGCCCTTGCTCAGAATGCCGGTGAGCTCATCGGCCGGCACGGGCGGCGCAAAGTAATAGCCCTGCCCCTCGGGGCAGTGACGGTCCTTCAGGAACTGAAGCTGATCGTGCGTCTGAATGCCCTCGGCGATGACCCGCATGTTCAAGCTGCGGCCCATGTCGATGACGGCGCTCACGATGCTGGCATCGTCCGAATCCGTGGTCATGTCGCGCACGAACGATTGATCGATCTTGAGCGCATCGATCGGAAAGCGCTTCATGTAGCTCAAGCTCGAGTAGCCCGTGCCGAAGTCATCGAGCGCGATGCGTACCCCGAGAGCTTTCAAGGCGCGCAGAATCTCCGCGGTCGATTTCCAATCCTGCATCATGAAGGTCTCGGTGAGCTCGAGCTCGAGGAAGCGAGGCTCGAGCCGGGTTTGCTCGAGAATCTGGCGCACGTTGCTCAGAAAATCCTTCGCCCGCAGCTCCACGGCGGAGACGTTGATGGCGATCGATATGGGTACAAGCCCCTCGTCTTGCCAGGCGCGAGCCTGGCGGCACGCCGTATCGAGCACCCAGCGCCCAATGGGCAGGATCAATCCCGACTCTTCGGCGACCGGAATGAATCGCGCCGGTAGAACCATGCCGTGGCGCGGGCGATGCCAGCGGATGAGCGCCTCGACCCCGACGACGGCGCCAGTCTCGAGGTCGATCTTGGGCTGATAGTTGAGCATGAACTCTTTGCGGGCGGCGGCCTGTCGCAAGTCCGTCTCGACGGATTGGCGCTCGATCGCGTTGGCGTTCATCTCGGGCCGGAAGAACAGGTAGTTGTTGCGGCCGGTGTATTTCGCCTGGTACATGGCGAAATCGGCGTTGCGCAGCAGGGTTTCCGCATCCGCGGCATCGCCGGGGAAGGTGGCGATGCCGATGCTCGCCGTGATGCGCAGGTCATGCCCGGCGATGCGATGCGGTGCATCGAGCGCGAGGATGATCTTCTCTGCACAGAGCGCCGCATCTTGTGGATTCATGACGTCCGCGAGCAGTACGAGGAACTCGTCGCCGCCTTGCCGGCTTACCGTGTCGGAGCTGCGTACGCAGGTCTGCAGGCGTTCCGCCACCGATTTGAGCAGCTGATCGCCGATGGCGTGGCCCAACGAATCGTTGATGTGCTTGAATCGATCGAGATCGATGTAGAGCACGGCGACCGAGGTGCCGGCGCGGTGCGCCCGCATCATGGCTTGATCGAGTCGATCGCTGAGGAGCGTCCGGTTGGGCACGTCCGTCAGGCTGTCGTGGAGTGCGAGGCGCGCGAGCTTGTGCGACAGCTCACGTGCGATGGTCACATCATGCGCCACCATCACCGCGCCGATGACGCCGCCCTGACGGTCGTGAATCGGCGCCGCCGAGATCTCGATGGCGAGCTCGACGCCGTCGCAGCGGATGAGCATGCAGTCCTCGGCAAGCCCCACCGTGCGATTCTCGATGATGGCGCGCGCGGTGGGTGTCGCCGTGGCATTGCGGGTCATCACGTCGATGAGTCGAAACACATCGTCGACCGCACGGCCGGAGGCCTGTGCCTGGGTCCAGCCGGTCATGCGCTCGGCGACGTTATTCAAGTAGGTGACGCGCCCCCAGAAATTCGTGCTGACCACGGCGTCGCCGATCGAGTTGAGCGTGACCTGTGCGCGCTCCTTCTCCTCGAACAGGGCATCGGCGTTCTCGGCCCGCGACTCCTCGCTCGACTGCAGGGCACGCTCGGCCGCGCGCCGGTGCTCGACGTCGCGAAACACGATCACCACACCCGCGAAGCGTCCCTGCGAATCCCGGATGGGGGAGGCGCAGCATTCGATGGGGATGCGCAGGCCGCCGGGATTGGCGAGAGCCGTATCGCCGGACAGGTCGATTTTCCCGCCGCTTTGGCGCACGGCATCGACAATGTCCTCGACGGGCGCACCGGGTTCCTCGCGCAGGAGCCGCAACACGCGCGCAAGCGGCTGCCCGAGGCTGCCGGACAATGTCTGGCCCATGATTTGGGCGGCTGCGGGATTCAGATAGGTCACCCGGCCAGCCGGGTCGGCCATGATGACGGCGTCGGTGACGCCGGCGAGGGCTACCTCGAAATGCTGCTCACTGGACTGTTGTGGCTCCGCGTCAGATGGTGTCGGCACCGCATCTATCCATGCACAGGACGGCTTCAATCATACGCGCGGCCGCCACGGCCCCTCAGGCGGGGGGCACCTAATCCCGCGTAGGATCCCGCTTAGGTGGATGCATCTTTTCCCTGCGTCGCGCGGTCAATATCGCCTCGGTGTAGCCGTTCGGCTGCTCGGCCCCCTTGAAAATGAGGTCGCTGGCTGCCTGAAACGCGACGCTGGCAGTCAAGTCCGCACTCATGGGCCGATACGCCGGATCAGCGGCATTCTGGGCATCGACCACGGCCGCCATGCGGCGCAGGGCGTCGCGCACGTCGGCCGAAGCGCAAACGCGGTGCAGCAACCAATTCGCGACATGTTGGCTCGAGATCCGAAGCGTCGCGCGGTCCTCCATCAGCGCCACGTCGTAGAAGTCCGGCACCTTGGAGCAGCCGACACCGAAGTCGATCCATCGCACCACATAGCCGAGGATGCTCTGCGCATTGTTGTTGAGCTCCTCCTCGATCTCCTCGCGGGTCCATTGCGGTGCGGCGACGAGCGGTGGGCTCAACTCCTCATCGAGCGATGCCAGGGGCCGGTCCGCGAGTCGGCGTTGGACTTGAGCCACATCCACTTGGTGATAATGCATGGCGTGCAGGGTCGCGGCCGTGGGCGAGGGCACCCAGGCCGTGTTCGCTCCCGCCAGAGGATGGGCGATCTTCGTTCGCATCATGTCCGCCATCCGATCCGGCATGGCCCACATGCCCTTGCCGATCTGGGCGTGTCCCTTGAGGCCGCAGGCGAGACCGACATCCACGTTGCGCCGCTCGTAGGCATCGAGCCAGACGGCCTTCTTCATGTCCGCCTTGCGGGGCACCGCCGCCGCCTGCATCGAGGTGTGAATCTCATCGCCCGTACGATCGAGAAAGCCGGTGTTGATGAACACCACGCGGTCCTTCACCGCGCGAATGCACTCGGCGAGATTGACGCTGGTGCGTCGCTCCTCATCCATGATGCCGATCTTGAGCGTGTTCTCGGGCAATGAGAGCAACTGCTCCACCTCGGCGAAGAGCTCGCGCGCGAATGTGGCCTCCGCGGGCCCATGCATCTTGGGCTTGACGATGTACACCGAGCCCGTGCGCGAATTGCGGCGCGCGTTCGCGCCACGCAGGTCATGCAGGGCGATGAGCGAGGTGATGGCAGCGTCGATGAAGGTCTCGGGAATGGGCGCGCCACCGAGCGTGATCGCATCGCTCAACATATGGTGGCCCACGTTGCGCACCAGCATGAGGCTGCGCCCCGGCAGGACGAGCTCGGAACCGGCGGGCGTGCGGTAACGGCGGTCGGGATTGAGCTCGCGGGCCACGGACCTGTGGTCTTTTTCGAATCGCGCCTGCAGAGTGCCTCGCATCAACCCGAGCCAGTTCCGGTAGCCAAGCACTTTTTCCTCGGCCGTCACGGTGGCGACGGAGTCCTCGAAATCCTGGATGGTCGTGACCGCCGACTCGATCACGACATCGCTCACGCCCGCAGGATCGTCGCGGCCGATGTGATGGCTGCGGTCGATATGCAGCTCGACGTGCAGCCCGTGATGCTCGAGCAGAATGAGAGACGGCGCCTGCGGGCTGCCCTGATAGCCCTTGAGCGCCCCGGGCTTCTCGAGCGCACTCTCCCCGTGTGCAAGGGCGACGGTGAGGCCCTGCGCCGAGACCTTGAAACCGCGGGCGTCGCGATGGCTGCCCTCGCGCAGCACAAAATGATCGTCGAGAAAATCGCGCACGAAAGCGATGACGCGCGCACCTCGCTCGGGATCGTAGGCGCTCGCGCCGCGCGGCCCTTCGATCACGTCGGTTCCGTAGAGCGCATCGTACAGGCTTCCCCAGCGGGCATTGGCGGCGTTCAAGGCGTAGCGCGCATTGGTGACCGGCACGACCAGCTGCGGTCCTGCGATCTGCGCAATCTCCGCATCGACGTCGGCGGTTCCCACGGAGAAGGCGCCGCCCTCGGGCTCCAAGTAGCCGATCTCCCTCAAGAACGCTCGATAGCTTGCGGGATCGAAATGGGCGCCCGGATGGCGGCGGTGCCAGCCGTCGATCTGCGACTGCAGCGCGTCGCGCCGCGCGAGCAGGGCGGCGTTGCGCGGCGCGAGCCGCCGCACGAGCGCTGCGAATCCCTCCCAGAACACGGCCGGCTCGATCCCGGTGCCGGGTGCCGCCTCCAGGCGCACGAAGTCGACTAAGCGGGAATCGATTTCGAGATTGCCGACCTGCACACGCTTGTTCATGGGGAGGCTCCTTCGGTCGTCAATGCCGCGGCGATGAGGGCGCGGCCGGCGGCGGCGCCTCCGCTGCCGGCTCGATTGTAGCGGAGCCCACGGGGTCCCCGAGCCTGCGACATTGCTCGCCGACGAGCCGGCGAATGATCTCGGCCAATCGCAGCGCCCCGGGCCCGGCGTAGTCGCGGTCGGCGAATACCAGATAAAGATCGGCCGAGCGCTCGCCGCCCTCGCGCAGCGGCAGCGCCTTCAACGTGCCGTTGGCGAGCTCTGCGCGGATGGTGTCTTCGGGAAACCACGCGAATCCCAATCCCAGCGTGACCGCGTGGATGGCGGTCGCCTTCTGACTCACGGTCCAGATCTGCTCGGCGCCGAGCCATGTGCCGCCGCGGCGCTGACTGCCCGTGTCGCGGATCACCAGATGCCGGTGCTTGCGCAGGTCCTGCAGCGTGAGCTCGCGCTCCAGGCGATGCAGCGGGTGGTCCGGATGGGCGACGGCAATGAAGCGCACTCTCATCAGAACATCGCCCGCGAAGCCGGGCGGCACGCTCGAGCCGATCGCCAGATCGACGCGGCGCTCGAGCAGGGATTCCTCCGTGCCGCTCAACACGGTCTCGTAGAGCTCGATGCGGGTCTCGCACCGCTCCTCGGCGAAGCGCGCGAGACACTGGAGCAAAAGCCACGTCGGGAACACGATCTCGACGGCGAGACGCAGCTCCGGTTCCCATCCGGCCGCGAGATTGCCGGCGGCGGTCTCGAGGCCTCCCGCTTCCTCCAGAAGGGCTTTCGCCCGCCGGTAGAGCACCTCGCCCGTGGCGGTGAGATGCGCCTTGCGACCGATGACCTCGAAGATCTTGACGCCGAGCAGTGATTCCATTTTCTGCACCGCGTACGTCACGGCCGATTGGCTCTTGTGCAGAGCCGCCGCGGCCTGGGCATAGCCGCCGGCATCGACCACCGCCAACAGCGAGCGCCACTGCTCCAGGGAAATCCGGGGATTGCTGACCATGATCTATTTACCTTATAGATATACCCTAAATATTCGGCTTTTTTATCTATAAAATCAATATATAAAGGATCCAGAACCTACAGGAGGATCCCATGATCACACTTCTCCAAATCAAGGCGAGCATCAGCCAGGACGAGGGCCAATCGAGCCGGCTGGCCAACCAGTTCGTCGCCTCATACCGCTCGAGCCACCCCGACGCGCGCGTCATCGTGCGCGAGGTTGCCTCGGCGGATCCCGTGCCGCATTTGAACGGCGAGCGGTTCGGTGCGTTCATCACGAAGCCCGAGGCGCGCAGCGCCGCCCAGCATTCGGTGGTGGCTTATTCGGATGCGCTCATCGAGGAGCTGCGCCGGGCCGATGTGATCGTGCTGGGATTGCCCATGTACAATTTCGGCGTACCTTCCCAGCTCAAGGCGTACTTCGACCACATCGCGCGTGCCGGCGTCACCTTTCAATACACTCCGACGGGGCCGATGGGGCTGCTCACCGGAAAAAAGGTGTACGTGTTTGCGGCTCGGGGCGGCTTGTATGTGGGGACTCCGCTCGACACGCAGAGCGCGTACGTCCGCGACTTTCTTGCTTTTCTCGGCATGACGGATGTGCAGTTCGTTTACGCCGAAGGTCTTGCGGTGAGTCCGGAGAGCCGCGAAGCAGGTCTCGCCAAAGCAGCCGCCGAGATCGCGGCGCTCGCGGCCTGAGGCAATTTTTCAACGGAGGATCCAATGAGCACTCGCACTTTGCAACACATCATCCAGTCGATGCCGACCTCGGACGGTGCCGGCGTGAAACTGCGGCGCAGCCTCGGCGCGCAGCGCGGCTTGCACGTCGATCCGTTCCTCATGCTCGATGAGTTCTACTCGGACGATCCGAGCGACTACATTGCCGGCTTTCCGGCACACCCGCATCGCGGATTCGAGACGGTGACTTACATGCTCGATGGGCACATGCGTCACGAGGATCATCTCGGGAACCGGGGCGACCTGGGGCCCGGCGATGTGCAATGGATGACCGCCGCCCACGGCATCATCCACTCCGAGATGCCGCAGCAGAGCGAGGGACGGCTGCGCGGATTTCAACTCTGGCTGAATCTACCGTCGAGCGAGAAGATGAAGCCTGCGCAATATCGCGACATTCCGTCGCGCGAGATTCCAACGGTTGCGCTTCCTCACGGCGGCGAGGTCCGGGTGATTGCCGGAGCGCTCGAGGTCGACGGTCGCTGGGTGAACGGACCGGTGAATCCGGCAGGCGCGAAGCTCGTCACCGATCCGCTCTTCCTGGATGTGCGGCTGCCGGCGGGCGCGGCGTTCACGGCGCCCATCGCGTCGGGCTACAACGCATTTCTCTATACCTACGAGGGCAGCGCCGAGGTGGGTCCGAGCGGTGCCGCGAAACCGCTGCCGCACCGGGCCGCGGGCGTGCTGTCCGACGGGGATGATGTGTGCATTCGCGCCGGTGCCGGCGGCGTCCAGTTCCTGTTGCTCGCCGCCAGACCGTTGCGCGAGCCCGTCGTACAGTACGGTCCGTTCGTCATGAACACGCGCGAGGAGATCGAGCAGGCCCTCGCCGATTACCGCGACGGGCGCCTCGCAGTCGCCTGAGGGGACTCACGCCCGGCGCGGGTGTCAAGTCGCGCCGGGAAAGGTGCTGAGGAGCAATGCGTGCACGCCGTTCCAGGCGATCTGCACGCCGATGCAGAGCAGGATGAATGCCGTGAGCCGCACCACGACGCCGGTGCCGGTCGGCCCCAGCTTTCGCAGGATGACATCGGCATAGCGGTAGCAAAAATACACGCCCAGTGCGACCAGGAATATGCCGAGCGCGTGCGCGAGGGCGGTGATGAGCAAGGGGCGGAATCCCGGCGGAGGGTTCGCGCCCAGGGTGAGCGCGACCGAAATGGATCCGGGCCCGACCGTGAGCGGCATGGTCATGGGATAGAACGCCTGCTGGCTCAAGTCCTCGGCGCTCGGTGCCGGTGCGGTGTTCCGGTCGACCGCGGGCTGCGTATTCGGGCTGTTGAGAAGCGACCACGCCACGAGGCATACCACGATGCCGCCGGCCACCTGCACCGCCGGGATCGATAAGCCAAAGAAATCGAGGACGTACGCGCCCGCGAGCGTCGAGGCAATCAGCAGCACGAAGCTGTTGACCGCGACCAACTTTGCCATGCGCGAGCGCTGTTCCTTCGAAAGGCCCGTCGTCATGGCCAAGTAGATCGGTGCGCCGCCCAGCGGATCGACGATCGGCAGCAGGGCGCCCAGCGCCAAGCCCACGATGGAGCCGAAATGCAGAACATTTTGAAAGATCGATGAGGCAAACATGACTCGGGTTCTCGCCGTGCGTCGCGGACCGAGTCTAGCGTCTATCGGGCGGCCGGGCCGAGCAGCCGGCCGCGTAACCTCACTCGTTCTGGGCTCGCGGCGTGTCGCTTTGGCGGAACGAGCAGTGCTCGGCCGAGGCGTCCGGCCGTGACCCGCCGCTCGGCCCCTCGGCCAGCCCCGAGGCGCTCGAGCCGCTTCCAAACCATAGGACGGCCAGCATAATTGCGAACAAAAATAGGGAGTTGTAGACGTACTTCATCATGCCCTCGGTCCGCTGCCCGCCGTCAGCCCTTGACTCGGTCGATGACTCCCCCAAGAATGCAGGGTGAGTGACCGGTCAGTAACATTTAGGGATGTTAGTTACTGGTCAGTCACGTGTCAACGCCGAGGACGATCGAATGACGACACCGACCAAGCCGCGTGTGCGCGACCGCATCTTCGAGACCGCCTGCGAGCTGTTCTATCAGCACGGGATTCGTGACGTCGGGGTCGATCAGATTGCGACTGAAGCGGGCACCAACAAGATGAGCTTCTATCGCAGCTTCGCCTCGAAGGACGAGCTCATCGCGGAGTATCTCGAGCAGAAAGCGACTGAGTTCTGGCGCTGGTGGGACGACACCGTTGGGGCGTACGCGGGGGATCCGCATCGGCAGACGCTGGCGCTGTTCGAGGGCATTTCGAACAAGATGTGTTCCTCGACCTCGCGCGGATGCGCGCTAGCCAATGCCGCCGCCGAGATCGCCGAGGAGGATCATCCGGGCCGGCGGGTCGTGCTCGCAAAAAAGCGCGAAATGCGGCGCCGGTTTCATGAGCTCGCCGTCGCGTCGGGCGCCCGCGAGGCCGATGAGTTGGGCGACGCGCTCATGCTGTTGATGGAGGGCGCCTCGCTGTCGCGCTTGACGCTGTCGTCGAATGGACCGGCGCGTCACGTGGGGGCGGTCGCGCATCGATTGCTCGAGTGCTACGCGCCGCGGCCCTAGTCCAACCCACGGCCGTCGAATCCAGGCAAAATGGTGTCTGCGAAGTCCCACAATGCGCATGTCATCGGCGGTTTGAACTGGAGGATGAAACTTGGCGAAATTCACCATGGAGCAGGCGCTGGCTGTCCTCGAGGTGCAGCAGCTGATCAACGACTGGGGTCATGAGCTCGACATCCACAACGGCCTGCACATTGCGGGGCTGGTGACCGAGGATTGCAAATACAACGTCGCCGGCGCGCTGCGCCAGGGCCGCGCGGCAGTCGAGCAATTCTATCGGGAGCGGCTCGAACGCCTGTCCGCTCAGCCGGCCGGCGTACCGACGCACCGCCACGCGCTATCGAATCTGCGCGTGAGCTTCCGAGGCGCCCGCGACGCATCGATCACCTTCAGTCTGGTTTACTTTACGACCGCGGGAATGAGCTCGGGCGTCAATCATGCCGACCCGGCGGCGGTGGCCGATGTGCGAATGGACTGCCGCCGAGACCATGACGATGAGTGGCGGATCGCCATGTTCGACAGCAACCAGACCTTCCGGCGCGTTCCGACCTGATCGGCCTGGTCAGCCCCCCGATCCATCGACCCGCGTCCGGTGAGCGTTGAATGATTAAGGCTCGTTTGGCGCGCCAGCCGGTCTCGAACGCGCTCGGCGTCACGCTCATCCTTGCGCTCGCCGTCGGTGGCTTGCTATTCCACTCACTCGATCGGTCATTCCATCTTGATGGGCGATGCCGCGGCACCGCCGCCGCCTTCTTGGAGAGCGGCGCTCGATTACTCGCTGGCGTACGGCAAAAGCATCTGGCAGGCGATGCTGTTGGGTCTGCTGCTGGGATCCGCCGTCCAGGAATTCGCCCCGCGCGCGTGGCTCGCGCGCTGGCTCGGGGGGTCGGGTTTTCGAAGCGTCGGTATCGGGGTGCTGATGGCGATTCCCGGAATGATGTGCACATGCTGTGCAGCGCCGGTCGTCATCGGGCCGCGGCGGCGTAAGGCCTCCGCCGCCGCCGGCGCCGCGTTCTGGTTGGGCAACACCGTCCTGAATCCCGCGACCTTGGTGTTCATGGGATTCGTGCTCGGCTGGAAATGGACTGCACTGCGGGTGGCGCTCGGTATCCCATTGATATTCGGTATGAGCTATCTGATCCGTCGCTTTGCCTTTGCCGACGAGGCCGTAATTCTCCAAAAAAGCGGTGAGCTGTCCGCGGCTGATTTCGAGGGCAATGCCGAGTCGGGCGGTACGCTGCAGGGCTGGCTCTCGCGCTTCGTGTCGATGACGGCGAGACTGGTCCGCGAATACGTTCTGCTGGTGTTCATTCTCGGGGCGAGCCGCGCATGGCTGTTTCCGCACATGGGGATCGCCGTCGGCAACGAGCTGTATTGGATCATCCTGATGTCGCTGGCCGGCCTCTTGTTCGTGATTCCCACCGCGGGCGAGGTTCCCACCGTGCAGGCGATGTTGGCCCTCGGTGTGGGCGCAGGGCCCTCGGCGGCGCTGCTCATGACATTGGCGCCGGTGAGTTTGCCATCGCTCGTGATGGCACAAAAAGCGTTCTCGCCGCGCACGCTCGTGCTCGTCGGCGCTTGCGTGGCGGCGGCCGGCATCGCTGCGGGCTTGCTCGCCGTCGGACTTCGGTTTTAGGCCCGGCCGCCGTTCCTTCGCCCGCTCTCATTTACCGACGCGTGCCGCCAAGTGCGCGGGATAGCGGTCGCCTTGTACCTGGATCCGGCCGAGCGCCTCGGCAATCTTCGAAAGGTCCGCGGGGGTCAGCTCGACGGCAGCGGCGCGTATGTTTTCCTTGAGGCGATTGAGCTTCGTTGTCCCCGGAATCGGCACGATCCAGGGTTTCTGCGCAAGGAGCCAAGCGAGGGCGAGCTGCGCCGGCGTCGCGCGTTTCGTTTCCGCGGTCGCGGCCAGAACCTCCACCAAACCTTGATTGGCCTTGCGCGCTTCGGGCGAGAAACGCGGCACGATGCTGCGAAAATCATCCTTGGAGAAGACGGTTTGCTCGTCGATCTTGCCGGTCAAGAAGCCCTTTCCCAACGGACTGAAGGCGACAAAACCGATCCCCAACTCTTCGCAAGTGGGCAATATTTCGGCCTCCGGCTCACGCCACCAGAGCGAGTACTCGCTCTGAAGCGCGGTAACGGGCTGCACCGCGTGCGCACGTCGGATCGATTGCACGCCCGCTTCGGAGAGGCCGAAGTGTTTGACCTTGCCTTCGCGAATGAGATCTTTGACAGCACCTGCGACGTCTTCCATGGGGACATTCGGATCCACGCGATGCTGGTAGAACAGATCGATCCGATCGGTTCTCAACCGCTTGAGCGACGCGTCGGCGACTTCCCGAATACGCTGCGGCCGGCTATCCATTCCCTCGCTCACAAGGCCGTTCTTGAACCCGAACTTCGTGGCAATGACGACTCGATCGCGGATCGGCAGCAGCGCCTCGCCCACGATTTCCTCGTTGCTGAATGGACCGTAAGCCTCCGCGGTGTCAAAGAAGTTCACGCCGCTCTCGAAGGCTTGCCGGATGAGGGCGATCGCCTCCTTCCTGCCAGGACCCGGGCCGTAGGCGTAATTCAATCCCATGCAGCCGAGCCCCAAGGGCGATACTTCCGGGCCGCGCGTACCTAATTTGCGATGCATCATGCTTCTCCTCGGATGAGTCACACCTTGCGCTTCGCGGACAAGTTAACGCGTGGGGCGGCGCATGATTAGATGGCAGAATGCGTATGGGTCTATGAATGGAGCTCATGAATGCCGCGGCACGATCTGAATGACTTACTGGCGTTCGTCGCCGTGGCGCGCGAACGCAGCTTCACCAAGGCGGCGGCAAAGCTCGGTGTCTCGCAATCCGCGTTGAGCCACACCATCCGTGGACTCGAAGAGCGCTTGGGATTGCGCTTGCTGACGCGAACGACCCGGAGCGTTGCGCCGAGCCAGGCGGGCGAGCGGCTGTACCATGCGGTCGGTCCGCGATTCGCGGAGATCGAGGCCGAGGTGGCCTCTCTCAGCGAGCTGCGGGACAAGCCCGCGGGCACGGTGCGCATTACCGCGGGGGAGCATGCGGCAAATGCAACTATATGGCCGGCATTGGCGAAGCTTCTGCCCGGCTATCCCGACATCAAAATCGAAATCGCCGTCGATTACGGCCTGACGGATATCGTCGCCGAGCGCTACGACGCCGGTGTGCGGTTGGGCGAACAGGTCGCCAAAGATATGATCGCCGTTCGGATCGGACCTGACCTTCGAATGGCGGTCGTTGGCTCGCGATCGTATTTTGAAAGACGAAAGCGGCCGCAGACACCGCGCGATCTGGCGGCTCACGAATGCATCAACCTGCGCCTGCCGACCTACGGGGGCCTCTACGCCTGGGAGTTCGAGAAGAACAAGCGCGAGGTCAAAGTGCATGTCGAGGGACAGCTGGTCTTCAATAACGTCGCTTTGCGCCTGAATGCCGCCCTTGCGGGACTCGGACTGGCCTATCTGCCGGAGGATCAGGTGCAGGCCGACATTTCAGCCGGGCGCCTGGTGCGTGTATTGGCCGACTGGTGTCCGGCATTCTCGGGGTATCACCTCTATTATCCGAGCCGCCGCCAAGCCTCTCCGGCTTTCGCCTTGGTGGTCGAGGCATTGCGTTACCGGCGCGAGGGTGGATAGGACCGGCTGTACCCGAATATTTTGCGATTCCCTGTGTCTGTCATGCGCCGGGCTATCCTGAGAGCATGGCGCCATGAGAATTGCAAAGCCGCTGCTGCTCACCACCACGCCCATCGGACTCATCGACGGGTTCTATGAATGCTACAAGCTCGCCGGAGGGCTGATCTTCCTCATGGCAGCGATGGTCGGCGTGCTGGTGGTCGCTGCGTCGACGGTGGTTGCCACGATTCGCCGGGAGCAACGCGCTTTGCACCTGCGCTCGATTGACGGAAGGAGAAGCTGATGCAGTTCGCCATCATCCTGTTGCTCATTGCGATCGTCACGAGTCTCGGGCAGGCACTCTTCGCCATGGCGTCCGGGCCCGGTCATTCGGCCCGGATGGCGCGGGCGCTGACGATGCGCATCAGTTTGTCGCTCGGGTTGTTCGTCCTTTTGTTCGTCGGCTATCACTTCGGCTGGATCGAGCCCCACAAGACGTTCTAGCGGGGGATATCGGGCCGCCGCTCTGGCTCAGGGCACAGGTGCGACGTATCGTAGCCGGATGAAACGCTACGAGGCGCTGGCGGAGGAACTCGGCCGGATGATTCGCCGCGGCGAATTGCGCCCGGGCGACCGTATTCCTTCGGTCCGATCTCTCTGCCGCGCTCGCGGCGTCAGCCGCTCCACCGTGCTGCATGCCTACGAAAGCCTGGAGTTCGACGGGTTGATCGAACCGAAGCCCCGCGCCGGCTTTTTCGTCGCCGCTCCCAAGGCGCCTCGGCGCCCCGTGCCGCCGAAGCTGCGTTCGACCACCGTCGCGATCAGCGACCTGGTATTCGAGACCCTCGAGGCCTCGCGAGACCGCGAGGTCGTGCCCTTCGGCTCTGCGTTCCCGGGCCCCTCGTTGTTTCCCTGGGCGAAGCTCGCGCGGTATCTCGGCAGCAGCGCGCGGCACATGGATCCCTGGAGCACGGTTGAGAGCCTGCCCGCCGGAAACTTGGAGCTGCGGCAACAGATCGCTCGCCGCTATCTGCGCCTCGGCATGAGCGTCGGTGTGGAGCAGATCGTCATCACCGCGGGTGCATTGGAGGCGCTCAATCTCGCGCTCGAGACCGTCACCGGCGCGGGCGACACGATCGCGATTGAATCCCCGGCCTTCTACGGGTGCCTGCAGGCCGCGGAAAGGCGGCGTTTGAAGGTGGTGGAGATACCCGTAAATCCGGATTCCGGCCTCGACATCGAAGCGCTGTCGAGGGCGATCGCCAAGCATCCGGTGCGGGCGTTCTGGAGCATGCCGACGCTGCACAATCCCACCGGCTCGACACTACCGGTCGAGCGCAAACGCAAGCTCGTTCAGCTGCTTTCGCGCCATGACATCCCGCTCATCGAGGACGACGCCTACGCCGAGCTTCAGTTCGCCTCGACAGCGGCGCCGCCCGCCAAGGCTTTCGATGACCGCGGAATGGTTCTGCATTGCGGCTCGTTCAGCAAGTGTCTCGCGCCGGGCTACCGCCTTGGTTGGGTCGCGGCGGGCCGATTCGTGCAGGAGGTGGCTCGGCGCAAAATCGAATCCTCGCTCGGCACCAGCCTGCCGATTCAACTGGCGGTTGCGCAGATGCTCAAGCGTGGCGGCTATGATGCGCATCTCGCGCGCCTTCGAGTATCGCTCGCGGCTCAGCAGGCGGCCGCCTTCCAATCGCTGCGCCGCCACCTGTCGGCGGACTACAAGGTCGCGCGTCCCGACGGCGGCTATTTCTTGTGGATCGAGTGCCCGGCGGGAGTTTCAGCCCTGGAGGTGCACCGGCAGGCGCTCGAGTTCGGAATCACCACCGTACCGGGCCCCGTATTCTCTCCGCGCCGCGAGTTCGGCAACTACATTCGCTTGAATACGGGGCATCCATGGACCGGGGCGTCGGAGCGCGCGATGGCGAGGCTCGCCGGCATACTCAAACGGTTCTGATTGTTGACCTAGGTCCAATGTCCTCGTCGTGCCGCGACTGCTAGGCTTCCCCAACAGGGCCGAGTACGCCAAAGCCGTAGGGTGCGAATGAATAGATTTATCGACCACGCAGCACTGGTGTTTGCGTGTTCATTCGTCGCCCTCTGGCTTTCAGCGCGGTTCGTGGCGTATCTCCGACGGCGGCGTCTGGAGGAGGCTCTGCGCCAGGACTTCGGCATCATTTTGTTCGCCGCGTTGACCCTCAATTCGCTCATCATCGGCTTCAGCTTTTCGATCGCCATAATCCGCTACGAGCAGCGCAAGACTTATGAGGCGGCAGAGGCCAACGCCATTGGCACCGAGTACGGCCGGGCGGGCCTGCTGTCTGCGGCCGACGCGGCCAAAGTACGTTCTTTGCTGAGAGACTATCTGGATCAGCGTCTGTCGTTTTATACGGCAGGTAATGAGAGCCATTTGAGCAAGATTCACGCTCGTACTGCCCAGTTGCAAGCAGAATTGTGGGCGGTAGTTCGCGATGCCAGCGTGGCTCAATCGACATCCATGGCCGCCCTGGCGGTCGCAGGCATGAACGACGTGATCAATTCGCAGGGGTACACGCGGGCTGCCTGGTGGAACCGAATTCCGGTCGAAGCATGGATTCTGATGGCTTCGATCTCAGCCGTCGCCAACGGGCTGTTCGTTTATGATGCCCAAAATATCAAGGCAAAAAGCATTCTGCTCATGATACTCCCGGCGGTCCTGTCGGTCTGTTTCCTGCTGATCGCCGACATCGAGAGCCCGAGGGGAGGACTCATTCACGTGAATCCCAATAACCTTGCAAGTCTCGCCGAATCGCTGCGCGCCGCATGATTGCCGGACGTCGCTCCGACCGGGTGGCTTGGCTGCAGACGCGCATGGCCGTTGACTCTCACCACTCACCGAGTTAAGCAAATGACCAGCGAGTTCGATCGCCCCCTGCTGATTTTCGCCATCTCATTCTTCATTCTGTGGCTGGCGGCGTGGATCGGATGGTCCGTGCTCAGAAAGCGCCGCGCCATGGACGGGGGTGCACGGGAGGATTATGGCTTGATCGTGAGTTCCACGTTGACGCTGCTCGCGCTTCTCATCGGATTCAGCTTTTCGATGGCCGTAACACGCTACGATCTGCGCAAGAATTACGAGGAGGCGGAGGCCAACGCCATCGGCACCGAATTCGTGCGTGCCGGGCTGCTGGCGCCTGCCGAGGCGAAAACCGTGCGCTCGTTGCTCAGCAACTACCTCGACCAGCGAATTGCCTTCTACACCAGCCGCGACCCACAACAGCTTCGCCAGATCAACAGCCGTACCGCGCAACTGCAGAATGATCTTTGGGCCGCGGTCCAGGCACCCGCCATCGCGCAGCCCACTCCGGTCCTTGCCCTGGCCGTCTCGGGGATGAACGACGTGCTGAACTCGCAGGGATACACACAGGCCGCCTGGTGGAATCGGATCCCGCAGGCGGCGTGGGTGCTGATGGCGATACTCGCCATCAGCTGCAATCTGCTGGTTGGCTACGGGGCGAGAACCACCAGCGGGTCCGGCTTACTTTTGGTGCTGCCGCTGATCGTGTCCCTCGCGTTCCTGCTGATAGCGGATATCGACAGCCCACGTGCCGGCTTCATTCACGTGACTCCCCAAAACCTGCTGAGCCTGGCTGCCTCGCTGCCCGCGCAATAGGCGAGACCTATTTGCTTATGACCCTGCAACTTGCTGGGATCGCCCGAGCAGATCACGGCGCGCCGGCTGGGAGCTTGGCCGAGCAACGGCAAGTGATCCTGGCAGCCGTCGATCGGCTGCTCATGGGATTTTGGCAATTGGTCCGCTCATTCGGTCGCTCGTTTAGTTTTGCGTCTCTGCCGCCGCGCTTTTTTGAGGTTGATCAATGCCTGCTCGACATAAGCGCGGGCTTCGGCATGCCCTGAGGAGATCCCCACGCCGTTTTCCAGGATCAGATTTCTGGATACGCTGGTCAGCAACATCGACAGGCACACCGGTGAGCAGGCCGGCGTGATCCCCGCACCGGGAAGGGGGGAAAGCGCTTGGGTCTGCAGACTGCGGGCGTGCTCGGCGAATCGTGTGATCTCGGCCTTGATTGCCTTTCGATGATTGGCCAGAGCCAAGAATTCCACGCCGAGGGCCGTTCGCGCCGTATCCGTCTGGTAGCGCCAAAGCGCCATCATTGGATCCGCGGACCCAAGCGCTCGGTGGAGCTGCTCGAGATCCTTTTGCGACGCGTGCCGGTACAGCGCGACGAGAAGATCGTCGGCGGTTGGATAATAGTAATGAAGCAGCGTCGAGGACACGCCTGCACCCTTGGCAACATGTCGCACCGTAACGGCGGCATAGCCTTCATCCAACATGATCCGCTCGGCGGTCCGCAGAATCAGGAGTTTCGCCTCGTCCGGAGTCCGCCTAATTCTCTTGGTTGACTTCATGCCGAGCGCCTTTTTTCGCATCTGATGCCCCCGACTCAATCGCGGCTTGACTTTTCGCGCCCGCGCTACTAATCATATGCTCAATATAGAGTCGGGGGAAACGGATATGTCCGCAGCCATCACCCGACGAGAGCCGCCACCATTTTCGGCGTCGCGAGCCTCGATCCGGCGGCGAAGCAGAAAAGCTCGGAGGACTCGGCATGAGCAATACGGCATTAGTCGGCAAAACGGCCTTCGTCACCGGCGCCAGCAGCGGCATTGGCCTCGCGTCGGCGCGCATTCTCGCCCGGGACGGAGCGGCGGTGCTGCTCATGGGTCGGCGGGAAGCTGCGCTGCATCAGGCGCGCGAGACCATATTGGAGACCGTGCCGAAAGCGCAAATCGACGTCTATGCCGGCGACGCCTCCGACGAGGCCGCCGTCAAGGCGGCGTTGCACCGCGCCCGTGCCATGGCCGGGCGGCTGGATATCCTGGTGCCGGCCGTCGGTGGGGATAACAACTATTATCCCTTCCTCATGGAGACGACCGATCACTTCCAATACGTTCTCAACCGAAACCTGATCAGCGCCTTTCTCGTCATGCGCTACGGCGCGCCCCTGATGCACCCGCACGGAGGCTCTATCGTCTGCATCTCGACCACGACCGTCACTCAGCAGGCGACGGGCATCGGCGCCTACGTGGCCGCCAAGGCAGGGCTCGAGCGGCTGGTGAAGCTGGTGGCATTGGAGCTCGGTGGCGCGAAAATCCGCGTGAACGCCGTGCGCCCGGGCCTCACGCGATCGGCGGCCACTCAGTTCATGTTCTCCGTGCCGGGCACGGAGGAGCGCTATGCCGCCATCACTCCGCTTGGTCGCGTCGGCGAGCCCGAGGATCTTGCCAATGCGGTGCGCTTCTTTGCCGGACCGGAGTCGGCCTGGGTCACCGGCCAGAATATCGCCTGCGATGGCGGCCAGGAGCTGACCGGCGCCACGCCGGATTTCCTTGACCAGGCTTACGGCAAGCAGTTGATGGATCAGATTCGAGCGGGAAGCGTCGCGGAATAGGGTCGAAAACCCGGGTACCCGGACGACGGAGGAACACACATGGCCTCTCAGATTTCGCACAGTCGGATCGAACCGTTCGGCATCGAAGCGAAGGTGGATCTTGCACACGGCTTGACCGAAGACGACAAGCAGGAGCTGCGCCACCTCTATGGGCGTGAGGGCTTGCTTCTTGTCCGCGAGCTCAAACTATCGATGGACGACCAGCTCTCATTCTGCAGCCATTTCGGGCCGGTGCTACGCGGCGAACATGACCGGTATCTCGTCTCGAACGTCGCCAAGGGTGGCCTGTTGGGAGATCTGGAGCTTCTTTTCCACCACGACATCCCTTATGTGCCCGCACCGTTCTTCGCCGGCACGCTGCATGCGCTCGAAGTATCCGAAGGAGTCAGCGGAACGAAGTTCGCCAGCGGTTTTCGCGCCTACGAACGCCTTCCCCAGACGCTGCGCGAGCGGGTGGAGGGCATGAACGCACTCTTCATTCGACCTCGCGACGAAAGCCGGCGCAACAAGCTCGCGGATTCCCTGCCGGGCGACAATTGCGCCGTGCACGCCGTCGTGCAACGTCAAAAGGGCACGGGCCGTCCCTACCTCTTCGTCAATGGCCAGTCGACGGCGTGCCTCATTGGGATGCCGGAATCCGAAAGCGACGCGCTGATCGAGGAGCTGCTGTCCTATATCTACGCCGAAGACAACATCTACGAACACAAATGGCGGAACGGCGACATCGTCATCTGGGACAATCTCGCCCTCCAGCACGCCCGCAGTAAGGTCATGGGAGGCACCCGTACGCTCCAGCGCGTGACGATCGCCCGATTCAGTTATGAGGAGCAGTACCCGGCCGACGGGATCTGGTTCAACGACTTGCAAGAAGACCGCGGATTCGGCGCGCGCACCAACGCGGCCTGAACCGCCCCCGCTCAACCGGAGGGATTATGCAGAAAGTAGCACTTGTGACGGGGGCCGCCGCAGGAATCGGGCGTGCCTGTAGCGTGCGTCTGGCCAAAGAGGGCCACGCCGTCGGCGTGCTCGATCTCGACGAAGCCCGCTGTGCCGATACGGTGAAGGAAATTACAGCCGCCGGCGGCAGGGCGGTCGCGCTTGGTGCGGACATCACCAATCGCGCCCAGGTCCAGACGGCGCTCGCAAAGCTACGCGCAGCGTTGGGGCCTGTCACGGTTCTCGTCAACAACGCGGGCATGGCGGAATTCATTCCATTCGAGGAACTCACGGACGCCCTCTGGGACCGGATGTTTGCGGTCAACGTGCGCGGTACCTTCATCGTGACGCAGGAAGTGCTCCCCGATATGAAGGCGGCGAAGTGGGGACGGATCGTCAACATCTCCTCGTCGAGCGCCCAAACCGGGACCCGGGTGCAGGTGCACTATTCGGCATCCAAGGGTGCGATCGTCTCGATGACGCGCTCGCTCGCCGAAGCGCTGGGGCCCGACGGCATCACCGTCAACAACATCCCGCCCGGATCGGTGATGGGAACCATCATGTCCGAGGCCAATCGAAACCGCTTTCCGATTCCGATCGAGCAATTGACCGCGAACATGCCCGTGCGCCGCCTCGGGGTGCCTGAGGACATTGCCAATGCCTGCGCCTGGCTCGTCAAGGACGAGACAGGATATGTCACCGGGCAAACCATCGGGGTGAATGGCGGGCGCGTCGTCTCATGAAAGTCGAGATCGAACCCATCAAGCCACTGGTCGGGGGCATCGTTCGCGTCGACAGGACCCAGCTCTGCGATCAGCAGGTGGTCGAGTCGGTGCTCGAGGCGCTGGAAGAGCGCGGCGTACTGATTTTCCCGCAAATCAGTGTCAGCGACGAAGAACAGCTCGCCTTCACGGACAGCCTGGGCGGGCGCGTCAATTTCTCTCGCTATGCCGGTCCGGTGCCGGGCGCCGATGCGTCCACCCGCGACGTTTACAAACTTACCCTCGACAAGAAGGTCAACACCGAGCCCGACTACGTGCTCGGTACTTTCTTCTGGCATATGGATGGCGTCACGCTGGATATCCCGCCGCCCAAGGCGACGATGCTCTCGGCACGTGCGGTGTCGGCCGAGGGGGGTGCGACGGAGTTCGCCAATTTATATGCCGCGTACGAACAATTGCCCGACGATGAAAAGCACGAGGCGGATGGGCTGCGCGTCATCCATACGATCGAAGCCAGCGTCCGCCCCGTCTACGGCCATCCGCCGCAAGAGCGCATCGACCGTTGGAGACGCATGGCCGCTCCTATGGAACATCCGCTCGTCTGGACGCATGAGAATGGACGCAAGTCGTTGATACTCGGCAGCCATGCCGACGGTGTGGTCGGTTGGCCCGGTCCGCACGGCCGCGCTCTGCTCTGGCGTCTGCAACAGTGGGCCGCGCAACCTGACTTTGTCTACCGCCACCGTTGGCAGGTCGGCGACCTGCTCATCTGGAACAACCCTGGAATGATGCACAGGGTCGTGCCCTATACCGACACTCGCCGGGTCATGCATCGCACGGTCATCGCCGGCAAAGAAAGGCCGGGCAAAGTCGCGTCCGCAGAGTCGATGGCAAAGATGCTGGAGCCCGTCGGCTGATGCGACGTTGATGTGCGCGCATGTGCCGCCTGCGGCGGTTGATCGCCTGTTGGCGGACGGTTGCCCTTCGCAGATTTGCTGCGTTCAATCCACCACTTCGTGTCCCGATGATGGTCCTCGGCACCGTTGAAAAAGTCGTGCTGGCGGGATCGATCTTTGCGACGCCGCTGCGAAAGCGGCCTATTCCCCTCGCCATCGCCGCGTTGGACCGGCTCACTGCGCTCCTCCATATCCTTTATTTGATGGGTAGCTAGGCGCCTTGCGGGCCATCGGCGAGGTGGCCGGGAGACGCCCTCAGCAGAGTGGTCCGAGCCGGCGTAAGCTTGGGTGGCCGCGGCTAGTCATCGATTGGAGAGCTGGCAAATGCATATTGGCCTTATTGGAGGGATCGGCCCTGCGGCGACCGATTTTTACTATCGGCGCCTAATTTCAACGTTTGCCAGCAAGAAGGTGGCGCTTGAGTTGACGATCGTGCACGCCGAGGCACCAACGCTCCTCGGCAATCTCGCAAGTAATGCCGCTGCTAACCAAGTCGCCATCTTTGTGAAGCTGACTAATCGCTTGGCGGCGGCGGGGGCCGAGTCTGTCGCCATCACATCCATCGCCGGTCACTTCTGTATCGACGCGTTCAAGGCATCGTCCGTGCTACCCGTGGTTGACATGATTTCCGAAGTTAATCGAGCCATCGAGCAGCGAGCCTTCGAGCGGATCGGCATCCTCGGCACCCGCACGGTCATGGAGACGCGCCTTTACGGAGGGGTTCCCGGCGTGGAAGTCGTCCCGCCCAGCGGACAGGATCTGGAGGATGTGCACCAGGCCTATGTCGCGATGGCAGCGTCCGGGATCGTTACAGAAGCTCAGAGGGCTGTCTTTGTAGCGGCCAGCAAAAGGCTACTTAATGACTCGGGCGTCGAAGCAATCATGCTCGGAGGCACCGACCTCGCATTGGTCTTCAATGCAAGAGACACAGACTTTCCGCTGATCGACTGCGCCGCCATCCATGCGGACGCCATCGCTAGATTGGCCACCCCCCTGAGATCGTCGTGATGTCGGCACCCGGCGAGTTTCGCATCGATCCGGCAGGGAAGTGTGAGCAGGAAATCTCAGCGCCGCTCGTAGCCACTGTGTTGTGCAATTCTATTAAACCTTCGTTGCAGGACCTTCGGCTCACCCCACATACCTGCGACGCACAACAGCAGCGTGAGCCCCAAGGTGGCCCACGGAAACACGTTGCCGATTCGGGTATAGAGGGTAGGCCCTGGTCCGAGCGGAAGATCTGCGAGTATCCAGTGCATCTGATCCGGCCGAGCGGCCTTTCGCGCAATCAGCCGGCCGTTGGCATCGCTCGCGGTCAACAGACCATGATTGGCCGCGCGCGCAACGGCAAATCCATTCCCGATGCTTCCACCCTAAGCGGACAGGACTGCCGCGCGTGAACTTCCATTCCTCGCATCACGCGGCGGCGACGACGAAAACTCTATGGAGGATTGATGGCGGCTGCACTCGAGAACGCGGCTGGTGCGTTGGGCGAAGACGATATTTCATGACCGCTCCCGCCATTACCGTAACTCGGGCACGCACCAATAATACCGCAAGGTCAGGATTGACCGCTTTGAGGCGATCCCGCTGGAGGGGCGACAAACGCCGGACCAACGCTCAAAGCATTGTCTGGGTATCACTTCTAACCAATTGATTTCATGGATTCCAGGGCGAGTGGCGCTAGAGAAATGAATTGATGGCAGCCGCCACGCCGGCGGGATCCTCCCAGAACGGATTGTGGCCGAGACCCTCGAAGATCTTGACTCGAGCCGCGGGCAGGGCGTCGATCAGGGTCTTGCGCACGGGCTCTTCCATGATCGGATCCTTGCTCCCCCAGATGAGGAGCGTCGGCGCCTTGAGCCGCGGCAGCGTGCTCTGTAGATCCGCATAGGCCGTGCCGCTCGACACGCCCTGATCGAGCACCGCGAGCCACACCTTTAGGGGGATGGCGGCTGAGTCCCTGCGCTGGCGGCGGATGAACTCAGGATCGACCGGCGTGGGCGAATCCCACCAGGCGATCATGAACGGTGAATCGGGATCGATGGGCTCCTTGAGCTTGCGGATCTCGGCGGCGAAATCTAATTGCGGAGGCGCCGTGGATCCTGGCGGGCGCCCCCCGGTCGAGGCGATGAGCACGACGCGGTTGGTGCGCTCGGGCCAGAATTCGGCAAAGGTCTGCGCGACGATGCTACCCAAGGAATGCCCGACGATGTCGGCCTTCTGGATCGAGAGTGCATCCAGCAGCAGCTTGATGTCGTAGGCAAAATCGACCCGCGTATAGCAGCACTCGGGCTTGCTCGATTTTCCGTGGCCGCGCAGGTCGACCAGGATCACGCGGAAGCGTTTCGACAGGTAAGGGAGCATCGGCACCCAATCGCGCGCATTGTCCGTGTAGCCGTGAATGAGCACGACCGCAGGCCCGGTTGGATTGCCCGTGTCGATGTAGGCAAGGACCTCGCTGTTCGGCAACGCAACCGTTTTCTTCATCCCGTCGAACGCGTTCAGATCGACGCCGAGCGGCGGCGGGCGAGGCGCGCCGCGGGCCGCGTTCGTCCCGGCGAGGCCCAGGACCGCCATCACGGCGGCGGCAAAGAGTCCAAACCGGCATCGCGCGCCAGTCTCGAGGCGCCGCCGTGACTTGCCTGCATGAAGATTCGACATATTCGCTTATGAAGGTGACCGATATCGGATGCAGAGGGTACTCAGATCGGGCGGCCTCCGCAGCGTGTCTTGAAGGCCGCCGACATCGCCTGAGCGGTTTTCGCGGCGCTAGCGCAATCTCACGACAATCGCCTCGCCCACGCGCTCCAGCGCGAGCGCCGGATCGCGAGCGAGCACTTGCAGGAGCGAGTCGGCGTCATCGGCGTCGAACACGCCGGTGTAGACCCGTTCGGACACACCGTTCCCCTCCAGCCGTATGGGCTGCGCGCGATAGCGATTGAATTCACCGACGATCTGCTCGAGCGTCTGATCGCGGAAAACCAGCCGGCGCTCGCGCCAAGCCACCGTATCGCTCACGTTGTTCACCTCACGAATGCTGACTGAGCCCTCGTGGCTCACCTGCGCCTCCTGGCTCGCGCCGAGGCTTCGAACGGCGACCGCCCTGGGCGCCCCGCGGCCCGCAACGGGCGCTGCCGCGCTGCCGCTCGCCGCGGGTGCCGGCGCGGCCGTCGTCACATTGACCCGTCCTTCGAGCACGGCGACGACCGTGCCGTCGTCGCGACGATACACATCGAACTGCGTGCCCACGGCCTGAACCACGGCATCGTCGGTCGAGACCAGGAACGGGCGGCTCGGGTCATGAGCCACGTGAAACAGGGCTTCGCCGCGTAAGAGGCGCACCTCGCGTGCATGCGTGCCCAACCGGACGGCGACCCGGGAGTGCGTGTTCAGCGACACGACCGATCCGTCCTCGAGCTCGAACGTGCGTTGCTCGCCCGTCGCCGTCTCAAAATCATGAAACCCGGGATGCGTGTACCGGAAAAGCGCGCCCACCGCCGCGATGAGAACGCCTGCGGCGAGCGCGGCCCATCGCAGGCGCCGCGATCTCGCGGCGGCCGCCGCCGCAGGTGCCGGGCGCAGCGTCAACGGCGTCACGCGCTGATCGACCTTCGTGATCAGCGCCTCGATGTTGTGCAGACGCTCGGCGTCGAGCTTCTCGAGCGCGCAGTCGAGCGACAGCATCAACAGGAAATCACGCACGTTGCGCGGTGACTCCTTGAGCCAGGCGACGAAGCGCATCTCATCGCCGGGGCTCGCGTGGCGCATGGTCTCGACCCAGCCCGACGCCTCGACGGCGTAGAGGGCTTCGAGCTCGCGAGTCTTGGAATCCGACAGGGCCATTCAGGTCGTCTCCACCAGGAGCACGCGCAACCGCGCTCGCGCCTCAACCACGTATTTCTCGATCGTATGCACCGATAGTCCCGAGGCGCTTGCCGCTTCCGTGTAAGAGAGGCCGTCGCGCTTCACCAAGAGAAGCACCAGTTGGTGCGCGGGCGGCAACTGCTGCAACGCCCGGTCGAGCCGCTGGTGCAGCTCGATTTGCTCGGCCACGCCCGGCACCGCAGTTACCTCCGAATGATCACAGAGTTCCTCGGCAAGGTCTGAATCGTAGAGCACCCGCTCGTGCTGCTTGCGCTGGCGGAACTCGCGCACCACGTGGGTTGCGATCCCGAGAAGGTAGGCGAGCGGATTGCGCACGAGGTCGGCATCGCGCACGCGCAAGAGCCGCGCGAACACCTCCTGCGCGAGATCATCTGCATCCTGCGCATGCACCACCCGGCGGTTGAGGAAACGCCGCAGATCCCCCGCATGGTCGCGGAAGGCCGTGCCGGCGAGCAACGAGGCCGATTCTGGACGTTCTGAGATCATCCGTCTTAAGTAGTGTGGTTTTTTCGAAAAAGCCGGTAGTGAAAATCAACTACCGGGTTTCAGCTCCCGACCACACATATGTTACAAGGCCGTGGCGTTGGGAGTCACCGGCCATAGGGTCGGGGTCGGCGAGAGATCGAACCAGGGTGCCGCGCCAAGAGGGGGATTCATGACGACTCGAACGCCACCGCTCCTCGCGGTGGGCGCCGCGATGCTCTGGGCGAGCGCGGCGGCGCAGAGCCCGTCGGCCGTGAGCGTCAAGAACTTGAGCATCCCCGCGGAGCCTTTGGCCAATGCGCTCAATGACTTGGCGCAGCAGTCGGGGCTCCAGGTGATGTTCGCCTCGGAGCTCGTGGCGCGTCTCAAGAGCCCCGAGGTCAAGGGGTCGTTGACGGCGACGGAAGCTCTGCAGCGGTTGCTCACGAACACGGGTCTGCGCTATGAATTCGTGAATCCGCACACGATCACCATCGTCGGCCCCGAGCCCAAGCCGACAGCGCCGGTTGTCGAGACCAAGGCGCCTCCCGCGGGGGGCGAGGGCGCTCAGAAGCCCCACCCGAACCAACAAACCGCCGATCGGGCGGCTATCACAGGAGACAAGCCTATGCCTCGTCGAAGCTTCTTCGCGCAACTTCTGGGTCTATCGGCGGCTTGTGGTGCCGCGCTCCACGGGGGCGCAGTTTGTGCGCAGGACGCGGCGGCGGCAGCGACGACGGAGGCGACGACGCTCGACACCGTCATCGTGACGGCTCGAAAGCGCGACGAGTCCCTCGCGCAGGTACCGGTGAGCATCACGGCCTTCACGTCGCAGAATATCGAGAATTACAATATTCAGTCGTTCAACGACTATGCAACCAAGACGCCGAACATCTCCTTTGCCTACGGCGGAGGTCCCACCGGCATCGCGGATGCCCGCACGATCGCGATTCGCGGCATTACCGGACAGAATCTGTTTGGTACGGCGGGCGCAACCGGCTTCTACATCGACGACACGCCGGTGCCCGGATCCGTGGATCCTCGAGTGCTCGACATCGACAACATCGAGGTGCTCAAGGGGCCGCAGGGTACGCTCTACGGCGAGAGCTCGCTGGGCGGCAACGTTCGTCTGGTGACGAAGAAGCCCAACCTCACCGAGGATACGATCGGCTACATGCTGGAGGCAGGGGCCACCTCGGGCGGCGGCAGCCCGGACGGGGGCGCCAGCGTCATCGGCAACGTCGTGCTCAGCCCCGATCTGCTTGCGGTGCGCGTGGTCGCGTTCGGCAACCATGACGCCGGCTATCTCACGCGCACTTTCCCCAACCCGCCGCAGGGCGGCACCATCGGCGACATCGTGACGTTGCCGTTCGAGGCCGTACCCCGCACCAGCGTCGGCAATCAGGGGGCGGATGCGAGCTACGGCGGCTCGCTCGCGTTCCTGCTCAAAGTGACGGACGCTCTCGAGGGGCGCTTGCGGGTGCTCTACCAGAACACTGAGGATCACGGCTTCCCCGCGACCTTCGCGCCGCTCCCCTACCCGAACGAGGCTCACAACCCACCCTATTCGGAGTACACCCCGCAGTACACCGTGAATCGCGACTTCAACGTGCAGCCCGACGCCTTCGATCGATGGGCACTGCCTTCGTTGGACGTGAGCTACAAGGGGAACGGCTTCAACGTCGTATCCTCGACCAGTTACTTCTACCGCCACACGCACGACCTCGAGGACTCGAGCTACGGTACCCAGCAGTTCTTCTACTACTACAACTACGGCGCCAACGCCGTGCCCAATCAGCCCTATACGTGGGACGGAGAGCACTACCACAATCAGATCACCGAGGAGGCGCGCATATCGTTCGATCCGGTCCACAATCTGTCCGGCACCGCCGGGGTGTTCATCTCACACAGCAACGTGCGATTCTTCATTCCGAATACCTACGCGCAGGGTCTCTCCGCGGCCACCGGCTGGCCGAACGATCTGATCTGGACACAGAACAACCCGGCCACGCAGGATGATCGCTCAATCTTCGGAGAGCTCTATTACAAGTTCTTCGACCGGTTCAACCTGACCGTCGGCGCGCGTCGCTACTGGCTGAAGCAGACGACTGACTACACGGCCGACGGGTTCATCAATCTCGGGCCCACGCCGAGCAGCCCGCAGGAGAATCATGAGCAGGGTATCGACCCCAAAGCGGGTCTTTCGTATCAGGCGACCGATGCCCTCATGGTCTACGCGTCTGCCGCCAAAGGCTTTCGGGCCGGCGGCGCGCAGGCCAACTTCCCCGCCTGCGCGCTTCCCGGACTGCCCCTCGCGGAAATCGAGCATATCAAGTCCGACACGCTCTGGAGCTACGAGGGCGGCGTCAAGTGGCAGGTGCCGCAGACGGGACTCCTCATCACGGGTGCGGGCTTTCACATCAATTGGGATAACCTGCAGCAGCAAGTGGCGCTGCCCTGCGGCTTCTACCTGCAGCTCAACGGCGGCTCGGCCTCGATCAACGGCGGTGAGGTCGAGCTCGCGGGTCATCTCACATCCGAGCTCGAGCTGCGCCTCGGCGCCGGCTACGAGAAGACCGAGATCGTCAATCCCGGCGCGCTCTCCAATGCGGGCATCACCGCGGGCACGCCAATCCCGGACGTGCCGAATTGGACGGCGACGCTGGGCGCCGTGTACACGAGGGCTCTCACGCCGACGCTCGACGGCTTCGTGTCCGCCGACTACAGCTATACGGGCAACAGCATCTCGCTCGTTAATGGCGGCCTCACGTCGGACGGTCACGGCCTGTTCGGCAGCCGCGCCCCGTACTCGCTCGCCAACGCACGCTTCGGCGTACGACACGAGAAGCAGGAACTGTCAGTCAACTTCCATAATCTCGGCAACGCCAAGCCGAACCTGGGAGACATCGGCTACGTCGGCTATTCGCAGTTCGAGCCTGGGTACCAGGTGCCGATCCCGCAGGTCGCGACGCTGCAGCCGTTCACCGTCATGATCCAATACAAGAATAACTTCTGAACTTCTGACAGATCCGACGCAGGCAGTCGCGCGCCGCTCGAAGGCGCGCGGCGGCTCGCGCGGCCGGGATGTCCCCGTGTCCTTCATTGAACAGCACTCGATCGATTATGTGCCGATCGCCGAGCGTCACGGCAAGGTCTGGCATCTGTGGCCCGTGTGGTTCTCGGGCGATGCGCACCTCGCCACCATCGCCACGGGGGTGGTCGGCGTCGCGCTCGGCGGAAACTTTGCGTGGATGGCGATCGCCGTGATCCTCGGCTGCGCCTTCGGCACGTTTTTCATGGCCTTTCATTCGACGCAAGGTCCGCAGCTCGGTCTGCCGCAGATGATCCAGTCGCGCCCGCAGTTCGGATACGTGGGTGCGTTGCTGATCTGGGTCGTCGCCCTGATCGCCTACATCGGCTTCAACTCGTTCAATCAGATATTGGCCGCGCAGACCGTGCACGCGCTGTATGGCCTCGAGAGCGGGCCGACCATGCTGGTGTTCACGCTCCTGTCGCTCGCGCTCGCGGTGGTGGGCTATGACCTGATCCATCTCGCCCAGCGCTGGGTCGCCTACGTGCTGATCGTCGCGCTGCTCGTGTTCACCGGGCTGGTGGCCGTCAAGGCGCCACTCTCCGTGACACCCGAGTGGCGCGATTTTCGCGCCGTATCCTTTCTCGCGCAGTTCTTCGCGGCGGCCTCCTACCAGATCTCGTGGTCCATCTACGTGTCGGACTATTCGCGCTATCTGCCGCGCAACGTCGGGGTGAGCGCTTCGTTCTGGTGGACGTATCTGGGGGCCTTCGTGGGCGGCTCGTGGACCATGCTGGTCGGGACCATCGTCGCCGCCCTCAACCCCACGCAGGAAGTCGCGCAGGCCCTGAAAACCGCGACAGACGCGCTGCTCCCGGGCCTTGGCCAGCCGCTCCTGCTGTGCTCCCTGCTCGGACTCGTGACCATCACATCGCTCAACTTCTACGGCGCCTCCCTCACCCTGATGAGCGTCCTCGATTCCTTGCGCCCGAGCCGTCCGACCCTCGCCAAGCGCATCCTGACGCTGCTGGTCGCGGCGGTGGCGGCGAGCGCTCTCGCCGCCATCTCGACGGAGAACTTCGTCGCCAAGTTCGGCGCCTTCCTCTCGGTGCTGCTATACCTGTTCACGCCCTGGACCGCGATCAACCTGGTGGATTTTTACTGGGTGCGCAAAGGACATTACTCGGTGCGCGAGATCTTCAATCCCCGCGGTATGTATGGCCGCTGGAATTGGCGCGGACTGCTCGCCTACGCGGTGGGCTTCGTGTCGATGATTCCTTTTTTCAGCACGGGAATCTACACCGGCCCCATCGCGGCACGACTCGGTGGGGCGGATCTCGCCATGCTCGTCGGCCTGCCGGTGTCCGCGCTCATGTATCTGGCCGCCTGCCGCTCCCTCGATATGGACGAGGACCGCCGCCGCGCCGCGCAGGCCGACGAAGGACTCGAATCCGGCGCGTTGACCTGACAGAGGTAGGCCGCGCGAAACTCACGCTTTTCGCGGGGCAACAGGATCAAGTACACGCTCGGCGACTTTGCGGTGTCGCGAAGCTAAATCGAACCACGGCCCGGATTCTGGATTCGAACCACCGAACCGCCTCAAGCGGCCCGACTCCGGCGGCCCTACCTCTTTGCACCCTTCGCGTGCACGCTGGCCGTGGCTGACCCTCGCCATATCTGATAAAGTATTACCATGCTAAGTAATACTTTATAGGAGGCGCGATGCGCGTAACGAGCAAAGGCCAGGTCACCATCCCGATCGACATCCGGGCCAAGCTCGGAATTCAACCGAACACCGAGGTCCGATTTGTAGTTCGAAAGGGGATCGTGGTTCTGGAGAAGGCACCTGGCCGCGGCTCCCTTAAACGCCCTAATCGCGGCGAGGCAATCGTGGCTCGGCTTCGGCGGAGCGCTCGGGGAGCTACCAGGAGTAGGATGAGCACAGATGAATTGATGACGCTCACGCGAGCTGAGTAGTTAATCCGTGGCCGAAGTAATCGTCGATACCAACATCCTGTTAGATCTCTATACGCAGGATGAAGTCTGGGAGGAGCGTTCGGCGGCGGCAATCGCTTCTGCAGCAGATGCCGACGTACTCGTCATCAATCCCATCATCTACGCAGAGATCTCCGTCGGCATTGAGAAGATCGAGGAGCTAGATGAGTTTTTAGGAGCTGACTTTAGGCGCGATTCGCTTCCGTGGGCGGCAGCTTTCATTGCCGGAAAGGCGTTTCTCGCATATCGCCGGCGCGGCGGGTCGACGACAGCGCTCTTACCAGACCTTTATATTGGCGCTCACGCAGCCGTACAGGGGATGAGAATTCTCACACGGGACCCCAAACGTTATACCGCATATTTCCCGACGGTAAAGATCATCGAGCCGTAGATCAGATCGCCACAGGAAGATGGCCATCGTTCAAAGAGTGAGGCGCACCGAGCGGTGCTCGATTAAATCCCGACGTCCGTCAGTGTTTTTTGGCCACGGCAATCCCATGAATGCCGTGCAGCAAAATGCGTTTACGGATGGCTGGCGCCGCATGGCCGCCTCGATGGTGAAACCAAGGGCGATACTTGCTATATCGGCACATTGGTACTTGCCTGCCACGGCCGTCACGATCACGCGCGCTCCCAGGACGATCCATGATTTTGGCGGATTTCCCGCGGAACTCTTTCGTGTGCAATATCCGGCGCCCGGCGATGAATGGCTGGCCCGGCGGGTTAAAAGCCTGCTGCATGCTTACAAGGTGGATTTGGATGACAGTTGGGGGCTCGATCACGGAACCTGGTCGGTATTGCGGCACGCCTACCCCGAGGCTGATGTACCGGTGGTGCAGCTCAGCATCAACGAAGCACACCCGGCGTCGTTCCACTTTGAGTTGGGCCGACAATTGGCGCCGCTTAGACGCGAGGGCGTCCTCGTGATAGGCAGTGGCAATATCGTTCACAACCTTGAGGCCTATGCGTGGGGGAGGCATGTTCCCGATCCTTACGATTGGGCCGAGCGCTTTGAAGACGCGGCCAAACGGTCAATGCTATCCGGCGACTTCACACCGCTAGTCAACTATGAGCATCTTGGCCAGGATGCGCAGCTAGCAATCCCAACACCGGAGCATTTTCTGCCGCTACTGTATGTGCTCGGAGCTCGACAGTCCGTGGACAAATTATCGTTCCCAGTTTCGGGCTTTGACGGGGGCTCGATCTCCATGCTCTGCGTTCAAGTGGGGTAATTCGTCGCGGGACAACGATTCTCTACTATTCCCTCCATTCAAGTCTTGCTCCTAAAAGGCCAACGAAATGCGATCCCCCCTTAGACCTTTGCAGTCGTTGCGACGCCATCCAAGGCGGAAGACCGAGACCCTGAGCGCAGTCCTTGTTCGCGCTACTCTCGGGTAGCTACTATGCAGCTTTTAGTAGGAAATCCACATGGATGGCGTCATAAGGAAATACAACGCCACCATCAGCAGCCTTCTCCAATATACCTGCCCGAAGCAGAACATGAATATCGCTGTGAACCGCGCGGACATCGCGTTCCGCCCGACGGGCTATCTCGCGAATAGCCATCGATCCGTGGCCAGTCATCAGCTTAAGAAGCGCCCAGCGTTTGGGCGTCAGCGTCTTCCAAAGAAGATCTTCAGAAGGGAATGAAATGCGCGCACCCTGTTTCTTCCCGCGGAATGCGGCTGAAGCACGTCGCTGGGTGTCGACAAGAGAAGCCACGCCGATAGTGACAATGTTCATTTTCGATTTCTCCGCTTGTTCACCGCAGCCCAGAAATCGGCTTGTAGCGTTTCGAGGTTGCTGAATATATAGGGTGCCTCAATTTCATCCAAATGTCTGTGATCGGCCTTTGCCAGCCTCATTGTCGAAGCGAAGCACACAACGTTGATTCGCGATGTAAGCCATTCGGTACTTGAATGCGTGCCTGCTATCCGGAAGTTGTTTTGGAAGCTTCCAGATCATAATCTCTACGAATGCGCGACGACTCAAAATGAGCCGTTCACGCATAAGTAGCTCGGCCTTCGTGTTGCTTATGCTAGCAACAGGAAAATTGTATTGTCAACAAGAGCAACAGATGTCGAACTTACGATAAGCACTATGCAGCTCGCACAACGCCTGCAAGTTGAGGTCGCAGCGACGGGTCTCGCTTGTTACAGACTCGCGAGGATAAGCAGATTTTGATCGCCTCCACGAGAGAGCTTACGGTAGGTTCGGTATTGTCGTCGCTGTTGCCTGATTCAGATGGAGCTGTGAATCCGGGACTAAAGGCTCTAATGAGATACGATTGCGGCAGCAGCTCATGAAGCTGCTGGCTGATCGAGTCGGCGCGCTCGCGTTCCGGGCTGGGAAAAGCGCTCACCAGAAAAACGAGGGCAATGCCGTCGGGGTCCGCGCCAGGCGGTAGCCCGGAATCTATTTCTGCGGGTGAGAAATGCCGGGCATCGATGCTCTCGTTGCGCAACAACCGCACGAGCAGCTCGGTCGCAAGATCATCGACTGGTGAGCCCAACCCCATGCAGATGACGATAGACGCCCGGGGCACCCCGAGCGGGCCCTGCCACTTGCCGGTCAGTTGTTCTCGCTGTTGCCGCAGCCAGCGTCCGACACTCACCTGCTCGAGCACCGCGCCTCGGTCGCGGCGTTGCAGGAATTTTGGGCCGTTGCCGCTGAGTGCGGCGACGACAGCGACGATAACGCAGCGAATCTTCAGTTGTTGGTCCCCGGTAGTCGCGCCGGCCTCTGCGTCGAGCCATACCAAGTGCAACGCTGGAATCACCACGCGATCGCAGTACGCCGCGAGCGAATTGCTTCTGAGAAACGCCCGCGCATCAGCGATGATCTCATGGGGATCTGCTGAGAGCGTCCGTTGGTAAAACCTCTGCGCCAACGTCAGGGGCTGCGCATTACCCAATAGCACCTCGAGCACACCGAGCCCCTTCATGTGCCGCCCTGCAACCAGCAGACACAAGGTAAGGGGCGTGGAGAGGATCAGCCCGGCGGGACCCCAGAGCCAGCTCCAGAATATCGCTCCGACGACTACCGAGAGCGGCGATAACCCCGTGGCGTGACCATAAAGGTAGGGTTCCACCAATTGCCCCACGATGATGTCGAGTAGGATGAACACCCCCAAAGTGCTTACCGCCAGTGACCATCCTGGAGCGACGGCCAGGGCGAGGGCAGCGGCAAAGAGTGCGGCCATTCCCACACCCACGTAGGGTACGAAGCGCATCACTCCAGCCAGAATTCCGCAAAGCAGAGCTTGCGGGAGGCGCAGCATGCTCAAGCTCATCCAGATGGCCAGCGCGAATCCGAGATTGACCAGGAACTGCGAAACAAAATACCTCGAGAGTCGGTCGCCGGCGTCGCTAAGCGCAAGAGTTGCGGAGGGTATGTCGGTCGCGCTGGCGACGCGGATAAAACGGTCGCGCAGTGATCCGTGCTCGAGTAGCACGAAGATAAGGACGAGAAGCACGATACCGGCGAATTGGACCGGATGCCAAACGCTTGCCAGAAGCCTCCAAATGAGCTGCAGCGGGTGGGACCCAAATTCCGGTAGTTTGAGTATCGCCACATCCGGCATCGTCGCTGGCGCGGAGCGCTCGACATCACGGGGGTGGACGGTGGGCGCCTCCGCAGATTCGCGGATCTCGGTCAAGCGAGTCGTTTCGTCGGTGAGCCGCAGTAGCGGGCCAATGGTGACCTCTTCGAGGGTATCGAGCTTTTGTCGTACATTCGCTTCGTATTGAGGGAGGCTCTCGGCGATGCGCAGGACTTGGGTGCCAAGCGCGGCCGCGACACCCATGCACAAAAGGACCAGCGCCACGACCGCCAGGAGCACTGAAGCAGTTCTGCCGACTCGGAGTCGCCTCAGCGCCCGAACCAGCGGCGCCACCAACAAGCTCAGCATGATCGCGAGCGCGAGTGGTATCAGCACCGACCGCCCCAGATACAAGAGCGCGAGGATAATGCCCGCGGTCATGATGCGGCTGCTGTGATCGCGCAGCCATCCGGGCGCTTGCTCACGTGCCGACACGGCGCGAGCCTCAATGCCCGACCGAGGCCGGATCGAGCGCGCGAGCCGCCTTCGGCGCAAGCACGATCGCTATCGAGGCGGCGACGAAGACGACGGCGATCACCATCATCAGACCGTTGGTCGCGAGCATCAGGCTCTGGCTGCTCACGAGGTTGTTGAACATCTCACGGACCATCTGGTCCGTCGTGCCCGGGGGGAGCGATGCGGCTAGTTGGCGCGTTGGATCGACGACGTCCGCGAGCTTGGCGTGTGCAATGATCGTGCGGTTCTGCCAGGAGGTCGTGACCAGCGAAGTGGCGATGGCACCGGAGATCGTGCGCACGAAGTTCATGAGGCCCGCCGCCGAGGCGGTCTCATCCTCCTTGACCGAGCCCATGGCGAGCCCGGTTAAGGGCACGTAATACATCGGCATGCCGACCCCCATGAAGAAGAGCGGGATGACGATCACCCAGTAGCTCATGTCGGAGGTGGCATAGGCCCGCCAGAACGTGTCGAGACCGAGCCATGCGCAGCCGATGAAGATAAGAATGCGCGGATCGATACGATTTGCGAGCTTGGCGGCTACGGGTGAGAAAACGACCGAGAGCACGCCGCCCCATGCCACCACGAGTCCGGCCCAGGTCGTGGTGTAGCCCATGTTGTACTGTAACCATTGCGGGGTCAGTACATTGATGCCGAAGAAGGCGCCGAAGGCGAGGCCGAGCACGAGCATGCAGGAGGAGAAGCCCCGATGACGGAAGACCCGCAGGTCAACGATCGGGTACTCTTCGGTCAGCTCCCAGATCAGGAAGGAGAGGAACCCGATCATGGCGGTAATGGCGAGCACGCGGATTTCGGTCGATGAGAACCAGTCGAGATCCTTGCCCTCATCGAGCATGATCTGGAGCGCCGCGACCCAGACAATCAAGAGCAGCATGCCGACCTTGTCGACGGGCTTCACGACCGCCGGCTCGTGATAGCGCTTGAGCATGAACCAGGCGAGGACGCCGAAGATGAGCGCCAGCGGGACGTTGATCAGGAACACCCAGCCCCACGAATACTGATCACACAGCCACCCACCGAGCACCGGGCCGACCACAGGTGCGAGCAGCGTCGTCATGGCCCACAAACCCATCGCCTGCATCGACTGGTGCTTAGGGAAGATCCGCAGCAGCAGCGTCTGCGATAGCGCCATGAGCGGACCACCCGCCATGCCCTGCAGCACCCGCATACCGAGCAGCATCGGGAGCGATGTGGACACGCCGCAGAGAAGGGAGCAGCAGCCAAATAGCACGACGGCTATGCAGAAGAGCCGCACTGCGCCGAAACGGCCAGAGAGCCACCCCGTGAGCGGCACCGTGATCGCCTCGGCGACGGCATAAGAGGTAATAACCCACGTGCCCTGGCTCGAGCCCGCCCCGAGGGCGCCGGCTATGTTCGGCACGGTGACGTTGGCGATCGTCATGTTGAGCACCGCGACGAAGTTCGACAGCGCGAGGACGATGCCGGCCGTCCAAAGCATCCCCCCCTCGAGAGAGCGCGGGTCCTTGGAGTCAATGGCAGAGTGTGTCATGGCGGGTTTCTCAGGGGTTGGTTGCGCGGGTCAGGATTTGCTGCTCAAGTCGACCTTGGCATCCATCGAGAGCCCGACGCGCAGCGGATGCGCGGCGAGCTCATTGGGATTTAAGCGGATGCGCACCGGCAGGCGCTGCACGACTTTGATCCAGTTGCCGGTCGCGTTCTGCGCTGGGATCAGGGCAAAGGCGGCACCGGTGCCGCCATCGAACCCTTCGATGACGCCGTGATACACCACCTTGCCGTGATATAGGTCGGATTTGAGCTCGACGCGCTGCCCGGCGCGAACCTTGGTGAGCTGCACTTCCTTGAAGTTCGCGTTGACATAGAGCTGCGCCACCGGCACGACGGACAGGAGCGGCGAGGAGGGCTGGACGCGCTGACCGAGCTGCACTTGCCGACGCGCGATGACGCCATCGATGGGCGCGCGGATCACCGTGCGGCCGAGGTCCACATTTGACTTGTCGACGCGGGCGCGGGCAAGGGCAACCTGCGCCCGGGCGGCATCCAGTGCGGCCCGCGCGCCGCTCGCGCGGTTCTTGGCATTGGTGAGCTCGTCGCCCGACACAGAGCCCGAGGTCACGAGGGCTTCGCGGCGGGTCAGGTCGATGCCTGTGCGCTCGACGTCCGCGACGGCTCCGATCACTTGCGCCTGGGCCCTGGCAAGATCCGCCTGTGCCTGACGCAGGGCTAGTTTGGCATCCGTGTCGTCGATCATGACGAGAATGTCGCCGCGCCTCACGCTCTGGCTGTCGACGACGTTCACCTGCATCACGGAGCCTTCGGTCTCGGATGCCACCTGTGCCACCTCGGCAGCGGTGTAGGCATCGTCGGTGCTCACATAGCGGGAACCGACCAGCTTCCAGTACTCGTAAGCGCCCCCGCTGGCGGCTGCCACGGCGAGGCCGAGCAGCGAGAACAGCACGGCGCGGTGTGTGTTGCGGGGCTTGATCATCGATGTGTCGGCCGTCGACTCGTGGACGGTTGAAGCTTGCATATCCATGGCAGTTCTCCTTAAGAAGGTGTTCAGGATTGGGGGTTATGGGTTGCGGTGTTCGAGCTGTTTGGAGCGAAACCACCGCCCAGTGCGCGCACCAGCGATACGTCGAGAATCAGCGCCCGGGTCTCGAGCTCGGCCTCGGCGCGGCGCGCCGATATCAGCGAGTCTTCCGCCGACAGGACATCGAGATACGTGGCGAGCGCTCCCTCGTATCGCGCGCTGACCATCTGGTGCGCGTCCGCCGCGGCGGCGACCGCCGCCCGGGCGGCGGTGAGCTCCTCATCGAGGGAGCGGCGACTCGTGGCCGCATCGGCCACCTCGCGCAGCGCTTCAGAAAGCGTCCCGTCGTATGTCGCGACGGCCGCGTCGTACTCCGCGCGTGCGCCCTTGAGCTGGCCCTGGAGGCGCTCGGTGTTGAAGATCGGCAGCGAGATCGCAGGACCTGCGGCACCCGACTGCGAGGCGGACTTCAAGAGATTCTCGATGCCGACCGCCTGGAAGCCCGCGAACGCAAGCAGGTTGACGCTCGGGTAGAACTCTGCCTTGCGCTGATCGATTCGGTGGGCGGCGGCTTCGGTGCGCAGACGCGCGGCAATGATGTCAGGACGCCGACCGAGCAGCTCGAGGGACAGGTTCGGCGGCAACCCGTGAGATTCCGCCCAGACGACTTTCGGACGGGTGATCGCGAGCCCCCGATCCGGGCCTGCGCCCAAGAGCGCCGCAATAGCGTTTCTCTCAAGACCGATGCGCTCGTCGAGCGCAACGAGATCGCCCTTGGCGGCCGCTTGCCGCGCCTCGACCTGGCGCACGCTCGCAAGCGTCTCGAGCCCGAACTGTTGGCGCTGGCGGAACAAGGCGACCGTCTGCATGCGCAGTGTGAGCGTGGCGGCGGCGTTGTCACGGAGCGTATAGAGATGCAGGAGACCGGCGTAGGCGGAGGCGACCGAGGTCGAGAGAATCAATCGCGTCTGTGCGATCTCGACCTGTGCCGCGCGCTGCTCCGAGACGGCCGCCGCCAGTGCCGCCCGGTTCTTGCCCCAGAAGTCGAGCTCATAGGACATGTTGAGGGTGGCGACGCCATAGCCGTTCCAGCCTTGCGGCACGGCCTGACGGGGAACAAGGAAGTTGTAACTCTGCTTGGCCTCGGCGACCTCGGCGGATGCCGTTACCTCGGGCAGGCGCGTGGCGCCGGCGCCCTGAACTTGCGCGGCTGCGGCCTTGAGGCGCGCCTGGGCAAGCTCCAAGTCGGGCGCGTTGTGCAGCGCTTCATTGATGAGCGCATTGAGCTGCGGGTCGCCATAGGCATGCCACCACTGATCGCCCGGCCAGGCCGCGACGGGGGCCGCGAACGCGTCGGAGCTCCCGAGCTCGTCGACCTTCTTCATGGCAGGGGGCGCAGCGAGCTGCGGGATCTGCGCGCAACCACTGGCGAGGGCGAGGCTGACGGCGAGCAGCAAGGTGAGAGGGCGACGTTGCGTTGCAAGAAGTGGACTCTTGATTGTTGTCATCGGGGTCAAGCTCCTTTAATGAACTGTACGGTACGGTATCTTGACTTAAGACCTGATGTCAACAAAAATGTACCAAGTGGTACAGTTTTATTCAGGAAGCGACTCGGTTATGAGCAAAAGCGACAGCAAACGACAGGCAATTCTCGACAACGCCTATCGACTATTCCGCGCGCAGGGGTTCGATGGGACCTCGATGGCGGACATCGCCTCTCTGGTCGGCGGATCGAAGGCGACTCTCTACAGTCACTTCCCCTCGAAGGAAGAGCTTTTCGTCGAATGCATGATGGCGGCGCTGGAAAACTACATGGCGGATACGCTCAAGCACCTCGACGCCTCCCAGAGAGATCCAGAGGCGGCGCTTCGAAACTTTGGCACAAGCGTCCTCAATTTCATTTGCTCACCCGAACAGGTGGAGGTGCGTCGCTTGATGATCGCGGAAGCGGCGCGCTCCGGCACCGGGAAGCTCTTCTTTGACAAGATCAGCGCGTTACGCTCGCAGATCTCCTTCTTCCTGGCCGCATGCATGGCATCGGGACTGCTCCGCCGGGACGACCCCGACCTCGCCGCCGATCATCTCGGTGCACTGCTGGAGGCTGAAATTCTTGAACCGTTGCTCCTGCAGGTGCGAGAGGGAGCGCCGGATGAGGAGGAGACTGGGCGCGCGGCCCGACGTGCGGTAGCCGCCTTTCTCAGGGCTTACGCGCCAACCGCCCCATCGATAAAGCTCGCTGCGGGGCACCGCGATCCCTCGCGCCGGCTCCCCCCGCATGAGCTCTGACGGAGGCTCGCGCGATCGACTCACGAACGGGCGCTGCTCGGAGTAGTCCCGTCGCGCTAAACTGGACCTATCGGTTCTCTTAATACACCCGCCACAAAAGCCATGAAGACCAAAACTGAATCCAAACGCCAGGCCATCATCAAAGCTGCCGCCGAAGTTTTTCGCGAGGTCGGTTTCGATCGCGCGTCCATGTCGGATATCCGCGAGCGGATCGGCGGCTCCAAAGCGACGCTCTACAACTACTTCCCCTCAAAGGAGAAGCTGTTTTTCGAGGTCATGCACCATGCCAAGGAAGCTGAGCTAGAGGCGATCACGGGTGAACTCGATGCAGATGCAGATGACTTGAAACGTGAACTCGTACGTTTCGGACAGAAATTCATGACCGTCCTGTATTCGGCAGACGCGATTGCCGTGAGACGTCTGGCGATTGCCGAATCACGCCACTCGGACATCGGCAAACTGTCATTCGAGCAAGCGACGGTCCCCATCGAGAGGCAGGTCGCTGAATTCTTGAGGAAGTTAATGAAGCGCGGATCTCTCCGAACTACTGACCCAAGGATCGCCGCCATACATCTCCTCAGTCTGCTGGAATCAGAACTGCTGCAACGGGTGCTTTTAGGCGTGATCGATACTGTGAAGCCGGAGAGCCTCAGCGGCGCGGTGCGACGCGCGGTGGATGTATTCCTGTCTGGGTACGAGCGACGCTAGCATCGTTACATCGGGGGTATGACCCTTGGGGGTATGGCTCTCAACACTGTTGCACGCGCTGAAGTGCGAGAAGTCGGGCTTCTCAGGTTAACTCCGTGCACTTGCCATCGAGAACAAACTGTCGTATGTACATGTGATGACGCGGGAGATTGATATGGCCATTGCCGATAGCCGGACGTTTCGGAGCGGGAATAGTGAAGCCGTGCGTTTGCCGCGGAACGTCGCCTTCGGACGCGAGGTGGAGGTGACCATCGTGCGCTCCGGCGATGTTCTCACCATTTATCCGGCGCGAAAGCGCATTGGCGAGCTGGTGAAACAATTGGCGCAGCTTGCGCGCCCACCGAGCATTGAGGAGCGCGACAACGAAGTGCTACCGGAGCGGCCAGGGCTTTGAGGCTTGGCATTTCTACTCGATACCGACATCGCCATCCATCTGCGCGATGGGGATGAAGCGGTCACCGCCGAGGTGGCGGCGTTGGAGCGCGATCTTGTTGTCGGTCGTCAGCCGAGTCGAGCTCGAGGGAGGTGTCTATCGGGATCCTACGCAAACCGGAGTTTGGCGGCCGCGATTGGACGCGATATTGGCGGCGCTACCCGTGCTGGACTTCGATGACACCGCTGCCGATGCGTATCGTCAGATCGTTGAGTCGGCGGGGTATTCACGCCGAAAAATCCTGGATCGCATGATTGCCGCGCAGGCGCTCGTGCATCGCGCGACCCTCGTGATTCGCAATGCCGTCGATTTCCAAGATGTTCCCGGTCTCGACCTGATGGTCTGGTAAAGCCGTTAGATGATGCATCTTGCGTGGCCTACCGCAGCGGTTGAGAACTCACTCCAAGGCGCGCTAAATACTGCACCCGATGTGCTCATATCAGGCGAGTGAATCGACGGTTTGCTCTAAGAGGACAGAGTTGTGGCGAGAGGCTCATGTCGAGCAGCAATCGCATCAAGCGCTCGTGAGCGCCACGTCCCTCTCTTCCGAGCGCCACGCGGCATAGGCAAGCGCCGCTCGAATATCTGCGGGCTCAAGGTAGGGCTAAGCAGCCCAGAATTTCCGCCTCAGACCGCCCCTCTGCGCCAACATCCTGTTGGATCTCTATACGCAGGATGAAGTCTGGGAGGAGCGTTCGGCGACGGCAATCGCTTCTGCAGCAGATGCCGACGTACTCGTCATCAATCCCATCATCTACGCAGAGCTCTCCGTCGGCATTGAGAAGATTGAGGAGCTAGATGAGTTTTTAGGAGCTGACTTTAGGCGCGATTCGCTTCCGTGGGAGGCAGCTTTCGTCGCCGGAAAGGCGTTTCTCGCATATCGCCGGCGTGGTGGGTCGAAGACAGCGCCCTTGCCAGACTTTTATATTGGCGCTCACGCAGCCGTACAGGGGATGAGAATCCTCACACGGGACCCCAAACGCTATACCTCATATTCTCATATTTCCCGACGGTAAAGATCATCGAGCCGTAGGTCAGATCGCCTCAGGAAGATGGAGAGTGAGGCGCACCTAGCTCGCTGGAGCGGTTGTCACGCTTACGGATGCCCTTTGACGAGACTGGGCAAAAACAGACTAAGTAGCCAGAAACTATTCTATAAAACTACGTCACATCTCGCGACCGCAAGGCTAATTAGTGCGTTGAGACTAAATCATGTTCCCGTTTAGCTTGCAGCAGCACGGGCAGATCAGCGTCCGCAGCTTTCCAAAGATCCAGAACCGTATCGTATGCCTTGCTCGATTCCGGCAGCCGTTTTTGGATGGCGAGACTGCGGGCAAGGCCGAGGGAGGCAAGGGTGAATAGGGGGGTTGTCGCATCCACGGCTCGATTGGCGATGACCTTTCTAAATTCCACTTCCGCACCGACCGCCGACTTAACGCTCAAGAGAGCAACCGCGCGAATATAGGTGGGGATTAGCACCGCTTGCCGTCCCATCTCGTAGGAACTGGCCGGTTTCATGGTTGCAAGAATGTCGGCGCTGCTGGGCATGTCGGGAATTGAGAGGGCGGTACGAATGGTCGGCGCGAACACGCTGATGTTATATGTCGAGAGAGGATACCGGCGGTCGATGTCATTCTGAAGCTGTTTGGCTCTGGCCGCGTTGCCGAGCCTTGCGTACGTTAGTGCGCTAAGTTCAAGGGAAAATTCGTTGCTTCCCAATTTGGCGGACGACTGCAGGTTGTTGAGCGCGCTTTTGGCAAGACCCATTTCTACATCGAATAAGGCTTTCTGCGCCAACAGAATTTCGGCGTAGCCGGTCAAACCATGACCCGCCGCCCAGTCCGCCAACTGCGTGAATTGCCTTTCGCTGTCTTTGATTCGACCTTGCGCTTCGGCGGCCTCGGCATCGGCGACAGGAATATCGACTTCGTCGGCGTGAGATGCGGCCCAGGTTCGCTCGCGCGTCATGCCGGGCTCATCGCCCTGCACAAATGCCGCCGTGAAGAGCACGGAATGCAGGACCCCTCCGTCCCGACCTCGGCGAATCGCTTCACGCGCCACTTGAGCCGCTTCGTCGACGCGGTTCAAGCCGAGCAGAGCGACAGCGCGGTTGGTGTAGCCGTAATTGTGATCGGGGGCGAGCGCGATTGCGCGATCGGCGGCAACGGCCGCTAGGGCGTATCGGCCCAGCATGTTGGCATCGTTTGACATTGCGTTGTACCCGAGCCAGTCGTTCGGATAAATCTCAGTCCACAGTTTGTAGATGCCGGCACCCTTCTCCATTTCCGCTGTGACGACGTCGAAATAACGTCCTGAAATGTATAGGCGTTCCGGCTCCGTGGCGTGCTCGCGTAGCTCGAACGCCTTGCTGAAAAACTCGCTGGCGAGTACCTCTTCTTGCATGTTGGAATAGCATGATCCGAGTTGCGCATAAGCAATCGCGAAAGAGGGATCAAGCGCGATCGCCGTTTTGAACGCCGGGATCGCATCGATGTTTCGCGTGTGAGAGCGCAGATCCAGTCCGAGCTGATAAGCCTTGAGCGCTTCAAGGGAATTGGTCGTGCCTGCGGCCACGGTGACGTCGTATTGCCTCAGCGACTCCTTGGACTCGCCGAATTCCTTGCGCAACTCCGCAATTGCGCGTTCCAGTGTGCCAAGCACTTGATCCTTCGACGTACTGGGATAGACAACCTTGGCCAGGATGTTTCCGTCGGAGCACCGACCGGCGATGAGCGAGAGCAGAAAGCCCTTGTCCTGGCGCTGGATCGAGCCACTGACCGTGACGGCTGCGTGCAGCTGCTGGCAAACCTGACGCGCAATGTCCGCTTCGAGCGGATCATCGGGCGCGCGCCCCAAGGCCTGCAGCGCCGCGCCGACCCTGTCGTCCGACAGAACTGTTAGGTAAGGCGACTGCGCGAACTCGATAACGGCTGCAGTGCGCAGCGAGTGATCGAAGCTCACATCGCCGGTGGAATTCGCAAAATCCCCGATCAAAACCAGGCCACGCGCGGCGAGCGGCGGCGCGACATGGCGGACCTGCCATTGCCATACGCCGATCGCCGCAGCGGCAATGGCCGCAAGTGCGATCAGACTCAAGGCGGCGAACCCTCTACCAGGCAGGGTCGTTGTGTCGCCCTGAACCAAAGCGGGGGAGTGCCCATCGCGAGATGCCGCATCCGAAAGAGCCAAGGGCGCGATGAACTGATAACCACGCCTTGGCACCGTTGCAATAAACCGAGGGCTGCTGGAGTCATCGTCGAGCGCTTGACGCAGTTTGGTCATGGCGACATCAAGGCTCTTATCGAACTCGACCAACCCATTGGGCCAAAGAGCCTCTTTGAGTCTCTGGCGAGAGACAACTTGACCGTGGCCTTCCAGCAGGGCAACGAGCAGCCGAAAGGGTTGCTCCTGGAGTTTTACCTCCCGACCCTGCTTAAACAATTGGCCCGTGTCCGCGCGCGTTTCAAATTGGCCAAAGCGAAAAACGCGGCCCGGTGCGACCGTTGAGTCCATTTAGCTCTCTCGATGAAAGACTGCGAAACAAAATTCACAGCGAGTTTTCAAAAAATGCGAATAAGGTGGGCCGTCAACCGATTGAAGTGTAACGCCTTTCCGGTTAAGGCGGAATTTACCAATAAATAGGTTGACCCAATTTGCCCATGTTGCAATAAGCCTAGCCACCGCGCGGCGCCACGCACGAAATGGGACGGCAATTCATGAGCATCTATAGAACTACCGCAATCTCTCTGACCGCGTTCCTCCTGTTGCTGAACGGGGCCAGCATTGCCACAGCAGGCGAGTTGAGCATGGACGATGCAAAAATCGTCGCTGCCTACCCCCTGACCACGGACAAAATGCAAAGGAAATTTGCTGTGGCTGCCGACTTGGGTCGCCTGTCGGTGAATGACCCAGCCCTGCAGAGTCAGTTGCAGGCCATCAATGAAGGGAAAAGCCTGGATGCGCAGATCAAGGCTTTCAGTGCCGTGCCGAAGGCGGCCGCTGCCCTGCAGGCGCACGGCATGTCGGCGCGTGATTATTGCCTGACTACGCTGGCCATTGCCTACGCGGAAATGCCGCGCATGCCGGCGCAGTTCCGTCAGTCGAACTCACCGCCCGACCCCAGCGATGTGGCCGCTCCGCCCGAGCACGTCGAGTTCGTGCGGGCACATATCGGCGAAATCCAGAAGCTAACCGCTGCAATCATGCAGGCCCGCAAAGAAGCGCAGCACTGATGCGCGCAATCTACGTTCAGATCGTCGGAACTGCCATTGCTTTGTCGGCCGCCGAGCCTCAGCGCCGGCTGATACGGCTCCCGCGGCCAGCGGCGCAAATTTGTGTGCCCTAGTTTCTAAAGCAGAAGTGAGCCGCGCGCTGCGCGTTGCCATCGTTCGAGCCGAGGCGCCTGAAACCAATCTTCCTGGCTGTGATTTCTCCATCAAAGGAACGCTCGCGGCTGCCGGTTCGGGACATACCGTGGAACTTGCGAAGAGTGCCGCACAGGCGAATGGGGTGCAGTTGGATAGTGCCACTCAAAAACTGATATCGAGCTTTGCGACCGGCATTTTCCAAGGTTCCGACGCCGACAAATCCGCCACGGCGAGTGCTCGTCATCCGGGTGAAGTGCCGGTATTCACCTTCGTCATTCTGCCCGGCGACGCCAACGATCAAATGCGCGCGACCCGACAAGCCCATTCCGGTATTTCGCCAGCCGCGGTAACGACGATCGCAAAGCTGGGAGACGATGCATTCGATAGCGGCGGCGCAATGCTCACCGTGCGCAAGGGCAACCGAATGATCCAGTTCACCTATCCGTCCTGCGCGTGCACGCTTCAAGATGTGGTGCCGCTCGCCCGCAAGATTGTCGACCAACTATGAGCGCGGCCGCGCCACGGTTACCCGAATCGCGCCGGCGGTACTGGTGGGTCTTGATTATTTTTTTGCTGGGCATCCTCGTCGGCTGGTTGCTGGCGCCTCGCTGTAAATCCTGCACGGATAGTACCCCGAGCGCCGCCGCGGGCGGCGGAGCCAAGCTCCAGGGGGATTCAGGGGCCTCGAACCGCGGGTCTGGCCCGCAGCATGATGGTCGGGGTGACAAGCCGGTGGGTCCGGATTCAGCGCCTGCTCCGCCGGGGGGTGATGCTGTCGGCAACAGCCCCAATTCCTCCGATCACGCTTCGCCGCCGTCCGAGCAGAATCTCAAACGCGTAGATGGAGTTGGTCCCGATTTCAAAGATGTCCCCGATCCTCCACCCGGTCAGGTTCTGAAGGCCAGCGATTTTCGCTACGACAAGACGGGGCTGCCGAGATATGCACAGTCGGTTAGCACAACCGGAAGCACGCTGTATCACGCTGCCGGCTCCGCGGCCTATCACAGCACGGCGGCGATCATTACCTCGAGCCGCTTTGAGGAGGTCGTCGACTGGTACAAGACGCAACTGCCTGCGGGATGGAACGCGCAGGTCGTGGGAGATGTGGGGGCTTTGGCTCAGCAGGTTTCGATTGGCAATATCCTGACCACCCTGACGGCGGCGACGCAGAACAAGGGTGCCGCGCCGAGTAGCAATGCATTGCCAGGTACGCCGACGACCAGCCCGCCGTCCGCGAATGCACAGAGCGTTGCGATGTTCTCCCCGCCACCCAACTCGGTCGGCGACCCGTCGATCATGATCCAGCAGGGCACGGACCACACGGTCGAGATCACCATGAGCAGGGACGGCACTGATCAATGAGCGAATCTTTTACGCGAGTGCCGACGCGGATTCTCATTTGTGTTCTGCTCGCGGGCTTACGAAAAGAGATTATTCCGGCCATTGCACCCATTGTGAATACTGCCGAAGGCCTGGGCTCAACATAGTCTTCTACGTCTTGACTACATGAGTCTAAACACCATCATCTACCGACGCCGCAGGGAGATCGCGATGGGCCAAGGAGACTGCCATAATTCACCCCACTCGGGACGGTGGCGACCCATCGTTCTACCGATTCTTGGTTTGCTGTCTTTGCTGGCTGGCTGCGGACAGCGTAACGCATCGACTCCTCCTGCTAGCCAGACCGCGGGACGGTCCGATGCATTGATACGGACCATGCCGGCCGGCGCGACGCCATCAGAATCCACGTTCAAGGTCGATTGGAAGCCCGAGACCCACCTATTCGAAGCACGCGAGGTCGTCCAGTCCTACCACGGCGTGGCTGATGACCGTTCCATGACGTTCGAGGGCGACTTGGCGAAAAAGATCGCCGCCCTGCCACCCTACTCGATCATCGTGCTATCGGGCCTGGCGATTCGCCGCATTGCCAGGGTTGAACAGGTCGGCTCGCTCCTGCATGTATTCACGGGGCCGGTAGCGCTCGACGATGCTATCAGTCAGGGCCAGATCAAATGGAAAATACCGCTCGACTTCAGAAAGGTCGCCATCGCCGTGCCACCAGGCTTTCAACGCGTAGAACGTCATACGTCGACCGGATCGTGGCTCATCTCGTCCGCTTTCGCGGACGACGCGGGCTTCAATTCCACGGCCACCGTGGACGAGTGGAAGGTGAAGCTGAGCATCACACCGGACAACGGCGATATCAAATTTGATCTCGACGCCAAGAAGACAATTGGTGGAGGTACAATCGACGTACACGGAGTTGGTGAACTCGACAGCCTGACGAACTCCGTTCAGATCACGCTTGCCAACGGCACGACCACGCAGATCGATTTCGAGAACACCAACCTCCACGGCAAGGTTGACTTCACTTGGGACGTGACGTTTGACAAGGAGCACGGCGGGGACGCCATCGAGGAGTTCAAGAAACAGGCGATTGTCAACCTGCCACTGGGCTTCGAGCTTCCCTTCGTGGTGGGGCCGCTGCCCTTTAAGCTCGTGTTCAAATCTGCCTTTGCCTTCTCCCCGATATTCACCAGCAAGACAACGGTAGCGCACGGCGAATCGCATATGACGTTCCGGGGCGGAGCCTCGGTTTCCAGTTCGCCCGGCGATGCAGGGGCGAGCGCGAGTGCGGCCCCGCCGGCGGCCGGGACGGGACCGGATGCGGCGCCGGACGCTTCAGGAGGCGCAGATTCGAGCATGCAGGCCGACCAATCGATCGACTCATACGGGGGAACCATGAGCGCAGCGCCGCTGGGTCTCTCCACCACGATCGCCATGCCCAAAATCGTGTTGACACTGGGCGTCCCACAAGCGCTGGACAACGTATTGGACGAAATTCGAGGGCTCGGCGGCATCCTGGGTGCTGGTTCCGGCAGCGCCAAAGGTGCGGAGGGCATGTCGCGCAGCGACCCACTGACGAATGCGGGACGTTCGATGTTCACCAAACTGATGGGCGAGCAGGACGCAGGCCCATACTTTAATGTGATGCTGCGCTATGATTTCATCGCGACTGGCCCAATAGCCATTGCCGCATGCGAGCGCCGTCAACTTAAGGCCTTGGCGATAGTGGGTGTCAATGCGAGTCTCTTTGGCAGAGAGCTTCCCGCGGTGCCACCCAAGACAATTCTCGAGAAGGATTACAAGCTCATTGTTCCTGCGAATATAAAACTCTGCCGAGAGTGACCGCCAACTGCCACGGCGGCTGTGAGGGTGCGCCGAAGAGGACCGCCGTCGTTCTGCGGCTAATTAAGGTAGATGTTAGTCCGACACTGAAGGTTACACGCGAAACAGGGAGGTAGGCCTGTAAGGATGAATGACCTAGACTTCTCGCCGGTCGGCAGCGGTGTGAACTTTTCGACTGAAGCGCGCGCGTATGCACGCGAGCGGAATGCAGTTAATCGTAAAGAAAGTTGCGTAAGTACTTGATTTTATGACTCCCCGGGACGGATTCGAAATCAGATAAAAAGGCCGGGAATTTCAGTCTTTTCGTGGCTGCGTGCTCCCCGATGCCCAAACATGCCCCCGCCGATGACTGGCTGTTCCTGGACATTCTTGGCGTCGAGACCTCTTCCGGCGCCGATGACGAGGCACCGGCCAATTGCTTGCGGCCTTCCCCCGCGACCGAGTCTCGCGACCCGCGCGCGGAGGATGTCCGCGAGTCTCCCCGTGGAGCGGCCGATCGGCTCGATGGACGAGGGAGACGTACACCTTGGCTTTGCGCCGTCCCCTGCGGGCTGGACTCGACGCCGGCCGTGAGAGTCCTTACCTTCCCGCTCTTCCTCGCGCCGGACGACGCACAGTTCGCATACCGATTGTATGTACTGCGCTCGGTGGTGACGCCCTCAACATTCCGAGTAGACGTTGACCTCGATCGAAGGTCGAAATCTGAACTTTCACCGTCGTGAACCCTTGGCCGTCCCCGTTATCGCTGTCGTCTATCGAAGGCGCTATGGGGGCAAATGCGACGAGAAAGGCATCGTGAATCAACAGGACGCTATGGCCGAACTCGATCATATCGAACGGTTGCGCGGCGCTAACCGTTCGGTTAGCGTAAGCAGGGCAGCGAAAGGGGAACTGGCGCTGGTGAATTCGCACGGCAAGCTGCATCCTCGCTTCCGTTGGGAATTACATCCCTGGATTGTCGCGCTCTACAAGCTCTTACAAGAAACTGTGGTTGGCGAGCGAAGGAGATACAGGGGCTAGTAGGCGCGTAGCCGTGTAAGAGCAGTGAGGTCACAAGCATGTCTCAGCAATCCGCCTCGATAGCCGTTTACGATCCGTCGACCGAGGAGAATATCGGCGAGATCGCCGATGGTGGCGCCAAGGCTGTTAATGATGCGGTCGGGCGAGCCCGTGAAACGTTCAGGACCGGTGTATGGCGCGACAAGACGCCTTCGGAACGTGCCCGCATCCTCAACTATGCGGCTGACCTCATCGAGAAAAGGGTGGAAGAGCTAGGGGCTATCGATTCACGCAACGTTGGCATGGCCCGTGGCCATGCTCGTAATCTAGTCTTCGCGGCCGCCGAGCAAATTCGCTATTACTCGGGCTGGTGCACCAAGATCTACGGAAAGTCGGCCGACCTCAAGATGGCCGGAGGAATTACAGGCAAGACAGCGCACCTATTAGGCTACACCCTAAAGGAACCAGTCGGTGTCGCTGGCTGCATTATTCCGTGGAATGGACCGGTGATCAACGCGATTATAAAGCTTGCACCTGCACTGACGGCGGGTTGCAGTGTGGTACTGAAGCCTGCGGAGGAAACGCCGCTATCGGCACCGGTGCTCGGTGAGATTCTGACTACCGCGGGGGTTCCCGAGGGCGTGGTCAACATTGTCAACGGATACGGCCACACCGCCGGGGCCGCCCTTGCGGCTCACTCTGACGTCGACAAAATCGCGTTCACGGGCTCGACCGAGGTGGGCAAACTGATTGTGCAGGCGGCGAGCGGTAATCTGAAGAAGGTCACGCTGGAATTGGGCGGCAAGTCGCCCGTGCTGATTTATAACGACGCCGATCTGCCGAAGGCCATCGCGGGTGCAGCACTCGGGATCTTCATCAATTCGGGGCAGGGCTGCATATGTGGCTCACGCGTCTACGTCCAGCGCGGCGTCTATCACGCGGTGCTGGACGGTCTCGCGCAGGCGGCCAAGGCGCTACGGCTCGGCGGTCCGCAAGATTCCAACGTGGATCTCGGCCCGCTGATCAGTCGTAAACAGCTCGAACGAGTTCTGAAATTCCTCGATGAAGGACGGCGCGACGGCGCGGAGATCGTCGCGGGGGGCGAGCGGCTCGACCGCCGCGGTTACTTCGTCAAGCCGACGGTGTTGACTCGCGTGCGCGAGGACATGCGTCTGATGCGGGAGGAGATATTTGGTCCCGTCGTCGCCGTCGTGCCGTTCGACGACGAAGAAGAGGTGATCGCGTGGGCGAATGACTCGGTCTATGGTCTCGCCGCCGCGGTGTGGACGCAGGACATCACCCGCGCTCATCGTCTCGCCAAGCGACTAGAAGCCGGCACCGTCTGGTTGAACGCTCAATTGGCATGGGACCCAGCCATGCCTTTCGGAGGCTACAAGCAATCTGGTTGGGGGTACGAGTACGGTCTCGAGGGCGTCGAGGCTTACATGAAGACGAAGTCGGTGTACACAGGCCTCTAAAGATGTCATCGGCCATGCGGTCACTGCACGTCTCGTGGGCCCTAAGTGTGACGCTTCTCTGGGCCGTCTTTGCATCCGCCCTGGCGGGTAACGCCGAGCATTGGACGATTCGTAACGGCTTTGCCGATGAGAGTGTCTTCAGCGGCCCCACGCAGATTGACAGCATCTGCGCACCTTACCGAGCGGCTATGGGCGACACCATCGAGAAAGACGCGTGAAGAGCGTCGCAGAGGTCGCAGATCGCCCGATCGCCGAACTCGTATCCCTTCGCGGACGCGTCGCTGTGGTGACGGGTGGCGGCCGCGGCCTGGGCAAAGCGATCGTCCAGCGATTGTGCGAGGCGGGGGCAAGCGTCCTCATCGGGGATATTGACGATACTCGCCAGCAAGGCGTGCCGCCGATATCGGGCGCCGGTATGGGAAAGCCGTGCTCGGCACATTCATGGATGTCGCGCAAACGACGTCCGTGACGGCT
>CAVYNI010000008.1:0-135980 GCA_963769815.1 uncultured Gammaproteobacteria bacterium | reverse complement strand
GCCGGTCGCGCAGCGTACCGCGCTCGAGGTCCTGCGCACCGACACCGCCACGTTCACGGCGCTCATCGAGTCGCGCCGCAACCGTCCGGAGGAGTTCTTCAGGGTAAAGGCCGGGCGCATCGACCTTTGCAACGTGCCGCTCCCGGTGCGGGCGCAGGATCACTCGCCCTGACGCGAGGCCTCCTCGATGCCGATGCGCAGCGTCTTCGTCGCAATGCGCACTTCGATCAGAAACGACAGCAGCGCGGCGGCGAGCGCGAGCATGGACAGGATGAACATGCATGCGATGAAGACCGACAGGTCCCAGCGCAGGAACGCATTCACGAACAGCATCACGACGACCAGCGCGATGAACAGCGCCGACACGATGATGGAGGTGATCGCGGCGTTGATGTAGCCGGCACGCCGCTCGAGCACCGCGAGCTGGCGGTGCAGATCGCGGCCGCCCGCGGGGTCTTCCGGCAGCAGCAGCCGGTCCTCCATCGCGCGCGCACGGTCGACGATGCGAGCCAGACGGCTCGTGAGGACATTGAGAGTGACGCCGATGGCGGAAATGAGAAAGATCGGCGTGAGCGCAACCTGGATGAGATGCGCGATATCGAAGGTGGGGTGAGCCGACTCCACGATCAATCACGGCGCCCCGGCCAAACGAGGCCGGGGCGCAGAATCAAAGCGGTTACTTCTTCGAAGGAGCAGGAGTCGACTTCTTGCTCTTATGGCTGCTGTGCTTCTTCGTCGACTTCGCGGCGGACGAGGAGGAGCTGGCAGCCGGCGCACTGGCGGACGGCGCGGTGGAACCCGGCGTATCGGCAGCCATCGCCGCAGCGGCAATACCGACGGACAACAAGGCGGAGGCAATCAACTTAATCATGGGATCTCCAGCTAGGGTTGACGAGCGTGCAGAGAATACGCCCGATCCCGAAATTTCATCCGAGATGAAGATCATTTCACGATCCCTCGGTGGAGGAGCCCTCGAGCCGCAGCGGCGGGTGCTTGCGATGGGTGGAGACGTGCCAGTAGAGATACCCGACGATGAGGAAATTCGCGATCAGCACGGCGGCTGCGCCGAGTGAAGGCTTGTGGATCAGCTCCCAGAGCTCCAGCGGGATCAGCGAGGCCGTGATGACGACCGTCAGCCATTCAGCCCAGCGCCGCCGCATCCACAGACCGAGCCCCTCGACGGCGAACACCGCGGCGTACGTGAGGGTGATCAAGCGCAGCGCATGCACTCGCGACTCGGATAGGCCGCTGAACCAAGACAGCGCGTGCGTGACGAGATCGTGCTCGAGTCCCCGCGGGCGGGCCGCCGCCCAGGACAGAATCTTGGCGGTCAGGGTTGCATCGTGCAGCTGGACCTCGCCCCAGGCGGCCAGCAGCAAAATGATGACTTTCACCAATTTGTAAACGGCGATGAAGCGCAGCATCCCGAAGCGCGCCAGGGGCGCGGGGTGTGCGGAGTCGGCCATGCCTCGTCCCCTTACGCCTGACCCGCAGGGGGTTGGAATTGCAACGTGGCGTCGAGCAGCGCCGGAATGTCGAAGACCGCGCGCTCGTTGTCCATGATCAACGGCGCAATGCCTGCCGCGGCAACCAGTGCCGCCGGCACCTGAATGCGGTCCCGCTCGCGGGCGACGGTCCAAGTCTCCAAACGCTTGTCCTGAAAAGCCAGATTGAGGGCGCCCCAGCGCAGGAGCGCGGCGCGGGCGAGCGGCGTATCTCCGCCCCACTGCCGCTGCGCCAGGGTCATCGCGGAGCCGGCCGCGATCTCCTCGTGCGGCAAAGTCATGAGATCCTGGATATAGCGCACCATCTCGTCCGGGGGCACATGCAATGTCAAATAGGGTGCGGCCGCGTCGGTCATGGCAGCCTTCATTTTACGTCGGATTCTCGAGGCTGAACATGGCATTCTCGTCGTCATAGGCGAAAGCCTCTGCGTAGCGCGCCCAGCGGATGACCGCCCGCAGGGTCTGTTCCGCATCCTCCTCGCTCATGAAATCCTCCAATTCGTCGATGAACCGGCTTTTGCGGGCGGAATGGCTCACTCGCTCATCGAGCACCCGGCGAATATGGGCGGCCAGCGGCACGTAGGCGAGCAGATGCCGCAGAAAGATGCGCTTGCGCTCGTCGATATCGGCGTGCGCGAACGCCATGCCGTCCTCCGTCAACTTCAGATCTCCGCCCTCGAGCTCCGCGAAACGCAGCAATTGCAGTGTCTCCGCGACGGGAAACAACTCGTCGATCTCCATCTGCAGGTCCGACGCAATTTCGGGCAGGTCGGCCTTGCCCTTGAAGGGCGCCGCCGCAACGGCTTCCATGAGGCCGGAAATGAGATTCGAGCCGACGTGCGGCAGGACGCTGCCGATGCCGAGCCCCGGGAAGCGCTCGTGGCGGCCGCCGGCCGCCAGCCCTTTGGGGCGCGCCGTCATTTCGACATAAATCCGCTCCACCAGTTCCCGGAAACTCGGGTCGAGACGGTTGCGCGGTTGTGGGAGCGTCACCTTGATCTCGCTCAAGATGCGGCCCGGATTGCTGCCGAACACGAGGATCCGATCGCACATCAGCACCGCCTCTTCGATGTTGTGGGTGACCAGAATGACGCCCTTGATGGGCATGCGGCCTTCGGCCCACAAATCGAGAAAGTCGGTGCGCAAGGTCTCGGCCGTCAGCACGTCGAGCGCCGAAAACGGCTCATCCATGAGCAAGATGTTCGGATGCACGACGAGCGCGCGGGCGAACCCGACGCGCTGGCGCATGCCGCCGGAAAGCTCACGCGGATAGGCGGACTCGAACCCGTCGAGACCGATCAAATCGATGGCGGCCAGCGAGCGCTTTCGGATCTCCGCGCGGGGCAGGTTTTGCGCCTCGAGGCCGAGCGCCACATTCTCGAACACGGTGAGCCAGGGGAACAGCGCGAAACTCTGGAACACCATCGCGATGCCGCGCGCCGGTCCGACGACCGGGTTGCCGAGGTATTGCACCTCGCCGGCGCTCGGCTCGGCGAGGCCCGCGATCAGGCGCAGCAGGGTCGATTTGCCGGACCCCGAGCGCCCGAGCAGACCCATGATCTGTCCCTCCCGCAACTCGAGGTTCATGCCGTCGAGCACGAGCAATTCCTCTCCGTCGGGCTTCGGAAACGCCTTGCGGACGTCGCTGCACTGGAGCAATGGAGAGTTGTTCATGGAGTCCTCTGTCAGGTCATCCGATATTTGCGCTCGGCGTAGTAATACAAGGGCCGCCAGAAGAGCCGGTTGATGGTCACGACGAACAAGCTCATCACGGCGACGCCCAAGATGATGCGATGAAAATCATTCGCCGCCGCCGCATCCGCGATGTACGAACCCAGCCCCTTTGCCCGGATCTCGGTATGCCCCCATGAGACGAGCTCCGAAACCTGCGCGGCATTCCACGAGCCGCCCGAAGCGGTGATCGCACCGGTCACGTAGAACGGCAGTACGGCCGGCAGTGCGACCTTGCGCCACCACAGCCAGCCCTTGATGCCGAAATTGGTGGCGGCAAAACGCATCTCCGCCGGAATGGTCGTCGCACCGGCGATGATGTTGAACAGGATGTACCACTGCGTGCCGAGGATCATGAGCGGGCTCAGGAACACGTTTGGATCGAGCTTCCACACGACGATTCCGTAGACCGCCAGCGGGAACAGGAGGTTTGCCGGAAAGGCCGCCATGAATTGCGCGATCGGCTGCACGATCTCCGCCGCCCGCGGACGCATGCCCACCCAGATGCCGATCGGCACCCACACGAGACTTGCGAGCGCGATCAGAATGAACACGCGGATCATCGTGATGAAGGCGAGGCCGCACACGTGCAGCGCCTCCTTGAGCGAGGTGTTCGCGACCAGCACGGCGAAGATGTGCCACAGGCCGGCGACGATCGCGACCACCAGCAGCGATACCCAGAGCAGGTCGAGACTGCGGCGCCTGGGCCGCTCCTGTTCTTCCTCGACCGGCGGCCGATCGGTGCGCTTGACCAGCCGGCTCGTCCAAAACACCAGGTTGTGAAACGCGAGCGTGGCCGCCTTGATGAGACGCGAGCGACGCATCATGGTGAGCGCCCAGGACTCTGCGGCGCGCTCGCCCGGCTCTTGCTCGACCCGAAAGCGATCGACCCAGGCCACCAGCGGCCGGAAGAGCACCTGATCGTAGAGCAGGATTACGACCGCCATCGTCACGATCGCCCAGCCGATGGCACGCAGGTCTTTCTGCTCGATGGCGAGGGCGATGTACGAGCCCACGCCGGGGAGCGCCACGGACGAGTGACCGACCGTGATCGACTCGGAGGCGACGACGAAGAACCAGCCGCCCGACATCGACAGCATCATGTTCCACACGAGCGCCGGCATGGCGAAGGGGGTCTCGAGCTGCCAGAAGCGCATCCACGGCGACAGCCGGAACGATTCGGCGGCCTCCGTGAGCTCCGTCGGCACGGTGCGCAGGGACTGGTAGAAGCTGAACGCCATGTTCCAGGCCTGGCTGGTGAATATCGCGAAGATCGCCACGAACTCGGCGCCGAGCACTTGGCCGGGGGCGAGCGACAGAAAGAACACGCTGGTGATGGAAATGAATCCCAGGATGGGCACGGACTGCAGGATGTCGAGGATGGGCACGAGCAACCGTCCGGCCCGCTCACTCTTCGCCGCCCAGGTGGCATAGGTGAGCGTGAACACGAGGGAGAAAAACAGCGCCGCCAGCATGCGAAAGGTGGTGCGCGCGGCGTATTCGGGCAGATGCACGGGATCGAGCGACAGGGGCACGGCCTTGAGCTGGGTGAGCGGCGCGAACAGGCCGCGCGCCGTCTCGCCGAGAAACGCGATCAAGCCCATGACGACGATGAACGCGAGCACGTCCCAGCGGGATGCCAGTCCTTTGAGGAAGACGTAGGGCTCGAAGCGTCTCATCGACGCATTCTCGCAGGACAGGCCCGCGGCTCGCTACCTCCCAGCGGCGCGAGCCCGCCGAAAGCGTGTCAGTTCGGCTTCAGGCCGTAGACGTCGAGCTCGCCCGAGACGCTCGTCGAACCCAAGACACCGCCGGTGTTGTTGCCGCGGGTTCCCACGTAGACCTTGCCGTTCGCGACCGAAGGCACGTTGAACTTGACCGCATTGCCGGCCGCGTCGGCATTTTGCGCAGCCGTCGAGCTGTTCCACAGCTCGGCGAGGCTCACTGCATCGTACGCGTGCAGCACCGCCGGCCCGCAGCCATGGGACTGTTTCGTGCAGTACTGGCTGTTGTCGAGCGCCCAGACCACGCCGTTCGTCGCACCGCTCGCGGAGATCTCCGGCGAGGGGCCGGGGAACCCGAAGCTCGACGGGTCGGTCGCCTGCGCTTGCAGGACGAACTGGGACGACGTCGTCAAGGCGTAGGCGGTGACGGGTCCGGAGAGTGGCCCCAGATAGATGGTGTTGTTCCAGAACGCGACGGTGGAAAAAATGTGATAGCCCGTGGCGATCTTTTGCCACGCGTTTGCATCGCCGTACCCGCCGAGTGCCGCCTGGTTGAGGATGTAGAGTGATCCATCCTTGCCGCCGCCGATCACCACGCCCAAGGTCTGGCTGCCCGAGGTCACGTTGGCGGCCACGGCGGCGCCGCCCGCACCGAAGTCCTTGTCCTGTTGCTCATCGGTCAACTGATCGCTGGGAGTGAAATATTGCGCAACGCTGAGGCCTACGCTCGGCGTCGGCGGATTCGCGGCGACCGACAGCTGCAGCAGCGTATCGCCGTAGTCGTTGTTGGGCGCGTTCGGCAGGTTCGCGTCGAAGCCGCCGTTGCCGGTGATCAGATACAGATTTCCGGCCGCATCCGCGGACGGTGCGGCTCCGCCCATCCAGATACCGCCGCCTTTGACGTTCGGCGTGACGTTGAGCACCGATGCTTGAGTAAAGCCGGAGGCGCCGTACGTGTAGCCCATGATCCATCCGTAGTACGGAGCGGCATCCTCATGGGCGGCCCACGCGATGTAGATCGTGCCGTTGATCAACGCAAGTCCGGTGCGCTGATTCTCCTGTTGCGCATTGAAGGTGGTAGTGGACGACCCGTCGCCCGTTCCCGGGTATGTGCCCTGGATCAGGGTGGGCGAGTTCGATTTCTCGGCGCCAGTGCTCATGTCGATGGCATGCAGGCGCTGATAAAATACCGTGCCTCCCGCATTCATCGACTTGGAAACCACGTACAGGGTCCCGCTCGCCGGATCGATGACGGGCGTGCCGATCACGCCCACCTCGGGCGTGATGTCGCCATAGCCCGCTCCCACCAGGTATCCCGAAGGACCCGCGGGCACCGTGGCCTCGCCCGCATTCGCGCCGTGCGCGCTGTCGATGAGGCTCACGCTCCAGAGCTGCACGCAGGGATTCGCATCGGCGTCGAATGCAAACAGGCTGTCATGCGCGCTCGCGACGAACACGACGTTATGCTGCGCGCCGTTGATCGTGAGATTGGCGACCCACAGGGGTTGGGCGTAGATCGCGCCGTCGGCAATACAGGAGAACAGCTTGCCGAACGAGGCGGTCGCGACGCTCGCATTCGCGCCCGGTGTCAGCGCAAATTCCCTGCCGTTGACGCCGTCGCGGGCAGCGTCATTGCGGTACGTGTACACGCCCGAAAGATCCGTCACGCCGAGCGCGACGGTGGTGCTCTGCGCCGGATTGCTGATGCTCGTGGCGGTGATGGTGTAGGCGCCCGCAGTGCCCGGTGCGGTGAACGTCGTGCTGGCGCCGTTCGTGCTTTGCGCCGGCACGAAGGATCCACCGCTCGGGCTCACGCTCCAGGTCACGCCCGAAGGATCGTTGGTCGCGACCGTGAGACTTGCCGTCTGACCGACCGGCAGCGCGAGCGCCTTCGGCGTGACCGTGATGGAGACACTCGAGGCAGCGCTCACGGTCAACGTCAGATTCGCCGTCTTGCGTTGCGACGGCACGTTGCTGTCCGCCACTGCGAAAGTGAGCGCCGCGGCATTCACGGCGGCGGTGGGCGTGCCGCTGATCGTTCCGGAAGTGCTCAAGCCCAGTCCGGCGGGCAAGGTTCCGGCGGCAAGCGACCAGCTGAGCGGCGGCGTTCCGCCCGTGGCCGCGAGGGTCGCGTTATAGGATTTGCCGACCTGGGCATTCGGCAGCGTCGTCGTGGTCACGACGAGCGCGGCGTTCACCGTCATCGGCAGCGCCGCGGATTGAGACAAGGCCGGTGCGGAAGAATCCTGCACCTTGAAAGTGACCGGCGCACCGGAGGTCGCCGTCGGTGTACCCGAAATCGTACCGCCCGCACTCAAGGACAAACCGGCCGCCAGGGCGCCGGCCGTGATCGACCAGCTGTAAGGGGCGGTGCCGCCGCTCGCGCTCAAGCTTGCCGAATACGCCACCCCGACTTCGCCGGCAGGCAACGACGTGGTGATGATGCCGAGTGACGGCGGCACGGCGGCCGCGATCGTGAGGGTGAGAGCCCGCGCGCCGGATTTCGCCGGGCTCGCCGAATCGGTTACTTGCACCCCGACGGGCGCCGCAGTTTCGGTCGCGGTCGGCGTTCCCGAGATCGCCCCGCTCGGGGATAGGGTGAGTCCGGCGGGAAGCGCGCCGCTCACGAGAGACCAGTGATACGGCGGCGTTCCGCCCGAGGCGGCGAGCGTCGCGCTATAGCCCGTGCCCACTTGCCCGTTTGGGAGCGACGCCGTCGTGACCGTCGGCGAGCCGGCCGAGATGCTGAGGCTGAGCGCGCGCGCATTGTGCTGGGCAGGACTACCGGAGTCGGTGACCTGCACGCCGACCGGCGTCGCGGTCACGGCTGCGGACGGCGTTCCTGAGATCGTGCCGCTCGCCGACAGGGTGAGACCGGCCGGGAGCGCGCCGCTCTCGAGCACCCAGGCGTACGGTGGCGTGCCGCCGGCGGCGGCAAGCGCCGCGCTGTAATTCGAGCCCACCTGGCCTGCAGGCAGGGAGGTCGTGGAGACGGACAGCGGCGCGGCCGGCGGTGTGACGGAGCCGCCGCTCGCGTTGTTGGTGGTCGACCCGCAGCCGCTCAAGGTGGCCATGCCGATGGCGAGGCCGCCGAGCACGGCCGGGAATACGGCGCGCAAAACAAACATCCTCATGGGATCCCTTGAATTGATTCGCTCGATACTCGCCCGCGGGCATGACACCCACATGACCGCCCGCAATCACCGCGCGCAACTGCGCGGCACGAAAAACCCTTGATCATCCCCTGATGCTCCAATTGCTTGTTGTATGCCGGACTATAGGGCGGAGCGGGTGCTCGCGGCACGGGGCCGCTTCACCATCGCGATCGCGATCTGTCAAATCCGATCAGCCGCTGCTCGACGCGGCCTTACCGCCGGTGGCGTTGGCATCATAGCAGCGTCCCCGGCGCAGGCACCACCAGCACCGCCACCTCGCCCGGTGCCTTGCAATATGTCATGCTTCGCGCTCTGGTTTGCCTCGGCGCCGAGCACGCATGCACAACACTTCCACCGCCCGACGCGCGACGCCCGATCTCGCCGCACCCCATCCGGCCGTACCAACGAGCACTTCGCAGAACGAGCGCGCGGCACAACGCACGCGCTTCGAGGTACTGGGTGCGATCAGTTTTTCGCACCTGCTCAACGACCTCATGCAATCGCTGATCGTCGCGATCTATCCCCTGCTGAAAGGGGAGTTCCGCCTGAGCTTCGTCCAAATCGGCGCGATCACCTTGACCTATCAGATCTGCGCATCGGTGCTGCAGCCGCTGGTCGGGGCCTACACGGACAAGCATCCGCAGCCGTATTCGTTGAGCGTCGGCATGACTTCGACGCTGATCGGCCTCCTCACGCTCGCGTTCGCACCGAATTACGCGACCGTGCTGGTCGCAGCCGCCTTCATCGGCGCCGGCTCGGCGGTGTTTCACCCGGAATCCTCGCGCATCGCGCGGCTGGCCTCCGGCGGCCGCCACGGCCTCGCGCAGTCCATCTTCCAAGTGGGAGGCAACGGCGGCAGCGCGATCGGCCCGCTGCTCGCCGCGCTCATCGTCATTCCGCATGGACAGCGAAGCATCGCCTGGTTCGCACTCGCGGCGATCGCGGCCATCGTGCTTTTGTGGAACGTGAGCCGGTGGTATGCGCGCAATCACCTCGAGCGCCGCCCGTCCGGCCATACCCACGCCGCGAGCCCGGTATCCCGGGGTCGAGCAGCCGCCTCGGTCCTCATTCTGCTGGTGCTGCTGTTCTCCAAGTACTTCTACCTCGCGAGCATCACGAGCTACTACACCTTCTATCTCATCGAGAAATTCCGCCTCTCCATGCAGTCGGCGCAGCTGTATTTGTTCCTGTTTCTGTTCTCCGTCGCGCTTGGCGGGCTCATCGGCGGGCCGGTCGGCGATCGCATCGGGCGCAAGCGTGTGATCTGGTTTTCGATCCTCGGCGTCGCGCCATTCACGCTGCTCCTGCCGCATGTGGGCCTTGCGAGCACCGCGGCGTTGAGTGTGCTCATCGGGCTCATCCTCTCCTCCGCATTCTCGGCCATTCTCGTGTTCGCTCAAGAGCTGCTGCCGGGCCGCGTAGGCGCGGTTTCCGGGCTGTTCTTCGGATTCGCGTTCGGCCTGGGAGGCATCGGCGCCGCGGTGCTCGGTGCGTTGGCCGACCGCGAGGGCATCTCCTTCGTGTACCAGGTCTGCGGGTACCTCCCGTTGCTCGGCATCGTCGCCGCGCTTCTGCCCAACATCGAGCAGCACACGCTGCGGAGCCGCGCGTGACCGGGCATCTCGTACAGCTCATCACGCAGTATGGATTGCTCATCGTCGCGGCCAACGTATTGGTCGATCAGATCGGCTTGCCGGTTCCCGCGATGCCGACGCTGATCGTCGCGGGGGCGATAGCCGCCACCGGAACGCTCGCCTTGGGGTCGCTGTTCGTGGCCTCGGTCATTGCGTGCCTGCTGCCTGATTGCTGCTGGTTTCTGGTCGGCCAGATCTATGGCATCCGCGTACTGAAAACCCTGTGCCGGATCTCGCTCGAGCCCGACTCCTGCGTCAGCCAAACGCAGTCGCGCTTCGAGCGCTGGGGCGTCAATTCGCTGGTGATCGCCAAATTCGTTCCGGGCCTCGCCATCATCGCACCGCCCCTCGCCGGCGCGATGCGCATCGGCTGGCCGCGCTTCATCGCGCTGAGCACGATGGGGGGTGCGCTCTGGGTCGGCACGGGACTGATCGCCGGCATGCTCTTCAAGACGCAGATCCAGCAGCTCTTGATCCACCTCGATCGCATCGGCAGCATTACCGGAACCGTGGTCGCCGCGGCGCTCGCAGGCTATGTCCTTTACAAGTGGTGGGAGCGGGCACGCTTCTACAAGGCGCTGCGCATGGCGCGCATCAGCGTCACGGATCTCTACGAGCTCATGCAAGCCGGCATGCGGCCCATCGTCGTGGATGTGCGGTCGCCTACCGCCCGCGCGCTCGAGCCGCGCTGGATCCCGGGCGCCATCCACGTCCCGGTCGGGGATGTGGGACGGCATCTGGCGGAGCTGCCCCGGGACCGGGAAATCGTCGTCTATTGTACGTGTCCGAGCGAAGCGTCCGCGGCGCGGGTCGCGAAGATGCTCATCAATCAGGGCTTCAAGGAAGTGCGCCCCTTGTTCGGCGGCCTCGACGCGTGGATCGCCGCGGGCTACGAGGTCGAGACCTTGGAGGAGCCCCGCACGTGAACGGATCCGCCACGCATCACGTCGTGATCGTCGGCGGCGGCTTCGGCGGTCTCGCCGTGGCACAAGGCCTCAGGGGCGCCGGTGTGCGCATCACCATCGTCGATCAGCGCAACCATCACCTCTTTCAGCCGCTGCTCTACCAGGTCGGCACGGCCACGCTCGCCACGTCCGAGATTGCCTGGCCGATCCGGCAGCTGTTCCGCAAGCGCGCGGAGATCACCACGTTGCTCGGCACGGTCGTGGGCATCGATGCGCAAACGCGCGAAGTCCTGCTCGATGACGGAGGCCGATTGACGTACGACACGCTCGTGCTCGCTACCGGCGCGCGGCATGCCTATTTCGGACACGACGAGTGGGAACCGTACGCACCGGGCCTCAAGACGCTCGAGGACGCGACCACCATCCGGCGGCGCATTCTGCTCTCCTTCGAGCACGCGGAGCGCGAAATCGAGGAGACCCTGCGCCGCGCGTGGCTCACTTTTGTGATCGTGGGCGGAGGGGCCACGGGTGTCGAGCTCGCCGGCGCCATTGCCGAGCTCGCGCATGTCACACTGCCCGACGAGTTCAGGCACATCGATACGCGCAAGACGCGGGTGCTGCTCATCGAGGCGGGACCACGGATCCTGCCGACGTTCGCGGCCGATTTATCGGCCTACGCGCACGCGGCGCTCGAGCGGCTCGGCGTCGAGATCCAACTCGGGCAACCGGTGAGCCAATGCTCGGCCGAAGGCGTCACGTTCGGCGGCCGCACGGTCGCGGCCAAGGTGATCCTGTGGGCCGCCGGGGTGCGCGCCTCCCCGGCCGCCGCCTGGCTCGGGGTCGCCGCGGACGGCGCCGGGCGCGTCAAGGTGGCGGCGGATCTCACCGCCGCGGGCCGGCCGGAGGTCTTCGTCATCGGCGATACCGCAACCATCGATGCGTGGCATGGCCAGCCCGTGCCCGGCATCGCGCCCGCCGCCAAGCAAGAGGGCGCCTATGTCGCCGGCGTCATCAAGCGGCGCCTCGCCGGCGATGCATCGCCGCGGCCGTTTCGCTATCGACACGATGGAAGCCTGGCCACGATCGGCCGGCGCGCGGCAATCATCGACTTCGGCTGGATCAAGATTCGTGGATACCTCGCCTGGTGGATCTGGGGGCTTGCGCACATCTATTTTCTGATCGGGGTGCGCAACCGGTTGACGGTCGCGCTCAGCTGGCTCTGGATCTACCTGACCGGAACGCGCAGCGCCTGTCTCATCACCCAAGGAGAACAGCGCCCCAAGCGCTGAAGCCGGGGCGAGCCGCGCCCCGGCGCGCGGGCTCAAGAAAATGCGGGAATACCGGTTTGCGCGCGTCCGAGGATCAGGGCGTGAATGTCGTGCGTGCCCTCGTAGGTATTGACCACCTCGAGATTCACCATGTGCCGGATGACGCCGAATTCGTCGGAGATGCCGTTGCCGCCCAGCATGTCGCGCGCGATACGCGCGACCTCGAGCGACTTGCCGCAGGAATTGCGCTTCAGCATGGAGGTGATCTCGACCGCCGCAGTGCCATCGTCCTTCATGCGCCCGAGCCGCAGACACGCCTGCAGGGCGAGCGTGATCTCCGTCTGCATGTCGGCAAGCTTCTTCTGAATGAGCTGGTTGGCCGCGAGCGGCCTGCCGAACTGCTTGCGCTCGATCACATAATCGCGCGCCGTGTGCCAGCAGCTCTCCGCGGCGCCGAGCGCGCCCCACGAGATTCCGTAGCGGGCGGAATCGAGGCAGGTGAACGGCCCCTTCAGGCCGCTGACGCCCGGCAGCAACTGATCCTTGGGCACGAATACATCGTCCATGACGATTTGACCCGTGGTGGATGCGCGCAGGCCGACCTTGCCGTGCAGCGCGGGAGCGGACAGGCCCTTCGCGCCCTTCTCGAGAATGAACCCTCGGATGGCGCCGTCGTCGGTCTTCGCCCACACGACGAACACGTCGGCGAGCGGACTATTGGTGATCCAGGTTTTTGATCCGCTGAGGCGGAAGCCGCCGCTCGCCTCGCGCGCGCGCGTGACCATGCTGCCCGGATCCGAGCCGTGATTCGGCTCGGTCAGCCCGAAACAGCCGATCGTCTCGCCACGCGCCAGGGACGGAAGATAGCGTCGCTTCTGTTCCACGGTGCCGAACACGTGAATCGGCAGCATGACGAGCGAGGATTGCACGCTCATCATCGACCGGTACCCCGAATCCACACGCTCGATCTCGCGCGCAATCAGCCCATAGCTCACGTAATTCAGCCCGCCGCCGCCGAACTCTTCGGGAATGGTCGCTCCGAGCAGGCCGAGCGAGCCCATCTCCTTGAAGATCGCGGGGTCGGTGCGCTCGTGCCGGAATGCATCGACGATGCGCGGCGCGAGCTTGCCCTGCGCGTAGTCGCGCGCGGCATCCCGGACCATCCTTTCTTCCGTCGTGAGCTGCTCCTCGAGCAGGAGCGGGTCTTCCCATTTGAAATTCGCGGCCGCCATATCTCGAGCCCTTCGGTTTGCGCGAATTGTACTTGAAAACCTCGAGCGGGGCGTCCCGGTCAGCCGGGCTCGCGGGCAGCCTTCAAAGACCCGCAGCAGGAGCACCAAGAAGGATCCGGTAATGCCGCACGCGGTCGCGCCACGCGATTGGTTGGTTCGGAATGTACTTGAAGATGGTCGCGAACAATGCCGACAGCAGCATGAAGCCGAACAGGGCGTTCAATCCGAATTGACGGCAATATGTACAACAGGCCATCGGAGCGCAGCACACGGCGACGGTCGGCCGCATCCTACATCCACTCGCTGAACGGCGCCCTAGCGCGCGGCCCGGGCCTCGGAAAAAATGTGCCGCAAGGACAGCAGACTTTCGAGAAGAAAAAATGATTCACGGCATTTTCGGCACGCCAGATCGCATTCGGACCGAGGTGTCCAGGGAGGGCTCGACGCGCGAGCGACCACGATCGCCGACCGGCAAGATCACCGCCGCGCGCCTGCTCGCCGCCGGAGCGGTGGGCCTGCTCCTGTACTTCGGACACGTGGCCTTCGTGCCGGTGGCGCTCGCCATGCTCCTCGCGCTGGTGCTGTCCGGACCGGTCGAGCTGCTTCATCGCGTTGGGCTGCCGCGCGGGGCGGGGGCCGTGCTGGTCATGCTCCTGATCGTCGCACTGGCGGCGGGTCTCACCGATTTTCTCTCCGATCCGGCGCAGCACTGGTTTGCCGAGGCGCCCCATACGGTGAGGGTGATAGCGCGCAAAATCCGCCCGCTCGAGCAATTCGTCAACCGCGTGGAGGAACTGCGCGCGTCGGCCGGCAATCTGGCCGCCGCCAGCCATTCCGCTCCGCCCGCGGTCGCGGCTGCGCCGGTGGAAAGCGCTCCGGCACTGATCGTGGCAATCACGCGTGGCGTGGTCGTGAGCACCGTCACCGTGATCATCCTGACGCTCTTTCTCTTGTCCGGTGGGCCGCCGATGCTCGCCCGCATGACCTCGGCTCTCGTGAGCGACCTGAATTCCGGACACGTCATCTGCATCATCGAGAAAGTGCGTGCGGAAGTCGGCCGGTTCTACGCCACCACGGCGCTGATCAACGTAGGCCTCGGTCTCGCCACCGGGTTCGCGATGATGGCATGCGGGATGCCGAATCCGTTTCTGTGGGGCACGCTCGCGGCGGTGCTCAACTTCATTCCGTACGCCGGTCCGACGACGTCGCTCATCCTGCTCACCTCGGTGGCATTCGTGTCCTTTGACGGATTCGCGCAAGTCGCGGCCGTCGCCGGCAGCTTCCTCGCCTTGGTCGCCTTCGAGGGCCAGATCATCCAACCGTTGCTGGTCGGCCGCCGGCTGCAGCTAAATCCCATGCTGGTGTTCCTCGCCCTATGGTTCGGCGGACTTTTCTGGGGAATTGCCGGCATCGTGCTGGCCACTCCCGCGCTCGCGGCGCTCAAAGTTATTGCCGAGCACTCGGCGGGCGGCAAGCCGCTGGTGGACTTCCTGAGCTCGGGAAAATCCCGTGCCGCGCAGGCGGCCGACGGGCGCGGGCTCAAGGCCGAGGCCGAGGCCGTCCAGAAGGTGCCTTTAACCGCGCTGTAACGCAGCGGCGCGCCCGCGGAGATAGAATGGCTCGATGAAGCAAATCAACGAGCCCGCCCGCCAGATCGATGTGATCGCCGAAACCGATGTGCTGGTGGTCGGCAGCGGCCCCTCCGGCCTGTGTGCCGCCCTCGCTGCCGCGCGCGCCGGTGCGCACACCATCCTGATGGACCGTTATGGCTGCTTCGGCGGAAACATCACCCAGGTGGGCGTCGAAGGATTCGCGTGGTACCGCCATCCGACGACCGTGGACAGCGAGGGTATCGGCATCGAGCTCGAGCAGCGCGCCAAGTCCATGGGTGCGGCGATGCCGGAGCCGCAATCGACCAGCTACGCCCTCGACGGCGAGATGTTCAAGTACGTCGCCGATGTGCTGGTGCAGGAGGCGGGGATTCAGCCCATGCTGCATCGGACCTTCGTCGCGCCGATTCTGGAAGATGGTGCGATTCGCGGCGTGGTCACGGAAAGCAAGTCGGGCCGCGAGGCCATTCTCGCGCGGCGCGTGATCGATGCCACGGGCGATGCGGATGTCGCGACCCGCGCGGGCGCGCCGACCCACAAGACGCCACGCGAGCAGATGATGGCGGTGTCGGTGATGTTCTCCATGACCGGCGTGAACAAGCAGCGCTTCATCGAGCAGATCAAGGCCGATCCGCAAACCTATCGGGACTGGACGGGCAATGGCGAGTGGGACATCGAGACCACGGGCAAGGAGGACGACCTGTTCTCACCGTTCATGCGCAAGCCGTTCAAGCAGGCGGTGGCGGCCGGCCTGATACCGGCCAACCTGACCACCATCGCCGGTACCTGGGGAGCGATTTCCGATCAGGGGGACCTCACGTATCTGAACCTCGTGCACATTCCCAACTGCGACGGCACGGACGCCAACGATTTGACTCGCGGCGAAATCGACGGCCGCCATCAAGCCATCATGGCGGTGACGGCGCTGCGGCATTTCATGCCGGGATGCGAGGATGCGAAACTGCGCAACTTCGGCATGACGCTCGGCATCCGGGATACGCGCAAGATCGACGCCCTGTACAACATGACGGATGCGGATGTGCGGCAGCAGGGGCGGTTCGAGGATTCGATCGGCATCTTTCCGGAATTCGTGGACGGCTACGGAATTCTGATACTCCCGACCACCGGCCGCTATTTCCAGCTGCCCTACCGCGCGCTGGTGCCGCGGGACGTGAAGGGATTACTCGTCGCCGGGCGCTGCATCGGCGGCGACAAGGTCTCACATGCCGCGGTGCGCAACATGATGTGCTGCGCGGTCACGGGCCAGGGAGCCGGCGCCGCCGCGGCGGTCTCGGTGAAGACCGGCCGGGATTTCGATCGGCTCGATGTTTCCGTGGTGCAGGCGGAACTGAAGCGTCAAGGGGCCCGCCTGTCCTGACGCCCGCGGGTTCCCACACGAGGTCGCGGCTTTTTCCTACGCCGGGTCCCGTGTAATCACGCGACGATCCATGGATGCACTTCCTGCTTTCCGCGCTTCTCTTTTGCGTGTTCTTTGCGTTGCTGCTCACCGGCCTCGTGCGGGTGCTGCACGACATGCTGACCCGCGACGTCGGATTCATCGCGCGGCCGGCCCCGGAGCCTGCGCAAGCCCCGGCACCCGCCCCGCCTCTCGGCCCCACCGCTGAAGGTTAGATCTCGATTTGCCGCGCGATCTCGACCACCCGCTCCGGCGGCAGGTTGAACCGGTCGACGATTTTCGCCGCGTTCCGGTAAAGGAAGGCGAAAAGCGCGATGCGGAACCGGCCGAGCGCCGATCCGTGCTCCTTTGCCACCACCAGATCACGCGCCGCCACGAACCTCGCCTTTGAGAAATCGACCGGCGGCTCGAGGCCGCGGGCACGGCTCAAGGTCGCGCGCAGGTCGGGAATCTCGAAAAATCCGAAGCGCGCGACGATGCGCCAAATACCATCGCCCAGATCCTCGATGACGGAGCATTTGGGCTCGGGTATGCGCGGTGTCGTCTCGAAACGGATGCTCAGGGCGATGGTCCGGCGCGGCAAGACGCCGGTGAAGCGCGCATGATCGACGATGAGCCGGGAAACTTTCTGATTGCTGCGCGTGATGAACACCGTGGTGCCCTCGACGCGCGGTATGGCGCCTGATTTGACCCGCGCGAGAAACTTCTCCGCGGCCTCGGGCGTTTGCATCAGCTCGGAATGCATCGCATCGATGCCTCGGCGCCACGTGATCATCACCAGAAAGATGACCGCGGCCAGACTCAAGGGCAGCCAGCCTCCCTCGCGGACTTTCAACAGATTGGCGCTGAAGAAACTCGAGTCCACGATGAAGAACGCGCCCCCCGTCAGGAGGGCCACCACGCGCGGCCAATGCCACACCTCGATCATGGCCCGGTAGAGCAGCACGGTGGTGAGCAGCATGGTCGTGGCGACCGCCGTGCCGTAGGCCGACGCGAGCCGGTCGGAGCTGCCGAACGCGATGGTCGTCGCCACCGCCGCGACCATCAGGAGCCAGTTGACGACCGGAACGTAGATCTGGCCGTACACATGGTCGGAAGTCTGGCGAATGATGAGGCCCGGAAGCCAGCCGAGCTGTATCGCCTGGCGCGTCATCGAGAACGATCCCGTGATGATGGCCTGGCTGGCGATGATGGTCGCGACGGTCGCGAGCGCCACCATCGGATAGATCGCCCAGCCGGGAACGATGAGGAAGAACGGATTACCGCTGACCTCGCCCTGATCGAGGAGCAACGCCGTTTGACCTGCGTAGCTCAGGAGCAGCGCGGGCAAGGCGATGAAGTACCAGGAGCCGCGTACCGCGCTCTTCCCGAAGTGCCCCATGTCGGCATACAGCGCCTCGCCGCCGGTGATGCAGAGAAATACGCCGCCGAGCACATAGAATCCGCGGCCGCCGGAATGCACGAGAAAGTGCACCGCATGCGCCGGATCGAGCGCGGCGAGCACATCCGGGTGATGCGCGATGGAGATCAGGCCGAGGAGGCCGATCACCAGAAACCAGAGCAGCATGACGGGGCCGAAGGTCTGGCCGATGCGCTCGGTGCCGAAGCGCTGGCTCATGAACAGCGCCACCAGGATCAGCACCGCCATCGGCATCACGTAGGGCTTGAACGCGCTGGTGGCGACGTTGACACCTTCGAGCGCGCTCAGCACGGAGATCGCGGGCGTGATCACGCCATCGCCGTAGATGAGCGCCGCGCCGAGCAGACCCATGGCGGTGTACAGCTTCACGCCATGATCGGAGTCGTTCGCGCCGATGAGCGACATCAACGCGAGGATGCCGCCCTCGCCCCGGTTGTCGGCACGCATCACGAACAGGCAATACTTGATCGAGATGGTGATGATGAGCGTCCAGATGATCAGCGACAGCACACCGAGAACGCCGCCGCGGCTGAAATGGCCGTCCATCGACTGCACGACGGTTTGCAGCGTGTACAGCGGACTCGTGCCGAGGTCTCCGAACACGACGCCAAGCGCCGCGAGCATCGTCCACTGCATATGGTGACGCGGCACCGCGGGGGGTGCGGACGTCGAGGCAACGGTGGCGGAATCCATGCGGCACCTTACTGGCTCGAGCCCCGCGGGCGCAACTTGATCGCAAGGCGCGGCGCACCTCCGCCCGCGTCTCGGTGGCGGCCGACATCTGCAGGGGACCGGGTCCTACATCGCAACGCGCAGGCGGCGTCGATACTCGATGGCCTGAAATCATGCGCAAGTTCTTCGCCACCCACAGGAAAACCCGGGCGCTCGCGATCCTCGTCGGCGTGCTCCTCGCGGCAGTCGTCCTGTTCTCGATTTTCTTCGACTGGAATTATTTCCGGCCCACGCTCGCCCGCCTTATTTCGGAAAAGACCGGACGCCACGCCGTCATCAAGGGAGATCTGCGCGTGCATCTCTGGTCCTTCGAGCCGAGTGCACAGATTGAAGGGCTGAGCATCGACAACCCGGCGTGGGCCGCGCATTCGGTCATGTTCGATGCGGATCGATTGACCGTGAGCGTAAGTCTCGGCCGGCTGCTGCGCGGACAAGTGGTGGTGCCGCAGATCGCGGTGGTCCGGCCCATCATCGATCTCGAGCGCGACTCCAAGGGTCGCGCGAGTTGGGAGCTCGGAACCCAGGAAGGCAAACCTCCGAAGAGCTCGCAACCCCCGAAAATCCCCACCATCCGCCGCCTGCTCATCGAAGATGGGAAGGTTCGCGTGTCTGACAGCATCCGCAAGCTGATCCTGAGCGGCTCGCTCAATGCAACGGACGAGAAGGGCGATGCCCGGGCCGGATTTCAGCTTCGCTTGAGCGGCTCGCTCAACAAAAAGCCCTTCAAGGCGGACCTGCATGGTGGACCGCTGATCAATCTCGATCCGGATCATCCCTACGAGCTCGTCGCGCATGTCACGGCCTCCGACATCGTGCTCGATGCGCGCACGACCTTTCCGAAGCCATTCGACATGGGGCGCTACCGGTTCAAGTTCGAGATTTCGGGAAACGATCTGGCCGATGTGTACTACCTGAGCGGGCTCGCGCTCCCCAACACCCCTCCGTACCGGTTGTCCGCGGACGTCGATCATCACGGCACGCTGTTTCACATGGACGATCTCAAAGGCAAGCTCGGCTCGAGCGACATCGAGGGACAGGTGGAAATCGAGACCGCTCATTCCCGGCCGAATTTCGTCGCGAAGCTGCGCTCGAACACGCTGAACCTCATCGATGTCGCGCCCTCCTTGGGCCAACCCGCGGCACCGGCGAATACACTCGCCCCGCAGGCGCCGCCCGATGTGAATGCGGCGAAGAGCGCAAAGCGCCGTGGCGCCGAGCCGGCAACGCCGGCTGCCGCGCGCAATCCCGCGGACTCGCAGTATCTATTGCCGGACGCGGACCTTCAGGTGGATCGGGTCCGCGGCATGGATGCCGACGTGACCTATCAGGCGAAAGCGGTCAACGCGCCCAAGATGCCGATGAAAGCGGTGAGCTTTCATCTGATGCTGAACGCCGGGCTGCTCAAGCTTGATCCGCTCTCCTTCGTCCTCGACGCCGGCAAATTCGCGGGCAGCGTCACGATCGACGCGCGCAAGGACGTCCCTGAATCGACGATCGACATGGCGATCGACGACGTCGATCTCGGCCAGTTCACGAGCGCCAAGCTGAAGCAACCGCCGCTGCAAGGCTCCCTCGTCGGCCGCCTGAAAATCCACGGCTCCGGCTCCTCGGTTCACAAGCTCGCCGCCTCCGCCGATGGCACTTTGAGCGCGGCGCTGCCTTCGGGACGGATGAGCGAGCCGTTGGCCGAGCTTACCGGCATCGACGTCGTGAAGGGACTGGGGCTGCTGTTCTCCGACAAGCAGCCGAACGTTCCGATTCGCTGCGGCGTCATCGATTTCCAGGCCGAGCGAGGCACGCTCGAGGCGCGCTCTGTATTCATCGATACGACCACCGTGCTGATCACGGGCCGCGGTCACATCGATCTGGGCGATGAGAAGCTCGATCTGTCGCTGCAGGGAGATCCGAAGAAGCTCCGGTTCTTCCGCTTGCGATCGCCCATCACGCTGCATGGCACTTTGCTGCATCCGGCGATCGGCGTGAAGCCTGAAAACCTCGCGGCACAGGCCGGCGTGGCCGTCGCGCTCGGCACATTGCTCACCCCCGTGGCCGCCGCCCTCGCCTTCATCGACCCCGGCCTCGCCAAGAACAAGGATTGCGCTGCCGTGCTCGCCGAGGCACAGGCGGACGCACAGGATCAGACGCCCCCCGCCGCGCAACCGCCCGCGAAGCCTCAGACCTCTAATCCGTAGCCGCCTTGCGGCCCGTACGGGCCACCGAGCGGCCCGCAGGCCCTTATGGAGGGGCGTAGGCGCTCTCCTATTCGTCCTTCCGCCCCGCTCCGCTGGCCCACCGCGGGCTGTGCGGCGCAGGATTGCTCTGCGTCTTTGGTTGCTTTATGGAGGGCGACTATGCGAAGCGTACACAAAGGGCTGATATTGATCGGCTTGCCGCTGCTGCTGGTGAGCGCGGCGGCGATGGGCGGTCTGAACGGTGTGAATGTGGTCATTACGAATGACGGCACCGAGGATGTGCTGGTAACCGTCTACGACACGAGCACTCACCCGAGCAGCATGGTCATGTCTGCCGAGCGCATCAACGGTTTTACCCGGATACCCGTTTCTCTGTCGCTGGATAAAACCGGCCGGGCGAACCTCGAGTGGACGGCCGTCTCGGTGGACCCCGAGTCGCGCAAATGCGGGCACGCAACCGACCGGGGACTCACCGACTCCGCCTCCGTGCATGTCCGCGCCGATGCGGCGTGCACGGACACCTGACTCCGGCGCCAGAGCGAGGTCTCAGAGCGATTTCGACAGACCGAAGAAAAAGCCGCGACGGGGTCCGTACTGCGGCGCGCCCACGCCCACACCGGTGCCGTTGCGGATCTGATAGATCTTGTCGAATACGTTGATCACATCGAAGCGCGCGGTGAGGGTACCCGCGCTCGGAATGTCGAATACATGGGTGCGTCTCGCCGGGCGGCAGCTCTTCATCCGCGCGCAGCCCGGAGCCCAGCAGGAAGTCCGCGCTCACCCGGGTCGCGTTGCGAAGATACGAGATTCCACCCGAGGCGGTGTGCTGCTGCTCGTGATCGAGATGAATCCAGTTGTGCGCGATGTAGTCGAGGTCCGAGGGCGAGAAATTGAATTGGGCGGAATCGATGTCCTTGCCTTTCGCGCTCTGCACCGCGAGGTTCAGATACGCGTTCAATCTGCCGGTGGTGTAATTCGCCGTGAGCTCCGCGCCGTATTGCTTTCCATAGCGATAATTGAATGGCGTCAGGATAATGGGCGCGCCGAACTGGCCCTCATCGATGAGATTGCTGGACTGCTTGTAGTAGGTATCGAGGCCCATGGTGAAAGTGCGCGGCACTTTCTGTTGCACGCCCGCATCGAAGTAGTTGGCGTGCTCGGCCTGCGGAAGCGAATCGAGCTTGGTGAGCGGCGGCGAGGAGGTGTTTTCGAACAAAGAGATGTCCTTGCCGCCCACCAGTTCGAAGGGCGGCGGCGACAAGTAGCGCGAGTAGCCGGCGTGCACCGTCGTATCGGCGAGCGCCTGCCAGACCACGTTCAGCCGCGGACTCACCTGCTTGTCGGCCGTATAGGCGTTGAATCTGTCGAAGCGCAAGCCGTAATTCACCGTGAAGTCCGGCAGAGCCTTCCACTCGTCCTGCAGATACGCGCTATAGATCCACTCCGTCGCTGAGCCGTTGTCGATGATCGTCGACGGCGTCGTGCCGAAGTTCTGTGGAGCGGGAGCAGGCGGAGGCGCACACGGCGGCTCGCCCGGATTGCCGCAGTTCTCCGCCGGCAGCACCTGAGAGGCGGTGTCGCTGATCGAATGGTCGCTCTGCAGAAAAATCCCGCCGCGGCAGCGTGTGCGTGTCGTCGAGCGCATAGTCGGCATCGGGGTTCGAGCTCCCGTCCGGCGACTCGATCCCCAAGTCATCGCGCAGGAAGTCTGCGGTCACGAAATAGCTGAAGGAGCCCGCGCCGCCGCCATAGGCCACGCTCGGCTGAACCTCTCCGTGGCTGCCGCCATACAGAGACACGAAGCCGCCCGGGGCCTGCAGCCCGCTCTTCGTGGTGATGTCGATGATTCCGGCCGTGCGCAGTCCGTACTCCGCCGGCAAGGCCCCCGTCACCAGACTGATCGAGGAGATCAGGCGGGGATCGAGCGTCTGGCCGAACACGGCGATTCCCTCCGGCAGGATCACTCCATTGATCCGGTATTGCAGGCCGGCATGCTCGCCGCGCACGTGGTACTGCCCAAAGGAATCCTGCGCGACATCGGGCGCCTGCAGGACCACCTGGTTGAGGAGCGTGTTGGCGCCGCCGGGCGTGGCGGCGATGGCGTGGGCGTCGATGGTGTAGGTGGAGGCACCCGTCTGCGTCTGGATATGCGAGCGCTCCTCGTCCAGATGCTGAGCGGTGACCACGATATCGGGCAAGAGGGTGTCGGCGGACGCAGGCGAATTCGCGCCCGCGGCGGCATCGGCGGGTGCCGCGCCACCGACCGTGAGGGCGGCGGCACACGCGGCGACCGTGATCAAGATTCTGAACATCGACGATTCCTTTGCAAACTGAATGAACACCCACGACTGTCCTCTCGCGGGCCCGACCCGGACAGATCAGCTGGCAAAGGGAGGGCGCAAATTACCAGAATGGCGGCCTCTTTTCAGTAGGCAACGGCCCTAAGCGATCAATCGCCCCCGTATTTTGATTACAATCGGCGCTGCGACCGATCAGAAAGGGAACTCTCGGTGAGATTGCGAACACGGATTGAAGGCGGCGGTACGCCGCGTCTCGAGCGCTGGGGCGTCGACAGCGAGTACGGGCGGCTGCGCGACGTGCTGGTCGGCCCCATCGACCACTTCAGCTGGCGCGGCGGCAATGCGGTCGCCCAGCGCAGCGAGCGCGTAGGGCTACGGTTCGACTTCGAGGTCGCGCGCGCGCAGTACCGGGAGATGCTCGATGTCTACCGGCAGGCGGGCGTCGCCATTCATAGCTTGCCTGCGGATCCGCATCTGCCCTATCAGATATTCGCGCGCGACTCGAGCGCCATGACGCCGTGGGGCGCCGTGATCCTGCAGACGCAAAAGCCCTACCGGCGCGGTGAGTACGCGGCGTGCATCCAGTTCTATCTGGACAAAGAAATCCCGATCTACGATCTGATCACCGCCGGCAATGTCGAGGGCGGCGATTTCATGGTGCTGAAGCCCGGCGTCGCCGCATGCGGCTTCTCGGGGGAGCGCTCGATCGAGCCGGCGGTGAGCCAGCTCAAGAGCTGGTTCGCGGCCGAGGGGTGGGAGATGCATACCTACGCATTCGATCCGCATTTTCTGCACCTGGATGTTCAAATGGGCATGATCGCCGAGGGACTCGCCGTGGTCTGCGTGGAGGCCGTCGAGCCGGAGCTCGTCGATTGGTTGAAGTCGAAGGGTATTCGCGCCATCGCCGTTCCGTACAGTGATGCCATGCAGCTCGGCACCAACGTCGTCGCCTTGGGCGATGAGCGCGTGCTCGTGCCCGCTTCGAGCAAGAACCTCATCGCTGCGTGCCGCGCCGAGGGGCTGACGGTGTACGACCCGGACGTATCGATGATCGCCAACGGCGGCGGTGCCGTGCACTGCATGTGCCAGGCATTGAAGCGAGACCGTGTCGGACCCGCCTGATCCGCAACGCCGCCGCTTACTGCTGGGCACCGCGGCGGCGGCAGCCGTGGGCGCCGCGCGGGCGCTGCCGGCCGACGAGGCGAGCACGGCGCCTTCCGAGTCGCTGACCACGCTCACCGCGGTCGAGGCGGTCGAGCGCATGTCGCGTGGCGAGCTCTCCTGCGAGCGCTATGCGAAGGCGCTGCTCGCGCGCTGCGAACGGACGCGGGCGCTCAATGCGTTCATCACCCTCGAGCCCGACCTCATCCTCGAGCAAGCGCGCGCTCGGGACCGCGAGCGCGGTGCGGGTGGAAAGCCGGGACCTCTGTTTGGGCTGCCCATTCCCGTGAAGGACAGCGTCAACACACGCGATTACCCGACCACGGGCGGGACCCCGGCATTGCGCGGCTTTCGGCCCGGGTCCGATGCACCGGTGGTCGCTGCGCTCAAGGCGGGCGGCGCCATCGTGCTCGGCAAGACCAACCTGCACGAGCTTTCCTACGGCTGGACCAGCAACAACGCGGCCTTCGGCGCCGTGCACAATCCGTACGATGCCAAAAGAATTCCCGGCGGCAGCAGCGGCGGAACGGCGGCCGCCGTCGCCGCACGGGCCGCGCCCCTCGGCGTCGCCGAGGATACCGAAGGCTCCATCCGTGTACCGGCGGCATTTTGCGGCATCGAAGGATTCAGGCCGACGACCGGCCGCTACTCCACTCGAGGCTGCGTGCCGATCTCGCCGCTCTTCGATCAAGTCGGTCCGCATGCACGCAGCATCGCCGATCTGGTTCTCTTCGATTCGGTGGCGGCTGCTCAGCTTCCGGCCGCTCCCCGCGCCTCGCTCCACGGCGTACGATTGGGCGTGACGCGCGATTACTGGTTCACGGGCCTCGATCCGGAAGTGGAGCGCGTCACGGGCCTGGCTTTGAAGCGGCTCGAGGATGCCGGCGCCGTGCTCATCGAAGCACCGCTTCCCGGAGTCGCACAGCTCATCGAGCACTCCACCGAGCAGATCCAGAACCACGACGTCCGGTTCGCGCTCGCGCTCTACCTGCAAGACTACGGCGCTCCGGTGAATCTCGAGGAGCTGCTTGCGCGCGCGAGTCCGGACATCCAGGCCGTGTTCAAGGACTACGTGATGCCGGGCGGCAAAGGCTTCGTCACCGAAGCGGTATACGCGCAGGCGCGCGACCGGTATGTGCCGGAGCTTAAAAAATCCTATCGCGAACTATTTCGCGCTCCATCGCCTGGACGCCATGGTCTTTCCGGCAATCCGGGTGCCGGCGCCCTTGATCGGCGAGGAGACGACGCTCGATATCGCAGGCCATGCCGTGCCGTTCGAGGATGCGGTGGCCCGCAACATCGCGCCCGGCAGCACCACCGGTCTGCCGGGGCTCGTGCTCCCCGCCGGACTCACCGCGAGCGGTCTGCCGGTCGCTCTCGAGTTCGACGGGCCGGCCGGCTCGGATCGAGCGCTGCTGTCGATCGGCGCGGCCCTCGAGCGGGCGCTCGGTCCCATCGCCGCACCGCGGGTGTGACGCGGAGCAGCGCAGCGTCTCGCGCGCGGAGCGCCGGCGTCTGACCGCCCCGCGCATCGGTTAGACTAGAGCGACCCATTGTCATCCGAGGGCAGTCGCATGATCAAAGTCAGCGTCTTGTATCCCAATAAGCCGGGATCGCGGTTCGACATGGCTTACTACGTCAACACTCACATGCCGCTTGCGATGCGTTTGCTCGCCAAGGGTCTGCGCAAGACCGAGGTCGACGCCGGTCTCCAAGGCGTGCGCCCCGGCGAGCCGCCGCCTTTTTTCGGAGGTTGTCAGTTCTACTTCGATTCCATCGACGCCTTCGTCGAGGCTTGGACACCGGCCGCGCCCGAGCTCACCGCGGACATTCCCCGCTATACCGACGTGGCGCCCGTGATCCAATTCAACGAGGTGAAGCTGTCCCTGTAACCTCGACATGCCGATCCGCGCGTACTTCCCGACGCTCGTGTACACGGCCGCGCTTCAGGGGCGCGGGACGCGCGAGTTCAACCGGCACCTCATCGAGGAATCCCGGCAGCTGCGCGCCGACGATGCCTCCGGCCGGCGCTGGTCCGCCGCGAATTATCCCGGCGGCTACACCTCCTACGCTTCGGCTCACCGGCTGCAGCGCCTGTCGCCCACTTTCGCGGCTCTCGAGGAGAAGCTGGAGCGGCATGTCCGAGCGTTCGCCGCCGCGGTCCAGTGGGACTTGACGGGCCGCCCGCTGTCGATGACGGACTGCTGGGTCAACATCATGCCGCGGCGCACGGCCCATCCGTCGCATCTGCATCCGCTCTCGAGCTTGAGCGGCACTTACTATGCGCAAATCCCGCCGGGCGCCGCGGGCTTGAAGTTCGAGGATCCGAGGCTCGACCGCTTCATGGCGGCCCCGCCCCGCAAGGCCAAGGCGCGGCCCGCGAACAAGCTGTGGGTCACCATCCCCGCCGAGCCGGGCCGCCTGATACTCTTCGAGAGCTGGCTGCGCCATGAAGTGGCGCCCAATCCGGCCGGCGGCGAGCGTGTGAGCGTGAGCTTCAACTACAACTGGTTCTAAAAAAGGTATTCATGCCAACCTCCGCGACCGACGCCACCATGGCCGTTTATCTCGATCTCGAAAATATTGCGCTCGGCGCGCGCGATGCGAACTACCCGAGCTTCGACATCGGCAAAGTGCTCGAGCGGCTGCTGCTGAAGGGCGACATCGTCGTAAAGAAGGCCTACTGCGACTTCGAGCGCTACAAGGATTTCAAGCGCGGCTTGCACGAGGCGGCCTTCGAGCTCATCGAAATTCCCCACGTACGGCAGTCGGGCAAGAACTCCGCCGATATCCGCATGGTCGTCGACGCGCTCGACCTGTGCTACACGAAGGGTCACGTCGATACGTTCGTGATCATCAGCGGCGACTCGGATTTCTCGCCGCTCGTGAGCAAGCTGCGGGAGAATTCCAAAACCGTCATCGGAGTCGGGGTGAAGAACTCCACCTCGGACTTGTTCTTGAACAACTGCGACGAGTTCATCTACTACGACGATCTGGTGCGCAAGGAGCGCTCGAAGCGCCGTCACTCGAGTGGCGGCGGCACGGCGACGCGCCCCGCGACCACCGCCCCCGCGGCGGAAGGTAAAGGCCCCGACGCCACGGAGGCGCTCGACCTCGTGGTCGAAACACTCGATGCGGTCACCGAGGAGCGCGGCGAGAATGAACCTATCTGGGGGTCGATGATCAAACAGGCCATCAAACGGCGCCACCCCGGGTTCAATGAGCGATTTTACGGTTTTCGCTCGTTCAATGACTTGCTGGCCGATGCCGAACGCCGCGGCCTCCTCAGCCTGCGGCCGGACGAGAAATCGGGCGGTTACACGGTACGGCTTGCCGAGAAAGCGCCGCTCCCGAAGGGTTGAACTCATCCCGGTCGCCCTCACGTCTGTCAGACGTGGGCACTAGGCGACGGGATACATGAATACATCGCTTCGGAAATCTTGGATGTGGGCGGAAGCCTGCGCGCGCCTCGAGGAGGCCGAGCGCCGGCATCGTCATTTTTTTGAGCTCCTGGCGGCACCGTCGGCGACCCCGGTGTGGGAGCCGCCTGCCAATATCCTGGCGCGCGGCCGCGAGCTCGAGGTGACGGTCGCGTTACCCGGCGCGCGCGTGGAGGAAGTGGTGGCGCAAGTCACCCCCTCCGGCCTCCTGATCGAGGCCACCGTGCACCGCCCGCAGTTCGCCGCCGGCGTCGAGGTCGTGCGGCTCGAAATTCCTTACGGCCGGATGCGGCGCCGCATCGAGCTTCCGCCCGGCAGCTACACGCTGCTCGAGTTCCGCTTGGATGGGGGCTATCTCTACCTGCGCTTGACGGGGTCCTCCTTATGAACGAGAACGTTGCTCCTCTGAATGCCGCGCCGGCCCCCCCGGCTGTCCCCGAGGACGTGCTCATTATTCTGCCGGTCCCGCGATACGGTGTTGTTTCCGGGCGTGGTGCTGCCCATCGCAATCCATGGCAAGCACGCGCTCGCGGCGGCACAGGAGGCGGTGCGCACGCAGCGCCGCGTCGGCCTGATTCTGCAGTCCGGTTCCGCGGACGATCCCGCGCCCGAGGATTTGCATACCGTGGGCACCGTCGCCTCGATCGTCCGCTTCGTCACCGGCGCGGACGGCACCCACCATCTGATCGCACAGGGCGAGCAGCGCTTCACGGTGCTCGACTATGCGAGCCGCGAGCCGTTCCTGGTGGCTCGTATCGAGGCACACCGCGAATCCGCCGTGATCGGCCAGGATATCGAGGCGCGCGCCCTCGCCTTGCGCGAGCGTGCGGGCGAGGCCGTGCAGCTCCTGCCGCAGGCCCCCGCCGAGCTGGGCAATGCCATCCGCGCCATCGAGTCCGCCTCCACCCTCGCCGACGTGGTGGCGAGCTTCATGGACTTGAGGTCCGAGGAGAAACAGGAACTGCTGGCGACTTTCGACCTGGAGGCGCGCCTGGACCGTGTGCTTGCATTCCTCAATCGGCGCATCGAGGTGCTGAAGGTATCGCGCCAGATCGATGAGCGCACGCGCGAGGCATTCGATGAACGTCAGAAGGAGGCGGTGCTGCGCGAGCGTCTGCACCAGATCCAGAAAGAGCTCGGCGACAAGGGCGATGCGGGCGCGGAAGTCGAGGAGCTCAGAAAGGCCATTGCCGAGGCCGCACATGCCGCCGGAGGCGGAGGAGCAGGCGCTGCGCGAGCTGGCGCGGCTCGAGCGCATGCCGGAAGGCGCGGCCGAGTATTCCATGGTCCGCAACTATCTGGACTGGCTGATCGCACTGCCCTGGTCGAAGCTCGACCCGGAGCAGCTCGACATCGAGCGCGCCCGGGCCATCCTCGATGAGGATCATTACGGGCTGGAGAAGGTGAAGCGCCGCATCCTCGAGTTTCTTGCGGTGCGCAAGCTGAACCCCGAAGGCCGCAGTCCCGATCCTGTGCTTCGTGGGACCGCCGGGTGTCGGCAAGACTTCGCTCGGTCAGAGTATCGCCAAGGCGCTCGGATTACAGTTCCGCCGGGTGAGCCTCGGCGGCGTACACGATGAGGCCGAGATCCGCGGACACCGGCGCACCTATATCGGCTCGCTTCCGGGCAACATCATCCAGGCCATACGCAAGGCAGGTCGCCGCAACCCCGTGCTCATGCTCGACGAAGTCGATAAGCTGTCGGCGAGCCATCAGGGAGATCCGTTCTCGGCGCTTCTCGAGGTGCTCGATCCGGAGCAGAACAACACGTTCCGCGACAATTATATCGGCGTCCCCTTCGATCTATCCAAGGTGTTGTTCATCGGTACGGCGAATGTGCTCGATGCCATTCCCGCGCCGCTGCGCGATCGCATGGAAATCATCGAGCTTGCGGGCTACACCGAGGAGGAGAAGCTGCAGATTGCAAGGCGCCATCTGCTCGCACGCCAGCTCGCGGCGAACGGTCTCAAAACGGACCAAGTGGAGATCACGGATGCGGCACTGCGCCGTGTCATCGTCGACTACACGCGCGAAGCGGGCGTGAGAGGACTCGAGCGGCAGATCGGGGCGCTGTTACGCAATGCCGCGGTCTCGATCGCCTCCGGGCGCGCCACTCAGGTAAAGATCGACGCCGGCAACGTCGAGACCATTCTGGGTCCGGCGCGCTTCGAGAACGAAATAGCGTTGCGCACCAGCGTCCCCGGGGTGGCCACCGGACTCGCCTGGACGCCGGCGGGCGGCGACATACTGTTCATCGAATCGAGCCGCGTGCGCGGCACCGGCAAGCTCATTCTCACGGACAGCTCGGCGAGGTCATGAAGGAAAGCGCGCAAGCGGCGGTCACCCTGGTGAAGTCGCAGGCGGACCGCCTCGGCATCGACCCGGCCGCGCTCGACAACAGCGATCTGCACATTCACGTGCCGGCGGGCGCCATCCCGAAGGACGGTCCGAGCGCCGGTGTCGCGATGGCCACTTCGCTCGCATCGCTCCTGTCCAAGCGCACCGTGCGCGCGGATGTCGCCATGACCGGCGAGATCAGCCTGCGCGGCGTGGTGCTCCCGGTGGGCGGTATCAAGGAGAAAGTCGTCGCGGCAGACCGCGCCGGCATCCGCACCGTCATTCTGCCGGCGCGCAACCGTCGCGATCTGGAGGACATTCCCGAGACCGTGCGCAACCGTGTGGAATTCGTCTGGGCCGAGAAGATCGACGATGTGCTCGCGCGAGCGCTGGAGGACGCGCCGGTTCATCGGGCGGCGGCATGAGCCTTCGAGCCTCAGGTCTTTACTGAGTCTTGGGGGCCGACCCGGCCGGAGCCGCCGGCACCGGAGGCGGCGTCGGCTGCGGCACCAGCTTGTCGCCGCTGAAGGGGTTGAAGCGATAGCTCCCTGGAAACGATTCCCCGGTTTTCCGGTCTACCGACGGCACGAGGAGACTGCCGAGCGGCAGTCGGTAGCGCATCGACACCTCGCCCACATGCACGATCAGGGAGCCGCTGCTCTTGGGATCGGCGAGCGGGTGGCCGCCCTTGTCAGCGCTCGGAAACACCAGAAACTCCATGTGCTGGCCCATCGCGCCCATCGTGTTCGAGAGCAGCGGGCGGAACATCTGAATCATATTTCGCACATCCTCCGCAATCGCGTCCTGCGGAAGCGGGCCGTAACGCTCTCCGTGGGCGTCCTCGATCGTGACTTCATTCGCCAGGGACTCCACGTCCGTGTAACGGTATGCAGCAATGCCAATTTGACCGTCCAGCACGGCGACCAACGTATAGGGATGCACGATGGCGATATAGTCATTGATGCCCCGGTCCGTCATCGCTCCCCGATGCGCAAACACCACTCGCCAGAACTCGTCCGGCAGCCACATCGTCATGGTCAATCGGCCGGCGTCGTTGCGCGTGAGCGTGAGCTCTCGCATCAGTTCGGCATTATCGACCGACTCGATGGCACGAAAAGAGAGGCCATCCGCCGCGCCCGCGGTGGCGGCGAAAGCAGCGGGCGCCGGCCACAAGAGAAACGCCGCGCAGCAGATGCCTGCCGGCAGATATCGGCCGAGTAATACCACGTTTGATCTCCCTCAAGACCGAACCAATCCCGGCCTCAACTTTATCAGCATCCGACTAACGCGGGGCGAGAGCTTGCAGCCGCGCGATGCGCTCGAGCGCCGGCGGGTGGGAATCGTAGAACGCCGAATGCACCGGATCCGGCGTGAGGGTGGCGGCATTGTCGCGGTAGAGCTTGACCAAGGCCGCCGCGAGGCGTTCCGCGCTCGCGTGACGGACGGCGAAGTCGTCGGCCTGCCGCTCATGGCGGCGTGACCACCAGGCCTCGAGCGGCGTCGCGAAGTACGTGAAGACCGGGACCACCACCGCGAACAACAGCAGCGCTATCGCGGGCGACGGCAGCGAAACGCCGAGCGCGGCATAGAACGCCGGCTGCCGCGCGAGCCAGCCGAGGAGCGCCAGCCCTGCAAGCAACGACAACCCCGACACGACGATGCGTTGACGCACGTGGTGCAGGCGGAAATGCCCCAGCTCGTGCGCAAGCACCGCCTCGATTTCATCCGTGTCGATGCGCTCGAGCAAGGTGTCGAAGAACACGATCCGCTTATTGCGCCCGATGCCGGTGAAGTAGGCATTGCCATGCGCCGAACGGCGTGATCCGTCCATCACGAACACCCCGCCCGCGGCCGCGAATCCGCAGCGCGCGAGCAGCGTCTGCACGCGCTCGCGCAGGGCCGCATCATCGAGCGGCGAGAACCGGTTGAAGAGCGGCGCGATGAATCGCGGAGCGGCCCATGCGAGCGTCAGGCTGACCGCGAGCCAGACGAGCCACGTCCACACCCACCACCACTCGCCGGCGCGATCCATCAACGCAAGCGTGGCAAGCACCAGGGGTGTGCCGATCGCAAGCCCGAGCGCCCAGCGCTTCAGCACATCGAGGACGAACAGCGCCGGTGAGATGCGGTTGAACCCGAAGCGCGCCTCGATGCGGAAGGTGCGCCAGGCCGCGAACGGCAAGCCCACGAGTTGCAGGAAGAACAGCACGCCCATCACGAGCAGCGCGCCCTGCCACGGCTCGGGCCAGTGGCTGCGCCCGACGAGAGTCTGGATCGCGGCGAGACCCCCGCCGAGCGTCAAGCCGAGCTTGAGCAGCGCCTCGAACACGGTCGCGATCCGTGTCACCCGGGCACGCGCCACGGTGTAGTCGGCGGCGCGCTGCTGCTCGGCGAGCGCGATGCGCCCGGAGAAGAGCTCGGGAACATGATCACGGTGCGCGCGGACCGCCGCGATCTGGCGCGAGGCGAGCCACAGGCGAACCACGGTTTCGGCGGTGAGCGCCGCGATGAACAGCACCGTCAAGCCGCGCATGGCGGCGCCCGCAAGCGTCGAGATCATGGAAACAGCCTAGACGAATTCTCCGGCGAGCGGAATATCAGCGGCTTCTCCGCCGGCCGCTGCGCCGCCTTCGCAAAGTCCTCCGCGCGGGACACCGCTTCGATCACGCGGTGATGGTGAGGGGACAGCTCGCACACCGGGTCGGCGTTCGCCGCATCGCCGGTCAGCAGGAATGCCTGGCAGCGGCAGCCGCCGAAATCGCGCGATTGCTCCGGGCAGCTGCGGCACGGCTCCTTCATCCACGCATTGCCGCGGAAATGGTTGAAGCCCGCCGAGTCGAACCAGATGTGCTCGAGACTCTCCGTCTTCACGTTCGGGAACGTGAGGGGCAGCATGCGCGCCGCGTGGCACGGCAGCGCCGTGCCGTCGGGCGTCACCGTCAGAAAAATCGAGCCCAGCCCATTCATGCAGGCCTTCGGACGGCGCTCGAAATAATCGGGCACCACGAAGAAAATTCGCATGGAGCGGTCGCTGCGCTCGCGGTAGCGCCGCGTCACCTCCTCGGCCCGCTCGACCTGCGCGCGGGTCGGCATCAGCTGTTCGCGATTGTGCCAAGCCCAGCCGTAGAACTGCGTATTCGCGAGCTCGACGTAGTCGGCGCCCATGCGATGCGCCATCTCGAGGATTTCCTCCACGTGATCGATGTTGAGCCGGTGCAGGACGACATTGAGCACCATGGGGTAGTCGTGCTGCTTGATCAACGAAGCGACTTTGGACTTCAAGTCGAAGGTGCGCGTCGAGCTCAAGAAATCGTTCATCTGCCGCGTGCTGTCCTGGAACGAGAGCTGGATATGATCGAGGCCGGCGTCCTTCAGGGCGCGAATTCTCGGCTCATTGAGCCCGACGCCGGACGTGATGAGATTGATGTAGAACCCGAGCCGGTGGGCTTCGGCGACGATCGTCTCCAGATCATCGCGGGCCAGGGGCTCGCCACCCGAGAGCCCCAATTGAACCGCGCCGAGGGCGCGTGCTTCGCGCAACACTTCGAGCCATCGGTCCGTATCGAGCTCCTCGCTGCTGCGCGCGAAATCCGTCGGGTTGTAGCAGAAGGCACAATGCAACGGGCAGCGGTACGTGAGCTCGAGGAGCAGCCACAACGGCGGCCCGGGCCGGGACGCGCCTTCGATGGTCGAGGTGCTCATGACAGCGAGATCCAATGCTTCTCGTGGGCCATGGCCACGAAGGCGATCACATCGTTGCCGAGTCCGGTCGTGGAGAAGGCCTGCTCGAGGCTCGCCGTGATTTCCTCTACCGTCGATGCGCCATCGCAGCGCTTGAGAATCTCGCCCGCGCTGGCATTCAGCTTGATCATGCCCTCCGGATAGAGCAGCACATGGGCATTCTGCGCGGATTCCCATTGCAGGCGGAATCCGCGTCCGATGCGGGGCCGCGACGCGCCGGTCACATCGCTCACAGCGGCACCCCGTAGCGTATCGCCATGGCATCGCTCATCTGCCACAGCACATCCAGCTTGAACTTGAGAATCTCGAGGGCCCGCTCCTGTGCCTCCCGCGTGAAGAAATGATCCAGGGTGAAGGCGAGGCCGAACTCGACATCGCGGCGCGCGAGACTCACGCGGCTCTGAAAATACTTGAGCCCCGCGGGATCGATCCAGCGGTAGTGCTCCGGCCAGTTGGCGAGACGCTGTTTGTGGATCTCGGGGGCGAACAGCTCGGTGAGCGAGGAACAAATCGCCTCCGGCCACGGCGCCCGGCGCGCAAAATTAACATACGCATCCACAGCGAACCGCACGCCCGGCACCACCTGCGTGAGTCCTTCGACCGAGGCACGCGACAAGCCCACCGCCTCGCCGAGGCGCAGCCAGGAATCGATTCCGCCCGGGTCCTCGCCGTACCCGTCGTGATCGAGGATGCGCTGCACCCAGTTGCGGCGCACCGCGCGGTCCGGGCAATTCGCGAGAATGGCGGCATCCTTGATGGGGATGCTCACCTGATAGTAGTAGCGGTTCGCGACCCATCCCTGGATCTGCTCGCGCGTCGCCTTGCCGGAATTCAAAAGCACATTGAAAGGGTGATGGATGTGGTAGGCGGCTCCCTGCTTGCGCAACTGTCCCTCGAACTCCTCGCGGCTCCAGGCCGGAGCGCCGACTCGACTCGCGTTCACAGGGCGATCTCCAGTCCGTCGAACGCGACCTCGACGCCGCGGCGCCCGAGCTCGCGCGCCTCCTCCGAGGACTCGTCCAAGATGGGATTCGTATTGTTGATATGGATCAAGATCTTGCGCACGCCCGACGGGAGTCGGGCGAGCCAATCGAGCATCCCGCCCTCGCCGCTCTGAGGCAGATGGCCCAGATCGCGCGCGCGCTTTCGAGATACGCCCGCGCGAATCATCTCATCGTCGCTCCAGAATGTGCCGTCCACCAGCACGCACGCGGCGCGCTGCATCGCCGCCCACAGGCGCTCGTCGATCGCCCCGAGCCCCGGCGCGTACACCACGGAGCCGGCACCCGCGCCATCCTCGATGACGAGCGCCACGTTGTCGCCCGGAACCGGCGCGGCGCGATTCGGCGAATACGGCGCAGGCTTGCTCGCCACCGGGAGCGCGCGCCAACGCAGGTCCGGGACTTGCTCGACGACGAAGGGGCGGTCGAGCTCGACGCGCCGGCGGTCGATGCCGCAGAAATGCCGCAGCACCCCCAGCACGGGATTGCCTTGGGTGAGGTCCGCATACGTGCTGTCGGTGCACCAGACCGGCCAGGGGTGCGTGGACTCACGCAGCATGTACAGTCCGGTGGTGTGGTCGACCTGCCCGTCCACCAAGATCACGGCGCGAAGCGCGCTGTCGCGCAACGCCCGGTTGGGCTGCAGGTCCGCACTGGCCATCAATTGGGCGCGGATATCGGGCGAGGCATTGACGAGAATCCAGCCGTCCGGGTCCGCCCCGCGAACGACGATCGAGGACTGGGTACGCGGTCGGGCGCGCAACGTCCCTGCGCGCAAGCCTCGACAATTCGGGCAGTTGCAATTCCATTGAGGAAAGCCGCCGCCGGCGGCCGACCCCAGGACGCGAATTTTCACAGGAAAGTGGGCGTGCCCGCGTGGCGGGCGGTCGCCCTACGCGAGCAGCCCTACGTGGGCCGCCCTACGCGGGCCGCCCTACGCGGGCCGCCCTAGGCCGCCTCCGCATATCAACGATTGGCCACGTACATGGTGATTTCCATACCAAACCGAAATTCCGTGGCTTGCGGGGTTTCCCATTTCATGACGCTGCTCCAAAAAAGGTGGGTACGGGCTCATCCTCGCCCTTCAGCGGCCGCTCAACTATCGTCGGCCGTCATGAAACTCGGCTCATGATTTTCATGAGGACATGGCCCAGCCCGCGGGGATCGGATGGAAGCCCCCCTCCCTGGTACCATTGGGTGCATGAGACTGCGGACGCGGTTGAATCTGGTCGTGGCCGCTTTGAGCGCCGTCTTCGTGATCGTGCTGATCGCGGCAGAAATCGAGGCGACCCGCGAGTCGGTGCGCGAGGAAATCGAGGCGGCCAATCGAGTGGCCTCGCAGTTGCTGGGTCGGCTTGACGGCGCTGTACTCGACCATCGGGGGGCCGGACCTGGTGCTGCAATTTCTCGCTCGCCTGGGTCGCGTACGCGCGAACGAGGTGTATCTCGTCTCGCCGCGCGGCGAAGTGCTGTATCGCTCCCCGCCCGCCACCTACAAGGCAGGGCGCGAGGCGCCCGCTTGGTTCGCGCGCCTGTTCTCGCCGGAATCGTCCCGGCAGACGTTCGAGCTGCGCGGCGGCATGCGTCTCATCGTCGAGGCCCAGCCGTCCCGCGCCGTGCTCGATGCGTGGGATGAGATCGTGCGCCTCTCGATGGTGGGCGGAATCATGCTGATCATCGTCAACGGCGTCGCCTTCTGGTCCGTTGCGCGGGTCTTCAAGCCCATTCCGGTCATTGCCGACGCTCTGGAGCGCCTGCAGCGAGGTGACCTCGCGTTTCGCTTGCCTCCGTTGCCGAGCTCCGAGGCGAATGTGATCGGCAGCGCCTTCAACCGCATGGCGCAGGCCCTCGAGGACAAAGTGCTGGCCGAGCGGCAGGCGCGCGACGCTGAAGCGCGCCTCGAGGAGCGCCGCGAGATGTCATCGCTCGCCGACCAGCGGGTCGAAGAGGAGCGGCGGCTCATCGCGCACGAGCTGCACGACGAGTTTGGGCAGTCGGTCACGGCGATTCGCAGTCTCGCGCTCGCCATCGCCGCACAGGCCGGACACGCGTGATCCCACCATCGGCGAGACGGCCCGGCTGATCTCGGACGAAGCGGCGCGTCTCTATGACGCCATGCACAGCCTCATACCGAGACTTGCGCCGCTATCGCTCGATACGCTCGGACTCTCGGCCACACTCGAGAACCTGGTGCGCGATTGGCAGCGCCGCAATACGGCCGTGACCATCGAGTTGAAGCACGAGCTCCCGCCGGATCTCGGCTCGAGTGTAGCCCTCGCCGTGTATCGAGTGGTACAGGAGGGCTTGATCAACGCGCTGCGCCACGCGCAGGCCACGCGGGTTGCGATCGTGGTCGACGGCACGCCGGAGCGGATCCGCGTGAGCGTGTCGGATGACGGCATCGGACTCCCAACGGACTGGGCACGGCCGGGACATTTCGGACTTCGCGGATTGGCCGATCGCGTCTCGCAGCTCGGCGGCACGTTCGACGTCGGGAATGACGGGGTAGCGGCGCACGCCTCGTCGCGTCACATCCCGTTGCGGGTGACGGCGTGATCCGCGTCCTGTTGGTCGACGACCATGCCGTCGTGCGTACCGGCTTTCGGTTGTTGCTGCAATCGATCGCAGATCTGACCGTGGTCGCCGAGGCGGAATCCGGCGAGGCGGCCTGTCAGATGTATTCCGAGCTCACGCCCGATGTGGTGATCATGGACATCGCGATGCCGGGCATGGGCGGTCTCGAGGCACTGCGCCGTATCCGCGCAAAACATCCCCAGGCGCGCGTGCTGACCCTGTCGGCTCACGACGATCCGATGCACGCCCGCCGCTCGTTGCAGGAAGGCGCGCTCGGCTTTCTGTCGAAGCGCAGCGCGCCCGAAACACTCGTCCAGGCCGTCACGGCCGTGGCGGGCGGTCGCCGCTATCTCGATGCGGCGCTCGCCCAGCAACTCGCACTCGCGGAATTCGACGGCGGCGCGAAATCACCCGTGGACCGGCTGTCCGAGCGCGAGTTCCAGGTGTTCATTCGGCTCGCGGGCGGCGCAAGCGTCCAGCGCATCGCGCAGGATCTCAAGCTCTCCTCATCGACCGTCGGCACTCATCTCTACAACATCAAGCAAAAGCTCGGCGTCGACAATCAATCCGAGCTCACGCTGATCGCGATCCGCTACAAACTCATCGAGGCTTGAAGGAGGCAGGCGCGAAATGACCGTCATGACCACCGGCGAGGCGATCGCCGATGCGCTGATCTCGCATGGCGTGGACACCGTGTTCGGAATTCCGGGCGCGCATATGTACGACTTCAACGATGCGCTCGCCCGGCGGAGCGAGGCCATCCGCTTCATCACCACGCGTCACGAGCAAGGCGCAGGCTACATGGCCTATGGCTATGCGAAATCGACCGGGCGGCCCGGTACCTATACCGTCGTCCCCGGGCCGGGTGTCCTGAATTCGGCTGCGGCGCTTTGCACCGCCTACGGCGCGACGGCACCGGTGCTCTGCATCACCGGCAATATCATGTCGCATCTCATCGGCCGCGGCCGCGGGCAGCTTCACGAGCTCCCGGATCAGCTGGCAACTGCTTCGCGGCCTCACCAAATGGGCCGGCGCATCGACCATCCGACCGAGGCGCCGCGGGTGATGGCCGAGGCGTTCCGACAGCTCGCCTCGGGACGCATCCGGCCGGTGGCGGTCGAGGCACCGTGGAACGTGTTCGGCATGCAAGCAGAAGTCGCCGGGATCGCGCCCGCTCGGCGCCCAGCCGCCGCCCGATCCCGATCCGGACGCCGTGAGCGCCGCGGTCGAAGCTCATCGCGGCGGCGAGGCGGCCGCTGATCAGCGTCGGCGCAGGCGCGCTCGAGGCCGGCGAGTCGGTGCTGGCACTCGCACGGTTGCTGCAGGCACCGGTCACTTCGCATCGCAGCGGCCGTGGGATCGTGAGCGACGAGTCTCCCTACGGCATGAGGTCGGTCGCCGCCTACGACTACTGGAAGGAGGCCGACCTGCTCATCGGCATCGGCAGCCGCCTGGAGCTGCAGTATTTTCGGTGGCGCTGCCTGCCGCCCGGTTTGAAGAGTGGTGCGCATCGATATCGACCCCACCGAGATGGTGCGCTTGAGACCCGATGTGGGTCTCGTCACCGATGCCACGCTCGGCACGCGCGCGTTGATCGAGGCGCTCGAGCCGCTGGTGGGGCGGCGCGCCTCGCGAGAGGCGGAATTCCAGGCGCTCAAAGCACGCGGCGAGGCGCTCGTCCGCGGCGTTCAACCTCAGATGAGCTACCTCGATGCGATTCGCCGCGTCTTGCCGCGCAGCGGCTATCTTCGTCGAGGAGATCTGCACAGGCCGGGTTCGCCGCCAGTTTCGGCTTTCCCGTGCACGCGCCGCGCCGTTATGTCACCTGTGGCTATCAGGACAATCTCGGCTTCGGCTTCAACACCGCCTTGGGCGTGAAAGTTGCGCATCCGGCGAAGCCGTGGTCTCGATACTGCGGCGATGGCGGCTTTCTGTTCGGCTGCCAGGAGCTGGCAACGGCAGTGCGCTACGCCATCAACCTCGTCAGCGATCATCTTCAATAACGCGAGCTTCGGCAACGTGAGGCGCGACCAGGAGCAGCTCTATGCAGGCCGTCTCCTCGGCGCCGACCTCACCAATCCCGATTTCGTGCGCCTTGCCGAGAGCTTCGGCGCCGCGGCTTGCGTGCACGCGATCCCGCTCGAGCTCGAGCGAGCAGCTCGAGCGCGCGTTCGCGGCGCAGGCGCCCGTCGTCATCGAGGTCCCCATCGAGCGCGGCAGTGAGGCCTCCCCATGGCCATTGACCTTGCCGACGCGACACACCGGGCATACCGACGCGGGCTGATAGCGACCTCGCCGGAGGCGGGTCCACCCCTAGCAGTCATACGATCGCAATATGATAATCACTGCCGGCAGCCTGGCCGCTCGGCACATACCAGAAGGTGAAATCGATGGTCCGCCCCGCCTCGAGACGCGAGGTGTCGATCTGCACCAGGTGCAGCCCGAGTGGATTGGGCACCGTCTTCGCGTCGGCGACGTTGTGCCAGCCATCGAAGCCGTAGTGCACGTTCGCGGGCGCATCGAGCGCTATGGTGAGCGATGTCCCGGCCGCCATGTCGCCGATCGGCGCGTGCTTCGCCCAGATGGCGCGCAGTGATTTGACGCGCTTGCCGCGATAGCGGCGCCACACGGCTTCGGGCCGATCGAAGGGGCGCTTCAACGCACGTGAAGCGACCAGCTTCACGAACTCCGCGTGCGTCCAGGCGAGCGGCATGGCAGAGCCGGTCGCCTCCCCGAATAGGAGTCCACGCTGCGGTATCGAGGGCGCATCCCAGATCTGCTCGGGCAGCATGCCGCCGGGCGAGGCCATGCGGGCCATTGCTTCCATGAGGGGCAGTGGATCGTTGCCGGAGACGATCTCGTAGTGGGCACGCTCGCCGGTCAAAAGCGGCCACGCCCGGCCGCGCCCCACGCCATCGTAGGCGCTGCCATCGTCATGCTCGCCATACCCGTCGTCGTGATAGCGGTGCCAGCACGGACCGTTCGGCGTGTCCACTTTGAGCAGCGCATCGGCGAGCCGCACGCTTCCCACGATCAGCGGATCATCCGGAAGGCGCAACCCGAAGCGCACCAGCTGCAAAAAGTCCACTCCGAACTGAGACGAGGCCGGCAGCCCCGGATCGAGCGTGAGGTTCTTGATCGACAATACCCTCTGCAGCGCGCCGCGCTCGGCGGTGGCTTGCGCGGGCGCGACGCGTACGTAATAGCCGCTCACGCCATGCGCGCGCGCGAGCGGCGAATCGAGCACGGCCGTCCAATCCTCGAGGCGCGCGTTCCAGAAGTCCGCGAAATCGAGTGCGAGGTCACGCGCATCGCCTGGCAAAAAATCGGCGCCGCTCACCAGCGCCGCTATGCAGCAGGCCAATGTAAAGGTGTTGAGACCGGCACTCTCTTCCCATCGGTCCTGGTCGGTCTGCGGTCCGTTGCGCACGATGTAGGAGAGCGCACGCAGCACCATATCGGCGACCTCGGTGCCGCCGAGCGCGCCGCGCTCGGCGAGAAGTGCCGCCAGCACCACGGGCAACGCCGTCTCATCGAGCTGCACGCCGGTCCAGTAAGGCGTGCCGCCGAGATATTGGTTCTGTTGCCAGTGGCCGTCCGCGAGCTGCGTGGCGCGCAGGTAGCGCAGGGTGTTTCCCGCCTCGCGGGTCGCACCCACCGCAAGCAACGCGCCCGCGCACTCGACCAGATCGCGCGGCCATACCAGGTGATAACCCTCGCGCTCCTCCTTGGTATTGCCCCACGGCACGCTCAAGCTCGCGACCATCGCCCCCGGATAGGTCTTGTCCTGGTGAACACGCAATACCAAGGCCGAGATCTGAAACTGCCGGGTGCAGATTGCCGGCAGGTCGGCGACGTACTCCACCGGAATGCGCGATTTGGCATACCAGTCTCGCCACCCTTGTACGTAATGATCGCGAACGCTCCCGAACGGCTCGAACGCCGCCGTCAGCGCGAGCGTCCCGGCAGCCTCGGCGCTCGATCCAAAGGCGAGAGCCAGGGTGCAGGCGCGCGTGAGCTCGGCGAGCAGCGCCACATTGCCGGGGCCGGCGGAGCCGTACTCCCAGGTCATGGCGCCGTTGCGCGAGAAGTCCTGCCATCCGTCGCTCGCGCCGACGTAGCCCGCACTGGCGCGGCCGAACGCATCCCGCTGGGTCGCATCGGCCGCCGCGAGCGCGAGGGCGAAGGGCCCCTGATGCGCCTGAAGCACGCGCCGGCCGCCTCGATCGGCGATCTCGGCCAGGTTGTCCCGGCCCGTGCCGCCGAGATGAGGGGCGAGCAGCGCATAGGGGCGCAAGTCCGCATCGCCGGTGAGCGCGACGTCGATCAGCATCGCGTCCCGCTCGACGCCCGCCACGATGCGCAAGGTCAGCTCGAAGCGCGCGTGGCGGTGAACGATTCGTACCGCGGGAATGCCGGGCTCGAGGAGCTCGACCGTATGCTGCCAGAGCCGCTTGATCTCGACCCAGAACCCCTTCCCATCGGCCACGATGATGCCGAGATCGCGGATTTGCGGAATATCGACTCGTGGGTAGTAGACCTCGTTCAGGATGCCGCCGCCAACGGTGAACCAGAGGCGCGAACGTCCCGCCGCGCAGCCGACCATTTCCTTGGCGCTGCTGCACCAGGTGGGCTCCATGCCGGGTGCACCCGGCGCCGCGCCGCCGGCGCTCAAGCCCGCTCGGGGGGCGCGAGCAACACCCCCGCGCGCGCCGCGCCCAACAGCGCAGCGTCGGGATTCACGATGAGCCGGGTCGGAATGGCCTGGACGAAAGGCGACAGGCGCCCCTTGTCCTCGAACCGCTGTCGAAATGTGCTCTTGTTGAGAATCGTCTCGGTTTTTTGCGCGATGCCGCCCGCTATGTAAACGCCACCGCGCGCCCCATGCGCGAGCGCCAGATCGCCGGCCACCGCGCCGAAGATCGAGCAGAACATCGACAGCGCGGCGGAACAGGCGAGGTCCTCCCGCGCCGCGCCGGCGGTGATATCGGCGGCGGCCAGCGCCCCGCGCTTACGCCCCGCCAGTTGCTCCAAAGCGGTGTACAGCATCTCGAGGCCGGCGCCCGACAGGATGCGCTCGACCGATACGCGGCCGAAGTGGCGCCACAGGTGCTCGAGGACCGCGATTTCCTGCGGGGTGCTCGGCGCGAAGCCGATGTGCCCACCCTCCGTCGCCATCGGCACGGCATGTTCGCCGTCGCGTGCGAGGCACGACACGCCGAAGCCGGTTCCGGGCCCAAGGATGGTGATGGTTCCCCCTTTGAGTCCGGAAATCTCCGGGCCGATAACGCGCAGGTCCTCATCGGTCAGCACTTCGGCGGCATAGGCGAGTACGGCGAAGTCATTGACGAGCACCGCGTGCTCGAAGCCGAATGCCCTGAGATCGGTCTCCGAGATTTCCCAGCCTCGATTGGTGAAACGCGCGGCGCCTGCCGCCACGGGGCCGGCCGCCGCGATGGCGGCCACCGTCGGCATCTTCGCTCCGCTCCGGTCGAGGTAGGTTCGCAAGGCATCGAGGAATGTGGGAAATGCGCCCTCCAGATCCTGGCGTCCCCGGATATTCCAGGGAAGCGGGCCGGAAGCGTCGACGATGGCGAAGCGGGCGTGCGTACCTCCGACGTCGCCCACGAGGATGGCTTTAGTCAGTCGAATCCCCTGGCGAGACGCGGCTCTGGCCGCGCAATCGCTGGTCGACTTCCGCTTCCGCGGCCAGCCAATCTTCGATCTCAAAACCGGGCTGAAACCCGCGATGCTGCGATCGGAAGTAGGCCGCCCGCGCAATGGAGGCGTGGCGGTCCGGCGTTTGATGGGATGAGGTTGCGGGTGTGGGGGTCGACTGCGACTTACTCGCGCGCTTGCGTGCTCTCACGGGTGCCGCGGCACCATTTTCCGCTCGGGCGGCTTCGGGTTGAGGGGCTTGCGGTGCCGATGAGGGTCGAGTAGTGCTGCTGCCGCGCGGGGTCCTCTTGCTCGTGGCCATGAACAACTCCAAGATAATCGGTCGAGGGAGCGGCCCTCGACAAGCTACGATGGAAACGAGGAACTTCTCGAAAGACGAAGTCGCTCGAGATCAATGTCTCGATAAGACTCTAACCGATTTGGCCGGATTGGCAACCCCGGACGCCGCCGCCACCGTGTGCGGGGAAAGTTCCCGCACCCCAAAAAAATGGGACGGAAAAAATTGCCGCGGCATGCGTGCGCAACGTGTTGCGCAGCGGCACACCGCGGCCCCGCAGGTCAGCTCGCCGCATTCACCTCAACGCCGCACCGAGCGCCTCGATCCAGTGACGCACGGGCACCTCGGTCCCGCTCTGCAAGTGCTGAATGCAGCCGATGTTGGCCGACGCGATGCAGTCGGCGCCAAGCGGCAGCAGATTCCCGAGCTTACGGTCGCGCAGCCGGGTCGCGAGCGCCGGCTGCAGGACCGAGTAGGTGCCGGCGGAGCCACAGCACAGATGGCTCTCCGCCGGAACCTTGACGTCGAAGCCGAGAGCGGCGAGCTGGGTCTCGACGCCGCGCAGTTCCTGACCATGCTGCAGAGTGCACGGGGCATGAAAGGCGAGCCGCTTCCCTTCGGCCTGCACGCGATCTTTCAACGCGCGCACGAGATCCGGCAGCAGCTCGCTGAGGTCGCGGGTCGCCGCGGCGATGCGCGAGGCCTTGTCCCGGTAGTCTGGATCCTCCCTCAAGGCATAGCCATATTCCTTGATCATCTGGCTGCAGCCCGAGGCATCGACCACGATTGCCTCGACGGTGCCGGCGCTCACGAGCGGCCACCATGCATCGATATTGCGGCGCATGTCCGCAAGGCCGCCGTCGCGGTCGTTGAGGTGAGTGCGCAGCGCTCCGCAACACCCCTCGCCCGACGCACAGAGCGTTTCAATGCCGGCGGCGTCGAGCACCCGAACGGTGGCCGCATGAATTTCGGGACGCATCGCCGGTTGTACACAACCACCGGGGAGCAGCACTTTGCGGGGATGCGGGGCCCACGCGGCGCGGCGCGGCCGGGTGCCGCCGCGGGGCGCGGGGACCTTGCTCCGGAGCGAGGCCGGGAGCCACTGCCGGAGCGCTTGGCCCGCTTTGATCGCGGGCGAAAAGAGCGGCGAGGTGAGTCCTTCCTTGAGAAGCCAGCGGGATGCCCGCTCCCCCGCGGGGCGGGGCACGCGCTCATCGGTGAGACGCCGCCCGATCTCCACGAGGTGCCCGTACTCGACGCCGCTCGGACACGTCGTCTCGCAATTTCGGCAGGTCAAGCAGCGATCCAGGTGCTGCTGCGTGCTGCGCGTTACTTCGCCCCCTTCGAGCAGCTGCTTGATCAAATAGATCCGGCCGCGAGGTCCGTCGAGCTCATCGCCGAGCAGCTGATAGGTCGGACAGGTGGCGTTGCAGAAGCCACAATGCACACACTTTCTCAGGATCGATTCGGCCTCGTCGCCGTCGGCCGTTCCCTTGAATTCCTCGCTCAGTTTGGTTTGCATCGATGCGCTTCAGAGGTCGGCGTACAAGCGGCCGGGGTTGAGAATCCGGTCGGGATCGAAGGCGCTCTTCAAGGAGTGGTGAATCTGCAGGAGCGCACCGCTCACCGACGTGAAGGCGCCGCCCGGCTTGGCGGCGGCGCGCACCAAGGAGGCGTGACCGCCGGCACTCGCGGCGGCGGCCCGGACGGCCTCCTGGGTTGCGGTCGTGCGCCACCAGCGCTGCGCACCACTCCATTCGATGAGCTGCCGCCCGGGAAACGAGAACCGGGGCGCCGTGGGCGGCACCGACAGGCGCCACAGACCAACACCGCCCGCCAGCTCCTCGGGCGGCAGCGCGAAAAACTCGCCGCGGTGATCGCGGAGGTCCCGCCAGAACCGATCCGCGTCCTCCCGATCAACCGCCACGCCGCCGAGGTGGCCGCGGGCGTGGCGCACGGCGGCGCCCGATCCGGCCAGGCGGATGCGCAGGCGCCCTTCGTACCAGGCGCTCGCATGCAGCGGCACGGGACGCGCACGCAGCCGGCGCGAGCTCGTCGAGGCAACGCTGTTCGTCCCACTCGAACTCCAGCGTCGCGGTGTCCGCGGGCACCGCCAGCACTTTCAACGATACCTCGGCGATGACACCGAGCACGCCCCAGGATCCTGAGATCAATCGCGAGACATCGTAGCCGGCCACGTTCTTCATCACCTGACCGCCGAAGCTCAGGAGCTCGCCGCGCCCGTTCAGCAGGCTAACGCCGAGAACGTAATCGCGCAGCGCGCCCACGGCGATGCGGGCCGGTCCCGAAAGCCCGGCGGCCACCATGCCGCCCACGGTTCCCCCCGGCGCGAAGCGCGGCGGCTCGAACGGCAGGCATTGGCCCTTGTCGGCGAGCGCCGCCTCGAGCTCGGCGAGCGGCGTGCCGGCACGCGCGGTCACCACGAGCTCGGTGGGCTCATAGCTCGAGATGCCCGCGAGATCGCGCAGGGACAGCACCTCACCCCGCGGCGCCTCGCCGTAGAAATCCTTGGTGCCTCCGCCCTGAATGCGCAACGGCGTGCGGCGCGCGCGCGCGGTCTGTATCTGATCGATGAGCCGGTCGATACCGGGAAGCGCGGCGGCCATCAAAATCTTGGCAGCTCGGGGAACGGCAACATCCCCCGGTGCACGTGCATCTTGCCGTATTCTGCGCAGCGTTGCAGTGTGGGAATCACCTTGCCCGGATTGAGCAGCTCCTGCGCATCGAAGGCATGCTTGACCGCGAGGAATTGCGCCCGCTCCGCGGGCGAGAACTGCACGCACATGGAATTGAGCTTCTCGACACCGACACCGTGCTCGCCGGTGATGGTGCCGCCGAGCTTGAGGCTCGCTTCCAGAATCTCGGCGCCGAACTGCTCGCAACGCCGTAGTTCGTCGGCATCGTTCGCATCGAACAGGATCAGCGGGTGCAGATTACCGTCCCCCGCGTGGAACACGTTCACGCAGCGCAGGCCATGCTTCGCCTCCATGCCTTCGATCGCGAGCAGCATCTCGGCCAGCTTGCGCCGCGGAATGGTCGAATCCATGCACATGTAGTCAGGGCTGATGCCGCCCGACGCCGGGAAGGCGTTCTTGCGGCCGCTCCAGAACTTCAGGCGCTGCGCCTCATCGCGGCTCACCTCGATGCGGCTTGCACCGCTCTCCGCGAGGACCTGTGTCATGGCGCCTATCTCGGCCTCGACCTCCTCGGGAGTGCCGTCGCTCTCGCAGAGCAGGATCGCAGCCGCCGAGAGATCGTAGCCGGCATGCACGTAATCCTCCGCCACCGCGGTCATGCGCCGGTCCATGAGCTCGAGACCCGCCGGGATGATCCCACTCGCAATCACATTCGCGACCGCCGCGCCGGCCGCTTCCACTGTCGCGAAGCTCGCCATGATGCAGCGCGCGAGCTCGGGTTTCGGCACCAGCCTGACCGTAACCTCGGTGGTCACGGCAAGCATGCCCTCGCTGCCGACGACGATGGCGAGCAGATCGAGCCCCGGCGCGTCGAGCGCCTCGGAGCCGAATTCGACCGCCTCTCCGTCGGCGGTGAGACCGCGTACCCGCAGCACGTTGTGGAGCGTCAGGCCGTACTTCAGACAATGCACGCCGCCCGAGTTCTCGGCGACGTTGCCGCCGATCGTGCAGGCGATCTGGCTGCTGGGATCGGGCGCGTAATACAGGCCGTAGGGTGCCGCCGCCTCGCTGATCGCCAGGTTGCGCACGCCGCACTGGACCACCGCCGTGCACGACAGTGGATCCACCGAGAGGATCCTGTTGAATTTCGCGAGCGAGACCGTCACGCCCCGGCGGTGCGGCAGCGCGCCGCCCGACAGTCCGGTGCCCGCGCCGCGTGCCACCACCGGCACGCGCAACCGATGACAGGTGCGCAAGGTCGCAGCGAGCTGCGCCTCCGTCTCGGGCAATGCCACCAGCATGGGCACCGCCCGAAAAGCCGTCAGGCCATCGCATTCGTAGGGTTGGGTCTGCTCGCGCCGCGTGAGAATGGCCTGTGCGGGCAGCACGGCTGCGAGCGCGGCGGCGACCTCCGACTGGCGGGCACTGAAGGCCGCCGCCTCGGCGGAGTCTTGGGCGGATGAGGTGGAGGAGTGCATGGCCTCGCCCCATTGTACTATGCGCACGTCCTTCTCCCGATTCGTGAGGCCTTTCCTACGGCGGCCCTCGCCCGCTGCCGATGCCGGCGCGCAGAGCGCTGGAGAATACTCCGCCCATCGCCGCAGCCGGCGCCTCATGAGGAGAGCTCCATGAATTTGAGCCCGCACGCAACGTACTCCCTCATTCTTGCCGCGGTCCTCCTCGTGGCGTTGATCGCGGTCGCCGCGTGGGCATCCGCGCAAAAACGACGCGAGCGGTCGCTGCGGCTTCAGCAGCGGTTCGGACCGGAATATACGCGGGCGGTGAACGAGCTCGGGCGCAGCAAGGCGGAAGCCGAGCTCGTCGCGCGCGAGCAGCGGGTCGAGCAGCTCGACATCGTGCCGCTGACCCCGGCCGATGCGGCAAAGTTCAAACAGGCGTGGACCGCCGCTCAGGCCCGCTTCATCGACAACCCGAAGGGCAGCGTCGTCGAAGCGGACCACTTGGTATACGACCTCATGGCGAAGCGCGGCTATCCGATGGGCGACTTCGAGCGCCGCGCGGCCGATATCTCGGTCGATCATCCGGGCGTCGTCACCCATTACCGGGCGGCCCGCGCCATCGCGCTGCGCGAGGAGCGCGGCGAGGCCGATACGGAGGATCTGCGCAAGGCGGTGGTGCATTACCGCGCGCTGTTTCAGGAACTGCTCGAAGTCGCGTCGGTCGAGGCGGCCCCCCGGGCGGCGGCGCGGCCGATTTCGGTCAGCTGAGTCCGCGCCTCAGGCGCAAGCCTGCTTGACGCTGCGATTGCCGAGAACGGTCTGAATGGCCGCGGCGATTTCGTTCTGGCTGCACGGCTTGGTCAACTTGAGGATGCCGAACGAGACCGGATCCACCGGCAGCTCGGCGTAGCCGGTGGCGAGGATGACGGGCATTCCTGGATATTTTTCCTGCACGCATTGCGCGAGCTGCAGACCCGTCATGGTGGGCATCGCGTGATCGGTCATGACCAGGTCGACCTGCGCCCCTGAGGCGAGTACGGCGAGGGCCTCGGCCGCCGACGGCGCCTCGATCACGGCATGCCCCAGGTCCTCGAGCAGCGCCGCCGTGCCCGTCAATACCAGCGCGTCGTCGTCGACCACCAGCACCCGGCAGGCTTTGGACGCGGCCGCCGACAACGGGTCCGGCGTCGAGCGCTCGTTGCGCAGCATCGCGACCGCCTGCGCCTTCGCGCGCGGCAGCCACAGCTCGATGGTCGTGCCCACGTCCGGGGCGCTTTCGATGCGCAGCCGGCCGCCGGATTGAGCGGCGAGCCCGTGCACCATGGACAGTCCGAGGCCGGTGCCCTTGCCGGGTCCCTTGGTGGTGAAGAAGGGATCGGTCGCCTTCGCGAGGGTGGCCTCGTCCATGCCGACACCGGTATCGCCAATGAGGATGCGCACATAATCGCCGGGCGCGAGCGAGGATTCCGGTGCGCCCTCCCCGACCGTCTGGTCGGCCGCCCGTATCGTGAGCGTGCCGCCCGCGGGCATCGCATCGCGGGCGTTCAGGGCGAGATTCAAGAGCGCGAGCTCGAGCTGGTTGTAGTCCACCAGTACCGGCGGCAGTGCGCCCGGAAACTCGCAGACCAGCTCGACACCGAGACCGAGCGCCCGCTTCAGGAGCTCGCTCATGCCGCTCACCAGCTCGGGCAGATTGACCGCCTCCGGCTTGAGCTCCTGGCGGCGCGAGAACGCGAGCAGGCGCTGCGTCAGCGCCGCACCCCGCTGTGCGCCCTGAACCGCGTTCTGCAAGAGCCGCCGGCACTGGGCATCGTCCGGCATGCGTTTCTCGAGAAGCGACAGACTCCCGAGCACCGCCATCAACAGATTGTTGAAATCATGCGCGACGCCGCCGGTGAGGCGCCCGATCGTGTCCATCTTCTGCGCCTCGAAGAGCTGCGCGAGCGCGAGCTCGCGCTCGCGGGTGCGTTGCTCGATGCGCTGCTCCAGCTCCTCGTTGAAGCTGCGCAATGCCGCCGTGCGCTCCGATACGCGCTGCTCGAGCTCCGCGTTGAACCGTTCGAGCTGCCGGGTCTTGCGATACAGGTCGACGAACACCTTGACCTTGGCGCGCAACAGTTCCGGCACCACCGGCACGGGCACATAGTCGACCGCGCCGAGCTGGTAGCCGCGCAGCTGATCGGGATAGGCGTTCATGACCGCGGAGACGAAAATGATGGCGGTGCGCTGAAAGCGCGGATGCTCGCGAATCATTGCGGCGAGCTCGAAGCCGTCGAGGTCGGGCATGCACACATCGATCAGGATGAGCGCGACCTCGTTCTTGAGCAGACACTCGAAGGCCTCCCGGGCCGAGGAGGCCTTGAACAAGGTCTCTCCGATCTCGCCGAGCACCACCTCGTGGCTCAGCAGCTTCGCTTCGCTGTCATCGACAAGGAGAATATTGACCTTGTCGGACTGCGTTTGGATCGCGGCGTTCACCGGTGCAGCCACATGCGCAGCGCCGACAGCAGCTGCTCGACGTTCACGGGCTTCGCCAGGTAATCCGAGGCCCCCGCCTCGAGGCACTTCTCGCGATCGCCCTTCATCGCCTTGGCCGTCAGGGCGAGAATGGGCAAGCGGCGGAACTCGAGCTTCGAGCGGATGGCATGAATCGTCTCGTAGCCGTCCATCCCCGGCATCATGATGTCCATGAGCACGATGGCGACGTCGCGGCGCGAGTTCAGCACCGCGATCGCCTCGCTCCCGGTCGTGGCGGTGAGCACTTCCATTCCGCGCCGCTCGAGGACGCTCGAAAGCGCGAAGATGTTGCGCGCGTCATCGTCCACCAGAAGCACCGTGCGCTGCATGAGGTCCTCATCGGAGCTGTGCAGGCGCTCGAGCATCTGCTGCTTGGCCGGCGGCAGATCGGCCACCACGCGATGCAGGAACAGCGCGGTCTCATCGAGCAGCCGCTCCGGGGACTCGACGCCCTTCACCACGACGCTGCGTGCCATGGTGTGCAGCGCCGCGTCCTCGTCGGCAGATAGCTCGCGCCCGGTGAACACCACCACCGGCACGTCGCGCAGCTCCGCATCGTCGCGGATCGTCTCCAGCACCTCGAAGCCCGACATGTCCGGCAGCTTCAGGTCGAGCACCACGCAATCCACCTGATCGTGACGCAGCTTCTCGAGTGCCTCGCCCCCGGTGCCGGCGGAGCTGATCTCGATATCCTCGTGGCTCAATAGCTCGGCGACCGTATTGCGCTCGACCTCATCGTCCTCGACGATGAGGAGGCGCTTGCGACGCGGGCTCGCGTAGCCCTTGATCCGCGCGAACGCATCCTCGAGCCCCTCGGCGGAGGCCGGCTTTTGAACGAAGGAGAACGCGCCGCGCGCAAGCCCATGATGCCGGTCCTCGTCCAAAGTGACGATCTGCACCGGGATATGACGCGTCGCCGGATCCTGCTTGAGCTGGCTCAGCACGGTCCAGCCGAGCATGTCCGGCAAGAAGATGTCGAGCGAGATCGCAGTCGGATGATGCGCGCGCGCGAGCGCGAGCGCCTCGGTGCCGCGGGTCGCGACCAGCACCTTGAATCCCTCGTCCCTGGCGGCGCCCATCATGAGGCGCGCAAAATGCGGATCGTCCTCGACGATGAGCACGACGCTCTCCCCGGGGACGAGGGCGTTGCGGTCGTCGGGAATCTGCTCCGGGGGCCGCTCGCTCCCTCGCGGCAAGAATCCCGCGGCCGGGCCGGTCTGCAGCCCATCGGCAGGGGCCGGCAGACGGCTCGATGCGCTTCCCTGGTAGGTCAGCGGCAGGTAGAGGGTGAATACGCTGCCCACGCCCGGCGTCGAGCGCAGCTGAATCTCCCCGCCGAGCAGGTTCGCGAGCTCGCGGCTGATCGCGAGCCCCAACCCCGTGCCGCCGTATTTGCGGCTGGTGCCGGCGTCGGCCTGCTGGAAGGCCTCGAAGATGATGCGCTGCTTTTCGGGCGGGATGCCGATACCCGTGTCGGACACCTCGAAAGCGACCACCGAAGCGGCCCGTCGCAGCATCGGGTGGTCGGGGTTCCAGCCGCTGACGGCCGGCGAGACCGTCAATTTGACGCCGCCTTCGGCGGTGAACTTGAATGCATTGGACAACAGATTCTTGAGCACCTGCTGCAGGCGCTTCGAGTCGGTGGTGATGGTGCGCTCGAGCGTCGGCAGCAGCTCGAGCTCGAACTGCAGATGGCGGTTCTCGGCCTCGTGGCGGAACGGCCTCGCGATCATCTCGAGCAGATTGCTGAAATACACTTCCTCGGCATCCACCGAGACGGTGCCGGACTCGATCTTGGACAGATCGAGAATGTCACTGATCAAATTCAACAGGTCCGTGCCCGCGCCGTGAATCGTGCGCGCGAACTCGACCTGCTTGCCCGTCAGGTTGCGATCCGGATTGTCGGAGAGCTGCTGCCCCAGAATGAGGATGCTGTTGAGCGGCGTGCGCAGCTCGTGCGACATGTTCGCGAGGAACTCGGACTTGTATTTCGAGGTGAGCGCGAGCTCCGTGGCCTTCTCCTCGAGGGCGCGGCGTGCCTGCTCGATTTCCTGGTTCTTCGCTTCGACCTCGACGTTGCGGTCGGCGAGCTGCTGCGCCTTCTGCTCGAGCTTCTCGTTCGTTTGCTGCAGCTCGCGCTGCTGGGTCTGCAGCTCGGTGGCGAGCTGCTGCGACTGTTTGAGGAGTCCCTCGGTCTGCATCGTCGCTTCGATCGAGTTGAGCACGATGCCGATGGAGGTGGTGAGCTGCTCGAGGAAAGCGAGCTGCAGATCCGTGAACCCGCCGAGCGAGGCGAGCTCGATCACCGCCTTCACCTGCCCCTCGAAGAGCACGGGCAGCACGATGATGTGCCGCGGCTGCGCCTTGAACAGGCCCGAGGTGATCGGTACCACGTCGTCCGGCACCTCGGTGATGAGGATGCGCCGCGCGTCGAGCGCGCATTGGCCGATGAGTCCCTCGCCCGGCTCGAGCCGCTCGGCATGGCCGCCGACGGCGCTGTCGGCGTAGGCGGAGAGGAGCTTGAGCGCATTCGTCCCGTCGTCCGCCTCGACCTGATAGATGACGCCGTGCTGCGCCTCGACCAGCGGCGCGAGCTCGGACAGCATCAGCCGCCCGACGGTCAACAAGTCGCGCTGGCCCTGCAGCATGTTGGTGAAGCGCGCGAGGTTGGTCTTCAGCCAGTCCTGCTCGGTGTTCTGATCGGTCGTGAGGCGCAGATTCCCGATCATCGTGTTGATGTTGTCCTTGAGCTCGGCGACTTCGCCGCGCGCCTCCACCTGCACCGACCGGGTCAAATCGCCCTTGGTCACCGCGGTGGCCACCTCGGCGATGGCGCGCACCTGCGTGGTGAGGTTGGCCGCCAGCAGGTTCACGTTGCCGGTCAAATCCTTCCACGTGCCCGCCGCGCCCGGCACGTTGGCCTGGCCGCCGAGACGCCCTTCGACGCCCACTTCGCGCGCCACGGTGGTGACCTGATCCGCGAATGTCGCGAGCGTATCCGTCATGTTGTTGATGGTCTCGGCGAGCGCCGCCACCTCGCCTTTCGAGGCCACGGTGAGGTTCTGCTTCAGGTCGCCGTTCGCGACCGCAGTCACCACCTTGACGATGCCGCGCACCTGCTCGGTCAGGTTGGCGGCCATGACGTTCACGGTATCCGTCAAGTCCTTCCACGTGCCCGCGACCCCCGGTACCTGGGCCTGGCCGCCGAGCCGTCCTTCGGTGCCCACCTCGCGCGCGACGCGCGTCACCTCGCCGGCGAATCCGTTCAGCTGGTCGACCATCGTGTTGATGGTGTTCTTGAGCTCGAGGATCTCGCCCTTCACATCGACGGTGATCTTGCGCGACAGATCGCCGCGCGCCACCGCGGTCGTCACCTCGGCGATGTTGCGCACCTGCGTCGTCAGATTCGCCGCCAGCAGGTTCACGTTGTCGGTGAGATCCTTCCAGGTGCCCGCGACACCCGGCACCACGGCCTGGCCGCCGAGGCGGCCGTCGGTGCCCACCTCGCGCGCCACGCGGGTCACCTCGCCGGCGAAGGAGCGCAGCTGATCGACCATGGTGTTGAGCGTTTCCTTGAGGAGCAGAATCTCCCCGCGCACATCCACGGTGATCTTGCGCGACAGGTCGCCGGTCGCGATGGCGGTGGCAACTTCCGCGATGTTGCGCACCTGCGCGGTCAGGTTACCCGCCATGGAGTTGACGTTGTCCGTCAAATCCTTCCAGGTACCCGCGACGCCCGGAACCTCCGCCTGGCCGCCGAGCTTGCCCTCGGTGCCCACCTCGCGCGCGACGCGGGTCACCTCGCCGGCGAATCCGTTCAGCTGGTCGACCATCGTGTTGATGGTGTTCTTGAGCTCGAGGATCTCGCCCTTCACATCGACGGTGATCTTGCGCGACAGATCGCCGCGCGCCACCGCGGTCGTCACCTCGGCGATGTTGCGCACCTGGCCGGTCAAGTTCGAGGCCATGGAGTTCACGTTCTCGGTCAGATCCTTCCAAGTGCCCGCGACGCCCGGCACATTGGCCTGGCCGCCGAGTTTGCCTTCCGTACCCACCTCGCGCGCGACCCGCGTCACTTCCGAGGCGAACCGGTTCAGCTGGTCGACCATGGTGTTCAGCGTTTCTTTGAGCTGCAGGATTTCGCCGCGCACATCGACCGTGATCTTGCGGGAGAGATCCCCGTTCGCGATCGCCGTCGACACCTCGGCGATGTTGCGCACCTGAGCCGTCAAGTTGCCGGCCATGGAATTCACCGAGTCGGTGAGGTCCTTCCAGGTGCCCGCGACGCCCGGCACCTGGGCCTGACCGCCGAGGCGCCCCTCGGTGCCGACCTCGCGCGCGACGCGCGTCACTTCGCCGGCGAAGGAGCGCAGCTGGTCGACCATGGTGTTGATGGTCTCCTTGAGCTCGAGGATCTCGCCCGATACGGTCACGGTGATCTTCTTCGACAAGTCGCCCTGCGCCACCGCGGTGGCCACCTCGGCGATGTTGCGCACCTGGCCGGTGAGGTTCGAGGCCATGGAGTTCACCGAGTCGGTGAGATTCTTCCAGGTGCCCGCGACGCCCTTGAGCTGCGCCTGGCCGCCGAGCTTGCCCTCGGTGCCCACCTCGCGCGCGACGCGCGTCACCTCGCCGGCGAACGCGTTGAGCTGGTCCACCATCGTGTTGATGGTGTCCTTGAGCTCGAGAATCTCGCCCTTCACATCGACGGTGATCTTCTTCGAGAGATCGCCGTTCGCGACCGCGGTGGTCACCTCGGCGATGTTGCGGACCTGCCCGGTCAGATTCGAGGCCATCGAATTGACGTTCTCGGTCAGATCCTTCCACGTACCCGCGACACCGCGCACGTTGGCCTGACCGCCGAGGCGCCCCTCGGTGCCCACCTCGCGCGCGACGCGCGTCACCTCCGAGGCGAACGCGTTGAGCTGGTCCACCATGGTGTTGATGGTTTCCTTGAGCTCGAGAATCTCGCCCGACACGGTGACCGTGATTTTCTTGGCGAGGTTGCCGCTCGCGATTGCGGTCGACACCTCGGCGATGTTGCGCACCTGCGCGGTCAGGTTCGATGCCATCGAATTGACGTTGTCGGTGAGATCCTTCCAGGTACCGGCGACGCCCGGCACCTGCGCCTGGCCGCCGAGGCGTCCTTCGGTGCCCACCTCGCGCGCGACCCGCGTCACCTCGCCGGCGAAGGCATTGAGCTGGTCGACCATGGTGTTCATGGTCTGCTTGAGCTCGAGAATCTCGCCCGACACATCCACGGTGATCTTGCGCGACAGGTCGCCGCGCGCCACGGCCGTGGTGACTTGCGCGATGTTGCGCACCTGCGCGGTGAGGTTGCCGCACATGGCGTTCACCGAATCGGTGAGATCCTTCCAGGTGCCGGCGACGCCCGGCACCAGCGCCTGGCCGCCGAGCTTGCCCTCGGTGCCCACCTCGCGCGCGACCCGCGTGACTTCCGAAGCGAACGACCTCAGCTGATCCACCATCGTGTTGATGGCCTCTTTCAGCTGCAGGATTTCGCCGCGCACGTCGACGGTGATTTTCTTGGAGAGATCGCCGTTCGCGACCGCGATGGTGACCTCGGCGATGTTGCGCACCTGCGCGGTGAGATTCGAGGCCATCGAATTGACGCTCTCGGTGAGGTCCTTCCAGACCCCCGTCACCTCGCGCACCTGCGCCTGGCCGCCGAGCTTGCCGTCCGTACCCACCTCGCGCGCGACGCGCGTCACCTCCGAGGTGAACACCGAGAGCTGCTTGATCATGGTGTTGACGATCGTGGCGGAGCGCAGGAACTCGCCCTTCAGCGCACGCCCGTCGACATCGAGCGGCACGGTCTGCAACAGGTCGCCGCGTGCCACCGCGGTCACGGTGCGCGTCACTGCCGTGGTGGGCCACAGCAGGTCGTCGATGAGCGTATTGACCGAGCCCTCCATGTCCGCCCATGCGCCGTTGGAGAGCCCGAAGCGCACGCGGGTGCGCGTCTTGCCTTGCCGTCCGACCACCTCGCCGACGTGCTCGAGCTGCTGGGCCATGCGCTCATTGGCGGCGACGATGGAATTGAATGCATCGCAGATCTTGCCTGCGACGCCCGTGCGTGTGCCGGGCAAGCGCACCGAGAAGTCCCCCGCCTGCATGGCGTTCAGCGCATCGAGCAGCTCTTGATGATCGAGATCGGCAGCAACCCCGCCATTCACCGCAGGAAGTCCGTTGGATCTTCGCTTGCGCGCCACGCCCTGACTGGATTCCATGCAAACCCCCAACTCCGCGCGCGCTAACGCGCGGAGATCAACTGCCCTTCGCTCAGATGCCGCCCCATTCCTCGAATACCGATAAATTGGTCGGACTTGCTCCCGGGCGCCCAACTCTGCGGAAATCTTCGCAGGGGGTATGCAAAAAGTCCAACGCAACCACCCCGAATTCCCTGGTAAAAATTACAATGGGCGCTGCGTGCCGCGGCGGCGCGCGATTCTTTCCATAACACGTGGTGGCTGCAACGGCGATGGAGTAGCGTCGCCTCGACGGCATCGCAAGGAGCTCGAGCGTGAGAAGAGAATTGTTGCCCGAAGACGTCGACTTCGCAGTGAAGGGCGGATCGGTCTATGGCTGCGGCGGCGGCGGGTTCGCCGATCACGGGCGCACCCTCGGCAATCTCGCGACTTCGATCGGCCGTCCCGAGCTCGTGAGCGTCGATGAGCTCGACCCCGAATCGCTGATCGCCACCATGGCCGCCATCGGCGCGCCCGGCGGCCTCACCCAGTGGGAGATGCGCGGCGTCGATTACCTTCGCGCCGTCGAGCTTCTGCAGCAAGCCTCCGATGAGCCGATCGTCGGTTTGATCATCGGTCAGAACGGCATGTCGAGCACGCTCAATGCCTGGCTGCCCGGCGCCGTGCTCGGCCTGGCCGTGGTCGATGCCGTGGGCGATCTGCGCGCCCATCCGACGGGCGATATGGGCTCGCTGGGTCTCGCCATGAGTCCGGAGCCCACCATTCAGACGGCGGCCGGCGGCAACCGCGATCAGGGCGCGTACCTGGAGGTCGTCGTGCGCGGCCCGACGGCGCGCGTCTCGCCTGCCCTGCGCACCGCGGCCAACGAGGCCGGCGGCTTCATCGCGAGCTGCCGCAATCCGATTCCGGCGCGCATGGTCGCGGAGCGGGCCGTGCTCGGCGGGATCAGCCAGGCGCTCGCGGTGGGACGCGCGATCGTGCGCGCCGAGCCGCGCGGCGGCGAGGCGGTGATCGCCGCCATCTGCGAGGCGACCGGCGGCGACATCATCGCAAGCGGCACGGTCGCGGGCACGGGACTCGTCTACACCAAGGAGGCTTTCGATTGCGGTCGCATCGAGATCGCGACGCGAGACGGCCTCATCGTCGCGCATGTGCTCAACGAATACATGGCGCTCGAGCGCGATGGCGAGCGGATTGCGACTTATCCCGATGTGATTACCACGTTGAACCCGGCCGGCGTACCGGTGAGCGCCGGGCGCCTCGCGCAAGGGATGCCCGTACATGTACTGCACGTGCCCAAAGCGCGCATCGCATTGTCCGCGAGCGCGCTCGACCCGTCCGTCTATCCCCCCGTGGAGCGGGCGCTCGGAATCTCCATCGCCGACTACGCGCTCGGCGGGCGCGCGTCATGAGCGCTTCCGCGGCGAGCGGCGGGGGCTTGCGCTGCAAAGGCTGGCGCCAGGAAGGACTGCTGCGCTTGCTCGAGAACGTGCTCAGCGTCGCGGAAGATCCGGAGCGACTGGTCGTGTATGCCGCGCTCGGCAAGGCGGCGCGCAATCGGCCGGCTTACGAAGCCATCGTGCGCGCCCTCACGGACCTCGCGGAGGGCCAGACATTGATCGTCCAGTCGGGCAAGCCCATTGCCATACTCGACACCCACGCGCGCGCGCCCCTCGTGCTCATGGCGAACTGCAACATCGTCGGGCGCTGGGCCAACGAGGAGGTGTTCTACGATCTGGAGCAGCGCGGTCTCATCTGCTGGGGCGGACTTACCGCCGGCTGCTGGCAATACATCGGTTCTCAAGGGGTGCTCCAAGGCACTTACGAGATTCTGGCGCGCGCCGCGCTCACGTCTCGGATCGAGTGACCTGCGCGGCCGGTTCTTTCTCACCGCGGGGCTCGGCGGCATGGGCTCGGCGCAGCCTCGGGCTGCGGCCATGCTGGGCGCGGCCAGCCTGGTGGTGGAAGTGGATGCCGAGCGGGCGGCCAAGCGGCTCGAGAGCGGCGCCGTCGACGCAGTGACTGCCTCGCTCGATGAGGCGCTCGCCGGTATCGAGCGCGCCACGGCCGAGCGTCGGACTTGGTCCGTCGCCCTGGTCGCCAACGCCGCGGATGTATTTCCTGCCATCGCGGCCGGCGCCTTGCGGCCCGACATCGTCACCGATCAAACCGCAGCCCATGACCTGCTCTACGGCTACATTCCGCAAGGCTACTCGCCGGTCGAGGCGCGCCGCGAGCGCGAGCGCGATCCCGCGAAGCTCACGGCCGCCGGCCTGCGCTCGATCGCGGTCCATGTCGAGGCGATGCTGCGCTTGAAGGACTCCGGTGCCATCGTCTTCGACAACGGCAACCTCATCCGCAGCCAGGCCGCGCGCTCGGGCCTCACGCGCGCGTTCGAGATTCCGGTCTTCACCGAAGCCTTTCTGCGGCCCTTGTTCTGCGAGGGCATCGGGCCGTTTCGCTGGATCGCGCTGTCCGGCGATGGCGCCGACATCCGCACCATCGACGATCACCTGCTTCAAGCGTTCGCCCACGATGCCTCGGTCACCAACTGGATCCGCATCGCGCGCGAGCGGGTGCCTTTCGAGGGGCTGCCGGCGCGCATCGCCTGGCTGGGGCACGGCGCGCGCACGCAGCTCGGCCTCGCGGTCAACGCGATGGTGCGCACGGGCGCGCTGAAAGGACCCATCGCGTTCACGCGAGACCATCTCGACGCGGGCGCAATGACGCACCCGAAAATCATGACGGAGAACTTGCGCGACGGCAGCGATGCCATCGCCGACTGGCCGCTGCTCAACGCGCTGGTCAACTGCGCTTCGCAGGCGGATCTGGTCGCGATCCACTCGGGCGGCGGCGGCTACGCCGGTTTCATGACGAGCGCCGGCGTGACCTTGATCGCGGACGGCACGGCGGCCGCCGACGAGCGGCTGCGTCTCACCTTGACCAACGATACCTCGCTCGGCGTTCTGCGCTATGCCGATGCCGGCTATGAAGAGGCGGCCCGGGCAGCAACGCGAGCGAGGGTTGCGCCGGCTTTGAAGAGCTCCCTCGGCGTGCGATTGCTCTTCGGAACGGCCGCCGCCGTCGTCTTGGCGCTCGCCCTCGCGCTCGGTCTTGCCGAGGCGGTGCAGGCGGGATTGTTTCGCAATGCCCTGCTTCGCTTCGTTTCCACCCGGATCGGGCGCCCCCTCACGGTCGAGGGTGCGCTCAAGATCGAGCTCTTCACCTGGACCCCGCGAATCGACGCCGAGCGCGTCATCATCCGTAATCCGCACTGGATGCCGCCGGGTACCCTGGCGGAGATCGGCGAGCTCGCGCTGGTCCTCGAGATACCCCGCTACCATCACCGATTCGGGGTCGAGAGCCTGACCATGAACTCGGCCGTGCTGCATCTTTCACGCGATGCGCAGGACCGCGCCAACTGGCAGTGGAGCGACCCGACTCAGCCGCAGACCGACGAGAAGATGGCGATCGTGCGCAGCCTCTCCGTGCCCCACGCGCACGTCACCCTCGATGACGAGCGCCGCCATCTGAAGTTCGAAGGCACGGCGTCCGCACAGGCGCCGCCGGCCCAGGCGCGGCCGGCGCAGGCGCCGGCCGCGAGCGGGGGGTCCGCCGCCACGGCGTCGCCCGAGCCGCTCAAAATTTGGGGCGAGGGCACCCTCAACGGTCGAGCCGCCTCGTTCGAGGTCACCGGTGACTCCCTCGCCACCGCGAGCCACCAGCGGCCCTATCACTTCTCCTACACGGAGCGCTCGAGCGGCTCGCGCCTGGATGGGCAGGGGTCCCTGCCCCGCCCCTTCGATTTCAATGCCATCGAGTCGACCTTCCAGGCGAACGGTCCGGACCTGAGGGATCTTTACTTGCTCATCGGCGTGAGCCTGATCCATACGGGCAGCTACCGGTTGACGGGCAAGCTCGAGCGCGAGGGGTTGCATTTCAACTTCAGCGATCTGTCGGTGCACTCCGGCGAGAGCGATGTGCACGGCAAAGTCTTCATCGACTCGACTCAGGCGCGGCCGAAGCTCGACATCGACCTCGCATCCGACGTGCTGCGCATGATCGATCTCGGGGCGCGGGCCGCGGGCCGCGGGCCGCCGCCCCCGCCGCTCTTGCTCTCGGACGCCGCGCTCGCGCCGGGGAGCTTCCGCCTCGATGACGCCGTCATCTCGATGCACGCGGATCAGGTCGTGGTGGGCAAGCTCTCTCTGCGCGCGTTGGCCGCCAAGGTGAGGCTCGACCACGGCGTGTTTACCACGGCGACGTTGACGGCCGGTGTTCTCGGCGGAGAAGCGCGCATCGCCGGAAGGCTCGACATGAATCAGGATCCGCCGCTCGCGAGATTCGATCTCGGCATCACCGGCCTCGAGCTCGGCCATATCCCGCACAAGCCCCCCTTGCCGCCCCCCATGGAGGGCGTGATGCAGGTGCGCATCGTCGCCAGCGGCAAGGGCCGATCGATCCATCAAGTGGCCTCGACAGCGAATGGCATCCTGACGCTGGTCGTGCCTCACGGCACCGTGCGAGACTCGCTGGCGGAAGTCATCGGCATGGACTTGCGCGGTTTCGGCCTGGTCATGACCAAGGACACAGCCGCGACCCCTCTACGCTGCGCGGTCGGGATATTCAGGGCCCGGGACGGCGTCCTCACGACCGAGGAATTCGTGGCGGATACCGAGCCCGTGCTCATCAAGGGAACGGGCCGGATTCAACTCGACACCGAGAGCCTCGATCTCGCGCTGCGCGGCGAGCCGAAGAGCGTGCGTCTGTTTCATTGGCGCTCCCCGATCCTGATCGTCGGCACGCTGTTGCACCCCAAGACCGAGGTCCATCCGGAGAAGCTGCAGGTCATCGACCGCGGAGCGGCCAAGGACACCGACTGCGCGGCCTTGATCGCATCGGCCGAAGCCGCATCGGCCGAAGCCGCGGCGGCCGCCCAGCGCACGCCCCGCTAGAACGCGCTGCGCACCACGCCGCCGTCCGCGCGATACGCAGCGCCGGTGGTCGCCGAGGCGAGCGGGCTCGCGAGGTACGCGACGAGCGAGGCGATCTCCTCGGGTGCAATGAAGCGCTTCAAGAGCGAGCTCGGCCGCATCTTCGAGAAGAATTCCTTTTCGAAGGCTTCAGGGGAAATTCCGGCCTGCGCAGACAGCTGCGTCACGAAATCCCCGACCCCGCGCGACTTGGTAGGTCCCGGCAGAACACTGTTCACCGTAATGCCGGTGCCCGCCACCGACTCGGCGAGGCCGCGGGCCACCGCGATTTGCGCGGCCTTGGTCATGCCGTAGTGAATCATCTCCACCGGAATCTGAATGGCGCTCTCGCTCGAAATAAACAGGATGCGTCCCCAATTCGCCTTCTTCATGGCAGGCAGATACAGACGCGCCAGCCGCACCCCCGACAGCACATTCGCATCGAAGAAGCGGCGCCAGTCCGCGTCCGTGATGGCCTCGAACGGTTGAGGCTCGAATATGCCGTAGTTATTGATCAGGATGCCGACCCCGGGATGGCGGCGCGCAGCTTCCTCCGCGGCAGCCTCGGTGCTCATGTCGCCCGCGAAGCCCTGCACTTCGGCCGCCGCCCCGAGTTCCCGTGCCAAGGTGGCTGCCGCCTCATCGACCGCTTGCTGAGTGCGCCCGTTCACGATCACCCGCGCGCCCTCGCGCGCCAACGCGGCCGCGATCGCGAGCCCGATGCCGGCGGTGCTGCCGCTCACGAACGCGGTCTTGCCCTTGAGCTCGAGATTCATCGATCAATGACCCGTGGGATCCCCGCGCCGGCTCGCCTCGTACAAAAACCAGGTGCGGCGTTCGGTTTCGTCGATCCAATTCTCGATGAGGCTCGCGGTGGCGATGTCGCGCATTTCATCGACCATGTCGTGCACCTCACGCAGCCGCGCGGCCAAGCTCTGATTGTCCTCGCGCAGCTCGGCGAGCATGTCGAGCGGATCGACGTACTCCGCATCGTTGTCCTTGATGCGTTGCAGGCGCGCGATATGACCGATCGATCGCAGCGTCGAGCCACCCGTCTTGCGGATTCGCTCCGCGATCGGATCACCCATCGCATAGATCTGATCCGCCTGCTCGTCGAGCAGCAAGTGATAGTCCCGGAAGTGCGGTCCGCTCATGTGCCAATGAAAATTCTTGGTTTTCATGTAGAGCGCGAACACGTCGGCGAGGATGCCGTTCATGCCGGCGGCGATATTCTTCGACGCCTCGGCGCCCAAATCGGTGGGAGTCACGAGAGCGGATTGACGGCGCTTCTTGAGCTCGCCAATTCGAGTCGCATCTTTTCGTGCCATGGGGGTTCTCTCCTTTTTTTGGGGGGCGCCAGTATCGCATAGATCGTTTGTCCGGCCGCCGTCCTGCGGCCCCGCCCGCCGTGACAAAAGGGGCGATCAATCGATGAGCAGCGTTCCGCGCATGACGGCGACGGCGCTGCCGCCGACGTACACCGCGGCCACACCGTTGCGCCGGACGGTGCGCCCGAGGATGAGGCTGGGGCGGCCCATGTCGACGCCCTGCTCGATGCGCCACCGCGTCTGCGCTTCCTGCGCGGGTCGCTGCGCTGCGAGGAAGGTGAGGGTCGCCGCGGCCGCGCTCCCGGTGGCCGGATCCTCCACGATGCCATCCAACGGCGAGAACATGCGGGCATGCAGATCCTGCGGATCACCGTGCCAAACGTAGGCGAATACCGAGTCGGTTCCGATGGGCGGAAGCACACGCGCGTGATCGGCGAAGCTCGGCTTCGCCCGGCGCAAGGCCTCGCGGGAAGCCATCCGCACGACCAGGAAAGGCAACCCCACCGAGAGCACCCGCGGGGCATCTTCCCGATAAATGTCCTGCGGCCCGACGCACAGGCAAGCGGCCGCGTCCTCGATGGACACCGGCGGTCCGCACGTCAAGTCGGGCGGCGCCCGGAACTCCGCCGCGACCACCGTTCCCCCCTCGCGCGTGAGCCGGACCGGTATCGCCCCCACGCCTTCCTCCAGCACGAGTTCCTCGAGCCGCGGACCGCCCGCGGCCTCGAGCTCGCGGGCGAGGACGACGGCCGAGCCCACGGTCGGATGTCCGGCGAATGGCACCTCCGTCCGCGGCGTGAAGATGCGAAGTTGCGCGGCATGCCCCGCACGGGCCGGCGGCAGGATGAAAGTCGTCTCGGAGTAGTTGAACTCGGCCGCGATCGACTGCATCCGAGAGGCCGGCAATCCTTGCGCATCGAGGATCACCGCCAACGGATTTCCGCCGAAGGGCTCAGCGGTGAAGACATCGACCGTCACATAGGCGCGCAGCACCGGGGCACGATAGCAGGCCATTCGAGACTGTGCGATGCTCCGCCGGATGAGCTCGTTTTCGAGAGCTTGGGAGAAAACCATGCGCCGTGCGGCGGGACTCGCGGCCGTCTGTCTATTGCTGAGCGGTGTTGCGGCGGCGGAGATCGGCGGTTATGCCGCCGAGATCGAAAAGTGGCGTGAGGATTTCGATGCCGACGTCCGTACCGGCGGATGGTTGACGCTGGTGGGACGCACGAAGATAGAGGAGGGAACGTGGACGCTCGGCAGCGATGCGAAGGCCGGCTTGGTATTGCCCAAAAGCGCCCCGCGGACCTTGGGGGTGCTGAGGCGCAGCGGCAGGACGTTCCGCTTCGAGCCCGCAAGCGGCGTTCCGGTCACGATCGCCGATAAACCGGTCGCCGCCCCGATCGATCTGCCCACCCAGGCTGGCAGCGCGCGCCTCGTGTCCGGCAATTTACGCATCGCGGTGCGTAAGGTGGGCGATGATTTTTATCTGCTCATTCAGGACACCCGCAATCCGGCCGTCGAGGCTTTCAAGGGCACCTCGTGGTATCCCGTCAGCACGCATTATCGAGTTCCGGCAACCTTCGTGCCCTACGTGCACCCGCAGACGGTGCACGTGCCGCTGACGCACGTCGCCTCCCAGGAGAGCATGCAATCGACCGGCGATCTCGTTTTCGCGCTCGCGGGCAAGTCGTTCCGCTTGAAGACGTTCGTGGACGACAAGGAGCTGTTCGTCATGTTCCAGGACGATACCAACGGCAAGGGCACCTACGGCGGCGGGCGCTTTGTGCACGCGCCACAGCCCACCCATGGCGTGACCGCGCTCGATTTCAACAAGGCGTTCAATCCTTATTGCTCTTTGAATCCCTACGTCATGTGTCCGATCCCGCCCGCGCAGAACCGGCTACCGGTCAAGATACGCGCCGGCGAGACCTACTACGGGGAATGAGCGCGGTAACTCAGGCGGTTGTCCGACTGAGCACGATGGGAATGCACTTTGCAGCGGGAACCTGACTCTCCGCCGCGTGGTGCCACAACGGAATGAGCGGGTTCAACTCCGGAAAATAACCGGCGGCACATCCTGCCGGGATGTCATAGGGCGTGACGCGAAGACCGGGCACGGCGCGCGCCACACCATCGCGCGCGACGCTCGAGGCGCTGACGTGATCGCCCTCCTTGAACCCGAGCCGCTCGATGTCGCGCGCGTTCATGAACAAGACACGGCGCGTCCCGAATACGCCGCGGAATCGATCGTCCAGCGTATATATGGTGGTGTTGAACTGGTCATCGCTGCGCAGAGTCATGAGCCGCAAGACGCCCTTACCGCCGGCGACCATATCGGGGTCCTCGTCGAAGCTTCGCGGCGCGATGAAATTTGCTTTGCCATTCGGCGTTTTCCACTTGCGCTCGGCGGCGGGCAGCGGCCGGCGGAAGCCCCCCGGCGTCCACATGCGCGCGTTGAAATCATGAAAGATGTCCGGATAGATGGCCGCGATCTCGGACCGTATCAGCGCGTAGTTCCCGACCCACGCATCCCAATCGATGGCGGATTTTTCCGCGACGGTGGCCTTGGCGATGCCAGCCACGATGGCGGTCTCCGACCTGAGCTCCGGCGAGGCAGGCTCGACCACACCACGAGAGCCGTGCATGCAGCCCGTGCTGTCCTCCATCGTGACTGCCTGCTCGCCCCCCGATTGCCGGTCGATCTCGATCCGTCCCCGGCACGGAAGCAAATAGGCCACTTTGCCGTGAATCAAATGGCTGCGATTGAGTTTTGTGGCGATCTGGACCGTGAGCTCGAGGTCGCCCCACGCCCGCTCGACCCGCTCGGTTTCCGGAACGGCGCGAACGAAGTTGCCGCCGAGTCCGATGAAGGCTTTCACGGAGCCCTCGATCACCCCCCGGCAAGTCTCGACGGTATTGCGGCCTTTGGTGCGGGGAGGATCGAACCCATAACGCTGCTGGAGCTTGTCGAGCGGGGCGAGCTCGGGTTTCTCCGTGATGCCCACGGTTCGCTGGCCCTGAACGTTCGAGTGACCGCGCACGGGGCAGATGCCGGCACCGAGTTTGCCGATGTTGCCTCGCAAGAGAAGCAAGTTCGACACCATCTGAACGTTCTCGACACCGCGCCGGTGCTGTGTCAGACCCATCCCGTAAATGCCGATGACCTTGCGGGCACCGGCATAGGTACGCGCGGTCTCCTCGAGCGCGGCGCGGCTGAGTCCTGACTGCGATTCGATGTCGCGCCAGCCGCTTGCCCGGCAGAACTGCGCAAATTCCTCGAATCCGCTCGTGTGCTCGGCGATGAATTCGACATCGATCAAGCGCGCCGCGCCCGTGCGCCGTGCTTCGTCGTCCGCCTCGATGAGCGCTTTGCAGACACCCGTGATCGCGGCGATATCGCCGCCCACCTTGAGCTGATGGTAAGCCGTGCTGATGCAGGTCTCTTCACCCAGTAACATTTCCTTGGGCGAGAGCGGGTTTCTGAAACTGACCAGGCCGCGTTCACGCAAGGGGTTGAAGGTGACGATGGGCACGCCGCGGCGTCTCGCATCCTGTAAGTGATGCAGCATCCGCGGGCTGTTGGTTCCGACATTCTGCCCGAAGAACAGTATGCAGTCGGTGTGCTCGAAGTCCTCGAGGACCACCGTACCGACCGGCACGCCGATGGTTTTCGGAAGGCCCACCGACGTGCTCTCGTGACACATGTTCGAGCTGTCGGGCAAGTTGTTGCAGCCGTACAGGCGGGCGAACAACGAGTAGAGGAAGGCGGTCTCGAGCGATGCACGGCCCGAGGCGTAGAAGATCACCGATTCGGGCGCCAGCTCTTTGAGCCGACGGCCGATGTCGGCAAAGGCCTCCTGCCAGTCGACGCGCACATACTTGTCGCTCGCGGGGTCCCAGCGCAGCGGCGCGGTGAGGCGCCCCTCGTCCTCGAGCGCATTGTCGCTCCAGCCGCGCAGCTCGCCGAGCGGGTGCTGCTCGAAGAATTCCGGCGGCGTGCGCTTCGAGGTGATCTCCCAGGCGGTTGCCTTGATGCCATTCTCGCAGGCCTCGATGAAGTGCGGTTGCGCCGGCTTCGCCCACGAGCAGCTGACGCAGGCGAATCCGTCCGGCTTGTTCTGATGCAGCAGCACACGGCTGCCCTTGAGAAGAACGTGCTCGTGGAGCAGCAAGGATCCCGTCGTCTGCGCCGAGCCCCAGCCGCCCGCCGGCATATCGACATTGACGAAGCGCTCTTTGGAGGACATGGCTCCACAGTAGGAAGCGGCCCACCGCATTGCCGTAAGAAGAGGCCGCGATCGAGCGTCAGTCCCTGAGCGGCCCGGGGGCCCGCACCGCGCCATTTGCCGGGCTCGCCGACGATCTCGCCGCGGTGGTGGACTATGTGCGCAGCGCGGATGTGGCGCTCGTTGGCTTCTCCGTGGGAAGCGGGGAAATCGCGTAAGACGGTACCGATCGATCCCAGCGGCCGCGCCGCGGCACGCGCAATCACCGCATCGCGGCTGCTGGAATACGACGGCGCCCCGCAGGGATTATTCGCTACCGAAAGCCGCCGGCTGTCCGAAGACCTGATCTCGTTTCTGCGTTAGGCCGGAGATCACCGCGGCCAGGAGGGTCGCATGCCTCTAATGGTGGTCGCTCGAATGCGCGAGCAGCGGATTCGCGCGTCCGCCGATGAATCGATAGCCCGCCCCATTCAAATCGGCCGCGAGCCGCGCCATTTGACCTTGGTCGAAGTCGCCCGGGACGCGGATGTCGTAGATCGATCCGGGCTTGAGCCTCAGCTCTTCTTTGAGAAACGGGACCAATTCGCCGCACTTCACCGTGCTGCCCTGCTGCTCTTGATCGAGCGCCACCACACAGGCGTGCCGCCCGCCGTCGAGGGTGATGCTCACGTCGGCTCGCTCCGCAATCCGCGCCGGTGTGTCCGAGGAATGGCCGCAACCGGCGAGCAGCAGGGCTGCCAGAATACAGCCCCACGCAGCCCGGCAGGGCGCGATGCGCGATGATGGCGTCGTTACCTCCGCCCGGTCGATCTTCATGGTCCCCTCCCAACGAACTGTTCTAGACACCCTTGCCCGCGCGGGCTTCGTATTCTTTGAGCCGTGCCGTGAGAAAGGCCTCGGCGGTCACCTGCCGTCCATCGGCAAAACGAATCAGGTAGGGCTTCCCCGTGACCGAGGAGACGGATCCGCAATCGCGGATGAAATCGATGGCGGACTTCACGCGCGAGCCGGCCAGTCGCAGCTTCTGCCGCAAGTGGTCGGCAGCGGCTTTGGCCTCGTAGGAGGTGTCGTTGCGAATGAACTGGGCGCCGGTGAGCGATGCGACCGAAGCGATCAAATAATCGATTTTCTGCGCCTCGAGCGATGAGAGATCCGCAGCCTGCGCACTCATGCAAATGCACAAGCTCAACCAGGCGAGCAGGCGTGCCAGAACGGGCATATTCATGCTCGATAGATTGCCGTCAGCGAGGATGTCTGTCGAGGCACCTGCACCCGGGGGTCCTCAGACCCTGGGGCAAACCCCTATCCGGCTCGGAACGCACTTTACCCAAAAGGGTCCTCCGGTAGTGGTGTAAGCTACCGGACATAGCGCCTCCGGGCGATCCAATCCTCCTCGGGGGTCTTTTGCTCAAAGCCGAGACGATCAAAGAGCGACACTCCGATCTGTTCACCTTTCTCCAGGGCGATCTGTCGGCGGTCGCCTTGCATTGCCACCAACCCGAGGAAACCGGCTCGCAGAGCCTGGTTTACTTGAGTGAACTGAAGCATCTGGACGCCGTTTGGCGGCTGCACCCGGCGATCGTGATCGTGCATGCCAAGCTGCTACCCGCCATCAACGCGACCCAACAATGGGAAGGATGCCTGTTCTCGGTCGCGGCCATTCCAGCGGCGATGGCGGCGCTGCTCAAGTATTTCGATCGGAAGGGGGAGCGGTTCAATCAGTGGGGCGGACATCATTCGACCGCCGTGGTCCACCCCACCGCCACCATTGGACGGGACGTTCTGCTCGGACCTTATTGCGTGGTCGGCGCTCATGCGACGATCGGTGACGGCTGCTGGATCGGAAGTCACGCGGTGGTGGAGAACGAGGTTTCCATCGGCCCGCGCACGATCCTTCATCCCCATGTCTTCGTGGGCTCCGGCTGCGCGGTGGGCGCGGATTGCGAGATCCATCCGCACTCGAGCATCGGCAGCGACGGATTCGGCTATGCGCGCAGCCCGCAAGGCAAGCCCATCAAGATCTGCCAGCTCGGCAACGTCGTGATCGGGGATGAAGTCGAGATCGGCAGCAACTGCGCCATCGACCGGGCGACGCTCACATCGACGTTCATCCGGTCCGGCGCGAAGCTCGATAATATCTGTCACATCGCGCACAACTGCGATCTCGGGGAGAACGGTTTGTACACGGCGGGTTTCATGATGGCCGGCTCGACCAAAATCGGGCGCGGATTCATGACCGGCGGAAATTCCGTGGTGTCGGCCCACCTGACCCTCGCCGACAACGTCATGCTGGCCGGACGGTCGACGGTGACCAACGATGTCACCCGGCCGGGCGCCTACGGCGGCTATCCTCTGCAGCGGCTGCCGGATGCCCTGAAGACGGCGGTCAACACGACGCGCTTGGCCAAGCTCAGGCGCGATTTGCGAAAGGTCATGAAGCATCTCGGCCTGTCGAGCGAGGATCTCGAGGCCTGAGTCATTGCGCCTTGAGAAGATCGCGCAGCATCGCAACCTCGGCGCGGATCGCGGTGTGCATGGCGGGATCGACGTCGGGTGCGAACAGCGACGAGTGGTTCGACGGCAGATGCGTGCCGGACGCTTTGGCGAGCTCGTATTTCTCGGGATCGGCCCCGCCGAGCGAGAGGTAGAAGCCGGGAATGCCCTGGGAGACGAACACCGAGAAATCCTCCGACGCGGTGATGGGTCCCTCGGTCACGACATTGCCCGGGTCGAGCGCTGCCTCAAGCACCGTACGCAGGCGCTGTGTCAGCGCCGGATCGTTGTACACGGCATCGGTCGTCTCGTAACGCTCGATGGTCGGCGCTCGCGGAGCGCCGGCAGCCTGAGCTTCCGCGTCGGTGATTCGAGTGATCGCTTCCAGCACCTGCTTGCGCACGTCCGCCTTGTAGGTACGCACGGTGAGCCCAAGCTCGGCGACATCCGGGATGATGTTGTTTTTGGTTCCCGCGGTAATGTACCCCACGGTGACGACGGCGAATTCGCCGGGCTTCACTTCGCGAGAAACGATGGTCTGCAGCGCGAGTATGGTGCGCGCGGCGATCACGATGGGGTCGACCGCGGTATGCGGTGCGGAGCCGTGTCCGCCTTTTCCGTAGATCTTGATCCGCAGCGAATCGGCGTTGCTGTCGTAGATTCCCGCGGTCACACCCACCTTCCCGGCCGGCAGTTCGTTGCCAACGTGCAGTGCGAGCACCACGTCGGGACGCGGAAAGCGGGTAAAGAGCCCATCATTCACCATCGCACTTGCGCCCGTGATCGTCTCTTCGGCGGGTTGTCCGATGAGCATCAAGGTGCCGCGCCAGGATTTTCTGTCGCGAGCCATGATGCCGGCGGTCGCCACCAGCGCACCGATGTGTAAATCGTGTCCGCACATATGTCCGACCGGCACATCGCGACCGGCGGCGTCCTTGGCGCGCACCTTGCTGGCATAGGGGAGGCCCGTTTGCTCCTCCACCGGCAGCGCGTCGAGCTCGGTGCGCAGCATCACCGTCTTGCCCGGGCCGTTCTTGAGAATCGCCACGACGCCGGTGCCGCCGACATGCTCGGTCACCGTGTAGCCGAGGGCGCGCAGCTCCGCCGCGAGCTTCGACGCCGTGCGCGTCTCGTAACCGGAGAGCTCCGGATGTTGGTGCAGGTCCACATACAGGGCGTAAGCTTTGGGATAGGCGGCATCGACTTCGGCTGGGGCGGCCCTCGCGGCCTGCCCGTGTGCGAGGCTCAACCACACCGCAACCAGTGCGCTCACCGAAATCGCGGCGCGTCTTGCATTCGACATGAGTCTCTCCATCACCAGATACCGCCGAGGGCCACGGTAATCGCTTCGCCATTCACACCCCCGGCCGCCTCGCTGCAGAGGAATGCGATCACCTGCGCGACTTCGCGCGGCTCCAGGACTCTTTTCTGGGGGTAGAGCGCGGCACGCTCCTGCCATACCTGCTCGACGCTGATACCGCGCCGCTCGGCCTCGGTCCGCGCCGACCGCTCGGCCATGGCCGTGCGCACCCAACCCGGAAGCACCGCGTTGGACGTTACTCCGAACGGCCCCGCATCCTGGGCGACCGCGCGCGCAAGTCCGATGACGCCGTGCTTCGACGCGGTGTACGCGCTTCCGGAGCGCTCGGCTTTCTCGCCGGCGGTCGAGCTGGTGAATACGAGCCGGCCGAACCCGCGCTTGCACATTCCACCCACCGTGAGCCGCGCGAGCTCGAATGGCCCGTCGAGGTTGATGCGCATCGTCTCCCGCCAGACCTCGGGATCCTGCTCCCAGACGAGCCGCTCGTGCGCCGAGCCGATGCCGTGATTCACGACCAGCAGGTCGATGGGCCCGAGGCGCCGCTCCGTGTCGGCGACGGCGAGAGCACATCCCTCGCGGGTCCCGAGATCGGCCGCCACATATTCAAGGCCGACGTCGGCCAGCTCGGTCGCGCTCCGCGACACGATCATCACACGCGCCCCCGCCGCCGAAAGCAGCAGCGCCGCCTCTCGCCCGATACCCCGTCCGCCTCCCGTCACGAGCGCCACGCGTTGGCTCATTCATCCCTCCAGCATTCCAGCATCGCCGAATCGTCCCACGCGGGAGGGGGCCGGCACAATCGCCGGCCAACCCCTTACTTGCCGACCGAGAAAATATCGGAGAGCCGAATATCCTTGTGAGTATCCGCATCGCGAAGACTTCCGCCGTGCACGATGAGTCCCTCGAGCAGCACATGGCAAAATTTGATCGCAAGCATCAGCACGCTCCACGAGTCGGCATCCCGCGCCGGCGGTCAGTCCTCATACATCCCAACGAAAGTGCGTGATCGGCCTTCCCTCCGTGGATGAGCTCTGTGCGGCGAGCTTAGCAGCGGCATGGGCGCCGCCGCCGAACAGCTGCCGCCCGTAGTTTCACCGAATACTGTGTTTATGTAATGGGTATCCACTTAGCTCCACAAGTCCCAATCAAGCTGATAATATATACAGCTTATGATGCCCGATGCAAAGCCCGAATATCCACGTACCTGGGGGCAATTTCTCGATCAGTTCGCGACCGAGGAAGCGTGCGCGGCGTATCTGGAGCGATTGCGCTGGCCGAGCGGGTTTGCATGCTCGAGTTGCGGCAGCATGGCGGCGCCGTATCGCGCCAGCCGCCTGCGGTTGATGTGCAAAGACTGTCGGCATCAGAGCACGGTGACCGCGGGCACGATCTTTGAGAAGACGCGTACGCCACTGCGTGTATGGCTGGCGGGGGCGTGGTATCTGACGAACCAAAAGCAAGGAGTCAGCGCGCTGGGATTACAGCGTGTACTGGGCTTGGGCAGTTATCAAACCGCGTGGATGATGTTGCACCGATTCCGCTGCGCCATGGTGCGTGCGGGGCGCGAACGTTTGCGCGGTGTGGTGGAAGTGGATGAAGCCTATATCGCCATCACCGATCGAGAAAACCCGCTGCCGCGGCAGCGGCGCAAGAGCTGCACCGACAAGATTATGATCGGCGTGGCGGTGGAGATACTGCAGCCGAAGGGCTTTGGCCGCATTCGCCTGCGCCAACTGCCGAGCGACTCGAAGGAGCATGTGCGGCAGTTCATCCAAGACAGTGTCGAGTCGGGCGCTGTCGTGCGAACGGATGGCTCAGGAAGCTACGCCAAGCTCCATGAAATCGCCTACCCCCACGAACGGCATGTCATGTACGGCTCCGACATTCCCGCTCACGTCTCGATGGCCGGCGTTCATCGAGTTGCCTCCCTGCTCAAGCGCTGGATCCTCGGTACGCATCACGGATCGATTCAGCCAGCGCACTTGGACGCTTATCTCGACGAGTTCGTTTTTCGCTTTAATCGCCGTGCGTCGGCGTCCCGCGGCATGCTCTTCTACCGCCTACTGCAACAAGCCGTGGTGACCGATCCGGTGACCTATCAGGACATCGTCTACCCAGCCCTTGAATCAGGCGAAGCCGCTTAGTGGAGCTAAGTGGATACCCCTTGTTTATGTACAGTCACGGGATGGGATGCGAAGCTCGATGAGGTCGTCAACCGATTGCGGTGTTCCAAATGCCATCAGAAGGGCTGCACGGTACGAACCGTTCCGCAACAAAAGCCGCGCGGCTGGCGGGACGGTCGGTAAAACTTTGAGACACCGTTCACACAGGCGGCGAACGTGAACCAGATCCTTCGTCCCCACTCGGGGAAAGGAGTAAGTTTGATATTGCTATGGATAGCTCGAGTGACACTGCTCTGCACCATGCCGCGCCTTCGGGCGCGAATGAGGCCATTAAAGCGCTTCTGACGCTCATTGCCGCCGCGGCCTGCGCTTATGGGCTTTTCGCCGCGCCCCCGCCGTTGAAAATACTCGCCGCACTGGGTCTTGTCTCCGCGCCGTCGTGGCTCGCGACGAGCCGCAACCGAAGCGCTTGCCGGGCCGGACTCGTGGTTCTGGCGGCCGATTGCTACGTCCTTTTGTTCTGGGTGAGCGCTCAGCTCGTGCCGGCGTTCTTACACCACTGACCGTCGCGGGCTTTAAGGTCCCGGCCCGGCGACACGCGTCCTCGTGAACAAGCGCTCGAGATCGCCGGGGTCAATGGGCTTGGTGCAGTGATGATCGAAGCCCGCGGCGATCGCACGGCGTTTGTCCGCATCCTGGCCCCAGCCCGTGAGCGCGATCAAGGTAACTTTATCTCCCCAGGCTTCATGGCGGATCCGCTCGGCGATTTCGTAGCCGGTCATGTCCGGCAACCCGATATCGATCACGCCGATCTCCGGCTGCACCGCGGCCGCCACCGCCAGCGCCTCGGCGCCGGTATACGCGAGATGCGCTTCGTGACCCTGCATCTGCATGTAGATCTTCAATGTCTCGGCACCGTCGCGATTGTCATCGGCGATGAGTATCCGCCGCGGTGGTGTGCTCGAGCCGTTTAACCGAGGACTTGCGCTCTCCTTACGATTCTCGACGAAGAGCGAGCGCGGCAGCGAGATCAGGAATTCGCTGCCCTTACCCAATCCGGCGCTGCGCGCCTCGATGCGGCCGCCATGCAGCTCGATGAGTCCCTTGGCCAGCGCAAGCCCGATCCCGAGACCGCCCTCCGAGCGGGCGGCATCCGAGTCGACGCGCGTGAACATGTCGAAGACCTTGCCGAGCATCTCGGGGGCGAGCCCCAGGCCGGTATCGCGCACGAAGAGCGTGATGCCATGGGAGTCCAGCCGGCACCCCAGCGTGATCACGCCCCCCGGCCGGGTGTACTTTGCCGCATTGGTGAGCAGGTTGCTCAGCACCTGCGTGAGCCGCACCGGATCGACCTCGAGCGTGAGGTCACCGGGTGGGCAATCGATCCGCAGCGTGTGGCGCTTCGCATCAATGGCCGGTTGCGCCGCTTCCGCGGCAGCATCGAGCAGCTCCTTCAAAACGACATAGCTCTTCTTGAGCAGGAACGATCCCCGCGTAATCCTCGACACGTCGAGTAGGTCATCGAGGAGCGAGCTCATATGGGTCACTTGACGGGAAATGATGGCCTGGGCGTGTGCCAGTTGCTCGGGCTTGAGGCTCGGCGCTTGCAGCAACCGGGCGGCGGTGCGGATCGGTGCCAGGGGATTGCGCAGCTCGTGCGATAAAGTCGCCAGAAATAGGTCCTTGCGCACGTCCGCCTCGAGGAGCGCCGCTTCCGCCTTCACGATGCTCGTCACATCGACGAAGGTAACCAGCACCCCGGTCACGGCACTGTCGGGCGCGCGGTACGGCAGGATCCGCATGATGTAATGCATCGATCGATCGGCGCGCGTAATACGGCGCTCGAGCGGCTGGAGCGTGGAGAGCACCTGGGTGATGTCCTCGCGCAAATGATCGTAGTCCAAGCGGCTGACGATATCCGTGAGGGGACGCCCCTGATCGCTCGGAATCAAGTTATAGAGCGTCGCGATCGCCGGAGTGAAGCTGCGCACGATGAGATGGCGATCGAGGAACACCGTCGCGATTTCGGTACTTTCGAACAGATTGCGCAGATCGCTGTTGGTCGCCGCCAGCTCCTCCACTTTTTCCGTCAGCCGCAGGTTGACCGTGTGCAGCTCTTCGTTGAGCGACTGCAATTCTTCCTTCGAGGTCTCGAGCTCCTCGTTGGTCGACTGCAGCTCCTCGTTCACCGAGTGCAGCTCCTCGTTGGTGCTGCGCAGTTCCTCGAGTGCGGTCTGATGCTCTTCCGCCAGCGCATGGAACTGCTCTTGGGCCATCATCAAATCGCGCTCCAACAGCGCAGGATCGGAACCGGATCCGAGCCAACGCCGCCAGAGCCGCGCGAGGCGAGGCTTCGACGGGGTTGCGGGCGCCGCGGAGGGCTTCTCGCCGCTCGCTGCGGATTGGGCGGATGCCGGCTCACGCGGCCGCGTCACCGCGCGATCGCCGGCGGGCACGGGAACGGGATGATCGGCGGCCGAAAATCTCTGCTGCAGATTCGGTATATGCAGCCCCAGGTGCAATGGCGGTCCGGGAACGTCCCGCCGCAGGTATATCCGGGCGCCCTTATCTCCTGTCTCGAACAGATCGCTGTGCTGCGCGGCGGACTCCGAACCTCCGAGGAGCAGAATGCCGCCCGGCACCAACGCGTAGTGGAATATCGGAATGACCGCGCTCTGCAGCTTGTTTTCCATGTAGATGAGCAGGTTCCGGCACGACACCAAATCCATCCGGGAAAACGGCGGGTCGCGCACGAGGTTGTGAGCCGAAAACGTACACAGATCGCGGATCTCCTTCGAGACGACGTAGCCGCCTTGGAAGGCGTGAAAAAAACGCTCCCTGCGCTCCTCCGACAGGCCCGTCACCAACGTCGTCGGGTAGCGGCCCAAGCGCGCAATACCGATCGCGGATTCGTCGATATCGGTCGCAAAGACCTGTACCTTGGGCACCGTCTTGAGCGCATCCATGTGCTCGCGAAGCAGGATGGCCAAGGAATAGGCCTCCTCGCCGGTCGCGCACCCGGGGACCCAAATCCGCACCCGGTGATCGGCGGTCTTATTCACGAACAACCGCGGGATCACCTTCGCTTCAAGGGTCTGGAAGATCTCCTCGTCGCGGAAGAAGCTCGTAACCCGGATCAGCAGATCGCGAAACAAGACCAGCACTTCCGCGTGATCTCCTCGCAACCGCTCGACATAGTCCTCCAGTGAGGCCGCACCCAGCACTTGCACCCGGCGCTGCACCCGGCGGAGGAACGTCCGGTCGCGATAGCCGCTGAAATCGTGACCGAGCTGCGCCCTCACGATGTCGCAAATCTCGAGTCTCAGGGCATCGGTTGAAGCGACGATCGCCGCCGCGACCGGAGTGGCGGCACGCGGCGGCTTCAAACGCACCAGATATCCGGCGAGCTCCTCGACCGGTGCGATGACATCGACCGATCCTGTTGCGATCGCACCGGACGGCATCTCGGCGTATTGCGGCCCGGAGCCATCACTGCCTTGGGCGAGCGTCAGCCCGCCGCATGCCTTGATGGCCTTAAGCCCCAATGCGCCGTCCGAACCCGTCCCCGACAATATGATCCCGGCGGATTGCTCGCCCAACGAGGAGGCCAGTGCATCGAAAAATGCGTCGATGGGCCGGGATACTTTCTCGTCCTCGTCGGCCGTCTGCACGACCAAACGTCGGCCCGCCAGGGTGACGACGGCGTGCGGCGGCGGCACATAGACGCAATTGGGCTCGAGCAGCGTGCCGTCCGCGCCTTCAAGGACCTGCATGGGGGTCCAGCGTGACAGGATCTCGCGGAGCATGCTCTTGCGGTGCGCAGGCAGATGCAAAATCATGACGAACGCCATGCCGCAAGCGGGGGGCATGTGCTCGAAGAAGGCTCGGAATGCATCGATCCCACCCGCCGACGCCCCGATTCCGACGATGGGAAACCCCGAGTCACTCACCACACTCCTCCTTCGGGCCTCGGACTTGGAGTGCAACAAGTTCGGGAGCCGCCCCGCGTGATAGGCAAAAGAGTAGCACCATCTGCTGTAGGACATGGTATTGAAGGGGCTGGCGGATTCCTGACACGCCGAGCCCCAAGGGGAAGCCATGGAAGAGGAGCAACTGCGCGAACAGTTCGACACCGGTCTCAAGAAGATCAGAAATGAAATCAAGAGCCGCTTGGTCCCGCATGGGCTTTATGGGACCGTGAGCGATAGCGGCCCGAGCAGCATCCCGGGCGGTGCAATGATCGAGATTCACGCCAAAGGCAAATCTGTCGGAAGGTCTTTTGACCGGCAGCAAATCGAAGGCTGTTGTCTCAGAGTTCGCGGCGCGATGCTGATGAGCATCATCGCCATGGTCGAGGAGATCTCGGTTGCCGCCGGTTGCAGCGGCGTCAAGACTTCAGACGAGTGAAGGAGCACTTCCGGCGGTGCTCAATAGCCGGGAATACACTTCAAGATCGGCGGCGTAGCAGCTGCAGGATGCCGATTCAAGTCCCGCTCGATCGACAATGGTAATGCCGCCCCGGGTGTACTCGATGAGACCGCGGCGCTGCAAGTCACCGGCCGCGTCCGTGATGCCAACGCGTCGCACTCCGAGCAGGTCGGCGAGACGTCCCTGCGTGGCAAAGAACGAGTCCGACCGGGCGCGGTCTTGAGTCATCAGCAGCCAACGGGCCAACCGCGGTCCGATCCGGTGGAAACGCAGGCATGCTGCGGCCGTGGACAGCTGAGTCATTAGAATGAAAATGTAACGGCCGATGCTGCGCTGCAGGGCCGCACTCCGCTCGAATTCAAGGTGGAACGTGCGAACGCTCATTCGCCAGGCTGCGCCCGGCGCCGACACGATGGCGTGCGAGGGGTCGCTCGCCACCCGCAACACCACGTGAGAGCCCCACATGCCTTCGCAACCTGCCATGCCGACTTCAACGAGCCGGTTCCCATCCAGGCGGCGCGCCGAGGAGATCGCCCCTTCGGTCGGAAAGTACACGTACTGCGTCGGGCTGCCGCACACGCCGAGCACGTCGCCGCGCGTCAGCTCGATGCGCTCGCAACCGGCCAGTAATCGCCGCCGCTCCTTCAATGGCAGCAACTCGATCAGATGATTTTGGGCGGTGGTCAGGGTGACGGCCGGGGCGAAAGCCGCCGCGAGATCAAGCGCACCTCATCACCCTGACTTTGAGACGCGCTCGACAGCCGAGAAGGCCCGATCGTCAGTACCATCGATGCCAGGTTATGCAAAATCAGCCCGGGACTGAGCGAGGTGCCGCGATGGGGTACGTAGAAGAGAACGGCGTGACCGTGACGGCGGAGTTGCTCATCGCGTACGACAATGCGACTCGCTCCCACGACCACGCGAGCGACGAGGAGCGCGTCCGCTTAGGGCTCGAGGCCATGCGCCGGGTCCTGGAAAGGCATAGAGCCGCGCTTGTGGCGGAGCGGCCCGAGTCGTGCCGTAACTGAGATATTGCAACGCAATGGGTGTGTCCGAAGTGGCGATCGTGCACCGCTGCCGCCTCAAGTAACTCCGGGGGCATGGCTCGACACCGCTTGCAGCAGGGCCCCGATATCGAGGGGCTTGCAAAGATATTCAATCGCGCCCGCACTCATGCACTCCTCGCGCAGACTCGGCGAGTCGTGGGCGGTAATGATGACAATCGGAAAGCTCGCGCCCGCCATCCTCAGAGATTGTTGGACTTCCATGCCCGACAAACCCGGCATCTGAAGGTCGAGTACCAGACAATCGGGCCGGTCGAAATGCCAGGAGTTTAGAAATTCAGCGCCTGAAGCGAACGCGCGCGCCGCGAAGCCCGCCGCCTGCAGTACACGGACCAGCGCCTTACGAACCGATTCCTCGTCGTCGATGACTGCGATCAAGGTCAACCCACCGCATGAAGTTGTTCCCTTGTCGGCTCATTCGAGCGATTTGGATATTGGACATTGGGGCTGCCTCCAGCTGAGGCCGGTCGTCCCGATACCCAGCGCCGGCTCGATCTCCACACCGACGCGCGCACCGAGCTGCACCAGCTCCGCCACGGAGCGGGCGACCATCTTCGACATCATCCGTGCACGGTGCACCTTGACGGTCTTCTCGCCCGTTCCGAGCTCTGCGGCAATCTGCTTGTTCAAACGGCCCCGAATGACCTGCGCCATCACTTGCCGTTCGCGCGGCGTCAGGGTGTCGAGGCGCTGGCGGATCACCCGGCGGATCTCCTCTTGCTGACGATGCTCCTCATCGCGCCGAAACGCCTGCTCGACCGCGGCAAAGAGGCGCACGTTGTCGATCGGCTTGGTCAAAAAGTCGACCGCGCCTTCCTTCATGGCGTTCACGCCCGTCTGCACGTCACCCATGCCGGTCAAGAAAACAATCGGCAGCGCATTCGGTGAACCGACGAGTGCGTGCTGCAATTCGATCCCGCTCAAGCCCGGCATGCAGATGTCGAGCAGCAGACAGCCGGCCGCCTCGGCGTGGTGCTCGCCCAGGAACCCTTCGGCGGACTCGAACGAGCGGACGCGATATCCGGCCGCAGCAAGCACACGCGCCAACGACTTACGAACCTCTTGAGCATCATCCACAATGAACACGGTTTGCGCTGCGCCATGCATGGCTCTATCTCCCTGACACGTTCAGTGACGGCAATCGAACGACGTGGTGAATCGCTTCCCCGGACCCCATTTCTCGTGATGCACGGGCAGCTTGGCTCGACCCTAACACCATCCGGTGCACTTTAGATGACAGCATCACAGGTATGCCGAAAGCTGTCCACCTGTAAACCATGCGACGCCCGGATACCCATTATCTGTGCGGTATCACACATATGTCCCCAATCGGGGTTCAAATTTCCGCGCACAGCCCGGGGTCTATCTATTGGACCCAAGTCCAATGACCCGGCGGCCGCGCCCATGGGAGACTCCGCCCAACGCCGGCCGGCATACGAGGGCGTGCGCTCAGCCACTACTCCCCCAATCTCGCGGCGCCATCCTTGCCGACCGGCGTTTCACGGCGCGATTGCGCGGCGGGATTGAATGGGACTTAAGTCCCAGCTACGCCATGCGTCCCTCCGGTTACCCTCGCCTTGGAATCGTTCGGATCAGCAGTCGAAGTACCCGGTCACGCCGACTTGGGCACGATCCAGGAGGTTGTATGCAGCAAGTCGTCCGGTATTTGACGGCCACGGCGCTGGTCGCGTTTGTGGCGACCGGAGCCAGTGCGGAAGCGCCCAAGGTCAAGCCCGCAGATCCCGCGGTCGCCCCCTTCCAGCCCGGGCTCGAGCCGCGAGCGATCGAGATTCTAAAGACGACCAGCGCCCGCCTCGCGGCCGCCAAGTCCATGAGCTTCACGGCGATCGTCTCTTACGAGGGCCCGAGTCTGCTCGGACCGCCGCTGATTTATTCCACGAAATCGCAAGTGACCTTGCGGCGTCCCAACAAGCTGAAGGTCATTACCTTGGGTGACGGGCCGCCCTCCGAGTTTTATTACGATGGCAAGGTCATGATGGCATTCGCTCCCACGGAGAATCTGGTCGCCGTCGCGGACGCGCCGCCGACCATCGATGCGGCGCTGGTGGCGGCATACGAAGGCGCGGCGATCTATTTCCCCTTCACGGACGTGATCGTCGCCGATCCCTACCAAGACATGTCCGGCGATCTGACGACCGCCTTCTACATCGGCCAATCCGAGGTCGTCGCCGGCATCAAGACCGATATGGTGGCGTTCGCCACCAAGGATGTCTTCGCGCAGATCTGGGTCGGCGCGGAAGACAAGCTGCCGCGCCGGCTGTACGCCGTATACATGAACGATCCGGCCCGGCTGCGCCACGTGCTCGAGCTCTCCAACTGGGAGTTGAATGGCGCCGTCCCCGAGGATGCTTTCACTTCGGCGAAAGCGAGCAGCGCCGCACATATCGCGTTCAAGCGTCCGGACGTGGATACCTCGGGCAACGGCAAACCCCCGTCCAAGCAACCCGCCGGAACTCCGTGAGGAGAGCAACATGAACCTGGTGAAAGCGCATTTCTATGCTTCGATGAGCGTCGGCGCACTGCTGATCGGCGCGGCCCCCGCACAGGCCTGGGTACACGCGGGCGGCGGTGGAGGCTCATCCTCGGCCCATTGGGGAGGCGGCGGCAGCTATGGCTCGGCCGGGACCTACCACTCCGGCAACACGACGTACGGAGCGGCTTCGAGCACCCATACCGGGGCCTACGGCGGGACCACGACGAAGACGGCTTCCGGATCGGCAACCACCAATCCAAATGGCTCGACCTCTTATTCCGGGTCCGAACACACGACCTACACCGCGCCCGACGGTCAATCGGCACAGACGAACAAGACGACCAATGGTGTCGCCTATGGCGGCAGCACGACGGCCTACCATACGAATACCGCCAGCACGAGCAACGGCGCCTATTACGGCTCATCGCATACGACCTATGCAACGACCGGCGGCACGGCCTATCACAGCACGTATTACGGGACGACGGCCTATCCCGCGTATCACCCGCCGACCACGGTGAACTACTACGGCTCGAGCTGCTACAACTGCGGCGGCTGGTCCGCCGCCGGCGCCGCGGCTGCAGGTCTCGCGGTCGGTGTCGCCGCCGGCGCCGCGGTCGCGTCGGCCAATTCGGCACAGGCCACCGCCAATGCGTACAACGCCGGGGTCGTCGCGGGCGCGAGCGCGGTGTATTCACCAGGCACGATCTATGCGGCGCTGCCCGCCGGTTCCATCACGACGGTCGTTCAAGGCCAGACGTACTACCTCAACGGCAACACGTGGTTCTATCCCGCGTATGGCGCAAACGGGGTCTACTACCGGGTGGTCGTCCCGCCTATGTGAGCCAGCGCCGGGCGGCGACGCGATAAACGAGTGCGGCACCCAAGGCCCCCGCGATCAACACGCCGAGCAGCTCCGCGCCCCGCCAATAGGCATGATCGACCACGCCTCGAAGGGTCGCCGCCGCGCGCTCGGAGGCTTGCGCCAGTTCCGGACCGCCTCGGTCGACGCTGCCAATGAGCGACTCGAGCTGCGCGGCGGTGCGCGTCATTTCGGTGGCCGCCGCAGTGTACTCGGTGATGTCGAACGCCCGCCCAGACGGCGTCTGCGCATCGCCCGCCTTCGGCTTCTCCAGTCTGGCCACCAACTGATCAAAAGAGCGGATGGTGGCATCGAGGGAATTCGAGGTCGCCGTCCCCGCCTCGAGCGCGGCGCGCATCTCGGCCACGAGCTCGCGGGTGTGCGCACTCTCGACCGTCACCGCGTCCATGATCTGGCGAATGGCGGCTTCCCGCTCCCGGGGCAGCAGGCTCGGCAACTCTCCGACCACCCTTGCGGTGGTCGTCGCGGCGGCGGAGACATGGTCTGCATTGGCGAGCAGCCGGGTGACCTCCGGCATGTTCACCAGCTCCAACGTAAAGCGCTCCGCCTGCATGTCGAGCAGGTTCGGCACCCGCTGCGCGTAATAGATCGTGCGCTCCGCCAACTCCCGCGACTGGCTGATCTCGCGCACGGCGGGATCCAAGCTGCTGAACGGATCGAGACCTATCAGGTTGAACAGCCCGGTGAACCGGTCGGTGGTGCCGGATTTTGCCATGGAGCTCGCGACATCGCGGAAATGAATGTAGGAGATCGCGGTGACATGGGGATTTTGCTCACGCCACACCACGATCGCGTGCTGAAGATCGGCGATTTGGTCCTGCGAAAGCGCACCTTTGGCGAGCTCCAGCGCGATCGGCTCCAGGCGATGATAGGCATCACGCAACGGCGCGGCGCGCTCGCCGAATCGCTCGCCCGACCACGCATCGTCGATCACCATGCGGCTCAAGGTCGTCAGCACGACGAGGTCGACCGTGTTCACGATGGGGCTGGGGCCGCTCGCTATCGTATAGGCCGCGGTGGCTTGAGAGAGCAGCCAGTTCTGGGCGGTGAGGCGGTCTGCGGCATTGTCGGTCGATGTCTGGAAGCTCCTGATCGGCTGGGTGATGGCGGCGACATACTCATCCGCAAAACGCATGACGCGCAGCTGCAAGATCTGCAGCTGCGCGGCGCGCTTGGAGGCCTTGTCGTCCATGTGGAACGTGTGGCGAAGCGTCGAACAGCCGCACAGCGCCAGGATCACGATGCCGGTCCCAAGGCACTCGAGCCAAGCGCGTCGCGGACGCTCCAAGGACCCCAGAGCACGCAAGTTCAGCTCCCGCTCTGCGGCGACGACAGCGCCTCCGCCACCTTCATGCCGACGATGCTCGCGACCACCACCGCCATGTAGAACTGGCCGCACATGACCTCGAGCCAGACCAGCGTGTCCGATATGGGGCCTATGGTCGTAATGTCCCCATAGCCGATGCTCGTGATGGTGGTGAAGCTGAAGTAGTCGAATAGCGCATGCAGCGTGTTCCAGCTTTTCAATTCCCAATCGATATTGGAGCTGATGTTGAACGAACCGGGGACCAGCATCCAGGCGAGTGCATAGAGACGCCCCCAGAACAGCGCGATCAATATGTATCCCGAGAAGGCACCCACGACATCGTCTTTGCGAATCCGCCGCGCGCTGAACACGTGGCTCACGATCACGGAGAGGACGAACACGTAAAAAGCGGCCGCGGTGACGCTCAAAAGCGTGTCGAGCGGCAACTGACGCTCCCGGGGTACGAACAAGCGGGCGACGCCGATGGCAATGGTGATGCCGGCGAGTCCCGATCCGATCCGCCGCCGGCGCGCCGTACTAAACAGGGCGCGGAACACCGTGACGCAAACCAGGCCGAACAGTCCCATCGAAAGGATGCGCTCCGTCAAGGTCGCACTTGCCATCAGCGGATTCACCACCTCCATCGCCACCAGCGCGGCCAGGAGCTGAAGATGCCGGGTCATCTTTGGGGCTGGCACCGCTCCCGGGTCCTTCGAAGGCAGCGGCGGGGTCAGCGCCGGCACGGGCCGAACCTCATCGCGCTACGAGCGCTCACGATCCAGCGCCCGAATCGCCGCCGCGATATCCACGCTCAGCTGCTTGAGTGCCCGGCTGTGGGCGGCGGCAAGCGCCTGATAGCTTTTCTCCAGGGAGGGCTCGCGCACCGCGGTTCGCCCGGTCGTCGTCTTGCCGTCGGCCACCCGGCGCACGCTCCACAACGCGCTCAGCGTCGCGGCTTCGCCGGGCGCCGATTCGAACGCTTGCACGTCAATCGCCACGCGATAATCCGCCTCGATTGTCGATACCGACGCGACCGAGGAGACACTCGGGGTTTCCAACAGCGCGGCGAGATTGGCGCACACCACCTGCGCGATGTTGCTCCGCAGGGGCGACGCCCACAGATTGAACTGATCGGCTGCGACTTGATTGGGTCCCTTGGTGACCACGATTTGCGGCATGTCGACCGTCGCCGGTATCGATATCGGCCCGACGACGACAGCGAGCTTCGACGAGGCGGCGCGGCCGTCCGCCGCGGCATTGGCGCTCAGCGTGTAGAAATTCGGCGAGGGGCTCGCGCAGCCGACCATCAGGGCGCAGACCGTCGCGAGCGCAGCAATGCCCGATCTCATGGGTGCTCCTCCTTCTTGCCTCGGATCAACATCGACGGGTGCTGCTGCAGATAGTTGACGAAAATGCGAATGGAGCGCGCCGTATCGGTGAGCTCCTGCAACATGTCGTGCAGATCCTGCGTCGTCGCGGAGTCTTTACCCAGAAGAGCGCGGTCCGCATCCGCAATGGTTCGATGCAGCGCCTCGAGAGTTTTAGTCCCCTCGGGCAGCAATTCCGTATCGACGCGGCTCAACACGATATCCGCTTGCTTGAGCGTCTGATTCAATGTGCCGACCATGCCTTTGAGATCCGAGGCCATATCCCCGAGCGGCATCGCGTCGACCTTCGTCAGAATGCTGTTGAGTTTCGCCTCGATGGTCGCAAGACCGCCTGAAACGACAGGCAACTCGAGCGGATCCCGACTCCAGTCGATCTTCGGCTTGGGTGAGTTCGGAACGTATTCGAATCCGACGTACAGCTCTCCCGTGATGAGGCTGCCGGTCTCCAGCTGAGCGCGCAAGCCACGATCTTCCACGAGGTGCCGGAGCATGCGGCTGCGGGCCGCCGGCGACAACGCCTCGTGGGATGCCCTCTCTCCCGCCTGCAGCTGTTCCGTCAGCCGCTCGGGCAGGAACGTAATGAGCACGCGCGGACGTATGCTGAGCGTCTGCTGATCGAAGGTGAGACCCACCTCCGCGACGTGGCCGACGGTCAACCCGAACAGCGTCACCGGTGCTCCGACCGACAAACCGCGCAGCGATTCATTGAAGTAGAGCACGAAGTGCTGCTCGACCGGATCCGGCTGTGTCATCGCGATCTCGCGATTTCGATAAAGGTTGAAGGCGCTGTCGGTCGGCGCCGGCGGCCCCGGGGTGAGAAAATCCGGAACATCGAATGCAAGTCCTCCCACCAGCACCGACACGATCGACTCGGTCTGAATGTCGACGCCGTTGGCACCCGCGGAGACCTGTATTCCGCTCGCATTCCAGAAGCGCGTCTCTGCCGTCACATATTTGTCGTAAGGCGCGTTGATGAATATGGTGACCTCGATGGTCTTGCCGTCGGGTGCCAACCGGTACGTCGCCACCTCGCCCACGGGAACGCTTCGATAATAGACCGGCGCGCCAAGACCGACCGAGCCGAGACTTGCCGCCTTGAGAACGAATCGGCGGCCCGGCTGATCGGTGATCAGGGGCGGCGCGTCGAGCGCAGTGAAGTGCCGCTGCTTCTCGGGCGATGTTCCTGCCTGGAAGCCTATATATTGCCCCGACAGCAGCGTATTGAGCCCCGAGATGCCGCTCAGAGAAACCGTCGGCTGAACCACCCAGAACTTCGCATCATCCACCATCAGCGCCGCGGCGTGTTTATCGATCTGCGCGGTCACCTGCACTTTCGAGTAGTCTTTGGTGAGCTCGACCGTCGTCACCTGGCCGATCGTCACATCCTTGTATTTGATGAACGTCTTGCCGGCTTCGATGCCCGAAGCTGCCTTGAAGACGATGGTGATCGTCGGGCCTTCTTGGCTGATCCGCTGGATCGCTATACCGATGGCGACTACCGCTGCGAGGATCGGAATGATCCAGATGATCGAGAGGCGCAGCCGTTTCTCACGCACCGTGCGGGCCAACGGCATATTGTTGAGATCGCTATCGTTAGCCACGCGAGAGCTCGAGGGGATCGGCACCATCCCAGATCAGGCGTGGATCGAACGACTCGGCCGCAAGCATGGTGAGCACCACGACGGCCGCGAAGAACAGCACTCCGGGTCCCGGGTCCACCGACATCAAAGGGCTGAGCTGCACGAGCGCAACGGTGAAGGTGTCGACGAACACATCGAGCATCGACCACCGGCCGATGAATACGACGGTCCGATAGAGCCGCGTGCGTTCGCGATTGCCCTTGACCGAACCTCGCTTCACGCTGATCAGCAGGTAGGCAAGCGAGATCAACTTGCCGAGGGGAATCATCACGCTCGCGATCAGCACGACCAGGGCCAGCGGCCATGATCCCGAGGTGTACAAGAACACGACGCCACCGATGATGGTATCGCTATCCGACCCGGTGGGCGTGATGGTGTCGAGAACCGGCAGGAGATTCGCCGGGATGTAGCAGACCGCGGCAGCCAGCAAGAGCGCCCAAGTGGTCTGGATGGAGCCAACGCGGCGGACTTCGAGCTTTTCTCCACAGCGGGGACAAAAGCCGGCCTCCGGGCCGCTGGCGGCGCGCGAAACCAGCCCGCAGACTTCGCACGATACGAGTCCCGCATTTCGGGCGGTGGCGATGGGAGTCGTCATTTCGCCGGCGCCGGCGTACCGGATAACGGCGAGGCCGGCGCGTCCGGGCTGATCCATTCGACTTTTCGCCACATCTCACGCCGATCGAGGTTGACCGCAATTGCCGGGATCAGGAGGATGGTCGCTCCGAATGCATACATGCCGATGCCCGGATCTACCGTCGCCAGCTGCGCGATTTTCACGAGCGCCACCAGGATGCCGAGCATCACGACCTCGAGCATCGACCAGACCTCCAGGTGCGCGAGCCAGCGCAGCATCTCCCCCGTCCAGCGAGGCATCGGCGAGCGCCGCGCGGCGAGCAGCAGCGTTATCACGAACGCAAGGTATCCGACGGGGGCAATCAAGGCGCAAAACGCAACCAGCGTGCTCGTTACCCGCTGACCTTGCATCCACATTTCGTAGGCGCCTCCCGCAATCGTCGTGCTGGCGAATCGGCCGACCACGTGCAGTTCCATCAGCGGGAAGGTATTCGCGATGAGCAGCGTGATCGCCGCCGTGACGGCGAGAGGCAGCGCTCGATCGCGCGCGCTGCCGAGCTCCTTCGCGAGGACGTGGCCGCAGCGCGCGCAGGCCGCCTTGCCTCCGGGCATCAGCTGCGGTATTCGCTGCAGCAGATCGCAGTCAGGGCACGCGACCGATTCGGCGAGAACCCGATCGTGCAAGACCTACCTCCTCTTATGGGTGGGATTGCCGTCGGCGCCAACGCGCAGGCTGCGGCCAACCTTCAGATCCTACCGCGAGAATAGGAAGGTGGTATTGGACGAAGTACCAAGAGCCGTTCACGCGATTGGCGTCTCAGCCATACCGCTCGCTCGATTTACCCCGGAAAACTCGGTAGACGCTGAAGGTATAAATGACGATGACCGGCAACGCCACGAGCCCGCAATAGGAGAGGAACTGCAGGGAATGATCCGGCGCCGCTGCATCGGCGACCGTGACCTTGTAAGGGATCATGTACGGCCAGAACATCACGGCCAGCGTGAGATAGGCCGCAACGAAGAAGGCGACCGTCAACGTCACCGGCAGGCCGTCCCGCCGCGCGCGCACGGCGGCGACGAGACCGAGCAACGCCGCGATGCCGATGAGCGGAAACACCAGCCCCCACCTGCGGGAGTGCAAGTTGCTCTGAGCCACCGCCGCCTGATCGATCGACAGTATGACGGTGAAGGCCGCCCCAAGACCACGATGATCGCGGCCGCCAGTCGCAGTATCCGCGCGTACGCCCAGTCCCGCACCGCCCCTTCGCCCTTGAAGACCAGCCAGCATGCGCCCAAGAGCGCATAACCGATCACCATGCCGATGCCGGTGAAGATCGGGAAAGGGCGCAGCCAGTCGAATGTATTGCCCGCGTACTGCCCGTCGACGACCGGCACGCCCCGCATCAGAGCGCCCACCGCGGCACCCTGTACGAAGGCGATGACGACCGAGCCCAGGAAAAACCCCCAATCCCACAGCCACAGCATCTGCTTCGCGCGGCCGCGGAATTCGAAGGCGATGCCGCGAAAAATCAGGCCGAACAGCAGCAGCAGGATCGGGATGTAAAACGCGCCGAGAAATACCGCATAGACCATCGGGAATGCCGCAAACAGGCTCGCTCCGATGATCACCAGCCAGGTTTGATTGCCGTCCCAGAACGGGGCGATGGTATTGAGCATCTCCTGTCGATGGCTCTCTTCGGAGTGTCGTGCCGAAAAGAATGCCCACCCCCAGATCGAATCCATCGAGAATGACGTAGATCAGGATCGATGACGGCGATGACCGCCGCCCAGAACAGAGTGAGGTTGGCTTGGCTGCATGATTCAGCTCTTGGTCGACGCGTGGCTGCCGGTGGCGCTGGCGGCATCATCGGCGAACGCCAACGGCCGGTTGGGCGTCGCGCCCGCGGATCGGTGTCGCCGCCACGGTCGGTCCGGCGCGCAGCAGTTTGTAGATGTAGTACAGGCCGAACGAAACGAACAACACATACACGACCACATAGCCGATGAGTGAGAACACCACATCGCCCGTGACGAGCGAGGGCGTTACCGCTTCCTTGGTGCGCAGCAGACCGTAGACCACCCAGGGCTGCCTTCCGACTTCGGCGGTAAACCAGCCGGTCAGGATGGCCACGAATCCGGTCGGGAACGACAGGAAAGTGAGCCAGAGAAACCAGCGCGTCGTCTCCAGCCGGCCTGTCAGTCGAAGCAGATTTCCCAGCCAGGACACCGCCAGCATCAGCATGCCCATTCCGGCCATGATCCGAAAACCGAAGAACGGAATGACGCACCGGCGGACGGTCCTCCGGCGGGAATGACTCGAGCCCGACCTCGCGCGCGTTCCAGTTGCCCGATGCGATCATGCTGCCGAGGCTTCGGCACCGAAATCGCGAACAAGTTGCGCTCGTGCCGCGAATCCGGGAATGGCGATCAGCGTCTCGGATGCGGGCTGTTCGGTTTTCCAGCGCGCTTCGATCGCGGCGAACTTCGCCGGCTGGTGCTTCAGCACGTACTCGCCCGTGAGATGGCCGAAAAACAATTGCACGGGAATGATGGCCGCGACCAGCCCGAGTCCCCAATTCAGCATGACGCGCGCTTCCGCACGGTGAATGGCTCGCAGGATGTACCAGGCACCGGTTGCGGCCACGCACATGCCGGTCGTCAGAAACGCGGCGAACAACATGTGCGGCCAGCGCACGAGCATCACCGGGCCGGTGGTGATTGCCCACCAGTCAGCCGGGATGATTTTGCCGTCGACCATGAGAATAGCCGACCGGCACCTGCATCCAGGTGTTATTGACGAGTATCCAGAACGACGAGAACATCGTGCCGAGGGATACCATGCAGCAGGCGAAGAAGTAAAAGCGCGGCGACACCCGGTTGCGCCCGAGGAGCATGACGCCAAAGAACGTGGACTCCAGCATGAAGGCGGTGAATGCCTCGTAGCCCAGCAACGGCCCCTGGATCGGACCGGTCTTCTCGGCCAGCACACTCCAGTTGGTCCCGAACTGAAATGCCATGACGACGCCGGTGACGACGCCCATGCCGAACGACAGGGCGAAGATCTTCAGCCAGAAATCGAACACCCGCCGATACAACGCATTGCCGGTGACCAGGCGCGCGCCCTCGATCGTCGCAAGCCACGCCGCCAAGCCCAACGTGAAGGCCGGGAAGATGATGTGAAAGCTGATGACGAACGCAAACTGAATGCGGGAGAGAATGAACGGATCGAGATGCATGATCGCTCCGCCTTGAGCTTGAGGCCGGTATGCATCTCACACCGGTACCCGAGAAGTGTATATTGGTACAAGGGCCATCGGTGCATACCGAGAGAGCCGTTGGACTTAGGTCTAATTTCGCCGATGCATCCACGCCCGTATTGGTGGCGCATCGAAAAAATGCGCCCGAGCATCTTCGTCAATTCACCATGAGGGTTCCGACATGGCCGATCTATGGACGCTGATCGCCGATCAGATCTCGGACCGTGTCAGCGGACCGATGAAATTCCGGATCGTGCTGCAGCCCGTGGTGGCAACCTTTCTCGCGGTGCGGTCGGGACTAAGAGACGCGAAATCCGGCACGCCGCCCTATTTCTGGAGGTTGCTGTCCTCTTCCGGTCACCGGCTGGAGATCATCAAGGACGGGTGGGAAAGCGTCGGACGGCTATTCTTTCTCGCGATGGGTCTCGACCTCCTCTACCAATTCCTCGTTGATCCTAGAATCCATCTCCGCGCGTCCATTCTGGTCGCGTTCGCATTGGCCATCGTGCCGTATCTTTTGTTGCGTGGAACGATCACCCGCCTCGCGCGCCCCTGGATCCGACGGCCCGCCGCGACGCGCGAATAGATGCAGCGCCAACAGTCAGGAACCCTCGTCCGAGGACTTGACGCCGAGCAGCTGCGCACCATGCGCCGTCTCGGACCTCTTGCCCAGATCGCGGAGCAGCCCGGCGTCCGTCAGGTCGAGCTTATGGGAGTTCGCCCAATCCGTTTGCGCCGCGTCGTTCAAGCGCTTCACGACATGATGCGAATCGGTCTCGATGGCAAGCTCTCGCCGTCCGTCGAAGCTGCCGGGTGATAAATTGATGGAGCCGACGATGGCGCGACCTTCGTCCGCGAGAATCATTTTCGCGTGGAGCTTGAGGCCCTTGAGCGCATGAACCTTGGCACCCACGTCGTGCATTATTCGCAGCCCCCCGACGCCCTCCACCAACTTTTCCTTTTTCAGCGTATGCGGCGGGCGCGCCAGGATGTGCAGGCTGACCCCGCGACTCGCGGCACGCACCAGGCGCTCGATAATGACCGTGTCCTGGTAACGCTCATTCTGAAGCCAGAGCGAGCGTTTCGCCGAGTCGATGAATTCGGCGATCCTCTCGCGGCCGTTGTTGGGGCACCAGATGAGCCGGGAATGGCCGCCGGGCTTGAATTCCTTTCGTGCCCAATCGGCCTCGAAACATTCGTCCATCTCGGTGACCTCGGCTTTGCTTGCCGTGACCACGGCATAGTCGCGCGTCACCGTCAGATCCCGCGTCTCCCAATTGAAGGATTCGACGAATCCTGTCGCGCCGTCGACCACCATCGATTTCTGATGCGTCAAGTCGAACGCCGGGCTGCTGTCCTTCACCTCGATCCCGGCGGCGGCGAGCTTGCTCTTGGTCTCGTCGTTTTCGCTCTCGCCGCCGCGTCGTGCGGGATTGAGCATCACGCGCACCTTGACACCCCGCTGTCTTGCCGCGATGACCGAGGCGGTGAGACTCGGGTCCGTGAACAGGAACATGCGGATCTGCAGCGATTTCTTGGCCGTGGATACGGCGTCGAGAATGGGCTGCGCGGTGTCGTCGGGAAGTACGATTAGAGAATGGCTCACGGTGCCCCTCCGAAATGTGCGGTTACTGCGCCGCCCCGGATGACGTGCGGCCTTCCGTCAAGGAATCATGCCGCAATCGAACATCTTGTTCGCGATCGGTGCGGCAATCCGATTGATGAATGCCGCACGCATTTGCGGATCGTTGCGCAGAATTCCAATGGCCCGCTGCTCTTCCGCGGACGGAGGGGCGTGTTGCTCTTTCTTTTCCCACAGCTGCTCGCAGCTCGAGTTCTGATACTTATTGATGATCTTGGTGGCGATGCCATCCATGATCGGATATTGGGACTGCGCCTGCGCCCCTCGAGGGCGTATGACGCGATACGGCGGCCACGACCAGGACGGCTACCGCGATAGCCGCCCCCAAGGAATAGCGATGTTGAGCCATGAGATTCTCCAAAGCCGCCAGTATGGATCGCTCGCCGGTCCGTGCCAGTTCCCTTAAGGGTAATAGCGCGCCGCGGTCCCACCGATGGACCTAGGTCCAATTTGCCCTCCGGGGCGCACTCAGTAGGCTCGACCCAGGCTCACTTTATCGCCCAAGGCCCTATTTGCATGTCCACCCCAGTGGGCGGGATCGACGATCCCCCGCCAGCCCATGCCCCCCCGCAATTCCACCTGCTGGCGAAGCCGAGCGGGTCGACGTGCAATATCGACTGCACCTACTGCTTCTTTCTGTCGAAGGACGCGTTGTATCCCAACGAAAAGCATCGAATGTCGGCGGCCACGCTCGATGCCTACATCCGCCAGTTGTTGGAATCGCACCGCGCGCCGCAGGTTACCGTCGCCTGGCAAGGGGGAGAACCGACGCTGATGAAGCTCGAGTTCTTCCGGCACTCGGTCGAGCTGGTCGAAAAATACCGCCGCCCGGACCAGGTCGTACAGCACACGTTCCAGACCAACGGCATCCTGCTGGACGATGACTGGTGCGCCTTTTTCAAGGAGCATAATTTCCTCGTGGGATTGAGCGTCGACGGGCCGCGGGAGATCCACGATACCTACCGGGTCGACCGCCGCAAACGCGGCACCTTCGATCGCGTCATGGCGGGTTGGCGGCAGCTGCGCCGGCATGGAGTGGATTTCAACATCCTCTGCACCGTCAACGCCGCCAACGAGAAGCATGGACGCCGGGTCTACCGCTTCTTTCGCGATGAGCTGGGCGCCCAATGGGTGCAGTTCATTCCGATCGTCGAGCGTGCCACCGAGCAGACACTGCAAATCGCCAACCAGGGCTGGAGCGCCCAGGCCGGCGGCAAGCGGCTTCTCTACACCCAGACCGGCAACCTGGTCACCGAGCGCACCGTGGGTGCAGAGCAATATGGGCGCTTTCTCATCGATGTCTTCGAGGAATGGGTACGGCACGACGTGGGGCGGGTATACGTGCAGCTTTTCGATGTGACACTCGAGGCGTTTTTTGGCCGGCATCTTCTGTGTATCCACGCGCCCACCTGCGGCTTCGGTCCGGCGCTCGAATACAACGGCGATCTGTACTCCTGCGATCATTTCGTCGAGCCGCGCTTTCGTTTGGGCAATATCCACCAGACGCACATGCTCAAGCTCGTCGCCTCGCCGCAGCAGCGCGAATTCGGCGACGCGAAGCGCGATACCTTGACCGCCCAATGCAAGAGCTGCAAGGTGAGGAACTGGTGCAACGGCGGGTGTCCCAAGGATCGCTTCGCGCTGTCGCGCGACGGCGAACCGGGCCACAACTATCTCTGCGCGGGCCTCGAGCGTTTCTTCATGCACACGGGTCCGACGTTCAAGGCAATGGCCCAATTGATCCAGCAGGGCCGTCCGCCCGCCGAGATGATGGCCTCCTATGCCGCAGAAGACCAACGCCGCGGTCCGTATCACGCTTGCACTTGCGGGAGCGGTCAGAAATTCCGCTTCTGTCACGGCAACCGGAAATCCTACGAGGAGCCGGACCCGGTCGATTCGAGCGCCACTCGCGCGACCGGGCTTTGATCATTCAATCACTGAAAGGAACACAACATGGCTGCAACCAAACCCAACATCCTCATCCTCTGGGGCGATGACATCGGCTGGTGGAACATCAGCTTCAACAGCCGCGGGCAGATGGGTTACCGCACGCCGAACATCGACCGGGTCGCCAACGAAGGGGTGTGCTTTACCGACTATTACGCTCAGCAGAGCTGCACCGCCGGGCGCGCGAGCTTCATTACCGGCCAGAATCCGATCCGCACGGGCCTGACCAAGGTCGGCATGCCGGGCGCAGCCATCGGTCTTCAGAAGGAAGACCCGACGATCGCCGAAATGCTCAAGCCGTTGGGGTACGCGACCGGCCAGTTCGGCAAGAACCATCTCGGGGACCGGGATGAATTTCTGCCGACCATGCACGGCTTCGATGAATTCTTCGGCAACCTCTACCACCTGAATGCCGAAGAGGAGCCCGAGCTCCCCGACTATCCGAAGGATCCGGCTTTCAAAAAGGCATTTGGTCCGCGGGGCGTGCTCCACTGCATCGCCGACGGCAAGGGCGGGCAAGAGATCAAGGACACGGGACCGCTCACGAAGAAGCGCATGGAAACCATCGATGAGGAAATCACCGATCGCGCGCTCGCCTGGATGGAGAAGCAGGCGAAGGCCAATCAACCCTTCTTCCTCTGGTACAACTCGACGGCGATGCACTTTCGCACGCACGTCGCCGCGAAGAATATCGGCAAGAGCGGGCAGGATCCCTACAGCGACCGAATGGTCGTGCATGACGAGCAGATCGGCCAGATGCTCGACAAGCTCGATGAGCTGGGCATCGCCGACAACACCATCGTCATGTATTCCACCGACAACGGTCCGGAGAATGACACGTGGCCCGACGGCGCCAACACGCCTTTCCGCAGCCAGAAGGACACGAACTGGGAAGGGGGCTGGCGGGTGCCCGTCCTTCATCCGCTGGCCGGGAAAGATCAAGGCCGGCTCGGTGATCAACGGTCTCGTCTCCCACGTCGACATGCTGCCGACGCTATTGGCCGCTGCGGGCGATGGGGACGTGAAGGAGAAGCTCCTCGGCGGATACAAGGTAGGCGACAAGACCTTCAAGGTCCATCTCGACGGCTACAACATGATCCCGTATCTCACAGGTCAAGCGAAGGAAAGCCCAAGGCCCGCCGTCTTTTACTTCAGCGACGACGGCGAGCTCATGGCGGTTCGGCACGGGGACTGGAAGCTCGTATTCGCGATGCAAACGGCCTTCCAGATGAATGTGTGGGCGCAACCGCTGGTCAAGCTGCGCGTGCCGCACATATTCAATCTGCGGCGTGATCCATTCGAGCGGGCTGACTACAATTCCAATACTTATTGGGACTGGATGGTTGACCACGTGCCGCAGCTCTACGCGGTGCAGGCTCTGGTGGCCCAACAGATCGACGGATTCGTCAAATATCCGCCACGCCAAAAGCCGGCGTCGTTCAACTTGGATGAGGTGATGGCCAAGGTGTCCAAGCCGCACGCCTGAGCATAGTTCCCCGATCGGGAAAGGGCGCGCCAGACGCGCCCTTTTTTTTGCCGCACCCAGCCTGGAATGGGACTTTGGACGCATAGACGCTGCCGAGGACCGTCGCTAACGTCGGCCTTCACATGACTGCACGAAATGATCCAATTTCCGGGTCAGGATCATGAATGGCGTTGCGGACCCGGCGGAGCGCCGCGAGGCGCAGGTTCGGGATTTCTACGAGCGCATGCCGTATCCGGCGCCGCTCACGAGCTTGGATGAGCATCGTGAGCTGTGCCGCAATCCACAACGCCGCCGCGCGCTGTTCCACCGGATCTGGCCGGCCCGCAAAGCGGTCGACAACCAGCAGATCCTGATTGCCGGATGCGGGACCTCGCAAGCGGCGCGCTACGCGCTCGGCGAGCCCACCGCGCGAATCACCGCCATCGATATCAGCGAGACGAGCCTGCGGCACACGCGCCGCCTGCAGCGCAAGTACCGGCTCGAAAACCTCACTCTCCACCAGCTGCCGATCGAGCGCGTAGGTGAGCTGGGACTTAACTTCGATCTGATCGTCTGCACCGGCGTGCTGCATCACTTGCAAGACCCGGATCTTGGTCTGCGCATGCTGCGAGAGGTCCTGCGACCCGATGGCGCCATGCAGCTGATGGTCTACGCAACGTACGGCAGGCTCGGGATCTACATGATCCAGGAGTATTGCCGCCTGCTCGGTATCGGCACCTCGGAGCGGGATCTGCGCGAGCTCGGCGCCGCCCTCGGATTCTTGCCGCCGGACCATCCGATCGCGGACGTACTTCGCCGTGCCAAGGATTTTCGTCAGCCTGCCTCGATGGCCGACGCGCTGCTGCATCCTCGTGATCGCTCGTATACGGTGCCGGAAGTCTATGCCTGGCTCGAGCGCTGCGGATTGTGCTTCGGTCGCTGGGTCGAGCAGTCTCCGTACCTCCCGCAGTGCGGTGCGGTGGCTCGTTCCTCCCACGCCGCCCGGCTGGCGGCACTGCCCGAGCGGGCGCAACACGAGGCGACGGAACTGTTTCGAGGGACGATGACGCGACACCGCTTCATCGCCTACGGCAGCGAGATCGCGGCGCGCGATCAGAGCATTCATTTCAGCGGCGAGCAATGGCTCGACTACGTGCCGATCCGCCTGCCGTGGACACGGTGCGTCCGGGATCAGGTGCCCGCGGGGAGCGTCGCGGTGTTGTGGAATCCGGCGAGCGGATATCCCGACTTGATCCTGCCCATCAACTCGTCAGAGGATCGGCTGCTCGCTCTGATCGACGGGCAGCGGACGCTCGGTGAAATCATGGAATACTGCGAGCCGAGTCAAGGTGCGTCGCGAATCTCGCAGTTCTTCGAGCGGCTCTGGCGGTACGATCAAATCGTATTCGATCGCTCATCCCCCGACCCCCGGCCTCCGACTGGGACGGAGCCGTCCAGATAAAGGCGCTCGCCGCTCTACAACCGGATCCAAACGGAGACGAAGGCGAATACCCCGATCAACATGACGGCGATGACGACCGCCATCAGCGGCGATTGTGCGATGACCGGATGCATCCCCGTCGCCTCCAGCCCCGCGATCGGTTTGAACTGGCTGCTCCATAGATAATGCACGATGCGTCGATACTGCCAGGTCGAAATGACCAGTGAGAGCACGCCGGCGGCGATCAATGCCAACCCCAGATAGCGCGGCGCCTCAGGGCGGGCCGGCGGGGCCACACCCTGCGCATCTCGAAGCCGCTGAAAGAATTGAACGATCGTGAACCCGAAGCCGATCAGCGCCACCCCCGTGCGCAGCCATGCCATCAGCGTGCGTTCGAGAGCCAGACGCGTGCGAAGCCATCCAAAGTGACTGTCGGAGGTGGTCCGAACTTCGAATCTCGACTCTTGTGTCGTGCTCATGATTCCCGCCCTCTCATGCCGAGACTGCTCAGGCTATCACCCTCGCCCTCGCCCTCGCCCGCCCCGCGCCGTTGCCAAGGCCAACGCCCCTCGATCTCCAAGATGATCGACCAGCTGAGAAAGGTACGCACGAGCACCAGAGCTCCCAACGCGGAGATGTTCCTCAGCGACGGATCGAGCGCCGCCGTGCGCACGACGTCTGCGGCGATCAGAATCTCCAGACCGAGCAACATGGCGCGTCCCAGTGCCGCACGGTAGCCCGCATAGTGCTCCAGCGTGAATGTTCGCCGCCGCAGTGCCATCAGCAACCAGTGGAACGTGGCCGCTACGATGTACCCGACGATGAGCACGACGGCGATCGCCTCGATCGTATCCGCGCCGCGACCGATCCATTGGAGGTACTCCACTTCAGCCGCAGGGTCCTGCATGATCTCGCGGATTTACTGGCGCTGTCCGCCGTCCCCGGCAAAGCAGCCATTGCCGCCTTGCGCGCAGATCGCCACAATCGTCTCGCGCTGGCCGCAACCCTGGACACCGATGGTGAATTGCGCACGCTCCGTACCCATCATGAGCGGGCCGTTCAATACCGGCTGCACGGTCTCGCTGGAGAGCACGCTCCCCGTCGCCGTCGGGCAATTCAAATCGAACCGGGCACGCTTGACCGCATAGTCGAGCGCCATGGGCTGCAACTGCGTCGTCAGCGGCGTCGTGTTGCAGGCTGCAATGGCAAGCATCGCCGCCGCCGGAAGCATTTTCTGTATTTTTGATCTCATGGTCTTTCCCATCCATCTTGGCCAGGTGGAAACGCGGAAACAGACCTTAGCCAAGGGCGCCGGATGCGGTCCATGAGACCTAAGTCCCACGCAGCAGCACGAGGACGCCGAGCAACAGGAACGTTGCGGGAACGATCGCGCGCAACCCTCTGATCGGCAATTTGTCCGCGGCAACCGTGCCGAGGATGACCATCGGCACATCGGCCAGCAGGATCCCGACCGTCGAGCCGGCAACGACCGCGACCAGCGAGCCGTAGCTTGCAGCGAGCGCCATCGCCGCGAGCTGCGTTTTGTCGCCCATTTCCATCACGAAGAATGTCGCGAGCGTCGTCCCGAACACGCCGAATCTGCCTTTTTGCGGTATGGCTTTCTGCGGGCCATTCGCAAGTAGCGTCCAAATGGCAATCGCGACGAATGACACACCGAGGACCCACCGCAGCGATTGCGCTCCCATCCTTGCTCCGAGCCACGCCCCGACCGTGCCGGCGAGCGCATGGTTCAAGACGGTCGCCACCGACATTCCCAGGATGATCGGTACGGGCTTACGAAACCTTGCCGCGAGCCCGAGGACCAGCAGTTGAGACTTGTCGCCCAGTTCCGCGAGTGCGACGACGCCGACCGATACCAAAAAGGCTTCCATGGACATCCGATAGTTCAGCCGCCGCCATGCGAGCCGTAAGCCTCATGTCAGGCGTGAGAATTCAATTGCGCTAGTGATGGCGTCGATGCAGATCGCGGAACAATGCGGCCACCGCGAGAAACATTGAGCTGAGGACCACGAAGAACATCCCGGCGATCCCGAGGGCGAAAAGCGGTCTGGCTGCGCGCAGTATCACCGAAAGCACCGCCGTATTGAAATTAGCACCAAAGCCCAGGCTCAATGCAACGATCCGCCCAAGCCACCCGCCTAATCATTGGACCATGGTCCAACCGTTCAATTGCCACCGGGCTTCGACTGGCCGACCCGCTCGCCGGCAGCCAGGACGGGCAACGTGAAGTGAAATGCCGCGCCCCGATCCGATCGGTTCGTAGCCCACAGCCGCCCGCCGTGCGCAGCGATAATGGATTGGCAGATCGAGAGGCCGAGTCCCAATCCCTGCTCTTTCGTCGTAAAAAAAGGATCGAAAACCCGCTCGAGCTTCTCGGGATCGATGCCTCTGCCGCAATCGAGAATCGATGTTTGAACCGCACCGTGTTGCGCATCGAGCTCGACGACTATTTCTATCCGGCGGTCGCGGGCAGGGTTTGCATTCATCGCCTCGCAGGCATTCAGTATCAGGTTCAAAAACACCTGCTGCAGCTCCACCCGGTCACCCTGTATCGATGGGATGAACTCGTCGATGCGGGTGCTGATTTGCACGTTGCGCTCTCTGAGCGTACCTCGCACCAACGTCAGGACATCGCTCAAAAGATCAGGCATTCCGATACGCTGAAGATGCGCTTCTCCGCGCAGCAATAGCGCGCGAAGGCGTTGAATGAGTTCACCGGCGTGCTTGTCCTCGGCGGCAATCTCCTCGAGGATTTCGCGCAGCTCGTGGAACTCCGGCGGATCCTTGGCGGCCAGGATCTGTGCGGCTTGGACATTGCACAGGATGGCGGTCAGCGGTTGCTGTAATTCATGCGCGAGCGCTCCGGAGAGCTCGCCCAGCAGCGCCACCCGCGACAGATGCGTCAGCTTCTGCTGCAGCTTGCGCAATTCCGCGGCGGTTCGTTTGCGCTGGCTATCGTCGACGACATACCCCGTGACTCGCCGGACCAGTCCCTTTGCATCACGATACGTGCGCCCTTTTACCGTAATCCACCGGATGTCGTTTTGGTGCCCTACGACCCGCAGCTCCCGCTCCATCGAATCACCATCCTGAGCGGTCGCGCGAATCGTATCAAGAACGTCATTGCGGTCCTCGGAATGTATGGCCGCAAGCACCGTCTCGCTCACCAGCGGAGACTCCAGATCGATACCCAGAACGGAGCGCGCGTGCGCGCTCGCCCAGACCTGGTCCGTGGATGCATCCCAACTCCAAAATCCGAAGCCGCTCATCGATGCAATGAGGTCCAGGCGTTCTTGATTTTCGGCGTTGCTCAGCTCTGCGGTGCGTCGCATGCGCTGCTGTTTGTAGGCGTAAAGTAGGAGTGCCATTGATATCGCGGCCAGCGCGATCAAGACCCAATCGATCACATGCCCGGGGACGAGCTGCATGTCTATGGGCGCGGCGTGGGCATAGGCGCCACGGAGCGAGCGCACCTCGTTATTCGCACCAGCTCATTCACGGTCATTTGAATCTCTCAGGGCGTTCGGCCGCGCACTTACCTTGGGGGTCGAGCACAACGTATCGCGGCGCCGTCCAATCGACCGCGTTCTGAATTATCGGAGCCGGCAGTCCCTCAACGGTATCGTCGGTCACTACGGTGCCGGACCTTTCGGGCAATCTGAATGGGTCTTTGGTCACATAGATCCGGGGGCTCAACCGCACTAACCTTGACACTGACCATTGAAGACGAATTGGTGATGGGTTGAGGGTATTTGCGCCGAAGGATCAGAGAGACCGAAAGGCGCGACAATTTGTGCTCGCGACGTACGGAACGGGCGCATCCAAAAAATTTAGGAGGGTTTCGATATGACGAGAGCCAACTGGCTGCTGCTCACCGCGCTCGCGATGCCACTGTCCATTTCCGCGGCGCACGCCGCAGTCAATCCGGACAAGCTGCCTCAGGTGTCGTGCGCAGACATTAAATTCAGCGCGTCGTTCCTGGCGAAGTGGCCGAAGGCCCCGCAGGCCTGTCTCGACGGTCGCGTTTACAAGGGCACCACGTATGCCAAGTTTCAGATGAAAGTCTACATCACCAGCCCGGAATTCATGACCGTGCAGGCACTGGACTCATCCGGTGCGACGGTGACGACGTTCAGCTTCAAGCCGGGCCCCAACCAGGGGGTGCACGTGAACGGCCAGTTGCGGAAGTTCCACGACATGGCGGTCGGCGACAAGATGACGGTGTGGGTTTCCGAGAAGCGCCTGGATGCCCAGGAATTGCCCGGGTCGACGGCGAACAAATGGGCGTTGCTACCGCCCATCAGCCAATAAGTGGCATTTAGCCCCGCCGCTGTGGTCTTCGCGCCCTACCCCGAGCATCCGGCGCAACTTTCGCCGGATGCTCGCGGGGCCGCGGCTGCCGGCACGAATTTTGAACTTTATTTAAGGAGCATCCAGTGATGAAATCAACGAGCCGTGTTGCAGCGCTTCTGGCGCTGACCACACTAGGGAGCGCGGCCTACGCGCAGGACATTATCGCCACGCAGAATACGCCGTGGAAGGGCTTCTACGCCGGTGGCAACATCGGCGGGGCGTGGAACCACACCTGCTCGAGCTGGGAGCCGGGTCCGACCATCACGGGCAATCCGGCCCTTGCCAACGCCTTTTACAATCGGGACTGCCCCAACAATGGCAATTTCATTGGCGGTATCGATTTGGGCTACAACTTTCAAATCGACCAGTGGGTTTGGGGTCTGAAGGCGGATTATGATGCGATCGGCAGCAAGACCAAGACGGTTTCGCGCAACTATACGGCCGTCGGATCCACCGATCCTTTTCCGAGCGGCACGTACACGGCGTCCGGCAAGATCAGCCCGAACGGAATCTTCCTGCTGGGCCCCCGGGTCGGGTACGCGTTCGATCAGTGGCTGCCGTACTTCCGGATCGGCGGCGCCTTTACGAGCGGCCAACATACGGCCACCCTCGCTTACACTCCGGTGGGCGAATCGACTCCAGCCGAAAGTATTAGCGGCGGCAAGAACTACAAGTCCAGTGGTTTTAATGCGGGCTTCGGGATTGACTACGATATACAAGGAGCCTGGTCGTTCACGGCGGAGTACAACTACGTGAACCTCGGCAAGGGGACCAATTCCACCTTTGCCTGCTCAACGGCCAAGGGAACGACGCCTCCGATCTGCTCCAATTACGCCAATCTGTCGCTGGATAACATCCACAACAGCTTCACCATGAACCTGTTCCGGGTGGGCTTCCACTACTCCTTCAGCATGTAATACGCCTTAGCTTTGCGAGGGGGCGGCTCGGCCATGGATGGCGGCCGCTCATCCCGCCCAAGCGGTTGAATGGGTTGAAGATAACGCGAAACTATGGGTCTGGCACTGGGGTTACGATGCGGATCGCGATCTGGTTAGTGGGCGGCTTTGCAGGACTGCTCGCCGGTGGAGTTCAGGCTCAGACGTCCATCAGCCCCCCCACGGGGCAGAAGACACTGGCGGCGACGATCGGCGTTTACGCGTTTCCAGGCGCCGGGCAGGCGCCGGCGCAGCAGTCGCGGGACGAGAACGAGTGCTACAACTGGGCGGTGCAGGAGACCGGCAACGACCCTTTTCAGCTGGCGAAGCAGGCCGCTGACCAGCAGCAGCAAGCCGCTCAAGAACAACAGCAGGCTCAACAGTCGACGTCGGGCTCTGCCGTGAAGGGTGCGGTGGGGGGCGCGGCCGGCGGCGCGCTCATCGGCGCCATTGCCGGTAATGCGGGCAAGGGCGCCGCCATCGGCGCAGGCGTGGGTGCCATCGGAAATCGCGCGCGGGCGCAGTCCCAGGCGCAGCAGGCCACGAAGCAGTCCCAGCAGTCCTACCAGGCGTCGTCGAAGGCGACCGCTGCCCAGATGGAGTCCTTCAAAAAGGCGTTCTCCGCCTGTCTGGAAGCCAAGAAATACACGGTCAAGTTCTGATCGCCCCTAGTCGTTACGGCTGGGGCAATAGGCGATCGGTCTCGTGCTTCACCACGCCGTAGCATTCGCAGCACAATTGTTCCAACTTCGGCCGGTCTAACACCGTCACCTTACCGCGCTTATAACGGATGACGCCCAGCTTCTGAAGCTTCGCGGCGGCAGCGGTGACACCCTCGCGGCGCACCCCCAACATGTTGGCGATCAGCTCTTGAGTCATGCTCAATTGGTTCGACGGCAGACGGTCCAGCGACAGCAATAGCCAGCGGCACAGCTGCTGCTCCACCGGGTGGTGCCGGTTGCATACCGCGGTCTGAGCCATCTGCGTGAGCAGCGCCTGTGTGTAGCGCAGCAACAGCAGCTGCGTCTTGCCATGGCGATAAAACTCCTGCTTGAGATACTTCGAGCGCAGCCGGTAGGCGCTGCCGGCACTCTGCACGACCGCCCGGCTCGGCGTGGTTTCACCGCCGAGCACGAGAGCGACGCCGACGATGCCCTCGTTCCCGACCACCGATATCTCGGCCGATGCCCCGTCCTTCATCACGTAGAGCAGCGACACGATGCAGTCGATGGGAAAATAGACGTGGCGCAGCACATCGCCCGGCTCATACAAGACCAAGCCGAGCGGCATGGGGACGAGCTTGAGATGGGGCGCGAGCCGTTCGTGCTCCGCCGGCGGCAATGCAGCCAGCAAGTTGTTGCGCTGGACCACGCCGGAATCTGCCATTCGTGAGTCGATCCTTTTACCGGCATGCCCCTCAGGCACCCGCCGCGTGTGTACGCTATCGTACTTTCAAGGCGGCTACAAAGCACCGGCGCACCCACGCAAACTCACGGCCATGCCCCTTTAGCCATATTGATCGAGCACGTCCGCCATGTTCTAACTGCGGCGCACCACTAAAAATTTGCGGGTTACACCCGAGCGCGCATGCCCCGAGATCGGGGATCGTGAAATCCTTAAGGAAATCGCCACCTTGAATTCAGTGATGATTGCGATACTGGCGTGCGCGAGCACCTTCGGCGCGGCGCTCGCGGCAATGTACATCAAGGACCGCCTGCCCAAGCACCACCTGGACAGCGACTCCAAGGAAGTCATCAAGCTCGTGATGGGCATCATTGCGACCGTCACCGCGCTGGTGCTCGGACTGCAAATCTCCTCGGCCTACTCGGTGTACGGGGCGCAGGAAGCGGAGCTGCAGCAGCTCAGCGTGCATCTGTATCAGATCGACCGCATCTTGGATCATTTCGGCCCGGACGGGCTCGAGACGCGCGCATTGCTTCGACGAATCGTCGCGGCCGACATCGCGCGCACATGGACGGGTCACGGCGTCAGTGCGGCGACAGTGCTTCCCATACAACGGGACACCGAGCAGATCTTCGAAGGCGTCGCCGATCTGTCGCCGAAGACCGAGCTGCAACGACTGGGGCAAAAACGCGCACTCGAGCTGCTTGGAAGCGTCGGGGAGACACGTCGCCTCATGGTCGAGCAAGCGCAGAGCGCCCTGTCTTTGCCCTTCGTGGCGATTCTCGTGGGGTGGCTGACCATCCTGTTCTTCAGCTTCGGACTCTTCGCGCGGTTCAATGCGACCGTGGTCGCGGCGCTCTTCGTGGGATCCGGTTGTGTCGCCGGCGCGGTATTCCTGATTCTCGCGATGAGTCAGCCGTACGGAGACTGGATGCAGATCTCCGATGCCCCGTTGCGCGATGCACTCACGCAGATCAGTCAATGACGGTGATTCCTGATGAGGTCGCCTCGTATTGGTCCCAAGTCCAATGAACGAGAGGTACTGCCTGCGCTACCATTCACTCGAGTGGCCGTTGCGGCGGCGACTGGGTGAGCGGCCTCGTGTGCGCGAATCTCCGAATGACCAGAGAATGCTGAATCAACAACTTTAGGAAACCAAAATGAATTATTCCACGACGTTGAAGGCTTGCGTCGCCGCGGCCTGCGTAGTCGCTTTCGCAGGATGCACCGATTTGAAGCCCATCCAATCCCAGATCGATGATCTGAAGGCCCAGGTCTCGAAATTGCAAACCGACGTTGCGAAAGCGGACCACGATGCGCAGGCTGCGATGGGTGCGGCACAGGGCGCCGCATCGGCGGCAGCTGGGGCGCAGAGCACGGCCAATCAGGCTCTATCGCTGGCTCAGCAGAATGCGCAGTCGATCGAGCAGATCAACGAGAAGATCGATCGCATGTTCAAGAAGTCGGTATCGAAGTAGCCGCTCCGGTATTGAGAGCTGACAGCGGTCAGCTCTCGTGCCGCGGCGTTGCAATGGGGCAGTACTACCCAATGCGCCGAGTCGCCCGTGATCGGCGGCACGGCCGGGCGGAGACTATATAACGTGGCTTGTCATTAGGGGGCCGGGGAACCGGCTTTCCTTCCGTGGGAGTGCGCCAAAGTTGCGCTGGCGTGTATAAGGCCTGTATAAGCGGATGCTGAAGCGCTGTACTTCAAGCGACCCAGTATCCCCGGATGACCAACAACGACCAAATTCGCATGCCCGCCCGGATCGGGCAGATGGCAATGCCGGCCCATTAGACCCCCAGCCGCATGATATGGGCCACGATCTTATGCTCGATGACCGCCTCGGCGTGCCTCACGTTGGGGTTCATCCATGCATTTATTTGGTCGCGACAGCGCGACTCATGGTCGAATCTGCTGTTCGCATTGGCCGCGTTCGGGACCGCGGCCTTCGCAGGGTGTGATCTAGCAGTCCAGCTGGCAGCGTCGCCCGCCGATTACGGTTCGGCGGTCCGCTACGCGCAACTCGCTCTCTGGGCCGCCGTCATCCCCCTGGCCATCGCCGTGCGGCTTCATTTACGTGCCGGTCGCATTTGGCTCCTCTGCACCTTTTGCGCCCTGCGAACAATCTCGTTGGTCCTGAACTTCTCCACCGGTGAGAATCTGAACTTTCGAGAAATTACCGGCCTGAGTCACACCCCGTTCCTGGGTGGGACCGCCACGATTCCCCTGGGCGTGCCGAATCCTTGGATGATAATCGGCCAACTGAGCTTGCTGGTCCTCGTAATTTACGTCGCGGACGCCGCAATCACCGCATGGCGCCGAGGCGGGCGACGCAGCGCCGTGGTCATCGGCGGCAGCATCGTGCTATTTGTGTCGGCGGGGACCGTGCAGGCGGCCATGGTGTTCTGGGGAGTTGTCCGGTGGCCGATGACGCCGAGCCTGTTTTATCTCGGCATCATTGCCGCAATGGCCTATGAGCTGAGTACCGACGCGCTGAATGCGGGACGGCTCGCCCGGGCTCTGCAAGCGAGCGAGCAGCAGATCTCACTCGCGGCCCAGGCGGCCAGCCTGGGCTTTTGGATTCTCCAGTACCCTCGAAACGAGGTCTGGGCGACCGACCAGATGCGTGCGCTGTTCGGATTCACGAAATCGGAGCAATTGAGGCTCGAAGACTTCATTCAACGGATGCACCCGGATGATCGGGAAACGGCGCAGCAAATGCTCATGCAGGCCGCGCAGGGAGACGGCAGGTACCGCGTGGAACACCGTGTAGTGCTGCCCAACGGAGACCTGCAGTGGCTCGTCTGTCAAGGCTCCGTCGAGTTTGACGGCTTCGGTCAGCCATTTCGCTTGCTCGGCGTTTCGATGAACGTCACGGAGGAGAAGCAGACCAGCTTGCAGGCCGAAGCGCATCGCAATGAGGTCACCCATCTGCTGCGGGCGGCGAGTCTCGGCGAGCTTTCGTCCGCGCTGACACACGAGTTGTATCAGCCGCTGTCGGCCATCCTGAGCAATGCCCAGGCAGCTCAGCTGCTGATCGCTCGTGATGAGTGCGACTTGAAAAATATTCGCGACATCCTCGACGACATCGTCGAGGACGACAAGCGCGCCGGTGAAGTGATTTCCCGGATGCGCATGCTGATCAAAAAGGGCGAATTCAAGCCCGAGGAGCTGCAACCGAACGAGCTGATTCAAGAAGTCAGCAAATTCCTGCGCTACGATGTCATGGCGCGCAAAACACGGGTCGTCATGGAGCTTGCGCCCGCGCTGCCGCCGATTCGCGGGGATCGGATACAGCTCCAGCAGGTATTGATCAACTTGATCCTGAATGCGATCGATGCGATGTCTCAACAGGCCGAGAGCCGCCGCACCATCACGCTGCGCTCGGAAGCCGCCACCCAGAACTGCATCCACATTTCCGTGGCGGATACGGGTACGGGCATTCGGCGGGAAGCCGAAGAGCGGATATTTCAACCGTACTTCAGCACCAAGCCCAATGGGCTCGGTTTGGGGCTGTCCTTGAGCCGTACGATCATGACCGCGCACGGCGGGCAGTTGTGGTGGGAAAATCGTCCCATCGGCGGTGCAATATTCCACCTCACGGTGCCCCAATGCGAGAGCACTTGCCCCGTCGATGCACCGCGGGTGCTTCTTGGCGCAAGTTCGGCTCTGAGCAAGAGCCACGGCGCGCTGCCGCTCAGTTAGTCTTCCGATAGTCCGGTGTTCTGCACCGTGACCGTCAGATTCTTGGCGGCGCCGTTGAGCGTGATATCCGAGGTGTAGATGGTTCCGTCGTTCAACTGCCCCATCTTCGCATCGAGCGTGACGACGTCCGAGGGACCGTCGAGGTAGCTCGAGACCCCCAACCCGGCAACCACGTTGTTCGCGAGGTTGATCACGATGGCCAGGTTGTCGCCGGGCTTCCGATAATCGCGCAAATTGATCTGCGCGCGCTTGCCGGGATCCAACACTTGAATGCTGACGTTGCCGGCATCCTTGACCGCCTGAATTCTCGCCGGATCGGGCGGCACGTAGGATTTCACCAGACCCACGGCGCTCTGCATGTAATCCGTCAGTTCCGCCTTCTTATTGGCGATGATCCGTCCGCGCAGTCCCGGCTTGGTCGCGGGCGGCGGTGACGCATCGATCAAGACCTTCTGCAAGTACGCCATCCGCGCCGTAATAGCAGCGCTGCTGCTTGCGTGATTTCTCCTCGCCATTGAGGCTGACGACGGTGGTTTCGATCCACTCATACTGCCTGAGATTCGCCTGACTCACGGCAAACGCCGTCTTGATGGCGCTCACGCGGTCCTGTAAGGATGGCGCCGGCGCTTGTGCGGCCACCATACCGGCGCCGGTCAGCACGCCCGCGAGGAGGCAGACCCTCATTGACCTCGAGACCATAAATCGCACTCCTTTTAAGTCTGACCAACATCCTCGCTCGCGCCGCGCTATGCCATTGGCCTTTGATCCCTGGCAATGTGGTCCGTCGGCCGCGCTTGCCGGGGTGTCGTCCCGGTCCAGCGCTTGAATGCATGGGTGAAGGCACTGACTTCTTGATATCCGAGCAGCCAGGCAATCCGCGATATGGATAACAGCGGGTCCGATAAATACTGGCGGGCCAGATCGCCCCTCAAGCTTCCAAGAACCTGGGAAAATGTCAGCCCCTCCGAGGCGAGCCGCCGCGCCGCGGTCCGCTGGCTCAAGCCAAGCGTCGTGGCGATCTGCGACGCGCGAACCTTTCCATGCGGCAGCAGCGGGACGATTGCATTTTCCACCGCCACTCGAAACGAGCCTTGATTCGTCGGTCTGCGGGACAGCGCCTGCTCGCAATTCGCGACCAACAACTGATTCAAATAGGGATCCGCCGTCGTGATCGGGAGCTCCTTGAGTGTTCCGGCAAAGACGATCTCGTCGGCCCTTGCTCCAAACGTAATCTGCTGCCCATAGAACGCGGCGAGCTCCGCCGCCCCCTCGTGACCGCGGCGGTGCGTGAGCCGCACTCGGCTCGGCGCGAGACGCAACCCGGTCAATTTGCGGCATAAACGAATCAAGGCGGTCATGACGAACTCAATCTGATGACGATCCGAATGACGGGATACACCGACGTACTCGATCCTTACGCGGATATCGCCCTCCTCCTCACACGTGAGCGATACCCCTTCGTTGACCATCAAGCTGTAACGCGCCGCCCGCTGAAGCGCCTCACCCAGTGTCCTCGAGGAGGCTGCAACATAGAAGAGCAGTCCGAGCTCTCTCAGATCCGGCGTTTGCGCGAGGTGGAAGCCCAGGAGCTCGTCGCCCAAGGCGTCTGCAACGAGATTCAAGAACTGGATTTGGTGTTGCACGGTCAGTCGCGCGTCGCGGTCGTTGATCTGCTGACTGGTCACCCCCGCTTTCTTGAGCAGCGGCTTGAGCTCGACCCCGGCCCGTCGCGCGCGGGCGCACGCGATCCGGGACATGTGCCCGGTTGCAGTCGGGAGCGCGCCGAGCCGCTTGGGATCGACTCGAGCCACGTTCTAGGCGCTCAAATGGCGTGCGCGGCAGGTGGCCTGCAGCGACAACCGGTTGGCAAATGATAGCAAGACGTACAACCCGCACCGCCTGTATAAAGCCGACCAGTGAGCCTAGTCATGCCGGCGCCCGAGGTGCCGAAGGCGCCGCGCGGCGCAGGCCTACGCCCCCAGTCGGACCATGCATCCATGCCAGCCAAACGTAGCGTTGTTGCGATAATCGACGATAATCTTCGCGTTCTCGGCGCCCTGGGCCGTCTGTTGGCGGAGTTCGGATACGACACGGAACTCTATGCCTCAGCGGCAGAGTTTCTCGATGCCGCGATGACTACCGAAGCCATCTGCCTCATTGTCGATGTCGAGCTTGGCAAAAGCTCCGGGCTCACGCTGGCCCAGCACCTCGCAAGGTCGGGATTCACCCTCCCCATCATATTCATGACGGGGAACGGGGATGAGACGCTGAAGAAGCAGGCGGCGGAAATTGGCTTCATCGCTTATTTGCTCAAGCCGTTCTCGGCAGACGCTCTGATGGACGTGTTGACCAATCTACCCCGCGACGGCTTCAAGGTTCCGCGCAAGTAACGCCAAACGGCGAAAGTGCCCGCGCACCCGCCCGGCACCGATCACGAGTCTCACCGCCGAGCGGCGCCTGCGCCAGTAGGCTTTGGTCCAAGGCCTCCGGCCGGTCACCCAAGGATAGTGCTATTGACGGTCGGCATTCTATGAGCCTTTCGCCGCATAGGCAGCCCGCCCCGTTTCCGCGATTCTGAGGAGCACATCCAGGGCAGGAGATCGTCATGAGAAAGGCATGGGCAGTGGGCTTGATTGTCACCTCATTGGCGGCCATCCCCGCGCTCGCAGACAGCTACCGGGATACCATCGCGTTGTTCGAAAACGCTGGTGCCAGCGCAGGATTCTTCAAATCGAGCTACGGCTACGCCGTTTTTCCGACCATCGGCAAAGGCGGCCTCGGCATCGGCGCCGCGCATGGCTCGGGTCAGGTCTATCAGAAGCGCAAGTACATCGGGGACACCTCGATGACGCAGGTCAGTATCGGCTTTCAAGCGGGCGGACAGGCGTACAGCGAAATCATCTTCTTCGAGGACCAGCGGGCGCTCGACGAATTCACGTCCGGCAATTTCAGCTTCAGCGGCAACGTGAGTGCCGTCGCAATTACCGCGGGCGCCTCCGCGAGCGCCGGCACCGGCGGCTCGACCGCGGGCGCGAGCGGCGGCAAGAAGGATGCGACCACCGCCGGACAATACCAAAAGGGCGTCGCAGTCTTTACCATTGCCAAGGGCGGCCTCATGTACGAGGCCTCCGTCGGCGGTCAGAAATTCTCCTATAAAAAGGCTGGTAACTAGAGTCGTGCCGGGGGAGTCTCCATGCAAGCTCTGAATCGGCGCGCAGCGGCGCTTGGCTTTCTGACGTTGTCTTTGAGCTGCGTTTGCGCTTACGGCGGCAACGACGTTCTCGCGATCACGATCAACAACGACAGCTCCGACAATCTTCTGGTGACGGTCTACGACCAGAATACGAGTCCTCCGCAACGGGTTCTGTCAACGACGCCCCTCTACGGCGGCGCATCGCTATCGGTCTCGATTTCTCCCGACGGAGCCGGCAAGGGTCACTTGTCGTGGACCGCGATGACCATGGATCCCGATATGCGTAGCTGCGGCCACAATGACAAATCCAATCTGAACGACGGCGATACCGTGAATGTTCATGCGGACGGCGATTGCTGAAACTAGAGCGCATTCGCTTTCATGCTTCTTCTGCGTAGCAGCAGATAAACCATCGCAACGCCAATGAATACCAGTATGCAGGGCACCAGCACCGGCAGCGCGAGCTCACGAGTGAAGTTCGAGGCGGCGATCGTAATTGCCAGAACTGGATGTCGGACCCCGCTTTCCACCGCCAGGATAGTCCGTTCGGCGGGGTGACCCTGGCCGAGCGCGTGCCCGATGGCGAGCGCTGTCGCACAGACGGCAACCATGACCAGATACGACCAAGGATCCGTCTTCAGGAGCACGGGAAAGAGCGCGGCCGTGGCGAAAAGGACGACCACGGCCAAGCCTATCGCGCCGGCCTTGTCCAATTTCGGGCCGAAAGTGTCGGCGAATTTTGGAAAATAAGAACGGACCGCCAGGCCGAGGATGACTGGAACGAGAATGGTCCTGCCGAGGATCACCGCCATGGTCGTCAGATTGACTTCGGATTCGAACCCCAGCGGCGTCGATAGCAGATCCAAAGTCAGCGGCACGGTCACGAACGCGAGTGCGGCAAGGCACAGATGAAGGCTCGCCATATAGGCCGCGCGACCACCTCCGATCTTCGGAGCGCCCTTGAGCATCAGCGGTGCCGGCGGGCATGACACCAGGATGACCAGGCCCACGGCAACCGCTGGCGATGGCTTCAGCAGCAAAATGATCACGAGCGCGGCTGCGGGGACGAGAACGAGCACCGCCAACAGCGAACGCAACATCAGCCAGAGACGCTCCTTGAAATAGGCCATCACCTCGCCCGGGGAGACTTTCAGCCCTTGGGCGAACACAATCAACGCCACGGCGATCGGCGCAATGATCTTGAGAATGGGGACGATGATCTCCTTCATGAAAGATCCCCAAGCCCAATCATCGATCGGATGGTGGCGGTCTTCCTCATTCTCTGCTCCTCATTCTCTGCTCCTCATTCTCAGGGCTCCGGCGTTGAAGCTAGCGCAGCTGATAGTAGGCGAACATGCGCAACTCGTTCTCGTGCTGGTCGCTGGGGCCGGCCTGCTGGACATGCCCATAGCGAAACAACAGCCGGAGTTTCTCAAAAGCGCCCTTCGGCGCGTTCCACTGCACATTGAAGTCGTACTCATCTTGCGCATATTGCTTCGCGACGTCCGGCGTCGAGCCATGCACCCACAAGGCGTAGACACTCAGATTCGTCCTTCTGGGAAAGTTGTAGGCGAAGCGAAGCAGGGTCGCATTTTCCCCCGCACGGTAGAAATTCTCGATCTGGACGGCGGTGTAGCCTGGGTAGCCGCCCCAGGGGTTGCGCATGTCGGTGCCGCTTCCATCGGCGCTGAGCGTGCCGATCGCGGTATGCGTGCGAGCCGCCGTCAGCAGCGCGCCGCCGAATCCAATCTCGGCCTTCAGGCCGTACTGGCTGGTCGAGAACGGCTTGCCGGTGAGCAGATCATCGCCACTGCTGCGCTGGTCGGTGTACTGGGCGGCAAAACGCAGCGTCATACGCCGGGCCAGAGGAACGGCGAATCTGACCTCGGAATATCCGATGTTGATGATGTCGGCGCTGTAGTAATCGATCGCGCCCAACGAAAATCCGCCGAGCGTGTAATTTGCGCCGGCGACGTAGACGCCGCGATCCACCCCCGAAGGGGCACCCACGGCGGTCGCCATGGACTCGAAATCCTCGGCGTTGCGAGGCTTGATCTTGTCGACGTAGCCCGCGCCGAAGTGCAACGTGCTGGATTCGTCGGAATTATTGACCACTCCTTGTACGGCGTACATCACGAAAGTGTTCGGCGTCATCAGAGAATCTTGGGTGTTGATGAACGGCGTGTTGAACGCCCGGCGGCCCACAGTCGCCACGATCTCATCGGTCAATTTGAACTGACCGTAAAGCTCGCCGATGGCCGTGTAGGAATCCTGCCCCGGCTGCAACAACTTCGTGCCGTCCTTGTCCGCCGGACCATAAAGGCGCTGCGAGGTGTAGGCCGTCGTGCCGAACGCCGCGATGCCGCCAAAATAACCGGTCTTGACGCCGGCCGAGCCGCCCAAGACCCACGCCTCGCTTTGGGATTCGTCGAAATTGTCGCGGTCGAGGTCCACGGAACGCAGCTGCACATCGATTGTGGTGTCGCGCAAACCGACGAGCTTGGATTCGTGCAGCAAGGCGGCGACGGGCCTGCGCTCGAAGCTGTCGGTCATCGACGTTTGGCCCTGCTCGGTCGAATTCGGCGTCTCGGCCTCGTCGCTGTCGGCGGCAGGAGCTGCTGCCCCGGAGCCCGCTGTCCCTGGGTCGGTCGCCTGCGGCGTCCCTACCGCTGGGGTGGGCGAATCGAGCGCATCCGCGGGCGCGGCGCACAGTGCGAAAAGCGCCAGCGCCGCGGCCGCAGCAGCGATTGGCGATGCCCCGGGGCGGAGCTTGATCGACACGATCAGAGAAAGAAATCGCCGGCGTCGCGACGTGCGAAATCGCCCCACGCCATCCACCGCATCAGGTTATCCCCATTCATCATGACTCCCATCGCTTTTCGGCCTCTGCTTATGCGCCAACACACCCCTTCACGCTATTGGGCTTTGGACGTAAGCGAGGCGAGCGGCATGCTGTCGAATTACTTACGCCTTGTCGCGTATAGCACCAAAGGGCAATACGCAGGCGGCTTGGCGCGCGCTACTGTCAAGGTGCTTGAATCGGAGTTCCGCTTCCTTTCGAACGCGCTTCAGTGGCCCGTGGCTCACTGACTAGAACCGCACTTCAATGACGCTCAAACGCGCCGCGATGGAGGTGGACGTGAATGGCTTCGATCCTGCAAGCCATGGCGATCACGGAGATGAGGCGCATCGATCCACTCGACATCCTTGCCGAAAAAAGCCAGGGTTCTGGCGGGCGACCGCTCGCCGGGTGGCGGTGATTGCGCTCGGATTGCTCTGTACCCATATCGTAATCGGCGAAGATCAGAAGCCCGAGCATGTATGGAGCTACAGCGGATCGCTTGGACCCGATCATTGGGGCGATCTGAAGCTCGAATTCGAGGCCTGCAAGAACGGACATCGTCAATCGCCGATCGACATCCGCGATGCGCGGCGGGCCGACTTGCCCGCCATTGAGTTCGATTACAAGCCCTCGCCTCTTCACATCGTCGACAACGGCCATACGATTATGATCAATTACGCTCCCGGGAGCTTCATCCGCGTGGGCGGCAAACGCTATGAGCTGAAGCAATTTCATTTTCATCGACCCAGCGAGGAGAAAATCAACGGCCGCCCGTTCGACATGGTGGCGCATCTGGTGCACGCGGACGAAGAGGGTAACCTGGCCGTGGTGGCGGTTCTTCTTCGGAAAGGCAGCGATAACGCACTCGTTCACGAACTTTGGAACGATATTCCGGCGGAGAAAGACAAGGAGGCCGCACTGAACAAAGTGCAGATCGATCTGACTCAACTCCTGCCCGAGAACCGCGGTTATTATACCTTCACCGGATCGCTGACCACGCCGCCTTGCAGCGAGAACGTCATCTGGTTCGTGCTGAAGCAGCCGGTCACGATCTCGAATGCCGAGATCGTGAGGTTTTCGAAGCTGTACCGCGACGATGCCCGGCCGACTCAACCGCTGTACGGCCGAGTAGTCCTGGAGAGCCGGTGATCGTGTGACGGCGCGATGGGCCGCGAGAAATCCATGACCACGCCCTCCCCGCCGCAGGATCCGTCTGACTTCTCGCTCGTCTTGGGCGGCCCGCTCTTTCAGATGTCCAGACGGGCCCACCTATCCGGTCCGGCACTGGAACTCGTCCAACGCCGGATGCTGGTCATCACGCTCTTTGCTTGGTTGCCTTTGGCGGCGCTTTCAGCCATCGACGGTCACCTGCTCGGCAGTCAAACTCTGACTTTCGTGCACGATATCGAGCTGCATGTGCGGTTTTTGGTGGCACTGCCGGTACTCATTTATGCCGAGCTGGTGGTCCATCGACGGCTCGGGCCGGTAGTGAAGCGCTTCGTGCAGCGCCGAATGATAACGCCGGAGGACGCCGCGAAGTTCGATGCGGCCGTCGCTGCCGCGAAAGGAACACGTAACTCGGCCTGGCTGGAGCTCGCGCTGCTGCTGTTGGTCTACACGGTGGGCCACTGGGTCTGGCAGAACGAAGTGGCCCTGGAAGCGACTACCTGGTACGCGGTCCCTGCCGGGACCGGCATCCGCTTGACGCACGCCGGCTACTGGTACAGCTTCGTCAGTATTCCAATATTTCAGTTCATCTGGTTCCGCTGGTATCTGCGTCTGGTCATCTGGTTCTGGCTGTTGTGGCGCGTCTCCCGCTTGAATCTGCACTTGCTGCCCACACACCCCGACCGTGCCGGCGGCCTCGGATTTTTGGGCGGCAGCAGCTTCGCCTTCGCGCCAATCCTATTCGCTCAGGGTGTACTGACGGCGGGGCTCGTCGCGAGCCGCGTCTTCTATCAGGGACAGAGTTTTCTGTCGTTCAAAACGACGATTGCCGCGGTCGTCGCCTTCTTCGTTTTGATGATCCTCGCTCCACTCACCATGTTCACGCCCCATCTCTCCCGCACCAAACGCCGCGGATTGGCCGCCTATGGGACGCTCGCGACAGCCTACGCCGACGATTTTGACCAGAAGTGGCTTCGGGGAGGCGCGGGCGGAGAGGCTATCCTGGGCACGGCCGACATTCAGTCGCTCGCCGATCTGGGGAATAGCTATGCCGTGGTGATGGAAATGCGGCCGGTGCCCTTCACCCTCAGCGACGTCGGTCAATTGGCTGCCACCGTCGCATTGCCGCTCCTGCCTCTGCTGCTGACGGTCATGCCGCTCGAGGAGATCGTGACGCGGCTGATCAAGATCTTTTTCTAAGGTACTAATGCAAACCGAGTTGGATCTCGAATCCTGCGCCGCTGCACTGCTCTTCTGCGCCACCTTCCTACTGGTGGGGCGCCTGCAGCCTTTTCGATGGCTCGCTCGGGACGAGCGCAGCATCGTGTCATTCGGTGCCGGGGTGGCGACCGCCTATGTCTTCGTGCACGTCATGCCGGAGTTGAACAGCGCGCGGCACGCCTTTGCGGAATCAAGCTCGCTGTCGCTGCGCTACGAAGGTATGGCGATTTTCTATGTTGCGCTGATCGGCTTCCTGATGTTTTACGGCTTGGATCATCTGCGCAAGTGCCTGCATACAGCCGGCGAGACCGAGCACGTCGGCGCGGCGTTCAAAATAAGCATCGGAGGCTTCGCCGCCTACGTGGGACTGATGGCGTATCTGTTGGTGCATAACCTGGAGGACACGCCCAGATCGGTCGCACTGTTTGCATTTGCCATCGCCGTGCATTTCCTGGGGGTCGATCATGCCTTGCGGACGGAATACGGTGCCGCTTACGAGCGGATCGGGCGCTTCGTGCTCGCCGCGATGTCCCTCATCGGCTGGGGGGTGGGCACGCTGGTCACCCTACCGCGCGCCGTCCTCGCGCTGTTGATCGCGTTCATCTCGGGGGCGGTGATCATGAACAGCTCGATCACGGAGCTCCCCACCGAAAGCAAGGGGCGATTTATGCCGTTCATGTACGGCGGATTGGCGTATGGATTGATTCTGCTGCCATTGGGTTGACGACACCGTTCCGATGGCTCAGAACGAGTACCCGAGCGAGGTGACCACATTCCAGTCGTTCTCGCGGGCCGTCTCGGCCGGCCTGTTGTCATAGGTGTCGCTGAACGAAATCTGGAGGAAGAAATCCTTGATCAGCTCATGTCTCGCCTTGAGCGAGGCTTCGCTGCGCACCCGGCCTCCCTCGTTGAGGCTGGGCAAAACCACGAGGTTCGCGGCCACGTTGGTTTTAGGATGGTCCCACTGAAATATGTATAGATCCGTCGTGAGCGGCAACCAGATCGCCTGCCGTTTGGCGCCATCGACCCCGGTTTCCGTCGACACGGCAAGCCCGGCGCCGGCCCGCCACTCGAGGCCTTGGCGCTGCACGAAATATCGCCCGTAGGTCTGCGCGAACAAACTCCTCAGGTCCAGACCCAGTTCCTCATTGCGCTCGAATTGGATCGCGGACTCGCGATAGTAGCGATCGGCCAGGAATGCATCGAAGGCTGTGACGAACGACACCCGCTGGGTCGAGGACCCCGTATCCTGATGGGTCGCCTGCGCGTCGATCGAAACCTTCCATTCACGCTGGCGATTGCGAGCGCTGACATTGCCGGAAAAATCGGCCGTTTGCACGCCGCTGGCGGACGTGTAGCTATAGCCCAAGCTGACGTCGCCCTCGAGCCGGTTGTACCAGACATCTCCGCCCTTGACCCGTTTCAACTCGACGACCTCGGATATCGGCACCTCGATCGGCACGGGCTCCTGTCCCGACCGCCCATTCAGCAGGCGGATGTCTCCAGGGCTCGATGCGGCTTCGGGTGCCGGGCCGAACAGCCGCCGGCCGTCGGTGAGCTCGATGTTGAGCCGCTGCGAGGTGGTGAGTGACACCACATGCGTCCAATCGATGTACAGCGTGCCCGCATGATCGGTTTTGAACTGGAGTTGACCGGACGCGAGGGCGAGTACCTCGCCGGTGATGTGATCGCCGTTGTCGAGCACGATCACATCCGTCCTGTCCGCCCGCGCGGGACTCGCTGGCAAACCAAATGCGAGGAATACCGCCGCGAGCCGAGCAAGTGCTGCCGGACTCATGACGTTATGGTTGGTTGCACCGATGTTGTGCTTGCCGATGTCATCACCCCTTGGAAAGACTTCCGTCCTGCCCGAGCCCATGGGACGCGCCCTGAGACACGATGCGGAGGTCCATATTTGCAGACAAGTGGCCCAAAGTCATAGTTATCGTCACCCGTACCGGCTGCGGGTGTCCGGATGGTTCGAGGCCGGTCTCGATAGGTAGGATCAAAGTCCAATTGCCCGACCATCGGGGTCTTCTCAGACTGGTCGGGCACAGCCACCGTTCCTCGGTCGAGCGGGCTGCCCTGCCGTCGGCAAATAACGAGGTGCGAACATGAAGGGGAAGAGACTACTGATTATCCTTGGCACGCTGTTCGTGGCCGGGATAGCCATCGCCGGAATTCTGTACGTTGCCTTCCCGATCGCGATGACCACGTATGGCGGTATGGGACTCAATTATCTGAAGACCTTATCGACGCCGGCCGGCACGGTGACCACGGAGGCGAACCCGGCCTACAAAGGCGAAGAAGCGTCCGATGCGTCATCGACTCTCACCGACGCGGTATGGCCAAACGCGGCCGCCGGGGATTGGCCGAGCTACAACCGGACGCCATCGTCGCAGCGCTACTCGCCGCTGACCCAGATCAACACGAAGAACGTCGCGCAGCTGAAAGTCTTGTGCACGTACGACCTCCATGAGTTCACTTCCTTTGAGTCCTCTCTGATCATGGTGGAGGGCGCTTTGATCGGCACCACCGAGTACGATATTTTCTCGATCAACCCGGCGACGTGCGCCGAGAACTGGCGCACGCACTTCGACGGCGCCGGCAGCCTCCTGCCCTCCAACCGCGGGGCCGCCTACATGGATGGCATGCTGTTTCGTGGCACCCAGGACGCGCGCGTGCTGGCATTTGATTTCAAGACCGGCAAGCAGCTTTGGGAAACGACGATAGGAAATACGAAGCACGGCGAGACGGCCCCGTCCGCCCCGATTGCCTGGGACGGCTTGGTCTACATCGGCAACGCCGGTGGGGACTTCAAAGGCGGGAAGGGGCACATGTATGCGCTCGACGCGAAGACAGGAAAAATTGTTTGGGAGTTCTACTTGACTCCCAAAACCGCGGACGATCCGCCGCGTGGGCCGCTCGGCACGACGCCGCTCGACGAATCGACGTGGAATAACGCCCCCGGCATACCCATCACCGGCGCCGGCGCCTGGACCTCGTACACCCTCGATATCAAGAACGGACTGGTCTACGTCCCGGGCGGCAATCCTGGTCCCGACTTCGCCTCGGGAGCCCGCGAAGGCAGCAATCTCTATGTCGATTCGGTGGTGGTACTCGATGCCAAGACGGGCAACTACAAGAACCACTTCCAAGTCGTGCCCAAAGACTGGCATGACTATGACGTCTCGAACCCGCCCATCCTACTTCAGACGAGGGGCGGCAAGCAGATCATGTCCGTCGCGCCGAAGGACGGGCATCTGTATGGCTATGATCTCGCCGATAACAAGCTGCTCTATCGCGTGCCCATTACGACGGTCGAGAACGACGCGGAGACCTTCGCGATCGGCAAGCTCGTGCATTTCTGTCCGGGACCCGTGGGCGGCGATGAATGGAACACGCCGGGTTATGATCCGGCGACGAATCTGATCATCAGCGGTACGGTCGACTGGTGCGACACCGTGAAGATTCAGAGCGACGAGAAGCTTCGTGGCGTCGCCGTCGGACAACCATGGACGGGCGCGGCATTCTTGAATCCGATGAATATGTTCGGCAAAGAGAACAAAACAGACGGCTATTGGGCCGGATGGGTGTACGCCACCGACGCTGATACCGGCGTGTGGAAGTGGCGGGTGAAGTCTAATTACCCCGTCCTCGGCGGCATCACCCCGACGGCTGGTGGCCTCGTTTTCTTCGGCGATCTGGGCGGCAATCTCTATGCACTCGATTCCTCCAACGGCCAGAAGCTGTGGGGACAAGTGCTCGGCACGGGCGGCGGGATCGGTGGCGGAATCATCACCTATACCGTCAACGGTGAGCAGAGGGTCGCGGTGGCGGATGGCTTTACGATGGTGGCATGGCCGACCAAGCCCGGAACCGCCAAGGTGATCATCCTCGGGCTGGACAGCGGCGCCACGAAACTATGAGCTTCTGAAGTCCGCTCAACTGACCTAATCGCGCTGGTAAAGAGGCGCTGGTAAAGAGGCGGGACGCGTGCTCGACAAGACCGCGCGTCCCGCCCGGGTGCGTGCGGGCCATTTGGATTAGCATCGCGGCAATGGCGAGTGCCCTACTTCCGCATGAGTAAATAGCCATGTCTCGCCGTAAGCGCCGGCGGCCGCCACCCATTCCACGGGCAAGCCCTCCGGTTCAAGCACCGGCCGCGCCGCCCGCGCGCCGCCGTGGAATCGGGCTCCTTATCGTTGCTGTGCTGATTGCCGCGGCGGCGAGCGTTTGGTGGTGGGGACTTCGCCCGCCCGCTCTCGTACCGGCGATTGCTCCAGCCGATCATCCCTTGATCGCCGCGACCTTCGTGGGGAGCGACGCATGCGCGGGCTGTCATAGCAAGGCTTATGAGGCATGGAAGAGCTCGCACCACGCACTCGCGATGCAGGAGGCGAACGCAAAAACGGTGCTCGGCAATTTTGGGAATGTGACGTTTCGCTATGCCGGCACCGAATCGACGTTCGTCGAGCACGGCGGCAAATTCTCGGTACGCACCGATGGTCCCGACGGCCGGCTCTCGGACTTCGACGTCGGCTACACCTTCGGCGTCTCACCGTTGCAGCAATACTTGATTGCCTTGCCCGAAGGGCGGCTCCAGGCGCTGTCGATCGCCTGGGACAGCCGGCCACAGGCGCAAGGGGGGCAGCACTGGTTCCACCTGTATCCACACGACAAAGTCGATCATACCGATGAGTTGCACTGGACCCGGCGCTCCCAGAACTGGAACTTCATGTGCGCGGACTGTCACTCGACCGAGGTGCAAAAGCACTACGACGAGGCCAGCGATGCTTATCACACGACATGGCACGAGATCGCTGTCGGCTGCGAGGCCTGTCATGGGCCGGGCTCGGCTCACCTGCAATGGGCGCAGGCGAAATCCACCGATCCCGCCAAGGGGCTGACCGTCGCGTTTTCCGAACGCGCCGGAGCACGCTGGACCATCGACGCCGCGAGCGGGAATGCCGTGCGCAGCAGGCCTCGGGAGCTCGACACGGAAATCGAGGTCTGCGCACAGTGCCATTCACGGCGCGGCCAGATTGCAGAGGGTTACCACGCGGGGCTGCCCTTCCAGGATTTCTATCGGCCCGCGCTGCTGTCCCCCGGCCTTTATTATCCCGACGGCCAACAGCGCGACGAGGTGTATGTGTGGGGCTCGTTCCTGCAGAGCCGGATGTATCACGCCGGCGTGACCTGCAGCGATTGCCATGAGCCGCACGGGGATAAGGTGCGATTCCAGGGTAATGCGCTGTGTGCCCAGTGTCACCTGGCGTCCAAGTATGACGTGACTGCGCATCTCCATCATGCGAGCGAGTCGCCGGGTGCCCGCTGCATCAATTGTCACATGCCGGCCCGGGATTACATGATCGTCGATCCGCGGCAGGATCACAGCCTGCGAATTCCCCGGCCCGATTTGACGGTCTCGATGGGCACGCCGAACGCGTGCAACGGCTGTCACCGGGATCGCGACCCCAAGTGGGCCGCCGCCACCGTCGAGAAATGGTACGGCCATCGGCCGCAAGGATTCCAACAATACGCCGCAGCATTCGCGTCCGCGGAACAAGGTACCGCGGGAGCCGGCGCCGCCCTGGTCCAGGTGGCCGGCGACCCCTCGCAGCCCGCCATTGCGCGCGCCAGCGCCCTCGAGGCGCTCGCGAGCTACCCGTCGGTCGCCACGGTTCAGACCGCCCAGGCGGGACTCGCCAATGATAATGCGCTCATACGGCGCTCGAGCATCGCCACCTTGAACATGCTGCCGCCGGCGCAGAGGCTGCCGTTGATCGCGCCGCTGCTCGAGGATCCGGTTCGTACCGTACGCAACGAAGCGGCTTCCGTGCTGGCCGACGCCATGGCCGGAGCCGATTCGAATCAGCGGGCAGCGTTCGAGCGCGCAGCGGCGGAGTACGAGGCGGCGCTGCGATACAACGCCGATCGGCCGGAAGGACGGGTGAGTCTCGGTAACTTCTACGTGCGCGAAGGCCGCTTCGAGGAAGCGGCGGCACAACTCCGATCCGCCCTGGCGCTCGACCCCAAGTTCGTACCTGCGTATGTCAACCTCGCCAACCTGATGCGGGTAGAGGATCGCGACGCGGATGGCGAAAAGGCGCTGCGCGACGGGTTGCGGGAGGTGCCCGCAGCCGCCGCGCTGCATCACACGTTGGGCCTCACGCTGATTCGGTTGGGACAGAAGCCGGAGGGGCTCGTCGAGCTGGCGCAAGCGGCGAAACTTGCACCCACCAATGTGCGCTTTACGTACGTCCTGGCGGTCGCCCTTAATTCTTCGGGAAAGACGCCGGCTGCGATAGCGGAGGTCGACCGCGGGCTCAAAATAAGCCCCGATGATCGCGACCTTCTGATTGCCGCGGTGACTTTTCGACGCGACCGGGGCGACATCCAGGGTGCGCGTCAGTACGCTCAGCGCCTGGTGGAACGCTATCCCGACGATACCGATGCGCTGCAGCTCATCCGCGAGCTCGACGCCAGGCGTTGAGAAAGGGAACGTGATGCTCGGGTGACCGCGGTCCCGATTGAGGCCAGGTGACTCTCATGCGGCGACTCCAGGCCGTGCCGCCGGCGCCTCGTCGTACTGGATGCGATGCAACTCGGCGTACACGCCGCCACGCGCGATCAGCTCGTCATTGGTGCCTTCCTCCGCGACGACGCCGTCCTTCAGCACGATGATCTTATCGGCGTCGCGGATCGTGCTCAGCCGATGGGCGATCATGATGACCGTGCGGCCTTTCATCAGCCTTTCCAGCCCCTCGATTACCAGGCGCTCCGATTCGGTGTCGAGCGCGGCGGTCGGCTCGTCCAAAATCATGATGGGACTGTTACGAATCACCGCACGAGCGATGCCGATTCGTTGCCGCTGCCCCCCCGACAGGGTGTCGCCGCGCTCCCCTACCACCGAATCGTAGCCATGCGGCATACGGCTGATGAATTCGTCGGCATTCGCTATCTTTGCCGCTTCGATGATCTCTTCATCGCTCGCGCCCGCGCGGCCATAGGCGATGTTCTCGCGAATGGTCCCCCGAAAAAGCACCGTCTCCTGAAGCACGAATCCTACTTGTTGCCGCAGCGCCGCCAACTTAAAGGAGTCGACATTGACGCCGTCGATCAGGATGCGTCCCGTGCTCGCATCGTAGAAGCGGGGAATAAGGCTCAAGACCGTCGATTTGCCGGAGCCGGTCGGGCCGACGATTCCCACGACTTGCCCAGGCTCGATCGTGAAACAGACATCGCGCAGCACCAGATTTTCGTCGTCGTAGCCGAACGCCACATGCTCCAGGGCGATCGCGCCCTTGACGCGCCCGGGATCGATGGCATCCGCGCGCTCGGGAATGACATCGTCGGCGGAGAGTATCTTCTGGATACGCTCGAGCGCGACCGTTGTCTGGGCTATGGCGCTCGTCATGCTCGCGAGGTCTTTGACGGGCTTGAAGAATTTTGTCAAGTACGCGAGGTAGACCGTCAGCGCGCCCGCCGTCATGGTGCCGGCGACGATCAGCGACGTGCCCTTCCAAAGTACGATCCCGGAGCACATCGCAACGACGATGCCGACAACGGGCGACAGCATTGATTTGACCTGTCGTGCCTTGAGCGCCGCCTCGACCGTGGCATGGCTCGCCTCGGTCATGTGCGCGATCTCAAGATCCTGCCGCCCGAACGCCTTTACGGCCCGCACCGAACCCAAGCCCTCCTGGACGACGGCAACGACGTCGCTTTGTCGGACTCGCACGATCTTGGTCACTTCCTTCACTGCTTTTTTGAAGCGTATGACAAATAACAGCAGCAAGGGCGTAACACCCACGGCGATCAACGTGAAATCCCAGTCCAGCCAGAACATCAATCCCAGCATGAATGCGATGGTCACGATATCGACGACAATGCCGAGCGTCGAGGAGGAAGCAAAACCCTGTACGGTGGATACGTCGGTCGTGATCGTGGACATCAGTGTGCCGGTCTTCGCGCTGTCGTAGAAGCGCAGTGAAAGCCGGTGCAGGTGCTCATAAATACGGATGCGAAGGTCATTGGCCACCCACTGGCCGATGCTGGTGGTGTAGTAGTTGTCGATGTAGGTGGCCCCTGCGGCGATGAGGGCAATAAGGATGGTGGACAGCCCCGCGAACAACGCAACTCCAACCGCGTGGCGTCCAATCCCATATTGATGTGCCCAAGCGAGCCAGTGGGGCAACTGGTGCTTGACCAGCGCGTCGTCCAGAACGAGCTTGAGGGGCCAGGGCGCCGCGAGACTCATCGCAATCTCCACGAGCATCGCCGCCAGGACAATGACCAGCCAGCCCCGGTACGGACGGATGAGCTCGAGGATCAGACGGGTCACCGGCTGGTCCGGCGGCGGTGCTGAATGTGCCGTCGCGTCAGCCGGCAACGAAAGGCTAGGGGTTTGGGGGGTGGTAGACATTGGGCGCAGTTTGGACCGGACCAAAGCGGCTGCAATTAGACCTTGGTCAGGTAGGCGACCGAGGGGGTCGCAACCGGCGCGGTCAATGGAATCCGCAACTTCGTGCCTAACTGCCCGCGCTCGCGCGGGCCGCCTCGAGGTGCTTACGCAGGGTGTCGGCCCAACCCTGCAGGATGATGTCGGCCGCCTGGGTATTCGTCACGCTATCGGCGACCTGGCCCATTAAATTTTGGGCGGCTTGCGAATTCATCGCTCGGGCAAGCAGTGTGTTGGTCATGGAGTCCCACAGCTCCAGATAGAGCGTGGCCGAACCCGCGGAGCTCACGACCGTAGCATCGATACCCGCCGTCATGAGGTCGGGTGCGGTCACCCGCAGATTGATGATGGCCGGCCGCAGAACGAGCACATCCGGGGCGGCGGTCGTCACCACCTGATAACCGCCCGCCTGCAACTGCTTGGTGAATATCTTCTTGAATGCCGCAGCCAGCTGAGTCTTGATGCGATTCATGTCGTCGTTGCTGACGAAATTCGACGGGTCGACCTGATTCGAGTTGTAGTTGTTCTGCCAGTTCTTGTCGAACTCTACAAAACAATCGAGGATGGCGACCTTGTCGTATTTGCCGAACGTGGCGCCCGGCTTCACATAGACCAGCGACGAGCCGGTATTCGTCCGCAGGTGAAGACCGTCCACCACAGTTGGCGGCGAGCCCTGCGCCAGGACCGCCGGTGAACAGGCGAATCCCATTGCGATCGCAATGCAAATCGACCCGGCCAGATTTCGTATCCCTTTTCGGTTCACAGGCACCTCCTCATCCATCGTGACAGAGGTTATTGCGCCTGCAATTGGTACAAGGTCCTACTCAGCCACGCGCGCGGGCCGCCGCCTTTCCCGTAGGCCAATGCTGACAGCAATAAGCGGCAGCAAATCCTGGTGCTATGTAAAGCCAAAGTGGAGTACCGCTGCCGCTTGAGCGAATATCTCACGCGAGTCGGCGGCGCCGCCGCAGATCGGGCAAAAGGCTTATTTCACAGGGTTTCGATGCACATTACTTAATGAGCCCGAACGCCGGGCTGTTCGTAAGGTGGAATTCCGGGGGAGGAGCATTGCAGCGATGAAGTCCATTATCTTTGTGTTGTTGATGCACGCTCACAGCGGCGGTACGTCGCCGGTCAATGCGTTTGAGACGCTGGAGCAGTGCCGTGAAGCCCAGGAGACGGCGAGCGCGAACGTCGCCGCGGACTACTCGTGCGAATCGGTTGCCGTTGCCGGGGCGTGGTCCCGCAAGAGCGCGCGCTACGTGCAGGTAGGCAGCAATTAAGCTCACCCTCGATAAATTCAAGGCGGAGGAGCCGCTCACCGGACTCCCCGAAAAGCGCAAGCGGCCGCGTGCGTTCGGCGCGCCGTGCATCGCTGAGTTTCAAGCCGCCATCAGCGAGCACCGCGCTCGCAGGAAGCATGGAAAAAGCAGGAAGCGAGCGGTCGCTCGCGACGGGCAATAGCGGTGTATCGCCGCACATTTAATGTTGACTCATCGTGCTGAGTCAATCGGGCAAATCCGATGGCCAAACAATTGCAACTGATCCTTCAAGATCGCGAGTATGAAGAGATACGGCGCACCGCCGATGCGCAGGGCTTGCCGATCGCCGCATGGGTCCGGCAGGCGCTCGTCGCTGCGCGCCGCCGCGAGCCCGAAGGCAACTGGGACGAGAAATTGGATGCGGTGCCAGCCGCGCGATATTCTTTTCATCCGGCGGATGTCGACGACATGTTGGCGGAGTTTGAGCGCACGTACGGTGTATCTGGCCGTTGAGCTGATGGAGTTCCCGTAAGAACCGGGGGAAGTCGAGAGGCATTTGCGACTGTGACTAGTAAAGGCCAGACGACGATACCGAAAGACGTACGAGCGGCTGCGAACCTCAAGCCCGGTGATCGGATTCATTTCACCGTTCTCGAGGACCGCACGATCATCCTGCGTGTGAAGAACAAAAGCATCAGAGATATTTCGTTCGGGCCTCTGGGCGGCAAGCGGGTGTCGATCGCCCAGATGAATCGCTAGCCGTAAGACCGATGCTCGGTATTGATACGAATGTCGTTGTACGGCTCATCATCGCAGACGACGCGGAGCAAGCGCGTCGGGCACGCAAGCTAATCGAGCAAGCGCCGGATCGGGAGGAGCCGGTGCGGGTATCGCTGCTGGTACCACTCGAGTGCGAATGGGTGCTCCGCAGTCGTTATGGGTTCAGTCGCGTGGCGCTTCAGAGCATCTTCCGCGCGCTTCTCCAGGCACGCGAACTTCCGTTCGAGGACGAGCCGGCACTGGAAGAGGCGCTCTTTCACTGGAAGGATGGCGAGTGCGGTTTTTCGGATTGCCTCATTGCAGCTCACGATCGCCAAATGGGATGTCGCGCGACGGCGACCTTCGACGGCAAAGCGGCTCGGCTCCCAGGTACTGTGCCGGTCTAGTCGGCGATTTATATATCGGCCCAACGAAACCGGCTGACATCAACGACAAGAACTGGATTCAAACCCTGCGCGGAACGGCTTTTCAGGTCACCTTGCGGCTGTACGGCTCAGAGAGGTCATGCTTCGGTCAGAGGTGGAGACCGGATGATCTGGTCAAGGCGGAGTAGCACTCGGGCGGCTGCGGGGTTGGTCAAGTGCGCTTGCGCGACATCTCGCTCAAGAATTCCGGCTCCGCGTCCTCCGGGGGCGCCAAAACCGTCTGCTTTGAGAAGCGCATCAAGGGACGGAGTGTCCGATGCAAGATCGGCGCCTATGATGCGGTCGCGGTCCAACACCGGCGATGGCGGTATCGGAACGCCCGCGAAGCCGCCGCTCGCGTGCTGCGGCAGGGGTTGCTCCTGGGGCTAGGGCTTTGGGGACAAGTTGCCCCTTGGTCCAGTAGACGCCCACTCGTGTCCGTGACGATAGTAGGGTCAATTGCTTTGGTCACTTCATCCGATTGCGAGTTTGCAGTCGAACCCTTCCCAGCCATTTCGATACGCACCCCGCGATCACCCTTCCAAGGAAAAGCAGCATGGCGCTCAAAGAGTACAAGCCTGGGACCGCGTTCACCGGGGTCATCGGACGCACGTTCGATGTGTCGAGTCCAGCGTGGCCGGAGCCGCTGCGTGCGAAGGACGGCGCGCCCAACGTGTTGTTCATCGTGCAGGACGACACGGGTTTTGGCCAGATGGGTTGCTACGGCAGTCCCATCAAGACCCCGAACATCGATGCGCTCGCAGCGAGTGGACTGCGCTTTAACAACATGCACACCACGGCGCTATGTTCGCCCACGCGCTCGTGCGTGATGACTGGGCGCAATCACCATTCAAACGCCATGTCGTGCATCACCGAAGGGTCTACCGGCTATCCGGGCGGAAACGGCAACATCCCCTTCGAAAACGGGATGATCTCCGAGATGCTGCTCCAGCATGGGTACAACACTTTTGCCCTTGGCAAGTGGCACCTGACGCCGGCAGACCAGGCCTCCGCTGCGGGTCCGTATAGTCGCTGGCCCTTAGGTCGAGGTTTTGAGCGCTATTACGGATTCCTGGGCGGCGATACCAGCCAGTACTACCCGGAGCTGGTGTACGACAACCACAGCGTCGAACCCGAGAAAACCCCGGAAGAGGGCTACCATCTCACGCCAGACCTGGTGGACAAGGCCATCAGCTTCATCGCCGACTCGAAGCAGGTCGCGCCGAACAAGCCCTTCTTCATGTACTTCTGCCCCGGCGCAGGGCATGCCCCGCATCATGTTCCAAAGGAGTGGGCGGATAAGTACAAGGGCCAATTCGATGACGGCTGGGATGCCTATCGCGAGAAGACTTTTGCGCGGCAAAAAGAGTTGGGCCTCATCCCGCAAGATGCTGAGCTGTCGCGCCATGATCCTGACGTTCAGGACTGGAACACGCTCACGGCCGATGAGAAGAAACTCTATGCACGCATGATGGAAGTGTTCGCAGGCTTCCTCAGCCACACGGATGACCAGTACGGGCGGCTCTTTGAGTTCCTGAAGACGATCGGCGAGTGGGAAAACACGGTCATCATGTTCATTTCCGACAATGGCGCGAGCGCGGAAGGTGGACCGACCGGATCGGTGAACGAGAACAAGTTCTTCAACAACGTGCCGGATTCGCTGCAAGAGAACCTCCAGAAGATCGATGCGTTGGGCGGTCCTACGACGTTCAATCACTATCCCTGGGGCTGGACTTTCGCGGGCAATACGCCGTTCCGGCGCTGGAAGCGCGAGACGTATCGCGGCGGCATCAGCGATCCGTTCATCGTTCACTGGCCCAAGGGAATCAAGGCGAAAGGCGAAATCCGCGCCCAATATGCGCACGCCATTGACATGGTTCCGACGGTGCTCGAGCTGTTGGGTCTCGAGGCCCCAACCTCCATCAAGGGGGTGACCCAGTCGCCGATCCAGGGCTTAAGCTTTGCCCACGTGCTGGATGATGCAAAGGCGCCGAGCAAGCACGTCACGCAGTACTTCGAAATGTTCGGACACCGTTCCATCTACCACGACGGTTGGCGGGCGGTGTGCCCGTGGCCGGGAACGTCCTTCAAGGAAGCGGGTCTGCCGTTCGGCGCACCGATCGACAAGGACAAGCTGACTGAGCTTGATGCCAAGGCCTGGGAGCTCTATCACATCGATGCGGACTTCGCCGAGAACCATAATCTCGCAACTCAGAACCGCGCGAAGCTGATCGAGATGATCGCCACCTGGTACGTCGAGGCGGGCAAGTACAATGTCCTGCCCATCGACTCGCGGGGCCAGCTGCGAGCGACTGATCCACGACCCCAGATCGCCGCTCCGCGCACTCGCTACACCTACTATCCGGGTACCCAGATGGTGCCGGGAAACGCGGGCCCCAATATGATGAACCGACCGTTCAGCATCACCGCGGATGTAGAAATTCCTAAGGGGGGCGCCGAGGGGGTGCTGCTCTGCACCGGCGACGGCCAGGGCGGTTTTTCGTTCTATATGCAGAACGGTAAACTCCACTACGTCTACAGTTTCGTCGGCAGCCAGTTTTTCCACATTGAATCGAACGTCCCGGTTCCCACCGGGCGCCATGAGCTGCGCTACGATTTCGAGGTGACCGGCAAACCCGACTACAAGAGCGGCAAGGGCGCGCCGGGGCGCGCCAAGCTCTATATCGACGACAAACCAGTTGGGGAAGGTGATATTCCTCTCACGATGGTCGTCCTGATCGGTCTCGCAGCGGGCACGGTCTGCGGCGCAAGTTCCGGCTCGCCGGTGTGGGACAAATATCGGGCGCCGTTCAAGTTTACCGGCACGCTCTACAGCGCGACCGTGGATGTGAGTGGTGAGGTGATCAAGAACCATGAGGCCGAGATGCGCGTGCATCTGGCGCGGCAATAGGGACGCTCGGAACCGGCTAGGGTTGCGCAGACGACAGGAGCGGTCACGGTTTGATTGATCGCGCCGGTTAGATCAGGGCGGCCGCGATCAATGCACGGTCACTGGCTCGTGGCGGCGCGATCGAGCCCCAGGATGATCACCTTGGCGCTCACCGGCTTCGTCGGCCATGCGACCATGGTAAAGCCGTCCGCCACAGCAATCTTTTGTGCACCATCCACGGTATAGGTGATGATCCCGCCGCCGATGCCGCCGCCGCCGTCGAGCACCTGGCCCCAAAGCTTTTCCCCGCTCGAAGAATCGAGTGCATAGAAGTTGCCGCCGACATCGCCAAAGAAGACGACGCCTCCGGCCGTCGGGGTGACAGCGCCGACGATGGGGTAATTCGACTTGACACGCCACTTCCACACGCCGGTGTCGGCGTCGGTGGCATACACCCACCCCGCCCAGTGTCCGTCGGTTTTGTCTTCCTTACCGAACATGTTGACCGGGTTCAATGCCGCCATGCCGGTCCAGGGTTGCCCGACCGCGACGTTGCGAAGTCTTCGGTCATCCACGACGGTCACCGTATCGCACCAGTCAACGGTACCGCTGATGATGAGGTTCGTGGTCGGATCGTAGCCGGGGGTGTTCCATTCATCGCCGCCGACCACGCCGGGACAGAAATGCACGGGCTTGCCGATCGCGAAGGTCTGAGCGTCGTTCTCGATCGTGGTGATCGGCACTCGGTAGAGGAGCTTATTATTATCCGCCAAATCGTAGGCATAGAGGTGGCCGTCTTTAGGGGCCACCGAGATGATCTGCTTGCCGCCCATCGTCTGCAGCAGGATGGGCGGGTTCGAGACGTCATAGTCGTGCCAATCGATGGGTACGACTTTGAAATTATTCTTATAGTCCCCCGTCTTGGCGTCGAGCACCACCACCGAGTCGCTGAACAGGTTGATTCCCTCGCGAGCTCCTGCGGCGAAGTCGGGAGCCGGATCGCCTCCGGGCACGTATATCAGGCCATTCTTGATATCGAGGGTGAACGACGTCCAGGTCCCGGCGCCACTAATGGGTAAGCCGGGCGCCATTTGCCAGGTCGATCCGTCGAGCGGCGTCTTGCTCAAGGGTCCAAGCACTTCGTCCCCGGGGGCCTGGGGCGCAAGAAAGAACTCCCAGATGATTTTGCCGGTCTTTCCATCGAGGGCGTACATATGCCCTTTGCCGCCCTTGTAATCGCCCCCCGAATTGCCGATGTAGACCATGCCATCCCAGGCAATCGGAGCTGCGGGCACCGACTCGCCGTGTTTCGGATCCGCGATTCTCGTCTCCCAGAGTTGCTTGCCGGTCTTGAAATCGAAGGCCAGCACCCGCGCGTCCTGGGTACCGCGAAACAGCATGCCGTCCATGTAGGCAGCGCCGCGGTTCGATGGCAGGAGGGCGCCCGGATAATCCAGATGAGTGCGCCAATTCTCGGCGCAGGTCGCCGGGTTCAGAGAGAAAATATCGAACTCGGAAGTGCCAATCAGAGCACCCTGCACCATGATCAGAGAGGACTCAAAGGAGGTGAACTCATGAAGGTCGTAGGTGCAGAGCACTTTCAGCTGGCCCACATTCTTCGTATTGATCTCATTCAGCGGCGAGTAACGCTGCGATGAGGGGGTTCTGTTGTAGCTTGGCCAGTCCCCGACCGCTGCGTTTGGCCAGGCGTCGGCTGCAGGAGGTGAAGGCGCAGCAGCCACCGGGGCTTGATAAGCGGGATTCGCCTCCGTGCTCGTCGTGCCCGCGGGCGTAGCGAGCGTCAGGAGAAAGTTACGCGCCGTACCTCCGTAGGTGGTCATCTGCACCGGAAAAGTCACGTACAGAATGCCGGCTATCACGACGCCCGCAACAAAGAGCGCGCCGGCGATGACAAGGAGTTTTCTCTTAATGTTCGTCTCCCACTTTCGGCTGCGACGTCCATGTAGCTGTCGCCAGTATTCACGCGTAGCAAGTTTGTTCAGAACCTGGAGCCGAGACAATGGGACCAAAGGACCAATCCGCGCGTAGCGAAACGCAGTACTGAGCATTTCGGCCGCCGCAAAGCGGCCGGTTGCAGCGAGCGGGCATTGCACTTAAGGCGTATAGGTATGCAGAAGGACGCTAAGTAGCATTGAGCGGGGTGTTGTCGCCCGGTACGACGGCATGGTGCACAGGGCGTGACCTCACAACAGGAGATTCAAAATGAAGTTCGTAGCCAGGCTCTCGTTCTCGTTGGCCCTGTTCGTTTGCACGTTGGCATTCACGAGTACCCGGGTTGGAGCGCAGGAGCCTTTGGGCGGACAGCCGGCTCCGGGCGCGAAGCAATCAGTCCCCGACCTTGACGAGCAAGTCGCCTATCAGCGCGCATTCGAGGCCGTATTGTGGGCAATGCCCGCCTCCGCGATCTATCGGTTCCGCGTTGGGTTGTTGGCGCAGCCTGGAATGGCTAACAACGTGATCACCGCCTATTCCGGACCCCTGCATACCTTTCACGAGCTGATCACCCCTAATCAGGTCACTCCTTATATCGGTGCCCTCGCCGACCTTCGCAACGGCCCGGTGGTGTTGGAGGTTCCAGCCAAGACCGCCAAGGGAGTTCTCTATGGCCAGGTCGTGGATGCGTGGCAGACAACCATCGCCGAGATCGGTCCGTCGGGACTCGACAAAGGCGCGGGTGGTAAGTACATATTTCTTCCACCCGGCTACAAGGGGGTTCCGACCGGCTACTTCCCGATTCAGTCGAGCAACTACCAGATCATGGTAGCGCTGCGCTCGATTCCTCTGGGGGGCGCAACCGATGCCGACGCCCTCGCCTATAGCAAGACATTGAAGATGTATCCGCTGTCCGAGGCGGATCATCCAAGCCCGACGCGTTTTGTCGATGGTCGGCCCTACCCGCTACATACACTGCCGTTCTATGACATCCGCGCGCTACAGGACATTCACGACATCATCAGCGTCGAGCCGGTGCAGCCCCAAGACAAAGTGATGATGGGCATGCTGGCCACGATCGGGATCGAGCCCGGCAAGCCGTTCCATCCGCCGGAGAAGCTCAAGCCGGCCATGGAGAGGGGTGTCGTTGACGCCTATTTCTACATGCAGAAACTGGACACCAAGCTGTTTGCCGCGAATCTCTATTGGCCGGATCGGCACTGGAACTTTGCGATGGTCCCCGATGCCGAGCGCGGTTTTGAGTTCGTCAGCAAGGATGCGGTCGAGATCGACAAGCGCGCCGCCGCCTGGTTCTACTTTACGTTCTATCCGAAGGAGCTCACCGATCACGCCGGAACCGTGTATCTCGCACCCATCGCGGACAGCGACGGGCGACCACTCCAAGCCGGCAAGACCTACAAGCTCCGGGTTCCAAAGGACGTTCCTGCCAGACAGTTCTGGTCGCTGACGATGTACGACCGCGCAACCTGGGCGTTCGTGCAAAACCCGCTGGACCGGGCGGGCTTGGGCTCGTTCAACTTGAAGCAGATGAAGGTGAACGCTGACGGCAGCGTCGATCTCTACGTCGGCCCGAACGCTCCTGCCGGGCTTGAATCCAATTGGATTCCGACCATGGGCAAGGAGCCCTATCTTTGGTTCCGGCTCTACGCTCCCGAGGAGGCATTCTGGAACAAATCGTTCAAGATGCCTGATGTGGAGCTCGTGAAGTGAAGCAGCAACAGTGCGTCGCCACGAAGCCATCCTGCCTCGCAATGGTCCCCTCAAAACGAAGCGCCCCATAAAAAATACGTGAAATTCTTCAAGCACGTAGTCGCCGGATTTATTCTCGGCTTGGGTGCACTCGCAGTAAGCACTGCGGCCGCTCAGGACATCATCACCGTCGCCAACGGGGTGAATATGTGGGACGGGCAATGGCACGTCGAAGCATCGCCTTACGGATGGTTGCCGTGGCTGTACACGTCGGTGCAGCTCCCGCCCATTGCCGGCGGCGGCAATCCGACCATCGAGACTCAGCCGAGCCAATACTTGAAGCATTTGAATCTGGCCGCGTTCCTCGATGGCACCCTCCGCAAGGGCGATTGGGCGATCTGGACGGACCTTGCATACTTTAACCTGCTCGCTCCCTCGTACACGGTCATGAACAATAACATCGGCACGCTCGATGTGATGGCGGGCATCCGCTACACGAGCCTCGCGATCTCATTCTCCTACCAGTTCACCGCTCTACCGACACGGATCATGGTGGGCGGTGGCTTTCTGGCTAGTGGAAGCCACCTGCTCAGTACTCGCACTAAGCAATTGATTTAAATTGCGCGCCCGGACGGATTCGAACCGCCGACCACCTGGTTCGAAGTCGCGAAACTGATTTGATAGGTTCTTATTTTTCAACCACTTAGCGGGCCAGCCCTCCCTCGAAATAGGCACAAAAGCGCATGAGACGGCACCCAGCGCTACGTTTTTGTTACTTTGCCCCCGCCCTGGCATCCGATTGCACCAACCTGCAAACGGCAATACACTTATTATACACATCCAATGTGTAGGAGAGTCCCTATGAAGCCAATCCGCAGATCGAGTGCAGAGCGTACGAATATTCTTCTCGACTCGAAACTAGTCGACCGGGTCAAGCGGCTTGCCAATGTCAAAACGACTCGTGACGCTGTCCATGTTGCGCTCGAGCATTATGTACGTAGTCGCGACTACTCGGGCGTTCTCGCATTGCGCGGCACCGGCGGCGTTGCAGACGGTTACGATCCGAAGGCAGCAAGCCCGGCACGGTGACGTGAGATGCTGGTCGACTCTTCGGTATGGATCGCGTACTTACGTGGTGACAATCTGATCGAAGTCGAGCTACTCACGCAAGCACTCGAAAATGGAGAACCCGTCTGGCTTGCGCCGCCAATCCTGCAGGAGGTTCTTCAGGGAGCGGATAGCTCTGATCGGTTCACTCGTTGGGATCGGGTGCTTGGCGAATTGCCAATGGTGATCGCGCCCGACAGCAGGGAGGCTGCGCGAAGCGCAGCACACTTGTATGCGCGATGCCGATGGGCCGGGGTCACTCCACGTTCCGCGAATGATTGCCTAATAGCAACCCACGCTATTATTGGCGGTATGCCACTTCTGCATCGTGATCGGGACTTTGGTTTAATCGCCGGCGTCGAACCGAAGCTCATTCTTGTTCGCGCGGAGAAATGAGTTACGCCCGACATCAGCGAATCGCCAACTTTGGCAATTTGGGCTGCTACCGGTTCAGTTGACACCACCCTCAGCCTGAGCTCGCCGATTTCTCATAATCGATCGAACTCAGATATCCCAATGTCGAGTGTCTGCGCTTAGCATTGTAGAACCGCTCGATGTAGTCAAACACATCCGCTCGGGCCTCGTCCCGAGTGGCGTATATTTTTCGATTTGTGCGTTCGATTTTCAAGGTCGAGAAAAAGCTTTCCATGGCGGCGTTATCCCAGCAATTGCTCTGCGGCTCATGCTGCAGGTGACGCCGTGCGCCGAGAGTAGGCGCTGAAATCGCTCGCTGGTGTATTGGCTGCCCTGGTCTGAGTGACTCAGCAAAGCTTGGGCCGGGCCGCGTCGCCAAATGGCCATCAGAGGTGGCCTAGGTTTTTCGGACAGGTCTGAAAGTGGAATGACTGCTATATTTTTCAACGATAGCAGGAGTATTCCCGATGAAACGACCGAGACGCAACCACTCACCGGCCTTCAAGGCGAAGGTGGCTTTGGAAGCCTTGAAAGGCGAGAAGACGATTGCGCAGCTTGCTGCGCATTATGACGTGCACGCAAACCAGATTACCAGCTGGAAGACGCAACTGTTGGAGAACGCCGCCGGGATTTTTGGCGCCGGCGCCGTGGAGAGCGCCACGGATCGGGAACGGATCCGTGAGTTACACGCGAAAATCGGCGAGCTGACAGTTGAGCGCGATTTTTTAGACTCCGCGCTCGGTCGCTTCCCCGGACCGAGCGGACGTCGATGATCGACCAGGGGGCAGAGTTCGTGTTGCCTCACATAATTTTCTTACCATTTGCCTCAAGCAGTTCCTTACTTTCTCCCTGGCCGTGCGGCTCACAGCTGACGTCTTCGGTTAGTCCGTCCATTTCAATGATTAGTCGTTGTACGGCTTCATGAGCGCCGAGTCGGACAACCCTTGGTGACACACCGGGTGATCGTAAGTGAGACGGTTCGCTTCACGATACCGGAGCCGACGTAAGGCCGACGCCTCGGTATCGAGAGGTCCATGGCCGGAACTCAGACGTGAAGTGGCGCGGCAATTCAAGATGGCATCACAGATTCTGAATGCTGCTCCTGAAACGCATCACCAAGCGGATGAAAGTGTCGCTCGCTTCGCACATTATTGAGACGAAACTCGTCGCGAGCCCGCTGCTGGGATAGCAAACCTCGCCTATCCACCATAGCGATCGCCTGAGTTCGGCTCTCTACCCTCAACTTGTCGAAGGCCGACTTAAGATGCGACTTGACCGTGCCGACGGCAATTCCCAGTTGCCGGGCGACCGCTTTGTTGCAAAGTCCTTCGACCACCAGACGTAGCACTTCTTCCTCTCGCGAGGTCAGCGGTTCGAGCGAAATGCTCTCCGCGAGCCGTGTCGCCACCTGCGGGCTTAAGTAGCGCGCGCCGCGATGCACCACACGCACTCCTTCCACGAGTTCCTCGAGCGAACAGCCGACCAGCAGATACCCGCGCACGCCTCGTTCAAGGGCGCTGCGAATCTCCCATTCACGATCGATCCCGGCGATTACCACCACTTTAGGTCCCATTGTGCGGCTCGAACGGCCTGCAAATGTTTCGGCCAGTGCGACGCCTTGGGAATAGCCATAGACCATAAGCTCCGGCCGGACGGATCGTTGGTAGTGCTACGGGACCAGCTTTCCGGCAAAGATAGCCTTAAGTCGTCTACGAAACGCACCGAGCCGAATTGGGGTTAGGATTGGCGATATGGCTCGGAAGCGCAATAAACAGAACCAAGGATTACCAGCGCGGTGGCGCCTCTATCACGGCGCGTACTTCTACCAAGTACCTCCGGGCCTTGAGTCCAAATGGGACGGCCGGAAGCAGTTTCGGCTAGGCAAGACGTTGGGCGAAGCTGCTCAGGCTTGGGCGAAGCGTATGGCCGCCTCAGAGAGGCCGGTCAATTACGTCCATGAATTGCTTGAGCGGTACGCTATCGAAGTAACTCCGACAAAGGCCGTTGCCACGCAGGCCGACGAGAACGCCTCTCTCGCGAATCCGCGCAAAGTGTTCGGTGACATGCGGCTAGTCGATGTTGAGCCGCAACACATCTACAAATATGCGGACACGCGCGTTAGTCGCGCGGGCAAGAAGTCCCTATCGATGGCCCGGCACGACATAGGGGTTTTCAAGCACGCTTTTACCAAGGCAGTTGAGTGGGGCTTGATGGCCAAGCATCCGTTCAAGGGCGAAGTGCGCCTGAAGGGCGCCAAGCC
>CAVYNI010000007.1:0-1792271 GCA_963769815.1 uncultured Gammaproteobacteria bacterium | reverse complement strand
GCCAACGTCGGGTCCCTGAAGCATTATTTTGTGGATAACCCTGATGAAGGGTGAGGGTACGTTCCTCACGAGAAGAACTCGAACGAGCAGCTCGCACCAGCTGACGGCGGTACAAAAGCAGCTGGCGGCAGAAATGAATTGGTTCATGCTGCTTTGCCCGAGCAGCCTGACACCACGAAATAAGCGAGAGACGGTTCGGACAATTTGGGGTTGGTCCGGGGAACAAGCGGGGCCAGAAGATTCCCCATGGCTTAGCGATGAGGTATTCGCGGGGATTGGTAGCGCAGGAACGGCATTCAATACCGAGCGCTGGCGTGAGCTGATTTTTTTCATTGCGTTTATCGAAGCTTATCGCGCCCCTGGATTTGGCATCCCAACGAGCTTTGTTGACAGATGGTTGGAAGTTTGCCGAATGGATCAATAATGTGCCGGGTGCCGGCGGTCCGCAGCTTCGACACATGATTCTCCACCTACTGTTCCCCGATAGCTTTGAACGGATATTCGGGCGGTCGGATCGCAGGAAAATCCTCAAGGCGTTTACTGCTCTTACGAATCCCAAGATCGCCCTGCTGTCACCGCTGGATGTTGATAGGGAATTACAAAAGATACGCGTCGACCAGGAGCAGAAGCATCATACGGCGGACTTTGGACTTCTATTCGTCCCCCCTCAGAGATGTGGCAATCGAATGAGGAGCCTAACCCACTTATTCCAGAAGAGGAGCAGTCTGGGAATTCAGCTCAGCTCGCTGGAGTTATGCAGCAAGACCGCGTTCTGCGTGCCATACCAGGAAATTGATAAATCAAGCTATCCTCCTGACGCACGCTCAACAACCTACGATCTCGTTTTTGGCGCGAACCCGATACCCACCAAAGTAACGTTTTTTATTCTCTCGCCGCACGATATGCAACGGGCAAAGAAATGCCCAGAACGCACTTCTCAGGTGGTGAAAGCTCACAGTCATTCAAGCTGCTTCGTGATCTTGGTTTTTCGATCGAGCCCAAAGACTTCTTAGCTGAACTGATTCACAAATTCCTTAAGCAAGCCGATGAAGGGGCTAGTTTAGTCGTCTCCGACTACCCGAAAAGTTATCGCGGGACTGAATGTCAATGTCAGCTTCGGAAAAGGGCAACATTGCCAAGATTCCTTGGATCTCCTTCACCGGGTTTGACCAAACGACTAGCAATGGAATTTATCCGGTCGTGCTTTATTACCGCGCTCAAAGTCGGCTGGTTGTCGCCTACGGCATTTCTGAAACAAGTGCCTCCAAAAGTGGGCTGGACTTCGGTGGGTGAGTCATCAAAGATAGATGAATATTTTAGCCAGCATAATTTGCCGCCTCCCGAACGATATATGGATCTTCGTTTGCTCACACCGTATTGGATATGTCCGAGCCCGTAGATCTTCCTAGACTTGAATCTGCTATCGACGATGTCACAGGTAGTTGCAACAAACACATTGAACGAGCGGAAGTCGTTAACGAGAAGCAGGCGCCTGCTTATTCTCCGTCAGCGCCCCCGTATTCCGTCGACGAGGCATTGAAGGGTTTGTTCATAGACGAACCAAAGTTCAGAGCGATTCTTCATCTCCTACAGATAAAGAAGAACATCATTCTTCAGGGTCCACCCGGAGTCGGCAAGACGTATGTATGTAAGCGGCTAGCCTACGGTCTAATGGAAGAGAAGGCACCACACCGACTTTAGATGAATTACAGTTCCATCAGTCCTATAGCTACGAGGACTTTATTCAGGGCTACCGCCCTTCTGGTCAAGGATTTCTTCGCAAGAATGGACTGTTTTACGATTTTTACTACACATAGCAAAGATTGACATCACCAACAAGTACGTGTTTGTAATCGACGAAATTAACCGGGGCAACCTTTCGAAGGTGTTTGGTGAGGCAATGATGTTGATCGAGCCTGACAAAAGAGGTATCGAATGGGGCGATTCCGCTGGCGTATTCAGATAGTAGTTCCGAGCGGTTCTACGTGCCGTCCAATGTCTATCTAATCGGCTTGATGAACACCGCCGATAGGTCACTGGCAATGGTCGACTACGCGTTGAGGCGTCGGTTTGGCTTTGTCGATCTTGCACCGCAATTTAACTCAGAGCAGTTCCGCGACTATTTGGAGGAGAGAGGGGCGGAGAGGTCATTTATTGAGATGCTGGTAGCCCGAATGACCAATCTCAACAAACAAATCGCTGACGATTTCGCGAACCTCGGACCGGGCTTCCGCATCGGGCACAGCTTCTTTTGTACTATTCCACACAGCGTTAAACCCGATTGGCTCTGGTACAAACAAGTGGTTGAGTCGGATATTGGTCCACTGCTGTACGGTTGCTACTTTTGATAATCCGAAAAATGTGGTCGAGACTGTCGAGACCCTCCTCCGCGCATAACACCGATGGCGTCTAAACGCGATCCAGAACATTTACTACCTATTGGTCTATGCGTGGGATCATTTGGCTGAAGGTGAGTTGGTAAACGTTACCGGAATAGACAGTACCGAGCTGGTTGATCTTTACGCGGCGGTCCTCTTGAGTGGGTTGCGTCATTTGTTGCGGCGCGGCTTGGACCGATCCTACCTGCCGGTGGAAGCAGAAATCGCCGGAATCCGGGGGCGCGTGCAGATGGCGGTCACTGTAAACAGAATGCTGCCGCAGCACGGGCGTGCATATTGTCAGTATGACGAACTAACCGTAGATACCCTTCCCAATCGAATACTTCTAGCGACATTACGCCGACTCATAAAGGCTCCAACTCTCGGTACTTCACCTCCGGAACCAGCTACGACAGTTGGATCGCTCGCTCCGAGACATTTCTGAGATTCGCTTAACAAAGCAAGCTTTTAGAACTGTGCAACTTCACGGCAATGATCGGTTCTACAAGTTTCTTCTAAGTCTTTGCGAATTGATTCTCGATTCCTCCATTAGCACCGAGGAACATGGGCGTTATACGTTTGACTTCCTTCGCAATCCAGATCGAATGGCAAAGTTGTTTGAAAGGTTTGCGTTCAACTTCTTTCGTAGGGAATGTCCAGACGCGATGGTGACGAGAGAGCAGATCTACTGGGATGCTCGAAGCACCGATGATCCGGATCTTTCATTTTTACCGACAATGAACACGGACATTTCCGTTCGCCAACGTGGAAAGACTCTGGTGATCAATACAAAATTCTATCAAGATACTTTTCAGCGACATTGGGAATCCCGGAGAATTTCACTCCGGTCACTTGTATCAAATGTTTTCCTACCTCAAGAGCCTCGAATCGCGCGGCGGACAAGATGTCGTCGCAGAGGGAATGTTGCTTTATCCAGTCACAGAAAAACAGGTTCGGCTGCGTTACGAAATTGGTGGTCACGCAATTCGCATCTGTACAGTAGATCTGGCGCAAAACTGGAAATCCATAAGGCAGGAATTGCTGGACCTGCGTCGGATAGCTTCGCATTAGCCCGCTTTGCAGCAACACAGGATCCGTTTGCGAGTGATAGGCGTTACCCCTCCTCCGGCTGGTCTTCGTTTTTACTACTAACTACGTTCCACGATCCGTCAGGCTGATAAATCACTCGCTTTATTGTCGAACTTCGCGTCGAAAGTTCGGTCAAGACGTGCGAGTATGTCGACTCGATTTCACTGACCGAGGTACCAGCCGCCTTCGCGACTAAATGAATTGGCTCTTCAGCCAGAAGTCGGTTCGTGATCCAAAAGTGCCTGCAATGGTAGGTGTCGAACCAATCGAGGTCGATTTCCGCTAGCTTTTTGCGAAGCTGCTTGTACGCGTGATAGTACGTGTCCCTGGCACTTATTGAACCTTTATCGAATCCGGAAAACACGAAATCATTTGGGTTCTTATGACGCTGGTACTCGTCAATCCACCGGATAAGGTAATTGATTTTCTTTGTCTCCTTGGCGCGCCCGCCGGAGGAACCGGAGAAGGTAATCCTCCGTCCCTTTCTGACCTTTGAAGTCTCAGCTCGAATCTTCAATACACATTCCGCCTTTGAAGCACGCACATCGACATCACGATTTCGTAGCCCAAATACTTCGCCGCTGCGCATCCCGAATTGGATATCAATAGGAAAATGCTATGCAGCATCCGTCGATGGTAGAGGTCCTTTTCGTTCTTGCATGACCAACATTCTTGATGGCGATTCCGCCTTTGGCGGTCAAGTTTGTTGATGATTTATCGGGGTCCCCATCAGGGATCTTGATTAAAAGATCCCCTCCGGGGAGTCTCCGGTTACCAACCAGGAGACCCTCGAAGTGTGCCACGACGTACTACAAGACCCCACGTTTTTTCGATTCCTATCCAAGATTGACCACGAGTTTGCCGCCGAGACCCGAGCCGGGCGCTGCCCCGACTGCGAGGGGCCTCTGCATGTGGCGAACTACCCCCGTAAACCTCGTGGCTGCCCGGCCGCGGTGCGCAAAGAGTATTCCCGACGTTTGAGTTTTACCTGCGGTCGGTGCGAAGCGCGCTCGACGTCGCCGTCCGTGCGCTTTGCCGGCCGCCGGGTGTATTTGGCGATGGTGTTGATGTTGAGGTCACCGCGGGGCAACGGGTTCGGGCAGGAACTGTGTGATCTGTTCAACATTCCCGCGCGCACGCTGAAGCGCTGGCGCACGTGGTGGCGGGAGGGCTTTCCTACGACACGATTTTGGCAGTCGATGTGCGAGCGGTTCATGCCGCCGATCGTAATGGACGAACTACCCCAAAGCTTGGTGAACCGCTTCGAAAGCGAGTCGATGTCAGATCGATTGACGCCGGCGCTGCGATGGATGGCGCCGTTGAGCACGCGGACCCGATCAGGTAATCCGAGGCTCGACGCAGTCCAGCAGAGGATGCCGATAGCCTAACGTCTGTGCGGCTTTGTAGCCTGCGATCCCATGAACGGCGCCGGTGTGGCGTCGCAATGGGAGCGATGTTGGGTTCCGAGGATGATCTACCGCCGCGAGATCGGTGGGCGCGGCTGCGCTTCGCGATCATCGGACCGTTGCTCGCGGCTCCGCCGCCGCCGGCGAACTGCACGAAGCGTTGACCGTGTTAGCGGCCAAGACCTGGCGACATCCCTTCACCGGGCTCGATGTGCGCTTCGGCGTCTCGACGATCGAACGCTGGGTGTGCGCCGCGAAAAGAGCCGTCGATCCGGTGCGAGCGTTGCGTAATCAAGTGCGGCGCGACATGGGTCGGTTCCCGAGTCTGTCGGTCGAGGCGGTGGCGGCGCTGGCCACGCAGTACGGCCATCACCCGGGCTGGACCGCGCAGCTGCACCACGACAACTTGCGGGTCACGCTCGCCGCCGCGGGGCTCTTGTGTCCGTCGTACCCGAGCGTCCGACGCTACCTCAAGGCGCAGGGACTGGTGCGCCGAGGGCCGCCCAAGCGCAGCAGTGACGGGGCCATCGCCGCCCGCGATCGGCTTGAGCAGCGCGAGGTACGCAGCTACGAAGTCGAACACGTCCTGCAGCTGCTGCACCTCGACTTCCACCACGGTTCGCGCAAGGTGTTGACCCGCAGCGGTGCCTACGTCAAGCCGCTTCTGGTCGGCTTCATCGACGACCGGTCGCGGTTCCTCTGCCATGCCCAGTGGTACACGAACGAGGGCAGCCGGGAACTCATCCACGGTCTGTGCCAGGCGCTGCAGAAGGTGGGCCTGCCGCGCTCGTTGATGACCGACAATGGCTCGGCGATGATCTCCGGCGAGTTCACTGCGGGACTGCACCATCTCGGCATCTTGCACCTGCCGACGCTGCCGTACTCGCCGCACGTCAACGGCAAGCAGGAACACCTCTGGGGTCGCGTTGAAGGGCGCCTCCTCGCGATGCTCGAAGGCGAGGCCAATCTCACCCTCGAACAACTGAACCTCGCCACCCAGGCCTGGGTCACCCAGGAATATCACCGCACCGTCCATAGTGAACTGGGCGAAACGCCGATGCAGCGGTTCCTGGCCGGACCTAGTGTCGCCCGCGACTGTCCGGGCAGCGATGCATTACGCGATGCGTTCCGCATCGAGGTCAAGCGCAAGCAGCGCCGTTCCGACGGCACGGTGAGTCTCGAGGGTCAGCGCTTCGAGATCCCGTCCCGGTATCGCGGCCTCGAGCACATCCACCTGCGCTATGCCCGCTGGGACTTCAGCCGCGTCGATCTGATCGATGCGCGCACCGGACAGATCCTCTGCCCGATCCGCCCCTCGACAAGGCGGCCAATGCCGACGCGCTGCGTCGGCGGCTCGATCCGGCGACGTCGGACCTAAGCGCGATGCCGGCCACCGGCATCGCGCCACTCCTGAAGCAAATGATGGCCGATTACGCCGCCACCGGCCTGCCGCCCGCCTATTTACCCACCGCCAGAAGGACGATACTGTATGAACCAAAAACTCCTGGCCCTGTATGGTCTCAAATGGAACCCGTTCACCTCGGAGGTGCCGATCGAGGCCCTCCATGTGCCGCCGAAGGTCGAGAACTTCTGCTGGCGCATCGAACAGGCGCACCTGCGGGAAGGCGGCTTCGCGCTGATCCAGGGCGACCCCGGAACGGGCAAAAGCGTGGTGATGCGGCTGCTCGCCGAGCGACTCTCTCGGCTCGCAGACCTCTCGGTCGGTGTCATCCATCATCCGCAAAGCAACCTCTCTGACTTTTATCGCGAGCTCGGCGACATCTTCTCGATCTCCATCCGCGTGAGCAACCGCTGGGGCGGGTTCAAAGCGCTGCGGGCACGGTGGCTCGATCACTTGGGGTCCGCTTCGCGTCGGCCGGTCGTCCTCATCGACGAGGCCCAGGAGATGACCCCGATGGTGCTGTCCGAGTTGCGACTCTTGCCAGCGCCCGGTTCGACTCGCAGGCGCTGCTGTGTGTGGTGCTCTGCGGCGACGGCCGGCTCCTCGATAAACTCCGGCGCGACGAACTCATCCCGCTGGGGTCCCGGATCCGAACCCGGCTGACGACCGGCGCCGCCACTCGCGAGGAGTTGCTGACTTGCCTCGACACCTGCTCTCAACCGCGGGCAATGCCGGCCTGATGACCAAGGAGCTGCGGCATCTTCTCTGCGACCACGCGGCCGGCAACTATCGGATCCTCACCGGAATGGCGGCCGACTTGCTCATGAGCGCGGCCCAGACCGAGACCACCGTGCTCGACGAAAAACTGTACTTCAATGTGTTCAACCTGCCGGCGCCAAATGCGCCGCGCCGTGCTGCGGGGGCTCGCTGATGGACGACCAACCCGATCCGTTCCTCTTCCCTGAGCTCCCGGACGAGGCGGCGGCGGCACTCGACCACTTCCTCGAGGACCTCTACAACGGCTTCCAGCAACGTTATGGAATCCAGCTATACCGCTACTATCGCGCAATCGACGAGCGCGCAGCCCGCCACCGTCCGATGCCCTCATCGCCGCCGTCGCCTCCGGATCCACCGTTCTGAAAGCTCCGGAGATGACCGCGGCGCCGACGCCGCGGTCACGATCGATGATGGCCCATCACCAATCGTGAAAATCAGTCCATCAAACTAGCTGACCGCTCTCACGCACCCGGCAAATTGGCGGCGACACCACCAAACTCATGGATCACTTATAGTAAACGCCACCCGTAGCGACATGATGAATATCTGGCGCGAGTGCATGAAGAACAACCCGGAAGGCCTGCGGCTCTACGAAATCGCAGAAGCCAAGGCAACGGAGTATGACCAAGAGTTTCGGGGCGACTTCGGCGAGCAACTGTTGCGTGATGATCCGTGCATCCCTGCCGGTGAGTTAGCCCCCTCATTGCTTTGCGAGGATACCCAGACAGTTGCCGCCTTTTGGCAATGTCCCCGATGCGAATAAAAAGGTATCGATAAAATGGTTGCCGATTGCATCCATGCGGCCACGGCTGAAGGATTCGAGATAGGCGCAGTCCGCGAGCAATTACTGGCTATGGGCTGGCCACGTTCATGATCGAGAACGAAAGAGCCACGCTCGAAAGTCTTCATCCGTCCGGGTTGGTGATTAGACGCAAGCGCCGCTTATGCGCTGAAAGACGAAGTTACGCAATGGGCTGACAACTACCGCCGGCAATCGAGGCGAGTGAATTTTAAGCGGCGGATGCCGTAGCCTCTCGAACTTTAAAGGGTCACCTCCGATGAACAACACCGTCGCAATTGTTTGGATAATAGGCTTGTCCTTTACGTCGCATTCCGCTGCGTTTTTGGCGAGCGATTATGGAAGCGGTCACAGCAGGGGCACCATGATCTGGCGCAGGAGCATTTCAAGGAGCTGCGGGCCGAGAACCAGCTTCGGCTGGTCAAGCTGTTACTGATGGAGCTACCGGCGCGCGAGCGACAACGTAAGCGGCTGGGGAAGTCATCTTGACCATCGCGGAGAGATAGCGTCAATCGACTATGATGAGTGTCCCAGACTATGATGAGTTCGTCCCAGCAGAGGGGCCGATCATCAGTGCCGAGGCTGAAGCGTAAGGATCCGTAGTCGACTATTAGGCCGTCGCCACCGATGTCCACCTCGGCAGCTGGATACTCTAGATCAGGGCTCGGCGGATTAAAGCGCGAACGATGCCATCTGCCGATATCATCGCTGCCTTCGGAACATGCCGGGAGCGGCATATCGGGCTTCATGGCTAGTGTCGCTGTTGTTGTGATTATGGTCCGCGCTCGGCCGGCCGACATAGCGTCAGGGAACGACCCTACTACCGTGGCTGGCTGCGTGGCGTCTGCTATGACGACCTCTACACGGCGTTCTCGCGCCGCCGGAGCGCATGACCAGGAACGTGTCTTGCGATCGCAACGTATTGCCACCACCAATGCACGTCCTCAAGATCGACCGCCATCGGAGTTCGTAGCCATGCGATCGCAAAGTCACGGTTCGAACAGGCTGACTTTATCGCTAACGCCCTTCCGCCACCTGGCACCAGGTGGCGCGCGCGGTCCATGATCTCGTCGTGCTCGCCAGGTGCGAGCTGATGCGATGCGCACCGGAGCATCGCGGCATTGGCGGGCAGCGTATAAAACAGGATCACGAGAGTGGCCGCGATGAGTGACATACGTGGCCAGACGAGGCCGAGCGCTCGACTATTTTCTTCGAGGCGGTTCAAAACGGTGCCCAGTAATGCGGCAATAACTCATCGATCCGGCTGATCGGTTGTATTGGCAAACGCTCGAGAACGTCCTTCAGGTAACGATACGGATCATGTCCGTTGAGCTTGGCGGACTGGATGAGACTCATGACCGCAGCGCGCTGGCCGGCGCGCAGAGATCCCGCAAAGAGCCAGTTATTTTTACCGAGCGCGACCGGGCGAATGCGGTTTTCGACGTGATTGTTGTCGATCGGCAGATCGCCATCTTCGAGGTAGCGAGTGAGCGCCGCCCAACGGCCCAAGCTGTAGTCGATTGCTTTGCGTGTGGCAGATCCGTCCGGCACCTGCCCACGCTGACGAGTGAGCCACTGGCGTAAGGCTTCGGCGACGGGTTTTGCGCGCTGCTGACGTAACTGCAGTCGCCCGTCGGCGGTCAGTTTCTTTCTCGCGCGCCTCACGCTCGATCTCGTAAAGGGCGGCGAAGTACCTCAGGCCCTCTTCGGCGATCTCGCTTCGATGGTTGGCATACAGGTCGTGGAGCTTTCGGCGCGCGTGCGCCTTATCCCGTGCCCCGCATAAGGCGCATTGTCCCGAGCCGCGTCTTATCTGGAGCGATGTTGGTCCGCTCATGCATTGACCTGCTTTTCAGCCATTTCACTCCGGATAATATCTCAGGCGTCATCGATCGTCGTTGTCATCCGGCGAGCACCTTCCGCGTTTGAGTCTCCATGCACCGGCGTCGGTGCGACGCGCGAGTGACGGCCATGTTGAGGATTCCTTGGCGGTTAGATCCACATCGGTTCTCGGATGTCCGGCGCATATGGGAGCGGAACCGGTGCGTTGAGCCAGGGACGATCAGTTTGTATAGATACTGGATCTGCCGTTACGTCGATTATTGCCGGGCGCAAGGCCTCGATGAGCACCTGGAACTGACTCGCGTTGGAGCAAGACGATTCGCATTGTGGTGGCGATCTCAAGGCAGTCCGCGTCGAGGCGGATTCGCGACCTCGTTAAATTCGTCTCGAAGCGCGCTTCGCGCATGGTCCTTTGCTCTCGGCATTCTGGGAGTCAAGGTTCCGCCGTGGGAGTCGCCCGCAACACCTCCGCCGCTATCGGCGACCATGGCGGCCTTCGTGGACTACCTGAGCGATGTTCGCGGGAACCCACCGCAGACAGTTCATAAAAAGCTTGCCCATATGGCGATGTTTGTCGAACACTGTCGCAAGCGGCGCCGCACCGTCCATCGCGCACGGCTGAAGGACATCGATGATTTCATAGTGACATGCCGCCAGCGTTATGCACGTACCACCGTGGCTGATATCTGCTCGACCGTGCGCGGGTTTCAGAGATTCCTTTGCACGACCGGCCGGTCCCGCCACGATCTGTCCGGATCGGTGCTTTCACCGATTGTTCGAGTCAACGAGCGGCCACACCGCGCTCTTCCATGGAAGCATGTGCAGCGCATTCTCAACGCTGTCGATCGTACCAGGCCAACAGGACGAAGGGACTACGCGATTCTTCTGATGATGAGTGTGTATGGGCTCGGCTCGGGTGAGGTGATCGGACTCACCCTCGACGATATTAACTGGCGAGCACAGACACTTCGTGTGGTTCGTCCGAAGACGCGCGTTGAGTTTTTATTGCCGTTGCTCCCTGCGGTGAGTCGCGCGCTCGTCAGCTATCTTCGCGGCGGTCGGCCGGAGCATTCCACCACGCGGCATCTGTTCGTGACGATGCGAACGCCCTTTAAGCCGTTAGCCTGTTCCGTAAGCGTTCGCCACATTCTGCATTCCGCAGCAGAGCGCGCCGGCGTGACGGCTCCGTTCATGGGAACGCACGTTCTCAGGCACACCCATGCCTGTCGCCAGCTCGAGCTCGGCGCCGCGCCCAAAATCATTGGCGACATCCTCGGGCACAGGGATCCAGATTCGACGTCTGCATACTTGCGGGTCGCCACCGATCGATTGCGCGCCATGGCGCTCCGGGTGCCTGCATGACTCCTCTCACGGCCAAGTCGCTGACGAAGGACATCGACCAGTTCTTGGTATTCAAGCATGCCTTGGGCTATCCGTACCGGCGCGGTGAGGCGACCCTGCGTAGTTTTCAGCGCTTCGCGTCTCAGAAGCTGGAACGTAACGCGACGATTGACCTGGCACACGACGATCAAGGCGTGGCTGTCGCGCGGTCCGAACCGCAAGCCCGTGACACGGGCGCTAGAGTCTGGGGCCGGTGCGGCAGCTCTGCCATTTTAGGCGCCGCCGGGATCCGCGGGGATACGTCCCGAGCGTGAGTCTGGCACCGCAGACCGAGTCGCACTATGTCCCATACATTTTCTCGATTGAGCAGATACAGGCACTGGTTGAAGGCCGCCGGCCGCCATCAGGGCCGTAACTTTTGGCCTGGCCTGCTGCGCCTGCTCATTCTCACGACCTACTGCACCGGGCTTGCGTCTTGGCGAGACCGTGCGGCTGCGATGCGCGGATGTGGATCTTCATACGCGGGTGTTGCATATACGCGCGAGCAAAGGTCGCACTCGACTCGTTCCCTTTGGAGCAGATCTCGCTCGCGAGTTTCGCCAGTACTGGCCGCAGCGCGACGAGCTGCTGCGGCGCAAAGGGCACGATCGCGGCCGACGCTTTGTTCATTGGCCGATACGGGCGCGCGATTTCCTTGAAGGCCGCCTCGGACGCCCTGCGGCGTATCCTGCGTCATCTGGGCCTCAAGCGGTCCCGCGGTCGCATCGGTCCACGGCCCTACGATTTGCGTCACGCCTTTGCGGTTCATCGACTGACCGCGTGGTATCGCGAAGGCGTGGACATTCATGCCCGACTTCCCTGGCTGTCGGCATACATGGGACACGTCAGCGTACTCGGCACGGAGACGTATCTCCATGCGACCCCAGAGCTATTGCAGTTCGCAAGCGATCGGTTCGCGAGAACGAGTCGCCACGTGAGCGCTCGGCGCACCATCACGCTGCTGCCGCTGGTGGGCTCCTATTTCCGTGATCACTTGACGCGTGCCCGCGGCGCAAGTCCTCACACGCTGCGCTCGTACCGCGATACGCTGCGGTTGCTCTTCAGTTTCATCGCTGATCGCCGCCATCGGTCGGTGGCCGATCTCACACTCGACGACTTACAGGCTCCGGACGTTCTCGCATTCCTCTCCCATTTGGAGTCCAAGCGTTCCAACGTCGTCGCCAGCCGGAACGTGCGGCTTGCCGCGATCCGCAGCTTCTTCAAGCATCTCGTCGAGCACGATCTGTCCGCGGGCCGATCAGTATCAGCGAGTGCTGTCGATTCCAGGCAAGCGCGCGCATATCCCGATGGCCCAGTATCTCGAGCCCGAGGAGGTTAAACAGATTCTCGCGCAACCCGATCGCTCCACGCATCAGGCCTGCGCGACCACGCCTTGCTGCTCCTGCTGTACAACACCGGGGCGCGCGTCAGTGAGGCCTTGGGTGTGCGCGTCGAGCACTTGTCGCTAGGCCATCCCCGGCATGTACGCCTCTTCGGCAAAGGCAACAAGGAGAGGATATGTCCCGCTATGGCGCGATACCGCAGCAGCTCTGCAACGACTGCAAGTCGTGCGCAATGCCCAGCCGCAGGATTGGATGTTTTGTAGCCGCGGCGGTGACCGCCTTACGCGCGACGGCGTCGCCTATATCCTGCAGAAGTACACCGCTTTGGCAGCCCGTACCGCTCCGGCGCTAAAACGTCGCCACGTCACGCCGCACATGCTACGGCACAGTTGCGCGGTTGCCTTGCTGCAAGCGGGAGTCGATATAACGGTGATCCGTGACTACCTCGGGCCATGCGAGCATCTCGACCACGAGCCGCTACGTGAGCACCAACTTGCAGATGAAGCGCGATGCTCTCGAGCACTTCTGGCACCGCTCCGGCCTTTCGCCCGCTCCGCGCACGTCCCTGGTCACCCAAGCCTGATCTGCTGGCCTACCTTGCCTCCATCTGATCGCGACCGCTGTTATTATCTGGAGCCATGGACCTTCGTTGCCCTAGGATTTTCGCAGTGACACTCGGAGCACCCCAGATAAAACGCGGCTCGGGACAATGCGCCATGCAACCGGCTTCGATCACGCCGCGATCGAAGAGCGCCTTGTAGCCTGAGTAGTCGTCGCAAACGAGCTTACCCGACCAGCTTCCTAGAAAGTCACGGGCATGCACACCCCCGCGGCCCTCCGTGAAGTCGTATATAACCGTCTGCAGCTCATCGTATTCACTCGAGGAGTAACTCCACAGATACGCCCGATGCGTGCGGCCGAGACCCGGCTTTAACATCGGCACCGGCGTCTCATCCGCGTGTAGCACCGCTCTCAAGTCAGGCTGCACCGTATGCATGCTGGTAATGTCATATCGCGTTTCAACGCCAGGCCAATCGGCTCACAAGGTATTGATATTGAAGAATATTCGAGATTTTACTATTGATAACCCGCCTTCTCACTAGTTATTGGCGACGAGATACTCCCGGTCTGGACGATGGCAAAATCCTTCCTCATCCCCGCTCGCACCCCGTTACCGGGCCCGCAGCCACCGCTAGTCGATATCTGGGGCGGCATGCCGACGGGGCACTGCATCGAAAACCAGGGACCGAGGCTAATCGGCGTCGGTCCTCGATTCTAGGCTCTGTGCCTCAGCGGCGAGTTTCTCATCCTCACCCGAAAATTTGGCAAGCGCGATCATAGCAACAGGGAGATCTTTTCAGTGAGTGAAGGAACAGTGAAGAATCATGTATCGAGTATTCTCGGTGAGCTCTCGGTCCGTGACCGCATCAGGGTGGTGCTGAAAGGCATACAGAGCGGCCTGCTCTAGCCGGCCAGATACGACATCTTTGTTGTAATTTTTATTGGGTCCGCTAACGCCGCTCGTCGCGCTTGGACATTATCGCTGAACGCCCGATCGCAATCGGGCTTCTTTAAGGCGTCGAGTTGAATGGCTAGGTTCTGCTCATCGGTAAGCCGGATCCGGCCGCGCTGAGTCAAGATCGATAGGTCGGCGCCGATGGATGAATGCGCCTGAAGCAGGGCGGCGGGCCAACTGGATGTCGTTACGGGCAATTGAGGTCGGAGAATCGGTCAGCCGGTTTTGCGTAGTGGGAGCGCCGTCCTGGCCCGACCACGGTCGTGACCCGGAAGAGCTGCTACCGCTCTGTGACATTGCCATGTATCGTGCAAAGAACCAGACGTCGGCTGCGCCGAGCTCGAGTTCACATCCGAAGTTGACGCATCGCGCCAAAGCCGCGCGTAGCGAAATGCGGGTGATAGTCCACGTACGACTTGTCCAAGAATCCATGAAGTGAATTTTTGACTGAGTATTTCCGGGGTAAACTCATCCAATCCGATCCCGGTGCGCGTCATGGTGCAGATCATCGGGCATGTCCGAGCAGCTTTCCCGGCACGCTGAGGTAAGTATGACTCATGCAATCAAGGTTCTCTTGCAGACCACCATCCCTTCGACTGCGGACGATTGGTCAATTGCTAGATTTGGACAGCTCGCGGGATTTCTGCGTGCGCAGCGCGATCGGGAGAATCACGCGGCGTTTGAGGTGACCGCACGGGACCGCGACCCGCTGGGTGCGCCCGACACCGTGCTCTGCAACCTCGATCAAAGCGATTTCGATCAGCTGTGGCTATTCGCGGTCGACGTTGGGGACGGGCTTACGCCTGAAGACTGCGGTGCGATCAGTCGATTCCGTGGGAGAGGAGGGGGTTTGATGGTCACCCGAGACCATATGGATCTTGGTTGCTCGATCTGCTCCCTCGCAGGCGTGGGGGATGCTCACCATTTTCACACTCGAAACATCGACCCCAACGCAAGTGAGAGGGACGATCCATACTCGACCAATATCTCATGGCCTAACTTTCATTCAGGATCGAACGGCGATTACCAGACAATTCACGTGACTCCGCCGGCGCATCCGGTTCTTGAGAATCCCTCTTCGCCCACAGGCCTCGTTCGCTACTTGCCGTCCCATCCGCATGAGGGCGCGGTGAGCGCGCCGGACGGGCACCATGCACGCGTTATCGCCTCTGCGGTCAGCAAGGTTACGAGACGGCCATTCAATATCGCAGTAGCGTTTGAGGCCTACGAAGGCAACGGGCGTGCGATCGCCCAGAGCACGTTTCATCATTTCGCGGATTACAATTGGGACCCGCGGTCAGGCGCACCAAGCTTCGTTGGTGAGCCGCCGGGCAACGCAATTCTGCTCGAGCCTGATGCAATGGCCGATACACACCGTTATGTGCGCAACATAGCGCTGTGGCTTGCCGGCGAAGAGCCATAAACACGCGCAAGATCATCGGAATCCATAGTCTCGTGCTGAACATCGCACGGCACGACGAACCGCATCTTCGCACCAGTCGGCGCCGAAAAGCACCAGAACCCCCGGACGCGACCGCTTTCATGTAGCTCGCGGGGGAGTGAAAGGAACAGCTCTCCAAGGGTGTGCCCAGCTGGCCGACGCGTTCTTATGTGAGGGGCGCGCTGCGTCGGAACATAGAACCTTACCCCAGGAAACCCCAGGAATAAAGCCAATGAACTCTCCGCTTCCCCGAAAGGCCTTAATCTCGCTAACCGGTCACAGTGCAGCGTTCTACCCCGACGGGCGGGTAAACGGGTGTTCTATACGGAGCTCTCGCATCCCTATCAGGCGCTGACGGAAGCAGGATTCGACGTGGATCTTGCGAGTGAAACAGGTACCTTCGTTATTGACTCATATTCACTGGAGGAGCAATTTCTAAATGACCAGGATGCCGCTGTGCTCGGTGCCCCTACCCTCAGCATCCATTGAGTCAACTTCTCAGCGTAGCTGACTTACCGTCTTTCTTGTCGGCCCCAGAAAAAACGCAGCTAAGACAAGCACATGGCCAACCGGCGCGACCGACCAACTGTTCGCGATGTTCAGGCAGTGAAGTCGCGATGTGACCGTCGCGCTGCCGAGTATGGCTTTGTCGATTCCATGCGACCATTATCGACGCTACGGGAGTGTCCGTCGCCGCTCGGGTGATGTAACGACAAGGAGTCCACGCGCGCATGTCCTCTCCATCCCCGCGTCCATTTAACATGGCTGAGTTCGCTCGTAGCAAGGGAAGCGATCCGCTGGAGAAGTGTCGGCGCTTCCACGAGTACGCCAACGAAGTCCGCGCGACCGGTGTGTTCGATGCGATGTATCGCATCGAACTCCAGGGACCACTCGATCACCGGATCCTCGCCAGGGATGCCTCGACCGGCGAGACGCGCGAACTCGTGTGTTTCGACTCCAATAGCTACTTAGGTCTGCACTTGCACCCGAGGGTACGTGCAGCTGCGCATCGCGCGATAGACGAGGCCGGTGTGGGGACACCGAGTGCCCAGGTGCTCGGAGGCCACAATCGCTGGCTGCGGGCGCTTGAGGAGGGCGTTGCGGCGCTGCTCGGTCGCGAGAAGTGTCTGGTCTTTCCGTCGGGTTACCAGGCAAGCATCGGCATCCTCACGGGGCTGCTGCGGAGCGGCGATAGAGTCATTGCCGACCGATTCTCACACGCAAGCCTCCACGATGGCTGCGCCTACAGCGGAGCCACGGTTCTCACGTACGCACATGGCGACCTCGAATCCCTCGACGCGCAACTCGCGCAGGGGGCGCCGGGAGCCCTCATCGTCGCCGATGGCCTGTTCAGCATGCACGGCGATTTGTGCGATCTGCCCGGACTTGCGCCGCATCGCCGACAAGCACGGGGCGCGGTTGATGATTGATGATGCCCACTCGGTTGGCATTTTAGGCGCCACCGGCGGTGGAATCGAGGAGCACTACGGAATGCGCGGCGGGGTGGATGTCCTAATGGGCACGTTCTCAAAGGCTCCGGGAGCGGCTGGGGGTTACGTCGTCGGCGATGAAGCGCTCATCGACTACTTGCGCTTTTTTTCGCACGGGGCACTGTTCACGGCATCATTGCCGGCACCGATCTGCGCAGCGGTTACCGAGGCGTTCACCGTCATGCAGGCAGAACCCGCGCACCGCGAGCGCTTATGGGCCAACACGCAACACATGTGGCAGGGTCTAAAAGACTTGGGCCTGCGCATCCCGCCGCTCAGTTCACCAATCCTTACCGTGCATGTCGGGGACGAGACGTTGCTTGGGCCGCTCGCAGTGGCGCTCTTTCAGGCCGGCGTCAAAGCGGGCATGGCGCAGTATCCCGCCGTGCCTCGCGGCAAGAGCATTTTGCGGATCACGGTCAATGCGCGCCATACGCAGGAGGATCTCGGGCGGACCCTGGATGTTCTTGGGCGGCTCGGTCGAGGCTTTGGGATCGTGGAAGCCCATTGAACGTGCTCCGCGCACTGTGGGTGACTGGTAGGCCCTACCTGATGTTCGTGTCGGGAGCCGCCGCGCTGCCCGGCCTTGCCCTTGCACGTGCGCCGATCGCTCGCGTGGCGCCGGCATTCGTCGTGCTGTTCCTATCGTACGGACTGGGTCAGGCGCTCACCGATGTCTTCCAGACCGACACTGACGCCTTGTCGGCGCCGGAGAGACCGCTCGTGCGGGGCACGATCGACAAACGCACCGTGCTCATCGCGAGCCTCGGGGGTTTGATGGCGTGCGCCGCGGTGATTGTGTGGCTGTCGCCGGCGGCCGCGTTGCCAGCCGCCATTGCGATCGCGCTGCTCGCAACGTATACCCCCCTTAAGCGTCACTGGTGGGGCGGCCCGCCGTGGAATGCGGCTGCCGTCGCGCTGCTTCCGCTGCTGGGGCGCATGGCCGGCGGCGCGGGATTGGCCGAGGCGCTCGCCGAGGCAACGGTTCGTGCCGCGATGGTATCGTCGTTTGCACCTACGCGGTGTTCGTGCTCCTTGGCTACCTTAAGGATGTCGAGGCGGACCGGACCACTCATTACAATACCGTCCCGGTGCGGTTCGGTCGTCGCGCCGCGGTCATTTGGAGCGGCTCGTTCGCGACGATCGGCCTCGCCGCATCGGCATGGCTGGTGCAGCCGCGGCTGATGGTCTCGGCCGGGGCCGCATTATGGTCCGTCGGTGTTGTCATGCTGGTCGGCGCCCACGTGCTCGCCTGCAGATCGACGACCGATCACGATGCGTGGCCGGGGATTCAGGCTTCAGTGCACGGGTTTGTCGCGATCCACCTCGGTGAGGCCGCCGCCATCGAGCCGCGTTGGACACCGGCTGCGTGGATGCTTTTCGGTGCATCGATCGTAGCGATGTTCCGACGACCCGTGCGGAGACAGATATGAAGACCGGGACGAAGCTGCCCGACCAATCGGCGACTCGCCGAGCGCTCGTCCTCCTGAACCCGAATGCGCGGCGCGGTCGCGGCCGGGCCAGATACGCTTTGGTAAAGCCCTACATCGACGCGGCGTTCGACACGCGGGCGGTAGAGACCGAAATAGGCGGCAATGACAAGCCTATTCGTGCCGCGCTCGATGACGGAATCCGGACATTCATCGCCGCGGGCGGGGACGGTACGGTGAATGCCGCGATTGACGCTCTGGTGCGCGTGCGGGGAGCCATAGCCCTAGACGAGCTCACGCTGGGGGCGGTGGGCCTCGGATCGAGTAACGATGCACACAAGCCCATCAAACTTCAGATCGCCGGAATCCCGATGCGGATCGACGCGCGACAGGCGGTGCCACGCGATGTGGGTATGGCCCGGTGGGATGGCGGGGAACGGGCGTTCCTCGTTAGCGCGTCGGTCGGCGTCACGGCGGCGGCGAATGCGCTCTTCAACCGCGAGGATGCTGTCCTACGCATCCTAAAGCGGTGGTGGGTCGACGGAGCCATCGGTTGGGCCGCGGTGCGCACGATCGCGACGTGGCGGAACCTCTCCGCGACACTCACTGTGCACGACACCTCGTCCGCGATTGCGCTGACCCATCTCGGCGTCGCCAAGACACCCTGGTTGGCGGGTGGCCTCCACTACGACACTCCGATTGAGCCCGGCCGGTTAACAGTGAATCTATGTGAAGGCATGAGTCGGCTGCGTACGATCAGCACGCTCGCGGCCCTCGCTCGCGGCCGCTTCGTCGGCCTGCCGGGCACGCGGTCGTGGAGCGCAGCTCAGGCGTCGGTGGTCCTCGATGAACCCTGCGATCTCGAGCTCGACGGCGAGATCTTTCGCGCATCCCGCGTGTCGTTCGAGCTCTTGCCGGAAAGGATTTGCCTATGCGGATGATCGATGCGATCCACGAAAACCGGTTGTTGTCACGGTGGGCCGACTTGTTGCCGCGGTCCACCTCGGCGATTGGCGCCATTCACGAGGCCGATGCGGAGTTTGTGCTCCTCGACAACGCGCGCTGGCTCGTGGTGAAAGTCGATACGGTCGCGGAGGAGATTGCCGCCGGCTTGTACACCGATCCCGCGACTGCAGGGCGAATTGCCGCCGTCTCCGTGCTGTCGGATTTGGCGGCGGTCGGTGCTGAGCCCATCGGGCTCTTGCTCTCGGTCGTCTTGCCCCGCGGCGACGTTGAGGCCGTGCAGTCGCGCGTGGCGATTGGAGTCCGCGCAACCTGCGAGGCCGCGAGGATCGGAATCCTGGGTGGCGATACCAGCGTCGGTCTGGCGCTGGCGATTACGGTGGTGGGATTGGCGCTGGTGCCCGCGGGTCAGGCGCTAACTCGGATGGGATTGCGTGCCGGACACGTTGTGTTCGTCGCAGGGGGCGTCGGGCTTGGCGCAGCGCTTGCCGCGGCCCGATTACTACATGTCGACGGATTCACTGAGAACGACTACGCGCCCCCCGTGCGAATCGCCGTCGGCCGCGCCCTTCGGGGCGTCGCGAGCGCGGCAATGGACACCAGCGACGGCCTCGTCGCGACGCTCGATCAGCTGGCGCGCCTCAACGGCGTCGGCATTCGCATCGAAGCGACTCTGTCGAGCTTACTCGACCCGAAGGTCGAAGCCTTGCGCGAGGCCGCCCGGTTGCCGGCCTTCGCGTTCTTGGCGAGCTGCCACGGTGAGTTCGAGCTGGTCTTCGCCGTTCCTCCCGACCGCCTTGATCGGCTCGATGGTGTACGGACGATTCTTGGCGGCGAACCCCTGCGCATCGGAACCGCGTACGCAGGCGAGGGAATCAGCATCGGTGATACGTCGATCGATGGGGCCGGAATTCGAAATCTTTTCGACGACGTCGGCGGGGATCCGCTTGCGTATGTGACTGCGTTGATCAGAATGAGCCCGCTGTAGTCATGACATCCTTTCTCTGGGGTCCGCGTAGTCGTACGCGCCTGAGCGGTTGCGAGTGAAACGGCATCCGGCAGTCGATGGAAACCCCGGCCGCCTCCCATGAATGCGCCTGAAGCAAGCCGCGAAACTGGTAGTCGGCGGTGTCGTAAATCGTCAAATCGTCAGAACGCCGAGCCGGTCGACGGCCAGGCGGCGCTTTTGCGGAAAATACGCGTCGCGCATCTCGGGCGATGAGCCGCTGGTCGAGGGGGTCCCGAGTTCGGAAGGCCAACCGGATTTCGATACGGGCGCTTGGGTCGGCTTGAGTTCGGTCTCATCATGGAGGATGACTTTGCTACGGTGCGAACTCTTATGGTCGATTGATGTGCTCTTGGGCGGACGCATAATCCCAGAGCTCATCGTCTAGAGGGCATAGTTACCGGCGTGCGCTCTGAAACTCGTCGGCGGCGCTCTGCATCCCAGTCCGGAATAGATTTAGTCATTGGTGTTGTGCTTTTTTCCTAACGCTGGAGCGCGTTTCGCGGTGCTCCGATCCGATCGATCGCGTGCCTCCAGTCTGCATCAAAGTCGTTCAATCACACTTTGTTATTGCTTATCATCGTGAGCCCTGTAGCGCATGTAGACGGGCTACGTCGTTCAGCGCTGCACAGTAGCTTCCACGCTCCCAGCCGTTATTCTTTCCATAACGATGCGGAAGCGCGCTCAGAGAGGCGCTGGTCCCGGCGGATCCCAGCCTATCCGATCAACTTCGCCAATTTGCGCCACCCTTGAAGCGCTACCGAGGCATCCATACCGCCCGGGTGGATCAGTTGCATGCACACATGGTCCGCACCAGCGGCCAAGTGCGCGTCAACTCGCGCGCCGACGCCATCGACGTTGCCGATCGCAAAGAGACCGTCTATCAGACGGTCGTCAGCATTCTCGATTTCTTCCTCAGTGAAGCCCAAGTGAAGCCAACTACGCCGGTAATTCGGCAGACGACGGTAATGGGCGAGCGTCTGCAGTGCGAGCTCACGTGCCTTGGCGTGATCCGATTCCAGGATGACGCCTTGCTCGGGCGCGAGCAACTTGTCGGGCCCGAGAATCTTGCGGGCCTCGAGGGTGTGGCCAGGGGTGACGAGATAGGGATGGGCCCCGGCCGTGAGCCCGCCGCTCAGTTTGAGCATGCCGGGACGCAGTGCAGCGACGCAAAGGTGCTCTGGTGGCAAACCCGCAGCGATGGCGCGACCAATCCAACTGCGCATGACGGCGAGCGGTTTCTGCCACGCCTCGCCGATCAGCGGGCCGTGACTGATACCCAATCCGAGCATCAGCCGGCACTGCTGCGCAGGGGCAAGCCCTGAGAACCATCTTGCCAAGTCCTCGGGCTCGTGCTTCCAAACGTTGATGATTCCAGTAGCGATGGCTATGCGACGGGTCGCACCGAGCAACCGGTCAAGGTCGCCTGTGATATCGCCGCCGACTCCGCCCGGAATCCAGAGCGCGCCGTAGCCGAGATCTTCAAGTTCGGCGGCGGCCGCCAGGGGCGCGTTGCCGGTTCCAAAGCGCAGTTCCATCGACCAGATGCCGATCCGGCCAAGTTTCGGAGAGGCGGGCATATGGACTTTTCCTGTCAAAGATGCAGCACAAGCGATTTGCTAACTGCGTCGAGGGACCACGCGCGTAGCTGACGCAACCGCGAACTCGGCGACCGTTAACTTGGTCATGCCAGCCCAGTCGAGGGCAACACGGTCGCGAGATCGGTGAGCCCGATCCGGCCACGCTGAGTCAAGATCGATAGGTCGCCGCCGATCGATGAATGCGCCTGAAGCAGGCCGCGAAACTGGTAGTCGGCGGTGTCGTAGATCGTCAGAACGCCGAGCCAGTCGACGGCCAGGCGGCGCTTTTGCGGGAAGTAGGCGTAGCGCATCTCGGGCGATGAGCCGCTGGTCGAGGGAGTTCCGAGTTCGGCGGGCCAACTGGATGTCGTTACGGGCGGGTGGGGTCGGGTCGAGTGCGGTCTGATCATGGTGGAGGACTGTACTACGACGCGAACGCTTATGGTCGATTGATGTGCTCATCTGCGCCGACCAATCCCGGATGATTTCGCAACCGGCAGCGTTCGTATCTTCGTCGCTTGAATCGCACTGGTCCCTCGTGATCCGTCGAACTTAAGAAAGAATGGTGAAGTACGGCAATGGTAATGTTCAGCGCGGCGGGGGACCAGCTCGCCCGCGGCGGGCGCTTTCGCAGGCTCGATTGCCCACAATTGCTGTAAGCCGGGCTTGTCCGCCGCGTGCAAATGACCTGACCTGTGTCGAGGAAGGTGGTCTCGTCGAAAGCACCGCCGTGCTTCCCGTCCCGCAACGGGTTAAACACGAGCTCAACTTGATCGCCGGGGCTTGAAGGAATGCCGGGTCCAGCCGCCTCGAGTGAGATTGCCGGGGCTTGTGAGCTCCATCGACCAAACCTCCGGAGGTGCGCCGGGTTGCGGAGAGAATTCGAAGAGCAATGCGTGCGTCACGAGGACTATCGCTACTGGGCCGGTCTATATCCATCGCAACCGGCAGCCTGGCGAGTTGCAACGCGTGCGATCGCCAGGGCAATCGGTCAGAATCGCTGTACCGAGCCGAGGTTGACTATGATTGCTTTCGAAAGGTAACAACAAAATGAGAATGACCCAGCAGAAAATCGTGCGCACAGCGAGCGGGGTGATCGCTATGGCGCCTATGGTTTGTACGGCATTGTTGCTGGCCACGATATCGGCCGAAGCCGGCCCCGTTCCGCCGATAAACGTGACGAACTGGTACTGGGGCCCTGGCAACCATTGGTCCTATCAACACATGGGCCGTATTTTTCCAAGCGCGACGATATCCCGCGGCAATGGTCCCATCGTGTCATTGGACTATGCGCTTCAGGACTTGGACCGGGTCACTTTCGTTCATCCGGCCACCAAGGTGCATATGAGCATCGCCCAGATGTATGCGGCAACCGACACCGACGCCTTCCTGGTGATGAAGGACGGGAAGATTGTGACGGAGCGGTACTTTAACGGCATGAAACCCGAGGACAGGCACCTACTCATGTCGGTATCCAAATCCGTTCTCGGTATGCTGGCCGGTATCATCGTCGACCAGGGTCGGCTGGATCCGAATGCTCTGGTGACATCGTACGTCCCCGAGCTCAAGGGATCGGCGTATGACGGCGCGACGGTTCGCAATTTGCTCGATATGACCGTTGGCATGGAATTCGACGAGGACTACGACTCGAAGACCAGCGATCTCTACCGGCTGGACGAATCGGCCGGCTGGGTGGAGCGCGGCCCCCATGCGCCGAACGGCCTGCATGAATATCTGGCGACTCTGACGAAGCGCCATGGCGCTCATGGAAGCGAGTTCCGGTATATCTCCGCCAACACGGATGCCATGGGCTGGGTCCTGGAACGTGCGACTCACACCAACTATGCGGACCTCCTATCCCAGGAACTTTGGAGCAAGCTCGGAGCGGAGCGAGACGCCTACGTACTACTGGACGGATTTCAGGCGCCCTACACAGATCCCGGCTTGAATATGACGCTGCGCGATCTGGGGCGCTTCGCGCAAATGGTTCTGCAACACGGGTTGTACAACGGCCAGCAGATTGTACCGAACGATTGGATCGACGACATCCGTCGCGGCGGAGACCCGGAGGCCTGGAAGAGGGGTCCCGAATACTCGTATTTTCGAACGCTGGCAGGTTACGAGAACGGATCCTATAGAAGCTACTGGTACGTTGCCGATCCGCGGCGTGGTCATATCACCGCCATCGGACTGGCCGGTCAGCTGATCGTCATCGATCCAGCATCGGACACCGTCGTCGTTAAATTCAGTTCGCATGCCACGCCCGCTCAGGGTCAATACGACGTCGAGTATGCCGGAGCGATAGCCATCGTCGATGCATTGGCCGGGCGTATACGGTAGCTACCCACGAAAACGGCGACGGAGCTAAACTCTTCCCGGCGGGAGTGCACCCACGGCACCCGCGTGCCTGCTGTCGATCTCAATATTTCATGTGATTTTCAGCAATTGATGGGAGTGGAACGTATGGGGGTGCGTGAGGAGGCTCAGGCTGCATAGCTTGGATCTATGGGTATGAATACGACGCTCGACGCAACCGAACCGCGAATGCGGAAATACCAATCCGACCGCGCCTTTCTCGGCCATCCTCGCGGATTGGGCTATCTCGCCTTCTCGGAAGGTTGGGAGCGTTTCTCCTATTACGGGATGACTGCGCTGCTGGCGCTTTACAGCGCGCAATATCTGTTCAAGCCAGGCCATATTGGCAATATATGGGGTTTCGCGCCATTCCACCATGTGCTCGAAATCTTCTTCGGACCGCTGACCCCGCTGGGCATGGGGGGAGCGATCGCAGCGCTCTACGGTGGGTTGGTCTATCTCACACCGTTGCTCGGTGGCTTCGTCGCCGATCGCTTCATCGGCCGTACGCGCGCAGTGATCTTTGGCGCGGTAACGATGGCGGTGGGTCATTTCTGCATGGCATTCGACCAGACCTACCTGGTTGCGCTCGCCTGCATCCTGATCGGCAGCGGTTTCTTCAAGGGCAATCTGGCAGCGCAAGTGGGCGATCTCTATGCTCCGGGCGATTTACGCAGGGCCGACGCTTTTCAGATTTATGTGCTGGCGATCCAGATCGCGGTGATCGTTTCGCCGATCGTATGCGGCTTCCTCGGCCAGAAGGTGGCTTGGCATTTTGGCTTCGGCGCGGCCGGTGTCGGCATGTTGATCGGGCTCGGCACTTATATTTCGGGCCGCCGCTGGCTGCCTGCCGAACCCCGGCGCGAGGCAGGCCACATCACCGAACCTCGCCCCAGGCTCGTCTCCGGCGAGGGCAAGCGCATCGCGGTGCTGGTGGTGCTGATACCGGTGATCGCCTGCTCCTATGTCGGCAACCAAGAGATTTTTGCCGCTTATGAATTGTGGGGCGACGCGCATTACCAGCTCGTCTTCTTCGGCTGGGCGATGCCGGCCAGCTTCCTTATCTCGCTCGACGCCATTGTCTCAACCGCCGCCCTGATCGGCGTGGTGGCGTTTTGGCGCTGGTGGGGTGTGCGTCACCGCCAGCCCGATGAGATCACCAAGATCACGATCGGCACTTTTCTTGCCGCCCTCGCCCCGCTCAGCCTGTCGCTTGGCGCGATGCACGAGGCGGCGACGGGCGAGAAAATTGGGCTCGGCTGGGCGCTGGCCTTCCACATCCTCAACGATATTGGTTTTGCGAATATCTTTCCGGTCGGGCTGGCGCTATTTTCGCGCGTTGCACCCAAGGCGGTGAATTCCACGATGATGGCAGCCTATCTGCTCTCGCTGTTCCTCGCCGGTATGATCGTTACCAAGCTCGCGACATTACTCGACAAAATGCCCGGCCCAGCCTTTTGGGGTCTGCATGCCGCCATCATCGCAGGCGCGGGCTTTATGTTTCTAATTGCTCGTACCGTTACTGGGCGGCTGTTGGCGCCGATTGTCGACCCCGAAGCGGACAATGGGCTTGGCGCAACGCCATAGGTGATTTCGGCTGGTATAGGCAATGCCCGCGAGATCCAGGAGCACCTGCCGACGATCGTCCTCCCCGGCACGCCGTGCAGCGCGATGACGACAAGGGTACCGGAGCAGGCTCACCGCAATTACTCGTGATAAGCTCGGGCCGCCAGCGTTCTCGCTAGCTGAATTCTCCATTCGGCATCTCCCGCAAACCAATCGTCGAGGGCGTCGAAGTCTTTCCGCTAGACCGCGTCGAGGGAGCGCGCGTGTGACTGACGCACCGTAAACCCGGCGACCATCAACTTGGTCATGCCAGCGCAGTCGAGGACAACACGATCGGGAGATCAGCCACTGTACCGGGAATAAATAGATCTATCTCATCACACTCGAAGTTTTTCGGCGCAATCCTGAGCGTCGCGCTGGGGGATGTCGATGCGATCGTATTCACGGGCGGTATTGGCGAAAACGATGCACAAGTCCGCGCGCTCATCTGCGCTCACCTTCCCCTGATCGGTGTCCGTCTGGACGGCGCACGCAATCTTAGCGCAAGCGACCCTATAAGCGATGCCACCTCGCGCTGCCAGGTCCGTGTCTTGCCTTTACAGGAGGATGAGCAGATTGCCCGCCACGCCTGGTCCTTGTATTGAACGACCCTGGGTGTGATTTCAAGGGCTCGACCGCCAACGCGCCGGAGACTTTTCGAGACCGTCGAGCCCTCTTAGGTGCGCTGGCGTACAGACGCATGAGCCAAGTCCTGTAGCCTGAATAAGTGGATATCAATATCTTCGCATTCTTTTAGCGACGAGATCGAGTGGCGCCTGCCAAGCATCGGGAATCTCTCTGTCATGCGTAGGACATAGGGATTAGCATGACGAGCCCCATCAGCCCGCTCGCCGGCAAGCCGGCACCCCAATCTTCGCTCATGGACGTAGCGAAACTGGTGACGGCTTACTATGAGATCGAGCCGGGCCCGACTGTCGCGGCGCAGCGCGTCGTTTTCGGCACGTCAGGCCACCGCGGCTCCGCCTTCGACGGCTCGTTTAATGAATCGCATGTGCTCGCCATCACGCAGGCGATAGGTGGTAACCCGGGCGAGGATCGAATACAGGTCACGGCGACCGCGAAGCAGCAGCAGCAACCGGCGGCGCTGTCCTCGCGTGAGGTCACGGCCACGGAGCTCGCCGGAGAAAAGATTGACAGCGTCATCGACCGCGCCCCTGGAATGCGCCGATCGGCGGTATCAGCATCAGCACGGCCGCGGAGAGTTTTCACGATCAGGAGCGGCTGCAGCGGATTCTCGACGGGGCCCAGGGCACCGTCGATTCGGTCATCGCGCGCTCATGAGCACGATCTCAATGACCCGAGGAAACCGCGTTTCGCACGATCTTAGGAACATTCATTATGAAGCCCAAATCCGTAGCCGAACCGTCCAAGGCCCCAGACGCGAAGACGAAGGACACAACGGAAGCCAAGGATGACTTAAAAACGCTGCCTCTTGCAGAGCTGGAGAAGCGGCTGGGGTCCTCACTCGAAGGCCTCACGGAAGCCGAAGCGTCAAAGCGGCTCATAAAAGATGGGCCCAACGAGCTACCGGAGAGAAAAACCAATCCGCTCTTGAAGTTCCTTTCCTATTTTTGGGGTCCCATCCCCTGGATGATTGAAGTCGCGGTGATTCTGTCGGGGGTTGTCAAACACTGGCCGGATTTCTTCATCATCTTCGTTTTATTGATGTCCAACGCGGTAGTCGGCTTCTGGGAAGAGCGCGAAGCGGGCAACGCCATCGCCGCTCTCAAGGCTAAGCTCGCAACCAAAACTCGTGTGAAACGCGATGGAAAATGGCTCACCCCGCCAGCGCGTGAGTTGGTGCCGGGGGATGTCATCCAACTGCGGCTGGGCGACATCGTGCCTGCGGATGCCCGCTTGCTGGACGGCGATCCAATGTCGGTCGATCAGTCTGCTCTGACGGGCGAATCGTTGCCTGCGTCGCGCAAACCAGGCGATGCGGTGTTTTCCGGCTCGATCGTTCGCCGCGGTCAGAACACCGCCCTAGTCTATGCCACGGGTACGAACACCTATTTCGGCAGGACGGCACAACTGGTCGAGCAGGCACATACCGTTAGCCATTTTCAAAAGGCGGTTCTAAAGATCGGCAATTACCTGATCATCCTTGCGGTCTGCCTGGTGGCGGTGATCATTGGTTTCGCGATCTACCAAGGTGACCCGATCCTCACCACCTTGCAGTTTGCCCTCGTGCTCACCGTGGCGGCAATCCCCGTCGCGATGCCGACGGTGTTGTCGGTGACGATGGCCGTCGGCGCACGTTTGCTCGCCAAGAAGCAAGCGGTTGTCAGCCGATTGGTTGCGATCGAAGAATTGGCGGGCGTCGACGTGCTATGCGCCGATAAAACCGGCACCCTGACGCAAAACAAGCTGTCTCTCGGTGATCCATTCTGTGTGGAAGGAAAACCCGCCGCGCAGGTCATCCTAGACGGCGCCCTGGCATCGCGCGCAGACAATGACGACACGATCGATCTGGCCGTGCTGAAGGGCGTTAAGGATACCGAGGCTCTGAAGAGCTACCAGGTCGTACACTTCACGCCGTTCGACCCGGTGCACAAACGCACCGAGGCCATCGTCAAGGGCAAGGACGGAAAGGAGTTTAAGGTCACCAAGGGCGCACCGCAGGTGATCCTTGCGCTCGCGGATAACGCCGGACAGGTGAAGCCCGCCGTGCAAAAGGCGGTCGATGACTTCGCAGCGCGCGGCTTTCGCTCGCTCGGCGTGGCGCGGGCCGAGGGAGACGGCAAATGGCAGCTGGTGGGCGTATTGCCCTTGTTCGATCCGCCGCGGGACGATGCCAAGGCCACCATCGCGACCGCGCAGGCGATGGGTGTGAACGTCAAGATGGTGACCGGCGATGCGCTGGCGATCGCCAAGGAAACCGCTAAGAAGCTGGACATGGGTACGCATATACTGGACGCCAGCACCTTGGGCGACCTCAAGCAGCACGTGACGGCAGCAGCGGCCGAATCCATCGAGACGGCCGACGGCTTTGCCCAGGTATTTCCGGAACACAAGTATTACATCATCGACGTCCTGCAAAAGCGCGGCCACATCGTTGGCATGACGGGCGATGGGGTGAACGACGCCCCGGCGCTGAAGAAGGCTGATTGCGGAATCGCGGTGTCGTCCGCCACGGATGCAGCACGCGCGGCGGCGGCCATCGTCCTGATGACGCCCGGGCTCTCGGTGATCATCGACGCCATCAAGGAGAGCCGAAAGATCTTCCAGCGCATGAACAGCTACGCAATCTACCGTATCGCGGAGACGTTGCGTGTGTTGTTATTCATGACGCTCGCCATTTTGGTCTTTAATTTTTATCCCGTGACGGCGGTCATGATCGTAATGCTGGCATTGCTCAACGACGGTGCCATCCTGTCCATCGCGTACGACAATGTGCATTACCGGGATAAGCCGGAGGCGTGGAACATGCGTCTCGTACTCGGGGTCTCTACCGTATTGGGCATCATCGGAGTCGCCGCCGCCTTCGGGTTGTTTTATCTCGGTTTGCGGGTTTTTCACCTCGACCAGGCCCACGTCCAGACTCTGATGTACCTGAAGCTGTCCGTGGCGGGTCACCTGACAATATTCCTGACCCGCACGCGCGGGCCCTTCTGGTCCATACGCCCCGCGCGAATTCTATTGATAGCCGTTTTCGGTACGCAAACTGTCGCGACGTTGGTCGCGGTATACGGGTTATTCATGACCCCGCTCGGCTGGGGTTATGCCCTGTTTGTGTGGGGTTATGCGCTCGCGTGGTTCCTCGTGAACGATCGAGTAAAACTGCTCGCATATCGGATTTTCGGCTCGCCCAAGGCGGATGCGACGGCAAGAGTAGAAGCAATCGACGCAAAAAGGGACACGGCCAAGCCGGACGTCAAGGCCAAGCCGGCGGCGCTCGCAGCAAAGGCTGAGGCGAATCCAGAAGCTAAGGCTGTGCCGGCGACTGAAGAGAAGCCTCGGCAGAAACCAGATGCGAAGGCCGAGCTCGCGCCCGAAGCAGCGACAGAGGCGAAGCCTGACGCGAAGCCTGCGGCTGCGCCTACGCCCGAAGCGAAGGCTGAGGCGAAGGCGGAGGTCAAGGCTGAGCCGAAATCCGAGGCGAGAACCAAAACATCGCCCGACTTGACGGCGAAGCTTGTGGAGCGAGTCCATGCACTGTACGAGGAGCTTGGCCGCCAGGATGTTATTGCGGTGCAGGAATTGGAGAAAACAGAAGAGCAGTCAAAGCAAGAGGAGTCAAAAGAAGAGGCTTCCCATCGGTGACCGATCAGAGGCGAGCTGGAGGTGCATGGCATCGTATCGATGCGACTCGGCTCAGCCGGCAATGAACAAGCAACTCTCAAAGGTGCGAACTTGAAGATCAACTCGAAGGATTTCCGCGTTCCGTCCGGAAAAAAGCTCGACCTCAAAAAGTGGCCGACCACCGTGGAGCATTACTTCAAATCGAAGGAGCAGTATCAGGAACTGCTGCAAGCGCACGTCGAGGCGTTGAACTCGCGGCAGCACCTTCACTATGCGTCCGGCCGCTATGCATTGCTCCTGATCTTTCAGGGCATGGACTCGGCGGGAAAGGACGGCGCCATTCAACACGTCATGTCGGGGGTGAATCCCGAGGGTTGCGAAGTCTACAGCTTCAAGCAGCCAAGCGCCGAGGAGCTCAAGCACGACTTTCTCTGGCGCACCACGTGTCGGCTCCCGGAACGCGGTCGAATCGGTATTTTCAATCGTTCCTACTACGAAGAAGTGCTCGTTACGCGTGTTCACCCCGAGATCCTGGACACTCAAAATCTCCCAAAGCATGCGCGAGATGATAAGGACTTTTGGACTGATCGGTATCGATCCATCGTTGAATTGGAGGCGCATCTGCATCGAAATGGCACGCAGATCATCAAATTCTTTCTTCATTTATCGAAGAAGGAGCAGGCCAAGCGATTCCTGGAGCGCATCGCCGAGCCCGACAAGAACTGGAAATTCAGTGCGTCGGACATTCACGAGAGAAAGTACTGGGGACATTACATGCGTGCGTATGGGCAATGCCTGGTCCAAACCAGCACGCATCACGCTCCCTGGTACGCGGTTCCCGCCGATGACAAAGAGAATGCGCGGTTGATCGTGTCCCAAATTCTCATGGATGCTTTCGATGATCTCAAGATGGCTTATCCCAAGAGCACCCCAAAACGGCTGCGGGAATTGCGGGCCATCGGCAAGCGGCTCACAACATCGGACTAGACTGGACAATTGAACAAAGTGAACCGTGTCGTCGGGGCAGAGATCGAGATGCTGCGGCGCGCATCGTTCGGGTATCTCGAACCGACGATGAGCAGGAAATTCGCACCGTTACGGATACGCTTTATCGACGCGCCAATTGGTATTGGGCGCAGGAGTACACGCGTCGGTGGTGACGCATCGATGCGGTGGGTTGCGTGCGTCGACGCCGAGCGCTACCAAAGAGCGTCTTCGCCACGCCGTCCCCATCGTCGTGGCGGCGAACAGAACGGATTGGCGGCCAAACATCTTTTAGTGATCTCGCCCGATTAGGCGCGGAGTCGCGACGGGCACCGACTGCGCGATGACCTCGAAACCAGTTGGCTTGGCTTACTTGGCGGCGCGCAAGAAGTATTGCCGTGAAAATGCGGTCATCCTAGCGCAAGCAAGGCTTCATCACCGGGGCGATCCATGGCCTCCGCGGTATAGACTTGCGACGCATGATTTGGGCGCAGATGGTGCGTGTACGTCTTGAACGCCGATTTGGCATTTCCCCGGACTGGTAACGAGAACGCATGCTGTTTGACCGAGCGCTCCGGCGACACGCCGAAAAAACTCGCTATAATGCGGCGCGCATTGCCTCCCACCTCCCAACTGTACCGATTTGCCGGAAACGATGAGTGGGAAACTCACGTAAATTCCCACAGCTCGTTGCAGCATTTGCAGCATCGACGAGGGGGCTTTGGCTTACCGGTGATCGATTCATGCGATCGCGTGATGAAGTTGGCTCATTCGAGGTCTCCTGGGGTAAGTGGGACTCGGGGTACGACGGTCTCGTGGCGTCGCGGCGGTTCGCCAGCCCACCGAAGCATGTCATTGCGCACGAGCGGATCGAGAAATCCACGGAAGATGAGAGCGCACGATTTGCGCGCCGATGCTTAGTCACCGGCCGAACATGGATCAGAGCCCCGATTAGGGCTACCGCGCCGACGGCATGCTCAGAAGCGAATGCCGACACGCAGGGGCACAAACTGCCTTTCGTCGTCCTGAGGCGCGATGCGCTGATAGCGCAATTCCATAAAGAAGGAGGTGCCGCCCGGCATGGCCACTTCGCCACCGATCCCCGCATTCCACGAGGTGCGCCATCCCGTCGTGCTTGACTGCTCACCCGAATAGGGACCGCAATAATAGTAGCCGCAACCATACCCACCGATGACATTCTGTTCGCGGTACCAGCCGGCGCCGCCCAGCAGATAAAATTGGTAGCGAGAAGGTGTGTGCACGAGATTAAATTGCAGATCGGCATCGCCCCCGTAGATGTTCTCGTGGGCGGGCAGGTAGTAGTTTGAGTTCGGGTAGTACGCGTTGCCTGCGTCGAACCGGCTCCAACTGCCGTCGATACGCAGCCCGAGGGGCAAGGAGCGCGACGGAAAGAAACTAAACCCGATACCGACGTTGCCGCCATCGTCGAGATAGTCACTGGTGGACCCGGTGGTGGCCGTGTAGCCCCCCTCAATCGCGAAATGTACAGGGCGGTATACGAGTTCGGGCGACTCCCAGCCGTATTGCCTGACGTACGCCGGCCGCACCGCGATCATGGGAGGCGGAGCGGTTGGCGGCTGCGAGGGCGCCGCGGCTGCCGGATAGCTCACGGCATATCCTCGCCCCGTCATGCAGGCCGTGAACGCGCGCTGATACAGGTTCAATCCCGCCGAGCTGCCCGACTGAGCAGGATCGAAACCGCTCTGGCGTTTCGCCCAGACATAACATTCGTAACGATCGCGCGCCAGTTGTCCTGCATCTTGGCCGCGACTCGCCGAAATGGTCGGCGCAGTCGTAGCAGGCTGTGTAGGCTGGGCTAGGGCCGGCAGGGACACTAGAACCAGAAACGCGGCGCTCAACAGTTTGGCGGGCATGCGAGTCCTCAAGAAAGTGGCCTTTCCCTTAACGCAGCGAACGTCAAATCGTTGACCATAGTCCTCAGAAAGCGTTCGTTTCGTGGGATGAGCGCGCGTAGGCGCTTTCCGACGGCGCTATGACGAGGCTGTGCGTAGAGAAATGACACGAAGAGGCACGCATTAAGTGATGCGAAATGGATCATTCGGTGCGATCGGAACCGCCGAAAGGGCCTAAGGCGTATGATTCGCCCCGTTAAGCTAGGAGCATCGATGTCTAAGAAAGTGAAACGGCTGGCTTAGTCCAGTGAGGACGTGCAGGGCCTCAACGAACGCGCGGATGTTCGGCCCCCAGATTGACAACGAGGTGAGGTGAGATGGAACTTCCTGCTTGCCGATGAGCCGATTCGTAAACATGCTCGCCCTCCGCTTTATCTGGGTTTCGTGATCGCCCTTCGGCCACCCCTCACATGTCCGTCGGGTACCTCATCTTCTCTATCGCGACCCGCCCGATACGTCTTCGTTGGAATCCTTTTTTCAGGAACGCGATCTCATGAAATACCAGGGAGCCGAGTACGACTCCATTCACAAAAACTTTGCCGGTTTACCCGGCGCAAGGAGACGTCGATGAGTAATAAGACCGATACCCAGTTGCTGGGCGTGTTTGAGCGCGCTGTCGTGAGGCCTTTGTCGCGATTTTTTGATGGTTTACAAACTGACGATGACCTAACCAGAGCCCAGCAGGCGATCAGTCAGCTTATCCCAAAGATGATCGACAATTTGTCAACGCCAGACAGGAAGAGGCTCATTGCTCTGTTGAATAATTTGTTCAAGCGGTTCTGATATCCGATTCCGGTCGGGACTGGAAATGTAATGGCTAGGATTCGAACGGGCAGGGTCGCCGAGGGAAGACTCATAGGCGTCATCCATCGAATGGCAATGCGAATTGATGACGACGGAACTTCCGATGACATCTCTCATCGCTCCGAGCTCTAGGTTATGCGCCGACCGATGCGTCGCGTACTCTTGCCATTGAAAGTGCATTCGGCGACCGAGGGGGTGGGCGCGAACAGGCGGGGGCTGGAGATCGACGCGCATGCCGCTGCAATAGGCTGAAAATATCAACCGGCGAGGTGGGGAATAGAGCGGCCCCCGCCGCGGGGCGCCACGAGGTAGTCTCGGAATAGGCGATCGTTAGTGCTATTGGGGTGGCGGGATTACTTCGGATCAGAAAACGGCGGGAGGGCTCGCGAACCCTCTATAATGGTGCGCTCAATGGAGCAGGTGGGGCAGGGCAGGCGATCACTTGGCCAATTGCGGCCCATTTGGCAAGGCTATTTTTGCGCCGGATAGTAGCTAGAGCACGGACAGGAAGGCGACCAGATCCGCCATCTGCTCGGTCGTCAGGCCAATCTGGAAGCGCTGGTTGTAGAAACCGACCACCTGCGACAGATTGGCGGCCGAACCGTTATGGAAGTACGGAGCGCGCGCAGCGAGGCTGCGGAGCACCGGAACCTTGACCTTGTACACGTCGCTGCATTTGCCGGTGATCAACGCCCGCCCGGGATCACTCGTGTAGAATGTCGTGGTTTGGCTCGGATCGGTGGTATCCGGGCATCCGCTGATCATGTACACGGGCAGGTCGGGGGAGTTGAGTTGGGCGAGCGCCGCTGCGATTTGCGGATTGGTCTCCATGTTCGGAAGCGTGCTATGCGAGGCACCGATGTCGAACATCCCCGACAGCGATCGATTGCCGATGTTCGGGGTATCATGGCAAGTTGCACAGTGCGTGACGCCCCCTCCCCCCGTATTGAGCACGGCGGTGTTGAAGATAGCTTCGCCGGCGACGATCGCCGCGCGCGCTGCCTCGCTGATCCCGCCGCTTGGTGCTGCATCGGCCCAGGCTGCGAACAGCGTCATGTTCGACGCATTGAACGGTTCTCCCGTGGGATCACCCCCTCGGGCATCGTTGATGCCCGGATAGAATTCCTGAGTCGATAGCGCGATGGCGCCGCCCTGTGCTCCGTCCACCATCAGAAGCCCTGCGCGCCAATCGAATGACTGCGCCGTGTAATGCCCCATCTCGAAATTCACGATGTCGGTAAGCTGCGCGTCAGTCGGCGCATTCAGAGCCTGCGCATGGCCGGTCGTCGCATCGGTGGCCTGCTGCTTCAGGTCGGTCTGCAGATTCGTGAGATAGGTGTTCTGCGTACCGAGAGGCGCGACGGTCTCGCGACCGTCGATCATAACGTCGCTCAGGAACGAAAGATTTGTGGCAGGCAGCGGTCGTCGGTAGACGGAGATATCCTCCTGCCCGGTCTTGGGGTCGGTGGTGATCGCGCACCCATAGGGATCGTGAATTGCGGTGATGGTGAATTGCGCATTGGCGGGAAATGGGATGCTGATACGGAACAGCCCATTCTTCAGAATGAGGCTGTGCGCCGAAGGATCACCGTGCGCGGCGTTCGGGCAGTTGGCGCCGTCGACGGGCGCGAACAGCGGATCGCGTCCCCAAGTCAAAATGTACGTCAGGTTGGCCGCCGCCGCGTTCAGAGTGAAGGCATTCTCGGGCACATGGCACGTGCCGCAGGTACGGCCGTTGGTTCCGAGAGACTGGAAGAAAGCACTACTGCGATTGATATTGCCGGTGCTGCTCAGCGTCGCAAAGACGCCCGAGGCGTCGGGGAACAACTGGGGAAGAGCCGGAGCGGGGGAAGCGGCGAATGATGCGTCAATCAGGACGGCTGACAGGCCGAGCACTGCTACGATGCTATTTTTCATAATTCGTCTCCCTGAGATTGGCACGTTCGAGGACTCTGCTATGTGGATCGGAATTGGCGCGCAGATCCAGACATCCCGTATAGAAGCAGCGCATGAGGGCAGGATGGACAAGCAGGGTTGGCCCCCCCCCGACGTAAGCCTCGCGGCCGGTATTCTCGAGCTACGCCTCGCAGAACAGCGAGCCCGCACGGCGTATTGCGGAGGGCACTTCGCATTCAAGCATGCGCGCTCTTTGTTGCCCTCATTTCAGCCAATTTGGATGTCACGCAACTCTGTCACTTCGACTTCTAATCGAGTCCGAAGCCGGAAGTTGAAATTGGAAAAAGCTGTTTTTAAGCAGGCTGGGACGAGGCGCGTTGCAGTCGAGAACTCTTGGCGAGATCTGGGGAATCAATCATCGGCTGCTTCGGTCGAGGGCTGACCATGCTAATTTCATTGCGATGCGGCCGCTTGAGGGGATCGGCCCGTTGTTCGTTTGATCGGTACATTCATGCTGCACGATCTCACTTCGGCTATGGATCAAAAATCCATTTGGCGTGATCGGGAAGCGGAGGGGGAGCCGATGCAGCGAGCCAAAGGATTCTCGGTAAAGTTTATGAGGCTACCGGTCTGGTCCGACGTTAGTGAATTGGGACGCGGATTGCTGCGCCACAGCGAAATTCGCATAGCGGTAAGAACGCCAAACGTCCGCTGATTCATTGGTGTCGACAACCTGAAGATAAACGGGTAACTGAATCGGACACTTGGTGATTGCGTGCCACAGGCTCACTGGTCTGCATCAGTCCTAGGGCCGCGAAGTACCGACCGGTGGGCAATCGGCGTGAGAGTCGACCTTCCCTACCTGCTACTCTGGAACCTTAGAATTCGTGAGCGGCCGTGGATTCGAGGAGTTCGCATGATCAAGCTCATCATCATTGTCAAGCGAAACTCGGCGATGTCGCCGACACAATTCCATGATTACTGGCGTACGCAGCACGCACAGAAGGTTCGTTCCATTCCAGCTAGTGCGAAGTACATCCGTCGTTACGTCCAAGCGCATACGCTTGACGCGGAGTACGCTGCGGGAACTCCCGCGTATGATGGTACCGCCGAAATCTGGTTTGATTCGGTGCAGGATAAGGACGCCTTCTTTTCCGATCGAGATTATCTAGACCAGACTCGTTCCCTCCTATGCAGAGAGGAAGAAATCATTTAGACCAGGGGTAATTGGGAGACATATAGGCGGCCGGCCACGAAGATCGGTGCAAGCGAGATTCGCCGGCATACCGACCAATCCGCGATTCAGGGTGGATGAGTTTACGACGGCGCGAACTCTTATGGCCTATTGATGTGCTCCTGGGCGGACGCATATTTCAACGCGCGACAAAGGCCCGCGTAATGCCGCGCCGTCCTGGGCTCAGGCGAATCAACGCGCCCGCGAGAGGCTCGCGTCGCTTGTCGGCGTCGCTCATCTTATCCGATGCGCTCGTGACGTAGAGAGTCGTCAAATCCTCCCCCGCGAAGGTGCACATCGTTGGTTGACTGAATGGCATATTGATGTCGCGATCGACAGAGCCGTCGGGGTTAAAGCGCCGCAGCTTTCCTGCCCCGTGCAAGGCGCACCAGTAGCCGCCCTCTACATCGATCGCTGCCCCGTCGGGGATGCCGTCATCCTCGGGAATGGTCGCGAACAGCCTGCGGTTGCGGAGACGCCCTCGGGCGAGCTCATAGTCGAACATGAAAATTTGTCGCGAGTTGCTGTGCGAGAGGAAGAGCGCGCGGCTGTCGGCGCTCCAAGCCATGCCGTTGTGCAGCTCGGCGGCATCGGGTTCGGGACGCAATCCGCCATCGAGGGTAAAGCTGTGCAATCGGCCGCGCTGTTCCTGCGGTGAGCCTGCGATCGGGTCGAACATGACGCCGATCCAGAAGCGTCCGTTTACGTCGCAGGCGCCTTCATTAAACCGGAACAGAGAGGGATCGAACGGCGGCGGAGCCAGTAGTGCGAGCCTGCCGCTCTGTAGGTCGAGGCGGTAGATGCCGTGGCGCAGCGCCACGAGCGCGCCCCCGTCAGCAAGCATGGCGAATCCGCCTAGGTCGCTGCTCACAGTCCACGAGCGTGTCGCGCCCGTAGCAGGCTCATATCTGTGCAGGGCCGGTGCCTTCACGTCGATCCAATACAGCGCCTTCTCTCTGGGAACCCACGTGGGCGATTCGCCAATGGTCGCGTGTGCGTCGAGCACGGTCTCCATCATCATCGAGACTTCCTAGGTTACATCCGTGGCCACTTCGATACCTACACTGCTTGCGGTAACGTCAGCCTTCACTCGCGCGCCGTCTCTGACAAAGCGCAGCGACACACGGCCGTCGGCCGCGCGCATGTCGTGCAGCGCCAGTTCATCCACGCCGTCCGGCAGGAGCGGACGGCGCATCACCAGGCGTCTGGCGAAGCCGTCCGAGCGCAATCCGAGCAATTCGGTCAGCATGAAGGGCACGGCGCCGGCCGACCACGCCTGCAGCGGATCGGCTCTTGGCGTGTGCGTCGGGGCATCTCCCGGTGTGCGCTGGAGCCCCGCCATGAATTCCGGGAGCCTGCCGCCGCGGAAGCCTTGAGCGGCATCCAGGGTCGCGCGGGCGATGCGCAGAGCCGCCGCGTCCTCGCCATAAAGTCTAAATCCCGACACGATCAATGAGTTATCAAATGCCCAGACACTGCCTTGCTGATAGGCGAGCGGATCGAACGCGGCGTGGCTTGCGGACAACGTGCGCACGCCCCAGCCGGAAAACATGTCCGGCTGCAGGATGCGCGCCGCAATCTGCGATGCATGATCGGGACTTGCGATGCCGGTCCATAGTACTTGCGCCGTGTTCGATGTGACGGAGGCGACCTGTCTCCCGCCGTGCTCCAATGCGAGGCAATAGCAGCCCTGCGCCGGCATCCAGAATGCGCGCAGGAATCGTTCGCGCAGGTCCTTCGCCGCAGTCTGCAGCTCCTGCGCACGGGGTGCCTCCCCGATCCGCAACAGCAATTGACCCACCAGCGACATCGCCTGAAATGCATACCCTTGGACCTCCACCAAAGCGAGTGGAGGCACGGGATAGGTGCCATCATCACGCAAGACTCCAGTCCCGGAATCGCGCCAACTCTGATTTATCGGCTGACCGCCCTGCGCCAGGCCGTCATAGGTCACATAGCCCTCGCCCTCTTCGAGCTTACGTTCGAGCCAGCGAAGCGCTGCATCGACGTTCGGCCGCAGTTGGGTGAATAGCGAGGTATTACCCGTCCAATTGGTGTGCCGGACGATAGCGATGAGAAATAACAGCGTCGAATCCACCGCGGCATAGCTCGGCGTTTGGGTCACCTCGTGCAAATGCGCGAGTTCCCCCACGCGCAGCTCATGCAGAATCTTGCCGGGCTGCTCGCCGGTTCTGTCGTCATCGCGCTGGCCCTGCCAGTGCGCCAAGGCACGCGTGGTGCGCGCGCCCAAGTCTGGATTGAAGGCGAGACACTGCAGCGTCGGCAGCAAGCTATCGCGGCCGAACAGACCCACGAACCAAGGGATCCCGGCGGCCGTGAAACGGTGCTCGCCGCGCCGCACCTCGAGCAGAGTCATGTCGGTGAGCGAGCGCGCGACGACCTTGCCCAGCGCCTTGTTCGAGGTCTCGACTCTCGCATAACCATCGAGAAGATGAGCGGCCTCGGCAGCATTGGCCGCGCTGAGCGCGACCGTGTTCAGGATTGGGACCGCTGAGGCCGCCTCGGAGTCCTCCAGCGCTCGCTCGTCCAGGCGAAAGCGCACGCCGAGCGCTTGTGGCATGCGCGGGGCGAGGGTGAGCTCGAAATGCGCGATCGTGCGCTCGCAGGTTCGCGGGGCAACCAGCGGGACGGCGGTGAAGTCCACGAGCAAGCTACGGCGCAGACCGTCCGCCCCCTCGTAGCAGAATCGCAGTACGGCGCCGTCCCATACCGGCGCAAGCAGCCGTCCCCGTTTGCCGGGCGGGGCGCCACGCAAGACGAACATGCTTTCGAAGGTGGTGTGGAATTCGAGTGAGATGGGTAGTTCGATGGGGCGATCGGCGAAGTTGGTGAGCACCATCGAGTCGACAAAGGTCGATCCGTCCTCGAGAACCAAGAGCGTACGGCGCACACTCAGCTTGTGATCCGGGATGCTGATGCCGTTGGCGGTCGAGAGCTTGCTGTTCGTCAGCTCGATCTGAGCCGCCACCCCTGTGCCGTCGGCGGACATCAGCAGCAGCGGGTGCGTGTCATGCAAGGCAAGCGCGTAGCCACCGAGATAGCAGGTATCGCGATAGAACGCACCGAACCCGGGTATCGCGAGGGGAATGTTGCCGTCCTCGCGGGTGACCAGCACGAGCTCGTTCGCCTTGAGAATCAAGGGGTGACGAATGTCGATCGAGAGGGGACGCGATGCCATGCTGTTACCGACTCAGAGTTCACCGGCCGCCGCGAGACATTGGATTCTGTGCGCCGTGCGGATCGCGATGGTCTGGATGGTCAGTGCGGGGTTGACCCCGCCCACGGTCGGAAAGACCGAGCCGTCGCATACCCACAGATTCCGGATATCCCAGCTGCGGCAATCCGCGTCGACGACACTGCGGCGTGGATCGGCGCCCATCCGCGCGGTGCCGCCCAAGTGATTCGTGTCATTTTCTTGCTGAAAAACGTCATGCGCACCGATCGCGTCGATCGAGCGGCTCATCTGTTGCAACCCGTGGGTGATGAGCGCTTTGTCATTATCACCCCACCGATAGGTGATCTTGGCAACGCGCAGCCCGTACTGGTCGAGATCTTCGGCGAGGGTGACCCGATTCGCTTCATCCGGAAGCATTTCGCCGACCATCTTGACGCCGATCATGTGGTTGTAGTCGAGCATTGCCTTGCGGAGCGGATTGCCCCAGAGGCCGCGGGATCCGGTCTGAATCGAGGCCCACTCATTCGGCAGAGGACCTTGGCCCATCCAGCAATAACCTCCGAAGAAATCCTTTTTGTCGTCGTAATTCCAATGCTCGGTGATGGCAAGACTGGGGGGTGCCTTATACCAGCGAACCTCTTGATCCATGCGACCCCAGACGGCTTGATTGGATTGGGTCATCAGATTCTTGCCGACCAGCCCCGAGGAATTGGCAAGCCCGTCCGGGAACCGATCGCTGGCGGAATTGAGCAGCAGCCGCGGCGTCTCGATGGCATAGCCTGCGACGACAACGTTGCGCGCGCGCTGAAAATGCCACGCGTTCTCGCGGTGAAAATGCACACCGGTCGCGCGGCCGGACGGCCCCGTCTCAATCCGGCCGACCATTGCCAGATCGCGGATCTCGGCGCCCGCCATCAATGCGCGCGGAATCCACACGGTCAATGCTGAGCGCTTCGCGTTCGTCGAGCAGCCAAACCGGCAGAAGCCGCGGTACACACAGGGCGGGGAGTTGCCCTCGGGTCCTGAATGCGGTGCGGAAAGGGTCGCCAGCGGCGTCTCGGTCCAGCCGATGCCGATGGCCTCGCACCCCTTGGCGAGCAACCGAGCGGCGGTGTTGAGTTCGTGAGCTCGGTAGGGGTAGCGCGGCCGCTTCGGACCCCACGGGTAGGTCAATGGCCCCGAAACATTGATCTGCTTCTCGGCCACGCCATAGTAATGCCACATTTCCCGCCAAGCGATGGGCCAGTCGGCTCCATAGCCGAGCGATGAGCGAGCGGTGAACCACTCGGGCCGAAAGCGCAACGACACCATGGCGTAGTGCACCGTCGAGCCGCCCACCGACTTGCCCGAATTCTTACCGCCCATTTGAATGGGATTGGGACCGTCCACCACGCGCTTGTCAGTCCAGTAGAGCTTGTTCTGTTCGGTTTCGTCGGACGCAAAATCTTCGAGCGGCCGGAAGTAGCCGCCGGCATCGAACGCCACGACCGAAAAGCCTTGCTCTGCAAGCAGGGCCGCCAATGTTCCGCCTCCGGCACCCGTCCCGACGATCGCGAAATCGACCTCGTCGGCCTCCCGGTATTCGCGCATCGGCACCCATCCACCCTTGCGAAAGATGTCGGGAGCGCGCCCGTTCACCGCGCGCGGCGTTTCGAGCGGATCAGACGACACGCTGGTTCAACCGCCTAGCCGCGTCTTCGTGGCCGGGCACCGCTTCGGCGGCCTCCCACGGATCGCGGCGATCGCCCTCGAGCCGAACATAGCCTCTCGGACTTGCGGGGCCACCAAATCCAATCTCGCTCCATGCTTTAGGATGACCGTAATAGAGCGCCGGGACGTCCACCAACACGCGGCGTTCAAAAAATTTCTGCGCATTGAGCCCAAACCAATGAGGTCCGGAGAGCAATCCTTGTTGCATCATCGTTATGAGCGAGTCTTGGTCGTCACCGCAGATCGCAGCAAAGCCGCGCCCGTGGTGCCGGGTCTTGGCGTCAGCATCGAGTGCGGCGAGTCCCGCTTGCCACGCTTCGCGCATGTACGGCATATCGGCTTCGCGAAAGCCATCGCCATGATCTGCAAAGAGTTTGGCATCGAGCAAGGCGGCCAGCGGAACGGGCTCGCTGTCGGCGCCTTGCGGCAGGATGCGACCACACAACGCGTCGGCAACCGCCCATTCGGCAGCGGTCAGGAAGAGCGCCGCCGACGAGACATGAAGCCGCCGGTCGATTGCACGGCGGGTGGCCTCATCCCAGGACGGTGTTTCCCGCTTCGCGAGGACATCGTACCCGGGGTAGTGAGACCGTTCACTCATCGGGATACTTAGCGAGCAATGCCAGAGCCGCGAGACCCGCCAACGCAAGTCCCGTGAACGCGGGAGGCGCCGGCAGCGGCGGCCCCGAGAATGCGTTCTGGCGCCAGTTTCGCCAGCCCCCCATACCGCGCGACACGCCGTAGGCATGAAAGGCTACGCCGGCCACTCCCATCGCCGCTGTGGCCGCCAGCCATTTGCGCGACGCGTGTCTTGGCGCTCCAGCGCGGCCGACGGCCGCCACGGCGAGCAATCCGGCGGCGATCGGCGGCATCGTCACCGGTAGCGCCATCGCGGGATTGTGGAACGCGCCGCGAAAATGCAGCAGCCCCGCCTCGGCAGTCGTCCCGAGCAAGGATGCGCCGACCAGTGCCGCAGCGACGCGCCCCGCGTTGACACCGGCAATCGTCGGCTTGGTTCCTGGTCTGTTGTCGCGGACTCGCTCCGCCAGAAATCCCATCAATCCGCAAAGGGACATGGCGGCGGGAGCGCCGATGGGGGCGGAATAAAAAAGGTTTTGCCAGCTCCAGCCGCCCACTTTCTTGGTCACGTTGTACAGGTGGAAGGCGGTGCCGACGATTCCGGCAATCCCCGAGAGCGCGTAAATCAGGTCGCGCATCCGATGGGCGCCATGGCGTCGGTCGATGTGACCATGGAGACTCGCGGCGATGGACAGCGAGGAGGTTGCGATCGGTGTCCACATGAGCTTGTTACGAAAATAGCCGCGATGATGCTCCATCGCGCTGTCGATGAGCACGGACCCCGCAATCATGCCGGCCGCCCGGTTGAGGCGCCGCGCTGCTTGCACGATCATAGAGTAAGGATGCGCCGGCACTTTGCCTCATTCCTTTCGGTGCAGGACGTTCGCGAGCAATTCCTTTGCGCTGTTTTTGAGAACGCTCCCGAGCTCCGGTTCGTTGCGCATCATGGTCACGAAGTTCTTGGCATCCTTGAGCGTGATGTGCGGCGGCAGCGGCGGGACATTGGGGTCTGCCTTGAATTCTATGATGACGGGACGATCTGAATGCAGCGCATCCTTCCAGGCCGCGCTGATCTGATCGGCGTTGTCGCAATAGATGCCCTTGAGACCAACCAGCTCCGCGTATGTGTGATAGGGAAAATTTGGAATCGACTGCGTCGCCGGCGTCTTTCCTTCGCCCAACTGCACGCGCTCCTCCCAGGTCACCTGATTCAGATCCTCATTATTCAAAACCATGATGATGAAGCGCGGGTCCGACCACTGCTTCCAGTACTTGCCCACGGTGATCATGACGTTGAGCCCGTTCATTTGCATCGCTCCGTCGCCGATGAAGCCGATCACCGGACGGTCCGGGTAAGCCATTTTGGCGGCCACCGCGTAGGGGGTGGCGGCTCCGAGCGAGGCGAGGCCGCCCGACAGCGATGCCATCATCCCGCGTCGTATCTTGATGTCGCGTGCGTACCAGTTGGCGACCGAGCCGCTGTCGCCGGTCATGATGACGCGGTCCGGTAACAGCGGCGAAAGCTCCCAGAAAATGCGCTGTGGGTTGATCGGGTTGGCCGAGGACATGGCGCGCTCCTCGAGCGTCTTCCACCAGGTGGCGACATTTTCTTCGATCGTTTTCTTCCAGCCCGCGTTGTTGTTTTGCTCGAGCATTGGCAAGAGCGCGGCGAGTGTTTCCTTGCTGTCGCCGATGAGCGAGTATTCCATCGGATAGCGCAGGCTTAGATTGGCCCCGTCGATGTCGATCTGCACGCCGCGCGCATCACCCGGCTTCGGCAGGAATTCGCTGTATGGGAAGCACGAGCCCACCATGAGGAGCGTGTCGCAGCCCTTCATCAGATCCCAGCTGGGCTTGGTGCCGAGAAGCCCGAGCGCGCCGGTGACAAACGGCAGGGCGTCCGGTACGACCGCCTTGCCGAGGAGCGCCTTGGCGATCCCGGCGTTCAACCGTTCGGCGACCGCGATGACCTCGTCCGTCGCGTGCAGTGCGCCGGCGCCCACCAACATCGCCACCTTCTTGCCCTGGTTCAAGATCTCGGCGGCGCGCCTGAGCGCGTCGGTTCCGGGGAGCATGGCCTTGCCGGGAAATCCGATGCCAGTGTGCGTCGCGCCATGAGCCATTGGCGGGTCCTGATAATCAGCCTCTTGAAGATCGTTCGGCAAGATGACGCACGTCACTGCGCGCTTGGCCTGCGCGATACGAACGGCCCGATCGACGACCGTGCGTACTTGCGCCGGCACGACCGCGGTCATCACATACTCCGACGCCACGTCTTTGAACAGAGTTTGCAGGTCTACCTCCTGTTGGTAGCTTGCCCCGAGAGCACTGCGGGCTTGTTGCCCGACGAGGGCGACCACGGGAACGTGGTCCGCCTTCGCATCGTAAAGGCCAGTGAGCAGATGGATCGCGCCGGGCCCCGAAGTCGCGTAGCACAGACCTACTTGTCCTGTGAATTTGGCGTGCGCCGAGGCCATGAAAGCCGCCATCTCCTCGTGGCGCACTTGGATGTAGTCCATGTACCCCTTCGCCTTCTCGAGGGCGACGTCAAGACCACCGACCCCGTCGCCCGGATATCCGTAGACTCGAGAAAGGCCCCATTCGGAGAGACGCTTCCAAACGAATTCGGCGACTGTTTGTGACATCGGTGGCTCGCGGATTGCTAATGAACGAGTGGGGGGCGTGCAACTGGCATATGGATCACACGTCGAGGCGCTTCGCCACCTGGTGGGCAAGCACGGCGAGTCCGAGCGCGATCGCGATCGCTGCGAAGAAGATCATGCGGTGGCGATCGGTAAACATCTCCCAGCTCACGGGGCGAGATTCAGCATCAAAGCGTCCATGTGCACCGTAGTCGCCCTTGACGGGGTGGAAGAGGTTGGCAGGCGCGTCGGGTACGGTGGCCTGCTCGGTGAGCTGTCCCGAGTAACCGGTCTTGGCTAGATAGCGATCGATGAGTCCGGGCGCGATCCGGTTGGCAAGGATGGCCTTGATGGTTGAGAATCCGAGCCACACATCGCGCCGTTTGTGCGTCGCGGCGAAGAATATTGCGCGCGCAGGTACTTCCGGATCATAAATCGGCGCGACGGGCTTCGCACGGCGGCCCATCTTGTTGAGGGCCCAATCGAACTGCGGCGTGTTGATGGCAGGCAAGTCAACGATCGTCAGGTGCACCGCGAGCTTGTCGTGAATAATTTCCGACCGGAGGCTGTCAGTGAAACCCCGAATCGCGGCTTTGGCACCGCAATACACCGCCTGCAGCGGCACCGAGCGATAGGCGAGCGCCGAGCCGACGTTGACGATTGTGCCTCGATTGCGGACCCGCATGCGCTTCAGTGCGGATATCATTCCATGGACCTGACCGAGGTAGGTTACCTGCGTACCACGCTCGATCTCCTGCGGAGTCAGCTTCGCGACCGGCGAAAACACGGTCGCCATGGCGACGTTCACCCAAACATCGATGGCGCCGAGCTCGGTCTCCACCCTCTCGGCGGCAGCTTCGACCGCCGCGGCATCCGCGACGTCTGTGGGAATCGGAAGCGCGCGAATACCGTAAGCCTTGAGCTCTTCCGCGGTTCGCTGCAGTCGCTCCGAGTCCCGCGATAGCAGCGCCACATCGTAGCCTTGACGCGCAAACTCGTCGGCCGTTGCGCGACCGACGCCAGCTCCTGCTCCTGTGATGACGGCTGTTTTTCCCATGCGGAGCTCCTGAACGGCAGACTCGCAACTATAGCCGCCGACAGGAAAGTCTCGGCGTGAGCGGTATGGATCGACTGGTTGTCAGACAAACCCTCTTTCGAGCGGCTTCGTATCAAGCGAGCATTTACGCCCCGCCCGTCGTGGCCGCGGCCCAAGGGTGCATCGCTCGTGCAGCGCTTTACGCAAACAGGAAAGCGCATCTCCAGATCTCGGGAGGGGGCAACTACGTGCGGTGCGCCGAAGCCGATTGCAGCTTGAAAGCGGTCCTTATCGACGGTGGGTATACAGCCGATGAGAGGAGTAATGCCGAAGGGTGCGGCGTCTCCTGGTTTTCCTACCCCGCAAAACCGGCCAAAGGGGACCCGCTTCGTCGAGTCGCCGCTACCGAAATTTGGCATTCGTGCTCCTGAACGATCGTATAAGTATTTGCCTAGCCCCCTACGGCTCGGCGACAATGATGGCAATGCGTCATTGCCCGGTGCTCCTCGAAACACGGGTAGGTCCCGTCAGAACGCCGATTTTGTCATCGTCGCGCTGCATTCGCATGAGTGCTTGCTCGGCTGTGATGACCCGAATCAGCCCCGCGGACCCGGGGATTTCTTGAAAAGACTCGCGCATGAGGCAATCGACTCAGGCGCAGACACTTTCTTCACCACCGGCAATCACAATCTCGGCCCACTCGAGCTTTATCGATCGGCACACCGCGGCATCCGGCCGATTCTCTACGGGCTCGGGAATTTCTTCTGGAGCGATGTGCAGGAGCTGCTGCCACACGATCGGTACCAGCGCAACCGGTCTCTTCTGGAGTCGGCTTGGATCGATCCGTCCAAGGCGACGCCTTACGATCTTTCCGCGCCGCTCAACAAAGCGTCATTCGCCCATGATTTCACGTTTCGCAGCGTCATTGCGGTGAGCCGGTTCGACGCAAATCGGTTCGTTGAACTGCGCCTCTATCCCATCGAGGAGGGATACGGTGATCGGTTGACGGACAGCGGCATTCCGCGTTTGGCCAAGGATTCGGTGGTGAGCAACGCCATCATCGGACAGATAATGACCGCAACGGCTCGATTCCGGCCGCCTGCTCCGCACGTCACCGTCCAAAACGGTGTTGCCGTGCTGAAACCCGATGATGAATAACTGCCTCAGGCAAGCCAGTCCTGGCATTGAGATTGATTGAAGCAGTGAAGGGAACGCAGGCGCAAGCATCAGATTTTCTTCGTGACTGTGAAGCGCGCCATGAGGGGTTCAAGGGGGTGCTGGTGCACGTCGGCGATGCCCGCCGAGGGCTCTCCTGACAGCCGATCGACATACCAAAACTCGGCCGCGGATGCATGGGTGTTCAACAGATTATAGATGCCAAGCGAGGCGCTCCATCCGTCGGAAAATGCGTAGTGCGCGTCGAGGTTCCATTGACCGAATCCCTTACCATCGACTTGCCCGAGCGCGGCCTTGGTCGGAGAGTCGACGCAGGCCGTCCCGAAGTCGTGCTCCGCAGCCGAATTGACGCAAGGTCCGGAGGACAGTGGGTAATTGCCGAGATAGCGATAGTTCAGACTGCCGCTCCAGGGACCCCAATTCGTGAGATATAGCGCGAATGCACCCGTCGCAAGCGGTGCGTTCGTGATGTATTCGCCCAGGTGGCCCGTGCCGTCGTCAAAGGGACGGGTGAAGTGCGTGTGGTCGCCCGAGTAGCTGCCGTAAAGTTCGAGATGCCGATTGATCTGGTAGGTCGCGTTCACCTCGTAGCCGTAACGGCGGCTCGGCGGCCCCGCCGTATCCTCGCCCACATCCGGATCGATGATGGTTTCGGACTGCTGCCACAAGTTGTAATAGGCCAAGGTGAAAACTAGATTGGGTCGAGGGTTCGCGCGCATGCCGATCTCCTGACCCTCCTGCCTGGCGAGGAGCGGTGTATGCGGCAACCCCAAATCCACGCTCGTGTCCTGGTTCACGCCGCGCAAATCGGCGCTGTGAAATCCTCGCCCGGCGCTTAAGTAGAATTCGAGGGTGTCGACCGGCGTATAGATGAGACTTCCCTTGGGTTGGGCGAGCGCTTGCTGGGCCGTGCCCCCATTAGTGTATCCCGCATATCCCGGGCCAGACTCCTCGTGCAGGGCCGCCAGATAGTCAATGTCGGTGCCATGTTGATAGTCCACTCGAACCCCCAGCACACTACGGAGTTTGGGAGTCCAACGCGTGCCCGCCTGCACCCAGAGCGCTCCGGCGAAGAGGTAGACCTGGTCGAGGTTCGAATACGACGGGGGGTCATCCGCCACCGGCAACGGCACACGGTCCTCGCTCGGTAGGCGCCCGAGGTACACCACATCGTCGCGTGTCAGCGCCCCGACGGAAATCACATTGTCAATCGGGCCCACTGCAACCGGCAGCGTGTAGCGCGCCAGACCGCCGAACACCCGGCGATTCTCGAACTGATCTTCCTGATCGCCATGGACGGGATCTACCAGAAACTGGGTGAAGTCATTCCACAGATGCAGCTGGTTATCGATGAAGAAGGCACTCGCCGCGAATTCTGCCTCACCGAGTGTGGCCTGATCGTTGAACGACAGGCTCGAGCGCCACGCGCGGCCGCCATCGGTCGGATTCAAGGTGCCAAAGCGGTTGGGCACCAGCCCCTCGGCGATGGCGCGGAGCGGAATGTCGGTGGTGTTGGTCCAAAGTTGGTGATACAGCATAGCGGTGATTGAATAGCCGTTCTTGTCATCGCCCGCGCTGTAGCGGAGCACCCCATTCTCCTTTCGAGCATCGTCCGGCGTGACGAAGGGACCATCGTAGTGCTGCACTTCCACGGCGGCGAGCCAGTTCCCAGCGCCCACGGGCTGCGAGCCTGCACCGAATATGCGCTGAAACCCGAGTGTCCCCGTGCTCGCCGCGACCTCGCTCTGGATCGTGTCCCGATAATTCACGCGCACCGAGCCCACCGACCCAAAGTCCCCGACGCCGGCGTAATACGGCCCCTTGGTGTACGTGAGTTCCTCGGCGAGCTCGGGAATCATGAAATTGAGATCCGTGTACCCCTGACCGTGTGCATGGGTCGGCTGGTTCAGAAGCATGCCGTCGACCGAAGTCGCAAGATCGGTCCCGTGGTCGAGGTTATAACCGCGCATCAGATATTGGTTTGCCTTACCCTCGCCGCTATGCAACGTCACAATCAATCCCGGTACGGTTTCCAGCAGCTGGCCGGGCCGATATTCGGGCGCCAATTGCAATTCCTGGTCATCGACCACCCCCTCGCTCGCGGTAGCGGCCGTCCCGAGCAGCTCGAGTCGTGGGGCAGTCACGGTAATTTCCTGCGAGGTCCCCGGCGAGGAGCGGATCGAGTCAGCCGTGCTATCGTCCAGCGCCTGATCGGCGAGCGCCGAGGCGCAAGCGAGGCTCAGCAACAGGGTGCTCGCGATAGCCTCGCGGGCAGTTAAAAACACGCCACCTCGCTCCTCCCCTATGACTGATTTTGCGTTGCTCTTGCCTATACGCGGCGAACCGCGAACTGGATTCTTTGGAATGCTCGTTCTCATCGCATAAAAGGCAAGTGGATTCCCGCGTGTCCATGGCTTCTGCTATCGTGCGTGCAATGAGGGTCGCGCTACGGCTGAATCCACTTTTGCCGCCTTTGCGAATAATGATTCAAGCCAATCAATGAATCCGTCCGTACTTCAATGTATCGCAAATGGCGATTCGAATGCAGTACGCGAATGCATTGATCAGTACGGCGCGCTCGTTTGGAGTCTGGCGCGCCGGTTCTCGCGCACGGCGGCGGACGCGCAGGATGCGACCCAGGATATTTTTTTGCAGATATGGCGCAGCGCCGCTCGCTTCGATGCGTCCAAGGGCTCGGAAAAGGCCTTTATCGCCACGATCGCGCGTCGTCGCCTGATCGACCGCTTGCGCAAAAGCGCGGCCGAGCCTCCGATGGACTCTTCGGACGAGACGCTCGAGTCCGTGGCATGGTCGGATTCCGGCAGTGGGGCGGAAACCTCGATCGAGGCGGCACAAGCCATGCAGGCGCTCGCGGAGCTGCAACCTGAGCAGCGGCAAGTGCTCGAGCTCGGGCTGCTGCACGGCCTCACGCAATCTGAGATAGCGAAGCGGCTCGGCATGCCGTTGGGTACGGTCAAATCGTATATGCGCCGGGGACTGATGCGCGTGCGCGAATACATGCAGGTGGATGCCGAGCGCATCTCGAGGAGGCCCGATGTCTGAGCCGGGCACGGGGCCGGATGAGGCCATGATCGATTTGCTGATCAAGCAAGTCACCGAGGGGCTGTCGCCGGAGGAGCAGCGCGCGCTCGATGTCTTGGACAGTGCGGTTGCGAGCGAGTATTCACGCGACCTCGAACGTGCCGCGGCTGCGATCACCCTCGCGGGGAGCGAATCGCACCTGGAGCCTCTGCCCGACGCCCTCAGGGCGCGCCTCGAGCAACAGGCGAAGGATTTCATTTCCACGCGCACAGCGGTCGACCTGGGCGCTGTTCGTGAGGCGGCGCATCTACCGCGACCGCGAGCAAGTGCCTGGAGCGGCGCCGGCGGCTGGTACGCCGCCGCCGCCTGCTTGTTGCTCGCATTGGCCGCGTGGTGGCGCCCGCAGCCTCCGGCCAAGCCGCTAACGCAGGTTCCTCAGACTTCACCCGTACCCGTCGTGCCGGTAAGTCCGCCCGCAAAACCGCCGACGCTCGCTGAGGAACGCGCTGCGCTTCTTGCACAGCCTGGATCGATCAAGGTCCAATTGGCGGCCACCAAAGATCCGGCCGCGGCCGGGGTCACGGGTGATGTGGTTTGGGATCCGGTCACGCAGCGAGGCTTCTTGCACTTCGTTGGACTTAAGCCCAATGACCCGCGCGTGCGGCAGTACCAGGCCTGGATATTCGACGGTGAGCGCGATAAGCGCTATCCGGTGGATGGTGGCCTATTCGACGTCGCCGCAGATTCGACCGAGGTGATCGTTCCGATTCACGCGGCGTTGCCCGTGCACCTTGCGAAAGCCTTCGCCGTCACCATCGAGAAGCCGGGCGGCGTCGTGGTCTCGGCGCTGCATCACGTGGTGGCACTCGGCGCCACGAGCTGAGCCAGCGCCAGCGCACTGGCTGAGAGCTCACGAACCGCGATGCGGATCACCTCGCCAACGGGCAACCGCGTCGAGTGTGTTTGCCACATGCTTGTCCGGATTCAGGGCCGAATACTCGTAGATGATTTTTCCGCTCGGCGCGATCACATAGGAGGTGCGGCTCGAGTACGAGGTGAATAGCAGCACCGCGTCGTAGGCCTTTGAAATTTTCTGGTCGGCGTCGGAGGCCACGGCAAATCGGCTGCGGCATTCGCTCACGGAAAACCTGTTGAGCGTGTCGATGGAATCGTGCGAGACGCCGATGACCGTGGCACCCAATGCCTTGAACTGCGCGGTGGCTTCGGCAAAGTCGTGCGCTTCGATGGTGCAGCCATGGGTGAATGCGGCCGGATAGAAGTAGAGAACGACCGGACCTGACTTGAGCGCATTCGCCAAGGAAAAGGTGAAGGGCTGGCCGGCGAGCGTTGCTTGAGTGGTGAAATCGGGCGCCGGCGACCCCGGCTTCAATGCCGCGTAAGAGGGCGAAGCGAGCATGGCGCCTGCGAACCCAAGACACACCACACGCTTCATGCGGGACTCCTCTTGTCGATGGCCCGTGCGGGGGAGCTTATCCGGCGGAGCATCGTCGAGGATATAGCACCAGGCCGAAAATTCACCTGGCGGTTTCGCCGCCTGCATCCAGTCAGCGCTTTCCCTCGTATATCACTTTTGACGAACGCGGTATCGAGCCGCCCCCTTTTAGGTCCATTCAGGAGGATTTCTCATGTCCAAATACCCTTGGACCGTGCTGGCGGTCCTCTCGGCGCCGATGTTCGCCTTCGGCTCCAGTCATCGGGAGGCGCCGAACATCTCGCGCTTGCCAACGCTCGATGCCACCGATCTTTACATGTTCAACAGCTACGAGGCGGGCAGAAGCGGGTACGTGACTATCCTGGCCAATTACATCCCACTGCAGGATCCCTACGGCGGCCCCAACTACTTTGCGCTCGATCAAGGCGGGCTGTATGAGATCAAGATCGACAACACGGGTGACGGCGTGGAAGACTTGACCTTCCAATTTCAATTCAAGAACACGCTCGGCAACAGCGATGCGGGCATTGCACTCAACGTCGGCCCGGCCGGGAGCACGAAGAGCGTCGCGGTCCCGCTGAAGAACGTGGGGCCCATCAGCGCGTCGAGCTCGGCCAACCTCAATTTTACTGAAACCTACACGCTCACCCTGGTGACCGGGCCTGCCCGGACCGGGGATGCAACGCCCGTCACTAACGCCGCCAACGGCAGCCCAACGTTTACGCGTCCGATGGACTACATCGGCCAGAAGAGCTTCGGCTCCGACGCCGGCTACGCCGCGTACGCCGCCCAATATATCTACAACATCACCATTCCGGGCTGCAGTGCCCCGGGCCGCGTGTTCGTCGGACAGCGCAAGGAGGGGTTCGTGGTGAACCTCGGGGAGATCTTTGATCTCGTGAACTTCGTCCCCATCGAGGGCGACAACAATCCGGTGTATAACCCGCCGCCGGGCAAGCCCTTCCCGGGCGGCATCACCCAGAGCGCGAGCAACAACGTTCTCGCGAACAAGAACATCACTACATTGGCCCTGGAGCTACCCGCCGCCTGCTTGAAGGGCTCGGGAAACGGGGTGATCGGTGCCTGGACCAACGCGAGCACGCGTCAAGTGCGCATCTTGAACGAGAATGCGACCTTTGATAAGCCGGAGGTCAACGGCGGGGCATGGACGCAAGTATCGCGATTGGGGATGCCGTTGGTGAACGAAGTGGTGATCGGTCTTCCCGACAAGGATCATTTCAACAGCAGCGCACCCCAAAACGACGCCCAGTTTGCCACCTATGTGACAAATCCGAGCTTGCCGGCCTTGCTGAACGCCCTGTTTCTGGGTCCGGTCAATGCGACGCTCGGGACGGCGCTCACGAATCTCGCGCCGACTAATTTTCCACGGAACGATCTGGTCGCGGCATTCCTCACCGGGTTTAAGGGTCTCAATCAGCTATCCGCCGTCACGCCCTCGGAGATGCTCCGCTTGAACACGGCCGTCGCGCCCACACCACCGGCCTCCCAGAATCCGCTCGGCGTGGCCGCGGGCGACTTGGCCGGATTCCCGAACGGTCGGCGCCCGGGAGATGATGTGGTGGACGTCTCCCTGCGTGTCGCGATGGGCGCGCTCTGTTACCCGCTACCCATTGGCGCCAACGGGGCACCCACGAATCTGGGTCTGTGTACGCCCGCCGAGGCACCGGTCGGGAATGCCGCATTTACCGATGGCGCGCCCATCAGCGCCCTCGATTTCGATCAAACCTTCCCTTATCTGCAGACACCGCTTCCCGGCTCGCCAATCGGGGCGATGTGAGAAAGCTATGACACCCAACCACGCTCCATGGCGCATTCTCGCCGCGGCCTCTCTGGCGGCCGCTTCCCTGGTCGGATGTGACGGGGGCGGCGGCACGGTGCCCACGCCCGCGCCCATCTCGAGCACGGTGGACTTTTCGGTGTTCGCGACTCAGGCGTTCTCGAACGCCGCGAATTCGACGCCGGTTTCCGTCGATCTGAATTTCAATTTCGACGTCAACGATGAGCCCACCGCATTCGACACCTTGGTCGCTTCCGGCACCTATTGAGAGAAACTCAACAGCGCGCCGATGCACAGGCCGGCGCCGAGGAGGGTAATGGTGCCCGCGCTTGCGACCGGCACCAGATAAGGCCACCGCGCCTGGCCCAGCCGGCCTCGGAAGCGATTGCGCGCGTACAGGAACAGGATTCCGACCGCCGTAAGCGTAATCGCCAATCCGGTGCTGAACGCCACGACGAGCAGCATGCCGTAGGCAGTCTTGTTGAGTGCGATGGCGGCGAGCAACAGCACCATCGCCGAGGGGCATGGTACCAGTCCGCCTGAAATACCGAGGGTCGCGAGACTGCGCCAGGTGATCTTCTCGCCTGCCGTGCCGGGCGGCAGGTGCGAGTGCAGAGGACCGCCGCCATGCGAATGCAGCGTGTGCGCATGCTCGTGCACCGGGGCGAACACGAGCGCACGCCGCGAGGTCGGGTCCGCGGGCTCAATCGGCTGAAAGCCCAGCGGCGATTCCTGCCGTGCAAAAAGGGAGCCGCGCGCGGCGCGTGCCCGCTGCACGAGCAGCACGATGCCCATGCCGAGCACCAGCACGGCCGATATCAAGCTCAAAGCGGGAAAGAGACGCTCTGGCACGATGAAGCGGGACGCGTACAGCGTCGCAAACCCCAAGATGAAAACCCCCAGGGTGTGCGTGAGCGTCACGGTGAGGCCCAAGAAGAGGGCATGACGCGCCGTGCCGCGCGAGCCGATCAGGTAAGCCCCTACGATGGTCTTGCCATGTCCGGGCGAGAGCGCATGCACGGCCCCGAGCAACAGCGCGCCCAGGAGGGCAAAGAGCGCAATCCGGGACGCGATCCGCGGGGCCGAGATCGAATCCACGAGCCGCCGAGTCTCGCGCGCGATCCAATCGGTCTTTTTGGCTTTAAGTTGCGCCCCTTCGGGGCCGGCCGAGGTGACGTCCGCGCGTTGCCCCCGCGATGTCAGCGGCACGACTCCCGGCGGCATGCTGCCGGGCTCGAAGCGCAGATGCACCGAGCGCTCCTCGAGTGGTCCGCCGGCCGGGAGCGATTTCAGCGCTTCGGTCAATCCGCCCGTCAGCGAGTCGTTGTAGGCATTCGTATCGAAGACCGCGAGGCCAGGCGCCGTTTGCACCACAATCTCGTGCCATCCGATGCCCCCGGCGAAGTTTCGATTCGTGAATTCAAGGCTTCTCGCCGAATCGGCCGGCGGCAAGGCGGCGAGGAAATCCATGTCCACCCGCAGCGAGAATCCACCTTGTTCGCTCGGCAGACTGCTCGTCCAATGAATCGCGTGCAGCGCGGTCGGGACGCCATCGACATTGAGAATCAAGTTTCGAGCGATGTCCGGGGCAAGCTTTCCGACATAGGCGTCGCGTTCCTCCTGCGTTGTCACACCGTCGCCATTCGCGTCGGCGCGATGCAGCTCGCGCAAGGCCGGCAATTGTCCGAAGACGACCGCATAGTGGACATCAACGGCGGTGCGGGTGAGGTTCAAGCCGCAATATTGATTGAGGGTGAAATTGCCGAGGAGGCTCGCCACCGTGTCCGCGCGGCTCGCGGTCGGGCCAAAGGCGGTGAGCGCCACGATCAATGCGAGGCATGCGCCATGCCGCACGCGCATGCCGGCGCGCGCCGTGATCCTACGGGATGCGGGGATGGAGATGGTCATGCGCGTGGATCACCCCGCCGTCGTGGCTATGGACGTGCGCGTGCGGTTTGAGAAGCGCGCTGTAGCGCGCTTCCATACGGCCGAATCTCCAGACCCCCACCGAGACGCCCCACGCCAGCAGAAACATGCCGACGATCAGGTAGCCCATGATCCCAAAATCGAGTGCGGCGACGAAGTCGAAAAATCGCCCGTGCCATCCGCCTATCCCAATGAGCACCTGTCCCAGCTCGATCGTTCCCACCAGAAGCGCAATAGCGACAGACAGGCCGGTCGTTGTGATGTTATAGAAGATTTTGCGCAGCGGATTGAGAAAGGCCCAGTCATACACCTTCGACATGAGGACACCGTCGGTGGTGTCCATGACCGTCATGCCGGCGGCAAACAGCAGCGGCAGGCAAAGTAGCGCGGGCAGCGGCAAATTGCCTGCGGAGGCACCCGCGGTCATCGCGAGTAACCCCACTTCAGAGGCCGTATCGAATCCGAGACCGAACAACAGCCCGAGTGGGTACATCTGCCAGCTATGACTCATCAATTGCTGCAGGCGGGCGCCAAACAATCGATTGAGGAGACCGCGCTTTCGCAGCATCGCCTCGAGATGGGCGTGGCTGTGAGCGCCCGATTTGGCGCGCCGCCAGATGTGCAGGATATCGAACAGCAGCAGCAGGTTCAAAATGCCGATGATCCAGAGAAACACGCCCGAGACGCCGGCACCGATGACTGCACCCAGCAGTTTAAGCTGTGGCAAGCCGGCTTTGACCACGCTCGCCGCACAGGCGATGCCGATGCTCAGTGCGAGCACCACGGTGGAGTGTCCGAGGGAGAAAAAGAAGCCGACCGCCAATGGCCTTTTGTCCTTTTGCAGCATGAATCGCACGGTATCGTCGACGGCGGCGATGTGGTCGGCGTCGAAGGCGTGCCGCAGTCCGAACATATAGGCGGCGAGTCCGAGCCCCACGAGCGGCGGATGGCTGCCGGCGTAGTGCAGATAGAGCCCCCAGCCTGCGAGATGCAGGATCCCAATGAATCCATACATGAGGGTCAGGCGCAGCCATTCCGCGCGGGAAAAGAAGCCGCCGGTGGAACGCGGGCTGACCCGCCGGGCTGCATAGACATGCTCTGTCAATCGAACGCTACCTTGAGGCTGTGAGGGGGACGAACCTATCGGTGCACTACGTGAATTTCCCGAGAATGGATGCATCGCCTGCGGTACAACTGCATCCGCACCCCTCTCTGAGCCGAATAAGTGGCTGTGACCACTCTAACGCCGCGCTGGCCCTTGTTCCTAGTTTCTGCGTTCCTGGTTTCCGGCCTATGGACGAGTACCGGCCGTGCCGGCGCCGCCTTCAAAGGCCCTTACCGGCCTTCGAGCGACAGCGAGGTCGTCCAGGATGTGCCGTCGACCGCCGATCCGGCAGTCGCCGCCATGAAGGCATTGCGCGCCCAGATTGAGGCGTCGCCGCGGAGCCTCCCGCCGGCCATTCGATTGGCGGGGGCCTATATCGATTACGGTCGCCAAGTCGGCGACGCGCATTACGCGGGCTATGCCGAAGCGGTCATTGCGCCGTGGTTGGCGGCCTCCAGCCCCCCGGCAAGTGTGCTGCTCACCAAGGCAACCATATTGCAGTACCGGCATCAGTTCAGCGACTCGCGCGACCTGCTGCGCAGAACGCTGGCGATCGAGGCCCGCAATGCGCAAGCATGGCTCACGCTCGCAACGCTCGACATGGTTCAAGGCGATTATGGGGCAGCGGCTCACGATTGCGTTCAGGTCACGGGCAGTGCGGGTCTGGAACTGGGCCTGGCATGCTCCGCCAATTTAAGATCCTATACCGGCGAAGCCCGGCAAAGTCTCGTGCTGCTGCAGCAGGTGGAAGGCGCGGGTGATCGGGTGCCGCTCGGTTATCAGGCGTGGATCCAAGGGCTGCTCGCCGAATCCGCCGAACGGCTGGGCGATTGGTCCTTGGCGGAAAACCATTACAGCCGGGCGCTTCAACTATTGCCGCAGGATAATTTCCTGTTGGTCGCGTTCGCAGATTTTCTGCTCGACCGCGGCCGCCCTGCGGAGGTTCTTCCGCTCCTTGAGAACCACACCCAATCGGACACCGCCTACTTGCGTCTCGCTCTGGCGCACGCCGCGCTACATAGCGAGGACGCCGGGCGCTACACCTGGATCATGGCGGCGCGATTTGAGGCGCTTACCTTGCGCGGCAGCGATTTCTTCGGCCGAGAGCAAGCCCGCTTCGCATTGGAGCTGCAACATGATCCGCAAACCGCCCTGGACATGGCCGAGCGTAATTGGCGCGCGCAACGCGAGCCGTGGGACACCCGTCTGCTGCTCGCGGCGGCCTTGGCGGCAAAGCGACCCGAGGCCGCCGGCGAGGCATTGAAATTCGTGCAAAAAAGCCGGTTGCAGGATCCGGTGATCGAGCCGCTCGCTCAAGAACTGCACGCCCAATTGGAGCGAATCCCAAGGTCGGCGAGCGGGGCGGGGCAGTGAGGCGCCGAACCGGCACCCCGCCAGGAAATCACGCCGCCGCGTCTGTTGGGGCGTGCGGCATGCTGGCTTCGCTGCTGCTGATCTCCGTGTTGCTGACGCCCGCCGCGCGCGCACATTCCGCGAGCGATGCGTACCTCAATTTAATGGTTCGCAGGCTTGGCGAACAACTCGACGTCGCGGGTCAATGGGACATCGCCCTGCGGGATCTTGACTTCCAATTGAGCCTCGATGACGACGGCGATGGCCGGCTGACATGGGGCGAGGTCCGGCGTCATCAGGCGGCGATCGAACGTTACGCCTACGCATCGCTTCACTTCGACGGCGGCGCCGGCAACGCGTGTGTCGTCAAACACGGCCGGCAAATGATCGACGAACACGCGGATGGCGCTTACGCGGTTTTATTCTTTAATGTGCGATGCGCTCGGGCGCCGCGTAGGCTCTCGCTCGACTATCGTTTATTTTTTTCGGTGGACCCCTCGCACCGCGGCATTCTTGTCGTGCGCGACGGCGAGAACCTCGCGACCGCGGTGCTCTCGCCGGACCATGCCCGGATCGATCTGGTTCGCTGAGCACCTTTTCGAGGGGCAGCGCCCACATCACCGATCTACCAGTCGCAAATTGAGGAGGTCATCACCGGGCTCGCCGTGCCTACGGGCATGACGTTCGGCCCGAAAGGAAAATTGTATATCTCCAATCTTGGCGCAGCTCCCGGTGCGCTCGGGCAGATTCTAAGTTTTGATATCACACCAGGGTTTTAATGCCCGGCGTATTCCATCACGATGCCCTGGGTGCGGGGGGAAATCCGCGCCACCCAGGGCCTTGGCACGGCTTCGGACAATCGGCAATGCTCCGCCGTCGGGCACCGCTTAGGCCGGCCGGACTACGACTCCCGATATTTTCCCGGTGTCGTGCCCACCTTCTTGCGAAACGCCCGAATGAATCGGGTGGAATCCTTAAATCCAACGGCGGAGGCCACCTCGGTCACTGACATGTGGCTTGCCTTGAGCAGCGACTGAGCGCGCTCAATGCGCCGCCGCAGGAGATACTGGTAGGGGGTTTCCACGGTGGTCTTTTTGAAAGCGCGCAGAAAATGAAAGCGACTTAGACCCGCGAGCTGCGCCAGATCGATGAGGCCGATGTCCTTGTCGAGATTGGCTTCGACGTATTGCGCGATTTTCTGCGCGTGGGCCGGGGCAAGCCTTCCGGGAGGCTGTGCGGCGGCAACCAATCGCTCTCGCTGAATCACGCACAGCTCCAAAACCGCGATCAGACACAGGGATTCCAAGTACATCGCATCCGCGGGGGTGACGTTGGTCAGCGCGCACTGCATCTTCTCGAGCGTCGAACGCAGGGCGGAGTTCGCAAAGTACACATTGGCTCGCGAGGGGATGTGCCGAAGTTTCTGTGCGACTTCCTGCTCCATCTGCTTCGGGTTCAGATACAGCGCGGTGAAGGATTGACCCGCGGAATGTGGAATCGACCAACCCCAAACCCGGCATCCTGCGGGGGCGAAGGTCATCGTGCCGCGTAAGTCCTTCCGTCGGTCGACGGAATCCCCATCGGTAAAGGTCTCGCCGTCGGCGAGCCTCAGGTTATGAAGGGCCAAATAGTGCGAATACCCGAACCACTGATACTTGAAGCCCGCATCGGCCTCGATGGGGATGTAGCGCACGGACATGCCGGCCGTTTCGAACCCCCGCGCCGGGGCCAAACGCGCTCCCCGGCTCGCCGGGATGAGGGCGACCTCGGTCAGGACGCGGTTCCTGGAAGGGGCACGAAGCGGCTTTATTTCAGCGCGCCGGTGTCTATAAATGGAGCCCATGAAGCAGGTTTTACCGAACCTTCGCCGGGGTCGCAACGCCGCATGCGGAGCAGGGCGGATTGCGATTGCTCTTATATAGGATCTCCAGCAGCAATAAATCGACGTGGCGGGGCAACAATTCTAAATTGGTGTCTAGACTCTCAGGATCTTGGCGGCAAGCTCCTGACCATCCTGTGGATTTCACCGTGCGTACTTTGCGGCATGAAGGCGGACACGCGGAAAATTCCGGAAAACAGCGGCTCCTTTCTCCATCGCGAATCGCTCCGACACTCTGTTCTAGCAACAATCATCTAGACGCCGCACTTTATCGCGATTACGATTCGCGCAGACCTTTCGACTCGGTTGGGGTTGCGAAAGCGGACGGTGCGAGCGGGCGCTCCTTGCACGCTGCCGGCCAACTCTGTCTGAGCTATCAGGGATAACACGCAGATCGGGAAAGCCGGGATCGCGTGCCGCTGCGACAGGTGAGATGTACGGGTACCGCCATCGACCACCGAGGCGGCGATTCGCATGCCATTGGGATTCGCACTATGAGCCTTCGTAAAAAAAGGGGACTCACGTCGGATCGACGAGCGCTCCACAGTTTTAGGATCTCGCCGCGTCTCGACGACGGTTGCGTGGAGATCTCCGCGGAGGGCGATCAGTCGGTGACCGTGTGTTGCAAAATACCTCTTTCGTCGTTGGAGCCAGTGATCAAAGGGATCCCCATCAGCGAGGAAGCCGCCGTTCGCTTCGTAGAGTCGCAGCTGCCGCAATTGGGCCGAATTATAGTGACGAAGTATCGGCAGCAGCCCACCTCCTTCGTCGCGGACCCGGCTCGACCCGGGATTGTGCAGGGGTCTTTGACGGCGGCGGACATCGAGCAGGGCGGGGCGACCTTTTCGACTCATTTTGCCGAGGGCTGATGGCTCACGCCGAATGGCAATCATCTGGCGGTCGTGCCGATAGCGCACTTACCCGGAACGTTTAGGAATCCAGGTCGTTCGAGATCGGGCGGCCTAGGCGGCAAACGGCAGCGCCCCGCCCTTGAAAAACAAGTAGTCGCCCCTAGCTTCGCGGCAACCGCCCGGCCTGCGCCCGGCGGAGGTTTGGATCCTAAGTGACTGACTACATAGGAGTGGTGCCATGAGTTCCGTAATGCGACAAGATCCATGGGGCGTGATGCCGCGCCTGCAGGACGAGATCAATCGGCTTTTCGGCAATGCCCGCGAAAATGACAGCAGCTCCGCGACAGCAACGTGGATTCCGCTGGTGGACATCCACGAATTCGCGGATCGATTCGAGCTGTACGTGGATTTGCCCGGCGTGGATCCCGGCATGGTCGAGTTGACCCTTGATGGTGGGATTTTGACCTTGGCAGGCGATCGGCCGCAGCCGACCTCGAAAGGCAGGGAAGAGGCCCAAGGGCGCCGCTTGGAACGAGGACATGGGCATTTCCATCGGCGCTTTGTGCTTCCCGATAGCGTCGATAGTGAAAAGGTCAACGCGACGGGAAATCACGGCGTGCTTACGGTAACGATCCCGAAACAGGCCAAGGCCATGCCCCGCCGGATTCAGATCGGGAGCTGATACGTCGCCACGCACTGGCCCATCGGTGGAGACCGAGGGTCAGTGCGTTGGCGTTATGGAGATCATGTCCCGGCTGGTAGAGGCGCGGGCGGTGAAGCAATAACATCGCGGACGACATTTGGCCGCGCGCGTCCTATGATGGGTGCGGAGCGCAGGCAGACAAAACAAGCTAGAAGCACTCGCTCGCTGAACTCAAAAAAGAACTCTATGAACATGCACAGCGCCTGCCTGACTCTCATCTCCCTCATCGCAATCGGCGCTACGACCAGTGATGGAGCCTCAATCCGCGGAACGATCAGGGACTCCGATGGCGCCCCGCTCAAAGGGGTTTTCGTACAAGCACAAGAGAAGAAGACCCACATCACCTTCATGGCGTTGTCGGGCGAACAAGGTTATTACCACCTGGAGAATTTACCGGCCGGCGAATACACGTTGGCGATGAAGATCACGGGCTTTCGCGGCGAGCCGCGCACCGGCATCAACCTGGCGGCCGACCCCATTGCGCTCGATATGTCGTTGCGGAAGGCGCCAGTGTTCTGGAATGAGATTTCGATTTATCAGGCCGGCAAGCTCTGGCCCGCGTCACCGGTGAAGGACAAGATTTTTGCGACTTGCTTTACCTGCCACGGATTTCAGACCCGAATGGCGTCTATACCGCGCGATGCTGCGGACTGGCGCAATCGTGTCCTGTACATGCAGGTTTCGATGAAGTTTGGTTTGGCGGATCGGCTGAATGATCAGCAAGCGGATGACATTGCCACCTATTTGACCAGTCTGTTCAGCGCGGACTCCGTCCTTCCGGGATCCCCGGACGAGGAGGCTGGCTACCGGGACACCGTGCGCCCGGTCACCAGCGAGGCGCTGAATATCACATACGTGGAATACGACATGCCCTCGAGCAGTCGCATGCCCTTCAGCGCCGCCCCGGACAAGGATGGTCATTTCTGGATCCCGAATTTCGGGGTTGCCAATAAGATTAGTCGGCTCGATCCGAACACGGGGGAGATTCAGGACTATCCGGTGCCCAATAAGGGTACCGCCGCCATCCACTCAGCCGTCCCGGCGTCGGACGGATCGGTATGGCTCACCGAGCAAGGCTCGAACAAGCTTGGACAATGGAACCCCCACACCCGCACAATAACCGAGTTCCAGGATGCTTATCTTCCCGGCAAACTCGGCTATGGCGCAGGATCCAAGCACACCGTGCGCTTTGACCCCGAGGGCAATGTGTGGGCCTCCGGGAACCCGCTGACCCGGCTCGATCGAAAGACGAAGAAATTTACTCGCTTCGATGACATTCTTTCCACCTACGACGTGAAGGAGGACAAGAACGGTAATATCTGGTTCACCCGTCCCGACACCAGTCAAATTGGCATGGTGGATTGGAAGACTTTGAAAGTGACCTTGTGGACGCCGCCCACACCCAAATCGTTTCCACGCCGCATGGCGATTGATACTGACGGAATCGTTTGGTTCGGTGAATTCAACGCAGGGAAAATCGGACGATTCGATCCAAAGAGCCAAGCGTTCACGGAATACCCGTTACCCGGTCCCGAACCGACTCCCTACGGTCTCGGCATCGACGCGGAGCATCACATTTGGTATTCGTCCTACAACATGGACGTACTCGGGCGCTTTGATCCCAAGACCGGCCAAACGGTTGAATATCCGTTCCCACATTCTGAAAACACCATCCGGGAGCTCATTCCCGACTCGCGCGGACGGATGTGGTACGGATCGCCTTCGAATAACAAGGTCGGGAACTTCGTACTCACCTCTGGCGCAGAAGGCACGGGCAATGGGAAGTTACCGACCGCCCAATCAACGAACTAAATCAGCTGCGTTTCGCGAGCACCGCCGCTTCGCAGCTCGTCGGCGATGCTTTTCCGGTGTTTGGCGCCGCCGCCCAAGGAAGGGCGCGCCGTTCGCGTTACGGCTCATCCAAATTCAGATACAAAATACGCCGCACTTCTTCGATGGTCGGCGGCGTGCCTTGCGTCGAGTGCCCCGACTTTACCAGGAATTCCGACTCCACCGGTTCGATGTGTGCGCTCTGGAACTTCACGACTCCGTCGCTACCCTGCGCTGGGGGGGCATCACCCTTCACGGCGATGATGGAATTGACGTAGACGCCGGGTGCAACGGGCATCGAGCTCAACGCCTGCAGAAAGGGATTGGAGGACTTCATGTTGTCGACGCTGGTCGCCATTCCATGAAATAGGGGATCCTTCCCCTGGATCGCGGTGAGCTCGCCACCCATCTGCACGAGGTTTCCCGGCAAGTTGATGAGCCGCCGGCCGAGGCTCCCCAGCCAGTTGTCCGCCAGGAAACTGCCGCGATGCGGGGTTGCGATAAAAATCACTCGTTTGACGAAAGGCAATGGCTTCACGAACAACGCCCTGCGCGCCACATCCCGTGTCGCGGGCGAGAGCTTCGCCTGATCGAACGGCACCTTGCTGATTTTGTCCCAGAACTTATCGCCGCTGTCCACCACGAGCATTTTGGTCAAGAGCCCGCCTTGGCTGTGACCGATCACGACCATTCTCCGAAGCGCGGCATCCTCGCTCGCCGGATCGACATCTTGGATCACGGCCGTGAGCGCCTCGCGCAGCCGCAGCGCCGAGTAGGCAATCGGATTGCCGGTGTTGTAGATGAAGAGCCAGCACTGATACTTCCGCGCAAGCGCAGGATCACCCATGATTTCATTGACCATCTGCGCCCAGCGCGCGGGACTCGACGCGGTTCCATGCACGAACACGATGGGAATGCGCCCCTCGGCATAGGGCTGCAACATGTACAGGCCTTTGCCCGCATGGGCATCGGTGCTCTTCGTCTGGAAGAAGCTCCCCGTTTCGCCGCTCCGGAAGCCCGCGACGGCGAAATCCCACACCGGTGAGCCCTCGAGCCCATAGGCAAGCGCCGCCGTGAAATCGGTTTCCAGCGGTATGTCTTGACCGGCGACTTGGATATTGGGATCCGCCAGCGCGTCGTGCACTTCGATCGTGGCGCGCAAAGTACCCTCTGCCATGCCCTCGCGCGGATGATCGAACCGCAGCACCAGCGTGACCGGAACCTTTCCGTGCGGGGGAAGCCACCGGTCCATGCGATCATCGCCCGTGCGCGAGGCGTTCGCGGCCAGAGCGGCGCCAAGACCCGGCTGCCGGTAGCGGTTGCGCAGCCCGCGAACCTTGTACGAAGTAAGCGAAACAAAGTCTGTCAGTTGACTTTTACCGTAGAGAAAGCCCGGGGCAGCCTGCGAAAGCTCCAGGGTGCCGAACGGCAATTCGACCGAGCGGGTGGAAAGATCGAGAACTTCTGCCGTCTCGTCCCCGTCGCTCAACCCTTCCGTGATGGCCCAGTCATAGATTCCGAGCGCGAGCGCAGCCCTCGGATCGTAGCGGCCAGGACGCTTGGCACGATCTTCGGGGAATAGGAACGCCCAGGCATAGGCGGCTGCGGCGAGATCGTAGGGACGATTGCCGCTTCGCTGGGCGTAAATAAAAGACAGCTCGGCGAGCGCCAGCAGGCGCGCGGAGTCGTCCGCATTTCCAAGCCCCGAGTGCAAAATGGCCAGAGTACCTTCGGGATCCTCCTTGGCACGGCGCACGAGATCGAGTCGATACAGAAACTGCATCGACGCCGGACTCGGCTTGCCATTGGTCAAAGCACTCTGGGTACGGGCGTGGGTGGCCTGTTCCTGAGTCAGCCTGCTGACGCCGACCGGCGTCGCACAGCCGGCGGCAGCAAGCACAAGCAACAGGATAAGTCCGCGCATCGTCCTCAACCACGTCGTTGACCGGGAGCGAGAGTCCCGGACCTTACCCCAAGCCCGGGCAATATGCAGCTGATGCCTGGTTAAAAGGCGCTACTTGCTGTCCAACTTCGTGATCTTGGAGCCTTGCAGCCCGAGGCCGGCCATCAGACCCTTCTGATCGAAGATGAACGCGTAGACATCGTCCTGCAGTGTCGTGGTCGTCAGTGACTTCGCCTTGCCTTTATCGACGATCACAATGCTGGGACCGACGCCGAGCTCCCAGCCGTCGCTTTTGTGCAGGTACTGGAGCGCGTTGTCGGTCATCAAGAACATCGCGTAACCGAACGCTTGCACGCCGGCCTGCAGACCGTACGAAGCGGCCACTGAATTATAGTGGGCGGTGACGTGGCCATTCACGATCAACGCACCCTCGCCATATTGAGCACCGACAATGAAGCCGGCCTTCACGATGTTGGGGAACACCAGCACCGCCTTTGCCTTCTCGCCGATCAGCTTCGCGGCAGGCTCGCTTTCATAGAGCTTCTGCAAGGCGGCCTTGGCATCAGCATCGAATCCATCGTCCGCAATGGCGGGAACATTCGCCAGGGTGAACACGGCAACCGCCAGGACGGCTGCAGCGCGAATAATTTTCATGTTTAAGCTCCAGAAAAAAACAGTTACGAGGTCTGAGAACGGCCTAGTGTTGACAGGCAAGTCGAACTTGGCGGCCCAGCCCTGCCATGGAGGTGACTCTGAGGCAATGGACGCCATGAGCTTACGACCCTAACAATCGCTGCCGAGAGGGGGCATTGGCCTTAAGGTCCATACGAGTGATCGCAGCTTGCCCAGCCGCGGCGAGGAAAGGCCGCCTCGCTTGTGGCGGCCTTTATCCCCCACGGACCGCTTACTGCCGCGCCATCGCGATGCGGACGGCTTCCTGCGGCGAGACCAGGTGGTCATGGCTCTCTGCGTCTTCCGCGATCGATAGCAAGACGCCCTTCACACGGCCCGAGAACTCATTGCCGCGCGACCCGTATTCGGGGGACACGGGAGATCCGGTGTCCACCCCCACATCGCAACCGTCATCGGCGGAGAAGATCATGGCCGCCGTGGCCGCGATCTTGCACTCGCCGATTCCGCGTAGAATTGTCGGATGCCCAGCAGGTTGTAGCAGTACTTGAGCTTGCCGGCCTTCGCGTAAAGGCTCCAGCCGCCAATGTTGCCGCCTTGAGCGATGATCACGCCCTCGGCTCCGCTCGGGGGTACCACGATCTCGGCGGTCACCGAGTGCGACTTGTTCTTCACACTGACGACCGAGTTCTCCGAAAGCCGCCCCATGCTGCCAAAGAGAATTTGGGACTTTCCCTTGATCAGCACCGGCCGACCCGCGGTGTCTGCGTTCAGCCGCTTGCCAAGATCATCATCCAGCGGCAAGACCTTGTAGCGCACCGCCTCGATCAGCCACAGGCGCTGCAATTCATGCAGCTTTTCGGGCATCTGTTTGGCGAGGTTATTCGCCTGGCTCCAGTCCTTGCTGGTGTCGTAGAGCTCCCAGTTGTCGTCGTCGAAGGCCGGAACCTTCTCGCCGATGAGCAGCCCGGGCGTCTTGTGTCGGGTGACTGCGGTCCAACCCTTGTGGTAGATGCCGCGGTTGCCGAACATCTCGAAGTACTGTGTCTCGTGCCGCTCAGCCGCCTTGGGATCATTGAACGAGTAGGCCATGCTGACGCCCTCGATCGGCCGCTGCTGCACGCCGTTGACGGCGAGCGGTTGCGGCAGACCGGCGAGCTCCAGGATGGTGGGGGCGACGTCGATCACGTGATGAAACTCGCTGCGGATTTCGCCTTTACCCTTGATTCCCTTCGGCCAGTGCACGATCGTGCCGTTGCGTGCGCCGCCGAAGTGCGAGGCGACCTGTTTGGTCCACTGGTAGGGGGTGTTCATCGCGTGCGCCCAGCCCATCGCATAATGGTTGTACGAGTCCGGACCGCCGAGCTTGTCGAGCCGCGCCATCAGAAACTCAGGGGTCTCGAGGGCGGCCGCGCCGTTGAAATTGATCATTTCATTGAAGGTGCCATTGAGCGTGCCCTCTGCGGACGCACCGTTGTCGCCGATGATGTAATAGATGACCGTGTCGTCGAGCAGGTTCAGGCTCTTGAGCGAATCGATCAACCGGCCAACGTGGTGATCGGCATATTCCAGAAATCCGGCGTAGACCTCCATAACCCCTGTAGGACTGTGCCTACGGGAAGGTTCGGGTGCTTTCAGCTCCCGGCCCCTGGCGCCGAGCTGACCGCCCGATGCACAATCGGCGAATTGAGGGTGGCGCTTGCGCGCCGGCTTCCCAGATTCCGGAGCATGCGATGAAACCCCGTGTCTCGATACTCATGATGACTTCGATCGATGGCGGCCTTCACCCGAGTCGCTTCACCGCAAGTCCTGATGGGACACGACGCGACTGGACCGGACAGTATGAGAGAAGTCCACGCCGGCCTCGGTGCCAACGCGTGGCTCGTCGGGCGCGTCACGATGGCGGAGATGAGCAAGACCGGCCCCCATGCGCCACCGGGACCGTGGAAGGTGGAGCGACCGATCCATGTCGCGAAGACCGATGCGGCGACCTTCGCTGTGGCGCTCGACACGTCCGGCAAGCTCCACTTTCAGGGCGCCGCCGTGAGCGGTGACCATGTCATCGTGCTGCTCGGTCGAGATACGGCCGATAACCACCTCGCCGAATTGGCGGCTGATGGCGTCTCTTACATCGTCTCTGCAGGCTCGGAGTTTGACATCCCGAGCCTGCTGGACGTGCTCGCGAGCAAGTTTGGCATCACTCACCTCGTGGTCGAAGGCGGCGCCAAGACGAACGGCGCCTTTCTGGCCGCGAAAGTCGTCGACGAGTTGCGGGTTTTGGTGGCGCCGGCGCTCGACGGGGCGGAACAGGTACAGGGGATCGTGGAGTACCGCCATGGATTGGCAGGCGTCGTGAGCCTGCGGCTCAAGTCAGCAGACGTGCTCGATCACGGCGTCGTCCAACTGACGTATGCGGTGTTACCCCCGGACGCGTGAGTTGTATCCTGCTGCATTGATAGCGACCGGGCCGTGCGGACGCTTATTTCTTCTCGGCTCTCACTTCACCGCTATCCCTCAATATCACGCGCACGCTCTTGCCGCATCGCGCGCTAGGGCATTTCTTCGGCACCGATTTGCCGGTCGTCCACAGCTCATGAAGCGCATAGCCAATCGGTGTTTGGCAGTGAGGACATCCGATGGTCATGCGCCGAAGTATACGCGTTGACCCGCTAGGAACGACCTGTTTTGCCCAGTTTTAATGGGACCCGCTGCGAAGGAGCCTGCATTTCGAGTGTAAAGCAAAAGGCCGCTGCGCGGCGCAACGTCAGGAAGGCGGCCACGGCCGCCAAAGCCAAGAAGACAATCAGTCACCTATCCAAGGCTACTCGCACCGCTTAGGCAAGCAGGGCGCCAAAGCCGCGAAGGAGCGAAGGGGACACGCTTAATGGCGACGGAGCGTCCCCAAGACCCGCAGCCCGATTAAGCCGTCCGGCCCACTCAACGCGCACGTCGCGAAGCTCGCCCGATCCAGCTACCCGCCGCACCCGCCCAATTTGGCGGATTTTCAAGAAGCCACCGCGACGGAGCCCTCGCAGATCGGTAGATCTGTGACGCATTCCCGCTCCGGAATGGAATAACTGCACGAGATTCTGCCGATAAGGGAGCCAACGGGGGAGACACTATCCGGCCGTTCCCATTTAACGAACTGTAGAACTGACATGCCCATAGCAAAAGCCATCGACATCTTCCTGGAAGAGTACATCCGCTCTCCCTTTCAATATCTTCGGGAATCGAGCGCTCAGGCACGGTTGGCGGAATTGGTCAAAAGCCAGCTGAGGCGGGCGCAAGAGCCGCTCGAAGTCGCCGCGCAGGTCACGCTGGACAAACCGCACAAGCATTTCTCGCATGGGAATGTTCTGAAAACGAATCGAACGCAATTGGAGATGAAGATCGGCAGATGTGGATGCGACGCTCATGGGAAGACGGACGTGCTCGTTTTAAAGGCCGCCGGGCCGGTGAATTTGACCTGTCATCGTCACGGCCCGACCGACGTAATCGCGGATATTGATGCCGAGGACGTCGATGTGGCTATCGAGATCAAGGCGTGTCCCTCCAGCATGAACGGTCAACGTCACAAGTGCCGCGCGGATGTCACCAAGCTGTATCGATTGGTGGAAGCGCATCCAAAAATCCACGCGTACTTTCTGTTGTTGGACAAATCGGTGTCCATCCCGAAACTGGCTGCCGTGTCCAAACCGAAGCATAAAGACTGGCTTGAGGACATGAATGACAGGATCCGAAGAAAGCCGCCCGCGCGTCGAGCTTTCGTTGAGATCTGGGATCTCGATGCCGACTCCCTGAGACCACGGCGGCGATTCTACGGTTGAGGCAGAGAATCGAGACGATGCGCTTGCTGTCCAAATCCAAGCTGCTCAGTTTCCGGCAATGTCCCAAGAAGCTGTGGCTGGAGGACCATCACCCCGAGCTCAAGGAGGAGCCGGAGGCCGCGGCGGCGAGCTATGCCGCCGGGAACGCGGTCGGGGCTATCGCCCGGCGATTGTACGATCCCCACGGCGCCGGAGAGCTGATCGATGTCGGTCGGATGGGGTATGAGGCGGCGTTCTGGCGAAGCCGGCAGCTGCTCAATTCGGCGCAGCCGATCTTTGAGGCCGGATTCTCGAGCGATGGGGCGATGGCGTTCGCGGACGTCCTGTTGCCGATCGATCAGCGTGGGTCGTTGGCTTGGCGCATGGTGGAAGTGAAGTCGGCGACGGGGCTCAAGGACTATTACCGGCAGGATGCGGCCATTCAGGCATTCATCGCGCGGGGCGCCGGCGTTCGACTGGAGAATGTCGCCGTCGCCTATGTGGACAAGACTTTTGAATATGGCGGGGATGGGGACTATCGGGATCTGCTGGTCGAGGAGGATGTTACCCAAGAGACGCTCGACCGCAGGGAGGAAGTTCGAGGGTGGATTGCGGACGCGCGGGCCACTCTGGGTCAGCCTGCGGAGCCCGAACACCCCACGGGGGACCATTGCGACGATCCTTTCCCGTGTGGCTTCCAGGCGTATTGCCGTGGTCAAGAACAGCCGGTGGAATATCCGGTGTCGTGGCTCCCGAACATTCGAACGAAGGCCTTAAAGGCGCACATCGCCGCCAGCCAAGTCACGGATCTGCGGCAGGTTCCGGATGAGTTGTTGAATGCCGCTCAGCAACGAGTCAAGGCGCATACGTTATCCAGGGATCCGTATTTCGACGCCGGGCAGGCGGCCGAGGCGCTGGCGCTGCACGCGCTGCCGGCGTTCTTCCTCGATTTCGAGACGATCGGTTTTGCCGTGCCGATCTGGAAGGGTACGCGGCCCTATCAGCCGCTAACGTTTCAATTCAGCGTGCATCGAATCGCGCGCGACGGTCGGATCGAGCATCGGGACTTCTTGGACCTGTCGGGCAACGATCCTCGCGAGGCACTTACCGAAGCATTGATCGAGGCGTGCGAGAAGCGAGGTCCCGTATTCGTATACTCAGCGTTCGAAAAGTCGCGCATCCGCGGCCTCGCGAAGCAATTTCACCAGCATAAGAGCCCCCTGTCGGCGCTCGTCAAACGGCTGGTGGACTTGCGGCCCATCGCGGAGCAGTGCTACTACCACCCGAGCCAGGAGGGGAGTTGGAGCATCAAGAAGCTGCTACCGGCGCTGACGGGGAGAGGTTACGACGAGCTCGACGGCGTCAAGGATGGCGGAATGGCTATGCAGGCGTATCTCGAGGCGATCGGGCCGGCGACCACGCCCGAGCGCAAAGCACAGAAAGAAGCCGAATTGCGGGAATATTGCGCGCTCGATACGGAGGCCATGATCGACATCTGGCGGGTGTTTTCGGGCCAAAAAGAAGCGCGCGTAGCGAAGGCCGGCGGTTAGTGACTGCGGCTTCTACACCCTACGAACGAGCCAAATAATTAGAGCGATGATGATGATGGTTCCGATAAGGCCGCCGCCGATATACATCGCAATCTCCGGTCAGTGAAGTTCGGTCGCGATTGAATCACGACCTGATATCCGCTGTCGGGGCGCTACCGCACACACAGTTTTCGCGCTCGACGCCAAGAGATACGGAGAGGCGCGGCTTTTTTGATGGAAATGCGCGTCAGGCACGATGATAATGGCCGGTAACCGACACCACATTCACGGTCCAACCTGCGGTTATGCCGTCCATTAATGATATTGAGTTGATGCATCTGCCGATCGCTTCTGCGGAATTGGGCAGGAATCCCTATCCGTTTTTTGAATCGGCGCGGCTCCAGCATGAATGGCTCGCCGCGAGCGACATAGGATTTGTGCTCACTACCTATCGCGCCATAGACGACATCCTGCGATTGGACGGCAAACTCAGAATGCCCGGCGAGGAGATCGTCCAAATCATGGGCGCGGAGGGGACCGGTTGGGGGCGTTTTGCGGTCGACCAGATGCTCGTGAACTCTGGCGAGCGCCATACCCGGTTGCGGGGTAGTGTCAAAAGCGCGTTCGGCCTCGGCAGTGCGAAATCCATGCGACCCGTCATCCGGCAGACCTTCTGCAAGATTCTCGATGAGTGGGCGCCGAATGGGTCTTTCGACTTTGCGCGGTTCGCAGCCGATTTTCCCATCAGAGTGATGTTTGCTTTGCTTGGCACCCCCACGGACCGGTTATCGGAAATCGCCGCGTGTTTGGAGATCCACGGCGAGAGCTTCAACTTAGAAGTGGAGAAGATGCCGGTAATCGAGGAAAGCTATCAGCGGCTGTGGCGTTTCGTCGACGAGGTGATCCGGGAACGGGGACCCGAAGCGGGCAGGGGCGACCTGCTCGATGAGATGATTGCCGCCAACACCGCAGGTAATCTCAGCGACGTGGAGCTGCGGCAGTTGCTGATACTTTTATTTGCCGCCGGCTACGATACCACCAAGAATCTTTTTATCTTGTTGATGCATTCGATGCTGCAGTATCCGCAGATCTATCGGCGCTGCGCCGAGAATCCTGACTATACGAAGAAGGTCGTCAAGGAGCAGCTTCGCTTCGCCACCCCCTCTAACACGATGCGATTCGTGACCGAAAGCTTCGAATATCGTGGCGTCGCGATACCGAAGGGAACGATGTTGTTCTTCCCGCTCTCGATTTCTGGGAGAGATCCTGCAATTTTCAGTGATCCGCATCGGTTCCATCCCGAGCGCTCCGAAAGAGAGCTCACCCAAGGTTTCGGCCGCGGCATGCATTTGTGTTTAGGTCAGTTCCTGGCGGTTGCGAACGTGGAGGAAGGATTGCAGTTGCTCGCCCGACGGATAGCGAATCCGCGCCTGGTCGGTGAGGTCAATTGGAAGCGGTTTCCCGGAGTCTGGGGCATCACGAGCTTACCAATCGCATTCGATACCAGCGATGGAATGTTGGTTTAAGGTGATTGGATCGACGGCCTCTGCGCCACAGTGGTCAAAATCCCCTGCACTCGATCGAGGCACCAGCGGCGCCCCTACGAGCCCCGATTCCACCACCAGGCGGCACCAAATAATGCCACCATCATTACGGAGGAGATTAGTTTGACGATTGTGCCGAAGATCAAACCAAGCCACGCACTCAAGCCCACATTCGTCGAGCGCAAAACGCTGCTGCCGGCGGCGAGTTCGCCCAAGACGGCGCCTAGAAATGGCCCGAGGAGCAAGCCGGGGAGACCGAAAAATAGTCCTACACCGGTGCCGACGAGCGCACCCGAAACCGCCTGCTTGCTCGCTCCCACTCGCTTGACGCCCAAAGCGCCCGCGAGCAGGTCGATGACCAGCCCGACTGCACCGACAGCGGCGATGCCGATCAGCCACGTACGCCCCAGGTGATGGTAATGGTCGATGCCCGCGATCAACCAGATACCGGCGAAAATAAGCGGAATGCCGGGAACCGCGGGCACTATGGCGCCGGCGAGGCCCAGCACGATCAGCGCGGCCGCGACGATTTCCAGCAAGATCGCCATGCGCAAGTCTATTCCTCAATGGGGTGCTACCGGTGGCAGAGTGCACTCTGGGCAGCCACCGCCCCCTTAGATGAGCGGTGGGTCACGATCGCGCTCCGCATGCCGGTGCCGTCCAATCGCAGCAATAAAGGATTGCGCATTCGCCGTGTTGCCCGCTTGGGCCTCGATCAGCAAGCCCGGGTCCGCGGCACCGGACGGCAGGGTCAGGGGAATTCCTGCCTTTGCAAGAATCGTTTCCGAATCCCCCAGCGCCAAGATCGTCTTGCCATGACGATATTGATCTTTGACGAATTCCAGCGTGTGCCCGTCGAGGCCCAAGAGCTCCACCGCCTCGCTGCCTGGCGGCAATACCATGGCGTCGAATAGCACGGCGGGCGAATTCTCAAGCGTCGCGTCGATCTCCAACGGCTCGCCATCTTCGCTCGTTACGGCGCCCAGGCGGCTGCCCAGCAAGCGCGTCACTGCACCGGCCCCATTGAGCGCCTCGATCAAGTCCGTAATCGAACCCGCATCCACGCCATCGGCGAGCAGAATCGCGATTTTTCGGGTGGCGATGCTGCCCTCGCCGGGCAGCGCCGTGAGGGAAAGCGCGGGCGAGGCATGGACCTCCGCTTTCGGAGGGGTTTTGACTGCGCGCGGCATCGGCTCGGGTAGCTCAAGTCCAAGATCTTCAGCCAGCTGGACCGCCAGCTCTTTTGATACGTTGAGAAGTGACGCAATGACGCGCACGCGGATGGCCGGTACCGTGAGCTTGCTCAGCTCAAAGCGAAATGCGCCCCGGATGTGGGCTTTTTCAACGGCCGTCTGACTCTCGAGGAACAATTTCGCCTGCGCGTAGTGCTCCGCAAACTTCTCCGGACGGCCTCGTACCTTGTCCACAGGGCCATTGTCGGGCTCGATCGCCTTCGGAAAGGAAGCAAATCCTGCGGCGCCCGCCTGGAAGGGACATCCACCGCCGAGGGAATTGGGTTCATAGGCCACCCGACCCCGGGCGATCGCCTGACGGTGAAGGCCATCGCGCTGGTTGTTGTGCACGGGCACAATCGGGGCATTGACGGGAATCTCGTGGAAGTTAGGACCACCTAAGCGGGTGATCTGCGTATCCACGTACGAGTGGATTCGACCATGGAGCAAGGGATCGTTGCTGAAGTCGATACCCGGCACCACGTGCGCGGTGCAAAAAGCCACTTGTTCGGTCTCGGCGAAAAAGTTGTCCGGATTGCGATTGAGCACCATCTTGCCAACGGGTTTCACGGGAACGAGCTCTTCGGGTATCAACTTGGTTGCATCCAACACATCGAAGCTGAACTTCTCGGCCTGTGCTTCGGAGAAGATCTGCAGTCCAAGCTCCCACTCGGGATAGTTACCCGACTCGATCGCCTCCCAGAGATCGCGGCGATGAAAATCAGGGTCTGCGCCCATGAGTTTGACCGCCTCGTCCCAGACCAGGGAGTGCGTTCCCAAGAGAGGTTTCCAATGGAATTTGCAGAATGTCGACTTTCCCTGCTCGTTTACGAGACGGAACGTATGCACGCCAAATCCCTGCATCATGCGATAGCTTCTAGGGATCGCCCGATCCGACATGATCCACATCAGCATATGCGTGGACTCGGGCATCAGTGACACGAAGTCCCAAAAGGTGTCGTGCGCGGTCGCGGCTTGCGGCATTTGATGGTGGGGCTCCGGCTTTGCCGCATGAATCAAATCGGGAAACTTGATCGCGTCCTGGATGAAGAACACGGGAATGTTGTTGCCGACCAAATCCCAGTTCCCCTCATCCGTGTAGAACTTCACTGCGAAGCCGCGGACATCGCGCGCCGTATCGGCCGAGCCCCGCTCCCCGGCGACGGTCGAGAACCGGACGAATACCGGTGTTCGCTTGCCTGCCTCCCTGAAGGGCGCGGCTCGAGTCAATCCGGTCAAGGGTTCGTAGGCCTCAAAATAGCCGTGTGCCCCGGAGCCTCGCGCATGGACGATGCGCTCGGGAATGCGTTCATGATCGAAGTGGGTAATCTTCTCTCGAAGAATGAAGTCCTCGAGTAGCGTGGGACCTCGGAGACCCGCTTTCAGGGAGTCCTGATTGGTGCCAATCGGAACGCCCTGATTGGTCGTAAGCACTTGGCCTTCCGAGCTGACCCGTCGGCTCGCAAGCGATCCGTCCAAGGATTGAGGCGCGACCGTGGCGGGACCGGTCTTGGCCGATGCGTTGACCTCGCTGAGTGTACCCGCGCCGGTCGTCGGAGAAGGCATGGGTTGGTGCGGCCCCTCGGGGGGCGCCGAAGTCGATGAGGCACCGTACTCGGACGCTTTCGCCGCGTTATAGGGCATTGCCTCCACAAGCGACTGTTGTTCGGCGGCATGCTCGGCGAGTTCGGTCGCGCTTTCGATTGCATGTGACGGTGCGCTCGCCGTGGTACCCAGCGCCTTTTCGCTGGCTACCTGGTCCTTCTTGGAAGTCGCGTGCGTGGGGGACTTGCCCCGGCTCTTTCGTGCAGGCATAGATACAACTCCTGAATTGCTGCTTGTGCAGATCGGGCCCCGCGGCGTCAAAGTGGGGGAATTTGCCTGTCCGATGTGCATTCGTCTTTTGGGCATTGAGGGTTGCACGCAGCACACGGCTCTACCAGGGCATAAGCCCATCTCGTGGTGTAGCCGCCAGCCTACCCACAGGCCCTCTTTCGACGCGGGCTCATAGGGTGACTGACGCCGATGCGTGCATCAGTCCTACCTTTTCCTGCTGCATGTCCGATTGACCGGTCTGGCAACTCGCCGTAATCAGTGGATGAACACTTCCTTCGGTTTCAACGTTGCCTGCGGAATGAGTCATGAACGCATTGAATCGGTTGGCTGCCCGCTACGGCATAGAGGAGTCCTATCGCGACGCACTCGGCCGCGTTCAAGCGACAACGACCGAAACACGGCAAGCATTGCTGGCTGCCATGGGCGTTCAAGCGGACAGCGAGCAAACGGCGCTCGAGTCCTTGGACGCGCTCGATCGGGAGGAGTGGCTCCAAGTGCTCCCCCCGGTGCATGTGGCCTACGCGTCGGATTCCTTCAGCGTGCCCATCACGTATCCCCCCGGAACTGGGACGGTCAGATGGCGGCTGACGCTGGAAAACGGCGAGGAGCGATCCGGTGTGGCGCGCTTCGCATCACTCCCACTCGTTGACCAGCGCGACATCGACGTGGGATCCCGCGAAAGACGCCGCCTGACGCTAGAGATGCCCATATCATTCGGCTATCACCGCCTCGCACTCGTTCCGGGCGGCGCCGAATCGCTGCTCATCGTCACGCCGGGCCGATGCTGGCTTCCAACCGTCATCGAACAAGGTAAGAGATTATGGGGAGTCGCATCGCAGCTGTATCTACTCAAGTCCGGTACCAACTGGGGCATTGGCGATTTTACCGACCTGCGTCAACTGGCGCAGATCCTGGTAGGAAGCGGCGCCCAGGTGATCGGACTCAACCCGCTGCACGCCTTATTCGTCGACGACCCCGAGCACGCGAGCCCTTATTCGCCGGCCAGTCGCTTGTTGCTCAACGTGCTGAATATCGACGTCAGGGCAGTGGCAGAAGCATCAGCGTGTGGCGCGGCGTTGGAGGTCATTCGCGGCCCTGAATTCCAAAGGGAGCTACAGGTCAGTCGCGACAGCGACAGGCTCGATTACACGCGGGTCGCCCGGTTGAAAGTCCCGATTCTCAGACTGATTTTCGGGTCATGGATCGCCAGGCGCGAGTCTGCCGAGTGGGCGCTATTCGAGGAGTTCCGGCGACGCGCACACGAAGGTTTCGAGCGCAGCTGTCTGTTTTTGGCATTGCGGGAACATTTTGCCGCGCAGACTCCTGCGCTGGCCGACTGGCGAAGTTGGCCGGAGGAATTTCGGAACCCCGAATCGGCCGCGGTGGTGCAATTTGCTCGTGATCAGCACGCACGGGTCACCTTTCAGGCCTGGCTGCAATACCTCGCCGATGCACAATTGGCAGAGGCTGCAAAAGCCGCCTCTCCCATGGCGATCGGACTCTACCGCGACCTCGCCGTGGGCGCGGACCCGTCCGGCGGTGAAACGTGGAGCAATCAACAGGCCGTCGTCGCGCTGGCCCAAGTCGGTGCGCCGCCCGACATCTACAATCCGGCCGGACAAGCGTGGGGATTGCCCCCATTTCACCCGATGGCTTTGAGGAAGGAGGCGTATCGCAGCTTTATCGATTTGCTGCGCGCGAATATGCGGCATGCCGGCGCGCTTCGCATCGACCACGTGATGGCGCTTCAACAACTGTACTGGGTGCCGGCGGGTTCGACGGCAGGGCAGGGAGCGTACGTGCGCTACGCCAGGGAGGACCTGATCGGCATCCTGGCCCTCGAAAGCCATCGCAATCGATGCCTGGTGGTAGGCGAGGACTTGGGTACCGTGCCGGCTGGCTTTCGCGAACGCATGGCCGAAGCGCGAATCCTCTCGTATCGCGTATTGTTTTTCGAAAAGGAAAACGGTGGATTTGTTGCTCCCCATCGGTATCCAGCGCTGTCATTGGCCGTCGCCGGGAGCCATGACTTGCCAACCATAAGGGCTTGGATGGCGGGGAGCGACCTCAAGTTGAAAGGCCAACTCGAACTCTTTCCGAACGCGAAGCTCATGAAGGAGGCCACGCTGGCCCGCGTCATCGATCGTCAACAACTGCTCGCAGCCTTCAAAGAACTCCACCTCGCGTCCGATCCCGCCATGCCGATGAATCAATTCGTTGAGGCCGCGCATACCTTCCTCGCGAGCAGCTCTTCGGCCATTGCCATGATCCAGGTCGATGACATCACTCAAGAGGAGACCCCGGTCAACGTGCCCACCACATCGACGGAGCATCCCAACTGGCGGCGCCGGCTCTCCATGAGCCTGGAAGCCATTGCCGGCGACCCTCACTTTCACGCGCTCACGCGCTTGCTGAATGAAGCACGCGGATCCTTGGCGGAGATTCCAGAGGCCGGTTAGAGTGCTGTTCGACCCGGGGCTTGACCTCCGAATCCTAACCATCATCCCGCCGTCTTCGTGCTCGATTCAATCACCGCAGGTTTGCGGTCCACAGGCCGCCCTGCATCTTGATGCGCGAATTATTTCTCGCGGACCGAATCGGCGCTGCTCGTTCAAGCGTATAGTTATCGAGGAACAAACACCTCGCAATCTGCCGCGTGCGAGGCGTTCGACGAACCGAAGCGATCGTCGACGCGATTGTTGCGGCCGAATCGCGGGCTCTCACAAACCCAATATAGGGATCAAAATGGCAACTCGACGGGTCATAAAATCGAAATCGCTTTCAAGAAAATGTGTCGAGCTCGCGGTCGCCGTGCCGCAGGTGGTCGCGCACCGCGCTACGCGAGCGGCGCTCGCAGGTCCTATCCTGTCGCCGCGGGATCACCAGGAGTTTCAAAGGATGGTAAGCGAAAAGCAGACCGCCTTTGCGCAGGCTTACTGGGAAATGACATTGCAAATGATTCGCCTGAATTGGCAAGTGAGCGCTACTTTGTTTAGCGCGTGCTGTTCTCCGTTTTCGCTCACAGCGCCCTCACTAGCGTCCATGATGTCCCAGACACAGCATGCGATAGGGACCGTGTTCGAGAAGGGCCTGGGGCCGATACATCGCGCGACCGTCTTGAACGCGAGGCGTCTTGCGACGGTGCCGCTTCGATAGAGCAAGGCAACCACCGACACTGAGGAATCACGTAGCGAGAATCGACTATAGAAGTTACACGGAACATACGGATATTATTGCAATTAATATCGTCGCGGGGGCGGCATGGCAATCGACGTGAGGGCCGACAGCTCTCGCACAACGAGGGCTTCAGATGACCGCTCAACTCAACCACACCATCGTGTACGCGTCTGACCGGGCAAAGTCCGCTCGATTTCTCGCCGGGATACTAGGGCTGCCGCCGCCCGTCCGGTTCGGACCCTTTGAAGTGGTCGAACTCGACAACGGGGTGTCTCTCGATTTCGCGACCGCGGATGGACTGATTCAGCCACAGCACTACGCGTTCCTGATGTCCGAAGCTGATTTCGATGTGGTCTTCGGCCGCATCCGTGAGCAGGGACTGCAGTACTGGGCCGACCCGACGCGGCGCCGCCCGGGCGAGATCAATCATAACGACGCCGGACGGGGGGTCTATTTCCCCGACCCCGACGGCCATTATTTGGAAGTGATCACGCGTCCATACGGGAGCGGTGTCAGTTGAGCGGCGCGCGGGCATCGTTTTAGTCAGGGGTCTGTGGCTCTTTGTGATCGCTCGAGCGACCGTCCCCGAAGTTAGTGTCGCGGTTGTTTCATATAGTCGACATATACAGGAAATATTGCAGGCATAAAAACCACCTCTCGGGCAACGATCCAACCACAGATCCAAACGGGAGGGGCCGCATGAAGACGATCCGGGAAAGGTTCCGAGCGGCGGCGCTCATCGGCGCGGTCGCCTTATCGTTGGCATTCGCAGCCGGGACACGGGCACAGAATCAAAACTCACAGGCTCAAGACTCCGACGGCGGCCACTGGCCCTACGGCAATCCGACTCCAGACAACACGTGGCCTTACGCCAGAATCGGCCGCTCGCCCGTGCTGGCCGTAGTTGGCGATGTCGCCTGCCAGCCAGGCGAGGAGCCGAGTGGTGAGAAGGCGGGCGAAAACTGTGACGGCGACTCTGCTCAGAATCTGAGGGCATCCCAGGCGGCCACCGCGAGGCAGATTGAGAAGATGAAGCCGGACTTGGTCGCGCTCCTCGGTGATGAGCAATATCAGGTGGGCCAATATTCGGACTTTGAGAACTCGTACGAATTGACGTACGGCGCTTTCAAATTCATCACGCGGCCCTCGCCTGGTAACCACGAGTTTTATACCGAGCACGGCGCGGTCGGCGTCGCCGGCTACGGCTACTTCTCCTACTTCAACGGCGTCCAGCACAATGTCGATGGAACCATGATGATGGCTACCATCGCCGACAACCCTGACACCGGCGGTACCTTCACCCAACCCGTCCCGTATTCGGACGGGCAGGCGGGTCACTTCGAGCAAACGGGCGGACTCGGAAATAACCTGGTGCCGGCGGGAGGGCCGGTCGGAGTGGGAGATGGCTGGTATTCCTACAATCTGGGCTCGTGGCACCTTATCTCGCTCAATATAGAGTGTGAGACACAGCCAGGCGGCTGCACGGGCTCCTGGTTTGCCGCCGAACTCGCATGGCTCAAGAAGGATCTCGCCGCGAATCATTCCGCATGCACACTTGCCTACTGGCACCAGCCCTCGTACAGCGCCGCCGACAGCCTCGCCGTACCCGAAGGTCCGACCGCTTTGGCGTTCTGGAAACTGCTCTACGAGCACGGGGCCGATCTGGTGCTGAACGGACATGACCACCTTTATGCCCGCTACCGTCCGCTTGACCCCTCCGGGAATTACGACCCACACAAGGGCATCCGCGAATTCATCGTTGGCACCGGCGGCGAGACACTCGATGCAGTCGTCGCAAACGCGAGCTCAACCGCCGACGCCGGCGCGCAATTCAACGCAGCGAATCTCGAGGCGGCGAGCGGGCAATTTTGGGGCGTAATGGCACTGACGCTTGATCCGAACGGCTACAAGTGGGATTTCGAGTCGGCGTTGAAAGACCCTGCCCAGACAACTGGCGGCCCCACGTACAGCGACAAGGGTGCCGGAACCTGCCACGGTCCAATCAACCGAGACGATTACTAGATTGTCTTCGCCGCTGTAGGCTTCGTAGGCTTCGCCTTTCCGTCGGTGCGTGGGTTTTACTCATTGCACCGTCGGGGAGGCGGAGGCGGGCGGTCGCCAATGCTGCGCGCGTAATGCGCGAATGACTGTTACGGTTTGTTATTGCTGCTCAACCCCGAGTGATCGTAGGTTGGCGCGTCAAGGGGCGGCATAGAGGGCGGCGGCCCAAAGTCGGGATTCTCGTAGAGCGGGGTCGTGATGTCCATTTTACCGATGTAATGCAGCTGAAAAAGGCGCCACTTAAATCTCAATTGATCCGCGTCCTTCACAAACCGCTCGAAGTAAATGCCAATGGAGTTGCCCGGGCGTCCGTTCAGAAAGGCATTCTGCTCCGTGACGTAGGTTCTGCTGGCTATTGCCCCATCCTCGATGTGAACGAGTGGCGTGCGGAAGTTCATCAGAACCCGCTGAAAATTCGGCATGAGACGCTTGAGATTGCCGACGATCTCCCCGCGGCCGCGCAGAATCCCGCCGCCAATTCTCCACTCGGCATCCTCCGCAAAGCAATCTCCGAAAGCATCAAAGTCTTTACGCCAGACCGCGTCGAGGTAGCGCGCGTGCAACTGACGTACCGTAAACTCCGCGACCATCAAGTCGGTCATATCGGCTCCCTCATTGTCGCGTACCGAGCGGTATCAAATGTTGACGACGCCGGTTTGCGGCAGTGTTGCCCACAGGCGGTCAGAACGCAATTCGTCAGAGTCCGTCAACCTTCAACAGTGGTCTTAGGCCGATCGGTGCCGCTATCCACTTCGTTGTGCCAGCGACCTTTTTCGTCCTCGTAGGAAATCTGTGTCGCGTCGCCCGGCGCGACCTGCTCGCGCGCCGCAAGTTTCGCGGCCTTACGAGCCGCATCGCGGGTGGGGAACGGCTCAGAATATGTGCCGTTCGCCTCGTAGGCCCACCCACCGTCGTGCTTCACCACTTTATAAGCGATCTCACTCATTTAACTGCTCCTGTGTTTAATGCCGTTCGTCGGGCTCACTGGACGCCCTCGATGAGCGGTTGGACTCACGGGCGAGAATGTAAACGCCCCGATCTCGCGATTCTGTCAGACAGTCCCGCGATCGCTGGCCTTTATGTCGCGCGGCACGGCCCCTGGATAAAAGAAGGCCTCGCTGGTGAATTCGCTCGCTTTCGCCTCGATCGTCTGGGCATGCTCGTTCGGAGCCGGCCTCATCGGAATGGTCCTGCACGTCACGTTGCCAGACCTTCATTTGGATGCGGATTCCAAGGAGATTGTAAAGCTGGTGATGGGTTTAATCGCCACGATCGCCGCCCTGGTGCTCGGTTTGCTCATCGCATCGGCGAATACTTCCTACGATCGGCAAAGTACGGAACTTAGAGACCTTGCCACCGAGATAATCCTGCTGGACCGAACACTGGAGTTGTATGGGCCGGGCGCAAAAAAAGCGCGTGATGATGGTTTGCGTTCCGTTGTGGAGAGCACGCATGACCTGATCTGGTCGCCGCAAGGCGCGCGGCCTGAGAATCTCAATTCCGAGACGACCCAGGCAGCCGTGGCCGCGCAGCTGAAGGAGCTGCCACGTCTGTCGCCAAACACCGAGATGGAACGGGCGATGCAGAGCCGCGCTCTTCAAGAGACAGAGAATATCGCTCGATCGCGGCTGACCATGTTCCAACAGAGTAGCGGCTCCATCTCCCGTCCATTCCTGACCGTTCTGGTCTTCTGGATCGCCGTGCTGTTTCTTGGCTTTGGTCTGCTCGCGCGATTCAATGCGACCGTGACCGCGGCGCTCTTGGTAGGTGCGCTTTCAGTCGCGGGAGCCATATTCCTGATACTCGAGTTAAACCAGCCTTATCGCGGCCTCATGCGAATCTCCGACGAGCCCTTGCGCATCGCGATGGGTCAAATAGACCGCTAATCCGGCGTCACGTTCCCGAGCGGAAGCGCCACGTCAAGCCCACGCCGAGAACCGCGACCGCGCTCATCCCAGGGACCACTGCAACCCGTGACTATTATTCATGCGTTTCAATAAGTTAATTTGCTTATTTAGGGTTATTTAGAGCGCAGCGCGAGAATGCTTGGTGACGGGGATAACTCCGTGATATGGTTACATGTAACTTTTGGAACATATCATGCTGCAGAATTCCCGATCCTCGCGCGAGAAGGTTAGATTGCACCGCGAACGGCTTCGCGCACAGGGACTTCGGCCGGTACAGATCTGGGTGCCGGACGTGAGAGCGCGTTCCTTCATTGCGGCAGCCCGAAAGCAGTCCAAGGCAGTGGCCGCTAGCGAGCATGCAAGGGCGGATCAACAATTCATCGACTCGGTTTCCGAAGAGCCTATCGCGTGAAGCGCGGAGAAGTGTGGACGGTATCAGGGGGGGCGAGCTATACGGGGAAGCCGCGACCCGCGGTCATTGTGCAAGAGGACCGTTTTGACCAAACGAGTTCGATTACCTTGTGCGCATTCACGACCGATCCAACGGACGCGCCGCTACTACGTATGCTCATCGAACCCAGCGAGCGCAACGGTCTGAAGAGCGCTTCACGACTCATGATCGACAAGATCACCACCGTGCCGAAAGCCCGGCTGGGCAAGCGCGTCGGAAAGCTCAACGACGAGGATACCGTGCGATTGAATCGTGCGCTTACGGTGTTCCTTGGACTGGCTAGATAAGACGCCGCTGGATCCATGGGTGACGCATGTGGGCTTGCCAAGCGATTGATTGCACTGGCGTATCTGGGCTCACAATTGATGGCAGGGTGCCAACAATAATGAGCCGCGACACGCGACAATTCAGTGAGATTCCTATTCTATCTGTTATTTAACATAATATACATTATGCGAAGGGATGGCATGTTTGGGCCTGTTGCGTTTCTAGACGTTTCCACCAGTTATTCACCACAACAGCCTGGGGCCTGAATGGTAGGTTTAGCCGTTGCATCAATTGACGGATGCCGGCTTGTTCCAACAGATCTACAACCCGTTGGTTCCCATTGCTCTTCACGGTCCGTTGCTCACGGATCAATCGGGACTGCCGCGCTATTGGTCAACAATCTGGTCAGTGGTTTCGTCTGGCCAGCTTGCCGCTTCGACGCACACAAAGAAACTGCGTTACATAGAAGACCTTTACGCGCATGCAGATCGCCTGCTTGGTAAACACGCTCTGGATGACGCCTTAGGGAGCCTGAACGAAACGGCTTTAGCCGAGATTCTCGAATCCTGGTTTGTGTCGATTCGAAACCGATCAACAGTAACCCGGTCTGATGAGAAACGCTGGCAGACCGGTCTCGCATTTGTCACCTCTACGGTCACCTGGCTCTCCACGAGCGGCACATCGAACGATCGGCTCCAGAGGATCGAACAGCGAATTCATCGGCTCTCAACGCTTTACAATCAGCTGCACGTCCACAAAAGCGCCCAGGCCGAAATCATTCGTTCACTGCCGGCGACTACGGTCGAATGGCTCTATCAGACACTGGACCCGGCATCGGCTGACAATCCGTTTAAACGCGCAAGAAAACGCTGGTGCGTGTTCGTCGCCTTCGTGTTGATGCTACATCAAGGTCTCCGGCGCGGCGAGATGCTACTCCTGCCGGTGGACGTGATCAAAAGCGAGTACGACCACAAACAGCAAAGAACGCGGCACTGGCTATCTGTACGCGAAAACAAGTACGCGGAATCTGATCCAGATCCTCGATATTCGAGGCCCCAGATCAAGACGGTCCATTCACTACCGCCAGGTTCCGGTGAGCGAGTTAACCGCGACATTGGTGCAGTCTTACGCCGAGAATTATCGGGGTCGACCGAACCATTCGTTCCTGTTAAACGCCCAGTCGAATAGGCCGCTTTCCACTGAATCATTGACGAGCGCGTTCAAGCAAATCTCGGCTCGATGCCCCCGCGCGTGTTGAACGATTTAAGGCAGCGTACAGGCAAGGAATCAATCTCGCCCCAGGATCTCCGGCACACCTCCGCCGTCGTCCGGCTTCACCAATTGCTCGAAAAGGGCGATTCGATGGACGAGGCCCTTCAAAAGCTCCGAACCTTTTTTGGCTGGTCAAAGAACTCACAAATGCCGCTGCGGTATGCCCGCGCGGTTTTCGAGGATCGACTGGCTGGTGTCTGGAACAATGCGTTCGACGATCGCGTCACCCTACTTCGCTCCCTTTCACGAGAACGTTAGGATGAACCGGTCTGCCACATCCTTTGAGCCGATCAGCCAGTCTGCTGGCGCCGATGATCCCGTCGATCAAGTGATCGCGCGTTTACCCCCGCTTCCTTCCGTAATTCGTTACTACGATGAATTCGACGATACGGCCCGCTCTATTCCCAACCCGACCGACACCGACAAGTTTGAGGTTTGGATAAATGGAACTCGGACCCACATCAATTTCGGGCGGCTTGAAAAGCGCGGCGACGGTAACTCTACTGAAGCACTTATTCACTTTTCTTGCTCGCTCAGGATCTCAGTATTCAGGGGATAAACGGATACATTCAGGCGCTCAGCAGCCTTACCCATGAGGATATAACCCAAATTGTCACGGCTGGTCCCACTCTGATTGGTACGGTGTGGGCTCGGTTACGTGCGCAGAATTTACACCACCTCGCCTACCCCGGCGTCAAAGGAATTCTTCGACTGTTGTGCCATCACAGGCTAAATGGTTGGTCGAATGACTTTGGTGCTTATCTGACCTCGAACCTGCCCCTGCCGGCTGGCGATAAGTATGCATCCGTGCGCACGGGCACTGCTTTTCTTTCAATCGACGAGGAAGCCGCTGTCGTTCGGTACTTGGACGAGATGGCGTCGTCGATTACGAGCGACAGCGTCGCCATACCACCGGCTCAACTGGCGGACGCTTGCATGTTGCTGTGTGCATTTCAATTTGCAATGCGCCCGGTTCAAATCGCGAAGTTGACTGTACGTAGCATGCGAGTCTGGAAAGGTGCCGATGATGATCGGCCGGCCGTGCATTTGACCTTCCATATGGCGAAACAGAAAAGCAGCGCGACGAGACGGCCACTTACGCGAAGAATAAAGCAGGAGTGGGCACCACTGTTCTTGGCATTGCAGGCGGCGCGTCAACCGCAATGCGGAGACGGCGCCGACCGCCTATTCCAGGTTGCATCGAGTAAGGAGACGCAAGAACGTCTTGCGAGGCTACTGAAGTCACTGACTGGTGCCAATCACGTCGCAACTGATCTTCGCCATGCAGCTGCGCAACGGCTTGTCGACGCGGGCGCCAACCACGAGGAGCTCGCAGAGTTCATGGGCCACTCCGACGTCAGAACCGGTTTGGTGTACTACGAAGCATCATCCACACAGGCTGAGCGGGTCAACAAGGCACTCGGCCTGTCGACGATCTATCGAGCGGTCGCGAAGATCGCCCATGATCGCTTCATTTCCTCGGAAGAATTGACTCGCCTCAAAGAGGATCAGCAGATTGCCGGCGTTCCCCACGGCATGCCCATTTCCGGAATCGGCGGTTGCACGTCCGGCCAACCTGCCTGCCCCTACAACCCGATCACGTCCTGCTACGGTTGCAGGAAGTTTATGCCGGTTCAAGACAAGGCAGTACACGAGCGAGTTCTGGGCGACTTTCGAAGTGTGGTGACCTTGTTTCAACAATCGTCGCGCGGTGACGCCAATTCGCCTGCGTATCTACAGCTGCAACGTACGATAAACGACGTGAAAGTTGTCATCGAGGAACTCGAGGGCGGTAACCGATGAATCCGCACTACTCAGCTTTCATCGACTTGGGTAAGGCTCTTGCGGCCGAGCGGGCGCTGCAATGGGAAATCCCCCTCAACACGGACGGCACCGCAGCCGATGGTGTCGGCTGGAATCTCACAGCGGCCGCCAAGGCGATGTCCCCGCCAAACCACTATTTACGCGACTTCACGCCTGACTCGAAGGCATCGGCATTTCTGAAAGACGAGTCGCCCGATTCGGCGGACGGCAACCTCCGTCGCAGCGTCCTCTCCCCATCCTGGCAGGATTTGATGAAGGCCGCCGCCGCGGAACAACTGTTCTTTCGGCGAAACTCGGTACTTCATGTGGTCGGCCAAGTCTTGCGTCCGTTGCGCGTGCTCGCCACTTGTACCGTAAGTGAGCCCTGGCAATTGAACGCCGATGACATTCGATCTGCGATCCGCGTAAGTGCAGCGATCCAGCCATCCGGGAAATTGCGGGACGTAATCATCGGTATCGTCAAAACTGTGTTCGATGCCCACCACGTGACCGACTCGGGCCCGTTATACGCGTCGCTTGGTGACCGGCAACACTACGTGAACGCGCATGCGCGGGCGAAATACACGCGGTCAAAGGAAGCACTGCGCGACGGGCTTCAGGACAGAAAGCGGGCGGAGCGATTGCCGGAACGGCGCGCATTCTGGGAGCTCATCCGGATTGTCATGACACAGGATCCGCGCACCTTTGTGGACGAACTGAGGTTCGCGGCGATAAGAACGATGATCGTGACCGGGTTTCGTATCGGCGAAGCCGCCCTCCTTCCTTTGGATTGGAAACGGGAGCGCAATTACTTTGACGCGAAAGGAAAACCCGCGGGTCTCTCCGGAGGTATATCAACTTCAGTAATGATCCGTCACTTTGCAGAAAAGCAGCAGTCTGATGAGTCTGACAGCAATATATTGGTTGAAGGAGCTCAACCGATTCCGGAACTGTTTCTAGATATCATCAATCGGACGCTCGATCGGGCCACGAGTTTGACCGCCCCCCTGCGCAAGACTCATAAACTTCAATGCGAAACAGGTCGTCTTTTACCCTGGTACAACGCCGATGAACTAATACCGATTCCGGACGTGTACATTCACCTGACGGGCAATCCGGTTTGGACCTCGCGATCCAACGAGAACTTGACCGAACAGTATCGCAAGACGTTCGATCCCACACTCTTACAAGAATTGTACGAAAGCCAGTGGAAACACTATAGACGTGGCAATGCCCGACTGGCCGCCAGTCTGTACGTCTTTCTGAATAGGCTTCAGCGGCTGATGCGAAACGATAAGATTCCCCTTCGCTTCCGAACTGCAAGCGGGCGCGTAATCGCTCCGACAGACCGAATGGACTGGGGAGGTGCTTACCTGCAGGTGAGCGAATTAGAAGCGTATATCGCAACCGGAACGCCCTCCAAAGTTTCCGACATGCAGTCGATTCCTACGGCTTCCGGCTCGATACAGCCGTGGGAATTTATGTTTATCCACCCCAAGCGATCACTCATTGAGGAGCGCAATGGCGGAATCTGTGATGTCAATCGTTTCATTGCCGTGGGTCGGCCCGATTCGTCATTTATTGGTTTGTCAATTGGCGCTCAGGAACTTGGCGAGACAATCTTCGCAAAATATGGTGAGACGGACGCTGATCGCGCGCTCACCCTGGAATCGCATTCGCTGAGACACCTCCAAAATACCGAGCTATTCAGGCTCGGCGTCGCGGACACGATTATATCTAAGCGCTTCAATCGCCGCAGTGTCGCACAAAGCTACGAGTACGATCACCGGAGCCTGGCAGAAGACCTTGAACATGTTGAGCTTTCGCCGGAAATTGAAATTCAGCTGGGAACGAAAGCTGCGACGGTTGCAAAGATGATTAAGACCGGCAAGGCGAACGGTCCAATTGTTGACGCCTTCAAAAGTATTCAATCGACCGATGGCGATGAGGCCGCATACGAATATCTTCGAGTTGAAGCCGATGGCTTCCATGCGACCCCCTATGGTCACTGTCTCAATAGCTTTACCGTGGACCCGTGCCCGAAGCATTTGGAGTGCTTCTCGGGCTGTCGGCACCTTTCGGCGACCAATCTCCCGGAGAATCGCGAGCACCTCATTCGATTGGAGAACAGGCTGCAAGGCGCGTTGGAAGCCATTAGGTCGCGGACGTCATCCGGCCTTGGCTGGAAGAATCAACTCGCTCATGCCGAGCAGCGGCTAGCCGGGGTCAGGAAGATCTTGGCCGCCGACAAAGGCGAACACCCATTTCCAAATGGACCAGACCTTTCGTATGCCACCGCGCCCGGGAATAATTGATGACTAAATCTGCCGAAAAAACGGTTGATGTCGACGAATCCATGCTGGGGATTCTTGAATCGTTGCTAGAACGGGACTCGACATCACGGCTCGTGCAGTTGCGCGACTGCATCCGTCATTGAAAGCAGCTTCTTCGATAACGCGAAACGAGTCGCGCAGCACGCTAGTCGCTCAATATCGTCATCGCCAGAACGAATTTCGCCGGTGGCGAGGTCGCGTCGGAAAGCGATCTGGGCGATCAGAATGCCGCAGCTTTGGTCGACAAGCAAATTGAATTGACCAGATGGAAACGATGGTGGCGCTTCTGACGGCTTCACATGTTGCTTTACTTCGGAGTCTAGGAGAACTCGGCGGCTTCGCGAAGTGGGCCGCATTTTATGAACGTTTCCGTGAGGCCAGGGATGCTCTTCAAAAGATAGGCGCAATCCCAGCAGAAAACGAATCCCGTTCGACCATCTAGAGAACCGACCGAGTGCAGCCAGGTGGAATCACCAGGCAACGGCCAATCGCCGGTATCGGCCCCGAATCCAGCTCCTCCGTGACTGCCCGCGATGCTGATCGTTACCCGCCTATCAATTTTGGCCTTCAGGAAAGAAGTCGCCCGTGGTCTCGTCTAATACTCCAAACTGCGATGAGTCAAATCTGATCTCTAGAAATGTATGGCTTAGTGTAGCGCCCCATGATTTCAGTGCAGCCGCTAGCTGCGGCGAAATTTCAGTCGCCGCTACGTAATCAATTACCGGCCTCGGGGTTCGATATTGACAAAACGCGGGTTTGTCCTCGTAAGGGTTCCGTACCCACAGAAGACGCCCTTCGGAGTCAATCGCCGCGAGATGACGGCCATCGCTCTCAACATAGAAGGAGATTGACGAGCGAGGGTCTTTGTACGCTTTCGGCTTGGCCCGCCTGGGATCCCACGGCACGTAGTCTGGTTTTTCCCGGACCTCTTTTTTCACTTTGCCGTTGGGGTCTATATCGACGAAATCTGGACCGTAGAACATGTCCTTACATTCCGGCTTGATCAAGATTGGAATTGTTGCAGGCTGCTCCGTATCGGCCATCGAATAAACCGGTTGCATCGAACAGAACGCAGCGAGGATGATAGGTCTCAACTTGGCAACCACAGCGCTTCTCCTTTGCACTCGCTTCCTTTTAATAGATCACCTCCTGGAACGCTCGTCAAACCGGGCACGATCGACTGCATTACGGTAGAAATTTCAGACTCCTGAATGACTGAGTGTTGGCCGATTTTAGCGTCTTGGCCTTCCCGATGACCATGAACCGTTATCGACTCAGCCGACGTGGGTCAGCGGCGCAATCGGTGCACAGCAGGCCTTCCAGGGATGGGATGCCGAGGACAAGGCGCATGGCCGTTAAGGTTCTTGCGCAAGTGTCGACGGCATCTGCAGGGAGTCAACTCAACGCTCGCGCTGAGTTTCGTTAACAGTGACGCCGCCTCAGGATAGTCACCCTCCTTGTTCGCGTGCTTAAGAAGCTGGATTGCGCGCTTTCTGTCGCCGTTGTCCGCATGAACTACTGCCAGGTTATAGAGAGCTTCTTCGCGACCGTATTCCGTCGTATTTCCGCGCAGAGCCCGCTGAAACAACCGGCAAGCCATAACTACATCTTGGCGTACCCCGATTCCGTAGAGATAGTTGTATCCCGCTGTGACGGCATCATCTCCCTCCCCGATCTGCATGGCGCGCAATGCCCAGCGATGAGCGTGCCTAAATTCACCCCGATCCCGGTAGACCGTCGCAATATTGCGAGCAACCCCACAGTCGCCGTTCTACGACGCGACAATACCATTCTAAAGCAAGCTTTATTACTCCGAACTCCCGGCCCAACGTCATACGCGTAACCCAGTGAACCAGCAGCGTTCTCATCACCGCTCTCGACTGCCCGGCGCAATAGACGAAACGCATACTGCGCATTGCGCCGTACGAGAATACGGCCCTTTGCGTTACGGATCCCGTCGTTGATGGTGATCGCTAGCTCCGTCATGGCTGGGGCGTTTCCCGCTGCCACGCCCCGCCGCAGACCTGCCATCACGTCATCCCATTTTGGCTTAATCGCTTGACTCACCATTGCACTCTCGCCAGCTCCTGCCGTACTCTACCCCTCCCTCGCGCTCCGCTGCCCTGTTGGCATTAGGCACTCCTCACGCGCCCATGGACGCAACAGAGCGCGGAAAGCGTCTCACGGGATAGTCTAACCGGCGTTGCGGTACTCACGAGAAACGGCGCAACAAATTGAACCATCTCGCCATCGCAACAGCCGTTCGCTGAACAATCGACAAAATCTTCCCAAGTGATCCGCAAATAAGCCGGAAAACCTCCACGGGCCGCGAGCGCAACAGCACCGGACCTGCCAAGACTGCGAAGTTAGATTATAGCAGCCAAGTAAAGATGTCCGCTTCTCGCCAAGTTCAAATGTCGGCTTTAGCGCTGCCCGCGAGTAGTTTCTGCCTCCACTCCGTGCGATTTATCGTCCGTTAATTAAAGTGGCTTTTGGCTTCTTTTGGCTCGCAACTTACGACATTGGGTTTGTTGGAGAAATATCATGCGCCTCATACGCTTCGGACAATCCGGCGAAGAACGACCCGGTCTCCTGGATCACAAAGGCATTCTTCGTGATGTATCGGCCCATGTGGATGACTGGCATGACTCCGCGCTTGGTTCGCAAGCCCTCTCTCGCATACGCGCGTTGCAAACCGACGACTTGCCGATTGTGAGCACGACGGAACGATTGGGTCCGCCAATCGCTGGTGTCGGCAAGATTATTGGCGTCGGTTTAAATTATGCCGATCATGCCAAGGAAGCCGGCTTAACAGCTCCCACGGAGCCGCTCTGGTTTTTAAAGGCGTCTAGCTCCATATCGGGACCGAACGATCCTATCCTTCGTCCGCGAGGCGCATCGAAGCTGGATTGGGAAGTGGAGCTTGCGGTCGTCATTGGACTGAAGGCCAGTTACGTCCCGGAGACTGCGGCCTCCCAATACATCGCAGGCTATGCTGTCTTTAACGATGTATCGGAACGGGGATTCCAGCTCGAACGCGGTACGCAGTGGACCAAGGGTAAGAGCTGCGATAGTTTTGCCCCACTCGGCCCCTGGCTTGTCACCGCCGACGAGATAGCAGATCCGGGACAGCTCGAGCTCTGGCTCGACGTCAACGGAAAGCGAATGCAGCAGTCGTCGACCGCGAATCTAATTTTCTCAATTCCCGCCCTGATTGCGTCTCTCAGCAGCTATATGACCCTGCATCCTGGCGACGTCATCGCAACAGGCACTCCCGGCGGGGTGGCTCTCGGTCAAAAGCCCTCCGTATTTCTACGCGACGGCGATCTCGTCGAACTTGGCATCTCCGGGCTCGGGAGACAGCGACAGCTAGTCGTCACACCACCTTGATTCGCTCGACCTCCACCCAAAAGTCGAGTCGGATGGCCGACCACGCGGCTTGTGTTAGAGAACGTGCCGTGGGCGCCTCCCGGCTCCCTCATTGAGGCGAAGACCGAGCCTCTTTCTCGGTTACGGTGCATGCGCCCCTGCGGGGCGAAATGCGGCGAGTGGCGCCGATTGGCATGATAGAAAACTCACCCTCGGTTACGCCTTTCGCCCGGCGCGCCGCATCGAGTTCGTGGATCGGCTGATCCAAGGGTTCGTCTGACAGCGAGAAGGTGCCCCAATGCACGCCAATGCTACGTTTTGCGCCCAAGTCCAAATGCACCTGCACCGCTTCAGCTAAATCTACGTGTTGCATGCTCATGAACCAGCGCGGCAGGCAAGCGCCAACGGCAATTAGGGCCACGTCAAAACCCCCGCCCTGCTCCGCCCCCTGCTGGTCTGCAAAATACCGTCGCGTGTCGGCGAAATCCTGGCTGTAGCCGGTGTCGCCGCTGAAGAACCAGTGAAAGTCCGCGCCCATGATGGCCCAGGCGGACCACAGTGTTTGGTTGCGATCATGCAAACCGCGTCCCGACCAATGTTGCGCCGGAGTGCAGTGAAAATCCACGCCCCGATACCTATGGTGTTGCCACCAATCGAGTTCCTTGACGTCCTCGATTCCCTGGTCTCGAAGCCAAGTTCGAAGCCCGAGCGGTGTAATGAATAGCGCTGATCCGCCAGATTGCCGCGACAGCGCCCGTACGCTGTCGCGATCGAGATGATCGTAATGATTGTGCGAGATCAGCACCACGTCGATACGCGGCAATTCATCGAGGCGTAGGCCGGGCGGATACGCGCGAGCGGGACCTGCAAATTGCACCGGCGAGGCGCGTCGCGAGAAGATTGGGTCGGTGAGGACATTCAAGCCATTTGCTTGCACCAGAGCGGTCGCATGCCCAATCCAGGTAATCGCGGGCGTCATCTCGTTTAGCAGCGCGTTGCGATGGATAAAGTCAAGCTCGGCCGTTTGATAGGGCGTCGGAACGAGCGGAGCCGGTGGCAAGCCCGCGCGCCGCCGCTGAAACTGCCATCGGAGCAGTTCCCCCAGTGACTTGGTGACCGATGCAGCGTAATTATTTCGAAAGCCACGCGGAGTATGGTGTTTTGGCGAGGACATAATGTTTAGTCTAGCCGCTTAACAGGCCAGCGGCGCGTGCGTATTCAAGCGCACGGCACCGCACGTAGCGCCGTCCCAACCTTTCACCGGGATCCGCAGTTGCTGGCCCGGGTCGTGTCTCCGGGAATGTTCCGCGCGGGTCTGTGGATGGCAGCACCTTACATCGGCACGCGGGACTGCGACCCGGGGCGCCGAGCCGCGCGAAGGGCGCGGGGTCCCGCCGATGGGCGCTGTAGTGGCGACATCCGGTATTTCACGACTCCGGATGCAACGTTTGCCCGAGACATAACCCGGGCAGAAATCCATTATCTGGAAATGGATTAGAGTGCTCGTCCATCCTAAAATCGATCCAGTTCCTGAAGGACGCCCGCATATGGTTTACCAGGCAATCAACCTCGACCGAAAACTGGCATTGATCAAGGAACAATGGCAGCCCAAAGTCGTCGCCGCAATGAACGACTACCAATTTAAGTTGGTGAAGCTGCAGGGAGATTTCGTTTGGCACGACCACAGGGACACCGACGAAACCTTCCTTGTCCTCGAGGGAACGCTTCGAATCGACTTTCGCGACGGCTCGGTGACGTTGTCCGCGGGCGAGATGTTTGTGGTACCGAAAGGCGTCGAGCACAAGCCCTATGCGGAAAATGAGACCAAGGTGCTGCTCATCGAGCCCAAGGGGATTCTGAACACCGGACACGAGGGTGGCGAGCGCACCGCGCAAAATGACGTGTGGGTTTAGACGCGACCCAGCCTGCACGTCCAAGTGCTGTCGTTCGATTGATTCGACTGCCGATATCGTGGAAAAGACATCGAACCTTACCCCAGCGGTTCCGTTGCCGTTTCCTTCTGGGCAAGTGAGGCAGGTCGAAATGGCTCTCACGCGTGGCGACCTCTCGGCGCCCGTGATCGAGGTGCGCCGGTGCGATGAAACCGGCTCGCGCCGGTGGTTGCGGCGTTCCTGGCCCAAGCCCGCGCCGCCGACTGTTTTTGTGTGAGTGGTGAAGGGATGGAGGGATTTTCCTTACGCGACTAGAGGGGTTCGCCCGATGCGCCGATGGTTTCTCTCGCGCTTGAAGTGTCAGCCGTCGAACGGTTCGCCGAAGCGCCACGTACTCGCGTAGAATCTCTAAATGATGAACAGACCGCATCTCCGTGTGCTCCGACCTCAGCAGCCCGTATCGAACTCCAATTGGCCGTCCGAACTCGGAACTCCTTCGACCAGCGGCTCATCCCCCGAGATGCGGTACGCCTACTTCCCGCAAAAGCGGCGCCTGGCCGTCGAGTGGCAGGGCGTTCTGACGATTTACGACACCGCCGACTACCAATTTCGCGGCATGCTGTCGCCGCAGTCATCAGCAGGGGTCGAGATTTCTATCTCGACTCAGCGAGGCCGGATCCGACTCACCGATCTCGCGGCCGTGTTGCCCTCGACTGGGCCGGTATAACTAAGTCGATGGGTGCCGAGTTTATGATGCATCAGCCGCACGCGCGCTCCCTCGAGGCGGTTTAGCGGAAAGACTTCGACGCCTTCGCCGATTGCCCATTGTTGAACGTTTAGTTCTTCGCGGCGGCCTTCAGATATGCAAGCTCGTTTTTTGCAGCCGCGTGCTTCAACGAGTGCAAAGACGGATCTAGGCTTTCTCCCGGCGCCACTTCCCCGCCGGTGGCTGGATTGCCCTCCCAGAAATTGCCCCGGCATAGGCGCGTTTTAATCCGCCATCCGTCCGGCGTACGAATCCAGGTGTCATCGTAGTAACAGCCCATCTGGAAATAGTCCTTACCCTTGACCAACCGTACGACCACATAACTAATGGAGTTCGCTTGATCCCCATTCACGACGACTTGGGGGTTCGTGACATTGTGCTGCGATCCATCGAGCGCTTCATGAAATGCCTTCATGTGCGACTTCGCCTCTTCGAGAGTCTTGTAGTAAACCCGAGGATTAAGGTCGGCCTTGAGGTCCTTCGCGAACACTTGATCGAAAAGCTCGTAGCGATGCGTATCAATCGCCAAGGCATAGGTGTATAGGGCGTTGGTAATCTGCCTGACATCGTCCAGATTTTTCACAATTGCCTCGAGCTCGCTGTTCATCGATCATCCTCCCGCTTCGTTGGAGATTCATGGATAGTATCCGCCTTCCACGGAAGGACCAACCGCCGTGAACGCGCCGGCATCCTGCTTTCCTTGATCCTCGACGCGAACATCAGTCATCATCGAGGGCGATCAGACGCAGCTTCAGCAAGTGCTCAATCTCGCGCTGAATGCGATGGATGCGGTAACTGGTCTTCCAGACAATGGGCGCCTCGTCGAGGTCTCGATGACGCAGTCGCAATCCATCATAGTAATTACCGTGCGCGACCACGGTCCTGGCGTGTCGATGGAAAACCTGCCCAAATTGTTTGATTCATTCTTCAGCACCAAGCAAGACGGGATGGGGCTCGGATTGGCGATTGCGCGCTCCATTGTCGAACTTTACAGCGGAACATTGTCGGGCGCTGCGTGAACGGACTGGTCCGACCGCCTCTTCCAGAGGTTTCAGGTAGTCGAGCATCGGCCTGATACCCCGTGTCGTGGCTCAGTGCCTGGGGACGCTTTCGAAGAAACTCAGACCGGCCTGCTTGGGCAGAAAATATTCCAGATAATGACCGAGCTCGGTCGCGTCCACGAAGCAGACCTCCACCAGCGGATTGTCGCCCCGATATGGAACGGACCAACCGCTCTCCCCGGCCTTGGCCAACACGGCATCCCACTCCTCGCGGCTTCGAAGCAGGAAGCCGAGATGGTGGTGCTTGATGTGGAAGCCGTCGCGGCGAGGCAGACGATCCATATAGAGGTCCGATCCTGGACCCGAGGCGCATATCAGTTCGTACATGATCGTGCCGACCCATGCGAATTCCGCGCGAATGTTCCCGCCCGCGGTCAATTGCCCCTCCAGCCGGCTGAATCTCTGAATACCGAAACGAGTTTTGAACAGATCGAGCGCTCGCTCCATGTCGGTCGTGACATAGGCCATTTGAAAATGCTCGGCAAGCAATAAGCCTTCGCTGGGATTGCAGCGGGACGGCCGCCTTGAAAGCATGTGTTCCATCGGAATGACCTTTGCTTGAATCGACCGTGGATTGATTCGCATAACATGAAACGTCTCGCTACGATGTTTTGGTGGTCAATCACGCGGACGCACTTATTGGCTGTTCACTCGCCACCACAACGGCAGGATCCACCTGCGGAGCTCCCGCCGTTCGGCGCGCGGCAGTTGTCGCGCCAGCGAAGCCCGGGTGACATGAATTCTTGCGCTGCGGCGCGAAGAACTTACACATAAGGCGCTCAGCACAGGCGCCGACGGATCATAGTCGATACCATCCCCTTCGCGGAGTCCGACAAACCCAGAAGCGCTTACCACACCCAGATCAGCACCCCATGGGTTGAGACCGCCCCCCCCCGACGCGCAGTCAGAGCGGCTTGCAAGGAGCCGGCAATACTCATTCGTGGATCGGGTAAATCATACTTGAGGATGATTGACATGTGCGATGCCGGGGCGCGATGCTGGCGGTGAACTTACTCCATCGCGAGGGACGTTCTGTGAACAATCCAACCATTGCGGCCGGCGCGCCCGGCAAGCCAACGGATGAACCCCGGTTCGCTGCAGACGAAGAGCAACCGGAGTCGTCGAGCAACGAGCGCCACGCGCTCACGGAGCGCGAAGACGGCACGATCCGCGCCGGCCAACTTCCACGGGATCTTCCCGGTGGTGGCCCGGCCGATGCCATCCCACTTATCAGGCTAACCGCGGACGAACGTCAGCCCATTGATGCGGTCGCCGAGTACCAGGCGCTATCGGAACGGGAAGACGGGACCAACGTCGGCTAGTGAGACGGATTGGCCGCGCATATCCACTACGGCACCCCCTCGACCTCCACGGAGGCTTTGTCCTTACCTTCGGCGAGGCATGGGCGGCTCGAAGTGCCGACAACGGTGAAGCCAAGCTTCGCCAGCACCCGGCCAGACGCGGTGTTATCGGCGTGATACCGCGAGGTCAGCTTGAGGTAGCCCAAAGACTTGAAGCAGAGCCGGACGATCCTCAGCCCGGCCTCGGTGGCAACGCCGCGGCCCCAATGGTCGCGGGCGATGTAATAGCCGAGCTCGGCGCTTTTCCCGTCTGACGCAGGAGCCAATCCCATCACGCCAATGAGTCGGCCGGTCTGGCGCCACAAGATGGCCCAAGTGGGTTCGTTCGGCACGACTCGGCGCGGCAGCCAGTGCTGTCCTGGGTCAGGCGCCATTGTTCCCTTGGAAGAAATTCCCTAAAGGCAGGTCATCGCCGATGACCCCTGACTGAACCGTCGCGAGCTTCGACGTAACCCGGTCATCCGTCGAATTGACTTTCTCTCAGCCTTTAAGGAAAGCGCGGGGGCGCCTCACTGCTGCTTCGCAGCGCAGGAACGACGACCGCACGCATCCTCCCATCCAGCGCGCAGGATAGGCCGAGCCGTTTGCAACTGCCATCTGCCTGCCCTGCACCTAGGTGCAGCCAGACTGCACCTAGTGTCACTTAACTGACCGCATAGCCTATGTAACATTGAAAATCACAGCGCCTCCCATGTCGGCGAGCTTATCCGGAGATTCAGTTTGGCTAATGCAGGGGGGGCCGGCACGGTACTTGTAGTCGAGGACGACGACAGTATGCGCGACGCGATACAGACCCTGCTCACGGAGTGGGGCTACAGCGCGGTCACCTACGGGACCGCGGAGGCCCTGCTTGAAGGCAACCCCATCGAGGGCCCTCTTTGTGTCATCAGCGACGTGAATCTGCCCGCCATGTCAGGCCTCGATCTGCTGAGGGAACTGCGCCGGCGTTCTAGGCCCATGCCGGTTATCATCATCACAGCGTTTGATTCTGTGTCGAATCGCGAAGAGGCAATGCGCCGTGGCGCGGCTGCCTATCTGGCCAAGCCCTTCCCAAGTACGGCGCTCCTCGCCGCAATCAGCAATATCGCCTCCGCCGCGGGACCTCTGTGAAGTTCTCGCGGATCAAAGTGCACCAGAGAGTGAAGTGATGCATCCAGTTTAGCAGCCACTACTCGCTACGCGTACCCGCGATCATTTACGGGGCCGCCCAACGTCACGAAGTCGAACAAGGGGAAGAGGATATGGACAACGACGCTCGGACAGTTTTTGTCATCGACGACGCTCCCGCGGTACGTAGAGCGCTATCAAACCTGTTGGTTGCTGCCGGTTATCGCGTCCTCGCGTTCGAATCGGCAGAGCATTTTCTGGCGGAGCAGGACGTTGAGGTACCGGGTTGTTTGCTTCTGGATCTTTGCCTACCTGGTTTAGGGGGGATCGAGTTGCAGCGGCTTATCACGGCGATGCCGTGTCCGCGCCCTATCGTGTTTCTAACCGGTCGAAGCGATATTCAAACCGGCGTGTATGCCATGAAGGCCGGCGCGGTCGACTTTCTCACCAAACCCATCGACGCGAAACGACTCGTGGCGGCTATCGATAGAGCGCTGCGATGCGACGAGGAGTGTCGCTCGAAGTATGCCATTCGTCGCAGTATTCAGTGTCGATTCGACACCCTGACGGTGCGCGAGCGCCACGTGATGGATGGGATGATCCGTGGATCGCTCAACAAGGTGATCGCCGCACACCTCGGAATCGGCGAAAAGACGGTCAAGGTGCACCGTGCCCGAGTGCTTCGTAAGATGGGTGTGCGCTCGGTGGCAGAACTCGTGGCCCTTGCGGCTCGCATTGGGGTGGCACTCGCCCCCGTTATGCGCATCCCAGCATCAGCTCCCATGTTGCAGCGGGGTGGACGGTTTGATTCTCGCGACGAGGCCTTGCGTTCACTAGGATCAGCCTGATAAGGGAGCCAATCGGGCGGGGGCGAGTTTGGGCAGCGAACCGCGCCGACCGCGGAGCGGCACTGCACTTCATAAGGGTGCCGAGCGCGTGTCTGCCTTCGACCGAGCCGCCGAAGTGCGCTTTCAGGGTCTCTTCCCGTACTAGGCAGCCGGCAGGGCGCCGATCGCACTCACGCCCAACACGCGCCCTCCCCCACCAAGGCTCTCTTCGCTTCTGCTTTCGCCCGCGACCATCAATCGCCGACCCGTACGAATCCGAGCCCGAGGGTGCATCGGAACCGGCTAGAATCGATGGGACGACGGACTCCTCGTTTCTTGCGACTGAGCCGGTATTCTGGGAATCGATACGTGTCTCGATTAACCTTCCATGGAGAGAATTGCCGCCGAGGTCGCAGAACCGCGCGAACGTATTTCTCCTGCTGCCTGCTCGGTGTTACCGCACTTTTACTGGTTCACCCGGCGTTCGGTGCTGAAGCGAAGCGCGTCTTGATCGTCCATACCAGTAATCGATTATCGGGAACCATCATCGCCGTCGAAGCGGGATTGCATCAAGTGTTGGATGCGAACCCGGCACAGCCCGTGGAGCTCTTCTCCGAATTTTTGGATGAACCCCGCTTCGGCGGTGACCGGTATGAGCTCACCGTTACCACCTACCTGCATGACAAGTATGCCGATCGGCCCCTCGACGCCGTGATTGCCGGCGGCGACGCTGCGCTGGAGTTCATACTGCGCCACCGCGACCGGCTGTTTCCTCGAGTACCTGTTCTACACCTCGGCGTAACGCCGTTGGCGCTCCAATCGATGGCGCCGATCCCACCGGATGTCACGGGCGTTCCCATGGTGTGGGATTTTGCCGGCACCGTCGCGCTGGCGCTCAAATGGCATCCTCGCGCAACTCATTTGGTCATCGTAACGGGTGCCTCGGTCCAAGATGACTGGGAACCGGTGATAAGTCCCCAAATCGCCCCTGTTCTGGGACGCGTACAGACCGAATATCTGGTCGGGCTCCCCTCTCCGGCACTGCGGAAGCGCCTGCAGGCGCTCGGCAGCGACTCTGTGGTGCTCACGATGGGTTTCCACCGCGACCGCGATGGAGGATTCTATCTGCTGGGTGATTCTGTAGCCCTCGTTGTGGCGGCCTCCTCCGCACCCGTATATAGCGCTGCGGAATTCGCGCAGGGTAGCGGTGTCGTCGGCGGCCGTATGCTGAGTTACGAGGGGACTGGTCGACAATACGGCCAGATCTTGGAGCGCCTGTTCGGTGGTCGGGCCGATTGGCGGCATATGCCGGAGTCCAATCCCTCCTCGCTCCAAGTGGATTGGCGTCAAGTCAAGCGCTGGGGTATCGATCCCGCGCAGATTCCGCCCGACGCAATCGTGAGTTTCCGGCCCCCCACACTTTGGCAAGCGTACCGGAACGCCGTGATGGGCGCCGCGACCGTCATTCTCCTCCTGAGCGGGCTGGTCGTCTCTCTGCTGCTGGAACGGCGGCGTCGACGCACCGCAGAGATCGCCTTGGAGAAGCAGCATACGGCGCTCGCGCATGCCTCGCGCCTCGCCGTCGCCGGCGAGCTCACCGCGGCCATCGCACATGAAATCAATCAACCCCTGGGGGCGGCGCAAACGAACGCCGACACCGTAGAACTCATTCTGCAGGCCGGAAGCCATCGGCGCGATGACTTGTTGCGCCTCGTGGGCCGCATCAAAAATGACACTCAGCGCGCCAGCGAAGTGATCAAGCGGTTGCGTACGTTGCTTGCCCGGCAGGAAGCCCGGCGCGCGCCGCTCGATCTAAATGCAGCGCTCGCCGACGTCGAGGTGTTTCTCAGGCCGGAGCTCAAGCGCCGAGACATGGCGCTCGTGCTTCGACCCGCGCCAACGCCGGCGCGCGTCCTCGGCGACGAGACGCAGATCCAGCAGGTCTTGATCAATTTGATCATGAATGCAATGGACGCCTCGGCCGATCGGCCGGTCGAGCGCCGCACGATCAGTGTTCAGGTCCAATGCGCCGCGGGAACCCACACGATTGATGTGAAAGATCAAGGACCCGGTTTCGCGGACGGCGACTCAGCGAAGATCTTCGACTCGTTCTTTAGCACCAAACGTACGGGCATGGGGCTCGGCCTGTCGATCGCCCGCACGATCGTCGAGGCGCACGGCGGCACCATCCACGCCGAGAATGCGTCGGGCGGCGGCGCGGTACTTCACGTGCAACTGCCTGCCTGCGATGCACCTGCAAACTCGACCTGAAACGCTCGGATTAAAAGCGATACCCGAATTTGATGCCCGCTATCCTCGGGCGGGTCACCGTTTCCGTCTCCACAAATTGCGCGCTGCTCGTGGCCGTGCTCTCGTTGACGTTGCTCAGATTTTGGCAAAACAATTGCATGTTCCACGCGTCCTTGGCAACGCCGACCGCGGCATCGTAGGTCGTGTAGCCCGGCTGGACGTAGCTCGCGACATATCCCGATGCAGAAATCGACGAACCTATGTGCTGCGCCCCGAGCTGCCAGAATGCCTTGTAGTCCCCGAGCGGGATCTCGTCGCGCAACCGCAGATTCCACTGCAGAAGCGGCGAGTTTGCGAGCGAGCTGCCGATGAGCCCGTAGGGATTGGGGATGGAGGTTATGGGTTGACCAAAATTGGGACTCGCGGGATTATTGTTCATCAAGTATGGCGAGTTGGTCTGCTTGCTGTCGTTATACGAGGTCGCCCCCTGCATGGTCAGCCCGTCCGTGATCGTAGCGACGACCTGCAGCTCCGCCCCGCGTACCTGATAGTTCGGCCCGTTGGTCAGGATGATGATGTTGCCGAGACCGCTTTGCGGATCAAAAAAACTGACTTGCGCGTTCTTCCAGTCCTCCTGGTAGACGGCACCGTTGAGTTCCAAACGATGGCCGAACCACAGCGTCTTGAATCCCAACTCGTTGTTGATCAGGGAGTCGGGCGAATACGTCGCCGGCACGATGAACTGATCGATACCGTTCAGGGGCAGATGACCTGAGAGGCCGCGATTGAATCCGCCCGGACGGTAACCCTGGGACCACGTGTAATACACGAGCGCGTCGTCTCTGATCTTCCAGCTCAGGTTGGCGCGGCTCCTGAATCCGGAGTACTTTGCGCTGTTCGGCACCTGGGCATTTAAATCGGTTCCGTAGGGCGCCAAGCAGGGACCAAAGTACGTGGTCGGGGTATATACCTTGCAAAAGAAGCTGCCCACATTGCCGCCGATTTCCGTCTCGTTGAAGTGATAGTAGCGTGTACCCAACGTCAGGGTCAGTTCCTTCGGTATCAAGTCGAAGTCCACCGAGCCGAAAGCTGCTTTTTGATCGTAAGTGCGCTGGAAATTATTGAAGAAGCCGACGTTGTCATTTCGGACGCCCGGCTGGCTGGTGAACGAGCCCGGCCACGGCTGGATATTGTTGAAGCAATTGAGGTCGATCGCCGGTGAACAGGTGGGCACGCTCTTGTAGACGTCCTCGGAATTATCGACGATGACGAGCTGTTCGTAATACAGGCCGCCAATCGCGCGCAACCGCCACTCCCCCGGTGTGCTCAGGCGAATCTCGTGGCTTTGGTGGGTATTCTTTTCGGTATCTTGCCAAGTGGCGCTCGGCGTGTAGCAGACGCCCGTGCCGGCCGACTTGCTCGAAAGGCCTGCGCATTGATAGTAGAAGCCAAATATCCCGCGCGCGTAGTTCGTGTAATCCTGGACCTGCTCGACATTGCGCACCAGGTAGGCACCGCTGTAGATGAGCTTCAATCTGCCGACTTGGCCATTCACCGTCAACGCGGTGTTTTCGAATTTGTCCTTGTCATAGGAGTCGTTGAACATGGTCACCGACAAGGGAGGCAGCGGCCGACTGCCGATCGGCACGCCCTGGGCGTTGAAGGTAGTCCCTTCCGAGCCGTAGGGCATCTCGTAAAAAACCCCTTGCGCATCCATGTTCTGATACGACTGCGTGAGCAGCGCGTCCCACTCTTCGCTGAACGTGTAAAGCGCAGACAATCGCAGGCCTTGGTAAGTGACGGGATTGATTGCATTGCCGACGATTGGGGAATTATTGATCGCCACACTATTGGCCGGTACCACGCCGCCGTTGTACCGCGCCAGCCCCTCGTCGGATCCCGCTCGTGTGAAGGTGCTGGGGACATTGTTGATATAGCCGCCCCGGTTGTCATTGTAAATGACTGCGCGTATCGCCAGTTTGCCGGGGATCAGTGGCAGGTTGAGCATGGCATCGAGGTTGGCATTCGGATTCCCGTGAGCCGTATAGCTGTAGCCTGCGTTAGCGTTGCCCTCGGTCACATCGAGTTTCGGTTTATTGGTGATATAGCGCAGGGCGCCGGCCTCGGCACCGGAGCCGAACAACGTGCCCTGAGGGCCTTCGAGCACTTCGATGCGCTCGAGATCCGCGGCATATATATCAAGGTTACGTCCCGGCAACGATGCCGATTGGTCGTCGAGATAGACGGCGACGTTCGGAATCTGACCGCTCGTGCCGGAACTCTGATTCGCTACCGCGCCCAAAGAGAGACCGCGCATGTAGATATTGCTTTGCCCCGGTCCGGCCGAATATTGCGTCACGTTCGTCAGGTATTTGACGAAATCGTCGAACGTCGTCGCGTTAAGTTGCGCAAGCGTCTCCGTCGTCAACGCCTGGATCGTGATCGGCACGTCCTGCATGTTCTGCGCACGCCGCTGCGCGGTCACCAGGATCTCCTGAATGCCTTCCGAATCATTGGTGTCGGTCACGGAGGCCGCATGGGCCAGAATTGCGGCCGAGCAACCGCCGAGAATCCCGGTGATCGCACAGGACAATTTTGGAGTTGAATTCATCCAGATTTCCCCAGGCGATCGACCCTCATGCCCTATAGAGCCCTCCCTTTTGACTTACGTTCTTCAAGTACCGGTTTGAGAGACACAATTTTCAAATCTCGGACATGTATCTTCATAACATATCGATTCAATGTATTTCCACAGGCCGCGACATGTCGACCTCGCGCTCAGCAATCGATCGATGCCATCATCCGATCGGCGCCGCGCCGCAATTTGAGTGGGCAAAAGACGGAATTTCATCCTCGAGGCTCAGGGTGAGCACGCGCTGTAACTGCGCCAGCGCCGCTTCCGGGGCGTCGACAAAGCTGAACAGGTTGAGGTCCGCCCTACTGATCACTTCATGCCGCACCAGCGCCTCGAAATTGAGGACTTCCTTCCAATAGGTTTCGCCGTAAAGCAAGATGTGGATCTTTCGCTCGAGCTTTTTTGTTTGCGCCAGAGTGATGATCTCCGTGAGCTCATCGAGCGTGCCGAAACCGCCGGGAAACACGATCAGCGCTCTTGCCAGATGGGCGAACCACAACTTGCGCATGAAGAAATAATGAAATTCGAATCCCAGCCCGGGCGTGATGTAGGGATTGGGGCGTTGCTCGTGCGGCAGGCTAATGTTAAGGCCGATGCTGCGCCCACCGGCATCGGCCGCGCCCCGATTGGCCGCTTCCATGATGCCGCCGCCGCCGCCACTGCATACGACGAAGTGCGATGCCGGTGGCGTCAGACTCATCGACCATTCGGTCAGGAGCTGCGCAAGGCGGCGCGCCTCGTGGTAGTACCGTCCCAACGGCCCGTCCTCGCGCAACCGCGCGGAACCGAAAAAGACAATCGTGTCCTTGATGTGCTCGCTCCGAAATACCTCGAGCGGTTCCAGGTATTCGGCAAGAATCCGCAGCGGCCGGGCCGCATCGCTGCCGATAAAGGTCTTGTCGAGATAGGCGATCTGCGAATCAGGCTCTTTGGCGGGCGACATATCCATCAAGCTCCTGAGAAATCGATGAAGCCTCGTGCCACATCCACACGCAACAGCTCGACCCGGACCTGATCGCCCACGTCGAATCCGCGAAAATTCTGGACGACGCGTCCTTCGATGGTGGGATGTTGGATACGTACCCAAGTCCCCTTCTCCGAGGCGCCGGTGACCACACCCTCGAAGCGCTCCCCTATTCGGGAGCCCAACAGCATGGCGGCGGCGGATTTCTCGATTTGCCGCTCCACCTTTTGGGCATTTTTCTCCTGCTCCGTGCAATGGGAGGCGAGTGCCGTGAGTTCGGTGTCGCCGTACGGGGAGAGTTGATCGGCCAGCAACGCCTTCAAAAGGCGCTGATTGAGCAAATCCGGGAACCGCCGGTTGGGCGCGGTCGAATGCACGTAATCGCGCACGGCCAGACCAAAGTGGCCTTCCGAGGCAGCTCCTGGACGCTCGACGACATATTCTCCGGCGCCCAAGCACTTGATGATCGAGAGCGACAGATCGGCAAAGTGAGCCGGGTCGAGCTGCCGTCGCTTGGTCAGAAATGCATTGAGCGCCATCGCATCGGGTGCATCGGGGAGGTGCTCACCCGCCTCTTTCGCCAACTCGACGATGCGGTCCCAGCGCTTCGGCGTCCTCAGAATGCGGCGCACCGAGGTGCGGTCTTGGGTCTTCAGAAACCGCGCGGTCACCCCGTTCGCTGCGATCATGAATTCCTCGATCAGCTCTTCTGCACGGTTCTTGGGATCCGGCTGCAGGTCGACCAGCACGCCCCCTTCGATCACGGCTCGATTCTCGGCCGTGTCGAATTCGAGTGCACCCTTTGCCTGACGCTGCCGCTTGAGCGCTTGCGCGATAGAGTCCTGGAGGCGCAGCTGCGCGGCCAGGCCTTCGAGATTCCCAACCAGCACGGGCGCGACGGCGCCGCCTTGAAGCCATGCCGCGACACCGCGGTACGCAAGCTTCGCGCGATTGCGCACCAGTGCGCGATATATGGTCGCCGCACCGATGCCCCCTGCGGTGCGGATGGTCATGTCAATCACCAGGCATAGGCGATCCTGATCCTGCGCGAGCGAAGTCAGATTGGTCGACAGTCGTTCGGGCAGCATGGCAAAGACGGTCGCGGCGGTGTAGACCGAAGTGGTATTGGCCCGCGCGTGATCGTCGATGGCGGAGCCGCGCTTGACGAGCGCATCCACATCGGCAATCCCCACGCGTAGCCTGAACGTCCCTGCGCCGAGGGCTTCCGCGACTTCGATCTGGTCCAAGTCGAGGGAATCATCGTTGTCGATCGATGACCAGAGCAGCTCTCGCAGGTCGCGAATGTCTGCCCCCGTCTCGCTTACCGCGGCGGTAGCCTGTTGAGCTTCAGTCAACGCCGCTGGCGAGAACTCGGGTAATAGACCACGAGCGCGCATGGCGTCGATCGCGATGCGCTTCAGGTCAGCGGGTTGCGTCGCTTGGGTGCTCATAGGAGCGCATGGGCTGCTCGATATTCAAAGCTTGGTGCGTACCGACATCTTGGCGCCGGATTTTGACTGTCGAGCAACCGTTGCAATGATGGGGTGGAGACGGCGTTCCGCCATCGTCGCAAACTCCCGCTCCAATTCGCGATAGTTCTTGATCAAGGCATTGCCGAACTCGGTAACCAGCATCCCGCCTCCGTCCTTGCCGCCGGTGGTTGCCACCGTCACGGGCTCCCGAAAAGACTGCTTCAAGCTCTCGACCAAGAGCCAAGCACGACGATAACTCATCCCAACGATTCGCGCTCCCTGGGACAGAGAACCGGAATCTCGAATCGCTTCGAGCAGGCGGATCTTTCCTGGCCCCACACTGGAGTGTTCCGCGAAATCGATCCTGAATCGAACAACTGGAGCAGTCATAAAGATCCTCCCATCGACATCATAACCTTGGTGGGGTTTTGCGCTGGCCGACGCCGCTATGTTATATATGCTCGAATATAACGAGTTCTCAATAGCCGAAGGCGCTGCCGCGGCGGTCGTGCGTAAAATGCGACTCTCGTTATATTGGCTTGAATATTGCGGTGTTTTGAGGGAGAACGAGCAATGCGGGTTGTGTCGGGGTACGCCCTTGCGGCGATTGTTTCAGCGATCGTTTTGAATCATGCGGCGCTCGCGGCCGCCGATCTTCCCGGACCCGAGCCGGTTCCGGCTTCCCCGTCCACCCCGTCGGCCTGTGACAGCGTCAAGGAGTTCGTCGCCACGGATTGCGCCCTGACTTGGCACGGGATCACCATTTATGGTGCCTACGACGTCGGTCTCGGCTGGGTCAGTCACGGCTTACCGGAAAATGGTTACAACTATGAAGGTGAATCGCTGGTCAATCGGAACGCCAATCACTCAGAATTCCTCATTGCGCCCAACAACTTGCAGCAGTCGGGCCTCGGCATCAAGGGCAAGATCGAGTTCATGGACGGCTGGTACGCGGTGTTCAACGCATCGACCGGCATCAATCCGCAATCCGGTCAGCTCGCCAACATGGCGGCCACCAATACCATCAACAGCGGACTACCCCGCTACGCCTACTCGATAACCGGCGATGGTGCGCGCGCGGGGCAACCCTTCAATGACGAATTCTTTGGCGGCGTATCGTCCACCCAAGTGGGCACCCTGACCTTCGGCCGTCAGCGCTCTCTCGGTACCGATGCGATGCTCGCCTATGATCCGGCCGGCGGCGCCTATTCTTTCTCCTACATCGGGTATAACGGCACGATGGCCGGCGGCGGCGACACCGAGGACACTCGGTGGGACAACGCAGTGAAATACCGCCTTGCCTACGGCCCGATCCACTTCGGCGCGATGTATAAATTCGTCGACGGCTCTGGCGGCTGTTACTCCGCCGCCGCGACTTGGACGGCCGCGACCTGCACGCCGGAGGAGGCGCACAACTCAGCCTACGGGTTCGACCTGGGCGCAGAGATTGCCAAGTTTTCCGCCGACGTCGTCTTCCAACATTACAACCAGGCGATCAGCGTGCTCAACCCGTTGCTCGGGCCCGAGAGTCTGGCGGCGCCCTATCAGTCGACCATCAACAGCATCAACACAAATCCCATCAGCGGAGCGAATCTGATCGGCACGAACAACACCGAATATGGCATCGTGACGGACAACACGGCGGTCATGGCCGCCGCCAAGTACACCTGGGACGTGTTCAAGTTCTTCGCCGGCTACGAACACATTCAGCAGTTCAATCCCTCCAACCCGTTGGGCATTGGCGCCACAGCCCAGGGGGGTTATCTCTTGAGCGGCGTCGAGGACAACAACCTCGATTCCCCCAAGCTCGTTCAGATCGCCTGGACGGGTGTGAAATACGCCTACGACAGCACAACCGACATCACGTTGTCAGCCTATCATCAGTGGCAAAGCAACTTCCGCGTTCCCCCGGCCTGCCCGCCCACCAGTTTCCGCGCTTCGTGCTCGGGCTTCCTCAACGAGATTGCGCTGTATGCGGATCATCATTTCACCAAGCGCTTCGACGCGTATGCCGGTATCGCCTATTCGAACGTCAGCGGTGGTCTGGCAATCGCCATTCCTCACGGTCCCGGCGTGCCCTATAACTACGACAGCAACGTTGCTCCGACCATCGGCGGTCGCTTTACGTTCTAATCGCCTTGCGCGGCAGCCTCAATCGGCAGCGCCGCGCCCTCTCAAGCGGCGTTGCACTTCGCCAACTTGTCGGCGTCGAACGGGGTGCCGTCTGCCACGTAGGACGTCAACGCTCCGACTTTATGTTGCAATGAGCGGCAAGTACTGAGATCACCCGCCCCTAGGGTGGGGTGCGATACGATGACGCACGTCGTGCCAGTGCAACGGAACAGATTATCATTGATGACCATTTCCTTCGCAGCGGCGAGGGGTTGCGCCAACGTGGCATTGTAGCCGTTCGCAGCGACCGCACTGCCCGCGAAAATCAGCGCCACCACCGTAAAAGCCAGGTCCCGCATCTTTTGAATCTCCCTAAGTCATGGACAAATGTCCGAACCAATACGGACATTTGTCCATTTCGGCGCCGACTTGTCAAGTGAGATAGTTTGCGGGCTCGACGTGGGCCATCGGACGCGCGGCGCGCGCGGCAATAACACGCAAGCCGCGGGCTGAATCAAATGCCCAGCATGCGCTCGACCATCAGCACGATATGGCGGGTGAGGACCGCATCGCTGACCGGCTTGACGCCGCCGACGTAACGATGGACCGATCGCAGCTTGATGATTCCATAAATGGCCGCGAACACCATTTGCGCAAGATTGATCGGGGATATGGACTCTAAGATATCGGTTTCCGTCCTTTTGACCAACTCGGAGATCAGCATGAGCGAATCGATCGATATTCGATCTCTCGACGTTCGCACTACGCGGCAGAATGTTGCGGGCTTGTCGAGTTCCTGAAATTCCCTGTCCATGACCTTCATCTCCGGAAGGTTGCTCAAAAACAGCTGCGTGACGTTAACGATATAGCGTCTAAAGCGCTGCTTTGGGGTACCTCTCTCCAGGCCGGAGGTCAGGTCTCGTTTGATGATGATTTCGACCGCGCGTTGGAAGACGTCGTCTTGAAGATCCTGTTTGTGCGCGAAGTGGGAACTCAAGGTGGACAGCGGAATGTTGGACGCCTTGGCGACATCACGGAGCGCAACCCCGCCAAATCCCCGCTCGCCGAACAGTCGGGTTGCCTCGCAAAGAATCCGCTCTCGGACGGCGGCGCGCGTATTCTTATCTCTGCTTGTCATACCGCTCCCCCGGAAGCTTGTTTCCGGAATCTTGCACCAAATCGGTCTAACATTGCCTGACTCGAAGGAGGTAACCATGCCCAATCGAATCTGCTTTGTCGAACTTCCGGCGGCAGCCACTGCTCCTGCCAAATCGTTCTACGCCGATGCGTTTGGCTTTGCGATGACCGACTTTGGCCCGACGTATTCATGCACCATGACCGGGGACGTGGATCTCGGGCTTCAGGCCGATGTCAACGAGGCATCGAGCGCGCCCCTTCCGGTGATTCAGGTGGAGTCGGTCGAAGCGACCGAGATGGCGGTGAAGCGCGCAGGTGGAGTCATCATCAGGGGGATCTTCAGCTTTCCGGGCGGCCGACGCTTCCACTTCCGCGACCCTGGCGGGAATGAGCTCGCCGCGATGCAGGCAGACCCAGGGGACCCGGATCAGTGATAGGGACAGCTGATATCCCGGTTTGATACGTCGAACTCGACCGGCTTGTCGGTTTGCCGGATCAGCGCCATCGCCGCGTAATGGCCAGGCACCGGCTGCGGCGGACAGCTGGCCGGGCTGCTAACAGTTACGTGCACTCTGATGACATTACCGGCATCGATTATCGAATCGAATACGACGACCACCGGACCATGTTCTTTAAAGCCGGCGCTCGCGATGAGTCCCATATAGCGCTCGAAGTCGACCGTCGGTAGGGGCTCGGCGATGGCGGTGAGTCTATTCGCCCAAGCATCCCAGGCTTGCGCGGATCGGATGACGAAATTCTCGTGCCGGTCAGGCAAACCGAGGGTCGGCGCCAGGGGGATCAGCTGAAAGGGAACCTTGTCGTCCTGTGCTGCTACGGTCGCCGCGAGCATCGATAGGAGGAGTGCGGGCACGAGCGATCGAGACATTTCGGTCCTGTGTCAGGTGGTAAATGCAGTGTGCACCGGAATGAGGCGGGTGGTCAAAGCGGCGTCGGTCGGCAATCCCGGGATCTGCGACTACCCTGCGAACATTGCACCGGTTAGAATCGCCCCAGGCTATCTCGTCGACCCCCACTACTGCATGAACGATCCGAAGTCGCCATCTCAGCGGCCCACTCTGAAGCTCAAGGGCGGTGCTCGACGCCCCACAACCGCCAGTGCGGCGCCGACCCATCCGCAGCCCCATCCGCCGACCAAACTGAAGCCGGGGGCTCATTGGTCGGATGAATACAAGGAACGTATGCAGGCGGAAATGGACGCGCTTTCGAGGCCGCCCACGCCCTCGCAGCGACCCTAACGGGCGCGAGTCTTGCCGCGGCACCCCGGGCGCCGCCAGCCCGCGGATTCAGACGCCGACGGTAGAGCCACAAAGCGAGTGCAATTACCGAGCCGCCGGGTAGCACCAACTCTATTACCGCATAGGGTGCCAGCGCTCGCAGATTGCCGGCCACCGCTGTTGCGGCAGCCCTCAGTCTATCGAGCGCTGGTATCCCGCGCACGCGCATCGGCGGGCTATCCCACCACCATCGCCAACTGCAACACGGCTGCGGAAGCCGCCGTGGCTGCGACCGCAAGAAACGCCTGTGCAAGTCGTACAGAGAGGATATCGTGGGTCATGTGCATTCTCCGTTCATAGGTAAAATCCGACGCTGATCAGGTTGCACCACCGGCCCATCCCTAACAAACGCAATACCTCATCGATCGTTAAGGAAAACTTAACGCATGCCACGCACGCTGCTGCCCTTGGGTTTGCTTCTCTGGGCCACTGCCCTCGCCGCCGACTCATCAGGCCCGGCGGTCGGATCAATGGCGCCGGATTTCGACGCGCACAATTTCTTGAGCGGGGCGGACATTCCGCTCCGGAGTCAGCGGGGCAAAGTGGTGATCCTCGCTTTCTGGAATTCGTGGTGCGGCAGCTGCCGCCGTGAGCTCACCTTGCTGGAAAATGCCCAGCAGGCGATCGGCAAAGATAAGCTCACGGTGCTCGCCGTAAGCTTCAAGGAAAATCCCGCCGAGGTGGGCGGCACCGGCAAGCAGGCCGGAAGTTGGCAAATCAATCTGATCGAGGACACCGACGGCTCAATTGCGCACCGCTACGCCGTCTCGACCATTCCTTACCTCTTCATGATCGGCCGCGACGGCACCGTGCTCGCGAGCCACGTGGGCTACGGTGACCGCACACTCCAGGAACTCCTTGCCGATGTGAGCCACGCGCTCGCCGGCGCCCGGCGCTAAGTGGCCGCTGGCGCTAAGTGGCCGCTGCGGCACTCACGGGTTCGCGCGGCCAGGCGCCTCGCTGAGGATGACACCCGGTGCTTGCGGCATCGTGGCTGTGCGTAGCCTGGACACCAATAGCAGCACGCACAGCGCAAGGCAGATATAGAGGATGAAGCCATAGTCGTACGCGCCCGTCAAGTCATAGATCCGGCCGAGAACCGGCGGTGCAAGCAGTGAAAGTGGCGTGACGACGATGGTCATGAGACCGAAATACCCGGCCGACGTTAAGGGAACCGAAAAGGCGCGGTGTCAGATAGCTCCATAGAGGCAGTGCGACGCCGACCGCGGTTCCATGCAGAAATGACCCGATCGCGAGAGCAAGATAGGTGTGGGAATCGCAGAAAGAAGAAGCGCACGATAGTAAAAAGAGCAGCAGCCCGCACGCGAGCCCGAGGCGGGGAGCCAAACGATCGCCGAACGTCGCGTACAGAACTTTGCTGCTGAAACTGCCCGCGGAGAAACAGGACAAGACCACGGCGCCCTCGCGCGGCGCTGAATCCCTTCGAAATTACGAAGGGAACCATATTGCCGAGAACCCCGGCGGCCCCGCAGACGACCAAGCCGACGCCGAGGGTAACGATCCAGAAGTTCAGATTCCTCAGTAGCTCCTTGGTCGATCGCTGCTGCCCGGTGCTTTCGACGATGGTCGAGCCGGCGGCTGGTATCGCCCTCCGGATATAGACCCACGTCGGATGGGCTTGTCGACTATCAGCCCACCCGATCAGCGGAACCATGACCACGATGACGAAGGCTGCAAAGAGACGCACCGCACCGCGCCACCCGAAGGCATCGATCAAGCTGATGGAATATGGGCGGAAGGAACAGGCCGCCCAACGCATATCCCAGCACCGTAATTCCGACCGCTCTCGCGCGGCGACGGACGAACCAGCGAGGCAATAGGGTCGAGTAGGACAACGGCCCCAGTATCCCGTTGGCCAGCGACAAGAAAATCACCGTAGGCCAAGAAGACGTGAACCATCGAGCTCGCGAAGGAGAGCGCAAAGTATCCCGCGGCCAGCAGACTCCCCCGGCCACCAAAAGCTTCCGGATTGAGTAACGGTCCATCGCCGCGCCCAGCCATGCGGTTCGCAAGACCCCTGATCAGGTAGGTGATCGTCATGGTCAGCATCAGAACCATACGGCTCGGCGCAAAATCTCTCTGCAACGGCACGGCGAGGACGCTGAAGCACACGATGATGCTGCCTGGGGCCCATGGCCTGATTGAACATGCAAACCGCGACCTGCCACCATCCGACGAAAATCGTCTTCTTCACGTGTTCCCCCCCGGGCCGGGCACGGATCGATTGGATATCGAAACCGGTTATTCCGGTTTGATTCGGATATCTTAGGCCCTGCGCGGCCTCAGTCTGCCCGACCCGGACGGGATGGACAACCGGTGGCATACTCCACCCGGAGGTGACGCTTTGGCGGAGGTGATCTTGGGAGTACGCGACGCGGCTTCGGCACAGCGCTTGCGGCTGCTGATCATGATGATTCTGGCGGGGGTCGCGAGCTCGGCCCCCACCGCGCAGCCGCCCGCGGGCGATTGGACTCAATTTGGCTGGGATGTCGCAAGCTCCAGCGCCCCGCCTCAGCCGACCGGCATAACGGCGTCCAATCTCAACTCACTGAAGCGGCGGCAAGTGTCGCTTGACGGCACGGTCGATGCTTCGGCCATCTATCTTCACGCGGTCAGCGTCAACGGCTCGGAACACGATGTCTTTTTCGTGACTACCGTCTTACGGGAAGACGATCGCAATCGACGCCGATCAGGGCTCGGTCCTATGGGAATACTCGCCGCCGAAGCTTGCAACCTGGGTCGGGAACGCGCCAGATAACGAACAGCACCCCTGTCGCGGATCCGGACCGCAAACATATCTATGCCGCGGCCCCTGACGGCGCCATTCAAAAACTAGCCGTTTCCGACGGCCATGTGCTATGGACGACACCGGTCACCCTTCTGCCATGCGAGAGAAAATCGCCTCGCCGCTGCGGGAGTACCGCGGCCATATCATCGCAGTAACCACGGGCTATATTGGCGACCAGCCGCCCTATCAAGGTCACGTCGCCATTCTCGACTCGCAGAGCGGCAAGCTGCTGCATGTATGGAACTCGCTTTGCAGCGACCGCACCGGACTGCTGGATCCGAGTTCCTGCCAGTCCACGCAATCGGGTATCTGGGGGCGCGCGGGCGCGGTGATCGACGTCGCAACGGGCGATATTTTCATGGCGACAGGAAACGGACCTTATAACGGCAAGACCGACTGGGGTGATACCGCTCGTCCAGCTCGATCCCGACGCAACCCGCATGCTGGCCAACTTCACGCCCGCCGATAACGCCGAACTCGACCGGACGGGATCTCGATCTTGGATCGAGCTCGCCGGTGCTGCTCGGAGGCGGTTTCTTGGTACAAGGCGGAAAGGACGGCTTGATCCGGCTTCTGAGCATTCAAGCCATCGCAGGCACGAAGCCGCACGAGGGCCATGAGCTCCAGGCAGTCTCCACCCCTTCGGGTGGCCCATTATTCACCGCTCCCGCAGTTTGGCAGCACAACGGTGCCACGTGGCTATTTGCCGCGGATGCCGGCGGCACTGCCGCCTGGATCTCAAGGAAGGCAAGCTCGTCCAAATGTGGAAAAACGGCAACGGGGGCACGAGCCCGGTCGTCGCCGGCGGCCTGCTCTACATCTACGACCCGAAAGGCGCGCTGCGCATCTACGAATCCGACGACGGGAAACGAAGCTGGCAAACCTCAAAAGCGGCAGCGGGCATTGGAACAGTCCCATCGTGGTCCAAGGCAAGATCGCTCTGCCGGAAGGCAACGCCAATGAACATGCGACTTCCGGGGTGCTCGACATCTGGAGTCTGCCGTCGGACTAGACATACGAGTTGCCCTCTCCATCGCGCTGCCGCCGATCCGGGTCACCGCCGGCTGCCCGGCGCGTCGTCAGCGCCACGGATACCGGCAAGGCGCGGCATGTTTGCCTATCGCGCCTTTCTCTTGATCGACCGAAACCGAACCCCCAGCGCAAACGCCTTCTGGCTCACTGCACCCGGCGTGCGCCGCAGTTTCTTCGCAATCTGCGGCCCGGACATCCGCGCTTTGGCAAGGCTCCGCAGGTTCTTCACATCCTCTTTCGACCATGCCCGCATAGTCCGCCGTTTCATTTTCTTAGCCATTGCTGCTCCTAAGTTCAAAAGCGCACATCATACCGGGCCAGGCGCTCGATCAAGTCCTATGATCTCGCGCCCTGCATTGCGGCGCCATAACGGCGACATTGTAGTCTGTAAGGAATAAACCCTCTGCATCCCGAGTCCTCTCTCCTGAGCGGTAACCAAGGGGACGGACATGGTGGATGATCAATTCCTGAAATCACGACGTGATGCGCTGAAGTGCATGGCTTATGGCGGGGCCGGAACCCTCTTTGCCCTTTCCGGGGGGCGTCTTTACTCCGACGGACCTGGCAACGGCGCGCACCTACGATGGGAGCAAAGAAAGTAAGGTGCTCGGCAAACCGCTGTTCGTCCAGATCAGCGACACGCATGTCGGCTTCAACAAGGAGGCGAACCCGGATGTTCTCCGGCACTCTGACGCGAAGCATCGATATCGTGAATGGAATGTCGGCTCAGCCCGCATTGATCATTCACACGGGGGACATCACCCACCTGTCGAAGCCGGCAGAATTCGATCTGGCGGCGCAGCTGTTGAGCGCATTGCGCACCAGCGAAATCCATACCGTACCGGGAGAGCATGATACGGCCGATGCAACGGCCACAGAATACTTCGCCCGGTTTGGCAAGACCTCCGATAACAGGGGCTACTACAGCTTCGATCACGCCGGCGTTCATTTTATCGGCTTGGTCAATGTCTTGCAGTTCAGAGCGGGCGGTCTCGGCACCTTGGGCGACGAGCAGCTCGCTTGGGTAGGTGCGGATCTGAAGCATCGGTCAGCGAGCACGCCCATCGTCGTTTTCGCGCATATGCCGCTCTGGACGATCTATGAGCCTTGGGGATGGGGCACAGGCGATGCGGAGCAGCTTGCTGGGCCAGCTGCGCCGATTCGGCTCGGTGACGGTACTGAACGGGCACATTCATCAGATCGTGCAGAAGGTCGAGGGCAACATGACCTTCCACACGGCGCGATCGACGGCCTACCCGCAACCCATCGCGGGCGTCGGTTCCGGACCCGGGCCGCTCAAAGTGCCCCCTGATCGGCTGGCCGCGATGCTCGGGATCACCAGCGTTTCGTCACGACACATCCGAACTCCTGGTGTTGAGCGACGAAGCGCTGGCCTAGGGGTCCGCAAAAGGAGAACCCTGAGATGTCTTTTGACACGTTCAAGATTGCTGATGAGCGCGCGCGCGATAATGATGCTGATCGGGCGGCCTCGTGGAATCTATCGACTGCGCAGACCACTGACTCGACCAAGGTCGTGGTGAGGGATTTCATGTTCACACCGACAATTTCCACGGTAAAGCAGGATCCACCGTAACTTGGACCAACTTGGATGATGAGCCCCACACGGTGCTGAGCGAAACGGGGCTGTTCAAGTCAGGAGCTATCGATACGAATGAAAGCTTCTCGTTCAGGTTCGATAAACCCGGCACCTATCACTTCACGTGTTCCATTCATCCGCGGATGGTGGGCACCATCGTGGTTCGGTGAGTCGCGGGGGCAAAATACGAGATATCAACTTACCCATGATTAACGTGAGGAATGTCTTATAACTATCCGGATGTAACGTACAATTATGTCCGCTATGCGTGATCAAACCGCAGCGCATGTCGATCCGCGGGCCGCTGTCCCTAAGAACCCAAGGGCATGACCATATGCTCTCACTGTCTCGCGCTGATCGGGAGCTTGGATAAAATACGCGGCACATCCAATTGCACACAGGCGAACGATCTTGACTTCGACAACCCAAGCACAGGTGCTCAAGGTTCGGCATTGGACGGACACTCAATTCTCTTTTTCGACCACGCGCCCGGACGGCCTACGTTTCGAGAACGGCCAGTTCTTGATGCTGGGTATCGTGACCAACGAGCGGCCGCTATTGCGGGCATATAGCATTGCCAGCGCCAATCATGAGAGTCATCTCGATTTCTTGAGCATCAAGGTTCCCGGTGGACCCCTGACATCGAGGCTCCAGCACCTGCGCACCGGCGACTCCGTTGTAATCAGTCGAAAGCCCACGGGCTCGCTGCTGCTCTCGGATCTCAGGCAAGGCCGGCGGCTGTATCTGCTTTGCACCGGAACCGGCGTCGCACCATTCCTGGGCATGATCAAAGATCCGGCTGTCTACGAGCGGTTTGAGCGTGTCATCGTGGTGCATGGGGTGCGCTGGGCGGGAGAGACGGCCGTTGCCCAGCACTTCATCGAGGAGCTCAAGCGCGATGAGATCCTCGCGGACCTCGTCCAAGGAAAAATCGATTACTATCCCACGGTCACGCGAGAGCCGCACGCGAACGCGGTCGGCTGACGGCGCTCATAGCCAGTAGAAAGCTCTTTACGGATCTCGGTCTTCCACGCTTCAGCGCCAAGCATGATCGCGTCATGGTCTGTGGCAGTCCCGGCCATGCTCGCCGATACGCAAGCGCTCTTGAATTCCTATGGCTTTGAGATCTCGCCGCAAATCGGAGAGCCGGGCGACTACGTCATCGAGCGCGCGTTCGTGCAGCGATGAAGCCGAGCGGCGCCACGTCCAGGCTCCAACCGGCGCCCGACCAACCGGTGGTGAAGGTTTCCTCGGATTCGCTTTAGTATCGAGCGAAGGCATCGTCCCTTGCGCGTGCCCAAAACCTGCCGGAGCTACCCGTCGATGACTCAGATCCAGCGGACGGTCTCTCAGAATGCAGACGTTCGTTTTCTCGGGAAACTCCTCGGGGATGTGATCCGGGCCTATGGCGGCGAATCGCTGTTTCGGCGGATCGAGTCCATTCGAGCCGCATCCGTGGACCGCTTCCGGGGTATCGCCAATCCACGAACTCTGACGGCGGGTCTCGAGACTCTGTCTCTCGATGAGACCGTGGCATTCGTTCGAAGTTTCATGCTGTTTTCCATGCTGGCGAATCTTGCGGAAGACCGCCAGGGCAGCGCGGCCGGCCGGGACGACACGCTGGCGGCGGTTCTGCAGATCCTGCGCTCTCAGGGCCTCGACACCGAGCAAGTCGTGGCCATGTTGAATCGGGCGCTGATCGCGCCGGTATTGACGGCGCATCCGACCGAAGTGATGCGAAAGAGCATGCTCGATCATCGCAACCGCATCGCGGAGCTCATGCGATTACGGGACGCCGGGCGCAGCGAGACCCCGGAAGGCGAGCTGATCGATTCGGCGATTACCGGGCAGATCGCCCTTTTATGGCAGACGCGTGCCCTGCGGCGCGAACGGCTCTATGTGACCGACGAAGTCGATACGGCGCTGGCATATCTCAAGAATATTTTTCTGCCGGTCGTGCCCTCGCTTTATGGACGCTGGGAGCGATTGCTCGGCGAGTGTCCGAGGAGCTTCTTGCGGCTGGGCAGCTGGATCGGCGGGGATCGCGACGGTAACCCGCACGTGACCGCGGATTCCTTGCGCCTGGCGCTGAGCAGGGCCGCTCAAACGCTGCTGGCGGACTACCTGGAGCAGGTGAACGCGCTCGGAGCCGAATTATCCATATCCCGCGAGCTGGCGGAAGTGTCCGATGGTGTCGCTCGCGCTGGCACACGCGCAGCGGCGACATCAACCCTGCCCGCGCGGATGAGCCTTATCGAAGGGCCATCACCGGCATCTATGCGCGCCTCGCGGCCACTTATCAGAAGCTTATTCAGCGGCCCCCTCCCCGGCAGCCTCGGTGCCGGCGAAGCCTATCCGGATGCGGCGAGAGTTTCTCGCCGACCTGAACGTCCTCGCCGAATCGCTGCAGACCAACGGCAACGCCGGCATCGGTACCGGAGGTGCGCTCGCGCGTCTGATTCGAGCGGTCGAGACCTTCGGCTTTCATCTGGCGACGCTCGATCTGCGGCAAAACGCGGATGTCCATGCACGCGTCGTCGCGGAATTGCTCGCAACCGCCGGCGTCTCCCTGGATTATCAAGCCCTCGATGAGGCCGCTCGAGTCGCGCTCCTGCGGCGTGAGCTCGCGAGCGAGCGGCTTCTGGCGAGTCCGTACTCGAGCTACAGCGAGGAGACCCTGTCGGAGTTGGCCATCATGCACGCAGCGGCCGAGGCGCATGCGCTCTATGGCCCCGAGTGCATCACGAAGTACATCGTGTCGAAATGCGAGAGCGTCTCGGATCTCCTGGAGGTCTATATCCTGCTCAAGGAGGCGGGCCTTTATCGCGTGCGGGGAACTCCCCGCGCCGCCATCATGGCCGTGCCGTTGTTCGAAACGATCGGCGATCTCAAGCAATCTCCGCAAGTCATGGCGGCATGGCTCGCGCTGCCGGAAGTCGCCGCCGTCGCCAGCTCGCATGGATTTCAGGAGGTCATGGTCGGCTACTCCGATTCGAACAAGGACGGCGGTTATCTTGACCTCGGTCTGGAGCCTGCATCAGGCCACCTCATCGCTCGCCGTCGCCTTCGAAGCATCGGGCATCGCGATGCAGGTATTCCATGGCCGCGGCGGCGCCGTGGGCCGTGGCGGCGGATCCTCGTTCGATGCGATTCGTGCCCAGCCTTCGGGCACGGTGAAAGGTCGCATTCGCATCACTGAACAGGGCGAGATCATCGCCGCGAAATACGGCACGCGCGAAAGTGCCGCCGCCAATTTGGAGTCCTTGGCCGCCGCGACCCTGCTCGCGTCTCTCGAGAACGCTTCGCTATCCTTTGAAGATCGCCGGCGATTTGCCGACGCGATGAACGCCCTCTCGGCGGCAGCTTTCCGCGGCTACCGCTCGCTGGTCTACGAGACCGAGGGCTTCTCCGAGTTCTACCGGCAGATGACCCCTGCTTGCAGAGATCTCCGAGCTCAAGATCGGCTCGCGCCCCGCCTCGCGCACCCAGTCCGATCGGATCGAGGACCTGCGCGCAATCCCCTGGGTGTTCAGTTGGGCTCAAGCGCGAGTCATGTTGCCCGGCTGGTATGGCGTCGGGCAGGCGCTCAGCGCGTTCCCCGACGCCGCGCTCCTGCGCGAGATGCTCGAGGCGTGGCCGTTCTTCCGCGCCACCATGGATAACCTCGAGATGGTGCTTTCAAAATCCGATATGAGCATCGCCGCAGGCTATGCCGACCTGGTGCGCGATCGAGCCCTTCGCGATACGCTGTTTGGCCGCGTCCGGGACAACTGGGCGCGCACCCAGGACAGCCTCCTCGTCATCACCGGGCAGTCCCGTCTGCTCGAGAAGCATCCGACGCTCGATGAGTCGATTCGTCTTCGCCTCCCGTATATCGAGCCGCTCAATCTCCTGCAAATCGAATTGCTCAAACGGCATCGAGGCGGAGAGAAGGACTCCCGCGTTCGGGAAGGCATCCAACTCTCGATAAACGCCATAGCGACCGCGCTACGCAATAGCGGTTGAACCGCGCGCGTTCCCCCTCGACTAACGCCCCGGCTTTTTCGGCAGCTGGATCTCGGCCACCGCGGTGGCCATGGTGGTGCCCTTCTGGTTGGCCATCTTGTGCCGCACCTGAACAATATGGCGTCCCTCGCTGTCGACGGATTTGTCGACCACCTCTCCGGTCTGGACGGTGATGTCGGCTGACAGCGCGGGACCGCGGTAATTGGCGACCGAGTGAACGACCATGCCGTGCTCACCCGCCCAGCCGGCGAAATAGTCGGTCACCCACGCACCCATCGATGCACCGTAGCCGTAGGCACGGGGCATGCCGATCTTGCGCGCCCACCGTGGAAAGAGGTGCCCGCGCGACGGGCCGTAATAGGCGCCGTCGGTGATCTCCGGGTTCACCTTCTGCACGTCGGGATCGTTTTCGAAGCCCGCCATCTCCGGCGTGAAGCCGAGCGCGAGGAGGTCGAGCTTGCGCAGGTTCATCGAGCCCCAGGTGTTGACGATATAGGCACGCCACTCCGTGGCGAAGCTCGCGACCGAATGCGGACCGAACACGCGCTCGGGGAGCAGATCACCCACCTTGACATCGTCCCACCACCGTTCTTTGTGCCCCAGCTCGTGGAGCATCTGGATCCAGGAGAACTTGCGCTTCTCGAGCGCCTCGATCTCCTCGTCGGTCCAGACCGGCTCCTCCGCATCCTGCATGTTCACGTTCTTGCTTCCGGCCTCGGCGACGTAGCGGATCGAGGTGGAACGCTGTTTCGCGATCAGCTCGCCATGCTGGTTGCGATAGAAGTCATCACCGCGCTGGAAACAAGTCGGGCCGGCAAACTTGGTGTCTTTGACCACGTAGTCATAGGGAATACGCTCATTGGTGAGGGTATCTCCCCCATAGACGCGCGGCCCGTAGAACCACCATTCGTCGCCGCCGAACAGCAGGTGCGAGTTGGGAATGCAGCCGACGCACGCCGGCGCCGAGCCATGCCCGTCGTCGACAATGATCGGCAGGCTCTGGGGGGCGACCAGTTTGCCCCACCGGCTCGCCGCGGCGTAGGCCGGGTCATAATGCAGCAGATTCGGGTAGTGCATCGCGTGCACCCAGCGGCGGATATCGTTGTTGGCGAGCGGCTCGCGTAAGGTCGATGACTCGATCGGTTTGCCGAGGTACTGGTCGATGTCCGAGCAATCAAGTGTGCGTGCATTCATGAGTTACTTCCTATCCTTCTGCCCTCTTCGGGGCGAAATTAAACCGCCGGCGTCCTGAGGGCGGGCGGTGTTCCAACGAGTCCACGAAGAGTATGGCACGCTTGCCGCGGATCTCGGCCGCCTGATCTGCGGGTCAGCCGGCATCACGTGTAGATATCACATTACATATCTTGCTTACCGCATTGTTTATATTTATATAATATGGACCCATCGAGTCGCTGATTCATCGTTGGGAACGCCGTCCAACCCGTTCGTCGAAGCGGATCGCCGCCGCTCTCGATCGCGCCGCGCTAGCCATCGCGCGGTCGAGCGGTGCAGACTGCCAAGCTTCGAGGGACGGTCGACGATGGGAGATACGGGATGCGGATAAGTTGAGCGTCGAGTCGATTGCCATGCCGCGATCGGCGGCGCCCTCGGTCGCCGAGCGCTGGTACGTGTTGATCGTGATGTGCCTGGTCTATTCCATCAATATCGCCGCCCGTTACGTCGTGACCACGGTGTTCGAGCCGATCCGCCTCGAGCTGCATCTGACCGATGAAGGGGCGGCGTTTTTGACCGGTGTTCCGCTGGCGCTGTTCTACGTGGCGTTTGGAATTCCCATCGCCTGGCTCGCCGACCGGTCGAACCGACGGAACATCGTCGCCGCCTCGCTGATCATCTGGTCGGCGTTCACGGTGTTCTGCGGTCTCTCGCAAACCTATTGGCAACTCCTGCTCGGGCGAATCGGTGTGGGCGTGGGCGAGGCCGGGGCTACCCCACCCTCCACTTCGATCGTGTCCGACTGCTTTCCGCCAGAGCGGCGCCCGATGGCCCTGTCCGTATTGGCGCTCGGCGCCCCGATCGGTGCGTGGATGGGCGCCGACATGGCCGGCGCGGTGGCACAAGCCTTTGGATGGCGCGCGGCTTTTTTCGCCCTCGGTGCGCCGGGTTTGCTCCTGGGCCTTCTGGTCTACTTGACGATTCGTGAACCCAAACGCGGGCGGCTCGATGCGATCGGCGGCGAAGGCAGGCCCTCGCTGCTCAAATCCATGCGGTTTCTATGGCGTCAACGCGCCGCGTTCCACGTGATCATGGCGAGCGGCGTGTGCTCGCTTTGGGGTTGGGGTCTGGTCTGGTGGACACCGACCTTTCTCATGCGCAGCTATTATCTGAACGTCGGCCAGGCGGGCGCGGTGACGGGACATGTCCATTTGGTGGGTGGGATTGCCGCGACGGCCGGTGCGGCGTGGCTCATGGCAAGGCCCTACATGGTCAGTCCGCGACGCGTCCTCGGGACGCTCGCGATCGTCGTCGGATTCGCGACCGTTCCATCGTTCTTGGCCTACTGGACGCACACGCTATGGATCGCGAAGCTGATGTTCTGGATGTACATCCCCGCCATCTATTTCTTCATCGGGCCGTGCATGGCCCTCGTTCTCAACCTCGCCCCGAGCAATATGCGCTCCATGTTCACGGCCTGGTCGGTGCTCGTCGGCAACGTGTTCAATCTGATCGTCGCACCCCAGGCGGTCGGCGTCATGAGTGACTTCTTTGCGCGTGGCCAAGACACCGATGCCGCGTCCTTGCGCCTGGCATTGCTGCTGCTCGCACCCACAGGATTTTGGGCGGTTTGGCATTTTTTTCTGGCCGCACGGACCGTTGCCGAGGACCAAGCGCGCGCCATTGGTTACACGACGGTGTGATGTGCGATTGCCGCACGACTATCCATGGGAGAATTGCTTGTGAGGAATCCCCTGCTTTGCCTCGCTCTGGCGGCAGCCGCCGTATTCAACGCCCATGCCGAGGGCGTGCGGGTATTGAATGCCGATGCCCACTTTCCCGAGGGACCGATCTGGTACCGGGACAAGCTTTATTACGTCGAGTATGACCGCAACTCCGTGACGGTCTGGGACGGCCGGAACAACACTGTGTTCTGGTCGCAGAAGGGCTGCGGGCCTTCCGCCGTGCTGCCGACGGCGCGAGGCGAGTTTCTCACCACCTGCTACGACAACGGTACGATCGGCCGGATCGGCGCCGACGGCAAGACGCTGCCTCCCTACACGCAAGACAAGCAGGGTCACAAATTCGTGGGCCCGAACGACTTTGCCCCCGACCGTCACGGCGGGATTTACTTCACGACCTCCGGAGATCCCGGTCCGGTGATCGACGGGAAAGTCTTCTACCTCGCGGCCGATGGGACGATCGAGCAGAAGGCGAGCGATGTACACAGCGCCAACGGGTTGGCGGTCTCGAAGGACGGTCGGATTCTGTACGTGGTGGAAACCGAAGTACACCGCTTGCTGCAGTTCAAGATCGGACCGGATGGGGCACTGTCCGATCGGCGCGTCTTTGTGAATCTCGACGACTTGACCAACAATGTCACGCATCTGTATCCGGATGGCGTCAAAATCGATTCGAGAGGTCAGATCTACATCGGTCAGAATCCGCGCGACATTCATGCACCGCTCGCCGGAACGATCTTTGTGGTGAATGCGGACGGCAAGTTGCTGCGCAAGCTCACGCTGCCTTCGCCGGGCGTGCCGAATCTCGCCTTCAGCCCCGACGAAAAAACCGTCTATGTCACGGCGCTCGATCAGGTCGACAAGTCGCCCTATCAAGGCAAGATCTACGCGATAGCCAACAACTGAGAGCCCGATGTCCAGCCTACTCACCGGAAAAACCGCCGTCGTCACCGGCGCCAGTTCGGGGATCGGACGGGCGATTGCGGTGAGCTTCGCCGCCGAGGGCGCCCGGGTCGTCATCGGCGACGTCGACCCGCTGCCGATCGAGGGGGGCGATCGGACGACGGAGGTCATCCGCCGGACGGGCGGCGAGGCCTGCTTCGAGAAGACCGATGTGTCTCGCTGGGAGGACATCGACTCGCTCATCTCGAAGACGATCGCACGCCACGGGCGCCTCGACATCATGGTGAACAACGCCGCCACGTATTCCGGTACGCCGCTGCTCGAGACCAGCGCCGAGCAGTGGGAGCAGGTCCTGTCGGTCAACCTGACCGGCATGTTCAACGGGTGCAAGCGCGCCATTCAACAGATGCTGACGCAAGAGCCGCTCAACGAGGTGCGAGGACGCCTGATCAATTTAGGATCCCAGCACGGTATCGTGGCCGCGCGCGGCGACGCCCCCTACGGCGTCAGCAAGGCCGGAGCGATATACCTCACCCGGCAGATCGCCGTGGACTACGCCAAGGATCTCATTGTCTGCAACTGCATCTCGCCGGGAAAGATCGTGACGGGCAAGCCCGGCCTCGCGATGGACCCGGCCAATCTTGAAAATGCGCGACGCCGCACGCCGTGGCCTCGATTGGGCCGACCCCAGGATATCGCAAACGCGGCGCTCTTTCTGGCCAGCGATCTTGCGACCTTCATGACGGGGTCCAATCTGGTCGTCGACGGCGGATGGCTGGCGGGCTGACTCTCTTGAGAGCTGACCTCGATCTCGCCCTCGCGCTGTTCGATCGCTTGAGTCGTGCGACCCGTCGTGGCCGGGGCATCGTCCGGGATAGCTACGGGGCCGGAGAACAGGTCGCCCATGACATCGTGCGTTCCGCGGCCGAGACGATCGGTCTGGAGATCTCGGTCGACGCCATCGGCAACCTCACCATGACGCTGCCGGGACATGACCGCAGTGCCGCCCGTCTGATCATGGGCTCTCACCTCGACAGCGTGCCGCAGGGCGGCAATTACGATGGTGCGGCAGGCGTCGTGGCCGGCTTGAGCGCATTGTCCGCGCTCAAGAAAGCCCGCTTCGAGCCGCGCTACGACCTCGCGGTCATGGGCATTCGCGGCGAGGAGTCTGCGTGGTTCGACATCCCCTATATCGGGAGCGCCGGGGCATTCGGATTGCTCGACCCGGCCAGTCTCTGCGTCCCGCGATCGGACAACGGCTGCACGTTCGAACACGCGCTCACCGCGGGCGGATTCGACCCAGAGGCCGTTCGCGCCCGGCGGCGACTCCTCGATCCGTCCCGAATTCGCGCCTTCCTCGAGTTGCACATCGAGCAGGGCCCCACGCTCGTCGCGAAGGGACTGCCTGCCGCCGTGGTCACGGGCGTCAGAGGGTGCAAGCGGTTTCGTAACGCGCGCTGTCTTGGCGAGTATGCCCATTCCGGCGCCGTCGATCGTGAACATCGCCGGGATGCGGTCGCCGCGACCGTGGCACTCCTGCATCATATGGAGACCGTCTGGCTGCACCAAGCGCAGGGTGGAGCGGACCTGGTCTTCACCGCGGGAGAGCTGTATACGGATCCTGCCATGCACGGTCCCAGCAAAATCGCCGGTGAGACGCATTTTGTGCTCGACGTGCGCAGTGTGTCCGATACCACGATGGACGCCGTCGCGACCGAGGCGCGCCAGGCCGCCGCGCGGATCGGAAAGGCGTACCGGGTGAGCTTCGATCTGGGCTCGACCAGCGATTCTCCCGCGGCGGTGATGGATGTGCGCCTGCGCGCGCGGTTGATGAGCCTGCTCGATCAACCATTCGAGATGCCGAGCGGTGCCGGCCACGATGCAGTCGTGTTCGCGAAAGTGGGTATCCCGACGGCCATGATCTTCGTGCGCAACGAACACGGCAGCCATAATCCCGAGGAAGCCATGGCCATCGAGGACTTCGAGGTCGGCACCCGGGCGCTCCTGGAACTGCTCTTGGATTTTCCCCTATGAAACTATTGGTCACGGGTGGGACGGGATTCGTCATGAGCGTGCTCGGGCGCTATTGGCTCGATGCCGATCCCGCGGCGCGGTTGGTCGTGCTCGACTCCGCACCCCTCGATGCGGCGGCGATGCGTTACTTTGCGCCTGTCGCGGACCGGCTGCAGGTCGTGGTGGCGGACGTCACGCGACCTGACACCTGGCGCGAGGCGCTGGGCAAGGACGTCACGCACATCGTCCATGGTGCCACCGTCACACCCCTGTCGCGCGGCACGGCGGCCGAGGCCAAGCGGGAGCCGGAAGCCGAGAATCCCGGCCGGATCATCGAGGTCAATACGATGGGCACGGTGGCGATTCTCGATTGGGCGCGCACCCTGCCGCGGATTCACAGAATCATTTATGTCAGTTCGGGCGCAGTCTATAAGCATCACGGACCGGACCGCCCGGGTGAGCCGCTCCCGGAAGATGGATACGTGATGCCGCGTCGCCTGTATGGCATCTCGAAGCTTGCGTCGGAGCTGATCACGGAGCGCTACGGCGACCTGTTCGGTCTTTCGACGGCCTCCGTACGTCCCTCCTCGGTTTACGGCACGATGGACCGAGTGACCGCGAGCCGCAACTTCCGTCATGTGCCGAACCGTCTGGCCCATATGGCGCTCGAGGGGGTGAGCCGGGTGCGCGTGAATACGCTCGATGCGGTCGGCGACTACATCCACTCCGAGGATGTGGCCTCGGGCATCGTTTCGCTGCTGCGCGCGCGCCATTTGCACTACGCTGCCTACAATGTCGCCGCCGGTGCGACCGCGACCGTGGGCGATCTGATCCGCTGGGTCGCAGAGAAAGTACCCGGCTTTCGGGGCGAGATCACGGCGCCTGAGGAGGCGGACGTCCTGCAGGATCCCACGCTCTCGGGCGGCATGTGGGGCGCTTACGATATCTCCCGCATCACCGCGCAGACCGGCTGGAGGCCCCGGCCGGTGCGCTCCGCGCTGCACGCCTACATGGACTGGATCGTCGCAGAACGCAGGGCATGAATTCCTCAACCCCCTACCCTCGCGATCTCGTCGGTTACGGCGCGACGCCGCCGCACCCCCGATGGCCGAACGATGCGCGAATCGCCGTCTCGGTGGTGCTGAATTACGAGGAGGGAGGCGAATCCAATGTGCTGCACGGCGATGCGTGCTCCGAGTCGGTATTGACCGATGTCGGGGGCGAGCCTTTGCCGGGACTGCGCAATCTCAATGTGGAATCCACTTTCGAATACGGCAGCCGCGTGGGCTTTTGGGAAATCATGCGGCTGCTGCGCGGCTATGGAGTCGAGGCGACGATTTACGCGGTCGGCATGGCGCTGGAGCGCAACCCCGAAGCCGCGGCGGAGATCGCCCGCAGCGGCTTCGAAGTCGCCTGTCACGGACAGCGCTGGATCGACTATCAGCGCGTGTCCGAGGACACCGAACGGGCCGACATGGTGCGCAACGTCGAGCTCATCACGCGCCTGATCGGCCGCCGCCCGGTCGGCTGGTACACCGGGCGGCCGAGTGTCAACACGCGCCGACTCGTGGTCGAGTTGGGCGGCTTCCTGTACGACAGCGACGCCTACAACGATGATCTGCCCTATTGGACGCGGATCGGCGGCCGCGCGCATCTGGTGATCCCCTATACCTTCGATGCCAACGACAGCCGCCTGCAGCGCGGCGGCGACTTCGGCACCGGCGAGGAGTTTTTCATCTATTGCCGGGACGCCTTCGATTGGCTCTACCGCAAGGGCGCCGAAGGCGGCCCGCGCATGATGAGCATCGGATTACACGGTCGGATCATCGGTCGCCCGGGACGAATCGGCGCGTTGGTGCGGTTGCTCGACCATATCCGGCGCCACGACGCCGTGTGGCTCTGCAGCCGCGCGGCGCTTGCGCGGCACTGGATGGTCCATCACGCGCCGCCTTGAGGCGGAACCGGCGACGCGGTGACCCGCGGGCCCGGGTCGCCCTCAGAATTTAAACCCGATCCGCCCCTCGATCACCCGCGGCCTCGTGATGGTTTCCGCGGGCACGAATTGATTGGTCGAGGTGTACGTGCTTTTGATCACATTGGTCAGATTTTGCACATAGACACCCACCGTCCAGGCATCCTTCGCGACGCCGGCGGATAAATCGAATTGAGAGATCGGGGGGTTCTCGAAGCGCAGCAACGTCGTGCTTACATTCGCACCCGAGGAGAGCGTCGGGTTGACGCTCGACTGGGTAAAGGAATGCGCGGTGTGCGTCGCGCCCGCTTGCACGAAGGCGTTGTAGGCACTCATCGTCCACTGATAGCGCAGCCGTGCGTTGAACTGAAGCGGCGGCGAGTTCGCGCTCGGGCCGCCGGAAGGCCCATACGGATTGTCGACGCTGTAGATGGGTTGCCCGAACTCGGCCTTGCCTGCTGGACTTGCGAGCAGCGCGGGATTGTTCGCGATCAAATAGGGCGAGTTCGTCTGCTTGCTGGTGTTCCAGGCGGCGCCGCCCTGCGCGGTCAGTCCCTCCATGAGCACGGCGACGAAGGAGGTCTCGAGTCCATGAATCCGATAGTTGGGTCCGTTCGTGCCGAACCCCACATTGCCGAGAACGCCCGGGTCAAAGAAGGCGACCTGCACGTTGTTCCAATCCTCGCGGTAAACCGCCCCGTTCCACTGCAGCCGGTGCTCGAAGAATTCGGTTTTCCAGCCGATCTCGTTATTGGTGAGGTTGTCGGAGGCATAGGCGAGCGGGGAGCAATATTGGGGGATCCCCTGGGCGTTCGGGACATAGCAGCCATTGTTGCGGTTGAAAGCGCCCGGTCGAAATCCCTGCGACCAGGTGTAATAGACGAGCGCGTCCGGCAGGAAATGATAGGTGACATTGCCGCGGCTCTTGAACCCGGTGTAGGTCGTATGCAGGTCCTCTGCATCGATATTGGTTGCGGAGGCATAGCAGGGGCCGGGCCCCGCCTCGTAACAGCCGAAGCTGCCCACCACGGCGCCCTTCTCGGTATTGACGAAGCGGTAATAACGAGTCCCGGCGGTGAACGTCAGCACCTTGGGAATGAGGTCGAAATCGAGCGACGTGAAAAAAGCCGTCTGCCGGTAACCCCGCTGCACGTCGTTGAAGAACGATACATTGTCGTTACGCGTGGCCGAAGTCTGCACGGTCGACCCCGGCAGAGGGCCGATGTCCGTCAGGCATCCAAACTCCAGGGATGCGGTACAGGCAGGCAACGTCTTGTATTGCCAGTTGAGCTGGTCCTCGATTTGCAATTCCTCCCAGAAAGCGCCGACGATGCCCCGCAGGCGCCAGTCATCGGGCGTACTTAGCCGAAGCTCGTGACTTTGATGCGTGTTGCGCTCGGTCTCGTTCCAAGTGCTGCTCGGCGAGAAGCAGGTCGCGGCCAGGCCGTGCGTGGGCTCCGCACCGTGGCACTGGTAGTAGTCCGCATAAAGGCCTCGCGAATAGTTGGTGTAGTCCTGTACCTGGCTGATGTTGCGCACCAGATAGGCGCCCGCGTAGACCGCTTTGAGATCGCCGAGCGTGCCGTTGACGGTCAAGGCGGTGTTCTCGAACTTATCCTTGCTGTAGGACGGGTTGAATAGCGTCACCGACTGAGGGGGCAGCGGCACGCCGTCCGAGCTTTTCGGCATTTGGTAGAACACGCCCTGGGCGTCGATGTTCTGATAGCTCTGCGTCAGCAGTGCATCCCAGCCCGGATACACATCCCAGAGCCCCGAGAGGCGCACGCCCGTGTAGGTCACGGGATTGATCGCATTTCCCGTGATGCTTGCGTTGTTGATCGACGGGCTGCCGGGCGGGATGCAATAGCCGGCGTTCGGTGGGGGACTCGGCGCCTTGCCATTCGGACATACCGAGCCGACCACCGGATAATTCGCATAGTGGGTGCCAAGATCGGTGTTTTCTCGAGTGAACGTGCCCGGCACGTTGTTGATGTAGCCGCCGCGAGTGTCATCGTAGATCACCGCCCGGACCGCGAGCGTGTTCGCGATCAGAGGTACATTCAGAACCGCCGTCACGTCGCTGTTGGGATCGCCGCCCGCGGTCGGACCGTAGCCCGCCGTGACACTCCCCTCGGTCACATCTATTTTCGGCTTGTTCGTGATGTAGCGGATGACGCCGGCCTGGGCGCCCGCGCCGAACAAGGTGCCCTGAGGTCCCTCCAAGACCTCGACGCGCTCCAAGTCCGCCGCATACACATCGAGGTTTCGACCTGGGAGCTGACCCGATTGCTCATCGAGATAAATGGCCACGTTCGGAAAGCCGTTGATGGAGCCTCCGGACTGGGTTCCTTGGTTCCCGACGCTCAAGCCGCGCATGAAGATCTGTGTTTGACCGGGTCCGGACGACGATCCGGTCACGTTGGGCAGGTATTTGACGAGGTCATCGAAATTCGTGACATTCAACTCGCTCAGCGTCTCGCCGGTGAGCGCTTGAATCGCAATGGGCACGTTCTGGATGTTCTCAGTGCGCCGCTGCGCAGTGACGATGATCTCTTGAATTTCATCGCCCGGCGCGCTCGCGTCGGTCGAATTGGCGCAAAATGCATTTCCGGACGCGCTCCCTCCTAGAATCGCGGCGATCGCATAAGACAACTTCGAGTGCGAATGCATGGTGTATCCCGTGTATTTATTCGAACCAATGACCGAAGCACCATCACCGTGGTTTTTTTAAATTGTTGCCAATCCGTCTCCCTGTGCTTCGTCGAGCAGCTAGGTAATTGTTACCACAGATTTAACTGCTATGGAAGAATGTTGCGCGGTATGCAATGCCGTGCTTGCGCTAAACTCCGCCGATGCGCAATGAGACTTCACTGGGCGAGCAGGACAGCTCCATGCCGGCCGCGGCCACGCGCGCGGATGCGCCGCGCAAAGTCGCGCTGATCGCCCACTGCCTCTTGAACCAGAACGCCAAAGTTTGCGACGGCGCCCGCTATCCGAGCTTGGTCGGTCCGGTGGTGACGGCGCTGCGCGACCGGGGATACCGGCTCCTGCAGCTGCCCTGCCCGGAGCTCGCCTTCGCCGGCGTGCGACGCTGGTGGGCCGTCTACGAGCAGTACGACACGCCCGCCTATCGCGCACACTGCCGCCGTCTCGCCCAGGCCATCGCACCGCTGATCGAGCAGCATATCCGGCGCGGCGATGAGGTGATCTTGATCGGGCTCGACGGTAGCCCGTCCACGGGCGTGCGCTTTACCTCGAGCAAGGCCGACTGGGGCGGACGGCCCAATCGACCCGATGATGATTGGGAGATCGTGCCGGGGCGGGGCATCTGGATCGAGGAACTGGAGGCCGAGCTCGGGCGCCGCGGGCTGCCGGCGCTGCCGGCCACCGGCTGGGCACTCGACATGGGGCGTCAGGACGAGGCCGCCTCGCGCCGCGACCTGGAACAGTTCCTGGACAGTCGCGAGCGCGCTCCAGGCTCCCTCGGCGATGGACCGGCGGCACCGTGAGCGATGAACGCGGCTGGCGTGTGGCGCTCGTGCCCGATGCGCTGATCAATCCGCAAGACCCGGCGCGCGCGGCGCTGGCGGATCTGCTCGATGTACTGGAACGCAGCGGCTACGGTGTGCTGCAGCTACCGCCACCGGGCCGCTACGGCTTGCTGCTCGCCGTCATCGCCGATCAGGTCGCGGAGTATGCACACCATGGTTATGCGGTGGTGGCCATCGGGATGCGCGGGGAGCCCGGCGATGGGTTGCACTGGCGCAGCCTCGCTCCCCTGCTGCGGCATCGAGGCGTGGCGCTCCCGCCCCGCCATCTCATCCGGCCGGATCTCGAGCCCCGGGCCGAAGCACAGCGCTTCGCCGGCTTCCTGGGCGGCTTTGATTTGCCGGAGGTGGAGCAGCGCCGCTGGCGCGTGTAGGAGGTTTCGCATGCAATACATTCGTTTCGGGCGCACGGGCCTCAAGGTGTCGCCGTTATGCCTGGGCACCATGTCCATGGGCAGCTCCGCTTGGAAGGGCTGGGTGCTCGATGCAGACGATTCGATACCGATCCTGCGGCGAGCGCTCGACCTCGGGATCAACTTCTTCGACATGGCTGACTGGTATTCCACCGGCCGCAACGAGGAAGTCGTCAGCCGGACCTTGCTTCGCATGAGCCCCCGCGAGCATCTGGTGCTCGCGACCAAGGTTTACTATCCCATGAGCTCGGATCCGAACGATCGCGGCCTGTCGCGCAAACACATTGCGGCGGCGATCGATCGCTCGTTGGCACGCATGGGTACGGAGTACGTCGACCTGTACGTGATCCACGCCTTCGATCCGCAGACGCCGGTCGAGGAAACCATGGCGGCGCTGCATGACACGGTGCGAGCCGGCAAGGTCCGCTACCTCGGCGCCTCGACGATGTATGCGTGGCAGTTCGCGAAAATGAACCACGCGGCGGCAATGAACGGCTGGACGCGCTTCGTCAACATGCAGTGTCAGTACAACGTGCTGTATCGCGAGGAAGAGCGGGAAATGCTGCCCTATTGCCGCGATCAAGGCATCGCGGTCACGACCTTCAGTCCGCTCGCGCGGGGCTTTCTCGCGCGTGACGGCCGCACCGCGCGCACGACCCACGACCTCTATCAGGATTTCTACGGCGATGAGGTCGATCACGAGATCGCCCGGCGCGTGCGGGAGCTGGCTGCGCGGCGTGGCGTCAGCACGGCGCATATCGCAATGGCGTGGGTCGCCGGCAGTTCGAACCACAACGTTCCGATCGTGGGTGCAGCCAAGACGGCGCACCTCGAAGTTGCCGTCGAGGCGCTTGGGCTTAAGCTCGACCGCGAGGAGAGAGCCTTCCTCGAAGCGCCCTACCGGCCGCGCGATGAGATCAATGACCAGAAAGCGGTGCGGCGTCCCCGCGCGCCGCATCCGGTGCGCGCCTGAGCGCCGCCGCTACGTTCTCAGCCAAGGACTGTCCTGGCGCACTTCGATCAGCGTCGGACGATCGGCGGTCAACGCATCGCGCACCGATTGCGCCAGATGTTCGGCGCTTGCCGCGCGATGGGCATGGCACCGAAGGCTCTGCGCCAATTGCAGGAAGTCCGGACTCTTGGGTTCGACACCGATGCGCGGAATTTGCCGCCGGTCCATCTGATCCACGATTTCCGCCAGCGCATCGTTATTCCAGACGATGATCGGAAGCGCGAGACGCTCCTCGGCCGCCGTGGCAAGCTCACTGATGGTGAACATGATCCCGCCGTCGCCTGCGACCGCGATCACCGGCCGCTGAGGCGCGCCGATCTTGGCGCCGATGGCCATCGGCAAGGCAACGCCGAGGGAACAATAGGTGCCGGAGTAGTGCCAGCAGCGCTCCATTTCCATCGGCATTGCGAGACTGCCGGAATAAACGATCTGCGAGGCGTCGCCCATCACCATGGCATCGCTCGGAAGGGCGGAGCGCAGCGTCTTCCAAACACGCGCGTGCAGCTTCTCGAGTCCGGTCGCATCCGCAGCGTTGCGCGCCCGAATTTCCAGGACCCGCATCTCGCCATCGGAGCGCTGCGCCGTGGGCTTTCGTCCGGCGAGCGAGGAGGCGAGTGCGCGCATGGCCGCGCGCGCATCGGCCTGAATCGGCACCGCCGCGGAATACATGGCGGTCAGCTCCGTCGGATCAATGTCGATGCGGATGATGTCGCCCGAGATATCGAGTCTCGGCAAGAAGTGGTCCCCTTGTCCCACCTCGGATCCCACCAGCAGCACCACGTCGGCATCGGCGAGCGCCTGCTGGCTCGACTTCTGCAGGATCGAGCATCCCAAAGACAAGGGATGAGATTCCGGGAGGATCCCCTTGCCCGCGTTGGTGGAGAGGACCGGGGCCCCGATATGCTCGGCGATGGCGGTCAGCGCGGTGCGCGTGCCGACGGCACCGCCGCCGACAAGAACCAAAGGACGCTTTGCGCGCGCAAGGTGCGCGGCAGCCTCCTCGATCGAGGCCGGGTCGGGCATCGGCAGGGACGGCGAACGGCGGATCTTCCAGTCGTCCCCGACGGTTTCCGGGAGGACGTCGCGCGGCAGAGACAGATGCACGGGACGCGGCCGGCTGCCGCGAAACACGGCATAGGCGCGGGCGAGGAATTCGGGTATCTCCTCGGGATAGCGGACCATGGCGCTGAATGCGGTGAACCCGGCCGTAACCGCCGCCTGATCGTTGAGCTCGTGGACCGCTCCCCAGCCTTTTCCATGCGTGCGTGTGGCGCACGCTCCGGAGAGCACGAGCATGGGCTGGGAATCGCAGTAGGCCTGGGCAATGCCGGTCGCGGCATTGGTGACACCCGGGCCGGCGATGATCGTGCAAACACCGGGTTTGCCGGTCGCGCGCGCGTAGCCGTCGGCCATGAGGCTCGCGCCCTGCTCGTTGCGACACTGCACGTGACGGATCCCGGCGAGAGCGATACCGCGATACAGCTCGACCGTCATCGTCCCGGCCATACCGAATACGGTGTCCACCTCGTAGGCTGCGAGGAGATTCATCACGGCCTCGCCGCAGGTCATGGGTTTCATACGGTGGCGACCGGCGAGACCGGCGAGCCGGCGGCGCCGGGTAAGCGCAGCGGTGGCGCAGTGAATAGAAAAGCATGCCGGCCGGTGCTGCGTAAGTGCGCGGCGAGTTCGCTCAGCCAGAACAGCTCCCCCAAATGCATGCCGAGCTTGAAGATGCAATGCCGATGAAGCGGCAGCAAATCATGCGTCCGGTGGTCGAGAGACGAATCCACGTGTTCAACCGCCGGATTGTCCGCAATCAGTGATACGGCGCCGCTCGCGGCAATCCAGTCGAGCAGGCGCTGGTCGGTCCCGTCGAGCGCCATGTCGGCGCGCTTCAGCGCGGCCGGGTCCGGCTGCCTCCTCCCTGCCATGACCGCATCGCCGTAGCCGGTGTAGAACAACAGGAAATCGCCCCTGCGCACGTCGATCTTCTGCTCATCGATCACCCGCATCACATCGTCATACACAATCCGCCGGTGGCCCGGCCCGAACGTGCGGACCAGGTCGAACAGCACGCCCCGCCCTTGCACGCCGGTAATCGCCATATTCTCGATGCCGAGCTTGTGCGCACAAGGCGGCCCATCGCCGACCGGGCCCACGATGTGCTCATGCGCCCGCCAACCGTTGTAATAGACCGGCGACTCCGCGCCGCTGCCGTCCACGTCGAAGAATGCCCCGCAGTGCGCAAGCCCGTCCCACTGCGTCGAATACTGCAGCGACATGACCACATGGTCGTCGCTGCATATCGCACGGCCGACGCGCATGTTGTACAAGAGCTCATCGCCCCAGTTCCGTACGAAGAGCCTCGGGGCCCGGCGATAGGCGTTTTCGGATTCGCCGCCCGGGTAATCGAGCGGCAGGCTGAGCAGGAAGCATTGCCCTTCCTTCACCTCCGCCGCCGCGGCACGCCGCATGTCGGGCGTGATGATGCCGAGCCGGCCGGTCTGATCGTCCGCGCCGAAGTCGCCCCAGTTCGAGCCCTCCGGACGCCTGCTCCAGCGCGGCTTCATGGGCGCATCCCCGGCAAAGCGCTCGCGTCTGCGTACCACTTCAAGACGCGCAAGGCACGCAACGTGTTCCAATGGCTCCTCTTGCCGACTCCGGGCTCGAGGTCAAAGGTGAAACGCCGGGGGTCGATTCGATTCAACGGCCATAGTCCGTTTTGGTGACGCCGGTCTTTCACGATCTGAATCGCTTCGGCCATCCGCTCATCGGGTCGAAGCCCTGCGCTTCGCAAGTAGTCGAGTCCGCGCAGGACATCGTACCGGTAAGACGGTGGGAACTGGAATCGAGTCCAGGATCGGTCGATCGCCTCGCCGCTCGTGAGCGAGCGGAACATGCGCCGCTTGAGAAGATAGTCCTCGCCCCGGGTGCGGGCGCGGGTCACGCGCATCGATCCTCCACAGGCCTTTTCGTACTCGAGAAGGCCCTCCAGCACGCAGATGGTCGAGTGGAAGGACGAGCGCGCGCTGCTCGGCGCCTCGCAGTTCCAGCCGCCATCCGCCAATTGCTCCCCGAGGAGCTGATCCAGCAGGCGCTTACTGGGCTCGCCAAAGTAGGCGCCCGTGGCCAAAATGCGTCCATTGATACAGGGCTCGGTCTCGCCGTCGAAATAGGGTCTGCCGTCCAGTTGATGCCAAGGGAGGTGCTTTCGAACACGATCGATGGCGCTGCGAACCCGCTTGGCCGCCGGATCCGCGCCGAGATCTTTCAGGAGGGTGAGCATATGTACGGTGATCAATCGGCTTTTGTCCTCGCCCGGACCCCAGTGGCCGCGGGGTGTCTGGCGCTCGAGCACGCGTGCGCCCCATCCTTCGGTCGCGACCCGCGAGCGTTCGGCGGCAACGGCTCGCTCGTCTTCGTCGCCGAGATCGCGCATGACCTGCCACCGGATCGCAGGATCAGCGTCGAGCAACCACTTCGTTACATTCAATCGAGAATCTGCCTCTGGCTGCGGCATCTGACGAGGCTGACCTTCCCGCTCACTGCTTTCGAGCCTCTCGACTCTCGAGGAGCGCTTGGATGCGACTGAGCGAGTCCAAGTAGACCGCGGTCAATTCCCTGCCCTCGTTCTCTTCGAGCCCTTCCGCCAGGACATTGGCGAGCGTGTCGATCGCAACACGAACCGTCATCGATTCCGTATCGCTCAGCTTCACGCCGTTGATCGTAATGACTGCTTCGTTCTGCATCGGAGCTCCGTGTTGCCCAAGCGTTGCGAATACGGTACACGAACTGGATTGCTTTTGGCTTCATCCTTGGAGGCGGACATCGATGAGACGGTTGCTGCGCCCCACCCTGTCCGCGGCGGTGTTCGTCGGCCTACTCGCATTTTGGGCTGGCTTGTGGATGGCGGCGCGGAAGTACCCTGCGGAATACGATTGGCGCTACATGACTATTTCCGGCCTACTTTACCCTGATCGAAATCCTGATGGATATCGGTGGGCATGGGCCGGGGTCATGCTGTGCGCGCTTGGGGGCCTCAGCTGGACGACGGGCATGCTTCGGGACTCGAGGTCAGGAAGCGCCGGCGGGCGCGCTGTTGGCATCTGGGCGCTCGGGTTGGGTTATCTCTGCATGCTGTCGTGCGCCTGGCTACCCCGCTGGTTCCCTTGGGTTCCGCGAGGCCACGACTTGCTGGCCCTGTTGTCGTTCGTCGGCATCGCCCTTGGTATCGTGGGGCTCACCTTCCAGGTGGCCGGGCGAAGCCTCGGACGGCGTGCGAGTCCCGGCGGGCCCCGCCTCGCCGCCTGGCTGCTTGCCGGCGCCGCGCTGTCGCCGATTCTGCTCGCGGCGATCACGCAGCTCTACGTCTCGTACGCTCTGCCCGATCTGCCGTGGGTCGGCCTCGTGTGGCGCGCGCGCGGGGCGCCGGTGTACTTGAGCTTCGCCTTCTGGGAATGGGCCGCTTGCGTCATTTTTTCCGTATACACGCTCGGTCTGTGTGTGGCTACGACGCGGGCTGCAGCCAGCGCCGGATCCGCTCGGCGTGGTCCTGCAACACCTTCGGATCCGCACGTACCGCCGCATGCATGAGCAAGGGCTCGCCCGGGCGGCGGGGAATGATGTGAAAGTGAACGTGAGGCACCGTCTGACCCGCCGCCGCGCCGTTCACCTGAGTGACCATGATGCCGGGTGCGTCGAAAGCTCTTTTGACCGCTCCGGCAACCCGTTGCGTCGTGCGGATACAGGCGGCGGCGCCTTCCGGCGAGAGCTCGAAAAGCGTCTCCGCCGGCTCGCGCGTGATGACGAGCGAATGCCCTTCGGTTTGCGGCATGAGGTCCATGAACGCGAGCGTGTGCGCGTCCTCATAAAGCCGAACGCAGGGCAGCTCATTGCGAAGAATCCGCGCGAACACGTTTTGTGGGTCATAGGGCATGAGGCCGGAGAATACCACGGGGCATGCGCTCGAGTGCCCGGTCAAGACTCGCACCGAAATCATGGGCCTGCCACAGGTGCAGGAACACCGTCGCGACGTGCAGCTGGTTGCGGGCGGACTCGTGCGCACGAAATCGCGGATCGCGGGGCCCTGATGCGCAAGCCGCGCCGGGCCATCGATGCAGAATCTTGGCGGGCGCCTCCATGAGCCACGCCAGACCCATGGTCGCCACATAGAGATCCAGGTGCAACCGCAGATCCGCCGGATCGAGGCGAGGTCCACCGTGCCGGTGCAGTTCCTGCGTGAACACCACGAGAAGCGCATCGAGGTGCTCGTCCCAGAGCTCGAGGTCCGCGGCGCTCAAAGCGCCCCACAGTGCATAGGCGACGTTCATCTGACGCACCCGCCCCCAGTCCATCAGGCCGCAGTGAATCGTGTCCGATTCGTCCCGCCAGAACCACGCGTTGTCGATGTTGGCATTCCAATGGCTGAGCGCGATGAAGTCCGGATCGGCCTGCAGAAAGCGTTTGACGTCGGCCTCGTGTCTCAGGAACCGGCGAGCCTCGCGCTCTAGCCGATCGAGAAACCGAGGGGTGATTGTTCCGGGCAGAAGCTGCGGGCAGTCGGCGGCGAAAGCGGCGTAGCGGCGCACCCGTTCGCCGAGTTGCTGCTCGTCATAAGGGATTGCATCGGCCGCCGCCGCCGCGACCGGATCGAACGGAAATCGCGTGTCGATGACGCTCGACAGCCGGCCGGACTTATGGGCGGCCGCCAGGCGCGCGAGGGCCGTGATGATCACCCGGTAGTAGCGCGAATGGTTCGCTCAACTGCTCGTGGTCAAGGCACTTCGGGCGGTGCGGCTCGATGCCGTTCGAGCCAAACGGGATTCGCTGAGTGATCAGGATGCCTGTTGCGGATTCGCGGTGATAATCGGCGAAATAGCCGATGGGAACATTGATCGGAAAATTGCGATCGCGTGAAAGTGAGGCGAACCGCACTTCGGCCTCCATCTCGTACTTGCCGCGGTCCCGCAGAGAATCGGTGAAATCACGTGAAAATTTCACGAAAAGCTCGGTATGCAGCACCGGCTCCGGGCGCGCGTACGCCACCGAAAGGAACAGCTTTTGCCCCGTGCTGCCGCCGGGGCATGGCTCCGCGCGGCGGATCCGCGAAACTCGGTTGCCGGGCTCGAGCGAGCCAAATGCGTGAAAGGCATCCGTCAGGAATTCCGCCCCCGCCCGCATGAGCGCATCACTGTCGGCCGGAACCTCGAGTCCCGTGGCATCGCCGCGTACCCAGTTTCCCCGCATCATCGCTTCCTCGGTCGTCTCGGGGTGGGCAGACCCTATGATAGGCGATACTATCATGCGAATAAAAAGGCCTTGCCCGTGCTCGATTTGGCGGCGGGCGGGAACGTGAGGTGAGCGATGAGCGGCATAGGCTTGAATGTTCGCGTGCTTCCGGTCGGTGCCGAAGTCATCGGGTTCGAGCCTGGACGGGAGCGCGACCCCGAGTTTCGGGCCGCGCTCTACCGGGCTTGGCTCGAGCACGGCATTCTTCTTTTCAAAGGCGTCGACTCGATCGAGCGCCATCTGGAAATCAGCCGATGCTTCGGTGAGCTGGAGATACACCCTTTTCCGGCCGTGCGCTCGGAGCTCAACCCATTGTTGATCGAGCTCGGAGGAAGGAAGCGGGCGCGTGCGTATGTCTTCGACGGCGATCAGATCCGGATCAACCGCATCGGCTGGCATCGCGATACCGCCTATACGCCGGATATCTGCAAGGGCGCGATGCTCCGCATGGTCGAGGTGCCGCGAACCGAAGGCGAGACTTTGTTCGCCGATACGGCCAAGGCCTATGACGATTTGCCGCCGGATGTGAAGGTTCAGCTCGAGCGCTTGGAGTACAAGGCAACGCTGCGGCTCGATCCGGTGGCGCAGACGCGGCCGGGTGCGTTCTGGAAAACGGCCCGCGTCGCGACCGAGGCGGAGGACCCGAGCGGTCCTCCCGCCGATGCATTCAGCTCCGGCGGCCAAGCCGCTTATCCCTCGGTCGTCCATCCCGTCGTGCTGACTCACCCGGAGTCCGGGCGAAAGTGCATCTTCATCAGTCCGACCTATGTCGATCACTTCCTCGGAATGAGCCCGACGGCAAGCGCGGAGCTTCATCACGATCTCGTTGCCCACATGGTCCAGCCGCGCTATGTCTATCAGCATCGCTGGGCGCCCGATGAGGCGATCGTCTGGGACAACCGGCGCGTTCTGCACGCCGCGCGTGGCAATGCGCTCGGCGAGTCGCGGTGGGGATTGCGCACGACGCTCGCAGGGGCGCTGCGCACGGGCCGATATTTCGAGGAAGGCATCGAGCAACGAGCCGTGCAAATCGCGGATTGATCAGCATGAAATACGTCCGCTATCAGCACGGAAATACCACCTCCTATGGCACCCTCGAGGGTACGACGGTCCGCCCGGTGGAGGGTCTGTTCGGCGAATTCAAACCCTCGACTCGGCCGTCTGTTGAGCTGCACGCCGTTCGGCTTCTGGCGCCGGCCCTGCCCAGCAAAATCATCGCCATAGGGCCCAATTATCGAGCGCATCCCGGGCACGAGTCCGTCCCGTTGATGATGTGGACCAAGCCGGCCAGCTGCCTGAATGACCCTGAGGGCGTGATCGAGCTGCCGCCCGGACATCCGGCCGTCAATCATGAGGCTGAATTGGCGATCGTCATCGGCAAGCGCGCGAAGCAGGTGCAGCGAAGGAATGCGGCCGAGTATATCTTTGGCTTCACCTGTATGAACGACGTAACCCTCGGCGATTTCTCAACGCCGGGGGCATTCGGTCGTTCGCCCTATTTCGTCCACGGCAAGATATGCGATGGCTTTGCTCCTTTGGGCCCTTGTATCGTCACCGATCTCGATGTCGGCAACTTGAGACTCCAATGCCGCGTCAATGGACAGATTCGTCAGGACCACTCGACATCCGACCGCATCCATGAACCGGCCGAGCTGGTCGCCGCCGTTTCCGATTACGTCACGTTGTTCCCGGGCGATGTGATCTCCACCGGCTCACCGCCCGGAGTTCAGCCCATGCTCGACGGCGACATCGTCGAGATCGAAATTGAGAACATCGGCATTCTGCGCAACTACGCGCGCAACCGTCCGCAGAATCCCGCATGAGATCGCCTCATCGAGACGGCCGTTGCGGAACCCTCAAGCCGATTTAAGGTCGTTGATCGCCCGCCACGCCTGATCGATCGCCTCATGGGTGTACGAATTCCAACCGGCATCGGAATTCGCGATGGCGACGCTTCCGTAACGTCTGCGAGCGATCTCGTAGGGCTGCGGTCCCACCGTCTCCGGATCGAACAAGGAGTTCGCACTGTAGGCATAGCCGTGCGGCCAGCGATTGACGGTGATCGCGGCGATGTCGCGCGCGGATCTGAACCCACCCGGACCCAGCATGCGGTCGAGCTGATCGATGATCCGAGCCTCGTATTCGGCGAACGAGGTAGTGAGCAGAAGCTGCCGCCCCACGCGAAACTGCTGAACGTTCGACAGCCCCCGGTTGGGGCTGAGCGGTATATGTTCCATGTGAAGCAGCGCGGGCTCGCTCGGATCGCGTGGATTGCGGTAGCCGCCGAGGGCCACGGGATAGTCGAGCTTGGTATTTGAAAAATAGGCGCCCGGACTGTGAATGTCATCAACCCCCAGCTTTACGAACGCGTTCCAATTTCGAACGGCGACGTTGACGTAGACCAGGGGCATCTTGACGCTGAGCGCGAGCGCCGCCTTCTGGGCGTCCGGCAGCTCGGGCATGATGTGCGGAATGATCATGTTGTAGCAGGCCAAGACGCATTTGCGGGCCTGAATGCGGCGCAGCGCGCCCTCCCGGATGTAGCCGACATCCACCGCTTCACCCTTAACTCTCGGGTTGGCGAGGCCGACCACGGTGCTGTTCAGCCGCAGTCGAATCGGTGCGCCGTCGACATCGAGCTTCGCATAGTCGAAATTCGCGAGCACCACGTCGTCCATGGTGTGCCCGGGAGCCACCGGGGGAATCAAGCTGCGGACGAGGAGACGGGCGATTGAGGCGTTGCCGTCGGGGAAATGATAGATGTAAGGCTCGGCAAAGGCGGCTACTTCCGGATCGCCGAGGTCGCCCAGTCCGAGCCCGGCAAACCCCCGGTATTGGCTCGTCATCGCATCGAGCGCCGGCAGAATGTCCGGTCCCATTGCCATGAGACCGAGGCTCGATGCGTCGAAGAACTTCGTTGCCTCATCGCCGAGTCCCGCGTCCTTGCGCAGGTAGTCGCGATAGCTGGTTTTCTTCAAGCAAGCGATCTTCTCCTCCCTCGACTTACCGGCGAGGTAATCTCTCGGGTGATTGAAGAACTCGATGAGTCGTGCTCGGGCATCCGGCGACATCGGGAACTCTGCAACCACCGACTCGATTGGCCGGGGCTTCGCATCGCCCGCCAACGAGTCGCCGCCGGTCACGATGGGAGCGCCGGCGATCAGCCTGTCCACGCCAAAGGACTCTCGATCGAAGTAGACCCCCGGAGTCAAGCCGAGCGAGGGATACAGCTTGCGGTCAAAAGCCGTATCGAAGCGCCTTACGTGGACACCGAGCGCGTGCAGCAGCCGGTTGACGGTGTCGCTGAAGAACGTTTTGGGGGATTGCAGCGACTCGGTGCCGCCGTACCCGAGCAGCAACCGGTCGCCCACCCGAAACTCATTCCGCTTGGCGTGTCCGCCGAAGTCATCGTGATTCTCCAGAATCAGAATCCGAGCCGTCGGACCGTGTGCTTCCCGGTAGAACCACGCCGCCGCCAAACCGCTGATGCCCCCACCGACCACCACCAGGTCGTAACGCTCCTCGACCGCCAGACCGGCGTAGTCGAACGACCTGCCTTCGCGGCCGACTTGATGCGCGGTCTCGAACGATCCGGGATGGCTGCCTCGCAGGCCCGTGAGCGACGGCGGATAGTAGCGGCCCGGCAGGGCGCGAATCTGAGCGAGGGGCGTCAGCCCGGCAGCGATCGCAAGCGCGGTGCCGCTCAGAAAATCGCGGCGATTGATTTTGTTCGACATGAACTCCCCGTCTCGGCCCTGGTGGCCGCGGCGGCCATTGACCATTCTACTAAATTCGCGCGCGCGGCGATCCTGGCTCCCGCACGCCCTGACTGACCTGCGAGCGGTAGCAAAGTTTCCCTTCGGTTGTGATCCATTGCCCGGACCGCTGCTCGGCCCCGTGGTCCAATGCGAACCCTCGCAATCGGGATTTATGCCATGCCTGATGTCGCCCGCGCTGCCCAATCCCCGTGCATTCGAAATTGCTGTCTGGACGATGACTCGACCTGCCTCGGCTGCTTTCGGTCCCTGGAAGAGATCAAAGAATGGGGGGTAGCCGATGAGTTTCGGCGCCGGGTGATTCTTCAAAACGCCGAGCAGCGGCGGAAGGCGCACGAGCCTTGGCCGATCGGCCTTCCGAAAGCCGGCACGCGCTGAGGCGATGCGCGGTGGCAAAAATGCGGCGTCCCATTAGAATCACGGATCACTGGGAACACCGTGTAGGGAGGCTGCCGAAATGTGCGATTTATGTGGTGACGCGCGACACGCTCCGGTGTTGCGCCGCGATTTCCTGAGGGCTGCGACGCTCGCGGCGCTCATGCCGTGGGGATTCGCGGCCCGCGCCGATGAGCGAGATCCGGGCTCCCCGCCGCCGAAGAATGCGATTCCGCCAGCCGATGCCTTGAAGCGACTGATGGAAGGCAACGCCCGTTACGCGGCGAACACCCCCCATGAGCGCGACTTCTCGTCGGGCCGCGCCGCCCGGGTGAAGGGTCAGTATCCGATCGCCGCGATCCTGAGCTGCGCGGATTCGCGGGTGGCGCCGGAGCTCGCATTCGACCAGGGCCCGGGCGATCTGTTCGTGGTCCGGGTCGCCGGCAACGTCCTGAACCCCGATCTGCTCGCATCCCTCGAATATGGAGTTCAGTTCCTCGGCGTGCCGTTCATCATGGTGCTCGGCCATACCGGCTGTGGCGCGGTCGACGCCGCCATCAAGGTTCTAAAAACGGGCGCCGTCCTTCCGGGTCATTTGCCGGAGCTCATCGACGCCATCAAGCCTGCGGTGCTCACCGCCGAGCAGGCACAAGGCGGTGATTTGCTGGACAAGGCGATCGTAGAGAATGTGCGCCAGCAGGTGGTACGGCTCAAGAACTCCCCTCCGATCGTGCAGAAAAGCTACGCCGCCAAGAAGATTGACATCGTCGGCGGCGTCTATGACATCAGCACCGGCAAGGTTTCGATCGTGTAGCCTCGGCGCTCGCCAAGCGCGAAGCGCACCGCCTTCTCGAGCTCCTTGCGCTAGGGCTTTTGCCTAATTGCCGGATTGATATGGTCCGTTCGGCGCACGAGGCAGGTCTCAAGAAAGTTCAGGATTGCACGGTTCACTTCTTCGGAATGCGTCTTATGAAGCGAGTGCCGACCGCCCTCGATGACAACCGGCGTCGCATGAGCAATCTTGGCCACCAAATAATCTTTGGCGCCTTGAAACCTGCGATCCTCTCGCCCCACGATCACCAGGGTCGGTATCTGGATCGATGTCAAACCGGCGAGAACGGAGGCATCGGATTGCAATCCCATGTATTTGGCATGCGCGTTCACTCGATTCCCCAATTCCATCGAGCATACGTATTCATTCCACTTGTCCCGGGAGGTTTCATCCCGGAACCCTGGGCCGGTCGATAAGAGTACCAACGCCCGAACCATCCCCGGATGCCTGATGGCGTAGCCCAGCGACAGGTAGCCGCCGAGCGAATGGCCCACCAAAATGGCGGGGTCAAGCGCGGTGGTGCCGGCGGTCGATACCATCTGCTCGAAGTCGCGGGCCGCGAGTTCTGCGCTGTAAGCATCGGGATTGGCGGATGATTCGGATCTGCCGTGACCTCGCAAATCCCACTTCAAGACGCGCGCACGCCCCCGCAATAGCTCGAACAGATCCGACCACACCTCGCTCGAATGGCCGAGTCCCGTCGTCAATACGACGGGAACGCCCGCGCCGGCTTGCTCGAAATGAAGGTTCATCGGGGTGACAAGCGATGCGCTCGACCGCATCGTGGTGGCGGATCCACGGTGTTCACGGTAGCGTCAATAAACCTCCGGCACCATCATGTCTGCCGGCACCGCTTGGCGCGAATAATGCTCGTGATGCTCGCGCTTCGGCAGGACGATCGGAGGCCGCTCCGTCTCATGGTAGGGAAACTGTTTGAGCAGGTGATCGATGAAATTCAGCCGGGCGCGCTTCTTGTCGTCCGCGTTGACGATCCACCATCGAGCCTCGGGGATGTGAGATCGTTCGAGCATGATCTCCTTTGCCCTGGTGTAGTCCTCCCAGCGCCGGCGCGATTCCAAATCCATCGGACTCAGTTTCCATTGCTTCAAAGGATCGTGAATGCGCCCTAGAAACCGCAGATGCTGCTCCTCGTCGGTGATCGAGAACCAATATTTCAGCAGCTTGATGCCGGAGCGAACCAGCATGCGCTCGAATTCGGGCACCGACCGGAAAAACTCCTCGTACTCCGCGGGGCTGCAGAAGCCCATCACGTGCTCCACGCCGGCGCGGTTGTACCAACTGCGGTCGAACAGGACGATTTCACCGGCCGCGGGCAGATGCGATACGTAACGCTGGAAATACCACTGGGTTCTTTCCCGGTCGTTCGGTGCGGGCAGCGCCGCCACGCGGCAAACGCGGGGATTGAGCTTCTGGCTGATGCGCTTGATGGCGCCGCCCTTGCCCGCAGCATCCCGTCCTTCGAAGAGGATCAAAACCTTCTGTCCGCTCGCCACCACCCAATCCTGCAGTTTCACGAGCTCGGCCTGAAGGCGATACAGCTGACTGAAGTAGTCCCGGCGATAATCCTTCTCCGCTTCGGTATCTCCAGGGGTCGATGATCCGGGCAGCGGATGGCGATCCTCGATCTCCATCTCCAGCTCTTCATCGTAACCGTCGGCCAGATCCCGGCTAATGCGCCGCATCAGCTCGTCGTGGTCGAGAGGAGGACTCATGAACGGCTCCTAGCCGCGCTTTGTGCGCATATGGTGAAGCAAATCTCAAACCCGGTCACCAGCGGATCGTGGCGCACCATTGTTTCAGCTTGAGGACGCGGCGGGCGCGCTCGCTGCGTCCTCGCCGATGTTGTCGAGAAAGCTCGATGTGGGCACGAAAAATAGGCACCCGGTCACCGGCGTGCTGAAATCGAGCAGCCGATCATAGTTCCCCGCGGGGCGCCCCACGAACATGTTCTGCAGCATGGATTCGGTGATGCGCGGTGTGCGGCTGTAGCCGATGAAAAAGGTCCCGAACTCGCCGTAGCCGGGCCGCCCGAACGGCATGTTGTCCCTCAATATCTTGACCTCCCTGCCGTTCTCTTCGATCGTCGTGAGCACGTTGTGCGCGAAAGGCGGTTTGTCCGAATCCCTCAGCTCGACGTCCGAGAGTTTTTTGCGGCCAACAATGCCCTCCTGCGTTTCCACCGGCAACGCATTCCATCGCTTCATATCGTGAAGATATTTCTGGACGATGACATAGCTGCCGCCCACGAAGTCCGGGTCTTCGCCCCCGACAATGGCCGCCTCGTGTGCCGCACCACCCCGCGGATTCTCGGTGCCGTCGACGAATCCGATGACATCGCGATCGTCGAAATAGCGAAAGCCATGCACCTCGTCCGCCACGCAGACCCACTCGCCGATCCGCTCCATGATCTGCGCCGCCAGTTCGAAACAGAGGTCGGGACGCTTCGCTCGAATGTGAAAGAGCATGTCCCCGGGCGTCGAGACGGCATGACGCCCCTCGGAGCGAATCTCCCGAAAGGGATGGAGCTCGGCCGGGCGAGGCGTTCCAAAAAGCTTATCCCAGGCGTCCGAACCGAAGCCAACGACGCACGTGAGACCCGCCTCGGCATCCCTGAACTCGACCGCGCGTACGAGTCCGGAGAGGTCGGCGCAGAATGAGCGCAGCTCCGCGTAGTTCGCCCGCTCCGGGCGAATGCAAACGACCAGAAAAATGGCGGCACGCGTGAGGGGACCGATGACGGTCTGCGGAAGAACAACCTCGTTCAATTCTTTGGGAGTATCCATTGCCGCAATCTCGAGTCGCGATGAGCCGGACGTTACTTTATCTGCGGCGCCGGCGAAATATCAAACAACGTCGTCCCCTGCAACGTCAGAACCTGCCGGTCGTTTTGATTCCACAACTCGGATTTTGACACGATGATGCCCGTTCGGTTGGACGGGGACTTGCTGGATCTTAATACCTCGAAATGCAAGGCGACCGAATCATCGGCACGGACTGGGTATTGCCATTTGATCGAGTCGATTCCGGGAGAGCCGAAGGCCTCGGACCCCGTCAGCACGTTCTTCACCATCAATTCCATCGCGATCGCGCAGGTGTGCCAACCGCTCGCGATCAGCCCGCGCCATCGGCCGTCGCGGGCACGGACGGCATCGAGGTGAAACCATTGCGGGTCATAGCGCGAAGCAAATTCAATTATTTCCTTCTGCGCGACGAGCCGCGGCGCCGAACGCACGACGAGACCCGGAATAAGATCGGAAAAGCGCACCGTGAACCCTCCCTCGATGCTGCATAGAGTATGCGAAATCGCCGCTCGCCCGTCAGCTGCAGATCGCAGCGGTGTTGAAGTCGAGCGGCTTTGCCGGCGCCGGATGTGGTGGGCATCCGCGGCCCGCGAACGAAGAAGTGTAGGAAGGGGGGGAGTTCGGTCAGTTCGGTTCATTCGCCGGGCCGCAGCGCCCGGGATACAGAATACCGCTCGCCGCGGCTAAGGCTAACAACACTTTGTTCTATCGGTATATGCAATCTGGTGGGCATTGAAGCACGCTGCGCGGCAACAGGCGGCCGTTGCGGTCCTACTTCCGGTCCTCGATTTCGAGCTTGAAGCGCTCGCGGTAAGGCGCGAATTCGCGGTGCAACGCCCCGAGGTCCTCGCCGATCACCTCGGTCGAGTACTTGAATTTTCCGTACCGGTCGCCCTTGTTGTTCTTCAGGTAATCGCGCATGGCGGACTCCGTTTCCCGGCCGAACGGCACGCCACAGTGCTCATAGAATCCGCGAATGGTGCCCACGGGATCCCGCACGAAATCCGGGTAGCGCACATGGTGGATGCGCGAATCCCTCACGAGGGGGTTCTCGAGCGTGTTCTTGAAGCCGGCGCGGCACATGGCCAATTGCGTGCGTGCCTGCTCGGCCCAGTTCACCGTGCCGGTCAACCCTTCGACCAGCTCTCCCGTCAGCACGATGCGGGAAGCGACCGCCTGAACCGGATCGCGATGCACCCAGATCATCCGGGCATCGGGATAGGCATCGAAGAATTCGCGCAGCCGCTGCCCATGAAATCCTTTCAACACCCAGTACTTTTTCGGCCTGCGGAACTGGAACTGCTGAAGCATCTGCTTGTGAATGCGGTACTGCGCGCGCGCGTCCGCGGGCAAGCCGCCGACGTTCATGCCGAAGGGAACGCGCCACCACGCCGTCGGGGTCATGACGCGGAAATCGAACGCCCAGGTGCGCTCATCCTCGGGCAGACCGTTGCCCAGCATGTCGTTGTAGGGATGGCTCTTGAGCCAGAACGCCATCTTCGCGTTGATCTCCCGCCAATCCGCATCCGCTTGGGCGTATCGCGGATCATCGGGTCCGGTCAGGCCGGGCGGGGGCGATGGATACATCACCTCGCTGAACCGCAGCGCCCGGGCGTTGGGATCGACCGACAGCAGCGCATGCAACAGGGTGGTGCCCGAACGCGGCTCACCGGTTGCGAACAGCGGCTGGATGATCTTTTCGTCGGCGATGGGATGGCGCTTGAAGTCTTCGAAGAATTCGAGCCGCGAGGTCAGAAGCCACAAACAGGTTTCGGCGCCGGCCCGCTGCCCCGCTTCGTGCATCTTGCATTGGTTCAAGAAATCGACTGCGAGGCGAAACCTTTCGGGCAACGTGGAATCACCCCAGTCGTTCAGTCTCGTGCGGTCCTGGGCCTGCGCGAGCAGTGCGTCGGCATTCAGAGCAATGGCGCTCATTACTGGTCCCCGACGAGGCGCATCAGCTCATCTTCCGCGGCCCGCACTTTCTCGGCGGAGCGTGCGGCAAATTTCAATCCGGCCATGCCGCCATAATCCATGATCTTCACCACCCGCATGCCGGCGTCGACGAAGCCCTTGATCCTTCGGGCGACTTCCTTGGGCGTACCGCAAGGAATGATCTTGCGGATTGCCTCGACGTTGGTTTTCTTCAGCATGTCGAGAATGCGTTCCCGCGGCAGAACCTCCGGGTTGATGTCTTGATACCCGCGCCAGCCATCGCCCAGCGGATGTTCGAAGCCCAGCTTTCGAAGGGCTTCGGCGGACGGTTGCAGCACCCAGGCTTTCACCAGCGGCGCGTTGAGGATTTCCGACAGCTCCGCCTCGTCATGACTGATGAGACAGGTTTGAATGCTCGCAGGCACAAGGGCCATCGGATCTCGTCCCGACGCCTCCGCAGAATCCCGGACGACCTTGAGTTTTTGCGCATACTCCTCGGGCGTCCAGGCGCCGGCCGGCCACCAGCCGTCGGCATAGCGGCCCGTGATCTCGAGCATCCGGGGACCGCTGCAACCCACCCATATTTTTGGAAACCGGCCCTGAAAAGGCTCCGTGTCCATGCGCGCGTGATGCAGATGATAGAACTGCCCTTGGAAATCGACCGGTCCGCCGGACTCCCACAAGAGCTTGATGACTTTGAGCGCTTCCTCGAATCGGCTCACGGACTTGGCGAAATCGAAGCCATAGGGCACGGTGTTTTCGGTCTCGCCGCTGCCCACGCCGAGGATGAAGCGGCCCTTCGACAAGTGGTCCAGCGTCAGGGCGGTCTGTGCAAGCATGGCCGGATGCCGCCGGACGGTATCCACGACGCTGGTCGCGATAGGCACGTTCTTGGTCAGAACGGCGACGGCACCCGCCACCGCCATCGCATCGAGATGACGGTGCGGCGAGGGCGACGCGGTCGCGAGGTCCGTGAACTCCGGCGTCCAGATCGAATCGGGCCAGAAGCTCACCATGTGATCGGGCAGCCATATGGAATGGTACCGGCCGCTGTCCTGCACGGCGAGGTTCGACAGATCCAGCGGAAGCGTCGTCCTCAAAAAAGAAGCCGGTTGAACTTTCATCCGTTCCTCCCCCGAGCGCTGCCAAGTCCAGGCATCATTCGTTCGATTTTTACCCTGGCGAGAAGTCGGTACCGCCGTCGACGGCGATGTTCGCACCGACCATGTAGCTGTTCGCGGGTGAGCCGAGCAGCAACAGGAGCGGTGCCAGTTCCTGCGGAAGCGCAACCCGGGCGATGGCGCCTGCGGGCCGGCGGCCGTTCACGTCGCATATCCAGTTCCAAATCTCGCTGAGGTTATCCGGACTGTAAGCCGAGGTCGCGCCCGTCATTTCCATATAGGCGCGCAGCGCCTCGGTTTTGAACACGCCGGGCGTCACGGTATTGACGAGGATGTTCTCTCGCGCGAGTGCCCAAGCCATGTTCTTCGACAGCGCGTTGAGCCCCGCCTTGGCCGTCATATAGGGCGCCTCGAACGCCTGCCCGACGCGCGCGGAAATGGATGATATGTTGATGACCCTCCCCCAACCGGCTTTGCGCATGAGCGGAACGGCGGCTCGCGTGCAACGCACCACGCTCATGATGCCGACCTCGAAATAGAATTGCCACTGCTCGTCGGGAACCTCCAAGAAGTCCCGCCCGGTGCTCGGATCGGTAGGTCCCACCATGTTGATGAGCGTGTTGAGGCCGCCCCACCGGCTCTCGATCTCGGCGAATGCGGCCTTGATGCTGTCGAGACGACCGACATCCGTTTCGATGCCGAAGGCATCCGCCGCCCCGGCCGCACGCAGCGCATCGACGGTATGGTTCAATCCCTCGATGCGGCGCGCCGTGACGGCCACGCGGGCGCCCTCGCGAGCGAAGGCGAGGGCGGCCTCGCGTCCGAGACCTTTCGTTCCGCCGCTCACGCAGACGGCGGCGCCCGTCAGTCCCAAATCCATATCAGTGAGCGACCGGGCAGACTTGCGCCTCCCCTTCCCCGCCGCCCGGAAACTCCGGCTCGGAGCGCCGCGGGCCGGGCTCGAAGGCGATCGGCAGGCTACGGATCCCCCAGACCCCCGGGAAGGGCCGCCATGTGACCTCTCCGGCAAGGTGTGGCTTGGTGATGCGCTGAGCAATCAGATGGATCCCTTCCTGGATCTGCGCGCGCGCCAGATGCTGACCGAGACAGGTGTGCACACCGCGGCCAAAGGCCATGTGCCGGTTCGCATCCGGTCGTTCCGGGCGGAACTCCATCGGATCGGGGAACGCTGCCGGATCACGGCCCGAAATATTCAACGGCATGAACAGCAGCGTGTTCGCCGGAAACAGCACATCGCGGTAGACAAAATCGCGCGTCGTCATGCGATAAAGACTCGACACGCTGGTATGGCGCAGCATTTCCCTCACGACCTGATCGCAAAATGGCCGATCCTCGGCGCACCGTGCCCAATGCTGTGGATGCTTCAGCATCATGTGCATGATGAGGGTAAGCATGTTCTTCGAGGTATCGTAGCCCGCCGCGAACAGGAAAATAACCAGGTTGTGCAGCTCCGCCTCGTCGAGCTGACCGGCGGCATTGGCGGCGATCAGCGTGTTGAGCACATCCTCCTCCTCGCCACCCCCTGCAGCGCGCCGCTCGACAATCAGGTTGTGCACGAAGTTCCACAACACCTGATAGGCCGCCTCCAAATCCGGCAGCAGCGAGCGGATGAGATTGGCGCTGAGACCTTGTGTTTCGAGCGATTTACGAATACTCGCAATCGCCGCCGGCGAGGCGCCGATCAGGCCGAACATCACGGAAATCGGAAAGTACGCCGCAAACTCGGCGAAGTCGAAAGCACCCTTCGGAGCCCATTCGTCCAGCAATTGCGACACTCGCTGCCTCATCAGAGAGCGGTAGCGGTTGATATTTTTCGGTGTGAACGATGCTTCGACGCTGCTGCGGATGCGTGTATGCTCCGCTCCGGTTTTCGCAAGCATCAAGTTGTCCATGAATTCGCCCCAGGGCGTACCCTTGGCGCCCATGATCTCGGTGATCGTATCCATGGACGGTCGAAGCTTGTCGTCCATGTACGACAGATCCCTGATCGCCTGATATTCGTGCACGACGTATCCGAAGTCGCATCGGGCGAGCCATGGATGCTCGCGCCGCGCCGCCTCGATGTACGGCATGGGATCCACGGCGAGGGCGGGATCCTCGAGGGCGAGATGCGGCAACGTCAATTCGGCGGCTGTCTGCATGGTGGGCTTCCTCCCCCGTGTGCTTCATCGACTGGTTGAAGCCCACTATGATTCATCCTATATCGTTAAGTCCAAATGGGGCAAGGTCCGTCGACGCCCCCTCAGGGAGGGCTCGGCGCGAGCATCTTGGTTGCCAGCTTCTCGCGCATGTCATCGGGAATCGGCGCCGAACCTTGCTCCGTCGCGTACACGAGCACGGCATCGGAAACGCCCACGCAGTTGCCATTCTGAAACATGGCGAGTGCAATGGCGTAGGATGTGTTGCCGATGCGAGAGACGCCGGCGCCGATCGATAGCGGATCCGGCCACTTGACTTCACCCAGATAGTCGATGGATTGCCTCGCCACCAGCACGCGGCGAGTCCGTGCATCGAGAGTCGATCCTCCCCACAGACTGGAATTGAGCGAAATACGGGCCTCTTGATAGAGCTCCACAATGCGCACGTTGCTGAGATGCCACTGCGGATCGACATCCGCGAAGCGCGGTTGAATATCGAGCGTGTGAGGATAGATCGCGGGATTGAGTCGCGCTGGATGGGGCTTCATGCAGGATCGAACCGGCGCCGCACCGGCTCGGTTCCCGGGGTCACGTACTGCCTGATGTCGAACTTTCGGTCCTCGACCAGCGAAACGCTCTTCGGGATCGAGGAGGTGACCCAAGGGGTCTCCATGTGAGCCGCGTGGGCCGACGCGTCGCGATAGACCTCGATCACCACGTAGGTGTCCGGATCTTTCGCGCTCGCGGCAAAGCTGTAATAAAGCACTCCCGGCTCGTTCTCCCGCACCTTGTCGCACATCTCGGCCATCAGCGCCTCGAACGCCGGGGCGTTTTCGGCGCGCACCCGCATGTGCGTGATGAACGTGATCATGCGCTCACTTCTTCGGTTCGCCGATGACGTGAAACGTGGTCACCCGCGCCTTCGGACCCGCCTCGATGACCCGGCGCACGCCCTCGCGAATCGAGACCCGGTTCGGACCGAGCAGCTTGACCATCTTGGTGGTATCGGCCCAAATGGGCCACGCCCTGCTGTTTTCCACGAAAATCGGCTTCTTGCCGAGCAGCTCGCCGGCGATCTCGCAATACTCCTGGGTCGTGACCGCCTCGGTACCCCCGATGTTGAGGATCTCGGCCGGAGACTTCGCAATCCCGACCGCGCCGATGGTCTTCTCCACGTAGTCATCCTCGAACAGCGGCGTGTGCACGTTGCGTACGCCGGGATAGACGCTCACCGGCCGTCCCTGGGCGACTTGATCGACCCGTTGGGTAACTCCGCCGCCGCGCGGACCGTAGAACGAGAAAATCCGCACGATCGTGGTCGGCATGCGGTAATCCTCACTGAGATGCTTCAACAGAAATTCCGCGGCAATCTTGCTCGCCGCGTAAGGCTCCGCCGAGCTGTGCAGTCCGTAGGGATCATCCTCTCGGAGCGGCCGCTCACCCTGATAGGCGTAAAGTGAACCCGTACTGCCCTGAACGAAGGCCTCACAGTCCCGATAGCGCCGCGCGAGGCGGCCGACGGCACCTGCGTTGACCTCGTAGTGGTCTTTGTTGGTTGGTGGAAGCACTCCATAATTGATCACGACATCGACCGATCGGGGCAGCGGCGACAGATCGTGCTCGGCCAGGTCAAAGGCGATGGTGCGCGCGCCGGCTGCCTCGAGCAGCCGGCGCTGCTCGGGATTCGAAAAGCGTGCCACCGCGAAGACCTCATTGGTCTTGGCGAGCGCCACAGCGACCGGTAACGCCACAAGTCCGCTCGCACCGGTGACGAGCACCCGGCGTCCTGAAAGCTGAGCCATGTCCCTCTCCTCGTATTATCCAGTAATGGGGTAAGCAACTCGCCGCAAGCTGGGCAGCGGGGGCGCGGCGTCAGCACTTGCAACATCGAGAACTTGTGATATAGGATGGATCATAGTATGGAGTTCACTGCAACGTCAACACCCTCGGATCCTCGCATCAAGAGGACACGGGCGGCGTTGTGCTCCGCACTTCTGTCGCTGCTCGAGGAGCAGAGCTTCGATCAAATCACCATCCGGGACATCGCCGTCCGGGCGGGAATCGGCTATGCGACTTTTTTCAGAAATTACGACAGCAAGGCAGCGGTATTGCATGACTTGGCCGCCGACCAGATTCGTCAGCTGATTGAGCTCGCCTTCCCCGCCATCGAAGGGAGCAACGGGCGCGCGGCGGCGCTGGCGCTATGCGCCTATGTCGATGAGCACCGAAGACTTTGGACCGCCCTGTTGACGGGCGGGGCCGCCGGAATCGTCCGTGAGGAGTTCATCCGCCAAGGTGCGCGGGTGAAAACCATGCGCTCGCGCCGCGCCTGGCTGCCCCTCGAGCTCGCCAATATCGTGGGCGTTTCGGCAACCGTCGAAATCCTTGCCTGGTGGCTGCAGCGCGGCCTGGGGCTCGGCGTTGAGGAGATCGCACGAATCTTAGATCAGCTCGTGATCTCACCGTTTGTGAAGCCGCGCGCCTAGATTCGCCCGCACTTATGATACATAGTGAATCGTAGTGAAGACGCCATGACGCTCGATGAGCTGAACGCGCGCGAGTGCATTCGACACACCCTCGCAAGCTACAACATGGCGGGCGATCGGCTCCGCATCGACGATTTCGTTGCCGTATTTGCCGAGGATGCCATCTTCGAGATCGACCCGGCGGCGGGCGAGGAAGGGGTTCGAAACGTCGGCCGCGACGTCATTCGAAATTGGTTCCTACGCTGGGGTCAGGGCGCGAAAGAGGCCAATCCGGTCCATCGGGCAACGTTCATTCGCCATCATCTTTCTACCTGCCTCATCGAACTCACGGGATCCGAGACGGCGAAGGCGCGCACCTATTGGACGGCCTATACGGACATCGGCCCGGACCACGGCGGACATTATCTCGACGTCTTCCGCAGGAGCGGCGAGCGATGGCTGATTGCGCACCGCAGGGTGCGCCTCGACTGGAGTTCGCCGAACAGTTTGTACATGTCCTCGCTCTCGAACTTGAGACAGCGGTAACCCGCGTGGCGGCCATCTCCACCCTGCCCTCCATCGTCAAGGGCATTCCTTTGAGCGAAGAGCCGGGTCTCGGTGCGCTCACCCTGCCAGGGCTCTTCCGGGAGGTGACGAGCCGCTTTGCAGAGCGCGAAGCGCTTGTCCTGCACGCGCCGGGCGGCACCGTGCGTTGGGATTATTCGACATTATGGAAGCGCGCGGCCGAGATTGCCCGCGCCTTGATTGCCTGCGGGATGGGCAAGGACAGCCGCGTCGGCATTCTCATGACGAATCGACCGGAATGGATTTCCAGTTTCTTCGGCATTACGCTGGCCGGGGGCGTGGCAATCCCGCTCAGCACGTTCTCGACCGCGCCTGAGCTCGAGTACCTGCTGCAGATTTCTTGCATCTCGATCCTGCTGTTTGAGCGCCGGGTCGCCAAGAAGGACTTTACCGGCATGCTGTGCGAACTGGAGCCGCAAATACGTGCCTCGGGAACGGGCAGACTCGCATCGGGCAAGTTTCCGTTCCTGCGACGTCTCGCGGTGGTGGACGATGTCGAAGGAGCACCCGGGATCGAAGACTGGTTCGGCTTCCTCGCGCACGGCAAGGCGATTCCGGCCGCGCTCGTTGAGGCAACCGCCGCCACCGTGACGCCGGCGGACATTGCGGCGGTGTTTCTGTCCTCGGGTTCCACCAACCGTCCGAAGGGGATCTTGAGCTCGCACCGCGGGATTGCGATTCAATGCTGGCGCATGCGCCGCATGTTCGCCCTGAAGGACGACGTGCGCACCTGGACCGCCAGCGGTTTCATCTGGTCCGGCAATTTCGCGACCGCGCTCGGCGCCACACTGGCCGCCGGCGGCGCACAAATCCTGCAAAGGACGTTCGACCCGGTCGAGGCGCTCGAGCTCCTGCAATCGGAGCGAGTCACCTGGCCATACGCGTGGCCGCACCAGTGGGCGCAGCTCGAAGCAGCTCCCAACTGGAATAGCGTCGATCTCAGCCGCTTACGCTACGTCAACGCGAGCAGACCGGCGGCGCGACATCCCACCTTCGCAGGAACCGAGTGGACGGATCCGCTCTGGTCGTACGGCAGCACCGAGACTTTCACGCTCTCCGCGGCTTTTTCGAGCGACGCACCACCCGAGATGGCCGGCGGAAGCAGCGGCGAGGCGCTGCCGGGCAATGTCATCAAAGTCGTTGATCCCGCGACCGGCGCTGTGGTGCCGCGCGGGCAACCCGGGGAGATCGCGGTCAAAGGGCCGACGCTCATGCTCGGCTACCTCGGCATCGCGTTGAGCGACACGGTCGACGAGGAGGGGTTCTTCCACACCGGCGATGGGGGCTACATCGATGAACGGGGTCGCCTGCATTTCGAGGGTCGCCTGACCGACATCATCAAGACCGGCGGAGCCAATGTGTCGCCGGTGGAAGTAGATAGTATTTTGGTCACCTGTCCCGGCGTGAAGGTCGCCGCGACGGTAGGCATACCCCATGAGACTCTGGGAGAGATGGTGGTGAGCTGCGTCGTGCCGCATCAAGGCACCGATCTCGGCCCGGACGGCGTGCGTGATTTCCTGAAGGAGCGGCTGGCGAGCTACAAAGTGCCGCGCCGGATCGTGTTCGTACGCGAAGATGAGCTGACGCTCACGGGCAGTGCCAAGATCCGCACCGGAGCCTTGAGAGAGCTCGTCGCGAAGCGGCTTCACGCTGTCAATTGAATAGGAGAGCCCCATGCCGGTACTAGGCCTCAATCACGTGAACGTACGTACCCCGGAATTCAAACGCACGGTGGAATTCTTGCGCGACGCGTTGGGCATGACCGTGACACCGGTACCGGAGAGCGTCTCCATCGAGCAAGCCGCGTGGATCCACGATGAGAGCGGCATCCCGGTACTGCATCTTGCGAGTTCCGAGGTCCCCTATTCGCCAACGGAGGTGCTTCCCGCAGAGCCGCCCCGGGGGAGCGGCGCGATTCATCACCTCGCGCTCACTTGTACCGACTTTGAGGCCATGAGAGCCCGGCTCACCCGGCTCTCCCTCAGTTTCCGTGAGAACCACATTGCAAAGACGGGCGTGCGGCAGATTTTCATCACGGATCCCACCGGCATCTTGTTGGAACTGAATTTCCGCGGCAGCTGAGCGGCCTCGCGCGACGTTCTACCCGGCGAGGGCATCCATGAACGCCGCCGCGCCCGTGTTTGCGAGCGCTTCATCGTCCGCTCCCGATCCGCCGCTGCAGCCGATCCCTCCGATGGCGAGGCCTCCAAGCATGAGCGGAATTCCGCCTTGAGACGGGCTTATGAATTCGAACGCCAGAAGCGATGTCATGCCCCCATGCAGCAGGTCTTCGAAGACCTTGGTGGGCGCGCCGAGATGCACGGCGGTGCGCGCTTTGCGCATCGCCGCCTCGATGCTGGTCACGCAGGCGCCGTCGGTGCGCTGAAAAGCAATGAGATTGCCCGCATTATCGACAATGGCGATGCTGACTTTGAGCTTCTTCTGCGCCGCCGCCCGTTCAGCGGCGGCAAGCGCAATCTTCGCGCCGGCTGCGCTCAAGGTTTGAACCTCGATCATCAACGGCTCCTGCGGCATGGGCTCCTCCTCGGCGGCCGACACTCTGCGCAATCCTACCAGTCCTGTCGGCCGGGAAACCGTACCCAAGCGACTCGAGATCGGCGATGATCAGAGATTCTGTAGTGCCGGAGGACTTACGATGAGCGGTCTACGAGATCTACCCGAACGGGTTTTCAAGTTCATCGAGTCGGGCGTCGTGGCAGAGTTCTCGACGGTGAGCGCGGCGGGCGTGCCGATTGACACGCCGACCTACTATTTCCCGAGCGACGACATGGCGACCATCGATCTGGCGACGGGCGTGCCCAATCCTGCGAAAGCGGAGCGTGCCCGGCGTAACCCGAAGGTCGGCCTCCTCATGGATGGTGCCGCGGAGGAGCCCGTGGTGGTGATGCGGGCGCGCGCCGCGGTGCGCGACGGCAACCTCCAGGCCAACTGTGTGAGATATATTGCCGAAACGGGGTTCAAGGGGATTAGCCACGGCGTCACGTGGGAACAGGCGCGTCAGGCGGTGACCTACTGGTCGCGAATCATCATCGAAAACAAGCCCGAACGGGTGTATTGGTGGGACAACCAAGCGGCGATGGACGGTCCACCGCAAGTCTGGAGCGCGCCGGCGAACAGCATGTATCCGGCCTCCGATCCGAAGCCGTCCGGGGAGATGAAGCCATCGGCGTGGCCCGTGCGGCCCTGGCAGGAAGTTGCACGCGATGCAGTGGCCAAGGGCGCGGCAGCGCACCTCACGGTGCTGGACAACGACGGCTATCCGATGCCGATCAGGGCACGCGCGTTCGAGCTCGTGACGGAGGGGTTCCGGCTGCGCCTTCCACGCGGCGTCCCGTGGACTGTTTCGGGCAAGGCGAGTCTCACGTTCGCCGGCTTCCAAACCTTCCTCGGCGAGGTTGTAGACGAGGGCGGTTTGTTCAGGGCCGAGCGCGCCCTGCCGGAGCATCCCTCCACTCGCGACACGAAGCAGGTGCTGCAGCCCAGCGACGACACGCGCCAGAAAGCTTGGGCGCGATTGGAATACGAGGCTCAACGGCGCGGCCAGCCGATTCCGACGCCTCCGATGGAGCTGCCGGAACCCACACGCCTGGCCAAGCTGCGGCAGGCGCGCGTGGCCAGCGACAAGCCGATCACCGGTCTCACGGCGGAACACGGCAATCGCACGACCTAGCGTGCCGGCGTCACCAGATTCTCACCCGTTGATCGGGCGGGAGATAGAGCTTGTCGCCCGGCTGTACGTCGAAGGCGGTATACCAGTCGTCGAGATTCGGCACCTCGCCGTTGACCCGGAAATAAGCCGGACTGTGAACATCGCTCATGACCTGATTCCGTAGCGCGTCGTCGCGGTATTTAGCCCGCCAGACTTGCGCAAAAGACAGAAAGAATCGTTGATCGCCCGTGAGACCATCGAGTACCGGGGCGTTCTGCCCGTGGAGGCTGTCATGGTAGGCGCGCAGGGCGATATTGAGACCTCCCAAATCGCCGATATTCTCGCCGAGCGTGTTCTGCCCTCGGACGTGTAGGCCGGGAAGCGCCTCGAAGGCCGAGAACTCGGCGACCAAGCGCTCGGCCCGCCGCTTGAATGCACTCGCATCGGCGGGCGTCCACCAGTCGCGCAACGACCCATCGGGGGCGAACTTGCGGCCTTGGTCGTCGAAGCCGTGGCTCATCTCATGGCCGATCACCGCCCCGATGCCGCCATAGTTCACGGCATCATCGGCATGGGGGTCGAAGAACGGCGGCTGCAGGATGGCCGCGGGAAACACGATCTCGTTATTGAGCGGGTTGTAGTAGGCATTGACATCGCTTACTTCCATTTGCCATTCGTCCCGATCGACGGGCTTGTCGAGGCGAGCCAACTCCCGGTGCCACTCCCATAGCGAAGCGCGCTCCGCATTGCCAAAGGCATCACCCCGCACGATCTCGAGGGCGCTGTAATCCTTCCAGCGATTCGGATAGCCGATCTTGGGCGTGAACGCAGCGAGCTTCTCTTGTGCACGCTTCTTGGTCTCGGGGGTCATCCAATCCAAGGCCTCGATTCGCTCGCCCAGGGCGGTGCGCAGGTTCGCGACAAGCGTCTGCATCTTGGCCTTGGATTGCGGCGGAAAATACTTCTCGACGTACAACTGTCCGATCGCGTCACCGAGCGCCGCGCCGACCGCTTGCACCCCGCGCTTCCAGCGCGCCCGCTGTTCGGGAGTTCCGGAAAGGGCGGTGCCATAGAACGCGAAATTCTCGTGATCGATCGCCTGCGGCAAGACCGAGGCATGATCCGAGAGGTAGTGATAAATGAGATAGGCCTTCAACACGGGAAGAGGAGTCTTCGCAACGACCGCGGCACTGTCCTTGATCGCGGTGAGCTCGTTCAGCACGAAGTGCTGCCGCTCGCCGATCTCGGATGACTCGAAGAACGTTTGCCAGGCGAAGCCCGGGGCGTACGCCAACAGCTCGGCCTTGGTGCGCGGGTTATAGTTCGCCTCGGTCTCACGCCGCTTCTCGATGGGCCATTGGACGCTGGCGAGCGCAGTCTCGAATTCGACGATCTCGCGCGCCTGGCGCCGTCCACCCTCGATGTGCGCGAGCCCGAGCATACGCTCGATGTGGGCGGCGTATTGCTGCCGTACTTCCACCAACTTCGGATCCTGGCTCAAGTAATAGTCGCGATCGGGCAGCCCGAGACCCGATTGCCCCAGGTTCAAGGCGTATCGATTGGGATCTTTGAGATCGGGAATGATGCCCACCTCGAAGGGCGATGAGTAACCAGGCGCGCCGAACAGGCGAGCGATGTCGCTGCGAGAGCGCGCGGCGGTAATTTTCGCCAGATTCTCCTTGATCGGTTCCAATCCCTTGGCGTCGATCGCCGACTGGTCCATGAAGCTCGCGTAGAAGTCGCCTACTTTCTGGGCATTCGATCCCGGAGCGGCGGGCGCCTTCGAGGCGGACTCGATGAGCTCGCGCACGCGCTGCTCGGAGAGCTCAGCCAGGCGCGCGAACGATCCGTAGGAGCTGCGATCCGCCGGGATGGTGAACGAGTCGAGCCACGTACCGTTGGCGTAGGTATAGAAATCATTGCCCGGCTTGACGCTGAGCTTCCGCGCTGCCAGATCGAGACCGAAGGCGCCGAACTGCGGCGCGTGTGGGGTCGCTTGCTCAGGGTCGGCGACAGACCAACACGAGGCCAAAAGCCCTGCGGTGAGCACCACGAACTTCATCGTCGACACACGAGCTCTCCTGTCCCAGAGTGATCCGGATATCCGGGATCGGACCCAATCCGATCCGTATGGTTCCATTCGATGAGGCGCGCTCCTGCACTCAACTTGACCTCGACTTGACCGATCTTTGCCGGTGCCGTGTAGGCGGTTTTATTCCGGCCACGGGTGGCACCCCGGTCTTCGGCATCGGCCCCTGATTCGGAGATTCCCCGGTCCTACGAGTGAGCCCAGGCACCGTCGACCGGCAGCAATACGCCGTTGATATAGGCCGCGGCGGGCGACAGCAGAAACAGGACCGCGCTTGCGATCTCCTCGGGAAACCCGAGGCGGCCCATCGGGATGCGCGCGGCAGTCTGCGCGATCACCGGCGTATCGAGAAAAGGTATCGTACGCGGAGTGATGATCAACCCCGGCGCGATGGCATTGGCGCGCGGCGCGCCTCCATAGCGGGTGGCCAAATAGCGCGTATAGCCGGCGATCGCCGCTTTTGAAGCAGGATAAAAAGGCTGAATCGACTGGCCGCCGCCTTGGAAATTGCCGGCGATCGAGGAGATGTTTACGAGGGCGCTGGCCGCCGTCGGGCAGTGCTCGATCCAGCTCATGGCCACGCGATGCACACTGCCCACCGATAACGCCAGATTTTCATCGAAGGCGGCGGCGGAGTTACTTGCCGGGCCGGCATTGTTGACCAGGTACCGGCACGGTCCACGCTGCAAAGTCGACTTCCAGGCGCTTTGCACGGCGGCATCGTCGCCGACGTCAACAGTGACCGCAAAGGCAATCGCCCGCGCCTTCTCGAGCTCCAATTTCGTGGAGCGGCTCGCTTCTTCGTCTATATCCCACACGGCCACGCGCAGACCGGAGCGGGCCGCTGCCAGGGCCGTGGCTCTGCCGATACCGCTTCCCGCCCCCGTCACGACGATGAGGTCGCCGGCAGTGAAGCCGAGACCGCGCATATCGTACAGTGGTCCGTGATGATTATGGCTCGGCAGTGCCTCCGCCATGGCTAACTTCTCGCCGCGAATCGCTCGGCAGGTCCCTCGAAGTGACGGCGTGGATTATCGACCAGCATCGTATCGATCTGATCTTGGGTGATGCCGGATTCCAGAAGAGCCGGGATGACCTTGTGCGCGACATACAGGTACGAGTGTTCGGGGATGAGCTTTGCCCGCGCCGCTTCGCTCGGCAAGCCATCACTCCAGCAAAAGCAATCGTGCGACAGGGTGATGCGGTCGAGATAGCCACGGCGCACCAGCGCAACGATGGTGGAAACACGATCCTCGAGCGGAAGCAGGAGGTTCATGCCGAACCGGTCCATGCCCAAGATCGACCCCTGATCAGCGACCTTCATCAGATAATCGATGTCGGTGGTATCGCCGGAATGCCCGATGATGACGTCGCGCAGATCGACGCCCTCCTCTGCGAGTACGCGCTGTGCGATGAGTCCGGTCTCGAGTCTCGCGCAGGTGTGTACCGTGATCGGCGTTCCGGTGCGCACGTTCGCCTGCGCGACCGCTCGCATCACGCGCTCGACGCCTGGAGTGAGACCCAAGACATCGATTGCGCATTTGAGCTCGCCCGCTTTCACGCCGGTGGCGGCGATGCCGACGCGGATATCGTTGACAAAGAGATCAGGCATCGGATCCGGGACATCGATCATGAGTCCGGGGCCAACGTTGCGAAACGGCATTGGAAGCTCGTTCAGCGTGTAGCAGCCGGTTGCGACAATGATGTTCAGCTCGGTCCGTGCGGCGATCTTGGCGATGCGGGGGATGTACCGGCCGAGGCCGAGGACGGTGAGGTCGATGATCGTGTCGACGCCGACCGCTTTGAGCTCGTTCAGTCTCGCGGCCGCTTCGCTGATGCGCTCTTCCTCGACAAAATCCAACCGGTAATTGAGCGTGTGCTCGATGTCCATCGTGATGACGTGCTCGTGCACCAGCACACGGCCGAGCTTGCTCGAGTCGATCGGTCCCTTAATGGTGTGTACTGTCGCCATGGACCTTACTTATACTTGAACCACTAGGAGCCGCAACCCATCCCCCGCCATGGAAAGATAATCGATGAAAGTTAATATCGGGGTTTTCGCCCACAACTCGCATGACTGGGAGCGCGTCGTCAGTGGGGATTTCGGTCGTCCCGCCGCGACGCCGGATCATGAATTTGTGCAGGCGGGACTCGCGCTCGGCGATTTGGCGGAGCCGCTGGGATTCGATGGAATTTGGGCTCCGGAGCATCAGGGTACGCCCTACGGGATGACCCCGAACCCGCTGCAAGTTCTGACCTACTTTGCCGGACGGACCGAACGGGTGAGCTTTGGCACAATGGTCGCGGTCGCACCCTGGTGGCATCCGGTGCGCCTCGCGCACCAAATCGCCTATCTCGATATCGTCTCGAAGGGCCGATACACGACGATTGGCCTTGGCCGCGGAATCGCGAAATCGGAGTTCGAGGCCGTGGGCGTTCCGCGCGAAGAGAGCCGGCAGCGATTCGATGAAACGCTCGACATTCTCAAGCTGGCTTTCTCGCAGGAGCGATTCTCCTACGAGGGGAAAATCTTCAAGATTCCCGAGATGTCGATTCGCCCTGCGCCGAGGAGCCGCGACCTGTATTCACGAATTTATGGATCCTCGGCGACACGGGAGTCTCTGGAGATACTCTCGCGCCGCGGAATGGTGCCGCTTTTCGTCGGCAACAAGCCCATCGAGGAAGCCGGCAAGGAAGTTCAGCTGGTGAATACGATCCGCAAGGAGGAGGGTTTGCCGCCCTGCCAGCCGAAGAATGTCCTGTTCATGTACTGCACGCCGACGGCCGAGAGTGCCGCCAAGGCAGATCGATGGATCGACCAGGCGAACGTCGATGTCAATCTTCATTACGGATTTGCGGACTCCTCCAATTTCAAGGGAGTCAAGGGATATGAAGCGTACGCAAACCGTGAGGCAGCCGCCACGGCCGTGCTTGCCGCCGCGGTCTCCGGCGATCCATCCAAGGCCAGATCGGCCCCGAAGACGCCCGGATATCACCCTTCGAACCTGATGATCGGAACACCGGATGAAGTCATTCGCAGAATCGAGGCCGCTCAGAAAGCGTGTTCGTTCTCTGAGATCACGCTCGTGCCGCAATTCGGAGAGATGTCCTATCGGGAAGCCGTTGCGAGTACGCGATTATTTGCACAGGAGGTGCTGCCGGTGATCCACCAAATGGATGCGCCGCTGCACGCCGCGATCTGAAACGGATGCGATCGCGTCCTAATTCGACAGCATCAGAACAAATCCATCGTTCTCGTAGGCATAGAATCGCCATTCACGAACGGTTTTCGGCGTTCCCAAGATGACGAGCTGCTGGCGCAAGGTGGCGACGTCGTTGAACACGTCCGAAGCTTTGATGAGACTCTCGTACTTCCGTAAAAGCGCTTCGGAAGCGGCTCCTTCGGCGGCGTAGGTAATCAGCACCTTCAGCGGGGCGTTGAAGGACTGAAGCTTGTTCATCTTCTCGTGCGCGCGGGTGGCATCGTTTTCGTGCTCTATCGCCACGGAGATCCAATTCGCGTAGGTCGCATACTTGCCCGTGTCGTCCACGCCGCGCTCCTCGTACAGCATGCCGTCGAGCGTGTAGTACTCCTTGTTCCACGACAGCAGCCCGAGGTGCCTGGCGACTCGCGGGTAAATGGTGGTCCGCATGAAGAAGTTATACGATTTGGTCTCGAACCCGAGAGCGGTGCGAAAGCTGTCGCGCTCGGATTCCATGACAGCCAGGAAAGCGTTTCGGAAGTCTCTGGGTGTGACCTTGTTCATAGGGTGATCAAACGCCCAATTGACCGCGGGGAGAAGGGTCCGACAAGCTGATCGAGGTTGCAGTCATGGGCGAACATTGTTCCGAGTCCGGGTGTGGGTTGCAAGCCGGCCCTCCGTTCCCTTCATTCGAAAAATCGCGAGGCACCGATGTACAAGGTCATTCACCTGGTCAAGCGCAAGAGCCACTTGACTCATGCGCAGTTCCGTGAGCATTTTGAGCGCTCCCACGCACCCATGGCGATCAAATTCTGTGGTCATCTGTTCAGGGAGTATCGGCGCAACTACGTGAACGGGGTCTTCGGCGGGGGCGATTCCCGAGTACCGGACAGCGGCTACGGTCCCATGGAGTGGGAATGGGATCTACTCTCGGAATGGATTCTGCCGAGCGAGGCGAATCTTCACGAAATCTATCGGATCATGGAATCGCCGGGAATCAAGCACCTGTTCCAGGAGGACGAGGACCGGTTCATCGATCGCAAGGCCAACGTCACGATGCCGTGCACCGTGTTCGACATCGGCACGGTCTTCAACCCCAAAGGCACGGTTTTCGACACGATCAGCGGTGAGCCGTCCTGGGAAGGATACGAGCACTGGACACCGTCTCGATGACGGGTCCTCGCCGCGCACGAACTGCGTGAGCGGCGAGGACTTCACAAAGACGTTAGAGTCGGACTGGCGGTCTCTCTCCTAAGCCTATTGATGGCAACCGGTGCGGTGCAGAACGACTCGCCGATTGTGCGCACGCCCCTCGCGAGTCTTATTGTCCGCGACCGGATTCGCCTCACCGTACCCCTTGACCGACAGCCGGCCTCCGGAAATTCCCTGCGCCGTCAGGTAGTCCGCGACGGCCTGCGCGCGCCGCTCCGATAGACCCTGATTGTACGCGGCGCTTCCGGTCGAATCCGTATAGCCATCGATCTCACCGTCCACGAAGTGCAGGCGCTTCAAAGTCACGATCAACTTGTCGAGCTGCGTCTTGTCCACATCCGTCAGGACCGCTGAATCCGTCGCGAAGTGCACTTCCTGCGTCATCTCGCACGGACAGCCGTATTGATCGACCGCAACGCCCGGCGGCGTGCCCGGGCAAACCGCCGGCGGTGGGGGTGGCGGCGGCGGGGGCGGTGGCGGCGGGGGTGGCGGAGGCGGCGGTGGCGGAGGCGGCGGCGGGGGCGGCGCCGGCGCGGGTGCCGACTCGCCTCCGAACCGGTAGTGAAAGCCGACCCGGAACATATTCATGGTGAAGCTGTTGTGGATGTTATCCAGGGAAAAGTTGCCGTAATTGGTGCAGATAGGCGGCGTCGTCCCCTTGGCCGTGGAGCAGGCGAAGGTGGAGTTGGTCCCCTTGCCGAGGTTCACGTAGTTGTATTCCATGGTGAATGACCACGGACCGCTTATATCGTAGTCGAGGCCGGCGCCGACGTTCCAGCCGCTCGACTTGAAGTTCTTGCCGCCGCTGATGCTGTTGGTCGGTGTGGTGTCGCCGGGAGGGGTGTAAGACAGCGTCGCCGTGTGCTGGCCGCTGGCGAAAGCACCACCGACGCGGAAATAAGGCAGCCATTGATCGACCGCGTAACCGACGCGCGGGCCCAAAAGGAAAATTCCATTGGGGCTCAGCTTGCCCGACGCGGTATAGGTTCCGCTCGGAATAGGATCCGTCGGTGAGACCGCCGTATAGTTGTAGGAGCGGGTGTTGCTCTTATTACCGACGGCATCGTAATCGGCTTTGAATCCCCAAACCCATTGATCGAATTGGAAGTTGTAGCCTAGGTCCACGCCGCCGATGAAGTTGCCATTGTTGGGGCAATTGCGATTGTAAAAGGCATCCGCGAGCGCCGGATTACCCGTTATTAGCGGACCAGGTTCCCAACTGCTGCAGGTGTGGTTCCACGCACCTCCGATGTTCCCGCCGAGGTAGAAGCCGCGCCAATCGGTGCCGGCGGTGGCAATGACGTCTTGCGAATGGGCTGCGCCGACCGAGGCCAACGCGACCAAAAATATCGGGAGGGCTTTTGCTTTCATAAGTGCAGATCCCCATAGGACATCGGCCACAGATGCGAGCATTCTCAGTCGCCTGTGACGTTCTGCAATTGGACTTTGATCCATCGCCTCGATCGCCTCAGCCGACTCGGGGCAGCCGGCGGACCCCTAAGGGCCGCCCGGAGGAGCCATCTTGTCCTGGGTTTTGGTCTCAAAGTCACTCGCGTCGTGGCGCTCGCGCAGCTGGCTCTCCAAATCGCCATGAACACGGTTCACCATGCTGCCCCGTTTCACAGCCGGCCGTCCCGCGATGGCATCGGTCCAGCGCTGGACGTTCTTGTAGTCGTGGACCTGCAGGAACTCCCCTGCCCCATAGAGCAAGCCCCTGGCGAGCGCGCCATACCAGGGCCAGACTGCGATATCGGCAATGGTGTACTCGGGTCCGGCCAAGTATTCGCTGGCCGCCAGCCGTCGATCGAGTACATCCAGCTGGCGCTTGACCTCCATGGCAAACCGGTCGATCGCGTATTCGATCTTGGTCGGCGCATAGGCGTAGAAGTGGCCGAAGCCCCCGCCGAGATAGGGTGCAGAGCCCATTTGCCACATCAGCCAAGACAGACATGCGGCCCGCGCCGAACGCTCGGTCGGTAGGAAGCTCCCGAATGTCTCGGCAAGGTGGATGAGAATGGCACCCGATTCAAAGATGCGGATCGGCTGCGCCCCGCTGCGATCCACGAGCGCGGGAATCTTGGAGTTTGGATTCACGCTCACGAAGCCGGAGCCGAACTGATCACCCTCCCGGATATCGATGAGCCAGGCATCGTACTCCGCACCCGCATGCCCCGCCGCCAGCAGCTCCTCGAGCATCACCGTGACCTTGACACCATTCGGCGTCGCCAGCGAATACAGCTGGAACGGGTGCCGGCCTACCGGCAACTCTTTGTCGTGGGTCGCCCCCGCGATGGGACGGTTGATGTTCGCAAATTGCCCACCGCTCGGCTTGCTCCAGGTCCATACCTTCGGCGCAGTGTAGGTGTTCTCGTCGCCCATGATGCTCCTCGCGTGACAGCCGCTCGTTGGATGGCTCAAATTTACTCCGAATCGCTCCGCGACGCTCCGGCGCTGATTTCTCCGAGACCTCGATCACCCGCCGGATTCCGACATTCGCGCATGAAGACTTCGTCTTATCGGAGCCCTCGGCGATATGCGAATACATCGACGAGCCGGCGCACTGAGGCTGCTGGAGGGAGGCAGTGAGAACCTCTTCGGCGACTAGTCGATCGCCGATGTCGATTTGGCGATGATGCTGCAGCGACTGATCGCGCTCGGCGACCCGGTTCCCCAGCCGCCTCGTCGACTACGCGACGCTTCAATGGCGTCGCCCAACGGTCCAGCAATGGATCCGTCGAGTGCGGCCATCCTTGATAGAATATTGAGATTATTATTATAAGGGATTGATAATTAAATATATTAGTTCTTAACGAAGTCTTTGGCAAAGCTTCACGGATAATTTGCCCGGCATTCATGCCGCCCACTGACTGCTTCCGTAACTTGTGAATCGTGTTCAAACCATTCACCCATTTAGTCAGGAGACGGTCATGAAAAGCACGAGCAACACTCACTCCCGGTCGGCGGTCCTCCTTCTGATCGCCGGCCTGGCGTTCGGATTCGCAACCATCGGCGGCGTGGCCCAAGCGGCCGAACCGCAGCAGGCCCTGTCGATCAAGGTTGCCTACGGGGATCTCAATCTGGATTCCGTGGACGGGGCGAAGGCGCTGTATGCCCGGTTGCGTGGCGCCGCCGCCGCAGTCTGCCGCCCGCTCGAGGATCGCGATTTGGCGCGGCAGCAGGCGCGGCAAACTTGCTTCAACGATGCCGTGGCTCGTGCCGTGGCGGAGGTGAACAAGACGGCCGTAACAGCGCTGCATCACCAGACCATCAATCGCTCAACCGCAGCCCGCGCGTCGTAAGATATTCAACGGTCAACGAAATTGCCGCCGGGCGAAGCTCGGCGGCATTTCGATACCCCATCGGGATGACTGCCATGCTGGACGACCTCGGCCATCGTTCATCGGTGCGGAGCGGTGTAAGCTTGATCTCTCAGTCCGCTGGCCGTGATCCGATGAAGTACCGTGTAGGCGATCTGACCATAGACACGGGGCGCCAGCTCGTCAGCCGGGACGCCGTTCCCATCCCGCTGCCTAAACTCTCCTTCGATTTATTGCTCGTGCTGGTGCGGGCCGCACCCGATGTGGTCAATCTCGACGAATTGATGCGCCAGGTATGGCCGGGGATTATCGTGAGTCCCGAGACTGTGAGTCAGCGCGTCAAACTGGTGCGTGACGCTCTCCACGACGATCCGCGCGCGCCCCGCTACATTGCCGGTTTGCGGGGCCGGGGATACCAAATAGTCGCCGCGACCGAGGCGTTGTCGGCAGCGCAATCCCCGCAGCACGCCGAGCACCCCCAAGATGCTCGCATCGCGATCTGCGTTCTACCTTTTACCAACATGAGCGGGGATCCAGCGCAGCAGTATTTCAGCGACGGAATCACGGAGGACATCATCACCGAGCTGTCGCGCTGGCGGTTGCTCGCCGTGCGGTCTCGCTCGGCCTCCTTTCGTTATCGAGGCGCCGGAGTCGATACGACTCAGGTCGCGCAGGAATTGAATGTCCGCTTTATCGTGGAAGGCAGCGTGAGGCGCATGGAGTCGCGCATACGTATCACCGCACAGCTGATCGATACCGAGACGGGCAGCCATATCTGGGCCGAGAAGTTCGACCGGGAAGACGCGAAGCTTTTCAGCGTGCAGGACGAGGTGGTGCAGACGATCGTCAGCACCCTCGTCGGCCGGGCACAGGTATCCGACATCGCGCGTGCCCGCCGCAAGTCCTCCGCGAACCTGGCAGCGTACGAGTGCGTGCTGAAAGGCAACGCCCTGCCCTGGGACGATCCGCACGGCGCCGCAGAGGCGAAGCGTCTATTCGAGAAGGCCATCGATCTCGATCCCACTTACGGCCACGCTCACGGCTTGCTCGCTGCCATGCTCTGGAAAGAGTGGCAGAACGATCCAGGCAGCGCGAACGCACTGCTGGAGGAAGGCCTCGCTCTCGCGACGCGCGCCGTCTCGCTGGATGAGAACGAGAGCAGCTGCCTATCATTACTGGCTCAGGGCCTCATTCTCTGCGGCTCATTTGAACTCGCGCTACAGCACATCCGTCGGGCGGTCGAGATGAATCCGACCAATCAATGGAACGCCGCCGATATGGGATTCATTCTGCTCTACGCCGGTCACGCCGACGACGCATTGGGATGGTTTAGGCACGCGAAGGAGATCGATCCCTATTTCGACGAGCCCTGGTATTGGCGCTCGATGGGATTGGCGCACATGGTCCTGCAGCGATACGACGAGGCGTTGGCGGCGTTTGATTATCATGCCTCCGCGAACTATCGGCTCGCCGCTTACCGGGCCGGCTGTTACGCTCGGCTCGCGAACGGCATACGGGCCAAGGCGAGCGCGGAGCAATGTCTGTCGCTGAAGCCGGACTTCTCTGTCCAGCACTTCATGGCGAGACAACCCTTCAAGAACCCCGCCGATGCGGCGATCGTGGCCGAATCCCTGCGCCTTGCCGGGCTGCCTGATCGACGCCCGTGCGCGTGAGCACCGCCGCCGGAGAGGCGGCATGGGTCGCCGATGTGCTGCATTTCTGGTTCGAAGAGCTGGGGCCGGCTCACTGGTTCAACAGGAGCGACGCAGTGGACGCGCAAATCCGCGATCGCTTTCTCGCACTTCATCGAAGGCTCGCGACCGATCGCGACACGGGTCCCATTGCGCCACGCCAACTGTTGGCGACCGTGGTCGTCCTGGACCAGTTTTCGCGCAACTTGTTCAGAGAATCTCCGCGCGCCTTCTCCGCCGACCCCATCGCCCGCCGACTGGCCAGAATCGGGATCGAGCAGGGATTGGACCTCGCCATGCGCAGCGAGGAGCGCTATTTTCTCTACCTTCCATTCGAGCACAGCGAGAATCGAGCCGATCAAGCGCTCGCGCTCAATCTGATCCAGTCGCTCGGCAACGAGGAGTGGACGCGCTACGCCATCGACCACAAGACGACGATCGATCGATTCGGGCGCTTCCCGCACCGGAATATCGCGCTTGACAGAGCTTCGACCGCGGAGGAGCTCGAGCACCTTCGCAAATCCTGACCCTGCCTGTCGGCGCGGATCGTCTCTACCGCAACTCAAATTTCGCCGGTGCGATGGGCAGCCCCGCGACATCGGAGCGGCCGCGATAGAGTATCGAGCGCTCCTCCGTGGGCTGCACGCCCACGGCGAGCCCGTCACCGCCATCGGCCGGAACGCAGGTAATGTAGTAATCGCGCATGTCGCGCCCACCGAATCGGATCTGTGTGACCGCCCCGCCGGGTGTCGGCACCGGGGGAAGGAGCGATCCGTCGGGTCGGGCGCGGGCAATTTCGCTCGATCGGAATCCGGTGATCCAAAGATTGCCCTCCACGTCGAGCGCCATGCCGTCGCAGTCTTCTTTCCTGACGAACAACCGGCGATTGGCGAGGGACGTGTCGGGCTTCACGTCGTAGACATAGGTTGCATCGAAGGTTTCGTTGCAATATAGAAGCCGTCGGTCGGCGCTCAGCATGAGGCCGTTGACGAGTCCCAGCTTATCCGCCACTCCGCGGATATCGCCGCGCGCGGTGAGGTGATAGAGCGAGGCGGGTCGGGTAGGCTCCCCCTTGATGATCTTCTCGAGGTCGATCGTGCCGAAGTAGATCCCGCCGGCGCCGTCCGTGATCATCTCGTTGATGCCGTTGATCGGCACACCGTCGATCTCGCGGATGAGCCAGCCCCGACCGGCCCGTATCAGGATGATTCCACTTGATGCCGCCTACCCCCGACGAGAGTACCGCGCCATCCTCATTCGTGATGACGCCGCCCGTCCACATCCTCTCCGGATTCAGGGTCACCATGCGGCCGCGCAAACCAATGCCGTGGATTCCACCGGCAATTACGTCGCTGTACCAAACCGTCCCGCGTCGCGTAGTCGACCGCGAGTCCCTCGAGGTACAGGCCCTTGGCGACCGCTTCGAAATCGACAGCTTTGACGGCATTTCGCTCCAAAGATCAGGCATCTTCAAGGTCTGCACCGCGGGATCGAAGACGACATGCAGGTCGACCAGGTTGCGGAAACTGTAGGTCGGCTCATAGCGGTATCGGCGCGCATTCGCCGGCCCATGATGCTCCTCCGATATGCGGATATCCGCGGTCCTCGCGAGCAAACTTTCGATTGCCACCCGGGCCTCGAGGCGTGCGAGGGGCGCCCCCGGGCAAGCGTGCGCTCCTCGGCTGAACGCCAGGTTGTCTCGAACCTTTGGCCGATCGATGTCGAACGCCGCAGGATGTTCGAAATGCGCGGGATCGTTGCTCGCCCCCGTCAGGCAAACGGTAATCACCGTGCCCGCCGGCACCTCGACGCCCCCGATGGTCGTGCTTTCTGTGCGAGCCGATAGATGACTTTCACCGGTCCCTCGTAGCGCAGTACCTCCTCGAGGAAATCGGGAATGCGACTGAGGCTCATTTCTCAGGCGTCTCTGCAGCCCGGCATCGTCTCCGAGGATACGTACACCCATCGCGATCAGCCTCGAAGTCGTGTCCTGGCCGGCGCCGTAAAGGAAGCGGGCCAGAAGGGACAGCATTTCAGGGCTCGGCGCCGATCCATCCTTGTACCGGGAACCCGTGCCAGTTCCGACATCAGATCAGTGCCGGGATGCTCCAGACGCCTGTGGATATACGAATCGAAACGCTCCTTGAGGAAAATCAGCGGATCCGGACCCAGCTTATGGGCTGCATCGCCATCGATCTGGCTGGGCGGCGCACCGATCAGTTCGAGTAATTCGGCACGATCGCTCTTCCGGAATGCCGAGAAGATCCGCGATGGCGTAGGTCGTGGTGGCGTGGGCATAATCTGTCACCACATTGCAGCGCCCCCTGCCGATGAAGCCGTCGATCAGGCGATTCGTAAGGCTCTTGAGATAGTCCTCGTTCTGCCTGAGCCGCGTATAGGTCAAAAGGCGCGTGATGAACGCCCGATGCTCGGCGTGCTTCTTGCCGTCGAAGCAGACGAGATGCGAGGACCAGGGAATCTCGTCACGGTGGGCATCGAGCTGCTCGGTGATGTCATCACCCTCGGGCCGGAATGGCAGCGGAGGAATGGGTCCTATCGTGGAGACGACCGAGGAGAGCGAATCGTCCTTGCGGGACAGAACCTCGATCACGGCATCGTAGCCGGTCACCATCATCGAGCCGTGGTAGTGCTCTTGCGCCACGGGACATTGCGATCTCAGCTGATCGAAATAGCTCTTCGGATCCTCAATCACCGCCAGATCGCTGAAAAAGTCAGGCTCGATGGGGTCCATGATGCTCGAGGGCTCCTCTAAAGTTGCGAATGAATCGGAAGTCAAAACATCGTGCTGCCGGCATCGACCCCGATGGTCTGACCGGTGACATAGCGGGCCTCATCGCTCGCCAGGAATATCGCGGCAGGTCCGATGTCGCCGGGCTCGCCGATGAAGCCCAAAGCGGTCTTTGCGACCTCGAAGTCGTAGGTGCCGGTTTCCTTCAGGTACCAGCGGGACTTGGGCGACAGTGCCGATGGCAGCACGGTGTTGACCCGGATCTTGTGCTTGCCCCACTCGCGTGCCGCTGTTCTCGTGAGCGCTCGAATGGCTTCTTTGCTGGCGGCATAAGCCAGATAGCCCGGCTCGCAGCGCAGGCCGAAGCTCGAGCCCATGTTGATGATCGAGCCGGCGCCGATGTCACGCATGTGCGGAAAGACGCACTGCATCAGTTGCAGCGATCCGATCAGCGCAGAGTTCATGTTGACCCGGACGTGTTCTTCCAGCAAAGGATTTTCCATCGGCATGGAATCGGTGAAGGTGTGGGCATTGTTGACGAGCACGTCGACCCGGCCCCATTCCGAAATCGCCAATCGCACCGTATTTTCTGCATGTTCGCGCTCACCCGCCAACGCCACCAGGAACCGGACCTGACCTCCGCCCGCGATGATTTCATTCGCCACCTTCTCGAGCTTGCTCGACGTGCGCCCGGTAATTACGAGCCTCGCGCCCTCCAGCGCATACGCTTTCGCAATGGCCTCGCCGATCCCCTGCCCGGCCCCTGTCACGATAGCGACCCGGTCTTCAAGTCTTCTGCTCACGGAGTGACTCCCCCAGATCGCGTTTCAGTGGATCGCGCCTGCCAATTAAGCACCTATGCAGTAAACCTTGCAAGTGCCCGGTTGGCATTGTAGTGTCCGATTGCAGCCTGAATCCTAGACTGTCCGGCTTGCTCTCTCGATGGAGACCCTTTGGCTAACAAGAAGAATTCCTCCGTGGGAAAGCCCTTGTCCCTGGGGAAGGTCGACGAACTGACCTTCGACCGTGAACAGCAGTACAAGAGAAAGCTGGATGTAATCCTGAAGACCGCGACCTATTGCTTGAATGAGCTTGGCTACAGTGGGACGTCGTTGCGCATCCTGGCGGCTCAGCTCAGAATCACCGACTCTGCGCTGTATCATTACGTTCGAAGCAAAGACGAGTTGGCGGCACTTTGCTATATGCGCACGCTCGATTTCTCGGAACGCGCGCTGAAGCGGGCGAACGATGAAGGCAAGAGCGGTCTTGAGAAGCTGCAGCTGTATATTAGATATCAAATTGAAAGCACCTGCGGCCCGGACGGCCCTACCGCGACGCTCAGCGATCTGCCGTCCATCCGGATGGCGCAGCGACTCTTGATCTTGGAGCGGATCGACAGAACCCACAAGACGGTGATCGGCTTCTTCGAAGCCGGCTTCAAGGACCGCACGATCGCGCCTTGTATCGCGAATGATGCGGCACTCGTGATTTGGGGCTCCATGGCCTTTCTCGCGAAGTGGTTCGACCGCCATGCCAAACTGAACGTGGACGAGTTGGCGTCGACCTATGTGCGTGTGCTGACGTGCGGCGTCGCGGCACGCTGAGCTAGAAGCTCTGCATGGTCTGAACCAGAAATTGGATGCGATGATTGCCTGGGACGTCCTTGAGCGGGACGGCGATGTCGATGTGCAGGACATTGCCGAGCCCGCTGCGCGCATTGCCCAGCCGCAGGCCGAATCCGGCGTCGCTCAGCAGGCCGAGATCGCTGTTGCCCACGATGCCGGTTCCCCAAGTCCTGCCGACGTCGGCAAAAGCAGCGGCGCCGACCCGAATGAGCCTGAACGGATACCAGTCGGTGAATACGCGTTGCTCGACGGTAAACAGCCCCCGGGAGGTCCCTGCCTCGTATCGCAGGGGGTAGCCCCGCAGTCCATTGTCGCCGCCCAAAAGGAGTTGAACGTCCGGATCGAGCACGTGCGTGACCGTCCCCGAGAGCGATGCGTACAGCAGCCAATCCGGGCGCCAGCGCCAGTAATACCGGGCGGCCGCATTGCTGATCAGATTTCGGGCATGATCACTCTCCACCCGCGAGGACAGATCCCAACTCAAGAATAGCTGCCGGCCGTAGGCCCAATCGAAGCCGTGCAGCGCCGTGCTTTTAACCATCAACGCATCATGATTGGCACCGAAGGCCGCGTCGGAAAAGCCGAGTTCGCCGGTCACCTCGGTCCCAAAGTACAAATCCTCCGTCCTGCCAATCTGATTCTCATCGCCCGTCTTGCCGAATTTGTCTTGCACGATGTCGAAGCCCACGAAGGGATAGGAAAGCGTCCGCTGCGGCGGCAGCGGATTGGCAGGCAGGGTCGTCGCCGGGGTCGGCACGAAATCGTTGCGGTCGTAATACATGCCGAACAGCAGGCGTTTACTCCAACCGTCGATGAGACCGCTCGACAGACCGCCGGACACCAAGTAGGATTTTTCGTTGTCATTGAATTGATCGACGATATCGCCGAGAAAGTAGCGGGAGATCGTTCGATCGTAGGTTTGCCCCGTGAGCGTTGCGCTCCAGGAGGTATCGAGCGAGTAGAACGGCCGGGAGAGCTGCACGAGGCGCTGATCGCCATCACTCGAATCGACGTATGCCAGAGAGGCCGTCCAGTGCGATCCGAACACATTGGGATCGAAGTACTCGGCGACGTTGCTGGTGCGATCGACGTTGCTGAGGCGTCCGATTTCGAGCGACTTGCCCCACCCGAGGAGATTCTCCTCTTGCAGGCTGTAACTGGTGGAGTTGACGCCGCCTGACCGACCAAAGGAGATGTTCGGATCCAACGTCCAAACGTCCCGGGTGACCACTCGGACGTCCACTTTGCCGTCGGCGTAGCGTACGGGGAAAATTTTGGCATCGTAGATGTACACGAGCTGGCGCAGATTGCGCTCGGATTCGGCGAGCTTGGCGGCGCTATAGCGCTCCCCGGTCTTGAAGAGCAGTTGCGCGCGGATGCTTGCAGCCTTGGTGCGGATATGCAGCCGGTCGGCCAGCTTATAAAGTCCCTTGTTCTCACGCGGGTCGCTTTCATCGAAGATATTGCGCGTATCGATGTCGATGGAGCCGATGACGGCATGGGCTCTCTCGAGCTCCATGTCGCTCGGTAATCCGGGGGGCCGCGGCTCTTCGATGTGCGTGCGCTCCTTGTCCGTGAGCTTTGCCGCGCTCACCGGTGCGGGCTGGCAATAGCTCAACAACAGCAGACCGCACGCCACACAACCCATCGACCTCGAGCGTCCGAAGCTCATGCCTTTGACGGGATGGTGGCGGTTCATCGCTCCCCGGCCGGGTATTCATGCAAAGACGTCACAATCTGTCACGCAAAGATCTCGCGCGCAATGGCGCGCACCCATGGCATTACCGAGGGGATGGGGCGCGGCCCGCCGCTATCGAGGCACGATCGTTGATCGCTGGGGCCGTCGCTCTATATGGCGCTGGTCGGGCTGTCCTCGAAGGGTCTACCGCATCATCAGCGGCCGGCGTCATTTGGCGCCTGCAACAACCACGTGCGCGGTTCTGGGCGCGGCGATCCGCGGTCCGACACCGGGGCCGGGCAGCTATCCCCCGCGCTTGAAGAACTGAACTGCGCGTTCGTGCTTCTCGGCAGCGGCCCGCGTCGCGAATGTGCCGAGGTTCTTACGGCGCTTCGTGCGCGTGTCGACCTTGCGCGAATAGAGCCGGTATTGGCCGCTGGGGAGCTTTCGAATCATGCGGCAAGCAAAGCAGATCGGCGCGGGGCGCGTCATCGGCGCAACCGTCACCTGCGCGTAGGAGCCTGCCGACGACGTAGGGCTTCAAGCCGCTCTCGGGCCTCGCGTCGCACTTGCGGCCCGCCCCTAGATGGCTTCGCTCGTTACCTAATCACAACGTCCAATGTCCGATTCGATACTCGATCGTGTGAAATGGGGATTGAAATGCCTATCTACCGAGTATTGGACCCCAGTTTTGGCAGCATCCACATGCGCGAGTGGCGCCGCCGCGCGTTGCATACGGTGGGGCTGTTGCTGATGACGCTCATCGTCTGCGCGCTCGGCATGACGGCGCTGGATACCTCAACCCAACTACTGCCTGCCAAGTTGTTCCGTGGACTGTGGAATTCACTCAATCTGGTTACGACGCTCGGCGATTTCACGAGCCTCGATCAGCGCGAGAAAGTATTCATGATGGCGACGATGGTCGCATTTCTGGCGATCGGTGGTTATGCGCTCTCCAGCCTGACCGGCTTCTTTTCAAGCGATGCAATCGTGACGCTCCGGGAGAATAGGAAAATGGAAAGCACCCTCGATCGCCTCGCCAATCATGTGATTGTGGTGGGCTTCGGTGATCTCGGCGAGTTGGTCGCCGGCCTGCTGCGCGATGCCGGCGATCAGGTGGTCGTTATCGATCGCGCCGTCGAGCATTCGGCCCGGGCATCGACTCTCGGTCATCTGGTCGTGCAAGGCGATGCCGGGGCGGATGATGCCGTGCTCGATCATGCAAACATCTCGCATGCCAAGGCGCTCGTGATCACCACGGAGGATTCAGACCGGAAGCTTTCCATTACATTGATGGCGCGTTCACGCAATCCGACACTGAAGATCGCGGTGACCGGGGCAAACGGCGCGCGGGGCGCCTTGTTGCATTGCGCCGGCGCATCGGAGGTCGTGATCACGGAAGATTTGATTGCGACCGCACTGGTCGATCGGCTCCGAGGCGCAACGAAGGGCTGAGCAAACCGTCGCGGATAACGCCGATGGCCCCGGCCAGCCAATCTCATTCGATCTTCTGCCAAACGATATCCCAGCTCTCACGGCGCTCTACAAATCCCACAATTCGGCCCGCGCCGTCACGCTGAAAGATCTTACGAATTCGCGGATCCCCGGCTACGAAAAATACGTCCCGAAGTTCCGCATTCCAAGCGGCCGGTTGGCGGCCTCTGCGTGTTGCGGTGAGCCGCCCCCGCGTCAGCTGTATCGAATAGATATCGTCGGAATCCTTGAGCCGGTACGAGCCCACATACTCGCGGAGCTGGCTTACGGGTAGCGTGATCGCCGGGGGATCGCTTTTCTCGGCCAGCACTTGTGCCCCAATCAACCGCCAGCCGTCGGGCCGCCTCTTCCACGTCGTGTTGCTCAAATAGTCGGCATGAAGCATTTGACCGTGGTAATTCTCGCTCTCATCTTGACGAAACAGTGCGACGGCCACATTCCCATCTTCGTGATAAGCAAGCAATTCGACCTTGATGGTGCCCCCCAACCCGGGCGGCAGCGGCACGATTTCCTTCAGCATCTCACCCTTACCCTTGTAAGAGCCGTCTTCTTCGGCATATATCACCGTCGAATCCAGGTATTTATCCCACGTCGCGACGCGCCCCGACGCGATGGCATCCGTGAGCTCCTGCATTTGAGCCGTGATGAGCTCACGATCATCGGCCAAGGCCGACGTCCAAAGTAGGGCCGATAGAACGAGTCCTGCAACCGATCGCATCCATCCTCCCTCGAGGTCAACGCAGGTCAACGGTCCTAGAATATCAAACTAACGGAGCGAGCCTTGGGGGGCATGCGCCATCCCCTTTTGCCAACTCACCCGGCAAACGAGCGCGGGCATCTCATGCTCACCGCAAAACTCCAGGAACCGTCGCTGGTTGTCCTGCAATCGATCGCCGGGACCTTTGACCTCGACCATCCGATACCGCCGCTCGCTCATCCAGAATTGCACCAAATCAGGAAAGCCTGTTCGATTGTCCACCACGTCCCTGACGATCCACTCGAACCACAGCCGCAAATGCGAGGCCGGAAAGCACTCGAGTGCGCACTCGAGCAACCGGGCGCTCAATAGCCCCCAAGCGACGAACGGCGCTTGAATGCCCGCCTTGAGGATGAATCGCCGGCGAATAATGTCCTTGTAGCGTCCGGACTCGAGCTCCTTGAAGCACTCGCCAAATCGATCCCGGCGGCGCTCGTAGAAGTACGGACTTTCGAGATCCGCGGGTCCAAATTGATAGTCATGGAAGAACGAGCCGGAGATCGGTGCAAAGACCGCATCCCAGCACAACAGGCCAAACAGCGAGTTGATGAGCCCATTCTCGACGTAGTGAACGCTGCACGGGGCTTCCTCTTGGCTCTGGAGATGATCTCGGACTTGAAATTCCAGCGCCCTGCCGTCCCGCGCCGCGTCGAGATATACCTCGAAACTCGCCACCTGCGGTAACTCGGCTTTCCTCTCACGCGTGATACCGAGCTTGCGATTCAATCGCGGCAGCACCCGACGGATCTGCTGGCGCTCCGCCTCGCTCTCGGGATCGGCGTCGGCGAGTTGGCCCAGATCGCTCGCAGCTTGCCATTCGAGCAATCGCTCGAGCACGCGCACCGTTCGCATGCGGGCACCGCGGTACCGGCAGTTCGAGAGCACGGCGAGCGCTCGTGCGGGATTCTTGATTCGCTCGTAAGCCGCCGCAACCTGCAAGAGCAGCCGCTGTCGATGCTCTTCGAGCCAATCGCTATCGGTTATGGCCGGTGGAATTCTCGCTTCGATGTCCTCAAGTCGCGCGCCTTCTTCGAGCGCCTGCCGGCAATGATGCATCTGACAGAACGCCTCGATGTGCGCCCGGGTGCGAAAAGGCGCGGTGTGAACGGGGACGGTCTCGTAGGAGTTGATGCCGAGCTCGGACAATACGAACGTTGTCCAGTCTTGGTGAAAGTTCCCGAAAAACATCAACCGAAACCGCTCAGCCAAGGGCTTAACGACGGGACTGAATACCCGATCGATTGAATGCGGGCACCAGCCGTGAAACGGCCGCGCCTCCGGATATTGTTCGCGCAGCACATCGAGGAGTTGAGGATTGCTCAGTCGGCACATATGCCGCGGCAAGCCGAGATTACCGGCCAGTTCCGCCTTGGTGAGCAGCCGCTGCAGCGCGGCCACATCGAGGATCGGCTCCTCGAGCCAGGCGATGCGTGACAGTGGCGCCGCCGCTGAGGCCACATCGCCAATCTCGGGGTACTCCAGCCGACTCGCACGAAAGCATGGACCCCGCCGCATGATCATCCGCACCAGCAGCGCGCAGGATGACTCGGGCAGGACCGCGAATCGGCGGATGAACTCCCTCTCCTCGCCGGTGAGCAACGGCCAATAGCGGCGCTCCAGCGACGCGAGCACCGTCCTGAAATTGTTGAGATAGTAGAAAGGATCCGGCAAGGCGCATCGCCCCGCGGTCGCCGTCCGCTGCCTTGCTGTCCGCGCCATGCCCTTAATTCTTACGTTTCACACCGCAAGACGTCCATCCAGTATTCGACCCCAAGGACTACTGGATGGGAGACGGTTCTAACTGGACAAAAGGTCTCTTATCCGCGCCGTCAGCGCCTCCATGGAGAACGGCTTGGTGAGGACGTGCATTCCGTGCTCCAGGTGCCCATGGCTCAGCACCGCGTTTTCGGCGTATCCGGTTATGAACAGCACTTTCAAATCCTTGCGTTGTGTACGCGCGGCGTCCGCCACCTGCCGGCCGTTGATTCCTCCCGGCAGCCCGACATCCGTAACCAGCAAGTCGATGCGTACGCCTGATTGCAGAATTTGCAGACCCGATGCACCGTCCGAGGCTTCGAGCCAGGTATAACCAAGCTCCTCCAATGTGTCGGTGACCAACATCCTCACCGTCGGCTCATCATCGACCACCAGCACGATCTCCGCGTGCTCGGAGCGCGGAAGATTCGGGGACTTCTCGACTACCGCGACGTCCTCGGCTACCCCCAGGTGGCGTGGCAGGTAGAGGCAGACCATCGTGCCCTTGCCGAGCTCCGAATAGATCCGCGCCTGTCCACCGGACTGGCGCGCGAAGCCGTAAGTCATCGAAAGACCAAGACCCGTGCCGGTGCCGGCGGGCTTGGTGGTAAAGAATGGATCGAATGCACGCGCGACGATATCCGCTGACATACCGGTGCCGGTGTCGCTCACGCATAAAGACACGTATTGCCCCGCCGGAATGTCCCGCTCCCGCGCACCGCGTTCATCGAGCCAACGATTCGCAGTCTCGATGGAGAGTTTGCCGCCGTCCGGCATGGCATCGCGCGCATTGATACACAGATTCAGGAGCACGTTCTCGAGCTGATTCGGATCGACCAGCGTGCTCCAAAGTCCGCCCGCGCCCACGAACTCGGCGCTGATCGAAGGACCCATCGTCCGCCGAATGAGATCTTCCATCTCTCCAATCAGCCGGTTGGCATCCGTCGGTCTCGGATCGAGCGTTTGGCGACGCGCAAAAGCGAGCAAGCGGTGAGTGAGTGCGGCCGCACGTCTCGCAGCACCTTGAGCGGCACTGATGTAGCGCTCCGTCTCGCTCATGCGCCCTTGATTGATTCGGGCATGCAGAAGCTCGAGACTTCCGGTGATTCCCGCCAGAAGATTATTGAAATCGTGTGCTATACCACCCGTCAGCTGGCCGATCGCCTCCATTTTTTGCGATTGACGCAGCGCTTCTTCCACATTCGCCCGCTCCATCAAGGCCTCGGCTATCCTGTTATTCAGGTTCGCATTGGCGGTCTCGATTTCCGCCTTGTTCCGAACCTGCTCGGTGACATCGTATCCGCCGACAAAAATTCCAGTGACGACTCCGTTACTGTTTCTTATGGGCTGATAAAGCAGATCGATGAATCGCTCACGAGGCTCGCCGGCGAGCCGGATGGGCATTGCTCTCGAGGTAAACGCTTGCCCGGTTCCGAAGACTTCGTCGAGCAATTCATAGAACCCTTGGCCCTGTAACTCCGGGAACACCTCACGTACGCTACGGCCGATAAAATTGCGGGAACCGGAAATCGCAATGTATGCATCATTGACGTATTGAAAAATGTGGTTCGTCCCCGAGAGGACGGCCACGAACCCCGGCATCTGCTGCAGCAGCAGGCGTTGCCTCTCGCTTTCCGCGGCGATGCGCTGGCTGGCCTGGACATGCGCGGTCGTCTCGGAGCAGACCACCAGCACCCCACCGATTCCGTTGGGTGCTCCCGCATCGTCGATCGGGCCGTAGCTATAGGTCCAGTACACATCTTCGCGGACCCCGTTGCGGGTGATGGGGACCAGATGGTTCTCATTCCAGGTCGCTCCGCCGCCGCTCATGACCTGCTCGATCTGCGGACCGATGATGTCCCAGATTTCATCCCACACTTCTCGTGCCGGACGGCCCAGGGATCCCGGGTGACGCTCCGGCCCGATCGACTGACGATAGGCATCGTTATAGAGACAGGCGCCGGTGGGCCCCCACCAGATGTACATGGGGTGCCGCGTGTTGAGCATCAGCCGCACGGCCGTGCGCAGGCTTTGCGGCCATGCGCTCAGAGGCCCCAGCGGTGTGCTAGCCCAGGCGTGATCACGGATGAGCGCGCCCATCTCACCCCCGCCGGTCACAAACTCGAGCGAGTCTTTGGCCTGATTGAGCTGATCAGAGGAACCGGTGTCAGCGGCGGTCATAGGCCTATTTAAGCATGCGTCCTAATTAGCCGCTGACTCCGGCCGAATGTCGAGCCGCCACCGTGTAGGCAATTTCTGACAAACCGCTCGGCCGCGGCCTTCGCAACTGGAATGGCGGGTCATCCGCGCGAGTACAATCTCGACATGAAGACGCTATTCCTGGTGCGTCATGCCAAGTCCAGTTGGAGCGATGCGAGGTTGCCGGACAAAGACCGGCCCTTGAATCATCGCGGCAAGCGTGACGCGCCGAGAATGGGCAAGCGCCTGGCGAAGCGCGATGTGAAGGTCGATTTGATCCTGTCGAGTCCGGCGAATCGCGCGATCACGACCGCACGGGCTCTCGCGAATAAACTGGATTACAAGCTGAAGGATATCGTGGTGGACGACCGGCTGTATCCCGGCGCCGTGGATCAGTTGATCGGGATTGTTCACAAGCTCCGCGGCAAATGCAATCGCGTCATGCTCGTGGGCCACGATCCCGCGTTGGCGGAGCTCGCTCATCGGCTGTCGACCGATATCACCCACTTGCCGACGTGCGCCGTCGCCGAACTCCTATTCGAAGTCAAATCGTGGCCGGACGTACGCAAGGCCACGCTTGCGACGGCAGCACTCGATTACCCCAAGAAGCCGTAGAGTCTTTTTGCGAAGAGTCCATTCGTTGCACCCCGTCTCCAATCGAGGCTATATTGCTCTCCGACTGCCCCAAACCAGGTCCACCGTATGTCCGCCGGAGTATGGCCTGCGCGAAGCGCCCCCGTCGGGGCACCTATAACGGTCGAGCGCATCGCGCCGGACGGCAATTTACTGGTCGTCAGGCGACGCGGAACCCTAACGCAGGTTCTGCCTGGCGGCGCGGACGGTCAGCCGCCTTGAGACCCTGAGTGTCACAGCGAAAGCGGAGGCCGAAATGAAGATGTTGGAAGGCAAGGCCATCGTGATCACCGGCTCGGGTAGAGGAATCGGTGCTGCCTGCGCCAAGGGTTGCGCTCGGCGCGGCGCGGCTGTTGTGATCAACGACATCGACCCCGTCGACGCAAACGACACGGCAGCGGCCATCGCGGCGGAAGGCGGTCGGGTCATCGTCTGCATAGCGGATGTCGCCAAGTGGGAAGAGGCGGGCCGATTGATTAGGACCTGCATTTCGGCGTTCGGCAAGATCGACGGCCTGGTCAATAACGCGGCGCTCTATAACTCGGCGAGGATCGAGGCCTTCGATCCTGATGCCGCGCGGTCACTGGTGGAGGTCAATGTGCTGGGACCGCTCTACTGCACGGGCCACGCCGTCAAGCCCATGCTCGCGCAGCAGTCCGGATCGATCGTCAACGTGGTCTCCGGCGCCCACATGGGCATCGCGAATCTCGGGATCTACGGCGCGACCAAGGGCGCTGTGGCCTCGATGGTCTATACCTGGGCACTCGAGCTCGCGGGCTCGGGCGTGCGCGTGAATGCGCTGTCACCCTTCGCGGCGACGCGCATCGCCTTCCCCGATCGCAGAGCCCCGATTCCGGACGCGATGGCTAAGCAGCTCGCGCTGTTGCCGCCGCCGGAGGCGAACTCCCCGGTCATCGAGTTCCTGCTGTCGGATCTCGCCAAGAATGTGAACGGACAGCTGGTACGCATCGACAAAGGTGAATTGCAACTCTATACCCACCCCGCATTGCTGCTTCCATCGGTGCAGCGCGCCGACTGGACCGCCGAGCTGGTCGCGCAGACGTTCGAGCATGAATTCAAGGATCGGCAGGTACCTTGCGGCGTGCGCGGCATGATGGATCTTCCGGTCGAACTGCAAAGCGGCTACTGGAAGCGAGCCACCACCAATTGAATTCGCGTTCCCACCCGATCGGGACGCCGGGAATCCCATGGGGCAAGTCCGAAGTGGCCTCTTGGCTATCCCGGCAGACGGTAAAGCGCAGCTACGAGGCGGATGTGCTGCGCATCATCGACACGCTGCGCTCGCGCTACGACGTCGTGCAATACGGCTGCCTGGACTATCCCCCTCACAATTATCCCCTGTTCGCGATCAAAAGCTTGCCCTGGCGCGATGCGCTTCCCTGCGCATTGGTAACGGGCGGAGTACATGGCTACGAAACGAGCGGTGTCCATGGCGCGCTGCAGTTCATCGACCAGCACGGTGCTGCGTATGAGGAACGAATCAATCTCGTGGTCGCCCCGTGCGTCAGTCCGTGGGCTTATGAGGTCGTCCACCGCTGGAACGTCGACGCGATCGACCCGAACCGCTCCTTTCGCGACGATAGTCCTGCTCCGGAGTCAGCTGCCCTCATGCGCTTCGTGGCGGCCTTCCGCGAGCGCGTGCTCGTGCATATCGATTTGCACGAAACCACGGATACCGATGAATCCGATTTTCGCCCGGCGCTCGCTGCCCGCGATGGTGTAGCGCACCTGCCGGGTGAAATCCCAGACGGGTTTTATTTGGTCGACGATAGCGAGTGTCCACAACCGGATTTTCAGCAGGCGGTGATCACCGCCGTGGCGCGGCTCGCCCACATTGCACCGGCGGATGACCGCGGCGAGATCATCGGCTCGCCCATGGTGGCGCCCGGCGTCATCCGATATCCCCTCAGGCAGCTCGGTCTGTGTGCAGGCGTCACCAACGCACCCTATAAAACCACGACCGAAGTCTATCCCGACAGTCCTCGGGTGACACCCGCGCAATGCAATTCAGCGCAGGTGACGGCCGTTTGCGCGGCGATCGACTATGCACTCGCGCATCGAAACGGCGAGTAAGGTGATTTCAGGGGCGTTCGGCATCAACCTCTCTCCGTGAGCGCGTACCAAAGAACGCCTGCGTTGGCGGCAACCCAGCGGAAGGGCTCGTTGGGCACATAGTCGAAACCTGAATTGAAGAACGGAAATCGCCTCCAATCATCCATTTTTCCAGCCTCGAGATCCGCGATGATCTTACCGAATACAGAGGTCAAATTGACGCCGTGTCCGCTGTATCCGATGCCATAGAAGATGTTCCCGTACCGGCCGGTGAACCCCACAGAAGGGGCCGCATTCAGCGACCAATCAATTATCCCGCTCCACACGAGCTCGAGGTCGACGGCGGCCATCGTCGGGAATACCCGTCGCAGTTCGCGCTCTAATCTCCGGCGGTGAATTTCCGGGTCGTCGTCGGCCGCCGCGACGTTGTTGAAGCGGTATTGCGGTGCGCCTCCGCCGATATGGATGCGCCGGTCCCGGGTAAGACCGAAATAATAAACCTCGGTCTTGCTGTCATTGAACGGTATGCGAGACCGCCACCCCAGAGCGTTCAATTCCGCCTCGCTCAACGGTCGGGTAATCCCAACGAATTCACGCAGCGGCAAGATCGAATTGCGGAAAAAGCCGATGTTGGGGGCGTAGGCATTGCAGGCGAGCACCAGCGACTTGGCGCGGACCGTGTGCCCATCGCGCGTACGCAGCGTGTGCAAGCGGCCCTCCTCCACCTGATCGATCACGGTATTTTCGTAGATCCTGGCGCCGGCGCCCTGCGCGGCGGACTTGAAGGCCTTCACGAGCTTCATGGGGTGGACATGGCCGCCGCACGGATCGTAGTAGCCGCCGTGGTACACCTCGCTGCCGACCGCAGTCTTCAGCCGGCCTTCGTCCCAATATTCGACCGGCATCCCGATCGATTGCGCCCGCTGCACATAGGCACGGGCGGCTTCGGCATCCGCCATGGAATTGCATACCTGTAAAGTACCGACCAGATCGAGGTCGCACTCGATTCCGGTCGAAGCGCTCAATTCGGCCAACGCCCGGACATTGGCGGCGGTGAGCGCATAGATCTGTTTGTCGATCTGCGGATCGTCCCCAAAATTCATAAACCGATCGGCCGTCATGGTGAGCACCATGGCCCCGTTTCGGCCGGACGCGCCGTTGCCGCAACCCTTCGCCTCGAGCACGGCGACTGTCTTTTCCGGGGAGGAGCGCCGTATGTAATACGCGCTTGAGAGACCGGTAAGCCCCCCTCCCACAATGGCAACATCCACCGTAAGGTCCTCGGTCAAGGCCGCGTTGAGCGCGGCCTGGCTCTGCGTCCAAAAGCTCGAATTGCCCTCAATCGGCACGTGGGCGGGCCAGATCCAGGGGGTGACCGCGTTGAGCGCACCGGCGCCTGCCACGACGCCGCCGCCGCCAATGACCGCGGATTTCAAGAAACGCCTGCGATTCATGGGCACGCCGTTCCGCCTCTCCACCGCGCCCTATCTTTCCCCGACCCGCCATTGCATATAATTTATGCCATCCCTTGATGGGATATGCTGACCCGGCAAGTTTCGGTGGAAGCGCGCTCGCTAGATTAACAAGATTCAGCCCAAGGGATGATCGTCGAACCATGTGTGTGATACCGCTCTACGGGAGAGGGGCGCGAGCGCCTTGAACACGGATTTCCTGGCGGGCGGAGGCGAGCTGGGCCAACTCCTCCGCGAATTCGACTGGACCAAAACACCGCTCGGGCCGCCGGAGAGCTGGCCGCAGAGCTTGCGCATGGCGCTGAGGATCATGCTGACCTCACGTCAGCCGATATGGATCGGGTGGGGCCCCGAACTCATCTGCTTTCACAATGACCCCTACAAATCGATTATCGGTGGAAAACATCCTTGGGCGCTGGGACGGCCGACCTCCCTGGTGTGGCGCGAGATCTGGACCGAAATCGGGCCGATGCTCGACACCGATATACAGCGAGCTTGGCCAGGGCACCACCATACGCATTTATCTGCCGCGCTCGCGACGGCCTGAAGACGTAGAGACCAGCATCGAAGCGACGACGACGACGAGGTACGCAGCACCGTAATCGATCTGCTTTCGGACCTGGGGTATCGCGTGTTGAAAGCCCGGGACGCCCAAAGTGCATTGGCGGTCGTCGAAAGCGGCGCACCGATCGATTTGCTGTTCACCGACGTCGTCATGCCCGGATCGTCGCTTCGCAGCCCGGAACTCGCGCGTAAGGCGCGTGAGCGAATCCCCACCATCGCGGTACTCTTCACCTCAGGCTATACGGAAAACGCGATTGTCCACGGCGGCCGCTTGGACGAGGGCATCGATCTGCTCAGCAAACCGTATAGTCGCGACGCACTCGCCCGCAAAGTTCGCCACGTGCTTCGAAATCAGCAGCAGCGCTACTTGAGCCGCACTACGGCTGGGCGTGGCGACGGGCGGTCGATGCCTCGCACGGCCGCCCGGGTGAATTGGGCTGCTCGTGATCGAGGCCGGCGACGCCCGAAGAAGCGCTCGCGCGATTGCAGGAGCAGCCATTCGATTTGTTGATGACCGATCTTCGCATCCGCGGAATGTCAGGCGAGCGGCCAAAAACCCGCGCCGGCGCCTCCGCCTCAAGGTCTTCGAATCCCGGCCGACACCCTTGATTCGAGCCGTCGCGATCGGGGGTCATCATGTCAATTGGAAGCCTCAGCAGCGCCCAGGCCTCGGCGCTGTCCACCCTTTTGAGCACCGCCAGCGCCGCTTCCGCGGCGAATACCGTCGCTGCTGCCGGCACCGCCGCGAGCGGGAGCGCCACTCCGTCGGCGGGAGGCTCAACCGCGAGCGCGGTCTCGGCGGTGGCGGCACTGACGAGTCTCGCAACAGCATCCGCCAACAGCGAATTGCTGGGCCGCTTCGCCGGAGGCGCGGGTGCTTCGAGCAGCGTCACCGCCAGCCTGACGGCGGCATTTCAGAGCCTCATCAGCGCGCTCGCCAGCGGCACGTCGAGTTCCTCCGGCGCGACGCCGGCGGCGAGCGCCGAGGCGGCGCAATCGCTTATCTCATCGTTCGTCGACGGCTCAATTGCAGATCTTGGCGGCGGCTCGAGCGCAAGTGCGCCGGCCACCTCCACCAGTGCCCTGGGCGGCATCATCGACACCATCGCCTGAGAGCCGATCGCACCAGTAACCCGGCGTCAACCGCGGTTCGTGCTCGCGAAGGATCGATCGAGCGCCTTGAGCACCTTCGGATCCCGGCTGTATGGATCCGGCTTGAAGACGATCTCCCCCTGATCATCACGGTCGACGGTCCAATACAGGATCAGCACAGGAACAGGCTGCGGTAGACGGATCGTACGGGTGGTGCCGGCCGCCACGGCGGCATCGATTTGAGGGCGGCCCCATCGATCGGGGCTGGCGAGCAGCAACTCCACCAGCTCCAGCGGGCGCTCGGTGCGGATGCAGCCGGAGCTGAAGGCGCGCTGATCCCGGTCGAAAAGCGCCTGGCTCGGCGTATCGTGCAAATACACGAGATATGGATTCGGGAACATTATTTTCACGCGCCCGAGCGCATTATTCGGCCCCGGATCCTGTCGGACCATGAACGGAAATGTGCCGCCCGTATAGCGCGTGAAATCGATACCCTGCGGATCGACGGGTCGCCCGTTACGATCGATGATGCGCAACCCGCGTTTCTCGAGATATCCCGGATCCTTGCGCAGCGCCGGCAGGATGTCTTTGCCGAGGATACCGGGCGGCACCGTCCACGTTGGATTGAGAACGACCTCTTCGATGACCGATCTGAAAATCGGTGTCTGCCGGTAGGGCTGACCGACCTGGGCCCGGGTGCGCCAGAGCACGGCATGTTTGCGAATGTACCGCACCTCGAATCCGGCGACATCCACAATCACGAAATCCTCGTCGGGGAGTTGATGCAGTACCCACCGTGCGCGCTCGAGATTGATCCGTACCTGATCGATGCGCTGCGCGACCGGGACATTCAATTCGCTACGCGTTGCCGCCCCGACCGCTCCATCCGGGGTGAGAACATGACGCCGCTGAAAGTGTTTCAGGGCCGTCTCGAGAGACTCGTCGAACACCTCGCTGCCGGCGGACGCCTGCGCATCGCCGCTCGCCGTGAGCCGATGCCTCAGCATCGCGACGCGGGGATCCGAAACACCGCGACGCAAGGTAGGACCGTCCGGGATCGTGGGCCAACCGCCGGCGGCCTCGATGCGGCGATAGCTTGCAAGCGCGTCGAGCAGGCTTCGGTACATCCAGTGGTCCGGGCGGACCGAGTCGATTGCACTGCCGATATCCGCGCTCGTCATCGCCCCGAGCATGAATTGCACGGCATCGTTGTTCTTGACCTCACGGCGTTCGAAATTCCAGCGCTCGTCGATTGCCACGGGATCGACCTTGCCGAAGTACAGGTGATAGAGAAGTTCCGTGTAGGCATCCGAGGCCAGAAGATCCAACTGCGCGGCGTCGAGCGGCGTAGGATTGGGGCGGTTCACCAGCCGCTCGAGGGGCACCAGGTGGTAGTCCGAAGGGGTTAGCCCGTCCTCCGCGCTCGCGCGCACGAGCTGGAGAAGCTTTGCAAGCCGCGCCGCATCCCAAAACGGCTCAAATCCGTGATATTCGTAAATGGCGGGCAAGGATTGGGTCGCACTTAGGGCCGTGCCGTCGATACTGAGGCTTCCGCCGGCCATGAGCGCCTCGATGCGCTCGCGCAAGGCTTCAACGACCTCTGCGCGCGGTGGCGTTGGCTGGGCGAATACAACGACGGGGTGAGCCGTGAGGCACGCAACCATTACGAAGCGGGCGAGCAGCACCGCAGTTCTGGTGCCCGCGACTCGATGCGGCACTCCTTCGACCTCTCGACTCAGATGTAGGGGAGCATCATAAGCTCCGGGGTCGAGGCGGAGCAAGAACGGGAGTTGCCGCTTCACCCTCATCGGCCGCCGATTGTTATAATTGCCCAGGCTTTTACAGATCCGAGGGAGGTCCAGTGTCCACGCTGATGGCGCACGCGCGCATCAACCACCTGGAGGTAACCGTGCCTCGGAACTCACTTGCAGCCATCCTGCCGGAGTTGGAGTCGTTCTACTGCGGAGTCCTTGGGTTCAAGCCGGCGCGAATCGATGCCTTTCCGGCACCGCACGTCTTTCTCACGTCCGAGGATCCGGGCCGCTATTTTATCTATGTGGCGGAGCACGAGAAGCCGATGATCGTGGGCGGCGACGATCACCTCGGCTTTCACATGCAGGACAGGACGGCAGTGGACCGGGTCATGGACGCCTGCCGGACCCGAGCGGCAGTCGATGGGCGCATGGAGATACGCGATCTCGATGACCTCGACCTGGAACAAACGCGGACCCATGCCTTCTATTTCCGGTACCTGCTGCCGATTTGGTTCGACATTCAATTCATCGAGTACAAGCAGTCGGATTCCAGGGAAAAGAGCTAAGGAACCGCGGAAAGTGGGCGCGGCGTCCTGAGCGAAGCGACGAGCTTCTGGAAATCAGGATTCGGCATTAGGGACTTGAACTCCTCCTCCCGCAGCAATTCGTCCGCATCCGAGTATCCGCGCGCCACCGCCTCGCGAAGATGCGCAACTGCCTCATCGGGGTGGTCAGCGGCAGCCGCCATGCGCGCAAAGGCGCGCCAGATCACCCATCCTTCGCCCCGACCCGGCGGCTCGCCGGCGGTGTCGATCACCCTGTGAAATAGCTCGTCCGCGTCCGCGTAATGATGTGCGAGGGACATCGCATTTCCAAGCCGAAGCAACGTATCGACGGTGTTGGGATGATAAGGACCCAACGTGCGGGATTGTGCCTCGAAGGTGTTGCGCGCCAGGCTCTCGGCCTCCAATTGGCGCCCTTCAGCCGTCAGTATCGCGGCGAGATTCGACTGCGATATCAGGGTGTGCGGACTCTCCGGGCCAAGAACGCGGATCTGGGTCGCGAGCGTGCTGCGTTGTAGCTGTTCGGCCTCGGCGTAGCGACCTTCCTTCAGCAGGACCTCGGCGAGGTTGAATTCACACAGCAATGTCAAATCATGTTCCGGGCCCAGCGTCCGCAGCATCGCCTGCAGCGCCTCACGGTGCGTGGTCTCGGCATCCTGCAAGCGCCCTTCCATGGTTAGCATTGCGGCGAGATTTTCGGTCGCGCGCAAGGTCTCCTGATGTTCGGGGCCCAGCACGCGCCGGTACACCGACAGCAGGTCGCGGTAGAGTGGGTCGGCCTCCGTAAAACGGCCCTGGGAGGCAACGGCTATCGCGACATTCTGCATCGCCTGCATCGTCGTCGGATGGTCCTCTCCCCACACCCGACGGGCCGTCTCGAGAGCGCGGCGCTGCACACCTTCGGCTTCCGAATAGCGGCCCTGGTACCACAACGCGTTGCCGACGAGAATCAGTGCGCGCGCGGTCTCGACATGGTCCGGACCGAGAACTCGCATCGTCCGGTTGACGTTGTCTTGCGCGAGGACCTCCGCCGCGCGGTATTGGCCGTCCTGCGCCAAAATGCTCGCCAGGTTATTGGCAGCCTCCAGCGTGACCGGCGCATCGCTTCCGGCGGCGCTTCGTAGTGCGGTCAGCGCGTTCGTCGTGAGCTTCATCGCTTCGCGACGGTCGCCTTCTCTGGACAAAATATTGCCGAGTAGGCTCATCGACTCGAGGGTTCGTGGGTCGTCGGTCCCGTAGCGGCGTCGGCGTGCTTCCCAGGTGCGTTGCGCCAGCGTGTGTGCATGCGCGTAGAGCCCGAGATTTCTGTAAGTGCGCGCCATCACTTGCATCAACTGAAGCTCGACGTCCGGGTCCATGGCGTGATCCCGCTCGATGTCGCGCGAGGCCTTGTCGAGAATCTCCCGCGCCGTGACGCTGCTGCCGCGGGCTTCGCTCGGATCGACCACCTGGAACATGCGCGTCATGAAATCGGTAATGCGGGTGGCGCGGTCCCGCTCGTGTGTAATGCGTACCACCTGCACCGCCTGAACGATCGAAAAGGCGATGAACAGCACGGCCGCGGCGGCCGTCACCGACACGGCCACGCGATGGCGTCGCGCATACTTTTTCAACTGATAAGCCCCACTCGCGGGGTGCGCCGAGACCGGCCAATGCTCGAGATAACGCCGCAAATCCGCACTCAGGTCCGACGGTGATCGATAGCGATGCGCCGGATCCCTCGCCAACGCCTTCATGACGATCCAATCGAGATCGCCGCGCAGCGTCGCAAGGAGTTGTCGGGTGCGGCTCCCGCGCGCAGCGGCGACCGCCGCCAATTCCTCGCGGTCGCCGCCGGTCCGGTAACTGGGAAGCGGGGGATCGGTCTCCCGCAGGCGACGAAGATAGTCATCGAACGATTGCAGCGGCGATAGCCAACGCTCGAACGGCGTCGATCCGGTCAGCAAGATGTAGAGTATGACTCCTAGGGAGAACACGTCGGTGCGTGTGTCCACCTCCCCTGCCCGGCCATCCATTTGTTCCGGACTCATGAAGCCGGGTGTGCCGGCGAAAATTCCCATCTGCGTCATCCGTGAGTCGCCGGCCCGGATGGGGCTGGGGCCTCCCGCGGGTACGATCAGCTTGGCAAGCCCGAAGTCGATGATGCGCGGTACGGGATTGCCATCCACTTCGACGACCAAGACGTTCGCCGGCTTCAGGTCGCGATGGATCACCGACCGCTCATGCGCATGCTGCACGCCCTCACATGCTTTGATGAAAAGCCGCAGCCTTTGCTGAACGGTCAGGCCATTGCGGTCGCAGTACTCGGTGATGGGAAGGCCGGGGACGTACTCCATGACGAAATAGGGCTGACCGAGTTCCGTGGTTCCCGCATCGAATATCTTGGCGATGGCGGGGTGATCCATGATCGCCAATGACTGCCGCTCCGCTTCGAAGCGCTGCACGACAGTGGCATCGTAGATGCCTGCCTTGATCAGCTTGAGGGCAACCGGGCGGCGTACGGGCGCGACTTGCTCAGCCAGCCAGACCTGGCCCATACCCCCCTCGCCCACCTTGCGGATCAGACGAAAGTGTTCGGCAAAAATCTGTTCCGGTTGCAGCGGGATACTCTCATCGTCCGCGAGGGACGGCGACGCCGCCATGAAATCCGACGGCAGCGCATCCACCGCGGACAACAGAGATTCGAGCTCAGCACGCAGCGCCGTACCGTTTGGGCAGACACGGTCGAGAAACCGTGTACGCTCATCGGGCGCGAGCTGCATAGCCTCATGCAGCAGGTCTTTGACCTCCGACCATGGCATAGCGGTGTCGCAGGTGGTCATGCAGTCCGGCTCACGTGCCGGTGCAGCCACACCCGCGCGGTGGCCCAATCGCGGTCGACGGTGGCGCGCGATATGCCGAGCACCTCCGAGATCTCGGGCGAAGAAAGGCCACCGAAGAACCTCATCTCCACGATCTGTGCCTGCCGCGCGTCGATGCGCGACAAGTCATGCAACGCATCGTCGAGCGCGAGAAGATCGGCGTCACGGGTCAGCGGCATCGCGGGCAAATCGGCGTATTCGATCTTCAATCCCCAGTCACGCTTGTCGGCGTTTCGGCCGCGAGCGAGGTCCACCAAGATCTGCCGCATTGCGCGCGAGGCCACGGCCAGAAAATGCGCGCGATCCTGCAGATCGATGGGGCGAGCGGCGACCAGCCGCAGATAAGCCTCGTGCACCAGCGCGGTGCTCTGAATAGAATGCGCTCTGAACTCGGCCCTGAGATGCTGGTGCGCGAGACGTTGCAGTTGCTGGTATATGAGCGGAAACACCTGTCGCAGGGCCTGGGGGTCGCCCTGCTTCCACTGCCGCAGCAGCTCCGTGACCTCGCCAGTCTCATCATGCGTCATCCACGGCTCCCTGTACGCGAGATCCAGCGTATGCAAGGGATGGAACGGCGTCAATGAATGTGCGGCGCTGTGCCCGAGTATTTGTGCACTGAACATGGCCTGAGCCCGGGGCCATTTGATGGCGCGCGCGACGCGACGCTCGCCGCTCGCGCGGGTACTGTGGGCTTTTCGAGGGGAGAGCCATCATGAATCTTCATCTTGCAATTGCGCCCGCAATCGCGAATAAGGGCACCTTCAGCGCCAAAGCACCTTGAAGGAATGCCTTTTTGGTCGACTACGGCTGCCCCAGACCTCGTTCAGGGTGATGCAAAGAACTCCGTCATCGCCGGGGCGGTCGCCGCAGCGCCTGGGAGGGAATTGACTCCGAGACTCTCCAACATGAGTCGAAGCGTGCTTTGGTGCTGGTAAAGGGTCGTCGATTGATAGCCTTTCTTCGAGAAGGCCGGACTGACGAGAACAGCCGCGACGCGACCTCCACCATGGGTATTATCATCACCCGACTCATCGAAAGCGATAATGAGCAATCCGTCGTCCTTGAAGGGTGTACTGGTCAGTAGTGGAGCCAAATTGGTCTTAAGCCATGCATCTGCGACGCTCAAGGCGCAGTTATGTGCATCGTTGCAGAGGTTGGGCGTCACGAACGAGAAGTTGGGCAGCGCCCCGGACGCGAGATCCGCCGCGAACTGCGTAAAGGGAACCAATCCTTGCCGCGTGGTAGCGCTGTCCTGGACGTCCGACAGATAGGCAAGCGGTACGTGACGTACCGCATAATTGCCGGTGTCACCACCGATGTATCCCACCGAAGGTAGATCCTCCGCGTAGGCCTTCCATGTTTTGCCGTTTGCGGAGAGCTCGCGCACGATGTTGTCGACCGATATCGGAAATGACTCGGGTGTTTCGCCGTCATCGTTCGTCATGATCTGACCGGTGACCAGCATCAGGTAGTTGCCGATCGATGGATGGGTATCGGCGTAGTACTGCGTCGCAAGACCGTAGCTCGAGATCAGCGAATTCAGATACGGCATGCTCGCGGTGGCGCCAACCACAGAGGAGTAGTTGGCATTCTCCTCCATCACGATCACCACATGTCCGAAAGAGAGGCCGGCCACTGCGGTCACCGTGAGCACGGCCTTGGTGCTGGATTCGGAGCCAGCCGCGTTGCTCACCGTAACGTTGAAAACCGCGCCACTGTCGCCATTGGTGGTCGGGTCCGTGGTGTAGCTCGATGCCGTCGCGCCGGCAATAATCACGCCGTTCTTCGACCACTGATAGCCGAGCGGCGCAGTGCCGGTCGCCACCACTGAAAAGCTCGCGGTCTGGCCATCGGTCACGGTGGCGCTCGCCGGCTCGGTCGTAATCAGCGGGGCGTTTGCGCCAGCGGCCGGAGTGCCCGCGGCGCCCGAGTCGCCTCCGCCCGAGCATGCGATGATCAGCTGTGCCACCACCGCGAGGGCACTCCATCTAAACACCATCCTGCGCATCATACTTAGACCCATCTATGCACTAACCCGCGCACCCTTTAAGCGTGTTGCACCCCCAATTCTTCTCCCCGTGAATTCGCGGTACTTTGTGCGGCAAAGCGCATCGCTGTCAATGGTGTCTGCCGTTTGCGACCTGCGGCCACCGGTTGCGGTGCGCCAATCGCCGACGGCCAGACGATCAATGTGGGAAACGGCGTATCCGGACGCCTTCGCGAGGGGCCCCGCGGCCCCCGGACATCAATGAACCTATTTGATCGCGGCGGGGAGCGAGGTCATCATATTGCTGACCAAGGCGTCTATCGCCGTCCCGGGATCCTTGAGCGCATTGTCGGAGACGCGGCCCTCGGCGGTCGCCGTCCAGGCAAGCACCCTCTGCTTGGCATCGACGAGATCGACGGTGAGCGTGCCTTGCTTGTAATTGACCGTCTCAACGGTAGGGGCACTGTACATCCTGTAATAACCGGTGCGATATCCGTAGTAGCCGCCGGGGTATCCATAACCCACGTAGCCCGCCGAGCCCGGCGTAGTGCGAATGTCCTGCTTGTTCTGAATGTTGACGTAGAAATTCAGCAGCAGGTCCGGCGCGCTCGCGCTGAACACGTAGCCTTTCGATTCCATCGCCTCTCGAGTAGCATCTTTGAGATGCTGGGTGAGCAATGATTCATATGGAAATTTGTCCGTAGCAAGCGGGGAGAGAAATCCAAACGTCTTGTAGCTGCTAAACGTGGCGGCAGGATTGGTATCGTGCTGAATCGTCGGAGTATTGGCGCAGGCGCCGATTAGAAACGCCGCCACCGCGACCAGGGCGGATGCATAGGGGCGAACCGAAATGACACGCATGGGGATCTCCTGAGAATCGAGTGTGAGCTCTATATTTTTGAAGGCCGGAAGATCGAGGGTACAAGATAGCGGGCGCGGACGGTAGATTGACTTGCGAGCCGCGGCGCGAGCGCCCCTACAGGGTGAGGTGGGTCAGTCCCTGGGACGCCGATCTTTGTCTGTAATGCTGGAATTTATCCGCCCGTCCCCCTGCTAAACGGTCAATAGCCGCTCGAAAAACGACCGGTAACGGCGCAATGCCAATCTCAGCGTTTCCGTAGAGGAGTGATCTTCGCTCTGGGCGCTCTCGAACTGCGTCCGCTGCTCGGCAAAAATCTGACTCAACTCTGCGATGACCTGGGTAACGAGCTCATCGCCAGCACGAACAGCTTGCTGAGGATCGTCCACGAAACTTCGCTGAACCACATCCCAACGAGCACGAAAGTCCGTCGCCGCATCCGGCCGGAAGAGCGATTCGAGTTCGCCGGAGTCCGGCCGTTCGGTGGCCACGGGCAGAGCGCTTCGCGCCACGCCGGAGGTGTCCCCCGCCACCAGCAATGGCCGATCGCCCTCGACTGCCCCATCCCCGCGCAGCGCATCCGATTTTCCTTGCTCCGTTGAGGGTGGTGGATACCGCCGGTCGGCACTCGGACGCACGTCACCGTCAGTGGAGGGCACGTTGTCGCCGCTCGTGCGCACCGTCATGATTGCACCGCGACGCGCGTTGCGGGCGGAGCGCTGCTACCCGGAGGAGACACTTCCAAGAGCTCGTCGAACAATGTCCGGTAATGCACCACCGCCTTTCGCAATTCTTCCGTATCGGCCGCGCCTCGCGCCTCGCGCACGGCAATCGCCTGTGCCGCCCTGTAATTGGATACTACCGCGGGGTGATCGACCGAGATATCGGCAGCCCGCCGCTCGAAATCCCCCATCGGGTACCCGCGCTTGAGCATCAGCTCCCGGACCAGCCGATCAGCCTCGGCAACGGCCATTTTCGGATCGTCTACGAACCGCCCCTGCAGCGCATTCCAGGCCTTGGCGAAGCGAGCCGCCTCAGCCTCGGATAGCGGCACAATGCGAAGATCCGAGACGCGCTCTTCGCGCTTGGCCAACTCCCTTTCTGCCTTTGCACGGCCGCCGAATTCCTTGACCGCCCGGTTGTACTCCGTGCCAAATCGTCCCTGCAATCGGCGGCTGCGCTGACGCTGCATCACCATCCACACGATGGCACCAATCACGAGCAGCAGTAGGATGGCGCCCAGGAGGAGCGTGTTGATCGGGATGGTATTCATATTCATTGGGAGGTTCTCCGTGTGCTGAGACGCGCAGCCACTCTCCCTCCCCGGGAGGCTCCGGCGCAGCCGGGATAAGTCGCGATCGCACATAGGACTTCGCGCCGTTGGCGTGTCGGCAACTGTAAAATCGGCATCCTGCCGGATCGCGCGCTCATCCCGTGAGGCACGTCGCATAATGGCGTTTTCCTACGCGCTTGTCGGCGAAAGTCGATAGCACCAAAGCCTTCGACGCGTTAAGAATTCGCCCTTATGACGTTTCGAGGCTCACCGGCGATCGACACTTCACCGGCCATGGCGACCGAAGCGGCGCAAATGGCGGTTGAGGCGGGACTTCTCTATGTCTCGTGCCAGGAGCCGGGCATTCGTCGAATGCGCGCCGGCCGGGGTTTCTACTATCTGACCCCCGCCAATCGCCGTCTGACTGCCGCCCACGAATTGCGGCGCATCTCGAGTCTCGCGGTACCGCCTGCTTACAGGGATGTCTGGATCTGTGTGAGCCCGCGAGGCCACTTGCAGGCCACCGGGCACGATGCGCGCGGTCGAAAACAATATCGCTATCATCCTCATTGGCGGCAAGTGCGCGACAGCGCGAAGTTCCATCGTATGGTGGCGTTCGGCGATGCCCTGCCGAAGCTGCGAAGAAAGCTCACCCGAGATCTTTCGCTTCCCGGCCTGCCGCGCGAGAAGGTTCTCGCGGCAGTCGTTGCACTGCTCGATACGACCCGTGCGCGAATTGGCAACGTGGAGTATGCGCGCGATAACAAGAGCTTTGGCCTGACGACATTGCGCAACCGCCACGTCGCCTTCGTCCGCGATGGGCGCCTAGTACTCAATTTCCGCGGCAAAGGGGGCGTTCAACATGAACTACCCATCGACGACAAACGCATCGTGCGCATCGTGCAACATTGCCAAGAGCTTCCGGGGCAGCATCTGTTTCAGTATGTCGCTGACGACGGCAGTCGCTGTCCGGTCGATTCCGGTCAGGTGAATGACTATCTTCGCGATGCGATGGGAGAGGACTTCACGGCCAAGGATTTCCGGACTTGGGGCGCGACCCTGCGGGCATTGGTTTTGCTCGCACAAATTCCACGGGATCCCGAGGCCAGCGAAAGTGCGTTGAAAAGCGCGATTGCCGGTGTCGTCAAGCACGTGGCTTCGGAGCTACGCAATACCCCCGCTGTGTGCCGCAAATCCTACATCAATCCAATCATCTTCGACGGGTGGCGCTCCGGCGCGCTTCACAAAGCGTTCGGTGGAAGCCCCGCCACCGTCTCGACGCGCAGGGCCGAGACCCTGGTGCTTAACTTTCTTAGGTAATTCCGGCTCCCCAGGGAGAGTCCAGCTCAGGTCGCTCGTCCCAATACCCAGCGCCGGCTCGATCTCCACACCGACGCGCGCACCGAGCTGCACCAGCTCCGCCACGGAGCGGGCGGCCATCTTCGACATCATCCGTGCGCGGTGCACTTTGACGGTCTTCTCGCCCGTTCCGAGCTCTGCGGCAATCTGCTTGTTCAAACGGCCCCGAATGACCTGCGCCATCACTTGCCGTTCGCGCGGCGTCAGGGTGTCGAGGCGCTGGCGGATCACCCGCCGGATCTCCTCTTGTTGACGATGCTCCTCATCGCGCCGAAACGCCTGCTCGACCGCGGCAAAGAGGCGCACGTTGTCGATCGGCTTGGTCAAAAAGTCGACCGCGCCTTCCTTCATGGCATTGACGCCCGTCTGCACATCACCCATGCCGGTCAAGAACACAATCGGCAGCGCATTCGGTGAACCGGCGAGTGCGTGCTGCAACTCGATCCCGCTCAAGCCCGGCATGCAGATGTCGAGCAGCAGACACCCCGCCGCCTCGGCAAGGTGCTCACCCAAGAACCCTTCCGCGGACTCGAATGAGCGCACTGCGAATCTCCCTGATTGGCAACCCGGCTGCTACGGTGCCATTGAGGGATAGCCCCGTCCATCCGTACTAGACGCAGTGCGGACCGGGATTCCCGCAGCTTCCATTCCGGCCCAAGCGCACCGCGCGGCAAGCCTCGTTTCGCCGGTTTTCCTACTATTCTTTTAGAAGCCGATAGCCGTACTTGTGGACGCTGTGAATGAGGGAGCGGCCGTCGGTCAGCACGCGGAGCTTGCGCCGCACTCGGCTCAGATGAACGTCCACCGAGCGGTCGTTGCGCGCGAGCGTTCTGCCGAGGGCGCACTGACACAGCTCGTGCTTGCTCACCGGCTGACCGTCCTTTCGCACCAGCGCCTCCAGAAGGCTGAGTTCCGCACCCGTGAATCGCAAGGGTGTCCCCAGCCACTCGACGCGCCCTTGTCCCGGCCACAAGGTCAGGTTTCCAGAGACCAGGACCTGCGGGGCTGCATCGCGACTCTTTGCGGCCTGGGCGCGCTGGAGCACGGTGCGAATCTTCGCGCTGAAATCGCGAGGCGCGCACGGCGTTGCGAGGTGCCCCTCGGCCCCGAGCTCCAGGGCGGCAATGCGCTCGGCATCCTCGCAGGTTCCGGTCAGCATGAGTACCGGTAGCGCGCCGTGCGTGCGGATGCGCCTCAAGGCGCCGAGGCTGCTGTTTTGGTCGCGCACCATATCGAGCACGGCGATGGCGTAATTGCCTGATAGCGCCTCGTTGACTCCACGGCTCACTTCGGCCTCGATGTGGACCGAAAATCCCTCGCCTTCGAGCTGGCTACCAAGAAGCGCGGCAAACCGGATGTCGGCGTGGATCAACAAAACGATGGCCATGTCGCCTGCCTTAAAGCGACCGCAGGAAATTCAGCACGTCCTGTTGTTGCGCGGCGCCCAACGCGTTGAATCGCTGCACGATCGCATTCGCCTCGCTGCCGGCGCTTTGGTGCGCCTGAATGGCGGTAACGAGGTCGCTGGTCCTTCCGTCGTGCATGAAGAACACCCGCTCACCCAGTCCCCAGAGCGGCGCGGTGCGAAACTCATCAGGTCCTGCGGAACCTTGAGTGATTCCGTCGGCGAGGCCTTGCCCCATGTGATGCACCAAGAGGTCCGAGTATAAGTTGACCTGTTGGCCCGACAGCGCAGGGCTTGGGCTGCGAGATGAGCCCGTCGCGATGGCCGTGCCCGTGGTGAACGAGGGCGTATGGCACGCCGCGCAGCCCACGCCGATGAACACCGTGCGGCCAGTGGTTGTCGAGACCGTGGGCGTCGCAGGCGCGGGCGGCGCGAGCATGCGCATAAAGTTGGCGAATGCCTCGATGTCCGACAATACGGCCGTCGGGTAGCCGCTTTGGACGGCCGACAGATTGTTGGTGTCCTCCGGGGTTACGTTGTAGGTGCGGCAGGAAGGAGTTTCGTCACGCTCTTGGGGAAACAGCTGGTTGGAGATCCCCATCTCGACGTTGTAAGCCTCACCGGCGAACATGAGCAGCGATTTATTCTGAGCCTTCCAGCCGAAGCGGGTGATGCTGCCATCGTTCGCGCTCAGATTGACGTTGCCTTCCAAAAGGGCATTGGCATGGCCGCGGACACCCACCAGGCTGTTCTTTGCCGCATTCGCCGTCATGTTCGCGAGGATTGCCGAGTCGGGAATCGCCTCGATGAGTCCTGCCCCAAGGATCGGCGTCGGGATACGGAACGCGAGATTTGCATTGCCGCCCTGACCCGTCAGCGGATTGCCGGCCGGCGTAAACGTCGGCTGAGTGATATTGCAAGCGCCGGCGTCGCTCCGGCCGCTCACTACGAACAGATTGTGAACTCCGCCGTCGTAGACGCCGTTTGATTCGAGAAAGCGCACCTCACGGATCGGGCCGTTGGCCGTGATGAACCAAGGAATCGAATTCGAGGCCCCGGCGGCGCCCGCAACGCGTAGCAGTGGGTTGAGGGCCGGGCTGCTGCCCCCCATGTACGGCTGCGAGTGGCAGGAAGCACACTGATTCGAGTTGAAGCGTGGGCCGAGGCCGTTTCCCTGCGCCTGCGTGGCGCCGCTCACCATCTCGACCGTATCGAACCTCGCCATGCCGTCTTGAAAGTAAGCGAGCTCATCGGGCGCGAGTGCTGAAAGGGCAATCGGCGGGCCATTGTCGGTCGCCGCGTGGCGAACGCCCGGATCGACGGCCCGAGTCGATTGAAGCCCCTGCGGCAATGCAGCCCCGCCGCAAACGCTGCCCGAGATGAGCAGCACGAGGGCCGTCCCGCCGGCCCTCGGTCGTGAAAATCGCATGAGCCACCTCCCACAGTCGTTGTGCTCCCCTCCCTGGTGCGTAGCTCTGATATAAGTGCCGAGCGCTTCGCTGTCGACGTGACGCCTCGCAGCGACGGTGCGATGGCGGATGTAAAGACGCAAGCACGGGCGCTGAAGCGCGGGCCGGGACGCCGTGCGGCCCATTGGCGCCGGGAGGTTTCTTAGCCCTGGATCCCCGCCTCGCTGATGACGCGTGAGAGCGCTTCGAATTCAACGGGTTTCACCAAATGCGCATCGAACCCCGCCGCCTGAGAGCGCTGCCGGTCTCCCAAATGCCCGTAGCCCGTCAGGGCCACGATGCGCAGGGACTCGACGCTACGCCGTGCGCGCAGCTGCCGGGCGACCTCGTAACCATCCATTTTCGGCAGGCCGATATCCAACAGGACGATCTGCGGTTGAAACGTAGCGGCAACCTCCAATGCATCCTCGCCCGTATAGACCACTTGGATCTCATGTCCCTCCAGCGCGAGCGCCATCGCCAGTGAATCCGCGGCATCGTGATTGTCATCCACGATCAGCACGCGGCGCGCGGCGACGTTGAGCGGTCGCGGCGCCGCGTTCTGCAGGATCTCGGCGGGCTCCGAGAGTGGCAGCCATATCTTGCACGTGCATCCGCAGCCCACCCCCTCACTGACACAGCTCACCTCACCCCGATGCATTGAGACGATTTTGCGCACGAGCGACAAGCCCACGCCGAGGCCGCCCTGGGAGCGGTCGAGTGCGCGTTGACTCTGTGAGAACAAATCGAACATGCGAGGCAAGAATTCGGGCGCAACCCCCATGCCGTTGTCCCGGATCGCAAGGAGCGCCGATGCCCCGTCCCCGGTCAATTCGACATGAATCTCTCCACCCACATCGGTGTATTTGGCGGCGTTGTTCAGTATGTTCACGATGCATTGCACGAGCCGCGTCGAGTCGCCGAGCACATAGAGGGGGCGCTGCGGATAAAGGACGGAAACCCGATGCCCACGCTCGAGCATCAGCGGCTCGACGGCTTCCATCGCGAGGGTCAGCAGGCCGCCAAGCTCGACGCGAGCGAGCTTCAGCTCGATATCGCCGCGCGTGATCCGCGACACGTCCAGCAGATCATCGACCAGCCTCGTGAGGTGAGTCACCTGGCGCTGGATCACGGCGCCGGCGCCTTGGATGCGTGAGTCGGCCGAGGGAATTCGCGCCAGCAGCTCCGTCGCGCTTCGTATCGGCGCCAAGGGATTTCGCAGCTCGTGCGCCAGCATTGCCAAGAATTCGTTCTTTTGCTGATCGGCATGCTCGAGCTCGCGCTGGACTCGCTTGAGCGCCGTGACGTCGACGTGCGCACCGATTGCGCCTCGAACGCTGCCGTCCGGGCGAAACAGGGGCGCAGCGCTCATCATCATATTGATCGTACGCCCTTCCGGGAATTCCACATCGAACTCGACGTCTCGTTGTTCTTCGCCGGTACGAGCCGCGCGTTGCATCGGCAAGTCCTGCGGCGGAATTTCCGATCCATTACGCGTGCACCGAAACCCCCCGTGAGGGCCATCCTCCGCACTGAGCGAGAGATTCTGCTTGGGGGAAACGTGGAGCATTTCCGCCAATCGCGCCGAAGCGGACATATGCTTGCACAGGGGATCTTGCGCGATGGCGACTCCGACCGGAATGAGATCGAGCATGGTTTGGAGCTCTTCCCGTTGCCGCTCCAGTTCCTCAACCGTCAGCTGCAATCTCGCGTTCGCATCCGCCAGATCCGTGGTGCGTGCTTCCACCTGCTTTTGAAGCTCTCGCGGGGAGCGCATCTGAAGCGCCAGCGGCATCAGCCTCAGGACCAGGAACAAGGTTGCCAGCGACACGACTCCCGTGAGCAGCTTCAAGGCGCCGGCGAGGCGATAATAGGGATGCCAAACGGTCACAATCTCCATGATGTGCGTTGACCCGCACAAGAAGATAAAGGCGGCAAACATGAGGAATACCCCTGGGAAGGGTATCTCCGAGGTGCGACGCCGAACCAGCCGGTAAAGGGAGAGCGGAATGGCGAAATACGCCGCCGCGATGAGCGCGTCCGATCCCACATTCAGCCACAGCGTGCCGGGCTGCCACAGGTAACAGTGGCCATGCGGCAAAAATCCGGGTGCAGCCAATAGCCACATGCGTCCTCACTAGCGGTTAACCGTTGTTGTTATGCGATTACACGCAACGCACAATTCTAGCCCAGGCCACCCCCAGAGGCCCGAATTCGATGTGACGCGGAAGGGGCGGGGTCAGGGCATGGCAAGCGCAGCTCTACAGCGTCTTCTGTGGCCGACTTTCGACGAGAGGCTCGTCGAGCCGGGGGCCGAGCGCCGGCGGCTCGTCCCCGCGAGATCTTCGTTGACGGAGGCTCACGACGCCGCGCCATATGCCCGCCAACGCGAGGATCGACGCAACGCCGAAAATTATTGCCTTATGCAGCTCAATCCAAGTATGCGAATACCAAGGTAGACCCAGGGCGTCCCGACATACGGCCTCCAGCTGGCCGGGTCGCAGGATCGGATCCTGTTTGGCCAGGTCGTCCATGCAGTCTCGCCACATCGTGTCTGGCGACAGAGGGTCCCATTTCGTGTCAAGATCCATCGGGTTGACGCCGCCGGCCGTTGTCGGACCCGGCGGTACTGCGACCGCGGTGGGTATGCCGGCCCTCAATAGCGTCTCGCCGCTACGCGCGGCGTCAAAGCGGTCGCTCAGCTGGCTCCAACATTCAATGGTTTCGACGTAGCCATAGTGTGCGTTGAAACACGCATTCAACTCTTTAGTCATCTCCTCTGCGTTTAGCCTTGGATCATTGAGGGCCGATTTGAGGAGATCGATTACTTTGAGCTCTCGTTGATGGGTGACTTCCAGCAGCGTATCGCAGGTATTGGTGCTTCCACCCTTTGCCCTGCAGTCCTCCAGCGTACGGCTTATTGCCGCTTTCTTGAGACGAAGATTGGCGTCCTTCGCCGCTTGTCGTGCGTCGATCGATTGCGCGCGCGCGTGCAGACCCATCGTCATGATGAGTGCGGCGCTCAGGACCGATGTGGTGCAAGTTTGCCGAAAACGCGAGTTCATCTGGCCTCCTACGCAGTCGCAACCGGGGCGACTCAGACTCCCACGACCTTCAACCCGTGCGCCTGCGCCGCAACGCCAAGAGCTCTGTCGTGGGTGGCCATCGTGAGGTCTTCGCCGCTCGCATCTTGCCAAAGCAACGAGGACGCCAAATGAATGGCGTCCAGCGTGCCCAGCTCGGTCGGCATGGGCTGCGCTGCTCTATCGAGGACGAGGCTATCGATCTCGATGAGTTCCAACGAGTCGATGAGCGCAAGGACTGTGGAACGGCGTCGGGCCATCTCGAGGTCGGTCAGACCCGCGCGCAATCGGACGCGATCGAGGGTTCGTAGACTCTCAGTGGTGACGAGTGCGCTGGAGATGCCTCGGTCGATGTGCCGCCACTCGGACAATGCATTCGCCTGGCCGAGCGCAACACGCAGGAGCACCGATGCATCGATGTAGGCGATCATCGGTGGCTTTGCCGCTCCTCGAGCAGTAGCTCGAGAACATCGATTTTGGCAGAGGCTGGCTTCGGCAGCGGAACCTTGTTGAGGGGGGGAACGCCCGCGGCGGGCTTGCGAATGCGCAGCCCGGGGCGCTCGCGAATGGGGACAATCTGGGCAATGGCTGTATTTCGGTCGAGCACAGCGATGGATTCGCCGCCCTGCACGGCGCGCAGGAATTCGCTCAATTTGGCCTTGAGCTCCGCGATACGCACTTGTTTCATGACCATATATGACCATAATTGGTCATTATGAGCAAGCCCATGAAAATATCCCGGTTGCTCACTCAGGCGAGGTTCTTAGGCTCCGCGCTGACGCCTTTGGCCGCAGTTTCCCAGCGACCAAGACCATAGTCTCCCGCTATTCCCGCGCGATGCATGCGCCGGTGGTACTGCGGGTTGTGCCCCGTCACCGAATGAATGAAACGCCAATTGTCCCAAATGACCATGTCGGTCGGCTTCCAGCGGTGAAAATAAGGGGTCATTTTTGCGTAGATTGACTGACAGAGCTCCTCGAGCAACGCATCGCCGCCGTGACCTTCTCGTCCCTCGATTCCCGCCGCCTGCCAGGGCGAAACATGGAGCACGTATTCTCCCGACGAGCGCCTCCAGATGGCCGGATGGAGCGCGCGCGGCGCACTTTCGGATTGCCGAATGAGGTCCAATGTGGCTTGCTGAAGCCTGATCACCCGGAAATTTTTGGGCATTCCAAAGCGCTGCTTCATGAACATCAGCGAGGCGTGATAGACGATGCTCAGATCGTGAAATTGGGCTCGCAGCGCGGGGGAGATCGCGTTGTAGATCTGCATTCCATCGGCGAAGCCCGTGAGCCCACCCTCCGGCGGAATATCGAGTGCACGCAACACGGCTCCGCGGTACAGCTTGTCCATGTAGCACGCGTCGTAGTGCCAAGGTACCCAGCCGCTCAGCGGCTTGCCGTCGACATCGAACACGTCGGCTTCGCTCGGATGAAAGTTGATTACGAAGACGCCGGGCGGCGAATCGGCATCGCCGCCGCGCGCAGCCTTCATGGCGTGCTCCTGAAGCGGCCCGAAGATCGCGGCGAGCTCCAATTGCATCTCGCCCGAAGGCTCCATATCCTCGAAGACGATGAAGCCGCGATCCTCAAACAGTTCCTTGATCTGATCGCGGACCGCCGCGTCCTTCACCGTTTGCCAATTGACGCCCGTTATGCGAGCTCCAAAAGGAAGGTCGTCCGCCAGCGCTCTGGTCTGGATCAAAGTCATGCGGCCCCTCGAGAAGACGGCTGTGCGACTATTGGCGCTCGCGATGATTCTCGCATAGGGTTATCACCTCTACAACGAGAGCACTTCCATGCCCCGCATCGCCATCTCGGATATCGGTATCGAATATGAATTGCTGGGGAAACCCGGTGCGCCGGCCATCGCGTTGACTCCCGGCGGCCGATTAAGCATGGGAAGTCCTGGGGTGCGCGAGCTGGGCGTGGCGCTTGCGGCATTGGGGAAACGCGTCTTGCTATGGGACAGACCCAACTGCGGTGCGTCCGGAATCTCATTCGAAGGTAACAGCGAGTCGGAGCTTCACGCGCAAGTACTGACGCAACTCATCCATGCGCTCGATTTGGGGCCGACCGCTGTAGCCGGCGGTTCCGCGGGATCGCGCACATCGATGATCGCTGCCGCCCTGGATCCCGGCACGATTTCACACCTCGTGCAATGGTGGCTGAGCGGTGGCACCATCGGGCTGCTGTCGCTCGGCTCCTCCTACTGCTCTGAGCCGGCGATCGCAGCGAGCCTGGGAGGCATGGCCGCCGCCGCCGAGACGTTGATTTGGGCGGAACCCCTCAAAAGCAATCCGGAAAATCGGGACGCGTTTCTCCGCCAGGACCCTGCGCGGTTCATCGCGGCGATGCAGCGTTGGGCCGCGGCCTTCGTCCCCTCGACCTCATCGCCCATCCCAGGCATGAATGTGAATGATTTCGCTCGGCTCACCATGCCGGTGCTGATATTCCGTGGCAGCGAGGACGACCTTTATCACCCGGCCTATATCGCCGAGCTCGTGCACGAGTTGATTCCACATTCCGAGCTGGTCGACCCGCCATGGCCCGCCAATCGTTACTTGGAACGCATGGTCGCAGCCGCAAAGACGAGAAACGGTTATTTCTTGGACTGGCCGATGCTCGCACCGGCGATTTATGAATTCACGAGCCGTCAGAGGCCGTAACGCAGCTTGATGCTCGCAAACCGCGCGTGAAGCTGTTCCACACGCTCCTCGGGCGTCACCATGGCGGTGCCGGCGGGAAGTGTCGAGAGCAACGCGGCGCGCTTGACCAACTTCGTTCGGAAGGTCGCGGCGTTTTGGCTCATCAGGTTTCGATACGTCAGGTTGCCGTTCGAAAAGCCCTGGCTGTCGAGCCAATTGTGCACCCCTGGATCGTCATGGGCGATGACCAGCCGGACGACATGGTCGGCATCCACCTTCGTGCGCGCGGGTGTATAGCTCACCGGGCGGTAAAGGAAATCCATGCTGCCGATGAAAACGCCGCCCATCCCAAAAATCCAAAACCCGTCATGATGATCCATCTCGACGATCAGGGCCTCATCGGGCTCGAGCTTCCAGACCATGTGCGCCGCCATCCGCCCGCGCTTGGAATCTTCGGCGGAGTTTGCGACTTTGCCGGGGGGAAATTGATTGGCAAAGGTGGGGTCCACGGTGCCGCCCGAATAGCGCCAGCTATGCTCAGGCCAGTCGCGCATCGCGCCGGTCAGGAAATTGCCGGCCCACTCCATCGCCTCGATCATTTGCGAGGCACTCGGGATGGCTCGTGGACTATCCATGCCGAGCCGTTCGATCGAAAGAGTGGTCGGCTTCTCGAACCAGGCATCGAAGCCCTCGCGGATGAAGAGCTTGCGCGAGCCGGGCGTGGTCGGCAGCCAGTTCTGCGCGCGCCGCTCCCCGCCGATGTAGAGCTCGAAATTACCGTCGATATCGGCCTTGATCTGCTGGCCGGTGATGTTGGCCTCGGGAATGTCGCCGAAGGGCTCGTGTAAACTCGGGTTGCCGGTGCCCGGCATGGTCTCTGGGCGCGGCCCCTGCACCGTGACGTTGAAGAATCGCGCGGTGCCGCGTTTGCCGGTGATCTTGTAGGTATGGTGGCCGTCAATCCATGCCTGGCGGTAGGTGAAGTCGGCCACGTCGCCGCCCAGCTTGCGGGTCGGTGTGCAGAACGGATGGATCTGCGGATAGGCAGGGTCTTTGGTCTCCAGCGCAAGGTCGAAGGCCTGACCCAAGTTCTGCGTCAGGAACCGGAAGGCATCGGCGCGCAGGATCGGTGCGCCCGGATTGGCGTCCTTGAAGACCTTGCTGCCCGCTTCACTCAGCCGCTCGCAGAAGCGCTCCCAGGCGTCGCGCAGAGCCTCATCGGCAGGACCGTCACCATAAGCCATTGCTCAAACTCCCAATCTGGTCAGTAGCTCGGACAGCCGCTCCGCGGCGCGCTTCGTGGCAGCCCGATTGCCTTCAGCCACGATGCGCGGCCCGAGCAGCTCGAGGTCGAACACACCTTCGTAGCCCAGGTCCAGAAGGTCGCCCAGCAAACGTTCGAGCGGAATGACGCCGTCGCCGGGTACCGCACGGCAAGGCGCGGTGCGATCACCCAGCACATAATCGCTCACCTGCACCAGACCCGTCATCGGCACGGCGCGTTCGAACAGCTGCTTCAATCCCGCCTCGTACCAGCAGGCGTGCAGTTCGATGCACACGCCGATGCCGGCTATTTCCGCGAGCCGTATCGTATCGGCCAGGGAATGGGCGATGTGGATGTCGGCGTTGAAGGGGGACGCCGTCTCCACCAGCAGCTCGATGCCCTTGCCCTGGGCGGCCGACCTGCAGGGGCCGATGAGCTCGGCAAAGCGCTCGGCTGCCTGCTCCCAACTGAGCGAGCCCCGTGCGCCGGTCAGCACGTAGATGTTTTTCGCGCCGAGTGTGGCGGCGATATCGATTGCCTGGAGCAGCTGTTCCGTCGCCTCGCCGCTGTCCCTTTCGAGATCGGGAAATCGAGCGAAAGGTTGATTCACGGTCTCGACGCGCGGACCCCCGTCGGCGAGCGCCTGTCTCGCCTCCTCCATCCCACCCGGCGCCATCAACACCGGCGCGACCAGCGTCATATTCCGTACGCCGATCGCGCGACAATGCTGAATGAAACTCGTCGTGCCTTCGCTGATGAAGGCGACCTGATGAAGGCCGACGCGCGGATGCATGGCGTATGCGGTCATTTGCCTCACTCGATCTCGATGCCGGAGCACTCTCGGTGCGGCGCGCGCCGGGCGTGAAGCGCCTCAACGCCGCAGCCGGTCACGCCGGTAGAGTACTTTAATTTATCCTACTCGACTCGATCCATCGAGCGCTGTACGCCATCTGGACTCGGCCAAAACTCGCGGAGCATGGCGAAAAGGAACGCGGTCGTCAGCCCGAAAAGGATCATACCGTTCAGCGCCAAGCCGGCGGCGTGATACATCACGGTCACCACGATCAACGGCAAGCTCCAAGCCCAATTCCCGCTCCAAGCCAAGACGTCGCCCACGTTGTCATCTCCTCCCTTTCGTCATATGCACCCCGGACTGAAGCGCTCGCAAATGTGCGCCGGCTCACATGCGATTTGTGCCCCGAATCTCATTTTTCAGCCTCTTTGTAGGAATTTTCTCACAAGTCCTACAACGGCGAAAGGTTTGTCAGTTTCGCGCAAGGTTCGGCCAATAGCGTCATCGCATGATCAATCACACACGCGCCGCCGGCTTCACCCTCGTCGAAGTGGTCACCACCATGGCCATCGCGGCGATTCTGTTCTCCCTTGCCATACCGTCGTTCCGGTACGTCACCAATTCCAATCGCATCGCGGGCGAGCTCAATGGTCTGGTCGGCGACCTGCAGTTCGCACGCGCCGAGGCAATCAAGGAAGGCAGGACGGTGACCGTATGCGTTTCCACGGACGGGAACACCTGCGCCAACAGCACGGCATGGCAAAGCGGCTGGATCGTCTTTTCCGACCCCACCAACGTGGGTGTGCATGACGCGACCGAGACCATCTTTCGCTTCCAGAAGACGTTCTCGAGCACCGACACGTATCTGGCCTCGAACCACGTCTCGGCGATCACCTTCAACCGCGACGGCTACGCCGTCGGCATTCCCAACGGCACATTGATCACCCTGCATGACTCGACCGACACCAGCGCCTGGACTCGGTGCTTATCAGTCAACCTGAGCGGGGAGATGACGACGGAGGTAGCCGGCACGACCTCCAACGGGGCGACCTGCACATGATCATTCGCGATCGCTCGAGGGCCCGCATGTCCGGCCGTTCGGGCGGCTTTACGCTGCTCGAGATCATGGTGGCGCTCGTGGTCACATCGGTCGGCTTGCTCGGCATCGCGAAGCTCCAGGCGCTCGCCTATGCGAGCACCGGATCGGCGGCCCTCCGTTCGCTGGTGGCACTGCAAGCCGCCGGCCTCGCCTCGAGCATGCACGCCAATCGGGGCTATTGGGCAGCGGGCGCGGCACCCTCGCCCTTCACGATCACCGGCACCGTCATCAGCGACGCGACGCTCAACTCGACCGCCGCCGTTGCGACCTACTGCGCGGCCGGCGGCGGTGGTGCACCCTGTCCCGCGGACGTGATGGCCGCGTTCGATCTGCACACCTACGCGAAGGCGTTGAACGCCATGCTCGGTAACTCCGATCCGATCACGACCATCAATTGTCCCGCGGCGATTCCCGTGAACTGCACGATTCAAGTGACTTGGAACGAAAAGGCGGTGTCGATCAACACCCAGGGTGTCGCCAACACCACGCAATCGACGTTCGCTCCGACTTACACCCTGTACGTGGAGCCCTGATCATTCGCGCCGCGCACCCAATGCCTCGGACGCTCTCGCAACGGGGCTTCACCCTCATCGAGATCATGGTCGCCCTGCTGATCGGGCTGTTCTTGCTCGGCGCGCTGCTGATCATCGTGCAGACCAACAAACGCGTGTTCGTGAATCAGAACCAGCAGACGCAGTTGCAGGACGGCGAGCGGATGGCGCTGACCGTCATATCGGACGTGATTCAGTCGGCGGGCTACTTTCCGGATCCGACGACCAATACGTTGGCCACGACGCTCACCCTGGCTCCGCCATTCGCGGTCGGTCAGTCCGTTTACGGCGCGTACTCGGCGACGCCGCCGGGCGACCAGCTGTACGTCCGGTACATGACCACGGGCGGTGACGGAATCTTGAACTGCAGCGGACAATCCAATCCGGTCGGCGGACCGAACACCCTCTACGTCAACATGTTCCAGGTCTTGAACGGCCAGCTCGTGTGCACCATGAACGGCACGCAGTACAACTTGGTGAGCGGCGTCACCAACATGAGCATCCTTTACGGCGTCAAGGCGAACGCTGCCTTCACGGGCAACAACGTCGATACCTACATGACGGCCGCCCAGGTCACCGCCGCGGGCCTTTGGGACAGCGTCATCGCGGCGCTGGTGCAGGTGACGTTCACCAACCCCATGTATGTCGCCGGTCAGACCGGCCAGCAGCCCACGGTCAGCATCCAACGTGTCATCAGCGTCATGAATCAGACGGGCCCAACGCTATGAGCGATCGAACCCCCCACCGGGCACATCGCGCGCAGAGGGGCATGGTCTTGATTTCGAGCCTGCTGCTGCTGCTCGTGGTCACGATCATCGCGCTCAGCATGTTTCGCAGTTTCGGTATCCAGGAAAAGATCGCCGGCAATATGCGCGAAAAGCAACGCGCGCTGTCCGCTGCGGTGCTGGCGGAGCAATACGCGGAGAACTGGCTCGACAGCAGCGGCATTGGAACCTCCGCGGCGGTCGTCTGCAGCAACCTCCTCAACGCCAACGTGGGGCAGGGTCAGATTTGCTCGAACAAGCTGCCGGTGGCGGTCGCCGACTTGACCAGTGTGCCATGGACGATCAGCGGGGTGCCCGTCGGCGTGAGCTACCTTCCGCTCACCATGCAAGTGAGCACCACCACCTCGGTGAGCGCCGCCAGCCTCGCAAACCCGACCTACTATGCGACGCCGACCTTTTACATCTCGGACATGGGCCCCTCCGCCGACCCGAGCATCCCCGGTGAGATCTACCAGATCGATGCAGTCGGATACGGCGGCAACTCCAACACCGTGGCCGAGGTCGAAAGCACTTACGCCGTCTACACGAGCTCGAACAACATCACACTATGATGAACATCAAACATATTTGGGTCGCTGTGGCGCTGCTGCTCGGTTCGCTGGCGGCATCTGAAAGCCAGGCGCAAATCACCTTCACCGAAGATTTCACGGGTGGAACGACCAACAACAACTGGTACTTCTTCAGCGGAGCCTGCTTGACGGCGGGCACATCGACATCCACGGTAAGTCCCGGGACGATACCTGCCTGCACGTCCGTGTTGTTGAGCTACTACGTCAATGCGGCCAATGCCGATCCCTATCTGGTCGGCGGCAACAGCGGCTATTTGGGATCGAGCACCCCGCCCTCGAGCCCCGGCGCACAGGTGGGCGACCCGCCCGGCAGCGGCGCACTGCGCTTCACCAACGGGTCGGTGAACAGCGGCACCACCCACAGCTACGGACACAATGAGCGTGGCGCCATTCTCTCCGCCAGCACGTTTCCGACGGGTGCGGGATTGCAGGTGACGTTCAAGACGATTACCTACCACGGCGATTCCGGCGGCGCCGGCGCCGACGGGGCGGACGGCATCAGTTTTTTCTTGCAAGACGGCAGCCAGCCGCCTGGCCTCGGCGCCTTCGGCGGCAGTCTCGCCTACTCGTGCTCGAACTCCAATACGCCCCACGACGGCCTCGTGGATGGATACATCGGCTTGGGAATCGATGAGTACGGCAACTTCCTGAACGGTACGAATCTCAACCCCGATTACACCGGCACCAACAGCGCGAGCGGAGACAACACGGCCTACGGCTACGGCTATAAGCCCGACCGGATCGGACTGCGCGGCGCCGGCAACGTCACGTGGGCGTCTCTGACCGCCGCCTATCCCAACAATCCGGGTAACTCGGCAGCCCCCTTTTATCCGACATCGCTCGCGACCTCGTGCCTCAACGCGGGCGGTGTCTATAGCGCGCTCACCAACAATTGCACCCAGATTTGCTCGGCCGGATCCACCTACGACGCAACGAACGGCCTGTGCAACAAGGCCTGCGCCACGGGCGGCACCTATGTCGCCGGCACCGATACCTGTAACTCCTGCTCGAATGGCACCTACAACGCGGGCAGCAACCTCTGCACCAACACCACGAGCTGTGCAACGGGCACCTACTACAGCACCACCAACACGTGCGATACCTGCCCGGCCTCCGGGTATGCGACCGGCACCTACAGCGCGGGACAGTGCATTCACAGCTGTCCGACCGGCTACGCCTACAGCTCTACCGGTACGGGGTATTGTTATCCCTCCACCGCCGCGTTCAGTGCCGGGTACTACTGCCCTTCCGGACAGACGATCAGTGGCCAATACTGCTATCCGACCGGCGCCACGTATAGCGCGGGGTACTACTGCGCGTCCGGAAACGCCATCAACGGCCAGAACTGCTATCCGACCGGCGATTCCTACAGCGCCGGACATTACTGTCCCACCGGCATGACCATCAACGGCACGTACTGCTACCCGACGGGCGATTCCTATAGCGCCGGACATTACTGTGCCACCGGCATGACGATCAGCGGCACGTACTGCTATCCGACCGGCGATGTGTACAGCTCGGGATACTACTGCCCGACGGGAGATGCCTCCCCCAGCTCGACCCACTTCTGCTGCGCCTCCGGCTACACCTACAGCGCCGGCCCTCCGGCCGCTTGCAAGAGCGGCGCGACGACGGGCGCTGCACCGACGGCCGCGACGGCAGCCACGGCGGCAACCGTCGCCACGGCGGCGACCGCGACCACCGCAGCCACGGCAGCCACCGCGGCCACGGCCGCGAGCGCCACTCAAACCGTGACGCCGAACCAAACGGCGACTCAGAATCTCAGCCCGACGACGGTTGCACCGGCGACACTTGCGCCCACGACGGGCAATGTCGATGCGCAGTACGCCGTACAGAAGACCTGCGCGACGGGCAATCTCTATAACTACACCACCGCCAACGCGCCCACCTCCGCGGGACCTGCGCTCCTCAGCAATGCGCTCAATACCGGCGGCATCCTCGACTACGCCCCAATCACCGGTGCTTACAAGGAGCTCACCAGCTTTCAGATCGCCAACGAGGGCGCGCTCACACGCGGCGCGGCAACCCCGATTTTCTATAATTTGAAAATCACCCAGAGCGGTCTTCTGAGCTTCGCCTACAGCGTGAGCGGTGGTGCGTACTCGTACGTGATCAAGAATCAATCCATCACCGCCTCGAACGGTCCGCTGCCGGCGAGCTTTCGCGTCGGATTCGCAGGCTCCGACGGTGGGGCGAGCAACATTCACGAGATCATGTGCTTCAAGGCGGCCACGGCGGTTCAGTCGGGCAGCTCGGCGACCGTCAATGAGAAGGAGTCCGCCAAAGTCCAGGCCGGCACTCAAGCCTATTTCGCCTACTACAATCCGAACGACTGGACCGGCACGGTGACCGGCAACAACCTGCTCGACAACGCGGGCGTGATCAGCGTCAGCACCACGGCGAACTGGGATGCCTCGTGTGTCTTGAGCGGTACCGCGTCCGGTGCGCCGTCGAGCGGCGGCGGGTGCGCCACGACCAACGTCAGCGGTCCGACGAGCGCCAGTCCCGGGCCCACCAGCCGCGTGATGCTCACCTGGGATACGATGAACAACATCGGTATTCCGTTCGAGTGGACGAGTCTCAACAGCGCGCAGCAGGCCGCGCTCGATTTCGGCGATTCAACCACCAGCAGCTATCGGCTGAACTATCTGCGCGGCGACACCAGCAACGAGATCAACTCCTCCGGCGTCGGCCTGTATCGCGCCCGCGATGCCATCCTCGGAGACATCGTCGATTCGAGTCCCACCTGGGTGGGTCCGCCTAATTCCCCCTACGCGATCACGTGGAAGGACCGCCTGAACCCGGCGGCGGTGATGCCCGAGAACAGCGGCTCGCAGAGCTATTTGCAGTTCACGACCGCGGAGCAGACCCGCCTCAACGTCGTGTATGTGGGCGCGAACGACGGCTTCGTGCACGGGTTTCGTGCAGGCAGTTTCGATGCGTATGGTAATTTCGTCGCGAACGGCACGACCCCCAACGACGGTCAAGAGGTGCTCGCCTATCTCCCCGGATCGAGCCTGGCGAGCAGTGCCTTGGCGTCGGCCACCGGCGGCTGCAGCAACGATGCGAACACGCAGACGCTGGTGCAAGGGATTCACGGGGTGACCCCGGCGGTCGGCTCGAACCCGGAGTGCACGGAACCGGTGCTCGACTACTCGAACGCCCAGTACGGACACAATTTCTTCCTGGACGCGACGCCCGGGACCGGCGATTTATTCTTTGGCGGACAATGGCATACCTGGCTCGTCGGCGGCCTTGGTGTCGGCGGCGCCGCGATCTATGCGCTCGACGTAACGAACCCGTCTGCCAGCAATTTCAGCGAAGGCAACGCCTCCTCGATCGTCATCGGCGAGTGGAATGCGAGCTCGATCGGTTGCTCCAACGTCGCCAATTGCGGCAACAACTTGGGCAACACGTTCGGAACGCCGCAAATTCGCCGTCTTCACAACGGTAACTGGGCCGTCATCTTCGGCAACGGCTATGGCAGCTCATCGGGCGATGCCGGCATCTATGTCATGTCCATCGACAATTCGTCGGGCGCGCCCACCTTTTACTATCTCAGCACCAATACCGCGGGCGGCAACGGCATCGGCTACGTCACGCCGGCCGATTTGGACGGCGATCACATCACCGACTACGTCTACGCGGGCGATCTCAACGGCAACGTGTGGCGGTTCGACCTCACCAGCAGTAATCCGGGGAACTGGGCTGCGGCGAGCGCGCCTCTATTCACCACGCAGCCCGGACAACCCATTACTTCCCAGCTCCTGGCGGTCTCCAGCACCATCACCGGCGGTCTGCCGCGCCTGTTCCTCGAATTCGGAACCGGCGAGCGCACGCAGCTCACCAATCTGACACCGGTGCAATACGCGAGCGGCACGCAATCGCTGTACGGTATCTGGGATTGGAACCTGTCTGCTTGGAATACGCTGTCGCCGGGCTCGAGCTATGCAAGTCTTTCGGCTACAGCCGCGGCAACCGGGCTCTCGACGCCCTTCACGCTGGGCTATGGCAACCTGGCGACGCAAACGCTGACGCCCAATCCCTCGACCGGGGTGGTGGACGGCACGAACGTCGCGGTCTGCTGGCAGGGCACGGCGACGTGCGGCCCCACGAGCAATCAGTTCGGGTGGTATGCGAATCTGCCGGGAACATCCGAGCAGATCATTTTCAACCCCGTATTCTTCCACGGTGGGTTCATCGTCAATTCCACGATCCCCGCCAATAACGTCGCAACCTCGTGCACCAGCAATTTGGATACCGGCTTCACTTACGCACTCGCCGTTGCGAACGGGGGCGTCTTCACCAATACGTTCCCCACGTACACGAAGAATGGGACCGTGATCACTGATGCGCTCGAAGCCGGGGTCATGACGAATGCGACCGGCAGCGTCTATGTGGTCACCACGGCCCAAGGTACCGCCAATATCGTCTATCAGACGATATCGGGGACCCCCGGGGCGCAGCAGCTCAACATTCCGTCGAATACCAAGGCAAGGCGCCTGACCTGGGTCGAGCATCGATGATCGCTAGGAGTCGAACCGTATGTCGAAGATAGCCCCTCCCTCGAAGCGCGCGTCGCGCGGCTTCACACTGATCGAGCTCATGATTACCGTGGGTATCGTCGCCGTATTGGCCGCCATTGCCGTGGCCGGGTACGCGAGCCAGGTGCAGAAATCGCGGCGGACCGATGCGCGCAACGCGCTGCTCGACTTGGCCGGGCGTGAAGAGAAGTTATTCAGCACCGCCAACGCCTACAGTCAGACCCCGTCCGACCTCGGCTACGGCGCGGTCGGTATCTCCTTCCCGATCACCGTGGGGAGCGGCTACTACACCGTCACTGCGACCGTTCCCAATCCCCCCGTCTCTTACGTGATCACGGCGACGGCCATCGGCACGCAGGCTAAAGATACGCAATGCGCCACGCTCAGCGTCGATCAAACGGGGGCACAGACCTCCACGGGCGGAGCGACGAGCGCGACCTGTTGGGGAAACTGACCAATTCCCCGTTGTCCTCCCAAATCGGCGCGAGAAAGAGACACCCGGCGAACCGCGTAATTGCGGACTTCACGTATGGCGCATTTGTCCCCTCCGTGGGACAACAGACCTGCCTCCTCTTAGTGGAAACCACACGGCATGGTCCAAACTCAGCGACGCCCGCAACGCACAAAGAGCAGTCACCGCGAGACCGCTTGGCGCGATGAGCCCCTCGTATTGCCGAAGCCTGGGTGGACCCGCGGCAAGCCCCTCCCGCAAGCGTTAAAGCTCCGGCGCACCACCCGCGCCGTAAGCGACAAGGCATTGCCGCTGCAGACCCTTTCCAACTTGATCTGGGCGGCCTTCGGCGTGAATCGCCAGCACGGCCCCTTTGGCTTGGTCGGCCGAACCGCCGCCTCCGCGAGCAATTCCCAGGAGATTGATCTCTATGTCGCTTTGAAGAGCGGCGCTTTTAGATATGAACCACTTCGCCACACGCTCCTTCCCGTTGTGCCGAAGGATCTTCGCCCGCTCGCGATCGGCCGGGGCCAATCCACCCTCGGTGACCATGCGCCCGCAAGACTGATTTACGTCGCGGACATCGAAAGGTTGGCGAATACCTCGGGCTACAGAGAACCGGGACTGCGGGACCCCGAGGTTCGGCGATCCTATTACTATGTCGACACCGGTCTCATCGCCGCGAATGTCTATTTGTTCGCGGCATCTACGGCGTTGGCGGCCTGGCTTCATAACTGTGATAAGGCTGCGCTGTTGAAGCAGCTTTCACTCCGACGGGGCCAACGTGTGCTGTTTGCGCAGACCGTCGGCTACCCGTTGAAGGGAGGTCGGCAGTGACTGTCGGGCCTGGTGCTTCCGCGGTACCGGCGCCGGGTCCCGGTATGCCATTGCAGGTGCCGGTCGCCGTTTCTGCAACTCACGTGCATCTGACCGCTGCCGCGATCGAGGCCTTATTTGGCGACTACTATCGTCTCCACGAGCACCATCGCCTCGTTCAGCCCAGTCTCTACGAAGCGCATGAGACTGTTACCCTGACTGGACCCCACGGAGCTCTCACAAACGTCCAGGTTATCGGACCTGCCCGATCAGAGAACCAGGTGGAAGTGTCGTTCGCCGACGCTTCCGCCTTGGGCATCCGCGCTCCGGTTCGCCGATCGGGCGATATCGCGGCGACACCGGGTATCTCCATCCGGGGCCCAAGAACGACTATGCGGCTCGAGCGCGGCGTGATACGAGCGTTGCGCCATATCCACATGACACCGGCCGATTCCGAGCGGATCGGGGTCAAGGACGGAGACCACGTCGAAGCCGTGATCCCTCATCGCCATCCGCCGATGGCCCTCCGGGACCTGCTCGTACGTGTCTCGCCCGACTCTCGACTGGAACTGCATCTCGACACGCAGGAGGCAAACACGTTCAACCTGCATTCCGGGGATCATGTCGAGCTTGTAACCGCGCATTAGATACCAGCGCTCGATCGATACGTAGTTCCTCGGATCGCGTCGCAAGTCAGTTTGGGTCACCCTAACTGAGTTATCCAAGTGCTGCCCATGTAAGGAGAACTATCATGACTCTCATTCGTTGGACGCCATTCAATCAGATCGACGACTTTTTCGGCCCGCTGATGCCGGGCGCGCTCGCGAACCTGCAAAGGCTTGCGCTCGGTGACGGCAAAAAGCTCGATTGGGCTCCCTCGGCCGATATCAGTGAGACTGACAAAGAGTACTTGATCCGAGCGGAGTTACCTTCCGTCAAGCGCGAAGATATTCAAGTGACGCTCGAGGAAGGAACAATCACCCTCAAGGGTGAGCGTAAGCAGCAGAGAGAGGACAAGAACGAGCAATTCCACCACACCGAGAATTTTTATGGCAGCTTCGAGCGCCGCTTCTCGCTGCCCAAGAACATTAACGCAGAGGCTGTGCGGTGCGAAAGCAAGGATGGCATCTTGACTGTCCACATCCCCAAGAGCGAAGCGCCCAAGAACGTGCCCAAGCACATTGCGGTGCAGTAACACCAACGACTCGCTCCTTCTTGAGCGGGGATGGAGGTCGGCTCCATCCCCGCGAGAGATTATCTGCGAACGTCGGTGCGTTGGAGCAGTGGACGATGACCCAACGACTCAACCGGATGAAGAGTCGGATTCTGCTGATCGCGGGCGAATCGACCAATGCCTGCTTATTAGCGTTGCTCACGGACCAGCCACCGCCGCAGAATCTGAGCTGCGATAGCGCCGCGGGCTTCGGTGAAGCCCTGAGCCGGTAGCGCGCCTGGACGCACCACAATGTTGACGTCAGCGAGCATCCTGATTCTAGTGACTTCAACCATCGCGCTCCCATTCATGCGCCGGGGTCCGGGACGGGCATCATGGGCTGCAATACTCTTGTGCCTCGCCGGAAGAGCAATTCTCTCCTTGCGCTATCGCGTACGTGTCGATGGTCTGGCGGCCGTTAAACAGCGCGGTACGCACGGCATCCTGTTCTTGCCGAATCACCCGGCACTGATTGATCCCGTCATCGTCATCGCACAGCTGCACGGAAGATGCGCAATCCGCCCGGTCGCGCTCGAAGATCAGGTCGACCAACCGGCGCTGCGCCTGTTGGCCAATTTGCTCGGCGTGATCAGGGTTCCAGTCCTGTCGGAGGTCGACGAAGGCAATGTGAAGGCGGTGCAGCGATCGATTGATCTATGCATCGAGGGACTCCAGCGGGGCGAGAACGTGCTTTTATACCCCGCCGGCAGACTGATGCGGCACCGCTTGGAGACATTGGGCGGTGTAAGCGCAGCCCATCACGTCATTTCGAAGCTGCCCGATGTCAGGGTCGTGCTCGTGCGAACCACCGGACTTTGGGGCAGTTGCTTCGGCTGGGCCTCCGGCAAACCGCCCCGACTGGAGGCTGGTCTCGTGGGACATCTAAAACAGATCCTTTCGAGCGGTGTATTTTTTGTCCCCAAGCGCAGCGTCCGCCTCGAGCTGGTTGAGCCGAGCGATCTTCCGCGCCATGCGGAACGTCTTCCTTTCAATGCGTATCTGGACGATTTCTATAACCAAGCCGCTCCGCCTGCCCTCTACGTGCCCTACAGCATCTGGGAACGCGGTGGTCGGCGCGAGATGCCCGAGGTCGAGCACGAGCCATCGCAGATCGTCAATGATGCACCCGCGGCCACGAGACAGATTGTGCTTGCGCACTTGCAGGAAATGACCGGAATCGCCGGGCTGAATGATGATCAGGAATTGGCGAAAGATCTGGGCCTTGACAGTCTCGCCGTCACCGACACGCTTCTCTGGTTGGAAAAGGAGTTTGCCGTGTCCGTGGCGGGCGTCGAGACCGTGCATACCGTCGGTGACATGATCATGGCGGCCTGTGGCGATGCGCCGGCCGAATCCGGGGATGTAAGAATAATTGCTCCGTCGACCGGGTGGCTATCGAGCACGGGCGACGCGCGCGCGCAGATACCGGGGGGCATCAGCCTTCCACAAGTGTTTTTAGCTCAGGCGCGTTTAAACCCCGATCAAGTCATCGCTGCGGACCTGCAGCAGGGAAGCCGCAGCTATCGGGAACTGATCACGGCCATATTGGCGCTGCGGCCAAAAATCGCGGCCCTTCCCGGACCGTACGTCGGGATCATGCTGCCCGCCTCGGTCACGGCGGACATTGCTTTCTTTGCAACGCTGTTCGCCGGCAAGACGCCCGTAATGGTCAACTGGACGGCCGGATCCCGCGTCGTCCAGCTTGGGCTCGAGATGGTGGGGGTGCAAAAGGTGCTGACGGCCGAGAAGCTCGTACACCACCTGAGCGCTCAAGGAATCGACCTTGCAGGGCTCGGCGATCGCTTGGTGCCGCTCGAGAAAATGGCTGGAGCGATTCGTTGGTCTGAAAAGATCTCAGCCGCGATTCGCGCCCGCTTTTCATGGCGGAGCCTCGAGCGCGCTGCACCGGTGGACACGGCCGTCGTGCTCTTTACCAGCGGATCGGAATCCTTGCCCAAGGCGGTTCCTCTGACGCACCTGAACCTGCTGACCAACATCCGCGATGCGCTCGACAGCTTCAATATCTCCTCAAGCGACCGCCTCTTGGGATTGCTGCCTCCATTTCATTCGTTCGGTCTGACCGGTACCCTGTTGCTGCCGCTTCTGTCTGGCCTGAAGGTAGTCCACCACCCGAACCCAAACGAGGTCGCCGCTCTCGGTAAGATCATCGAGAGCTATCGGGTCACGATTCTGCTGAGTACGCCGACGTTCATCTCCAATATCGTTCGCGCGAGTGCCGAGCGGGACTTGAGCTCGCTCCGCATCTGCATCACCGGGGCCGAGAAATGCTCGCCCGCGATCTATGCCCTCGTGACGAATAGCTGCCCGCGAGCCACCATTCTGGAAGGGTACGGCATCACCGAGTGTTCACCCGTCGTTTCAGTCATGCGTGAGGACGATGTCAAACCTGGAACGATCGGCAAGCCGTTGCCATCGGTTACGGCGATGGTCGTGGACCTCGACACTCGCCGGCCCGCGCAGCCGGGCCAAACGGGCATGCTGCTGCTGCGCGGCCCGAGCATTTTCGGCGGCTACTTGAATTATAGCGGGCCCTCGCCCTTCGAAACGTTCGAGGGTGAAACCTGGTATCGCACGGGCGATCTGGTCAAGGCCGATCAAGAGATGCGGCTGACGTTCATGGGACGGCTGAAGCGCTTCGCCAAGATCGGCGGCGAGATGATATCGCTCCCCGCGATTGAAGAGGTATTGATGCTCGCTTATTCCCGGGAATCCGACAACGGCCCATGCCTTGCCGTGCTGACCACGCCGGATGAGATTCATCCTGAGTTGGCTTTATTCACCATTCGGCCGCTGGATCGGGCACAAGTCAATGAGACTATCCAAAAAGCCGGACTCTCCGGCTTGCACAACATTCGCATCGTGCGGACCATCCCCGAGATTCCCGTCCTTGGCACCGGCAAAGCGGATTACCGCACCCTGGCGCAATTGCTGACGCCGACCGCAACGGCACAACGTGCATCCGGCTGATCATGGCGATAAGGCTCTTTTCGGCGTCGCGCCCAGCCTCAGCGCGTTGATGATGACGGACACCGAGCTCAATGCCATCGCGGCACTCGCGATCATGGGACTTAAGACGATACCGAAGGCCGGGTACAAGACCCCCGCGGCCACGGGCACGCCGATGAAGTTGTAGACGAACGCGAAAAAAAGATTCTGGCGGATGTTGCGCATCGTACTTTGGCTCAAGCATCGCGCGCGCACAATGCCCGTCAGCTCGCCTTTGACGAGAACGATCTGAGCACTCTCGATGGCTATGTCGGTCCCCACGCCCATCGCGATCCCCACATCGGCCTGCGCGAGAGCCGGCGCATCATTGATGCCGTCGCCCGCCATCGCGACGACGCGTCCGGATTGCTGCAGGATCTGGACCTGCCGATACTTATCTTTCGGCAGCACTTCGGCTCGCACATCGTCGATGCCCACGTCCCGGGCCACGGCCGCTGCGGTGACGGCGTTGTCACCGGTTACAAGAACAAGATGAATCCCGCGGGCCTTCAGGTCGGTGATCGCCTGACGTGTGGTCGGCTTGACCGGATCCGCGACGCAAATGTATCCGGCCAATCGGCCATCCATCGCCAGAAATATCACTGTCTCGCCACCAGCGAGGAATTTCTTGACCTCGGCGTTGACGTGCGCCAGTTCCGCGCCGACGAGTTGCATCAACGAAGCATTGCCGAGTGCGGCCCGCCGGCCCTCGATCTCACCGCGAACCCCATTGCCTGTCAGAGATTCGAAGTCGCGGACCGTGAGCGCGGGTGTTTGGCGCTGCGATGCGTAGCTGATTACTGCCTGAGCCAGCGGATGCTCGCTCAGCCGTTCGAGTGCCGCTGCGAAAGCAAGCACGTCCGCCGAGGTGAATCCCGAGGCGGCCACCACGCGCCGGACCTGGGCCTTTCCCTCCGTCAGAGTGCCTGTTTTGTCGATCAGGATGGTATCGACCCGCTCCATGACCTCCAACGCTTCGGCATCCTTGATCAGCACGCCTTCCTGTGCGCCGCGACCTATGCCTACCATGATGGAAATGGGGGTCGCGAGTCCGAGTGCGCACGGGCACGCGATGATGAGCACAGACACGGCAATCACCAGTCCATGAGCCAGTGCGGGCGGCGGTCCGAATGCTGCCCACACCCCGAAGGCTACGGCGGCAACGGCGATGACGGCCGGCACGAACCAGGCAGAGACCTGATCGGCAAGCCCTTGAATGGGGGCCCGCGTGCGCCCAGCCTCACTCACCATGCGTACGATCTGGGCGAGTAGCGTGTCGGCGCCAATCTTCTGTGCGCGCATCGAGAATGCGCCCGCTTGATTGACGGTTCCGGCGGTCACGTGATCGCCGACGGTCTTCTCCGTTGGCATGGGCTCGCCCGTGATCATCGATTCATCGATACTCGAGCGGCCATTCGTGATAAGGCCGTCGACCGGTATCTTGTCACCCGGCTTCACCCGCAAAACGTCGCCGACCTGCACCTCATCGAGAGGCACCTCTTCTTCCGATAAGTCCTGGGCGATGCGATGGGCCGTATTCGGTGCAAGCGCCAGCAATGCATGAACCGCCGCATTGGTGCGCGAGCGGGCCCGCAGCTCGAGCACTTGACCTACCAAGACGAGGGTCGTGATGACGGCGGCGGGCTCGAAGTAAAGCGGCGCGATGCCATCGATCTTGAAGGCGGCCGGCAAGAATTCCGGCCAGAGGAGCGCCACGACACTGAAGGACCAGGCGGTGAGGATTCCCAGGCCGACCAGGCTAAACATGTTGAGATGCAAGGTCCTGACGGAGGCCGCCGCGCGCTTCAACAGCGGCCAACCACCCCAAAGCACCACGGACGTGCCCAGTGCCGCCTGCGTCCAATTGAACCACTCGTGCGCGGCCCAATGATGGGGTTTAATGCCGGGCAGCCAGTCGCTCATGGTCAGTATGAGCAACGGGATACTGAGTATGACGCTGACCCACAGGCGCCGGCTCAACTCATCCAGCTCGGACGTGTCCTCGGCATCTCCGCCCGACAGAGGCTCGAGCGCCATGCCGCAGATCGGGCAGCTCCCCGGGCCGGCCTGCCGAATCTGAGGGTGCATCGGACACGTGTAGTCGGTGCTGAGCTTCGCGCTGCGCATTCATGAACTATACGGGGTTTCCACGGGTGATCCCGCAGGGCCCTGCGGAGGATTGCCGTACTCCTCGACATCTAAGATGATTGGGCAACGCTTCGTTCAAGCGGCGGGGAGAAGACAGTGGGTCCAGCGGACGAGAGCTTCGATTTCGTGATCGTCGGCAGCGGCGGCGGGTCGATGTGCGCTGCGCTGGTCGCCAAGTCGATGGGACTCGAGCCGCTGATCCTCGAGAAGACGGACGTGTTTGGAGGCACGACGGCGAAATCAGGCGGGATCATGTGGATTCCGAACAACCGTTTCATGAGGCGTGATGGCGTTGCTGACAGCACGGAGCAGGCGATGACCTATCTCGACCACGTGGTCGGTGATCATGAAGACACCCCGGGCGCCACCCGCGAGCGCCGGCTCGCCTATGTGACCGAGGCGACTCGAATGGTCGATTTTCTCGTCGATCAGGGAATCGAGCTCGACCGCCACCCGTATTGGCCGGACTACTATGACGATCAGCCGGGGGGGCTCAAGGAAGGACGCACCGTCTTCGCCGAGCTATTCGATGCGAGCGTACTGGGTTCGGCGGAAACGAAGCTTAGGCCGAATTTCGTGTCCGTGCCCGTCAAGTCGCGGGAGATGTGGGAATTGCCGCTGCTCAAGACGACGTGGCTCGGCAAATGGACCATGATCAAGCTCGCGCTGCGGATGGGCATGGCGAAACTCACCGGAAAGCGCTGGGTTGGGAGCGGTGCGGCACTCCAGGGACGGATGCTGCACAGGGCGCTGCAGGCCGGCGTCGACATGCGCACGAATGCCGCGGTGGCGTGGCTGATGACCGACGAGGACGGCCGTGTCAGCGGCGTGCGCGCAACGATCGACGGCCAGGAGCGGACAATCGCTGCGCGGTTCGGCGTGCTGATCAATGCGGGCGGCTTTTCTCACAATCAGGCGATGCGAGACAAGTACCAGCCGGGCACCTCGGCCGAATGGACGGCTACATGCCCCGGCGACACCGGCGAGATGATGCAGGAGATGATGCGGCTCGGGGCGGCGGTCGCTCAAATGGAGGAGATGGTGGGCAACCCGGTGGCGCTGCCTCCGCTCCTCCCTGATCGGATCGCGCTGGTGGTCTCCGAGATTGCCAAGCCGCATTCGCTCGTCGTCGACCAATCAGGCGAGCGCTATACCAACGAAACGCAGTCCTACATGTCGTTCTGTCAGGACATGCTGAGGCGCAACAAGACGGTCCCCGCCGTGCCCAGCTGGCTGATCTTCGATAGCCAGTACATGACCAAATACATGGTCGCCGGAACGCTTCCAGGCTCGGCAAAGCCGCCCGCATGGTACGACCGGGGCTGGCTGAAGGAGGCCGCGAGCGTGGGCGAATTGGCCGCGAAGCTCGGGATCGATGCGTTGAAGCTGAACATGACGATCGAGCGGTTCAATGGCTACGCCCGCCGCGGTAAGGATGAGGACTTCAATCGAGGCGGCAGAGCGTTCGACCGGTTCCTCGGTGATCGGACACAGCGGCCATCGCCGGCGATGGCGCCTGTCGAAAAGGCCCCGTTTTACGCCTACCAATTCTATCCTGGCGACGTCGGCACTTATGGCGGAGTGATTACCGACATCCATGCCCGTGTTTTACGCGAGGACGGGACGGTCATTCCGGGCCTTTATGCGACAGGCACCTCGACGGCGGGGGTCATGGGGCGCGTCTATCCGGGCGCGGGGGCGAGTGTGGGGCCGTCCTTCGTCTGGGGTTACGTCGCGGCCAAGCACGCGATGGCCGGCGCCGCGGCATCGAATCGCAGCGGGTGAGGACTGCTTTTACGGGGCAGCGGCGACCGCTGCCTTGGCGGCTTCGACGATCCACTGACCGGAATCGCGCGCCTGCTCGTAGATATCGAGATGGATGATCTTGTTGCGGTCGTTGAACCGGTAGACCGCAATCACGTTCTTGCGAATGAATTCATCGCCCCGGTAGTGCCGCTCTTCGATTTCCTGGAATACCGCATTTCCGATCTCGCTGATATGGAACACCGTCATCTCGAACCGCGTGCCGCCGCCGGCCCAGCCCGTGAGGAATTTCCGATAGTCGGGCCAGTCGAACTCCTCCAGATAGGCACCAACGCGCTTGAATTCATTCACATCCACGAATTCCGCGACCGGCTCCCAATCGAGCGGCGATTTGATACCGGCCTTCATCACCTCGGATTGTTTCGAGCAGAACTCGTTCACGATCCGGGTCAAGGGACCGATTTCATCGGCCGTGCTCGTCGCGGTGGCAATTTTCATTATTCCTTCCTCCGTTTTCGGTATCCGCTTCATTCTCCGTCCGGGGACGATCGAAGTCGATCGGCAGCGTCGCCGACGCGCTCGGCGGAAAGAATACCTGGGTTCTCGATATCGTTTCACAATGTGGAACCCGGCCCGGCGTGCGATCGTGCGCCTGTATTGCCAGGCAATTGACGAAAGGCCCAGCGCAGGGGAGCATCGTCAACGTCCTATGAAAGGGGTTGGCATGAGCATCGAAATCAAACCGATCAAGAAGCATGTCGGCGCAACCGTCCACGTCGACCGCGCTGACCTGAACAAGCGCGAAGTCATCGCGGCCGTTCTCGACGCGGTCGAGGAGCGCGGGGTGCTGGTGTTTCCTCGCATCAACCTGACGGACGAGGAGCAGATCGTCTTTACCGACGGGCTCGGAGAGCGCGTCAACTTCAAGAGCGGCTCGCTCGGTGTGCAGAAATCGGCGCAGGGCATCTATCAGGTCACGCTCGATCCGAAGGTCAATTTACACCCTGAATATGTGCTCGGCACTTTCTTCTGGCATATGGATGGGATGCCGGTGCGCGACATTCCGCCGCCCAAGGCGACCTTGCTGACGGCGCGACGGCTCTCTGCCAAAGGCGGCCAGACGCAGTTCGCGAGTACCGCCGCGGCGTACGAGGCCCTACCCGACCAGGAAAAGGCCGACATCGACCAGCTTCGCGTGCTCCACAGTATCTACGCCGCGGTGCTTCCGACGCTCGACACCGAGGAGGAGCATTCGAAATCCAGACAGTCGGACGTCACGCGCGAGCGGCCGCTCGTTTGGACGCATCCCTCGGGCCGCAAATCGATGATCATCGGTCATACCGCTGATCACATCGTTGGCTGGCCGATTCCCGAGGGCCGCGCGTTGCTCGAGCGTCTGATGGAATGGTCGGCGCAGCCCGACTTCCTGTATTCGCACGAGTGGCAGGTCGGGGATCTCGTCATCTGGAACAACAGCGGAGTACTCCACCGGGTGGTTCCATACGATCGGAATTCGGGCCGTATGATGCATCGCACGTCGCTCGCAGGCGTGGAAGCGATCGCCTGAAGCGCCGCTTTGCCTCCGCAACCCGGGGCGCCCAACATGAGTGAGCTCGAAATAGAGCGGCATGGCGCCGTCACCGTCGTGACTCTGAATCGTCCCGAGCGCCACAACGCCTTGTCGGTATCGATGGCAGAATCATTGAAGACGGCAGTGACCGAGTTCAATGCCGATGAAACACGCAAGGTCTTGATCATCACGGGCGCGGGCGAGAAGGCGTTCTGCGCCGGTGCGGACTTGATGGAATTGAGCGGCGAAACATGCCGGCTTCCGATCACTCCCGGCCCCGACATCGTCGGGATCGCCGCATGCGATAAGCCGGTCATCGCCGCCATCAATGGTCTCGCGGTCGGCGGCGGCCTCGAGATCGCGCTGTGCTGCGATATTCGCCTCGCGGCGGACGTTGCGTGGTTTTGCCTTCCCGAGCCGAGCCGGGGATTCATCGCCGGAATCGCGGCCATGATCTTGCCGCGGCTCCTACCGATCGGCGCCGCCCTCGATATGATGCTCACCGGGGAGCGGATGAGCGCCGAGGAGGCATATCGGCTCGGTCTCGTGCAGAAGATCGTGCCGCGCGCGAAGCTCATGGAGGAGGCGCAGCGCAAGGCTCAATTGATGTCTGCGCATTCTCCGGCGGCCCTCGCCGGAACCAAGAAGGTTCTGCGCTTCTGGCGAGACATCATGTTGGCGGAGCAGTATCAATACTACGACGCCGTCATTCACCGGGTGCTTCTTGCAGGAGACCTCGTCGAAGGCCTCAAGGCTTTTCAGGAGAAGCGTGCGCCGAACTTCTCGACGGGCTCGCCGGATCCGGCAGCGCGTAAGTAGCCCGGGCGAGCAGTGCCCGAATCGTCGCGTTACAGCGGGCCGGCGCCTCGAACATCTGCCAATGCCCGACGCCCTCGATGACGTGGAACGGCAAGCCCGGCTGTAGCTCATTGAACACCTGCCGGTAATAGCCGGTATTCGGCCGGGCGGCATCCAAGCCGGCCCAGATCACCGCGACCGGCGTCCGCGCGCTCTTGAGCCGATCGAGCGCGGGCGCATCCCCACCGATGTAATTCACGCGGAAACGCGCCCGGCGCGCATTCTCCCGCTGAATGTACTCGGCGAGGTCATCCGCATTGCCAGGGTCGGCCAGCATCAGGGTGACGAGGTTATGCCGATTCACGGCATCGATCTCGACCGGATCGCCGATCCCTCGTAACGAACGCAGAGCGAGTGGAGCTGCGGGTCCGACGGCGCCAGGGCTTGCCACGACGATCAAGGTTACCCGCCCGGCGAGACGGACCGCCACTTCGGCCGCGAAGAGCAGGCCCGCGGAAAAAGCGACGATACGGAAGGGCTGCCGCGGCAGGACCAGATCCAGCCCCTCAAGAATCGCCCGCGTCGCGGCATCGACATCATTGGCCGGACTGGGCTGGCTTGACTCGCCGTTGCCCGGCAGGTCGGGAATCCACACACGATGATCGCTGGAGAGATCTTCGATCTGTCGTATCCAGTGCGTCCAAGAGCCGCCGGCGCCGTGGAACAACACCAGCGGGGCACCCTCGCCCCAGCGTCGCCAGATCATCGCGCCATTGCCGCACGGCGTCTCCACCCGGGTTGCCCGGGCGTCGAGCGCGCCGACAATGGACTGCGGACTCCCCTCGCTCGTCATGCGGGATACCTAACCGCCCTGAGGCCGCATGCGCTCGGCGTCGTGCGCGGCCCAGTCGTTCGACCCATCGTTCAGCAACCGCTCCGTTCCAAGGTGGCGCAGGCCGCCGTCGACATTGATGTTCTCGCCGGTGATATAGCCGGCGCCCGGCCCGATGACGAACGCGACCACGGTGGCAACATCCTCAGCACTTCCGACCCGACGCAGCGGGATCTGTGCACCGACGCGCTCCTGCTCTTTGGCATCACCCAGCACACCCTCCGTCGAACGCGACAAAATCAGGCCGGGCGACACGCAATTGACGCGGATCCCATGCCGGCCCCATTCGTAGGCCATCTGCTGCACCAACATCTTGAGCGCGGCCTTCGCAGATGGGTAGGCACCGGTATAGGGCTGCACTTGCTCGGAGGCGCTCGAGCCGATGGCGCACAAATTCCCCTTCGATTCGCGCAGGGCGCGGTGCGCCGCGACGCCCAGCAGTAAGAACGCGCGGCAATTGACCGCGAACACCGTTTCCCAGTCAGCCAGCTTCACCTTCAACAACGGCGCGGCGATCACGCCGCCGGCGTTGTGAACGATCGCATCGAGACCCCCGCAGAATTGCACCGCCGCGGCGACCAGACTCGCGGGCACTTCGGGGTCGTTAAGGTCGCCGGGAACGCCTAGGGCCGCAACGCCGAGCGACTCGAGCTCCGCCACGACGCCGTTGAGGTCGGGCGAGGTGCCCGTGCCGCTCACGACGATCTTGGGCGAGACCCCGCGCGCCACTGCGTCGCGCGCGATCCGCAGACAGATGGAGCGACCAATCCCGCGGCTGCCACCGGTAACAAGGACTCTGGACATCGGATCTCCTAGGATGGTGGGTGCTTGCCGAACCGCTTCAGCCTACCAAAGCGGCGAAGGCTCGGCGATCACCCGCCGTGCCTGCGCGTGCATCCCGCCCCCGGCCTGATCATAGACGTGCGCGCGCTTCATGAACCAGTGCACGTCGCACTCGGACTGAAATCCGATGGCGCCATGCATTTGGATCGCCACTCGTCCATTCTCGTGCGCCGCGTGCGCGGCCGTGAGTTTCGCGGCAGCGGCCTGAAGCGCTGCGTCGCGCGCGCCGGCCTCGACCTTTAGGCATGCCAGCTGCGTCTGGAGCCACCCCAGTCGGGCTCGCAGAGCCATGTCGGCACAGCGGTGCTTCACCGCCTGAAATGAGCCAATGGGGTGACCGAATTGCCGCCGCGTCTTTGCGTATTCGACCGTCAGCTCGCACGCCTTCTCGGCGAGCCCCATCAAGCTCGCCGCCAGCAACACCCGGGCGCGCATCGCGAGCGGCGCCAGCGCACCGATCCAGAGCGGATGAGACCCCGGTGCCAGATAGCCCGCGTGCATCGTAAGCGAGTCGTCCAAACAGACATCGGATCGCACCTGCGAGAAATCTGCCGCGTCGAACAAGCCCATGCCCTCCTCGCCCCAAACGAGGAGCGGATCGCCGGGATTCCAATCGAAGGCGTATACCAATGCGCGATCACCGCCCGGCTCGGCGTTCGGCAGGATCGCGAGCGCAGCCGACGTCTCGCCCGTCGCGAGCGCGAGCGTCAATGCGGTGTCGTCCCGATGCAGCGCCACGTGCGCACCGAGGACCGTCGCCAGCACCGAGGGACTGACGAGATGGCGCGCGCATTCACGCTGCACCAGCATCTCCTCGACCAATCCGAGCCCGGCGCCTCCCATGCGCGGCGGCAAACCGAGCGCAAGCCAACCGAGTTCCCCCATGCCGCCGCGTATTTGCTCGATATTCGGTGCAGACCCATTGGGACGAAGGCGCTCGAGCGGCAACTCGCGGGCCAAATACTCACGAACCGCATCGGCGATCATCGCCTGCTCATCGTTCAAAAGGAGATTCCACATGGCGAGTCCGGCGCTCAGCGTGGCAGGCCGAGCAAGCGCTCGCCGATGATGTTGCGTTGGACTTCGGAGGTACCCCCGGCGATCGTGTCGCCGAAGGCCTTGAAATATCCGAATCCCCAATCACCCAATGCCAGCCGGCTCAAACTGTGCGAGCCGAGGATGTCGAGCGCGAGGCGGAAGATCGTCTGCTGCAATTCGGTGTGAGCCAGGTGCAGAAGCGAGCCTTCGGATCCGGCTTCGACACGCCGCTCCGCCGTCGCCACCATGTGATACATCAATGCGCGAAGCGATTGCACCTCCGCGCGGGCCAGGGCGAGGCGGTATGCAATGGCTTCATCCTCGATCGCCGGCCGATTGCCGCGAGGACCCGGATGAGTGCGCGCGTGCTCGATGATATCCTCGAGCACGACCGCCTCCTCACAGAAGCTGCCAAAGCCCGCCGATCCCCGCTCGAACCCGAATGTGGTCATCGCGACCGACCAGCCGCCGTGGACTTCCCCTACCACGTTCGAGAGCGGTATGCGGACCTCGTCATAGAACACCTCGCAATTGTGATAGCGGCCATCGAGCGCGCGGATCGGCCGGATGACGACCCCCGGGGAGCGCATGTCGCAAATTACCCATGTGAGTCCGCGGTGCCGGCTGTCCTCCGAACCCGTCCGCACCAGCAGCTCCTGGTAATCGGCAAGATGGGCAAAGGTCGTCCAGGTCTTCTGCCCGTTGACGATCAGGTGATCCCCGTCCACGATTCCCCGGGTGCGTAGGCTCGCCAGGTCGGATCCCGCATTGGGTTCGGAGAACCCCTGGCACCAGGCGGAGTCGCCCTTCAATATGCGCGGCAGGTGAAATGCCTTCTGCTCCGCGGTCGCGCGAACGATCAGGGTCGGTCCGGCATGGTTCAGCGCCAGCCAGCAACTGTCATGCACGGCGGGACAATGTGCGGAGGCATATTCCTCGCACCAGATGAGCTGCTGCGCAGGCGACAGTCCGAGGCCGCCGTATTCCTTCGGCCATGAGAGGCCCGCCCATCCACCCTCGAACTGCGCCCGTTGCCAGGCGCGGTCGTAGATCATCTGCTCCGCAAAGTCGTCCGGCCGGGGTGTTCTGGGCTTGTTCTCATCGAGCCAGTTCCTCACTTCCTCGCGGAATCGACGGTCTTCGATCGATTCACGGTATTCCATGCGCTACCGCAGACGATCACCAAACAATGCGGCGGACGGGTCATCGCTGCCGCGCTGACCCACTGTTACCGGCTTGCCGAACACCCCGCGAGACCAGTCCGCAGAATCGGCCCAGATACGCCACGAATCGAGAACGACCTTGCGCTCGGCAATTCGCCATTCATCGGCGCGCTTCTGCATCCGGTCGAGGTACCTGCCCCACATGGTGATGTCATTCGCCGTGCCATCCCTGCGCCGCAATCGCTCGTAGGCATGGAAGTGGCACTCGACGCGCGCCTCGTTACCGTCGATGCGGATCAGAAAGTTGCTCACGCTGTGCAGGGTCTGCTCACGCGATTTGAGTATCGGCATGCAGTAGTCGATGAACGCCTCGGCCGTGCCCTGCCAGAAAATATGATCGTCGATGGCGCCAGGCCAGTAGACGGTGCCCAGCAGCTGCGCATCGCAACGATCGACCGCGTGACAATAACGTACCAGGCAGTCTTCGATCGCCACGCGGTCGAGCAATCCTTGAAGCTTCGACAGGTCGAGATTTGAGCTCACGTCGGCTACTGGCTCGCTACTTTCCAATGAACACCGGCGGGCGTTTTTCGAGGAAAGCCCTCACCGCTTCGGCATGATCCTTCGAGTACACCGTCAGCGCTTCGTAGGCGATGCTTGCATCCATCACCGCGGTGGCCACCTGCTTGAGACCCAAATTGACGGTTTGCTTGGTCGCGCAAATCGCTCGCAGCGCGCCCTTCGACAGCTTCTGCGCGAACGCATCCACTGCGGCATCCAGCTCCTCCAGGGGCAGCGAGTAGTTGATCAGCCCGATGGCGGCCGCCCTCGGTGCGGGAATCAGCTCACCGGTCATCAGAAACTCCCGCGCCCGCGCATAGCCGATCAATTGAGGCCAGATGATGGCACCCCCATCCCCGGCGCTGAGGCCCATCAGAACGTGTGGATCGCCGATCTTCGCCTTGTCGGAGGCAAAGATCACATCGCAATACAGCGCCAAGGTCGCGCCCAGCCCGACCGCGTGGCCATTGACCTTGGCGATGATCGGCTTTGGAAAGTCGAGCATCGCGAAGACCACGCGCTTGGACAGTCCGGTATCCACCCGACTCGGGTCCTCGACGTTCTGCATCATCCAATTCTCCACATCGCCGCCGGCACTGAAGGCCCGGCCGGCGCCGGTCAGGATCACGATGTCGAAATCCTTGTCCATGGCGCCGTCGACCAGAAACTGAGTGACCTCGCGCTCCATCTCCTCGGTGAAAATATTGAGCTTCTCGGGCCGATTCAATGTCGCCGTTAGAATCCGCCCCTTCAAGCTGAAGGTCATCGTCCGGTAGTGCTGGTATCTGGTCATGTGATCCTCTGAAACTCGATGGCCGCGAGCGCGACCTCACTCCAGCCGTTGCGGCGGTGTTTCCGCATACTAAACGACGGGAAAGAGCCAGCACAACCAGGGGCCGCAGGCGCATTCTGCGCGATTCCACAGTGTGGGCTCCCCGCGCGGGTCATCCGGTACTTCGGCGATATCACAATGTGGGAAACGAATCCCCTGCGCGGGAGTGAGGAGAAGGCTGCCGGCGCTACAATCCTCGCGTGCGCAACAATACCAACAGCACCGACCCGCTCCGTGAGTTAGAGGAGGTTCATGGATCTGAACTTCACCCCTGAGGAGATCGCCTTTCGTGAAGAGGTACGGGCGGTCTTCCGGACCGAGCTTCCCGCGGAGATCCGCCGCAAGTGCATTCTGGGCCAGCGTCTCGAGCGCGAGGACATCGTTCGCTGGACGCACATCCTGCACGCGAAGGGATGGGCAGCGCCCAACTGGCCCGCCGAGTGGGGCGGACCCGGCTGGAATACGGTTCAGCAATACATCTTCAGGGACGAGCTCTATCTCGCTCCCGCCCCGGAGTTGCTGACGTTCAACGTCAATATGATCGGCCCGGTGCTGCTCGCCTTCGGAACACCCGAGCAAAAGAAGCATTTTCTGCCACGCATCGCTCGTCTCGATTACTGGTTCTGCCAGGGCTTCTCCGAACCCAGCGCGGGTTCGGACCTCGCTTCGTTGCGCACGCATGCGCACCGTGATGGGGCTGACTACGTCGTCAGCGGCCAGAAGATATGGACCACACTCGCCCACCACGCCAACTGGTGTTTCATGCTCGTGCGTACCGACCGGGAGTCGAAGCCCCAGAAAGGCATCACTTATCTGCTGATGGACATGAACTCCCCCGGCGTCACCGTGCGCCCCATCACCAGCATCGACGGCAATCACGAGTTCAACGAGGTGTTCCTCGACGAGGTGCGCATCCCGATTGCCAACCGCATCGGCGAGGAGAACAAGGGCTGGGATTATGCGAAGTACCTTCTCAGCAACGAGCGTACCCACGTCGCGCGTGTCGGACTCTGCAAGATGCGCGTGCAGCGCGCCCGAGAGCTCGCCGGGCGGATCATGGTCGGGGGGCGCCCATTGAGCGAGGAGCCCGGCTTCCGTCGCCGTGTCGCCGCACTCGATGTCGAGCTCAAAGCCCTCGAGATCTCGCAGCTGCGGGCCGTCGCAAAGAACTCCCACGCCCGCATGGGCACGCCCGACCTCATGGCACCGATTCTCAAGATCCAGGGCGCGGACCTGCAGCAAGCGACGTCGGAGCTGCTGCTGGAAGTCGTCGGTAACGACGCCATGGAGTTCGACGGCGAATTTTTGCGGGGCGGCGTGGCCCCGGCCGGCGGCGAGGAGTGGGCGCTCACGGTTGCCCCCAACCATTTCTGGCTACGGCACACTTCGATCTCTGCCGGCACGAACGAGATCCAGCGCAATATTCTCGCCAAGACCGTTTTGGGGCTTTAGTAGAGACGGCGTCAACATGGATTTCGATCTCAGCGACGATCAACGCCTCCTGGGCGAGAGCATTCAGCGACTTCTCGCCGAGCAGTATGATTTCGAGCATCGTAAGAACTACCTCGCGCAAGCGGATGGGTGGAGCCGTGAGCAGTGGCGGCGATATGCGGACATGGGCTTGCTCACCCTGCCTTTCGCAGAGCGGAATGAAGGTATCGGGGGCGGCGGCGCGGTCGAGACCCTGATCATCATGGAGGCATTTGGCCGCTCGCTCGTGCTGGAGCCCTTTCTCGCCACCGTCGTGCTGGGCGGCTCTCTCCTGCGACTTGGCGCTTCGTCGGAACAGCTCGCAATTCTGGTCCCGGGCGTCGCCGCGGGCCGGCAATTGCTCGCCTTTGGGCAGGCGGAGCGGCAGTCCCGCTACGATCTTGCAGATGTCGCAACCACGGCGCGGCGCAGCGGCGATGGGTGGGTGTTGAACGGCCGCAAACGGCACGTGCTTCACGGTGACTGCGCCGACAAGCTCATCATCACGGCGCGCGTGGCGGGCGACCGGCGCGACCCGGAGGGCATCGGTCTGTTCCTCGTCGACGCGCACGCGCCCAATGTGTCGCGTCGCGGATATCTCCTGCAAGATCGGCTGCGTGCCGCGGAGATTGGCCTGCACGATGTGAGAGTCGGCGACGAGGGCGTCATCGGCGAGCCCGGCGCGGCTTTGCCCCTCATCGAACAGGTGGTCGACTTCGCGGTGATGGCGCTGTGCGCGGAAGCGGTCGGCGTCATGGACCGCGCCCGCGAGATTGCCGTCGATCACCTCAAGACCCGCAGGCAATTCGGAACGGCGATTGGTACTTTTCAGGCGCTTCAGCATCGCGCGGTCGACATGTTGATCCACGTCGAGCAGGCGCGGAGCATGGCGCTATACGCCGCCATGATGAGCGAGCACCCTGATTCATTCGAACGTGGCCGCGCCGCCTCCGCCGCCAAAGTTCAGATCGGCCGATCGGGTAAATTCGTATGTGAACAGGCGATTCAACTCCATGGCGGCATTGGCATGACCGAGGAGAGCCAGGTTGGCCACTATTACCGGAGGTTGACGATGATTGATCTGCTGTTCGGGGACTCGGGGCACCACCTTGCCGTGCTCGCACGATCCGGCGGGTTGGCGGGAGAGCTCTGATGCGCGAGGCGGCGATCGTCTCGGGCGCACGGACCGGGATAGGCAAAGCTTTCCGCGGCGCGCTCAACAACACCCACGGAGCGACGATGGGCGCCCATGTCGTGACCGAGGCCATCCGGCGCGCGAGGCTCGAACCTCTCGAGATCGAGGACGTCGTCATCGGAGCCGCTTGGGCGGAAGGTGCGTCCGGGCACAATATTGGCCGGCAGGTGGCCCTGCGGGCCGGTCTGCCGGTGGGCGTTCCCGGCATGACGGTGGTTCGCGCATGCTCGTCGGGCCTGATGGCGATCGCCGTCGCGGCCAATCGAATCCAGTGCGGCGAAATGGCTATTCAAGTCGCCGGCGGCCTCGAGTCCGTCTCGCTCGTGCAAAACAGCCGCAACCGGCATCGCTTCGAGGAGGATTGGCTCCAGGCGAATCGTGCGGGTGTTTACTGGCCGATGATACGCACCGCCGATTACGTGGCGGCGCGGTATGGCGTGACCCGGGATGCCCAGGACGCCTACGCGCTGCAGAGTCAACAACGCGCGGCGGCTGCGCAGGCAGCGGGTCTATTCGATGACGAAATCGTGCCCTTTACGGCCATCAAGATTCTGACGGACAAAACCAGTACGCCCGTCGGAATGGAGACCGTGGTGCTGCGGCGGGACGAAGGCAACCGGCCGGATACCACGCTCGAGGGCCTCGCGAAACTCAAGCCGGTCGATGGTGAAGACAAGTACGTGACGGCAGGCAATGCCAGTCAGCTTTCGGATGGCGCTGCGGCCTGCGTACTGATGGATGCGGATCTGGCCGCACGCCGCGGACTGAAGCCGCTCGGAATTTACCGCGGTTTCGCCGTTGCCGGCTGCGATCCCGAGGAAATGGGTATCGGTCCCGTATTTGCGGTGCCTAAATTGCTCGAGCGTTTCGGCTTGAAAGTACCGGACATCGGGTTGTGGGAGTTGAACGAGGCGTTCGCGGTACAGGTGCTGTATTGTCGCGACCGGCTCGGAATCCCGGACGAGCGATTGAACGTGAACGGCGGCGCCATCGCGATCGGCCATCCGTTCGGCATGACCGGCGCCCGTTGTACGATGCATGCGTTGATCGAAGGACGGCGCCGCGGCGTGAAATACGTCGTGGTGACAATGTGCGTGGGTGGCGGAATGGGTGCGGCGGGACTCTTCGAGGTTTGCAGTGAGTGAAGCGACGAAAGATGGCACGCTCTTGGTCGTCGGAGCAACGGGCGATGTGGGTCAGGGCATTGTCGCGGCGGCGCTCGCCGCCGGCCGCCGGGTCATCGCGGCCGGCCGCGACGGCGAGAAGCTCGAGCGGCTTGCCGCGCGCCACGCGGGAAGACCACTCAGCTGGGTGGCCGGCGATATCGCGACCGAAGCGGGGGCCGCGGCGCTGTGGGATGCCGCTGCATCGAAATCGGCCGGCATCGATGCCGCCGTCATTTCCGTCAGCGCATCGATCAAGCCCAAACCCTTGATGGAGTGGAGCGCCGAAAATCTGTCCGCCCTGCTGTCGAGCAATCTCCTGGTACACTTCATTGCGGCGAAGGTGTTCGTTCCGCGGCTGCCGGAAAGCGGCATGTTGATCGGTATCGGCGGCGGCACGGCCGATTTCATCATCCCGAAGCTGGCCCACGTGTCCATCTGTCAGGCGGCGCAGCGGATGATGTATCGCGGGTTGGCCCGCGAGCGTCAACTCGGCGCTCAAGCACGAGAGCTGATGATCATCTCGATGGTCAATGGCGAGAGCAACCGCAACACGGCTAAACCGGAGTGGGTCACGGATTTGGACATCGGCCGGCACGTCTGCGCCATTCTGGATGCGCCGTCGAAGTTTCCGGGACCGGTGCTGCAGCTCACGTCCCGCGAGCAGGCGGGGCATCCCGAATAAAGGCGCGGCCTACTCGCGAGGCAGGCGCATCAGATTCGCGATATTGTTCTTCTGGATCGCCGACGAGCCGCCCCAGATCGGCATGATGAGCGCATCACGCACGTAGCGCTCCATGGCGAACCCATGGGCATAGCCATAAGCGCCCAACACCTGCTGGCACGTGAGCACGACGTCGCGGACGTTGTCGCACACGAACAGCTTGGCCATCGAGGTCTCGACCGCGCTCGGCTCGCCCTCGTGCACCTTCCAAGCGGCATGCTGCAGCATCAGCCGACAGGCGGCGAGCTTCGTCTGGGCCTCCGCGAGCATGTGACGAATCGATTGAATGGCGCAGATCGGACCGCCGAACTGCGTTCGCCGTTGACTGTACTCCCAGGCCTCGGCCAACGCCGCCTCTCCGAGGCCTACGGCCAACGCGGGCACCTCGAGCTTCTCCGCCTCCAAGGTCGGCCCGGCGAGCAGCGACCATCCGCGATTCCATGAGGCCTCTCCCCCGATAACATTCGCGAACGGCACCTCGACGTCCTCCAAAATCACGTCATTGGTGGGAATTCCGCGCACTCCGAGCGTGCCGATATGTTTGAGCGTGATCCCCGCGGTGCGCGACGGGACGAGCACCAGCGAAAGATTTTTATAGCGCGCCTCGGCCTCGCCGGAGCGGACCAGCATGTAAATGTAGTCCGCGAATTCGGCGCCCGAGCACCAGCGCTTGTAGCCGTTGATCACGACCCGATCGCCGTGCCGCTCGGCCCGCGTCCTCACGCTCGCCAGATCGGCACCCACATCCGGCTCCGAGAGGCCATACGCGAACAGGATCTTGCCCGCGCAAAGATCCGGCAGAAGCCGCCGCTTCTGCTCCTCGGTGCCGGCTTCGGCGATATTGAGACTGCCGTAGCAGGCGTTCATGATGTAAAGGCCGGCGAGGACCACGCTGCGGCGGGCCAACTCCTGAATGGTGGTGACCATTCCGAGGACGTCTCTGCCCATGCCGCCGAATTCTTCGGGTACCGTGAGTGCGCACAGACCAAGCTGCGCCAGCCGGTCCAACATCTCGCGCGGAATTCGGTCTTCCTGGTCCCAGCGTGCCGCCGTCTGCGGCGGCACTTCCCTGTCGAGAAACCGGCGCAAAAGATCGCGCAGGGCTTCGGTGTTTTCGCTTTCTCTGAAATTCACGGCGAGAGCGGCGTGTTTCGGCCGTGTTTCCTATCCCCTCACCACCACCGCGCCATCCGTCGTCCAAGGTGCCGCCTTCTTGGACTTGTCCTGGAAGCTCTTCGGCAATTCCTCGATCATATCCCAGGTCGCCGCCAAGCGGCCGAGGCCGAGAAACAGAGCCATGGTCATTCCAAGCTCGACGATCTCGGGCTCGGAGAAATACTCGCGCAGATTTGCGTACGTGTCGTCGTCGATGGCGAGATGGTTTGTCGCGAACGCATCGGCATAGGCCAGCGCCGCCTTTTCGCGCTCGTTGAGATCGCTCGCCTCCATCGGCTTCTCGAGCGAACACACCATCGCTTCCGTGAGACCGTCATCCACAGCCGACTGATAGCGCATCGCCATGCAGCTTCGGCATTGGTTGTGGAACGCTATTCGCAAGCGCACCAGTTCAACCAGTCGACGCGGCAGCTTGCGACCTTGCTGCGACAATCGCGTGAAAGCACCCAACGCCTTGAGCATATGAGGCGCATGAGCCATGACCTCCATGCCGTTCAGCTGGAAGGGCTTCGCGTCCTTGGCTGCGGCACGCAGTTCCGGATCCCACTGGCCCAAGGGCAATCTCTTAATTCGGCTCATGGTTCTCTCCTTCCCGTCCTGAAGGTTAGTGCTCGATCATATGCCATTCCGGAGCACCCGCGGAGGTCGCCCCAAGGGTCCATCCCAACATGTGGAAGCCTGCGGCCATGCGCCGTTGCTTGCCGCAAGTGCTCGCCTATACTAGGAATCCCGCTGCGTTTGGCGAAAGGCTGGGCATCATGAGCGTCGACTGCAATGTTTCACAGGGTGCCGCGACCATTCTGTTCAATCGCCCCGAGAAATTGAACGCGCTCACCCACGAGATGTGGGGACAACTCGCCGAGCATTTGGACCGCTGTCAGCGCGATGAGGCGGTACGTGCCGTGATTCTGGCCGGTGCCGGACGGGGCTTCTGCGCCGGCGCGGACATCGGCGGCCAGGGCGGCCCCAGGTCTGCCAAAACAGGACTCGCCGGTGCCCTCGAGGCGATGACCGAATACAACAGCGTGATCCGCCGCATCTATCACTTCCGCAAGCCCACCATCGCCGCGGTGCACGGCGCGGCGGTCGGAATCGCCTGGACCATGGCGCTGTGCTGCGATTTCATATTGGTCGCGCAAAGCGCCACGTTCAGACCCGCCTTTCTGAATCTTGCCAAGGCTCCCGAAGGAGGCATCGTCTATCTGATGTCCCGCGCGATAGGCCAGATCAAGGCACGCGACATTCTTTATCGCGCGCGTCCGGTATCGGGCCGCGAGGCCTTCGATATCGGATTGGCAAGTGCGCTCGTGAGCGAGGAGGCGCTGATGGACGAGGCCACCGCGCTTGCGCGAGAGATGACCGCCGCACCGCCGCTCGCCTTCGGCCTCGCCAAGCGCATGTTCAATGCGGACGTCGGCAGCTTCGATCAGTTCGTCGATCTGGAGCTCAATGCGATTGCCATCGCCGCGAACACGGAAGATGCGAAGGAAGGCATGACCGCGTTCAAGGAGAAGCGGCCGCCGCAATTCACGGGACGCTGAAGGCGCGCGCCGATCCGCTCATCGGCCGGTGAAGTCCGGCTTGCGCTTTTCTGCGAAGGCACGGACGGCTTCGGCGAAATCCTCCGTGTGGACGAGCACCGACTGATAGTTGACCTCCGTCGCGACAGCCTGATCCACCGTCGCATTCCCGGTATTGAGCGCCGACTTGAGCAACGCCATGGCCACCGGCGGATTTCTGGCGAATTTCTCCGCGGCCTCGAGCGCCGCCGCGAGCGCCTGTCCGGGCTCGCAAGTGCGGTTGATCAGCTGCATGTCGAGCGCCTGCTGCGCATCGAACGGCTCGGCGAACGCGCACAACTCCATGGCTTTGCGGTGGCCCACTTTGCGTGCAATCGACCAGATGCCGCCGAAGTCCGGCATGAGCCCCACTTTGATGAACGCGCACGAGAACTTCGCATCGGAAGCGGCGACGGCATAATCGCTGGCGGCGACGAACGACATGCCGCAGCCGAAGGCATTGCCTTCGACGGCGCACAGGAAGGGCTTCGGTCCCTCGACGAGCAGCCTGAACAGCCGCGTCGGCAGATCCAAGCGCATGCGGGCCTCGATCACCTCGCGGCGCTGCATCTCGGCAATGTCGCCGCCGGCGCAGAAATGGCCGCCGGCGCCGGTGAGCACGAGGGCGCGGCACGCATCGTTGCTCTCGATCTCCAGGAGCCGCTCGTACGCGGCCATGCGCATCTTCAGGCCAAAGGCGTTCATGCGCCTCGGGTTATTGAGGGTCATGACGGCGATGCATCCCTCGTAGCGAACCTGCACGAGTTCCTCGCTCGACTCGCCCATATTCCGCCCTCCGGGTTGCGCCTACTTCGAAGTCCAATGAATCTTGACCATGCCGTCTCCGAACGGCTCGTCGCGATTCTTGAGTGCCTGTTTCAGTCCATGAGCCGCCATGTCGGCCTTGAATTGCTTGCGGCGCGGTCCCTGCGAGAAGTGCGCACGTGCATCCTGCTCCGCGGCCATGCGCTGCAGTGTGCGCGCTCCGCCAAGCTCGAGCGCGATGTTGACGACGCGCTTGTGCGCAGCGAGCAGATCCGAATCGATACAGCTCACCCGCCGAGCCAGCTCATCGACGGCGGCGTCGAGCTCGGCGGCCGGGACCGCATCGAGCACGAGCCCGATGCGCGCGGCATCGCGTCCCCAGAGGCTGTCACCCGTCATGAGCATGCGCTTCGCCCATTGCGGACCGACGTGGTAGATCCACATGTTGCTCGGCGGCGTGCCATTCGCGCGCGTCGCCGGAAATCCGAACTTGGCAGTTTCGGCCGCGAGCACCATGTCGCACATCAGCACGAGGTCGGTGCCGCCCGCCATGCAGTTGCCTTGGACTTTGGCGATCACGGGCTTATGAATCTCGAAAAGAACCGAGATCGCCCGCTGCGTCTGCTCGATGTGCCAGCAATCATCCTCCAGCGTCGCCGTGCCGCTGCGATACTTCTCCTCACCGGCACCATCCGCGCCGCCTGCGTACGCGCCGGCCAGATCGTAGCCCGCACAAAAATCCTGGCCCGCCCCGGCAAGGACGATCACATTGACATCGACGAGCGCGTCCGCCTCGATGAGCGCGTCATGGAGTTCCGTCAGCATCGCGGGATTCAGCGCGTTGCGCTTGTCCGGGCGGTTGAGCGTGATGCGCGCGATGCGCTCTTGGACCGAGAACTCGATGAAATCGGTCGATTTCAGGTACCTTCCCATGATTCATATCCCCCGTCGCATATCAGTTTGCCGCCGCGCGCCTCGGGGCGCTCACTCACCGGTGAAGCGTGGAAGGCGCTTCTCGCGAAAAGCGTTGACCGCCTCCTGATGATCCCTCGTGCGGTTCGATAGCGCCTCATAGGCAAAGGAGGCGTCCAGCACCGAGTGCACGAGCTGTTTGAGGGCGATATTGACGGACAGCTTCGTCCATTGGATGGCGCGCGAGGCACCGCCGGCGATCCGCTGGGCGAGCTCGTCGGTGACCTTATCGAGCTCGTCCGCCGCCACGGCGCGGTTGATGAGTCCGATGCGTGCGGCTTCCTCGCCGGTGAGCGTGTCCCCGGTGAACAGAAACTCCTTCCCGCGCGCAAAGCCAAGTAGCGCCGGCCAGATCACGGCGCCGCCGTCGCCTGCCGAAAGGCCGATCTTTACATGCGGATCGGCGAACTTCGCGTGCCGGGCGGCGATGATGATGTCGCAGAACAAGGCAATCGTCGCGCCGAGTCCGATGGCCGCGCCGTTCACCTTGGCGATGATCGGCTTCGGACAGTCCAGTATGGAAAAAATCAACTGCTTGCCCTTGGCCCCTTCCTTGACGAAAAGGTGCGGCCGGTCGATGAGCGTCTGCATCGCCTCGATGTTTCCGCCGGCGCTGAACGCGCGCCCGGCGCCCGTGATGACGACAACGTTCGTGGAATCATCCTGCGCGACGTCCGTAAATAGCCGCTGGAGGTCCGCGTGGAGCTCCTCGTCGATGGCGTTCATCGTCTCGGGCCGATCGAGCGTCACGTGCAGAACGGCTCCGTCGCGTCTCAAAGCGAGGGCCTGGTAAGCGGAGCTGTTCATGGTCGAGATTCGCTCAACTCACCCATGCCTGAGCGGCTGTCCGAATTGGACAGCATATTATACTGCGCACGCGCACCGATGCTCCCGGGGACGTCAGTTCCACATTGTGGTCGGCGAAGCTCGGGTGGCATGAGCGGCCGCGATATGGCCGAAAGTCATCGAAGGACCGATGCTCGCGCCTGCACCAACGTAGCGGCGTCCCATGACCGACGCGGTGCTGTTGCCCGTGGCGTACAACCCGTCGATGACGGACCCGTCGGTGCGCAGCACGCGCGCGAACTCATCGGTGAGGAGACCACCCGCGGTACCCACATCCGCCGGGTAGAGGGCGACCGCGTAGAATGGCGGGCGTTCGATGGCACCCAGATTGGAGTTGGGCTTCATCGACGGATCCCCGTAGTAGTGGTGATAGGCGCTCGTACCCCGGCCAAAATCCTCATCGACCCCCCGCTGCGCGAAGTTGTTGAAGCGCGCGACGCTCTGCGCGAGGCCGACCGGCTCGATACCGCAGCCGCGCGCCAATGCCTCGAGCGTTGCAAAACGCCGCATGTAGCCGCTCTCGAGCCACTTCGACGGAGTCATCCCGGGCAGCGCAGTTCCCCACGGATAAGCGTTTCGATGCCGGCTGTCCAAGATGATCCAGGCAGGCACGGCACCCGCCGCATACATGCGCTGGCCAAACTCCATATAGGAGCAACTTTCGTTGGCGAAGCGCTTGCCCGTGGTGTCGACGACAATGCAATGCGGTTTGCCGATGTCGTTCGGAGAATGAATGGACACCAACGAGCCGTCGGGGAGGAACGATGCGGCGGTCCACCAGGCTTCGTTCATCAGATCGATGGAGGCGCCTATCCTGATCGCCGCCTGAATCATCTCTCCGGTGTCCCCGGGGTTGGCAAGCGTCCACTGCACGGATGTGGGTTTGGGTTGATATCGGTCCCGCATCGCCCGATTTTTCGCGAAACCGCCCGCGTTGATCAGGACACCGAGGCGTGCCCGCACCGGAATCGAGCAGCCGCCGCGCTCGGCAATGACGCCGCCGATGCGTCCGTTCTCGCTCAGGAACTCGCGTACCGGCGTATTGGTCCAGATCGGGATTTTCTCGCGCAATGCAATCTGGAAGAGGCGGCCTTGCAGCGCATTACCCGCACCACGGATTTGTCGGCCCGTAAGCTTCTTTTCCAATACCCGCAGAAGCGTCTTGGCGGCAATCCCCCTGCCCCGCCATGTCTGCTTTGCAACCATGAGGGAGGCTGCGTCCCGGCTATCGACCGGTAGGCTGCTGGTCAGCGAATGGTAAGCGAGCTTTGCGGCCCAGTCGCCAAGCTCGTTCACGTCGAACAGGGGTGCGCAGAGCGAGCGACCTTGCGCGATACCGCCGGGATGATCGTCGTAATAGTCCGGCCAACGCGCATGCATGAATTGCATGCCATAGCGCTCCAGGAATCGGACCATCAGCGTGCCGTTTCGAATGAAGGCATCGCGGCGCTGCGGAGTCGATGCCGGCCCCACCTCGCCGATCAATCCATCGAGATAGGTGCGCGCGCGCTCAGGGGAGTCCTCGCCGCCCGCGGCATTCAGGTGATCGTTGTCCGGGATCCAGATCACGCCGCCCGAGAACGCGGTCGAGCCGCCAATGACCGGCTGCTTCTCGATGATCAGGGCGCGCTTTCCCTGCGACTTCATCGACAGTGCCGCGGGCACCGATGCCGCGCCGCTGCCGACGATGATGAAATCGAAATCGCCGACCGCGGGCGCCGACATCTATCCGATGCCTAAGTCTGCGCCTTGTAGACCCACGACACGACGGATTGTGCGTCGAGCGAGTCGGACACATCCATGGTTCCATCGGCAACGCGCTTTTGCATCTCGCTCAAGACGCTGCCGGGGTCGTCCGCTTCGATATCGTAAATGGCCAGATAGCGCAGACCCGGCTTGCCGATCGAGGGCACGGAGGTGACCGCCTCGAAACGGCGCCCGGATCTCACCCCCGGAATGGCGCATACATGCCCGAGGTGCACGTTGTCGTACCACTGGTTGTATTCCTGGTCGCGGCCGGGCTTGGCCTGGGATTGAATGACCATTACATACTTGCCCATCGGTCTGCTCCTGCGGCGCGGCTTAGAATCGGGGTCTGAACTCGACGCGCAACCACAGTTCTCGGCCGCGGTCGATGGCGCACGCCACGCCGTCCTGAATACCGCCCTTGGTGCCGCCGGTCTGCTGGAGTCCAAAGGCCGCCGCCAAGCCGCCGGACTGGAATGGCGAGTTGGCACAATAGCCGGTGGTGAGAACATCCCCGAGGTTCAGCCCGACCAGCGAGACCTGCCAGGTATCGTTGCGCCCGCTCAGCCTGAGACTGACATCGGTCTTGAAGTACGCTCTTTGGGTCATGTCGTAGCGCTCGGCCAGATCCGTGTAGAACCCATCCGAGTAATGCGTCATGGATCCGAATCCAACCTTCATGCCATTCGGGACCGGCTTCTCGTAGTCGAAGCCGAAGTTCGCCGACCAATCGGGCGCCCCCGTAAGCGGGTGTCCTCGAAAGTTTTGGGCCGTGTACAGTCCCGTAAAGCTGTCGAATTGTTGATTGCAGCCCGCTGCGATCGTCTGCCCGCCCCAGCAAGGCGCATTATCGAAGCTGGTAAAGCGCGCGTGATTATAATTCACCGCCCCGCGGAAGGTGAGGCCCGAAACGATCTCCGGCAGATAGCGGGCCGAGGATTCGAAACCCCAAACGTCCGCCTCACCCGTGTTGATCGTCCTTACGATGAGGCCCTGTGCCGTATCGATATTCTCGCCCGCCTGAAGGTTGCTGTACTGGTATTTGTAGGCGCTCAGATTGAGGCTCGCGCGGCGCTCGAAAAAGAACGACTTCATGCCGACTTCGCCGCCCTTCACATCCTCGTCGCTGAACGAGAGGTCGTGCCCGGCAGGCTGCAGGATGGTCGTCTGGAAGCCGCCGGATTTCGAGGCTTCCTTGAACGCACCGAACAAGGTCATATCGCCCGTGGGTGTGTAGGTGAGCGTGATCTCAGGATTGACATGGTCGGAGGTGGTCCTCGGAACGCCCGTGTCCACCACCCCGACGGTGCTTCCCGGTCCGGGGTACGAGCTCACCTCGGCGGTATTGGTCTCGGTGATATCACGCACCTCGTGACTCCAGCGGACGCCCGCGGCAAATTCGAGCGTCGGCACGATCTTGTATCGCATCTGCTCGAAGACCGAGTAGGCGTCGGTGTGAAGAAAGAAATTGCCCTGCTGGAAAAGGACCGGCAGCCCCAAGCCGAGAAACTGATTGTAGATCGCCCTCAGGGGCTCATTCATTTCGCTTTGCTGGTAGTAGGCGCCTGCCGTGAAGTTGAAGGGGCCGTCGTAGTCCGAGTTCGCCCGTAGCTCTTCCGTCAGATTCCGGACGCTGAAGTTGTTATCGAAAGCGTACAGCGTGCCGGCGGCTCCCGTCTCGGTGCCGTTGAACAGGTCCGACTGGACCAGCTTGTAAAAGCCGGTCACCGAGGTGAATGTCAAGTCCTTCGCCTGATGATAATTCGTTTCCAGCGTGCCGAAGTATTGCGAAAGGTCGTTGAAGGGCACGCCGTTGTTGCGTATGCCCGGATAGGCCGCGGGGTTTAAGTCGACGATTCGGAAATCATGGCTGTCCTGTTGACAATTCTCCTCGGGAGACAGGAACTGAATGCCGAAGAAGGGACCGACGCCGTTCGGACAGGATGTCATCTTCAGGCCGGCGTCATTACCATTGTTGTCCAGGTGATCGTAATTCAGCTTCAGTCTGGCATCGAACTTCTCCGTCGGCGTCCAAAGCGCGGTACCCCGCACGATATATTCCGTCTGAGGCCAGAAATTCCGATACTCCGGCGTCTCTCCGCCCAACTCCGGTATTCCGACCGCAAGGTTCTGAAATTCGCCGTTCTGGGAGGTGTACAAGGTCGCGAGGCGCAGTTTGAGCGTGTCGGTCACCGGTCCCGAAAGAATCAGCTCTCCCCTTTTCTCTTCGGCCTCGGTCTCGTAGCCGCCGCGCGCGATGACCTCGGGCGTATCGGTAGGGTCGGCGCTGCGCAGGGAGATCACGCCGCCCGTCGTGGACTTGCCATAAAAGAGCGCCTGGGGTCCCTCCAGCACCTCGACCTGACCCACATCGAACAGGCCGGTCGAGTAGGCGAGGCCTTGATTGATCTGCATTCCATCGATGTTGAGAGAGACCGATTGATCGACGCTCGCATTGAGCGTCGTATTTCCGATGCCCCGGATGGAGATTTGCTGTCCGAAGTCCTCTATGTTGCTGCCGATGACCAGATCCGGAACGTCCTGCGCCAGGGCCTTCAGATCCTGCGATGCGTAATCTTCCAGGGTCTTCCCGGTCACGACCGTCTCGATCACCGGTACTTTCTCGATCGATTCCTCGCGCTTGCGTGCCGTGACGATGATCTCTTCCAACTGCCCGGCGCCGGACTGCGCCGATCCGGTGGGTTCACCGGGGGGTTGCGCCGCCGCAGGCAATGCTTGCAGCGCAAGACCAATCGCAATCACGGATCGTAGGATGGCTTTTGCACGCATAGTTATCTTCCCCCTTAAAATTCGGCGCGCTTCTATGGCGCTCTCGCTTGGCGGAATTGAGCTTATCTCGGGGCGCGATGGAGCGACGCCTCCGTCCGAGGAATCATTCCGCATTGTGAGAAAAACGTTGTTACGCCAATCTACGGGAGAGACTATTCTGAGATAAGAAAGCCGTCGTACCGGCGAGAGTCCTCATGGGAGCCCTGTGACCGATCACAACTTCGACGCTCACTCGCTGCGCAAAGCGCTCGGCTCCTTTGCGACGGGGGTGACGATCGTCACGACGTTGGATCAAGGCGGCCGCGATATCGGGCTCACCGCAAACAGCTTCAACTCCGTTTCGCTGGATCCACCCATGGTCTTGTGGAGCCTGTCCAAGACCTCCTTGAGCCTGCCCGCCTTCAAGCAAGCGCAATTCTTCGCCGTGCATGTCCTTGGCGCGGACCAGGAGCCACTCTCGAACCTTTTCGCAACACGCGGCGCGGATAAGTTTGCCGGCATCGACGTCGAACGCGGCCATGGCGGCATTCCGCTCCTGCCGCAGTGCGCCGCGCGCTTCGAGTGTCGAACTGCCTTCGCATACGAGGGCGGCGACCACGAGATCATCGTCGGCGAAGTACTCGCCTTCAATGACTTCAAACGCGCACCGCTTGTCTTTCAGGGAGGCAATTACGCGCTCGCGTTCAAGAAGCCCGGCGGCCGCAGCCCCCCCACGGCCGAGGCGGATTTCGGGGCGTTTACGAAGGACTACCTGGGCAATTTGCTGAGCGTGGCACATCTGCAAATGCGGTCGCGCCTGCGGCCTGCCCTCGAAGCGCGCGGCTTCGACGAGGAGGACTACGCGATCTTGTCGCTCCTCATCATCTCGGATCGCCGGAAAGTCATCGAGGTCGACAGCCTCCTGCAGTTCGCGGGCAAGCGGCTCCACGATGCGAAATTGCAAAATCTGGCACAGAGGGCTTTGATCGTCGAGGAGCGCGACGCGGACGGATCCCTCGTCTTGTCGCTCAGCGGCTCGGGCCGGCACACGGTCATCGAACTGATGGCAGCCGCCAAGGCGGCCGAGGCGGACACCGAACTTGGGCTTGATTTCTTCGAATCTCAGATGCTGAAGCACCTGCTGAAGCGGGTCATCCGCAGCACGGCGCAAGGGCCCTTGAAGATCTGGCCGACCACATCGTGAAACGAGATCCGCTGCCGCAACTCATCCCTTAGGGCTGGATTGCGCTAGCCGCCAGGCGCAGGCGGCGGCGCTACGATAGCCCTGTCCGGCGGTGAGCGCCGTCGCATTCGCGGCCGTTCCATCGAATCTGCGCTTATAGACGCCCGCACGGATGGCGGCACTGCGGAACAGAGAAAAGACGACAAAGTAGCGCCAGTGCGGCAGCTCGGAGCGGTGCGTCTCGCGGCAGTAAGCGGCGATCAGATCCTCCTCCGGTGGAATTCCGAGGTCCTTGGGATTCTCGCCTCGAAATCCGCGCAGATCGTCGGGCGGCAGGTAATAAGGCAGGCAGCAATAGGCCATATCCGCCAGAGGATGGCCGATCGTGGCGAGCTCCCAATCGAGCACCGCCAAGACGCGCGGCTCGGTGGGCGCGAAGATCACGTTATAACTGCGGTAGTCCCCATGCACGATCGCGGTCTCGTCATCGCGCGGCAAATTCGACTCGAGCCAGGGCATGAGCCTCTCCATGTCGGGATTTTCCTCGACCCGCGATGCGCCATACTGTTTGGACCAACGCGACAGCTGTCGCGCCAGATAGCCCTCCGGCCGTCCGAAGCCCTCGAGCCCCACCGCCCGATGATCGACCCGGTGCAGCCGGGCGAGCACCGTGACGAGTTCCTGACACAAAGCCGCGCGCTCCCCATATTGTGCGTCGAGCAACCGCGCGTCGGGCATGATGCGTCCCTCGACGCATTCCATGATGTAGAACGCCTGTCCGATCACCCTCTCATCATTGCAGAGCAGACACATGCGCGGCACGGGAACCTGACCGGCGAGGGCCCGCATCACCGCGAATTCGCGGTCGACCGCGTGAGCGGATGGCAGAAGGTCGCCCGACGGTTTCTTGCGCAGCACGTAATTGCCGGCCGTCGTGCCGATGCGATAGGTCGGATTGGACTGCCCGCCCAAAAACTGTCCCACATCGATCGGCGCATCGAAGCCGGGGAGCTTGCCCTGAAGGTAGCGCGCGAGCGCAGCCTGATCGAAGCGGTGGTTCGTCGGGATCGTCGGAGACCCCGCGCACTCCGTCACGGCGGCCCCTTGCTGGCGGCTGCCCGGCGATAGGCGGAGAGCTCGAGCCTCGCGATTTGATTCCGATGCACCTCATCGGGCCCATCGACGATGCGCATGACGCGCGCCCGCGCGTACTGGTAGGCAAGGTCGAAATCAGAGGTAATGCCTGCCGCGCCGTGGGCCTGGATTGCCCAGTCCACGATCTGACAGAGCATTTTTGGAGCTGCCACCTTGATCATGGCGATCTCCCGACGCGCCTCCTTGTTGCTCGCCTTGTCCATCTTTTCCGCGGTATGCAGCGTCAACAGCCGGCACTGATCGATCATGATTCGGGATTCGGCGATTCTTTCCTGCCAGACGGTTTGATCGGCGATCGAGCGGCCGAAAGCGGTGCGCGAAGCGAGCCGCCGGCACATCTTTTCCAACGCGACCTCCGACTGGCCGATGATTCGCATGCAGTGATGGACCCGTCCCGGTCCGAGGCGCCCTTGTGCGATCTCGAAGCCGCAGCCTTCGCCGAGCAGTATGTGGTCGAGGGGAACGCGGACGTTGTCGTAGATCACCTCCGCGTGCCCGTGCGGAGCCTCATCCCATCCAAACACGGGGAGGTTGCGAACGATCTTCACTCCGGGAGTGTCCTTCGGCACCAGAATCATCGACTGCTGCTCGTAGCGGTCGGGATTGTCCTTGTCAGTCTTCCCCATCACGATCAGGATCTTGCAGTCCGCCGCACCGGCCCCCGAGGTGAACCATTTGCGCCCGTTGATGACGTATTCGTTGCCGTCCCGACGAATACTCGTGCAGATGTTCGTCGCGTCCGAGGAGGCGACATCGGGCTCGGTCATGCTGAACGCCGAGCGAATCTCTCCCGCAAGCAAGGGCTCCAGCCATTGCTCTTTTTGCATGGGCGTCCCATAGCGCTCGATCGTCTCCATGTTGCCGCTATCCGGCGCGGAGCAATTGAATACCTCCGAGGCCCAATGCAGGCGGCCCATGACCTCGGCGAGCGGCGCATAATCCAGATTGGTCAGACCGAACCGCGGCAGGAACAAGTTCCACAAACCCTCGCTCTTTGCCTTCGCCTTGAGCTCGGTGATGAGCGGTAGCGCCTGCCAGCGGTCCTGCGCCGCTTCGAGCTGCCGCCAATAGGTATCCTGATTGGAATAGACGTGCTGCTCCATGAATGCCGTGAGGCGCTCGTGCAGGCGCCGCGCGTTGGGTGACAACTCGAACCCCATCCGGTCGATCTCCTAGTTCTTGAGTGATCCGTTCAACGGGCGCCGCGCCCGCCTCCGGCTCAATTGTGCGGCACCCGTGAGAAGTAGTTAAGGCCGGCCGGCTTCAGCCGCACCAACTCGCAGTAATGACCTAGATGCGCAACGGTGTCGGCATAGTAGTAGTCGAGCAGATCGCCGGCGCTGCCGGCGAATGCGGCGCGTACGCCGGCTGATTCGAGCTGATCAATCGTCTCGCGCCACTGCTCCTCGCTGTCGATCATGTAACCCAGATGGTGAAATCTCGCCATGGAGTCCGAATCCGGCAGCCACTCTCGAAATATCGTATCTTGACTCGGCCGCGCCTCGACCAGCTCGATCATCGTCTGCTGCACATACGCGAAGGCAAGGGCGCTCGAAGGAGCCGAGTCGGGCATGCGGCGAATCTGCCATTGCCCGACGCCAAACTGATCTCTCAAGGCGGCCGCAGCCTTGCTGACATCGCGAACGACATAGCCCATCTGAAAATGGTTGCGAAAGACGAGTGGTATGCTCATTTATATCCGGGTTCCTGATGAGCTGACAGAAGCATCCTTGCGAGCGCCCGCCGGTCGATCTTGGAGCTCGGCAGGGTCGGTACTTCGGAAGACTCCACGATGAGGATCACACGCGGTACCTTGAAGCTCGAAAGCGACCCGGTCAGTTCGGCGCGAATCAGCTGCGCATCGAGCCGTGAGCCGGGCCGCGCCACGAGCATGGCCCCGACCACGCTGCCGCGCACGCGGTCCGGCACGCCGGCCACGTGCGCAGAGGCAATACCGGCGATCTTGAGGAGCGCCGCCTCCACCTCGGCGGGCGACACGTTGGCGCCCGATGCTTTGATCAGGTCATCGACGCGGCCGTGGTAATGCAGATGTCCTCGGCGAAATGAGCACAGGTCACGCGTGCCGTACCATCCGTCGGGAGTGAACACGTCGGCGCGCTCGCGCTTCACCATCCCGAGCATCATGACATCGCTGCGCAACTGAAGCTCCCCGATCTGTCCGCCGGAATCGGCACCGGCCTCGCCCTCCTCCCATGTAGCTAGAATGCGATCATCGGTGGAGTCGATCAGACGCGCCTCGATGCCTCTCATCAGAGGCCCGAGAGAGCCGCGCTGATCCTCCGGGAGGTTGCGCTGCATGATGGTGTACGGGCCGGCCGTCTCCGTCATTCCGATCGGTGCCGACATCAAGCCCGGATCGCGCGGACGCCGCTCGGCGGGAAGCGCCTCATAGAGCAATCCACCGCGCATGGCGCCCCATTTTCGCCTCGCAAACGTCGGGTCGGAGGCCAGTGATCGCAGGATGTGCGGCCAACTGACGACCGCGGTCGTGCGTTCGCGCTCCAGGAAATCGAGGAGATCGGCTCCGCTACTCGCACTCGCCAGCAAGGTGGCGCCGACGGACATCGCGCACAGAGCGGTTGTCACGAGCCCTCCGACCCAAAAGAACGGCATGGAGGCGTAGAGCCGCTCATCGTTCTCGTACCCGAAGCTCATCGCGAGCTTCATGCCTTGGCGAATGAAGTTGCCCTGCGAGTGGATCACACCCTTCGGCTCGGCAGTAGACCCCGAGGTGTAGATGATGCCGGCTGCATCGCTGCTTCGCACGGCTGCCTCGACGGCCGCAAGCACCGCCGGATCGATGCCTGGATTGCGCCTCAAATCCACGCGCGTCGCCCATGCAGGAGCGGCGGGCTCGCACCCCCAAAGCCATATCGCACGCAGGTATGGAGCCTCGATGAGATGGAAAGTCTGGCTCGAAGACGCGAGGCCGGGGAATGCCGTCTTCAGTCGGGCGACGTAATCATGGTGCAGATAGCGAGGCACGGAGAGCAGCAGTTGGAGATCGGCATGGTGCGCGATCCTCCGGATCTCCTCGGCGGTCGAGAGCGTCGACACCGTCACCGCGAGCGCGCCGATGCGAGTGATGGCCATCCAGGTGATGAGAAAGCTCTCGTCACTCGGAAGCATCAATCCAACGCGACTGCCCTTGCCGATACCCGCGGCGAGCAAATGGCGAGCGAGCACCGCCGAGCTCTCCTCCAATTCCCCATAGCTCAGGCGACGCTGATCGAAGATGAGCACCTCTCTCTCGGCCCAATGCGCTTTGAAATGCGCGAGCAGTCCGGGGACGTGCGGCTCGATGCGCGGCACTCGCGTCCAGTCGACGTTCGGGCCCCAGTCGCGGTCACGCGGTTCAATCATCGGCTGATTCCCTCCGCCGACGGCCGCAAAAGCCCGGCGCCTCAAGATCGCTGTATGATAATCGCCGGCATCCGCCCGCGTGGGCCTTGCTTCCCACATAGTGGAACCCCGCGCAACTAATCGCATTCGCTGCGCTTGGATGGCCGATTAACATAGCCGGCAGTTATGGAGGAGCTCGTGGTATGAAGGAAACGCATGATGTGCGCCCGGGAGCCGTGCGCCCCGACTTCGTACCGGCCGATCACTACATCTCGCCGGAGTTTCTGCGCCTCGAGGAGCAGCGGCTGTGGCCCCGCGTATGGCAGATCGCGTGCCGCGAAGAGGAACTGCCCCAGGTCGGCTCTTTCGTCACGTACAACATCATGAGCGAAAGCATCGTCCTGGTGCGGGCATCCGAGGGCGAGATCAAGGCGTTCTTCAACGTCTGCCAGCATCGCGGCCGCCGGCTCACCGATGGCTGCGGCAGGATGAGCCGGTTTCATTGCAACTTTCACGGCTGGCAGTATCACCTCGACGGCTCGATCGCACGCGTGCTCGACCGCGACGACTGGAGCGGATGTGCCGAATTCGGCGATGCGGATTTACACCTGAAGGAGGTGCGCGTCGGCACGTGGGCTGGCTGGGTTTTCATCAACATGGATCCCAACGCGGAGCCGCTGTCCGAGTATCTCGCGCCGGTTCCCGCATACATCGATCCGTACGAGATGGACAAGATGCGATACCGCTGGTACGTCTCGGTGAAGGTGCCGTGCAATTGGAAGGTCGGCGTGGAGGCTTTCAACGAGGCTTATCACACCTCCGCCACACACCCGCAGATGATGCCCATTTACGGCGACGACGTGACCCGCAACAGGATTTTCGGCCGTCACGGGATGTTCTATTACCCCGGCAATGCGGGCTATCCCGTCGGAGCACCGTCGCCACGCTTGGGGAAGCCGGCTCCAAAGGACTTTCGGCGGCCCATCGTGGAGTACTTCGAGCTGTTCGATCGAGAGCTGAAAGCCTTCTTCAGCGAGCGCGATGTCGAGGCGGTGCGGCGAGTGATGACTGAGCTCGATTCCGACACCCCGGCGGGTGTCGTGATGATGAAGGCGATCGAGTTCCAGCGCGAGGCCGCCATCGCCGAGGGGGTCGGCTGGCCGAACATCACGCTGCAACAGATGGCCGACGCCAGCACCGACTGGCACGTGTTCCCGAACTACGTGATGCTACCCTGGCCGGACGGTGTGCTTGCCTATCGCGCATTACCCCACGCGACCGATCCCGACACCTGTTTCTTCGAAGTCTATGCGCTGCAACGCTACGCGCCGGGCACGGAACCTCCCCTCGAGCGCAAATATCTGCACGGCGACGAGGACTGGCGCAAGTTCAAGTCGATAAGCATCATCCTGCAGCAGGATTTCGACAACATGGGTCAGGTGCAACGCGGCATGAGATCGCGCGGATTCAAGGGCGCCCGGACGAATCCTCTGCAGGAGGCGACCATTTCGAACTTTCATCGCGTGATCGATGAGTATCTGTTTGAGGCCCCCCTCTCGAGATGAGGGGCGCGGCTATTCCCAGCCAGGCAACCGGGGTGACCCATGAAGATCGGCCTGAATTTCTTTCCGGTGCGGCCGCAGTTTCTTTTACCCATTGCGCGGCGGGCCGATGAGCTTGGCTATGACTCTCTCTGGCTCGGCGAGCACCTCGTATTTCCGGCGGCGATCGCGAGCACCTACCCCTATGGACCTTCACTCGGTCCCCCGTTGCCGAGCACGCCTCTATTCGATCCGCTGATCACGTTCGCCTACATCGCGGCACAAACTCGGCAGATCCAGCTCGGCACCTCGGTGTATCTCGTAAACCTGCGACATCCCGTCGTCGTCGCCAAGCTGGTCGCAACGCTCGATGCTCTCGCCGGGGGGCGAGTGATTCTCGGAGCCGGATCTGGTTGGCTGAAGGAAGAGTACGACACGGTAAACGCGGCCTGGGAACATCGGGGCGGTCGTATGGAGGAATGTATCGAGATCATGCGCCGGCTATGGACCGAGGAGCGAGTCACGCATAGCGGGCGCTTTTACCGCTTCGAGGAGATCGGCTTCGAGCCCAAACCCGCGCGTGCACCCGTTCCTATTCTCATCGGGGGGGATACGCCGGCGGCGCTGAAACGTGCCGCGCGCAGCGGCGATGGCTGGTTTGGTTTGCGCTACACGCCTGAGACCGCGGCGGCGCGGATACGGGAGCTGCGCGCGATGCGCACCAGCGACCGGCCCTTCGAAATCACGGTCAGTCCGCAGACCGTGCCGGACCTCGAGGAGGTTCACCGCTTTCGCGACGCGGGCGTAGACCGTCTCGTTCTCATTGCCAAGGAACTCGGAGCCGGCCAAAAGACCGTCGAAGCCACGCTCGATGGCCTTGATCGCTTTGCCGACATGGTGATGAACCGCGCCAGGGACTGACGATCGGCCCCGGAGCGGACGCCGCTACCCGGGAGCGGCCTCAGGAGGCCCCTCGAATATAGGCATCGATGGTGCCTGCGCAACTGATTTTGTCACCGCCGGGCAGATCGGCGTAGCGAGCAATGTCGGCCGCTATCGTCGGCCCTGCGTGGCCGCAGGAACAGCTGCCATAGTGCGCGCGCACTTTGTCTCCCGTGATGAGGCCACCCCAGCGCCCATCGATCGAAAGATCCAAGAATGCCGCACGACCTTCGATTTCGTCGGCACGGGCATCCATCAATTGCTCGCCGGTTTCGTCGAGGACGAGGAGCAGCAGCCACGGTGCGACGTGGTACCGGCCGGCTCCGCAACGCGGCATTGTCGTGTTGATTTCCTGCATGCTGTAGAACTGGAATGTGCGCACCGACTGCACATTGAAAGTCTCGAATATGCGTTCACGGTAATCGGCGGCCAATTTGGCACCCTTCAATCCGCCGCCGGTCATCAGTGCGTTCTGCGGATGGAAATCCTTTGCGCTGTAGCCCATCGCTCGCACCATTTCCGCGATCTGGAACATCGTTGGAACCAGGCCCTGCACGATCATCTTCTCGCCGCGGCTCGCGATGATGGCCTCCGCGGTACTTCTCAAACCGTCTTCCAGGGCCTTGCCGCGCGCCGCGGAAATCTCCTCGAAAGCGGCGATGTCGGCGGGGCGTGCGGTGCCATCGGCGACGCTGCGGCGCAGGGCGACCATCCTCATAACCTGCCCCACCGTAATCGGTTCTGTCGGGAATTGGCGGTCTGCGCACGCAAATGCGTCCACGATGGCCTGCCGCGAGTCGTGATGGCGGAAAGCTTTGGTCGCCGGAGCGAGACCAAACACCTTGTAGTCGCACTTCGGAACGATCCCGGTGGCCCAGCTGAATCCTTGAACCATCTGACGCTTGACGAAGCTTCGATCCGCCGCACTCGCGGGGAGCATCGAGCATTTTCCCGTGGTGCCACTCGAGCAAGAAAGATAATGACCGGCCAAGGACAGCCGATGGATCCAATCATCGACGTCTTTTGCCTCGTCCATGCCCTCGCCGGGAACCCGCGAGGTTGTCAGGGTATCCAGCCACCGGCACATGCGCGCCCATTTGCCTTGTGTAAGCCAGGACTCGGGGTAACTCTTGTACGAGCTGTGCGCAAACAGCAGCGGCACGATGTCGGATGGGTGCCGGATAACCCCGTCGCCGCCTGTTTCGGCGCGCTTGGCAAGCACTTTGATGGCGCCGCGGCGTTGGTCGAGCCGCTCGCCCGCGGCCTGCATCTGCGCGGGCAGGAGCTCAGCGTAGGGTATCGAATAGCAATGCTCCGCCCCGACAAGGTCCGTCAGCCGTTGTACTGCCGAGGCCATCTCACATCCCGCCGTCCACGTGAAGTGTTTGGCCGGTGACATATCGGGAATCATCGCTCGCCAGGAACACCGCCACGCGGCCGATGTCGAGCTCTGGATCACCCAGATAGCCGAGCGGAATGCTGTCGATGACCACCTTGTGCGTCGCCGGATCACTCATATACGCATCCGAAATCGGCGAGTGCGCGGAAGGAACAATGACGTTCACTCGGATCTTGTGCTTCCCCCAATCACGTGAAGCGGCACGAGAGAGGCCGCGAATGGCTTCCTTGGCAGCGGCATAGGGTGCGAATCCGGCCCAGCCTTGCAGACCCGCCATCGAGCCGAAGTTCACGATGGATCCGCCACGCTCACGCAGGTGCGGGAATGCCGCCTGCATGAAATAAAGGGTGCCATAGAAACCCGATTCCATGTGCGTCCTGAAATCCGATTCAGGGGTCTCCTCGACGCTGAAGAGCGGCGCAAAAGTATGCGCATTGTTGACGAGCATATCGAGCCTTCCAAATCGGGAGACGGCTTCTGCGACGGCACGGTCCGCCGTGTCTCGTTCGGCCACGCTGCCCGGGACGGCATGTACCGGCCCAAATGGCCTGATCAGTTCGACCGTCTCATTCAACGGCTGCGCACTTCGCCCGACGATGACCAGCGCAGCCCCCTCCTTCGCCAATGCGACCGCTATGCCGCGGCCGATTCCGGAACCTGCGCCGGTGACGATGGCAACGTGGCCGGATAACTTCCTGACAACAGCTCCGCTCCCCTCACCCTTCACGGCCATTTCAAGCTCCGTTGCGCGCCTCGAACGCCGGCAAGTACATTAGCGCGTTTGATCCCCTTTGCAACTTGCTTTTTGGCATATGCCAAGCATATTCTGCCGGCGAATTCGGAGTTAATTGAATATGACCGCACGGCATGACTCTCGCCCGCTCGACGACTTGACGCTGGGCTTACTCCCCATCGAAGATCCTGCGTTCGCGGCGGACCCCATGCCTTATCTCGAGGCGGCACGGCAGCAGCATCCGTGGCTTGCGAAATGCAGCGTGGGCTATGTCGTACATGGATATCAGGCCACGAACGAACTGATGCGGATGGACGAGAATCTGCGAACATCGAACGACTCCGTCACCGCCATCATGGGTGCGAAAGACACCCATTGGGGGCGTTATATCGATGGCCAGATTCTCGCATTGTCCGGACCGGAGCACACCCGCGTGCGCTCGAGCGTCGCGCAGGCTTTCACGCCGCGCAACATCAACCGCCATCGTTCCACAATGCGGAAGGTTGTCGCGGATCTGCTCGAGAAATGGGTTCCCCGGAAAAAATTCGATTTTGCCGAGTTCGCCTCGTACTTCCCGGTCGCCATCATTTGCGCGGTCGTCGGCGCGCCTTTGGAGGACATCAAGCCGCTTCGCAAGGCGATGGAAACTCTGGGTGTCCAATTCAGCCTCGACCGAAGCCTCCTGCCCGCCTTCGAGGAGGCGTATGACCTCATCGAGGCATTCGTAGACAGGCTCGTGCGGGAAAGAACGATGAGCGGTGGTGGCGAGGAGGAAGACACGCTCAATTCGCTGATCGCATCGAGAAACGCAAAGGTGATCAACGACGAAGAGTTGCGCTATCTGCTCGTCTTCATATTGCTCGCCGGCTACGACACCTCGAAGAACATACTCACCTTCATCGTGTACACGATGCTGGAGCATCCGCAGATGTGGGCCCGATGTGCGGAGGATCAGGGATATTGCGGCAAAGTCGTTGAGGAAATTTTCCGGGTCAACACGGTCGCAAGTCCCTATCGCACCGTTGCCCGGGAGTTCGAATACGGTGGGGTCGCATTTCCGAAAGATGCCCTGCTCATATTCGCCCTACCCCTAGCGGGCCGCGATCCGAGCGTGTTTGCAAATCCCATGGATTTCGAGCCGGAACGGGACCATACCTATCGGCACGTGGCGTTTGGACGCGGGGCGCACATTTGTCTTGGCCAGCATCTCGCGCGCGTACAAATTGAGGAAGGCATCCACGTGATCGCGCAGCGGATCACCAAGTTGAAGTTGGCGGGCGAAATCCGCTGGCGGGCGTTTCCTGGCGTCTGGGGGCTGCAGACCCTGCCGATCGAGTTCGACGAGCGCAAATCCGCCTAATGTGCCGGGAGGGCGGCGCGCGCGCCCGATCTGATGTAAGCGTAGATTTGCATCACTTGCTCTTGCGTCAGGCCCGCGAACTTCGGCATGCCGTGCTGGATCAGAACTCCGTCGTGCACCACGCTCCACAGGCTCTCCGGGTGCAAGGCGATTTCCGATTCCCGCAGGTCCGGGCCCGGCCCCCCGGTTGCGACCAGGTTGCGGCCATGGCAAACCGCGCAGGCGAGGAACATGGCGGCGCCTGCGGACACATCGGCAGGATTGAGCTTGAGTGACGGGTCGTCGAGCGCATGCACGGTCATGTCTCGGGGCGGCGACGATGGCATCACCGCCTTGCTGTCGAGGGCGAAGGTCAACAGACGGCGGGGGCCTGAGTACTTCCATCCGGTGTTCATGACCTCGCCCCAAATGGCGGCGGATCCCCCGTAGCCCGCGAGGATCGAGATATATTGCTTGCCGTTGACCGCGTAGCTCACCGGCGCCGCCATGATCCCCATGCCGGCGTCGAAGTGCCAACGCCGCGCCCCGGTGGTGGCGTCATACGCCGAGAAATAGCCATCCGCCGCACCCTGAAACACGAGGTTGCCGGCCGTCGCCAGGGCTCCCCCATTCCAAATGGTGTCCAACTGTGCCTTCCATGCCGCCTTCTGATGTATGGGATCCCAGGCGATCAGGGCGCCCTTGCCGTCCATGGAATCCGCTTCGTAATCCTTGATGCCGAGGCCGCCGACGAAAACGCCGCCCGGAATGGGCTCTCCTTTGAGATAACGGACACCGAGCTGCATATACGGGATGTAGACCAGGCCTGTTCGTGGACTGAAAGCCATCGACATCCAGCTGTGAGCGCCTGCTGAGGAAGGCCAGATGATGAGCTCGTGGGTCTCATAGCGGATATTCTTCGCTTCCACCGGGCGGCCGCTCTTCACATCGATCCGCTCCGCCCAGGTTGCCTTGCCGATCTTCGCGGCTGAGATCAACTTGCCGGTGCGGCGGTCCAGCACATAGAAAAAGCCGTTCTTCGGGGCCTGCATCAGCACTTTGCGATGCTTGCCGTCGATGAGCAGATCGGCCCAGATCATCTGCTGGGTCGCATCGTAATCCCATGAGTCACGCGGGTTCAGCTGGTAATGCCAGACGTACTTTCCGGTATCGGCGTCGAGCGCCACGATCGAGGCGGTATACAAATTGTCTCCGCCGCCCGGACTGCGCACCTCCGGATCGTACGGTCCGGCGTTGCCTGTTCCGAGATAGATGCGCTTCAGCTCGGGGTCAAACGTGATGCTGTCCCATACTGCGCCGCCGGTGCCGGTCTTCCAGTACTCGCCATGCCAGGTCGAGGCCGCTCGCTCCATCGCCGGATCGCCGCGGTTCTCCTCGGCAGTCCCCGGTACCACATAGAAGCGCCAGAGCTCCTTGCCGGTCACCGCGTCACAGGCGGTCACATAGCCTCGCGCGCCGAAATCCGCTCCCGCATTGCCGATGATGACCTTGCCGTCGAATACACGCGGCGCCCCCGTGATGTTATAGACCGAGGCTGGGTCGGTGGTCTGCGTACTCCAGAGCAGCTTGCCCGTCTGGTGATCGAGTGCGAATAAACGACCATCATGCGCCGCCGAGAATATCCGCCCATCGGCGTACGCCACTCCGCGGTTCGCCCCGAATCCGTAAAGCATCTTGTTCGGATAATGCTTCCAGGTCTCGGGATCATATTTCCAGAGAAGCTTTCCAGTGATGCCGTCGACCGCATAGACGGATGCGTCGCTGCCGGTGAAGTAGAGCACGCCGTCGACCGCGAGCGGGGTGGCCTCCAGTGAGGTCTCGCCGGGAAGATCCAGCGACCATGCCAGGCCCAGACGGCCGGCATTCGCGGTGTTGACCTGATCAAGCCGGCTGTAGGCGCTTTCGTCGGCACCGCCGTTGTGAGCGGTCCAGTTCGGGCCCGCCCCGGGAGCGTCTGAAGCTCCGGCCGAGGTGCTGAAGCCACATGACAGCACAAGCGCGCACGCTCCGATACGAGTCGCAATCTTCGACACAGTTTTGATCCTCCCGCCAAGCCCGCGTACGTTACACCGCGAGCGCGGCAATTACCTCAAATTATTCCACATAGTGGGAGCGCGGACGCGCTCCTCGCGTAAGCGCTGTAGTTGCAGAAGTCGCTGACTTGTGGGCTTGGCAGTTGCCCAGCATAATCCATTCGCGCGCCGGCGCAGATTCGCCGATCGCACGGCTACCTGCGCAGTCATTTCCGGAGGTCCTTTGCATGAGCACGTTCGAGATGCGGGCCGCCGATCTGCTGAGCCGTGGATTCGAGGGCTTCAAGGGTAAGAGCCTCGAGGAACGGGTACAGGAGCTCATCGATCGCGAGGAGATTCGGGAGCTGGCGGCGCGCTATGCCCAGCGGGTTTCCCACCGTCAATCAATGGCCGATTTGTTCACGGACGATGGCGCCTTCATCGTGCACATGCCCAACCAGCCGGCACACGTATCGCGCGGGCGTGAGCAACTCGAAAAGGCATTTGCTGCAGCGGCCGCCAGTCCCGCGCTGAACATGCCCGCGGTCCATAACCATGTGATCGCGATCAAAGGAAGCGAGGCGGTCGGGACGAGCTGGATCGAGCTCTATACGCTCGATGGCGCTGAGCGCAGATTTACAGGCTGCGGCTACTACGAGGATCGCTTGCGCCGCGACAACGGGCGCTGGAAGTTCGTCGTCCGAGAGGCGACCGTGCTCGTGGTTGGTGCGCAGCCGCGGAGGTAGAGGACTATGGCCGTTATTGGAGTGATCCCTCAACAAAGCGCGATGCGGTCCGATCCGCTGTCCTTGGTAACCAAGGAGGTCATCGATGCGTTTCAGCGCGACGGCGCCGTGTGGATCCGGGGTTTGCTTTCACCGGGCTGGATGGATCTGATCGCGCATGGCGTGCAGCGAAATCTGAATAACCCCGGCCCGCACGTGATCAAGCATTTCGCCGGCGAACCCGGCGAATATCACGACGACTTCGGCAATTATCTCGTGGTGCCCGAATATCAGCGCTTGGTGGCGGACTCGCCGATCGTCGATGTGATGGCGAAGGTGCTGCGGAGCGAGAAGCTGTGGCTGTTCCTCGACCAAATTTTCGTCAAGGAAGGCGGCTACGGCCGCCGCACGCCCTGGCACCAGGACATTCCCTGGCTGATGGCGGACGGCACTCAATTCGCCACGATGTGGATAGCCCTGCAGCCGCTTTCGAAGGAGGAGACGCTCGAGTTCGTCGCGGGCTCACATCGGGGACCCATCTATGATCATGCGGTCGAGTGGAGCGGCGATCAGGTGCGGGCGATCTCGGCACCGAAGCTTCCGGATATCGAGAGCGAGCGGGACAAGTGGCCCATCGTCTCCCACGCGAGTCAGCCCGGCGACGTTCTGATCTTCCACCCACAAACCCTGCACGGCGGCGGCGAGATGCGCGAGGGTGGGCGGCGCCGGTCGCTCAATCTGCGCTTTTTCGGCGATGGGGCACGTTACGTGGATCGCGAGGCGGGCCACAGTCCGCAATTCCCCGGCGTATCCGAGGTGCTTCGGCATGGGGACCTGCTGCGTCATCCATGGTTTCCGCAAGTGCAACCCCGCGCCATCGGCCGCTGAAAGATCAGTGCTCATCACGGTCACTTGTTCCACATTGTAAAACAAGCGGTCGCCTGCATTGACATTGGTCGCGCGCAGCGGCTCAGTATTTCGGTTGCCGTGTGCGCCGGTCGGCTCTAGGATCTGGCGCGACTGCGGGGGCCGCGCGTGCGGGGCTGTGAATCACATTCCGATTGCGGAGTAGGAAATGTCACTCAAAGGTAAGTCGGCCGTCATAACCGGCGGCGGTAGTGGAATGGGTCGGGCGAGCTGCTTGCGGCTCGCGAGAGATGGAGCTGCGATCGCGGTTTGGGACTTGAATGAAGAGGGTGCACGAGAGACGGCCGATATGATAACGGGCGCCGGCGGCCGCGCCATCGCTTGCAAGGTCGATGTCTCCTCCACCAAGGAAGTCGCGGCAGCAACCGAGCGCACACACCAGGCGTTGGGACCGATCACCATCCTCGTGAACAATGCGGGAATCAGCGGAATTGTCCCTTTCCTCGAGCTCACCGAAGATCTCTGGGACCGCATGATACGGATCAATCTGAAGGGTCCCTACCTTTGCACCAAGGCGATCATTCCGGACATGCTGGCGGCCGGGTGGGGCCGGATCGTCAACATCACTTCCTCGAGCACCCAGGTCGGATCGAAGAAAATGGCGCACTACGTGTCATCGAAGGGCGGACTTGCAGGCTTTACCAAGGCACTCGCGGTGGAATTCGCTCGCAACGGAATCACAGTGAACAATATTCCACCGAACTTCATCGATACGCCGATGCTGCGTGAGCATGTCGCCGCGACGGACATCGAGACTTTGGCAAAGGCCTCGGTGATGGGACACCCGGGTCAGCCCGAAGACATCGCCGCCGCCGTCGCCTACCTTTGCTCCGTCGAGGCGCGACACATCAATGGCCATACGCTGAGCGTCAACGGCGGCAACTATATGAACTGACGGAGACCGAATGACGTATCTCCAAGATTTGCCTGCGCAGGTGGCGGGGCTGATTCGATCCCGGTTTCTTACCGAGTTTGCGAGCGTCAGTGCGGCCGGCGTTCCCATCGATACACCCCTGCTCGTCTTCACGAGCGCCGACCTCGCCAGTCTGGATGTCGCCACGGGCCTCGCCTACCCGGTGAAGGCCGAACGGGCGCGCAGGAACCCGAAAGTCGGTCTGTTCATGGACGGCAAGCCCGAGCAGCCCGTGGTCTCGATCGCCGGCTTCGCCGCGGTACGGGATGCCGACTTGCAGGGGAACCTCGAGCGCTATCTCTCCGAGTCCATACTCCAGCCACCGCTCGATCCCGCTCTCATGGACTGGAGCATCTCGCGCAAGGCCATTTGTTATCTGACTCGCATCATCATCTGCATCACCCCCTCGCATATCCGCTGGTGGGAGAATCACGCGGCGCTGGATCAACCGCCGCACGAGTGGCGAGCGCCCGCCGGCACGATGTATCCCAGGTCCGATCCCGCGCCGCCTGGAAAGCCGAGCGAGGCGCCGTCTTGGCGGCAGGCACCCTGGCAGGAGCTGGCCAAGAGCGCCCTGGCACGGAACGTTCCCGCTCACCTGACACTTCTCGATAGCGATGGGCATCCGCTGCCGATCCGCGTCCGAGAGGCGAAGTTTCACCACGAGGGATTTCGTCTGGCCGTGCCCAAGGGCGCGCCATGGTCTGGCGGCAAGGCAACTCTTTCCTTCGAGGGACGGGAAATCTTCGTCGGCGATGCCGCGATCGAGGACGGCATGAGCATCCTGCGCGTCGAGCGCAGCCTGCCGGTGCTTCCACTCACCGAAGACTATTCCGAGGTGCTCCAGCCCAAGCCCGCCACCGAAGCGGCGCTGCTGAAGCGGCTGGGCCAGGAGCTCGAACGGCGCGGCCAGCCGATGCCTACGGTACCCGCGGATCCTCCGCCACCGACCGCGGGCGCGACGCTGCGGCGCGAGGGCGTGGCCCTATGGCAAGGGGCTTGACTGATCGCGAGGCTGATTGCGCCGGCCGGAGCCTCAAGCCAGGCGCTCTTCTCCCACCAGCTCGGTTCGATGCATCATGCGGCCGCTATCGGGCGAATAGGGCGTGACCCGGTGCATGGTACCGGTGTTGTCCCAGATCACCAGATCGCCCACCGTCCATTTGTGACGGTAGACAAATCGCGGCTGCGTCGCCCATTCACGCAGCCGGCAGAGAAGCTCGCTGCTGTCCCTCAAGCTCATGCCCTCGACGAAAAACGCGGTCGATCCCAGCACGAGGGATTTTCGACCGGACTTGTGGCGCCAGACCAAGGGATGGGTCTTCGAGGGGAACTTGCGCCATCCTTGCAGCTCATCGAGCGTCGGCTCGGGATTGGTCATACGCTGCGCGGCTTCCTGATCGTGCACCACGCGCAGCTGATCGATTGTCCGCTTCTCTGAGTCCGGCAATTCGTCGTAGGCGGCGTAGGTATTCGCCCAATCCGTCTCGCCGCCGAACGGCGACAGGCGCCGCGCGCTCAACAGTGAGGCGCGAGCGGGCAGATCGGATGTCGTGCTGTCGATGTGCCAATAGAAGGTGCCCTTCAAATAGTCGGCCATCGCATTTTCTTTCGCGTCCAGGGTGATTTTATAGAGGAGGCCCTTGCCGGCTTGATTCGCCGGCTCCCCCAGCGTGCGGGTGAAGGCGATCTGCTCCTCGTCGCTGAACTGGATCTCCCGGAACAGGAGCACGCCGCGCGCCTCGAGAAGCGCGCGAATCTGTGCGGCGGCCGAGCCATTCAGAAGGGCCTTGCGGTCGCCCCGAATCTCGGTGCCGATCAGTGGACAAAGGTCGATGGTCGAAAGCATGTCGCTCTCCTGCAAAGCCGCCGCACTCAGATCGCCTCGACTACCTCCATCTCATAGGCGCCGCCCTCGAGGCAATCGATGATGATCGGGACCTTGGTCTTGTAGTAATCCTTTTCAACATGCGCACTCTGTGCGGCCTCATCCGTGTAAGCCTCGACGAGTCTGTAGGAGCAGGGAGCCTTGGGGTCCCTGCATAATTCGTAGAAGAGCACCCCCGGCTCGTTGGCATGCACCAGCGCTTTCAGCTCACGGAACGTGGATTCATAGATTGCGACTTTCTGCGGCCGCACACGCGCTTTCACGATCGACACGAACATCTCGGCTCCTCCCAAACGCCAGCCGCCACTCGCGGCTCAGAGATTATAGAGGCGGGCCGCGGTGCCCCCCAGCACCTTCTTTGCATTGTCATGGCCGATCGTCTCGTAAATGCTCTGGGCGACGCTTCCGGCGTATCCATAAACGCTTTCCGGGTGCGGAAAATCGAGCGACCACATGACGGTATCGACGCCGATGCGATCGATCAGCTGCATCGCGATCGGGTCATCCATGAACGTCGCGAAGCACTGCCGGCGCCAGTAGTAGCTCGGCAAGTGCGGAAGCTGAGGTTTCAGAATGGTGTAATAGGAGCGGCAAATCTTGTCCATCGAATATAGCGAATCCGCGACCCACGATGCGCCCCCTTCCGCGAAGACGACTTTCAGATCGGGATGACGCTCGAAGACGCCGGAGAAGATCAATTGCCCGAGGAGCGGCCGGAACGGCGAGAGGTTCCGTGCGACGTTTGCACCGAGCGACCCGTAGCCGTGGAATTCCTGAAACGCCGTCACGTGAAACGACAACGGTATTCCCGCCTCTGCGATCGCACTCCATAGCGGATCCATCTCGCGGCTGTTGTAGCGGACGCCTCTCGGATAGGACGGCATCATGACGACCCGAAAACCGAGCTCCTTCAGCTTCTGCAACTGATCGCGGGCGCCGGCGGGGTTCAAAAAGGCGGGAAGCAGCGCCACGCCGATCACCCGCTTCGAGGGGCGCGTGTACTCGCTCAGCCATTCATTGTAGACGTCCATGCACGCCACGTAGAGCTCCGGATCCTCACCGATGATGCCGTTGAGTGCCGCGAGTTGGCCGTGATACAGCACGGACGCCGCGATCCCCTCGGAGTCCATCGCCCGTAGCCGCTCATCGAGATCCCAGAATCCGGGGCACTCGTGGCCGATGGTGCCGACGCCCGGTGGGGAGTAATCGCGCCCCTTGTGCTCCATGTGGATGAGACCGGTCGTTTTGTCGCGCCAGAATTTCGGAGCCCGATCTTTGAACTTGGCGGGCAGACGCTCTTCCCACAAGTGATCCACTTCCAAGTTATGGTCATCGGCCGAAATCATCCGAATGTCCGCCGGCGGCTGCCACGTGTCGATCGGGACTTTCCGCTGAATGGGAACAGGAATCAGGTCGTAATCGGTGGCGGCACTCATGACAAAGTCCTCTGCGGCGCTGCGCTGGATAGGTCTCGATAATAATGGGCCTTCGCTGCACCGCTCACAACGCTCGCGCGGATCGTGTCTTTCACAATGTGGAAAGCCGCGCACGGCTGGTAGCGGCGGCTTTCTTGCCGGGAGCGCATCACAAAGCGGCGTCGGTTTGCATATACTTCGACACCCTTTTTGCGTCTGCGGTAAACATCATGACATCTGTGGTCATCGACGCGGGAGACGACCTGCCTCTCACCATGCCGGCCTTGTGGCGACGGCGATGCCAGAACCATGAGGCTCGAACGCTGCTCGTGTGCGATGAGGCGCGCCTCAGTTACGGCGAAGCGGACGCACGCTCTCGGCGTCTCGCGCGCGGACTGCTGGCGGCCGGCGCGACCAAGGGTTGCCATGTCGCCCTGCTCTTTCCGAACGGCATCGAGTTCATCGTGGGCCTTCTCGCCGCAGCGAGAATCGGGGCCGTGGTCGTGCCTCTGAGCACCTTGTCCACCGCCGATGAGCTGCGCTGGTTGCTGCGCCATTGCGATGCGGCGTTTCTGCTTGCCGCCCGCGAATTTCGATCCCGGCGCTATGACGAGCTATTGCAGGCTGCATTTCCGGAGCTCGACTTTTCCCGCCCGCCACCCCTCAGATCCGAGTTCGCGCCATGGCTCACTCGAATCTGCTTCAGCGGGCCGAAGTCCTTGGATGCCGATGCGGCATGGTCGATCGAGGCGCTCGAGGCGGACGGCGCGAGCATCGATGAACGGCATTTGGAGGCGATCGAGGAACGGGTTTCGGCCGCGGATCGATTGGTCATCATGCATACCTCCGGATCGACGAGCACTCCGAAGGGGGTGATCCATACCCACGCGGCCCTCATCCGGCACTTGGACAACATCAATCAGATTCGCGGCTACGTGCCGCAAGACAGGCTTTTCTCGACCGCTCCCTGGTTCTGGATCGCGGGCTTCGGCTTCGGCCTGCTGGGCACGCTCGTCGCCGGCGCCTGCATTGTGTGTTCGAACGCGATCGATGCCGGCGAGGTCCTCGATCTGCTCGAGCGCGCGCGGCCGACCAGGACGAATGGCTATGCGCCCACGGTCGCGCGTCTCGCCGCAGACCCGAGCTTCTCGAGGCGGGACCTGTCATCGATCCGCCGAGGCAATCTGCACCCCATCTCGCCAAGCGATGTGCGCCCGCGCGATCCCGCCCTGCGCCACGACATATATGGATTGACGGAGGTGGGAAGCGCACTGACCATGAGCGCCGATGAGAGCGACCTGCCCGAGCAGCTACGTGGATCGTGCGGAAGCTTTCTGCCCGGCTTCGAGGTCAAGATCGTCGACCCGGAGTCCGGGGCCGAGTGCGCGACGGGCGAATCGGGTGAGCTCTGGATCCGCGGGCCCTTTCTGATGGAGGGCTACTACGGCAAGCATCGCAGCCAGGTCTTTCAGCCCGACGGCTGGTGGCGCAGCGGCGATGTGGGGCTGATCAACGCTGAGGGCTTCTTCTTTCTGAAGGGCCGCCTCGGCAATATGATCAAGACCTCCGGCGCCAGCGTGGCTCCACGCGAGGTGGAGGCGGTGCTGAGCGAGTTGACCGGGGGGATGCAATGCTTCGTGATCGGCCTGCCGGATGCGCAGCGCGGTCAACTGGTCGCCGCCGTTCTGGTTGCCGACAGCGAAGGCGAAGTTGACGAAGCCGCGCTCCGGCAGCGGCTTGCCGTCAAGCTGTCCACTTACAAAGTGCCGCGGCGGATTCTGCGGTTCAGCCAGGCCGAACTGCCGACCCTTTCCAGCGGCAAGGTCGATCTTCCAAGACTAAAAGCACTCGCCCAGGAGCGCGTAGAGGCGAAAGGAATTCTCTAACGAAGCGCGCTGCGCACCGCTGCTTCGATCTGTCCCTGGCCCGGAACGAAGGCCATCTCCAGCGGCTTGGAGAACGGCACGGGACAATGAGGCGCACCGACCCGCTCGACGGGCGCGGCGAGCTGCTCGAATAGCTCTCTATGGATGCGGGCCGCGATCTCCGCCCCGACGCCGAACGGCGTCACCGCCTCGTGCGCGATCACTGCACGCCGCGTCTTTGCCACCGAGGTGAGGATGGTCTCGGCATCGAATGGCGCTATGGTGCGCAGGTCGATGATCTCGACGTCGATCTTCTCCTTCGCGAGCTTGTCCGCGACCGCGATGCACTCGTGGATCATGCGGCTGTAGCTCACCAGCGTGATATCGCGCCCCGCGCGCAGGATGTTTGCCTTGCCAAGCGGAACGCGTACACCCGCCTCCGGGGCGATACCGGGGGTCCAGTAGGCCGGCATGTTCTCGATGAACAGGCACGGATCATCGTCGAAAATGCACGACAGCATCAATCCATAAGCATCGGCCGGCGACGATGGGGCCACCACCTTGATTCCGGCGGTGTGCGCGAACCAGGCCTCGAGGTAGTCGGCATGCTGCCCACCGGTGCCGAAGCCCGCGCCCGTCATCGTGCGGATGGTCAGCGGCACGTGGGTCTGGCCGCCCGACATGAAGCGCAATTTCGCTGCGTGGTTCACGATCATGTCCATGCACACGGTGGTGAAGTTCATCAGCATGATCTCTGCAACCGGCCGCATCCCGACGATCGCAGCGCCGATGGCGGCACCCATGATCGCCTGCTCGGAGATCGGCGTGGCGCGCACGCGGCTCTTCCCGTATTTGGTGGACAGTCCCTTGGTGACTCCCGCGATGCCGCCGCCCTGCTCATCGCCGACGTCCTCGCCCAGCACGATGACGTTGGGATCGAGTCCCATGGCCTCGTGCAGCGCCAAGTTGACGGCCTGGACCGTGTTGATCATCGTCGGCTTGGCAGTGCTGCTTGCATCATTCATGCGGATAACTCATCGGCAAATACATCACGCCGCAGCTCGGCCGCGTCGGGATTGGGGCTGGAAAGGGCGAACTCCACTGCGGCATCGATCTCCCGCTCGATAGCTGCCTCGATGGAGGCGACTTGCGACTCGCTCGCGTGGCCATTGGCGATCAACCAGGCGCGGAATCGCGGCACCGGATCTCGAGCCATGGCGGCTTCCTTCTCTCCCTTGTCCATGTACGCATCCGCGTCGCCGAACAAGTGGCCGCGAAAGCGAAAAGTGCGTGCCTCGATCAGGGTGGGACCGCCGCCGGCGCGGGCGCGATCCACCGCCTCCTTCGCCGCGGTATAGACCGCCACCGGATCGTTGCCGTCGACCGTCACGCCCGGCATTTGATAACCAAAAGCACGGTCGGAAATCTTGGCGGCCGAGGTGGCCAGCTCGTAGCGCGTGTGCTCGCCGTAGAGATTGTTCTGGCACACGAACAGCACCGGCAGCTTCCACACCGACGCGAGGTTAAGCGCCTCGTGGAAGGCGCCGATGTTGGAGGCGCCGTCACCGAAATACGCCACCGCCACCCGCTTTTCGCCGCGAATCTGCGAGGCGAGCGCGAGGCCGTTGGCAATGGGCATGGAGCTGCCGACGACGCCGGTGGTCACCATGACGCCGCTGGCGGGATGGGTGACATGCATCGGACCGCCCTTCCCCTTGCACGTGCCGGTCGCCTTCCCTGCAATCTCCGCCCAGAGCTCGCGCATCGGGACACCCTTGGCAAGCATGTCATGGATGCCGCGGTAGATCGTGCAGATGTAATCATCGTTCGTCAGATTGACCGACACCGCCGCCGGAATGGCTTCCTGTCCGCGCGGCGAATAGTAGGGCGAAATGATGCGTCCCGCCTTGATGACGGCGTGGAAACGATCATCGTTCTGCTTGATGAGCGTCATGCGCCGATAGATATCGACGAACACCGAATTCGGCGCGCGGTCGGCGCCTCCCGCTGACGAACCAGTAACGCTATTCATCGAGTGCTGCCCCAAGGGGATGTTGGTACGGTGTCCGCCGGCACATGAGCGAGCGATCTGCGGCGGATGAGCTATTCTTCACTCTAGCATTTGCCGAAATCATTGTGCAGGTCACCCGATCCTTGAGTCCGGCGATTTCCACATTGTGGAAGATGGTCCGGCCGCGCATCGAGCCGGGTGCCATGCATTGCTACTATCAGCAATCAATCCAGGTGCGGCTTGCGGATGCGCCCGTGTGCGCGCATGAAGTGGCCGCGAAGAAGGGACCCAGATGGCAGCGGTAAACCACGAACTCGACGGCGACATTGCAATACTGACGATCGACAATCCACCGGTGAACGCGTTGTCCTACCCGGTGCGCGTCGGCCTTCACGACGGCATCGCGCAGGCGATTGCAGACCCGAAGGTCAAGGCCGTCGTGCTCCTGTGTGCGGGACGCACGTTCTCTGCCGGCGCGGATATCACGGAATTCGGCCGAGAGGGAGGCCCGCAGGAGCCGCGGATTCGCCGAATCGTCATTGAGATCGAAGCCAGCACGAAGCCGGTCATTGCTGCGCTTCACGGCACCGCGCTCGGCGGCGGGCTGGAACTCGCGATGAGCTGTCATTGGCGCATCGCCCGGCGCGATGCCAAGTTCGGTTTGCCGGAAGTCAACATCGGCGTCATACCGGGCGGCGGTGGAACCCAACGTCTGCCGCGACTCGTCGGCCCCGCGATCGCGATGGAGATCATCACGTCCGGAAAACATTTCCCCGCCGAGTTCGGGCTCGAGCACGGGCTTCTCGATGAGCTCACGGACGCTGATTTGCGCAGCGCCGCCGTCGCCTTCGCGCGGCGCATGGTTCGCGAGGGACGCCGTTTGCGGGTAACGAGCCAAATGAACGACAAGATCCGCAATGTCGATCCAAAGCTCTTCGCGGATGCGCGCCAGAAAATCCAGCGCCGCGCACAGGGCCAGCTCGCGCCATGGAAGTGCATCGAGGGCGTGGAAATTGCCTGCCGTGAGTCCTTCGAGGCCGGCACGCGCTTCGAGGAAGTGGCCTTCGAGCAATGCCGCAGCAGCCCGCAACGCGGGGCGTTGACGCACCTTTTCAAGGCCGAACGGGAAGCACGCAAAATTCCGGGGCTCGAGAATGTCGCGCCTCAAGCCGTGCGCAAGGCGGCCGTCATCGGCTCGGGAACGATGGGCGGCGGGATCGCCATGTGCTTCGCCAACGCTGGGATTCCGGTGGCTTTGATCGACGTGTCGGCCGAGGCGCTGCGCAAGGGCATGGGCCTCATCCAGCGGAATTACGCCACTTCGGTGCAGCGCGGCAGCACCGCCCAAGCGCAGATGGACCAGGCGCTCGCGCTCATCACGCCGACACCAGAGTATGCGGTCGTGAGGGATGCGGACATCGTGATCGAGGCGGTGCTCGAGAACATGGCGTTGAAGAAAGAGGTCTTCGCGAAGCTGGACCGCCACGCGCCACCTCATGCAATCCTCGCCACAAACACCTCGAGTCTGAACATCGATGAGATCGCCGACGCGACCGAGCGGCCCGATAAGGTCGTCGGCACGCATTTCTTCAGTCCGGCGAACGTCATGCGGCTGCTCGAGAACGTTCGCGGTGCAAGAACCTCGGCGCAGACCATCGCCACGGTGATGGCGCTCAACAAGACCATCGACAAGGTGACCGTGCTCGCCGGCAACTGCAACGGCTTCATAGGAAACCGGATGTTTCAGTTCTACAATAACGGGTGGGAATATCTGCTCGAGGAAGGCGCCATGCCCGAACAGATCGATCGGGTCGCCCAGGAATTCGGGTTCCCCATGGGGCCGCTCGCCGTCCGGGATCTCGCAGGCCTCGACGTTGCCGCGCTGGTACGGGCGGCGCGCGCGCCACTTTTGCCAAAGGAGGAGCGCACCTCGCAGATTCTCGAGCGGCTGGTCGCCATGGGCCGGGTGGGTCAGAAATCCGGCGCCGGCTTTTACCGATACGAAGGCCGCAAGCAGAGCTTCGATCCGCAGGTGATGGAGGTCATCGCGCAGGTGGCGGCCGAGGCAGGCGTTCAGCGCCGCCAGGTGGCAGATGAGGAAATCATGCCCCGATTGCTTTATCCGCTCATCAATGAAGGGGCGAGAATCCTCGAAGAGGGCATCGCGCTGCGCGCCGGCGACATCGATGTGGTTTATTGCCATGGCTACGGTTTCCCGAAGCATCTGGGCGGTCCGATGTACTGGGCCGAGCGGCAGGGCTTCGAGCGGATCGTTGCGACGATGCGAAGCCTCGAGCGCTTCGGCCCGCGCTATCGCCCTGCCCCGCTGCTCGAACGCCTGGCGGCCGCCGGCACAGGATGGTAGCGTGCTCGCCAAGGTAAATGGACCGTGCCCGTCAAGCGTTCAAATCCGCCGCGCAGGAAGTCGACGAGCTCTCGGCGCAGAATTGGCGCGGAAGGCTCCGAGACGCGCGCCCTGCTTCTCGGCGCCGCAGAACGGCTCATGCGCAAGGAGGGATATGCGGCGGTCACCTCGAGGCGGCTGGCGGCGACGGCGGGTCTCACGCACCAGCTCGTTCATTACTATTTTCGTACCATGGACGAGCTGTTTCTCGCCTTATGGCGCCGTTACGCCGACAAGATCCTCGTTCGGCAAGCGCAGGCGCTCGCCTCTTCACAGCCGCTGCGCGCGCTGTGGGATCACAGCAGCGATCCCTGGGACACCTCGCTCTACATCGAATTCATGGCACTCGCCAATCACCGCAAGGCAATTCGGGCCGAGCTCGCGCGAACCGGCGAGCGCTATCGCACGATGCAGATCGGTGCGTTATCGCGGATGATCAAAGACCATGATCTTGGCGCGGCCATCAAGAGCTCGGAGGCGCTGTTGATGCTGGTCGTCAGCGTGCCGCGAATTCTCGTCATGGAGGCGGAGCTCGGGATGTCGGGCGGACACCGGCGAATACGACAGCTCGCCGAGCATTGGCTCCAACGACTCGAGGGACGCCGGGTGCGTCCGGGGCGCCGGACGCCCGCGAGGCGGCGGACGGTCGAGTAGCTACCAGCGCGCTAGAACGAGTTCCGCGAGCGCACGCATATCGAGCTTTCCATTCGACAGTAACGGCATCTCCGCTTGACCGAAGCGCAGAATGCGGCGCGGAACCTTATAGCTGGAAAGCTTGGCGGATAGCTGCCGGCGCAGCGCCGGCTCATCCACGTCGGTCGCGCGATCGCTGACAATGACGGCCGCTACCGATTGTCCACGCCGGGCGTCGGGTATGCCGAGCACGATGCACGGCAGGCCGTCCGTCATCCCTCTCAGCACGGACTCGACCTCGCGTGGCGCGACATTGGCGCCCGAGGTCTTGATCATTTGGCTGATGCGCCCCTTGAGAAAAAACAAGCCCTCGGCGTCGATCAGACCGATGTCTCCCGAGCGCCACCAGCCCTCGGCGTCGAATATCTCGTCGCGCCGCTTGCCGTAATAGCCCTCCATCATCAGCGGCCCACGCAGCCACAGCTCTCCGGTCTCGCCCGCGCCACACGCTTTGCCCGTCTCGGGATCCACGATTCTGGCCTCGAAGCCGGGCAAGAATGGACCGCATGATCCCCGCAGGTGCTCCGGCAGATCGCCCTCCTCGGCGCTGGTCGTTACCGCGCTGCCGCCCTCGGTCATGCCGTAAGCTTCATGGCGAAGGCCGGGGTCGCGCGGGCGCGCGTCGGCGGCAATGAGCGGATAGAGGGTTCCCCGGCGGATGGACGAAAAGCTCCGCTTTGGGAAGCTTGGATCGGCCGTGAGCCAGCCAATGGTCTGCACATACCCGTTGGTGATGGTCGGCCGCTCGCGCTCGATGAAATCGAGGACGTCGGAGGCGATGGTCGCGCTCGAATGCACGATGCGTGCTGCGGCGATCAACGTCCCGATGAGCGAGAAGCTGAAGCCGGTGATCCAGAACCAGGGCGCCGGCGAGAAAAGAACCTCTTCCCTGCCGTAACGGCGCAGCTCGTTGATGTCGGCACGGTGCCGGATGAGATTACCGTGGGTATGAATCACGCCTTTGGGCGCACCGGTCGAACCGGAGGTATAAACGATGACACATCGATCCGCCGGCAAGACGCGTGCCTCCGCGCGGTCGAGAAGCGCTTCCGGAACCGCCGATGCGGAGGCTTCGAGATCCTCGATCGACCAGCCCTCGGCCCCCGCTCTTGGCGAAAGGCCTCGCAGCCAGATGCGGCGCAACCACGGGGCAGTGCGCGAGCGAAGCGGCGGCGGCTGAGAAAAGCGGAGATCCGGAAGCGCTTCGGTCAGCAAATCGGCATAATTCCGCGCGCGGAACCCGCAGGCGGCCAGAAGGAAAGCCGCATCGGATTGCGCGAGGAGTCCACGTAATTCGTCGGGAGTCGACAGGGTGCTCAAGGGCACGAGGACCGCGCCGATTCTGAGCACGGCGAGCGCACTGATGAGAAAATCGGGTCCATTTGGGAAGAGGATCGCGACGTGGGCGCCCTTGCCGACTCCCGCAGCCAGTAGTCCTCGGGCGAGTCCTCGCGAGCACTTCTCGGCGGCGGCATAGCTCAACCGCGTCGCGTCGCTGACGAGCAAAATCCGCTCGCCATGCTCGAGCGCCTGGCGACGCAACAGCGCCGGGACAGTCAGCGGCAAGTCATTCATCGTGGATCGAGTATGCCGCAGAATCCACAATGTGGCAGATGTGCCGACGCCGGCGCCCGGGAAGAGTGCGCGCTCGAGGAAGCTTGCAGATATGATGGGCCATGACCTTCTCGCATATCGGCATCTGCATCTCGCACATGCAGCGTTCGATGCGGTTTTACACCGAAGCCCTCGGTTTCGTGTTCAGCCATTCCGTCGAGGGTGGGCCGCCTTTCGACGTCATGACGGAGCTGCCGGAGCTCGAGCTGCGCGCGAGCTTTTTGAAGCGCGATGGCGTGATGATCGAGCTTCTCCAATATGTGCGTCCGGGAACTACCGGATCGGCCGAGCGCCGTCCGATGAACCAGCTCGGTCTTACGCATTTGAGTTTGATCGTCGCCGACATGACCGCGACGGCGGAGCTCATAGGGCGGCACGGCGGTCGGGCCTACCCACACACGAGAGTCCAGTCGCCCGCGGGTGACCTCATGTTCTGCACGGATCCGGATGGCGTGCGCATCGAGCTGTGGCAGAAATCGATTTAGGTCCCGGGGAGGCGGCGATGGACTTCAAGCTGATCTACCTCGCGCGCCGTAGCCCATCGGTCAGGGCCGAGGACTGGCCGCGCACTTGGCGCTCGCACGCCGTGTTCGTCAGCCAGTTTCCGCCGGTCGCGGCGTCGGTCGCCAGCCTTTTCTATTGCAGTCGGGTGCGCGAGCCGGTCCTCAACGGCGCTCCGTTCAATCCACCAGGAACAAGCCTCGATTATGATGGTGCAGCGGTCGTTTCAAGCCCTTCCGAAGACGCCCTCCTCCGTCCCCAAATGTCCCCCGAGACTCGCGCCAAGATCGATCAGGATGAGCTTCGCGTGTTCAGCACCTACACGCCGAACTTTTCCTTCCACTGCAAGGAGCTGGCGGTGCACGGCGGCGCGGCCGGACAGGCCGCGGTCATTCGCTTTTTGGCGCGCAAGACCGGGAGCTCGCGTGAAGCCTTCTTTGCGCATTTGAGCGGGCGTCATAAGGATCTCGCGACGGGCTGCGCCGATGCCGCCCGCACCGTGACCCGCTATGTGCAAAACGAAGTCACGAGCGCGCCGCCCGCGGACTACCCGTTCGATGCCGTCACCGAACTCTGGTTCGCGAACACGGATCATGCCGTGCATTCGTTCGTCGACGAGGTGTTTTCTGCCCCGGTTGCAGATCTACCGGCGTTCTGCGATATGAGGCGAAGCGTGACGCTGCTCACGAGCGTGATCCACCGCTGGCCGCGCGCCTGAGGAGCGCAAGTCTATACCGGTGACTCGAACAGCCGGCGCAGCGCAACCCGGTCGAGCTTCAACATCGGCGTGTAAGGCAACGTGTCCACGAAACGCCATGTAACCGGAATGTGCGTCGCTTCCACCTGGTCGCGCAGGTGCCGCTCCAACTCCGCAACCGCCGGCGGCGGCACGCCCGGTTTGAGCTGGATCGCAGCCGCCGGCACTTGTCCAAGCCGCTTGTCCGGGATGCCGGTCACGCCGGCCGCCGAAACCGCCTCGTGCAGTCCGAGGGCGCGCTCGATGACGTCCGGGAGAAGCTTGAAACCGCCGCGCACGATGGCGCCGTCCGCACGGCCCCGATGGAACAGAAACCCGTCCTCATCGAGAACGGCAATGTCGGAGGTCCGGATCCAGTCAGGTCCCATGCGGGGCGAAACCACTTCGAGAAGCCCCTCGTGGCCCGGCGGCAGAACGGCGCCGGTGTCCGCATCGACGACGCGAAATTGGGCGCCTGCATAGGGACGACCCACACTGCCGAACTTCTTTTTGCCCCATTGCTGGTACAGATCAAAAGTCATCATCGACACCGGACCGCCGAGCTCGGTGGCGCCGTAGGTCAGAAGGACGGGTTTGCCGTAGCGATCCTCGAACAGCCGCTGCACGGTCGGATCGAGCGGCGCCGCTCCCGATAGGACGCAGCGCAAGCTGGACAGATCGGCCGGCGGGATATCGGCCTCCAGAATCATCTGCAGACCGGCGGTTGGCAGTCCCGTCCAGTAGGGCCGATAGCGAAGAATGTAATCATGCCACGCGGCGAGCGAGAAACGCTCGACCAGCACGCAGCGAATGCCCTGCAGAACCGGGGGAAGGATCGCGTACAGCCCGGAAAAATTACCGAGCGGATAGTAGAGAAACCACGGCGACAGCTTGGCCGGCTCAGTGATGTCCGCGGTGTTCATCACGTTGACGCCGACCAATTGCTTGGCGATCATCTCGTAACTCAGTGCGAACTGCTTCGGTGGCCCGGTGGTGCCGCTCGTCAGCAGGTCGATCTGCGGAGCGCGCGGCGGCGGATCGCAGGCGGCGGTCGAGCGTTCGCATCCGGGAACCGCAGCCGCGCCCATGTCGGTGAGCCCGATTCCGGCGATGCCGCTCGCCTGCAGTGCCGAGCTCACCTGTGGAGTGGACACATCCTCGGCGGCGCCGACAATCGCGGCGGGTCTCAGCCGGTCTATGTCGCGCACCAATCCGGCCGGCGACTGGTACACATGGACCATGCGAACGTGACGCCCTCTCGCGATCAGCCCGAGCAAGGCGGCGAGTGCGGACGGGCGGTTGCGCGGAATCAAAGCCACGGGCGCGCGCGGATCGGCGCCGCTGGCATCGATCAGCGCGTTCACCTCATCGGCGACCCGCCGCATCTCGTCCCAGCGGATCCAGCGTTTCTCGTATTCGACTGCCTGCGCGGGGCCTCGGCTCAAGGCGGTGACGCTGAGCTCCTCGAGCGTGCTCATTGGCATCTCGCGAGGTCGCTTGAGAGGATCTTGATCAATTCGTTCAACCCCGCATCGGATGCTGCATCGGCAAGCCAAGCGGCTTCGATACTACCTAGGCCCGCCGCTTCCCGGAAGCGGCGGTGATTCACTTTCCGTCGGGCGGTGTCCAACATGTGGAAACTTGCCGGCCGCGAGCCGTCGGAAAGCCCATTTTTTGGCCACAATGAGCAGCTAAAGACGGCTAGGAGATGCATCGTGGCAAAGAGTGACAATGACAAGGCGCCTGTGACGCTCGACCTGAGCGATGTCGAGCCGCGCGTCGGCAAGCTCGCCGGCGGCGGACAACTGCTCGAGCCTTGCACGAGTCTGGACATACGCCGATGGGTCATGGGAATGGACTATCCGAATCCGATCCATTGGGATGAGGATTTCGCGCGCAGCTCGAAATTCGGCGGCATCGTCGCCCCGCAATCGATGACGGTGGGCCTGGATTGGGGCGACGGAATCGGGCCCAGCCTGGTCGGCTGCATACCGGACTCCCACATGCTATTCGGCGGCGAAGAGTGGTGGTATTACGGTCACCGGGTGCGGCCCGGTGATCAGTTGTTCCAGGAACGCCGATTCCATGATTACAAGTTGACCGAAACCAAATTCGCGGGCCCGACCGCGATCACGCGCGGCGATACGATCCACCGAACTCAAGGTGGGACGCTGGTCGCCAAAGAGCGCGGAACATCGATTCGCTATCTGGCTGCCGAGGCCGAGAAGCGCAAGATGTTCGAGAACAGTGACACGAAAAACCCGCACTGGACTTCCGAAGAACTGAAAAAAGTTGCGACGATCCGCCGCGATTGGATTCTGTCGAATCGCAATGGCGTCTCGCCGCATTTCGATGCGGTGGCCGTGGGTGACAAGCTGCCGCGCCGAGCCATCGGTCCGCATACGATTGCCTCGATAGCCACCGAATGGCGCGCATTCCCGTTCACCACCTGGGGCGCGTTTCGGTGGGTCGGCGTGCCCGGCATGCAAGATCCCTGGATCAATCAGGACTGCGGGTTCACGATGAAATTAGATTACGAGGAGGCGAAACTCGATCCGCGGGCGGCAGACGGTTTGTACTCGGGCCCGGCTTCCGGCCACGTGAACACCACCAAGGGCGCGGAAATCGGACTTCCCCGCGTCTACGGCTACGGCACGACGATGGGCGCCTGGGCGACGGATTATTTGGCCTACTGGGCCGGGCATGACGGGATGGTGCGGCACTCGAAGGTCTCCTTCCGGGCGCCGTACTTCGAGGGGGACGTCACCTACGTTGACGGTGAAGTGACTTCGAAACAGCCGGAGTCGTCCTGGGGCGTACCCCTGGCGAGCATCAAGTTGCGAATGACCAATCAGGACGGCACCGTACTCGTGGACGGAACCGCCGAGGTCGAAGTCCTGCCTTGAACAAGCGCACGCCGATGCGCGGGTAGGCAGCCTGCGCACCGATAGATCAGATCGGCGTTACGTGCAATAGCAGTCGGCCGCCGAGCCGCTACAACATATCACAATGTGGAACGTCGATGGCCGCTGTCCTCCACGACCGCTCGGCGCATCGCCGCCCGCCTCCCTTCGGCGGCTGCATGCTCTTTTGACAGCGCCGCTACCCCCGATGGTCGACTCCGCACCCCACTGCCCCATCGCCATTGCAGACTCGATGTCTTACAATGCGGAACGGGCTGGGCAGTAAGAACTGGGAGGGGACGATGGGCACCAGGAGAGCAGTCGGTCGCAGCGGCACGCAAAGCATCGAGCGTGCAACGGTATTGCTGCGTGAGATATCCGCGCGGGGGCAGTTCGGCTGGCAACTTTCCGATCTTGCCGCTCGCTGCCGCATCGGCAGAAGCACGGCACATCGAATGCTTGCGTGCCTGGTGCGTGAACGATTGGTCAAACAACGCTCGAGTGACCGGCACTACATGCCCGGACCCATGCTGTTCGAGCTCGGGCTGTCGCTGCCCGAACTCGGCGAACTGCAGCACTCGGCCAGAGGCCAGCTCGCCGCACTTGCGCGGCGAACCGGCGGCGCGGCATTTCTGTATATGCGCAGCGGCGATGATTTCGTGTGCGCGGGCCGGGCTGGCGGCGCCGATTTGAAGGCGCTGACCTGCCTCCCCGGCACTCGCAGGCCGCTCGTTCTATCCGCGGGCGGGGTCGCCATGCTGCTGGCGCTGCCGGTGCCCGAGGCCCGCGCGATCATCCGCCGCAATCTGGCGAGCTTGAGCGGTTACGACGAGGGGCGCGTCCAAGCGATCCGTACCATGTTGTGGCGCACGCACGATACGGGTTTCGCCGTCAACGCGGGCGACACGGTTCCCGGCGTGAATGGCTTTGCCATCGCACTGTGCGATGAGGGCGGGTCGCCCTTCGCGTCCATCGCAATCGCGGGGCCCGAGCGCACGTTCCCGATCGAGCGGCTGCCGGAACTTCGCCAATGGCTTCAGGAAGCCGCCTCGGAGCTGCAGGTTACGAGCAAGTAAGGCAGGCCTGCGCGGGTCCTATTGCACCGACCATTGCTGACTGAGCGAGGACGTGCAGGTGGCGAGGATCAGGGGTGCGTGGTCTTGTGCACTTGCACCCGAGACGTCGAGGCACTTGCCGCCGATGCTGACGATCTGACCATTCGCGAGCGTCCACTTCTCGCTGTTGCGACCGTTGCAATGCACGATGATGATTTGCGCGCCGTCGTTTGGAACGCTGCCCATGATGTCCAAGCAGACGCCCGACATCCCGGTAATCTGGCCGTTCGCGATCGTCCACTGCTGATTAGGGCTGCCGTGGCAATTGAAGAGCGACACCGGTGTCCCGTCCTCGGTCTGCTGGTGCGGGATGTCGATGCACTCGACACTGTTCCTGATGACGATCTGCGCCGCCTTGGCCGGTGTCGACCCAACCGCCAATGCAAGCAGGACGCCTGCCCATCCGAGGAATGCTCTCATCTCGCACCTCGCCGTCATTACTGGATCGTCCACCGCTGGCCCGCGGTCGCCCGACATTCCGATAGCACCAACGGCGTCTGGTCTGCGGTGCCGCCGTAGCCTCGCTCGCCTCGTCACGGAACCTCCCGCATTGTCTCCAGAGCCCGGTGAAACGCATAGTCTTCGATATGCACCCAACCCTGGAACGGGCGGTCGACGTCGGTGATCGTCAGCATCACCAAGGTGACCAGAAGCGTGAGGGACAAAACCTGCAGCATGTGGATCCGGGGATTTCGGGATCCGAAGACCGAGACCGAGACGATCGTGAGAACTCCTCCAACCAGCAGTACGCACCAGAAAATCCCGGGGAGCTCGTGCTTGTTCTCCAGAAGGCGGGTGCGGCGGTGCTCAGTGAGGAGACTGAGCTCGCTCAACGCATGGTCGTGCGCTGCGATCTCCATCGGCTTCTCGATCACTGCCGATAACAGGGCTCTCCACAGATGCTCGTTTACTTCATGGCTCTCCTCGGGTATCCCGCCGCGATTCATTTCGGGCCAGTCGTGCTCGATCACCTGAGTCGCGTAGTCGATGGTCAGCCGCTCGATGGTGGCGCGGTCATGCGGCAGCCCCTGAGCCAGTCGATAGATATTGCGAAGCGCGTTTGCCTCGAGCTCGACGTTGAGCTCGGCTGCCCTGAAATTTGACCATTCGGTGGACAGCATGAAGCCGAGCGTGACTGCGTAGGTGGTCCCCAGCACGCTCAGCTGCCAACCCACCAGATCGTTTTCGGCGTATCGCCGCGTCACCGGCCACCATCGATTCATTGCGAGGGTGAGTGCGAGCGATGCAGACATCGCAAGAAGCAGAATCAAAATATTGGCGGTGAAGCTCAGCATGTCGGATTCCGAGGCGCTCGCTGCGCGGTCAGTGGAGCGACCATTGCTGGCTGGGTGAGCCGCTGCATGAATTGATCACCAAGGGAACGAAGTCGCTCATGCCGCCGCCCGCTACGTCGAGGCATTTGCCGCCGACGCCGACGATGTGCCCATTCGCGGCGGTCCAGTTCTGACTGGGACTGCCGTTGCACCTCACCCCGATGACTCGGGCGCCGTCGAGCGCATTGCTGCCCTCTACGTCCATGCAGCTGCCGCCCACGCCGACGATCTGACCGTTCTTGAGGTTCCATTGCTCCCCGGGGCGGCCGACGCACGGAATGAGGCGCACGGGCGTCCCGTCGATCGGATAGCCATGCCAGGGAAGGTTGGCGCACTGATTATCGGCATTGTTCACGATCTCGCTCGCACAGGAGGCGACCAAAAAAGCGAGCAGTGCGACGGCCCACCGGGAGGTATTCACGACAGCGCTTCCGGGCGAGGTCTCAATATCAGTCCCACACGGCCGCCGTGATCTTCGAGTCCTTGTTCAGGATCAAAGTCAGGCGGTTCGGATTGGACTCGGCGCTCGGAATCCCCTCCGATGGACGAACGATGCGCGTAGCGGCCGGTAGCTGCTCTTCGCGCACCAGATCGGACGAGGACTTGCCCGCGGGCGCCGATGCGCCCTTCGCGACGAAGGTCTTGCCGACACACTTGCTGCAATCCTCGGCAGAGGGTTTGCCTTCGGCATATCCCGGAAGTTGTGTGACGCTCACCGACTCGGAGGCGCTATGGACGTTGACGCCTTTGAAAGGATGGTTGGTCTCGAGCGGAAAAATCGCCTCCACTTCCTCGAAGCCTTTGGCGTCCGCCGCTTCCGAGGGCGCGCGTGCGACCATTATCATCTCGAGGATGCCGTCGGCCGGAACGCCCCGGCTCAGCGGAATGAGCTCTGCCTCCTCCCATCCCGTCGTGCTGACGAGACCGCGCACCCGGATGATGTCGATGACCGGAGCGTGCGAGCTGCGGATGATCTCCACGCTTTTGATGTGCAACACCGGTGCGCTGGTCTCGGAGGTTGCGTGCTCGGCGGACGGGCCGCCGACGCTCGCGCCCCTGGCTTGCTCCGTACTCTGAGCGAGCCCTATCGAAACCGGCGTGCTCGAGAGCAGCAACGCGAGCGTGGTCGTCGGCAGTTTCATCGTCATCGCATTCTCCCTGAAATTCGGTCAAGGACTCATCTGGACCCCGCTCCCTCGGGCGCGATGCACCGCACCTCGAATGAGCTTCATGACCTCATCCTCATCGAGCCGGCGTTCAAATCGGCTGAACGCCTCGAGAATCAAATCGATCGGGACCTTCTGGGTGAGGTCGCAAAACGAGGTGCGCGCACTGGTGAAGCTGCCGTTCTCGAAGAGCTTGTTGACCGGAGCACCCCCGCCGCACACCGAGAAGTACTCGCAGCTCTGCCGGCAGAGCTCCACCCCCGCCGCGATGTCGCGCGACATCGCACGCATCGGGGCACTCTCGCGCATCTCCTGTAGCGAGGTGGCGTTGATGTTGCCGATCACGAAATCATTGTATTTTGGGTTCTTGAGGCCCAGAAGTTCGGGCGAGAATGTGGCGACATTGCCGTTGCAGTCGACGTTGAGCAGGCACAATGGCTCGACCTGCACGTTCCTGACGGGTTCTCCCTCCGGTCGGAATACCCGCGGCAGCATTCCGTCAATCTCTCGAATGAAGCGGATCTTGTCGCCTTGGCGGGCAAGGCGCCAAAACGTGCTGAGGAAATCCCTGAATCGGCGCTGCGGCTCGTCGACAAAGAGAGCGGATACGTGGGCGCCCTCGGATTCCTCGACATTGAAGCAGACATCCTCGATGCCTTCGGCGACGTAGAAGTCCAGAAGCTCTTGCGCCGATTCCAGGCTGTTCTGCGACAGCACGGAGATGACGTGAAAGGGGACGCTTTCGCGGCGCAGCAGGCGAATACCGGCCAAAGCCCGATCAAAAGTGCTTCGGCCGCCGCGGGTGAGCCGATGTGCGTCGTTGATTCGCTTCGGCCCATCGATGCTCACCCCGACTCCAACGTGCCAACGCTTGAAGAGCTCGCACCATTCGGTGGATATCAGCGTGCCGTTGGTCTGCATCGAGTGTTGCACGCGCACGGAATCGGGACACAACAAAGCGATCGCCCGAAATGCGCTCTCGTAAAAGGCGGGCGGCACGACGAGCGGCTCGCCTGCGTGCCAGATGACGGTGAGTTCTCGGTTCGCCCAGCTCGTCGCGAACAGCTGCTCGAACAGCACCCGGATGGTGGAATGACTCATCACGGTCTTATCCGCGCGCTGGGGCAGATAGCAGTAGCTGCAATTGATATTACAAAAAGGCGTGGGCTGCAGAACCACTATATCGACGGTCGGTGAGTCGGCGTGCGGTGGGCACATGGACGGGTTCGCCACTAATAGTTGTGCCAGTAGTTATGCCAACCTCCGTTATTCCAGCCGCCGTTTCCCCATCCGCCGTTTCCCCAGTTATGCCAGTTGTGCCAGTTAGGCCAGCCAAGGCCGCCATTGCCCCAACCCATTCGCCACCGACCCCAGCCGCCGTTGCCCCACCAAGTGGGTGCAGCCGGTCCCGACTCGCCGGTCGCGAATTCAGCGGATCCCGAAGATTGCGCAGAGGCTTCCAGGCGAGATACCGCCGAGCGTATCGCGAGCAGGCGCTCGGAGACGCTGGTGGCGGTCGGGGAATCCGCAACCGGAGCGGATCTGGCCTCAGCGATGCTCGGCGATGTAAGCGCCAGAAGGATGGAGGCACCCAGCGCGCCGTTTGGCAGCAGCGCCAAGAGCGCCTTCGAAATACGGGTCGATGTCGACATCACCCCTCCCTTTCTCTTGTCCGCGCTTGGCTTATCGTCTGCGCGGGATCGGCGCCGTAAGCCTTGGTGCCGATGATCCGCCAGGCAGTTCCATTGCTCGATGCACAATTTACTATAAACTCGTTTAGGGCTTTGCGTCTACTTCCTAAGCCCGACTAATCGACGCTGCGCGCGATCGCGGAATCAGGAGGATCGAATGAAGTCCAATCGGATGGGAATCGCATTGATCGCTGTGCTTGCGGTCGCGGCGTGTCAGTCGCAAAGCGCCATCGTCAGCCAGAATGAGGACAACCTCGCGGCCGCGGGGTTCGTGGTGCGACCGGCCAATACCCCTGACCGCATCGCGATGCTGAACCGGCTTCCCCCTCATCAGTTCGTCCAGCGGGTCAACGGCGACGCCGTACACTACGTCTATGCGGACCCCTTGGTTTGCGGCTGCCTCTACGTCGGTACGCAGGACGCCTACAATCAGTACAAGCTGCACCAGCTTCAACAGCACCTTGCGGATGAGCAGCTCATGACGGCTCAGAGCTATTCGGACGCCTCATGGAATTGGGAAGCCTGGGGTCCTTGGGGTCCACCGGGCTTCGGCTTCGCCTATGGACCGGTCGGCTGGTAGCCGCCTCAAAAGTCTAACTGCGCGGCGGTTGGTGCGGCATCCCGCGCTCCCGTGATGATGGCGTCGCCGTAGCCGCCGTGCAACCGGCCGTCGCGAGCGTAATCACGAATCATTGCGAAGTAGCCGACCGCGTAGCGCGTCGACACCCGCTCGCCACCGCCGGCAGCGGCTTCGAATAAAGTCATTCCATGTTCCGCTCGCGGATAGAGGGCGAGCGTGAAAGGCAGACCCTCGGCGATGAGGGATTTAATTCGCCGGCTGGTTTCCGCGCTCGGCGCTTCGTAGTCCTCGCCCCCCAATATCCATAACTGCGCCGTCTTGGCGGATCGCAGTGTCGGCATCGGATCGTAGTAAAAAGGCGTGCCCCAATTGAATTTCGTGCTCATCTCTCTGAGCTGCGCCTCCGAGTACGGCAAGAGCATGTACGTGTAATTGCCGTGCAGGTCCTTGTACCACGGTGCGGCTCGATACTTTGCCCTGACGGCATCGAACTCCCTGAATCCTTCGGTAAACCCGCTCGCAATTACTCTCTCGGCGGCACTGGCCACCTCGAGCGCATTGGCGATCTCTGCCGGTGAGTGGCCTTTCTCGCGCATCTCGATTTCAACCTCCTCTTGGTCTTCGTCGATGACGCTGACGGCGAGGCCGAAGCAGACGATCACGAAATCCACGGGCTCGCGATTCGCTGCAATCGGCGCCACCCATCCCCCTTGACTTCCGGCCTGATAGCCGACCCGGCCCGCGCGATTCCGCGCGAGGCGTTTGGCTTCGTGCATCGCCGCTACATCATCGTCGGCGAGCAGGCTGAAATCCTGGCTGTAAGTGCCGCCGGATGCTCCCGTCCCGCGCTTGTCGAAGACGAAGGTCCCGACGCCCTCGGCCGGCAACAGACGTTGCAGCGCATTGAATTGGCGCGCCGAGTCGTGCTCGGCTCCCTGCAGCAGGATTACGATCGGAACGGCGGCCGCACCCTTGGGCAGGATGAGCCGTCCCACGAGCGTCGTGCCGTGGCTGGTGAACGTCGTTTCAGTCATCTCGAACGCGAGACGACGTCCTTCGATTCCATCGAACGCGATGCTACCGGTGGCGCACTCGGGTAGGCGCACCGTCTTGCCGTCGGGGCGCCCCGTCCATCCTCCGGTACTGGTCCAGAGCTCGCCGGCCGTCTCGGTCAAGGCGCCGGTTGTGCCGTCCAAACGACGCCAACGGAGCGTAGTGCCCTCGGAGGGCGCGATGTCGACTACGCTGCCATCGGATAATCGATAGGACCCCACATGACAGTCCTGCGGTGCCAGAGCAGCCGCAACTGGAGCAACGAGACACATGCTTAGCATGGCGGCACAGCAGGCAAGAAAGCAGACGGCTCCCCGCCCCTGAGTGCCCGACTTGATCATCGTCATGGTCCATCTCTCCTCGGCGCCATTCCAACCAAGCGGAAGTGATGCCCCCGTTTCTCGGTGGCTGGGTGGGCCGCTTGCCCTCCGAGGTCAAAGAGGATCGGTCGAGGTTTCGGCAGATCAGCGCGAGCAATTGATCGCCGTTCGGCTCTGAAATTCAATCAGTGGCAATGCTCATCGTGCTCGGCACAATCATGCCAGCCGTTTTCATGGTAATAGCGGTGATTGTTGCCGTCGTAGTAGCCTTCGCGCCGGTGGACCGGGGGGTCCCACCGGCGGCACAAGCATTCCTCGCTCGAGCGAGGCGGATTTCTCGATGGGAACATGGCGCGGCTGTCCGCCTCGCGCACCTCCCGAGAGGCAAAGCAAGAGCGGCCCGAGCTCTCCGCGGGAGGGCCTTTCCGCCATGAGCTTTTCGACTTGCTCACTCAGCTTCGCCGAAACACGAGCCATGGCGCCCGCTTGCGTCGATCGAATTGATGCAAAGTTCGCTATACCCTCAACCGCCGAGCGCACATTGGCGGAGCGCGAACCCAAGCCGGCGGAATTCTCGCGCAGCGCGACCATGAACCCCGTCGCCCATGCGGCACCGGCGAAGTAGCTCGCGGATACGATTCGAGCCCGGTGGCCGAGCACAAACGAGTCGAGCGGCGGCGAAGCGGTCAGTCGCCGCTCCAAATCCTGAAGAAAGCCAACGACGAGCCGCAGAAAGCGCTCGTAGCTCTCCGGCGTGGCAATCTTTGCAGCCACTTTCCAGCCCCGAATTCCCCAGATTGGAGGCAACCATGCGCCCGCTGAAAGCTCGATGGGCCAGACGAGCAGTGCCACCAAATAGCCCTCGAGCATCGCCGCATCCATATGGTCGGGCGGCCATCCGTCCTCTGCGAGCCAAGCGTCCAGTTCGGCGAAACAAGTCGCCGTGAACGGCAGCGCTCCCAACTCTTGCAAGTTCGGCGGCATCAGCTCGACCGGCTTGGCGCGCGCGTATCGTGCGGTGTATCGGGCTTTGGATGTCATAGGAATGGCCTTTGGATAATCCACCCGATTGCTCAATTGCCATCGCCCGCGATCGCACGAACCGATCGACACCGGGACTGTCAATGGAATCTGGTCGGGGTGGTCTTGGAGTATGGCCCCTTTCAGCATGAAAAGCTCTAATATGGCTAGCCTCGTGTTGGAGGTGAATCAGCGGAGTCGGCAGTTGAAGCGTGGCCCCTCCCCGCCACTCGCGCCAGGTCACGCACCGCCGGTGCTTGAGATCGGCGCTCCCCAGCGGGCTTTGATCACGTTCTCTCTCGCTGCGGCGACGATCACGCAGACACTCGATAACACCATCGCGACCGTCGCGCTGCCTCGCATGCAGGGATCGTTCTCCGCGACGCAGGACGAGATGTCCTGGGTGCTTACCTCGTACATCATCGCCTCCGCGATCATGATCCCATTGAGCGGTTGGCTGGCGAGCCGCGTGGGCCGCAGGCGGGTACTGCTGCTTTCCATGGCCGGCTTTACAGCCGCATCGGTCTGTTGTGGCTGTGCGCAATCGCTTTCACAGATCGTGGTTGCCCGGCTGCTGCAGGGGCTGAGCGGCGCGGCACTCGTACCGCTCTCCCAGGCCGTATTTCTGGATATCACGCCGCCCGAACGTCAACCGCGCGCGATGTCGGTGTGGGCCATGGCGACGAGTCTGGGTCCGATCATGGGCCCCGCGCTCGGCGGCTGGCTGACGGAGAACTACAACTGGCGGTGGGTATTCTTCATCAACGTGCCGATCGGCATTTTGGCCTTTCTCGGAATGGCGAGCGCGCTTCCCGCCTCGAACATACGTCGATTGCGCTTCGATTTCTTCGGATTCATCGCACTCAGTGCCGCCTTAGGTGCGTTCCAGCTCGTGCTGGATCGCGGACAACTCCTCGATTGGTTCGACTCCACCGAGATAAGGATCGAAGCATCGATCGCACTGGTCAGCTTCTATCTTTTCATCGTCCATATGCTTACATCCACGCATCAGCGCTTCATCAGCCCTGCACTCTTCAAGGACCGGAACTTCATCGCCGGAATCGCGGTCATTTTCGTCGTCGGTGTCATTCTCTTCGCGACATTGGCGTTGCTGCCCCCGATGCTCGAGACCCTCATGAACTATCCGGTGTTGACCACCGGACTCGTCACAGTGCCCCGCGGACTAGGCTCCATTCTCGCGCTGTTCCTGACGCCGTTGCTCATGAGAGTGCTCGATGCCCGCCTGATCATCGCCGGAGGATTTGCGATCGCCGCCGCAGCGGCCTGGCAGATGACGGGATTCGATCTGCAAATGGGCATGTCGACCGTTGCCTGGTCCGGCTTCGCGCAAGGCCTGGGTGCGAGCTTCGTCTTCTTGCCCGTGGCATCGTTGAGCTTTGCGACACTCTCGCCCCCGCTTCGCAACGAGGGCACCTCGGTATTCAGCTTGATGCGCAACATGGGTTCCAGCATCGGCATATCCGTCGTGATGGCGCTTCTCACCCGCAATATTCAGATCGTTCACTCATCGCTCGTCGGCCACGTGAGCAAGTACAATCCCATTCTACGTTCGACCGTCGGAGCGCTGCCGAGCGTGCGCACCCTGACTCAACTCGATGGGGCAGTGACGCAGCAGGCGGCCATGATCTCCTACAACGACGACTTCAAATTGATGTTGATACTGTGCCTTGCGGCCGTACCGATCGTTTTCTTGTTCCGCACGGGAGCCAAGAGCACTCCCGAGCCGGTGGTGATGGAGTAAGGGCCTGCCTGGATCGGCGTGCGCTAACCCGGTCGGTGCAGGTATTCTCCGAGCGGCCCACCCACAATCTCGCCCCGATCATAGATGAGCGAACCGCGCAGAAATGTCGACCTAACCTGCGCCGTGAGTTCCAATCCCTCGAACGGCGTGTAACCCTGCATCGACTCGGATTCCTTCGCGCGTACCACGAAGGAGTGGTTCGGATCCACCAGCACGAGATCCGCATCGAGCCCCGGTGCGATATCGCCCTTGCGAAGCAAGCCAAAGCGCTGCGCGGGATTCAAGGAGGTGAGCTCCGCCACCCGGTTATAGCTCAGGCCCCGCTTGCGTCCCTCCGTAATCAAGGCGGCCAGCAGGTACTCCGTACCGCCGAAGCCGGATTTCGCGAGAAACACGTCGTTGGGCTTCTCGCCATCCACCTTCATCTCGTGGCGGCAACAGGCGTGATCGCTGCACACCCAATCGATCTTGCCGTCCAGAAGCGCACGCCACAGATACTCGACATCCTCACGCGAGCGTATCGGCGGATTTACCTTGGCCAGCACACCGGTCTTCACGTCATAGTCGATGCAGAGGTGCGCGATAGTCACCTCGCGGCGGAAATTGATCTGCGGAAACGCCCGCTCCATGAGAAGCGCGGCCTCCACCGCTTTCATCGACGACAGGTGCAGCAGATTGATGTTGACGCACTCGGTCTCGTTGGCCAGGTAGGAGGCGATGGCGATCGCAAGGCCTTCCGAGTGTGGCGGGCGAGCAGCGCTGTAGGCGCGCAAGCCGGTGAGCTTGCCTTCCGCCTGCACCAGTTTGGTGTAGGCCGCCATGATCTCCGCCGTCTCGCAATGCAGGCTCAAGCTGATGTACGCCCTGCGATCCGGGTAGCTGTCGCAGGCACGCTTGACGCCACGCATGACGAATTCGAAGTGCGCTATATCGTACTTCTCGTCGGGTCCTATCATGAGGAAATCGTGCTGATGACTCGAGGCGCCGTGCAGCCCATACCCCCCGTAGAACATGAAAATCTTGAAGGACGTGACACCGAACTCACCCACCAGCATTTCCATCTCGCCGATCTGGCGAGAATCCATCGGGGCGAGGTGATACGCATAGTCCACGTAGAAGCGGCCGCGCGATATATCCAGTACTTCCGGAAAGAACTCGGCATACGGGCCGCCCTTGTTCAGGTAGTACTGCCCGGAGCGCATGTAATTCAAGCTCGAGGTCACGCCGCCCTGAGCCGCAGCGCGACTCTCGGTGAGCGCATCCTCGGCGAGCGGGTTGTAGATGCCTGTGTGCATATGCGCGTCGACCAGCCCCGGAAACGCCAAGAGGCCCGCGCCGTCGATGACGCGAGAGGCGCTCGAAGGGTCTATCGACTCGCGAATTGCCGCGAACTTGCCGCCGCTCACGGCGATATCGCGCACCGGTGCGGCCGATTCCTTCGGCCGGACAAGTTGAACGTTGCGAATCAGAAGATCGAATTTCTCGGCCATCGAATAAGCCCTCGCCGGTCGCGGTTTGCGCTCAGAGTAATATGTCCTAGCTCTATAACATGTTGGCGCCGGCTTGGACAGCGTCGCGTGGCGAGGATCCAACCTCGTAGACCCACGGCCTGCGCAACTTATCGGCCGCGCGAAACTCGGCGATCTTGTCATGCAGCTTCAGCGTTTCATCGATCGCATCGACGCCGCGCAACAAAAAGTCGCGCGACTCGTCCGAGATCATGAACACCCATGATCGATGCCCCGATGCCCGAATCACACGCTCGCGCAAGTCGACGCAAAGGCGGTTCGTGCCCGGATCCGCACGCACCCAGCCGGCGATCTCGCCGATCTTGCTCGAGGGTAGAATCGCGGGAACGATCCCATTGCGCACGCAGCTGCGGTAGAAAATGGGATTGAACGAAGGCGCGGCCAGCACGCGAAATCCGTATTCCGCCAGCGCCCAGACGGCCTGCTCGCGGCTCGAGCCGCAGCCGAAATTGTCGCCCGCGAGCAAGATTTGCGCACCACGGTACCTGGGGTCGTTCAACTCGAAGGCGGGATCGGGCTTTGCGTGGTCTCCGTCCACGTAGCGCCAGCCTGCAAATAACCCCGACGCGAGTCCGGTTTTCGAGACCGCGGTGATCTCGCGCGAGGGAATCAGCGCATCCGTGTCGATATTGTCGCGCAACAATGGCAGTGCGACGGCGGTAAACGGCTCGAAGGGCTGCATCAGTCCGTCAGCGTCCTGGCATCCGTGAGACACCCCGCGATCGCCGAGGCGGCGACCGTCTCCGGGCTCGCGAGATGCGTGCGCGTCTCGGGCCCTTGGCGGCTCTCGAAATTACGATTGGTCGAACTGATCACGCGCTCCCGCCGACCGAAGCTCTCGCCGCCCGCATAGAAGCACATCGAGCACCCGGATTCGCGCCATTCGAAGCCGGCGGCCAAGAATATCCTGTCGATGCCCTCCGCCTCCGCGCGCCGTTTCACCGTCGAGGAGCCGGGCACGCAGATGGCGCGCACACCAGGAGCGACCCGGTGCCCCTTAAGCACGGCCGCGGCGCGCCTCAAGTCGGCGAGCCTGCTATTGGTGCATGCGCCGATGAATGCACCCTGGATCGGCAGTCCGAGTAACGGCGTATCGGGTTTCAGGTCCATGTAGGCGAGCGCGCGATGATAGGACTCGCTGGTATCGTGTTTGGAGGATTGCCAGGCATCCGGTACCCGACCATCGATCGGCACGGCCTGCTGTGGGTTGGTGCCCCACGTCACCATGGGGCGCACGTCGGCCGCATCGATGCGCAACTCCGCATCGAAGCGCGCACCCGGGTCGCTTTTGAGCTCGATCCAATCGCACATGGCTCGATCCCAGGATGCGCCGCCCGGCGCATACGGACGCCCATGAACATAGGCGAAAGTTTTATCGTCGGGCGCAATGATCGCACCGAACGCCGAGAACTCCGTTGCCATATTACAAAGCGTCATGCGGGCCTCCATGTCCATGGCGCTGACCGCCGAACCTGCGAACTCCACCGTGAAGCCTTTGCCGCCGGAGGCGCCTCTCGTCGCGATCAAGTGCAGGGCGAGATCCTTTGCGGTGACACCCCGACCGAGCGTTCCTTCGATGGTCACTCTCATGGTGCGCGGGGTGGGGACGCGCAAGGTCTGGGTTGCCAACGCATGCTCCGCCTCCGTGGAGCCGATGCCCCAGGCAAGCGCGCCGAGCGCACCTTGCGTGCCTGTATGGCTATCGGGGCACACCAGCGTCAGACCGGGCAGCACGATGCCGAGCTCGGGGCTGATGACGTGCACGATCCCCTGGCGCGGGTCGTCGATATCGAAGAGTTGAATACCGGCAGAACGCGTCTCGCGGCGCGTGACCTCCATGAATCGGCCAGCCATTTCAGTACCGGACTTGTCGTTGCGACCCGGACGAGTGTCGACCACATGGTCGATGGTCGCGAATACCTGCTCGGGAGCTACCACACGGCGGCCGACCGCCGTCAAGCTCTGCAGAGCCACGCCGCCGGTACGCTCGTGCAGCAGTATCCGGTCGATCAAGATCAAGTCGCCCGTCGGATTTTCGTCTATCCGATGCGCGCTCCAGATTTTTTCGAACAGTGTCGCAGGCATTCTCAGTCCATCGGCGCCGGCTCAATATATTAGTACATTTGGTATATTCATAGGACATTAATCCTCTACCCACCTAGCGTTCCAGGGATATGAGCTCATACCAGGTTTGCATGTAGCCGCCGACGCCTCCCTTCAAGAAGAGCCCGTCCCGATCGTCTGTAACCCACAAATCATAGGTTGGATGCTGGCCGCTCATGCCGGATGAGCCGTCGTCCACGAATCTGAAATGGCGGGCCGGGAAGCACCCGGCACGGACCTGCACGGTCTCTCGACCCACGTAGAGCGCGCCGATGCGCACACGCGCCAGCAAGGGCGGTGTCGCGCCCCGATGATCGGGCGAGGGCACGAGCACGTTCAGATTTTTGTGTTCGCCCTCGGTCCACGACTGGCATGCGAGCATGTAGCCGTCGGCGACAATCGGATGAGTTCCGAATCCATCCAAAGGCGAATCGAGCGGCATGACCTGCGATACGCGGCCTGTCGCCGGCCCGAAGGACTCGCATTCCACCTCATGCGGTTGAAAGCGAAACCAGCCGCTGCCCATGAAGCGGTCGCCGACCGTGAGTCGCAGCAGGCAATCGGCGGGCCTCCCCGACGCATCCAGCGAATAGACCACATCGCGCAGGACGGTTGGGTCCGGCTCCTCGATTTCGCAATAGGCGCGCAGCGTTACCCGACCGTCTCCATGGTGTGTGAATCTAAAATGCTCGATCCCGCGCCTATCCCCGCGCCTCTCGGGCCTGTTCGACGTGTACAGAATCGTCCCGGCAATCGCACGGTGATGCATCTTCGATCTCCTCGGATAAAACCGCCCCGTCCCGGCCTCTTGCTCTACAATGGGCTCTCAACAAAGATACGACGACGGCGCCCCGGGGCGTAAGTCGCCACCTGTACGATGGGTCAGCGGCATTGGATTATGGAAACGAAAAGCAAGCGTCGGAGTGCGGTAGACAGAGCGGCTGCCATCCCTCTCTACCATCAGATTTTCCTGCAGGTTCGCGACGAGATTCTCTCGGGCCAGCGTCCCTTCGGTTCCGCCGTCGCCACCGAGAAGGAGCTGTCGAAAACCTACTCCGTTTCGCGTATCACGGCGCGCCGTGCCCTGGATGAGCTGGCGCAGCATCATTTCGTGTCGCGCAAGCGTCGCGTCGGCACGACGGTTATCTTCCGTCCGCCGGCGAAACCCATCGAGGCGAACATCGATCGAGCCATGGACTCGTTGCTCGAGTTCGGCCGAGTCACGAAGGTGCGTGTACTGTCCATCGATACCGAGGTTGCGGCACCGAGCATAGCCGAGGCGATGCACATCGGACCGGGCGAGCGCGTGGTACGCGCGGCGCGCGTGCGGTATCTGGACGGGGAGCCGCTCGGATACGTCGTGAGCTACGTTCCAGCCGCCCTGTCGAACCACGTGACGCGCGCCGGCCTCACCAAGATGCCCATCCTCAAGCTGATCAAGAAGGCCGGGTATCAGCCGGGCAAGGCGACCCAGACGATTGCGGCGATGCTCGCCGACCCGATGATCTGCCGGGTGCTCGCCGTCGAGCCTCGCTCGGCAATCCTGCGCATCACCCGGACGGTTTACGACGCGGGGGCGACTCCCGTGCTGCTCACCATCGCCCACTATCGTTCCGACCGTTATCAGCTGCGCATCGATTTGCAACACTAAGCCCCGCCCCTAACCGACGGCGCCCGCGCGCACGAGCGCATCGATCTCATCGCCGCCGAGCCCGAGCTCCTGCAGCACCTCGAGGGAATCGGCTCCCGGAGACTTGAGGTCGCGGCGTTTTCCGAATCGTTCACCGTCCATTTCCACCGGCAGCGCCGGTAGCCGTGTCGTGCGGCCATCCGGCAACGTGACATCGATAAGCCCGCCGCCGGCATTCAAATGCTCGTCGTCGAACAGGTCTTCGGGACGGCCGATCTTCGCCGCCGGCACTCCGATCACCTCGAGTCGCCTGAGGAGTTCGTCACGAGAGCGAGCAGCGAACAGCGCGCGAATCGGGGGCAAGATTCGCGCGCGCTGCGCCACCCGCCCGTTATTGGTCTCGAGCGCGGGATCGGCGGCAAATTCCGCCAGATCGAACTCGGCGCAGAAGGCGCGCCATTGCGCATCACTCACCACCGCTACGAAAATTTGATCCTCGGCGGCTGTATCGAACACGTCGTAGATTGCCCAGGCGGAGGTGCGCGCGGGCATCGGCGCGGCAGGCTGACCGGTCACCGCCATCTGCGCCATGTGCTGTCCGACCAAAAAGCTCGTTGTCTCGAACAGCGAGCATTTGATGAGCGCTCCCTCCCCGGTGCGATGACGCCGCTCGAGTGCGGCCAGAATGCCGATTACTCCGAACATGCCGCCCGTGACATCGATGACGGATGACCCGGCACGCAGCGGCTTTCCGGGCGGTCCTGTCATGTAGGCCAGCCCCCCCATCATCTGTGCCACCTCGTCCAGCGCGACGCGCTCCTCGTAAGGTCCGGCCAGGAACCCCTTCGCGGCGCAATAAATGAGCCGTGAGTTGTCCGCCCGCAACGACTCGTACCCGAGCCCCAACCGCTCGAGCGTGCCGGGACGGAAGTTTTCGATCAACACGTCGCAGGAGCGCGCGAGCCGGCGAGCCAGACGGACCCCGGCGGCGTCTTTCAGATTGAGGCAAATACTGCGCTTGTTGCGGTTGTACATCGCAAAGTAGCCGGCGCCCGAACCCTGGAGCGCGCGCGTGCGGTCGCCGCCGATCGGCTCCACGCGGGTCACCTCCGCGCCCAGATCAGCCAGTATCAGTCCGGCCGACGGGCCCATGACCATGTGGGTAAATTCCAGCACCTTCATGCCGGCGAGCGGCAATTCGTCGGGTTGCATCGCAACTCCCCCAAAACCCTTGGCCCCGCACGCCGCCCCATGCGGGCAGCGGGTCCTATTTGCTATAGTATTATTACATATGTGTCAGGCATGAAAACATGAGCGCTCCGCGAATATTGATCAGTGAGGTCGGCCCGCGGGACGGTCTGCAGAGCATCGCACCGGTAATGGCGACTTCCGCGAAAATAGCATGGATAGCCGCCGAGGCCGCGGCGGGCGTGCGGGAGATCGAGGTAGGCAGCTTCGTCCCGGCGAAGTTGCTGCCCCAGCTCGCGGACACCGCGGAAGTGGTGCGGTTCGCGCGCACGATTCCGAGGCTGACCGTTGCCGCCCTCGTACCCAATCTGCGCGGCGCGCAGGCCGCGGTCGAGGCTGGGGCTCACAAGATCACCCTGCCCCTATCGGTGAGCGAGACGCACAGTCTGCGTAATTTGCGCCGCAATCACACGCAGGTGTTGGAGGAGGCGCGCGCTATCGGCGATTTCCTGAAAGCTCTGCCGCCCGATCGCCGGCCACATTTCGAGGGCTCCCTCTCGACGGTGTTCGGCTGCACCCTCGAAGGACCGATCCCCGATGCGCAGATCGCGGACTTGGCACAGGCGCTGATGGCGGCGGGCTGCGATGAGATCGGCCTTGCGGATACGACCGGCTACGCCGATCCCATCGCGGTGCGGCGCGTGATCCGGCTGGTTCGCGCCGCCGTCGGCGCCCGCGCCGTCTCCGGCATTCACCTGCACAACACCCGGGGGCTGGGGCTCGCCAATGCGCTCGCGGCAATCGAGGAAGGCATAACGACCTTCGACAGCTCGCTCGGGGGCTTGGGCGGCTGTCCCTTCGCACCTGGCGCGTCGGGCAACATCGTCACGGAAGATCTGTGCTACATGCTTGCCGCGATGGGATTCGATACGGGCATCGACATATCCGCGCTGCTCAAGGTGCGCGAGATCGTCGCCGCGGCGCTCCCGGATCAGGAGCTTTATGGATTTACGCCGCTCGCGGGTTTGCCGCTCGGCTTTCGGCCCGCAACGGGCGGGCGCGCCGAGTGATGGGTGAGCTTTTTTTGAGTGCTATGATCGTGAACGCACCCAGTCAGGCGAGGGGGAGCAGATGAGCGAAACCGCGACCGCGATGAATTATCAGGGTCCGCCGGACTATCGCGTCGTGGGGCGCCACGAGGTGTTCCCACAGACGACGCACGATGAGATCGAGCGCTTCAACTTTCTCGCGCATATGAACCGGCACCTGGCGACACGGGTTTTGCCCGCAATCAAAACCGTGTTCGACAGACGCGTCGCACCGAAGGTCGCGGCGGCCGGCGGCCGCTTCGAGAACCGCCACGACGTGCGCAAGGCTCTGCTCGAGGACTCTTATTATCAGACCTGGTCGGCCTTGCGGCGGATGACCATGGAACAGCGGCAGCAGGCCGGACGGTGGGTCGCGGTTCGCCAAGCCGAGGACCTCGCGGCCAAAGTCGAGCGGATCGCAGCCAGTGATTCGGGGTGCGAACTCGATCCGACCGTGCAGGTTCCCCGCTACGTCACCGCCGTCGATCATCACTGCATGCCCGGCAGCTATCACACGGAGCTCTTTCCCGGTGACGTCTCCGCCGCCGCGAATTACGACAGCGGGATTTTCGCGACCACCGGGGGCACGCTGGGGCGCTACACGGATGGCGGCGGCAAGGCGATCCTTCGTTGGCTCGACCGCAACATTCCCGGATTCAGGCCGCATACCATTCTCGACATCGGCTCGACCTTGGGTCACAGCCTACTGCCGATCGCGGAGGCGTTCCCGGAGGCCCAAGTCACCGCAGTCGACGTCAGCAAGCCGGTGCTCCGCTACGCACTCGCTCGGGCGCGGTCGCTCGGTGTCAAGAATCTACGTTTCGTACAGGCGGACGGCGCAAACCTGCGGCGCTTCGCCGACGAATCCTTTGATTGGGTCCTGACTACGATGTTTCTGCACGAGCTCTCCTATGGATCGATGCGGGCAATCATGCGCGAGAGCTTCCGACTGCTGAGACCGGGCGGACTGGTACTGCATCTGGAGCAGCCGCAATATGGTCCCGACATGCCGTTGTTCGAGCAAGCGATGCGCGATTGGGATGCCTTCTACAACAATGAGCCGTTCTGGAGCGCCATGCACGAGATCGATCTCGATGGATTCTTGATACAGGCCGGATTCAAGCGAGCCGAGCTGATTCATGGGGCGGCGACGGCGGTCGTCGACCGGACGGTGTTTCCGGATGCCGCCGACGACAGCGGCGAGGATTACGGCCGCAAGGCGGCATGGCATTTGATCGGCGCGAGGAAGTCCGCATGAGCATCGCACAAGCCCTGAGCACGGCCTCCGCCAAGCCGGCCGGCAAGCGGCCTTACTTCATGACACCCGAGGTAGAGCGGGTCATGGCGATCGCCATGGCCATTGCCCAAGAACTTGCCGTCGCTCGCACCCGCATCGACACGCTCGAGCGCATCCTGGAGCGCAAGGGACTCATGTCGCGCGCCGACATCGAGGCATTCCAGCCGACCCCCGAGGACGCCACGGAGCGCGGCCTGTGGATGCAGGAATACATCGCGCGCGTGCTGCGCATCGTTCAGCAGGAGGCCGAGCACATGGCGGCAGCACCGGATACGGACCTCGCTTCCGAGGAAGTCGCGGCCGAAGTGGCCAAGCACGAGCCTCCAACTCCGCGCTGAGCGGGCCGGCCATCGAAGCGTTTCCATGAAATTACTCCGTGCCGCGACCCTGACCGTGGCCGATCCGGACGGCTCGGCACGCCGCTATGTGGAGTCCTTCGGCTACCGCATCATCGAACAGGGGCGCATCGACGCCGGGCTCGCCGCCAGCTGGGGCGCGTCCCGCGTTGCCGGCCGGCGCTTCGTGGTGCTCGAGCCCGCTTCTCGCGCACCCGTGCTGTTGCGATTCATCGAGGGCGATTCGCCCGCCTCGTTTCAGCCATTGCGGACCTACGGATGGGCTGCGCTCGAGATCTGCGTCGAGGACGTGCTTGCCGTCCATGAGCGTCTGCGCAATTCTTCGTTCGAGATCATCGGACCGCCCCGCGAAATCGACGGCCTGCCCTCGATCTTTCCTATGCAGGTGATGGGACCCGACCGGGAGATCGTGTATTTGACGCAGATCCGGGGCGATCTGCCCTCCTATGATTTGCCGCGCGCCGCTTCGCCGATCGACAAACTCTTCATTCTGGTGCTCGCCTGCTCCGATCTCGACGCCTCCCTCGCCTGGTTCGAGCGCCACGTACGCCTGGCGCTCGGCCGCAAGATGAGCATCATTTACACCATGCTGGCCAAATCGTTCGGCCTGCCCATCTCCGATCCGCACGAGATCGCGACCATGGTGCACGGGCGCGACGTGTTCTTAGAGCTCGATCAGTATCCGGCCGAGGCGACCACCCGCGCCACACGCGCCGACGATTTGCCACCGGGGATCAGTCTTGCGACGCTGTCGCATCCGGAGTTCCGCGTGCTGGAAGGGCCCTGGATTGCACCGCCCGTTCGGCACCTCGGCAGCATCTACGGCGGCCGACTCGCGGGCACGCTGCGCGCGCCGGACGGCACGCTGGTCGAAATCGTCGAGTCCGATTGAGCGAAGCGCGGGTACGGACCGAGCGTCAGCAACAGCGCCGCCGAGGCGACCAGCATGACAGCCGAGCCGATGAGCGCCTCGCCATAGGAGTGTGACTTGTCGAAGTTCGCGCCGAAGATCACCGGCCCAATGCCCGCACCGAGCGCGAAGCAGCCGTAGAGCGTTCCGTAGATGGCCGCATACGCGCGCATGCCGAAATAGCGCGCCACCAGAAAGGCCATCAGATCATATTCGACGCCGGCGGCAGCTCCGATGAGGCAGATGCACAGAAGCGCCCCGCCAAAGCTCACGTGCGTCTGTGCCAGCAGCCAGCAGGCGAGCGCCGGCAGCGAAAGCAGCACGAACGCGACTCCCGGCGCCCACAGTCGATCAATGATCCAGCCGCCGAGCAACCGGCCGCTCACCACGGACAGACCGATGAACGCCACCAGCGTCGCGATGCTCGGTTTGTCAAAGCCGTGTAGGCTCAGAATATTCTCCATGTTTGGAATCGGACCGCCGACCGCGAAGGAGATGGGGATGAAGGCGATGGCAAGCACCCAGAGACGCCACTGACGCAGAGCCTCGCCGAACGCGAGGCCCGGAGCGTCGCCCCGAGCACGTGCCTGCGGGCCGCGCGCGGGACCGACATCGTGAAAGAACGCCCACGCGATCGGCAGCGCAATCGCTATCGGAAGAGCTCCGACAACCAGGTACGCGACACGCCAGCCGGCGTGCGCGATGAGCCATGCACAGGTCGGCTTGAGCATCGAGCCGAACAGACCGGTGCCGACGAGTGACAATCCGAGCGCGAGCCCCTTGCGCGAATCGAACCAGTTATTCACGGCGCGCGTCCATGTAATGGGCAAAGTGCCGGATCCTCCGGCGGCGAGCACGGCCCACATCAGATAAAAGAGCGGCAGCGAGCCGGTCGTCGCCGCGAAGGCCGCGAAGCTCAGGCCGAAGAGCACGATCGAGCCGAGCACGACCCGGCGCACGCCGATGCGATCGGCGAGAAACCCAACCGCCGGCGCCGAGAGGAGCACAATGAACGTCGTCACCGTCAAGCCGAACAGGATCTGCGCATATTGCCAATGAAACTGCCTGGCGAGCTCCGGCGCGAACATCCCGATGGTGTAGAACGGAACGGGCGAGAGTCCCAATCCAATACCGACCAGGGAGGCGAGGACGACGCGCCAGCCCTCCTTGAACTCGGCGTAGCCCGCCATCAGGTGCGCAGCCCGCAGGCGTGTCCTTCGGAGGTCGCCGCCAAGAGTGTCCGCGGCATCCTGCAGTCGCCGATCGGCTCCACGACCACGCCTGCGGCACGCAGCGGCGCGAGCAGCGCATCGCGCGGTGCACGCGGCGACGAATAGACCGCCAGCATGACCCCGTCGATCGTCTGCAGCGCCCGGGTATGCAGATTGCGATATACGATTCGCGCCTCTTCGAATGCGCATTCCTCGCTCGGTTCCGCAAACGGCACGATCTCGATACCGAGCGAGGCCATGCGCCTGTGGATGCCGAGACGGCTGACCAGCGGCACGTCGCTCGCGATCGATTCGCGCGTCGTCAGGATCACGACGCGCTCGTAGAGCCGGCGCAGCACCTGCGCGAGCGCATACGTGCCTTCGGTGTGATCCTGATCGAACAGCACCGCGGTTCCGCCCTGCCGCTCGCGCCGGCCGCAAAGCTCGCGCGCCGCAGTGCGCGCATCGAGCAAAAGACCCTCCGCGCGCCATTCGGGCGGCAGGAACCGCGGCCAGATCATCGAGCCTCCCGTTGCCAGAATGACATGGTCCGGCTTCGAGGCCAGTGTCTCGGCCACGCCTGCCTCGAAGCCAAGCTCGAAGACCACGCCGTGCCGGCGCGCCTCGCCGCACTGATAATCATAGACGCTCGACAACGATTCACCGCCGGGCAGCGCCGCGTGCAGACGCGTCGCCCCGCCGACCTCGGTGGATGCGCCGAAGATCGTGACCGCGTGGCCACGCGCGGCCGCAATCCACGCAGCCTCGAGTCCCGCGACACCCGCGCCGATGATCGTAACCCTGCGCCGTGTTTTGGCGCGCGGCGGCCGCCAATCCACCTCGTCCGTGAGGGCTACCCGCGGATTGTTGTCGCACGCCAGCGGCTGTCCCTCGACGATCTGCCCCCAGCACGTGTTGCAGGACACGCAGTAGCGGATCTCGCGTTCGCGCCCGTGCGCGGCTTTGAGCGGCCATGCCGGATCGGTGAGGAGCGGGCGACCGAGACCCAGGAGTTCGCACTCCTCGCGCGCGAGGATGCCTTCGGCCTCCGCCGGATCGGTGATCAGACCGAGCGCGATCACCGGTGTACCGTGCACATGCGCTCGCAGGCGGCGGATGAGCGGCATCCATGCGGCCCGAGGCCAGTGCATGTCCGGGATGTGCCAGTCGAGGGTGTGTGCATGGGCACCCTGGCAGAATGCGACATAATCCACCGCGCCATCGATCGTGATCCGCCCGGCGATCTGTGCCGCCTGTGCAGCGTCGATACCATCGCGCAAGCCGTCATCGCCCGGCAGCTTGATGCCGATGAGAAACGCATCGCTGCAGGCCGCACGGATCGCCGCAATGCTCTGCGATAGGAATCGCAGGCGACCCTCGAAGCCGCCGCCGAATTCGTCCTCTCGGATGTTCGAACGGCACGACAGAAACTGATGAAACAGATGACCGTGCCCGGCGGACAGTTCGACTCCGGAGAATCCGCAGCGCTCGAGCCGCGCGGCGGACTGTGCAAAGTCCTCGATCATGCCTCGAATCTCCGCGCGGTCGAGCACACGCGGCACGGTCCACGACAGATCGTCCGGCAGTGCCGACACGCCGATGGCGTTCGGGCTACGCCCGCGCTCATGCCGGCCGCGGCCCGAGTCCTGGATCTGCGCCAGCAGCCTGCAGTCGTGCGATTCGACCGCCTCCGCCCAGCGCTTCAGCCCGTCGAGGTGGTCGTCGTTCCAGGCGCGAACGTAATGGCCGCGGGTCTGTAATCTCGAGGTATTCAGCGGCTCGGTCACCACCATTGCCGCGCCGCCGCGCGCGCGGTTCGCGTAGTACTGCACCATCGGCTCGGTGGGCGCTTGATCGAAGACTCGGCGCGTGGTCATGGCCGCATGCACGATGCGGTTGCGCAGCCGCAGCCGCCCGCGCCGCCAGGGCGAGAACAACGTGGGATAGCGGTCGCCGGGAAGGCTCACGACGGCGGCTGGCGCGTCGGACTCATGGCTTGACCGTGCCGAGGAAGCCGCAAACCAGAACCGCTGCGTAGATGCCGAGCACCCAGACATACGTCCAGAGCATGTGGGTGCGCAGCGCCGATTCCCGCGCCGGCGTCGAGCCTTCGCTCAGGAGGGATGCGAAGGTCACGGCCACGGGCGCAAACGCGCGCTCGAGCAACAACGCACAGAGACAGATCGCCCCATAGCCCACGAGCTTCCCTGCAAGCCACCCGGGCAAGATCAAATTCTGTGTCCAGCCGGCGATGCCGAGCCCGGTGAAGCCGAGGAATCCGACGATCCGAAACCAGCGCTCGAGCGCTTGCCAGGGTCGGGCGGCGGCCTTGCCGTGCAGTCGCATGGTAACGATGACCGCGGTCATCCAGACTACGGCGAGTGCCCAGGCGAGGATCAGAACCTGCGCGGAAAGCGCCGGCACGATTCCCCGCAGGTAGGCGATCTGCAGACCGACGGGCAATATCGCGACGAAGCAGATGCGTGGGTAGCGATCGATCACCATGCCGAGATTGATGACCGCGGCCCGCTCCTCGAGCGAGCGCTTCGGATCCATGAAACGCAGCCCGGCGATGAACACGCCGATGTCCGTGCCGAGCCAAAAAACCATGAGAAGCACATGCAGATAGACAAGCGTCGATGTCATCTGCATGGCGGGGCTGTTACGACCTCAACGACGGCCGCGCGTGCCGGTGCGGACGATTCACGGTGCGCATTAGATTGTCGATGAGCGTCTTGCGCATGGCGCCGAGCGTCTGCTTCTCCGCGTCGGTGAACTCGTAACCCTCGACCGCCGCCGTGAGCTCGAGGCCGAGCCGCTGCGCCGCCCGCTCGATGGCGAACACCCGCTCGCGCAGCACCCAGTGCTCCGCCGCGAGCTCGAGCACCATGCTCATCAGCTGGTCGACGGCGTCCGACTCGAAGAACGCCTGCCGCTTGAAGGTCTCGTCCGATTCGCTCATTGGCGCTTCCACGCGCCGAACCCGAACCACTGCAAGCTCGCGCTCAGACGCCCGGTGTCGCCGTCGATCTTCTGCGGCGCCCGAATGGTCGCGATAAAGTCGGCCTCCTCCATATAGGAGTACTGCGGCACCACGAACTGGAAGTACTCGGATCGATCGAAGCCGCCCGCCGCGGTCAAGTCCTCGGGATTCTGGTCGCGAAACGTGCGGTAGTAGGGCTCCATGTTGTAGTACGAGTCCCAATCGAGATAGAACTGATCGTAGGGCGCGAGCTCGCGGTTCGGCGGCAGCTCCATGTTGAGCAGCACACCGCCCCGCCGCAGCACCCGGCGGGCCTCGCTGAAGAACTTCTTGATGTCCCGCAACGACAGCTCGTGCAAGAACATCGAGGTGAACACCACATCGAAGGACTCGTCCGGGTATTGCAGTGAGGTCGCATCCATCTGCCGGTAATGAACCCGCCTGCCGAGGCTTTCGGCGCGTCCGTGCGCGTAGCGCAGCGTGGCGGCCGACACGTCGATGGCGTGCACCTCCGCGTCGGGAAATGTGCCCGCCCACGCGACCGTGTTATGTCCGATGGTCGTGCCGCAATCCAAAATTGCCCGCGGCTTGAATTCCGGATATCGGAACTTGACGTAATTCGACATCGAGAGGCCGATGTCATCGAGGTTCTTGCCCATGAACCCCGCCGAGAACACGGCGAGTCCATTGTCATACACCGCGCCCGCGAGCGGCGCCTGCGATGGAGCATAGCCCCCGGGCATGAGATGAATCGGCAAGCCTTCGACATTCTCCGGGATCGGCAACTCGGGATCGAGCCTCAAGCTGCCGCCGGCGCTGCCGCTCAGCTCGCGAATGCGCGCCTCGATCTGCCCGAGCTCGCGCTCGACGCAAGGCGTCACGCAGCGCCACACCATCTCCTGCGCGTTGTAGCGCACCGAGCTGTAGAATTTGAAGCTCGAGTCGGCGCGCATCGCATCGTGGACTTCGTCCTGCGTAGCCGGGAGCCGACCATGGCGCCGCTCGAAGTCCGGCCGCACGCGGTTCTCGTAAGCCCCGCGCATCGCGGCCGCCATGTCGTTGAGCAAATAAGCGCGCAAGTCGGAGACGAAGGATTGTCGCGCGGCCGAATCGCGGTCGATGTCGACCTTCAGATCATGGTTCAATTCAAACGGCACGTCGGCCTCCTTGACTTCGATTTTCGACTTAGCGTTTGTCTCGCGGTCAGTGCGGCTCTTCGCCACCGGAGACATTGAGTGATTCCGCGGTGATATACGCTGCGGCATCCGAGCACAGAAAGGCGACGGCGTTGGCAGTGTCCTCCGGCAAGCCGCAGCGCCGCATCGGTATGCGCTCGCGCATCTTTTCAAGATACTCATCGAGCGTGAGGCCGAGCTTGCGGGAAAAATAATCGTTCTGCCACGCCCCGAGACCCGTCGTGACATGGTTGGGACAAACATTGTTGACCGTGATCCCGAAGGGTCCGAGTTCGATCGCGGCGGAACGCACCAGTCCCACCAGACCATGCTTGGAGGCGCAGTAGGCGGCCGCGAAAGGAAAGCCGGACTTCGCTGCTTGACTCGCGATATTGATGATTCGCCCGCCCCTGCCCTGCATGGCCATGATCCGCGCCGCGGACTGGATACCGTGAAAGCAGCCCGTGAGATTCACCTCGATGACCGCGCTCCAATCCTCCGGGCCGACTTCGAGCAGCGGCTTCATAATGTAGCCGATCCCGGCATTGTTCACCCAGATGTCGAGCGCTCCCAGCTCGGTCTGCGCAAAGCGTGCAAGCTCGTCCATCCGCGTGCGGTCCCGTACGTCGCACGGAAACGTGAGCACACGCACCTCGTGTGCGGCGGCGATCTCCATGGCGAGCTCGCGCATGTCGGCGCTCGAGCCGACCATGGAGCTTGGGGTGGCCGCACCGGCAGAGACGCCGATATCGGATAAAACCACATGAGCACCGGCCGCGGCGAGGCGGCGCACAATGCCCTCGCCCAGGCCACCGCGCCGGCCGGCGCCGGTGACCACGGCCACCTTGCCCGTCATGTCCCGTCCGGTGTGGGAGTCGTTGCTCACTTGCCTGCAAATATGTCTCTACTCTATAGCAAATTGCAACTGCCTTCGAGGAACGCCAGAATGCCGACGCCGCCATGAACTGCAAGGAACCCGCCATGACCACGTTCATCGTGCTTTTCAACTTGAAGAACCCGGCCGCCGTCGCCGCTTACGAGCGCTGGGCGCGAGAGGTGGATATACCCACTGCAAGCGCACTACCGTCGGTGGAGGGATTCGAGGTACTGAAGGCGAAGGGCCTGCTCGGCGGGGGTGCCTCGCCGTATCAGTACGTCGAGGTCATTCGAGTCAAGGACATGGCGCGGTTCGGCGTGGACGTCGCCACGGCCGCCATGCAGACGGTTGCCGCGCAATTTCAGGGGTTTGCCGACAGCCCCCTGTTCCTGCTCACGGACCCGCTCTAGCGCCGCGGCGCGGCTAGCTCGATGAGCTCGCCGACGGCGCCACGCAGGCATGCCGTAGCGGCACCGAGCGCGGCCCATCCGCAGTCGCAGGGTGCCGCGATGAAGGGATGCCGGCCGAGCGCATCGACGGCGAACGTCACCATGGCCATTCCGGGAGGGAGCCGCTCGGAGCCGGCCGGGCGCGGTCCTGCCGATGCGGGGTACTGGTCGAGTTCGATCAGAGTGCCTTCCTCTAGGCGCACGAGTCCGTGGCGGTGCAAGGTATCGGGGGGCAGGCCATGCGCGCGGGAGATGACAGTGACGGGCGTTGCCACCGGCGGGTCCACGCGGTTCGCGAACGCGCCATAGGGCGCAAACAGCGCGTCCGCATCAGGTCCGGCACCCACCACGATGAACACCCGGCCGACGAAGGAACGGGCGGCCGCGAGATCGAGCCCGCTGCCCTCGCCCACTTGCGTGAAATAGCAGCACTCGCCCGCCGGGCCGATTGCCTGCATGGCACGAATCATTGGAAAGCGGGTGAGCGACTTGGGTGGACCGATGATCTCGAACGCGCCGCCGTCGAGGCGGCGCGCGAGCGCGTCCACGTCCTGGACGACAAACTCCGTGGCGTTCCAGCCAAACGTGGTGAGCGCCGTCCAACCTGCGGCGCGAGCGTCCTCTACGAATCGCAGAAATACGGGTTCGCCGCTCGCCGGTGCCAGGATGAGCACGTGGGCGTCCTCGGCTGCCGGGGCGTCCCAGGCGCGCGCTTCGCCGGCGCCCACCCGGCCGCGATGGGCGAGCGTGTAGCCGAGCTCCTCGACATACGCCCGCTCGATGGCTTCGAGGTCGGGGACGCCGTAGGTCACGGCACGGATGGCCCCTAGAACAGGCCGGTGTGGTCGCGGATTGGACATCATGTGGGAACCTGCAGAGGTAACGTGAATGATGCTCGACTCCTTGTAACGGAGCGGATCGAGCTGCTACCGTAGGATTCATGGAAATGCATCGCAGTACGGCACATGAGATGCTCGCACGGCAAACGCCCGACGACGTCGCTCGAGCGCAGTTCATCATCGACTTCAAGCGCTACATGCGCGCCATGAGCAAGGGGAACGAGACCGCTTGTTCGATCCGCGCCGAGCCGCGCTTTCGGGCTCGTCACGGTCGTGCCCCCGAAACCGTCGAGGAGCTTGGCTCGGAGCTCGAGCAGGAGTCCTATCACCAGGTCTGGAGCGCTCTGACGCGTGTAGCGCAAGAGATGATGTGGGACACGGTGGAGACGACGATCACGCGCGACACGCCCCGAATGCGCGATGCGGCGCGGCGCCTGTGCACGCCTGGACACGCGAGGGGATCGTTGAGGCTCAATCCCGCCCTCGTGGCGCCACGCGATGTGCTCGTAGCCGACATTCATTGTCAGCCCGGTGGCTACATGCGCGATTGCGGAAAGGACGACCTGATGGCCGGAGCGCTCTACGAGAGCGGTGGCAACGTCTACTCCTCGGGCGTGGGTATCGGACAGCGCGACAGCAAGGCCGGTGCCGTCATCGGCTTGCTTGCGGAGCGATTCCCCGGATTCCGCCCGAAGCGCATCCTCGATCTCGGCTGCTCGGCCGGCGGGGCCTCGGTCGCGTACGCCGCGCGCTTTGCGGATGCGCAGGTGCACGCGGTCGATGTCGGGCCCGCCATCCTGCGCTATGCGCATGCGCGGGCTGAGGCGCTGGCGGTTGCCGTGCATTTTCACCAGATGAGCGTGAGCGCACTCGATTTTCCCGACGGCTCGTTCGATCTCGTGGTCTCGCATAACCTCATGCATGAGATCTCGCGCGAAACCATGGCGGGCCTGTTCGCCGAGTCGCGGCGGGTGCTGCGCCCGGGCGGCCTCGCCATCCATCAAGACGTGCCGATTCGCGGTCAGCGCTCGCTGCTCGAGCGCTACATGTTCGCCTGGGAGACCCGGTACAACAACGAGCCGTTCTGGCAGGTGTTCGCCGAGTCGGACGTACCCCGCATGCTGGCGCAGGCCGGTTTTGCGGGCGACGCCATCGAAGAGATGCATCTCAAGCGCGTCGATGGACCTGGGAGCTGGTATGTCGCGCTCGCGCAAAAGTCAGGCGAGCCCTAGGCGGGCCATCGGCACCGAGCCCACCGGAATCGCGGTGGTCTTCTCCGTGGTGTAGAACTGCATCGACGACTGGCCGCCCTCGCGACCCATCCCCGACTCTTTCACGCCGCCAAAAGGCGCCCGCAGCTCGCGCACCATCGGCGTATTGACCCAGACCACACCGCTGCGCAGCGCCCGGCTGGCGCGCAGCACGGTCGGCATGTGCTCGGACCAGATGTAGGAGACCAAGCCGAAGCGCGAATCGTTGGCGATTGCGAGCGCGTGATCGAGATCGTCGAACACCAGGAAGGTGGCGAAGGGGCCGAACACCTCTTCCTGGCAGATGCGAGCACGGCTGTCCGAAGCGATGACCGCGGTTGGCTGCATATAGAACCCGCGGTCAAAGCCCGCTGCGCGCGCACCGCCAATGAGCAGCTTTGCACCGTCGTCTCGCGCCACCGCGACGAATGACAACACCCGATCGAGATGCGCGCGGAACGCGAGCGGTCCGATCTCGGTCGCGGCATCCATCGGATCGCCGATTTTGAGCTGCGCCGTGCGGGCGACGAATGCGTCCATAAATGCCGGCGCGATCGAGCGCTCGACGAGGATGCGCGAGCCGGCGAGGCACTGCTGCCCGTTATTGGAGAAGATGCTGAGCAGTGCGCCGTCCAGCGCACGCTCGAGGTCCGCAGAGGCGAATACGATGTTGGCGGACTTGCCCCCGAGCTCGAGCGAGCAGGGCTTCAAACCGGCACCGGCCGCGGCCATCACGGTGCGCCCCGTGGCGGTGCCTCCGGTGAACGAGATCAGATCGACCTCGGGATGCCGAATGAGCGCCTCGCCCGTGACGGCACCCCGGCCGCAAACCATGTTGACGACGCCGGCCGGTACCCCCGCCGCAACAATCAGATCCATGAGCCGCGCAACGGCAAGGGGCGTCTGCTCCGCCGGCTTTGCGACGCAACAATTACCGAAGGCGATGCAGCCGGCGATCTTCATGGACGTGAGCGCGAGCGGGGCATTCCAGGGGCCGATCAAGGCGGCGACCCCCACCGGCTCACGCGTCACGAAGGTCATGTAGCGCGGATCCTGGCTGTACACCTGGCCGGCGCATTGCCCGATGAATTCCGCAAAAAACTCGAAATTGAGCGCCGCGCGCGGGATCTGTCCGAGACTCAGATGGCGCATCGGAATCCCCGAGCTCAAGCACTCGAGATAGGCGAGCTCGCGCGCGTGCTCACGAATGAGCGTGGCGAGACGCCGCAAGATCGCCTGTCGCTCGCCCACCTCCATGCGCGGCCATGGGCCCTCATTGAACGCGCGCCGCGCTGCGCGCACCGCGCGGTCGACGACGCTCGCATCGGATTCCTCGAGCTCGCTCACGGTGCGCTCATTCGCCGGATTGACGACCGGGAGCACATGGCCGTCGCCGGCCGCGAGCGGCGCATGGTCGATGAACGCGGTGATGCGGCTCGGTACCGTGAACTCGGTCGGAAAGGATGCATTCATCAGCAGACTCCGCAGGTTGATACGAGTGGCCGCAGCCTTTATGTTCTACTACTAGGGCATATGAGTAAACTCTCCACGATCTCGGCAAGCGCCCCGCGGGACGCGCGGGAGTACGGTCGCGCGGGTCTCTATGGCCTGCTGACGCCGCAGGGCAATCCGACCGCCGAGCCCGAGATGCGGATCCTCCTGCCGCCGCAGAGCTCGGTGCTCTGTGCGCGGCTCACGAGCCGCGGGGGTGATCTGCGCCGGCGTCTTACGGACTATTTCGAGCAGCTCTCGACGCTCATCGATCAGTTCGACGATATCGCGTTCGATGCGGTCGGATTCGCGTGCACGGGCTCGAGCTATGGACTTGAGCCGCAACAGGAGCGTATCCGGCTCGCCGGCATCGAGACGCGCAAGGGCTATCCCGTGGTGACGGCCGCAAGTGCGGTCGAGCAGGCTTTTAAGTCACTCGCCATCCAAGCGATCGCGCTCGTCTCGCCCTATCCTGCCTGGCTCACGGACGCCTGCCGGGCGCACTGGGAGCGGCGCGGCGTGCGCGTAACGACGACCTTGCAACTGGCATCTGCAACGCCGACGCAGCCGATCTACGCGCACACCACACCGGCATTGCTCGCGCAGATGGACCGTTTCGATACCCAGGGCGCCGAGGCTGTGCTGCTGACGGGCACCGGAATGCCGAGCTTGCGCGCGCTTCAGCCGCTCGAAGCCGCGCGCGGCGTCCCAATCCTGTCCTCCAATTTGTGCCTCGCCTGGGCGCTCGCCAAGATCTGCGGGACCGCGCACCCCGGCCCCGAATCTCGGCTCTACGGCGGCTGGTCGAGCCGATTGGCCCTCTCGTGAAGCCCGTACTGATCGTCGGCGGCGGCCCCGTCGGACTCAGCGCAGCACTTTGTCTGACCTCGGCGGGTGTCCCGGTGATTCTCTTCGAAGCAAATGCGGCGATCCCCCAGGACCTGCGCGCCTCGACCTTTCATCCACCGACGCTCGACATGCTCGATCAATTCGGGCTCGGCACCGAGCTCGTTGCGCAAGGATTGATCACGCCCCGGTGGCAGATTCGACTCCAGGAAACCGGCGAGCGCGCCGAGTTTGATCTCGGAGTCCTCGAGGATGAGACGCGCCATCCGTATCGGCTGCAGTGCGAACAACAGAAGCTGCAGAGCCTCCTATTGGCCCGGCTCGGCGAGTATCCGCACGCCGAAATTCGATTCGGGCAGTCGGTCGACGCGGTTGGCCAGGATGGCGAAGCCACGTGGGTCGAGACGGCCGGCGGGCGCACAGTCGGGAGCTGGCTCGTCGGCGCCGACGGCTCACACAGCCTCGTGCGCCGCGCCGGCAATATCGGATTTGCGGGAGAGACCTATCCCGAAACCATCATCCTCGTCACCACCGATTTTGACTTTGATCAGGCGATCGAGGGACTGTCGGGCGTGAATTATGTCTGGTCGCCGACCGGCACGTTCAGTTTGCTGCACCTGCCCTCGGTGTGGCGCTGCTCGTTCTACCCGCGGCCCGGTCAAACGCTCGAGGAAGCCATGACCGATGAGGCGATCGAGCAGCATATGCAGAACGCCGCCCCCACGCCGCATCGCCACCGGGTTTTGCACAAGCGCTCGTACCGCATCCATCAGCGGGTCGCGGACACTTATCGCGCCGGGCGGATGCTGCTGGCGGGCGATGCCGCGCATCTGAACAGCCCGAGCGGCGGTATGGGCATGAACGGCGGCATCCACGATGCCTTCAACCTGAGCGAAAAGTTGAGCCGGGTGCTCGCGGGAGCCGATGAGGGCCTGCTCGATCAGTACGTGCGGCAGCGGCGCGCCATCGCCGTCGAGCACGTCATCGCTCAGGCCGATCGCAACCGCAGCCGCATGCGTGAGACTGATCCCGAGCGGCGGCGGGCTCTGCTCAAGGACCTACAGCGGACGGCGGCCGACCCGACGCTCGCGCGACGGTATCTGCGCAACAGCGCAATGATCACCGGTCTCGAGCAGGCGGCGGCCATCAGTTGATCCACACCGCCGCAAAACCGGTACCATTGGCAATTGGCATATGAATGATACAAATCGCACAAGTCCGTCTGAATTCTCAACGGCCTACGCCTGGTACGTTGCCGCGCTCCTCACGCTGACGCAAATCGTCTCCTACCTGGACCGGTTTCTGCCGAGCCTCGTCCTACAGCCGATCAAGCATGCCCTCGCCTTGAGCGACTTTCAGGTCGGTCTCTTGCTCGGGCCTGCCTTCGTTGTTTTCTACGTCGCGCTCGGCGTGCCGCTCGGCTGGCTCGCGGACCGCGTCAGCCGCCGCGCGATCCTGGCCGCTGGGATCGCGATCTGGTGCACGATGACGGCCGCGGGTGCGCTTGCGACGAGCTTCGTGCCGCTCTTCCTGGCGCGCCTCGGCGTCGGCTTTGGCGAGGCGAGCGTGGCGCCCGCCTCGATCTCGCTGATCAGCGATTATTTCACGCGTGAGCGCCGTGCGCGGGCCATCAGCTTGTTCATGTCGGGCGCATTCCTGGGCGCGGGGACCACATTCCTGTTCTTCGGACCGCTCGTGCGTCGTCTCGAATCGCACCCTTCGTTCTCATTGCCGCTCCTGGGCCCGCTCGAGCCCTGGCGGGTGAGCTTCGTGCTGGTCGGGCTCCCAGGATTGGTACTCGCCCTCTTGATGCTGACGGTGCGCGAGCCAAGACGCCTCGAGCGTACGGCGCCCGGCGGCTTTCGCGCCGCGTTCGCCTACATCGCACAGCGATGGCGGGCATTCGGTACGTTGTTCCTCGCCTCGGCCTGCAACCTGACGATGGGTGCGCTGGCCTTCTGGAACGTCGCGCTGTTCAAGAGAACCTGGAACTGGGATGTTGCCCAGGTGGGGATCGCGGTCGGGCTCATCCTGTTCACCGCAGGTCCCTTGGGGACCCTTCTCGGCATTTTTTTGACCAACCGCGATTTGGCCAAAGGCCGCCGCGACGCCACGTTGCGCGCGCTGTTTCTCGGCCTCGTGATCGGTGTTCCCGCCTATATTGTGTTTCCGCTGATGCCGAGCGCGGCGTTCGGCCTGGTGGCCCTGTTTTTTGCACACGTCGGGCAAGCCATGGCGACCGCCGCGGGGCCAGCCACGCTGATGATGCTCACACCGGGACAGATGCGCGCACAAGCAACCGCGGTCTACTATCTCGTGATCAGCGTCATCGCGCAGTTGATCGGCCCACCGCTGGTCGGCATCATGACCGACAGGATGGGTGATCCTGCCGCACTGCGATACTCCGTTTCGATCGAGGTTGCCCTGATCGGCATTCCGTCCATCGTTCTGGTATTCCTCGGATTTTCAGCCTATCGACGAGCAGTGCGCGCCTTGGACGTGGAGCTCGATTCCTCCGCGCCGGTCCCCGCCGCCCTCGGGATGAATCGATGAGCAACCTCGACCGGCACGCGGCACTCGATTTCGTGTTGACGCTGCGGCGGCGCTGGGCGGATACGCTCTATCCGAGGCTGCGCGAGGAGTACGAGGCCGCGGACGGGGTTGGCCCCGCCGACGCCGCCGAGCGCATTCACCGTCTGCCCACCTACGCTGGGTTTGCCTGGCTCGAGCGCGGATCGCAGAAGATGCTGTGGCGCGCCGCCACGGACGCCGTGGAGGCGAGCGCGAAGCGGCCCGAACCAGGACCGCGTGGCCCCGCAACCTTGGAACTCGATCCCCACTTGAAGCTGCCCGATTGGTATACGAGCTGGGACATTCATTTGCAGCCCGGCGGCGTCTGGTCGAGCCGCGCGGCGTCGAAGGTCTATGAGCTCGGCGCGCAGCTCGTGATGCTCGGCGACAACGACGATTACAAGTTTCACCGGCTGTTCGTCGATACGGCGATTCCAAAGCGCGATTACCGCCGCATTATCGATCTCGGCTGCGGATTCGGAAAATCCACCTGGCCGTTCAAGCGCGCCTTCCCCGGTGCCGAGGTCATCGGCGTGGACCTCGCGGCCCCCTGCCTCGAACTGGCGACCGAGCGCTCCGACGCGCAGAGACTCGCCATCCGCTATCGGCAAGCAGACTGCGCACATACCGGCCTCGAGCCCGCCAAAGCCGACCTGGTGACGGCCACCATGTTGGTGCACGAGCTGCCGCTTGACGCGCTCGAGGCCACGCTCAAGGAGGCGGCGCGCCTACTCGCGCCGGGCGGATTGCTGCGAATCCTCGACTTTCAATTTACGGGCGACGAGCTGCGCGACCTCGCGATGAAAGAGCACGGCACCCGCAACAATGAGCCGTTCATGCCGCCGATGATGGCTGCGGACACGACGGCGATGGCGGCGCGCGCCGGCTTCAAGAACGTTCGATGGACCGCGTTCGACGAGCGCGAGGCCGGCCGCCTTCCCTCGCTCGAGTGGCCGAAGAGACCGGAATGGCATTTTCCCTGGGCCGTACTCGAGGCGGAGAAAGCGTGAGCGTGCACCGGGAATTCGGAGGGCTCGACAACGCGACGCTCGGCGCGCTGATCCTCGAGCTCGCCTCGCAGCTGCATGTCGAGCGCACGCGCCGCCTCGCGCTCGAGGCGGCGCTCGCGGAAACCGGAGTCCTCGCGCCGGCGACGATAGAGAAGATTGGCGAGCACGCCGCGCTGCGCGCGCAGGCCACCCAAGCAGCGGATCAATCGATCCGCAAACTATTACGAGTGCTCTCGGACTCGAAAGACGAGCGGGTACCTCTGCGCGGCGGGATCGGCGGAGCAACTGGAGATACATGATGGCTCGACCGTGGATTGAATACGTGCAATCGCAGAACCTGCCGTGGGTTGCCGGCGACCTCTGGGGGATACGCCCGGGCATCGAGGCAAAGATATTGAGTCTCGACGACGACGGTGGCGCGGCGAGCCTCCTGATCAGGTATCCCGCGGGCTGGCGGTACGACCGCGAAGGCGCGCTTTCCGTAGACGAGGAGTTTTTAGTGCTCGAGGGCGAGTTCTCGATCGGTCATCAGACCTACCGCGACAAGTCCTACGCGCACCTCCCCGCCGGCTACGGCAGAGGCCCCATGGCCTCGGCTCCGGGCGCCGTCGTGCTCACGTTCATCTCGGGGCATCCGAGCTCAACGCAGCCGGCGGCCTACGATCGGGACCGGCTGGTCGAGAATTTGGACGCGTTCGCGGTTCCCTACACGGGCAAATTTCACCCGGAGTTCCCCCCCGGCGCCGGGCGCAAGACGTTGTACGAAGATCCGATCACACACGATCAGAGCTGGATTCTCGGCACCATGCCCATGCGCTGGGCGCAGCGCGCAGAAGTGCATCCGGTGGTCGAGGAGATGTATTTGTTGAGCGGAGAGTCGCACGGCAATCGCGGGGTCATGCGTCCCGGGGCCTATTTCTGGCGCCCGCCGCAGATCCCTCATGGCCCGTACGGCACGCTGACCGGAAACCTGTACTTCTTCCGCACCAAGGGCGGACCACTGGCGACTCATTATGTCGACGGTGAGCGGCCGTTCCAATGGTGGCCGGCATACGATCCGGCACTGCCGGAATCAATGTCCGCGGCACGGGGCGAAGAGCCCGAGACACCTCGCTGCTGGTAAGCGCGTGGGCCGACTCGGCCCACGCGCCCCGCGAGATCTCTAAAACTTGTATCCGATACGGACGTCGAACGTGCCCGGCGTGTTGAAGTAGTCGAGGCCGAGCAGATCCGCAGTTCCGTAATCCTTCTGCGTGCAGTTCTTACACTCGCCGGTGATGGTCAGCGGGATACGCTCGAGCGCCATGGTCACCCCCGCATCGAGCAAGGTTCGCGCCCGATTCTGCCCGCCGACACCGGGGTAGGAAGCGGCGAAGCCCGCGGTATTCGCGGTGTCGAACCACTCGCGCGACACATACTGAACCGACAGCGTCGGCGTCAAGCTGAATCCGGGGAACCTCAGCAGGTAGCTCGCGGTGCCGGAGAAATCGAGCCCCGGCGTGTACACCGGATCTGCGAGTGAGCCGTCCGCGGTGACGATGCCGGCGGTGCAGCTCGCCGCCATCCCTGCCCGGCACTGCGCCTGCTGGTTTTGAATCAGCGGTGCCGGATTGTAATAACCCGCGTGCATCGAGCCGATATTGGCGGTGAGCGTCAGCGCGTCCGTGGCACGCCAGGCAAGATTCGCCTCGACGCCGTATCCATACATGTCCGCGCCGTTGTTGGTATCGAACTGATCGGTGTGCGGATTGTCGTAGAGCAGCTGATCGTTCTTCACATCCTCGTAGAAGAACGTCGTGTTGAAGCGGAAGCGACCCGCAGGCGACTCGAAGCGGAAGCCGGTCTCGTAGGACCAGATGGTCTCCGGCCCGAAACTATTGAAATCCACGGGGCTCGAGCCCGTGAGGCCGTTCCAGCCGCCGCCCTGGAAGCCGCGCGTTGCCGATACGAAAGTCATAAGACTCGGATCGATCTGGTATTGCAGCGCCAAGCGCGGTGTGAACATGGTGACATCGAGATGCGTGGGATAGCCCACGGCCTCGATCTCCGCGGTGGTGTAACCCGATCCCGGCGCGTTCGGCCATGCGATCACGTCCTTGATCTCGTGGGTCAATCGGCCGCCAAGAGTCACCGTAAAGGCCGGCGTCACCTTGATGTCTCCCTGTAGGTAGAAGGCTTCGGATTTGGTCGAGTTCACGTCGTATTGATCGTTCAAGGTCAACGCAAACGTCGGACTCAAGCCGAGAACCTGGCCGTAATTGTTGCGGTTGTTCTCATACAGGTAATAGACGCCCGCCGTGTAGTTGAGGATATCGCCGACTCGATCCGTCCACTTCGCCTCTTGCGAGACCTGATAATTCTCGAGTATCTGCGCGAGCGTAATCTCGCCGGTCGGAATCGCGTCGGCGTCCGGCAAGTTACCGAGCACTGCGGCGGCGAAATCCGCCGCGAGTTGCTGGTTCAAGCTTCGGTAGCCGGTGATCAAGTTCAACGTGCCCTGTCCCCACGTCAAGGCGATGTTGGACGCAAAGCCCCAGGTCGTCACCAGGGCGCCCTGACCAAAGCCGGCCTTCTGGCCGGTTAGATAGGGTACGAGCGCACCGCCCGTCGTGCTGAAGCCGCTATACGAGATGCGGTCTCCGTCCGGCCCCGGTTGATTCAGCAAATTCGCTTGGTTGTTGCGTTCGTAATCGGCCGCGAAGTTCCATTCGAAATTCGACCAGTCGACCGGCTTGAACAGGAGCGCCTCGCGAACGCCCCAGTTGTTCGTGCTGTTCAGCCGCTCGCCCGTCGTCAAATTATGCACATAGCCGTCGTTCGTGATGCCGTACACGGAAGTCCGGGTCAGCAACTGCTGATTGATGGGCAGATCGATCGACGCGCGGCCGGTGAAGAAATCAGCCCAGAAATCACCAATGGAGCCGTAACTCGCCTCGACGTCGCCTCCCAATTCCTCGCCCGGCTTTTTCAAGGTCACGACGATCGCGCCGCCGGTCGAATTGCGGCCGAACAGTGTTCCCTGCGGGCCATTCAGCACCTGCACGGACTGCACCCCGAACAAGGCGAAGTTGTTGGCGTTCTGTCGCGCGATGTAAATGTCATCCACGTAGGTGCCGACCTGCGGCTCGAATGTCGGAAACGATTGCGTCTGCCCCAAGCCGCGCAGGTAGTAGACGTTCGCCGAAGCTTGCCCGACGTTGTTCGCAGCGAACATGTTGGGCACCATCCGTTCGAGGTCCTGCGTCGTCGTGATCTGCTGGGTGAGCAGCTGCTCGGCGGTGAAGTTGGTGACCGCGATGGGTACGTTTTGCAGATTCTGTTCGCGGCGCTGTGCGGTGACCGTCACCTCCGCGAGCGTATCCGTCGTGCTCGAATCGGCGGAATTGGACGGCGTGTCGGCGTGCGCCGCACCCGGCGTCGCACCCCACACGATCCAGGCCGCAAGCGCCGCGCAAATTGTATTCCGACTGCTCATGCTAGCCTCCCTATCCCCTGATCCCGCCCTCGTTTTAACGATGGCATTTACGTTCTCGTGGCCCGGCAACGCCTTCGTCGCCCTGCCGCAAAAACCCCAAGTGACTCGCATCCCATCATTCGCCCCCGCTTCCGAATGTCGTCGCAGTCCGACCACATACGAACTCGAGAGCGACAATTTGAAATGTATACAATCTATAGCAAATTGCAACTACTGTGCGCGACAGGATTGAACGGCCACCAATAAATTCCCCGACTTGTCCACGATCGATGCGATCGGCAAGGGGTGCATGCGTGACGGCGCCGCGCCGGCAGAGTCGTGTCCCGAGGCGTTGCGGGACCACAACGGGCGTTTCACCGGCCGAGCTCTGCGAGGTAACGGAGCACCTGCGCAAGAGGCAGCACTTCCGCATATTTGGCCTGTAAATCGAATAAGTTGGCCTCGTGAGGCCCGGCCGCGCGGTCACCGACCGCGTCGCGAACGATGACCGGTATGAATCCATGCTGGATGCAGTCGACACCGGTCGCGCGCACACACCCACTGGTCGAGACGCCCGCAATGAGCAAGGTGTCGACGTCGGCAGCCCGCAGCGCGCCGGCCAACGGAGTTCCAAAGAATGCGCTTGCGTATTGCTTGGTGATGACGGTCTCACCGCGGGCAGGCTCGAGCCCGTCGGCGAACTGGCCTCGCTCCGGGTATTCGGTGCCTTCTGCAAAGGAGCGCAACGCGGGCACTTTGCGAAAAAACACGCCGCCGCTGTGACCGTCCTTGTCGTAGCGAAGATTGGTGTGAAATATCGGAATCGAGGCGCGCCGCGCCGCCGCCAGAAGCTCGATCGAGCCACGCAACGCTGCGCGAATCCCTTCCCCGCCATAGAGGGGGGAGTCCTCGAGCAGGTAGGCTTTGACGAAATCCACGAGAAGCAACGCGGGACGCACGCCCAGCTCGAGCCGCGTCAGATAGCCGGCGGATCTATAATCGGCCGTCAAGCTTTGGTCATCCTTCATGCTGCCTCGTTCGCGCGTTAGATGACGCCGTGCTGCCGCAATGCTTCCATGCGCTCCGGCGTGAATCGCATGAGTCGCTGGTAAACCTCCTCGTTATGCTGCCCGAGGGCAGGCGATGGCGAGCGGATCCCTCCCGGCGTCTCGGAGAGCTTGGGCGCGACGTTCTGCATCCGCAGCTCGCCGAACTGTGGATGCGCCACTTTAACGATGGCCTCGCGAGCCACGAATTGCGGATCCTCGATCATGTCGGGCGCACGATAGATGAGGCCGGCCGGCACGCCATTTCGATCCATGAGATCGAGCACCTCCGCGGTCGAAAGCGATGATGACCATCGGCCGATCAGCTCATCGAGTTCGCGCTGCCGCAAACCCCGGGACTGATGATCGGCGTAATCCGGATGTGCGGCGAGCTCAGGACGGCCCATGGTGTCGCATAAGCGCTTGAATACCGTGTCCTGGTTGGCCGCGATCAATACCAAGCCGTCACGGGTTGGATAGACGTTCGACGGCGCCACATTGGGCAGAATCGCGCCAGTCCGTTCTCGCACGAAGCCGGTCTGGTCGTAATCGGTGATCAGCGATTCCATCATTCCGAGCACGGCCTCGTAGATGGCGGAATCGACCATTTGACCGCGCCCGGTTCGCTCGCGGTAGTGCAGCGCCGCGAGCGCGCCGAGGCACGCAAACGTTGCGGCCAAGGAGTCGCCGATGCTGATCCCCATTCGCGACGGCGGCGTGGACGGGTCGCCGACCACATAACGCAACCCGCCCATGGCCTCGCCGATGGCGCCGAAGCTCGCACGATGCGCATACGGACCCGACTGGCCGTAGCCCGATACCCGGATCATGATCAGACGCGGATTCACCGCGCTCAGATCCGCATAGCCGAGCCCCCATCGCTCCAAGGTACCGGGCCGGAAATTTTCCAGCAAAAAATCCGCCGTCGCGACCAGCTCCCGCAGTACCGCTTGTCCTGCGGGTTGTCTCAGATCCAGGGTAATCGACTTCTTGTTGCGCGCGATGACCGGCCACCAGAGCGAGGGGTCCCCCGGCTTTTGGCGGCCCCACGCGCGCATCGGATCGCCTTGATTCGGCGGCTCGATTTTAATTACCTCCGCACCCATATCGCCGAGCAACTGCCCACAGAAAGGGCCCGCGAGCAGCGTGCCGAGCTCGAGCACGCGCAGATCCGACAGCGCACCGTGTTGAAATTCGATGGGTCCGGGCACATCGCCCCCTCACTTAAATGTATACAAATTTATTTGCACAACAGCCACTTCGACGTGATTTTTCACCCGACTTGCGCATTTATTGCGCCCGCTTAGGCCTTTTTAAAACACCCGCCGACAGCTGCCACTGGAACCGTTGGCTCAATTGTATACAATTTAACTCGTCAATAGAATGCTTCGCAGCCGAGCCGCCAGCCCCATGAGTCCCTTGAGCATCAACCTCCTCGAAGTCGGTCCACGCGATGGGCTGCAAAACGAATCGCGCATCGTGCCGACCGAGGTGAAGATCGAGATGATCGAACGGCTGATGGCCGCCGGCGTCCGGCGCCTCGAAGTCACGAGCTTCGTGAATCCGAGGCGCGTGCCGCAGATGGCCGATGCGGAGGCGGTGCTCGCCGGGCTGCCCGCTCGAGACGGCGTCTCCTACATCGGCCTGGTTCTCAATCGCAAAGGATTCGAGCGGGCCCGCGACGCAGGATGTCACGAGGTGGGCATGGCTATTGTGGCGAGCGACACCTTCAATCGGCGCAACCAAGGAGTCGACACGCGCGACTCGGTCGCCGCGTGGCTCGAGATTGCGCGCGAGGCCCATTCCTGCGGCATCAGACCGCACATCACGTTGTCGACGGCATTCGGATGTCCCTTCGAGGGGGAGATCGACCCCAAGCGCGTGCTCGAGCTGGCGCAGGAATGCGCCCGAGGCGACCCGACCGAGATCGCGCTCGCCGATACGGTAGGCGTCGCGGTGCCCTCCCAGGTGAGCGATCTGTTCGGACGCCTGCGGGAGCTTCTGCCCGGCATCGCGCTGCGCGGGCATTTCCATAACACCCGCAACACCGGTATTGCGAATGCCTATGCCGCGGTCATGGCGGGCGTCGAGACCCTCGATGCGAGCGTCGGTGGAATCGGTGGATGCCCCTTCGCACCGGCAGCCACGGGCAACATTGCGACCGAGGATGTGCTCTACATGCTGGATCGCATGGGCGTGCGCACGGGTGTTGCACTCGCGCCGCTGATGGAGACCAGCCGCTGGGTTCAAGAGCAGCTGGGCAGACCCGTACCCGGCATGCTCCTCAAGGCCGGTGCGTTCCCGCGCGCCGAATCACAACCGAAGAATGGATGAACGCATGTCGTATCGACTCGGCGTAGATGTTGGAGGCACGTTCACGGACCTGTTTTTGGTCAACGAGAACTCCGGCGAAACTTTCACCGCGAAGGTCCCAAGCACTCCCGCCGATCAGTCGATCGGCGTGCTCGAAGGCATCAAGCGGGTCTGTCGGCACGCGGGCGTACACGCATCGGAAATAGATCGCGTGATGCATGGCACCACAGTAGCGACCAACACGGTGCTCACCCAATCGGGCGCGCGCTGCGGACTCGTCGCGACGCGCGGCTACCGGCAGGTCCTGCAGATCGCCCGCTCCTTCGTCCCGGGTGGTCTCGGCGGCTGGGTGATCTACAACAAGTCTCAACCCATGGCGCCGCTTTCCTGCACGATCGAAGCACATGAGCGAATCGGCGCTCAGGGAGAAGTCATCGAGCCACTCGATGAGGCCACGACTACGAGACAGTTTGGGCTATCTAAAAAAGCGCGGCATCGAGGCGCTCACCGTCTCGCTCATCAATTCGTTCGCAAACGCAACTCATGAACAGCGCGTCCGCGAGATCGCCGCAGACGTGTTGCCGGGGATCCCGGTCTCGCTCTCTTCGGAGGTCGTGCCGGAAATGCAGGAGTACGAGCGCACCGTGACGACGGTGGCAAACTCCTACGTCCGCCCCCGCGTCGCCAAGTATGTCGCGAACCTCAAAACCAAGATCGAGCGCTCTGCGGAAAAAATCAGTCTGCACATCTTGCGATCCGACGGCGGGCTCGCCGGAGCTCAAGCCGCCGAGGAGTACCCCGTCAACTTGCTGATGTCGGGTCCTGCAGGGGGCGTCACGGGTGCGCTCTGGGTCGCCGTGCAATCCGGATTTCCGAACCTGCTCACCGTGGACGTGGGCGGCACATCGACGGACGTTGCCCTGATTCAGGACGGTGCGCCGAGGGTTCGCCGCGACACCACCGTAGGCGATGTGACCGTGCGTGCCTCCTCGGTCGATATCCGAACCGTCGGCGCCGGCGGCGGCTCGATCGCACATGTACCGGAGCTCACCAAGGCGCTGCGCGTCGGACCCCAATCCGCCGGTGCGGATCCGGGGCCGGCCGCCTACGCCAAGGGCGGCACGGAGCCCACGGTCACCGATGCCAATGTCGTCCTCGGCTTCTTGCCCTCGATGCAGAAACTGGCCGGCGAGATGGTCTTGAACCGCGAGCTGTCGGTGGCCGCGGTGCAAAAAGTCGCGACCGCCCTCGGCTTGTCGCTTCTCGACGCGGCGCAGGGCATCTATCAGATCGTCAACGAGAATATGGTGGGCGCCCTTCGACTGGTCTCGGTCGAGCAAGGCTACGATCCGCGCGACTATGCGCTGATCGCCTTTGGAGGCGCCGGCCCGCTGCATGCGAATGCCCTGTCCCGGCTCATCGGCTCGTGGCCGGCGATCATCCCGCCGGGCCCCGGTGTCCTTTGCGCTCTGGGCGACGCGACGACCGCGGTCCGCGACGAGCGCGCGCGCACGTTCGTGAGAAAATTCACCGCGACCAGCGCCGCGGAGCTCAAATCGATTCTTCACGAGCTCGCCCGCGCGGCATCGAAGTCGCTCGAGCAAGGCGGCGCCAAGCGCGATGAGATCACCACGCGCTATCAAGTCGATCTGCGTTACCACGGTCAGGGGTTGCGCCTCACGGTGGAGGTGAGCCTGGAGGAGCTCGAGAAGAAGGGGCTCGCCGCCCTCTCGGAGAAGTTCGATCGCGAACACAAGCGGCTATTCACATTCGCGCTCGACCTCGAGCCCGAGCTCGTTACACTCAGGGCGACCGTCCAAGGACGCGGCATCCGGGTGAAGCGCCGTGCCATCGCCGCGGGATCGGCGAACGCCTCAGCCGCCGCGATCGGGAAGCAGGACAGCTACATGGACGGCAAGAAGGTCACGGCACGCGTCTATGACCGGACGCGCCTCAAGGCCGGCAACCGCATCAAGGGTCCTGCGATCGTCATCGAGATGGACTCGACGACCGTGATCCTTCCCAGACACCACGGAAGGGTGGACCGGCTCGGCAATATCCTCATTTACCCGGACAAGGTCGCGCGCAAGCGCAACCCGCGATAGGAGCTCCTCGATGCCCGCACAGCTCGTCCAGCGCAACAAGCAGCGCTTCAAAAAGGTCAAGGTCGATACCGTGACGATCGACATCATCGAGAGCGCGCTGCGAAATGCGCGCTTCGAGATGGACACGGTATTGTTCCGAACCGCCATGTCTCCGGGAATCCGCGAACAGCATGACGAATTCCCGATGATCGCCAATCTCGAAGGCAAGATGGTCGTCGGCCAGTTCGGCTCGTTCATCTGGGGCTTCCTACAGGGCTACCAGGGCACCATCGAAGAGGGCGACATCTTTCTGACCAACGACCCCTACTCCGTCCGCGGCGCCATCAGTCACGCCAACGACTGGCTGATGTTGATGCCGATCTATCGCAAAGGTCGGCTCATCGCTTGGTCGGCCATGTTCGGCCACATGACGGACGTCGGCGGCAAGGTGCCCGGATCGCTTCCGACGGATGCGCGCACGATTTTCGAGGAAGGGATACGGGTGCCTCCGGTAAAGATATACAAGCGCGGCATACTCAACCAGGACGTGCTCGACATCATGCTGCACAACTGCCGCCTGCCGCACTGGAACAGGTCCGACTTCAACGCCATCGTCGCGGCACTGCGCACCGCCGCCGCGCGCTGTATCGAGGTGAGCGAGCGCTTTGGCGACGATGTCTTCCAATCCGCGATGTCGCAGATGCTGGCGCGAAACCGGCACGCGATGCGCGAGCTCATCCGTCGAACGGTACCCGAGAAGAAGCAGTACTTCGAGGATTACATCTGCGACGACGGCCTGAATATGGGACCCTACAAGATCGCCTGCTCGATGTGGCGCGAGGGTGACAAGTGCATTTTCGACTTTGCCGGCACCGACCCCCAGTCGATCTCATCCATCAACTTCCTCCTCAACGAAGAAATGTTCAAGATGTTCGCCGGCGTGTACATGATCATGGTGTTCGACCCACAGATCCTGTTCAACGATGGATTCTACGATCTGATGGAGGTCCGCATTCCTCCCGGCACGCTGCTGAAGCCCGTGAAGCCGGCCGCACTGTCGTGCCGGACCCATGCACTGGGCCGGATCTTCGACGTCCTGGGGGGACTGCTCGGCCAAGGCAATCCGCAATTCCTGTGCGCCGCCGGTTTCTCCGATTCGCCGCACTTCATGTACTCGGGGCACGATAAGAACGGCGACTGGTATCAGCTGTATCAGATCAGCTTTGGCGGCATCCCCGGCAAGCCGTTCGGCGACGGCCCTGACGGCCACTCCCTTTGGCCCTCCTTCACCAACGTGCCGAATGAGTTCCTCGAGAGCTACTTCCCGTTGCGGATCGAGACCTATGAGACCATTGCCGACAGCGGCGGCGCCGGCAAGCACCGCGGCGGCAATGGCTTGCGGATCGGCTACCGATTCCTCGAGGACGGCGAGATTTCGATCCATGACGATCGCTGGCTCACCTATCCCTGGGGCGTGAACGGTGGACTGCCGGGCGCCCGCAGCCGCAAGACGTTGCTGCGTAAGGAGGGCTCTCAGGAACTGCTTCCCTCCAAGATTGATCGCGTCAAAGTCCGCAACGGCGATCTGTTGGTGGCGGAAACCTGGGGCGGCGGCGGATGCGGCGATCCGCTCGAGCGTGATCTCGGAGAAGGTCGTCTTCGATGTGGACGCCGGGCTCGTAACCCCCGAGGGCGCGAAGCGCTATGGCGTCGTCCTCGACTCGAACGGCAAGCCGGATCACCCCGCCACGCAGGCGCTGCGCCGGGAGATGGCGGCCGTCCGCGGACCAACTCAGCTATTCGACCGCGGCTTCAAGTCGATCGACGAGCTCAAGTCGCGATGCTTGAGCGAGACGGGTCTTCAGCCGCCGCAGCAGCCGACCTTCAGCACGTGGACATTGAAGTCCGCGGGCGTCACTTCCGCCTGATGCGCGCCGCGCAGCGAGCATATGCGACCGTGCGTGATGGCATCTTGCGCGGTGAGTACCGCGCCGGCTCGCGCTTGACCGAACAAGAGCTGGCGCAAGCTGCCGGAGTCAGCCGAACGCCGGTGCGTGAGGCGCTGAGGCGCCTGCATGCCGAAGGCCTGGTCAACTTCGAGCCCAATCACGGTGCCGTGGTCGCGATGTTCGAGCTCGAGGATGCCGAGGAAATTTTCGAGCTGCGCGCCCTGTTGGAGCCGATCAGCGCACGGCGGGCGGCCGAGCGCGCGACGCCGCGAAACGGTCGAGGCGCTGCGTGCCTTGGCGCAAAAGCAGAAGCAGGAATCGACGCGCCGAACCGCCGGGCACTTGATCCGTATCGGCGATCTGAACGATCGGTTTCACCGCCTGATCCAAACGACCGCTCAGAGCCCGAGGCTCGCCAAGACCTTGGCAGGACTCATCGAGGCGCCGCTCATCCTCAGCACGTTCGCCCAATACTCTTCAAGCGAACTGCAACGCAGCGCCGAGCAGCACCTCGAGCTGGTCCAAGCCATCGAGGCGCACGATCCGATGTGGGCGCAGAGCGTCATGCACGCGCACATACTTGCCGGGCGCAATACGTATCTGCGCGGCCGCCCGCGCGACTAGCTCATCGCGCGACTCTCTGCTCCAACCGCCGGAGCAGACTTCCCTCGGTGCCGTTCCGCTTCGAAACGGGCGCGCTGCGGATCCCGGGCAAGTATCCCCTCGATGATTTGATGGCGCCATTGTCTCCAGTCGCGAATGCCGTCCTCGCCATCGAAGATCTGCGGTATCGGGCGGCTGCGGTAAAAACGCATGCTGACCTGGGCAAGCAGCTCGATCAGCGGCCGATTGACCATCTTGAACAGGATCGCGTGTAAGTCGTCCTCGAAGGCGACCCGCTCATCGCCGGTACGGCAGGATTCGATACGCGCTTTGAGATTACGGAGCTCGTCGAATTGCTGCACATTCCCGCAACGTGCCGCCGCAGGCATCAATTCACAATCCAGCAGTGTCATCATCTCGAGCGCCTCATAGTTGTCGGCTTGCCGTGCGCGCAGATAGGATGCCAGCGCCCGCTCGAGTGCGAGCGAATCGGGCCGCTTTCCGAAATACCCGCCCCCCGGACCTCGGCGGACCGCGAGCAGCCCTTCATGTTCGAGTACCCGCGCCGCTTGTTGCACCGTCGCCGTGCCGACTTCGAGCTCCTTGGCGATCTGCGGCAGTGAGCCGAGCATCGCGTCCGGCGGGAGCGCCAGAATCAAGCCCCGCATCTTTTCGGCAGTCGCGCTGACCAGACGACGCGTCTGGATGGACTTCGACAGCTCATTCTCACGCGCGACCGTCATGGTCTCAAGACCCACCCACCGTCGACGTGAATTACCTGGCCCGTGATCCACGCGCCCGCTTGCGAGCACAGGAGCAGCAGCGTACCGACGAGTTCATCCGGCGCGCCGCGCACGCGCATCGCCACGGTCATTTCCAGGAACTTTACGAAGGGCGAGTCGTCGGGCGTAAGCAACCTGCCGGCATCACTCGTGGTATTGCCGGGCGCGATCGCGTTGACGGCGATCCGCTCACGTCCGAGTTGCCGCGCAAGCGTCGTCGTCAATCCGACAAGCGCCAACTTGCTGATGCCGTAGATCGAGATCGCCGGAAACGCACCGCCCGAGACCTGATTGACGATGCGGCCGCCGCCGCGCTTGCGCATCTCGGGAATGGCCGCCTGCGCGCAGAGCAGTGCGCCGGTCACGTTCACCCTCATGATGCGGTTCCACTCCTCGAGCGCGATATCCGCCGCGGTGAGCTGCCCGAGTTCCGCCATCAATGCGGCATTGTTGACGAGAATGTCGACACCACCGAATGTGCGGGCGGCGGCCTCGACCATCCCGGCAACGGATTCCCGCCTTGTGATATCGACCCCCGCCGCGACTGCCCTGCCCGCCGGCCGCGCTGATTTCATCGGCCACCGTCCTGGCACCCTCCGCATTGATGTCGGCGACGAGCACGGATGCGCCGGCCTGCGCGAGCCCGTGCGCATAGGCGCGCCCGATGCTGTTGCCGCGGCCACCCGCACCGGTAACGACGGCCACCTTGCCGTCCAAGCGAAATTGGTCGATCGTAAAAGTCATCTCGATTCTCCCTGAACCTGCGCTCGCGCGACCTTCTCAAGAAAGGCACCCGCCGCCTCCTCGAACACATCGACGCCCGGCTCGTGCGTCAAGAGCGCGGCCAGCAAGCCGACATCCTTGGATAGCAGCCGGGCGCCATGGGCGAAGAGCCCGACATTCGCCAGCCGGGCGCGAACCTCGAAGCCGTAACTGCGCCCGCTGCTCGCCTTCACGAGTTCGGTCAAGGCTGCTGGGTCGAGTCCCAGGGTCGCAGCCGCTGCGAGCGCAGCGTCGGCAAGCGCCATGTTGAGCCGCCATGAGCGAATTGTTGATCAGTTTGGCAATCTGTCCGGCACCTACGCCACCCAAATGAACGAGGGTTCTCACCGAAAGTTTGAAATACCAGGCCGCGCCGCAGCCACTGCCGCGGCGTCGCCACCGATCATCACGGTCAGGGTACCCGCCGTTGCCGCGGGACCGCCGCCGCTCACGGGCGCATCGATCAGCGCGATATCACGCTCGGCGGCTTGTGCGGCGAGCGCTCTGCAAGTGTCCGGATGGACGGTGGAGTGAATCGCGATCCGGCTGCCCGCACGCATGCGCGGGCAAGAGCGCGGCGACCACTTCCCGGACACCGGCGTCATCGACGACGCAGATCCCCACATGGTCGGCGCGGGCGCCGAGCTCGGCGAGAGTGCGCACCGACTCCGCCGCGGTGTCGCGGAACGCAGCGAGCGTCTCCGGCCGGCGCGCCCACAACAGGAGCGGATAGCCCGCATCGACGATGCGCCGCGCCATCGGAGCGCCCTTGACTGCCCAATCCGACGAAGCCAATCGTGCGTGTTTCGTTCCGCAATTACGGTTTGCATGGTGTCACAAGGTCAGCCGGCTGTGATGCCCCGGTCCATGGTGACGCAGGTGCCGTGAAACGCTCTGCCTGCGTCGGATGCGAGATAGGCGATCATCGCGGCGACATCGTCGACCTCCACCAGTCCGCGCATGCCGGAGAAGCGCTTGATGAGGGTGAGATCGGCCCCCTGCGGCATGCGCAAATTGGCGGCGATGTTGGTCTTCATGCCGCCCGGAGCGACGGCGTTGATCCGAACGGGCTTGTGCATATACTCCATCGCCATCGACTTGGTCAGCCCATTCAGTCCAGCCTTGGTGGCGCAATAGGCGGCGGCATACGCCTCACCGATGAAGGCGGCGGACGAGGTCACATTGACGATCGCGCCATCGCGTTCCATGAGGTGGGGAATTGCCGCCTTGCTGAGATGGAAGGGAGCGCTCAAGTTGACGGCCAATGTCCTCTCCCAATCGGCGGCCGGCCATCTCGGCCGAGTTGGCGAAAATGATCATGCCGGCCACGTTGCATAACGCATCGAGGCGGCCGAATGTCGAGATCGCAGCGGCAACCGCCGCTCAAGCAATTCCTCTCGAGGCTCAAATCGGTGGCATGCACCAGGGCGTCACGGCCCAGTGCGCGCACTTGTTGAGCCGTTTCCTCCAATCCGGCGGCATTGATGTCGACCAGGCAAAGGTTCGCGCCCGCCTTTGCGAGCGCGACGGCCGTGCCGCGGCCCAACCCCGAGGCCGCCCCGGTGACCAGAGCGGCATCGCCTATCATATTCATCGCGATCGTCACCTGCAGTCCCCCCGTCAAACTTCGAATGGAAGACCCTTCTCCACGCGGGGCGCCTGTTCCATGATCGCGCCCTGCATCACCGAGGCGCGTGGCCAACCGGCGTGGATCGCGTACTGCAGCACGAATTCATACATTTCCTCGCGTGATGCGTTGCCGCTCGCCATCGCCGACCAGACGTGGCTGCGGATCGGCGTGCTGGAGGAGCTATTGCCCACACCGACCAAGGTCAACCAGCGGCGCGCCCTCTGATCAAGTCCGGGCCGGTTCCACATCTCACCGAAAACAAAGTTGAGGATGCCGCCCTCGAAGTACGCCGTCTGAGGTGGCGGCCCGGCAAATTTCATATGGTGCAGAAAGCTCTCCCGGCCTTCCTCAAGCCTCACCTTGGGGTCCCACGACGCCGCACGGATCGGCGCATAAGCGGCGGGTAGAGCCCCCTCTCCGCGGCGACCCGGGTCACCGCTCCGTCGAGCACGCCGCCATAGGACCATCCCGCATAAACGGCCGTGTGCAACACCGCCTCTTGCAGTTCGGACAGCGTGAGCTCGCCCCTTGCTCAACGCACCGCGCACGTACGCCGCCGTCGCCGACTCGTCGCGCGCGCACGCGGCGGTGCTCATCGAGATGAGAAAACGCGACCGCAAATCAAGACCGGGTCGGGCCCACACTTCGGCATAGACATAGTCTCGCCATGAGGCTTCGAGCAATGTGGCGGGCGCCGGAGCGCTCGCGCCGGTGAGTTCGGCCTGGAGCTTCGCACCCCTCGCAGACCGCTCCCGCGGATCGAGCAGCGTCACCGGGCACCTGCGGCTGGCTTCGCGAGGTTCATCCAAACATTCTTGACCCGCAGAAATTCGTGCAACCCTTCCTCGCCGCCGAGCCGGCCATAGCCGCTCTGTTTCATGCCGCCGAAGGGAGCACAGGGAGTCATACCCTCGCCCGAGCCGTTGACATGGATCATGCCTGCGTCCAGTTGACCCGCGACGTGATGCGCGCGTCGCAGATTCTGCGTATGGATGTATCCGCCGAGGCCGTAGGCGGTGCCATTCGCCAGCGCAATTGCCTCATCCTCGCCATCGAATGGGGTCACCGTGAGGACGGGCCCGAAAACCTCGTGCTGCGCGATACCGGTGTGATTGCCGACGTCGGCTACGACGGTAATCGGCAGAAAAAACCCGGCCGACCGCTCGCCGTCGAGCCGCGCACCGCCCGCGATCAATCTGCCGCCCTCCCGCCTGACCGCTGTATCGATGACGCCGAGAATTCGCGTCAACGCGGCCTGCGAAATGACCGGACCTAGCACCGTGCTCTGATTGAGCGGGTCCCCGATGGGAATATGCGCCGCCATCGCGCCGAGCATCTGAAGATACTGATCGTAGATCGGCCGCTCGACGAGCAGCCGCGTGCCATTGACGCAGCCCTGCCCGTTGGCGCTGATCGCACCGGAGAGCCCGCGTTTGGCCGCCTCTTGCAGGTCAGCGTCGGCAAACACGATCACCGCCGACTTGCCGCCGAGCTCCAAACCGCAGGGCTTGAGGGTCTCGGCTGCATTGCGCAGCACCTTCTTGGCCGTCGATCCGCTGCCGACGAATTGAATCTTGTCGATCCCCGGATGTGCGACCATGGCCTCGCCGATGTCGGGGCCGCCGGTGATCACGTTGAACACGCCGGCCGGAAAACCCGCCTCGATGAACAGCTCGCCGAGCCGCATCAGCGAATAGGGCGCGAGCTCCGGCGCCTTGACGATGATGCAATTGCCGGCCGCGAGCGCGGGCCCCACCACCATGGTTGCCGCGAACAACGGCCCATTCCATGGAATGATTGCGCCGACCACCCCATACGGCTCGTAGGCGATGTAGTCGTGTGCAGGACCTCCCCACGTGCTCACCGTGCGGCCCTGAATCTTGTCTGCCCAGCCACCGAAATAGCGAAACTTCTGCGCGGCATCCCATCCGAGATAGCTCGTCGTCATGATGGTCGAGCCGTTCTCGATGGTCGAGAGCTGAGCAAGCCGCTTGCCGTGCTGCTCGATCAATGCCGCGAGCTTGAACATCAAGTCGCGCCGCTTGTCGCCGCTCAAAGCGCGCCAGCCGGGAGCCGCTTTGCGTGCAGCGGCCACCGCCGTTGCGACATCGTCGATCGATGCGAGCCGCAACTCACCGGTCGCCTGTCCCGTGGCCGGATAGATGTGCGGAATCGAGGCGCCGGCGCCCGATGATCGGAGGCCCTCGACGATGAGCGAATGATGCGGCAACAGCGCCGCATCGGGAGCGAGGTATGTCATGTCGCGCGACCTCTCCAATACTTATCGAGTACACAAATAACGTGCATGTAATCTGGGTGTCAATCACCCTTCAGGCCTGCTTTGGAGACCCTTTAGCTATTAATATAGGTATTACCCTACTTGCTGAGAGCCAGACCTTCGAGGTCGCCCCGGTCGCGCCAGTCCCTCAGCAATTGCTCGAAGGCGGTGAATCCCGCGGGGTAGTACTCACCGAGGTAATACCGAAACTTACCCGACTCATTGTTGAGATAGCTCGGAGGACATTCACTCTGCAGCTGCTTGGTGAATACCGAGGACGGACGCACGATCTCCACCCAATTGGTTTGCGCGTCTTCGCTCGGCTCGAGTGCCACGATGCCGCGAGCCAGCGCTTCTCGGATGATGTAGGCGATGTGGTGGCCCTGCCGGTTGAACTGTTCCGTGGTCGTTGCATACAAGGCGCCCTGCACGTAGCCGGTGAAAAACAGGTTCGGAAAGCCGTGCGCCACGACGCCATGCAACGTCTTGTAGCCCTCCGCCCAATAGTCATAGAGCGACACCGCGTTGCGGCCTATGATTTCGGCAATGCCCCAACGGCGCTCCAGGTCGCTCGTGACTTCGAAGCCCGTTGCACTGATCAAACAATCGATCGCGTATTCGACGCCGGCTTGCATGAAGCCTTTCTCGGTCAAACGCTCGACGCCTTTGGTCGCCGAGACATCGATCAGCTTCACGTTCGGCCGATTGAAAGTCGGATAGTACTCCTCGCTCGACAGAGGCCGCTTGCAATGAAAGCGGAACCAAGGTTTCAGCGCCTCGGCCGTGGCTTGGTCCGCGACGATGGCATCGATCCGCCGGCGAAAGCGCTCCATCACCTTGTAGTCCTCGATCTCGCGCATCGCCATCTGCTGCTCGAACGTAAGCGACGGCCAGCCTTGTTCGGCGAGCCGTGCCTGCATGTTGCGATTGATCTCGGTCCAGAAATCACAAATCAGATCCGGCTCACCGGGACGGAAGCCTTCGATCGCACCGCGCTGGAAGTTGTCCTGGCGCTCCTTTTGCCATCCGGGCCGCAGCCCGCTGACCCACGCCGGATCCGTTGCGGGATTCGGCCGTGCATCGACGCTGGGAGCGGTGCGCTGGAGCACATACAGCTGCTTCGCGTGCCGGCCGAGATACGGGACGATCTGGATGGCGCTCGCCCCGGTGCCGACGATCGCCACACGCTTGTCCTTCAGTTTCTCGAGCAGCGGATTCCTGCGATCGCCGCCCGTATACGCGTAGTCCCAGCGCGCGGAGTGAAACAGATGGCCCTTGAAGTCCGCGAGCCCGGGAATACCCGGCAGCTTCGGCCTGTTGAGTGGGCCGCCCGCCATAACGACGAACCGGGCGCGGATATCGTCGCCGCGATTGGTGGAAATCCGCCACCGTTTTAGTCCTTCGTCCCAGCGCAGTGAATGCACGCGCGTGTGAAAGAGCGAGCGGGCGTACAGGTCAAACTGACGCGCGATGCGCTGGCAATGCTCATGGATCTCCGCCCCGTCGGCGAATCGCTTCGTCGGCATGTAGCTGGTTTCTTCCAGCAGGGGCATATAGCAATAGGCGTCATTGTCGCATTGAATTCCAGGATAGCGGTTCCAATACCAGACCCCGCCGAAGTCGCCGGCATGCTCGATGATCCGGAGATTGTCGACGCGCGCCTTCTTCAGATGGACGCCTGCCAGCACCCCCGTGAGGCCTCCGCCGAGAACCGCGACGTCCAGTTCCTCTGAGATCGGCTCCCGCGGCAGCACAGGTTTGTAAGGGTCCGCCTCATAGGCGTCCGCAAACTCGTCCTTGGACTGGACATACTGATACTGGCCATCGCGTCGAACCCGTCTTTCACGCTCCCGCCGGTACCGCTCGCGCAGCGCCTGAATGTCGAGATCGCCCGGGGCGGTGGTGGGTTCGCAGCCGAAGCCCCGCGGCGATAGCGCATCGCCGGCGCCGTTGGATATATCCGCGCCACCCACTTTTTCAATCTCCGCCTTGAGCTGCCCGGCAAAAGACTTCGCCAATTGCGGCAGAAGCGGTCTGCTGAGCGCTTCCCAGAGCGGTGCCAGCGGCCCGCTGCCCGCGACGCGGACCCTCATCGTAACCTCGGTTTGAAGGCGCGTCTTCGGCGAGGCGATGTAAGAGCCTCCGCCCTCCACGGGATCGCCTTCCAGTCTGTAGGAGAAATCCACGCGCTCCGGCCCTTGCCAGTCATCGACATGGACCAGCACATTGACCGTGCGGACCAGACCCCCGGCGCCCACTTTGAGAATCCAGCGAGAGTCCCGTTCATTGATGACCGTGCATTCCCGGCAACCCGGCAAGAGCATCGCCCACCTGCGGATGTCTTGAACATAGTTCCAGACGCTCGTGAGGGGGGCCTCGATCAGGACCGACTGCTCTGTGGATATCACGGATCTTTCAGAGCCCGAGCCGCTCGATTTCTTTCTGCAGCAAATCGCTCGGCTTTCCGGCGGCGTGTCGCCCGGCGAGATAGCCGTGAGTCATCCCGCGCGCGTTCGTGATTCCGCTTTGCATGACCGCGCCGTTGTCCAATCGGGCCATCGAGTTGCCCGCGACGTAAAGCCCGGCGATCGGTTGATTGTCCCAACCAAGGGCGCGGCAATGTCGGTCGGCGACGATGCCCGCCGCGGCAATGCCACCCCCGGCCATGCGGTGCAACTGCACGGCATAAAACGGCGCGTCGATCAGCGGACCCAAATTGGCATTCGGCTTATTCGACGGATCGCCGCACATGAGAGCGCCCCAAGGGAACGTGCCGCGCTTGAAATCGGGGTCCTCGCCCTTTTCACAGTAACCGTTGAAGGTTGCTACGGTAGTTGCCAGCCCCCTCGCATCCACGCCGATCTTGTCCGCGAGCTCGCCGATCGATGCCGCCTTGACTCCGAGCTCGGCGGGCAAGTCCGCACCCGGCATGACGGAGCCGAAGGGATACTTCGATCGCGCCTGGCTGTCGAAAATAGCCCAGCATGGAAAGTTCGGGTGCGTCTGGGCGCCGCCATCGATGACATCCAACGCGAAATACACCGAGCGATAGAACGCCTCATTGGAAAAACGCTTGCCAGCCCGATTGACGACGATGGTATGAGGAAGCCCGAGGAATGGCAGAGCGCCCCGCCACAGCGCAACTCCCTCCTCCTGCTCCTCGCCAGGAACGTGAAAGCCCAGCATCGTGGCATCGGGCACTCGCGCAACCCGCGCCCCGACCGTACCCGCCAGCCGCAGGTGCGCGCCATCGATTGAGGGCATGACCATCGATACGGGATTGAGCTGGTGCCCCAGGGTCTTGGCGTAATTGAGATTGCGCTCGTAGCTGCTCACCGCTATGACCACACCGCGATTCGCCTTCACATAAATGTCGTGACCCTCACTGCTCGCCCTCAGCCCGATAATTCGTTTGCCGTCGCCGATCAACTCCTCTGCGTGAATGCCGGTGTGCATTTGGATACCGCGATCGATGACACCCTTGACAAAATAAGCGGCCAGGCCCGGTCCCGCACAACGCTCGTCTTTCGCCAGGCGCTCGGCCATGACGCTGTAATCCCAATTGACCATGTTCGCCAAACCGCCGTTGTGAAAGATGTCGCCATGGGTGAGCGCATAGGGAACATGGGGCGATACACGCGTTTTCGATTGCCACTCGCCCAACGTCGCGGCTGGGAACGGCAAAACCTCCAGGTATCGGCCTTCGGCCAGGCTGTCGCCGAAACTCGGGTAGTAATAGTCGGGAAGATCGCGAATGACGCACATCTTCAGACCGATTTTGTCCTCGAAATATCGGAGCGCGATCGGCGCGTGGATCGCTTGATTGAGGATGGCGGCCTCTTCACCGTAGCCTAAGGAAAGAGCCTTGACATAGCGATAACCGCTCTGCGGCGAATCCTCGATGCCGAGTTCGAGGGCGAGATGGTTGCCGGGAATCCAGACTTCACCCATCGAATAGGCGGTGACGCCGCCGACCTGCGTCGAGCGCTCCAACACGAGCGCGCTCGAGCCGTGATCATGCGCAGTGATCGCCGCCGACAGGCCGCCGCCTCCGGAGCCCACCGAGACGACATCCGCCTCCAGATCCCACCTTGCCGGAATGTTGCAAATCATCCGCCCCCCCCGCTTCGAGAATTCATCGATGTACGGCCAGCGGCGCTATACGCCGCGCCATCGACCTAGCTGGGCGGAATCTCGTTGCCCATCGCCGCCACCAGAGGCCAAAGCACCTCATCCGCGAGGATCGTGCAGAAGTACTCGTTCACCTGCCCGATCTTGCCGTTTCGCATCGTGAACACCATGCAATATTGATTGCAATACGGCCTCCCTTCGCGGGTCTGCGCGTTGCCTTCCCATTCGACCACCACCCGATCGCCTTCTGCGGTGACGCTTTTAATCACCGGCCGCAGACCCGTGGGCACCAACTTCTTGAAGGCATCGATCGTTCCGACGATGGTCGGGAAGTGACGGATGCCGGCGAATTTTCCGAAGCCCTTGGCTACCGTGAACGCCTCCGGATCCAGGCATGGCAGCGCCGCCGGGGCATCGCCCGCCCCCATGGCTTCGATGAACTTCAGTACGACCTGTTTGTTTTGCTCGCTCACGGCTTACCTCCCCTCCCGGCGGTGTCACGCATTGTCCCAGATTAGCAGGTCGTCGAGCGACTCACGCAAGCGGCGCGGTCACTCACAAGTTGTAAATGCGCGGGCCGTCGGTTACACGACGAGACGAGGCAGCAATGATGCGCCGCCTCTTTGATATAGTGGTATAAAATCCGGCTGTCGAGACAGGGATGAGTGGAGATCCTATGACGCAACCCGGCCCACGCGACCATTGGCGCTTCGACACCATTGCCGTGCATGGTGGCTATGCGCCGGATCCGACGACCAAGTCAGTGGCGGTACCGCTCTACCAAACCGTCGCATACGCGTTCGACAGCGCGCAGCATGGTGCGGATCTGTTCGATCTGAAGGTGACCGGGAATATCTACTCCCGCATCATGAATCCGACCCAGGACGTGCTCGAGCAACGGCTCGCGGCGCTCGAGGGTGGGATCGCCGCTCTCGCGCTCGCTTCGGGCCAGGCGGCGACGACCTATGCGATTCTCACCATTTCAGAGGCGGGCGACAATTTCGTCGCCTCGAGCGCGCTGTACGGCGGCACGTACAACCTCTTCGCGCACACCTTGCCCCAGTACGGCATTCAGTCGCGCTTCGCCGATTATCGCAGGCCCGAGACCTTCGAGCGGCTGATCGACGACAGAACGAAGGCCCTCTTCGTCGAGTCCCTCGGCAACCCGCAAGGCAACGTGACGGACATCGAAAGGATGGCGCAGCTCGCGCATCGGCACGGTGTGCCCCTCATTGTCGACAACACGGTGCCTACGCCGTATCTGAGCCGGCCCATCCAGCATGGCGCGGACATCGTCGTGCACTCGCTCACCAAATACCTCGGCGGCCATGGAACGAGCGTCGGGGGCGCGATCGTGGATTCAGGCAAGTTTCCCTGGGCGGAGCACAAGCAGCGCTTCCGCCGCCTGAATGAGCCGGATGTGAGCTATCACGGCGTCGTTTACACCGAAGCGCTCGGCCCGGCGGCCTTCATCGGCCGTGCCCGCGTCGTCCCGCTCCGCAACATCGGTGCGGCCATCTCGCCGTTCAACGCGCTCATGATCCTGCAAGGCATGCAAACCCTGTCGCTGCGCATGGATCGAATTTGCGCGAGCACGCTCAAGATTGCGCAGCACTTGAAGCGTCATGACAAAGTGGCCTGGATCAACTATGCGGGGCTCGAAGACCATCCGGATCACGCGCTCGCGCAGAAATACCTCTCCGGCAAAGCGTCGGGTCTGCTCACGTTCGGGCTGAAAGGGCCGAGCGGAGAAGGACGCGCGCGCGGTGCCCGCTTCCTCGACGCGCTCCAGCTTTTTACCCGTCTGGTCAACATTGGCGACGTGCGATCGCTCGCGACACATCCCGCCTCGACGACGCACCGGCAGCTCTCGGTGGAGGAGCTCGCGACGGCCGGCGTCTCCGAGGATACCGTGAGGCTCTCCGTCGGCCTGGAGGACATCGAGGATCTTCTGGAAGATCTGGACCAGGCGCTCGCCGCGGTCTGAACGCCGGCTTTGACCAGGATTGCTACGGTGAGCCAGCCGCCCGAGCGGCCCTAGGGTCATCGTGCCAGCCCCCACCCAAGGCCTTGAAGACGGCAATTTGATCCTGCACCAACGTCGCGTCCGCCGATGCGACCTCCGCATCGAGCGCAACCAAGGATTGCTCGGTCGTCAGCAGATCGAGATTGCTGAGCGACCCGGCGAGGTACTCATCGTGCGCAATATCGAATGAGCCGTGGATCTTGTCCTGGGCCTCGGCGAGCGACTGCCGATTGGCGAGTGCTGCGCCATAGAGCGCAAGCGCCTGTTCAGTCTCCTTGAGGGCGTTCAGCACGACCGAATCGAACGCCGCGAGTGCGGCCGCCTCGGAGGCTTTGGCTTGACGCACGTGGGCCCGCGCAGCCGCTTGATTCAAGAAGTTCCAGCTGATCGAGGGGCCGACGCCCCACGTCACGCCGAGATTCGTGGTGAGCTGGGACACCTCGGTTGCCGCTCCGCCATAAAGTCCCACCAAGCGGACCGTCGGATACAAATCCGCCGTCGCAACGCCGATCTGCGCCGTTGCGGCGGCCAGCCGGCGCTCCGCCTGACGCACGTCGGGGCGTCGACGAATCAGCGAGGCGCCGTCGCCGACGGGGATGAGCACGAGGAGTTGCGGCGGCCGCACGCACTGCTCCAGATCGCGCGGCGCCTCGGCGGGCGTCTGCCCGAGCACGGCGGTCAGCTCGAAGAGGGCCGCGCGACGCTGCCCTTCGAGCAGCGGAATGCTCGCCTTGACCTGTGCCACCAGCGCTTGCGCGCGCTTCACATCGTACCTCGAATTGCCGCCCGCCTCATACCGCCGGGTGACGATATCCGCCTCGTGGGAGACGACTTCGAGCGAATGACGTGCGACGTTGACTTGCTCACCGAGCGCACAAATGGCCGCGTAGGCGCGCGTCACTTCCGCAGCCACCACCACGCGCACGCTGTCCCGGGTCGCGGCGACCGAGTCCGCGTTGGCATTGGCGACCTCGATCGCCCGATGCACGCGGCCGAACAGGTCGACCTCGTAGGCCACCTGGAAGATGTCCTCCAACAGCCAGATCGTCTGCGGGCGGTGACCGCCCAGTTCGAGGATCTCATCCGTGATGGCGTCGCGGCCATAGAGGCCGCCGGCCGTGAGCTCGGTCGTCGGATAGCGACTCGCATGCGCCGCCGATAACGCGGCCCGCGCCGCGGTGAAGTTGGCATCCGCCGCGGCCAAGTCGCGGTTCGCCTGTAAGGCATCGCGTACGAGTTCCTCGAGCCGCGGGTCGCTATAGAGCCGCCACCAAGCATCGGGCGGCTCGATCGCCGCTTCCGCCGCGGGGTTCCGGGAGATCCACGCTGAGGCCGCGCCGTCTGGCAGCGTGGGTGCGTGGTAATTCGGGCCGACGCGGCAGGCGAACAGGAAGGCCGCCGCGAAGGCGGTGAGTAAGATGCGAGGCAGCGATCGGATCATGGCGGTCTCGTCGGCGGTACCGGGAAAAGGGGCATGGCGGACGCGGGGCCTTGGGGGGCGGCACTGCGGAAGACCACGATCAACAGGGCCACGGCCGTCAAGAACGCGACGGCGACGAATCCATCCATGACGGCCTGAGTCGTCGCCGCCGCCCGCACGGCATTCGCCAGCACCGTCTGACCGCGTTGCACCGCGCCGGTCGGATCGATGACCCGCGTCGTCGCCGCGCCGTAGGCGCGTACCCGCTGGACAACGCCGGGATCTCCCGCCCGTACATGCTGCCCTATCAAGTTCGACGCCACTTGTCCGCGCACGCGGGTGAGCGTGGTGATGAGTGCGCTTCCGATTTCACCGCCCAGGAGCCGGGCCGTCTGCAGCATGGCACCGAACGACAGGGCATCCTGCGGCTTCAAATGCAGCACGCCGAAGAAAATGACCCCGGACAACGCAAAGCTTTGACCGACCGCCTGCAGCAGCTGCGAGGCGAGAAATTGATACGAGCCCCAGATGGGCGTCAAGTTATACGCCACCATGAGACAGGCCACGCTGATGAAGATGAATCCGATCGCCGCCACCAGCCGCGAGTCCGTTCGACGCAGCATCAGCGCCGCGAGCGGACACAGGATGAGTTGCGGGGCGGCGATCCAGACGAGCGTGTCGCCCACCTCCAGCGCCCGATAGCCGCGCACCGATCCGAGGTATAACGGAATGAGATAGGCGGTCGCGAGGATCGTGAGCCGCAAAAATGCAATCAGCAGAAATTGACTCGGCATGGGCGAGCCGAACAGCACCTTGAGATTCAAGAGCGGGCGTGGAGTGGTCGCCTCATGGATCAGAAACGCTGCCAGCAGCAACGTGCCCGCCGACAGGAGTCCCCATTCCAGCCCCGAATTAAGCCAGTCGAGCCGATTGCCCTGATCGAGGGCGGCGTAGATCAGCGCGAGCCCCGAGCCGCCCGCCAGCAGCGCGAAGATATCCGAGGGCGGATGAACGGTGATGGGCTTGTTTGCGATGCCGCGGTGCAGGCAGAGCGACATCAGCAGCGCGAGCGGCACGTTTTGCCAGAAGATCCACTGCCAGGAATGATGCTCCACGTACCAGCCTTCGAGCGACGCTGAGATGTTGAGCGACAGCTCCAGATTCAGCGCATAGATCGCGATGCCAAATGCCCAATAGCGCGGCGGCGTGTTGAGCAGGATGAAGCTCAACGTGAGTGGAATGAAGCAGCCCGATGCCAGGCCGCCCAGGAACTGCAGGGCGAGGAACATGGGCAATGTCGTCGAGAACGGCGTCAGCAGGGAGATGAGCGCGAACGCAATCGATGCGCCGATCAGAACACGACGCGGTCCATAGGCTGCGCCCATCCAGATCGCCGCCAGGGTCACGAACATTTGCGCGGTCGTCTGCGCCGTGGTGATCCATGCGCCCTCATCGAACCCGGCACCCAGGGCCCCCCGTATGTCGGCGAGCCCGAACGTCGAGAGGCGCCCGTTCAAGGTCGATATGAAGGTGCCCATGAGCACGGCAAGAAGTCCGAGCCATGGAACGGAGGTGGGGGGGCTCGCGAGCGTCGGCGCCACCACCCCTGAGCCGACGGCAGGGGTCGCGGCGCTCATCGCTTGCCGTCCCGGGCGTCGATCCTCGCCTCCACCGACATGCCGGGAATCAGCCGATCGGCGAGCCCATCGGCATCCTCGATCGAGATCTTGACCGCGATGCGCTGCACGACTTTGGTGAAGTTTCCCGTGGCATTGTCCGGCGGCAACAGCGCGAACTCGGCGCCGGAGGCTGGGGAAAACGCGAGCACGTGTCCGCGCAGCTTGTGCCCCGGAAAGGTATCAACCGTGATCTGGGCCCTCTGTCCCACCGCCATGTGGGTGATCTGAGTTTCTTTGTAATTGGCAATCACCCACACGTTGGGCAACGGAGTGAGCGTCGTGATCTGACTGCCCGGCCCCACGAGCTGTCCCGGCTTGACCTGTCGCTGTCCGAGCACGCCGTCCTGGGGTGCCGTAATGGTCGTATATCCCAGATTCAGTTCGGCGAGCGCAAGGGCGGCCTGCGCCGCTGCAATTGCGGCTTCGCTCTGCGCGAGCTGCGCCTTGAGGACGCCCAGCTGACGCTCGGCCGCAAGCGCCTGAGCCCGGTTCTGTGCATGCTGTGCGATCAGCTGCGCGTGCGTCGTGTCGAGCTTCTCGCTCGCCTCCGCCGATGAGGAGCCGGTTTGCAGCAGGCGCCGCTGCCGCGCCAGATCGCGCTGATTTTGATCGAGCAGCGCGGTCGTGGAGGCGACCACGGCACGAGCCGCCTCAATGGTCGCGAGCTGCAACGTTTGCTGAGCCTTCAGCGCCTCGGACTGCGCCTTCGCCGAGGCAAGACTTGCTCGCGCCTGATCGACGGCCGCGCGATAGTCATCCTGCGAAATTTGGGCCAGCAATTGGCCCTTTTGTACACGCTCATAGTCGCGAGCCGGCAGCTCGCTCAGATAACCACCCACTTTGGCGCTGATCGGCGTCAAATCCGCCTGCAGGTAGGCATCGTTCGTCGTCTGCCAGCCTGCCCCGCCCTCCCATCGCGTCCAGTTGGTCGACACGATGATGATGATGCCGATGGCGACGATGAACACGAGGATCCGCCAGGTAAATTCGAAAGCCTTGTTCCAATCGACTTTTGGAATCGTCATGGCTCCCTTTTAAGGCTAATGGCAGTTTTTTTGGCGGGGTCCCTTATGACCACCTTCTATTATGGCTCGCGGAGAAAAGCAACGCAGGCGACCGCTCGCCGCCGCCATCGAGCCCACGCCCTTTTGAGAAGAGCGTCTGGCCAAGCAGCCCGGTTTGAGTAAAAATCGTGTGGACCGCCGCATGGATAGCGATGAGACCCATCAACACAGCGAGGATGTCATGAGTCCGCCATCCCCAACGTCCGCTCGCGCGGCGCTTGGCCCGATGATATTGATCGCGCTCGTGGTCGGCGCCGTCGCGGCTGCTTTCGCTTATACGGCGGGGTGGCTCTCGCCGCAGCGCCTCACGCCCAACAAACTGGTGGCTGCATTTGCCCCGCCCGGCGGCGCAGCGCTTGGACATCGACGCAATCACGTCAAAGGAATCTGTTTTACCGGCATCTTCGACTCGAATGGCGCGGGGTCGAGCCTGTCCGAGGCCCCGATGTTGCGCCCGGGGCAGTTTCCGGTGATCGGGCGCTTCAATCTCGCCACTGCCGATATCGGGGCAGCCGACGCGACGGTTCGTGTTCGCGGCATGGGGCTGCAGATCGCGGCACCCGGCGGAGAGGTGTGGCGGATGGCGATGATCGATGCGCCGTTCTTTCCCGTCTCGACGCCGCAGATTTTTTACGGACTGTTGCGCGCCTCCGGTAGCAAAGATCCCGATGCGATGAAAACCTTTGCCACGGCGCACCCCGAGCTCGCCCATTTCGGTGCCTGGGCGCAGAGCGCTCCCTGGACGGGAAGCTATGCCGAGGAGCCGTATAACAGCCTCGACAGCTTCGTCTTCACGAGCACCACCGGAGCGGCCAACGTCGTGCGCTGGTCGCTCGTGCCATCGGCGCAGCCGCTGTTCATGGCACCGGAGGACCTCGCGAAGCGTGCGCCCGATTTCCTGGAGCGCGAAATCGCCGAACGCATCAAAGGCGCTCCGCTGCGCTGGACCCTGGTGATCAAAGTAGCGCAGAGCGGCGATCCCACGGCCGACCCCAGTCAGGAATGGCCTCGGAATCGCCGTGCGGTCGATGCGGGTACGCTCACCGTAAAGGCCATCGAGCCCGAGGCGAGCGGCCCGTGCCGCGACATTAACTATGATCCGACCGTGCTGCCGACCGGAATGGGAACGTCGGACGATCCGTTTCCGGCGGCGCGCTCATCGGCTTATCGCAGATCCTACGATTTGCGCACGGCCGAAGCAGCTCATTATCCCGCCACCGCTGCCGAGGCGACGCCATGACCCGCATTACTCAACGGTTCAAGCCGGTCCAGCGTGCGCTCCATTGGGTGATGGCGGTCTGCATCCTCGCCATGTTCTTCATCGGTGTGGGGATGGTATCGAGCATCGCCCCGAAATATCTGCCCCTAATCGCCTTTCACAAATCGCTCGGCGCCCTCATTCTGCTCCTGGCGCTGATTCGCCTGGGGGCGCGGTGGCGCTATGGCGCCCCTGCCCTACCGGCCGACCTGCCCGAGCCGATCAAGATCGCCGCCGTGCTGTCGCACTACATTCTATATGCCTTGATGATCAGCATGCCGCTCCTCGGCTGGGGCATGTTGTCGGCGGCGAACTACCCGGCGGTGCTCATCGGCGGCGTGCATCTGCCCATGATTCTGCCGCAAAGCGCGAGCCTGCACACCGTGCTGTGGAATGCCCATTTCTATTTGGCGTTCGCTTTCTTCGGGGTCGTATTGCTGCATCTGGCGGCCGCGCTCTTTCACGCCTTGGTCCGGCATGACGGCGTATTCGAGGCGATGGCGCCCGTACCGCGACGCGCATCCTCGCAGGACCGCGTCCCACAGTAGACCCGCATTCGCTGGCTGGCTATGCTTGTCATGCCGCGAAGCCGAGAACACACAATCTAAGGCCGCGCGCAATGCGCGCGCAAGCCTCGATCGGTTGAATCGTGCCGGTTTCGTTGTTCGCATGCATGATGCTTACGAGTATGGTGTCGCGCGACAGTGCGCGGCGCGATCTCCCGGCGGCTCGCCTCGAGGAGCTCTTTCGCAGCCCATGAATCGGCGCGGATTCGATACGATCAGTTCCTCGCGGCGCCCTTCTGCGCCAGCTGCTGAACAACGGCGAGCGCCTGCTCGGCGTTGGCGTCGCCCGCCACGCCGCCGATCGTCGCAACGATCTTGCCGTCGGGTGCGACGACAAAGGTCGTACGCTCCGCCGTGCTATGACCGATCTCGTTGCCACGGGAATCCTTCATCGTGGCGACGGGTTGGCCATTATAGGTGTCCGTGATTTTAATATCGTAGGATTTCGCGATCTCCCCCTTCTCATCCGACGCCACCGGCAGCTTGCCGGCGCAATATTTCGGATCCGCGGAGAAGTCGTTCAAGCGCGCGATACTATCGAGTGAAACGCCGATGACGGAGGCATTCGCGGCGGCAAATTTGTCGTGATTCTCGGCAAACGTATGTGCCTGTAGATTGCAGCCGCCGGTAAAGGCGGCGGGATAGAAGTAGACCACCACCGGACCCTTCTTCAATGCATCCCGCAGCGAGAAAGTAAATTCCTTGCCGGCAAGAGAGGCCTCGGCCTTGAAGTCGGGCGCGACGTCGCCTTGCTTCAATGCGGCGAGACTCGAGGTCACCGTCAGCACGAGCGGCAGTAAACCCAGGACTTTACGTTTCACGGCGGACCTCCGGACTCATCAAGAACCACAATGTACACGCCCGCATTCGCCGGCCTATTCCTCGCGGGCCTCGCAGGATCCGCTCACACCCTGATCGTACTGAGCATAGATCGCGCCCCCGCCGGCGAAGGGAAGCACGACGGGCGGCCCGTTCCTCAAGGCGCCGAAATCGATGGGCTTTACCTTGCGGAAATCGACGGCTCGGGTCTGCCCCGACGCGATTCCGAGCGTGCCGAGAATGCCCGGCGCGTAGTTCGGGCCGGTCGAGGCGAGGGCTCCGATGGTGATGTCGATCTCGCCGCTCGCGTGGATCACCACCTGGAGCGTGTTCGGCGCGGTGGTACCCGCGGCCGGCACTCCCAAGTACGTGACAATCACGCGTTGGTTTGCCGTATCGTACGTCGCAAACACGCCGCCGCCTGCGGTTGCTGCGGTGCTATCGAGATCCTTCATCAGAGCGCCGATCGTCAGACGGTTCGTGAGCAGCAGCTGGCCGCGGGTGTACCACGGCGAGCCGTTGTCGTCGACCCCGGTGTAATCTCCGGACGTACGCGTCGTGATCGCACCGTCCTCGCTGACGAAAAGCGTCGTCACCGGCGCTGAAGTCCCGGGCACCGGAAACGCAAATCCGGGATAACTTAACGTGGCAGTCGCGTTGCCGGCCACCGAGAGCTTCGTGTTCCCCGGCGCGAGCAAGGTCGCGCCCGCGCGCACCGTAACGCTGTAAGAGTCGCCGGCCGGCGCGAACACGATCTGATCGCCCGCACCGAGGTCGAACGGGTGCGGACGCACATGCTCACAATTCTCGACGACCCGCACCAGCGGATCATCGAGGTCGGCCAGATCTCGATCTTGGTGCTTGAGCACGGAGTCAAAGAACGAGACGGCGTAGCCGGTGGCAAGTCGCGTTTGCTCTGCGATGGGCAGCTCGCGCTCGAGCGGCATGGAGCCCTCCAGGGAGCTCTTGGCGGCGAGTATCTGGGGGTTGCCGAACAGCACGGCTTCCAGCTGTGCATCGCTCACTCCTTTGAATACCGAAGCGTCGCAGAAATTGTAGACGCCATCCTCGTACGGACCGGTATAGCTCCAATAGAAGGTCGAATCGAAGACGAAATTGGCGATGTCGGAAGGGTTCAAGGTCGACGGATTTATGAATGCCTGCGGGAAGACAGCCGGGTTCACCGCCGCGAGGGAGTTGTGGATGTCCTGACACCAGCTCGTCTGATAACCCCCCGTGTGGTGATTCCAGCCGGCGACATCGACGCGGTACTTTCTCGGACTTCCCGTGAACGCATTGAAGTTCGTGTAGGCGATACCCGTGTCATTGCCGAAGAACATCAACGGCACGCGCGCGTTCGCATAGTCGGCCGTGTTGAGAAGCAGTCCATAGTTGCTGCCCGCGCCCATGAACGCCGCCTTGACGCGGCGATCCGCCGGTTGGCCCTGCGCGCTGATGCCCGTCACGGTGGCGAGCGAAGTTTGGCCGCCCAGCGAATAGCCGAGCACCCCCAACTCCTCGGCGTCGATCCGCTCGGCGAAAGGAGTAGCACTCCGATCCGCCTTACCGGCGAGAACCGCCCCGATCACGAAGCTCACGTCCTTGACGCGTTCGAGAATGGTGGCGGAGTAGATGCTCGGATTCGGACCGAGACTCAGGCCGAGGTAGCTCTCCATGAAATAGGTCTGGTACCAGGCATCGTCATCGCCCGTGTGCTCGACAGAGGCCACGATATAGCCTTGGCTTGCGAGCGTCTCGAGCGTGTCCGGCATGTTCTTCGCCGCAGTGACCTCGTACCCATGCGTCGCCACCAAAAGCGGGAATCGACCGTGCGCTAGCGGTGCGCTCTCGGCGACCGGGTGCGCCGAGATGCTTCCCGGGAAGGTGAGTGCCGGCGTATCAGGAAGACCGGGATATACGCTACCGCCCGGATTCTGGTTGTACACCGGATTGTTCCAGGTGTAACGGATGGGTTGGGTCGCACGCGCCGTGGTTGGATACCAGATGTGCAGATAGAGCGGACGTCCCGCACCGGTGACCGGAGTGGAGCCGTCGGGATTGCGCGAGGTATCGGTAAGGACGATCGTGGTGTGTCCGATCCCGTAATTTTCCGATCGGTTCCAATCGTCGCCCAGCGCGAGTACCGGCCCTATTGCAACGAGCAGGGCAAGGACTATGGTCGGCGGCGTCAGAGTGGCCGCGCCCCGGATATTACGCATGTAGGACTCCTCCCCGTGAAAACTGATTATTAGGAGTCGCAGTTGCTTCTACGCCGTCAGAGCTGCGAAATCAACCGCACCGATGCCAAGGCCGGCAGTTTGCGCCGATCGCCGGCCTGCGGCGACCGCCGGACGCTTCGATTAACCATCCATCAGGTGGCGATCGATCCGTCAGTTGCCCTGCGTATGCTTAGGACCAAACGATTCGGGCCGATATGACATGAAAACGCGGCGTCCCACTTTAGGCGCTCGCCTGCGGTCGCTCCGTTTGCGAAACCGGTGGACGCTCAAGCAGATGAGTCAGCGCACGCACATTCCGGTATCCACGCTTTCCAAAGTCGAACATGATCGCCTCACCCTCTCCTACGACAAGCTGGTGCAATTGAGCCAGCGGCTGAACATCACGATCTCCGAGCTCTTCGCCGAACCCGCGGAGCCCGCCGGCGCTCAGCCTGCCGTGACCGCGCGCCGCAGCCTCGGCCGCGTCGAGGACGCCCTGCGGGTGAATACCAAGAATTACGACTACTACTATCTGTGCCCGGAGCTGCGCAAGAAGCGCATGGTGCCGATTCTGACCCGCATCCGTGCCGGACGCGTCGGGGAGTTCGGTGCGCTCGTGCGTCATTGCGGAGAGGAATACATTTACCTGCTGAAGGGTGCGATCAAAGTCCTCACGGAGTTCTACGACGGTACTCATCATGTGCTCGAGCACGGATGAGAGCCTGATGGAGTCTTTGTTGGCGCTGCACGGCGATGCAGGCGGCTCGTGGGAGGGACTATAATCGGCTGAACAGCGATAAAGGCAACAAATGGCGGCCATCCGTGAGCGCGGCCGGTGATGGCTGAATTGAACCGTTCATCCCTCGAATTCGACCGCCCGGCAGGTGAGCCCTTTGCTCGCGCCTTGCCCGGTATGCTGATGAGCGTGCCGTCCGGATCCAACGCCCTACCCCACCGATCGAACCGTCTTTACTGGCTCTGCCAGTTCATCGGGTGGGGGCTGTATGCGCTGATAAATTTTGTCGCGGCGGCTGCCCTGGTGCACCCGCCGGCAGCGCGTTCGGCGATCGATTTGTTCATCTTGAGCGTACTGGGACTCGGATCCTCGCATGCCTTGCGCGCCTACATACACGCTCACGGCTGGGCGCGCCTCCCGAGAGCCGCCCGCATCGGCCGTGTTCTTCTCGCGAGCAGCGCATGCGGCGTGGCGATCGCGACGGTCAAGTCCGTATTCGGGCTCGCACCGTGGCAGACGGGCGATGTCCCGAGGGAGCTCGCGGGGCTGCAGCATTTTTTGGCTCTGGTGGGGCCGGCGCTCAACTGGACGTTCCTGATGCTCGTCTGGTGCGGCCTGTATTTTGGCGCGCTCTCCTTGCGCGCCCACAAATCTGCGCAGCTGCGCGAGTCCGAGCTCGCACGGGCTTTACAACTGTCCGAGCTCAGAGGTCTGAAATCCCAGCTGAACCCGCATTATCTTTTCAATGCGCTCAATACCGTGCGGGCGCTCATCTCCATCGACCCGGCTGCTGCGCAGCGGGCGGTCACCCAGTTGGCGCGCACGCTTCGCTATACGCTCGGCGCCGGTCAGGATGACCTGGTAACCCTCGAACAGGAACTTGCGACCGTCGAGGACTACTTGGCACTCGAGTCGTTGCGCCTCGGGGAACGCCTGCGCGTTCAATGGGATATCGCCGCTGGCGCCCGAGGGGTGCGCATTCCGGTGATGCTCTTGCAGACGTTGGTTGAGAATGCCATCAAGCACGGCATCGCCGAATTGGCCGCCGGTGGCCTTCTCAAGGTCGCGGCGCGTCTGGAGGGGGACCTCTTTTCGCTGGTGGTTGAGAATCCTTGCCCTAATCCGGCGATCAATGCATCGAGTGACGGTATCGGGCTCCGCAATGCGACCGAGCGTCTGCGACACTTGTTTGGCGCCGATGCCTCGCTGCAACTCGACATCACGGCGCCGCCCTCCTATCCATCGGCGCCCGCGCAAGCGGTTGCGCAAGTGACGATCCGGCTCCCCCCATGAAGGCGATGATCATCGACGATGAGCCCCTCGCGCGGCGGGAGCTGCGTCGGCTGCTGCTCGAGTTTCCCTGGGTGGACATCGTGGGCGAGGCGGGACAGATCGCGGAGGCCGCGGACAAGATCGAGAGCCTGAACCCGGAGCTTCTTTTTCTCGATATCCAGATGCCGGGGGGATCCGGATTCGATTTGCTGGCGCGCCTCGAGCATCTGCCTCAGGTCATTTTCACGACGGCGCACAGCGAGCATGCGGTGCGCGCCTTCGAGGTCAGTGCCCTCGACTATCTGCTGAAGCCCGTGGAACCGGAGCGGCTCGCGGCGGCGCTGACCCGCATCAAGCGCGGGCGTGCCGAGCATGGCCTGCCTGCCGGGGCACCGATCGAGCAACTCTTCGTTCGCGACGGCCCCCGATGCTGGTTCATTCCGCTGCGCGAGGTGCGGCTTTTCGGCGCGGAAGGTAATTACGTGCGCCTGCAGTGGGGAAAACTCCAGCCGCTTCTCGGGCGGCCGTTGACGGTGCTCGAGCAGCGGCTCGATCCCAAACATTTCTTCCGGGCGAACCGCAGCCAGATCATCAACCTCGATTTCATCGAGAGCGTGGAGATCGGAGTGAATGGCCGTCTGCACGTGCAGCTGCGCGATGGGGGGCCCGAGGTGGAGATCTCGCGCCGGCAGGCGCGTCGCTTCCGTGATCTGACCAGCGTATAGCACCGATTCGTTGACCGCTCGCCCGGGATATCGACCGCTCAACAGCTGCACACCGCGCCGTCCCCCGCTTCGGTTACGTTAGCCTCGATTGCAGAGGCGCCGCAAACGCCCCGCATACCTTGGATTGGAGATTGAGGCATGTCCCATAAAACACCCCTGATTGGTCTCGCATCGCTGTTGATTCTCATCGCAGGCGCGGCGGCGCAGATCGCATCGTCGGCGACCGTTAGCGCCGAGTCGCTCCCGGCGCCGCCGGCCGGCAATTTGGACGATCTGCCGACTCTCGAAGCCTTTTTCGATGGCGCGATGCATGTCGGGATGCAGGAGCATCACGTGACCGGTGCCGTCGTCGCCATTGTGAAGGACGGCAAGGTCTTGTTCGCGAAGGGCTACGGCAAGAGCGATCTCGCCAAAGGTACGCCGATCGACCCCGCCACGAGCTTGTTCCGCATTGGATCCACCACCAAGACGCTCACCTGGACGGCCGTTATGCAGCTCGTCGAGGAGGGAAAGCTCGATCTCGACACCGATGTGAATACCTACCTGAAAGGAGTCAAGATCCCCGAAGTGTTCGGCAAGCCCATCACGCTGCGCGAGATCATGACGCACACCGCAGGATTCGAGGAGGGATTCCTCGGCTATCTCATCAGCAGCGACCCGAACACCCAGCTTCCGATCGCGACGGCCATGGCCGTGCATCGGCCGGCCGAAGTCTCACCCCCGGGAAGCATGTCGGCTTATTCGAATTACGGCGCGGCCCTCGCCGGTCTGGTCGTCGAGCAGGTGAGCGGCATGCCTTACAACGCGTACGTCGAGACGCATATCTTCGAGCCGCTCGACATGCACTACGCCACGGTGCAGGAACCGGTACCCGAGCGGCTGGCACCCTACGTGACCACCGGCTACAAGTTCGAAAACGGCGGCGAGGTAGCGCAGCCCTATGAAGTCATCGGCGGCTTCCGGGCCGCCGGTTCGGCTGCAGTTTCGGCGCTCGACATGACGCATCTCATGCTCGCCCATCTGCAAGGGGGACGTTACGGTGATCGGCAGATCCTGAAGCCCGCCACCGTCGATCTGATGCATGCGACGGCTTTCCAGCTCGATCCGCGGTTTCCGGGAATGGCGCTCGGCCTCTACCACGCGGACATCAATGGCCGTGATGCCATCGGCCATGGCGGCGACACGCAATATTGCCACTCGGACATGCTGCTGTTACCGAAAGACGACGTAGGCGTGTTTTTATCGTTTATTACGCCGGATAACCGGGTTCGCGACCGTATCGAACGCGCCTTCTTCGATCGTTACTTTCCGCGCACCGCGCCCGAGCTGCCGCGGCTCCCCGATGCACAGGCGGTCAGGCTTGCCGCGAAATACCAAGGGGCCTACGAGTGGACTCGGCGCAATCACTCCGCTCTGGAGAAAGTCCTGAATCTCACCCAAGGACTGAAAGTGAGTGCACTACGGAACGGCAACCTGGTGGTGAGCGGACTCGGGCAGGATCCTATCCAGTTCGAGCCCATCGGCAGCAATCTGTACCGGGAAGTGCTGCTGCAGGACTTGAAGATCGCCTTCCGCACCGATTCCCACGGGCGCGTCACGCATATGTTCTTCAGCGAGTTTCCCTTCATGCCGACCGAGCGCGCGCCCTGGTACGATCAAGCCTCGGTGTGGCTCGCGGCCGCCGCGATCATTTTTCTCGCGTGCCTCGGGTCCCTGGCCTCGACGTACTACCGCGCGCGCGAGATCCGCGCGCTGCCTGCGGCGCAAAAGCGCGCAATCTGGGCCGCTGCGCTCACCGCGTTCTGGGCCATCGCGACTTTTGCAGTCCTGGGTGGTGTCCTCGCGGTCATCGGCATAGACGGCCTCCTCGAGCGTATTCCGACCGTGCTTCGCGTGGGTCTCATCATGCCGCTGGCGTTTGTCGCCCTCACGATCTACCTGATCGTGGTGACGTTCGGCGTTTGGCGCCATCGATTTTGGAGCCTCGGCCGCAGGACCGGTTACTCGGTGATGGCGCTCGCCGCAACCCTGCTGTGCGTTTTCTTCTGGCAGTGGAATTTGCTGGGCTGGCACTTCGGGTGACTTGTGAATTATACATTGTAACTCATTGATGTTAAATATTTTCATAAGGCGGACAGGACGGCGCCGGATCACGCGATTTGTCTCGCAGTGACGGTCCGCCCTACCATGGGCGATGAAAATCCCCAAGGGCCTGCAGCCGCTCATCGACGATGGTATGGTCGACTCGGTCGTGCGCCGCCTGAAAAGCGGCAAAGAAGCATCGGTGTACATCGTAGCCTGCGGCGGCCAATTTCGCTGCGCAAAGGTCTACAAGGAGGCCGAGCAACGCGGCTTTCAGAGGCTCGCACGCTACCAAGAAGGACGCAGGACGCGCAGCAGCCGCGATGCGCGGGCAATGGGCAGGCGCGGCCGCCACGGCCGCCGCGTGCAAGAAGCGGAATGGAAGAACGCCGAAGTGGACGCCTTGTATCGGCTGGCCGGCATGGGGGTGCGGGTGCCCGTTCCCCATCTGGTCCACGAGGGCGTGCTCCTGATGGAGCTCGTCCAGGACGAGCAAGGCAATCCAGCACCGCGACTCAATGATCTGCACATGAGCGCCGATCAGGCGCGCGAGTGGCATGCGTTCATGATCTTGCAAATCGTGAGAATGCTATGCGCCGGGCTGATCCACGGCGACCTTTCGGACTTCAATATTCTGATGGATACCAACGGGCCGGTCATAATCGACCTTCCCCAGGCGGTGAACGCCGCCGGTAACAACAGCGCATTCGCCCTTCTGGAGCGCGACATCAATAATATGCGCACGACTTTCGGCCGCGCAGCCCCCGAGTTGCTCGAGACGGAGTACGCGCGTGAGATATGGAATCTCTACGAAGCCGGCAAATTGACCCCCGACTCCACGCTCTCCGGGCACATTCCTCGCGATGACTCGACGCCGAATGTGCGCGCGGTGCTGCGACAGATCGAAGACGAACGCTACGAAGCGGCGGCGCGCGAGCGCCGCCGGCTGTCCGCGCTCGTCGACAATTGACTCACTGTTCCGCGCACGCCGGGATTTTCACGGTATACGTGTCACGGCCGGGCTTGAGAATCACCCCGGCCGGTTTCTCTAGATATTGACCATTCGCGATGATCACTGTTCCGTTCACGATGACACGCTCAACCCCTTCGGCATCGGCATAGAGTCGACCGCAGCCCCCCGGCAGATCCTTACGGAAATACACCTTGCCCATGCCTACGTTGTCGGGATCGAAGATGACGAGATCGGCGAACCAGCCGGTCCGAAGCAAGCCTCGCTCTCGAAGTCCCATCAGCTTGGCCGGTTTGAGGGTCAGATGATGCACGGCCCGCTCGAGTGAAAGAACGCCGTATTCGCGCACGGCGAGGCTCAGCAGCTGCGTCGACATGGCGAATGTATCGAGAATGTCGAGATGTGCGCCGGCGTCCGACGCGCCAATGACCGTGCGATCGTCCTCCCACAGCTGGGCGCGCTCCCGGTAGAGCTCGTGGCCTTCATCGGCCGCCAGCGGCGGATTGAAAAGGGTCTCCAAGTCATCCGCAATCGCGATATCCAGAAGGGCATCCAGCGGATGGACCCCCGTTTCGGCCGCGATATCCCCAAGATAACGCCCTGAAAGCCGCTCATTTTGCTTCGAGAAGACTTGCTCGATTTTGAACCCGCTCCACATCGCCATCCATGCCATGGCGCCCAAAGCGGATGGGTCCACGGATTTCAACGACTCGCGAGTCTTCGGGCGCTTGAGCGCTCGAATGCGATCAGCGATCGACAACTTGAATAAATCCTCCCACCCCGGCAGCGCATCGAACATGAACCCTGTCGCGAGCGAGACTCGAACGGTGGGCGTGATCGGAATAGTCAGTGCGATGACTTCGGCGCCGTGCGCGCGGGCATGATCGGTCGCCGCCAGCTGCTGCTTCACCCGGGCGTGCTCGCGTGCGCCGAGGCCGTTCAGCATCAATGCGTTCCAATTCACCGGTCGCTGCGCGGCGAGGGACATTCGCGTCAACAACTCGTAGATCTCGGAGGGAGATTCCCAGGTCGGCCCCGGGAGAATCTCCGCACACGTTCCCTCGAATTCGGATACCACGGAAGCGAGCTCCATCACTTCCCGCTGCGAGGCGTGGCGCGAGGGCACCGGGTTCCCGGCGGCGTCGTTATGGCTTCGCGACAGCGTGGTCGACAGGCCCAATGCCCCTTCGCGAATGGACTGTCGCACGAGCTCCTTCATGGCCGCCAATTCCTCCTCGGTCGCCTTCTCGCCAACCGCGCGCGAACCCATGACGTAGCGGCGCACCGTGGAATGGCCGACGAGGAATCCGGCATTGATCGCCAAGGTGCCTTCCAGCCTGGCCAGATAGTCGCCGAAACTCGACCAATCCCAAGGCAAGCCCTGCTCCAGGCTCTCGAGCGGCATGCCCTCGACACGGGCGAGCATTGGACGGACGTAGGAGGCGGAGTCCTTCGATAGCGGCGCAACGCTGAAGCCGCAGAAACCTCCGAAAACCGTGGTCACCCCGTGGTAACACGATGGGCTGAGCGTGGGATCCCAGATCGCCTGCGCATCGTAGTGCGTATGGATGTCGACGAATCCGGGCGCGACGATTCTTCCCCGGGCGTCGATCGTCGTCGCCGCGTCTTCATCAACCTTGCCCAGACTGGCGATTCGTCCGTCTTTGATGCCGACATCGCCGACGTAGCGGCGTTCTCCGCTTCCATCGACGATGGTGCCGCCGATAATCTTGATGTCCAGCATGGCGTTTACCAACTAATAGTCGAGAAGACGGCTCTCTTGCCGGCCGCTGATGCCGATGGGAACATCACCGCGCAGCGACACTCGCTGCATGACGCGCAGGGCGTCCCCGTAGTCATTGATGGCGAAGTGCTGGGTGGCCCGATTGTCCCAAATGGCCACATCACCGACCTCCCATCGCCACCGCACGAGGTTGTCGTGGCGCGTGATATGGTTTTGCAGCAGGTTATAAAGAATCTCGGTGTCGCCCTTGGACATGCCGACGAAGCGCTTCATCGAGTTGCCGAGCAGCAGGGCGCGCTCGTTGGTCTCGGGATGGATCTGAACGGCAGGATGCTCGACCCGGATGATTCTCGATCGCAGTTGGGCCAACGCCGAGTCCTTGTCGGGAGGCGGCATCGCGTGGTCGAAGTCATTACTGTGTTGGACCCACAATTGGTCGACCAGCCCTCTTAAGGGCGCTGGCAGACTTGCGTAGGCAGCAATCGTGTTGGCCCAGAGGGTGTCACCGCCCAAGGGCGGCAAGGTCAAGCTTCGTAATACAGTCGCTTTGTCCGGATGCAGCGTATAGGCGCCGTCGGTATGCCAGGCGTCTGCCCGGCCGCCTCGGCGTGAATCCAGTTCCAGGACGAAACGGCTATTCTTGGCGACGGGTATCGTCGGGGGTGCGACGCACTCCCCGAAGACAGAAGCAAAATCCTCGTGCTCCTCGATCGTCAGACCCGCCTGGCCTCGGATGAACAGCACCTTGTGTCGAAGAAAAGCGCCATAGAGCTGCGACTTCGTCGCGCCTGAAAGATCCCGCAGTCGGATGTTGAGAATCTCGGCCCCGATGGAATGGGTGAGCGGCCGCACCTCGATCGAGCCGGTAGTTGCGAGCTCGTGTTTGTGGGTACTCGCTATCTGCATTTTTGGTCCCTCCGCATCAAGCACCTGGAAGCTCGAAGAGGGGATCCAGCGCGCCAACTGCGTTGGGGGCAGCAGGGTTGCTTCGAGCGGGCTTGCCGCGATGGCCGATACAAGGCACCGCCAAGACCGCCTCGGCCATCCGCAGCGCGTGTCCGAAAAGCATCTCTTGCCGGCGGTCATCCCCCAAGTGAGAATCCAGGCGTTGCAGCACCCCGGTGATCACATCCGCGACCGCGCGCATGCGCTCCATGAACAAACTGTCGGTCAGCTGCGGTAACGCGGCCGCCAAGCGGCGAATAAGCTCCTGCGTCGCAGGAAATGCAGAGGTATAAGAGAGGCGCTCCCACCAGCCGGAACGAGAAATGTGCCAAAGAAAGATCGCATAGGTATGACGCCCGCTGGCGTTCCGGTGCTCAAAAATGGGCCTACACAGCGCCTCTATCAGCGCCGACACTTCCCGATCCCTCCCGTCGCGACGCGCTTGCGTCAACAATTCGGCTCGTCTGGCCTCGATTGTCGGCCGGCCCCGCATTAACGTCGCCTTGACCAGCGACTCCTTCGTCCCGAAGTGATACCCGACGACATTCGCATTTGCAGACCCGGCTGCGATGCCAATCTGACGGAGCGAGACACCATCGATGCCCTTCTCGGCGAACATGACCTCCGCCTTCTCGATGAGGGCGGCGCGCGTCTCGTCCCCAAGCGAGGCCTTGCGGCTTTCGCGACTCGAGGCTGTCTTCTTGTGCTTCGCGTTCATCCGAACAAAAGCTGCTCGGGAATTCCCGAATTCCCCGTGTAGGCTCAGGTTAATGCAGATGCATTAAACAAGTCAATCGATGGAAAACGCGCGCAAGCAGCGCACCGTCCGCCGCCCTCAGGCGCCCGCCGCCAAATCGCGGGCGGAGCGCGTATCCGGATGATCGACTCCGACGGACTTCTCCAGCTGATCCGCCGCCTGTTGCGCCATCGCGCGACCTTCGGTATCGCTGCCCTGCGCCGTCAGGCAGCGGGCCAGGGTGAGATACGCGAGTCCCGTCGATTGCGAGAATTCCCCGGGTCTGGCCCGCTGCAGCAAGAGCTCCAGCGCTCGGCGCGCGTCTCTCTCCGCGGGCGCGAACTGCTTCAGTGCCGTCTCGACCGATGCGCGATGGCGCAGCAGGCTGGGCAAAAACTGCTCGCACGTCTTGCCTTGGCGCGCGGCCTCCTCGCAGATTCGAATCGCGCGATTGGACAATTCCAGTGCCCGGACAGTCTCGCCCTCGAGCTCGAGCGTCTGGGAGCGCTCCGATGCGAGTGCGGCGAACGCATAGTGCCCCGGCGGCAGCGCGCTTTGAAGCCGCGGTTCGACCTCGTCCAGCGTCGCGATGGAGCGGGCATAGTCATGTTGAGCCCGATAGACGCGCGCCAGGCGCAACAGCGTCTGGTTGATGACGACCTCGTCCCCCGCCCTTTTCGCGCTCTCGAGAGCTCTCTCGGCATAGTTCTGGGCCTCCTGAAGACGGCCGAGATCGAGCAGCTGCTGCGCGTAGTTGGTCATGAGCATCGGCGGGAGCGCCGCGTAAGACGCATCCGCCCGATGGATGTCGATGGATTGGCGCAGCAGCCTTTCGGCCTCGAGCGGTCTGCCCATCTGCGCCACGGCGACGCCCCAGTTGTTGAGCCAGGTTCCGGCCGTCGCCGTGTCATCGCGACCCTGCGCGACGAGCCGCGGCCACAGCTGCTCGAAGGTCGCCACCGCCTCGCGATATCGTCCGGCATCGCGATAGGCCTCGGCGAGATCTGCTTCGGCACGCAGATCCGCCAGCTCATGATCGAAAGGCACTTGAGCCAAAGCGCGAATGCCGTTCTGCGTGCGCTCGATCGCGAGCGACGACTCGCCACGATCCATTGCGATCCTGTTGCCGTTCATCCAGCAGAATGAGCGGTCGAGCGCGAACTCCGCACTGTCGGGCAGCTCCTGTAGCCCCTCCTCGAACAGTGCTTCCGGTTTTGCCGAGCTGTCATGCTTGGCGAGCGTGCTGGCAAAGGCGCATCCGGCTCGCGCCCGCACGGACGGATCTTGAACGCCACGCGAAATCTGATATGCGCCGCCGAGATACTTGAGGGCCGCACCCTCTTCGTCCTGGGTGTCATATTGACGCCCGATGGACGTGAGAAGCGCCGCGCGGTCGGCGTCGTTGGTGCGCTGGCGCTCCAGCACATGACCTGCGCGCGCAAGCAGCTCGTTCACCGTAAATGGCTTACCGGCGGGCGCCGCGTCGCTCAACACATAGCCCATCAGCTCGTTCAAGGACTCTGCGCGTGCCAGTTGCCGGCGGGCGAAATCACGCTGGTGGCGCGCGTCCAGCATCTGCAGGGTGGTGACGGCCACGGCGGCGATCAGCATGATCAGGGTCAACAGGGCACTGAGTACGCCCCCCCAATGCCGCTGTGCGAATTTGCGTGCCGCATAGGCGCGCGTCGGCCGCCGTGCATGTACCGGGAAATTCCCGAGGAAGCGGCGGATGTCGGTCGCAAGATCCGCCGCCATCGGATAACGTCGCGCCGGATCGCGGTCGAGCGCTCGCATGATGATGGCATCGAGGTCGCCGCGCACCCGCCGCTGCTCGATCGCATCGGCGATTTGCGCCGAGGCGCTGGGTGGATCGTCGGTCATCACGGCACGAATGAGCTGAGTATCCGTCGAGGCGTTCGCGCCGAACGGATGGCGTCCTGTCACCAAGACGTGCAGCAATACGCCGAGGGCATAAACGTCTGCCGCGGCGGACAGTGGATCGCCGCGCACCTGCTCGGGAGCCGCATAACCCGGCGTGAGCGCTTTCGGACCGGGGCTCTGGAGCGGTGCTTCGTATGTGTCGGTTCTGAGCGAAGCCACCCCGAAGTCCACCAGCTTGACGGTGCCCTCGTGGGTCACCAAAACGTTCGAGGGCTTGAGGTCGCCGTGGACGATCAGCTGACGCTGCGCGTAGGCAACGGCGTCGAGAACATCGAGGAACAGCACCAGGCGCCTCGCCAAGGACAGCGCCCGCGACTGACAGTACCGATCGATTGGCTCCCCCTCGACGTATTCGAGGATGAGGTAAGGCTGCCCGCTTTCGCGCACCCCGGCATCAAAAAGGCGCGCGATGTGAGCGTGGGACAGCCGGGCCAGGAGATTTGCCTCGTGACGGATCTGAGTAACCGCCAGCGGACCGAGGCCGCGACGCTCGAGCAGCTTAATCGCCACCTTGCCCTCGAACTTTTCATCGCTCCGACGCCCAAGCCAAACGCTGCCCATACCGCCGCGGCCCAGCAGCCGCACGATCGTGTACGCACCAACGTTCGTTCCGATCAAGACATCGTCGGGCGATAAGAGCGACCGCTCGAGAAATCCAGCGCTTCGCACGACTTCCTGCAGGTTCAGCAACTCGCGCAGCTCGCGTGCGATTTCTGGCTGCGCCTTGTCGAGCTCGTCGAGCCAGGGCTCGCGGGCTGACGGATCAAGCTCCAACGCCTCGTCCAGGAAAGGCGACACGCGCCGCCATACCTCGCCATCCAACTGTGCCATGGGTATGCGGCTGCCGTCAGCCTGCGCCGAGATCGCGCTGCAGGAAGATGCGCGCTTTGTCCCAGTCGCGCTGCACCGTGCGAGTCGAGATGCCAAGCAGACTCGCAATTTCCTCGAAGGAAAAGCCGCAAAAGAACTTCAGATCGACGATCTGCGCGAGCCTCGGCTCCAACTCGCCCAACCGGTTGAGTGCTTCGCCAATTCCCTCGACGTCGTCCGTGATTCCCGTCTCGGGTAACTCGGTCGGGAGGGAGGTGATCTCGAAAAGACCGCCGCGCTTTTGTGCGTGGCGGCGGCGCAAATAGTCGACCAGCAGTCCCCGCATGGCGCGGCAGGCGTAGGCCAAAAACCGCGCGCGATCGGGAAATGCGGCGGGCCGCCCGCTCGACAGGCTGAGATAGGCTTCGTGCAGCAGTGTCGTCGGACTCAAAGTCACGCGTATGTTGCGGCCGAGCTCCCGGCGGGCGAGGCGGTGCAGCTCCGCGTACAGCGTCGCGAAGAGTTCCCCGGAAGGCTGCGCATCGGCAAACTCCGCAGCCTGCGCCAGTTCAGTCATTTGCTCAGGAAGCATGCTGAGTTCTCCGCCCGCGCGATCCGTTCGGGGCAGCATGCACGATGGCCCCGAGGGTGACAACTCGGGAGGCACGACATGGATTCAGCCGGTCGGGGATGTCGTGTTTTGCGGCTGAATTCCGATTAATGGCGACGCCGCAGGAGTATCAGTATCCGGACGGCGGCCATGACTTTGAATGGCGCTATACAATCACCGTGCTGCAATGCCACTATACTTGCAGGTACGATCGAAGCAGCCTCGTTTGTCGTAGCGATGGTCACCCGCAGTCGAATTCCCGCTATGCTCAAGACACTCGAGTAAGAAATTGTCAGACAAAGGCCAGCCCCTCCCCGCGGGCGCCCGCTTTCTCCATAGCGACAGCGAATTGGCGAGACTCATCCGCGATTTCGACTGGGCGTCGACCACGCTGGGACCGATCCCAACCTGGGACCAGAGCTTAAAGACGGTCGTCGCGATGATCATCAATTCGCCGGTACCCATCGTCTTATTGTGGGGACCCAATGGTTACATGATTTACAACGACGCCTACTCGCAATTTGCGGGCGGCCGGCATCCGGCGTTGCTGGGCAGCGAGGTGCGCAAAGGGTGGCCGGAAGTCGCGGACTTCAATGACCATATCATGAAGGTCGGGCTGAGCGGCGGGACGCTTGCATACCGGGACCAGGAACTCACGCTCTACCGGCACGGCAAGCCGGAACAGGTTTGGATGAACCTCGATTACTCACCGGTAATCGGTGAAAACGGCGATCCGGCAGGTGTCATTGCGATCGTGGTGGAGACCACCGAGCGCGTGCTGGCAGATCGACGCAACGACGCGGAGCGCCGGCGACTGGCACAGATGTTCGAACAGGGGCCGAGTTTCATGGCGCTGCTGGAGGGACCGGAGCACCGGATTGAATTCGCCAATGCCGGTTATTTGAGGTTGATTGGCCGGCTCAATGTGATCGGCAAGCCGGTCGCCGAAGCGCTGCCGGATGCTGCTGCCCAGGGCTACGTCGAAGTGCTCGACCTGGTTTTTACTTCCGGTGAGGCGTTCAGCGTGGCTGGAAGCAAATACGTGGTCGAGCCCGTCTCCGGCGGCCTGGTGACCGTACGATACGTCGATTTCATATACCAGCCGCTAAAGGACGCGGCGGGCCGAGTGACCGGCATTTTCGTCGAGGGCGTCGATGTGACCGAAAGGAAGCTTGCGGAGGCGACACTTCAGCACCTGAACGAAACGCTGGAACAACGGATCGAGGAACGGTCGTCGCAGCTCCTCTCAACGGAAGCCCTGATAACCACCTTCTTTAATCATTCCTCTGAATATCACGCCGTGCTCACCGAAACCGCTGATGGGACATTCAGCTACGATGAGGTTAATCCTGCGCTTCTCACGATGTATGGAAAAACCAGAGCCGAGGTGATCGGTCATACCCTGGAAGAGGTGTTTGCGCCGGACGCCGCGGCCGAGGTGGCCGCGCATCTTCGGGCTTGTCTGCTCCAAGGCACGCCTTATCGCTATGAACGTCGCAACAACGATGCCATCGTCGAGGCCGTGGCGACGCCGGTTCCGGTCCAGAAGCCCATGACTCGGCGGGTGGTTGTAAGCGCGCGCGATGTCACCGAGAATCGCAATCTCGAACAGCGACTGCGTCAATCCCAAAAGATGGAAGCCGTCGGGCAACTGACCGGCGGGGTTGCCCATGATTTCAATAATTTGCTGACGGGCATTACCGGAAGCCTCGAATTGTTGGAACGGCGGTTCGAGCAGCGCCGACTGAACGACATCGAGCGCTACCTGTATGCCGCAAAAAGTGCCGCAAAACGCGCCGCGGCGCTCACTCACCGTCTCTTGGCGTTCTCCCGCCGCCAGACGCTCGATCCGAAGCCTATCGATGTCAATTCGTTGGTCAACGGCATGGAGGATTTGATCCGGCGCACGATCGGGCCGGCGATCACCTTCGAGTTCGTCGCGGCAATCGGATTATGGAGAACGATGACCGACCCCAACCAATTGGAGAATGCATTATTGAACCTCTGCATCAACGCGCGAGACGCGATGCCAAACGGAGGTCGGCTCACCGTGGAGACGTCCAATCGCTGGTTGGACGAGCGCGGCGCCCGCAGCCACGACCTTGCGGCGGGACAGTACGTCTCGCTCTGCGTCAGCGATAATGGCATGGGAATGACCGCGGAGATCGCCGCCCGAGCCTTTGATCCATTCTTCACCACCAAACCCTTGGGCGAAGGCACCGGTTTGGGGCTCAGCATGGTATATGGTTTTGCCCGCCAATCAGGCGGCCAGACCCGCATGTACTCCGAGGTAGGCCAGGGAACAACGGTGTGTCTGTATCTGCCGCGGTGCGCAGAGACCGACGAGCGGGATGCGGAGCTCGTCGAGTCGGTGAACGTCGAGGCAACGGAACACGGAGAAACCGTTCTCGTCGTCGATGATGAACAAACAGTGCGGATGCTCGTTACGGATGTCTTGGAAGAGCTCGGATATGTCGTTATCGAAGCCGCCGACGGAAGCGCAGGCTTGCGCATACTGGAGTCCAAGGGTCACATCGACCTGCTGATCACCGACGTCGGCCTTCCTGGCGGCATGAATGGGCGGCAGTTGGCCGACGCCGCCACGGTGCTCAGGCCCGACCTGAACATTCTTTTCATTACAGGCTATGCGGAAAATGCCGCCATCGGTGACGGCCGCTTGAAGCGTGGTATGCATGTGTTGACCAAACCGTTTGCGATGGAAACCCTCGCCAACCGGGTCAAGGATATTCTCAGGCCTTAGCCGGTGTGCGACGTCCAGCGACGACCGCCAACGGAACAACGATGACGAAATACGCGATCATCGCCACGATCCCGGCGGCATAGCTGCCGCGCGTCTGGAAGATCAGGCCAAAGCCGAAGACCGATGCAATCATCAATGGGAGCGTTGCGGTCGAGGCGAGACCGAAGGCGCGGCTGAAGCTCGCCTCGCCGAAAGCGGAGGCCATCGCCTTGCTGATCGCCGGAACCGCGCCCGAACCATGCATTCCGATGAGCCCGACGATGACTGCCCGTCCTGTATACGGGAGCTCCATCAGGAGCAGTCCCCAGAGAATGATATCGTTGAAGGCGATCAGCGCCAGGGCGCGTGCGCCGCCGATTTTGTCAGAAACGAGCCCGAATATGATCGAGCCGGCCATGCCCACGAGTGACATGACCGAAGCCAGCGCCGCAGCGGATGTCGGAGCGTAGCCCCAGCCGATGCCCATCGCCGGAAGGTGGGCGGCGAGCGTCACCGAACTTGTGTTGACCGCTCCCACAGCCAGCGCGAGAAACCAGAATCGCCCATTGCGGAGCAGTCTGGGCACCGTAAAGATCGGTTCAGTGGCCGGTGCGCCCCGCGCCAGGCGGCTGGCCGCCGTCTCGTTGGGGTGTTGGCGAGGATCGTGATCCGGCGGGTATTCGATCAGCGCGAGCGAGCCTGGAATCAGCGTCACTGCGGCCAGCGAGGCGAGCGCGAAGAAAAGTGCCGTCACCCCAAATCGGCTGATCACCAGGCTCGCCGCGAGCGGCATGATCGTAATTACGATGGGCAGGTGGACGATTCCGATCGCGAGTCCCCGGTGCCGCCGGAACCAGCGGGTCACGATCGTTGGCGGCAGAACCGAGCCGCCGATGGCCATCGCCGGGCCGAGCAACAAGGCATAAGAAAGAAGGAACAGCCAGTACGAATGGGCGAAAGCCAGAATCAGCCACGCGAGCGACATCAGAGCGCCCGAGACTGCCATCAGCCGGCGGAGCGAATAGCGCGCGGCCAGAACTCCGGCTACCGAGGCGAGAACCGCCGAACCGACGATGACCATCGGCACCCCGATTGCGGCTAGTGCGCGCGAAACGTGGAGGCGATCTTGCAGCGGGATCAGCAGGACCCCGGCACTGCCGAAGATGCTTCCGATGATGACATTGTGCGACAGCCACGCAATGGCGCCCATCCGCCCTGCGCGCCGATCGTTGGGCGGTGCGCCCTTGCCATTGCTGTCGTCCCCCCGCACGGCACTCTCCTCCCTATGGCGGTGTCCGCCGCCGTTTCAGACGCAGGCGAGCTCTCGATACCTGGCCAGAACCTCGTCCTTGAACGTGTAGCGCTCGAGGAACTCCGCACGTGCCAGCGTGGCCTCATCCGCTACCCGGATCACCTGAAACCGGCGCGTGATCCGGACCTTGCGCGAGTTGGGAATCAACCACGTGGCGATTCGCACGGCATCGTCCCGCAGCGCCGGACGCAGGTAGGCGATCACGCTGCGCGAAACCACCATGCCGCGATCGAGCGACAGGCATCGCTCGACCGGGAGACCGACTGCGGCGGAGTGATCCCACGCGATCCGATCGAGCCATTTCATATAGACCGAGTTGTTCACGTGCTCATACGCATCGATGTCCTCCGCGGTCACGTTCACCGTGATCGTGTGCGGTGCGGGAAGGTCCCATGGCAAATCGAGTTCCTCCAAAAGCAGTATTCTTGATAATTGTGCGAAGATAACGTCTCGGCTCTACCTCGGAGGGGGCGCAGTCATGAAGTCTCCGTGTTCCTTGCGATGGTACGCGCTTGTTCTTTGGAGTGTGAGCGCCTTCGCGCAACAGCCTCCAACGTGCGCCGGTCCCCTACTGGGCACTTGGATCTTGCTTTCCATGGAAACCGAAGATCTGGAGACAGGACAGAAGCAAAATCTGCTCGGGGTGCATCCCAGCGGGTATCTTTCCTACGGTCCCGACTGCCGCATGTCCGCCATCCTGGTCAAGGAGAGCCGTGAGGGGCCGGCCGCGTCGGTGGCGACGGACGCCGAGGGCATCGAACTCTATCGTGGGTTGATTGCTTACGCCGGTAGTTACGCGATCGACGGATCGAAGATCACGCACCACATAGAAGCCTCGTGGAACCAGGCCTGGACAGGCACGGCACAGGTGAGTCATTTCAATATCGATGGAAAGTCCTTGTATATAAGGACGGGTCCGAGCGCGAGCCCGATGACCGGAAAACAAAGCGCGACCGTGTTCATTTGGACCCGGGTTGAATAAGGGCAACCGCATAGAGAAGCCATATGGGCGCCATAGACAGAATCAGTTTCATTCTCGCGGTTTCCGGGGATATCTTCACCACCCACCTCAGCACCGTCAATCAATTTCGAATCGATTGGAGAGATCATGGCAACTGAAAAGAAGTGTCCCATGACGAGCGGAAGACGCTCACGCACGAATCGCGAATGGTGGCCGGACCACCTGGATATTCAGGTTCTCAACCAGCACTCGCCGCAGTCGAATCCTTTGGGCTCCGCTTTCGATTATGCCAAGGAGTTCAACAGTCTCGATTTGAGCGCCCTGATCAAAGACCTCACTGCTCTGATGACCGACTCACAGGACTGGTGGCCGGCGGATTTCGGCCACTACGGCGGACTCTTCATTCGCCTGGCCTGGCACAGCGCCGGCACCTATCGCGTCGCCGACGGCCGCGGCGGCGCCGGCGGAGGACAGCAACGCTTCGCACCCCTCAATAGTTGGCCCGACAATGCGAATCTCGACAAGGCCCGGCGGCTTCTCTGGCCGGTCAAGCAGAAGTATGGCCGCAAAATCTCCTGGGCCGATCTTTTCGTGCTCGCCGGCAATGTGGCGCTCGAGTCGATGGGGTTCGAGACTTTCGGTTTCGGCGGCGGTCGCGCCGATACCTGGGAACCCGAGGAACTTTATTGGGGACCGGAGGGCACCTGGCTGGGCGATGAGCGCTATAGCGGCGAGCGTGAGCTGCAAAGGCCCCTCGGCGCCGTGCAGATGGGTCTGATCTATGTGAATCCTGAGGGACCCAACGGGAAGCCGGACCCCGTCGCCGCGGCGCGCGACATCCGGGAGACCTTTGCGCGCATGGCGATGAACGACGAAGAGACCGTCGCCCTCATTGCGGGTGGTCACTCTTTCGGAAAAACGCATGGCGCCGGCGACCCGTCTTTGATCGGTCCGGAGCCTGAGGGGGCGGTCATCGAGGACCAGGGCCTGGGCTGGAAGAGCAAATACGGCACGGGCTTCGGAGCCGATGCCATCACCGGGGGTCCGGAAGTCACCTGGTCGCAAACGCCAACGAGGTGGAGCAACCACTTTTTTGAGAATCTGTTCAAGTTCGAATGGGAACTGACGAAGAGTCCCGCGGGTGCCTTCCAGTGGAAGGCGAAGGGAGCGTCTGCGACGATCCCGGACGCACACGACAAGTCGAAGACGCATGTACCGACCATGCTGACCACGGATCTCGCGCTGCGGTTCGATCCGGCTTACGAGAGAATCTCGCGGCGCTTCTACGAACGACCGGATGAGTTTGCCGATGCTTTTGCGCGCGCGTGGTTCAAGCTCACGCACCGCGACATGGGCCCAATCGCACGCTATCTGGGCCCTCTCGTGCCGACAGAGACGCTGGTCTGGCAGGACCCCCTACCCGCAATCGATCATCCCCTCATCGAAGAGCAGGACGTTGCCAAACTCAAGGCTAAACTTCTGGCCTGCGGCCTTTCCATCTCCGCGCTTATCGCCACCGCATGGGCCTCGGCATCCACCTTCCGCGGGTCCGACAAGCGCGGCGGCGCAAACGGGGCTCGCATTCGCCTCGCGCCTCAAAAGGATTGGGAGGTTAACCAACCCGCTCAACTGCAGACGGTGCTCGAGAAACTCGCAGCGATTCAGAAAGACTTCAACGGCTCCGGTGTCGGGGGAAAGAAGGTGTCGATCGCCGATCTGATTATTCTCGGCGGCGCCGCTGCCGTCGAAAAAGCCTCCGCGGACGACGGTATCAATGTAAAGGTTCCCTTCAAACCGGGCCGCATGGACGCCTCTCAGGAGCAGACCGACGTCGAGTCCTTCGCGCCTCTTGAGCCTATCGCGGATGGCTTTCGTAATTATCTGCGCGGACCGCAGCTCATGGCACCCGAGGAAGCCTTGGTGGATCGGGCGCAATTGCTGAGACTCACCGGACCGGAGATGACCGTTCTGGTGGGAGGCCTTCGGGTTCTCGGGGCTAATGCCGAGAATTCCAAGCTCGGAGTCTTTACCGGGCACCCCGGGACGTTAACGAATGACTTCTTTGTGAATCTTCTCGATATGCGCACCGAGTGGATGCCGACGGGCACGGATGGTGTCTATCGGGGCACAGACCGCAAGACCAAGCAGCTGCGTTGGACCGGCTCGAGGGTCGATCTCATCTTCGGTTCGCATTCGCAGCTGCGGGCCTTTGCCGAGGTCTACGCCTGCCGCGATGCGAGGGAGAAGTTCGTGGCGGACTTTGTGGGCGCCTGGAGCAAAGTCATGGACGCCGACCGCTTCGATCTCGCCTGAATTCCGGCGAACGCTGAGCGTCCTTCAGAGCGGCACAGGATTGGGGCCCGAAGCTCGATCGGCGGCTGCGGGCCTTCCTTGCTCCTTGGGGCTATCCATATTGACGACCCATTTCTTTCGCCAGCCGCTGGCCTCGAAGGGATCAGCGAAGTATTGGGTCTCGTGTGCAACCTTCATTCCGCGAAACTCCATGATGCTCACGGTATAGAAGGGTTCCACGTCGTACGTCAGAACATACTCCGTAATCCACAAGTCGCCGCTTCCCATGATTCGATTGACCGCAAAGCGCTTCGTGTTCGGCTGCAGGCTCCGGGTGGTCTGTATGTTCTGCCGCCCGACAATTCGTTCGCGGGATTGCGGATAGTCGAGAACGGCGTCTTCCTGATAGATATCGTGCTCTGTCGCAAAGTCGCCGGCGTCAGATGCCGCCCAATGTTGATTCAGCGCCTCGCGTATTTCTTGATCTCTCATACAACGGCCCTTCCATCTGTTCAGTCCGTGTGAGCAGAGAGTTCCTGACCAGCGTCCACGGCCTGACTGATGTCGCTCAGGTAATCAGAAGTCGCCGGTGAAGAGGCAAGGCAATTGTCGATGCTGATACTCGTACGTATCTCGGCGCCGCTGCGCAGATTCAGATCCACCGGACCATGTTGAGCGGCCTCCAACAGCCGCTCCCTATCGTCGTCGCTTATGGAACCTTCCAAGAAAATCGTTCGCTCGAATAGCGGCAGGGTTTCTGGATAGCCGGAGTGATGGGACACACTGACCTGAATCCGATTTAGAGCGATGCCCATCCGATCTGCATGAAGACGAAGAACCATCGCGGTACAGGAGCCGAGCGCAGCCCCCATCAGCTCATAGGGATTGAGGCTCTCGGGGCAAAAGGGTCTACGGGATCCGGCGATGACGAAAGAGGTACTCCCCACGCGACCGAGCAGCTGGAGGGGTTCCATGCGGGTTTCGGTGATCAGCACACTCTTGCCGGCAACAGCGGAGTCGAATGGGCTCGAGAACATGGCAACCTCCTCAACGATTGTTCGTCACAATAGTAAGCAAGCGTGCACGGCCCAATCCATTGCACCATGGTATTAGCCGGACGCGAACGGCGTGGTTCAAGAACCCACCTCGTACGCTACCAGCAATTGCCTACCTTTTCCCTCTTTCTTGGATGAGAGCTGTCTGTCGATACCTGGGTACGCAGTGCACCATGGCGATCGATGCGCCACGTTGGCCAGCAGCCATGTCCGCCGCATACGTGTATACAACCGCGCCGAGTTTGGTAGACCGAACCCGAATAAGCTCGCCTCTACTCGTGAAGCAGCGCCTGCCAGTTTGAAGGAACCGCTCCGGCCGGTCCCGGCACCGGCTGATCCTCCGGATGCGCGTGAGGAGTGTGAAGTTTCGGGCCGGTCAAGAATTGCTCGGTGCGATAGTCGTAAAACCATGACTCGCCCGGCTCGAAGCTCGCGATGATCGGATGACCCGTGGCCGCGTGATGTTTCGATGCATGCTGATTGGGTGAGTTATCGCAGCAACCGATGTGACCGCACTCGGCGCACCTTCGAAGATGCAACCACCATGCGCCCATCGCCAAGCATTCAGCGCAGCCGCTCCCACTGGGCTTCGCCGCCGGGTTGATACCGTCTCTCTCGGACTTCATAGTCACCTCTTTGGCTTCAGGGTGGGCTCACGATCATAAGAAATCCCGCGAAATAGAGCGATCCCAGTCGCGACGACACACTTCATTCGTGCCCTCCCAGGCGCACAAACTTCCCTGCAGCAGGAAGCCATCGCCCGCGCACGACAGGCGCAGCTGCGCCTCGATGCGGATTTTCCAGTCATTTCGCGACAGAGTCTGGGCGTGGTTCAGTGTGGCAACGGCGCTCAGCGGTTCATTCTCCTCAACCTGGTACGCCGACTTCCCCTGCGTAGCCGATTCCAGGCCAATGCGGTCTATATATTCAACGCGCAGTCCATCGCGACGGGAGAGAGTCGGCGTCTCGGGTGTGGCCGTCTCCGGTTCCGGAAACGGCGGGAGCCCGGCGTCTGCGGTGCTGGGCGGGCGTTCGGGCAGGTCGAGCGTTCCAGAGAAAATCCGCACAGTCGCCTTCTCCGAGCTGGGCCAGATCATGGGCCAGTAGGCGGTCGATACCGCGAGCCGCACCTTGTGGCCCGCCGGGAATGCAGAGCACGCATCGTTGAGCTGGATGCGGACCCGGTAACGTTCACCGAGCGCCAGCGCGACCGGTTGTTCGTGGCCGTCGCGATGCGTGAGATTCAGCACGCCGTAGCTCACGCGCAGCGATTCACCGGACGGGTGCACATCGCACAACCGAACCACCAGATTTGCGATCGGCCGGTCGGAGGCGACATCCAGCGTGACGATTGGAGCACCAAGGATCTCCATGGGCTCCTCGAGCGGCGTCGTTTCGAAAACCAACGAACGCATGTCATCGTCTTGCTGATCGCGGGCCTGGTCGTGTCCCCGGCCGAAGGGAACCCAATCGCCGGCGCATTTGCCAACCGTCTGCGGTGAGCAGACCGCGCGAGTGGTCAACGGTGTCGCGGCGTCTCGCAGTCCCTCATCGGTCAAGAACAGCCGCCGCGGCCTCACTCCCGGCGGCGGCCACGTCGATTCTGCAATCCATCGGCCCGGCAACGTGTCGTGGTGGCTCGCCGGTTTCACACTTTCCATCATCCATGCGCGCAGCATAGGCTCACTCATCACACCCGTATCGACACCCTTCAGCCAGTAATCCCACCAGCGCAGGATTTCCTGCAGAAATCCGATCTGGGGTCCGGGAAGTGCAAAGTGTGGATAGGCGTGCGCCCATGGCCCGATGAGTCCCTTGCGAGGCACCTTCAGCCGCTCGAGAAGGCGCGGAATGGCATTCTTGTAGCCATCGGTCCAACCACCGACGGCGTAAACCGGGCATTGAATCGCTGCGTAGTCCTCGCATACCGATCCGTGTTTCCAGTACGCATCGCGCCGTTGGTGCTCGAGCCAATTTTCCAGGAACAGCGGTATGTTCTGCAGCCGCTCCAACCACATCGCTCGCCAGCTATCGCCGACCAGCGCCGGGTCGGGCGGAAGGCACATCAAGCCGAAAAAGAAAAAGGCCCACTCGAGTCCAGCCGTGGCAAGAAGCGTGCCGCCCATGTAGTGCGCGTCGTCCGCGTACCGATCGTCGGTTGAGCAAATGGTTACGATTGCCTTGAGGGCCGGGGGACGCCGCGCCGCAATCTGAAGCCCGTTGAAGCCGCCCCAAGAGATCCCCATCATTCCAACCGCCCCGTTGCACCAGGGTTGTCGCGCCAGCCAAGCAATCAGCTCGACGCCGTCATCTTGCTCCTGCGTGGCGTACTCGTCGTACAGCAACCCGGTCGATTCACCGCTACCTCGAATATCGACGCGAACACTCGCGTAGCCGTGACCCGCAAGATAGGGATGAGTCAGCGCGTCTCGTTCGTAAGTTCCGTCACGCTTGCGATACGGCAGATACTCCAGAATTGCAGGAACCGGATTCTGCTCCGCATCCTCCGGCAACCAGATGCGTGCCGCCAGCATCGTACCGTCCTGCAACGGAATCAAAGCATGCTCGATAACCCGCACCGCTTTGGGAAACGACGTCACGATCATGGGGATACTCGGAGTGAACCTGCCAGGGCAACTTGAGCGCAGAGAAGGTTCCTATTATCAATCACCGCTTCTGGTACGAGTCAAAGATTTATGCGAATCCGCGATTGATGGCGCCGGCCCCCCCGGTGGGGAGCCTTCGGGCGATGAATATTAGCGAAAACCCGCCAATCTCTTTAACCTGCCGAAATGTCGAGTACACCTGTTGCGGCCGCGACTACGGGCTACGGTCTACGGGAACACCGCGGCATGATTGCGCTCACCGTCATGAGTGCAACCATCTTGACGGCGCTCGATACCACGATCGCCAATGTCGCGCTCCCGCACATGCAGGGGAGCCTGTCCGCGACCCAGGATCAGATGACCTGGGCGCTGACCTCCTACATCATCGCGGGCGCCATCATGACGCCGCTGACCGGCTGGCTCGCGGATCGCTTCGGACGCAAGCCTTTGTTTCTGTTCTCCGTTATCGGTTTCACGATCGCCTCAGCCCTCTGCGGCATGGCGCAGTCGCTCCCGCAGGTGGTGGTATTCCGGCTGCTGCAGGGCCTATGCGGCGCATCGCTATTCCCCATGTCGCAAGCAGTGCTGTTCGACATCTACCCGAAGGACCAGGCGGGCCGCGCCATGGCAATTTGGGCCATGGGGGTAGGCTTGGGCCCGATGCTCGGCCCCGTTATCGGCGGATGGCTGACCGACAATTACAGCTGGCGGTGGGTGTTCTTCGTCAACGTGCCGATCGGCGCGCTCGCCGTATTCGGCGTACTCGCCTACCTCCCCGACACCCGGCATACACGCAAGTCCTTCGATTTCTTCGGATACGCGATGCTGGCGTTGTTCGTGGGGACGCTACAGATGTTCCTGGATCGCGGTCCGACCAAGGATTGGTTCGATTCCACCGAGATCCGCCTCGAGGCTATCGTCGCTGCGCTGGCCTTGTACTTGTTCACCGTCCATACGATGACGGTGGCTCGGCCCTTCGTTCGATTCGCACTGTTCAAGGACCGCAACTACTTGAGCGGGAACGTGATGAGCTTTCTGATGGGGATGGTGATGTTGGCGGTGATGTCGTTATTGGCGCCGTTCTTGCAGGACCTGATGCACTATTCCGTCCTCCAGTCGGGCTACCTGATGTCCTCGCGCAGCGTCGGCACGATGGTCAGCATGCTCGTGGTCGGTCGTTTGGTGGGCCGGATTGATGCACGCCTGCTGATCGCGACCGGACTGGGGCTGACTGCCTTCTCGCTTTGGCAGATGACGCAATACACCCTGTCGATGGACGCGTGGCCGATCATGCTGCCCGGTCTGATCATGGGGTTCGGACTCGGCAGTGCCATCGTGCCTTCGACGACACTCGCCTTTGCGACGCTCGTGCCAACCGAGTTCAATGAAGCCACAGCGCTCTATGCGCTGGTCCGCAACCTGGGCAACAGCGTTGGGATCTCCCTCATGCAGGGCCTGCTGGTACACAATATGCAGACGGCTCACGCCGCACTCGCGGCACACGTCACCCCTTATAGCCACACGCTGCCGCATGTCGCGGGTGCGACAGGCACCAAGGCCATCGAATTGCTCAATCAACAGGTGACGACGCAGGCGACATTGATCGCCTATATCGACGACTTCAAATTCCTGATGATCGCCATCCTCATGACGTTGCCGCTGCTGCTGCTCGTGCGCAGTCCCCCGCGAATCAAAAAGGACGTCCCCGCGGTGGTCGCCGAGTGACCTATTCGTCGCATCAGCGGGATCGGATTGCCTAGTTGAACGCCGGGGAGCGAAAGACTACTTCCCCGTCCAACAGGGTCAGCAGGCACTTCATGTCCTTAATCTGAGCCGTAGGAATGGTATAAATATCGCGGTCCCATATCGCAATATCGGCCCGCTTTCCCGCCTCGAGCGTGCCAATCTTGTCTTCCAGAAACATTTGGCGGGCGCCCCAAGCGGTATAGCTGCGCAATGCCGTTTGCCTATCGACGGACTGCGCCAATCCGAACGGCTGCAGGCCCGCGGAAGTCTCGCGCGCCACCGAAGCCCACAAACCATAGCGCGCCGCCACCGGCGTTACAGAATAATCCGATCCTCCCGACCAGAGAATTTTACGCTGCTGCAACGTCTTCAGCGGAATCAGCCGTCGATTCCGCTCCGGCCCGTAGTTGGCAGCGTAAATATTGCCGATCCACCATAGAAACTCCGCCTGCATCTCGGGGTACCCCGCATCGTATTCGGATTGCAAGAAAGACATGGTGTCCAACGCGTGAGGCGTGGGGAGATTCGCATGAATGATCGCATGGCGCAGGCCCGGGTATGGAAACCGCTTCTCGGCGAATGCATACGCATCGACGACCCAATCCATCGCGCGATCGCCGACGGCGTGCGTGCCGACAGGAACGCCGGATTTTTGGAACAGCAAGACCATCTGACGGTAGATCGCGGGATCGATATGCGGATAGCCGGTGTTGGGTTTGCCGTTCTGGGTTAGGTCCGTGTCTTTGCCATCGCGCATCCAAGGCTGCCACATCCAGCCCGTGCGTGCACCGCCGGAGCCGTCCATGAAGAGCTTCACGCCGCACGAGAGCAGACGGCCGTCGCCGAGTGTCGCCGGGAGCCGCGGAACGCTGTTGATCTCCTCGAGCGCGTGCTGCGCCGAAGCCATCGTGACGCCGGCGTCCCAAAGAACGCATATGCGCTCTTTGAGCTGGCCGGAATCCAGGAGGGCTTTGTACGCGTCCCACTGGATTTGGAAGATGTCCGGGTCTTTGACCGCGGTCATGCCCTCGCTGTGCAACACCTTTTGGATGTAGAGGATACCCGCGCGCATTTGCTCCGGTGTGGTCTCGGGAATGAGACGCGTGATGAGGGTCATCGCCGCATCCTCTTTGAATACGCCGGTGGGCTCACCCTGGCCATCACGATCGATGGTGCTGGCGGGTGGGTCCCGGGTGGCGCCTGTGACGCCGGCGAGCCTCATCGCAGCGGTGTTGGCGACACCGTAGTGACCGGTCGTGTGCATCAGCCATACGGGATTGTTCGGCGCGACCGCATCGAGGTCCGCCGCGGTCGGATAGCGGCGTTCGGCGAGCTTCCCCTCGTCCCAGCCCGCACCGGTGATCCAATCACCCGGTTGAGCCAAGGATACTTTGGCTTTGACGCGTGCGGCGATTTCAGCCACCGAGTGAGCATCCGAAAGTTTCACCCCATAAAGCTCATCCACGCCACCCTCCGCGATGTGTGCGTGCGTATCGATGAGACCGGGCGTGGCGGTATGGCCCTTGAGATCAATTACTTGCGCGTCGGGAGCCGCGAGTGCCTGGACCTCCGTGTCGGAGCCTACCTTCAGAATGACGCCGTGACGCACGGCGATCGCCTGCGCAACCGAGTCGTGCGCGTCGACCGACAAGACGTGGCCATGGAGAAGAATGAGATCGGCTTTCTCCGGCTCGGCGAAAGCCAGAAAGGGTGCGAGCACCAGAAGCGCGCCGGCGAGACGCTTCATAGGGTGCCCGGCTCGAATTTGAATAAGACCATGACGACGCCCTGCGGTTGGATTGAGGATCCGAATCATAGCCCATGATGGCGCCCGCACTGCTAGCGACGGTGCCGGCGCTCGCGGATGCGTCGGCCGCGATGGCGATTGCGCTCATGTTGCCGCTCAAACCGAAATAGCCCGTGGTGAACGCGTCAAGGCTCGCTGATCGTCGAAGAAGATAATTTCGCAGTACGACTCACCGCCCGCTCTGTGCCATGTGCTCCACCCCTGCCGACCCGCAGCGGCCCCAACGCACCGGCATGCCGGCTCACGCTCGCGGGCCGAACAGTTCGTTATGTCAAAAAAAAAATGATCGAGGAGCGCTCGCCGACCCGGCGCGTTGCGACACCATCGATCTCGAGAAGCGGCAGCGTGCGAATTGGCTTGCGCCTACATTTGTCTGATTGACCCAGAAATATTTTCCAGCGCATACTGCTTCGACACAGTCGAGTTGCAGGATGGAAGGGCGCCGAATGTGACCGGAACGATCCAGGATGCCGGAGGGACGGACCCGATCACCTCGTGGGAATTGGCGGCGCCGTTGTACGACCTTCCGAGCGTCATCAGCGCGCTCTACAACAGCCCCTACTCCACGCGCTGGTTCGCGATCACGTTCGGGCTCGACACGACGTTGCCGGTCGGACCGGGCTGGGATCCCGCGACGGGTCTCGGAACCCCGAACCCGCCGGCTTTCGTGCGCGCGCTGAGCGGCGGGGGCTGGTAAGGATTGGTAGTCAATCCCGCGCACTGGCGAGCGCCGGTGCGCGGGACCGCCGAAACGGCGGCGATTCAGGGAGCTGCTTCGGCCGCCGGCTCGCGCCCTACGGCGGGTGGCGTGAATGATATAGGTACCGCGCGCGTGAAGGCCGATTGCTTCAGCTTGACTGCAACCTCGGACCAAAGCGCCATGTAGACGCTCGCGGCCTCGCACCGCGGCGCATACGCCGGCAGCGGAGCGCGCCGTACGGTCATTCGCTCGATCTCGCTCCAGTACGGAACCTCAGTTTTCAGCATGCCGGGAAATTGCACGCGCGTGCTGGCGATGACCTCGTGGTGCAGCGCCTTGCGCCGGTCGACCATCGAGAAGAACGGCAGGAGGGTCATGTCGACCCAGGCGTGGGCGACCAGAAAATCCCGCAGCTGTACCAGCATACGGACCGACAGAGGGCTCGGTATCAGCGGTACGACGACGGCGTCGGCCGCGCGCAGCACGTTCTCCGACAGCAGCGAGATGGCGGGTGGACAATCGAGAAACAGCACGTCGTAGAGCTCGCGCAGACTGCGGCTCATGCGCAGCAGCCGCTCCGTGGGGTTCTTGCGAGAGCTGAGATGCACGTCGAAGTGGCGATAGGAAAAATCGGCCGGCAGAACGTCCAGCCTGGGGTATCCGCTGGCGACGACGAGCTCGTTGAGCTCGCGTTTTCCAGACACCAATTTCTTGGCCGACGCGTTTTCCTGCGGCTCACAGCGCAGGACGTGGGTGGCGGCACCCTGCGGGTCCAAATCCCACAGCAAAGTGCGGCGTCCACTCGCCGCACATAAGAAAGCGAGGTTCACGGCTGTCGTTGTCTTGCCGACGCCGCCCTTGATGTTGGTGACTGAGACGATCTTCATCCGTGTCTCTTCTGCCCGGCGCTGCCAGGCCTCGGCAAACGAATCTCGCCGGCATACTAATCGACTGTGGCATTCGTTGAAAGCCGACCGCCCTCCCCGATCCGAGTGTACGCGGCGCCGAGGGTCGCCGTGGGAGCCTCACCGCATGCAGACTAAGCCGGGCTGTCGACCGCCCGTTCGAGAGACGCGATGTCGATCCGCTTCATCTGCATCATCGACTCGAAGGCGCGCTTGGCTCGGGCTGGATTGGCATCGGCGAGAAGGGCCGGCAGCTTGCGCGGCACGATCTGCCAGGACAGACCGTAGCGATCCTTGACCCAGCCGCATTGCTCGGCCTCGGGTACCGCTGAGAGCGCATTGCTCAGCCGCTCGATCTCCGCCTGCGTCTCGACTGGTATTTGGAACGAGACGGCTTCGTTGAACTTGAAGTGCGGGCCGCCGTTGAGTGCGACGAACGGCCGCCCCATGAGAGTGAATTCGACGGTCAACACATCGCCGGCTTTGCCGGAGGGATAGTTTCCAGGTGCGCGATGTACTGCATCGATGCGACTGTCCGGTAGGAGCGAGGTGTAGAACGTGGCAGCCTGCTCGGCTTGGCCATCGAACCAGAGGCACGGCACGATCATTGGCATAAAAGTCTCTCCATGCTGTGGGATTCCCAACTCTAAGACGATCGACCGCCCGCAATTTCGACGGTTCCGTCGAATAATTCCCCGGCTCGGAATGCGCTGCAGCAGTCTGTTGGCATCGCATGCGCGAGTCAATGCGTCCGCCGGCTAGAATGAGCCTAGGTATTTCGTCCAATAGTAGGGCTCACTCCGTTGTAAATACGATGCCATCATTCTAATCGCCACCGCGACGACGGAGCGCTGTTACCGAGGGAGATCCAGACACGTGGTCGGACAGCGTGCCGGGGAAGCGATGGCGGTCGACACCAAGCCGGACTTCAAAGGCGCGCAGGACGAAGGCAGTCTGCTCGCGCTTGCCCTGCTGGCCATCATTGTCGGCGCCGGCGCCGGACTCATCGGAGCGCTCTTCCAGATCGCACTGAGGCGCGGCGATGACTACCGCAATGCCCTTGTTGTCTGGGCGCACGGCGTGCAATTGGGCGGGCTACCCCTGCTCGCGGCCGCGACTGCGACGGCGGTGGCCGTGGCCGCGTGGCTGGTTCACCGATTCTCGCCAGCCGCAGCGGGCAGCGGCGTCCCCCATGTCGAGGCGGTGCTGCGGGGGGAGCTGCCGCAAATGCCGTTTTACCTGCTCCTGATCAAGTTCATCGGCGGGTTGCTCGCGATGGGCTCAGGACTAGCCCTCGGGCGGGAGGGACCCAGCATACAGATGGGAGCAAGCATCGGTTATCGTGTGGGGCGGGTGTTCCGCTGCAATTTGTCGGACTGCCGAGTCCTCCTCGCTGCCGGTGCCGGCGCCGGCCTCGGCACCGCTTTCAACTCACCGATAGCGGGCGCCATATTTGTGCTGGAAGAACTGGTGCAGCAGTTCGAGACGCGAATCGCCATTGCGGCGCTCGGCGCCTCGGCGAGTGCCATCGCGGTGGCGCGCCTGTTCATCGGTGACGCACCGGACTTTCAGGTGGACACCTTGGTCTACGCCGACGCTCAGGTGAGGCCATTGTATTTCGTATTGGGCGCGATCGCCGGACTGATTGCCATCCTCTACAATCGCGCGCTGCTCGCGGCCATGGCCGCCGCCAACCGACTCGAGCGCTGGCCGGTGCCGCTACGCGCGGCGCTCATCGGCGCGGCAGTCGGAGTCCTCGCCTGGTTCGGGCCCGGACTAATCGGCGGCGGCGACCCGATCACTCAGCGCACGCTTAGCGGTGCCGATGTACTGGCCATGGTTCCATTGGTCTTTCTGCTGCGTTTTGCGCTCGGCACCGTGTCTTACGCGGCACGCACACCCGGCGGCCTCTTCGCTCCCATGCTGGTGCTCGGCGCGCAACTGGGTCTGCTGTTCGGTGTCGCCTGCCAATGGGCATTCCCCGGTATGCACATCCAGCCGGTGGGCTTCGCCGTCGTCGGAATGGCGGCATTTTTCACGGGCGTCGTGCGCTCGCCGCTCACCGGGATCGTGCTCGTCATCGAGATGACGGCCAGCTTCCACATGCTGCTGCCCATGCTGGGCGCGTGCTTCACGGCCATGCTGATACCGACCCTCCTGCGGGACCCGCCGATCTACGAAACGCTGCGGGCCAATCTTCTGCGGGAGAATGAAGTCAGCCCGGCGTCCACGGACGCGAGCGAGTAATTGCGCCTTTCTTTCGAGCGGTGCCTCCCATGGAATCAGCCCAAAACCCCACAGAATTGCGACGCATCCAGACGCGGCGCTCGGCAGAGGAGGCTGCGGCACTCGGTCGCCCCTATTTGTTGATGAACGCAGCGGCGACGCTGATCGCCGGCTTCGGGCTGTTCGAGGACTCTCCCGCGGTCATCATCGGCGCGATGCTGATCGCGGCCTTGCTCGGACCCATTCAAGGCATGGCCATGGCGCTGGCAGAGGCCGACCTCAAGCTGTTGCGCCTGTCGTTGACTGCAGAGATCACGGGCGCGGCCTTGGTCCTGGTCCTCGGTATGGCGTTGGGGACGATCGATCGAGCATCCCCGTTGGGTCATGAAATCCTCTCACGAACGGCTCCGAACATTCTCGATCTTCTTATCGGTCTGGTAGGCGGCGCGGCCGTTGCCTACGCGCTCGCGACACCGCGTTTGGGTGCCCTGGCCGTCGGCGTTGCGATTGCGACGGCACTCGTGCCGCCGTTGACCACTTGCGGGATCCTCATTGCACGTGGCCTATCCGAGCTTGCCGAAGGCGCATTCCTCCTATTCGTTGCCAACTTCGTCGCCATCACCTTCTCAGCCATGGTGGTGTTCATGATCCTGGGACACCGTGTCACGATCGCGGGCTCCGCGACCCCGGATCGGGCCCGCGGGGCAATTTCCCGGCTCGTCTGTCTGGCAATCCTGTTGCTGCTTGCATTTCATCTCTCCAATGTCTTCCAGCGGACCTTCGGAGAGGCAACGCTGCGCGCCAAAACGCGTCAGCTCGTCGAACACGAACTGGAGCGATTTCCCGGATCGAGCCTCGTCGACATCACGATCCGCGATCGATTCGGCCCCACGACGGCTCTCGTCGTCGTCAAGGGGCCGAGGCCCATCCCCACCGAAGAAGTAGGCCACATGAACGATTTGCTCAATGGCCTGTTTGGAGAACCGGTCGACCTGCACCTGCGCTCCGAGATCGCTGTGGAAACAACGCGCGATGGCCCGGTCGCAGCTCCCGAGAAATAAATCTGCGTGTGAAGTCACGAGGCTGGTATAAAGATCCCCAGCGCAGCACGCTTGGACCGTTGATCGACACTCCCTCTTCATCCGCGCCGTCCGAGGCATCCAAACGCCTGCTACCTTGGCTCGTTGCGGTCGCCTTTTTCATGGAGTCGCTGGACACGACGATTCTCAACACGGCGGTGCCTGCCATCTCCGCCGCCCTGGGCGTCCCTCCGCTCAGCATGAAGGCGGTGCTCGCAAGCTACACGCTGAGCCTCGCGGTCTTCATTCCCATCAGCGGCTGGATGGCGGACCGCTACGGGACCCGTCGGGTTTTCGCGTCGGCCATCGGCCTGTTCACGCTGGGATCATTTCTGTGCGGCATATCGAGCGACATCCATCTACTCGTTGCCTGTCGCATCCTGCAGGGCTGCGGCGGAGCGATGATGGTTCCCGTAGGCCGGCTTACCCTGGTCCGAACATTTGCGAAGCCGGATCTGCTGCGCATGATGAGTTTCGTTTCCATACCCGCCTTGGTCGCGCCCATGCTTGGCCCGATTGCCGGGGGTCTCATCGTCGGATATTTTCATTGGCGCGTCATCTTCTTCCTCAACATTCCGATCGGGCTCACCGGTTTGATTCTCGTCTATCGCCATCTGCCCGACTACCGGGAAGCGAATTCCCATTCGCTCGACATGGTTGGATTCATACTGTTCGGATCCGGAATCGCATTGCTGTCCTACGTTCTGGAGATATTCGGCGAGCACTCCTTGAGTGGATTGGAGATGTGCGGGCTGCTGGCACTGTCCGCCGCCCTCCTCGCGGGATATGCACTTCACGCGCGAACGCTCGCATTCCCCCTGCTCGATCTCAAGTTGTTCGCCATTCGCACATTCCGGGCGGCGGTGAGCGGCAGCTTCTTGACCCGTCTCGGCATCGGCGGAGTTCCCTTTCTGCTGCCGCTTCTCTATCAGGTCGGTCTGGGCTTCACGCCGATCGAGTCCGGTCTGCTGGTCATGCCCCAGGCGATCTCCGCCATGTGCATGAAGACGATCATGCCGGGACTCTTACGGCGCGTGGGCTATCGGGGCGTGCTGATTTCCAACACCCTGATTCTCGGGATTCTCCTCATGGTATTTGCGACCATCGGTCTACGAACACCTGTCTGGCTCATCTTATTGCAGGCCTTCGGCTACGGAGCATTCACCTCGCTCCAGTATACGAGCATGAACACGCTCGTCTACGCGGACATCAGCGAAGAGGACGCGAGTGGCGCGAGCTCCATCGCGAGCACCATGCAGCAAATGTCGATCAGCTTCGGCGTCGCCGCCGCAGGGCTCGCCACGGCGTTGTTTGTGCCGGGCTCCCATTCGAACCCCAGTGAGATGATTCACGGAATACACGAGGCACTCCTCGCGCTCGGCCTATCGACGATCGTATCGACCCTCGTTTTCCGCAGCTTGAAGAGTGGTGACGGCGACGATGTCAGCCAGCACAAAGTGATTCACCCGGGCGGGTGACCCCTCGCGCGGCGGCGTACAGATATTCGGCCGGGGTCTCGTGGGCGCGCTAGAGGAGCTCGATCGCATCCGCCAGGTGCTTGATCGCCTCGTTCGCCCTGCCCGGCGTTCCCGCACTCAGCGACTGCTCCAATTCCGTCGATATCGCCAGTAGATCCCTTTCGGCGCTGACCGCGTCGTCGCGGAACAACGGATCGCCCGGCGTCAGATTCCGCTCGACCTTTGCGATGCGAGGCGACAGCGGATGTTCTTCACCGAGCGTACAGCGCGCCAAGCGTAAGTGGTCACGGATCGATTGAAGGTCCATTATCGATCTCGAATCAAGGCGCGCGCGAGGGGTCCTTTGGGAGTGGGTCAGGCTCGTTTTCGGCGGTTCCGCCTTGCGCCGTTTTATGACCCTTATGATGCGCCGCGTCTTGTTGGTGACGTAAGGCGTCCTGCGATTGTTCACCGGTGCGCGGCTTCGCCTCATTCGGACGATTGGCATTATCTTTCGACATCTTAGGCTCCTGTGACGGGGGCGAGCTCAAGTGTGCTCGCACCGGCGCCTTTATGCCAGAACTCCGCCGGCGACTGGTTCGCTCCGCAGTAAATTCACGCCCCATCGATCGCATTCGCATCAGATCCGCTCGGTGTGAAGTTACGCGCGTCGGGCCCGATGTTATAGTTCGATTTGGTCTTGGGCGCCCCATGGGCCCGCACTCGATGTAAGACGCGGCAGCTTCAAAATGACTCTAATCGTTCAAATCAATTGGGCCCCCTGCGCCGCGCCCGCTTCTCATATCGATTGCGTCGCCCCGACGACCGTGGCGATGACTGCTGCGTGGCGAACGCCTTGAGTGCATTGCGTGGGATCCGCATTCGATGGCGGGTGGCGGTGTGCTTGTGGGTCGGCTACATCGTGCTCTATGCCGCCGGATGGATATCCAAACCCCTCGACGCCACGGCGGCTATCTGGCCCGCACACGCCCTGTGTTTCGCCGTGTATTTGTTATTGCCGTTCCGGCGTTGGCCGCTGATCGCGCTCGTTACGATCCTCTCGGAGCTGCTATTGGCAGCCGCCTTGAATTGGATGACGCACCGGTCCCAAGACCCCCCCTCGGTCCTTCTTGGGTTCGCGTTCGCAAACGCGCTCACCTCTGCCGGTCCGGCATTCCTTGCACGCCGGCTGCGGCTGTTTCGCGGCGGCGATCGCGTGCAATTGACCATATCGCCGCTCTGGTTCGTGGCGCTGTTTGGCGGAGTGCTGCCGGGCGCGATTATCGGCGCGGCGGTTCGCGCGCATGGCTACGACACATTGATCGTGCCTGCGGACCTGTATCTCTGGATTCTCGCCGCCGTGCTCACGATCGTCACCTTCAGTCCGGTGCTTTACGGCATCCTCCTTGGATTCTCGGAGCCCGCGGGCGCTTTGGCGCGGCCTCGGGAGGGATGGGCGATTTCAGGTATCGTGATCGGTCTGTTCACGTGGTTCGCGATCGTGCCCTGGCCCCCCGCGGATCAGCTCGTGGAGCCCATGCTGTTCGCGGTGCCCCTCGTTTGGCTGGCGCTGCGCTTTTCGCGACGCGCGACGTGCACCGGGGTCGCCATCGTTGCAGCCGGCGTCGCGTTTCTCGCCGGGCACGGCCCCGGAAGCTATCAGAACTTTGCCCACCTCGTCGGCTGGACGAATGTCGTGATCTCCATCGATATCTTTCTGCTGATTGGCTGTGGTGGTGCGCTCCTCGTCAATTTACTGATGCTGAAGCAGCGTGCGCTGCTCGAGGAGCTGGCGCATGAGCACGATCAATTGCGTCACTATGCGCAGGCGCTCGATTTCGCCGAGGATGCGGCGCGCCGCGCAACGGCGGCGGACCTGCACGACGGTGTCGGTCAAGTGCTGGTCGGTCAGAGCATGACGCTCGCCGCCATGCGCGCACACGCCAATGATCCGCGGCTTGTCGTGCTGCTCGAGGAGGCCGTAATGGCCTCTCGCGAGGCGCAAGAGGGATTGCGGCTCATGATTCAAAATCTGACCCCTCCAGAGCTCGAGCACGCCTCGCTCGAGGTGACGCTGCAGTGGCTGGTCGATCTATTTGAAAAGCGTTTCGGGTTTCGAGTGACGTACCGCATAACGGGCAGCTCGGATCTTCCTCGCCACCAGCTGCACCTGGTTTTCCGGTGTATTCGCGAGTTGCTGATGAACGCCTACAAGCACTCGCAGCGGCAGTGTGCCGAGGTGGAAGTGGATGTCTCGACCGGCGGGGTAGATCTCACGGTAATTGATGAAGGTATCGGCTTCGATGTGCGGCGGACTGTGCCCTTGCTCGGGCTGCGGTTCGGACTCGAGCAGTTGCGAGCCCGCGTTCGCGCCGCGGGAGGCGTACTCGATATTGATGCGGTCGCCGGCGAGGGCTGCCGCGTCACGGTACGGCTGCCGACATCCCCGCCGGCGCGCGCGCTGGTTCCTGTGAATTAGGAGAAACATACATGACGACATCGACGGGCGGCGGCTTGAGGGCTCATTGGACACAGCGACTTGCGCAAGCAGGCACCATCGCGCTGCTCCTCACCTCGTTGGCGAGCGCCACATCAGCGGCAGACCCGATGCCCGCGGACGCCGTCTACCGAAACGGCTATGTGTACACCGCCGATGCGCACGATAGCGTGCAACAGGCACTTGCGGTGCGTGAAGGTAGGATCGTCTACGTGGGCAGCGATGCGGGGGTGAAGCCTCTGCTCGGCGCAAACACGCGCATCGTCGACCTCCATGGCCGGATGCTGATGCCCGGGCTCGTCGATGGCCATATGCATCCTCTCGATGGGGGCGCCGTACTGCTCAATTGCAACTTGAACTATGAGCGCCTGACCGTTGCGCAGATGCAAGCCAAAATCCAGGTCTGCCTCGATCAGAGCAGGGACAAGGAGCCCGATCGCTGGCTGCTGGTCGGTAACTGGTTCCAAGAAGCCATGCTGCCGGCGGGAGCCGTGACCAGTCGGCAGACGCTCGATGCCCTGCATACGCAGCGACCCATCCTGGTGACCTCTTCCTTCGGGCATACGGCCCTCGCCAATACGCGCGCGCTGTCCCTCGCGCATGTCACCGCGAAGACGCCCGATCCGCTCGGCGGCAAGGTGGGTCGCGATGCGGCCGGCAACCCCTCGGGTATTTTCGAGGATGCAGCCATAGACGCTGTCGCATCGGCGGTGCCTCAGCCTACACCGGCCGAGGACATCAAGTCGGCCGAGGCGGCACTCGATGCCATGCGTGCCCAGGGCATTACCACATTTCTCGACGCCGCGGCCACGCCGCGAACGCTCGCGGCTTTCGCGGGCGCTGAAAAGGAGGGTCATCTGACGGCGCGCGCCCATTTTGCCGTGCTCATCCGACCGCCCGAGGGGCCCGACCCGGTCAAGGCGGTGGCGTTCCTGAAAAGCATGGCGCAGCGCTACGATCAAGGCGAATTGGGTCCTGATCCGCGCATCACGGTGCGGAATTTCAAGATGTTCCTGGACGGCGTGATTACCGCACCCGCCCAGACCGGCGCGATGCTGGCCCCCTATTTCATCAATCGGGGAACTGCTTCGGCTCCGGCGTGGGCTCCAGGCCGCAATCGGGGGCCCGACGTCTACTTTCCTGCACCGGTCCTCAGCGCCCTGATACTCGCCGCGGCCAAGGCAGGTTTCGAGCCCCACATGCATGCGGATGGCGACCGTGCGGTTCATGAAGGACTGGACGCCATCGAAGCTTTGCGCAAACAGTTCTCAGGGCGCGATATTCGCGCCGCGATTGCCCACGATGAAATCGTCGACCCCGCGGACTTCCCGCGCTACGCACAGCTCGACGCGATTCCGGTACTCTCAATGCAGTGGGAGAAACCGGCCCCGGACACCATCGATAACGCGCGCGACTATCTGGGGCCGGCGCGCTTCAAGTATATGGAGCCGGCGGGTGCGCTGGCAGCAGCCGGCGCGCGCATCGCCTACGGCAGCGACTGGCCCGTCGATCCGCTGAACGAATGGTTCGCACTGAAGGTCGGCGTCACTCGCGCAAATTCACCCGACGCCGGACCACAGTATGCGGGCCGATTGAGTACGGATCCCGGCCTCACGAAAAAAGAGGTATTGCGGGCGATCACCGTGAACTCATCCTATGAGCTTCATCAGGACACCAAGACGGGCAGCCTTGAGGCCGGCAAGCTCGCCGATTTCATCGTGCTCGATCGCAATTTCTTCCAGATCCCCCCCGCACAAATCGCGGACATCCAGGTCCTTATGACCGTCGTAGGCGGTCGCGTGGTCTACGGGGCAGAGAGCGAAAAATAGCGGTCTGAACTCGTCCGTATGCAGCATCTCGCCCGTGAGGGTCTCGGCGGTCTGCTCGGCGAGGTACAGCAGCGCCGGACCAAGGACTTCGGGTGTGGCGGGCTTATGGGTGCCGGACGTCGCCACCTGCGGATTGGATTTGAGTGCCGATTCGCTCGCCACCACGCCCGGGCTCAAGCAACCGCGATTCCGTAGGGTTTCAGCTCGGCCGCCATGAAGTAGGAAAGGCGGTTGAGCGCAGCCTTGCTCACGCCATATACGAGGCAGCCAGGGTAATTGCTCTTCGGCGTGAGTCCGCCGACCAATGCGGTAATGTTGATGATGCTTCCCGACCGCTGCCGCATCATGTGCGGCAGCGACTGACGGATGGCGATATAAGCGGCACGCACGTTGGTCGACGAGGCGAACGATATCGGCCTCGACCTCGAGGTCGCACACCTCCGCGGCGATGCGACCCGGAAGCCCGTCACTCGCCTTCACCAGACTCGCCAATGTATTGGCATCGGGACCCTCCTCCTCCCCTCCGCCCAGCCGGCGCGCGGCCCCGGCCACCGCCACACCCGCGCCGGCCAGTGCGAGGGCATAAGCGCGGCCTATCCCGGCGCTGGCGCCCGTCACGATCGCCACTTTCCCTGACAGCTTCATAGGGGCCTTGCGAAGTTCGGCCCTCGCGAATCGAGATCCCGGTCGCCGCGCCTCATCCGCTCCCAAGCGGCGATCCACGTGAGCGCGATCCCCTTGACTGCAGAGACAAAGGCCAGAGGACTGTCGATCATTGGGTAATGGCTCGATCCCGGAATGACCAATACGGGGATTTCACCGTGCGTGACGGCCTTCATGCGTTCCAACAAGGTATGGTCCGCGAGGTGGGTGTGCTCGCCATAGATCGCCGCGGAGTGACAGGACAGATCCCTCAGACAATCCTTTAATTCAAGTCCCAATGTCGCGACCAAGGTCAAGGCGGCATCGAATTTCCACGTCCAGCCGCCCTCGACCTCCCGTACGGAATGCCGCGCAATGTGATCGAGGACATAGCCGGTTTCGATTTCGATCCCCGGCGGCGGTGACAGGCGAAACCGCGCGAGCGCGCCCTCAAGATCGGGGTAGATCGACGGCGAGCGCGGTGCAGGGCGCGCTGCCTTGAGCGCTTTCACGGCAGGATCATGCGCGAGTTCCACATAACGCAGCGCATCGACGGCTATCACGCCCAGAAGCGATTTCCCATGCGCGAGCGCTGCGCGCACCACGTACTGCCCCCCCACGCTGTGCCCGACAAGAACGGGCGGGGTCGGCGCCGAGAGCATTCCAGAATCGGTGCAAACCGCCATTATCTCCGAGACGATCAGCTCCTGCGTGTAGAGTCCCCGGCGGCCCGAATCGCCGCAGCCCGCGGTATCCATCGAGATCACGTGAAATTGATCGGCGAACAGGGGCGCCACGTGCGAGAACCAATGCGCATGTCCGCCCGTGCCGGGTAGGAGCAATAGGCCTGGGTTTGTTGGATCGCCCCACCGTAAATAATTGATCGAGCAACCGGCCACTTCCACGAAGCAGGTGTCATGAGGTGTGGCGACCGAGCGCCGAAACCACTCCGGCCCTGCAATGGCACCGTCACGCGGGCGCATCACTCCGACTCGAAATTCACTCGTCGGCGGGCCCCTGCGCGAAATAGGCTCGGGGTTAGGCCCGTCAGCTGGTGGAATCTTGCCGAAAAGTGGCTTGCCGTCGCGTAACCGGCCTCCTGCGCAATTTGTTTCATGCTCATCCGGGACGCAGCCAACAAGGCCTTGGCATTCTCGATCCTCATATCCTCCATGTAACGTGAGGGTGAGGTGCCGGTGGCCGCCTTGAAGAGTCGAAGTACACTCCGCCGGCTGGTGTTCAATTGCATTGCCAACTGCGCCGTCGTCGGCAAGTGACCCTTGGTGGCACCGATCAGCTCTTGAATCATGGCGATGTCGACGCTGCGACACGATCCGGTGAGCGACGGTGCTCGCGCGCGTTGACTCATGAGCCGAGACAGCTTGATGCGAATAATGTCGCCGATGGCGCCTACGAGTTCACGGCTCTCCTCACCGGGCATCCTCACTTCATCGTGAAGCATCTGCATCATCTCGAGTACGGAGAAATCGCGGACGATCATCTCCTGTGGCGTTGCGTTGAGCGCCCCAGAGGCAAGGTCTGCGTCGAAGTAAGAGGAGACCGTGAGCACCGGTTTCTTATGCAGCCGGTTGCTCCAAACCGCCGAGCGAGGACGGAACATCAGCGGTTCCGTGGAGCGACAGACCGGTGAGGCGCTGGATGCTTTCGCCCGTGAGACGCAGTCTCCGAGCGTACGGCTGAAGGACAGAATGTTGGAACGGGCACTCCACATCCGGTGATCGCTGACGCCCTGTGGGAACCAGCGCACTTTGATGCGCATACCCGGCACAGAGAACTTTCCGAGCTCGATACATTGAATATGGGATTTCATGACATTACTCCCCAAGCCCCGACCTCGTGCGTGCGTCCTTTGCCCATAGGCCCCCAATCGACAGAATTGTCCCATCTCTGCAACTCTTGGACGTCTCACCACACTCGCGCGCGCCGGGCAGCTTATTTTGCTTCGCGACAGTCCGGTAGAATACACCGGCGAGCCGCTGCGAAAGGTGAAGGGCTATGGATGTGACGAAATACGGTCCCTGGGCGCTCATCGTCGGCGGTTCGGAAGGCGTAGGCGCGGCATTCGCACGCAAACTGGCGGCGAGCGGCTTTAGCCTTGTGTTGATCGCACGAAAGGCCCCTCCCCTCGAAGCCGTGGCGGCGGAACTGCGTGACAGCGGGGCCCAAGTTCGCGTTCTATCCGTCGACCTCAGCCATCCGGACGCATTGGAAAGAGCACGCACCGTCACCGACGACATCGAGATTGGACTCCTTGTTTATAACGCCGGCGCCAACAACACCCGGGGCCGATTCGTCGAACTGCCGAAAGAGGTGACCCAATCGGTCATCGCGATCAATGTCCTCGGGCAAGCCGATTTCGCGAGGCACTACGGCGCGCTCATGTGCAAGCGCGGCCGCGGCGGGATGATCATGGCAGGATCCTTGAGCGGCTACATGGGATCGCCGACACTGGCCGCATACACGGCTTCAAAGGCCTTCAGCAGAGTTTTAAGCGAGGCGCTTTGGGCGGAGTGCAAACCATCCGGCGTGGACGTGCTACACCTGAACATAGGCTTTACTGCAACGCCCGCAATGGCGCGCCTCGGAATCGACATCAGCGTTGCCGAGGCGCCCGAAACGGTCGCGCAGGAAGGCTTGGACAACATCGCGAACGGTCCTTTGTGGATCGTGAGCACCAAGGGCAATATCGAGCGCGCTCGAAAGCTTTCGGTCATCGACGGCCGCGCCGAGCTTGTACGCTCTTTGGCGACTCCATCGCGCGATCAGATGGCGGATCAGCAGAGGCGTCAACTGCGGTCATCGGACTGACTTCAAAGGCCGGCACAAGCGATTTTCGCGATCTCGATGGCATCGACCAGCATGTACGGTCCTGCAAAGCGCACCGACACTTTTTCCACACAACTGTACGGCTGCAGCCCTTGTCGAACGCGAGAACAGCTGGCGGGGTTGCCGCCGGAACAAGTCATGCCTTTCGTTCCGAGAATCGATATTGCCGTGGCAAAGGGCATGTCCACTCGAATCCAAGAGTGTACCGCCTGTTCGAATTTATCCTGACGCACGAAATAGCAGGCGCTCAGCAGCGCACACGCGCCTGTAAGGACGAACGCTTTCCGCACGATCGTTACGCCCGGCGCAAGGAGTCAATTGCCGATGCCGGCAAGGCGCAACCCGTCGTATAGAGGCTCGAAATCCGCGAGATCTGCAGACGGGTGTATCCATTTCTTCATGGCCGTCAGGGTGGTGACCCCGGGCAGGGTCGTGGTGAAATCCCCCAGCGCCTGTTTGGCCTTATCGCCGTGCCCGAGGCGGGCCTCGGAGGCGATCAGCGTGAGCCGTACCGGTCCATTGACCCTGTCGCGCAAGTCGCCATCGTCCATTTGCGCGACCGCCTTTCGCGCCAGCTGTGCCGCGCGGTTGTAGTCCCCCAACGCATAGTAGATATCGGCCGCCAGCCCCAAGACGCCCCAATTGTTCGGATACCGGGACAACAAGGCATCCGCAATATCCTGCGCCTCCTTCAGACGCCCGAGTCGCAGCAGATCCGAGGCCTTGATGCCGAGTGCATTCGCATCGTCGGGCTCCCGTTCGAGAACGGAATCTGCGATCACCAAAGACTCGTCCCACCGCAGGCGCAGCTGGTAGAGATTGGCCTTCTCTTCGAGCATGAACGGGGAATCCGGGTTGACCTGGAGGTATTTCTCCATGGCCGCGGCGCCGATGGCCTTCTGCTCGTCGGGATTGGCCGACCACGCATTGACGCAATCGCACAGATTGATCACTGCAATCTCGCGCAATGCGAACTGATCGTCCGGTGCAATGGCGATCGCGCGGTTCAAAAGATCATTCGCCGCGGCATTCGCCGTCCTGCCGTCTTTATCCCGGTTCGCGCGCCAGTCCACGGATGCGCGAAAGGCCAGATCGCGCACATCGAGCTTCTCGGCGGGTATGTCCCGGGCGCGCTTGACTTCAGCCTGAAGGCCGGCCCTCGTGATCCCGTAGACCACGTCCAGCACATCGTCACGCCAGCGGGGAGTCACCTTGTCGGCGTCCACCGTCAGGGTTTGAGTCGCGAGAACGCGCTCGCTATCGCCATCGACGGCGAGCACGGTCACCCGATATCCGCTGCCGCTGCGCTCGACGTTGCCGCGAACGAGAAAATGCACATCAAGCGCTTGCGCGAGCTTGCGGATGCTGACTTCGTGCGCAACGGCCTGTTCGGCGCTCGCGCGAGGCGCGACGCTCACCAACTCCTTGCGGGCCTCGAGCATCGTTAGAATCTCATCCCCCGTCGCCTTTGCGATCTGCAAGGCGTGCGGGTCGTCGGCGGCTGCGTGAAACGGCAGCACCGCATAAGTCATGCGCCGGTCTTCACTGGAATATGGAACGATCTTCGGTGGGCTGAGCCAGGTGTGGCGCATCGTCCATGCCCCGATGCCGATGCCGATGAGCGCCACCGCGGCGGCCAGCGCCGCCAGGGGTAGCCGCCGTTTGCGCGGGACGGGAGTTTCGGGGGAAGCCGGAGCCACGGGTGCGGCGGAGCCGGCGGCCGGTGCCCGCTCCGCAATGGTCGTGTTCGCGGCAGTTTCCTGGTCAAGAAGCCTTGCAATTCGTGCAATGAAGGCGGGCGAGGTCTCCCCGCCGGGCAACCGCGTCCACTGCACGTCGCGAAACCTGTCCGGTACCCGCTCGTCGCTTTCGCTCGTGGGGTCGATGACGACGGGCACCAGAAACGCGCGATCGTGCGACATGAGATGCGAGCGGTCTATCGCCAGCTTCCACTCCAGTCGAAAATATCCCTCGGCCCGTCCTTGGGTGTTCGCCGAAATGATGGGGATCATCAGCGCGCAGGTCTTGATTTGCCTGCGGATGGTTGCGTCCCAGGCATCGCCGCCCCGCAGTTCGCTCTGATCGAACCAGACCTCGATGCCCGCAGCGCGTAACGCATCGCAGATTCTGGATGCGGCTGCAGCGTCCTGCTTCGCGTAGCTTAAAAAAACGGCCTTGTTCGATTCGATCAAGCGAATTCTCAAAAAAATGCCGGCATCCGAGCGGCCGGCGCAGTATGCCACGTCAAATGCTGCGCAGCACTAATCGGATTCTTGGTCTGAGCCGAGGCTCGATACCTTCGAAAGGCCCCTCGTCAATTGCAGATCAGCGCGCACAAAAGGGCCGTCCGCGCCTCTCGTCCGATTGATCCGCGCCCATACCGGTGGTAGCTGTCAACGCATGATACCTTGTTATACAAGCTAGCGCCGACGCATGACCGAAGGCCCCGATAAGTGGGAAGTTCAACTCCGCAAAGGGTCTCTGGAATTGGCCATTCTGGCGGCCTTGTGGGAAGACAAGTTGTACGGTCTGCCGCCGGCAACGACGATGGGTTCGTCGAGGGCTTGCCGATATTCCTCCTCGCCGATCGCATCCACCGACCGTAGCTTCGCCAGCAGCTCGTCGATCAGTGAGCGCAGCCCAGGCCCCGGGGTGCCATGCGCGAATGAGCTTTGGTATTTGATCGGCCCGGGAATGATGGCGACAAGAAATGCCATTTCGGCCGGCGTCAGCTCTCGGGGTTCGCGAGCGAAATAGCGGCGAGCCGCGGGCCGCAGGCCACGCAGGTCCGGTCCCCATTCGATGATGTTCAGGTAGATCTCGAGGATACGATCCTTGCCGAGCGCCGACTCGAGCAGGAACGTGATCGCCAGCTCCTGCAGCTTGCGTCCGAGCTGCTTGTCGCGCGACAGGAACAAGTTCTTGGCCAGCTGCTGGGTAATGGTCGACGCGCCGCGCGCGGCGCCGCCGCGCGTCGGCTCAATCGCTATTTCGGCGACCCCAGCACTTCATCGATTGAAATCCGCGACGACATCGGCGCCATATGGGCGCTGGCCGCGGCTCCCATGCCACTCATTTCCGGCATCCTACTCGCGCGTCGGTGGATGCGAAGCCGCCGTCCCTAACTCTGATTCCTATCTTGTATGGACCGCGCCGCGACCGACCTTGAGCTATGCCAGCTAAGAGCGATATCGCGCAAGGCGACCGCTCGCGGAATCCGGTAAGCTAACTAACTGGTGTCAGGGAGCTCGCTCGAATGCAGGGGCCTAACATAGTGGCGCGTACTCTCGGGGGCGGCATGTTCGCTTATAGAGTTCGGCTGCCGGCGCTGATACCCTTCCTGGCCACAGCGCTGATGCCGGTCGTTCTTCATAGCGCGGTTGCGTCAGGCGGTACGAGCGGCAAAATCTTGTCGATTCTCGGAACGTGGACCGGGACATGGACGAACGCAAACAAGATCACAACTGGTACTGAATCCTTCGTCGTTCGAACGCAGGTGGAATCAACGATCACTGGCTTCTTCTGCTGGGATATGACACAAGACCCGGCAACCTGTTCATCTAACATTAACGACTATGAGGCTTGGAGCGGGACAATAGACGCAACCGGAACTCTTGTGATCACTGGCCAGTTGGGTGATTACCCCGCAAAACTATCGCTCGACGGCATCTCAATCAGCGGCACTTATCAAAACCGAAGAATCGCCAGTCACACCGGCACATGGGGTGTACAGAGAGCGGCTTTGAGATGACCGCCGCGAACAGTACGGTCATCAGTAATCCTGGGTGATAGGAGTTTCTCGACGGCGGGACGTCCACTTTCATTGGCTTCGGTGACCGATTTGTAGGAAGTCTGATTTCCGCTATGGGGCATCGGGCATGATTGACTCGGGAGTGGCCGGCTTATTGCTGGCAGCCGCCTATCTCTTATCGGGACGCAACTTATGGGTCTGCATTCTGGCGCACGGCTTCATCGATGCCTTCGAAGTTGTGCGTGCTTATCTCGGATGGGACAGCTAGCGGCAAACTTCTACTTAAGGATGTGGCATGGCACGCGTCGCGTTCATCGGCTTGGGCAGAATGGGCTTCGGGATGGCGAGGCGCCTGCTCGATGCCGGCCACGAGCTGCGAGTGTTCAACAGGACAGCCGCACGCGCGGACGGGCTCATAAGGCGAGGTGCGGTCCGATGCGCAACACCCCGCGAAGCTTGCGCCGGTGCGGATGCGATCGTGTCCATGGTGACGGATGATCAGGCTTCGCGGGCGATCTGGCGGGGGGCGACGGGCGCCCTCGCGGCGCAGTGCGCCCCGGGCGCCCTGGCGATCGAATGCTCAACGCTGTCCTATGACTGGGTTCTCGATCTCGGTGCCGACGCCGCCCGCCGAGGATTGCGGTACCTCGACGCGCCGGTCACGGGACTTCCCGAGAGCGCCGCTTCCGGCGAGCTTACCTTGCTCGTGGGCGCGGATCTCGAGAACCTGGATGCGGCGCGCCCTCTTCTCGCGACGCTATCGAAGCGCATCGTTCACTTCGGCGGAGTCGGTACGGGCACCGCCTACAAGCTGCTCGTGAACATGCTCGGTGCCGTGCAGATCGCCTCGGCCGCGGAAACCATGGCGATCGCGGAGAGAATCGGCCTCGATCTCAATACGGTGGCCGGCGCACTGGCCACCGGTCAGGCGGCGAGCCCGCAAGTGATTCGAAACACCCGCCGAATCGCCGACGGACACCACGAAGAAGATATTATCTTTACGCCGCAGCTGCGGCTCAAAGACATCGAGTATGGCCTGGCACTGGCCCGCCGCTTCTCGATCGGCAGCCCCTTCGGCGGGATCGCGGGCGAGCTGTTTCGACAGCTCTGCGCGCTCGACCCGCGGGAGGTCAACGAAAGCAAGATCATCGACGTTTCTCGATTACAGGCCGTCGATTCCTGAGTTTTTGATGTAACCTGTCGAGCGCACGCCCTCATCAAACGCTCTCGACAGAAGAAGCACTCGCATGTCAGCGCCCGACTCCCGCAAGCCCTTTTCCATGATCCGGGAGTTTCATTTGGCCGATTGGTTTACCTTGGGAAATGCGGTCTGCGGAACCGCCGCACTCTTCTCGATCTTGTCGTACGTCGAGACCGGCTTCGTCGTGCACATCTACTTCGCCTGCGGGCTCGTGCTCGCCGCCCTGATCTTCGACGTGCTGGACGGACGCATCGCGCGATGGCGGCAAAAATCCTCCTCGCTGGGACGCGAGCTCGACTCCCTCGCCGACATCATCTCCTTCGGTGTGGCGCCCGCCATCATCGGATACGGTTGCGGCTTGCAGGGACTCTACGATCGGATCGTGTTGGGATATTTCGTGGCGTGCGGCGTGTCGCGTCTGGCTCGATACAACGTAACCGCTGAGGCTTTGTCCGGATCGGATGGCAAGGTGAAGTACTTCGAAGGCACCCCGATACCCACCTCCTTCGTGCTCGTATGCATGCTCGCCATCGCCGCTGCCGATGGGGCCGTCGGCGAGCATCTCTGGTTCGGGACGCTTCTCTTCGCGGGCCGCGCGTTTCATCCGCTGAGCTTATTCTTTGCAGCCTCCGGATCGCTGATGATCAGCCGTATCCACGTCCCGAAACTGTAATTGCCCGCCGGGACGTACCCGTATCGGGGGTTTGGTTTCGGCCCTGCGCTCAACAACCCCGGCACACGGCGGCCACCTTGTTGCCATCCGGGTCGCGCACGTAGGCCGCATAGAAGTCCGGTGAATAGTGCGGCCGAAGTCCCGGGGGGCCTTCGCATGCGCCGCCATTGGCGAGCGCCGCCGCATGAAAGTCATCCACCGATTTCCGCGAACGCGCACTGAACGCGACCATGCTGCCGTTGCCGACGGAGGCCGGCCGTTGATCGAACGGCGTGCCAATCCAAAAAGCGAGCTCGCGGACGCCGTCGTCCTCGTAGATTCCCCACCCCGCCGCGACCCGGTCCATGCCGGGTCATCGGTGAGGCAGCGCTTCATCCCGAGCGGCGCCAACGTCGCCGAGTAGAACGCGATGGCCCGATCGAGATCGTTGGTGCCAAAATAGGCGTAGCTGAGCATCGGGATCCCCCGCAACAGTCATCGTTATACCGCCTGGCCGTCCCGCAACTCCAGCGTCACGCCGCCGCGATGTTTCCCGGCATTTGCAACCCGCCGGTGCCTCGGTTGTAATGGCGTGTCGCAGGCCATCGCTGGCAAGACCATGCACCCAAAATACCCGAACGTCTTCAGCCCGATCACGGTCGGGCCGGTGCAGCTGCCGAACCGCTACTACTTCTCACCCCACGGCCTGCCGCTGACCGTCGGCTATGGCCCTTCCAACGACCTCGTCGCCTACTGCACCGAGCGGGTACTGGGCGGAGGCTGCGGTCTTGTGATTCTCAGCTGTACGGTGCATGACCGGGGACGACACTACCAGCCCTGCCCTTACCCGAAGCAGAGCGTCGGGGCGTTTCGGGCATTGGCGGACGCCGTTCATCAAGCGGGCGGCAAGATCTTTGCCCAGCTTTGGTATAACTGGAACGCGCCCGGCCATTGGCAGCCGCTCGCGCCCGCCGCACCGACTTTGGCCCCTTCCCTCTCGCAGTACAGTTACGGCGGTATGAGTGGAGGCACCCGTGCGGTCACCCGTGAGGATATACGGCGGATGGACGAGTGCCACCGTCAGTCGACGACGCATCTGCGCGAAGCGGGATTCGATGGCGTCGAGATTCATGCGTCGCACTCCGGCATGGTGGAGCAATTCCTTTCGCCGTATTTCAACCGCCGTGACGATGAGTATGGCGGCAGCCTGGAAAACCGCATGCGCCTGTTGGTGGAGACGCTCGAGACCACGCGCGCGGCGGCTGGGAAGGCCATGGCGGTGGGCATGCGCTTCAACTGCGACGAGTTGGTCGAGGGCGGTTATCACACCCCAGAGGCCTATGAGGTGCTCAAGAAGATTTGCGCCCGCGGCTTGCTGGATTTTGCCGACCTGGACATCGCGATGGAGCCGCTCCAGCTCCAAATCGGGATGCCGACCGTCTTCGTCGAAGAACATGTCTACAAGCCCTATGTCGAGAAGGTGAGGGGCGCCGCGGGCAAGGTTCCCGTGCTGAGCGTGCTCGGCCGCGTGACGCGCATGGCCGATGCGGAGGCCGCGATCGCTTCGGGCGTCTGCGATATGGTGGGTTCGGCCCGCGAGCTCATCGCGGAGCCGCAGTTCGTGAAGCATGCTCACGAGGGGTCCGAGGCGCTCGGGCGCACCTGCATCGCGTGCAACTGGTGCTTGGGCGGCATGGCCGACGGCGCGTTCGGTTGCTCGCTCAATCCCGCAAGCTACCGCGAACGCACGTGGGGAGTCGGTACGTTCACGCCCGCGACCCGAGGCTCGAAAGTCGTGGTGATCGGCGGCGGACCCGGCGGACTCGAAGCGGCGCGGGTCGCCGCGTTACGGGGGCACGAGGTCACGCTCTTCGAGGCCCGCGATGCGCTCGGTGGGGGCCTCGAGCTCTGGGCGCGGCTGCCGGGCAGAGAATTCTACCGCCACGCCGTCGATTGGTGGCAGCGCGAGCTCGTTCGCCTCGGCGTGGCCGTTCACACGGGCAAAAGCGCCACCGCGAGCGATGTGCTTGAAGGCGCGCCTGAGGCCGTCATCGTGGCAACCGGCGCACGTTTCAGCCCCACGGGCCGCACCGGCATCGCCGACCGCGACATACCCGGTGCGGACCGGCCTCATGTATTCTGCCCGGAGGACATTCTGCTGGGCACAGCGCGCCCCTCCGGCAGCGTCGTGGTGCTCGACGGCGAGGGAACGCATGCGAGCATGGGGGTTGCCGAGCTTCTGGGGCGCCGCGGAGCCCGAGTGACGCTGATGTCTTCCAACTTCGCGCCCTATTCCAATCGCGTGCTATTCGCGTTCGAGAGCGAGCTGGCGGTCAAGCGCATGCTCGAGGCGAAGGTTCAATTCCGGCCGGCCACCTGGGTGCGCCGCATCGGACAGACGGACCTCGAGCTGTTCGACGTCAACGGCGGGCGCGACTCGACGATGGAAGGGGTCGATGCGGTGGTTCTTGCCACGGGGCGAATTTCGGTCGATGGAATCGCGCGCGAGCTCGAAGGCAAGGTCCCGCAGCTGTTCACCATCGGCGATGCGCTGGCGGTGCGTCCCCTCGCCACGGCCGCTTTCGAGGGGCAGAAATTCGCGAGGCTGATCGGAGAGCCCGGTGCGCCGAAAAGCGTCTCGGAAGCTTACTTCAGGTCCGATGACCCGAGCGTCTACCCGGCTCCTGCGGATGCCCGGAGTTGAGAATGGAACGCTCACCCATCGCCGCTCGCTCCATCGCTCTCCCACCGGGCCACGTCCAGCCAGGTGCTCTGGTACGTGGCGCCCTCGCCCATGTCGGTAAATCGATCGGAGCAGAGCATATTGATCGTGCCCGACACGGTCTCATCGTCGCGCCGCTGACCGGGCACGAACGCGATTCCGGCGGAGATCTCATCGCTGATTTGCAGGATGAGTCCGATGCTCCCTCGATCATTGAATACCCGCACCCGTTGTCCGTCTCGTAGCCCCCGCGATCGTGCATCGTGTGGATGCAGCACGACGACGGGCGCCCCTTCCTGTTGCCGCAACAAGGCCACTCCGGAGTACGTCGTGTGCGGCTGAAAATAGCCCGGTGCCGTGAGCAAGCGTAAGGGCCAACGTGCCGCCTGCTCTGTCTCCTCGGCATCTTCGCTCCAATCGGGCATCGGTGCCACGTGCTTGGCGCAAAGATACGCCGAGTAGAACTCGAGCTTGCCGGAGGGTGTCAAGAACCGTTGGCCGCCCGTCGGAGCGAGCTTGATCGGCATTCCTGTCGCGATCTCTTTCGGATCCAGGGTTTCGGCCGCATTCGCTCCGCGCAGCAGTTCCCGCAGGACCTCCCGCTCGGGCATCTGAAAAACGGCATCGGTGAGGTGCATGGCCTTCGCGAGTGCTTGGGCCAAGCGGAAGTTCGACCAGGCCTGCGCTCGCGGCGCCACCGCGCGCGGCGCATATTGCACGTAGTAGCTACCGTAGGATCGAAATAGATCCTCGGTCTCCAGATACAGCGCGGCGGGCAGTACGATGTCGGCATAACGAGCGGTCACGGACATGAACGGATCGTGCACGACGGTGAACAGGTCCTCGCGCACCAGCCCACGGCGAATCTTGCCGACGTCGGGGCAGGTCACCGCCGGATTATTGCTGGCGATGAAAAGGCTGCGGATGGGTGGATCCTTCTCTTCGAGCAGTGCTTGACCCAGCCGCAAGTGATTGATCGTTCGCGCAGCGGCGGGGCCCGAAGGCCGGCCAACCACATCGAGATCTATATCGCAGAAATCCCCGGTATAAAGCAGTGCCCCCCCGCCCCGCTTGCCGAAGGCACCCGTCACGCCGGGCAACAAGGCCACGGCGCGCAACGCCTGGCCGCCCTGCGCAAGGCGCGTCATGCCTTCACCCAATCGGATAAAGGCGGCTTTCGCGCCCCCGTAAGCTGCGGCGAAACGCTCGATGTCCTCGATCCGAAGTCCGGTGATCCGGGCGACGTGTTCGGGAGCGAACCGCGGCAATACTTCTTTTTCCAGCCGGTCAAAACCCACGGTGTGATTCGCGATGTACGCTCGATCGCATAAACCGTCGCGAACCAGGATGTGCATGACCCCCAACGCGAGCGCGGCGTCCGTCCCCACTCGAATCGGGAGGTGCCAGTCTGCGCTCACCGCCGTTCGGCTGCGTCGCGGATCGATCACAATCACTTTGAGCCCGCGCCTGCGCTCATGGGTAATCTTTGCCCAGAAATGGACATTCGTCGTGATCAAGTCGCAACCCCACGATACCAGCAGGTCGGAATCGACCACGGATTCGGGATCGGCGCCGCCGATCGGCCCCAAGGTCGCGTTCCAGGCTTCGACCGCGCAACTGTCGCAAACGGTGCCGGCCTCCAGGCGACTCGCGCCGAGCGCGTGAAAGAGCCCGTTCAAAAGGCCCCGGTTCATGAGTCCGGTGTGCGCGCTGTAGCAATATCCCAATATCGCCAAGGGTCCGGACTCATCGCGGATCGCGCGCCATCGGCCGGCGATCTCCTCTAGTGCCTCATCCCAACCGATCGGGATGAATTTCCCCTCGCCTTTGACTCCGATACGGCGCAACGGGACCGTCAGGCGCTCGGGCGAGTTGATCAGCTCGGCGTCACGGTTGGTCTTGGTACAAGCGAATCCGGCGGTGAAGGGGTGATCGGGATCGCCGCGAACCTGGGTAACCTGACCGTCTTCCACTTTGACGAGGAGCGAACACGTGTCCGGACAATCGTGTGCACAAACGGCTCTCATCGTCTCCATAAACAATCTCTTCCCGGGGCCTTGGGACTGCGCTGATTATTCCACAGTACGCCCATCACATCCCGCAACGGCGAGCGCTACGAGTACAAATAATTGAGCGAGCCATCGGGGCTGGCCGCCGAAGTCATAAAAGGCGCCCCACCAGTCGGCGGGGTTCACACGTACCTCGCTACACCTCACGCTCCTCGTCGGGGCCCTCCTTCATCAATCGATAGGCCATCGCGGCGAGGCCGATAACGGCCAGCACCAGCACACTCCAGAGCACCGCCCTCCTTTTCGGAAATGCCGGAGGCTCGACCGAAAGGCGTGCCGAGCCGCCGAGCACGGCCGGCACGCCCACGCTCGCCGCCGCGATCTCGATACCCGCAGGCATTTGATCGAAAGCGGATTCCTGCGGCGTCGCGCTCGAGCTTCCATAGGCGAGCAGAAACGGCCCCGGACCGTGCGCGAGGAAAATGACCTCGTCCGGAACCCACTGCACCTGCAATCGCAACGAGGCCGCAGCGATTCCCGCCTCGCCCACGGGATGGATCCGCCAATACCGGTCGCGATCGGGATCGAGGGCGGCGGGCGGGTTGACGAGCTCGCCGCCCGCGCTCGATAACCGATAGGCGTCGATCTGTCCCATCGGGCGCCACGCAGACCGCGGGCTCGCGCGTGAGAAAAGTTGAGCCTTGACGATCGTATTGAGGTCGTTCATCAGAAGCGTGACTCGGTCGACGGGAACGTGCGCCCGGAGGTCGAAGAGAATGTCCTCGGACGATGCGCCGTCCGCCGTTCCCGCCGCCACCAGATGCTCGCGCACCATCTGAGGTCCGTTCGAGGTCTCGGCGATGACCGCCGTCAGCGCGAATGAAGGCGCCGTACCAGTCCATGTCATACGCCAAAAGTGCGCCTGCGTCGCCGGCAACGATACGCGATTTTGAACGATGGCCTGGTCGTGGGCGCGTAAATTGACCACGGGAGCCGAGGCAACGATGGTGCGCCAGGTGCTCAAATCATCGCTCGCCTCCACCCGCAGTTGACCTGAATAGGCCGTCTCGGTCTGCATCCAGTCCAGACGCAGCGCTTCGAGCGGCGCGTGCAGGGCACGCGCGTCGAGGATGTACTGGCTCGTCGGAGCGGGTTCGGCTTTCGCGGCGGGATTTTGTAAATTGATCACCACCCCGGGCGCATCGATGGTGAGCCGCGTGCCGGCGATCAGCGCGTGCGCGCCGGCCGGCAGCGCAAAGACGGGCAAGGGCGTCTCGACCGCGGCCGCTCGCGCCGGCGCCCTGCGCAGCAGCACATGCGCAATCGCATCGGAATGCGCGTTGAAGACCCGCAGGTCCCCCAAGTCCTCGCGGAACGAGCCTTGATACACCGCGAGCGGGAGCGCGAGGTGGTACGCAGCGGCTTGCCCGGCCGTCTCGATCGGCGCACCAAACGCGAAGTCCTGCGGCGAGAGCTCGGCCGCCCATGCCGAGTGGCCCCACAGGAGTAACGCTGCGGCGCTGATGCGTCGATTCACGGGCGCGTAGCCTCGGCGGGCGGAATCGGCGAATGATATCCGATGACCAGCATGAGTACCCCGACCCCGACGAACGAGATGATGCGTGCGATCGATCCAATACTCGCCAAATCGACCAGGAACAGCTTCGCGATCACGATCGCCAACAGCGCCGCGCCCACCAGCCACATGCCGCGGCGCTGACGACGCGCTGCGAGAAGCATCGTGACCATGGCGAGCGTCGCCCAGAAAATGGACAGCGAGGTCTCGACCAGGGTGGAGGCCATCATGGCATCGATCCCGAACGGGACACCGAACCATTGGTGCAGCGTCCGCAGCAGCACCGCATTCAACCAAACGAACCCAAGGCCGACGAGGATGGGCACCGGCAATCGCCGGTCGATGCGCGCGAATTCGGGCGAGCGCACCGCTCGCAAGAAGCGGTAGTAGCGAAACAGAACGGCAAGCGTGAATCCTTGAGCGATGTCGAGGGGGTTCAGGAACGGGAAATAAGGCAGCGGAGTCATGTCGCCGGGCAAGCTTACGTTGGTCGCGAGACTCCAAAGACCCAGGTAGGCACAAAGTCCTGTGCCCATGATCAAGAGGTAGGCCTCGCGATTTTTGGCAAACGGCCACGCCACCCGCGTCACGAGGCGCGGCAACCAGAAAAGCACCGCCAGGGGGATGAGCACCCACGCGATCGCCCGCCATGTGGGACTGCCCGCGACGGCCTCATCGATCACCCAATCGGCTTCCCAGCCGCCGAGGGCGCAGAGCAGCCATCCCATGAGGGCATTTGCGGCGTTCGCCAACACGCCGCGTGCCGCCCCTTCGTGCGCATACATCAATGCGTACGTGGCTGCGAACGCGAGCGGCCATGCGAGCCAGCCGCCGGCCGCCGACGGATGGGCCTGCGTGACGGCAGTGATCGCGGCCGCAAGAAGCATGGCGGGCAACTGCAGCAGCGCGGCCACCTTGGCGGCCGCCAGCGCGGTCCGCTGATACAGGAGGCTGCACGTGAGCGAGGTGAACGCCCAGAAGATGAGGCTCCACGCGAGGCCGTGATCGGGCCAGTGCGCGCGGACCTCGGACACGCCGCTGAACGACCACCAGCAGTAGCCCCACACGAACAGGGCGCCGGGAAGCAACGTCTCGAAGCTCTTCAGTCGCGATCGATGGGCATTCAGGAACTGCGCGGATCCGATGGCCGCGACGCTGAGCAGGACGGCCCCGAAGTAGTCCGCGAGGGGCGGCACGCCGTGCCCGGTTCCGAGCTGCCACTGGTTCGCGACGATGCATCCCGAAGCGGCGCTCAACAGGACGCCGCTCAGCCTCGGCAGCACGCGATCCTGGCGGCAGCCGACCCACACGAGGGCCGCGCCCTCGAGTGCCCAAGCCGCCGCACTCCAGCGGGCATCGAGGGCAATCGGCACCGCGAGCGTCAAGAACACGACGCAGATCGCGATGAACGCTTCGCTCAGCAGCGGCTGGGGCTCACGGCGCCGACGCACGATCCACGCACAGGCGAGGTAGACGGCGCTCATCGCCACCGCGCTGTACGCCAGTGCTTGGTGATGGAGCATCGAGGATTGCAGCGCAAACACGACGGCCGGTGTGCCGAATACGAGCGTCCCATCGACGTAGCCGAGCAAGTTGGGCGGCTGCCGATAAGTAAAGAGAATTGCGATGCCGAGATAAAACAAGAAGAACAGAATCAGGAACGGCTCGGTGCTCGGAAAGGCGTCAGGCCGGTACTTGAGGACGCCCCAGGCCGTGCCGATGGCGAAGGTGAATACGAATCCCGCGATGTTCAGCGGCCGCCAGGCTTTGAACCAGGCCACCGCCAAGATGCCCGCGTTGAGCACGGCGTAGTAGCTGAACAGCACGACATGATCGCCTGCGCCGCTCGAGGCGAGCACCGGTGCGAGGAAGCCGCCGGTGAGTGCCAGCAGCGCGAATGACTGGGAGTTCTGCAGCACCGCGAGCGCCGCCGACAGCCCGGCGATGGCGACCAGCAGTGGGAACGCGACCGCCGCGGGCAGAAGGGCATACAGTCGCAGGGCGGCGAAGACGGTGAGGTACAAGATCCCCACCGCCCCGCCCTCCAGAGCGAGCGCGTATCCCGCGCGTCGCGATCGCAGCCGCCAGCCGAGCCCGAGCAGCGCGATGCCGGCGACCGCAACTCCGCACAACCGCAATTCGATGGGGAAATGGGAATGCTGTGCCAAGTAGCTCAGCAAGAATGCCACGCCGAAAAACAAAATGACCACGCCGGCGCGCACCAGGGCATTGCCCTCGGTGAAGAACCGCCGGAGCATTGCGAGCGGCGGAAAATCGATCGCGGAGCGGTCGGGCGGCCTGGGGCGCGGCGCGGACGCGGCGGGCGCGGGCGTCTCGAGGGGCGCTTCAGTCTCCCACCGCGCGGCTCGCGGTTCGGCGGGCGCCGGCTGCCGGGGCTCTTCATGGGGCTCTATGGGTGCGTCCATGGCCGAAGCCGCGGCGAGGTCTGGCGCCTGCGAAGCAGCGGGCGCGCGAAACTCCCCCGCCCGGTGAAGCTCGGCCCGCAAGCGCCGCATATCCGCTTCGAGCGAATGCAGCCGCACCAGCACGCCTCGCAATTCGATGATGCCGATGCAGAGGGCCGCGCCCAGCAAGCCGCCCTCGATACCGTTCCCCGGTCGCGCGAGCGTTGCGCCGGCGAGAGCCCCGACAATGCCGACGACGATGCGAAGCACGGGATCCATCGCGTTCTCCTTAATCGCGTCTCAGCACGCTGCCATCGACCGCGAGCGCCAGGCGCGGATACACGCTCACGAATGTCTGCCATTCGCCCGACGGGGATTGCCGCTTGAAATAATCGGCCCACAGCTCGAGTTGCTGCGAGCTGCATTCAGGCGTCTCCGGCACACTGAAGGTGAGCCGTGCCGCGTAGTCCAACGCAGCGCGGCGCTCCTCGGGCGTCACGAAGGCCGCGTCGGTCAAGATCGACCGCGTCACCCGCCCGCGGCCGTCGATCCAAAGAAGTACTCTGACTCGTCCGGACCCAGGCGCGGGCACGCCATCCGCATTGATGGAAGGCACCGCGGCGGGATGCGACATCAAGTGGGGATGACAAGCAGCGCGTGTCCGATCTTGCGCATCGTCCGTCCTGGCCGGTTGCACGATCGCTGCGGGGCGGATCGGGCGCGCCGGCTGCGCCATGGGACGCGATCCGCGCCACAGCACGGGGATGGTGGTTGCCGGCGGATTGGCCGATGATGCTTCGGGTTTCACAGAGCCTCGCCGAACCCTAGCGCATCCCGCTCCATTGCCGACAGGAACTGCGCCACAACCACCGCGCCTCGTACCGGGATCGTTCGCCGATGTTCCATATCGATAGCTCCCAAGGTGGTGCTGCCCGAGGGGGAGAATGATGGGCACGCGCTGACATGCCAAATTGTCGTGCCGCGGCGGCGGCAGATGGTTCGAGCGGTATTATCCGGTGATACTTGGTGTTTCTTTATGCATCGTCCTTCAGGGCGCTTTCGGGCGTAGGCTCACCCGGAAGCTTTCGCCTTTGCCATCAGCGCCTCGCCCTGCTCCAGGGCTCGTCGGTACGCCGGGCGCGAGGTCACTCGCTCCAGATAAGCGCGAAAACTCGGGCGCGGCTCCAACGCCTTCGTCATCAATCCGAAGCCGATCTGGCTTCCGACGAACAGATCAGCCGCCGAGAAATTCTCACCGAGAAGGTAAGGGCCATGGCTGATGGCTCCATCGAGAACCTCGATGAAGTCCTCGAATCTGCCATAACTTACCGCCCCGCTCCTTTCCGCTGCGGGCCGGCTCAGCATCCGGTCGATCAGCGCGCCATCGATGCAGCCCGCACCGAAGAACATCCAACGCAAGAACGCGCCGCGCAAGGGGCTGCCGATCGGCGGTGCGAGCCCCGCCGCCGGAAACTCGTCCGCAAGATACGTGACGATCGCGGCAGTCTCGGTGATCGGGGTCCCGCGATGCACGATGGCGGGCAGCTTGCCCATCGGATTGACGGCGAGAAACGCGGGGCTCTTCTGACCGCCCTTTTCAAGGTTGATCAGCTCGATTCGATACGCAGCGCCGGTCTCCTCCAGCATCCAGTGCACGATGCGGCCGCGCGATTGCGGCCAGTGGTAGAAAAGAACTTCATCGGTCATTGCAAACCTCCCGCAGCGCTCGTACGCCTGTGAAGCTACCCGGTATCGCGGCTCAAGAACAGATGCACCTGCTGAATGCACGCCGAGCCCTCCCCGACCGCGGCGGCAACGCGCTTGACACTGCCGCAGCGAACGTCGCCCACCGCAAAGACGCCGGGCCGGCTGGTCTCGAAGAATTGCGGCTGGCGATCCGCGCCCCAGAGCTGCGAATTCAAATCTTCCTTGCGAAGATCCGGCCCCGTCCGCACGAACGCCTTGTCGTTGAGGGCGATGCAAGCGCCAAGCCAGGTGGTGCTGGGTACGGCACCCGTCATGAGGAAGACGTGCCGGATGGCCGAGGTTTCCTCATCGCCCGCGGGTGAGGTCTTCCAAGTCACCGACTCGAGCTCTTCCGCACCGTTGAGCGCGGTGATCTGCGTATTCAAATGCAGTTTGATGCTGGGGCTATCTTGGATCCGCCGGATCAGGTAGTTCGACATGGTGTCGGCCAGGCCGCCCGAACGGACCAACATGTGGACGACGCTGGCGGTGCCCGAGAGGAACACGGCGGCCTGACCGGCCGAGTTGCCCCCGCCGACGACGATCACCGGTTCGGCCCGGCAGCGCCGTGCCTCGGTGGCGGTGGCGCCGTAGTAAATGCCGGTTCCCAAAAATCGGTCCGCGTTCCCGATCGTCAGCTGCCGATATTCGACTCCACTGGCGAGCACAATGGAACGGCCCTTGACGCTGGCGCCGGCGCCCAGATCGATGGAATACGGATGCTCCGTGCAATTGAGCCTCATCGCAGAGGAGGCCGTGCGGATCTCCGCGCCGAACTTCTGTGCCTGAACCAGGGCACGGCCCGCGAGCGCCAATCCGGAGATGCCTGTTGGAAAGCCGAGATAATTCTCGATCTTCGAGCTCGACCCCGCCTGACCGCCCGGCGTCCCCGTCTCGAGAACGAGCACATCCAGACCTTCCGAGGCACCATAGACGGCTGCGGCGAGACCGGCGGGTCCTGCGCCGACGACGATGAGGTCCCTGACCCGCGCATCGTCGATGGGCTGATTCATCCCCAAGCATGCCGCCACTTCCTCGGTGCTCGGATTTCTGAGTGCCACGGCGCCGCGACATAAAACGACCGGGATGTCGTTCGGCTTCAACTTGAAGCGCTCCTGCAACTCGCGAGCTGCCGGATCTTCGTCGATGTCGAGGTAGACGTACGGATAGGTATTGCGGGTGAGAAATTGCTGTAGTCTCAGCGTGCCGGCCGAGTGACTCGACCCCAATAAGATGACATCGCCGGCCTGTGATTGGATGAGGCCGACGCGCCGCAGAATATAGGCGCGCAAGAAAAGCTCACCGAGCTCTGCATCGTTTTGAATGATGGTTCGCAAGCGGCTCTCGTCGATCGAGAGGACTTCGCCGCTCGTCCCCACCCGTACCCGCACCATGCTGCTGTTGCCCCGCAGGGTGCTCATCTCTCCGGAGAACCCGCCGGCGCGGTGGGTCACGAGCAAGGTCTCACCCGTCATGCCCACCTGGATGGCCTCGATGCTGCCCGACAGCACGACCAGCATCGGCAGCCCCCGATCACCGGGTTCGGCCAAGATCTCGCCCGCCTGAATCGCACGGCGCTCACCGTAGCGCTGCAAGCGCGTCAATTGAGCAGGACTCAGCTGAGGGAACATCTGCTCGCGGCGGGTCGCCAAGGTGCCCGCCGCCAATCTTGGAGCCGACTGCTCTTCATCCGTCATAAACAAGCCCCCTGCCGGTGAGGTGGTCTGAAACCACAAACCTGCGACATATTATCGTGCGCCGTCAACCCCATTTCGCCGCCTGCATCGTTTCAAGGGGAGAGAGTCCGAAGCAGGAGCCGACATGAAAATCGAAGTTCTCTTCGCAGCGGGTGCCTTGATGGCGCTCGTCTGCGCCGCGCAGGCCCAAAGCCTGGGCGGAATCGCCGATATCTCCATCGTCGATCGCGAAACAGGCGCCGTATTGAGCCCCCATTACTACCGGGGCGAGTATTGGGTCGCGGGGCGTCCCGGCGCCCGGTACTCCATCCAGATCCATAACCGTCTCGGGGAGCGGTTGCTGGCGGTCGCCTCGGTAGACGGTGTGAACGTGATCTCGGGGGAAACCGCCGCGTGGGATCAGGACGGCTACGTGTTCGATGCCGGCGAACGATACGACATCACCGGCTGGCGCAAAAGCGATGCGCAAATCGCCGCCTTCACGTTCACCGCATCACCCCACTCGTATGCCGAGCGCACGGGACGGCCTGCGAACGTCGGTGTCATCGGAGTGGCGCTCTACCGCGAGCGCCAGCCGCAGGCCTTCATGTCGCCGCCACGGCAATCGCCGATACGCCCCGATGCACGAGCCGAAGCCGACTCGAGCGCTCTGGCCGGCGAGGCTCGGTCGATTCCCGCGCCGGCGCCCCCGGCGGCCGCGGACGCGGACGCGGCGCCTCTCAACAGTCTCATCCCCCGCGCAGCGCTCGAGCCAAAGCTCGGCACCGGGCATGGCGAGCGCGAGTACTCTCCGGTGGGCCACACGGTGTTCGTGCGCATGCAACCGCAACCGAACGAAGTCATCCGCATACGCTATGACAGTCTCGAGAATCTCCTGGCGATGGGCGTCGTGAGGCGGCAACGGCCGATGCCTCCGACCGCGAATCCCTTTCCCGGCGCGCCAACCGAATCCTACGTGCCCGATCCGCCGGGATGATTGAGGTGCGATAATCGGGTGACATGACGCCCGCGGACGAGACTGACGAGGGTCTACTGCGCCGATATGCCGCCGGCGATATCGGCGCGTTCGAATTGCTCTACCGCCGCCACGAGATGCGCACGTGGCGCTATATCGAGCGTAGCGTCGGCAATCGAGCAAACGCAGAGGAGGTGCTGCAAGAGGTCTGGTTCGCGGTGGCTCGTGAGGCGCCCCGCTACCGCCCGACGGCGCGATTCACAACGTGGCTCTTCACCATCGCCCACAACCGAGTGGTCGATTGGTTTCGCGTGCAACGGCCCCAGGCCAGCCTCGAGTCAATGGGCTACGAAGCGGGGGCCGTGATCGTCCAGCTCACCGAGGATCCGAGCGAGGGTCCACTCGCCGCAGCCGTCGCGCACGAGCAGTCGAGTGCACTCGCCGAGGCGCTTGCGCAATTGCCGGCCGATCAGCGGAATGCATTTCTGATGCAGATCGAGGGCGATCTCAGTGTCGAGGAAATTGCGGCCGTAACCGGCGCAACTTTCGAGACGACCAAGAGCCGGCTGCGGTATGCGCGTGCCAAGCTGCGCACACTGCTCGAGGAGCACGCATGAACCCGGGCGATGATGGCGACATCGACGAGCTGTACCAGCGCTTATCCGCCGAGGATCCCGGCCGCCCCAGCGAGCGCGCGCGCCGGGCGATCATGCGTCGTGCGGCGGATCTCGCCGCGGGACAGGTGGTCGACAACGATCCCGCCCGATCCGCGCGCAAACACGCGGCACGGCGGCTTTTTAACCCGCGCGCCGGGATTTACGCGGGTCTCGCCGCCGCCGCGCTGGCGGGCATTCTGATCGCGCCCCGCTTCTTGACCAGGCCGCCGGCGCCGTCCGAGGCCGTGCCGCCGGCGAGCGTGCAACGTGCCGAATCCGAAGTTGCGCACGCAGCAATGGCGCCGCCGCTCAATTCACCGACGGCCCGGCGTGCGGAATCCCCGAGTGCCCCTGCGGTAGCCGGTGCCTCGAAGCTCCAAAGTCCATCGAGCAACAGCGCATCCGCCGACTTTGCGCCGATGCGCCCGCCGGTGGCGCAGCCGCGCGCGTCGGCGAATGCGGCCGCGCCGGCGGCACGCACCGCGGACGGAATCGATCCGGGGGCCGCATTGAGGCAGGCGGCTGCATCAGGAGACCTGGCGCGTCTTGAAGCGCCGCTCGACGGACGGATCGATGTCAACGCGCGCGACGCGCAGGGCCGCACGGCCCTGATGCTCGCCGTCCTGCACGGCCATGCACGCGCGGTCGATGCGCTGCTCGCGGCGGGCGCCGATCCAAACGCCGCGGATGCGCGGGGCCTCACGCCGCTGCAGGCCGCCCTGACCGGCGATGCGCCGGCCATCGCGGAGGCGCTCCGGCGCGCGGGCGCCATTCGGTAAACATTATTTGGGCGGCTTGCTCGAGACCGCGCGGGAATCGGCTGTCGCTTCGATTCATCGCGGAGGCCACATGCGTGCAAGCACGCCGTCGCGCAGCCAGAACCGGTGCCAAAGCGCGGCTAGCGCATGCAGTCCGGCGAGTGCGAACAACGCGTAAGCCAGATAGCCGTGGATATCTTCCGTAGGGTGAAATATCGCCGCATTCTTCTTGATGCCAAAATTCACCTTGACGAAGCCGAGATCGAAGAGTCGGCCGTGATAAATGAATGTAATGAAACCCACGATAGGAATCACGAACATCAGTGCGTAGAGCAACCAGTGAACGGGGCTCGAAAATCGCACGGACAGCGCCCCGAGGCCGGCCGGCAAGGCCGGAGGAGCGTGACGTATCCGCCAGATGAGTCGCGCCATGAGCACCAGCCAGAGCAAGATACCGATCAGCGCGTGCACGTTGATCCAGAAGGATTGCGTCGTGCGGGGCCAGCTGTCGTGCAGCAGGCCGAGCACGCCGACCACGACGACCAGAACGAACATCGTCCAGTGAAAGCGGATTGCGGCGGCGGTGTAGCGGGCGGCGGTCGGCAGAGGCCGCGCAGTCTCGAGCGGGTCGGTGGGCACGTCGTGGGTCTCGGTCCGGGGATATCTGTATTATGCGCAATCAAGCGTCGATGATGCTACCGATGTAATATTGCACGCGCCTGTATGGGCCCCGGCACGGCCGACGATGGTAATGACGAGATGACCGCATGACTATGGTGCGCTCGAGGTCGTTCGGTTCGAGGCAACATCTCCGGCTCGTGGTCGCCCTATGCCTGCTCGCTGCCGCTCCTCATCGGCGCGCATCGGCGGCGGACTATTCCGAGGAAGCGGTGAAGGCGGCCTACGTGTTCCGCTTCGCGGGTTATGTAGTTTGGCCGCCGCAGGCCGGCCCCAAAGGGGATTTCGTGATCGCCGTGCTCGATGCGCCCGGGATTGCGGTACAGTTGACGGGCCTCGCGCAGACGCATCTCATCAACAACCGCAAGGTGGAGGTGCGCGAGGCGCAGTCGATTCGTAGTGTGGGCAATCCCGACATCCTCTTCGTCGGTTCGGGCCATGCGCAGTCGCTGCGTTCGCGGATCTCCGCACCGCCTTCGGGCTCGACGCTGGTGGTGACCGATGAGGATGGCGGACTCAAGTACGGGGGCATGCTGAATATCCTGACGATCGACCGTCGCGTGCGCTTCGAGGTATCGCTCACGGCCGCCGCGCAGGCGCACCTGAAGATCAGCTCGGAGCTGTTGGCCGTCGCCCTCCGGGTCGTCGGCATACCCCGGCAGCCGGTATCCGCGGGGGCATTGTCGTGAGCGCGGCGAGGACCGGCCGGGCGCGGCGCGTGACCTTGCGCGGACGGCTGATGAAGCTCGTCCTTCTGACGACCGGTATCGCGGTGTGGGTGGCGGGCCTCGCGATGCTGTCCGTCGACTTGTCGATGTACCGCAAGTCCTGGGTGTCGGATTTGTCGACGGAAGCCTCGATCGTCGCGCTGTCGACAGCCGCCGCGCTGGAATTTGACGATCATCCCGTGGCCGAGCGCAACCTGTCCGCACTGGAGGCCCGGCCGGGCGTGCTGGCGGCCGCCCTCTACTCGGCGAATGGCGCGCTGTTCGCCTTCTACACACGCGCCGGCAATCCGCGCCCCCCGCCGTACCTGCGCACCGAGTTCCTGAAGGTCGCGGGCGATCGTGTCGAGCTCGTGCAGGCGGTGAGGCGCGGAGCAGAGACCGTCGGCTACATCTACCTGCGGGGCCGGTACGATTTGTTGAGCCGCGTCGCCGCCTATCTCGGCATCTTCGTGCTGGTCACGGTGCTCAGCCTGGCGGTCGCGTTTCTTTTCGCCTCGCGTCTGCAAAGACGCATTACCAATCCGCTCGAAGTGATGGCTCGGGTGGCGCGCGAGATCGTGAGCCGCCGGGATTATTCGTTGCGCGCACAAAAGACCTCCGACGATGAGACCGGGGTCGTGGTGGATGCCTTCAACAACATGCTCGAAGCCGTGCAGACGAGCGAGCGGGCGCTGCGGGATGCCGACAAGCGCAAGGATGAGTTCCTCGCAACGCTCGCCCACGAGCTGCGCAATCCGCTCGCGCCGATTCGTCACTCGGTAAAGCTGCTCGAGTCGCCCAAGATCGACGAGCGCCAGCGCCACTGGGCGCGCGAGGTCATCTCACGCCAGGTGCAGCGGATGGCGCTGCTGCTCGATGACCTCCTCGACGTCTCACGCATCACCCGTGGCCGTCTCGATCTGAAGCTTCAGCCGACCGCGCTCGAGCCCGTCGTCACCGCGGCGGTGGAAACCGCCCGGCCGCTCATCGATTCGAAGCAGCATGAGCTGGTCATCGAATTGCCCGCCGAGCGCCTCGTACTGAATGTCGATCCCTTGCGGATTTCCCAATCGCTCTCGAATCTTCTGACGAACGCGGCGAAATACACCGACCCCAATGGCCGGATCACGTTGACCGTCCGGCTGCTGGCCGATGAGATCGAGATGTCGGTGCAGGACAGCGGCATCGGCTTCGAGCAGCAGTCCCTCACCGACATGTTCACGATGTTTGCGCAGGTGAGCTCGGCGATCGATCGAGCCGAGGGTGGCCTCGGCATCGGACTTGCGCTGGTGAAGGGATTGATCGGCCTCCACGGGGGCACCGTCTCTGCGAGGAGCAATGGCATCGGCAAGGGCAGTGAATTTACGATCCATCTGCCGCGCTCGCTCATCGTGGCCGCAGGCCCTGCAAAGCCTCAGCCCGCGAGCAGCATCGGCGAGGGCAGGAGACTACGGATTCTCGTGGCCGACGATAACCGCGACGCGGCCGACAGCATGGCGTGCATTCTCGACATGTCCGGAAATTCGGTGTCGATCGCGCACAGCGGCACCGAGGCCTTGCGCCTCGCCGAGGAGGGCCGTCCGCAGGCGATCATCTTGGACATCGGCATGCCCGACCTGAACGGTTACGAGGTCGCGCGTCACATCAGGCAGCAGGACTGGGGTGGCAGGATCTTGCTGATCGCAGTGACCGGGTGGGGGCAGGCAGAGGACAAGGTACGCTCGCGCGCGGCGGGATTCGATTATCACCTCACCAAGCCCGTGGATGTCGATCTGGTCGAGAAGCTCTTGCGCGAGTTCGATCTGCCGCAGTCCGCCGCTCGTTGATATCATCCGCACGCATTTCAACCTGTCGGGCACGGAGAGGCCGATTCATGGAACATACGACATTCGCGGCGGCGCTGATCGCGGGAATTCTCACCTCGGTCCCCGCCTGGGCCAAGGATCCTGCCCTCCTTTCGCTGAGCGCGGAGCATTTCACCGAAACCGCCTCGGTCGTCGAAGATGCGCAGACCGCCTCGATCTCCACCGAAGCGGGCTACGTGGAGCGATCGGGGCCGCTCGGCACCGTGTGGCACGACGAATTCCTGAAGGCGACCGTCGATCACGGAACGGGGCACCGTGCTTTTCAGATCGATGTCTCGACCACCTATAGCGGTACTCGGCGCCTTTACAAGGGAGTCCGGTTCGGCCCGCCGGCCGCGACCGCAACGGTCCCCGTGATGCTTCTCACGACGCATACGGTGAACTGCGCCGTCGGCGATTGCACCTATACCGATCAGCTCGAAATTCCCGTCGACGAGGCGATGCTGCGCCTGGTCGCGCAAGGCTATGCGCCCGGCCGCCCGACGCTGTGGACCTTCCGGGTGCTCGCGACCACCGGACAGGACTATCAAGGCTCGCTCTCGAACGCCGAGGTGGCGGGCCTGCTCGCGAAAGTCGATGCCTATGCCGAGCATCCCTCAGCCGCCGCTCCGGCGCCCGCTCCGGCCGCGCCCGCCCGGTTGGAGTTCGGGATCACGGGCCTCTCGGTATCGCCGGCGCCCGACATGCCCAATCGGGCCGGGGTATTGGTCGCCGGCGTGACGCCGGGCTCGGTCGCGCAGAAGGCCGGCATCATCACCGGTGACATCATCTTTCAGTTCGACACCCGTTCCATCCGCGAACTGCCCGATCTCGAGGCCGCCGTCGCGAGAGCTCCCGCTCGGTCGGTCGCGCGCATTCACTTCTACCGGGGTACGCAAGCCCAGACGGTGGAAGCGCATTTCTGAAAAATAGCTAGAATTAACATTCTGAATACCTAGTAACTATCTATTTTATAACGTGTTATTTAACTGTACAAAAACACAGGTACACTAGCGGCACGATCTCTCCGGACGGCAAGTCGTGCAGGCATTTGTCATCTTCGAAGGCGGCGGCGCCAAAGGACTCGCGCACGTGGGCGCGATCGCCGTCGCGCAGGAATTGGGCGTGCAGTTCGTTGGCGTCGCCGGCGCCTCGGCCGGGGCTATCGTCGCGGCACTGATCGCCGTCGGTTATTCCCCCCGGCAGATCTACGACCCGTCGACCCAGACCGGCGTTTTATCGGCCGACCTCACCGATCTGTTCGGTCCGGGCCGGTGGCAGGAATGGGAGCAATTTTCGGTCGCTCTGAAAGCCCGCCTGGACGGCGACTCGCTGCTGCGCACGTGGCTCGGTGCGCCGTTCTTCTATGCCCGATGGCGCGCACCCCTCACCCGCCTGTTGACCGATTTCGGATTCTTCGACACCGCACCGGTGGAGGAGGCGATCGATCGATGGCTGCGCGCCGGCAAGCTGCATATTCCCTCGACGCAACCGCGGCTTCTTTTCAGAGATCTCGATCCACGGATCGTGCCTCCCTTGCGGATCATCGCGAGCGACATCGACCGCCAATCGCCGGTGGTGTTCAGCCGCGAGCGCACGCCCGAGGTGGCGGTGGCGAAAGCGGTGGCCGCCTCCATCGGCATTCCCTTTTTCTTTCGTCCCGTAGTGCTCAGCTTGGACGGCGAGGAGCGAACGCTGGTCGACGGAGGTCTGGTCGCGAACTTCCCTGTCTGGATCTTCGACGACGCACGCCGGCGCCGGCGCGCCGATCCGACTCCGATCATCGGCTTTCGGCTGCTGGAACGCGCCGACGCCCCACCGGGCACCAAGAGCTCGCCGGTCCGCTTCACCCGTTCGCTGCTGGAAACCGCCCTCAATGCGAACGTGGAGATTCACGCCCGGGGAATCGACGATCTATTCACCTTTCCGCTCGAGGTGAACGTCTCCACGTACGATTTCGATCTGTCGCCGGCGCGGAAGCAACTGCTCTATGAAAGCGCAAAACAGCAGGCTGGTTACAAGCTGCTGAAGGATCTCGCGCCGCGCAATCCGCGAGTGCTCGCCATGATGCTCAAGGAGGCGGCCGAGCTGTTCATGCGTCTATCGGGATTCGACGCGCACCTGCGCGCCAATCTCGCGCTGCTCACCTCGCGCGGAACGCTGCGGATCGTGGCTGGGCACAACATGGACCAAGATGCCGACGATCGGTTGGAATTCGAGCTCGACGTGAGCGCCTGTGGGGAATGCTGGACGAAGCACGATCTGGTCGTGTTCGATGTGGGCAGCTATCTGCGCGCCAACGCGCCCATACCCGGCCTCTCTAAATATCAGCAGGCACTCGTGCGCCCCACCTTGTCGAGCATTCTGTCGGCGCCCATCTTCGATCCCGCAAAATTCTATCCCGCGCGCGACGATGCATTCAACCCGCTGATTGGCATACTGAATTTTGACTCGGACTCGGCAAGCGTGCCAAAATTCATGAGTGCGGCGAGCGCCGCGCGCGGAGCGGCCGTCATGTGCGGTGAATTCTTGACGGCGCGGCTGCCCACTTGATCAGGAGAGTACGGCGTATGAGCGGTGCGACGTTGGAATGGGTCGATGCGAATACGCCCCACGCGAAACTGCTGCACGAGGGCAAAAGCGCCTCGCCGCGAAGTCTGCGCAATGACTCCGAGGCCATTCGCAGCGCGGTCGAGCGGCTCGAGCGGTTTCAGGCCCACGTGTTGCGCGAAGCGGTGGAGCGGCCGCTGGTCCTCGCCGAAACCGCCTGACGAAGCGCACGCCGCGTGCGGCGTCCCATCGCCTCGAAGGTTGATCGATGTCGGTATTCAAATCGAACTCCAGCATGCACGGAGTCATGCTCGGCTTAGCCGGTTTTTTCATTTTTCCGCTGCACGATGCCATTGCGAAGCTGCTCGTCAGGGATCTCTCGGTGTGGGAGATCATGTTCGTGCGAAGCAGCATCATCCTGCTCCTCGTCCTCGCGATTAACGGCGCAGCGCCGCTCGGCAGAGCCTATCGATCGCCGGTACGCTCGCTCCTCGCGATGCGCGCCCTCATCATCGTGGCCGCCTGGGCGCTGTACTATTCCGCAGCCCGGTCCTTGGCGCTCGGCGAGATGGTGACCATCTACTTCGGCTCGCCCATTTTGGTTGCATTGATGGCAGGTCCGGTGCTGCGCGAGCAGGTGAGCGTCGGACGCTGGCTGGCGGTATCGGTAGGTTTCGTGGGCGTGGTGATCGCCTGCCGACCCGGCTTCAGCGCCTCAGGGCCGGTCCTGCTTGCGCTCTGCGCGGCCGCGCTCTGGTCGATATCCACGATCCTCATTCGATTGACGAAGCTCTCCGAGCCGACCAGCGTCAACATGCTCATGACCAATTTGGGCTTTTTCGTGCTCGCCGGACTCCTGCTGCCGTGGGTTTGGAAGACGCCCTCGCTGCAGGATAGCGCCCTCCTGCTCACACTCTCCCTGGCGGGCGCGACCTCTCAGTTCCTGGTGTTCGAGGCCCTGCGCCGTGCGTCCGCCTCGACCATCGCGCCGCTCGAGTTCACCAGCCTCGCTTGGGCCTTCGTCATTCAATTCATCATCTGGGGTAATGTTCCCGACGGCTTCGTGCTCCTCGGCGCCTTGCTCATCGGCTTGAGCGGCCTGGTCATCGTGTCCATCGAGTGGAAGGAGTCGATTCGCATCAAGCGCGCCCGGCTCGGTCCGTGAGACCGCGCGCGGCCGTGGACTGCCCGCACCGTCCGCCCTGCCCCGGCTGCCCGCGCTTCGGCGAGCGCGGCATCGATAGCGCGCTGCACGCGTTGCTGCGCGATCTTGCGCGCCGCCACGGCTTGCCCGAGCCGGCGGTCGTGTCCGGCAGCGCCCTCGGCTATCGGCATCGCGCGCGGCTCGCGATCCGCGGACGGCGCGGCTCACCGAAGATCGGCCTGTTCGAGCTCGGCACCCACCGCGTGGTGCACATTCCGAACTGTATCGTCCAACACCCGCTGATCAATCGCGTCGCGGGCGTGGTACGCACCGTGCTCGCCGATGCCGGAATCACCGCCTACTCGGATCACGCCCACTTGGGACTGGCGCGCTATCTGCAGATCGCGATCGAGCGCGAGTCGCAAACTGCGCAGGTCGTGCTGGTCGCGAACAGCGAGACATCCGAGCCGATGGCCTCGTGCCTCGAGGCAATCCGTGCGCAGCTCGGCGGGAAGCTCCACAGTCTGTGGTTCAACAGCCAGTGTGCGCGTTCCAACAGCATCCTCGGCGCGCATTTCGAGCGGTGGTGCGGGGCCGAGACGCTGGTGGAGCGCTTCGGCGGAGCGGCGGTTCATTATCCGCCGGGCGCTTTTGGCCAGAGCAATCCGGACATCGCGCAGCGGATCATCGAGCACGTGCGTGAGCAAATTCCGGCAGACTCCCGCGTCGGCGAGTTTCATGCAGGCGTCGGTGCCATTGGCCTGTCGCTGCTCGAGGGGATACGCGAGCTCAGGCTCAATGAGTCGAACCCGCACGCGCTACAAGGGCTCGATCGGGGGCTCGCCGGTCTCGAGGAGCGGCAGCGCGCGAAAGTGAGCGTCCACGCGGGCCCCGCCGGCACGATGTGTGGGACCGTCGCGGATGCGGACGTGGTCATCGTCGATCCGCCGCGCAAGGGTCTCGACCAGGCGCTCCTGCGACACCTCGCCGCGCATGGCCCCGAGCGGCTGCTGTATGTGAGCTGCGCGCTCGACTCGCTCATCGGGGACGCTGCAGCTCTGACTTCGCGGGGGGGCTTACGGCTCTCGGGGCTGCGCGCTTTCGATCTGTTTCCCTTTACGGCACACATCGAAACGGTCGCATGCTTCGAGCGTGCAACGCCGATCAGTCCTGGAGCGCGGCGGCGATCGCTCGCAGCAGCCCATCCCGCGTGATGGCATCCGAGAATTCGACGATCAGCTTGCCGGCGCCCGTCGGCCTCTGATGCAGCTGCACCCGCGCCTTTCCCGTACGCACCACTTCGCTCACGACCGATAGCTCGGGCCGCGCCACCGCACTCTGGATCTTGGGCTGCTGCGCCCTGCGGACCCGTATCTCGGTCTCGCGCACGGACAAGTTGCGTTCCACCACCAGATTCGCGAGCTCGATACGCGCGGGGTCATCGCCGAGTCCGAGCAGCGCGCGGGCATGCCCCATACCGAGCGACTGCCCGTCGATGAGCGCAATCACGGGTGCCGGCAGCTCGAGCAGACGCATCAGATTCGTCACCGAGGCGCGCGAGCGGCCGACGGCCTCGGCGGCTTGTTGATGGGTCAACGAGAACTCGCCGACGAGGCGTCCCAACGCCCGCGCTTCCTCGGTCGCACTGAGCTCTTCGCGTTGAATATTCTCGATCAGGGCGAGCGCGATCGCCTCCTGATCCGATAACTCCCGAACGATCGCCGGGATTTCGGTGATTCCTGCAAGCTGCGCCGCTTGCCAGCGCCGATCACCGGCGACCACCTCGAATTGGTGCGGAAAGCCGGGCACCGGCCGGACCAGGATGGGCTGGATCACGCCCTTCGCCCTGATCGAAGCGGCGAGCTCTTCGAGCGTGTCCTGTCGAAAATGCGTTCGAGGCTGAGTGCTGCCGCGCCGGATGGCCGCAAGAGGAATCGATCCGACACCGGACCGGTAGAGGCTGCGCGAGGACCGCGGATTGAGCAGTGAATCGAGACCACGACTCAAGGACTTACCGGAAGCGCTCATGGCGCATGAGACTACCTCAAGCCGCGAGCCCTGGCACCTGTTTCGTTCATGATCCGCCGTGGCGTCGCCGCGCCGAACCCGTCACACTACGGGCCATGCGGCATCGCCGCTTGGGAGGCTCATGGCTGCTCGCGGTTCGAGTGGGTCGAAAAAAAAGAAATCGCCCGCCGCTTCGCGCCGGCGCCTGAAGCCTGCGGCCGAGAGCCGCGGCCTGAGTCGCGAGGAGATTGCATTGCTCTCCACGCACGAGCCGCTTCGGCCGCTGCTCGCGCGCATCGAGGCTGCCCATGGCGTCGTCCTTGGCAGCTACCGCGATCCCTTTGGAGGCCGCGAGCTCGTGCTCGCGGCGCTGCCTTTCCGCTCCGTCCAACCGACCCCGTTTCAGCGCGACCTGTCACCGACGCATACCAAACGCCTCGCGCAGAGCATCGAGGCCGCCGGATCGTTTCTCGATCCGCTGATCGTCATTCCGGGACCCAACGGCGAATTCTGGACGCCGAACGGGCGGCATCGGCTCGCGGCGGCCAAGCTGCTCGGCCTCAAATACATCACCACCCTGATCTGCCCCGATGCCGAGCTCGCCTATCGGATCCTGGTGTTGAACACGGAGAAGGCGCACAACCTCAAGGACCGCAGTCTCGAGGTGATTCGCATGGCGCGCGATCTCGCGCGCCGCCACAGCACAGCCAAGGAATCGAGCTTCGCCTCCCAGTTCGAGTCCCCGGAGCTTTTGACCTTGGGCATCGTCTATCAAAAAACACCGCGTTTTGCCGGCGGCGCGTACAGCGCCTTCTTGAAAAAAGTCGACCGGTTCAGCTCGCGCCCGTTGGCCGCGAGTCTGCGCGAGCGGGAGGGATATGCGGCACGCCTCCTCGCCATCGATACCGTCGTGGTGAAGCTCGTGGCGGCCATGCAGAAGCAGGGCTTCAAATCTCCCTATCTTCGCAACTACATCGTCGCCCGCATCAACCCAGTGCGCTTCGCTCGCGCAAAGCCCGGCGATACGGCGCCCGCGCTGCCCATCGGACAGGCGCTCACGCGAATGACCGCCGCGGCAAAGAACTTCAAGATCGATCAGAAATTGGGCTCTGATCTATCCTGGTTCGCACTCGGCAGTGCGAGCGCCGAGTAACAACCGGGCGCCTCAGTCGCCGAGGCGCGCCGCCTCGCTGAGAACCGTCTGGCGTGCGCGCGCGAGGGCGCGACGCAGAATGAGCGACTCGGTGCGCAGATCCGCAGATTCGGCGCACCGCTGCAGCCGGTTCAAGCGCCACTCCATCATCTGAAGCTCCAGGTCGACGTCGTCCCGCAGCCGGCGCGAGATGCCCCGGCGGTCGCTGCTCGCCGTCTGCGCCAGCTCGCGGAGCTGATCCTCGCGCTGCGACAGGGACAGATTTTGATGCATCCGCGAGCTTACGACTTGATGCACATACCAGGCCACCAGCCATAGCGTCGCCGCCGCCACCAATCGGTTGGTGACGGCAATCCAGGGCGGTGCACCCATGGGCGAGAGGATGTAGGCGAGGAACAGCGCCGGCATGAGCGTAAGCGACAGCAGTGGTGCCGCCCGGGGGTTCGGTATCCGGCAACACATCAGCACCGGAATGACGTAGGGAAAGCCGTCCAGCAGTCCGTTCGGGGTGCGCACATCGAGTACAAACATTCCGAGCGCGACCAGCACCGCGAGCGCCAAACGGGATGAGGAGAGCGCGTCGAAATGCAGGCGGATCGGCTTTGGAATCTGGATGGAGCCTGAAATCGCGTCCACGGAACCTCCGAAACGGTTCGAGCCCTGAGCGCCCAATACTATGAAAAGCCGGCTACGCAGATTGTGACCTGGATCTCGCTACGAGGCACCGCCGAACGCGCAGGCGCTGCGCGCCACGCACCGTGCCGTACGAGCAGGACCTCGAGCGAGCGGCGCAGATTCTCAACGAGGGAGAGAAAGTGGCGATCCTGCTCGGGCGCCGGTGCCCTGCACGCGACCGATGAGGTGATCGCCGTCGCGGACCGGCTCATGGCGGGTGCCGCGAAGGCGCTTCTCGGCAAGGCGGCGCTCCTGGACGAGCTGCCGTGGGTCACCGGATCGCTGATGACGGAATGCGACACGCTGCTGATGATCGGCTCGGGATTTCTCTATGCCGAATTCTTGTCACGCTACTTCTTCCATTACTTAAACAAAAGACGGTAACTCATTGGCGCGATGGTATTAAGAGCCACGTCGATGACTGGTGGACGCTCATGGAAAAGCGCGCGCTCGCGCAAGCCTCGCCGGTCAATCCCCAGCGCGTTGCTTGGGAGCTCTCACCCCGGCTGCCCGATCGCGCCATCATCACCAGCGACTCGGGATCGTGCGCCAACTGGTACGCCCGCGACGTGCGGGTCCGTGCTCGAGGGTGACCCGCGTTTCGATGCATCGCAGGCGATGGGACGAGGCATTCGCCCGCGACCGTCCGGTGGTGCTGGAAGTGAGGACCGATCCGAGCGTGCCGCTGCTGCCGCCGCACATCAATCTTCTCGCGAAGCTTCTGCACACCGACAAGGCGTGACCCTGTCGGCGTCATCGCGCGCGCGAGGCGCCGCAGACCGACACCCGATCGGGTCATCGGCTGACGTCACGAGACGGCTTGGCCATCATTAAATTCGTGCATCGACGGCAATGTCGCGCCCGGCCGATGACGGCCCAAAAGGAAGATCCAATGGTCGAGTTGCGTTCGTTTCGATTGGGGTGGCTGGGCGCGCTCGCGCTGGTGCTCACGGCATGCTCGACTCAGAAAGAGCCTGCACATAAATTGATCTCCGACATCCAAAGTACGCTGGATGCGGCAAAGCCGGATGCGGCAAAGTACGTTCCGGACCAGTTATCCGAGGTGGAAAACAAGCTCGGTGGCATGAAGGCGGAGTTCGACAAAAAGAATTACAAGTCCGTGCTTCAAGACGGGCCGCCTGTTCTGAGCCAAGCGCAGGGTCTCGAGGGCGCCGCGACCGCCAAGAAAGATCTCATCACCCGTGGTTTCAATGACCAATGGTCGGCGCTTGCGAACAGCGTGCCGGGTAATGCCGGCGCGATCCAGAGTCGGATCGACTTTCTGAGCAAGAAGGTGAACAAGAAGCTCGCATCGGGCGTCGATCTATCGGAAGCGCGATCGAGTTTGAGCGATGCCGAGGCGCGTTGGACCAAAGCGCAGGATGCGTATTCGCACGGGAACCTGGAGGAGGCGGTCACCATCGCAAAGACCGTTCAGACGAAGCTCGCCGCGCTCGCGGCCTCGATGAAACTCAACTTGAGTCAGCCCGCCGCCGTCACCGATACCTCGCCGTGACCTGAGGGCACGGCAGCCCCCACGTCGCGAAGCCGCGGCGCGTTTCGCCGAGGCCTCACACGGTGCACCCGCGGGCGAGCCCCATTTGCAGGTGCCGTGTGCGCCCCCCCGGGGCACTGTCAACATTTGTCGGCAACTGTGCAAAGATTGCAAAGTGCGAGCTTTCCCCTCTCAGGAGCGCAACTTGTTTGCGGTACACTTGCCGCCGCTTCGCGGGCTGCCGTCGGAACGATCTTGCGCGCATGTCCTCAAATCTCAATTCTGCGACCTGGAGGCACGCGTGACGCGGGCTCGACGGCCGCGCCCGAATAGTTTGGAGTCGCTATGATCGCAACGCAGGACGCATCCCAACCCGGGGCCCCTCGCAGCCGCCGCGGGCTTTGGATTGGCGGCGCCATCGCCGCGGTCCTGATCATTCTCGTCGTCATGCATATTCTCGCGGGCAAGAAGCCGCCCCGCGCCACTCCTCCGCAGGTCGTGAAAGTGGCGAAGGCGGTCTTGGGCGATATGCCCGAAACCCTGTCCGAGCTCGGTACGGTCTCTCCCGTCGCGACCGTGACGGTACTTCCTCAGCTCAGCGGTTACCTCACCGAGGTCGGCTACAAGGAGGGACAGGATGTCAAGAAGGGTCAATTTCTGGCGCAGATCGATCCGCGGCAGTACGAGATCGACCTGAAACAGGCGCAGGCGGCGCTGTTGAAAGACCAAGCCTCGCTCGATCAGGCGCGATCGGATCTCGCCCGATATCATCAACTGCAATCGCAGAAGGCGATTGCGGAGCAGACGGTCACCGACCAGGAATCGACCGTCAAGCAGGATGCGGCGCAGGTCGAGGCGGACGAGGCGAATGTCGCCCAATACAAGCTCGACCTGATCTATTGCCACATCACCGCACCGATCTCAGGCCGGGTCGGCTTGCGCCTGGTCGATCCGGGCAACTACGTCACCGCCTCGAGCTCCCCCGGCATCGTGGTCATCACGACGATGAAACCCACCACCGTTGAGTTCACGGTGGCCCAGGACGATCTGGCCAAAGTCGTCGAGCGCGTCCATGGCGGGGCGCAGCTTCCGGTCACCGCCTATTCGAGCGACAACAGCAGGCAAATCGCGACCGGAATGCTCTACGCCCTCAGCAATCAGATGCAGACCAGCACGGGCACGGTCACCCTGCGCGCCAAATTCGACAACGACGACGAGGCGCTCTTCCCGAGCGAGTTCGTCAACGTCAAGATCCTGGTGGATACGTTGAGCGGGGCGATCCTGGTTCCGACCCCCGCGGTACTGACCGGTGCGCCGGGGACGTACGTGTATTTGGCGAACACCGATGACACCGTGTCCGCCCATACGGTGACCTTGGGCCCGAGCGACGGGCAGCACACGGCCATTCTGTCCGGCCTCAACGTCGGCGATACCGTGGTCGTCGATGGAACCGACCGGCTGAGCGATGGCGCCAAGATAAAGGTCTCGGCGCCCTCGCCGCCGGCCGGCGCCTCTTCCGCGCAAGGGGCGTCCACGCCGGCCTCGCCTCCCGGCTCCAAAGCCAGGAAGAAGACCGGCGCCGCCACCCAGGGCGCGGGCGACGCGAGCTGACGGCAGGCTCGACGCCCGCGCCATGAATATCTCGCGCCTCTTCGTACTGCGGCCGGTGGCGACATCGCTTTTGATGATCGCCCTGGTGCTCGTCGGCCTGGTGGCCGTGCGGTTCCTGCCGGTCTCCTCGCTCCCCGACGTCGAGTATCCGACCATCCAGGTCGAGACCTTCTATCCCGGCGCGAGTCCCCAGGTGATGGCGACCACGGTGACCGCGCCGCTCGAGGTGCAGCTCGGCGAGATCCCGGGTCTGACTCAAATGACCTCCGCAAGCTCGGCCGGCGCGTCGGTCATTACGCTGCAGTTCAGCCTCGCCTTGAGTCTGGACATCGCGGAGCAGGATGTGCAGCAGGCCATCAATGCCGCCAACAGCTTGCTGCCGACGGGCCTGCCGGCGCCGCCGGTGTACGCCAAGGTCAACCCCGCCGACCAGCCCATCTTGACGCTCGCGATCACCTCCGACTCCCTGTCGCTCACCCAGCTTCAGGACCTTGCCAATAACCGGCTTGCCTCGAAGATCTCCGAAGTGTCGGGCGTCGGGCTCGTGACGCCGTCGGGCGGCAATGTGCCGGCCGTGCGCGTCGAGGTGGATCCTCAGAAGCTCGCGGGATACGGACTCAGCATCGATGACATGCGCACGCTCCTTGCGAACATCAACGTAAGTCAGCCGAAGGGCAACTTCGATGGTCCGGAACTCGATTACACGATCAATGCAAACGATCAGATCGAGGATCCCGAGGAGTATTTGAACACGGTCATCGCCTATCAGAACGGCGCCCCCGTGTTCATGCGCGATGTGGCCCGCGTCAGCCAGGCCGCGCAGAACGTCGAACAGGGGGCCTGGGTCAATCACGTCCCCGCCATCGTGCTCAACGTGATGCGACAGCCGGGCGCGAACGTCATCGCGACGGTCAATCAGATCAAGGCCCAGCTGCCGCAACTGCTCGCCAGCTTGCCCCAGGCCATGCATGTGCAAATCGTCGCCGACAGTACCGGCGTGATCCGCGCATCCGTATCCGACGCGGCAGTCGAGCTCTTCCTGTCGATCGCGCTGGTGGTGCTCGTCATTTTCGTGTTCCTGAGGAACGTGCCGGCGACCATCATTCCGAGCATTTCGGTCCCCGTATCGCTGATCGCAACCCTTGCGATCATGTACGAGCTCAATTATTCGATCGACAACCTGTCCCTGATGGCGCTCATCGTCGCCACCGGCTTCGTGGTCGACGACTCGATCGTGATGATCGAGAACATCGTGCGCTATCTCGAGGAAGGCATGAGCCCGCTCGATGCGGCGCTCGCCGGCGCGGGTCAGATCGGCTTCACCATCATGTCCCTCACGATCTCACTCATCGCCGTGCTCATACCGCTCCTGTTCATGGGCGGCGTGATCGGGCGCTTGTTCAGCGAGTTCGCCGTCACGTTGGCCGTGACCATCGTGATTTCCGCCGTGGTGTCGCTCACCCTCGTCCCGATGATGTGCGCCAGGATCCTGCGCCGCAAGGCGGAGCGAAGCCCCAGCCGCTTCGAGCAGATCAGCGAGCGGATTTTCGACCGGACGCTCGAGTCGTATCGGACGGGCCTGCGCTGGGTGCTCGGGCATCAGACCCTGACGCTGCTCCTCGCGACCGTGACCGTGATCATCACCGTATTCTTGTACATCATCATCCCGAAGGGTCTGTTTCCGGTGCAGGATGTCGGCGTGATCGAGGGCATCAGCGTCGCCGACAACTCCGTGTCGTACACGGCCATGTCGGCGCGTCAGTCGCAGCTCGCCGATGCGATCCTGAAGGATCCCGACGTCGTCTCGATCACCTCGTACATCGGAATCGACGGCACCAACACGACGCTCAACAACGGCCGCTTCCTGATCAACTTGAAGGCTCATAGCGACCGCTCGCTCTCCGCCCGGCAAATCGCGCTGCGCCTTCAGGACGAGGTGGCGAACATCTCCGGCATCAAGCTCTACCTGCAGCCCGAGCAGGACCTCACCCTCGACACCGTGGTCTCTCCGAACCAGTATCAGTTCGTGCTGCGGGGCCCGAGCCAGCAGGCCTTCGAGCAGTACGTGCCCGAACTGGTCGGGCGCATGAAGAAAATCAAGTCGATCGCCGACGTCACGAGCGATCTGAATAATTACGGTTTGAGCGTGAACGTCCTGGTGAACCGACAATTGGCGGCACGCTACGGCATAACGCCCGCGACGATCGACAACGCGTTGTACGATGCGCTCGGGCAGCGCATCGTCTCCACCATTTTCAATCAATCCAGCCAGTACCGCGTCGTGCTGGTGGCGAAGCCCGAGAACCTTCCGAACCTCGAGGCGCTCGGCAATCTCTATCTGCCGACGCAGACCGGCGCGAGCGGTCAGGTGCCGCTGCGCGGCATCGCGGACATCCAGGTCACGAAGTCGCCGCTGGTGATCAGTCATCTGGCGCAGTTCCCCGCCGTAACGGTGTCCTTCAACCTCGCACCGAACGCCTCCTTGAGCACGGCCGTGGATGAGATCAAGCGAGCGGAGCAGGCGGTGCACTTGCCCCCGTCGATCACCACCTCCTTTCAGGGCGCCGCCCAGGCGTTCCAGGACTCGCTGTCGAGCGAAGTGTTCTTGCTCATGGCGGCGCTCGTGACCGTCTACATCGTGCTCGGGGTTCTGTACGAGAGCTACATCCACCCCGTCACCATCCTCTCGACGCTTCCTTCGGCGGGACTCGGCGCACTGCTCGCCCTGATGCTGGCCGGGAGCGATCTCGATGTCATCGGAATCATCGGCATCGTACTTCTGATCGGCATCGTCAAGAAGAACGGCATCATGATCGTCGACTTCGCGCTCGAGGCCGAGCGCAAGCATGGCAAGTCATCGGAGGATGCGATCTTCGAGGCCTCGATGCTGCGCTTTCGCCCGATTCTGATGACGACGCTCGCGGCGATGCTCGGCGCCCTGCCCCTGCTCGTGGGAACCGGCACCGGCTCGGAGCTGCGCCGGCCTCTTGGACTCGCCATCATCGGCGGTCTGCTCGTGAGCCAGATGCTGACCTTGTTCACCACGCCGGTCATTTATCTGATGTTCGACCGGCTCTCCCAACGCTTCGGCCGCAAAGCAAGCGAGCCCTCCGGCGAGCGTGCCGCGTGAACATACCCTCATTCTTCATCGGCCGGCCGGTCGCGACCTCGCTCCTCGCGATCGCGATCGCGCTCTCGGGCATCCTCGCCTATTTCCATCTGCCGGTGGCGCCGCTGCCGAACGTGACCCTGCCCGTCATCGTGGTGCAGGCGAACATGGCGGGGGCGAGCCCGGATATCATGGCCTCGACCGTCGCGGAGCCGCTCGAGCGGCGTCTCGCGACGATTTCGGGGGTGACGGAGCTCACCTCGACGAACAGCGTCGGGACCTCCCTGGTCATCATCCAGTTTGCGATCAGCCGCGACATCAACGGCGCGGCACGCGACGTCGAGGCGGGAATCCAGGCGGCGCGTGCGGACCTGCCGACGACCCTGCGCGGCAATCCGAGCTATCGCGAATACAATCCGGCGGACTCGCCCATCATCATTCTGGCGCTCACCTCGAGCACGCTCACCACGGCCCAGCTCTACGATTCCGCCGATACGGTGATCCAGCAGCAGCTTTCGCAAATCAATGGGGTGGGACAGATTCAGCTCGGCGGAAGCGCCCTGCCCTCGGTTCGCGTCGAGATCCAGCCCGACAAACTCTCGAGCTACGGCATCGGGCTCGAGGATGTACGCGCCGCGATCTCCTCGGCAAACGCGGACAGCGCCAAGGGACACATCGACCAGGGCGATCAACGCTACGAGGTTCTCTCGAACGACCAGGCCACCAAGGCGGCGGATTACCAGAATCTGGTCATTGCCTACCGCAACAACGCCCCCGTGCTCCTGCACGATGTGGCCGCCGTGGTCGACTCGAACGAGAACATCCGCAACGCCGGCCTCTACAACAATCAGCCGACCGTGGGCGTGATCGTCTTTCCGCTGCCCGGCGCCAACATCATCAAGACGGTCGCCCAGATCAAGAAGGTGCTGCCCTCGGTCGAGGCGACGTTGCCGCCCAACATCAACGTGCACATTGCCCTGGACCGGTCGCAGTCGGTGACGGCCGCGGTCGGCGATACCGAACGCAGTCTCATGATGGCCGTGGTGCTCGTCATCGGCGTGGTTTTCGTGTTCCTGCAATCGCCGCGCGCGACGCTCATTCCGGCGGTCGTTCTGCCCATCTCCATCCTGGGCACGTTCGGGCCGATGTATCTCCTGGGCTACAGCATCGACAATCTCTCCCTGATGAGCCTCACCATCGCCACCGGTTTCGTGGTGGACGATGCGGTGGTCGTGCTCGAGAACGTGGTGCGTCACATCGAATCGGGCAAGAGCGTGCGCGAGGCGGCGATCGTGGGGAGCGGTGAGGTGAGTTTCACGGTTGTGTCGATGAGCCTCTCGCTGATCGCGGTGTTCATCCCGATCCTGCTCTTCCCGGGCATTATCGGTCTCCTGTTTCATGAATTCGCGGTGACGCTCTCGATCGCCATCCTGATCTCGCTTCTCGTCTCGCTCACGGTCACGCCCACGATGTGCGCATATCTGCTCGAGCGCGGCGAGGGGCTGCATTCGAGGGCTCGCTGGGCCGTGTGGACCGAAGCTCAGTTCGAGCGATTCAAGAAATTCTATTCCAGCTCGCTGACGAAGGTGCTCGACCATGCGCTGCTCGTGGGCGTGCTGCTGGTCCTCATGATCTTCCTCAATTTCGTGCTGCTCCGCTGGGTGTCTCTAACTCTGTTTCCGGAGCAGGACAACGGACTTCTCATGGGACAGATCATCGCCGATCAGAGCATCTCGTTTCAGGCCATGAAGAAAAAGCTTCAGCAGTTGCAGGACATCGTACAGACCGATCCCGCCGTCGCCTCGGTGATCGGATTCACCGGTACCCGCTCGCTCAATACCGCCAACGTCTACGTCGGACTCAAGCCCTTGGCACAGCGAAAGCTCTCGGCCGATGCGGTGGTCCAGCGCCTGCGGCCGAAGCTGAACCGCGTGTCCGGCGCGCGCCTGTTCCTGCAAGCGGTGCAGGATCTGCACATCGGCGGGCGGCAATCCGCCGCCGAATATCAGTACACATTGACGAGCGAGGACACGACGGCGCTGTATGCGTGGACTCCGAAGCTTCTCGACGAGCTCGGCAAATACCACACCGAGATCGTCGATGTGAATTCCGACATGCAGCAGCATGGCCTGCAAACCTACGTCACCATCGCGCGCGCCACGGCGGCGCGCTACGGCTTCGCGCCCAACCAGGTCGACAACGTGCTCTACGACGCCTTCGGGCAGCGTACCGTGACCACCATTTTCAACCCCTTCAATCAGTATTATGTGGTGATGGAGGTCGCGCCCGAGTATTGGCAATTTCCCCAGATGCTCGACCGGACGTACCTCAGCACCGCGGCGGGTAACCCGAGCGGCACCGCGCAGACGCAGATGCAGGGAGGCACGGTGAGCGGTGTGATCCCCTATTCCGCCGTTTCGGGCGCAAGCTCCGCCGCTGCGACCAGCAGCGCGCTCAACTCCAACGCCCAGGCGAACGCCGTCACCAACAGCATCTCGAACAGCCGCGGCGGAAGTTCGACCGGCAGCGCCGACAGCACCGCCGCCGAGACCATGGTGCCTCTGCACGCCATGTCGAGCTACGTGAACAACCACACCGCGACCCAGGTCAATCACCAGAACGGGCTCGTGGCGGCGACGATCTCATTCAACCTGCCTCCCGGGGGCTCTCTCAGCCGGGCCACGGCCGCCATCGTTCAGGCGATGCATGATCTCGGCATGCCCGGCTCCATCCGCGGCAGCCCTGCGGGTGCGGGACAGGTGTTCGCCCAAAACATGATCGCGTTACCGCTGCTGCTGATCGCGGCGTTCGGCGCCATCTATATCGTGCTCGGCGTCCTCTATGAAAACACCATCCATCCCATCACCATCCTCTCGACGCTGCCGTCCGCCATGATCGGAGCCACCTTGGCGCTCCTGATCTTCGGTACGCCGCTCTCGGTGATCGCCTTCATCGGCATCATCCTGCTCATCGGCATCGTCAAGAAAAACGCCATCATGATGATCGATGTCGCCCTGCACCTGCAGCGGCACGATCAGATGGAGCCGCAGCTGGCGATTCACGATGCCGCCGTGATCCGCTTGCGGCCGATCATGATGACCACCGCCGCCGCCGTGCTCGGCGCACTGCCGCTGGCGATCGGAATCGGTCAGGGCGCCTCGCTCCGTCAGCCGCTCGGAATTACGGTGATCGGCGGCCTCATCCTGAGTCAAGTCTTCACGCTGTATACGACCCCGGTCATCTATCTCGGCTTCGAGCGGCTGCGGCTGTGGCTGCGCAGCCGGCGATGGCGCGCACCGGCACGCCCTGAATTGAGTGCGGGTACTTCATCATGACGATTGCAAGACTCTCATCCCTGGCTGCGGTCCTCGCCGTGCTCGGCGGCTGCATGGTCGGGCCGGACTATCACCGGGCGAGCGCGCCGGTGCCAAAGGCGTTCAAGGAGCAGCCGCCGGAAGGCTGGACGCAGGCGGCCCCCTCCGATGCGGCACCCAAAGGCGATTGGTGGACGGACTTCCATGACCCGTTGATGGATGAGCTCGAGCCGCAGGTGGCGGTGTCGAACCAGACCGTGCGTCAAAATTATGCGAACTACCTGCAGGCCGTCGCGGAGGTGAAAGCCGCACGAGCCGAGCTCTTCCCCGTGCTCGGGGTGACCGGATCGGTCACCCGATTGGGCGGCCCGGGCTATAGCGGTACCGGCGTCACCACGACCACGGGCAGCACCTCGACGGGAACGGGGACCGGCACCGGAACAGGCACCGGCACCGGTACGACCACCACCACCGGCGCGGTCAGCGGCCGGCACGGCTCGGTGACCTCCGCCACACTCGAAGGCACGGCCAGCTGGACGCTCGACCTCTGGGGACAGGTTCGGCGCCTGGTCGAGGAGAACACCGCCACGGCCCAGGCCGACGAGGCGACGCTCGCCAACGCCACGCTCGCCCAGCAGACCCTGCTCGCGACCACGATCATCGAGCTGCGGGTGGCCGACGCCCTCATCGACCTCAACCAACAGACGGTCAATGCGTACACCGACAGTTTGAAGGTCACGAAGGCGCAGGGCGCCGCGGGTCTCACCGCAACGCCGCCCTCGGCCGTGATCACGGCGCAAGTGGCGCTCGAGACTGCCCAATCGAATTTGATCGGCAGCGGGGTGGCCCGGGCGCAATATGCCCACGCCATTGCGGTGCTCGTGGGCAAGACACCCGAAGAGATGGACATTCCTCGCGGCACGACCCTGCCGACCCTGCCCAGCGTGCCGATCGGCGTGCCCTCCACCCTGCTCGAGCGCCGGCCCGACATTGCCGCCGCCGAGCGCACCATGAAAGCCGAGAACGCCGCCATCGGCGTCGCCACCGCCGCGTACTATCCGACCATCTCGCTTTCCGCGGCGGGCGGCTTCACCCAGTCGCCGCTCGCCGGCCTGCTGCACTCGGCGAACCATATCTGGTCCTTGGGTGCGAACGGCACCGAGACCTTGTTCGACTTCGGTCAGCGGTATTATCAGGTGCAGTCGGTCCGCGCCGCCTACGAATCGGCGGTCGCCAGTTACCGCAACACCGTATTGACGGCCTTCGAGGATGTCGAGAACGATCTGTCGGGGCTGCGCATCCTCGGCGAGCAGGCGAAGGCCTTGGACACCGCGGTGAAGGATGCGACGCACGGTACGGAGATCGCGCTCGCGGAATTCAAGGCCGGCACCGTCGACTACACCACGGTCGCTCAAGCCCAGGAAGCGCAGCTCGTGGATCAGCAGACCGCACTCGCCGTCGAGCAAAACCGGCTCACGGACGCAGTGTCATTGATCGGCGACCTCGGCGGGAGCTGGTCAGCCGCCGACTTGCATCGTCCATCGGATCCCATGCGCCTGCCCGCGGATCCGTCGGAGTCGCCGCCACCTCCGCCGCCGAAGGTACCTTGAGATGATGAAGCCCTTCGCCTTGCTTCTCCTCGGCTGGCCGATCGTCGCCATGGCCGCCGCCGACACCGGAGCGCTCACCTCAGTCACACCGTGAGCGAGGGGCTATACTGCAGCTCACTCAACGCGGAGGCGATGCACGATGGCTATTATCAAGGTGCTTCAGAACGGTCCATACCTGGTGCAGGGCGATGACGTGACGGTGGTCGACTGGAACGGTGCCGAGTATGCCGTACCGAAGCGTCCGTTTGCGCTGTGCCGCTGCGGCGCCTCCACGAACAAGCCGTTCTGCGACGGGACTCACTCGAAGACGGGGTTCAAGGCCGCGGAGGCCGCCGTGCCGGGCAGTTCGGAGCGACCCGCATCCCGTTGACCAAGCGCTAGCCTAGCCAGCTCCGATGGCTACGCTGCCCTGGCCGCGCGGAATAGCACGCGGGCGCGTCAAGCCGCGATCGCGAGACCCAATCCATTACCGGTGACCTGGCTGTCGCGGCGGCGGTAAAACCGATCGAAGACCGCTCCTGTCCCCTGCCGCAAGCGCACCCTAATCGGCGATGCGTGAACGCCTGATGAGCCCTCCCGACCTGCGACCTGTCGTCTTACCGGAGCCTCTTCCATGACCCATTCTTTGAAGCGAATCGCTTGCGTCCTCGCATGCTCGGTGCTCGCGGTGTCGTCCGCGATGGCACAGTCCTCCCCGCAAGCGGGCAAACGCAAGGCCGGGCAAACTCCCTCGCGTGTGGACGAGCGCATCGACAAGCTCGAGCACGAAGTGGAGGAGCTCAAGGCGCTGGTACTCAAGCTCCAAGCCCAGGCTGCCCCGCCGGCCAATCCCGGGTCCAACGGCGCCGGCGCGCCGGCGGTTGCCGCGGCGACGCCGGTACCCCCGCTCTCAGCCTCGCCACCGGGCGCGCCCGGATCAGGCGCGACAGCGCCCGGCCCCGCGGCGGCCGGCGCCTCGACGCCGGCCGCGAGCGCCGTGGCCGCCCCCCCGGTGGTCGCCGATATGCTTCGCGGCTTGACCCTGAACGCCATGCTCGACGGCTATTACGAGTACAACACGAACGACCCGATCGGCCGCGTCAATTACCTGCGCGCCTACGATGTCAGCAGCAACAGCTTCAGTCTGAGCCAAGCCGATCTGATCGTTGAGAGCGCTCCGGATCTCGCGATCGGCAAACGCGAGGGCATGCGCATCGACCTGCAATACGGCCAGGCCACCTCGACCCTGCAGGGGAATCCGGCCAATGAGCTGCGGCCGGATGTCTATCGAAATATTTTTCAGGCCTACGGCACGTACGTCTTTCCACTCGGCAACGGACTTACCGTGGACTTCGGCAAGTGGGCGAGCTCGCTCGGAATCGAGGGCAATTACACCAAGGACCAGCTGAATTATTCGCGCTCTTTCTGGTTCGACTATCTCCCCTTCTATCACATGGGTGTGCGCGCAAAATATGCCATCAACGAGGAGGTCGCGGTCAATCTGTGGATCACCAACGGAACGAATCAAACCGAGGCCTTCAACAACTACAAGGACCAGCTCCTCGGATTGGTGATCACGCCGAATCCGAGCCTGTCGTGGACGCTGAACTTCTATAATGGACAGGAGCATCCGGACGTCGTCTATCTTCAGTCGCCCACACCGGCACAGACCGGTCTTCCCAATCAGCAGGGCACCTACATCCTGCCGATAGCGAACCCGCCGACAGGCAAGCTTCAAATCTACGACGGCTACCTAACCTGGCAAGCGACGAAAGCCCTGACATTCGCCGCCGAGGGTGATTACGTCCAGGAACGGCTGTATTCCTACTCCTCCCCCGAACACGTGGCCGGAGGAGCGCTCTACGGTTCGTATCAATTGACCCCCAAGCTTGCCGCGGCCCTGCGCCTCGAGTACCTGGCGGACGTGGGAGGCTTGTATTCGGGCGTGACCCAGTATCTGAAGGAGGGCACGTTTACGCTCGACTATCGGCTCGCCGGCGACTTCATGATGTTTACCGAGTTTCGCCGCGACCAGTCGAATCGCCTTTACTTTCTGGGCAATACGCTCGGCATTCTCGAATCCTCGCAGCCGACCATCGGCATGGGCCTGGTATGGTGGTTCGGACAGAAACAAGGTGCCTGGTAGGTGAGGAGCGCGAACCAATGACAGCTCAATCCGAAATGCCGGTCATGCGCAGGGCGCGCATTGCCGGCGGATTCTATTTGCTGGTGCATCGCTCACGCTATGGCTTCTGCTGGCCGGCGTCGACGCTCGCCGCTGGACTGATCTTGCCGGCGCGCTCGAGGCGGATGGCTCAGTGAGCGGGCGGTCTCAAGGAGGTGCCGGATTGCGGGGCGCGAGCGCGGTGCGCAGGCCCTTCACGGCGGCTACGAACGCGTCCACGTCGTCGTCATTGTTGTAGAAATGAAAGCTCGCACGCACATTGTCGTCGCGATGCGAGGTGACGATTCCCAACTTCAGGAGCTCCGTGGTGAGTTGGCCGCTGTCGCACGAGGGTAGCGCGACAGTCGCCCCGCGGCGCAGGGGATCGGCGGGAGTGACGCTCGGCCAGCCGATCTGCGCGAGCTTGCCGATGCAGCGGTGCGTGAGCCCATACACGCGCTTCTCGATGGCCGCGGTGCCTACACGCATCAGCAACTTGAGGCCCGCCTCGGCGGCATAACAATTGGCGACAGCGGGTGTGCCGGCCTCGAAGCGGCGGGCATTGGGAGCGGGACGGTTGGCGGTGATGTCCATGGCGCCGATATCCGCTTGCGCAAACCACCCGCTGCTGCTCGGCAGCAGCGCAGGCACGAGCGCATCGCGAACGTACAGAAAGCCGATGCCGGCCGTGCCGAGCAGATATTTCAGCATTCCCCCGACCGCGAAATCCACATCCCATGCTTTGACATCGATATCCGCCGACCCGACGGACTGATAGCAGTCGACCAATAAGCGCGCACCTTTGGCGTGCGCGAGCCGTGCGATGCCCGGGACATCGAGCTTGGCTCCGTTGCGGAAGCAAACATGGGTGACGGCCACGAGTTGGGTGCGCTCGTCGATCGCGCGCTCGAACATCTCGAGCGGAATGTAGCCATCCGCGGACCGCGGCACGTGGAGGATGCGCGCGCCGCGCGGCTCCTGCGCGTGCCAGATCTGCGCATTGGTGGGAAACTCGAAATCGCTGATCACGACCCGGTTGCGCTTCCCGGAGAAATCGAGCGCGCTCGCGAGCGCGTTGAGTCCCGCCGACACGGAGGCGGTTATGGCAATTTCGTCGCAGGAGGCGCGCAGGAGCGATGCGGTCAGGGCGCGCACCGATTCGTACTTGCCTATCCAAGCGTCCCAGTCCGATCCCTTGCAGAGCCGGTCCTCCAGATAGGCTTCGAACGCCGCCTTGACCTCGTTCGCGAGCGCTCCGTACGAGCCGCTGTTCAGGTAGGTCTTGCGCGACAGGACGGGGAACTCCCGGCGCAGAGAGTCGTAATCAGGCTCGATCATCGGGGGTCCCATGCGGCTTGCGAGCCGGCATTATATGCTTCCGCCGCTATTCCTCCTCGATGGCGTCGGTCAGCACGGCCTTGCGCTGCGCGATGAAAGCGAGCATGGCCTCGTCCGCCGCGGGATCGATGCCCGGATCCTGGTATTCCGCGAGCATTTTCTTCCACACCGCATGGGCTCGCTGCTCGGCGGTGAGACCACCCTCGAGCGACCACTGCTCATAGGAGGCATAGTCCGCGATGGTCGATTGATAGAACGCCGTTTCGAAATTGGCCTGTGTATGCGCGCAGCCGAGAAAATGACTTCCCGGACCCACCTCGCGAAGCGCATCGAGCGCCTGACCGCGCTCGGACAGATCCATGCCCTGCGCGAGCGCCTGCATCATCGCCAGCTGATCGGCGTCCATGACAAATTTCTCGTAGCCCGCGACGAGGCCACCCTCGAGCCAACCGGCCGCGTGCGTGACGAGATTCACCCCGGCGAGGAGCGTGGGAAGCAATGTATGAGCGCTCTCATAGGCCGCCTGCGCATCGGCGATCTTGGATGAGCAAAGCGAGCCGCCGCTGCGGCAGGGCACCCCGACCCGGCGCGCGAGCTGCGCCGTCGCGAATATCATTTGGGTGGCCTCCGGCGTGCCGAAGGTGGGCGCGCCGGTCCGCATCGAAATGGCTCCCACGAAAGAACCCATGATGACCGGGGCACCGGGCCGCACGATCTGCGTGAGCGCCATGCCCGCCAGGGTCTCCGCGAGGATCTCGGCGAGACAGCCGGCGGCCGTCACCGGTCCCATCGCTCCGGCAAGCACGGCCGGGACCACGATGGTTCCCTGGTTGGCGCCGGCGAACTCGCGCAGCGCGCCGAGCATGCGGCCATCGAACACGAGGGGCGAGTTGGAGTTTATGTTGCCGAGCATCACCGGATGACTCTCGAGGTATTCGGCGCCGAACAGCACGCGGGCGAGCGCGATGGCATCGCGCGCATGCCCGGGCGTTTCCGGAGTGCCTTCACAGCCCTGATCGCTGTAGCGAAAGAACGCATACTGCACGTCCAGATGGCGCTTGTTCGGCGCAATCTCCATCGGCTCGCACATCGATCCGCCGGAAAAATGAATCGCCGGCGCCATGTGCGCGAGCTTGATGAAATTCTGCAGATCCTCGAGCGTCCCATAGCGCCGCCCGCGCTCGATGTCGTAGACGAAGGGGGGCCCGCCGACCGGCGAGAATACCGTGGCGTCTCCTCCGAAGCGCAGATTCCTGGCGGGGTTGCGGGCATACAGCGTGAATTCGCTCGGAGCCGTCTTGAGCAACTGGCGAGCGAGGCCGCGCGGGATGTGTACCCGCTCGCCATCGACATCGGCACCGGCCTGGCGCCAGAGCCGCAGCGACTCCGGATCGCGGCGGAACTCGATTCCGATTTCCTCGAGAATCGTCTCCGCATTCGCCTCGATGATCTCGACCGCCTCGCGGCTCAGGAGCTCGACCACCGGGAGCTTGCGCCGGATGTAGGGGTATTTCACGGTCTGCGAACGGGCACGCGCCCGCCGCAGGTCGCGTCCGCGGCGCGGGATGGTCGAGCTGTCGGTCACCTTGTTCCCCCTTTTAACCTCGCCGGGGAGACACTATGCCTAGGAGGTGCACGCCGATCAATGGTAGTTGAACGACCGCTCGATAAGCTTCGGATTGTCCCTAGCGCCGTTCGGAAAATACACCGCCGTGCCCAGCCGGCGAACCTGTCCGACGCGCCAGTCTGAGCTAAACTACTCGCCGGGGCTGGAAGCCGGGGTCACATGCTCGAGGGCTGTCATGCACAATAACCTATATCCCGTTCCGAAGAGCTTTGCGGAGCACGCACGCATCAACCGGGCGGACTACCGCCGGATGTACGAGGAGTCCATTCGCGATCCGCAGGAGTTCTGGTCAGGTATCGGCCGGCGCATCGATTGGATGAAGCCGTTCACGAAGGTCAAAGACACCAGTTTTGCCATCGAGGATTTCCGCATCCGCTGGTTCGAAGATGGCACTCTCAACGTGTCCTCGAATTGCCTCGACCGCCACCTCGCGGAGCGCGGCGACAAAACGGCCATCATTTGGGAAGGGGATGATCCGAAGCAATCCGAGCGGCTGAGCTATCGCCAGCTTCACGAGCGGGTCTGCCGGTGCGCCAATGCGCTGAAGGCGCTCGGCGTGAAGAAAGGGGATCGCATCACCATTTACCTTCCGATGATCCCCGAGGCCGCCATCACCATGCTCGCCTGCGCGCGCCTGGGGGCCGTGCATTCGGTGGTGTTCGCCGGCTTCTCCGCGGAGGCGCTCGGCGGCCGTATCGCCGATTGCCAATCGACGCTCGTGATCACCGCCGACGAGGGGCTTCGCGGCGGCAAGCGGATCGCGCTCAAGTCCTGCGTCGATGAGGCACTCACCATCAAGGGCACCGAGACCGTCAAGACGGTGCTGGTGGTGCGACGCACCCGCGCCTCGGTCCCCATGCAGGCGGGTCGCGATCAGTGGTACGACGAGCTCATCGCGGCGCAGCCTTCGAGCTGTCCGGCGGCGGAAATGGGCGCCGAGGATCCATTATTCATTCTTTACACCTCCGGATCGACCGGCAAGCCCAAGGGCGTGCTGCACACGACGGGCGGCTATCTCGTGCACGCCGCCTTTACCCATGCCACGGTGTTCGATCTGCGCGAGGAGGATGTGTACTGGGCGACGGCCGATATCGGCTGGGTCACGGGTCATAGCTACCTCGTGTATGGTCCGCTCGCGAATGGTGCGACCACGCTCATGTTCGAGGGCGTTCCCAACTACCCCGATTTCAGCCGATTCTGGCGCGTCGTGGACAAGCACCAAGTCACCCTCCTCTACTCCTCACCCACCGCGATTCGATCGCTGATGCGCGAAGGCGAGGCGCCGGTGAAGGCGACCTCCCGCAAGTCGCTGCGCCTGCTCGGTTCGGTCGGCGAGCCGATCAATCCGGAGGCGTGGGAGTGGTATCACCGGGTGGTGGGCGAAGGCCGCTGCCCTATCGTCGACACGTGGTGGCAGACGGAGACCGGCGGCATCCTGATCACGCCGCTCCCGGGTGCGATCGACTTGAAGCCGGGATCGGCCACGTTGCCATTTTTCGGGGTGCAGCCCGCGCTCGTCGACAACGAGGGCCACACCCTCGATGGCGTGGCCGAGGGCAATCTCGTGCTGCTCGACAGCTGGCCCGGTCAGATGCGCACGGTCTACGGCGATCATCAACGGTTCATCGATACGTATTTCAAAACGTTCCCCGGAAAGTACTTCACCGGCGACGGGGCGAAGCGCGATGCGGACGGCTATTACTGGATCACCGGGCGCGTCGACGATGTGATCAACGTGGCAGGACACCGCCTCGGCACTGCGGAAATCGAGAGCGCCTTGGTCGCTCATGCCAAGGTGGCCGAAGCGGCGGTGGTCGGTTATCCCCACGACATCAAAGGTCAGGGCATCTACGTGTACGTCACCTTGATCTCCGGCGCCGAACCCACCGAGGCGCTGCGGCGCGAGCTGCGCGATTGGGTGCGCAAGGAGATCAGCCCGATCGCGACGCCCGATGTGATCCAGTGGGCGCCAGGTCTGCCCAAGACGCGCTCAGGCAAGATCATGCGCCGCATCCTTCGAAAGATCGCGGCCGACGAGTCCGGTCAGCTCGGCGATATTTCCACGCTCGCCGATCCCGGCGTCGTGAAACAGCTGGTCGAGGAGCATGACAAGCTCTCTTGAGCGCGGGCTTACTTCTCCAGCACGTATTGCCCGGGTGCATCCCCGATCGGGGGATAGCCGGCCGACGCGGATCCAACGTGCGGCGGGGCCACGCGGACCGTGCTCGAGTGCTTCGCCAGCCAGCGGTCCCAAACCGGCCACCACGATCCTGCCTCGGGCTTGGTGGTCTCGAGCCAGGCCTGCGCGGTGAGCGTGTCGCGCTCGTTCGACCAGGTACGCACCCGGTGGCGGCGGCGTGGATGCGCCGGCCCGCTCACGATGCCCGCATTGTGGCCGCCTGAGGTCAGCAAGAACGTGTAATCCGGCGAGCGAGTCAGCGCTCGTGCCTTGTACACCGAAGTCCACGGCGCCACATGGTCCGTCTCGGTGCCGACCACGAACATGGGCAATCGGATGGCCGACAGATCGACCGGGCGGCCCTCGGAGCGGAACTCTCCGCGCGCGAGCGCATTGTTCAGATAAAGCTGTCGCAGATATTCGGTGTGCATGCGGCATGGCATGCGCGTGCCGTCCGCATTCCAGGCCATGATGTCGTTCGGTGTATCGCGTTTGCCGCGCACGTAACTGTTGATCGCCGGTGTCCAGAGAAGGTCGCGCGCCCGCAATAGCGCAAAAGCGGCGCCCATCTGCTCGCTCTTCAACACCCCGGTTCGGTTCATTGCCGTCTCGAGCATGTCGATCTGACTCGGGCTGATGAAAAGCGACAGCTCGCCCGGCTCGCTGAAATCCTGCTGGGCCGCGAGCAGACTCATGCTCGCGAGCCGGTGATCGCCTTGCGCCGCAAGCACCGCGGCGGCGATGGAGAGGAGAGTCCCGCCGATGCAGTACCCCACGGCGTGCACCTTTTGGTGCGGGACCAGCGCCGTGACGGCGTCGAGCGCATCCCGTATGCCGAGCTTCATGTAATCGTCCATGCCGAGATTCCGATCGCTCGCGGTCGGATTCTTCCACGACACCATGAACACCGTGTGGCCCTGCGCCACCAAGTAGCGGGCCATGGAGTTGCTCGCCGACAGATCGAGAATGTAGTACTTCATGATCCAGGCGGGCACGATGAGCACCGGCTCGGCATACACGGACGGGGTTTGCGGGGAGTACTGGATCAGCTCGATAAGAGCGTTGCGCAGAACCACCTTGCCGGGTGTTGCAGCCACATCGCGCCCCACCACGAATTTTTCGGGCTCCGTGCCCTTCTTCGCGGCGAGCGCGCGTTGCGCGTCCTCCAGCCAATTGGAGAAACCGCGCACCAAATTCTCTCCGGCCTCCGCGCGTGTCGTTTCGAGGAGTTCGGGATTGGTCAGCAGGTAGTTCGCAGGAGACAGGGTCTCGAGCGTGTTGCGGGCGACGAAATCGAGTTGCCGCTCGCTCTCCGGAGTCAACCCCGGCACGCCGGACCAGGCTTTTTGCCACCAATCCGCGTAGTTGCGATACCCATGGGCAAGCGCGTTGAACGGCCATTGCGCCCAGGCGTCGTCCGTGAAGCGCGCGTCACCCTCCGTCGGACGCGCCTGCTCGCCGGTGCCTGCCTTGAGTGCGAAGGACCAGCTGTCGAGCGCCTTTGCGTACGCATCCTGGATGATGTCGAATTGCTTCGAGGGATCCCGCGCGACATTCAAGTACCAGTCCCACCAGGCATTGACATACACATCCGGAGCGAGACCGCCGGTGACCGTCGCGAGTTGTTCCCGCAAAGCCCGCGCGAGATCCGCATCGGGTGATTTCGACTGACTGGTATCATTCATTCGGCGCCTCGACGAGCAATCGTCCACCATGTTAGTCCAGATGTGCGAAGGGCGCCTCGCGGCGCCCCTCGTTCATGAGCTGGAGGGGAACTCTCAGCCCATCTTCTTCTTCGTCTCGGCAACCACGCGGGTCACGCCCTCGTTCACGGCATTGCTCACGCCGTTCTGCGCATCGGTCGCGAGCGTGACGAACTCTTGCGCCCGTGACCGCAGCTTCTCGCTGAGGGCGGTGGTGAGCTCGACCTGCTTGGACATGAACTCGGCGGGCGATTGCGAGGCGACGGCCGCCTTGGCTTGCGCGAGGCTCCACTCCAAGTAATCGCCGGCGACGGCGTACTGGTAGCGGCCGACTTGGTCGAATGCCTTCAGGCTCTCCTGCTGGACTTTCAGGGCGGGCGCAAAGGCATTGCGATAGGTCTCGAAAATGGTCTTGGGATCGAATGTGGTGTCAGTCATGGCGGTCTCCTGGGGGTATTGAGTCCTTGTTCACGGGGGAGATTATACACCATTTTGTATGCACTGCAAGAGAACTTAATCGAGGCCGGATCCGGGGCGCATAATTCATATAAATGGCTTTATTCATAGCCTTTATTATATTTAATGTCCGGCTTATCCATCCCACCAATATTGCGCCGCAAGAGGTTAATGGATCGGCAATCGCGCGCCGGGTCGACGCGCCGGGCAGCCGGGCGCATGATGCGGCGATGTTGCTCCGGGCCCCATCCCGATGACGCCGATACAGCTCCACATCCAGTCGCTCGAATGCTATGTCGAGCGCTGCGGCGGATGCGTGGTGCGCGAGTCCCTGCCCGACAGCATCCACGCCGGACTCTCGCGGGATCGCATCACCCTTCGGACCGGACTCGACCCGGAACAGCAGTTACAGGCCTTGGTACATGAGCTCGCCCATTGGCTGGCGCATCGGGACGCAGCACATGGGGTGGGCGCGCGCGCGACGATCTTCGAATATGAGGCGGAGGCGGTCGAGTCCCTCGTCATGCGCAGGCTCGGACTGCCCACGGATGCGGACGGCACCACCGAGGGCTTGCTCACCTCATCCGTGGCCCGGGTCCACTCGACCGCGCGGCGAATTATCGAAGTGCTCAACATCGAGCACGACGGCTAGATGCGCAAGCCCCCGTCGACTTCCAGGCAGCGGCCCGTGAAGAAGTCGTTCTCGAAAATGAAGCGGACGGCATGGGCGATTTCCTCCGCAAGCCCCAGACGCTTCAGCGGCACCGGCGCGGTCAGCTTGTTGAGCACTTCCGGGCGCATGGTCGACAAGATCTCGGTGTGGGTGAAACCCGGCGCCACCGACCCGGCGCGAATCCCGTAGCGCGCCAGCTCTTTCGCCCACACGACGGCCATCGATTCGACTCCGGCCTTCGCCGCACTGTAATTGCTCTGACCGGCGTTGCCGACGCGCGAGATGCTCGAAATATTGACGATGACGCCGCCGTTACCGAGCTCGATCATGTGCTTCGCAGCCTCGCGCCCGCAGAGGAATACACCCGTGAGATTTACCCCGATGACCGCATTCCATTGATCGAGGCTCATCGCTCCCACCACCGCACCGTCCTTGACCTTGACGAGCAATCCGTCGCGCACGATTCCCGCATTGTTGACGAGCCCGTCCAGGCGACCGAAGTCGGACACGACCTGGCTCATGGCGGCGGTCACCTCGGCCTCGTCCGCGACGTTGACCCGGTACTCGCGCGTGCGAGCCGACTTCTCCTGGCAACGCTGCGCGGTCTCCGTCAGATCCGCCTCATTGAGATCGAAGAGCGCGAGATTGGCGCCGCGCTCCGCGAGATCCAAAGCGATCGCGCGGCCTATACCGCGTCCGCCGCCCGTCACCACCACCGTCTTGGCATGCATGTCCATCTAATGTCACCTGGTCTTCGTGTTGCGTTTCTTGGCACGCGGGCGCGGGGCGGAGCGCCCGCCGCCGCTCCGGCGCTCGGCTGCGCTCGTTTGCTCACCGCCGCGCGGCGGCGATTCCACATCGGCCCCGCCGCGCTCGCTCGAGGAAGCGGCAGAGCTCGGCGCAGCGCTGCCGCCCGTAAAGGCATTGCGTGTGGCGGCCTTCATTTGTTCCCACATCTCGATGTTGTGGCGGGCGAGCTCGGTAATCGGCGCAAAGGGCGCCTGTAAGGCTTTCGCCATTTCCGACTGCATGGCCTCCTGCTGGCGCAGAATGCCCGTGAACGCCTGACCGAGATAACGGCTGAGCACCGCTTGCATCGGACTGCCATAGAAGCGGATGATCATTTCGAGGAGTTCGCAGCCCAGCACGGGCATGCCAAATTGTTCTTGCTCGGCAATGATCTGCAGCAGCACCGATCGGGTGAGATCCTCGCCCGACTTGTCGTCGACGACCTTGATCCGGTCGCCCGCGATGAGGACTTGGCGCAGATCCTCGAGCGTGACATGGCGACTGGCCGTGGTGTCGTAGAGGCGGCGGTTAGAATATTTGCGTATGAGCCGTTCTTGCATGGAATCCAACTCCGAGACTTATCGTATGTCAGTCTTTCGCATCGCACAACTGACCACGTCACGCATTTACCATCACAAATTCCATCTTGCTCATTTAATTCACTAAAAACATACAGATATGCGATCTTAAAGATGCGGGCCGGGGACGAAAATTCAAGCGCAATTGAGTTTTGCATTGCAAAGAGGAGGACGGCTCATGGCCGCTGATCCCTGGGGGCCCTGGGCCAGCTTCTCCGCGCTCCTCGACCCGGCCGCCGCGCTGTGGGGAACGGGCGCCTTCAAGCCGGCCGCATCGGGATTCGCGCCGTTCGTCGATGCCGAACGCTTTGCCGCGGCCGCCCGCGCGTTCTACCAGCAAGGTGGGACTTCGCAAGCCGCTGCCGCCAAAGAGCTCGCCGATTTTCTGCGCGATCAATTCGCGAGCGTCTTCCCAACCGCCGCGCCGGGCGCACGCCCTGCGACCTCGTTCACGACGGACGCCCCGGCGCTCGGCGCCACCCGCGAGCATCAAGAACGCTGGCAGCGCGCCGCCGATGCCTGGCGGCGGCTCGATGAAGCGCAACGCCGTCTACAGCGTTTGTGGGGAGATACGCTCGCACAGGCGGCGAGCGCCTTCGTGGCACGCGTCGCAGTGCCTGACGCGCCGCTCACCCCCGACGCCGTTCACCGGCTGTATGACGATTGGATCGATTGCGCCGAGGAAGCCTACTCGAAAGAGGCTCACGGCGAGGCCTTTTGCCGCGCAATGGCGGACGCCGTCAACGCCTCCGGCGAATGGCGCCGTGAGGCGATGGCGTGCCTCGAAGTCTGGGCCAGGTGGCTCGACTGTCCGACGCGCAGCGAGATCAATTCCCTGATCGAGCGGTTGAGCTCCCTCGAGAAGCAAGTGCGGGAGATGAAGCGCGGCCGCCAGCCGCGCGCCCGGCCGGCCGCGGCGCGCCGGCGTAGCAAGGCCAAGCGGTGACGGTTCCGTGGTACGCGGCTCTGAGCGCCGCGCGCCGCGCGGCGCCTGGTTGCTCGGCGAAGGATGAGGTGTGGCGATCCGGAAAGCTGCGCCTCTTTCGCTACCGGCCCATCGCCAAGACCAGCAATCCAGTCCCGCTGCTCATCGTCTATGCGTTGGTGAATCGCCCCTCGATGATGGACCTCGAGCCGGATCGCTCGCTCATCCGTGGGCTGCTCGCGCGGGGCCTCGAGGTGTACCTCATCGACTGGGGTTATCCAGACGGCGCCGATCGATTCATGACGCTCGAGGATTATCTCGAAGGGCAGCTCGCCGGATGCGTCGAGGAGATCTCGAGGATCCACCGACGCAACGCGCTCAATCTGCTCGGAGTCTGTCAGGGCGGCGTCTTCTGTCTCTGCTTCACCGCTTTGCATCCTCAACGGGTGCGCAATCTCATCACCATGGTGACGCCGGTCGATTTCCACACGCCGGCCGACCTGCTCTCGAAATGGGCGCGAGGCATCGACGTGGATGCATTCGTCGGCCGGGGCAACGTCTCGGGAGATACGCTCAATCAGCTGTTTCTCGCGTTGATGCCGTTTCGCCTGTCGCATCAGAAATACGTGGAGCTGTTGCGCGGAGAACCGGACCAGGCCCGCATGGAGAACTTCATGCGCGTCGAGCGCTGGATCTACGACAGCCCGGATCAAGCCGGCGCGGCATTCCGGGACTTCGTCGTTTGGTTCTACCAGGAGAATCGATTGGTTCGGGGGCAACTCAAGATCGCCGGGCATCCGATCGACCTGGGCTCTCTGAAGCTGCCGATGCTCAATCTCATCGGCACGAAGGACCACCTCGTGCCGCCCGCCTCCTCCGCGGCCCTGAAGCGCCTCGTTCGCAGCACGGACTTCACCACGCTCGAGCTCGACCTCGGCCACATCGGGATGTATGTGAGCGGCCGGGCGCAGCGCCAGGTCCCGCCGGCAATCGCCGACTGGCTCGCAACGCGCTGAAGCGCGCTACATATACACACCGCCGTTCACGTTGATCTGTTGCCCCGTGACGTAATCGCCATTTGCGGCGAGAAACAGGACCGCTTGCGCGATCTCCTCGGGCGTCGCGAAGCGGCCCATCGGGATGCGGGCGAGGATCTGCGCCTGAACTTGCTCGGGGACTTTCGCCAGCATGCCGGTTTCGGTGAATCCGGGGGCGAGCGAGTTGCAGGTGACATTGTACTTCGCGAGCTCCATCGCGGCCGTCTTGGTAAAGGCGATGATCCCGCCTTTGCTCGCGGCGTAGTTGGCCTGCCCGAAGTTCCCGGCCTGGCCGACGAAGGAGCTGATGTTGATGATACGGCCGTACTTTTGCTCGACCATCATCGGCATGGCCGCCGTCACGCCCATATAGCATGCATTGAGATTGGTGTTGAGGACGCACAGCCAATCCTCGTCCGTCATTTTGCGCAATGTCTTGTCGCGCGTGATGCCCGCGTTGTTTACCAGGATGTCGAGCCGTCCCCAGGTCTGCTTGATCTTGTCCACCATCTCGGTCCAGACACTGCGCTGCGCGACGTCGCCCTTGAAGAGCAAGGTCTGACGGCCGCCGGCCGCCAGCTCTTGAGCCAGTGCTTCCGCCTCCACTCCGCTCGACTGAAAATTGATGGCGACGTCGGCGCCCTCGGCCGCGAGCGCCCGCACAATCGCCCGTCCGATGCCGCGTGCGCCGCCCGTGACCAATGCCTTTCGCCCTTTTAGCTTATCCATGGTTTCCCCCAAGCCGTTGCCGATTGTGTTTTTGGGAGTTTGCGCCTCTGGATCGCGGAAGTCTTCACCCCCTTAGGCGCATACGCCGACCCGCGCAGCCCATCGGGCCGCCCCTCATTCGTCGTCCCGCCAAGGGATCGTCCATTCCTCGCCGCGCACCGTGGTCACGTATTCCGGCCACCGATACTGATGAGGCACCTTGAAGTCCGGGCTCAACAAGGGCGCCTGCCAGCCCGTGCCGCCGACACCGCCCCCCGTTCGCTCGCGGAACTCCGCTTGCGCCCCGGCGAGGGCCGATGGATCGGTATATAAATCGATGAGCGTGCCGGCAATGGTTTTGGCGGCGACTCGGATCATGGGGTCGATGGTGGCTGGAATACCGCCGAGCGCATTGGCCACCCAGGCCGGATACACAAACCCCGCAGGACCGGCAAGCGCGGGACGCGCCACGAACAGACGCGCGGTGGGACAGTGCCAGCAATACTCGGTGTAATCGTCCGAAGTGAGGTATTGCTGCCACGCGGGCATCGTCTCGCGCAGCCGCCGTTCGCACTCCTGCGGCTCGATGAGCTGCACGGTTTCGGGCGAGAAGGGACGCTCGAGCGGCTCGAGACCGAGGTTCGTCTGGATCTCGCGGGCGACTCGCACGGCTGCCAAGTCCCAGCGCGGCGGCCCGACCAGCGCCAAGTTGCGATACGCGATACGCGCCATCGCATGATTCGCGAGCCCGCCGCGGGACTTCGAAACCCAGGTTTTATGCCAGCGGCAAAAAGTTGCTTTGGCGGCCGCCTCGGCGTTGTTGTCCATGACCGAGCAGATGATGTCCGCCTGCGCGGTCGAATCGGTGCGCACCATGTAGTCGATCTGCGAGACCTGAGGCGCCAGATTGTCCGCCGTCGCCTGGCCGGCGCACAGGATCGCCTCGTTGAAGCTCCAGAGCCCGGTTGCCGGCAGCATGGAGCGGCGCAATCCCTCGTTCAAGTGGTGAAAGAGCATGAGCGCATCGGTCGCCCCCGGCGCACGGGCCGTCAAGTGATTCTGCGGGATGGGATTCACGCGGTCGGCGGCTATCCAGTTTTCGGGTTCCGGGCAGGTGAAGGTGTAGATGAGGTTGTAGCCGACGCCGCAATGCGTATCCCACGCCACCGTATTGCACATCGGCACCATGTAATGCGGATGAAAACTGACCGCGGCGTCGAGCGCGTCGTAATAGCCCTTTGCCGCGTGAATGGGCTTCGAGGCGCGCACCTTCTCGGCCGGCTCACCGAAGAGCTTCAACGTCCCGCCGATGCTGCAACGCTCCATCATGGCCTTTACGGCCAGCGCGGCGCCGAGTGCGCTCAGGCCCAGCGCGGAGTGCGGATCGGTGTGGCCGGGCGCGTATTTGGAGAGCCCCGGCCGCGGACCGCACCGCGTGGCAGCCGCTTGGCAGTTGCCGGGCACGGCATCGTATTCGGCATAAGTCGCGAGCACCGGACCGCTGCCATTTCGGAAGGAGGCGACAAATGCGGTCGGCATGCCGCCCGATCCGACTTCGACCTCGAACCCGGCGTTGCGCAGACAGCTCACATACCAAGCGCTCGATTTATATTCTCGAAACGCCGGCTCGGCGAAATTCCACAGGATTTGATGCCACCCGGACCATTCGTCCATGTGGCCGTCGATAAAGGCGAATGCTCCCCGCTTCGCGTCGTTCATCGCTCCCCCGGCAGCTTTTTTTGACTCGCCGGAGTCTACAAGATGCGCGGCTACTTGCCCTTGTCCATCGGCACGCCAAAGGGTCGCTGCGAGCCCGACGGCGGGGTCGCAGAGTCGGTCCGCTTGGGCCGGATCACGCGCTCATCGGTGATCTCGATGACCGCATGCTTGCCGGTGGCCCCGATGTCTTTGCGCGCCTCGAGGCAGTGTGCGGAGAAGCGTTCGCGCTCGGCAACGCTGATGCGCTTGATCACCGGATGCTCGTAAAACGCGCCGAGGTAGCCGGCAACGGCTCCAGCCGCCGACTCTTCCGCGAAGAAGCCCAGGCGCAGGGAATGCATCGGCTTGCCTTGATCGGTAACCGAGATCGAATAGAGGCGGTACTCGCTGAAGATATCGAGATTCGGCAGCGCATCCGGATCGAAGCGATGGTCCGCCAGCGATAGTTGAATGGCAAACCAGCGCAGCGCCTGCGCATCCTCGATCTCCCCCGCCGTGAGCGGCCGCAGTGTCTGCGTCGTGTCGAGACTGGAGAGCGGCTCGCTCAGCGCCTCCACCCGCCGCGGAGGCGGAACCGCCGGCGGCTTGGCTTGCGCCGCTGCCGCGGGCACCGGCTCGGCCTGCTGAACGGCGATCGCCGGCGCAGGCGCTGTACCGGCGGCAGCGGTCGGCGGGAGCGGCGAGGCCGGAGCGGCCGGCACCCTCGCGCGCTGCACCGTGCGCTGAGCGGTCACGCTCTGCATCGTGCGCTGAATCGTCACGCCTCGAAACGCCATGGGCGCCATGGGGCGCGTTGCCGCCGGCATCCTGCCGGGCGCGGGCGATGACGGTGTCGGCGTGACGACGACCGGCGCCGGGGGCCCCGGCATCGAGGCTCGCGGCGCAAACGCTGCGGGGGCTGCGCGTGGGGGCGGGGGCGTACGGGACACCGCGACGTCCGACAATACGGGGATAACGGGATCCTGAAACGTCCGTGCGGGCTCACGTTCCCCGAACTCATCTGCGCTAGCCGGTTCCGCGGCCTGCAGGATCGCTGGCGGCCGAATTCCCGCAGGTGTCATCCCCAGCGGCCGACTCTCCGGCGCGGCTTGCGGCGCGACGCGCGCGGCGCCCGCCGGCCGCTCGCTCGGCGTTTTCATCGTCGGGGCCGGCTTCTCGGGCGCCGGTTGCGCTGCGTTCACCGCGGCGGAGGCTCGGGTCGAGGCGCGCAGCGCGAGCCAAGCGGGCGGCGGACTCGGCGATGACGGCCCATTCTCCTCGGCGAGCGCGGCGGGCGCATGACTTGGCGGGGATGCGGGGGGCTCGGCGGGCGCGAGTGCCACGCCGGCGCGCGGTGTGGTCGGGAGCGATGCGGCGTTCGCCTTGTTCATGGCCGCTTTCACCGCGGCGAGCTGCTGTGCCTCGATCTTCGCTTTGATGGATTCGATGGCGCGCAGATCATCAGGCTCTGCGGTCGCCGCGAGCGCGCTCGGATAGATTTCGCGCACCACCGGCAGCAACGCCTCCGCTTCCGCTTCCGTCATGAAGGGACCAAGCCTCAGACGGTAGCGCACTCTGCGGTCCTCGGTACGCTGGACTTGATAGACATGCGCGCCGGGACATTCTGCGATGGACTTCATCGGTAAGCTGATGGGCGCGGTGGAAGCGCTCAGATTGATCACGAAGGGACCCGGGCCGCCGAGGCGCGGCGACGCCGGCAATGGCTCGAGCAGATCGTCGATGGTCAGGTGCCAAAGTTCACTGGTAAATGGGGTATTGATTGGTGTGCCCATCAAGCGGTTCCGTGACATGGCCGTGATGGGGAGGATATTGGCGAACCACGTCAAATGAAACCGTGACGAGCGTCTCTCGATGACGACAATTACGTTGTTTTCGTCTTATGTCAGCAGTGTAAACGCAACAACTCGCGGTCGGACACCACCTACATCACTCGACTCTGCTGGCGACTGACAGCCTCGTGCGTGCTGACGTACGTTATGTCGCAACTCGATCGATCCACGACAACATGAGGAGCGCACCGATGGGAACGAATCAAGGCGAGGGAAATCGCGAGGCTGCGGAAGAGTTCAACAAGGCCGAGCGCGAGTTCGTGAACTCCCCGCAGGGCAAGGCGAAGATCCGCAAGGGCCCGCAAGTCAAGTCGCAGGAAGAGGCGGACCTCGAGCAAGCCGAAGAGCGCGGCAAAGCGCATGCGAAATACGACGACTCGAATACCACCAAAATGAAGGACTAGCGGCACGCGCTCGCCCATCGCGCCGATGTTCGCGCATACTCGGCGGGTGAGAGCCGTACCTCTCGAAGCGTTGAGCATCGAGGTCGACGAGGCGACTCGCGTGCCGGGACTCCTGCAGCGAGGCCCCGACGCCCACGCGCTCCTCGTGCTCGCGCACGGCGCGGGCGCGGGGATGGCGCATCCTTTTCTCGCGCAATTCGCCGCCGGGCTCGCGCAGGAAGGGATCGCGACGCTGCGCTTCGAGTTCCCCTATATGGCAAGAAAGAGCCGCCGACCGGATCCGCCGCCGCTCTGCCACGCCGCGGTGCGCGCCGCGGTCGAGACTGCACGCCGCGCCGCGCCGGACCTGCGCTTGCTCGCGGGCGGGAAATCGTTCGGCGGGCGCATGACTTCCCAGGCGCAGGCGATCAATCCACTCGACTCGGTTCAAGGATTGGTATTTCTTGGATTTCCCCTGCATCCTCCCGAGCGTCCCTCCGCGACTCGCGGCGAGCACTTGGCGCGAGTCGCGATACCGATGCTGTTTCTGCAAGGATCGCGTGATGCGTTCGCCACCGCTGAATACCTCGATCCCCTGATCGAGCGTCTGGGTGAGCGCGCGCAGCTCGTGCAACTCGCGGGCGCGGACCACTCATTCCATGTGCCTGCCCGCAGCGGACGCACGGACGAGGAGGTTCGAGCGCAAATGCTCGAGGCGGTGGCCTCGTTCAGCCGCGCCCTCGCCCAGCGAGCGGCGAAGGAGACGCGCTTGCGCGGCGCGCCGCGCTGACACTACGATCATGGCTCATCGTTCGGCCGGCTCATTTTGAAAACCTGATCGAGCACGGCGTATTCCCGATAGCCGAGGCGCGCGATCGGGCGCAGCTTCACCGCCGATACCCGGCCGTCGTCGATCACGCGTTCGTCCACATGCATGCCGAGCACGCGACCGATGATCATGCTCCCGTGCTCGGCGGGATCATCGCTCGGCAGCTCGTAGATGTCGGTCACCACACACTCGAGGCTCACCGGGGTTTCCAGCACTCGCGGAGCACGCACCCGCTCGCAACGGGCCGGCGTCAGGCCGGCCAGCTCGAACTCGTCGATCATGCGATGAACCCTCGCGCTCGAACGGTTCATCGCCTCGCGCAGATCCCAGGTCGCGAGATTCACCACGAACTCGCCCGTCTCGCGGGCATTCTTGGCCGAATCCTTCGGGCCGCCTTCGATGTGAGAGCCGCTCGGACAATACATCACCATCGGCGGCTCCTCGTTGATCGCATTGAAGAAGCTGAATGGGGCGAGATTGCGATTGCCGGCGGCATCGAGGCTGGAAATCCAGCCGATCGGCCGCGGTATCACGCAGGCCTTGAAGGGGTTCGGCGTGAGCGCCGGATCGGGTCGATCGAAGCTATAGAACATGGTGTATTGCTCGTGAGTACTGTGGAACGGGCCGCATCACCGCTCCGCCGCCAGCTTGGATTCGGGCCGCGGCGGCGCAGCGTGCGAGGCGAGCCAGGATCCGGCGAGAATCGTGCCGAAGGCCGCGATGCCGCCGGCCCCGAGCCGCTCATTCAGAAGGCCGAGCCCCAGGAGCGATGCGACCGCCGGATTGACGTAGGTGATGAGCGAGGTGCGGGACGCCCCCGCGTGATTGACTAGATAGAACATGAGGAGCGCTGCGATCGCCGTGCAGAGCACGCCGAGAACGGCGATCGAGGACACCGCGGTGGCCGAAGGCCGGTGCGCCGGCCACTCGAGGAGTGCAGGAACGAGCGCTACGGCCGCGATGGCCAGGCACACTGCCATCGGCCCCAGTCCGTCGAGACCGCGCAAGTGGCGCTGAATGATCAAGGGTCCCACGGCATAGCCGAGCGCCGCCACCAGCATGCACGCGACGCCGGCCCAGCCCGCGCGGCCGGAGATCGTGCCGAATCCGAGGAGGGCCACGACGCCGATGAAGCCGAGAGCGAGACCGGTCATGCGCCGCAGACCGAGCGGCTCGTGCACGCCGAACGAGCGCGCCAGCAATACCACCCAGAGCGGTACGGTCGCGATGAGAATGCCGGTGACCGAGGAGCTGATCCACTGCTCACCGAGCGCAATGGCGGCGAAGGGAATTGCGAATTCGGCAAGCGCGAACGCACCCAGGGCGACGGCGTGCCCGCGCAACCCGCCGAGCGCCCCGCGCTTCCAGGCCACGGGCAGCAGGATGGCGGCGGCAAGCGCCACGCGACACCAGGCGAGGAGCAGCGGCTGGACCTCGACGACGGCCAATTTGATCAGGAAGTAGGGAATTCCCCAGATCACGCACAATGCCGCGAAAGCGGCCCAGGCTCGCGCACTCAAAGGTTATTCCTTGATCGGTCGGCGGCGGCCGAATTGTATAAACTGGCGATCCCTGCACTCAACCGCGGCACCCGATCCATGACGATTCGCGATCACGCACCGCGCGCAGCATCGCACAGAAAGCCGGCGGCGCGGAACTACGCACGGCGCATTCAGCTGGGCTCGCGCGAGGTGTTCACTCGAGGCCTCCCCCGCGAGGTGCTTCAGGATCTGTATCACTACATGATGCGGGTGAGCTGGCCGCGGCTCTTTGCCACGATCGTCGCGTTTTTCCTGATCTTCGACGTGTTGTTCGGTTGTCTGTATCACCTGCGGCCCGGCTGCATCGCCAATCTGAACCCGCCGGGATTTCTGGGCGATTTCTTCTTCAGCGTCGAGACGCTCGCGACCGTCGGTTACGGGGACATGCACCCGCAAACGCTCTACGGCCATACGATCGCGATGCTGGAGATTTTCACCGGCCTGCTGATGCTCGCCCTCATCACGGGTCTCATGTTCGCCCGCTTTTCGCGTCCGAAGGCGCGCTTCTTGTTCGCCCGGCACGCCGTGGTCCGCCCCATCGACGGCCGTCTCACGCTCATGCTGCGCGCGGCCAACGCGCGGCAGAATGTGGTGCAAGAAGCATCCGCTCAATTGCGCATGCTGCGCGACGATGTCACCTCCGAGGGTTACCGTATCCGGCGCATCGTGGACCTCCCCCTCGTGCGCTCCCAGCATCCGGTCTTCGCCCTCGGCTGGAACCTCATGCATGTGATCGACGAGACGAGCCCTCTGAAAAGGGAGAGCCCGGAATCGCTCATCGCGGCTGCGGCGACCTTCATCTTGAGCCTCAGCGGCACCGACGAGACCACCGGTCAGGTGCTCATGGCCCGTGAGGAATACGAAGCCGGCTCGCTGCGCTGGAACGCAACGTTCAGCGATGTCCTCGAGTGGTCCCACGGCGCGCTGCACATCGATTACAGCAAATTTCACGACGTCGAGCCGTTCATGCCGGCAGACGCCGGCTTGCCAGGCACCTCATGACGAGGCCCTCGACATCCTTTACAATCGCCCGTCGAGAACCGCCCGCACTCCCCCGGAGTCGCGGACGAGAGGATCCGGGCCTACAACAGCTATAACCACAGGGGATTCAATCAATGCACCCGCTCAACACCGTCAAGGGCGCCATCACGACCGGCGTCGTGCTCGCAATCGTCATCGGTATCGCACTCGCCTACTGGATGAGCGCTACCGCCGGCTTCCATGCCGCAAGCGCCGATCGTTGGCTGCATATCCTGTCCGGTGTGATGTGGATCGGCCTGCTCTATTACTTCAACGTCGTGCAGACACCGGGCCTTGCCGCGGCGGCGGCGGATAAGGGCGGCCCCGGCGGCGCCGGCATCACCAAGTATATCGCGCCACGCGCGCTATTCTGGTTCCGCTGGGCGGCGGTTGCGACCTGGGTCACGGGCGCCTTCTACCTGGCGACCGCCTACGGCTCGGACAAAGTGGTCGCCGCTTTCACGCTGCAGCCCGGCTTTCGAGTCATCGGCGTCGGTGCCTGGCTCGGCACCATCATGCTGATCAATGTGTGGGTTTTCATTTGGCCGAATCAGAAGAAGATTCTCGGAATCGTACCGGCGACCGATGAGGAGAAGGCCGCGGCGCGCAAGATCGCGGCGCGCGCCTCGCGCATCAACTTCATTTTGTCCATTCCCATGCTCATGTGCATGGGCGGCCAGGCCCACGGATTGCCGTTCTAGCCACTGATCGCTAAGGAGCGGGCGCATTGCGCGCCCGCTCCCGCTGCTGCATGAAGCAGTCGAGCTTCTCGATCACCTCGTCCGGCGCGATCAGGTCCATGACGCCCGGCTTTTCGATCTTTACGTTCCAGGGCAGCGTCTCGGGATCGCGGCCCATGAACCTCCTTGCCGCATCGGCGAAGCGGTCCACGCACCACGCGCGACTGCGGTAGGGACCGCTGCGCGCGGGATTGGTCGCCGCATACAGACCGATCACCGGGGTATCCACCATGGTGGCCATATGGGCCGGTCCCGAGTCGGGGGTCAGCAAGACGGTCGCCGCCGCGAGGAGCGCCAGCATTTCGGGCAGCGTGTCACGGCCGATCTGGTTCAACAGGGGTAATGCGGTGTGCGCCACGATCACATCGCCCGTCTCGCGCTCGACCGCGCTCGGACCGCCGCACAAGATGACTCGCATGTTCCAGCGCCGCGCGGCGTGATCGCAGACTAATGCGTAGTAATCCGGCCGCCAGTTGCGCAGCACATGGCTCGAGCACGGGCTGACGATCAAAGTCGCGCGCTCGTCGGGAATCAGCCGCCGCGCATACGCAAGAGCCTGCGGGGGCAAGGCAAGCTCCCACTCCGGCCGTTGCTCACGGATACCCAGTGCGTCCGGGAACCCCATGAAGCTGTCGAGCACGTGTTGGCGGCGGCGCGCGACAATGCGCCGGTTGGTGAACAGCCATTGCAGCTCACGGGCTCTCGGCCGGTCGAACCCGAGCTTGATGGGCGCTCGCACCAGCGTGCTCACGAGGTTCGCGCGGGTGCTCGCCTGCATGTCAAGGAGCAGATCGAACTGCCGCGTCCGCAGCAGCGCGCGCAAGCGCGCCAGTTCCGGCACGAAGCGGCGCTTGTCGATGGGTAGGAGCTCCACCTCCGGCACGAGCGACATGAGCTTCGACTCCATGCGCCCGATGATCCAGGTGAATCGACACATCGGCCACGCACGCTGCATGGCCTGGATTACCGCGACCGTATGACACGTATCGCCGATGGCCGACAGGCGCAGCACGCAGACTCGTCGCGGCGGATCGGCCGGTGCGCTGACGGGACCCACCTGCTGCGGGCGCAAGATGGGGGCTTTGCCTCTTTAGCGCTGCACTCGCGCGGTATAGCTGAATTTCTGTCCGGCGACCGTGACTGCGTACATGAAGCCGCCCTTCGCGATGGTGAACACCGCCATCCCCTTCAAGTATCCCGAGCTGTTGGTGGTGGCGTCTTTCTTGCCGCCGCTCGCACCGGATTCGGCGCCGGTGGTGCCGGCGCTCGCGTTCGCGCTCGCGGTCACCGCGATGGCGCTCGCGCCCGCGGCGAATTCGAACGACCCCGACTCGAACTCGTCGAGCGCCCGCTTGTCCTCGAAGAAAACGATCTCGCTGTACGCCTTGCCGCCGAGCTGGAACCCGAGACTGAGCTGCGTCATGGTGGTATCTCCCGTGTATACGTCCCCGACGTAGACACGACCGGTGCCGTGTGCGGCGCCGGCGATGAAGCCGCCTTCGCCCACGGTCGGAAACACGGCGTAGGCGTAAGTACGCTTGAAAAATGCGGCGCTGGCGCCTGCGTTCTTGAACAGCTCGATCGTATCGGAGTATCGATCGGCGTAGGCCGCGCCCGTGAACAGCACAAGCAATGATGCGAATGCGAGTGAAGCGATTCTCACGGCGTTATTTCCCCTGTTCGATTGGATGGCCGGCGCTATAGTGAGCTTTGCTCCGTCAACGCGCAACACGCGCGCGGCGCAGAACCAGGCGGTGATGACGCCGAAGCTGCCGCCCCCGCCTCCTTTCAAGGCATAGAGAAGATCGCCGTGCTGGCATTCGTTGACGATGATTGCCTCGCCATCGGCGGTGACGATTTCCGCCTCCAGCAAGCCCGCCGCCGCCGGGCCAAAATTCTTGGAAAAGCTTCCGAATCCGCCGCTTTGAACGAGCCCCGCGACACCGACCGTCGTGCAGCCGCCGCCCTGGACGTAACGCCCCGCCTGCGTCGTCACCGCATGGTATGCATCGATCCACATCGCGCCCGCCTCGATCGAGACCGCCGTTTGTGGTGCTTGCCTGCCGCCGCAGCCTTGCGCGATGAAGGCATCGTGCAGGACGACGGCGTTCATCGAGCGTGTCCAGATGAGCAGGGAGTCCGCCGCCTGAGAGGTTCCGGCGTAGCTGTGGCCGCCGCCTTTGATGACGAGGCGCAGGCGGTGCTTGCGTGCGAAATTCACCGCCTCGATGACATCCTGCGTATTGGCCGCGACCACGGCATAGGCGCTGCGCTGAGAGGTCCAGGCGTCGATCCATCCGCTGGTCTGGGTCAATCCGACCTCATCGCCGATATAAAACGGGTTCTTGAGCGCCTCGAGCGCCGTGCCGCAGCTGTCGGGAAGACACTCCAGCGGCGAGCGCGGAACGACGAGGCGCCCTTCGACTCGATTGTTGAGCTTTCCCCATTCCGACGGTGACGGCCAACCTCGATCGCCGGGTCTGACTCGAGGACTGAAGGCAGGCGGCGATTCACCGCCCGAGCGGGCGGTAAGCGCTCCTGCGAGCAGCGGCAAGGAGCCCAGGAACTCGAGCAACCTCCGTCGATTCATCCAACCTCCGTGCGGGGGTCGAGCGAGCGAATTGTAGCCTGTCCTCACCAGCCGATAACCAAATACCACGAGCCCTGTCGCCACCGTCATGCCGATCGCCAACAGCGCTTGTGCCGGTCTTGCGATGAGATGAAACTGTTTCATGATGCGAGTGCTCCGTGGTGTTGATGAACGATTGGAGGACTTAACGTGCCACCCGCCTTCGGTCGGCTCCCCTTGGGGGCGCTGCGTGTGTTCGAAGCCGTTGCGACGCACCTGAATTTCTCGGCGGCGGCGGACGCGCTTAACGTGACGCCCGCCGCCGTGAGCCAGCAGATCAAGGCGCTCGAGTCCTACGTTCAAGTGCCGCTGTTTCGCCGCAACGGCCGGCGCGTGCAGATCACGGAGGAAGGACTCGAGCTCCTGCCCTCCGTCAGGGATGGGCTGGAGAAGCTCGAGTCGGCCGTGCATGTTCTGAAGCAGCACGGGCGCGGCGGGCCGCTGCAGATCTCGCTGCTGAGCTCGTTCTTACAGGCGTGGCTGCTGCCGCGGATACGCTCGTTTCGCCGCAAGCATCCGGAGGTCGAGCTGCGCTTCCATACGTCGTGGGAACTGGTGGACTTCTCGCGCATGGCCATGCACGTCGGCATCCGCTTCGGACGCGGAAGCTATCCCAATCTGCACTGCGAGAAGCTGCTCGACGATTGGGTGGTGCCCGTGGCCGCCCCTGAACTCATCAAGCGCCATGGCATGCTCGAGCGCGGCGCGGATCTGCGACAGTATCCGCTGCTCGAGGGCGACGATCCGCCCTGGCGAATCTGGCAGACATCCGAGGCCCAGATCGGGTGGCAGTCGCGGCCCCCGCGCATCGACGATTCGGCCGGACTGCTGGTCGCCGCAGAAGAGGGCCTCGGATTCGCGCTCGCGCGCTGGACCATGGTGTCGCGCGCGTTGGCCAAGGGCACGCTGCGTTTGGCGAGCCAGGACATGCTGCCGCACGGCTCGGCCTATTATTTCGTGTGCCCGCGGGCGTATCTCGACCTGCCGAAGGTGGCCCGCTTTCGCGAATGGATCATCGCCGCCGCACGCGATTTTCCCGCTCCGCACACGGCCGGGCACGGCTGAGCTGCATTGCACCGCGGGCGGCTATGATAAAGTCGTCCGCCAATAGCCTCGATCCTCCACGTCGGCAGAGGAACGGTCATGAGATTCAAACCCGTTTGCCTGGTTGCGGTATTTTCGGCCTGGATCGGAATCGCCACGGCGGATGAAATCGAGCCCCCGCCCACCAAAGACGGCCTCTGGGAGACGCACAGCACCCAGATCCGGCAAGGCAAGACCGTATCCGATCACTCCGTGCAGATGTGTCAATCGAAGGAGACCACAAAATCGTTGCGGTCGCAGGGCGAGGCGATGCGAAAGACGAATGAATGCACCTCTACCGTGACCAAGCCCTCGGCGAATACGTTCGTCGAGGAGAGCCGGTGCGCCAAAGGACCGAACGCCGGTTCGGTCACGAAGGTCGTATACACCTATCAAGGCGATACTGCGTCCCATACGGAGATGCACATCAACGCGGGCCCGTCGGAAACGGTAATGATCATGGACGCCAAGTACCTGGGTAGCTGTCCGGCCACCATGAAGCCGGGCGATGTGATGATGGACGGCAAAATATTTCCGGGCGGCCACTGAAGGCGCACGGCCGCGCGCGAATTAGTGAAGAAGCAGGTTGCCCTCACTCGGCGGGCAGGTAGATCGCGACACCGCTTCCGTAGCGCGTCAGCAGCAGCACCGAGGCGCCGACACCGACATCGATGCTTCCACGCGGTCCCTCGCGGTACGTTCCAACCCCGGTGCCGACGGCCGGCCCGGATTTCTCGCCGATGCCATCGAGCAGAACTCCGTTGGCGCCGAGCTTCCCGGCTTCCTCCTTGAGCCGTCTGACGACCACTTCGGCTTTGTCCTCGTAGCTGAAGGCGAGCGACCGTTTGCTCGATGCGCTCACCAAGGCAATGCGCTCGTAGGGCCGCGGCGGCGCTTCCGTGAAGAGCTGCACTTGATCGGGCGGAACGGGCGCCCGCGGCGCACCCACCAGCTGATGCGAGGAGGTGCACGCGGCAAGGCAGAGCACGGCGGCGAGGCTCGCTGCGCGCCGCATCGCCCTGGACACGGTCGTCACGCAGGCCCCGAGACGGTGAACTCGAAGCGGCGCGATTCGCTCTCCACGCCCGCGGGATCCCACGACCACTCGTGGAACACCGCCTCGCCCCGCCTGCCGACCCGATAGAGCGTCGAGCAGCGGGTGCCGTAATCCTCCGCGCGGATGAATGCGCTCGACAACAGCCGCTCCCAATCGAGTCCGACGCCGGTCTGCGGGAGGTCCTCGTCGCCCGCGGCCCGCTCATCGCGCAGCAAATGCAACAGGGCAGTCTCGTCGCGCGCATCGGCGAGCGCCGCGGTCAACGCGGACTTACCCTGCTGCACCTTGGGCCAGGGCGTATCGAGGACATGATTGGACAATCCGTAGATCCCGGCACCAAGCTCCCGTCCCTGCTTCAGTACGCTTTCATAAACACCGAGGCGCTCACCGTCGCTGAAGATCACGTTGAACGGGTTGTATTGCGGACCCGCGCGGCCGAGATGATCCAATGCCTGCGCAACCGTGCGCCCGGACTCGAGCAGCTCGCTCACCAGCTTGCCGCGGCTCGGCGCATCCGCCCTGCGGGCGCCGCCGTCTCGGAAATTCGTCAGCGCCGCAAAGCTTCCGTGGCGGGTAACGCCGAGCCAGGTGCCCCCCTCCCTCAGATCTCTGCCGGCGAGGATGCCCGCCGCGCCCGGCCACCACTCGGCGGGCGCCGTCGGGCGCTCATGGAACTCATCGCGGTTCGCGGCCAGCACGCACGGGAAATCCGGGTGCGCGTGCCACGCCAGCAGGATCAAGCACATGGAGAACACCGCGGGCGCCGGCGCATAGCGGCGAGCTCAGGGTTGCCGGTCGCCGCCAAGCGCGGCAAGCGGGCGGGTGATGGCGATCCGGATGGCGGCAAGCGGCGCGTGGTCATCGAAGTGTCCGGTCAACGGATCCGGTGGCACGCCGAGTTCCGTCCAGAGCGAATCGAGATCGGTCGCGAGCGGCGTCGTGCGCCGTTGCTCGTAGAGATCCTCGAGAACCCGCGTGCCGGTGGCCGCATCGCCGATCCGCAACACCTCGTCGAGATCCCGCTCCACGGCATAGCCGCCGGTCTCCTCGAGAACTGCGCGTAGCGCCGTCTGCAGCCCGATGCGATTCGAGGTCGCCTGACGTATCCGCACGTCGGCCTCCAGGCAAAAAAGAGCGCCTCCCCAATAAGTCCGTGCCCAGGTCGGCGTCTGGTCCATGCCGCCTTCACCCGGCTGAGGCAATCCCAGCGGCATCGAGCGCCGGTCCTCCGCCCACACGTCGGCGATGCTGCGGTTACCGGCCTGCGCGCGGGCGACGCCTTCGACGTACACGGCGAGACCTTCCGCCAGCCAATTGTGCCGGCGCCCGACCTCGGGGAGCGCCAGATGCACCATCTCGTGCACGAGCACCCAGTCGTTTGCCAAGCGTTCCGGGCTCGCCGCTCGTCCCACCGTGACGTGGATCTTGAGCCCGTTCTCATTCGTGGTGCGCCCTCCTCCGACACCGTCGCCGTCCGCAATTCCGAGATCCAGGGTAACGAGCGAGGCAGGAAAGCGGCCATAGTATTGCGTCACGATCGTCGCTGCGCGTTGCACCCAAGCGCGCAGCAGCTCGATGCGTGCGGGATTCGCCCCTTCGATGACCAGGCACAAGGTCGAGGAGCGCACCGGCATGACCTCGCTCGCTTCAGGGACGCACGGGACCGCCAGCGCGCGCCCCATCCCGAGGAGCGCGAATAGCCCGCAAAAGACGGCGTTGCGCATGCGCAATTTTAGCACTCTGCTCGAGCCGGGCCGTCTCATCCGCGGCTCATTCGCTCATGAGCTCCTCGAAGATGCGCTTCTGGGCATTGACTCGCGCGATGTAATCCCGCGCTTCATGATCCCCGCAGCGCTGGCCCTCGGCGAGCCGAAGTCCGCGCCGCGCGTAAAGATCGCCCGCGCCCGCGCCGCACAGATGGATCAGCGCCGCGAGCTCCTGTTTGCGCGTGAGCGTCGCCGCCTTGACCGGATGACGCTCCAGCACGCTCGCAACCGCGCGATCGAGATAGGCCGAGGTCAGCTGCACGGCGTGGGAGGGAATGACGCGCATGTACAGCCAATTGAACCAACATGAGCTCCAATCGTTCCACGGACCGTCCTCCACCACCCGGTGGCCGCGGATGCACAGCCGCTTCGCTTCCCGGAAGGTACCATCGGTGATCTGATACATCCCGACCGCGCTCGAGGCAGGCCGATAGACATCGAACGGCGCCGGCGACAGCGACCAGCGCCAGTAGGTGCGCGCCACGGGATTACCGGACCCCTCGACCTGGGCGAGCGCCGCGAGCAATGGCGGCGTCATCACCTCGGTCGAGTAGCTGCGGAACAGCGGGCCATACTCCCGCCAGGTCTCTGCGGGGGTCTTGTTCAGCGTGCCGCTCACCGGGAAGAAAAGCTCCGAAGGCTTGCGCACGACCTGGTAGATACCGTTGAGGGCGAACCACGCCGTGCCCGCAAGAATGAGGATGACGCCGGCCTGCAGAAAGCCGGGCGCGCGCCGGAAAGCTCGCCACGCGGCGCGCGGCGGGCGAAGTTTCCGCGCGAGCGCGCGCAGCTTGAGCGCTCCGAGCTTTCGCCGGACGCCGCCGCGGACCCCGCTGCGTTTGCGCCTATTCAATCCTGCGCCGCACGCGGGTGTGGTTTATAACGGTATTTAGCAAGCTATTTCAATTATTTACAAAACAAAATCCGACTTGAGGTTAATTATAGACGGCGGCCGGGCGCGAGCGCAGCGCCCGAGTGCGCACGGCCGGACTGCGGCGTAGGACGAGGCAGGGACCATGCGTCGGAATGCTGGCAATCCGCACCCGCGCGCCGCCATTTGTTGCACTATTCAACCCACCCTGTAGTCGAGGTTCATCCATGCAACGCTCCCTGTGGCACGGCGCCATTTCCTTCGGATTGATTTACGTTCCCGTCGATGTGGTGAGCGCGTCCAAGGACCATTCCCTGTCGCTGCATTTTCTCGACAGCCGCGACTTCTCTCCGGTCGGCTATCAGCGCATCAACAAGAGCACGGGAAAGGAAGTGGATTGGGCGCACATCGTGAAGGGCTACGAATACGAGAAGGGGCACTATGTCGCGCTCTCGGATGCCGATTTCAAGCACGCCAACGTCAAGGCGTCCGAGACCATCGAGATCTCGAATTTCACGGAGGCCGAGGAGATTGCGCCGATGTATTTCGAGACACCCTACTATCTGATGCCTCGCAAGGGCGGAGAGAAAGTCTACGCGCTGCTGCGTGAGGCCCTGCGCGCCACCAAGAAAGTTGCGGTCGGAACTTTCGTGATGCGCGGCCGCCAGCATGTGTGCGCGATCGCCCCGAATGGCGATGCGCTCATGCTGTTGACGCTGCGATTCGCGGCCGAGGTGCTCGAGCCCGCGCAGGTGCCGAAGGCGGCCGAAGCGAGCGGGCGGAAGGTGACGGCCGCCGAGGTCACCTTGGCGCGAAAGCTGATCGAACAGATGTCGGGCCCTTTTCGTCCCGAGGCGTTCAAGGACACCTATCGCGCCGACCTGATGCGGCGAATTCAGGAGAAGATCCGCACCAAGCAGACGCACGTCCTGACGGAGGAGCCGGTCGCCGCCGAGCGGCCCAAGGCCCAGGTGATCGATCTGATGGAGGCGCTGAAGAACAGCCTCAAGAAAAAAGGTGCCGTGTCGCGCGCGGCGCCGCTCAAGGCCCGCGCTCCGGTGCGGTCGCGCGCTCGATCAGGCCGCAGGTGAACGGGGCTTGCGGCCGGCCCCCTACACGATACGGCAGGGAATCATCGCATCCTCATCGAAGGAGTACACCGCGCACAGCCGGTGATAGCCGTCGGCGATGACGAGCTTACCGTGCACCGGATCGCGACAGAGCAACAGCGGCGACAGCGCCTCCTTGAGTATGATGAGCGCGCGCTCCTTCTCGACATGGCTGTCGGTGCTTCGCAACATCGGCAGCTCTGAGGCCCTGAAAATATCCTTGGCCGCGTATTCGACGAGGTGCGCACGCTTCAACTGGGCAACGAGCTTGCGCGCTTCGCGCGGCCGCACCAGGAGACTCAAGTAGCACTCGGCCGCCGGGTAATCGTGCTTTTGGGGCTTGTCCAGCCATTGGATTTTGTTTTTCTTCATCCGGGGCCAGACTACGCACTCGGCCGCAAACGCGCAAACCACCGCTTCGCGGCCGGGCGCTTCGAGGCTCGGATGCAGCCACCCTTTTCGCCGCGCGGAGGCACGCGTATATTGCCCTTGCCTCGCAGAGGAGGACGTCATGGCGCTCAATATTCTCTATACCGCTCACGCGACCTCCGTCGGAGGCCGCAACGGCCGCAGCCGGACCGACAACGGCTTCATCGACGTGCCGCTCTCCGTGCCCAAAGCCATGGGCGGTCCCGGCAAGCCGGATACCACCACCCCTGAGGACTTGTTCGCCACCGGCTACGCAGCGTGCTTCGGAAGCGCCTGCGAATTCATGGGAGCGAAGCTCAAGCTGCGGCCGGCATCGGTCGAGGTCAAGGCGGCCGTCGGCATCGGCGCGAAGCCCGAGGGTGGATTCGGGCTCAAAGTCGATCTCATCGCGACCTTGTCCGGACTCTCGCAGGCCGACGCCGAGACGGTGGTGGCCGCCGCCGATACCGTTTGCCCTTATTCGAACGCCGTGCGCGGGAATGTGGAGGTCGGGATCAGCGTTCGCACGGCTTGAGCTCATCGCCCACGGGAGAAGTCCATGCAGCATGCGGTCCGCAAGTATCTCAAAGCCCTGGAGGCCGGCGACGCCGAGAAAGCCGGCGCCTTGTTCGTGAGCAACGGGTGGGTGCAGTCCCCGTTCCTCGGGCGCATCCCGGTGAGAGAGTACGTCACGAAGGTCGCAAAGGCCTCCGGCCGCAGCGAGCTCGCCGTGCACGATGTGCTGGTGAGCGCGGAGGGCCACATGCGGGCCGTCGCATACTACCTCTACGATTGGCGGCTGAAAGACGGCTCGCGCGTATCTTTCGAGTGCGCCGATGTGTTCAATTTCGACCTCGACACGGGGCGCATCGCCTCGATCGTCCTCGTCTACGACACGCATCTGGTGAGGGATGTCGTGCAGGACAAGTATCCTTGAGGCCCGGTCCGCGCCTCACTCCAGTCCGCCGAGGCTGGTGAGCGTGAGCGCCCCGGAGAGGCTGAGATAGGCGAGCAGCGGCAGGAGCGCGAGCGTGAGCACCGCGGAGATTCGAACCAGCGTCCTCGCGAACGAGGACCGCAGCGACACCGCGCATCGATAGGTGGCGATGGTCACGTAGACGGTGAAGATGAGCCCACCCACCGTGTATGCCCACATGGCTCGCTCATCATCGACGCCGATGGCCAAGCCAAACGCACTGTAGATGAGCGATCCGACGACGCCGTACCACCAGATCACGCGACTCAGGGGGGTCTTCCCCTGCAAGGGGTCCGTCACCCAGCGCCAACGGCTTGAAGCATCGCTCATGCCGCGCGGACAGTATCACGCCCTCCGGCGGCCCGCATTACTTGCGCCGGTAGGCCGCGAGCTTGCTATGGGTGCGATTCGCGTCTTCCGGCGTCAATGTGCCGATTTGCGCGGCCTTTTCGCGAACCACCCGCTCGAATTCGTGTGAGGGCAAAGGCCGGCTGAAGTGAAAGCCCTGGTACTCGTCGCAGCCGACGGCCTTCAAGAAATCGAGTTGCGCCGGTGTCTCGACGCCCTCCGCAACGACCTTCAGCCGCAGGCTGTGCGCGAGCGACACGATCGCGCGCACGATCGAGGCATCCTCCGGCCGGCTCACGATCTCGTTGATGAAGACGCGGTCGATCTTGAGCTTGTCGATCGGCAGCCGCCGCAAGTAGCTCATACTCGAGTAGCCGGTGCCGAAATCATCCACCGACACCAGTACGCCCATGGCGCTCAGCTGCTCGAGAATCGCGATGGATTCCTCCGGATCGCTCATCACCGCGCTTTCGGTCAGCTCCACCTCGAGATATTGCGGGTCGAGACCCGCCTCATCCAGTGCGCGGCGGATGGAATGGATCAGTCCGCTGCCGCGGAATTGCGAGGGGGACAGGTTCACCGAGACGCGCATCGGCGTGAGCCCCCCATCGACCCACGCACGCGCCTGACGGCATGCCTCGTGAACCACCCATTCGCCGATGGCTCCGATCAGGCCGCAATCCTCGGCGAGCGGAATGAATCCGTCGGGAGCGATGAGTCCGCGCTCGGGATGCATCCAGCGGATGAGTGCCTCGGCGCTGCGCACGACGCCGCTGTTCGTATGCACCTTGGGCTGGTAATAGAGCTCGAATTGTTTGAGCGCGATCGCCTGGTGCAGGTCGCTCTCCAATTGGACGCGGTTGTCGATCCCGGCGCTCATGTCCCCTTCGAAGCATTGCACGCAACCGCGGCCGCGCTGCTTCGCGCAATACATGGCTGCGTCGGCGTGCGCCATCAGCGACTCGATGCTCTTGCCGTCCGAAGGATAGAAGGCGATGCCGATGCTCGGCGAGGTATGCACGTCGACCTCGGCGATTCGCACCGGCTCCTGCAGAACTTCCACCGCGCGGCCTGCAAGCCGCTTGGCATCGTCCGCATGATCGATGGTCGTGATCAGGAGCACGAACTCATCGCCGCCAATGCGCGCCACCGTGTCGGTCGCGCGCACCAATCCGGACAAGCGGTGCGCGACCTCCTGCAGGAGGTCATCGCCCGCCGCGTGCCCGAGCGAGTCGTTCACCAGCTTGAAGCGGTCCAGATCGCAGACCATGAGCGCGAAGGAGCGGCCATCGCGGTCGGCGTGCGCCATCGCTTGCGTTACACGATCATCGAGCAACACGCGATTCGGCAGGCCGGTGAGCGCATCGTGAGTCGCCAGGTGCCGCAGCTGGCGCGTCGCGGCCTCGAGGCCCCGGGTACGCACATTGATGACTTGCTCGAGCTGCACCATGTGGTCGCGCATCAAGCGCTCGTTGTGCCATTTGCGGGTGAGCGCGGTGGCGCATTGGAGAACTTCGATCGGTTCGGCCGGCTTGCGCAACACGAGGAGCTTGTCGGAGTGCTTCAGCCGCTCGACGACTTCCGACCAATCGTAATCGGTGTGCGCGGAGCAGATGACCACATGCACGTCCGGATCCACCAGCCAGAGCTGCTCGATGGTTTTCAATCCATCCCAGCCGGGCGGCATGCGCATATCGACGAAGGCCATGGCATAAGGACGTCCCTGTTCGCGCGCCACGCGCGCCATCTCGACGCCTTCCTTGCCCTGGTACGCGGAATCGATCTCAAAATCGGGGCGCGAGGCGTCGGCTTTGGTCTCGCCGAAAAGGTCCGACTCGAGCTGCGCCAGCGCGGCCTGCGCCTCGTCCCGCACATCGCTGCACAGGACTTTGCGGAAATCGCCGTGGATCGAGGCGTTGTCGTCGATGAGCAGGACGCGGTTGCGCGACGGGCTCGAAATAACGGGATTGGCGCTCGCGACTTGAACGTTCATGTCAAGCAAGCATATCGGCGTGCCCGGCGCAAAACTGAAGCCGAGTTCACAGTTGTCCCGTGCGTGCTGCTAATTTGCGGCCTTGGTACGCTTTTCCCCCGGATTGTCAGCGCAACCCTGCCAGCGCGGCCTCCAGATCCTGGGCCGCCTTATCGATGCCCGCAGCGACGTTTTCGATCACCTGCGCGACCTGCGGCACCTGCCCCTCGGCGTCCCGCCAGCGCTTCTCGTCCATGTATTCCCGCACGGCCGCGATGGGCTTCGCCCCGTACCCGGTATAGGCCCCGGGTGCGTAGACCTGGTTCTTGAACCACGGCCGCTCGGGGAGACCCTTTTGGTTCAAGAACAGGCGCGACACCCGCAAAAGGTCCGCATTGACGACCGCCCGGGCTTGCGCGGGCAGCTCGGGAGAGTCCGCGGCCGCGTAGGCGGCGAGCGCCCGAGAGTACCGGTCGGCGCTTTTCTTGAGCAGCGCGATTGCGTTCTTCAGGGGCGCAAAGTTGATGAACGGCGGGATCGGCTCGGGCGGCGGCGCGATGGTCGGCCGGCGTGGGTCGACTGTCGCCCTGAACACGCCCTCCTGCAGCTCGGTGTCGAGCTCCTTGAACTCGTCCTGCTTGTCCTTGAGGAGCTTCTCGAGCTCCGCCGCATACTTGCCGACCGCCTCTGCCTGGGGCGCGTAGTCGACGGGAATCAGCTCCGCGTCCGCGAGACGCAGGATCGCGGTCCCCGCGGTCTGCGAGAGCGCGCGGCCGTAGACGAAATCGGTATCGACAAAGTGGGTGTACCAGTAAAAGTCGTCGTAGATGGAATGGTATTGCGTACCGTCGTCCTCGTCTCCGAATTCGACGCTCAAGGTGGAAATTCCGGCGTAGTCCTGAAAGGCCGTGAAATCCGATCCGTCCCCGAGCGCGGTGACCTCCAGGTCGTTGCGTTTGCGCACATCGGCGCGTTCCTCGGCATTTTTTGCCCGCGAGATGGCGTACAAATGCGAGCGCTCGTAGACGCTCATCTGGGTTTCGGGATCGACCACGGCGCGCGCGACTCCGCTGATGAAAGTCTCGAGATCCTGCGTGCCGCCGGGCAGCATGAAGCCGCGCTCGTTGGTATCGGAGTTGAGATAAGCGACCGCGTGCTTCTGAAGCTCATCGAGATGCGTCTCGACCCATTCAACGGAGCCCAGCAGTCCGGGCTCCTCGCCGTCCCACGCGCAATAGATGATGGTGCGCGAGGGCCGCCATCCCTGCGCGTGCAGCGCGCCCATCATGCGGGCCTCCTCCAGCATCGCCGCCTGACCGGCGATTGGATCATCGGCTCCGTTGACCCAGGCATCGTGGTGGTTGCCCCGCAGCACCCATTGACCCTCGTCCGTCGAGCCGTGAAGCACCGCAATCACATCGTAGAGGGGCTTGAGGTCCCAGTTCGAGCTCACCGCCAGATGCACGACCGCAGGTCCTGGCCCAACGTGATAGGTGATGGGCAGCGCGCCGCGCCATTTGACCGGCGCCACCGGCCCCGACAGCGCCGACAATAGCGGCAAAGCGTCGGCATAAGAGATCGGCAGCACCGGAATCTTGGTGATGGTCTTGGCGTCTTTGATCGCGAGCCGCTTCGCGTGTGCGGTTGCGCCGACTCCGGGAGTCAGGGGATCGCCGGGATAGTCCGTATCCATGACGCTGCCGCGCTGAACGCCTTCCTTCGGCCGCCAACCCCCGTTCGGATATTGATCGCCGGCGAAGTAGCCGTCGCCTTTGGGATCCGAATAAATGATGCAGCCGATCGCCCCGTGCTCCGCGGCAACCTTCGGCTTGACGCCTCGCCAGCCGCCGCCGTAGCGGGCGATCACGATGGCTCCCTTGACTGAAATGCCGAGCCGGTCGAGCTCCTCATAATCGTCCCGATTCCCGTAATTGACGTACACCAACGGCGCGGTCACATCGCCGTCGGCGGAATACGCGTTGTAAGTGGGCAGCTGCTCGGAGGTCTGGCCGGAAGTCGGATCCTCGGGAATGGGAGGCTCCTGCAGCGAGGCACGAAACGGCGTGGGCTTGATGAGCTCCAGGACACGCATCTTCGGGGTCGGAAACAGGACATCGAACGTCTCGATGTGCGCATCGAACCCCCACTCCTTGAACCGTGCCAGGATCCATTCGGCATTGTCCTTGTCGTAGGGCGAGCCGACGTGGTGCGGCCGCGCGGAGAGGCGGCGCATGTTCTCGCGAATATTGCTCGGCGATATGCCGGCGCGGAATTTCTCTTCCCAACCGGCTTCCGTGAGCGAGCCGGCGCGGCTATAGCCCAACAGCGGCACGCTGCCGGGGGCCGGTGCGCCGGCGGCCGCGCGCGGCTGAGAGGAAACGGACAGGCACGGGATCACCACGAGCAAGGCGATGCTCAACCATCTCGACAGCATGCAACACTCCCAGGGAAACCGGCGCGCGCGGTCATCCCCACTAACTCGCGTTATTGCGCGGCTAGCCAGTGTAAATGAAGTTCTCTGATGGTTTGCTCAAAAAACGTCGACCGGCCGGTTCGCTGCCGGCCACGCGCGGCCCGCGCGCGCCTAACGCGCGCGCGGCCGCCATTCGTGTCGCGCCGACCCTGACGGGCGAGCGTGCATCCGTGCGGGCGCGCTCACCTTACGGGCGAGTGTTCCGGTCTTCGTCCTTCGCGTTGCTGTTGATGCGCTCTTTGGCGTCGCCCAGTCCCGCTTGCGCGGCGCCGACGGTCTTCTTCAGCTTGCCCTTCAATTCCTGCTCGGGGCTGCCTACGGTCCTGCCGGCCACTTCTTGCACTTTACCGGCAGCTTCCTTGACGCGGCCATCGACCTGATCCTTATTGATGCCCATTGTCCTGGCTCCTCGACTTTCATCGGCGTATGCCGACGGTTTCACTATCGCACCGGCGCTGGCGCAAGCCTGTAGGAGCGCCCATTAACCGGGTGTCAGACCGCCATCCGCGCGGCGCAGGATCGGAGGAAGTCGCGCCCGAAGGGCCGTACAGCGTATGTTTGGCATCATGAGCGAGACCGCACGAGCGCGCCGGTTGCACGACGAAATGGTTCGCGTGCGAGGTGCGCGGGAACATAACCTCAAGAACATCGACGTCGATATCCCCCGCAACTCCCTGGTGGCGTTCACCGGCATTTCGGGCTCGGGCAAGTCCTCGCTTGCCTTCGGTACGCTTTATGCCGAGGCGCAGCGAAGGTTCCTGGAATCGGTCTCTCCCTACGCGCGGCGGCTGATCGATCAGGTCGGGGTTCCGGAGGTCGACTCGATCGAGGGGCTGCCGCCCGCGGTCGCTTTGCAGCAGCAGCGGGGTACGGCGAGCACCCGTTCTTCGGTGGGCAGCGTCACGACCATTCTGAACCTGTTGCGAATGCTCTACTCACGCGCCGGCACTTATCCACGCGGCCACGCGATGCTGCATGCCGAGGATTTCTCGCCGAATACGCCGCAAGGCGCCTGTCCTGTCTGTCATGGCCTCGGTTATGTGTACGAGGTGACGGAGCGCTCCATGGTGCCCGATGATTCGCTCAGCATCCGCGAGCGCGCGATCGCTGCATGGCCACCGGCGTGGCACGGACAGAACTTGCGCGACATCCTCGTGAGCCTGGGATACGACGTCGACAGCGCCTGGCGCGATCTTCCCAAGAAAACCCGAGACTGGATTCTGTACACCGACGAGCAACCGACGGTGCCGGTCTACGCGGGTTACACGCCGGCAGAGACCCGCCGCGCGCTCAAGCGCAAAGAAGAGCCGAGCTATATGGGCACCTTCACCGGCGCGCGCAAATATGTGCTGCAGACCTATGCGAGCACTCAGAGCGCGCTCATGAAGAAGCGCGTGGCGCGCTTCATGACGGGCAGCTTGTGTCCCACCTGCGCGGGCAAACGGCTGAAGCGCTCGGCGCTCGATGTCCGTTTCGCAGGCCATGACATCGCCGCGCTATCCCATCTGTCCCTGACCGAGCTCGAGGGCGTGTTGAGCCCGGCGGCGCAAGGTCATCACGCTGCGAGCGAAGAGAAACGCATCGCCGCGCAGCGCATTGCCCGCAACGTCATCGAGCGGATCGAGACGCTGCGTGCGCTCGGATTGGGATATCTTTCCGTCGAGCGATCGACACCCTCGCTCTCACCCGGTGAGCTGCAGCGCCTGCGGCTCGCGACCCAGATCCGGTCGAATCTCTTCGGCGTCGTGTACGTGCTCGATGAGCCCTCGGCGGGATTGCACCCGGCCGACACGGAGGCCCTCATTGCGGCGCTGAATGAGCTGAAGCAGGCGGGCAACTCGCTGTTCGTCGTCGAGCACGATCTGGAATTGATGCGCCACGCCGACTGGATCGTCGATGTAGGTCCTGAAGCCGGAGAGCATGGCGGGCGAGTGCTCTACAGCGGCCCCCCGCAGGGACTCGAAGCAATCGAAAGCTCGCACACGGCGATGTATCTGTTCGCACCGCCCGCCGTTCGCCATACCCCGCGCACGCCGCGAGGCTGGCTGCGCCTCACAGGGATCCGGCGCAACAATCTCAAGGGCATCGATGTCGAATTCCCCATCGGGGTGCTGACCGCGGTGACCGGCGTCTCGGGATCCGGAAAATCGAGTCTGGTGAGTCAATCCCTCGTCGAGCTCATGGCGGCGCAGCTGGGAACTCAGTCCCCCACACCGCCCGACGAGCGGGACGAGCTCGAGCTCGTCTCGATAGCGCCGGTCGGCGGGCACATCGAGCCCGGGTTCTGCGGCATCAAACGGCTTGTGACGATCGATCAGAAGCCGATCGGGCGTACGCCGCGGTCCAATCTCGCAACGTACACGGGCCTCTTCGATGCGGTCCGCGCGGCGTTCGCATCGACGCCGGCAGCCAAGGCGCGCCGCTATGGCGCGGGACGATTTTCCTTCAATGTCTCGGGAGGGCGGTGCGAGAGGTGCGAGGGCGAGGGCTTCGTCTGCGTCGAGCTCCTGTTCATGCCGAGCGTCTACGCACCCTGCTCGACCTGCCATGGCGCGCGCTACAACGCGAAGACGCTCGAGATCGAGTACCGCGGGCGGAACATCGCGCAAGTGCTCGGCATGACGGTGACGGAAGCGCGTGCCTTCTTCGCCAATACGCCCTCCGTTGCCCACGCCTTGACGCTGCTCGCCGAAATAGGTCTCGGCTACTTGCGGTTGGGTCAACCCGCCACCGAGCTGTCGGGTGGAGAAGCCCAGCGCATCAAGCTCATCACCGAGCTGCAGCGCCAGCAACGGGGTGCGACCCTGTACGTGATCGACGAGCCGACCATCGGCCTGCATCCGGCCGACGTCGACAAGCTGATGATCCAGCTCAACGCCTTGGTCGACGTGGGCAACACCGTGGTCGTTGCCGAGCACGAAATGCGGGTGGCGGCCGGCGCCGACTGGCTCATCGACATCGGACCCGGAGCCGGCGATGAGGGCGGCCGTGTGGTGGCGGTCGGAACGCCCGCCGAGGTGGCGGTCTCGAGCCGCAGTCGGACCGCGCCTTATCTGGCTGAATGGCTCCCGGCCGATCGGGAGGAACCCGCGCGCCGGCATCGCGGGCACGCCACCAGCACGCGCTAAGGAGAGTTGACAAAATACCGCTTGCAATGGAAAACGACACCTGTCATTTTCTCGCGCCTATGACCGAGCCCAGCAACCGGGTTGAGAGCGACAAGCCCGCCACACCGCGCGTCGGACGCCCCAGGCGGGGAACCGAGGGGGCGCGCATCGACGCCCTCATGGACGCGGCGACGCGGGTCTTTCTGCGGGACGGGTTCGGCGCCGCGAGCATCGACAAAGTGGCCCAGGAAGCCGGCGTGTCCACCCGCACGATCTATGAGCGCTTCAAGAACAAGGCGGAGCTGCTGGTGTCGGTGATCTCGAGGCTGGTCGATCGGGACATGGCGACCGTGTTCGCCGCCCCGGAGCTCGATCGGATGGAAGTGCGGCAAGCGCTGCTCACCATTGGCGGAAGCATCACGGGGCGCGCGTGCGATCCGCAGGCGGCCGCCCTGTTTCGTATCGTGGCGACCGAGGCGCAGCGGTTCCCGACCATGGCGGAGAAAATGCGGGCGAGCACCAAGGACCGGGTCATCAATGCGGTCGCCAATTATTTCCGGGGGCAAATTGCGCGGGGCCGTCTGGTGCTCTCGGATCCCGATCGCGCCGCGGCGCTGTTCACCCAAATGGTGACCGCAGAGCTTCATGAGTGCCTCCTGTTCCGCTCGACGCAGGACATTGCCAAGCTCAACTTCGAGGCTCACGTCGATCACGTGGTCGAGATTTTCTTGAACGGCGCGGCGCCCCGTCGGGGCCGGGAATCGTGACATGAGCAGGTCGCCGAAATGTCCCAGCGGCGGGATTGCGGCTCTCGGCGTGCTCGCCGCGGGCGTTTTGAGCGCCTGCGCCGTCGGCCCGAATTTCAAGCCCCCGCCCCCGCCCACTCCCCCGGGATTCCTGCCTGCGGACAATGCGCTGCCGGCAAGCACCGCGTCGGCCCCGGTCGCGGGCGGCGAACCGCAACGCTTCGTCGACGGACGTGACCTACCCGGCGAGTGGTGGATGCTGTTCGAGTCGCCCGAGCTCACGACCTTGGTCGAGACGGCACTCAAGAATAATCCCAATCTCGAGGCCGCCCAAGCGGCGCTCCGGCAGGCCAACGAGAACGTCGCCGCCCAGCGAGGCGCGTTCTACCCGAGCGTGAGCGGCAACTATCAGGCGCAGCGCGCCGAGCAGTCCTTGGCCTCGTTCGGACTCCCGTCAAGCGGCTCTTACCTCTACTCCTTGAACAGCGCGAGCGTGAACGTCGCCTACACGCTCGATGTCTTCGGCGGGATCCGCCGGCAGGTCGAGGCGCTGCAGGCACAAGCCGACTATGAGCGCAACTCGCTCGAGGCGAGCTACCTCGCGCTCACCGCCAACGTGGTCACCGCCGCCTTCACGGAAGCCTCGCTCCGTGCGCAGCTCGAGGCCACCGAGCAGGTGGCACGGGCGCAGCGCGCGCAACTCGACATCGCGCAGCGTCGCCTCACCGCGGGGGGTGCCTCCCGCGTCGATGTCCTGCAGCAGCAGGCGACCCTGCAAGCGACGCTCGCGACGTTGCCGGCGCTTCGCACGCAGCTCGCCCAGGAGCGCGATCTGCTCGCCACCTATCTCGGCAAGCTGCCGCCGGAGTACGACAGCGCGGCGTTGCATCTCGATTCGCTCAAACTGCCTCGCGAGTTGCCGGTGAGCGTGCCCTCGCGGCTCGTGGAGCAGCGCCCGGATGTGCGGCAATTCTCGGCGCTGTTGCATGAAGCCACCGCGCAGGTGGGCGTCGCGACGGCGAACATGCTGCCGCAGTTCTCACTGACCGGCAGCTACGGCGCCGATTCGGTGAGATTTGCCGACTTGCTATCGCCCGCCTCGGCGGTGTGGACCATCGCCGGATCCGTCACGCAGCCGCTCTTCAAAGGGGGGCAGTTGCTGCATCAGCGGCGCGCCGCGGTGGCCGCAGCCCAGCAAGCCGCCGCGAACTACAAAGCCACGGTGCTCACGGCGTTTCAAAACGTCGCGGACACGCTGTTCGCCCTGCAGGGCGATGCCGAGGTGCTGGCCGCTCAGACGAGCGCCGAGCGGGCAGCCGCGGGAAGCCTCGATCTGGTTCGGGTGCAGTACAAGGCGGGCGGCGCGAGTTATCTGGCGGTGCTGACGGCGGACCAGGCGTATCAAAACGCCATGCTCGCCCTCGTCAAGGCACGTGCCCAACGCTTCATCGATACCGCGGCGCTGTTTCAGGCGCTCGGCGGTGGCTGGTGGAATCGAGCCGATACAACCGCATCCCTGGCCGCACCCAAGGACACACCGTGAGCAGCACATTGGAAAACCCGCAACCGCCTCCGGCTGCGCGAAGAATGGTGGTGCCGGCGGTGGTGATGGTGCTGCTCGTCGCCCTCGTGGTGGGCGGGGTCTTCGGATGGCAGGCTTTCGTCGGCTCCCTCACGCAGAAATTCATGAAACAAGCCGCGACGGCACCGCAGACCGTGGCCACGGTCAAGACGGTGCGAGCGAGCTGGCAAAATCAGATTCACGCCATCGGTACGCTGCGCGCGGTGCGGGGCGCGGACCTATCGGCGCAAGCGTCGGGGGTGGTCGAGGACATCGAGTTCGAGTCCGGCAACGACGTCCCCGCAGGAAAGCTCCTGCTCAAGCTCAAGCCGAACGATGACTTCGCCAAGCTCGATCAGCTGCAGGCGGCCGCCGAGCTCGCGCAGCAGACCTTGAAGCGCGATCAGGAGCAATTCGCGGCGCAGGCGATCAGCCAGGCGACCATCGACACCGACGTGTCGACCCTCAAGGCGGCGCGCGCTCAGGTCATCGCCCAACGGGCGCTCATCGAGGAGAAAATCGTGAAGGCGCCCTTCGCCGGCCGGCTCGGCATCCGCCAGATCGATCTCGGTCAATACCTCACCGCCGGCACGACCGTCGTCACGCTGCAGGCGCTCGATCCGATCCTGATCGATTTCTACGTGCCGCAGCAGGACCTGAAGGAGATGAGGCCGGGCGCCAGCTTGTCGGCCGCCGTCGACGCCTACCCCGGCATGTCGTTTCGCGGCGCCATCGAAGCGGTCAATTCGAAGGTGGACCCCGCGAGCCGCAACGTCCAGGTGCGCGCCTCGCTGCCCAACCGCGATCACCGGCTGGTGCCCGGCATGTTCGCGAGCGTCGCCATCGAGACCGGATCGGCGTCCACGCAGATCACGCTGCCTCAGGCGGCCATCATGTACAACCCGTATGGCGATACGGTCTACGTCATCGAGCACGGGACAGGCGCCGACGGCAAGCCCGTAGACACCGTGCAGCAGCGCTTCGTCAAGCTCGGCGCCACGCGCGGCGATCAGGTCGCGGTGGTGAGCGGCCTCGCGCCGGGCGACGAGGTGGTCTCCGCCGGGCAAATGAAACTGCGCAACGGCACGGCCGTGGTGGTCAACAACACGGTGCAGCCGTCGAACGACCCGAACCCCACGCCGCCCAACGAATGACACCTCGTCCCGCGGCATGAAATTCACGGACATTTTCATCCGCCGGCCGGTGCTCGCGTCGGTCGTGAGCCTGGTCATTCTGGTGGTGGGGCTGCGCTCTTTCAATTCGCTGCAGGTCCTCGCCTATCCGCGCACGGAGAACGGCGTCGTCACGGTCTCGACCAGCTTTCCGGGCGCGGACCCCGAGGCCATCGCCGGGTTCGTGACGACACCCTTGGAAGCGGCCGTTGCGCAGGCGAACGGCATCGATTACATGACCTCGACCAGTCAAAGCAGCACCAGCACCATCACGGTGTACCTGCGGCAGAACTACGACACCTCGAAGGCCGCGGCCGAGATCAACATCAAGGTGAACTCGGTGCTCAACCAGTTGCCCGCCGGGACGCTGCAACCGACGATCACGGTAAAGGTCGGGCAGACGCTCGATGCGATGTTCATCGCATTCACGAGCGGCACGCTCGCCGCGAACCAGATCACGGATTATCTGACGCGCGTGGTGCAGCCGCGGATGCAAGCCGTCGATGGCGTTCAAACGGCGGAGATCTTGGGCGGACAGACCTTCTCGCTGCGCGTCTGGCTCGATCCAAAGAAGCTCGAGGCCTATGGCATGACCGCGAGCGATGTCGCCACGGCGCTCGTCAGCAACGATTATGTCTCGGCGGTCGGCAACACCAAAGGTCAGATGATCCAGGTCACGCTGACATCCAACACGAACCTGCACTCGCTCGATGAGTTCCGCGACCTGGTCGTGAAGTCGGTGAACGGCGCCAACGTGCGATTGAGCGACGTCGCGCAGGTTTCCCTCGGCGCCGACAGCTACGAGACGAGCGTCGCATTCAACGGCACGACCGCCGTGATGATCGGGGTCCAGGTCGCACCGCGCGCGAACCTGCTCTCCGTCATCAAGGGCGTGCGCGATGTCTATCCCGACATCCGCGCCCAGCTGCCGCGCGGCCTCGAGTCGCACATCATGTACGACTCGACGGACTTCGTGAACGCATCGATCCACGAGGTCGCGGTCACCCTGATTGCCGCGCTCGTCATCGTCATGTTGGTGATCTTCGCGTTTCTGGGATCGCCGCGCTCGGTGCTGATCCCGGTGATCGCGATTCCGCTGTCGCTGGTCGGCACGCTCGGCATCATGCTCGCGCTCGGATTCTCGATCAATCTGCTGACGCTGCTCGCGCTGGTGCTCGCGATCGGCCTGGTGGTCGATGATGCCATCATCGTGGTCGAGAACGTGAACCGGCACCTCGAGGAAGGCATGGCGCCGCTCGCGGCCGCGCTGCAGGCGGCGCGCGAGCTCGGCACGGCGATTCTCGCCATGACCGTGGTGCTGCTCGCCGTGTATGTGCCCATTGGGTTCCAGGGCGGCCTCACCGGCGCATTGTTCACGGAATTCGTATTCACCCTCGCGGGCGCCGTCACGGTCTCGGCGATCATCGCGCTCACCCTGTCCCCGATGATGAGCTCGCGGCTGTTGAAGCCGCACCGCTCCGGCCAGACCGACTGGGAAAGCCGCCTGGTCGCATTCATCGACCGGCGCTTCGAGGCCTTGCGCGCCCGCTACCACCGCTGGCTCGAGCGCAGCCTCGATTACACCCCCGTCACCGCCCTTTTCGTGTTGCTGGTGCTCGTTTCCATCGGCCTTCTGTACCGCAGCGCCCACAGCGAGCTCGCGCCGCAGGAGGATCAGGGCTTCCTGTTCGCGCCATGGACCTCCGCTCCGGATGCGACCCTGCAGCAAAAGCGCCTCTATTCAGCCGAGCAGTACCGGCTGGCCAAGGACGTCCGGGACATCGACATCTTCTTCCAGGTGATCGCGCCCAACATGTCCTTCGACGGCATGGTGCTGCGGCCCTTATCGGAGCGCCGTCCCGAGAGCGTGGTCGCCCGCGATCTGCAGCAGCGCCTGAATTCCGTCGCGGGGCAAAAGATCGGGGTGCTCGAGCTTCCCTCGCTCCCCGGCGCCTCGGGCTATCCGGTGCAATTCGTGATCAAGACCACCGAGCCGGCGCTGCGACTGAACGAGGTCTCGCGCACCTTCTTGGACGAGGTCGCACGCAGCGGGCGCTTCATGTTCTTCGATACCGACCTGAAATACGATTTGCCGCAGTCGGTGATCGAGATCGACCGCGAGAAAACCGCGCAGCTCGGGCTGACGATGGCCCAGGTCGCCTCCTCGCTCGGCAGTCTCCTCGGCGGCGGGTACGTGAACTACTTCAGCATGCAGACGCGCTCCTACCGCGTCATCCCGCAAGTCCAGCGGGTGTCGCGGCTCAACGTCGATCAGCTGCTCGACTATCCAATCGCCAACATCGGCGGCGTGCCGGTACCGCTGTCGACGATTGCGCGCATCCGCACCGAGACCGTGCCCGAGACGCTCAATCACTTTCAGCAGCTGAACTCGGCCACCCTCTCCGGCGTCGCCTCCCCGGGCCTGTCCGAGGCCGATACCCTCGACTATCTGCGCTCGGTGGCCGCCCGGACCCTGCCCTCCGGCTACACGATCGATTACGCCGGCCCGTCGCGCCAGTTCATCCAGGAATCGAGCGGCGTGATGGGGACATTCGGCTTCGCCATCATCATTGCCTTCCTGACGCTCGCCGCCCTTTACGAGAGCTTTCGCGATCCCTTGGTCATCTTGATCTCCGTGCCGCTGTCCATTCTCGGCGCGCTCATCTTCATCGCCCTGGGGGTGAACGGCGCCTCGCTCAATATCTACACCCAGGTGGGCCTGGTGACGCTCATCGGGCTCATCAGCAAGCACGGCATCCTCATCGTCGAAGTCGCGAATGAGGAGCAGCGCAGCGGCAAGACCAAGCGGGCGGCGATCGTGACCGCGGCGAGCATCCGGCTGCGCCCCATTCTGATGACCACGGCGGCGATGGTGCTCGGCGTGCTGCCGTTGGTGTTCGCGCGGGGCGAGGGCGGCGCCTCGCGCTATGCCATCGGCCTCGTCATATCGACCGGCCTCGCGATCGGCACCCTGTTCACCCTGTTCGTGGTGCCCGGCGTCTATATGCTGATCGGCGCCACGCACTCGCACGCCGAGCAGCGCCTTCCAACATAATGCGGCATCCGTCGGCCGCAGCCCGCGGGCCTGCCCCGAATGCTTTCGAATATTCAACGCCTTACACCTCTTTCACCAGATGCTTTCTAGGTGAGGGCCAGGAAGACGTTGCGAAACCTCTAGCAAACGGCGAGTGAAAACCTTGACAAAGTGCGCGTTGCGTTTTGTCGATTCTCTTGTATATTCCAACCGCAGCACGTTGATTTGACAAGATTCCGAGGTCCCGAAAATCCTCGAAATCACTTTAAGTCCGCATTTCGAGGTCGGCAATGATCAATGCCTGGGAAAACCTGCACTGTGCAACTCTGGAGCTGGTGCGCTCCACACCGATCAAGCAGCGCCTCATCGCCGCTTACCGCCACCTGACCCCCATCGCCGAAGATCAGCTGCCCACCGAGTCGCGCAGCGCCTTCACGCAAATGATGCAGACATTCGCCGGCGTGCAGCCGCTGCGCGGGGAGGACCCCGTGGTCGCCTCGGTGCGCAAGCTCTCGAGCCAGCAGGCGGACGATTGCGCAACGCTCATCCTCGAGATCTTCGGCGCGGTGAGCCGGGCCGATGCGCTCGCACAGCGTCATCAGGCGGCGGTCGCTTCCATCGTGCAACTGCGCAGCGTCGAGCGCCCCGCGGAAGAAGAGTTCCAGGTGCCCGCGCTCATCGCCACGAACTGAAGGCCCCCTTCAATCGTCGAGCTTGAACTCGATCGTGTCCCAGCGAGTCGTTTCCTGGTGGCGCGCCTGCCGTTTGAGGGCATCGATCAAGCTGCGCTCATTCCACGCGCTCACCTCATCGGCGAGCTCCGCGATCGCCTTCGCGATGGGCTCGGTAGAGCCGAAGTTCTCCATGGCGACGACCGGCCGGTCCGCGGACTTCGCGAACTGCATTTGAAATAGCACGAGATCCGGCGCCGCACGGTAAGCCGCCGGCAACGCGATCACGACCTCGCAGGGCGCGATCTGCCGGCGCAGATCCTCGCGCTGACTTTCCTTGTCGATCGGACGCTTCGCCTGAGGCTGGCTGGTGGTGTGATAGTGAAAAGTTCCCGGCGCCTCGAGATATTCGAATACGCGTGCGTAATCATCGTTCTCTTCCCACGAATGGGTGACGAAGATCCGGATCGGATTGACACGGGTCGACATGCGCCTAGTGTATCCCCTGAAAGGCCCATGCGCGAAGCACTCTGGCTCCGATACAATGCCAGGCGTGCGTTTGATGATATATAACATTCGCTATGCGACCGGAACGGGGCCCGCCTTTCACCTCCCCGTGCCCGGTGCCGGCTACCTGCGCTCGAGCCGGCACGTGCTGTCGAAGATCACCGATTTCATCAAGGGCCAGGATCCCGACGTGGTCGGGCTGATCGAGGTCGACACCGGCTCGATCCGCACCGGGATGGTCAACCAGGCGGATTTCATCGCCCGCTCCCTCGGCCACTATTCGACCTTCGAATGCAAGTACGGTCAGTCTTCCGTGAATCAGCTGGTCCCGATCGTGCGCAAGCAGGCGAACGCCTTTCTGGCGGCGCCGCGGGTTCGCGGCGAGCGATTCCATTATTTCGACACCGGGATCAAGCGCCTCATCATCGAGCTCGAGCTCGATGACATCGCCATTTTCCTGGTGCATCTGTCGCTGAAATTTCGCCACCGTCAATACCAGCTGCGCTACCTGTACGATCTGGTGCGCAAGACGCACAAGCCCGTGATCGTCGCGGGCGACTTCAATACCTACTGGGGCGATCACGAAATCTACCTGTTCATGCAAGCGGCCGGTCTGTCGAATGCGAACGCGCGCGGCCTGCCCTCGTACCCGAGCTCGAGCCCGCGCAAGGAGCTCGACTTCATCCTGCACAGCGAGCAAATCACCGTGAATCGATTCGAGATCCCGGACATCCAACTGTCGGACCATTTGCCGCTGATTTGCGATTTCACCATTCGCCAATCCGCCAAGGCAGCAGCGTGACCCATGCCCAGTAGCTGGAAGATCGATATCGATTCCGACCGCATCGCATGGCTGACCTGCGACGTGCCGGGCACCTCCACCAACGTGCTCTCCGCAGCCGTCATCAAGGATTTGAGCGCCGCCTTATCCGAGATCGCCGCCCAGAAGCCGGCCGGGGTCGTCATCTCCTCCGCCAAGCCGAGCGGCTTCATCGCCGGCGCGGACATCAAGGAATTCCAGGACATTCACACGCCCGAGGAAGGCTACTCCCTGGTTCGCGCAGGGCAGGTGGTGTTCGATCATCTCGAGGCACTGCCCTGCCCGACGGTCGCGGCCATTCATGGATTCGCGCTGGGGGGAGGCTTGGAGCTCGCGCTCGCAGCCACCTACCGGGTGGGAGCCGACGATGCCCAGCTCTCCCTGGGGTTGCCCGAGGTGATGCTCGGCATCCATCCGGGCTTCGGCGGCACGGTGCGCACCGTCCGGCTCATCGGCGTGCGCCCGGCCTTCGATCTGATGCTCAAAGGCAAACCCTATCGGGGCGCCCAAGCACTCGAGGTCGGACTGATCGATCGGCTGGTTCCGCCCGCGGACCTCAAGGCGAGCGCCAAGCGGCTCGTGCTCGAGGCGCCGCCTAAGAAATCCCCGCCGTTCGTGGAAAAGCTGCTGAACCTCCGGGCGATGCGGCCGTTCATTGCACGACAGGCGACCGCGGCGCTGCGCGCCAAGATGCGCAAGGACCACTACCCCGCACCGTACGCCATGATCGATCTGTGGCACCGCTACGGCGCCATCGGGGCCGAGAGCTACGAGGCGGAAGCCCATTCCATCGCCACCCTGATGTGCTCGGCCACCTCGCGCAATCTGGTCCGGGTGTTCTTGCTGCAGAACCGGCTGAAAAGCCTCGGCGGCAAGCCGACCGCAAGCTTTAGCCACGTGCACGTCATCGGCGCCGGCGTCATGGGCGGGGACATCGCGGCCTGGTCCGCGTTCCGAGGCATGACGGTTACGCTGCAGGACCGGACCGCGGAGCTGATCCAGCCCGCCCTCGAGCGGGCTCGGGAGTTCTTCCGCAAACGGCTGAAGGACCCGAAGGCCGCGGAAGAAGCGATGGGCCGGCTGCGTCCGGACGTGGGAGGAGACGGCGCGGCGCTCGCCGATGTGGTCATCGAAGCCATCTTCGAGAACGTCGATGCCAAACGCGCCCTGTATGCCGAGCTCGAGCCGCGCCTCAAGCCGGACGCCGTCCTTGCGACGAATACCTCGAGCATCAAGATCGAGCTGCTGGCGGAGCGTTTGCAGGATCCCTCGCGGCTCGTCGGGATCCATTTCTTCAATCCCGTGGCGCAAATGCAGCTGGTGGAGATCGTTCATGGCGTGGCAACGCAGGGAGCGGCGCGGCAGCGCGCGATCTGGTTCACCCGCAAGCTCGACAAGCTGCCTCTACCGTGCAAGAGCGAGCCCGGATTCGTCGTCAATCGGATCCTGATGCCGTATATCAACGAGGCGCTCTTTGCGCTCGCCGAGGGTATTCCCGCGGTGGTCATCGACCGCGCCGGAACCCGGTTCGGCATGCCGGTGGGGCCGATCGAGCTCGCCGACGTGGTCGGCCTCGACGTGGCGCTGCACGTCGGCCAGGTGCTCGCCCAGGCATTCAATCGCCCCGTCCCGCAGATCCTCGTCGAGCGTGTGGCGCAGAAGAAGCTCGGGCGCAAATCCGGCGAAGGGTTCTATCTATGGAAGGGCGGCAAGGCGGAGCACCCCGCCGGACAGACCCCGGAGCCGCCGGCGGACCTCGAGGACCGGTTGATCTTGCCGATGGTCAACGAGGCGGTTGCCGTGCTGCGCGAGGGCGTGGTCGAGGATGCGGATTTGCTCGATGCCGGTGCGATTTTTGCGACCGGGTTTGCACCTTTCCGGGGAGGGCCGCTGCAGTACGCCCGCGGCCGGGGCGTGAACGAGGTCGTCGAGCGCTTGGCCGAGCTCGAGCGGCGCTACGGCGAGCGGTTCCGTCCCGATCCCGGCTGGCGCTCCCTGGGTCTTTGAGACCCTCTCAATGTGACCCATCCGTGACTGCGGGAGACCCTGAACCGCGTATGATCGTATAATCACTCGAATCATAGGCTTGAAGCCTAACCTGCGGGCTCCTCCTCAAGATGATGGAACGATCGGTCGACATCTCGATTCTCACCAACTTCTCGCCGCTCGATGGCCTGAAGGCAGAGAACCTGCATGCGCTTGCCCGCAAGACCCAGCTGCGCGAGTTGGATGCCGGCCGGGCGTTGTTCAAAGAAGGCGACACCGACAAACGGACTTTCTATCTCGTCTCGGGCGTGGTCGAGCTGCGCGGTGCCGACGATCGAGTGGTGGGCACGGTGCGCGCCGGCACCCCCGAGGCCCGCGCGGCTCTCGCACCGGGCCTGCCTCGCAGATTCACCGCGCGTGCCGCCAACGACCTCTCGTACATCATGATCGACAGCGACCTGCTCGATGTGCTGCTGACCTGGGACCAGACCGGTCAGTACGAGGTCACGGAGTTGAACGGCGAGCAGCAACTCGACGTCACCGGGGATTGGATGACGACGCTCCTGCAGACCAAGGCGTTTCATCGCATTCCACCGGCCAACATTCAAGCGATCTTCCTGCGCATGCAGCGCATCAACTATCGCGCGCGAGACGTGGTGATCAAGCAGGGCACCGAAGGCGATTATTTTTATGTGGTCGTCTCGGGCAAGTGCGTGGTCACCCGGGAAACGCCGCTCAACAAGGAAGGCATCAAGCTCGCCGAGCTCGGACCCGGCGATAGCTTCGGCGAAGAGGCGCTGATCGCCGAGGCGAAGCGCAATGCGACGGTCACCATGCTCACCGACGGCACGCTGATGCGCCTCGGCAAGCACGACTTTCAGACGCTGCTCAACGAGCCGCTTCTGCAATGGGTGAGCTACGAGAAGGCGAAGGAGATCGTCGCCCGGGGAGGCAAGTGGCTCGATGTGCGCCTGCCGAGTGAATTTCAGAACTTTCGCATCGAGGATGCGATCAATATTCCCCTGTACTTCATCCGTCTCAAATTGAACGCCATCGCCAAAGACACCCCTTACGTCGTGTGCTGCGATACCGGGCGGCGCAGCTCGGCGGCAGCCTACATCCTGAGCGAGCGCGGCTTCGAGGCCTATGTGTTGAGAGGCGGCCTGTCTGCCACGGAAGCAGCGCGCTCCCGCGGGGGCTGAGGTGGCGCGTAAGGCGGAGCTGCCGAAAATGCCGCGCTTGCCGCGCGTGCCGCTCGGTGCGGCCGCTCCCTCGCCTGCCGCGAGCCCAGGTCCTCCGCCAGGACCACCGCCCTCGCCCCACGCCTACCGGCAGACGAATCCGTATGAACCGCCCCCGGCCGAATACAAGCCCGCCTCGATGCTCGCCGAGCACAAGTGGCTCGCGATCCTGTGCATCGTCGCGGTGGTGGCGTTCGCGTTCTACTGCTGGAAGATGCCGCATCGATCGAGTGCGCTCGATGCCCGCACGCCGCCCGCGGCGCACGCCGCGACTGCGTCGGGTGCGGCGGCGCGCGGTGCGGCGGCGCGCGGTGCCGAGTCAAATACCGCCCCGGCCGCGGGCCCGCAGACCCCGATCTATATCGAAGCGGTTCCGGATAAGGAGCACTGAGCGGCGGGCCGGGCCAGGGCCTCGATCACATCGTATGCGTCGGCTTGTCGCCGCCGAGCGCGCCGGCGAGATAATTCTCGATTTTCTTCTGGGTGTTGCCGCGGTCTTGATCGCTGAACTGAACGCCGATGCCGGCGGTGCGCTTGCCTTGTGCGCCCTTGGGCGTCATCCAAATGACGCGCCCCGCGACGGGAAGCTTCTCTTCCTCGCCCATGAGATTCAGCAGCATGAATACTTCATCGCCCAAACGATAATTGCTGTTGGTCGGAATGAATAGCCCGCCGTTCTTCACGAAAGGCATGTAAGCGAGGTAGAGCGCGCTCTTGTCCTTGATCGTGAGAGTCAGCAAACCGGGTTTGTTACTGGGACTTCGCAATGCCTATCTTTCCATTCCGCTTCTACTTCGCGATCGCCTTTTTGAGTGCTGCCCGACCGCCGAGCAACAGCGCTTCCAGCGCCAGTTGCAGGTTCAACCCGGTTGCGGCAAAACGCCGCAATTCCCGCGCAGCGTCGAGCAGCTCGAACAAGGGCCTTATCTTGGGCTTAAGTAAAGCGGCAGGCAAGCGGACGGGTTCCGCACTTTGAGAGGAAACGGCACCTCCCAACTCGACTTGTACGCGCCGTGTGATCCAGTTCTCAAGCCACATGAGGCGCAGACCCGGGTCGGATTTCATCCACGCGTCGGCCACCTCCGTGATATCGACGGCATCCTCGGCCAGCCGCTTGAGCGTCGAGCGCATCTCACGGTCGAGCTCGGCGAGCGCGGCACCGGACAACTCGAGCGCGAGCAGCGGCGCGCCCGCCGCAAGCGCAAGCGCCGCATCCCAGTCCTGCACGGCGGGCTCGCGCTCCTTCAGCCACGCGCGCGCCGCCTCCCTCGGCGGGGGTCGCAGCTTGATCCTCTGGCAGCGGCTCGCGATCGTGGCCGGCAGACGATGGCTGGGTCTTGCGATGAGCATCAGCAGCGTGTCGGCCGTCGGCTCCTCGAGCGTCTTCAGGAACGCATTGGCGCCGTTGGCGTTCAAGGTCTCGGCAGAGTCGACGATCGCGATCTTGTGACCGCCCCGGTAACTCGAGAGCGACAGCACGTCGATGAGACCGCGGATCTGATCGACCTTCACTTGCTGGGCACCGTCCAGAAGACCGACCGGGTGCAAATCGGGATGGCTGTCCGAACGCAGCAGCAAGCACGAGGCGCAGCTGCCACAGGGCGCGTTTGCCTGCTGCTCGCACAGCGCGAGGGCGGCGATCCAATGAGCCAGCGCCTGCGCACCGAGGCCGGGCACGCTCAGGATCAGCAGCGCCTGGGGAAGTCGCCGCGCCTCGCGCGCCGCCCGCAGCCGCTGCTGCGGCTCGCGCAGCCAGGGCAGCGAGTCCGCGCTCAGGAAATCCACTGTCGCACCCTCAATACGGAAAGTATCTGTTCGGCCACTTCATCGATGCGGCCGGTGGCATCGATCACCGCGATGCGCCCGGGCTCGAGCGATGCGCGCTCGAGATATCCCAGACGCACGCGCTCGAAAAAATCCGCCCGCTCGCGCTCGAACCGGTCCGTGTACGGCGTCTGCCCCGCGCCCGCATTGCGCGCCCGCGCACGATCCAGGCCCGCCGTCACCGGCGCATCGAGCAGCAACGTCAGATCAGGGCGTCGAGTGCCCTGCACGAGGCGCTCGAGCTGCGCGATGCTCTCGAATGCAAATCCGCGGCCCGCGCCCTGATAGGCGTAGGTCGCGTCCGTGAACCGGTCACAGATGACCCAGCGGCCGGCCTCCAGATGAGGCTGGATGAAGTTCTCGAGGTGCACGGAACGCGCCGCGAACATGAGCAGGAGCTCCGCCGCGTCCGGCAACACCTCCGCACCGGGCGAGAGCACGAGCTCGCGAATCTTCTCGGCGAGCGGCGTCCCGCCCGGCTCGCGGGTGAGCACGCAATCGATCCCGCGCGCGGTGAGCGCGTGCGCGAGCCGCGGGACCTGGGTGCTCTTGCCCACCCCCTCGATACCCTCGACGGTCAAAAATCGGCCCGGCTCGCTCATTTTCCCGCCTCCGCGGCCCGCTCCTTGAGATGCGCCACATAGCGGGCGACGGCGACATTCTGCTCCTCGAGCGTCGCCGAGAATATGTGGCTGCCGTCGTCCTTTGGCGAGGCGACGAAATATAACGCATCGGTGCTCTCCGGATGCGCGGTGGCCCGGATCGCGGCCGCCCCGGCGAGCGCAATCGGGGTCGGCGGGAGGCCCGCGCGCGTGTAGGTGTTGTACGGTGCGTCGGTACGCAGGTCGATGCTGTGCAGTTGACCATCGTAGTGTTCGCCGAGCCCGTAGATCAGCGTGGGATCGGCCTGCAACCGCATGCCGATGCGCAGACGGTGCAGATACAGTCCCGCGATCTTCGGCAGCTCCTGGGGCAGCCCGCTTTCCTTCTCGACGATGGAGGCGACGATCAGCAGTTCCTCGGCGCTCTTCAACGGCAAGGTCGGATCGCGGCCCGCCCACGCGGACTCGAGCTCGCGCACGAGCGCGACGTGCGCCTGCCGCAGGATCTCGAGATCCTGCGTACCGCCTGGAAATCGATAGGTCTCGGGCAAGAACTGGCCCTCGGGGTCGATGCCCGGCGCACCGAGCTTGTCCATCAGGTCGCGCGCCGGGTCGGCAAGCGTGACCGAGACGTCCGGGTCATGTCGTAGCGCCGCGAGCATGTCTTGCACACGCCATCCGTCGACGATCGTGAACGAATGCAGCACGACCTGCCCGCTCACCAGCTTCTCGAGCAGTGCGCGGGGCGTGGTGCCGGGATCGATTTCGTATTCTCCGGCCTTGATCGCCGGGGCGAGCCCCTTCATCCGCGCATAAATCACCCACGCGCGAGGCTGCTCGACGATCCCCTGCGCCGACAACTCCGCCGCCACGTGCGCGAAGCGGCTCCCGGGTGGCACCTTGAAACGCAGCGGCGCCTTGACGTTCAGCGGCTCATCGAGACTGCGCACGCCGCGCTCGACGATGAGGCCCGCGGCCACCGCCGCGGCGAGCAGCAAGACGCAGAGAAATACAACGCGCAGCGCCCTCATTCGAGCTCCAACCGTTCGCGCAGCCGCTTCGCGGTCTCGAGCGCGGCGAAGCGGCTGCATTGCCGGCCGGTATCGATCACTCCGACCGACACCACACCGGCCACGGCGTTGGTCATGAAAACTTCCTCCGCATCGTGCAACGCCTCGAGCGGCACGCGCCCTTGCCAGACCTCGAGTCGCAGCTCCCGCGCGCGTTCGAGCACCCAGCGGCGCATCACACCCGCGATGCCGCAACGATCCATTGCGGGCGTCATCAAGGTGGACCCTCGCCTGAGGAACAAATTGGACATGGTGCCGCTCACGACCGTGCCCTCGACGTCGCACATCAGACCTTCCCAGATGCGCTCATCGCGCCATTCGGCGCGCGCCATCACGGACTCGAGCCGGTTGAGCGTCTTCAATCCGGCGAGATCCGGGTTGAGGCCCATTCGCGTCCGGCATAGGCGCACGCGCACCGGACGGCCCGCGGCAGGGGGTGGCGGCAGCGGATGCAATGACAGCACCCGCGTACAGCGCCCGTCTCCCGTCGGGCGGTAGCCGCGCCCGCCGCGGCCGCGCGTCACGATCAACTTGATGACCCCCTCGGGCTGCGCGCGCGCGCGCGCCGCGGCCTCATGTGCGAAGGCTGTAACCGGCGCCTCGAGCTTCAGCCGGCGGCAGCCCTCGAGAAGCCGCTCCACGTGCAGATCGAGCAAACGGATCCGGCGCCCGCGCACGCACATGGTTTCGAATAGCCCATCGCCATAGGCGAGGCCCCGATCGCCGCAATCGACCGACCGGCTCGACCTGCCGTTGACCCAGGTATTCATGCCGTAGCGGAGCGCAGGGCGCGCAGCAGGCCTTCGGCCTTCGCGCGGGTCTCCGCGAGCTCGTGCTCGGGACTCGAATCCGCCACGATTCCGGCGCCGGCGCGAAAAGACAACGCGTTACCCCGCGCGGTGATCGTGCGGATGAGAATGTTGAAGTCGCAGCTGCCGTCGCGATTGAGATAGCCGACGGCGCCAGTATAGGCGCCGCGGCCGACCCCTTCGAGCTCGGCGATGATCTCCATGCAGCGCACTTTCGGGCAACCCGTGATGGTGCCGCCGGGAAACACCGCACGCAGAATTTGAATCGGCGAGAGGCCGGGGAGCTTGCGGCCGCTCACATTCGATACGATGTGATGCACGTGGGCATAGGTCTCCACCGTCATGAACTCATCGACCCGCACCGAGCCCCCGACACACACCTTGCCGAGATCGTTGCGCTCCAGATCGATGAGCATGACATGCTCCGCGCGCTCCTTCTCATTTCCGAGCAGAGACTCGATCAGCGCCGCATCCGCCCGGGCCGAGGCGCCGCGCGGACGGGTGCCGGCAATCGGCCGCGTCGACACCCGGTCGGCATGCACCGAAACCAGCCGCTCGGGGGAGGAGCTGATGACGGCGAAATCTCCATCGCGCAGCAGCGCCGCGAAGGGGCTCGGGTTGGCGGCGCGCAGCCGCCGGTAGAGCGCCACCGGATCGAGATCGGCGCGCGCGCGGCCGTGCCAGCGGCGCGACAGATTCGCTTGGTAGATATCGCCGGCGGCGATGTACTCGAGCGCGCGGCGCACCGCGTCCTCGAATCGGGCGGGATCCTCCTCCTCGATATCGATCGGCCCCGCATCGCCCGGCGCAAGCGCCGCGGCGCTCATCGCATCCTGCGCAAAGCGTTCGAGGAGCGCGTCGCACCCCGGCTCCGCCTGGAGCCACGCGCGCCCGCTCTGCCGGTCGCGGATCCAGGCTGCGGGGGTGCGGATGGCGAGCGCGGCCGACGAGTCAGGACTGCGTGGGAGCAAAAGACGCGGCTCGATCTCGGCCGCGAGCTCATACGACAGGTACACGAGCCAGCCGCCCGAGAAGGGTACCGCCGCCTCGGAAGGGCCCGTGGCAAGCGCCGCCCACCAGCGCTCGAGCGCCGCTAGAAAACCCGGGGCGCCGGCGGCATGCGGGCCGGAGAGGCCTCCATCCGTCGTGAGCCGGAGCACCTCGCCGCTCGCGATGGGCAGAATATCGAAGCGCGCACCGCCCGCCGCCGGGCCCAACGGCGCGCTGCTCTCGAGCAGGCCCGGATAGACGGCGGGATGCCGCGCGACGAGGCCTAGCGGCTCAAATTCGGCGGAAAACGAGCGAACCGTTGGTGCCACCGAAGCCAAACGAGTTGGACAGCGCGGTCTCGATCTTCATGGGACGAGCCTGCTTGGGCACATAATCGAGATCGCAGCCCTCGCCGGGCTCGTCCAGATTGATGGTCGGCGGTGCCACCTGATCGCGCAGCGCGAGCACGGAGAAGATCCCTTCGACGGCGCCCGCAGCCCCCAGGAGGTGGCCGGTCATCGATTTGGTGGAGCTCACGGCGATGCGCTTCGCCGCCTCGCCGAAGGCACGATGGATCGCGGTGGTCTCCGCCTTATCGCCGAGCGGCGTCGAGGTCGCGTGCGCATTGACGTACTGCACTTGATCCGGATTGACCTTGCCGTCCTTCAACGCATTCGCCATGGACTTGCGCGCCCCCTCGCCGTCCTCCGGCGGAGCGGTCACGTGGAAGGCGTCGCCACTCATGCCGAATCCGATGACCTCGCAATAGATCTTCGCGCCGCGCGCCTTGGCAAGCTCGTACTCCTCGAGCATCATGGCGCCCGCTCCGTCGCCCATCACGAAACCGTCGCGATCCTTGTCCCATGGCCGGCTGGCGGCCTGTGGATTGTCATTGCGCTGCGAAAGCGCCTTGGCCTGCGCGAAGCCGCTCATCCCGGTGACGCTAGTCGCCATCTCCGATCCGCCGGCGAGCATCGCATCCACATCGCCGTACTGAATCATCCGCATGGCCATGCCGATGGCATGCGTGGAGGTGGTGCAGGCGGTGGCGATCGCGAGGTTCGGGCCGGTGATGTTGAACGCGATCGACAGGTGGCCGCTCACCAGATTGATGATGCTCGCGGGGATGAAGAAGGGAGACACCTTCTTCGGCGAATGCGTTTCCAAATACTTGTCGTAGGCCTCCTCGATGGACTCCAGACCGCCCATCCCTGAGCCCATGAGCACGCCGATGCGCTCGGTATTGGCTTCCGTCACGACGAGCCCGGAGTCGCGCATGGCCTGCATGCCGGCAACCACGCCGTACTGCATGAAGGCGTCCATGCGCCGGGCATCCTTCGGAGTGATATAGGGCGTGAGGTCGAGCTCGCGAATCTCACCGCCGAAATGCGTCGGAAAATTAGTCGCATCGAACCGGACCACGGGACCGATGCCGCTGCGGCCCGCGAGAATCGACGCCCATGCGGACGCGACGTCGTTACCGACGGGCGAGACGATACCCAGACCTGTGACGACGACTCGCCGCTTGCTCAATGGCGCCCCGTCTCTCAGGCCTTGCCTTTGTGGGAGTTGATGTAATCGATGGCCTGCTGGACGGTGGTGATCTTCTCGGCATCCTCGTCCGGAATCTCCGTCTCAAACTCCTCTTCGAGAGCCATCACCAACTCAACCGTGTCCAGCGAGTCTGCGCCGAGGTCGTCAACGAACGAGGCATCATTGGTTACTTCTTCTTCTTTGACGCCCAGCTGTTCGGCCACGATCTTCTTAACCTGCTGCTCAACAGTACTCATCGTTATGGTGTCCTTTCGGGAAAGCCCATTGGAAAAACTTATTAACACGCGCCGCTTATCGTCGGGGCCCGCGGCCAGCCTCTTGTCGGCAGGGCGCGTATTTTATGTGAACACGACCCTTACGGCTACCCGCAAGCAGTCCTTCGTAGGACGCTGCCTTGACAAGATCCGCGGATTTAGGGTCTGTACGGCCCGGCCGGGGTCAGGCCATGTGCATGCCGCCGTTCACGTGCAATGTCTCACCGGTGATATAGGCGGCCTCCGGGGAGGCCAGAAACGCCACGGCGGCGGCAATGTCCGCCGGCAGACCCAGCCTTCCTAAGGGAATCTGACCGCTCATGGCGGCGCGCTGCTCCTCGGTGAGGGAGCGCGTCATGTCGGTGTCGATGAATCCGGGGGCCACCACGTTGACCGTGATCGCGCGCGAGCCGACCTCGCGGGCGAGCGACTTGCTGAAACCGATCATGCCCGCCTTGGCCGCGGCATAATTCGCCTGCCCGGGATTTCCGGTGACCCCCACCACCGAGGCGATGCTGATGATGCGGCCCTTGCGCGCCTTCATCATGCCGCGAAGAACGGCTTTGGAGAGCCGGTAGACCGAGGCGAGGTTGGTCTGGATCACCGCGTCCCAGTCCTCGGGCTTCATGCGCAGCAACAGCATGTCGCGCGTGATGCCCGCGTTGTTGCAGAGAATGCCGACCGCGCCCTCGTGCGACTCGATGTCCGCGATGAGCGCATCGATCGAGGCCTGGGAGGCGACGTCGAGCACCGCCCCGCGGCCGCCCCGCGCGGCCAGCGCCTCGCCGATGCGCGCCGCCCCCTCGGGCGTCGTCGCGGTACCGATCACGCGGGCACCGTCCCTGCTCAGGCGCTCGGCAATGGCGGCGCCGATGCCGCGCGAGGCGCCCGTCACCAAAGCGACCTCACCGCTCAACATGCAGGTCTCCTCGCGCCGCGGCCAGCGCCTCATCGAGCGACTCGGGGTCTTCGAGCGCGAGCATTTTCAGATCGCGGTTCTTATCGATGCGCCGGTTGAGCGAGGTAAGCACCTTGCCCGGACCGCATTCGACGATGACGGTGGCTCCCGCGGCGACCATGGCGCGCACGGTCGCGGCCCAATGGACCGGTGTATGCAGCTGCTTGACGAGCGCCGCGCGTATCTCCTCGGGCGTGCGATGGATTTTCACATCGACACCGTAGACCGAGGTGCTCTCCGGACCCTTGAGCTCGGCTGCGGCCAGCCGCTCGCGCAGCTTCTGCGCTGCCGGCTGCATGAGCGAGCTGTGCGCCGGCACGCTGATCGGCAGGGGCATCGCCCGGCGTGCGCCCTTCGCGCTCGCCGCCTCGATGGCGCGGGCCACACCGGCGGCCGTTCCGGCAATGACCACTTGACCGGGCGCATTGAAATTGACCGCCTCCACCACCTCAGCCTGCGCGGCTTGCGCGCAGGCGGCGGTTACGTCGGCATCCTCGAGGCCGAGGATCGCCGCCATGCCGCCCTGCCCGGCGGGCACGGCCGCCTGCATCGACTCGGCGCGGAACTTGACGAGCTCGACCGCCGCCTTGAAATCCAGGCAGCCTGCGGCCACGAGCGCGCTGAACTCGCCCAAGCTGTGGCCGGCCATGAACGCGGGCACCGCGCCGCCGCGCTCACGCCACAGCCGGTAGGTGGCGACGCCTGCGGTCAGCATCGCAGGCTGAGTGCACTCGGTTTGATTCAACGCCTCTGCCGGCCCCTCCTGACAGCGCTTCCAGAGGTCATAGCCGAGGACTTCGGAGGCCTGAGCGAAGGTGGCCTCGATGAGCGGCGAGGCGTCGGCGAAGGCCTTCAGCATGCCGATGGACTGCGAGCCTTGTCCTGGAAAAACGAACGCGAGCGACATGCGGTAAGGTTCCTCTCGATCGGTGCACGGATTACCCGCGCGAGGCCTTGAGCGCGCGGGAACGGAGGCGAATTATAGCCACACGCCACGATAGCAGCGCCCCCACCACGAATCCGGCGGTCGCCCCATAGAGATGGGCGTTCACCACCACCAGCGCCGGCTCGTGGCCGCCCAGCTGCTCGTAGGCGAGCTTCGCGGCGAGACCCGCCGTGAGAATCCATCGGTCCCAGGCCCTCGCCGCCAGGTGCCGGGCGACACCCGCGGCCATGACGGTGTGCAGCACCCCCGATGCCCCCACGTACCACGCGATGCGCGGACTGAGCCACCACAATCCGGAGCTGATCGCGAGTGCGCCTGCGAAGACGATGATGCACCACTCGAGCGGATCGTAATCATCAGCGAACAGCGCCCACACCAGCACCAGGCCCAATTCGTTGAGCAGGAGATGATGCAAGTCCAGGTGCACGATGTGGGCTGTGAGCAACCTCCACCAGCCGCCCGCCGCGATACCGCTGCGATCGTAGCGCAACAGGGCGGCGACGCTGTCGCCAAGACCCAACACCAGATCCAGGGCCACCACCATGATCAGGAGCCATATCCAGCGGCCGCGATCCCACTGAAGCGCCGCTGCGATATGTGCAAAGTGTTTCGCACCTTCATCGGGCATCGTTGTCTCTGCTTTTGGTATCATTCACGGATGGCTGAGGTCTTCATGCGCGATCGACAACGCGGTTTCACCCTGATCGAGATCATGGTGGTGGTCGTTATTCTGGCAGTGTTGGGTGCACTCGTCGTTCCGAAAATCCTGGAGAACGTCGACAAGGCGCGTGTCACCCGGGCGCAGAGCGACATTCGCGCCATTCAGACCGCGCTCGACATGTATCGCCTCGATAATTTCAAATACCCCACCAGCGAGCAAGGCTTGCAAGCCCTCGTGACGCAGCCCTCCGACCCGACCATCACCAATTACCGGTCCGGCGGCTACCTGCCTTCGCTCCCCAAGGACCCCTGGAATAACCTGTATGTGTACGTGAATCCGGGTCCCAATGGAATGGAGTACGACATCATCAGCTACGGACGCGACGGCAAGCCCGGAGGCGAAGGCTACGACGCCGACATCAGCGCCTCGACGCTCAACCAGCGCTAGTGGGCTCGAGGTGCCGCGCGATGCGCAGCAAGGGCTTCACGCTCATCGAGATTCTGGTGGTGTTGGTGATCATGGCCGTGGTCATCTCGCTCGCGGTTCTCTCGATCGGCACCACCGGACGCGACGCGCAGCTCGACGAGGAGAGCCGCCGCATCGAAGGCCTGGTCGATATTCTGCATGAGCGGGCGCTCCTCGAGGGGCGGGACTTCGGGCTGCGCATCGCACCCAATGCCTACGAGTTCGTGGTCTACTCACCCGACCGCGACCGCTGGCTCAACCTCAACGACGAGCACGAATTCCGGCACCGCGACCTGCCCAAGGGCGTGAGCTTCCAGCTGCAGCTCGATTCCGTGGATGTCGTGCTGAAACCCGTCGCGCAAGTCCTCTCGAGCGGTGGCGCGCCGCCCCCGCCGCAAGTGGCCATCGCCGCAAGCGGCGAGGGAACACCGTTTCGCCTCACCTTGCTGCGCGAGGCCACGCAGGCACGCGCCACGGTCAACGGCGATGCGTTCGGCAAGACGACGCACCAGAGCTCGGATCATCCGGCGGAAAAGCGCTCGTGAGGCTCGAGCGCAGCCGCGGATTCACGCTGGTCGAGGTGCTCGTCGCCCTGACGGTGGTCGCCATCGGCCTCACCGCGCTCATGGTGGCGGTCAGCGGCACGGCACGCACCAGCGGCTATCTGCGCGACAAGACCATCGCGCAATGGATTGCGCTCAACCGGCTGACCCAGGTGCGTCTCATGGTGAACAAGCTCGGCGCCACCGGCGATACCGGGGAGCTCGATTTCGCCAACCGCAAGTGGCACTACGATACCCGCTACTTCGATACGAGCTTCCCGAGCATGAAGCGCGTGGTGGTGCGGGTGTATCCGGGCGACACCAAGACCAAGGGCAACCCGATCGCCGAGGCCACGGGATTCCTCGGCGCCTCGATCGGGCTGCCCGGCATGTCGAACGTCGACTGGACGCAAGGATCGAGTGCGCCGGGCAACCCGTGCGCCAGCGCGGCCGCGAACGCGTCCCCGACCGTGAGCGGCGCGACCCAGCACCTCGGTGCCGCACCGAATGCCAACTGCACGCCGACAACGCCCACGAGCGGCACGACGCCGCTGGGTCAAAGCACACCGTGATGAGACGGCTCGCGCGTTCCCGGCTCCCCGCGCGCAGCGGCGGCTTCACGCTGGTCGAGATAATGGTGGCGCTGCTGATTCTCGGGATCATGTCCGCCCTCGGCTACGAGACCTATCGCACGGCGCGCATCTCGGCCGAGCGCAGCGAAGAGTCGCTCAAGCGCACGCGGGAGATCGAGTTCGGCATGCGCATGATGGTCATGGATTTCGCGCAGATGGTGCCGCGGCCGGTGCGCGATCCGCTCGGGCAGACCCGCCTGCCCGCATTGCACGGCTTTGCCGGCAACGGCACGAGCGCGGGCGGCGCGAACGTGGCGCTCGGCGGCAACGGCTCTCTCGGCTCGGGCTTCACCCAGCAGTTCAAAGAGCAGCATTTCAACTCGGATCCCGCATTCCAGTCGACGCTCGGCGGCAATTCGACCGACACCATCGTGCCGCTCGCCGAGCTCTCGCGCGCCGGCTGGTCGAACACCGCCGGCCAGCAGCGCAGCACGCTGCAGCGGGTGTCCTACTCGCTGGTGAACAGTACTTTGAAGCGCAGCTACACCACGAACCTCGATACCGTGCTTGCGACCAAACCGCAGGTTCAGGACCTGATCGGCGGCGTGAAGACCGTGCAGCTGCGCTACCTCGACAACAATCAGACCTGGCAGACGCAGTGGCCGCCGGCCACCCTGCCCCAGCCCGAAAACCTCTGGACGCGTCCACTCGCCGTCGAGATCACGATCGAGTTCAAGGACTGGGGACGGGTGCAGCGGCTCATCGAGGTGGCCGGATGAGCGACGCGCGGCACCGGCACGGGCGCGCCCGAGGCCCTCGCCGCGAGCGCGGCGTCGCGCTCCTCATCGCGCTCATCCTGGTCGCCCTCGCCGCCATTCTCGCGACCAAGCTCACCTTCGACGGCTGGCTGGAACGGCGCCGCACCATCGGCATGCTGGCGACGGAACAAGCCTTTCACTTCGGCACGGGCGCCGAGGCCCTTGCCGCCGACGTGCTCAGCCAGTCCGCGCAAGGCGTGCAAGCCGCCAACTCGAGCACCCAGAACGGCAGCCCCGGCACGGCGCCCGCGACCACCACGCCCAACGGCAGTCCGAGCCAGGTCACGCTCGCGCAGCCCTGGGCGCAGCCCACCCAGCCCTTGCCCATTACGCCGGAGGATAACCCCGAGGGGGAGCCCATCGGGACTTTGCAGGGCGCCCTCGAGGACATGCAGGGCCGGTTCAACCTCAACAATCTCGCGCACATGGTCTTTCAGAACGGTCGCGCCGTTGAGGACCCGTGGCCGCTCGCGCAGTTTCAGCGCCTGCTGGTCGCGGTCGGCCTGGAGCCCAAATGGGCGGGAATCGCGCGCGACTGGATCGACGCGGACGATCAGCCGGGCGAGCCCGACGGCGCCGAGGACTCGGTTTACACCTCGCAGACCCCACCCTATCGAACCGGCAACTGGCCGATGATGAGTGCGAGCGAGCTGTTGAACCTGCCCGGTTTCGGGGCCGACCGGTATCGAAAAATCGCTCCGTACGTGACGGCGCTGCCGACCGCGGTCTCCACGATCAACGTCTGCACCGCCTCGGCCCCGGTGCTGCAGAGCTTCGCCGACAACATGACCAGCGATTACACGCCCGAGCTCCTCGCGAGCGAGCGCAAGACGGGCTGCTTTCCCGACAAGACCACGTTCGCGAACGTGCTCGGGCCCACGGTGGCACAGCAAGTCGCGAACCGGTTCTCGGACACGAGCTCGTATTTCCGTCTCACTACCCGTGTCACGCTTGGCACTACGGAATTCACCTTGTACAGTCTTTTGTATCGAGGGAGCGGCGGCAAGGTGACGCCGCTCCTCCGCACTTTCGGGACCATCTAAGACCCATGCCTCACACACTCTTGCTGCGCCTTCCCGACCCCGGCGAAGAGGATACCGAGTGGCTCAGCATCGATGACTCGGGCGTGCCGGGCGGTGCCCGCCAGCGCGGGCCCTTGAGCCTCGCCGCCCCGATCGCGCGCTCCGCGCGCGTGGTGGTGCTCGCACCCGCCTCGCAGATTCTGTTGGCCGAGCCGGAGCTGCCGCCGGGAAGCGGCGTGAAACTCGCCCGGGCGGTGCCCTTCGCGCTCGAGGAGCACCTGACCGAGGACATCGATCAGCTGAATTTCGCCATCGGCCGGCGTGCGCCGAACGGTCACACGCCCGTCGCGGTCGTCGCGCGCGAAACGCTCAAGGCGTGGATGGCTCAGCTGGCCTCGGCCGGCATCGATGCCGTCGCGATCTATCCCGACATCTCGCTCATGCCGGAGAATCCGGCGCAAACGGTGCTCTGGCTCGAGCGCTCGCGACTCGCCGTGCGCCGACCCGGCATGCTGCCGTTCGCCGTGGAGCTCACGCCGGTCGCGGACGCGCTCGTGGTCGCGGGCGTGATTCCGGATCCCTTGGCCGAGCCGGGCGAGCAGGAGGCGCCCGCGGCCTTGGAAAGCGCGGTGCTGTACGCAACGCGCGAGGACTGGACCCGCGTACAGGCGGAGTTCCAGGCGCTCGCCGGACAATTTGCATCGCTCAAGGTGCAGGTTCTCGCCGATGGGCCGCTGCCATGGGTCGCGCAGGGACTCAAGAACCCCGATGCGGTGAATCTGCTGCAAGGCGAGTTCGCGCGCTCGACGGATTACAACGCGCGCTGGAAGCAATGGCGAACCGCCGCGCTGCTTGCCGGGGGCTTGCTGGTGGCGCACGTGGCGGCGGCGGCGATCCGCATCCACCAGGCGAATCACGAGGCGAAGTCGCTCGACATCCAGATTTCGCAAATCTTCGCGCAGGTGATGCCTTCGGAAAAGATGCTCGACCCGCGCCGCCAGATGCAAGTGCGGCTCGACCGCATCCGCCACTCCGGAGCGGGACCCGAATACTTTCTACATACGCTCGAGGTCCTGAGCGGCGCACTCGAGGCGACGCCGAAGACGCGGATCGATTCGCTCGCCTATCGCGAGCAAGCGCTCGACCTGCGCGTGACGGCACCGAGCCTCACCGCACTTTCGCAGCTCTCTCAACTGGTGAGCAAGCAGGGCTTGACGGCCGACATCCAATCCTCTCAGCCGGTCGAGGGCGGCGTCGATGCGCACCTGCAGGTGCACGCCGCCGGCGCGAAGGGGCGGCCGTGAACGCGCTTCTGGCCAAGCTGAGAGTCTGGTATGGCGGCTTGCAGGAGCGCGAGCGGCGCGTGGTCGCGGGCGGCGCGATCGGGCTCGCGCTGCTGATCCTTGCGGTCGGAATGCTCTCGCTGCACTCGGCGGTAACGGATGCGGTGAAGCGCGCCGACGAGCGCCGCGAGGATCTCGCCTGGATGCGCGTCAACGCCGCGGAAGTGCAGACGGGCAACGGCGCCCTCGTCCCCGACACGGGCGAGCCTCCGGTGGTGGTGGTCGACCGCATCGGTCGGGAAGCCGGCCTCGGCGCCGCGCTCAAAGGAACTCAACCGAGCGGCAACGGAGTCCGGGTGCAACTCGAGGCGGCGCCCTTCGATACGTTGGTGAACTGGCTTGCTACGCTCGATCAGCGTTACGGTCTTGCGATCGATTCGATCACCGTCGATCGCGCCGCCCGCCCGGGAATAGTCAATGCCAATATCACCTTCTCCGCGCCGCGGCGCTAAGGCACCACCGCCCGCCCCGCCGCCGCGCCCCTTGTGGCGGCCGCTCGTGCTGATCGCGATCCTCGCCCTCATCGCCGTGATCGTGGCCGTGTTGCCCGCATCGCTCGCCGCGCGGTTTCTTCCCGCGGGCGTTCAAGCCGGGGATTTCTCGGGCACGCTCTGGCACGGCTCCGCCGGCCGAATCTCCGCCGGCGGCCGCCCCGCCGGTGCGCTCGAGTGGCGCCTGCATCCGGCGGCGCTGCTCAAGCTGCGGCTCGCGGCGGATCTGAACTGGGTGAAGGGGGGATTCGCTCTGCAGGGCAGCGCGGATGCCGGTCGCAACGATGTCGTCGCGACCGGCTTACGAGGCGGCGGACCGATCGCGGATCTCAGAGACTTCGGCTTGGCGGTCGGATGGAATGGCACTGCGAGTATCAGCTTCCAGAAGCTCGCGGTGGATCTGACCCCTTCCGGCGTGGCGCTGCGCTCCGCGGTGGGCGAGGTCGATGCATCCAATGTGAGCTCACCGCAGGTCGCACATGGCGCAGATCTCGGCAGCTATGCGCTCACCTTCGGCGATACCGCCGTGTCGGCGGACGGCGACGTCAGCTCGACCCTCGCCGACCGGGGCGGCCCGTTGAGTCTTAACGCCTCGCTCACCCTTGCCATGAAAACTCGAACGGGGCTACTCTCCGGCACCGTGAAAGAACGCGAAGACGCGCCACCGGCCCTGCGGCACGAACTGGACAATGTCGCTCAATTGCGCCCGCGCGATGCACAAGGACGGATCCCGATCGAACTCGAATTCACGTTTTGACGGATGTGATGCGCGTCACTGATTTACGATACGGTCCGTTTATCGTAGGCACTGACTTGCACGAGGCTCTTTAGATGCTATTGCTTTCTCTCATCGCCCACCTCATGCCCTGCCCCGCGGAGCAACCGGACCAAGGGGCGCTGCCGCTGCATCCCGCGGTCGGGCACTTGGGTCTCACGATCATCGCACTGGTGTACGTGCTCGTCGTGATGTGGCAGGGCTGACTGCCCCCGCCCGGACCGCGCCGGTCCAATCGGAAAATCGATTCGCTTTCGCGCGCCGCCGAGATGCGCGTGCGCCGTCGACTCGGGCTGGATAAGTAAAGCACTTTCTCTATGTTGCAGAGTACTTGACGGTGCAGCATCCGGCGCTTAGATTGGAGTCCTGTTCTCGACCACGGTCGGCCGACATGCAGCCTGATTTCCCGATCCCGATCGAAAGCCGCGCGCTCGGCACGCTCGCCTATATCCGCCGCTCCATCGACGCGTCCGCCTCGATGGCGGTGCCGGGCATGGCCGGCGTGGTCATGGGCGTGATTGGTCTGCTCGCCGCATCCACGGCTTCGGTGCCGCACTTAAGCCGGTATTGGCTGCGCATCTGGGTATGCGCCGGCGCCGGCGCCTTCATCGTGGGCGGCGCGCTCATGGCACGCGAGGCGGCCCAATCCGGGCACGCGCGCTATCTCGGCCCCGTGCGCAAGTTCATGCTGTGCCTGTGCCCGGCGCTGTTCGCCGGCGCGGTGCTCACCGGCGTGCTCTGGCACGTGCACATGGAAGGCTTGCTTCCCGGCACCTGGCTCCTGCTCTACGGCTGCGCCGTGCTGTCGGCGAGCACGGTCACGATCGCGAGCACCATGCGCCTGTTGTGCATCATGGGCGCGCTATTCGTGGCGCTCGGCTCGTTCGCTTTCTTCCTGCCGGCCGGCAGCCATACGCCGATGCTCGGCCTCGGCTTCGGCGCGCTGCATGTCGTCTTCGGCTTGATGGTCGGACGCCCCCACCATGCCGGCTAAGTCGCCCGCGGCCAAGCGCCACGATCCGCATGGGCCGACTCCGCCCAAGGCGCCGCCGCGCCCCGTGGCCGTTCCGAGCGCCGTAGGCATGGGCGATCAGACCGGCTCCGACCGCTTGATCTACGAGCGCGTACGGCTCGGCATCATGAGCGCTCTCGCCATGAACGATGAGCTCACCTTCAACGAGCTCAAGGCGCTCTTCAACGCAAGCGACGGCAATCTGGGCGCGCATGCGCGCAAGCTCGAGGAGGCCGGTTACGTCGAGTGCACGAAGTCCTTCGAGGCGCGCCGGCCGAAGACCATCTATCGCATCACGGGCGTCGGCCGCAAGGCGCTCCTGCGCTACCTCGAGCACATCGAGGCCGTGATCAAGGCGACGCGGCGCGCTTGAGCGCCCGCGCCCCTCACCGCATGCACGTCGCAATCATCATGGATGGCAACGGGCGCTGGGCCACGCAGCGCGGACTGCCGCGCACGGCCGGACACGTCGAGGGCGCGAAGACGGTGCGCACGGCCGTCGAGGTGGCCGCGCGCGCGGGCGTCGAGACCTTGACCATGTACGCTTTTTCAGCCGCCAACTGGGCGCGGCCGGCTGCGGAAGTCGCGGCGCTCATGCGCCTATTCGGTCAGTATCTTTTCACCGAGACTCGCCGCTGCGTGGAGCAGTCCATCCGCCTCAACGTCATCGGCCGCCGCGACCGGCTGAGCGAAAGCCTGCTGCGCTCCATCGAGCAATGCGAACGGATGAGTGCCGGATGCTCGGGGATGCACTTGCGCATTGCGGTAGACTACTCGTCACAGTACAGCATCGTACACGCCGCGCGCCGTGCCGCGGGCAACGCGGAGCTCGGCTTCGAGGATTTCCGCCGGCTGCTGCAAGAGGTCGATCATTGCGCTTATCCGTCGAGGGAAGTGGACTTGTTGATCCGTACCGGAAGCGAGCGGCGGCTCAGCGACTTTCTGCTCTGGGAATGCGCCTATGCGGAGCTGCATTTCGCCGATTGTCTCTGGCCGGATTTCGACGAGACGCGATTTCATCAGGCGCTCGAGGACTATGCCGCCCGGCAGCGCCGCTTCGGTGCGCTGAGCGCCGACACCCGCTGAGCGTGCGATTCGCGCCGGCGGCGTGCGTGTGCGCGCTGCTTTCTCTACACGTAGCCCTCGCGGCAACGCCGGCCACGCCGCCGCCGCCCCCGCCCTCACCGCCCGCCCTGCCGACCCCGGCCGCTGCGCCTGCGGTCCACGAGACGCTCTCCAACGGTCTGCGCGTCGTCGTGTTGCGCAACACGCTCGCGCCTGTCGTGACGGTCGAAATGAATTTCCTGGTGGGCGGCAACGAGACCCCGCCGGGCTTTCCCGGGATGGCGCATGCCCAGGAGCACATGGCATTTCGCGGCTGCCGCGGCATGAGCGCGGATCAGACCGCTGCCGTCTATGCCGAGCTCGGCGGGGAAAACAATGCCGACACGCAGCAGAACATCACTCAATACTTCGCCACGGTGCCGGCGGCGGATTTGGAGGTGGCGTTGCGCGCGCAGGCAGCATGCCTCGAAGGCGTCGAGGACTCCGATGCCGAGTGGGCCGAGGAGCGCGGTGCGATCGAGCAGGAGGTCGCCCGGGATCTGTCGAACCCCACGTTCAAGTTCATCGACCGGCTGAACCGCGACATGTTCTCCGGCACCCCCTACGCCCATGATCCGCTCGGCACGAAGGCCTCGTTCGATGCCACGACGGGGAAAATGCTGAAAACGTTTTATCGCACCTGGTACGCGCCCGGTGATGCGATCCTGGTGATCGTCGGCGACGTTGACCCGGCCGCCACGTTGGAGAAGGTGCGGCATCTGTTCGGCGCGATTCCGAATCACCCTACCCCGCCCCGGCCGCGCGTCGAGCTGAGGCCGGTCAGATCGGAGAGCTTCGCCCTCGACAGCAATCTCCCCTATACGCTCGTCTTCATCGCCTACCGGCTGCCGGGGACCGACTCGCCGGACTATGCGGCGGCCGAGGTGCTGGCCGACGTGCTCAGCAGCCAGCGCGCGGATCTCTACGGCATGGTGCCCGCGGGCCGTGCGCTCGCCGCCGAATTCGGGCTGACGGAGTCCTATGAGAAAGCCAGCGTGGGATACGCCGTTGCCGCGCTTCCCGCGACGGCGGATGCGCGCACCGCGCTTGAGGAAATGCGGACGATTCTCGCAAGATATGCGAAGGACGGCGTCCCGGACGATCTGGTGGCGGCCGCCAAGCGTCACGAAGTCGCGGACGCCGAGTTCGAGCGCAACTCCATCCCCGGTCTCGCCAACGTCTGGTCGAATGCGCTCGCCGCCGAAGGCCGCCGCTCGCCCGACGAGGATGTGCAGGCCATACAGAACGTGAGCGTTGCCGATGTGAATCGGGTGGCGCGGGAGTATCTCGTCGCGGCGGACTCGATCACCGCCACTTTGAAGCCGGTACCGTCCGGTCAACCGGTCGCGGAAAAAGGCTTCGGCGGCGCCGAGCAAGTTACCGCAGCGCCCAACCGCCCTGTGCAGCTGCCACCTTGGGCGAGCGCCGATCTGGCGCACCTCACGGTCCCGGCCGAAGCCATGCAGGTCTCCGATTCCCTGCTGCCGAATGGAATACGGCTCATCGTCAGAACGGATCACACCAGTCCAACCGTCTCGGTGACCGGCGCGGTGAAACACGACGTCGGTCTCCAGACCCCGCCGGGAAAGGAAGGCGTTTCGGATATCTTGAATTCGATGTTCTCGTACGGCACGAAGACGCTCGATCGGATGGCCTTCGAGAAGGCGCTCGATGACATTGCGGCCAACGAGAGCGCGGGCTATAGCTTTTCCGTGAGCGTGCTGCGCGCCGATTTCGCCCGCGGCGTGGAGCTCCTGGCCGATGAGGAGCGCCACCCGGCCCTTCCCGAAGCGGCGTTCAAGGTGGTCAAGCAGCAAACGGCCGAGTTCGTCGCGGGCAATCTCAAGAGTCCTGAATACCGCACCCGGCGCGCACTCGAGGAGGCGCTGCTGCCGCCCGCGGATCCGGTGCTGCGGCAACCCACGCCGCAGACGGTCGCCGGCGTCACGTTCGCCGACGTGCAGGAATTCTACGCTCGCACGATCCGGCCCGATCTCACCACCATCGTGGTGGTGGGCGATGTCTCTGCCGAGGAGGCTCGATCGGTGATCGGCCGGTCGTTCGGTGATTGGCGCTCGATGGGACCCAAACCCGACACCTCGCCCCCGCCGGTACCGGCCAACAAGAGCGCCGCGGTGGCGGTCGCCGATGCGGAGGCCGTGCAGGACACGGTGTATCTCGCGCAGCAATTGAATCTGAACCGCTTCGATCCGGATTTCTATCCGCTCGAGCTCGGCACACACGTGCTCGGCGGCGGATTTTACGCGACCCGCCTGGACCATGACCTGAGGCAGGTCGCCGGATACGTGTACACCGTCGATGTGCACCTCGATGCCTCAAAGACGCGTGCGGCGTACGAAGTCACCTACGGGTGCGACCCGGCCAATGTGTCCAAGGCTCGGGCGCTGGTCGAGCGGGATCTCGAGCAGATGCGCAGCCAGGACGTTTCGGAGGCCGAGCTGCATCAAGCGAAGGCCCTGTTGCTGCGGCAGATCGTGCTCAACGAGTCGAGCGAAGAAGCCGTGGCGCACGGCTTCCTCGCGCGTGCCGAGTTGGGGCTGCCGCTGGATGAGCCGGTGATCGCCTCGCGCAAGTTTTATTCGCTCACCGCGCCCGCCGTGAAGGCGGCGTTCGACAAGGCGATCCGCCCGGGTGACTGGGTGCAGGTCGTGCGTGGACCCGCGGCGCACTGAACGCCAGCGGGTCTTGCCGGCTAGTTGCCGGTCTCGAGCGGCGCGCAGTTGCTTCGACCCTGCATCACGCAGTCCTGCAAGTCGGAGGTCTGCTTCAAGGTGTGCACCAGAAACAGTCCGAGCAGCACGAGCGCAAGACAGATCCCGAGACCGATCAGCGCGGCGCGCCGCGGTCGACCGTCCTGCCGGCGATGGTCTTGCAAATCATCGGTCACGACGGCGCCCACTCGCGCCAGGCACTCATGAGCGGAAAGTATAACCCGACGCGCACGGGCTCCGGGCCGAGGCGCTGCGCGAGCAGTGCGTACCGCTCGAGCTGCGGACGATAGCGCTCGACCTCCCGATCGAGGAACTGCTCCCGGCCGCCCCCCGAGTGCTCGCTCGTCTTGTAGTCGATCACCCAGCGCACGCCCCGTTCATCGACGAAGCTGCGATCGAATACGGCGCGCACCACCTCGCCGCGCCACTGCCCCGACAGCGCGTGCTCGCGCAGGTCGTCGCGGTAGCCGCCTTTGAAGATCCAGCGCGCGCGCGCGTCGCGGTGTACCCCGACAAGGGCGGAGACGACGCGCTTGACCGCCGAGTCGAGCCGCTCGCCGGGCACCCCGTGCAAGGCAAGCCAGCGCTTGAAGTGCGCCTCGCGCAAGCGCACCGCCGCCTCGTCGCTGCGGGCAAGATCGAGCACCTGCAGCTCGGCATGCACCAAAATGCCGATCCGGCGGGCGGTCTCGCCCGCCCAATCGAATATCACCGGCTCCTCCCGCTCATCGGCGCCGAGCGGCAAATCCGCTTGCCGCGGCTCGCTGCGCCGTGGCACCCAGCCTCGCGGCGCGCGTCTCAATGGCCCGCCGCGCAGATCCGCCGGCACCGGATCCGCCGGGGCCGCCGCGGCGCCCTCGGGGAGCGCGAAACACGCGTACTGGGCGGCCCATAGCACCCGCAGCAGGCTTCCCTGGACGGGCGTCCACGAGCGTGCGCCCTCCTCGCTGAAGCCGTTGCCCTCGACGGGCTCCCCGCTCCCATCCGGATCCACCCGCAAGCCCACCGTCGCGGTCAAATGCAGCTGATGCTTCGCGCGCGTGCAGGCAACGTACAACAAGCGCTCCGCCTCGAGCTCCGCGGCCTCCCGATCTTGCTCGCGCAAGAATTCGAACAGGCGGTTCGCGCGCGCATCGAACGGCGGCCGGGCGGCCATGACCATTCCGTCGCGCTCACTGCGCGAGAACGCATGGGTGAGCATCATGGGGCTGCCGGCGGGCCGGTTGTGGCGGTTCAAAGCCGGCAGCACGACGCAATCGAACTCGAGGCCCTTCGCCTTGTGAATGGTCATGATCTCCACCGCGCATTCGGCCCCATCGTCGGCATACAGGTCGGCAAAGCGGGCCGCAAAATCGGCCGGGTCGGGCACGCCCTGGCGCTCGAGCTCGCGTAGACGCGCGAACACGGTGCGCACCTGGTTGAGCTCGCGTGCGTCCCGGGCACAGCCGGCCCCGCCCAATGCGAGCCACGTGCGCTCGATCCAGCGCGCCAAGCGCGTATGCGTCTGCACCTTGAACGCCGACTCGAATACGCCGCGCAGCCGGGCGCATCTCGCGCGCCCATCCTCGCTCAGAGTTTCGAGCACCGCCGGGTCGCAAAGTGCATCCCAGAGCAGCGGACGCGCCTGGGCGAGCGCGAGGAGATCGCTCAAGACGAGGCCGCTCCAAGGGGCCCGCAGGACGGCGAGCCACGCCACACGATCGCCCAGGTGCAAGAGCGCGCTTGCGAGCATCACCGCATCACGTACGGCCGGACGATCCTGCAACGGCTCGATCTGCACCGCGCGGAACCCAATGCCTTCGGCGCGCAGCGCGTGCGCGATCTCGCGCGCATGTGCGCGTGCGCGCACCAAAATGGCGATGCGCCAATCAGGGTGGCGTTCGCGACACTGCGCGACGGTCTGCGCAACGGCACGAGCCTCCTCGACCGCGCTCGCAAAGCCCCGCAATGTCACGCCGGTGTCGCGCTCGGCGGCCGCCTGAACGGCCGCATGGCTGCGGCGGAATGCGATCGCGCCGCGCTCCCGATCGTCCTGCTCGGGCAAGATTTGCTCGAAACACTGGTTGACCCAGTCGACGATCCGCGAATCGGAGCGGAAATTACTGCTCAGCCGCTCGACCTCGAATCGCAACTCGCCGAGCCCGTCTTCGGCCAGGTCAAGAAACGCGCGCACCTCCGCTTGGCGGAAGCCATAGATCGACTGCATGGGATCACCCACGCAAAAGACGGTGCGCCCGTCGCCTCGCTGCCAGCCCACCGTGAGCTGCCGCACGAGCTCGAGCTGGATCGCCGAGGTATCCTGAAACTCATCGAGCAGCAGATGCTGCAGCCGGTAATCGAGCCGCAGGCTCAAGTCAGTGGGTGCCTCCGCAGTACCGAGGGCGCGCAGCGCCGACATCGAGACCGCGGGAAAATCCACTGCGCCGCGCTCGCGAAAGACGCCATCGAGCTCGGCCGCTGCGAGTACCAGCACTTGAGCGACATCGCGCACCCGCTCCCAGTCCGCATCATCGTAGCGCGGTTCCGGCAACTCGCGGACGATGGACAGCGCCGTGACCAGCGAGTCGGATGAATCACGCCGCGCGAGCTCGGCGAGCAATTCATGCATGCGGCCCTTCTCGGCGCAGGCGGGCGGGAAGCCGATGTTCTTGTCGACTGTCTTGCGGAGTTTGCCTCCGGCGGTCAACAGCACGGCGGCGACGCTCCGCCAGCGGCCGAGGTCCTGAAGTCCGGTCCCGAGCGGGGAACGGTCCGTCTCCCAGGGGACGAACTCGGGCCGCGCCCCCGCGAGGTTGCGGGCGGCGGCGTGCAGGCAGGCTGAGAGCTCGCCGAGGAGCTCTGTTCCGAGGAGCCGGTGCGCGCGCGTGAGCTCGCGCATCACCAGGAGTCCGAGATCCTCGTCGAAATGCGATCGCACCCGCGCAAGCTGCTCCTGACCGATTTCGCCGGCGGCATGCAGGTGCCCCACCAGCAAGGGCATCCACCGCTCCCGCTTCGACAGCATCTCGACGATCAGCGCGATGAGATGGCCCCAACGCTGATCGCCGACGGCCAGGACCCGCTCGACCGCGAGCCCAAACGAGTCTCCTCGATCGTGCAGCAGCGCGCGGCGCGCGGCTTCCTCGTAGAGCGGCCTCGGGTTGTCGATGAGCGTGAGCCGTCCTCCCGCCCCGGACGTGACGGGCAATTGTGCCGCGAGCCATCCGTTGAACGAATCGATGGTCTCGATCCTAAGACGCGAGGGATGGCGCTCGAGGTCGATGCCGAGCGCGCGTAGACGGCGGCCTGCGGCGATGGCGAGCTCCCAAGTCTGCGCGTTGAGATCCGCAGGACATTGGGGCAGCGCGCCGGCCTCGAGGGCGGCGATCACCCGGCTGCGCATCTCCTCGGCGGCGCGCCGCGTGAAGGTCAGCGCGAGAATGCGCTCGGGCGCATCGACCGCCGCGAGCAGGCACAGGTAGCGCTGCGCGAGCAACGTGGTCTTGCCGCTGCCGGCCGGCGCCTGCACCAGAACCGAGTGGGTCGGATCCACGGCAGCCGAGCGGGCCGCCGCGTCCGCGATGGCTTTCATGACGCGGTGCCGGCCGCCTCGGCCGCCTCCAAGGCGTCGAGGGTCGAAGGCACCCGGCACAGTCCCTGCAGGCGGCAATACCGGCAGGCCGTCTCGGTCGGCGCGACCTCGGCGCTGCCGGACGCGAACTCCCGGGCAATGCGCTCGACGCGCCGTTCCCATTCGGCGACGAGTTGCGCAAAGCTGCTCGAGCCCTCGAGCCGGGTCGTACCCGTTTTGGGGAAGATCCCGGCACGCGCGGACTCGGCCACGAAGCGGCACTCCGCGGCGTTCACGCGACCGTAGGCGACCGCGATCAGGTTCTGCCGGTGCATGAGCGCGTACATCGGCAGCTGCGGGTTGTCCGGCCGCTCGCCGCGCCAATCCGGCCGCGCCCACCCGGTCTTGTAGTCGATGAGGACGCGCGAGCCGTCCTCGAGCCGATCGATGCGATCGATGCGCACCGTGTACTCGAGCCCCGCAAACCGGCCGATCTCGCCATCGCCCTCGATATGCTCCACCGTGAAGGGTGCACGCCTCGATTCGAGCTCGAGCCAGCGCTCGAGGAGTCCCTGAAGCCGGCGGCGCTCACGCTCCGGCCATCGCCCGCCGGGGTCGCGCTTCGCACATTGCCTCTCCACCGCGCGGCGCACGTGCGCCGCGACGCGCGTCGAATTTGCCTCGGGCCGCGCAAGGAATTCCTGCAGGCTCCGGATATCGGGCGTCTCCGTGAAAATCCCCTGCAGCGCGTCGTGCAGAATCTGTCCCCGCTCGCGCTCGTTGAAGCCCGGCATCGGCCGCTCGAGCGCTTGAGCCCGCAGCCGCGTCTCGGCGAATCCCCGAAACGCGCACTGCGATTGGGCCCGAAGCGTCGCGACCCCGCGCGTTCGCTCCTCGAGATCGACGGCAGGCGCGCGCTCATCGGGGAACTCCTCGAACAGGGGTGCATCGAGATGCTGTGCCGTCCAAAGCCGCGATGCGGCAGGCGCAGGAGAGGCCGGCGGCGGCTCCGGCGAGTGTCCGGCGAGCTCTTTGAGCAAGGGACTTGGCGGCACATGGCGCCCCTCGGCGGGCTCCGAGCAGCTGAAGACACACGCATCGGCTCGCTCGAGCCAGCGCCTCTGCAGGTCGGCAGCGAATGCGAGCTGTGCCTCGGCGCTCGCGGCGATGACCGCGTACTGCCGCTGCACTGCCGGCGGGATGAGCGGAATCGGATCGACGGGCGGCGGCCACCGGCTCTCGTCGCAGCCGCTCACCCAGATCCCATCGTAAGCGAGCCAGGGGTCGCTCAACTGGCTGCTCACCCAGATGGGCGGTATTCCGGTCTGCACTTGGAAGGGCGTGTCGCGAGCCGCCCGCTCGAGAATGCTCTCGGCAGCGCGGCGTGGGAGATGCTGGAAGGTGCGATCGCCGAGCGCCAGAGTCTCGAGCAATTCGCGAAAGCGCACCGCCGCTTGAAACTCGGCGCTCGACCAGCGCTGCCGCAGACACCAAGGCCCCTGCTCGAAGGCCTCGATCCAGACCGAGAGCCAGCGGCTCATGGGGTGATGCCCGGCCAGCCCGTCGAGCACCCGGAGCGCACTTCGCAGGCGCGCCAAGGCCGCCGGTGAGTCGAGCGTGCTGCCGCGAGCGACATCCTCCGACCGCGTCAGCCACTCTCGAAGCGTCGCCTCGCTCGGCACTCGGGTCCGCAGCAGCGCATCGAGTCGCGCGGCTGCGCTCGCCTCGGCGGGCGAGGCCTGCAGCTCCGGGGCGCGCAGCAGCACGCTGAAGCGATCGAAAGGCACGGCACCCGCGGCGGCGGTCAGAAATTCGAGCGCGGCGCGCACCGGTGCGTGGTCCGCGAGCGGCGTGCCGCCGGCCGCGGCGTACGGCGCAACCCCAAGAGACACATCGAGGGAGAAGCGCTGCGGAGCGAGCGCGGCATCGAGCGCATCCGCCACCTCGTCGCGGCGCGCCCCAAGATCGCGAACGCTCACCCAGGCGCGAAACGATGGATCCGCCTCGAGGCCGCTCCTGGCCCATTCGGCCAGTGCCGCCAGCTCGGCGTCCGGCGAGGCCGCCTGCAGCGTGCGCGGCGCACCTCGCCGGCTCACCGCTTCCGGCCGCAGCGGCGCACCGGCATTCCCCTCGAGCCAGCGTCTCGCCACCGGCCGCCAGAGCGGACTTTCGATCCAGCTCACCACCGCCGGCGGCGCGTCGCCGTTCGTGCCGAGGGCCGCGAGCAGCTCGTCGGACGCGACGACGCGCAGCTCCCGGCATCGCGATTCGAAAGCCGATCTCCAAGCCTCGAAGCCGTCGGTCTCCTCGGTGCCGTGAGCGTGAATGGCGGAGCGCGGAATCCCGTACTCGAAGGTCGCCCGCCGCGCGCGCCGTGCCGCGCGTGCCGCCCCGGATGGCTCGAGAAACTGCGCGCTCAACGGGCTGTCGAGCACGACCTGCCGCCACAGCTCGCGCTCCTCGGGATCGGATAGACACCGTGGGAGCGATGAGTCCTCGAGCTGGCGCTCGAGGTGCCGCGCCTTCAGCCACGTACCGAGATCGAGGATCTTGGGAGTGGGCCAGAGATCGCGTCCGGCCTGCTGGTGCGCGCGCTCCACCGCGTCGAACAAGGCCGACGCGAGCTCCATGCTCGGGGCGAGCACGGTGCGTCCCGCATCGGCAGCCTCGATCAACCGGGAAGGCGCGCGCTGCGGCTTACGGTGGGCCCGCACCACGAACCAGCGACAGGGTCGGTGTGCCCGAGGCCTGGGCGTCGAGCAGCTCTTCGATCCGTGCGAACACGGTGCCGAGCACTTGCGGCTCGGGTAAGTTGGTGATCCGGAAGCAATTGCGGTACGGCACGTTGAAGCTCACGCCCGGCGCCACCAGAACGTGCTTGTTCTCCAGCAATTCGAGTGCAAATACCTGGTCGTCGAATGCCGGCAGAACCTCGCTCTTCACCTCGACGAAGGCATAGAGCGCACCCATGGGTCGCGCGAGCCGCAAATATTTGCTCTGCGCAACTCCATCGACGATGGCCTGACGCGATTCGTACAGGCGGCCTTTGGGCGCGGTCAGCTCGCGAATGCTCTGATGCCCGCCGAGCGCCGTCTGAACCGCCCACTGTCCCGGCACGTTGCTGCACAGTCGCAACGAGCTCAGCAACTCGAGGCCGTTCAGATATTCGCCCGCACTCTCCGTGTCGCCGGAGAACACCGCCCAGCCGACGCGGTACCCGCAGGCACGATATACCTTGGACAAGCCGCTCATCGTGCAGCACAAGGTTCCTTGCACCAGGGTCGCCATGGGCACGAACTCGGCATCGTCGTACACGATGTGATCGTAGATCTCATCGCAGAGCACGACCAGGCGGTGCTTCTCCGCAATCCGCGCAATCTCCTCGAGCACCGCGCGCGGATATACGGCGCCGGTGGGATTGTTGGGATTGATGACGACGATGGCACGCGTGCGCCCGGTGATGAGGGATTCGATCTCCAGCGGATCGGGAATGAAGCGGCGCTCGATGCGGCACGGATAATGTACGGCGCGCCCCGTGTTCAAATTGACGGCCGCGGTCCACAACGGGTAGTCGGGGCTCGGCACGAGCACCTCGTCGCCGCTGTTCAAGAGGGCGCGCAGTGCCAGGTCGATGAGCTCGCTCACGCCGTTGCCGATGAACACTTCCTCGGCCGTGACGCCTTTGACGCCGCGCTCCTGCTGTTGCATGACCACGGCTTCGCGGGCGGGAAAGATCCCCTTCTGATGGACATAGCCCTCGCTCATGCGCAGGTTCTCGATCATCGCAAGGCGCATGGTCTCGGGGGTCCTGAAGCCGAACGCGTAGGGATTGCCGATGTTCAAGGAAACGATGTCGTAGCCCAGCCGTTCCATGTCGAGCGCACGGCGCGCGAGCTTGCCGCGAATCTCGTAACGGACGTTGCCCAGGCCCTCGCTCGCCCGCAGAGGGCGCCGCTGGCTCATCGGCGTGTCCGCTCGCGCGTGCGAATTTCTATGGCGCTCATCCGCGCCAAGAATACACGAGCGCGCGTGCATCCGGCACTGCCTCGAGCAACGCGCGGGTGTAGGGATGAGCGGGCGCGGCGAAGAGCGCATCGCGATCCGCGATCTCGACGATGCGGCCGGCCTGCATGACCATCACACGGTGACTGAGATGTCTCACCACGGCGAGGTTATGGCTGATGAACAGCATCGCCGTGCCGAGGTCGCGCTGCAGATCGCTCAACAGATTCACGATCTGGCCCTGGACGGAAACATCGAGCGAGCTCACCGGCTCGTCGCAGACCAGCAGCTTCGGCGTGGACATCATGGCGCGCGCGATACCGATGCGCTGGCATTGGCCGCCGCTGAACTCGTGCGGGTAGCGATGCACCGCCGCCGGCGCAAGGCCCACCCGCTCGAGCATGATGCCGATCCGGCCCTGACGCTCGCGCACGTTGAGCGCGGGCTCGAAGATCTCGAGCGGCTCGGCCAGTATCTCGCCGACCGTCATGTGCGGATCCAGGCTCGTCAGGGGGTCTTGAAAGATGATCTGCAGCTCGCGCCGGTGGCGCCGCATCGCCTCGTTCGAGCAGCCGAGCAAATCGACGCCCCGCCAGATCACCGCCCCGCGCGCCGCCGCCACGAGGCGCAGCAGCGCGCGCGCGAGCGTCGATTTCCCGGCGCCGGACTCGCCCACCAGACCGAGTATCTCGCCCGCCGCTATCCCGAAGCTGACATCGTCGAGCGCGGCGCGACCGCCGAACTCGACCGCGAGGCCGCGCACTTCGAGCAAGCCCGGCGTCGCGTGCGTCATGGTGCGATCGGATGGTGGCATGCGAGCAGCGCGGAGCGGCCGATGCGGGCGAGAGCCGGCGATTCTTCGCTGCATCGCAGACTCGCCCGCGGACAACGCGGCGCAAAGGCGCAGCCGACTCCGAGCTCCGACGGGTTGGGCGGGCGGCCGGGAAGGCTCGGCATGCGGTCGAGGCGCGCCTCGTGCAGCCGCGGCACGCACTCGAGCAGAAGCGAGGTGTAGGGATGGCGGGGCGCGCGCAGCAGCTCTGCGGTGGCTGCGCTCTCCACCACCTGCCCCGCATACATGACCATGATGCGCTCGGCGAGCTGCGCGACGACGGCAAGATCGTGGCTGATGAGCACGAGGGACATGCCCGATTGCGCGCGCACCGTCCGCAGGAGATCGATGATCTGCGCCTGCACGGTCACATCGAGCGCACTCGTCGGCTCATCGGCGATCACGAGCTTCGGATCGCACAGCAAGCTCATGCCGAGCAGCACGCGCTGGCGCTGGCCCCCGGACAATTCATGGGGGTACTGACCGAGCCTGCGCTGCGCATCGGGTACTCGGACGCGCTCGAGCATCTCGAGGGCCGCGCGGCGCGCATCGCTCCACGGGACACCGGCGTGGTGCACCAGCACTTCGGCGAGCTGCACACCGATCTTCACGTGAGGTGTGAGCGAGGTCATCGGATCCTGAAAAATCATGGTGAGTTTAGAGCCGCGTACCCGGTTGAGAGCGCGGGAGGAAAGCCCCAGCATCTCGGTGCCCTCGAAGCGCACGCTCCCCTCGGTGCGCGCATGCCCCGCAAGAAGGCCCATGGCGGCGAGGAACACCTGCGACTTTCCGGAGCCGGACTCGCCGACGACGCCGAGCGCCTCGTTGGCGGCGACCGCCAAGGACACGTCGCGAACCGCGGCGATCGTTCCCTGCTTGTGCGCGTACCGCACCTTCAGGGACTCGATGCTCAATATCGCATCCGCGGTTGCGCTCATCCCGGCTCCCGTGCATCCAGCGCATCACGCAGCCCATCGCCGAGCAGATTGAGGGAGATGAGGAGCAGCGCGAGGAAAATACCGGGCGCGAGCAGTATCCAGGGCGCGGATTCCAATTCCCCCGCCCCCTCGGCGATGAGCGTGCCGAGGCTCGCATGCGGCTCCTGCGTCCCGAGCCCGAGGAAACTCAGGAAGCTCTCGAACAAGATGATCTGCGCCACCATCAGGGTCGCGTACACGAAAACCGGCCCCATCACATTGGGCACGATGTGCCTCACGATGATGCGCGTGCTGCTCGCCCCCGAGGCCACCGCGGCCTCGATGAACTCGCGCCGCCGAACGCTCAGCGTCTGACCGCGAACGATACGCGCCATGGTGAGCCAGCCGACCGCGGCCACGGAGCCGTAGAGCACGTAGTCGTTCCTTCCGAAAATCACCGTAAGGAAAATCACGAAAAAGATGAGCGGCAGCCCGCTCAGGATCTCGATGAGGCGCATCATCAAGTAATCGGTCCGGCCACCCACATAGCCGGCGACCGCGCCGAAACCCAAGCCCAGGGTGAGCGCGGCGGCGCCGGCGATCAGGCCGACCGCCATCGAAGTGCGCGCCCCTTCGAGCGTGCGCACGAACAGATCCCGCCCCAGCCTATCGGTGCCGAACCAATGCGCATGGAGCACCCCGGGAGCGGCCGCTACTCGCGACCAATCGAGTCCATCCACCGAATTGGGATTGAGCGCGGGTGCCAGAAGCGCGAGGCCGACGAGGATTCCGATCAGGCCGAGCGCGAGGACGGCGGCGCGGTTCGTTCGCAGGCGCCGCCCGGCGCCGCGCCACAAGATGGCGCTCATCGAGCGAATCTGACCCGCGGGTCGAGCCACGCATGCAGCAAGTCGACGATCAGCCCCATGCCGATGAGCACGCTCGAATACAGGATCACCATACCGAGCACCAGGGTGTAGTCGCGATTGAGCGCGCCCTGCACGAGGTAGCGTCCCACGCCCGGCAAGCCGGCAATCGATTCGACCACCAGCGATCCCGTCATGATCGAGGCGACCGCCGGCGCCAGGTAGCCCGCGACCGGCACCAGCGCGGGCCGCAGCGCATGCCGGGCGAGGACCGTGCGCAGCGGCAGTCCCTTGGCCACCGCGGTGCGGATGTAGGGGGTGCTCAGCGTCTCGAGCATCCCGGCGCGCGTCAGTCGGGCGATGTAGGCGAGCGGCGGCAGCATCAGGGCTATCACCGGCAACACCAGATAACGGATCGACCCGGGCTCCCACCCCGCCACGGGCAGCCAGTGCAGCGTGACTCCGAACAGAAGCGCGAGCAGCGGCAGGACGACGAACGAGGGGATTGCGATGCCGAGCACGGCGAGCGACACGGCGAGATAATCCGTGGCGGAGTGCCGGTGAAGCGCGGCGATCGTGCCGAGCGGGATGCCCACCAACAAGGCGAGCGCGAGGGCGATGGACCCAATCTCGACCGTGACCGGCAGGCCTTGTGCGATGAGCTCGTTGACGGTGAAGTCCTTGTAGCGGTACGAGGGTCCGAAGTCCCCATGCGCGAGTCCCCGCAGGTAGCGCATGAATTGCACCGGCAGCGGCTGGTCGAGGCCGTAGGCGCGTTGCAGGTTCGCCAGGATCTCGGGCGGCAGCGAACGCTCCTCTTCCAAGGGTCCGCCGGGCGCGACACGCGTGAGGAAAAAACTCAAGGTGACGATGATGAGCAGCGTGGGAATTGCGGCTCCCAGGCGCTTGAGAAAGTAGCGCGACATTGTCTAGCGGCTCATCCGCACCCAAAAAGCGATTGAAGCACCCTCATCCCCCCGGTGAGCACCCACGAGGCGCCCGTTGCACGCGCCCGTTGCACGCGCCCAAATCGTAGCCCAAAAACCGGGCGACTGACCGCAAGGTGGACAATGGCCGGCGCCCTCTTTAAAATGTCGCAGTTCACCTGTCGAGGTTACATGGAATCCACACGCCCGATACGTGCGCTGATGCGCGGGCTTGATGCGCTGATGGTGCTGAATATACGCGACGGCGCCACGGTATCGGAGATCGCTCACGAGATCCGCCTGCCGCGCACGACCGTATACCGCATTCTCGAGACCCTGTGCAGTGCGGGATTCGTATTCCGCGATCGACGCGACGATCGGTATCGACTGACCGTCATGGTCCGCTCGTTGAGCGGCGGATTCGATGACGAGGCGTGGGTCTCCCAGATCGCGAAACCGCTCATCGAGGAGCTCGGCCGCGAGCTCGTATGGCCGGTGTCCGTCGAGTCGCTGTCGGGCACGCACCTGGTCCTGCGCGAGCGACCTCATTCGAGCCCCCTGGCAGTCGACCGCTATCCGTCCGGGCTACCGGCTGCCCCTGCTGGGAAGCGCGGGTGGACGCGTCTATCTCGGCTTCAGTCCCCCGGCGCAGCGTGATGCGCTCATCGAGATTCTGGCGCGCTCCGGTAAGGAAGAGGACCGCCTCGCACGGGCACCGCGCACCGACCTCTACGCATCCTGGCCGAGGTCAAGGCGCAAGGCTATGCGGTCACGTCTCGCACCCGCCGACTGGTCGAGGAGATCAGCTTGAGCGTGCCTGTAATGGCCGGAGAGCGCATACTTTCGCGCCTGACGGTGAGATTCACGGCCTCCGCCGTGCCGCTCAAGGCTGCCCTCGAGCGCTTCCTGCCGCGGCTCAAACAGTACGCGGGGAAAATCAGCGATTCATTCGTCGAACAACAGGCCGAGGCGCAACAAGGCTGCGCCGGAGCGGTCTGCTTAAGGAGCGTTAATGCAGAAGATCATGGTGTGTATGAAGCGCGTCGTCGATTACAACGTGCGCGTGCGGGTCAAACCCGACGGCAGCGGCGTGATGCTCGACGGGGTCAAGATGAGCCTGAATCCGTTCGACGAGATCGCGCTCGAGGAGGCGCTGCGCATCAAGGAGCGCGTCGGCAACATCGAGGTGGTGGCGGTGAGCATCGGCGTTGCGGACACGCAGCAGCAGCTGCGCACGGCCCTCGCCATGGGCGCCGATCGGGCGATCCTGGTGCAAACCGATACGGCCGTGGAGCCGTTGATTGCGGCGCAGACCTTCCTGGCACTCGCCAAGAAGGAAAATCCCGACCTCGTTTTTCTGGGCAAGCAGGCGATCGACGATGACGCCAATCAGACCGGACAGATGCTGGCGGCACTTTGGGATCGTCCGCAGGCAACCTATGCGTCCAAAGTCGAGATCACGGGCGACAAGGTTCAGGTCACGCGCGAAGTCGATGCCGGCCTGGAGACCATCGAGGTGGACTTGCCGGCCGTCATCACGGTGGATCTGCGATTGAACGAGCCGCGGTACGTGAAGCTTCCCGACATCATGAAGGCCAAGAAGAAGCCGCTCGATATGAGCTCGCTCGATGCACTCGGCGTCGCCGCCGGGCAGCTGATCAAGACAGTCAAGACCGATCCTCCCCCGCAGCGTCAGAAAGGCATCATCGTGAAGGATGTTGCGGAACTCGTCGACGTACTCAAGAAAAAGGGTCTGCTTTAATGCACAAGATACTCATCATCGGTGAACACGATGGCAAGGCGCTGAATCCGGCGACCGCCAAATGCGTCACCTGCGCGAAGTCCATCCCGGATGGGGAAATCACCATTGCGGTCTTCGGCACCGACACGGCGGGCGTCGCCGCCCAGGCCGCCGCTCTCGCCGGCGTCACGTCCGTGCTGCGGATCGACCGGGCCGAGAACGCCCATCCGCTGGCGGCCACCTTTGCACCGCAGATCGTCGCGCTCGCCGCCGATTACACGCATCTGTTCGGGCCGTCGACAAGCTTCGGCAAGGACCTCATGCCCCGCGTGGCAGCACTGCTCGGCGTGCCGCAGGTCAGCGATCTGATGGCCGTCGAGGGGGCGTATCGCTTCCGCCGGCCTATCTATGCCGGCAATGCCATCGTCACCGTCGAGGCCGACGCCTCGCGCAAGCTGGTTGCGACCGTGCGCGTTGCCTCCTTCGAGGCCGCTGTGGGCGGTGGCAATGCATCGATCGACTCGAAGAGTCTGAGCGTCACCCTGCCCTCGCACACCCGTTACGTCGGCGCCAAGTCGGGCTCCACCGACCGCCCCGACCTGCAAACCGCCTCCAAAGTGATCTCCGGCGGCCGTGCGCTCGGCAGTGCGGAGAACTTCAAGCTCCTCTTCAGCTTCGCCGACAAGATCGGCGCTGCCGTCGGCGCCTCCCGGGCGGCGGTCGATGCGGGTTACGCGCCCAATGAAATGCAGGTGGGCCAGACGGGCAAGATCATTGCTCCGGAGATGTACATGGCGGTCGGGATCTCCGGCGCCATTCAGCATCTCACCGGCATCAAGGATGCCCGCACCATCGTCGCGATCAACAAGGACGGCGAAGCGCCGATCTTCGAGGTAGCGGACGTAGGTCTGGTCGGCGATCTGTTCCAGATCATGCCGGAGCTCGAGAAGCTCGTAGGATAGCGGCTGCGCGGCCGCCGGCCGAGCCGCGCTCAGCCTGACTCGGAGGCGAGCGTGGCGGCCGCCGCCTCGATGGCCTGCAACAGCCGCTCGGCGTGCTCCGGCCGAAACGGCATCGGTGGCCGAAGCTTGAGCACGCTCGCATCCGGTGCCTCGTAGCCGATCAGCACCCGGGCCTCCGAGGCGAGCATATTGATGAATCGCTTCGCGCACTGCCGCGCCGTGCGTGCGCCGCTCTCCTTCACTTCGAGCCCGAGCAGCAAGCCGGTGCCCCGCACGGCGCCGAGGCCGGGATGCCGTGCCGCGAGTAAAGCAAGCCCATCGCTCAAGTATCGTCCGGTGTCGGCAGCGTTCTTCATCAGCGCCTCCCGCTCCAGCACGTCGAGCACCGCGATTGCCGCCGACGCGGCCACGGCGTTGCCGCCGAAGGTCGAGAAGAATCCGAACGCCTTCTGGAACGCCTCGATCAAGCCGCGATTCGCCACCACGACGCCCATGGGGTAGCCGTTGGCCACGGGCTTGCCGAGCGTCACGATATCCGGCGCAAGACCGCGCCGCTGGAAGCCCCAGAGATGCGACCCGGACCGTCCCAGCCCGTATTGCACTTCATCGGCCACGATCAGCGCACCCGCCGCTCGCAGAGGCGCGGAAATGGCGGTACTCCACTCTTCCGGCGGGTCGAAAATCCCCGAGCTCGTGATGGCGGTATCGATGAAAAACGCCGCCGGTGCATGGCCCCGCTCGGAGAGGAGCGCGATTGCCCGCTCCGCATCGCGGGCGGCCGCCGCAGCCTGATCCGGTCGCAATTCATCGTCCGACTTCAGGCCTTTGGGAGGGGATGCGAGCGTCACCACGCGCGCCTCTCGCGGCTGCCCGGTGCTTGGTGTCAGGGCTGCCACGGCGTCGGTGATGCCATGGTACGCGTGCTCCATGACGATGCCGCCCTCCCGGCCCGTTGCGAACCGCGCGAGGCGCCAGGCCACATCGTTCGCCTCGCTCCCCGAGTTCACGAACATGCAGGCATCGAGGTGCGCCGGCATGGTCGCGAGCAAGCGCTCCGCGTACTCGAGAATGCGGCCGTGCAGATAGCGGGTATGCGTCGCGAGCAGCGCGGTCTGCTCTTGGATCGCGGCCACGACCGTCGGATGGGCATGGCCGACGTGCGGCACATTGTTGTAGACGTCCAGATAGGCGACTCCCTCGGCGTCGTACAGCCACACGCCCGAGCCGCGCACGATGTGCAGCGGCTTCTCGTAGAAGAGCTCGGCTCCCGCCCCCAGGAGTCGCTGCCGCCGCGCCAGCGGCACCGGAGCGTGCCCTCGGCCCTGGCCGGCCGCGCCTAGGCCGGCCGCGCCTAGGCCGGCCGCGCCTTCCCTCCGATCGGCCGCCAGGAGCCTGCGCCAGCGGCCCGTGAGCGTCTCGTTTCCGGTATCGTGCAACGCCCGGAGCGAGTGCGCCGTGGGCGCAATGGAGGCCGCCAGCGCGCGGGCGCCCGGTGGGTCGTGGCGCAGGCGCCAGGCATGCACGAGAACGGTAATCGAATGCCTCGCTGCGATGAGAGGAAAGAGCAAGTCCACCTCGCTCTCTGCGAGCGGCACACGCCGTCCGTAGCCTGCGAGCAGCGAGGAGACGCCCTCTATCGAAGCGCGATCCTCTGCGAGCAGCTCCGACATGGCGACGGCGGGCTCCAGCACGCGCGGTCCGTGCACCATGTCGCCGAAATCCAGAATGCCGCTGACGGTCTGCGAGGCCGGCTCGACCAGCACGTTGTGTGCGTGGCAGTCGCCGTGAATCGCCTGGCTCGAAAGAGACCTCAACTCGGTCAGCCGCTCCTTGAGCGCGGCGGCCGCGCTTTGCACGAGGGATCGCAAGCCGGCGGAGTCGATGTAGGGTGCGTGCTCCACGAGTTCCGGCAAGCGGCGCACATCCCAGGCGATGCGCTGCCCGAGGGCCGGGTGGAAGAAGCCCTGCAGCGCGATATCAAGGCGCCCCAGCGTATCGCCGAGCCTCTGAAGGAGCGGTGAGTCGGGGGAGCGGCTCGCGAGCAGCTCGCCGGGCAGATACCCCAGCAGGCACGTCGCATAGCTGCCCTCCCGGCCGCTGACGGTGCCTATCTCGCCGCCCAATACCGTCGGGAATATACGCGGCACCGGGAGCGAGGGGTCCTGTTCCGCGAGGTGCTCGAGCACGCGCAACTGGCAGTCGGTGATCTCGGGGCTCGAGTTGAAATCCAGAATCTTGAGGACGAAATCGCGCCGGTCCGCGGTGTGCAGATGGAAATTACGGTCGCGCTCGCCGGGAAGCGAGCGCACCGCAACCGCGAGTCCGTAGCTATCGCGCGCGATGCGCTCGACTTGCGCCTCGGTAAATTCGGGCGGAGACGTCCGCAGCGCCAGCAAGTTGCGCGGACTAGAGCTGATTCAGAACGAAATCCGCCGCCGATACCTTGAATTCGCCGGGCGCCTCGACATTCACCTGCTTGGCCACCCCGTCCTTGACGAGGATCGCGAAGCGCTGACCCCGAGTGCCCATGCCGAAGCCCGTGGCATTGAGCTCGAGCCCCAGCGCCTTCGCGTAGTCGCCGTTACCGTCCGCGAGCATCAGGATCTTGTCCCCGACATTGCTGGACTTGCCCCAGGCGTTCATCACGAACACATCGTTCACCGCGGTGCACGCGATGGTATCGACGCCCTTCGACTTGATCTTGTCGGCGAGCTCCACGAATCCCGGCAGATGCTTCGCATCGCAGGTGGGAGTGAAGGCACCCGGCACCGAAAACAACACCACCGTCTTGCCCTTGAAGAGCTCGTCCGTGGTGATCTTCTGGGGACCGTCCTTGGTCATGCGGGTGAATTTGCCCTCGGGCATTTTGTCGCCGGCTTTGATCGTCATGCTGCTTCTCCTAGGGTGGGCGCTCTCAGCTTTGAGTGGGCATTCCGAGCGTCGCGGCGTAGAGCTCCCACAGTTTCAACACGCGGGGGCTGATGTTGGGTACGTTCTTGAGGTTCGCGAACGCCTTCTTGGCATCCGCCGTATTCTTGAGCTGCGCATCCGCGAGACCCAGGTACACATAGGCCTCGTCCATGTGCTTGATCTGACCTTTCTGCAAACCCTTGTTGATGGCGTCCGCCGTCTTCTGATAATCGCCGATGCCGTAATAAACTTCGCCCAGCTTGACTTCGAGCTCGCCCGCGGCGCTCTTATCGGCCTCGGCCACCTGCTGCGCCAAGCCCTTCTTGTCCGTCTCGGCGCGGTCCTGCAGGGACTTGAGCAAGCGCGCGGTGCGCTCCTTGTGCTCGTCCTTGACCACGCCAGTCGACATGGCCTTGTTGAGCACGGCGGCGGCCTCGCCGGGCAGAGCCGCATCGCCAAGAAGCTGCGCCATCTCGATGTAGTCCGTATCGGCGGTCATCGAGTTGGTGTTGTACATGATGCGGTAAATCATCAGCAGATTGTGATCGTCCCGCTCGTCCTGGCGCTCGAGCCGCAGGAGCGTGTTCCAGTAGGTCGTCTTGTTGGTGAGCCTGATCAGATCGACCAGCGAGGCTTCCATCGCGGCGTTGTCACCCGCATCGGACGCGCACTGCAGCTTGAACTGATAAGTGTTCTCCTTCGGCGTCTCACCCGCCTTCTTGGAGGCGGCCAGAGACTTGTCGGCCCAGATGACGGTGTCCTTGCAGTCCTTCTGAAGATAGTAGAGCTGCGCCATGACATTGAAGTCATCCGGTACGGCGCTTGCGGAGTCGGTCACTTGCTTGCCGAACTCGATCGCCTTGGCGTATTGCTGGTTTTGCGCGGCCACGCGGAACAGCAGCTTGGTGGTCCTTGCGGCTTCCTCCGGCGTATATTCACCGGCCGCGAGCGCCGCCTCGTAGTCAGCCTCCGCTTCCTTGTATTTGGCGAGCCTGAACTCGGCAAAGCCTTTGAAGTCGTGGATCTTGAACTTATCGAAAGCCGTCAGGCCCGATTTCTGGTCGGCCGCGTCCAGCTCCTTCAGAGCCTCCTGCCACTGCGAGGCCTGCAGCGCTTTTTGAGCGGCGGCCATCTCTTTGCCGATGGTATGGCTGATTTCCTTCTTCTCCGCCGCCGCGAAAGAGGTGGCGGGATGTAGCACGAGCGTCGAGCCCAAGACGAGGCCACAGGCGATCGCAATGGACCTCGGCAGAAGGCTCGATCGTGCGGCCTTGTCGTTCATCGATAAAATCATGATCACACCTTCAGATCTGACAATTATTGGTTTTGAGGGCGCGGTGACGCGAACGGCGCGTGAACCCGCATGGTTCGGGCTGACGCGCCGCAATATCGCCGGGACCTATCAGAAATAGTCGTTATTCACGAACCCGATCTTCTTCAGTCCCCGATGCTGCAGGTCCGCAAGCGTCTGGGCCACGATTTCGTACTTCGCGAACTTATCGACGGTGATATGCACCTCGGGCTGCGGATCCTTGGCAGCCTCCGTCGAGATATAGCTCTGCAGCGTCGCTCGATCCACCGGCGTTTTGTTCCACAGCAGCGTGCCGTCGAAGTCGATCGACAAGTCGATCACTTCGGGCGGCGGCGGCGGCACGAAGTTCGGCGGCGGCGGCAGCGGGTTGTCGATTTTCACCGCATGCGTCTGGCTCGGAATCGTGATGATGAAAATGATCAGGAGCACCAGCATGACGTCGATCAACGGCGTCATGTTGATGTCGGAATAGGATTGGCCCTCGCTCGAGCCTACTGACATCGCCATGGTGAATCGCTCCTATGTTCCGGGGCCGAAGTGGTCCGGCGTCGTGATGAACGCCACCTTGCGAATGCCGATTTGCTGCGTCGCGACGAGCACCTGTCCGACGAACTGGTACCGTACGTTCGAATCGCCGCGGATGTGCACCTCGGGCTGCGGCTCCACGCGTGCAATGGCGCGCAGGTGCGCCTTGAGGTCCTCCGTTCCATTCAATTTTTGGGTGTTCCAGTAGATGTTGCCTTCCTTGTCGACCGCGATGGTGATGTTCTCCGGCTTGGTCTGGGTCGGCAGATTGGTCGCCTTCGGCAATTGCACGGGCACTTGCTGAATGATGACGCGAATCGTGATGATGAAAATGATCAGGAGCACCAACATCACGTCCACGAGGGGCGTGACGTTGATGTCCGACATCGCTTCGGCTTCTTCGCCGCTGCCGACGGTGATCGCCATGGCTTTTCCTTAGCGGGCGGCCACAGGGGCGGGCTTGACGACGGGAGGCGGCGTGCCGCCTTTGTCCATGCCCAGACCCATCTTCGCTCCGGCGATCAGATAGGCATGCAGCTCGTGCGTGAAGTGGCTGACACGCTCCTGCACACCCTTATTGCGGCGCAGGAGGATGTTGTAGCCGAGCACGGCCGGCACGGCGACCGCCAGACCGATGGCGGTCATGATCAGCGCCTCGCCGACGGGTCCCGCCACCTTGTCGATCGACGCCTGGCCCGCGACGCCGATGGCGATCAGCGCGTGGTAGATGCCGATGACGGTGCCGAGCAGTCCGACGAACGGCGCGGTTGCGCCGACCGAGGCGAGCACCGGCAAGCCGGATTGCATGCGGCTGATGACGGTATCCGCCGTTCGCTGCAGCGACTCCGTGATCCATTCGCTGGTGCCGATCGCACCCGACAGGCGGGTCTTGTTGGTCTCGTGATACTCGTACGCCTGCTTGCCGGTCTCGGCGAGCGCGCGGAACGGATTGGAGTTGCCCTTCAGCTTGCTGATCGCATCGGTGAGGCTGGAGGATGACCAGAACTCGCGCTCGGCCGCGATCGCCTGAAGCCGGATGCGGCGCTGGTCAAAGAACTTGGTGATCATGATGAACCATGTCAGGAGCGACATGATCAGCAGAATGACAAGAATCGATCGTGCGATTATGTCGCCATTCGCGATCAGGGCACCAAGGCCATATGGGTTATCAACAGCTGTCTCTTGCATTGACCGATTCCCTCTACATTTAGATTAAGCGTAGTAACGAGCGAGATTCACAGAATCCTATCTATTGGCTATTTGTTCGTGAGCTTCCAGGCGATGGGTAAGTTAACCGTGGTTTCCACCGGCTTGCCGTCTTCCGTGGCCGGCTTCATCCGCTGTCCCTGCACACCCTTCAGGCAGGCCTCGTCGAGTCGCGGAAATCCCGAGCTTTGCTGAATCGCGGCGTTCGTGATCCGGCCGTCCGCGGCCACGGTGATCGTCACGATGCAGCGGCCTTCCTCGCCGGCGCGCTTCGATGCGTCGGGGTAGTACTCTTCGCCGATCTTGAGCGGATGCTTCGGGTCCATGGCGATATTCGTGCGCGCGTGCTGCACCGGAGGAGGCGCGGCAACGGGCGCCGCCCTCTGAACCTGCGTGGTCTCGGTAATCGCGTTCGTCTGTTGCGGCGCTGCCTGGATGTCTACGAACTCCGGCGGCGGGACGAACGGCTTGATCTCCTCGAGCTTCGGCGGCGGCGGCGGCGGCTTGTCCACGTCCTTGGGCTTGTCGATCTGTGCGATCTCGACCGGCGGAATTATTTTCTGATACAGCTTGCCGGCCAGACCGGTGTAGAACGCCCAGACGATACCGATGTGGAGAAGGATAACTGCGATGAGCGCCGCGCCGCGCGGGCCCGAAAATATCGACGGCTCTTCGTATTTGTACATAAGTCTACTTCGACTTCGCCCCTAGCTAATGCTAATGCGCCACGTGGGTGCACTGTAGTGACACGCGTTAAAAACGCGAGCCGCAGAGCGCCCCTATTTTCCAGAAGCGTCCCTTCAGTCCCTACGGCAAGTAAAGAGACTGACACACATCCCGCCCGCACTGCAAGCAGGTTTTAGGGCAGGTAGGCGCTCACTCCCCGTCCGTCACCGCGCCGAGCGATGCGCTGCTTACCTGCTTGGCGTACTTCGCCAAAGCGCCGCGGCGCGCATAGGGCTTCGGCGCCCGCCAGGCTTTTCGCCGGCGCTTCAGCTCCGCCGCCGAGACATGCAAGCTGATTTCCCGACGCTCTGCATCAATGGTGATTTCATCGCCGTCCTGGACGAGCGCGAGCGGTCCACCAAGCGCCGCCTCGGGCGACAAATGGCCCACGACGAAGCCATGGCTGCCGCCGGAGAACCGGCCATCGGTGATGAGCGCGACGCTCCCGCCCAGGCCTTTACCCACCAGCGCGCCGGTGGGACTGAGCATTTCACGCATTCCCGGGCCTCCCTTCGGTCCCTCGTAGCGGATCACCACCACGTCGCCCGATTTGACCTTTCCGCCGAGAATCCCCTGGAGCGATGCTTCCTCGGACTCGAAGACGCGCGCGGTGCCGGTGAACCGCAGGCCCTCCTTGCCGGTAATTTTTGCCACGGCGCCTTCGGGAGCGAGGTTGCCGTAGAGCACGACGAGGTGGCTATCCTTCTTAATGGGATCATCCAGCCGCCGCACGATGTCCTGCCCTTCCGGATAAGGCACCACATCGCGCAGGTTCTCCGCCAGGGTCGCGCCGGTCACGGTCAGGCAATCGCCGTGCAACAAACCCGCATCGAGCAAGGTTTTCATCAAGGGGCGGATGCCGCCGATCGCGATCAGCTCGGACACCGAGTAGCGGCCGCTCGGCCGCAAATCGGCGAGAACGGGCACGCGTTTGCCGATGCGCGTAAAATCATCGAGCTGCAATTTGACATTTGCCGACGAGGCGATTGCCAGCAGGTGGAGCACGGCATTCGTCGACCCTCCCAACGCGATGCTCACGGTGATTGCGTTCTCGAACGCCTTGCGGGTCATGATCTGGCGCGGCCGGATGTCCCGCGCGATCAGATTGACCACCGCGGCTCCGGCGCGTGCGCAATCCTCCCGCTTGTGCTCCGACACGGCCTCTTGCGCAGAGCTGTTCGGCAGGCTCATGCCGAGCGCCTCGATCGCCGAGGCCATGGTGTTCGCGGTGTACATCCCCGCGCACGAGCCGGGTCCGGGAATCGCCGTCCGCTCGATGAACTTGAGCTCGACTTCCGAGACGGTGCCGCGCGCATATCCGCCGACCGCCTCGAAGACCGACACGATGTCGCGCCGGTCGGCGCCGGGACGGATCGTGCCGCCATATACGAAAACCGCCGGCCGATCGAGGCGCGCGAGCGCCATCAGGCAGCCGGGCATGTTCTTGTCACAGCCGCCGAAGGCCACGACGCCGTCGAACCCCTGCGCCGCCACCACCGTCTCGATCGAGTCCGCAATGACCTCCCGGGAGACCAGCGAATAGCGCATCCCGGGCGTGCCCATCGAAATCCCGTCGGATACGGTGATGGTACTGAACGTCACCGCCTTGGCGCCGTGCGCCTCGACCTCGGCGGCGGCGAGCCGCGCCAGCTGGTCGATGTGCATGTTGCACGGGGTGAGATTGCTCCAGGTCGAGGCGATGCCCACCTGGGGTTTCTGAAAATCGGCCTCCTCGAAGCCCACCGCATGCAGCATCGCACGCGCCGGCGTCTGCTTGAGGCCATCCACCACCAGCCGGGAGTATTTGCGGTTCGGCGGACTCGAGCTCGCGCCGCCTTGCTTGGGTTTCTTCTGCATGTCACACCGTTCCGTAACGTTCGAGCAAGTAGCCGTAGACGCCGCGCAGCGCCTGCGCCTCGCCGCCGACGCTGCGTCCCGGACGTTCCCTCGGATTCCAGGCATAGAGGTCGAGGTGCATCCATTGGGCCGCGCCGGTGACGAAGCGCTTGAGAAACAACGCACCGAAGATCGACCCGGCGAGTCCGGATGTGGAGACATTGCTCAGGTCGGCAATCCGGCTCCCCAGCTCCTCGTCGTAGCCCATCCAAAGCGGCATGGGCCATACCGGATCGTGGGCGGCGGCGCAGCTGCGGGCGAGGTCGGCGGTCAGGGCATCGCTCGTCCCGAACAGCGCCGGGAGCTCGGCGCCCAAGGCGATGCGGGCGGCGCCGGTCAAGGTCGCGAAATCGATGATGAGATCCGGGCTATCCGCGTCGGCGAGCGCGAGCGCGTCGCACAATATCAGCCGGCCCTCCGCATCCGTGTTGCCCACCTCGACCTTGAGGCCCTTGCGGGTCGACAACACGTCGCCCGGCCGATAGGCATTGCCGCTCACCGAGTTCTCGACGATCGGCAGCAGCACCGAAAGCTCGGCCCGCAATCCACGGCTCATCAGCATATGCGCGAGCGCGAGCGCGATCGCGGCGCCGCCCATATCCTTTTTCATGAGCGCCATGTTGGCGCTCGACTTGATATCGAGGCCGCCGCTATCGAAGCAAACGCCCTTGCCGACGAGGGCGAGGCGCGGAAGCCCGGCGGTACCGGGAGGCGACCAGCGGATCTGCGCAAGCCGGGGGGGCGAGGCGCTCGCGCGGCCTACGGCGTGGATCGCAGGAAAATTGGCCGACAACAATTCGTCGCCGACCCATTCGCGATACCGCGCGCCATGACGCTCGGCCATGGCACGTGCCGCCGCCGCGAGCTCCGACGGCCCGAGATCGCAGGCCGGGGTGTTGATCCAATCGCGTGCGAGCGTGAGGGCCTCGATGGCGAGCGCAACGTAGTCGCGATCCGCGTTCTCGGGAGTCTCGAGCACCGCGAGGCGCTCCGGTTTGGCAGGCCGATAGCGATCGTAGCGGTAGCCTCCATACGCGAATCCCAGTTGGATCTGCGTCGCCTCGGCGGGCGAGAATGCCTGCGCCAACCGGTAGCGGCGCGGCGGCAGCCGCTCGGCGAGACCCGCCACAGGCCAGAGCGAGAGCTCCCCCTGACGTTTCCCCAAGCCCGCGACCGCGAGCATCGCAGCACCCCTCGAATCCGGAACCAGAATCACCCGGTGCTTCTCGGCCTTGAAATCCGCGAGCCATGCGGCGACGTGCGCGGCCTGGGAGTTCTTCCAGCTCTCGATCTCCTCCTCGTAAAGAAGCCACAACGGAATTGCGGCGGCACCTTCGGCGATCATTCGTTTCGAGTCCTCGGACGCTCGGCGCTGAACCGCACCGGTCCTTGCATGATAAGAGATTCTGTGTTGGTATTTCTGGCTACTTTCACGGAGCACCCCATGCGTTTGTACTCTCATAAAGACGTCGATAAGAAAGCCCTGCGCGGAGCGCGCATTGCCGTCCTCGGCTACGGCAGCCAGGGCCGCGCACACGCGCTCAACCTGCGCGACAGCGGCTACGACGTCGTGGTCGGTGTGCGCAAGGGCGACAGCTGGAACAAGGCGAAGAAGGACGGCCTGAAGGTCTCGGAGCCGGTCGATGCCGTGAAGGGCGCGCAGCTCGTGGCGATGCTCGTTCCCGACATGACGCAGAAGGCGCTCTATCGCGAATTGAAACCGCACATCGAGAAGGGCGCGGCGCTGCTGTTCGCGCACGGCTTCAACATCCACTTCGGGCAGATCAAGCCGCGCAAGGATCTCGACGTCGTCCTCATCGCGCCGAAAGGTCCCGGCGATCTCGTGCGCCGTCAGTATCAGCAGGGCCGCGGCGTGCCGTGCCTGGTGGCGGTCGCGCAGAATGCCTCGAAGCGCGCGAAGGCGATTGCGCTCGCCTATGCCGATGGCATCGGTGGCACGCGCGGCGGAGTGCTCGAGACGACGTTTGCGGAGGAGACCGAGACCGACCTGTTCGGAGAGCAGGCGGTGCTTTGCGGTGGCGCGACGGAGCTGGTGTTGAAGGGCTACGAGACGCTGGTCGAGGCCGGCTATCAACCGGCAGTCGCCTATTACGAGTGTCTGCACGAGCTCAAGCTGATCGTCGACCTGCTGCACGAGGGCGGCATCACCAAGATGCATCGGTTCATCAGCGAGACCGCGAAGTATGGAGATCTCACGCGCGGTCCGCGGATCGTGAACAAGGCGACCAAGCGCGAGATGAAGAAGATTCTTTCGGAGATACAGCAAGGCAAGTTCGCGAGGCAATGGATCTCGGAGACGAAGCGCGGCCGGCGCAAATACTCCAAGCTCCTGAAGAACGATCTGAAGCATCCGATCGAAAAGGTCGGTGCGCAGCTGCGGGCGCGCATGCCCTGGCTCGAGTCGGCCAAGGCCTGACGGGCGCAGGCGATGGCCGCGAGGACCTTGTTCGAGAAGATCTGGCAGGCCCACGAAGTGGTGCCGGAGACGGCCGATACGCCGGCGGTCCTTTACATCGATCTGCACCTCATCCACGAGGTCACCTCGCCCCAGGCCTTCAGCGCATTGCGCTCGCTCGGCCTTCCGGTGCGCCGTCCCGAGCGTGTTCTGGCGACCATGGATCACTCGACGCCCACCGTCAGCGATCAAGTGTTCGGCCGGGTTCCGATCACCGTCGATGCCGCCGCGCGGCAGGTGCAGCAGCTCGAGCGAAATGCCGCCGAATTCGGCGTGGAGCTGTTCGCGCTCAAGGATGCGCGGCGCGGCATCGTGCACGTCATCAGTCCCGAGCTCGGTGCGAGCCAGCCGGGCATGACCATCGTTTGCGGCGACAGCCACACGAGCACGCACGGCGCGTTCGGCGCGCTCGCCTTCGGCATCGGCAGCACCGAGGTGGGCCACGTGCTCGCCACGCAATGCCTGCTGCAGCGAAAGCCGAAGACCTTCGCCATCAACATCGAGGGCCGACTGCCGGCGGGGGTGACGGCCAAGGATCTGATTCTCGCGATCATCGGCGGAATCGGCGTATCGGGCGGCACGGGTCACGTTCTCGAATATCGCGGCTCCACGGTGCGCGCGCTCTCCATGGAGGAGCGCATGACCGTCTGCAACATGTCGATCGAGGCTGGCGCGCGCGCCGGCATGATCGCGCCGGATGAGGTCACGTTCGAGTACCTGCGGGGCCGGCCGCGCGCACCTGCCGGCCGGCATTGGGAGGCGGCGCTCGAGCGCTGGCGGCAGCTCGAAAGCGATGCGGGCGCTCGGTTCGACACCTCCGTCGATATCGACGCGGCTTCCATCGAGCCGATGATCACTTATGGAACGAATCCCGGCATGGTGATCCCGATCAGCGGCGCCATTCCGGACTCGACGGATGCCATCGCGGCCAAGGCGCTGCATTACATGGGTTTCCATGGCGGCGAGGCGATGCTCGGCAAGCGGGTCGACACCGTGTTCATCGGCAGCTGCACGAATGGCCGGCTCGAGGATTTGCGGGCCGCCGCCTCGGTGCTCAAAGGGCGCAAAGTCGCAGCCGGGGTGCATCTGCTGATCGTTCCCGGCTCGCAGCAGGTGAAGCGCGACGCCGAAGCCGCCGGGCTGGCGGAGGTGTTTCAGGACGCCGGTGCCGACTGGCGCGAATCCGGCTGCTCCATGTGCCTGGGCATGAACGGCGATACCGTCGCCGCCGGCCGGTATTCGCTGAGCACCAGCAACCGTAATTTCGAGGGCCGTCAGGGCGCCGGCGCGCGCACCCTCCTCGCCAGTCCGCTGACGGCCGCCGCGAGCGCGGTGCGCGGCCGGATCACCGACCCCCGGGAGTTCCTCTGATGCAGCCCTTGAGGATCATCCGGTCCAACACGGTCGTGCTGCCGCTGTCGAACGTCGACACCGATCAGATCATTCCTGCGCGCTTCCTCACCACCACGACCAAGGAAGGCCTCGGCCGGCAACTCTTCAGCGACTGGCGCTACCGGCCGGACGGCTCGCCCAACCCGGACTTCGTGTTCAATCGTCCGGAGGCGCAAGGCTGCGAGGTGCTGGTGGCCGGCCGGAATTTCGGTTGCGGATCCTCCCGCGAGCACGCGCCGTGGGCGCTCGTCGATTACGGCATCCGCGCCGTCATCAGCACCGAGATCGCCGATATTTTCCGTGGCAATGCCTTGAAGAACGGCCTGCTGCCGGTGACCGTGGATGAGAGCACCGCGACATGGCTGCTCGAGCACCCCGGCGCGGCCGTAACCGTCGATCTCGAGTCGTTGCGGCTGCTGCTGCCCACCGGCCTGTCGGTTGCCTTTCCGATCGAGCCTTTCGCGCGGCATTGCCTGTTGAACGGCATCGATGAGCTCGGCTACCTGCGCGCGAAGCTTCCCGACATCGAGCGCTACGAGTCGGCCGCTCAGGCGCGCCCGGACCTGTAAGTTTGCGAGCCCTCATTGCGGTCCTTGCCGGCGACGGCATAGGGACGGAAGTCACCGCCGAGGCGGTGCGCGTCCTGCAGGCGCTCGCGGAACGGCGAGGACACTCGTTCGAATTCGAGTCCGGACTGCTCGGCGGCGCCGCCATCGAGGCCACCGGACAGGCCCTCCCGGAGGCGACGCTCGCGCTGTGCCGGCGCGCCGATGCGGTGCTGCTCGGCGCCGTGGGAGGTCCGCGATGGTCCGACCCGAATGCCAAAGTGCGGCCCGAGCAGGGGATCTTGCGGCTGCGCAAATCGCTCGGGCTGTTCGCGAACTTGCGCCCCGTGGTGCCCCACCCGTCGGTACTCGACGCTTCGCCGGTCAAGGCGGAGCTTTTGCGCGGCGTCGACATCATGGTGGTGCGCGAGCTCACCGGGGGAATCTATTTCGGCGACAAGCAGCGCTCCGCCACCGAGGCATCCGACCTGTGCCGCTACACCGTGACCGAAATCGAGCGCGTGGTGCGCGTCGCGGCGCAGCTGGCCCGCGAGCGGCGGCGCAAGCTCACCTCGGTCGACAAGGCGAACGTTCTGGAAACCTCGAGGCTCTGGCGTTCCGTCGTCGACCGCATCCTGCCGGGCGAGTTCTCCGAGGTGAGCTACGAACACATGCTGGTCGATTCGGCCGCGATGCATCTGCTCAGGCGGCCGCGGGATTTCGACGTCATCGTCACCGAGAACATGTTCGGCGACATCCTCACCGATGAAGCCTCGATGCTCGCCGGATCCATGGGGCTGCTGCCTTCCGCCTCGCTGGGCGCCGACGGCAGGGGCGGCATATTCGAGCCCATCCACGGCTCGGCGCCCGATATCGCCGGGCGCGGAATAGCGAATCCTTATGCGGCCATCTTGAGTGCGGCCATGCTGCTGCGTTACTCGCTCAAGCTCGACGCCGACGCCCGGCTCGTCGAATCCGCGGTCTCGAAGGCCATCGATTCCGGCGCGCTGCCCGCCGATCTCGCCCGGCCCGGCGCGGCGCCCGCTACGACGCGTGCCGCCGGAGCTGCCGTGTTGGATGCGCTTTAGCGGCGCGCTCGAGGCCCGCGCCGAGATCCGCGACCAGATCCGCGGCATCCTCGATCCCCACCGACACCCGGAGTAACCCCGCGCCGATACCGGCTTTGAGCCGCGCGGCTTCCTCCATGCCCGCATGAGTCATGCTCGCGGGATGGGAAATCAGACTCTCGACGCCGCCGAGCGATTCGGCGAGCGTGAAGCATTCCAGCCCTTCGAGGAAGGATGCCACGGCGGGCTCGCCGCCCTCGAGCTCGAAGCTCAGCATGGCGCCGAAGCTCGCCTGCTGGCGCTTCGCGATCTCATGGCCCGGATGGTCCGGAAGGCCGGGATAGAAGACTTGCCGCACCGCCGGGTGATTTACCAGGCACTCGACCACCTGCGCCGCATTCGCCGCATGCACGCCCATGCGGGCATGGAGCGTGCGTACCCCGCGCAGACTCATGAAACTGTCGAAGGGCGCGCCGGTTACGCCGATGGCGTTCGCCCACCAGGCGAGGCTCTCGGCGAGCTCCGGCGTCGCCGCAACGACTGCACCGCCGACCACGTCGCTGTGGCCGTTGATGTACTTGGTCGTCGAATGCGCGACGATGTCCGCACCGAGGGCGATGGGCTGCTGCCACAGGGGCGAGAGAAACGTGTTGTCCGCCGCCACGAGCGCACCCGCCGCGTGCGCCGCCTGTGCAATGGCACGGATGTCCACCACCCGCAGCAGCGGATTGCTCGGCGTCTCGATCCACACCAGGTTCGGCTTCGCTGCGAGCGCCCCGGCGAGTGCGCGCGCATCGCTCTGGTCGACGAAATCCGCGGTGAGCTTGCCCTGCGCATGCAGCGCCGCGAGCAGCCGGTACGTGCCGCCGTAGCAGTCGTGGGGAGCGAGCACCCGCGCGCCGTGCGGCAATGTCGCAAGCACCAGGGTGACCGCCGCGAGGCCGGTGCACGTGACCACACCGCCCGCCCCGCCCTCGAGATCGACGAGCGCGTCGGCGAGCTGGTCGCGCGTCGGGTTTCCCGAGCGCGAGTAATCGTACTTGCGTGGCTTGCGATAGGCTTCGAAGGCAAAGTTCGACGACAGGTAAATGGGCGGTACCACCGAGCCATGCTGCGCGTCCGATTCGAGGCCCGCGCGCACCGAGCGCGTGGACAGTGCCTTGCGAGGCTTTTTTTCCTTACTCATAGAAGCTGCTCCGATACTGCGCGTTTGACGATCGGCGTGAGTGCCGCGCCCTCTTTCAAGAACGCGTCGTGGCCGAAAATTGAATTGATCTCGATGAGCTGGCGCGGACCGTTGAGGCGCGCGGCGAGACCCTGCATATCGTTGAAAGGGACCAGCTGGTCCTCGCGCACCGCGATGAGCGTCGCGGGTGTGCGCACGAGCGTCGCGTCCATGTGATGCAGATCGATCGACTCGCTCAACGACAAAAAGGTCTCCGCACGGTACTTCTGCACATAGTCATCGCCGCGCGCGAACAGATAATCCTCGATCGGAAATCGAAAGCCGTCGCCCTCGCGCACCGGCGCCGCACCGAACCGCAGCTCGAACTCGACCGCGCTGCGATAGGTCGCCATGGCGAGGGCGCGCGCGAGCTTCAGTCCCGCCGGTCCGTCGCCGCGTGCGATGGCCTCGCGCACGATCTGGCGCTGGACGCTGCGCCATGCGGTGGACAGCACCTGGGATTTGTCGGCCGCGCTCAACACCACGATGCGGCCCACGCGCGCCGCGTGACGCTCCGCGAAGCACAGAGCCACCATGCCGCCATAGGAGGCGCCGACGATGGCATGCAGCGATCCGATTCCGAGATGCTCCACGATGCAGCACAGAGCCTGCGCTTGATCGTAGGAGCTCAACGGCGGGAATTTCTGTCCCGTCTCCGGACAGGAGCTTGCGCCCCGCCCCCCTAGATAGTCGATGCCAAGCACGCGGTAGCGGGTCGTGTCGATACCGTGGCCGGGGCCGACGAGCTCGGGCCACCACCCATCCTTGCCGCAGACCCCGCGATGTGCCGAGATGCCGCCGAGCACCGCGACGAGCGGCGCATCCTTCGGTCCGATCAGGCGAAATGCGATGTGCGCGTCGGGCAGCACGTCCCCGTAATGCAGCCGCCAGGGAACTGGAAGCTTCAGAACCTCGTCACGCACCGTATCGGCATCGGCCCGCAGCGGCGCGACATTGCCGCCGCTCTGGGCGGTCGCGGACTTCTCGTGGGGTTTCGGCTTTTCGGGAATTCGACTCGGTACCATGGACTCCTCCTTAAGGCATTACATAACCCCTAAGGAGCGGCACCGCTCGCTCGGCCGTTGAGGCATAGCGCCCTTCAACTCGCCGCCCATCTATCGGAAACCGGGCATATGCCCGGCTATCCGCAGGAGTTGGCACCGTTCCTTGAGGTTCGAAAGAGCCTCGCGGTGGTTGCCCCGGCTTCTAAGGGCCTTTCCCTCAGCCGGTCTAGATAGGCCCGACAATGTTATCAGCCACGCCGCGGCCGTCAAGCGTCTGGCTTGCGTTGCCGGTATCGTTGTATTAATGTGCTAATACGTTAATACATTGCAACACGGCATCGGCATGAAAACCAACCGCCCGGTCACCCAGCGTCAGGAGCAGCAGCACGAGCGCGCGCTGTTCACCGCCATCCTGGCGCTGCGCAGCGTCGAGGAGTGCCGCAGCTTCTTCCGCGACCTGTGCACACCGACCGAGCTGCAAGCCATGGCGGACCGGTGGGCCGTGGTCGAGCTCCTCGAGCGCGGCATGCCCTATCGCGACATCCACAAGCAGACCGGCGTGAGCGTCACGACCATCGGCCGCGTGGCCCGCTACCTCTCCTCCGGCAACGGCGGATATCGCGCGGTCACCGACCGATTGAAGCCGCACGCATGAGCGCGCCCGCCTCCATGCGCCTCAAAGTCGCCGTTCAGAAGAGCGGCCGTCTCACCGAGTCTTCGCTCGATCTGCTGTCGCGATGTGGGCTCAAGTACACGCGCGGCAAGGACCAGCTCATGTGTTACGGCGAGAACATGCCGCTCGACGTGCTGTTCGTGCGCGACGACGACATCCCGGATCTGGTGCAGGAAGATGTGTGCGACCTGGGCGTCGTCGGTCTGAACGTGGTCGAGGAGAAGCGTCTCGCGTTCCGGGCGCGCGGGCTCTCGCCGCTCTTCGAGATCGTGCGGCCGCTCGATTTCGGCCGCTGCAAGCTGTGCGTCGCCGTGCCCGACGGCTTCATCTACCGCGGCGCGCAATCGCTCGCCGGCAAGCGCATCGCGACCACCTATCCGTACATTCTCGGCCGTTTTCTCGCCGAGCGCAGCATCCGCGCCGAGGTGGTGGTGCTGTCGGGATCCGTCGAAATCGCGCCGCGCCTCGGCCGTGCCGATCTCATCTGCGACCTCGTCTCGACCGGCTCGACGCTCGCGGCCAACCATTTGCGCGAGGTCGAGGTGGTTCTGGAGAGTCAGGCCGTCCTCATTCGCACACCCATTCCGATACCCGCCGAGAAGCAGGACTGGACCCGCCGCCTGCTCATGCGCATCGACGGCGTCGAGCAGGTGAAAGGCAGCAAGTACATCATGCTGCACGCCTCGCGCCAGGCGTTGCCCGCCATCGCAAAGCTCCTTCCCGGCAGCGAGGCGCCGACGGTCATTCCGCTGGAAGGCCTGGGCGATCGTGTGGCGGTGCATGCGGTGTGCCCGGAGAACGTGTTCTGGGAGACGCTCGAGCAGCTGAAAAGCGCGGGCGCAAGCTCCGTCCTGGTGCTGCCCGTCGAGAAGATGCTGGCATAGAGCGCCCATGCGTACGCTCGATTGGACATCGCTGTCGACCGAGGAGCGCCGCGTCGCCCTCGAACGGCCCGCGCAACGCGGCGCGCAGCGCATCGCCCGCGAGGCGGCGGACATCGTCGCGGCCGTTCGCCGCGGCGGCGATGCCGTGCTCCGCGAGCTGACCGAGCGCCTCGACGGCGCGGCGCTCGACGCCTTGGAAGTCTCCGATCCGGAATTCGACGAGGCGCAGCGCACGCTCACGCCCGAACAGCATCGCGCGATCGACGCCGCCATCGGAACGGTCACCGCGTTTCACGCGGCGCAGATTCCCGCCGCGCTCGCGGTGGAGACGGCGCCGGGCATCCGCTGCGAGCGCATCAGCGTGCCGGTGCGCGCCGTCGGCCTCTATGTACCCGCCGGGTCCGCGCCGCTCCCCTCCACGGCGATCATGCTCGGGGTGCCTGCGGCGCTGGCGCGCTGCCCGCAACGCATCATGTGTACGCCGCCGAACCGGCTCGGCCGGGCGGATCCGGCGATTCTCACGGCGGCGCGCAAGGCCGGCGTGCAGCGCGTCTTCAAGGTGGGCGGCGCGCAGGCGATTGCCGCCATGGCCTACGGCACCGCCTCGGTGCCCAAGTGCGACAAGCTCTACGGCCCGGGCAACGCGTGGGTCACGGCGGCGAAGCTCTGCGTGGCGGGTGATGCGGCGGGCGCGGCCGCGGACCTTCCGGCGGGCGTCACCGAGGTGCTGGTGGTCGCCGATGAGAGCGCACGCGCGGACTTCGTCGCGGCCGATCTGCTCGCCCAGGCCGAGCACGGCGCCGACGCCCAGGCGCTGCTGGTCACAACGTCCCCGGGCCTCGCGGCGGCCGTCGAGCGCGAGGTGCGCACGCAGCTGCAACGACTCTCCCGGCGTGCCATCCTCGATCGGTCCGTGCCCGAGATGCGGCTCATCGTGGTCGACTCGCTGGACGTCGCCTTGTCCGTGGCGAATGCGTACGCGCCGGAGCATCTGCTGCTGCAAGTCGCCGAGCCGCGTCGATGGCTCGCCAAAGTCGAATGCGCGGGAGCGGTGTTCCTCGGGCCCTGGTCGCCCGAATCGATGGGCGACTATTGCAGCGGTCCGAACCACACCCTGCCGACCTACGGCTACGCGCGCGCCTACAGCGGCCTGTCGCTCGAGGATTTTCAGAAGCGCATCACGGTACAAGAGCTCTCGCCCGCGGGGCTCGCGGGGATGGGTGAGGTGGCATGCACCTTGGCGAGGCTCGAGGGGCTGGACGCGCATGCGGCCTCCGTGCGCATCCGCCTGGCTGCCCTCGAGGAGCGAGCGCCATGAATCCCGTGCTCGCGCTCGCGCGCCCCGAGATCGTCGATTTGAAGCCCTACTCGCATGCCGCCTGGCTGCCGGCGCTCACGCGGCTGCATGCGAACGAAGCCCCTTGGCGCCCCGCGGGGGATACGACGGCCGGCGGCCTCAACCGCTATCCCGAGCCGCAGCCTAAGGCCCTCATCGCGCGCCTTGCGGCCTTGTACGGCGTGCCGGCCGAGCGGCTCCTGGTCGGGCGCGGAAGCGACGAGGCCATCGACGTGCTCTCGCGCATCTATCTGCGCGCCGGAGCGGATGCGATTTTGCAATGCCCGCCAACCTTCGGCATGTACCGCGTGGCCGCGGACATCCAGGGCGCCAAAACGGTAGACGTTGCGCTCGAGCGCGCGCGCGGCTGGCGTCTCGATCCCGAGCGGCTGCTCGACACCTGGCGTCCGCACATGAAGATCGTTTACTTATGCTCGCCCAACAATCCCACCGGCAATGCCTTCGACCTCGCCGCGATCGAGGCGGTGTGCACCGCGCTCGACGGCAAGGCCATCGTCGCCGTCGATGAGGCCTATATCGAGTGGTCGGACCGCGAGAGCCTCGCCTCATGGCTCGAGCGCTTCTCGACGCTCGCCGTCCTGCGCACGCTCTCGAAGGCGCATGCGCTCGCGGGCGCGCGCATCGGTGCCCTGCTCGCCCATCCGGAGCTCATCGAGCTGGCGCGCCGTGTGATTCCGCCCTACTCGCTCGCACAGCCCACCATCGAGGCGGCGCTGCGCGCGCTCGAGCCGGCTGAGATCGCCGCCGCCCGGGCCCGTATCGCGGCGCTGCTCGAGGAGCGGGAGCGTTTGCGGGCTCGCCTGCAACGCCTGCCGCTGGTGACGACGGTGTGGCCGAGCGATGCGAATTTTCTCATGATCGAGAGCGAGGATGCGGACCGTCTGGTGCGCGCGGGTATCGCGGGCGGCAGCATCGTGCGCGATCTGCGCACCAATCCGCTCCTGCCCCAATCGCTGCGCATCTCGGTGGGAACGCGGCCCGAGAACGACGCCCTCCTCGAAAGCTGGGAGGCCGCGTGAGCCGCCGCATCGTGTTCGTCGATCGCGACGGCACGCTCATCGAGGAGCCGCCCGATGAGCAGGTGGACCGCCTCGACAAGGTGCGCCTGATGCCCGAAGTCATTCCGGCGTTGCTCGCCCTGCGGCGCGCCGGATTCAGCCTGGTCATGGTCACGAACCAGGACGGCCTCGGTACTCCGAGTCTGCCGCAGGAGGCTTTCGAGCTCGCGCATCGGTTTACCTTGCAGCTGTTCGCCTCGCAGGGGATCGACTTCGAGGCCGTATTCATTTGCCCGCACTTCCTTCGCGAGGGATGCGCGTGCCGCAAGCCCCGCTTAGGGATGGTCGAGGAGTATCTGAGGACCCACCCGATCGATCTCGCGCGCAGCTTCATGATCGGCGATCGCGAAACGGATCTCGAGTTCGCGCGCAACCTCGGCGTCGGCGGACTCAAAGTTCAGCTGAACGGCGGCGCTGCGGAGCGCTGGGGCGCCATCGCGGAGCGGATCGTGGGTGCGGCACGGCGTGCCCGGGTGGAGCGCAACACGCGCGAGACGCGCATCGCCGTGGAGGTGGATCTGTCCCGGGAGGGACCGAGCAAGGTGGCCACGGGCCTCGGATTCTTCGACCACATGCTCGAGCAGATCGCGAGGCACGGCGGCTTTGCTCTGACCCTCGAATGCCAGGGCGACCTCGACATCGACGAGCACCACACCATCGAGGATTGCGCCCTCGCGCTCGGCTCGGCGCTGCGCGAGGCCTTGGGCGATAAGAGCGGCATCGGTCGATATGGCTTCGTGCTCGCGATGGATGAGGCGGAGGCGCATGTGGCGCTCGATCTGTCCGGCCGTCCCTATTTTGTGTGGGAGGGCCGCTTCAATCGCGAGCGCGTCGGAGACATGCCGACCGAGCTGGTGCCGCACTTCTTTCGGTCCCTGTGCGAGACCCTCGGAGCCGCCCTGCACCTGCGCGTGAGCGGCGAGAATACGCACCACATGGTCGAATCGTGCTTCAAGGGCGTGGGCCGGGCGTTGCGCCAGGCCATCCGCCGCGACGGCGGCGAGCTGCCGTCGACGAAGGGTGTTTTGTGAGCGCACGCGATGCCGTCATCGTCGCCTCGGGCGGCGCCAACATCGCCTCGCTTCGATTCGCGCTCGAACGGCTCGAAGTGTGCGCCGAGGTGTCCGCCGATCCGCAGCGCATCCGTCGCGCAAGCCACGTGATTTTGCCCGGGGTCGGCGCCGCCGGCGACGCCATGGCGCGCCTGCGCTCGAGCGGACTCGATGCGCTCATTCCTTCCCTGACCCAGCCCGTGCTCGGGATTTGTCTCGGCATGCAGCTCTTGTGCGCAACCTCGGAGGAAGGCGCGACCGCGTGTCTGGGCGTGATTCCCGTGGCGGTGTCCCGGCTGGTCGAGGCGCCCGAGCGGCCGGTTCCCCACATGGGCTGGAACACGCTCGAGATGCAGCACGGCTCGGCGCTGCTCGCCGGCCTGCACGCCGGCGACTACGCTTATTTCGTGCACAGCTATGCCTTGCCGCTGACGCCAAGCACGATCGCGAGCTGCCGCTACGGCATCGCGTTCAGTGCGTGCATCGCCTGGCGAAACTTCTACGGGGTTCAATTCCACCCGGAGCGCTCCGCGGCCGTGGGCGCCCGTCTGCTGCGAAATTTTCTCGACCTTCGTTGAGCATCACCATGCCGAGTCTCGCGCCATGCGGCTGATTCCCGCCATCGACCTGAAGGACGGCCGGTGTGTGCGCCTGCTGCGCGGCGACTTCTCGAATCAGACGCGATACGAGGCCGCACCGCTCGACCTGCTGCGCAAATACCGCGCGTGCGGCGCCGATTGGCTGCACGTCGTGGACCTCGACGGCGCCCGCGACGGGGCCTCGGCAGGCGGCAACCGCGAGCTCCTGTCGCGGCTCGCCTGCGAGCCTGACATTCGCCTGCAGATCGGCGGCGGCCTGCGCAGCGAGGCCGACGTCGAGCGCGTGCTCGCGATGGGCGCCGCGCGCGCAGTCATCGGCAGTACGGCGCTCACGGATCCGGACGCGGTGCGAAGCTGGCTCAGGCGTTTCGGGCGCGAGCGGATCGCCCTCGCCTTCGATGTGCGCCTCGATCCGAACGGCTCCCCCTGCATCGCCACCCATGGCTGGCAGCAGCAGTCGAGCGTTGCACTCTGGGATGCGCTCGCCGGCTTCGCGGGCGCCGTGAAGCACGTGCTGTGCACCGATGTCGCGCGCGACGGTGCGCTGACGGGACCCAACGTGGCGCTCTATACCGACGCCATACGGCGCTTTCCGCAGATCGTCTGGCAGGCCTCCGGCGGCATACGCGACGCCGAAGACCTCAAGGCGCTCGCGGCATGCGGCGCCGGCGCCGCCATCAGCGGCAAGGCCCTGCTCGAAAATCTCATTCCCTTCGAGGAGCTGCGGCCATTCTTGCCAAACGCATAATACCCTGCCTCGACGTGCGCGACGGCCGGGTCGTGAAGGGGGTGCGCTTTCGAGACCATCGCATCGTCGGCGACATCATGGACCTCGCGCTGCGTTACCGCGACGAGGGCGCCGATGAGCTCGTGTTCTACGACATCACCGCAAGCCCCGAGGGTCGCTCCGTGGACCGCTCATGGATCGAGCGCGTGGCGCGGGCTCTGGATATCCCGTTCTGCGTGGCGGGCGGCATCCGCAGCGTCGCAGATGCCGAGCACGTGCTCGCATCGGGCGCCGAGAAAGTGTCGGTCAACTCACCCGCGCTCGCGAATCCCGATCTCATCGATGCGTTGAGCACCCGGTTCGGCGCCCAATGTGTCGTGGTGGGCATCGACAGTCAAACGGTCGGGGGCGAGTATCATGTGCAGCAGCTCACCGGCGATGTGAGCTGCACGGGCGATGCGGGACGCACCACGCTCGAGTGGGTGGCCGAGGCACAACGACGCGGAGCGGGAGAGATCGTCTTGAATTGCATGGCGAGCGACGGCGTACGCCGCGGATACGACATCGAGCAGCTCAAGGCGGTGCGCCGCATCTGTCATGTCCCGCTGGTGGCCTCGGGAGGCGCCGGATCCGTGCGGCATTTCTCGGAAGTGTTCCTCGACTCGCATGCGGACGCGGCGCTCGCCGCCAGTGTTTTTCACTCCGGCGATATCGCGATTCCCGATTTGAAGCGGGCGCTGCGTGCCGACGGCATCGAGGTGCGGCCATGACACCGAACGACCTTAAGGCCCTCGACTGGGACAAGGGCGGCGGATTGCTGCCCGTGATCGTCCAGGATCCGGAAAGCGGCGTCGTGCTCATGCTCGGCTACATGACGCCCGAGGCGCTCGCCGCGACCCAGGCTACCCGTCGGGTCACCTTCTTCAGCCGCGGCAAGCAGCGGCTCTGGACCAAGGGCGAAACGTCCGGGAATTTCCTCGAGGTGCACGCAATCGCGGCGGACTGCGACGGGGACAGCCTCTTGGTCCTCGCAAAGCCCGCAGGTCCGGTCTGCCATCAGGGAACCGCGACCTGTTTCGGAGCGGCAGCGCCGCGGGCTGCGGCGGCGCCTTACGGCTTCCTCGGGACCCTGTCGGCCATTATCCGCCAGCGCATCGCGGAGCGGCCGCCCGGGAGCTACACCGCGCGCCTCCTCGAGGCGGGTCCTCGGCGCATTGCACAGAAAGTGGGCGAGGAAGGGGTCGAGCTTGCGCTCGCGAGCGTGGCGCAGGCCGATGAGGAGGTCGTCGCCGAGGCCGCGGATCTCCTCTACCACGTCGTGCTGCTGCTCGAATCGAGGGGTCTCTCGCTCGCGCGGGTGGTCGAGCTGCTGGAAGCCCGGCACGCTGCGGCGCGCGCGGCGCCGAGCCCGTGAACCACCGGATCGTGATCGAGAAGGCCGCGCGCACGCTGAGCCTGTACCTCGAAGCGCGGCTCGAATGCCGCTACCCCGTGGCGCTCGGGCGAAACGCCGCCGCCGACAAGGCCGTGGAAGGCGACGAGGCGACGCCGGTGGGGGAGTTTTATATTTGCAGCAAGAATCCGCGCAGCAAATTCTTTCTATCCCTGTGCCTGAGCTATCCCAACGCGGAAGACGCCGAGCGCGGGTTGGCGGGCGGCCTCATCACGGTCGAGGAGCACGCACAGATCGTCGGCGCCATTCGCTCGAAGAGCCTGCCGCCGCAACATACCCGACTCGGCGGGCAAATCTATATCCATGGGCAGGATCCGCGACAACCTGCCGGAGCGCCGAAGGATTGGACCCGCGGATGCATCGCGCTTGCAAACGACGCCATGCAGGATCTCTATCAGCGAATCACGCTCGGGACCCCCGTCTTCATCTACGCCTAGAGTGCGAAGATCGGCAAAGTTTGTTGCCTGCCGACCCGCGCTCTCGTATTCATGTCCCGGCTCTATTCTTACAGGAGTCTCACGATGCACAGCGTCGCGGTCCGGACGATTCTGTTTTCCATCCTGGCAGGCACGGCGGGCGCCGCTTCGGCGCAAGCGCCCGAAGGCGAGCCGCCACCCCACCATGCACCTCCGCCCGAGGCGTTGGCGGCATGCAAGAGCGCGAGCAGCGGTCAGGAATGCAGCTTCACCGCGCCGAGCGGAGACACCGTCGCCGGCAAATGCCGGGCGCCGGAAGGCAAGCCCTTGGCCTGCAGACCCCCGCACCATCACAAGTCGCCGGACGGGTCGCCGCCGCCGCCAAGCGGATCGCCCCCGCCCCAATAGCGATGGGGCAAGCGGCGGGCGCGGCGCGTGACTCGACGACGCACCGCGGGCGATGACTGACGCACCGGCGTATGGGGTGGAAGGAAAAGTGCAACCCGCCGGGAGCGGAGACCGCTCCGTGCCGCGGCTACTCGGTGAGCGGGAAGATTCGGAGTGCCTGCATTGCCAACCGGGCCAGAGTGATTCTCTCTGGCCGGTGGGCCGGTTGCAGTTTTGTTTCACTATATATAGCGCCCCGCCCGGGAGGGGCGTCAAGCCCACAATCCGCCGCGATCGTCCATTAATCGCGCGCCGGCGGCGGCGGCGGCCGCGCCGCGAGACTCACGCTCGCGCGATACGCATCAGCGCGGCGATTCCGATGCCGAGCCATACGATGTTGAGGCCCGCCGAGGGCCACGCTCCGTGCCAGCCGCTGTTGAGGATAAAGCCGAACGCGCCGACAACGTTCATCCATTGATACAGGGCCGAGCGCGACTGAATCTTGCCGGCGGAGAGCAGTCCGTAGGCGCCCAAGATCAAGGTGGCCCCTACCCAGCCGGCCACATCGACGAACGTCTTGATCTGCAAGTCAGCCGGCCTCGAGCGCCGGCGCAGCCTCGGGCAAGCGGCGTCGAAACTCCAACCGCACCAGCCACAGACTCACGAACGCCTGCACCGTCACGCTCGCGATGGAGATGTACCACAACTGCACCAGCTGAAATTGCGGCTGACGCATGAGCCATAGCGCGGGCACCACAAAGCTCACGATGCGCGTCGCCGCGCTCACCACCGCGGGAACGGTGTTGCCGAGTCCCTGGAACACGGCGGAGCAGGTGAAAATCACCCCGGATGCGATGAAGTTCAAGGCGATCAACTTGAGCAACTGGGTCGCCACCGCGACCGCGGCGGGCTCCGTCGTAAACGCTCGGACCAGCCACTCTGCGCGCCACTCGCACAGCAAGGTCAGCAAGCCCATGATCAGCGCCCCGATGAGCGTGGCACGCACGAACGCCTCCCGCACGCGCGAGAACTTTCCGGCCGCATAATTCTGGCCGACGATGGGCGCCGTCGCGAAGGCCACGGCCATCGCCGGAAGAAAGAGGCTCTGGTTCAGGCGCATGCCGATGCCGAACCCCGCCTGCGCATCCTGGCCGAAGGGCCGGATGATCCAGTAGATCACCGCCATGTAGAGAAACATCAGCGCGAACTCGCCGCCCGCGGGCAAGCCGATCCGCAGGAGCCTGCCCCAAACGGAAAAGTCCCATCGCCAGGCGGACGCGTCGAACGCCACGTAGTGCTCCAGCCGGTGGAAATAAATGGCGAGCAGTGCCACACCCACCGCGATGGCGAGCGAGCTGGCGAGACCGGCGCCGGCGACGCCGAGCGGATGGCCGGTCCCCCAGCCGGCGATCAGCACCGGCGCGAGGATGGCGTTCAGAAACACGGTGAGGACCTGCACGATCATGCTCGGCTTGACGATGCCGGTGCCGCGCAGCGCAGAGCTTATGGCCACCACCGCGAATTGCAGGCCGAGGCTCGGCAGGAACCAGCGCAGATATTCGATGCCGGCCGCGGCCGTCGCGGCGTCCGCACCCAAACTGTGCATGTAAGGCGCCGCGATGAGATAACCGGTGAGAAGCGTCAACACCCCGCAGAGGGCGGACAGCGAAAAGCTCTGGTTGAACACCCGGGTCGCATCCGCCTGGTCCTTGCGACCGACCGCATGCGCGATGAGGGCGACCGTCCCCACGCCGAGCACCTGGGCGAGGGCGAACACGATGAACATCACATTGCCGGCCGCGCCGACCCCGGCGAGCGCCGCATCGCCGAGATGGGCGACGAAATACAGATCGATCAAAAAATAAAGTGTCTGAAACAGCATGCCCGCCGCAATGGGCGCCGCCATTTGCAGGATGTGCTTTCCGATCGAGTGCGCCGTAAGGTCCTTCATCGGGACCGCTTTATAGCATCGCGAGAGCCTGCTGTCGCGCAAGTCTTGCTTGAGCGAACGCCCATGCTAGTCTCAGTCAATGGCCAGCACCCCTCCCTCGATCCAACGGTTCCCCGACGCGGACACGCTCGCCGACCAGCTCGCGCGCACCATGGCGGTGAGCCTCGAGAAGGCGATCGCCCAGCGCGGCCGCGCCAGCCTCGTCGTCTCCGGCGGCAATTCGCCCGTGAAACTGTTTGAGCGCTTGCGCGTGCATCCGCTCGATTGGAGCCGCGTCACCGTGGCGCTCGCCGATGAGCGCTGGGTGGATCCCCCCGACCCGGCGAGCAACGAGACCCTGGTCCGCGGCGTGCTGCTGCGCGATCGCGCCGCAGCCGCCCGCTTCGTCGGCTTGAAGAACGCTGCGCCATCGCCGGAGTTGGGCGCGGCGTCCGCCTGGGAGGCTTATGCGAGCGTGCCGCGACCCTTCGATGCCACGGTGCTCGGCATGGGCGATGATGGGCACACCGCCTCGCTGTTTCCGCATTCCCCGCGGTTGCGCGACGCCCTCGCCCGGGAAGCTGCTCCCGGCTGCGTTGCCATGAGATCCCCGACCCCTCCGCAGGCGCGCATGAGCTTGAGCCTCTCGGCGCTCCTCGACTCGCGGCGCATCTATCTGCTCATTCTGGGCGAGGCGAAGTGGCGCACGCTCAACGAGGCGCTCGGCCCGGGTCCCATCGAGGAGATGCCCGTACGAGCCGTGCTGCGCGAAGAGCACACGCCCGTGGAGGTCGTGTGGTCGCCATGAGAGAGCCGGACGATGAGCGCACGGCGCTCGACAAAGACGCCATCAAGAGCTCTTTTCTCGATGACTTGTACTACATGCAAGGCAAGTTCGCGGCGCTCGCCACCAAGAACGATTACTACATGGCGCTCGCGTATGCGGTGCGCGACCGGATGCTGCAGCGCTGGATCAGCACCGCGGCGACTTACACCCGGGACGCCTCGCGCACGGTCGCTTATCTTTCCGCCGAATTCCTGATGGGCCCGCATCTGGGCAACAACTTGCTGAATCTCGGCATCACCGAGATCGTTCGGGAAGGCATGACGGAGCTCGGTCTGAATCTCGAGGATCTGATGCGCCAGGAGGAGGAGCCGGGACTTGGGAGCGGTGGTCTCGGCCGCCTGGCGGCGTGCTTCATCGATTCCCTGGCAACGCTCGAGATTCCCTCGCTCGGCTACGGCATTCGCTACGAGTTCGGCATCTTCCAGCAGCAGATCGTCGACGGCTGGCAGATCGAGAAAACCGACAAGTGGCTGCGTTACGGCAACCCCTGGGAGCTCGCGCGTCCCGAGTGGGCGGTGAGCGTGAAATTCGGCGGCACCACCGAGCACTACTTCGACGAACAGGAGCGGTCGCGGGTGCGATGGATTCCTCATAAGGTCGTGCACGGCGTGCCCTACGACACGCTCATCCTCGGATACCGCACCAACACCGCGAATACCTTGCGCCTGTGGAGCGCGGAGGCGCCCGAATCGTTCGACTTCGCGGCGTTCAACAGCGGCGATTATTACGGTGCCGTGAACCAGAAGGTGACCTCGGAGAACCTCAGCAAAGTTCTCTATCCGAATGACGAGCAGCTGCGAGGCAAGGAGCTGCGTCTCGAGCAGCAATACTTCTTTGTCTCCTGCTCGATCCAGGACATGTTCCGCATCGCCCGCACCCAGCACGTGCCGCTCGAGCAATTTCACGAGAAGTTCGCGGCGCAGCTGAACGACACGCATCCGGCGATCGCCATCGCCGAGCTCATGCGGCTCCTGATCGATGAGTACGCGCTGCCCTGGAGCGAGGCCTGGAACGTCACCGGCCAGACGTTCGCCTACACCAACCATACCCTCCTTCCCGAGGCCCTCGAGCGGTGGCCGCTCGAGGTGTTCGGCCGCGTGCTGCCCCGCCATCTGCAGATCATTTACGACATCAACGCGCATTTCCTCGATGAGGTGCGGATGCGTTTCCTGGGGGACGAAGAGCGCATCCGCCGCATGTCGATCATCGACGAGAGCGATCAGCGCTATGTGCGCATGGCGAATCTCGCCTGCGTCGGGAGCCACGCCATCAATGGCGTGGCGGCGCTGCACACCGAGCTTTTGAAACGCGACGTTCTGAACGATTTCTACGAGCTGTGGCCGAAGAAGTTCAGCAATAAGACGAACGGCGTGACGCAGCGCCGCTGGATGGCGCTGTCCAATCCGCTGCTTTCGGATCTGATCACCGAGCATCTCGGCCCGGACTGGGTCAAGGACTTGTCGCAGCTGCGCCGGCTCGAGCCGCTCGCGGAGGATTCCGCGTTCCGCGCCCGCTGGCGCGGGATAAAGCTGGCGAACAAGCGCAGCCTCGCCGCGCTCGCGCTCGAGCGCACCGGGATACGCATCAACCCCGAATCGATGTTCGACGTGCTGGTCAAGCGCATTCACGAGTACAAGCGGCAGCACCTCAAGGTGCTGCACGTCGTGTCGCGCTACATCGCCCTGAAATCGAACGCCGCTCTCGCCGTCGAGCCCCGCACCTTCATATTCGGCGGCAAGGCCGCTCCCGGCTACCATCTCGCGAAGCTCATGATCAAGCTGATCACCTCGGTGGGCGACGTGATCAACCGCGATCCGGACGTGCGCGACCGGCTGCAGCTCGTGTTTCTTCCAAACTTCAATGTGACCAACGGTCAGCGGGTCTACCCGGGCGCCGATCTATCCGAGCAGATCTCGCTCGCCGGCAAGGAGGCATCCGGTACCGGCAACATGAAGTTCTGCATGAACGGCGCGCTCACCATCGGCACGCTCGACGGTGCGAACATCGAGCTGCGCGAGGAGATCGGCGCGGAGAACTTCTTTCTGTTCGGGATGACCGCAGAGCAAGTGCTCGCTCTACGGTCGCAGGGCTATCGCCCCATGGATTATTACGCGGCGAACCCGCGGCTGCGGGAGGTCATCGATCTCATTCGCAGCGGGTTCTTCACGCGCGGCGACACCGAGCTCCTCAAGCCGCTGATGGACAATCTGATGTACCACGACCCTTATATGCTGTTCGCCGATTTCGCCTCCTACCTCGAGTGTCAGGAGAAAGTATCGGCGGCGTACGAAGACCGCGAGCATTGGACGCGCATGTCGATTCTCAATACCGCTCGCAGCGGCAAGTTCTCATCGGATCGGGCCGTACGGGAATACTGTCGGGACATTTGGCGCGTCGATCCGGTCCCCATTGCGCTGCTCTCCCCGGAGCAGTCTCTCGCCGCGGAACGCCGCTCGCCCCATGAGGCGGCGCGCTCCAACGGCCATGGACTCAGCCCAGCAGGAAACGCATAGTTCGGCGCAAAGGCTCCGCCGCCCCCCAAAGGAGCTGATCGCCGACCGTGAATGCGGACAGATATTCGCCGCCCATGGCGAGCTTGCGCAAGCGTCCGATCGGGATGCTCAGCGTGCCGCTCACCGACGAAGGCGCGAGCGCGGCGATGGAGGCGTCGCGCTCGTTCGGGATGACCTTCACCCAATCGTTGCCTTCGGCGATCAGCCGCTCGATCTCCCGGAGCGGCACGTCGCGCTTTAATTTGAGGGTGAGCGCCTGCGAGTGGCAGCGCATGGCGCTCACGCGCACGCAGATGCCTTCCACCGGCACCGGCGCCGCCTCGGTGCCCATGATCTTGTTCGACTCCGCACCTGCCTTCCATTCCTCGCGGCTCTGACCGTTCCCCAAATCCTTGTCGATCCACGGGATGAGGCTCGCCGCAAGCGGCACGCCGAATTGCGCCTTGGGGAAATCGCCGCTGCGCAAGGCATCGCAGACCGCGCGATCGATGTCGAGGATCGCGCTCGCCGGATCCTCGAGCAAGCCGGCGGCGGCTTTGTGCAGGGCACCCATCTGCTCGAGCATCTCGCGCATGTTTTGCGCCCCGGCACCCGACGCGGACTGATACGTCATGGCGGTGATCCACTCGACGAGACCCGCCCGCATCAAGCCGCACACGGCCATGAGCATGAGCGAGACGGTGCAATTGCCGCCGATGAAGTCTTTCACGCCCGCCTCGCGGGCCGCACGCATGACCTGGAGGTTCACCGGATCGAGCACGATGACCGCCGACTGCGCCATGCGCAAGGTCGAGGCGGCATCGATCCAGTAGCCCTGCCAGCCCGCCGCGCGCAACCGCCCGTGAACGGCCTGGGTGTAGTCGCCGCCTTGAGTGCTGATGATCATGGGAAGGCGCGCGAGCGCCTCGAGGTCGTGGGCGTCCTGCACGGGGCGCACCTTGCGGCCGAGGTCGGGCGCCGCCGCGCCGGCCTGCGAGGTGCTGAAGAAGACCGGCTCGATCAGATCGAAATCGCGCTCGGCGCGCATGCGCTGTACCAGCACCGATCCGACCATGCCGCGCCACCCGATGATGCCTACTTCCGTCATGATGCGATCACGAACTCCGCCGCCGGGGGGCGCAAATTATAGTGAGATGCCATGGCGTAGCCATAGGCGCCGCAGTTGGCGATCAGGAGGACATCGCCCTCCTCGCTCGCCGGCAACCAGCGATCGCTTCCGAGCTGATCCGCCGTCTCGCAAATCGGCCCGACGACCGTCACCTTATCAGTCAGCGGCTCCTCGAGGCGCGTGAGATTACGAATATCGTGATGCGCTCCATAGAGCGCCGGGCGGATGAGCGAATTCATGCCCGTGGCGATGCCCACGTAGCGCGTCTCCCCCTTGCCTTTCAGCTGCGTCACCACGGCGACGAGCACACCGGCCTTTGCGACGAGGAACCGGCCGGGCTCCATCCAGAACTCGACGTGGGGAAAGCGTTGCTTGAGGTGCGCGACCCCCGCATCGAGCGCGCCAAGATCGATGCCGCTCTGGCCGAGCTGCTCGGGAACGCCGATGCCGCCACCCAGGTCGATCACGCGCACCTCCGGAAAATGCCGCGAGAGCTGCGCGAGCGAGCTGCCGGTCTCGGTCCAGTTGGCGACGTCCAAAATCCCGCTGCCGGTGTGCGCATGCAAGCCGACGACCCGCACGTCCGCGGCACGCGCAAGGGCGGCGAGCTCCTCGAGCTCGGCGACCGGAACGCCGAACTTCGAGTGCTCTCCGGCGGTGCGCACGTGGTGATGGTGGCCGCGCCCCGTCCCCGGATCGACGCGCACGAATATTTCCCGCCCCCGGAACACCGCCGGCCATGCTTTGAGCGGATACAGGTTATCGAGGGTGACCCGCACCCCCTGCCGGAAGCCGTACTCGTACTCGGCACGCGGCGCGAAGTTGGGAGTGAACAAGACGCGCTCGGGCGTGAGGCCCGGGACGTGCGTAAAGGCGTGCTCGATCTCGTCCTGCGACACGCATTCGAGCGAGAGCCCGGCCGAATGAACGCGGCGCAGGATCTCGGGATGCCAGTTCGCTTTCATGGCGTACGCCCAGCGCGCGATCGACTTCACCCCGCGCAATGCCGCGGCGGCGGTCTCGATGGAGGGGAGGTCATAGACGAATGCCGCCGATTCGCGCCGGCCGATCTCGAGCAGCCGCTGCCGTTTCGAGGACTCCTCCCACCAGTTCACGGCGGCCGGCGCCGCCGTCTCCTTCGAGGCGAAGAGCTCCAACCAGGTGGGGCCGAGCACCCTGTCCGAGCCGATGCTCTGAATGAGCCGCTCGTGCAGCTTCAGCACCAGGCGCTCGCCCTGCTCCTCGTCGATCACGAAGGTGAAGTTCAGATCATTGGCCGCCTGGCTGACGAGATACACCTTGTGATCCTGGAACAGCTCGAAAGCCGATCCGAGCTCGTGCAGGATGCCGCGGATGTTGCGGCCGAGGAGGCTCAGCGAGGCGCACGGTCCGAATATCTCGACGCGGCACAGCTGGCCGAGGGCTGCCGAGAGCCGCGCGAGCGCAGCGGGATCGAGGGTGTTCGCCGACGGATCGAGCGAGACCGTGACGTTCGTCTCCGAGGTCGAAATGAGGTCGACGGAGATTCCCTGCTCCTTGAAGATCTGGAACGCATCGGCGAGAAATCCCACCTCGTGCCACATACCCGGGCTGTCCATCGATACGAGCGTGATGCCCTTTTTGATGGCAATGGCCTTCACCTGGCCCGCACTGCCGGCGACATCGGCGCTGATGACCGTGCCCTCGAGGCCGGGCGCCTGGGTGGCATACACGTGCAGCGGGATTTTGTACTGGCGCACCGGCAGCACACAGCGCGGGTGCAAGACCTTCGCGCCATTGCTCGCGATTTCCTGCGCCTCATCGTAATGCAAGGCGCGCAACAGCCGCGCGGTCGGGATGGCGCGCGGATTGGCACTGAACAAGCCGGGCACGTCGGTCCATATTTCAAGCCGCGCGGCCTCGAGCTTGGCGGCGAAATACGCGCCCGAGGTATCCGAGCCGCCCCGCCCGAGAAGCACGGTATCGCCGGCGGCGTTGGAGGCAATGAAGCCCTGGGTGATGATCACCCGCCCGAGCGCGCGCCACGCGGATTGCAGCGGCGCATCCGGCGCAAAATCGCAGGTGGCCGACAACAGGCTGGCTTTGACGTTGGCGCCCGCGCGCTGCTCCGCGTGCAGCACCGTGCGTGCATCGACCCAGGCGGTGTGGATGCCCTGCGCGCTCAGGAATTCGCTCCCGACCGCGGTCGCGAGCAATTCGCCCATCGCCATGACGCGCGCCCGGTGTCGATCCTCCAGGCCGGCGCCTTCGGCCAGCTGGCCGGCGAGACGCCTCAGCTCCTCGAGAAAGCCCTTGAAGCGCGCGCCCGCGCGCGACCCCCAGCTGACGGGCGAGATCCCGATGCAACGCCTCGATGCCTGCGAGCGCCGGGCCATGTGCCGCCGGCCAGCGCAGAGGCCAGCAGGGACTCGAGGCGATCGGTGACGCCGGAGAGTGCGGAATGCACGATGACCGGGCGCAGACCATCGGCGATGCGCTCGCGCAGGACCCGGGCGATGTTGTGCCAGTTGGCGGCGGACGAGACGCTCGTGCCGCCGAACTTGAGCACGACCCAGCTTGAAGGGGCTTCAGGCACGCGGCAGACCCAAACGCGCGCGCAAGGGACTCAGTCGTCTTCGAAAATTTCGCGCAGCTCTTTTTCCAACTGCCGCTCGGCTAAAACATCTTCCACGCGGCTCCAGGCCGCCTTGCCGCGCTTGATGGCCTGAGCCGCCGCTTTGGGCCGCCGCTCGGTGCGCTCCAGCAAGGGATCGAAGTCATGGGATTCTTCGGCTTCGCCCAGGAACTCATCGTCAATGTCAAAATGTTCGTCTTCGCGTTCACTCATTTTTCGAGAAAAGCCCTTGAAATCAATGGGATCGAACAGGCCGACACATGAAGTTGCGCACTATAGCGGATTTTGGCCGGGCCGCAAAACCTCCTGTAAGGGCGGCCACCAAGGATTTCAAGCGGCTACGTGCCGGTGCGGGCGCTTTTCGCGGTCAGATCCAAAGCGCCGGCGGCGGCGGCGCGATTCACGGCCGACAGCACGGCGAGCAGCGATGCGGTGATGATATTCGGATGCATACCCGCCCCGAAGAGCGTGCGCCTGGCTCGCGTGGTGATCTCGATATAGGACACCGCCACTGCGCCGCTCCCCTGGCCGCGCGAATGCTCCTCGTAGGAGAGCACATCGAAGGGCAACCCGATCGCCGCAACCATGGCGTCGATTGGACCCGAGCCCTGCCCGAGCCAGGTCTCGAGCCGCCCGTTGCGCTCGACCTGTACCGATAGCTTCTCGCTGTCCGCGCCGTCGGTTGAGGCCGCAAGCTGATGCGAGCGGTACAGGAAGGGCGCGCGAGGCACCAGGTACTCGCGGTTGAAGAGCTCCCACAATTCCTTTGAAGTCAGCTCTTTACCCGTGATATCTGCGGCAGCTTGCACGACCTGGCTGAACTCGATCTGCAGCCGCCGCGGCATCACCAGTTGATAGTCGCGCTCCAGCAGGTAGGCCACCCCGCCCTTACCCGACTGGCTGTTGACCCGGATGATGGAGTCGTAGGAGCGCCCGAGATCGGAGGGGTCGATCGGAAGGTACGGTACATCCCAAATGTCGCCGTCGGCCCGCGCCGCGAGCCCTTTCTTGATGGCGTCCTGGTGGGAGCCGGAGAACGCCGTGAAAACAAGATCTCCCACATAAGGGTGGCGGGGATGGATGGGCAGCTGATTGCAGACCTTCGGCGCAGCGCGCCGCCTCGTTGATGTTAGAGAAATCAATGCAGTGGATCAACGCCTTGCGTATACAAGTTAAGGGCGAGTGTGACAATGTCCACGTTGCCCGTGCGCTCGCCGTTGCCGAACAGCGTGCCTTCGATGCGCTGTGCGCCGGCCATCACCGCAAGCTCGGCGGCCGCGACGGCGGTCCCGCGGTCGTTGTGCGGATGGACGCTGAGCACGATGCTGTCGCGCTTTGCGATGTGCCGGCCAAACCACTCGATCTGATCGGCATAGACATTGGGGGTCGCCATCTCGACGGTCGCCGGCAGATTCAGGATCGAGGGGCGGCTCGGCGTCGGTTCCCAGACCGCATTCACCGCATCGCAGATCTCGACGGCGAAATCGAGCTCGGTGCCGGTGAAGCTTTCCGGGCTGTACTGGAACACCCATTCCGTGCCCCGGTCGCGCTCGGCGTGCTCGCGCACGCAGCTCGCGCCCTTCACCGCGATATCGACGATGCCCGCGCGGTCGGTGCGAAACACCACCCGGCGCTGAGCGACGGAGGTGGAGTTGTAGACATGGACGATGGCCCGTCGGGCGCCCTTGAGCGACGCGTAGGTGCGCTCGATCAGCTCAGGACGCGCCTGCGTGAGCACTTGGATGGTGACATCGTCGGGGATGAGGTCCTTCTCGATGATCTCGCGCACGAAATCGAAGTCAGTTTGCGACGCGGCGGGGAATCCGACTTCGATCTCCTTGAAGCCGATGCGGACCAGCATGTCGAACATCCGGCGCTTGCGGGCCGCATCCATGGGCTCGATCAGTGCCTGATTGCCATCCCGCAGATCGACGCTGCACCAGGTGGGAGGGACCGAGATGACGGCGTTCGGCCAGCGCCGGTCTTTGAGGTCGATGGGCGCGAAGGCGCGATACTTGCTCGATGGATGTCGCAACATGATGCTCTCTACTCTGTCGATCATTGCATGCCTCTCGAGCAAATCAGGTCGTTCGATTTGTCGTCGAGGGATTCGTTTTCGGTCTTGTGAGCGCCGACCGATGGCGCGTGTGAGTAGCGCCTAGCGGCGCAGCAGCGCAAGCAGGCCCAGGCGGGGCGTGCCGCCGAGAATGCCGAGAATCATGACTGCCGGGAACATATGGGGCCGAATCTAGCACCTCCGGGCCGCTGCGGGCAAGATCGTGCTCACAGGTCACGAACCAGGAGCTCCCATGCCCACCGCCGCAACCGCACTACCGGGTCCGAACCAGACCCCGCCGCTCTGCGATTACAACTTGTTCGCGACCGACGAGGCGCTGCAGGAAGCGGTAAAGCGCGAAGGCGCCGCCGCGCACGGCGCCCAGCTCGCGCGGGACGGTGCGGCCATCGGCTGCGCGGCGAGTTTCGAGCACGGCCGGCTCGCCAATCGGCATCCGCCGGCGCTGCAGAGCTTCAACGTGCGCGGCGAGCGCATCGATGCGCTCGAGTTTCATCCGTCCTGGCATGCGCTCATGGAAGGCATCGCGGCGCGCGGCTATCACAGCGCCCCGTGGGCGCGCGAGGATGGCCGCAGCGTCCCCGGAGCGCACGTGGCGCGCGCGGCGGGCTATTTGATGCAAGCCCAGGTCGAGTGCGGCACGTTGTGCCCCACCACCATGACTTATGGTGCCATCGCAGCCCTGCGGCGCGACTCCGAGCTCGCGCGGGATTGGCTGCCGAAGCTTCTCACCCGCACGTATGACCGCCGCGATCTTCCGATCGAGCGCAAACAAGGCGCGCTCATCGGTATGGGCATGACCGAGAAGCAAGGCGGCTCGGATGTGCGCACGAACACCACGCGGGCAGAGCGCACTTCGGACGGCTCCTATCGGGTCAACGGCCATAAGTGGTTCTTCTCCGCACCCCAGTGCGATGCGCATCTGGTGCTCGCACAGGCCGCGTCCGGCCTGTCGTGTTTCTTCATGCCGCGCCGGTTGCCGGACGGGACTCGCAACGGCATTCTCATTCAGCGACTGAAAGATAAGCTCGGCAACCGCTCGAACGCCTCATCCGAGGTCGAGTTCGTGGACGCATGGGCGCAACGCCTGGGCGAGGAAGGCCGCGGCGTGCCGACAATACTCGAGATGGGGACGTACACACGCCTCGATTGCGTGCTCGGAAGCGCCGGAATGATGCGCCAGGCGGTGGTGCAAGCGCTGCACCATGCCCGTCACCGCCGCGCCTTCGGCGCCTCTCTCCTCGAGCAGCCATTGATGCGCCGTGTGCTGGCGGATCTCGTGATCGAATCCGAAGCGGCCACTGCCCTGTCCCTGCGCCTCGCGCATGCATTCGAGAGCGACGCCCCCAGCGAGGCCACCCTGCGCCGCGCCCTCACCTCGGCCGCCAAGTTCTGGGTCTGCAAGCGAGGCTGCGAGTTGTCGGCCGAGGCGATGGAGGTTCTCGGCGGGAACGGCTACACGGAAGAGCTCGCGCTTGCGCGGATCGTTCGCGAAATGCCCGTCAATTCCATCTGGGAAGGTTCCGGCAACATCATGTGCCTCGATGTGCTGAGGGCCTTCGCCAAGTCGCCTTCGACCAGCGAGGTGGTGCTGCGCGAACTGTCCGCAACGCGCGGCCAGAACCGCTATTTCGATGCGGCGTACGAGCGTTTCGCGGCGCAGGTCACGACCGGCTTCGAGGAGGCATTCGCCCGTCACTTCGCTCAGGCGTTCATCACCTTGATGCAGGCAAGTCTGCTGCTCGGCGCGGCTGCGTCTGCGGCGGCGGCGGCCGCCGGCGGCTCGCGGGGCGCCCGCGCGGTTGCAGAGGCGTTCTGCGCGACGCGTCTCGATCCCGAGGCGGGCTGGGGGGCGGCGTTCGGCTCGAGCCGCGCCGCGCTCGATGTCGATGCGCTGCTCGACAGAGCGTGGCGCGAGTGACGGCCGGTCAATAAGAGCGGCTTTTCCAGCGGGCGCCCGCCCCACTCCACGCATCGACGGCCGAACCGACCGTCGCGGCCATGTAGAACACGGCGATGAGCGGCAGCGTGAGCGACCACAGAAAGCTGCGCCGGTAGCGCGCCAGGGTCGGCAGGTAACTGAGCACGGCAAGCGCGCAGGCCGCAAGCCCGGCGGCACGCACCCAGCCGTGCCCCAGCAGCACCGCCGCGATCGGTGCCAGCCAGACGAGGCACAACCCGATGATCGTCGCGATGAGCAGCCACACCGAGTGGCGCAGCTGCGTGAACGCGGTGCGCGCGATCATGCGCCAGATATCGGCAAACGCCGGGTAGGGCCGGATGGAGGCGGCGAGCGCCGAATGGCCCAGGAAAATGGCGCCGCCCGTGCGCTTGACCGCCTGCGCCAGCGACACATCGTCGATCAGCGCGTTCCTGATTGCCCCGATGCCGCCGATGCGCTCGAGCACATCGCGCCGGATGAGCACGGTGCCTCCGGCGGCAGCCGCCACCCGCGAGCGTGCATTGTTCACCCTCGCGAACGGATACAGCATCTGAAAGAAGTACACGAAGGCCGGGACCAGTGTGCGCTCCGCAAGGCTCGAGCAGTTCAGGCGCACCATCTCGCTCACCATGTCGAGCCTCGAGCGCTCCAACGAAGCCACCAGCGTCGAGAGGTGTCGTGGGTCATGCACGATGTCGGCGTCGGTGAAAAGGACGAGCGGTGCCGTGCCGGCCGTGACTCCCTGCTCCAGCGCCCACATTTTTCCCGACCAACCCGCCGGCTTCGCGACCCCGCGCAGCACCCTCAGGCGCGGCGCGCTGCCGGCGCGCCCGGCGGTCCCGTCGGTCGAGTTGTCATCGACGAGCGTCAGCGTGAACACGCCCGCGTAATCCTGTGCAAGGAGCGATGCGATCACGGGACCGATGACTTCCGCCTCGTCGCGCGCCGGCACCACGACATCGATCGCCGGCCCATGCACGCGCTCAAGCGGCACGAGCTCCGGGCTCGAAAGCCAGAACCTGCCGTGGGCGGCGAGGAGGTAAATCCAGACGGCGAGCGCGAGCAGTGCTACCGCAGCCAAATGGAGCGCTCTCCCTCAAATAATTTAGTAAACATATTTATTATATAAATTATCTAGTTACACAATTTTATTAATGTTAAAAATACGATCACGGCCCGAGCTCGCCGAACCGGCCGCGCCGCCTACAGCCACCCCTGCAGGTGGTTGTGAATGATGCCGGTCAGCGCATCGACATGACGGTCGTCGTCGTTGAGCGCAGGGACGAGATCGAGACTCTCGCCGCCAAGCTCCCGAAATTTATCCCGGTACTCGAGGCCCACTTCCTGCAGCGTCTCCAAACAGTCGACGGCGAACGACGGCGACACGACCGTCAGCTTGCGCTTACCCTGCCGCGCGAGCTCGCCCAGCGTCTCCTCGGTGTACGGCTGCAGCCAGCGCACCCGGCCAAAGCGGGATTGATAGCAGTGCGACCAATCATCGGAGGCGAGCTGCAGACGCGAGGCCACCCCCCGCGTGGTCGCCTCGGCCTGGGCCTGGTAGGGATCGCCGGCACTCACGTACGAGGCGGGCACTCCATGATAGGAGAACACCAGATGGGAACGCTCACCGACCCGCTCCCAATACTCGCGAATGCGGGCCGCCTGTGCGTCGAGATAGCCGGCATCCGCGTAATAATCATTGATGAAGCGCATCTCGGGAAGCCAGCGGCAGCGTTCCAGCGCCTGCGCGGTGCGATCGAACACCGAGCCGGTGGTCGACGAGCAATACTGCGGGTACAGCGGCAGGACCAGCAGCCGGCGCACGTTCTGCTCGAGGAGCGCGTTCACGGCGCTCGCGATGCTCGGATTGCCGTAGGTCATGCCGAGCGCGACCCGGGCGCGCTCGCCCAGCATCGCGCGCAACCGGTCGCCCACCTTGTTGGTGAGGCGATGCGAGTACACCGCCAACGGAGATCCGTCCTGCATCCAGATCTTGCGATAGTTGCGCACGCTGCGCAGCGGCCGCAAAGGCAACACGATGCCGTAGAGAATCGGCAGCCATACGGCGGGCGAGGTGTTGATCACGCGCCGATCGCTCAGGAATTCCTTGAGATAACGCTGAACCGCAAAATACGAGGGCGAATCCGGCGTACCGAGGTTGGCCAGCAAGACACCGATACGCTCCGGTATCGACGCCGCTGCTTGCGCGACGGCGCGGTAATAGGCCATGTAGAAAGTCCTCGAGGTGTCCGAGCGAATCTTGATCGCACAGTATACTGCGTGGCGCATGCAGCCCAGCATCCTGCCGACCCCCGAGGAGATCGAAGCGCTCTGCTTGAGCCTGAGCGTCGCCCTGCGCAGCGTCACGTTCAGCCTGGCGCCCGCGGTCCTCGTCGCCTGGATCCTCACGCGGCGCCGGTTCGCCGGCCGCACGTTGCTCGACGCCGTCGTGCACCTTCCGCTGGTACTGCCGCCCGTGGCCGTGGGCTATGTCCTGTTGGTCCTGTTCGGAACGCGCGGCCTCGTCGGCGGCTGGCTCGATCGCTGGTTCGGCATCGTGCTCATTTTCAACCGTAATGGAGCCGCGCTCGCGACCGCCGTGATGTCCTTTCCACTGATGGTGCGCGCCATCCGCATCTCGCTCGAGACCATCGACGGCGGGCTCGAGGACGCCGCACGCACTTTGGGCGCCGGTCCCATCGACCGGTTCGCGAGCGTGACGCTGCCCTTGATGCTGCCGGGACTGCTGGCGGGCGCAATAACGGCCTTCTCCGCCGCCTTGGGTGAATTCGGCGCCGTCATCACGTTCGCGGGCAACATCCCCGGGGAGACCCGCACGCTGCCGCTCGCGCTCTACTCCGCCCTGCAGATGCCGGGCGGTGAGCACGCGGCGGCACGCCTCGCGATCATGTCGGTGGTCCTCGGACTCGGCGGCTTGCTGTTGTCGGAATGGTTTGCGCGCCGCGTGCGGCGGAGCTTGGGTCGATGAGTCTCGAGGTCGTGCTCGAAAAGCGGGTGGGCGCATTCACACTGAGCGTCGCATTCGACGCCCCCACCCCGGGCATCGTCGCACTGTTCGGCCCGTCCGGCTGCGGCAAGACCACCACGATCAACCTCATCGCCGGCCTGCTCGCCCCCGAGCGGGGCGAGGTCCGGCTCGACGACTACCGTCATGCTCGATACCCGGCGCCGCATCGAGCTGCCCGCCGAGCACCGCCGCATCGGCTATGTGTTTCAGGACGCACGGTTGTTTCCGCACTTGAACGTCGCCTCCAATCTCGCCTATGGGCAGCGCCGTGCACGCGGCGCGCCGTTTGTGAGCCTCGAGCGCGTTCTCGCCCTGCTCGATCTCGAGCCGCTGCTCATGCGTCGCGTGCATCAGCTATCGGGCGGGGAGCGTCAGCGCGTGGCGATCGGCCGCGCGTTGCTGTCGCAGCCCGAACTCCTGTTGCTGGATGAGCCCCTCGCCGCTCTCGATCGTGAGCGCCGCGAAGAGGTATTGCCTTATCTCGAGACATTGCGCGATGAGCTGTCGATTCCGATGATCTACGTGAGCCATCAGTTCGACGAGGTGCTGAGGCTCGCCACCTACCTCATACTCATGCAGTCCGGAGCGGTCGCCGCCCAGGGCGACATCGCGCGAATGAGCCTGAATCCGAGGCTTCGAGCCATGATCGGTCCCGATGCCGTGGGCGCAATCATCGACGGCCGCGTCATCGGCGAAGACCCGTTGAGCGGTCTGGTGCGCGTGCATGTCGGCGCGGGCGAGATCAAGGTCGAGGCGGCGGCGCTCAGCGCCGGAACGCGGCTGCGCGTGCAGCTGCTCGCGCGCGATGTCATCGTGTCGACCCGAATGCCGCAGTTCTTGAGCGTGCGTAACAGCCTGCGCGGGGTCGTGAATGCCATCGACGATGACGGCAGTGGCTCGGACCTGGTCTCGATCGACATCGGTGCGGGCTCATCTATCCTCGCGCGGGTCACGCATGCCGCGACCCGCGAGCTCGGCCTCATGCCCGGGACGCCGGCGTGGGCGCTCATCAAAGCGGTGTCGCTGCGCGGACATTCCTTTCCGGCGCCGAGCCCGCCGCCCGCTGCCGGCGCTACTTCAGACGCGTTCCCAGATGCATGATCGCGACGATGTGGTCGGTGGGCCGCAGTCCGACCACCGCTTTGACGTCCGGATCGTAGGCCGCGGCGCCGGTCTTCCACATCACGCCATAACCGAGGTCGTGCGCGGCCAGGAAAAGATTCTGGGCGGCGGCTCCCGCCGCGATCACCTGCTCGATCTCGGGAACCTTGGGGTTCTCACGCACCGCACAGCCGACCACGAGGAGAACGGGCGAGCGCAGCACTTTGTCGCGCTCCGCAGCCCACTGCTCCTCGGTCATCGAGGGCATCCGGCGCCGTTTGGCTTCCGCAGCGGCCGCTGCGAACCGCTCACGCGCGAGTCCCTGCAGCACCACGAGCTGCCATGGCTTCATGCGGCCATGATCGGGCGCCCGCTCCGCGGCCGATAAGATTCGCGCCAAATGCTCGGAGGTCGGACCAGGCTCGACCAAGCGCGCCGCGGACGAGCGAGTTTCGATGGCGGTCAGTAAATCCATGCGTCGTTGAATCCTCGATATTCAGGGGGATACGGCCGCACAATCGGATATGATTCGTGCTGTCCGATTATACCCATAGGTCGTTCAAGGAGCCTTCATGAATCGTATCGTCTTGGCGAGTCTCACCGCGCTGGGGGTTGCGGCCGCTGTGGCGGTCACCGCCGTCGCTGCACCGGTGACTTACGTGATCGATCCCAAGCACACCTATCCGAGCTTCGCCGCGGATCACATGGGTGGATTGTCCGTGTGGCGCGGAAAATTCACGGATACCTCGGGAAAGATCGTGTACGACAAGGACGCAAAGACTGGAACGATCGACGTCACGGTCAACATGGACTCGGTCGATTTCGGCAACGCGAAATTGGACGAGCACTCGAAAAAGCCCGAGCTCTTCGATGTCGCCAAATATCCAACCGCGACTTACAGCGGCAAATTCACCCATTGGAAGGGCGATGTTCCCACCGAGGCTCAAGGAACGTTCACGCTGCACGGCGTGAGCAAGCCCCTCGTGCTGAAGATCAATTCCTTCATGTGCAAGCCGAATCCCATGACCAAGAAAGAAGTATGCGGTGCGGATGCGTCCGCGAGCTTCGACCGCAGCGACTACGGAATCACCTTCGGCAAGGATTACGGGTTTCAAATGTGGGTCAAGCTCGACATTCAGGTCGAAGCGAGTCCCTCCGGCTGAGCTGACCATCCTGAGACGGCGCCGTCACTCTAAGGACGGCGCCGTCAGCCGGGGTCTCGCCGCTTCGAACACCGCCGCGAGGCTCAACAGCGATCGCTCGTCATAAGGCAGACCGAGGAACGATACGCCGACCGGAATGTTTCCGAGTGCCCTGCCCGCGGGCACCGTCAGCTCGGGGAACCCGGTGACGGAGGCGATATAGCCCGGCGTGTAGGGGTCTTCGCTGCGGCACGAGTAGCTCGGATCCTCGCGGTCGAAACGCGGGCTCGCCGGGCAACTCATCGTCGAGAACACGAAGGCATTCAGGCGGTGCTCGACCGCGAGCGCCTGGAGCTCGTGCCGCACGCGCGGGATCAGGTCGGTCAGAATGTGAATATAGAGGGGCGAGTCCGTGAGCTCGGTCGAATCCGCCTCGCGCAAGGCGCGCAACCGCGCCGGATTGACCGGCCTGGCGGACTCGAGCACGGCGGGCGATTCGCTGATCGCGATGAGCTGGGCGAGCGTCTTGGGTTGCTCCGCCGGCAGGGACTTGAGGTATCTTTCGAATTGCGGCTTGAATTCCGCTTGGCTCACCGGCGCGAGCACCGCATTCCATAGCGTCTCGAACTCCTTCGGCAAGTGGATCGGAATGAGTGCCGCGCCCTGCGCTTTCAATGCATCCAGCGCAGAGGCTTCGACGGCGTCGACTTCGGAACTTGCTCCTCTGAAATTGCCGATGACGCCGAGCCGCACGCCCGCCAAGGATCGCGCACGATCGAGGGGGAAATAGCGCCGGAGCGGCGGCCCGCCATTCAACGTCGCGGCATCCCGCGGGTCGGGCCCGACGAGGGCCGCGAGCACGATCGCCTGATCGGAGACCGTGCGCGTCAACGCGCCCGCCGTATCGAATGTGAGTGCCGATGGAATGATGCCGCCGCGGCCGATGAGACCCAGCGTCGGCCGCAGCGACACCAGCCCCGCCACGCTCGCGGGTGCGCGAAGCGAGCCCGAGGCATCGGTGCCGAGCGCGAAGGCGGCGAAGTCCGCCGCGACCGCGGCGGCGGATCCGCTGCTCGAGCCCGAGACGTTGCGAGCGGTGTTGTACGGATTGAGCGTCAAGCCGCCTGCGGAACTGTAGCCCAGCCAGCCGTAGGAAGCGGCCAGCTCCGACATGTTCGCCTTGCCGATCAGGATGGCGCCCCGGTCCAGCAATTTCTGCACGACGAACGCATTGCGCGCGGGAACGGAATGTGCGAGCGCGGCCGAGCCTCCCGAGGTGGCAAGCCCCGCGGTGTCGTAGTTGTCTTTCACGACGAAAGGTATGCCGTAGAGCAGGTTGTCGCGCGCGCGGCGGCCTGCGCCTGCATCGAGCCGCCGCGCTTGATCGATCGCATTCGGATTGAGCGTGATGAGCGCATTGAGGCGAGGGCCTTGCTGATCGAAGCGCGCGATACGGCCCAGGTAGTAGCGTACGAGCGCTTCGGAGGTGGTGCGATGGGCATCGAGCGCCGCGCGCAGCTGGGTGAGATCGGCTTGCGCCGGGTCGAAGGGTGCCGCCGCTGGCGTCATCGACGGTGCCGACACCACCGCGAGTCCCATCATCAGCAGCCGCAAGAGCGCCCGGCGCCGCATCAGATCCGGCGCTCGAGATAGGGAAACCACCACGCTTTGGGCGTCACCGATCGTCCCCATTCGATGCGCGCCTCGCCGGATTCACCGCATGGCACGGGCGCGGACGGGCCGCCGAGCGCGCTGCGAATGCGGCCGGCCCGCAGAGCGCCGAACGGACCTGCTTCGGGATTGGCGGGATCGTTGAGGACGAAGGTGCCGCCCGCGCGGTCTTTCAGCACGCGCGTACTCGCCTCGGGATCGCCCGTGTAGATCCATGCGCGAAGCGGCGATGCGGTCTGGGTCGCGAACTCGAGCGCCTCGGCGAGATCGCTCACGGGCGTGATCGTGATCACGGGGCCGAGGATTTCCTCGCGCGTCACCCCCCCACCGGGTCTCACGTCCGTGAGGATGGTCGGCTGAAAGAAATGGCCCGGCAGGCCCGACGGGCGAAAGCGGCGTCCACCCAGAATCAGCTTGGCCCCGTCGCGTAGCGCCCGCCCGACCTGATCCTCCACCCGCTGCGCGGCCTCGCGCGAGATCAGCGGTCCGAGATCGGTGGGCGTCTTCTTTGGATCATCGACGTCCAGAAAGCCCACATATTGATGCATCTGCTCGGCGAGCGCCGCGGCGACCGGGCGCTCCACATAGATATGTCGTGCGGATGCGCAGGTCTGTCCCCCATTCATCAGGCGGGTCCAGGCAATGCTCGGAACGGCCCGTTCCAGATCCGCGTCCCGGCACACGATGAACGCATCGAGCGATCCCGTCTCCAAGTCGAGCTGCTTGCCGCGGGCGGCCGCTTGCAGCCGGCAGGCGACTTGCGATGAGCCGGTGAAGCTCACGCGCGTGACGATGGGATGGGCGGTGAGTGCTTCGGCAGCCTCCGCACCACCGGTCACCAGATTGATCACACCTTTCGGCAGCCCCGCACACAGGCGCACGAGCTCGAGGCTCGACAGGGGATTTTGCGGCGGCGGCTTGCACACGACGGTCGCGCCGGCGGCGAGCTGCGGGACGATCGCGGATGCGAGGGCGAGAAGCGGAAAGTTGAAGGGCGTAATGACGGCAACCACCCCGCCGCCCGATTCGGGGGGCGGCGCCGGGCCCGCCGGTCCCGCGCCATGACGCTCGAATATGGCCGCGACCGCGTCCACGCAATCGCAAGCTTCCGCGAGCGGTTTGCCGGTCTCGCGGCTCAAATGCAATGCGAGCTCGCGGCGTCGCTCGTGCACCTTGAGCGCGATCTCTCGGAGCAACGCCGCGCGCTCGAGGGGCGGCCTCAGGCGCCAGGCGGATTGGGCGGCATGCGCCGCGGCCACCGCCCGCCCCGCATCCTCGGCGCCGCATTCCGCCACCTCGCCGAGGGTGAGGAGCGTTGCGGGATTTCGGACCTCGCGAGCCGCTTCGCTGCGGGCGTCAACCCAGCCGCCATCGATATAGATTCCATGCATACCTTCCGTATCATGCCTGACCGTGCCCCCCTACGATCAACTCTGCCGGCGCGCCGTCGCGAGCGGTCTCGCGGTCCGCGGCGCATTCCATCCGAAACCCGGCGAGCTCGGCCCGGACTTTTCCGCGTTGGAGGGCGGCACGCTGGTATTGCTTGGCTTCACCGGCGGTGTCCAGTGGAGCGCCTTCGAGGGCTCGGCCGAGGCGCACGATGGACAGCCGCACCCGCTCGATCGGTGGTCGCGTCGCCTGATCGGGGCGCTCGCGCGCGAGCTTGGAGCGGTCGACTTTTATCCGAGCGGATCGCCGGCGGCGCCGCTTCCATTCCAGCGTCTCGCACTGCGCGGTGAGCCGGTGCATCCCAGTCCCATCGGGCTTCTGATTCACGAGACCTTCGGGCTCTGGCATGCCTATCGCGGCGGCTTGTGGCTGCCCGAACGGATCGCGCTGCCGAGGCAGGAAGCGCGCGGGCGTCCGTGCGATCACTGCGCAGATCAACCCTGCCTCTCCTCCTGTCCGGTGCAGGCTTTTCGCCCCGGCTCATTCGATCTCGAGGCCTGCATGGGCCACGTCTCGAGTGCAGCAGGAACGGACTGCCGCGACAACGGCTGCCGTGCTCGCCGAGCCTGCCCGGTCGCCCCGCAATTTCGCTACGAGCCCGCGCAGGCGCATTTCCACATGCGCGCATTCCTGCGCTCCGTCAGTGATTCGTAGGCCGCTGCCGCAGAACGGGCGCGGTGGTGGATTGCCGGCGGTCCTTGCTGGGAGAACACTCGAACATCCGGCGGTAAAGCCGGCAAAAATACTCCGGCGAGGAGAAGCCGCAGGACAATGCCACCTCGGTCACGGAGCGATCGGTCTGCTGCAGCAGCTGATGCGCTTTGGTCATGCGGATGAATCGGTATCGCTCGAGCACGGAGCAGCGGAGCGTATCGCGAAACCGCCGTTCCAATTGGCGCAGCGACAAGCCCACCCGGGCGGCGATATCGCCACACGACAACGGCTGCTCCACATGTTCGCGCATCAGCGCTTGGGCCTTTGCGACCGCAGTATCGGTGCCGGCGAGCATCCCGCGCTCGGGCGCCCCTTGCTCGGTAGCCGGCGCACGAAGCCGGCCGAGCAGCAGATGCTCCGCGACTTCTGCGGCAAGCTCGCCCTCGCCGTGCCAGCCCATCCAGGCGACGATCATGTCGAGAATCGCGGAAGCCCCGGCGCAGGTGATCCGCGCACCGCAACGCCGATAGAGCTGGGAGACCGGTCGTGTCTTGCGGTAATGCGCCTGAAACCCCAGCAGGTTGTCCCAGTGGATCGCAACCTCGTGGCCGTTCAGCAGTCCCGCTTCGGCCAGCACGAAACTCCCGTTCTCGATCCCGCACAGCTCGGCGCCGAAGCGCGCCATGCGCCTCAGCCACTTGATCACGCCGCGCTCGCGCAGCGCATGATCCGGCTCGAAACTCGCCAGCACGAACACCGTCTTGGCGTCGCCGGCGGCCGCGATATCGCCGTCCACCGCGATCATCAGGCGGTTGCTCGCCCGCACGGCCTTGCCGTCGACCGACACGATGATCCAATCGAATACCCGCTCCTGCGACAGCCAGTTCGCGATGAAGAGCGGCTCGAGCGCCGCCGCGAGCCCGAGGTGGGAGAACTCGGGCAAGAGCAAAAATGCCACTTTTCGCAAATGAGCTCCTGGATAGATTCCGACATCATCATGACGCTTTCAAGCAGGCGCATCCAGTCATTGAGCCGTAGCTTGGGGAGCCTCATGCAAAGCGAAGCGCTTGAATGGAGCATCGAAGATCGGGCGGCGGGCCATTCGCTGCCGGCCCGTTTTTTCTACGATGAGGACGTCTTCCAGCGAGAGCGCACGAACATCTTCTTCAGATCCTGGCATCTGGTCGCCCATGTCAATGAGCTGAAGGAGCCCGGCGCGTTCGTCACCCATGACATTTTCGAACAGAGCGTGCTCGTGGTCGCAGGCCGGGACGGCGCACTGCGTGCGTTTCACAACGTGTGCCAGCACCGCGGCAACCGCCTGGTCGAGTCGCGCCGCGGCAAGACCCCGACGTTCACGTGCGGCTACCACGCCTGGACCTACGCCCTCGATGGGTGCCTGCGCGGCGCGCCCAACACCCAGGGGATCGCCGGTTTCGACAAAGGCGATCGCGGACTGCGGACGGTTCGCGTCGAGACATTCGCCTCGTTCGTGTTCATCAACCTCGATCCGCGGGCGAAGCCCATCGCGGAGATGGCGCCGGGCGCGGAAACCCGAATCCGCCGGCACATTCCGGATCTCGAGCGGCTCGTATTGCTCGAAGAGGTCGACGTTCCGGTGGCCGCCAATTGGAAGGTGATCCAGGAAAACTCCGTCGAGAGCTATCATTTCGATCATTCGGGCCCCGCCCACCGGCAACTCGTGCAGCTGATCGACTTCTCCGGCTACACGCTCGAGGCGCACGGAGAATGGTGGACCTATGTGGGACCGCCGAGACAAGGCGCAAGCGAGGCTTACGGCGTCCCGCTCGCGGGCGCGACCTGGCAGACCGATTGGTTCTTCAATTTTGGTCTATGGCCCAACGCCACCCTGTACGCCTTCCCTTTTGCGGATATGGTGGGCACGTTCATCATGAATCCGACGGGCCCGGAATCCTCCGTGTTGCGCTTCGGCTATTACGGCGTGGCGGGCCGTGCGCTCCCGAAAGTCACCGAGGCGTGCATTCGGTGGATGAATCAGGAGCTCGGGCCGGAGGACATCCGCCTCAATCAATCGAACCAGAAGGGACTTCGCTCGTTCGGCTTCGAGCACGGCCGCTATGTCATCGATGAGCGTACCCCGAACCGGAGCGAGCACCTGGTGCGTCATTTTCACGAGCTCTGTTATGCGGCAGTTCGGAGCTGATCGCCTGAGCGCCCCAAGTCCCCATCGCGCCGAGCGTGTCGATCTGGCCGCGGCGTTTCGCTGGTTCGCGCGGCTGGACATGCACGAATCCGTCGCCAATCACTTGAGCTTGGCCGTCTCGGCGGACGGCTCGCGCTTTCTGATCAACCCGCGCGGCCGGCACCTCTCGCGCATCTGCGCCGGTGACCTTCTGGTGCTCGACGCCGATTTCCGCGGCATGGCCTTGTCGGACGATGAAGGAGATCGCATCGCCACGCTCCTCGCGGGAGGCCGGAGCGTTACTCGACCATTTCGAGAACATCAAAGCCATTCGCGATGCGGAAGAGCCTTCCTATCGGGATGCCTTCCTATCGGGATTGACGGATAGAACTTGCGGCGACGCGAAGGAGAACGGGGAAGAAGGCGGAAGTGCGATTCAGGCCATGAGCACGACTCGATGCTGCCCCAAGACTTTGCCGGCTTCTTCCCCGTTGCCTGCATGGTAGCGTGCCGCGCTTCGGCGCCGATCGGCGCTCGTCCCAAGTTCATGTGAGGAACCGCCGACGCCCCTGCGACAGCACCGTCGAATCCGCGCTATGATTCCGGCGGCCATGGACTTTCAGCCGGACGATATTGCCTACGTGCCCACCACGGGCGTCCGACGCCTTCACGTCACCCCGCTGGTGGAAGCCACGCAGGAGAGCCTCGAAGGCTACGGTGCACTCGTTTCCGATCCGCACTCCTTTCCGGTCGAGATCGTGCGCTGGCCCGCCCAAGGTTGGCGTCCCATCGATGAGAATTCCGGTAATCAGGGCGGAATCACCGAGGGCATATTCGAGTTCTGGTGGAAAGGCGAAGTCTTGTTCGCCCGCAACAACGCGGTCGGCGACAGCTATCTGTTCGGCTGGAGCAACTGGCCCGAGGAAGCAGCCCCCGCCGCCTCAGGCCCCCGCGAGCGCGCCTACATCTGGCGAGCCAACTACCACCCGGACGGCGGTCAGCTCATCTACCCGCTGCAGGGCGAGCGCTTCGTCGTGCCCCTCGCCCTGCCCGGCGATGATGTCTCGCCGGAGCGGTTCACCACATTCTGGTGCGACGGCACACGCGGGCTTTATATCCATCCGAACGTCTGGCACGGGGCGTTCGTTCCCCTGGACGATCACGCGCGATTCCTGGATCGCCAGGGCCGCGTGCATGCGCGCGTCTCGGTGGATTTCGTGAAAGAATTCGGCTGCTATCTCGGCGCGCCGCTGCGCCGGCCCTGAGGAGCCGGCAGGCCGGCATGCGCCTGCTTCGCGCGGGCGAGCAGGCGCTCGTCGCCCAATGCCACGCTGCACGCCGCAAAGCGCTCCGTGGGACCGCGCCACTCGAGCTCATCGACCGTGGCAAACAGCGGCGCGTCGGTGCGCAGCGTCGCGAGCCGCTTGAATAGAAGCGCGAGCTCGCGCCGCTCGCCAAGGACTTCGGGCGGAAACTCCTCGATGGCGCCATATCGGTTGATGAGACCCGCTGCGCCTTTGGGACCGATCCCCGCGATCCCGGGATAGCCGTCGGCGCTGTCGCCCACGAGGGCAAGATAATCCGGAATCGACTTCGGACTGACGCCGAACTTTGCACGCACCCCATCGGCGTCTCGTACGGTCTTGCTCTTGCGATCCACCTGCACCACGCGGTCCCCGCGCACGCACTGGGCAAGATCCTTGTCCGGGGTCCAGATGGACACCTTTTGCACCCGGTCATCGGTGCAGCCGAGCGCGGCCCCCGAGGCGAGCGCATCGTCCGCCTCGAGCTCGATCATGGGCCACACTGCCACCCCCAAGGCGGCGAGTGCGTCCTCCAGTGGATGAAATTGTGCGAAGAGCGCCGGCTCGATGCCGTCGCCGGTCTTGTACCCGCTCCACAGATCGTTTCGAAACGACTCGATCACGTGGTCGGTGGCGACGCCGACATGCGTCGCACCCTGCTCGATCATCTGCAGCACCCCGTTCAAGACCCCGGTCACGGCGCCAAAGGGTCGATCCTTTTCCTTCGTAAAGCGCCGCAGGCCGTAGAAATGCCTGAAAAGCTCATAAGTCCCGTCAATGAGGTGAAGGATCATGTAAGTTTGCACCGACACGAGGATGAGGCGCTTTAGCGTCTCCTCGCGATTAAATCAGAATACCCTGTCAATTACTTTACGCTTGCTCAAGAAGTCGTCGATGACCATCGTAGATTCCCGCGGCCAGCGCTTACTGGAAGTGCCCGAGTGGCGTCAAATCGTGAACGGCGCCACCGACACCGCCATCATCAGCACCGATCACGACGGACTGATCACGAGTTGGAACACCGGCGCCCACCGTATTCTGGGCTGGTCCGAGGATGAGGCGCTCGGTCAGACGCTCGAGCGCATCTTCACCGAAGAGGACCGCTCGCGCGGACAGCTCGCCCGTGAGATCGCGGATGCCGAACGGCTGGGGCGTGGCGGGGGCGAGGAAGGCTGGCGGGTGCGCAAGAACGGGAGCCGGTTCTGGGCGGCGGGGGAGCTCACCCCCATCCGAGACGAGAACCACCGCACCATCGGTTTCATCAAGATCCTGCGCGACCGCACGGCCCAACGGCAAGCGGAAGAGGAAATTCGCGAGGAGCGGCAGGCGCTCGAAATCCAGAACCGCGCGGCGTCCTCGCTGCCCCTCGAGAGCGACCGCCAGCGCATCATCCAGATCGTCACTGACGCGAGCGTCGAGTTGAGCGGCGCGGAGTTCGGTGCATTTTTCTGCAACGAGATGAGCGGCACCGGCGAGAGCTACGAGCTCTATGCGTTCTCGGGATCCCGCCTCGAGGCTCTAGGCGGCTCGGAGAGGGCTCGCTTTACACAGCTGTTCAAGTTTACCTATCAGCATGAGGGAATCGTGCGCTCCGAGGACCTCGCGCGGGACTCGCAGTTCGCCGCTCCGCTTGAGGCCGCTCCGCCGGAGCATGCGCCGGTGCGCAGCTATTTGGCGATACCGGTGAGCTCCCGCGCCGGAACGGTGATCGGCGTGCTTCTCCTGGCACACTCCAAAATCGGAATATTCAGCGCCCGGACGCAAACGCGCCTCGTCGGCCTCGCCGCCGAGGCGGCGGTAGCGGTCGCCAATGCCGACCTGACGCAAGAGTTGCGGCACTTGAACGCGACGCTCGAGCAACAGGTGGCCGAGCGCACCGAGCAATTGAAGAAAAACGAGGAAGCGCTCAGGCAATCTCAGAAGATCGAGGCCATCGGGCAGCTGACCGGCGGCGTCGCGCATGACTTCAACAACCTGTTGCAGGTCATCATCGGCAACCTGGAGACCTTGCGGCGCTGCCTGCCGGCCGACGCGCCGCGCGCGGCGCGGGCCGTTGAAAGCGCCATGGGGGGCGCCAAGCGAGCGGCCTCGCTCACCCAGCGCCTGTTGGCATTCTCGCGACGACAGCCTCTGAACCCCAAGCCGATCGATGTCAACGCCCTCGTTTCGGGCATGTCCGACCTGTTGCATCGCACGTTGGGCGAGACGACGGAAGTAGACACGGTGCGCCGCGCGGGCCTTTGGCGCGTCGAGGTCGATCCCACCGAACTCGAGGCGGCGATTCTCAACCTCGCCTTGAACGCACGCGATGCCATGCCCGAGGGCGGACGCATGACCATCGAGACGGCCAATGTCGACATCCACCCGGACCATCCCTCCACGCAGGCGGACCTCGTTCCGGGTCAGTACGTCTCGCTGTCCGTCTCCGACACCGGGATCGGCATGGACGACCACACGGCCTCACGGGTATTCGAACCGTTCTTCACGACCAAACCGGTCGGCCGCGGCACCGGCTTGGGTTTGAGCCAGGTTTACGGCTTCGTCACGCAATCCGGCGGACAAGTGCGGATCTCCTCGACCGTCGGGCGCGGTACCGCGGTGAGCATCTATCTACCGCGGCTGCTGCGAGACTACGAGCCGATTGCCGTCGTGGAAAACACCGACGTGCCGGCAGGAACGCCGCGCGAGACGATTCTCGTCACCGAGGACGATGACGACGTCCGGGAGTATTCCGTGGAGACGTTGCGCGAGCTCGGCTACCGGGTCATCGAGGCGCACGATGGCCCTTCCGCGCTGCGGTTGCTGGAGCGACAGCCCAAGGTGGATCTGTTGTTCACCGACGTCGTGCTGCCGGGTGGAATGACGGGCGCACAGCTGGCCGCGCAAGCCCGCGGAAGCCGTCCCGAGCTGAAGGTTCTGTTCACGACCGGCTATGCGCGAAATGCGATCGTACACCACGGCCGACTCGACCGAGGCGTGCAGCTCATCACGAAGCCCTTCGCCGTCGCGGAGCTCGGCGCCCGGGTGCGGGATGTGCTCGACCGAGCCTCGGACCAGGACCGCTGAGAGGAGTCACGGTCGGTAGGCTCTGGCCGCGTTGACGACTGTGTCACATAATGCGGCGCGGTCTTGCGAACACGTCTGCCGAACTGGGCGCTGCCGAGCCGCGATAATGACCTCTTTTGGTCCTTCCGGTTGGCAGCCATGCACGCTTCTAGCACCGATCCGATCCCTTCGATGCCGATGACGGCAGCGCCGTGACGGTCTCCCCCGCCGGCGCCTCCTCGACGTGGCGCCTTTTAAAGCCCGCATTCCGGGTCCTGCTGCGGATCCTGTTCCGTGTGCGCCTCACCGGCAGCGCGAACGAATTCGACAACGAGCGCACGCTGATCGTCGCCAACCACGAATCGCTCCTGGACGGCTTGCTGCTCGCCGCGGTCCTGCCGGTCGAGGCCACCTTCGTCGTGCACACGACCGTCATGCGCAGCGCATTTTTCCGCTGGGCCCTGCGATTCATTCCTCATCTGGCGGTCGATTCCGCCAGCCCGCTCGCGGTCAAGCTCATCGTGCGCTTGGTGGAGACCGGGACACCGGTAGTCATCTTCCCCGAAGGGCGGCTCACCATCACCGGCTCTCTCATGAAAGTCTACGACGGTGCCGGCTTCGTAGCCGCGCGCACCGGCGCCACGGTCGTGCCGGTGCGAATCGATGGCGCGGCTCAGAGCTATTTCGGACGGCTGGCCGGGATCTATCCCCGCAAGCTCCTTCCGCGCGTTCGCATCTCGATTCAACCTCGCCGGCAAATTCCCATGCCGAAGCTGCCGAGCGCGAAGCTGCGGCGCCGGCGCGCCGGCGAGCTGATGCGGCGCATCCTCCTCGACATGCTGGTGGCCACGCGGCCCGAGCGCACCTTGTTCCAGGCGTTCCTGGATGCTCGAGCCACCTTCGGTGCATCCTACTCGCTCGTCGAAGACATCCGCATGGAGGAGGAAACCTACGGCTCGATCCTGCGCATGGCGCTGGCGATGGCGCGGCTGCTGAAGCCCGTCACCCATGAAGGAGAGATCGTCGGCGTTCTCACGCCCAACGCCGCGCCGACGCTCGGGCTGATCCTGGCCTTGTCCGCGACGAAGCGGATTCCCGCCATGCTCAACTACACGGCGGGCGTGGACGGGATGCGGGCAGCGTGCCAGGCCGCTCGCATCAACGTGATCGTGGCATCGCGCTCTTTCATCGAGAAGGCGCGCCTGACGGCCGTGCTCGATCAGCTCACCGAGGTGCGCATCCTGTACCTCGAGGATGCCCGCGCGAATCTGCGGTGGGTGGACAAGCTCTGGATACTCTGGCACCAATTCTTCCCTGAATCGATGAGCATTCCCCAAAGCCCCGCCGAGCCGGCGATCGTGCTGTTCACATCGGGCTCGGAAGGCAAGCCGAAAGGCGTGGTGCATTCCCACGCGTCGATTCTTTCCAACGTCGCGCAGATTCGGGCACTGGCGGACTTCACGCCGCTCGACAAATTCATGCTGGCGCTGCCGATGTTCCACTCCTTCGGGCTGACGTGTGGCGCGATCCTGCCGCTCGTGTCGGGATGCAAGGTCTTCTTGTACCCGAGCCCCCTGCACTATCGCATCATTCCGGAACTGGTTTACGACCGTAACTGCACCGTCCTTTTCGGCACGTCCACGTTTCTCGGGAATTACGGGAAATTTGCGCATCCTTACGATTTCGGACGGCTGCGCTACGTGGTGGCGGGCGCGGAGAAGCTGTCCGAAGAAGTGCGTTCTCAATGGATCGATAAATTCGGCATCCGTGTGCTCGAGGGGTACGGCGTGACGGAGTGTGCGCCCGTCGTGGCCGTGAACGTGCCCATGGCGTGCCGCATCGGCAGCGTCGGCAAGTTCGTTCCCTGCCTCGAGCATCGACTGGAGCCCGTCAGCGGCATCGAGGAGGGCGGGCTGCTGCAGGTTCGCGGACCGAACGTGATGCTCGGCTATCTGCTGCATTCGAATCCCGGCGTGATCGATCGCTCGGCGCTGCGCGACGGCTGGTACGATACCGGAGACATCGTCGCCATCGATGACGATGATTTCGTCTACATCCGCGGCCGCGTCAAGCGTTTCGCGAAAATCGCGGGCGAGATGGTTTCGCTCGAGGTCGTCGAACGCATCGCCGCGAAGGCCGAGCCCGCTTTCGCGTACGCCGCCACGACCCGCCTCGACGCGGCAAAGGGTGAGGCCATCGTGCTGTTCACGACCTCGCCGTCCTTGGGCCGGGATCGATTGATCGAGGCGGCACGATCCCTCGGTGCCCCCGAGCTGGCGGTGCCGCGGGTCATCGTCCCGGTACGCGAAATTCCGCTGCTCGGCACCGGCAAGACGGACTACGTGCAACTGAAGAAAATGGCGGAACGCAAGGAAGCACCGGAGTCGAGTGCGGCGGCGCATGCGGATTGAGCACCTCCTGGAAGCACCCGTCGCGGATGCCGTTCAGCGGTCGAGGCTATGGTCGCGCGGGCTTGCCGCCACCCTCGTCGCGCAGTTCCTTTCCGCGCTGGCCGATAATGCGCTGCTTTTCTGCACGCTCGCGTTGCTCAAATCCGAGCTCTACCCCGCCTGGACCCAACCGGTGCTGCAGGAGTTCTTCGTCGGCGCCTACATCCTCCTGGCGCCCTTCGCGGGGCCGTTCGCGGACTCCTGGCCGAAAGGACGCGTCATGCTCGCGGCGAACGGCGTGAAGCTCGCCGGCTCGCTCGGCATCTGCCTCGGCCTGAATCCTTTTCTGGCTTATGGCTGTGTCGGCGTAGGCGCCGCGATTTATTCTCCCGCGAAGTACGGCATCCTGTCCGAGCTCACCTCCGCCGAGCACCTCGTCAAAGCGAACGGTCTGATGGAGGGCTCGACGATCGCCGCCATCCTACTCGGCGTGATCGCGGGTGGCGCGCTCGCCGATTGGAACGTGCTTGGCGCCTTGATCATCGTCGCGGCCTGCTACGCGACCGCGGCCGCAGCGAACCTCTTGATCCCCAAACTACCGCCGGCTCACGCGCTCGCCCGGCATTCGTTCGGCGCGATGCTCACCGATTTCCGCAAGGTGGTCGCCCGTCTGTTCTCGATCAGGGACGCGCGCTTCTCACTGGTGGGCACGAGTCTGTTCTGGGGCGCCGGCTCGACCATGCGTTTTCTGCTCATTGCCTGGGTGCCCGTGGCGCTCGGCATCTCAAACAACAGCATTCCGGCCTATTTGAACGGGGTGGTGGCGATTGGCATCGTCGTCGGCGCCGCTCTTGCCGCAAGATTCGTGACGCTCGCGAATGTCGACCGGGCGCTCTCGGGTGGCATCGTCCTCGGTCTTGCGATCTGTGCGATCTGCGTAGTCCACCATTTCTGGCTCGCCTGCGCGGTGCTCGTGGTGGTCGGCGCGGGCGGCGGATTCTTCGTCGTGCCTCTGAATGCGCTGTTGCAGGAGAAAGGACACGAGAGCGTCGGTGCCGGACACGCGGTGGCGGTCCAGAACCTCGCGGAGAACACCGCCATGCTGGTCATGATCGCGTTTTATATCCTGCTCGAAAAGAACGGCGCGCCGCCGAGCTGGGTCGCGCTCGGATTCGGCGGAGTGCTTTTTCTCACGATTCTGGGGCTTCTCATGCATCGAGTCCGCAACCGCGGACGGACGGACGCCCCAGCGGTGCGGAGACTGCTGCACGATGATCATCACGAATAGCGCGCCCATTCGAATCTCCCGCCGCTCGGAAGCGGCCGGTCTGATAGAACACTTCGCCCAAAACGGGATGCGATACGGTCATGGTGAACCGGAACCAGCCGCCGGCCTCATCGATGTGTTGGACGTGTGTCGTGCCGGGTGAGAGCCAGGCGGGGAGCCACAGCTTGAAGGTCCGCCCGTTCGTGCGGGTGCCCAACTTGAAGTAATAGCCGAGGCTCACGAAATGCAAGATGCCGCCCTGCTCGTACACCTGGAGCGGCATGCAGAGCCTTGCCGGCAGCTCCTCGATGAGCCCGCCATCGGCTCCTATGACCTTCGTCGAGCGCACCAAGGTCGCGGCGGCGTCGGGCCATCGATACTCGCGGTTCCAGGCGACGCCGCCGCCGCAGGGACCCACATGCACGATCGCCGGCACATCACGACCGGTTCTCGGCACGACCGGCGTCCCGATGAGCCGGCAACAGCACGCCAAAAAACGACCGACCACGCTCGCTCGCACGATATCGAACGTGCCCACGTAGTCGACCGCCACCACCGGATGACCGAAGCGGGCCCGAACGGTGCCTGGCAGGCGCTGCCAGGACCTCTCACCGAGCACGCCTTTCAGTCCATCGAGTGTAGCTCCGGCACCAATCACGCGACCGCCCTCCTAGTCTCCGATGACCTTCGCGATCCGCTGGCCCAATCGCATCATCTTGAGCAGCGTCTTTCGCGGCAGAGCCTTGATGGAGTCGTACCACGTCATCAGCGTTTCCATGAATTCCAGCTGCCCGGCGATGCGCTCGCGCACCGCCGCGGGCGTTTCATCGTCGTGTTCCAATTCGGCGGCGCAGTCCTTGAGGAAGGCAACCGTGGGGTCGATCTCGCGGCGCTTTCGCCCCTCGATGATCACGCGAATGACCTCCCACGAATCCTGCTGCGCGGAAAAAAAATCCCGGCGATCGCCGAGCGTGTGGGTAACGTGCACGAGGTTCCAGCCGAGGAGCTCTTTCAGTCCCACGCTGACATTGGAGCGGGCGATTCCCAACGTCTCCGCAATCTCGTCCGCGTGCAGCGCTTGGGGCGAGAGGAACAAGAGCGCGTGTATTTGCGCGACCGAGCGGTTGAGTCCCCAGCGGCTTCCCATCTCGCCCCAATGGACGATGTAGCGCTGCATGATGGGAGTCAGTCTCATCCGATATTTCCGTTATTTCAGTCTATACTGAAATTATAGACCAAACGGAAGTCCTGTCAATGACGGCGGTGCGGCGACGTCCGCAGTGCCATTAGCCCGAGCGCGCCGGCGGTCAGCACCAGAAGGACCCAGGCGGACAGTTGGGAAAAGGCCCGCCTGGATTCGTAGGTCGAGGCGGCGACCGGGTAGCTCAAAAAGATCTCATCCTGGCAGCTCGCTTGAAATACGTAGGGGCCGTACGGGCTCGGGCTCGGATTGAGCCAGAGCTTGACGATCCCGCCGCCGCGGCGGCAGGCGGTGAAGTTGCCGGCATTGGTGCCGCCCGGGAAGCCGGTCACCTTGCGAACGATCCCGTTTGCGGCTCGGCAGGTGTAAGTCATTCGCAAGCCAGCCGCGGCGTTTGCTCGAACCGCGGGCATCACGGGAAACGAATCGCAGGTCAACTGCGTGAGTCCCTCGAACGGGGGCGCCTTCGCCGGCGGAAGCGCGAGCAACAGCAGGATTGCGCTCAGCAGCAGGAGGATCAGGAGGACGATGGGAATTGAGCTGAATTTGGTCATAGCGGTTGGTGGATCCCGTGGTCAATATTAAAAGAATCCAAAACAACAATTCCGCTGAAGCCCCTCCCCGCCCCAATTGACAGCATCGTGCGCAAGATCTAATTTAACCTTATGGTAAAGTACGAAGCGCAGCTGGATGCCATCTTCACCGCCCTCTCGCATCCGGCGCGGCGCGCCATGCTGGCACGGCTGGGCAGGGGCGAAGCGACGGTGGGCGAACTCGCGAAGCCTCTGGATATGTCACTGCCGGCCATCACGAAGCACCTAAAAATGCTCGAGAAGGCCAAGCTCATCAGTCGAAGCAAAAACGCCCAGTGGCGGCCCTGCCGGCTCGAGGAGGCTCCATTGCATACCGCCTCATGCTGGATCGACGAGCAGCGAAAGATTTGGGAGTCGCGCCTCGACCGCCTCGAAAGCTACCTCCACAGTATGGACAAACGAGACCTGAAGAAGCGATGACAAGGCACGAAGAGGGGCGCGAACTGGTATTGCAGCGGGAGGTGCCGTTCGCCCGCGAACTGGTCTGGAGGGTCATGACCGAACCCGAGCATCAAAACCGGTGGTGGGGCCCCGACGGCTTCAGGAACGAGAAAGTGACCATGGATTTCCGGGTCGGCGGCGCCTGGACGTTCGAGATGGTCGGTCCCGACGGCACCCGCTATCCCAACCGCTCGGTGTTCAAGGAAATCACGCCTCCGCACCGGCTGGTTTTCGATCATGGCGACGGCGAACGGATTTTGTTCGAAGCCACCGTCATCCTGCAAAAGACCGCCGCAGGCACCCTGATCACGCTGCGCCAGCTTTATCCCAGCAGGAAAACGCGCGATGAGATGGTCGATAAGTACGGCGCCATCGAGGGCGGCGAACAGCACCTGGCGAAACTCGAGGCCTATCTCAAGGAGACTCCGAACATGCCGCTCGTGCTTTTACGGTCATCCGTTCTCCTCCTACACGCAGAAAGTCCTCATCGCGCTCTACGAAACGAGACCCCGTTCGAGTTCCGCAGCCTCGGTCCGGATACACCGCAATACGCGGCGGAATGGCTGCAGCGGTGGCCGTTGCGCAAATTTCCGCTGCTGGTGGACCGGGGCCGCAGCGTCGCTGAATCGAGCATCATCATCGAGTATCTGCAGCTCGCGCATCCGGGTCCGGTACCTCTGCTGCCCGCGGACCCGTGGCGGCACTGGAGGTGCGATTCCTCGACCGGTTCTTCGACCTGCACGTGATGGACGCGATGCAGATTGCCGTGGACAGTGCGCTCAAGAAAATCCCGCTGAAGAGCGAAGAAGGGCTGATCCTCGCCGGGGAACGGCTGGAGCGTGCCTACGGCTGGCTCGAAGGAGAGCTTGCCGGCAGATCCTGGGCGGCGGGTGCGGCCTTCACGCTGGCGGATTGCGCGGCGGCGCCCTCGTTATTCTATGCGGATTGGATACATCGCATTTCGGAGGCTTATCCGCTGCTGCGCGCCTACCGCGCGCGGTTGCTCGCGCGTCCATCCTTTGCCCGCGCGGTGGAAGAGGCGCGGCCGTTCCGCCCGATCTTCCCGCTGGGAGCGCCGGATCGGGACTGATGCCGGACCGCTCAGCGCCTCGTAACGGAGGAATAGTCGACCGCCGGAACCTCCTGGTCGCGATTGAAGAAGGCGTCGAGCTGCTGCGTCGTCGCCGCGCGACGAGTCGCGAGGGCCTCCTTGTCGAAGGCGGCCGCGAACCGCTCCGATGAGCGCTTCACTGACTCGCGCGCGCCGATCGAATCGCGCCAGCGAACGAGCGCCGGATGTGCCGCCGGATCGAAGCCGTGGGGCTCTAGATACAAGGCCCAGGGGTAGATCGCGATATCGGCGATCGAATAGGCATCGCCGGCGATCCATTCGCGAGTCGCCAGACGCTCATCCAACTGACGATAAAGCACTTTCGCTTGTGTCCGATAACGTGCCGCCGCATACGGATCGGCCTGCGCGCCCAGCAGTTGAAAATGATTATGCTGGCCGAACATGGGGCCGATCGCACCCATCTGGACCATCAGCCATTCCATGACTTCGTAGCGCGCGAAGCCGCCCGATGGCAAAAGAGCGCCATACGCCTCCGCCAGGTAGAACAGAATCGCGCCCGATTCGTAGATCGGCCTGCCGGCGCCTCGCGCGTGATCGATCAGCACCGGAACCTTTCCCAGCGGGTTCAGAGCGAGAAACGCCGGCTCGAATTGGTCGCCGCGGAACACCGCAACGTGGCGCAGGACGTAATCGAGGCCGAGCTCTTCGAGCATGATCCCGACCTTGCGTACGTTCGGACTTCCCATCCCAAAGAGCTCGATCACGGTTCTCTCCTTCTGGTAATTCCGAGTGGTCAGAGTTCGAGGTCGACGATCGGTCCGTCGAAATTGCTGCTGAGGTTTACCATCGCCCTTCCCAAGCGATCGAGAGGAACGCCTTTGAGATAGCCGTCGATGAGCTGTTGATAGTTACTGATCAAGCCCTCGACGGTTCTCGATAACCGCATGAATTCGAAGCCCTCGGCGTGCAAGCCAATCTGCTGGCGGGGAATGTTCGAATAGTCCTGCCTTGGAATGGGCGGGAATTCGCTGCTGTCATACGCGAGCGTCACCGGCTCCATCACCGGCTTCGGCTCGGATCCCTCGGGGAAATGGGTGAGAGACCACAGCTCGAATAGACAGCGCTCGGGACCCAGCGGCCGGATCCGGTAGGCCGCCATGCTCGACAGGTTGGGCAGCAGGAAGTAGTGCGGAAAGATGTATTCCACCGCCTTGAGTGGTGTTTTCACCGCAATCTCATTCAGGTCCGGCGTCGGCTCGCCGCGTGCGCGTCCTTGTTGGGTCACGGCATGATTGAGCATGCCATACCAGGTCATCAGTGCCTGCGCGGGATCCTCAGGCAGGTCCACGTCCAGCATCCCACCCGCGACGGCCACGTCCTTCGCGTGACACATGCCGGCCATTCCTTCGCTCAACAGCTGCATCAGTTTGAATTGCGCCTTGATGTTATCGCGCATGCTGAGCCTCGGGTCGGCGGCCTGCATGCCGCCCGGCACCAGACCGTACAACGAGTTGAACAGCACGGGCGCCGCGTCCTGCAACTGCGGATGCGTGCGCATGACGTGATAGCCCTCCATGAAGGCTTCCATCGCGGTCTTCCAATTCGCCGGCAGCACGGTGGCATAACACCATTCGGCGCGCATCTTATCGGTTTGATAGGCGTCGAGGCCGGCAGCCAGAGGCCCCACGCTCTCGCGCAGCGACGGCGCGGCTTGATCGAAGTTGATGAAAACGCATCCGATGAAAAGCTCGACCCGGCAGGGTTTCAGTGCGATATCGGCCTGGTCGAGTTGCCGGTCGCTGAAAATGTTCTTGCCGTACACGAAGGTGTTTTTACCGTCGATGTTCCAGCGCCAGCCATGGAAGGGACAGATAAAGCCTTTCGAATGACAGTTCCCGTGGCCCTTCGCAAGCTGCATGCCGCGATGCCGGCACGCGTTGTGGTAGGCCTTGATGCCGGCCTTGCGTCCGGACCACGATCACGGACTTTCCGAGGTTGGAATACTCGATCCAATCGCCGACATTGGCGACCTGCTCGATCCGGCATGCCATCTGCCACACGTGCGGCCAGAGGCGCTCGCACTCGAGCTTGTAGAATTCCTCATCGTAGTAGCGCTGCGTCGGAATGCGCTCGAGGTCCGTTAGCTCGAACGGTATAAGTCCCTTGCGCCACCTGAGACATGTCAGTCATAAGCACCTCGTTACCCCGGTCATCGCCCTAGGATGACACGAGCGGCCTCTTCATTCACCCTCCGCCCCGGCGGCTCGCAGCTCATCGTGGACGTACCGCTCCCCTCGCGACCAGGAAGCGACTGCTGCGATCAAGCATACGAGCGCTCCGAAGACGAAGGTCTCGGTGAGGCCTTGATGGAAGGGGCCGGAAATCAGATTGGAAAAAAACGAGTGACCGGTCAATTCCGAGCGATCGGCGTCCGAAAGTCGGCCGAGCACGCTCGAACCAAGCAGCGTCTCGACCGGGTTGTAGCCCAAGAAGGCTGCGAACAGCACCGAGACGGGGGGCAGGCCGCCGACTTGCGCGGCTACCGTCGCCGAAACTCCGTGGGCCATCAAGCGATGCGTCAAGGTCGTCGAGAGGGTTTTCGACAGCCCGACGATCATGAGTGTGAAGAAAATGCCGATCGAGAGCACCTGGGCGGAATTCTGGAAAGTCGCATTCATGCCGCTGCCGGTCCCCCGGTCTCGCGGAGGAAGACTGTTCATGATGGCGGCCCGGTTGGGGGCGGCGAAGGCGCCCATGGACACTCCGTTGAATAGCAGTATCGCCGCGAATGCCCAGTAATTGAAGTCGATCGGCAGCGCCAACAGCAACAGGAAGCTCGAGGCCGCACCAATCATCCCTCCCGTCGCGAAATACCTTGCGCCCAGCCGATCGGACAGATACCCGCAGAGCGGGCCAGCGAGTAGAAATCCTGCGGTCAACGGCAGCATGAATATGCCCGCCCAGAGCGGAGTCTGTTCGAAGTCATAGCCATGCAAGGGAAGCCAGATTCCTTGCAGCCAGATAATGAGCATGAACATCAGCCCACCGCGGCCGATCGCCGAGAGAAAGGTCGAGAGCGAGCCATAGGTGAACGGCTTGATCTTGAACAGCGCGAGCGGAAACATGGGTGCCGAGACCCGCGTTTCGATGATGACGAATGCCACCAGCGACGCCATGCCCGCCAGGAGCAACGTGATGACCGGCGCGCTCGTCCAGCCCATCGCCTGCCCATTGGCCGGTTCGATCCCGTAGGTAATGCCGATCATGATCAGCACCAGCCCCAAGGCGAACGTCACGTTCCCGGCCCAGTCGACTTTGGCGTGATGGCGATGGCCGAGCTCTTTCAGCTTCAGGTAAGACCAGATCGTTCCGAAAAGGCCGAACGGCACGGACACCAGGAATATGAGACGCCAGTGGACTGCGGCGAGCGCCCCGCCAAGAATCACGCCGATGAAGGATCCGCTGATGCCCGCGATGTTGTTGATGCCGAGCGCCAGACCTCGCTGATTCGAGGGGAATGCGTCCGTCAGAATGGCGGCGGAGTTCGCCATCAGGAACGCCGCGCCCACGCCCTGGAAGAGCCGGCCGACGATGAGCCAGGCGGCTCCGGCCTGCGCCGTGAAAGGGTCGAGCGTCAGGAGGAGCGAGAACACCGTGTAGATGACGAATCCGAGGTTGTACATTTTGACGCGCCCGAAAATGTCGCCGAGACGTCCAAGACTCACGACCAGGACGCTGCTGACGATTTGATAGCCGAGGATCATCCAAAGCAGATAAAACGTGTTGCTCGGCTCGAGCGGATTTAGCCGGATACCGCGAAAAATGGTGGGCATCGCGATCAGCATGATCGAGGAGTCGATGGTCGCGAGCAGAACCCCGATGGTGGTGTTGGAGAGCGCCAGCCATTTGTACCGGGGAGAGACCTGCACCATCCTACGTCCCGCCGCTCGATTGCCGCGATAGGGCGAGAATGCTGCCTTCGGCGTCGCCTGAAACATAGAGCGTTCCATCCGCACCGGCGGCGATTCCGCTCATGCTCGTCATCGGTCCACAGAAGCCTTTCACCCCGCCGAGCGGATTGGGGACGACTCCCGGCGGCGCACCGATCGGCAGGTTCGAGGCGATCGTGCGGCGCGTGCGTGCGGCGGGATCGCACTCCAGCATTTCCTTGGTACCGGTATCGGTGATGTAGAGCTTGCCGCCGGAAACGGCGATGCCTTGCGGCTGCTTCAATCCGTCAACGACCGTCCGGGCCTTTCCGCCCGACAGCTCGACCACACGGCCCGCGGCGGACTCGGCGACATAGACACTTCCGTCGGCGCCGACGGCGATGCCCATCGGCTTCTCGAGTCCGCTCGCCAAGCTCGAGATATTGCGACCGCGAAGCGCGAGCACCCGTCCGGTCGAATATTCGGCAAAGACGACCGCGCCCCCGGGCGCGAGCGCGATGCCCATCAGCTGATCGTAACCGCCGGCCAACTCCTCGTGCGCCTGCGCCGCCGGTCTCCAGCGCGCCACGGTGCCGTTGGCTGTCGTGACAATCCACTCTCCGGCAGCGGCGCCGGCCGCACCGCGAACCCACCCGGGAAAGCCGGGGGTAAACAGCATTCCAAGGAGCTCGAGGCTGCCGCCCGGGCGCAGCGAATAAGCATAGCCGCCGTCGGCGACGAATAGCTCGCCGCTCGAGCTCACCGCGACACCGAGCGGCCACTGCAGGCCCCGTTCCACCAGCGGCTTCGCCGTACCGGGTTGGATGATCTCGTGGATCGATCCCGCCGCGTGGGACACGAAAATCCGCTTGCCGATGAAGGTCACATTGTCGAGACCGGGGCCGATGTCGGCCAATACCGATCTCTCGCCACTGCGCGGATCGATGCGCAGCACCTCACCGCTATGCACTTGGGTGGAGACGATATAGCCGTCGGGATGGAACTTGACCGAATCGGGCACGCCCAAATCCCGGGCGATGACCTCGGGCTCGCCGCCGTCCAGGCCGACGCGCCAGATCTCGTTGGCGCCCTGCGCGGGGAAATAGAGCTTGCCGTCGGGTCCGACCTGGAAGGCGTTGACCATCGGAACGTTGTCGAGAATCACACGCGGCGCACCGCCGTTGCGGTCAATCTCCACGATGCGCCCGCCCATCAGAAGCTCGCCCGCGATCAGACGTCCTTGGTGGTAGGTGATCGGATTGGCGATCGAGAGCTCAGCGATGACCTCACTGAGGCCGTTGGGCCGCACCACCCGCACCTGGTTCTCGGTGATCTCGGTGACGTATAGATTTCCGTCATCGTCGAAGACCAGATCGTCCGGTCCCGTGATGGGCCCTCCCATTGGACAGAACGCCTCGATATCGCCGCTGTCGACATCGATCGCGCTGATCTGGCTGCCCGCGACCTGCGCGACGTAGATCCGCCCGTCCCTGCCGGTATGCAGGCCATTCGCACCGAACAGCCGGCTCGGCCGGGTCAGTCGCTCGAGCGTCCAACCTTCCGCAGCCGAGGCTGCAGCGGATCCAGAATAGCGTCCCCGCCCGCCGCGCCCGCTCACTGCGGCTTGGTCTGCGGCGTCGCTTGCGCGTGTATCTTCCAAGCCCCGGAGTGGACCTTGCACACGGGAAACGTGACCCGATTCTGCAGCCCGGAGGCGCTGTTTTCCACGCGCAGCGATTTGCAAGGGAAGCCCTCCGCGCTCTGAAACACCTTCACTATCGTGAGCGTGCCATGCGCGGTCGAGTTGGGATTGCTCCATTCCTGGCTTTGGCCGAGCACTCCGTCATTGAGCAGCGTCAAAGCGCTCGCCTGCATGATCCGCACATCCTCGTCGTTGAATTTACCCTCGGCTGAACTCGCCAAAAAGCCTAGGCCTGCGGCAAATGCTCCGTGCGCGGCGATCGTCAGCACCGCGGCGACCACAACGCCGAGCATCAGCTCGTGCAGCCGTAGATTCTTTAGACCCGTCGTCATGGGATTCGCCTCGCTCGAATTGTGTATCCAATAGTGGCCCGGTCTGATGCTTGACCGCAGCGGCTAGGGCTGCGGCGGCACGATTCCATCGGCCGGGTAAGCCGGAAGCAATGGCGGCGGCGGCGGAAGCCCCGCAGGCTTGCCGGCGATCGCCTTGAGCAACAAGTCGACCGCCGTCTCCAGCTGCGCGTCGTGGCCGGCGAGCAGATCCGCCGGTAGATTCTCGACCTCCACGTCCGGATCGACGCCGTGGTTCTCGAGCGACCATTGACTATCGACCGTGTAGAGCGCCTCCTCCGGAATCGTGACGTAGCCGCCGTCCATCAACTGCCAATTGCCGCGAATTCCGCGCACGCCGCCCCAGGAGCGTGTCCCGACCAGCTTGCCAAGGCCGTACAGATGGAACAGATACGGAAAGATATCACCGTCGGACGCCGACCAATGATTGAGCAGTGCCACCTTGGGGCCATTCAAGACCTCCTGCGGCTCGGTCGTAATCCCGGACTCGCGGTTGACTGCAAGCGCCACGAGCATGCGCCGCAACCGCTCGACCGCAAACGGCGCGATGAAACCACCGCCGTTCCACCGGTCATCCATGATGAGGGCCTGCTTCCCGAGCTGCGAATAGAATTGCCGCACGAATTGCTGTAGTCCGAGCTGTTCCATGTCGGACATGTAGACATAGCCCACGCGGCCGCCGGACAGCCTGTCGACCACATCACGATTGTGGTTGATCCAAGCAGACTCCCGCAGACTGAGCTCCTTGGCTACCGGGGTCACCACGACCTGACGGCGCGCGCCATCCGGGCGATCGGCGATCGTGAGCTCGACCGTCGTATCCGCATCGGCCAGTTGCAGCAAACTGTCCGGATCGGTCGGAGCCTTCAGCTCGCTGCCATTGACGGCCAACAAATAATCGCCCGCCTTGACGTTCAGACCGGGTTGCACCAGCGGACTGCGATAATCGCCGCGCGTGTTGTCGCCGGGATAAATCGTCGCGAATCGGTAGCGGCCCGAAGCGGAATCAAGCGCCCAATCGACCCCGAGCAAAGCGCTGTGCGCCTTCGGGCCCGTGTCGCCGTCGTCCCCGCCGCCGACATAGGTGTGCGAATTGCTGATCTCGCCGAGCATCTGCCCGATCAAGTAATTCAAATCCTCGCGCGAGCCGGCGAGCGGCAAGAGCAGCCGATATCGGTCATGCGCCGCCTTCCAGTCGACGCCGTTCATGACCGGCGAGAAGAAGAGGTCGCGCTCGAGACGCCAGGCATTGTCGAACATCTCCGTCCACTCTTGCTTCGGATCGACGATCTCGCGCAGATGATCGAGCTTGAGCGACTTCTTGGCCTCCGTGTCTTTGGCGGCGTCGGCCTTGGTCGGAAGCACGGTGTAATCTTTCTCATGCTGGATGAGAACTCGCAATCCGTCGCGCGACAGCGAATAGCTGTCTACGTCCTCGGTGATCACCTCCGGCTTGCGCGCCTTGAGATCATAAATGCGCAGCGCAGACTTCTCGCCACCGAGCTTGCCGTCGATGAGTCCGAGCGGCTGCGTCAGATAGAAAATGCGATCTCCGCGCACGTCAAACTGAGCGATGTTTGCCGCATCGATCGGCACCGCGACGGCACGCGCCATCAGGCCTTCGAGGTCGATCCGGATCGGCTTGATCGGTCCAGGGGCATCGGCCCCGGACTTCCCGTCATCGGCCCTCGTCCGCTCATCGTGCTTGCCGGGCTTCGTCTCCTGATCGTGCTTCGTCTCGCCCGCGGGCGGCGAATCGTACGACGCCCCACTGCCCTCATCGGACTTCGGTGCGACCGGAGATGCCGTGTCGCGCGCCAGCGGGATCGCATAGATTCCCCCGGATTTGAGGATTGCGAAATCGAACTCGATGTCCGATCCAACCGGATTTTCGTGCCGGCTCGACATGAAATACAGATACTTTCCATCGGGCGACCACACGGGATTCGAATCGATTTCGGTGCCGTTCCCGATTCGCGTCAATTTGCCGGTTGCAATTTCATACAGCGCAAGATCGCGTCTCTGGCCGATCGCGGACAGGCTCAATGCAAGCCAACGTCCGTCCGGTGAGAATGCCTGATCGTGTATTTCCGAGAGTTTATCCTGCGCGACTTGCTTTGGCGTTCCACCGTCGGTGCCGATGATCCACAGCCGGTGCGCGCCGTCGGAGAACGCCAGCGCTTTTCCATCGGGTGAGAAAACCGGCGCATAGAAATAGCCTTCGGCGAAGGATGTGAGGATCCTCTCCGGCCCTCCTTCCGCCGGCCTGATCGCGATCTCCTGCCTGCCGCCCGCATCGGTGGTGTAGGCGATGGTACGGCCGTCCGGGGACCAGGCGGGGTGGTCCTCGTCGATGCCCGGTGTGCTCGTCAAATTTCGTGTCGCGCCGTTTTCAGTGGGCACAGCGAAGATATCGCCGCGTGCGGAGAACAGGGTTCGCTTGCCGTTCGGCGCGAGCGCGTAATCCACCTGCTGAGCCGGATCGGTCGCGCGAATTTCGTTTTTGACGTCGGCCACGCGGGGGCGGGTACGCAAACCGTCGTCGGGAATCGACAGCGGGACTTCGGCCAGGCGCTCACTTGCCAAATCCAGCCGATAGAGCTTGCCGCCCTGCTGGAAGGCGATGGCATCGCCGCCGAGCGCAGGGAAGTCGATATCGTAGTCGGTAAAGTGCGTGACTTCTCGCACCTGGTGGGTGGCCATGTCCATGACCCAGATGTTGGCCCGGCGGTTCGCATCCTGATCCGAGAGGTAGTAAAGGCGATCGCCGTGCCACATCGGCGATGTATTGGTGCCGGACCAGGTCGTCAGCTGCTTGAGCTCGTGGGAATTGAAGTCGTAGGTGAACAGCTGCTGCGCCAGGCCGCCGTTGTACCGCTTCCAGGTTCGGAAATTTCGAAAGATGCGGTTATAGGCGATCGTGTGCCCATCGGGACCGTAGCTCACCAGGCCCACCGCACTGTCGATCGGCAGGCGTGTCGGCAATCCGCCCGTAACCGGAACCTCGTAGAGATTTTGGATCCAGCCATTCCATTGATCGCGCTTGGACAAAAAGACGACATTCCGAGAATCCGGTGTCCACGTGACCACCATGTTGTCCGGCGCGTGGCGCCCCCCCGTGCCGGCCTCGGTAGCCGGGTGAAAAGTAAGGCGCCGCGCCGCGCCGCCAAGGGCTGGAATTACCCATATGTCGGTGCCCGCGTTGGCCGCCTCGGTATAGGCGATCCATTTGCCGTCCGGCGAGACTCGCGGGAACATGTCTTGGCCCGCCGCGCTCGTGAGCCGCACGGCGGTGCCGCCGGATTTCGGGACCGACCATACGTTGCCATTCGCGACGAACACAATTTCATCGCCGAACGGCTGTGGAAACCGGGGCAGCGCCGCGAGCGCAGCCGTCAAGGGGACCGTCAGCATAAAAATCACCGACAGCCAACGGTTGATCATCATATGGCTCATTACCTCGTCCTCTCCTTCCATAACAACACTTGGACCTTGGTCCAGTTACCCAGGCGTGCCAAGACGACTACTTTGCTTGCCGCAGCTCCCGCATGGGCAGAGAGGCGCGTGCCGCTGTGTGACGTCGATTGTAAGTGCAGTTGAGCATCCCCGACAAAGAACATGGCGAAGGAGTCACCCCCTATGAAGAATACCCCCGTTGGGACCACGTTTCTGATCCTGACGATGACGTGGCTCGCCGGCTGCAGCGGGGACTCGGTTAAGAGCGACTGGCAGGCGTCGGCCTCGACGCATCCCACGTACTCGCGCATACTGATCGTGGGGGTAAGCACCGACTTTACGGACCGCTGCACGTTCGAATTTGCCATGGCATCCGAGTTCCAGGGGAGCTCCACCATACCCATCGCCAGCTGCAACACGATGATGCCGAAGGATGCGCTCACACGTGCCAATATCGATCACGTCGTTGCGTCGACCAACGCCGACGCCGTGCTCACGAGCGCGATCGTCACGATGCAGGTGGGCATGCAGAAAGGCAACACGCGCGATACGCGTCCCGTTCCCTACTATCAGGTTACCGGCGTAGGATACGTGACGGGTGAGCTCGGTTACTACGGCATCCCGGTGGCATTCGTCCAACTCGACTCGACCCAATCGATCCCGCAGATTACCGGCGAAATTCACATCCTTACGAAGCTCTTCGACGCAAAAAGCGCAACTCTGGTGTATTCGGCGGATACGCGGGCGAAGTCCGACGATATCCAGTCGACGTCCTCCAGCATCGAGGGGATCGCAGAGCTGATTGGGGACCGTCTGCGACACGATGGGGTGATCCACTAGACGCTTCCAGGCTTGGCGAGCGCTTGAGGCGGGACGGCATCATCACGCGACGCGCACCGGGCATCGTCGCGTCCTTGCGCATCGTTTTTGGATTGCTCGTCTTCGGCGCGATGGGCAGCCAATTGGCAATTCACGCGCATCTGGGCTTCAGCGTCGTGAATTTCTTCAGTTACTTCACCAATCTCTCGAACGCCTATGCGGCCGGCGTGCTGCTTCTCGGAGGAGCCCACGGCCTCGCTCCCGAGGTAATACCGGCCCCATCCGACGTGGTCCGCGCGTCGGCGGTGTCCTATTTGGTGATCGTCGGCCTCGTGTTCGGCATCCTGCTGCGCAATGTCGACCTGGGCGCGCTGCAACCGTGGGTCAACGTCGCTCTGCACATGCTCATGCCCTGCGTGATGGTCATCGATTGGTTGGTGACGCCACCTCGGACCAAGCTCTCCGGCCGCGATGCGCTCAAGATGCTGATCCTTCCGATGATTTACCTCGTCTATGTTTTGGTTCGCGGCAATCGGGTCGGTTGGTACCCTTATCCTTTCCTGAATCCCGACCAGCCGGGCGGCTACCCCAGTGTGGCCGTCCATGTCGTGGCAATAGCGCTGGCCTTCGTAGCCGTCACGCTGCTCGCCGTCGTCGTGGGCAATCGATTGCGCGCCAAGACGCCCCACGCTCGAGGAATGTCCCAGGCTCGAGGAATCTCCTAGGCTCGACGAATCGCCCCCTTGCAGATCCGCTCCAAGAGCTCTGGAAATTCGATACCGGCGACCCGGGCCGCTTGCGGCAATAAGCTCGTTGCGGTCATGCCGGGCAGCGAATTGGCCTCCAGACACCAGACTCCACCATCCGCGTCGCGACGAAAGTCGATTCGGCTGTAAGCTCCGAGCTTCAGGACCCGGTGGGCTCGGAGCGCGTAGTCCTGGAGTTGCTTCGTTTGCGCGTCCGCGAGGTTCGCCGGGAATACCTCGCGCGCGACGCCGGCCTGGTACTTGGCTCGATAATCAAATATCTCGCCGGGCGAGATGATCTCGCCGACGGGAAGAGCCTCTCCGTCGAGCACTCCCACGGTGAACTCTCGACCGGCGATGAATTTTTCGATCATCACCTCATCGTCGAACGTCGCGGCAAGCTCGACGGCGGCCGCAAGATCGGCGGAGTCGCGTACTACCGTCAATCCGACCGTCGAGCCCTGCTTGCTGGGCTTCACGACGACTGGCCATCCCAGCGCGCGCTCGAGGTCTGAAACCGCAACGGGTGTCATCATCCAATCGGCGGTCGGGATACCGGCCGAGCGAAAGAGTCGCTTCGCCAGATCCTTGTCCATCGCGGCGGCACTCGCGATGTGATTGCTCCCGGTATAGGCGAGGCCGGCGAGATCGAGCATGGCCTGCAGGCGTCCATCTTCGCCCGCGCCGCCATGCAGCGCCAGAAAGACGACATCGGCGGAGCGGATATCGGCGGCACTCGGCGCGAACGCCATCGCACGGCTGCGCACCTGCTCGAGAGCCAGGGTGGACGGCGGCGCAGGCGCCACGCCACTCGTGAGCAACTGCCGCTCATCGGCCGGCGGCAATCGACCCGTCGCCGTGTCGACCGCAAAGACCTCGTGACCGAGCGTGCGCAGTGCGGGAATGATTTGCGCGGCGCTCGCGATCGAGACATCCCGCTCCTCGCTGGCGCCTCCGAACAGAACCGCGATTTTCATCAGCGGAATCTACTGAATCACCAGATAGCGTGCAATCCGAGCTAGTGAATCCACCGCGCGATGCCGCGCGCCGCCATCGCCTCCAGGGCCTGGGTGAATTGTGCGGCATAATCGGGATCCGAATACTCCCGACTCCAACTGACCCAATCCTGTTCGCAGTCCTGTGGTGCCCTGGATTGTATGACGGGAGAGTCAGAGGGCGGACGGCCGTCCATTTGGTCGACGGCTTGGAACAACTCGTGAAGTTGGACCTCGAGGGCGTGAATCGAGGTCAGCTTGAGGAACCAGGGAACCTTGATCGCTACCGTTAAAACGCCGCCGCCGCTCTGGACTACTATCTCCAGCGGTGTAGTCGTTTCCCCCCACCACGCGTGCGCCGGTTCCATCGTGCCATTGATCCAGCTGACTGCTTAGCGGGCAGCCTAGACTCTCGGATGCGGGGTCACGAGCGGTATTTAGCCGCCATCTGCTGTAGGGAATCGGGAGAATCATTATGTCGCATTCAGGAAAAACCCTCGGGTGATCGGTGCGGACCTTTACTCGTCGTTTGGCCCCAGGTGCAATGTTTTTTGATCGAGGTTATGGCTAGTGTCGTTGCAGCTCAACCGAGCCATGGGTGCCGAGGGCGGCTGGGAAATGTCGGCGGCGGCAAAGGCGAGCATCGCCAAGATCGCAGCGACCCTCGCGCCCCATCAGACCACCAAGATCAATGTGATGCAGTACATGATCTCGCAGGGGGTCAACCCGCAACTCGTCTCGGCTCAAGGTTTCGGTGAGAGCCATCCGGTGGCTTCCAACGATACGCCGGCGGGCCGTGCACAAAACCGCCGCGTGGAGCTGACCGTCGCACGGGTCGCACAGCAAGGCACTGCGAACCCGTCATCGACCGTGTTGCCTGCTCATGAGCGCGTCAACTCTTGACCTCGAAGCGCTTTGGCACGCGATCGACACTCCTGTACGACATACTCCAGGTCGGATATTCCGGCGCGAGCTTGCTTACCTCGTCGAGACGGGTCGTCTGCTCCGTGCTCAAGGTAAGCTTGGTAGCGGAGACATTGTCTGCCAACTGATCTTCGGTCTTCGCGCCGATGATCACACTCATCACGTGGGGCTTGGCGAGCAACCAGGCAAGAGCAACGCGCGCCACGGACACATCGTGCGCCGCCGCCACCTCGCGCATCGCGACGATGCAAGCGCTGGCGCGCTGCTGATCCACCGGCGGATACGGGATCTTCAGGAGTCTGGCATCCTTGGGCGCCTCCGCGTCGGAGCTGTACTTGCCGGATAGAAGACCGCCGGCAAGCGGCGACCAGACCATGAGGCCGAGTCCATCCTCATTCAGCAGCGGCACCAGCTCGCGCTCGATATCACGCGCGGCGATCGAGTAATGCGCCTGCAGCGTCTCGATGCGCGCAAGGCTCCTTGCCTCGCTGATACCGAGCGCCTTCGCGATGCGGTATGCATGCCAATTCGAGACCCCGATGTAGCGCACGAGTCCCTGGCGCTGCAGATCGTCGAGTGCACGCAGGGTTTCCTCGAGTGGCGTGACCCGGTCGTAGCCATGGATTTGATAGAGGTCGATGTAATCCGTGCCGAGACGCTCGAGACTGCCCTTCACCGCATCCATGATATGGCCACGCGAGGCGCCGCGGTCATTGGGGCCTGGACCTGAGGGATTGAACACCTTGGTCGCAATCACGACGTCCTTGCGTTTCACGCCGAGGTTCTTGAGTGCTCTGCCTACCCGGATCTCGGACTGGCCACCGGCGTAAACATCAGCGGTGTCGATGAAATTCACGCCGGCGGCAATTGCCGTGGACATGATGTGGTCGACGGAGCGCTGATCCAGCGCTCCCAGCGCGCGATCGACGGCCTCGGCGTCCAACCCGCTCATGTTGCCCCAGACACCGTCCTTGGCGGCGCCGAAGGTCATGGTGCCCAGGCATATTTCCGATACGAAAAGACCGGTGCGGCCGAGTTGCTTGTATCTCATGTGAATCCTCCACTATGCGCGGTGCCCTACCTCACTCAAAGTCTGTAACAATGGCACGGGATATGGAAATCGATTCGTGTGCAACCAACTCGGTTAAACGGGGAAAGACTCCATGAGAGCGATGCGGATCCGTCAACCGGCCAGTCTTCAGAATATCGAGCTCGGCACTGCGAACTACCCCGCTGCCGGAAATGGCGACATCAGAGTGCGCATTCGGGCGGCCTCTCTGAATTTTCGCGACAATCTGATAGCGACCGGCGTCTTCCCGGCCGCGGACGGACTTATCCCGTTGTCCGATGGTGCGGGCGAAGTGGTCGAGACCGGCCACGGCGTAACGGAGTTCAAGGTGGGCGATGCGGTCGTCAGTACCTTTCATCCGCTCTGGTTGGACGGTCACATGGAGCGCTCGCAGCTCCGCAACACACCCGGAGGACCTGCAGACGGTTTCGCCTGCGAGTTCGTTACCCGGCCGGCTACGCATTTCACTCGTGCGCCGAAAGGCCTCACGGACGCGGAAAGCGCGACGCTGACCTGTGCCGGCGTTACCGCCTGGCGCGCGTTGGTAGTCGACGGTCAGGTGAAGGCCGGCGCGCGAGTCCTCGTCCAAGGCACCGGAGGTGTTTCGCTCATGGCCCTGCAGCTCGCGAAGGCGGCAGGCGCGACCGTCATTGCCACTTCGTCTAACGCTGAAAAATCCATGCGATTGAAGGAGTTAGGTGCCGACCATGTCATCAATTACCGGGAATCCGTGCGATGGGGCGAGGACGTACTGGCGCTTACGGGTGGAGTAGGTGTCGATCATGTGATTGAAGTTGGAGGTCCCAGCACGATGGCCCAGTCGCTGCTCGCAGCGCGCACCGGTGCGCATGTGGCGATCATCGGGGCCGTTGGCGGCTTCGCCGTCGATACCATGCCTTTCGCCATCGTGCAGGCCAAGCGCCTAAGACTTCAAGGAGTCACTGTCGGCAGCCGCCGCGACCAGAATGAGCTGGTCCGCGCGATCGAGGCGAACCACATCAGACCGGTCATCGATCGGATCTTTCCCTTGGAAGAGCTCGCCGACGCCTTCCGGCACCTTCAAGCGGCGCGGCATTTCGGAAAGATCTGCATCAGCTTGTGACATCCGCGGGCGGCCGCTCTGAGGTCATCTTTGCGCCTCGCTGATGACTTCACGAAGGCTTCTTGCGAGGATTAGCGCGGCGTTCTCGAAGGCCATCGCCTCCATCTCATCGCTGATGACCTCCGCGCCGATCGGCAGCTCCGGATGGGCCGCGAGCACGGGCGCAATCATCTGCGCGAGAGGCAAGGTGCCGCGGCCGGGGATCTTGCGACCGCTCATCGGCATATAGGGGAGCAGATCTTGATCCGGCGTGCGGTCGCTGAGTTGTACGGAGCGAATGAGTTTGGCTGTTTGTGAGTCGATGTCGTGAGGCTTCCCTCCCGAGCGGGCGAAATGCCAGCTATCCAAGAGCACCCCGGCGTTGGAGTGTCTGGTGAGCTGAAGAATCTCGAGACAGGTCTTGAGATCCGGGATGCCCGTGCCGGGAATGAACTCAACGCATAAGTCCAGTCCCTCAGCCGCTGCGGTCCGGCAAACCTTGCTCAAAGCTTCGGCAAGCAGCTCAATCGGCTGTGGAGTGCCGCCATAGTGAAGGACATTGATGCAGCTTGCCCCGACCGAGTGCGCCATCCGCACGTAGTCCGTCAAACGCGGCAAATTTGGATCGTCCGGCACGCCCGGCAACGCCGTCCTCAGCCCATCGATGACGCTCACCTTGACGCCGCACTCTTCTATCCGCCGGCGGAGCCGCGATCCACTCAAAGGCTCGTCCGCAAAATGCTTCGCCCTTGCCGTGATGTACTGGAATCCGGCATGTCGCGCGGCTTCGGCGAGCTCGATCAACGTTGCCCGCTGCATCGACATGCAGCAAAGCTCGAGATCGCTCACGATGGTGTTCCGTTGCGCATCTCGATATACTGTATCATAACGTGATAACGACGCCGGCGCGCGCTGGGCGTCGTATTTCCGTACCTCGACGAGCAGCGGTCGAGGCCGCCGGATACCCAGGGGGAGATAAAGCGATGGCACGATTCACGGACAAAGTCGCAATCGTCACCGGTGCGAGCACGGGTCTAGGGCCGATCATGTCGAAGATGCTGGTCGCCGAGGGTGCAAAGGTCGTGATGGCGGCGCGGCGCATCGAACTGGTGGAGAAGGCGGCGGCGGAGATCGGCGAGTCTGCGGTCGCGATTCGCGCCGATGTCACACAAGAGGCCGATGTCGCCGCCATGGTGGATGTGGCGATGAGCCGCTGGGGCAAGGTCGATATCATGATCAACAACGCGGCGATTCCGGGTACCGACAAGTACATCTGGGAGCAGACGCTGGAAAACTGGAACGCAACCATTGCTGTCGACGTGACAGCCGCCATGCTGTGCAGCCGCGAGGTCGTGCGCCGTTCCATGATGGATCGAAAATCGGGTGCGATCGTCAACATCTCCTCCGGCGCCGGACGAGTCCCCCATGTGCGGAAAGGTCATTACAGCGTGGCAAAGGCCGGGCTGATCATGCTGACCGCGGTGCTCGCCAGAGAATTGGCCGACTACGGAATCCGCGCGAACTGTGTGGTGCCCGGTCCGATCGGAACGGAGCTCCTGCGCAACTACTACAATCGCCTGGCCAAGGAACAGGGCATCACCACCGAGGCGGTGATGGCGAATGCCTTGGCCCGGGTGGCGTTGAAAAGGCCGTGCGCGCCGGAAGAAATCGCCAATACCGCCTTGTTCCTCGCGTCGGCTGACGCCAGCTTCATCACGGGACAATCGATCAATACCGATGGTGGAACTAATTTCAATTAGCCGCAGAGCTCTTGAGACTCGCGCGATCACGCAGTTGGCGGGCGAGCGCGCCAATGACCAGAACCGCCGTGAACACCGTCAGCACTTTGAATGCGTTATGCAGGCCGATGGCCTGCGACACACTGCCAAGGATCAGGGGATTCAAGAATCCGCCGAGGAAGCAGAATGCGTTGAGCACGCCAACCCCCTGACCCCGCGTGCCTTCATCGGTGCGTTCCGTCACGGAATGGTAGACATACGGCCCGATGGTCCCAATGTAAATACCCAGCAGGATTGCCGCCGCCGCGGGAAACAGCAGCGTCGTGCCCCAGCCACACAGCGCGAGCGCTGCGGTCTGAGCCAGCAACCCCAGCGTCAGAGTCCCGCTGGCGGATAACCGCTGCTGCAGCGGCCCATAGCCAAGAGCCACCAAGGTCGAGACGATGGTGATGCCGGCCTGGAACAGGGAGCGTGTGGATGAGCTGTGGACGCCGTCCAGTTGCAACAGGAAGGGAAACTGCGCGGCGCCGACCAACAACTCCACGAACAGCAGCGTAGCTAGGAGATAAAACGGAAGCAGCCGCAACAGCGCGGCGGAACTGCCATCCGCCGCGCCGCGCTCCCTCGGCTTCTCCTGCCGAAGACTGAAGTAGGCGAGCAATGCCGCCAGCACTGCGAATACAGGGAACTGAATGAAGGCGAGCCGCCATCCACCATACTCCGCCAGAAAACCTCCGAGGAGAGAGGCAACGAGCGCAGCGGCGTTGGCGAGCGCCGATGTGATGCCAAGCGCGCTCGCGCGCCGATTTCCCTGATACTCCGCGCCGATTCCCCACAGGCAAGTTGTCACCATGCAGGCCGACGCGAACCCCATTACCACACGGGATCCGAGCAATAGCGAGGGATTCTTAAGAATCATCCCCCCTGCACCCGCGAGCCCGTAGAGGAGTGCCGTCGCTATGAGCGTCACTCGTGTTCCCGCGCGCTTCAGAATCCAGCCGCTCGCGAGTGCACCGAACAACAGGCCGAGCGAAGTCAATGCCATCATCATCTGCGCGATGAATTCGCCCCGGCTCCCGAAATCCGCGGCCATTTGCGGCAGCGCCGCGACGAAGGCCGTGAATGCCAAGCTCTGGGAGATCAACCCGAGCATGAGCGTCGCATAGAGCAGCCGGGGCGAGCTCCGAGCTAGCGAGCGGCTCGCGAGCGGCGTAGTGATCATCGCTTGGCACGCACGTGGTTTCGAAGAATGCCGATCCCCTCGATCTCGATCTCCACGGTATCGCCGTCGAGCAAGGGCGCCACGCCGGGAGGCGATCCCAAGGAGATCACATCGCCGGGATGAAGTGTCATCACCCTCGAGACCATCGAGACGATCAATTCCGGCGAGAACAGGAAATCCGCGGTGGAATGGCTCTGCCGAACCTTGCCGTTGACCCGGCACTCGAGATGCAAATCGCGAACGTCGAGGTCCGTTGCGATGCATGGCCCGATCGGCGCGAAGCCATCGAATATCTTTCCGTCCACGAAATAGTGCGATGTCACGAATGCCCCGGGGGTTCCAAAGTCACCCGCAGTCACATCGTTCATACACGTATAGCCGAGAATCGAGGATCGTGCCTCGCCGATACCGACCTCCCTCGCGGTCTTGCCGATGACCACGGCCAACTCGGATTCATGATTGACGATGTGACCGGGCGGCAGTTCGATCGTCCCCTCCGGGTGATTGAGACATGTGGCAGGCTTGATCCAAAGCATCGGCTGCGAGGGCGGCGGCTTGTCCGGGAAATACGCGCGAAAGTTGGGTCCGATCGCCACGATCTTGCTCGGGACCGTGGGTGACAACAACCTCGCCCGGTGCAACTCGACACCGGGCGCGGAGGAGCTGCGCAGCGCGTCTGGATTTCCCTCCAAGGGACGTATGTGATGGTCCTCGAGAAGCCCATATGCGACGGCATCGCCTGTTTGGTAGCGCACTATCTTTGCCATAGGAAAGCCTCAAAGATCCATTGGGCCTGCTCAATCAGCCAGCGGACGTTCAACGACGGCATCCGATGCGCTATCGCAATAGCGCCCGATCTCGAGGTTGGCGGCGAGCGTCGTCCTGAGCCCGCGACGTCGATCTCCCGGCTTGATGCCCATCGCCGCATGCATGACGCGTCTGTTGTCCCACAGCACCGCGTCGTTGACCGACCACCGGTGCTCATACACGTAACGGGGATTGGTCATGTGATCGACCAGATAGTGCAGCAGCGCGTCGCTCTCGGGCGGGGTCATGCCGAGGAAGTAATCGACGTATGTCGGACTCAAGAAAATGCACTTGCGGCCGGAATCAGGGTGGACGAGCACGGCCGGATGCACGACGGGTGGGTAGCGCGCCTCTACCTTTGGATCATAAAGTTGCAGATGGGCGCCGGATGGATCCTCTTCGGGGGTTGCCTTGCGTGCCGTTTTCCACAACGCCCCGGCGCGCGTCTGGTTGAGGATACCGAGCCGCAATGTGGCCCTGTATTCCAATCCGTCGAGGCGCGATTTTACATCGAGCGGCAGGTCGTCATAGGCCCGGGCCGTGTCCGCAAAGAGGGTCTCCCCGCCTGTAGGCGCGACCTCCAGCATCCGAAGCATCGCTCCCTTGCAAATGCTCGGGGTGTAGGCGGTATCTCGATGCCAGGGAAGGCGGTTTATCCGAACGTCGACTTCGTCAAAGACGAACGCCGGCAGCGCTTTTCCGCCGATGTCGATGAAAAGCGGATTCTCCTTCGACCGCGCCTCGCGGTAGGGATGAGTCTCCAATTCTCCAAAGCAACGGCTGAGCGCAATATGCGTCTCTGCGGAATCCACTTCCCGGAATACCAGCACTCCATGGGCGATCCACGCCGCGTAGAGCTCGCGGCGAACCGCCTCGCTCGTCAGGCTGTCGGTATCGAACCCGACGATCTCGGCGGCGGCCGACAATGGTTTAACGCTGAAGCGCTGCGCGCTCAAGCGGCGGTCTTTTGCGTCTTCGCGCTGCGGAACTTCAAAAGTGCAGGCGCAAGAGCGGGCCATCCCTCGAACAGCCCCCGCCCTTCGGCCTTGTTCGCGGCGACGCGGTTATTCCACTCCTCATCCGGCCAGGGCGGCTCCGCCAATTCAGAATGCGGAATGAGCTCATGGACCCACTCGCTAGTGCGGCGCGGATGCGAGAGGTCGCTCTTGCCGCTGCGGAAGATCAACACGGGCATTTGCAGCCGGGAGAAATCTGCGGGCGACATACCGGGAACCGGCGAGGACTCGCTCGGGATATAGAACGAGGCCCAGCGCTGCATCGTCTCGATGAAAGCGTCTCGATCGTAGGAAAGAATGATGTCGCGGTTCCGCGGATTGCGCCGAACTTGCTCGGCCCACGAAGGCGCGGCGGCGACCGCACTCATCCCGCCGCTGCTGGCCGCATAGGCGGATTCTCCGCAATAGTAATGAGCGAGGCTGAGAAGACCCACGACCCCGCCGGAAATCCACCAGAGTGCGAGATGCGACACCGCCTCAGGGTGCCGCGAACCGGCGATCAGCGACACGCGCGATCCTCCGGAACCGGCGGCCAGCATGGTCGGGCCGAGATCGAGTGCACGGATGAGGTCGATCAGCGCCTGCGCGTGCAGAGCTGACTCGCTTTTCGCATCGAAGCAGATGTCGGATGCACCGCAATTCGGACGATCCCATAGCAAGACGCGCTGCCCTGCCGCCGCTAGACCTTCACCCAGGTCGCGAATGCCCGGGCTATCTTTCGAGAATCGCCCACCGGGCGTCAGCGCGATGGCAGGGTCACCTGCCTGTCCCAGGAGCTCGTACTCAACCTGTACTCCTGCGAGATCGATACGCGACATCGCGCCCCCCTGAATCACTGCCCTGGTATCGTTTGCAGATACGCTATATCATAATGCGATACATGTAAAGGCGGCGAAGTTCGCTCGTGAATCGAGTCCAGCGCGCACACAATATCGACGATCTGGCGCTGCTCGCGCGGCGAAAATTGCCGGCAGGCGTCTTCGAGTACATCGATCGCGGGGCCGAGGACGAGGTGACCCTCCGCGAGAACTCAGAGAGCATCAAGCGAGTGTTCCTGCGCCCGAGGGTCGCGGTCGATGTGTCCCGCCCCGATCCCTCGACGACAATTTTCGGCGTGAAGCAATCGATGCCGTTGGGCATTGCCGCCACCGGCCTCGCCGCACTGATTTCCTATGACGGCGAGCGGGAACTGGCACGTGCCTCCGCGGCAGCCGGTATTCCCTACACCATCGGTACCAGCAACTTCACGGCGCAGGCGGACCTCAAGGCGATCTGCGGCGATCTCCTCTGGCGGTTGATCTATCCTCCAAAACGGCGGCAGCTGCTCGATCATCACCTGGGCGTGACGCGCGAATTGGCCATCCGAGTGTTGGTCGTGACGCTCGATTCGCCGGTGGTGGGGAACCGCGAGTACTTGCGACGCGGTGGATTTCAGCCCAACTTGTTTGGCTGGCGGACCTACCTGAAGATGCTGATGGCACCGCGGTGGTTCTTTGGAACCCCGTTGCGCTATCTGGTGAGCGGCGGGTTGCCGGAGTTCGCCGACATGCCGGAAGGTGAGAGGCGATTCCTGCGGGGCAGCTACTCCTGGGCCGCGACGGCGGACGACTTCACTTGGGAGGACATTCGCGCGCTCAGGCGCGCATGGAAGGACGTGCTGGTCCTGAAAGGACTATCCACGGCTGAAGATGCGCGAGTAGCTGCAAATTGCGGCGTCGATGGGATCATCGTCTCGAATCACGGCGGCCGCAGCCTCGATGGGTGCGTGCCATCCTTCGCCGCGCTGCCGGAGATCGTCGACGCGGTCGCGCCGAAAGTCACCGTGCTGGTGGATGGCGGCTTCAGGCGCGGCGCCGATGTGCTGAAGGCGATCGCGATGGGCGCATCGGGCGTCATGGTAGGCCGTGCTCCGTTGTTCGGTCTCGCTGCCGGACGCGAAGCAGGCGTCGCGCGGGCACTCGGCATTTTCCGAGAGGAGATCACGAGGGCCATGGCCCTCGTCGGTTGCAACGATCTTGCTTCACTCGGCCGCGAGCATCTGTGGCGGACGCGCGATGATCGTGTCGTTTAGACGTCGGCGGATGTTCCGGTCAGAGCCGATATGCCTTCTTTGCCGTCCCGCCGAGTATCTTCCGGGCAACGTCCATAGAGGTCGCATCGATGATGGCGTCGATTGAATCCCACCCGACGCCGAAAGTGCCTTCATTGTGAGGGAAGTCCGAGCCCCACATCACCCGATCAGCACCGATATAGTCGAGTTGTGCAAGCCCGAGACGATCCTGCTGGAAGGTTGCATAACAATTATTGTGCCAATAGTGGCTCGGACGGTGTTTGATGCGATCGAGCACGTCGCCGTTTCCGTAGCTATCAAATATCATTTCCGCGTCTTGCAACGTGGGCGGAATCCAGGCGAGACCTCCTTCCGAGAAGACGATCTGCAGTTCCGGGTGGCGATCGAACACGCCGCCGAAGATGAGCTCGGCCAAAGGCCTGCGAAACGAGCCTAGCGTCACGACCGCATTGGTGCCCATGCCACCACGATGCTCGAAATCAGGATTTTCGCCGACGTGGAAATTCACGGGAAGGCCGGTCGAGGCGATCGCATCCCAAAAGGGCTCCATGAACGCATCGCCGTAATGAATGGATTTGCCGTTGATCGCCTTGCCGGGCGATGCCGGAATCATAAAGGTCTTGAGTCCGAGCTCGACGATCTGGCGGGCGGCATGCTCCCACTTCGCGGGATCCCACCAATTGCTGAGCACGCCCACCCCGTAGATGACACCGTGGTTGGAGCGGGAGGTCGCAGCCATGTATTCGTTGTAGATCCGATACATCCACTCCTGCACTTCAAGGTCCGGATAACGGATCAGGGCGAGCAGCGACTGGGGGAAGACGATCTCCTTCTGAATGCCCTCGGTCTGGAGGCACCGGAGCCGATAGTCGACATCCCAGGATGGAGGCGATATGCGCTCCATGATGCGATCGAAATTGCCCTTGCCGCCCACGGATTCGATCCCGCCTGGAAAACCGACATGCCAATAGCGATCGAACCACACGCGCGGTGCCTTTTCTTTGAGTGCGGCCGGGAAACCCTCGTAGAAAATATCTTCGGTGATTTCCCAATGCCCATCGGCGGAAAACACTTGGATCCCCGCCGAGTCGCCAGCGCCACGAGGCTCCTGTGCGCGCCGCTCAGCAATCGGGCCGACGTTTTTCAACAAGGGATTCTCGAGTGTCTTGAATTGCGACTGCGACATTTCCCCTCCGCTCATGCTGTAAGACCCTGTATCGCCGCCGCATTCAGGTAGCGAGATAGCCGCCGTCCACGGACAGGTGTGCACCCGTGATGAAGCTCGCCTCCTCGCTCGCGAGAAACACGACAGCAGCCGCCAGTTCGGCCGGAGTGCCCATCCGGCTTAGAGGACTCGCATCCCATATCTTTTGCTTCAATTCCGGGTTGTCTTTGAGGCTGCGCGCAAATAGAGGCGTCTCGACCATGCCGGGCCGGATGGAGTTGATTCTTATACCCTTGGGCCCGTACTCGCATGCCGCGGTACGCGTCAGGGAATCCAAAGCAGCCTTGCTGGCATTGTAGGCGGCGAGCCCGAGAGTAGTTTTCGCCGCTGCAGCCGCCGAGATGTTCACGATCGCGCCGCCTCCGGACCGAAGCATGTGAGGGATGCCAAACCGATGCCCGAGAAATGGTCCCACCACATTGACCTGTAAAACTCGGACAAAGTCATCGCGCGCACATTCAGCGACCGGCGTCTCGAGCGGCCCCGGGATGGCAGCATTATTGACCAGTATTTGAAGACTACCGAATCGATCGACGACCTGCTGCAGTCCCCTCTCCCACGCGTCGGCGTCGCTTACGTCCATTTCGAATGACGTTGCGGCGCCAAGTTCCGACGCGGCGCGCTGCGCGTCGGCGATGTCAAAAATGGCAACGTGCGCTCCCTCTTCGACGAAACGCTTCACAATGCCATATCCGATTCCCGACGCACCGCCCGTCACGACAGCGACCTTGCCTTTCAGCTTAGCCATTGACGGGCATCCTCCGATCTTTCAGCGTCTCTGCGTCGGATTCTTCCTCGTCAACGAAAAACATCATGCGGCCCCCCTCGCTTCGATCCATAAAGTTCTCTTCGTCCCGGACGATCTGTCCAAGGATCGCCGGATCGCTCAACGCCTGCCGCATCCGCTCATAGTCGCCGACGCTGGCAAAGGTAAGCTCGGTGACGACATCGAAGTCGACTTTCCGGCCGGTGCCGCTTGGCCGGTAGTCCTGATCGTGGCGGATATAATTGCGCTTATAACTTTTAAAGTAAGGCAGGAGCCTGACCGCGAGGGGAGCGTGGTTGTGCTCATAATATTCGCGGAACTGCTGGAACGTGGTCCCGGACTTGCGCCTGAACAGGAATATCAGCTTCACCATAAGCCCTCCGCTAGTATTCGGCCGGCACGGCGCTCGCAGGACTTGCCTTGGTCTCCCAATAACCTAAGCCGTAGTCCCCCTGAATCGTCGTCCTGTGCACGCATCGATCATACTTGGGATCGACACCCAGACCCTCGTGCAGCATCCGCCAATTGTCCCAGACCACCATGTCGGAAGGCTTCCATTCGTGAACATAGGCGAGTGCCTTTGCACGAATCTCCTGGCAAACCGCCTCGAGCAGCGCATCCCCTTCCGGATCCTCGTGCCCTTCAATGCCGCAGGCGCCATAGCCTGAGACGTGCAGCACCTTCTCGCCGGAATTGCGTGTCCACACCGCCGGATGTACCGCCCGCGGAAGACTCTTTGCGATGTCTAGAACATTCTTGGCGCTCGACTCATCGGGCGGCCTTACCTCCCGGAAATCCCTCGGCAGTCCAAAGCGCTGACGGGCAAAGAGCAGCATTGCGTAGCCATAAATGATGTTCTTGTCTTCGATGGCGGAACGCAGCTCCGCCGAGAGCGCGCCGTAAAGCTGGATCCCGTCGGCATAGGCGGTCTGGCCGCCTTCGGGAGGGGTAACGACGGAGCGCAGTACTCCGCCGCGATTGAGCTCATTATTGTAGAAGTGGTCGAAATGCCAGGGCTGCCAGTTCACGCGCAATCGTCCGTCAACCTCCACGATCGGCGTCCTTCCCGGATCCGGCTTTATCACGATGACGCCGGGGAGGCGGTCATTATCGACTCGGCTCACGTTCTTGATCGGATGATCTTTCAGCGGGCCGAATATCTTGCTCACCTCGGCCTGCATCCCGCTCGACGGCTCGATCTCCTCGAAGACGATCACGCCGCGGTCCTGAAATACCGCATCGATCTGCCGCCGGATCGCTTCGTCCTTCAGGACCGCTCGGTCCACGCCCTTGATCCGTGCTCCGAAAGGCAGGCCGTCTAAGTGCGTCACTTCAACCGAAGGCACCGTTCTCTCTCTGATAAGCCCGCGACGGGAGTTTTCGGTCGCATCGCGCTCACCACGAGTAATCGAGCTTTACTCCAACCTCCCGAGGCGGCGCGTAGAAGGCCTGACTCGAGACCGCGATTGGAGTGACGCCATCGATGTACGCTTTGTTGGCAAGATTCTTACCGTACAAGGAGTACTTGAAATTACTCGATCGGGGTGTGAAGGCGAGCTGGGCGTTCAGCAAAGTGTATCCGTCAGTCACGACCGATCCCGTATAGGTCCAACGATAGGCGCTGGCGTAGTACACGGAGCCATTCGCCTGGAGGGTTCCCGGGGCGAAATCCTTGGTGTAGGTCGCAGAGACGGTCCCCGTCCAGAGCGGAGCGTCCAAGAGGCGCGTACCCGAGGCGTCATAGGCGTAATTGGTCGCAAGACCGTACGGTCCGAGCGGCGGCACAAAGGCTACGGCAGTCGGGAACGAGGTGTATTCGGCGTGCGTGAGATATTCCGTGCTCAGCCGGGTCTCGAACTCTGGGGTCCACCTGAGCGTGCCGTCGAAATCGAGGCCATAGATCTTTGCGGTGGCGGCATTCTGCTCCAGAGTCACCGCCCCCTGGTCGATGTCCGTCTCGACCTGCAGGTCTTTATAATTGTAGTAGAACGCCGAAAGGTTGAGCATGTACTTCGAGGTAGTGGCCTTGACGCCGACCTCGTATGCATACAGCTTCTCCGGATTTGCAGGTGGCGTCGTCGCGTATTCGCCCGAGGCCACGCCGCCCTTGAAGCCCTCGTTAAAGGTGAAATAGGTGTTGACGATCGGATTGATCTTGTAGAGCAGTGACACTCTTGGGGTTGCGTTCGTCCAGCCCTTGTCGGCGTACGGCAGATCCGGGCCGGCGCCCAAGTAGCCCACGGCCTTGATCGAATCGTGGGTCACCCGGGCTCCGACGATGAAGCTGAGCTGCTGGGTTACGTCGTAGGTGGCTTCACCATACGCGGCAAAGGACTCTGTCTTGATTCGGGTGTCCGTGATGAAACTGCCATCGTTGTAACCGATGTGGGCGATGGCGTCGTCGTGGTAGAAGTACAGACCGCCCAACAGCCTCACAGGCCCGATGGGCTTCGAGGCAAAGTCGATTTCCTGGGTCCAGGTCTCGTCCGGTTCGTTGATCAGGTAGGTGACGCAAGCGAAAACCGCGACGCACCCTGGCGCATAGGCGCCACCGGTCGAGCCTTGAACGAGGACGTTGTCAAGCGCATAACCCGTGATGCTCGTCAGGGTGCCGGGATCCAGCTCAAATGTCGCCTTCAAACTGGCGCCCCGGTTGTTCGACCCGATATTCGGCGCGAGATCCGTATAGGCCGTGTGCCACGGCTGCGTGGAGATGATCGAGCCGGGGTAGAACGACGCCGCGGATATGCCGCCATAGGCGTTGTTTGTCTGCGAGATCCCGTCGTCGCGGTGGACGTAATAGGCCGTCGCGAGGATATTGACGCCATCGGCCGGCACCCAGAGCAGTTTGCCGCGTACGTTCTCGCCATCGAGCCTTCCGGCGCGCTGACCGTTCTCGTCGTTGATGAAGTAACCATCGATGTAGTTGTAGTACGCCGAGACGCTGCCGGCGAGCGTATCGCCGATGAGAGGCCCGCCGACGAACTCGGACGTGCTGAAATGTGCTGAATCTTTGCTTGTACCGCCGCCGAACATGCCGCCGGTCACATTCACGCTGCCCGTGGGAGTGAAGGTGGGGCCCCGCGTCTCGACGACAATCGCGCCCGCCACTGCGTTTTGTCCGTACAGGGTGCCCTGAGGCCCTTTGAGCACCTGGATGCTGGCGATATCCGGCAGCTCCATCAGAGTACCGCTCGAATTCGGCTGGTACACCCCGTCCACGTAGATGGCGACCGGAGATGGCGCGCCGTCGGAGGTATCCGTGGTGGATATTCCTCGTATGCTGGGCGTCACCCAAGCACCTTCATTCGCCCAGACGAGACCCGAGACCAGCGTGGGCAGGTCATACATGGTCGTCACATTGGCTCGGGCCAGATCCGATCCGGAAACCGCCGTTATTGTGATCGGAACATCCTGGATCGGTTGCTTGAATTTCTGGGCCGTAACGATGATTTCGTTAAGCGCTTGCTGGCCGTTCTGCGCGTTTGGCTCGGTCGTTTGCGCAAGCGCAACCTGGGCAGTCGCGCCAATCGCAAAAGCCAGCCATGCAGCGCTCGCCGCACAGACCTTCCAGCGGGCGTGTAGAACCATTTTGATTTTGATCATTTCTCCCCCAATGACGTCATTGACCCATTCGATGAATTCGGATTCTCGTGTCGTTCGGCTCGACCTCGATCGGCGTGTCGCGTGCCATGCGGTCCCCAGCGCTCTAATGCTCCAGAAATTCGAGGATCTGCGGCGCGAGCTTCGGCCAGCCGAGGCAGAATTCCCCGACTTGCGATCGCTCGTTCCACTCATTCTCGCCCCACGGCGGCTCAACCAGCCGCGAGCCGCGGATCAGCGCGTGCAACCATTCGCTGGTGCGCCGCGGGTGCGCGAGATCGTTCTCACTACTGCGGAACACCAACGTGGGCATCGTCAGGCGCTCGAAGTCCGCGGGCGACATCCCCGGGACCGGTGAATCCTTGGGCGGGACGTAGAACTCGGCCCATCGACCCATGGTCTCGATGAATGCCTTCGGGCTCTGACGCAGCAGGATCTCGCGGTTACGCGGATTGCGCGCGATCTCCTGCTGCCACAGCGCCGCTACGGCTTCCATCCCTCCCTTGCTCGCGGCGACCGCCTGTCCCACACAGTAGTAGCCTGCCAGAGCGAGCAGGCCGATTGGACCGCCGCTGATCCAAAGCAGCACGAGATGAGAGACAAGCTCCGGATGGCGGGAGGCGGTGATCATTGACAGCCGGGCGCCTGCGGATCCTCCGACCAGGGCAATCGGCGCGAGGTCGAGCTCGCGAACGAGAGCACTGAGAATTTCAGCGCCCAGGATCGATTCGTTTTCCCCATCGAAACATACATCGGAGGCGCCGCAGTTCGGCCTGTCCCACAGCAGGACGCGTCGGCCACCGTCGGCCAGCAAACGGCCAAGTTCGGGGGACCCGGGGATATCCTTGGAGAAGCGGCCTCCTACGGTGAGCGCGACGGCCGGATCGCCCGCGCTCCCGAGAACGTCATATTCGATCTCGATACCTCGCACCGTTATGCGGGGCATGGCATGCACTCGAACACTTTGGCTTCACGTTCCAATGATCCCCCAGCTGGTCTTTGTCGGCTTCGACCTCTGGGAAACGCGGCCGCTGCCGGCGAGCGGCGGCCACGTCGAACGACTCGGCATGCCTGTCTGTCCGCCAGCCTCGACTGTGACGCGTATCGCATCACGATCCCCCATATTGCCCTGAGAGACACTACCTGGCACGCAGGGCGTGGTCAAGCTCAAACGGCGAGGCAGAGCGCCCTATGGATCAGCTGCATAGCGATGCGACGGATTCAGCTGGCGCGAACGAAGTACCCCTCAAAATCCCGGTTCGGCTCGCCGGCATTGCTCATGTATTCCGATCGCGCGCACTCGGCAAAGATGTCCAAGCGGTCGGGATGCGGACGCCAGCCAAGCTCATCCCGAGTCCGCGGGCACCGCGTGCGGTTACAGCTGGTGAACACGACACGAGCGTAGGTCTGACCAAAGAGCTCCTCCGCCTCGGCCATGCCGACGGAACGCGTGGGGAGACCCCTCAACCTGGCGATTTCAGCAGCCAGAGCACGCCAACTCTGCTCCCCCGAGACCGCATGATAGAGCGCCCCCGCCGTGCCTCTCTCCAGCGCCAAGGCAAAAATCTCGGCCAGGTCATCCACATGGATGTTGCTGGTCATATTCAGGCCGCGGCCCAGGTAGCCGATCGCGCCGGAGCGGGCCGAAGCATGCAGGCTCATCAGCGATCTGGCGATACCACCGGGGCCCCATATCAGCGGCGGCCGGATTATCATCGTGTGAACGCCACGCTTGGCCGCGGCTCGCACCAGGTCTTCCGTGTCCACTCGGATGCCGGCATGGGCAGTACGCGTGAACGGATCGTCCTCGGCATAGCTCGTCTCGTCCCAGTCCCCATCGGTTCTGACGGCAAGCACGCCTGTGCCGCTGGTGAAAACGAAGCGCTTGCCCGTTCCCTCCATGGCCTCGAGAAACGCTCTGACCACGTTCAACTCGATGTGCAGATCGATGCGCGGCAGAAACACAACGGAATCGAATCGCGGAAGCAGCGGGACGATCGTCTCAGGATCGAGCGCATCACCCCAGACGACTCGAATTCCCGCCTGGGCAAGCTTCTTCTCTCCCGTCTCGCCGCGCACGAGACCGGTGACTTCACCGCCTGCCGTGAGCAAGCGTTTCGCCACCGCGAATCCCGCATGGCCGGTGGCGCCAATCACCAGACTTCGCATACCGCGCGTCACTCCTGCACCGAGTCCGTGATGCCAACCATGGTGCGGACAGCCTTGTCCCGGGGCATGCAGCGGAGACGCATACCGCGTTCGGTGGTGCCACCTGCGTGCAGGGCCGGCCCGTTCTTCATGTTCGCCAACACCTCATCCGCGATGTCCGCGGGGTCGGCTCCCTTGATTTCACCGTCGAACTTAAGCCCCAAGCGCTCCATCGCCGGAGTGCGCACCAGGGGAAACAGCGCGCAGAGGACATCGATGCCTTGCTGGCCAAACTCGAACCAAGCCATCTCCGCGAACGTATCGAGAAATGCTTTGGCGGCGGAATAGATTCCATTCCCGGGTGTACCCGCGAGCCCCGCGAGTGAGCTGCAGAGTATGAATCCGCCTCGCCGTCGCTCCCCCATTGCGACCGCCAGGTGACGCACGAGTCTCATCGGCGTAATCACGTTCAGCATGACCATACGCTCCGATTCATCGAGCGGACGCTCGAGAAAGTACCGGAAGTTGCTGTCGGCTCCCGCGTTGTAGATGAGCAGGCCGGTTTCGCAGCCGTCGGCGGCGGTCAGGATCCTCGCGGCGGCATCGGATGCGGTGAGGTCCAGGGAGATCGTGCGTACCTCGGTCGCATATTTGCTGCGAATATCCCTCGCCGTCGCCTCCAGCGGGTCCGGCTTGCGCGCGATGAGCAGGAGCTTGAACCCCTGCTTCGCCAGGCGATCGGCGAACGCAGAGCCAACCCCTTCCGAGCCTCCCGCAATGATTGCCCACGGACCGTAGGTTTCGAAGAATCCGATGTCGCTCATAGGACCCCTTGTGGTGCACGCCGCGCCCGCCGCAGCGCGATTCGAACGACCCCGAGTCAAGACGCGCTGCGGCCATATCGGCCGTGGTGTCATCGTCTTAAGATACGCTATATCATACTGCGACACATGTACAGACCGCGACGCCGGCGCTGGAATCCGATCAGCACGCGCGTGCAAGTTCGTGGTAGACGGAGGTTCCCATGTCGAGGGTTTCGATCACCACACTCGAACGCGCACAGACAATCGAGCCGCCCGCAGGAACTCAGGGAAGCGTCGATTCCCGTGATTTTTTTTCCAAGCCGAGCGATCCCATTCAGCTGCAATGCCATCAGATGAACCCGCGCTCGACGTTCGAGGTGCCTGGACAGCCGAACGATCGATTGATCTATGTGTGGAAAGGCTCCGTCAAGGCGGGTGACAGGACCCTCATTGCCGGGAGCAGCGCCATCGTTGAATTTGGCGCGAGGCTGAGGCTCAGCGCGAGCGTGCACAGCGCCACCCTGCTGATCTTCAACGTAAGTCAGCGCCGACCCGGTGACCGCACGGGCGGACACGTGCATTTGCTTCCGAGTGAAAAGGTCTCGCGCACCCTATCCTTTCGCGGCAACCGCGGCATCGGCGGAGGTTTGCACGCCGATGCTTGCTGCCCGACCTGCAAAGTTTGGCTGCACGAACAAGTCTATGACGCCGCCGACAAGGAGACCGCCACGCACTCGCATTCTGAGGACGAGATCATTTTCGTCACGAGCGGCGGGTTACGCCTCGGCAATCGCACCTATGGCCCCGGCACGGCGCTGGCGATCGGCGCCAACGTGAAATATGGTTTCCATAGCGGATCGGATGGCCTGCAATTCATTAATTTTCGCGGATCATCGCCCACTTACACCTCTGCGGATGGCTCGATGGTATTGGACGAGGCCGAGTTGTGGCGCTCTACCCTGGGCGCTCCGGTTTATGTCTGAACATAGGTAGCGACCCCGCCATTTCGAGCCTTGACCGAGACGCACTCGGGCGCACCATGTTATAGTGAGATGTGATGTATCATATTGCGATACGTACGAATGGCGAGTGGCGCGTCAGACGGAGCGATCTCTATGTCACCCATCCACATCGAAGCTCTAAATAGCGACCTCCCATTCGGCTCGCGAATTTCGGGCGTCACGTGGGACAACGTCGACGACGCCGAGGTGCGCACGCGGATCCGCGAGGTCTTCGAGAGCCGCGGCGTAATCGTCTTCGAAGCGCTCGAGCCGACCGACAAGATGCAGCTCGCAATCAGTTCGATCTTTGGACCTCTCAAGGATCATCCCGTGAAGAGCGTCCGTCGGGTCGACAACGAGGCAATGCCCGGTGTCATCCAAATCGGCACGAGCGTGGACGAAGCCGGCATTGTCGAAGTTGACGGCAGAACGCTTTCCAACTGGCTACCCTGGCATTTCGATCATTGCTACAACAATGAGCTCAATCGTGCCGGCGTGCTCCGCGCGCTGCATATCGCTCCCGAAGGCGGGCTGACCGGCTTCGTCGACGGCATTCAGGCGTACGACGCAATGTTGCCGGCGCTTCTGGAAAAGATCGAAGGTCTCAATATCGTTCACACGCTGGATTTGGCGTATGCGCGCGCTCGTTTCGGCATGCCGAAAGACTTTCGCGAAATCCGCACCCCGCCGGGCCTCGAAGCGACGGTCGCAATCGCCAAGACACTCCCGCGAGCGATTCATCCCGCGGTATGGACTCGTGCATCAGGCGAGAAGGTGTTGCATATTTCACCTTGGGGAGCCGTCGGCATCGAGGGTCGCGAGGACGCCGAGGGCGATGCCCTCTACGCGGCCGTCTGCGAGGAGCTGCTCGCCCAAATGCGGCCCTACTTCCACCGGTGGTCGCCGACCGACATGCTCGTTTGGGATAATTGGCGAATGATGCATGCAGTCGACGGGAATGATCCGAAGCATCTTCGCATCATGCATCGCACGACCATCAAGGGCGACTACGGCCTTGGCTACTTCGAGAACGGCAGCACGGTGCGGCATGCCGCACTCGAGATGGCGGTTTAGCTCAAGAACGGTATCGATCAAACCCACGGAGTTGCTTGTGGCCATCGAGCATCTGGTGTTCCTGAAGCGCAAGCCGGAATGCACGATCGAACGTGTCGAGCAAATCCTCCATGCTGCGAAGCGCGAGTTCCCCGCACTGCCGGGCGTGTTGGATGTGCGGGTGGCGGTGGCGAGCCCGGAGACCGACGCATCGCGAGTGTCCTATTGCCTGTTGATGCGATTCGCGAATGCCGAATCGCTTGCCGCCTATCTGCCGCATCCGGTCCACGCCGCATTCGTCAAGGAGATGCGAGAGCATTTCACCGACTTCGCCGTGCACGATTTTACCGACTTGGTCGCGAACCCTTAGGTGATATTCCAATACTGAACCGGTTGGGGGGAATGCTATGGACGACACCGTCGGAACGCAGGATCGACCCTGCATAATCCCAGTGGAGGCTTACACCTCCGCAGCATATGCCAGGGCGGAGGGGGAAAAGCTCTGGCCCAAGATTTGGCAGGTCGCATGTCGGGTCGAGGAGATCCCCGCGGTTGGGGACTACGTCACCTATGACATCCTTGATGAGTCGATCATCGTGGTGCGGACGGCGGCCGACACCATCAAAGGATTCTATAACGTCTGTCAGCACCGGGGCCGGCGCCTGACCTCGGGATGCGGAAACGCCAAGCGATTCTTTTGCCGCTTTCACGGCTGGCGCTGGAACATCGACGGCGAGAACACGTTCGTGCTCGATCCGGAAGACTGGGGCAATGCACTCAACGCCGATAATTTGCGCCTCAAGCAAGTCAAGGTCGACTGCTGGGGCGGCTGGGTGTGGATCAACATGGACCCCAATTGCGAGCCGTTGCGGCAATATCTCGAGCCCGCGGCGACTCTGTTGGATCCGTACCAGCTCGACAAGATGCGCTATCGCTGGCGTCAGTGGCTCTACTTTCCCTGCAATTGGAAAACATCGCTCGAGGCCTTCAATGAAAGCTATCACACGAGTGCATCTCATCCTGAGCTCATGCGGTGGGGCGGTGACACGATCTTCTGGAGTCGCGCGCAGGGCCGACACGGATGGCATGGCTCTGCCGGTCAGCGCGGCAGGCCGAGCAAGCCTTCCGTCGGCATGCCTTCGGTTCGCGGCGGATCGGGCGGCGTCGATCCGCGCACGGCGACGGCAGAGGCCCTCATCTATCTCATGGAGAGTGTGAACGCCACGACCACCGAGACACTCGTCAACGCGGCGAAACGACTCGTGCACGAGCTGCCGCCGGGCACGCCGCCCGAACAAGTCGGCGCTCATCTTATAGCCTCGGCGAAGCGCGACGATGCGGCGCGCGGCGTCGTCTGGCCGGAGATCGACCCTGCGCAGATGACCGCGGCCGGCTTCGATTGGCACGTGTTCCCGAATACCGTGATCATACAGCAGCCCACCAGCGCGCTCTGTTATCGGGCGCGTCCGAATGGATATAACCCGGACAGCTGCATCTTCGAAGTTTATGTCCTCGAGCGCTTCCCGGAAGGTGAAGAGCCCAAGACGCAATGGGTCTTTCAGCCGGAGCCCAGCGAGGAGAACTGGCTCAAAATTCTGAGCCAGGATTTCCAAAACATGCCCGAGGTCCAGCGCGGCATGAAGTCCCGCGGCTTCATGGGCGCACGTCCGAGTCCCGTGCAGGAGAAGGCAGTGACCAATTTCCACCGCTCGCTCGCCGAGTTCATGGGCACGGGCGCGCCCGTCGAGATCAAATAGGGAGACTTCTCGACAAGGCCCGAGCGCGCGACGGGCCGCCCAAGCCGACCGGGCTGCGGCTTTCCGTCGGATGTTATGATGTGTCGTGGTCTGATAACGCATATGGAAGCATGAGGGACGTCAATGCCGGTCAAAGGGAATAAAAGTGGATCGCGGCTGCTCGCCATCCTCGAATTCATCGCGCGACATCAACCCATCGGTGTGAGTCGGCTCTCGCGTCTGCTCGATACGGACAAAAGCACCGTGCAGCGCGGAATCATCACCTTGGTGGAAGCCGGCTGGGTTTATGCCTCGGCCGGCGAGCCGACGCGCTGGCAATTGACCGGACACATCAATTTGGTCGCGTATTTCGCGAATCAGAGCAATGGACTGCGTCAGCGCGCGCGGCCGGCGCTCGAGGCGCTGCGCGATGCAACCGGCGAGACCGTTTGCTTGGCCGTGCCCGATATCGGCGGATTCGTGCTCATCGAAGTGATCGAGAGCAGACAGCCGCTGCGCATGGTCCCTTACGAGGGCATCGTAATCTCCGCGGGCGATACGGCCTCGGGCCGTGCCGTCTTGCCCTACCTTCCGCGCGAAGAGCAATTGAAGGTCCTGGGGAGCCTTCCCGATGCCGCGCTCGAGCAAAGCTTCGAGGTCACTCGGCGCCAGGGATACGCCGTCAGCGACGATGACAGGGCGGGCGGCTCGACGAGTATCGCCGCGCCTGTCTTCGACGTGGGCGGCCGACCGATCGGAGCCGTGGTGCTGTGCGCACCGCAGCGGCGCCTGAGACCGGAACACTATGCGGAAGTCGGAGCGATGGTCCTGCAAACCACGCGCGCCCTATCCTCGTCCCCTGCCTCGGAAAATCCGAAAGCGACTTCCCAATCCGTCGTGAACGGAGCGGAAGAAAGCGCCTGATCAGTAATGATGGCCACTCAGTGCTGTCTGGACGTTAATTGAATAAATTCAGCTGGTTGGAGAAATCGTCGTCATTTTGCAGCACCGACAGTCGCAAGCAGTGTGTTTAGCGAGGTTTTCTCAAACATGGTCAGGCTCAAGATCTGTAGCATTTCGTAGAGGCTCGCCGAGATGTTCAAGCGCTTTTTCACGATGGCCACCAATACGTACACCGACACGGCGATCCAGATCTGTGTCTTCACCGCGTTCTCTGAAGTGCCATAAAACTGTTTGATACGAAGATGCTGCTTGATCCATTTGAAAAACAGCTCCACCTGCCAGCGGCATCGATACAGATCGGTGATCGTCAAAGCGGGCAGCGCGAAGTTGTTGGTCAAGAAGATCAGCCGCTTCCCAGTCTTCGGATCTTTGAGTCGAATGCGCCGCAGCGGCGTCTGGAAGCCTTTGTGCGAGTAAAATCCCGTGAGCACGATCGTCTGATCGCAGATCAATCCGGTAGCGCGATCCACCGGATGGGAGTAGCGACGCTGCGCTTTCAGATTCGCCTTGCCGCGCGTGACAAGAAGCTGCCCGCTTCGTGAAAGCGAAACAGCCGCTCGAAATCCAAGAAGCCGCGATCCACGATGTAGAAAGCCCCAGGCTCCGGCTCGAGTTGATCGAGGATGTTGACCTCGTGCATTTTGCCGTCGCTGATATGAATAAAAACCGGGATATTGCCGCGCAGATCGAGCAGCGTGTGCAGCTTGACCGCGGCTTTCGCACTGCGAAACGGCGCCCACGGAAAGACGGACAGGCACAAGTCGATCGTCGTGGTGTCGAGCGCGTAGACCGTTTCCTTCAGATCCACGCCAAAGGAATCGTCGACGTAGAGCTTGCGAGCCATGCCGATCAAGCGTTGGGCAATGTCCGCGTAGATACGCCAATCCCGAACCTCGTTCGCATCCGCCAAAGTGCTGCGCGAGACCCGGCTGCGAATCCCCATGTGATACAGCTTCTCGCGATGCGCACGCAGGCACGCTTCGATATCGCGAAGACTTTCCCGATAGGTCAGCTGCGCAAACGCCAGACACAGAAACTGCTCGAGACACGTGAAGCGTTTGATCTTGTGCTCGCCACCATAGCGGGCGACACACCGACGAAACGTTGTCAGCGGCAAGTACTCGGTCAACTGGGCGAAAATCAACTTGCCTGCGTGCATGAGCGCGTCCCACGAAAAATGACTTCGCAGGCGCACAGATCGCGCTTTTTGAGTTGAAATCGAGACCAGAAAAAAACATGATTTATATCATCATTTTCAGTAAGTTATGCCGCTTGTGCGGCTCAACGTCCGGACACTACTGATGGCCACTCATGAATGACTCCCCCACCACGCGAGGCCTGGAACCTCACGTCTTGCTGGAAATCTATCGGCAGCTGGCGCGGATCCATGCCGTCGACAAGGCGATTCAGGCTGGACTTTCCGGAGGCAAGTTCAGGTTTACCTATTGGCCGATGACGGGACAAGAGTCCATCGCCGCGACGCTCTCGCAGCTCATCACCACGCGCGACTACATGGTCACCACCTATCGTGGCATTCACGATCAGGTAGCGAAGGGGGTGCCGCTCGAGGGTTTGTTTGCCGAGGCGTTGGGCTCGATCGACGGCGTCAACAAGGGAAAAGGAGGTTCGCCGCATATCTCCGATCCCTCGTCGGGTTCCATGCTGACGACGGCCATCGTCGGGGCCGGAGCGCCGATTGCCAACGGCCTCGCTCTCGCCGCTCAGTTTCGGGGTGAAGACCGCGTCACGGTCGTGAACTTCGGCGATGGCGCGACCAGCATCGGTGCGATCCATGAGGCGATGAACCTCGCCGGGGTATGGAAATTGCCCGTGATCTTCCTCTGCCAGAACAACCAGATCGGCGAGCACACGCCGATCGCGGCATACACCGCCAGCAAGGACTTCGCATCCCGGGCGCAGGGCTACGGGTTCAAGGGTGTGCGTCTCGACTCATACGACTTGCCCGCTTTCTATCAGGGAATGAAGACGGTCACCGAGGAGGTTCGTCGCGGCCAGGGTCCGGTGTTCGTCGAGGCGGTCACCTATCGGCTCGGTCCGCATGCGGGTGTCGGGGACAACCACGAGATGTCCCCCGAGGAATTGAGAGCCGCCAAGGCAGCGTGGCCGGTCACGCGCACCCGCGCCCTGCTCCTCGATTGCGGCGAGTTCTCGGCGGCGCAATTGGACGAGGTCGAGGCCGCCGCCGCCGCCGAAGTCGAGCAGGCCATCACCAGAGCGCTGGCCTCAAAGGTCACGCCGCGTTCCGAGACTTTGATCGATGTGTACGCGGACTCTAGCGTGCCGCCGCGGCGAGGAAGCTATCCCCGGCGCGAGGCCGAGAGCGTGCCCACCGGTGCCGCGAGGGTGATCGTCATGACCGAAGCGGTCCGCGAAGCGCAGGATCTCGCGCTAGCGCTGGACAAGACCGTATTTTTGTTGGGCGAGGACATCGGGGATCCGCCGGGGGGCGTTTTCAAGACCTCGGCCGGTCTACAGACGAAGTACGGCGCGCGGGTTCGACCCACGCCGATCGCGGAGCAGGCCATCGTCGGAGCCGCAATCGGCGCCTCTCTCGTGGGCATGCGCCCCGTGGCCGAAATCATGTTCAACGATTTCGCCGGTGTCTGCATCGATCAAATCTACAACCACGCGGCCAAACAACGCTACATGTCCGGCGGAAAAACCCACGTGCCGTTGACCATCCGGATGATGGTCGGTGGCGGCATCGGCGGGTTCGGTGCGCAGCACTCGCAGTCACTCGAGGCCTGGTTGCTGCATACTCCGGGGCTCAAAGTCGTCTACCCGAGCACGGCCTTCGATGCCAAGGGATTGCTGCTGAGTTGCATCTTCGATGAAGACCCCTGCATTCAACTCGAGTCCATCAAGCTGTTGTTCTCGGCTCGCGACGAGGTCCCGACCGGGGACTACCGCGTGCCGCTGGGCGTGGCGAAGATGCGCCGCGAAGGTGCCGACATCAGCCTGATCTCCTACGGCTGGCAGATGCCCGAATGCCTGGCAGCGGCCGGACAGTTGCAAAAGGAGGGCATCTCCGCCGAGGTGATCGATCTGCGCACCCTGCTTCCGCTCGATTACCCGCGGGTGCTCGACTCCGTGAAGAAAACCCGCCGCGCGCTCATCGTTCACGCCGCCGTGGAGTTCTGCGGCTTCGGTGCCGAGATCGCGAGCACCATCACCGAGGAGCTGTTTTCGGTCCTCAAGGCACCCGTGGCGAGACTCGGGGCAGATTACGCCCCGATTGCCTATTCCCGTGAGATCGAGACGAATCAAATTCCGAACGCGAGCTCGATAGCCGCCCGTGCGCGCGATGTGATCGCCTTTCGGAACGGCTAGAACGATCCGATGGCGACCTCGTTGACGATACCGCGGCTGGAAATGGCAATGACGGAGGGCGTGCTTGTCGAGTGGCTGGCCGCCGACGGCGCTCGGGTGAGCAAGGGTGATCCGATCTATGTACTCGAGACGGGCAAGGCCGCACAAGAGGTCACGGCTCCCATCGCCGGACGCTTGATACATAGGGCGGCGGCGGGCGGCAATTACGCCGTCGGGACAGATATCGGCGAGATCGTGTAGCGCGACGGCGCGCGACTTTGGCAGAAGTCCCGGTACGAGCGGGCGGCGTTAGAGCCGCCTCATCATGTCCAGAAGCAGCTCCTTCTGCAAACCGAGCAAATCCGGCGCCGCGATACGTTTTTTTGCCAGCTTTTCGACGACGGGTGCCGTCCAGAAATAACCCAGCCACGCATTGAGTATCGCCATGTCCTTCAACACCTCAGCGGGCTTACGCGTCTGTTTGGAGGGCATCCTGCGGTGCGGGCTGTTCGCCATCACCTGCTCCATCCAATGAACGGCAAGGTCCCGCTCAGTCTTGTTCGTCGAGAGAAATGCGCGCATGAGCAGGCTCGAGATATTGCGATTTTCGATGAGCAGATCGAAGAACCTGGTCGCCGACCGGTAGCGGTCATTCGCCGGAAGCTTGTTCACCTCCTCGAGGTGATCCAGCAGGGGATGAAGCATCCGATTGAGAACGACCTTATATAGATGCCTTTTGGTCTTGAAGTAGTTATAGATGCCGGGCTGCAGGATGCCGGCTTCTCGCGCCACCTCACGCAACGTCGTCCGCTCATAGCCCAGCTTGGCGAAGGTGTCCTCGGCAGCGCGGAGTATCTTCTCTCGAGTCCGCTCCCCCTTCGTCGACCCTGATCGCCGGTCCGTCGGTGTCTTCCCCATCTCAGCCTTATCCCAAGTCCACGAGCGATCTCTCTAGATGGCGGTCGGCAGTTCCTGCAAGCGAGCCAGCAGCGCGGGGCCGGCCGCATCGCCATCGAGCATGTGGTTCTGCCGAAGCTCGATCTGCCAGGCTCCATCGGGCTTGCGCGACAGCTCGAGTCTCGAAGCGCTGAGGCGCTCCACACGGAAGCCGTCATCGACCTTTTTGATCAGGAGAGTGTGGCACGTGGCAGTCGCCCGGTCGCCATCGATGACGACATATGGCAGCGTGGAAACATGAGCGCATCCCTTGGCGACCAAAGCACGGTGCCGGGGATTGACTGTGATCCCCGCGATCTGCTCGCGGCCCTTGAACGCGCCCACGTCGCCCACCGAATAGCTGCCGTCCGCGGAGTAAAAAGAGCCGACGGCCTCGCCGTTGCACCCGTCTACCGCATACCCATAGCCGCAGACGAGCTGATAGATCGCGAGCCGGTCTTCCAGCTGCTGCAGCCGCTCTTCCAAAGATTTCTTCGCGCCGGTCATACCGCGGTCCCTTTGGCCGGAGTGGCCTCGATCCATCCCCGACAGCGCATGCATCATGCGCCAATTGTCCGAATTTAGCATTAAGCGTTGCGACACCCCGCGACGCGTCCATCCAACGATTTTATCACCTGATAATTTATAAGAGAAGCCGCCCCGCGAATCGTCACATCGGCGGCTCCGGCGGGTTAGGATGGCGGAGTTCGCCGCCGGACGCCGCGCCAACTTGCTGGGGAAATTAGCAGGGAATAACATGATATTTGGGGGTGCACGTTGTACAAATTGATCTATCTGGAGCGACGCAATCCTAATGTCAGCCGTGAGGATTGGCCCGAGACTTGGCGCTCGCACGCGACCTTCGTCGGGACGTTCCCGCGGCTTCGCGCCGGCGTGAAGTACAGCCGGTATTGCAATCGGATCGACAACCCGGCGCTCGACGGTGCTTGCGTCGATCTGCCCGGAATGTCGCTGGCGCACGATGGCGTCGCGGTCGCTTGCAGCGATAACCTCGAGCTATTGCAAGGAGGCGGGTTCACGACCAAGGAACGCGCGCGAATCCAACAGGACGAATTGCGGGTATTCGAGCGACTGACGCCGGAGTGCAGCTTTCACTGCACCGAAAAGCCGGTGCGCGATGGATTCCTCGGCGAGGCGGCCGTTTTTCGGTTCCTCGCCCGATTGCCGGACGTACCTCGCGTGGCCTTCACGGAGCGCTTGAGCGGTGAGCATGCGCGTGTGGCGCGGGATACGATCGACAAACTTGGCTCGATAACCCGCTACACCCACAATACCCCGCTCCACCGGCCGCTTCCTCATTTTCCTTTCGATGCGATCAGCGAGTGCTGGTACGGGAGTGTCGATGACGCGATTCGCTCGTCGCGGCACTCCGAGCTCGGCGACGTGGAACGGGACTTGGAAGAGTTCTGCGATATGGAGCGTGGCGTCACGCTCATCACCGTGGTCTGCAATCGATCCCCCGTGCTGCAACCGTCATGAGCACCGAGATACACGGCGAGGAGGCGGATCTGCGCGATGTGCCCTTCGCGGTTCGGGACCCGGAGCTGATTCCCGCGCGGCGCTATTACGATCAGCGTTTCTTTGAGCTCGAGCGTGAGCGGCTCTGGCCGCGGGTGTGGCAGATGGCCTGCCGGCTCGAGGAGATTCCGCAGATCGGGGACTGGATTGAGTATCGGCTCCTCGACAAGTCGGTCATCGTCGTACGGGCTAAGACGGGCGTAAAGGCGTTTCACAATGCCTGCCGCCACCGCGGCGTCGAGCTCGCGCAGGGCCACGGCAACTGCAGGCACCAAGGGTTCGTCTGCCCGTTTCATGGCTGGCGCTACGACATGGAGGGCAAGAACACCTTCGTCTTCGGGCGGCAGCTCTTCAGCAACAAGATTCTCGAGCCATCGCAGCTCGCCTTGGCCCCGTGCCGCGTGGAGCTCTGGGGCGGCTGCGCGTTCATCAATTTCGACGATCGGGCCGCGCCGCTGGTCGAGTCCCTCGGCCCGGTCACCCGGCGGCTCGACTCGCGCCACGTAGATAAGCTGAAGGTCGAATGGTGGCACTCGGCGGTGTTGCCGGTGAACTGGAAGCTCGCTATGGAAGCCTTCATGGAGGGCTATCACGTGATGCGCACGCACCCGCAATTACAGGCGCTGATCATGCCGGGTGCGGATCGGTATGCGGGCGATGCGGCTCGCACAGCCGGGGCGAGAGTGCTATCGGGCAAAGAGAGCGTGGAGCTTCTCGTGAGATTGATCGCATCGCTTCGCGAAGGCATGGCGGGAATGATCGATGCCCGTGAGATGGCCATTGCCGAGAGCCTGCAAAGCATGGACCTGCCCGAGAGTGCGGCGGAAGCCCTGCAGGCATTCGATAGGCGCCTGAGGCAGGAGATAACCTCGCAGGGCAGAGCACGCGGCATCCCGATGTTCGACCTCAATCAGGTGGCGGAAACCGAGGCGTTTCACGGCGTCGAGTTCATGTTTCCGCACTACTTTCTGCTGCCGATGTACAGCGCGATGTCTTCCTATCGCGTTCGGCCGCTCACAGCCGAGAGCTGCCTGTTCGAAATCTGGTCGCTCGCCTTGTATCCGGAGGACGAGTCGCGCGATCGGCCGGTTGCACCAGTTCCCATGGCGCACGATGATCAGCGCTTTCCGGAGATCCCGCGGCAAGATTATTTCAATTTGCCGCGCCAGCAGCGCGGATTGCATGCCGAAGGATTCGAGCACATGCGCCTGTCCGGTCAGGTGGAAGGCATGATCAGCAACTATCACCGGCTCATCGATGGCTATCTCGCCGGGGTCGAGCGATCGCGCGTGGCCCGGGCGACCCACGTTGTCTGCAGCGGATACGACGGTCCCATCCTCGATCTCGGCCTTCAGTAAATCGGGGGCGCTACACGGGACTCCAGATCGGCGCACCGCGCTCCTTGCGCAGCGACTGGATCACCCGCCCGTCGATGTCGGTGATGCCGTATTCCTGCGCGAGCTCGGCGTTTATGAAAGTGCCGCCGGATCGACTCATGACCTTCGGATCGCCGGCCAGCGCCGCAATGACGCGCCCGGGAAATTCGACGGAGGTGCCGGCGGCGCTGTTGAGCTGCGCGCCCATTCCCGGCACCGTCTTCAAGTTTTGCTCAGTTCGCTCGGTGCGTGTGAACCCCTGCCACAGAGATAAAGAGGCGACGTTGTGAGGCTTGAGCTCGATCGCCATGTCACGCGCCATGCGATCGGTGGCCGACTTGCACGTCCCGAAAATGACGTTGAACGTGTACGTCACACCGACGTAACCGGAGAGGGCGACGATCAGGCCGGACTTTTGCGGAACCATGATTCGAGCCGCGTGCCAGGCGGCCACGTAATTCGAGCGCAGGCCGACATCGATCATCTCCCAGTTGGAGATCGGCTTCTCCCAGAACGCCCCCGGTTGCGTGAGCTCCGCAGGGATCGCAATGGCATTGTTTACCAGAATGTCGAGCCTGCCCTGTTCCCTTTGAACCTGCTCGAAAAGGGCCGCGACCTGCTCATCTTTGGCGTGGTCGACCTGGACTGGGATGCCCTTGCCGCCGCGGCGCTCCACCTCGAGTGCCGTCTCCCCGATAGTGCCGGGAAGAGGATACGTCCCCGCCTGGATCGTGCGCCCGGTCACATAGACCGTCGCGCCTTCACCTGCGAGCACCAGGGCGATCCCCTTGCCGATGCCTCGACTCGCGCCCGTGACCACCGCGACCTTGCCCGATAACGAACCCATATGCGCACCACCCCGTGATAAAGATCAGAAAGAGAAGAAGTCTCGGCCAATCGCCTCGGGAAGATGAGGCCCAAGAATCCGGCGACTGCCATATGGCTCTTATCGGCCGCCCGTTGCCGGCAGAGGTCGTGCGTACCAAAATACGGGCCGAAGAGTACGATACTATCGGCTAATGACTCGCGTCAATATTATCACCTGATAGAAATGATCAGCGAACAAGGAGCTGCCGTGCCCGCAATGGATGAGACTTATGACTTCGTGGTGGTAGGGAGCGGCGGTGGCTCGATGTGCGCGGGCTTGGTCATGCGCGACGCGGGCAAGAGTGTGTTGATTGTCGAGAAAACCGAGTACATCGGGGGTTCGACCGCCAAGGCGGGAGGGGTGATGTGGATTCCCAATAACCGGTTCATGGCCGCGGCCGGTATCGAAGACAGCTTTGATAAGGCCGCCAGCTATCTTGATGCCGTGGTCGGCGATCATGCCGAGGATGCAGGGGCCACTCGCGAGCGCAGACTCGCCTATCTGCGCGCTGCGCCGCAGATGATCGACTTTCTCGTCAATCAGGGGATCAGACTGCAGCGCGTCAAATATTATCCCGACTACTACGACGAGAAGGCGGGCAGCTCGGTCCCCGGCCGCACCGTCGTGGCCGAGCTGTTCGACGTGAATCAGCTCGGTGAGTGGAGCAAGAAGCTGCGCCCCAGCAAATTCCCCTTCTCCGGCCCGCTGGACGACTTGATGCAGCTACCTTTGTACAAGGTATCCTGGCGCTCCAAATATCTGATGCTCAAGACCGCCTTACGCGGTGCGATCGCCAAGATCGCCGGTCAGGATCTTGCCACGGCCGGCAGAGCACTCCAGGGCCGGATGCTGCAGGCGGCGCTGAGGGCCGGCATCGAGCTGCGTACGGGCGCCGCCGTAAAAGAGCTGATCTTGCAGGATGATCGCATCGCGGGCGTCGTCACGACGCAGGGAGGCCGGGAATGGCGCATCGGCGCGCGTATCGGCGTGCTGCTCAACGCCGGAGGGTTTGCCCACAATCAGGCCATGCGCGACCGCTACATCCCCAAAACGCAAACCACCTGGACACACGCCGCGCCGGGCGATACGGGCGACATGCACCGTGAGCTCATGCGCATTGGCGCCGCGATGGCACAGATGGGAGAAATGGTCGGCAACCAGATGACGATCCCGCCCCATATCGAGGAACCATCGGGGGTGCAGATGCAGCTCGCGAAACCGCATGCGTTCCTGGTCGATCAGTCCGGCGTGCGCTACATGAACGAAGGAGGCTCCTACATGGAATTCTGCCGGCTCATGCTCGAGCGCGAGAAAGTGGTTCAGGCGATTCCGAGCTGGATGATCGTCGACAGCCAGTACCTGCGCAAATACATGCTCGCGAACACCATGCCGGGAACAACGAAGCCGCAGGACTGGTTCGATCAAAGCTATCTACGACAAGGAGATACCATCGAGGCGCTGGCCCGTGCCTGCGGGATCGATCCGGTCAAGTTGAAGGCCACCACGGAGCGTTTCAATACGTTCGCGCGCAAGGGCAAAGATCCGGATTTCCAGCGCGGCGAGCGGGAGTACGATCGCTTCCTCGGAGATCACACCCATTCGCCTTCGGCGGCATTGGGGCCGGTCGACGAAGCACCGTACTACGCAGTGCCGATCGTCCCCGGCGATGTGGGCACCTTTGGAGGCGTGGTGACGGATGTACACGCGCGCGTCCGGCGTGAGGACGGCTCGGTCATGGACGGCCTCTACGCGACCGGAACCACGACCGCCGCTGTGATGGGTCGAACGTATCCCGGCGCAGGTTGCAGCATCGGGCCGTCATTCACCTGGGGCTATGTGGCCGCGAGACACGCCGTCAATCGCGCGGCTCAAAGTTCACTGGGTCATCGCGATGACCCTGCCGCCGAGGAGCGGCGCGAGCCATCGCTCGAGAGTCACGGGTAGCTCGATGACCACGACGAGGGTCGAAGGAACAAGGCGGCTCAGCTGGGGCGACAAAGCCCTGATCCTGGCGGGCGCCCCGACGCTCGCCGTCGCGGTTTCGGGATTGTCGGCGGGCCTGCCGCGGATCGAGGCGGCGCTCGCACACGGCCCAGAGGACGAGTTCCTCATCAAGATGCTGGTAGGCGTGGTCGGCACGGCCATGGTGATCGGCGCCCCCTTGACGGGTTTTCTGGCCGATCGGTACGGACTTCGGCGCGTGCTTTTTCTGAACTATCTTTTGTTCACCGTTGCGGGATCCGCGGGCCTATATCTCGACGACTTGCGCGCGCTGGTCGTCGCCCGTTTCCTGATCGGGATCGGCGCCGCCGGGGCGGCGACCGCCAGCATCATCCTCATCAACCGGCTGCTGCCGCCCGCGGATCGAGCCCAATGGATGGGCGCTTATATCGCCTCGGCCTTCATTGCGGCACTCGCCATGCATCCGCTCGTCGGACTGCTTGCGGAGGTGAGCTGGCATTACATGTTTGCGCTCTGTCTGGCAGGCGCCCCGTTCGTGCTGATTGCCCTCACGGCCCCCGGCGCCGAGCCGGCTCGCACGGAAGGCGCCGCGGTGCGGGCTGAGGAGGAGCAAAAGGAGAGTCGCTTCTCGTGGTTCCCGTTCCGATTCGCCTTCCTCGGCCTGATCCTCGGATGCATCGTCTATCTGCCGCTGATCTATACGCCGTTCCTGCTTCGCGACATGGGAGTGGGACCTGCAAAGACCTCCATCGTACTGCTCGGCGATGCGCTGACCGGGACGGTTACGGCGCTGCTATTCGGCCGCTCCCGGCGTTTACTGTCCTCGAACGGCACCTTTGTCTGTATTTTCGCGACGGCGGGAATCGGGGCGCTCGTGACGGCGCTTGCCCCGAATTACATGGCGGTGATGCTCGGCCTTGCCATCATCGGCTTGGGAAATGGCTGGGTCATCCCGCAACTGATGCTCACGCTCGGCAGCTGCGTGAAGCCGACCCAGCAAGGGCGCGCGGCAGGCATCGTGAAGGCATCGAATTACATTTCCATCACACTCAGTGTGGCCGCCACCGAGCGCTTGTCGCAGCTGCACGGTCCGCGGATGCCGATCATGATCTCATCCGCGCTCGCCTTCGGCTTGCTATTGCTCGTGATCTATAACATCCGCTTCATGCGCGAACGGGATTTTCTCCAGCCTGCCAAACCGAGCGTGGCATAGCTGGATATCGGAATGCCCCTCGAATTTAGGGAGAACGATGTGACCGAAATACAAGGCATACAGCGGCGATCCTTTCTCGATCGAATTCGATTCTTGCCCCTGCTCGCGGCCTCGATGACGGCGCGGCCCCGAACGGCCGCTGCCGAGCCCGCAGACCCGGAACGCACCGGCCCCGCCGCCAAGAACGCCGCGGCAGCATCAAATGAGCCGCTTTATGAGCAGCCATTCTCGGCGTTTCAGAACAAGACGCTCGAACAGCGGGTTCGCGAGCTTGCCGATCGCGAAGAGCTGAGAGAGCTGCTCGGCCGCTACTCGCATCAAACCGCGCGCGGCATGGACGTCTCGACCCTCTACACCGATGACGGCGCCTTCATCGTCAAGATTCCGGGTCGGCCGGTGCGGGAGACCCGCGGACGCGAAGCGCTCTCGAAACTCTACGGCACGATGACCACGATGACCAATCCACCCAAGCCCCAGATCCATAACTCGCTGCTTCTGGTATCCGGCGACGAAGCGGCCGGCATATGCTCAAACGAGGTGCGCGTGGTCGAGAACGGCCAGAGCATCATCGGGTCGGGTTACTACGAAGACACGTTCCGGCGCGTGAACGGCCATTGGAAGTTCGTGGTCAGGTCCGCGACATTCTTCCATTGGGTTCCCATCCAGCAGGGCTGGGCCACATCGGACAAGCCTCTCTGATCATGCCTTGAGGCCCCGCGCATTCGTCAAACGGTAGGAGACGTATGGAAATCAGAACATCCATGTGCCGCAACTGCGCCGCCACGTGCCCAATCCTGGTCACCGTCGATAACGGCAAGGTACTTCGCGTGGAGGGAGACCGAGACGCGCCGCTCTACGGTGGGTACACCTGCCCCAAGGGGCGCACGATCCCTCAGCAGCATGCGCGGCCCAACCGCCTTTTGCGCAGCCTCAAGCGTTTACCGGATGGAAGGCATGTTCCGATCTCCAGTGAAGAACTGGTTGAGGAAATCACCCTTCGCGTCCGAGGCATCATCGAAGCGCACGGGCCGCAGTCCATCGCCGCATTTCTGGGCGGGGCGGTCCAGGAACAGTGGGCCGCCTCGAGCATGATGGTGTCGTTTTTAGCGGCAATCAAATCTCCCATGATGTTCTCCGCCGCCACCATCGATCAGCCGGGCGGGAACATGTCTCTCGCGCTTCACGGCAGATGGGAAGGTGGTCGAACCCATCCCGACGTGTGTGACGCGTTCCTCGTCGTCGGGGGTAATCCCGTCGTCTCCAAACAGCATTTTCCCCAGAACCCTGCGCAGCAACTGAAGTCGCTTACCAAAGGCGGCATGCAGTTGATCGTGATCGATCCGCGGCGCACGGAGACCGCCAAGCGGGCGGCCGTTCACCTGCAGCTCGTTCCCGGCGAAGACCCGACGGTACTCGCCGGCCTGATTCATCTGATCATCGCGATGGATGGCGTGAACCGGGAGTTCGTCGGGCAGAACGCCGAGGGACTCGAGGCGCTCAGAGACGCTACACGCGATTTCACGCCGGACTACGTGGCTGCTCGTGCCGGCATCGAGGAAAGCGCTCTGCGGGCGGCGGCGGGTATCCTGGTCGAGGCGCGTACGGGCGATATCGCCCTGGGAGTCGGCCCGAGCTTTGCGACGCGCGGCACCCTGTCGCATTATTTGGCGCTGTGTCTGCAGACCTTGCGCGGCTTCTGGGCTCGCGAGGGCGATCGAGTTTCACGCCCTCGGGTTCTGCGGCCCCGAGGCGTCTGGAAGGCGCAACCGGCGGCACCAACGCCCGCATGGGGGTTCGGGATTCGCACTTCGGTTCGCGGTCTGCAGGAAACGGCGGCAGGCATGCCCACCGCAGCGCTGCCCGAGCTCATGCTCTCGACCGGCAAGGACCGAATCCGGTCGCTCTTCCTGCACGCGGGCGCGATGTACACATGGCCGCAGCAAAGCCGCACGATAGAGGCACTGAGCGCGCTCGATCTTTTCGTGATGCACGATGTCGAGCTCACCGCCACTTCGGTCCTCGCTCATTACGTCATTGCCACTAAAAGCCAGCTCGAGATTCCGGCCATGTCCCATCTCGGTGAGGTGTGCGGCACCGTTCATCCGGGATATGCGTGGACAGAGCCTTATGCCATGTATCAGCCGGCCACGATCCCTCCCCCGGACGGGTCGGATCTCCTGGAGTCATGGCAGATCTATTATCGCGTAGCGCAAAGATTGGGGCTTACCCTCGAGGTCTTCGATAACGCCTGCGCAGGCATTCCGCCACCCAAAATCAATATGGTGGATGAGCCGACGACGGACGATCTTTACGAGCTCATGTGCCATGATTCGGCGGTGCCGCTCTCGCGGGTGAAGCAGTTCGCGCACGGTGCCATTTTCGAAGAGGCGCGTGAGATCGTGCGCCCGCGCGATCGTGAATGTACCTCGCGGCTCCAACTCGCCGACACGCACATGATGTCGGAGCTACGCAGCGTTCGCGGAGAAGAGATATCGGCGCGGCGAAAAACCGATGCCGAGTACCCGTTCCTGCTCATTTCCCGCCGCATGCAGACCAGCAACAGCTCCGGGATCCGTCCCGTCGCAACCGCCAAGGTCACATACAATCCGGCATTCATGCACCCGGATGACCTGCAGGATCTATCCTTGACGGCAGGCGACCGCGTCGCAATCAGCTCCCGCTATGGCTCGATCATCGGATACGTCGAGCCGGATGCCAGCCTGCGTCGCGGCGTTGTGGCGATGAGCCATGGGTTCGGCGCCAGACCGGGCATGAGCTACGACCCGCGCCGCGATGGCGCCAATGTCAATCAACTTCTCAGCTGGAACGATGACAACGATCCCTACCACGGAATGCCAAGGATGGGAGCCGTGCCCATTTCCGTCAAGTCCGCCGCGGCAGCGGTATGGGCGGAGAGCGCCCGCGCCGCTCTGCGGTCGTAGCCGCGTCGGCCGCCAAGTCATCGCTTACAAAGCTCATCCATGATCCGACGAAGGCTGTCGCCAATGGATACGTCACGGACATCGGCACAGCCGCCTGCCAGGATTTCATCGACGCGCTCGAGGATGATCGAACGCAAGTAATATTCTTTTCGGGCGGCCGCCAGGGCGCGTACGCGCTCAGCGTTCATGACCACATCGCCATGACCTTCGATGGCTTCTACCAGCTCGACAGCGCCTTGATTTTCAGTGGCCGATGTAAGCACCACGGGCGGCGTCCACCCTTGGCTACTCGCGCGCCAGCCTGCGATCGAGCGAAGCTCCGCCGCGAGCTTGGCTGAAGCCGGCCGATCGGCCTTGTTGACGGCGTAGATATCGGCCACTTCCAGAATGCCGGCCTTCATGGCCTGGACCGTGTCGCCGGACTCGGGCACCAGAACCAGCAGGCAAGTATCCACCAGCGATCGAATCTGATAGCTGACCTGTCCCACGCCCACCGTCTCGATGAAGAGGTAGTCGAAATCGGCCCGCTCAAACGCGTCGATCAGTACGGAGATGTTGGGACACAGTCCGTCGTACGCGCCGCCGCTCGACAAGGAACGGATAAAGACATTCGGATCTTGGGCGACTTCATCCATCCGGATACGGTCACCCAGCAGCGATCCCCCCGACAAGGGGCTTGTCGGATCGATCGCGATAACACCGACCTTGCACCCGGCTGTCGCCCACTTCTTCACGAGCATGGCGATGAGACTGCTCTTGCCTGCCCCGGGAGGGCCGGTGATGCCGATCCGCCGGGTTCTGCCGCCGAAAGATATCGATGCGCTCATCCCTTCGGAGGCCCGAGTGCGCACAATTTTCGTCAGCTCGCGCGCGAGCTGCCGCCGCCAGCGAAAGTCCTCAAGACCCATGACGGCCGGCGGCGGTCCTCATTTCAGCCGCTCTGCCAACGATGCAACGACATCCTCGAGCTTCATTTCGGCCGTAAAAATCGCCGCGATACCAAGCGCCCTCAGTGCCTCGTGGTCCCGCACGGGAATCGTTCCGCCCAGGAATACTTTGATGTCTTCGCCGCCCAGCCGCCGCAAGCTGTCCAGCGTCGCCGAGACGAGCGCGGTATGGCTTCCTGAGAGGATGCTGAGCCCAAGCGCGTCGGCATCCTCATCCACCACCACGCGTGCGATATAGTCGGGCGTCTTGCGAAGTCCCGTGTAGATCACCTCGGCTCCGGCATCCCTCAATGTCAACGCGATGATCTTGGCGCCCGCATCGTGCCCGTCGAGCCCCGGCTTGGCTATGACGATTCGCTTGCCCTGCAGCGCCCGCATCATCGGCTATAGCCTGATCGGTTCGGAGAATTCGCCCCAGCACGCCTTGAGGCGGGCGACCATTTCCCCCAATGTCGCGTAGGCGTGGCAGCAGTCGATCAGATAAGGCATGAGATTCTCCTTGGAGGTGCGCGCGGCGCGTTCCAGGGCATCGAGGGACCTCATGGCCACACCCGCATCACGCTCTGCACGCAGCGCCATGAGTCTCGCTCGAATGCGAGCCTCGCAGACCGCGTCCGACCTGAAGACCTCACCATGGTCCACCGCACCGCCCTGCCCATCGACAAAGTAATTCTCGCCGACGACCACCGTTTCGCCGGCATCCTTTTTTTTCTTTCGCTGCAGCGCTCTTTCCGCAATCCTCATCTGCAGGTATCCGTCTTCGACGGCCTTTTCGACGCCGCCGTAATCGTCGAGCTGCTGAATGATGGCGGTGATCTCACCCTCCATTCGGTCCGTCAGCCACTCGATAAAGTAGCTGCCGCCCAGCGGATCGACGGTCTTCGCGATGGCCGACTCATACGCAATGATTTGCTGCGTACGCAGCGCCACTTCGGCACTGAATTCGGTGGGAATCTGAAAAGCTTCGTCGTAGGCGCACGTGAAGATGGATTGTGCGCCGCCCAACACGGCCGCCATCGTCTCGATCGCCACGCGTGAAATATTGTTGTAAGGCTGAACGCCGGTGAGAGACGAACCGCCGCAAACGACGCCAAAACGCAGCATCAATGCCTTCGGATCGGTGATTCCATAGCGCTCTTTCAACAACTTCGCCCAAAGTCTGCGGCCGGCGCGAAATTTCGCGACCTCTTCGAAGAAATCCATGTGGACGTAAAAGAAAAAGCTGAGCCTTTTGGCGAAGGAGTTCGCGTCGCCCTTCCGCCGCAACAGCTCGTCGACGTAAGCAAGTCCGTTTGCCAAGGTGTAGGCCATCTCCTCGACGGCTGTCGCGCCGGCATCGCGTACATGAGCGCCGGCGATGCTGATGGGATTGAATCGTGGCGTATGTTCATTGGAGAATAGGATCGTGTCGGCAGTCAGCCGCATCGAGGGCCGCACGGGAAAAATCCACGTCCCTCTCGCCACGTACTCCTTGAGGATGTCGTTCTGCAGGGTGCCGGTGAGAGCAGCGCGCGGCACGCCGGCCTTGTCGGCGAGCGCGATGTACATGGCATAGATGATTGCGGCGGTGCCATTTATGGTGAACGAGGTGGAGATCTTGGAAAGATCTATGCCCGCAAAGACAATTTGCGCCTCCGCCAAGCTGAACATCGACACCCCGACCTTACCGACCTCGCCGAAGGCCATCTCGTCATCGGGATCGTAGCCGCACTGCGTCGGCAGATCGAGCGCGACCGAGAGTCCGGTAGAGCCTTTGGACAATAAAAACCTGTAGCGCTCATTTGTCTCCTCGGCGCTCCCGAACCCCGAGTACTGCCGGAACGTCCACAGGCGACCGCGATACCCGTTCTTGAAGATGCCGCGGGTGAACGGGAACTCACCCGGGATCTCACATCCGTCGCCGGCGACGAATTCGGGCAACGGTATACCGGAGGAAGTCTCAGGCCTGGGATCTGGCGGTTGCCGCGCCTCGACGCGCTCGACGGGGTCCGGCGGGCTCACCGCGGTCCTCGCTCGAGATCCCCCACCGCTTTCCAATGATCGTCATGACACCAGAGCTCGCTAAAATATTGGGTCTCCAATCGGTCGGCCTCCTCGTATCTCGCAGTGCGAGATGAGCTGGCGATCGTCTTGAGCGCAACCATCAGCTGGCGCGACTGGCCGCGCAACTCGGACAGACGCTCAGCGAACCATGTATCGAACGGAAGGCCTTCATCACACAACAAATCGATGAGCCCCATCGCTCGGCACTCCAAGGCGTCCAGCACTTTAGCCGTGGCGAGCAGGCGCAGCGCCTTTGACGCTCCCACGATACGGACCAAGTCCTTGCCGCCACCCCACGGGGGCGGGATACGCAAGCGTCCGTGGACAAAACCGATCTTCGACGATGTAGAGGCGAAGCGAATATCGCAGGCGAGTGCGAGCTCCGCACCGCCGCCGAGCGCCACTCCGTTCAAGCGCGCTACGACCGGCACTGGGAAAAAGCGGATGGCATCGAGCGCGGCCTTGCCATGCTGCGCAAGGGCTTCGGCATCTTCCCGCTTGCGATAACCCGAAAGCTCGGCCAAGTCGCCCCCCGAGCAGAACGCTTTAGACCCTGATCCGGTGAGCACCGCGAGGCTGATCGTGGAATCGCCCGTCGCATCGGTGAATATGCAGCGCAAGCTTTCCAGAACCCCCATGGAAAGCGCGTTGCGCTTCTCGGGACGATCGATGATTACGGTCAATACCCCATCCGCAAGCGAATGACGCACATCGTTCGATGACAGGAACTGAATGGACATACTTACTCCACCGCCGGGCGCACCCCGAGAACCGGCCTAGGTCCGCAACTCCGCAATCCCCTCCTCGACCAGGCTCTTCTGAGCCTGTCGAAGACTCCTTACGATCTCCTCGAGCTTCGCATCGACGCGGTGGGTCGGTCCGGCCACCGCCAGACCGAAGGCTTCATGGTTGATACTCAAGGGGACGGCGACAGCGCTCACGTCCGGAACGTTTTCGCCCCGCGTGGTGAAGTATCCGAGCCTCTTCCCTTCTCGAAGACAGCTCATCAATCGCGCGTAGCCGGTGATCGTATTCTGAGTCACCTTCGCCGGCATATGTCCCGAGAACCAACGCCTAACCTCTTCCGGCGGCAATCCGGATAGAAGCGTCTTTCCTATACAAGTCGAGTGAAGCGGCTTCTTGTCGCCGGCGTCGGCGGTATAGCGGACGATCTGGGGGCTCTCAAGCACCTCCAGGTAGAGGACGTGCTCCTTATGCCTTTTGCCCAGTATGACGGTCTCGCGAGTCGATTCGCGAAGCGCCTGCATCGCGGGCTCCAACTCCCGAAGAATCGCATCGTTCGTCATCACCGCGACACCGATGTCATAGATCTTTCGGGTCGGATACAAGTCCTTTCTGTGGCCGGTGTTGTACAGGTAAGAATGCTTGAGCAGCGACTGCACCAGGCTATGGCAAGTGCTCGGCGGAATTCGGCAATACTCCGACAATTCCTTGAGCGAGAGGGGTCTTCGCTTCCGCCTGAACATCTCCAATATGGCCAGTACGCGTTCCCCGCTCGTGATATCGGACATGTCAACCATCCGCGTACGGTGAATCGGATCGAGGCTGGCCACGAAATTCAGCGGCCAGCCAGCATTCTAATATGGGAATTTTAATTCGTAAATACGAATTCTGGGGCACGAGCGATCCGCACGTGTGTGGAGCAGCGCTCGTCGCGGATTATACTTGACCGATTCATCCGCAGCGGCCGCCGGGCCGCGGCTCGAAACGGAGGCGATCCATGGCACCGAATGAAATTCGTTTTGACGGTCGCGCGATACTCGTCACCGGCAGCGGACGCGGAATAGGCCGCACCCACGCCCTACTCCTGGCTTCCCGCGGCGCCCGGATCATCGTCGCGGACAATGGCTGCACGATGGACGGCGATAATTCGAGTGCGGGGCCCGCCGAATCCGTCGTTGACGAAATTCGGGCGGCGGGCGGCGAAGCCGTCGCCTGTGTCGCGGATCTCGCAACCGAAGCGGGCTCGAATCACGCGGTGGAAACCACCTTGAGCGCCTTTGGTCGCATCGACGGCATTCTTCATAACGCCAGCACCGTGCCCAACTTGGTTACGGTCGAGAGCCTCTCGAGCCACGATCTTGACCTGGTCATGCGCATCAATGTTTTCGCTGCCATGTGGATGTCGCGTGTCGCGTGGCCATACATGGTGAGGCAGAAGTACGGAAGGATTCTTTATACCACCTCGGGGGCGATTTTCGGCGCCGACGGCAACGGGCCGTATGCCGCGGCGAAGTGCGCCAACATCGGCTTGATGCGCTGCCTCGCCTCGGAAGGGGCGAGGCACGGAATCCTGATCAATCTCGTCTCGCCATCCGCCCGCACGCGCATGACCGACTTTCATCCGGGCCCCTATACAGACTGGTTCTTCAAGACCATGCTGCCGGAAAAAGTCTCCGTCGGTGCAGCCTATCTCATGAGTGATGCATGCAACGTCACAGGCGAGGTGTTTTCGATCGGCGGCGGTCGAATCGCTCGGATTACGATTGCAGAAAATGAAGGCCATCTTGGGGATGGCGCATCGATCGAGGAGGTCCGCGATGCCATGCCGCGGGTGATGGCCGATTCGAAGTTCGCTTTCCCGAAAGATCTCACCGAGCGTTCGGCCAGAATCTCCAAGCTATTCGGATTTCAAGGCGGCGGTCTGGCCGCCAATGCCGGTTTCGCGGTAAAACAGCGCGATAAGCGATAAAGGATTGCCGGAATGCGCCGCAATATCGACCACGTCGATGGAATTATCTGGGTTTCTCATCCCGAGACGATAGAAGAAAACGTCGAGCGGCTGACGGGGCTCGCCGGTCCGAGCTTCGCCGGCGCGCATTCGAGCTCGGGTGCCGTTATCTACGTGAACGCTGCCGCCGGGATGCACGTGATGGCTCCCATGCGCGGCGCTTCGACTAAGCTGGCGCAGGCTCTGACGGCTCGGCTGGATGCGCATGGTGAAGGAGTCTTCGCCGTGCTGTACGGAGTCGCGGACATCGCGACCGCGTTGGCGCGCATCAAGCATTTGGGGTATGAGCCGGGTGCGCAAGTGCTCGAGCCCGTGAATGGACCTTGGACGTCTGAAGTTGGGAAGTTGCGGGGAGCGATCGCTTGTCAGGTAATGGGCACGCGCTTCATCTACGCCGAGATCGAATACCACGACCGTGTGCTTTCACTCGAGGGGAGTTCGCCCGAAACCACCCGATACAACAATCGGCTCGATCACCTTGCGTGGGTATGCTTTCCCGAAAGTTTCGGACGCAATTTAGAGCTCCTGTCCGAGCTCGGAGGCACACCGCTCGACGGACCGCACGACAAGCCTGAGATCGGGATCAGAATCGCAATCAGCTGGGAGACCGGCCTCGAATTGATCTCGCCTATTCGTGGGAGCGAAGGAGCGGGCGCAGTTGCGGCAAACCAGATCCTCGCGCGCGGAGAGGGTATTTTTGGTGTGCTATTCGGGGTCGATGACATGGAGGCTGCACTGAGCCGGGCTCGGCTCGCGGGCTACACCCCCGGCACGCTCATCCGGGGCGGATTGGACCCCAACGTCCCGTGGGCCGGCAAATACACGACTTTCCTGGAGTCTCACATCGGGAAAATCATGGATACTGATTTCATGTATTGTCTCGTCGAGTATCCCCGGGCGAAGAGCGTGCCGCAAGACACGAGTCGATAGGAGAGCAATCGCGATGTTCAAACAGCTGTGCTTTTTCAAGAAACGCGCGGATATGACCATGGAGCAATTCGTCGATTACTACGAAAATATGCACTCGAAGCTGGCTCAACGGCTTGGCGCCCCGGCCTCTTTGCCCAACGCCCAGCGCTACGTGCGGCGCTATATCTTCAAAGCCGAAAAGAACCCGATAACGCTCGAAGAAATCCATCCCGGCTACGATTGTCTGATGGAGATCTGGTGGAATAGCCAGGCCGACTTCGAGCGGGCCATGGCCGGGCTCCGCAATTCGAAGTTTTTGCCGGAGCGAATCGAAGATGAGTTAAAGCTGTTCGCGAGCAACAGCAACCCGGTGTGCAGTGTCGAGGAGCACGAGTCGCCGATGGGTCCGAATGGAACGACGATTCGGTGGGTTCCTGTGCCAGAAGGCGAGATCGCGCCTCAAGGCGATGCGCAGGAGATCTCCCAGAAGCCCGACACCGAGCTATTCAAGCAGGTCTGTTTTTTCAAAAAGCGTCCCGATCTGAGCCTGGAGGAGTTCAAGGACTATTATGAAAACAGGCACTCCAAGCTGCCGAAGCGGATTGGCGCGCCGTTCATACCCGGCGCGGTGCGATATGTGCGCCGCTACCTCACCGTGCAGAGAAACCCCATCACCCTCGAAGAGATCGATCCGGGCTACGACTGCATCATGGAGATCTGGTGGAACAACCGAGAGGACTTCGAGAAGGCCATGGTCGGAGTCCACGATCCGAAATTCCTGGAACAACGCATGCACGACGAAAAACAGCTCTTCGCGACCCACAGCAATCCCGTGGTGCGGGTGGTGGAGCACGACTCCGCACTCGGGCACGGCGGCAAGATGCTGCATTGGATGCCCGTGCCCGGGTCTTAGCCGGCACTAACCTCGGATCCCGCAACGAGGCTCTCCGATGCTGTGCGATCCTATTTGCCGACCACGATCCTTTTCATTTCGGGGTCGTTTCCGACGAAAATCGGCGAGCCGGAATAGTGGAATACTTTCCACTGTCCGTCGGCCTCAAGCCGGCATTGCATGCGGATATCGGTGATGATCGACGGCAAGGTCGCGTCCGCCAACGGTGGTGTGCCGCTCGCGGTCCAGGTCACATTGAGGAACGTCACATCCGCCCGGTTTTTTTCTGGAAAAATAACCCGGAGATTGACGAAGCCGTGCCGGCCCGTCTTAACGCCGACCGCAGACTTGGATGCTGCAATTCCCTCGTAAAACTTCTTCATCCCGGCCTGGCCGGTGTAGCTTATGACTCCGATATCGACAACGACGTCTTCGGTAAACAAATCGAGTGCAGCACCACCGCCCTCTGCATCCAGTACGACAAAATAATCCGACACCATCTGCTCAAGTTCGATCACGGCTATTGCTTGATGTTGATCAAATTTTCGCATCGCCCCCTCCGGTTAAGTCGTGCGTGGTGGGCTCCCACTAGCCTGGATTCACGTTCAGAGTTGCGAAATCCTCGGGCCGCAGGTGCAGGTCCGCCGACTTGAGGATGTCAGCGAGCTGTTCGAGGCTCGTGGCGCTCGCGACCGGCGCCACCACCGATGGACGCCCCATCAGCCAGGCAAGGGCCACTTGAGGGAGTGTGGCGCCTCTTCGGGCCGCCACGGTCTCGAGCGCATCGATTGCCTTCAATCCCCTGGGAGTGAGGTATTGCGAAGCCGTGCGGCCGCGAGCCCTGCCCTCGAGACTTTCCTTGCTGCGATACTTGCCGGTCAGAAATCCCGCGGCGAGCGAGAAATAGGTCACAACCGCAACGTCATGCTCCACGCAGACTTGCTCCATCGCGCCCTCATATTGTTTCCGTTCGATGAGGTTATATTCAGGCTCATTCACGGCATAGCGCGCTCGTCCCGGACCCGCGGCGGCGAGTGCGGCCGCAAGCTCATCCGGTTTGTAATTGGAACATCCCGCGTACCTGATCTTGCCGTTCTCGATCAGCTGCTGGAACACTTCCAGAGTCTCTTCGATGGGCACGTCGGGATCGGAGCGATGAGCCATGTAGACATCGATGTAATCGGTCTGCAGGCGCTTGAGCGAGGCTTCGCACGCTTTCGGCAAATACTCGCGGCCGAGCCCGACCAGACCTTCGCCCATTTCGAGGCCGCCCTTGGTGATGACGATGACGCGGTCGCGAACGCCACGCTCCTTCATCCAGGCGCCGATAATACTCTCGGATTCTCCGCCCACCATTCCCGGTGCATACCGATTGTAGACGTCCGCTGTGTCAATGGCGTTGAAGCCGGCGGCGAGGAAGGCGTCCAAAATCGCGAAGCTGGTTCTGGAATCGGCCGTCCAACCAAACACGTTGCCGCCCAGGACCAGCGGAGCGATCTTGATATCCGTCGTCCCCAGCCTTCGCAATTGCATAGTCAACCGTCCTCGTCGCCGTGCTTACCGGCAAAGAAGCTCTTCAACTTCGAGGGGTCGGCGGAGAAATCCCTGGCGAGCTCGACGTTTGCCACATTAGTGGTGTACGCCGTAACGACATAAAGACCGACAACCGCGATCATTTGTACCAGCCCTCGATATCCGATGACTCTCACCACCTCTTCCCGTGTCTGCTCCGTAAGCGTGGCCGACCTCACCAATTGAACGTTGGCTTCGTAGACTATCTGCTCGGCCTTGTCTGAAAATTCCGGAACGGTGCCGTCGCCGATCGCCTTGATGACGGACTTCGGCAACCCTTCGTTCTCGGCGAATGGAATGTGAAAGTCGTATTCGACACGAGCACCCAAGAGCGATGATGTCGTCAATACGATCAACTCGCGGAACTTACTCGTCAGTTCGGAGCAAGCTCGGATCTCATCGCCCAGACGAAGCATCAGCTCACCAAACTCGGGGAACTGCATCCATGCGTTGTAGAGGTCGGGAAGCCGCTTGGCATCGGGACCGCCAGTGTAGAATCCGCGCGGACCCAGGGTCAATTCGTCCCAGAGACGCTTCTGCGTGATGTCGAGGTCGTCTCTCGATAGGACTGGAAACTTCTTCATGCCTTCCAACGAGCCGCGCTAGTGCCCGATTTCCCTTATTTTTCGCCGGAAGGCTCGCGAATCAGAACCGGCACAAACCGCCGGCTGCGAATCTTCCATCCTTCCTCGCTCCGCACGAGCCGATCCTCGTACAAGCCGTGAGCCTGACGGAACATCTCGCCGCACCCGGACCGCATGAGCAGCGCATCGACATAGCACGCCGTCCTCGCCTCGTCGCCCTCGCCGGCAATCACAAAATTGGTAAGCCGGTGAAGAGTCGGCCCAATCTTCGCGTGTCCCTCCGCCATGTGATTGACGATCGCGTCGCGCCCGTGCCAGATTCCGATATCGCCGTAATCCGCTTCGACATCCTCGGCGAAGCAGCTTGCCAATAACGGCCAGTCCCGCCGGTCGATTGCAGTCGCATAGCGCACCAGCACGGCGATGATGGCGCGCTCGTCTTCAGCGTTCATTGCGCGCCGCATCCCCGGCCGGCCTTTCTGATGTGCTCAAGGCGCGCCCCGCGCTCGCCTTGAGCTGGTCTACAACCTCCGCCATAGCAACCCCGTCGTCGAAGGAGGGGGAGATCTGCGTGCGCGTGCGGAGCGCTTCCTTGACCCGGGTAAACCAGGGCATCAAGGCCGGCTCGTGCGCTTCGCCGGGTGCCGGCGGGAACTCGAACACCTCATCGCCCTCTCCCGCGAGAAGGCCGCGACGGATACGCTCCGCCGCGGACAAGCCCGCCAAGTTCGGCGCGCGGCGCACAATGAGCTTGACATCACCCACCATTTCGAGCGCGCCCTCACTGCCCAGCAGCGTGTAACGGGACGGCAGCGGCACAGAGGCGGCATAAGCCGTATCTTGAGTCGACGTGCAGCCATTTTGCATGACGAACCACGCGAAATAGGCATCCTCCGCGGTGGCTGTGCGCCTCACACCATCCCGGTCGAGCTGAGTCGGCTCCTCGATCCGTACGACGGCCCCGCACGTCGCCACATCGCTGTTGAGCAGCCAGCGCGTGAAGTCGATGAGATGCGATCCCATCGAGCTGATCCATCCACCACCCAGCTCCCGGTCGTTGAGCCAACCGTACGTACACTGCCGAAAGCCGTTGCTGAAAAAGGCTATGCTCAAATGGCGAGGGATTCCTATCACGCCGGAGTGCGCCAATTCCTTGAACTTGACGCGCCACGGCTTGCACCGCGTCTCGAAATTGAGGAAATTGAGGGTGCCGCGCTCGCGGGCACGGTCGCGCATTGCGCGGGCCTGCTTTCCATTCAAGCCGAACGGCTTGTCGCACAACACCGCGTGGCCGCGGTCTATCGCTCGCATGACATGATCGTGCTGCATGAAGGGCGGCGAATGGATCGACACGAGATCCACGTCCGAAGCAATCGCCCGCTCGACAGCCTGCGCATCACGCGGCGTGACGACCTCGACGTCGAATCCCAGCTTACGATAGACCGGCGCCACAGCATATTGGCCGAATCCAGCCCCTATGATTGCTACTTTCACCCGCCTCTCCTTCTCCGCATCCGCCTGGCGTCCCGCGATCGTCCTACTTCGTACGATCGAAGTGCAGTCGCGCATCTAATTCCATAATATGGGATGCACGAATTGGCGCATAAGGATCTTTTAGCAGCCCGACCGACGATGTCAATGAACTTCAATCCCATAATGTGGCATTCTTCTTCGAAAATCGTCCTGAGATCGGGTAAGCGCGAATGAGGCGCAAGAAAGCAGGGAAAACATCGCCGCGAATCAGCGGCGCGCAGGCCGTCGGTCGCGCGATCGAAGTCCTTTGCGCGGTGGCAAAATTCCAGCGCGGCGGTGCGACCCTGGCAAAGATAACGGGCGCTACGGAATTGAGCCGCTCGACAGCGTTTCGCTTGCTGCATTATTTGGCGGACGCGCGGCTGTTGGAATTCGACAAGCGGCGCCGGTGCTATTACGTGGGCCCATTAACCTATGAGCTCGGCCTTGCCGCGCGGGGACAGGCTGATCTCGTGGCGAACTGGAAGGATCGCATGGAGCTCGTCTGCGCAAAGACAGGACTCACGACGTATCTCGTCGTACGTTCCGACATGGAAGGCGTTTGCCTTGCGACCGCGCATGGACCCTCCGTCATCCGGTCGGTACCGTTGATGGTCGGTCAGCGGTTGCCGCTGGGTATCGGCGCGGGAAGTCTAGCAATTCTTTCCTCGCTTCCAGACGTCGAAGTCGATGCGGTGATCGCGGCGCATGGCCCGACGCTTCGCGCGTATAGCAATGGCCGGGTCACGCCGAAGGTGCTCAGGCAATACGTCGAGGAGACGCGGACTCAGGGTTATGCCTTCAGCCAGAATATGTTGGCAACCGGTGTACTCGCGATCGGCGTGGCGATACCCTCGGACGGCAGCCTCACCCAGCTTGCGGTCGGCGTGTCGGCCGTGGCAACGCATATGAGCCAAAGCGAGCAGGCCCAAATCGCGAGGATGATCCGCAAGATCATCTACGATTGATCGACTCGGCCGCCCTCAGAACTTATTGAAGGTGCGCACTTCGGAAACGGGCTTGCGCCACGCCTTTTTGAAATCCGTGCCGATCGTATAGGCGATCGGGAACCACCCGATCTGCGTGTACTCATCGAATGGGATGCCGAGGAGCGCGGCGACCTCTCTCTCGCGTCGTATCCCGGCCGACATCCATACTGAACCGATCCCCCGTTCACGCAGCGCCAGGAAGAAGCTCCAAGTGGCTTGAATGATCGACCCCCACATCGCCGCCTGCTCGGGAGCGCTTTTCCCTTCCGGCCGCCCGGGCATCAGCGGAATGAGCACCGCCGGTACCTTGTCGATGATGTTGAGCAAGCTCATCGCGGACTCGAGGATCTTCGCCTCCCCGGGGACGCCGACGTTCTTGCTGGTCAACTCCTTCGAGTGCTCAGCGACGACCGCCTTGTAATGATCGGCTATCTTTGCAATCAAGGCGGGATCATCCACCACGATCCAACGCCATGCGTTTTGATTGATGCCGTTGGGCGCCTGCAATGCCAACTCCAGGCATTCATCAATGACGGTGCGAGGGACGGGTCTACTCACGTCGAGGCGTTTGCGCACGGCGCGCGTGGTGGTCAATACTTGATCGACGGACAGATTGAGTTTCATGTTCATCTCCACGGGATTTTCGGGCTTAATACTGGCGGATTCCCGTGGCGTCCGATTCCTTGAAAACCGGGACTGAGCCGATCACTTTCATCATGACCAGGGGCAATACCCTCTTGGTGACACGCCTGCATGAAGGCCCACACCTTCTCCCGTTCGGATCCCACCGGCTCGCGCCAGGTCGCTCGAAAGGCCTGAGTGGCTACTTGAAGCTCGATTTCAGGGCTCGATCGGATATTGAGATACCAGGCCGGATGTTCATCGGCGCCGCCCTTGGAGCCGCAGATCACGACTTCGCCGCCTATGTCGCTATAGCAGAGGGGCGTGATGTGAATCTTCCCGCTATTGCGGCCCTGGTACTTGATCAGACAATGCGTCGAGAATGGGTGTCCGCCGACAGCCGTGATGTCCATAATGTGGCCTTCGGCGCCCCGCCGATCTGAGGTAGCTCTCACGATGCTCGACAACCCAGTTGCGCCGTGCATCGCGTATTGCCCCCGATGTTGCATCACTCATGGATAATCTCCTCATGCATTGTCGGCTTCGCCATTCGCGCTCATTCCCCTCACTATAGGTGGGTCCCGGTTTCTCGGGAAGATGCCGCGTGGCGGCTTGCACCCGGTCTGCGAAATCGCCAGTATTTGACGTGGGCAAAGGCGGCACGACGTGCGGGTAACCGCAGCAGAACCTTCGTCCTCGAGCGCTCGGAAGCGTGCCGGCGACCGTCCATTGCGCGACACAACCAACCAATGAGGTAATCGCATGGTCAAGATACTATGGCTCCTGAAGCGTAAATCGGGCATTACTCCGGAACAGTTCCGCGAGCGCTACGAGCGGCATTCCAGGCTGGGCCAGAAACTGGCCGGTCATCTCATTAGCCGATATAAGCGCAACTATAAGATCGAGACCCAAGGCGGTGGGACACCGACGACTCATGACGGTAAAGGAGGTTTTGGCCCGGTGGAGTGGGAATATGACTGCATCGCCGAGATCTGTTTCCCGAACGAAGAGGCTTATAAGGAAAATAGCCGCATTTTTGCCGATCCTGCCCTCGGCAAACAATTCCATGACGACGAAGAAGACTTCCTCGACCGCAAAGCCGTGCTCATGTTCCGATGCGAGGAGGTAGATACCGGTACGATGCCAAAAGCGCCCTAGACGAGGCACCACTTCCCTGGGGCAGTGCCATGCCGGCGTTCACCTCAGGCTGAATCGTAGCGCGCGATCACCTCGCTGCTGAACCATGCCACGCTCTCAAGGAAGCCGGCTCGGCTCGGAGCCGGGAGGGTCGTCCAAACCCACGTTGCGCCACGTGCCTCGAGCTCGCGCGTGTCCTCGATGAATCGCTCGGCATCGCTCGGGGTGATGCTTTTCGGCCGAACGGGCGCTCCAACCGCAATGTCGAACGGACCGCATCTTCGCAGCTTCTCGCGCGCTTCCTTCAATTGGTTCAGCTTAACGGTGAACTGGTCCATCGACAGCATTGAGGATTGCATGACTACAGGGTCGTTGGTCGGAACACCGAAATGAGGGATCCAGCCGCTGCCCCAACGCGCAGCCCGCTCAATTGCCTTGTCGCTTGCGCCCCCGACCCATATCGGCGGCGGTGGCGAGGGGACCGGGCGCGGTTCGTTGCCGACGGCATTGAACGCTCTTCCCTGCTTTACGACTTTTCCGCCCCTCCATGCCAGTTCAATGGTCTCCAGCGCCTCATCGGTCAATGCGCCGCGTTGACGGAAGGCGGCGCCCAACGCCTCGAATTCAGCTTGCTGATAGCCGACGCCGACGCCGAGGATGAATCGGTAATCGGATAAAACCTGGAGCGTCGCCGCAGCTTTGGCGGTCAAAAATGGATTGCGGTAGGGCAGCACCAACACGTTCGTGAACACGGTCAATCGCTGAGTCGCGGCAGCTACGAAGGCAAGCGCTGTCACCGGATCGAGCGCATCATGAGCCGCCGGATCGTTGTGCAGCCAATCGGCGTCCGGCGCGGGATGTTCGGAGACACACGCGCCGGTGATCCCCGCCCGCTCGACGGCTTGAGCGATCTCGCGGACCGCACCGGACGATTGAAACTCGCCGCGCGGATTGACGCGTCCGAGCGGGACAGCCAGGCCGAACTTCAAACGCGGACCACGCGAGCTCGACGGGGTGTTATGCCGGCTCCGGCATGCGGATCAGTCATGGCGTGTCTCCTTAACCTCCATTGCGGATTTGTAGGTTCACGTTCAAAGGCCGCGGAATTCGGCAAACTCCTCTACCGCCGCGCGCAGCGTGCGAAATGCGCTCAGGGGATGCGCCGCATCGCGGTAACCCATCGACATCCCCGCGAACAACATGAGCTCCTCGGGCAGCTGAAGGAACTCCGCCACCGCTTTCGGCCAGTTCGACCAGCTCTCCTGGGCACACGTATCAATTCCGCGCTCGACCGCAAGCAGCATCACCGTGAGCATGTACATTCCGAGGTCGGACCACTGCGGCGGGCCGCAACGCCGGGCCAGGCAGAAGAATAGACCGATCGGTGCGCCGAAGAATTCATAGTTTTTTCGCGTCAGCGCGGCCTTCCCGACCTTATCCTTATCCACCACGCCAAGCGCTGCATACCGCAGCGCCCCGGCCTCGCGCCTCCGGGTGCGCAAGGGCTCCCATAGATTCGGCGGGTAGACCGCATATTCAGCGACTTCCGACATTCCCGCATCTATCCTGTCGGCGATCACTTTTCTGAAGGACGTCAATGCTTCCCCTCCCAAGACATAGACGCGCCAAGGCTGAAGGTTGCCGCCGGAGGGGGCACGCCGTGCCGCATCCAAGATCTCACGCACCACCGCGCCCGGTACCGGGTCAGGCTTGAAAGCACGCACCGAATGTCTGCGCGCTACCGCGTCACTTATATTCATGAATGGGCGGCAGCATCTACTTGGCGGTTAGGTTGAGCACCAATTTCGAATGATTGTGGGTTTGCGCATCCAGCGGAGGCATCCCCGGGGGAGGCCCATAGTCCGGATTTTCGAAGAAAGTCCCGGACATATCCGGCGGACCCGAATAAAGAGTCTGGAACAGGCGCCAAGAGAATCGCCATCTCTCTCCCTGATCGACGAAACGCTCATAGTAGAGCCCAAGCGGCCCGTAGGGCCGGCCATCCTCGAATACGCTTTGCTCGGAGAGATACGTCCTGCCGGTCGCGGTCCCGTTCCCCACCTCGAGGATCGGTGTACGCAGTGTCAACATCACTCGGCGGTACCGTGGCATGAGTTGCTTGATGGCATCGACGATCTCGACACGGCCGCGCAACACCATGCCGCTGATTCGCCACTCGGCATCCTGCGTGAAGCAATCCCCAAACGCATCGTAGTCTTTGCGCCAGACTGCGTCGGTGTAACGCGCGTGCAGCTGCCGGATTGCCGACTCGGCGACGATGAAATCCGTCATTTTGATTAACTCCTTGAGAAGGCCAGCGTGCGGCCGGTCATAGGTTCAGGTTTTGAGGAGACGCGGTGCACCCTTGCCCATGTACTTGGCGAGATTGCGGTGGAAGTTCGTGATCTTGCGCTCCTGATGTGGATTGGGCTGAGGACCCCGAAAGCCGCGCGACTTCATCCCCATCTGCACGGATGCCATGTTGGAGAAATCCTGCGCGAGCACCGAGCCCCATTTCTCTGCGGTCGGCTCCGCATAGACCCACTCGGTCTTCGGCTCCTGTCCTTCCGGATAGCGCTCAATCGCATAGGACTCGAAAATGCACTGATTGGGATCACCGCCGTACGGACGAGCCCGGTAGCACAGGGCAAAGGTCACCCCCTGAAGGATCGACAGATTGGGGAAGAGGTGCCAGGCAAGGCCGGCTTCCGACATCTGCTCGGTGGTAATGGTCGGCCAAACGACCCCGCGCGCCGCATCGTCAGCCCGCGCCGAGGCAAGCCAGTGCTTGATCACCTGATCGGCCGGGGTTCCTTCGGGCAATTCTTCGACCAGGCGCTTGGCCGCATTGACCAGCGTCTCGGTGGTGCTCGCGTGGTTTACCGTCTCGTAGTTCTCGCGCGCCAGATTGTAGGTCGAGATGCGCGCATCCGAGCCAATGCCGGCTCGCGTGTTGGAGGTACCCGCGGTCTTTCTAAGGGCCGCATCCCGAACGTCAAAGCCGCTTACCCCATGCAACCCATACGCTTTGCTGTAGGCGTAATAGTCCCCGTACTTCAGCAACTGCGGATGCGTGCCGGCCACATGATAGGGTTCCATGAACGCCTCGAGCGCGGTCTTCCAGTTGCTCGGGTAGATCACCCACTGGCGCCACTTGAAGCGCATCTTCTCGAACTCAAACGGATCGAGAATGCTCGCCGCCGGCTCCAGATACTCGCGCAGCGACACGCAGCCCGGATCCATGTTGATGAATATCCAGCCCCCCCAGGTGTCGACCTTGACTTCCGACAAAGAAGTCCGCGCCTCATTCAGCGCCCCCTTCCAATCCTGCGGGTCCAGTACGAACGTGTTCTTGCCCTGCAGATTGAACGTCCAGCCGTGGAAGCCGCACACGAACCGATGCCTCTTGCCGCACCCCCGGTTCTCTCCCGCAGGCGTGTCGACCAACCGCCGCCCGCGGTGAGGGCACACGTTGTGGTACGCCTTGAGCGTGTCGGGCGCCGAGCGCACTATCAAAATCGAATCATCCCCAATATCGTAGGTGATGTAACTCCCCACCTCCGGGACCTCCTCGACGCGCCCGGCCATCTGCCACACTTTTGCCCACAGCCGGTCCGGCTCGGCCTGCGCATAGGCCGGCGATAGGAATGCCTCCAACGGATAGGTCAACGGCTCCGTCAAGTCCTCAACCCGGATGTTCTCCAGTTTGCTCGCCTTGATGTTGGTCGGCTGACTCATTAGCGTTCTCCGATGTCTGTCAAAAAAAGACCCGTCGTTCAAACGACGAGGGAACGGGGTGCGTCATCGTAAATCCTCACGACGGCCTCGCGGGCGCTCGCTTCAGACATGGAGCGGCGCTTGCATTTTTTGCACCGCAGGCAACACCTCCGCCGCGAACAACCGCGTACTCTTCAGTGCCGCGTCGTAAGACATTTCTCCAAATTGCGGAACGATCGTGATCTCGCAAAAGGAGCATGCTCGCTGAGCAGCCTCGATGCGGCTGAAGACCTCATCCGGCGTCCCGATCATGAGATTGGAGGGATGATATCCGGGGGTCTTGGGCTTCGACTCCGTCTTCATCTTGCCGCCGCCCACGGCCGAGGCCAGCACGGCCGTTGCCGCCGCTTCCCGATTCGCATAGGCCTCATATCCTTTGACCCCTTTGAAGTTGGAGGCATCGGCGAAACCGTAGTGCAGATTGACATCGACGTTGGCTTGATCGATCCACTCATCGACTTTCGCAGCCTCTTCCGCCGTGGACGTGCAGTACATGAAAAGGACGTTCTTCGGTTGGCAAGGCGGCAACCCAACCTCTTTACGAATCTTATTCACGAATCTCACCTCCTCTCCCGCCTCCTCGATCGGCTTGTTGCCGACGAACAGTGGAACCATTCCACGACGAGACAGCAGCTCGAGTGATTCGCGCGTCCCGGACGAGCCGTAGATGCGCGAGAACAGGTCCTTGCTCTTGGGGGCCGGCCGAAGCGACATCTCGGGAAGCTTGAAGATTTTGCCCTCATATGAGAAGCGCTCTGTGGTAAACGCGAGCTTGAGGATATCGAGGGTCTCGTCGAAGCGCTGGCGGCTCTCCTCGCGCGGAACTCCTACGGCGTCGAATTCCGACTTCGCAACACCGCGCCCAAGCCCGATGGTGGTGTAGCGACCGTTCGAGACGATATCCAGATAAGCGATCTGATGTGCCAATCGAACGGGATTCCACCAGGGCGCCACGGCGACCATGGTCCCCAGCCCGACATGCTGCGTGCGTCCCGCGAAGTACGTGAGCACCTGAAGCGGGTTCGGCGTCATTCCGTAAGGCGTCCCCTGGTGTTCGGGTGCCCAGATGCCGTCAAAACCCAGCGGCTCGGCCAAATCGCCCAGCGCCAGCCCCGCCTGAACGAATTCATAGTCGGGAGTCGCAGGCGGCCGGTCGAAGTTCCCGCTGAGGACCCGCTGCCAATCTTTGGAATTGTGCGCGAAGACTCCGAGATTAACTTTCATAGATCCTAAATTCCTTCGCTCGAAGGTGTCGCCATGCCGGTCAAGGAAGTGATTTTGGGCCGCCCAAGCCCATGTAAGCTGCCAGGTTGCGTTGAAAATTGCTCACCGTGCGCTCCTGTTGCGGATTGGGAAGCGCGCCGCGAAAGCCCCGGCACTTCATACCTTTCTGCACTTCACCCATGTTCTCGAAATCTTGCAGCAGCACGGAGCGCCATTTCGCAACATCCGTCGGCTCCGCATAGACCCATTCGGTCTTCGGCTCCTGGCCTTCCGGGAAGCGCTCGATCACGGATGCCTCGAAGATGCATTTATTTGGATCATAGCCATGCGGTCGCGTGCGATACACGAGAGCGCAAGTTATCGCGTGGCCGATCGATAGATTCGGGAAAATATGCCAGGCGCTGCCGGCCTTTGCATAATCATCGGGTGATATGGTCGGCCATATCACGCCGCGTGCCGCATCATCATGGCGCGCCGATTCGAGCCAATGCTGCATGACCTTGTCGGCCGGAGTTCCTTCGGGCAGTTCGTCGACCAGCCGGACCGCCGCATCGACGAAAGTCTGCGTGGTTCTGGCATTCACGGTCCTCATGATTTCGGCCTGCAATTGCGCGGTCGACACCCGGGGGTCCGCGCCTTTCCCGGTCCTCATGATCGTATTGTTCTGAGATATGTCCGACCCCGGATCGCGCTCCTTGAAGCCTTGGTGACTATGCCTTCCGTCCGCTTTGCTCCAAAGATAGAAGTTTGCATGTTTGAGGAGCTGCGGGTGAGTGCCCTCGACGTGATAGGCCTCCATGAATGCCTCGATTGCGGTCTTCCAGTTGCAATCGAAATAGCACCACATCCGCCAGCGATAGCGCATCTTCTCGAGCTCGAAAGGATCGAGCATGCCGGCGGCAGGCTCCAGGTAATTCCGCAGGGGCTCACAGTTCGGGTCCATGTTGACCCACACCCATCCACCCCAGGTATCGACCTTGACTTCCGGCAGCCGCAACCGCTCTGCCGTCAGCGTACCGTTCCAGTCCGCCTTGTCGAGTACATGGATGTTCTCGCCCTTCAGGTTGTACCGCCAGGCGTGATACTTGCACCGAAACTGCGTCGCATGTCCGCAGCCGTCCATGAGCCGCCGGCCCCGATGCGCACACACATTGTAAAACGCACTGATCTTCCCGGGCTCAGAGCGCACGATGAGAATCGTGTCATCGAGAACGTCGTAAGTGACATAGTCCCCGACATTGCGAAGCTCCTCCACGCGGCACGCATGCTGCCACACCTTACCCCACAGCTTCTCCCGCTCCGCACGCGCATAGCTCTCCGAAATGAACGGCTCTACTCCATAGGTCACCGGCTCGGACAATAATTCTTTACGAATATCGACAGGCGCGCTCATGCTTCCTCCCGCTTGAAATCCGCAACCTAACTAATCGAACGTATTGGGGATCGAGAACAACAGGAGCTTGCAGGGCGACCTTGGGGCACCCCGCCGGAGACCACCTGTCCTCGCATTGCAGATGGCACGGACTTTCGACTAACTCAACGGCGACGTTGAGTGTATATAAGACACTTGCGCGGGTCCAGATTTATTGACCATGAAGATAAATCAGAACAGCGGGCGGAATTCTTGGTAGTCCGGAACCGCTAGCAGGCAGCTTGACCCGGCTTTGTCAGCGCCCGCATCCGGCGCGCGCATGGCGGCAGCGAGGTGCGCGAAAACCCCATCATCGCGGATCGTAAATATATACTTGACACACTTAAATGCGGAGGTAAGCTGCAGCGCGTGCAGGAGGTGCCGCGATGACGACCGAGCAGGACGCTATTTTCACCGATCCTGATCGTGCGCGCGCCGCGATCGAGGCGATCCGCTGGCCGAACGGTCCGCAGTGCCCCCATTGCGGCTCGGCGGATCGGATTGGATCCGGTCGCGGCAAGTCGCATCGTCCCGGCCTGTACCGTTGCGGCAACTGTGCCAGCCAATTCACGGTGACCGTGCACACTCTACTCGAAGGCTCGAAAATTCCTCTCAACAAGTGGTGGCTGGCCACGCATCTCCTGAGCTCTACCGATGGGCGCGTCAGCATCAACCGCCTCCACCGCGAGCTCGGTGTGACCTACAAGACGGCGTGGCTCATGGCACACCGCTTGCGTAACGCTTTGAGAGGCCCACACCTCGGTGCGATCCGCGATCGGGTCGAGACTTCTAGCGGACGCGCCACCGCGCGATCCAAATCGGCTGCCGCACAGGCGCTCACGGCAAGAACCATGTCCTCGCTGATTGCGCCCGATCGGAAAAGAGGCGACGCGGAGAATGGCTCCGACGAGAAGGCGCGAAGGCCGGATTCTCAGAAGAAGCGGCGTGATCCAAAGTCGACGCGCAATGCCATTCTCGAGGTGGCCTGCAGTCAATTGGCGAAGGACGGTCACGAGGGGCTGAGCTTGACCGAAGTAGCGCAGCTTGCCGGGGTCAATCGCGGAACCGCATATCATCACTTCAAGACACGAGAGAGGCTGGTGAAGGCGACCACCGATTGGGCGTCGGAAATGCTTTATCGAGCCACTTTCGGCGATCCAGCCCTCACGCGAGAACGTCCGGTCGAGCAGTTCGACGTGCCCGAGCTCAATGATCGACTCGCAGCCTTTGCTTTGAAAAATCCGGAGCTTTGCCGCGTCTGGCTGTTGCAGGTGCTTGCCTCGCCCGATCCAGGCAATGATCTTTTCTGGCGCGAGTATCAGGGTCGTACAGCCCGCTGGGCCGCGAGCAAGTTTGCACAGCCCAACATCGATTACGAAGTAGCCACCGTGATCACGCTTGCCGGGCACTTCCTTTGGCCCGTCTGGGTGCAGGGCCATATCAAGGGCAAGCGAGTCGGTAACAAGCTGGCCCGTCGGTTCACCAATGAGTTGCTCAGGCTTTCGATGTTCGGGAGCCTCCGTGCAGAATGCTACCCTGACATCATGAAACGGCTGAAAGCCAAATAAAAAGGCAATATCCATGGATAATATCGCCAGATTGATGGCCATTGAGGACATTAAACAGCTCAAGGCTCGCTATTTCCGACTGATGGACACGCGTGATTTCGACGGAATGGCGCAGGTGTTCTGCAAAGACGCGGTGTTCGATTGCTCGGACGGGCCGCGCTACCTGCCGGTAGGAGGGACCTGGAAGGGTCCCGTCGGGCCGATCGTGAAAGGTCGCGACACCATTATGGCGTGGATCAGCGATTCCTTCCGAAACAAGACCTCGGTCCATCACGGCCATTGTCACGAGATCACGATCGATAGCGAGACCGAAGCGCACGGTATCATCGCGATGGAAGATTATATTCGGGAGCTCGATCGAGAGACGGAGCTCGTCCATGGGGTCGGCCACTATCACGAGCGCTATCGAATTGAAGACGGCGTGTGGCGGATCGCAGAGACCAAGCTGACGAGGCTCTTCAGCGACTCCTAGATCGTCCGCTTCGCCGGTACAACGAACGGAGCAAAGCGATGGATGACAAGCTCTATGTTCATGCCACCCTCAAAGTCCGAATTGGTGGTTATGAACGTTTTTGTGAGGCATTGGCGAAAATGGTGCCTATGCTCGAGGCCGGCGGATGGAAACTCCAAGGGGCATGGGTGACCATCGTCGGCCGCGTGTACTCTGTGATTGACGTGTGGGAGATTCCCGACGCCAATTCGTACTTTGATGCGACGGCAAAAATGAGGGCGCATCCCGAATTCGCGGCGATACATGCGACGCTCTCCGAAGTGGTCGAGGAGGAACACGTCACGATGGTCAGGAAGGTGCCCTACAGTCCGTGACGGGCGGAGACCGGCGCCAGCGCTTATTCTTAAGACCTACCGCCGCCTACATTTCCGCGAGATCCGAGATTGCTTTTGTGTCGTAATAGAATGCGGTTATCTCCACGACCTTGCCATCCTTGAGCTCCCAGATATCGGTGAGTGGAAAAGATATTGGCTTTCCATTTTTCGCGATTCGGCCCGACAGACGAGCCATCACGACGACCTTATTACCGACGGTGGCGAATTCTCTGGGCGATGCCTTCAATTCAGTAAAAAACGCACCAATTTTCTTCAGAATATCCGTGTACCCTTGCCAGCCCCGATAGTCGCCGCCAAACGGCAGGCCGGCCGGGACGTGCAGCACGATGTCGTCCGCGATGTGCGGCCTTACGATGTCCCATCGGCCCGCGTGACCGTTCGCCAGCAAGACCTCGACTATCTTGAGATTCTGTTGTGCAGCATCGACTTCACTCATGATTGTCTCCAGTCCTGTTGCTCGATGTAAGTAAGTTCGTCATGACGCCGCAACCCCGGGTCTCTCGGACGGCGGGTGCTGGTCGAAAGTCGCGATAATCTCCTCTCCGAACCATGCCACGGTCTCCAGATAGGCGGCCCGACTCGGCGCGGGAAGCGGCAACCAAACCCAATTGGCGCCAAGCGACTCGAGCTCGCGCACCGTTTCGATGAATCGGTCCGTATCGCTTCGCGAGGTGCTTTGCGGGCGAAAGGGTGATCCCACGGCCACGTCGCAAGCGTTCGAGCGACCCATTTCGTCTCGCATTTCCTTGAGTCGCATCACCTTCTCGCCGAACTGCCGAATCGAACCGAGGGCCGAGCCCTTCGTACTCAGGGCGGACGCGTGATCGCCAAAGTACGGGGCCCATCCGTCTCCCCAACGAGCTGCTCGCTCGAGCGCCTTGTCGCTTCCGCCACCAATCCAGATGAGCGGGGGTGTGGCAGGTACTGGGCGCGGTTCGTTGCCGACCGCATTGAATCCCGCCCCACGTTTGGTGACCGCGCCACCTCGCCACGCCAAGTGAATCGTCTCGAGGGCTTCGTCGGTCAGTGCACCGCGCTGTTCAAACGGCACCCCGAGCGCATCGAACTCGACCTTTTGATACCCCACTCCGACGCCGAGAATCAGGCGATTGTCGGACAGGATTTGCAGGGTCGCCGCCGCTTTTGCGGTGAGAAATGGATTGCGGTAAGGCAACACCAGGACATTCGTGACCACCTTCAGGCGCGTCGTCGCCGCAGCAGCGAAGGCGAGACCGGTAAAGGGATCGAGGGCGTCGTGACCCGTGGGGTCATTGTGCAGCCAATCCGCCGAAGGCGCGGGATGCTCGGACAGAGACGCGCCGGACACACCGGCCCGCTCGAGCGCCACGGCGATCTCGCGAACCGCCGCGCCAGACTGAAACTCGCCTTCCGGGTGGATATGGCTGATGGGCATTGATAATGCAAATTTCACAAACCCGGTCCTCTGTTCTAATCCGGGCGAGTCTCGTGAAGCGCGCGCATCTTACGTTCAAACTCCAAGGTCGTCTGTTGATCCAGGTGTTCATAAATGCTTACGATCTTGCCATCCTTACAACGCAGAAGGATCAGCAGTTCGTTGTCATAGACAGGGCCTTGTCGAGCCACACAGGTTGTCCGTGCTTCGACGACGACTCGATCCTCTTCGGCGGTCGTACTGAGGATTTTCTGGTCCAGAGACGCGAATACCTTGATGAATTCAGAAAATCCCTTCGCCCGCTGTGCCTTCGAAGATACGCCCGCATGATGAAAAGTCTCGGGCCGCCCCGCGACTGTCCAGGTGCTGTCGTCCGACATGAGCGCAAACATTTCGTCGAACCTTTGCTCCGACATCAGACGATAGAACTTCAGAACAAGGGCCCGATTGCTTTCGATCGACATCAGTTTCGCTCCTCGTGTTTTACCGAACTTTTCGGTCGCCCGAGCTGCAGATTGCTACAACTCGCGCCCGGCTTCCGATGTGCCGGGACCTGCAGCGATGTCGTAAGTTATCCCACCCAAGGTAGGCGCGCCTTGCGATGGCACCAACAATTTGAGCACGCGGGACTTGAAATGCCAGCGGCCACCCAGCTTTTCATAGTGGTCATCGTAGTAGCCAAAAATACGGAAAGGCTGTTGTGCGCCATCGATATTGAAGAGCCCTTCGGCGAGGACATGGCAAGTTCCGCTCGCAACGCCCGCAGAGAAGCCATTGATGAGTTGATTGCCACAAATATGGATGAGGGGCCCCAGCTTGTCAGCGGCCTGGCGGAATATTCCCCGGAGCGACGCTTGAGTTGTGACGCGGGATCCTCCGACCGAGGATTCATCAAACACGCACTCGTCAGTGAACAGGTCGCAGAGCCGCTCGTATTGACGTGTATCACAGTACCAAGCGTACAAGTGCACGAGTTCTTGAATTGCAAAGCGCTCGTCGATCGGCACCGTCACCATTACCACCCTCCCAGCAGACGCGAATCGTCTTCGATAAATGGGATCAGCGCACCATCATGATTTCCCCGGGAGCCATCCAAGGCGCCGCTTTCGCCGATTTGTCCTGATATACCTTCGGCAATTCCTCTGTCATGTCCCAGCTCGCAAATAGCCGCCCGACGCCGAAATAAAAGGCGCAGAACATGCCGAGCTCGACGATTTCGGCCTCGGTAAAATGCTTGCGCAGCTTGCTGAAGGTCTCGTCATTGATCGCAAAATGGTTGATGGCAAAGGTATCGGCGTATTCAATCGCCGCCTTCTCACGATCGTTGAGATCATCGGCCTCCATCGGCTTTTCCAACGAGCATACGAGATCCTCGCTCAACCCATCATCGACGGCCGCCTGAAAGCGCATGGCCATGCAGCTTCGGCATTGGTTGTGAAAGGCCAGCCGCAACCGCACGAGCTCGAGAAGACGACGGGACAGCTTGTGCCCCTGCAGGGCCGCGCCCATGAAGGCCATGTTTGCCTTGGCCATGTGCGGTGCATGAGCCAGCACACTACTTGCCTTGTACTGCTTTTCCGACGGATCGATACCGGCGCCCTCAAACACCTGGCGCAACTCCGGGTCCCATAGCTCCGGCGGCAATTCAGAAATCCTCGTCATTTCGTCCTCCTCGAGTTTGCGCGGCAGCTTGAGCCGCGAGGCGCGCAGGCGATCCACAGGGACCCTGTTCTGACGCCTGATGACTGGCGCATTGCCATCGAATCGTATCGCATTGTGAAACACTGGATCGATGAGTGATATCCGGATGCTATCCCAAATGGCGATCCAGGGGAACAGGGTCAGGGGAGCGCCGGCTGAACAATCTCGATGGAGCGAGGCGGCGGCGATGTCGGGCAATTCCCCCGACCAATTTGCTTAGAGAACGCGGTGCTCTGCCGGAGGCAGGGTGACCGCCAAGCCGAGCTCTGCTGTGTAAACGACGTCCCGATTCCGGCCGGTTTCGGCAACAAACGTTTCGACCAGTTGCACATCGTCCCGAGGAGAAGCATAGGCTCCATTGCCGGCCAGGGCATCGGCAAGCCGAGTGCGTCGGGCGGCGGGCCCGCCGGATTGCTGCGCAGAGAGGAGCCTTCCGGCACGGATCTCATCGCGCCGCCGGCGCGTCGCCTCAGCGTCAAACCCAAGCGCCTCTTCGTGAAGCACCACGCCATACGCCGCATCGGCGGCCCTTTCGCTAACGGCGCCGATCCGTACGTCGTGGACTACGAGCGCGGGATCTCGATCGAGGGGGTCACCCCATCCGCCGCCGCCGGGATACCGCATGTACCAGATCTCGCCGCGGTGGAGAACGATATCTTTCGCCTTCGCTTCAATGGAATCGCCCTGTGACGGATCGAACGTCAGCGGCAGGGTTGCGCCGGCAGCTCGGCGGATGCGTCGTTGCTCCGTGGCACCACCGGGATAACCACCGTGGGCGCCGGGAACCGGGATCTGCCAGGCCGCCGCGTTGGTGATGCCTATCAGGCTATCCGCGCCCCACGGGGTCCAGGCGGCTTCAAGCCCCACGCCTCCCCGGTGCAGCCCGGCACCGCCGGAATCTTTCGCCAGGCGTCGATACAAGAAGAGGACCGGATAGGCGGCCTCGTAACTCTCCACATCAGGAATGCGCATCAAGCTGGCGGCCAGTGGGCCGGCGGCGTCCATGCCGTCGACAATCGGCGATCCGCCACCGCCGCAACTGATCGAGGACATGTCGGCGAAGACGCTGTACGCGCCACTGTCATCGAGACCCGCGAACACGCTTAGGCTGACGGATGCGCCATAAGGCGCACAAGCGCGCTTCTGCAACTCGGGATCGGACGATGCCGACATTGCCTGGGCGACCAGCCGGGCGGCGCATGTGAGCGCTTTTTCCGAGCCATCCATGTGCGACGAAGAGACCGGCGCCGGTTCTACCGAAGCAAGGATGCTGCCTCGAGCCGCACTGACGGTGAATACACGCCGCAATCCCTCATTCACGGGTAAGTCCCAGAACAGCATCATGGACAACACGCACGTCACGTAACCAAGCACCGTAGACTCGGTCGCGTTGATCAAGCCATTAGTCTGCGGAACGCCGGTGAACTCGAAATGCAGCTGGCCTTGTGCCACCGTCAGTCTCGCGCGAACCGCGAAGAGCGCATTGACGTGCCCGTTGTGCTCCATCCAGTCGGCTACTTCGTACACCCCGTCCGGCAGCGCGGCGAGACGCTTGCGTGCAGCCTGTGCGGTGCGCTCGATGAACGACTCGGTAATGGCCTCAAAACGCTCCCGTCCATAGCGTGCGACGAGATCGCGGATCTGACTGGCGCCCGCCAGCCCAGCGACCACCATGCTCTGAATATCATTCAAGAGAGCGGCTGGTAGTCGCGTGTTCTTGGCGAGGATGCGCTGCACCGTCTCATTGAACAGCCCGCCCTCGACGTACTTCACGAACGGCATGCGGAAAGCTTCGCCATAACAGTCCGTGGCACCAACGCCCCAACCCCCCGGCACGATACCGCCGACGTCGAGCATGTGGGCGTGAAGATAGCAAAATCCGATGCAATGCCTGTCGAGGAATATCGGTGCCACGGCTTGAAAGTCGTTCGCATGCATCGCACCGGTCGAATGCGGATCGTTACCGATGAAGACATCTCCCGCGGCGAGGCCGGCGGCACCGAATTCTTCCCGCACTACCTGCACGGCTTTGCATGCGGCGCCGGTGTAAGCCGGACTGCGGGGCGTGTCAAGCAATTCACCGTTCGCGTTGAAGATCATCACGGTGTAATCCTCGGCCTCCGTGATCACCGGCGAGCCGGAGATCCGGACCAGGAGCGAGGACATTTCCGTCGTGATCTGACGGATCGCCAAACGCACGACTTCTTCGGTGATGAGGTCGGCGGCTAAAGTCACTGCCACTATGCACTCTCCCGTTCGACGGCATTGCGACGCAGCGCGCCAAGCTTGTGCTCTGTGATCCGAATGATGAGGTTTCCGTACTCATCGGCGCGGGCGGTGCAGCCGGCGGGCACCACGATGGTCGTGTCGGCGGACTCGATGATGAGCGGGCCGGCGAGGTTAGAGTCCGGCGATATCCCTCCGCGGTCGCGAACCGGCCAGTCGGAGGAGGCCATGTCGAATGGCCAGAACACTTTTCGCACCCCTGTTGGCCTGATCGATTCCGCCGCGGTTGTGCCCAGGCGCATCTCGACCGCAGTGGGTGAAATGGCGGTTACCCGCAAGTTGACTACTTCTGGCTCGGCGTCCGCCCAGAAAGCCTCCTCGCCGAATGCCCGGGTGTACTCTGCGCGAAAGTTGGTGCGCAGCGCCGAAGCGAACGTCGGCTCGATCGGCCCCTCGGGCAACGGGACGGACAGCTCGGACGACTGGCCGACAAACCGCATGTCTGCAGTTCGCTCCAAACAGATCGAGCTCTCGGAGAGGCCGGCCTCACGCACATTTGCCATGACTTTGGCCTCCAGAGCGCCCAGAGCGTCGGCGATCAATCGCGGATCGCCGCTCAAACGCCACGGGCAACTCTGCAAAGCGGTGCGCCGGTAATCGCTGAGCAACGCCCCGAAAGCGGAAAACACGGCGCAATTCTGCGGCACGATCATCTCGGGTACCGAAGCCAGGGCGCACACCGCCGCAAGAAAGAGTCCACCTGCCCCCCCGTAGCAAAGGAGCGAGAACTCGCGCGGATCGTATCCCTTCTCGATCGACATGCGTCGCACGTTGTTCGCCATGTCGGCGAGAGCCAAGCGGTACATGGCGGCGGCGGCCTGAAATACGTCGGGCAACCCGAGCGGTTCCCTCAGATTTGAGCAGACCGCGCGGCGCGCCGCCTCCGCATCGAGTTTCTGCGAGCCGCCCAAGAAATGGTCGGGGTCGAGCAAACCGAGAACGACACAGGCGTCAGTCAGGGTCGGCTCCTTTCCTCCACGGCCAAAACACGCGGGTCCTGGGTTGCTGCCCGCGCTGCGCGGCCCGACCCGAATGATTCCGCGCGTGTCCACCCAACCAATGCTGCCGCCTCCGGTGCCGATCGCCGACACGTCCATCATGCTAAGACCGGTCAGATAACCCGGACTCGGATGTCCGGGCGCGGGGATAGAAGTGCGATGGCGCAGGGTCAAGCGTCCGTCACGAATGACACCCGTATCAAAGCTGGTCCCTCCGACATCGGCGGTGATGATGTTGCGCCGGCCGAGACCGATCCCAAACTTCATCGCGCCCACGTAGCCTGCCACCGGCCCGGAGTTGATCAGCGTCACCGGCGCTCTGCGGACTTCGTCGGGCGTCGAAACCCCGCCCGCCGCGTGAACCAGCCGCAGCGCTCCCGAAAAGCCGTTTCCGCGAAGGTATTCCTCGAGCCCGTCGAGATACTTCTTTACACCGGGCGACAGGAAAGCGTCGATGACGGTGGTATTGGTGCGTTCGTATTCGCGAATCGCCGGAAACACTTCGCTGGAGATCGACACCGATACGTTGGGGTAGAGACGACGGATGATTCTCGCCACCCGCTGCTCGTGCGCCGGGTTGACGAACGACCACAGGAAGGAAACGGCGAGTGCCTCGACGCCCCGCTCTTCCACCATCGAGCGCACCACCTCTTCGACCGCCGCCTCCGCGAGCGGCACGACGATTCGGCCGTTCCTGTCGATGCGTTCCGGAATCTCCGCGATACGCTCGCGCGGTACGATTTGCGGCAGCGCCCTCAACTGGGACAGATCAATTTCGCCCCAGCGATGCACCCGCGCAACATAAAGAGTGTCGCCATACCCTTGGGTCGTCAGCAGGCCCACCTTGGGGCCGCGCAGTTCAGCCAGCACATTCGTCGCCACCGTCGTGCCGTTGATGATGAGCCGGCACCGCGTGAGAAACTCCTGAACCGAAAGACCGAGCTTCCGCGACACCGAGTCCACCGCCGCACGCACGCAGCGGCCGTAATCGTCATGGGTGGAAAGTACCTTGGCGGTCGTCACTCTCCCGTCATCGCCCATCACCACCGCGTCCAAGAACGTGCCGCCGACGTCCATGGCGAACACATATTGGCTTACCGAAGGAGTTTCCAAGGCACGACCTCATGACGCATCGGCGAGATTTACTATACCGTGCACCATATCTTGTTTGGCGCAAGGCTTCTAGCGTAGGCGCATTAAGTACGCCAGCCTCGGCCGCGAGTCCGCCTACTCGCTCTCGCCCAAGAGCCTCAGCTTACTCGCCTTTGAGCAAGTCGCCGGTTCCCGGGTGTGAGGCGGTCGGTACCGATATGATGCCACTCATTTCCTCTGTAAGACCGTTGTGAAGCTGCTCGAGCATCAGACGCTTCCATTCGTAGTTCAGCGCTTGGCGCGTGGCAACCAGCTTCGTGCGAGGCAAAGCGGCCCATTTGAGCGCCAGCGCCCAGGCGCGGGGCATAAGCTCATCCTTGGGCAAGACCTCGCCCACCACGCCGAGTGCCAGCGCCTGCTGCGCATTGATCTTCTGTCCGGTTAAAAGAAAATATCGCCCGCGATTGAGGCCGAGCAGCGTGGTCCAGACGGTATGCATGCCATCGCCCGGCGGCGTTCCTTCCTTCAAGAAATGCGTGGCATCTTGAAAGATCGTGGTCTCATCCGCGAGCACGACATCGGCGAGCACGGGCAGCTCCGAATGCGAGAGTGCCGGGCCGTTCACCGCCGCGATTACCGGCACCTCGATGTCCAGAAATGCCGCGAGCAGCCGCCGCCCATCGGCGCGGATGCGCAGCGCCCACTCATGCGCGTTGCTGGCGTTCGAGCGGAAACTCGCATAATCGAAGTCGGCGCAAAATCGGTCTCCTGTGCCTGTCAAAAGAACAACCTTGTTCTCGGGATCCGCCGCGAGGTCATAGAACGCAAAGCTCAAATTATGATGCGCCCCATCGCTGAAGACGAAGGGGCCATCGTTTGTGTGCAAGCGTAGCAGGAGCACCCCATCGCGCCGCTCGAATCGGATGTTTTCGTATTTGTCAGCATAATCGGCGAGCTTGGTCACGGCGTTCTCCTAAGTGCTGTTATCGGCTACGGAAGATCGAGTTTATATCTGCCGCTCGGAGCCGAATAGCCCACCTGCAAATGGCAAGCGCCTCGCCTGACAACCGCCATTCACTGGCAGCTTCGCGGAAGCTGCCACCCGCCCTACCGGAGAAAACACCCTGATTGGCACAAACGCCTGCTGCTGTCCACAACAATTCCTTTGGTCGAAGCCCCCTGGTTCGAATCGTTGCGTTTCACGGCATTATCGTAGGGCTGTCGCTGAGAGGCGTCTCCCGGCGCCAAATGCATAGTGTAGAGTTGGCTGAGGGTCCATCGCTACGCAGGAAGGATCGGCGAGACAAAATTTAGGGGCATGCACACGTGGCTTATGGAACGCGCCTATCGTAATCTCGGCTATTTTCTGCTCGCACTTCTGCCAATTTTTATCGCGGGCTTTTGGATTCCGTATCTATCCGAGATTCCTGCATTTGATCCTTCCATAACGCCACCCGTCCACATCCATGCAGTGTTGCTGTTCACGTGGATTGTGCTCGTGGTCTTTCAACCGCTCGCCATTCGGTACAGAGCCTTCTCGGTGCACCGGCTTCTCGGGAAGGCATCCTATGTTGTGATGGCGTTGATCGTGCCATTCACGTTGGCGATGATCTGGAAGGAGTATCACGAGAAGCTGATCGAAGGGAAATCTCTTGCTTTTGCGCTACAGGCCGAATTCATTTCGGCCGCCCAGCTTGCAGTAACCGTAGCGATGTATGTCTTGGCGATTATCCGCATTCAAAAGCGCGACGTGCCCGCGCACATGCGCTATATGATCTGCATTGCTCTTTTCTTGTTGCCGGCTGGATTGGCCAGAACACTGGGTTACTGGCTCGGTGTGAGGCAGGTGACTTCACAGACGATTAGCCTCGTCGTTATTGAGATGTGCCTTGCAGCGTTAATCGCGTTTGACATTCGCCGTCAACTCAATGGCCGGCCGTACGTCATAGCTCTTCTTGCCTACAACGCGACTGCCGTAGTCTGGATAGCCTTAGGGCGGCCAGTTTAAACTAGCGCCGAAGGTGCGAGCAGCGCTCGTCGATTGTTGATCGGTGGGTTGCCGAAGCCGAGACCCGAATGGCTTCCCGATTGCCGCCAGTCGCGAATTTCGGTTCGGGGAGCGATTGCCTACCCCAGTGCTCCACCACTCTCAGCCCAAGCCTTGAAGGCCCCGAGGTTATAGACGCGGTCGTAGCCCATGTCTTTCAGTACCTTACCCGCCAGTGCCGCGCGTCCACCCGAGGCGCAGTAGAGGATGATTGTCTTGTCCTTAGCGAAGCTCACGTCGTAGTAAGGCGAATCAGGATCAGCCCGAAATTCCAACATGCCGCGCGAGATATTCACGCTACCGGAAACCTTACCGCTCTTGTCGACCTCCGGGGCATCGCGCACGTCGACTACGAGGGTATTGCCTTTGGTCATCATCTCTCGAGCCAGCAACGGCGTAACACGCGGCACCGCAGCGTTGGCGTCATCCAGCATTTGCTTGACACTTGTGGCCATGTGGTTCGCCCGTCGCCGAGCCGCGGCGCGGCGCGGCGTCTGACTCGAATTCCGCCGGGCGGCTTTCGCTCAATCGGCATCCGCAGTCACTTTGGACGGCGCCCGTTTTTGGGAGCGGCGCGCGGCCTGCCATCGATCCGTTTCGTGGGAGCTGGAAGTGATCTCGAAATCTCAACGTCGAAAAAGTCCGAGAATTGCGGCCGCGCGAAATACGTCAGCCCTGCAAACGCGGCGGACTCCCTACTATTAAGATCCATCCGAAGATCCATCGCGGCTTCGCTGACTTCCGCGTCCGATGCTTCGATGGCCTCCTGGGCCAAGGCGTCTAGGACCCGTAGCAACGTCGTCTCGGGCGAGGCCGGCTTTAGCTTTGTTCGCATGTCAAACCCTCTCGAAGCACCCTGCGACGCTGCGTCTCCGGGCCGAGTGATAATCGGTCTTGGAGAGTCTCATAGACGCCCGAATCTCCTCGGCCGCAAGGCCGTCTGCCGTACCCTCAATAATCTTCAAGGCCACTGGGTCGTCGGAGAAGAGGACGTTGATCAGCGCAAGTTGTTGTCGAGCAGCCAGTGCGCGCTCGGCTCCCGGCGTTGGGTCTATTGGGTCGCGCTCGAAAGTCTCATCGCCTTGATGGTCGATCTGGAATTGGTCATGGCACAACTCTTTGCGCGCGCGTCGCCAATAGTGCCCTCGCAGACTCCGCAGAACGCCGGCGACGAATGCCACAACGGACACGCTTTCCGGTCTCCGGCGTGAACCCGCGAAAATGCGCGTCAATGCCTCCTGCAGCATGTCCTCCCACAGCCCTTCTGGTAACCCCCGCGCGTATATATCCGCGCGACGGTCTTTAGGCGGAGTAGGTCAATCTTGCTGTGCGCTTCAAGCGCGAGTGCAGTCTGAGCCGGCCTCAGAACCCTCTTGTCTACGAGTGGCTGTCTCTGCTGCATTGCGCCGCCGTTCCTATCACTATATGCCCGGCAGCGCGGCCCCCTCGGACAATATGTTGGAGTTTTTTTGTCGCGCATCGAATGCAGCGGGATGCCCGATCAAACCTACCACGGGTTCTCGCCGTCAAGGCGCTTCTCCGTCTGGCCGGGCCGATCCGATGTCCCTATGCTCGCCCGGCGACGGTGAGTCAGGCGCGTGGGCCCGACCCACCTTCCGGACTTCTTGTCGCTTCCATGTGAGAAGGTAAGACAAAGACCGAATTGCCCTCTCTTTCTATTTCGCCACGCCGTTCTCGCCGTCAAGGCGCTCCGTTGCTCGTCCGGGTCGCGTCCAGCGGATTCTCTCCTTTCTTCTCCTCCCCTCCCTGCGCTACTCGCCGGAGTCGCGCCGAAGACGGCGCGAGCCTTGACCGCTGCGCTGCGGCGTGGGGCTGCGCCGCCACGGGCTCGTAGGTGCATTCATTCCCGAGCACTCGAGGGTCGGCAGGAGTTCATTCGCCCTCGAAACGATTCACGTTCTTCCGGTGTCATGGCCTGCCATCTCTCCCACTGACGCCGACGATGCCAACCGGGAGCTCCCCGAAAGCCGCCAGGCTCCCGCTCGTTCAGACGCGCGACGGTGCGGCCTCGTGCACGAACGGCACTACCGCTCGCCCACGCCAGACCATCTTGACGATGCAGCCGGCGAGCGCTGTCGCCGAGCCGCGACGACGCAGCGTCTACCTGCTGTACAACTGTCATGACCTCGATCTAATATCTCATTTCATGGACGTAACCCAGGAGCCCCAGAACACTGCATGACTCAATCCAACACTCCCTCCCGCGCCACGTTGAAACTCAAGGTCGGCGCGCGAAAGTCTCCCCGAGAAAGTAAGACGGCCCCTGTCGCGCAGTCGAGCAACCCCAACAAATCGAAACCCGGCGCGCACTGGTCGGATGACTACAAGCAGCGGATGCAGGCGGACATGGACAGGCTTCTCCGTTAGCCGGGCCGTTCGGGCATCCTGCCCTCGCCCGGCGTCGGCGACCCAGAGGCGCGACTCCGGGTCGCCTCGCGGACTTCGTCCGTTGCCACTTCCATGTGGCAAATCAAAACTCTGGCACCGCGGTCGCGCAGTCGTGACCATGCACGACCGCCAGCGCTCACGCCGCAATCTGTCACTCGTCTTACAGGGTAAACAGATAATACTCGACGTGATCCGGTGGGCAACCTATCGCCGCGGCCTGAGCGGACACATAATTAAGATATTCAATGTACGCGTGCGCCGTCCTCATGGCTCCCACTTTGAGTAGACCTAGGAGAGAATGATTGGCCGGAAACAACTTCAAAAGACCATTCGCTACCCGATCGTCAAAGATCAGCAGTCGATTGGCCTCCCCGTACATCGCCTTCCCTAAAAAATAAAAATGCTTCGTAAAGAAATTGGGGCCGCATTTCTTTAAGGCTCGGTTGAGCGAATTATAGGAATTGGCGATTTCCCCATCATTGGCTATTCGTACCCCGCTTATGGCGAGGCCGGCGCCATGCGGATCGGTAAACATCTCCGATACGCGATGAGGACCATATCCGGCGCGCCTACCCGCCGCGGGCGCCTCAAAACCCCACATCATTGTCGCGATAAATTTAGTCGCTGCGGAAATAGTCGGAATTTTGTAGAAATCCACGAGGTCCCGTCTGCGCACCGCGGGGCCGAGATGAACCCTGATGACCTGGACCTGCGCGATCAGATGGTCTTTCTGATGTTCCTCGAAATGAGTTTCCCAGTAAGCATACTCGTATCGGGTTGCGTGCTCATTGACATCGATTGAGCGGACAACGGGATACTGATCGGTAGGTATGGACATCGCAACTTCAATAGAAGGAATCTTCGCGCGAACGTCATACGATTGTGCACCTTTCGCATCTTTTCGCAAATGCCTCGGTTAATCCGCTGCGCATCCCCGCCTACGCCAACGCGCAGCAAACGCCGTTCACGGCGCCCCCGAGCAGCGCGAGGGGTGAAGCACGAAGTGCCGAATAAACCCTCTTGGCGGCAGCGCCGCCGAACCGCGCGGGCGGCCAGCCGGGCGCGCCCAGCGACGGCGGTGTCTGCCTTAATCTTCTTTAATGCACGAATCACGCCGCCCAGCCGGGCGATAGCTGCGTCTGTCTCAACAGCTCGTGATGATGATTAGGCTATGAGAGGAGGCGATCTTGCGGACGGATTCAGTTACGACACCAACGTTCACGCGGCGCCGGTCGCTTTCGGGTGAGTCACAGACAGCCCATTCCACCTTCCGCGAACAAGGCTTCGAGCTCCATACGCGCGCAGTGTTCCTGGTAGCGCATCTCAATTAATTCCAGGGCCAGTTCCAATGCGTCGCGCTCTTGCGACACAGTCGGCAACGCGGATGTGCCCCTCGGGCGTGTTACCGCGGGGTTATGCTGCGATAACGACCGAGCCGCTCGCGTGCGCCTATTTTCATGTAGCGGTGGCGTCTGCATCGTTGTAGCTCCTAACCATAAAGGTGTCAGACAGCGTCCTGTCCGGATGAGGGCAGGAGCACGGTGATATATATGCGGCGAATCGGGCGGTGGGTGCGCCCTAGACCGACTAAAGATATAGTGAGTTCATAGCCGTCGCTAAAGTTCCCCGCGCTCACCTCGCGTGTCGCGGAAGGAAAAGGCCCCGCTCGCGGGGCCTTCCAGTGAATCGAATTGTATCGATGATCGTTAGGCGGCAGCCGCCAATTGCCAATGCTTTGGCATGATCACTGCATCAATCTCGTGAATGATGCCATTTGTCGCGATCATATCTACCCGCCTGACGTGGGCCCCGTTGACCTGTACCTCCGACCCCGATACCACCGCAGTCAGCGCGCTGCCCTGCAGTGTCATGACCTCGCCTGATTTCATGTCTCTACCCGCGACATGGCCCGCGATGATGTGATAGTTCAACACGGCCTTGAGCTTCGCCGAATCCTTGAGGAGTGCATCGAGTGCGCCGGGCGGGAGCTTCTTGAAAGCCTCCTCGGTCGGTGCGAAGACCGTGAATGGGCCTTTACCGGCCAGCTTATCCGTTAATCCGGCAGCCTTGATTCCGGCAGCGAACGTGGAGAAATGGCCCGCGAAATTCACCGTGTCGACGATGTTCTTCGTGGGTGCACTATGGCTATTGCTAACCTGTTCGCTAGCAAGACCGCTCTTTGATTGATTCATAGATAAAACCTCGACGTATAGCCAGCGAGAATTCACCAGCCAACTCAGCTCGTATACGGCTGAGGGGACGGAGTGTGCGCTGTGTGCACCGCGCTTGCGGATTATGGCGAAAAGAAACATTTACTTTCGCCGCTGGCGGGTCTGACCTTGCAATTGAGGCATAACACGCGGCAGTTTTTCGTGAATGTAACACTTACCATTAGCAAAGCGGGCGCGCCCCGCGGAAGCGGCGTCCGCCTTCTCTGACCGATCTATCGCTCGCGGGCAGTCCTCACGAAATCTGCGCGATCCCCGACATGACGGAATCATGGCGGCAGCTTCTCCGAGCTCTAATCGGGTCGGGACATCTTTAGCTAGGATCCTTCGGCGGAGCACCGATTGACTCGCTGGATGCGGGTGGCTCGACGCGGAACTGCTTGGCGAGATCTGCCGGCGAAATATTACTTGCCGCACCATCGAAGATAATCGATGTGCGCTCCAGGCAACGAGCAACGAGACCAGAACATATGACCTGACCGTCAATTCCAAATGTGAACTTACATCCGGTCAACAGTGCGAGTGCGATGTTACAGATCGTAAGCCAGCCATACCGTTGCCCTAGGCAGTAGACAGCATAAGCGACTGACTGCTCGCGATCGCGAACATCCGCGTCGTCATCGTGCAAATGGATAAGAAAGTACTCTGTCGGCGTGTACCGTGATAACGGTGATCGGACAACCCCGCAGCTGAGAGCTTCAATCAAATCCCCGTTCGGAGCCGCGATCAACGCCGCGTGGTTCCAGCGAGCATACTTCGCATCTTTACCCCAGTAACGCAGAGATTCGCCGAATCGAATAAGGCGACCGAAGAGGCCGCTCGAGTGAGTGAGGATAAAATCGCCGGGGGCGTATTCCGAAGGTATCGCCTCCTCTCCAGGTCCGAAGCGCTTGACTTGGGGTTGTCGAATCCGAGGTGCCTTGGTCTTCATCTCAGTCCTCCAAAGCGCTCGAATAAGCTGCAAGGATCCGCCCCTGAAGTGCAGATTCATTGTCGCCTTCGAAACAAATATCCGACGCCCCGCAATTAGGGAACGTCTGAAAAACTGATGCTGAAGACGGATATGGCAATGGGATTTCGTTCTCGGTCGGCGCAATGGGCACGTTTCCGCGGAAACGTCTTCGCTTTGCGCCTCGCAATCCCGAGTTTTCGGCGACTTTCACCGACACCTTCCCTACGCATTGAGCAATCTCCGCCGCACCAAGAACAGATTCGCGAGCGCCGCGGTGACCTCAAGCCGGTGCAGGTTCTTCGCCAAGCCTCGGTAACACACCTTCTGAAAGCCGAAAACCCGCTTGATCACCCCAAACACGTGCTCGACCTTGGCGCGCACGCTGGACTTGCGACGGTTGGTGGCCTTGACCGTCTCATCGATGCGTTTGCCCCACCGGTAACGTTGGTTGGTAAAGTCCTTCGCCCGGGGCGCCCCGGCGCGGATCGCGGCCCTCTGTCCTCGGTACGCTTGATCACCCCAGACTCGCCTTTCTTTCCCGTGCAGCAAGTACTGCAGCGCGAGGCAATCGGCCACATTCGCCGCCGAGGCCAGCACCGTGTGCACCAGCTTCGTACGGCTATCGACTCCGATGTGCGCCTTCATGCCGAAGTACCATTGTTTGCCTTTCGCGGTCTGATGCATCTCGGGGTCGCGTTTGCCCTCTTTGTTCTTCGTCGAACTCGGCGCTCCGATGATCGTCGCATCGACAATCGTCCCGGTCGTGATCTTGATGCCGCTGCGCCTGAGGTGCTCGTTCACCGTCCCAAGCAGCTTCTTCCCGAGTTTGTTCTTCTCCAGCAGATGGCGAAACTTGCATACCGTCGTCTCGTCGGGCGCCGCTTCCACCCCCAGATCGATGCCGACGAAGTTGCGCATCGAGGTCGACTCGTACAAGGCTTCCTCGACCGCCGGGTCCGACAGGTTGAACCACAGCTGCAGAAAGTACACCCGCAACATCCGCTCCAGCGGCAGTGGCGGCCGCCCGCCCGCTTCGCTGATCTTCGGATAAAACGGCTCGACCACCGCCGTCAGCTCCGCCCATGGCACGATCACTGCATATCCGCCAGAAACTGCGCTCGGCGCGTGGTCTTCGCGTATCGCTCAAATCCCGTCAGAGTCTGCTGCTTCATCATCCCGCCCGTGTGGTTATCGTTGATGTATCAGACTCTATCGGTAAATCAGAGTTTCCTTAGGTCGATCCGATAACAGAACGCATTTTCCACCGCCGACGAGGGCCTCGCCAAGCTCTCGTATACCGGGCTCATCCTTCGAATAACGTCCGCCCGGGTTCAAAGCGACAGCGTGAGCGCCGGGCTTGCCCAGCAACTCGTACTCAATCCCTACTCTAGATATCTCGATGCGTGGCACGTGAGTATCCTGTAGGCCCCAAGGTAAGATCGGTGTAGAAATAGGACTGCACTTACGCCTGATTGAAGACGGGTTCGTCGCGACCGACGCTGCGGCCGAACGCCCCTCCCAGACCTCGCCGGATTGATCTTCTCGGCATATTGTGGCGGCATGCGCGCCAACTTCCGGGCGTCGCCCGGCGGCGGCGAGGCAGCCCTGGGGTCGCGCCGTATTCCGACCACTCAATGCGACCCGGTCTGGTAGCAACAGGCGTGGGACCGGACATTTAGATTCTTCGGCCGACGGCTCGGCTGATGAGATTGCACCAGCCGCATCTCGCGGATTCGAGCCTCATTGAGGCGGCTCTGAATGCGTGGCCCTCTCCCAACCTTTTGATTGTTCTTTGTCCGCCGGGCCCAATTTTCCGCAGAAGCGCGTATAGCGAAGACCTATGAGTGGCATCCGGTCAATTGGCCCGATGATGTGAGCCATCGGCTATCCGCGTGGGCAGCCCATGAGCCTGCCTGTCATGGCCGCGGACATTAGATCGACCCCTTGATTCGTCGTGGACATTTATGAATTCAGAGTGTAGCCACCGGTTGCGGCGAGCCAGCCGATCGCGATCGCAGAAATGGCATCGTCAGGAGAGCCGTTAGCAACATCGACCCCATGGTCAACGCCAGCACGCTCATCACGCCCCCGTGGTCGAGCACATACCCCATCGCGCTCGCCCCGGCAACCGAGCCGACAGTGGAAAGCGGGGTCGCTGCCGGTACCAGCAGGTTATTGGCGTCGATGAGCGCTGTGTAGAGATAGCAGTTCAAGAAAATCCAGCCGATTTGCAACAAAGAGATATAGAAAATAAACAGAGCCGCCGACCGGGATCCCAAGAGCACTCCCAGCAGCATCGCCGTCATTAAGATAATGGCGCCGCCGATCGGAAGCCGCAGGCCAATACGATCGTTGAGAGCATAAGCGGCCACGGAACCCAACGAACTCAGCACCACGGAGATGCCGATGGCGCGCAAGGTCACATCGACAGGTAGATGCGCCGCCACCCGGCCGAACTCACCAAGAAAGGTATAGACCCCCGTCTGGACTAGAATGAAAGGGACAAAGGACAGGAGCAATGGATAGGCGCGGCGGGATCCTGGCGGACCTCTCGCCTGCCGAGCAGCAGATGAGGCGTTGGGCCATGACGACGGCAATAGCGATAAGAAGGGAATGAGCGTCGCGAACAACGCGGCCATCATGAGGAAGAGGCCTGAATTACCCAGAAGCTCAAAGACCGAAGTGGTTGAGAACATAATGGCCGCTTCAACGCCAATCTGAATGAATGTCGTGACCGCGATGATGTGTCCGGGGGATCTCGAGTTGGCAAGTACTGCCGAATACAACGCAGCCAAGAGTCCGCCCGAGATCCCTACCAGAGCTCGTATCAGGCACACGGCGGAGAAATCCTTCACAACTACGCAAGCAGCGTTGCCCGCAATCGCCAATACGAGCGCGGCGACGGCCACGGGGCGCCAGCGCCAACGACGCTGCCAATACAGGCCCGTAAGAGAACCGGCTGCGAGTCCAGCAAGTTCGATTGCGGCGACGAGGCCGAGCTGTGTGGGTGTCCACTGCAATCGGCTCCAGGCTTCGAGCATTGCTGGAGTAATGAGGGTGCCGATGGTTCCAATTATGAACAACGCGTTTACGTAGACAAGACACGGCATCGAGTCGAAGCGCGGCTCTTGCAATGATGTGGCGTCCACTAGAACAGCATCGGCGTGCGGGTTAGAAGTTCTGGACCGGCATCAGTGACAATGAGATTTTGTTCGAAGCCGGCGGTCCCGATGCCAGGATGCGTCAGAAAAATCTCGGCCGCCATCACCATACCCGCTTTGAGTGGCGCGTCGTAGCAAAGAGGTCCCGTGGGACCCGGATCGCCTCCACCGATGGGAATGAGATTGGGCATGAAATTCGTCCCCAATCCATGCCCGAAAAGCGGCACCTTCAACTGTGGATGATCGAAGTAGCCGTGCTTGCGAGCAAGCGCCTCGCCGAGTACGCCCAGCTGCCTTGGCGTAACCCCAGGCCGCATTGCCGCCACCAAGGCGTCCACCACTTCGACCGCCCCTTCCAGCAATGCCCGTTGGGCGCGGCTGGGCTGATTGCCGCAGATGAGCGATCGGCCGGGATCCAGCCAGTAGCCCTGGAAGATGGGCCCAAAGATCCAAATCCGCACCACCTCGCCGGCTGCGGGTGGCGTGGTCTGATAGCCGTAGAGGTCGGCGCTCACGACGCGGTGCTCGGTAGCTGGTCCGTGATGGATATCGATTCGATGAAAGCCTCCGCCCGCGCGGAGCAGAATGGCGGCTGCCCGCGACGCGGCCTCCGCGCTCGATTCTCCGACCAGCAATGCTTCACATGCCGAGGTGAGCGAGCGCGTAACCAACTCGCCCGCCATGCGGTACGCCTCGAGCTCCCGGCTGCTTTTGACGGTTTGCGCACCTAAGAGCAACGTTTCATCGGCATGCCAGTCGATTTGTGGCGTATGGAGCCGCAACAATCGGTCGTACATACCTGGAAGTACATCATCACCGACGACGGCCACCCGGCCCTCAATGCCCTGCGTGCGCAGGTACCGGGCGAGACCGGTGATCAAATTGTCTGGGTGACTCACGACCGTGCCGCAGACGACATGGGTTAATTCCATGTCAGCTGCCGGCAGCCCCACGTGGAGCTCCGGCTCCCGGCCGCGCCGGATCAAGACTGCCGAAAACGTATAGGGCGCTCCGTACTCCTCGCTCGCCGGATCCTGACCGGAGCCGTTCATGACGAAGTTCGTCAGCCAGAAGACATCGCCCACTCGATCGAAGGTCCCCGCCCCGCGTTGCCAGATAAGCAGATGGTCGTAGCCACCCGCCGCCATCGCTTGATCCACCCTCGCCCAGCGCGCGCGATACTCCTCGGGAGCGAATAAGCAGGTGGGTGTGTCGCCGCTCACGAAGTTCGCCGCCGGCGCTCTTTGGCGCACCACGATATGAATTCCTCCAGCAATCGATTAAACCGGTCGGTTTGATCGATGAACATCATGTGCGCGCATTCCGCCATGACGACCAGAGTGGCCCGCGGCAGGGAGTTCCGGCTGACGTCGGCGGTCCTCGTCGACACCAAATCGCGGTCTCCTATGACAATCAGGCTCGGTACCTTAACCCGGGCCAGCGCTTTCGTGAAGTCGAAGCCTTTGAGGTTGCCGTCGATGTGGAAGTCGGAGCGGCGTACCCACATTTCCCGCAGTACTTCCATGCCGAGCGGTGGCGGATTTTTGAATCGCCGCGGCGGAGTTCTGGCATGCATATACGGCGCGATCGCCTGAGCGGATGCCGCAGCGTACCGACTGGTGTAAGCACCATTCGCTTGAAAGATGCCGGCCCGTTCGCAACTCGCGAGGCGTGAACGCAAGGCTGCCGAGAGGCCTTTGCGCAGGATGCGGAAATCTGCATCGATGCACCGGGCACTCGAGCCCGTGCCGGCGAGCACCAGACCCAACAGCCGCTTCGGGTGCCGCACAGCATAGGCCTGCGCGAGGATGCCACCGAAGGAGTGTCCGAGGACCACCCACTGGTCTAGTTGCAAGTGCCTCCGCACGCACTCGATATCCTTGACCATCAGTCCCAACGTGTAGCTCGCGGGATCCTTTGGCCGCTCCGAACGGCCCGAACCGCGCTCATCGATGAGAACCAATTGATGGCGTCTCGCCAGGGGTTTGAGGGCGGGCAGAAAGTCCGTGTGATCGGCGCCAGGCCCGCCGTGCAGCAAGAGCAACGGCGCCCCGCCTCCAAGGGTCTTGAAGTAGATCCTCGCGCCAGCACCCTCAACGAAACCTTCGTGCACTCGCGATGCCATGGAATGACGTGCTTGTCGTCGCCGCATCTCAGAAATGCATTTTGAGATCGACGCCCAACGTCCGTGGCGGTGTTGAAATTTGGGTCGCGAACGTATTGCCATAGCTATACGTCGCACCCTCCAGAATCTCCAAAATTCCGTTCGAGTTCGTCAGATTGTGGCCATAGAGTGAGACATCGTAATGTCCGGCGCGCACCCCTACCGCGGCATCGAGCGCGCTGTACGCGGGCCGCACAGCGTCATAAGTGAATCCCGCGGGGATACTCCCCAGGTGACTCCAATCAAGGCGCAGATACCCCGTGTGATTGGCGATCACGGCAGTATATTCGCCGCCGAGATTGAACTTCTGTTCCGGCACACCGGGGACCGCCTCTCCGGACTGAGCCGCGCCGGCGCCCTCAAACGCAGCATCGATCGAAGTGAAGTCAGCGTGATCATAAGAACCACTTGCGCTTAACAGGAGCGATTCGATGGGCTTAAAGTTAATCTCCGCCTCAACTCCCTGACTCCGTGCGCTACCGACGTTCGCGACAAAAAGATAGCCGCAGCCCGGATCGTCGACCGATTGCTGCACATTCTTCCAGTCGATTCGGTAAGCGGCCACATCAACCGATAGCTTGCGGTCCAGAAACTCCAACTTCGTACCGAGCTCATAGTTCCATACGGTGTCCGGCTGATAGAGCGGAGAATAAACATTGTTCAGCGTACAACCGATTCCGGTTGGGAGTCCGACGTTAGGACCGCCCGGGCGATAGCCACGCGCCGCCGTCGCATATACGGTGGCATCGTCGACCGGATGGTACGTCAGTACCAGACGAGGGCTGTTGCCGCTGGCCTTTGCATGGACCAATGGCTGACTCGGCGCGCCGAGCACCCCACTTTGCGTGTTCTCGAGGCTGTCGCGCAACTCGTAATACCTCTCGCCGGCGGTGATCTCGAGGCGCGGCATGATCTTGTAGGTCAGATCCACAAAGGCCGCCGTTTGTTGATCGATGACCGTTTGGTCAAACACGTATAAATTGGGACCTGTCGTTTGTCCTATGGCGTCTGCGAACGCAGCGCTGTTCGAAGTCTCCGTCGAATGCTGGCGGTAGTGACTGAAGTACGCGCCTCCCACCCAACGCAGGACTTGGTCCGTCGGAGACGTCAGACGAAGTTCCTGAACGAAGCCTGAGTTGTGCGACGTATCGAAGTCCGTCTCAGGATAGTTAGGCGGATAGGCAATGCCGAAGTCCGGCGCGAGATTTGCCAACAGTAGCGTGAAATCGCTCTGCGTCTGCACATCTCGAGACAATACCGAAGTCGATGACATCAGCGTTGCAAAATCGAAGGCGTAGTCCACCTGCAGATTGCCGACTTCCAGCCGGCTCGTCTGCGGGCTCGGATAGAAAGCAGCGGTCGTAAATTCGGGTAGGTTGCTGAAATAATTCGAGTTATTGTTGGCATCGACCTCTGAGATCATGAACGTCGGCTTGACGGTCAATGCATCGGTCGGCTTCCACAGACCGATGATCCGACCGCTCTTAAGGTCCACATCGTTGATGCGCCTCGCCGTCACCGGCAGGTCCGGTTGCGCCACGGCGTAATCGCCGGGGGCCACTTGGTTGATGTAGCCCGGCACGTGCTCGAAGGCGCCGACGATCCGGATCGCAGAATCGGAGGTCAGCGGCAAATTCACGGCGGATTTTGTGAGATAGCCTACACCGCCGCCCTGCATGCCCGAGGCGCCCACTTCGGCGTTCACGGCGACAGCGCTCGGGTCCGGCTGAGCGGTCAAGATTCTAACGGCGCCGCCCATGGAACTCGACCCGTAGAGCGTGCCCTGGGGCCCTCGGAGCACCTCGATGCGCTCGACATCGAAGAAGTCTATGTCCGGCGCCCCCGCGAAGCCGTCGGTGCGGATATCAAGAGGCGTTTCATTTATATAGAGTGATACCGCGGGTTCGAGACCGTAAGAAGTGCCGAGCCCGCGGAGGGCCAACGTGGTCTCTCCCGGCCCTAGGACATCGAAGGAGAGACTCGGAACATAAGCCGCAAGATCGGCGTTACCCTGCAGGCGCATCTGATTCAAGAGATCGCCGCTCAACGCCGTAATCGCAGCCGGCACGTCCTGAAGGCGCTCCGCTCGGCGCTGTGCGGTGACGACGATCTCGTCGAGAGAATCACTCGTGTTCTGTGCCGACGCCGTTTGAATGGCGAGCAGGCTGCCCACTGCGAGCGCCGTGCAGGTTAGTTTCATGACTCTCCCGTGCAAATGCTGACTTATTCGAAAGCGGTGCTTCGCCCCACGACGCGGGCATACACCTCACCGCCGTAGCGCACACCGGGGTTTCTGTCGTAGCTCAACAGCGCAATGACGCGCGGCACCTTGCCGCGTACCGGCGGCACGCGGTGCAGGGCCCTGCGCCCGCAGAAAAGCAACAGCGTCCCCGCCTCCACTTTGACCGAACGCACCGCCCGGGAACGACCATCGAGGACCGCGGCGACGTCCGCATAATTCTCCTCGCCGTCCTTGCGGATATTGGGCGCAAAGTCGAACGTTCCGCCCGCCTCAGGGGCTTGGAGCAGGATGGAGACCACGAAATCGTTGAGATCGAAATGCCAGCCGTGGGTATCGGCCTCATACATGATGGTCGCCGTGCACCCCATGACCGGATCGGCCAACGGGAAGAGCCTCGGCTCATCGAGCATCTGTGCAATTCGCTTCGTGAGCGTCTCCTCGCCATACAGTCCCCTCAGTTGCCCCGCTTTGCGCAGAACGTCAGTGGGGACGATGAATTGGCGGCTCTCGTATTTGCGGCGTCGGACGTGATCCTCGGGGTAGTGCTCCAAGGTCGACTCATCGTATGCGCTGAAAGATCGCTCGCGGCGGTAGGCCCTCGGTATCGCCTCCATGACTTCGCCCGTCATCGTCTCGGCGACGCCCGGGCGCAGAAAGCCGGGGAGACTTGCAAAGCTCGATTCGTTCAGTTGGGTCCTGCAACGGGCCGCGATGGGCGCAAAAGCCGCAACGTCATGTAGCGGATAGCGCTCCAGATCGACCCAAGCGGATAACGGCGATGATCTGGATCCGGACATGCTTGACTCTCCAACTCGCGGTGTCGATGAGATGCTTCAATGCTTTCCTGTTGTTATATTTGATAAATCAGAGGCCTGGAGTAGAGATTTTCTAGCGATTCGTTATAATTTTGATATGATGACGCTGAGGCGGTCCCTGCCGCCCATCAATGCCTTGGTCGTCTTCGAAGTAGCCGCCCGGCACCAAAATCTGACGGCCGCGGGTGCGGAGCTGTGTATCGCCGCCTCCGCAGTCAGCCGCCACGTCGCGACCGTGGAACGGGAAACGGGACTTACGCTCTTTACGCGTCACGGCAACCGTCTCGAGTTGACCGCGGCGGGCCAGCGCCTCGCGGATGCGATTGGCGCCGGACTCGGCCACGTGCGCGATGTCCTCTCATCGTTGAGACAGCGGGAGAGCAATCCGACATTGACCATCGCCTGCAGCCATGACCTTGCTCAGAATTGGCTGATGCCGCGGTTTCGCGAGCTCGCCGAGCGGATCTGCGATCAGCAGGTGCGCGTGATCACCGCCGCAACCTACGAGAGTTTTGATGCGCCTGATGTCGATGTGTCGGTCCGTTTTGGCGATGGAAAGTGGCCGGGTTTTACGAGTGTTCATCTCTTCCAAGAAGAGGGTTTTCCGATTTGCGCTCCCGAGCTCCTCGCGAGGCATCCGGAATTGCACAAGGCGCCCCCCGATGTGCTGATGAAATTCCCACTGCTGCGGTTGGCGAGCGAGGAAACCGTCGGACTCAAGTGGGCGGATTGGCTGTCCGCTCAAGGGGCCAAATTGCCCCTCGTCACGGGCACGATTTTCCCGACGTTCACCCTACTCCTTCTCGAGTTGGTTGCCGCGCGCGGCATTGCACTGGGCTACGAGCATATCGTCGATCAATTGTTCATTGATCGGCGCATCGTTCGGCTGTCCGACAAATCGGTTCGCAGCGGCTTGGGCTTCTACCTCGTATATCGCGAGCCTGAGCGGGTTCCCCTCGAGACACTCATTCAGGTGTGTCGCAAAGGTCTTGACCGCGCCGGTGGAGCTGGTCGTAATCTCACGGGGCCGGTTGATGTACTGGACGGAGAAATCAACGCGGAGGGCGTTTGAGGAGCTCGCCCGCCTTCATGATCCCCGTCAAGCTCCGACCATCCTGAGCGAGCACATTGATATCGCTGAGCGGATCGCCGTCCACGATCAATAAGTCGGCCTGGCAGCCGGGTTGAATCTTCCCGAGCTCCGGCTCCATCAGGATCTCGGCATTAACGGACGTCGCGGAACGCAAGATCGCCACCGCCGATTGCACCTCGCGTCGGATGAGAAATTCCCGCGTTTGGTGGGAATGGAGATGACCCAGAAGGTCCGTTCCAAAGCCGATTTTTAGCCCCATGTGATCCATGAGCTCGAGACCTTGCATCGATTGATCGCTCACTTCGGCGAGCTTCGCGCTCATCCAGGCAGGAAGTCGTCCTGCTTTGGCGTCATCGAGCAACGCTCTGACGATCACAGTCGTCGGAACCACGTAAGCGCCGGCGGATTTTACCGCCGCCGCACTGGTTTCATCGATCAGCGTTGCATGCTCGATGGTGCGCACTCCCAGTCTCGCCGCCCTGGCGATCGAGCTCGACGGATGACAATGAGCGGCGACATATGTTCTGCGTCGAGCGGCCTCCTCGACCGCGGCTATGACTTCCTGGTCTGTAAACTGGTCCATCCAGATCGGATCCGTCGGCGATAGAACCCCGCCCGACAGCATGATCTTGATGCAATGTGCGCCGCGGCGGAGTTCTTCCCGAGCCGCGGCCCGCACGGCGTCCTCCCCGTCCACTACCACCGTCACTCGCCCGGCCACCGCACATCCGCAAGCGCCTACATCACTAAAGGACTCTCGAAAATCACCGTGCCCACCGGTCATTGAAAGGGCGCGGCCCGCGAAGAACACGCGAGGGCCCCTGATCAGTCGGTCCTGGACTGCCCGCGCGATACCCGCCTCCCCGCCACCCACATCTCTCACAGTCGTAAAACCGCAGTCGAGCGCGTGACCCAGCATCTTGGAGGCGTAGCTCGCGACGTAGGTCAGAGGCTGAGTCTCGACGTCAGTGACTCTGAGACTCGAGCCCAGAACATGACAGTGCGCATCAATTAAGCCCGGCATCAACGTCTTTCCGCCGACGTCGATCACATCCCCCTCACTCGAAGGACCGGGCTTTCGATCCACCGATACTATGCGGTCGTCCTCGACAACGACGACCGATTCAGCGAGATACTCGCTCTGCAAGCCGTCGAAAATCCTTGCGTTCAGAAATGTCGTTCGCTTCACGAATCACCGCCCTTACGTGCCGGAAGACAGCATGCCATTTAGCCGCCGCGCTCAAAAGCGTGCTGCATAATATTTCGATCCATATCGTGCCTTTTTAGCAGCGGAAGTTGCGTCCGTCGTCCAAAAGGTGTTCTTTTTGTGTTGAGCGCGGCACGGGAGATCGGCGGAGCGATCGAGCCGATAATGGCGACTTGACCTCAATGAAGACCACCCCCCGGATGTCATACTGTGGATTCACGCGCGTTGCCGCTGAAGTGAACCACCGCATTAGCCTAACTGGCATCTCGCATCGGCCGATCGGTGAAATACCGGCCTGGTCGGTCGTCCCTTACATCTCGCTGTGGGCGATCGAGAGCCACGAGATTCCGCGGATGGGAGATTTGCGGGGATTGCACGCACAGGGTAGCTGCCGCATCTAAGGGATTTGTAGTGAATCACTCGGGCAAGTTCATTTTGCGAAGCAATGCCAGGTAGCGCGGGTCGCCGTGGAGTGCTCGAAATGCGGGTTCGGATTTCAAATCGGTCAATAACTTCACTTGTGCATCGAAGGCCCGATGCAACCACTCGAACGTGAGCGCAGGGTTGCCGGAAAATCCATAGGCCTTGGCGATAACATAGGAGGCACGCCGCGGGTGCTTATCGATGAGATCGGTGAGGATGGACCGCGAGCGCCCGTCCTGGCCGAGCGCATGCTCCGCAGCGGCGAGACAAGCGCGTGCAGTGTCGTCGTCGTGCGCCTCACACTCGCGCTTCGCGGCGGCGGGTTGGCGATCCGCCAGATAAGAGAATCCCGCGTTGCCTGACAAGCCTTCGTAGTGCGGGCTGAAGACGCGGACTTTATCGAACGTTCGCCGCGCCTCGGCTCCGTGACCTGCGAAGTAATAGGACATCCCCAATATCTCGAGGGAATTCATGTCCAGCGGATCGAGGTCCACGACGTGCAGTTGAGCGGAAAGCGCTTCGGCCACGTTGCCGAGTGACAGCTGCAGAAGGACCATGCGCCGATTGGCCTTGACATCGCTCCGATCGAGCGCGAGCGCTTTTTGAAGATCGGCCTGAGCACCCGCCCAGTCGTATTGATTCAGTCTCAGTAATGCGCGTTCCGAATAGACTCCTGCCAGCGCCGGGGCGAGGGCGACCGCATGGTCTGCGTGATCCATTGCTCGGCGAATGACCTGTGGCTGGTCCGTGTCGGAGAAGTCTTTGACGGTCAGGTACTCGACATTCGCAAGAGCGGCAAACGCCGGCGCAAAGTGAGGATCGAGCTCGATTGCCCGCCGATAAGCATCGCCGGCAGCCAGCAATCCGTCGTAGTCGCCAAGTGCGTACAGATGCTTCCCCCGCAGATACTGATCGTAGGCCTCAGGATTCGCGGTGCGCCGCCCGGCGAGTTCTGTCCCCGAGGTACTAAGCCGCAACTTGAAGGCATCGACCACAGCGCCGGATATTTCGTCCTGCACCTTAAAGACATCGCGCACATTTCGTTCGTAGGTTTGCGACCATATCTGGTATCCACTGTCGGCTCGGACCAGCCGCACACTCACGCGGATGGTATCGCCGGCCTTGCGCACGCCGCCCTCGAGCACATAAGCGACTCCCAGGTCGTGGCCTATATCCCTGAGCTGAACAGAGCTGCCCTTGAAGAAGAATGAGGAGGAGCGCGCCGGCACTTTGAGATCTGGCACCTGTGCCAGAAGATCGAGCAGTGCTTCGGCAAGCCCATCCGCAAAATATTCCTGATCTTTTCTCTCGCTCATGTCGGCGAACGGCAGAACGGCGACGGAGCGCTCGGGGACGGCGGCTACGGCAGTCAACGTATCGGTCATCCCGGATGTCCGCAGGCCGGGCGCGCTCGCCGCGTCCTTCGATCGCGTGGCGACTTCACGGCGTACTGTGGTTCCAACCGTAATGATGATTGCCGCGAGCGCCATCGCGGCAGCTGCAGCGGCCGTCTTATTACGCAATAGAAATTTGTATAAGCGGTCGGCGATTCGGCCTGGTAGCGCCTGGATGGGCTTACTGGCGAGGTAGTACCCGATATCTTCCGCGAAAGCCGCGACGCTTTGATATCGATCCGACGGCGCCCTGTTGAGCGCTTTGAGCGCAATGGCATCCAAATCGCCGCGCAGTTGCCGAGCCCACGCCAGGTTCGCGCGCACGCGAGCCGCGCTCGCAGGAGGGCTTGGTAGAGTGCTCGGCTTCCTTATTTCGATCGCGCCGATCGCCCGCTCGAGAAGACCCATCGAAGTGGCGCTTTTCAGTCGATAGGGCCTAACTCCGGTCAAAAGTTCGTACAGTAGAACGCCCAAAGAATAGACATCGCTGCGCTCATCGACCAAAGCGCCGCATAACAACTCGGGGCTCGCGTAATCAGGCGTCAATGCACGCCCATAGATGCTTGTAAGCGAAGTTCCGGCCGCTTCGGGTCCCTCGAGCAATTTGGCGACTCCGAAGTCAAGCAATCGTACCTGCGCTGATTCAGTCACCAGAATGTTCGAGGGCTTGAGATCTCGGTGGATGACCTGCTTCTCATGTGCGAAACGCACGGCCTCGAGCACTTGCAGGAAAAGAGCCAGGCGATCACGAATGCCTAACCGGCGCGTATCGCACCAATCCGTCAGCGGCTGACCCGGAACATACTCCATAGCCAAGTACGGATGACCCCCGGCATCGATTCCCGCGTCGTAGAGCCGTGCGATGTGGGGATGCTCGAGGCTCGCCAGGATGTCGCGCTCCACGGCAAATCGCTGCGCGAGGTCCTGTCGCAGATCGCTGAAGAGCGGCAGCTTGAGCGCCAATTCGCGCTTGAATGCCCCGTCTGCGCGTCGCGCGAGCCAAACCTCCGCCATGCCTCCGGAACCGAGCGATACGAAGCAATTCGTAGGGTCCCACGTTCGTCCCCGGTTGCAGCCGGCTGGCCGCATCGGCGTTCGGCCGGTCCGGCAGCCTATCCAATGATTGGAGCTCCGCGCATTCCCTCTCGTCGGGCAGTAATGCAGCCCGCAGGGCCTGAGCAAAGGGCTGGAATTCGGGTGAAAGCCCCAGAAGAAACCGGCGGCGGCCGGCTTCGTCGAGAGGCAGCGCCTCGTCCAGAAGTCGACTCATCAGTGCCATCTGCTGACTCGTGAGCCTCATCGGTCCCTCGGGTGCCGGCGACGGCTCAGCGCAGCGTCTCGGCGAGAATCAACCGCGCTTTCTCCCAGTCACGCTGCACCGTGCGCTCTGTGACGTCGAGTGTCTCGGCGATTTCCTGCTCGCTATATCCCCCAAAATAACGCATCTGCGCGACCTGGGCCAAACGAGGCTCTGCTTGCGCCAATTCCTCCAGTGCCTCATTCACCTTTAAGACCGTCTCGTTGTCGTCGGTGACGTCGGCCGAGATCTGAGTCGACAATGTCAAGCGCAGCCTATCGCCACCGCGCTTCTGGGCAATGCGCTCGCGGGCGGTATTGATGATCACCGAACGCATCACTTGGGACGCATAGGCGAAGAATGCGTGCCGGTCCTCGGCGCGAAGCTCGCCGGTACTCACGAAGCGCAAATAGCTCTCATGCACCAAGCAGGTCGTATCGAGCATGACATCGCGGGCACCCTGGCGCAATCGCGCCCGCGCCAAGCTGTGCAGGTCGGCGTAGGCCGCGGCGAACAGCGCATCCCGCGCGCCGGAATCGCCGGCCTGCACCCGTCCCAGAAGTTCGGTGAGTGGGGTCAAAGCGCTCTCCCTGCAATACCGCCAAGGTACCGCTTCTACCCCGCCCATGCACTTCGAAATATTTTGCCCGCGGATGTCGGGTCTGACGCCGCAACGGGGTCTGTATGGATGAAGCGGCGAGAAGCACCGATTAGCCAGCACGAGCAGGCCGGAAATCGGGATATCAACCGCTCGGCCAGTTCATTTCGACATCATAGGAGATCGCCATGACCACTTTTCGCAACTTTCGCGTCGCCATTGCGAGTGCCGCTCTCGGCGCCTTTACCTGCAGCAGCCTGATAGGTGTTTGCGCTGCGGCTGAGACAGATCCGCCGCAAACGACCGTCAAATACGCGGATCTCAACCTCGCTAGCCCGGAAGGCGCGGCCGCGCTTTACGCCCGCATCCATCGGGCCGCCCGACAGGTTTGCAGCCCACTCGACGGCCGTGATTTGACGTCCAAAATGCAAATGGATTCGTGCGTTCACAAAGCGATCGCGAGCGCAGTGGCCAAGGTCGATCAACCGGCGCTGTTCAACGCCTACGACGCCCGCAATCATCGCCCCCCGCCGATCATCCTTGCGACCCGCTAGCCGGTCCGCTGCGCGGCGGCCGACCGTCGTCGCGCGGCGTGACCTACTGGCGGCTTAATCGACGAAGGTGCATGCGAATGAACACATTGCCAAACTGTTGCTCAGACCCCCACCGGTGGACCATTGCAATTGCCGGCGCACTGCTGATGCTAACCATCGGTACTCTTTACTCATGGGGGATATTCGCGCAACCCCTGCTTGTTGCCTTTCAATGGGGCCTCACCGTGACGACTTGGGCGTATGCGATCGCCAATTTTCTCGCTGGCGGCAATCGGCTGCGTCATCGGCGGCTTCTGGCAGGACAAGGTGGGCCCGCGAAGAGTAGCCATAGTCGGCGTTCACACTGTGGGGTTTGGGCCATATCTTGGCGGGTCTCAAGACCGCGGCTTTTGGGGCGCCCTGGCTTTATCTCACCTATGGAATGGCGGGCGGGATCGGCGCCGGCATGGCTTACATCACGCCGGTGTCGATGGTCACCAAGTGGTTTCCCGACCGAAAAGGCCTCGCGGGCGGTCTCGTCGCCGGCGCCTTTGGTCTCGGGGCGTTCCTTTACAACCAAATCGTGCCTCGTTTCCCGGACTTTCACGCCGCCGCCGAGCACGCAACGCGGTTCATCGCCCCAAGAGCAGTGGCAAAAGCCGCGGGTACGCAGTTCGATCCCGCCGAACTGACATCCGCATCATTCACCGCGCATGACCTCGTCGCTGTGATGCACGTATTTGTCGCATCGGGAATCGTCTTTCTCATCATCGGGCTCGCCGCTGCATCGCTGTTTCGAAACCCTGCGCCCGGCCAAGCTCCGCCCGGAGAGACCGCGGCGGGCCACGCCCCGGCACAAGTCATCGCATTGCCTCAGTTCTACCTCTTGTGGCTTCAGCTCTTCATCAATGTGATCGCCGGAATCAGCATCATTTCGAACGCGGTGTTCATACTTGCCGACCTGACCAAGGTCTCAGCGACGGCAATCGCGCCGCTCTTCGGTCTTGTAAGCATCTTCAATGCACTCGGTCGGTGCTTCCGGGGAGCGATCTCGGATCGAATCGGCTGCAACCACACGTTCGCTGCGATGTTTGCCGTGCAGGCCGTCACGGTGCTGGCACTCGCCCACGTCCACACACTCGTGCCCGCACTTGCCGCGGTGTCGCTGATTCTGCTTTGCTGCGGCGACGGCTTCGGTACCATGCCCTCGTTCAACGCCCACTGTTTCGGCACGAGATTCATGGGACTGAATTACGGGTTAATTTTATCGGCCTGGGGCTTCGCGATCGAGCGTCTCTACTAGCAGCGTGCTTTCTCGCACGATCAACGGTGCGCACTCAGTCCAGCCGCTGGCGATATCGGTCATCACTAGGCTGTGCACATAGCTTCCGCGATTCATATCCCCGCAGTGGGCGACCAAATCCATTTCCATGCAGCCCGGTGGAGGATCGTTCCAGTCCGCAAAGGTCCGTACCCGCACTCGGCGGCGGATTTCGGGTACCACGCGACGTCGTTTCTTTCCGCGTGTCGCCTGACGCGCCACTCGCAAAAGCCGGTCGATTGTCGCCGCGCTCATCGCCAACACCTTCGATCGGATAGCTTCGTCGAGTTTTAGATGGCCGTGCCGCTCAAGCGATGGCAGCAGGATTCGCAAAAGCGGCTTCAGCCTCTTCCCGCAGACCCGATCCTCTCGTAGCGAGGTCGAGGCGTTGCTGGCTATCGCGCAGCTCAAGTCCTATTTTGGCGGCTTCGGAAACGTCTCTGGTCAGTTCAAACGACATGCGCCGGCGTCGTCCGAGCGAAACACCCCGCCCTCCTTCGCCCCGGGCATTGCCTTGGACAAACTCGCGCTAATATTCGATCCCTTCTTCACGACTAAGGCCAGTGGTATGGGAATCGGGTTGTCGGTATCGCGCACCATCATCGAAGCTCATGGCGGCCGCATTTGGGCCGAAAAATAACGCCACGACAGGAGCGACGTTCCGATTCACCCTGCCAACAGCCAATACGGCAGACCATAGAGCGTGAACCTAGACGTAATACCTGGTTCGCCCATCGACGACGAGCCAGTATATTCCAACGCGATCTTGCGGCGGCTGGATCACATGCATTCGCGCTGCGACACAGCTACGTTGCCGGGCTCAGTAACCGGCTTGCGAGTCGGCAGTCATCTCGCCACAATCTCGGTTGCGCTTAGATCGTCGTTCAATCTAAAGACGCCGCAACTCCACCGTCCCCGTCAGCGTCTCCTCGCCCATCGACACGTACAGGGTTCTCTCCGACACGGATAAATCAAAGTCCATGCGTCGCTCGAGCCGCGCGACCAGGGCTGCCACGAGAGCCCGATTCATCACATGGATCTCTAACGCTTCGGCGCGGTAGATGCGTTCGGCGGCGAGGCGCTCCAACCAGGGTGTCACCTCTCGATGCGCATAGACGGCGACTCGCCGCGCGGCTTTGCCGGCTTTATGCAATCGCGGTGCCTCGGGCGCGCCGATGTCAATCCAACTCTGCAATACCCCGGTGAGATCCCGTACCCCGATCGCAGGCTCCTCCGGATCGGACAAGCCTTTGGAGAAAGCGATCCCTTCCGCATACTCCAAGCAGTAGGCCAGGACCCGCGTTACCAAATATTCCGCCGCCTCCGATGGGTGCTGGGCCACGCGCAACGTCAGGGATTCGTAGATGTTCCGGTCCGCATCTGCGAGGCGCACGGTAAACACATACATCGTGGAACTTAACGCCATGCGCCCATAGTACTACCTTGGCCCGCCCCGCCTACGCACGAGCCGATTCGGCACGCATTCACATTATCCAGAATGAGAGGCGAGGACGTCCGCGGCGAGTGTCTTCTCCATAGACAGCTGATCGGACGGGTTGTCGACTCCGTAGACCTTGAACACGTACACCGCGGCACCCTTCTTAACGTTCAATACCGCGAATTGCTTACTGGTGCCCATCGTTGCGGCGAATGCATCATCGCCGAGGCCCGAGACGGAACTCTTGGTCATCCCAGGGAGGGGGGCCTTCATCTGATCCCACTTGCTCGCGTCCCACAAGGATAGTGTCGCCCTGGCACGTCCCCAAGACCAACTGCAGCCGGTTGTCGCAATGGGTTCTCCGTTGCCGACGGTGGCGCCCACGGCAGCGCTCACCTGGGCCGGGGTTAGCAAGCCGCAGGGAGCGGAGCCCGATTGAGCGACCGCTTGTAAATTTCCGAACGCTGCAAAAACGCTCGCGCCGATCGCGATGCGCTGCAAGATCGTGGACTTCATGAGGAAACTCCACCGGGCTGGTTATTGACGGTGTCGCGGTAAGGCAGGTCCGTCCCCTGATTGTATTCGCATCAGTCACCCCGGCAAGTCCCCGGAACAGCGAAATGACAACCAGGCCATCACCTCACAGCCCATCAGGAGTCCTGGCATGATTTCTGATTCTCCCTGAGCTCTGCCACAGCCACACCAGCATCAGGCGTTGCGACTCGGAACATCCGGCGGATGTAGTCCAAGACTTGAAACTCGATGCACGGAACAGTCCGCCCCAGAACCGGCACTGGCGAGTGCAAACCTTGCAAAATCATGTCCCGCTGAACGGGGACGGGAATCAGCCCCCAATTGGAGACCTGGGCAATGAACATTTATGAAGATTTCCCCATAGCGCACGCCGGTCATCTTGTCAGATTCCAGCTAACGCTTGGTCAAGGTCGGCACGTAGATCGTTGATGCCTTCAATCCCAACGGAATAGCGAATCAGATTCTCCGGTATGCCCGCGCGCGCACGTTCGGTCGCGGAGAGCTCAACGTGGCTCGTAACCGACGGTGGTCCGGCAGTTGTGGCAACTCCACCGAGGTGCGCGGCGCGTTGCGCAAGTTGGAGGCGATCGAGGATGTGGCGAACTTGCTCAAAGCCCCCGTGGGGTGCGAATGCAAGGACACCGCCAAATCCCGCCATCTGTCGGCTCGCTATCGCATAACCCGGATGGTCGGGCAGGCCGGGATAGAACACCTTATCGATAATTGGGTGGCGCGCCAGGTGCTCGGCCACGGCCATCGCGTTGGCATTGCTGCGCTCCATGCGAAGCGCCAAGGTCTTCAGCCCGCGGAGGATCGCGTAAGCGGCTTCCGCATGCAAAATCCCGCCGGTTATCTCTCGATAGGTGAAAGATTTTCTCGATGAGATCACGGCGTCCGGAAACGATACCTCCTAGGACGTCGGAGTGGCCGGCCAGAAACTTCGTGGCGCTATAGACGACAAGATCGCTGCCAATCTCCGCCGGACGCTGATTGACCGGAGTCGCGAACGTATTGTCAGTAACCACGATCGCACCACATTCGTGCGCGACCGCTGCCACGCGGGCGATATCGATTACTTTCAGTGTAGGGTTGGTGGGCGTTTCAAGATAGACCAGACGGCAGCCGCGCCGAATCGCTGCCTCGATGCTTTCCGTGTTGGTGGTGTCGCACAAGGTAACGGCGATCGAGAAGCGCGGCAAGAACTCCTCAAACAGCACGTTGGTCCCACCGTAGGTGTCCTTGATGGATACTACGCGATCGCCGGGCGAGAGGAGACCGAACAACGTCGCGCTGATGGCCGCCATGCCGGTCGCAAATCCGAGTGCCTGATCCGCGCCATCCAAGCATGCCATCTTTTCTTCGAGCACGGACACGGTTGGATTGCTGGTGCGCGAGTAAATGTGACCTGGCGCCTGCCGGGTTGCAACCGCCTCCCAGCTGGCAAGATCCGGGTATGCGAATGTTGCTGCCGAGACAACCGGTACTACCGCTGCGCCATAGGGATATGGCCCTTGCTCCGCGGCCCAGACAACTAGCGTTTCCATGGATGGGCGATCGTCTTTCACGTGCGACATGTGCAGAGACTTCCTTGGTGCGTTCCCGAGCAATAATATGGTATTGGGCCGTCTGAATTCGGTAACATGCCAGACATTGCGCAGAATTTCGGCATAACTCTGCCATTATTCGTGGAAATTCCTTGCCAGAGCTGGACCAATTTGATTTAAAGCTCCTCGCGCAGGTTCAGCGCGACGCACGCGCTTCGGCGGAAGACCTTGGTGCAGCGGTAGGTTTGTCCGGTTCGGCAGTTCTTCGCCGTCTAAAACGTCTGCGTGAGACTGGGGTCATCGATCGCGAGGTTGCGGTCGTGGCGACTGATAAGGTGGGTTCACGCCTCCGCATCATCGCTAGCGTGGAGCTCGAGCGTGAACGGGCCGATCAACTCAGCCCGTTGGTTGAACTGTTGCAAGAACGGCCGGAGATCCAACAGGCGTACTACATCAGTGGCGATGCGGATCTGTTGCTCATCGTCATCGTCCCTGAGATATCTCACTACGACCGACTTACCGCCGAACTGGTTTCGAAGCATCCGATGATCAAGCGGATTACGACGAGCGTGGTATTTCGTGAACTAAAGGTAGGTTTATTCGTTCCGGTGTGATCGCGCATCCATTCGAGTGTCTCCAAAGCTGTCGTTCGCCAGCGTTGCCTTTAAGTAAAGAGCTTCCCTCTTGCAGCCACCGCACAACTGCTGCCCGAGGCCGTCGTGGATCTCGCCCGCAATTCTTCTCTGCTCCCGGATGGTTGCCTCCTGCAACGCGCTTTCCAGCCGCCGACCATGGAAGTGCGGTATTCGATTTCCGGGTGGAGCATTTCAATGGCCAGGCGGTTGCCGAGTATCTCAGCGGCCGAATAGCCGGTTACGCGTTCGCATTCTGCGCTCCATACAACGATACAACCACCGCCGTCGAAGGCGTCCAACAGAACCGGCATGCCCCGCAGAATATCCCGCGCCCAATGCGCATTGAACTTCGGACGATTGTCGTCAGTCAGCAAAAGTTTCTCCGGTAGTATGGTCCCCTCATGCGCTTATTCTGAAGGGTTTCAGCTGGTGAAGCTGCTTATCGAGGACCTGCCTGAACAAGGGCTGACACCGCCGAACTTTGCTGCGTACTTAAGCGCGCAGCCGCCAGGCCCCGTGGGTCGATGGCTCATCATGTCGGTGAGTTCTTCCGCCGTTTATCCGTTACGTCTCGGGCGTCCGCTTTCACTCATGGCCGCATCCAAGGATATTTTGCGAGTAGCCTCATCCGCTCATTCACTGGGATATCACGCGGATACCAACCCGTACCGTCGCGCCAATCTCCTGCGGCGGCTAGCGCAAGGGCTTTCTCGAGCGCCGCTACGTCCGTGCGATGCAGCACCGGTAAGTCTACAGTGGGCACTCGGTCGCATCCATGCCCGCCATACACGGTGGAGGCATCGTTCAGAAGTGCCGCAACCCGCGCAGCGCTGGCCGCGTAATCTGAAAGGTTGGCGCCCGGAAGGAAGGCATAGATATTTGACGGGTAGATAAAGTCACCTGCGAAGAGTCGATTGCTTTGGCGGTCGAGGAGTACAACCGAGTCCGGCGTGTGGCCCGGTACGCTGATCAGCTCCAGGGTATGGCCGCCGAGGTCGATATTGGAGCCTGACGGGATCCAGCGGGTGACCCGGAAGGTGGGGCGTTTAAACCCTTCGACAAATCCCAGGAATTGGTACAGACCCAGGCTAAAGCGGCCGTCGCGCGTTTGTGCTCGAAGTGCAGGTAAGTCCGGAAGCGCGACCTCCTCGAAACGAGGGAGATTTCCAATGTGATCGAAGTGCAGATGGGAGGGCAGCGCAACGGTCGGCAGCGAAGTCAGCGCCTTGACGACCTTTGTAATGTCGCGAATTCCTGGCCCAGTATCGAACAGGAGGGCGCGTTCCGATCCGACGATCAGATAACTAAAATTGCATTGTCCGTAGCGAGGCTCACCGATCGCGTATGCGCCGTCACCAATCTCCGCCACTGCATAATAATTATCGAACCATCGCAGCGGCGCGGCGAGGGAGACTTCGTCCTCGAGCATTGCCGGGCGCCCTGCTCTTACGTACCAGCTCCAAGCGGCGACTTCGGGCATGCGCCAAATACCAATGGCGCCAAGTGCCACGACGGCGGAGGCCAGCAGGAAGGGCCGGCGGCGGGTCCTATTGGGCATGGGCACTTAATACTTGTAACTGATCTTCACTCCCATCGTGCGCGGCCTGCCGACAAAATCTGTCTGCACGAACTGGCCGTCGCCGATGAAGGTTACATACCGAGCATCGGTAATGTTTTGACCATAGAATTGCGCCGTCCAGGCATCTTTTGCGACCCCCAATGATGCATCGTAGGTGGTATATGCCGGCAAGTCGTAATTCGCGATGTAGCCGATGGCCGAATACGAGTGCGCCTCATGGATACCGCCTACCTGGCAAAAGGCATGATAGCCATTCAGGTCGAACTCATAGCGCGCGCGAAGGTTGGCCTGGAAAGGAGGAGATTGCGACAGGGGGCTACCCGGAGTGCCGTAGGGATTTCTTATGGACGTGATCGGTTCTCCGTTTACGCCGATCAGATAGGGAGAATTCGTCTGACTGCTGCTGTTCCAGGAGGCGGCGCCTGTTAGCGTCAGTCCATGCGTCACGCGCGCCACGAATTGAGTCTCCACCCCCCTGACCCGATAGTTCGGTCCGTTGGTCGTGAACACCAGATTGCCGAGACCGCCTTGGGGATCGAAGAAAAACACCTGGACGTTCTTCCAATCCTCCTGGTACGCCGCGCCGTTGAATTGGATGCGGTGGTCGAGCCACTCGGTCTTCCAGCCGACTTCGTTGTTTGTCAGCGTATCGGGAGCAAACTTGAGCGGTGTCGCAAAGGTATCGTTCAAATGCAAAGTCGAGTTCCGGTTGAATCCGCCCGGGCGAAAGCCCTGTGACCAGGTGTAGTACAGCATGGCGTCGTCCGTCACTTTAAAGCTCAAGTTGGCGCGGCTCTTGAATCCCGAGTAGGTACTGTGCAGACCTTCAGCGTTGAGGTTGATCGAATCCGTTGACGTAGTGCATGGAGTCGTCGTCGCATAGCCGACGTAGCAGCCGAAACTGCTGACCGCGCTTCCGACCTCGGTGTTATCGAATTTGTAATAGCGAGTTCCGAGCGTGAGGGTGAGTCGCTTCGGGACGAGGTCGAAATCTACCGACCCGAACGCGGCCTTCTGCGTGTAGCCGCGCGTGACATCGTCGAAGAACGCCGTGTTGTCGTTGCGCACATTGGGGTTGATCGAGGTCGCTCCCGGAGGAGGAATGACCGGCGCGAAACCGGGCGCGGTTTTATACTCGAAGTTAGTTTCTTCGTAGATCTTGAGGTCTTCCCAGAAAATTCCGCCGATGCCGCGAATCCGCCAGTCATCCGGAGTGCTCACGCGCAGCTCTTGGCTGTTGTGCGTATCTTTCTCGGTATCGCTCCAAATCGTGCTCGGTGTGTAGCACTGCCCCGGCTTGCCGTTGGGCCCTGCCACGCATTGGTAATAGTCGGCGTAGACGCCGCGCGCATAGTTTGTATAGTCCTGCACTTGTGAAATGTTGCGGACCAGATAGCTTCCTGCGTAGACGAGTTTCAGCGGGCCGACACGCCCATCGATGGTAAGCGCGGTATTCTCGAAGCGGTCCTTGTTGTACGACGGGTTGTACAGCTGCACCGACAGGTCGGGCAGCGGCGTCGCGACCGGGCCGCCCGGGTGCGGTGCGGCTGCGGGGCCGGAGGACACTGGTGTGTCGTAAAAAACGCCCTGCGCGTCCATGTTCTGATAGGACTGCGCGAGCAATGCGCTCCAATCATCGCTGAACTTGTAGAGCCCTGAAACACGCACGCCCTGATAGGTCAGCTGATTGATCGCATTGCCGACGAGAGAGGCGTTGTTGACGCTGCTCTGCTTGGATGTGTAGCTCGGAATGTTGTTGGTATAGGCGGCATAATGAATGCTCGGATCCGTGCTGCTGCGTACAAACGTGCCGGGCACATTGTTGATGTAGCCGCCGCGCGTGTCGCTATAGATCACCGCACGGACCGCCAAGGTATCGGGGACCAGCGGTAGATTGATCACGCCGGTGACGTTGCTGCTGGGATCACCATGGCTCGTGACGGCATAGCCGGCATCGGCGTTGCCTTCGGTGACGTCGAGTTTCGGCTTGTTCGTTATGTATCGCAGCACGCCCGCTTGGGCGCCGGCGCCGAAGAGCGTGCCCTGAGGACCTTCGAGCACTTCGATTCGATCGAGGTCGGCGGCGTAGACATCGAGGTTGCGACCTGGAGCCTGGCCGGATTGCTCATCGAGATAGATGGCGACGTTGGGGAAAGGTCCGGTGGCGCCGCCCCCTTGATTGCCCGACACCCCGTTGGCGCTGAGGCCGCGCATATAAATGTTCTCTTGGCCGGGGCCGTTGTTGGCGGCTGTTACGTTCGGCAGGTACTTCACGAAATCATCGAAGGTCGACACGTTGAGCTGAGTCAAGGTTTCAGCCGTCAGCGCCTGAATCGTGATCGGCACCTCTTGCATGTTCTCGGTGCGCCGCTGTGCTGTAACCACGATCTCCGGAATCCCTTCGGAGTCTGCGTTGGTATCTGCGGCGGCGGCCGCATACGCCAAGTCAGCGGAAGAGCCGCTCAAGATCGCGGCGATGGCATAAGACAAGGATGAATTGGACTTCATACTCGATCCCTCTGGTTTCCAGGGCGTCGTGCACCTACGCCTCGGGCCCCTGCCCATCATTTCTGATTGTTTTTTGAACTTTAACAGCTCATAATTATCGAGTCCACATGTCAAATGTCTTTTTTGACATGTCAGTAGCGACGCTTGCCGTCACGTCGCAAGTTTCCGAGACCAAAGGCAATCGAATGCCAAGGGCACATCCAAAACTGCGGGTAACCGATGGCTCCGTGGGACTCGACGGCGCGGAATCGCTCCCGCTTAACGAAAGGGCATATCAGCTCATTCGGCTCGACGTCCTGACCTTCCGTCTGAAACCAGGAGAGAAGACCTCTGAGCGCGCGCTCGAGGCACGCTACGGCTTGGGCGTGGCCTCGATCCGTTCCGCCCTACCTCGTCTCGTGCAGGAAGGCCTCGTTGAAAAGACAACCGAGCGCGGAACATTTATCGCGCCGCTGACGTTGCGCGGGGTACGCGAGACTTATCAAATGCGCTATCTGCTGGAGCCTCCGGCCGCCGAATTGGCGGCCGAACGTGGGATGGACCCGGCCCGGCTCGATCAGCTGCGGCAGGTCTGCGAGTCGCAGTGGGTGCCGGGTGATGACAACGCCGTCATTCATGTCTTGCTCGCCAATCGCGACTTCAACTTGGCGATCGCGGAGGCCACCGGCAATGGCTTGCTCGCCGAGACGATTTGTCACTTGCAGAGCCTCTCGCTTCGCATACTCTTCCTGGCAACGTCGCGGCACGAGGCTGCAAATTTTTGGGGCACGGGCCCTGGCAAGATCCGCGATGCAATTGTGGCGCGGAACGGCCCGTTGGCTCGAGAACTTTACGCAGCAGACCTAGCCGAAGGCGAACGCTTGGCGCTGCGAGTGATTATGGCGCTGCCCGCGCTCGAGAGCGTCAACCTGGCCGATTTGAACACTGCGCGATCGCGACGCGGTTCAGCCGAGTGAGTTTGCTGGCCGAGCTGCCTTGCGGCCTTCATCGCCTCGCGCACGCGCTCGACAGATGGAGCTGAGGTCGGGTGTCTCTAGCTTAAAGCGGTCGCTCGGTCTGCGCGACGTGATCCTCTTCTTCGTCACCGCAGGAACAAACTTCCAATGGATAGCTACCGCCGCTGCGGCCGGTCAAGGTTCGCTGCTGGTCTGGCTCCTAGGGGGTCTGGTGATGTTCCTGCCGCTTTCCGTATGCGTCGTCTTTCTGTCCTCTCGCCACCCCGCACAAGGAGGTCTGTACGTGTGGAGCAGGTTGGCATTCGGCCCGGGCGTGGGTTTCATGACAGGCTGGACCTACTGGACCAGTAATCTTCCTTATTTTCCCGGCATTCTGTACTTCGCCGCCGGCAATGCGCTGTATGTCTCCTCGCGCACGAGCACGCAGGGGAGCGCCTCCCCCGTTTACTTCATCGGGTTTGCACTCGCGGGGCTCGCTCTCGCGACGTATCTCAACCTTCGGGGAATGGCCATTGCCAAGTGGCTCAGCAACGTGGGCGCGGTGTCGCGCTGGCTGGCGGGCCTGACTCTCGCATTCTTGGGCACGGCCATGTGGCTGAGATTCGGGGCGGCAACTCCGTTCAGCAGAGCCGGGCTCGTTCCCAGTCTGCAACTGACGGATCTGATTTTCTGGGCGACAATAGCTTTCGCTTGGACGGGACCCGAAGCCGCATCCTTCATGGGCGAGGAAATCATCGATCCGCAGCGCACTGTGCGGCGAGCACTGGCGATGGCTGCGCCGATGATCGCGGCTATCTATTTGACTGGCACATTGAGTGTTCTCATCATCCTGCCGGCGGCGCACACGAGTGCACTCTACGGAGTCATTGAGGCTATCCAGAGGGCCGCCCAGCAACTGCAGTTGACGTGGCTCACGCCCTTGGCGGCAGTTCTTCTGACGTTGGCCTGCATAGGCAGCGTCGGAGCTTGGCTCGGCGCGGTCGCCCGTATCCCGTTTGTCGCGGGAATCGATTCATTTCTGCCGAAGAGCTTCGCGAGGCTTCACCCGCGTTATGGCTCACCAACGGTCGCCATCGTGACTCAATCGGCGATCGCGGCGGCGTTCGCCTTTCTTGGGCAGGCCGGGACCACTGTCAAGGGCGCCTACAATGTTTTGATCAGCATGATGGTCGTGGCGGTGATGCTGCCGTTCATTCCGCTGTTCGCGAGCGCGATATCACTGTCCGGCGGCGCGGCCGTGCCGGGAGAACCTTCTATACCCGGAGGTCGTCCGACCCTCATCGCCATGGCGCTCATAGGGCTTGCGACCACGTTGGGATCCATCGCGCTGGCATTCGTGCCGGCAGCCGATGATGCGCATCCGCTGCTATCTGCGTTCAAAGTGGTCGGTATGACTGCGGCGCTCCTCGTGACGGGTGGTGCGATCTATTGGTCGGGCCGCAAGCGCGCTAGGGCTCTCTAAATCAGGCGGGTGCGTCTACCACGAGGCTCCGTGCGAGGGTCCTGATGTTCGGCAGGTCCGGCAGTGCCCGAACCAAGCTCAATACGCCGCCGATCTGAGCGGCCGTGAGCGCGTCGATGGTCGCCCAGCGGAATTTCGCCTCGACCGCCTCACGGCCAGGCATCCGCTCGGGAAAGAGTACGTTGACGCCCTTGATCGGCCCGAGCACGGTGCCGTCTGTCAATTCGATTTCGACGATCGCCCCTTCTTCACCACCGGGCTGCTCGGACTCCGACAAGAGATAGCGGGCTGTCAGTTCGGAGTTCTCAGTTAAAAGGATGCGGCCGGCGAGTTCGCGGGTCCAGGGATCTCTGAGGCGCGCTGCTCCCATGGCGCGAGGATGGACCTCGCCGTCCTCGAGCATCACCGCAACCGGCCAGCTGATCGAGAATTGCGCTTCTTCCGAAGTTTCCGGGACGCGTGCGCCTAGACGCACCGCATCGCTGTAGGTCTGAACCCGAATCTGGCGGACCCGCTTTGCATTAGCGCCCAGACGGCGCAGTACCTCGATGGCATCGAGCGTCGCGTGCGCAAACGAACAGCACGAATGACGCTTCCAATGAATGCCGTACGGGAGTAACCAATGGTGGCCGATGTCCATTGTCCATGCTTGATGCGCGTCCGAATATAGCCGGCTGATGGTGCCGGTGAAGCCCCGGGACGCGAGCTGTGCAGCGTTGACGCCGATCAAGGCGCCGAAGCCGTTGGCGTGCTTGACCATCGCCGGCGTCTCGAGGTCGCGCATCATCGGAGCCTCAGGCGCATGGTACTCGGCAATACCGAGCGCGTGCACGATCTCGGCTGCCGACAGGTGCATCAGATGCGCTGTGATGGCGGCACAAGTCGCTGCGCCCCAGGCACCGCACGCGCGAAACTCGCGGGCGGCATTCACGAGCGGCCCGCCGGCGCCGAAGTTCAGGCAACGTCCCGAGCGAAATGCGACCTCATAGCCCAGTGCGACCGCAACGAGGAATTCCTTGCCCGAGGCCGCAGTTTCTTCGGCAACGGCGAGTGCGGTGGGAACGACCATCGCGCCGGGATGACCCCAGGTATAGCGACCGACGTCATCGAGATCCGTGCCATTCGCCGCAGTCGCGTTGGCGAACGCCGCCGCGGCGGATGTCTGTCGGGCACCCGTCGAGAGCACGGTTGCCTCGCCACTGCGCCAGCTCCCCGCCGCGTGTGCGGCTGCAATGCGGGCGACGGGACTGATCGCACCACACGCCATGGCAGCAAACGTATCGAGCGCACACAACGCGGCAAGACCCGCCACCTCGGTCGGCATATCCTCGTAGCGGAACTCGGCGATAAACCGAGTTAAAGAGTGGGTGAGGGCTGAGTCTCTCACTTGGCAGGAGAACGAGATGGTCGGCGACCCAACGATTTCACTCCCTTCGCGAGGGGATTTCTCGGCATGCATGCAACGCTAACATGTCGTGCTGGACGAAATCCACATGTCAGCACGATTCCCCGTCTTGTCAGGGGAATGTCTCTTTGAGTGATATCGCCCTGTGCTCGATTGGCTCGCAAATCTTGAGAGCACGCAAGCCCGGTACCGGCAACCTCTTTGGCGACTGGTCGATCGCAGACGTTGACCTCGCGATGATGCTGCAGCGCTTGATCGCGCTCGGCGAATCCCGTACCTCAACAACTCATCGACTACGCCGCGGCGCAGGCGCTCAACCTATCTTCGCGCAATGTGCGTCGGCTGATCGCGGCGAGCTCATAAGGCTTCGTGATAATCCGGCGTACCCGACTGGATGAGAAGTCGCGAATGTCTAGCTCAGCACCTGAGGTAAGCAGGTGCGGTAGGTCGGGATGGTACTTTTCGATACATTGCAGCAAATCCTGGCTGCCCGAGGCCCCCAAGGACGAAACCTCAGCAAAAATGACATCCACGGTGGCGCCGGCGGCGAGCAGACTGATCGCATCGGATTCGCCCGTAGCTTCAATGACGACATAGCCGCACTCGCGAAGATAGTTGGCCGCTTGCCAACGGGCCATGAAATCCTGATCCACGATCAGGACGGAAGGTGCGCGCTGACGCGCCGCCTCACGCTCAAAGTCCATATCCGCCTCAGAGAGATTCAAGTCTTCTTATGTGCTCGCCGTTGCGCTCGAAGGCGTTGGATTCGTGTCAACAGGTCTGTCGGATGATAGGGCTTGCCTATTGGACCTTCATCGCACAATTCCGCGGACTTCTCAGTGGCGCCCGCGACCGTGGATGTCAAAATAACATCGATATCGGGATGTGTCTGTCGGTGGACGCGCGATTGCCACGGACGCTGACCGGAGGCGCAGGCCACGGGCTTCCTACCCTCGCACCAGACGTTCGGAGGGGTCGGTAATAAAAGAGTCCGGTTGGCGGTCAGCTCTGCAGGTCCTCAGCCTTCGGAGAAACGTATGAAGTCCCTCATGGCCGCACTGCTTTCACTGGTGTTGAGCTCATTCGCAAGCTTCGCGGTCGCCGCCGAGCTTCCTTTTAATCAAGCTCAATTTGACGCAACGCGATCGGCCGGTAGACCGGTTGCGGTGGTGTTTCATGCCGATTGGTGTCCCACCTGTCGCGCACAAGCGCCCGTGCTCAAGGACTTGGCCGAGACACCGGCATTGAAGTCCCTGACGATTTACGTCGCGAATTTCGACACGGAAAAGGCGCTAAAAAGATCCTTGGGGGTCACTCAGCAGAGCACCATCGTCGTATTCAAGGGTGGCAAGGAGATTGCGCGCTCGACCGGCGATACGCAGCGGGATCGGCTCGAGGCGCTTCTGAAGCAGGCCGTTTCCTAGACGCCGGGGCGCGGCGATGAATTTCGGGCCCACGACCTACGGGCTAGGTCTGCTAGCCGGCGCTTTATCGACGTTGTCGCCTTGTGTCCTGCCGCTGGTGCCCGTGGTGCTGGCGGCCGCGGGGAGCGCGCATCGCTGGGGAGCGCTGGCGCTCGGAGCGGGGCTGGCGTTGTCCTTTACGCTGGTCGGGCTGCTCCTCGCCACCGCGGGCGCATCGCTCGGTCTCGACCCCGATACATTTCGCGCCATCGGCGCCGTCCTACTCGCCATGTTTGGCGTTATTCTACTGGTGCCGAGGTTGCAAGAGCTCTTCGCCCGCGTAACCGGCGCCGTGAGCAACTCCGGCAATCAATGGCTTTCTCGCGTGCCCGTTGGAGGCTTCGCCGGGCAGCTCATCGTGGGCGCCCTGCTCGGTGTCGTCTGGAGTCCTTGTGTGGGTCCGACGCTGGGAGCCGCGACGACGCTCGCAAGCCAGGGGAAGGATCTCGGTCAAATCGGTTTACTCATGCTGATTTTTGGCCTGGGCGCAGCTGCGCCCCTCGTGTTGCTGGGGTGCTTATCGCGCGCGAGCATGATGAGGATTCGCGGACGCCTACTGAGTGTGGGAAAGTACGGCAAGCAGCTCTTCGGATTCGCCCTTTTAGTCTTTGGAGTTTTGATCGCGACGGGTGTCGATAAGTCGCTCGAGGCGTGGATTTTGACTCGTACACCTGAATGGCTCACCGCAGTTACAACCAAATATTAAAGGGTGGCGCTGAATCGAAGTCGTCGCAGCCTTGCCAGGGATGCACCGAGGGTACCAGCCGTTCGGCCCGCTATCATTTCGATTAACTTCCATCCACCGTCCGGGCGATTCCGCCGATGGCCTTGGCCAGCTTGGATTATCGCATCTGGCGGAACCAACTGTTTGGCGACTTGGTCGAACGTCTATGTGGGCGTGGTTGTCGAATCATTCCTACACCGTAGAAGTCCTGAGAAGAAACGGATCGGATGCGCTACTACCAATAAGAAAGAGTCCAAAGCGGCACCTATGCGAGCAGTGAGGGTCAACTCAGCGCTGGCCAGGATCACCGACAATGATGGATGGTGACCTGTGATCGTTTGCGATTCCGCTGGCGGTGATTTGGGCACTCCCGTGCGAGTTGCGCCGCAATCCTCAGAATCGGCCATTTGCTTTCCCCTCCTCGTGCTCGCCTTGGCATGCGAATTGGTTCCGTGGCAAGCGTACGCTGCCCACCGATCAAGGACTGCACCCCCATCGGGCGGACCCACTCCCATAATGCAGGTTACCAAAGCGACATTCAGCTCATCGCTACCTCTACAAGAGACGCCCAATGGCACTGCACTGATCGCTTCACAAGGCCTCATGCAGCCTCCTCGGCGCGATCAAACGCCAGCGATTTCCGTATCGCTCGCGCGCCTCGGCATCGACCACGAAATCGCTTTAAATACCGCATTGGAGCATGAGCTCGCGCTCACCACGGAGCGGCTGGAGCGGCGGCGCCACGAACTGCGCTTTACCGTCGCAATACTCGCACTCGGCGGCCTCGTCATTGGGCTGCTTGCCTGGATGCTGGTCGCTAATCGGCGCTACCACCGGGAACTACTCCGCCTCGCGGATCAAGACGGTTTGACGGGACTGCCGAATCGACGACGTACGGCCGAGAAGGCGAATCTCGCCTTGACTGCGCCGACGGCCAAGGGTCGTCCCGTGACGATTGCACTCATTGATCTGGATCACTTTAAAAACATCAATGACAAGTACGGTCACGCCGTCGGCGACCACGTACTCAAGGAGTTCGCCCGGCTCGCGAGCGCTGCGTTACGAGCCTCCGATACGCTCGGCCGCTGGGGCGGCGAGGAGTTCTTGCTAATTCTGCCGGACACGGAGCTCGATTCTGCCGTCCTGACAATTCATCGAATCCGGTCCGTGACCGCCCAGATAGAGCTACCCCAGGTCGCGCGGGGTTTGCAGGTGAGTTTCAGCGCCGGCCTCGCTACGCGGACGACAGCGGTGCAGTCATTGGATGAGGTAATTGCTGCAGCCGATGTGGCTCTTTATGAAGCAAAGAACGGGGGCCGAAACTTGGTACGCCTCGATCGTGAGACCTATGGAGCCGCCGCCTCTGATGTGCTGCAGGCTCTGTACGGCGGTGAAACTCGACAGTCTTAGCCGAACGCGCCAGGAAGTCTGGAAGTCTCGGTTAAGAAGCAAATCGTTTGACCTTGTCACCGTTATAAGTTTCAGCGGCCTTCGCCGCCATCGTCGCGTGGGCCTACCAGACGACCTCATCCAAAGCCAACCTCGCGTCGGCAAGCGGGCTTGTTTGCGCCCATTGGGGAGGTCGACATGAAGTCGGCGCCGGGATCCGTCAGGGCTTCACGAACCGATAGGCGAAGCGATCGGTCTCGCCTTTGATCGAGGGATCGAACACCTTGACCGAGTGCGGATCGTCGTTGTTCGCGAGCATGGTGCTTTCCGCGTCCAGTAGGAAGCCGGCCGCCTCCACCTCCTCTCGGGCGGATGCAGGCTCAATCCGATGCAGCGACTGGGCGTCGCTCGTGCCCGCCCCGACGGCGGCGGCGTGGTCGACGATCACGTAGAACCCACCGGGTTTCAGCCGCTCGTAGACAGCTCGATTGAAGTCGGCCGCCGTCGCGCCCCTGGCCTGGATCAGCGCGGTGTGCAGATCGTGGTAGAACAGGTGCAGCCACAGGACATCCGCCGGGAGCGTGGCCTCCGGCATCGCCACGAGGTCCGCCGAGACGGCTTCGACGTTCTGTCGGCCCGGCTCCTTCGCAAGCGTCCGCATGCGGCCGACCGGATCGTTCTCGAAGTGGGCGACTTCGGCCGGCACGAAGCTGTAGACCCGCCCTTCGGGTCCCACGATGTCGGAGAAGAGACGGGTCCAGTCGCCGTCGCCCGGGTAAACATCGATGACGGTGGAGCCTGAACCGACTCGTGCGAATCGGATCAAATCGGACAGCTTGGATTGGTCGTAGATTGGCGTCTCCGTTATGGTTAGGGATTCTACGCGCGCGGCGCGGGAGGGGTGATCTCAGAGGCCCGCGCCAGGGCTTGCGTGTCGATGTACTCCCGGATCTTCGTCACCTTGCCATTTCGAACGGTAATGTCGAAGACCCAATGGTCCTTGAACGGCTTCTTCGTGGCTTTGATTTTCCCCGTAGCGACGCCGATGACCAGAACTCGGTCTCCCTGCGCGACGAATTCGGGGGGCGTTGGGTATGTCGTTTCTATCTCTTCGGACGCTTTCTGAAGCACAGCCGCCAACTCCGCGTGCCCGCGGTGCGCGCCGGCGAGCGGCCAGCCCTCGCCCGGAATGATCCACTCAATATCTGCGGCAGCTAGCGCGAGCAGATCTTGTCTATTGTAGGCACCTATTGCTGCAAAGAAATCCTTCACAATCTGAACATTCTCTTTTGTGCTCATAATAACTTCTCCATTCTTAGGATCGGATCGTGTCCGATACGATTGCATAGCTCACAATGCTCTGCGATCTGGTGGTAACGCTTGGGGGTCAGACCTGCGCCATGCCTCCATCGACGGCGAGATCCACGCCTCCGATGAAAGAACTTTCATCGGAGGCGAGGAACGTGACGGCAGCCGCGATTTCCTCTGGCTTGCCCCGGCGACCCATGGGGACTTGTGAAGCAAATTGGGCGGCCGCTTGCTCGGCTTGCTCAGCGGTAAGGCCCGTCGTTGTCTCTAGGGCTGGGGTCTCGGTGGGCCCGGGGCTCATCGCATTGACGCGGATTTTGCGGTCTTTCAGCTCCAGAGTCCAAGCGCGCGCAAAGTTGCGCACGGCTGCCTTACTCGCGGCGTAGGTGCTAAACCCTGGCAGCCCCAACACGTTCGAGACCGAAGAAGTCAGGATAATCGACCCGCCGTCCTTGAAGAGGGGAAGTGCCTTCTGCACCGTGAAGAACAGTCCCTTCACGTTCACGTCGAAGGTCTGGTCAAAATGGGCCTCGGTTGCCACTGCGAGCGGAGCGATTGTTCCCGCGCCTGCGTTCGCGAACAGAATGTCGATGTGACCATGTTTCTCTTTCACGACGGCATAGAGCCGGTCCAGATCCTCCAAGCGCGACACATCGCTCACCACCGTCGTGACGTTTGTCTTGATCGAGGCTGCGGCCTCCGTCAGCTCTTTCTCTCGTCGCCCCGTGATCACGACGTGGGCGCCTTCGTCCACGAAGCGCTTGGCTGTGGCCAAGCCAATTCCGCTGCTTCCGCCGGTGATGACCGCGATCTTACCTTCCAGTTTTTTCATGATCTTTTAGCCTTCGATCTGTGTTTTGTCTTCGTTTTAAAGTTTGAGAAGTCGGGACCGTGCCGGGGTCAGAGTTGCGCCAGGCCGCCGTCGACGGCGACCTCGCTGCCGGTCATGAAGCTGCTGTCGGACGACGCGAGAAAGGCGGCCGCCGCCCCGACCTCCGCCGGATCGCCCATGTGCTGGAGCGCAGTCATCGAGCCGTAGGCCTTCAGGCCCTCCTCGCCGAGCGCTGCCGTCGCAAGTTCGGTCGCTATCGCCCCGGGTGACAGGACGTTTACGCGGATGCCGGTGCCCTTCAGGTCCTGCGCCCAGGTCCGCGCGAGGTTGCGCACGGCCGCCTTGCTCGCGCTATAGGCGGTGAACGCCGGGGCGCCCGTGGTGCCAGCGCTCGATCCGGTCAGAATGATCGAACCGCCTTGGCCCATCAGTGGCAGCGCCTTCTGGACCGTGAAGATCGTACCCTTCACATTGACGTCGAAGGTTTCGTCAATATGCTCGGCGGTGATCTCGCCGAGCTTAAGCTGGCTTCCCACCCCGGCGTTGGCGAAAACGATGTCGAGGGTGCCACGCTCCTTTATCACCGCCGCGTAAAGTCGGTCGAGGTCGTCCTCATCCGAGACCGAGCCCTTCACCGCGCGGGCATTGGACCCGAGGTCGGCCACAGCGGCGTCGAGTTCTTTCTGCCGGCGGCCGAAGATGAAGACGAAGGCGCCCTCCTCGATGAAGCGCTCTGCCGCGGCGCGGCCGATGCCGGTGGCGCCACCGGTGATCACGGCGGTCTTTCCATTGAGTCTCTTCATGTCAGGTCCACTGGGCCGAAAGCGGCATAGCTCATGACAATCCCTCCTGTTCCGTACCCCTGCGATGTGGGGTCTTGACTCATGAAGACAATTGACGAAAAGTGCATCAATAACATCTAATCTTTAGATAGCTATGCTCGATAACGTCACGATCAATCAGCTTCGTGCCTTCGTTGCCGTGTGTGACCGAGGAAGCTTTTCCGGGGCCGCACGGGAGCTGCGGCGTGCACAGTCGGCGATCAGTCACGCGATCAAGGCACTCGAGCGCGCCTTTCATGTGGAGCTGTTCGAACGCAACACCCGCAAAGCGACGCTTACGGCCGCGGGCCGCAACCTCCTGCCCGATGCTCGTGCCGTGATCTCACGCACCGAGGAGATGAAGACGCGCGCGGCCTCCATTGCTGAAGCCGGGGTTCCCCAGGTCTTGATTGCCGTGGATACCTATTTCCCGCGCGCACACCTGATTGAATGCCTGCGCAGCCTGCAGGCGGACTATCCAACCATTGCAATCAATCTGCGCATAACGACGATGCAGGGCGGCGAGCGTTTGGTTCTAGAAGGCACGTGCGCACTGGCAGTGACGATCACGGACGTGCCGGAGCTGAGCTCGGGTACCATAGAAAGGCAGTACTTACGTGACGAGCAAATGGTGACCGTCTGTGCGCCATTGCATCCGCTGGCCGCGATCGCGGCGCCGATCCCGCGGGAGGAATTGCGCCGGCACATCCAACTCGTCGTGACCGACAATCAGCCCGATGCGGAGAAGACACAGCAGGGGGTCGCCGGCGAACGCCAGTGGCGGGTGAATGACCTCGGCGCGAAACACGATCTGCTCAGGGGAGGCTTGTGCTGGGGGCACATGCCGCGTCATATGGTTGCGGGAGACCTCGCGAATGGAACACTCGTCGAACTCCAACGGCGCGCATGGCACATGCGCCCCCTCACCTTCATGATCTCACAACGGCGCGGGTACTCGTTTTCCGAATGCGAGACACGACTGGTCGAGCTCCTCGGCAATCCTCAGCGCTTGCCAAAGGAGACGAGCGAGCGCTCCGTCTTACGCAAACGCGAAAAACCCTGAGGCTCGTCTTCGGGAACATATCCGCCATCCAGACGGCGCGTATCCCATCGCGGTTGCGGCCACTCGGCCATATCCCACCTGCATCATCAATGCTGCGCCGATAGTTTGAATTCTGCTAATAAATTGAGCTTCTTTCTCGATGATGACGAACCGGTATCCACCGCAATCCCTATTGTCGAAACATCACCGCCAGTAGCGCCATGACTCCGAGGAGTGAAACTAAACCGGCAAGTATTGTCGTCAGGGATCTGCGCGTCACCGTATGCTGTGCATGTAATGCCTTTAAATCCAGATGATGTTCGAGCGTGGCGAGGACTAGCGAGACTAGGCCGATCACGATCATTAATAGCGCAAAGTGCGTCGGTCCGATTAGGTGTTCCGGTCGAGGTAGCGTGCGGGCCAGCTCGAGTTGAAAGAACTTGTAGATGCTGAAACCAAAGGTAATCAGCGAGATGGCGGTCCTAGTCCATGCCAACAGGGTCCGGTCGTACGCAAGGCGTGTGCGATCCGCCGCCAGATCAGTAGAGGAACTCCCAACGCTGTCCCTGCCCTCATGGTCTTTCATCGCCGTGGGAGTCAACGGCCCTCGCGCTCCGAGGCACGAGGTCGCTCGAAAAACAATCTGAGCAGCGCCCCCTTGCCCATCGCGCGGTCAACTTCTTGCAATACGAGATATGAGCCGACGACTAGGCTAACGAGCAGCACCATCCCTAAGAACCGATCCAGATTCGCGTTGGAAATTACAAAGTCGATGCCGCCTTGAAGACTGCCGGTACGGCGAGCCGCGTGAAAAATCTTCTCGCCGATCCCGAGTATGATTACGACCAGACCGTAGACCAAAGTCTTGCAGACAATCACGACGGCCGGCCGGTGAGCATTGAAGCGGTAACCGGATTGCGCCCAATCGAGTAGCGGTATGAGTTTGCCCAGGACCAGCGCGGCGACCGCGGCTTTGCTCAACGCAGAAAACTCAATCGAATATTGCTCACCAAAAAGTTGAAAAATCAAAAAGATCAGCAGGAATGCAACAAAAAAGAAAAGGATAACCGGCGCAATGCTGCGCACCCAATGGGGCAGCCGATGCGGGCTTGTGCCGGCGGGGCCTTGCTGAGCAGCGTTCATGGCCGTTGGGACCGAGTTTCCGAAATGCTCAGCGGAAGGCGGCGTGCCATCACGACGCCGTCAGCCCGGGAGCCCAGTCGCATGAGCCTATCACCGCGATGCATCGTGAACTCATTTTGTGCGCGCCAATTCTTCCTCAAGGATCGGCAGCCCGAGGTTGCAGGCCTGCACCCCTTGGATGACGCAGAGCTTCAGCACTTCCATGATCTCTTCCATCGTGGCGCCGAGCTTCAGCGCCGCCTTGATGTGACGACGCGTGCCAGGCGGATACATGTGCGTATACGAAGCATCGAAGGCGATGCTCAAGAGCTCGGCGAGCTTTGGGGATAGCACGGCGCCACTGTAGATGGGAATGCCGGCCGTCATGAATTGTTCCGTCCACTCCGGATCGAGGTTGTAGAACGGTGTCCATGCCTCGTTCCAGCCGCCGCTCGCGCGCACTTTGTCGCAAACCGGCGTCGCGGGTTTCGCGTGTTCCTTCGGCTGCACATTCGCCACCTTGGCTTCCTCAAGGAGAATCGGTGCACCCAAGCTGCAGGTGTGGATTCCCAGAAAAGAGGCCATCTTGAGCACTGTCAAAATCTCCTCACGGCTCGCCCCGGCATCGAGTGCTCCACGGATGTGCCGTCGCGTACCTTCAGGGTTGAGATTCGTGCAGGCGGCGTTGACGGCCAAACAGACCAATTCCACCGTCTTTCGCGGTAGAACGTCGTACTTCCAGGGGTTTGACGTCACGCGCTCAGCGGCCTGCGCCCAGGCCGGGTCCCATTCGCGCAATTGTGCCAATGCGGATGCCTCCCAGGGACCTGGTGCGGAGGTCTTGCTGGTGCTCGAGGCCGCGGAAACGTTGTCCTTCATAGTCATTGGTTTCTCCTCATGAACTCTATTCAAACCGCGACGAGGATTTTTCCGTCCACGACCTTCGCGGGGTAGGCGGTGACCCCATATCCTGGAGAACTCAGGGTGCTTCCAGTCGTGACATCGTAGCGCCAGCCGTGTGCCCGACAGGTGACCACTTTCCCGGCAAGCTGACCGCCTCCGAGCGATGCTCCTTTGTGCAGGCACGAATCATCCATCGCATGCACGGTGCCGTCGACGTTGAAAATCGCGATTTGTTTATCATTCACGGTAAAGCTCGCGCCGCTCCCCGGTGGAACCTGGTCCAGTCGGGCCACCTCGATAAATTCTGTCATGAGCCCATCCCCTCGATGTTTCGCTCGTTCACTGCGCAGCTCGCTGTACCACGGCTTTCGGGATCTCGATGATCTGTGGCATCGACGACCCGGTTGCGATGAGCCGCCTGCCGGAACGCATCGCTGGCTCCGGCAGGCCGTCTCGATGCGAGGCTAGAGAATGCTCGCGGAACTGGTGCGTGCCTCGCCCTCCTTGGGGAGCTTGCCGTCGCTGCGTTCGTACGCCAGGAAGCCGTGTTTGCCCGCGGCGCGGTTCGGCGGCAAACCGAGATTGAAGAGCGTGTCCTCGACGCTGTCGTACCAGACACCGACCTTCATAATCTTGCGGGCCTCATCGGCCGTGGCGACTTTTCGACCGTGCTGCTGAGCCAGCTTGACGGCCCACTCGACCTGCTTGACGCTCGTCCAGGGCTTCTTGTTCATGTCCCAAATATTGTCCTCGTTGCCCACGCGGATATGGCAGCCGAGGATCAGCGACAGGTTCTGGATCGCGATGTTGCCGCGCATGCTGCTCCAGAAGGTGACGCTGGAGGCCCCATGCGGGGTACGGCGAATCATCTCCATCCAGTCAAAGGGATTGCGGCCCAAGGTGCCGCCGCCGTAGCCACAGAGCGCGAGGTTCAGCGGCCCCATGTAGATACCCGTGCGCACCAGACGCTCTATGATCTCGAGATGGTGCACCGTACCCGGTACGAAGTAGGGCTGGATGCCGTGTGCCCGCAGCCGCTTCAGGTGCTCTTCATAGAAGGCGGGCGTCGAATCGACGACCATGCCTCGCCAGGCAGCGAGTACCTTCGGGTTGTCGAGATGGGTTCCCTTGATGTCGTCCGCGGTCATGGCCATCGTGACGTCCCACAATGAGGTGCCGGTCGTCACGGTCACGAACTCGGGTTTCGGATCGAGCTCCGTCAGCATATGGCGAGTGTCGTAGTCGAGCCACTTGGCTTTGGCATCATCCGTATGCGGCGCGAACGAGATCGAGCCGCCGACCTGGATGATCATCTTCGGCACGGCCGCCTTGACCCGGGCGAGGAGGTCGCAGTACTGCTGGAAGTTGCTCGAGCCCTGGCCCGTCTTCGGATCGCGGACGTGAAAGTGCAACACCGTAGCGCCGGCGTTGTAGCAATCGACCGCCGTCTGCACCTGCTCGTCCCACGACAGGGGAAGGTCCGAGCAATCACCGGCTAGCCACTGCGGGCCGTAGGGTGCCACGGTGATGATGAGCGGCTGCATGTGCTCGGGGAATAGCGAATCATCGGTGAAATACATATCGAGTCTCCTCTTTGAAAGTTAGGCTTCGTGAACTACCTTCCAGGGCTGTGCATCAACGTCAGCCAAGGAGAGGTCAAAACAACGAATAGGTTGGGATTGAACAAGATCGGCATCCGGAGCGGATATTGGACGATAGCCATATAAAGGGATCCCTTGGCGTCATTGTCACAGTCGTCTCGCGTCGCTTGAGTTGGCGTGGCACGGAATTCGCGCAAACTGGCCTAATGGACCGCACTTGAGTCGAAGTAGCGCTGTCCGGCAAGGAGCGCGTCGATCGCCGGCAGAAGATCGCGACCGATCGCACGCTTCAGGACCAGACCGTCGGCGCCCGCTGCGACGGCTGCCGCAAAGACCGTTGGCTCATCGTGCACACTCAGCAACAGCAGTTTCGTGGCCGGTGCTTGGACACGCAGTTCGCGCATCAGGTCCGGCAGGTTCCCCGCGGCGTACGACAGGTCCATGACAATCATGGTGGGCTGAAGCCTTTCTGCACCTTCGATCAATGAGGATCTATCGGTCACCAGAAATACCTTGTCGAATGTCGTTTCAAGCAGGCCGCGGATCCGCTCGAACAAGCCGTTATGCGGGTCAGCTATGAGTACGCAAGCAGCGGTATCGGCAAACATCGGCAGCGCAACCTCACGCGTCGGTCGATAGGGCGGCTCGAAATACTCTCGAAGGTAAGCTACTTGGGGGGCTGAGAATCATCACCCCGTAAAACTACGGGTTCTGGCCTGCGAAACTACGGGTTCTGGCTCCGAGTTATACGGCGGCCGGCCGATCGATCACGGACCGGCCGCAATTGCGATTCGTTGGTATAGGCGTCGGCGGGCGGCTGGCGGTGCGCCTTGAGGGACAATCGGGAGCCCCATTTGCCTTGCTGCGCGGCGCTGCACAAACAGCGCGCGCTACCGCCCCGGAGAGGTAACCCGCGAAACGGCCTTCACCAGAGTTTGAATGTCGAGCGGCTTGCACAGATACTCGGCGGCGCCGGCATCCATGCACTCCTCGCGCAGAGTCGGTGAGTCATGCGCGGTGATGATGACGATCGGAAAAGTCGCCCCGGCCATCTTCAATGACTGCTGCACCTCCGTGCCCGACAAGCCCGGCATCTGCAGGTCGAGGATCAGGCAGTCGGGACGGTCAAAATGCCAAGACTCTAGAAATTCTGCCCCTGAACCGAAGGCGCGTGCCGCAAAGCCCGCTGCTTGCAGGACTCGGACCACGGCCTTGCATACCGATTCCTCGTCGTCGACTACGGCAATCACAGTCCATCCTTTGCGTCGAGACACGCCGTCGCGGGCTCATTCGAACCGCTCTGATATGAGAGATTCGGGTTGCCTCCAGCTCAGAGCCGTCCCTCCACCGTCCAGAGCAGGCTCGATTTCCATACCCACGCGGGCACCCAGTTGCACGAGCTCTGCGAGCGAGCGTGCGGCCATCTTCGACATCACCCGCGCGCGGTGGACTTTCACCGTCTTCTCGCCCGTGCCCAGGTCCGCAGCAATTTGCTTATTCAAACGGCCACGAACCACCTGCGCCATCACCTGCCGTTCGCGCGGCGTCAGCGTATCGAGGCGATCTTGAATCACGCGACAAATCTCGACTTGCGCACGCCGCGCCTGATCACGCTGCAGCGCCTGCTCGACTGCGGCGAACAATCGGACGCCGTCGATCGGCTTGGTCAGGAAATCGACGGCGCCCTCCTTCATGGCTCCCACGCCGGTCTTGATATCGCCATTGCCCGTCAAGAAGACGATTGGCCGCCGGAGCGGAGAACGAGCAAGCTCGCGCTGCAACTCGATGCCACTTAATCCTGGCAAGACCACATCTAGCAGCAGACAGCCCGGCTCCTCCTCGTCCTGTTCGTCGAGAAAGTCTTCCGCCGATTTGAATGATCTGACCCTGTACCCCGCAACGTGCAAGATGCGGGTGAGCGCCGCACGAACCTCAAGGGCATCCTCCACAATGAATACAGTCCTCTCCACGCCGTTCACAGATCCCTCCTGACACTCCCGGTCCGAACTTCGCTGGACTCGTCGCCCGTCTCCCGTGATCTCTTGCATCGCCGAAAGACCAACCCGGCATTCGCGCGTGCGTCCTTACCGGTGCAAAGTCCTCCGAAGAGCCGTTACCGCGCCGCTAGTCACGAGACGATGCCAACAGATGCGCTTGCAATCGCGCGAAGAAGCCTGATTTCGAGGGGAAAGTAGCTTGGCGGAGCGGGGCGAGCCGCCGGCTGACGGCAGGTCGCGACCGATCGCACGCTTCAGCGAGTGCTTCGATGATCCTTGTGCTATTCATTCCCATTTGCCTCATCCGTTCGCCTAGGCAGGCGGCGGTAACGCTATGGGAAGCACCCTACCTCGGACGCGCGCGGTCTTTGAACCCGTAAAACTACGGGTTTGGCCTATGTGAAACTACGGGTCCGCGCCCCGGAATCTACGGGAGATCGATTGAGATCAAGGACCGATGATGCCGTGTTTGATCGCGAAGTGAATCAGCTCGGCGTTGCTCTTAAGCCCCAGCGACTCCGTCATCCGATACTTATGGTCCTCGACCGTTCGAGTCGAAATGTGGAGCTTCACGCCAATTTCCTGGGCGGTAAGGCCGTCGACCAGCAAACGGAGAATTTCGCGCTGTCGCAGTGTCAATGTCCCAACCAGATCCCGACCCTTCGCAGGATTCCGTTGTTGCGCCTGTAGCATCTCGCCTGCAAGCGTCGGGGTGACAAAGACCTTTCCTTGCGCCGCGGTGCGCACGGCGAGCACCAGCTCTTCAGGCGCCGAATGCTTGAGCACATAGCCGAACGCGCCCGCATCGATCGCGCGCCGGGCGTAAGCCACATCACGATGCATCGTGAGGAACACGACACGCACTCTGGCATCAAACTTTTTAAGCTCTTCGAGCGCCTCGATGCCATTCAGGTGAGGCATCGTGATGTCGGCTACGATCACATCAGGTTTCAGAGCCTTGGCACGCTCGACCAGCGCCTGGCCATCTTCCACGACGCCGATGAGATCGAATTCTGCGACCAGAAGACTTTTCAGCCCCTCCGCCACGATCCTGTGATCGTCGGCAAGCAACACGCGCACCCGGTTCACAGCGGTACCTCGCGGATTGGCACCCAGGCTACTACCGTTGTGCCTTTGCCGAGACTGCTCTGAATATCGAGCTTTCCACCCACCACACGGATCCGCTCACGCATGCCGGCATGTCCCAGGCTCGCGCGACCGATCCGCGAATTGGGCTCAAATCCGCTACCGTTGTCGCTCACCTCGAGCCGCAAGCCGCTTTCGCGTAAGGCAAGCGATACTTTCGCGGTGCGGGCGCGGGCATGACGACCAATATTGCGCAAGGCCTCCTGAGCAACCCGGTAGACGACAAGTGTCACATCCTTTGGCAGATTCTGCGGAATTCTCTCCGCCTCGACCTCAACCTGCACGGACTCGAAGCGCGCAACGCGGTCGCACTCGGCCTTCAGCGCCTCCACCAGACCGAGATCATCGAGCACGGAAGGATGCAGGCGGTAGGAAAGATCGTGGACATCCTCGCTTAATTGCGCAAGCCCCGCGCGTATTGATTGACGCACCTCACCCGAGGGCATCAGGTCGCCACCGGGAAGCTTGGCGGCGTCGATGGCCAATCCCGCGAGCCGCTGGGTGATATCATCGTGCAACTCACGGGCGAGCCAGCGGCGTTCGTCTTCATGCGCGGTGATGAGGCGTCCGCTCAAGGCCTGTGCCTCTCCCTCGGCGTGGCGACGGCGGATACGCTCCCACACGAGTCCGATCGATAACGCAGCCAGCAACACAATGATAGTGGCGGCCGTCAAGATGACGTCACGATGTTCATCCCAGAGCGACGGAGGCCGAAAGCGGATTTCACTCCCCGCAGGCAGGTGCGCGATGTTGATGTTCCAGCGCTTCAGCGCGCGCCAGTCGTACATGGGGGGTTCGTAGTCTATAAGTTGTATCGAGGGTTCCGTGGGAATTTGGCCGCTCAATGCCCGCAGAGCCATCGCTGCCGCTAGCGCACCGTCGCGCTGTTCCAGATGGTAGGGACCGCCGACGACACCCAGTCCAAGTTCGCTGCCGTAGAGACTGAAGATCGGCGCCGCCGATACCTCGAGAATGCTGACAAGCCCAGCCCGCCCTTCGTGCGGCACGCCGGCCGCATCGACAGTCATGATCGTATAAAGAACGGCTGAATGCGGCGGAAGGGCGGCAACCCGTTGGCGTATTTCTTCCAAGGAAAGATCATTGAGCCATTCGAAACTCACTCGATTGGCAAATATCGCGAGCTTCTCGCGCAGTTGGGTCACCCAATACCGCTCCAGCGGTGAATCCCCAATTACCACCGCTATCCGTTGCGTATCGGGCAGCACCTGCAAGATGTTGGCCACATACCGGGGCAGATCCTGGCGAATGCCCACCAAAGCGTCGCCGGCGCGCAGGGCGGACTTGGGGGCGAACCGCGCATCCAATGCAGCAAGCACTAAAGGCACCCCGCGGGGGAACGCTGCGTCCCGATTGTTGAGATAGAACTCGGCAGCCAGCGGGCCGAACGTGACCACCAGATCCGGCGGTGAGCCGGCAAAGCGTTGTCGCAGAAGCTCGATGAGCGGTCGCGGATCATTCGATCGGGATGCCTGGCCTGCGTCGACAAAGGCGTCATAGAGGGCGATGGGCTCGCTCGAGCCCTTCTTCAGTTCCGTGCGAAACGCAGCCGCAATCGCATCATAGGGTGCAGTTTCCCGTCCGAATGAATTCAAGAGCAACACGCTCTTCGCTGCCGGCGCCGTCGCGCCCAGCGGTGCACTTAAAGCAACCAACGACAGCAAGAGCGTCGCGATCCAAGTCCTGGCTCGAGCAGGGAACATCATATCGCGATCATGACGATCGTCGCTCCTTCGACCTGCGTGACTACTCGCCATTAGCGGCGCGGTCCTAAGATCTCGTTATGGGGCACTTCCAGGGGTACGACGATAGCGATTATACGGTTCAAGTCGCTCGAGGCGACAGCGCGCTGCGAAAGCGTTCAGCCCGCCGGAAAGAACTCTGACCGCCTGCGGAGCCGAGCAAAAGATCAACTCGCTCCGCAGCGACAACAATTCTGGTTTTGCTCAGTTCGGGAGCGGCGGTAGCCGCTAGAACTCCACCCGGGCGGTGACACCCCAGACCCGCGGGTCCCCGGGGAAGAGCGAGTACGCTCCAAACGTCTGACCCGTGATACCGCCCACGAGATAGCGTTTATCGAGCGCATTATTAACCCACGCGGACACGTCCCACTTAGCTCTCGAGCCCACGGCTCCGCGCAGTCCCACGCGCGCATTCATGAGGCCGTACGAATTCACTCGGCCATAGTCCGAGTCGTCGGGGGTACCGAAGAACGAGGAGCGCCAGGAATAGCCTGCCAAGGAATAGCCCGTTTTCCCTCCGCCTAGGTTATGCTTGAAGTTCAGCTCAGGATTCACCACCCAGCGCGGTGCGCCCACGACTTGCTCGCCAGTCAAGTTACACGTGACCTGACCCGCAAGCGTCGACTCGATCGAGCAGGGTGCGTTGGCGTAGGAGGTATAGACCGCGTCGTTGTAGGATGCGTTTAAGTCGAACGACAGCCAATCGAGCGGCTTGGTCGTGAACTCTGTCTCTACGCCGCGTGTGCGCACGCCGCCGACATTGGTGAGCGTCTGCACGATAACTCCCGGTGAACTCTGCTCAAGCTGCGTCGCTTGGTAATTCTTGACGTCCGTCCAGAATAGATTCAGGTTGAAAAGAACCTTCTGATCGAGCCACGTTGACTTCACTCCCAGCTCGTAGTCGGTCGCCGTCTCGGGCGCCACGTAGAGCGAGGACACCGGCAAGTTCCCCGCCGGCACCGACTCGTTGATGCCGCCAGCCTTCGCGCCGTGTGCGGCCGATACGTAGGCGAGGAGGTTCGGATCCAATTGAAACCCCAAGCTTCCGAGCGCTTGGACGTTGTTGTTGGTGATGCTGAGCTCCCCTGAGCTATACGCGGGCAGAACGAGATCGATCCCGGCACCGCCGATCGGCGGGTTGCGCTCGATGTGACTCGTCTTGTCCTCCTGAGTATCCCGAATCCCCGCCGTCAGGCTCCATTGGCTAGTGATGTGCCAGGTGGCTTGTCCAAAGGCGGCGTAACTGTGAGTTTCAGGGTATACACGCACCTGGGAATAGGCGCCGTTGTAGAAAGCCGGTAGCCCATACAGTGCGTGTGCCGCCGGTCCGTACTGCGTAAAGCTGAGATTCCTCTGATATTGATAGAAGTAATAGAGGCCAGCCACCCAATCGATAGGGCCGCGGGTAGGCGATGCGAGGCGGACTTCCTGACTCCATTGCTCATCATCCACCTCTTGTCCGAGATTAACGATCGCAGAGACGCTGGTATTGTCGTAGTCGTTCGTCGGCAGGAACTGCCACGAGCGATAGGCGGTGATGGATGTCAGGTTGTAGCCGCCCTCCAAACGCCAGTTCACCTGCAGCGATCCGCCACCTTGACGCACGCGCATGTACTGCGGGTCGTTGATGCTGACCGACAGGAAGTTTGGATCGTAGACTTCAGTGGCGTTCGCCGCCGCGAGATGGGCTTTGAGCAAGGCGCCGTCATTCGGGCCGACGTTGTAAAGCACGGCGACGCAGCATGGGGAATTCTCTTCCTCGTAGTCGGCGATCGCTCGCACTGAAAGCGCATCGCTCGGTGTGAGCAGAAGCTGTCCGCGCAGGCCTTCGCGATCGGCCCCGTTCAGCCGTCGACCATCCGTCACATCATCGACGAAGCCGTCCCGATAGGTCTTGGAATAGGTGATCCGCCCCGCAAGTGCGTCGTCATCGATTGGGCCCGTTAGTGTCCCGCGGACCTGGTAGTAGCCGTAGTTGCCCGCCGAGGTCTCGATCGCTCCGCTCGGTGTGAAACTCGGCGCGCTGGTGCTCAAATTGAGCACTCCGGCTGTGGTGTTCTTTCCGAACAGCGTCCCCTGTGGTCCACGCAGGAGCGCGACCTGTGAGCATGACCAACATTCTTGATGGCGATTCCGCCTTTGGCGGTCAAGTTTGTTGATGGTTTGATAGGGATCCCCATCAGGGATCTTGATTAAAAGATCCCCTCCGGGGAGTCTCCGGTTACCAAGCCAGGAGACCCTCGAAGTGTGCCACGACGTACTACAAGACCCCACGTTTTTTCGATTCCTATCCAAGATTGACCACGAGTTTGCCGCCGAGACCCGAGCCGGGCGCTGCCCCGACTGCGAGGGGCCTCTGCATGTGGCGAACTACCCCCGTAAACCTCGTGGCTGCCCGGCCGCGGTGCGCGAAGAGTATTCCCGACGTTTGAGTTTTACCTGCGGTCGGTGCGAAGCGCGCTCGACGTCGCCGTCCGTGCGCTTTGCCGGCCGCCGGGTGTATTTGGCGATGGTGTTGATGTTGAGGTCACCGCGGGGCAACGGGTTCGGGCAGGAACTGTGTGATCTGTTCAACATCCCCGCGCGCACGCTGAAGCGCTGGCGCACGTGGTGGCGGGAGGGCTTTCCTACGACACGATTTTGGCAGTCGATGTGCGAGCGGTTCATGCCGCCGATCGTAATCGACGAACTACCCCAAAGCTTGGTGAACCGCTTCGAAAGCGAGTCGATGTCAGATCGATTGACGCAGGCACTGCGATGGATGGCGCCGTTGAGCACGCGGATGCCGATCAGGTAATCCGAGGCTCGACGCGGTCCCGCAGAGGATGCCGATAGCCTAACGTCTGTGCGGCTTTGTAGCCTGCGATCCCATGAACGGCGCCGGTGTGGCGTCGCAATGGGAGCGATGTTGGGTTCCGAGGATGATCTACCGCCGCGAGATCGGTGGGCGCGGCTGCGCTTCGCGATCATCGGACCGTTGCTCGCGGCTCCGCCCGCCGCCGGCGAACTGCACGAAGCGTTGACCGTGTTAGCGGCCAAGACCTGGCGACATCCCTTCACCGGGCTCGATGTGCGCTTCGGCGTCTCGACGATCGAACGCTGGCTGTACGCCGCGAAAAGAGCCGTCGATCCGGTGCGAGCGTTGCGTAATCAAGTGCGGCGCGACATCGGTCGGTTCCCGAGTCTGTCGGTCGAGGCGGTGGCGGCGCTGGCCACGCAGTACGGCCATCACCCGGGCTGGACCGCGCAGCTGCACCACGACAACTTGCGGGTCACGCTCGCCGCCGCGGGGCTCTTGTGTCCGTCGTACCCGAGCGTCCGACGCTACCTCAAGGCGCAGGGACTGGTGCGCCGAGGGCCGCCCAAGCGCAGCAGTGACGGGGCCATCGCCGCCCGCGATCGGCTTGAGCAGCGCGAGGTACGCAGCTACGAAGTCGAACACGTCCTGCAGCTGCTGCACCTCGACTTCCACCACGGTTCGCGCAAGGTGTTGACCCGCAGCGGTGCCTACGTCAAGCCGCTTCTGGTCGGCTTCATCGACGACCGGTCGCGGTTCCTCTGCCATGCCCAGTGGTACACGAACGAGGGCAGCCGGGAACTCATCCACGGTCTGTGCCAGGCGCTGCAGAAGGTGGGCCTGCCGCGCTCGTTGATGACCGACAATGGCTCGGCGATGATCTCCGGCGAGTTCACTGCGGGACTGCACCATCTCGGCATCTTGCACCTGCCGACGCTGCCGTACTCGCCGCACGTCAACGGCAAGCAGGAACACCTCTGGGGTCGCGTTGAAGGGCGCCTCCTCGCGATGCTCGAAGGCGAGGCCAATCTCACCCTCGAACAACTGAACCTCGCCACCCAGGCCTGGGTCACCCAGGAATATCACCGCACCGTCCATAGTGAACTGGGCGAAACGCCGATGCAGCGGTTCCTGGCCGGACCTAGTGTCGCCCGCGACTGTCCGGGCAGCGATGCATTACGCGATGCGTTCCGCATCGAGGTCAAGCGCAAGCAGCGCCGTTCCGACGGCACGGTGAGTCTCGAGGGTCAGCGCTTCGAGATCCCGTCCCGGTATCGCGGCCTCGAGCACATCCACCTGCGCTATGCCCGCTGGGACTTCAGCCGCGTCGATCTGATCGATGCGCGCACCGGACAGATCCTCTGCCCGGTCCGTCCGCTCGACAAGGCGGCCAATGCCGATGCGCTGCGCCGGCGGCTCGATCCGACGACATCGGACCTAAGCGCGATGCCGGCGACCGGCATCGCGCCGCTACTGAAGCAAATGATGGCCGATTACGCCGCCACAGGGCTCCCGCCCGCCTATTTACCCACCGCCGAGAAGGACGATGTTGTATGAACCAAAAGCTCCTGGCCCTGTATGGTCTCAAGTGGAACCCGTTCACCTCAGAGGTGCCGATCGAGGCCCTGCATGTGCCGCCCAAGGTCGAGAACTTCTGCTGGCGCATCGAACAAGCCCACCTGCGGGAGGGCGGCTTCGCACTGATCCAGGGCGATCCCGGAACGGGCAAAAGCGTGGTCATGCGGCTGCTCGCCGAGCGGCTGTCCCGGCTGGCCGACCTCTCGGTCGGCGTCATCCATCATCCGCAAAGTAACCTCTCTGACTTTTATCGCGAGCTCGGCGACATCTTCTCGATCTCCATCCGCGTGAGCAATCGCTGGGGCGGGTTCAAAGCACTGCGCGCACGGTGGCTCGATCACTTGGAGTCCGCTTCCCGTCGGCCTGTCGTGCTCATCGACGAGGCCCAGGAGATGACGCCGATGGTCCTGTCCGAGCTGCGACTGCTTGCCAGCGCCCGGTTCGACTCCCAGGCCCTGCTGTGCGTGGTGCTCAGCGGCGACGGCCGGCTCCTCGACAAACTGCGCCGCGACGAACTCATCCCGCTGGGGTCGCGGATCCGAACCCGGCTGACGACCGGCGCGGCCACTCGCGAGGAGTTGCTGACCTGCCTGGAGCACCTGCTCTCGACCGCGGGCAATGCGGGCCTGATGACCAAGGAGCTACGGCATCTTCTCTGCGACCACGCGGCCGGCAACTATCGGATCCTCACCGGAATGGCGGCCGACTTGCTCATGAGCGCGGCCCAGACCGAGACCACCGTGCTCGACGAAAAACTGTACTTCAATGTGTTCAACCTGCCGGCGCCAAATGCGCCGCGCCGTGCTGCGGGGGCTCGCTGATGGACGACCAACCCGATCCGTTCCTCTTCCCTGAGCTCCCGGACGAGGCGGCGGCGGCACTCGACCACTTCCTCGAGGACCTCTACAACGGCTTCCAGCAACGTTATGGAATCCAGCTATACCGCTACTATCGCGCAATCGACGAGCGCGCAGCCCGCCACCGTCCGATGCCCTCATCGCCGCCGTCGCCTCCGGATCCACCGTTCTGAAAGCTCCGGAGATGACCGCGGCGCCGACGCCGCGGTCACGATCGATGATGGCCCATCACCAATCGTGAAAATCAGTCCATCAAACTAGCTGACCGCTCTCACCTGCTCTAAGTCGATCAGGTCCTGATTCGCCATGCCCGGTCGACCCAGATAGACATCATCAAGATAGATCCCGACGCTCGATTCCAGGCCGTCGTTGGCCGGATTGTTGCCGAGCCCACGCACCGCGATGCTCGTTTGCCGAGGATTCCCGAACTGCACATTTAAGCTCGGCATTCGGTCGTTCAGGTCTTCGAGGCGGTAAAGTCCGCTCTGATCGAGCGCGGTTCCGCTCAGCGCCGTGATCGGTATCGGCACCTCCTGTGCGTTCTCGGCGCGCCGACGCGCGCTTACCACGACCTCCTCCAATCCGGCACGGCTGTCACTCGCACCGGCTGTAACGGTGCCGGTGCCGGCGGCGTCATTCGATTCGGACGCCACCGAGCCTGACGGTACTGACACGAGCGCGGCCGCCCCTGCTGCGAAACCAGCTACGAAAAGAGAAATCCTCGGCATAGAAACTGCGGCAAGCTCCCTCGGCCACCAGCCCAATTAACCAAATCGAATGATAAGCAAGGACCAAGGGCTACAGATCCCGGTTTGCCAGAGCCGCAGCCTGACAGTGGCCTCAACCCCGTAGATGCCTCCTCAGCACGTCATGCAGAACAGGCGAATGCATCGCTGGACGGCGCAGTCACTGCAATCCGCAGGAGGCTTGTAATCAGAGATAGCCGTCGCGCGCACTAGCGTTTCAATGGTAAGGAAACTCTTTCCGATGTCGCTCCAGGTGGCCTCCGTTCATTTTGTCACGCCGTTATACGAAGGATGCGGTGCAACATCAGGAGAGGCTGGGCCGTAGGTTTCGAAGCGGGGCGAGGATTCGTTAATTTCCGCAGGAGGTATGCCCAGCTCTGAGTAGCATAAGAGACCTGTATGGCGATTGCTGACGATCTAAATTCAGCTGCAAAAACGCCTTACCCGTGTCAGTTATCAGAAAAGATAGGCCACCCCAGACCGACTGCGCCGATGCCAACGGCCGAGCCGATAAGAAAGCGCTCAAAGAGGTAGTTTCGAAGCGTGATCTGAAAGTCCTCGCCGCGTTGGCGGGCGAGGTTGAGCAGGCGTGCTCGGACAGCAGCCGCGCGATCTCGTGTTCCCTTTGCTTTTCAACCCGCCGCTTCCAGATAGGGTCGCATCACGTTCGACACGCGGCAGACGTTCGCGAAACGCCACAGCGCATCGGCGCCGCGCGGATGCTGCTTGAGGTAATCCTTCAGCGCCTCCACCGCGATCTCGGCTCCGATCTTGTTGCGGTACTTGAAGCAATCGGCCACGGTCTTAGCAGGCGAATAAACTCGCACCGGCACGCCGTCGATCTTGTGCGTTTCCGCGCCCTCTGTCAGCGCAGCACCGGAGAAATAGACCGTTCGCACCGGAAATGGCGTGCTCCGAGGCCTCCAGGCATGGACACCGAGCGCAATCCAAACTTCCGGAGGCGCTTGCGTCGTCAGCCGATGGAACTTGAGCGCGCTGAGCAGGCAGATGGTGCCCTTAGGAACCGCCCGTGCGACTTCGGCCAGGCTCCGCTGCGCCGACATCGGCGCGTCCGGATCGGCATAGAGGCCGCGCGCCACGCGCACCAGGGCGCCGCGATCCGCCAGTCGTTGCACGTACTCCCGTGGCAGGCCGAGCCGAGTCAGGTCGCGGGGCCGTGCAATGCCGAGGCGCCTCACCGCTTCGAGTGTTTTTCTTTCCAGGGCATCGTTCATGGCTTGGCTCAATCTCAGTTACTAGGTATTTAATCATATCTACCTAGGAATTGAAAACTCACCTGGATCAGCGATAAAGGCCAGCGAGGGATCGAACGGGACGAGGGCGAACACCTCGCGCGAGCGTCTCATGATCGCAGAAATTTTTCCGTACGATTTCCGTACGCACAGGACGATTAGAAGCGCAAGTGGTTGATTTATTGTGGAACGGCTGGCCAACGAACTCGCAGTCCAAGTACCTGTTTTCGCGGGTATTTGATTTCCCGGCTTTGGCAAATGCCCCCATTCATGCCCCCTCAAAGGGTTGGCTGTCACCGGACGATGATGCACTTCATGGTTCGATCTTACCGGCGCCTGGATGCAGATCAAGTCAGTTTGCCGGACGATCGCCTTGGCTGCTAGAATGTGTATCAATAGTGACTTGGATACACACGATGCGAACCAATATCGTCATTGACGACAAGCTGATGAAGGAGACCCTCCGGCTGACGGGCTTGAAGACGAAGCGCGAGGCGGTGGAGCTTGGACTTCGAACCGTCGTTCGCCTTCGCAAGCAAGAGGATATTCGGCGTTTTCGAGGCAAGCTTAATTGGCAGGGCGATCTCGATGCAATGAGAACCGACAAGTGATCCTGGTCGATTCCAGCGTGTGGATCGACTATTTTCGCGGTATACAAACTTCAGAGAGCGACCGATTGGACGCCCTCCTGGGCAGTGAGCCTGTCGCGACCGGCGACTTGGTATTGGCCGAAGTCCTTCAAGGGTTTGGCAGCGCTCAGGACTTCAACCAGGGTAAAAAGCTGCTGACATCGTTGCCGATCGTCGATCTCGTCGGCGGAGACATTGCTATCCAGGCGGCTAAGAACTTTAGAACCCTGCGGTCGAAAGGCATCACGATACGAAAAACCATCGACACATTGATCGCCACCAGCTGCATTGAGAAGGGACTGACGTTGCTCTACAGCGACAAGGATTTCGATCCGTTTGTAATACACCTCGGACTGCGCACGGCGCTCCCAAGGACATAACGAAGGTCTTGAGCGAGCGCAACTGCTTCCCTGATCACCACTATCGCGTCTCGCCCCTTTGTTGCCTCGGCGAGCACCGCCTGTCCGTGTACGTAAGTCAACACACGGTTCATGGTTTTGATCGATCTTGTCATCGGCTTGCAGGGCGTTGTCCACCTCGGGGGCCAGGCGTGATCGTGGACTATCACTGAGGATAGCGAAGATGCATAAGAATGGAATGCGGCCGATTCACCCGGGCGAGGTGCTCCGGGAGCGACCGACGAGCTCAAGAAGCTCTCCAAGCCGTGCAAGGACTCGAAGGCGATTGCGCAGGTCGGCACGATTTCCGCGAACGCCGAGGAGAGCATTGGCAAGACGATTGCCGATGCCATGGCGAAGGTCGGCAAGGAAGGCGTGATCACGGTCGAGGAAGGTTCGGGTCTCGAGAACGAACTAGAAGTGGTCGAAGGCATGCAGTTCGATCGCGGCTACCTGTCGCCGTATTTCATCAACAATCAGCAGAGCCAGAGCGCTGAGCTCGACAAACCGCTGATCCTGTTGGTGGACAAGAAGATCTCAAACATTCGCGAATTGCTGCCGCTGCTGGAAGCCGTCGCCAAGGGTGGCCGCCAGCTGCTGATCATCGCCGAAGACGTCGAGGGCGAGGCGCTTGCCACGCTCGTGGTGAACACGATCCGCGGCTCGTCAAGGTCGCCGCCGCCAAGGCGCCGGGATTCGGCGATCGTCGCAAGGCCATGCTGCAGGACATCGCGGTCCTGACGGGTGGCAAGGTCATCTCCGATGAAGCCGGCTTATCGCTCGAGAAGGCAACGCTGAGCGATCTCGGTGAAGCCAAGAAGGTGCTGGTCGAGAAAGAGAACACCACCATCATCATCGACGGCGCCGGCAAGCCCGCGGACATCAAAGGGCGGGTCGAGAGCATTCGCCAACAGATCGAGGAAGCGACCTCCGATTACGACAAGGAAAAACTGCAGGAGCGCGTAGCCAAGCTCTCTGGCGGTGTGGCGTTGATCAAGGTCGGTGCTGCGACTGAGATCGAAATGAAGGAAAAGAAAGCCCGCGTCGAAGATGCGCTGCATGCTACTCGTGCGGCCGTCGAAGAGGGCGTGGTTCCTGGCGGCGGCGTCGCCTTTCTGCGCGCGCTCAAAGCTATTGAGAAACTGGTCGGCGCCAACGAAGACCAGACGACGGGTATTAAGATTCTCGCCCGCTCGATCGAAGAGCCGCTGCGTCAGATTGTGGCGAACGCCGGTGAAGACGCCGCGGTGGTGCTGAACCGAGTCCGTGAGGGCAAGGGCACCTTCGGCTACAACGCTGCGACGGGTGAGTACGGCGATATGGTCGAAATGGGCATCCTGGATCCGACCAAGGTCACGCGTCTTGCTCTGCAGAACGCCGCTTCGGTTGCGGGTCTCTTGCTCACAACAGAGGTCATGATCGCTGAGTCGCCGAAAGACGAAGAGCATGCACATGGCGCGCCGGCCGGCGGTATGGGTGGCATGGGCGGAATGGACATGTAACATCCGCCATGGCGAGCGAGCCCTGCAAGTGCCGGTTACAGTCAAAGAAGAGCGGGCTTCGGCCCGCTCTTCTTTGCGCGCCCGGAATGTAATTCCGAGGTCTCGTTGCATGAGTGCACCGCGTCGTGCCGGGAATTCTGCAATTCCTCAGGATCGGTCACGATGCGCACGAAATTACTTTGTCTTGGCGGCTCTGCGCGGCGTCTGCGGTTCGCCTTGTTTCTTGTAGTCGCCGATGACGCTCTTCAGCGGGCAGATTCTGAATGCGGGGCATTTCTTGCAGCCGACTGCTATCGCAATGGGGCAAAGAGTCATTTCATTTCTCCCATGCACTTACGTCTGCGTCGCAGGCAGACAACGCCCGTAACAACAAGAACTCTCCTAGTGTCCTGATTCATTAATTCGTGAACATTTATTTTCCCTCGATGTCCAAAGGTAAACTGGACTTTCGAGGGAGATGTGATGCGACGTGGACCGCAAAGTTGAGCCGATCATTTTGACGACCGAAGAGAGCAACCGACTGCTCGAGTGGACGCGACGGCACAAGACCTCGCAGGCCCTCGCGATGCGTGCGCGGATTGTGTTGGCCTGTCAGCAGGATCGCTCCGATCGGCGAGATTGCGCGAGAGCTGCGCGTCACACGGCAGACGGTGGGCAAGTGGCGCGGGCGCTTTCAGAGCGCTCGGCTTGAGGGATTGCTCGATGAACCGCGCCCCGGCGCGCCACGCACTATTAGCGATACGGTGGTCGAGCAGGTGATTGCCAAAACCCTGCATGAGAAGCCGCGCGCGGCCACGCACTGGAGCAGCCGAGCCATGGCGAAGAGCAGTGGCTTGTCGCAAAGCGCCGTGGTGCGCATCTGGCGCGCCTTCGGTCTGCAGCCGCACCGCGCCGAGACTTTCAAGCTCTCGACCGATCCGCTGTTCATTGAGAAAGTGCGCGACATCGTGGGGCTGTACCTGAACCCGCCGGATCGAGCGCTGGTGTTGTGCGTGGACGAGAAGAGCCAAATTCAGGCGCTCGATCGCACGCAGCCGATTTTGCCGATGATGCCCGGGGTGCCTGAGCGGCGTACGCATGACTACAGCCGCCACGGTACGACGACGCTGTTTGCGGCGCTTGAACATCGCCACCGGCAAAGTCATCGGTGAGCTGCATCGGCGGCATCGCTCGCAGGAGTTCTTGCAGTTTCTGCGCACGATCGATGAGGCGGTGCCGAAGAAACTCGAGGTGCATCTGGTGATGGACAACTACGGTACGCACAAGACTCCTACCGTTAAACGCTGGCTTGCTCGTAATCCGCGCTTCCACGTGCACTTCACGCCGACCTCCGCCTCTTGGCTCAATCAGGTCGAACGCTGGTTCGCAACCCTCACCGAGCGGCAGATCCGCCGCGGCACTCATCGCAGCACCGTTGAGTTCGAGAGCGCCATCCGCGACTACCTCGCCGTCAACAATCGCGATCCGAAACCCTTCGTATGGACCAAGACCGCTGACCAGATCCTCGAAAGCATCAAGCGATTCTGCATGCGAACTTCTAACTCAGGACACTAGGTCTGCGACGCCCCCAAGCGTACTCCGTTCTAGAAGGACACATTGCAGAAGTTCTGATTCGAGCAAACTCAGGAGGTGGTCGTTGGACTTCAGGTTTGTCCGCGTCGAAATGGGCGTCGGCTAGCCTAGCGTGCGTCGAACGGTGGGCGGAAGCCCCTGTTCCCGCTCGTACCCCGCGATGTCGTCGTAACAGTCCTCGACGATCTTCGCATAGGTTTCGCCGAACAAGCGGCGCTGCTCGGCGTGATCGAACACGAACGCGCGGTTGTTTTGGACTGCGCGCAGAACGATCGGGGCGACGCTCTCTGGGGCGTAAAAATCGATGGGGTTGTTCTTGAACGAAGCTTCCGGTATGTGCACCGCACCTTCGCCCGGCCCGCCAAACCGCGCCGGACGATAGCGTGCGTTGTTGGCCGCCATGCCGGTCGCCACCCCGCCCGGACAATAAATGGTGGTGCGGACGCCGTGCACCTTCGTCTCCAGGGCGAGGTTCATCAACATGCCGATGACGCCCATCTTCGCGGCGGAATAGACCACATGAAGTGGAATCCAGCCCGGGAGTAGTCCAGCCATCGACGATGTTGCCACGATATGCCCCTCCCCCGCCGCGATCATGTCGGGAAGGAAAGCACGGGTAGTATTGATAACACCCATCAAATTGACATGGATGAGCCAGTCGACGTCCTCGTCCGACAGGTCCATCAGCGGCGCGAATGAAGTCGCTCCGGCATTGGCAAACAGCAGCTTCACCGGACCAAGCGCTTCGTTCGCCTCGAGCTTCATCTGCCTGATCGAGGCTCGCTCACAGACATCGCAATGAATGGCGACAGCCTTGCCGCCGGCCGCATTAATCTCTTCCGCCACCCTGCGCGCATTGTCGAGGAGGATATCGGCTACCGCGACAGCTGCTCCTTGTTTCGACAGCTCCTTTGCCAGGCCCATGCCGATGCCACTTCCGCCCCCAGTTACGACGGCCATTTTCCCCATGATCTCAGTCACAGTCTTTGCTCCACTGATGCTTTCCGCTGGCAGTCAATGCGGACCCTCTCTCGTTGCTGATGCACGATCGTACTTGCGGGGCTTACTATCCTTTGAGCTTCGGCATGATCTTATCGGCGAAGCGCTTAGCCTGCTCATATACTAGCTCGTAAGGCATGCCGCCGAAGCTGAAATTGGCGAGCATATCGTAATCGCCGACCATCGCCTTGCGGACCAAATGATGCTCCAACATTTCCTCGGGCGTGCCGATAAGGTTGGCGCCGATGTAATCTTTGTAGGCCTTTTCAGGGCCACCGGCTGCCGCTGACAGCTCTCCCAGCGTCACATAGGTTGAATAAGACGGTAATGACTTGAAGTGCTCTCCGCCAAATTCGTAATGATTGGCGACCTGCGCGAATAATTTGCTGAAGTACTTGTCCGTGTATTCAATGACCTTCTGTTTTTGGTCAAAGCAAACCATGAAATCGTTTACGATGAACGGCGGAGCCTCCCGGCCATGAATCTCCTTGAAGAGCTTCCGGTAGCCGTTGATCTCAGGAAGCGCGCGGGCCCAGTCACCCTGGGAAAATCGAAGGGCCTTGAGGCCATATCTAGCCGCTACGTCCACGGATGAGGGGGACATCGATACCATGACCAGTCGATCCTTGAAGGACTTTAGCGGCCGCGGACGGACTTCGACGCGCGGCTGCTTGTACCACATGGTGTCGGCTTCGACGATACCCGTTTCGAGGCCTCGCATTATAATCAGCGCGGCCTCGTCGAACATCTCGCGTGATTCACCCAGGTCGACCCGGAATGCCTTGAATTCCCTGCGAGCTGCGCCTCGACCCATACCCAGAATCATGCGGCCGTCACTCAATATATCGAGCATGATGGCCTTTTCCACTACGCGCAACGGATCGTTCCAGGGCAGGATAACCGCGCCCGTCATCAGCCTGATGGTCTTTGTCTTCGCCGCGATATAGGTCAGGAGCTGGGTGGGGTCGGGGCACGCCGCATAGTCGGTGAAGTGGTGTTCGACGGGTGATACAAAGTCGAATCCCATGGCTTCTGCTTCGATGCCGAGTTGCGTTTCCCGTCTGAAGAACTCGGCGTCGGAAATACCATGGAGATTCTGATATCCCAACTGCAGTCCTATTTGCATAGCTGCTCCTTCAAAAGGTTTGACCCGGCTCCGCGCGGAGGGTCCCGGTCGTCGTTTTCAGGCTCGGCGCGCGATGCGGTGAAAAAACATCGCGGTTCGGCAGTTCGACGGGACCCAGACGGACGCGACTGAAGATATGCGGATAGCGCAGATGCACGCTACAACCCCTCCTCATCCCAGCGCAGTGCGCTGATCAACGTGTGGAACAGCGCGGCTTCGTCCTCCAGTAGTGCCAGGTAGCAATAGGCATCATTGTCACCCTGGATCCCGGGGTAGCGATTCCAATACCAGACGCCGCCGAAATCCCCGGCATGTTCTATGTGTCTGAAGTTCTCAACGCCCGCATTGCGCAGGTGGACGCCGGCCATGATGCCCGAAAATCCTCCGCCGAGAATCGCGACGTCAAGGTCCTCGAAGATCGGGTCCCTCGGCCGTATCGGCATATGTGGATCGGTCTCATAGCCGGCCGCGAAGTCCTCCTCAGTCTCCACGTATTGCTTCTGGCCTTCGCGGCGCAGGCGCATATCTCGCTCACGGCGATACTTTTCTCGGATAGCGGGGATATCGATTTCTTCAGGCGCAGGTGTGTGGGTCGGTTCGCAGTTCATTGAATCGGTGGTGGTCTCGGATTGATGGGGCGTGAAAATGTGGACATTATCGGCACCACCCGCCACCAGCCAGCGCCACATGTTCGCTTAGCACCCTTAATAGTACTGACCGGTCCTTTTTAGTAAGCTTCGCGCTATTTCCCACCTCTGTCAACCCTACGGAGAGACGCACCTTGAATTCTAAGGATCGCGGCGGCGCGCTTGAAAAAACTTGCCGGCCTACCGTAATCACGCGGCCTTAACGATTGTAGAATGCCGGCCATTGCGTCTTCCGAGCGCACCAAAAGCTGAGGAACTCAGGCCTTGCTATCAAACACTAGGAATATGCGCAAAAGAACACGGCCCCAATTGCGCGCCCAGCCGCGTAGACCGCGAGGAAGGCCCAAGGCCGAAGATCTGGAGGCGCTCGAGGCTCGGCTAGTTCTAGTCGCTCGTCAGGCTTTTGTGCTTCACGGATACGGAGCGACTTCAATCAACGCGATCGCGAAATCTGCGCGTGTATCGAAGACCACTCTATACGCGCGTTTTCCTTCCAAAGGTGCAATGCTGCGGGCAATTGTCGCGCAGCAAATCGCGAGTGCCGGCGAAGAGATGCTGCCCAGCTCCGGGGGAAGCGAGGACGCCCTCGAGGACAGACTTCGCACCTACGTCAACATCGCTCTCAGGAGGAGCCTGAGCGGGGACGTTCTCGAAATCAACAGACTAATCTTGAGCGAATCTCATCAATTTCCGGAGCTCGGAGAGGCATCTCGGGCGAGATTTCAAGTTGGTGTTGAGCAGGTTGCCAAATTTATTGAGGAATCCGCTCGTCGAGATCGGATCCCATGCCGCAATCCTGCGGCGGCGGCTGAACTGCTCTTATCCGCCATGTATGGCTGGTACGTCTCCGTCATGATCACCAACCGGGTGGTCAGCGATAGAGAGCGGATGTCGTGGGTTGACAACGCAGTCAGGATCTTTATGGCAAGCAGGTCTGCGTGGTAGCAAGCCGCCTGCCTGCAACTCCTCACGATGTTTGTCAAGCGGTAAATCCTGCGCCGCAAGAGCGGTTGGCGAAGTTATCCTCCCAAAGCCCATCCGCTCGTATGGACCTACCGCTCTGGCCGCAAGTCGTTGGTGCTCGGCAGTCATGCATCCCACGTTGAAGGATTGCCACTCGAAGTTAGCGGCCGCACCGTGCATCGGACGACTCTGCTCGGAGAGGAAGCTCTAATTTGACCCCGTTGGCAATCGATCGCTACGTTACGACACGGCACGCGACAGTTTCTGTACCGCAAGCTCCCGCGCGTCGGCGGGCTTGACCTTCGCCGTGCCTGTAAACTTCAGTTCCTTCTCGGTCACGAACACCACCTCGCGCGGCACCTTGTAGCTGGCCAGCCGCGCCTTCAGGAAGCGGATCACCGCATCCGCCGACAGATCGCGTCCCGCCTCGCGCACGATGCAGGACACGACGATCTCACCCAGCGTCTCATGCGGCACTCCGACCGTCTTGCAGACTTACACGCCAGGGCATGAGCACAGCGTCCAGTCGACCTCGACCGGCGATACGTTGGCGCGGCCGGTCTTGATGATATCGTTGATACGTCCCTGAAAGATAAGACGGCCACTCTCATCGATATAGCCGCCGTCACCGGCGCGGCAGAAACCTTCCTGATCCGCTCCCTCGTGCCTTATGCCGCTGGCGTATTCTTGCGAGCGCTCGTTCGTGAGCTCGCACCGCCTTCAAGATAGCCATCGAGGACGGTATGAAAATGGGCGAGGCGGACTTCCTGCCTCGTCAGCGTGAGATATTCGAGAGTGCGATTGCGCAACCCCTTCTGTTGGCGCTGCATTTGGTCGTAATCCTGTTGGAGAGCAAGGAAGTAATTGAAGTCTTCGGGCTCATCGATCAGCTCAGCTCGTTTCTTTGCACGCTGTTCCGGAGGCAACCATTGATAGTTAACCACGTGCCAGATGCATCTGTTGGGGTCACCGTCGGGGTGTGGCACCGAGCCGATGAACGTGGCCTCTCCCGCGCGAATGGTCAGAAAGAAATTCGGGAAGAGCAAATAGAACTGGTTGTCGCTCATCTGATTGTCGGTCAGCTCGCTTACGTCCAAGCCCTTGCCGGTCAAGGTGTCGCGCGTGGCCCTTTGCAAAAGTGCGCGCGCGGTGACGCCCCCCGGAAATTCCAGTGTGCCGTCCTTGTTGCGATAAGAACCGACTAGCTCCTCGAAACGAGGTAATACTTCTGCAACTCCGGGAAAGGTTGCGGGAAGTCCCCTTATCGCTTCGACCTGCGGCTCCGGGCCGAACGCCGCCAGGTTTGACGCACCGAAGGGGGCGGTGGCCACGCTGTGATCGCCGAAGAAGCTGTACCGTTCCTTGGATTCATCCATCGCACAGACCAGTTCTGGATGTATGCCTTGAATATGGTACCCCTCCTGGAACGCGTCCATGACCACCTTCCAGTTACAGTCCAGGCTCTCGCGAACATTCAAACCGAAGGGAATCATCTCCTCAAGATGGTAAGGCGCCAGAAGATCGGCCACCTCTGCCAGAAAATCGGCCAGCGGCGCCGCGCTCGGATCCGGATTGAGAAAGACGAAACCACCGAAACACTCGACCGGCACTTGCCGAAGTGCGAGTTCGTCCTTCGGGCCAACGAACTTGTCGATCGTCCCATCAAAATCAGGCCTGGGGACGGCCAGCAACCGGCCATCGAGATCATATGACCACTTGTGGTAGGGACACGTGAGCCGTGCCGAGTGGCCCCTGCCCTCGCACAGCACGTTACCGCGATGCCTGCAGGCATTGACGAACCCTCGCAACCTACGGTCTTTACCACGCACAATCAGATAGGACTGGTCGAAAATGCAATATTCCTTCCAGTCGCCGGCTTTCGGCAGTTCATCGAGGCGGCCGGCAACTTGCCAAACCCGCATCCAGAGCAAATTCCGCTCGCGTTCATGGTACTCACGCGAGCTGTAGCGGTCCGTCGTGACACGCATCTGGAACCTGTCAAAGTCGAGCTCCGAAAGATACGGGCCCTGACTAATGCGCTCCCCAGATTTTACGACTTGCATCGAATTCATCCTCTTCGCACTATCTTTGCCCTAATGGCAGCCGTGTCAGGAAGATCGCTTAATAATAATACCAACCAGTATTATTCTTAGGCGGAAAATAGGAGCTGTCAACCGCTCTTAAAAACCTGTGAGCGTCGCTAGTGCGGGTGCTTGTCCAAGTCCCAAAGCTGATCGAATCGGCTGACGATCAGCGAAGATATGTCGCAGGAAGCCGCGGCCAAGTTCGTGTGGCCCGCGTATAGCCTTACGATCTATGGATCGCGGTAATCAGCAACTCCGAGCGGATTGCGCGCGGGTCTCATCCGCTCCCGCCCAGCGCGGATCACCCAAAAAACGCACCGTTGTAATTTCGAGGAAAATACTATAATACATTGATATTATTAATAAAACTCTGGTGGGACGGCTGGGACTCGAACCCAGGACCAAAGCCTTAAAAGGGCCTTGCTCTACCAACTGAGCTACCGTCCCATTGAGCGGCGCATGATAGCCGAATTTTTCTCCGCCGGGCATGCGAAGCAGGACTGCGGCACGGCCCGGTCATTGGGCTCCGTGTCAGGGTGCGCGACCCTTGCCGCGCGACCTTGCGTAACGCGTCGGGTCAGGGAGCCCTGCCTCCGAGAATCCCAGCGCGCGCAAGCGGCATGAGTCGCAGCGCCCGCATGCGAGGCCCTTGGGGCTCGCCTGATAACACGATACCGTCATTGCATAGTCGAGGCCGAGCTCGGCCCCCGTGCGGATGATCTCCGCCTTGGACATGTGAATCAAAGGCGCATGGATCTTGAAACGCGCCCCCTCGACGCCGGCTTTGGTGGCGAGCTGCGCGAGCTGCTCGAAAGCCTCGATGAATTGCGGCCGGCAATCCGGATACCCCGAGTAATCGATGGCATTCACGCCGACGAAAATATCCACGGCCCCGAGAATCTCGGCCCATCCCAGCGCGAGCGCCAGCATGAGCGTGTTGCGTGCAGGCACATAGGTAATGGGAATGCCTGCGCTCGGCGATTCCGGCAGCGAGATGCTCGCATCGGTCAATGCCGATCCGCCGACGCCGGCGAGATCGACGTTCATGACGCGATGCTCGCGTGCCCCCAACGCGCCGGCAACCCGCTTGGCCGCCGCGAGCTCCGCGCGATGTCGCTGCCCGTAGTTCACGCTGAGCGCGTAGCTCGTGAATTGGCGTCGCGCGATGGCGAGCGTCGTCGCGGAATCGAGGCCGCCGGACAACAGCACCACCGCAGCCCGCATACGTCTGCTCATTTTCCGGGAACGTCCCCCCACAACACCTTGTGGAGCTGCAGCTGGAATCGCACCGGCAGACGATCGGCAAGGATCCAATCGGCCAGCAACGCGGGCGGCACTTGCGTGTAGCTTGGCGAAAATAAGACCTGACAGCGATCGCTCAGGGCGTGCTCCTTCAGATAGGCCCGGCTCCAGTCGTAATCCTCGCGGGAGCAAATCACGAACTTCACCTGATCGCGCGGCGTGAGGAGCGCGAAATTCTCGATTTTCTGGCGCGCGGCTTCGCCGGAGTCCGGTGTCTTCACGTCGAGCACGCGCACCACCCGGGGATCCACCTGAGCGATGGAGATCGCCCCGCTCGTCTCGAGCGAGACCTTGAAGCCCGCATCGCACAGCCGCTCGAGCAGCACGAGGCAGTTGGGCTGAGCGAGCGGCTCGCCCCCGGTGACGCAGACATGCGGCGCATCGAGCCCGCGGACCGCTTCGAGGATCGATTCGAGGTCCCACCAATCGCCGGCGTGGAAGGCGTATGCGGTATCGCAGTACCGGCACCGCAAGGGACAGCCGGTCAAACGCACGAACGCGGTTCGATACCCTACCGAGTCGGCCTCGCCCTGAAGCGAGTGGAAGATCTCGTTGATGCGCAAGCGCTCGCCTTTGGACGGCTCTGCACTCAATGGTTCTCCGAGCTCATCTTGTCGAGACGTTGCTGCGCGAGTTTTCCGGCGGGCGTGTCGGGATAATTGGCCGTGACCTGAGACAAGGTGTCGCGAGCCGCCTGCCATTGCTTCAGCTCATAATCGCAGTAGCCCACCTTGAGAAGCGCATCGGGCACCTTGCGCGACTGAGGATATTTGGTGAGGACGCGCTGGAAACTCGCCAATGCCTCGGGAAAGGACTTGTTGACGTAGTACGCCTCGCCGAGCCAGTACTGCGCATTATCCGCAAGCGAGCTGTCGGGATAGGTCGTGAGAAACTGCTGGAACCCGACAATCGCCCGCTCGTACTGGCTGTCCTTGAGCAGACCGAACGCCGCCTGATAGGCCGCCGTATCGGATCCGGCCGCGGATTGAGCACTCCCCGCCGCAGCGCCGCCCCGCACCCGCGGCACCCGCGGCCGCTCCAGCCGCGCCCGCGCCGCCCGGCCCGCCCGCCGCCGGAGCCGCGCCACCCGTGCGCGCCTCGATCGCCTTCAGGCGCTGATCGAGATCCGCATACAGATCGTGCTGCTGCTTGCGGCTCGTCTCGAGCGCGTGATTCAGCTGGTCGATGTCGTTGTGCACGGCCCGCAGATCGGCGCGCAGATCGCTCATCTGGTTGGAGAGCTCGAGCAAGCTGTTGTTCGCCACGACCCGCTCGATGCGGGTCACCCGGGTATCGAGATCGTTGAGCTTGATCTGCACGGGATCCTCTTCCGGCGGCGTTGCGCAGCCGGCGAGCGTCAACAGCGCCAGACCTCCTGCGCAAGCGACCGAAGCACGCCTCGTCACGGCGTATATACCAATTCCACCCGGCGGTTCTTGGCCCAGGCGGCTTCGTCATCGCCCTCCACCGCCGGCCGCTCCGCACCGAAGCTCACCGTCGTCAGCTGGTTCTCGGAGACTCCCTGCAGCATCAACGCCCGCCGCACCGCTTGCGCGCGCCGCTCGCCGAGCCCGATGTTGTACTCGCGCGTGCCGCGCTCGTCGGTATTACCCTCGAGCTTGAGCTTGGCACCGGGATGCGCCGTCAGGAACTGGGCGTTCCCCGTGATGACGGCCGCGAATTCCGGCCGGATATCGGACTTGTCGAAGTCGAAATAGATGATCCGACCGACCGATGCGTTCGGGCCTGCGCCGCCCTGCCCGGCCATGGCCGCCGCATCGCCGCCCAGGGGGTTCGTGCTGGTCGAGGCACCCTCCCCGTTCGCGCCGCCCCCGGCCCCGGGTACCTGCGTGCCGGTGGTCGGTGGCTCGACGGTCGTTGCCTTCTTCGGGCAGCCCGCGAGCAGTGCAGCGGCTGCGAACAAACAAGCGATCGATATGATTTTTTTCATTGAAACGTCCATCTGAGTGCTATCGGATACCAAGGCGGGCCAAGGCCCCCCGCATTATGAACTGTGTTGCGCGATTCATCGACTTCAGAACGGCGACCAGGCCGGCTCCTGTACCTCGCCCTCGCTGGATGCCAGCCGCTCCTGCACGCGTCCGTCGGGGGTGACGAGCGCGAGCACCCCGCGCCCCCGGTCGCGGCTCGCATAGATGATCATGGCGCCGTTCGGCGCATAGCTCGGCGATACGTCGAACTGCCCCTTCGTGATCACCTGCGTGTCTCCACGGCTTTTGAGATCCATGACCGCGATGCGGTAGGCGCCTTCCTCTTGGGTCACGAAAGCCAGCTGCGACTCGTCGGGTGAGACCCGCGGTCTCGCATTGTAGTTACCCTGGAACGTGAGTCGCCGCGGATGATCGCCGGGTTGCAAGCCGACGCGGTAGATCTGCGGACCGCCTGCGCGGTCCGAGGTGAAGTACAGGCTCTGCCCGTCCTTGGACCACTGCGGCTCGGTATCGATGCCGGGATCGTCGGTGATTCGGGTCAGGGCGTTCGTGGCGAGATCGAGCACGTACACATCGAGATTGCCGTCGCGGGTCGACAGGGTGAGCGCGAGCTTCTTGCCGTCGGGCGAGAACGCGGGCGCTTGATTCACGCCGGCCTTGGCGGAGACGCGATGGCGCTCGCCGGTCTTCAGGTACTGCACGTACACCGATGGCAGACGACTCTCGAACGAGACGTAGGCGAGACTCTGACCGTCCGGCGACCATGCGGGCGACATCAAAGGCTCGTTCGATTGCATCACCACGTGAGGATTCTCGCCGTCGGCGTCGGCGACGATCAGCCGATAACTGCGATTCGGCAGGCTCCCGGATACGGCCACGTACGCGATGCGGGTCGCGAAGGCGCCCCGGATGCCGGTGATCTTGTCGAACACCATGTCGGCGATCTGATGGCTCGCGAGCCTCAAGCCGGGCCGGTTGGCGCTGATCTGGAAACCGAGCAGGCGCTGGTGATTGAGGACGTTGTAGAGCTCGAAACTGATGTTGTAGCGATCGGGTCCCTGCGGCTGCATCAGCCCGACCAGCACGTAATCGTTGCCGAGCCGGCGCCAATCGTCGAACGTGATCCCGGTACCGGTGTGCGGCTGCTCGACCATGTCCTTGCGGTCCATCGGCTTGAATCGGCCGCTGCGGGCAAGGTCGTTGCTCACGACCTGAGCGACGTCCGTCTCCGAGGCGTCCGCCCCGAACGGCACGATCGCGATGGGGATGGCATTGTCCTGCCCACGCGTCACCTCGACGACGAATTCAGCGGAGCTCCTTTGCGCGAGCACGAGTGAGGCGAGCAGAACGAGGACGCAAGCAGCTTTATTCATCGGGTTTGAACCTGAAGGCGAAATTTCTTTGGAACAATGCCGGATCCGGCGGATCGGGCAGCGGCGAGGCGCGGTACACGGCGTTCTCGATGGATTGCCGAACGGCCGCATCGCCATTGCATTGGGTTACCCGCGCGCTGGTCACCTCGCCGCCCGGCACCTGCGTGACCTCGACCAGGCAATCGATCCCGACCCGCGCCGACGGCGGCTTGATCCAGGCTTTCTGAATTCGATTCGCCAGCATCGTCCGGTAACGATCGGCGAGCGGCCCCGACTGTACCGCTGCGACGCGCTCTTCGTCGGCGAGCTGCCGGTGAAGCTCCTCGACGCGGGCGCGCTCATCGGCCGCGGCCTTCGCCTCGGCCGCGGCCTTGGCCTGAGCCGCCTTGGCGTCCGCGGCCGCCTTTGCTTCCGCCGCCGCTTTGGCCTCGGCGAGCGCCTTCGCCTCGGCCTGGCGCTTCGCTTCCTCTTGAGCCTTGGCCGCAGCCTGACGCTTGCTGTCCTCGGCCGCGCGGGCCGCGGCGGCGACTTGGGCGTCTTTGGTCGCCCTCGCCTGCTCCACCGCCTTTGCGGCACTCGCCGCCTGCGCCGCTTTCGCAGCCGCAGCCTGTTCGGCAGCCTGATCGGCAGCGGCCTTGGCGGCGGCCTTGGCGGCAGCCTGTGCGGCGGCGGCCGCGCGGACCTGCTCGGCGGCGCGAGCCGCTTCCTCCGCCTGGGCACGCTGGGCTGCGCGCAGGATTTGCGAGTCGATCATCGTCGCGTTCACGGGGGCCGATTGCACGCTGATCGAAGGATGGCTGGGCGCGAAGGCGAGATAGACCAACACGGCGGCGAGCGCGCCATGCAATAGCACCGAGAAAATGACCGGCGACGAGTTGTCGCGGACGAAGCTCGCCATTAGTGCATGCCCGCCGCGCCGGGGTGCGGCGGCAGACGCTCGGGATCGGTGAGGAGCCCCACCTTGTCGGCGCCTGCGCGCTGCAGAAGCACCATCGCGTGTGCAACGGTGCCATAGGGCACGGCGGCATCGGCCTTGACCAGCACCGGCGTCTGCGGATCCCGGTGCAATAGCGCCGACGTGCGCGCGCTCACGGTGGCCTCGTCGGCCGGCCGCTCGGAGTTCGGCCCGAAATTGACATACAGACGCCCGCGCGCGTCCACCGTCACGATCAAGGGCTCATGCTTTTGCAAGAAGGCGGCGTCGATGGGCTTCGCCCCGGCGGTGGGCAGATCGACTTTGATGCCTTCTTTGAGGAGCGGCGCGGTGATCATGAAGATGATGAGGAGCACGAGCATCACGTCGATGTACGGTACGACGTTGATCTCCCCCATCAGTTTGCGACGACGCAGCGGTGCCGGCATCTTAGATGTGCGCGCGGGCCGAGCCGTGGCGCTGAAGAATGGTCGAAAACTCTTCGACAAACGTGTCGAAACGAAGTTCCAGCCGGCTCACCTGATCGGCGAACCGATTGTAGGCAATGACTGCGGGAATGGCCGCGAACAGTCCGATCGCGGTGGTGATGAGCGCTTCGGCGATGCCCGGCGCGACCGCCGCGAGCGTCGCCTGCTGGACGTTGCCGAGGTTGTGGAACGCGGTCATGATGCCCCAGACCGTGCCGAACAGTCCCACGTAGGGGCTGGTCGAGCCGACGGTCGCGAGCGTCGCGAGATTTTGCTCCAGTCGGTCCATCTCGCGCATTTGCGCGATGCGCATGCCGCGCCGGGAGCCTTCGAGCAGCAAGTCCGCCGCCGTACCGAGCTGGCGCAGGCGGCTGAATTCGCCGAAGCCCGACTCGAAAATGCTCTGCATTCCCGTGCCTGCGCGTCCCTTGGTCTCGATGGTGCGGTATAGCGCCGCCAGATCCCCGCCCGACCAGAATTGAGATTCGAACTGTTCCGCCGTTCGCCTCGATTGCGATATCTCGCGGCTCTTCCGAAAGATGATCGCCCACGACACGATCGAGGCCAGCAGCAACAGCGCCACCACCGCCTGCACGATCGGGCTCGCGTCGAGCACCATGCTCCAGACCGACAAATCATTGGGCATCACGCCACTCCGTGAACAGATCTTTGGGGATGGGCCGGGGCCGGAGCGTGGCCGAGTCCAGGCAGGCGGCGCGGACGGTGGCGTCGATGAGCTGTGCGTCGTTTCGCCATATCGATTGCTTGAAGTGGATTGTCGCACCGGTCAACTTCTCAAGCTCCGCGGTGACGAGAACTTCATCATCGAGAACGGCCGGGCGTAGGAAATCCACGGTTACATTGACCACCACGAACTGCAGGCCCCGCTCGGCCCGCAGGCGCGGCTGATCGACGCCCAGCGCGCGCAGCCACTCGGTGCGGCAGCGCTCGAGAAATTTAAGGTAATTGGCGTAGTAAACGACGCCGCCCGCATCGGTATCCTCCCAATAGACCGTGACCTTGAATTCGAATCTCTTTCTCATGTATAGTCAATAGCTTACGTTATTTTAATGATGTAAACCATTGGTGATGGACGTGCCGGATGCGGCACGCTGATGATAGCACCGAGGTGCACGCGCCTCCGGCGCCACGATCCTACAAGGGCCTCGGGCTGAGATGACCTTGGATGGAACGCAGATAGTCGACCAATCGATCGATCAATTCAGCCACGCGCTGACGACGAGCAGCGTCCTCGCCATCGTATCCATAAAACTCCCAGCCCCAGACAGGCATATCCGAGGTGCCATGTGTGCGTGGCATGGATCTGCCATCGACCGCTTGATGAACCGCCTCTGCAGGGAACACGCCACCATGGCGTTTCGCAATCAAGGTAAGGTCCGGTACTCGCCGTTTCAGGCTCAGGGCCACCGGTCCGTCTCCGTGACCGCTGACGCCATGACACGTGGCGCAAAACTCTTTGTACAGTTCTCGCCCCGACATATCCGGAGCCTCGCCCGCTTCGCAGCGCGCCGCTCCTGTCTGCACCATGATCGCAACGCAGAGTACGGTGGCGTAGATTCGCATGGGAGTGCTCATATCTCTGGTAGCTGAGATCGTTCGTGCAGCTTACCCCCTAATCCATGCGTGCGTAGCGCCGATTCATTCCTGCACGATGCCACTCGATTGATCCCTTGACCGCCGCGGCCCCGGTGCGCGATATATAGTTGAAGCGAAAGTGCTCACCGCTCAAGGCATGAAGAGCATCAAGCGGCAGGGGCAGTCGACCGCCTCAACCCTTTATCCCTTTGACGATATCCGCACCGTCCGTCCTGCCGCGGGGAGCAAATTTGCTTCAGCTTAAATCCCCGGCGGCGGCGCTCCGCGCTTGAGGCCGCGCGGGCCTTCCCCAGGACGCCCAGGAGAACGGCCCGGATTTCCGGCGCCCCATTTCTAGTCTGCGCCCGCTGCGCGCTTCGAATCCTGCTCCCATCCGCCGCCGAGCGCTCGGTACAACCGTACGAGATCGCCGCTGAGGCTGGTCGTGCTGTCGGTGAGCGAGAGCTCGTTCTGCTGGAGTGTGCGCTCGACGTCCAGCACATCGATGAAACTGATTACACCGCTCTCGTAGCGCTGCCGCGACAGAGCCAATGCATCGCGGTTCTGGGCGACCGTGGCATCCAACCAGGCGCGCCGCTGCTGATCCTGCGCATAAGCCGCGAGCGCGTTCTCCACTTCGTGCAGGGCAGCGAGCACGGTGCGCCGATAAGCGAGCGCCGCCTCCTGGGCGCGCACATCATAGAGCTGCACCGTCTTCCAGCGTCCGCGATCGAAGATGGGCACGTCGAGCGTGGGGCCCAAGGAGCCAAAGCGGCTGGCCCATTCGTGCAGTGTTCCCATCGTCTCGGACTGAAAGCCTCCGCTCGCGGCAAGGCTCAGTCGGGGAAATAAGTTGGCCACCGCAACGCCGATCTGTGCGGTGGCGGCGTGCAGGTTCGCCTCCGCTTCGCGGATATCCGACCGGCGGCGCGCCAGCTCGGCAGGCAGGCCGACCGACACTTCCGAAGGTGGTGACGGAACCGGTTGCTCGCCCTGCAGTTCCGAGCGCAGCGCATCGGGCTCGCGGCCCAGCAACTGGCTGAGTTGGTTGGTGCTCTGGGTGATCTGAAGCTCGAATGCCGGCAGCTCGGCGCGCGTGACGTCGGCTTGGGCCATCGCGTTGCTCACATCGATATGCGTGGTCAAGCCGGCCGCCAGCCGCTGACGAGTCAAATCCAGCAGCTCATTGATGGTCGCGAGATTCTCCTGGGCGACGCGCAAGCGCGCCTGCGCCCCGCGAAGCTCCATGTAGCTCTGCGCGACGTCGGCGAGCACGGACACCATGACGGCCCGATGGTCCTCAACCGAGACTTGCTGGGCGGCATCCGCCGCCTCGACGGAGCGGCGGATGCGTCCGAACAGATCGATTTCCCAAGCGGCGCCCGCACTCAACTGAAATTGATTGTACGGATTGGGGATGCTCATGGTTGCGCCGCCCGGCAAGTGGATGCTGCCGACCGAGCTGAACAGCGAGCCGGTAGGGGTCGTCTCGCTAAATCGCTGCCGGGTGAAAGCGGCATCGAGCGACACCGTGGGCCAGAAGGCCGCCGCCGCGATGGCGCGCTGCGCCCGCGCCTCCTCGATTCGCAGCACGGCGGCGCGCAGGTCCAGATTCGAATCCAGAGCGCGCTCGACCAGCGAGTCGAGCTCCGGATCCTCAAAATCTCTCCACCATGTGCGCAAGTCCGCCGTCTGCTCCGAGACCGCGTCCGCTCGCGGTGGTGCCGAGGGCGGCGCCGGCAGCGGCGCTGGCGCGGTCGCGTGGGCCGACCAGTGCGCGGGGGTGTCCGGCTTTGGCCGTGCGAAATCAGGGCCGACCGTGCAGCCGGAAAGGAGCGCGGCGGCCAATCCGCCAATTGCGATGACCCGCCGGTTCCCGGTCGTCATTGCATTCGGTGCCTGAACATCCAGGAAGCGGCGCCCAGGCTGAGCATCGCGATGAGCGCCAAGGGCCACAGATCGGCAATCAGCAGATACAGGCCTGCCCCTTCGAGGTATACACGCCGGGTGATATCGATCGCATAGCTCAGCGGATTGATGGCGGTCAGGTATTGCACCGCCCGCGGCATGCTGCTGATCGGGGTCGTCAGTCCCGAGAGCAACGAGAAGGGCATGATCAGCAGCATCGTATAAAGCATGGCCTGCTGCATGGTCGCGGCAACGGCCGAGAGCAGCAATCCGATACCCACCGCCGCCAGTAAAAACAGCAGCAATCCCGCAGAGAGCGTGACGTACGAGCCGACAAAGGGGATTCGAAACCACAGCTGCGCGACGAGCAGCACGCCGGCGGCCTGAATCGTGCCGACCACCATGGAAGGCAGGGCTTTGCCGGCCATGATTTCAAAAGGACGAAAGGGCGTCACCAGCAGTTGATCGAAGGTGCCTTCCTCGCGCTCGCGCGCGACCGACATCGCCGTGAGCATCATGGTCTGGAGCAGGGTCAACGTGCCGATCATGCCGGGAATCATGAACCATCGTGTCTCGAGATTGGGGTTGTACCAGGCACGAGCGACGAGCTGCACGGGCGTCGCCCCGGCACCGTGATCGCGGCCCCAGCGGGAATTGAACCGATCGACGATGTCGGCGAAGTAGCCCATCGCCGTGCCGGCCGTGTTGGAATTGCGCCCATCGGCGATCAGCTGCACCGCGGCGCGCTGACCGGACAGGAGGTGGCGCTCGAATTGCGGGTCGATCTGCACGATGAGCAGCGCGCGGCGCGCGTCGATCGTCGACTTGATGTCGCTCGCGCGCTGAAGTTCCGCGACTCGCTCGAACACCCCGGAACCATCGAGACCCGCCAGCAGCTCGCGGGATGCCGCGGTATGGTCCTGATCAAGCACCGCGTAAGTCACGTGATTCAAGTCGTAAGTGGCGGCGTAGCCAAAGATCAATGCCTGCACCATGGGCGGAATGAGCAAGCTCATTCGACTGCGACGGTCCTTCAATACGGCGAGCAGCTCCTTGCGCGTCAAGGCGAGGATACGGAGCAGTGAGTCCAAGACGGTCGTCATGCCAAGGTCTTGCGCATGACGACGCGACTGCCGAGCGCCAGGGCGGCGGCCATCGCGGTCAGGGCGAGCGTATTTGGCACAATCACCGGCCAGACATCGCCCGCGAGAAACACAGTCTGCAGCAGAGCCACGTAATAGCGCGCCGGCAGTGCGTAGGTGATCAGCCGCACGGCGGTCGGCATGCTGCGCAGATCGAACAGGAATCCCGACAGCATGAACGCGGGCATGAATGTGACGAGCATGGTGAGCTGGCTGGCGACCAACTGGTTCTTGACCCATGAGGAGATCAGAAGTCCGATGCCCAGAGCGATGAGGACGTAAAGCATGGATGCGCCGAGCAGTACCCACACCGAGCCGCGCAGCGGCACGTGAAATAGGAATTTGGCGGACAGCACGCACAGCGCGAATCCGAACAAGGCGAGCACGAAGTATGGCAGGGTCTTGCCCAGCAGGATCTCCTCGGTGCGCACCGGGGTGACCAGCAGCGGCTCGAGCGTGCCGCGCTCCCATTCGCGGGCCATGACCATGGCGGTCAACAAGCCGCCGATCAGCGTCATGACCAACACGACCAAGCCAGGCACCAAGAAATAGCTGCTGTCGTTCGCCTCGTTGAACCACATGCGCGACTCCACGTTGACCGCCGGGCCCCGGCTCGCCTGCCCCTGCGCCGCCCGCCTCGCCGCCCACGCGCCGACGACGCCCTGCACGTAACCCTCGGTGATCCGCGCCCGGTTCGCATCCCCGCCGTGCACGATGAGCTGGACCCGGGCATCGCCGACCGCGAAGCGGCGCGAGAAGTCGGCGGGAATGACGACGATCCCATCGACCCGGTGTTCGAGCAACAGCCGCTGCGCCGGGGGCATCGATCGCGTCGGTACGGGATGAAAATAGGCCGACAGCTTGAATCCGGCCGCGAGCTCGACCGCTTCGGGCGTAGGGTACTCAATGACGATCGCGATCGGCACGTTCTTGACGTCGAGCGACAGGCCGTAGCCGAACAGCAAGATGAGGATCAGGGGAAGGACCACACCGATCGCGAGACTCGAGGGGTCACGCACGGTTTGCCGGGATTCCTTCAACACCAATGCCCGGAGCCGCCGCAGCTTCGATGGCCAGGCGTTGGTACGCGACAGCGACGGGGAGGCCGTCATGCGTGCGCGCGTGCCCGCTCGACCACGGCGATGAAGGCATCTTCCATGCTGGGCTCGGAGCGCTGCGGGGTCCGGGCGAGACCGCGCACCTCGGCCGGCGAGCCCTGCGCCAAGATCCTGCCGGAATCCATGATCGCAATGCGGTCACAGTACTCCGCCTCTTGCATGAAATGCGTGGTGACGATGATGGTCACGCCCTGCTCGGCCATCGCGGTAATGCGGCGCCAGAATGCACGGCGCGCCCGGGGATCGGCGCCGCTGGTTGGCTCATCGAGGAACAGTATCTGCGGCTCGTGCAGCAAGGCGGCGGCCATGGCAAGCCGCTGCTTGTAGCCGCCGGGCAACTGTGCGCTGCTGGCGCGCGCATGACCGCCGAGCTCGAATTGTTCCATTGCCCACCCGATCCGCTCGCGCCTTCGCCGGCCGCGCAATCCGTAGGCGCTGGCAAAGAACTCCAAGTTCTCGGACACGCTCAGCGGGCCGTACAAGGAGAACTTCTGTGCGACATAGCCGAGGCGCGCGCGCGCCGAGGCGGCCGCATTGCGCACGTCGGCACCGGCCACATTCAGTGTGCCGCCGCTCGGGGCCAGCAAACCGCACAGCATCCGAAATGTCGTGGTCTTGCCCGCGCCGTTCGGGCCAAGCAGCCCGAAGATCTGTCCGCGGCGCACCTCGAAATCGATGTGGTCGACCGCAATGAATGCGCCGAATTTCTTCAGCAAGCTTTGCACTCGCACTATCGCCTCTTCATCGCGCTGTTCGGACGGATGCGCGATCGTGATGGCCCGCGGCCGCTCGGCGTCGGTGTGCTTCGCGAGCAGCATCATGAAGCCATCCTCGAACCGCGGCGGCACGGAGTCGATCGTGAGGCCCTGCAAATCATCGAGGTACGGCGCGGATGGACCGCCGCCCCGAACCAAGCGGACCCGCCCGCCGTCCGGCACCGCATCGATGGTGTCCGGCCGATCGAGAAGCCGCGCCTGCAGGCTGCGAGCCGATTGACCCGGCGGTGGGATAGCCACGAAGCTATGACCCGACGCCAGGGCCGACACCTCTGCGGGCGAGCTCTGCGACAGTACGCGGCCCCGATGCAGAACGATGGCTCGGCTGCAGCGTTCCGCCTCATCGAGATAGGCGGTGCTGAGCAGTACCGTCAGCCCCTCCTCGGTCACCAGATGCACCACGATGTCCCAGAGCTCGCGCCGCGACAAAGGATCCACGCCGACGGTGGGCTCATCGAGCAGCAGCAGTTCCGGCGAGCGAACCAGGGTGCAAGCCAGCCCGAGCTTCTGCTTCATGCCGCCCGACAGCTGGCCGGCCAGACGCGCCTTGAACGGACCGAGCGAGGTCATTTCCATGAGCTGCGGATAGCGCTGCGCGCGCTGCGCCGGGCTGACGCCATGCAGATCGGCGTACAGATCGAGATTTTCTGCAACACTCAGATCCTCATAAAGACCGAAGCGCTGCGGCATGTAGCTGATGCGGTCCTGAACCTGCTGCGGATCGGCGGCCACGTCGACGCCGAGGACCCTCAAGGATCCCGCGTCGGCACGCAGTAGCCCGGCCGCGAGCCGCATCAGCGTGGTCTTGCCGGCGCCGTCGGGACCGACCAGGGCGGTGAGTGCTCCCTGTTCGGCCTCGAGGGAGACCGCATCGAGTGCGCAGACCGCTGCCCCATCTTGATGTTCGAACACCTTGCGCAGCCCTTGCGCAATCAGCGCAGGCTCCGCATGCACGGTGCCGGTCATGCGCCGCCATGCTTCGCGCGCGGCGCGCCGTCATCGCCCCGCAGCGGCAGATGGACGGTGGCGGGCATTCCCAATCGCAGCTCGTCGCCGGGATCGCGGACGAAGACACGGATTTCGTACACCAGACTCGAGCGCAATTCCGTGGTCTCCACGCTTTTAGGCGTGAACTCGGCGACCGGCGAGATGAAGCCGACCCAGCCCGAAAATCGGCGATCGTGAAATGCATCGACCGTCACCGCGGCGTCCAGGCCCTCGCGCACCGACCCCAGATCCGGCTCGGCCACGTACGCGCGCACCCATTTGGGGTCGACGATGGCGAGTGTAAAGGCGGATTTTTGGGGCGAGGAGATCTCCCCGGGCTCGACGATGCGCGAACGCACCACGGCATCGAGCGGCGCCACCAGATCCGCGTCTTTGAATTGCTGCTGCAGGAGGGCGAGCTGCGCCTGATCGGCGCGCAGCTCAGCCTCGGCCTGCGCGACGTCCTCCTTGCGCGGGCCCGCCACTTCGAGTGCCAGAGCTTTGCGATTCACCGCCAAACGGGCCTCGGCGGTGTCGAGCGCCGCCTTCGCCGAATCCATGTCCTGCCGGCTTACCGCACGACCGGAAGAGCTCGCGGACAGCGTGCTCAATCGAGCGTATTGCTCGCGCGCGTTTTTTGCATCGGCCGCGGCGGCATCCACGTTGGCGCGCGCCTGTGCGATTTCCTCCGGGCGATTGCCATGATGCAGCCGGTCCACCGCCTGTTGTTGTGCGGCAAGGTCGGCTTCGGCCTTCGCCACCTGCGGCGTCAGCCGGCTGGTGTCCAACCGCGCGAGCAGCTGGCCCTTGCTGACGTGATCGCCCTCCTGCGCCAGCACCGTGGCAATGCGCTCGCTGCCGTTGAATGGCAGCTCGACCTGCCTCAGGTCGACATTGCCATAGAGAGTGAGCTCCGTCGCACCAGGACGGCGCGCGAGCGACCACCACAGCGCCGCTCCGGCAACCAAAACGACGACGACCGCGAACAGAACGGCAACGCGCCCCCTTCCCGGCATGTGATCGCGGGTAGCTATGGCGAGTCGCGAAACAGCGGCAGGCTCAGATCGCGCTCGATCGTGGGGGCCTTGAGGCCGAAGTGCGCGTAGGCGTTGCGCGTGGCGACCCGGCCTCGCGCGGTGCGCATCAGGAAGCCTTGCTGAATGAGGAAAGGCTCGATCACATCCTCGATCGTGCCGCGCTCTTCGCTCATGGCCGCCGCGAGGCTGTCGACGCCCACCGGACCGCCGTCAAACTTCTCGATGACCGTGAGGAGGAGCTTGCGGTCCAGCATGTCGAAGCCCTGGGGATCGACCTCGAGCATGTCGAGCGCCGCGAGCGCGACCTCGCCGCTGATGAGGCCCGCGGCCTTGACCTCGGCGTAGTCGCGCACCCGGCGCAGGAGCCGATTGGCGATGCGCGGGGTGCCGCGCGAGCGCTCGGCGAGCCGCGCCGCACCCTCGGGCTCGAGGCGCAGCTTCAAGATCGAGGCGCTCCGCGCCACGATCTTGACGAGCTCCTCCGTGGAATAGAACTCGAGCCGCTGCACGATGCCGAATCGGTCGCGCAACGGCGAGGTCAGAAGACCTGCGCGGGTCGTCGCCCCGACCAGCGTGAACGGCGGCAAGTCGAGCCTGATGGAGCGCGCGCCGGGCCCCTCGCCGATCATCAAGTCGAGCTGCGAGTCCTCCATGGCCGGATACAGCACCTCCTCGACCACGGGACTCAGGCGATGGATCTCGTCCACGAACAGCACGTCGCGCGGCTCGAGGTTGGTCAGCAAGGCCGCGAGATCGCCCGGCCGCTCGAGGATGGGGCCCGAGCTCTGACGCAGATTCACCTTGAGCTCGTTGGCTATGATGTGCGCGAGCGTGGTCTTGCCCAATCCGGGCGGCCCGAAAATGAGCACGTGATCGAGCGCCTCACCGCGCATGCGCGCAGCCTGGATGAAAATATCCATCTGCATCGTGACTTTGGGCTGGCCGACGTACTCGGCCAGGCTTTTCGGCCGCACGGCGCGCTCGATGAGGACGTCATCGCCGTTGCCCGCCGCACTGATGATTCGATCCTGTTCGATGCCCATATGCAATATTAAGGCTTGGCGGCGGATTTGAGGGCGCGGCGGATGATTTCCGTGGTCGATAAGCCGGGCTCATCGGCCGCCTTCAAGAGCCGTGCGACCTCCGGCGGCTTGTAGCCGAGCGCCACGAGCGCGGCGAATGCCTCGCCTTGCGGGCTCGAGGCCGCGAGACTCAGGGGCACTCCCTCCCGCGCGCTCGGAGCCGCGAGCTTCTGCACGCTGTCGCGCATTTCGATGATGATCCGCTCGGCGGTCTTTTTGCCGATTCCCGGAATCCGCGTGAGCATGCCGATGTCCTCCGCTTCCACGATGCGCAGGAAATCATCGACGCTCGCCCCCGACAAGATCCCCAGGGCGATTTTTGGGCCGACCCCCGAGACCTTGAGCAGCCCGCGGAACAGACGCCGCTCGCTCTCGGTGCCGAAGCCGAACAGGATGTGCGCATCCTCGCGCACGACCAGGTGCGTGAAGAGCGCGACCGGCTCGCCGGCCGCCGGCAGACCGTAAAACGTCGACATCGGCGCCTCGAGCTCGTAGCCGACCCCATTCACGTCCACCATCAGGGTGGGAGGCTGCTTCACCGCGAGACGGCCTTTCAGGAACCCGATCATCGCGCGCGGCCCAGCCCCGGACGCACCGGTCCGCGAAGCGCATGGCAAACCGCCGCGGCGAGCGCATCGGCCGCATCGGCGGCGAGGCGCCCATCGAGGCGCAAAATGCTGCGCATCATGAGCTGAACCTGCGCTTTTTCGGCGCTCCCCGTCCCCACCACGGCCTGCTTGATCTGGCGCGTCGCGTACTCGAACACCTCCGCATTGGCATCCGCCGCGCCGCAGATGGCGGCACCGCGCGCCTGGCCGAGCTTCAATGCGCTGTCGGGATTGCGGTTCACGAACACCCGCTCGATGGCGATCTCCTGCGGACGGTATTGCGCGACGATGCTGCGCACGCAGCTGTGAATCTCCCAAAGACGCGCCGCAAAGTCGCCCTGCGGCGTGCGGATCACGCCGCTCGCCACGTACGTCAAGCGCGACCCCGCCGCATCGAGGACACCGAAGCCCGTGCACTGAGAGCCGGGGTCGATGCCGAGCACCCGGACCGTCGCCGCTTTATTCGGCAAGTGTCCCGCCCGCGGCCATGCCAGGGGGGTTCGTCATGGGTGTTGACATGGCCGGGTATGATACCGGCAATTGGCCGGCCAAACCCACCGGCGCCGCTTAGGATCGATGGAAACCACCACGCCTCTGCGTACTGCGAGCTCCGCGCTCGAATCCCGGATCGCGGCGGTGATGCAGCTCGAGTTGCCGCCGCAAGCCGAGGAGAGGCGCCGCGTGGCGCTCGAAGTGGCCGAGATCGTGCGCACCCTCGAGGCGGACGAGGATGTCGTCATGGCGGTGCTGCTCAAGCCGCTGCTCGAGGACAAATCCATCGACCGCGATACGGCGGAAGCGCGTTTCGGCGGCGAGCCGACCCGCCTCGCCCGCGCCCTCGCCGAGCTGGGCGAGGTCGGTTTGCCCGCCGACTGGACGCCGGAGCGAGGACTCGAGCCGGCGCAAGCCGAGGCGCTTGCGCAAGATGCTGGTGGCCGTCATCGGCGATGTCCGGCTGGTCGTCGTGAAGCTCGCCGAGCAGCTGCAGCGTATGCGCGCCGCCAAGATCCTCGATGCGGCCGAGAAGCGCAGGGTCTCGACGGTGACGCGCGAGGTCTACGCCCCGCTCGCCAACCGCCTCGGCGTATGGCAGTTGAAGTGGGAGCTCGAGGATCTCGCGTTTCGCTATCTGCAGCCGCACGACTACCGGCACATCGCCGCGGCGCTGAAGGTTCGCCGCGCCGACCGCGAGCGCTACATCGAGGAGCTCAAGAACCGCCTCGACCGGGAGCTGCGGGCGACCGGCATCGAAGCACGCATCGAAGGACGGCCGAAGCACATCTACAGCATCTGGCGCAAGATGCAGTCGAAGAGCCTCGCCTTCGAGCAGATCATGGACATTCGCGCGGCCCGCGTGCTCGTCAACACCGTGGCCGAGTGCTATGCGGCGCTCGGCATCGTGCACTCGCTGTGGCAATTCATCCCCGGGGAGTTCGACGACTACATCGCGACGCCCAAAGACAACCTGTATCGCTCCATCCATACGGCCGTGATCGGTCCGGGCGGTCAGCCGGTCGAGATTCAGATCCGCACGCAAGAGATGCACGCTCACTCGGAACGCGGTGTGGCCGCGCACTGGCGCTACAAGGAAGGCGGCCGCGGCGATCAAGCCTACGAGCGCAAGATCAACCAGCTGCGCTCGCTGCTCGCGCCGGACGACAAGGAGGCGACGCACGATTTTCTCGACCGGATGCGCGTCGAGCTCTTTCAGGATCGCATCTACGTGGTCTCGCCCAAAGGAGAGATCGTCGATGTACCGGTCGGGGGCACGCCCCTCGACTTTGCCTACCAAGTGCATACCGACTTGGGCCACCGCACGCGCGGGGCGAAAGTGAACGGACGCATGGTGCCGCTCGACTATCAGCTTAAAAACAGCGAAACGGTCGAGATCATTGCCGCGAAGGCCGCGCATCCCTCGCGCGACTGGCTATCGGCCCAGTCGGGCTTTCTCGCGAGTCCCCGCAACCGCAATAAAGTCCGCGCCTGGTTTCGCAAGCAGGAGGCCGCGGAAAACAAGCTCGAGGGACGGGCGATGCTCGACCGCGAGATCCAGCGCCTGGGCGTCAATACCCCGTCGATTCCGGAGCTCCTCGCAGAGCTCAAGCTCGCGAGCGCCGAGGAGCTGCACGAGGCGCTGGGGCTTGGCGAGATCAACATGGCGCAGGTGGCTGCCGCCATTCAGCGCTTGTTGCACGCCCGTGCGGCGCGCCCCGACGAGGTCCGCGCCCGGCCGGCCGTGCAGCGCGAGCCGGAGCTCGAGGTCCAGGGGGTGGGGGATCTGCTCTCCACCTACGCCAAGTGCTGCAAGCCGGTGCCTCCCGAGGCGATCGTCGGCTACATCACCGTCGGACGCGGCGTCACCATCCACACCCAGTCCTGCCCGAATCTCGCCCGGCTCGCGATCAAGGCGCCGGCACGCATTCTGCCCGTCGCCTGGGGCGCATCGGGCGCCACGGAGTTTCCCGTGGACATCGAGGTCGAGGCGTTCGACCGGCGGGGCCTCGTGCGCGATGTCAGCGCGGCGCTCGCGGATGAGAAGATAAGCATCCGGAGCATGACCACGAGCACCGATCCACGCGATCACCTGGCTCGCATGCAGATCGCGATCGAGATCACCGGCCTGCCGCAGCTCTCGCGTATTCTCGCGCGCATCACGCAGTTGCCGAACGTCGTGAGCGCGCGCCGCAGGAAGTGACCTCGGCTTCAGGGCCCCGGCACGGCGGCTCCGCTGCCGCCTGCGCCTGCGCCTGCGCTGGTGCGGCGGATGAAACCCGCGACATTGTCGTGCAGCGCCTTGAGGGATGCTTCCTTGGCGTACACCATGTGGCCGGAGTCGTAGAATTTGTACTCGATATTGTCCTGAAGCTTCGACCGGCATCGGCAAGTGGTGCATCTCGTACACCCCCTGATAGAAGGGCGTCGCGAGATCGAAATAGCCCGCGTTCAACTGCACCTTCAGCGTCGGGTTGATCTTCATCGCATTCGCAAGATCCGGCAGCACGTTCGCCGGCGTGCCGGAGGGTATGGGTGGGGTCGCTCCCGGCTGCTGATGCTCGAAATTCCAGGTGCGGTAGATGCCGATGCTCGGCTTGAACGCCTCGTCGGGCGTCCAGTGCAGCTCCCGGCGCGCATAGTCGTTGAATGCCGAGGTGTAGGCCGAGCTCAAGGCGCTCGACTGCGGATCGTAGTTCGCGCGCTGGCTCAAGGGATCGATATCGGGACCCTCGAAGCGCGTATCGAGCCGGCCGGTGGTCATCTCTTGATCGCCCTCGAGCGTCTGACGGAATTCGCCGCCATCGATGCGCAAGTTCGCCTTCAGGATGTAGTCGACGGGGAGTCCCGTGTAGCCATGCAGTTTCTGCGCGACGGCGTTGCGCTCCGCATCGCTCAGATCCGATCCGGCCGCGAGCGCCCGCGCGTAGTCGCCCATCGCGAATTGCTCGACCTCGGTGAGCAGTGCGGGAAGGTCCGGATGCTCCCCGGGCAGCTTGTGGTGATACCAGGCGGTCGCCGCATAGGTGGGCAGCACGGTCTCGTAGGGTACATCGATGCCGGGGTTGCCGGTCGGGCGGTCCGGGCTCAGATCGAAGCTCAGGATTTGCGACAACAGGATGACCCCGTTGAAATCGACGGCGCGCTCGGCCTCGAACTGGTTGATGAGCACCGCGGAGCGCGGGGTGCCGTAGCTCTCCCCGAACAGATACTTCGGCGAATTCCAGCGGCCGTACTTGGTGAGGAACTGCGAGATGAACTCGGCGAAGGCGTAGGCGTCCTGATCGATCCCGTAGAACGCCTTCTCCTTGTCCTTGCCGGCGATGCGGCTGAAGCCCGCGCCGGGTGCGTCGATGAACACCAGGTCGCTCACATCGAGCAGGCTCGAATTGTTGTTCACGATCGAATAAGGCGCCGCCGGCGTATGCGCATCCGTCGAGGTGACGATACGCCGCGGCCCGAACGCGCCCATGTGCAGCCACATGGTCGATGAGCCCGGACCGCCGTTGTAGAGAAACGTCACGGGGCGGGCGGCGCCGCCGTTGGTCTTGAAATAGGCGACATAAAAGATCGACGCCTCGGCCGTGGGATTGCGGCCCTGACCCTCGCCTCCCGGCGCGCTTTCCTCCTTGTCGGATTTCGGATCCCGCGGCACATCGTCCCAGCCCTTCGGGTGAACGATCAACGTGCCCGCCACCGCCTGGTAGGCGATGACCTGCCCGCCCACCGTGACGCTGCCCGTGCTCGTCTTGGACTCGGCCTTGAAGGGCTCGAAATTCCCGCTTGGTTTGGCGCCGTCGCCGGGCGGCGATTCTTTGTCCGGCGCACTCGGCGGCGGGGGCGCCGCGAGAGCGCTCGTCGCCGCGAGCGCGCAGAGCAGGATGGCGGCGTGCATTACCCGCCGGGGGAAATGGGAGTCGACTATCGAGAGATTCATGAGGGGCCTTATCGATCGTTGGAGGCCGTAATATACGTATAATCGCGGCCACGGTCATCACCGGGAGGATTCGGGGATGAAGCCTTCTCTTTCAGCGGGCGTCGTGTTCGCGTCACTGATCGCGTTCAATTTCCGCGCGCACGGTCTCGATACTGCAGTTCCCGCATCTCCCCAGCGGGTGGTGATCGACAGCTACCACGGCATCGAGGTGCCCGATCCTTATCGCTGGCTCGAGGATCCCAAGGCGCCGGAGGTCGAGGCCTGGGTCTCGGCCCAGGACGCACGAACGCGGCGCTACCTCGATGGACTTCCGCTACGCGAGCCGATCTACCAGCAGCTCTTCCGGCAAATCGCGGCGACCTCGAGCGCGTATTCGGACCTCTACGCCAAAGGCGGGCGCATTTTCGCCCTTTACAATCAGCCGCCCAAGCAGCAGCCGATGATCGCCGTGCTCACGCCCGCGTTGGATGCGCGAAACCCGCGAATCATCGTGGACCCCAATGTCATCAATCCGAAGGGCACGACCGCCATCGATTGGTTCGTCCCCTCGCCGAACGGCAAGCTCGTCGCGGTGTCGCTCTCGGAAGATGGCAGCGAGGACGGTACTTTGCATCTATTCGACGCCGCATCGGGCGCGCAGCTCCCCGAGCAGATCGCGCGCGTTCAATACCCCACGGCCGGCGGAAGCCTCGCCTGGCGGGCGGACAGCACCGGATTCTGGTACACCCGCTATCCCGGCGCGGAGAGGCCGGCGGCAGACCGGCATTTCTATCAGCAGATCTATTTCCATCGCCTCGGCGAGGACCCGGCCAAGGATGCGTACGTGGCCGGCAAGGACTTCCCGAAGCTCGCCGAAATCCAGCTCGACAACCGCTACGATCCTGACCGGGTGATCGTTTCGGTCGCGAACGGCGACGGCGGCGAATTCTCGCACTACTCGATCACGCCGGCCGGCACCGTCACGAAAATCACCGATTTCGCAGACCGGATCGTCGCCGTGACCTCGGGTCCCGATCACACGCTGTACCTGGTCTCCAAGAAGGGAGCACCGCGCGGCCAACTGCTCAAGCTCGCGCCGGGCGTGTCCGAGTTATCGCGCGCCGAGCTCATCGTTCCCGAATCCGACGCGGTGATCCAGGGGGGCGGGGAATTCGGCGGCGAGCCGGTCGTGGTGACGCCGGACTTACTCTACGTGCGGGAGATTACCGGCGGCCCATCGCGCGTCGCGGTCTTCGACCATGCCGGCAAGCCCCGGGGGCTATTGCCGCTACCGGGCATCGCGGCGGTCGCCGAGGTCGAGCCCGTCGGCGACGGAACGCTCCTCTATTCGGTCCAGACGTATTTGCGGCCGCCGTACTTCTGCCGCTACGAGGAGCGAACCACGCACGCCGCCGAGACGGCCCTCGCACAGACCAGTCCCGCCACGTTCGAGGATACGGAAGTCGTGCGGGAGATGGCGCGCTCGAAAGACGGCACGGCCATCCCGCTGAATATCGTACGCCGCAAGGGCACGAAATTGGATGGCACCGCTCCGGTGCTGCTCACGGGCTACGGCGGGTACAGCGTCAACCTCGAGCCGAAATTCCTCGGCCCGAGCGGGCGGCTGTGGCTCGACGGCGGAGGGGTGTTCGTGATCGCCAACTTGCGCGGCGGGGGCGAGTTCGGCGAGCAATGGCACGAGCAGGGCGCGTTGACCCACAAGCAGAACGTGTTCGATGACTTCCTCGCGGCAGCCCATTATCTGATCGATCACGGCTACACCACGCCCTCGCGCCTGGCGATCCAAGGCGCAAGCAACGGCGGATTGCTCATGGGCGCGGTGTTGACACAGCACCCGGAGCTGTTCCGCGCGGTCGTCTCGCGCGTGGGCATCTACGACATGCTGCGGGTGGAGCTCGACCCCAACGGTGCTTTCAACACGACCGAGTTCGGCTCGACCCGCGACGCACTGCAGTTCGCGGCGCTCTATGCCTACTCACCCTACCATCACGTGGTGCCCGGCACGGCGTACCCGGCGATTTTCATGGCCACGGGCGCAACCGACGGCCGGGTCAATCCGGCGCATTCGCGCAAAATGATCGCCCGGCTGCAAGCCGCGACGAGCTCCAAGAATCCGATCTATCTGAGCGTGAACGCCCATGCAGGGCACGGGATCGGCAGCGCCTTGTCGATCCGCGTCGGACAGATGGCGGACGGCTATGCGTTTCTGTTCGATCAGCTCGGAATGTCCTTGCCGCCGCAACCGGGTGCGCCGCGAGCAACGCGCTAGCGATTGATCGCGTCGATGGCGCGCTTGTCGGCCGCGAGGGCGGCCTCGTGAATCGCCTCGGAGAGCGTGGGATGCGCATGAATGGTGCGCTGGATGTCCTCCGTGCTCGCCGAGTATTCCATGGCGAGCACCGCTTCGGCGATGAGCTCGCCCGCCAGCGGTCCGATCACGTGCACGCCCAGGATCTCATCGTCGTCCTTGGCCGAGATGATCTTGGCCATGCCTTGCGCGGCTTCCATGGCGCGCGCCCGCCCGCTCGCGGCGAACGGGAACGAGCCCACCTTGTAGGGACGGCCGCTCGCTTTCACTTGTTCCTCCGTGAGACCCACCCAGGCGATTTCGGGCGCGGTGTAGATCACGGACGGGATCACCTTGTAATTCACCTCGCCATAGCGGCCGGCAATGAGGTCGGCGACCATGATGCCCTCCTCCTTGCCCTTGTGAGCGAGCATCGGCCCGCGCACCACATCGCCGATCGCCCAGACATTCGGGACGCCGGTGCGACAGTGCTCGTCCACCTGGATGAAGCCGCGCTGATCGAGCTCGACCCCGGTTCCCTCGGCCAGGAGATCCTGCGTGAAGGGACGCCGGCCGACGGCGACAATGAGCTTGTCGACCTGCAGCGTGTGCTCGCCCTGCGCATCCGAATAGACCACATCGACGGCCCCGCCGGTGACCGTGCCCCGCAGCACTTTGGCGCCGAGCTTGATATCGAGACCCTGCTTCTTCAAATGGCGCTGCGCTTCCTTGGCGATGGTCTGGTCCACCATCGGCAGGAGGTCCGGCATTGCCTCGAGAACGGTGACCTCGCTTCCGAGCCGCGCCCAGACGCTCCCAAGCTCGAGGCCGATGACACCGGCGCCGATCACCCCGAGGCGCTTCGGCACCGCGTCGAACTCGAGCGCATTCCAGGAATCGACGATGTACTTCCCATCATGCGGAACCGCGCCCAAGCGAATGGGCGTCGAGCCCGTCGCCAGCACTACGTGCTGCGCCTGCAGCGTCTTTTCCGAGCCGTCGGGCGCCGTCACCTGCACGGTATTGCCGGGCAGCAGGCGTCCGTGTCCCTGCAGGCCGACGACGCCGGCCGCTTTCAGCAACGAGGCGATGCCGCCCGTCATGGTCTTGACGATCGTGGCGCGGCGCTTCTGCATCTGTGCGAGATCGAGCTTCACATCGCCGATCTTGATGCCATGCTGGCCAAACTCATGCCGGGCGCGGTGATAGAGCTCCGAGGACTCGAGCAGCGCCTTGGAAGGGATGCAGCCCGCATTCAGACAAGTGCCGCCGAAGGCGTAGGTGCCGTCGGTGTTCTTCCACTCATCGACGCAGGCGACTTTCAGCTTGTTCTGACCGGCACGGATCGCCGCCGGATAGCCGGCCGGACCCGCCCCGATCACGATCACGTCGTAGGCGTCGCTCATATGCCGAGCACCATCCGTGCCGGATCCTCGAGGCATTGCTTGACGGTGACGAGAAACTGCACGGCCTCACGGCCATCGATGATCCGATGATCGTAGGTGAGCGCGATGTACATCATGGGCCGGATCACCACCTGACCGTCCGCCGCGATGGGACGATCCTGAATCTTGTGCATGCCGAGAATGGCACTCTGCGGAGAATTGACGATGGGCGTCGAAAGGAGCGATCCGAAGACCCCTCCGTTGGTAATCGTGAAGGTGCCGCCGGTAAGCTCCTCCATGGTGACGCTGCCGGCACGGGCGCGCGCCGCGAAGTTACCGATCGATTTCTCGATCTCGGCGAAGCTCAATTGATCGGCCTCACGCAGAATGGGGACGATCAGACCACGATCGGTCGAGACGGCCACGCCGATATCGTAATAGTCATGGTAAACGATGTCGTTGTTCTCGACCGAGGCATTGACGGCGGGAAATCTCTTGAGCGCCTCGACGCAGGCCTTGGTGAAGAACGACATCAACCCGAGCTTGACGCCGTGCTGCTTCTCGAACGCTTCCTTGTGGCGCGCCCGAAGCGCGTTGACGACGTGCAAGTCCACCTCATTGAACGAGGTGAGGAGCGCCTGGGTCGCCTGCGCCTGCACCATGCGCTCGGCAATGCGGGCGCGCAGCCGCGTCATGGGCACCCGCTGCTCGGTGCGCGCGCCGCGCACAGTCGCCCTGGCCGCGGCCGGCGCGGGCGGCGGCGGACTCGCGGGCGCCTTGGCGGCGGGCACCGGCGCAGGCGCATCCTTCGCGGCGAGATAGTTCACCACGTCGGTCTTCGAGACCCGGCCATCGCGACCGGAGCCGACCAGCGACTTCGGATCGAGCTTGTTCTCCTCGGCGACGCGCTTGGCGGCCGGACTCAATTTGCCACCCGCCTCCGGGGCCGGAGCGCTCGCCCCGTCGGCCGATGCCACGATCGCGGGAGCGCTCGCGCCGGGCATGGCGGATGCCTCCTCGATCAGTGCCAGCAGCTGGCCGCTCGTCACGGTGCTGCCATCTTTCACCTTGATCTCCGAGAGAACGCCCGCCGTGGGCGCGGGCACCTCGAGCACCACCTTGTCGGTCTCGAGATCGATCAGATTCTCATCGCGCGCCACCGCCTCGCCGGGCTGCTTGTGCCACGATACCAATGTGGCGTCGGCCACCGATTCCGGCAGCTGCGGCACCCGCACTTCGATTGTCATGAACCGGTCCTGGTTTGTGCTTGGGGAAGGCGCATCGTCTGGCGTGAGGTCTCTTCCGGCGGCACGCCCTGCAGCGCCGCGGTGACCAGATTCTTCTGCTGCTGCTCGTGCAGGCCCGCGATGCCCGTGGCCGGCGCTGCGGCGCCCGCGCGGCCGGCGTAGAGCAGCTCATCGCGGGGACCGAGGGGCAGCTGCAGGCGGTGGCGGATCTGATACCAGCCGCCCTGATTCTGCGGCTCTTCTTGACACCAGACGATCTCGCGCGCGTTCGGATACTTGCGCAGGATGGCCTCGTATTCCTCGGAGGGAAACGGGTAGAGCTGCTCGAGCCGCACGATCGCGACCGACCCGACCTTCGCCTCGCGGCGCGCCTTCAACAAATCGAAATAGACCTTGCCGCTGCACAGCACGATGCGCTTCACGGCCGCCGCGTCGATTTCGTCGACCTCATCGATCATCGTGCGGAAACTGCCGCTCGCGAGCTCCTCCAGCCGCGAGACCGACAGCGGATGGCGCAGCAGGCTCTTGGGCGTCATGATGATGAGGGGCTTGCGCAGCGGACGCAGCATCTGCCGGCGCAGCATGTGGAACATCTGCGCCGGGGTCGACGGCACGCAGACCTGCATGTTGTATTCCGCGCAGAGCTGCAGGAAGCGCTCGAGACGCGCCGAGGAGTGCTCGGGTCCCTGGCCTTCGTAGCCATGCGGCAAGAACAACGTGAGGCCCGAAAGCCGTCCCCACTTCGCCTCGCCCGAGCTGATGAACTGATCGATGATGACCTGCGCGCCGTTGGCGAAATCGCCGAACTGGCCCTCCCAGATGGTGAGGCAATGGGGCTCGGTGGTCGAGAATCCGTACTCGAACCCCATGACCGCCTCCTCGGACAGCACCGAGTCGGTGACGGTGAAGGTGGGCTGGCTCACGGCCAGATGCTGCAGCGGGACGTAAGTTTTACCCGTCGCCTGGTCGTGCAGCACGGCGTGGCGGTGGAAGAACGTTCCGCGGCCGCTGTCCTGTCCGGTAAGGCGCACCGGATAGCCTTCCTGGATCAAGCTCGCGTAGGCGAGATTCTCGGCGCAGCCCCAGTCGAGCGCGAGCTCGCCCGAAACCATCCGCTCGCGCGCCTGCATGACGGCGAGCACGCGCGGGTGCAGATTCCAATCCGCGGGATAGGTCGTGATTGCCTTGCCCAAGGCGCGAAGCCGCGCCATGTCCACGGAAGTGCGAACCGGCTCGGACCAATCGGCGCCCAAGTATTCGCTCCAGTCGACGGTGTATTTGTTGCCGATCAGGCCCAGGGCGGCGCGCGCCTGGGGCTGGCCCTCGTCGAGACCGGCGCGATACTGATCGATCATGGCGGCAGCCTCGCTCGCGGTGAGCACGCCCTCGGCCACGAGCTTGTCCGTATAGAGCTGCCGCGCCGTCGGCTTTTTGCGAATGACTTTGTACATCAGCGGCTGGGTGGCCGACGGTTCGTCCGCCTCGTTGTGGCCGTGACGGCGGTAGCAGACGAGGTCGATGACCACGTCCTTGTGAAACTTCACGCGATATTCGAGCGCGAATCGCGTGACGAAGCACACCGCCTCGGGGTCATCGGCATTGACGTGGAAAATCGGCGCTTCCACCATTTTCGCGACGTCCGAGCAATACAGCGTCGAGCGTGCATCGCGCGGATCGCTGGTGGTGAAGCCGACCTGGTTGTTGATGATGATGTGAACCGAGCCGCCGGTCGAGAACCCGCGCGCCTGCGAGAGCTGCAGCGTCTCCATGATGACGCCCTGGCCGGCGAAGGCGGCATCGCCATGAATCAGCACCGGCAGCACCTTATCGCCCGTCGAATCGCCGCGGCGCTCCTGGCGGGCCCGCACCGAGCCTTCGACTACCGGATTCACGACCTCCAGATGCGACGGATTGAAGGCGAGCGCCACGTGCACGTTGCCCGAAGGCGTCTTCAGATCGGCGGAGAACCCCTTGTGATACTTGACGTCGCCCGAGCCTCGCAGCTTCTGAAGGTCGTACTGCCCCTCGAACTCGTTGAACAGATCCTTCGGCGACTTGCCGAGAAGGTTCACCAGCACGTTCAGCCGGCCGCGATGTGCCATGCCGACGATGGCCTCCTCGATCCCGTCCTTGCCGCCCTCCTGCACCAATTCATCGAGCAGCGGGATCAGGCTATCGCCGCCCTCCAGGGAAAAGCGCTTCTGACCCACGTACTTCGTGTGCAGGTAGCGCTCCAAGCCTTCGGCGGCCGTGAGCTGCCACAAGATGTTCTTCTTCTCCTCGGCGGAGAAGCGGTGCTGCAGCCGCTCGGACTGAAATTGATCCTGCAGCCACAGGCGCTCCTCGGTATCCGAGACGTGCGCGAATTCCGCCCCGATGGTGTCGCAATAGACGAAATGCAGCGCCGAGAGAATGTCCTTGAGCTTCATGCGCGAGGGAATCGCGGGCGTGCGGCTGCCGGTAACGAACTCGGTGTCCATGTCGGCCTCCGAAAGGCCGAAATAAGCGGGGTCGAGAAGGTAGGGCTTCTCGCGCGGCGCCAGGTTCAGAGGGTCGAGGTGAGCGATCAGATGGCCGCGGTTGGCGTAAACCTGAATGAGCCGCGACACGGCCGCCTGCTTCGCGCTCGCGGCCCCGGTGTCCGCCGGCGCCGGACGCCGATCGGTGGATACCGGACGAGCCGCGGCGGCCGGCGCCGATGCCAAACTGCGATCGGGCAAACGGCGGATCGGCGCCTCGGGTGCGCCGCCCGCCTTCAGGCCGGCGAAGTAACGCGCCCAGCTTGCATCGATGGACCGCGGGTCCTCGAGGAATCGAGCGTAAAGCTCCTCGATGAAATCGGCGTTGGCGCCGTTGAGGGCGGTGCTGGACAGTTGATCGGCTAGTGATGCGCTCATGAGTGGGACAAGCGAAAAACCTATGGGAATCCGCCAGATGCGGAGGGCACATCCACTAGCAGACAGGCGAGCATTTTAGCCGAATACGCCAGAATATGGAATGTGACGCAGGCCGCCAAAATCGCATGCCGCTCGAGAATGCGGCTCGCTCGAACCCGATTTAGAAGGACTGATCCGTCAGAATGTGAAGCATGTTCATCTCGTGACCGATCAGAAAGAGATAGGTCACCAAGACGCCATACAGCAGCACTTCGACGCGCAGCACACGCATGAATCGGTAGCGCGCGAGAAACACCATCAGCATCACGCTCACACCGGTCATGGCGATCTTGAGGATGGCGAACACGCCGATGTTCTGGCCCATGAGAGCGGCCATGAACGGATTCACCTCGACCGCCCCGCCGGACACGAGCGTTATGGTCAGAAATGCGTCCGCCACGCTCAAAATCAAGATGGCGATCGAGACGGCCCACAGATGGGCGCCGTGCCAATCCGTGGCCTGAAACCGGCCATCGTCCGTACGGCGGCCGAGTTGGCGCCGGCGAGGCCGAAGACTGCCGTAAAGGAACGCCCACCAGATGCGCTGTCGACGGTCCGGGCGCATCCGCCGGTCAGAGCCGCGGCCGACGTGAGGAACTCGAGCGGGTCTCCATTCGTCGGGCGTCGGCGGCATCGATGTCATCGCTGCACTATCGCGAGATGCAGGGGCCCTCGGCAAGCGCGATGCGTCATAATCCAGCGTCCCACGGGCATATTTTTTTTCGCGCCTAGACGGCGCTCACCATCTGAGCGACGAAATCGCTCACCGGCAAGGCGTTAAGCGCGGCGCGATCCGCGAACATTTTCTTGATGGCCTCGGTCTGCTTCGCGCCGAAGTGGCCGGCCACGCTCGTCTCGAATTTCTTGACGAGAACGGGCATGCCTTCGGCACGGCGCTTGCGATGACCGATGGGGTAATCGACCTGGATGCGGGGGCTCGATTTTCCGTCCTTGAAGAATATCTGCACGGCATTGCCGATGTAGCGCTTGTCGGCCGCGTAGTATTCCTCAGTGAAAGTCGGATTCTCGCGCACTTGCGTCTTCGCGCGCAGCGCATCGACGCGAGGATCGCGCGCGACCTCGTCCTCGTAGTCGGCGGCGGTGAGTCGGCCGAAGATCAGCGGAATCGCCACCATGTATTGAATGCAGTGATCGCGGTCCGCGGGGTTCGCGAGCGGGCCGGTCTTGTCGATGATGCGCACCCCGGGCTCCTGAGTCTCGATGACGACGCGTTCGATGTCCGCGATGCGGTCGCGGATCTGAGGATGCAGGGTCATGGCCGCCTCGACCGCTGTCTGGGCGTGAAACTCCGCCGGATAGGAGATCTTGAACAGCACGTTCTCCATCACGTAGCTGCCGAGGGATTGCGGCAGGGTCACGGGCTTGCCCTTGAACAGGACGTCCTGGAAGCCCCAGGTCTTGGCCGAAAGCGCCGACGGATAGCCCATCTCACCCTTGAGCGCGAACAGCGCATGCCGCACGGCGCGACTGGTCGCATCGCCTGCCGCCCAACTCTTGCGCGATCCGGTATTCGGCGCATGGCGGTATGTGCGCAGCGCCCCGCCATCGACCCACGCGTTCGAGACGGCGTTGATGATCTGATCGCGCGTGCCGCCGAGCATCGCCGTGACCACGGCGGTCGAGGCGACGCGCACCAGCAGCACGTGGTCGAGCCCGACCCGGTTGAAGCTGTTTTCGAGGGCGAGCACGCCTTGAATCTCGTGCGCCTTGATCATGCCCGTGAGCACGTCGCGAACGCTCACCGGCTTCCCACCGCGGGACAGATAATCGGCCACCGCCAGAATGCCGCCGAGATTATCCGAAGGGTGTCCCCACTCGGCGGCGAGCCAGGTATCGTTGAAGTCGAGCCATCGGATCATCGCGCCGATGTTGAACGCCGCATTGACGGGATCGAGCTCGTACGAGGTTCCGGGCACGCGCGCGCCGCCCTTCAAAGTGGCACCCGGCACGACCGGGCCCAAGAGCTTCGTGCAGGCCGGGTACTTCAACGCCTGAAACCCGCAGGCGAGCGTGTCCATCAGGCAATAGCCGGCAGTCTCGTAGGCGAGCTCGCTCTTGATCTCGAACGACAGGGCGTAGTCCGCGATGGCGGCCAGTAACTGGTCGGGGGCTGGACGTTCTGCAGACTTGATATCGTGTGACATACCTTTTATTTCTCTGTGACGGCGATCGGTACGGCGGACCGGGGACTGCCCCGGCTCAGCCGCGCTCTGCCAGGGGAACGAACTTGAGGTTCTCCGGACCCGTGTAATGGGCGCTTGGCCGGATGATCTTGCCGTCGAGGCGCTGCTCGATGACGTGCGCGGCCCAGCCCGAAGTCCGGCTGATCACGAACAACGGTGTGAACATCGCGGTAGGCACACCCATCAGGTGATAGGACACCGCGGAGAACCAATCGAGATTCGGGAACATGTTCTTGGCCGACTTCATGACGGCCTCGATACGCTCGGCGATCTCGAAGTTGCGGGTATCGCCGGCCGCCGCGGCGAGGCTGCGCGACACTTCCTTGATGACCTGATTGCGCGGATCGGAGATCGTGTACACGGGGTGGCCGAAGCCGATGATCACCTCTTTCGCGGCGACCCGTCGCTTGATGTCCTCCTCGGCCTCATCCGGCGATGAGTACCGGCTCTGAATTTCGAACGCCACCTCGTTCGCGCCGCCGTGCTTCGGTCCACGCAGCGCGCCGATGGCGCCCGTGATGCAGGAGTAGATATCCGAGCCTGTTCCCGCGATCACTCGAGCGGTGAACGTCGAGGCGTTGAACTCATGCTCGGCGTACAAGTTGAGCGAGGTGTGCATGGCGCGAACCCAGTGCGCGGGCGGCCGCTTTCCATGCAGCAAGTGCAGAAAATGGCCGCCGATCGAATCGTCGTCGGTCTCGAGCACGATCCGCTGGCCGCTGGTCGCGTAGTGATGCCAATAGCACAGCATCGAGCCGAGGCATGCGAGCAGCCGGTCGGCGATATCGCGCGCACCCTCGACCGGATGGCCCGCGCTCTCCGGCACGAGGCAGCCGAGCACCGACACGCCCGTGCGCAGCACGTCCATCGGGTGGCTCGACGCCGGGAGTTGTTCGAGCGCCGTCAAGACCCCCCGCGGCAGGCCGCGCAGGCTCTTGAGCTTCGCCTTGTAAGCGGCGAGCTCGCGGCGATTCGGCAGCTTCTCGTGCACCAGCAAATGAGCAATCTCCTCGAATTCGCAGGTGGTGGCGACGTCGAGAATGTCGTATCCCCGGTAATGCAAATCGTTGCCGGTGGTGCCCACGGTGCAAAGTGCGGTATTGCCCGCGGCAACGCCCGACAAGGCAACGGATTTCTTCGGTTTGAAGCCGGCCGCCTGCTGTTCGCTCATTTCTCTTTCCCCTCGGCAAACAATTGGTCCAATTTCGCCTCATATGAGTGATAGTCGAGATAGCGGTACAGATCCGCGCGCGACTGCATGCGATCGAGGATGTTCTTCTGAGTTCCCTCGCGGCGAATGGTCTCGTAAACGGCAAGCGCCGCGGCATTCATCGCCCGGTACGCCGAGCAGCAATACAGGACGATGTCGACGCCCACGGCGCCGAGCTCGTCGCGCGTGAACAGCGGCGTCTGACCGAATTCGGTGATATTGGCAAGGATGGGGACCTTCACCGCGTCCTTGACGCGGCGGTACATCGCAAGGTCGGTGATCGCCTCGGGGAAAATCATGTCGGCGCCCGCCTCGACGCAGGCGACCGCCCGCTCGATCGCCTTCTCCAAGCCCTCCACCGCGAGCGCGTCGGTGCGCGCCATGATGACGAAGCTGCGATCGGTGCGCGCATCCACCGCCGCCTTGACGCGGTCCACCATCTCCTGCTTGGACACGATCTCCTTCCCCGGCCGATGGCCGCAGCGCTTGGCCTGCACCTGGTCCTCGATGTGCAGACCGGCGGCTCCGAACTTGATGAAGGACTTGACCGTGCGTGCGATGTTGAACGCACCGCCCCAACCGGTGTCGGCATCCACCAGCAGCGGCAGCTCGCACGCATCCGTGATGCGCCGGATGTCGGTGAGCACATCATCCATGCTGCTCACGCCCAGATCGGGCACGCCGAGCGAATTCGCGGCGACGCCGCCGCCGGAGAGGTATAAGGCCTTGAAGCCGACCGCCGCCGCCATGCGCGCCGTATAGGCCGTGATGGCACCCACCGCTTGCAACGGCCGTTCCGCGGCGACCGCCGCCCGCAGGCGCGCTCCGGGCGAGTGAATGGGAGCCGATGTATCAACAGTCGCCATACTGATCTTCCTGAAGTGTCAAACTATAGTGGCTTCGGCGCTCGCGCCGGATGACCAAATCAATCAAGCGCCGTGAGCGAAATTGCAACACGCCACGGCGTGCCTCACGGATCCCGCCGCACAATCGGGCTCAGCTCTGGAGCCTGCGCCGGAAGTGTCCGGGCGATGCACCGGTCCATTTCTGAAAGGCGCGATGGAAGGCGCTGCGCTCCGAGAACCCGAGCTCCAATGCTATCTCCATGACGCTGCGGTTGGAATGACTGAGGTAGCGGATTGCGAGGTCACGCCGCAGCTCATCCTTGATCGCTTGAAACGAGGACCCCTCCTCGTGCAGGCGTCTGCGCAAGGTGGCCGCCGTCATCTTCAAATCCGTAGCGAGTGTCTCGAAGTCCGGAACCTCGCCCGGCAACAGCTCGCGCAGCCTGCGGCGCAGCCGCACCGTCGCGCTGCTGCCGTTCTTGTACTTCGTCACGATGTTCTCAGGCGCCGTGCGCAGGAACTCCTTGACGGTGCGCCCATCCTGCACGACCGGCAGCTTCAGGCAGCTCGCCTCGAATGCGATCGAGGTGAGCGGCCGATCGAAGCGCAGATCGTCGCAGTACATCAGCCGGTACTCGCCGCTGTGCTCGGGCTCGGGGTAACCGAACTCGGCGCGCAATATCGGGATGCGCCGGCCCACCAGCCAGCAGGCGACACCATGCAGCAGAAGGAGCAGCGTTTCGTGTCCGAAGGTGCGCTGCGGAGGACCGCCACGCGTCTTGAGAACGATGCGGGCCTCGCGCTCGTCGTGCACCAGCGAGCCCGAGATGTCGTCCAGGATCAGGCCGTAGAACCTCAGGCTCCGCTCGAGGGCGTGAGCGAGATCTTTGCAGCCGAGCACCGAGTGACAGAGCATGGCGAAGCTGCCCGCCTTCATGCGCCGCGAGTCCTGGCCGAAGAATTCATCGTCCAGCGTCAGGGCCACCCGGCGCCAAAGCCGGCCGTAATGCGCGGCCGAGATGCGCGCCTGTGGGATCTGCAGCAGCGCCGGCGACAGGCCGACCTCCGCGAGCAGCGCGTCGGCATCCAGATCGCGCGCCCGCACCGCCTCCAGGGCCGCCGCGACGAAGCAAATAGCCACCGTCCCGGGCTCCCGGCGCGGGATGTCGCGAGACGCGGACGGGCTTGATTGTTGCGTGGTCGAAATCCGCATAAACTCACCCGTAGTTTACGCGATGCGGACAGGCCAAGGGGAATTCTCATGACCGGCAAACCAGCGCTCCTCGCCGATGAGGCAGCTACCGTCAAAATACTGCTCGACGGCCAGTTCATCGACTCCAAGACCGAGGAGTGGCACGACGTCGTGAACCCGGCCACTCAAGAGGTGCTGGCGCAGGTACCCTTCGCCACCGATCAGGAAATCGACGCCGCGATCGCATCGGCGAAAAAGGCGTTCAAGACCTGGAAGAGCACGCCCATCGCCGCTCGGGCGCGCATCATGCTCAAGCTGCAGGCGCTGGTGCGCGAGCACATGAGCCGCATCGCCCGCACCTTGAGTGCGGAGCAGGGCAAGACGCTCGCCGATGCCGAGGGTGATGTGTTCCGCGGACTCGAGGTGGTGGAGCACGCGTGCTCGATCGGCACCCTGCAGCTCGGCGAATTCGCCGAGAATGTCGCGGGCGGGGTCGATACCTACACCCTCCGGCAACCCCTGGGCGTGGTCGTCGGCATCTCGCCGTTCAATTTCCCGGCGATGATTCCGCTCTGGATGTTTCCCATGGCGATCGTGTGCGGCAATACCTTCGTGCTCAAACCCTCCGAGCAGGATCCGATGACGCCGATGATCCTCGGAGAGCTCGCCCTCGAGGCGGGAGTCCCGCCCGGCGTGCTCAACATCGTCCACGGCGGCAAACGCGCCGTCGATGCGCTCTGCACGCACCCCGACGTGACCGCCGTGTCGTTCGTGGGCTCGACTGCGGTCGGCACGCACGTCTACAACCTCGCTTCGCAGCACGGCAAGCGCGTGCAGTGCATGATGGGCGCGAAAAATCATGCCGTGGTGATGCCGGATGCCAACAAGGAGCACGCCCTCAACGCCCTCGTCGGGGCGACGTTCGGCGCGGCCGGTCAGCGCTGCATGGCGACCTCGGTCACCGTGCTCGTGGGCGAAGCCCAGAAATGGATTCCCGATATCGTCTCCAAGGCGAAGACGCTCAAGGTGAGCGCGGGCATCGAAAAAGGCGCGGATCTGGGACCGGTCATCTCGAAGAACGCCAAAAATCGCATCCTCGGACTTATCGAGGACGGCGTGCAGGAAGGCGCCCGGCTCGAGCTCGACGGCCGCGGGGTCAAGGTCGCGGGCTACGAGAAAGGCAACTTTATCGGTCCGACGGTATTTTCCGCCGTCAAGCCGGGGATGAAGATCTACACGACCGAGATCTTCGGGCCCGTGATGGTCATCGTGAGCGTGGCCAACCTGGACGAGGCCATCAAGCTGATCAACGACAATCCGTTCGGCAATGGAACGGGTATTTTCACGCAGAGCGGCGCGGCCGCGCGCAAGTTCCAGTCGGAGATCGACGTGGGTCAGGTGGGCATCAACGTGCCCATTCCGGTCCCGGTCCCCTTCTTCAGCTTCACGGGCTCGCGCGGCTCGAAGCTCGGCGATCTGGGCCCGTACGGCAAGCAGGCGGTCCAGTTCTATACCCAGACGAAGACCATTACCTCGCGATGGTTCGACGATGCAACCGTCTCGGGCGGCGTGAACACGACGATCAGCCTCAAGTAGCGGCGGCTCTTTCATGAACATTCAGGAAAGCCTGGCGGTGATCACCGGCGGCGCGTCGGGGCTCGGCCGCGCGGTGGCCGAGCACATCATTGCCTGCGGGGGACGTGCCGCCATTCTCGATCTGCAGCAAGAGGCCGGACGCGCCGTGGCGCGCGAGATCGGCGCGACGTTCTTTCCCTGCGATGTGGCTGTCGAGTCGCAGGTCCAGTCCGCCATCGGCGGTGCTCACCAGGCGATGCGGGGCATCAATCTGCTGGTGAATTGCGCCGGCATTCTCGGTGCCGGGAAGCTGCTCGGCAAGCAAGGGCCCATGGCCGGCGAGTTCTTCGAGAATGTGGTGCGCGTCAATCTCATCGGCACTCTGCTATGCGACAAGACCGCCGCCGCGCTGATGCGCGAGAACGCGCCCACCGCGCGACGGCGAGCGCGGGGTGTTGATCCACACGGCGTCCGTGGCCGCGTTCGAGGGCCAGATCGGTCAGGTGGCCTACGCAGCCACCAAGGCCGGCATCGTCGGCATGACCTTGCCGATCGCGCGCGAGCTCGCGGCCTTCGGCATCCGCTGTGTGTCGATTGCGCCGGGAATCTTCATGACGCCCATGATGGCGGGCCTCTCCCCGGAGGCGCAGGCCTCGCTGGGGGCGCAGGTCCCCTTTCCGCCGCGCCTCGGCAAGCCCGAGGAGTTCGCCCGTCTGGTGCAATCCATCGTGGAGATCCCGACCCTCAACGGCGAAGTGATCCGTCTCGACGGCGCGATCCGCATGCAGCCGCGCTGATAGTCGCCGCTAGTTCGCCGCGACGACGCCCGGGGGTGCCCACGTTCCATCACCCGGGGGCAAGATCGAAGGCGGCGCAGCCTTCGGCCAGTACAGGCGCATGACCAGATAGATGGTGTCATCGGGCGCAGGCAACCAATTGGCCTCCTTTGCCTTGCCGGGCGAGTCTTTCTGGATGTAGAGCGTGAGCGAGCCGTCGGCGTTCTTCTTCATGCCGGGCAGCATCGGCGAGTTGATGAGGTAGCGATCGATCGGGTTCTTGATCAGCAGCTGGCTCTTGCCGTCATACATCGTGATCGACCAGAAGGCGTTGACCGGGGGGAGCTGCCGGGCGGCGAACGTGAGCGTGTAGTTGTGCTTGCTGCCATCGAGCGTCTCGCCCTTGGCCTCCACGCGGGTATAGGGATACATGGCCTCGACGGCATCGTTTCCATAGAGTCCGCCCTTGGCCGCCGCGGCACGCATCAGCCAATTGGCGTTGAAGAATGCGCGGTCGCCGAAAGCCGCACCCACGTTCCAGCCGTTGATGCTCTTCAAGCCGCCCGCCAGATACTTGTCCACTTGCTCATCGCCCTGCTTCATGCCGAGCAACACGGCGGCCTTGTGGGCGGGCGACAGATCCTTGAACTCAAAGGTCCTGCCCGGCCCGACGCCGATACTTGCGAGCTTGGCGCGAATCTGCGTGTCCTCCGGCGCGGGCGGCACGAACTGCAGGGCGGCGGAGAGATACTCGAAGAAATTCTCCTTGATCCCTTCGGTGGTGGCGGGAACGAAGTCGATCTTCGCAGCGGCGGGCGGCGCGGGCTGCTTGAGGTAGGCAGACAGGGGCTGCGCCTTGTAGCCCGCCTGCGTCTTGATGACATTCGGCATATCGGCGCCGTCGATGAGCTGAGTGCGAAACAAGATCAGCGCGAACGGTGTCGTCGAGGAAAACACCTGCTTGATGCCGGCGGGCGTCCCGCCTTTCCAGTCGGGTCCGGCAATCAGGTAGTCGCCCGGCGCGTTCCCCGTCGCCCGGCTGCCGATGTAGCCGAAGTTATAGGTGTTTCCATCGATCAACTGCACCGAGAAGTAGCGCTTCTTCGGCACCGCCGGAACCGAGACCACCAGCGGTTCGGCGCGCAGATCGGACCAGAGGATCGAGTACGGCGTATCGCTGTTCGGTGTGATCACCGCGGTATCCTCGTACGTCGCAACCCGCTGCTCGTTCTTGAGCTGGTTGAACGGCGCCTTGAACTGGCTGGACTTCGTATCGACGGCGAACTCGTTCATGACGGCATAATTCATGACCAGCGGCAGGCCATAGACGAAACCCTCTTCGGCGATGGTTTTGGTTTCGGCAAGGCTCGGCGCGGCCACGCCCTGAGCCACGTCTTTTTTCTCCGCCTGAGCGATGGCATCGTCCTTCTTGGCGCACCCCGCAAGCAAGACCGCGGCGCCGACGGCGAACACGGCCATTCTCGACATCTTGCAGGCTGCACTCATGATGGTTCCGATACTCCTTTGATCGATGATGCACCGCACGACGACCGGGGCCTATTGGCACAAGGGGCAATGCGGCAGTGAGCCGCAGGCGCTTAGCGAGCGGCGCTGCGCGCCGCCCAGCCGCGCACGACGGTTCGGATCGCCTCCAAGCCATCCGTCAGCGCCGCCGGTCCCGGCTGCAGGATCAAGGGCGACTTGATTTCATGGAGCTCGCCGTCGCGGACCGCCGGGATGTCATCCCAGCCGGGCCGGGCAGCGACCCGCTCGGGCCGAAATCGCTTCCCGCACCACGAGCCGAGGATGATCTGCGGTGCGCGCCGCACAACCTCCCCGGCGTCCGCGAGAATGCGATCCTTGCCGAGTGCGCAGCCGGCGCGCTCGGGGAAAATGTCCTCCCCGCCCGCAATGCCGATGAGCTCGCTCACCCAGCGTATGCCGGTGATCAACGGCTCATCCCACTCTTCGAAGTACACGCGCGGCCGGGCCGCGAGCGAGGCGGTTTCGGCACGCACTTCATCGATTCGCCGCTCGAGCCCGAGCGCATAGCGCTCGGCGCGCTCCGGCACGCCGACCAGCGCCCCGAGGCGGCGCACGTACCCCAGGATGCCGGCCACCGAGCGATGATTGCTGATCCACACCTCGATGCCCGCCTTGATGAGGGCCTGGGCGATATCGGCCTGCATGTCGGAGAACCCGATCGCCAGGTCCGGCTCGAGCTCGAGAATCCGATCCACCTTGGCGCTCAGGAAAGAGGATACCTTCGGCTTCTCGCGCCGCGCGCGCGCGGGGCGCACGGTGAAGCCGGAGATGCCGACGATGCGCTGGTCCTCGCCCAGCGCATAGAGCACCTCCGTGGGCTCCTCGGTGAGGCAGACGATGCGCTGCGGATAGCTCAGAGCACGCCTTCCGCCAAGGTGGCCGACGCTCCCTCGATGATCGTATGGGCGAGGGCCTGCGCATGCGGCAGGACGTGATCGGCGTAGAAGCGCGCGGTCTCGATCTTCGCCCGATAGAAGCCCGCGCTGAGCGCGCCCTCCGCGGGCGCGGCAAGCCGTTGCTTCGCGATCTGGGCGGAGCGCAACAGCTGCCAGCCTCCGGCGACCGTGCCGAACAGCTCGAGCAAGCGGCACCGCACCGGCCGACACGGCCCGCGGGTCGGACGCGTAGCTCGAGACGACGTGGCGGACCGCACGCTCGAGCGCGTCGATGGCGCCGGAAAATACCCGACCGGCCGGGGCGAGGCGCGGCTCATCGCCGAGCGTCGCGCCGAGCGCGCGCATTTCCGCGATCAGGATCTGCGCCGCCCGGCCGCCGTCGCGGGCCAGCTTGCGACCCACGAGATCGTTCGCCTGAATTCCCGTGGTTCCCTCGTAGATGGGTGTGATGCGCGCGTCGCGCAACAGTTGCGCAACGCCCGTCTCCTCGATGAACCCCATGCCGCCGTGAACTTGGATCGCGAGCGAGGTGAGGGCCACCGAGTTCTCCGTGCACCATCCCTTGATCACCGGTATGAGCAAATCCGCAACCGCCTGGTGCCGCGCCCGCTCCTCGGCATCGGGGTGCAAGCGCGCGGCGTCGAGCGACAGCGCCCCGACGCTCGCGAGCGCCCGCATGGCCTCGGTTTTCGATTTGATGAGCATGAGCATGCGGCGGATGTCGGGATGGCGCACGATCGGCACGCGGCCCTTCTCCCCCGGCTCCGTGCCCTGAACGCGCTCGTTGGCAAATGCATGGGCGCTCTGCAGCGCGCGCTCCGACAGACCGATTCCCTCGACGCCCACGGCGAAGCGCGCCGCATTCATCATGACGAACATGTACTCGAGACCGCGGTTCTCCTCGCCGATGAGCTCTCCGATCGCGCCTCCGTTCTGTCCGTAAGCGAGCACGCAGGTGGGACTGGCATGGATGCCGAGCTTGTGCTCGACCGAGAGGCAGCGCACGTCGTTGCGCTCGCCGAGGGAGCCATCGGCATTCACGAGGAACTTCGGCACGAGGAACAAGGACATGCCTTTCACGCCCTCGGGGGCTCCGGGGGTCCGTGCGAGCACCGCGTGAATGATGTTCTTGGTCAGATCGTGCTCGCCGTAGGTGATGAAGATCTTCTGACCCTCGAGCTTGTAGCGTCCCGCGCCAATCGGCTCGGCCCGGGTGCGCACCGCCGCCAGATCGGAACCGGCCTGCGGCTCGGTGAGATTCATGGTGCCGCTCCATTCGCCGGCGACCATTTTCTGAAGATATGTCTCCTTCAGCTGCTTCGACCCCTTCAGATGAATCGATTCGATGGCGCCGCGAGTGAGCATCGGGCAGAGGGAGAAGGCCATGTTGGCGCTGCTCCACATCTCATCGACCAGCGCCGAGAGCACCCGCGGCAGGTTCTGACCGCCAAACTCGCTCGGACACGACAAAGCATTCCAGCCCCCCGACACGAACTGCTCGTAGGCCTTTTTCCATCCGGGCGCCGTCGCCACCTCGGTGTCGCTCCAGCGAACGCCCTCCCGATCGCCGACTCTGATTGAGCGGCGAAAGTACGGCGCCCGCGAACCTCGCCGCCTCCTCGAGTACCGCTTCGCCGAGCTCGAGCGTCGCCTCCTCGAAACCCGGCAACCGCGCAATGATCGAGTGGTCGACCAGCTCGCGCAGCACGAACTGCATGTCCGCCAAAGGCGCTTGATATTCCCGCATCTGATCCCGTCCTCAAGTCTTGTAGTCGAAGAAGCCCTTGCCGCTCTTGCGGCCGAGCAGGCCCGCGGAGACCATTTCGCGCAGGAGCGGCGCGGGCCGGTATTTGGGGTCGCCGAAATCGCGCTGGAACACCTCCAGAACGGACAGCAGCGTATCGAGGCCCACGAGATCGGCCAGCGCAAGCGGTCCGATCGGGTGGTTGCAGCCGAGCTTCATGCCCTCGTCGATCTCCGCCGCGCTCGCGATCCCCTCCTGCACCGCGAATATCGCCTCGTTGATCATCGGACACAGCACGCGGTTGACCGCGAAGCCGGGCGAGTTCCGGACATTGATCGCGGTCTTGCCGATGCGGCGGATGAACTCGGCGGCCGAGGCCTGGGTGGCATCGCTCGTGAGAAGCCCGCGAATGAGCTCCACCAAACCCATGAGCGGCACGGGATTGAAGAAATGCATGCCGATGAAGCGCTCCGGCCGCGCCGTCGCCGCAGCGAGTCCCGTGATCGAGATCGAGGAGGTATTCGTGGCGAGCACCGCGTGCGGAGCGATGATCTCGTCGATCTGTCGCATGATTTTTCGCTTGATCTCGAGGTTCTCCGTGGCGGCCTCGATCACGAGCTGCGCCCGGCGCGAGCTCGCGCATACTCGGTGGTGCCGCGGATGCGCTCGCCCACGGCCGCGGCGTCCTTCGCGGTCAGCTTCTCCTTCTTCACCAACCGATCGAGGCTCGAGCCGATGGTCGCAACGCCGCGGTCGACCGCGCTCCTGGGCGACATCCACCATCACCACCTGGAATCCGGCGCCAGCGCTCACCTGGGCGATGCCGTTGCCCATGGTGCCCGCGCCGATCACACCGATTGTCGATATTTGCATGAGAGCTCCGTGAATGAATGCCTTACATGTTGCGGCGGTAGCGCCCGCCGACCTCGTAGAGCGTGCCCGTGATCTGGCCGAGCGAGCAGCTGCGAACCGCATCCATCAGCACATCGAACGTATTGCCGTCGGCGATTACGGCGCGTCTGAGCCGATCGAGCGCCCGCGGCGCATCGCCGGCGTGGCGGGTCTTGAATTCCGCGAGCCGCGCGAGCTGCGACTGCTTTTCGGCATCGCTCGAGCGCGCGAGCTCGATGTTCTCGGGAACCGCCTCGCTATGCGGGTTGCGGAAGGTATTCACGCCGACGATCGGATAGGAGCCGTCGTGCTTCTTGTGCTCGTAATACAGCGACTCGTCCTGAATCTTGCCGCGCTGATAGCCCGTCTCCATCGCGCCGAGGACGCCGCCGCGCGAGGCGATGGCGTCGAATTCCTTGAGCACCGCCTCCTCGACGAGATCCGTGAGCTCCTCGATGATGAAGCTCCCCTGGTTCGGGTTCTCGTTGCGGGCAAGCCCCCACTCCCGGTTGATGATGAGCTGCACGGCCATGGCGCGGCGCACGCTGTCCTCGGTCGGCGTGGTGATCGCCTCATCGTAGGCATTCGTATGCAGGCTGTTGCAGTTGTCGTAAACCGCGCACAGCGCCTGGAGCGTGGTGCGGATGTCGTTGAATGCCATCTCCTGCGCGTGCAGCGAGCGGCCGGAGGTTTGCACGTGGTACTTGAGCTTCTGGCTGCGCTCGCTCGCGCCATAGCGGTTCTTCATGGCGACGGCCCAGATTCGCCGGGCGACCCGGCCGATCACGGAGTACTCCGGATCCATGCCGTTGGAGAAGAAGAACGACAGGTTCGAGGCGAAATCATCGACATGCATGCCGCGCGCGAGATAGGACTCGACGAAGGTGAAGCCGTTCGCGAGGGTGAATGCGAGCTGTGAGATCGGATTCGCGCCCGCCTCGGCGATGTGGTAGCCCGAAATGGAGACGGAGTAGAAGTTCTGCACCTTGTGGTGCACGAAATATTCCTGGATGTCGCCCATCATCTTCAGAGCGAACTCGGTGGAGAAGATGCAGGTGTTCTGCCCCTGATCCTCCTTGAGGATGTCCGCCTGCACCGTGCCGCGCACGCTCGACAGCGTCCATGCCTTGATTTTCTGCAGCTCATCCTCCGTGACATCGCGGCCATTCTGCTCGCGAAATTTGTCGAGCTGCTGGTCGATGGCGGTATTCATGAACATCGCCAGGATGATCGGTGCCGGACCGTTGATCGTCATCGACACCGAGGTGCTCGGCGAGCACAGGTCGAAGCCGTCGTACAGCGCTTTCATGTCATCGAGCGTCGCGATCGACACACCCGAATTGCCCACCTTTCCATAGATGTCCGGGCGCGGATCCGGATCCGAGCCGTACAACGTGACCGAGTCGAAGGCGGTCGAGAGGCGCTGGGCCGACATCCCCTCGGAAAGGCGCTTGAAGCGCAGGTTGGTACGGAACGCATCGCCCTCGCCGGCGAACATCCGGGTCGGATCCTCGCCCTCGCGCTTGAATGCGAATACGCCCGAGGTGAACGGATACGATCCCGGCACGTTCTCCTTCATGAGAAAACGCAGGATTTCGCCCTCGTCCTCGAAGCGCGGCAACGCCACCTTGGGGACCTTGGTCCCCGACAGCGACTCGTGCTTGAGCTGGGTGCGGATCTCCTTGTCGCGCATCCTGACGACGTACTCGTCCTGCGCGTAGAGCTCGCGCGTCTTCGGCCATTGCTCGAGAAGTTTCGCGCTGGCGGGCGTGAGCTCGCCGCTCTTCGCCGCGATCAGCTCCTCGAAGTCCCCGCTCGGCTTGCCCGATTTCTGGAACAGGACGCGGGCCGTTCGCAACGACTGGCGCTCGCGGGCGATCCGGGCCTGCGCGTCGAGGTGGCCGTGATAATCGCGCACCGCCTGGGCGATCTCGGCGAGATAGCGCACGCGCTCCGGGGGCACGATCGCGCGGCCGCGGGAGGAGGACCTTGACCGCCGTGCGCGCGAGCTTCGCAGGACGCACATCGAGTCCGGCCTGCTCGAGTCGCGGCACGATCGCCTGATACAGGGCGGTCACGCCGTCGTCGTTGAAGCGCGAGGCCATGGTGCCGAACACGGGCATGGAGTCGGGCGGCTGCTGGAAGAGGCTGCGATTGCGCTGATACTGCTTGCGAACGTCACGCAGCGCATCCTCCGCGCCTTTGCGGTCGAACTTGTTGATGGCGACGAAATCCGCGAAGTCGAGCATATCGATCTTCTCGAGCTGCGAGGCCGCGCCGAATTCCGGGGTCATGACGTAGAGCGACACGTCCACCAGCGGCACGATGGCGGACTCGCCTTGACCGATCCCCGAGGTCTCGACCACCACCAGATCGAAACCGCTCAGCTTGCAGCAGGCAATCACCTCCGGAAGCGCGGCGGAGAGCTCCGTCCCGGTATCGCGCGTCGCCAGGGACCGCATGAAAATCTTGTCCGAGTCGATCGCGTTCATGCGGATGCGGTCACCCAAGAGCGCCCCGCCGGTGCGCTTGCGCGACGGATCGATCGATATGACCGCGATCGCGCATCCGATCGTCCTGATCGAGCCGCAGCCGCAAAATGAGCTCATCGGTCAACGAGGATTTGCCCGCCCCGCCGGTGCCGGTGATGCCGAGCACGGGCACCTTGATGCCGGCGGCCGCCTGCTTGAGCGCCTGGCGGGTGCGCAGGCCGTAGACTTGATTCTCGACCGCCGTGATCGTGCGTGCGAGCTGGCGGCGATCGCCGCTACGCAAGACAGCGAGCGCCTCCTCCTCCCGGGGCGCGAGTGCGGTCAGGTCGTAATCGCTCAAGCGCACCACCTCGTCGATCATCCCTTGCAGCCCCATTTTTGCGCCATCCTCCGGCGAGTACAGGCGCGTCACGCCGTAGGCCTGGAGCTCGCGAATTTCCGAGGCCACGATCACGCCGCCGCCGCCGCCGAACACCTTGATGTTCCCTCCGCCGTTCTGCCGCAGCAGGTCCACCATGTACTTGAAGAACTCGACATGGCCTCCCTGATAGGAGGTGATGGCGATGCCCTGCACGTCTTCCTGCAGCGCCGCGCTCACGATCTCTTGCACGGAGCGGTTGTGCCCGAGATGGATGACCTCGGCGCCGGATCCCTGCAGGATGCGGCGCATGATGTTCACCGAGGCGTCGTGCCCGTCGAAGAGCGCGGTGGCCGTGACGAAGCGGACCTTGTTTTTCGGCACATACGGCGCCGGTTTGGCGGCGATGGAGACGGCGTTCATCGTATCGGCTCCTCGAGTGTCAGGCGGTCTGAACGGGCCCGGTGCGCGGCATCAAGCCGAGATTGAAGATCTGCACGAAGGCCTCGGCGATTTCTGCGGCGGTCATCGACTGGTTCTCCCGATACCAATGGGCGATCCAGTTGAGGGCGCCGGCCAGCGCGAAGGCGGTCATCTTGGCGTCCGGCGTATTGATCGAGCCGTCGCGGGCGCCCTCGTCCAGCAACTGGCGGATGCCATGGTCGATCTCCGACTTGAGCTCCTTGATGCGCGCCAACGACTCCGCGGTGAGCCCCAAATCCTCCGCCCGCACCATGCATCCGCCATATTCGGAGGCGATCGCCCGCGCGTAGTGGCGGATCGTGTCGTTGAGCCGCTCGCGCGCGCTCACCCCGGAGCGGCGCGGCTGCCGAAACGGCTCGAGGACGTGCGCGAGACCCGTGAGGATGCACTCGAGCAGGAGCTGTTCCTTGTTGGCCACGTAATAGTAGATGGTGGGCTTGGTGACGTTCAGCGCCGCCGCGATCTCATCGATGGACGTGTTGTGGTAGCCGCGTGCGCTGAAGGCGCGGGCCGCGGCGCGGATGACGGCCTCGCGCTTGACGTCGCGCGTGCGCTGCCTCGGACTGCGCACGGGCCACGGAGAGACCTCCGCGGAGGCCTCGACGGCCAAGCGCACCTGATTTTTGTTCGCCGCTTTCATCTCGCCACCCACCGGCCGGAATGGCATCAATCTTACTGCTGGGTAAGTTATACCGTCAAGTAGGATTCTACGCTGCAGTAAAGCAAAATTGCCTCATCCCGCCCCGGATGGACCCTTTCAGCCGGTCAGATGAATTTCGGGGTGCGTTTCTCGAGGAACGCCCCGATACCCTCGCGGCCCTCGGGGGTCTGTGCGCGGGCGGCGATCGAGGAGCTCTCGCGCGCGAGTTGGGCCTCGAACCCAGGCTCGGATCCGCTCAAAAGCCGCTTCACCCCGCCGAACGCGCCGGTGGGTCCTGCGGCCAGGCGCGCGGCAAGCGCCGCGGCGGTCTGCGCCAGCTCATCGTCTGCAACGACCTGATTCACAAGCCCCCACTCGAGCGCGCGCTCCGCATCGAGCACGCGATTGGTGAGGAACAATTCCATCGCGCGCTTGTAGCCCACGGCCCGCGGCAGGGTGAAGGTGCACCCGGCATCGGGCGTCAGCCCGACGGCGGTGTAAGAGGCGGCGAACTTCGTGCTCTTGCCGGCGATCGCGAGGTCCGCGGCCAACACGAGCCCCAACCCGGCGCCGGCCGCCGTTCCCTGCACCGCCGCGACGACCGGGGCCTCCAGGCGCGACAGATGGGCCATGCCGGCATGCAGGTCGGTGGTGAGCTCGGTGAGATATGCCTGGACGTCGGCACCCGCAGAGACCATGGCCCGCAAATCGCCGCCGAAGCAGAAATTCTTGCCCTCTGCGTCGAGGAGCACGGCGCGCACGCGGCGGTCGTCCCGCAATACTTGCGCCGCGGCGGCGAATTCGCGGCCGAATTGCAGATCCATGGTGTTCGCCGCCTGCGGGCGGGTCAACGTGAGGTGGGCGACGCCGTCGCGGATCTCGAGGCGCACCGTGGAAGAGGCATTGCTCATGACCGCGCGATCTTACCCGCTTTGGAAAGCGCTATGCATCCTCCGCCGGACCATAACCGCCGCCGCCAGGGGTCGTGATCACGAACACATCGTTCATGCCCATCTGCGCCTGCGCGATCGCGCCCAGCCTCTCGATGCGCCCGTCCGCCCGCTCGATGTGGTTTTCACCCGGCGCGCCATCCGCCCCGCCCGCCATGCCGAACGCACCATGCGTGCGCCCGTTGCTCAAGATGGATGCCGTCATCGGCTCGAGGAACCGAATCCGGCGGATCCCGCCCTCGCCGCCCCGAAAGCGTCCTGCGCCGCCGGAACCCCGGCGGATCTCATACGAATCCAGCCGGACCGGGAAGCGGAATTCCAGCACTTCGGGGTCGGTCAGCCGCGAGTTGGTCATATGGGTTTGAACGACGCTCGTCCCGTCGAACCCCTCGCCTGCGCCGGAGCCTCCGGCAACCGTCTCGTAATATTGATAACGGTGATTGCCGAACGTGAAATTGTTCATGGTGCACTGGCCGGCGGCCATCACCTGGAGCGCGCCGTAGAGGGCGTTCGTCACGCAAGTGGAGGTCTCGACGTTGCCCGCCACCACGGCCGCGGGCGGCTTAGGGTTCAACATGCAGCCTTCGGGCACGATGATCTCGAGGGGTTTCAGGCATCCGGCATTGAGCGGAATGTCATCGTCCACCAGGGTCCGAAACACGTACAGCACTGCCGCCACCGTGATCGCCCGCGGCGCGTTGAAATTGTTGGGCAGCTGCTCGCTCGTGCCGGTGAAATCGATGTGCGCACTGCGCCGTGCCAAATCCACATTCACCGCGACGCGAATACGCGCGCCGTTGTCCAGCATGAGCGTGAAGCGCCCATCGTGCAGCGCCGTGATCACCCGGCGCACGCATTCCTCCGCATTGTCCTGCACGTAGCGCATGTAGCGGGCCACCGTATCGGCGCCGAACTGCGCGACCATCGTGCGCAACTCTTCGGCGCCCTTTTCGTTGGCCGCGATCTGCGCCCGCAGGTCGGCGAGGTTCTGAGCGGGGTTCCTGGCCGGGTACGGACCTCGCGCCAGCAGCTCGAGGAGCTCGCGCTCGTGCAGGCGCCCCGCCTCCAGCAGCTTGAAATTGTCGATCAGCACCCCTTCCTCGTTGATGGAGGTGGAAAACGGCGGCATCGATCCCGGGGTCGCGCCGCCGACATCGGCATGGTGGCCGCGTGAGGCCACGAAAAAGCTCGGCCGCTCCGTGCCCGTGGGCGTCGGGAGAAACACCGGAGTGATCACCGTGATGTCCGGCAAGTGCGTTCCGCCGCGATACGGGTCGTTGAGCACATAGGCCTCGCCGGGCAGCAGCCGCGGATTCGCGGCGATCACCGTGCGGATCGATTCGCTCATCGATCCGAGGTGCACCGGCATGTGCGGCGCATTGGCAATGAGGGCGCCATCGGCATCGAACACGGCGCAGCTGAAGTCCAATCGCTCCTTGATGTTCACCGAGTGGGCCGTGTTTTGCAGCCGCAGCCCCATCTGCTCAGCGACGTTCATGAACAGGTTATTGAACACCTCGAGCATGATCGGATCGGCGCGGGTACCCGGCGCCGCCGCGGCGGGTCGCGGACGCACCCGGCGAAGCTCCAGATTCCCGAGCGGCGTGAGGACCGTCCGCCAGCCCGGCTCGACCACGATGGTGGCGTTGCGCTGCGCGATGATGGCCGGACCGTCGATCGTCAGGCCCGTCGCGAGATGCTCGGCGTCGTAGAGGCTGGCGCTGCGCCAGCCCGCCGGCTCCTCGTCCGCGAGACAGTACATCGGCACCCGGATCGCGCCGCCGTCCGCGGACGCACCGGTGGCCGCGGCGGTTTCGCGGCGACCGAGGTCGATGTGCGCGCGCTCCGCGGCGCCGGTGCACTCCACCGTGACCGACTCGATCACGAGCTCGAGATGCGGCATGAGAAACGCGAAGCGGCGCCGGTATGCCATCTCGAACTGCGATCGAACGGCTTGCACGTCCTCCGCCGCCGGCAGATCGCACGGCAGCGCGGTGTCGGTACCTTGATAGCGCACCATCAAGCGGTCGCGGCGTTGCACGAGCCGCATGGGCACGCCTTGAGCCTCGAGCGAGGCGGCGGCTTCCTGGGCGAGGCGCTCGGCGAGCCGCCGGGCCGCGGCGATCCCGGCTGCGGCGAGCGGCTCCTCGAGCGTCGCCTCACGCATCGCGATCTGATCGGCGAGGCCCATCCCGAGCGCCGAGAGCACGCCGGCCAACGGATGACAGAAGATATGCTGCATGCCGAGGGCATCGGCGACCTGGCATGCGTGCTGCCCGCCCGCACCGCCAAAACATTGCAGGGTGTAGCGCGTCACGTCGTAGCCGCGGGCCACGGAGATGCGCTTGATCGCATTCGCCATGCTGCCGACGGCGATTTTCAGAGCACCCGCCGCCGCCTGCTCGCCGGACATCACGACACCGGCGGTTGCGCTCATGCGCCCGGCGAGCGCCGCGAAGCAGCTCTCGACATGGGCGCGATCGAGCGCCTGACGGCCGTCGGTGCCGAACAGTTTCGGAAAATGATCCGGGTGAATGCGGCCGAGCATGACGTTCGCATCGGTGATCGTGAGCGGGCCGCCGCGGCGATAGCTCGCCGGACCCGGGTTGGCGCCGGCCGACTCGGGACCGACACGCAGCCGCGAGCCATCGAATCGAATCACCGATCCGCCGCCGGCGGCGATGGTGTGAATGCTCATCATGGGCGCACGCACGCGCACGCCGGCAACCTCGGTATCGAACACGCGCTCGTATTCGCCCGCGTAGTGGCTCACGTCGGTCGATGTGCCGCCCATGTCGAATCCGATCATTCGCACGTGTCCCGCCTGGCGGGCGCACTCGGCCATGCCCACGATCCCGCCGGCGGGGCCGGACAGGATCGCATCCTTGCCCTGGAAGCTTTCGGCATCCGTGAGGCCGCCGGAACTTTGCATGAACAACAGGCGCACGCCCGGCATCTGTGCGGCCACGCGCTCGACGTAGCGGCGCAGAATCGGCGAGAGGTAGGCATCGACGACGGTCGTATCGCCGCGCGGCACGAGCTTCATCAGGGGACTCACGCGGTGGGAGACGGAGATCTGCGTGAACCCGATGCGGCGTGCCAGCGCCTGCGCCTCCAGCTCGTGCGCCGGCGCGCGGTAGGAATGCAGAAGCACGATGGCGACTGCCCGCAGCCCGGCGCGGTACGCAGCCTGCAGATCGCCCTCGAGCCGCGCGGCATCGAGCCCGGTGAGGACATGGCCGCGCGCATCGAGGCGCTCGTCGGCCTCGATCACGCGCTCATATAGGAGCTCGGGCAACACGATGTGCCTCGCAAAAAGGCGCGGCCTCGCTTGGGTCGCGATGCGCAGGGCATCGCGAAAGCCGCGCGTCGTCACCAGCACCGTCGGCTCTCCGTGCCGCTCGAGCAGCGCGTTGGTGGCGACGGTGGTGCCCATCTTCACCGACCCGACCTGCGCGGGAGAGATCGGCTGGCCCGCGCGAAGTCCGAGGCAGCGGCGGATACCCTCGACCGCGGCATCTTCGTAATGCGCCGGGTTATCCGACAGCAGTTTCAAGGTGCAGAGGGCGCCGCCGGGAGCGCGTGCCACGATGTCCGTGAACGTGCCGCCGCGATCCACCCAGAATTCCCAGCGATCGAGGGGTGTCACGCCTGCAAGGTCCGGCCACGCGTCTCGGGCAGCGCCCAGGCGGCGAGAATCACCAGGGCGTAACCGGCCGCCGTAACGCTGCCGATGCAGGCGGCGAGCGAGGCGTGCGTGGACCAGAGGCCGATCAGCGTCGGAAAGAGTGCGCCCGCCGCACGCCCGAAGCTGTACGAGAAGCCCTGCCCGGAGCCGCGAATGGAGCCTGGATAGAGTTCCGACAGAAACGCGCCCATGCCGGAAAATATGCCGGACTGAAAGAATCCCAGCGGGAAGCCGAGGGCGAGCATCAGGGAGTCCGTAACCGCCGCCCGGGTGTAGCCCATGACGAGGACCGCGCCGCCGGCGGCGAACCACATGAAGCAGCGCCGCCGCCCGAGCACATCCGCGAGCCACGCCGCCGTGAGATAGCCTGCGAGCGAGCCTGAGATCAAGACCAGAAGATAGCTCGAGGTTCCGACCGCCGACAAATGTCGCTCGGTCGAGAGATAGGTGGGGAGCCAGGTATTGACCGCGTAGTAGGCGCCCAGCATTCCGGTGCACAGCAGGCTCGAGAGCAGGGTCGTCGGCAGCAGCGGAGGAGCGAAAATATCCAGGAAGCGGGTATTCGCGGGCTGCGCGCGCACACCCACGTACAGCGCCGATTCGGGAACCCGCCGCCGCACATAAACGATCAGCAGCGCCGGAGCGATGCCCACCCAGAACAGCACCCGCCAGGCGAACTCGGCGGGCAACAACCAATACAAGCCGCCATACAGGACGGCGGCCGCCGCCCAGCCGATCGCCCACGCGCTCTGCACGAGTCCCGATGCCTTGCCACGATGACGGGCCTCGATGGTCTCCGCGATCAGCACCGAGCCGACGGCCCATTCCCCGCCGAAGCCGAAGCCCTGGAGCGCGCGGGTCAGAAGCAGTGCGGGGTAGGAATGCGTGAAGCCGCTGAGCGCGGTGAACACGGCGAACCAGGCGACGGTCCACTGCAAGACGCGCACCCGGCCGTAGCGGTCGGCGAGGATACCGGCAAGCCATCCGCCGATGGCGGAGGTGATCAAGGCGCCCGTGGCAATGTAGCCCGCCTGCGCACGACTCATGTGCCAGAGCACAAGGAGCGTCGGGATGACGAACGTATAGGTCATGAAATCGAAGCCGTCGAGACCGTAGCCGAGCCACGCGGCGACCAGCGTATGCCGCTCGCGCGGCGATGTTTCCCGCAACCACATCGGCTAACTCCGAGTGCCGATTCGCAAGCTCTCCCAACCCCCGTCGGCCGTCCAGCCGCCGTCGACCGGAAGACTCACACCGTTGATGAATCCGCAGCGCTCATCGTCGATGAGCAAAGCGACGGCCTGCGCGACGTCGTTGGCGCTCGCGAAGCGGGCCATGGGCACGCGATTCACGATGTCCGCATCCGAGTAGGCGCCGCCCCCTTGGTCGGCGGCATCCATTTCGGTCTTGATCCAGCCCGGACAGACCGCGTTCACGCGGACCCCCCGCCCGCCCCACTCCGCCGCCAGGGTTCTCGTCAAGCCGATCAGGCCGTGCTTGGAGGCGTTGTAGGCGCTGCGGTGAGCGATGCCCGAGAGGCCCGCGACCGAGGCGATGTTCACGATATTGCCGTGGCCCCGCGCCAGCATCTGCGCGCCGAAGTGCTTGCACAACAGGAACGGGGCCTTGAGGTTGACGTCCATGACGCGCTGCCATTGCGCCGAGGTGGTGCTCTCCGCGGGCGCGATCAGGCTGATCCCGGCGTTGTTGACGAGCGCATCGAGGCCGCCGTATTCCCGGGCGATGTGCTCGCCGAGCTCATGGACGAAGGACTCCGAAGCCACATCGCCGCGCATCGCGAGCGCCTGCGCACCGGCATCCTGCAACTCCCGCACTTGCGCATCGAGAGGCTGCACGTCCACGAGCACCACGCGATACTGAAGCCGCGCCAGCAACCAGGCGGTGGCCCGCCCTACCCCCTGCGCCGCGCCGGTGACGAGGGCGGTCTTCAAGCGCCCGCCGTTTGCGGCGCGAGCGAGGCCGCGCCGGAAGCCTCGGCCGAATCACTCACGCGCACGCCGAGCCAGGCGGCGGCACTCACGATCGCGAAGCCTGCGCCGATGAAGAAGGCCGTGTGCCAGGCGTGCAAACCGGAAAAATACGCGACGATGGGGATGCCGATGATGCCGCCCAAGTTGCCCCCGGTGTTCATGAAGCCGCAAACCGCCATGCTATCGCCCCGGCCCACCGTCATGCCGGCCGCCCAGAAGGATGCCTCGGTGAGCTCGACCGCCATGAAGCATAGCCCGAGCGCTGCAACCGCAAGATAGGGATTCGAGGCGCCGACTGCGAGGAGCAGCAAGACCGCCGCGGCCGTCATCGCGGCGAGCGGCACGATGCGAAAGCCCCAACGATTGCCGAAACGCTGGGTGAGAAGCCCGGTCACGATCCCGCCCACCACCGCCCCGACCGCGGCGCCGAGGGGCGGCACCATGGCGAGCCAGCTGCTGTCGAGCGAGGAGAAATGCCGTTCCTGCACCAGATAGAGGAAAACCCAATTCGAAAGCAGATAAAAGGTGTAATTCATGCACATGTAAGAGGTAAACAGCAGCAGCACGTTGCGATTGCCGATGAGCCGCAGGAGCTGACGCGGCGTGATCGAGGAGTGAGGGCGCGGCTGACGGCCGATCTCCCCAAGCTCCTGCTCGGACATCGATGGATGCTCGCGAGGCGTGTTGCGGCCGTACCAAGCCCACAGGGCGATGAGCACAAGCGCCGGCAGACTCGTCCACAGCAGTGCGTGGCGCCAACCGACCCACAACGTGAGCGTGACGATGAGCGGCGGGGTCACCATGGCCCCGAAGTTCAAGCCCATGGTCTGCAGGCCTTGCACGAAGGCCCAGCGCTTCTCCGGAAACCAGCTCTCGAATACGCCGGCGGAAACCGGAAAGATGGCGCCCTGGGAGAGACCGAGGACGAGTTGCGCGAGAAGCAGCGCGACGAACAGCCCCGAGCCGCCGAGGAACGTCGGCACGATGGGCGTCGCCAGCGTCGCGGCGAAAGCCAACAAGCCGATGATCACGAAGGTCCGCCGTGCCCCCACGCGCTGCCCGAGAACACCACCCGGCATCTGGAAAATGGCGTATCCGATGACGAACGCCTGCTCGATGTAGCCGATCTGGAGCTGGCTGAAGTTCAGATCCGGCATCATGCGCTCGGCGGCGACGGTGATGGTCTTTTGCTGAATGTAGGCGAGGAAACCGAATCCGAACAGAAACGAGAAGATGCGCCAGCGGATGCGCAGTGCCGGGGCGGAATTCAGCATGCGCGGCGCCGCAGGCTCATTTGCCGGCCGGCTGGTCGGGACTCGGCTTCGGCAGCGGCTTGTGCCTGTGCAGACCCGCGTCCTCGATCAGTTGCTTGCGTACGTAGAGGAAGCGGATGGTCTCGTATTCGAACGGCGAGCCGGTCGAGTAGTAGCGGAAATCGATGTTCGCCCGCTGATCGACGGCATTCGTGACGCTGAGAGCCCAGGATTGGTACCCGCGGTACAGATCCGCAAGATTGATTTCGTAGGAGGTGCCGTAGTCGACCGCGAGTCCGAGTCCTTCGCGCAAGGTCGACGGGCCATAGAGCGGAATCACGAGATAGGCGCCCGGGTGCATCCCCCACTTCGCGAGCGTCGTTCCAAATCCGGTCGGCGCGTCCGGCAGATTCATTTTGGTGGCGACATCGAATAACCCGCCTATTCCCAAGGTGGTGTTGACCACAAACCGGCCGAGGCTGCGCACCGCGCGGCCTAAGCGTCCCTGCAGCGTGTAATTGATCACACTGTCGACTTGCGCGAGATTTCCGAAGAAATTGTGCACACCGCTGCGCACCGGCGAGGGAAGGAAGCGGCGGTAGCCGTTCGCGACGGGCAGAAACAGCGCCTCATCGAAGCGGGCGTTGAATCGATACGTGAAGCGATTGAGCCGTGCCAGCGGATCATAGGTGGTCAGCGGCGGCGCATCGGCCGGTGTCACCGGCACCGGCGCCGGCTCCTCGGAAGCAGCGGCCTGCGGAGCGCCCTCGTGCGCGACGGACTTCGAGGCCGCCGCGGCGGCGGCGTGCAGTCCCTGAACGCGCGCGATGTCCGCGGCGTTGTTGGCCGCGGGAGTCTCGGCCGGCCAGTGATGGTATTGAACTTCGCGCGTGGCACAGCCGGCGAGCGCAAGCGCACCCATCGCGCAGGCTGCGAACCGCAAGCGGTCGAAACCGGTCCGCCTCATGGGGCGCCTCTCGTCCATCGCCCGCCGAGCATGGCCAGCATGTCCGTGACTTGCTGCCGTTCACCGAGGTTGCCGAGGTGTCCGCCGTGATCGTAGACCACGATGCGCGAACCGAACGTCTTTTCGAGCCAGTCGAGCTCGGCCTGATCCAGGATCAGGTCATCGCTGTTCGTCAGGCAATAGTAGTCCGGGTCCGAGCGCAGCTGCTCTCCGATGATATCGAGACGGTTCTGCGCGATGAGCGAATCGACCGTCTCGTTCGGCCGGCGCTTGAGATAGTAAGGCGCGAATACCCGCGTGAAGTACTCCGAGAACGACTTGCTTCGAAGCAGCCTCGCGGTCTCCTCCATCGAATCGCCCACCTTGGGCGGGTGCGCCGGATCGATGACCACACCCGCTCGGGAATACATGTCGCCGGCGAGAAATACATTCGACAGCGCGATGCGAAAGGACAGCGCGATGGCGGCGGAGAACTGCTTGTCGGTGTTGAGCGCCGCGGCCGCTGCGCCCAAGAGAAAATCCTCATCGAGCTGCACCCGGTCGCTTGCACGATAGAGATTGGCGAGAGTTGCGTAGAGCTGCTGGTAGAAGCGCTCGATCCCCGCCTCGCCGTTGCCGAGCGAGGAGACGTAGAGCTTGTCGAGACGGCCGACCGAAGTGAACAGGCTCACGGGCGGATTGATCATCAGCGCGCGCCGGATGTGGAGCTTGTGCTCGACGTCGTCGATCGATTTGACGATCGCCGCATTGGCCCCGCCGAGGCTGTAGCCGAGCACATCCACGTCGGTGATGCGCACCTTGCGCGGCAGATGCGCGAGGATCTCGCCGATGGCGGCGTACAGATCGTGCCCGTCCTGCTCGAGGTCGCCCGCAACGCCGGTGCTCGAGGCGGATACGATGAATCCGGGGAACGTGGGTGATGGCAGCGTGAGCACGTGGTAGCCGGCGCCGTAGAGGACGGCTCGCAGTACGGAGATCTTCGAGGTGTTGGCATCGCTCCCGGTGCCGGAGATGACGATGGCGAGCGGCGCCGGCCTTTTCTGCGCCGAGAACCACACCCGCAGCCGCTTATCGAACCAGAAGATCTGCCGGATCCGGCTGCCGCCACGGCAACGCAAGGTCCATCTCGAGCAGCGGCACCGTCTGCGGCAGCGGGGCGATGTCCTGCGGCGGCGTACCGAACACGGTCGCACGCAGCGCCGCGGAGTCGGCGAGACCCGTGGCCGGTCCCGGCGCGGCGGGCGGCTTGATGGTCTCGGCGAGACTGGTGGAGCACAGAACGGTGAATGCGGCGACGATGAAGAGCTTCATCGATCGCATTTATAGCGTAAAACGAGTCCGGCCTGCAGTCTCGACGACTGCAGGCCGGTGCATGCTCGAGCGATTGAGGCCGGACTTCAGCCCAGGCCGACGGGCACGAAGATGCGCGTATCGCCGCGCTGAATCAGCAGCGCCACTTGACTGTCATGCCCGTGCACGAGGCTTCGCAGCTGCTCGACGCTGCTCACCGGCGTGCCGTTGACCGAGAGCACCACGTCGCCCTGCTGGATGCCCGCCTCGGCCGCGTGGCCGCTCGATTCCTCGACGACCAGAGCCGCCATTCACTCCGACCTGATTGCGCTCCTCCGGCGTCAGCGGACGCAGCCTCATGCCGAGATGCGATCCTTGCGCCGAGTCATCGCCGCCGTTCTGCGCGAGGTCGCCGGGCTCGCCGATCCGATCGTCACGCTGACGCTCATCGGCTTGCCTTCGCGCACGATGTCGAGCGTCGCTTTCTCGCCGGGCGCCGTCGCGGCGACCCGAACCGACAGCGACCCGAGTCGATGATCGGCGTGCCGTTGAACTTCAAGATCACATCGCCCGGCTTGATGCCCGCGCGCGCCGCAGCGCTGTCGGGCACGACCTGCGCAACCAGAGCGCCTTGCGGCGAATTGAGCTTGAACGACTGAGCGAGCGACTGATTCGACATTCTGGATCTCGACGCCGAGCCGGCCGTGCTCGACCTTGCCGGTCTTCACGATCTGCTGCTCGATGCCTTGCGCGAGGTTGATGGGAATCGCGAACGAGACACCCTGATAGCCGCCCGAGTTGGTGTAGATCTGCGAGTTGATGCCGACCACGGCGCCCGTGGAATCGAACAGCGGTCCGCCCGAGTTGCCGGGATTGACCGCGGCATCGGTCTGAATGAACGGCACCGCGCCGTCGCCCGGCAACGAGCGCCCGGTCGCACTCACGATACCCGCGGTGGCGGTCTCTTCGAGGCCGAACGGCGCACCGATGGCGAGCACATAATCGCCGACGCCGAGCTGGTCCGAATTACCGAGACGCACGGTCGGCAGACCGTGGGCGTCGATCTTCAGCACGGCGATATCGCTGGTCTTGTCGAATCCCAGCACCTTCGCCTTGTACTCGCGATGATCCATCAGCTTGACGGTGACCTCTTTCGCACCGTCCACGACGTGCGCGTTGGTCAGGATGAGGCCGTCGGAGCTCACGATGAATCCCGAGCCCTGCGCATGCATGGGCATCGGGTTGGCGTGCTGGTGCGGCAGCTGCCGGAAGAACTGCGAGAACGGATTGTTGTCGTCGTTGCCGAACGGATTGATATCTGCCGAACGGTTGCTCGCTGCTCGTCCGCCGCGGCCTTGAGCTCGCCGGCGACGGTGATGCCGACGACGGAGCCGCGGTTTTGCGCGACGATGGCGCGATAGTTGGGCGCGGTGCCGAGCGGAATGGGTCCGGACGCCGGCAACACGGCGCGCGCTCGGCGCCGTGGCGCTCGCGGTGTCGGCGGCCTGTGCACTCTTGAACGTGGCGGGCGCCAACCAGCCGGCGGCCGCCCCCAAGGCGAATACGCCCGCGGCTGCCCCGGCAATTAGCTTGGGAGATCTCATCGGAAAATCCTCCTGAGCGAAATAAAGGCCCGACGCCGGGCACCTGGCGACATCCTCCCTCGGCCGCCTTAAGCCAACCTTAAACGGCGGCCGGGAAAGCGACGCTGACCCGCAGTCCGCCGCCCGGGCGCATCATCGAGCCGGATCTGCGCACCGTGGCGGTCGGCGATCGCCTTGACGATGGCGAGACCGAGGCCGCTGCCGCCCTCCGGCGCGTTCGCGCGCCGATAGAACCGGTCGAAGGCGCGCTCGCGGTCGGCCGGCGGAATCCCGGGCCCGCTGTCCAGGACCTCCAGCAGCGGGCCGGCGGCTGTGATTGCGCACGCTCACCCGCACGCGCCCGCCCGCGGGCGTGTAACGCACCGCATTGTCGACGAGATTTCTCACCAGGATGCGCAGCGCGTCCCGGTCGCCCTGCACCACGGCCGGCTCGGCCTCGAGGCTCAAGTCGATCTGCCGCGCCAGCGCGAGCGCATGCGCATCCGCGATGCCGTCCGCGACCGCCTGGTCGAGCGGGACGCGCGACAGCGCGCGCGCCGCCTCGCGCGGCTCGCTCCGCGCAAGGGTGAGCAACTGCTCGACGAGGTGAATCGCGCGCTCCACGGCGGCGCCGAGGTTCACGCGCGCCTCGCGCGCGCGGCCTCGTCGGGCGCCCGATCGAGCAGCTGCAGCTGCAGACGCACCGCGGTCAGCGGCGAGCGCAGCTCGTGGGCCGCATCGGCGACGAAGGCGCGCTGCGTCTGGAACGCAGCGTGCAGCCGCTCGAGCAGCCGATTGAGCGCCGCCACCAGCGGCGCGACCTCTTGCGGCAAGCGGCTCGTCGCGATGGGCGTCAGGCTGTGCGCATCGCGCCGCTGCACCTCGCGCGCGATTCGACGGAGCGGCCGCAGCCCGTTGCCGACCACCCACACGATCGCCGCTCCGAGGAGCGGCAGCAGCAGCAGGAGCGGAATCACCACGCGCAGCGCCGCGCCGCGCGCGAACGCCTCGCGAACCCGCAGCGGCTGCGCGATCTGGATCACGCCATCGAGGGTCTGCAGACCGTAGGTGCGCCAGGGATGCCCGGCCACCAGCACGTCCGCGTAGCCCAGCGCGGTGGCGTTGATGAGCGGCAGCCCCGGACGCGAGAGATAGACCCGCGTGCCGTACAGATCCCATATCTGGATCACGAAGTCGGACATCCGCCTGATCCGGCGGCAGCTCGAGCCGCGGCGCCATCGGTATCTGGGTGCGAAGCGATAGCGCCATTTGGCGCAGCTGATAGTCGAACAGCGTCGAGGTCTCGGCGAGCACGCGGCGGTAAGTGAGCATGCCGGCGAGCAGCGAGGTTGCCGTCACCACGGCGAGCAGCGCCATCAGGAGTCGGGTGCGGATCGAGATCATCAGTCTTTCGGGACGAAGTAGCCGACGCCCCGCAACGTGCGGATCGCATCGTTTCCGAGCTTGCGCCGCAGACCGTGCACGTACACCTCGATGGCGTTGCTTTCGATACCTTCGGACCATCCGTACAGCCGGTCCTCGAGCTGCGCGCGCGACAGCACCGAGCCGGGACGCTGCAGCAGGGCCTCGAGGACCGAGAATTCATGCGCCGATAAGACCACGGGCTCGCCATCGCGTTCGACCGCATGCGAGACCGGATCGAGCGTGATGCCGCGATGCCGGATGCACGGATCGCCGCGCCCGGCTGCCCGGCGCAGCACCGAGCGCATGCGCGCGGCGACCTCATCGAGATCGAACGGCTTGATGATGTAGTCATCCGCGCCGGCGTCGAGCCCCGCGATGCGATTCTGCGACATCGTCGCGGGCGGTCACGATGATGACCGGCGTGGCGTCGCCGCGCCGGCGCAGCTCGCGCAACACCGTCGAGCCCATCGCGCTCCGGCAATCCGAGATCGAGCAGGACCAGATCGAAGCGCGATGAGCGCAAGGCCTCGGCGGCGCTGCGGCCGTCGCCCACCCCGTCGACGGCATAGCCGTCCTGCTTGAGCGCGGTATGCAGACCGTTGGCGATCATCTTGTCATCTTCGACGACGAGCACGCGCATCGCTCCACTCTACTCCGAGGCGGGGCGGCGAGCCCTGAGCACGGCATCGACTTCGCGATCGGTAAATCGGGCATCGTAAATGGAGCGGGCAGTCGAGGGTACGCGCAACGACCGTCGCCGTGACCACCGCAAGCAGCATCGGCAGGATAAAGGAGCGGTCCCGGCCCGTGAGCTCCATGACGAGAACGATCGAGGAGAGCGGCCCGTGCGTGGTCGCGGCCAGCACCGCGGCGGAGCCGATGATGGCGAACAGTCCGATCGGCGTGCCCGGCCACAGCCAGGTCCACGCGGTGCCGAGCACGGCGCCGAGCAGCGCGCCGGTCGCGAGGGACGGCGTGAAGAGTCCTCCCGGCACCCCGCTTCCGAGGCACAGCACCGTTCCGAGGGGGCGCAGCACGAGCAGCGCGAGCAGCAGCGGCGCGGCCACTTGCCCTGTAAAGGCCAACGCGGCGATGTCCTTGCCGTTGCCGAGCAGCTGCGGGAACGCGATCGACAGCGCTCCGAGAAGCCCCAGCGCGCCGAGCGGGGCGAGAAAGCGGGCCACGCCCTTCGGCCTGTGGCGATCCGCCCATTCGATGACGCGCACGAATCCCACCGAGAAGACGCCCACGATCGGACCGGCCACGCACCGACCAGCAAATCACGGATGCGGACAACGCGTAGGAGGGAATCGGGTAGGTCGGCTCGTTCGGCATCGCCAGCAGCCAGGCGATGCCGGTCGGCGCATGCCGATGCGAGCAGCGCCGGCAAAATCAGCCGCAGCGCGAGCACGCCGCGCAGTACCTCGACCGCGAACAACGCGCCGCCGAGCGGCACGCCGTACGCCGCGGCCATGCCGGCGCCCGCCCCGCAAGCGACCAGCAGGCGGCGCTGCTCGTCCGTGCAGCGCATTGCGGTCGGCCAGCGCGTTGGCGATGACCGCTCCGGCCTGCTTCGGCGCGCCCTCGCGCCCCAGGGAGGCGCCCATGCCGACCACCACCACGGAGAGCGTCGCCGTTGCCAGCGTGCGCAGCGCAGGCAGCCGTCCGGCGAAATTCACGATGGCCTCCGTGATGTCGATGCTGTTGCCGCTCGCGAGCTGCCGTACCAGCAGCTGCCCGACGCCCGTCACCGCGCCGGCCGCCAACAGAACGACGAGGTGACGGGTCGCGCCGGTCTGCGCGGCGGCGTCGAGCAAGTGCGGGCCCGGCCAGACAGAATGCTGCACCAGGAATAAGCAGGTTCGTGAGAATTGCGGCGGCAACACCGGCGCCGATACCGGTGAGCAGCACGGACATCCAGAACACCAAGGCTCGAGGACTTCGTAACGTCGGAGGTATGTGGGACAAGTCGAGCGGTGGGCTTTTGCGTGGTCATGGATCGATCAAAAGGATTTTCTCCAGTCCTTTCCTTCGCGGCTCAAAAAATCCTTGCCGAGCTTCCAGATCAAGATGCGCGGGACTCCTGCCCGTCGATGTAGGCCGCGGCCGGCACCGAACGGGTCGTGTACTTCCCGATGGCCATGCCCGCCGCGAAGGTTGCGGCTCTGGGTGGGAGCGCCTTTCTTGATCTCCCTCATCGTCAGCGGCGTGGGAGCGCGCAAGTACCAGTAATCGGCGTCCTCGGCCTCGAGCGAGTACGTTCCGGCCGGCAGCCACAGCTCTGCTGCGACTTGTCGTGCCAGAGCATCTCGTTGATCACGATCAGCCGCTTGGAGGGATCCTGCTCGAGGTGGACCGTCCGCGGCTCATTCACCACAGGACTGAGCTCGAGGCCTCCGCACCCGCCCAGACACGAAAGCGCGGCTGCACACAGCATGACGAGTGGACGCACGTGCGATTCTCCCGGATGTTGTCTATTGTCGATGCCCAGTCATCGTCGGCGGACAGGAAGATAACACGCGTTTCAACCGCTTTGACGCGCAAAGCCGGCCCCGGCGCCCGGGGAGCCCCGAGCGCCGGTCGAATCAAGCCTGTGTGCGAATCAAGTGCGCGTGCGGTTGCGCTGGCCGCGCAGCACCGCGATGCCTCCGAGCAGCAGCGTGAGCGCGCTGGCCGCAAAGCCCGTGCTCATCTCCGGCACACTCGTGACCGTCGCGGCGGATGCCGTGGCCAGGAGGGGCGCTTCCACCCGCATCGGACCCGGCAGCGTGGCCGAAACGAACCTCGGCGCGAACAGCGTGGCGCCGCGGCCGGCCAACGAGGCACGATCCGCCTCGCCCACGCGGCGGATCTGCGTATCGACCGCCGCGATCATCCGTGGGGCCTGCAGCACCGACTGTAAGGCGGCGCTCGCAGCCTCCGGCGCCGCAAGCTCGCCCTCCGATCTCGCAAAATAGGCCAGCCGATCGTTGGCGCCGACCCACAGGTCGGGCTTCAGCTGGCTCTCGGCCCGCGCGGCCAACGGCAGCACCGCAGCCATGGTCATCATCCCCACCAATGCCTTTACACGCATCTTCGAACCCTCGTTTGTCCCAATCAATGGTCGTCTCAATCAAGCTCGATCAGTGGCAATGGCTGTCGCCCTCCCCGCACTCATGCCAGGCATGGTCGTGGTACCAGCGGTTGTGGTCCCGGTCCCAGTACCCCTCGCGGGTCTCGACGACGCAGCCCGCCGCCAGGGCAATCAAGGCCAATATAAAGCTGCTCTTGGCGACACTGCGCGCGGTGGTCGTTTTTAGGCTTAACATGCGGCACCTCGGGCTTTATTGTGATGCCCGAAGATTAGCGGCACTGCGGCATGCTGAAAGTCCGCCGCCGCCGGCAACGCGTGTGGCAGAAGGTCCTACAAAGGGACGGCTGTGGCTCGATTGCGACGGGAGAAGTGCCCCGGGCAGGAATCGAACCTGCGACCTAGCGCTTAGGAGGCACTCGCTCTATCCACTGAGCTACCGAGGCAAAGCAAGGCCGGAGTGTCGGCTGACATCCGGCCTTTGAAAATTGGTGGAGGAGAAGGGGATCGAACCCTCGACCTTCGCATTGCGAACGCGACGCTCTCCCAACTGAGCTACTCCCCCCGAAAAGGGCCAGGAATACTAGCAGCAAAGGGGCCGCAAGCCAAAGTATCGCCACTCCGCCAAGAACTTAGCTAGGATATAGCGAAAGAGGCCATAACCAATGCTAATAGTGGGCGAGCGTGCACCGGAGTTCACGCTTCCAGACCAATCGGGGACCGACCGATCGCTCACCCAGCTGCTGAGCTCGGGCGCCATCGTCCTTTACTTCTACCCAGCCGATTTCACCCCCGGCTGCACCCGGCAGGCTTGCGGCCTCAGGGATCTGCACGCCGAAATCCAGAAGGCCGGTCTGCGGGTGGTCGGCATCAGCCCTCAATCGCCTGAATCGCATGCCAAATTCCGCGAGAAGCACGGGATTCCATACGATTTGCTGTCCGACGAGAACAAGACCGTCATCAAGATGTACGGCTTGAACGGGCCGCTGGGCCTCGGTGTCCGGCGGGCGAGCTATCTCATCGACGGCAGCCGCCGGGTGCGCGATGCCGTGCTCGCAGACCTGCGCATCGGCCGCCATATGGATTTCGTGCAGAAGGCGATCATGCTGCGCGCCGGCAGCAGCTGAGCGGACCGGCCGCGTTCAGTACTCGACGCTCAGCAGGTTGGCGCGGCCGATGCGCGGAACGGTGACGATGTACATGGTGCCGTACTCCGTTGGGCGGATCGGCGGAATGTCGGTGACGCCGCTCAAGGCCCCGACCAGCTGGCGCAGGGTATCGCTGTGTCCGACCACGAGAATCCGCCCACCGCGGTGCTCGCGAAGCACGCGCGAAGCCAGTCCCCGCGGATCGTCCGGTGCGGCGATGATGGGAGTCAATCCCAGCCGATCAATCAAGGGCTGCGCGGTCGCCCGGGCGCGCAGCGTCGGCGAGACGTAAACGGCGTCAATGCGATCCTTGAGCTGCGGGTCTCCGAACATGCGCGCGAGCAATTGCGCACGCGCCTCTCCCTGCGGGCTGAGCGGCGGATCCGCCGTGCCGTTCTGACTCGTTTCCGCGTGCCGTACCACGATGACCGTCGTTGATCGGGCCGTGACGAGAAGCCACGAGAGCAGCACCATCAACAGTGCGGCTCCCGCTGCGGAGACCACGGCGACGCCGATGGGCGCCCAGAAGGGCTTGCGTTGCAGGCTGCCGGCTAGGGTCATTGGCACATGATAACGAATTCCGCGGCGCAGCCCGCGTTGCTCATCGTCGTGCTTGCGGCCGGGTTCTCCGCTCGACTCGGTACCCCGAAGACATTGGCTCGCGTACGCGGGGTGAGTCTGGTCGACCGCACCGTGCGGGTGCTCGCACCGCTTATCCGGCGCGGCGATCGTGGTGGTGACCGCGCCCCGCGCCGTCCGCCTGCGCGCCGAGCTGCGCGCTCATCGGCTGGTGTTCGCGGAAAATCGGCACCGCGGCGAGGGGCTGTCGAGCTCCGTGCGCCGCGGATTGCGCCAGGGTCGCTACGCCGCCGCCGTGCTGCTCGTGCCCGTCGACCTGCCCTATCTTATGCGCCGCGACATCGAGCGGCTGATCAGCCGCTGGAGAAGTGCAAGGCGGCGCGTCGTCGCACGCCGGACGGGCGGCGGGCGCAACGCCGCCGCCGCCGCCACGCCGCTCATTCTTCCCCGGCATTTGTATGCGAGTGCCGGCGGCATCGGCGGCGACATCGGCCTCAAGCAACTCGTGCGCGATTTGCCTCCGGAAGATGTCGTGCTCGTGACGCTCGCCTCGGCGGATTTCGATGTGGACACGCCGCCCGATCTCGCACGCGCGCGCCGCCGCTTCCGCTGAGTGGGGCGCCCGCCTCAGGACCAGCCGGGATAGTCTCGAAATACCTGCAGCGCGGCCTCGATCTTGCTGCGCGGCGCATCGAGGTGCGTCGCGAGCCGCGTGAGCGGTGCGATCGAGGCGAGCACGCCGCGGCCGGCCACGTGAGCGCTGAGCGAACTCACCTGCTCGGGCGGGATCTCGAGGAAGACCAGGTTGGTCTGAGGCGGCTCGACCGCAAGACCCAAGCCGCGAAGCCCCGCCGCCAGGTATTGCGCATTGTCGTGATCCTCCGCCAGGCGCTGCACGTGATGCTCGAGCGCGTACAGCCCCGCAGCCGCGAGCACGCCCGCCTGGCGCATGCCGCCGCCGAGCGCCTTGCGCCAGCGGTGTGCGGCGCCGATGAACTCGGCCGATCCGAGGAGCACCGATCCGGCAGGCGTTCCCAGCCCCTTGGAGAGGCAGATGGAGACCGAATCGAAGCCCGCGACGGCGCAGGGCGCGTCGATTCCGAGCTTGACGATGGCATTGAAAATGCGCGCTCCATCCAAGTGTGTGCGCAATCCGCGCGAGTGGGCGAAATCGGTGGCGGCCCGCACATACGCCTGCGACAGCACCCGACCGCCCATGGTGTTCTCCAAGGCGAGCAGCCGGGTCGGCGCGAAATGCACATCTCGGGGCTTGATGGCGCGTGCAATCCGCTCGAGGGAGATGCTGCCGTCGGGCTCGTTCTCGAGCGGCTGCGGTTGAATGCTGCCGAGCACCGCGGCACCGCCCTGCTCGTATCGATAGGTGTGGGCATCCTGGCCGACGAGATACTCATCGCCGCGCCCGCAATGAGACATCAGCGCGGCAAGATTGCTTTGCGTACCGGTCGGGAAAAAAAGCCCGCGTTCGTAGCCGAAGCGCTCGGCCAACGTGGACTGCAGCTTGTTGACCGTCGGATCGTCGCCGTATACATCGTCGCCCACATCCGCCGCGGCCATGGCCGCACGCATCGGCGCGGTCGGGCGCGTCACGGTGTCGCTGCGCAGATCGATGAAAGGAGTCACGGCGCTACGATAGCCGAAGCAGCCGTCGGTGGGACAGCAGATTTTTCTTTACATCAGCGCCGTAAGGTTTATTTTTCGCCCCGATTTTTAGCACTACTGCACACTCATCGCGGCAGCGGCGGCGCTGGTGCTCATCCCGAATGTGCCCCTCGGCCTGCTCACCAATGCCAAACCCTGGCGGGCGTGCTGCTGCCGAGCGCATCGGTGTTTCTGCTGCTGCTCTGTAACGACCGGGAGCTGTTGGGACCCTGGGCGAACGGGTTGAAGCTGAATGTCTTGACGACGCTCGTGGTCGGGGTGCTGGTGCTGCTGTCGCTGATCCTGACCGCCGCGGTCCTCTTCCCCCACATGGACGGCACGGCGGTGGCGGCCATTCTCGGCGGCGGCGGCGCGCTCGGGGCGGGCGCCCTCGTTGGAAGCGCTGGGACCCATGCGACTCACGCCCTCGCGCCGCTTGTCGATGCTGATATTGCGGGCCTACCTCATCATCGCCGTGGTGATGGTGATCGTGCGCGTAACGCAGAGCGCCTTGGGCTAGACTCCTTTGCATGGGCGACCCATTGCTCGGCGGGCTCGAGCTCGGCGGCACCAAGTGCTCGTGCCTCATCGGCACGGGTCCTGACGATGTTCGCATGCACCGCACCTTGCCGACGGGCACCGATCCGGAAGCGACCTTGGGTGAGCTCCAGGCCGAGCTGAGCCGGGGCATCGCGGCGCATGGACCCCTTCGTGCGCTCGGCATCGCATCGTTCGGCCCCATCGACCGACAGCGCACATCCTCCACCTTCGGCTCGATCACCTCGACGCCCAAGCCGGGGTGGCGTCAGACGCCGATCGTCGCCCGCTTCGTGCATCTGGGCGTGCCCATCGGTTTCGACACCGACGTGAACGGTGCCGCCCTCGCCGAAGGCCGCTGGGGCGCGGCGCGCGGGCTCGAGGACTTCGCCTACATCACCGTGGGCACCGGCATCGGGGTCGGCCTCGTCGCCAACGGGCGCCTCGTCCACGGCTTCCTTCATCCGGAGCTCGGGCATATTCGCCTGGTCCGAAGACCGGGGGATCGGTGGGCGGGCGCTTGCCGTTTTCACGGCGACTGCCTCGAAGGGCTTGCCTCGGGCCCGGCGATCGCCGCACGGGCCGGGCGACCCGCCGAGCTCATCCCGCCGGAAGACGAGGTCTGGGACGGTGTCGTTCATGCACTCGCCCAACTGCTCCATACGCTGGTGCTCGCCACCGCGCCGAGTCGGATCCTCATGGGCGGCGGCGTCATGGAATCGCGCCCGGAGCTCTTCGCGCCCTTGCGCCGGGAGCTCGCGCTCAGCCTCAACGGCTACGTGCAGCGCGACGAGCTGGGCGCCGGCATCGAGCGCTTCGTGATGAGCCCGGGACTCGGCACGCGCGCCGGCCCCTTGGGCGGCCTCGCGCTCGCCGCCGATGTGCTCGCCGGCTAGCGAATCTCCGCCGGCGCGAGCGCCCGCGCAGCGGCCCGGCTCGCCTCGACGACGCAGAGCGCCGACATGTTGACGATCCGCCGCACGGTCGCCGCGGACGTCAGGATGTAAGCTGGCGCGGCACAACCCAGCAGAATCGGCCCGATCGCCACATTGTTACCGGCCGCCGATTTGAGCAGGTTGTAGGCGATGCTCGCGCTGTCCAGATCGGGGCAAACGACCAGGTTCGCGCTGCCTTCGAGCGTGGAGTCGGGCAGCACCGACTTGCGGATGGCCTCATCCAGGGCGCAATCGCCGTGCATCTCCCCGTCCACTTCCAGCTCCGGCATCCGCGCGCTCAGCAGCGCGAGCACCGCCCGCATTTTCAGCGCGGATGGCGCATCGCTCGATCCGAAATTCGAATGCGACAGCAGCGCCGCCTTGGGGATGAGGCCGAACGCGCGCAGCTGCTCGGCGGCGAGCTCGACAATTTCGGAGAGCTCCGCCGCGGTCGGATCGAGGTTCACGTGCGTGTCGACGATGAACATCTGGCGTCCGGGCAGGATCAGCCCGGACATGGCCCCGTAGACGCCGACTCCGGGACGCCTTCCGATGACCCGGTCGATGTACTTCAAATGCCGCGCCGTGGTCGAGATCGTGCCGCAGATCAAGCCGTCCGCCTCGCCCTTGCGGAGCAACATGGCCGCGATGAGGGTGGTGCGCCGGCGCATCTCGAGCTTCGCGTACTGAGCCGTCACGCCGTTTCGCCGCGTGAGCCGGTGATACTCCTGCCAGTATTCGCGGTAGCGCTCGTCGTGCTCTGGGTTGACGAGGGTGAAGTGCTCGCCGATGCGGATCCGCAGGCCGTGGCGATGGATGGCACGCTCGATGACGGCGGGGCGCCCCACCAGGATGGGCCTCGCGAGCCGCTCGTCCACCACGATCTGCACCGCGCGCAGCACCCGCTCGTCCTCGCCCTCGGCGTAGACGATGCGGCTGCGCTCCGGCGGGATCTTGCGGGCGGCGGCGAATATCGGCGCCATCAGCGTGCCGCTGTGATAGACGAATTGCTCGAGCCGCCGGGCGTAGGCGTCGAGATCCGCGATGGGCCGGCTCGCGACTCCGGAGCTCATGGCCGCCTTGGCGACCGCCGGCGCGATCTTGACGATCAGCCGAGGGTCGAAGGGCTTGGGGATGAGATATCCGGGACCGAAGCTCAAATCCTCGATGCCGCCGTAAGCGGCCGCCACAATATCGCTTTGCTCCTGGCGGGCGAGCTCGGCGAGCGCGTGCACCGCCGCGATCTCCATCGCGCGCGTGATCGTCGTGGCGCCCACATCGAGCGCGCCGCGAAAAATGAACGGAAAGCAGAGCACGTTGTTCACTTGGTTCGGATAGTCGCTGCGGCCGGTGGCGATGACGGCGTCGGGACGCGCCTGCATGGCCTGCTCGGGCAGGATTTCCGGCGTGGGATTGGCGAGCGCGAGTATCAGGGGCTTCGGCGCCATTTTCTCGACCATTTTCGGGGTGAGCACACCGCCCGCGGACAGCCCCAAGAACACGTCGGCGTCGCCGATCACCTCATCGAGCGTCCGGGCCTCGGTGATTTGCGCGAAGCGGGCCTTTTCCGGGTCCATGAGCTCGCGCCGTCCCTCATAGACCACGCCCGCAAGATCCGTGAGCCAGATGTGCTCGCGCCGCAAGCCCAGATCGAGCAGCAAGTCGACACACGCCAGCGCCGCCGCGCCCGCGCCGCTCACCACCAGCTTCACGTGCTCGATTCTCTTTCCGCAGACGGTGAGTCCATTGAGCACCGCGGCGCCGACCGTAATGGCCGTGCCGTGCTGGTCGTCGTGGAACACGGGTATCTTCATGCGTCTGCGCAGCTCGCGCTCGACGATGAAGCATTCCGGCGCCTTGATGTCCTCCAGATTGATCGCGCCGAAGGTGGGCTCGAGGGCCGCGATCACCTCGACCAGCTTGTACGGGTCGGCCTGATCGACCTCGATATCGAATACGTCGATGCCGGCGAATTTCTTGAACAGCACCGCCTTGCCTTCCATCACCGGCTTCGCGGCCAGCGGGCCGATCGCGCCCAAGCCCAGCACCGCCGTGCCGTTGCTGACGACCCCGACCAGGTTGCCTCGAGCCGTATAGCGAAACGCATTCAACGGATCCTCGACGATGGCCTGGCAGGCCGCCGCGACGCCCGGAGAGTAGGCGAGCGCCAGATCGCTTTGCGTGACGAGCTGCTTCGTCGGCGCAATCGAGATCTTGCCCGGCGTCGGAAACTCGTGATAGTCGAGCGCCGCTTGCCGGCGATCTGCCTTGACGTCTTTGGCGTCGGTGCTTTTCATCGGCGTACCCGAGGGTTCAATGTATGCCCATCCAGTATGGTAACAAGATCGCGCGAGTCGCAAGGGCCGGTGCGGCGGGTCAACTTTTACGCCGGCGATACGTTATTCTCGTCTCGCGAATTCGCCGGAGACTCCCATGACGCTATCGCGCTTCCCGCCCGCCCCTGCCCGCACTCACTGGAGCCGCGCCGGCCTTGCCGCCGCCTTGGCGGTATTGTTGATGTCGACGGCGATGGCCGATGACGTCGCGGCGCCCACCGGCGGCCCCGGAGTCTGGCAAAATCACAAATACACGTTCCAGTTCATGGGCTTCACCACGACATACTCCTGCGACGGCCTGGCGGACAAGCTACGCAAGCTCCTGATTGCCGCCGGCGCGCGTTCCGACGTCAAATCTCAGCCCGGCGCCTGCGCCGCGGGGTTTGGACGGCCCGACAAGTTTGCGCGCGCGGACCTCGATTTCTATACGCTCGCGCCGGCCGACGGCGGTGCGGCCGGTGCCGTGCATGGCGTCTGGCAGCCGGTCACCTTCGGCTATCAATCGCCGCGGGACCTGGGACGGGGCGATTGCGAGCTCGTCGAGCAGTTCCACAGTTTGCTGCTGCCGATGTTCACCACGCGCAACGTGATCAGCAACACCACCTGCATCCCGTATCAGGAATCCGGCTCGACCATCGATTTGAGGTTCGAGACCTTCACGGTCCTGCCCACCGCGAAAAAGCAGCCCGCCGCGAAGCCCGCCGCGCGTTAGCCATCGGCCCCCGAAGAGACCCCTGGAGACCCCCATGATCACCGCCAAAGCTGCTGCCGCCCCCCCGGATCCTTTTACGCTGCAGCGGCGGCAGGCCGCGGGAGGCACCAGGCCGCTGACGGAGTGGGGCTTCGACAACGAGACCGACACGCTGACCGATGTCCTGCTCGGGCCGGCGGACCACCTGCAGCACCTGGCGACCAGCTCGCTATCCCGCAAGACGCTGCGCGAGCGGCCCGCAAACATCGGGGTCGCGCGAGCCCAGCATCGCGAGCTCACGAGCGCCTACGAGCACTTCGGCGTGCGCGTGCATTGGCACGCCCCCGAGCCGGAACTACCCATGCAGGTGTATGCGAGGGATTCGAGCGTGATGACGCCCTACGGTGCGATCATCACGGCGATGGCGAACTGGTGGCGGCGCGGCGAGAACTACGCCGCCATCCGCACGTACGAACGGCTGGGCATACCGATCTACGACATGGTGACGGCGGGCACGTTCGAAGGCGGCGATTTCAATGTGATCGAAGACGGCTGTGTCCTCATCGGTTGCGGCTCAGGCCGCACTCAGGAGGAAGGCGCGCGCCAGGTCGAGGGCTGGTTCAAGAAAGAGGGATGGGAAACCCGGCTGGCATTCTTCGACGAATACTACGTGCACATCGACCTGATGGTGGTCCCCGTCGCCCCGAAGCTCACGGCCGTCTGTCTTGCATGCACCGAACCGGGCATCGTCACCTGGCTCAAGTCGAAAGGCCACGACATCATCGACGTCCCTTTCGAGGACACGATCAATCTCGGATGCAACTTCATGTCCCTCGGCCGTGACCGGGCGATCGTGCCCAAGTCGAGCCGCTCGCTGATTCAGAACTTGCGCGCCCATGGCTTCGAGGTCGCGGAAGTCGATATGAGCGAGATCTCCAAGACGGGCGGCGGCATCCACTGCATGGCGCAGGCACTCAAGCGCACCCCCTCGCGCCGGCGCTGATCCCTCCTCCCCGGGGTCGAGGCCGAGCCGCTCAGCCCGTGGTGGCCGCCTTCGTTTTGGTCCAGCCGTTCTGCATGGCGATGTCCTTCGCCGCCTTCAAGTGCTTCTGAAGCGTGGGCAACGTCGATTGCGCAAAGGCCTTCGCATCCGCGTCCTGGCCGCTCGCCGCTTCCTTCTTGAACAGCGCAATGGCTTCGTGATGCGCCGAGATCTGTCCCTTGATGTAGGACTCGTCATAGGTGTCGCCGGCCAGCACGTCGAGCTTGCCCTTCTGCGCCATTTGAGAAACGCTCGCCGTCGTGGGGAGCGAGATATTCTTCGAAGCGGCAAGGCTCTTCAATTGGTCGTTCGCCGCGGTGTGGTCCTTCACCATCATCGCGCCGAAGTCCTTGACCTGCTGATTGCTCGCCTTCTGCTGAGCCTGGTTTCCCGCGTCCACCTCGAAAATGCCCGATTCGGCGGCCTTTTTATAGAAAGCCGCGTCGGGGTCGCTGGCGCCGAACGCCAGCGGGGCCCCCACGAGCGGCGATGCCATCGCAAGCACTACGAAAAGCTTCCTCATCCGAATCTCCTTCATTCATTGATGTTGTGTTTTGATTTGCCGCAGCCGATATCTTCTGCAACTGCGCAATGTGCGATAACATTATTCGGCGTTGCGGCCGGCAAGTTTATGCGCGGTTGGCCGCCAACTCGGGTAGGACAAAGACCACGCTCGCCCGCGGGTACCTGAAGGTTTGCAACGGTGCAGGGCTAAGACTGCGCATTTAAACGTACCCTCGCCCGGAGACGAGCATGTGGATCGTCAGAGTTGCCCTGCAGCGGCCTTACACGTTCATCATGTTGGCCGTGCTGATCGTCTTCTTGGGCGTCTACTCGATTCTTAAGATGCCCACGGACATCTTCCCGAATATAAAGATTCCGATCGCCGCCGTGATCTGGCGCTACACGGGCCTGCTGCCGGAGGAGATCGCCGACCGCATCGTCCTGTTCTCGGAACGCACCGCGCAGACCGTGGTGAACGACGTCGAGCACACCGAATCCCAATCGGTGAACAGCGAAGCCGTCGTCAAGTACTTCTTCCAGCCGAACGCGAACCAGGACCTGTCGATGGCGCAGATCATCGCCGTCTCGCAGACGCAGTTGCAGTCCGCGCCGCCCGGAACCACGCCGCCCTTCGTCCTGTCGTACAACGCCTCGAGCGTGCCCATCCTTCAGCTCGCCCTCTCGAGCGAGACCATTCCCGAGCAGGAGATCTTCGATCTCGGCAACAACATTCTGCGCACGCAGCTCGCGACGGTCGCGGGCGCCTCCATCCCCTATCCGTACGGCGGCAAGCAGCGCGAGGTGCAGGTGGACCTGGACCCGCGGCAATTGCGCGCGCGCGGCCTCGCCGCCTCCGATGTCGTCAACGCCATCGGCCAGCAGAATCTGATTCTTCCGGCCGGCACCGAGAAGATCGACACGCGCGAATATTTCGTCAAGCTGAACGCTAGCCCCACGAAAATCGAGGAGCTCAACGACCTGCCGATCAAGAGCATCGACGGCGGCGTGCTGTACGTGCGCGACGTCGCGCATGTGCGCGACGGGTATCCGCCGCAGACCAACATCGCGCGGGTCGACGGCAAGCGCGCGATCGTGATGAACGTCTTGAAGACCGGCAATGCGTCGACGCTCGACATCATCAGCGGCATCGACCAGAAGCTGCCCTTCGCGCGCGCCGCGCTGCCGAAGGATCTGAAGCTCGTCGCCTTGAGCGATCAGTCGATTTTCGTGCGCGCCGCGATCAGCGGCGTGATCCGGGAGGGCGTCATCGCCGCTTCCCTCACCGGGCTGCTGATTCTGCTGTTCCTCGGCAGCTGGCGCAGCACGCTGATCATCACCATCTCGATTCCCTTGTCGGTGCTGACGTCGGTCGCCTGTCTCGCTGCGTTAGGGGAAACCATCAATATCATGACCTTGGGCGGCCTCGCCCTCTCGGTCGGTATCCTCGTCGATGATGCGACCGTCACCATCGAGAACATCAACTACCATCTCGAGCAGGGAAGCGAGGTCGAGCAGGCGATCCTGGAAGGCGCTCATCAAATCGCCCTTCCCGCTCTCGTATCCACGCTGTCGATCTGCATCGTCTTCGTGCCGATGTTCCAATTGGCGGGAATCGCCAAGTACTTGTTCATCCCCCTGGCGGAGGCCGTGGTGTTCGCCATGATCGCCTCTTACATCCTGTCTCGAACCTTGATCCCGACCCTTGCCAAATTCTGGCTGAAAAAGAAAGAAGAGGACTCGCGACGCCGCAAATCCGGGCTCGCACGTTTTCAGGAGCGCTTCGAGCACGGGTTCGAGCGCATGCGCAGCGGCTACAAGGAGCTCCTCACCCTTGCCATCGACGGCGGATCGGCCTTCGCCGGGATTTTCCTGCTCGCGATCGCGGCGGCCGCACTGCTCGCATTCCCGATCGGCCCTCTGCCGGGCTTGGGACAGGATTTCTTCCCGAACGTCGATGCCGGACAACTGAAGCTGCATTTGCGCGCACCCACCGGCACGCGGATCGAGGAGACCGCCATTCTCTGCGATCAGGTGGAGAAGACGCTGCGCGATACCATCAAGCCGGGCGAGATCACCTCCATCGTCGACAACCTGGGACTGCCGTACAGCGGCATCAATCTCGCCTACAGCACCTCGGCGCCGGTCGGTCCCGGCGATGCGGATATCTTCATCAACTTCACGAAGAAGCACTCGTCCCTGTATGACTATCAGCGCGACCTGCGCGTGAAGCTCGCGGCCTCCTACCCCTCCACGCAATTCGAGTTTCTGCCGGCCGATATCGTCAGCCAGATCTTGAACTTCGGCCTGCCCTCGCCGCTCGATGTACAGGTCACCGGATCGAACCCGGGTGCGAATCGCGCATTCATCGAGAAGCTGCTGCCGAAATTCGTCGGCATCCCGGGCGCGGTCGACCTGCACATCCAGCAGCCTTACGACTACCCGCAAATCAATGTCGACGTGGATCGCAGCAAGGCGATATTCCTCGGTCTCACCCAGCAGAACGTCGCATCGAACATGTTGATCTCGCTCTCGGGCAGCTTCCAGACCTCACCCTCGTTCTGGATCGATCCGAAGAGCGGTACGCAATACAACGTGGTGGCACAAACACCGCAGTACCGCATGAGCTCGCTCAACGACTTGAGCAATACCCCGCTCGCCCGCACCGTGGGATCGGTCCCGGCCGCATCAGGCACGTCGCAGGTTCTCGCCAACGTATCCACCATGCATCGCAGTGTCGCGCCGGCGGTGGTGAGCCACTACAACGCTCAAGTCGCATTCGACATCTTCGGCAACGTCCAAGGCGCGGACCTCGGCTCGGTGGCCAAGCAGTTCAACGAGGTCATCGACGCGGCAAGGAAGGACCTGCCGAAGGGTTCCACCATTCACCTCAAAGGCCAGGTCGAAACCATGCGGCAGTCCTTCCACGGCCTGCTGTTCGGCCTGGTGGGCGCGATCATCCTGGTGTACATGCTGATCGTGGTCAATTTCCAGTCGCTCCTCGATCCGTTGATCATCATCACGGCGCTGCCCGCAGCGCTCGCGGGGATCGTCTGGATGCTCTTCCTGACGCACACCACGGTGAGCGTGCCCGCACTCACGGGCGCCATCATGTGCATGGGCGTCGCGACCGCCAACAGCGTGCTGATCATCAGCTTCGCGCGCGAGCAGATGAACGAGGGCAAGAACGCCCGCGAGGCCGCGCTCGAGGCGGGATTTACCCGGCTGCGTCCGGTCATCATGACCGCGACCGCCATGATCATCGGTATGATTCCGATGGCTCTCGGCCTCGGGGAAAGCGGTGAGCAGAATGCCCCCCTCGGCCGCGCCGTGATCGGCGGATTGATCTTCGCCACCATCGCCACGCTGTTCTTCGTGCCGACGGTGTTTACGATCATTCACGGCCGCAAGCGGCGCGTGGGCCTCGAGGACGATGCCGGCACGGAGAATGCACATGGTTGAGCAGGAGAGCGAGCAGCGGCGGCGGGAGCTGAGATCGAAGGTGAGGCGCTATGCGCTGATCGTCGGCCTCATCGCCCTGATCCTCGCCGTCTGGGGAATCGGCAGCCGCATCGTGACCCGCTCGGAGCTGCGCAAGACGACTTTGGAGAGCGCGGTGCTGACCGTGGTGACTGCAAAACCCGAGCTGAGCGGCGCGGGCAACGAGCTCGTGCTGCCCGGCATCGTTCAGGCCTACACGGAATCGCCGATCTATGCAAGGACCAGCGGGTACCTGAAGATCTGGTACACGGATATCGGCGCCCGGGTGCATCGCGGCCAGCTGATGGCCGAGATCGAGACCCCGGAGGTCGACCGCCAACTCGCGCAGGCGCGGGCGGACCTCGATACGGCGCAGGCCAACTTCGCGCTCGCGAAGATCACCAACGACCGCTGGCAGGGCTTGCTCAAGACGCAGGCCGTTTCCAAACAGGATGCCGACAACCGGGCGGGAGATGCGGCGGCGAAGGCGGCCATGGTCGAGTCGGCACGAGAGAACGTGAAGCGCCTGAGCGATCTGGAATCCTTCAAACGGGTGCTCGCGCCCTTTGACGGTGTGGTGACGGCGCGCAATACCGATGTCGGCTACTTGATCAACGCCGGACAGTCACCGGGGACGGAGCTGTTCCGCGTGGCCGACATCCACAAGCTTCGCATCTATGCACAAGTGCCGGAGGCCTACGCCGCAGCCACCCAGACCGGCGTCAAGGCGCAACTGCAATTCGCCGAACGCCCCGGCAAGAGCTACGAGGCGGAAACGATCCGTACCTCCAATGCGCTCGATCCGACCGCTCGAACGCTGCAAGTCGAGCTGCAGCTCGACAACCGCGAGTCGCAGCTCTTCCCCGGCTCTTACACCGAGATCCACTTCCGGCTCCCCTCGAGCATCGACACGCTGCGTATTCCCGCCAATACCGTTCTGTTTCGCGCCGACGGATTGCAAGTGGCGGTGGTTCAGAATCAGGACACGATCAAGCTCAAGAAGGTCGATCAAGGCCGCGACTTCGGCAAGACGGTGGAGATACTGACGGGTCTCGAGCCTGAGGATGCGGTCGTCGTGAACCCGCCGGATTCCATCAGCGACGGCATGCATGTGCGCATCGCACCGCCGCCGCCCAAAAATGCTGCTGACCAGAGCAGCGGGCACGCCGCCCCGTGAGACGCCTCACCCGCGTGCGCAACCCCGCAGCGCTCCTGCTCGCCGCGTGGTGCGCCCTCGCCGGCGGCTGCTCCTTTGCGCCGCCTTACAAGGTGCCCGCGACCGGGAATCCTCCCGAGCATTACAAGGAGCAGGGCGATTGGAAGGTCGCGGAGCCCAAAGATGCGCAGCCGCGCGGCAGTTGGTGGACTGTTTACGAGGACCCTGAGCTCGATGGTCTGGAGGACAAGATTCCGGCGAACTTGTCCCTCAAGGCGGCCTTTGCCCGCCTGCAGCAGGCGCGCGCCCAGTACCGCATCGCACGCGCGGATCTGTTTCCGACCCTCACGGCGAATCCGTATGCGACACGCGAGAAGCTCTCACCGAACGCGCCCAAGGAGCTGCCCGGCTATCCGACGTTGCTGAACGATTTCCTGCTGGGCGCGGATTTCTCTTACGAAGTGGACTTGTGGGGCCGTGTGCGCAACGAGGTGGCGTCGGCAAAGGCCTCGCGTCAGGCAAGCGCCGCCGACTACGCCTCGGTCGAGCTCTCGCTGCGCGCCCAGCTCGCGGAGGATTACTTCTACCTGCGCTCGGACGATGCGCAAATTCAGTTCCTCGACCGCACGGTCGTCGCGTACCAGGAGGCGGTGAAGCTCACGACCGACCTCTTCAACGGCGGAGCGGCCGCGCTCGGCGATGTCGCCCAAGCGCAGACGCAACTCCAGAATGCGCTCACCCAGGCCGCGGACACCAAGCTGCAACGGGCGCAGGCCGAGCATGCAATCGCCGTGCTCGTCGGCGAGAACCCCTCGCTCTTCAGTCTGCCGATGAGCCCGCTGCCGACCGACGTCGCGCCGCCCCCGATCGATCCCGGGTTGCCCTCGACGCTCCTCGAGCGCCGCCCGGATGTCGCTCAAGCCGAACGCCAGGTCGCGGCCGCGAACGCCCAGATCGGCGTGGCCCGCGCCGCCTACTTTCCCAAGATCTCCCTCAATGCCGCGGGCGGGGTCGAGAGCACCAGGACATCGAACCTGCTCTCCACGTCCAGCATCTTCTGGTCCTTGGGACCGCAGGTGTCTGCGCCCATTTTCGAGGGCGGACGGCTGGTCGCGGAGACTGCCCGCGTGAAAGCGGTATACGAGGAACAAGCCGCCGATTACCGCAATACCGTGCTCACGGCTTATCAAGACGTCGAGGACAACTTGATCGCTCTGCGGCAGCTTCAAATCGAGAGCGAGACCGTTGCTGCAGCCGTCCTCGCGACGGACATCGCCCTCAAGCAGGCCCAGGACCGCTATCGCGCCGGAATCGCGACCTACCTCGAGGTCTATACGGCGGAGACCGCGGCTCTGCAAGCCGGGGTGCAGGCCACCACCATTCAGGCGCGGCGCATGAGCGCGAGCGTCTTACTGATCAAAGCGCTCGGCGGCGGCTGGGATCAGGCAGCGCTTGCCCGGCAGTGAGGCCTCACGCATGAGCGGCGTGATCGGCCTCCACTTTCACCACCGCGGGACGCGCTGCCACCAGATCCCAATGCGCGCCGAGCGCCGGTAGCCGTCTCACGAGCTCCTGCCGGTCGGGATCCCAGGAAGCCAGCATGTATAAATACGCGTCGGCAATCGAGTATTCGGCGCCGAGCACATAGGGCTTGAGGCTGCGCGCGATGAGTTCCAGGTGGCCTCGATAGTCGGCCAGGCCCCGATCACGGATCGCATCGGCGTCCGCCGCACCCCGGGTCGAATAGCGGTCCGAGTAATAGACCCGAAGCACCGCTTCGTAGACGTTGGCCGACAGGAACATCATCCACTGCAAGAACATCGCGTGGCGCGTGGTGCCGGGCTGCGGAGCGAGTGTCGCCGGCGGATTGAGCAGTGCGAGATGCACCAGGATGGCGGCGGACTCGAACATCACGGTGCCGTCGGGCAATTTGAGCGCGGGCACCCGGCCGGTGGGATTCACTTCCTTGTAGCGGGCGAGCTCGCTGGGCTCCTTCCCGATCCACACGCAATCGTACGCCGCGCCGATTTCCTCGAGCGCCACCTGGACTGCAAGGGACCCCGAGCCGGACCGGCCGTAGAGCGTGAAGGGCTTGTTCGAGGACATCTTGGCAGTCTCCGGATTCGCCAGCTCGGCGGATGCATGCAATCATACCGCGTCGGCAAGCCGTGCGTCGGCGCCTGCCGGGAGTCGTTGAACTCGGCTATGCGATCATTGATTCTGTATCTCGCGGCGGTCGCGTTCGCGCACGCGGCGGCGAGCACCGTGGAACAGGCCCGCTGGCGCAGCGAGGCAGCCGCGGTCACCATCGTGCGCGATCCCTGGGGAATCGCTCATGTTTACGGACACTCGGACGCCGATGCGGTCTTCGGCGCCATGTACGCGCAGGCCGAGGACGACTTCCATCGCATCGAGCACAACTATCTGACCTCGCTCGGCCGTCTGGCTGAGTCGCAGGGCGCCTCGGCGACCTACGCCGATCTGCGTCAAAGATTGTTCATCGATCCGGCGGATCTAAAAAAAGAATACCGCGCGAGTCCCGGGTGGCTCCAATCCTTGATGCAGGCATGGGCCGACGGCCTGAACTTCTATCTCACCGCGCATCCCGCCACCAGACCCGAGGTCATCACCCATTTCGAGCCCTGGATGGCGCTGTCATTCACCGAGGGAAGCATCGGCGGGGATATCGAGACCATCGACCTCGCCCGGCTGGCGCAGCTCTACCCGGAATCGGACGGGCTGGCCGCGCTCTCGCCGGGGCCTGACGCCGAGCGCGCCGCCCTCGGCGGGTCGAACGGCTTCGCAATTGCGCCGCAGCGGAGCGCGAGCGGCCACGCCCTTCTATGGATCAACCCGCACACGTCCTTTTACTTCCGCGCCGAGCTGCAAATGACGAGCGATGAGGGGCTCGACGTGTATGGCGCCGCCACCTGGGGACAATTCTTCATCTATCAGGGCTTCAATGCGCACAACGGCTGGATGCACACCTCTTACGGAGGTGACGCCATCGACGAGTACGCGGAGACAATCGTCAATTCAAAGGGCGCGCGCTTCTACCGCTATGCCGGCGGCCTGCGGCCCGTTCGAGCGAGCTCCATTCGCTTGAAGATCAAGAACGGGGGCGGCTTCCTCTACCGCCGCTTCACGGTCTATCGCACTCATCACGGTCCGGTGGTGCGTACCGAGGACGGCCAATGGATCACCGTCAAGATTCTCATCGATCCCGTGCGGGCGCTCGAGCAATCGTATCTGCGCACCAAGACGGCCGATTACGCCTCCTTCCGCAAGACGCAGGAGCTGCGCACCGACACCACCAACAACACCGTATACGCCGATGCCGATGGCAATATTGCGTACTTCCACGGCAATTTCATTCCGAAGCGCGACCCTCGTTTCGACTATACCCGGCCCGTCGACGGCAGCGACCCGGCTACCGAGTGGCGCGGCGCGCATCCGCTCGATGAGACCATAACGCTCTTGAATCCGGCCAATGGATGGATCGAGAACACCAACAACTGGCCGTTCTCGGCGGCCGGAGCGCAAAGTCCGAAGCGCGAGGACTATCCGGCGTATATGTGGACGCGGGGAGAAAATCCGCGCGGCCTGCACGCCGTTGAAGTCCTCGAGCCGCTTCGCGACGCGACGCTGGAGCGGTTGATCGCGGCGGGCTACGACCCGCATCTCACCGCCTTCGATGAGCTGCTGCCCGGCTTGCTCGACGCCTACGACCGGCTGGCCGCCGAGGACCCGCGCCGGCGTGCACTCGAGGAGCCCATCGCGGCGCTGCGCGCGTGGGATCGCAGAACGGGCGCGGATTCGCAGGCCACGACACTGGCCGTTTTTTGGGGGGAGAAATTGATCGATGCGGTGCGTGCCCAAACCCGGGCCGCGAACCAATACGACTTCATGCGCGAGCATTTGACCGACGATCGGCGTCTCGATTCACTGGGCGAAGCCATCGCGGACCTTCAACGAGCCTTCGGCCGCTGGCGGCTGGCGTGGGGCGAGGTCAATCGCTTTCAGCGCCTGAGCGACGATATCGCACCGCGCTTCGACGATACGCAGCCGAGTCTGCCCGTCGGACTCGCACCGGGCCGGTGGGGTGCGCTCGCTTCGTTCGATTCCACCCGGCCTCGAACCACCCGGCGGATCTACGGATCGGAGGGCAACAGCTTCGTGGCTGCCGTGGAGTTCGGACCCACTGTGCGTGCGAAGGCCGTGATGGCCGGCGGCGAGAGCGGCGATCCCGGCTCGCCGCACTTCGCCGATCAGGCGCCGCTTTACGTCCAAGGTCGCTTTCGGGACGTGCTGTTCAGCGCTCAAGACGTCGCCGCGCACGCGCAGCGACGCTATCACCCCGGCGGGCCGTGATGCCATGAGACGCGCGGCGCGCATTGCAGCGGCAATCGGCGGCGGAGCCGCCGTTATCCTGGCCGTTGCCGCGGGCGGTGCATGGCTCACGCTGCGCGCGAGTCTCCCCATGATCGATGGTCACGTGTCGGTGGCCTCGATCCATGCGCCCGTCCGCCTCGAGCGCGATGCATCCGGCGTACCGACGCTCATCGCGCAGAACTCGGACGATCTCGCCTTCGCGCTCGGCTATGCGCACGCCCAGGACCGCTTCTTTCAGATGGACCTGCTGCGCCGCGCGGCCGCGGGCGAGCTCTCGGCGCTGCTCGGACCCTCGCTTCTTCCGGCCGATCGGGATTTGCGCCGGCATCGTTTTCGCGAAGTCGCACGCAACGCGCTCGCGAGCGTGGATGCGCCGACCCGGGCGCTCCTGGATGCCTACGCCGCGGGGGTGAATGCCGGGCTATCCTCGTTGCGAAGCCGGCCCTTCGAGTATTGGGTGCTTCGAGCGCGACCTCGGCCGTGGAATGCCGAAGACACGGTGCTGTGCGTTCATGCGATGTTCCTGCAGCTCCAGGACTCCACCGGGCATACGCAGTTGCAGCGTGGATTGCTGCGCGCCACGTTGCCCGAGCCGCTGTGGCGCTTTCTCGAGGCAGGCGCCCCGGAATGGGATGCGGCGATCGATGGCAGCCGCGACGCGCCGGCTCGCGTTCCGAGTGCGGCCGAGGTCGATCTGCGCTCGCTCCCGCACCTGATCGTCAAGCCGCCCGAGGATCCCGCCACGGCGCCCGATCCGGCTGGAAGCAACAACTGGGCGGTGGCGGGCTTTCGCGCCGTGCATGGTGCGGCGCTCGTGGCCAACGACATGCATTTGGGCTTCCGAGTCCCCAACATCTGGTACCGCGCGCGGCTCGTCGATGCCTCCGCCGATGGTTTCGATGCCGTCGGCGTCACTCTGCCGGGCACGCCGGCGCTCGTCGCCGGCAGCAACGGCCACATTGCCTGGGGGTTCACGAACAGCTATGGCGAATTCGGCAAAGTGATCCGGCTCGTGCCGGTCGCGGGTGACGCCGGCGTCTACGCGACGGCGGGCGGCCCTCAACCGCTGAGATTCGTCGATGAGATCATCGAGGTCAAAGGCGCGCGTGCGGAGCACCTGAAAGTCGCCGTCACGCCGTGGGGACCGGTGATGGGGACGGATTGGGAGCATCGTCCCTACGTGCTCGACTGGGTGGCGCACGATCCGGCCGCCATCAACATGAAGCTCCTCGGGCTCGAGCGCATGCGCTCCGCCGATGAGGCGCTGCGTGCCGCGGGCGCCTTCGGCATTCCCGGACAGAATTTCGTGGTGGGCGATGCCGATGGACATATCGGCTGGACCATCGCCGGCCGCCTGCCGAAGCACACCGATGCATCGCCGGTGGTCCCTCAACTCTCGACCGACTCCGGCGTGGGCTTCGAAGGCTGGCTCGCGGCCGACGCGGCGCCGCGCGTGCTCGATCCCGCCGAGGGCCTGCTCTGGTCGGCCAATGCGCGCGTCGTGGGTGGCGAGGACGCACGGCTCATCGGTGATGACGGCATGGATCGTGGCGCACGAGCCGCTCAGATCCATGGGGATCTGCAGGCGGCTGCGCAACCGATGGTCCCGCTCGCGAGCCTGCGGGTGCAGCTCGACGATCGCGCCCGCTTTCTCGAGCGCTGGCGCGTGCTGCTCGGCGAGGTCATCGAGCGGGCGCGTTCCCGCGGCGACCACTCGGTCGATACGGCGCGCGACGTGCTCGCGCGCTGGAGCGGTCACGCGGGGGCGGACGATGCGGCCTATCGGCTCACCGAGTTGTTTCGCCGCGAGGTCGAGGCACGGGTTTTCTACATGCTCATCGCGCCGGCGCGCCTCAAGGCGCGCGACTTCGAGTTCGAGATCCCGCCCTCGTTCGAAGGACCGCTATGGCGTGTGCTCGAAGATCGGCCGCTGCATCTGCTCGCGGCCGCCTATGCCGACTGGGATGCGCTCCTTTTCGAGGCGCTGTCGGCGAGCGAGCAGCTTCCGCAAGGCTGCGTGAATCTCGCAGCCTGTACCTGGGGCCGGGTCAATGCCGTGCGGGTAAGACATCCGCTGTCCGGCGCGCTGCCGTTCCCTGGATTGTTGGACATGCCCACCGTGCAGCTTGCCGGCGCTCGCCATGACATGCCGCGCATTCAGGGGCCCGATTTCGGCGCGTCCGAGCGGTTCAGCGTATCGCCGGGACACGAGGCCGAGGGATATTTCCACATGCCGGGGGGCCAAAGCGGACACCCGCTCTCGCCGTTCTATCGCTTGGGGTTCGAGGCCTGGGCGCAAGGCCGACCGACGCCGCTCCTACCGGGAGCGGCCGTGCATGAGCTCGTGCTCGAGCCTTAGTTCGCCGGTTTCGGGGTCAGGGAGCCCTTGCCCACGCAACCCCGCCCCTCGGTGCACACTTGATTCACGGGACACACCACCGGGCTGCCGCTCACGCAACCACGCGCATCGGCACCGGACATGCGGGGTGCGCACCGCTCCTTGCCGTTGCATGTTTTGGCATCGTCACAGTCTGCATCGCTCATGCAGCTGATCGCGCTCAGATCGCGGTCGAGCGTCGCGAGCTCGCCTTGGCGGGAGATCTCGCCCGAGAGTGTGGTGTCGAGCAGGAGCTGCGGATGCTCGTTCGCTCCCGACAGCTCGACGTCCGCGGCGACCACTTCCCAAGGCGGTGACAACGGACTCGCTGCGCGATAGTACAAGCTGAAGCGCAAGACGTTGCGCGGATCGAGTGCATCGTTCAGGGTCAACGGGATGACACGCGTCGAATCATGGGGCCATGCTTCGCCGTGCGTCAGCGGCAATCGGCGAACCGCCTTGCCTGCTTCGTAAATCCGCAGCTCCACGTAGCTTCCCGGACTCAGATCGCTTCCCGAGACGACCCGTACCTGGATGTGCGAAACCGGCACGGCGCGCGAGGTGGCGGCGACGAAGACCAACAGCAGAAACAGCGGCCAAATTCGAGTGAATGGCTGGCGCATGTTCACGGACATCCCCTTGCGCTGAAGAAAACGAGCGAACTGACCTAATGCTTTTCGAAGCAGAAATATCATAGCCGATCCGTCGATGCGGCCGGCAACGAGATGGGCCCGCGAGTTAACTTATGCTGCCAACTTTTGCTGTCGGAGTTGTCCTGCCCCGCCCTTGCGTCGCGTCAACCGCGCGGAGGCCTCACCCATTTTGCGCGCGCCAAATAGGGCGTAGCATGGCGATACTGTTAAATCGCCTTGCCTGTCGCGGAGGCTTCTATGACGACCCACACATGCCTTGCCGGGATCATCGCGATCATCGCTCTCAGCGGCTGCGCGAGCACGAATGAATCGTCCGCGAAGACTGCGGGCGGATCACCGCCATGCCTCACCTCCACGGGCAGCCGCGTTCCGGATCCGCAAACGCACTGCACGGGATACGGTCGATCCTATTCTCAGGCCGATTTCGATCGGACGGGCAAGGACACGACCGCGGGCGCATTGAGGCAATTGGACCCCTCCCTCACCATCACCCATTGAGGGATGACCCATCGAGGGATGTGACTAAGGCTCGAGCAGGCCGCGGTCCTTCAGCATGGCGTCGACCTTCGGCGCGCGCCCGCGCCATGCCGCGTAAAGGCTCGCGAGGTCTTCCGTGTTGCCCCGCGAGAGGATCATCTGTCTGAACCGATCGCCGTTGGCTCGCGTCAGTCCTCCGTGCTCATCGAACCATTGGAAGGCATCGTCGGCGAGCATCTGCGTCCAGAGATAGGCGTAGTAGCCGGCCGAGTATCCGCCGCCCCAGATATGCTGGAAATAGCTCGAGCGATAGCGCGGCGGAACCGCGCTCATCGCGACGTGCGCCTTGTCGAGCGCCTGCCGTTCGAACTGGTCGGTATCCTGCAACGGCGCGGCGGCGGGCAGCATATGCCATTGCATGTCGAGCTCCGCGGCTGCGAGGAGCTCGGTCATCTTGTAGCCCTGATTGAAGTTCCTCGCCCGCTTGATCTTCTCGACCAGCTCCGGCGGCATGACGGCACCGCTCTTGTAATGACGGGCGTAGTGATCGAAGACCGCCGGATACATGGCCCAATGCTCGTTGAATTGCGAGGGGAATTCGACGAAGTCGCGCGCGGTCGCGGTTCCGGACAAGCTCGGGTACTCGGTGTCGGCGAACATGCCGTGCAGTCCGTGACCGAATTCGTGGAACATCGTGACGACGTCATCGAAGCTGATGAGCGCAGGCTGCCCCGGCGCAGGCTTCGGCAAATTGGCGACGTTGTAAATCACCGGACGCGTGCCTAGCAATTTCGACTGACCGACGAAAGTCGACATCCAGGCGCCGCCGTTCTTGTTGTCGCGCTTGAAGTAGTCGCAATAAAAGAGCGCGAGCGGCTTGCCGTCGGCGTCGATCACGTCGAACACCCGCACGTCCGGCTGATAGACCGGAATATCCTTGCGCTCCTTGAAGGAGATGCCGTACAGCTGGTTCGCCGCGTAGAACACGCCATTCTCGAGCACGTTGCCGAGCTCGAAATAGGGCTTGACGTCCGCATCGTTCAAGTCGTACTTCGCCTTGCGAACCTGCTCGGCGTAAAAGTCCCAATCCCAGGCCTCGAGTGTAAAGCCGCCGTGCTGGGCGTCGATCACCGCCTGGATATCCTTGCCCTCGCGTGCAGCGCGGGCGGTCGCGAGCGGTACGAGGGCGCTCATGAAATCGAGCGCGTTCTGCGGTGTCTTCGCCATCTGGTCACTGAGCTGCCAGGCGGCGTGATTCGGAAATCCGAGAAGCGCTGCGCGCTGCGCGCGCAGCTGGGCGAGCCGGGAGACGATGGAGCGCGTGTCGTTCGCGTCCCCATGCTCCGTGCGGCTCCAGGAGTTCTCGAAAATCTTGCTCCGCGTGGAGCGCTCCTTGAGCGAGCCGAGCACCGGTTGCTGGGTCGTATTTTGCAAGGGTATGAGGTATCCCGGTGTGTGCCGCGCCTGCGCCCCCAGAGAGGCTGCGGCGAGCTGCGCCTCGCTCAAGCCCGCCAGCGCATCGGGCGTCGGTGTCGTGTAAGCCCCCGCGGTGTTCGCGGCCAGCAGCTTATTGACGAACGCATCGGAGAGGGTCGACTCCTCCGAATTCATCTTCTTGAGCCGCTCCTTGTCGGGCGGCGACAAGTTCGCTCCGGCATGCACGAACTGATCGTAGGTGACCTCGACCAGGCGCTTCTGCTCGGGATTGAGGCCGCTCGTCTCGCGCTTGGCATGGACGGCGGAGATCCGCGCAAAGAGCTTGGAGTTCAGATAAATGGCATCCTGGTGCGCGGTGAGCTTCGGTGCGAGCGCGCTCTTCACTTCCTGCAGGTACGGATTGGTGTTCGCGCCCGTGACGCCGCCAAAGGCCTGCGCGGTGCGGTCGAGAAGACGCCCGCTCTTCTCCAGGGGCACGAAGGTGTTGTCGAACGTCGCCGGCGCCGGATTCGCGGCGATCGCCTGCACTTCGGCGAGTTGCTGCGCCATTCCGGCCTCGATGGCCGGCTGGTAGTCCTTGTCCTTGATCTTGTCGAAGGGCGGCGCCTGAAACGGCAGCGAGCTCTCGGCGTAGAAGGGATTCGATGGGCCGAAACCGGATTGCCCGGCGGCCGACATCAATGGGTTCAGCATGGTGGATGCCGCCAGCACCAGTAGCTCTCGTCGCATTCTATGTCCCCTCCTCGCCTGTCATGGATCATGTTTGTAAATCGTCCCCTCTTTCATGACGAAGTCGACATGCTCGAGGAGGCGGATATCGGCACCATGAACGCGAATTGCCGCGCGTTGATTCCATGCGGGCAGACGCCCGCGTCGGTGCCGAAGGTCATCTTCACGCCGGCGCGCACCGCCTTGGTGAAATTGCGGCGTTGGATCTCCCCGAGATCCTGATCATGCTCGAGGAAATCCGCGGGCGTATCGGGCGAGGATTGGATGCATTCCTCGTCGTAGATGTCCATGTCCAAGTAAGTTCCGTGCTGTTTCGCGAGCGCGATTCCCTCATCGTCGATCAAGGTGGCGTGCTCGACCGAGGCGACGCCGGCGCGGATGGCGTTCTTGATCCCCTCGGCGGCCTCCTCGACCGCGGCGCGAAGCTCCTCCGGCGTAAACTCGATCGACTTCGGATTGCTCCCATGCGTGAGCACCGCCCCCGTGGACAGCACTTTGATGTGATCCGCGCCGCGATGCGCGAGCTCGCGGATCTTTTGGCGCACTTCCCACGGACTGTTCGCCACCCCGTATTGCATGTCCCAGGGCAGCTGCACGTCGGGGGACAGCCCGGTCATCGCGCCCGCCCCTTCGCGATCGCATCGCGCATGGCGACATCGTTGAACGCGCGATACACGCCCACGTCGCGCACCGTCGTGAAGCCGGCGAGCAAGGTGATGCGGGCGTTGGCAGTCGACGAGTCCCGGCAGCACGGTCATGCCGGACAGGCCGATGATTTGCGCCCCGCTACGACGTCGATCAAATGACCCGCTCTAATGGCAATCGGGGTGGGCGCATCCGCGGGCGGCCGCGGGGCGGTGAGGGTCCCCTGGGCGCGACAGGTGGCGAAGCAGAGCAAGAGCGCCCCCGACCAGGCGAATGTAAGGTTTTTCATCAGTACCGTCGATCCGGGACACGGGGCCGCGAAGCGGCGAATGATACCCTCTCGCGCGCCGGGAATCAGCCCGGAAGCGGCAACGAGCTTGCGGATCTTGCCATCGGCCGCGGCAACCTGCAGGCTTCGCGCTTCCTGAAGGGAGTGTGCTCAATGACCCCGCGAATCTTGATGGGATCGATCGTCCTAACGACGTACCTGGCCGGCGGTGCGGCCGGCGCTCGCGCCGCGTCCGCCGACACGGCCGGCCCCCGGGCTGCCAACGAGGATGCGGCGTTTCTCGGTCTCTACAAGGAGCTGGTCGAGATCAACACCACCCGCTCGGTGGGAAGCTGTACGCGCGCGGCCGAGGCGATGCGGGCGCGGCTCGGCGCAGCCGGGATCCCGGCATCGGACATGCAAATCCTCGCCCCCGCCGATCGCCCGAACGATGGCGCACTGATCGCCGTGCTGCACGGCCGGGACCGGCACGCCAAACCGATCCTGCTCCTCGCGCACATCGATGTGGTGGAAGCGAAGCGGGAGGACTGGGAGCGCGATCCGTTCAAGCTGGTCGAGGAGAACGGCTGGTTCTATGCGCGCGGCGCGAGCGACGATAAAGCCATGGCGGCCGTGTTCACCGACACTCTGATCCGCTACGCGCGCGCGGGATTCAAGCCGCGCCGGGACATCAAGCTCGCGCTCACCTGCGGCGAGGAGACGCCGAATATCTTCAACAGCGTCGATTGGCTGGTCCACACACAGCCCTCCGTGCTCGACGCGGCATTCGCGCTCAACGAAGGCGCGGGCGGCGAGCTCGACTCGGGCGGGAAGCCCGTTGCGCTGCAGATCCAAGCCGGTGAGAAGGTGTATCAGGACTTCGCCCTGGACGCATCCGACGTGGGCGGGCACAGCTCACGGCCGACCAAGAACAACCCCATCGTGCGGCTGTCGGTGGGCATCGCCAAGCTCGGCGCCTATGACTTTCCGGTCGCCTTGAACGCGGCGACCACGGGATACTTCCAGGCGGAATCCAAGCTCGCGCCCGCGGCGGTCGCCGCCGACATGCAGGCCGTGCTGAAGAACCCGAACGATGAGCCGGCGGTCGAGCGGCTCTGGGCACTGAACCCCGCGTGGAACAGCATGCTGCGCACGACCTGCGTCGCGACCGAGATCGCGGGCGGCCATGCACCGAACGCCCTGCCGCAGCACGTTCAAGCGAACGTCAATTGCCGCATCCTGCCCGGCGTGCCCATCGCCTCGGTGCAGGAGCGGATCGTGAGCGTGCTCGCGGACCCGAAGATCTCGGTCTCGCCGACCGGTGACACGGGTATTCAGTCGCCCCCGCCGCCGCTCGATCCCCGCATCATGGGCCCGGTACGCACCGTCGCGGATCGCATCTGGCCGGGCGTCGCGATCGTGCCCACCATGGCGACGGGCGCAACGGATGGCCGCTTTCTCAATGCGAGCGGAGTGCCGACCTACGGTCTATCGGGCATGTTCCATGATGCCGAGGGGCCCCGTGCGCACGGTCTCAACGAGCGCATCCGCGTGGTATCGCTGATGAACGGCCGGCGCTTCCTGTACGAGATCGTGAAGATCTACGCCGACCAGCCGGGATCGCCCTGAGCCCCGGCAGCGGTTGAAAAGTCCGGCGAGCCCCAGGTCGGAGCTCGCCGGAATCGGCGCTGGCGGCCGCGATCTTCCTCAGCTCGCGAGTGCGGCCTTCGCCTTGCTCGCGGCCTCGATCACCTCGTCGGCCACCTGACGCGGCACCGGATCGTAGTGCGAGAACTCCATCGTGTACGAAGCGCGACCGCTGGTCATGCCGCGCAGGTGCCCGATGTAGCCGAACATCTCCGAGAGCGGCACCGTCGCGACGACGGCGATATTGGTTCCCCGCTCCAATTGGTCGACGATCGAGCCGCGACGACGGTTGATGTCGCCGATCACATCGCCCAGATAATCTCCCGGCGTGACCGTCTCGACCTTCATGACCGGCTCGAGCAGGATGGGTCCGGCCTTGCGGATCGCTTCACGGAAGGCTGCTTTGGCGGCGATCTCGAAGGTGAGCGCGTTCGAGTCGACGTCGTGGTAGCTGCCGTCGGTCAATGTCGCGCGAAAGTCCACGGTCGGATAGTGCGCGAGGACGCCGTCCTCCTTCTGTACCTTCAGGCCCTTCTCGACCGAGGGGACGTATTCCTTCGGAACCGAACCGCCCACCGTCTCGTCCACGAACTCGAATCCCTTCCCGCGCTCGAGCGGCTCGAAGTCGATCCACACCTCGGCAAACTGTCCGGCGCCGCCGGTCTGCTTCTTGTGGATGTACTGCTCGCTCACCTTCTTGGTGATGGTCTCGCGGTACGCCACCTGCGGCTCGCCCATGGTGCCTTCGACGCCGAATTCGGTGCGCATGCGGTCCAAGGTGACTTCCAGATGCAGCTCGCCCATGCCGCGCAGAATGGTCTGGCCGGTCTCGCGGTCGGTCTCGAGATGCAGGGATGGATCGGCGCGCACCATCTTGCCGAGCGCGATGCCGAATTTCTCCTGCTCCTGCTTGGTCTTCGCCTTGACCGACACACTGATGACAGGGTCGGGGAAGCGCATGCGCTCGAGCACGACCGGATTCGCCGCATCGCACAGCGTATCGCCGGTTTCCGTATCCGACAGCGATACCAGCGCGATGATGTCGCCGGCCCGTGCTTCCTCGATCGGATTGGGCTCCTTGGCGAACATTTCCACCATGCGGCCGATTTTCTCGCGCTTGCCGCGAGTCGAGTTCTGGACCGAGGCTCCCTTGGCCAGCACGCCCGAGTACACACGCACGAAGGTGAGCGCGCCATAGGCATCGTTGATGACCTTGAACGCGAGCGCCGAGAACGGCTCATCGTCCGAGCACTTGCGCTCGCCGACGACTTCACCGTCGGCATTGACGGTCTTGATGGCGTCCACATCGGTCGGCGCCGGCAAATAGTCGACCACGGCGTCGAGCACCTGCTGGACACCCTTGTTCTTGTACGATGATCCGCACAGAACCGGCGTGAAGGCCGAGGTGATCGTGCCTTTGCGCAGACACTTGCGCAGAACGTCGGCCGAGGGGACGACGTTGTGCGTGAGATACGCATCCATCGCCTCGTCGTCCTGCTCGAGGCAGGTGTCGATGAGCTCGCTGCGGTACTTGGCGACATCGGCGAGGATCGCGCGATCGCTCGGCACCGTGATGTGCAGCTTGTCGGCGATATCGTGGGTGACCTCGAGCGTTTGCCACTGAGAGTCCTTGTCGTCGGAGTCCCATACCAGCGCCTTCATCTCGACGAGATCGATCATGCCCTTGAAGTTGTCTTCCGAGCCGATCGGGAGCTGCACCGGCAGCGGACGCGCGCCGAGCCGCTTCCTGATCATGTCGACGCAGCGCAGAAAATTCGCACCGCTGCGGTCCATCTTGTTGACGTAGCAGAAGCGCGGCACGCCGTAGTTGTCCGCGAGCCGCCAGTTCGTCTCCGACTGCGGCTCGACACCGGCGACGCCGTCGAACACCACCACGGCGCCGTCGAGCACACGCAGCGAGCGGTTGACCTCGATGGTGAAGTCCACGTGTCCCGGCGTATCGATCAGGTTGATCTTCTTGTCGCGCCAGAAGGCCGACACGGCCGCGCTCTGAATGGTGATGCCGCGCTTTTGCTCCTGCTCGAGATAGTCCGTCGTCGTCGAGGTCTTCAGGTCCTTGGTGTCATGAATGTCGATGATCGTGTGCTTACGCCCCGTGTAATACAGGATGCGCTCCGTCGTCGTCGTCTTGCCGGCGTCGACGTGGGCGATGATGCCGATATTGCGGATATCGGAAAGGGGAATCGTACGGGCCATGAGCTTCCATCCATCGAGGGGGGTTTAAAGGGCGCAGAGTTTGCCACGTAGACGGGCATGTGTCGAAAAAATCTCGACATTTCCGCGATTTTGGGCCGTTCCGGGCCTCGGCTGAGGCTTTCCCGGCCGCCGCTGGGACCCTCGTCAACGCCGGCGGCAAACGGCCGTTTCAAGGTGGGGACCGAACAGCCGGTCTCAAGGGTCCGAACGGCATTTTTGGAGGCATGTGAGCACGCATTCTAGACGGGGTTCGACGGCGCCGGGGGGCCTCAAGCGCGCGCTGCTCGCCGTGGCGCCGGTACTGCTGCTGGGCTGCGCCAATTCAGCGCAGCAGCATGCACCGGCTGCGACCGCCGCGGCGCTGCCGGTCTTCCAGCGGCAGGACATACTCTGGCTGCAGCGGGTGAGCTTCGGCATCGACAGCTCGAGCGTTGCCGAGCTGCATCGGCTCGGGCGCGAGCGCTATCTGGAGCGACAGCTCGCGGGTCACGACGCGCTGCCCGCGCCGGTCGCCGCCGAGATCGCCGCCCTGCAAATCACGCACTTGGACCCGGTCCACTCGATCGCCGACGTCAATGCCGAGCACAAGGCGATCAACGCCATGCCCGATGGGCCGGACAAAGCAGCCGCGCGCAAAGCGCTGCACGAGCGCGGCAACAGACTCGCCTACGAGGCGGTCCGGGCCGAGCTGTTGCGTGCCACTTATTCACCGGACCAGCTCAAAGAGCAAATGGTGTGGTTCTGGCTGAATCACTTCAGCGTGCATCAAGCCAAGGCGAACCTGCGCTGGCTCGTCGCCGATTACGCCGACCGGGCGATCCGTCCGCACGCGCTCGGCCACTTCAAGGACCTCGTGCTCGCAACGCTCGAGCATCCGGCGATGCTCGCGTATCTGGACAACAACCATAACGCCGCCGGTCACGTCAATGAGAACTATGCCCGCGAGCTCATGGAGCTGCACACGCTCGGTGTCGACGCGGGCTACACCCAGCGGGACGTGCAGCAGCTCGCACTGGTGCTCACCGGCAGCGGCATCAACGCCGGCAATCCGCCGAATCTCAGGCCCGAATGGGCGAGGCTGTACGTTCGCGAAGGGGCATTCGAGTTCAATCCCGCGCGCCATGACTTCGGCACCAAAGTGGTGCTCGGCCGCACGATCCAGGGCCGTGGATTTGCCGAGGTCGAGGAGGCGGTCGCGTGGATCGTCAAGCAGCCTGCCTGCGCGCGCTTCATTTCGCGCGAGCTCGCCACGTACTTCGTCGCCGACAATCCGCCGCCGCAACTCCTCGAGCGGATGTCGCGCACGTTCGAGCGCACCGACGGCGACATCGCGGCGGTGTTGCGCGAGATGCTGCTCTCTCCCGAGATCAACGCGACACTCGGCGGGAAATTCAAAGACCCGACGCGCTTCGTGCTGTCGGCGGTGCGATTCGCTTATGACGGGCGCACCATCAGCAACACCCGGCCGATGTTCAACTGGCTGAATGGTCTCGGCGAGACGCCGTTTGGCCGGCCGACGCCCGATGGCTATCCGCTCACCGAAACCGCGTGGGCCAGCTCGGGCCAGATGAGCCGGCGCTTCGAGATCGCGCGCGCCATCGGCTCGGGCAACGCTCCCCTGTTCGACTCCGAGGATGGCGCTCCCGCTGCGGCGAGCGGCTTTCCGCAGCTCTCGAACCGGCTGTATTACGAAGCGGTGGAGCCGTTTCTGACCGCGCGTACGCGCGAAGCGCTCACGCGCGCGAGCTCGCAGCAGGAATGGAACATGTTTTTGTTGTCGTCCCCCGATTTCAACTACGAATGACAGCCCCGAGTGAGGTGACCGAATGAAACGCCGCCACGTGCTCCAGCTCGGCTGCGCCGCGCTCATGAACGCCGCGGCCGCCGGCCGCCTGTACGCCGCCCCGGCTACGGGGCCGCGATTCCTGCTGGTTTTCCTGCGCGGCGGGTACGACTCCAGCAACCTCCTCGTGCCGTACTCGAGCAGTTTTTATTACGAGTCCCGGCCGAGCATCGCCATTGCGCCTCCCGATCCGGGCTCGGGCACGGGCGCGCTCGCCTTGAATGCCGACTGGGCACTCGCACCCGCGGTGCGCGACACCGTCGGCACCTTGTATCAGCAGCGCCAGGCCGCCTTCGTCCCGTTCGCGGGCACGGATGATCTGTCTCGCAGTCACTTCGAGACGCAGGACAGCATCGAGCTCGGACAGCCGTCGAGCGGCCGGCGCGATTACCGCTCCGGGTTCCTCGGACGCCTGTCGATGGTCTTGGCCGGCTCCGCCCCCGATGCCGCACCCATCGCATTTACCGACGCATTGCCGCTCGCCTTCGAAGGCTCCGCCACGGTACCGAATCTGTCGCTCAAGAATATCGGCAAAGCCTCTTTTGACGAGCGGCAGTCGAAGATCCTGGACGACATGTACGCCGATCATCATTTGCGAGCGGCGGTGCGCGAGGGGCTCGACTTGCGCCAGGAAGTCGCCCAGAAAATCGCCGAAGAGATGAATGCCGCCAATCGCAGCGCCATCAACACCAAAGGTTTCGAGCTCGAGGCCGACCGCATGGGGCACCTGATGCGCGACAAGTACCGCATCGGGTTCATCGATGTCGGCGGCTGGGACACTCATGTCGGGGAAGGCGCGGCACAGGGCAGCCTGGCCAACAACCTCTCGAACCTCGGTCGCGGGCTGCAAGCTTTTTCGCAATCGCTCGGCGCCGAGTGGAACAACACCGTCGTCGTGGTCCTGTCGGAATTCGGCCGCACCTTCCGGGAAAACGGCAATCGCGGCACCGATCACGGTCACGGCACGGTGTACTGGGTGCTCGGGGGCCGCATCAACGGTGGAACGATCGCGGGCGAGCAGCGCCCCGTGAACCGCGGCGCCTTGCTGCAGGACCGGGATTTTCCGGTGCTCAACGATTATCGCGCCGTCCTCGGCGGGCTCTTCCAGAGGCTCTGGGGACTATCGGCCGATCAGTGCGCCCGGATTTTCCCGCAGGTCGCCCCGAGGGATTTGAAGCTCGTCTAGCTCTTCTCGAGCGCGCCGCCCAGTCGCCGCACTTCAGTCCCGACCGATCCGGCCGATAACCGTATTGCCCCGGGACGTACGGAATTCTCGTGCTCATGAATCGTTTCGCGATTCGCGGCCTGCTCGCGATGCTGCTTTTGACCGCTGCCGGCCGCGCGCCGGCGCTGAATCCCGCCCTTCAGCCCACGCAGTACGTGCTCGATAACTGGCAGATTCCCGATGGACTTCCGCAAAGCTCCGCGCAGGCGCTTGCCCGCACGCCGGACGGCTATCTTTGGATCGGCACGCAGGAAGGCCTTGCCCGCTTCGACGGCGTCCGCTTCAGCGTTTTCGACAGCGGCAACGAGAGCGCCATTCCGAACAAGAACATCACGGCGCTGCACACCGATGGCTCCGGCAGGCTCTGGATCGGAACCCGCGCCGGCCTCGCGATACTCGACCGGGGCCGGTTCCAGGCGGGACCCCAGGGCGCGGGTCTCGCTCATGCGTTCATTCGCGCCATCGCCGAGAGCCGCGACGGGCGCGTGTGGGTGGGTAGCGAGGCGGGAATCACCGAAATCGCGGGCGATCACCCGCGCACGTTCGACGTCTCCAACGGGTTGATGGACGCGCGCGTACGGGCGCTGGAGCCCGCTCGAGACGGCACGCTGTGGGTGGGCACGATGAGCGGCTTGCAGCGCTTCGATGGGACCCATTTTCAGACCGTCAGCTTGCGCGATGCACAGAGCGCCGAACCCGTCATGTCGCTGCACGAGGATTCCGACGGAACGCTTTGGGTCGGCTCGGGCTCCGGCGCGCTCTACCGGCTCCGCGGCAAGAATGTCGAGGTCATCGCCGAGGCCGGACGGTTCGGCTCGACGATTCGCGCCGTGATGCGCGATCACGACGGCAACTTGTGGTTCGCACCTCGCGACGGCGGCCTGGTGCGCTGGCGCGACGGCGAATTCACGGCGCTTGCCAGCGGAATCTTCGCGGCCAGCGACCTGCGGGCGCTGTTCGAGGACGATGAGGGCAGCCTTTGGATCGGCAGTTATGGCGTCGGGCTTTTGCGGCTGCACGACGGCAAGTTCGTGACCGCCGGCGAGCCGGAAGGCCTTCCGGGGAGCCTCGCATGGACCATCGTCCCGCGCCGTGCGGGCGGGGTCTGGGTGGGTTCCGACGGCGGTCTGTCGAGCTATCGCGTCGGCGGGAAATTCCAGCCCATCGCGGGACCCAAGGGCCGGCCAAGCGTGAGGGTTCGATCGATCGTCGAGGACCGCCAAGACCGCCTCTGGGTCGGTACCGAGGGTGCCGGCCTGTATCGCCTCGATCCCACCGGCGCGGGCACCCTCTTCGCGAGCAGCAACGGTCTTTCGGGCGATTCGGTGACGGCGCTCATCGAGGACCGCGAAGGCCGCATCTGGGTGGGCACGAACGAGGGCCTGGACCTCATCGATCATGATCACGTCGTCCCGATGCAATCGAAGCTCGATGCCTCGACGGTATCGGCCGTGCATCTGATCTACGAGGATCGCGCCGGCAATCTGTGGGTCGGGACCGAGTCCGACGGGCTTTTCGTGGTCGGCCCGGGACGCGACCCGGCATCTGACCATGGCGGACGGGCTGCCGAGCGACTGGGTCATCTCCATCCACGAGGACGATCGCGGCGTCATTTGGCTCGGCACCACCGATGGCTTGGCGGTCTGGCGCGACGAGAAGCTGGTGTCGCTCATCCGCTTCGGGGGACCGATGCGCGAGACCATCTTGCAAGTGCTCGAGGATTCCTCGCACCAGCTCTGGTTCACCACCAATAAAGGCCTGATGTCCGTGTCCCGTTCCGCGCTCGATGCATTGGCGGCCGGCAGCGGCGTGCAGCCCGTCTATCGCATGTACGGAGTCGCCGATGGACTGCGCACGATGGAATTCGACGGCGGCAACACCTCACCCGGATGCGTATCGGCCGACGGCATGATGTGGTTTCCGAGTGTACGCGGGATCGTGCGCGTCGATCCCGCGCACATTCCCCACAACGACCGGCCGCCGGCCGTGCATATCGAGCGCGTGACGGTGGACAGCTCGCCGGTCGCGCTTTCCGACGGCGTCGATATCGCCCCGGGTGCGCAGCAATGGGAGTTCGACTACACGGGGCTCAGTCTGCTGGTGCCGCAGCGCTCGCGGTTTCGCTACCGGCTCGAGGGCTTCGATTCGGACTGGGTGGATGCGGGCAATCGGCGGACGGCTTACTACACGCGGCTCGCTCCGGGCAGCTACACCTTTCGGGTCATCGCGAGCAACAACGACGGCGTTTGGAGTGAACCGGGGGCAAGCCTGCGCTTCACGCTCAAGCCGCATCTTTATCAGACCCCGTGGTTCGTGATCCTCGGTCTGCTCAGCATCGTGGCGGCCGCGGCCGCGCTCTACCGGCTGCGCGTCGGTCGATTGCGCGGACTTGCGGGCGCGCTCGGCGAGCAAGTCGCGCTGCGCACGCGCGACCTGGAGTCGGCGAATGCCGAGCTGCGGCAGGCCAAGGAACGCGCGGAGCTCGCCGTAAAAGCCAAGTCGCAGTTTCTGGCGAACATGAGCCATGAAATCCGGACACCGATGAACGGCGTGATCGGCATGACCGACCTGCTCCTCGAAACGAGCCTCGATCGGACGCAGCGCGATCATACGGAAACCATCCGCGACAGCGCGGCAAGTCTGCTCACCATCATCAACGACATCCTCGATTTCTCGAAGATCGAGGCCGGCAAGCTCGACCTCGAGCGGATCGACATGGACTTGCGCCATACCGTCGACGATGTCGCGCATTTGCTCGCCTTCCAGGCGCACGCGAAAGGACTCGAGCTGATCACGAACACCGACCCGCAGCTTCCCGAGTGGATGATCGGTGATCCCAGCCGCTTGCGGCAGGTGCTTCTCAATCTCGGCAGCAATGCGATCAAGTTCACCCAGCAAGGCGAGGTGTCGATCGAATTGAAGCTCGTTTGCTTGGACGAGCAGGGCGTCGAGGTGCGCTGCGAAGTCCGCGACACGGGCATCGGGATCCCGAAAGAGCGGCTCGACTCGCTGTTCCAACCCTTCTCGCAACTCGACGCCTCCACGACACGTCATTACGGGGGTACGGGGTTGGGCCTGTCCATCGTGCGCCGACTGGTCGAGCTGATGGGCGGCGAGACCGGTGTCTCGAGCGCCGATGGGGAAGGCTCGCTGTTCTGGTTCACCGCGGTGCTCGGCCGTTCTTCGAGGAAAGCCGAGAGCTCCCGGTCCGACGCGGCGATCCTCCTCAATCGGCGCGTGCTGGTCGTCGACGACAACGCCACGAATCGCAAAGTGCTGCATCGCCAGCTGACGCACCTCGGCATGCAGGCCCTGTGCGTCGACGGCGCGCGCGCCGCGCTCGAGACCTTGGAAGCGAGTGCGGCGGGCGCGCAGCCGCCCTTCGAGCTGGCCCTGCTCGATTACATGATGCCGGCCTGCGATGGCCTCGAGCTCGGCCGCCGGATCACCGGGGACGCGCGATTCAAAGGCATCCGCCTGGTGCTGCTCACCTCGGCGGGCCGAACGCACAACTCGCAAACCCTGGAGCAGCTCGGGTTTGCCTCCTACATGCTCAAGCCCGTCACGCATCGGGAGCTGCGCGACTGCCTGTGCCGAGTCATGGCCGTGGATGCCGCGCAGTGGCATGAGCTCACACAGCCGATCGCCACCGGACCGCGACCGCTCGAGGTGCCGCGGCAGCCCCGCATCCTGCTCGCCGAGGACAACCCGGTGAATCAGAAGGTGGCGCGCGGCGCGCTCGAAAAAATGCACTGCCGGGTCGAAATCGTCAGCAACGGGGCCGACGCCGTCGCGGCCTGGACGCGAAATGTCTACGACCTCATCCTCATGGATTGCCAGATGCCCGTGATGGACGGTTACCAGGCCGCGCGCGCGATTCGCTCACGTGAACCGCCCGGCACGCATATCCCGATCCTCGCGCTCACCGCGGACGCCATGAGCGGCGCGGAGCAGGAGTGTCTCGATGCGGGAATGGATGGCTATCTCACGAAGCCGCTCGAGCGCCGGCGGCTGGCGGCCTGCCTCGAGCGGCTTCTCGGCCTCTCCGCGCCGGCCCCTTTCGCCGCAGCCCCCGCGCTGTCGCCGGCGACCGCCCTGCCGGCCGAGCGCGACGCGGCCGCCGGCGAGGGAGGCGACCCGGTCGACTGGGCGCAATTCGCCTCGATCACCGACGGCGACGGCGAATTCGCCCGGCAGCTGGTCCAGCTGTTCATCGATTCGGGCGATAGCGCACTCGCGCAGATCCGTGACGCCCTGGCGTGCGGAGATCTGGGGGCGGTCGGCCGGGCCGCCCACTCGCTCAAAGGCTCGAGCGCCAATATCCGCGCACACGCGGCGAGCGATGCGGCCGCGCGTCTGGAGCAAGCCGCGCGCGCCGGCGATATCGCGGAGCTGTCGCGGCTCGAGGAGCTGCTGAGGCGCGAGGCGCGGCGCGCGGCGGACTATCTGCTCAAGGCGACAGGTTGAACTCCTCGCTGCGCACCGCAGGAAGCGGATCGTGATTGGTCGCCACATCGGAGTGGCTCGCCGATAGCCGATTCATGAGCGGCAGCATCGCGATCGCGATGGCCGTGCATGCGACACCCGCGAACCCCAGCTTGTTGAACAGACTGGTGTAGATCGCGAGCGACTGCACCGGATCGCTCAAGCCTTCGGGGATGTGCGCGAGATTCGCGACTACGCTGCCCAGATACTGCGAAAGGCCCGAAGCGACGAAGTAGGCACCCATCATGAACCCGCCCATGCGCGCCGGCACGTAGCGGGCGATCATCGCAAGCCCGAGACCGCTCACGAGGAGCTCGCCGAGCGAATAAAGCCCGTACCCCCACACCATGATCCACGAAGACACTTGGCCGTGGACGGCCCATACGGCGCCCACGCCGTAGATGAAGAATCCCGCCGCAACCGCCGCGAACCCCCAGGCAAATTTCACCGCGATGCCCGGATCCTTGCCGAGGCGGCCGAGCGAGTTATAGATGAAGACCAGCACCGGACTCAAAACGACGATCCAGATCGAGTTGAGATTCTGATATTGCTCGGGAATCCACGTGAACAAGTGCCAGCCGAACAGTCTGAAATCGAGATTGACGTTGTTCTGCGCGAATAGATTGAGCGATGTGGACATTTGCTGGTAGAAAATGAAGAAGAAGACCGTCTCGACCACCAGCACGAGCGCCGCGATCAAGCCGGCGCGCTCGTCGCGGTGGCTGATGCGTATGAGGTTGATGAAAATCGCGAGCACGACGACCCCTGCGCCATAGACGCACACCCGCGCCACTTCCTGACTCTGCAGGATGAAGATGGAGATCAGCACCATGGCCGCGGCACCGCCGATGGCGGCGGCGAGCCGCCGCGGCTTCACGGGCGCCGAATCCTCCGGCGAACCGATGTGCGCGAGCGAGCGCCGCATCAGAAAATAATTCATCATGCCGAGCACGAGCCCGATCGAGCACACCCCGAACGCGGTGTGCCAGCCGGCGGAGTTGCCGTAACGCGCGCCGACGTAATCGCGGATCCATGGAGTGAGCGTCATGGAGATCATCGAGCCGATGTTGACGGCCATGTAGTACATGGTGAACGCGCTGTCGATCTTGGTCTCGTCGCCCTCGTAGATTTTGCGCACCAGATTGCCGGCGTTCGGCTTGAAGAAGCCGTTGCCGACGATGATCACGCCGAGCGCGCCGTACAGAAAGAATTCATTGTTGGTCGGAAGCCATAGGAGCGCGTAGCCGAGCGCCAGCACGGCCGCGCCGATCGTCATGGTGCGCCGTGTGCCGAGCAACTTATCGCCGACCCAGCCGCCGATCGCCGGCGTCGCATAGATGAGGGCCGCCGCGGCGCCCCATACCAGGTTGGCGCGCGTGTCCACGAATCCGAGCTTTTTCATCATGTAGGTGACCATCAGCACCTGCATGCCGTAAAAGCCGAATCGCTCCCACATCTCGATCATGAAGACCGTGCTGAAGGAGCGTGTCTGGGAAACCGTCGATTTTGGAGAGGTCATGGCGTCCTTCCGAAAAAAGTGCTGTGAGCCTACCAAGATCAGTATGCGAGCGCGACTCCGTCGGCGCGCATTTCGCTCGCGGCCGCATAAGTCCGCTCACCGCCGCTAGTGCGTTGCTCGATGCAATGATACCGGCCGAAGGCCCCATCGGACGGTCCGATCGGCCAGCCCAACTCCGCGAGCGCGCGCTGCGTTCCGGCCGGCACACCGGTTTCCAAATGGAGCCGGCCCAACTCGCCGAGCCGCGGCTCGTCCTCACCCATGCGCTGCGAGGAGCCGACGTGGTGCCATCGCGGACTGTCGCCGGCGGCCTGGTTGTCCAGCCCATAATCGACGCGATTCAGAATGATCTGAGCCTGCCCCTGGGGCTGCATATCGGCGCCCATCACCCCGAAGCTCATCCACGCCCCGCCCGCTCGCCCCGCGAAGCCGGGAATGATGGTCTGGAAGGGCCGTTTGCCGGGTTGATACCGGTTCGGATGGCCCTCATCGAGCGTGAAGAGCTGCCCACGATCCTGGAACATGAACCCGAGACCGTCGGCGACGAGGCCCGAGCCCAATCCGCGATAGTTCGATTGGATCATCGATACCATCATGCCGCTCGAATCGGCGACGGTGAGATACGTGGTGTCGCCGCCGCCCGGCAGCGCGCCCGCGTGCACGCGCGGCAGAATGCGGTCGGGCCGGATGAGCTCGGCACGCTCGGCGGCGTAGGCTTTGGAGCTCAGCCATTCGACCGGAATGCTCGCAAAGTGGGGGTCGGCGTAGTAGCGGGCGCGATCCTCGTAGGCGAGTCGCTTTGCTTCGGCCTGAACATGGATGGACGCAGCGGACTGAAACCCCATGGCGCGCAGATCGAAGTTCTCGAGGATGTTCAGCATCTGAAGCGTCGCGAGGCCCTGCGTATTGGCGCCCATGGCGTAGACCTCGACCCCCCGATACGAGGTGACCAGCGGCTCGACCCATTCGGAGCGATGAGCGCGCAAGTCCTCGCGGCGCAGCCATCCGCCGATCCGCTCGAAGTAGCGCTCGATGCTGCGTGCGATGTCGCCGTCGTAGAAGACATCCCGGCCTCCCTCGGCAATCGCGCGATAGGTGCGCGCGAGATCGGGGTTTCGGAAAATATCCCCTTCCCGCGGCGCACGGCCGCCGGGCGCATAGGTGCGCAGCGCGTTGTCGGATTCCTCCACTCCGGCGCGCGGATCGCGAAACACCTCGAGGTCCCGCTGCAGCTGGTAGGCGACGATCTGCGGAACGGGCACGCCGTTCTGGCAGAAGTGAATGGCGGCCTCGAAAAGTCCGCGCCATTCGAGCGCGCCGTAGCGGCCATGCAGCGTCCACCAGGCATCCAGCACTCCCGGCGTCGACACCGATATCGCGCCGTACGGCGGAATGAGCCCTCCCGTCGAGCGCGCACGCACCGTCTCGAGGCTCAAGGAATGCGGTGAGCGGCCGGAGCCCGCGAGTCCTTCGAGCCTCGCCTCCGAAGGATTCCACACGAGCACGTAGCAATCGCCGCCCAAGCCCGATCCCGTGGGCTCGAGAAAGCCGAGGCATGCCGCGGCCGCGATTGCGGCATCCGCCGCGGAGCCGCCGCGCTTCAGCGTCTCGATGGCGCTCAACGTTGCGAGCGGATGCGCCGTGCCGGCCGCACCCGAGCTGCCGAGCGCCGCGGAGCGCGATGCGAAGCTCGCTCCCGACGGGCGATCTCCCGCGCGAACGTCGAAGCGCTCGAAGCGCTCTGCGCCTTCGGGCTGATGCGGTCGAGGATGAGAGTCGCCGAATGACATCAAGAAGAGTCCGTTATGTTCATTGTGTGCCGCTGCCGAGCGGCGCGCGCGCACCCATCAATTCAACATAGTCGCGGCCGATTGAACATCGCAATTGAACATCACGCGAGCGATTGTGAGGGAAAACCCGCGGGTCTGCAAAACGCGACGAGCAGGTTCGAACGCTGGCTCGATTGTGTGAAGCCGTTAACGCCTCCGATGCCGGTCGGGGAATAAGTTTGAGCTCCATTCGACGACCGATCGAACGGCGCGCTCGATTTTTTTGGGGTGGATAGCAATGCAACACGGACATCGTTCAGTCCTCCTCGGCGCGGCACTGCTGCTGCTATCGGGATGCAATTTCAGTTCTCCCTGGGGCTCGAGCAGCGGCGGCTCGGAGTACGGCGCGGTCAACGTCTCCGGCAACGGCGGCGGTACGACGGGAAGCGGCGGCGGCGGCACGACCACGGGCCCGACCGGCGGCGTGGGTGGCGAGGGCAGCACGACCGGCAAGGACGACACGGTCGTCACAACATCGAATACATCGCTCGTCTCGGTCGCCGTCGGAGCGAGCCAGACGGTGAGCGTGACGTTCAACTCGAGCGACGGTCTCGCGATGACCGGATTCGGCATCTCGGGGAGCCTCGGCACATTGCCGGCGGGCTGGAGCGGCCCGGCGATGTTCACGTGTCCTCTGGTCGCGAACGGCAGCGGCTGCGTGCTGACGCTTACCTACGCACCCACCGCGGTGGATGCCGGCACGCTCTCGCTCACCTACATCTATGTCGACAATGCGGGGCTCTCCAAGGCGCCCGGTGGAACGATCAGCATTCCTTATCAGGCCATCGCCGCCGACAACGTGGTCGCCACCGCGTTTCCGTCGGGGCAGATCAACGCCGCGGTCGGTGCCGGCACCCAGTCGGTCAGCGTGAATTTCACGACGGATACCGGCAACGCCACCTTGGACGCGGCGGCGACCAGCTTGAGCGTCGATCTCTCGGGCCTGCCCGCCGGCTGGAGCAGCACGGCGCCGAGCTTCTCCTGCGCCATCGTGACCTCGGGCAACGGCTGTGAATTGGTCTTGACCTATGCGCCCTCCGCGATGAGCGCGGGCATGCTCACGCTCAACTACACGTACACCGACAATACCGGTGCGGCGCGCATGGGCTCGATCAACATTCCGTTCTCGACCACCTCCTCGAACACGGTCAGTGCCACGGCCTCCCCCGCGGGGCAGATCACGGCAGCCATCAAGGGCGGCAGCCAGGCGGTCGCCGTGACGTTCCTCACCGATGACGGCAAGCCCGCGTCGAATCTATTCGTCACGACGAAACTCGGCGCGCTCCCCGCGGGATGGAAGAGCGGCGCGGGCAGCTTCCAATGCGCGAGCGTCAGCACCGGCAATGGCTGCCAGCTCATGCTCAGCTATGCGCCGGCGGTGCTCGGCAACGGCACGCTCACGCTGAATTACGCCTATGACGATGCCGCCGGGGTCGCGCAGACCGGCACGCTCAACTTGCCCTACGAGGCGACGACGAACGACAACGTGACGGCAACGCCCTCCCCCTCGGGCCAGATCAATGCGGTGGTCGGCATGGGGACGCAAAATGTCACCGTCGTGTTCGCGACCGACGACGGGCGGCTCGCGACCGATGTGCAGCTCGCGAGCAGCTCGCCGCCCCTGCCGGCGGGCTGGAGCAGCACCGCGAACTCCCTGCCCTGCGCGACGGTGAGCAGCGGCGCCGCGTGTCAGCTCACCCTTGCGTACAATCCCCTGGCGGCCGGCGCCGGTACGCTCATGCTCAACTACAGCTACGTGAACAATGCGAACCAGGCGAAGACGGGCACGCTGAGCATTCCGTACCGCGCGACGACCAACGACACCGTCGTCGGCACGCCGAGCACGAGCTCCTTGGCTGTGCTCACGGGATCGAGCACCGCGGTGCCGGTCGTGTTCGCGACCGACGACGGCAATCCCGCCAGCAGCTTATCGATCACGTCCGGCTTTCTGCCCGCGGGCTGGAGCGGCCCGACCAGCTTCAGCTGTGCGACCGTGAGCAACGGGACTCCCTGTCAGCTGCCGCTCACCTACGCGCCGACCGCGGTCGGCAGCGGCACGGTGTCCTTGGGCTATACCTACACGAACGATGCCGGGATCGTGAAGCCGGGGACGGTGAACATCGCCTACCGGGCCAATTCGAACGATACCGTGGGCGCCATGCTGAGCCCGGGCGCCGTCGCGGTACCGGCGACGACGAGTCAGGCGGTCACCGTGACGTTCTCGACCAGCGACGGGGCCCCGGCCACGGCGCTCTCGGTATCCGGACTTGCGGCCATGCCGGCCGACTGGAGCGGTCCCGGAAGCTTCAGCTGTGCCACGGTCAGCAACGGGACCGTCTGTCAGCTCACTTTGACCTATGCGCCTCCGGCTGCGGAGAGCGGCAATTTCCAGCTGACGTACAGCTATACCAATAACGCCGGGATGGCCGGACAGGGCACTGTGACGATCAATTACACCTCGAGCTGAGGCATCCTCCCCGAGGCGCCGCCGCAGCGTCTTAGTGGACGACGGGCTGGGTGGCGATCGGCTGGATGGGAACCTCGATGTAGCTGTCGTTGAACCAGCGGACCCGCAAGGGCACCTTACCGTCCGCAATCGATTCCTCGCTGACATCCCCGCCCGTTCCGTAATTGATCTCGCGGTCGGGTCGCTTGCTGATCCGCAACACCATGACCAGACGGCTGCCCTTCTCCAGTTGGCGGCTCGTCATCCTCTCGCTGGTGAATGCGATCTGCTGGCGCTCGCCCGCCTTCAGCAGATGACGGTGCACGCGGTCCTGCGCATAGCTCAGCCGAAGCTCGTACGACGGATTGAAAAGCCTCAGGTATTGACCATCCGGGCGGAGCTCGTAGAGGGCGATGCTCAAGTCCATGTCCATCTTGTTCACCACGAAATCGAGGCGGCCCGTGATGAGGCCGCTCGAGCGCGTCGCCTTCGGGAACGGATCGCTCGCGTAGAGGATCGCGTTGTGGGTGACCAGACTCTTGCTGATGAGGTCGGTCGGCGGCAGCCAGCCCGCATCCGAGCGATCCGTGAAACGGATCATCTGGCGCACCGCCTGAAGCTTCGGGTTCTTATGCTTCGAGAGATGGTGCCTTTCCCCCGCGGCGGCCGCCTCGAGGTAAAACTTTTGCGAGCCGGCCGCGAGCGCCTCGAAGGAGGAGGCGTGTTGCCATTCATTCGCGCCCATGACTTCGAAGTTGATGCGGCCGGCCAATTGCGGGGGCAGCGGGCCGTCCTTGAGCACGTGATCGAGCCATTGATATCGAAGCTCCCGCAGATCGATCCGTGCGGCCGGATCGAGCTCGTAATCGCGCAGCACCGCCGGGATCAATGCGCCGTGCTGGATCACACTGTCGTCATAGGGACCGATCAGCAGCGTGTGATCGGCATGCGGGTTGTAGCGATGATGCTGCGAAAAATAATAGAGCGCCGCCGGCTCGCCTTCGTCGAAATAGCCGGTGGTGGTGAGCACCGGGATGTCGAGATGCGCGAATTGCGCCTGATACGGAATCATCGTCTGCCAGAACCGATCGTAGCTCGGGTGATTCAGCCAACGGATGAAGATCGGGTTGGGCCTGCCGAACAGGCGCCCGAGGTCCCGATAGGGTCGTCCGCTGCGGTACCACTTCTCGTCGAGGGCGCGCCATACGCCGTCGTCGGCCCAACTCGGATCCGGCGCGGTGTGGGTGACCTGCAGCGACCATCGATAGGCGGAGTTTTGAAAAATACCGCCGACCATGGGCGCATCGATGCCCGGGGCGTCCGGCGCGGATGTCGCGATCGCCTTGAGCGCCGATGGGGCGTGCACGGCGGCGGCCCAGGCCGTGAAGCCGCTGTAGCCCTCGCCGACCATCGCCACGCGGCCATCGCTCCAGGGCTGCCGGGTGATCCAGGCGATGACGGCCCGCGCCTGCTCGGCGTCGTGCTGATAGGGCACGAATGGAATGGTGGGTCCCCGCTCGATGTAGGCCGCAACCCCCGCATAGCCGTGGGCCGCATATTCCTTGGCAAAATCGCGGGCCGGATCGATCGACAACTCGAGCAGCGCCGCCAAGCGCCCCGTTGCTCGCTTCGGCCGAATGACCGTGACGTGAACCGTTGGGCGGCCCGGCACCTTGATCGGCACCTGCGCATCCGCGGCGTAGCGTCGGACGTCGTCCTTCGCCTCGAGCGCCGGCACGAGCGGCGAGAACGCCCGATACGCCTCGTAAGCGAGATACGCCCACAGCAGCTTCACGGCATCCCCCTGATCGATGCTGTCCACGGGCCGCTGCTGCGCGAGCAAGGCCTGCAAATCATCCTCGGCCTCTTGGGGAGGCGCCTTGAGCCAATCGACCACGGCATAGGCATCGTGATCGTTCAGCCGGGAATCCACCTCATCGAAGGACCGGTCGAAAGCCTCGGCGAACGGGACATGGTTCTGCACTTCCAGCGCTTTGGCATGGGCGTAGACGTCGTACAGCATCGCGCGGCCGACCGGACGCCCCAAATCCTCGCGGCGCCGCCGTTCGCGCAACGAGGTGCGCGAGGCGTCCGCCGCCACGTAGTCCTCCGCGGCCATTTGCAGCGCCGACAGATTCGCGAGATAACGATCCGGATCGGATTCCTGATAGACGGGAAGCAGACGCTCCGCGAGATCACGCATGACCCGGGGCAATGCCGGATCGGTGGCCGAGGTGGGCGCGTGGAACTCCAGCTCCTGCGCCGATGACACGGTCGACCACACGGCGATGAGACACAGGCAGGCGAGATATGTCGGAGCGCGCTTCATCGGCCGAGCCCGGGCTCCTTCGAGCGCTCAGCGGCAGCGCGCGGGGTCTTCACCAGATGCAGCACCCGCGAGAACAGCGCATGTGCATCGCCTGGACCGCCGATGTGAATGATGCCGGTATCCTTCAGTTCCTTCGCGAAGATATCCATGACGGCATCGAGCACATCGTCTTCGAGCGTCCCGAAGGTGCCGTCGATCAGGACCCAGGGAGGGTTCTGCAACAGCACGCGCGCGAACACGAGACAAAGCTGCTCGTCCTGACTCAGCTCCCGGTCCCAGCGGTGAGTCTCATCGAGCAATCGAACCAGGCGCTCCACACCGAGCCGGTACAGCACGCGGGCATAAGCCGGTTGTCCGAAGCTCTCGGGCTTCAGCGGATAGGCGAGCACCTCGCGAAGCGTGCCGCGCGGCAAATACGGCGTGCCGCGCGGCAGGTAGAAGATTTGCTCTCCCCGGGGCCGGCTGATTTGCCCGCCGCCCCAGGGCCACAATCCGGCGAGGGCACGAAACAGCTGCGTCTTGCCCGTCCCGGGCGCCCCGAGCACGAGCACGCGCTCGCCCGCCGACACCTTGACCGGGCTCTCCTTGATACGGTCGGCATTCGCCGAGGAAACGATTTGCAGATCCTCCATGAGGATTGCGCCGGGCTCGCCGTCGAGATAGCTAATGCGGCTCTCGAACCCGGTCGGCTCATGAATGCCGAGGAGCGCGTGACGAAAGCTCGCGACGCGCAGCAAGGTCGCCCGCCAGTCCGCGATGGCGCTGAAATTATCGATGAACCAACGGAGCGAGGACTGCGCCTGGGTAAATGCGCCCGCCGCCATCATCAGCCCGCCGAACGATATCTTGCCCATGAAATAGAGCGGCGCGGCCACGAGGATGGGCGCGACGATGGTGACCCAGCCAAAGCCCGCCGTCACCCAGGTGAGATTGGTGTGGCCCCACACGATGCGGCGCGTGGCCGCGAGGACATTCTTAAGATTGAGCTCGATGCGCCGCTTCTCATCCGCCTCGCCTTCGGCGAGCGTGATTGCATCGACGTGCTCGTTGACCCGCACCAGCGAGAACCGCAGATCGGCCTCGCGCGCGTAGCGCTCGGCGTTGCGCCCGACGAGACCGTGCCCCACCCAATAGCTGAGCAGCGATCCCGCGCTCGCATAAATGATTGCCGCCCACAGCATGAAGCCGGGAACCGCATAGTCTCGGTCGCCGAAGCGGAAATTGAACCCGCTCGAAAGTCCCCACAGCACGCCCGCGAAGGTCCCGAACAGAATGGACGCCTGCAGCAGGCCGATGCCGAGATCGGCCGAAAGCTCCGTCAGGTGGCGCGCATCCTCATGCATCCGTTGATCGGGATTGACGCCGATCGCCCCGGCATTGGCCAGCCAGAACGCCCGCCGCGGCCGCATCCAGTCCTGGAGCAGGCTGTGCACGAGTCCTTCGCGCAGCTTGAGCTCGAGCGTCTCCACCAGCCAGCGCTGCCAGACGTTGAGTACCAGCAAAAATCCGGCGATCACAAAGAACACGCCGAGCTCGAACAGGAAGTCCCGCAGATCGCGCCTCGACATCGCATCGAAGAACGGCTTGTTCCAGCGATTCAGCCGGATCTGCCCATAAGCCGTGGCGCCGACGACCAGCACCAGAACGACGATGAGTATCACCAGCGACTTGCCGGCGGGCGAGGCGAAAACGGCGCGGCTGAGCGAGCCGGCCTGATGCAGCAGACCCGTATGGCGGCCGGTATCGCCCTCGGAGTCGCCGGATCGCTTGGTTGCGGTCTCTGTCACGCCCGGAACTGTGCCACGGTTTTTGGAGCGGGGATACCGCACTGCTTCAAGTGGAGACGCAGATCACTTCCGCCGGGGTCTGCGTCAGGGCAATCGAATCGCTCTCGAAGGATGCGAGCGGAACTCCGTTGACGGTGACGCTTTGAAGCGCGGCGCCGAGCGGCGGTCGCAATATGAGCGCGGCATCGACCGGCCCCGCGATGTCGAAGCGCAATGTCCGCGGATCCAATCGACGCAGCGAATAGCTCAAATCCCCGTATAGCGTCGGCATCGACTGTACGGTGATTCCCGCGCCCTCGATCCATTCTGGGGCGAGCCCGGCGGCAAGCACGAGGGATTGCTGCGACTCGATCTCGTAGGCGAAGAGGCTCCGCAGCGCGAGCACGTATTCGGCTGCAATCCAGGTGTGCGGCAGATCGCCCACGTGCGCCGGCGCCTTGCGGTCGCTCCATGCAATCTCGGGCCATTGATTCCAAGGCGGCGGGCGGCGGTCGGCGAGGAAGAAGCGCAGCAGCTCGAGCGCCGCTTTACGCCGCCCGAGACGCACCAAGGCCCCGATGATGCGGATCTCGTACGGCGTGTAATTGGCCGAAGGTACCTCGCCCGAGCGTTTCGCGCGCCAATCGGTGAGGTATTTGTCGAACGTGCGCTCGACCGCCGGTCGATCGAGCCCTTCCGGAACGTCGAAGAGATAAAGGGCATTTGCCGTGGCGGTCGGGTCGAAATCCGCCCATTCGAGGCTCCCCGGTATGAAGTCGAGGCTGCGCCGCGCTCGGGTGGACTCGATCGAGGCGAACAAAGCGCGTGCGAGACGCGCGGCGAGCGGCGTCCATTCGGCCGCAAGATCGGCGCGCCCCCGCATTTGTGCCAGATAGGCCGCGTCGCGCACGCCGCGCAGCGCCCAGAAATCGTCCCAGTAGGAATGGACCGGTTGCGAGAGATAGCCCTCGTGACTCACCGACACCGGCAGCAGACCGGGCGCCGCGCCGCTCTGCTCGAGCAAGCCGGCGATACATCCCACGGCACGCTCGACCGACCGCCAGCAATCCTTCAGCAGCGCCTCATCGCGGGTGAATCGGTAGTAATCCGCGATGAGCGCGATCAACTCCCCATGACTGTCGTGCTCGACGAGCCAGTCCGCTCCCTGCCGGTCGACGCAGCACGGGACGAAGCCGTCGGCGCGCTGGTACGGGCAATACCAGCGAATGAACTCCCCCACTTCCTGGAAGCGGCCCATGCGGAGCAGCGCGGCGCTCATCATCGCGCCGTCCCTGATCCAGGATCGCGTGTAGCGTCGAGGTCCGGGCTGCAGGGCGGGACCTGAACGGGTCACGAGGATCTGCGCGGTTGCCGTGAGCGCCGCTTGCGTCGCCGGGACGCTCCATCCCGCGCCGGCCCATGGCCGCCGAGCGATCTGCGCGCCCCAGTCGAAGGCAGGCTCGTCGGGCGATGCCTGCGCGCCTCTCGGGCAACACAGGAGGACGCGCTCGACGGTCGCCCGGGCCGCAAGGGACACCGCGAATTCGAATGCGCCGGTGGCGAAACCAAACGGGTCGTGCACCTCATGCCGGCCGGGCAGCGCGCCGGCGCTCAAGCGCGCTGCGAAGACACCCTCATCGAAGGTCATCGCACCGAAGACCGAGGGTCCCCCCGCGGGTGTGATCTGCGTGCCGTCGTTGACGCGCAGCGCGCCTTGCTCCCAGACCAGATCACGGATGGGGCTCACGCCTCCCACGTTGCGAAAACTTTGCCAGGGCGGCGTGACCTGAAACGGGCGTACCAGGATGAACAGGCGCGCGTCGAGCCTGTGCTCCGAGCGATTGTCCATCCGGTAGCGCACCCGCAGCGCGCCGCTGACGGTCGCCTCGGCCTCGATCGTCAAGCACCAATCGCCAAGGTCCCAGATGACGCTCGGCACCGGCATCCAGCCGTCTTTCAGCGCCTGGTGCGCCTCGACATCGGCCCAAGTAAACAACCGGTCGCCGGCGAGGACCATGGGTTCGAGACAGAACGAGGCCTCGCGCGCCTCCACCATGCCGTCGGTGTTGATGAGTGCGCATTCGGAGCCGTGCGAGGTGCCAATCGGTGTCCATTCCGTCTGCTCACGGTGCAACCAGCGCGGATGCCAGCCACGCGCTTCGCCGGCGGCAACGGCATACCAGAACGCATCGATGGAACGCGAGAACTCGAAGGGCTCGAGCCGCAATGCCGCGCCGCTCGAGGGCTCCGCGAGCTCGAGCCGCACGAAGCGGGTGCGCAGATCAGGCAAGTAGACATAGCTTCGCCGGCCGCCGGCGTGCGGTGCCTCGTGCACCGTGGTCCACCGCTTACCGCCGAGCGAGGCTCGCACTCGAAATCCGCCGGCGGGCGCTTCCCCGAGCCAATCGATGACCAAGCCGCCGACGGTCCGGGGGGCCGTCGCGTCGATCACGATCCAAGGTTTTTGGTCCGCGGCCTGCGGCTTCCACCCTCGCCCCGTCAGGGCATCGGTCGCCGCGTACCCCGGCAGCGCGCTCGAGGCCTGCGCGCGCGGGGGCAGCGCGGGCGTGAGGTCGCGTATTTCGAGGTCGCCGATGAACAGCGTCCCCTCGCCGCCCTCGCCGGCCACGATGGCGAGCTCGATGAAGCCGAGCTGCGTGATGCCGGAGCCGCTCGAGGGCCCCCACGCAAAATCGACATCCCGGCTCTCGACCTCGAGGCGCTTCCAGCGCCCCGGAGGCACGAGGTTCTTGAAAACGTGCCGCCACACATTGAGCCCGCTCGGATCGATGAGCTTGAGCTCGAGGTCGTTCGCCGGGCCTCGCCCGCGCAGCCGCAAGCGCACGGCATAGTCTTGGGGCATGGTGCGATCGATGGCGTGGCGCGCGACCACGAAGCCCTTGCCGCCCTTGAAGTCAAAATCCATCCGCAGGGCGCCGGCCGCGGCCGCAGCCACCGTGCTGAGGCGGAGCTCGGCGTTGCCGGAGACGGTGGCGATCCATTCCGTGGGAGGCACGGAAGTGCCGCTCACTAGGCGGCGCTTCCCATGTCGACGAGTTGGATGCGCTGGTCGGCGGCGGCGGACTCGAACTCGTCGCAAATGATGGTGAGCTCTTGCTTGTTGTGTGCGCTGACCGCCCGGATCAAGCAGGCTCGATTGCGTCCGCGTCGCTTGGCCTCGTAAAGCGCCTTGTCGATGAGACCGATGGCGCTTTCGAGAGAGATCTCCATTTCCGACCCCGGCATCGGGAAGCATGCATAGCCGATGGAGATCGTGCACTTGATGGCTTGCCCGTTCCAGAGCACCGGGTCGCGCCGGACCGCATGCAGCAGTCGTTCCACGGTTCGATCCGCCTGCTCCGGGGTGATCGGGTCGAGCACGGCGAGAAACTCCTCGCCGCCCCAGCGCACGAGCTTGTCGCTCTCCCGCAGGGCGGCCGACAGGCGATGGCTGACCGTCGCGAGCACGGCATCGCCCGCAGGGTGCCCCTGGGTGTCGTTGATGCGCTTGAAATGATCGAGGTCCGCGAGCAGCACGCAGCCTCCGATGGGACGCGTGCCTTCGACGCTCAGGACGTGCTCGTTGAAGTAGCGCCGGTTGCGCAGCCCCGTCAGCGCGTCGCGCTCGCTGTTGAAGCGAAGCCGGTCGTTCGCCTTGCGCACCCGGGCGAACGCCCATCCGAGCGCCGCGCAGATGCAGGTCACGAACAAGCCGCCCGCGAGGATGAATTGCTGCCGCAGCGTTTGAGTGCGCATCTCGGCGGCCTTCAAGGCGTTGTCCCGCCGCAGCAGCTCGAGCTCGCGCGCGCGCCGCTCGTCGTCGAACTTTGCCGACAGCTCGAGCACGGCCCGCTGCCGCGCGCTCGTCATGATCTTCTCACCCATCTCATCGTAGCGATGATAGACCTGGATCGCCATCATCAAATAGCCGGCGTGCTCCAACGCATTCGCGTACTCCCGCAGAAGCTCCTGCGCATCGAGCAGGTTGTCGCCCTCGATCGCCTGCGCAATGGCCCCTTCCGCAAGCTTCTCTCCCTGCTTGATGTCGCCGAGACCGATGTACGCCAGGCCCTCGTTGAAGGAGCCGATCGCCGCCTCGCCGTTCGTCAGCACCTCGGCGGCCAGCGGCAGCGCCTGCCGCGAATACTTGAGGGATTCGGCGTAGTCACGGGTCTTCAGGTACGAATCGGAGAGATTCACCGCCGCTCGCGCGAGCCACTTGTCGCTTCCCGAAAGCTTCGCGTGCTCGAGCGCGGCAAGACTCGCGCTGCGCTCGGCCGCGCGGTTTCCCTTGCGATCCGCGATGTCCGAGGTGCGGATCTCGACTTCGCACAGCGCCGCCTCATCGCCGAGGATGAGCGCCGTTCGCCGCGCGCTTTCGATTTCCTCGGAAGCGCGATCGTAGTTTCCCGTGTTGGTGTAGATACGCGCGAGCCAGAGCAGCGCGTGCAGCGTGCGCTGCTCATCGTGCGTATCGCGCGCGATGTCCAGCCCCTCTTCCAGAAATGGCAGTGCGGCATCCGCCTGCCCGAGGGTCCGCAGGGTGTTGCCGCGCAGGATCGAAACGCGATACGCCTCGGAGTCCGAGGAGATCGCCTTCATGTCGATGTGATTCAGCTCCGCCGCGGCGGCGGCGTATTGCTCGTGCTGAAAGAGCGCATACGCCTTCACATAGTGCTCGGCAAGCACCGCGGATTGATCGCCGTCATCGGCGAGGGACTTCAGGCGGGCGGTGGTCGCATCGACGTCCGCGTCACGGCGCACATCGGCATAGACCATGCCCCGCACTTCCAGGAATTGGACGTCCGAGTCGCGCATCTTGCCGAGCGCCGGCCCATCGATCATTTTCGCCGCGCGCTGGGGGTCGGACCAGTCGAGCATCTCGATACGGTCTGCAAAGGACTGATCGGCGGCGACGCTGGACGTCGCCACCCCCCAGCCCAACAGAGCCATCAGTCCGTATTTTCGCAATCGCCGCATTCGCGCTCACGCTAGGCTGCAGTGCAGCACTCAAACTGGGCCATTGTGGTCACGGCCGCCCCAGCTTTGGCGTGATGGAGGTCATTTGGCGATGTTTTTGCAGCTCCGGCAGGCGGGTATCGCTCCAGGATGTGACTCCAATCATGCCCTTACCCGTCCCTTTTCCGCAGATGCACAGTATATGCGATCGGGCGGTTTGCTTTGATGTTCGGCCATCGCCGCATTGATTTGATCGTGAACTTCGCTTACTTCCTACCGGACTTCGCGGCGGATGCCTACGCCCGGCGGCTCGGCGGCGCGCGGGGCGCGGCTATAATTTCGCCAAAAGCATGAATAAAACCATGGAGCTGCCGATGAAGGCGCCGACGTTCCTGACGCTCTCCTGCCTGACCCTATTTTTGGCGTTGGCCGCCACGCACGCGCGGTCCGATGAGCCGGTTCCTTACCCGGTCGGCGAGCAGCTTTCGCAAAAGTACCGCTGTATTCAGTGCCATGCCTCTTATAAGACGTTGGCGGGCCCCTCCTATCACGACATTGCCAAACGCTACCAGAGCGACCCGCACGCCCGGGTCGATCTCGGCCTCAAGATCGTGAACGGCAGCAGCGGCGCCTGGGGACCCACGCCCATGCCGCCCGTGGCCGTCGCCAAGGGGGACGTGAAGCCCCTCGTCGACTGGATACTGTCGCTCACCAATTGACGCAGCTCATCAACCCGGGCATTCCGTCCGACGTCTCTTCCCGCATGACCCGCATGACGGTGGCGTGCGTCGGGTCGAGCACCACCGCGGGAAAGGGCCAGGCCTTCGACTGGGTCGCTGCGCTCGGGGCGCGCCCGCAAAACCACCGTTTCCTGTTTCGCAACTTCGGCATCGGCGGCGACCTGTCCTACAACGTGCTCGAGCGCGTGCCTCACGTGCTCGACTGCCGGCCGAGCATCGCCGTCGTGCTGATCGGCAGTAACGATGTGGTGGCACTCGTCTCGGCCAAAGCGCGGCGCTTCTTTCGCGTCGTGAAGCGGCTGCCACACTCCCCGTCGGCCGCGTGGTTCCGGGAGAATCTGGCCGGCATCGCGCGGGGTCTCAGGGCCTCCGGCCGCGTGACGGTCGCACTTTGTTCCCTGCCCCCGATCGGCGAAGACCTCGAGTCGACCCTGCCGTTTCAGCGCGAGCTCAATCGCCGGGTAGAGCAATTGAATGCCATGATCAAGGATGTGGCCCATGAAGAGGGCGTCGCCTACATCGCCTTGCACGAGGCGATGAGCGCACAGCTCCTCGCCGCTCCGGGCCGTGCATTTGATGCCTTTCGCGTCCTGCCCTTCTATCGCGATGCGCTTCGCACCCTCGTGCTGCGCAAGAGTCCCGATGAATTGGCGCTCTTGAACGGGTGGCGCCTTCACAGCGACGGCATTCACCTCAATGGGCGCGGCGGCCTCATCGTCGCGGACTGCGTCCAGGCGTTCATCGACGGCGTGCCCTGTCCGCGCGCGCCATCCTGACGCACGCACGGGCAAGCAACTATCGTGATGTATATTCGATATTATAATCGCAAGCTATTCTTTTTTATCATATAAACAGATGGTGTGCGGGGGCGACACCACCTGCACCGGCGCACCGGCATGCCATCGGGCGATCTGGTAGCAGTTGGCATCGACCCACACGATCCAGTCGCCGCTTTCCGTCCGCAGCTTATCTCCCGCGCGGTGCTCTTGCTGGGGGAGCCAACCCTCCCACGGAGACTGACCGAACTGCGCGTGCGTGACGTGCTCATCGCGGCGTATTTCAAAGGCTCTCACGGCACGGCGCGCCTCCGCCGCCCAGTTCACCCCGGGACCCTCGCCATAGGCGCCGGATGACGCCGGCGGAAGCGCGGAGGCATCGAGCGTGGGGGGAGCCAGCGCTATCCCCACGTCGACTTTGAATCGTTTCAAATGAACGCTTGTCGCGCTCGCCTCGGGCGCCGGAGTCGGCGGCAAGAAAACGATTTGGAGGGCGCCCGGCGATGGGTCGGCGCCGAGCCCCTCGGGGCTGCGGCTCAACATCAGAAGGAGGGCAATGAGCGCGGCGTGCAATACCAGCACGCCCAGGCCGGCCGCGAGTCGCGAAGATTTCCACCCACTTGACGCGGTCATGGTCTGACACTTTGAGCCGACGGAGACTTTGTTTGACCCCGCAGCCACCCAGCGGGTTCCTGGGCCATCCTGGGCTTGGCGGAGAGGGCGAGATTCGAACTCGCGATCGGATCGCTCCGATGCCGGTTTTCAAGACCGGTGCATTCAACCGCTCTGCCACCTCTCCGGCTGCTCGGCATCAATCACTTGCGCTAATTCTAACCCGTTCTTATAGGGTGCTGCCGCTAGCGGTCCCTCCCCGCGAGGGCCGCTGTAAATATAGCGACTTAACCGCCGTTTTTTCCGAACTGCAAACGCTTATGATTAGATACAACAAATAAAGCGGCCCGGTGCGCAACAATTACGTCTCTCAGGGATGGCTCGATGAAGTTGAGAATGGCAGCTTTTTGTGCTGCGCTGGGTCTGACCGCGTTACCGCGTGTGGCGGCGGGTCGGATCAACCTAGAGTAGCGCTCCAACATAGCGTTGCGGGTAAGATCGGGTGTCTTTGACGCCAGCTGAATCGCCGCTAGCGTGCCTAACTCGATTCAAACCTCATTCCAAACTCGGCTCACGAATGGGATTCATCAAGTAATCATCCAAGAACTTCAATGTCGAACCATCCTCCGGTGCGCAATGCCCCGCGCAGTCAAGCACCTGCACTTGAGCGTGAACTTCCTTAGCAAAGCGCTCCGCCTTCCACGTTCCAACTCGCGTATCGTGGGCCCCAATGCGAACCAAAACTGGGCGGGACTCCAAGTAAGGCACATATTGATCAGTATTAAAAAGCGATTCGTCGACCGGGAGAACCTTAAATTCAGCCAAATAGTTCAGATCGGTGACCGGAGCTTCTAGCGCAATCGCCGTGATACGCGTGTCATATGCAGCACAAACTATAGCTACGTAGCCCCCTCGTGATACTCCGACGATGCCTACTGATGTGGGGTGCAGCTCATCGAGGGCCTCTTCCAATTCCGAGCAAAAATTCAGGAATATATCCCGATCGCCCGCATGAATCCGGTCCGCCCAGCAACCCAACCCAAGATGACTTGTACCAACGCTAGGCGGCGGAGAATCGTTGCCATGGCATGGTAAGTCGAGAGACAGGAGCGAGTATCCTGCCGACATCAGCTCTGGAACCCCCCCCCACTCGTACACGCTGTCAAGAGTCTGTTGAGCAGCCAACCCCAGCACCACGACGAGCGGATCTTTAGGATTGCCAAGATATTCGCAGCTCGGCGCGACTATGGATCCCTGATGTGGGTCGTAGTGCGTAATGAGGGCACAGCTTGGCACGGTCGTGGTGGGAAGCGGCGGCAATGCCTTTGCGGCTGAAATCTCGGGCGCGCCGCTCGGTGAAGGATCATTATCTCCGCAACTCGCGATAATTGATGCCAGGAATAGCTTGAGAAGCAGATTTCTCGCTCTGTCCCAATCCTTCCATCGCGTTATCGTCATTCTTCGCGAATCCCTTCGAAAATTGCAGCCTAGCGAGGATATGGCGAAATATCGATTCCTTCAAGAATCTTCTCCTGACCAAGCGCAACCAATTGGCGGCACACCGGCCGACGATACGTGCCCATCGATGCTAACGGCGACGGCAAGATGGACATAGCGGGCGTATCGAACTCGCATAGTGGGGTAGTGGCCTATATCAATCCAGGCAAGCACAACACTGTTTGGGGACGCCGCGTACTTAGCAGTACTACTCCTGGCCCCGTAAATCTCACTGTCGCCGACGTTAATGGGGATGGCAGGCCAGATCCTATCGTTGCTATGCGCTATCAGCCCGACTCAAATCCCTCGGGTGCGACCGTCGGCATCGCATGGCTCGAAAACACCGGACAATCAACAGGCGAGTGGATCTTCCACCCGATCGATACCAATCCCGCCAATTGGGGCGACCCACGCACGGTGCAAGCGCTCGACATCAACGGCGATGGCAAAATCGACATTGTCACTAGCGATGCCGTTACGGGCAAGGTCACCTGGTACGAGCAGGCGACCCCCACCAATTGGATCCGCCACGTGATTCCCGGAGTCAGCACGCTCAATGCGCACTTCGGACGCATAATCTCTCTAAATGGTGCCCCGGCCATCGCGCTTCCGGTAACCGCGGGCGTCTCCTGGATTCAAACGGTCAACAACGGACAATCCTGGAACGTTCACCCGATTGTGCACTTCACTGACACCAACCGGGTCAACATCGTGACGGAGGTCGCTGCGGGAAACCTTCACAATGACGGCACGACCGACATCGTATTTAGTGTCGGCCAGCTCGAGGGCGGTTATTCCACGGTGCGTTCGGGCGGTGTATACATCGCGCGAGCTTCGGGCTCTGCCTGGACAGTAAGCCGGGTGTATCAGACTGAGAACAATGTTTGCTGTTTGAATTTGATCGATCTCGATTCGACCAGGGTGATGAGCATCGTGTCGAATGCGGAGTATCAGCAAAACAGTATTACTGTGTGGCAGAACCAGACGGCCTTGCCCCAATAACGGAGTGACCTTCCACGTCTGCTCTACACGCTTGTGATGGACTGTCCACGTCCCCTGGCCTTCACTCTGTCAATGAGGAAGGGCTGGTAAGATAGGGGGGAACTACTTCCTCAAGGAGGAGCGATATGCCCACGCGCCGAACTCTGTTGGCTAGTACGGCGTATTTGTAACTGGCACGGCCATGGATCGGGCAGGTGCCACCACTGCTTCAGATTCGACATGCACCGCTCCTTGTTACCGGACCACCCCGGCGGGAAAGCCAGCGGGTATAACACCCACCAATTTTGCCCTGCGCCCGCGATCGGCGGCGGCCAGCGCGTCTGTATGGCACAGTGCAGCGGTCGAGAGCGCCAGCTGAGCCGTCGTCCGAGCGACTCCGCGACGCCCGCTATGCCCAGCATCGACGCGCAAGTCTGCGGGACGCCGGCGCTCTGAGCACCAGGCTTTTACGGAGATAGGCGAGCCAGCGGAGCTCGCTGCTCTACTATGCACGTTGGAGAGGTATGCCTCCTCTCGCTTCATTTGCCGAAGTGCCGGCCCTATGATTAGATATGGCGTATTAAAGCGCCGATGCGCAATAAAGCTATTTCAACAGGGACCTCCGATGAAGCTCGCAATTGGAGCTGTTTGCACCGCGCTCGCTCTCAGCGGGTGTGGAGGTGATTCTTCTAGCAGCCCGTCCGCAACACCATCATCCGCCGCCCCGGCAGCCCCGCCACCACTGCCCGAGATGACTGGCCTCCCAACGGTGGCCAAGCCTCAATTCCTCAGTATTGGCACGCCAAGCGGCCCGGTCGTGATAGTCCTTGGATTGAGCGCTGAAGGCACCTTATTCGGAACCGAGGCATGGGACGGCATCCCCTACCTTATCAATGCGCACTATCAGATTCTTTCGCTCGATCTTCCGTGTCACGGCGCGGATGCACCCGCAAACGGTGAGGACGCGCTGCTTTGCTGGGCGCAGCGGCTGGCGGCTGGCGACAACAATATGTTTCTCGATTTTTGTGCCGGGCTATCTGACATTCTCGACGACCTGGGCGTAAAAAAGGCCGCGGTCGTTGGGGTTTCACGCGGAGGCTACGCGGCGATAACTTGTGCCGCATACGACAATCGCCTCGTGGATGTTGCCTTAATTGCCCCGGTCACCGACCTTAACTACCTGAGCGAATTCGCGCCGCCTCTAGAAGCGAACGAGACACTGTTTAACACTCAACAATATGTGCCAGATCTCAAGGAGCGCCACGTACTGGTGCGCATCGGCGAGCGCGATACCAGGGTTGGCACGGATCTCGCTTACAGCTTCGGCCGTGACGTGGGTGCGATCGTGGAGTTGCTCAACACGACGGGCCATTACGCACCGGAAGATGGAAGCACCATCGAGTGGTTGCAAAGATACCCCTGGTGAGACTGCCAGCGAGCGGGTGACAACTACCCCCGCGATGGCCCTCTTGGCGCCAGACCCCCCGCCGCCGCGTGCTGGTCATCGTCGACCCTGGAGCGGGGCTCACGCCGCAAAGGCACCTAGGAGTTCCCCGAAGCCCCGCTCTTGGGCTCGCATTGGACAGACCCACATCCCGCCATTATCCTTTCCTTCCAATTTCCACGGCCGAATCGAAGCCGCCAGGCGCCACTGCCATCGTCCCCGCCACTACCACCCCGCTCCGAGCGCCAACCATTTCCGGCGCCCCCGTTCATGGACGATAAGTCGGCCCTGCTCAACCAGTTGCGTATCGACAGAAGCGAGCCGTCACGCAAAAACGGCCGCCTCTGGATCGTCGCCGTCGCCGTGGTCGCGATCGGGGCTGCGATCGGTGCCTGGTTCTGGATGCATTCGTCGGACATCCCGGTGCGCGTGATCCAGCCGCAGCCCGTGGCGGACGTCGGCGCAGCGAGTGCCGGATCGATCCTGGATGCCTCGGGCTACGTGGTTGCGCGCCGCCAGGCGACGGTGGCCTCGAAGATCACCGGCAAGATGGTGGAGCTCGACATCGAGGAAGGCGACAAGGTCCGGGAGGGACAGGTCATTGCCCGGCTCGACGACACGAATGTGCGTGCGGCGCTGGCGGCGGCGCGCGCGCAGCTCGATTTCACCAAGGCCGGCCTCGCCGAGACGCAGGTCAATCTCGCCAATGCGCGGCGCGACTACGACCGACAGATGAGCCTCGTCAAGGGTCACTTCGTGAGCCAGGCGGCCGTCGACAACTCCAGGACTTCGATGGACGCCTTGACCGCGCAACTCGCCACACAGCGCAGCAACATCGAGGTCGCGCAGCGGAACGTCGAGGTGGCCGACCGCAACCTCGCCGACACCATCGTGCGTGCACCCTTCAATGGCATCGTGACGGTGAAAGCGGCGCAGCCCGGAGAGGTCGTGTCGCCGCTCTCGGCCGGGGGCGGCTTCACGCGCACCGGGATCGGTACCATCGTCGACATGGACTCGCTCGAGATCCAGGTGGACGTGAATGAAAATTTTATCAACCGCGTGGAGCCCGCCCAGAAAGTCACGGCGAAACTCAATGCGTACCCCGACTGGCACATTCCGGGACATGTGATCGCGGTGATTCCGACGGCGGATCGCAGCAAGGGCACCGTAACGGTGCGCATCGCGCTCGATCAAAAGGATCAGCGCATTCTTCCTGAAATGGGTGTTCGGGTATCATTCCTTGCCGACTCGGCCGGGGAAAGCGCAAAACCCGTCCCGGGCCTGAGCTTGCCATCGAACGCGGTGCAAGTCTCCGATACGGTCGGGGTGGTGTATGTCGTGCATGACTCCACGGTGGAGCGCCGCGCGGTGAAGCTCGGCGCGATCAGTGCCGACCGCGTGACCGTGCTCTCCGGCTTGAGCCCCGGGGAGCATGTCGCAATCGGCGATTTCGCCCGTTTGAAGGATGGCGCGAGGATTCGCGTCGAGAATTAGCCGAGGGGATGAATGCATGAGCGAACCTATCGTGAGCTTGCGCAACGTCGTCAAGCATTACACCCGCGGCAAACAGGACGTGCCGGTGCTCGACGGCCTCGACCTCGACATCGCCGCCGGGGAGTTCGTCGCGCTCATGGGGCCCGAGCGGCTCCGGAAAGACCACGCTCCTCAACTTGATCGGTGGGCTCGATAAGCCGACCTCCGGGGAGATCACCGTCGCCGGCCAGCGCCTCGACCGCATGAGCAGCGGCCAGCTGGCGCGATGGCGCGCGAACCATGTGGGCTTCGTATTTCAGTTCTACAACTTGATGCCCATGCTGAACGCGCAGCGCAATGTCGAGCTGCCCTTGTTGCTCACCCATCTGTCGGCCTCGCAAGCGCGCAGCCAACGCGCTCGCCGCCCTCACGCTGGTCGGCATCGCCGATCGCGCAAAACACAAGCCCGCCGAGCTCTCGGGCGGCCAGGCGCAACGGGTCGCCATTGCGCGGGCGCTGGTCGCCGACGCGGTACTGCTGGTATGCGACGAGCCGACCGGCGACCTCGACCGCAAATCGGCCGACGAGATCCTGCACTTGCTGCAGATCCTCAACCGCGAGCACGGCAAGACCATCGTGATCGTGACCCACGATCCGAAAGCGGCGGAGTTCGCGAGCCGGAGCCTGCACATGGACAAAGGCGCCCTGCTCGATGCGGGCACGCTCGCGGCATGAGCGGGGTTGCGGCATGAGCGGGGTCGCGGCGTGAAATACCTGCCGCTGCTCTGGGCCAACCTGTGGCGCCGCAAGACGCGCACGATCTTCACGTTGCTGTCGGTGATCGTGGCATTTTTGCTGTATGGGGTGCTCGGCACCGTCGACTATGCATTCGAGAATCCGAGCGCGGGTACGACCGGCGCGGACAAGCTCATCACCACCAACAAGTTCTCGATCACGCTGCAGCTGCCCTCCTCCTACACGCAGCAAATCGCGGCGGTGCCGGGAGTCGCCGTGGTGACCTGGTTGACGTGGTTCGGAGCCTACTATCAGGAATCGAAGAACTTCGTGTTCGCACTGCCGATCGATACGGACAGCTATTTCGATTGCATAAAGACGAGTTTGTGGTGAGCGATGACCAGATGCGCGCGTTCCGCTCGAGCCGCTCGGGAGCGCTTGGTCAACTCCGCGCTCATGAAGAAGTTCGGCTGGCACGTCGGCGAGAAGCTGCCGCTGCACTCGACGATTTGGACGCAGAAGTCGGACGGCTCGCTCAATTGGACTTTCGACATCGTCGGCACATTCGATGCGAAGGATCCGACCCAGGCGAGCCAACAGTCATCCACCGTGCTGTTTCACCATGAGCTTTTCGATGAAGGCCGAAGCTTCGGCAAGGGCCAGGTGGGCTGGTTCGAGGAGCGCGTCGACGATCCCGCTCAATCGGCGCAGATTGCGACGAAGATCGATGCCCTGTTCGCGAACTCGCCGAACGAGACGAAGACCCAGCCCGCCAAGGATTTCGCGCTGGCCTTCATCAAGCAGCTCGGCGACGTCGGGTTCGTGCTGCGGGCGATTCTCGGCGCCGTGTTCTTCACGCTGCTGTTTCTCACGGGCAACACCATGATGCAATCGGTGCGCGAGCGGGTGCCGGAGCTCGCGGTATTGAAGACCCTGGGATTCAGCGACGCGAAGGTGCTGGGCCTGGTGATCGGTGAGTCGCTGCTGCTCTGCGGACTCGCCGCGATCGTGGGGCTCGCGCTGAGCTATGGCCTGATCCCGATCGTACAGCGCGGACTTCAGGGCGTCGATCTGTCGCACGGCGCGCAGCCCTGGGGCCTCGGTATCGCCGTGCTGCTCGCGCTGATCGTGGGCGGGCCGCCGGCGTTGCGGGCGATGCGGCTGAACGTGGTCGATGCGCTGATGGAAAAGCGCTAAAGCCGGGCGACGGAGGATGTGAATGCTCAAGCAATTGTTCGCCGTCAGCCTCATGAGTCTTCAGACGCTGCCGCAGCGTTTGGGCGCCTCGAGCGTCATCGTGGTCGGCATCGCGGGACGTCGTCGCCGTGCTGGTGTCGGTGCTCGCGATGGCGGCGGGCTTTCGCCACACCGTGGCGGACAGCGGGCGAGCCGATCGGGTCATCATCCTGCGGGGCGGATCCGACGCGGAGCTCAACAGCAACTTGACGCGAAGCGACCTGGATACCATCGCCAATGCACCGGGTCTCGCAAAGACGCCGACGGCAAGGCATTGCTGTCGCCCGAGCTCATTACCGTCGTCAACATCCCGCGCATGGATACCGGCTCGATTCGAACATCACCCTGCGCGGCGTCGGCCTTCAGGCGCAGAAGGTGCGCCCGGAGCTCAAGATCATCGAGGGACGCATGTTTCGTCCGGCGGTGCGGGAATTGATCGCCGGCGACGGTGCGGCCAAGCAGTTTCGCGGGCTGACTACGGGAAGCGTCCTGCACCTGCGCAACGCCGACTGGACCGTGACGGGAGTGTTCACGACGAACGGCGATATTCACGAGTCCGAGCTGCTCGCGGACGTCGATACCGTCGGCTCCTCGCTCGAGCGCTCGGGCTACAGCTCGGCGGTGGGGCTCCTCGAGAGCGGCAGGCGAATTCTCGAGATTCAAGGACGCCCTCACCACCAATCCGCAGCTCCAGGTGGACGTCGAGCGCGAGCCCGAATACTACGCAGCCCAGTCCAAGCAGTTGACGCAGCTGATCAACGTGGTGGGCAATTCGGTCGCGATCATCATGGCGATCGGAGCCATGTTCGGCGCGCTCAACAGCATGTATGCCGCGGTCGACGCGCGCAGTCTCGAGATCGCCACTTTGCGCGCGATTGGATTCGGGGCCCTGCCTGTCCTTTTGTCGGTGATGATCGAGGCGCTCGCCTTATCGGTCATCGGCGGCCTGCTCGGCGCGGGTCTCGCGTGGCTGTTCTTCAACGGACACACCGTCTCGACGCTCGGCGGCGCCTTCGCGCAAGTCGTCTTCAAGGTGACGGTCACCACCACGCTGATGGTGACGGGGCTGATCTGGGCCTGTGCCATCGGTCTCATGGGCGGGCTCTTTCCCGCGGTCCGTTCCGCGCGTTTGCCCGTCGCGGAGGCCTTGCGGGCGACATAAGCCCATTGAATTCGGCGAAAAGCGCCCCATTGCCATTTCGCTTGCCGGGCGTGATGCAACCCTCCCCGGCCTGCTGGCGGCTCAATCGGCGCCGCGAGCACCGAGGTGCTAAAATTGGGGGCAAGGAATCACTGGAGGAACGGACATACCATGGCTAATTTTCCCAATGCGGCATTTCCCACCGGGCGGGTGGATGATCGCAGCGCATTCATTACCCGAACCTACACGCACCTGGTAGGAGGCATTCTCGGCTTCATCCTGGTGGAGCTCGGGCTGTTCGAATCGGGCCTCGCGGGTCAAATCGCGCGCTTCATGTTGGGCTTCAACCTGGATGCTCATCCTGGGCGCATTCATGGTGACGGGATGGCTGGCCTCCCGCACCGCGCAAACCAGCCGATCGCTCGGCATGCAGTATTTCGCTTTCGCCGTCTACGTGGTGGCCGAGGCGCTGATCTTCGTGCCGCTGCTGTACATCGCGAACTGGAAGGCCCCCGGAACGATCGACAGCGCCACGCTCGTGACGCTGCTCGGGGCGGGCGGCCTGATGGTGGTCGCGCATCAGACCCGCAAGGACTTCTCGTTCTTGCGCGCGATCCTGATGTGGGGCGGGATCCTGGCGCTGATCGCCATCGTGGGCGGCTTGGTGTTCGGCTTCCAGCTCGGCACCTGGTTCTCCGTCGCGATGATCGGTTTCGCGGGCGCCGCGGTGCTCTACGACACCTCGAACATCATCCACTACTATCCGGAAGACCGGTATGTGTCGGCGGCGATGCAGCTCTTCGCCTCGATCGCGCTCATGTTCTGGTACGTGTTGCGCCTGCTGATGGGCAACCGCAACTGATCTCACGCCGCCAGGCACAACAGCGCCGCTTCGACCCCCGAGTCGAGGCGGCGTTTTTTTTGCCCGCGGCCGGCGCGGCTCAGCCGAGCTGCATGTTCCCCGCCATATAGGGCCCGAGCGCGGGCGGTACGACGACGCTGCCATCGGCCTGCTGATAATTCTCGAGGATGGCGACGAGCGCACGCCCGACGGCGACACCGGAGCCATTCAGCGTATGTACCGGCTCCGGCTTGCCGGTGGCGGGGTTGCGCCAGCGCGCCTGCAATCGCCGGGCTTGGAACGCCTCGAAGTTGCTGCACGATGAGATCTCACGATAGCGCTTCTGCGAGGGCAGCCAGACCTCGAGGTCGTAGGTCTTGGCGCTCGCGAACCCCACATCGCCGGCGCACAAGGCAACGACGCGGTACGGAAGCTCGAGCGCCTTCAGCACCGATTCGGCATGGCCCGTCAGCTCCTCGAGCGCCGCGTAGGAATTCTCGGGACGCACGATCTGCACGAGCTCGACCTTCTCGAATTGGTGCTGCCGGATCATGCCGCGGGTGTCCTTGCCGGCGGCGCCCGCCTCGGATCGGAAACACGGCGTATGCGCCACGTACTTCAACGGCAACCCGGACGCCTCGAGAATCTGATCGCGCACCAGGTTCGTCACCGGCACCTCCGCCGTCGGGATGAGGAAAAATCCCGGATCGCCGCGCACGGCGAACAGATCCTGCTCGAATTTCGGCAGCTGTCCGGTGCCGATGAGCGCCTCGGCGTGCACGAGGTACGGCACGTACGCCTCGCGATAGCCGTGCTCGCGCACGTGCAGATCCAGCATGAACTGGATGAGCGCCCGGTGAAGCCTCGCGAGCGGACCGGTCATCACCACGAAGCGCGAGCCGGAGATTCGACCGGCGGCCTCGAAGTCCATGCCGAGACGCGCACCGAGGGCCACATGATCCTGCGGCTCGAAGGAGAATGCCTTGGGCTCGCCCCAGCGGCGCACTTCGGTGTTGTCGCTCTCATCGCGCCCGGCGGGGACGCCGGCATCGAGAATGTTGGGCAGGCCCAATTGCACGCTCAAGAGCTCCGACTGAATCGATTCGAGCGCACTTTCGAGCCCCGCCAGGCGTTGCGCGAGGGACTCTCCAAGCGCGATCAGCGATGTCGCATCCCGGCCTTGCGCCTTGGCCTGACCGGTGGCCTTGGCATTGGCGTTGCGCTCCGCGCGCAGGCTGTCAGCCTCGATCTGCGCGGCCTTGCGCCGCTCTTCGAGCGCCGCGATGCGCTCGACGTCGAGCACGAAACCGCGGCGCGCGAGCTCGGCGGCCACTTTCGGAAGATCGTTACGTAACAGCTTGGGATCGAGCACGGATACTCCTGCGGTTTCAAACCTTGTCGCGGGCGCGCCGCGCCGCGAGCGCCTCGCCGATCTTGATCTCCAGACCGCGCGGGGCAGGCACATAGTAGCGGCGTTCCGGCAGTCCCTCGGGCAAATAGCGCTCGCCGGCCGCATAGGCGTCCGGCTCATCGTGCGCATAGCGGTAGCCCTTGCCGTAGCCGATCTCCTTCATCAGCCGCGTCGGGGCATTGCGCAGATGCAGCGGCACTTCGAGCGAGCCGAATTGGGTCGCATCGCCCATGGCGGCGCCAAACGCCGCGTACACGGCGTTGCTCTTGGCCGCACAGGCCATGAACACGATCGCCTGCGCGATCGCCAGCTCCCCTTCGGGGCTCCCCAACCGCTCGTACACGGCACAGGCTTCGAGGCTCAGGGTGAGCGCACGCGGGTCCGCATTGCCGATGTCCTCGCTCGCCATGCGCACGGCGCGGCGCGCGATGTACAACGGGTCGCAGCCCCCCGCGAGCATGCGGCACAACCAGTAGAGCGCGGCATCCGGATCGCTGCCGCGGACCGACTTGTGCAATGCGGAGATTTGATCGTAAAAATTCTCCCCGCCCTTGTCGAAACGCACGTAGGTGCTGCCGATCACCGCACGCATGGTATCGACGTCGAGCCGGTGCCCGCCGCCCTCGGGCTTGCCGAGATCAGCCGCCGTCTCGAGCAGATTCAGCATGCGCCGCGCATCGCCATCCGCCGCGGCGAGCAACAGCTCGCGCGCGCCGGGATCGAGCTCGAGCCGTTGCTGCCCCAAGCCCCGGTCCGGATCGGCGAGGGCGCGGTCGAGCAGCCGCGCCAGATCCTCCGGGGTGAGCGGTTTGAGGACATACACCCGCGCACGCGACAGGAGGGCGTTGTTCACCTCGAAGGAGGGATTCTCGGTCGTGGCGCCGACGAAGATGAGCGTGCCGTCCTCGACATAGGGCAGGAATGTATCCTGCTGCGACTTGTTGAAGCGGTGCACCTCGTCGAGAAAAAGCACCGTGTCGCGCGTGCCGCGCAGACTGCGCGCTCGCTCGACCACCGCACGGATGTCCTTGATGCCCGCGAGCACCGCCGAGAGCGCGATGAACTCGGCGTTGGCCCCGTTCGCCACCAGACGGGCCAAGGTCGTCTTTCCGGTTCCCGGCGGTCCCCACAGGATCATCGAATGGGGGCGTCCCGCCTCGAGCGCGCGGCGCAGCGGCGCCCCCGCACCGAGCAGATGCGATTGTCCGACGTATTCCTCGAGCGATTGCGGTCGCAGGCGGTCGGCCAGCGGGCGGTAAGTGCCGTCGCCGACCGGGCTCACTTGCTGTCGCGCCCGATCACATCGACCCCCGGCGGTGGCGAGAACGTGAACAGGTCGGGTATGAGTTTGGGATTCTTGACCGGATGCGTGAACGTGAGCTGCGTGATCTGATTCAGCTTATCGGCGAGAAACATCGATGCGAGCTGGCCGTCCCTGTCGAAGCCGATGCGCACCAGCTGAAAATCAGTGTCCGGGTGCTTGGGCACGAGCTGAAACCAATGCAGCCCCCCTTCGTCGGGAAGCGCCTTGATATCGAACTGCTCGCTGACCGAGCCCGATCCCGACAAGAGGACCGCCGGCGTCGAGGCGAGGGTCGCATCCATGCTGCGAACGTTGGCCTGCGCGAGATCCTTATCGTAGAACCAGATTTCCTTGCCGTCGCCCAACACGAGCTGCTGCGAAGGCTCGGCATAATCCCAGCGAAACTTACCCGGTCGCTGCAGATAGAACTTGCCGGCCGCAGTGCGCTCGACCTTGCCCTGCGAGTCCTGGATCGTTTGCGTGAAGTCGGCGGACCAGCTCGACAGGCCGGCCAGATACTTGTCCACCTCGCTCGCCGGCGAGCCGTACACGCGCCCGCTCCCGGGCAGCGTGCAATAGAGCAGCAGTGCAAAGACCATCCATCGCCGTGCAGCTTCGCGGCCTCGAGCGCTCATGTACTCATTCCTCCGGCGGCGGCGCGCCGAAGATTTCGCGCGCCCCATTTGACTGCAACGGACCGACGAGACCGGCCGCCTCCATCGCCTCGACCAGACGCGCCGCGCGGTTGTAGCCGATCTTCAGCCGGCGCTGCACACCGGAGATCGATGCTTTGCGCGTCTCGGTGACGATGCGCACCGCCTCGTCGTAGAGCGGATCCGCTTCGGCGTTCAGATCCCCTCCCTCGCCGCCGTCCTCATCGTCGGTGGGGAAACCCGGGATCGAGACGCTCGGCCCCTCGAGAATCTCATCGATGTAGGTGGGCGGTGAGGCCGATTTCAACCCGGCGACGACGCGGTGGACCTCTTGGTCGGATACGAACGCACCGTGCACGCGGGCCGGGATGGACGTCCCCGGCGGCAGGTACAGCATGTCGCCATGCCCGAGCAGCGATTCCGCCCCCGCCTGGTCGAGGATGGTGCGCGAGTCGACCTTGGCCGAGACTTGAAACGCGATTCGCGTGGGAATGTTCGCCTTGATGAGCCCGGTGATCACATCCACCGAGGGCCGCTGGGTGGCGAGAATCAGGTGAATGCCCGAGGCGCGAGCCTTTTGAGCGAGACGCGCGATCAGCTCCTCGACTTTCTTGCCGACGATCATCATCAGATCGGCGAGCTCGTCGATGATCACCACGACGAACGGCAAGGTCGTCAGATCCTCGACGTCCTCCGCCACGATACCCGGAACCCCTTGCGCGATCTTCTGCAGACGGATGGGATCCTTGATCGGCTTGCCGCTGTCCGCCGCATCCTTCACCTTGCGATTGAACCCGCCGATGTTGCGTACACCGAGTGCCGACATGAGCTGGTAGCGCCGCTCCATTTCCGCGACGCACCAGCGCAGCGCGTTGGCCGCTTGCTTCATGTCCGTGACCACGGGCGCGAGCAGATGCGGAATTCCCTCGTACACCGACAACTCGAGCATTTTCGGGTCGATCATGATCATGCGCACGTGCTCGGGCGTCGCCTTGTACACGAGGCTCAAAACCATGGCATTGATGCCGACGGACTTGCCCGAGCCGGTGGTGCCTGCGATGAGCAGATGCGGCATGCGTGCGAGGTCCGCAACCACCGGTACGCCGCCGATATCCTTGCCGAGCGCGAGGGCGAGTGGTGATCCCACCTCATCGTAGGGCTTCGATTTGATGATCTCGCCGAGCGTGACGATCTCGCGCTTCTCGTTCGGAATTTCCAGGCCGACGACCGATTTGCCCGGGATGATTTCCACCACGCGCACGCTGATGGCGGATAGCGCTCGCGCCAGATCCTTGGCGAGATTGCTGATCTGACTGACCTTCACACCGGGCGCCGGCCGCAGCTCGAAGCGTGTGATCACGGGTCCCGGCTGCACGGCCACGACCTCGGCCTCGACCCCGAAATCACGCAGCTTGAGCTCCACCAGGCGCGACATGGCTTCGAGCGCCTCGTCCGAATAGGACTGCTCGCGCGCCGGCGGCTCATCGAGCAACGAGAGCGCCGGCAGCTCGCTCGATTTGGGCGCATCGAACAGCGGCACCTGCCGCTCGCGCTCCACCCGCTCGCTCTTCTCCGGCATGGGCGCCGCCGCTTCGATGCGCGGCGGGGGCCTCGCGGCCACTTTCTTCTGCTCTTCGCGCACGACCTCTTTGCGCGCCTGCTTGCGCTCGCGGCCCGAGGCGAGCTCGCGCCGCTGCTCGAGCCTCGCGCGTGCCCAGTCGATGCCGCCGAGCACCAGCGCGCCGAGCTTGTCCATGATCTCGAACCAGGAGACGCCGAGGAACAGGGCCACGCCCGCGAGCCACAGCCCGAGCAACAGCAGCGTCGCGCCGAGAAAGCTCAAGCCCGCGCTGCTGCGCTGACCGATCAATTCACCGAGCGCACCGCCGGCGGTGTTGGGCAGTCCGGCGCCATCCCAGTGGAGCATCACCAAAGCGCAGCTCGTCAACAGGGTGAGCACGAATCCGGCCGCCCGCAGCAAGCCGTTCACGCGCGAATGCGCCTCGGGAAGCACGCGATTCTTGTGCACCAGCCAGCCGGCGTAGACCAGCATCACTGGAAACAGATAGGCCGGGCGCCCGAACAGGTACAAAAATGACTGCGACAGCCGGGCCCCGATCGGTCCTATCCAGTTGTGAACGGGCCCGGGCTCGCCGGTATCGAAGAACCCCGGATCGTGCGCGTCGTATGAGAACAGGGACAACAACAAAAGCAGCGCGAGCGCCGACAATACCCACAGCGTGCCCTCGCGCAGCGAGCGGGCGACGGCCGCGGACAGCTTCACGCTCGATTTGGGCTTCTTTAACGCTGCGACTTCGCTCAAACTAGACCCTTAATGATGTTTATCGCTTAACTATTTGAATAGTATGTAATAGTAACGCAGCTGGGAGCGGGTAACCAGCTCCGCCGGCGCACGCATCGCAGAACTCTCGTCGAACTGGCTGGCGTGCGCCGATTTACTTACCATGGACTCGCAACCCGAGTACCAGCGACCCGTGGCGCGCCGGACCGGCCGGCACGGCCATCGGTATGCGAAGAGAGGCAGATCATACATGACCGTCAGGCACAGTCGTCTAATCATCTTGGGCTCCGGGCCCGCCGGATATTCCGCCGCCGTGTACGCGGCACGGGCCAATCGCAAGCCGCTTTTGATCACCGGGCTCGAGCAGGGTGGCCAGCTCATGACCACCACCGACGTCGATAACTGGCCGGGCGACGTCGAGCACCTGCAGGGCCCGCAGCTCATGGAGCGCATGCGCCTGCATGCCGAGCGCTTCAATACCGAGATTGCGTTCGATCATGTCAACCGGGTGGACCTCAAGGCTCGGCCGATGCGCCTGCTCGGCGACAACGCCGAGTACACCTGCGATGCACTCATCATCGCGACCGGCGCCTCAGCGAAGTATCTGGGCCTGCCGTCCGAGGAAACCTTCCGCGGCAAAGGGGTCTCGGCGTGTGCCACTTGCGATGGGTTCTTTTATCGCGGCAAGCGGGTGATCGTGGTGGGCGGCGGCAACACCGCCGTCGAGGAGGCGCTCTATCTCTCCAACATCGCGGCGCACGTGACCCTGGTGCACCGCCGCGACAAGCTGCGTGCGGAGCGAATACTGCAGGACCGGCTGTTCACGCTCGAGACCGCCGGCAAGGTCGCCCTCGTCTGGAATCACACCATCGATGAAATCGTGGGCGATGAGACCGGCGTCACCGGTGCACGGCTCAAGTCGCTGCACGGCGGCGCGCTGCACTCGGTGCATGCCGACGGCGTATTCATCGCGGTCGGCCACCAACCGAATACGCAGCTCTTCGAGCATCAGCTCGAGATGCGCGGCGGCTACATCGTGGTCAAGAGCGGCAGTGACGGCGACGCGACCGCCACCAGCACGCCCGGCGTGTTTGCGGCCGGCGATGTCGCCGACCATGTATACCGTCAAGCGGTGACCTCGGCGGGGACCGGCTGCATGGCCGCGCTCGACGCCGACAAGTATTTGGAGCGTCTCGACGCCGAGCAGCATCTCAAGCCCCGCGCCGCTCACGCGTGACGCTCTCGCGGGTCCGATTCCTGCGGAGCATCGCCGAGGTCGACGCGGCCGAGTGGAACGCACTCGCCGGCCGCGAGGGTCAGCCTTTCCTGCGGCATGAATTCCTGCTCGCGCTCGAGGAATCCGGATGCACCACGGCGAGGACCGGATGGGCGCCGGAACATCTGATCGCGCACGACGCCGGCGGCCGGCTGGTGGGCGCATTGCCGCTGTATCGCAAGGGGCACTCGCGCGGCGAGTTCGTGTTCGATTTCTCATGGGCGAATGCGTATGCGCAGCATGGGATCAAGTACTACCCGAAACTGCTGTCCGCGGTGCCATTCACGCCCGTGACCGGCCCCCGGATTTTGGTCGGCGCCGCGATCGATGCGCCCGCAATCCGCGCCGCCATGATCCAGACCGCGGGCGAGCACGCGCGCTCACAGCACCTCTCCTCCTGGCACGTGCTCTTCCCCAGCGACACGGAGCTCGCCGACTTGACGGAGGGCGGCCTGATTCCGCGGCGCGATTGCCAGTTTCACTGGTTCAATCGCGGCTACGAGTCCTTCGACGCCTTCCTCGCCACGTTCACGGCCGAGAAGCGCAAGAAGGCGAAGCGCGAGCGGCGCCGCGTCACGGAGGCCGGCATCGTATTCGACACCCGCTCGGGCGCGGACCTGGACGATGCCCTGTGGGATACGCTCTACGAGTTCTACGCCGATACCTTCCATCGTCACGGACACGAGCCCTACCTCAATCTGCGGTTCTTCAAGCTGATCGCAGCGCGGATGCCGGAACGGCTCATGCTCAAAATAGCGCGCCACGGCCGTACGCCGATCGCGCTCGCGATCTTTTTCGTGGGCGATGATGCCCTCTACGGGCGCTATTGGGGGGCGGGCGGCAACTATCACAGCCTGCATTTCGAGACCTGCTATTACCAGGGGATCGAATATTGCATCGAGAAGCGGCTGGCGCGCTTCGAGCCGGGCACGCAGGGCGAGCACAAAGTGCCGCGCGGCTTCGTCCCGACTTTGACGAGCTCCGCGCACTACATCGCCGATGAGCGCTTTGCCGCGGCGATTCGCGATTTCGCCGCGCGCGAGGCCCGAGGTGTCGACAGCTACGCGGCCGCCGTCAACGAGCATGTGCCCTATCATCGTCCGAGCGACGAGGAGTTGCAGCTCTGAGCAGGCTGGTCTGGCTGAGCGAGCACGCGGACCCCGAGTGGTTCCCGCCCCTCGAGCAGGCGCTGCGCGAGCCTCCGGGATTGCTCGCCGCCGGGGGTGACCTGAGTCCCACGCGATTGCTCGCCGCGTACGAGCGCGGGATATTTCCGTGGTACTCGGCGCAGCAGCCGATTCTGTGGTGGGCGCCCGATCCGCGCATGGTGCTGTTCCCGGCGGAGCTCAACATCACGCGCAGTCTGTCGAAAACATTGCGCAACGGCGGTTTCGAGTGCCGCCTCGACACGGCCTTCTCCGCCACCATTCGCGCCTGCGCGGCGCCGCGGCGCTCGGGTGCCGACACGTGGCTGAATGAGGAGATGATCGAGTCTTATGAGGAGCTGCACCGGCTGGGTTATGGCCATTCGGTCGAGGCATGGCGCGGTGGCGAGCTCGTGGGCGGACTCTATGGCCTGCAACTCGACAAGGTGTTTTTCGGCGAATCGATGTTCAGCCGCGAGCGCGACGCCTCCAAAGTGGCGCTTGCCCGCCTAGCGGAGGAATGTGCGGCGCGCGGCGTCGAGCTCATCGATTGTCAGATCGCCAGCGCGCACCTCGCGAGCCTCGGCGCGCGCGAGATCTCGCGAAAAGACTTCGTAGGCCTCCTGCGGCACCACGCGCGGCGCGTCCCGAGCGGACGCTGGAGCTGAAATTGCATTACCAGGGGGCTTTATGCACAATGCGCCCGGCTCGATGGATACAACAAGGGCGCATGTCAAAAGAAGAGGCAATTCAGTTCGAGGGTGAGGTCGTCGAGACCCTGCCCAATACTACGTTTCGCGTCAAGCTGAAGACGGGCCACGTCGTAACCGCCCATATCTCGGGCAAGATGCGCAAGAACTACATCCGCATCCTCACCGGCGATCAAGTCACCGTCGAGATGACCCCCTACGATTTGACCAAGGGCCGCATCGTCTATCGCGGACGCTGACCCGGCACGGCACTCGCGGGTATGGGCCCGCCCGGGCGCCGCCTGAGCCGTCCGGGTGCTGCCTGAGCCGCCCGGAGCGCCCGGTCCGCGCCGCGCTAAGTCTCTTGCTTCTCGTGCGACAGGAGCGCCGGAGCGTCCGTTGAGCTCGTTGTCAGCAAGAGCTTCTCGCCGTCCTCGCTCACACTCACCTCGACATGGCCGCCGTTCACGAGCTTGCCGAACAACAGCTCCTCGGCCAGCGGCCGCTTGATCTGCTCCTGGATGAGCCTCGCCATCGGCCGGGCGCCCATTTTCGGGTCGTACCCCCGTTTGGCAATCCAGCGACGGGCACTCTCGTCCACCGAGATCGACACGCGCTTCTGCTCGAGCTGCGCCTCCGCCTCGACCAGCAGCTTGTCGACCACCCGCTCGATCGTGTCCTGATCGAGCGAACCGAACTGGATGACGGCATCGAGCCGGTTGCGGAACTCCGGCGAGAACAGGCGGCGAATCGCCTCCATGCCGTCCGAAGCGGTGTCCGACTGCGTGAAGCCGATGCTCGGACGGCTCATCTCGAATGCCCCGGCGTTCGTCGTCATGACGATGATCACGTGCCGGAAATCCGCCTTGCGGCCGTTGTTGTCCGTCAGGGTGCCGTGGTCCATCACCTGCAGCAGCAGGTTGAAGACATCCGGATGCGCCTTTTCGATCTCATCGAGCAGCAGCACGCAGTGCGGATGCTTGGCGATGGCCTCGGTGAGGAGCCCGCCCTGATCGAATCCGACATAGCCCGGCGGCGCACCAATGAGGCGCGACACCGTGTGCCGCTCCATGTATTCCGACATGTCGAAGCGCACGAACTCGACGCCCATGGCGATCGCCAGCTGGCGCGTGACCTCGGTCTTGCCGACGCCCGTGGGGCCCGAGAACAGGAACGAGCCGACGGGCTTGCGCTGATCGCCGAGGCCGGAGCGCGACATCTTGATGGCCGCCGCGAGCGCCTCGATCGCCTTGTCCTGACCGAAGATGGTCAGCTTGAGGTTGCGTTCGAGGTTTCTGAGCACGTCCCGGTCCGAGAGCGAGACATTTTTGGGCGGAATCCGCGCGATGCGCGCCACCACGTTCTCGATCTGCGTCACCGTGACGGCGCTCTCGCGATTCTCGACCGGCTGCAGCCGCAGATTGGCGCCCGCCTCATCCACCACGTCGATGGCCTTGTCGGGCATGTGCCGGTCGTTGATGTGCCGCGCCGCGAGCTCGGCCGCCGCCTGCAACGCCGCATCCTCGTATTTGACGCCGTGGTGCTCCTCGTAGCGGGTTTTCAGGCCGCGCAGGATGTCGACGGTGTCTTGAACCGAGGGCTCGGTGATGTCGATCTTCTGAAAGCGGCGCGCGAGCGCGTGGTCCTTCTCGAAAATCCCCCGGTACTCGTTGTAGGTCGTCGAGCCGATGCAGCGCAGCTCGCCGTTGGCGAGCGCCGGCTTGATCAGATTGGAGGCATCCATCACGCCGCCGGAGGCGGCGCCCGCCCCGATCACCGTGTGAATCTCGTCGATGAACAGGATCGCGCCGGGCTGCTTCTTGACCTCCGCAAGCACCGCCTTCAGGCGCTTCTCGAAATCGCCGCGGTATTTCGTGCCGGCGACCAGCGATCCCATGTCGAGCGAGAAAATCGTCGCATCGAGCAGCACCTCGGGAACCTTGTTCTCCACGATCATGCGCGCCAGACCCTCGGCGATCGCGGTCTTGCCGACGCCGGCCTCGCCGACGTACAGCGGGTTGTTCTTGCGGCGCCGGCACAGAATCTCGATCGTGCGCTCGACCTCGAGCTTGCGTCCGATCAACGGGTCGATCTTGCCCTTCCGGGCCGCCTCGTTGAGGTTCGTCGCGTACTTCTCGAGGGCGCTGCCCTGCGAATCGCCGTCGCGGTCGGCATCGCCGGTGGCGCCGCTGTCGTCGCGATCGCTGCGCTCCTCCCCGCCGGCCTTGGAGAGGCCGTGAGCGATGAAATTGACCACATCGAGGCGCGACACGTCCTGCATGCTCAGCAGGTAAGCCGCATGGGATTGCTTCTCGCTGAAAATCGCCACCAGGACGTTGGCGACCGTTACTTCTTTCTTGCCGCTCGATTGAACGTGGAAGACGGCCCGCTGAAGCACGCGCTGGAAGCCCAAGGTCGGCTGCACGTCGCGATCCTCGCCGGTCGGCAGGCGCGGAGTGGTCTGCTCGATGAATTGTTTGAGCTCATTCTTGAGCTTGGTGGTGTCCGCCCCGCAGGACTTCAGAATCTCGCGCACTTTCGGGGTATCGACGATGGCGAGCAGCAAGTGCTCGACGGTCATGAATTCGTGACGCGCCTCGCGCGCGGCCGCGAAAGCATCATTCAAGCAAAATTCGAGTTCTTGACTAAGCACTGTTTACGCCTCTTCTAACGTCGCCATCAGCGGGTGCTGATGTTGCCGTGCATATGCAATTACTTGAGCCACTTTGGTCTCCGCAATCTCGTAGGTGAAGACGCCGCACACTCCCTTTCCCTTGGTATGGACCTCCAGCATAACCCGAGTTGCCTTGGTGCGGTCCATTGCGAAGAAGCGCTGGAGAATATCCACGACGAACTCCATCGGAGTATAGTCGTCGTTGATCAGCACGACCTGATACAGAGGCGGACGCTTGACCTTCGGCGCCGATTCCTCGACGACTAAGCCTGTTCCTTCCCGTCCGCGTTCCGCATCGTTCATGACTAGAAGGATTTATAGGGCGCGCTTTGGCGCTTTACAAGCTTGGCAAGCAAAAGTCCGCGCCGACCGCCAATGTCGCCAATCGGTGTCACTCTACTTTAACAAGTAAAAACAAATGCTTGAGCAGCCTCGACGGTGGCCCTATGATTGCCCCAGAGCATGGGGCTGGCATGTGCCGGCCCGTTTGCGCCCCTTATTTTTCTCGGTTGCATGAAGTACCGCACAGATCCTTAAATGCTTGATTCACGCAACGCCACCGCCCCCTGGCTTACGCGGCTGCAGAGCAAGGGGCCGAATGCCGTGTCGCTCCTGCTGGCGGCGCTCATCGCCGTCGAGCTCGCCAGGATCGCCGTCGCCCTCGTGAGCCCCTCGGTGAAATCCCTCCAACCCCCTATCGCGGCCGGTATGCAGTCTCATCCGACCCCTGCACGCGTGAATGCGCAGGCGGTGGCGGCTGCGCATCTGTTCGGCACGGCGGTTGCGGATCCGACGACCCAGGACCCCAATAATGTTCCCTTGAGCAGTGCCAATCTGGTGCTCGCGGGCACCATCGCCACTCAGGATCCGAAGCGCGGAATCGCCATCATCAGCGACGGCGGCCCCTCCAAAGTATTTTCTGTCGGCGACAATGTGAACGGAGCGACGCTGTACTCGGTCTACTTGGACCACGTCATTCTGGATCGCGGAGGCACGTTGGAGACATTGCAACTACCGAGACTGCTCGCCGGCAGCCCTCGCATGGCCATGCGCCGGCCGGGACCCGGAGCCGCGGACGACCGAGGCGGTCGACAACATCCGCCGCCTCGTCCAGCAGGATCCGGGGCTATTGGATCAGGTCATGCGCACCGTACCCTCCTACGACAACGCGGCGGGGAAACTGCGGGGGTTCCGTGCCTATCCCGGGCGGAACCGCACCATTTTCAACAAGCTGGGTTTGAAGCCTGGTGATTTGGTCACGGCAATCAACGGCCAGCCGTTGGATGATCCCCAGCACAGCCAGGAGGTGTTCAATACGATTCAGTCATCGAACAATGTTACCGTCACCGTGGAGCGCGGCGGCCAGAAGCAGGACATCTCGCTCAACGTCGCCCAGGTTGCGACGGAAGCGACCAAGGACCTGGAGAGCTGAGGGTTCGGGTGCGCAGAATCCGCCGCAGCCCGCATCCGGGCCGCAGCAATCGAACGAGAGCCAGAATTAATGATGTGTGTCGAGAGATTGCCCCGCAATGTTCTCGCGTGCGCCCTGTCGCTCGCCGTGGCCTCATCCGGCCTGGCGGCCCCCGGGGGTACCCCGAGTATCCGCAGCAGCGGCCGCAGGATGGCGCGACCATCACGCCGAACTACAAAGATGCCGACCTCAGCCAGATCATCCAGGCGGTGAGCGAGGTCACCGGCAAGAACTTCATCATCGACCCGCGGGTGAACGCCAAGGTCACCATGCTGTCCTCGACGCCCATGACCCCGGACGCTTTCTATCAGGCGTTCCTGTCGGTGCTGCAGGTCTACGGATTTGTTGCAGTGCCCGCGGGCAAGGTCATCAAGATCATCCCGGTGACCGATGCACGGCAATTGCCGGCAAACGATCTGCCGAACTAGCGTGAATCCGTCCTCGGACGAGATGGTCACTCAGATCATCAACCTGAAAAACGTCAGCGCCTCGCAGCTGGTACCCTTGCTTCGTCCGCTGATTCCACAATCCGGACACCTGGCGGCTTACCCCAGCGGCAACATGCTGATCATCTCCGACCGGGCCAGCAATGTCTCCCGGATCATGAGGATCGTCGAGCGCATGGATGAGAGCGGCGATGAGCCGATCGAGGTCATCCCGCTGCGCAACGCGAGCGCCACCGAGCTCGTGCGCACCATGAACCAGCTCAATCAGGGCGCCGGCGCGGGCGCCGAAGGCGGCGCACCGGTCAAGGTCGTCGCCGATGAGCGCACGAACAGCGTGCTCATCAGCGGCGAGAAGTCGGCGCGCCTCAAGGCCAAAGCGCTGGTGCTCGATCTGGACACGCCCCGCCAAGGCGGCGGCGGCGACACCGAAGTGCGCTACCTGCTCTATGCCGACGCCGAGAAGCTTGCGGACAAGCTCAAGGGACAGGCATCGGCGACGGCGAAGGCAACGGCCGGACCCGGACAGGTGGCAAGGCGGCGGTCCCTCGCCCACCGCCGGCGGCGGCGCGTCGAACGTCGATTCGAGCGTCACCATCTGGGCGGATGTGCCCACCAATGCGCTCATCATGACCGCGCCTCCGAAGATCATGAAGAACCTGATGGCGGTGATCGACAAGCTCGACATCCGCCGCGCGCAGGTGGAAGTGGAGGCCATGATCGTCGAGGTTGACGTCAATAAGAGCGCCAACCTGGGCGTGCAATGGCTGCTCGACGGCGGCACCAACTGGGGCTATGGCGTCGTCAATCTGCCCGGCAGCAGTGGCTCGAGCATCGTGGATATTGCCGAAGCGGCGCTCGGCATTATCTCGGGAACCGGGACCTCGGCGACCACCGCTGCCCGCCAACACGAACGGCAACTCCATCAACAACGGGACCGCGATCGCCTCGACCGGCTCGAGCCTGTCCTCGATCATCCCGAACGGCGGCACGTTCGCCATCGGAACCTACAACTCCAATACCGGCCGGGGCTTGGCGGCGGTCATTCAGGCGTTGCGCAGCGACGGCACGAGCAACATCATCTCCACACCTCGCATCATCACGATGAACAACGAGGAAGCGGAGGTGAAGGTGACCCAGGAAATTCCGCTCATCACCGGCCAGTACACCAGCTCGACCGCGGCCGTGAACGGCACCACGAGCCCCTTCGAGACCATTCAGCGCGAGGAAGTCGGCACCATCCTCAAGGTGACCCCGCACATCAGCGAGGGCAATACCATTCAGCTCAAGATCGAGCAGGAAGACTCCGCGCCCGGCGCGAAGATCGCGGACTCGGCGGACATCTCGACCAACAAGCGCTCGATCAAGACCACCATCCTGATCGAGGACGGCGGCATTATCGTGCTCGGCGGCCTGATGCAGGACACCGTCACCGAAAGCGAGGACCGCATCCCGGTGCTCGGCGCCATCCCGCTCCTCGGCAATCTCTTCAAGTCGCGCAGCGGCTCGCGGCAGAAGAGCAACCTGCTCGTGTTCCTGCGGCCGAAGATCCTGCGTGATCAGGCCGCGACTCAGCAGGTGAGTAGCAAGGAATACGACTCGATCCGCGAGGAGCAGCGCAGCTTGCACAAGGGCAAGATCACGCTCTTGCCGGGCGAGCGGCAACCCTCGCTCCCGGCGATTCCGGCGAGCTCGCCGAACGCGACCAACGCAACGGCACCGCCGCCGGGCAGACCGATCTACATCGCCCCCGCGCCCCAGCCGGTGGCGGGTGCGCAGCCCGTGCCCGCGCCGCAGATAGCCCCGGGCCCGCAACCCGCGCCTCCGGCGGCTCAGCCTGCGCCGCCCCTCGCTCAGCCTGCGCCGGCCCCGCAGCCCGCGCCGCCCGCTTCGATCGCGCCGCAGCCGCAGCCCGCGCCGGCCCCGCAACCCACGCACTCGCCCCCGCAATGAGCGCCCAGGTCGAGGATCGGACGGAGCCGCGGAAACTCTCGTTTCCGTTCGCCAAGCGTCACGGCGTGCTGGTTCGCGGAATCGCGGACGATCATGCCGATACGGTGTGCCGGCCCGGCGTCACGCCGCAGACGTTGGCCGAAGTGCGCCGCTTCGTGGGGGTGCCGCTGAAGCTCGAGCGCGTCTCGGTCGAGGTCTTCGACTCGCTCCTGCGCATCGCCTATGAGGCGGGCTCGGGCGCCGCCATGCAGATGCTCGAGGGGCTCGACGACAACACCGATCTCGCGCACCTGGCCGAGGACATTCCGGAGTCTTCCGACCTGCTCGAGAGCGACGATGAAGCGCCCATCATCCGGCTGATCAATGCGCTCTTGACGCAGGCCGTCAAGGAAAATTCCTCGGACATCCACATCGAGCCTTACGAGAACCGCCTGGTGATCCGCTTCCGGGTCGACGGGGTGCTGCGCGAGGTGCTCCAGACGAAACGCGCGGTGGCGCCGCTCGTGGTATCGCGCATCAAAGTGATGTCGAAGCTCGACATCGCCGAGCGCCGCCTGCCGCAGGACGGACGCATCTCGCTTCGCATCGCCGGACGCGCCGTCGACGTTCGCGTCTCCACCCTGCCCTCCGGGCATGGCGAGCGCGTGGTGCTGCGATTGCTCGACAAGCAGGCGGGACGCATCGAGCTCACCTCGCTCGGCATGGATCCGCGGACGCAATCGCTGATGGATGAGATCATCCACAAGCCGCACGGCATCATTCTGGTCACCGGCCCCACCGGCTCGGGCAAATCGACCACGCTTTACGCCTCGCTCGAGCGGATCAACGACAACACGCGCAACGTGATGACCGTCGAGGATCCCATCGAGTATTACATCGACGGCATCGGCCAGACGCAGGTCAACACCAAGGTCGAAATGACCTTCGCGCGCGGCCTGCGCGCCATCCTGCGCCAAGATCCCGACGTCGTGATGATCGGCGAGATCCGCGACCTCGAGACCGCCCAGATCGCCGTACAGGCGAGCTTGACCGGACATCTGGTGCTCTCCACGCTCCACACCAACACCGCGGTCGGTGCCGTCACGCGCTTGCGGGACATGGGCATCGAGCCCTTTCTGCTCTCCTCGAGCCTCATCGGCGTGCTGGCCCAGCGCCTGGTGCGCGTCCTGAACCCGGAGACCCGCGAGGCCTTCCACGCGGGCGAATACGAGCGTCGCCTCCTCAATCTGGACGCGAAGGACGGCCCGGTGACCCTGTACCGGCCGAGCTCCGATCCCGGCAGCGGCTACCGCGGACGCACGGGCATCTACGAGCTCATCGCCGTGGACGATCACATGCGCACCATGATTCACGACGGCGCCTCGGAGCAGGAGCTCGAGCGTTACGCGCGGACCTCGAGCCCGGGCATTCGAGAGGATGGCCGCCGCAAGGTTCTCGCCGGGGAAACCACCCTCGAGGAAGTGTTGCGCGTCACACGTGAAGACTAAGCGCGTGACCTGATGGGCGCCTTCGAATACGTCGCGCTCGACATCCACGGCAAGGAGCGCAAGGGGCTCATCGAGGGCGACACCCCGAAGCACGTCCGGCAATTGCTGCGCGACAAGCAGCTCCTGCCGGTCGAGATTCAGGAGGCCGCGCAACGCGAGCAAAAACAAAGCCGTTCCCGCCGCCCCTTCATGCGGCGCGGCTTGTCCATCCTCGATCTCGCCCTCCTTACCCGGCAGCTCGCCACCCTCCTGCGGTCGGGGCTGCCGCTCGAGGAATCGCTCCAGGCGGTGGCCGAGCAGACCGAGAAAGCGCGCGTTCAGCGCATCGTGCTCGGCGTGCGCAGCAAGGTGGTCGAGGGCCATCCACTGGCCGACGGGTTACGGGATTTTCCGCAGGCATTTCCGGAGATCTATCGCGCCACCGTCTCGGCCGGCGAGCAATCGGGCAAGCTCGATTCGGTGCTCGAGCGCCTGGCCGACTACACCGAATCGAGACAGGTGATGGGACAGCAGGTGAGCCACGCGCTGGTGTATCCCATCGTGCTCCTGGTGCTGTCGTTCGCCATCGTGTCCTTTCTGCTCGCCTACGTCGTGCCTCAGGTGGTCGCGGTGTTCGAGTCCGGGCACCAGGAGCTGCCCCTCGCCACCCGCGTGCTGATCGGCATGAGCGATCTCGTGCGCCATTATTGGGTGTACGGCGCCGTCCTGATTGCCGGAGCGGTCTGGGGCTTCTCCCGCTGGGTCCGGGCGCCGGCGGCGCGCCTCAAGGTCGATCGCTTTCTGCTGCGGCTGCCGCTCGCCGGCAAGCTCATCCGCGGGGTGAATACCGCGCGCTTCTCGCGCACCTTCAGCATCCTGACCGCGAGCGCGGTCCCGGTGCTCGAGGCGCTGCGCATCTCGGCGGAGGTCGTGAACAATCTGCCCATGAGGCAGGCGGTCGAGGAGGCGGCGCTGCGGGTGCGGGAAGGGGCTCCCATCGGCAAATCTCTTGCAGCGCGCAAACTCTTTCCGCCCATGATGATTCACCTCATCGCAAGCGGCGAGAGCAGCGGCGAGCTCGAGAAGATGCTGGAGCGCGCGGCGACCAACCAGGAGCGCGAAATGGACGGCTTGCTCTCCACGTTGACCAATCTCTTGGGGCCGCTCATGGTGGTGTTCATGGGCGCGATCGTCATGTTCATCGTCATCGCGCTGCTATTGCCGATTTTCCAGCTCAATGATCTGGTGAAATAGCGCACACGGCAGCCGGAACGGCCAGGTGTGCGCCAGGGTATTGCACCTGAGCCGACTTTCCGTTTATAAACCGCGCGTGATCGGCTCTTGAGGCACCACGGAAAGTTTTCGAAGCATGAGCGAAAAACCCGAATCCGATGAGTTCGAGGAAGAGGACGCGGAAGATACGGCGCCGGTCGACGATGTGGACGTGGATCACATTATGCGCGACGTCGAATCGCAGCGCCGGCGCGCCCCCAAGGGTGCCGAGCCCGCCTGGCGGCGGCTCGAGCGCGTGATGGAGGAGCGGCGCACCGCGGAGCTGCTCTCGGATTTCGACGACTACGAGATATTCGACGCGGAAGGCGACCCCGACGACAAGCCGAGCCGCAAGAAGCGCAAATTACGCTGACCCGCGCAGCCGCAGTGCGGCGCGCGCCGCTGACGTGTGCTTTTAGCAACAGCTGGCATCGACGAGGGGCGCGGTGGGCCTTGCTAGCGAAAATCGCGCGATTCGACGGCGAGATCTCCCAACAGCGACGACAGATCGTGGAGGCGCCGGGCGATCACATGCAGCACATCGCCTTCCCGCTGGACCGCCCCCTCGACCTCGAGCAGGCGCGAGCCCAGCAACGCCGCGCGCTGCTCCTCGGCCACGCGCTTCCAGACGATCAAATTCACATGCCCCGTCTCATCCTCCATGGTGACGAAGGTCACCCCGCTCGCGCTGCCGGGACGCTGACGGGTGATCACGAGGCCGGCGGTCTTCACCCATCGGCCGGTCGGCACGTCCCACAGCGACTCGGTCGGGACGGCGCCACGGGCGCTGAGCCGCCCGCGCAACAGCGCGAGGGGGTGGCGGCGCAGGGACAACCCGAGGCTGCCATAGTCCGCGGCGATGTCATGACCTTCGCGGGGCGCGCGCAGGAGCGGCAGACCTTCCGGGATGGCCGTCTCGGCAGGAAGCAGCGGTAGCGCGCTTTCCACACCGCTCACCTGCCAGAATGCGCGGTATCGATGGCCGGCGATTCCCGCGAGCGCATCGCTCGCGGCGAGTGCCTGAAGGTCGCCGCGATCGAGTGCCGCGCGCTCGGCGAGATCCGCGATATCGCCGAAGGGACGCGCCGCGCGCGCCTCGATCAACCGCCGGGCAGCCTTTTCCGACAGACGTCTCACCAATCGCAATCCCAGGCGCAGCGCGGGACGGCCATCGTCGCGCCGCTCGAGCGTGCAATCCCAGCCGCTCACCTCCACCGCCGCCGCCCGCACCTCCACGCCGTGCGAGCGGGCATCGCGCACGAGCTGCGCCGGTGCATAAAAGCCCATCGGCTGGCTGTTGATGAGGGCGGCGCAAAACGCCGCGGGCTCGTACGCCTTGAGCCAGGCGGAGGTATAGACCAACAGGGCAAAGCTCGCGGAGTGCGAATTGTGCACAACGAAATGATTGGCCAAGAAATTGTGATCGCCCTCGATCTTCAGATCGTAGGTCTCTCGATCGCCGACCGGCTCTATCTTCACGATTCTGTCCCAGTAGATATCCGATCGAGATAGCCTCAAAAGTTCAGACGACCCCAAATTGCCCTCTGCAATAAGGTCGGCGAGGACCAGAATCTTGTGTCGCGGCCATCTTCGATGACCCGCGACCGGCAAAGAACGGGCCGTCGCCACGTGATCGCCGACCTTCAGTTCTCCAAGCTGGCGCCATCCGGACACGGTCATGAAAGGATGTTGAGCGGTTGCACAAATTTCGTGACCTAGTGCCGAGCGTAATCGCAATACGGGCTTTACTCCGCTGCTGATGACGCGGAGCACCTTACGTGCGCGAAGTCGAAGTTCGGTGTCGCATGCCAGGGTCTTTTCAAGACGCACCTCGCCCCGGGTGAGCTCCTCGATAGTCACCCATCTACCGGTATCGGCATCCACGACGTGCGTGTCGCCAACGACGCACTCCGGAAAACCATATTCGCCAAACCCCAGTATCTGGTTGAATATCTGATTCGCGAAGCTCTCCTCGTAGCCGCGCTCCCGCATACCGTCGATCAATCGTTGCTGGAAGGGCTCGAGGCCGCCCTTGCGCTTCCAGGCCGCCATGGCGCGGCGCAGGCCGTCGGCCTCGCCGGGCGAGAAACCCGCGGCGACGATCGCGAGCTGCATCACCTGTTCCTGGAAAATCGGCACACCGAGCGTGCGCTTGAGCACGCTCTCGACCTCCTTGCTCGGATAATTGACCGCTTCCTCGCCATTGCGGCGCCGCAGGTAGGGATGGACCATCTCGCCCTGAATGGGACCGGGACGCACGATCGCGACCTCGATGACCAGATCGTAGAAACTGCGGGGCCGCAGGCGCGGCAGCATGGACATCTGAGCGCGCGATTCGATCTGGAAGACCCCGACGGTGTCGGCGCGGCAGATCATGTCGTAAACCGCCGCATCCTCGCTCGGTACCGTCGCTAAATTGAGCTTGCCCGGCACGCGGGACGTGCCGCCGAAGTCATTGACCAGTTGGAACGCGCGGCGGATCGCGCTCAGCATGCCGAGGGCGAGCACGTCGACCTTGAGCAATCCCAGCGCATCGAGATCGTCCTTGTCCCACTCGATGACCGTGCGCTCCGGCATGGCGGCGTTCTCGATGGGCACGAGCTCATCCAAGCGTCCGCGCGCAATCACGAAGCCGCCTACGTGCTGGGACAGATGGCGCGGGAAGCCGAGTATTTCCGCAGTGAGCGCCATGAGACGGCGCGTCCGCGGGTCGTTCGGGTCGAATCCCGAGGCGCGGATGCGCTCGGGATCGATGTGCTCACCGTCCCACCACTGCATGCCGCTCGCGAGCCGGTCGACCTCCTCGAGATCATAGCCGAGCGCCTTGCCGACATCGCGCAGGGCGCTGCGCGGGCGATAGCAGATAACGGTGGCCGCGAGCGCGGCACGCTCGCGGCCGTACTTGCCGTAAATATACTGAATGACCTCCTCGCGCCGCTCGTGCTCGAAATCGACGTCGATGTCCGGCGGCTCGTTGCGCTCTTTGGAAATGAACCGCTCGAACAGCGTCGACATGCGCGATGGATCCACCTCGGTGATCTGCAGGCAGTAGCAGACGATGGAATTCGCGGCCGAGCCGCGGCCCTGACAGAGAATGTTCTGCGAGCGGGCGTATTGAACGACATCGTGCACGGTGAGAAAGAAGGGCTCGAACTTGAGCTCCGCGATCAGCCGCAGCTCGTGCTCGATTCCCTCGAGCACGGCAGGCGGCGCGCCTTGCGGCCAGCGCTTGGCACAGCCCGCGAGGGTGAGGGCGCGCAAATGGCTGCGCGGCGTTTCGCCGGCGGGAACGATTTCCTCCGGATACTCGTAACGCAGCTCATCGAGGTTGAAGGTGCAGCGCTCGGCGATGGCGAGTGTTTGCTCGAGGAGCTCGGGCGGATAGAGCTCGCGCAAGCGCATCAGAGGGCGCAGGCACCGCTCGCCGTTCGCAAACAGGCGCACTCCCGCCTCGTGCAAGGGCAGCCTTGTGCGAATGGCGGTGAGCACATCCTGCAGGGCGCGGCGGCTGCGCCGGTGCATGTGCACGTCGCCGGCCGCGACTTGCGGCAGCTCGAGGCTCTTCCCAAGCGCCTGAAGGAGCGCGAGGCGTCTTGCATCGGAGCCTCCGGTCAGAAGCTCGACGCCGAGCCACAAGCGCCCGGAGAAGCGCTCCCGCAGCCAACGTCCATCCTCGGCCTGGCGCGGCTCGAGCGTGCGGCCGGTCTGCGGCAGCCAGACGATCAGACACCCTTCGAGTGCCTCCTCGAGATCCGGCCGTTCGAGGACATAGCGGCCCTTGTCGGCCGCGCGCCGGGCGCGCGTGATGAGGCGCGCCATTGCGCCGTAGCTGGCACGGTCGGTGGCGAGCACGATGAGCTTGAGCGCGTCGGCACAATTGAGCTCCGTCCCGATGATGAGAGGCAGCTCGCACTGCTTGGCCGCGACGTGTGCTCGCACCACACCCGCGAGCGAGCACTCGTCGGTGAGCGCGAGCGCTCGATAGTGCAGGCGACGGGCGTGCTCGACGAGCTCCTCAGGATGCGAGGCGCCCCGCAGGAAGGAGAAATTGCTCAGCGCATGAAGCTCGGCGTACACGGGCAGCCCTCAAGCGAACACACCATGCACATACCAACGCTTCGACTGCCGCTCCTGAAAAACCCACAGCCGCGCACCGCCCGCCCGACGCACGATGTAATAGTCGCGCGCAACTCCTTTCCCATCCCACCAACCGCTCTCGATACGCTCGGGGCCTTCCTCGAGAAGGGCCGGCTCTTCGCTGAATTGCCGCGCCTCCGCGACGCGCAGCGGCGTGGGCTCATCGAGCAGCCAGACCGGCCGCGGCTCATCGCAACGGCTCCCGTGCCGAGGGGGCTCGTCCGGCGCAGGAGCGCCCGGCAGCACCGCCTCCATCCGCAGCGCTTGAACCCGCTGCCAGGCGGCCTCCGGACGGTGCTCCGCAACCGGACGGATGCCGTACACCGCACCCTCACCGAGACGGGCACGCAGCCGTTCCACCAGCTGCGGTACCGTATCGCGGCCGCCGCCGGCACCGCCTTGCCGTGCAAAAACATCGAGCGAGTCCGCCGACAACGGCTGCAAAGGCCCGCAGACGAGCTCCATGGACAAGGCGGGCTCGGCGAGCTCGAGCCGGGATAGTTTTTGAGACAGCACCTCGCGCAGGCGCCGATGCTCGCTCGTGACGCTCGCGAGCCCGAGACGCACTCGCGTAGGCGCGCAACGACGATGCGTGAGTCTCAATTCCAGACCCTGCACTCCGGCCTGACGCTCGCGCAAGAACCGGGCGCACTGTCCAATGACGGGCTCGAGCGCCTTCTCGAGATAGGCGGCCGTCTCCACTTCCGTCTCGAAATCGAGGCGCTTGCGAAAGCGCTCGCGAGGCACGAAGGCGCGGCGCGGCGCGGGCTGTCGTGTCAAAGCGATGTCGAGGTCGAGCACCGTGGCGGCGCCGAAGCGCCGCGCCAGACCTGCGCGCGGCAAGCGCAACAGCTCTCCGAGACGGCTCACGCCGAGCAAACGCACAGCCTGCAAACGATCGGCATCCCAGCCGGTGCATCCGATCGGCAGTTCCGCCAGCCTGGCCGCGAGCATCCCGGCATCCTCGATCCGCTCGTGCCGCCCGGCGCGGGCCAGCCAGAGCGCGGCGAGCGTCGAGGGAGCCGTGGCGCTCCTCGCCTCGAGCTTGAGCTGACGCCAGGCCTCATCGATCCCGGCGTGCAGGGTCTCGAGCGAGCCGAAAAGCTTCACGCTGCCCCGGATCTCGAGCAGCAAGGCATTGGGCATTTCGATGCTCACCAGCGGCGTGAATCGCTGTGCGTGCAGACAGAGCCGCTCGAGGATCGCCGCGCGCCGCTCCACATCGAGCTGCGGGAAGACCACGGCGTACCAAAGCGAATGAGGCCGCGTTCGGGCACGGCGCGCAAGGGGCGGCGCCGGCTCGAGGGCGGCAGCCGGGACACCGGTTACGCGCGCGGGCTCGGAGGAGAATAAATCCGCCGTGACGGAATCGAGCGCCCGAGCCCGCATGTCACGGGCCTTGCTCGGGGGACTCGGGCTCGATGGGACCCGGCTTGCCGCCCTGCACTTTAAGAAGCTCCAGGCGCGGCTCCCGCTCGCCCTGGGTCAACAGCAAACGCAACACCGCGGGCGAGGACTCGAAGCGATGCCGCTCCGGACGAAACAGTACGCCGAGCGCACCGCCCTCCTCGGCCGCCAATTTCAAACGTCGCAGCCACCGATCATCGGTACCCTTCAACCAGATCAATACGGCTGCGCAGACCCCTGAGCTCAAGGCCTGCTCGGCCGCCCACAAGGCCTCCGTGGCGGTCGGCGGCCGTATAATCATGAAGCGGCTGAGATTGATTCCTTGCCGGACCAGCGCGGGTGCAAAAGGCTCGTGAGGCGGTGCGATCCAAACGATCCAGGGAACGTCCCCGTCCTGCTTGCGCTGGGATTGCGCCAGCGCCGGCAAAAAAAGCTGGATCTCGCCGAGTCCCGGCGCATCGATCAAGATTTCGATGAGCGACGCCATCGGCCAACCGCCGCCGGGTAAGCGCGCATCGAGCGCGCGTCGACCGGTGGACCACGCCGGGCGAGACGGGGCGTGACTGGCCGAGGCGTCTTTTAACCTGAAGACACGGGCATCGGCCAGGATATCCGCAAGCGACGCCTTGGCGCCCGATGGTGCCTCAAGCGGCATCCACGTCTTTACCACGCCGCAGCACCCCGACCACGACACCTTCGATCATCATGGGCTGGTGTTTCAAATCGACCCGGATGGGCTCGAAGTCGGCATTCTCGGGCAAGAGCCACACGATGGAGCCTTCCTGGCGGTAGCGTTTGACGGTGACTTCGTTTTCCAGGCGCGCGACGACGATCTGGCGGTTGCGCACTTCGGGCGTGCGATGCACGGCGACCAGATCACCATGCAGGATCCCGGCATCTTTCATGCTCATGCCCTGCACCTTCAAGAGGTAGTGCGGTTGCGGCTGAAATAATTGAGGATCGATCTGGTAATGTCTTTCAATGTGTTCTTCGGCCAGGATCGGGCGCCCTGCGGCTACGCGTCCGATGAGCGGCAGTCCGAGCTGCTCGCGCAAAATATCCTTGAGCTGAATCCCGCGCGAAGCTCCGGGAATCAAATCGATGACGCCCTTACGCTGCAGCGCGCGTAGGTGTTCCTCGGCGGCGTTGGGTGACTTGAAACCGAGCGTACGGGCGATCTCCGCCCGGGTGGGCGGCATCCCGTTCTCCGCGATGGAGGCTTGAATGAGTCGCAGAATCTGTGTTTGCCGAGGGGTCAGATCGGTCATGGCGTTACCTGTATATGTAGCCAGTAGCTGTCATTATATACAGTTTGAGAGCACTGGCAAGTCCTCGGCAGGCAGGTTAAGTTGCCGACACCCCGACACCCCATAACTACAAAGAAATCATGCAACAAGACGACAAATCTCGCGATCGCATCCTTGGAATGGACCGCCCGATCACGCGGCGTGACTTCTTGAACGGCATTGCCGTTGGAACCGCCGCCCTCGCCTGCGGAGACGCAATCTCCGCCACCGGTGCCCAGAATTCCCCTGCGGTACCCACCGGACAAGACGCACCCGGCTATTACCCGCCCGTTCTCACCGGAATGCGCGGCAGCCATCCCGGCTCCTTCGAGACCGCGCATGCGCTGCGCGATGGCGAACGTCTCCCCGCCGCCGAGGACACCGGCGAGCGATACGACCTCATCGTGGTCGGTGCGGGCATCAGCGGGCTTGCCGCCGCCCATTTCTACCGGGCACAACAGGGAGCCCGCAGCCGCATCCTCCTGCTCGACAACCACGATGATTTCGGCGGTCACGCCAAACGCAACGAGTTTCATCTGGGTGAGCGCATGCACCTGATGAACGGCGGCACCTTGGAGATCGACAGTCCCCGCCCCTACGGGCCGGTCGCGGCCGGTCTGCTGAAGACCTTGGGTATCGACGTACCGAAGCTCGTGAAGAGCACCCAGCATCTGCAGTTCTACGAGCAGCGCGGACTGCAATCGGGCGCGTTCTTCGATCGGGAAACCTTTGGCGCCGACAAGCTCATCGTCGGAACCGGCAAGCCGACCCTCGCACACGCGCTCGCGCAGGCGCCGATCTCCGATCAGGCACGCAAGCAAATGCTGGAACTGCAGACCGGCGCCGTCGACTACATGCCGGGACTGTCTTCCGACGAGAAGAAGGACCGGCTCTCGCGCATGAGCTATCAAGCGTTCCTGCGCGATGTCGTGCAAGGTCGATCCGGCGGTGCTCAAATTTTACTATGCGCATGACCATGGGCGAATGGGGCGTTGGAATCGATGCCGTGTCCGCACTCGACTGCTGGGGCTTCGACATGCCGGGCTTTGCGGGAATGCAGCTTGCCAAGGGATCGATCCCGCGCATGGGCTTCACACCCAAGGGATATGAGGATACCGGTGGCTCGTATCGGCTGCACTTTCCCGACGGCAATGCCACCATTGCGCGCCTTCTCGTGCGCGACCTCCTGCCGCAGGCCGTGCCCGGTGCCGCCGCGCCCGCCACCGCCGCGGAGGATATCGTCACCGCAAAAATCGATTACGCACGGCTGGACGCTGCCGGCTCGCCGATCCGATTGCGTTTGAACAGCACCGCGGTGCGCGTCCGTCACGTGGGCGAGCCGCGCTCGGCCTCGGAGGTCGAAGTGACCTACGTGCGCAACGGTCGCGGCTACACCGCGCGCGCGCGCGGCGTCGTGCTCGCCTGTTACAACATGATGATTCCCTATCTATGTCCCGAGCTGCCGCCCGGGCAGCAAGCGGCGCTGCACAGCCTGGTGAAGACCCCGCTCGTATACACGAGCGTGGCGCTGCGCAATTGGCAAGCGTTCGACCGGCTCAAAGTGCACCGGATCTATGCGCCCGGCAGCTACCACGTGTACTTTCATTTGAATCCTCACGTGACCATCGGCGCCTATCGTGATGCGCTCACGCCCGACGCTCCGGTGCTCGTGCACATGGTGCGTACACCGTGCCAGGAGGGTTTACCCGAGCACGACCAGAATCGCGCGGGCCGTGCGGAGCTGCTGCGCACCTCGTTCGAGACGTTCGAGCGCAACATCCGCGATCAATTGCAGCGCTCGCTCGCCGAGGGCGGATTCGATGCGGCGCGCGATATCACCGCCATCACGGTCAACCGATGGCCGCACGGCTATGCACCCGAATACAACCCGCTTTTCGACCCGGAGCTCCCCGAATCGCAGCAGCCGCACGTCCTCGGACGCGCTCAGTTCGGCCGAATTACCATCGCCAATTCGGATGCCGGAGGTGGCGCATATACGGACTCGGCGATCAATCAAGGTCATCGAGCGGTCACGGAGCTCATCAAGAGCCACGACGCCTGAGAGACGAGAACGCTGTAAAACTTACACGCGAGAAGACACGCGCCCGCATCGTCCTTTCTTAACTTGAGTTAATATGGCGCGTCAAAGAGGGTAAAATCGTCGCCGGATGACGACATTAACACGCTTTTCAGTTGCAATCGACGCGCGAATTTGGCTTCATGTATGACTGTGTTGCAACGCATTCGAGCCCGGCACTGTGAGGAATGGACTCGTGTGTGGAGAACACTTCGGATGTTCCGAAACGAATGAATTAACAACCCTAGGGGACTATCTCATGACATTTTCCACGACACTCAAGGCCTCAGTCGCCGCGGCCTGCGTAATTGCCTTCGCGGGATGCACCGACCTGAAGCCCATTCAAGCTCAGATCGACGATCTCAAGTCGCAGGTCAGCAAGCTGCAGAGCGACACCGCGAAGGCTCAGAGCGAGGCTCAGGCTGCGATGAGCGCGGCGCAGAGCGCCTCCTCCGCCGCCTCGGGCGCGCAGAGCACTGCGAACCAGGCTCTCTCGACCGCTCAGCAGAACTCGCAGGCGATCGAGCAGATCAACGAGAAGATCGATCGGATGTTCAAGAAGTCCGTCTCGAAGTAATTCGAGAGGTCCTACGAAGAGCGCCGCGGCAAACCCGCGGCGTTTTTTTTGTGCCCGGCGATGCACGAGCGGTGCCGGCGGCGCCTCTACTGGGCCGGTTCCGGCGGCCCTGTCCGGCGTCGTTCCAGCATCCGAGATCTGCACCGGACTGCCGCTCGCCTGGTCAAACACGCGCTCCGCGGTGTCCCAATCGATGCTCACGCGCCGCTGGGCGGTGGCGGCGACGATCGCGCGGGTGAGCGCCGTCAAATCCTCCGCCTCCGCCGGATCGGCCCCATCGAGCGGATGATGCACCTCGAGATAAAGAGCGCCGTCGATCCATCCGGTCTTGATGCGCTGATTGACGATGCGCACCGGCAGCCCCACGGGCACTTCGGCGAACAGATGCTCGATGTCCTCCGGGTAGAGCCGGATGCAGCCGTGAGTGATCTGCATGCCCACGCCGACCGGCTTGTTGGTGCCGTGAATCAAATACGCGCCCCCCGGAATGCCGAGGCGCATCGCATAAGCGCCGAGCGGGTTGTCGGGGCCCGGCGGTACCGCCCCCGGCAAAATGTCGCCGTCCTCCTTGAGGTGCGTCTCGCGCACCGATTTCGGGGGATACCAGGTCGGGTTTTTCTCCTTCCTCGCGATGAAGGTCACACCGATGGGCGTCTTCCAATCCATGCGGCCGACGCTGATGGGCTCGCTCTCGACGATGGGCCTGCCATTCCCATCGGAGTGAAAGTAATAGAGCCGGCCGTCGGGCAGATTGATGACAATGCCGGTTCGCGGGACATTCGGCAGGAGGTGCTGCATCGGCAGATGCACGATGGAGCCGGCGCGCGGCAGCCACGTGTCGACGCCGGGATTGGCCGCGACGATCTCATCGAAGCCCAAATGGTAGCGGCGCGCGATGTCGGGGAGCGTATCCTCCTGTGCAGCCTCCGTCTGTCCGGCTTCGCCGATCGAATCTTGATCCGGCGCGAGGGAGAAGAGCTCCGCGCGCGCCGTCGGGCTGAGGCAGCCCATCGCCGCGATCCCGGCGATGGCGAGCAGGCGGCTGCGAGCGAGCTGACGAGCCACGGCGGCGCTAATAGCGAATGAGCGCCGATCCCCACGTGAAGCCGCCGCCAAAGGCCTCGAGCAGCAGCAGCTGCCCGCGCTTCACGCGCCCGTCGCGAATGCCGGTATCGAGCGCAAGCGGCACCGAGGCGGCCGAGGTATTGCCCTGGTCGCCAATGGTGACGATGACGCGCTCCATCGGCAGTTCCAGCCGTCGCGCAATCGCCTCGATGATGCGGATATTGGCCTGGTGCGGAATCAGCCAGTCGAGCTCGGACTTCGCAATGCCATGAGCGTTCAAGGTCTCGGTCACGAGCTGTCCGAGGGTGTTTACGGCCACCTTGTACACCTCGTTGCCTTTCATCTGCACGCCGATGTTGCCGCCCTTTCGTACGAGGTCGAATCCCTTCGATACGCCATCCGGATACAACAGCAAGTCCTTGTAGCGTCCGTCGGAGTGCAAGCGCGTGCTCATGATGCCGGGCTCCTCCGCGGGCTTGAGGATGACGGCGCCGGCGCCGTCCGCGAACAGCACGCACGTGCCGCGGTCGGTCCAGTCGGTGATCCGGGTGAGCGTTTCGGCTCCCACGACCAGCGCGCATTTCGCATCGCCCAGCCGCACGAACTTGTCCGCGACGCTCAAGGCGTAAATGAATCCGGTGCACGCAGCCTCCAAGCTGAATGCCGGGCACGTTCTCGTGATGCCGAGACGATCTTGCAGAAGCGTCCCGACGTTGGGGAACACGAGATCGGGCGTGGTCGTTCCGACGCAGATGAGATCGATGTCATCGACACCGACCTGTGCGGATTCCATCGCGCGGCGCGCGGCGCGCTCGGCAAGATCGGTCGTGGTTTCCCCCGGCACGACGACGTGGCGGCGCTCGATGCCGGTGCGGGAGCGGATCCACTCATCGCTGGTGTTGACCAACTGCTCCAGATCCGCGTTGGTCAGGATCTTCTCCGGCAGATAGCTGCCGGTGCCGGCGATGCGTGAATACATTGCGATCCCTCTAGCCTTGAGGCGGCGCGCTCAGACGTTCCGCGATCTTCTCCGGCACTCCATTTCGAGCCTCGATCACAGCCACTTCGATGGCCCGTTGAAACCCGAACAAGTCGGCGCCGCCATGACTCTTGATGACGATGCCGTTCAACCCAACCATCGTGGCGCCATTGTATCGCCTCGGATCGAGGCGGGTGCGCAAAGCGCGCAAGCCCGGGCGTGCCGCCAGCGCTCCGAGCTTGCGCGCCGTGGTGCGGGTGAACTCTTCGCGCAACGCATCGGTGATGAGTCGCGCCACGCCCTCCATGGTCTTCAACGCGACATTGCCCGTGAACCCGTCGGTGACGACGACGTCCACCTTGCCGGTGAAGATATCGTGCCCCTCGACGAATCCGACGTAGTTGATGCCGCTCTCGGCGATCAGCGTATGCGCCGTCTGGACCGTTTCGTTGCCTTTGATCTCTTCCTCGCCGATGTTGAGCAGGCCCACGCGCGGCCTGTCGTGCGCCCCCTCGAGATCCGCGGCCAGCACCGAGCCCATCACCGCGAACTGGCGCAGATGCTCCGGGGTGCACGAGGCATTCGCACCAAGATCGAGCATGTAGGTGTGACCGGCGCGCGAGGGGATGAGCGAGACGATGGCCGGCCGCTCGACACCGGGAAGCATCTTGAGCACGAAGTGCGCCATGGCCATCAGAGCGCCGGTGTTGCCTGCACTCACGCAGGCATGGGCATCGTGCGTCTTCACGAGGTCGAGCGCGCGGCGCATCGAGGAATCCTTCTTGCGGCGCAATGCCTCGCGCGGGTGATCCGTCATCTCCACCACCTGGGTGGTGAAGAGGCACTCGACGTTGGCAAGCCGGGCGCTGGATTGCACCCCGTCGAGCTCGGATCGGCCGCCGATCAGCGTGAATTTGACGTCCGGGAATTCCCGAGCCGCTGCAAGGGCGGCGGGCACGCAAACCGACGGCCCGCAATCGCCGCTCATGACGTCGATGGCAATCTGGAGCGCCGACACAGTATGCGTCTTTAGGTGGGGCGGCCGCCGGGCCGCCCGGAGTCAGAAGCTACTCTTCGGTCGCGTCCACATCCGCCTTGGTCTGAAGCACCTTCTTGCCGCGGTAGAAGCCGTCGCGCGAGATGCGGTGACGCGCGTGAGTCTCGCCGCTCTTGCCGTCGATCGACACCGCGGGTGTCGCGAGCGCCGAGTGCGAACGATGCATGCCCCGCTTCGAAGGGGTCTTTCTGCTTTTTTGAACTGCCATGAGTGCTGTGTCCTGTCACCTTTTCTTTAACAAATCCTTCAGTGCGCTGAACGGTCTGCGCACCTCGTCCGAACGCTCCGGTTCGGGCGGCTCGGCGAGGCCCGGCGGGTTGCCGCACGTCAACGGCGTGCGACAGACCGGCGCGATGGGCAGCGCCAATAACAATTCTTCCTCCGCCAGCTCGCGCAGCGAGGCGAGGCCGCCGCGGGTGGCGAACACCTCGTGCTCGGCATCGGAAGGCGCGGCCATCTCATCGTCCGCGAACTCCACGTCGCTCCGGCTCTTCACCGGGAAAGCAAACCCCTGCAGACACCGCTGGCAGACCAGCACCGGTGCGGCGCGCACCGCAATGCTCGCGCCCGGGCGTCCCGAGGCCAGCTTTGAAAAAGCAAACGTCGCATGGAGAGCGCCGCGAGGCTCCGCGAGCAACTCCTTGAGCCGCGGCAACTCACGCAGCTCGTAGGCGCGCTCCAACACCGCGGCCTCTTCGGCGAGGCGCGCGCAATCGACCAGGTCCGGCAAGCCCCCTGCCATGGGGCGCGTATAATAGGGCCCGGCCCCCCCTCTGTCAAAAATAAACTCGGTGCAAGTCTTTGTTTTTGAAGTCCCCGCCTGACCTCATTTTGGCATCGACCTCGAGCTATCGCCGCACACTTCTGGCGCGGGTGTACGAATCGTTCGAGTGCGTCGCGCCGGGCATCGAGGAGACCCGGCGCGATGCGGAAACGGGTCTCGAGCTCGTCAGCCGCCTCGCGCTCGCCAAGGCTCGGGCGGTCGCCGCCCGGCGCCCGGAGGCCTGGGTGATCGGCTCGGACCAAGCCGCGTTGCTCACCAACGACGGCGTCGAGATCGTTCTCGGCAAGCCCGGTTCCACCCATCGCTGCATCGAAATGCTGCAGGCCTGCTCGGGCTCGACGGTCGTTTATCGCACGGGCGTCGCGGTGGTGCGGCAGGTCGATGCAAGCGTCCACCAATTCCTCGATACCACCCGCGTCAAGTTCCGCGTGCTGGATCAGCCGACCATCGAGCGCTATGTCGCGCGAGAGATGCCCCTCGACTGCGCCGGCGGATTCAAGAGCGAAGCGCTCGGCATCTCGCTGTGCGACTCGATCGAGAGCGAGGATCCGAGCGCCCTGATCGGCTTGCCGCTCATTCGCCTGTGTACGGTGTTGCGCCGCGTGGGCTACCAGATTCCCTAGGGGCGCGCGCGATGACGCGCCGGACGGCCACGAGGAACGAGCTTTAGGAAAAGTGCGACCCGCCGGGCGGGAAGGACGCCACTCGTCGAGTCGAATCGCTAAAGGCCCGAGTCGGTCAACCGCCCTGCCGCTCGAGGATCTTCTGACCTTGAGCGGGCAGCAATTTCGCCTCCAGCTATATATGCTCCGCCGGCGCCGGGGCGGTCAATCGATCAATCGATCGGCATCGCACAGAAATGCAGAAATGTCATGGCGTCACGCCACGGCACGGCACGACGGCGCCACGCCGCTAGCGCGCACCGCGCCGCGCGCCGCGCGCGGCGGGCCGCGTCTTCTGCCCGATGGCATCGATCACCCCTGCCAGATCCGCCGGCAGCGGGGCACTGACGTGAAACGGCACGCCGGACCCCGGCCAATCGAAGGCGATCGATTGGGCGTGCAGGAACAACCGCTTCAACCCGGCGCTCTTGAGCGCGGCGTTGCGCTCGCGATCGCCGTACTTGTCGTCGCCGAGGAGCGGGTGACCCGCGTAGTCGGCATGCACGCGGATCTGATGCGTGCGGCCGGTCGGGATGTCCACCTCCATCAACGTCGCGAGCTTGCCGAAGAATTGCACCGGCTTGAAGACGCTCACCGAGTCCTTGCCCGCCGCGGCGACGCGCACATGCCTCTCCCCTTGCCGGCGCTCATTGGTCGCGAGCGGCGCATCGATGCGCTTCGTGCCCAACTGCCAGTCCCCGGACACGAGCGCGAGATAGGTCTTGTGCATGCCGCCTGCGCGAATGAGCGCATGCAGCGCCACGAGCGTTGCCCGGTCGCGCGCCACGCACAGGCACCCGCTCGTGTCGCGGTCCAAGCGGTGCACGAGCTCGAGGGTCTCGCGCGGCCGCGACGCCCGCAGCGCCTCGATCACCCCGAAGCTCATGCCGCTGCCGCCGTGCACGGCGACGCCTGGAGGCTTGTCGATCACGAGCACATGCTTGTCCTGAAAGATCACGGACTGCTCGATGAGCTCCTGCAGCCGGCTCGACGGCTTACCCGGCTCACCGGATCGATCGATGTGCACCGGCGGCAGACGTACCTCATCGCCGGCGGCAATGCGGTACTCGGCCTCGACCCGCTTGCGATTGACCCGGACCTCGCCCTTGCGCAGCAGCCGGTAAACGCGGCTTCGCGGCACCGTGTTGAAGTGGCGCATGAGGAAGTTGTCGATTCTCTGACCGGCCTCCTCTTCGGAGATCGTGCGCAGCTCCACGGCGCTCCGGGGACCGCGCAGAAGGGGATTGGGCTGGTCCGGCTTGGTAATTTCGGCTTTCATGCTGCTCATCTTACGGTAATCGATCATCTAAGACATTGATTACATTGACCCTGAAGGCCTCTTGTGGTAATGTTTCAAAACCGTGTCGGGTAGCAACTCTTGCAGATGCTTGCCACGGCTGAAAATATTTCAGCTTGGTGGGCGAAAGGCGACACCGGTTTCGGCGGGGTTCCCCCTCGGAAGGGAGCTTCGCATATTAGTTGGTTCTGGATGTCCAGACCATCGCTCGGCCGATGAAAGCAGACCTGCACACACCTCATCGCGAGGATCGAAAGGTTTGATTAGCGGTTAACCGAGAACAAGGCCCCGGGCTTGCTGTATTTAAATTGGCAGAATTGGGTGACATTGATGCCGTTCGCGTTGCTCGCGTGCGGCGCCGCCCTATTCCTAGCCGCGACCCATGGTGTCGCGGTCCGGGCTTCTGTTCTCGCGCCCTCCTCGGCCTCTACTATCTTAGTTGGGGCAAATGAAAAGAATGCTCGTAAACGCAGTTCAAGAAGAAGAACTGCGAGTCGCACTCGTCGACGGCCAGAAACTCTACGACTTATCGATTGAGATCCCGTCCCGGGAACAAAAAAAATCCAATATTTATAAAGGCCGAATCACCCGCGTAGAGCCGAGTCTCGAAGCGGCGTTCGTCGATTATGGCGCTCAGCGCCACGGCTTTCTGCCGCTGAAGGAGGTCTCGAAGGAGTACTTCCGTTCGCAGCCCGGCCCCGGCGGCCGCCTGAACATCAAGGATCTGCTGCAGGAAGGCCAGGAGCTGATCGTTCAGGTCGAGAAAGAGGAACGCGGCAACAAGGGCGCGGCGCTCACGACTTTCATCAGCCTCGCCGGCCGCTTCCTGGTGCTCATGCCGAACAACCCGCGCGCGGGCGGCGTGTCCCGACGCATCGAAGGCGAAGACCGCGATCAGATGCGCGAAGCCATGAACGGGCTGGAAATCCCGGACGGCATGGGCGCGATCGTCCGCACGGCCGGCGTGGGCCGTTCGAGCGATGAGCTGCAGTGGGATCTCAATAATCTCCGGGCCGCCTGGGATGCGATCGAGCAAGCCAACGACGGTCGTCCTGCGCCGTTCCTGATATTCCAAGAAAGCGATGCGGTGACGCGCGGACTGCGCGACTATTTCTCCGACGACGTCGGCGAGATCCTGATCGATCAGCCTGAGGCCTTCCAGAAGGCGCAGGAATACATGCAGCGCTTCATGCCGGCCGAAGCGCAGCGCAAGTTGAAGCTGTATCAGGATCCGGTGCCCCTGTTCACCCGGTATCAGATCGAGAGCCAGATCGAATCGGCGTACTCGCACAAGGTGACGCTGCCCTCGGGCGGGAGCCTGGTCATCGACCATACCGAGGCTCTGGTCTCCATCGACATCAACTCGGCGCGCTCGACGCGCGGCGGCGACATCGAGGCCACGGCGCGCAATACCAATCTCGAGGCGGCCGAAGAGATCGCCCGTCAGCTGCGGTTGCGCGACATCGGCGGCCTGATCGTGATCGATTTCATCGACATGGAGTCATCCGCCAACCAGCGTGCCGTCGAGGACATGCTGCGCGATGCGGTCAAGATGGACCGTGCTCGCATCCAGCTCGGTCGCTTGTCGCGCTTCGGTCTTTTGGAGCTCTCGCGTCAGCGCCTGCGACCGGCCCTCAGCGAGACCACACACATCCACTGCCCGCGCTGCAGCGGCATGGGTACCATCCGCAGCGTCGAATCGATGTCCTTGGCATTGCTGCGGCTCATCGGTGAGGAAGCGCGCAAGGAGCGGACCGGACGCGTCATCGCGCAGGTTCCGGTGGACGTCGGTACCTATCTCATCAATGAGAAGCGCGAGTGGCTCAACGAGATCGAGTCGCGCGACAAGGTATCCCTGGTCATCGTGCCCAACCCGCATCTGCAGACACCCGCCTATAGCCTCAGGCGCGTTCGCGACGACGAGAAGGAGCTGCCGGAGAACGCGAGCGCCAGCTATCAGATCGCCGAGCAGCCCACGCTCGACGACTCCGAGATCGGCAATCGCGACAAGAAGCCGCAAACCGAGGCCCCGCTGGTTCCGAGTATCGTGCCGGTCGAAGCCTCGCCTCTGCCGCCGCCGCCAGCGCCGGCTCCCGAGCGTGTGGCCGCGGCCGCTCCGGCGACCGCCGCTCCGCAAGCCGGTGTGTTCGTGCGCCTGTGGCGCTATTTGTTTGGTTCGCCGGGCGCGGGCGCGGCGAGCGCGGCGTCCACGGCGGCGGTGCCGCAGCACCGCGAGCGTCCCGCTCATCGCGAAGCGCGCCAGGAGCGCTTCCGGAGCGGCGATCGAGACCGCAACCGTGATCGCGATCGGGGTCGCGACCGCGACCGTGATCCGCGCCGCGATGCAGCGCGCGAGGGCGGTCGCGAAGGGACACGTGAAGTCCGTCGCGATGGACGGCCCCGCAGCGAGCACCGTGACAATGGCCGCGGCGAGCATCGCAGCGAGGCCGGAGCGCGCCGACCCGACGGGGCGCGAGCCGAGCCGTCCCGAGCCGAGGCCCCGCGTGCGGAGCGTCCCGAAGGCTCACCCCGGAGCGATGCACCCCGGAGCGATGCGCCCCGCGGCGACGGTGCTCCACGCAACGAGGGGCGCAACGGCGCCGAGACTGGCCGCCCCGAGCGCGAAGCCGGCGATCGCGGAGAGCGCAGCGAGCGAGGCGAACGCGGTGGACGCGGGCGCCGACGCCGCGGGCGAGGCCGCCGCGACGGCGGCGAGAACACGGGCAACGCCGCCGGCGGTGCGGATGGGGACTCCAATGGGCAACGGGTCCCGAGCGCCTCTCCGGAAGCCTCGAGCCCTGCGGCACCTGCGACGCCCTACGTGCCGGCGGTTTCTTCGGCACCGCCGGCATCCGCTCCGCCGCCAGCCGCCTCCGTGGCGGCGCCGGCAGCGAGTGCAGATGCGCCGCGGCCCGCCGCCGCCCAGGAGAAGTACGTGGTGTGGTCCGCATCCGCCGAAGCGCCACGGAGCGGCCCGGACGACCGCTGATCGGAATCAGGCCGACTGCCGGGGGACATCCGGCGTCGGCCCTGTCCTGCGCAGACGCGCTCTGAGTCCGATGCTCACGAGAAAGAGTGCGGCCGCCATGCCGCGAAGGATGGCAATCGCGGCTGCGCTCAAGTGCAGTGCCGGGACGGGGCTGGCACCTCCCGGCGGCCGCTGCGCGATCCAAAAGAACGTGCCGCTCAAGGCCGCAGCCACCCCCACATAGGCAACGGTCCACGCATATCGCTCGCGCGCCGATAACCGGCGAGGCACGGCGGCATCGCCCGGCTTGCCGGCGCGCAGTCCGTAGGCCACCACGAGCGCCACCGCGATGAGTCCGATCAGCGAGTTGGCGTCCTGGACCAGGTGCACGCCGGAGATCACATGGCCGCGAATGAGAACCACGGGCTCCTCGAGCATGGGAATCATGCGCACCCCTCGCCCCCCCTCATGGGTAAAGGCATCCCAGGCGAGGTGCGTGACGGCGCCGGCGAGGATTCCGCAAGCGGCCCACAGCCATTGCTTGAGGCTCCTGTAGTCCGCGGGTGCCTCGGACCAGCGCCAGCGCGCATACGCCCCGGGGGGCAGCAGTTCCAATATCGGCGTCCTGATCAATCGCTGAAACAGCCAGTAGGTCGCCAGGCCCATGGGCAGGCAGAAGGTCAGGAGCGCGTCCAGACTGTGGGTCTCGAACCGGGTGGGGCGCCAGGGTAGAAACCAGCCGAAATCGGGGACCATGCTGCCGATGACGGCGGCCGACAGCAGCCGCCACCGGGCCAGCGGTCGGGTAAACGGCAGCACGGCAGCCGCATGCGAAATTGTAAATGGCATCAATAACCTGGGACTGTCATCAAAGTGTCACGGGAGGCAACTATAAATCGGCGGCCACCTGCTCCCATAACGAGAACCACCGATGTCGAATGTAGAAGCGATACAGCCAGGATCAACGATGGCGCACGCCAAATCATCGCCGCTCAGCGGCTACACGGCGAGCCCCTGGTTCAACATTCTGGCGGGCACGATCGTGGTGGCGGGCATCATATATGCTGGCTATCACCTCGCGAGCGACTTGTCGGTCGTTCGCTCCACCCAGGCCTACCCGTTCGTCCTCCTCGGCATTGCCTTATTCATCGCCCTCGGGTTCGAATTCGTCAACGGCTTCCACGACACCGCGAATGCCGTTGCCACGGTCATCTACACGCATTCCTTGCCTCCCAATTTTGCCGTCATCTGGTCGGGCGCCTTCAACTTCCTCGGCGTTCTGGTGTCGAGCGGCGCAGTCGCATTCGGCATCGTCTCGCTGCTGCCGGTCGAGCTGATCCTGCAGGTCGGGAGCGGCGCCGGGTTCGCGATGGTATTTGCGCTGCTCATCGCCGCGATCCTTTGGAATCTCGGCACGTGGTACTTCGGATTGCCGTCCTCGAGCTCGCACACCCTCATCGGTTCGATCATGGGCGTCGGACTCATGAATCAACTGATGTCGACGAGCAGCGGCACGAGCGGCGTCGATTGGGCGCAGGCGACCAAGATCGGCGAATCGCTGCTGTTCTCGCCCATCGTCGGATTCAGCTTCGCGGCGATGCTGTTGCTCGCCGCCAAAGCACTGATCCCCATTCCGGCGCTCTACAAGGAGCCTCAGGGCAACAAGCCGCCGCCCTTGTGGATTCGCGGACTTCTGGTGCTCACCTGCACGGGCGTGAGCTTTGCGCACGGATCGAACGACGGCCAAAAGGGCATGGGACTCATCATGCTGATTCTGATCGGCACCGTTCCGACCGCCTACGCGCTCAACCGTGCCATGCACGAGCAGGATATCGACCGCTTCGTCGCCGTATCGACGCGGGCTGAGGCAGCGCTTGGCCGCTACGCGAAGGGCCCGGCGCCTGCCGATCCGCATGCCGCCGCGATCGACATCGTGCGTTCGCGCTCCATTACCGCAGAGCAATTGCCTGCGCTCGAGGCGCTCGCGGCAACGATCAAGAGCCAGGTCACCTCGGCGAAGTCCATGGACAAGGTGCCGGCCGGCGAGATGGTCAACATTCGCAACGAAATGTATCTGGTGAGCGAGGGCCTGCGCTTTCTCGGTAAATCAAAGACCATCGCGATGTCGAGCTGCCGACAAGGCGACGGTCGCCGAGTACAAGACGCAGCTCGACAACTCGACCAAGTTCATTCCGAGCTGGGTGAAGGTGGCGGTGGCGATCGCGCTCGGCCTCGGCACCATGATCGGCTGGAAGCGCATCGTGGTCACGGTGGGCGAGCGCATCGGCAAGACGCATCTGACTTACGCGCAGGGCGCATCGGCCGAGCTCATCGCAATGCTCACGATCGGCGCGGCGGACATGTACGGCCTGCCGGTGAGCACCACGCATGTACTCTCCTCGGGCGTCGCCGGAACCATGGTCGCCAATCGGTCGGGCCTGCAGTGGGCGACGGTACGCAATCTGCTCATGGCGTGGGTGCTTACCCTGCCGGTCTCGATTGCCCTGGCGGGCGGCCTGTACTGGCTGCTGAGGACGCTCCTCTAGACGCGGCCTCTGCCGGTGCGGTGAATTGCTCACCGATCGGCCGTTTCGAGTAGGATCGCCCTATTCGGCGGCCGTCGCCGGCCGGAGGAGAGCCCATGGCCCACGTCACCGTGATCAGTGAGTTTCATTACGCCCAGCAGATCGTCGCCGGTCACCACCGCGTGACGGCCGACGAGCCGCAGAGCCGCGGCGGAAGCGATACGGGCCCGTCCGCCACCGAGCTGTTGCTCGGCAGTCTCGGCGCCTGCACATCGATCACGCTGCGCATGTACGCCGGGCGCAAAGACTGGGAGCTCGGCAAGATTACGGTCGGGCTGCGCTACTCGCCCGCGGCGGACGGTGGAAAGCCGCGTATCGAGCGGCGGCTCTCGTTCGCAAAACCGCTCACCGAGGCGCAGGCGCAGCGGCTGCTGGAAATCGCGGCCAAGACTCCGGTGACCCTCGCCCTCGCGGCCGGCGTGACCATCGACACCTCGATCGCGCAGCACCCGATGCCGGCGTGAATTCGCCTAACGCCGCTCGAGCCGCGCGCGCACGCGCTCGAGCTCCTCGGGCGTGTCCACACCGGCGGGAGGCGCCTCGTCCAGGGTGAGGAGATGGATCCGCATGCCGTGCTCGAGCGCTCGCAGCTGCTCGAGTTTCTCGGTGATCTCCAGCGGCGTCGGCGCCCAGGCGGCAAACTTCAGCAGGCTCCTCACCCGATAGGCATAGATGCCGATGTGCCGCAATGCATGGGCGAACTCGACCGGCCCGCCCCCCGGCGCGGCATCGCGCGGCCACGGCACGCAGGCGCGGCTGAAGTAGAGCGCCTCGCCGCCCACCGCGCGCAGCGCTTTGACGCAGCTCGGATTCAGAAACTCCTCGAGGGTCGCGATGGGTGCGGCGGCGGTGGCGATCGCGCACTGCGGATGTTCCCGGAGCGCGGCTGCGAGCCGTCGAGGCACCGAGGGCGGCATGAGCGGCTCATCCCCTTGCAAGTTGACGACGATCTCCTCGGGGGCGAACCCGCGCGAACGCACGACCTCGGCGATGCGATCGGTCCCCGAGGCGTGCTCCGGCGATGTCATCGCCACGTCCGCACCGAAGCCCAAGGCCGCGGACTGGACTTGCGCATCGTCGGTCGCCACGATCACGGAGCTTGCACCGCTCGCGCGAGCGCAATCCCACACCCATTGAATCAACGGACGGCCGGCCACGGCGAGCAGCGGCTTGCCGGGCAGGCGGCTCGCCGCGAACCGCGCCGGAATGATCACGTGAAATGGCGCGCTCACCGGGGAATCAGCGATTCAGCAACGGGTCGTCCGCTCCCAGCACGCGCGCCTCCTCGGGCAGCATCATGGGGATACCGTCGCGCACGGCATAGGCAAGACGATCCGGGACGGCATACGAGCTCGAGGGCCGACCCGCTCCCCACCGCGCGCAGCGGCCCCTTGCATACCGGGCATACGAGCAGGTCCAACAGGCGCTTATCCATGCATGGGTCCTTGCGGGGCCGCCTCGTGGCTTGCGATACAGTTCATCACGATGCCGAGCAGTGTATGCGATTCGCCCGCCTCGAAACATGTGTTGACGGGCACGTACCAGTGGCGGTCATCGGCCGAGCCCGCACATTTTACGGCATCCTTTTCGGTCATGAGCACGGGCTTGTCGTCCCCGAACATCACATCCGCCGACCTCAAGCGCACGTGGTCCTTGAGGGGGTGACCGATCACTTCGATGCCATGCGCGCGCAACATGTTGAAGAATCGCTCGGGATTGCCGATGCCCGCGACGGCGTGCACTTGCACGCCCGCGAAGGCGTCGAGCGGCGAGACGCGCCCCGTGGCGAAGGCCACCGCGCTCTTTGCCTCGAGCCGCATGCTGAATGCCCCGTCGAGCATCGCACGGCCGCCGTTCACCACGATCGCATCCGCGACCGCGAGGCGCGAGCGCGTCTCGCGCAGCGGCCCGGCGGGCAGCAGCCAGCCGTTCCCAAAGCGGCGATCGCCATCGATCACGACGATCTCGCAATCGCGCGCGAGAGCGTAGTGCTGCAGGCCGTCGTCGCTCACGATCACATCGCATCCGCCGGCCACCAGAAGTTGCGCCGCGCCCGGCCGATCCGCGCCGATCGCCACGGGTACCTGCGTGCGGCGCACGAGCAGAAGCGGCTCATCGCCCACCACCTTCGGGTCGTCCGAGACCTGAATGAGCCGCACCGTGCTCGCCGACCCGCCGTAACCGCGGGTGACCATGCCCGGCCTGAATCCGAGCTCGCCGAGCCGCGCCACGAGCCAGCACACGAGCGGCGTCTTGCCGGTGCCTCCGACCGTGAGGTTGCCGACGATGATTACCGGACGCGCGAGGCGCGTCGAGCGGCGAAGACGCTTCGCGTACAGAAAGCGGCGCGCGCCCGAACCGGCGCCGTAAACGAGCGACAGAGGAACGAGCCACCAGGGGGCGTTTCTGCGCTCGTACCAGACCCGATTCAACCATGATTCAGCGGACATGGGCCTGGGTAAGCTACTCGCTGAACTGCATTCCATGCAATGTTGCGTACAAGCCGCCGAGCGCGAGCAGCTCGCGATGATCGCCCATCTCCACGATGCGTCCGCGATCGAGGACGATGATGCGGTCCGCACCCTCGACGGTCGAGAGCCGGTGCGCGATCACGAGTGTCGTGCGCCCGCGCATGAGCAGGCTCAGCTCCTGTTGCACGCGCCGCTCGGACTCGTTGTCGAGAGCCGCAGTCGCCTCGTCGAGGATCAGCACGGGCGAGTCCTTGAGCAGCGCGCGGGCGATGGAAATTCGCTGGCGCTGGCCGCCCGAGAGGTTCTGACCCCGGTCCGAGAGCGGCGTGTCGAACCCCAGGGGCTGCTGGGCGACGAATTCCATGACGTTGGCGGCACGCGCCGCCGCTTCGACCTCCGCGAAAGTCTTCTCGGTCGCATTGAACGCGATGTTGTTGCGGATGGTGTCGTTGAACAGTACGACGTCCTGGCTGACGAGGCTCACCTGCGAGCGCAGGTCCGTCGAGGCGATACTCGCGCACATCGACGCCGTCGAGCAGCACCGTCCCTTGCTGCACATCGTAAAAGCGCGGCACCAGGCCGACCAGCGTGGTCTTGCCGCTGCCCGAGCGGCCGACGATGGCCACGGTCTCTCCGGGCTCGACCCGAAAGCTCACGTCGTGCAAAACCCCGCCCTTCTCGCTCGCGTACTCGAACGACACGTTGCGAAACTCGATCGCACCGCGCGCCCGTTCGATGCGCCGGGTTCCGCCGCTGCCTTCCGTCGGTCTATCCAGATATCTCGAACACGCTCTGCCCGGCGGCGACTCCCTGCTGCAGAGGACCCCCGATGTTGACGAGACTGCGGAGCGAGGACGGAATGAGCATCAATGCCGTGAGGAACGCCCAGAACTGGTCCACCCGCATGTCGTTCGCAAACACCAGTCGGATGGCGACATAGAGAACGCCCGCGAGCGCCAGCGATGCGATGCACCCGACCACCGGATTGCTCAAGGATTTGGCGCGCGCGAGCTTCATGTTGGAGGCGCGATTGAGCTCATTCGCCTGCTCGAACCGGTCGGTCTGATGGTCCTCGGCGTTGAAAATCTTGATCAGCCGATGCGCGTCGAGGGCTTCTTTCGCGACGCGTGTGATGTCGCCCATCGAGTTTTGAATGCGCTTGCTGTAGCGGCGGAAGCTGCGATTGGCGATCTGCATGAGCCAGCCGATCGCCGGAGCGGCGATGATGCAGAAAATCGCGAGCCGCCAGTTCAGGTAGAACAGATAGACGATCAATCCGAGAATGGTCAACGTGTCGCTGACCAACGAGATCGCAGCGCCGGTCGCCGCGCCCGCCACCTGCTCGATGTTGTACGTGAGCTTGGACAAAAGAATGCCCGACTGCTGGCTGTCGAGATACGCCGTGGGCAAGCGCAGATAGTGCGCGAAGACGTCGTGCCGCAAGCCCTTGATGACCTGCCGCCCGACCCAGCTCGGATAATAATTGCCCACGTAATCGCCGACGCCGCGCAATGCGAACAGCACGACGATGCCGACCGGCACGAGCCACTCGACCCGCGGATCCTTGGTGACGAACGCACCCTTCAGGAAGGTCTGGACCAGGTAAACCAGGCCGGATTGCGTCGCGGCGAAGAGGATCATGCCGAGCACGCCGACCAGGAATGCTCCGGTATAAGGCTTGGCGTAGCGCAGAAGCCGGCGGTAGGTAGACCAGTAGCCGGCCTCGGGCTTGGGGCGCGCGTCGATCTCGGCGGTGATCGCGGTCAAGGCGAGGAGTCCTGATGCACCGTCGCGATGTTGAGCTGGGCGAAGCCGAGGCGTCCCGCGACGTCCATCGCGGTGACCACCGCCTGGTGCGTGCTGCGCGCGTCCGCACGGATGGTGAGCGGTCCGCGATCCGAGCCGGCCTCCTTCAACAGCGCGGCCCGCAGAGTGTCCGGGCTCGAGTTGATGAGCGGCCGCTCGTTCACCCGATAGCCGCCCTCCGCCGTCACGGTAATGACCAGAGGCTCGTGGTTGCCGCGCGGCTGCGGGATCGCGCTCGCCTGCGGCAGCTGCACCTTGACCCGTCCTTCCTGGTTGAAGGTGGTCGAGACCATGAAGAAAATGAGCAGCACCAGCAGGACGTCGATGAAGTTGATCAGATTGATCTCGGGATCTTCTCGACGGCGCGGACGCAGGTTCACGGGATCAGGCCCTCGGCGGCGAGATTGCCGCGCTCATCGAGCGCGTCGACCAGCTTCATCGCCTCTTTTTCCATGCGGATGACCAGCCGCTCCACCTTGCCGCGCAGATAACGGTAGGCGATCAGCGAGGGAATCGCCACGGTGAGACCGGCGGCCGTCGTGATCAGGGCCTCGCCGATGCCGCCCGAGAGCGTCCTCGGATCGCCGAGCCCGTTCGCCGTGATGGCGTTGAAGGCATGGATGATGCCCGCGACCGTCCCCAGGAGCCCCAGGAGCGGCGCGATCGCGGCGATGGTTCCCAAGGTGTTGAGGAAGCGCTCGAGCTCGTGAACGACGTGCCGGCCGCCGTCCTCCAGCCGCTCGACCATGAGGGCCCGGGGCTTGTAGCGGTTGGCGAGGCCGATGGCCAGGAGCTTGCCGAGGGGCGAGTTTTGCTCGAGGGCGATCACCAGTTTTTCGCTGAGCTGATCCGCCTCGATCCAGTTCCAGACCTTCTGCGACAGATCACGCGGAATGACCCGGCTCGACTGCAGGGTCCAAAGGCGCTCCAAAATGATCGCCACGGAGGCGACCGAGCACAGGATGATCGGCCACATGAAGCCGCCGCCCGCGCGGATGATCTCCCACATCGTGCCCTCATTAAGTCAAAAGAACAGGCGGCATGATACTTGACCGCCCCGGGTTTAAGTATCGTCGCCACCCGCCGAATGTGAACTCGATCAAAAGTTAAGGCGAGGAAGCCCCGCCGCGCTCGAGAAGCACGCCGTCCACCAGGGTGAGCACGCGATCGAGCTTGGCGGCCAGGCGCTCATCGTGGGTGACGATGACGAGGCTGGTTCCGAGCTCGCGATTGAGCTCGAGCATGAGCTCGAAGACGTGCGCGGCATTCACGCCGTCGAGATTGCCGGTGGGCTCGTCCGCGAGCACCAGCTGCGGACGAGTCACCAGGGCGCGGGCCACCGCCGCGCGCTGCCGCTCCCCGCCCGAAAGCTGCGAGGGCCGATGCTCGAGACGTTCGCTCCAGGCCCACGCGCGAGAGGATCTGCGCCGCCTGCGCTCGGGCGAGCTTCGGATCCATGCGCCTCACCAGCAGCGGCATGGCCACGTTCTCGAGCGCCGTGAACTCGGGCAGCAAGTGGTGAAACTGGTACACGAAGCCGACGGCGCGGTTTCGGAGCAGGCCACGCTCGGTATCGCTCAGCCGGTTCATCGCGGCGCCGGCGATGACCACCGTGCCCCGGGTCGGCAAATCGAGGCCGCCGAGCAGCTGAAGGAGCGTGGTCTTGCCCGAGCCCGAGGAGCCGACGATCGCGATGCGCTCCCCGGCGCGCACCCGGATCGAGGCGCCGCGCAACACGGCGAGCGTCGCGCCCCCCTGGACGAAATCCTTGGCGAGATCCTCGCCCTCGAGAACGATGTCGTTTGAGTTCTGCATGGGTTCGGGCGGGTCCTCAGTCGTTTCGCAGGGATTCCGCCGGCAGAAGACGCGCGGCGCGCCAGGCGGGATAGAGCGTCGACACGCAGGCGAGCACGAAGGCGACGACGCAGATTCTCAACAAGTCCTTGAGCTCGACGCGCGCCGGCAGATCGCTCATGAAATACACGCGCGCATCGAGGAACTTGAATCCGACGATGTGCTCGAGACCGTGCACGAGCTGCTGCAGGTTCACGGCGATGAGAACGCCCAGGCACAAGCCGCCGGCGATGCCGAGCGTGCCGATCAAGCTGCCTTGCACCACGAACACCGACAGGATGCTGCGCGGAGAGGAGCCGAAGGTGCGCAGAATGGCGATGTCCCGCCGCTTGTCCTTCACCACCATCACCATGGTCGAAACGACGTTGAATGCCGCGACGGCAACCACCAGCGACAAGATCACGAACAGCATGCGCTTGGTGATCTCGATCGATCGAAAGAAATTGACGTGCTGATTCGTCCAGTCGTCCACCTGGACATCGCCGCCGAGGGCCACCGCGGCGGCGCGCACGATGCGCGGCGCCGCGTAGGGATCTTCAAGGTTGAGCCGGATGCCGGTGATGTCATCGCCCATGCGCAGAAGCGTGGCGGCATCCTGCATGGAGATGATCGCGATGCGGCGGTCATATTCGTACATTCCCACCGACAGGATACCGTCCACGCGGAAGGCGCGCATGCGCGGCAGCACGCCGATCGGCGTGACATCGCCTTCGGGCACCATGATCACCACCCGGTCGCCCACGTGCGCGGAGAGCGCCTCCGCCAGGGCCGATCCCAGGATCACCCGGTAGGAGCCGGGGCTCAAGTCGCCGAGGCGTCCGGACCGCAGATGCGGCGTCAAGTCGACGACGCGCTGCTCCTCGGACGGCAGCACGCCGCGCAACAGGACCCCGGCGGAGTTGCCCGCGTGAGTGATCATCGCCTGCTCTTCGATATAGGGGGCCGCCGCAAGCACGCCGGGAAAGTGCGCGACCTTCTCGACTTGCGGGCGCCAATCCGAGATGCGGCCCTCGAGGCCCGAGATGGTGGCGTGTGCCGTGATGCTCAAGATGCGCGTGCGCAGCTCGTGCTCGAAGCCATTCATCACCGACAGCACCACGATGAGCACGGCCACCCCGAGCGCGAGCCCGCAGATCGCGATGCCCGCGATGAGCGAGAGAAAGCCGCGCCGCGGCGAGGCGCGCAGGTATCGCAGACCGAGAAATCCCTCGTACCAGTAGCGCGTCATTCGTATCGCAACGCCTCGGCGGGCTGTGTCTTGGCGGCCTGGAATGCCGGGTAAATCGTCGCGAGGAGCGTGAGCAGCAGCGCGGCACCGGCGATGCGGATCACGTCGGCCGTGTGCGTTTCGCTCGGCAGCCCGGAGATGTAATAGACATCCGGGTCATCCATGATGTGGACGTGCAGCACGCTCTCGATGAAGGGCACAACGACATCGACGTTGAGCGCGAGCGCGACGCCCAGCACGACCCCGATCGCGGTGCCGATCCAGCCGATGAGCACCCCCTGGGTCATGAACACCGCGAGGATCTCGCGCGGACTCATGCCGAGGGTTCGCAAGATGGCGATGTCGGTGCGCTTATCGCTCACCACCATCACCAGGGTCGCGACGATGTTGAACGCCGCGACGGCCACGATCAGCATGAGGATCAGGCCCATCATGGTCTTCTCGATGCGGATCGCGCGAAAGTACGCCTCGTTCTCCTGCGTCCAGTCGCGGACTTTGAAACCGGCCGGGAGCCGTGCGAGCGCCGCGCGCGCGAGCTCGGGCGCCTTCAGTACGTCCTGAAACTTGAGCCGGATCCCGGTCGGCCCGGAAAGTCCGCGCAGCGCCTCGGCGTCCGCGAGATTGACGAGCGCGAGCACGCTGTCGTGCTCCTGTAATCCCACCTCGAACACGCCGACCACCTGAAAATTCTGCAGGCGGGGCACGATGGCGCCGCCGGCGGAGGAGCTGTCGGGAATCATGACGGTGACCGTATCTCCCGCGCCCACCTGCAGCTGGTAGGCGAGCATGCGTCCGAGCACGATGCGATTCATCCCCGGCTGAAGATCGCTCAATTTGCCTTCCCGCATGGAGTCGGCAATGTCCGAGACCTGCGTCTCGAGGGTGGGGTCGATGCCGCGAACGATCGCCCCGCCCATGGACGGCGGCCGGCTCAGCATGGCATCGGTATCGAGAAAGGGCGCGGCGCCGATGAGGCCGGGCGCGCCCTGCAGACTCCTTGAGGCGCGCGCGCCAGTCGGGGATGACGCCGCCGCCGGTGGCCGACACGGTCGCGTGCGCCGACAGGCTCAACAGGCGGCCGCGCAACTCGCTCTCGAAGCCGTTCATGACCGAGATGACCGTGATCAGCGCAATCACGCCCAGCGCGACGCCGAGCAGCGATACCCAGGTGATGAAAGAGACGAAAAAGCTGTGCTCGCGGGCGAGCGAGTAGCGCAAGCCCACGAAAACGGGGACGGGCTGAAACATTTCGCGGCGCATTAAACCACAGCCGCGCGGCGCCCGGGACGCCGGCATCGCAGGCCCCGGCAAGGCGCAGCGCCAAAGTGCAGCGCAATCAGAGTGTTAAGTGGTTCACGTCCGGCCGGACCCCGGCTGGTATAGTGCCAGGGATCATAGCGAGGTGTGCCATGAACTATCGAGCCCTGATGGTGAGTGCGGCTCTTGCCACGGCGATGACCGGCGTTGCCGCGAGCAGCCGGGCGGACATGGTTGCCGTAGACAACGGTATTGCAGTGCGAGATTCCGGCGTCGCCACGCCGGCTCGCGGGATGACCATGAGTCAGGTGGCGAGCAAGTTCGGCGACCCGAGCAGCAAGGTGGCGGCCGTCGGCACTCCGCCGATTTCGCGCTGGGAATACCCCGGATTCGTGGTGTATTTCGAGCGCGACCACGTCATCCATAGCGTCGTTCTCGCAGCGCCGCCGCAGCCGCCCGCCGCGAAGCGCCCGCCCCTGCCGCCCCGCGCCGCCTCCGAACCCGGCCCCAGCCGGCGCCCAAGGCCACCGACAGCGCCCCCGCAGCGCCTCCCGCGAACTAGATCGCGTAAAATCCGGTCTTAGATCCCTGTACCCCACCGCGACTCGTTCGCGGCGGGTTTCTTTTGTTGTTTTTGATCCACATGGCTTTACTAGATCCCACGCTCCCGTCCCCGTCCGCCCCGGTCATCAAATGGGGAAAGCTCTACGGGGCCGCGGCACCCCTCGCGATCGCCGAGGCGGCGGCGAAAGCTCGCCGGCCGCTGATCGTCATCGTGCCGAGTCCGCGCGATGCGGAGTCCCTGAGCGAGGAGATCCGGTTTTTCACCGCCGGCAAGTCCGTGGTCGAGGTTTTTCCGGACCTCGAGGCCCTGCCCTACGACGGCTTCTCGGCGCATCCGGATATCACCTCGGCGCGCCTGAAAACGCTCGCGGCCCTGCCGAGGGCGCTCAGCGGCGTATGGGTCGTGGCGATCGACACGCTGCTGCAGCGGCTCGCCCCGCGCAGCTACATCGAGGCCCACTCGCTGAAGATCCACGTGGGCGAGCGGCTCGACCTCGAGGCCTTGCGCGAGCGCCTCACCCTCGCCGGATACGCCGCCGTCACGCAAGTGGTCGCGCACGGCGAATTCGCGGTCCGCGGCTCGCTGCTCGATGTCTTTCCCATGGGATCGGATTCGCCGTTCCGTATCGATCTTCTGGATCAAGACGTCGACAGCATCCGCTTGTTCGATCCCGATACCCAGCGATCCGGGGAGAAGCTCGAGCGCATCGAATTGCTGGCGGCCCGGGAAACGCCGATGAGTCCCGATGCGGTGCGCGAGTTCCGGCGCCGCTACCGCCTGCGATTTCCCGGCGACCTGACCGAGCAGACCGTCTATCGCGATGTGAGCGCGGGCCGCGCGCCGGGCGGGCTCGAGTTTTATCTGCCGCTGTTCTTCGAGCGCACCTCGAATCTGTTCGAATACCTGCCGCCATCGAGCGTGCTGATCGACATGCAGGAGGCGCTCGGCGGCGCGGATCGTCTCTGGAGCGGCATCGTCGACCGGCACGAGCAATTGCGGCACGACCGCCAGCGCCCGATTCTCGATCCGGAGGAAGCTGTATCTGCCGCCCCAGGAATTACGCGCCCTGGTCGAGGCCTGGCCGCGGATCGAGCTGCGATCCTTCGAGTGGCCCCCCGAGACGGAGGGAGCATGGCAAAATTTTCCGAGCGTGGCGCCGGCCGCCGTGCGGGTCGATCCGCGCGCGGAGCATCCGGCCGCCGAGCTCGCCGCGCACCTCGACGCAGCGCCCGGACGCGTGCTGCTCGCGGCCGAGTCGGCCGGCCGTCGCGAGCTGCTCCTCGAGCTGCTGCGCGCGCGCGGAATCCATCCCAAGGTCTTCGACGATTTCGCGGCGTTCGCCGCGAGCGACCCGAAACTCGGCGTGACCGTATCGGCCGCCGTCTCCGGACTGCGCCTCGAATCCCCGCCGCTCGAGATCCTCACCGAGTCGCTGCTGTTCGGCGATCGCGCGCGCCAGGAACGGCGCAGGCGCCGGGCGGAGCGCGATCCCGCCAAGATCCTCAAGGAGCTGTCGGACCTGCGCGTGGGCGCGCCGGTGGTGCACGAGGCCTATGGGGTCGGCCGCTACATCGGGCTGCAGACGATGGATGTCGCCGGTTACACGGGTGAATTCCTGGTGCTCGAGTATGCCGACGGCGACAAGCTGTACGTGCCGGTGCAGGCGCTGCATCTGGTATCGCGCTATACCGGCGCGCCGCCTGAGACGGCGCCGCTGCACAAGCTCGGGGGCGCGGAGTGGCAGAAGGCGCGCCGAAAAGCCGCACAGCGCATTCGCGACGTGGCGGTCGAGCTCTTGGACCTGTACTCCCGACGCGCCGCGCGGCAGGGCACCTCGATGCTCGCACCCGAAGCCGACTATCGCGGCTTCCAGGCCGGCTTCCGCTTCGAGGAGACCGCGGACCAAGCCGCGGCCATCGACCAGGTGCTGGCGGACATGAAGTCCGCCAAGCCCATGGACCGGGTCATCTGCGGTGATGTGGGTTTCGGCAAGACCGAGGTCGCGTTGCGCGCCGCCTTCGTCGCCGTCGCGGCGGGCAAACAGGTCGCCGTGCTCGTTCCGACCACACTCCTCGCCCAGCAGCATTACACGACCTTCGTCGATCGCTTCGCTGATTGGCCGGTGCGCGTCGAGAGCCTGTCGCGCTTCCGCACCGCCAAGGAAGCGGCCGCGGTGACCGCGGGGATCGCGGATGGCTCGGTGGACATCGTCATCGCGACGCACCGGCTGCTGCAGGGCAAAGTGCGCTTCAAGAATCTGGGCCTCGTCGTCATCGACGAGGAGCACCGCTTTGGGGTACGCGACAAGGAGAAGCTCAAGGCGCTGCGCGCCGAGGTGGACGTCCTCACCCTCACGGCGACCCCCATTCCCCGCACCCTCAATATGGCCATGGGGGGTCTGCGCGACCTGTCCCTCATCGCAACGCCCCCGGCGGAGCGGCTTGCGGTGAAGACCTTCGTGCTCGAGTGGAACGAGAACGTGGTGCGCGAGGCATTGCGCCGCGAAATCCGGCGCGGCGGGCAGATCTATTTCGTGCACAACACCATCGAGACCATCGAGAAAACGGCCCAGGCCGTGCGCGAGCTCGTGCCCGAGGCGGCGGTCGCCGTGGGGCACGGACAGATGCGCGAGCGCGAGCTCGAGCAGCTCATGCTCGACTTCTATCACCGCCGCTTCAACGTCCTCGTCTGCACGACGATCATCGAAAGCGGCATCGACGTGCCGACCGCCAACACCATCATCATCGACCGCGCCGACCGGTTCGGCCTGGCGCAGATCCATCAGCTGCGCGGGCGCGTCGGACGCTCGCATCATCGCGCCTACGCCTATCTCATCACGCCGCCGCACAAGGCCATGACGGCCGATGCGGTCAAGCGTCTCGAGGCGCTCGAATCGCTCGAGGAGCTCGGCGCCGGCTTCACGCTCGCGACCCATGATCTTGAGATCCGGGGCGCCGGCGAGCTTTTGGGCGATGAGCAGAGCGGCCAGATTCAGGAGATCGGCTACAACCTGTACATGGAACTGCTCGAGCGCGCGGTGGCGGGATTGAAGAGCGGCAAGGAGGCCGACTTGGAGCGGCCGCTCGATTCGAGGCCCGAGGTCGAGCTGCATTTGCCGGCGCTCATCCCGGAAGATTACGTGCCCGACGTCCATCTGCGTCTCGTGCTCTACAAGCGGATCGCGGGAGCGGAGTCGCGCGAGGAGCTCGATGAGCTCAAAGTCGAGCTGATCGACCGCTTCGGTCCGTTGCCGCCTTACGCCCAGTCGCTGTTCCGCGTCACGCAGATCAAGCTGCGCGCCGCGCAGCTGGGAATCCGCAAGATCGATGCGGGGGCGACCGGCGGCTACATCACTTTCGACGAGACCAACAAGATCGATCCCGCACGCGTGGTCAAGCTGATCCAGAGCCGACCGAAGGATTATCGCCTCGACAATCCTTTGCGGCTGCGCTTCACGCATGATGCGCGCACCGAGGAGAATCTCTTCATGCGCATCGAGATGCTGGTCGAGTTGCTGACCTGAGGGGACCCGCCCCGCCTACATGGTGCCCAGGAAATCCATCTTGCCGACCTCGACGCCATTGTGCCGCAGCAGCGCATAGGCGATGGTTTCGTGGAAGTAGAAGTTCGGCAGCACGAAATGATTCACGTACGTGAGCCCCGTGAAGTTGAGCGTGCGGTTCGGACTCTTGATCTCGATGCTGCGCGACTCGGCACCCTCGAGCTGGCCGGCTTTCACCGTCTTCAGGAAATCCAGGGTCTTGCCGATGCGCTGCTTGAGCTCGGGGAGGCTCACCTCGTTGTCCTCGTGCTTCGGGATCTCGATGCCCGCGAGCCGTCCCGCGGCTCCCTTCGCCGTGTCGCAGGCGATCTGCACCTGCCGCGTCAGCGGATGCATGTCGGGAAACAGGCGTGCCTGGGCAAGCACCGAGGGATCGATCTTTTTCGCTTCGGCATATGCGGACGCTTTATCGAGGATCGCGGACAAATTGGTGAGACCGCGGATGAGCGGCAGGATGGAGACATCGTAGAGGGATACAGCCATGAGGTAACTCCCGGTGTGTTTCGAAGCCCGCCACTTTAGACGAATGCCCGGTATGGGGGTAACAATTCCGCCATGATGGTGCGGCAGGATACGCGGGGTCGCATGCTGAAGCTCCTCATCCTGCCCGGCCTCGACGGCACCGGTGCCCGCATCGCACCGTTCGTCCGGGAGCTCGAGCCGAGCGTGCAGGCGCGGATCATCGGTTATCCGCCCGACCGCCCGCTGGGCTATGCCGAGCTCGAAGTCCTCGTCAGAAATGCGCTCCCCATCGAGGGCCCTTATGTGCTCCTCGCCGAATCGTTCTCCGGACCCCTCGCAATCCGCCTTGCGGCCGATCCTCCGCCGGGACTCGCCGCCGCGATCCTGTGTGCAACCTTCGCCGAAAACCCCTTCCCCTGGCTGCGCCCCGTGCGCCGGCTGGCGGTGCACATACCCTTCAAATCGCTGCCGCGCTGGGCGCGTGCGCCGCTCCTGTGGGGCTCCATCGACCCTCGCTGCGCACCGGCTGCGGCTGCACGCGGGAGCGCCGGGGTGAGCGCCGCGGTCATCCGGCGGCGACTGCTCGAGGTCCTGTCGGCCGACGAGCGCGCGGGTCTCGAGGCGATCCGGCTGCCGGTACTCGTCCTCGCCGCGAGCCGCGACCGCATCGTGCCGCGTGCCGCGACGCGCGGACTCGTGCAGCGCACACGATGGGCGGAGCTCGTGGAGATCGAGGGACCCCATCTGCTGCTGCAGTCACGCCCGGCGGACTGCGCCCGGGCCATCTTGCGGTTTTTGCAGCGTTGGAATTGAATACTCCCATGCTGCCGATTTCCGAGGCGTCCGAGCGGAACAAAGAGCCGATCCTGTCGGTGCTGCGGGAGTGCTTTGCCGCCCTTCTCAATGTGCTGGAGATCGGCAGCGGGACAGGTCAGCACGCCGTCTATTTCGCGCGCCACCTGGCGCATCTGACCTGGCATCCGACCGAGCAGCTCACCTATGTTCACGATCTCGCTGCGCGCGTGCAGCAGGAAGGCGGGCCGAACCTCAAGCCCCCGACGGTGCTCGATGTGCGCCAGCGTATCTGGCCCGTGCAATCGGTCGACGGGGTCTTCACGGCCAACACGCTGCACATCATGTCCTGGCAGGAAGTCATCGCCATGTACCGCGGAATCGGCGAGGTGCTGGCGCCGCGCGGACTGCTGTGCGTCTATGGACCGTTTCGATACGACGGCGAATACACCTCGGACAGCAACCGCGCGTTCGATCAGATGTTGAAGGACCGCGACCCGCTATCGGGGTTGCGCGACGTGCGGGCGGTCGAGGCGCTGGCGGCCTCCTATGGGCTCGAGCTGACCCACGATCATGACCTGCCGGCGTTCAACCGCCTGCTCGTGTTCGTGAAAGAGCCGCACTAAAAATCAAAAAAGCTCCGCGGCGCTTGCCCACCGCGGAGCTCAAGTCGATCAGAGGCGCAAGGGCCCTCTCTTAGCTCGGCGAAACTTCGATATTGTTCTTCACCGCGCGCACGCCGTCGGTGTTTCGCGTGATCATCTCCGCAAGATCGCGTGCATCCTTGGTGGGCGCCGTCCCGCTGAGCCACACCACGCCGTCGGCGTCGGTGTCCACTTTGACGTGATCGAGCGTCGACATGTGTTTCGCGAGCAGCTTCGTCTTCACCTTGGTGGTGATGACGGAGTCCTTCACGTAGTGATGATCGACTGTCTGGTCGGCCGCCGCGAAAGCGAGCGGCATACAGGCGAGCCCCGCCGCAATCGCGCCCATGAGTACCAATTTCTTCATGCCTTGTTCTCCTTAATCTACTGACAAACTGATTTGCCGGCGGATCAACCGGACGCGAGCGGGTGAAAGGTGAACTTCTGGCCGGAGACGGCCGCCTGATACATCAGGCCGCCCTTCGCCACGGTGAAGACCGCCATTCCCTTGTAGTAATGACCGACCGTGCGGGCATCCTTCTCGCCGCCGCTCGCACCGGCCTCCTCACCGTTGGTGGCGGCGGAAGCGCCGGCAGATGCCGTGATCGCCGTAACCTTTGCGTCCGCCCCGAACTCGAAACTTCCGGACATGAATTCGTCAGCTGCCGCCTTGTTCTCGAAGAAAATGATTTCACTGTACGCCTGGCCGCCGGCCTGAAATCCCACGCTCACTTGCGCAAGCGTCGCCTCGCCGGTCAGACGGCCGTGAGCGAACACATACCCTTTACCGCCCGCGCCGCCGACAACGAACGCCCCTTCGCCGACGGTGGGAATGATCGCAAAGCCATAGCTATGGTTGAAAAGACCTCCGCTCTCGCCGGCATGGCGGAAAAGGTCGATCGCGTGCCTGACCTTGGCTTGGTCCTTGGCCGGCACTTGAGCCACCTCCACGCTTTCGCGCGAGCGCGCCCTGCGCAGCAGTGATACCAGCCGTAAGCACGGCACTCGCCATCAAGACACGTATTAAGTTTTTCATAGTGCACGCCCATATAGCGCATGAGTGCAGCGAGGTCTGTAGGAGCGCCCACCTCATCGGCGAAGAGTAATCCGACAGGCGCGATGCCGCGCGACGCATCGGCCGCGTCGCGGGACACCGTGACAAAAACGCGAGCTATGCGGCCAAGTTCTGAGCGGCGAACTCCCAATTCGCGAGTTTGTCGATCACGGCGTTCACATGATCGGCGCGCTTGTTCTGATAATCGAGGTAGTACGCGTGCTCCCACACATCGATGGTGAAGAGCGCCTTCACGCCTTGGGTCAGCGGGTTATCGGCATTGCCGGTCTTGATCACCTTCAGCTTGTTGCCGTCCGCGACCAGCCACGCCCAGCCGCTGCCGAATTGCGCGACGGCGGCGTTGGCGATCTCCTTCTTGCAGGCCTCGACACTGCCGAATGAGGCTTCCATCTTCTGCTTCAGGGCCGACGGCGGCTCCCCGCCCCCCTTTGACCTCAGACACTGCCAGTAGAAGTTGTGATTCCACGCCTGCGCGGCATTGTTGAAGATGCTCACGCGGTCGGCCTTGCCGGCCGTCGAGGTCACGATTTGCGCGAGGGGCAAGTCGGCGAGCTCGGTGCCTGCGATGAGCTTGTTGGTCGTCTCCACGTAGGCGCGATGATGCTTGCCGTAGTGAAAGCTCAGCGTCTTGGCCGAGATCACCGGCTCGAGAGCGTTCTCCGGATATGGAAGCGGGGGAAGCGCGATGGGCGATGCAGTGCTTGCGGCGGTGGCCATGGTCTCTCCTTAAGAGTGCAATCGAAGTTACAAAATAGCCGATGCGGCTCGAGCGGCGGAATCGCCGCTCGGCCCACCTTTGGACGATCAGCTCGATCGACGGGGAGCGTTGCTTCGAGAGCGGGACCGGGGTGAGGCCGGCTTCGCGGAATTGCCGCTCTGCTCCTCGCTGATGTCCGGCTTCAAATCGTTTCCTTCCGGGCGCCTCAACGAACGACCGCTGTGGTCGTATTTTTCCCGTTCATCGAAGGTTTTGCGATTGGGCATGCTCGGACCCTAGCCGGAGCCGCGGCCCGGCTCCAGCCGCGCACTGCGCGTTACCGCGTAGGCCGGCGCCGACGGCGGTTGCGGGTCGCCCCGGCGTCTGAGTACGGCACGGCCCCGCTGCTTTCGAACTTAGCCGATCAGCGACCGTAGGCGCTGCGTGCGCGAGCCGGACGTCGTCTCCGCGGCGCGCCTCAACAGCGCCTCGGCGCCCTCCGCGGGCATGGGCCGGCTGAACAAGAACCCTTGGGCTTCCTGACAGGCGTGCTCCTGCAGGAACAAGAGCTGCGGGAAGTTCTCCACACCCTCGGCCGTGACATTGATACGCAGCGAGCGGGACATCGCGATGATGGCCGCGGCGATCGCCCGGTCATCGCTGCAGTCGACGAGACTGGTCATGAACGACTGGTCGATCTTCAGCCGATCGACCGCGTAATTGCGCAGCCGTCCGAAGCTCGAATAGCCCGTCCCGAAGTCATCGATGGCCAGGAGGATGCCGAGCTCCTTCAATTGCGCGAGCGCCTGCTCGGCCCAGTCCTCATCCTTCATCACCACCGATTCGGTGATCTCGAGCTCGAGCATTCCCGGAGCGATGCCGGTCTCGGCGATGACGGCGGCGACCAGGGAGGGGAACTCCTTCAAAGCGAACTGCGGGCCGGAGACATTCACGGCGATTCGATTCAGCGGCAGACCCTCGTCGCGCCACGCCCGCGCCTGGCGGCACGCGGTTCGCAACACCCATTCGCCGATCGACAGGATCAACCCCGTCTCCTCGGCGATCGGTATGAATTCCACAGGCGGGACCTGGCCGAGATGATCGTTGTCCCAGCGCAGCAGCGCCTCCATGCCCGACACGGTGCCCGAGGCGACGTCGAACTGCGGCTGGTAGTGCAGCGTGAATTCACCGCGCTCCAGCGCGCCACGCAGGCGCGCCTCGATCGTGAAACGATGCAGCGCGGCGTCGTTCATCGAGGGATCGTAGAAGGCGTGCATCCCCGGCGCTTTGCGTTTGGCGAAGTACATCGCGAGATCCGCGTTGCGCAGCAGGGTATCCACGTCCTCGCCGTCCGTGGGATGAATCGATATGCCGACGCTCGGCGTCACGACGAGCGTGTTCTTCGCGAGATGCAAGGGCTGCTGCAGCTCCGCGATGAGCCGCTTCGCGACCACCGCCGCATCGGCCGGTGTGCGGATGCCGGGCAGGATGACGATGAACTCATCGCCGCCGAGGCGCGCGATGTGGTTATTGCGGGTGCTCGGATAGGCATCCGCCGCGGCGCCTTCGTCCGCGCGCAGCGAGTGACGCATGCGCGCCGCCACCATGCACAGCAGCTCATCGCCGACCGCATGCCCGAGCGTATCGTTGACCCGCTTGAAGTTGTCGAGGTCGAGGTAGAGCACCGCGAGCGTGCGGTCGTGCTGTTTGGCAAGATTGAGAGCGCTCACCAGGCGGTTGCGCGATTGCTCCCGGTTCGGCAGGCCCGTGAGCGGGTCGAAATAGGCGAGCTTGACGATGCGGTGCTCGGCGCGCCACTTGCTCGCGAGCGAGATGGTCATCTGCCGGATCTCGTGCGGATGAAAGGGCTTCTGCAGGTAGGAAAGCTTCTCCTCCGGCGGCACGGTCGGCGCCCATGTCGGCGGGATCGACGTCCGAGAAGGCGGTGCACAAGACCAGCTCGATGGCCGGATCGAGCTCGCGGATGCGGGCGGCCGCCCAGATCCCGTCGGGCCCCGGGGGCATGCGCATGTCGAGGAAGGCGACCGCGAACGGATCGTCCGCGGCGATGGCGTCGCGCACGGCGCTCACGGCCGCCTCGGCACCGTCGCAGAAAACCGGCGTGAAGATGGTGTTGCGGGACGCTTTCGGCAACTCCGCACCGTTGCGGGCGAACAGCCGTTCGCGCAGGTTGCGGAACACCGCGGTCTCGCCGCTCATGTCCGCCTCCATCAGGATCTGGCGATAGGCATCGCGCACGTCGGGCTCATCGTCGACGACGAGCACTCGAATGGCCACTCGATCGATTTGTGTCACGGATCCGTCCTCACTTTCTCGAGCCACCAGGGGCACCATCAAATGCAGCGATGCCCCGAGTCCGGGGCCCTCGCTGGCCGCCCAAATTCGCCCGCCGAAGGCTGCGATCGCATTCGCGCACCAGTGCAGGCCAATCCCGTAATTCGTGTCCTTCGACTTCGTGGAGTAGCCCTTGTCGAACACGCGCTCGAGGTCGCCACGGGCGATTCCGACGCCGTTGTCCCGGCAATGCAGATGCAATTGCTCGCGCTCGTGCTCGCGAACGATCTCGGCGCCGACGCGCAGCAGCCCGCGGTCGCGGCCGGCGTCGCGCACCGCGTCCGCCGCGTTGATGATGAGATTCTGCAGCACCAGTCGCAGCACCGTGCGCGCCACGCATACGGCGCCGACCTGCCGCAACGAATCGTCGGCGTCGACCTCGAGGCGCTGGCGGCAGGCGTCGGGGACGATCTCGAGGGTCTGGTTCACGAGCTCGGTGAGACGCACGGTCTCGATGACGTGCTCGTTGCGCGTCGAATGCATCAGTTCGTTGAGGGCCGACTGCACCAAGGCTGGCCTGGCGCTCGATCACTTCGAGGTCGCGCCGCGATTCCTCGACCGCTGCGGATATCTCGCGGCATCCCAAATGCAGGAACTGCTTCAGATCGCGCGTACGCTCGGATTCCGCCTGCGTGGCTCCGCGCTTCGGAGGCGCCGCCGCGTACCTCGATGAGCTCGGCGGAAGCGGCGATCAGATCATCCACCGGCGCCGTGCGCAGCCGGTCGCCCAGCTTCGCCACGCGAACGGCCAGCGGTGTCATCGCATTGCCCAGGTTGTGCAGCACGCCCTTCGCGAGCTCGGCGAAGCCCGCATGGAAAGATTGATCGACGAGCTGGCGCCGGGATTGCTCCACGCGCGCGACCATGCCGTCGAATTCGTGCGCGAGACGGCCTATCTCGTCGCGGCTGCGGAGACTCAGCCGCGCGCTCAAGGTCCGAGCCCTCGCCGATCGCCACGGCGTGGCTGGTCACGCGAGCCAGCGGCTCGAGCACCACGCGATTCAGCACGACGAGCAATGCGAGCAGCGCCAGGACGGCGGCGCCCACCAGGCAGGCGGTGGCATAGGCCACGGCGTTGCGTCCCTGCGCGGTGATCCTGCGCGGCACCTCGACGCGCAGCGCCAACACCGGCTTGCCGTAGATGTCGGAAAACGAGCGGTCCACTCGCGTGAGATCGGAGGTTTCCGAGACCCGCTCGGCCGCTCCCTCCCCGGTCGACCCCGGGCCTTGCAGCACGGACAGAGCGGCCTGCGCGCGCGCGCCAAGCATCTGCACCTCGTGCGCGGTCAGGAGTTTGCCCATGATCACGGATCCGAGCGGGGTGCCGCTGCCGCTGCCGTTCAAAACGGGTGCGGAGGCGATCAGCATGATTCCCTGGTTCGTCGACACCAGACCCCGAGCGGACTCGCCGTCCGCGAGGTTGCGGCGCCAGGGCAGATCCGCGGGCAAACTCTTGCGGCCGGCGAAATCGAGGTCGAGAGTCTGTCCCGTCGCGAGATCCTTGGCGCTCGACAAGACCACGTTGCCCTGCAGGTCGACGATCATCAGCGCGTTCACCTGCAGCTGCTTGAGCGCGACGGGCGTGATGTTGGTGCGCACGAATTGATCGTTCGGCGCCTGCACGTAGCGATAGGCGTCCTCCCAGTTTCCCCAATCCGCGGCGGTCAGCGCGAGCGTGTCGAGCGACTGGTCGAGCGCGAACTCGATGCGCTTCATCGACACCTTCGCATCCTCGCGCTCGAGCTCCGCGAAACTCGGCATCAAGATCTGCCGCTGCACGCCGATCTCGATGCCGATCAATGCGGCGAACAAGAGCGCAAGCAGGGAAATCACCTTGACCCGAATATTCATGGACACTTCTTATCAGAATCGGCACGGCCGCGGTGTTGCCCAGTTCTGCTTAAAACACGGCAAAACGGGCAATTTCCGGGCTGTTTGAAATGCATCACATGGCGCGGTTTGCGAATGCGACGTCGTTCACGCTGGACCCCCACCTTAATTCTGCTTAATGGGCCTGCCCGATGCGGCGTTCGACCGTTTATCTCCTCAAGGCGGTGCATGACATCGCCGACGCCGGATCAAAGGAGGTTTTATGTTGAATTCAGCACGCAAATCGATCACGTTCGCGGCCGCCCTGGTGTCTTTCGCCGCCCTGACGGGGACCGTCTCGGCACAGACCACCTGGCAGAAGGATCATCCCCGGCGCACCGAGGTCAACGGCCGGCTGGCGAATCAGAACCGACGCATTCACAACGACGTGAAGGACGGCACGCTCAGCAAAGGACAGGCCGCGCAACTGCATCACGAGGATCACCAGGTACGGAACGAGGAGCGCGCGATGGCGAGCCAGAACGGCGGCCATGTCACCAAGACCGAGCAGCGCGCGTTGAATCAGCAGGAGAACGGCATCAGCAGTGAGATCCCGCCGAAGTGACGGCGGCTCAGAAGCGCAGCGACAAGCAGCTCAATCCGCCGTCCATCTTGCGAAACTCACTCATGTCCAAGGGGACGGCGGAGAGGCCTGCATCGGCGAGGGCGCGCGCGACGCGCGGATAGCCTCGGGCCAGCAGCACGATATCGTTCACGCGCACGCAGTTCGCGGCATAGGCCTCCTCGCGCGGCACCGCGATCGGCGTGCGCATGTCGAGCCCCCGCCAGGATCGCGCGGCCTGCACGACCTCCTCATCGATCAGCCAGATTCCCTCGCCCAGATAGGCGATGCCCGTTTTTAGATGCAGGAGCTTCGGGATGACGCGAATGTCGACGATGCTCGCGCCAAATCCGAGGCCGCCGAGATGGCGGGCGAGCTGGCGGGCGCCTTCCTCGTTGGTGCGTGCCGAGACACCGATGAGAAATTGATCGCCGGCCTCGCACACATCGCCGCCGTCGAGCGTTCCGGGCGGCTCGATGGCCAGAGGCGCCGGATAGTGGGCGCGCAATGCCTGCGCGATGCTCGCCACCTCGCCGCGCCGGCTCGGCGCGCCGGGACGCGTCACGACGGCCCCGCCGGCACAGAGCACCGCCGTATCCTCGACGAAGGTGTCATCGGGATGTGCGGGGTCCGACGCGAGCCGAATCAGCTCGAGGCCCGCCTCCCCGAGCGCCCGGCAATAGGCCTCGTGCTGGGCAAGCGCCAACGAGAGGTCGGGAGCGCCCGCGCGGGCACTCGTCAGTCCCTGCGCGAAGTTCGCCGAAGGAGGGCGAACGATCGCCCGGCAGTAGCGCAAGCTCACGCCGCCCTGTTTCGGCCCAATTGCTTGGCGATTTTCAGCTGCAACTGAGACCTCTCGACCAGGGACGTCGGGTTCGCGTCGGCGTTCGGCACGATCGCACAGACTCCGACGCTCACGCTGATGTAGCGAAGGACGCTGGAGCGCGGATGGTGAATGCGCAGCTCCCGGACCCGCTCGGCCATGACCTGTCCGATGACGAGCGCCTGTTCCAGATCCAATCCCGGCGCAAACGCCATGAGGCTGCCGCCCTCGATGCGCGCGGTGACGTCGCTCGAGCGCCGCAGACACCCCGATATGCAATGCGAGACGCGCCGGATCGCGGAATCGCCCGCCGCCCGACCGAAAGTCGCGTTGTACACATCGAGCGCATCGATGTCGATCGCGAACACGGCAATGCTCCGCTGCTCGCGCTGCGCGATTGCCCAGTCCCGCTTCAACAGCTCCTGCAAGTAGGGCAGTGTGTAGAGCCCGGTCAAGCGGTCATCGCGCACGGCCACCCCCGTCGGCTGGTGAGCCCCGCTCAAGGAGTCGCGCGAGAGCTTCGGGTCGATGCGCAACCGGTCGCCGGCGTCGCGGTAGTAGGCGGCGAGATGCGTCACCCGCCCCTCGGCGTCCTTGAGCGGCAGCACGCTCATGTCGTTCCAGAACAGCGACCCGTCCTTGCGGTAATTGCGCATGAGCACGCGGCACGGCTCGCCGAGCCGCAGCGCCTCGCGCAGCCGGTGACGTCCGTCTTGCTCGCGATCGTCTCCCTGCAGTAGCCGCAGGTTGCGCCCCATGAGCTCGGCCGCGGGGTATCCGGTCAAGGAAACGAAGCCGGGATTGACGTACACGGCCGGATGATCGGACGCCTGCGCATCGATCAGGGCGACTCCTTCCGGCGAGCTCTCGAGCAGGCGTCTGAACAATTCGGCGTCGACGCTCATGCCTGCCCCTCGGTGAGTACCAGCGGCGGAGCCGCCGTCAGGTCCTCGACGGTGCGGACCGCCGCAATCCAGCGCGGATCACTGGCGAGCTCGCCCGGCGGTGCACCGCGGGAGCGCATGCGCATGAGTCTCGCCTGCGAGGCGGGCAGCGCCACATCGGGCCTGAAGCTCGCGAGCACGGAGCGCACGGCCTGGCGGTCATTCAGGATCGGCAGCACATCGCATCCGGCGCCGAGGGCGAGCCGCGCACGCGCCAGCACATCGCCCGCCGCCGCGACGCCGGCCATGCTCAAGTCGTCTGCGAAGATACAGCCATGAAATTCCAGGCTGCCGCGCAGGATCTCGCTGACCCAGCGACGCGACAGGCTCGCCGGCATGACGTCGACGGACGGGTATTCGACGTGGGCGGTCATGATGCCCGCAAGCTGGTTCTCGATGAGCAGGCGATAGGGCTTGAGGTCCATCTCCAGATCGCCCAGCGAGCGCCGGTCGATGGGCAATGCCACGTGGGAGTCGGCACGCACCGCGCCATGGCCCGGGAAGTGCTTCGCGACGGCCGCCATGCCGGCTTCACGCATGCCCGAGAGGTACGCGGCGGCCAGCGCCGCCACCACGTCGCCGTCGCGATGGAAGGACCGATCGCCGATCACTTCGCTCAGTCCCCAATCGATGTCCACGCAGGGCGCGAAGCTGAAATCGACCCCGACCGCCCGCAGCTCGGCGGCGAGGAGCCAGCCGACCGCGTGGGCGCAGCGCAGTCCTTCCTCGCGATCCTCGTCGAACCGGCGGCCGATGAGGCGCGCCGCAGGCAGCCGGGTAAAGCCTTCCCGAAAGCGCTGAATCCGCCCGCCCTCATGATCGGTGGCAATCAACAGATGCGGCGAGCGGAGCGCGCGAATCGACGCGCAAAGCTCAGAAATCTGCTTTGGATTCCGGTAGTTACGCGTATAGAGCAGAACGCTGCCGATGAGCGGATGCGACAGCACGTCGATGTCGTCGGGGCTCAAAACCGTGCCCTCTACATCGACCATGAGAGGGCCCAAACTCACGCCCCTTGCTCAAACACGGCGATCGACTCGACGTGTGTGGTATGCGGAAACATATCCATGACCCCTGCCCCGATCAACCGATATCCCTGGCCGCGAACCAGAAGTCCTGCATCCCGTGCCAGACTCCCTGGGTGGCAGGAAATATACACGACCCTCCGGGGCCGCCACTGTGCCATACGTTCCATGATTTCAACGGCGCCCGCCCTCGGAGGGTCGAGCAGCAACAGGTCGTAGCTGCGCTCCGCCCACGGACCCAACGCGGCGGGCTCGAACAGGTTCTCGGTGAAAAATTGCGCATTGTCGATGCCGTTGCGCAGCGCATTGGACCGGGCCTTGCGCACCAGCCCCTCATCGCCTTCCACGCCCACCACGGCGGCGGCCCGCCGGCTCAAGGCGAGCGTGAAATTGCCGAGTCCGCAGAACAGGTCCAGAACCGAGTCATCCGCCGCCGGCGCGAGCAGCTCGACCGCCGCATCGACCATGGCGATGTTCACGTCGCGATTGATCTGTATGAAATCCGAGGGGCCGAACTCGATGCTGATCCGGCCCCCGTCCACCGCATAGGCGAGCGGCGCCGCCTCGCCTGAAAGCGGACGGATGGTGTCGAGGCCGCCCGGCTGCAGATAGATCTGAACGCCGAGACGCGCCGCGAATCGCTCGAGGGCGATCCGGTCATCCTCGGACAAGGACTCCATGATGCGGAACACCAGCGCCGCGCCCTCGTCGCCGGACGCGACCTCGACCTGCGGAATCCGCTCGCGCACGCTCAAGGTCTCGACCAGGGCGGCGAGCTCGGCCGGCAGGGTTGCAAAGCGCGCGATGAGAATCTCGCAACGGCGCAGATCCGCGAGGTACGGCTTGTCGCGCTCGCGAAAGCCGGCGAGCACGCGGCCCTTCTTGTGCACGAATCGCACCCCCAGCCGGGCACGGCGCCGATACGCGAAGGCGGGTCCCCGCAAGGGCTCGAGGATCCGCAGCGGCTCGACCCCGCCGATGCGCTCGAGGTTGTCGAGCAGCTGACTCTGCTTCGCGGCGAGCTGGGCGGCCGGCGCCAGATGCTGCAGGGAGCATCCTCCGCAGACCCCGAAATGCACGCATTGCGGGGCCACACGATCGGGCGAGGCGACGATTACGTCCATCAGGGCGGCCTCGTCGAATTGGCGCCGATGCTTCGTCACGCGACAGCGCACGCGCTCGCCCGGCAGCGCACCCGCGATGAACACGGCCTTGCCCGCGATGCGCGCAATGCCGCGCCCGTCGTGGGTGAGATCCACGACATCCGCCTCGAGCGGCTCGCCTTTCTTCAGGTCTCCGGCCACGCCGCGAGAAATTCTTGAAAGTGGGGCGCGGTCGATTCCCGCAGCAGCTGCCGCACCCGCGCGATCTCGCCGGCGTGCTCCACGGCGCTCAAGCGCCCGCGCAACAGCTCGAAGCGCAGATAGACCAGGTACGTGTTCAACACGTCGGTTTCGCAATAGTCGCGGATGCGCTTGAGGCCGCCGCCGAGGAACACCTCCCAGACCTGCGCCCCCTCCATTCCCAGCTTGCCGGGCAGGCCCAGCAGGCAGGCGATCGCGTGAAGGCTGGCGCGCCCGCGTCCTTGGAATCCGGACAGGATGTCCATGAGATCCATGTGCCGCCAGTGAAACCGGCTCAAGTAGTTGCTGTAGCGGAAGCTCGCGTCGCTCTCGCCGGTCTCCCAGTAGCGGGCGGCGGTGATGCCGTGCAGGAGGCTGCGATAGTGCAATACCGGCAGGTCGAACCCCGCTCCATTCCACGACACGAGATCCGGCGTGTAGCGCTCCAGGCCGTCGAAAAACCGCTCGATCAAGTCCTTCTCGGACGAGCTCTCCTCGCCGAGGCTCCACACCTTGAGCGAGTCACGCGCGCGCATGACGACGGAAATTGCGACCACGCGGTGCTGTTCCGGAGGCAGAAACTCGCTGCCGACGTCCTGACGGCGCTGGGTGATCATGATCTTTCCGACTTGCTCGTCGTCGAGGCCTTTGAGGCCGTACAGCCGCCGCCCGAAATCGGTGTCGGGAACGGTCTCGATATCGAACACCAGGGTATTCATGGCACGGCCCGGCGCATGAGCACGGCCACGGCGACCACGAGGCCGGCCTCATCGGTGAGCGTCACGTGGCCCTCGCCGATGCCGAGCCCGTCGCGCACCTTGGCGCCGCGCGCCGAATAGACCACCTCGGGCCGGCCCCAGGCGTTCTGCACCATGCCGACATCCCGGATCCAGACGCCGTGCGCGAATCCCGTGCCCATGGCCTTGACGATGGCCTCCTTGGCGGCGAAATGCATCGCGAGAAAGCGGGCCGGCCGGGCGGTACGATCGAGCTGCGCGCGCTCTTCGGGCATGAGCAAATGCCGCACGAACCGCTCTCCGTGCTTCTCGAGCACGCGCTGCACGCGCTCGGCCTTGAGGACATCGATGCCGATGCCGTAGATCATCGCGCGGCGCGCATCAGCTCTTTCATCTCCCGTACGGCCTGCGGCAATCCCTCGAACACGGCGCGCGCGATGATGGCGTGCCCGATGTTGAGTTCCACGATCTGCGGGATGGCGGCGATGGGCTCGACGTTGTGATAGTTGAGCCCATGCCCGGCGTTCACGACGAGACCGAGCGAGGCGCCGAGCGATGCAGCCGAACGGACGCGCTCGAGCTCCATCGCGCGCGCCACGCCGCTCGCGTTCGCGTAGGTGCCGGTGTGCAGCTCGATCACGGGAGCCCCGACGCGCCGCGCGGCTTCGATCTGTGCCGCGTCGGGGTCGATGAAAAGCGAGACCCGGATGCCGACGGCGGCAAGCGCCCCACAGGCATCCTCGAGGCGCGCCTCCTGGCCCTGCACGGCGAGACCGCCCTCGGTGGTCACTTCCTCGCGCGACTCGGGCACCAGGCAGCAATCGTGCGGCAGCACCTCGCCGGCAATGCGGATCATCTCGGTAGTCACCGCCATCTCGAGATTCATGCGGGTCTTCAGGAGACCCCGCAGCACCACCACGTCGTGATCCTGGATGTGGCGGCGATCCTCGCGCAAGTGCAGGGTGATGCTGTCGGCGCCCGATTGCTCGGCGAGGAGCGCCGCGTGCACGGGATCCGGGTAATCGATCCGGCGCGCCTGACGCAGCGTCGCGACATGATCGATGTTCACCCCGAGCGCGATGCCCGTCGCTGCGCTCATGATTGTTCCGGCGGCGCCTCGTGCTCGCGACGACGCATGGCCCGCATGACTTCGCGCGACTTCAATGTTCGCCCATCGAGGCAGGCCTCGAGCGCCGCCCGCAGCACGCGCTTCGCATCCCGCAAGGAACGGACATCGACGAACCTCTCGTCCTCCAGATCCGTGAGCGAACGGCCGTAGACGGCACCCGGGGTCTCCGCCACGCAGGGCTGCGCGGCGCGCTCCGCGGCAAACCGATAATACCCGTTGGGTGCAATCGGCTCGCCGTCCGCCGCTCGCGACAAATCCAATCCGTAGCCCAGATGATCGAGCAAGCGCTTCTCGAAGCGGCGCAGAGTCGCCTCCTCCGGCTCGAAAGCGCACAAGGCCCCGACGCAGATCGCATAGGCGTCGAAAACTTCCGGATGCGGATCGCAGCGCTCGGTCAGCTTCAACAACAGCTCGTTGAGGTAGAAGCCGCTCATCAGGCGCTCCTTGGCGAGCGTCGTCAGCGCCCCGTCGAGCTCGGCACTCACCAATTGACAGGCCTCCGAGCGCCCGGACCAGGAGACCAGCAGCCGCTGGAACGGGCGCAACACCCCGCGCAGCGTCGATTTGGCACCGTTCGCGCCGCGCGCAAACAGGGTGAGCCGGCCCTGCTCGGCCGTGAACACCTCGATGATGCGGCTCGTGTCGCGGTACGCGTACTGATGCAGGACGTAGGCCGGGGCGAGCCACACGCGCCGACCGGAACCGCGCTTCATATTTAAGTCTCGTACCCGAACTGACGCAAGGCCATTTCGTTGTCCGCCCAGTTTTCCTTGACCTTCACCCAGAGCTCCAAGTGTACCGAGCGCTGCCACAGGTCGTTGAGCTCGATGCGCGCGAGACGTCCGATTTCCTTCAGCCGCTCGCCGCCTTGTCCGATCACGATCGCCTTCTGCCCGGCGCGCTCCACCCAGATCACGGCGTTGATGATGATGCGCCCCTCCTCCTCCGCAAAACGCTCGATCTGCACGTTGATCCCATAGGGAAGCTCTTCCCGAAGCTTCAGGGTCAGCTTCTCGCGCACGATCTCGGCGGCCTGAAACGGCTCGTCACGATCGGTGAGGACGTCCGGTGCGAACAACGGCGGCGCCACCGGCAGCCGCGAGCCCACGACGTCCGCCAATCGATCGAGATTGTCGCGCTCGAGGGCCGAGACCGGCAAGACCCCGGAAGCCGGCACGCGCCGCGCCACATCGTCGATGAACGGCAGCAAGCGGTCCTTCGGAGTCACGCGGTCGACTTTGTTGATGATCAGGAACAGCGGCTGTTTGAGACCCCGCACGCGCTCCCAGACCCATAGATCTTCCTCACCGAAGTGCATGGCCTCGATCACGAAAAGAAGGACGTCGGCATCGCGCGAGGAGGAGATGGCGACCCGGTTCATATACTGATTCATGACCCGCCGGGTCGATTCGTGCAATCCCGGCGTATCGACCAGTACGAGCTGCGCGTCGGGGCGGTTCACCACGCCCAGGATCCGGTGCCGGGTGGTCTGCGGCTTGGCGCTTACGATGGTGACCTTGCGCCCCACCAACGCATTCACGAGCGTGGACTTGCCGACGTTCGGCCGTCCCACGATGGCCACCATGCCGGCGCGAAAAGGAGCCGCGCTCATGAGGATTTACGCATCTCGGGCGGCAGCTGATCCAGCACTTTGCGCGCCGCCAGCTGCTCCGCGCGGCGCCGGCTGGCGCCCTCGCCCGCCGCGCTGAGTCCGAACGCGGACACCTCGCAAGAGACCGTGAAGGACTGTGAGTGCGGCTCGCCGTCCGCGGAGACCAGCGAATACACCGGCAAGGCGAGACCGCGCGCCTGAAGGGCCTCCTGAAGGCGGGTCTTGGCATCCTTCAGCGAATCGGCCGAAGGCAGCTTCTCGAGGCGCGGCCCGACGATGCGCTCCACGGCCACCGCCGCCGCCTCGAAGCTCGAATCCAGATATATTGCTCCCACCATCGCCTCCAGCGCGTCTGCCAAGATCGAAGCCCGTCGATAGCCGCCCGACTTCAGTTCACCCGAGCCGAGGCGCAAATGCTCGCCCATTCCGAGATCGCCGGCTATCTGGGCGAGCGTCTCGCCGCTCACCAGACTGGCGCGCAGCCGAGACAGCGCCCCTTCGTCGGCGTCCGGATGCGCATCGTATAGCAAGCGCGCCACACTGCAATTGAGAACTGCGTCACCGAGAAACTCGAGCCGCTCGTTGTGCTCGCCACCGGCACTGCGGTGCGTGAGTGCCGCCCGGCAGAGGGAGGGGTTCGAGAAGGCGTGGCCGAACGCGCGCTCGGACCAGGCGAGAAGTGCCGAAGAGTCCCGCCTCACTGCACCTTCGCGGTCTTTTCGAAGTGCACGGTGAGGGAGACGTTGGCGATGTAGGGGGCGGAATCGTCGTAGGCCACGTGCATCACGGCGCCGCTGTCATCCTTGGTGATTTCCACATCCTTGGCCTCGACGCTGTCGATGTCCTCGATCTGCCAGTGTTTTTCCAGCGTGCGGCGCAGCGCCACCTGGTCCACGGCATCGCCTTTGAACTCCGAGGCGGTCGCATCCATGCTGCGGGCGACCTTCATGTAGTTCAGATACAGCGGGGCGATGCGTATGCCCGCGTAGCCGATCACTCCGAGCAAGGCCAGGACGAAGAGGATCCCGATCATGGTCATGCCCTGTTGACGATGGCGCATAAATCACTCCCTGTAGGAGTGCTTATTGAATCGCATTACCGATCCGATTCCAGAGAGGTCCGTCACGAGTATCAAGATTAAGCCAAATCCGCACCGCCTTACCCACCAGATTTTGCTCCGGGACGTACCCCGGGGCGTCCGAATCGTCGGTCCAGCGGCTGTCCTTGCTGTTGTTGCGGTTATCGCCCATGAAGAAATAGTGCCCCGCGGGTACCACCCATTCCCCGCTCGTGACCGTGCCGCGCGCGAACATGATCGGATGGCGCTTGGCGCCGAGCTGCTCCCACGCCGTCGGCACGCCGGCGTAGTTCCATGCATTTTGTTTCGGTCCGGTGTAGGTGGGACCCGGGGTCTGCGGCTGCAGGATGCCGTTGATATACACCCGGTTCTTCTCGTCGACCCGGATATGGTCGCCCGGCAATCCCACGAGCCGCTTGATGTAGTTGATCTTGGGGTTCGGCGGCAGGCGGAACACGATCACATCGCCCCGCTGCGGCGTGCCGGTGGGAATGATCAGGGTATTGGTGACCGGCAGGCGCAAGCCGTAGGCGTACTTGCTCACGAAGATGAAGTCGCCGTCGAATAAGGTCGGCATCATGGAATCGGACGGGATGCGAAACGGCTCGAACAGAAACGAGCGGATCACCAGCACCAGCAGGATCACGGGAAAGAACGAGCGTGCGTACTCGACGGCGACCGGCTCGCGCACGCTCTCGGGCGGCGTGCCCGCCGCGGCGGCCGCCTGCTTGCGCCGCCGCGCAAAAAACGCGCGGTCCAGCCCCCAGATGGCTCCCGAGATCGCCCCGACCAGCACCAGCATGAAGCTGAAATCCACGGCCTCGTAACGGAACAGGCGCCACAGCATGCCGAGCGCGAGCGCGACCAGGGCGTAGCCGGCGATGCGCGGCACGACCGGCTCCTCCACGCTGGTCGCTCCCGGATCGCGCCGCGGACGAAAGAACCAGCCGTCGATGAGAATCACCAGAACGCAGGCGATCGCCGCGCACAACAACACTACAAACAGGCTGTCGCCGTCACTCACGAAAAACCCCCGAACATGTTCGATTCACTGAAAACGTCAATTGGCTTTCTTGCCGACCTGAAGAACGGCGAGAAACGCCTCCTGCGGTATCTCCACCTGGCCAACCTGCTTCATGCGCTTCTTGCCGGCCTTCTGCTTTTCCAGAAGCTTGCGTTTGCGCGTGATGTCGCCGCCGTAGCACTTGGCGAGCACGTTCTTGCGCATCGCCTTGACGCTCGCGCGCGCGATGATGTGACTGCCGATCGCGGCCTGCACCGCGATGTCGAACATCTGGCGCGGAATGAGCTCCTGCATCTTGTCGACCAGCTCGCGGCCGCGCGTGTAGGCGTTGTCCTTGTGCACGATGAGCGCCAGCGCATCCACCGGATCGCCGTTGATCAACACATCGAGCTTGACCAACGGCGCCGTCCGGAAAGAATGAAACTCGTAATCGAAGGAAGCATACCCACGGCTTGCCGATTTCAGGCGGTCGAAGAAATCGAGCACCACCTCGGCGAGCGGCAGCTCGTATTGCAGCGACACCTGGCTGCCCAGAAAGAGCATTTTCTTCTGCACGCCGCGCTTCTCGCTGCACAGGGTCAAGACCGCGCCCACGTGATCCGGGGGCACCAGAATGTTGGCGGTGATGATCGGTTCGCGCAGCTCCGCAATGCGATCCTGCGGCGGGAGCTTCGTGGGATTGTCCACCGTCGTCACCGAGCCGTCGGTGAGCAGCACCTCGTAGACGACGGTCGGAGCACTGGTGATCAGATCGAGGTCGTATTCACGCTCGAGGCGCTCCTGGACGATCTCCATGTGCAAAAGCCCGAGGAAACCGCAGCGAAATCCGAAGCCCAAGGCGGTGGACACCTCGGGCTCGAAATGCAGCGCCGAGTCGTTGAGCTTGAGCTTCTTCAAGGCGTCGCGAAACTGCTCATAATCGTCGGAGCTCACGGGAAAAAGACCCGCGAACACGCGCGGTTGCACCTGCTTGAAGCCCGCGAGCGGCTCCTTGGCGGGATTCGCCTCGAGCGTGATGGTGTCGCCCACCGGCGCGCCGTCGATTTCCTTGATTCCCGCCATGACGAAGCCGACTTCACCGGTATTCAGCGCCTCGAGCGTGACGGGCTTCGGCGCATAGCGCCCAAGCCGGTCCACGACATGGCTGCGGCCCGTCGACATGACGCGGATTTTCGACCCTGACTGCAGTGCACCATTGACGACCCGGACGAGGGATACGACACCCACGTAATTGTCGAACCAGGAGTCGATGATCAGGGCCTGGAGCGGCGCGTCCGGGTCGCCCTTGGGCGGGGGAATGCGCTTGACCAGGTGCTCGAGCAGCTCCGACACGCCGAGGCCGGTCTTGGCGCTCACGAGCGCCGCATCGTCGGCTGGAATGCCGATGATCTCCTCGATTTCGTGGATCACTTTCGCCGGATCGGCCGACGGCAGATCGATCTTATTGATGACCGGCAACACCTCGAGGCCCTGTTCGAGGGCGGTGTAGCAATTGGCGACGCTCTGCGCTTCCACCCCTTGCGCGGCATCGACGACGAGGAGCGCGCCCTCGCACGCCGCCAAAGACCGCGAGACTTCGTACGAGAAATCCACGTGTCCCGGGGTGTCGATGAAGTTGAGCTGATAGACCTCGCCGCTCAGCGATTTGAAGGCGAGCGTGACGCTTGCGGCCTTGATGGTGATGCCCCGCTCACGCTCGAGGTCCATCGAATCGAGCACCTGCGCCTGCATCTCCCGTGCCTCGAGGCCGCCGCACTCCTGGATGAAGCGATCCGCCAAGGTCGATTTGCCGTGATCAACATGCGCGATGATCGAGAAGTTGCGGATATTCTTCATCAAGTGCCAGGAGTCGGACAAACCCCCGATTATACCGGTCAACGGTGGTACGCGAGGGCTTTGAGTACCTCATCGGTGTCCAATCGGCCATGACAGACCATTTCTCCCGCGAACAGCAGCACGGGAATCTTGTGTCCGAACCGGGATCGAGTCGCGGCATCGGCATCCACGTCGATTTCATCGAGCGGATAACCGTGGGCGGCGGGCAGCCGCTCGAGCTCGGCCTTGAGCTCCTCGCACAGGCCGCATCCCGCGCGGGAGTAGAGCACGAAACGCATGGTTCAGTGCGGCGGCAGGCTGCTGCTGTTGCCGAAGGACTTCACCGAGTGGGCGATGAACTCGACCGTCTGCGCCGGAACCTCGCCGACGGCGGTGACCTGGTGGCCCTGCACCACGGTGGAGAATGCGAAACCGGATCCAACGCGCGCCAGCCCCTGCATCGGCGGCTCGGCCGGCGTGCTCGGCGCATCGGCGCTGTTGGCCTTCGCCGGAGCTTCCGGCTCCACGAACACCGACACCGTCGCCAGCCCGTCCGAATACACGAAGTGGGCGGCGGGAACCGACGCATCGCCGAGCGTCTGGGCGCCGGACACCGTCAAGTGAAAGCCCGGCGGCAGCTCACTGGCTCGATAGGCGGACAGTGCCGCCGAGGCCGGCTCGCTCGATCGGCCCTGACGCACCCAGCGCATGCCCTCGGTGTGCACCGCCGGCGCCAGATCCGCATCCGCAATGATCTCCGGCATCTCCAGCCGCGCGAACAGGATCTGCTCGATCACCTGGCCGTGCGCATCGCAGAGCTGCGTCTTCAAGGGCATCGCCGTATTCTCATCGAGCCACAGGCGATAGCCGAAGCGGTACTGATCCTTGGGGTTGACCGCGATCACGCGTGCGGGCCGGCCAAGCACCCGCGTGGCGGGCAACGACTCGATCAGATAGAACTGCTCCACGTCCGCGCCGAACCGAGGCAGCGACCCCAGGAAGGGCCCGCGGTCCTGGCGAGGCTCGACCAGCACGGTGTGCTGATCCGGCAGATAACAGGTGAGCTCGTCGTTGTTGCGCACGAACTCACGCCCCGATCCGTCCAGGGATTGCAGCCGCTCGGTCACGTGTCCGGACTTGACCCGGTGCACGATGCGCATGGTTTCGACGCGCCCCTCGCTCAGATGAAAGAACGTGCCGTCGTAATTGCGGGTCGCGAGGGCCTGGTTCATTTTCTCGAGCCAGGCGCGGGCATCGTCTTCTGCACCGCTCGAGCGCTGTCCGAGAGCGAGGCTCAGAACGCCGGCTGCGGCATAGGGAATCAGCCAGGTGGCACGGGAACGCAACCCACTCCTCGTCATGGAGCGTTCTGCGTATCGCGCGTCGCGGGCGGTGCGGCCGGCTTCGGGGCCGCCACCGGCACCGGCTGCGAAACCGCCTCTCCGTAGGCCGGCGCTTGATCGTCACTCAGCAGCGCCGACAACAGATTGCCCTGCCCGAGGCCCACCGAGTATTTGCTGTGCGCGAACACATAGCTCGTCAGGCGGGCGGCGGGCACCATCGCCGGGACCTCGGCCGGCGCCGCGACAGGCACCGTATAGGAAATCGCTTCCTTCGGCTGCACCAGGCGCGCGGTCTGCGCGACCGCGGACGGTGTGCTGCGCAATCCAGGAACCACCGCGCGCTGCTGCAGAGCAACCACCGCCACGGCCGCGACGCCGGCGGCGACCGCCGTGCCGGCAATGGGTTTCCACCAGCGCAAATGCCCGAGACGCGCCGGTTGCAGTCCCGGAGGGGCCGATTCGCCGTCGATGGCGCGATTGACCCGGGCCGCGAAGCCGATGCTCAAGGAGGCGTGGCTTCCACCGCGCACCATTTCACCGATCAGCGCATACCGACCGAAGCTCTGGCGCAGCTCCACGTCGCGCGTCAAGCGCTTCAGCAGAAGCTCTGTCTCGGAGCTCGGCAGCTCGCCATCGAGAAAAGCCGAAACCTGTTCACGAATTTGATCGCTCATGTGTCCTCGGGCCGACCCAGGCCGCCCTCGAAAATGGGTCGCAGCTTCTTGTCTATCGCCTCGCGAGCGCGAAAAATTCGCGAACGCACCGTCCCGACCGGGCAATCCATGGTCTGTGCAATATCCTCGTAACTTAATCCTTCGAGCTCGCGCAACACGATCGCCGTCCGCAGATCCTCGGGCAGGTTCTCGATGGCGCGATTGACGGTATCGCGTATCTCGTCGGTGAGGAGCAAGGCTTCCGGGGTTTCGGATTCTGCCAACCGCGAATGCAGGTCATACTGCTCGGGATCCTGAAGGTCGAGATCGTAGTCCATGGGCCGGCGTTTGGTCGCCACGAGCGCGTTCTTGGCGGTGTTGATCGCGATTCTATACAGCCAGGTATAGAAGGCGCTATCGCCTCGAAATGACTGGAGGGCGCGATAGGCTTTGACGAACGCCTCCTGTGCTATGTCTTCGGCTTCGGTCGCATCGTGGACGTAACGCATGATCAGCTTCAGCACCTTGTGCTGGTATCGCAGGACCAACAAATCGAACGCCGCGCGCTCGCCGCGCTGGACGCGCTCGACCAGTTTGAGGTCGCTCTCTTCAACCGTCATTCGAGAGCCCAAACCAGCGAGCTTGCGAGCCAGCCTGTCGCGGTAGACCGGGCGGCCGGGGAAAAGTTCGACGGTTTCCTCGTATTGCCTCAACTGCAAGCGTGAATTTGCGCACAGGTTCAATTCTAGCAGCGGCGACGGGCCGCCTGAGTTAATCGCCGGCTCGCGTGATTCGCCGGATGAGGGAGGCCATGACCGCCGTGGGGGGTGGCTCGAGCCCGAGGCAATATGACCAGATCTGCGGATCCGGTATCTCGAGAAGGGCCAGGAAAGCCGTCTGATGCGCGCTCGAGGCCTGAGCGAACTCCTCATCGACGTATCGGCGAAGGAGCAAGTCGAGCTCCTTCATGCCGCGCCGGCATCGCCAGCGCAGCAGTCCGACCGTTTGCGCGACCGCCGCTCCCATCAGGCGGCACTTCTAAAGACGCCGGTGAGCCAGCATTTGCTTGACTTCGCCGATCGCCTTGGCCGGATTCAGATCCTTCGGGCACGCTTCCGTGCAATTCATGATGGTGTGGCATCGATACAGCCGGAACGGATCCTCGAGCTGATCGAGCCGATCGCCGGCGGCCTCATCGCGGCTGTCGACGATCCACCGGTAGGCCGCGAGCAGCGCCGCCGGTCCGAGATAGCGTTCGCTGTTCCACCAATAGCTCGGACAGCTGGTCGAGCAACAGGCGCACAGAATGCATGCCGAGGGCCGGTCGACCTTCTCCTGGTCTTCCTTCGACTGCAGCCGCTCGCCGTCCGGCGGCGGCGGGGTGATGGTCTGCAGCCATGGCTTGATGGCCGCGTATTGGGCGTAGAAATTGGTCAGATCGGGAACGAGATCCTTGATGACGGGCATGTGCGGCAAGGGATAGATCCGGATGTCGCTCTTGATGTCCGCACAGGCGCTGATGCATGCCAGGCCGTTCTTGCCGTCGATATTCATCGCGCACGATCCGCAGATGCCCTCCCGGCAGGACCGTCGAAAGCTCAACGTCGTGTCGATCTCGTTCTTGATCTTGATGAGTGCGTCGAGGACCATCGGCCCGCAGCTGTCCATGTCGACCTCGTAGGTATCGAGGCGCGGGTTCTCGGGCAGGTCCGGATCGAAGCGATAGATCCGAAACACCCGCACGCCGCTCGCGCCGGCGGGTGCCTTGAACACCTTGCCGTCCTTGCGCACCTTGGAGTTGCGGGGAAGGGAAAACTCGGCCATCGATCAAGCTCCTCAGTAGGTGCGCGCCTTGGGCGGAATGGGGTCGACCTCGTTGGTCAACGGCTTCATATGCACGGGCCGGTAATCGAAGCGGGTCGCCCCCCGCTCATCCACCCAGCACAGGGTATGCTTCAGCCAGTTTTGATCGTCGCGGTTCGGGAAATCCTCGCGGGCCTGGGCCCCGCGGCTCTCCTTGCGGTTCTCGGCCGAGTGCATCGTCGCGACGGCCTGGCCGAGCAAATTGTCGAGCTCCAAGGTCTCGATCAGATCGGTGTTCCAGATGAGCGAGCGGTCGGTGATCTGCACGTCCCTGAACGAGTCGAACACCGCCGCGAGACGGCGCTTGCCGTGGCCCAGTGTTTCCGCGGTGCGAAACACCGCGGCATCCTCTTGCATGATGCGCTGCATGTCGAGCCGGATATCGGCGGTACGCCGCGAGCCCTTCGCATGACGCAAAGCGTCGAACCGCGCGAGCGCGGCATCCGCACAGTCGGGTTTGAGCGCGCGATGAGAATCCCCGGGCTTCAGGACCTCGGCGCAGAAGCGGGCGAGCTCGCGCCCGAAAACCACCAGGTCCAAGAGCGAATTCGATCCCAAGCGGTTGGCGCCGTGCACCGAGACACACGCCGCTTCGCCCGCGGTCATCAACCCCGGCACGAGCGTGTCGACGCCGTCGCGCCGGTAGGTGACTTGACCATGGATGTTGCAGGGGATGCCGCCCATGTTGTAGTGGACGGTCGGCAGGACGGGGATCGGCTCTTTGTTGACGTCGACGTTGGCGAAGATACGCGCCGTCTCGGCGATGCCGGGGAGACGTTCCTTGATCACCTCGGGCCCGAGATGCTCGAGGTGCAGGTCGATGTGATCCTTGAGCTTGCCGGATCCGCGGCCCTCGCGGATCTCGATGGTCATGGAGCGGCTCACGACGTCGCGCGACGCGAGATCCTTGGCGTTCGGCGCATAGCGTTCCATGAACCGCTCGCCGAGGGAATTGGTGAGGTAGCCGCCCTCCCCGCGTGAGCCCTCGGTGATGAGGCAGCCGGCGCCGTAAATGCCCGTCGGGTGGAATTGCACGAACTCCATGTCTTCCAGGGGCAATCCGGCGCGCAGGACCATGCCGCCGCCGTCGCCCGTGCAGGTATGCGCGGAGGTGCAGGAGAACCAGGCACGCCCGTAGCCCCCGGTCGCCAGGATGACCTGGTGCGCGCGAAACCGGTGCAAGGTGCCCTCGGCCATGTCCAGCGCGATCACGCCGCGGCATTCGCCATTTTCCATAATCAGGTCGAGCGCGAAATATTCGATGAAGAACGTCGCTTCGTGCTTCAGGGACTGCTGATATAAGGTGTGCAGCATGGCGTGACCGGTGCGGTCGGCGGCCGCGCAGGTTCGCTGGGCAATTCCCTTGCCGTAGTGCGTGGTCATGCCGCCGAACGGCCGCTGATAGATCTTGCCCTGATCCGTGCGCGAGAACGGCACCCCGTAATGCTCGAGCTCGATCACCGCGGCGGGCGCCACTTTGCACATGAACTCGATCGCGTCCTGATCGCCGAGCCAGTCCGACCCCTTCACCGTGTCATACATGTGCCAGCGCCAGTCATCCTCGCCCATGTTGCCGAGCGCGGCGGAAATACCACCCTGCGCGGCGACCGTATGGCTGCGGGTCGGAAACACCTTGGTCAAGCAGGCCGTGGCGAGTCCGGCCTCGGCCAGCCCGAAGGTTGCGCGCAATCCCGCGCCGCCGGCTCCGACCACGACGACGTCATAGGTGTGGTCGATGAACTTGTATTCGCTCACGGGGCTCCCGCCGATCCAAATGCGATGCGCAGGATCGCGAAGACCCCCGCGCCCGCCCCGAGCACATAGAGGAACCGCAGCGTCAGCGCGAGGATGAGCTTCGGGGTGTTGGCGTGTACATAGTCCTCGACGACGACGTTCGTGCCGAGATAGGAGTGGTACGCGCAGACCGCGACCAGCAGGGCGGCAAGAAAGGCGCTCAAGGGCACCGACAGCCACGCATGCACGGTCGCGTAATCGAGCGCCGGCAAGAGCAGCAGCGAAAAGAAGAACCATAATGTGAGGGGAATGAGCGCGACGGCGCTCACCCGCTCCGCCCACCACTGCAGCGTTCCATCCTTGGCGGAGCCCGTGCCGAGCACCCTGCCGAGCGGACTTCGCAGGCTCATAGCCGCCCGCCGCGCCAGAGCAGCGCCCATGTCGCGAGCGTCAACACCAGGGCCGCGAGCACGACCAGCCATCCGCTCGCATGGCGCGCCGTGCGCTCGAAGCCCATGCCGATGTCCCAGCACAGATGCCGCACGCCGTTGAACAGGTGATACAGAAAGGCGAAGGTCCAGCCGAACAAGCACAGCAGCCCGAGGGGACTGGCGAACGCCCGCGCGGCACACCGGTAGCTCTCCTCACCGCTCGCGAGCGCCACCAGCCAATAGCAGAGCGCCACGAAGCCCACCGCGAGCGCGATGCCCGTGAATCGGTGCAGGATCGACAAGGTATTGCCGATCTGCCAGCGATAGATCCCCAAGTGCGGCGACAGCGGCCGGGTGCGTGCGGGCATGCTCTTCAAAGGCGCGAATTCAATTCAAAAATCAATGCATCGGCCCCGCAGTTCCCAATCGCCGAAGCGCGTCGGCTCGGGTCCCTCGCGACCGCCCACCTCGCGCGGCGGCGCGACCGGCTGTACGGGCGGGGCCGTCGGCAGCGCGGAGACATCATCCTGATCGTCGGCGGTCGGTATCACGGACGAAAGTGTGCCAGAAAACGGGGGCGTATAACCACGAAACCCGCTTCACGCCGCAGAAACGCCCATCGGCGGGTTGGGGGGTTGACAGCGCGCCCGGGCGGCCTCATTCATGTGCATGTGAGCATGCACGCAGTCGAGCTGCCGAATTTGAGCGTTTTGCGATTTGCAGGCCCGGATGCGATCGCCTTCCTTCAAGGCCAAGTGTCCAACGATACGCGCCGCCTCGCCGACGGCGTCCCGCTCCTCGCCGCCTACTCCACGGCGCAGGGGAGAGTCATCGCGGTGATGCACCTGTTGCCTCACTCGAGCGGCGTGTTGGCGATCTTGCCGCGCGACATCGCCACCCCGACGCTCGAGCGGTTGCGCAAGTTCGTGCTGCGCGCGAAAGTGAAAATAGAGGAGCTCGGCTGGAGCGTCGCCGGCGCGCCGGCGATGGCATCGGAGCTTGCGCGGATTCCCTCGTTCAACCGGGAGGCTCGTTACCTCGAGCACGACGGCGTGGCGGTCGCGCGCGTGCCGGACGGCGGCCGGTCTGAATCGCCGCGATTCTGGATTTTGAGCCCCGTGCCCTCGCAGACGGCCGCGGCGGAGAGCCCCGCGCAGGACGCCTGGCGCCTCGAGGACATTCGCGCAGGTCTGCCGCAGGTGTATGCCGCCACCAGCGAGCAATTCGTCGCGCAAATGCTGAATCTCGACCGGCTGGACGCGATCAGTTTCACCAAGGGGTGCTATACGGGTCAGGAAATCATCGCCCGGACGCAGCACCTCGGACGCATCAAGCGGCGCATGTACCGATTGCGGCTGCCGCCCGGGAACTGGCGGGTGGGTCAGCCCGTGCGGCTCGAGGACCGCCGCTCCGGGCGCCTCACGGAGCTCGCACCCGTCGACGGCGGCTTCGAGGCGCTCGCCGTGCTCACCCTCGAAGCGGGGGGTGCCGCCGACACCGATGCCGGCGAGGCCATACCGGCCGAGGAGCTGCCTCTGCCGTACAGCGTGCAGCTGCCCTCAGATCAGGCGTGAGGCACTGAGCGGCCGCGAGGCGCCCGCGGCGTAGGCGTCGAAGGTCATGGCGACATTGCGCATCAGAAGCCGCCCGCTCGGCGTGAGATCGATGCTTGTCGGTTCGCGGGTGATGAGACCGTCCGCTTCCAGAATCGCGAGCCGCTCGAGCTCCGGGGCGAAATAGTCGTCGAAGCGGATGCCAAAATCGCGCTCGACGGACGCGATATCGACCTTGCCGTGGCACATGATTCCATTGATGACGCCGTTGCGCAGCCGATCATCCGCGCTCATGCGCACGCCGCGCTGCGGCGGCAGCGCATCGCCGGCGACGGACTGCTCGTAGTCGGCGAGCAGCTTGTGGTTCTGCACGTACAGATCCCCCACTCGACCGATGGCGCTCACACCCAGATTGATCAGGTCGAGGTCGGCGTGAGTGGTGTATCCCTGGAAGCTGCGTTGCAGGGTGCGCGCCTCGAGCGCGCGCGTAAGGGAGTCCGTCGGCAGCGCGAAATGGTCCATGCCGATGTACACATAGCCGGCCGCACTCAATGTGTCGACGGCGATTTGCAGGAGCTCCAACCGGGCCGCCGCGTTCGGAAGCTCGTCCTGGCGGATCTGCCGCTGCGCCTTGAACAGGTGAGGCATGTGCGCATAGCCGTAAACCGCGACGCGGTCCGGCGCGAGCGCCGCCACCCGCTCGACGGTCGCCGCAAAGCTCGATCGCGTCTGCAGCGGGAGCCCGTAGATCAGATCGAAATTGATCGAGCGAAAGCCGATCTCGCGCGCCGCGCCGTACGTCCGCTCGACGATTTCGGCGGATTGCACCCGGTTCACCGCGCGCTGCACGGACTCGTCGAAATCCTGCACTCCGAGGCTGAGGCGGTTGAATCCGAGTGATGCCAGGAGGCGCAGCAACGTCGGGTTCGCGCCGCGCGGATCGATCTCGATGGAATAGTCTCGCCACTCGGCGTCGGTGAGCGAAAATTCCCGATCGATCCGATCGATGATCTCGATCAGCCGTCGCGCGGGCAGGAAAGTCGGCGTGCCGCCGCCGAAATGCATCTGCTCGACCGTGCGCTCCCGGCTGAAGAGCGGGCTGCGCAGCGAGATTTCGCGAACGAGACTTCGGGAATAGCGTTCGGCCAGCTCGAGCCGGCTAGTGACGATCTTGTTGCAACCGCAGTAGAAGCAGGGTGCGAAACAAAATGGAATATGCACGTAGACCGAAAGGGGATGCCGACCGCGGGCCCCTGGCTCGTCGAGCGCCTCGCGCTGATAGTCGCTTGCATCGATCGTCTCGCGAAACTGAGCCGCGGTGGGATAGGAGGTATAGCGGGGCCCCTCGCGATCATAGCGGCGCATGAGATCGCTGTCGAAAGCGACGTTCGCTGCACTCATCCCTGCCCCTGGAGTGGCGTTGGTCATCATCGTGCCCGACTAGCCTCGCTCCGCCCGCCTTCCAAGCCAATAAGTACTTCCGCGTAGCGCAAACGCGGCACGGAATTGTACGTAGGCAGCCCGGGCGTAGTCCTGATGTCGAAGCCGACGGCCACGCGCTTAACATTTCACGACGGATCCGCACGCCGAGGAATTCACATGCAGTCATCTGCTATTTCCGCACCGCCGGTCGCATACAACGATGCGGTCGTGCGCCAATTCGCCATCATGACCGTAATCTGGGGCATCGTCGGAATGACGGTCGGTGTGATCATCGCCGCGGAATTGATCTGGCCGACGCTCAACTTCGGCCTGCCCTACCTCAGCTACGGAAGGCTGCGGCCGTTGCACACCAACGCGGTGATATTCGCCTTCGGCGGCTGCGGCCTGTTCGCCGCCTCCTATTACATCGTTCAGCGCACCTGCCAGGTGCGCTTGATCTCCGACAGGCTCGCGACCTTCACCTTCTGGGGATGGCAGATCGTCATTCTCCTGGCGGCGGTAAGCCTGCCCCTCGGATTCACCAAGGGCAAAGAATACGCCGAGCTCGAGTGGCCGATCGACTTGCTGATCGTGGTGGTATGGGTCGCGTATGCATACGTCTTCTTCGGCACGCTCGCGATTCGCAAGGTCAAGCACATCTACGTGGCCAATTGGTTCTTCGCCGCTTACATCATCACGATCGCCGTCCTGCACATCGTGAACAACCTGGCGATCCCCGTCTCCCTTACGAAGTCCTACGTCATCTACTCCGGCGTGGTCGACGCCATGGTGGAATGGTGGTACGGCCATAACGCGGTGGGCTTCTTCCTGACCGCCGCATTCCTCGGGATGATGTATTACTTCGTGCCCAAGCAAGCGGGCCGGCCGATCTATTCCTACCGGTTGTCGATCGTGCATTTCTGGGCGCTCATCTCCATCTACATGTGGGCCGGTCCTCATCACTTGCAGTACACGAGCCTCCCCGACTGGGTACAGTCTCTCGGCATGGTGTTCTCCGTGATTCTGCTGGCGCCTTCATGGGGCGGCATGATCAACGGGATCATGACCCTGTCGGGTGCCTGGGATAAGCTGCGCACCGACCCCGTCCTCAAGTTCCTCATCGTCGCGCTCTCCTTCTACGGCATGTCGACCTTCGAAGGGCCGATGATGTCCATCAAGACCGTCAACGCGCTCTCACACGACACCGATTGGGTCATAGGGCACGTGCACTCCGGCGCCCTCGGCTGGGTCGCATTCATGACCATCGGCTCGATGTACAGCCTCATTCCGCGGCTCTATGGCCGCAAGGAGATGTGGAGCGTGCGCCTCATCGATATTCACTTCTGGATCGCGACCGTCGGGGTCGTCTTGTACGTCACGGCGATGTGGATCGCCGGCGTCATGCAGGGCCTCATGTGGCGCGCGACCAATGCCGACGGCACGCTCACTTACACGTTCGTCGAATCGCTGAAGGCGACGTATCCGTATTACGTCGTGCGGCTCGGCGGCGGCGGACTGTTTCTAATCGGCATGTTCATCATGCTCTACAACGTGGCCAAGACGGTGAGTGTTCCCGTCGAGCGCATGGCGCCGATCGCCGTGCCTGCCGTTTGACCGGAGGCGGACCGATGAATCACGAGATCGTCGAAAAGAGAGCCTGGCTGATGGGGAGTCTGATCGCCATCGTGATCAGCATCGCGGGCTTGGTGGAGATCGTGCCGCTTTACTTTCAAGCATCGGTGATCCAGCCGGCACCCGGCATCAAGCCCTACGGCCCGCTCGAGCTTGCCGGGCGCGATGTCTACGTGCGCGAGGGCTGCTATCTGTGCCATACCCAAATGGTGCGTCCGCTCGAGGCGGAGGTCGAGCGTTACGGGCATTATTCGCTTGCCGGCGAGGCGGTATACGACCATCCGTTCCAGTTCGGCTCGAAGCGCACCGGCCCGGACCTGGCGCGCATCGGCGGACGCTACTCCGATGAATGGCATCGCATCCATCTGAACAATCCGCGCGACGTCGTGCCGGAGTCGAACATGCCGGCCTTCACGTGGCTTTCCAAGGGCGGCATCGATCCCGTTGACCTCGCGGCCAAGATGCGCGTGCTCCGGCGCCTCGGCGTGCCGTATACCCAAGCCGACATCGATTCGGCGGCCGAGAAGGTCAACGGCCGAAACGAGCTCGACGCCGTCATCGCCTACCTTCAAGGCCTCACCTTTCACGGCGAGAGCTATCCCGCCGCAGGCGCGGCTTCTCAAGCCGGAGCATCGCCATGATGGGCATCGTCCGCGGACTGATCACCTTGAGCTTGCTGCTTGCCTTTCTCGCGCTGTGCATCTGGGCGTTTAGCGCTCGGCGCCGCCCGCTGTTCGACCAGATGGCGCGTCTGGCGCTCGATGAGGACTGTCGCGATGGGGAGCCGGACCCGGCGTCGAACGGTCGGGGTGCTCCATCGAAGGAGCTGCCGTGAGCACGGGTATCGCGGCGTTCGTCTCGATCGTCGTCATCGCCAACATCCTCGGATGCCTGTGGCTCATCTGGTGGACCGCGCGCGGCTCCGGCAAGACCTCGCCGAAAGAGACCACCCACGTGTGGGACGAGGATCTGACCGAGTACAACAATCCGCTGCCCCGCTGGTGGCTGTGGCTGTTCATCGGCTCGATCGTTTTCGCACTCGGCTATCTGGTCTTGTACCCCGGACTCGGCAATTTTGCGGGCCTGTGGCACTGGTCTGAAGTCTCCCAGTATCAACGCGAGGATGCGGACGCGCGCCAGGCGATCGAGCGGCGCTTCGCGGCATACAACGGCAAGAGCCTGCTCGAGTTGTCGCACGATCCCGCGGCGATGGCGACCGGACGAAATTTGTTCGCGCTCAATTGCTCCTCCTGCCACGGATCGGACGCGCGCGGGGCAAAGGGCTTTCCGAATCTCACGGACAAGGACTGGCTGTATGGCGGCAGCGAGCAGAACGTCTATCAATCGATTGCGCACGGCCGCGACGGCGTGATGCCGGCGTGGGGCCCCGTGCTCGGCCCGGACGGCGTCGAGCAGGAGCTCGACTACGTGCTTTCGTTGAGCGGCCGCAAGCCGGCGGATGCCTCCGCGGCGCAAGTGGACGCCGGCAAGGTGAAATTCATGACTTTCTGCTCCGGATGTCATGGCACGGCCGCAACCGGCAACACGGTCATCGGCGCACCGAACCTGACCGACACATCTGGCTCGACGGCGCCTCCCTCAAGGACATTCGCGAGACCATCACGAAGGGCCGCACGAACCACATGCCCGCCCATCTCGAGCGGCTCGGCGAGATGAAAGTGCGGCTGCTTGCCGCTTACGTGCTCAGCTTGTCGCAGCCCGCGCAGACTCCACGCCCGCAAGCGCGAATGACTCATCTGCGGCGGCGCCGTTGGCAGGAGAGTCGCATGCAGCTCGATGAGCCGCCCCGCACGCTGCCCTGGTCCCGTCGGACCGAAGCCATCGGCGTGGCGTTGTGGTCCTCGTTCATCGCAGCGTGTCTGGAAACGGCCCTGGTATTCGCGTACCTCGATCCGCTGTGCTCGGCTTCGATGAGCGCGGCGGTCAATCCTCGATCGCGTTCCGGTCGATGGTGTACGCGCTGGGATTCTTCATGTTCTGGCTGTTCACCTTCAGTTCGAGCTTCCTGACCGCCTACATGCTGCGGTCCGGGCCGGCCGCGCCGGCCGACACGCTATCGCGGAGCGCCACTCATCATGAGCGCCGGCGATTCGCGCGCCGAGGCCAGCCGCCGAGCCACTCTACGAAGCGCACCGCAAAGTTTACGCGCGCGAAGTGCAGGGCCGTTTCGCGCGGCTTGCGCACCGCTCGCGATGTTCGTCCTGTTGGGAATTTTCTACGGCTTGCCGTGGATGCATTGGGGCGGCCGGCAAGCGGTGCTGTTCGATCTGCCGCAGCGCAAATTCTTCGTCTTCGGACTGACGCTCTTTCCGCAGGATTTCTACTTGCTCACCTGGCTCCTGGTCATCGCGGCGTTGTCGCTCTTTTTCTTTACCGCGCTGGCGGGCGGCTGTGGTGCGGCTATGCGTGTCCGCAGACTGTCTGGACGGAGGCGTTTGTTTGGATGGAGCGCCTCACCGAAGGCAGCCGGTTGCAACAGATCAAGCTCGACCAGGCGCCGTGGGGAGCCGGCAAGCTCGCGCGCAAGGCCTCGAAGCAATTGCTCTGGGTGAGCTTCGCGCTCTTCACGGGCGTGACGTTCGTCGGCTATTTCTCCTCGATCGAGGGCCTGTTCGCGAGGCTTGCCGGCGGCGGCGGTGCGCTGAGCTTCTGGGAAGGCTTCTGGATTCTATTTCTACGGGTTCGCGACCTATGGGAACGCCGGCTATCTGCGCGAACAAGTCTGCAAATACATGTGTCCGTACGCGCGCTTCCAGAGCGCGATGTTCGACCACGACACCCTGATCGTCTCCTACGATGCGGCGCGTGGCGAGCCGCGCGGCTCGCGAGGCCGCCATGCGCCGCGCGCAGGCGGCCCTCGGCGATTGCGTCGACTGCATGATCTGTGTGCAGGTATGTCCGACGGGCATCGACATACGTCAGGGACTGCAATACGAATGCATCGCCTGCGCGAGCTGCATCGACGCGTGCGACGCGGTGATGGCGAAAGTCGGCTCGCCCCCGGGCCTGGTGCGCTACGCGACCCAGGCGGAGATCGAACACATCCCCACCCGGGTATTCAGGCCGCGGATCGCGATCTACGGGGGGTTGCTGCTGGCTCTGATGTCCGGATTCGCCTACGCCGTCGCGCACCGCGTACCGTTCGATCTGGACGTCCTGCGCGATCGCAACACGCTGTATCGCGAGCTCGACGACGGCAGCATCGAGAACGTGTTCACGGTGCGGATCATCAACAAGGACCAGAGCCCGCATGACTTTGCGCTGAGCACGCAGGGCCTTGCGAACGCGACCATCGACGGCGACACGGCGACCTACCGAGTCCCCGCGGAGGACGTGAAGTCGGTGGTCGTGCGCGTGCGCATTCCGGCCGCCCAAGAGCATGGAGGCCGCGATTTCGTGTTGAAGGCGCGGCACTCGACCGTCCCGACCTCGCGTCCAAAGCCGTGCGCGGTTCTTCGCCGCGCCTTGAGTCCCAAAGGAGTTGCCGAATGAGCATCGAACGAGCCGACAAAGCCTGGTACCGTCATCCGATGATGTGGCTGGTGATCGCCCCTCCCGTCGGATCCGTGATCGCCGGCATCATCACCTTCGTGCTGATTCTCCGGCATCCCGACCCGGTATTGCCGACGCCGCATCCCACCGTTCCGGTGGTCCACGGCAGCACCGCCAACTCGGTCGTTCCGCCTACGGAATGAGCGCATGGCCGGTCGAGCACACCCGGTGCTTTCATTGCGGCGAAGCGCTCGAAGGCCGCACGACCTTGTCGGTTCGGCTCGATCATGCGGACGTGTCCGGTCTGCTGCCCCGGCTGCCGGGCCGCGGTGCAGCTGATCGCCGAGCTCGGACTCGAGGATTTCTATCGATTCCGCACCGCCCCGGCCGACCGGCCCGCACAAGCGGATGACAATTGGGCGAGCTACGACGACCCTGCGCTGCTCGACAGTCTCTCCCGTGCCGAGCCGGGCGGGCGCGGCGTCACCCTGGCGATCGATGGCCTCACCTGCGCCGCCTGCAGCTGGCTGATCAGCCGCTCGCTCCTGCAGCTTCAGGCGTGACGCACGCGACCGTCAATACCGCCACCGGCCGCGCGCACATCGTCTGGCAGCCGGAGCGCGCAGCGTCTCTCGGAAATCTTGCGCATGATCGCGCATCTCGGCTATCGGCCGCACATCGTCGGCCTGGAGACCACCGATGCACGCATCGAGGACGAGCGCCGCGCCCTGCTCAAACGCCTTGCCGTCGCCGGTCTCGGCATGATGCAGGTCATGATGTTCGCCGTCGCTCTGTATGTCGGTGCCGCTCAAGGGATGGAGCCCGAGATCCGCGCCTATCTTCGGATCGTGAGCCTGCTCGTGTGCACGCCCATCATGCTGTACGCGGGATGGCCTTATTTCGCGAACGCGGTCCGGGCACTCGCGAAGCGCAGCATCGTCATGGATGTGCCCGTGAGTCTCGCGCTGATCCTCGCATTCGCCGCGAGCGCCCTCGATACCTGGCGGCAGCACGGGCGAGGTCTACTTCGACTCGATCACCATGTTCATCTTCTTTCTGACGGTGGCACGCTACGTGGAAATGTCGGCGCGCCAGCAGAGCACGCACGTGAGCGATTCGTTGAGCCGCATGTTGCCGCTCTTGGCGCACCGGCTGTCGGCGAGCGCGAGTGGCGAGGAGGTGGCGAGCGATATCGTGGTCGATCAGCTGAAGACCGGCGACCGCCTGTTGGTGCGCGGCGGGGAGGTCGTGCCGGCGGACGGCGCGTTGATTGCCGGCGCTATCACGCTTCGACGAGTCGATGTTGACCGGTGAATCCATGCCGGTCGAGCGGGCGACCGGCGATATGCTCACCGCAGGCTCCATCAATGTCGGCCCGGCCGTGCGCATGCGCGTCGCCGCCACCGGCGGTGCGACCGTGATCGCCGGGATCGTCGCCTTGCTGAACCGCGCGCAATCCGAGCGCCCGCGCATCGCGAGATCGGCCGATCGGATGTCGAGCCGTTTCCTGGTGTGCGTCCTCATCTTGGCGGGGGCCGCGTGCGCCGCGTGGTGCGTGATCGATCCGTCGCGCGCTTTCTCCGGCGACCCTGGCGGTGCTCGTCGTCGCGTGTCCATGCGCTTTCTCGCTCGCAACGCTGGTCGTCGTCGCGAGCGCGAACGCGGCGCTCGCGCGGCGCGGTGTGCTCGTGACACATCCGGATGCGATCGAGCGGCTCGCGAAGGTGACGCGAGTCGTCCTCGACAAGACGGGAACCCTCACGAGCGGCGTGCTCGCGCATCACGGGCTGCACCGCGCTGGGAGCGATGCCGGTGCGCGAGTGCCTGGCCATCGCCGCCGCGCTCGAGCTCTCCGCGGAGCATCCGATCGCGCGCGCCTTCGCACGCATCCCGCGCGACGGTCTCGATGCAGGCGCGGTGCACACCGAGAGCGGCGGGGTCGAGGGCGTGGTCGGTGCACGGCGCTACCGCCTCGGCACCCGCGTTTTCGCGACAGGGAGCGATGCGGGTGCGGATCCGGCGATCGTGCTCGCGCGGGAGGGTGAGCCGCTCGCCTCCTTCACGATCGAGGATGCGCCGCGGCCCGAGCTCGCCTCGGCCGCCGCGGCGCTGCGCCGGTTGGGCCTGACGATGGAAATCTCGAGCGGCGATTCGGTCGCGGCCGTCTCGCGCCTGGCGGCGCATTGCGGAATCGAGGTCTTTGCCGCGCGGCAGACGCCGTCGGACAAGCTCGAGCACATCAAGGCGCTGACGCGCGCCGGAGAGTTCGTCGCAATGGTCGGCGACGGCGTCAACGATGCGCCCGTGCTCGGCGGCGCCGGCGTCTCCATCGCGATGGGACGCGGATCCGCGTTGACGTTGGCGACCGCCGACTTGATCCTGATCGGCGACTCCCTCGAGGCGCTCCCGGAAGCCTTCGCGCTGGCGCGCCGCGCCGCGCGGGTCATGCGCCAGAACTTGACCTGGGCCGCGGCCTACAACCTGGTTTCGATGCCGCTCGCGGCAGCCGGCTTAGTGCCGCCCTGGGCGGCGGCAATCGGCATGTCATCGAGCTCGGTACTGGTCGTGCTGAACGCATTGCGGCTGATGCGGCCCACGCGCGCCGCGAAGCGCGCCCGTATCAAGGCCAAAGCCGCGGCGAACGCGGCGCCGCTGCGCCCGATTGCCCTGCTGCAGGAGGCTCCCCGGTGAGCATCGTGTTCGTGTTGATACCGATCAGCCTTTTGCTGGTGATTCTCGGAATCTGGGCGTTCTTATGGGCGGTGCGCACCGGCCAATTCGACGAGCTGGATGCCGCCGCCTGGGAAATCCTCGTTCAGGACCGGGCCGAGACGCCGCCGGCGTCCACTGCGGACGAGCCGCGCTGATGCAGGCCGCGTTTTACCCGCTGTCGGCCTCCGCCGCGTTTCTCGTGGGCGCGGCAGGCAGCGTGCATTGCCTCGCCATGTGCGGCGGAATCTCGGGCGCGCTCGGGCTGCGCGCGCACAACCTGCCCGGAGCGGCGCGACCCGTGCTGCTGCCGATCGCGAATCAGGTGGGGCGGGCGATGAGCTATGCCCTGGCAGGCGCCGTCGTCGGCGCGCTCGGCGGATTGTTCGAGTCCTCGTTCCATCTCGACGGCCTCGCGCTCGGGGCGCGAATCATGGCCGGTCTCGTGCTCATCTCGGTGGCGCTCGGGATCCTGCTGAAGCGGCGGCCGTTGGCGCTGATCGAGCGTCTCGGCGGCCGGCTTTGGGTGCGCATCGCGCCGCTCGCGCGCAAGATACCTCCCGGGCCGTCCGGCGCGCTGCTGCTTGGGGCGCTCTGGGGCTTTCTGCCCTGCGGGTTCGTCTATTCCATGCTGATCTTCGCGGCGCTCACGCGCAGCCCCTGGCAAGGCGCGATCATGATGCTGTGCTTCGGCGCAGGCACTGCCCCCGCCGTGCTTGGCGCCGGACTTCTCAGCACGCGCCTCGCACGCTTCATGACGGCGCGCCGGCTGTACGGTGCCGCGGGCTGGCTGCTGCTGGTCTTCGGCGCACTCACCATCGTGGGCCCCCTCGGTATGGGACCGCTCGGTATGGGCATGCACGGTCACATGCATCATTGAGTCGCGAACGGCGCGCGATCCCGGTCCTAAGCTCGCTGCCCCCTCAAAGATCGATGATCTCGACGGTGTCGGCGTGAAGCTCGGCGCCGAAGAAGCGGCCGCCGACGCGCGCGAAACGCTGCGCATCGTCGGTCGCAAGCCAGCGGATGCGGCCCCGCGCATCCGGCGGGACGGGCTGCGGCTGCATTTGCGCCGCGAGCTTGTGCGCGGTCGTCGCCGCCGAGTCGACGATGCGCACGTGCGGCGGCAAGACCGAGCGGATGGCCGCGGCGAGGATCGGGAAATGCGTGCATCCGAGCACCAGCGTGTCGGGCGAGTCGCCGGTCGCGAACAGCGGATCGAGGTAGCGGTGCGCGACGCCTTCTGCAAGCGGACCCGAAGTCCAGCCCTCCTCGGCGAGCGCCACGAACATCGAGCAGGCGCGCGACACGATCCGGGCCGCGGGATTGCGGCGGCGGATCTCGGTCTGGTAGGCGCCGCCGTTGATGGTGCCTTCGGTGGCGATCACGGCGATGTGCTGCGAGGGCGACGCGGCCACCGCCGCCTCCGCGCCCGGCTCGATGACCCCCATCACCGGCAGCTGCGGGTACCGGGCGCGCAGCGCGCCGAGCGCGCCGGCGGATGCGGTGTTGCACGCCACCACGAGACTCGCCACGCCGCGATCGATCAGGGCCTGCGCGCATTGCAGGGAGTAGCGCGAGACGGTTTCCGCGCTCTTCGTCCCGTACGGCAGCCGCGCGGTATCGCCGAGGTAGATGAAATCCCGGCCGGGCAATGCGGATGAGAGCTCGCGCAGCACCGTCAGGCCGCCGACTCCGGAATCGAACACTCCGATGGGCGCATCGCGCCGCACCGGCCGTTGCGCTGAGCTCGTTTCGCCCGCGGCCGCCGTCTAGGTCTCCGGCCGCATGTGCGGGAAGAGCAGCACGTCGCGAATCGAGGGGGCGTTCGTGAACAGCATCACCGTGCGGTCGACGCCGAGACCCAGCCCGGCGGCCGGCGGCATTCCATACTCGAGGGCGCGGACGTAATCCGCGTCGTAAAACATCGCCTCCTCGTCGCCGCCCGCCTTGCGCTCGACCTGATCCTTGAACCGTTGCGCCTGGTCCTCGGGGTCGTTGAGCTCCGAGAAGCCGTTCGCGAGCTCGCGGCCGCCGACGAAGAATTCCCACCGGTCCGTGATGAAGGGATCGCGATCGTTGCGCCGCGAGAGCGGCGAGACCTCGGCCGGATAGGCGTAGGCAAAGGTCGGTTGGACCAACGTATGCTCGCCCGTCTTCTCGAACAACTCGATCTGCAGCTTTCCCGCTCCATCGGCACTCTTGTAGGGGATCTTCATGGCATCGCAGACCCTGCGCAGATACGTCACGTCGCGCAGCGACATGGGATCGAGGTCGCGGTTGTTGGCGAGCAGGATCTCCTCGATGCTCATGCGTGCGAACCGCCCCGACAGATCGATCTCCGTGCCCTGATACTGAATCTTGCGCGAGCCGAGGAGCGTGTCCGCGAGACCCTGAAACAGGGTCTCGATCATCTCCATGAGGTCCGTGTAATCGGCATACGCCTGATACAGCTCGAGCATCGTGAATTCGGGGTTGTGCTGAGTCGACACGCCCTCGTTGCGGAAATTGCGGTTGATCTCGTAGACGCGCTCGAAGCCCCCGACCGTCAGGCGCTTCAGGTAGAGCTCCGGGGCGATGCGCAGATACATGTCCACGTCGAGCGCATTGTGGTGGGTTTTGAAGGGCCGAGCCGCGGCGCCGCCCGGGATGGGATGCAGCATCGGCGTCTCCACCTCGAGGAACCCGCGCAAATCCAGAAAGGCCCGCAGGTAGCGCACGATGCGCGAGCGCGTCTCGAACACGCGCCGGCTGTCCTCGTTGACGATCAGATCGACATAGCGCCGCCGGTACCTGAGCTCCGTGTCGGCGATGCCATGCCACTTGTCGGGCAGCGGCCGCAACGATTTCGAGATCAGCGAAATGCGCTCGGCGCGCACCGAGAGCTCCCCGGTCTTGGTGCGGAACAAGACCCCCTCGGCGCCGACGATATCGCCGATGTCCCAGGTCTTGAATTCATCGTACGGCTCGCCGAGCGCTTGCTGCTGGAGGAAGATCTGAATCGAGCCGCTCGAGTCCTCGAGACGCGCAAAGCTCGCCTTGCCCATCACCCGTTTGGCACGCATGCGCCCGGCGACGCTCACCCGAACCGGCTCGGCCTCGAAGAACTCGGCGCCCTTCGCCCCGTAGGCGGTCAGCAGGTCCGCGGCGAGCGCGTTGCGCCGGAAACCGTTCGGATAAGCGGTGCCGCGCTCGCGCAGCTTCGCAAGCTTCGCGCGCCGCTCCGCGATGAGATGATTGTCGTCGTCGTCGCTCATAAACCTTGCTTGAGGCTCGCCTGCATGAATTCGTCCAGATCGCCGTCGAGGACGGCGGTGGTATTGCCGATCTCGACGTTCGTGCGCAGATCCTTGATGCGCGATTGATCGAGCACGTAGCTGCGGATCTGATTGCCCCAGCTCACGTCGGACTTCGAGTCCTCGAGCACTTTGGCCGCCGCGTTGCGCTTGTTGAACTCGAGCTCGTACAGCTTCGCCTTCAGCATCTTCATGGCGGTCGAGCGGTTCTTGTGCTGGCTGCGCTCGCTCTGGCAGGCGACCACGATGCCGCTCGGAACATGAGTGATCCGCACGGCCGACTCGGTCTTGTTCACGTGCTGGCCGCCCGCCCCGCTCGAGCGGTACACATCCGTGCGCAGATCCGCCGGGTTGATCTCGATGTCGATGTCATCGTCCACCTCGGGCGAGACGAACACGGAGGCAAAGGAGGTATGCCGGCGGTTGCCGGAGTCGAACGGGGACTTGCGTACGAGCCGGTGCACGCCCGTCTCGGTGCGCAGCCACCCGTAGGCATGGTCCCCCGTCATGCTGACGGTCGCGCCCTTGATGCCCGCGACCTCGCCGGGGCTCTGGTCGATGACCTCGGTCTTGAAGCCGTGCCGGTCGGCCCACTTGAGGTACATGCGCAAGAGCATCGCCGCCCAGTCCTGCGCCTCCGTGCCGCCCGCGCCCGCCTGGATGTCGACGAAGGCATTGTGCGAGTCCATCTTGCCGGGAAACATGCGCTGAAATTCGAGCCGCTCCACATGGGTGGCGAGGCGCAGCGCATCGCGCTCGATCTCGGCGGCGGCCCCCGTATCGGCCTCATCGGCCGCCACGTCCAAGAGCTCGTCCGCGTCGCGCAAGCCGCGCGTCAACTGATCGAGATTGTGGACGATTTCCTCGAGCTTCGCGCGTTCCTTGCCGAGCTCCTGCGCGCGCTCCGCATCGTTCCAGATCCCGGGCTGCTCGAGCTCGCGCGTGACTTCCTGGAGGCGCTCGTTCTTGTTGTCGTAATCAAAGATACCTCCTCAAGGACTGCGTGCGCTCCTCGAGATCTTTGATGAATCGCTTGAGTTGATTGATTTCCATAGCCCTTCATTTTATCACTCAACGTAAACCCACGTGCTGGCAATTCAGCTGCACGCTCTCCGTGCCGTTGTACTCGTTGATCTCGAGGCGGTACGCGAGCTCGACCGCCGCGCCCGTGAGCGTGCTCGGATGCACGGGAAAATTGCCGGCCGCATCGCCGTAACCGAATGCAATGGCATCGAAGCAAGCACCCGATGAGGGCGCCCCGGCGGCCGCCCCGCCGGGGCCGCGCGGCGCGGGTGCGCCGCGCACGAGAAGCTTCAAATGCTTGCCGCCGACGATGCGCGCATCGGCGATGACGAAGCCGCCGTCGAAAATAGGCTCGGGGAAACCCTGTCCCCACGGCCCGGCCTGTCTGAGCGCGCGCGCGGTCGCTAGGCACATCTCATCGGGGCGCAGCTCGCCATCGCTGTGAATGATTCCTTTGAGCTCATCGCCCAGCGCGCGCGCCGCCACCTCCGCCGCGAAGGCGGCACGGAACCTCTCCAGATTGGCTTCCGGCAAGCTCATACCCGCCGCCATCGCGTGACCGCCGAACTTCTCTATCAGTCCCGGATGGCGGGTCGCGATGCCGTCCAGCACGTCTCTTATATGAATTCCCGACACCGAGCGCGCCGACCCCCGTAGCGATCCGTACTCCGCCCGGGCAAAGGCGATCACCGGCCTGTGCAGGCGGTCCTTCAGTCGCCCCGCCACGAGGCCGACGACGCCCTGGTGCCAACCCTCGTCGAACAGACACACGCCGAGCGCCTCGCTGCCCGCCTCATCGAAGCGGACGGCGGCGGCGAGATCGATCGCCTCTCGCTGCATGCGCTGCTCGATCTCGCGCCGCTCCTCGTTGAGCCGCGTGAGCTGCGCGGCGAGCGCCGCGGCCCGCTCGGGCTCGTCCGCGAGCAGGCAGGCGATCCCGACGCTCATGTCGGTGAGCCGTCCGGCAGCGTTCAGGCGCGGCGCCACGAGGAAGCCGAGATCGGCTGCGCTCATCCGATCGAGGCTGCGTCCGGCCGATTCGATCAATGCACGGATGCCGGGCACGCAGCGACCGGCGCGGATCCGGCGCAAGCCCTGGGCGACCAGCACCCGGTTGTTGCGATCCAGGGGCACCAGGTCGGCAACCGTCCCCAGGGCGACCAGATCCAGCAGCTCCGAGGGTCTGAAGCCGGTATCGCCGAGCGCGCGCGCGACCGCCGCGACGACGTAGAAGGCGACGCCGACACCCGAGAGCGCGCGGCTCGCGAACGTCGAGTCGCCGAGATTGGGGTTGACGATCGCCTCGGCACACGGCAGCGAGGAGCCGGGCAGATGATGGTCGGTGATCAAGACCGGGATCCCATGGGCGCGCGCGGCTTCGACGCCCTCGATGCTCGAGACCCCGTTGTCCACCGTGACGATCAACGAGGGTGCGCGCGCCGCCGCCAACGCGACGATGCCCGGCGTCAGCCCGTAGCCGAATTGAAAGCGATTCGGCACGAGGAAGTCCACGTGGGCGAACTTGAGGGCGCGCAATCCGCGCACGAGGAGCGCGCTGCCGGTCGCGCCGTCCGCATCGAAGTCCCCCACCACGAGGACGCGGCCCGCGCGATGCGCGATGAGCAAGTCCGCCGCCCGCTCGACTCCGTCGAGCGTGCGGACCGGCAGCAAACGCTCGAGCGACATATCGAGATCGTCCGCGTGCGCGATGCCGCGGGCGGCATACACACGACTCAGCACGGGATGCAGGCCCGCGGCGAAATCGAGCGACGGTGACGGCGGACGCCGCCGGATCTCAATCGCCATCGGCAAAGCTCTCCCACCAGGGACGCGCGCGGCGCCAGAAGCGTTTCAGCCCACGGGCGCGCAGGCGCACGCAGCGGCGGCCCGCGGACAGCTCGATGCCCTCCAGCCGGCCCGCCTTCAGGTCCTGCACCGCCGGAACGAGCCACCGCTCCTCGACCTCCTGCCATGCGGACGTCCCCGGCCAATCGGAGACGGTGACCACGCCGGAGCCCGGCGCATCGGGATATCGGGACTGCGGCGCAAAGGAAGCGAACAGCGGATCCTCGCCCGCGGTCCAGCCGCGCACCGCCGGGGCCTCGGCATCCCCCGCGCCTCCTCCCCACAGCCAGAGGCTGCTGACGGTCGCGCTCGCCTGTTCGCGCCGCCTGCGATTGACCGCATGATCGAAAAGCCACATCTCGATCTCGCTGGTGAGCCGCCGGACTCGAGGCGCATCCTCGCCTCGCGGCAGGTACCCCCAGACGTCATGGCCGAGCGCTTGCGCGGGGTCGCTCATCGTCGCGCGCAGCGGCGCATCGAATCGGGCCAGCAACAGCGCATCGCGCCCCCTTTCGAGCCGCACATCCGCGCCGCCGAACACCTTGTTGAAATCCGCTGCAAGCGCATCCGCCTCCGCGACATCGATCTCGAGCACCCCATCCGCCGCGAGGCCCACGCTGCTCATGCCGGCGACCAAATGAACCGGCGTCGCCAGGCACACCCAGGAGCCCGCGGTGCGGTGCGCCCCCGCGGCTTGGGCGGCGCTCGCCACCGCCGGCAGCGGCGCATCGGCCGGCGCGATCAGGCGAAAGGCGTGCGCCCGCCAGTCTGCGCAGCCGGCCACGCGGTCCGCGCGAGCGATCAATCGCTCGAGCAGCGGCGCGCGCACGCGCGTGGGCGCGCCGCGCGCGGTGATGCGAAAATACACGGTGGACAACGGCGATCCTAATTCGAAGAAGGGTATCTTACCGACATGCGATTCAATCAGGAGTCGACTTCAGCCCCAAATGTCATCCGCTCGTACGCACCCGGCGAGATCAAGATCAACGATCGGATTTTCCACGGCCCGCTCATCGTCGACGCCTCGACGATCCAACCCGGGCCCGCCATCGCAGGCGCGGCGGAACTGACGGCCGCGCACGCCGCCCCCATCGCCGCACTCGAGCCCGAAGTGGTGATCGTCGGCACCGGCATCCGGCAGGTATTTCCCGCTGCGGATTTCGGCGCGCAGTTCTTGCGCGCGGGCATTGGAATCGAGGTGATGGATACGGGCGCGGCGTGCCGGACTTTCAACGTGCTCATCGGGGAGCACCGCCGCGTCGTGGCGCTACTGCTGCTCTAAGAAAGGGCGGGGCGTGACGACTTAATTAATTTGGTATCGAGAATTTTTGTATTTCTTATTGATCTTGTTCTGTTTTTTTCTCTGGACCGAATCGAACCGTCCCGCCCCGCTAATGGACTTTTCCCCAACAACTCGCGACGAAACATACGCCTACGTCGAGGGCAGCGTCAACGAGTGCCGGATGCAGGGGGTTTGGTTTATTTATTAATTCATGTATTTCAATAACATATAATCTATTTATTAAAGTCATATCAGGGCGCTCCGGGTAGATACGGAATCGGATCCACGGGCTTTCCGTTCATTCGAATCTCGAAATACAACGCCGGCGCCTGATGCGGCCCGAGGTCCATCTGCGCGATCACTTGCCCGGCGAGCACCGTCTGCCCTTCCCGCACCTGGAGGTCGCGCGTGTGCGCATAGGCGGAGAGAAACACCTCGTCGTGCTTGATGATGATGAGATTGCCGTAGCCGCGGATCCCGTTTCCCACGTACACGATCCGCCCGCTGCCGGCGGCTCGCACCGGTTGTCCGAGCACCCCCTGCAACAGGATGCCGCCGCCCGCCACGGCCCGCGGACGGTCCAGGTACATCGTCGGCCACACCCAATGGACGGAGCCGGCCAGCGCGGGTGCCTTGGGCGCGGCGGCGCTTCCCGCCGCGGGTGCCGGTGGCGCGGATGCCGCATTCGGGTGCGCAATCGGATGCAGGATCAAGACCTGGCCCACGGTGATGCGAAAATCCGAGCCGATGCCGTTCCAGCGCGCCAGCTCGCGGTAATCGAGATCGTGGCGCCAGGCGATGCTGTAGAGCGTGTCTTGCGGTTGGACGACGTAAGTCTGCTGCGAGTACTCGCCCCGCACGGCGCAACCTGCGATGCAGGAGAACCCGATGACGCCGACCGCTCGGGCGAAGCGCAGAGCAGCCCCTAGCGCTGCAATCCCGAGAGCAAGGGCACGAAGCTGACGGCACCCAAGGACTCGCTCTGCACACGGGTCTCGCCCTTGGTGTAGCGCATGAGATCCTGACGCCCGTCGGGACCGACCGGCGCGATCAGGCGGCCGCCCACTTTGAGCTGATCGAAGAGCGCCTGCGGCACCCGGTGCGGTGCCGCGGTCAACAGGATCCCATCGAAGGGTGCCCGGGCGGCCCAACCGACGTTGCCATCATCATGGCGAAAGTGAACGTTGCGGATCTTGAGCTCGCGCAACGAACGCCGCGCGCGTGCGACCAAGCTCGCGATGCGCTCGATGGTATAGATCTCTTTGACGAGCGGCGACAGGATCGCGGTCTGATAGCCGCAGCCTGTCCCGATCTCGAGCACCTTGTCCACCGGACCCGCCGCGAGCAGCGCCTCGGTCATGCGCGCAACGACATACGGTTGCGAGATGGTTTGACCGAAGCCGATGGGCAACGCCGTGTCCTCGTACGCCCGCGAGGCCAGCGCCTCGTCCATGAACAGATGCCGGGGCACGTTGCGGATGCGATCGAGCACGCGCTCGTCCGCGATTCCCTGCTCCTGCAGCCGCTGCACCAGGCGCTCGCGCGTGCGCGCGGAGGTCATGCCGATGCCGTTCAGGCGCGGACCTTGAATGAAGATGCTCATGAAGCGAGCCAACGCTCGAGCTCGGGCAGCGCGGCGTGTCGCGTGAAATCGATCTGCAACGGCGTAACCGATGCGAAGCCGTTTGCCACCGCGTGAAAATCCGTGCCGGGGCCCGCATCCTGCCCTTCTCCCGCGTTGCCGACCCAGTAGACCTCGCGGCCGCGCGGATCCTGAGCCCGAACGATCGGCTTGCTGCGATGTCTCGCGCCGAGTCGCGTGACCTTGACGCCTTGCAGCTGCCCATCCGGTATATCCGGCACGTTGACATTGAGCATCACGGGTCCGCGCAAGGGGGCGACCGCCAGACGCTGGATCAAGCCCGCTGCGACCCGGGCGGCGCCGGCAAAATTGCGCGGACTTCCCGGCTCGACGCACAACGACACCGCAATCGCCGGCAGCCCGAGAAAGCGGCCTTCGACCGCCGCGGCCACGGTGCCCGAATAGAGCGTGTCATCACCGAGATTCGCCCCATCGTTGACGCCCGATACGACCATGTCGTGCTCGAAATCGAACAACCCGGAGATTGCCAGATGCACGCAGTCGGTGGGTGTCCCGTTGACGTAGTAACAATCGGCATCGTAGCGCGCGGCCCGAATCGGCACGTCCAGGGTGAGCGAATTGCTCGCGCCACTGCGGTTGCGATCGGGCGCGACGACGGTGACCGACCCCAGGGGTTTGATCGCCTCTCTTAGTGCCTGCAAGCCCTCAGCGCGGTAACCGTCGTCATTGGAAAGTAATATTTTCACCAGATCTACATTAGGCCGATGATGGCGGGCTATGCCCTGCGGACTATACTGTAACGCCCCAAACCCGGATAGCGGATCGGTCGCTGCACTATGGCAAAACCACGCTCTCGCCCAAACGGCGGCGCCGAGGACGAGGCCCCGCCGGCCGGGGACTCCGAGGACGCACGCGCGTTTCGCGCCGCGGTTCGCGACGTCACGCCGCTACCGACGCTTGCACAGATCCCGCAGGCGCCGCGTCGGCGCTCTCGGCCGCGCCCGCCTCCGGTCATCGACGCAGGATCGCTCGACGAGCCGGACCCGAGCACCGATGTGCCGCGCACCCGGTTCCGCCGACGCGCTCTCGTACAGCCGTCCGGGCGTTCGCGCGCAGACGCTGCGTCAGCTGCGCCGGGGCCGCTACCCGATCGAGGATGAATTGGATCTGCACGGCTTGAGCCAATCGGCCGCGCGCGATCAGCTCGCCGAGTTCATTTCCTCGAGCCGTCAGACGGGGCGCCGCTGCGTTCGCGTGGTCCACGGCAAAGGCTACCGCTCGGGGTCACGCGGTCCGGTTCTAAAGATCGCCGTGAACACCTGGCTCAGGCGCCACCCTGACGTTCTCGCGTTCACCTCGGCGCGCGCCATCGACGGCGGTACCGGCGCCGTGTACGTGTTGCTGCGCTGACACCCGGCGCGCCCGGCCCACTCCCCGCCCGAGCTCGACGCGCCCCTCATCGCGCCGATCGCTCGCGCGGCGTCGAGATCGCAGATCTCGCGCAGCACGGCGGTGGCGAACTGACCTTTGCCGAGCGTGAAGCTCAAGGTCAACGACGGCGGCCTCCGCTTCGACTTGCAAATCGCGCACCGCGCAGCGCAACGGCCGGCGCTCCTGTTCGAGTCCTTCCTGCGCCAGAAGCTCGGCGACCGGACCGAATTCTTTCGCAACGGCAAGCTCGATCTCCAAAGCGCGTCCCGAGGTCTCGGCGGCACGCCGCGGCCCCACAGCGGGCCGGAAGGGTGGATATCGAACGTATCGAGGCGGCGCTCGATCTCGGAGTCCACGGCGTCGATCAGGAAATGGCTGCCGCTGCCGTCGAGACTCGCCAAGTCACCCGCGGCGAGCCGCGACCAGTCGGCGCTCTGCACCCGGCGCGCGAGCACCGCATTGAAGATCAAAGAGCGCGCCGCGGAGAGCGCAAACCCGCGCTCGCCGCGGCCCGCCGGGCCGCTGACCGGTCTGCAGCCATTCGGCAACGCGATCGAGGTTGAAACCGTCGCGGCCGAAGCGCTGCGGCCCGAAGTAGTTCGGCGCGCCTTGGGTGCGGAGTGCGGTGAGCTTCTCCTCGAGCGCCTCGCGCGGCCAGGACACCTTGCGCAGGCGGATGCGGAACTTGTTGCCGAGGAGCGCGCCGCGCCGAAGTTTGCGCGCATTCGCGTGGGCTTCGAGCACCCGGAACTCATCGGTATGCACGGCGCTCCAGAAATCCGCGGTGGTCCGCCCCGCCGGCACGCTGAACCACTGGACGCTGATCGGCATGACGGTCCTTGAGACCCGCGTAACCCACGTCCGCCGACCGGCGCCTGCGCGCGGCGCGCGAGCTCGGCCGCGACCCAGCGCGTGTTGGCCGCCCGCTTCTCGACGCGCAGCAGCCAGTGCGGCCCATCGCCCGGAGGGAACGAAGGAAAGCCGCTCCTCGACTCGAAAGTCCTCGGGCTCGGCTTTCATTTCGGCGACTGCGAGCGGCGCGCCGTGCGCGCGCGGCGGCGCGAGCGCCGCGCGTGTCCAGGCCTCCGCCCGCCGCCCCCGGGTGCTCATGCTCCCTCGAGCATCACCGCAGCCTGTGCAGCGAGTCCCTCACCGCGCCCCACGAATCCCATGCGCTCGGTCGTGGTGGCCTTGATATTGATCAGCTGCGCCGCGACGCCGAGATCGGCGGCGAGATTCGCCGCCATGGCGGCGCGATGCGCGGCGATGCGCGGCGCCTCCGCCAGAACCGTCAGGTCGGCATTGAGGAGCGCATAGCCGGACTTCTTCATCATCGCAGCCACGGTGCGCAAGAACAGCCGGCTGTCGGCGCCTCGATACCGCGGGTCGGTGTCGGGAAAATGTCGACCGATGTCGCCCTCGCCCAGCGCTCCCAGAACGGCGTCGCAGAGCGCGTGGATGATGACGTCGCCGTCGGAATGCGCGACGACGCCGCGGGTATGCGCGATGCGAACGCCGCCGAGCACGACATGATCGCCGTCGCCGATAGGTATGCACGTCGAAGCCTTGGCCGATTCTCAATTTTGCGGGCATCGTTCGAGATCTCCGCGCCTTTCAGTATGCGCGCTGCGGCGTCGAGATCCGAGGCGCGCGTCACTTTGATGTTGAATGCCGAGCCCTGCACCAGGACCGCATGGTAATCCGAGAAGCTCCATCGCCTGCGCCTCGTCGGTCACGGCGACCCGCGAGCTCGCGGCCTGCTCGAGCGCGCGCGTCGAGTTGACCCAGAGGCGAAGGCCTGCGGCGTCAAGGCGCGCCACAACCCGTGCCGATCCACCGTCTCCCCCACCGCGCCGTCGCGCTCGCGCTTCACCGTATCGACCACCGGCGCGGCGAGCACCGCACCGCAGCCGCCCGCCTCGAGCGCGGCGATGAGCGCCTCGATGTCGGCCGACTCGAGGCACGGACGCGCCGCATCGTGCACGAGCACCCAATCCTCGGGCGAGGCGCGGCCGCGCCAAGGCTTTGAGGCCGCTCAGCACGGACGCTTGGCGGCTCGCGCCGCCGATGGCGGTGAAGAGCTTCGTCGGCGCCGAGCGCGCGGGCGAGCTCGGGCCAGCGGGCATCGTCGGCAGCGACCACGACGACGACGCCCTCGATGCGCGGCTCGTGGAGCAGCGCGCGGAGCGACCATTCGAGCACTGTGGCGCCCGGCGAGCGGTGCGTACTGCTTCGGTAGGCGCGCGGCCGGGACGTTGCCTCGAACCGCTCGCCGCGGCCGGCCGCCGGAACCACGGCCCAGATCCGGCGCGCTTGTCGCCGCGTGGTCACTCCGCGCGGGCGGTGATGGCGGTCGGCGGCGCTGCGGGGGCCTGCGTGGCAGGCGTCACGATCTGATAGAACGTCTCGTTGTTACCCACCATGCCGAGCTCGCTGCGGGCGCGCTCCTCGAGCGCCGCGAGCCCGACTTTCAGATCGGTCACCTCGGCGAGGAGCTGACGGTTGCGATCGCGCTGTTCGGCGTTGGCGGCGGTTTGTGCCTCGACCGCCTGCTGCAGGCGCCAGATCTCGCGCATGCCCTGATCCGACACCCATAGCCGGTATTGCAGCAAGACCAGGCATAAGCCCAAAATGACCGCGAAAATCCTCATGAGGTCAGAAGCTTAGCATGGATACTTAACGAACTGGAACCGATAAAGCGTTCTTTCCTGCGAAGCGGGCCTCGCGCGCCGAGCTCGCCTTCGATGCGCAGCAACTGGTTGTACTTGGCGGTCCGATCCGAGCGCGACATCGATCCGGTCTTGATTTGCGTCGCCGCGGTCGCCACGGCGATATCGGCGATGGTCGCATCCTCGGTCTCGCCGGAGCGATGCGAGACGATGGCGGCGTAGTTGGCCTTTGCCGCCATGTCGATCGCCGCCAGGGTCTCGGTCAGCGTACCGATCTGGTTCGGCTTGATCAGAATGGCGTTGCCAATTTTCTTGGCTATGCCTTCGGCGAAGATCTTCGTGTTCGTGACGAACACGTCGTCCCCGACCAGCTGCACTTTGTCGCCGAGTTTGCGGGTGAGGAGCGCCCATCCGTCCCAGTCGGCCTCGCTCATGCCGTCCTCGATGGTGACGATCGGATACTTCGAAGCCAGCGCGGCGAGATAGTCGGCGAATTCGCTCGAATTGAATTTGCGTCCCTCGGACTCGAGATCGTAGACGCCGCTCTTGTAGAACTCGCTGCTTGCGACGTCGAGACCCAGATAGATGTCCTCTGCCCGCCCGATAGCCCGCCTTGTCGATCGCCTCGAGGATCACTGCGAGCGCCGCTTCGTTCGAGGGCAGATCGGGCGCGAAGCCGCCCTCGTCGCCGACGGAGGTGTTGAGCCCCTTGCGCATGCAGAACTTTCTTGAGCGCATGAAAAACCTCCGCGCCGTAGCGAATCGGCCTCGGACATCGACGGGGCACCGATCGGCAGGATCATGAACTCCTGGATGTCGACGCTGTTGTCCGCGTGTGCACCGCCGTTGATGATGTTCATCATCGGCACGGGCATGACGGGCCTGCGCCCCGGCGGCAAGATGACGATACAGCGGCATCTTGCGGTCGCGTGCGGCGGCATGTGCGGCGGCCAGCGATACGGCGAGGATGGCATTCGCGCCGAGCTTGGATTTGTTCTCGGTGCCGTCCGCCGCGATCAGCTTCTCGTCGAGACCGCGCTGATCCTGCGCATCGAGCCCGACGGCGACGCGGCGAAGCGCACCGTTGACGTGCTCGACCGCGCTTGCAGCACGCCCTTGCCGAGAAAGCGCTTCGGGTCGCCGTCGCGAAGCTCCACCGCCTCGCGCGAGCCGGTGGACGCGCCGGACGGCACCGCGGCGCGTCCGTGCGGCGCCGGAGTCGAGCACGACGTCGGCTTCGACGGTCGGATTGCCGCGCGAATCGATGATTTCACGGCCTCGTATTTCGGCGATGCGACTCATAGCGATGACTCCTCGAAGGGCTTTTTCTTGACGGCCCGATCCAGCTCCACGAGGGTCGTGAGCAACGACCCCATGCGGTCCAGCGGCCACGCGTTGGGCCCGTCCGACAGCGCCTTGGCGGGATCCGGATGGGTTTCCATGAACAGTCCGGCGATTCCCGCGGCCACCGCCGCGCGCGCGAGCACCGGCACGAACTCGCGCTGGCCCCCGGAGGCCTCGCCCTTGCCGCCCGGCAGCTGCACGGAGTGCGTGGCGTCGAACACCACCGGACAGCCGGTGGCGCGCATCACCGCCAGTGCGCGCATGTCCGACACCAGGTTGTTGTAGCCGAACGAGAACCCGCGCTCGCAAACCATGATCTGGGCGTTACCGGTCGAGCGCGCCTTGTCGACCACGTTCTGCATCTCCCAGGGGCTCAAGAACTGGCCCTTCTTGATGTTGACGGGCTTGCCCTGCGAGCAGGCCGCCACGATGAAGTTCGTCTGCCGGCATAGGAACGCGGGGGTCTGCAGGACATCGACGACCTCGGCCACTTCGGCGAGCGGCGTGTCCTCGTGCACATCGGTCAGCACCGGAACGCCGATCTGCTTGCGCACGCGCGCGAGCACCTCCAGCCCCTTCTCGATTCCGGGTCCGCGAAAGCTCTTTGCCGAGGAGCGGTTGGCCTTGTCGAACGAGGCTTTGAAGATGAACGGGATGCCGAGCGTCTCGGTCATGTCGCGCAGGCGCCCCGCCACCTCGAGAACCAGCGCCTCGCTCTCGATGACGCAAGGGCCGGCAATCAAGAAGAACGGCCGATCCTCGCCGACCTCGAACGAGGTCAGCTTCATGCCGTGGCGCGCGAGCCGGCTGCAGCGACTCGCGATAAACCCGGGCCGCCCGGACGAATCCGGCGAACAAAGGGTGGCCGTCGCGCGGCGTCGAAGTGAACTCCGGGTGGAACTGACTGGCCACGAACCATGGGTGGGCTTCGAGCTCGATGAATTCCACCAGGCCGTCGGCGGAGAAACCCGAGAAGCTCAAGCCCGCCTGCGGACAGCTCCTCGAGATAGTGGTTGTTGAACTCATACCGATGGCGATGGCGCTCGAAAATCGATTCCCGGCCGTACAGCGTGTGCACGAGGGATCCGGGCTTGAGGCGTGCCTCCTGAGCGCCGAGCCGCATGCTGCCGCCCAGCTCGGATTTCTCGTCGCGCACTTGCTGACCGCGGGCGAGATCCTGCCACTCGGTGATCAACGCAATCACCGGATGGTGAGTGCCGCGGTCGAACTCGGTGCTGTTCGCGCCCTTCAATCCGACCACATTGCGCGCGTATTCGATGATCGCGAGCTGCATCCCGAGACAGATGCCGAGGTAGGGAATGCGATTCTCGCGCGCGTAGCGGATCGCCTGGATCTTGCCTTCGATCCCGCGGTCGCCGAATCCTCCGGGCACCAGCACCGCATCCATGTTGGCGAGCACGGAGGGTCCGGAGCGCTCGATGTCCTGCGACTCGAAATAATGGATGTTCACCCGCGTGCGCGTCTTGATCCCGCCGTGCATCAGCGCCTCGTTCAGGGAAATGTACGAGTCGCGAATCTGCACGTACTTGCCGACCATGCCGATGTCGACGACGGCTTCGGGATTCTGCTTCGCCGCGACCACGGACCGCCACTCCGAGAGGTCCGTTGCCGGCGCGTGCAGGCGCAGCTTGTCGATCACGATGTCGTCGAGATCCTGCTCGTGCAGCAGCATGGGAATCTTGTAGATGTCGTCCGCATCGACCGCGGAGATCACGGCGCGCTCCTCGACGTTGGTGAACAAGGCGATCTTGCGGCGCTGCTCGTCGGGCAGCGGCTGCAGGCAGCGGCAGAGCAGGATGTCCGGCTGAATGCCGATGCCGCGCAGCTCCTTGACCGAATGCTGGGTGGGCTTGGTCTTGATCTCCCCGGAGCCGCCCACGATGGGCACCAGCGTCAAGTGCATGTACAGAACCTGGTTGCGGCCGAGCTCCACGCCCATCTGGCGAATCGCCTCGAGGAACGGCAACGACTCGATGTCGCCCACCGTGCCGCCGATCTCCACCATGCAGACGTCGGCATCCCCCGCACCCATGCGGATGCGGTACTTGATCTCATCGGTGATGTGGGGAATCACCTGCACCGTGGCGCCCAAGTAATCGCCGCGGCGCTCCTTCGCGATGACCCGCTCGTAGATGCGCCCCGTCGTGAAATTGCTGTTGCGGCCCGTGGTCGTGCGAACGAAGCGCTCGTAGTGCCCCAGGTCGAGGTCGGTCTCGGTGCCATCCGCGGTGACGAACACCTCACCGTGCTGAAAAGGACTCATCGTGCCCGGATCGACGTTGATGTACGGATCCAGCTTCACCATGCTGATCTTCAGGCCCCGCGCCTCGAGGATCGCGCCGAGCGAGGCCGACGCGATGCCCTTGCCGAGGGATGAGACCACGCCGCCGGTGACGAAAACGAATCGAGTCATGAGTCACCGCCAAATAATAGTCGCGAGCCGCGCGGTTGCTTCAAACGCGCACTGCGAGGAACCAGAAGGATTTATTAAATTCGACGGGAGTTCAGGTTACCAGATCGGTCAGGCGCCGACAATCGAGAGCGTCAAATCAAGCACGGCGCATCCTCCCACACGCAGCCGAGGCCCACACGGTCGGCGGCCACGCTGAAGCGCGCTTCCTGCCAGAAATCGCCGATCGCGACCAGCGCCTTATCGGCGTAAATCATGGGCAGCGCATCGCGCAGCCAGGGCAAAACGCCCATGGTCTGGCACAGGTGCTGCACGCTGTGCGTGCGCGCGCGGGCGCCGGTTTTCAGGGTCTCGCCGCCGCGGCGCCTCTCGACGCGCAGGCGAGGCGGCAGCCGGGCCGGGTCGAGCCCCCCGGGCTGCGCGGCCCAACGCAGCGCCCCGAGGCCCGGACCGAGCTCCACACGGGCGCCTTCCGCGACGCTGAAGTCGAGCGCCTCGCCGATGGCAGGCAATACCGCGGGAGTGAGGAAAAGCCGGTCCCTGTAGCGGCGGAACACATGCGCTCCCCATTTCACCTCCGGCCCGTGGTCCGCGTGCGCCGTGAGCATCTGCCGCAGCGCCTCGCCGAGCCGCGCGGTGGACGGCGGCTCGACCGCCGCCGCCGCCAGCCAGTGGCGCACCACGTGCACCCGCTCGCGCGGCGGCAGCGCCCGCAGTCCGGGTACCGACAGCGCATCGCCGTCGCGCAGCCGCTCGACCACCCGCAGCGCCGATGCGTCGAGCGAGGCCTGTGCCGCACCCAGGTGTTGCGCCGCGCGGGCGAGCGCCGTGGCCGCCGCAGGCCAGCGCCGCCCGATCGATGGCCACACCTCGCGACGCAGATAGACGCGGTCGAAGCGGCGATCCCGATTCATCGGATCCTCCATCCCTTCGATGCCGAGCGAGCGGCCGAAGCGGCGCAGCTCCTCCTGCCCGACCTCGAGGAGCGGACGCAGGTGCCAGCCGCGCGCGAAGGCGCGGCGCGTGGGCATGGCGGAGAGACCTTTGACGCCGGCGCCTCTGAACAGCTGCAGCAGCAATGTCTCGGCCTGGTCGAGGGCGTGGTGCGCGGTCAGCAGGCATTCCCCCCGCTGTAACGAGCCCGCAAACGCCGCGTAGCGGGCCTCGCGCGCAGCCGCCTCGAGGGATACGCCCCCTGCGGCGTCAACCTCGACCCGCAGGATCTCGACGGGCACGCCGAGCCGGCGGCAAAGCGACTACGGCGCTATCGCGCAGCGCCGGTGAGGCGGCCTGCATGCCGTGATCGACGTGCACGGCGCGCAGGGGAAGCGGGCGCGCCGACGGCTGAGAGGCGCGCTTGCTGAAGTGCCGCCAACAGGCAGGCCGAATCGGCGCCGCCGCTGACCGCCGCGACCAGGCCGGTTGCGCCTCGCGGAAGAATCTCATCGAGCACGGCACCGAAGAGCTCCGCGCTGAAGCGCATCGGCCTATCCGCCGCGGAACACGCCGAACCCCCGCAGGCGCGCCTGCCGGGCATCGAGGAGCGTGGTGATCGGCTGCTTGGAAAGCTCCGCCAATTGCCTGACCATGCTCTCCTTGATCACCTCCGCCATCGCTTGCGGATCCCGATGCGCAGCGCCGTTCGGCTCCTTGAGCACCTCATCGACGAGACCGAGCTTCTTCAGCCGCTCGGCCGTGCCGCCCATGGCGTCGGCGGCGGTCTCCTTCTTGTCCGTGCTCTTCCACAGGATCGAGGCGCAGCTCTCCGGCGAAATGACCGAGTAGACGCTGAACTGCAGCATCACCAGCCGGTCGCAGACGCCGATCGCGAGCGCGCCGCCGGAGCCGCCCTCGCCGATCACCACGGAGAGAATCGGCGCCGCCAGGTTCGACATCTCGAACAAGTTGCGTGCGATCGCCTCGCTCTGTCCGCGCTCCTCCGAGCCGATGCCCGGATAGGCGCCGGGCGTGTCGATCAAGGTGATGATGGGAATTCGAAAGCGCTCCGCCATGCGCATCAGCCGCAGCGCCTTGCGATAGCCCTCGGGTTTCGGCATTCCGTAATTGCGCCGCACGCGCTCCTTCGTATCGCGCCCCTTCTGGTGGCCGATCACCATCACGGGCAGCCCCTCGAGACGCGCCAATCCGCCGACGATGGCGAGATCGTCGCTGTACATGCGATCGCCGTGCAACTCGTGCCAATCGGTGAAAATGAGCGAGACGTAGTCGAGCGTGTAAGGGCGCTGCGGATGACGCGCAAGCTGGGTGATCTGCCAGGGCGAGAGATTCGCGAAAATGCTGTTGGTCAGCGCCCTGCTCTTCACCTGCAGGCGCTTCACCTCTTCCGCAATGTTGATGCTGGCGTCCGTGCCGAGGAATTTGAGCTCCTCGATTTTCGCCTCCAGCTCGGCGATAGGTTGTTCGAATTCCAAAAAATTCAGCGCCATGAAGAACTTTCCTCGCCGCGGATATCATTGCGCGGACCATACACCAAATACCAGCCGTCGCGCCCGACCAGCGCGGATAGTTTATCCAGAAGGTCGCGCGAGGGGCGCACCGACCAGCTCTCGCGCCAGATGCAGCCGTCCGGAGTAGTCCGGGCGGTTGACGGCAATGCCCACCGCGCAGGGTCCCTTCAGATAGGGCTTCAAGAGCTCCTCGAACCGGCTCATGCCATGCGGCCCGTCGAGCGACTCCGGCCAGCGCAGCCACAGCCGCCGGCCGAAGCGCTCGCGCGCCCGGTCGATGTCCATGAGGCTCTTTGCCTGCAGCCGCCATGCCTCGATGAAATCATCGAACCGCAGCGTGCCCTCGACGATGAGGATCGCATCCTTGACGATGATGTCGCGGAATTGCTGGAAGGTCTCCTCGTACAAACTCACCTCGAGCCGCGCGGTGCGATCGTCCAGGATGAGCGTTACCCGGTTGGGACGGCGGCGGATTTCGAGCACCAGGCCGCCCACGGTGGCCGGCTTGCCGTGGCTCCAGCCCCGCTCGCCCGGCACGGCGACGGGCTTCGGGCCGCCGACGTCGACCAGCCGGGCACTGACCAGAAACTTCAGGTCGGGCTCGTAGGGCGTGATCGGGTGGCCGCTCAGGTACAACCCGAGGGTTTCCCGTTCGCCCGCGAGGCGCTGCGCCTCGGTCCAATCGGCGACCGTGCCATGCTCCGCGGCCGCGAGCCCGAAGAGGTCCACCTGACCGACGCTCACGGCGCGGAAATTTTGCTCTCCCAAGTGCATCGCCCGCTCGAGCTCGGCGCTGAGCGTGGCGCGATTCGGACCGATCCGGTCGAGCGTGCCCGACTTGATGAGCGCCTCGAGCACGCGCCGATTGACCCGCTGCAGGTCGATCCGCCGGCACAGCTCGGGCAGACTTTGAAAGGGGCCTCGGGCGTCGCGCTCCTCGACGATGGCCTGCACCGCCGAGGCGCCCACACCCTTGATGGCGCCGAGCCCGTAACGGATGCTGGCAGGTCCCGCGACCTTGAAGGCGTACACGGACTCGTTCACGTCCGGTGGATGCACGGTGAGCGTCATGCTCGCGCACTCATCGATGAGCGTCACGATCTTGTCGGTCTTGTCCATGTCCGCGGACAAGACCGCCGCCATGAACGCCGCCGGGTAGTGAGCCTTCAGCCAGCCGGTCTGATACGAGAGCACGGCGTAGGCGGCGGAATGCGACTTGTTGAAGCCGTAGCCCGCAAACTTCTCCATGAGATCGAAAATGAGCGTCGCCTGCGACTCGCGCACGCCGCGCGCCACCGCACCGCTGAGGAACACCGAGCGCTGCTTTGCCATCTCCTCGGGCTTTTTCTTGCCCATGGCGCGGCGCAGAAGATCCGCGCCGCCGAGCGTGTAGCCGGCGAGGATCTGCGCGATCTGCATGACCTGTTCCTGATACAGGATCACGCCATACGTCGCCTCGAGCACGGGCTTCAAATCCGGATGCAGATAATCGATGGTCGCGCCGCTGGTATCGTGCTTGCGCGCGATGAAATCCTCCACCATGCCCGACTGCAGCGGGCCGGGCCGGAACAGCGCGACGAGGGCGACGATGTCGCCGAACCGATCGGGCTGCAGCCGCCGGATCAGATCCTTCATGCCGCGCGATTCGAGCTGGAATACCGCGGTGGTCTTGCAGCTCTTCAAGAGCCGATAGGTTGCGGCATCCTCCATGGGGAGCGCCCGCATGTCGAGCGGCGGCTCGCCGGCCTGCGCGCGCAAGACATTGATGTCGCGCACGGCCCAGTCGATCACGGTCAGCGTGCGCAGACCCAGAAAGTCGAACTTCACCAGGCCGGCGGCTTCGACATCGTCCTTGTCGAATTGGGTGACCGGGGCGCTGCCGCCCTCTTCGCAATAGAGCGGCGTGAAATCCGTGAGCACGGACGGTGCGATCACGACGCCGCCGGCGTGGGTGCCGGCGTTGCGCGCGAGGCCTTCCAAGGCGCGCGCCAGATCGATGAGCTCGCGAACGTCGGCATCGCCGGTGTAGAGGCGTCTGAGCTCCTCTTCCTGCTCGAGCGCCTTGTCGAGCGTGATGCCGATCTCGAACGGCACGAGCTTCGCGATCTTGTCCACGTAGCCGTAGTTGTGGCCGAGCACGCGTCCGACATCGCGGATGACCGCCTTCGCCGCGAGCGTTCCGTAGGTGATGATCTGCGATACGCGGTCACGGCCGTATTTCTTCGCCACATACTCGATCACGCGATCGCGGCCGTCCATGCAGAAGTCGACGTCGAAGTCCGGCATCGACACGCGCTCGGGATTCAGGAAGCGCTCGAACAGCAGGTCATGCTCGATCGGGTCGAGGTCGGTGATGCCGAGCACATAGGCCACCAAAGACCCCGCGCCGGAGCCGCGGCCCGGACCCACGGGCACGCCGTGCTCGCGCGCCCAGCGGATAAAGTCCGCGACGATCAAGAAATAGCCCGCGAATCCCATGCTGCAGATGACGCCGAGCTCGAGCTCGAGCCGCGCGGCGTAGCCCTCGGCCTCGCGGGACTCCCCGCGCAGGGAACTCGCCTCCTCGAGCCGCTGAGCGAGGCCGAGCCGCGCCTCCTCGCGCAGAAAGTCCTCCGTGGTGCGCCCGGCGGGGACCGGATACGCCGGCAGCATGGAGGCACCGAGCTTGATCTCGAGCGAGCAGCGCTTGGCGATCTCGACGGTGTTCTCGACGAGTGCGGGCGCATCGGCAAAGAGCGCACGCATCTCTTCGGGAGTCTTCAGGTACTGCTCCTCGGAGTAGCGCCGGGGGCGGCTCATGTCGGCGAGCAGTGCGCCCTCGCGAATGCAGACCCGCGCCTCGTGCGCCTCGTACTCGGCGCGCGTCAGAAATCGCACGTCGTTGGTGGCGACCGCGGGAACCCCGTGCTCGCAGGCCAGGTCGAGCACCGCCTCGCTGTAGGCCGCCTCGCCGGCGCGGCCGGTGCGCTGCACCTCGAGATAGAAGCGGTCGCCGCACAAGGATCGCCAGCGGGCGAGGCAGCGCTCCGCCTCCTCCGAGTTGCCGCGCGTCAAGGCTTGGCCGATGTCGCCTTCGGCGGCGCCCGAAAGGACGATGAGCCCCTCGAGCATCGACGGCTCGAGCCATCCGCGCTCGAGCATCGGCGCGCCGCGCAGCTGCCCTTCGAGAAACGAGCGCGTCACGAGCTGCGTGAGGTGGCGGTAACCCGAGAGGGTCTGGCAGAGAAAGACGATGCGCGAGGGCGGTGTGCGCTCGCCCGGCTCGCGAATCCAGGCATCGACGCCAATCAGCGGCTTGATGCCCGCCGCCAGTGCCTCTTTGTAGAACTTCACCATGGCGAACAGGTTGCATTGGTCGGTGAGCCCGATCGCCGGCATGCGAGCCGCCGCGACCGCCGCCATCAACTCCGGCACGCGCACGATCCCATCGATCAGGGAGTACTCGGTGTGCAGCCGCAGATGGACGAAGTGGCCCAATCAACGCTCCAAGTAGGTCGCGAGATCCGGATCCTCGTCGACGTCCGGGACCCATTCCAGATCGGCGTCCCACTCCTCGGCGTCGGCGAGTCCGCCCAAGAGCGCGAGCACCGGGGAGAAGGTGCGCCGATGCAGGCGGCACGGTCCGTGCTCGCAAAGCCGCCGCCGGTGCTCGCGGGTCGCATAGCCCTTGTGGCTCGCGAAGGCATACTGGGGGAACAAGCCGTCCATTTGATCCATGTACTGATCGCGAGCTGTCTTCGCCAGGATCGAGGCGGCGCTGATCGCGGGCTCGGTGGCATCGCCGCCGATGATGGCGCGGGCGGTAAGCGGCGCACCCAGGCCTTCGAGCTTCGGCAGCCGGTTGCCGTCGACGATGAGCTTGTGGGGGCATACGTGCATGGCGAGCACGGCGCGTCGCATGGCGAGGAAGGTCGCATGCAGAATATTGAGCGCGTCGATCTCCGCCGGATCGGCCCAGCCGATGCCGAAGGCGAGCGCCCGCCGGCGGATCTCCACGGCGAGCTCGGTGCGCTTCTCGGGGGTCAGCACCTTCGAATCGGCGAGCCCGTCGATACCACGCCCCGGGCGCAGGACGACCGCCGCCGCGACCACAGGGCCGGCCAAAGGTCCGCGCCCCGCCTCGTCCACACCCGCGATCCGCGATCTCACGCCGTCACCGCCGGCACGGCACGCCGGCGCAACAGATCGATGATCGCCTGCGCCGCCCGCTCGCTCGCGTTACGCTTGAGATCGACGTGTAACCCCACGAACTCTTGCTCCAACTTGGCGCGTCGCTCGGCGTCATCGAGCCACATCGAGAGCTCCGCGCCGAGCGCCGGCGGATCGACTTGATCTTGAAAATACTCGCCGACGACGCGCCGATCCGCAAGTAGATTCGGCTGTGCAAAAAACTTCGATTTGACGAGTTTCAGATGCTTCAAGGCGAACGCCGTGATGGCACCGGTGCGGTACACCACGACCATCGGCCGCTTGCACAGCGCGGCCTCGAGACTCGCCGTGCCGGAAGCGATGAGCGCGGCATCCGAGGCAATCAGCACGCGCTGCGCCTGGCCGTCGATGAGCCTCACTTCAACTTGCGGGCTCAAGCGCTTGAGCGCACGCGAAAAAATCTCCTTCACCCCGTCGTTCGCCATGGGCGCGACGAAGCGTACGCCGGGGCGATGCGCCGCGAGCCAGGCGGCGGTTCGCGCGAAGTCGGCCGCGAGGCGCGTGACCTCGCCCCGCCGGCTTCCGGGCAGGAGCGCGACGATCTCCCCCTGCGGCGGCAGATCGAGACGGGCCCGCGCCGCGACCCGATCCACGACGATCGGAATGGCGTCGGCGAGCGGGTGGCCCACGAATTCGGCCGGCACGTGGCGGTTCTCGTAGAACTTCCGCTCGAAGGGCAACAGGCACAGCACGAGGTCCACCGATTCGTGCATCGAGTGCACGCGGCCCTGCCGCCACGCCCATACTTGCGGACTGACGTACTGCACCGTCGGAATCCCGGCCCGATGGAGCTTGCGTGCGAGACGCAGATTGGTATCCGGCGCATCGATGCCGACGAAGACGTCGGGGCGGGCCGCGATGAAGGCGCTGCGCAGGCGGGAGATCAGTCTCACGAGGCGCGGCAGCTCGCGCAGCACATCGACGAGCCCCATGACGGCGAGCGACTCGGCCGGCTCCCACATTTCGCACCCGGCCGCGCGCATCTTCGGGCCTGCGACGCCGAAGAACTGCGCATCGGGCTCGCGCCGGCGCAACGCCTCGATGAGACCCGCACCCAGCGTATCGCCCGACGCCTCCCCCGCGACCAGTGCCACTCGCAGCGGACTCATGGCGCCTAACGGACCAGGCTGCGGGAGCTTGACTGGATGAATTCGACGAACGGACGGATTTCGGCCTCGGACTCGGCGGCGCGCTCGAGCTGCTCGAGCGCCTCTGCGAGCTTGAGGCCCGATCGATACAGCACGCGATATGCGCGACGGATGTTGCGGATCTGTTCGGGGGTGAAGCCGCGCCGTGTCAGGCCCTCGACGTTGACGCTGTGCGGGACGGCGGGACGTCCCACGGCCATGACGTACGGCGGCACATCGCGGGTCACCATGGTGTTGTGCGCGATGAAGGCGTGCGCACCGATCTTCGTGAACTGATGGGCGGCCGACAGTCCCCCGAGCACCGCCCAATCGCCGATGTCGACGTGGCCGCCGAGCGTCGCGCAATTGGCGAGAATGATCTGGTTGCCGAGGCGGCAATCGTGCGCCACGTGCGCGTAAGCCATGAAGAGGTTGTCGTTGCCGATCGACGTCACGCTCGCGCCGGTGACGGTGCCGCGGTTCACGGTGACCGCCTCGCGGAAGACATTCCGATCGCCGATCTCCAGACGAGTGACCTCGCCCTTGTATTTCTTGTCCTGGGGGTCCGAGCCGATCGAGGCGAACTGGAAAACCTTGTTATTCGAGCCGATTCGCGTGGGTCCCTCGATCACCACATGCGGCCCGATCCAGGTTCCCGGTCCAATCTCGACGTCCGCACCGATGATGCTGAAAGGGCCGATACTCACATCAGCGGCGATCTTCGCTTCGGGCGCGACGAGCGCGCGCGCATCGATCATCACGTCGCTCCCTGACCCTTCGCGCCCTGCGCGGTGAGGCGGGCCTTGGCTGACGGCGGTTTGGCCGCGGGCGCCTTGGTCTCGGGAGCGACCATGATCTCGGCCGAAGCGACCTCGGCGCCGTCCACCTGCGCGAGGCAGTCGAACTTCCAGATTCCCTTCAACGCGCGCTTCAAAGTGCATTTCAGAAGAAGCTGATCGCCGGGCTCCACGGGCCGGCGGAAACGCGCATTGTCGATGGCGACGAAATAGAAGCGCGTATCGGAATCCGGAACCACCTCGACCGTCTTGAACGCGAGGATGCCGCAGGTTTGCGCGAGCGCCTCGATGATCATGACTCCCGGCATCACCGGACGGTGCGGAAAGTGCCCGGGGAAAAACGGCTCGTTGAAGGTCACGTTCTTCAGGGCGTGCACGTATTGACCGGCCTGACAATCGAGCACGCGGTCCACGAGCAAGAACGGATACCGGTGTGGCAACAGATGCATGATCGCTTCGATATCCATGCTGCATGGCTCCGCCATCATCGCTCCTTTTCGCCGAACCGGCGTATCTGCGCCACCATCCGCCGCCACGCACGCGTCGGCACGGTCGGCATCCCGCTCGAATAGCTTCCGGGCTCCCGGATCGAGGCGCTCACCAGACTGCAGCCGGTGATCACCACATCATCGGTGATGGTGAGGTGCCCGGCGAATCCGACCATGCCGCCCACCATGCAGCGCTTGCCGATGGTGGTGCTGCCGGATATGCCGGTGCAGGCCGCGACCGCGGTATGCGCGCCGATATTCACGTTGTGACCCACTTGAATTTGATTATCCAGCTTGGCGCCGTCACCGATCACCGTATCACCGATCGCGCCGCGATCGACGGTCGTGTTCGCGCCGATCTCGACATCATCGCCGATGCGCACGCTCCCTACCTGCGGCGTCTTCACCCAGGTGCCCTGGTCGAGCGCGAAGCCGAAGCCGTCGGCCCCGATGACGGCCCCCGCATGCACCAGGCAGCGTGCGCCGATCTCGACGCCCGCATACAGATTCACTCGCGATACGAGCCGTGTCCCGGCACCCACCCTCGCGCCGCGCTGCACGATGCAGCCCGGCCCGACATGCACCCCTTCGCCGAGCTCGACGTCGTCCTCGATCACGGCGAGCGGACCCACCGTCGCAGAGCCGGGCACGCGGGCGCTCGGCGCGACCACCGCGGTCGGGTGAATGCCCGGCGCGACCGTGGGTTCCGGATGCAGCAGCGTCGCAATCTGCGTGAACGCGAGACGCGGGTTCTGCGTGACGAACGCCGCAACGGGGCAGGCCGGCGCATCCGCCGGTGCGAGCACGACGGCGGCCGCACGGGTCGCCGCGAGCTCACGCCGGTTTCGCGATTCCGCGAGGAAGGACAGCGAGCCCGGCGAGGCGTTCGCCAGGGTCGCCACATGGGACACCCGGATGTCCGGAGCGCCCCGCAGCTCCAGTCCGAAACGAACCGCCAACTCGCCCAGGCTGAAATCCTCTTGCACTGGCGCACATCCCGTGCGAAAGGATCAGCGGGCTATTTGGGGCTGCCGGTCGGCTTCGCCGGTCCCGGGGCCGCCTGAGTCTTCGGCGCGCTCGGCGGCAGCTGCGCAGGCTTGGTCTGCAGCACGGCCAGCACCGCGGCGGTGATATCGAGCGGCTGCTTCGCGTACAGCACGCCGTCGCCGAGCACCAGGTCGAACCCTTGTGCGTTCGCGTACGTCTGGATCTCACCGAACAGGAAACGCTGCACCTTGCCGAGCTCTTCGTTCTTGCGGGTGGAGGCGTCGTCCTGGAACTCGCCGGCCTTGCGCGAGAACTCGCGCTGTTGATCGCGGAACGTCTTTTCGGCGTTGCTGCGGTCGGCTTCGGACATCACCGCGCCCTCCTTCTGAAGCTTGTCCTCCCTGGCCTTCAGATCGGTCTGCATGGTCATCAGCTCGCGGCGCCGCGGCCCGAACTCGTTCTCGAGCGCTTGCATGGCCGACTTGGTCTGCGGCGCCTCTTCCAGCAGCTTCTGGAAGTTCACGTAGCCGATCTTGGTTTCCGCACCGGCTTGGCCGGCGGCGACGAGGCCGAAGAGGCCAAGCGCCAATATTGCGATGCTGCGATTGAAAGTCGACATGTTTGCCTTTATGGACCTCGATTGATGGTAGGTCAAAACGCCTGACCGATAGAGAACTGGAAACGCTCCGTTTCGTCGTTGAATGTCACCGTGTTGCCGGGAAATGCATTCAGCGGGATGCCGTACGAGAAGCGGAACAGGCCCAGGGGGGCGAGCCACTGTACCGCGATCCCGGTCGATCTCTTAAGATTATCATAAGCGAAGTGATAATTGACGGGAGTAATGTCGTCCTCGCCCAGGAACTGGACCTTGTTACCCGTATAGAAGACGTTCCCCATGTCGTAGAACCAGCTGATCCGGGCCGCGCTCTTCCACTTGTCGGGAACCGGGAAAAGCAGCTCGAAGCGGCTGATGATCCGCATATTGCCGCCGAACGGATTGCCGATGCCGATGTTGTCGCGGGGCCCGAGGGTGCTCTCGCGGAAACCCCGGACGCTGTCCGGACCACCGGCGAAATAATTCAAATACGGCGGCAGGAACGTGGTTTTTCCGAGCGAGTTGGCGTAATCGAAGCTCGCGTTATAGGAGATCAACCACTTCTTGTACAAGGGTATGTACTGCAGGAACTGGAAGTTCGTCGCGTAATACTTGACCTCGCTCAGCGGCAGCGCGTAGCGGGCGGAAGCCGCAATATGCGTGCCGCGGTCGGCGAAGATGGCGCGGTTCCGGGTATCGAAATTCCAGCCGCCGCTCAGCTCGTAGGTATAGAAGTTGCTCCCGTAGACGGTATAGGGACTGTCGAGGGAATTGATGATGTTGTCGCCGTTCGTGTCGTCCAGGTAGCGCGTGAAGGTGTTGCCGTTGTGCTGCACCCAGTCGATCGCCTGCTGCGAGCTGTACCCCTGCGAGACGACCAGCTCGTTCTTGTTGGCGGAGATGCCGGTCTGCAGGTACTGATACTCGGTGATCGGATACGAGAAGCTCATCGCGGTCGTCAACTGCTTGGTGGAGAACTTCGATGCCGCCGCGACGAATTGCGTGATGTCCCGATAAGTCAATGAAATCGTGCGCGCGACCCCGTCGATGGTCGTGTACGGATTGGTCTGCGCAAGGGTGTAGGTCTTGCTGTACTTGCCCGCGTTCACTTCCAGGGCGACCCGGTCCCCGGTGCCCATGAAGTTGCTGTGGACGAAATTGCCGTTCAGGCTGAATTTCTGGGCCTCCGAGTAGCCGATGCCGCCGCCGAACTGGCCCGGCAAGCCCTCCTTGATGTTGTAGTCGACATCCACCAGATCGGCGCTGCCGGCCACGGGCTTGGTCTCGAACTCGACCTTCTCCACGTAGGGCAGGCGCTGCAGGCGCTCCTTGGAGCGCTCGATGGCCGAATTGGAGAGCCATCCGCCCTCGAGCTGGCGCATCTCGCGCCGCAGGGTCTCGTCGTTGATCGCCGTGGTGTTGTTGAAATTGATATGCCGCACATACACGCGATTGCCGGGCTCGATGAAGAACGTGAGCGACACGGTCTTCTTGTCGTTGTCCGGGGTCGGCACCGGATCGATCTTCGAGAAGGCGTAGCCGTCCGCTCCGAGGCGGTAGCTCATGAGCTCCTGCGAGCTCGTGACGAGCTTGCGGGAGAAGGTATCGCCGGGATGGATCAGGAGCAGCTTGCGCAGCTGCGCCTCGGGAACCACCATCGTGCCCGCGAGCTTGATCTCGGACACCTTGTACACGTCTCCGGGAGTCACGTTGACGGTGATGTACATGTTGTCTTTGTCGGGGGCGATCGTGACCTGCGTCGAGTCGATCGTAAAATTGGCGTAGCCCCGGTCCATGTAAAAGGAACGCAGCTTCTCCAAGTCTCCCGTCAGGGATTCGCGCGAATAGCGGTCGTCCTGCTTGTACCAGGACAGGAAGTTGGGCGTGTGCAGCTCGAAGGTGTCGAGAATTTCCTTGTCCTTGAATTTGGTGTTGCCCACCAGGTTGATCATCTCGATCTTCGCGCGCTTGCCTTCCTTGATGTCGACCAGCACGTCGACCTTGTTGCCCGGCAAATCGGTGACCTTGGTGTCGACGCGCACGGCATATTTGCCGCGGCTGAAATACTGGTCGGTGAGGTACTGCTTCACCTCGTCGAGCACCGAGCGATCGAAGGTTTTACCCTGCGCGAGACCCACGTTGCGCAAGCTCTTGGTGAGATCCTCGGTCTTGATGTCCTTGTTGCCCTTGACCTCGAACTTCGCGATCGAAGGACGCTCGACCACCACGACCAGGAGGGTGTTGCCGTCGCGCCGCAGCTCCACATCGCGAAAGAAGCCGGTCGCATACAACGCGCGCATCGCCTCGCCGATGCGCTGCTGATCGAGGTGATCGCCGATATTCACGGGCAGATAATTGAATACCGTGCCCTCGGAGATGCGCTGCAAGCCCTCGACGCGTATGTCGCCGACCACGAAACCCGAATCCGCGCCCGGCACAGACGGTGCCGCGGGCCCTTGGCCGGTGGCGGGCGGCACGGGCGACGGAGTCTGCGGCACCGGCTGCGAGCGCACGGCAACTCCCAAGGGCTGGATGGCGAGCGCCACCAGACAAATCAGCCGGATTTTAATCCGCACGCGACGACCGCATGCAATCTCTATGGGCAGCGGCGCACCGCTTGCGCGGCGCAAACTCGACGTAGGTCATGATGTCCCGTTAATTCAAATGTCTGGAAATGTCGTTATAGAACGCAAGGCTCATCAGCACGACCAGCAAGGCGATTCCGACCTGCTGGCCGAAATGCTGTGCCCGCTCGGAGAGCGGACTCCCCTTGACGGCCTCCACCAGCTGGTAAACCACTTGCCCGCCATCCAGTAGCGGTACCGGCACCAAATTGAGCACTCCCAGGCTCACGCTGATGATCGCCAGGAACGCGAGGAACGCCGTCAGGCCCAAGTAGGCGCTGATGCCCGCGAACTCTGCAATGCTGATCGGACCGGAGATGTTCTTCGCCGAAACCTCGCCCGTGACGATGCGCCAGAGCATCTGCACGGTGAGGGAGGACATCTCCCAGGTCTTCTTGAATCCCACGCCGATCGCCTCGAGGGGAGCGGAGCGCTGCATTTCGACATACCCCGCCGGCCAGCTGCGCGGTCCCTCCGCGAGGGTGATGCCCAACCGGCCGATGGCATGGCCCTGATCCATCACCTCGGGAACCGGGGTCAGGAATGTGAGCCGCTGCCCGCCGCGCTCGACGCCGATCGCGAGGGTTTTGCCCGGCGCGCCGCTCACCGCGGCGATGAATTGCGAACCGTTCGAAAGGGCCTGGCCGTCGACGGCCACGAGCTTGTCGCCCGCGCGCAGCCCCGCCCGCTCCCCGGCGCTGCCCGCGGGCGCCGACTGCACCACGGTATCGGCGCGCCAGGTGGAAAGGTCGAGGCCCAAACCGGGGAGCAATCGACCGGGCTCCGTGAGCTCGCGCGTATCGGTCGTCACGCGCAGGGTCAGCGGCAACAGGGCGCCCTCGCGCCGGACCATCAGCGGAATGGCCGCGTTCGACGATACCTCGCGCAACAGGCCGATCTGCAGCTCCTCGGTATCGGCGACCTTGTAATCGCCGACGCGGACGATTTCATCGCCGCTGCGCAGACCGGCCACCGCCGCCGGACTGTCGAGCCGCACCTGACCGACGATCGGCTTGACCACCTCGGAGCCGGCCATGGCGAGAATCGCGTACAGGAGCGAGGCGAACAGCAGATTCATGGCAGGCCCGGCGAGCAGGACCGCCACGCGGTGGGCGATCGGCCGGCGCGTGAAGGAGCGATGCAGCTCGGCCGGATCGACGTCGCCTTCGCGCTCATCGAGCAGCTTGACGTAGCCGCCCAGAGGGATCGCGGCGAGGCAGTATTCCGTATGGTCGCGATCGCGCCCGATGCGCTTCAACAGCGGCTTGCCGAAGCCGATGCTGAATCGCAATACCTTGAAGCCCAGTTTCTTCGCGACCCAGTAATGTCCGAATTCGTGGACCGCGACCAATATCCCGATCGCAACCAGGAAGGCGGCGATGAAAATCACAATCTTCATCGTATAGCTCCATGCGCAGGCTGTATCAGGGCGCTTGCCAGGCGTCGGGCTGCGGCGTCGGCATCCAGCACATCGCCCAGCGCACGAACCGGACCTGTCTCGAGGCGCTGCAATACCTTGTCAATGACCGTGCAAATCCCCGTAAAGTTCAAGCGCTTCTCGAGAAACGCCTGAACCGCCACCTCGTTCGCAGCGTTGAGGACGGCGGGCGCGGTTCCCCCCGCCCGTGCCGCGGATCTGGCAAGCCCGAGACTCGGAAAGCGCACGTGATCCGGCGGCTCGAAATCCAATTGACCAACCACGCTCAAATCGAGCGATTGTACACCGGAACTCACCCGCTCCGGCCACGCGAGCGCGTGGGCGATCGGGGTGCGCATGTCCGGCGCACCGAGCTGTGCCAGGAGCGATCCGTCGGCATACTCGACCAGCGAATGCACGAGACTTTGCGGATGCACCACCACATTCACCTGCGATTCGGGCAGGTTGAACAGCAGCGTCGCCTCGATCACCTCGAGACCCTTGTTCATGAGCGTCGCAGAATCGACCGAGATCTTGCGGCCCATCTTCCAGCGCGGGTGATTGCAGGCCTCGTCGGGCGTGACGTGATCGAGGTGCGCGAGGTCCGTCACGCGGAACGGTCCGCCCGAGGCCGTCAAGATGACCCGCACCACCCCGCGCGCCGTCTCGCCGGGGAGATAGCCGGCCGGCATGCATTGAAAGAGCGCATTGTGCTCGCTGTCGATCGGAATGATCTCGGTCTTCGCGCGCCGCGCCTCTTCCATGAGAAGCCGCCCCGTCATGACCAGCGCCTCCTTGTTCGCGAGCAGCACACGCTTGCCGGCGCGTACGGCCGCCAGGGTGGGCATCAAGCCGGCCGCGCCGACGATGGCGGCCATGACCATGTGCACGTTGTCGCCGGTGATCTCCGCGGCGAGCGCCTCGGGCCCGCTCTGCACGCGGATGTTCAATCCGAGCGCCTGGAGCGCCGCGCGCGCCTTGGCCGCCGCGGCGGGGTCGGCCAGCACCACCGCATCGGGCTTGAACTCGGCGGCCTGCTCGGTCACGGTCTGCCAGCTGCCGTGCGCGCACAGGACGGCGGCCCGAAAGCGCTCGGGGTGCAAGGCGACTACGGCGAGGGTGCTGCGCCCGATACTGCCGGTCGATCCCAGAATGGCGATGCCGCGCGGCATGCTCACAGCGGTATGACTCCGGAGCCGAACAAGCCGAGCGCGTAGAGCGGCGCGGCCGCGGTCACGCTGTCGATGCGGTCGAGAATGCCCCCGTGTCCCGGCAACAGCGCGCCCGAGTCCTTGAGGCCCGCGGAGCGCTTGAACATGCTCTCCGTCAGATCGCCGATCACCGAGAAAATCCCCACGGCGCAGCCGAATCCGACGCACTCCCCGACCCGCAAGCCGAAGTACGCGGCACCGCCCCAGGCGACCAAGGCGACGGCGATCAGCCCGCCGGCCGCTCCCTCCCAGGTCTTGCCGGGACTCACCTGCGGCGCGAGCTTGCGCCGGCCGAGCGTTCGGCCCACGAAGAAAGCGCCGATGTCCGCGGCGATGACCAGGAATACGAGCCAGAGCACGATTTCCGGTCCGCGCACCGATCCCCGGTGGGCGGCATCGAGGCGCGCCAGCGCCACGAACGCGGGCACCAGCACCGGTACGCCGCACAGCAGCGCAAGCCGCGGCTGGTGGCTCATCGGGGCGAGCGCCAGCCAGAGAAAGGCGATCACCCACCAGGTACAGGCCACGGCGAGGAGGGCCAGAAGATGGGGAGGCGAGTCGGTCCAGCGCCAGGCGAGTGTCAGGAGCACGGCGATGGCGGCCGCATAGCCCGCGCGCGCCGGCTTCGATCGCAGCCCGCCGAACCCCGCCCACTCCCACGCTCCGGCCGTGAGGACCGCACCGAACGCGAATACGGTCCAGTCGGACTTGAGCAGGAAGAGTCCCGCGAGCACCACGCATCCGAGCACGGCCGCGGTCGCGATGCGCAGCTTAAGCATCGGCCTTCACGCCGAGCTGCGCCGAGGTCTTGCCGAAGCGCCGCTCACGCTGCGCGTAGAACGCCAGTGCATCGTCCAGATGGCTGGCCGCGAAGTCCGGAAACAGGACGTCGGTGAAATAGATCTCGGCATAGGCGAGATTCCACAACAGGAAGTTGCTGATGCGCTGCTCACCACCGGTCCGGATGAGCAGGTCCGGATCGGGGATGCCGGCGACCGCAAGGCGCGCCGCGACCTGATTCTCGCCGATCTCCTCGGCTTTCAAGGTGCCGGCGGCCACCTCGCTCGCGAGCGAGCGGCAGGCTTGCGTGATGTCCCAACGGCCGCCGTACGCGAACGCGACACACAGCACCAGCCCCGTATTCGCGCAGGTGAGGGCTTCCGCCGCCTCCATGGTGCGCGCGATCTCGGTGCCGAGCGCGCCGCGATCGCCGATGAACCGCAAGCGCACGCGATTGCGGTGCAGGTCCGCCACCTCGCGCGAGAGCGCCTCGAGCATCAGCTTCATCAGGAATCCGACCTCGTCCGCCGGCCGGCGCCAGTTTTCGCTCGAAAAGGCGAACAGGGTGAGATAGCGGATGTTGCGCCGGATGCAATCCTCGACCACGCGGCGCACGACCTTGACGCTGGCCCGGTGTCCGGCCGGGCGCGGCATGCCGCGCGATCGGGCCCAGCGGCCGTTGCCGTCCATGATGATTGCGACATGTTGCGGCGTGTCGGCCATCGTCAGTCGAAGCTCATGCGGGTCGCTAGACCTGCATCAACTCCTTCTCTTTGTCGGCCATCGCATGATCGATCTCGGCCACGTGCTTGTCGGTGAGCTTCTGGATCTCTTCCTGGGCGCGGCGATCCTCGTCCTGGGCGATGAGTTTCTCCTTCAGCATCTCCTTCAGCTCGTTCATCACCTCGCGCCGGACGTTGCGCACGGATACCCGCGCGCCCTCGGCTTCCGAGCGCACGACCTTGGTGATGTCGCGCCGCCGCTCCTCCGTGAGCGCGGGCATGGCAATGCGGATCAGCGTGCCGGCGCTGTTGGGCGTGAGCCCCAGATCGGACTTGTAGATCGCCTTTTCGATGATCGGCACCATGGCTTTCTCCCAGGGCGTCACGGTGAGCGTGCGTGCGTCCTCGGTGGCGATGTTGGCGACTTGATTGAGCGGCATCTCGGAACCGTAATAGTCGACCTTGATGTGCTCGATGAAGCTCGTATGGGCGCGCCCGGTGCGCAACTTCTTCAACTGGTCCCGGAATGCAGTCACGCACTTCTGCATGCGCTGCGTCGCGTCCTTCTTGATGTCCTCGATCATAGCTTCCCCTCTTGCGGATCGGCCGGTAGCGGCTCGGCGGAGACCACCGTCCCCACATTCTCGCCCCGCACGATACGCACCAGATCGCCCGCATGGAACAGGTTGAACACCTGCAACGGCAAGTTGTTCTCGCGGCACATGACGATCGCCGTGGCATCCATGACGTTCAGACGATCGCTGAGCACCTTGTCGTAGGTCAAATGCGCGTAGCGCCGCGCATCGGGGTGCGTCTTCGGGTCCGCATCGTAGATGCCGTTGACCTTGGTGGCCTTCAGGAGGATTTCGGCATTGATCTCGATGGCGCGAAGGCTCGCGGCCGTGTCGGTCGTGAAGAAAGGATTGCCGGTACCGGCGCCGAAGATGACCACCCGGCCTTTCTCGAGATGCCGGATGGCGCGACGCCGGATGTAATCCTCGCAGACCTCGTTGATGCGCAGCGCCGACATCACGCGCGCGTAGGTGCCGTGAGCCTCGAGCGCGTCCTGCAGGGCGAGCGCGTTCATGACCGTCGCGAGCATTCCCATGTGATCGGCCGTGACCCGATCCATGCCGGCGCGCGCAAGACCGGCGCCTCTGAAGATGTTGCCCCCGCCGAGCACCACCGCGACCTGCACCCCCATCTGGGTGATGTCATTGATCTCGCCGGCAATGCGCTTGAGCATGTTGGGATCGATGCCGTAATCCTCGCTGCCGAGGAGGGCCTCGCCGGACAATTTGACCAAGATTCTTCGGTAGCGTGCGGTGGGCATTGCGTCCGTCATGATCTCGTACCCTACTATAAAAGACCCCGCCGAGGCGGGGTCTTTGATTGAAGCGCGATGAGGCTAGTGCCGACTCGACCCGGGACCGGCCTCCCGAGACTTCACTTGCGCCATCACCTCCCCGACGAAGTCGTCCTGCTTCTTCTCGATGCCGGCGCCGACCTCATATCGAACGAACTCGACCACCCGCGCTCCTGATTTCTTCAGCAGTTTCTCGACGGTCATATCCGGATCCTTCACGAAGGGCTGACCGAGCAGCGTGATCTCCGCAAGGTACTTGCGCAGGCGTCCCTCGACCATCTTGGCGATGATCTCCGGCGGCTTCTTCTCGCCCTTGGTCTGCTCGGTGAGGATCTCGCGCTCCTTCCCGAGCACATCCGCCGGGACCGCGCTCGAATCCAGATAGGCGGGATTGATCGCCGCCACGTGCATGGCGAGATCGCGCGCCAGGGCCTCATCGCCGCCCTCGATCGCCACCAACGTACCGATGCGCGTGCCGTGCAGATAATCGCCGAGCGCACCCGGCGAGCTCACCCGCACGAAGCGCCGAATGGCGATGTTCTCGCCGATCTTCGCGATGAGCGCGCGGCGCCGCTCCTCGATGCTCGTGCCGCCCACTTCGAGCCGGCCGAGAGACTCCACGCTCGGCGTCGGATGCTCGAGCGCGGCACGCGCCACGTCGCGCGCGAACGCCTGAAACTCCTCGCTCCGCGCGACGAAATCCGTCTCGCAGTTGATCTCGATCATGGCGGCGCTCGCGCCGGACCGCTCGACCGCGATGGTGCCCTCCGCGGCGACGCGTGCTGCCTTCTTGTCCGCCTTGGCCAACCCGCTCTTGCGCATGAGCTCGGCCGCCGCATCCAGATCGCCCTTGGTCTCGACCAGCGCCTTCTTGCATTCCATCATGCCGGCGCCCGTGCGCTCGCGCAGTTGCTTGACCGTCTCTGCCGTAATGTTCATGGTGCTTTGCAAGCGGCCTCGCGCGGCCGCTCCCTCACGTTAGTCGGATGACCCTCGGGGACTCTCACCGAGCCCCGAGGGAATTGAATCAAGGGCCGCGCACCGGCGTGCGCCGTCCCGCCGGACGACGGCGCGGGGCGCTCGCCGGCCGCTGCTCGACGGGCGGGGTGTCGGGAGCGTCGACTTCGTCGCCCTCCGTCTCCACCTCATCGAGCTGCGCTGCCGCTGCGGCGACACCCGGAATGACCGTGACCGGCACCTTGCGCCGGGGCGGCGGCTTCTTGGTGCGCGCCGCGGGAGCCGGACGGCGGGCCGCCGTGCGCTTCCTCGGATTGCCCTCCTCGTCGAGCTCGACGAACTCATCCTCGCCCGCCGGCACTTGCGGAAGCGAGTCCTTGCCCTCGAGCACCGAGTCGGCAATGCCGCCGGCGTAGAGCAGGATGGCCCGCATCGCGTCGTCGTTTCCAGGGATCACGTAGTCGATCCCGTCCGGGGAGCAATTGGTATCGACCACCGCCACCACGGGAATGCCGAGCTTCTTCGCCTCGTGGATGGCGATCTCCTCGTGCCCGACGTCGATCACGAACAGCGCATCGGGAAGCGCGGTCATGTCGCGAATGCCGCCGAGGCTTCGCAGGAGCTTCTCCATTTCCCGCCGCAGCATCTGCGCCTCTTTCTTGCCGCGCCGGTCGAGCGTTCCGTTTTGCGCCATCTCATCGAGCTCGTTCAGCCGCTTGATGGACTGCCGGATGGTCTTGAAATTGGTCAGCATGCCGCCCAGCCAGCGCTGGTTGACATAGGGCATGCTGCAGCGCGTGGCTTCCTTCTGAATGGCATCGCGCGCCGAGCGCTTGGTGCCGACGAAGAGAATCTTGCCGCCGTCCGCGGCCACGCTCTTGATGAAGGACGCCGCCTGGGAATAGAGCGGCTGAGTCTTCTCGAGATTGATGATGTGGATCTTGTTTCGCTCGCCGAAAATGAACGGTGCCATTTTCGGGTTCCAGAAGCGGGTCTGGTGTCCGAAATGGACACCCGCTTCCAGCATCTGTCGCATCGACACGCTGGCCATGATTTAGCTCCTTGGTTGGGTTGAGCCTCCGCGTATCCCGATCGGCAACCCGAGACCCTTGAAACTGCGGGCCGGAGCCTGCAGATTTCGGGGGTTGTTCGGGCACCCGGCCGACCGTGACGACACGCGTGCGGGGTTGTTAAAAATAGCCGCGCTTTATACCATGACCACTACGGAAAAACCAAGTCTCGACCCCCTATGAGCCCCCCATGAACGTCACCGTCAAGACGCCGGAAGAACAGGACAAGATGCGCGCAGCCGGGCGCCTGGCGGCGAGCGTGCTCGACATGATCGAGCCCTATGTCCAGCCGGGGGTGACCACGGAGGAGCTCGACAAGCGCTGCTACGACTACATCGTGGAGGAGCTCAAGTCCATCCCCGCGAATCTGAACTATCGCGGCTTTCCGAAGACCATTTGCACCTCGGTCAATCACGTGGTCTGCCACGGCATCCCGGGCGACAAGCGACTGAAGACCGGGGACATCATCAATATCGACGTGACCGTGATCCGCGACGGCTTTCACGGGGATACCAGCCGCATGTACTTCGTCGGCGCCCCGAGCGTGCTGGCCCGGCGCCTCACGCGTGCCTGCTACGATGCCATGTGGCACGGCATCGAGGTGGTCCGGCCGGGAACACGGCTCGGGGACATCGGCCATGCGATTCAGACCTTTGCGGAAACCAATGGGTTTTCCGTGGTGCGGGAATACTGCGGTCACGGCATCGGCCGCGTGTATCATGAGGACCCGCAGGTGCTGCACTACGGCAAACCGGGGACGGGACTCGAGCTGGTGACGGGCATGACCTTTACCATCGAACCCATGATCAATGCGGGGCGCCGCGACGTGCGCCTCCTGAACGATGGCTGGACGGTCGTCACCAAGGACCAATCCTTGTCGGCGCAGTGGGAGCACACCGTCCTCGTCACCGAATCGGGCTACGAGGTGCTCACCCTCGGCGCCCAGGCGGCGCAGTCCAACGCCGCAGTCGCTTCTTGAGCGCCGGAGTCAAGCTCCTCGATCACACCGCAGAGTGGGCCTATTTATCGGCCGTGCCGGAGGCGCTGCGCGAGGGCCAGTTCTCCCCGGTCGTGTTTCGCCACGTCCTCGACGGCGGCACGGACCTGCTGCGCGAGCGCTTCGCGGCGGGCGAGGCGGTGGAGGACTTGGTGCGCGACCGTGCGCGCCTCGTGGATGTGGCTCTGCGCGCCGCCTGGAGCCGGCATGCGGGCCGCTATGCCGAGGACCTCGCGCTGGTGGCGGTCGGCGGTTACGGCCGGGGCGAGCTGCACCCGAGCTCCGACATCGACATCATGGTGCTGCTGCCGAAGAGCGACTCCGCCGACTGGCAATCGGACATCGAGAAATTCCTCACCTTCCTGTGGGACATCGGCCTGGAGGTCGGGCACAGCGTGCGCTCGATCGACGATTGCCAGCGCGAGAGCCTCGCCGACATCTCGGTCGCGACGACGCTCTTCGAGGCGCGGCTGATCGCGGGACCCGAGTCGCTGTTCGCGGGCATGCGGCGTGCGCTCGCGCCCGACCGGCTCTGGTCCTCGCAGGATTTTTTCGAGGCGAAGGTCAAGGAACAGGCCGAGCGCCATCACCGTTATTTCGATACCGCCTACAACCTCGAGCCGAACGTGAAGTCGAGCCCCGGCGGCCTGCGCGACCTCCAGACCATCGGCTGGGTCGCGAAGCGCCATTTCGGCACCGACACGCTCGATGAGCTGGTGGCGCACGGCTTTCTCACCCGCGAGGAGCTGCGCAAGCTGAAGGCGGGCCAGTCCTTCCTGTGGAAAATAAGGTTCGGACTGCACATGCTCACCGGCCGGCGCGAGGATCGGCTGCTGTTCGACTACCAGATCAAGCTCGCGAAGCTCTTCGGCTACGAGGATGCGAGCTTCACGCTCGCCGTCGAGCAGCTCATGCAGAAGTACTATCGCACGGTGCTCGACGTGAGCCTGCTCAACGAGATGCTGCTGCAGCTGTTTCGCGAGGCCATACTCACCCAGAGCCGCCCGCCGGTGCCCATCAACGCCCGCTTCCAGATCCGCAACGATTATCTGGAGGTGACCCATCCCGAGGTATTCGCCCGCTATCCGTCGGCGCTCCTCGAGTTGTTCGTGCTCCTGCAGCAGCACCCGGAACTGCGCGGCGTGCGCGCCGAGACCATCCGCCTCATCGGCTCGCATATAACCCTCATCGATGAGGAGTTTCGGCAGAACCCGCGCCATCACCGGCTCTTCATGGAGATCCTGTGCGCGCCGGTCGGGGTCACCCACGAGCTGCGGCGGATGAATGTGTACGGCGTTCTCGGCCGGTACATTCCCTCGTTCGGTCGCGTGGTCGGACGCATGCAGTACGACCTGTTCCACGCCTACACCGTCGATGCCCACACGCTGTTCGTGGTGAGCAATCTGCGGCGCTTCGCGATACCGAAATACAACCACGAATTCCCGCTGCTGAGCCAGATCATGCAGTCGCTGCCGCGTCCCGAGCTCGCCTACCTGGCCGCGCTGTTTCACGACATCGCGAAAGGACGCGGCGGGGATCACTCGGAGCTCGGCGCGGTCGACGCCGAGGCGTTCTGCCTGGAGCAGGGTCTCGGGCGCTACGAGGCCCGGCTGGTGGCGTGGCTGGTGCGCAACCACCTGATCCTGTCGATCACGTCCCAGAAGAAGGACATCAGCGATCCGGACATCATCCACGACTTCGCCCGCCTGGTCGGCGATCAGGCGCACCTCGATTATCTGTACGTGCTCACCGTCGCCGACGTGCGCGGCACCAACCCGAAGCTTTGGAATGCCTGGAAGGCCCGGTTGTTCGAGGAATTCTTCGAGCGCACCAAGCGCGCCCTGCGCCGCGGCCTCGAGACCCCGGTGGATCAAGACGAGTTGATCCGCGAGACCCAGGCGAGCGCCCGCGCAAAGATCCCTGCGCTCGAGCCCGAGCGCATCTCGCAGGTCTGGTCGCAATGGACGGAGGCGTATTTCCTGCGGTACTCGCCGGAGGAGATCGCCTGGCAGACCGCGCTCCTCGCCGACCGGCGGGATGACGACGACACCCCGCTGGTCGCGGTCCGGCAACTCACCGAGCGAGGCGGCACCGCGGTGCTCACCTACACCCGGCGGATCGCGCACAGTTTTGCACGCACCACGGCGGTGCTCGACCAGATGGGACTCAACGTCATGGATGCGCGCCTCATCACGAGCGCCAACGGCTTCAGCCTGGAGACCTACGTGGTCCTCGAGGACAACGGCGCCGTGATCGCCGACTCCGCCCGCATCCGCGAGATCGAGCGAGGACTCTCACGCGCCCTGCAGCAGGGCCAGGATGCGCCGCTCACGGTGACGCGGCGCGCGCCGCGGCAAGTGCGCATGTTCTCGACGCCGACCCATGTGAACTTCAGCCTCGACACCCGCAACAACCGCACCATCCTCGAGCTCATCGCGGCCGACCGGCCCGGATTGCTCTCCGAGGTGGGCAAGGTGTTCAAGACCGAGGGTGTCGACATCAATGGAGCCAAGATCATGACGGTGGGCGAGCGCGCGGAGGATGTCTTCTACATCACGGACATGGACGGGCGCGTGCTCGATCAGGAGGCCTGCGCGCGGGTGCAGGAGGCGCTGGTGAGGGCCCTCGACCGGCGCGAATCGGGGCGCTCATGAGCGAATCGAGCCGGCTGTGCGCGCTCATCGAGAGCGCCTGGGAATCGCGGGCGGAATTATCGCCGCAGAAAGCCTCGCGGGAGCTGCGGGACGCCGTGGAGCGCGTGATCGACGGGCTCGATGCCGGCCGGCTGCGCGTCGCGGAGAAGCGCGAGGGCGCCTGGCACGTCAATCAATGGCTCAAGAAAGCCGTGCTCCTGTCGTTTCGCATCACCGAGAACTCGCCGGCGAGCGCCGGGCCGCTGAAGTTCTACGACAAGGTGCCGCTCAAGTATTCGGCCTGGAACGAGGCGCAGTTCGCGGCCGCGGGCGTGCGCGTGGTGCCGCCGGCGAGCGTGCGCCGCGGCGCCTTCGTCGCCCCGAACGCGGTGCTGATGCCGAGCTACGTGAACATCGGCGCGTACGTCGACTCCGGCACCATGGTCGACACCTGGGCGACGGTCGGCTCGTGCGCACAGATCGGCAGAAATGTGCATCTGTCGGGCGGCGTGGGGATCGGCGGCGTGCTCGAGCCCCTGCAAGCCAATCCGACGATCATCGAGGACAACTGCTTCATCGGCGCGCGCTCGGAGATCGTCGAGGGCGTGATCGTCGAGACCGGCGCGGTCATCTCGATGGGCGTGTTCATCGGACAAAGCACGAAGATCTACGACCGCGAGCGCGACGAGATCCTCTATGGACGCGTGCCGGCGGGCGCCGTCGTCGTGCCGGGCAGCTTGCCCGCCGCGAACGGCAGGTACTCGCTCGCCTGCGCGGTGATCGTCAAGCGCGTCGATGAGCAGACCCGCGCGAAGACCTCCATCAACGAGCTGCTGCGCAACACCGACTGACTTCGCACCACGGGACGATCGGAAGCGACACAGCTCTACCAACCATAACCGTAGCCGAAGCCATATCCGGGACCCCAAGGTCCCCAAGCGGCCCAATTCCAAGCGGCATCGGAATACGTCTCCGCGGTCATCTGCTGCTCGTCGGCGAGGTGTTGCTGCTGCTCATGCCGTTTGTAGCGGCTATAGGCTTGCTGCGATCCGATATAAAGACAGCCACACACAAGCGGGTCGGCGTATACGAAATGAACGTCGTCGCCCTTCACGCGTTGGACGAAGCGATTGGCGGGAAGCTTGGCCAACATCGCTGTTCGTTCTGGGGTATTGGCCGGACGGATGATGAACCCTGCGGCAGCCAAATTGTCCTCGCGATCCGCGACCCTTTGTGCTTGCGTTTGGCAGGCGCTTAGCATCGCAAGGCCGATTAGAAGGGAAGCGAGAGTTGCACAAGGAAACGATCGCCGCTGACGCCGTTGATTTAAATCGATCAAGCGATGCAAGGGCATGTTGAATCTCGTCTCGAAGTTGTGCAGGCGACACCGCGACCCTTGATTACCCAAGCGTTCGCAATCAAGTGACGCGAATTACAACATAGACCAAGGCCGCCGCACCTGAACCACTCCCCTCAAATGTGCGTAAGAACTCCCTTACAGGTTGGGATCGTCGAGACGCACGATGACGATTCGCAAAGTCATGACGGCGTTCGAGAGTGCCGAAAGTCACGATCCAAAAAGTGACTAAAGTCACTTCCCATGCAAATTCGCCTGCTCCATTATCTTTCGATATCTTACGCAAAGCGCGGTTATGCCCCCATCCTTGGTCCATTCGCACAAGTCCCACGCACGGTCCCCCACCCCGGGGTGACTCGGGATATTCGACTGGTGCCGGGTGATCATTGCCGAACATCGAGCATTGGTCCTTGAAGCCGTCCGGGCAGGTACCCAGGCGCAGCTGACTCCGCATGGACAGGCTTCACGCCAATAATCAAATGCAATTGGCGGTCGCCACGCATCGACTGCGACGCGACGCATCAGGTGTCGGCGCCTTCCTATGAACGATTTCACCCAGCGGCCGCATATCTGCAGGAAGTATGACTTAGGTCGCGCCAGTGGTGACTTTCGACACCTGCTCCGCTGTGAGGGCTTCGCTTACCCTCGTGTCCATGTCCGCTGAGACCTTCTATGTCCGTCGTTGAATCGGCGCTCAAACGCCCTTACACGGTTGTCGCCACGTTGATTCTCATCACGCTCCTGGGAATCGGCGCGGCGCTGCGCATGCCAATCGATATTTTCCCTGAAATCGACATTCCCGTCGTCGCGGTGGTCTGGACCTATAACGGCATGAGCGCGGAGGACATTCAGAACCGCATATTGACTCTTCATGAGCGCCAGCTCGCCTCGCTGGTCGATGATATCTCGCGTATTGAGGCCGTGAGCTATGAGGGAGTCGGGGTGGAGAAGGTCTATTTGCACGAAGGTGCCGATGTCACGCGGGCGGTATCGCAGCTTGCCAGCAGCGCCCTCGTGGTACTCAAGTACATGCCGCCCAATATCACGCCGCCCTTGGTGTTGCGGTACGGCGCCACCGACGTGCCCATTATTCAATTGAGCTTGTCGAGCAAATCGCTACCCGATTCCAAACTCAACGATCTTGGGCAAAATATCATCCGCCCAGCGCTCGCCGTAGTGCACGGTGCCGAAGTCCCTTATCCCTACGGCGGAAAGCCACGCGTCATCATGGCGGACTTGGATCTGGATGCCCTGTCGGCCCGCGGCCTGTCCGCATCCGATGTGAGCAGCGCGCTTCAACGGCAGAATGTCATTTTACCGGCCGGCGACGTCAAAATTGGTGACAAAGATTACACCTTGGCGATGAACAATTCGCCGAGCGTTATTGAGGCCATAAACGCGTTTCCGATCAAGGATATCGGCGGGCGCATGGTGTTCATGCGCGACGTCGCGCACGTGCACGACGGCTTTCAGGTTCAGACAAACTCCGTGTCGGTGAACGGTACTCCAGGCGCATTGATGACGATCCGAAAAACCGGTGGCGTGTCGACGCTCTCCGTCATCGACGGCGTGCGCGCCGCGCTCAAAGACATCAAGGCGGTGCTGCCGAAGGATGTGGCGATTAAGGCACTATTTGATCAATCGATCTTCGTCAGAGCCGCACTTCACAGCGTGCTCTTGAGCGCCGGCATGGCCGCAGCGTTGACCGCGCTGGTCATCATTCTCTTTCTGGGCAATGTCCGATTGTCGGTCATTATTCTTGCCGCCATTCCGCTTTCAATAATCACGGCGGTGCTGTTCATCAAGTTCACCGGGCAGACGCTCAACACCATGACGTTGGGCGGCTTTGCTTTGGCTATCGGTATTTTGGTCGATAATGGTACGGTCGTCATCGAAAACATCGAGCGGCACGTGGCGATGCGCGAGCCGCTGCATCAGGCTATCGTGACGGGCGCGAATGAAGTAGCCATTCCGACTTTCCTATCGACGCTCTGCATTTGCATCGTCTTCGTTCCAGTTTTCCTGCTGCAGGGCACCGCAAAATATCTCTTCTCACCGCTTTCCTTATCGGTGATCGGCTCGTTGCTGGCGAGCCTCGCGCTCTCGTTCACCATGGTGCCGGTGCTCTTCAATTATTTGATGCGACGCTCTGTACAGGAATTCGATGCGGAACCAGCCCACGCCGCAAACCCAGGGAAGGCGCGCTTGAAGAATCCCCTCGTGCGCTTTCAAGCAGGCTTCGAACGGGGTTTCGAGAAATTTCGAGAACATTATCGCGACACATTGTCTTGGGCGCTTTCGGAAGCTCGCCTGACGGTGATCGCCTTTGTTGCACTCATCGTCGCATCGGCGCTGCTTTTCCCGTTCTTGGGACGTGATTTCTTTCCTCAGGTAGATGCAGGTCAGATGCGACTGCACGTGAGAGCGCCGCCCGGAACCAGACTCGAAAAGACTCGGCAATATTTTTCTGAAGTCGAGGCGCAAATCCGAAAGCTGGTTGGCAATGATCAAATCGATGTCATGCTCGATAACATCGGATTGCCCTACAGCGGTATCAACATCGCGCTGAGCGACTCCGCGACCGTGGGGCCCATGGATGGTGAGATACTCATTTCCTTGACCGAAAAGCACACCGCTACGGCAAAACTCGTTGCAATGCTACGCCGGGAGCTCCCCGAACGATTTGCCGAATTGCAATTCTTTTTCCAGCCCGCCGATATTGTCGATCAAGTGCTCAATTTCGGGCAGCCGGCGCCGATCGATGTCCGAATCTCCGGCCCCGATCAGGATGCCGCATTTGCGTTGGCGTCGAGAATCGCCCGCGCCTTGACGCGCGTCGCGGGGGTGGTCGATTCGCACGTATTTCAGGTGCCGAATGCACCAGCGTTGACGGTGAACATGGACCGAGCGCTCGCCACCGAGACAGGAGTCACACAACAGGAGGCGGCTAACAATGTTCTCGTTGCCACCAATTCTAGCGCGCAGACAGCGCCAAACTTTTGGGTTGATCCACGCAACAGTGTTAGCTACCCCTTGGTCGTCCAAGTGCCCACCTATCGCATAGAGTCCTCGCAGGATCTTCAGAAGATGCCGGTGACCTCGGGCGCCGGTGCTACGTCGGGTCAATTGCTGCTCAATCTCGCCTCCTTCGGTCGGGAATCGGTTCCGATGGTCACGTCGCAACTAAATATTCGACCGGTGTTCGACGTCCATGCGGACGTACAGGGTCGTGACCTCTATGGCGCTGCCCACGATATCGATGCTGTTTTAAAGGAGCTTCGTCCGGATGCGTCTAAGGCGCTGAAGGTCACCCTGAGCGGCCAAGTGGAAACCATGCGTGAAAGCTATAGCGGCCTGTTTACGGGCATCGCACTGGCGATTGTCCTGGTGTACCTGTTCTTGGTCATGAATTTTCAGAGTTGGATCGATCCGCTCATCGTGTTGATGGCTGTGCCTTTTGCTTTGGCGGGGGTTCTATGGATGTTATTTCTTTCACAGACTCCGATGAGCGTCCCTGCGCTGATGGGGACGCTGATGTGCATTGGACTCACCACGGCCAACAGCATCTTGGTGGTCAGTTTCGCCAATCAGCGAATGGATGCCGGGGACAACCCGCTGATCGCCGCGATCACCGCCGGGTACACGCGACTTAGGCCGGTATTAATGACGGCGGCCGCGATGATCTTGGGTATGGTTCCGATGGCGTTGGGGATCGGCGAGGGCGGCGAACAGAACGCGCCCTTGGGCCGGGCGGTAATCGGCGGACTTCTTTTCGCAACTTTGGCGACGCTAATTTTCGTGCCCACGATGTATCGGTTGCTGCGCCGCCAACCGGCCCCTGCCACTCATTCGATCGTTCAAGGTGGAGCCAATGCAACCGCATGATCCTGAACATTCCGCCAGAGAACCGCTCAGCGAGGACCCCGCTCATGGCGAATACCCCGACAGGGTCTCGCGCGAAGAACACGGCGCAGCCGCCACGAGTTTTGCGCCGGAGACGGGTCGACGGACGAAGCGGGGCGCGGCCATCGCTGTCGTGGTATTGGCGGCAGGCCTTTTGGTGGTCACCGGGGAGCGCTATTTTCATGCCCATGCCGTTGCGAATGCGGGTGAGGTTGCCTACTCGAGGCCTCCGCCGGTCGATGTGGTGATCGCCCGGCCGGCGACGGCCGGACAGGCCCTCGTGCTTCCCGGAGAGACCGCGGCGTGGTACGAAACGACCATTTATGCACGCGTTAGCGGCTACGTGGCTGACTGGAAAGTCGATATCGGCGACCAGGTCAAGAAGGGGCAGGTACTCGCAACCATCGAGACCCCGGAACTCGATGCGGAGCTCGCCGCCGCGAAAGCGCAGCTTCAGGCCTCACGGGCCCAAGTAGACGCTCGCAAAGCCGAGGCAGAGTTCAGCAAAACAACCAACGAGCGCTGGCGTGACGCCCCCAAAGGGGTGGTGTCCGAGCAGGAACGGGAGTCAAAAAAGGCGGATTACGAAAGTTCCGAGGCACGCTTATATGCCGCCCATGCGCAAGTGGCCTTAGACAAATCAAAAGTCGATCAATACAACGCCATGACGGAATTCAGGCAAGTCAAGGCACCGTTCGATGGAACCATAACCGAGCGCAAAATCGATGTCGGAAACCTCGTGACCGCGGGAAGCGGATCAACGACGACGCCCTTGTACCGCATGGCGCAGACGGATCCGCTGCGAATTTTTGTCGATGTCCCGCAAAGCGCATCGGGAGAGCTGATGAACGCCGGCGTGCCGGCCGAGATACGGGCGACCGGCGCAATCGGTGGAGTATTCTCGGGGAAAATAGCCAGATCTGCCGAATCCATAAACTCGCAGGCCCGCACCATGCGCGTCGAGGTTGACATGCCCAACGCAAAGCATTCGTTGGTTCCCGGCATGTACGTCAACGTCGCATTTCAACTGCCACCCCGGGGGCTCGTCGAGGTTCCCGCCGCGGCGCTGATCTTTCGCGCATCCGGCACGCAAGTGGCGGAAGTAGATGCCAAGGACAAGATCGAGTTCAAGACGGTCGAAATTGCCCGCGACAACGGCAGCATGGTCGAACTCAGCTCGGGTGCCGAGCCTGGAGACCGTTTGGTGCTCAATATCAGCAGTCAAATAGCGTCCGGTCAAACCGTTGCGACCAGTGGAGCAGAAGCTACGAGCAAAACCGCGCGCCCGGACGCGAAGCGCTGAAGGCCTCTTCCGTGACCTCGATACGCATCATGACACTCGGGCTCTTCGCGACTTTATCCGCCTGCGCGGTCGGCCCCAACTACCACGTGCCGAAGTCGGACGAACCGGCGGGCTTTGCGGCGAAAGTCGATTCCAACGCCGCCGCGGCGGCCGATCAAACAAATCCTGCGGTCGTTGAGTTGGCAAGCTGGTGGCGTGCGTTGAACGATGTGGAGTTGAATTCCCTCGTCGATCGAGCGGTCAAGTCGAATCTCGACTTGGGTATTGCACTGGTTCGATTGCAACAAGCGCGCACCTACGAGTCGGTCGTCGTGGGGGCAGCCTTACCCGAGGTCGACGCGAGCGCTGCGGCCGGGCGCGGCACGGGCAGTGATTTGACCAAAGGCCGAGCCGACCCGTATCTGAGATCTGCGGACAATGGGTCGGGCCTGCAGCACATCAACACGCTCGCCGGCTTCTCAGCGGTTTGGGAACTCGACATTTTCGGCAAATTTCGGAGAGAAATTGAGGCCGCGCGCGACGATACCGAGGCCGCGACAGCGGCGCGGCTTGATGTTCTAACCGCCGTCGTTGCCGACGTGGTGCGCGCCTATGTTGACCTCAGGGGATTTCAAGTCCGCGCCGGAATCTTGCACAAAGCGAGCGACGTGCTTCGCGAATCGCTGCGTATCGTGAATATCCGCTATCAACGTGGCATCACCAACGAACTTGACGTTGCACTGGCCACTCGCGAATTGGCTTCCCTCGAAGCCGAAATCCCGCCCGTGGAAGCACAAGCGAACGCCGCCGAGTACACGCTTGCGGTTCTGGTGGGCGATTACCCGGAACACATGATCGAGGAGCTCTCGACGCCGGATGTCATTCCCGCGATGCCCGCCTCAACAGCACCGGGTGTGCCGCTTGACCTGCTAAAGCGGCGACCGGACATTCAGGAAGCAGAGCGTCAGCTTGCCGCTGCAACGGCTCGCATAGGGGTGGCGACGGCGAGCCTTTTCCCCGATGTCACAATCAGTGGTTCGATCGGCAGTCAAGGACAAGGCTGGGGAACGCAGCCGAACGTCAGCAAACATATTTGGTCCTTTGGACCGGGGGCGATATGGCCGCTGCTTGATTTCGGCGCACTCGATGCCGAGGTTGACATTGCGGGCTTGGAGGCCCAAGCGAGTCTGCTCAATTATAGAAAGACCATTCTGAATGCCGTGGAGCAGGTCGACACTTCTCTCGCCTCTTATCAGGCCGAGCAAGCGCGCATGGACAAATTGGGCACCGCGATGATGGCGGGGCAGAGTGCGGTAGATTTGGCGACAGCCCGCTACAACCGCGGGCTGACCGACTTTCTGAACGTCGTCGACGCCGAGCGTCAATTCTACGACCTACAAGAGCAGTACGCGGAGGCACAAGTCACCCAAGGGGAGCAGTTCGTATTGCTCTACAAGAGCCTCGGTGGCGGCTGGCAAGACTATCAATCCATACCCGCGATTCGCCGACCCCAGCCCGCAATCATCGCGCTATTTCGCCGCGTCCTGAGCCCGTCCACGCCGTAGCGGCGCCGCATAAGAGACGATCTCGGTGGATTCCAATGTAGCTTCTAGATTCAGCGTCCAGGCGCCAAGTGTTTACCAACGGTCTGGGACGACGCTTGAGACAGAGCATATACGCACGCCTGTAGGGTGCCGCAGACGGCGACAACAACTCGACTGATGATCCAGTTAGTGAGGTACACGCCATGGCCTTGAAAGATCTCCTCGTCCACGTCGACCAATCAGAGCGCGCGCCCGGACGTCTACGCCTGGCGGCCGATCTGGCGCGTCGGCATGGGAGCCGACTCACTGCCATTTACGTCAAGGAACTCAATCCGGCCGAACTGCATCTGCGAAGTGTTGCGGAACTCGGGCTCGGCTCGTCTTCTGCAATCAATCGCGTCGATCGGCAAATTCAACAATCCATCGATGAAGCGGCGGAACGGCTGAGACTCGAACTTGACGAACTGAAGCACGAGTTCGGCGTTGAGGTCGAGTGGCGCTGCTTGGACGGCATTGGATCGGTCATCGTGCCTCAGCATGCGCGTTTTGCGGACCTGTGCATTCTTGGACAGGATGTGTCGACCACCAACACGGCTACTGGCTATACCTTCTCCGAGCAATTGCTGTTCGTGACCGGGCGCCCGGTAATATTCATCCCCGCAGCGGGATCATTCGAGAGCCTCGGACGCCATATCCTGGTGGCCTGGAACTCAAGCCGCCCATCGACTCGAGCGGTAAATGACGCCCTTCCCCTCATCGAACGCGCCGAGCGGGTCACCGTACTCGCGGCGAATCCGACGGAGTTTGCGGAGCGCTATGGGACGCTGCCGCCGCAGCAAATGGTCGAGCACTTAAGCCGCCATGGCGCAGCGGTTGAGGGGGTCTGGCTGGAGGATATTCCGGCCGCCTCCATTTTCGATGCGATGCAGCACGAAGCGCACAGGCGTGGCGCCGATTTGATCGTCGCCGGCGCCTTCGGGCATCCGAAGCTTTGGGAAAAACTCATGGGCGGAGTGACGCGTGATTTGCTTACGCGCATGACGCTTCCTGTTTTGATGTCTTATTGATCTTCGAGGCTATCGCAAGTCTCGCCGCCGGTTGATCCGGCGGGCCCTCACGAGCTCGGCGCCCTGACGCCCCGCACCCTGCGCAGCGTGCACGCTGCCCGGTCAGCCGAAGCGGCCGGTGATGTAGTCCTCGGTGAGTTTTTGCTGCGGATTGGTGAACACGAGATCCGTGGGTCCCACTTCCACCAGGTCCCCGAGGTGAAAGTACGCGGTGCGCTGCGATACCCGCGCCGCCTGCTGCATGTTGTGCGTGACGATCACGATGGCGTAATTGGCACGCAACTCATCGATCAGATCCTCGATTCTCGCGCTCGCGATGGGATCGAGCGCCGAGGTGGGCTCGTCCATCAGAATCACCTCGGGGTTGACCGCGATGGTGCGCGCGATGCACAGACGCTGCTGCTGCCCGCCCGAAAGACCCGTGCCGGGTTGCGACAGCCGGTCCTTCACCTCGTCCCACAGACCGGCACGCTGCAGGCTCACCGCCACCAGCTCATCGAGCTCCGATCGATTTTTGGTCAGGCCGTGAATTCGCGGGCCGTACGCGACATTCGCGTAGATCGAGTGCGGGAACGGGGTCGGCTTCTGGAACACGATCCCCACCCGCGCACGCAACTGCGCCACATCCTGCGCGCGATCGTAAATATCCTGGCCATCGAGCGTGATCGCACCGCGCACGCGCGCGCTGGGAATGGTGTCGTTCATTCGATTCAGGCAGCGCAAAAACGTCGACTTGCCGCAGCCCGAGGGGCCGATCAGCGCCAGCACCTGGTTGCGTCCGATATCGAGGCTCACGTTGCACACGGCATGCTTGTCGCCGTAGTGGACATTGACGTCGCGCGCGGTCATCACCGGGTCGAAGATCGCATCGCGCGCAGGGCCCGCGCGGCTCGGATGCAATGAATCTTCCATCGCTGTCACATCGCTCCCGACCCGGGTTCAGCCGAATCGGCCGGTGATGTAATCGTCGGTGCGGCGATTCTTCGGCGCGGTGAACAGTTCGCTGGATGGACCGATCTCCACGAGCTCTCCCATGTACATGAAGCCGGTGACGTTGGACACACGGGCCGCCTGCTGCAGGTTGTGGGTCACGATCACGATACAATACTTCTCGCGCAGCGCCTGCAGCGTCTCCTCGACCTTCAGTGTCGAAATGGGATCGAGCGCCGCGGTCGGCTCATCGAGCAGCAGCACTTCGGGCTGAACGGCGATGGTGCGCGCGATGCACACCCGCTGCTGCTGCCCGCCCGAGAGGCTGCGGCCATCGGCGTGCAGTTTGTCCTTGATCTCGTCCCAGATCGCCGCCTCTTTCAACGCCCATTCCACCCGCCCCGCGAGCTCTGCCCCCCGCAGCTCGCCCGCGAGCTTCAACCCGAAGGCGACATTATCGAACACCGACATCGGAAAGGGAGTCGGTTTTTGGAACACCATCCCGACCCGGTAGCGCAGATCCGCCACATCGACCTTGGGCCCCAGAATGTCGCGCCCGCCGATCACCACCTCCCCGACCGCGCGCTGATGGGGATAGAGCTCGTACATGCGGTTGAGCACGCGCAGCAACGTCGATTTGCCGCAGCCGGAGGGGCCGATGAAGGCCGCGATGGACCGGTCGGCGAGCGCCAGATTGATGTTCCGCAGCGCCTGCATCGCGCCGTAGTAGAAATCGAGCTTGCGGATCTCGATCTTCGGCGGGCCGGTATCGAGCGGCTCAGACTCCGGCCGCGGATAAGGAGCACGAGTCTTCAGGTGCCTGGGAAGCTTGGACGACGGAATCATTCCCGCCCTCCGCCGTTCGCCTGCAGCAGCGCGAGCAATATCCGTGCGGCGACGCTCAGAACCAGGATGGTCACCGTGATGATCAAGGCGCCGGCCCAGGCCAGATCCTGCCATTCCTTGTAGGGGCTCAAGGCGAATTGGAATATCACCACGGGCAGATTCGCCATGGGCGCGTTCAGGTTGCTGCTCCAGAACTGATTGTTGAGCGCGGTGAACAGCAGCGGCGCCGTCTCCCCGCTGATGCGCGCAACGGCCAACAACAGTCCGGTGACGATGCCGCTGCGCGCCGCCGGGTACAGGATGCTCATGGTCGTGCGCCACGGATAAGCGCCCATCGCGGCCGAGGAGTCCTTCATGCCGATGGGCACGAGATTCAGCATGTCCTCGGTCGTGCGCAGGGTGACCGGAATCGCGATCACGGCGAGCGACAACGCGCCGGCGAGCGCGGAGAAATGTCCCATGCGAACCACGACGATCTCGTAGATGAAAAGACCGATGATGATCGACGGGGCGCTCAAGAGCACATCGTTGATGAAGCGAACGGCGGTCGCGAGGAGCGAGGTTTTCCCGTATTCGGAGAGATAGGTACCCGCGAGCACGCCGATGGGCGAGCCGACCAGAATGCCGAGCAGCGTCATGACGGCGCTGCCGTAGAGCGCGTTGAGCAGCCCGCCGGCACTCCCGGGCGGCGGAGTCATCTGGGTAAAGATCCGCGGCGACATGCCCGCGAGGCCGTGCGAGATCAGCGTCCAGAGGATGGCGGCGAGACAGGCGAGGCCCGCCAGGGTCGCAAGCATCGAGAGTCCGAGGAAGGCCCAGTTCTTGAGCTTGCGGAGGGGTCGCCGGTTCATGTCCCCATCATACCGAGGACAGTGCGCGCCGTTCGAGTCGCCGCAGCATGGCCTGCGCCGCGGCAATGACCGTGAACGTGATGAAGAACAGCAGCAGCCCGAGCGCGATGAGCGAGGAGGTATACAGATCGCCCACCGCTTCGGTGAACTCATTGGCGATGGAGGAGGATATGGTCGTGCCGGGCGCCAGGAGCGAGGAGGAGATCCGATGCGCGTTGCCGATGACGAAGGTGACGGCCATGGTCTCGCCGAGTGCGCGTCCGAGCCCGAGCATGACGCCGCCCATGATGCCGGCCCGCGAGTGCGGCACCACCACGTTCCAGATCACTTCCCAGGTGGTCGCGCCGAGTCCATAGCCGGACTCCTTGAGCATCGGGGGCACCGTGTCGAACACGTCGCGCGTGGTCGCCGCGATGAACGGCAACACCATGATGGCGAGCACCAACCCCGCGGTGAGGATGCCGATGCCGTAGGGCGGCCCGGCGAACAAGCCCCCGATCCCGGGGATCGGCCCCAAATGCTCGATCAGCCAGGGCTGCACCTGACGCTGCAGCACGGGCGCGAGCACGAACAAACCCCAGATCCCGAAAATGATGCTCGGAACCGCGGCGAGCAATTCGATGGCCACGCCGATGGGTCGTTTCAGCACCGGCGGGCACAGCTCCGTCAGGAACAGCGCGATGCCGAAACCGGTCGGGACGGCGATCGCCATCGCGATGATCGAAGTGACCAGCGTGCCGTAGATCGCCGCCAGGGCACCGAAGTGGTCGGTAACCGGATTCCAGACCTCGCGCGTCACGAACGAGAAGCCGAACGTTTTGAGCGCCGGCCAGGAGCCGATCAGCAGCGACAGAGCGACCCCGCCCAAGATCACCAGCACCAGGATGGCGGCGCTCAAGGTGGCGGCGCGAAAAATCCTCTCGTAGAGCCGCTGCCTCGCGGCATGCCTCGGATCGATGAGCGCCACGGCGAAATGCCGCTCGAGCCGGCCTTCAGGGCCATAGCGGGTGCGCGCCCGCCTTGATCTCGGTCGACCAGGTCTTCTCCACTTGCGCAATCAGACTCTGCGGCAGGGGCACGTAGTCGAGCTCGGAGGCCATCTGGCCGCCGTCCTTGTAGGCCCAGGCGAAGAACTTGAGCGCCTCCTTCACGGCCGCCGCATCGGGTGCGTCCTTGTAGAGCAGGATGAAGCTCGCGCCGGTGATCGGCCAGCTCTTCGCGCCCGGCTGATCGGTCAGAATCAGATAGTACGAGTCGGACTTCGCCCAGTCGGCATTCGCGGCCGCCGCCTGGAACGTCTCGGCGCTCGGCTCGACGGCGGCGCCCGCCTTGTTGGTGAGTTTCGTGTAGATCATCTTGTTCTGCTTGGCGTACGCATACTCAACGTAGCCGATGGCGCCATCGGTCTGGGTGGTCATGTTCGCCACCCCCTCGTTGCCCTTCGCGCCGATGCCCTTGGGCCACTCGACCGCGGTGTTGGCGCCGATGCTCGTGGCGAACTTCGGGCTTTCCTGCGACAGATACGTCGAGAACAGGAAGTTCGTGCCCGAGCCGTCCGACCGATAGACCGGAGCGATGGCGGTCGCCGGCAGCGCAACGCCGGGATTGAGCTTCTTGATGCGCGGATCGTCCCACTTGCTGACCTCGCCCATGTAGATGGCCGCGATGGTCGCTCCGTCGAGACTCAGTTGACCGGGCGCGATGCCTGTGACGTGGATGACCGGCACCACCCCGCCGATGATCATGGGAAATTGCAGCAAACCGGATGCCTTCAGGTCGTCGGGCTTCAGCGGCATATCGGATGCACCGAATGTCACCGTCTTGGCCTTGATCTGCTTGATGCCGCCCCCGGAGCCGATGGATTGGTAATTCAATCCGATGCCCGTGAGCTTCTTGTAGGCGTCCGCCCACTTCGCATAGATCGGATAGGGGAACGTCGCGCCGGCGCCGGAAATGTCCGCCGCACGCGCAGCCCGGTTCACCGCCCCTGCCGCCAATACGAAACACGCGCCGATTGCGACCACGGCGATCCGCTTTGCTACGTTCATCGATAACCCCCGATAGTTGGTGCGGCGAGCCTTTTAAGCCGCGAGGATAGCTAACTTTTCATTATTCGGGGTCATTATGAATCTATTGTGACGGGGCGGCGCTGAGACGCGTGGAGCTTGGCACGCCGCGCCCGGCAGAGCACGCTCAGGCGTGATAGTCCGCCGGCACGGTCTCATCGAGCGGTGCACGCCGCCCGCTCAAGGCGTTGAATACCGGCGTCAGCGCGATGACGAGCGCGAGGTTCAGCACCACCGTGAAGAGCGCCGAGTAGCCGGGAATCGAATAGCCCGCGACCGTGAGGGTGTAGGTGGGCGTGAGCTTCGAGGCGATCGCCATCGCGGTGCCGGCGAACGTGCCGGCGGCCCAGCCGACGAGCAGCGCCCAGTCGTTGAACCAACGCGTATAGGCCCCCAGCATGACCGCGGGCAAGGTCTGGATGATCCAGATGCCGCCGAGCAGCTGCAGCTGAATGGCGTACTGGGTGGGGACAAAAATGATGAAGATGAGCGCGCCGAGCTTCGCGATCAGCGAGACCCACTTCGCCATCTGCGATTCTTGCTTGTCGGTGGGGTTTCGCTGAATGAATTCCCGATGGATGTTGCGGGTGTAGAGGTTCGCGACGGCGATCGACATGATCGCCGCCGGCACCAAGGCACCGATGGCGATGGCGGCGAAGCACACGCCGACGAACCAGGACGGGAACGTATCCAAAATGAGCGCCGGTACGGCGAAGTTGTTCTTGAAGGTCTTGAAGCCCCACGCGTACTGCGGATGGTCGGCGATGCCGGCGGCGATGACGAACAGGCCCACCATCGCGAGGAGCCCGAGCATGAACGAATAACCCGGCAGAATGGCGGCGTTGCGGCGAATGGCCTTGCCGCTGCTCGCGCTCAAGATGGCGGTGAGCGAATGCGGATACAGGAACAGCGCGAGCGCCGAGCCGAGCGCCAAGGTGGCATAGGCGCTGTAGGAGCCCGAGCTGTGCGGACCCGGCACCGCGAGCAGCATTTTCTGCGCCGGAACGGCGGCGAAGATCTTCGCGAAGCCGCCGAGCTTGATCGGGACGGCGATGATGATCGCGAAGGTGGCGATGTAGATGAGAATATCCTTCACGATCGCGATGGACGCCGGCGCGCGCAAGCCGCTCGAATAGGTGAACGCCGCGAGCACGGCAAAGGCGATGATCAGCGGCAAGTCGGCGGCGAATCCGGTCCCCGTGACCCCGAGCGCGCCGATCACGACCTGAATGCCGACGAGCTGCAACGCGATGTAGGGCAGCGTCGCCACGATTCCCGTGACGGTCACGGCGAGCGCCAGCCAGCGGTTCCCGAACCGGCCGCGCACGAAATCCGCCGCCGTGATATAGCCGCGCCGGTGGCACACGTGCCACAGCCGCGGAAACACGAGAAACAGCAGCGGGTAGATGAGGATGGTGTACGGCACCGCGAAGAACGCCACGGCACCGCTGCCGAACATGAGGGCAGGAACGGCGATGAAGGTATACGCGGTGTACACGTCTCCGCCGACGAGAAACCACGTGACGAGGGTGCCGAAACGTCTCCCGCCGAGACCCCATTCGTGCAGCTGGTCCAGATCGCCGCGGCGCCAGCGGGCGGCCGCAAACCCGAGCCAGGTGATGCAGCCAAAGAGCAGGATGAAGACGACCAGCGCAACCCCGTTCACCTGCGGCACGACACTCCCCTTCGAAACGCTGAGCGGCTCTAGTGCGACTTCCGGGTCGCAAGATAGATCACCGCCGTGACCACCGCGCAGACCATGACCCAAAGCAGCTGAAACCAATAGAAGAAGGGGATGCCAAGCAGCGTCGGCTCCGCCTTGTTATAGAGGGGCAGCCATAGGATGGCTAACTGGGGGAGAAAGAGCAGGTACCACCAGCTCCACTTCCGGCGTTGGGTCGAAGCACCGTTCTCTGCGGGCATCGCGCAAATCTATACGCATATTGAGCTGGTTGCCAGCGGCGCATCAGTCCGGCGCAGAAAAAAAGTCTCAGGGCCGCACGGACCCTGAGACCTTCGATTTTCCGCTCGAACTAGAAGGAGAACCGCACGCCAATCGTCGGATCGACCGTGTTCGAATTCAGATAGCCATTGGCGAGACCATGCGTCACCTCCGACCACATCGCGCCCGCATAGGAATCGAAACGCTTGGTGAAGTGGTAGTCCATGGAGATGGACGCGACGTTGAGGTTGCCGCTGCACGCCCCGCTCACGACGCTCGAGCAGCCCGCGTCGATGCCGGCCGCATAGGCGAACTGCTTCTCGCCGTAGTAGGCGGCGGCGATGACGAACTGCTCCGTCACCTTGTAGCGCGCACCGACCCAGTACACGTTCAATTCCTTGTCCCCTTTGGCATACGCCTTGTTGTTGACGTAGGCGAGCACATAACCGCCGATGGTATCGAATCCCGGGTTGAGGGCGATCGAGGGATTCATGTAGGTGATGTGCTGAAACGCGCCGTAGACGGTCGCCGGACCGAACGCGTAGGAGCCCATGACGCCGTAGGTGGCGTTGTCCGAGATGGTGCCCGAGAGTGACTTATCGAGCGCATAGCCCAGTGGCAGCGTGCCCACCTGAGCGCCGCTCAATGCACCGACCGCGACCGCATCCTTGACCTTGGTGTAGAACGCATCGATCGACGCGCCGAAAAGGTCCGCGCCCACCGACACCTCGGTCGCCGTAAACGCCTCGCCGCTGCCGGCCGTGGCGTACTGCTGCGCGGTCGAGTTCTGCACCTTGTATTGCAGGCCCAAGTGCACGATGTTGAAGAACTTGCCGACGTATTTGATGGAATCATCGAGCCGCCGATCCTCGGTATCGCCGCCGCCCGCCGGTGTGCCGGACAACCCGATCAGCGAGAAGGCATAGGAGGTCTGTTGAGGATCGTATTTCGCGATGAGGTCCGCGAGCGTCGTGTTCTGCCGGCCGAACGTGATCGTGCCGAAGGTGGGTGAGCTCAAGCCGACGAAGGACTGCTCGAACGGAATGCCGGCGATGCTCGAGTCGATGTTGGTGCTCTGCTGATCGAGCGGCCGGCCGTTGTTCTGCGTGAGCGACCTGAGCGCATCGGTCATCTCGCCCGATGCCGGATTGAAATAGCTTTCGAGTTTGAATACGCCCGAAAAATCCATGAAATGCAGCGGCTCCTTGCCCTGCAGGCCGAGCCTCGATTGGCTCATGCCGTTCGAGGTGAGACCGAAGACGCCGTTGTTGCTATTCTTCTGCACGACGTCCGAGCCGCCGGAGATGAAGTAATCATTGAAGGAGGCGCCGTGGGTCATGTACTGAAAGTCCGCATCGATGATGCCGTAGAAGGTGATGCCCTTCCAGGTGAGCGCGCCATCCTCGGACGGCGGGGGCGGAGACGTGGGCGAGGTGGTTTGAGCGGCAGCGGCGCCGGCCAGGAAGGCGGCTGCGAGACCGGCCGATGCCAGCGCATGGAAACCGCGGCCACGCCGGGCGGTCAACTCCGATGTCGAGGCCATGGGTCGTTCGAGTTTACGCACAGGTGTACTCCGTGATTAATGGTGAGTTGTTGCACTGATCCAACGCAATCCGGTGCTCGATTGCAGGGTCAAAATTCATTGTTCCGTTTTTGCCACTATAGCGGGACGACCGGCTTGGCGACGTGCCCCCCGGAAAGCCAACCACGCATCAGATAACGATATAAGGCCTAAGTTCCAGCGCTTTCGAAATTCACTGACGTCCAAGCCCGGGGCGTCGCTTGTCGGCAACCAAACGCCGCGGGCCGACCCAAGTCCCCTAATGATCGGCATCGAATGTTACATTTAAATGACATTCGGGCATAGCGTGGCTAAAAAACGCCATTCGGCCCCTTGCGGGCCCGGGGTGCCCCGGCGGACTTGCTCAGCGCGCCTCGCTGAGGGCGATGAGATTTTCGACTCGCGAGACGCCCTTCACCTGCCGGGCCAGGCGACCCTGCCAGCGCCTGCTCGAATGGGGTGTCCACCAGACCATGCAGGTACACGACGCCATTGCGGGACTGCACATCGACCTGGTTCGGAGCTTCCAAGGACCCGTTTTGCGCGATCAGGGCTCGCACCTCGGAGGTGATCCGCGCATCGCGGGCATCGGGCCGCTCGAAGGCCGCGCAGCCCGTAAAATGATCCCCCCGACGAGCGCACCGCGATCGGGCGGAGGCGCCGCGATCGAGGTGACTGCCGGCGGTGACCCTTGGCAGGCGCATGACGCCCTCTCTATTTTCTCGATCTTCAGGGCGAGCTCGGTGCGCGTGTTGGCGTGCAGCTTGTCCATGATGCGGCTGACGTAATTCTTCACCGTTCCTTCGGCGAGAAACAGCGTATTCGCGATCTGCCGGTTGCTCATGCCCTCGGCGATGTGCTGAAGAATCCGTTCCTCCTTCTCCGTCAGGGCATCGGCCTTGTAGGCGGGTTCGCGCGCGCCTGCGATGGTCCGCCGCCGCGGCGGGGATTGCTCGCTGATGCAAGGACTCCACCGAAGGCGCCGAACTGGTCCATCACCTTGCGCGCGATCTGCGGGGTGAGACGAGACTCACCGCGCTTCAGTGCGCGCACGGTCTCCAATACCTCATCCTCGTCCGCATCTTTCAGCAAGTACGCGTGGGCGCCTGCGCGCACCGCTTCGAATACCGTCTCATCGTCGTCGAGCGTGGTCGAGAACCAGAATTTGAGTGCCCGGCAGCGCGCGCGTGATCTCGCGAGTCGCGGCGACGCCGCCTTTGACCGGCATATGAAGATCCATGAGCACCACATCGGGACGCAGCAGATGGGCGAGCTCGATCGCCTCGACACCGTTGCGCGCCTGGCCGACCACTTCCATATCCGGCTCCATCGACAGGAGCAGCGCGGAGCCGCGGCGCACGATCGCCTGATCCTCAGCGATCACGATGCGAATCGGCGAAACGGCTACCTCTTGCACTGGCGGCACCTCGTTCAGGGCTCCACCCGGGGAAAATGCGCTCCAAGCATCATGCCGCCTGCAACGCCTGGTTTGGAAGTGACTTTAGTCACCTGTTAACGTGCCCACATGCCGAAGCCGGAGACACTCGCAGGAGCCGCGGTCCGCGCGCTCGATCCGCGCCGCAGCCTCGCCGCCGGTGCCATGTGGCTCATCATCGGGCTCGCGGCCACCTTCTCCATCGCCGCCGCCGTTTGGGTGGGCGGCATCGCACGCGCCAACGTCTCCGAGCAGCACATTCGCAGGCTCGCGCTCGAGACCGATCAGCTGAGCTCCGATCTTGGACAGTCTCTCGCCGGCCGCCTCGACGCCATCGGCGCCGCCGCGCGCATCGTGCAAACCGCCGAGCCGCCCGAACGGCGCGGATTGCGCGAGGTGTTCAGCCAGCTCACCCTCGCTTACCCGCAGTTCGACTGGATTGCGGCTGCCGATACGAGCGGTAGGATCCTGTCCGCGAGCGACCCGGCCTGGGTGGGAAGCGATGTCCGGTCGAGCGAGTGGTATGCCCGTGGATCGCAAGGACCCTGGCTCGGGGTCATCGAGAGCTTGCGCTCGCCGGCGCCTGCCGGCGAGGCGGCTGCCGGCGCGAGCCAGGACGATGCCACGCTCGGTGACATGGCCGCGCCCGTACGCGACGAGGCGGGACAGATCGTGGGCGTGATCGCCGCGCACCTGCGCTGGCGGCGCGCACCCAATCACCCGGAGCGGCTCACCGACGAATCCAATCCGCGCAGCGTGACCCAGGCCTATGTCCTCGACCGCGATGGCCGCGTGCTGATCGGACCCGATGATCTGCGGAACAAGCCGTGGGACGGCGTGCTCGACGATCGCGAACCGCATCCGCAAATCAGCCGCGAAGAGGCGTTCAGCGCGCCGCAATTCGAGCGGCTGCCCGGCGGCCGGCGCGTTCTGGTTTCGCGCGCGCTGCTCAACGCCGGGCCCGAGACCGCGCCTCAGGCCTGGCAGGTGCAGCTCACCGAGCCGATCGATCGGGTTTATCAACGCGCCCGCGCCGTGACCTACCAGATACTGTGGGTGTCGATGTGCCTTGGCGCCGCGACCGCGCTGCTCGGCACCTTGGGCGCACGCAAGCTCACCGGGCGGCTCCAGCGCCTCGCCGTGTCCGTCGCCGCGGTGGGTCAGAACGAATCGGAGCAACTGGAAATACCGGACGGCGCGGACGAGGTCGCGCAGCTCGCCCGCGCATTCGCCAAAATCCTCGCCGATCTGCGCGCGGAGCGCCGCGAGCTGCAAACGTTGAGCAATGAGCTCGAGCGGCGAGTGACCGTGAGGACACGGGAGGTCGAGCGTCTCGGGGAAGAATCGCGCTACGCCGCGATCGTCCGCGAGCGGCTGAAGATCGCCCGCGATCTGCACGACACCCTCGCCCACTCCATGATGGCGCTGTTGAGCGAAGTGCGCTTTCTGCGGCGCCTGCATGCGCGGGATCCCGGCGCCGTTGCCGAGGAGCTGTTGCGCGCCGAAGACCTCGCTCGCAAGGGGTTGCAGGAGGCGCGCTCGGCGATCAGCCAGATGCGGGTGAACGCCGTTCGGGAAACCGGTCTCGGCCCCGCCCTGTCGCGCGAGTTCGAGCGCTTCGTCGACCGCACGGGAGTCACCGGCGATTTCCATGCGGACCCTGCGTCCGCACGGTTCGGCGATGAGCGGGCGGAAACGCTGCTGCGCATGGCGCAGGAAGCGCTGCGCAATGTCGAGCGGCACTCGATGGCCACCCACGTCTCCCTCGATCTGCGGGGTACCGACGAGCTGCTCGAGCTGCGGATCGAGGACAATGGGGTCGGGTTTGATCCGCAAACGCCGTGTCCCGATCACTATGGCATCGTCGGATTACGCGAACAGGCCGAGCTCATCGGCGCGGTGCTGCGAATCGAGAGCGCGCCGAAGCTCGGCACGAGGATTCGGGTGACGTTGCGCGTCGCACCCGCCGCTTTCGCGGTCTAGGACGGCCGCGATCTCAAGGCGGCAGATCGGGCGCGGGCGGCGTCGGGCGCGGCGCCGAGGCCTGCGGCGGATGCTTCGGATCGGCGGGTGCCGCGGCGGCATCGTGCGGAATCGAGCGGGTATCGTCGATTCGCACACCATCGCCAAAGTGATGGTACGGCGCACCGACGAGATAACTCGGACCCCAATCCCGCTCGTTGTCGAACGGTGCGTAAACGACCAGATCATCGCTGAGCCGCGCGCCCCCCACATCGGTCGAGCCGGACATCGAGACACAGCCTCCCAGGCACGCGAGTGCTGCCGACGCGGCTCCCACAATCATGACACCGGGCCTGATTGACATAATCGCCTCCGGCTACACCCCTATCACACTCCCCTGTGCCCGGCGCAACAAGTACCGCCGGTAAGCTCTTCATGTAGGCAGGGTCCTAAGGAGGTGCTGTAATGGCGCGGGTCTTCCGAGGAGAGTGGCGGATGCGGCTGTTATACATGCTCATGCTCGCGGTCCTTCTCGCCGGCGCGGGAGAATCCGTCCGCGCCGAGACCGATCCGTGCAGCGGCTACAAGTGGGACGTGAGCAAGGAGCGCGCGCTCTTCGGCACGGCGGCGAAGCAGGCGTCGGCGGGCAAAAGCAGCGTTTCGGCCACGCCGGTCTCTGTGAATCAGTTGTATGAGCTGACCCTCTCCCCGGTCACTCAGGTCTCGTTTCCCGTGACGCCGGGCAAGTCGCCTCCCTCGGGGAGCTATGCCGGAATCCTCGCGCTCGCGGTTCCGGCCAAGGGCAAATACCGAATCGCCGTCGATGTGCCGCTGTGGATCGACGTCACCGCCGGGGCCGTGCTCGCACCCGCCCTTGACTACGAGGGGCTCCATGACTGCAGCGCCCCTCGCAAGGTCGTCGTGTTCGATCTCGATGGCAGCTCCGACTGGCTGCTGCAGCTGAGCGCGTCCGACCGGGCGCAGGTTCGACTCACCGTGACGGCGGTGAGATAATGAGGCCGCTCAGAAACGGTGGTTGAACTGACGACCCCTCGTGCGGTCCAAATGGTGATGGGCGCCCGTGTTTCGGGCCCTCAATCAACGGTAAGGTACTCGCGGATTCGCCCCAGCATCGGTGAAGTTATGGAAAGTCGCACAAAGAAGTCCTCGGTCCTCCTCGGCGCGCTCTTGGGCGCGATGATGCTCTCGAGCAGCGCATTCGCTCAGCATGGGGGCGGCGGCGGCGGCCATGCGGGCGGCGGCGGTGGTGGTGGTCACGCGGCGGTCGGCCACGCCGGGGGTTACGGAGGCTATCACGGCGCTTACGGGGGCTATCGCGGCGGCTACTACGGCGGCGGCTATCGCGGCGGTTACGGCTACCATGGCGGCTATGGCTACGGGGGGTGGCATGGCGGCTATTACGGCTACGGCGGCTGGCACGGCGGCTGGGGCTGGGGTTGCTGCGGCTGGGGTTGGGGTTGGGGCGGTCTCGGAGTCGGCCTGTACTTCGCCACGCTGCCGCTCTACTACCAAACCTACTACTGGGGCGGCGTGCCCTATTACTACGCGGACAACACGTATTACATCTATGACCCGAATGCGAAGCAGTACCAGACGGTTGCACCGCCGGACGGTCTCGCCGCGCAGGTAGGCGCTCCCGCCGAAGGCACCGGCGGCCCGCCGGATCAGCTCATGGTCTATCCGAAGAATGGTCAGACCGAGGAGCAGATCGGCAAGGACAAGTTCGAGTGCCACCAGTGGGCGGCGAGTCAGACGGGCTTCGATCCGACGGCGGGTGCTGCGGCGCCGGCCAACAAGCGAACCGATTACATGCGGGCACAAGCCGCGTGCCTCGAAGGCCGGGGCTACTCGGTCAATTAGTCGCGCGGCGCGCGCGCTAGCCGAGCAGGATCTCCAAGGTCCGCCGATACGTGCGGCGCAGCCGGTCGATATCCTCGACCCGCACCGACTCGTTCGCCTTGTGGATGGTCGCGTTGGTGACGCCGAGCTCGATCACCTGAGCGCCCGTCGGCGCAATGAAACGCCCGTCCGATGTGCCGCCGCCCGTCGAGAGCTTCGGGCTCACCTGCAACTCCTCCTGTATCGCTCGCGTGGCCGCCTGTGACAGCACGCCGGGGGCGGTCAGAAACGGATATCCCGAGATGAACCAGTCGAGCGAATACTTGACCCGGTGCTCACGCAAGATCCGCTCGACGATCGCCTGAAGCGACTCGATCGTCTGCTCGGTGGAGAATCGCAAGTTGAAGCGCGCCTTGAGCTCGCCGGGAATCACGTTCGGAGCGCCCGTGCCGGCGTTCAAGTTGGACACCTGGAACGTCGTCGGCTGGAAGTGCGCATTGCCTTGATCCCAGGTGCGCGAGGTGAGCTCCGCCAACGCCGGTGCCAGGGCGTGGATCGGATTGTCGGCGAGTTGCGGATAGGCGATATGCCCCTGCACGCCGTGCACCGTGAGCCGCCCGCTCAAGCTTCCGCGGCGGCCGATCTTGATCGTATCGCCCAGCTGAGCCTCGCTCGAGGGCTCGCCGACCAGGCACCAGTCGATGCTCTCGTTGCGCTCACGCAATACCTCGACCACGCGCCGCGTGCCGTCGATGGAGGGCCCCTCCTCGTCGCTGGTGATCAAGAAGGCGATGCTGCCGCGATGGTCCGGGTGGGCGCGAATGAAATCCTCGCAGGCGAGCACCATGGCGGCCAATCCGCTTTTCATGTCGGCAGCTCCGCGTCCGTACAGAACACCGTCGCGCACGACCGGCGTGAAGGGATCGCTGTGCCACTCCTCGAGCGGCCCGGGAGGCACCACGTCGGTATGTCCCGCGAAGCAGAAGAGCGGCGCCGTCGCACCGCGCCGCGCCCACAGATTGTCGACCTGACCGAAGCGCAGATGCTCGACGCGGAAGCCGAGCGCCTGCAGACGCTCGCCCATCAGCGCCTGACAGCCGCCATCGGTCGGACTGACCGACGGCCTCGACATCAAGTCGCAGGTCAAAGCGAGCGTATCGGGCATCAGAACCGGAGCACTGGAGGACGGCGGCGCAGATTCGCCCAAAGACCCCAAATCAACAGCGCCACCGCCGCAATCAGCACCCATCCCGGCATCGACAATCCCAGCAGGCGCCAGCTCACCTTCGCGCACTCGCCGGAACCGGTGAGCACCTTGACGATGACCTCGGGAAGCGGCGCGACCTTCAGCATCCAGTCGAGCGAGGCGCCGCAGGCGGGCACCTGGTCCGCAGGCAGGCTCTGAATGTAGAGATGACGGCCGGCGATGGCGATGGTCGCGAGCGCGGCGACGGCGATTCCCGCCGCCGAGATCCTGCGGCCCCAGCCGATGGGATCGAGCGCCGCCGCGAGCGCAAACACGACCCCGGTCGCAAGCACGCCGATCCGCTGGAATATGCACAAGGGGCAAGGCTCCAAGTGCAGCACCATCTGGGCGTAGTAGGCGTAGCCCAGGAGAGCGGCGCAGGCAAGCAACCCGAGACTATTGGCGGCGCGCGCCGTCATCAGCGGCGGACGACGGCCTGTGCGGCATCGATCTGTTTGGCCACATCCTCGAGCGAGGTATGCCGGATGTCCTTGCCGTGCACCATGTAGATGACGTACTCGCAGATGTTCTTGGCATGGTCGCCGATCCGCTCGAGGGCGCGCACGATCCACATGATCTCGAGCGCGCGCCGGATGGTGCGTGGATCCTCCATCATGAACGTGATGCATTGACGCTGGATCGACTCGTATTCCTCATCCACCATCTTGTCCTCTTGTGCGGTACGCAGCGCCGCCACCGAGTCCATGCGCGCGAATGCATCGAGCGCATCATGCACCATCTGCGCCACTTGACGTCCGAGGTGCTTCACTTCGCGGTACTTGTCCGCCGGGCGCTCCATGGTGGCGAGGCGCGAGGCAATGTAACCGATCTTCTCGCCCTCATCGCCGATGCGCTCGAGGTCCGTGATGGTCTTGATGATGGCGACGATGACTCGCAGATCGCCCGCGGCGGGCGCGCGCAGCGCGAGGATGCGGCTGCATTCCTCGTCGATCGACACCTCCATGCCGTTGACCTTGTAGTCATCCGTCGCCACCGACTCGCCGAGCCGGCTGTCGCCCTCGACCAGCGCAAGAATCGCCTTGTGGAGCTGTTGCTCGACGAATCCCCCCATCTGCAACACTTGGTTGCGCACCTTCTCGAGGTCTTCGTTGAAGCGGCGAGAGATGTGGTGACTGAGATCGGCCTTTTCCATGAGCTCTACCTTGCGCTGGCGGATATCCTTAAGAGCGGATACACCTCGTGCGTTTACATCCGATCGGGGCCTGCGTCAACAACTTCTCCGAGTTTTGTGACGCCGGGCCTCAGGCGCTCGCGGCAACTCCGAGGCGGCAGATGCGCTGCGCCGGAAAATGACAGGTGAAAACGCTGCCCTTGCCCTCGGTGCTGCGGACCTCGAGCGTGCCGCCGTGACGCTGCAGCGCATGTTTCACGATCGCCAGCCCGAGACCCGAGCCGCCCTCGACCCGCGAACGTCCCGCATCGACCCGGTAGAAGCGTTCGGTGAGGCGCGGGATGTGCTCGGCCGGGATGCCGATGCCGGTGTCGATCACCGCAAAATGCGCACCCTCCTCATCGCTCCACCAGCGCATGTGAACGCTGCCGTCGGCGAGCGTGTACTTCAGGCCATTCACCAGCAAATTGGTGAATGCCGACTCGATTTCGTGGGCGGCGCCGTAAAGCCCATCCTCGGACTCGAGCTCGAGCAGCACCCGGTGCGGGCGGTCGCTCTTCGCGAGCGCGTCGCGGTGCAGCCGCTCGAGCATGCTCGGCACGTCGATCGGATCGCGCGGTGCTTCGCCGTCCGTCGATTCGAGTCGCGACAGCTCGAGAAGGTCCGTGATGATGGCGTTCATCCGCTGCGCCTGCGCGCGCATGTCGCGAATGGGGCCCGCCCATGCCCCATCGATGGTCGGGTCATCGGCCAGGGTGTCGAGGTAGCCCGAGATGACCGTGAGCGGCGTGCGCAGCTCGTGCGAGGCGTTTGCGACGAAGTCCTTGCGCATCGCCTCGAGCCGCATCTGGCGCGTCACGTCGCGCGCGAGGAGGAGCGACTGACCGGCGCCGTACGGCACCACCTGCAGCGCCAGGAACAAATCGACCTCGAGCGGCGGCCGGATGACCAAGGGCATCGCGAAGTCATCGCCGTGCAGGTAGCGGACGAACTCGGGCGAGCGGATCAGATTGTCCACCCGCAGACCGATGTCGATCGGGCGCCGCAGCCCGAGCAGGCGCGCGGCACGACGGTTGAACCAGACGATCTCGTGCTGACTGCTGAGAATGATGACCCCGTCGGGCAGCGCGGCCGTCGAGCGCCGCAGTTCCCGAAAGAGCTGCACCAGCCGCTGTTTGTGAAATTGCTTGCGCCGGTGCAGCCGCACCACCTGGCCGATGATGTCGCCCCAGATTCCGCGGATGTTGGGTGGATCGAGCCGCGAGCGCAGCCTCAGCCAGCGGTCCAGTCGGTAGAGGTTATAGAGCTGCCAGGCGAGGTACAGGCACGCGGCGAGCAGGGTCCAGAGCCAGACCGGCCGGACAGCTAAGCCGACACAGACCCCGGCCAGCAGGATGCCCGCGAGACGCGCGAGCGCGAACGTCCACATCGCAGCCATGGTCCGGAGAACTGCCTCCGCTTATGAGTCCCGAGTCGAGAAGCGATAGCCGGCGCCGCGCACGGTTTGAACGAGGCCTTCCAGCGTGTACGGCTCGAGCGCCTTGCGAAGCCGGCGGATGTGCACGTCCACGGTGCGCTCTTCCACGTAAGTATTGCCCCCCCACACCCGGTCGAGCAACTGACCCCGGCTGAAGACCCGCTCCGGGTGGGTCATGAAGAAATGCAGCAGCCGGTATTCGGTGGGTCCGAGGGCGATCTCACGCTCCCCGGCGCTCACTCGGTGACTCGAATCGTCGAGCTTCAGTCCCTGGGCCTCCATCACGTCGGCGGCGCCCGCCGGCGCCGCCCGCCGCAGCACCGCCTGGATGCGCGCCAGCAGCTCGCGCGGCGAGAAGGGCTTCGTGATGTAGTCATCCGCCCCGCCTTCGAGGCCTCCGACCTTGTCCTGCTCCTCGGCGCGGGCCGTGAGCATGATGACCGGAATCTCCTCCGTGTCCTTCGAGCGCTTCAACGAGCGCGTGAGCTCGAGCCCGCTCATGTCGGGCAGCATCCAATCGACCAGCATCAGATCGGGCCGCGCGTCGGCGATGCGGGCGCGCGCCTCGCGGCAATCCTCCGCTTCCTTCACCTCGTAGCCCGCGCGCCGCAATCCGAAAGCAATCAGGTCGCGAATCGCCTTCTCGTCCTCGATGATCAGAATGCGCTTTGCGGTCATCGATATCCCTTAATCTCTTGATTCTTCAGCCGACTATTACACCGCCAGCGTATGACAGTTCCGTGACTGGTGCTATTTCGCGAGGCGGCGCTCGGCCTCGGTGAGCGCCACCTTATCGCGCACGTATCGAGGCGTGAGATCGGCCGGATCGAGCCCCAAACCCGCTTCGAGCCGCAGGCTCCCGAGCCGCGCCATCTCCACGGCGCTCGGCAGCGCGGTCGCGGCGTGAGGATCGGTCTCGAGGCCGGGGAGTGCCAAGAGCAGCGGATACGCGGTGAAGCCGGCACCGATCCCCCGATAGCGCCCTTCACCCGCCACGCGGACACTCGCGGCCGCGCCGACCTGGAGCCTGCCCAGCACGCGCATCGATACCGCTGCATCCGCGGCGTAGCATCCCCAATAAACTTCTCCCATTCGCGCATCGAGACAGGCGAGCACTCGCTCCGCTCCCGCGGCGATCGCCTGAAATGCCAGCGCCTCGAGGCTCGTCACGGGCACCACCGGCAACGCCGCGCCGAATGCGAGTCCTTGCGCGACGGCCACGCTCATGCGCACGCCGGTAAAGCTGCCGGGTCCGACCCCGGCGGCAATGCCGTCGAGCTGGGACAAAGACACGCCCGCTTCCTCGAGCAGGGCGTGCACCAGGGGCAGGATGTGCTCGGCGTGGCCGCGGACCGTCTCGTGACGCCGGCTGAGGGTGCCGTGCTCGGTGCTCAACGCGACGCTCAGGACCTCGGTGGAGGTGTCGAGCGCGAGCACGCGCATGGGACGGTTCATCCGGAGGCGGCCCCCGGCGCCGGCCGCCGGCTCAGGCGATCCTTGAGAAATGCGGCGCCCGCGGCACCGTCGGCGACACAAGGGCTCGGCGGCAGCGCATTCAAGAAAACGCGGCCGTAGGACTTGCTGGTGAGACGCGGGTCGCCGAGGACGATCACACCGAAATCATCGAAATCGCGAATCAATCGTCCGACACCTTGCTTCAAGGAGAGCACGGCCTGCGGCAGCTGGTACTGCAGAAACGGATTGCCGCCGGCGCGGCGGATTCCCTCGAGCCGCGCGCGCAGCAGCGGGTCATCGGGGGAGGCGAACGGGAGCTTGTCGATGGCGACGATGGCGAGCGCCTCGCCTTTGACGTCCACGCCCTCCCAAAAGGAGCCCGTGGCGAGCAGCACCGCGTTGCCGAGCTCGCGGAATCGCTCGAGCAGCGCTTCTCGCGGGCCCTGGCCCTGCACGAGGACCGGAAAGGCCGCGTTGGGAAAGCAGGCCTCGAGCGCCGTCACGCCCTCGGCCAGCGCGCGATAACTCGTGAACAGCAGGAATGCCCGCCCGCCGCTCGCCTCGATCAGCGGTGCACAGGCCTCGATGAACTTCTGGGCATAGTGGGGGTGCTGCGGGTCGGGCATGTCGCGCGGCAAATACAGGCGCGCCTGATTTTTGTAGTCGAAGGGACTGTCGATCTTCAGCGTCCGCGCATCCGGCAACCCGATGCGCTCGGCAAAATGAGTGAAGTCATCGCCGATCGCGAGGGTTGCCGAGGTGAACACCCAGGCGCTCGGGCGCGCTTCGATGAATTGACGCAAGCGCGCGGCGATCTCGAATGGAGTGAAGTGCAGCGAAAGTCCCGAGGCGTTGGCGTCGACCCAGCGAATGCCGGCCTCCTCCGGGCAGGCCGAAAGACTCGCAAGCTGTGCGGCCAGCGATGCGGCGCGGCGCGCGCAATTGGCCGTGCCCGCGCCGGCGCCCAACCCTTCGAGCTCGTCGGCGAGCGCCTGCAGGCCGGCTTCGATCGGCGGCAGCGTATCGAGGAACTCATCGCTCAGCTGATCCCACTCGTAGCGCCCGGCCCCGCCGGACAGGCTCGAGCGCAGCCGGTCGAGGAGCTCGACGAGGGTATTGACCAGATCGACGATCGAAGGGGCCCGCACGCCGGCTGCGAGCATTTCCGCACCCGTATCCTTCGCCAGAAATTGAGCCGCGCGCGCCGACCAGCTCTGGCCGAAGAACTGCGCGGCGATGTCCGGTATCTGATGCGCCTCGTCGAGGATCACGGCGTCCGCGCCCGGCAGCAAGTCCCCGAATCCCTCGTCCTTGAGCGCGAGATCGGCGAGCAGCAGATGGTGATTGACGACCACGATGTCGGCGGCCTGTGCGGCGCGCCGCGCCTCGACCACGTGGCAGCGCATGTAATGCGCACACTCCTGACCGATGCAATTCTCGCGCGTGGAGGTAATCATCGGCCAGACCGGCGATTGTTCCGGCAGATCGGTGAGCTCGGCGAGGTCGCCCGTTTTGGTGAGGCCCGCCCATCGGGAGACGCGCGCGAGCACGCGCGCCGCGCCGCGCGCGGGCAAGAGTGACGGCTGCTGAATCGCCAGCTCGAGGCGATGGCGGCACAGGTAATTGCTGCGGCCTTTGAGCAGCGCCATCTTCAACGGCGCACCGAGGGCCCGTGCCAGCATGGGCACATCGCGACGAAAAAGCTGATCCTGAAGCGTGCGAGTGCCGGTGGAAATGATGACGCTGCGGCCCGAGAGGAGCGCCGGCACCAGATAGGCGAATGTCTTGCCGGTACCGGTTCCGGCCTCGACGATGAGCGGCTCATCGAGCGCGAGCGCGCGCCCGACGGCGGCGGCCATGGTGGACTGCTCCGGACGATAGGCATAGCCCGGAATGGCCCGTGCGAGCGGGCCGTGCGGTGCAAACACTTCTTTGTAGTCTGTCTTGATGGCGATGCCCGCTGACCTTGAGTCGAGGCCTCAAGCGTACGACGGCGCGGCGCGCGCGTCGCCTGCCAAATGTCGCCGGACTATTTCACAACGGCTCGAAACCGGGCGAGCGCCATCGACTTCGACTTGAGGTCATGCTTGAGCTGCCAGCGGATATGGGTGTAATCCGCGGCGTTGGCCGGCCGCACATCGCCGTTGGCCGCGACGATGCTCAAATTCTCCGGCCGATCGAACGTATGGCCTCCGTCGATGGAATAGCTCACCTCCGCTCCGGCACCCACCGCCGAATTGGCGAGATAGCGCATGTGCTCGGGGATGGGAAAATCAACGATGGGCGCCCGCAGCAAAACCGCGCCGGTGTTGCGGATTTCGAGGGTATAGAACACCTCATCGCCCGGCACCACGCGGTCCGCGGGCACGAGCGCATGGTTTTGGCGCACCGCCGCCGTCGCGCGCACCTCGAGGGTCGGCGGCTCGGCGCGGCTCGCGGCGAGGCCGAAAAACGCCGGCCCGAGCAGGCAGAGCGCCGCGAAAAGGCGCGCGATCGGGGTCCGGACCTTCATCAGCGGAGTGTACCTCCGTCGTACAATCAAGGAGTTAGAATTTATTCTTATATTTTGACAGAAGATGACATGCCGCGCGGGAGACGCCGGCGCGCAAAGACGGTGCAGGGGTTGGCGCATATCGAGGCATCTGTCATCCTTTCGCTTTGAGAACGCCTTCGAGGTATCCCCATGGCCCGCGCCGCCCATCACGTCCCGTCACTTGATTCGTTGGACCGCGGAGTGAGCGCCTGGGTCGATGAGGTGGCACGGCTCACGCAGCCCGATCGAATCTACTGGTGCGACGGCAGCCCCTCGGAGTATCACGCGATCGAGCACGAGATGGTGACGCGCAAGGAGTTGCTGCCGCTCAATCCATCGACTTTTCCCGGTTGCCACCTGCACCGCTCGCACCCCTCGGATGTGGCGCGGGTCGAGCATCTGACCCTGGTATGCACGAAAAGCCGCGAGGACGCGGGAGCGAATAATCACTGGATGGCGCCGGCCGAGGCGCACGCCAAGATGGACGCGCTGTTCGCCGGATGCATGAAGGGACGCACGATGTACGTGGTGCCCTACTGCATGGGCCCCGTGGATTCGCCGTATGCGCGTTGCGGAGTCGAAGTCACCGATAGCGCGTATGTCGTGCTCAACATGCATCTCATGACCCGCGCCGGCCGCGGCGCGCTCGAGCGGATCGCCCGCGACGGCAAGTTCGTGAAGGGACTGCATTCCACCGGCGAGCTCGATCCGAACCGGCGGTTCATCATGCATTTCCCGGAGGAGCTCACGATCAAGAGCTTCGGTTCGGGCTATGGCGGCAATGCATTGCTCGGCAAGAAATGCCATGCCCTGCGGATCGCGAGCTGGCAGGCGCGCAGCGAGGGATGGCTGGCCGAGCACATGCTCATCGTCGGCGTCGAGAACCCGCAGGGCGAGACGCACTACCTCGCCTGCGCCTTTCCTTCGGCATGCGGCAAGACCAATCTCGCCATGCTGGTCCCGCCGTCGAGCTACAAGGGCTGGAAGGTGTGGACGCTGGGCGATGACATTGCATGGCTGCATCCGGGGAAGGATGGCAGGCTGTACGCCATCAATCCCGAATCCGGCTATTTCGGCGTGGTGCCCGGCACGAACGCGAAGACCAACCGCAACGCCTACGAGACGATCCGCCGCGACACGATCTTCACCAACGTCGCCGTCACGGCCAACAACGAACCCTGGTGGGAGGGGCTCGAGGAAGGCCGGCCGGCCCTCGATTGGCAAGGCCGTCCGTACGACCCCGCCAACGGTCCGGCGGCGCATCCGAATTCGCGCTTCACCGTGGATGCGCGCCACAACCCGATGTATTCGAAACTCGCCGACGCCCCCGGCGGCGTGCCGATTTCGGCCATCATCTTCGGCGGTCGGCGCCGCTCGCTCGCACCGTTGGTCTATCAGGCGCGCCACTGGCTGCACGGGGTGCTGGTGGGCGCCGCGGTGGCCTCCGAGACGACCGCGGCGGCGAGCGGCGCGGTCGGCGTCGTGCGCCGGGACCCGATGGCCATGAAGCCTTTTGCGGGCTACAACTTCGGTGATTATTGGGCCCACTGGATCGATGTCGGATCGAAACTCTCCTCCCCGCCCGCGATATTTCACGTCAACTGGTTCCGCCGGGATGCGCAGGGCAAATTCCTGTGGCCCGGGTACGGCGAGAACCTGCGAGTCCTGCGCTGGATCATCGATCGCAGCAAAGGCAGCATCGCGGCGCGCGACACGGCCATCGGCTTTCTGCCGCGAGCCTCGGACCTGGACACCCGGGACTTGAACCTTGCGCCGCAGGCGCTCGAGGAATTGCTCGCGGTGTCGCCGGCTGAATGGCACTCGGAATTCGAGCAAATCGGCGCCTATCTATCGGAGGTGGGCGAGCGGGTACCGCAGGCGCTGCGCGCGGAGCTCGCGCAGGCGCTCGCTCGAACCGATGGGGCTTATTCCCCCTCGCAAATGTAGCGGATTACCTGCGAGGAGTTGCTGTCCGGCGCCCTGCCGAGACCGATCAATCCCTCGCCTCGAATCTGCATCGAGTCGCGCCGCACGAAGGCTTCCTCGCCCTCCTTGCTGATCACGAACGTGCCGTTCGTGCTCTGGTCGATCAGCATGAACTTGTTGCGGTTGAACTCGACCCGCGCATGCAGGCGCGAGATCAAATTTCCTTTGATGACCAGATCGTTCTCCTCGGCGCGGCCCATGGAGATGTTGGCGCGCCCATCCTCGACCAGGATCTCCTGTCCCTGGTAGCGCAGGCGCAGGCGCTGCCCCTTGTTCGAGCGCTCGCGGGACGTCATGGCAATGGCCGGGACCATGCTGGTGATGTCCTCCGGCTGCCACAGGACCTCGTACAGCGCCACCTCGCTCGAGCGTCCCTTGAGCGTGGCGATGTCGATCTGACGCACGGAGGCGCGCCATTCGCTCGAGAGGTGATCGACCATGGTCTGGGTGGTGATGATCTGGCCCGCCTTGGCCTGGCTCGTCATCCGATTCGCCGTGTGCACGGCGGAGCCGAAGATGTCCCGGTTCTCGCGCACGACCGGGCCGAAATTGCAGCCGATGCGGATCGCGACCGTCTGCTCCTGGACTTTCAGGGAGGGATGCAGCGTGATCTGTTTCTGCATCTGCGCAGCGGCATTGAGGGCATCATCCGCCGTGGGGAACGTCGCCATGACTTCGTCCCCCATGGTCTTGATCACGGTGCCGCCGTTCTGCTCCGTCGCCCCCCGCATGACCTCGATGCAAATGCCGACCATGTCGCGCGCGCGCAAATCGCCAAGCAGTTCGTACAGCTTGGTACTGCCGACGACGTCGGCAAAGACAATGGCGAGTTCGACTTCCTTTCCCATATTCCCTGTCAAATTATACGTGACCGGGCCACCGACGCTTGGGCCGTTTAGGCCGCCGCCCCCTTCTCGAGCGATGATAGCGCGGAAAACAAGCTTTCCGGCGCCGCGTCGGGGCGCGAGGCGACGTCGGACAAGAATCGACGCCAAGCGCGTGCGCCTTCGCGGCCCGCCATGAGGCCATGAAGGTGCCGTGTGATCGAGTGCAGGCGGGCCCCTTTTTGCACTTGTGCACGCGCATAGGGCACCAGCCGCTCGACGATGCTCCACGGCTCGGGAACCCGCCAGTCGGGATCGACGATCGAGCGCTCGAGCTCGGCGAGGAGCGCCGGCCGATGATACGCCGCCCGCCCCAGCATGACGCCGTCGAGGCCTGCCGCGAGGTGGGAGCTCGCCGCATCGAGGCCGCCCATGCCCCCGTTCAGCACGATGGGCAGGTCCGGATGGTCGCGCTTCAGCCGGTGTGCGTACTCGTACTTGAGCGGCGGGATCTCGCGATTCTCCTTGGGACTTAAGCCTTTGAGGATCGCCACGCGCGCATGCACGATGAGCGCCGATACGCCGGCGCGCGCCACCGTCGCGGCAAAGCTCGAGAAGAACTCATAGTCGTCGCGGTCATCGATTCCGATGCGGCATTTGACCGTCACCGGCAGGTCCGTGCTGTCGCGCATGCGCCGCACGCAGTCGGCCACCAACTCGGGACGCAGCATCAGGCACGCGCCGAATTCGCCGCTCCGGACGCGGTCGCTCGGACAGCCGACGTTCAAGTTGATCTCATCGTAACCGGCGGCCGCGCCGATGCGCGCCGCCGCCGCGAGCTCGCCGGGATCCGACCCGCCGAGCTGAAGCGCGACGGGATGCTCGGCCGGGTCATGCGCGAGCAGACGCATCGCGTTGCCCCGCACGATCGCCGCCGAGACGATCATCTCGGTGTAGAGCAGCGCATGCGGTGCGTACAGCCGATGCACGTAGCGGCAGTGACGGTCGGTCCAGTCCATCATCGGCGCAACCGAGATTCTGCGATCCAGTCTTGCCCGGGTCGGCTCCACAGAAATGCCCATGTCTGCAGGATTTTCCGACTCGGGCGTTTCTGCGGGATTTAGGTGCATTCCGGGGAGTTCGTCGCGTGCAAAGGTGCCAAGGTGTCAAGAATACCTTGACACCTCAAAGTTTGGGACTTGGCAACGATACCAGCACCGCGGCAGGCGGCGATTGTTCGCGTGCAGTCGGCGTTGTTCCACCATGGCCTGATCGAGCAGATCCCATCGGTCATCTATGCCGTCACGCCGGCGCGGCCTCGTCGCCTCAAGACTCCGCTAGGCACCATTTCCTTCCATCGCATGCCCCCCGAGCTGTTCAAGGGGTTCGAATTGTCCCCCCAATCCGATGCGAAGATCGCCACGCCTGAAAAGGCGCTGTTCGACCTTCTCTATCTCGCACCGGGACGATCACGCGTGTTCTCGAGCCAGCCGGAGCTCACGATCCCGCGGCACTTCCGGTGGCAGCGGCTCAAGGAGTACACGAGGCTCGTGAAGTCGGCGGCGCGGAGCGCGTATATCGCCGAGCGGATCAGGTCACGCCGATCCATGTGAGTCGGCGGCGGGGAGCCTCCCAGGTGGTGAACAACGCCGTAACCCAATGATTCTGCTACCGAAAACACTAAAGTCCGCGAGCTTTGCGGCGCTCACCGCCAGCCCGCGCCCGCCGCGGACGGGTTAAACTACAAGGCCCCCTCAGAGGGAGGCCATCGAATAACCTACGAAAGGGCTCGATCAGCATGTGTGGAATCGTCGGAGCCGTCGCCGAGCGGAATATCGTTCCCTTCCTGATGGAAGGGCTGCGGCGGCTCGAGTATCGGGGCTACGACTCCGCCGGCATCGCCGTCGTCGACGAATCCCATCACCTCGTGCGCCTGCGCACGGTCGGCAAGATTCAGGCGCTGCAGGATGCGCTCGAGCAGCGGCCGTGCCACGGCCGGATCGGCATCGCCCACACCCGCTGGGCGACGCATGGGGCGCCGAGCGAGCGCAACGCCCACCCGCACACCTCCGGGGACAGCCTCGCGATCGTGCACAACGGCATCATCGAAAACCATGAAAAGCTCCGCACCGAGCTGCAGCGCGCCGGCTATGTCTTCAGCTCCGAGACCGATACCGAGGTGATCGCACACGGCATTCACCGCCAGCTCAGAACGGGCGGTGATCTGCTGCACGCGGTGCGCGCCGTGGTCTCGGAGCTCCAGGGCGCCTACGCGCTCGCCGTGGTGAGCGAGCGCGATCCTGACCGCCTGATCGTCGCGCGCGAGGGGTGCCCGGTGGTCATCGGGCTCGGCATCGAGGAGAACTTCGTCGCCTCGGACGCCTCGGCGCTCCTGCCCGTGACGCGCCGCTTCATCTTTCTCGAGGAGGGAGACGTCGCCGAGATCCGCCGCACCTCGCTGCGCATCCTCGACCGCGAAGGCAACGCGGTCGATCGGAGCATCAACGAGAGCGAGCTGTCCGCGGACGCCGCCGAGAAAGGACCGTACCGGCACTTCATGTTGAAGGAGATTCACGAGCAGCCCCGTGCCGTCGCGAATACGCTTCAGGAGCGCGTCGCCAACGGCCGCTTGCTCGAGGCGGCATTCGGCCCCGCGGCGTCCGAGATCCTGCGGCGCGCGGAGAGCGTGCACATCGTCGCCTGCGGGACGAGCCATCATGCCGCCGCCGTCGCCCGCTACTTCATCGAGCAGATCTGCAGGCTGCCGTGCGTCGTCGAGATCGCAAGCGAATACCGGTATCGCAATCCGCTGGTGCCGCGCAATTCGCTGTTCGTGACCATCTCGCAGTCCGGCGAGACCGCCGACACCCTGGCGGCGCTGCGTCTCGCCAAGCAGTCGGGGTACTTAGCGACGCTCGCAATGTGCAATGTCCCGGAGAGCTCGCTCGTCCGCGAGTCCGATCTCGTGATGCTGACCCGCGCGGGACCCGAGATCGGGGTCGCATCGACCAAGGCGTTCCTCACACAGCTCACCGCGCTCGGGTTGCTCGTGATCGCTCTCGCGAAACATCACGGCGCGGATGCCGAGCGCGAGCGCGGCCTCGTCACGCGTCTGATCGAGCTGCCCGCACTGCTCGAGCAGACCTTGGCGCTCGATCCGGTGGTTCATAAGCTCGCGGAGCGCTTCGCCGACAAGCACCATGCCCTATTCCTGGGCCGCGGCGCGCTCTACCCCATCGCTTTGGAAGGCGCCCTCAAGCTCAAAGAAATCTCCTACATCCACGCCGAGGGGTATCCCGCCGGCGAGCTCAAGCACGGCCCGCTCGCCCTCGTCGACGCCGACATGCCGGTGATCACGGTCGCGCCGAACAACGACCTTCTCGAGAAGCTCAAATCGAATCTCATGGAAGTGCGCGCCCGCGGCGGCGAGCTGATCGTATTCGCAGACCCGGAATCGGGGATCAAGGAAGACGATGGAGTGACCGTGATCAACATGCCGCGGCACGTCACCTACTTCCAGGCGCCCGCGGTCTATACCATTCCGCTGCAGCTGCTGGCCTATCACGTCGCGATCTTAAAGGGCACCGACGTGGATCAGCCGCGCAATCTCGCCAAGAGCGTCACGGTCGAGTAGAACGGCCTACGGTCGAGGCGTCAGCGCGCGCCTTCAGCAGTTCATCAAGAAATGGTTTTCGAACCTTCGTTGGAGTCGGCGCTATCGACTCCGAGCGAGTTGTAAGCCGTGACCGCGAAATAGTAAGTGCCGCTACCGAAATTCGAAATCTCGTACTCGGTCGTCTTGGCGCCGGGTACATCGATCACCGAGTTCAGCGCGCCCGGGTCTTGTTCCGTAGTAGATGTGATAACCGGCAAGATCCGTCGCCGGAGTCCCATTCGTGTTCATGGTAGGAATTGTCCAAGACAGCGACCGCCGATCCCTTGGCGTTTGCGACCGCCGACGCGGTCACGTCGATTTTGAAGGCAGGTAACGATGCGGTAGCGCTACCGTCGCTGGCGCTGATGGTGATGTCGCCTGTGATGCCCACGTTGCTGCTGGTGGGGGTTCCGGAGATCTCGCCGGTGCTTGAGTTGAAGCCGGCCCAACTTGGCAGGCCGCTTGCGGAGAAAGTCGCCGTTCCGGCGGTCGTGGACGCTGTCGGCTGGAACACATAGGTGCTACCGGCGACGACGCTCGTCGGCGGCGTACCAGACAGACTGATCGTGGGCACCGAAGTCCCCACCGCAGAAGAGGGGACAGAACTGCCCGTCGGCGAGTTACCGTCGCCCATGCCGCCGCATCCGGCCAGCAGGACAAATGCGCCCGAGCAAACAAGTAAGGCCAAGCGCAAAACGAAGCTTCTTAGCATCAACATTCGGCGATTAGATTACCGGCCCACCGCCTTCGCAAACTGTCGTCAATAGGGTACATATTCTGGTTTGACTTGACATAAGACCCGACGGCTGTTCCGAGTCTCCTCGCCGCGTCGATTCCAATTGTGTGACGCAAATCAGAGACGTGAGCACTTGGCGACACGTTGTCACGTTCGCGATAAGCAACTGACTATCCCCGCTTCGACGTTATGACGGCTTGCACGCAAGTTATGTCAGACGGACACATCTAGCGCCGACGAGGGAGACGCAGTCATGGTTCCGAGCAGCCGCACCCAGCGCCACAGAGGCGTGCCCTCGAGCGTGCACACCTCCGTTGCGATCGCCTCGTGGATCTCGCGCTGGACCTTGGGGTTCACGGCGATCGCCGCGCTTGCGGCCTGTGGCGACGATTTGCCGCAGATGAGCGGCAGCGGTGGACCGGTGGTAAACGCCGCACCCGCTATCACGTTGCAGTCGACTCCCGCCACGGTTGCGATGAACCATTCAGCCACGTTGACGTGGAATGCCACCAATGCACAGAGTTGCTCGGCGTCCGGCGGATGGAGCGGCACCCAGCCCCTCACGGGGACGTTGTCCACGAGGCCTTTGACGTCGACCACGAGCTATACGCTGACGTGCAGCGGTCCCGGCGGAACCGCCACGCGGTCGAGTCAGGTCACCGTCGAAAAATCTGCGCCGGTCGTAAGCCTCGCGGCTTCTCCCACGACCATCAGCAGCCACGGCAGCTCCACGCTGACCTGGACCGCCACCGACGCCGAGAACTGCACTGCTGCCGGTGGCTGGCACGGGCCGGTCGCGACTCATGGCACTTGGTCGACCGGTGCCCTATCCAACAGCACGGAATACGAGCTGACATGCGAAGGTCCGGGGGGCTCTGCGACCCAGTCGGCGACCGTAACGGTGAGCGCGCTGGCGCCCGCCGTCACCATCCACGCGAGCCCGAGTTCGCTGAGTCCCGGTGGCTCGTCCTCACTCACGTGGTCGAGTGAAAATGCAACTTCGTGCACCGCCTCCGGCGCCTGGTCCGGCTCGAAGGGCGTGAGTGGCTCGCAATCGACCGGTCCGGTCAAGTCCAACTCGACCTATACGCTCACCTGCGCGGGCTTCGGCGGCAGCGCCACGCAGTCTGCGACGGTTTCGGTGAGCTCGCTGCCGCCGACGGTGACGATCGCTGCCACACCGAGCACGATCGCCTCGGGGGGCAGCTCGGCCCTCACATGGTCCTCCGCCAATGCGACGGCCTGCACCGCCTCCGGCGGCTGGTCGGGCAGCAAGGCGGTCAGCGGTTCCGCGCCGACCCCGGCACTCACCAACAGCGCGACCTACACACTCACCTGCAATGGCCCCGGCGGAAGCGCGGCACAGTCCACGACGGTCTCCGTCAAAGCGCCGCTCCCGACCGTCAACCTGAGCGTCGGCCCGAGCGCCATCGCCAGCGGCGCGAGCGCGACCCTCACGTGGTCGTCCGTCCATGCAACGGCTTGCAGCGCCTCGGGTGCCTGGTCGGGCAGCAAGGCGCTGAGCGGATCGCAATCCACGGGCACGCTGACCGCCAATGCGACTTATACCCTGTCCTGCACGGGAACCGGCGGCAGCGCCACGCAGTCGGCGACGGTATCGGTGCACGCGGTCGCGCCCAGCGTCAGCTTGAGCGCAAGTCCGAGTTCGATCACCCGCGGCAGTGCGGCGTCCCTCGTGTGGTCAGCCACGCATGCGACCGCCTGTACTGCATCGGGCGCCTGGTCCGGTGCCAAGAGCATCAGCGGCTCGCAATCCACGGGCGCGCTCGCAGCCAATACCCTCTACACGCTGACCTGTACGGGTCCGGGCGGAGTCGCGGCGCAATCCGCAGCAGTGACCGTTGCGTCGACCCCGACCGCGACCGTAAGTCTCGGCGCGAGCCCCAGCACGATCGCAAGCGGCGCCTCATCGACGCTGAACTGGTCATCCAGCAATGCGACTTCGTGCACCGCCTCCGGTGCCTGGACGGGCTCGAAGCCTGTAAGTGGCTCACAGTCCACCGGCACTCTGACGGCCAACGCCACCTTCTCGCTCACTTGCTCAGGGGGCGGGGGAAATGCCACGCAATCGACGACGGTGTCGGTCACGCCGCGCGCCCCGACCGTCTCGCTCGCGGCAAGTCCGAGCACGGTGACGAGCGGCAGCAGCGCGACCCTCGCGTGGTCCTCCACTAATGCGACGGCCTGCTCCGCGAGCGGTGCCTGGTCGGGCAGCAAGGCCATCAGCGGCACGGTGTCGACCGGTCCTCTCAAGGCCAATAGCGCCTATTCATTGACGTGCACGGGACCCGGCGGCAGCGCGACCCAGGCCGCCACCGTGTCGGTGACCGCGGCGACCCCGGCGCCGACGGTGAGCCTCGCAGCGAGCCCCAGTTCCATCGTCAGCGGCAGCAGCTCGACATTGACGTGGTCGGCCACGAACGCGACCTCCTGTAGCGCTTCCGGCGGCTGGTCCGGAAGCCACGCCGCGAGCGGCTCGCAGTCCACCGGCGCCCTCAACGCGAGTGCCAACTACACCTTGACTTGTACCGGTGCAGGCGGCAGCGCGGCGCAATCCGCGACGGTCACGGTGGCCTCGGCCGCCCCCACGGTGAGCTTGAGCGCAAGTCCCAGCACCCTGACGAGCGGCGGTAGCTCGACGCTGTCCTGGTCATCCACCAATGCGACTTCGTGTGCCGCATCCGGCGGGTGGAGCGGGAGCGAGCCGACCACGGGCTCACGCTCGACCGGCTCCTTGAGCACGAATCAGAGCTACACGCTGACATGCACGGGCAGCGGGGGCAGCGCGTCGCAATCCGCGACGGTGACGGTCACTTCCGCCGCGCCGACCGTCACACTGAGTGCCAGTCCGACCACGGTCGGGAGTGGCGCCTCGTCGACATTGACCTGGTCCTCGACCGGCGCGAGCTCCTGCGCGGCATCGGGCGCCTGGTCCGGCGCTGAGGCTGCGAGCGGATCTAAGGCGACCGCGGCGCTTACCACGACGACCAAATACACACTGACGTGCACGGGCAGCGGCGGCTCCGCAGCGCAATCCGTCACCGTGACAGTCGCAGCCGTCACCGGGTCGGCCACTCTGGCCTGGGCCCCTCCGACCACGAACACCAACGGCACTCCCATCACGCCGCTGTCGGGCTACACCATCTACTACGGAACCTCGCAGGGCGCCCTCACGCAATCGGTGGTGGTCCCGGCATCCTCGACCAGTTACACCATCACGGGGCTTGCCGCAGGAACCTGGTACTTCGCGGTGGCCGCCGACGCGGCGGATGGCACGCAGAGCGCGATGAGCAATATCGGATCGAAAACGATCTAGCTCTCGCCGCGCTCTAAAACGTGCTCTCGGCACTCCGCGGATGGCTTACGGCTCGCAGCAGTTCGCACTGCCTCAAATACCACTCCATGGCTTCCGATAGTCCGTCTTCGACGGTATGTGTGGGCGCATATCCCAACAAGCGATTGGCTTTGCTGATGTCTGCAAGCGAATGGCGCACATCGCCGGCGCGAAAATCTCGATAGATGGGCGAGAATGCGGCCACGTGCGCAAAGCGCGGAGCGAGCCTGACGCGCAGATGTTCGAACAATTCGTTGAGCGAGGTTCGCAGTCCCACGGCCACGTTGTACACCTGGTTCACCGCAGCAGGGTCGGATACGGTCGCCGCCAGGAGGTTGGCCTGAACGGCATTAGCGACGTAACAGAAGTCCCGGCTCGTCTCGCCATCGCCGTTGATGTACACGGGCTGGTTGTGAATCAACGCGGCGATCCATTGGGGTATCACGGCCGCATAAGGCCCATTCGGATCTTGGCGAGCGCCGAAGATGTTGAAATAGCGCAGGCCGATCGAGGGGAATCCGTAGGCGGTCGAGAAGACATCGGCATACAGCTCGTTCACGAGCTTGCTCACCGCGTAAGGGGATAGCGGCTTACCGATCGAGGATTCGACTTTGGGTAGACCTGGATGATCGCCGTACGTGGATGAGGATGCGGCATAAACGAATCGCTTCACCCCCGCGTCGCGCGCGGCCGTCAGCATCTCGAGGAAGCCAGCCGACATTGACCGAATTCGTGGTGATCGGATCCTCTAACGAGCGCGGGACACTTCCGAGCGCCGCCTGATGCAGAACGAACTCAATCACCATCGCACGCTCGCCGGCAAGCGTCGTGATCGCGAATGTCGCCATCGATAAAGCGGAAGCGGCGCCACTGCGCGGGCGCTACGTGACGTTCGACCTCTTGGAGATTCTCACGGTGCCCTGTGGAGAAATTGTCGATACCGACTACGTGCTGGTCGAGCTCCAGCAGAGCCTGCGAAAGATTGCTACCAATGAAGCCGGCGGCCCCTGTTATCAGCCACTTTCGCGGGGAGGTCGCGAGATCCTCGCGCACCTGCGCATAGCGCATTACAGCCTCCACATACGGAATCCCGCCTCCCGGACGGCGGTTCGATCAAACGCGGATTTGACGTCGATAAAGACCCCGCTCGCTTTTAATCTGGACAGGAAATCGCGAAGAGGCATCGCGAGGTAGCTACTGTGAGGAACGGCTGCGACAACGGCATCAGCTTGCGCAGGCAGTTCTTCCCAAGGCGTAAGCCTCACGCCATAGTGGTGCTCAGCGTCACGGGAATCCGCGATAGGATCGTGAACGCTTACTTTGCATCCGAGCTCTGTGAGCTCGCTAATCACATCCGCGACTTTGGAGTTGCGCAGGTCCGGGCAATTCTCCTTGAAGGTGAGTCCCAGCACGATCACCTTGGCGCCCGGCAATTGGCTGCCATTCTTGATGAGCTGCTTCATCGTCTGCTGGGCAACATATGCGCCCATGCCGTCGTTGATCCGCCGCCCCGCCAGGATGACCTGCGGATGGTATCCAATCATCTCTGCCTTATGGGTCAGGTAATAGGGGTCGACGCCGATGCAATGGCCACCGACCAATCCCGGCCGGAACGGTAGAAAGTTCCACTTGGTGCCGGCCGCCTGCAAGACTTCCAAGGTATCGATGCCCATGCGATCGAAAATCAGCGCCAGCTCGTTCATCAGCGCGATGTTGAGATCGCGCTGAGTGTTCTCGATGACCTTGGCCGCTTCCGCCACCTTGATGGAGCTGGCCCTGTGTATTCCGGCCGTGATGATGGACGCGTAAAGATCCGCGACTTTCGCCAAAGTCTGATCGTCATCACCGGAGACCACCTTGATGATCCGCGAGACAGTGTGCTCTTTATCGCCGGGATTGACGCGCTCAGGGGAATAGCCGACGTGAAAATCCTGTCTCCACCGCATGCCAGAATCGCGCTCCAATACGGGCACGCATACTTCTTCCGTGGCGCCCGGATACACCGTGGACTCGTAGATGACGATGGCGCCCTTCGTCATGTGCCGGGCAACGGTCGTAGAAGCGCTGATCAAAGGCGAGAAGTCGGGAATATGAGCGACATCCACCGGTGTCGGGACCGCGACGACGATGAAATCGGCCCGACGCAAGTCGGATGGATCGCTGGTAGGGGTCAACCGAGTGGCGGCGCGCAGATCATCGCTCGATACCTCTCCCGTGGGATCGTGGTACCGACGGTAACTGTCGATCTTTGCGGCCGACAAGTCGTAACCGATGGTGTCAAATTTCTTGCCAAACTCGACCGCAAGCGGCAGGCCGACGTATCCCAGCCCGACTACGGCGACGACATCTTTCATTTTCTTTCGCCTACCTCTATCACGCCGACGGCGGGCAAAGCGTGCATCAGCGCGCGTTGGACAATTTAAGTATAAACGATGGCGAGTCCGATCAGCGAAATGCTCTGCATTTCGCGCCTGCGCTCCCTGGTGGCCGCGAGCTCCGCTCAATAAGACTTAATCACGCTCTGGAGAGGCCGCCACGTCGATGGGGACCGCACAACCTATTCTATATCATGATCCGCCATACGCGTTGTCCAGCGCATGGACCGCAGATGATTGGCATAAACTATCCATAATCTGAAAGGGAGTTCGTAAGAATGTCTGCAAGGTCCACGGTCATTACGGTATTCGAGCCGGCCGCGAGAGCAGCGGCGCGCGACCGCGCGGCTGCCGGACGATTCTACGTTGCTTCAGTCGGGCCTCGACTCGCTGAACCTCGCAGTTGTCGTCGAAGTTCCAAGATGAAGTGGAATTCGATCCGTTCACTTCAAACGATTTTGTCGAATTCCCGATCCCATTTGATGATTTCGAAACGCGTCCATGTTGAGCGCTTGTGGCGCCTTGGACGCAGCCATTGATGCGAATTGCCATCCGGCCCTCGGTTCCGGCTGATGCGTCAGCCATCGTCGAATTGTTTGCGGCAGTTGGACTGGAACCGAACATCGAACCAGCGGCGCTCGACTGGAAGTACTGGCGGCAACGGGAGGATTGGGCGGCCGCGCGCTCCTTCGTAGCGACACGCGGTACGCAGATTGTCGGCCACGTGGCGGTGGTTCCTGGGAGTTGTGCGACGCAGTCGGGTCGCGTCACCGTTTTGCACCTCATTGACTGGGCGGCGCGATCGAGTGCGGCTGGAGTAGGCGTCTCACTGTTGAAGCACGTCGGACGGCTAGGTGATGCCCTGCTCTCCGTCGGGGGCAGCGACCAAACGATCCGGATCTTGCCCCACGTCGGCTTCCAACAGTGCGGGGCGGTAGACGGATATGTTCGAGTGCTCCATCCGCTGCGCTTCCGCGATGCACTCGGCACTTCGGTGTGGAGGCGCCATGCCAGGCTCGTGCGGCGGAGCCTCTGGCGTTTATCGTCCCCTGTCGTAGAGCCGGTTGGCTGGAGCATAACGCGCATCGCAGCAGATGAGATCGCGGCCCTGACCGAGGCGCTGCCGCGCGGTACCGACGGGCTGGGCGTGTTTGAGCGCTCCGAGGCCTTGTTTCGCTACATGCTCCACTGCCCGATTGTGCCGATGGAGTTGTATGCGCTGAAAAGCAAAAATAATGTGCGCGGTTATCTCCTGCTCGCTTTTGCTCCCGGACAAGCGCGCATTGCGGATTGCTGGGTGGCATCGGACGAGCCGGCCGCGTGGCAAGCATTGATCCAGTTCGCAGCTCTGCAGGCTTGGCGACATCGCGACGTCGCTGAGATAGTCGCTTGGTCGAGCGATGCCGCCACGACTCGGGCGCTCGTTGCGGGTGGATTTCACCGACGCAATCAACAGCCGATATTACTGCGCTTCGCGACCGAGGATAGAGCCATCGCAGAGCGCTTTCGCGTCCAAATGCTCGACAACGATTCCTGTTACCTCCATCACCGGTTCGCCGGGTCGTGGGCCTGACCGAAAGCGATTTCGCAAGTTGGCGAGCCTAAGCGTCCGCGGTTCCACGTTTGGCAAAGCGCGGCACGAATAAATACTTGAGTTCGAGAAAACGCTTTTCAAGCAGATGGTAGCTCAAGTACGCGGCGACGAAACTAACGAGCCCGATTGTCAGGCTATACAGGTAAACGGTATGCGCGGGAGGATGGCCGCCGAATGTAGCGACCATCCATCGCTCACCCAAGAGTTTGTGTATCAGCTGGTGAAAGATGTAGATGCGCATAGCTGTATTTCCCGCAAGAGCACAAGGGAGCCCAGCATAAGGACCCGCGCAAGGATGGTTGGTCTTGCTTGCTTATCGCCGGCGGCAACGGTCGTGACGAGGTTGCACAACAAAGCGCGAGCAGCGTGTAGCCGAAGATCTGACAGTGGATCGGCATCGGTATCGTAAGCATGCGTAATTGGAACGCCGATCACGAATAGCGCAAGAGCTGCCATATTTATTGCTGTGAGTCGAGAAGCGAGCCATTCACGCGCCGCCGGAATTCGCAAAAGACATGCGCCTGCGCCGCCGAGTGAGAGTGCATCCAAGCGCGAAGTCGTTGCTGTATATACGGTCCAGCTGTTCGCGCCGCTGAATACCATGATGCCGCGGATAACGAGTGCGAGTCATGGCGATGTAAAGACATATCGTAAAGAGACGCCGCGCCGATAAGCCGATGGACGATGAACGGCCAGAATATGTAGAATTGTTCTTCGACCGCGAGCGACCAGAAGTGTCCGAAACCGTAAGGCGCCGAATGCGTCCAGTTGACGATAAACAACCACAGCGAAAGCTGCTCCGGCAAGGTCGCGCGTAGGAGGGTCGGGCCGTTATGGAGAGCTGGCGCGATGATCAGCAACAGGATCAATACAGTGTAGTAAAGAGGGAGAATGCGCAACGCACGCCTGGCGTAGAAAACGTGAAAGTAGTTCGAGGCACGTTGCGTGTCGAGCAGGCTCCCTGTTATCAGGAAGCCTGAGAGCGCAAAGAACAGCCCCACTCCGATCCATCCGAGGTGAACCAGGAACGCCAATACGTGCGAGGCGCCGTGCAGCGCCGGCGGCAGGAGGTCCGTCGTATTGTGGAGCACGACCCAAATGATGGCCAGGCCTCGGATGCCGTCGAGTGCAGGCAGGCGCTCGCTCGAACGCTCGGGCTGAACCGCCCGCTCGAGGGTAGGAGTTGATTCAGCCACCGTCAGCGAAATAGGCGCGTTCCGAACATCGCAGTCCATGCTACCTCGGAGAGTAGTCTCGACTCGGAGAGTACCCGTTACGTTACGCTCGTCACGTAGGCCCGAAGGATCAGCGTGCTATGATCAACTTTTGGGCGGCCTATCGATTACGCTGCTTAAGGCTATTAGCTGTTCCGCCCCAAAGGGATGTGGTTTTGGCACAGCATACGACACGCCGCAAGGTGCGGCCATACGAAAAAACTCATTCGCCCCACTTGGAGCGAGTGAATAAGCGGCACGCCTCCTTCAGCTTCGGCGACCGATTTGACAGAACTCCTGAGCGGGCCGTACTTATTGGTTATGGCGACGTCCAGCAGTATCTCGGACACCGAGTAGCGTCGGAGCAGCTCAGACAGGCTCATGTCAATAAGCTGTGCTGCGGCTGACACCGCATGGGTTCGACTGATCCAATACCGCCCCATGGGCCACCAGCGGAATTTGACATGACTGCTGCACTTGCATCGGTGCTCTGGATATTGGGGCCGAAGGATCGTCAGCTCCCCGATTGCTTTATGAAGATTGCCCCGACAGTCTTCCGATTATCTGATTGTGGCAACGTGACGGCGCATTCAAAACTTCTCGCGCCTCTGTTCAATTGGGACCAAGGTCGGGTCCAAGGACAATCCCGGAACATATCGCTCGAGGAACAATCACCGCTGAAGGAGTTGGTCGCCAAGCATGCCTCAACCAAGCGACCGATCGTGGTTTCCGCGTGTCGAACGACCGCCATGACCGTTGCTGCAGACTTCAAGGCCGCAATCTATTGGCTGGAGATCGACGGTTTCGGAGCAACAGAGCCTGACGCAATTTGGCTCGCCTGGATCAACGATCAAACGACGGTTCAAGTCGCGCTTCACAAGGTATCCGCAACTGAAGAGTCGATAGTGGGTACGTTGGAAGTTAGAATGTCCCGCTTGTCGCCGGCGGTGTGTCATCTTGATGCCTTACGCGCGTCCACATCCTTGGTCACCAAGGCGCTGCGCGCTGCACAATCCGGGTCACTAAGCCAGGTCAGGAATAGCAATTCTAGCCGTCCATCGGGCGAGCGACCAAGTGCTCTGCGAGTGGCCGCTCGAATAGCGCAGAGGAGGCTCAAGGCGAAACTATTCACCAATCCCCCAGATCAGTGGGTAATAGCCGTCGCGAGGCGAGGCGATGAGCGCTTCGACGATGCACGCTTACTTCTTCCCGATCCATCGTCTTTGGGCTGGATAGAGCCGCCGATCGACGGGCTCGTTGCCGACCCGTTCCTCCAAAGGGTGGGATCGAGTTCTATGCTGTTCTACGAAGAAGCAAGAGCCCCAGATTGGCGAGGATCGCTGAAGGCCGTTGCGCTGGATTCCGCGGGGCGTCCTTGTGGACCTGGCGTCACGATTCTCGAGCGCCCGCACCACCTGTCTTTCCCAAATACATTTCTGGCTCACAGCGATCCGGAATGGCTATACCTCCTTCCGGAGCAAGCGAAGCGCGGTACCACAGCTTTATACCGAAGCCCAGCACGCGCGAAGCCTTCGGAACTTGCCTTTGATGAATACCAGGTCTTACTCGACAATTTCGAAGGGATAGACCCAGTGCTGCATTGGGAGTCTCCCTACTGGTATCTGTTCGTAACGGACGGTCGAAATTTGAACACTGATAACAATCTATTGATTTTCTATTCAGAGAACCTCGAAGGACCATACCTTCCGCACATCGGAAACCCGGTAAGACTTGGCCTTCGTGGTTCAAGAATGGCCGGCCAGCTGTTTCTGTATAACGGGCGCTTGATAAGGCCCGGCCAAGATTGCTCAATTCGCTACGGCGGCCGCATCATTCTGTATGCCGTTGATTGCTTAAGCCCGGATTGCTACCAAGAAACGGAAATCTCTGCATTTGGTCCTGAAGTTTTGAAGTCCGACTACCTCGGCCTGCACACGATTTCCATTGATAAATCGCTCATAGCGATTGACGCGCTCCGGTATTGCAAGACTCGAGCATGAAGGACTCCCCTTATCATCTCAATAGCCATATCAGTGAAGAGCAGCGGCGCGTCTATGGCTCGGGTTAAGTGTCGCTAGCGGCGGCGCCTCCAATTAATCCAAGTCTCCAAGATACGGGATGCTTGGCGTATCGCTATCCCTGCCGCGGCGCCGAAGGGTGTGGCCGCACTCTGCGCGAGCCAGTAACAGGGAAGTTTATGTGCCGAGGGAACCCGAAAGCGGCGAAGCAGGTGGCGCGCCAGCATCCATTGTCCCCAATAACTCCAAGCACATGCGGTCTTAAAAGCCCTAATGGCAAGGAACTGATCTAGAACGGGGCGCAGCCGCTCCGGGCATTCTGCTCGAATATCCTCCGGAGAAGCGAGAAAGGGTTCGAGCGGCCGGAATACGCGCGTAGTCGCGCTCAGGTGAGAGGCATCTCGGTATACACGAACATTTGGCTCCAAAGAGAACGATACCGGATAGTTGAGCAAGACGCGGAGCCACAGGTGCGCGTCTTCCGCATAGCGACAATTCCTCTCGTAGAACCCGCCGAGTCTGCGGATCACCTCTGCCCGCGCGACGGTCGTGCAGGGCGACATGAACGCCACTCGATGCAGCAGCGTCTCGGGAGGAGTGATTGCATCTACCTGGCAGACGCCTCGGATAAACCCGCGATTCCTCCACATGGCGGACGAATCGGCACCGGAGGGTTCGTCAAAGTAAGCGCAGGTATGCGCAGCATGGCACGCCCCGCCACTGTCCATCGCCGCGACACCGGCTTCTAGATAATGCGGCAACCATTCGTCGTCGGCATCGAGGAATGCGAGTAATGGGCCGCGACTTTGCTCTATGCCGCGGTTGCGTGCTGCCCCTGGACCACTATTCGGCTGCGACATGAGGCGCAAGCGTGAATCGCGGTGGCTCGCAACGACCTCGGCGCCGCCGTCCGTCGACCCGTCGTCTACGACAATTACCTCGAAGTCCGCAAAAGTCTGGCTCGATATCGACGCCAAAGCGCGGCCGACATAGTCGGCCTTGTTGAAGAGTGGGACGATAACAGAAACGCGCGGCACGCTTTACCTACTAAGAAAACGGCCGATCGAGGCGCGCGCAAGTTTTGCAAGCTCGAAGACGCCACAGATGTTCGCCTCGAACTCAATCTCACTGATGCTCTCGCTATCCAAAAAGCGGCGAAGGAGGTACGGGTTCTGGCCGCTGCAATTCATGCCGGGATCGCACGTGGTGGCCGAGAGAATCCCTAGTTGGGCGAGCCATGACGCATGATCATCTCTGTACTGGCCGCTCGGGTAGCAAAAGTGACGCGGTGGGTCGCCACCCCGGTATCTTCGAATGTACCAGGCATTCTTCTCCAGTTGCTGCCGCAGCTCGGTGAACTCCGTGGGCATGAAATGATCATGCGTATGCAGTTGCGTGTCGATGCCCAGCTCCGCCAGCGTTGGGATGTCCTCGACGGCGATTAGCCTAAACCGCTTATCTGCCGTGAGCGGCGCCTCCTCGAGGCCGAGTCTGTCCGCAACTTGCCGCAATGCTAGCGCCTGGAGACCCGGGTCGAGCTCGGTGATCTTTCGCTCGAGCAAGACGTGTGTGGCACCCTGCGGGCCGCCCAGCTCATAGATACCGTCTACCGAGGGATCAATGTTCTCCAGCTTCAGCTCAGTGGTGTTGCGCTTCCAGAGCATGTAGCCGAGCACGACGGCGGCTACTGGGGTCCGATCGACGGCGTGTCTGGTCGAGAGATACAGTGTCGCCGGATAACCGAAGCGCTTGAGAAGCGGCGCCGCAAACTCAAGCGTGCTCCACCAGCCGTCATCTATGGTGATAAGCACCTCGCGACCTCGACCGGAGCCGGATTGCAGGTTCCTTACGGCTTCGTCGAGCGAAATTACGTTCATGTGGCGCTTTCGAACTATCTCGAGCCGCCTTCGAAAGGTAGACTCTCGCATGAACACAAACGGCGCGAAAATGTGCAGATCGCCGAGCGCGATCCCGTGATATCCGAGGATCCTCACGCGCCTTCGAGTCAGGAGTAGCGCAAGCTTGAACGCACCGATAAGACGCAAGACATACAGAGCGATGCGGATCATCGGCCGTCTAAGACGTGGTCTTGTCGATTCAGGCTCAGTCATCGCACACTCGCCAATCGCGGCCCCGGTGGCCAATTAGCATGAGGGTGATTGCCAAACGTTGCGTGCAGGCGATTTTCCTGTGCATCGCGTTGCCGGCCGCGCTGCTTGCAGGATTTGGCCGGGTAAAGCTCGGGTTCGAATTTTTCGCGCAGGCCTTTGCGCTCGTCCCGGGAGTCATCGGCGACTACGTTCGGGTGGCATACTACAAGATGACGCTCACAGCCTGTCCGCTCGATTGGCGTATCCAGTTTGGCTCCTTTTTCGCTCACCCTCACGTCACAGTGGGCAAGCATGTTTATATCGGCTCGTACTGCGTGATTGGCCTGGTCGATATTGGGGATCGGACCCTCATTGCGACCGCCGTACAGGTGCTGAGTGGCTCGCACCAGCACTCTCGCGACAGTACCGGAATAGACGTTGGGTCGCTGTCGAGAGTCACGATTGGAGCCGATTGTTGGCTCGGCGCCGGGGCGATTGTCATGGCGTCGATTGGCGAGCGGTCGACGATCGGTGCAGGGTCGGTGGTGGTGCACGCGATTCCAGCAGGTTCGATTGCGGTGGGAGCGCCTGCGCGGGTCGTGGCACGCGCTGGCGCCGACGGCGTTAACACGCGCGCCACCCAGAATTTTGCCGGCAGTATTGATGAACACAAAGGCACCGATCCTTAGCACTCATTCCGGTCGATCTCACAAGCTGTCGAGTCGCGCAGCAGCATTTCGTAGCGTTCGATCACCCGCTCAGTCGCATACCGCTGCTTGACGCTTCGACGGGCTTCGGCACCCATTCGCGATCGCAAGTCTCGATTGTCAAGCACCCGGACCAGCGCCGCCGCCATGGCCAAGGCATCGCCTGGTGGCGACAGTAGACCGTGGTTTTCCGGCTGCACCAACTGCCGGTTTGCGGGAATGTCGCTCACCACCGATGCAAGTCCCACCGACATGGCCTCGACGAGTGCGCACGGAAAGCCCTCGCTCAAGGAGACAAGCGCGAACACGTCGGCCATCTGCAGCCATCGCGGTATCTCCTCGGGGGCCACGGCACCGACAAAGCGGGTGCTGTCGTGGCAACCCAGCTGTTGCGTCTGTTCAGTAAGTGCCGCTCTCATGGCTCCGTCGCCCACGAGAATAAGATACGCCTGCGCGCGCCCGCGCCAAACAGTGGCGAAAGCTTCCACCAGTAGATGCAGAGATTTCTCCGGAGCCAGTCGGCCAGTGTAGATAATGACAAAGGCATCCGGCGGAATGTCATGCTGCGCGCGCAGCTGCCGTCGTTTTGCCTCGGAGACTGGGCTGAAATGCTCGGTGTCAACCGGATTCGGCATCCAGACTAGCCTGTCGGCCGGTAAGCGCGCGGCGATTGCCTCAGCTCGCATACCCTCGTTGAGAATGATGACCCGGGCCGCCCATTTGCGCAGCCAGCGAATCTCCAGCCGTCCCGTCGGCGTCAGCGCCATCCGCGGCAGCACACCACTGCCGCCCACCTTCATGAGAATTGTCTTACCGAGCAGTTTTGCGACGGGAAGACCGGCCGCCAGATGCAGCCCCTGCATCAGAAAGTACACTACCTGATAGTTACGCCGCTCCCGGATCAGCAGCCACGCAACACTGATTGCGAACATCACGTTCTTCATCGCGCCGCTCCAGGGCGCAGCGTAAATACGCACCGGCACTCCCGTCGGATCTGTCCATTTTCGCAGCGGCGGCATGGGGGGGCCGCCGGTGGTGGCGACCGTGACGCGGTGACCTCGCTTGATCAGTGCGGAGCACACGCGCTGGGCTTCGATCTCCGATCCGCCCACGACCGGCGGGTAGGTCGAGCACACCAGGATCAGCGAAAAGGCGGAATGTTCGCCGTCACCGATCACGCGTGCTCCTACTTGCGGACGCAGCCAGTGCCAATTGCTCGATCTCTGAGCCATTACCGACCCGACCGAGTACCTGCCACGTATCCTCGCGACGCAGAAAGAAGGTTGCATGATTGCTGAAGTCCTCCTCCCACGTCCGTCCCACGATCCACAGACCGCCTGCCCGAATGCTGTCGAACGCTGCATCCGCAGCCGATGCGAGTTCGTCTTCCGTAAAGTATGCTCTGTTGAGAATGTTCACCGTTCGCAGCACGTCGCAGGCTTGCGGCGTGACCTCGAAAATCGAGCGGGTCCGCACCCGGAACCTCGGGTCGAGTGCAGCCAGGGCGGCCGCCCTAGGGTGGACGCATGATATGCGACGCACACGATAGCCGGGCCCGCTCTCCGACTGCTGCCAGCGCTCCGATAACCTGAGCCGTGCGAAGCGCCTGCGCGCCCGGGCGCTCAACCACAAATTCAGTGGATAGCGTCGCGGTTCACGATGACGAACGGAAAGCACGAACGGCGGCCGAATGTATTGCAGCGGCTGTCCGCTGGGCTCGACGATGTAAACTTCGCCGCTTGGCAGCGAAAGCTCATAGAGGCAGAGAATGAGATCGGAGGCCTCGAACTCGGCCCGGGAATGCGCGGCGAATATACGCTGCGCCCAGTCGTGAGACGTCAGGCAGTGAGAGGCCGCCCGATCCTGTATCTGGATCGGAGCCTCGGGGGCGAAGAGCTCGCCCATCCATCGCAACGCTGCGGCGTCCAGGTCTACAAATCGCTGCGCGAATGAAGTCCGGAAGGTGCCGTTCGAAGTGCGCAGCCTGAAGGTAAGATCCTCGAACATCGATACCCGTTCATCACTCGGATCATTGCCCACATCGAGCAAGCTATAGGCAACCTGAGCACCAAGATCACGGCGTCGACGTCCCGCGCGCCGATATTGCTGCTCTGTGTATATCCCGAAGCGCAGCACGGTCTCACCAAGCCCGCTTTACGTTGGAAACCGTGGCGGATTCTTCACCGCCACCCGGGCCGGGCGAGTCCGGAAGCAAAGACGAATAGACCAGCTCGAGAGCGGCCATGCGTCGGGCGATACTGAAGCGGTCCAAGACAAGTTCTCTGCCCGCGATTCCATAGCGGCGCAGATCAGTGCGGGCCTGAGCAGCACGCCGCAGTCCGGCGAGCAGCGCCATCATGCTGTCCGGTTCAATGATCCACCCCGTCTTGTCATCGAGAATGATCTGCCCAACGGCGCCCACGTTGGTTGCCACCACGGGCGTGCCCACTTCGTAACTCTCCAGCACCACGTTGGGAAGCCCTTCGCTGCGAGAAGGCAGCACGACCAGATCCGCCGCCGCCATAAGGTCTTGCGCTCGCGCAATCATTCCCAGGAACCTGACATGCGCGGCGAGAGCGGGCTTTGCTCCCTCTCGCCTGAGCAAGGGACCTTCCGGCCCATCGCCGGCGATCAGGATGCGCGTTTCCGGGTTCTCGGCGACGAACTGTCGTGCCGCGGATAAGAGGACATCAACGCCCTTCTCTCGGCTTAACCGACCGAGGCAGGCGAGCACGAATTCGTTCGGTGCGAGTCCAAACGACCGGCGTAACTCGCTCCTCTCATCAAGCTCCGGCGGGGCCGTCGCCGCCTCGATCGCGTTCGGAACGATGCTGATCGGGCCGCACCGGCCCGCCCGTCGCACGATATGTGCGACCGACTCCGCCACGGCGCAAACATGCGACGGTTTCCGCATCAGCAACTGATCAGCACGATTATAGAGACCTGCCCGCCAGCGATCCTGCGTATACCCGTGAGCAAACGCGACCCACGGCCAGCGCGTACGGCGGCAGATCATGAAGCCGGTCAGGTTGGCTTTGAACGTATGGGATTGCACCAGGTTCACGCCATGACGGGCCGCCCTCGCCGATATATCGGCAGGAAATGTCCAGTCGACGCGTGAGCGCTGCTCGACATCGATCACCGTCGCGCCTCGCGCTCGTGCCAGGCTTGAGAATACACACTCCCGTCCCGCATAGCGGAAGTTCACGACGAGCGGCTCGATCGAACTCGCCGCCATTGCTGACAGTATTTGCAGCAATCCCTTCGCCGGCCCACTAAGCTCAGGAGAGTCGAGGATAATTAACGGGCGCAATCGTTGCGGGAATGCGCTGTCTAAATGAATTTGCTGTGAAATCCGCATATCCTGCTTGTCACGGCTTGTCACAGATGGCTGCCGCTAAGAGTTGCTAAGCGGATATTCCGGGCACGGCAACCGAACGCTCCCAACCGACGAAATTATACAGGACTGTGGACTAGCGCCCCAACCAGACATAATTTGCGAAAAGCGCGTCATCGCAAAATACAACAGGAACCGAGGACTCGTGTCGATCTCTCTCCGGAGGGACGACGACGCAGCTCGCCGCGCATTCACGCTTGTGCGTCGTCTTCCCGCGTCTGCCGGCGATCGGTACGTCAACGAGCAATTGCCTTGTCGTTGGAAACTCGCAAACTTCGGTAAAAATCAATAAAGCGCCGTAATCGGTCGATGTGTAACACTAATAACACGATCAAATATGTGAATGCGCCGGCAACTACTTCGATGCCGAAACGCAGATATAGCCGCCATTCGGCCGGAATCAAGAATTTCAAAGCCATGACGGCGAAAACCATGACAAGACTTGCATTCAGGGCCGGACGTATTGCATTGAAGTAGTCGCGGAGGGGCATTCCTACTTTCCGAAAGGCTTTGCTATAGAGAGGCAGCGCAATGAATGGATAACCGACAATCCATCCGCACGCGATACCTAGCGGCCCCCACCTGCTTCCAACATAAAATAAAAGTGGCATAAGGATCGCCGCTGCAATATTCGTCCACATCAGAAACCGCGTCTCGCGCAGGGCAGTGAGCAGTGGCCCAAGCAGAGCGCTCAAAGACCGAAGGGAGCCGTAGAACGCCAGTATCTCCAGGGGGGCAACCGCCCCGGACCAACGATTTCCGAGGAAGAGACTGACGAATTCCGGAGCGACCAGGCCAAGACCGATTGTCGCAGGGAAGGTCACTAGCGATACGGCCTCAGTAAGCGTCTCCAGATATCGTCGCAGTGCTTTGTAATCAGCTTGGTTCGCTGAAAAAAAGGCGGGTGTCACCTGCCCGACCAATGCAGTAACCTTCTCCACCGGTAAGGTTGCGAGATTCCAGGCGAAAGTATAAGCGCCTAGGGCGGTCGTCCCGAGCACGCGGCCGGCTATAAGGAAGTCAGCATCGGAATACAGGATCCATGACAATCGGGCCATGAGAACCTGCCAGCTCAAGTTGACCGCACGCGCTACGGACTTTAGCCGTGGACGCTCAAAGCCCCATGGCCGCGATGCCACGTTGAGCGCCGTCGCGACCATCGCGCTTACGACACTTCCCAAAGCAAGCGCCCAATAGCCGCCCCCTAGCCATGCGAGCAAGAGGATGCATAGCGACTGCATAATCGTGGCTAATGAATCAATGAGAGAAAGCCGCTTAAATCGAAAATCCTTCTGGAGCACCGAGCTGGGGACCGTCTTGAATCCCAAGATCAGGAAGTTCGTACTCATGACGACGATGACTGCCGGCACTTCCGGCGATCGAAAGAACCTGCCGATAGGGATGGCTAGCGCGCAGGAGACCAGGCATCCGATCGCGCCGGAGATCACAGAGAAGGTATTGATCTGGGCAATCTCGTTGACACTCAGATTTCGAAGGGTGATCAGAGCGGACCCGAAACCGAACTCGCTGAAGACCGCGATTAACCCAAGGTAGACGCTGGCGATGCCCACTACGCCAAAGTCTCGAGGTTCCAGAATCCGCGCAACAAGCAGTAAGCAGAGCCAAGTTAGAATCTGGCTCGACCACTTTGCGGCCGCCGTCCAGGCAATACCGCCTAAAAGGTGCTTGTCCATGACCGCGGTGTCAGCGAACGCTCTCGAGCCTGCCTCTAGGGCGGCGCTGTCAACATCTGAGTCAGGATTCATGGCATTTACGATGCGTTAGCGAGCCGTCGCTCGAATACCGACATTGTCTGATAAATCCGCGGCTCCGCACGCAAAGCTCAGAGTATTTCTTGCTAAATCTTCGACGAGGCCGCCTCGCGTTAGTCCTTCAATCGGTCCCCTCGCCCGAGATCGCCAAACGGCATATTATGTTAAAGCTCAGCCTTCCGCACACGAGCTAATGCGCGGTTAGAGCGTCTGGTGAAGCAGGACGGCGCGCTCGGCTAGGAACTGAAGTCCCCGGCGTAGGTTATAACGTTCCAGAACCGCTCGTTTGCAGCTGCCCTTGAGAATTTGAGGATGTCGCTCTTGGTCGGCACCGTCATCCGGCACTGGACCACGTGTCGACGGTAGAGATCGAGCAGAACCTTCTGGAGTGCTTGGATATCGCGTTGGTCAACTTGGTTAACCCCGGGCATTCCCGCCACAAGCGACGCGGTTTCGGAGTCGTTCTCGCACAATAATAGAATTTCGCGCGCGTACGCGAAGTGCTCGAACGTCTTCGCCGGAATTGACAAAGTTTGGCCTTGAGAAAGATTGAGCAGCAACGTGGACTCTGCGACGGCCTTGTTCACCTCGTGCTGCGGCGATTGTGGCAAAATTTTGACAACGGTCGCACAGCGTTTGCCCTCTATCCAACTCGCGAGTGATTGGCCATTGTATTGGGCGACCTTTCCCATGAACGTCGCGGATATTCGTGCGGGATCGACGTCTGGCCTGGCAAGTAGATCCTCGAGCGTGGCGAGGAACGGGAAAGGATTTCGTCCGAGATACAGTTCGCCCGCGAACAAAATAGCCAAGCGCCCGCCGGTATCTGGGTCCGCCGTCAGAACCTCTCCCTCGTAGCCGTTTCGTATGACGTGGAATTTGCGCTGCATAGCAGGATGGCGAATCGCTAGCAACTCCGCGACGGTCGACGTAGTAGACGTAATCGCGGCGGCCGGACGAAGCGCCCAGCCTTCCAGAAATCGCAAGAGCCGTAGCTCGAGACGCTGTGAGGGTCGCGCGATGGCTACCGCATCCGTCCAAGGATCTCGAAAATCAGTGATGTGGGGGACGCCAAGCCGCGATGCCACCCATCGTCCTGTAAGTAGACAAGTGAATGGTGGCGAGGATGAAAGAACAACTCGCGCGTCAAAGATCTTGCCGACGCGTAGTGCCTCCCGCCTCGCTCGCCAGCCCCAACGCTTATATTCATCGACGAAATTCACGACTTGGAAGAAGATCCTGCGAATCTCAGCTCGCATTCGCCACAAAACCGACGTGGCTTGAGGGTGAGGGACCGTCCTTCCAACGGCATTCCCGTACGTGGTTTGCGAACTCTTCCGTTTTCGCGAGACCACAAAGTCAATTAATACCCGGCGGGGTTGCTTCACGGGCGCGGCAATGACGCCCGGCATCACTTCAGACCCGGCGACCATTGTTGCGCCGCCAAAGGCACTCACTACGATCACCCGTACGCCCTTGCTTGCTAGGAAGCGCGCGAGAGAGGTCGTGCGCTTGCCGCCAATTTCGTCGGAGGGATAGAAGTGATACGAAATTAGAAGCACTGCTGGTCCGTCAAGCTTTGCCATAGAAGAATGATCTTATCGCAGCTGTAGGATGGTGAGCAGCTTTGCCGATTGGTTGACCCAGTCAGTTCGGTCACGCCGCAGGTTAATGCTAGCTGGATGCATTCTCTGATGGTCCTTACCTTCGTCTAAACCCGCCTCGAATCGTTCAAGATAGGCTCCAGACGGATTTCTCGATGACGCTGGTTCCAGGAGGGCAACGCTCGGCGGATTACCAGGCAGTGGAGGACCGAGTAGCACACGGTAGCGGTCGAACGCGAGCCAGTCGCCTGCGGTATCGGGCCGCCGCCGCGAGCGCTCCCGATTTCCTGCTTATAATTCCACTCTGAGCCCAACAGCACGTGTCAAGTGAGACTGTGACGTAATTAACATTGCAATGAGTCGAAGAGAGGGGCCCGGTCGCCAGACTGGCTCAGATTGGCGACATTTGAACCATTAACAGGGCCTGCTTAGACTCCGATCCTTGACAATTGTGGGTCTAGCGGCACGTGCCGCGTACCGAGGTCGGATTTAAATGGAGAGCCGGTGACTAAGTATCAGAACTCGTCGAGGAGGGTCTCTGCCTCGCTGTCGCGCCGCGATGTGCTTCGCGCGGGTGGAATGTTGCTTCCGGTGGCCGCGGTAGCCCCAGCTCTCTTCACGCGGGTTTCCCGGGCCGCCAGCGGCGGCACCTTCGATTACTACATCTCCACCAGCGGAAGTGACGGCAATCCGGGTACGTTGAGCTCGCCTTGGGCAATTACGGCGATCAATACGAAGCAAAGCACCTATGCCGGCAAGAACGTAGGGATTTTGCCTGGCACATACGATGTCAGTCGCCTCATGGGAACCTATCAAGCCGCGACTCTGAACATTAATGGAGGCCCGAATTCGTCCACGCCGACCTATATCGGCACTGCTAATTCAAGCGGCCAGTACCAGCCAGGCACTGCGACGCTCGATGCCAAAGGGTCGAGCGGGTTTTATGGAGGGGGCAACGGCAATAAGAGTTACGTAATAGGGACCACTCAGGGCGGTGGGATTAGCGGTCCTACGCCACCCAATTGGGGCAATTGGACTCTTGATGGAATAAACGTCATTGGTTTTAGTCTTTGGGCCATTGTTGTCGGAAGCAACGATGGCGGAGGAGGCCAGGTCCCAAATGTCACCATTCAAAACTGCACCCTATCCGACGGCAACGCCGCTAGCGCTGACTACGGCGGAGTGCACATCGGGCCGATGGAGCTTTATTGCTTTAACAATTGTCTGGTGACCAACTGTTGGTTCCATGACTACTCGTGCGTCGGGGCGAACGAGACGCACTGTCAGGCGCTCACAGTGTGGGGCATCGGCGGCGGCGGTGGCTCGACCGGCTTGACGATCCAGCAATGCACATTCGTTAACGCGGGCGGTATTTACGGCATTGAGGACACTGGCGTACTTCAGAATACGACAATCCAGCGATGCTATTTCGATATGACCACCGGAAGTTCCTCCGCTGTCCCTAATGGTCTCGCCATAGAAGGTTTTGGCAATAACTCAACCACCGGGCTCACAAGGAGCATCTTCCGCAACAACATCATTCGAGGCGGAGGCGGGATCGACGGCCTTGGAGCAGCGGATCCTTGGACGTGTTCCGCCGCCTACTACAACAACACTTGGGATCTTGCGGGAGGGGCAGGCTTCGCATCCGGCCTGGTTGGCTTCCGATTCACCGAATCGCCGGGCCATAGCGGGCTGTTTAGTTGCTATAACAATCTCTGTTATGACAACGGCGCAACGGGAGAAATGGGTTACGGGTATAACGCCTGCAACACCGATGGCTTCGCCGTCTGCGATTACAACATCTACGGTACCCGTAATGCGTTCACCACTTACGGAAGCAATGGCGGGGGTAACGCTACGTCTCAAACATTCTCGAGCTGGAGGAGCGCCACTGGCCACGATGCCCACTCGATAACGAACTCGGTCAATCCGTTCACGAATAATGGTGCTTCCGCGCTCCAATATCAGGTGCAGGCTGGGTCCCCTGCCTATCAGACTGGGCGCGTGGGGGGCGAGGCTTCCGGGGCGGTTTGCAACGTCGGTGCTTGGGATGGCACCGTGAGCCAAATCGGTTACTCCTCCGGAGGCATCGTCGTACCGAGTCCGCCCGTCCTCACTGTTATAAGTTGATCATCTGCGGGCCGAAAAACTGCGGGTACGCCCTGCGGCGGCACGCATTGATACCCGGAACTGCTGCTTTGCACGCAGCTAGTTGCGCTAACCCCGAGCGACGGAGCGCAAGACCCTTCGGAAAAGCAAGTGTGAGGTGACCAAGCCTACGCACGTCGCAGAATGCGCTCCAATGGCTTTGCCGAGAGCCTGCATCGAGTAAAATCACCGTTACGCTGCCAACATGTGTCTTGTCAGGCGCCTTGTTTCCTGCGTACGAGAGGTACCTCGGTGCAAACTGCAAAGAGGACGGACCGTGGCGAAAGCCGGCGTGGCGAAGTCTAAATCGCGCGGTGAGCATTGAAGCCTCAAATTCGAGCAAATGCGAAAAATTCTTATCGACATCATTGCAGGCGCGCGCCCGAATTTTATGAAAATCGCGCCGATAATCCGCGCGATTCGAAGCGCGGCAGCGAGCAGGCGCTGGGCTTGAGTATCGTCTCGTACATACCGGGCAGCACTACGATTCGCGGATGTCCGGAGACTTTTTCTTCGCAGTTGGGAATCCCGGAGCCGGATGTGAATCTCGAGGTGGGGTCAGGCACGCAGGCGGAGCAGACCGCGGCAATCATGATTCGCTACGAAAAGTTGCTATCCGAAAAGGGCAGCGATTTGTGCCTCGTGGTCGGGGATGTAACGTCGACGATGGCTTGTTCTATCGCGGCGCAGAAGTTGGGCATCAAAGGTCGCCCATGTCGAGGGCGGTATAAGGTCCGGCGATTGGACGATGCCGGAGGAAATCAATCGCATGGTGACCGATGCCATTACCAACTGGTTTTTCACGACCAGCGAAATAGCAAACCGTCAATCTCAGGCAATCGGGTGTACCCGAAGATCGAATCTTCTTTGTCGGCAACACCATGATTGATACTCTGCTCGCGAATTGGATCGCCTTCGGCGCCCCGGCATTTTGGGAGACGGTTGCACTCGCGCCGCGGCAACTATTTTGTTCTAACGCTCCATCGCCCGGCAAATGTGGATGGAGCATCCGATTTGCGAAATTGCTTCGGGCGATATGGGAAGGAACTCGTGGGATGCCGGTGGTTTTTCCGGTGCATCCGCGGACCGCGAAGACACTGCAATTCCTGAAACACCTGCCGGGCGACTTGCGGTTTGTTGAGCCACAGCCCTACCTGGAGTTCAATTACCTAGTGAAACATTCGAGAGCGGTCATTACCGATTCCGGCGGCATCACCGAGGAGAGCTACAGTGATGGGCGTGCCGTGCATGACACTTCGCAATAACACCGAGCGCCCAGAAACGGTGACCCTCGGCACGAACGAGCTGTTGGGAACGGATCCCGCCGCGCTGAAACCAGCCTTGGACAGATTGTTCGCGGGCACGTGGAAAAAAGGGAGCATCCCCGAACTGTGGGATGGGAAGGCGGGCAGTCGAATTGTTAATGTCTTGGAGGGCCTCCTGGCAGGACCTTGAAGTGTCGCAGACTAAACGTCACTGTCAACGTTTAGCAATTTTTTTAGCCTCCCTCTCATCCCCTGCGGTAGCGCGCGGTAGATTCTTACCGCAGCGGCGCGGCCTGATTCCGCCAAGTCGCGGCGGCGGAAGGCTGTCAAATCCAGGCTATACCTGTAGGTTGCGAGTCGGTGGCCGCCGAACCTTTGCAGGAAAGTATGTGCAGCGGCCATGCTGAAGTATCGAATGTCCTTATGCTGACTGGCCCACTCAATGGCCCGCCACATCAGCAAGTCATTTTGTTTCAGTTTCGTTTCCTCCCGCCGTGACACATTTGCGGCATATTCAATAAGATTCGGCCGCCTAAAGCGGAAAGTAGAGACTCCGATCATTCGGCCATCATGACGCGCCACCAGTTGCAGTCGATTGCCTCGCGACTCGAACACCGCCCTTTGCGTATCGTATGGCTGAGGGGCAAGGCCTTTGAACTCAGACCAATGCTTGTACAGCGAGTAATAGTCATCGAAATCACGATCGACGTTCATTTCCGCAACTTCTACCCCGGCCTTGATTACGCGTCTTATGTTATGCCGTCGCGACTCTGCAAACTCGCGGAACAATACGTCCGTGCCCCTGGACAGATCCAGCACTATCGTGCCCAAAGGAATCTCAAAACTCTTGACGCGGAATCCTGCAGATTTAAATCCGTCCACTTCACTCCACGCAAACGCGCTGATGAACTTTGTCGATGGCAGGCAAAGACTCTTGAGTCCTGTCGCCAGGGCTTTTCCCACCATCTCGAGGTCTGACCCATTGCGTACGCAGATCTGCGGACTCCCAGAGTGGCCGCACTCCATGTCTTGATCAGCGAAAAGGCCGGTGACTATTCCGTGAACTCGGCTGTCGTTAACGGCTAAAACGGCGAACGGGCTTCGGTGCTTAAAGTATTGGACACTGAGAAAGTCCGGCGCTGTATAGACCCCGGCGAACTCAGAATTGTCTAGGCAATCGTTCCAGGCAACTGCCGTTGCGTCGTCCGGCATGGACGTCAGAATCACATTTTCCATGCATTGTCGGTCATCTTCGTGACCCTCATAATCTTGCTGGAAAGTCCCGAGAACATACGTTTGAGCCTACGGTTCATTCAGGATGATATAGTAGTGCGCGGTTTTTTGTGCCAAGCAGAAGCTCCCCAGCGGGACGAGAAAAGAGCGAATGGTATTCGTGATCATACTGTTCTGGTCGTGCTGCCTGCTCCTGACGTATGTTTACGTGCTTTATCCTGCTCTTGTGGCCGCTCTCGCGGCACGACACGGAAAGCCGACGCGCCGCGGCGATGCACTTCCTACCGTCACAATCATTGTGACGGTATACAACGAAGAAAAATGCATTCGAACGAAGCTCGATAATCTCGCAGGGCTCAATTATCCGCCCGAGCTCATGGACGTAATCGTCGCGTCAGACGCCTCTTTAGACTCAACCGAGGCAATCGCCTCAAGTTATAAGCGTTTGACAATGCGGGTGCTACGTGTCGAAGGCCGGCAAGGAAAGACGGCATGCCAAAATACAGCCGCCGCCTCAGCCACGGGCGAAGTCCTGATCTTTACGGACGCCACGACTCGCTTGGACACTGATGCTGTACGGCGCCTCGTTGAGAACTTTGCCGACGCGGCAGTCGGATGCGTGGCTGGGCGCCTGGCTTACGTCACCGATTCGGAGAACTTGACCGGTGCGGGAGGCCGCGATTACTGGGATTACGAAGTGCGACTGCGCGCCGGCGAGAGTCTGCTAGGATCATTGGTAGGCGTCAGCGGCTGCCTCTATGGGGTCCGCAGAAGCGCTTATCGCCAAATTCATCCGCATCTCATCAGCGACTTTGTAATCGCCATGAGAATGCGTGAGCAGAGGCTTCGAACCATACTCGCCCCGGATGCTGTTTGCTTTGAAGCGACGCTGAATCGAGGGCACGAGGAATTGGCGATGCGCACCCGTGTAGCCGCCCGAAGCATTAATGCGCTGGTCGCAGAGTGGCGGTTTCTCAACCCCGTAAGATATGGTCTTTTCGCATGGCAGCTGTGGTCACATAAAGTCCTACGCTACGCTACGCCGCTGCTCTGGCTCACCGCCATCGGTGCGAATATTGCCCTCGCCGGTCAGACGCTTTATCTGGTACTACTCTTGGGCCAATTCGCTTTGATAGTGGCCGGAGCTCTCGGATTCCTGCTGCAGCGGAAAGGGTACAAACTGGGTCTGCTTACTCGACCTTATTATTTCCTCCTGACGAATGTGGCCTCCCTCTTCGCCACGCTGCGGTACTTGCGGGGTGAGCGAATGATCACTTGGACCCCGATCCGCTGAACGTACAAACCGAATATTTGGACCTTCGGGCATTGAGGATCGCATATGCGGTCTTCCTGCTGACTGCCATTGGTCGGATAGGAGAATTCGTGCCCGGGCTTGGCTCCTTTCCCCTAGCCAAAGTCATTATGGGCATCGGTGTAGTCCTACTTATCGCCAAGTGGAAGCGGCTGCCGAAAATACGTGCAGTCGCCACCCCCTTCCTGAGGACAGCAGTTGCCCTGGCAGCTCTGGCGGTCATTACGGCACCATTTTCCATTTGGCCTGGAATGACTTTTCGGTCTTCCTCCTGCAGCTGCCGGTAATAGCGGCGGCTGTGATCGTGTGCTGCAAGATCTCGTACACATGGAGCGTATCTGCGTGGCGTTATGAGGGTATTGGTCATTGCCGCCGTCGCCTTGGGACTGGCTGCGATATTGACTTTCCACGGTGGGCGAGCCAGTGCGGGCGTTTCATATGACACCAACGACTTGGCCTATGTGCTGGTATCCACTTTGCCACTGGCGCTGGCTTTCGCGTTTACAGCCAAAACCAAAGCGACGATGGTTGTCACTTCCTGCGTCTGCGCCCTGCTGTTCTTCACCTTGCTCCTGACCTCATCGCGGGGCGGTCTTTTTGGACTCGTCGCGATACTTGCGATGACCGTCTTGAAACCTCTCAAGCGACCGCAGAGCGGGAAGTCGAGAAATCGCATCGTTCTACCGGCGGTCGGGCTTGTGTGTGCATCGATCCTCGTGTGGACCTATCTGCCTGCGGAAACTCGGACCCGGTTTTCCAGCGTTCTCCAGCTGAGTAGCGACTACAACATGGACACCACCAACAAGGATAGCCGATCTGCCATCTGGGAGCGTGGCCTCACAGCGGCGTTGCAGCGACCCTTCGGATACGGTGTGAACACCTACCCAATGGTGGACCTTCGCATGGGAGGAAGATTCCGGGCACCCCACAACATCTTCCTCGAGGTGCTGGTTGAACTTGGACTACTGGGGCTGCTGCTCTTCTTTCGGATGTATATGCTCTCTTGGCGCGCGCTGGAGCGCGTGCGCCAGACAGTTCTTGCTCTTCCACCCAGCGAAGAGCATAACCAGATGCTTGTATTTGCGCGCATGCTGCAGGTAGCGCTCGTTGGAAACGCCGTCTCCGGATTCTTCCTGTCCATGTCCTACAGTGTAATTTTGTGGGTATTATTTGCAGCGGTGATTGCGTATGTTTCTCTAGTTGACGCTATATCGGCAACGGCGGCACGAGCTTCGAGCGAGCACCGGCTGGCCGGCTTTCCTCAGACCAACATCTCCAACGATAAACGAGTCCACGCATACCGATTGGCCGATCAAGAAATTCGAAAAATTAGCAGCTCGCGATGCCAACCGCAGCGCCAAGAGGCGTGCTTCCAAGATATCCCGCCGCACCTGAGCGCAGCCACCGACCACCCCAGCGCTGCAACTGCAGCAGGAACCACATCCCGGCCGCCGACGTGCTTGCTCCGCCTGCGAGAAATTCAGTCACAGCGCGTTGAACGGCATCGGCATCGAGCAACCCGAGATCGCGCACCCGCCGTGGCGCCAGTTCCTCCTCGAGAATGCCGCGCAACGGGCCTCTGAGCCACTTGCCGACCGGAGCCGAGAAACCGTGCTTCGGCCGATCGAAGAGTCCAGCCGGATAATGTCGATCAAGGAGTCTGCGCAAGACGTATTTGTTCTGGCCTCGCCGCAACTTCCACTCGAGGGGAAGTGCAGCCGCCAGCGCCGCCAGTTTATGGTCGAGGAACGGCTCACGCGCCTCGAGGGAGACGGCCATCGAAGCCCGGTCAACCTTCGTCAGCAGATCCCCGGGTAGGTAACGTGTCAGATCGAAATGCATGAACCGCGACTCGTCATCGGTACAGTCTGCGGCCTGAAAAGCCAGCGCAAGCTCGGCTTCAAACTCGGCTGACCTGACGCCGAACTCGGAACTCTGTCCCATTGTCCACTCCGATACGGTTGCACGGTAGCCTGAAAAGGTGTCCTGCGCCCGGGACAAGTTGATGAACTTCCGGAGCTTATCCTCGATTCCCGCGAAACGCTGGTGTTCGCCGCGAGTCATGCGGTAGGCCGCGGCGATCCAGTACGGAGGTAGGCGGCTCAGTACCTCGGCGCTCATCCATCGCACGGCCCGAATCAGCCCACCGCTGCTGGACGCATAGCGCGCGCATGCTGCATAGCGAGCATAGCCACCGAAAAGCTCATCTGCACCGTCGGCAGACAGGGCAACCTTGACGTGCCTGCGCGCGAGCTCCGAAACCATCAAGGTAGGGACGAGGGAGCTATCACCGATGGGCTCATCGGCGATGTCATCGAGACGGGTGAACAGCGCCAGTGCTTCCGCCTCGGACACGGCGAACTCGGTGTGCTGTGCGCCGAGGTGCGCCGCCACGGTGCGCGCGTAGTCGGACTCGTCGAACTCAGATCCCGCGTAACCGATCGTGAAGGTGCGCAGCGTGGTACCAGGAACGCGTGCAAGGAGCGCGGCGACGATCGATGAATCTATGCCGCCGCTAAGGAAGAGGCCGACAGGCACGTCGGAAACCAAACGGTAGCGGAATGCCTCGACCAGCTCTGATTCCACACGATCGAGCAACTCGGCCTCGGGCATGATGCTGAGGGCCTCCCGCGTCGGGCGGACGGCTGCCGCTGCATATAGCTCGCTGGCAGACCAGTACGTGCTTTCCTTTACTTCCACGGCCGCATCGAAGGTAAGTATGGTGCCAGGACGCACGGTACGCAGCGCCGCATATAGGCTTCTCGGTGCCGACAAGTAGCCGAACTGGATGTACTCGCAAAGCGCCGCCGGATCGACCTCGCTTCCTGTGAGTCCGATGCGATGCAGTGCCTTCGGTTCCGATGCAAATGCGAGCAGGTGCTGCGATCGCACATAGTAAAGGGGTTTCACACCGAATCGGTCACGGCACAGGTGGAGGCGCTTCTCAGCTCCGTCCCACAGCGCGAACGCAAACATGCCGCGAAAGCGAGAAACGGCTGCAAACCCCCATTGCGCGTAGGCGGCGAGGATAACTTCGGTATCCGAATCGCTGCGGAAGCGATGATGAGATTGTTCTAGCTCTCGCCGGATCTCGCGAAAATTATAGATCTCGCCGTTGTACACCACCCAATATCTACCGCACGGGGATTGCATCGGCTGATGTCCGAGGGTGGACAGGTCGAGAATCGAGAGTCGTCGGTGACCAAGCACCGGGCCACCGTCCGGAAGAGCGTGTACCCCACTGTCGTCCGGGCCGCGGTGCTCCAAAGCCGCCGTCATGGAGTGAACACGCTCCACGCACATGTCGTGAGCGCGCGTCGACCACATTCCAGTGATTCCGCACACGTCTATTTAGGGGATCGTTTTCCGCTTCGAGGCCGGTACTCTACACGTTATTTTGGTGTGAACGCCGCCACGCGCAGCTGCGGTGAAGTCGCGCGGCGTATCGCATTCAGGGTCACCCGGTGCAGATCGATGCCTTATCCCTCGATGAGCCAATGGCTAGAGCTGGCCCGATGAGCTGCAGCCGGTTCGCTCTTACACTGTCCTCACACGCATTTAACATCTTAAGTGCCCACAAGCAGCGAACGTACGATCACTGTCCGAACTTTGCCGCGCTGCGGCGCACGCACACTGTGTAGGACTGGCGGTCATAAGGCTGCAATATTGCGCAATCGTCGCTGATTGGCGACGTGCTGGCCACGGGTCCTATATAATCCCTCGAGCCAAGGACGCTCAAAATCCACTAAAAGGGTTAGTGATGCGCGGAGTTGTATGCGCGTTCAGCTATTCGGCCACCCAGTGCCACGCTCGATCGTGGTGCTCGCCATGCTCGAGGCCATGACGGTTTTTTGCGCTTTGATCGCCGCCAGACTCCTTTGGTTTCACTTCGATCCTGATGCTATCGACTATGATGTCGGGATCAATTTGGGCGCGCGGTATGCTCCTCACGAGCGCGACGTTCGTCTGCACCATGGCATTTGGGCTTTACAGTGGTCGTCAACGTGCGCGGACATTGGTGTTTTGGTCCGTGTCGTGGCCTCCGTAGGGGCTGCCATCGCATTCACTGTTGTAGGTTTGTATTTCATTCCGCATTTATGGATTGGACGTCCTGTCCTCGCGATCGCAGGCATTCTGGTGATTGCCGTGTTGTTGATAATGAGGCTCGGATTCCTTCGTTTTGTGGCGTGTCATCTTTCAAACGACGCGTACTCGTGTATGGCGCTGGACGACGCGCCGTGCTGATCACGGGCCTGAGACGCAGCTCGGATCAGCGCGGCTTCGTGGTTGTCGGATTCATGCAACGCCCTGACGAGGAGCTCGCGGTGCCGGCGGAGCGGCTGATGCGCTCGATGGCACTCTCCTGGAGTTGTGCGAGCGCCATGAAGTGGACGAGATCGTAGTTGCGATGGATGAGCGACGCAATTCGCTTCCGATGCACGAACTGCTCGACTGTCGCTTGGCCGGCATCGATGTCACTGAGCTGGTCGCTTTTCTCGAGCGTGAAACGGGCCGAGTCCGCATCGATGTCTTGAATCCCAGTTGGCTTATCTTTGGCAAGGGCTTCAAGCGCGGATCCATCCGGCTGCAGAGTGCGCGTGCGCTCGATCTTGTCCTGGCATCGACTCTATTCGTTTTTGCCTGTCCGGTGATGCTGGCCACCGCCCTGGCGATCAAGCTGGAGGACGGTTGGCGCGCACCCCTGTTCTATCACCAGGAGAGGGTGGGATTCGCAGGCCGGATCTTCAAACTATTGAAGTTCCGCAGCATGCGCGTCGATGCCGAAGCGGCGGGCCAGGCACTGTGGGCACAAAAGAACGATTCGCGCGTCACTCGCGTCGGTGCCGTAATCCGCAAGCTTCGTATCGATGAGTTACCACAGATCCTGAATGTACTCAAAGGCGAAATGGGTCTCGTGGGCCCACGTCCGGAAAGGCCTCAATTTGTCGAGCGCCTGACCGAGAGGATCCCATATTACCTGGAGCGTCTCAGTGTGAAGCCCGGGATCACAGGTTGGGCACAACTGTGCTATCCGTACGGTGCTTCGGAGCATGACGCGCTGGAGAAGCTGCAGTACGATCTTTACTACATCAAGAATGGCAACCTGCTGTTTGATATCGCCATCCTCGTACAGACCGCAGAAGTGGTGCTAATGGGTAAAGGCGCGCGCTAAGCCGCGTCGCCCCTCAGACACAGTTGTCCGGCCCAAACCCTCGCGTTCTCCCCATTGCGGCACGCCGGCGAGACTTGCACGCGTCACGGCCGACCTCGCTCCATTAGCGCTACACTGGCGGCCTTTTCCCAAGAGACCGGACATGAAGCGAGAGACTATCGCGATCCACGGAGGGTTCGACTGCGACCCCGCCACCAAAGCGGTGGCCGTACCCATCTACCAGACGGCCGCCTATTCGTTCGACAGCGCCGAGCATGGCGCCGCGCTCTTCAATCTCGAGGTCGAGGGCTTCCGCTACACGCGGATCGCGAATCCGACGACCTCCATTCTGGAGCAGCGGGTGGCGGAGCTCGAAGGCGGAGTGGGCGCGCTCAGCGTCGCATCGGGCCAGACGGCGCTTTACTACGCGGCGCTCAACGTGACGCAGATGGGCCGCAATATCGTCTCGGTGCCGCAGCTCTACGGCACGACCTACACCCTGTTCGCACACCTCCTGCCGAGCCTCGGCGTCAAAGTGAAGTTCGCGAAATCGGATTCGGCCGCGGACATCGAGGCGCTGATCGATGACGATACCCGGGCCGTGTTCTGCGAAACCGTGGGCAATCCGGCAGGCAACGTCTGCGATCTCGAGGCGCTCGCCGGCGTGGCGCACCGTCACGGCATGCCGCTGATCGTCGACAACACGGTCGCAACCCCCATGCTGGTGCGGCCGGTCGAGCACGGGGCGGATGTGGTGGTGCATTCGCTCACCAAGTTCATGGGCGGTCATGGAACGACGCTCGGCGGAATCGTCGTCGATTGCGGAAGCTTTCCTTGGGATCGACACGCCGCGCGCTATCCGACGCTCACCCAGCCGGACGAGTCGTACCACGGGCTGGTCTATACCGAGCATTATGGCAAGGCCGCCTTCATCGGCCGCTGCCGCAGCGTGCATCAGCGCACCATGGGGGCGGTACTTGCGCCGATGAACGCCTTCCTGCTGCTGCAAGGGATCGAGACTGTGGCGCTGCGCGTCGAGCGGCATGTCGAGAACGCGCGCAAAGTGGCGGAGTTTCTGCGGCGCGACGAGCGTGTCGCGTCGGTCAACTATGCGGGCTTCGCCGACAGCCCGTATCACGCGCTGGTGAAGAAATATCTCGGCGGCCGCGCTTGCTCGCTGCTCACGTTCGATGTCAACGGGGGACTGCCTGCGGGCGTGCGGTTCTACAACGCGCTGAAGCTCTTCAAACGGCTGGTCAATCTGGGCGATGCGAAGTCCCTGGCGTGCCATCCGGCCTCGACCACGCATCGCCAGATGACGCCCGCCGAGCAATTGGCGGCCGGCGTCGGCCCCGGCAGCATCCGCCTCAGCGTCGGCATCGAGCACATCGACGATATCCTCGCCGATTTGGACCAAGCCCTGGCAGCCGCGGTGTCCGGGGCCGCGGCGAGCTAGCGGGAGCCGTGTCCGAGCATCCGCTCCCGGCAGCCGTCAGCGCGCTGTTCCCGCCCGCCGCCGAGCGCGCGCGGATCGAGGGCTGGCTCACCGAAGCGCTTCTCGAGGCGCTCGCGCGGGTGAGGAGCGGGCCGGTGATACCGAACACCGACATGGCACGCTTCGCCGAGGAGCTCGCGTCCTTGAGCTTCGATACCCCGCGGCCGATCGAGGAGCTGCTCGAGTGGACGCTCGCGCGCATGGAGCACGGGATCGTGCAGATGAGCAATCCGCGCTATTTCGGCTTGTTCAATCCCGCCGCGAGTTTTCCCGCCCAGTGCGCCGACCGCGTCGTCAGCGCGTTCAATCCGCAGCTCGCGAGCTCGGCCTCCTCGCCCGTCCCGGTCGCGCTCGAAGCGCACGTCATTCGCGTGGTCGCGCAGCGCGCGGGGTTCCAAGCGCAGGCGGGCGGCCATTTCGCGACCGGCGGATCGGAAGCCAATTACACGGCTCTTTTGTGCGCGCTCACCGCCGCGAGCCCGCGATTCGCGCAGGAAGGAGCGCGCGCCTTCGCCGGGCCGCCGGTCTTCTACACCTCGCGCGATTGTCACATCGCCTGGCTCAAGATCGCGCATCAGGCGGGCGTCGGGCGCGGCGCACTGCGGCTCGTTGCGACCGACGGTACCGGGCGCATGGACCCGCGCGCGCTCGAACAGGCGATCCTCGCCGACCGCTCCTCCGGCGCGGTACCCGTCATGATCGTCGCGACGGCCGGCACCACCGGGGGCGGCATGATCGATCCGCTCCAAGCCTGCGCGGACATCGCGAGGCGCGAGGGGCTGTGGTACCACGTCGATGCGGCCTGGGGGGAGCCGCGCTCGCATCCGACCGGATGCGCGGCCTGCTCGCCGGCATCGAGCGCGCCGACTCGGTCACCATCGATGCCCATAAGTGGTTTGCAACCACCATGGGATGCGCCATGTACATCACCACGCGCGCGGCGCAGTTGTCGGAGGCCTTTCACGCCTCCACCAGCTTCATGCCCTCGAGCAACGCCGCGGTCGATCCCTACCTCAACAGCGTCCAGTGGTCGCGGCGCTTCCTCGGTCTGCGGCTGTTTCTGTCGCTGGGCGCGGCGGGCTGGCCGGGCCTTGGGGCTCACGTCGAGCGCAGCGTCGCGGTGATCGACAGCGCTGCGCGAGCAGCTCGTCGCGCGCGGTTGGGCCGTGGCGAACGACTCTGCCGCTCGCGGTGCTCAATGTGTTGCCGCCCGGATCACGGGACGTGCGCGAGCTGGTGCGGCGGGTGGTGTCGTCCGGCCGCGCCTGGGTCGCGCCGGCCACGTTCGAAGGGCGCGACGTGGTGCGGATTTGCGCAACCCACGGCGAGACCTCGCAAGCCGATGTGGCGGAACTGGTGGCGGCGCTCAGCGCCGCATGCTGAGCATTTTCTCGACCAGTACCCGGATGGAGCTCAAGGACTCGAAGTTCTCGGGCGTGATCTCCGACTGCGGGATTGCGATATCGAACTCGACTTCGACGGCGAGCATCAGATTGACCATCTTCAACGAAGTGACCCCCAGGTCGCTCAATTGAGTATCGAGAGGAAACGGGCTCGGGAACACCGCCGCAGAACCGCTGACCTGCCGGACCAGTGTGATCAATCGGTCGCACACTTCCCCGGGCCGCATTTGCACCTGATGAGCCTCCGAATCTGCCATTTTTGATCATACCGTGTAGCAACAACGGCGTCGAAGCTTTACATATCCCCTAAAAAGCGCGTACCGCGTCACCAAGTGGCCCAGTGCGCATGAATTAATCTCTCCGCACCGGGTGCATCTGACGGATAATGTGCGCCACCTTCCTAACCGACCGGGATGCCATGGAAGCTCAACGTATCGCGAATGCGGACGCGCAAGTCTTGACGTGCGTGCGTCACCAGCTATCAGGCGCGCGCGCGTCTCGCGGCGGAGGCGGCGCTGTCGCACGCATCCTCCGTCGATGCCGAGGCCCGATTCCCGAGCGAGGCCTTCGCCGAGATCCGCAAGCAGCGCCTGCTCGGGATCATGGTCCCGCAAGCGCTCGGAGGCGAGGGAGCGACGCTCGCCGACATCGCGGATGTGTGCTTCATTCTCGGTCAATCGTGCGCATCCACCGCGCTCATTTTCGCAATGCATCAAATCAAGATGGCGTGCGTCCTTCGTCATGCCAAGGGCACCGCGGCCCTCGAACGAATCCTGCGGCAAGTCGCCGCGGAGCAGCTGCTGCTCGCCTCCTCGACCACCGAAGGTCAGGCCGGCGGCAACGTCCGCTCGAGCGAGGCACCCGTCGAGTACGCCGGCGACCAGGTGACGCTCGAGCGCAAGGCGACGGTCATCTCCTATGCGATGGAGGCGGATGGCATCGTCACCACGGCGCGGCGCGCTGCGGATGCGGCCGCTTCCGATCAAGTGCTCGTCGTGCTCTTGAAGAAGGATTACACCCTCGAGCGCCTGCAGTCGTGGGACACGCTCGGCATGCGCGGCACACACTCTGAGGGATTCACCCTGCGGGCTCGCGCAGCCGCGCAGCAGGTCATGCCCGAGCCTTACGAGAAGATCCATCGTGAGACCATGGTCCCGCACGCGCACCTGCTGTGGGGCTCGGTGTGGGCGGGAATCGCGGCCGCGGCGACTGCGAAAGCGCAGGCGTTCGTGCGCAACACGCTGCGTGCCTCGGGCGGCCAGATGCCGCCCGGCGCGGCTCATTTCACGCAGGCCGCCTCCTCGTTGCGCACCCTGCGCGGCGTCCTGAGCTCGGCATTGCGCACTTATCAGGCCGCGATGACGGACGAGAAGGCGCTCGCGGCGCTCGAATTCCAATCGATGATCACCCTCACCAAGGTGCAGGCCTCGGAGCTCGCGGCGGCCACCGTGCTCGCGGCGCTGCGCGCGTGCGGGTTATCGGGTTATCGCAACGACAGCGAGTTCACCATCGGCCGGCATCTGCGCGATATTCTCTCCGCACCGCTCATGATCAATAACGATCGCATCCTCGCCAATCTTGCGATGACCTCCGTGATGACTTCGCTGCCGACCTCGATCAGTGGTTGAGCAAGAACCCCTCCCCATGAACGTGCCGCAAGCTGCACCCCTCGAGCCGGGCGGCGCCCGCCGGGCGACGCTTCGCCGGGCGGACCCCGCGACCTTCCTCGCGGCCCTCGCACCCGCGCTGTTCAGTCCGATGGGCGTCGACGGCGTCTATGCGCGCACGGCACTGTACGTGCGGATCTGCGATCGGCTCGAGGAGTACATCACCGCGCTGCGCGAGCCCGGTACCGAGGTCATGCGCTTTCCGCCCGTCATGAGCCGCAAGCAGCTCGAGAAGTCGGGTTATCTCAAGAGCTTTCCGAATCTGCTCGGCTGCGTTTGCGCTTTGCATGGCAGCGAGGCGGCGATTCGCGCAGCCGCGGATCGCCACGAGCAGGGCGCGGAATGGACCTCGGCGCTTTCCGCCTCGGACCTCGTGCTCTCCCCTGCCGCCTGCTATCCGGTCTATCCGATCGCTGCGGCACGCGGCACGCTGCCGCACGGCGGGTGGCAGTTCGACATCGAGGCAGACGTGTTCCGCCACGAGCCTTCGCGCAGCCTCGATCGGCTGCAGTCCTTTCGCATGCGCGAGTTCGTGAGAATCGGGGCGCCCGAGGAGATCGTCGCGTACCGCGAGCGCTGGCTGTCCCGCGCACCGCAGATTGCGGCCGACTTGTCGCTGCCGTACACCCTCGATGTGGCCAATGATCCGTTCTTCGGCCGCGTGGGCCAGCTCATGGCGGTGAGCCAGCGGCAACAGGCGCTCAAGTTCGAGCTCTTGATCCCCTACTACGCCGGCGCCACACCGACCGCCTGCATGAGCTTCAACTACCACCGTGAGCATTTCGGCGCCGTCTGGAACATGCGGGATGAGCACGGCGAGCCGGCTCACACCAGCTGCGTGGCCTTCGGAATCGATCGGCTGGTCGTCGCCTTGTTTGCCAATCACGGCATCGACGTTGCGCGCTGGCCGGCGGCCACCCGGCGGGCGCTCGCCCTTTGAGCCGGCCTTAGAGGCCCGAGCGCCTGTGCCGCTCGATCCCCGGGTCAAGCGATTCCTGGAGGTATTGGCGGCGGGAAACCCCGCCCCCGCGGCCGAGGTCGGTGTCGCCGAGCGGCGCGCACAGCTCGCGGAGCTCATGAAGCTCGCCGGAGCGGTCCCGCGCATCGCATACGAAGAACGCTCGCTGCCCGGCGCCGCAGGAACCCTCGCCGCCCGACTCTACTCACCGGCCGAGGCGGCCGGCGCTCCGGGACCCGGCGTCTTGTACCTGCATGGCGGCGGCTTGGTGGCGGGCGACCTCGATACTCATGCCTCCATCGCGCAATCGATCGCACACTTCAGTGGCTGCCGCGTGCTCGCGCTCGAGTATCGCCTGGCTCCCGAGCATGCGTTTCCCGCATCGCTCGAGGATGTTCGCGCCGCGGTGAGATTCCTGCGGGTCCGCGCCGCGGACTATGGAATCGACGCCGCGAGGCTCGCGATCTGCGGCGACTCCGCCGGCGGCACGCTCGCCGCGGCGGCGTGCCAGGCGGCTGCGCGGGCGCAGGAGCCACCGCTCGCGCTGCAGGTCCTGATCTGCCCGATCCTCGATTACAGCCGGCGCTCCGGCTCGCGGCTCGATTTGGCGAGCGGCTATCTCCTCGATCAGGCGACCCTCGACCATGACCTGCGGTACTGCGTACCCGGCGGCGCCGATCCGACGGATCCGCGGCTTTCTCCGCTGCGTGCGGCCGACCTCAGCGGCCTTCCGCGGACCCTCGTTCACACGGCCGAGTTCGATCCGCTCCGCGACGAGGGCCGGGAATATTTCGAGCGCCTCACCCCCACCGGAAAGGCCCTGTCCTATACTTGCCACGCGGGTATGATTCATCTGTTCTATGGACTGGGGGGCGTCATACCCTACGCCCGCACGGCTCTCGAGCAGATCGGTGGTGAGATCCGGGCGGCGTTGGCTTGAACTCGAGGAGCGTTTCTGTGATGGAACGAGCCGCGGCAGAGCGGACCGTGCGTGAGCTGCATACGGCGCGGGTAAACGGTGATCTCGCCGGCATGTGCCGTCTGTTCGCGGACGACGGCCGCTTCGAGATTGCCGGGGCGAGCGCCGATAAGCCGATCGCCATCCGGGCACAGGGTCTTGCCGAGTTTCGCCCTTGGCTCGCGATGATGACCAAGGTATTCAGGCTGAGCGATTACCACCTGATCTCGATGGTGATCGAGACGCCGCGCATCGCAGCCCACTGGCGCGCGAACATCTTCTCCAAAGTCACCGGCGTCACCGTCCCCACCGAGCTCGTGGACCTGATCGAGGTGCGCGACGGACGGATCCACTCGTACAACGAGTTCTTCGTTCCGCGCTGAGGGCTAGAAACCGAGCGTGAGCTGCGGCGAATCCGCCGCCGGCGGACGAAATTTCGATCGATCGAGCTCGTAGCGCTCCTCCGCGTCGGCGAATCCGAGCTTGCGTTTCGCCAGCTCGAACCGGGCTCGAAGAAGCTCCGCATACGCCCCGGTCCCCTTCATCCGGATGCCGAACTGAGAATCGTAGTCTTTGCCGCCGCGCGCTTGATTGATGAGCGACATCACGTGCGCGGCGCGATCGGGATAATGATCGGCAAGCCATTCGCGAAACAGGACCTTGAGCTCGTGCGGCAAGCGCAGAAGCACATACCCGGCCGAGCTCGCGCCCGCCTCGTGCGCCCGGGCGAGGATGTCCTCCATCTCATGATCGGTAATCGCCGGTATCACCGGTGCAACCAGCACGCCCGTGTGGATGCCCGCCTGCGAGAGCTCTTTGATCACGCGCAGCCGGGCGAGAGGCGATGCGGTGCGAGGCTCGAGCGTGCGTTTGATCTCGTCGGTCAGCGAGGTGATGCTGAGCATCACCGATACCAGCCGATCCCGCGCGAGGTCCGCGAGCAAATCGAGGTCTCGCAGAATGAGCGCGCTCTTGGTGACGATGGTCACGGGGTGGCGGCAGCGGGCGAGAACGGCGAGGATGCCGCGCGTGACTTCGAGCTTTTTCTCGAGCGGCTGGTAGCCGTCGGTATTGATCCCGAGCGCGATCGGCTTGCACACGTACGAGCGCTTCGCGAGCTCGCCCTCCAGAATCTTCACCGCATCGGCCTTGTAGAAGAGCTTGGTCTCGAAGTCCAGGCCGGGCGAGAGTCCGAGATAGGCGTGGCTTGGACGCGCGAAGCAATAGACACAGCCGTGGCTGCAGCCGCGATACGGATTGATCGATTGATCGAATCCGACATCCGGGGAATTGTTCGTGGTGATGACCCCACGGGCCCGATCGGGCAGCACCGTCTCGTGCACGATCTCCGGCGTCTCTTCACGGTACCAGCCATCGTCGATTTGCTGCAGCGATAGTGCATCGAACCGGCCCGTTGGATTCGAGGCCGCGCCCCGGCCCTTGAAGGTTTGGTGACCGATGAATTTACCTGCCATACCTCAAGGGTAGCCGTTCATTCCACGGGGGTAAATCCAGTATCTCGAGGTGCGCAGTACTGTATGCCCGCGTGGCGGCCGCGCTCAGGCTCGCGAGCAGCGCAAGTTTTTTCATCAGCGCGCGCGCATCGACCGGCGCACGCAGCTTCGCATCCGTGTTGTCGAAGAAGCAGTAGATATCGCGCGCCCGGGTGGGCGGGCGCCGCGCATCCACCTTGCGCGCATCGGGCGGCTCCCGGCCTGCGTGCCAGGCGGCAATACGGGCCGCCCAGCGCGATAGCGCCGCGTTGCCGTAACCGCTTCGGTAAAGCTCTTTGTCGCCATGCAGCCGCAAATAAACGAAATCCGCCGTGATGTCCTCGAGCAACGGCCAGCGCCGCGCGGTCTCGGCCACCACGAGTCCGATGTCGAACTCGCGCAGCAGCGCGATGAAGTCCGGGTCCGCGAAGCTCTCGTGACGAATCTCGACCGCATGCCGCAGCGGCCGCTTCACATCGACTGCAAGGCGCGTGCGGCCTTTCATGAAGGCGCTGCGTTTTCGGGCAAGCGCCGCGGCGGCCGCCGTATCGCGGGGCAAGAGCTCGAAGAACTCCGCAAACCGGGTCCGGTCATATCGAAAGTTCGGGGGAAACTGCCACAGCACGGGCCCGAGCTTGTCCTTGAGATTGAAGAGGCCGGAGGCGAAGAAATTGGCGAGCGGCTCTTTCACCGCCTTGAGGCGCTTCATGTGAGTGATGTAGCGGGGACCTTTCAGTGCAAATAGAAAGTCGCGGGGCGTCTGCCGGTACCAGAGCGCGTAGCTTTGCGGCCGCTGCAGGGAATAAAACGATCCGTTGATCTCGATGGCGGGGAACACCCGGGCGGCATATTCGAGCTCGGCGTGCTGCGGCAGGCCCTTGGGATAAAAGGTGCCGCGCCAGGGCGCGTAGCGCCAGCCCGAGATGCCGACGCGGATCCGCGCATCGGGCATCGCCCCTGCACGCTTAGTGGCCGGCGAGGGCACGCGCGCGGCGCAGATCGAGGATCAGTGCTTGGCGCAGCTCGTTGGCGCGCTCGCCCTCGGCACGCAGAATCGCCGACGGATGGTAGCTCGCGATGATCGGCGCACCGCCCGGATGCCGGCTGTCCGCGCGGCGCGTGTCGGAGCGAGCGGCATCACCGCGGGCCGCGGCGATGGTCAACGGCGCCCCGGTCAGCGCGCGCAGCGCCGTACTGCCGAGCGCGACGATGACTTTGGGACCGATCTCGACGATCTCTTGTTCGAGCCAGACGTTGCACGCCTTGATCTCGCGCACGCTCGGCTTCTTGTGCAGGCGCCGCTTGCCGCGCGGCTCCCACTTGAAATGCTTGACGGCGTTGGTGATGAATAGGGCCTTGCGCTCGAGTCCGGCCTGTTCCAGGACGGCATCGAGCAATCGTCCCGCCGGTCCTACGAACGGATGACCCCGCAGATCCTCCTCATCGCCGGGTTGCTCGCCCACCAACATGATCGAGGCGCTAAGGAACCCCTCCCCGGTCACCGCTTGAGTCGCCCGCTTCCACAGGTCGCACCGCTGGCAATTCGCGGGACTTTCGTCCGGCGCGGGAGCGCCCGAGCCGCTGCTCATGATCCGCTGCTCATAGGAAGCCAGCGTAATCGCACTGCGTTACCGTCGCTGCCCGCTCACGAGCGGATCCGGTGTAGGACCTCTCAGGGGAATCGTAGGACAGCCGAGGACAGTGGCATGCGGGGTGTGCTCCTGCCGCCATTGCCGCTCCGCGACCACAATTCTGACTTCAAGAATGCGTCAAAGCACAGGAGTCAATAATGAGAGTGTTACTCAGCGCCATTGCGGCGGCGGGATTGCTGGCAGGCTGCATCAGCAGCTCGAGTCCGCCTCCCCCGCAGAAGACCACCGTCGTGGTTCCGTCCGGCTCGACCACCACGGTGGTCTGTCAAAACGGTAGCCCGCCTCCCTGCGACTGAAGGCTTGAACCGGAGCGCGTAACGCGCCCCTGCAGCTAGGGGATTTTAGCGGCTAGGGGTTTTGGGCAGGGATGCCCTCGGCGGAATCACGCCGCGCCGCCAATTTTCGAGCTTGGCGCCAAAGCTGGCCCGCGAACACGATCCACCGCGGATGCAGCACTTTCAAGCCCGCCGATCGAAGCGCCTCCGCCGCCCACGTATTGCACGTATGCAGTGCCGAGTATCGCGGCACGGCGCTGAAGTACAGGCTATCCTCGTAGGGGCCCTTCGCATAAGGCTCCACATTTTCCGCCGTTTCGCTCCCTTGCAGGGTCCGCCGCACGAAGCGTTGAGCGGCGAGCGCATCGGCAGCCGGTGCATCGATCTCGAGCACGTGCCTCGCCCCAAAGGCGTGCTGCGGCGAATTCTCGAGGGCCGTCACCAGCACGAGCCCCGGCCCGGGCAGCAACGCGCCGAGCATCGTCGGGGCGCCTTTGTTCTTCGATAGAAGATAATGTTCATCGCCGAATCCGAAAAAGAGGTATCGAGCCCCTGGGAAAAGGCGTGCCACGGGCGCGAGCGCCGGACTCAAGTCGCGCACTGCGAATCCCACATCGATGTGCCACTTGCGTCGCGCGACGAAGATCATCCCCGGCGCCGCAGCCTCGCCGGCGGCCGTTTCACCGGCTGCCACCGCACCGGTCGGGTCGGCCCGCGCGCCGAGGCAGGCGAGGAGGAGGCACGTCGCTGCTAGAAGAGTCGGTCGACGGTGCATGGGGCTGCATCATGCCGTAAGGCGCCGCTTCGTGTCACAATCGACGCAATGGTGGAGTTCGATCTTTGACCGGGCATCGTCCCGGAGGCCGGCCGCGGCGTAGCGGCGCACAGGGAATTTTCCAGCTCCCGCGACGCGATGTCGTCAATCCTTACGCGCCGATGGAGCTGCTCACACCGGATCAGATCGAGGCCATTCACCGCACCTCGCTCGACATACTGGAGAATCTTGGGGTCGAAATGATGTCGGCCCGCGCGCTCGCCTACTTCGAAGCCGCAGGCGCCCGAGTCGATCACCTCAGCCGCACCGTGCGCATCGATCGCGGGCTGGTGGATACCGCGCTGTCGAGTACGCCCTCCTCCTTCGTGCTCACGCCGCGCAACGAGGCGAACCGGGTCCTGATCGGCGGCAATCACATCAATTTCGGACTGGTCGCGGGCCCGCCCAACGTGCACGATCTCGAGAGGGGTCGCCGCGCGGGAAATCTCGAGGACTACTGCCGCTTCATTCGGCTCGCGCAGTTCTTCAACGCCATCCACCTGATCGGCAATCAGGTATGCGCGCCCGTGGAGCTTCCCGCGAATTCCCGCCACCTCGATACCTATCGGGCGAATCTCGTGTACTCGGACAAGGTGTTTCACTGCACCGCGATCGGTGCCGGACGCGCCATCGACGGCATTCGGCTCGCGGCCATCGCCCGAGGCGCATCGCTCGATGAGATGGCGCGGCGTCCCGGGCTCATCACCATCATCTCGGTGAACAGCCCGCGCCGCTTCGATGAGAGCATGTGCGAGGGATTGATCGCGATGGCCGAGCACGGGCAGGCCGTGGTCATCACCCCCTTCACCCTCATGGGCGCGATGGCGCCGGCCTCGCTGGCGGCGGCACTCGCACAGCAAAACGCCGAGGCGCTCGCGGGCATCGTGCTCGCTCAGCTCGTGCGTCCGGGGACGCCCGTCATGTATGGCGCATTCACCTCGAACGTGGACATGCGCTCCGGAGCCCCCGCATTCGGCACACCGGAGAACGCCAAGGCCAACGTCGCGAGCGGTCAGCTCGCGCGGCGCTATCGGCTGCCCTATCGAACCTCGAATGCGAGCGCCTCGAACGCGGCCGACGCGCAAGGCGCCTATGAGACCGAGATGTCGCTCTGGGGTGCGGTCCTCGGGCACGGCAATCTCATCTATCACGCCGCGGGCTGGCAGGAGGGCGGGCTCACGGCGTCGTATGAGAAGCTGATACTCGATGTGGAAATGCTGCAGCTCATGATGGAGTTCCTGAAACCCATCCTCGTGAACGAGGACGAGCTCGGCTTCGAGGCCATCAAGGCGGTGCCCACCGGCGGGCATTTCTTCGGGGAGCCGCACACCATGGAACGCTACGAGCATGCCTTCTACCGGCCGCTGCTCTCCAATTGGCAAAATCACGAGAACTGGCGGATCGCGGGCGCCTTGGACGCGACGCAGCGTGCGACCGCCCTCTGGAAGCAAGCCCTCGCACAGTACGAGCAGCCGCCGCTCGATCCCGCGGTGCGCGAGGCGCTGGATGCCTATGTGGCACGGCGCCGGGAACAGATCGGCAGCAACGAGCCTTGAGGGGATGCACGGTGGGGAGTACCGTAAGAGCCGGCTCAACCCTGGGGGGGAGGAAACATGACATCTCGCGCTTCGTGCAAACACACGCGTGCCCCGGTTTGGCGGATCGGTGTTTTGGTGCTCGGCTCATGGCTCGCCGCGGGTGTCCCCGCCGCGACACCGGCTGAGGGCGTTGCGGCGAGTCCGCAGGCCGAATTCGGCGGCCAATGCACGGAGGCGCTTTCGGAAGGTCAGCACCTCATGACCAACTGCTCGATCACCTGGACGGACAAGGACGGCAAGCTCTTTTGCTTCAGCAGCGATGCGGCGAAGAAGTCGTTCTTGTCCAATCCCACCGAGAAGCTCCAGCGGGCCCGCGAATTCATGGCGGCAAGCAATGTCGAGTCCACCGAAACGGCCATGCAGTCATTTACGGGAAGCGATGCGGAGACCTTGGTCCGCGCGGCCATCGAGGCCAAGCTCAAGGCGAACGGCGGCACTTATCCCATGGATGATGCGCGCAACGGCGATCATCTGAAGCTTGCGTTCGACGATATCGATTTCACGCGCACCATCGACGGCTACGGCTTCTTTCCGGATGTGAAATTCCACGATCCCGCCGATCCCCGTAGGAAATACCTCATCGATTTCTGGGTCGTGCCGGTCGGCGGCCAGCTCAGCATCGAGGAGACGCGCATCTACAAGGACCCCTTGCTGGTGGACGGTCAGTGGACGACCATGGCGCGCCAGCCCGTTCCCTGGTGGTGGATCCCCGCCTCGGAGCACCCGGGCCACCTCGCGACCAAGCGCGGCTGGGAGGTGATGTCGGCCGTGGAACAGAACGCCATGCGCGTGAGCGCCGAGAACCACGGGATCTTCAAGCTCAAAGACGACAAGACGGGCAAGGAGCTCGAGCTCGAGTTCGTCGATACCCATCAGCCGGTGCGGCAGCTCGACGCCGACGGCCATTACTTCGCCTGTACGGACTTTCGCGTGGTCGGTACCAAGGACCAGATCTACGACATCGATTTCTGGGTGACGGACAAGAACGGGACCATGAGCGTCGATCAGACCAAGGTCCACAAAGTGCCCGAGCAGAAGGACGGGCAATGGGTGCAGGTCCCGCGATACGAATGGAAGGACCTCGGCGCCTCCCACGTCGTGCCCTGAAGAACGCCTGCCCTCTCAGGGCTCCCTGATGTAGGGAAAGCCGGCGGTCGATTGCGGCAAGGCCAGGTGGAAGCCCTGGGCGAAGCCGATGCCGAGCCGCCCGAGCTCGGCGAGCACGTCCGCGGATTCGACGCGCTCGGCGATCGTCCGGATGCCCATCGACTTGCCGACCTGGCTGATGGCCTCCACCATGCTGCGGTCCACGGGGTCGCGGGTCACGTTCTCGATGAACTGTCCATCGATTTTCAAATAATCGACGGGCAGGTTCTTGAGGTACATGAACGAGGACAAGCCGCTGCCGAAGTCGTCCAGCGCAAAATGGCACCCCCGGGCCTTGAGCTCGCGCATGAAATGCACGACGTTCCCCAGATTCGCGATCGCCGCCGTCTCGGTGATCTCGAAGCACATCGCCCCGGGGGCGAGGTCATGAGCGCTCAACTCGGCGATGACGTACTCCAGGAACCGCTCATCGTTGAGCGAGGTGCCCGATAGATTGACGGCAATCGTATACGGCTTGATGCCCGACGCCGTCCGGTGCACGACGCGGTCGAGGGCCTGGCGTATCACCCAGCGGTCGATGGAGGGCATGACGTTGTAGCGTTCCGCGGCCGGAATGAACTCGGCGGGCGCGACCAGCACGCCGCCCTCGTCGCGCAGCCTCAGCATGAGCTCGAAGTGCTCGGGCTCGGCGCCGCGCGGGCCGATCGGCACGATGGGCTGATAGAAGAGCTCGAATCGTCCCTCATCGCAAGCTCGCGTGAGCCTCGATACCCAGTGCATCTCGCGGTGCCGCTCCGGCACGTCGTCGGGCTTGTAGAGCTGCACGCGGTTGCGGCCTTGGTCCTTGGCGGCGTAACAGGCGACGTCCGCGGCGCTCATGACGCTCGCGACGGTCGGCGTGTCCGCGGCGATCTCGACGATGCCGATGCTCACGCCCACGGCGAGCACGCCGTCCTGCCAGATGAACCGGTAGTCGCGAATCGCCTGACGCAGCGTATCCGCGATGCGCAGCGCCTGCTCGAGCGAGCAATCCGCGAGCAACACCCCGAACTCATCGCCGCCGAGCCGCGCGAGGGCATCGCCGGAGCGTACCCGCGACTGCAAGACGCCCGTGATCTGCCGCAGGAGCTGATCGCCCGCCGGGTGGCCGCAGGTGTCGTTGACGAGCTTGAATTGATCGAGGTCGAGGTAGAGGAGCACCTGTCGGCACTGCGCATCGTGACGCACGCTCTCGACGGCCCGCGTGAGCCGGTTCTCGAACTCGCGGCGATTGATGAGCCCGGTCAGGGCATCGTGACTCGCCTGGTAATGCAGCGCGCGGTGCAGGCGGCGCTCCTTGCTCACATCGTGGAACACCATGACGGCGCCGATCAAGTTGCCGGCGCGGTCGCGGATCGGCGAGGCGGAGTCCTGAATGGCGATCACGTGACCCCGGCGCGTCACGAGCACCGTGTGCTCCTTGAGGCCGAGTGTCTGGCCCTCGCGCAGACAGCGCATGATCGGGCTTTCGGACGCCTCGCGCGTGGTTTCATCGACCACCGTCAGAATATTGCCGATGAGCTGCGACTGCGCCTCGCGGTTCTCCCATCCCGTGAGGCTCTCCGCCACCGGATTCATGTAGTCGATCCGGCCCTCGGAATCGGTGGTGATGACCGCATCGCCGATCGACTGCAGGGTGACCTGGGCGCGCTCCTTGGCTTGAAAGACCGCGGTCTCCGCCTTCTTTCGCGCGGTGATGTCGGCTATCGAGCCCTCGAATCCGATGAGGCGGCCGTGCTTGTCGCGCACCACGCGACCGTTGTCCACGACCATGAGCATGCTGCCATCCTTGCGGCGCATGACGAATTCCTCATCACGCACCTCACCCTCGCTCTCCATGCGGCGCACGTAGGTCTCCCGATCGCTCGGATACCAGTAGAGCGAGGCCGCCGACAACTGATAGAGCTCTTCCGCCGAGGAATAGCCGAACATCTGCACGAAGGCGGGGTTGACGACCAGCAGCCGGCCGTCGCGCGTCGTGCGATACACCCCATCCATGACGCTCTCGAACAGACTGCGGAATTTTGCCTCGCTGTCGCGCAGCGCATCCTCGCCCTGGCGGCGCTCGATGGCGATGCCGGCAATTTGCGCCATGCGCGACATGAGGTCCTGATCGCGCGGCGAGGGCAATCCGGGCTCGCGCTGATAGGCCGCAAACGTACCGACCACCTGACCGTCCGAGGCTCGTATCGGGGCGGACCAGGCGCCGCGCAGCCCGGCCTCCGCGGCCGCATCGCGGCGATATTCCCAGAACGCGTCGCTCTCGATGTCAGCGACGATGACGGAGCGGGACAGATACACCGCCGCGGAGCACGATCCGAACCGGATCCCGACCGGCGCCAAGTCCATCGCCGTCACGAACTCGCGCGGCAGGCTCGGTGCGACACCGAAGCTCAGCACCTGACGCTCCGAATCGAGCAGGCTGATCGCGCAGGAGCTGCCGGTCACGACCCGCTCGATCGCCTCGCAGATGGCGCCGAGCACCACGGTCAACGGCGCATTCGCGGCAATCTTCTCGAACACGCGGCGCTCGCCCGCGGCGATCGCCTCGCTGCGCTTGCGCTCGGTGATGTCGGTGATGCTGGCGCGGATGAGCCGGCGGTTCGAGCTCGGCAGGCGCACGAAGCGGACCTCGCAGGGCATCGCATGGGCGGCCGAGTCGCAGTGCACCCATTCGAACACCGGCGCCTCGCCCGCGAGGGCGCCGTCGATGAAGCCGCGCGATACGCCGAACGAGGGCGTGCCGTCCGGCTGCGTCGCGGGCGAGATCTTGTCGGGACCGCACGCGAGCAAGGTCGCCCGGTCCATCTTGAAGAACCGGCAGGCATTGTCGTTGACGTCGACGAATTTGCCCCGATCGACGTCGAACACCACGATCACCTCGGGCGCATGCTCGACCAGGGTGCGGTAGCGCGCCTCGCTCTCGCGCGTCGACTGCTCGGCGAGATGGCGCTCGGTGATGTCCCGGATGCACACGATGTAGCCCTCGCGCCGGTCGAGAGCGGCTTTGCTGACGGCGATCTCCAGGGCGACCCGCGTGCGATCCTTGGTGCGGCCCCAGGCGTGATGCGCGGCGAGGTCGACGTGCGTATCGTCGATTTTTACCGCGGAGTGCTCCAGGAACTCCACGAGCCCCGGCGCGAGTTCCGGGAGCAGATAGTCGAGCGTGCGGCCGAGCACCTCGGCCGTCGAGTACCCGAAGATTCGCTCCCCGGTGGGATTGAACGTCTCGATGTGCCCGTCCTCGTCGATGGTGAGGATGGCATCCTTCACATTATCGAGGATGGCTTGCAGCTGAGAGGCGCTCTGTTCGCGGATCTCGCGCGTCAGCGCCTGTGCCTCATCCGACATGAGGCGCATGGAGCGAACGATGCCGCGGCGCTCCGCATCGATGCGGTCGTAGTGCTCGCTCACGCTCGAGAGCAGCGCGCGCAGGTCGACTTCGCCGTCGGCCGCGCGCGCCTCGGACAATTGCCGCTCGAGCAATCGGTTGAGGCCTTCTTGCGCAGGCTCCGGATCGCTTAAGCGGACGGCCGCGATATCGCGTGACAAGTGAAGAGATCTCCCGCGCACAACCGACCGCATGCCCCGCACCTCATGCGCAGCAGCATGCTGAATGGTCGAATGTTAGGGGGATGGCACGACAAAGCCGTGACGCGCGTCTCGGTTCACCAATAATCGGTTAAGTAATCCGCGCCGGTGCCGGGGGTGGGGCCTGGAGAGCGCTCGCCGGCTAGCTTTGCTCGACGGTCTCCCGCTCGGAGCGTTTGCGGTCGACTTCGCGCAAAGCACGCTTGCGCAGGCGGATCGATCCTGGGGTGATCTCGATGAGCTCGTCATCGTCGATGAACTCCATGGCCTGCTCCAGCGAGAAGCGGATGGGCGGGGTCAATACGACGTTCTCGTCCTTGCCCGCGGCCCGCATATTGGTCAGTTTCTTGCCCTTGAGGGGGTTCACCACGAGGTCGTTGTCGCGGCTGTGAAGCCCGATGATCATGCCCTCGTAGACTTCCTCTCCCGGACCGATGCACAGGCGCCCGCGCTCCTGCAGGCTGAAGAGCGAATAGGCGAGCGCGGGACCCTGTCCGTTCGCGATCAGCACGCCCTGCGGCCTCTGGCCGAGCTCGCGCGGCACCACGGGGCCGTAATGGTCGAATACATGGTGCAGCAGACCCGTGCCGCGGGTCATGGTGCGAAACTCGGTCTGGAAACCGATCAAGCCGCGCGAGGGAATCATGTAGTCGAGGCGCACCCGGCCGCGGCCGTCCGCCTGCATGTCCTTGAGCTCGGCACCGCGGCTTCCGAGCGCGGTCATGATGTCGCCCTGGGCGTCGCTATCCGCATCCACGGTGACCTGCTCGTAGGGCTCGTGCGCAACGCCGTCGATCTGCTTGATGACCACGCGGGGCCTCGAAACCGCAAGCTCATAGCCCTCGCGCCGCATGTTCTCGAGCAGCACCCCGAGGTGTAGCTCGCCGCGTCCATAGACGATGAACTTGTCCGGGTCGGCGGTGGCCTCCACGCGCAAGGCAACGTTGTGGATGGACTCTCGCTCCAGGCGCTCGCGAATCTGCCGGCTGGTCACGAACTTGCCTTCCCTTCCGAGGAAGGGGGAGGTGTTGACCTCGAAAGTCATGCTGATCGTCGGCTCATCGACCGTGAGACTCGGCAGCGGCTCGACATGCGCCGGGTCGCATAGCGTGTCCGAGACTTTCGGCTCCGGGATTCCCGCGAAGGCGACGATATCGCCGGCTCCTGCGGATTCCACCTCCACCCGCGTGAGGCCATGAAAGCCCAGGATTTGCGTGATACGCTCCGGCCGCTGCTTGCCTTCCCGGCTCACCACGGTCACCGGCATACCCCGCCTCAAGGTGCCGCGCTTGATGCGGCCGATGCCGATCGCGCCCACGTAGCTCGAGTAATCGAGCAGCGTCACCTGCAGCTGCAACGGGCCGGCTGCATCCACGTCGGGGGGCGGACAGTGCTCGACGATGGTTTTGAACAGCGGCTGCATGTCACCGTCGCGCACGGTCGGCTCGAGGCCCGCGAACCCGCGCAGCGCCGAGGCATAGACCACGGGGAAATCGAGCTGCTTGTCCGTGGCACCCAGCCGGTCGAACAGGTCGAAGGTCTGATCGAGCACCCAGCCCGGGCGCGCCTCGTCACGGTCGATCTTGTTGATGACCACGATGGGCGAGAGGCCGTGCTTGAACGCCTTCTGCGTCACGAAGCGGGTCTGCGGCATCGGTCCATCGACCGCATCCACCAGCAGCAGCACGCAGTCCACCATGGCGAGCACGCGCTCGACCTCGCCGCCGAAGTCGGCGTGCCCGGGGGTATCGACGATGTTGATCCGGTAATCGCCCCAGGTAATCGCCGTGTTCTTCGCGAGGATGGTGATGCCACGCTCACGCTCGAGGACGTTCGAGTCCATCACCCGCTCCTGCAGGTCCTTGCGCGCATCGAGCGTGCCGGACTGGCGCAGCAGTTGGTCGACCAGGGTCGTCTTCCCATGATCGACGTGCGCGATGATGGCAATATTGCGGAGTTGCGAAGTCACGATAGCCTCGAGGCGAAACCGCCCATTATAGGCTGAATGGGGCCGGTCTGCTCGGGTTCAACGGCCGCCGCGAACGGCGGGGCGCCCTAAGAGCCTTGATGCGCGGCCGCTGCGGGCTTGGCTGCCTCGACCAGAATGGGGACGGAGAAGACTCGCGCGTCGGCGATCTGGTCGTGCTGCAGGCTCACCGACAGGGTGAGCAAATACAGCCCTTCCGAGGCCGGTGTCACCTTGATGCTGCGGCGATAGACCTGCGAGGCCTCGACGCCGGGGAACTGGAATTGCTGATCCGCCTCCTCCAGCGCCAGGCCGTCCGAGCCGGTCACTTGCACCGAGGCCAGGTTCGCCGCGATTTGCGGCACGAGCGCGACCACGACCTCGAGCGGCTGCCCCTGCACGGGCCGCTGCGGCAAGTCGAACTTGAGTGCCACGGGGGCCTGCGATCGGCCCTGGGTTACCGCCTCCACCATGCCGGCGGTCGATTGCTGGGATTCACCGGCTGCGGCTTTCAAGGCCCCCGCTCGCGGCTTGGGCGCGGCCACGGGAGCCTTGCCGGACTCGCGGTGACAAGCAGCCAGGACGACCAAGGGGAGAAGGATGAGAACTCGCAGCTTCATGGGGCACCTATGATCCTGGAGTCGCATGATCCAAAAATACGATGCGGTTCACAACTCGAGCGCCGGCTCGAGCACGGCGAGGAGTTGCTCGTCGAGTGCACGGTAATGCTGCTCCCAGTAACGGGCCTCGGCAAACCACGGAAAAGCCCGTGGGAAGGCAGGATCGTCCCAGCGGCGCGCCAACCACGCGGCGTAGTGAATCATGCGCAACGCGCGCAACGGCTCGATGAGCGCGATCTCGCGCCGGTCAAAGGGCAGGAATTGCTCGTACCCCTCGAGCACGTCCCTCAGTTGCACCCGCATCTCCTCGGCACCGCCGGCAAGCAGCATCCACAGGTCCTGAACCGCCGGTCCGGTGACGCAATCATCGAGGTCGACGAAGTGCGGACCCTGATCGGTCCATAGAATGTTGCCGCGGTGGCAATCGCCGAGGATGCGCCCGACCGCGGCCCCCCGCCAGTTGCGGGTTCGCTTCCCGACCTCGGCGAGCAACGCATCGGTCACCGCCTCGTACTTCGGGGCGAGGTAATCGGGAAGCCAACCGCCCTCGAGCACGTACTCCCGGGACTTCAATCCCAGCTCCTCGACGTCGAGGCGGGCACGGTGGCGGAAGACGCCGGCGCGCCCGACGGCATGAATTCTGCCCAGGAAGCGCCCCACCCACGCCCGCTCCTCCGCCGTTCCGAGCTCCGGCCAACGCCCCCCGCGGCGGGGAAACACCGCGTAACGAAACCCGCGGTGAAAATGCAAGGTCTCGCCCTCGCGGTCGAGCGGCGCGACGACTGGAATTTCCTGCGCCGCGAGTTCGCCGGCGAAGCCATGCTCCTCGCGGATCGCCGCATCACTCCATCGCTCGGGCCGGTAGAACTTGGTCACCAGCGGCGAGCCATCCTCGATGCCGATCTGGTAGACGCGGTTCTCGTAGCTGTTGAGCTCCAAAATACGACCGTCGCAGCGAAACCCAACGGCCTCGAGCGCGTCCAGCACGGTCTCGGGCGAGAGCTCTGCGTAGGGCGCCTGTGTGCTCATGGATGCATTCTACCGTGCGCAAGGTCGCCGCTCCGGCGGCGGCCTTACGCTAGAATGCGCCCCATGCGATTGCCCCGCCCCAGATCCTTGAGCGGCCTCATGCTGATCGGCTTCACGATCGTGGCGGCGCCGCTGCTGTTCGCGATCGTGAACGCAGCCGTTCAGATGAATCGGCTGTCCAATCACAGCGAGCAGCTGGTGGTGCGCGGCATGCAGGGCAGCGGCAACAACCAGCGGATGTTCGTGGAGATTGCCGCATTGGAGCGCACCGCGCGACTCTATCAGATCCTGCCGAGCAGCGATTTGCTCGAGGCCTACGCGCGCAACGAGCAACGGCTGGAGAACACGCTGAACGAACTCCTTACCCTGCCGCTCAATGCCCAGGCGCAGAAGGATGTGCTGGCTCTGAAGACCGAATCCGAGCAGCGGGCGCGTGAAATCAAGACCGCGCCGGCGAATTCGGCACTGATGACGGAGGTCGTGAACTCCTACCCGCAGATGTCCGAGCTCGCCTCCAAGATCTCCAATCACGTGAGCGGCCAGATCGACCGCGAGCTCGGCAACTTACAAGAGGCCGCGCAGCTGGCGCAGCAAAACCTGTTCTGGCAGACGCTCCTGCTCGTGCCGATGACCCTCGCCGTCGTGGGTGTATTCACTTACCTGTTCGGCCGCCCGATTCGCGCCATCGACCGCTCGATCAGCGAGCTCGGGCGCGGCACTTTCTCACGGCCCATCGCCATTCGAGGTCCGGCGGACCTCGAGCGGCTCGCCGCCCAGCTCGAATGGCTGCGGGTGCGGCTTCTCGAGCTCGCCCAGGAAAAGAATCGATTCTTGCGACACATGTCTCATGAGCTCAAGACCCCGCTGGCGAATATTCGCGAAGGAACCGAACTCTTGATGGATGGCGCAGTCGGTGAACTGCAAAGCGCCCAAAGGGAGGTCACTGCCATATTGCGCGACAATGGAATGAAGCTGCAGCGGCTGATCGAGAATCTTCTGTCGTTCAGCGCCTGGCAGGCGAAAAGCGTGGGTCTGGAGGTCTCGGAGTTCAAGCTCCGACCCCTGATCAAGTCGGTCCTGGAGAACCAGCAACTCACGCTGGTGGCTCAGCGGGTGCGCCTCGACGTGCAGGTCGAGGACCTCACGCCGCTCGCCGACCGGGCGAAGGTGCGCTTGATCCTCGACAATCTCCTGTCGAATGCGATCAAGTTCACACCCCGTGGAGGGAACATCTCGATCCACGCGCGCCGCGAGCGCGAGCAGCTCCTGATCGATGTGATCGACTCGGGCCCGGGGATTCCGCCGGAGGAACGCAACCGGATATTCGAGGCGTTTTATCAGGGCAAGACGCCCCAGGGCGGACACGTCAAAGGCACCGGAATCGGCTTGTCCGTCGTGACCGAGTTCGTCAATGCGCACGGCGGCAGCATCGAGATTCTCGAGGCGCCCGCGGGCGGCGCGCATTTCCGTGTGCGTCTGCCGCTGCGCCATTCCGCACCCGCCTCCCGTGAAAAGGCTCATGCAGCGTAAGCGAGGTGCCGCATGGCTGTTCGTGTTCGGAGCCCTGTGCGGTTGCGCAAATTTGGGCGGTACCGGATCGAGCGCCCCGAATCCGCCGCCGCCGCAGCCCGAGGGTCCGTCCAAGGCCGGCTCGGTCGAGCCGCTGCTCGAGATGATGACCAACCTGCCGCAAGGCGATCCGGCGCATCAGGCCGAGATGTTCCAGTCCGCGAAAGACGCCGCCTCGCTCGCGCCGACGACCAGCAACCGGTTGAGATATGCACTCGCGCTGGCCACTCCCGGCCACAGCGGCTCCAATCCCGTCGCCGCCCAGCGACAGTTGGCAGAACTGTTAGCCAGGCCCGAGACTTTATTGCCCGATGAGCGCTTATTGGCCATGTTGGAGCTGCAAGAGGTCGATCAGCGCTTGGTATTGCAAGCCGAGAATAAGCGTCTGCGCGATGAAGACTCGCAGAATTCGCGGGACAAGCTTCAGGCGCTGAACAAGCGCCTGTCGGCGGAGTCCGATGAGAATGCGCGATTGCGGAAGGCCTTGGACGAAGCTCGGGCGAAGCTCGAGGCGGTCACGCACATCGAGCGATCCATCAACGATCGTGGAACTACCGAGCCGCACACTCCCTAAATGAAGCTGCCCCCGGAGAGAACTCCCTTGAACCCTTACTCACCCGCCTCGACGACGCCGATCGCCTCGACCACGCCCTTGGGCTTCGGCATTCAACCCGCCGGGTCGCGGGAAAGCGCTTCGCCCCAGAAGCGACGCGCCCGAATTCTGGTGGTCGATGATGATCCGGGATTGCTGCGGCTTCTGACCATCCGGCTGCGCGCCGAGAACTATGAGGTGGAGGCCGTGGAGAGCGCCGCGGCGGCGCTCGCCGCTTGCACCCGCTTCCGCCCGGATCTCGTGATCACGGACCTGCGCATGGATCAGATGGATGGCATCGGCCTATTGAAGGAATTACAAAGCCGCTGGCCCGGACTCAAGGTGATCATTCTCACGGCGCACGGCACGATCCCGGACGCCGTGCATGCGACGCAGAGCGGGGCTTTTGGCTTTCTCACGAAGCCGGTCGACAAGCAGGACTTGCTCGATCATGTGCAAAAGGCCCTCAAGGTCTCCGGATTCGCGCATGTCGATGAGGACTGGCGGGCCGCGATCATTACCCGCAGCCAGCTCATGGAAGACAAGCTCGGGCAGGCGAACATGGTGGCCGGCACCGATGCGCGCGTGCTCATCACCGGCGAGAGCGGCACCGGCAAAGAGCTGCTCGCGCGCGCCATTCACGACGCGAGCCCGCGGCGCAACAAGCAATTTGCCATCGTGAACTGCAGCGCCATGGCGGAGGAAATGCTCGAGTCCGAGCTTTTCGGCCATGAGAAGGGCGCCTTCCCGGGGGCGACGCGCGCCCAGAAAGGCCTGTTCGAGACGCTCGACGGGGGCACCTTGCTGCTCGACGAGGTGGGCGACATGCCCATGCGCCTGCAGGTGCGGCTGCTTCGCGTGCTCCAGGAGAACCAGATTCGCCCGATCGGCAGCGTCGAACCCGTACCGGTCAACGTGCGCGTCATCTCGACCACCCACCGGGACCTGTACCAGCTGATGGTCGGCGGTCAATTCCGCGAGGATCTCTATTACCGATTGAATGTCGTGCACATCGAGGTTCCCTCCCTCGGCCGCCGGCGCGAGGACATCCCGCTGCTGGTCGCGCATTTTCTCGAGCAGATCGCCAAGGAGACCGGTCAGCGCAAGATTTATGCGCCCGAGGCCGTCGAGCTGCTCGCCACCGCCGAGTGGCCCGGCAACGTGCGCCAGCTCTACAACGTCGTGCGGCAGAACGTGGCGCTATCGCAGGGCGCGATCATCACGGCGGAGTTGGTGCAGCAATCGCTCGGCGGCAATCCGACGCGCCTGCCCTCCTTCGATGAGGCGCGCGATGAGTTCACGCGCAATTATCTCTCCCAGATCCTGCAGATCACGACGGGCAACGTGAGCCAGGCTGCGCGGCTCGCCAAGCGCAACCGCACCGACTTCTACAAGCTGCTCTCGCGGCACCAGCTGCAGCCGGATGATTTCAAGAAGGCCTGATCAGCGATAGAACTCGGCGATCGCGGCGACCACGGTGCTCAGCTGCGCCTCCGCAAGCTCCGGATAGATCGGCAGCGCGAGCGTCTCCGCCGCCGCACGCTCGGAGTGAGGAAAATCGCCGGGCGAGTAGCCGAGATAGGCAAAGCATTCCTGCAGATGCAGCGGCACCGGATAATAGATCTCCGTGCCGATCTCGCGGTCGGTGAGGAAGGCGCGCAGCTCGTCGCGGCGCTGCGCGCGCACGACGTATTGATTGTAGATATGCCGCCCACGCTCGAGCCGATACGGGGTCGCGAGACTCGGTCCCAGCCCGGCGCGGGCGAATGCCGCGTCGTAGAACGCCGCGTTGCGCTGCCGCCCGCCCGTCCATTGGTCGAGGTACTTGAGCTTGATGCGCAGCACGGCCGCCTGGAGCTCGTCGATGCGGAAGTTGCCGCCGATCAGCGCATGAAAATATTTAGGCTTGCCGCCGTGAACCCGCAATACCCGCATGCGCTCCGCCAGATCCGGATCGTTTGCGGTGCAAAGCCCGGCATCGCCGAACGCGCCCAAATTCTTGGTCGGGAAGAAGGAAAAACAGCCGATATCGCCGATGGACCCCACCCGCCGCCCGTCGATGGTTTCGGTGCCGATGGCCTGGGCGGCGTCCTCGATGACGAAAAGCTCATAGCGCTTGGCGATTTCGGCGAGCGGGGTCATGTCGGCCGACTGTCCGTACAGGTGGACCGGCATGAGGGCGCGCACGCGCCCGCCCGTGGAGCGGTTCATCAGGCCTTTCGGACTCGCGGTGCAGTGCTCATCGATGAAGCGCTGAACCGCTTGCGGGGATATGTTAAATGTTTTCGGATCGATATCGCAGAACACCGGCCGGGCACCGCAGCGGGCGATCGTTCCGGCCGTGGCGAAGAACGTGAAGGGCGAGGTCAGGACCTCGTCGCCCCCGCCGATGCTCAAGGTCATGAGCGCGAGCAGCAGCGCGTCGGTACCGGAGGAGACACCCACGCCCTGCGATGCACCGCAGTATTTCGCGATCTCGGTCTCGAGTGCGCGCACGTTCTCGCCGAGGATGAAGTGTTGGCTCGCGCAGACCCCTTCGATCGCGCCGAGCACTTCGCTGCGAAACTGCGCGTACTGCGCCTTAAGATCGAGTAATGGAACCTTGCTCATCGCGATCTAGAATAGCATTCGTGCTTCCGACTTAACATTTGTCGGCCGATGTCTTGCAGACGCCCCGGTTTAATTGCCCGATAATGGCTAAGATGTTTGTCGCGATTTAGCGACGCTCGGTCTCGGAAACAGATGACCCAACCCGTTCAATTCAGGCAGAGCATTCTGATCGCCACCATGATGGTGGCACAGGCCGTGCTGCCGGCATTCGTCGCCGTCGCCTCTCTCTACGTCACCATCTTCGCCTTCAACAGCGGATTCGATCCGCTGTCCTCCGGAATCGCCGTGGTGGCCGTCGTGTGTCTCGTGCTGGTTCAGCCGCCGCGCGAAGTCACCGCGCAACTCACCTCGCCTCGATTCTCGGCGGTGGTCGATGTGATCTTCCGCTGGTTTCTGATTTTGGCGGCGCTGCTCGGTATCGCCTACATCACCAAGTCGCCCCTGCAGGCGTATCCGCGCCGTGTGTTCCTGACGTGGGCGGCCGTGACTCCCGCCGTGCTGATCGTCTCGACGCTCGCCATGCAGGAATGCATGCGGCGATTCCTGATGAACGTGTTCAACGCCCGCAGCGCGGTGATCGCCGGCTACAACACGGCGAGCCTCGAGCTGTGCAGGCGCTTGAGCCGAAACCCGGGGATGCGCCTCGAGGTCGCGGGCTTCTTCGACGACCGGAGCATCGACCGCCTCGGCATGGAGGCCGAGGTCACGCTCCTCGGCCCTCTGGCCAACCTCGGCACGTACGTGAAAAGCCATCGGACCGACGTCATTTTCATCGCGCTCCCCATCAGGCACCTGAAGCGCGTCATGAATCTGCTCGATGACCTGCGCGACACCACGGCCTCGATCTATTACGTCCCCGACATTTTCGTGTTCGATTTGATCCAGGCACGGTCGGGAGAGATTCAGGGCATTCCCGTCGTCGCCATGTGCGAGACGCCGTTCTACGGCTATCGCGGCGTCGCGAAGCGGATCACCGACATCGCCTTCTCGGTGACGATCCTCTTGATGCTCCTACCCATTCTCGCGGTCGTTGCGGTATTGGTGAAATACTCCTCGCCGGGACCCGTCATTTTCAAGCAGCGGCGTTACGGTCTCGACGGCCGGGAGATCGCGGTTTACAAGTTCCGCACCATGCGGGTGACCGAGGACGGCGAGTACATTCGGCAGGCTTCGAGAACGGACGAGCGGATCACGCCCATCGGCGCGATCTTGCGCCGCTCCTCGCTCGATGAGCTGCCGCAGCTCATCAACGTGCTACAGGGGCGCATGAGCCTCGTCGGCCCGAGGCCACACGCCGTCGCTCACAACGAGGAATACCGCAAGCTCATCAAGGGCTACATGGTTCGCCACAAGGTGCTGCCCGGGATCACCGGACTCGCGCAGGTGAACGGATGCCGCGGTGAAACCGCGAAGCTCGAGGAGATGGAGGCGCGCGTGAACTACGATCTCGACTATCTGCGGCACTGGTCGCCGATGCTCGACATCAAAATCATCCTGCTCACCGTCGTCAAGCTGTTCAGGGATGACAAGGCGTATTAGCGAGACGCGCTCAAGATCGCGCCGCCGCCGGGTTCGGCACGCCTACACCGGTCGAGACGAATTCCTCGTGAAATCGATACGAGCCCTCGGGGACTTCAAGAATCGCGATCGGCCGCAGGGGCCGCACCGCGAAAGTGCCGGACGCGCTCCCCCACGCGCAGGGTATGACCCACAAGTCGTGAAAGCCGAGCGCCTCGCCCAGGAGCGGATACTGGCACTTGTAGAACGCTTCCTTCGCCGAGAAGATGAATGTCACGGCCGCCGGCCGCTGCGGCGGCGACAAGGTGCCGACCCACGCCAACTCCTGCGCGGCGCAAATGGTGGGCCATAGCTCCGGCTTCACCGCACCGACCACCTCGCTATCCAAGCCGAGGGCGACGAGGCGTTTGCGCTCGGCGACCACTGCCGCGCATAGTCCGGCGGTGTGGGTGATGCTGCCGACGATGCCTTGCGGCCACACGGGCTGCCGGTCGAGCGCAACGCGAATCGGCGCATCGATCACCCCGAGCTCCCTCAGGGCGCGCCGCGCGCACTGACGTCCGGCCGCAAACTCTTGAACCCGCTTCGCTACCGCCTTGCTCACGCTGCGCGCCTCCTCGGGCTTGAGGAGCGATGGATCGCCCCGGCCGCGCAGCTCCGCGGCGACGGCTCCCGGAGGGAAAAGTCGCGCGAATATCGGCGAGAGCGTCGCGACGTCCGCCGGCCTCGACTCGATCGGCACGTGTTCCCTTTGCTAACGCCAGTGCGAACTGGCTAAGCTCGCATCATGACATCCTTGTGGGAGTCCGTCGCATCTGCAGGATCCGGTGTCCGAGCCGCGTGGCACGGCGCGGATCGCTCCGTCGCGCGTCGCGACCTCGAGAACGGGTCCTGCCTTGGCGCCCCGCTCGAGACGTTTCGAGGCCGCTCGGTGCTGCTCGCGCTGCGCGAGCAATCGAGCACCGCGGTTGCACTGCTCGAGCTCGACGGAGTTGTGCGCCGGATGGTGTTGTGCACGCCCGATCTCACGCCGCAGCGCCTCGCCGAGGTGGCGGAGATTGCCGCGACCGACCTCACCCTGACCGATGAGCCCGCGGACCTGCCGAACGCGCTCTCACCGGTCGGTCGATGCAATTTCCCCCGGCCGCCGGATCCATCGATCGCCGAGCGGGTGTCGAGACGGAGTGGATCTTGTTGACCTCCGGCACCACGGGTGTCCCCAAGCTCGTCCTGCACAGCCTCGCGAGCCTCGCCGATTTCCTGCCCCGCCAGCCGCCCGAATCGGGCGCGGTCTGGAGCACCTTTTACGATATCCGCCGATACGGCGGACTGCAGATCTATTTGCGCGCGGCGCTCTCCGGGTCGCCGCTCGTCCTGTCGAGCCCGGCCGAATCGACCGAGCATTTCCTCGCGCGCGCCGCCGCGCAAGGCGTGACACATATTTCCGGCACGCCCTCGCACTGGCGCCGCGCGCTCATGAGCGGTGCGGCAGGGCTCTTGAAACCCAGATACGTACGCCTGTCGGGCGAGGTCGCCGATCAAGTCGTACTCGATCAACTGCGCGCAACCTATCCGGCCGCACGCATCGGCCATGCGTTCGCCTCCACGGAGGCCGGTGTCGCCTTCGATGTCGACGACGGACTTGCGGGCTTTCCTGCCGAGTTCCTCAACGGCGGAGGGGGCGTCGACATGAAAGTCGAGGACGGCACGCTGCGCATCCGCTCGAGGCGGATCGGAGGACGGTATCTGGGGGCCGATGCGAGCGCCCTCTCGAAGGTCGACGGCTACGTCGATACCGGGGACTTGGTCGAGTTGCAGCACGGCCGCTATTACTTTCGAGGCCGCAAGGGTGGGATCATCAACGTAGGGGGTCTCAAGGTGTACCCCGAAGAGGTCGAATCCGTGCTGAACGCCGATCCCCGCGTGCGCATGTCGCTGGTGCGCGCGCGCCGAAATTCGATCATGGGTGCCGTCGTGGCGGCCGATGTCGTGCTCAACGACCCCCCGGACACGGCTCGTGCGGGCGCGTCCCCCGAGGACATCAAAAGCGAGCTGATCAACGCTTGCCGCCGGGCACTCCCTGCCCACAAAGTGCCGGCGACGCTGCGCTTCGTTCCCTCGCTCGAGCTCACCGCTGCCGGCAAACTGGTGCGCCCGGATGCATAACGTCATCGTGACGGGAGCGAGCCGGGGCCTGGGTCTTGCCATCGCGGGCACGCTGGCGGCGGAGGGCTATCGAGCCATCGCCATTGCTCGCAGTCACAGTGCCGCACTCGCTGCCGCGAGCCAAAAGGCTCAACAGGCCGCCTGCGGATCGATCGAGTTTCGCGCATGCGACCTGGCGCAGCTCGATGGGATCGGTGCCTTCGTGCGCGCGCTGCGCGCGGAGTTCGGTCCGATCTACGGGCTCGTCAACAATGCGGGCATCGGCACGGCGGGCGTGCTCGGTACGATGCGCGATGCGGACATCGAACGGCTGATCCGGCTCAATACCCTCTCCCCCATCCTGTTCAGCAAATATGTGCTGCGCACGATGATGAGCGAAGGCGCCGGCCGCATCGTCAATATCTCATCGATCGTCGCCGCCACGGGCTACAGCGGCTTGTCGGTGTACAGCGCGACCAAGGCCTCCATCGTCGGCTTCACGCGCTCGCTCGCGCGCGAGGTCGGGGGGCTGGGCATCACCGTCAACGCCATCGCGCCCGGCTTCATCGATACCGACATGACGCAGGAGCTCGCCGCCTCCCAGCGCGAGAAGATCGCGCGGCGCAGCGCGCTCGGTCGTATGGCCGAGCCCGTCGATGTGGCCCGCAGCGTCGCATTCCTGCTGGGCGAGGCCGGCCGCAACATCACGGGGACCGTGCTCACCGTCGATGCGGGCAACACGGCGTGAGCCGCACGCCGCTATAGGCGCAAACGTCCCGCTGCGATGTCGGCATAGAGCTCGCGATCGAGCGGCACGTAGGCATTCGATCGCGCATCGTCGAAAAAAAGTGGATCGGAAATCTGCGTCACATCGTAGCCCTCGCGCGCGAGCTCGAGTTTTCGGGGCTTGAATGTTCCCGTCACATCGAGCGTCCGCACGAGCCGTAGGAACACGGGTCTCGCATAACTCGGCAGGCGCGCGGCGGCCTCCTTGCGAAACGCAACGAGATCGAACGGCTCGGCGACGACGAGCGCGGCCATGCCCGCGCGACCCTCCGAGCCCGGCACGCCCACCCCAAACACCACGCCATCGAGCACGCGCGGATCGGCCGCCAACGCGCTCAAGACTTCCGCCGTCGAGACGTTCTCGCCCTTCCAGCGGTAGGTCTCGCCCATGCGGTCCACGAAGTAGTAGTACCCGGCGGCGTCCCGCCGCATGAGATCGCCCGTGCGATACCACGCATCCCCCGTCTTGAACACGTCACGCAGCACCTTGCGCTCGGAAGCGGCCGCGTCGGCGTAACCCTCGAAGCGGCCTGCCCGCGCGCCGCCCTCGGGCGGAATCAGTCCCACGGCCTCGCCGACCTCGTCCGCCCCGCAGCGCTCGCAAAAGCCGCCCGCATTGCGCAGCGGCTCGCCGCTGTCGAGGTCGACGCGCACCAGGCTGACCGGCAATCGATGCGCCAGGAACGAAGGGATGCGGCCGATCGAGCCGGGTTTTCCCTCGCAGTTGTACAGTGAAAAATTACCTTCGGTCGAGGCGTAATACTCGAGGATGCGCGGAATCCGGAATCGCGCCTTGAAGGTGTCCCACACCTCCGGGCGCAAGCCGTTGCCGCAGGCGAGCCGCAGCGAATGCTCGGCTTCCGCCGGTTGACTCGGCGCATTGATGAGATAGCGGCACAGCTCCCCGATGTACTGGAACAGCGTGCATCGTTCGTCCCTGACGTCGCGCCAGAACTCGGAGGCGGAGAATCGAGGACGAATCACCACCGCCCCGCCCGCGGCAAGCAGCGCGCCAACCGCAACCACGCCGCCCACGCTGTGATAGAGCGGCAGGCAGTTGTACATCCGGTCGCCGGGTTGGGTATTCATCATCCCGGCAAACCATTGACTCCAGCGCATCAGCCGGTAGTGGGTCACATGCGCCGCCTTCGGCAGACCGGTGGTTCCCGATGTATAGATATAGAGCGCCGTGGCATCGAGGGACGGCGCCGCATAGTCCGCCGCGCCGGGCGATTCTCCCGGAAGGGCGTCCAGGGCGGGCTCGAGCGGCATGAAATCATGCGCGGGCCCACCGCGCACCCACACGCCGAGCTCAGCCTCGATCTGGGCACGCACGGCGGCAAGCGCCGGCGCAAGCGCTGCGCCGATCACCATCAGCCGGGGAGCCGCGACCCGCAGGGCATGCACCAGCGCATCGCCCGTCAGATGCGTGTTGATGAGCGCGACCGTCACTCCGATCCGGGTGAGGCCGAGCCACGCTGCCACGTACTCGGCGCAGTTCGGCATGAGCAGCGCCGCCACCTCACCGCTTCGCAAACCCTGCGACAGGCCCCAGCGTGCATATTGATTACTGCGCGCCGCGAGCTCGCCGTAGCTCAGCGACCCATCGCGCGCCATGAGCGCCGGCGAGCCGTGAAACGTGCGCGCCTGGCGCTCGACCAGGACCGGCAGCGTCAGATAAGGGTCCGCTTCGATGGCCGCGGTGCGCTCGAGCGCCCGCATCCACGCCTCGCGCGCAAATCTGGCATCGGCTGACCGGTCTTCCGTCATGAGGCGAACGGTAACATGGGAGAGGCCCGTCGCCGTTTGAAAGGCGCGCCAGTCACGCGCCTGGCTGGCGATGCACCCAAACATCGGGTGCCTCCACTTCGACAACCAGCGAGGACCGCTCTAGGATCTCCCGATCCAAGGTGATTAGCGGTTGATCGAGCGCTTCGGCGAGGGCGACAAAAACAGCATCAGCACCGCGAAGCTTACAGTTGGCCGCCAAAACAGCCGCCCGGTCGGCGAGCGCGTCGTTCAATCCGTGACGCTGCAGGCGCGGCAATGCGAGTACGGTCCGTACCGTGCGGGACGCGAGTCTCGCCTTCCCAGTTTGCCGTGCGAACACACCGGCGATCTCGGCAAGCGCCAAATTGGGTATGTTTAACTCTTGTTGATTCGCGACCACCCAGTCCAAGAACTCGATGCTGGCACCATGGTGAACGTCATTCTCACGAAAGATCGCCACCCAAACGGAAGCATCGACGATCATCCCCGCCGCTGCTCGCGCACCGCCGTGACTGAGTCTGGATCAGTTTGCCAATTGACAGCGTTTGCTTTGGCAAGCAGCCGAACCTTTCGAAGGGCAGTGCTGGCGCTGACGATTGAGTGGGAACCGCTCGAGCCCAACTCCTTCTCGAGAGCCTCAGTTACGAATTGCTTCAGCGTCTGGCCGCGGCTCGCCGCGGTAGCCTTGGCCCTTCGAAACAGAGCCTCAGACATTTCCAGAGTTGTTTTCGTGGTATTCATGGATCTTAATTATCACCCATAAATATGGGTCGGAGCAAACACCAGGATCTTCAACACTGAATGCGGCCGGTTCACCCCGGCGAAGTATTTTCGTGATAAGCGCTTGAATTCCTTGAGTTTAGGCCCGAACCCGGAACGCTACATGGGGAACGCGAGTCTTTGTCTCGGTGCGCGTTCCTTTATGTCAAACGCGACATTGTGGTTTTGCGGCTTTGGGTAAACAATTGCTGGAATAGAACAATTAATTGAAAGCCCATCGACACCGCTAATTTAAAAGACACGGATCGTCCGGCTGGGGCGCTTGCTCCAGAGCCGATGGTCATTGGCGCGGCTGATCACTCCATCAAGCCTGTAACCGGCGCGCTGCGCGTCGCGGAGCGGCCGCTCTGGATCCCGATCGGCTTCGACAACAGCGACGACGATATCCTCAAGCTGGCTGCGCGCATGTATCGCGACCATCAAGATGCGGCGCGCGCACTGCTGCCCGCGAAATTGGCGTTGCTCCGGGGTTACGATGCCCCGGGGATCGATCGCGCGGCGACTATTTGCCACTGGGGCCGCAGCGGCTCGGTGCTGCTCGCGAGCTACTTCGATGGTCATGACGACGTCATCGCATTGCCGAATCAAACCAGCGAGTACGCCTATCCCTTCTATCGGGAATATCGATCTTTGTCGATTTGGGAAAAGCTCGTTGCCTACCCCGCCTATTCCCAGATCCGAAAGGGAAATGCCGGCGACTTCTTCAAAATAGATAATCCCGACGGTGATTTTGCGATCGAGCCGGCCCATTACTTCGCCTCCGTGCAGGCCCTGTGGGCGATCTACGGGGACAACCCCGCCATAGAACTCGATGCACGGCGCAGATTCTTTCAATTCCTGCACGTGGCGTATGCCGGCGCGCTGGACCGGCCGGCCGCCAATCCGCGACCCTTGATGCTTTCCGCGCAGCATTGGATCAACAGCGAGCTCGCCCGGGATTTCATCGAGGACTTTCCGGACGCGCGTTTCCTGCACACCATTCGCGACCCCATCTCCGCATTCGACTCCTGGCTGGAACGCCACTTCATCTGGCAGTTCCGCGATAATCCCGATCTGTCGTCCGGCTATCGATATCCCGCGTTCGACGCGATTCGAGACTTGTTGTCGTGGGATACGGGACACCGCGGGCTGCAAGGGCGAACGCGCGCCGTGCGCTTCGAGGATATGCACCTCGCGCCCGAGCAGACCATGCGCCGCCTGGCCGAATGGCTCGGCCTCCCCTACCACCCCTGCATGCTCGACAGCACGCTCAACGGCCGGCCCTATGTCGTCGAAGCCGGCGGCCGCACCTGGGTGGGGCCGAATCCCGACAACGCGCGCCGCCGGTCGAAGAATCTCAACGGCTTGGACCAGCTGATGGTCTTCGCCGTGCTGCATCGGAACTTCGCCGCATGGAACTACCCCTATCCGGCGTTGTTACGCCATTCCTGGGCGCGCGCGTGCATCGTCGGCGCGGCATTGCTCGTTCCGACCAAGATGGAATGGGTGAATATTCGGAATATCTTGCGGTTGCAGGCCATTGCTGCACTGCGCAAACGTCGCCTCGCCACTGCCATAGCCGCCCCCGCGGTCCTGCTGATGCGCCGGGCGCGAATGATGTGGCTCTTCATGAGCGCAACGGCCGCCCGCTCGGTCGGCAAGGCTCGACCGATGCAAATCATTTGAATTGGCGCCCCGGATACATCATCCGGCGCGATTGTTACCGACCACCGCAACTTCCCTGGTACACGCGGTCTCGGACATCTCCCGGCTTATCTCGAGCGTCACATGCGACAGGATCTTGTAGCGCGACAACTCTCGGCGATAGTAATCAGCGTCGTGTCGCCGAGTTGCCACGCCGATGATGGCCGCGAGATGCCCTGGCCCGACCCGCCATAGGTGAAGATCGGTCAACCGATCTCCCTCCCCTTCGACAGCCACGCGTAGTCTTTCCGCGAGCTTCAAGTCCGGGTTCATGTCGAGCAAAATGGAACTTGTATCTCGAACCAACCCATACGACCAACTGGCAATCACAAACGCTCCGGTGATTCCTGCCAGCGGGTCCATCCAAAGCCAGTCAAACGCCCTCGCTAGTACGAGACCCACGATCACTAGGATAGATACGGCAGCATCAGCCGCGACGTGGATGATCGCCGCCCGCATGTTGTTGTCACGATGCGCTCCGGCCTGGCCATGATGGGCTTCCTCGAAGCGCGCTTGTTGGGGTGGTGCCCCATCCATGCGCACCCATGCGCTGAACTCGTGGGGCTCCGGAATCGCATCGATGGACTCCAGATATCCATTCTTGCGCCGCAGAGCGAAAGTCTGTCGCGTCCCGTCGTCGCGGAACGTCTCGATCTCCGCAGTATCCGTTTCTCCTAGCCCTCCTGCCTCCCGCCAAAGCCTAAAGCGCGGCGCGGTCCCTGCTTCGTCGATACCCAGCAACCATCGTCCGCCGGCCACATTGACCAGGTGCGTCTCCTCGTCGCCATGCGCATGCTCAGCGTGTTCATGACCGGGATGATGATGCTCGTGCCCACCTGCGCTCAGGAGCCACGCGCTCGCGATGTTGACGGCCAGTCCAAGGCAAGCAATCGGTATCGCTTCCGCAAAATGAATCGAGACAGGATGCAGAATGCGGGCGACCGACTCGTATCCAATTAGAATCGCAATCATTGCGAGCGCAATGGCGCTGGTGAACCCGGCTAAATCGCCGAGTTTGCCCGTGCCGAAGGTGAACCGGGGATCCCGTGCATGGCGCCTTGAATAGCTGTACGCGAGCGCCGCAAGCAGCAGCGCGCCGGCGTGCGTACTCATATGCAGGCCATCAGCGACGAGCGCGATCGACCCGAAGAGCAGGCCACCCACGACCTCTGCGGTCATCATGAGGCCGCACAGCCAAATCACCGCCCACGTCTTGCGTTCGCTGCGCTCATGGTCGGGCGCCAAGAAGACGTGACTGTGATCGAACTCCGGCACCATTGCCTCCCGAGTGCTATCTAAGGTAGGCGCGCACCACGTCAACCAGCTCATCGGTAGCGCTCGGCTCATCCCCCCGCCTGCGATCGAGATCCGTTAGATGCTTGCGGACGTGATCCTCCACGACTTCGGCCATCAGTCCTGATGTTGCTCCGCGCACTCCTGCGACCAGGTGCATGACCACCTCGCATCCGGCTTCCTCTTCAAGAGCTCTTTCAATGGCCTCCACCTGGCCGCGAATGCGGCGCACGCGGTCCAGCAGCTTTTTCTTCTCTCGAACGGTGTGAGACATGCGTGAATTCTATCCTATGTAGGATAGGGGGGCACCCTATATCGGATTGCTTATACCCGATGTGGATTCGCTCCCTACGGGCGTCATGCGACCCCGTTCGCTCTGCAATGTCGTACACTCGCCACAAATACTGCAACCTCCCGAGCATTCTGTTAGGGTTGTTTGGATTCCAGTTAGGGATAAGCGTTGATCCCAATTCGAATGAGACAAGCGTTCAAAGCCCTAGGCTTGCTGCTCCTCCTGATGGTGGCGCAGCAAGGTGCTGTGGTTCATGAACTCAGTCATATCTCCGGTGCCGATCACGTCGATCTGGGCGTTCAAGCGGATGCGGCGGCAGATAAGACCTGCGCTTTGTGCCCCGCCTTTGCCCAGGTCGTCACGCCGGCCTTCAGTCATTCGTTCCATATCCCTCACCTCGTTCGCTTCGCCCTGGACCCAGTTCCAGAGCTGCGATATGCGGCGATCGACCCCGCAGTTCCTTGCCCCCGCAGCCGCGGACCTCCCGCCTTAAGCTGAAATTTTGCCTCGCGAAGTGAACTGCCCGAGAAATCGGCAGCGGTTCCATTCATTTCAGCATTTGCGGAGTAATTCTGATGTCCAGATTTTCTTCTGCGCGCGCAGCTTCTCTCGCTGCGGTGTCGCTTCTTTTCACGGCCACAATAGGATTCGCCGACCCAGCCGCCGATCCGTCGGCTTCCGCCAACCCCTCCACCCTGCAGGAGATTCAGGTCACAGCGCAGCGACTGAACGAGGCTCGGAGTGGCATCGAGACGCAAACAGGCGCGTCCACGTACATCATCGATAGCCAGGCGATCGCGGCCATGCCGGGGGGCGAGAACGCGCAGCTCAATCAGGTGCTCCTGCAGGCGCCAGACGTGGTTCAGGACTCCTTCGGGCAGATCCACGTGCGCGCCGATCATAATGACCTGCAGTATCGACTGAACGGCATCATCCTGCCGGAAGGCATCAGCGTCTTTAGTCAGACTTTGAGCCCCTGGCTGATCTCCTCCTTGAAGTTGATCACCGGGGCGTTGCCGGCGGAGTACGGCCTGCGAACGGCCGGGGTCATCGACCTGAACACCAACAGCGGATTGCTGCAGCCCGGCGGGGAGATATCAGTTTATGGCGGAAGCCACGGCACATATCAGCCCTCGGCCCAATACGGGGGCAGCGCAGGTAACTTCACCTACTACGTTACCGGAGACTACAAGCAGGACAACCTCGGCATCGAATCGCCCGATGGGAGCTCAAACCCGCTCCATGACCATACGACGCAAGGGCACGCATTCGCCTACCTCGAGGATATTATCGATTCGAATGACCGTGCCTCGCTGATCATGGGTTTATCTGACGATGAGTTCGAGATCCCCAATCAACGGGGATTGCAGCCCTCACTCGGTCTCAGCGTCAATGGTCAAACCAGCTTTCTCAGCGATGACCTGAACGAGCGACAGCACGAGCTCGCGGAATACGCCGTCGCCAGCTGGCAGCACTCCGAAGGCGCGCTCGACTGGCAAACCTCGCTCTCGGCGCGTTACACCAGTCTGCACTTCGTGCCCGATTTGGTAGGGGATCTGCTGTACAACGGCATCGCTCAGAATGCGTTCAAGAACGATACAGCGATCGCTTGGCAGACGGACGCGGCATACAAGCTGGGCGATGCGCATACCGTGCGAGCGGGTCTCTACTATCAGCACGACAGCGCGAGGAGCGACACCACCTCGCAGGTTTTGCCCACTGATCCGTCGGGGGCGCAGACCTCCGATGTGCCCCTCACCGTTATCGAGAACGGCACTCAGGTTCAGCAGATCCAGAGCGTCTATCTGCAGGATGAGTGGAAGGCCCTGGCGCCCCTTACCATCAATTACGGCCTGCGCTATGACCACTACAGCGCCTATTCCAGCGGCGGCCAGTTAAGCCCTCGCGTCAATGCGGTCTGGGAGTTCCCCACCGATACGACATTGCACGGCGGCTATTCGCGTTACTTTACCCCACCCCCGTTCGAGCTCGTGGGCGCCGGCACGTTCACGCAGTTTGCCGGCACCACGGCCGTGCCTCCGGGCTCGGTGACGAAAGACACCGCGCCGATCGCCGAGCGCGCCAATTACTATGACTTCGGCGTGCAGCAAAAGCTCTTGAATAGGACTTTGACGCTCGGCGCCGACAGCTATTACGAACAGGCGCAACACCTGATCGACGAAGGTCAGTTCGGGGCTCCGATCATTCTTACGCCTTTCAATTACCGCTATGGCCTGATCGGCGGCATCGAGTTCAGCGTCAACTATTCCATCAACAATTTCAGCACCTACTTGAATTCCTCCTGGCAGGCCGCCCATGGCAAGGACGTCGAGTCCGCGCAGTTCAACTTCGACCAGGCGGCGCTCGACTACATCGCCAGCAATTACATCCACTTGGATCACGAGGGTCGGGTCGCGGCCTCCGGCGGCGTTTCCTATCTGTGGCTCGCTACCCGTTTTAGTATCGACGACCTGTTCGGAACGGGCCTGCGCCAGGATCTCACGCTTCCCAATGGCGATGTCATTCCGAACGGTGATCACACCCCGAGTTATAGCCAGATCAATCTGGGCGTGAGTCATGAATTCGATATGGGCGGCCCTGGGCCGCTCACGGCGCGTTTCGATGTGATCAATGTCGCCGATAAGGTCTACCAAATCCGCAGCGGCAGCGGCGTCGGCGTTTTCGCGCCGCAGTACGGACCGCGAAGAGGGTTCTTCGGGGGGGTGTCATGGAAGTTCTGACCAATAAACCCGGACAACGGATTCGCGACGCCGTCGAATCGGCAAATTGGCGTCCCCACGGGGATTCGAACCCCGGTTACATCCGTGAAAGGGATGTGTCCTAGGCCTCTAGACGATGGGGACGCGGACCTGAAAATCGAGCACCAGCGAACTGGTGGAGCCAGGCGGGATCGAACCGCCGACCTCTTGCATGCCATGCAAGCGCTCTCCCAGCTGAGCTATGGCCCCACATGGAGGCGCGGCACGTTACCTGACCGGTTGGTTTTGGTCAAGAAAATGAATGGACTAGGCGCTCCAGAGCGCCATGGCTCTTGCCACGCGCCGCAAGGACTCGGGTTTCCCCAGAATCATCAACGTGGTGTCGATCGGCGGCGAGATGGTGGTGCCTGAGACCGCCAGGCGGATAGGCTGCGCGAGCTTTCCGAGGGCGAGCCCATGGGCGGTGGCCACACCATCGATGACCTCGTGAATCGCCGGGGAGGACCACGCCTCGAGGCGCGCGAGGGTATCCAGGACCTCGCGCAGCACCGACACCACCTCCGCGGTGACGTTCTTGCGTACGCCCTTCTCATCATAAGACTCCGGCGCGCGGAAGAAGAACGCGCTGTTGACCGCCATCTCGCGCAGCGTCTTGCAGCGTTCGCGCTGGGCCAGCACGATCTGCTCGAGCTGGAAGTCATCGTTCGCCTGAATGCCTTGCCGATCCAAGTGCCAGCGCAAGTCCGGCACGATGCGCGCCGGATCGGCACGCATTATGTGCTGTTGATTGAGCCAGGTGAGCTTCTCGACATTGAACGCCGAGGCGGATTTATTGACCTCCGCGATGTCGAACAATCGCACCATCTCCTCGAGCGTGAAGAACTCCTGGTCGCCATGCGACCAGCCGAGGCGGACCAGATAATTGAGCACGGCTTCGGGTAGGAAGCCATCGTCGCGATATTGAAGGACGCTCACCGCCCCGTGCCGCTTCGACAGTTTGGCTCCATCCGGACCCAGAATCATGGGCAGATGCGCATACACCGGCGGTGTTTGTCCCAGCGCGAGCAGCATGTTGATTTGTCGCGGCGTGTTGTTCAGATGATCGTCGCCGCGGATGACATGAGTGATCCGCATGTCCATGTCGTCCACCACGACGCAAAAATTGTAGGTGGGTGAGCCGTCGGAGCGCGCAATGATGAGATCGTCCAACTCGGCGTTCTGAAACACCACCCGGCCATGGACGACGTCGTCGACGACGACCTCGCCCGCAATCGGATTCTTGAAGCGCACCACGGGCGCAACGCCCGGACGGGTGTCCGTTCGATCGCGCCAGCGTCCGTCGTACCGCGGCTTTTGGCCACCGGCCATCTGCGCGGTGCGCAACTCCGCCAGCTCTTCCTTGGTGCAGTAGCACCGGTAGGCGTGGCCAGCCAGCAACAGCTCATCGATGACCTGCTTGTACCGATCAAAGCGCTGAGTCTGGTAGAAGGGGCCCTCATCGGCGTTGAGACCGGCCCAGTCCAAGCCCTCCAATATCTGCTGGATGGCAGCGGGCGTCGAGCGCTCGAGATCCGTGTCCTCGATGCGCAGCACGAACTGTCCCGCCCGCCGGCGCGCATACAACCAGCAGAAAAGTGCCGTTCGAAGTCCGCCGATATGCAAAAAGCCGGTGGGACTGGGAGCAAATCGCGTACGGACGGTCATCGGCGTCAAAACTGAACAATACGAGGGCCAACGAGTGTAGCAGAGACCCCCGCCGCCCAGGCGCCGGATCGGTTGACATAACGTGGGTGCTATCCCTCGGGGCTCGCCGGCGCGAAAGAAGTCGGTGGCGATAATCCCGCCGGGGGAGTTTACTTGGACTATCTTGCATTTATGTTACAAGTGACCGGAAAATCTCGTAATGAGAGATAGAGTGGACGGCCGATCGGGGGAAGAGCTCATCAGGGGACGAGGATGGGGCGGCTGAAACAACAAACAGCAAAGCAGGCGGGTCCGAGTGTCGCTAAATTCCCCGCCACCGGCGGGAGGGTTTACTGGATCACCGGCTTATCCGGTGCCGGCAAGACGACGGTCGGTCAGGAGCTGTGGCGCAGGCTCCGCACCGCGGGCCGGTCCGCGATATTCCTGGATGGCGACGCCCTGCGCGAGGTGATTGCCGAGGATCTCGGCCACAGCACCGCCAACCGGCGCGCCTCCGCGATGCGCAACGCCCGTCTGTGCCGGATGCTGGCCAGCCAGGGCGCCGATGTCGTGTGCCCCACCATCTCGCTGTTTCACGAGGTCCAGGTTTGGAACCGCCGGAACATCCCCGGCTACTGCGAGATTTATCTGCGCGTGCCGCTGGACGAATTGCGGCGGCGCGATCCCAAAGGCCTTTACGCCGCCGCGGATCGGGGCGACTTGCGCGACATGGTCGGGCTCGACGTACCGGCCGAGGTGCCCGAAGCGCCGAATTTGGTGCTGGACAATTTCGGCTCGCTCGACAGCTCGACCGCCGTCGATCGGATCTGGAAAGAATGCGTGCTGCGTGCTTCTTCTCCGCCCGCCCGGCCGGCGGGAAGCCTGTCGTTCGGCACCAAAGCCGAGACCCTCGAACGGCTCGGGCCGCGTCTGCGAAGCGCACACATCCTGCCGCAGATCAGATTCTCGGTCGCCGACTGGCGCGCCGGTCGCACCCGGGTCCTCGATCGTATCGGAGAGGAGGGTTGGGGCTCTCAGCCGGTCATCGTCCGCAGCAGCTCGCAAAACGAGGATGGTCCGGCGAGCTCGCAGGCGGGATGCTATGACTCGGTGCTCGGCGTGTGCGGCCACGAGGCGATTGCGCGGGCGGTCGATCAGGTCATCGATTCCTTCGGCTCCGAAGGGGGCTTCGATGATCAGATCTTCGTGCAGCCCATGCTCGAGCACGTCGCCATGGCCGGAGTGGCCTTTTCCCGCCCGCCGAGCGGCAATGGTCCTTACTACATCGTCAATTACGACGACCGCTCCGGGCGGACCGATCGCGTCACCGGCGGCACGGGCGACAACCTTCAGACCTTTCTCTGCCTCAAATCGCGGGTAGATGCTTGCCCGCCGGCGCTCGCACCCGTTCTCGCGCTCGTCGCCGAGCTCGAATCGATGTTCGCGTGCGATGCGCTCGACGTCGAGTTCGCCATCGATACGGACGGTAAAATCTACCTGCTTCAGGTCCGCAGCCTTGCGGTCGAGGCCCGGGACGGGATCGACGACGGGCAGGTCGACGCCGCCCTGGCGGACGTGGCCCGCAAGGTCGAGTTGCTGGCACGTCCGCACCCCTTCCTGCACGGCAGCCGCTCGATCTTCGGCGTGATGCCCGATTGGAATCCGGCCGAGATCATCGGCCTGCGGCCCTGGCCGCTGTCCTTGTCGCTGTACCGCGAGCTCGTGACGGATGCGATCTGGGCTTATCAGCGCGACAATTACGGCTACCAGAATCTGCGCAGCTTTCCGCTGCTGGTGAGTTTCCACGGCCTGCCGTACATCGACGTGCGCGTGAGCTTCAACTCCTTCGTGCCGCGCGATGTGCCGAGCGACCTCGCCGGACGCCTCGTCAACTATTACATCGAGCGCCTGCTGGCCGAGCCGCAGCTTCACGACAAAGTCGAGTTCGAGATCATCTTCTCCTGCTACACGCTCGATTTGCCGCAGAGGATGGGCCGCCTCGCGCAAAGCGGATTCTCGCAAGCGGACATTTCGGAGCTCTCGGGCGCATTGCGCCGGCTCACGAACCGCATCATCCACGGCGAGACGGCGCTTTGGCGGCGGGACCGGGCGAAGATCGACCTGCTGGCTCAGCGATTGCCGATGATCTCCAATGCGAAGATCGACAAAATCAGCCGGATCTACTGGCTCATCGAGGATTGCAAGCGCTACGGCACGCTGCCTTTCGCGGGCCTCGCGCGGGCGGGATTCATCGCCGTGCAGCTCCTGCAATCATTCGTCACGGCCGGCATCATCAGCGCCGAAGAGCATGCGACATTCATGGCAAGCGTCGACACCGTCGGCTCGCGCATCGGGCACGACTTCGCACATCTGACCAAGACGGAGTTCTTGTCGCGATACGGCCACTTGCGGCCGGGAACCTACGACATTCTTTCGCCCCGCTATGACGAGGCGCCGGACCTCTATTTCGATTGGTCGGCGGCGCGGGCGAGCACGGCCGCGCCGCAGCCGCGCTTTACGCTCTCCATCGAGCAACTGCGCCACATCGAGCGGCTGCTCAAGGAGCATGAGCTCGACATCGATGTGCTCAGTTTGATCGAGTTCATCAGGGGAGGCATCGAAGGGCGCGAGTACGCGAAATTCATCTTCACGCGCAGCTTGAGTGATGCGCTTGCTTTGATTCGACAGATGGGAGAGGAATACGACCTTTCCATCGAGGACTGCGCGTATCTGGACTATGACGCCATCCGAAGTCTCTACAGCGAGAGCGGCTCGGTCCGCGATCGCCTGCTCGAGAGCATCGCGCGCGGCAGGCAGCGGCATGCCCTCACGCGCAAGCTCGTGCTGCCGCCGGTCATCGCCTCGCCCGAGGAGGTGTTTGCGTTCCACCTTCCCCCGAGTCAGCCCAATTTCATCACGCGCAAGAGCATCACTGCGCCGGTTGCCTCGGTCGGCGATCCGCCGGAGTTGTTCGAGGGTCGCATCCTGTTCGTGCCGAGTGCGGATCCCGGCTTCGACTGGATATTCACGCGCGGTATCAGCGGATTCGTCACCCAATTCGGCGGCGCCAATTCGCACATGGCGATTCGGGCGAGCGAGCTCGGCATTCCGGCGGTCATCGGCGCCGGCGAAGCGCTGTATCGCCGCTGGCAGGCCGCAGAGAAGCTGTGTCTGGACTGCAGCAATCAGAAAGTCTCATTGATCGCGTGAAAATCGTCGCGATTACGCAAAGGGTTGCGGTCGTGCCGCAGTACGGCGAGCGCCGCGATTGCCTCGATCAAGCATGGCCCCGCTTCATCGCGGCATGCGGGCTGCTGCCCCTGCCGCTGCCGAACGTTCCCGAAGTAGCCCTTGAGCTGTTCGGCCGTGCCGAGGTTGCCGGTCTGGTGCTGACCGGTGGCAACGATCTTGCGGCGCTCGGCGGGGACGCGCCGGAGCGCGACGCGACCGAAAACGCGCTCCTGGATGCCGCTGAGGCGAGCGGAGTGCCGGTTCTCGGCGTGTGCCGGGGAATGCAGCTGATTCAGCAGCGGTGTGCGGTGCCCCTGCGGCGTGTTCAGGGCCACGTCATGGCGCGCCAGAGGATCGACATCGAAGGCGAGGAGACCGAGGTCAACAGCTACCACAACTTCGCGGCCAGCGAGTCGCGTCCGCCACTCGAGGTGTGGGCGCTCGCGCGCGATGGAATCGTCAAGGCCGTGCGTCACTCGGCACGGCCCGTCACGGGCATCATGTGGCATCCCGAGCGCAATGCGCCGTTCGACGCTCGCGATATCGCCCTGTTCCGGCGCATCTTCGAGGCGATCTGATGCGCGGCCTCATTCTGGCCGCGGGCCGTGGCAGCCGCATGGGCCCACTCGGCGACGACCGGCCGAAATGCCTGGTCGAGCTCGAGGGCCGACCGCTGCTCGATCGGCAGGTCGCGGCGCTGCGGCGCGGGGGCGTCGATGAGGTCGGGATCGTTCGCGGCTATCGGGCGGAGATGTTGAATTTCCCCGGAATCTCTTATTTCGACAACCATCGCTGGGCGCAGACCAACATGGTGATGTCGCTCGCCGCGGCGGCGAGCTGGCTGCGATCCGGCCCCCTCATCGTGAGCTATGCCGACATTTTCTACCGGGGCGATTTGGTGCGCGGCCTCGCCCGCGAACCCGGCCCGCTGGTCATCAGCTTCGATCGTTCCTGGCAGCAACTCTGGACCAAGCGTTTCGCGGATCCGTTGTCCGATGCCGAAACGTTCCGCGTCGATTCCACCGGCGAGCTCATCGAGATCGGCGGCAAGACGCAGACGATCGGGGATATCGAGGGGCAGTACATGGGGCTCCTCAAATTCACGCCGCCGGCCTGGAATGCAGTGGAGGCGCTGCTCGCCGCGCTCGATCCGGCGGTCCGCGACCGCCTCGATATGACGGGCCTGTTGCGCCGGCTGTTGGCGGCAAAGGCCATCGCTATTCGCACCTTCGGCACCGATGGCCAGTGGGGCGAGATCGACAATCCCGGCGACGTCGAGCTCTACCAACGCATGATCCGAGACGGTGAGCTCATATTGGAAGGGCGGCTTGCCGCTGCTGAGCACGGGCCGACCGGGCAAAACCGTTAATTTCTGTCAACAACTACTGAGAGATGAATGTCATGGGCAAAACAGCTTCACCCAAAGTCACCTGGGATTACACCGAACACGCGTCGCACTACGACAAGCGTGCGGACTACTCGAACGACGCCATCGAGCAGCTGCTGACGGCCATGAAATGCACTGTTGAAAAACCTGTGGCGGAGATCGGCGCGGGTACGGGAAAGCTCACCAAAGAGTTGCTGAAGCATGGGCTCACCGTCAGGTCGGTCGAGCCCAACGACGCCATGCGCGAGATCGGCATCAAGAACACCCGCGGCAAGTCGGTCACCTGGTCGATCGGGACGGGTGAGGCGACCGGGCTGGCGAGCGGCAGCGCATACGCGGTGCTCTTCGGCAGCTCATTCAACGTCGTCGATCAGCGGGCGACCTTGGCGGAGGTCAAGCGTGTGCTTGTCCCGCAGGGTTGGTTCGCCTGCATGTGGAATCACCGCAATCTGAACGATCCGATCCAGCAGAAAATCGAGGCGATCATTCAATCATTCATACCGTCCTACTCGTACGGCTCGAGGCGCGAGGATCCCACTGCAGTGATCAACTCGAGCAGCTATTTCTCCCCCACGAAATCCATCGCCGGCGATTTCGTCTGGGAAATGCCGAAGTCGGACATCATCGTCGCCTGGAAGTCCCACGCAACCTTGAGGCGCCAAGCGGGTAGCGATGCGGTTTTCGATAAGATAGTTGACGAGATCTCCAAGTATCTGGCCCCCATGTCGGAAACGATCAACGTTCCTTACACGACCCGCATTTACTTCGCGCAGCTCAGATAGCACCGCAGCACTCGCTTCGAAGTAAAGTGCCGTGCGGTATTTGATCCCGTGAGAGAAGTCCTACAGGATCACCTCACCCCCGCAGTGTAAAATTGCTGCTCTCTCGGCAGAGGGCACTGCAGATGCGAATTGCCTACATCGTCGCGGCTCATCGCCTCATCGATCAAGCAGCGCGGATGATCCGCGCGTTGAGCGCACCGGGCGACTCTTTCTTCGTACATGTCGATCGAAGCACAGACCAGAAAGAAGGCCGCGATGCGCTGAGCGACTTGATGACGTTGCTCCAGTCCAGTGCCGACGTCCGCCCTGTCCAGCGGCGTCGCGTCGACTGGGGTCATTGGAGCCAGGTCGGGGTGACACTGGAGTGCATCAAAGCGGTCGTTGAATCGGGCATCGCCTACGACCGTGTGATCTTTTTGTCAGGCCAAGACTATCCGATCAAATCGCCCGCCTATATCAGGAACTTCTTCGCAAACCACCGAAACGAGGAGTTCATGGAATCCTTCTCGCTCGCGTCCCCCAATCGTTGGACCGATTGGGGCGGCTGGTACAGCGCGAGGTCGAGGGCATCGTACTTGCACCTGGGGATCCGAAGTCATTGGGTGCATGTCCCGATTCGCCGCAAGATTCCGCTCGGCTTGGTGCCGCATGGTGGCTCGAATTGGTGGTGTCTAACGAGACCAGCCATCGAGCACATTCATCAATTCCTGTTGAGCCATCCCGAGGTGTCGAGCTATTTCCGCCGCACGTTCCTGCCGGATGAGATCTTTTTCCAAACCGTTTTGTCGAATTCGACGTTTGCGTCGCGAATCACCGGGGACAACCTGACCTTCATCGACTCAAGCAGCCCGACGCCGCCATGGCCGACGGTATTGGACACTAGCTTCTTTCCCGCACTCATGACGTCCCCGAAGTTGTTCGCGCGCAAGTTCGATGCCGGCTATGACGCGGAAATACTGGATCTATTGGATCAGGCCTTGCTCCGGAGGGCCCCGCGGATTGACAGAGAGCCTGATTACGACGCGCATTGGCAGCACGAACGATCTCACGTCGGGAATATGTCAGGCGGAAGGCAAAATCCCTTATGAATCAATGGTGGGCGGTACAGGGATTGAACCTGTGACCCCTGCCGTGTGAAACGGTCAGTTGGGGTCACGAATCAACGATATGCGAGCTTGGGTGCCTGTTGCAACGAGCTTTCGTTATCACGTGGGATCACAGGCAATCGCGCAGGGACTCGACTGAGTGTCCCAAGATTGTCCCAGTTAGCTTTGGGCTTCACAGACCGCTCGCTGCCAAGGCCTTCCGGCCAATAGGCGCCCCGGTTGTGCCGTGCCATGATGAAGCACTCCAAAATCCACCAAAATCGCGGGGGAAAATAGAAATGGCAATCATCCGATGGCCGCAATGGGCATTCTGCTTCGCTGTCCTGCTGTTTGTAGGCTGCGCCAAGAAAGACGACGCAATCAGCCAGGCCGGTAAGAAGGACGTCGCGCAAGGTGTGGCCGCGCCGAGCATTGCCGAGACCAAGGCGATTGCGGAAGAAGGTTTCATCTACGGGTTACCGTTGGTCATGAACTACGCGGTCATGTACGAGTTCGCCGTCGACAAGACCTCCAGCCAGTACAAGGCCCCCTTCAATCAGATCCTGAACGAGGCCCGCGTGTTCACATACAAAGACACGGCCATCGTCACCCCGAACAGTGACACGCCCTATTCGGTCATCGAAATGGACCTGCGCGCGGAACCGGTCGTCCTGACGGTCCCTCCCATCGATAAGAAGCGTTACTTCTCCGTGATGCTCGCCGACGGAAACACATACAACTACGGGTACATCGGCAGTCGAGCCACCGGCAGTGACGGTGGAGACTACCTGGTGGCCGGACCTGACTGGAAGGGCGTGACGCCGCCGGGGATCAAGAAGGTGTTCACCTCCGGGACCCAGTTCTCCATGGCCGCCTATCGCACGCAGCTGTTCAATCCAGGCGACATGCCCAACGTGGTCAAGATCCAGTCAGGTTACAAGGTGCAGCCGCTCTCGGTATATCTACACCAGGCCGCCCCGCCGGCCGCACCGGCCGTTGACTTCCCGAAGATCGACAAGGAGATGGTGAAGACCCACTTCTTTGAATACCTGGACTTCGCGCTGCAGTTCATCCCTGCCTCCCCCGAGGAGGCGGCCATCCGCGCAAAGCTCGCCACGATTGGCGTGGGGCCGGGCAAGACGTTCAACTTCAAGGACCTCTCGGACGAGCACAAGGCCGCGGTCCTTCTGGGCATGAAGGATGGCAATGACAAGATCACCGCGGCGGTTGCCAGCACGGGCAAGAACCAGAACGGCTGGCTCGTGGGCGGGCTATCGGGCGGCGATCGTGCCTCATTCAACGGCGACTGGCTGAAACGTGCCGCTGTTGCCCAGGCCGGGATTTACGCCAATGACACCGCGGAGGCGATGTACCCCTACACCCGCAAGGACGTCAATGGCGAAATCCTTGACGGCAGCAAGGGCAAATACACGCTCACCTTTGCCAAGGGTCAGTTCCCACCGGTCAATGCCTTCTGGTCAGTGACCATGTATGACGGCAAGAGCCAGTTGCTGATCGAGAACCCGATCGGCCGTTACCTCATCAATTCGCCGATGCTACCGGGCATGAAGAAGAATGCCGACGGCTCGGTAACGATCTACATACAGACCAAATCACCGGGCCCGGGCAGGCAGGCTAACTGGCTGCCCGCACCGGACGGGCCGATCTATCTGCTGCTGCGTTTGTACTGGCCTAAGACTGAACAGCCCTCGATCCTGCCGCCGGGCGAGGGTACCTGGATACCGCCGGGCGTCGTCAAGGTAGCCAAGTAACCAAAGACCTAAGGAAAACTACTGATGCGCATCCACAATATACGAGCCTTCGCCGGGACCGCCTGCGCAGCGCTGCTGCTGAGTGGGATTTTCGCCAGTGGGGCACAGGCTACGGACGCGACACCTGCCGAAGCGCGCGTTATTGCCCGTGACGCCTACGTCTATGGGTTCCCGATGGTGGACAGTTATCGCATCCAGTACGCCTACTTTCAGGACAGCAAGGATCCGGAATACAAGGCGCCCTGGAACCATCTGGTGAATACACCGCGCGTGTACACTCCGGCCGATACCGCGATCCAGACGCCGAACTCGGACACACCCTATTCGTTCGTGGGGATGGACCTGCGCGCCGAGCCGATGGTGCTCACGGTTCCCCCGATCGATAAGGCGCGCTATTTCAGCATCCAGCTGATCGATGCCTATACCTTTAACTTCGCCTACATCGGCAGCCGCACCACCGGCAACGGTGGCGGGACCTTTCTTATCGCCGGGCCGAACTGGAAGGGAGAGACGCCAAAGGGGGTGACTAAGGTCATTCGCGCGGAGACCGAATTTGTCTTCGCGCTGTACCGCACCCAGCTGTTTGATCCGGGCGACATCGACAACGTGAAGAAGGTGCAGGCCGGCTACAAGGCGCAACCCCTGTCGGCGTTCTTGGGGATGGCTGCGCCCACGTCGGCGCCGGCCATCAACTTCATCCACCCGCTGTCGCCGGCGGCGGAGAAGACCTCGCCGCAGTTTTTCAGTATCTTGAACTTCGTTCTGCGCTATTGCCCCACTGACCCGTCCGAAAAGGAACTCATGGCACGTTTTGCCAAGATCGGGGTCGGCGCGGGCAAGGATTTCGACGCCAGCAAGCTCTCCCCTGAGATGACCAAGGCGATACAGGGCGGTATGGAGGACGGCTGGGCGGAGTTTGCTGGCTTCCTGAAGGAAGCCGAGGCGGGCAAGGTGAAATCGGGGGACATCTTCGGCACGAGAGCGTACCTGAAGAACAACTACGTCTATCGCATGGGGGCGGCGGTACTGGGCATCTACGGCAACTCAAAAGAGGAGGCCATGTATCCGTTCTATGCCGTGGACGAGCAGAAGCAGAAGCTCGTAGGGTCCAACCACTACACGCTGCGCTTCGCGTCGGGCAACCTGCCGCCGGTCAATTCGTTCTGGTCGCTGACAATGTATGAACTGCCGGCGAGCCTCCTGGTAGCCAATCCCATACACCGCTATCTCGTCAACTCACCGATGCTGCCGCAGCTGCAGCACGATGCTGACGGTGGGGTGACGCTGCTTATCCAGAACGAATCCCCTGGGAAGGACAAGGAATCCAACTGGCTGCCGGCGCCTAAGGGACCGTTCTCAGTCTACATGCGGCTGTACTGGCCCAAGGAGGTTGCGATCGATGGCAAGTGGACCGCGCCGCCGCTGAAGCGGATTCAGTAGCGACATACCCACTAATAGATCGATCTCGACAGAATAGGGTCCTTCCGTTGCTTAGAGACTGCCTACTTCGGCGCGTCCTCACCCAGACCCATTGTGAGCATTGGAGGTAACGCGCAGACGCGCGCCGCGTTGTTGCTGCGACCCGCGCACGCGCGGGCCGGTAGCGTGGTGAACGCCTTCTGATGCTCACGCCCTTTTAGAACCGGCGGGCGCCAATTCGGCCGCAATGTCTGTACGCAGCGAGGTCTGTCTACCATGCAGGAACTCTTCCGATCTGCCATACGGGCTGCCATACGAGGGATGAGCCCCGCTCAGTACCCGCCGTAAACGTTTGATTTATATGGTGGGCGGTACAGGGATTGAACCTGTGACCCCTGCCGTGTGAAAGCAGTGCTCTACCGCTGAGCTAACCGCCCGCCGCTGTTTTGCAAACGCATCATATATAGATCGACCGCCAAAATCGACAACGCGGGCGGTGTGTAGGCACCGTAAGGCGGCCGAGTAGGCCCGTGCTACACTTTGGCCAGCGGCGGAAATACAGCTCGCGGCTTTTTTGGGATGCTCTGAACCTGTGACCATTGATCCACTTCTTGCACGGTGGCATGGCGACCAATGCCCGTGAATAGGCTCGTTGTCCGGCCGACGCAAGGTACGCAGCAGCCGGCCAAGATTGCGTGCTGATCGCCCGCTGCCTTCCCGATTTTCATGGCTGGAGTCCCGTCGAACACATGGCGGCGCTCGCCGCGGAGCTGTTGGAGGCCGAGTTGGTCACGCCCGCTCCACATGCGCCACCGCCGTCAACGAAGGCGTTGTCGCTCGTGCACCGAAGATCGCGGCAACGGCATGCCGGCGAATCATGCCTCATGATTTGCGCGGACCCGTCGGATTTGAACAAGGTCCTCAATATCGGCCAGTGGCGAAAGCGGTTTGAGTTCCTCGCCGCGTGGGTCATCGATTCTTTCTGGTTGGAGCGTATTCCGAGCACCGTTCGCTTTGCGGGAATCTTCGACCATTTCTTCGTTACGTCTCTGGAAGACGTCGACGCGTGGCGAAAACAAACGCGTGTTCCGACGACCTGGCTGCCGTGGGGCACCGATGCGTTGCGCCTCGGAGGCGGCGGGGCGGCGCGCCACTGGGATATCCGGCGCGTCGGCAGACAGCCGCCCGAATGGGATGAGGATGGCGACGCCGCCAAAGCCGCCCTATCACTTGGCATGCGGTACGGTGGAAGACCCGGCCGGCCGGGATCCAGTTCGCTGGAGAACTTCGAGTTTCTAATGCAGATTTACCGGGACTCGAAATACATCTTGGCATTCTCGAATTCGGTGAATCCCGAGAGCTACACGCACCCGAGTCGGCAATACCTGACGGGCCGTTGGGTCGATGCGCTGGCCGGCGGTGCCGTGGTCGCCGGAATCGCGCCGCGCGGACCCGGTACCGATTCGCTTCTCTGGCCGGGTGCCACGTTGGAGCTCGGCACCGTGCAGCGGGCCAAGGGACTGCAGGTGCTGGCCCACGCCTTGAAGCATTGGAATCCCGGGATGGCCGCCAAAAATCATGCGATGTCGTTGAAACTCAACGACTGGCGCTGGCGCTTCAAAGTGCTCGCCGACGTATTCGAGACGGCGCCGGCGCCGCTGCATTCCGAGCTGGCTCTATTGCAGGAGCGAATCGAGGGGCCGCATTCAGTCGCGGTGGCTCACACGCGGTAACTCACGCCGCCCCGCGTGCAGGACATCGAGCTCGTCCAACACCGCCGCATCGACCGCGGCATCGAATTTTCGCGCAAACAGTTTGGGGGATTGCAAGAGCGCATCCAGGTCCCCGATTACCAAAGTCTTCGGATGCGGCCCGGAGGTCGGCGTCCACTGCGCGAACGTCACATTGTCGCCCGCAACTCGCGATGCGAATGGCGAGGCCATGATGAGGCTCGGAACGTAAACCTCATCGACCAGGAAGCCTCTTCGCAGATAGCGCCTGAATCGCTGATTCGATCGAAATTGCTCGGCGATGTACGCGAGCGCCTCGTGAGTCAACGCCCACCAGGTGCTGCCGTGGAAAATCGGAACCGGCGGCAAGCCCTTGCGAAGCATCGGTAGGGTCACCCGCCGTCCGTTCAGCCAGACGTGGTATCGCCTGAAGCGATAGTAGGGAGACCAACCCGGCGCGGCTTCATCCGCGAGATCCAATGCAAAAGCCTCGATGAATTCCGTGTCCGGTTGCCTTTCGAAGAACTCCGCGATCTTCGCTTGTCCCGCAATCGGATAGTCCTGGCCCGACAGCAACACGTACCGATCCGACGGCTTCGTCTGAAGCACGGCGCATTGAATGCAACGCATGATCGCCAAAGCCTGGCCATACGCACCCCACGCCGAACTCGTTCTTACGGCATAGCGCACCGGGAAGGGCCTCAGCTTGGCCTGCAATGCCGCGGCACGCCTGGGACTCACGGCGCGATCGATGTGAAACACGAAGCTCGAGTCCGGTGCTGCCAGACGCCGGACCAATCGCACGGCTTGATCGAATTTGTGATGCACCATCACGAGGTAGCAAATTCTCAAGCAGCGGTCCCCTTGAGCTCTGCGGTCATGATCAAGTCGTGTCGGCTGAGCAAATTGACCCCTGCCACCATTGAAGGCGCTTCCGGTGCTGCATAGTGGAGGCGCAATCGCCGGGCGATCAACATCAAGTGAATCTGCATCTCGATACGCGCAAATAGATCGCCGATGCAATTCCGCGGTCCCACGGAGAACGGCAGCATCGCCAACGGGGGGCGCTGACGAGTCAATTCTGCAGCGAATCGCTCCGGAACAAAGCGACCGGGCTCGTCCCAGAGGCTGGGGTTGCGCTGGATCAAGTAAGGGGAGATATAGATTTCCGTTCCAGCCGGCACGAAATAATCGCCGAGCCGGTCGTCCTTGAGCGCCTTGCGCGTGAGCAGCCAACCGGGCGGATACAGCCGCATGGCCTCCTCGAGGATCTGCCGCGTATAGGTAAACCGGGACAGCTCGTCGACCCCTGGGAGCTTCTCTTCGGAACAGCCGGCGAGCTCCGCGCTCAGCTTTTCCTCCACGGACGGGTGACGGGCCAGCAAGTACCATGTCCAGTTCAATACGCTCGCGGTGGTTTCGTGTCCCGCGACCACGAGGGTCATGATCTCCCTCGCCAATTGACGGTCCGGCATCGCCTGACCGCTGTCGCGATCGCGGCTTTGCATGAGCATCCCCAAAATATCGTGCGGTCGGGCATCGGCCGCCCGCCGTTCAGAGGCCAACTGCATGACGAACCCCGCCAGCGGACGAAAGGCATCCGCAAAGGCCAGGCTGCGTTCCGGTTGCGCGGAAAGCATATTGAAATGCGCCGCCGCCTGCGCATAGTCGTCGCCGAAAATCGCGCGCAATACCAGCTCGAGGACGGTGGCGCTTAGATCGCGAGTCACATTGATGGGCGTCTTTTCCCGCGCCGCCTCCTCCCAGCGGGCGAGGAGCCCGCGATTGACGGTCTCCATCATTCCGGCGAGCGCCCCGATGGCTTGCCGATGAAAGGCCGGCTGAATCATGCGGCGCTGCGAAACCCAGAATTCGCCCTCGCTCACCATCAGCCCTTTGCCGAGCAACAGGGCGATCCGCTTGATCGCCTGACCTTTGACGTAGTTCTGCCAATTTTTCAGAAGCACGTGCTCGACGTAAGCCGGAGCGCTGACCACGTAGACAGTGCCTCCGTAGATGGAAGCGCTATAGATATCCCCAAACCTCGAGAACTGTGCGGAGAGCCAATCGATCAGCTCGTGGTTGGTGTCGTACGGCGCCGCGGGGCCGGGTGGAATTCGCTTGCCGGTCATGGCTCAATAGATCCGAAAGTTTCGCTGCTCACTCACCAAGAGACGGCCGAGCAGGCCGGTCCCACGAGGCAGCCTCGGAACTCAATCGGTTCCAAACATGGCGGGCCCCGCGTTCTTCTCGCGGCCCAGTAAAACGCGCCTGAGAAATTTGAAGCCTCGTTTCACGAACACCACGGGTCCGGGAAGGGGGGTCCTGATAAAGGCGACTTTGCGAACGTAATCCTCGACATGCCATTCGGCGTGCGAGCCCGCAGGAAAGAACACCGTATCCCCGACGCCCAGACGATGGGTCGTGCCGGCGGCGTCCTTGATGATCACAGAGCCTTCGAGCACGCAGAGCGTCTCGTCGACGTCGTAATACCAATTGAACCGTCCCGCCGTGCAGTCCCAAATCATGGTGCTCGCGGTGCCGTCGGCGCTGTAGGAAAGGAGCTTGTTGCAGGAGATTGGATTCCCTTCGAGAACCCAGCTGCGGCGTATCGGGCCGCTGGCCAGCTCGACTTTTCCGATCGAGAACTTGACGTCATCTGCAATCGCCACTCACCTCTCCTGGTTCAAAAAGCCAAGTCGCTATCGGGCACGTCTTTGACGTGCAAAGTATACCCGCGCCGCGCGAGCACGCATTGCTTGACATATTCTGCGCCACCGGCTCCCTGCGGCCCGCACAGAGGTGACGAAACGTCGCGCGCTCAGATGAAGTTGCGGTAACCCCTGCTCGAGACTGTTAGAATCACGCGCACTGAAAGCGGACGCGACGCGTTCCTATCGTAGGTCTGATCCCACCTGAAATGTGTGAGCAAGTGGGCGGGGAGTCTGGTGCCAAACCGACTTGGATATCCGGCTGGATTTAATGCGCCGCACCAATGCGAGCGCGGGTAGCTTCATCGGTCATAGAGGACCACCCTGCCTGGGGTACACCGTGAAATGAAGGCAAATGTGCAGACGCGCGTCAGCGAAAAGGTAAGCGCCGGTCTGCTTCGAATGAGTCAGTGGGCCGAGGCCAGCGTGCACAAGCGCACGCTCGGAGCACGGGCCCCGTACGAGCAGCAGGTCATTGGGGACCTCTCCGCGGAGGGCGTACACGTCACATCGGTCGCGCGGCTGTTTCCCGGTTCAGAGGCGAGCCTGTTGGACTCCTTGAAGCGCGCCGCCGACTACATCGCCGCCGAGCGCCTCGCCGCCAATTCATCCTCGGTGCGCAAAAGAGACGGCTCGACGGACTTGCTCTCCAATGAGCTTCTCCGATTGTTTCCTGAGTTGTTCCTGATGGGGCTCGATCCGACCATCATCCGAATTGCCGAGCATTACTTCGGGCTACCCGTTGCCTACCATGGGGCCGCGCTCCGGCGCTCACTTACCGATGGGCAGCAGTCCGGCCCGCGGTTGTGGCACATGGACTCCGAGGATTTTCACGTCCTGCGCGTCGTCGTCTATCTCAACGATGTCACGCCGGGGGGCGGTCCGTTCGAATACATTCCGCGCAGCACCGGAGTGTCCTACAAGGCGTTCCCGGGTATTGGGGCCATCACCAACGAGCGGATGCGCACAGTCGTCGACGAGCAGTTGTGGAAGCGATGCTACGGCCCGACCGGTACCGTGATCATCGCCGATTCCGCGAGGATTTTTCATCACGAGTCGCTGCAAGTGGAGCGCGATCGAACCGTTGCCATGCTTGGATATTCATCCCGCCGGCCTCGAGGCATGCATCTTGCGATGTCTCACTTTCCCGTAGAGAGCTTGAGGGCGGCCTTGCTGAAGATCGTTCCGCCGGACCATCATCCGCACGTGTTCGCCTGGCGGCGCGCGATCGCATAATCGATTCCTCAACGCATATGGGCCTCGACGGCGTCGGTGATCCCGCGAGCCTCGAGCGTTTCCCGGTCGGCAATCGGTCGCCAGCCGAGTGCCTGCTCCGTCATCCGGCCGTCATAGCGGGCGAGCTGCGCGGCGCATTGCCAATCGTGTAAGGTCGGCCACCGGCGATTGGGGTGGCGTATGGCATTCTTGGCGAGCTCCTTGACCAGGTCTGCGATCCAATAGCGAACTGCCGCGCGGGGTCTCGCATCGATGCGAGCGCCCATGTGCTTCGAGACCGCCTCGACGTAGTCCCGCGCGGACATGAGAGGCGGGCTGGTGACGAGCAGCGCCTGACCCTCGATGTCCGGCGCATCCAGCGCGAGGACGAGCGCATCGGCGACGTCATCGACGACGACGAACGGCAACGGATTGGAGCCCTCGCCCCAATAATCGACCCGCGTTTCGCTCGAGAAGCGGCCGACCCCGAGATGCGCCGGTGGGCTTCCCGGACCGATCACGATGCCCGGTCTCAAGATCACGAGCGGAAGCCCCTCCTCGCGCTGCATCGCTTGAAGCAGCGCCTCACATGCCGCTTTTGAGCGGGCGTAGTGTCCCCGACGCGATATCCGCGGATCGACCGGCGTTCGATTGTCGATCAGATCCGAAGCGCGGCCGGATGCATAGGACGCGATGGTCCCGGTGTAAATGAACCGCTTGACACCGGCCTCGAGGGCGGCCCGCGCGAGCACGCGCGTCGGCTCTATGTCGCCGTCCACATAGTCCTGCCAGCGCTTGCCTTCGCACTTGGCGAGATGATAGACAATCTCGATACCCTCCAGAGCACGCTTCGCGCTCGCCGGGTCGCCATGGGAGCCGGAAAACAGCTCGACCGGCATGCCCTCGAACTCGATCGCGGCGGCACGTGGATTTCGCGTCAGCACGCGCACACCGAAACCCCGATCGATGAGCCTACGGACCACTCGCCGGCCGATGAATCCGGTGCCCCCCACCACCAGCACGCTGGGCTTGACCGGCGCACTCGGTGCCTCGACCGAAATGCTGCCGAGACTCGGTGCCCCGACACGCGCCATTGCCGCAACGTCCTCGCAAACGCGAATGACGTCGGCGCCGAACCGGCCCTCGTGGCGCGGGTCGAGGCGCTTCAAGCCGCCGGCGTAGAACGCGCTAATGCTGCGAAAAATGCTCTCCTCGAACGGATTGGCATCCGGCCGCTTCGCGAGCGCGGATTTCAAGCGCCGCAATCGATCGCGGCCGGCCAGGCGGCGCAGCGCATGAGCGGCCATGCTCGCCGTCGCGTGCGAATCGAAAATCGGGTTGTCGGTTACGGCTGTGTCGCGCCAGCCGATATCGCGTCCGAAATCGAGCTGTGCGCTGCCGCCTCGGCCCCGCACGCGCAGGATTCGATCCGGGTGGCCCGCCGCAACGGACATCGACAGAAGCGCAGTTGCCGCATCCTTGTGTCCCACCGCGGTCCAATGGCGGTAGACGGTCTGCCCCGCGGGCAGCTCGATTGCGTTGCCGGCGGACGCGGACACGATTTGCGGCCTGCCGAGCAGATCGAGGATGAAGGCGATCAGATGCGGACCCACCTCGAACAGCAGGTTCGCGGGCGCAGCCAGCATCCAGCTGTCGAAGGGGCCGAACTGCAGAATCGGCTGTGCGAAATGCCAGCTCACCGCGATGTGGTCGATGCGCCCGAGCTCGCCCGCCTTCACGCTCTCCCTCAGCGACTCATAGCCGGGCGAGAACAGAAAATTATGATTCACGCCCACCAACACGCGCTTCTGCTCCGCGCGCTCGCACAATGCCGTGCACGCCGCGGCGTCGAGGCCCATGGGCTTTTCCAAGAATACGGACTTCCCCGCCTCGACCATCGTCGAGGCGGCACTCAAGTGCAACGCGGGCGGCAGCAATACGTGAACGACATCGCAGTCCGAGGACGCGAGCTCCTGCATCGAGTGCAACACGTGCGGGATGCCGTGCTTCGACGCGGCCTGCGCAGCACGGCCCCGAGAGACATCGCACACCGCATGCAGGGCGACCTCCGGTATCGCTGCAAGCGCACGCGCATGGGAGTCCAGAATATATCCCGCGCCCAACAATCCAACCTTGATGGCCACGGTCAAGAGCTTTTCACGGCGCCTGGGCCTTTGTATTCGATCAGACGGGATGAGCGGCCCGAGAGCCGGTCGAAATGGTAGCCGACCAGGCCGATGAACTGCGGGAGTTTCCCGACCATGAGCAACACGCCGGAGGCGCGCGCCACCCGCGAGGGCAGGCCGCTGCGCCGTTGCCGTTGGGCCAGCTGCAGCATTCGCAACGGCCAAGGTATGAGCAAAATCACCGCGACCACGAGCCACCTCGGATCGACCACCGCCGCCAGCACGACGGATAGGAGCAACAATGCGGGCATCACACCGCCCCAAAACACGATGCTGCGCACGGTCCGCGGCCAGTTCGGGTTGCGCGCATCGGGATGCAGGAAGGCCATGTGGCCGTAGCCGTGGCCCGAGCGCCGCGTGCGGCGCCACCACTGCGCAAAGCGGCCTATCGCCGCGTCGTGAAGCGTCATCTCCGCATCGATCCGGCGTAATCGCCATCCCTGCTTGCGCAGCCGCATCGACAACTCGGTGTCCTCGCCCGCGATCATGGTAGCGTCATAGAAATTGACCTGGCGCAGCGCTTCGACGCGAAACAGCGCATCCCCACCGCAGCCCGGGGACTCGCCGACCGGCACGTTCCATTCGTCATCGCAGAGGGCGTTGTATATGGATCGCTCCGGGTAGCGTTCGCGCCGGCGGCCGAACACCAAGGCGAGATCGGGCTCCGCGCGCAAAGCCGCCAATGCTGCATTGATCCAACCGGGCTGCACCGCACAATCTCCGTCGACCATTTGTACGAACTGAACCTCGGGATGCGCGGCTAGGAGTTGTGCAAGCCCCGCATTGCGGGCGCGCGCCGCAGTGAACGGCGGCGGTCTCTGCAGCTCGACCACCATCGCGCCCTCGGCTCGCGCCAGCGCGACGCTGCCGTCGGTCGATCCGGAATCGACGTAAACGCGCTTCGGTATGGCGCGCACCGACAACAGACATTGTCGTAGACGCTCGCCCTCGTCACGGCCAATCACGACGAGTCCCAGCTCTGGAACGCCCGCCACGTACGCCGGGTCAGTCATCGCGCCTCACTGGTGGGGCAACCCGGGGAGCACTCGAACGAAAGAGCATCGATGCTATTTGCGGGGGGTCTCGTAGAGCCGCACGAAGTCGCCGAAAGTGACGGGAAATCGTACATCGTCCGCCACATCGAAAGGGTCGAAACCGAGGGACTCTTCCAGACGCACGACGATGAGGGCAAAGCTCAGTGAATCGAGCCCCGAATCGAGGAGCCTCAACTCGTCGGACAAATGTGCCAGCTTTCGGCCCTGCTCCTTCGCGACTTGCTCAAATTGCGACGTGATCGTGGCTTTTACAGACACCCGTTTCGGCTCCATTGGCGTTCGTCCCGGGATTGTAAAGGCTTTGGACACGAAAATCCCGTGATCGTGCCCCCACGGCGCGAACAAGGCCTCGAAAAAACGAGCACTTCAGGCGCTGCTATGATGAGCGATAACTGATACATTTTTTGTGATAGTGGGCCGAGGAACCTGACGCATGGCTGATTTGGATGTCGCGGTGGTGATCGTCACGTACAAGTCCGCGCAACTGAGCATTGCGTGCCTTAGGTCCATGGAGGCCGAGCGCGCGGTGCACGGGCTGCGCCTTCGGGTGTTCGTTGTCGACAATGCCTCCGGGGACGCACCGCCCATCGCGGCTGCGGTCGAATCCAACGGCTGGGCTTCTTGGGTAACGGTGATTGCTGCACCGAGGAACGGTGGCTTTGCTTATGGCAACAACTTGGGCATCCGGCGCGCCTATGAGGCGGCCGTGCCCGACTACGTCTACCTGCTGAACCCGGATACCGAAGTGCGGCCGGGTGCAATAAGTTCACTGGTAGGCTTCATGGAAGCCAATCCGCGCGTAGGCATCGCCGGAAGCAGCTACGAGCTGCACGACGGCCGGGACTGGCCGATCGCATTTCGATTCCCAACGATCGTGAGCGAACTGAGCTACGGCCTCAAAACCGGAATCATCGCCAAGTGGCTCGATCGTTGGACCGTGGCGACGCCCATGACGAAGATCGCTCAACCGATCGATTGGATTTCGGGCGCATCGATGATGATTCGCCCGGCCCTTTTCGAGGCCATCGGCGGGTTCGACGAGAACTATTTTTTGTATTTCGAGGAGACGGACTTCTGCCACCGCGCGCGACAAGCCGGATTCTCGACCTGGTACGTGCCCGAGAGCCGGGTCATGCACGTGATGGGGCAAAGCACCAAGGTTACCGATGAAAAGACCGTGCTACAGCGCTACCCGTCGTATTGGTTCGAGTCGCGACGACGTTATTTCGCCGTGACCTTCGGCATCGGCCATGCAATCGCCATCGACGTCGTCGCCGTGCTGGCGAACTCTCTCGGCTTGTTGAAGTGCATTGCGATGATGCGAAGCCGCGTTCCGCATTATGTACGGGATCTGCTCCGCCACAGCATCCTTTGGCCCAAGAACCGGGCCCTGCCGCCCGTCCAGTGCTTCCGGCCGCCCGGTTGAGGCACTCACGGACCTGCCGCAAGACAATCCGTGTTCGGGCCCTGTCGGCACTCTGCGACGCTTCTTGACTGTCCCTCATTCTGCTCCCAGGCTGCGGGAACAGCCTTCCAGCAGGTGGTGAAAGACGAAATATGTGAAATTTTTACACGGACGAGCGCGTAACCTAAAGTTCGCTTTGCGATGCGCAAACAAGACGTTACATTAGGCACCGCGACGTATTGGAAGACTGAAGAGCTCATGACAGACCCACAATCAGCTCCCGGCCGCGCCGTCGCCATCGCAGCCACTTTCACGGCTGAGCCGATTCTCCCGGCCCTGCGGCTGGTGATGGATGAAGCGGGACTGAACCTGTCCGTCGAGTTTGCCCCCTACAATCAGCTGTTCCAGCAGGTGCTCTCGCGCACGAGCCTGCTCACGGCCAACTCGCAGGGCGTGAACGTCATTCTCATGCGGACCGAAGACCTGGTGCGTGACACGCCCGACCTCGGCGCGGCGCGGGCGCTCCTGCAGAGGGCCAGCCGCGAGCTCGCCGATGGGCTGACCCATTTCGAAGCCCACGCCAAATCACCCACCGTATTTGCAGTACTCCCGCCCTCACCCGCGGCCCGTCCCGAGCTCACCGCAGACCTGGAGAATGCCGCGGCCGTGCTCATCGCTCGTGCGCGCGAGCTGCGCGGAATCCACGTGCTCGCCGTCGAGGACATCGCGCGCCTCTTCAGCGGGGACGCTTACGATCGCCTGCGCGATGAATTGGCTCACATACCGTTCACCGATGAATATTTTGCTTCCCTGGCGCTCGCCGTTGCGCGCAAGGTCCACGCCCTGCTGGTACCCGCGCACAAGGTTCTCGTACTCGATTGCGACAACACGTTGTGGTCCGGCGTGGTGGGGGAAGACGGCGTCGACGGCATCGGCATCTCCGAATCGCACCTCGACCTGCAGCGCTTCGCCATCGACCGGCAGGCGACCGGGACGCTCCTGTGCCTGGCCAGCAAGAACAGCGAGCAAGACGTGCTCGACGTGCTGACCCTGCGCAAGGACATGCTGCTGAAACCCGAGCACATCGTTGCGCACCGGATCAACTGGAAATCCAAGCCGGAGAACATTGCCTCGCTCGCCGCCGAGCTCAACCTCGGTCTCGACTCCTTCGTCTTCATCGACGACAACCCGGTCGAATGCGCGCAAGTCCGCGCGGCTCTGCCGCAGGTCGTCACGCTGCAGCTGCCGCCCGAAGACGAGGTTGCGCGATTCCTCTCGAACCTCTGGACCTTCGACAAGGTCTCCGTGACCGTCGAGGACACGCTTCGGACAAAAATGTATCGGGAAAACGCCGCGCGTCAGAGCGTGGAGGCTTCGACGACGGATATTGCCGATTTCATCGCCTCGCTCGGCCTCGTGATCGATATTGCGGCTCCTGCCGAAGGCGAGTGGCAGCGGGTCGCCCAGCTCACGCAACGAACGAACCAGTTCAACTTCACGACCGTCCGGCGCACGGAGCCCGAGATGCGCGCGTGCGCCGCCGGCGGCTCGCTGGTTCTTCGCGTGAACGTCAGCGATCGCTTCGGCGACTACGGCCTCGTGGGCGTCATCGTCGCCGGCGTGTCGGAAAACGCGGTCGCCGTCGACACGCTGTTGCTGAGCTGCCGGGTGCTCGGGCGCGGCGTCGAGCATGCCATGCTGCGCCGGCTCGGCGAAATCGCCGGGGAACGCGGCGCGTCCGCCGTGATCTTGCCCTTCGTTCCTACGGCGAAGAACGAGCCCGCGGGAGCGTTCGCGGACAGCGTCGCGTCGGCTTTCAGAACGGATGAAGAGAGCCGCCTCGTCTACCGAATTCCCGCCGGGTTCGCCCGAGACATCGCTCACCGTCCCGGCCATGACCCGGATGCCGTGATCAAGGCACGCGATTCCGAAGGAAAGACAACGGGCGCCGCAAGTGCACTACCGGTCACTTCGATCGCAAACCGCTCGGACCGTTACTCGATGCTCGCAGGGACTCTGTCGTCCGGTCACGCCGTCCTGGAGGCGGTCCGCAAGCGCAGCCTGCACGCCCGGACCTTGGCCGAGCGCCCCGAGGAGCCTGCGACTCCGACCGAGCGCACGCTGGCGACGCTGTGGAAGGAGACGTTGAACCTCGATGAGCTGGGCGTCGACGATGACTATTTTGCCCTGGGTGGCACCTCGCTGCTTGCGGTGCAGATGTTCGCCGAGATCGCCCAACGGCTCGGGGTGCGATTGCCGCTGACCACCATATTGGAATCGCCGACCGTGCGGTCTTTGGCGCAACGCATCGAGCGCCAGAGCGTGCCACCGTCGAGCATTCTCATCGAGCTCAAGCGGGGCGGTGCGCGCAATCTCTTTCTCATCCACGACGGCGACGGTGAGACGCTTCTTTATCGAAATTTGGCACGTCGTCTGCCGGACAATGTCACGGTTTTCGGCGTCGAGCCGCGGCGCTTGTCGGGCGTCCCGCTGGCGCACACTCGGATCGAGGATATGGCGCGATTCTATATCGAGGAAGTGCGCAGCAAGCAGTCGAAAGGCCCTTACATGCTCGGGGGCTTGTGCGCGGGCGGCGTGATCGCCTACGAGATGGCATTGCAGCTCAAGAGCGCCGGGGAATCCGTCAAACTCATCGCGCTTTTCGACGCCGCCAAGCCCAATGCGCGCAAGCGCGTGGGACAAATCTCCAAGCAACGCGTCCGGCGGCTCGAGGCGGTGTTCGCCGGGGTCCGGGGCGAGCATGGAATTCGGGTCCCGCGGCTCTATTCTTCCATCAAAGAAGCGGCGATCAAACTCAGGAACTTCGTGGCGTGGGAATTCTCCTCGCGGGCGCGAAGACTCGCGACAAAGGTGCGATTTCGGCTGCTGCATGAGCTGCTCGCGCGGGGGCGTCCGTGGCCTCCCTTTTTGCCGGCATTGAGCGTGCGCGAAATATACGATTCGGCAGAAGCGCGGTATACCCCGAAGACAATCTCGAATGCCGGAGTCGTTCTGCTGCGCGCCGAGTCCGGTCTCGACTTCGATCAGCCTTATCGGGAGGTCTACGCAGACGAGAGGTTCGACTGGGGCACCGTGGCGGAGGACTTGACGGTGCTCGACGTCAACGGCGGTCACTCCAGCATGCTGCAAGAACCATTCGTCGAATCACTCGCGAAGGCCCTCATTCCAAGACTGACGAACTCGCAGCCGCAGCCCCGGACGAGTGGTCAGAAACTCGTCGATGACTTCACGAGCCCTGTTTCAATTCGACGCGGCGCGGAGCACTCCGCTCCGTAGAGGAATACAGCTCGTCGCTCAGCACCTTCTCGAGTACGGCACGTGGACCACTCTTGCTGAATACATGGTCCGCGCTGTCGATGATGTGCACCCGGCAACGCTGACCCAGCCGCTTCAGCGACGAGCCGCTCAAAATCGCGAGAAGATCGATGCCCGGCTCCCCGCGCGCAAACACGAAGACCAGCTGCACGCCCCGCTTGGCGATCTGTTCCATATCCCATCCGAGATCCCGGGGGATTTGAATGCGTAAAAAGCGCGCGACTTCCCTGACGGTCGATTCCACGGCCAGAAGAGCGCGATGGAGGTAGATCCTGGATATGTACCCGATATTCACTTGACCGGACGTCAGCTTTCTCCACGCTGCCCCGGAGAAGAACCGCGAGCGATACATGGTCGGATTGCGCACGAGCTCCGCCATCTGCATGTCCCTGACGGTCATGCCCTCCTTCCAGAAGAAATTCTCGGGGTTCACCATCAGTATCCGATTGACGGGCAGTCCCGCGACTGCCGCGCGCAAGGCGTGATACGCGCCGGAGCACACGCCGGCCAGCGTCACATCCGTCACGCCGTAACGGCTGCGGGCCAAATCGACGGCGGCCCGAATGTCCTCGATGGCCGCCGGAGGAAAAATTTCATCATCGGGCCTGCCCGGCCGGGTACCGCTGTCCCCGAGCCCCGCAAGATCCATGCGCAATACGACATATCCGCGGCGCGCCCAACGACGCGCGAGTCCGACGTACATGCCGCTCGCGCCGATGTGATAATCCGCACCGGCATTGAGCAAAATAACGCCGCGGCGGCGTAACTCCCCTGGGCGAGGCTCGGTCACTATCGCGAAGAGCAGCGCTTCCGAAGCGAAAATGACGGGGCGCTCGAGCATGGGAGAGTGCTCGCCGCTTCCATTCAGATCCATCACCGTGCTCGCCGGCTCGGGACCGCAGGCATCCTGATTGCCCTGCGAGGCGCACGGCGGAAAGTGCTCCAACCACTCCCGCACTGCGCCAATCATCTGCTGGGGCACGGCGGCGAATTGCGGCGGCGTCATCGCCATTTCGACGAGCCCCGGCAGGGCGAGATACCGCGTCCGGCCTCCCGCTCGGGCCAACTGCTGCGCCCAGCCGCGCGATGCCGGATGGGTGTCGCCGTCGATGACGAGGATCTCGGATACAGGCAACGAGGCCCGCACGTGCAGATCGACGAGCGCGAGCGCCGAAAGAGTCGCCGCGGAGAGTGAAAATCCGCCAACTTCCATGGAGCCGGGGGCCACCGATGGAAAATCGGCGCGGGGGTCCGCGGACGCATCCGCAGCGTCATCTGCGAGTGACCCCGCCATGACGGTCGTACGCAACTCACGCAGGTAACGTCGGCCGCTGAGGACGGGTGCGATGAGGATCAGCCCGGTCACGGCGTTGCACTGGCCGGCCGCCAGCGTTGCGAGCAGCGCTCCGAGCCGAACGCCGAGCAGGCACACACGCTCGACGCCCGTAAGCCGCTGCAGCTCGCAAACCGCCGCCACGACATCTCTTGACCAAGCCGCCAGCTGATCGGCCATGGGCTCGATTTCTGCCGAATCACCGGTGCCCAGATAATCGAAGCGCAACGTCGGCACGCCGATGGCCGCCGCCTCCTCGGCAAACGCGCGCAGACTGCGGTGGGCGCAGATTGCCTCGTAGCCGAATGGCTTGCAGATCACCAGGCCGACGCTGGACCGCAATTTCCCGGGAGGGCGGTGCAGCCACGCAAACAGCTTTTTATCCGCGGTGTCGAAGTACAATGCTTCGCCGAGGCGGGAGGCAGGGGTGCCGCTCTGTCGAACCTTGGGATCAGCGCTCATTGCGACAGCGAACTCGTTACGACAGCTTAAAGCTAAAGCTGCACTCCGTCCTAGAGATCCGTAACGTACCCGCAACGATGCGCCGGCGGGCGGGCGCTCGTTCACATAATCCGACGTAACCAAAGTGCAATGCGCGCTCCCCCGCGTGACTCGGATTCTTATAGGCTAGCCGCTGAATCGCGTTGTTCCTCCAAACTCTACCCTGGTCCTCAAATCATACCCGTGCATTTATGTGATGCGCGTGCGCGCAGGCGCATTATTGATCAACTGGCGCCTACTTTGCACCCCGCCCCACGCGTACAATTAATGGTCGCCAACCATAGATCGTGCCGACCTTGAGAATTGCCTATTTCATCAACCAGTACCCAAAAGTCAGCCATAGCTTCGTACGCCGAGAGATCTTGGCGCTGGAGCGCCAGGGCTTCCAAATTGAGCGTATTGCTCTTCGAGGCTGGCAAGAATCACTGCCGGACGAGGAGGACAGACAGGAGCAAAAGCTAACCCGCTACGTGCTTCGCGAGGGCCTTCGCGGGCTGATGCTGCCGGCGCTGCGTGTCTTCCTGCGCTCGCCTGCGCGTTTTCTTACAGCAATCCGGCTTGCCGGCAGAATGGCGCATCAGAGCGAACGGTCGTTATTCTACCACTGGGTGTATGTGGCCGAGGCATGCCGTCTTTTCGAGTGGTCTACGCAACTGCAAGTTCGGCGGATTCACGCCCATTTCGGCACCAATTCCACTGAAGTCGCCATGCTCGCTGCCGCCTTGGGCGGCCCTCCTTACAGCTTCACCGTGCACGGTCCGGACGAATTCATGCGGCCGATGGGGCTGGAAGATAAGATCGGGCGATCGGCTTTCGTCGTTGCGGTCAGCAGCTTCGGGCGAAGCCAGCTTTACTTGCGTGCCCGGCATCCGGATTGGGGAAAGATCAAGGTGGTGCATTGTGGATTGGAAAAATCGTTCCATGAGTTAGCCCCGAACGTCGTCGCGGCTCCCAACCGGCTCATCTGCGTGGGTCGCCTCTGTGAGGCGAAGGGTCAGCTCCTGCTGATCGAAGCGGCTGCCGAGCTCGCGCGCAGGGGAGTGGCCTTCGAGCTGGTTCTTGCCGGCGACGGCCCGATGCGCCGGGAGATCGAAAATCTGGCCGAAAAATATGGGATCTCTGAGCGGGTGCGAATCACCGGGTGGATCAGCAGCGGCGATGTGCGCCGCGAGATTCTCGCGGCCCGCGCGCTCGTGCTGCCGAGCTTTGCCGAAGGCTTGCCGGTGGTCATCATGGAAGCGATGGCACTGCGCAGGCCCGTCTTGAGCACGTACGTCGCGGGAATTCCCGAACTGGTCAGGCCCGGCAAGGACGGCTGGCTATTCCCCGCCGGTTCCGTGCTGGATCTCGCGCAGGCGATGGAAGAGTGCCTCTCGATGGCGCGCACCGAGCTGGAAAGCTTGGGCGAAGCCGCCCAGGCACGAGCGCTGAGCCGGCATTCGATCGATACCGAGGCCGGGAAGCTCGCCGAGTTGCTGCGAACGAATTAGTGGCCAGTCTCATTCAAATCCTTGTCGTGGGCGCGGCCTTACTGCTGCTGGTGCCGGTCGGCATCCTGTCCATAGAGGTGCTCTTCGCTCTCCTTCGCCGCGACTGCCCCACCGCGCCACCTTCTGCACGCGGTTCCTCTGAAACGCTGGCGATCCTGATGCCTGCCCATGACGAAGCATCGATTCTCGCCGATACGATCAAAGCCGTTCGGCCGCAGCTCGGGCCGGCCGATCGGATCTTGGTGGTGGCCGACAACTGCGCGGACGACACGCCGCGCATCGCTGCGGCGGAAGGCGCCGAAGTGGTGATTCGCCATGATTTGATGCGCCGCGGCAAAGGATACGCGCTCGATTTCGGCGTGCGCCATTTGCAGTCCCACCCGCCCGACATCGTCGTGATCATCGATGCCGACTGCCGGCCGGCTCCAGGATCGATCGACCGGCTGGCACGCGCCTGCTCGCAGAGCGCGCGGCCGGTCCAAGCGCTTTATCTCATGCACGCCGGGAAAGACGCGAGCGTGCCGATGCGCATCGCCGAATTCGCATGGGTGGTCAAGAACCAAGTTCGTCCGACCGGACTGCACCGGCTTGGTTTACCGTGTCAACTAATGGGTACAGGAATGGCATTTCCGTGGTCCTGCATCAACGAGGCGGAGCTCGCGACGGGGCATATCGTGGAGGACCTCAAACTGGGAATCGACCTTGCCCGCGCGGGCACCCCGCCGTTATTCTGCCCCGAAGCGCTCGTTACGAGCCGATTTCCGAGCTCCAGCGAGGGGATCGGAAGCCAGCGCACGCGTTGGGAGCACGGTCATCTGGGCGTCATCGTCGGCGAGGCGCCGCGCCTGCTCTGGCAGTCTGCGGTCACTTTGAATGCAGGCTCGCTCGCACTCGCACTCGACCTCATCGTGCCGCCGCTGGCCCTTCTGATGTTGCTGGTGCTGACGACGTGGCTGGCAGCACTCGCCGTACTCGCGCTCATGAAATCGGCCTTCGCGTTCGCGGTAGCGAGCGCCGTGCTGCTGCTATTTGCATCGTCCGTCCTGGCCTCCTGGCAGGCGTACGGGCGGCACATCATTTCGCTGCGCAGTCTCGCGTTCGCGGTCGTGCGCGCCGGCCTGAAGCTGCCGCTGTACCTCAAGTTCTTCGTCGCGAGGCAATCCCAGTGGGTTCGTTCCGAGCGGGATCAGGAGCGTGCTAGGAATCGGCAGCCATGACTCCCAGCTTCAAAGAACTGATCGTGGTCCTGTTCATTGCCGGCGTGGTGTTCCGGTTTGCGAAGCCGGTCGCTCTGCGGTTCAGCAGCGAAGCGGATTTTAAAAGACGTCGCAATGTCTGGTTCGCATTGACCGTGACGGCTTTTCTCAGCTCGAGCTTCTGGCTCTATGTGCTGGTTGCGGTCCCGCTGATGACTTGGGCGGGCCGCAAAGACAAAAATCCGGTCGCTTTTTATCTGATCCTGCTGCATGTCATTCCCTCGGTTCCGGTCGACATTCCCGTGGTGGGAATCAATGAGCTCTTCGAGCTCGACAACTATCGCTTACTGTCCTTCTGTGTGCTGATCCCAGTGGGTTGGCGGATATGGCGATCGAAGGATCGAACGGGAATTCAGCGGCTCGACGGAATGGATATGCTGGTGTTGGCTTATGGCGCCCTGCAAGTCGCGCTATTTTTACCACCCGACCTGCCCAACCATGTGCTGCTGCAGGATTCCCCGACCAACATGCTGAGACGCGCGTTTTTGTTCTTCATAGACTCGTATGTGCTGTACTTCGTGGTCAGCCGGGCATCTTCGAGCCGTGCAGTCCTCGTCGAGGCGATGGCGGCATTTTGTCTCGCTTGCCTGATCATGGCCGCGGATGCGGTCTTCGAAACGGCAAAGCACTGGCTCCTATATGCCGACTTTGCCAGAGGCTGGAATAATGACCCGACGCTGGGATTTTACCTGTTGCGAGGCAGCAGCGTCCGTGCACAGGCATCTGCGGGCCATGCGCTCGCCCTCGGTTACCTTCTCGCCATCGCACTGGGTTTCTGGCTGTATCTGAAGTCTCACGTTCCTACCCGGCGTATAAGGACGGTGGGGACTCTCGCGTTCTGTCTGGGCCTGGTCTGCGCCTACTCGCGCGGGCCATGGATCGGCGCAGTCACCATTTATTTCGCGTTTTCCGCGCTGAGCCCTCAGGGATTCCCGAGACTTCTAAAAGCCGCCGGTGGTCTCATCATCCTCGCAGGAGCGATCAGCCTGACTCCGTTGGGACCTCGAATAATGAGCGTATTGCCTTTCATGGGCGGCTCCGTCGACAGCGGATCCTTCAGCTACCGCGAGCGGCTCGCCGCGCGGTCATGGGAATTGATCAAGGAGCACCCCTATTTCGGTGATCAGCTGGCCTATCAAAAAATGGAGGATTTGCGGCAGGGTCAAGGCATCATCGACATGGTCAACACATATGCGGGGATCGCGCTGAACAAGGGGCTGATCGGATTGGCAATATTCCTCGCATTCATTCTGACGGCACTGGTCAAGGCGTACCGGATGGCGAAAGCAGTAGCCAAGTCCGACAACGATCTCGCTTTGATTGGTGCGAGCCTCGTTGCTTGCGTCCTCGGCACGCTGCTGATGATCGAGAATGCCAGCTTCTTTCTGGGCTACGACAAATTATTCTGGGTGCTATCCGGATTGTGTGCAGCCTATGCGCACCTCCGGCCGGCATCGGCGCAGCCGATCGCGGCAAACCCAAGCAGCCGCGGTCACTGGGAGCCCGCCTAGTTGCCATCCTTCAGTTTGCCCTTCAAGGTTCCGCCCTTGAAGCTGATCAATATCAAAGGCGACTTGTTCGCGACGGGCTTTTGCTTCGGGCTGCAGACGCTCATCCGCCTCGGCAGCAGCCTGATCCTGACCAGAATCGTCCGGCCCGACGCGTATGGTGTCATCACGATCATGATGTCCATCACGTTCGTGATCGAGATGATCTCGGACATCAACGTCTCCGTATTCATCGTTCGGGACCACAAGGCCGAGGAACCCCGCTATCTGAACACCGCCTGGACCATAAGGCTTGCTCGATCGGTGGTGAACAGCGCGCTTCTCTTCCTGCTCGCGCCGCTGATCGCATCCTCGCTCTACAACACCGCGCTGCTCACGCTTCCACTGAGAGTCTTCTCGATCTCGTTCATCATCGGCGCATTGCAGTCGATGTCATATCCCTTGGCTATTCGGCGAAAACAAGCCCGCTTTGTCATGTACGCGGAGCTTGCCGCCGCGGCCGGGGGCAGTTTGTTTTCCGTGATCTTTTGCTATTACCTGCGCGATTATTGGGGAATGATTTACGGCATCCTCGTAAACAAGGTCCTGAACAGCGCATTCAGCTACCTCTTCTACCGCGACGTCCGGCCTCGCATACGATTCGATTGGGCGGCGGCACGGGAAATATTGAGATTCGCAAAATTCAATACGCCCTCGAGTCTTCTCACCCTGGCGATGAGCCAGTTCGACAAGGTCGTGTTCCTGCGGCTATTCGATCTGACGAGGCTGGGAGTCTACGGGCTTGCGACCAACATCGCCGGCTCGATTGACGGGCTCATCAGCAAGATAAGCCAGTCGGTGCTGTATGCCCGTTGCGCTCACACGTTCCGGACCGATCCCGAGCACCTCGGGCAGAAGTATTACAGCGAGAACGTGAAGCTGTTCATCAGCATATTGTTCCTGCCATCGGCGATCGGAGGCGCCGCATACTTCATCATCACGGTGCTCTATCCTTCGCGGTACCAGGAGGCGGGAGCGGTCTTACAGGCGTTCATGTTGCGCGCCACGCTGCTCGCGCTCGGCTCTCCGGCGGAGGACCTCCTGATCGCGATAGGAGAGTATCAAGTGATTCTGCACGGGAACATCTATCGTGCGGTGGGAATGCTGGTTGCGAGTCTGACAGGCTACTATTTTTTCGGCTTCATGGGCTTCGTGTACGGAGCGGCTCTCAGCGCGTTGCCGCCGCTGATCTACTATCTGCGGCTGCAGAGCAAGCATGGATTGCTGAGAGTCAGGTACGAGGCATACAAAGTTGCCTTTACGCTGGTTGTCTGGACCGCCGCTTATCTTTCGAGCACCGTCCTGCTGACTCTTTTTCCGCACATACGCTTGAGGCACTGATCGCATTCGATTCGCGCCCGCGGCGCTGAATTCTTGCCATGCCCAGCACGATGCGCTACAAAGTCCGTACCGGACAATGGCGAGATCAATTGGTCGAATCAACTTCATTCAAAGAATTCGACTGCTCCTTCGCCGTCGTGACGCCGACTTATCTGCCGGATCTGAGGCGGTGCGAGTTGTTGGCGGAATCACTCGACCGGAGCGCGCCGCACGTACCGCATTATCTTATCGTTGACCGGCGTGATCGAGCGGCGTTCGCTCATTTAGAGCGGGGAAGGAGGCGGCTCATCGAGTCCGAAGCGATCGTCGGACACTGGATGAGGCGGCTGCCCGGCCGCAAAGCCATCTGGATCAGCGTGAAGGCGCCACCGGTACGCGGCTGGATTCTCCAGCAGATACTGAAGATCGGGTCCATCGCGGCGATTCCCGAGCGGACGCTGGTCTTCTGCGATTCCGACACCGCATTCTTTCGCAACTTCGATCGCGGCGATCTGCTGGTCGCCGGGAAAGTCGGGTTGAGCGATGTCGACTTCATCAATGACGAGATTCGCCGTTGGACGGCAACGGCGCGCCGTCTGCTGGGACTTTCGCAACATGACGATGGATATCGTAATCACGTGGGAAACATGATCTGCTGGAATCGCGAGACGGTGAAGGCCATGCGGCAGCGAATCGAGTCCAGCACCGGCATGAATTGGCAGGTTGCGCTGGCCCGTACGCCGAGCTTCTCGGAATATATGCTGTACGGTGTCTTCGTTCGCGAAGTGCTGGGTTACGCGGCCGTCGACCACGCCCCTTCTTCCGTACCGCTCGTCAAGGCATCGTGGGGCATCTCACTGACGAGCGATACCGCGATCGATGCCTTTTTTGCCGAATTCGATCCGCGAACCGTGGCGGTCATGGTTCATTCGAAAGATGGCATCGATCCAGTCCGATACCGCCGTCATCTCGAGCGTCGATGGAATGACGCCGCAGCACGCTCAGCCGGCAACCCCGGCGCACAGTCTAGTTGATACTCACGCCCGCCGGGGCCATCGGAGTGACTTGCGGAACCACCGCGCCGGTGCACTCCGACCACCAGCAGGATTCGGCCGATATGAAGTTCTGAACCGCCTGCCACTTGGGCGGCGCGCTGCTGACGGGGTTGAAGGTCTGCATGACCGATTCCAGTGTGCCCCACTCGCCGTATTGAGTGTAGGCAGCCACGTCGCTGAACACCATCATCAGCGTCCCGCCATTGGCCTTCCACTGCTTGTAGTACGTCGCGTACGCCGAACCCATCCTCGAATCCCGGTTGGCCTCGATATAGAGATGCGTCAGCGCGCTGTTCCCGCCGCCGATGAGCGATTGCCCACTTTCGTACGCGATCAGCGGTAATTTGTAGGGCTCGAGCATGGCCGAGTAAGCGGCTTCGTCTTTCGAAGCGGCTGCCAGTGCACCCCCGCTGGGTATCGACGAATCGTTCCGGGACGTGAATGAGGTGAACAGCTGGCTGAGACCGCTGCTGGCCTGCGAGGCCCACGCAGCTGGGATCGAGAATGCGAAGTAGGGAGCAATAGCGACCGCCCCGATCCCGTGACCGGAGCACGGTGCGCCCGATTTCCAAAACGGACAGGACAGCGATTCCGTCGCCGTATACGTATTCGCGCCCTGAGCTCCGAGCACGCATACCACACGCGCCGCATCGCTCCCCCAGGCCGATTTCCACATGTCGCAGCTCTGGGCGACGCGCATTCCATACCAATTGCGGTTGTAGTCGAACGAGCTGCCCAACCCGGAGCCAAAGATGGACTGCCCTTGCTTGGTCGCGTAAGCGGCCTGGGAGAACATGCCGTTCCAGACTTCGTTGCTCAGCTCGACATATACCTTCTGCGAACTTCCGAGGAGACCGTGCACCAAGGTCGCCATCTGCGTCACGTAGTTATCGTCCGCCATGACGGGAATGTTCAACCAGGCGTCTGCCGAAATTGCATTCGCAAGCTGAACGGCAACTTCGATGGGAACTCCGTTCGATGTGCCCCAGAATGCGTTTGATTCCAGCGGCCGGTCGGACCAGGAGGACAAAGTGCTGTTGTTGGTCGACAGCCAGTCCATGAAACGCAGCGCGCGGAAATTGCTGATCGCGTTGAGAAACCGGGGATTGAAGATCTGACCCGCACTGTACGCGGACAAATTTCCGGCCTGCACGACGCTGATGTTGCGAATGTAGTTGCCGGTATTCTTCGGATCCGTCGCCGTGATGCGTATGTCGATCCCGCTCCCGGAAGGACTCGCGACATTGATCGTGTCTTGCCCGGCGGTGTGACTCACGAGACTCGCATCCCCGCCGTATGTGATCGTGCCTTCACCCTGGTAGAGGACGATGTACTTGCCGCCGGGATAATAGCCGTTCGGTGTGCTTGGAAGATTGCGAAGGACCAGCACTCCCACCGAATTGAATTGCTGTCCCGACGGCTCGTTCTGGGACTTCAGGGAAATGGGCCAGCCGTTCGAGTCCAGATTGAGATACTTCTCCTCGTTGGTGTCCCACGTCGAGCCGGAGTGCGTGATCCAGCCGCTGTTCGAAACGAAGACGTTGATGAACGGCAGCTCGCTCGACCAGTAGTTGATGCTGTTGAGATTCACGCCGAGCGGCGAGCGGGAATTGGCGCTCGTCGCCGCCATCGTTTCGGTGGTGGCAACCATGAGCAGCGAGAGCGCGCCCAGTGCGAACAAGCCGTTGAACAACATGGCCTTGACCGTGGATGAATATCGTGAAATTGGCTGATCGAAGATGAAACACAAAAACCGCATGAGTTAGCTGTCCTCTGAACAAACATAATGGAGTAATCGAACCTTATAACCTGGCAGGCGCATCCGTAAAGTGTCTCCATTGACCGACCTGTGGCGCTCACCGCGCGCTCGGATGCGCATCGCGCCGTGGTCCCGCGCTCGTGCGTGCTGCGACGCGCCGCGCTCCGTTGAGAAGTTGATCACAGTTTCGATCATCGATGCGCTTTTCCTCGAAGGATCTCGCTTACCGATATACTGCGCGACCGAGCGAATTCTCCTAGAAACGTCATTGAGTCGCACTTAAGTACCATGGCCGCCGTCCTCGATATCGACGACTACGATCTCAGCGAAGCTGTGGCGATTCTAGCGGCATTTGGCTCCGACAGATTCGGCTACGTCGTCACACCGAATGTGGACCACCTCATCAGATATCACGACGATCCACAGTTCCGCGAGCTGTATGCCGGCGCAGCGTTCGTATTGCTCGATAGCCGCTTCCTGGCGCACCTGCTCAGAGTGCTGAAGCTGCGGCGCCATCGGGTGAGCTCCGGGAGCGATCTCACGGCGGCGGTGTTGTCGCAGGTGAGCAAACCGGATGACTCCATCGTGGTGGTCGGGAGCACCGCAGCGCAGGCGCAGGCGCTCCGGGCGCGCTTTGGATTCACGAATCTGCGGCACATCGCGCCTCCCATGAATTTCATCGGCGATCCGCAAGCCGTTGAGCGCTGTTTGCGCGAAATCGAAGCCGCGAGTCCATTCCGGTTTTGCTTCCTGGCCGTCGGCTCGCCGCAGCAAGAGATCATTGCGCATAAGCTCAAGGCGCGGGGGGCCGCCCGGGGCCTTGCGCTGTGCGTCGGTGCATCCATCAATTTCGTGACCGGCAGCGAGAAGCGGGCGCCGCGCTGGATGCAGCGGGTGGGACTCGAGTGGCTCTATCGCCTGCTGCAGAGCCCCGGACGCCTCGGGCGACGCTACCTGCTCCGCGGACCGCGGGTGTTTCTGCTGTTGCCGCGCATCGAGCTGCGGCGCAGACGACCGGTAACGGTTCCCGACTGAGCTACGGGAGCGCGCCGTTTTCGGGCAGGTCCGCTGCTGCCTTTCGGGGACGATAGCCCACGGTCAGGAACACCGTGTTCTGGTCGTATCCGAAATCGCCCTGCGAGACGCTGTAGGAGATGTGCTGATAGCGCAGGCGAACCTCCAGCCAGCGCCCGGACTGCCAGATGAGTGCCGCACCGACCAGCTTGGTGGTGTTTTCGGGACTTCCGATATTGGCGGCGATCGTGTAATTGGGATAATCGAGCTTGTACCAGCGGCCGATCAGCTGAGCCGTGAAGTCGGGCGTCAGGCGCCGCTGCACGTTGAATTCGATGCTCTCGTTGGTGAGGTCGTATTGGGGTGCATCGGGATAACGGTCGCGCTCCCAGCGGCCGGTGACGATGAATGTCGTTCGATACCGCAGGTACTGCCACGCGGCGGAGCCGTAGGTCGACACATACGGGTCGGTGGTGAGCGGTGTCGGCGCGTAGTTGACCGTGCTTATCGCGTTGCCGCCTTGGGTGCTGAAGCTGCTGCTGGCATCCGTCAGCTCCCGGCCGCCCGTCAGGCTTATCGACGCGGACGGCGAGAGCGTGCGCCGCAGCTCCAGCCGTCCGAGCCCCGACGTGGTCGACAAGGCCGGATGCCCCGGAACCGTCACGGGGACCTCGATCGTGCTCCCCGGCGGCTCATTGACGAGCTCGATCCTCGGCGCGAGCGCGTCCACATCGACCTTCGAGGCGCCTGCGTCGAGGGCAAAGTCCGTGCGGGCGCCGTGAGCCTCGTAGCGCGCATAGGCGGCGTAGCGGTCGAAGTCGCTGTTGAATATCGTGTTCTGAAACAGGACCCGCTCCCCGGCCCCATTCAGCGAGATGCTCGAGCGCGCGGAGGTTTGCAGGCCGATGTCCGCCGTGGCGAGCGCGCGATTGCTGTCGAACGGGCTCGTCTGGTAATACGCATCGGCGTAGCGTGCGGTCACGTCGAGGAAGCCCGTGCCGCCGAGCTTCAACGCGAGATTCGGCCCGGTGCTCACGTAGTTCACGTCCTCCAGATTGTTCGGGGTGACGGGGGTGAATGCATCCAAGGTGGCCTGGCCGAAATCCTCCCGCACCACCCAGGTCAGCCGCTCGGGGATGATGGCCGCTTGCGCAATTCCGTCGAGACGGCCGATCAGCGTATTGCCGTAGGCGCCTTCCAAGTACACGAAATCGCTGAATGCGCCCTGGGCGGCGACGCCGAAGATCCGGCTTTGCTGATTAACGGCGAAATCGATGTCGGCGGTTCCCATCGTCTGGCTGACCCGGTTGGTCGAGGACAGCGTGACGTTATCCGTTTCGCCGAGCCCGACATCGGCCCCGTAGGAGAGGAGCGGCGTTCGGCTGGTGGGCAGGGCATTGAGATTGGTCATGTTGCCGAATGGGCCGATGCCGAAACCCACGTTGTCGTTCGGCGGCTGCATCTGGGCATGCACCGTCGCAGCCAGGGTCACGCCGAGCGCGAGGGCAACTCCCTCGCGCCACGCCTTAAGCGGCATCGTCATCGGCTCCGTACGGCCCGTACTCGTAGTAGCGCTGCGCAGCTTTCGACTGAACCTGGTTCAGAACCACGCCGCCCGCCTGTTGCGCATCGAACAGCGATACGGCGGCCTGGATCGCATCCCGCGGGGTTACTTCCGCGCGAACCACGAGAACCACCTGGCCCGCGACTTTGAGCAGCGCCCTGCCCTCGTTGGTCACCAGGAGCGGGGATGAATCCAGGAGGATCACCCGGCGTGGGTTGCGGGCGCAGAGGCTCGCCATGATCTTGCGCATGCGATTGCTGCTCAACAGCTCCTCGGTTCCGGCGACGGGAGTCCCCGCGGGCAAGATGGAAAATCCGCGAGTGGTGGTCGGCACGATGGCCGATTCGGCCTCGAGCTCCTCGTCGACGAGGGCATCCAACAAGCCGGCATGATGCGACAGGCCGAAGATATCGCTGATGTGCCGCTTGGACACATCGGCATCGATGAGCAGCACCGAGACGTCCCGGTCGAGCGCCATGCTGAGCGCGAGATTGATGCTCGTGAACGTCTTGCCGTCACCCGCGAGCGCGCTGGTGACCATGATGACGCGCGGCTCGGCCGCGCCCGCGGCGGTGCCCGCCATTGCTTTCTCGATCAGCGGCCGCTTGATCCTTCGGTACTGATCGGCGAACTGGCGGTCCTTCGAGGGCTCGGGGAAATAGCCCCGCTCCCGCAAGGCGGCATTGTCCACCGGAATCTGTTTTGCGAGGTTCGCGGTGTCCTCGAACCGCTCCCCGGCGCCCGGCGCCGTGACGTGCGGCGAGCGGTCGGCGGTCGGCGCGCCTTTCGCATCGACCGCTTGCTGGCGCTTGAGGCGCGCGATGGTCTGCTCGACCAGGCTCACAGCTTCACCATCGAGTGCAGTGCTTGGATGCTCAATCTAACCCCCGCCCAATTGAGCGCCAGAACGGCCGCAAAAGCCGCCAGCAGGCAAAGTGAGCCCGCGGTGAAGCGCAGCCCATCGAAATGCGCCTGTGCGCGCTGACGTGTCGGGAACGCGGCGCTCACGACACCGAGTACGGGAAAGCTCGTCACCTCGTTCACCGAGCGCACCGAGCTCACGACCGGCTGCATGGTGTGCAGCCCATAGGCCGTACCCACCCCGGCCAGCAGGGCGAGCAGCCAGATGGCCGTGAGCCAGACCGTGCGATTCGGCCAGGCGGGAGTCACGGGCGATGTGGGCGGCAGCACGATCTCGAATCGCACGGAGCCCGCGTTATCCGCCCGTTCGCCCAGGCGAGCCTTGTGGTAGCTCTCGAGCAAGGCGGTGTACTGGGCTTTGTTCACGTCATAATCGCGATTGAGCTGCTGGTATTCGGCTTCGACTTGAGGCGCGCTGTTCAGCCGCTGACGCAGGTCCGCGACCGTGCTCTCATGCTGGGAGAGCTCGCGTCGCAGGGCGGCGATCTCGACATCGACCTTGTTGAGCTCGAGCTGCATGCTCTGGTACACGGGGTTATTGCCTGCACCGCTGGCTGCGATGGCCGCGGCATCGCCGCGGCGCAAGCTGTCGAGCTCCGCGGCACGCCGCTTTTTGAGCGCCGCGAGGTCGGCGCGAGCCGCGATCACGTCGGGATGCTCGTCGGTGTACTTGAGCAGCAGCCCGTCGAGCCTCGCCTGGGTCTCCTGGATGCGGCTCAAGGTATCGCCCGGGTTTGCGCCTTGTCCCGCCACCACCGAGCCTGCCGCGGCGGAGATCGCCTCATCGCCGTGCAGCTGCTTGGCCAACTCCTCGCGGCGGCTCAAGGCGACCGCCAGGTCGGTCTCGGACTTTTTCACGGCATCCGTTTCATTCTGCAGCTGGGCGAAATAGCCGCCCTGCTCGCTCGGCATGAGGCCGACGTTGCGCTTCTTGAACGCCGCGAGCTTGTCCTCCGCTTGACTCAGGCGCTGCTCGTAATCCTTGATTTGCGTCTCGAGGAACTGCTGCGCCTCTTCCGAGCCCTGGCGCTTGCCGCCGAGCGTCTGCTCCACGAAGGTATTGAGCAGCGTCGAGACCACGAGAAGGGCGCGCTGGCGGCTCGAGTCGGTGTAGTGGAACCCGTAAATGGTGCCGGCCGTGGCGCGCTCCTCGCCCTGGCTTCCGGCATTGGTAATGGCGAGCACGATGCGATTGCCGAAGCGCTCCAGAATCTCCGTCCGGGCTCGTACATCCGTCACCGACGCCGGCAGGACGCCCGTCTTCAGCGCGATCTGCTCCAATTGGGGGCCTTCGAGCAGGGACTGGTGCACGTAGTTGATCTGCGCATCGACGTTCTGGTCGTTCGTGAGGCCCTGCAATGCCGGCTTGAGCGCCGTGCGCGTATCGACGAACACCTGCGCATCGGCGGCATAACGATCCGGCAGCCCGAAGACGATGGCCCATCCGATCAGCGCCACGACAAACGCGGCCACGAGGGCGTACCAGCGGAACCGCCACGCACCACGCAGCGTATCGAAGAATTTATTGAGTTCTGGGGTCACTTAGAGAGCACTAAAAGCGGGTTTCCGGTACCACCAATACATCGCCGGGCTGTAGCGGGATGTTTTGCGTGAGGTCGCCCGAGTTGACGAGCGCGTCGAGCCTGACCTTGATCTCCTGTTCCTTGCCGTTCACCTTGCGTATGACACGGGCGCGATTGCCGGCGGCAAACTGGCTCAATCCCTTGGCACTCAGCAAAGCGTCCAGCACGGTCATGCCCTCGTGATAGGGCAGCGCCTGCGGCTCCTTCACCTGTCCGATGACCTTCACTTCGCTGTAGACGCTCAGCGCCGTGACAACGACCACGTTGACCTTCGGCTGTTTCACATACTTGCTGAGCGCGGTCTCGATATCGCGCGCGAGCTGCGAGGGCGTCTTGCCGACCGCCACCATGTCCTCGACCAGCGGCGTCGAGATTTTTCCATCGGGGCGCACCGGAACGGTCACGGAGAGCTGCTCGTTCTCGAACACGAAGACATGCAGCGTGTCGCCGGGACCGATCCGATAGTCGGGTGACACGGGCGCCGCCGCCGGCACATCGGCCGCGTTCGCAAACTGCTGCGCAGACGCGAATGCGAGTATCCCCAGTGCGAATGCGAGAAATCCGGCTCTTTTTTTCGAAGTCATGGGCGTTGCCACAAAATTGATGTTACCCGGCCGTGCGCGCGCCTGCAGTAAAAAAACGTGAACTACGTCTCGCCGCATCGAGCGCCGCCGATGCGTTCGCATTATAAACGGGTGTGTCGGAAGACGCCGACATATCCGTCCCCAAATGACGACATATTGTCGGGGCGTTTGACTACATTTTTAATCGCGTCCCATGTTTCACACCAAGCAGCCATCGACGGCACCCCTGTACGCAGCCCTCATCGTCCTCGCATCGCTCTTGAGCGGTTGCGGCGGGTCGGACTCGGGCAACTCTTCAAGCAGCACGGCTTCGAGTGCGAGCGGCACCTCGAACTCGGGCAGCGGCGGAACGCAATCGACGGGCGCCTCGGTGACGGTGAAATGGGATCCTCCGACCGAGAATACCAACGGCACCGCGGCCACGGAGCTCATCGGCTATTACGTCTACTACGGCACGAACCCGGATGAGCTCACGCAGTGGGTGGTCGCCTGGGGTCCCGACACCACGAGTTATGTCTTCAACAATCTCGCCCCCGGAACCTATTACTTCTCGGTCGCCGCCTACAACTGGCTGGGGGTCGAGAGCACTCAGTCGCCGCCCGTGAGCACCACGATCAGCTAGAGATTCCCGGGTGGGAGCCGGCGTCGCCCCGCCGGCGTCGTCCAGGCTCCCGCCCGGCGCAGGTTCTGCGACCCACTTGGTTTCCCCGAAATCGTTCGCTGTTAACATTTGACAGGTGCCCGATCAGGATCCCCTGCCCTCCCCCCCGGATCGTCCCCTGGCCAATTCCTATTGGGTGATCCCGGGGACTCTCCTGGCGGGCGAGCATCCGGCCGGACTGAGTGAGGCCGAAACGCGTTCGCGCTTGGAGGGATTGCGGCAGGCCGGCATCGATTGCTTCATCGACCTGACGGAGCCAGAGGAGCAGGCCGAATACCGGCATTTACTCCCGCCGGATGCCGAATACCAGCGCAGTCCCATCGCGGACACCGCCGTTCCCAACAATGTCTCGCAGACCATGGATTTGCTGCTCGGCATACGGATGGCCCTCGGTCGGGGACGCGGGATTTACGTGCATTGCCGTGCGGGCATCGGGCGCACCGGTCTCATCATCGGATGCTTTCTGGCCGAACAGGAAGGCAACGGCAAAACCGCCATCAAGGAGCTCAACCGCCTCTGGAGGCAAAGCGAGCGGTCGCGGGCGTGGCCCGTGGTACCGCAAACCGAGGAGCAGGCCGACTACATCCGGTCCTGGCCGAAAATGCTGCGCAAGTTGGCGCTCGACGCGGGCGGTTGACCGGCTCGACCGTCCGGTCCTCGTCACTCCGAATAATCGGCGGTCGTGAAGCGTCGAACCTGCTCGCGGGTCACCCCCGGCGCGAGCTCGATGAGCTGGAAGCGCTCTTTGCGGCTGGGGCGGCTGAACACGGCCAAGTCCGTGATCAGCATGTCGACCACGTTGACGCCCGTCAGCGGCAGCTCGCAGCGCGGCTTGAACTTCGCCTCCCCGTCCTTGGACGTGTGCTCCATCACGACCACGATGCGCCGCACGCCCGCGACCAGATCCATCGCCCCGCCCATGCCCTTGACCATCTTGCCGGGCACCATCCAGTTGGCCAGGTCCCCGTTCTCCGCGACCTCCATCGCGCCGAGAACGGCCATGTCGATGTGCCCGCCGCGGATCATGGCGAAGCTGTCGGCGGAGGAGAAATACGAGCTCATCGGCAACGCGGTCACGGTCTGCTTGCCGGCGTTGATGAGGTCGGGATCCTCCTCGCCCTCATAGGGGAACGGGCCGATGCCGAGCATGCCGTTTTCCGACTGCAGCACCACCTTCAAGCCCGGCGCGATGTAGTTCGCGACGAGTGTCGGGATACCGATGCCCAGATTGACGTAGAAACCATCTTGCAGCTCGCGCGCCGCGCGGGCGGCCAAATCCTCACGCGACCACGGCATGGGAACCCTCCGTGCGCTTGCGCACCGTGTGTTTCTCGATGAGCTTCCGATAGGGGCTGCCGTCGATGATGCGCTTCACGAAAATGCCGGGCGTGTGGATCTGATCCGGGTCGAGCTCGCCGGCCTCCACCAGGATCTCGACCTCGGCCACGGTAAAGCGGCCCGCGGTCGCCATGTTCGGATTGAAGTTGCGCGCCGTCTTGCGGTAGATGAGATTGCCCTCGGTATCGCCCTTCCAGGCCTTGACCAGGGATACGTCGGCGACCAGCCCGGTCTCGAGGATGTAGGTCTCGCCGTCCACCACGCGCTGCTCCTTGCCCTCGGCCACCAGCGTTCCGGCGCCGGTCTTGGTAAAGAACGCGTAGATGCCCGCGCCGCCGGCGCGAATGCGCTCGGCCATCGTGCCCTGTGGATTGAACTCGAGCTCGAGCTCATCGAGCGAGATACTGGCGCTCGAACTCCTTGTTCTCGCCCACATAGGAGGAAATCATCTTGCGGATCTGGCGGCTCTTCAGGAGCAATCCGAGTCCCGCGCCGTCGACTCCGGCATTGTTCGAGATCACGGTGAGGCCCTTCGCACCGCAATCATGCAGCGCGGTGATCAATCGCTCCGGAATACCGCACAGGCCGAAACCGCCGCACATGAGCGTGATGCCATCCTTGACCACGTCCTTCAGAGCGCTCGCGGCGTCCGGATACACCTTGGAACTCGACGTTCTGATTCATCGCTCCCCTCGCCTTGCGCACGCGCCGCTACGGTACCGGCGGCTGTGGCTAGTATAGGCACCTGTCGCACCGGCCGCCTGTTCCAAAAGGGACGGCGATCGGCGCGTGCGCGTCATGCGCTCGGACATCGCCTCAGTAGCGGTAGTGCTCCGGCTTGTAGGGTCCGTCCTTGGAGACACCGATGTACTTCGCCTGGCTGTCCGTCAACTCGGTGAGCTGCGCACCGAGTTTCGACAGCTGCAGTCGTGCCACTTTCTCGTCGAGATGCTTGGGCAGCACATAAACGCCCACCGGGTATTGCTCGGTTTTGGTGTAGAGCTCGATTTGCGCGAGCACTTGATTCGCGAAGGAGGAGCTCATGACGTACGAGGGGTGGCCGGTGCCGCAGCCCAAATTCACCAAGCGGCCCTCGGCGAGCAGAATGATGCGCTTGCCGTCGGCGAACACCACGTGATCGACCTGGGGCTTGATGTTCTCCCAGGTGTGCTGGCGCAGCGCCGCGACCTCGATCTCGCTGTCGAAGTGGCCGATGTTGCACACGATCGCCTGATCCTTCATGCGCTTCATGTGCTCGTGCGTGATGACGTGAAAATTGCCGGTGGCGGTGACGAAAATATCGCCCTTATCCGCCGCGTGATCCATGGTGACCACGCGGTAGCCTTCCATCGCGGCCTGCAGCGCGCAAATCGGATCGATCTCGGTGATCCAGACCTGCGCGGACAAGGCCCGCAAAGCCTGCGCCGATCCCTTCCCGACATCGCCGTAACCCGCGACCACGGCAATCTTGCCGGCGATCATCACGTCGGTCGCCCGCTTGATGGCATCGACCAGGGATTCGCGGCAGCCATACAGATTGTCGAACTTCGACTTGGTGACCGAATCGTTCACGTTGAAGGCGGGGAACCCGAGCCGCCCTTCCTTCGCCATCTGGTAGAGGCGCTTGACGCCGGTCGTCGTCTCCTCCGTCACGCCCTTGATCTTGGCGAGACGCGTCGAGTACCACTTCGGATCCGTCTTCAGCTGCGACTTGATGGCTGCAAAGAGATACTGCTCCTCCTCGTTGGAGGGCGAGCCCACGACCGAGAGATCCTTCTCCGCCTGCGCGCCGAGATGCAGCAGCAAGGTCGCATCGCCCCCGTCGTCGAGAATCATGTTGGCGTGCGCACCGTCCGGCCACTCGAAGATACGATGGGTGTAGTCCCAGTACTCGGCGAGCGTCTCGCCCTTCACCGCGAAAACCGGCGTGCCCTGCTCGGCAATGGCGGCGGCGGCGTGGTCCTGCGTCGAATAGATGTTGCATGATGCCCACCGCACCTGCGCGCCCAGCGCATTCAACGTCTCGATCAGCACGGCTGTCTGGATGGTCATGTGCAAAGAGCCGGCGATGCGCGCGCCGCGCAGCGGCTGGGCGGCCGCGAATTCGCGGCGGATCGCCATGAGTCCGGGCATTTCGGTCTCGGCGATCCGAATCTCCTTGCGGCCCCATTCGGCCAGACCCGGATCCTTCACCAATGCGTCGGTGGTCAGTTTTATCACTGCATTCATGGCATTGACTCCTTGGGCGCTCAGGCGGCGCGTGTCGATCTGAGTTCGGCGCCGAGCGCAGCAGCTTTGTCGGTCCGCTCCCAGGTGAACTCCTCTTCCTTGCGTCCGAAATGTCCGTAGGAAGCCGTTTTCTGATAAATCGGGCGCGCAAGATCCAGCATCTCGCGAACTCCGTAGGGGGTGAGATCGAAATGCGCGCGCACGATCTGCGTCAGTCGCTCGTCGGGCAATTTACCGGTGCCGAACGTCTGGATCATGATCGAGGTGGGCTCCGCCACCCCGATCGCATATGAGACCTGGACCTCGCAGCGCGCCGCGAGGCCCGCGGCGACGATGTTCTTCGCCACGTAGCGGGCCGCATAAGCCGCCGATCGGTCGACCTTCGAGGGGTCCTTGCCCGAGAATGCCCCGCCGCCGTGGCGGGCGAAGCCGCCGTAGGTATCGACGATGATCTTGCGACCGGTAAGGCCGCAATCGCCGACGGGCCCGCCGATGACGAAGCGCCCGGTGGGATTGATGTGATACTTGGTGCGCTTGTCGATCCACTTGGCGCGGAAGGACCGGCTTCAGAATCTCCTCCATCACCGCCTCGCGCAGATGCTTGGTCGACACATCGTCGGAATGCTGGGTCGAAAGCACCACCGCCTCGACTCCGACCGGCTCGTCGTTCTCGTAGCGCAAAGTCACTTGGCTCTTGGCATCGGGCCGCAGCCAGGGAAGCTTGCCGTTCTTGCGGACCTGAGCCTGCCGCTTGACCAGACGGTGGGCGAGGCTGATCGGCGCGGGCATGAGCACGTCGGTCTCGTTGGTCGCGTAACCGAACATCAATCCTTGATCGCCGGCGCCTTGCTTGCGCTCGTCCTTGCGATCGACGCCCTGCGCGATATCCGCGGACTGCTTGCCGATGATGTTGATCACGCCGCAGCTCGCTCCATCGAAGCCCATGTCCGAGTGGTCGTAGCCGATGTCGAGGACGGTCTTGCGCACCAGCGCCTCGACGTCGACCCAGGCGCTGGTCGTGATCTCGCCCGCGACGATGACCACCCCGGTCTTCACCATTGTCTCGCACGCGACGCGGCCGCGCGGATCGGCGGTGAGGATCGCATCGAGCACCGCATCGGAGATCTGGTCGGCGACCTTGTCGGGATGGCCCTCGGAAACCGATTCGGAGGTAAACGAGAAACTCTTGCTCATAATGTTAAATCCCTTCAGGCACTTGGCCGAAATTCTTGAAGTAGCGCCGTAAGAAACTCAGCGCGCGTGAACCTGCTGATTCTGCGGCCCGCGTGATTCGATCTTGATCGCCCCCAGCAAAGACGCCAGGCGGCCGGCCGTCTGCCAGTCAAGACCATGCAGAAGCCCATGAATTAAACCAGCGCGGTAGGCATCTCCGCAACCGGTAGGATCGACCACGGCGTCGGGCGCGGCGCCGGGATGCCCAAGCGCTGTCCGCCGGCATGAATCACCGACCCTTCGGCGCCCCGGGTGATGATGAGCGCCTCGACCCGTGCCGCGACGTCCGCGGGGCTCCAGCCGGTCCTTTGCTGCAGCATGCCCCACTCGTAGTCGTTGACCGCGACCCAGGCCGCCTGATCGATGAATCGCGCCAGCTCCTCGCCGCTGAACATCGGCAATCCCTGGCCCGGATCGAAAATGAACGGAATCCCCGCCGCCGTGAATTGCGCCGCGTGCTCGAGCATCGCCTGACGCCCGTCGGGCGCGACGATGCCGATCGCGACCTCGCCGGCGACATCCTGCGACCTTGTTGAGATGCGCGAATTGCATCGCGCCGGGATGAAATGCCGTGATCTGGTTGTCGTCGAGATCCGTCGTGATGAAGGCTTGTGCGGTGAAGGCCCCGTCGACGATCCTGATGTGCTCGACGCTGATGCCGCGCGCCGCGAGCCTGTCTCGATAGGGCGCGAAATCGTGACCGGCGGCGGCCATCGGCAATGCGACATCGCCGAGCAAGTGCAGGTTGTAGGCGATGTTCGCCGCGCAACCGCCGAACTCGCGGCGCATTTCCGGCACCAGGAACGAGACGTTCAGGATGTGGATCTTGTCCGGAAGAATGTGCTGTGCGAATCGGTCGGGGAATACGAGAATCGTGTCATAAGCCACCGAACCGCAGATCAATGCGGCCTTCCGGCCGCTTCCTTCGAGAGCCATCCATCACCCGCGCCGTATCAAACCGCTATTCTACCGAAGAGCCATTGGTGCCGCCCGGATTCTCGAATTCGGCCGCGTCCCGATAATGTTAAAATGCGGCGAATAAGTCATGCGGCGGCCCGCGATGAAAGCAATTTAGGTGAGCACGCCTGGGCCCTTGAGGACGATCGACGTCATCGTCCCCACTTATAGGGAAGTCCGCAACATCCCGCTTCTGGTCGAGCGGCTCGATGCCTTGAGGCGCTCGCTCCAGGAGCCGCTGCAGCTCACGCTCGTCGATGACGACAGCCGGGACGGTACCGTAGAAGCGGTCGAGCGCCTCGGCCTTCCCTGGGTGCAGCTGATCGTGCGCAAGACCGATCGCGGGCTGAGCGCAGCGGTTCTGGAAGGGCTGAGGCGCACCACGGGAGAGATCATCGTCGTCATGGATGCGGACTTGAGCCATCCGCCCGAGGCAATCCCGGCGATGCTGCGAATCTCGATGAAGGAATGATGACTTTTTCGTCGGGTCGCGCTATGTGGACGGCGGCGTCACGCAGGATGACTGGGGTCTGCTTCGTTGGTTGAACAGCCGCGTGGCGACCGCCCTTGCTCGCCCATTCACCTCCATCAAGGATCCCATGAGCGGGTTTTTCGCGCTGCGCCGGAGCACCTTTAGCCGCGCGGATTCCTTGAATCCCGTCGGCTACAAGATCGGCCTCGAGCTTCTCGTGAAGTGCCGGTGCGCCCGGGTCGCGGAAGTACCGATTGCCTTCGCCAATCGCATCCACGGCGAAAGCAAGCTGAGCTTGCGCGAGCAGCTGCGCTACTTGCGCCACTTGCGCCGCCTGTTCCTGTATCGCTACGGCACGTGGAGCGAGGTGATGCAGTTCATGGTGGTCGGCGCGAGCGGCGTGCTGGTCAACCTGGCCGGGGTGACGATGCTGCTGCGCGCGGGAGCGCCGGCGGCCGTCAGCATTGCGGTCGGTATCGCGGCCTCGATTTGCACGAATTTTTACCTCAACCGTCGATTCACGTTCCAGAATTCCCAGCACGGCCACATGCCGACCCAGTTCGTGAGCTACGTCCTGTCGGTCTCCTTCGGCTCGCTCGTCAATTACCTCGTCGCCCTCGGCGTGCTCCATTGGCGGCCGACTTTGGCTCCGCAGCTCGCGGCGCTCGGCGGCATCGCGGCCGCGACGGTCCTCAATTTCATCGCGCTCAAATACATCGTCTTCAAGCACAAGCACTACCGGCCGCGCTGAAACGCCGCCGGCCGCTCAACGCCAGCGGCCGCGCTCATTGCGCGAGACAGCGCTTGAAGCGCTCATCGACGCGCTTCGCGTACCATTCGGTGGTGAGGTTGCGGCTGATCTTGGGGCCTTCCAGCCGGATCCGGGGCACCACCGCGCGCGGCGCACGGCCCGCGCGATCCACCAGCGCAAACACGCCCTGGTACAGGCGGGTGTGCTCGAATTCCGGTGCCTTTCCCTGCGCGAGCGCCGCATGAATCGCGTCCTCGTCGAGGTGCAAGCGTGCGGCAAGCGCACGCGCGGCTATTTCGGTGCGACCGGCGCCCTTGTCCCCGTCGTGCGGCAGCAGCGCGCCGTCGGGATCGAGCGGCACACCCGACAGCCTGCCGAGCGCCTGCTGGAAGGCTGCATTGCGGCTCGCGTATTGGCCCGCATTGAAGTCCGCGAACCGGTAGAGGTACCGGTCATAGGGCGCCTCGTAGTCGAGCAGATGAGCAACGCCGAAATACACGCTCCCACGGCGTGTGAAGACCTCATCCGGGATGCTCTCTTTCACGGGATACGGGTATGCGTGAGAGGCCGCAAAGCGCTCGGCGAACGCGACGTTGACCTGCATCGGGCCGCGCGTTCTGATGGGATTCCAGCTCGCGAACATGGACCGGCCCAGCGGCATGAGCCGGTGAAATCCTCGAAGACATCGCTCAGCTCCTTCTCAGTCCGCGCATGGTCGATCCTCTCGGCATAGCTGCGGCCGGTCGGCGACTTGAGCTCGAGCACTTCGTGCACCAGGACGGGAGGAACCGCGGCGCGCTCGGCGCGGCGGTCGATCTCCCGCCAGGCGATCGTGCCCAGGTTCGGGATCAACCGGTCGACGTGAAAACCGGATTCTTGCTCGGTCACGGCAACGACGGCACAGGCGTTCTCCGGTGTCGGCGTGATCTTCAAGGCGGCGAATGCGCCATAGAAATCGCTCGCCCATCCATCGCGGTCGCGCACGTCGGCAGGCAACGCGTGCTCGATGATCGCGCGCCCCTCGGCCGGACTGGCTGTGGCCCGCGATGCTCGCGGGCTCGTGGGCGCAACCCGCGGCCCACGCCGCGAGCGCGATCAGCCCGATGCGCTGTCCGGCGTCTCATGCGCTCGATACTAGCGCTTGGCTCGATGCATCGCGACTCGTCAGAAAGCCCTGACGCCGCTTCGACTCAACCACGGACAGCCTGAGCGCAGCCGTCGCGTTACGGTATGCGCGCCAAAATAATCGACTACGAGAGGTTTACTCCTATGGGCCGCGGCATTCTCCTTTGGTTGTTGGGCGTTCCCCTTCCGATCATCTTGTTGCTTGCAATGTGCTCTCACCGGTAGGGGGCACCTGTGCAACAAGCAGTCGTAGGCTCCGCCCTCGGGGTCGATCCGCTTCCTCCCGGCGGCTTCGGTAAATCCGCCGCCTCTTGGCCCGCGATATTCGCGGGGGCAGCGGCGGCGATCGCCGCATCGCTCGTACTTCTCACCCTCGGCTCAGGACTCGGCTTCGCGATGGTCTCGCCCTGGCCCGGGCATGGCGTGTCCGCCAAGGCCTTCACCATCAACGCCGCCATCTGGCTCATCGTGAGTCAATGGATGTCGGCGGCGCTCGGAGGCTACCTTGCGGGCCGCCTGCGCACGAAGTGGGTCGGCACGCACACCCACGAGGTGTTCTTTCGAGATACCGCCCACGGGCTCGTGACCTGGTCGGTTGCCACGGTCGTGATCGCGGCGGCGCTTGCGGGCTCGGTGAGCTCGCTCGTCGGCGGCGGTCTGCATGCCATGGCGGGGCGGCGGGCGCAGCCGCCGCAGGCGCCATGGGCCACGGCGGCGCGCCGCGGGCATGCCGGGCGGCATGATGCCCGGCGGCGGGCCGTCGGCGGCGATGACTTACGACATCGACAAGCTGTTTCGCCCCGCGACCCCGAGCGGTGCGAGCTCGTCTGGCGGCGCGACCTCATCAGCGGCAGCGCGGCGCCAAGCCGGGGCGCGAACTCGGCCGTCCCGATCCGGGGATGGACATGAGCAGTGATCCGCGCGTCGAGGCGGTGTACATCGCCTTCCACGCCATGGCCACCGGCAGCGTATCGGACGAGGACCGGCATATCTCGCACAGCTGGTTCAGACGCAGACGGGCGTGCCGCCGCCCGAGGCTCAGAAGCGCGTCGATGACTTCGTCGCGGCCACCTTGACCGCCGAGAATCAGGCGCGGGCGGCAGCCGATGCCGCGCGCAAGGCGGCAGCCGAGACCTCGATCTATACGGCCCTTGCCATGCTGATCGGTGCCTTCATCGCGAGCGTATCGGCCGCACATCGGCGGCCGGCTGCGGGACGAGCATATCTAGGGTTTGAACTTCCTGGCGCCCTGGCCGGCCGCAACCGGCCAGGCCGGGCGCCCGCCTTCGCTCGGCATCATCTTTCACGACGCGGCCTGACCGGGCCTCGAGCTCGCAGTCAGACGGCCGCTCAGGCTCCGCTCTTGTGCTCCGCCTTCCACTTCTGGACCGCAGCCATGGTGTTCTCCACGTGCTTGTCCGGATTCATCGAGGTGTACTCGTAGATGATGATGCCGTCCGGCGCGATGACGTAGGAGGTGCGATTCGCGTACTCGGGCTTCGCCGCGAGCACCGCATCGTAGGATTTGGTGATGCTTTTGATCCGCATCGGATGCGACGGCAAATTTGTTGCGGCATTCGGTCACGGAGAACTTGTTCAGCGTGTCGATCGGATCGTGCGAGACGCCGATCACCGTCGCCCCCATGGCTTTGAACTTGTCGGTCGCCTCGGCGAATTCATGCGCCTCGACCGTGCAGCCGGGCGTGAAGGCCGCGGGATAGAAATACAGCACCACGGGACCGTTCTTCAGCGCAGCGGCGAGGGAGAACGTGAACGGCTTTCCGGCCAATGTGGCCTGGGTGGTGAAATCAGGCGCGTGCGCGCCGGTCTGCAAGGCCGCGTAGAGCGGAGCCGCGTGACGAACGTTCCGAGCCCGATGAAGATCAAACGCTTCATGTTCTACTCCTGCCGCAACAGCGTGCGGGCGGCTATCCTAGCACCCCGCGCAACTCGCGGCACACGCGCGCACACGTCCTCGTCCTGCATTGCCGGAAACAGCGGCAGCGTGACCGTCTCGCGGCCGACGCGCGCGGCCACCGGCGTGTCCTCCGGCCGGTAGCCCTGACGCCGGTAATAGCTGAGCCCCGGAATGCAGGGATAGTGCACGCCGATGCCGATGCCGCGGTCCGCCATGATCTTCTGAAACGCCGGTCGGCTCATCCGCCGCGCGTCGAAGTCGATCAGCAGCTGAAACATGTGCCAGCTGTGCCCCTCGTCGCCGCGCGCCGGCAATACGGCTGCCCGGAAACCGTCGAGCTCCTCGAAATAGCGCGCGGCGAGCTCGCGCCGGCGCTGCGTTGAACGCATCGAGACGCCGCAACTGGTCCATGCCGATTTGCGCCGCGACGTCGGTCAGGTTGCTCTTCGCGCCCGGAAACATCACGTCGATCTCGCCTTGCGCGTTGCGCTTGATGCCGTGAAAGCGGTACTGCTCGAAGAGCGCCGCGGCCTGCGCGTCGGCGGTGGAGACGGCACCTCCCTCGATACTGGTCATGTTCTTGTTGGGATGGAAGCTGAAGACCACGAGATCGCCGAAGCTGCCGATCGGCTTGCCGCGCCAGCGCGAGCCGATGGCGTGCGCCGCATCCTCGACCACGCGCAGGCCCCGCTCGCGCGCGAGCGCGTACAGCGCATCCATGTCGACGGGCAGCCCCGAGAAGTGCACCGGCATCAGCGCGCGCGTCTTCGGGCGTGATGGCCGCCGCGACGAGATCCAGATCGAGGTTGCGCGAGCTCGAGCTCGATGTCGACGAACACGGGCTTCGCCCCCACGCGAGCCACCACATTCGCGCTCGCGGCAAAGCTCATCGCGGGCACGATGACCTCATCGCCCTCGCCCGACGCCCGCGACCTCGAGCGCCATCTCGAGCCCGGCCGTCGCGGAAGTCATGACCCGCACCTGACGGTCCGCCCCGAGATAGGCGGCAAGCGCGGCTTCGAAGGCCTGCACCTTGGGACCGCTCGCGAGCTGTCCCGAGCGAAAGACCTCGGCCACCGCCGCGATGCTCTGCTCATCGATCGAAGGACGCGTGAAGGGCAGAAAAGGCTTCATGGGCAACTCCTGGAAAGCGGCATGCGCCGGCACTCGATGCGGGGCGGCACGCTCATCGTCGCGCCACCAGCACGCGGTTCGCATCGTGTGCGATCTCGCGCATGGGAACCTGACGCTCTTGCAGCAAGCGGTACGTTTTGAAATCCGCCACGGCATAGGCCTGAGATTCCGCATCCCAGCGCTCGATGAACCGCTCGATATCGGGAATCTCGGCCGACGGGTCGCGGCGCAGGCCGAAGTCGAGCTCCCCGCGGTAGGCGACGAGTCTCACCGTGCGGTTCCAGTAGAACGGCAGTGTTTGATCGTACGTCGCGACACTATAAACCGGCGCCTCGGACGGTATGACCGGCAGGGCGCGTGCGAGCTCGACGCCCGAGTAGACGGGCGCGACGCGGGCCGCGGCCTGCACCAGCAGCAGGCCGGACAAGCACCAGCCGACGCCGAGGAACACCGCCGAGCGCGTGATTCCGCGCCTGCGCTGCGAGAGCACATAAAGACCCGACGCCGCGAGCAGCGCCGCGATCTGCGCCAGCGGTCCCGCCAGGGCGAGAAAGTAAGGACTGCGCTCGGAAGGAGGCACGTGCGACGGGGCGAACAGGCACACGAAGCCGAGCGCAAGCGCGGCAGCCAGGGTGAGCCACGCGGTACGAGTGAGGTCCCGCTCGAGGACCTCGTCGGGCAACCCCGCGACGAGCAGTGCGAGGGCGGGATACGCCGGCAATACGTAAGGGATGAGCTTGGAGTCGGAGAACGAGAAGAAGACCAGCACGAACACCACCCAGAGGCGCAGGAACAGCCGCGCATCGAACCCCGCCGCCGGGCGGCGCCATCCGCTCATCGCGCGCAATACCGGAATCGTCCAGGGCATGCTACCCAGCAACAGCACCGGCACGAAGAACCACCAGGCTTCCTCGCGGTCCGCGCTCGGGGTCAAATAGCGCGCGAGGTGCTCGTGAACGAAGAAAAAATCGAGGAAGCCCGGCACCCGGTACGCGGCGAGCACGTACCAGGGAACGGCGATCAGGAGAAAAAGCGCGAGGCCCGCCGGCGCATGCAGTCGCCGCCAGGGTGAAAAATCGCGGGCGCAGGCGCTGTAGAGCACGAGCACGCCCGCGGGAATCGCGGCCGCGACGAGCCCCTTCGTGAGCACGCCCAGCCCCGTCGCCCCCCAGGCGAGCAGCATGAGGCGCCGCTCCCACGGGATGCCTGCGGACTGCGCGGCCAGGAAGGCGGCGAGCGCCACCGTCATACAGGCCGTCAGGCTCATGTCGAGGGTGAGCAGCTGGCCCATCGCAAGAAACAGCAGCATGCTCGACAGCAGTGCCGCGCTCCGGATGGCTGCAGCCGGCCCCCACAGCGCGCGCGCCGCGAGCGCGGCGGCGAGCACGGCGCCGAACGCACACAGGGCGGTGTACAGGCGCGCCGCAAACTCGGTGCGCCCAAAAATCTTGAGACTCGCAGCGGTCGCCCAATATTGCAGCGGCGGCTTCTCGAGATACAGAAGACCGTTGAGGTGCGGGATCGACCATTCGCCGCTCGCGAGCATTTCCCGCGGGATCTCCGCGTAGCGGCCCTCGTCGGTGTTGAACAGCGGCCGCAACGACAGGGTCGCGAACCAGAGCGTGGTGACGAGGAGCGCGAGCGCGCCGTACGTCAGGTAATCTTGGCGCCGCGGCGCATCGACTCGATTCAAGGTGCGCCGCCGGGCGCCTCTGCGGCGAGGGTGCCGGAGCGGCCTGGAATCTCGGCCATGACCACCGCCCGTGCCGGCATGGGCGTCGCGAGCGCGAGCGCATGCACATCGGCCATGCACGCGAGCCGGGCACCCGCCTCGCGCCATCTCGCCAGCAACGACTCGAAGGCATCGTGCAGCAGCATGCCCTCGAGCTCCGCGTGCAGCGTGAACACCTGCGGCGTGCGGCGGGATGCGGATGCCGAAAGACGAAACACCTTATCGGCGATGTTCGATTCATCGATTCCTTCGCGGCCCAGGAGCTCGTCGAAGGTCGGCAGCGTCGTCGGAATCTGCGGGCACGGACTCGGCCCGGACGGCAGCAGCGGAAAGAACGGTTCCGTTCCCCGGGTGTCGCTCGCGTATTTGAAGCCGAATTCGCGCTCGAGCTCGAGGCCGTGCGGATTGATCTGCCATCCCGCCGCGGCGTGCGATTGCGGCGCGAAGCCGAACACGCGCTCGAACGCTCCGACGCCGCGCTCGAGCTCCCGCCGGGTCCACTTCGCATCGGCGCGCGCAACGCTGTCCTGCCAGCGCACGTGATCGTAGGTATGCAATCCCACCTCGAATCCGGCGTCGTGGATGCGGCGCATCGGCTCGCGCGCCGCGCGGCCGATGTCCGGGCCCGGCACCAGCACGCCGTACATCAGAGTTTTCAGCCCGTAATGCTTGAGCACCGAGGTACGCGCCACCTTTTGCGCGAATCCCTTGCGAAACACGCGACGCAGGGCGCGCCCGGTGTTGTCCGGGCCCACCGAAAAATAGAAAGTCGCCGCGACCGCGTGCTTTTTAAAGAGCGCGGCGAGCCGCGGGACACCCTCGCGCGTGCCGCGCAAGGTATCGACATCGACCTTGAGGCCGATGCTCGTCCCCTCAAGCATCGTTCGACAGGAGCGCCGAGGCGGCCGGCAGGCTGTGCGCGTAGGAATCGAAGATCGCCTTGAGCGCGGAGCGCATGTCGGTGGTCGGCGTCCAGTTGAGCTCGGCGGTCGTGTTCTTGATCGAGGGCAGCCGGGCCGGGATGTCGGCGTAGCCCTTGCCGTAATACTCGAGCGCCGAGATGTCGACGAGCCGCGTGTTGCGCGCGGTCGGCGCGTACTCGGGCCGCGCCAGGGCAACCTCGAGCATCATCAGCGCGAGCTCGCGAATCGAGTACAGGTTGTGCGGGTTGCCGATGTTGTAGATCTTGCCGTCCGCGATGCCGCCCGGATTGTCGATGATGCGGGTCAGACAGTCGACCGCATCGTCGATGTACGTGAACGCGCGGGTCTGGCTGCCGCCATCGACCAGCTTGATCGGCTCGCCGCGCACGATGTGCCCGAGGAACTGAGTGAGCACGCGCGAGCTTCCCTCCTTCGGATCGTCCATGCTGTCCAGGCCCGAGCCGACCCAGTTGAAGGGACGGAACAGGGTGAACTGCAGGCCCTGTTGCCCGTAGCCCCAGATGATGCGATCGAGCAGCTGCTTGACGCACGAGTAGATCCAGCGCTGCTTGTGTATGGGGCCGAGCACGAGCTCGGAGGTCTCGGGATCGAATTCGCGATCGCGGCATGCGCCGTAGACCTCGGACGTCGAGGGGAACACCACGCGCTTCTTGTACTTCACGCAATGACGGATGATCGGCAGGTTCGCCTCGAAATCGAGCTCGAATACGCGCAGCGGCTCGCGCACATAGGTCGCCGGAGTCGCGATCGCCACGAGCGGCAGGACGACGTCGCACTTTCGCACGTGATACTCCACCCACTCCTTGTTGATGGTGATGTCGCCTTCCACGAAATGAAACCGCTCGTGCGCGAGCATGCCGCTCACCCGCTCGGATTGCAGATCCATGCCGTAGATATTCCAATCCGTATGGGCAAGGATGTACTTGCTCAAGTGATGGCCGATGAAGCCGTTGACGCCGAGTATGAGAACGTTTTTCACAATGATTCCTTCCGAATTCAGAGGCGAGCGGCTGATTCTGAAGCTCGGGCGGCGCGGCGTCCGGCGCAACGAGGCGCTCGCCGATCGCAAGCCGCAAGATCTCGAGGCGCCGGCCATCGAGGCAATCGGCATACCAGCGCCCCTCCTCCGTATAGAGGCACGGCGCCTGCGCGGGATGGCGCGCCGGGCGCGCATCGACCCGAGTCTCCCACACCGCGAGCTTCAGCCCCTCGACCTCGGTGAATGCGCCCGGAAAAGGCGGCGCCACGGCGCGCACCAGGTCGTGGATGGTACGCGCTCCCGCCCGCCAGTCGATTCTGCCGTCCTCCGGACGCCGGCGGCCGAAATACGAGCCCTTGGCGAGATCCAGGGGCCGGGCCGCCGCGCTGCCGGCGATCAATTTCGGAAGACTTCGCCGGAGCACGATTTGCGCAGCCTCGGCCACTTTCATCGACACCTCGAGCGCCGTCTCGTTCTCGCCGATGGGAACGGACTGCTGGTCGACGAGCGCCCCTGCATCGGGCTTCTCGAGCATGTAGTGCAGGCTGGCCCCGGTCACCGTCTCGCCGTGAATGATCGCCCAATGCACGGGGGCGCGTCCCCGATATTTCGGCAGCAGCGAGCCGTGCATGTTCAATGCGCCGCGCTTGGGCAAGTCCAGCCAGGGCGAGCCGAGCAGATGCCGGTAATAGAACGAAAAAACGAAATCCGGACGCGCGCGGCGGCCCTCCGCGATGCATTCGAGGGCGTTCGGGTCCGCGGGCGTCGCGACCTTGAGGTCATGCGCCTGCGCGAGCGCCTTGACGCTACCGAACCAGCGGCTCTCGCCCGGATCGTCGTCATGCGTGAACACGATCGGGATGCGAATCTCCCGATCCAACAGCTCGCGCAGGCACCGCACACCGACCTCGCTGTAGGCGAACACCACCGCACGCGTCACTGCCGGGCGCCCAAGGCGATCTCGGGGCCATCCAGCCCGAGGGCCATCCAGCCCGGGGCCCCAGCCCGGGGCCGCTCTCACCGGTGTCCTCGAGCACGGCCTCGACCACGTAGCGCGGCCGCTCGCGCACCTGCGCGTAAATCCGGCCGACGTACTCGCCCAGCAGTCCGATGCCGAACAGCGCGAGACCGATGAAGAAGAACATGATCGCGAACAGCGTGAACAGCCCTTCCGCTTCGGAACCGATGATGAAGCGTCGCGCGAGCAGGATGATCATCAGGGCCGCCGACAACAGCGAGACCGCCATGCCCACCATCGAGAACAGCTGCAACGGCACCACCGAGAAGCCCGTGATCAAATCGAAGTTCAGGCGTATCAGGCTGTAGAGCGAATACTTCGACTTTCCCGCGTGCCGTTCCTCGTGCGCGATGGGCACCTCGATGGGATTCATCGCGTAGAGCGAGGCCAATGCGGGGATGAACGTATTCACCTCGCGGGTCTGGTTGAGGGCCTGCACCACGAAGCGCGAGTAGCCGCGCATCATGCAGCCCTGGTCGGTGATGCGCACCGGCGTGATCCATTCACGAACCTTGTTGACGCCCCTCGAGAGCGACCGCCGCCAGAGCCGGTCCTGGCGCTTCTGGCGGATGGTGCCGACGTAGTCGTAGCCCGCATCGAGCGCCGCGACCAGCTTGTGGATCTCCTCGGGAGGGTTCTGCAGATCCGCATCGAGCGTCACCACATACTCGCCGCGGGCATACGCGAGTCCGGCCATCACCGCGGAATGCTGTCCGAAGTTCGCGTGGAACAGGACCACGCGCGTCTCCCGCGGCCGCGACTGAAACTGCTGGCGCAACAGGGCCGCGGACCGGTCTTTGCTGCCGTCGTTGACGAACAGGCATTCGTACCTCAGCCCCAAGGCATCGAGCGCCGGATAGAGCCGCGCAAACAGCGTCGGCAGCACCTGTTCCTCGTTGTACACGGGAATCACGACGCTCAATTTGGGACGGGCGGGCATGGCGAGCGCGCTTTCCTGCATCAATGGTCGGCCGCGACGGCGCCCTGCGAGCGCAGCAACTCGAGGATTTCCTGAGTCCGCGAGCGCATCAGCTCCTGCGATCCGCGCGCCTCGACGTTCAAGCGAATCAGGGGCTCCGTGTTCGAGGAGCGCAGATTGAAGCGCCAGTCCGCAAACTCGAACGACAACCCGTCCGTGCGGTCGCTCGAGCGCGCATCGCGTGCATATCGCGACTCGACCGCCGCCATCGCGGCGGCCGCGTCGGGGACGCGGTAGTTGAGCTCGCCGCTCACCGGAAACCGCGCGATGCGCTCGCCCACCAGTTTAGAGAGCGGCTTTCCCGACTCGCTGATGATCCGGGTGATCAGAAGCCAGGGGATCATGCCGCTGTCGCAGTAGGCGAAGCGCCGGAAATAATGGTGCGCGCTCATCTCGCCGCCGTACACCCCGTCGACCTCGCGCATGCGCTGCTTGATGAAGGCGTGGCCGGATTTCGACAGGACGCTTTGGCCCTGGTGGGCGGCGACGATCTCCTGAGTGTTCCAGGTGAGGCGCGGATCGTGCACGATGCGCCCCCCCGGCGGCTCGGTCGCGAGCAGCGCCGAGGCCAGCAACCCGACGATGTAATAGCCCTCGACGAAATCGCCGTGCTCGTCGAAGAAGAAGCAGCGATCGAAATCCCCGTCCCACGCGAGTCCGAGATCCGCGCCGCGAGCCCGGATCATCGCCGCCGTGGACGCACGATTCTCCTCGAGCATCGGATTCGGCACGCCGTTCGGGAAGCGCCCATCCGGCTCATGGTGGAGCTTGATGAGCTCGAACGGCAGGTGCGGCTCCAATCGATCCAGAAACGGCCCGGCCGCGCCGTTGCCGGCGTTCACGACGATCTTCAGGCGCTGCAGTTTTTTGACGTCGACGTAGGAAAGCACGTGCTCCACGTAGGCGGCGGTGACATCGATGCTGCGTCGCACTCCGCGCCTCGGAGGATCGCGGAATTCGTCCCGCTCGGCGCACGCGCGGATGTCGTTGAGGCCGTTGTCCGAGCTGATCGGCTTCGATTGCTCACGCACGAACTTCATGCCGTTGTAGTCCGGGGGATTATGGCTGGCCGTCACCATGATGCCGCCGTCGTAGCCGCCGTCGAAGGTGGCGAAGTAAACGACTTCGGTGCCGCACACCCCGATGTCGTCCACATCCACGCCGCCGTCGGTGAGGCCGCGGCAGAGCGCGTCGGTGAGCCCGGCGCTCGACAGCCGGATGTCGCGCCCGACGGCCACCCGCCGGGGCGTCACGAACTCGGCGTAGCCGCGTCCGACGCGGTAAGCGACCTCTTCGTTCAGCTCATCGGGAACACGGCCGCGCAGATCATAGGCCTTGAAGCAACGGATCGAGGTCAAGTGCTGGTTCCTTGGCGCCCGTAAACGTCCTCGAAGCGAACGATGTCATCCTCGCCGAGGTAGGAGCCGGATTGCACCTCGACGATGTGCAGCGGCACCTTGCCGGGATTCTCGATGCGATGGGTCGCGCCGATCGGGATGTACGTCGATTCGTTCTCGGACAAGAGGAATGTCTTGTCGCCGCACGTGATGCGCGCCGTGCCCTGCACGACGATCCAGTGCTCGGCCCGATGGTGATGCATCTGCGAGGACAGCTGGCCGCCGGGCTTCACCGACAGGCGCTTGACCTGAAAACGCTCGCCCGCATCGAGGCTGTCGTAGCTCCCCCAAGGTCTGAACACCTCCCGGTGCAGCGAGGATTCGCTGCGGCCGGCCTTCTTCAGCTTGGCCACCAAGTCCTTGACGTCCTGCACGCGCCCCTTGGGCGCGACCAGCACGGCGTCCTTGGTCTCGACGATCACGTGATCATCCATCCCGACGGCGGCGACCAGGCGGCTGGTCGACTGAACGTAGCAATCGCGGGTGTCGTGAACCAGCACGTCGCCCTTGAGCACATTGCCGTCCTCGTCGGCGGGCAGCGCATCGAAGAGCGAGGCCCACGAGCCGACGTCGCTCCAACCGGCATCGAGCGGCAGGACCACGGCGGAGCGGGTCTTTTCCATCACGGCGTAGTCGATCGAGTCGCTCCGGCAGCGCTCGAACTCGGTCTTGTCGATGCGCTTGAAGTCCAGATCCGCCTGGGCCGCGCCGAACGCGGCCTTGCTCGCCTCGAGGATGTCGGGTGCGAAGTGCTCGAGCTCGCTCAAGTACTTTTGCGCCTTGAACACGAACATTCCGCTGTTCCAATAATAGTCGCCGCTCGCCACGAACTGCTGCGCCACATCGAGCGCGGGCTTCTCGGTGAACTGCGCCACCGGGTACGCCGGGCCGGTGCCCTCGCCGCGACGGATATAGCCGTAGCCGGTCTCCGGCGCGTGCGCGACGATACCGAACGTCACGAGCTGCCCTTCGGCCGCGAGCCCCGCCGCGGTGACCGCCGCCTGCTGGAAGCGGCGGACGTCGCGGACCACGTGATCGGCGGGCGCTACGATCAGGATGGCGTCCGGATCGATGCTGAGCGCCTGCAACGCGGCGAGCGCGACCGCGGGAGCGGTGTTCCGCCCCACCGGCTCGAGCAGGATGGCGCTCGCGCGCCGGCCCGCGATTCTAAGCTGCTCGGCCACGGTGAAGCGGTGGGCCTCGTTGCACACGATGATAGGGTCGTGGGCGCCTGCGATGCCGCCCAGACGGGCGGCGGTTTCCTGGAGCATGGTCTCTGATCCGGTCAGTGCGAGGAGCTGTTTCGGATAGAGCTCCCTCGACAAGGGCCACAACCGGGTGCCCGCGCCGCCGGACAAGATCACGGGAATCAACTTCGTTTCCATGGACTCATCCTGACCGCTTGCCGCGGCCGATCGCATAATAGCTGAAGCCATCGCGCGCCATATGCGCCGGGTCGTAGAGGTTGCGCCCGTCGAAAATCACCGCCGTCTTGAGGGCCGATTTGATCTGGTCGAAGTCCGGGCTGCGAAACTCCCGCCACTCCGTGACGATGGCCAGCGCATCGGCCCCGACCAACGCCTCGGCGCTCGTCTTGCAGAGCTTCAGAGCGGGATTCGGTCCGTAGATGCGCGCGCATTCGGCCATGGCGACGGGGTCGTAGGCACGCACGCTCGCGCCCGCCCTCCACAGCGCCTCCATGAGCACCCGGCTCGGCGCCTCGCGCATATCGTCGGTGTTCGGCTTGAATGCCAGGCCCCAGAGCGCGATGGTCTTGCCTTCGAGCGACCCGAAATGAGCCTTGATCTTGTTGAAAAGGACCTTCTTTTGCCGCTCGTTCACCCGCTCCACCGCCGTGAGAATGCTTTCCTCGTATCCCACCTCGGCCGCCGAGTGCCGCAATGCCTTGACGTCCTTGGGAAAGCAGGAGCCCCCGTAGCCCACCCCGGGGTAGATGAAGGCGTGGCCGATGCGCGGATCCGCGCCGATGCCGATGCGCACCGCCTCGATGTCGGCGCCGCATCGCTCGGCCAGGTTCGCAAGCTCGTTCATGAAGCTGATCTTGGTCGCGAGCATGGCATTCGCGGCGTACTTGGTGAGCTCGGCGGAGCGCACGTCCATGACGATCATGCGGTCCCGGTTGCGCGTGAACGGCTCGTACAGCGCGCGCAGCAGCTCGGTCGCCCGCGGACTCGAGGTGCCGACGATCACGCGATCGGGCTTCATGAAGTCCTCGACCGCCGCACCCTCCTTCAGAAATTCGGGATTCGACACCGTGTCGAATTCGATGGCCGCGCCGCGCTCCTCGAGGGCGCCGCGGACCGCCTCCCTCACCTTGTCGGCCGTTCCGACCGGCACGGTGGACTTGGTAATCACCACTTTGTAATCGCTCATGTGTCGGCCGATGGTGCGGGCGACCGCCAGCACCGAGGAGAGGTCCGCCGAGCCATCCTCGTCCGGGGGTGTCCCCACGGCAATGAGCTGGAACTGTCCGTGCTCGACCCCCGCCTCGGCCTCGGTCGTGAAGTGCAGCCGGCCGGCCTCGAAATTGCGCCGGACGATGGTGTCGAGCCCCCGCTCGTGAATCGGAATCTCACCGGATGAGAGCATGTCGATCTTGCGGCGGTCCACATCGACGCACACCACGTCATTGCCCGCATCGGCGAGGCACGCGCCCGTCACCAAGCCCACATAGCCGGAGCCGAAAATCGTAATTCGCATTCGTAATAGCCTGATTTAGCAGAGAAAAGCGGGGCTACAAGATATCGTTATTGGGGGGTCAAGTAAAGTTGGAGCGCCTCAGCGCCAGGGATCGCGCAGCAGCTTCTTTTCCCATGCAAGCGAGCTCGACACGATCGCCTCGAGGTCATCGTAGCGCGGCTGCCAGCCGAGCTCGGTGCGAATGCGGTCGGCGCGCGCCACCAGATAGGCCGGGTCGCCGGGGCGGCGCGCTTCCTCCCGGATCACGAGCGGCTTGCCGCCGACGCTCTCGACCATGGCGAGGACTTCGCGGACCGAGTAGCCATGCCCATAACCCACGTTCAGGGTCACGGAGCGGCCTTTGGCGCGCAGATAATCGAGCGCGTTGAGGTGGGCCGCGGCCAGATCCTCGACGTGCAGGTAGTCGCGTACGCCCGTTCCATCGGGGGTCGGATAGTCCGTGCCGAAAATCGAGACCTGACTGCGCTTGCCCACCATGGCCTCGCAGGCCACTTTGGTCAGCAAAGTGGCCCCCGGGGTCGTCTGACCGATGCGCCCCCCGGGATCGGATCCGGCCACGTTGAAATAGCGCAGCGCCACGTAGCGCAACGGATTGACGGCCGCGACGTCGCGCAGCATCCATTCGCTCATCAGCTTCGAGGTGCCGTAGGCGTTGATGGGCCGGGTCGGCGAATCCTCGCCGGCGTAGCCGTCTTCCGGTATTCCGTAGACGGCGGCGGTGGAGGAGAAAACGAAATGCTCGACGGCATGCTCGATCGAGGCCTGCAGCAGGTTGCGCGTCGAGCAGGTGTTATTGCCGTAGTACTTGAGCGGCAGCGCCACCGATTCGGGCACGATGGTGTGGGCGGCGAAATGCATCACCGTGTCCACCTGCCGCTCGGTCATCAGTCGCGACACGAGCGCGTGGTCCCCCACATCCCCGACGACGAGCTCGGCGGCGGTGACGGCCTGCCGGAATCCCTTGCCCAGGTTGTCGAGAACCACCACTCGATCGCCCCGCTCGGCGAGCTGGCGCACGACGTGGCTGCCGATGTAGCCGGCGCCGCCCGTCACCAAGATCGTGCGCTTGGACAATTCGGCGCCGCCGGCTTAAGGGTGCGCGGTGTCGGTCGGGCCGGTGGTGCTCGGACCGGTGTTGCGCACCACACGTCGCACCTTCAGGCTCGTGACCTTGCGATCATCCACGGGCAACGCCGCCTGCCGTGCCCAGACGAGATCGTGAGATTCGGGCGCCGGCTTGTACTCGACCACGACCTCGCTCAGGAGCTGCAGGGCACGCTGGCAATCGAAGCGGCTCATCGCCTGCAGGATCTCATCCAGCATCCACTGAATGCGCTCCCACGGGATGCAGTGCTCGATCGCCCGCAGGATCATGGGGTGCTGGGTGCCGGTGACGTTGTTGCCGATCAGAAGCTCCTCGTACAGCTTCTCCGCCGGACGCAGTCCGGTAAAGGCAATCTCGATATCCCCGTCGGGGTGCTGCTCATCCCGCACGGTCATTCCCATGAGATGAATCATGCGCTTCGCGAGATCGCAGATCCGGACCGGCTTGCCCATATCGAGCACGAAGACCTCGCCGCCCTCGGCCATGGATCCGGCCTGGATGACGAGCTGCGCGGCCTCCGGGATGGTCATGAAATAGCGGATGACCTCGGGATGGGTGACCGTTACCGGGCCGCCCGCCTTGATCTGCTCGTTGAACAGCGGCACGACCGAGCCCGAGGAGGCGAGCACATTGCCGAAGCGCACCATGCAGAACCGCGTCTTGGTGCCGCGCCGATGCAAGCCTTGCAGCACCATCTCGGCGAACCGCTTGGTCGCGCCCATGACGTTGGTGGGATTGACGGCCTTGTCGGTCGAGACCAGCACGAACGTCTCCACCTCGGTCTCGTGGGCGGCCTCCGCGGTATACCAGGTCGAGAGCACGTTGTTGTAGATTCCCTCGATCACGTTCTGCTCGACGATGGGAACGTGCTTGTAAGCGGCGGCGTGATACACCGTCTGCACTCGATAGGCGAGGAAGATCTCGCGCATGCGCTGTTTGTGGTGACCGTTGCCGATGAGGCCGACGAGCTCGACGTGCAGCGCGTTCTGCTCGGCGAACGTGCGCAGCTCGCGCTCGATGTTGTAAAGGGCGAGCTCCGACATCTCGAAGAGCACGAGGCGCTTCGGCCCCAGGCCGATGATCTGCCGGCACAGCTCGGCGCCGATCGAGCCACCCGCTCCCGTGACCATCACCACTTGATCGCGAATGCACGCTTCGAACAGACCGGCCTTGGGCGGCACCGAATCGCGCCCCAGGAGATCGCACACGTCCACTTCCCGGATATCCTCGACGTTCGCCTTGCCCGTGACCAGCTGCTCGAATTCGGGCACGGTCTGCACATGAACGCCGAGGGGCTCGAGCGCGCTCAAGATCTCGCGGCGGCGGCGGCGGGTCAGCGATGGGAGTGCGAGGAGGACGCGGTCGATGTTCTTGTCGCGAATCAGCGACGGTAGCTCCTCGGGCGGATAGACCTTGATGCCGTTGACCATCCGCCCCTGCAGGTTGCGGCTGTCGTCGACGAACACCAGAGGATCGAAGGCACGCGTCGTCGAGAGGACGTTCGAGAGCCGTGCACCCGCCTCGCCGGCGCCGTAGATGGCCACGCGCGCCTCGGTGGGCTGGATATGGCGCGTCAACAGGTAGTAACGAACCAGAAAGCGCGAGCCGGCGACGTAGAGAAGCGCGAGGCAGGAATAGATCGCCACGACGCTCCACGACAGCGCCCGGAGCTCGAGCGTCATCCCGACCAGGCCGAGCACCAGACCCGACAGCGCCACGGCAAAGGCAACCGCGAACACCGCCTTATGCCCGAGATAGCGGATCACCGCTCGATACAATCCAAGGCGGACGAACGTCGGAATGCTGACCGCGACCACCGCGAGATACGCCGGCCAGTCTTCCGGGGCGAACACAGGATAGCCGGCCTTGAGACTCATCGCGGCCCACAGGGCCCCGAGAATCATCAGCACATCGGCGCAGATCGAGATGACGCGCTTGGTCGGACGCGGCAATTCGATGGTGCGGCGAATGTAGCTATCGGATTTGTGCTGATTCGACCCCAACGCGAGCCTCCATGATCAAAGTCCCGCCCCCCATTCGGCTTGTCATTCGTTGGGCGAGACTCTCGACTCCTTGTGGCCCAAGTCTACCGAAATCAACCGAATAAAGGCTTATTTTGAGTTTAATGACCCAACGCGCCACCGCCATTGCGGTTGACCGGATCTAAAGTCTGGCATCCTTCACATGGTCCTGGAACCATGTATACGTTCGTTCGATACCGTCGCGCAACGTGATTGTGGGCGCCCATCCGAGAGCGGTCAAACGCGTCACATCAAGCAGCTTACGGGGTGTGCCATCCGGCTTCGTAGTGTCGAAAAGCATCTCTCCCTTGTAGTCAATGACCGACACCAAGAGTTCCGCAAGCTCCCGAATGGCAATGTCCCTGCCCCAGCCGACATTCACAATTGGCTCTTCGTCGTATGCTTGTAAAAGGTACAAGATGGCATCGGCGAGATCGTCGACGTGCAGAAACTCCCGCCGGGGAGTGCCGCTTCCCCAGACCGTCACGCGCGGCGCGCCGGCGAGCTTGGCCTCGTGAATGCGCCGGATCAGCGCCGGCAGCACGTGCGCCTGTTCCAGATCGAAATTGTCGCCCGGCCCGTACAGATTCGTGGGCATGAGGCAGATCGCGTTGAAGCCGTACTCCCGGCGTAGCGCCTGGCAGAGCTTGACCCCGGCAATCTTGGCGATGGCATACCACTCGTTGGTCGTCTCGAGCGGACCGGTGAGCAGGCTCTCCTCCCGGATGGGCTGCTCGGCAAGCTTCGGGTAGATGCAGCTCGAGCCGAGGAACACCAGTTTCTCAACGCCCGTCCGCTGCGCGGCGTCGAGCACGTGGTCCTGGATCAAAAGATTGTCGCGAATGAATTCGGCGGGCCGGGAATTGTTGGCATGGATGCCTCCGACCCGCGCGGCGGCGAGAATGACCGCCTCGGGACGCTCGCGCTCGAAAAAAGCGCGCACTGCCGCCTGCTGCGTGAGATCGAGCTCGGCGTGAGTCCGCACCAGCGGCTCGGCATAGCCCTGCGAGGCGAGCGCGCGGACGACGGCCGCGCCCACGAGACCTCGATGTCCGGCGACGTAAATCCTGGAGCGCTTGCTGATGGACACGATCTACTCGTGACGGCTCAAGACCTTGTAGCCTTGCTGCGCGACCAGCGCGTCGCGCTTGGCGAGCTCCAGATCCTCGGTGACCATCTCCGAGACCAGCGCGGCGAAATCGATCTCGGCGCGCCAGCCGAGCTTCTCGCGCGCCTTGGTCGCATCACCGAGGAGCGTCTGCACCTCCGTAGGCCTGAAATAGCGCGGATCCACCCGGACCAGCGTGCGCCCGGTGGCGGCGTCGATTCCCACCTCATCGATGCCCTCGCCCTGCCATTCGATTCGCATGTCGAGCAGCGTGCCGGCGGCGACCACGAAGTCACGCACCGAATATTGCGTACCCGTTGCGATCACGAAATCCTCGGGCTCCTCTTGTTGCAGCATGAGCCACTGCGCCCGGACGTAGTCCCTGGCGTGTCCCCAATCGCGGCGGGCGTCGAGGTTCCCCAGGTGCAAGGTCTCCTGCAGACCGATGCGGATTCGCGCGAGCGCGCGCGTGATCTTGCGGGAAACGAACGTCTCGCCGCGGACCGGCGACTCGTGATTGAAGAGAATGCCGTTGCAGGCGAACATGTCGTACGCCTCGCGGTAGTTGACCGTGATCCAGTAGGCGTACACCTTGGCGGCGCCGTAAGGGGAGCGGGGATAGAACGGCGTGGTCTCGGTTTGCGGTATCTCCCGCACGTTGCCGAACATCTCCGAAGTCGACGCCTGGTAGAACCGGGTCTTGCGCTCGAGCCGCAGAATGCGAATGGCCTCGAGCAACCGCAGCGTGCCGAGCGCATCGGAGTTCGCGGTGTACTCCGGCGTCTCGAACGAGACCGCCACATGGCTCTGTGCCGCGAGATTGTAAAGCTCGTCCGGCTGGACCTCCTGCACGATACGGATGAGATTGGTCGAATCTGTCAAATCGCCGTAGTGCAGCTTGAGGCGCACGTTCTTCTCGTGCGGATCCTGGTACAGGTGGTCGATTCTGTCGGTGTTGAACGACGATGCCCGGCGTTTGACGCCATGAACCTCATACCCCTTCGAGAGCAGCAGCTCGGCAAGGTATGCCCCATCCTGGCCGGTGATGCCCGTCAAAAGCGCGGTCTTCGCCAAAATACACTCCTGTAAATCCTGCAAGATAAAGGGGCGCGTGACCAGAGCATCGTCCAGATAGGCTTCAACTCGATCGGGCCGTTCGTTAAGAAGAGTCAACGTCCGACACCGATGAGCGTTGTATGTTTATTATTGCGCATATCACAGTCTCGTGACTACCATGGGGCGGGGCGCATGTTCCGTCTAGAGAGAAAAAACCTAATGAAGAGTATCGATCGCGCCGGCGCTTGCTCGTCGGTCACCGCCCGTCTCGTCCGCTCCGCCCCGCTCCTCGTCCCGCTCGCCGCCTTGAGCGCCTGCGGTTCGGGGCTGTATTCGCAGGCGCCGGTCACCGAGCCGGCGTCCTCGAGCAATCCAACCGTGGTGTCCGCCTCGCAGCTCGCCTCGCTCTCGCCCGTGCAGATCGTGCGCACCACGGTCGGACTCACCGATGTTCCGTTCATCCGCTACGACATCTCGCCGAGCATGAGCTATTCGTACGGCTTCAGCGTCGCCGACTACGATGGCACCGGTCTGCCCGCGATCGCTTATTTCGACTCGTACGTCTCGGGCCACGATCGCCTGCGTACGCAGACGGGCGCCATCGGCCATGTCATGTACAACAGCGGCGAGAACGATGTCATCTATCCGCAGGAGCTGTTCCCGGGTCTGAGCACCACCAACCCCGACGAGTTTCTTCTCGAGCGCAACGTCGCCATCGATGTGAACGGCGACGGCAAGCTCGACATCGCGGGGGTGTCAAACTCGCACAGCGCGGTCGTGTCCTATATCAATCCGGGCACTCACAACACGCCCTGGGCACGGCGCGTGCTGAGCAGCCTCACGCCGGGACCGGTGAATCTCGCGGCCGGCGACATCAACGGCGACGGCTTGCCCGATATCGTGGTCGCCATGCGCTATCAGCCCGATTCGAATCCGGCCGGTGCGACGATCGGCATCGCGTGGCTCGAGAACACGGGCCAACCCACGGGCGAATGGATCTATCACCCCATCGACACCACGGCCGCCAACTGGGGCGACCCGCGCACGGTACAGATCGCCGACATCAACGGCGACGGCAAGATGGACGTGGTGACCAGCGATGCGGTCACCGGAACGGTCGCCTGGTACGAGCAGGTCACGCCGACGAACTGGATCCGGCACGTCATCCCCGGCGTCAATACGCAGAACGCGCATTTCGGCATCGTCATGGACGTCGACGGCGACGGCCATCCGGACATCCTGCTGCCCGTCACGGCCGGGGTCTCCTGGTTGCGCAACAACGGCAACGGCTCGTCGTGGCAGGTGTACCCGATCGTTCAGTTCACCGACTCGAACTGGGTCAACCTCGTGACCGAGGTCGCGGCCGGCGACGTTCACCACGACGGCACGCTCGATGTCGTGCTCGCCGTGGGTCAGCTGACCGGGGGCTATTCCACGGTGCGCTCCGGCGGCGTGTACATCGCGCATCCGACCAGCAGCGGCTGGACGCTCGGACGCGTCTATCAAACGGAGAACGACGTGTGTGCCGTGCGCCTTGCGAACTTCGACAGCACCGGCGTGCCGAGCATCGTCTCCAACGCGGAGTATCAGCAGAACAGCATCACGCTGTGGCAGAACCAGATCGGGGCGCCATGACCCCGCGCTTCAGTGCGACACGCCCTCGCGCCTGAGGACACGGATCAGGGTCAGCCATAGAATCTGCGCATCGAGGGCGAGTGAGCGCCGGCGCAGGTATTCCTCGTCGAGCTTGACCTTCTCGGGGATCGGCAGCTCGTCCCGGCCGCGCACTTGCGCAAGACCGGTCAGTCCGGGAATGAGCTCGTGGACCCCGCACTGCGTGCGCAAGGCGATCAGATCGTGCTGGTTGAAGAGGGCCGGACGCGGCCCCACGAAGCTCATGTCGCCTTTGAGAATGCTCCAGAGCTGCGGCATCTCATCGAGGCTGGTCTTGCGCAGGAATGAGCCGATGGGAGTCAGAAAGGGTCGGGCGTCCGTCATGAGATGGGTGGCGACCGCCGGCGTGCCGAGGCGCATGGTCCGGAACTTCGGCATGCGGAAGACGGCGTTGCGTCGGCCGATCCGGTCCGACCAATACAGCGCCGGACCGGACGAGGTGAGCCTCACGAGCAGCGCGATGAGCGCCATCGGTATCGCAGCGGCGAGCCCGATGATCAGCACCAGGGCGAGGTCAAGCGCGCGTTTCACGCAGGAAGTCCTTGGCCGTGCGCTCGAGTCCCGCATCGACGGACGTTGCGGGCTCCCAACCGAGGAGCCGGTGGGTCTGCCGGCTATCCACGACGAGCGACCCGCACAGGCGTTGGAACGCCGGCCGGCGGCCGGCGAGCGCGGCGGCAGCTGCGAGCCATGACGGCGGAACGGAGAAGAGCCGTGCGCCGCGGCCGAGTGCGCTTCCCGTGCGGCGCAACAGCTCCGGTGTGCTCATGTGCTCGGCGTCGGACACCAGGAACGTGCGGTTTCGCGCCGCCGGATGCGCAAGGGCGACCACGATCACATCGAGCAGATTGTCCAGATAGATCATGCTTCGCCGGTTCGTGACGGCGGCGAGGGGCAGCGGCAACCCGCGCCAAAGCCATTCGAGCATCGAGCGGAAATTGCCCTTCACTCCCGGGCCATATACCAACGGCGGCCGGATGATCACCAGCTCCAGCCCCGTCCGCGCCGCGATGTCCTTCAGCCCCTGCTCGGCCTCCCATTTGGACGCCCCGTACGGATCGGATGGCGAAGGCACATCGTCCGCCGAGAACGCGGCATTGGCGCCCGTATGCTCACCATTGACCTTGATGGTGCTCAAGAACACGAAACGCCGCAAGCCCGCCTGGGCCGCTTGGCGGGCGAGGTTGAGCGTGCCTTCGACATTGGTTCTGCGGTACTCGGCGAGCGGATCGCGGGCACGATCGTTCAGGATGTGCACGCGCGCGGCCGTATGTACCAACGCGTCGCAATCGCGCGGCAGAGCGCTCCAGTCCTGGTTCGCCTCGAGCGCGCCGATCAGGGCGGGGCCGGCACCTCGCGAGGGCGCTGCACGATAGATCCCCGTGACCTCGTGCCCGATCGCGACGAGCCTGCCGCGCAGCGCGGATCCGACGAAACCGCTCGCGCCGGTGACCAGGATGCGCATCAGGTGCGCTCTCCCCAACTCCTCGCCTCGTGCCGCATTCTTTCCCCGCGTTATTTCAACAGCCCTTTGCCGCGCATCTCCGCAAGCGATGCCTCGAAGCTGCTCGCGACGGCGCCGGTCTTGCGTACCCAAGCGCAATACCGCGCAATTCCCTGCTCGAACGAATGACGCGGCACCCAGCCGAGCATGCGCCCGACGCGCTCGAGGCTGGCATAGTTATGGCGGATGTCGCCGACGCGGAAATTGCCGCTGACGGTGATGGGCACCTGCACGCCGAGATGCCGCGACAGCGTCTCGGCGACGGCGAGCACGCTTACCGGACGGCCCGATCCCACATTCAAGACCTGGCCGGCGGCCTCGGACCGTTCGATCGCGAGCAGCGTCGCCTCGACCACATCATCGATGTAGACGAAGTCCCGGCTCTCGCGCCCGTCCTCGAACACGTTGATGCCCTTGCCGCTCAGGATCAAATTGGAAAAGATCGAGAGGATGCCCGTGTAGGGATTCGAGAGCGATTGACCGGGGCCGTAGACGTTCTGGTAGCGCAGCGCCACCGCCCCTATCCCCAAGGGCGGGCAGACGGTCATGATCAACTGCTCCTGGGCGAGCTTGGTGATGCCGTACACCGACACCGGCTGCAGCCTCGAGTCCTCGTCGGTGGCGACCGCCGTCAGGGACCCGGAGCAGTCGGGATGCTTGATGTCGAAGTCGCCCGCCGTCATGTCGTCCGCCGAGCGCTGCCTCGGATAGACGAAACCCAATTCCGCGGACCGGTACTTGCCCTCGCCGTACACCGCACGGGACGAGGCGACCACCACTCGGCGCACCCCGTGGCGGGCGTTGGCCAGCACATCGAGCAGCAGCGCCGTGCCGCCGACATTGACCCGGCTGTAGCGGTCGATCTCGTACATCGATTGTCCGGTGCCGGTCTCCGCCGCGAGATGCACCACCGCCTCCTGTCCCTCGAGGGCGGCCTCGAGGTCACCGCGCGAGGTGACGTCGCCGCGCACGAAGTGCACCGCCGTACCGAGCGAGCGGTACAGCGGCGACTCCTCGGGCCGCGCCGTATGGACCTGGGCGCACAGATTGTCGAGCGCCCTGACCTCGTGGCCCGCTTCGAGCAGGCGCGCGGCGAGCCTCGAGCCGATGAAACCCGCGCCTCCCGTGATCAGGACCCTCATAGTGTCTTCGTTCCCCGTAGATCGATCAGGCGCGCCGTCTCCTCGATGTTCTTCCTGGAAGATGCCCCGAAGACCACGGACTGCACGTTCAGTGCGTTGACGAATTCGTACGCCTCGCGGGCGGGCAGCGCCCCCGAGGCGAGCGTGGACATGGCCATGATGGGATACGCGGACGGATCGTTGACGGCGAGCGCCTCCTCATAGGCTTGCAGGTCCGGCGACATGAGGTAGCCGATCTTGTTGATCGACGTGCAGATCACCGCCCCCGGGATGTTCCAGCGGATGAGCGCCGCGCGCAGGGCCGGCATGTTCTGGGTGATGAAGCCCGGATGCGCCCGGTACTTCTCCCGGACGTGATCCGCGTACGCCTCGAAGAAATCCTTGAGGCCGAGCCCGAGAATCAGGTCGGTGACGATGTTCTGCAGGAACACGACCCTCAAGTCCAGCCCGCGAAACATCTGCATCTCGATGTCGACCAGCATGCGCATGAGCGCAATCGCGTCCTTCGAGAGAATCGCCATCCCGCCCCGGGTGATCGCGCTCAAGGCGGAGCCTTGCTGGGACAGGATGCTCTGCAGCGCCGGCAGGATGCCGACCTCGGTGATGAGATTGGCGTATTTATGCGGATAAGGAATCGACGGATACCATCGAAGCCCGGCGTAGCGCGACCCGCCGGACCGGAAGCGCTCGCAGATCTCGGCGGCACGCTCGTTGCTGTTCAGCATCACGGCCTCGATACCTGCGTCGATGGCGATGTCGTACACGCGAAAAATACTGTCGAGATCGTGGAACTGCTCGGCCAGCTGCTGTGCCTTCTCCTGCGACATGTGATTGATGCCGAAGAACTGATTGTCGCCGAAGACGACTTTGTCGATCGGGCTCATGGGGCGGCCGCTTCCTTGATTCGTGAATGGTCGCGCAACATGTCCTCGAGCACCTTGAGCGTGGCCGCCGCATCGCGAAGCGTACAGCGCGTGCTCCTCCGCGCCTCGATGCAGTCGATGAAATGATGCAGCTGCGCCGTGAACTCGATACCCCGCACGAAGAACGGCACGCTCGAGAACACATCGGTGATCGACAGCGAATTCCAGCCGGCCCTGAAGCCGAGAGCCTCGTTGGGCGAGGTGAGATGGATCTTCAGACCGTGCTGATCGGCCAAGAGCCTGCCTGCCCGGCCGAAGAGCTCCACCTTGTTGGTTGCCTTGCGATAGCTCGCATCGCTCCAGTTCACGTAGAGCGATCCGACCTTGTCATCGCCGTACAGCAGGGTGCTCGAGACCACATCCTCGACCGTTCGAGAGAAGACGCGCGTGAGCGAGCTGCCGGCGACGGCGCTGGGCGCGCCCACGAAGTAGTTCATCAGGTCGACGGCATGCGAGGCCATCTCATAGAGGGCGCCCCCACCCTTCTCGCGCGCCGAGCGCCAGCCCGATCCGCTCTCGGGGTGAATGACCGTGCGCGAATGCATCTCGGTGCGAACCCTCAGCACCTCCCCGAGCGCGTTGCGCTCGAGGAGCTCCTTGACCTTGACGAACACATCGTTGAAGCGGTTCACGTAGCCGACCTGGTTCACCAGACCGCGGCTCTCGAAAAGGCCCGCGAGCTCCAGGGACTCGGAGGCCGAAAGGGTGGCCGGCTTCTCGACGAAGCAGTGCAGGCCGTTGCGCTGGGCCTCGAGCAGTATTTCGTAGTTCAGGGCCGGCGGAGTGCACACCAGCACGGCATCGATTTTCTCGCGCTCCATCATCTTCGAATGGCTCTTGTAGGTTCGCACGCCGAGATACTTCTCGAGCATCGAGCTCACGAAGGGCGTCGTGTCCACGACGGCGGCGACCGTGACGCCCGGATGGGCGTTGATGATCGAGTAATGGGTGATCCCCATGCGCCCCGCACCGACGATGCCGATTCTTATCTTAGGTTTTTCCATTGGAGAATTTCTTGATGCCGAGGACGGCCAACATGAGGTGCCAGAAAAAGATGAATATCGACGGGTAGCGCTTGAGGATCTCCGGTCTGCGAATGGTGCGGACCAGCCAGCCGAGTTTCAGGCGCCACCAGATCGGCGAGACCGGCTTTTCGTTGCCCGCATACCAATCGAATACCGCGCCGATCGATATCGCAAGCTTGGCGTCGATCCGGTCGCGATGCCTGTAGGCCCATTTCTCCTGCTTCGGCGCGGTCATGCCGACGAACACCACGTCGGGATGGAACGCGTTGATTCGCTCCAGCATGAGCCGGTTGTCCGCCTCGTCGAACTCGGGCTTGAAGGGCGGCGAGAAGCCCTCCACGGCGACGTGCGGATGTTCCCGCGCCATCCGGCGCTTGATCTTCGCGAGCGTCTCCTCGGAGGAGCCCAGGAAGAATGCGCGGCCGCCCGTCGCGTCGAGCTTGCGCACGAAGAAGGAGAATACGTCGGGCCCCTGATTGGCCCTGATCATCCGGTGCTCGAGCAGGATGCCCGCCAATCCGAAGTACACCCCATCGAGCACGAGATAGTCGGCCCGCATCAGAGCGGCGCGAAACTCTTCGTCCCGCGTCGAGATGCCGTAGGAGTTCGGACTTATCGTGGCGATGGTGGCACAAGGCTTGCTCAAGGGAATCTTGTCGAGATCGTCAGAAAACACGTCGAGACCGAATACGCAGACTCGATTGATGGAAGCGTTGGCCGGCATGGGCTGATCAAGTCTTTCGGAAGCGGCTCTCGCGGAAGCACCCGTCGTCCTTGCGCGCAAAAAAGAAATCCATCTGCCACAGGCATCCGTCGAGCGGACGCTGCAGCGGATCGGCCATGTTGAAGCACCGGAACCCCATGCCGTCGAGGAGCGCGCACATCTCGTAGAACAGAAGCGTTCCCTCGACGTGGCGGTAGTTGTACACCTCCATGACGATGTAGCGGGTGTCCTGCAGCGTGCGCGCGGCGCCCTTGAGAATGGGCACCTCGAATCCATGGGTGTCGAACTTGAGCAAAAAAGGTCCTTTGCAGCCCTTCATCCTCATGATCTCGTCGATCGAGTGCGAGGGCACCTGACGCACGGATCCGGCGCCGCCGACCGTGCTGCCGTCCAAATCCTCGGTCACGGCGAGCTGCACCGTATCGTTGTCCTTCTCTCCCGCCACACACAGCGCGTAGTCGAATTGCGGCCGTCTCGCCTTGAGGCTCTTCAGCTTGGGCTCGCGCTCGACCAGCGGGTCGATGCCGACGAATTTCGCGCGGGGAAAGAGCTTCATGGCCATTTCGCTCCAGCGTCCGTCCGAGGCGCCGATGTCGACCACCGTCGCGATGTCGCCCGCGCGATTCGCCAAAGGCTTGAGCACGGACTCCATATCCATGCCCTCGCGGTAAATTTGTACGCCGGCCGGGCTGAGCACCGTGTTCGCCAGCTTGAGCAACGCCTTCTTCATGAGCAATTCAAAGCTTCAGCCCCTCCATCTGGATTCCCTGTCTGATTATTTTCGCAGGATTTCCCGCAACCATGGTATTCGACGGGACATCGCGCGTGACGACGGCCCCGGCGCCCACCACCACCTCGTCCCCGATCCGCACGCCTCCGATGATGATCGCGCCGATGCCGATCACGCAAAAATCGCCGATGTACGTGTCGACCTTCTCGCCCACGTACCGCCCCTGGGATTTCAGCGGGATGAGCTTGTGGCTCAATACCGTGACCCCGGAGGTGAGGATCGTGTGCCTGCCGACGTGCACGCCTCGCGGATTGTAGCGGTCCAGATTGAGCCTGCGCTCGAGCTCGGCCGTCGCGTGTATGTCGTATCCACGGCTGCGATAGTACAGATAGCGCAGCCGCTGCACGATTCGGGACAGCCACTGTCTCATGATTCTTCCTCGAAAATCCGGTCGAGCCAGCGGTCCAGAGCGAATTCGGCGTGCGCGGCGCTGCGCGTATCCGGTGCACCGGGCACACCCCCCTCGAGGAATTCCTGTAGGCCGTCGAAATCCAGGCTCTCGGCGACGAAGAACTGCTCCGCCGTGTAGAAGCTTTCCTTCCGCACTTCCGGATTCGAGGTCACGATCTTCTTGCCCGCGCACATGTTCTCGATCAGACGCATCGTGTAGCCGCTTTGCCGGTGGTTCGGAAAATCGAACACGGCGGTCGAATGGTTCATGAGCGCGACGACCTGCCGGGTCGAGAGCGCGCGCAGCGTCATGCCGCTCAGATACAGACCGCGGCGCAAGAGCATGGTCAAGATGGCGGGACTGCAATGCAAATGCTTCGCAAAGCGGATGTTTCGCGCCCGGCAGTACTCGTCGAGCCGGCGGATCGCGGTAAATCGCTCGAGCGTCCCGATTGCGCCCACGAAGTAGATGTCATGGTGCCGGTCCGCCGCTGTGCGCCCGGCCGCGGCAAGATATTCCGGCAGCGCGAAGAGCGGCAGGTAGTGGATCCCGAGCCTGCGGGCGTCGGAGCGGTCGAAGGTGAACACCGCGTCGAGATACCTCAGGTACGGGCGGTAATCATGCGTTGCGATCGAGTCCCAGTTGTACAGCAGGAACCTGGCGCGGGGCAGGCTCCTGCGCAGCTTCTCGACCACCTCGACGGCCACGTTATGGATCTGAAGAAAGAATACGTAGTCGTAGTGACCCCGGATCTCCTTCTCCACCATACGCGCGTGATAGCGCCGCAGCCGCGACCGATACAGCGAAGGCAGGAGCTTGCGAATCGTCTTCGACCAGAAGCCGCGATTCTCCTGCGGATAGTACGTGACCTCGAAGCCTTTCTCGCGCAGCGAGCCGGCGATACGCGCGGTGTAGGCGTAGTAGGACAGGCCGATGAAAAGAACCCGCTTGCCGCGGGCACGCGCCGCCGGCGCAGGCGCATCGGGACGCGGCACGTTCAGGGCGCTCATCTCAGGGTCTGCGCCGGCGCCGTCAACCGCGCCGGCCGCGGCTTCAGGAGGAGGCCGCTGAAAATGAACATCAGGAATATCGGGGTGAATACCAGTGACTCGCCGAAGCATCCCAGAAACAGAATGATCCCCACGAGAAACCGGTCCGGCAGCAGGGTCTGCCTGAACATCCCGATCAGAAACGGAATGGCGAGCGGGATCCCGATGCTGTAGAGGAGGAAGATAACGCCGTTGGAATTGCCGCGATCGATGGTGATCCGGTCCGGCAGCTCCGTATCCGCATAGCCCAGCTCGTTCGACGCCCGGTAGTACTGCTCGTAATCGAATCCGATGCCCGCGAGCGGATGGATCGCGATGATATTCAAGCCCGTGATGAGGTCGTACTGGCGCGCCCAAAACGAGCCCTGATTATCCCCGGCGATTTTGTCGTTCAAGTTGACGGCCGCGAGGGCGCCCATGGCGCCGACGACGACCACCGCGACGCAAATCTTCGCCATCCGGATCAAAAGGCTGCCGCGGTTGATGTAGCGGGTGGCGACGAACCACGCCACGATGGCGAACGCGGTGACCACCCCGGTGCTCGATCGGGTGCAGAGAATCGCGATCAGCGCGAGCAGCGATTGGCGCATGCTGCGGTTCACGAACAGCGCGACGTAGAGAAACAGGCTCAAGTAGATCTGGAAGACCCCGGGCTCATAGAAGAATCCGTCCGAGCGCAGCGCCGCGTCGTCCATCATCACGTGATAGTTGAACACACCGAAGGCGGTGCTGTAGATGGTGTCGGAAATCTCCACGGGCACGAACAGGAATCCGAAGAAGTACGCGAACACCATGGTGAGAACGGCCTGCCAGGCCATGAGCCTGCCGATGAACGTCACATCGCCCGCGAGGGCGCCCTGGGGCGAATTCAGATACAGATCGAGCAGCACGATGCCCGCGATGAAATTCGCGTAGCGGATCGCCGTCGACTGAATGTCCAACCCGGAGGGCCTGAGCAGCGTGAGCAGCAGCACCGCCGACAACAGGAAGAAGATCGGCAGCATGTTGCGCCGGAAGTCGATCACCCAGCGCCGCGCCAGCAGGCACAGAAACACCACCCCGATCAGCATGGGCAATCGGGGAAATATGAGATTGCCGCCGCTGATCAGCATGGCGAGAAACACGGCCATGCGCCGTATCCAGTCGGATTTTCGGATGATCACGATGGGTGGCTCATCATTGGGCCATCAATCCAAGAACTCGCCGCGGGTATCGACCTTGCGCCACTTGCCCGTGTCCGCACAGTACCTCTTGACCGGTACGGCCGGGCACCCGAACGCCACGCTGTGATCCGGGATGTCCCGCGTCACGACGCTGTTTGCGCCGATGACGCAATTCGTGCCGATGCGGCAGCCGAGGATGCAGACATTCTCGCCGATCCAGGATCCGGCGCCGATCGATACCGCCTCGAGCTGCCGCAGGGGCTGGTCCATGACGGGACGTCCGATATCCTCGTATTCATGCCGATTGTCCGCAATGTACACCCGGTCGGCAATCAGCACTTTCTCGCCGATTTCGACGCGCTTCGTACAGATGAGATGGCAGAAGTTCCCGATCTGCGTCCCGCTGCCGATGTCGAGCACCGGGGGTTCCGGCCGAACTTTCAAAACCGCGATATAGGCGCCGTATTGGAGGGTGACGCCGCGAGCCAGGCGGATATACCGGCTTCCCACGATCCGCAGCGGCCAGATCACACGGGCGCCCCGCCCGAGCTCCCGGAAGAACGGAAACAGCACCAACCGATAGGTGAGGACCGAGACGAAGTCCCTTGCACGGAAGTGAATCATGTCGCGAACCGGAGCCCCGGCTGCTCGCGCGAGGAGGCGAGGTAGCCCGCGATGATGACCGCCCCCATCGCCAGATACACGACCGTCTTGATGATCGATACCGCGCGCAAAGTGATGGTGTCGGTGCTGTAAATGTAGCCGGCGAGCAGCGCCGCCGTCGCGAGCGTTCCCAGTCCATAGGCGTAAAAATAGAAGCGGTAACGCATCAGGACGTTGAAGACCATCGCGAACGGCCCGGTCAAGCCGAACAGGACCACGCCGGGCAGCACCAGATAAACGTACTCCAGATCGTTCAGATACTTCGGCAGCAGCGCATCGAGAAAGGGCGGCGCGAGGAGCCACACGCAGAGCACAGCAGCGACCGAGTACGCCATCAGTACGCCCAAGAACCGGCGCATGTCGTGCCGCATCCGCGCGTAGTCATGCTTGCCGTAGGATTGCACCAGCTTCGGCAGATAGATCGCGTCGAGCGAGGTCGGCACCAGGGTGTACAAGTTCAGGAACACGAGCGCGAGATAGAAGCGGCCGAGGCCGTCGGTTCCCAGATAGGACAGAATCGACCAGCGCTCGATTTGCGTGTTCGCCACCAGAAACACGCTCGTCAGGAACACGATGAAGCCCGCGGCCATGATCCTCTTGAAAACCGGCAGCGACCAGCGCAACGCCGTCGGTCGCAGTTCCGGAAGGAACACGAGGACACAGGCCACGAAGGCGAGCGGCTGCAGAATGATCGATCCGAGGCAGATGAGCAGCGGACTCGAGCGAACGTAGATCAACGGCACGATCGATACGACCGCGGAGAGAAAGTTCACCCGGTTGACCGCCGGCAGCATGACCTTGGCAATGAGAAAATTCGTCGTCCAGTTCTTGAGTATGGTGAGAAGTCCCGCGAATATCGCGAGAAACGTGACCACCTCGTAATCCCGGTCGCCGGACCACAGCGCCGCCACGGCGCCGGCCGCGAACATGACCACGGCGAGCGCACACACGAACGTATAAACGAAATCGTTGACGGTCCGCACCCCCTCCGCGTCCTCCGAGCAGACCAGGCGATAGCCGCCATTCACCACACCGAGCTGCAGCGCGGACACCAGCAGGATGATCGTCTGCAGCAGCGCGACGAGCCCGAGATCCGAGTACGTCAAGGTGCGCATGGTGACGTAGCTGCGCAGCAGGAACAGCAGGTTCACCGCGACATTCACCACCACGAACACCGTGCGATCATTGATGAGTGATCCGGGCCACCGCAGGCGTCGCATCAGGCGGCTCCATCGGCAGGCAGTGCAAGAGCGATGGCATCCGCAACCAATCGTCTGTTTCGCTCGCTGTACAGCTCCCGGTGCGGAAAGGGGTTCCCCGGATGGGACTGCTCGGTCATGCGCGCGACGAAGTCCTCGAAGTATCCGAGGTCGGGGGCGGCATCCGGAACCGCCGCGCGCAGGGCACGCTTCAGCTGCTGAAAATCGGCTATTGCCGTCACCCCGTCGAGCGCGTCGTAGAAAATCTGCCCGAGGACGTACACCGGCTTGCCGAGCAGCGCCGCCTCCCATCCGACCGTGCTGGTGAGCGTCACCACGCGATGGCAAACGGCGAGCAGCTCGCGTCCGTGGAGCTCGGCGGGAAAGAAGTAGAGGCCGGAATAACGGCGTCTGAGGCTCCAGAACTTGCCACGCAGGAGCGACCCCTTGTCGACCGGATGCTCCTTGACGACGAGCACCTGGTTGCCGCCCAGGCACTTCAGGATGTTCTCGATGGTCGCCGTCTGGTTGGAGTAGAACTCCGACATGTAGTTGAGCGTCGCCTCGGGCTCCTGATGCAGCGGGTAATAGACGATCTCCCGGCCTGCCGGAAGGTGCTCGAGCGTATCGTAGCGGCGCGTTAAGCTTTTCAGGTACACGGCGATCCGTTTCGAATATTCATCGTCGTACATCTCGTAGCGGAAATTGCGTGTGGCGGTGCTCGCCGCCCTGCGCAGGTTCCACAGCATGAGCTTCAGCGCCGCCGCGGCCAACGGACGCAGGCTCCTTCGCGCACTCAGATTTTTCACATAATAGGGCTTGTAATCTCTTTGCCGGGCCTCGCGCACGTAGTCGCGCGCGAGCGACAACGAGATCTCCCGGGGGACGGCGTCGCGCAGATAACGGCCCGAAAGGCTCAACGGATCCGCGAGCCAGTAAAAATAATCGTCGACCAGGCAGCTCATGCCGGCGAGATAGCGGATGTTGCGCGCGCGGCATTCGATCAGAAGCACCTCCGAGATCTCGATCGCGACGAGCTCGTTCACCACTGCGGCGGGAGCGTGGGCATCGAGCAGGCGCGCCCAGAACGCGGCTTCCTTGGCGAGAATCTCGCGGCGCTTCTCATGGGAATATCGCCCGAGAAATCGATCGGACATGAACGAGGTGATGAGATAGGTCTCGGGAAGCTCGCCCTGCGGCAGCCCGGCGTAGTCCTCCTCGAAGCAGCCCACCACCATGCCGCCCCGACGCTCGACGCGCGCGCGCTCGCCTTTCGTCAAGGTGGCGAACACGGCCTCGTAGCGCTCGCAGGGGAGCGTCGGAAAGAAGTCGGCTTGATATCCGCGGGCGAAGAAAAGAACTACGGGCTTTTTCATGGACGCCATTTGCCAAAGCGCACGATGAGTGCGGTTGGGATTGGACTATTGGATTTGCAGCAGACGCCTCAGGTACCCATCGCTCAAGTCCGGGCGCAGGCTTCGGGCGGCTTCGAAGATCCGCTGCCGGTTCTCGCGGATTGGCGCAGTCGGGGCGACGAACGGGTTGCTCGTATTGAACGTCACGAACACGGCGAGCCTGGGATTGCGGCATCGGCTGCCGCAGTGGTAACAAGCGGCAGGATCGACAAAAATCGAGTCGCCGGCGCGTCCCGCAAAGACCCTCACCTGGCCGCCTTTGAGCTCCCTCGAAAAATCATCGTCGGCAATCCGCCGGATGAACGGCGACGGCGCAATGCGCCGCGCATCGCGCTTGTCGATGAAGGAGAACGGCCCGTCATCGGGGCCGTTGACATCGTTGAGATAGGCGATCCAATGGAACGACTTCCAATCCCCATAATCCTTGTGCCACAACTGGCTCTCCCGCAACGCCCCTGCGGTCGGCCACGAGTAGAGCACCTGGATGCTGTCGAGCACGAGGCGGCCGCCGAAGTAATCGGCGGCGACATCCAGAATCTCGGGCGAGAATGCGCGGCGCACGACCGGATTGGCCGCATCGATGTCCTCGGGCGAGAACAAATTCACGAACGGATGTCCGACATCGCGCCTTACGACACCATCGATGCGCGGACGATAGATCCGCACCATGTCCGCGAGCTCCTGCACGCCGAGCGCCGGCGCGGCGGCATGCCCCTCGCGCGCGATGCGCTGAGCCGCTGCCGTGCGCGGCGCCGCGCCCCCGAAGGCGCGGCCCGCGGGCAGACCGCGGAGCTTCCCGGCGTACCGCAGGGCGATCACCCTCCAGCGGACGAAATGTGCCACATTGTGCAATACGGACATGTGATTAACTACGCCTTCAAATGCGCAACCCATTCATCGGACACCTCGGCGCTCACTTTGCGTGCCGGGACCCCGACATAAACCCCGGGCTCCGCGATGGACCTGTTGACCAGCGACATCGCCCCGATCAGCACATTGTCGCAGATGTCGACCGGTCCCATCACCACGCTGTTTGCGCCGATCACCACGTTGTCTCCCAACACGAACACCCGGCGTTCGCGATGCCGGGCAAGATATTCAGGATCCGACGGGCTTCGTCCCACGAACTTGACGCCGGCCATGACCGCCACCCGCCCGTTGGATACGATCCCGTTTCCGCCGAGCAGAATACCGCCGGGGTGGGAGATCGAGAGCGCATGGACGTCGATGGAATGGGACGCCAGATCGATCCCATGCGTGCACAGCAAAAGGCGGTCCAAAGCCATGCTCACGAACCGCCCCAACCCGGGCACCCTATAGTAGCAGTATCTCGAGACGGCGATGTGCCTGCGAATGTACCGCTCGATCAGCCAAAAGCCGAGAATCCACTGCTTCATGCGTTATGCAAATTTTTCACCGGTGCGTGCAAGTATTGCCGTTTCCGGATCGACTTGCGCGACCGCGGCGGGCCGGCCCTCCAGATGCGACTGCACCATCGCGAACAGCAGCATTTGGCCCTGGAGCATTTGCGCCTTGAGTTTCGCGTTCCGGGCCTGCTCCGCCGAATTCCCCTCCAGGCAATCGACCAGATGCGCAATCGGTGCGTAGGTGCCCTCGGCAGGCGCGGCCGGTTCGGGCTGAAGAAGCGTGCGCGCTTCTTCATAAAGATCGGCGGCCGTCTCGTAGAGGTACGGATCCTCCCCCTGCTGCGCGGTGATGCGCAGACACTGACCGTCGCTCTCCACGCTGATTTCTCCGCCCGTGCATGAAAGCACCAGCGTGCAGCCGGGCGCGCGAGTGATGTAGCCGGCGATGCCGTCCTCGAAATAAATCGAGGCGCAGTGGACCCTGGGATCCGACACGATCTCGGTCGAGCGATCGCCCTGCACGACGTTCTCGAGGCGTGCATGAACGGACTCCACGCGCGAATCCTCCCTCGCGCAATACAAGATGAGATCCACCGAATGCGGATGGGTCCAGTACAACATGCCCTCGCCCATGTTCACGCGGATCTCGCGCAGCGCGCCGAAGCGGCCGGAGTGCGCCAGGGCGCGGGCCGCGCGGTAGATCCTGAAAAAGCGCCGGATGGCGCCGTAGCTCATGTGAATGCCGGGATCGGCAAACAGCGTGCGCAGCCGCTCGAGCTCGCGCACGCTGTTGCAGAGCGGCTTCTCGATATGCAGCGCACGCACGCCGGCGGCCACGGCATCGTGAATGATTTGCGCGCGACCGATGGTGCGCGTCGCGATCCCGAGCAGTGCCGGCCTCTCGCCCTCGAGGAGCCGGCGGTGGTCGTCGTAGGTCCTCGAGACGCCATATTCCCGGGCGGCCCGTTCGAGCGCCGGCGGATGGGCATCGCAGAGCGCGGTCAGATCGAGGCGCGGATGACGGCGGATGGCTTCGGCATGACTCAAGGGCATCCAGCAAGCCGGTGAGAACCGGATGACCGATTCGCTGGTGAACGCCCCCATGCGTCCGCAGCCGATCACGGCGCTTCGGATTTTCATGGGTCGTCGTGCCAGCGCAGCAGGTAGGTGACCGCCCGCCGGTCGCGCGCGAGCAGATCGCGATAGGCTTGCTCGATCTCGGATGCCGGGTACGTGCCCGACACCAGTGAAGCCGCATCGAGACGCCCGGCGTGCAGCAGCTCCGCCAGGTATTTGAGATTCGTGCGCTCGTTGAACCTCAGAAACCCGCGCGTATCGCCCCGCTCGGGTGCCATGCCGACGGCCAAGATCCGCAATTGTTTCGTGTAGAAAAACCGGCTGTCGAGGGGATTTTCCGGGGGCGGCGGCTCGCCACGTCCCGGGAAGCCCAGGCAGGCGATCGTGCCGTGCAGGGCTGCCATCTCGAGAGCGGTGGCCCAATCCTTCCAGGCGTTGGTCGTCACGATGATCACGTCCGCCAATTGATCGGTGAGCGCGGCCCGAAGCCCGTCGAGATCCCGGCGGGAGAAAACCGCCGCGGCACCGAACGCGCGAGCGATCGGCCCCGCGAAGACCTGATCCGACAAGCCGAAGACACGGCCTCCGGCCACTGCGGCCATCGCAACGGATGCGAGTCCGAGCGCGCCGAGTCCGAGCACGAGTACCCTGCTGCCGGGCCGCACCGCGGCTTTGAGCACCGCGTCGTACCCCAAATGGAACAGATAGGTGCAAGCCAGGCTTTCGGCCGCGGCCGTTTGCGGAAGCACGAGAAGCACCTCATCCGCGTTGATCACGAAATGACTGCGGTGCGAAGTGAAGCTGAGCACCCGGTCGCCCGCCGTCACTTCTCGAACTTCGCCGCCGGCGGCGAGCACGCGCGCCACGTTGCAGTAGCCCTGCAGCCGGGGATAGCCTGCGCCGGGACGCAGCGCGGGAAGTCCGCGATACGCGGCAAGCTCGGTGCCGGGCGAAATGGCCGTGACCAGCGTTTCGCACAAGATCTCGCGCGCGCCGATGTCGGTGGCGAGCCGCTCCTTGCGCAGCTCGAGCTGATAGGGAGCGTTCAGATAGACGACCGAGGCCTCGATGGTCCGGGCGCTCATGTGGGATATCCCTTGCCGATCACGATGTACGAGGGACGCTCGCGCGCATCCATGGGGCGGGTCGCCGCGAACTCGCACATCGCGACCCGCGGCAGCGGCGCGATGCGCGCATCCGATCGAGTGCTCCAGCCACGGAACGTCCAGCGGCCGGGCTCGCCCTCCAGCCAATAGGCGGGGTTTCGGTGCAGGTCCATCAGGAATTGCAGCGAGCTCGGCGTCACCCCCAGCCACTCGCAGAACAGATCGACGTGCTCGGCAGGACGCTGCTCGTGGTAGCGGACCAGCGCGAGACCTTGCTCGCGCGTCAAGCGGCCGTGCCGGATCTCACGACTGGCGTGATCCGTCACTTTCGAGTAACCCTGCTTGTAGAGCTTCAGGAGGTCATGCAGATTCATGTAGTTGAAGCAGTCGACGTGGTCATAGCAGTCGAAGGTGCGCGCAAACCGGCAGCTCGCATAATCATGCTGTGCGATCATCTGCTCGTGCTGAGCCTTGGGATCCCAGCGCACGTAGTTGCCGAGATAGATACCCACGACTCCGGCCGCCTCGAGCGAGCGATCGTCGGGATAGCGGTACTGCCACACATCCTCCTCGGTGAGCGTGTCGAACACCGTGGGCAAGTCCAGACCCTCCATGCCCATCAGGTCGTGGTCCTTGCGGTATCGCCGGGTCATCTGCACTTCGTGCTCGTGCGAGAACATGCCGATCTGCTCGAGCCCTTGATGCGCGCCCCAGATGATCAGGGGGATGCCATGGCGCACCGCCGTCTGCACGGGGAACACGGTCTGGCCGGCGAGGCACGGCCAATAGATGCTGCCGAATCGGCGCAAGGTCGCGCGGGTGATCTTCCGCACCACCTGGGGATTCACGTTCTGGCTCAAGATATCGCAGTCGAAGCGGATGCGCAGGTTCGCTAGATTACGGATGCCGAGCTCCGTGTTGAAGTATTTGTTGTACGTCACCAGCAGCGGATTGAGCTTCAGCCGCTCCTTGACGAGGTGCACGATGTAATGCGAGTCGTTGCCGCCGGTGACGGGCACGATGCAATCGTAATTGCGCCGGTCGCTGCTGCGATAAGGGCGCACGATCGACTCGAGCAGTTGCCACCGCGCGGACCAGTCCAGGGCGTCTTTCTCCTCGTGAATGCGGCACCCGGAGCATATGCCTTCCTCGTCGATGACGAGGCCCAGCGGATGGCCGCTCGAATAAAGGCAGCGCTTGCAGAAGGAATCACGCCCGGAGGTCATCGCGAGCTCCCCGCCGAGTGGGCAGCGCGGATCTTGTCGCCCGCCGTGCCGCGCTTGAGCGTCTGCACGGCATGCTCCCGATAGCTCAGGAAATTGCCGACTCCGACCGCCGCCACGCGATCCACGGCGATCAGCCGGTCGATCTGCTGCGGCTCGCTGATGCCGCCGAACAGGATCAGCGGCACGGAGATCGTCGGAAAGCGCTCCACCAGCTCCAGGTCGAAGGCGCCGCTCGATCCCTCGTGGCGCCAATCGATGATCAGCGCTTCCGAGACGACGCGCGTGTCGAACAACGACAAGTGCTCCGCCAGGAGCGGCTCGGAGCGGCCGGTCTCGTGATCGAGCCGCTGCAAAACTCCGGACTCGAAGGACAGCGGCAGACTGCCGATCACGGCCTGCGCGCCCACGAGGGCGGATATCTCACGCACCGCGCTTGCGTCACGTCGCAACAGCGCATCGACGCACACCCGCTCGGCGCCGGCTTGAATGATCGCGCCGGCATCGGCCGCGTTGCGCACCCCGCCGCCATAGGCGAGTGGGGTGGAAAGTCCGAGACTTCCAAGACGGCGCATGAGGGTCAGATCCGGTCCCAGGCCGCGCTTCGTGCGATCGATCGCGATTACCAAAATCTCGTCGGCGCCCCAGCGGTCGAGATTCTCAGCCAGCCACTCGGGGTGTCCGAGCGGCAAATGGCGGCGATAGCCCATGGACTGGACCGCCCACCCTTCCTTGACCGTGATGACGCCGACCAGCCGCTTCTTAAGCATTACACAGCCCGCCGACCATCTGACGCAGCAGAGCGCGCCCCGCGGCCTGGCTTTTCTCCGGATGAAATTGCACGCCGACGATCAACTCCTTGCGGATCACGGAGGCGAACGCCTCGCCCGCGACGGAGCGGCACACCTGGAATTCGACCGGCCCCCGGTAGGCGTAGGAATGATTGAAGTAGAACGCCTGCCCATCGCTCGGCGCGAACAAGGGGTCGGCGCGCACGCGCTCGATGGTATTCCACCCGATGTGCCAGTGCGGGGGGGGCAGGCCCACCACCTCTCCCGGAATCAGGCCGAGACCTGGCGTCAATCCGTCCTCATGCGAGGCATCGGTGAGCAGCTGCATCCCGAGGCAGATGCCGAGCAACGGCCGGTTACGGGCTGCCTGTTCCAGGAGATACCGGTCGAGCGACCGTGCCCGCAAGGCCTCCATCGCAGGACGAAATGCGCCTACACCCGGCAGCAACAGGACATCGCAGCCATCGAGAACCGCGCGCTCATCGCTGGTGCGGCATCGAAGGTCGAGCTCGTTGAGCGCATGGCGGACGGAGGCATGGTTGCCGACGCCGTAGTCGACGATGCCGACGGTGATCTTGCTCACAGGCCGACTCCCACCTTGAAGCGCCGCCGGATGCTGCCGTCGCTCCCAACATCGAACAGGCCGCGATTCACCGACGCGCGGACCTGCTCCCAGAACCGTTGCGGTGTGATGGCGATGTACTCGCAAAAGCTCTCGATGTAGCCCGGTGCACAGGCATCGTCGTATTGCTCCACGAGATCGATCGCCCGGTCGCGGGTGAGGCGGCCGAGGCGGATTTCCTCATTGACATAATCGGTGACGCGGCCGAAGCCGAACTTGTAATACTTGATCATCTGATTGAGCGTGACCCAATCCTCGTCGAGCGAGGTGACCCCGAACAGATCGCCGGTGTTCTCGACGGTATCCTCGCGCTTCTCCAGGCCGTAGGCGCATGAATAGGCGGCATTGTTGATGAGCGACCAATCGCCCAGAAACCAACCGAGATAGACGATCTGAAGACGAGCCGCGTCGAACTCATCCGCGGACGGGTAGCGGTACGGCAGCAGCTCCTCGGGCCTGAATCCCGCCTCGAGCATCCAGTCGAGACCGCCCCCGCTCAAGGTATTCATGTGCCGCAGATTATTGCCGTCGTAGCCGGTGCGGCCGAGCGTCTTCAAGTCCCCGAGCTGCAGCCCCGGATTCTCGCCCCAGAGGATCAGGGGAATGCCGTAGCGGATCGCGAGCTGCGGCACGGCGCTGAACAGGGCGAGCTCGGTGGAGCGCGCCCAGTTGGTGAAGCGGTCGAACGAAGCACGCATCAACCGCCGCCAGGTCTGCGGCGCCGGTGCGCTCAGCACCGTGTCGAAGCCGAGCTCGATCAGATTCGAGATGTTCTCGACGCCGCGCTCGGTGACTTGCTGCGGAGGATAGGACAGACACGCGAGCAGCGGCCGAAGACCGAGCTTCTCGCGCACGAACAGCGCCTGGCGCACGCTGTCCTTGCCGCCGCTCACGCCGATGATGCAGTCGAAATGCTGACCGGGCCGACCCCGGTAGCGCTCGAGCAGATCCTCCAAGATCTCGTAGCGCTCCTGCCAGTCGACGTGCTGCAGCTCGGCGAAATAATGGCACGCCGAACAGATCCCCTCGTCGGTGAATCGTGCGTTCGGACGGGTGTCCGGCTGCAGGCAGCGAGGGCAGTACTTCACGGCGCCCCCCCGACCAGCCGGGTCAGGTGCTCGAGACGCTCGTGCCGCGCGGCGCAGGGCGGGGCTTCCGGGGGAAGATAGCTCACCGCCCGGCGGCCGGCCTCGAGCGCGACGACCAGGGCGTAGGAATGAAGTCCCGCCGCGACGTCGGACCAGGCGAGATCCTCGGCGAGCGATGCGGCCGGTGACAGCGTGAGCCCCGGCCGCCGGCGCCGCGCGACCCATGCATCGTACTTGCGCGGCGACTCCGAAGGGTGCGGCCGCAACCGGATCGACACCTCGTCAGGGCTTGGAAAAATCCACGCGAGATGGTCGATTAGAAAATCCAATGCGCGGAACTCCGGCCCGCTCTCCTGCGGCGCCCAGGCGTCGCGGATCGGCTCGAGCGCGACCAGCAGATGCGGCTCGCGCGCGCGCGGCGAGTCTCTGCCGAAGGCATGCACCCGCGCCACCTCACGCTCGAGATAACGATTTTCCCAGAGCACGATGGAACAGGCGTCGCCGAATTCGCGGCAAGCGATTCTCTGCGCCTCCGGATCGGTCACGACCAGCACATCGGGCAAGCTCTCCCGGCCGTCCCGGACGAACCGCATTCGATAGTTCACCCAGTGATCGAGCACGGCGATCACCGGTAGGCCGAGGCGCTTCGCTTCGAGCCGCGCACGATGCTCGAGCGTGCTGCCCCAGCCCGAGCCGCTCAACAGACACCCCGCCCCATCGAGCGCCTGACCGAGCTCGCACAGGCCGCGTTCCGGGACAACCTCGGAGAAGATCCTGCGTGCGGGTCCTTCGGCACAGATCCGGAATGCCTGCGACGGCGAAGCGGCGACCCAGGCGGCCAGGAGATTGGCGCCGCCGGCATCGTGACCGCAAACGGCCACCGGAGGCGGCAGCTCAGCGATCGAGGAAACGCGCGAAATGGAGAACATCTTCTTCCACGCCCTCCACGATCTCCTGGCGGCGGCGCACCGCCTCCAGCTGCATCCCCGAGCGCTCCATGATCCGCATCATGCCGACATTCGGCCGAACCGTGCCCGCCGTGACCTTGCGCATTCCGCGCGCATCGAACAGATGCGTCATGAGCGCCGTCCAGGCCTCGAGGCCCAAGCCTTGTCCCCAGCAGGTCTTGTCTCCGATCAGCAGGCCCATGTCGGCCGTGCGGTGCGGCTCGGCCACGTAGGCGGTCATGGTGCCGATCAACCGGTCGCCCCCGGCGAGCCTGATCGCCCAGAAAGAATGGCCAGAGCCCTCGAACGAGCGCACATAGGCGCGCACCGACTCCATCGTATGCGCACCAAATCGCTGATTGCTGAAGCGCATGACCTCGGGATCGCTCAACCACGACAGGTGGGCTGCGCAGATGCACGACTCATCGAAGGGCTCGAGGCGCAGGCGCCGCGAGGTCAAGCCGGCCGCCGCCGGCTTCGTTATCGTCCGCGCCGTCATCCCCGCAGGCTCTTCAGATTCTCCCAAACCTTGTGGAACGCGGCGGCGACCAAGTCCGTCTGCTCGGGCGGGTACTCATGCGCACAGGCGTTCAGGTAGAAGAAATCTTGGTCATGCAGCGTCTCCGCGACGGGGCAGCGCTGGGTCGACGGACGCCGGTCTCCTTCGCCCTTTCCTTGCGCCCAGGGAAAGCCGTGTTTGCCGTAGGCAATGCCGTGCCGGAACATCGGCAGGCGATGAATGTTTTGATAGCCGGCCCCGAGTCCGGTGACACCCTCGGCGCGCAGCGCGCGCACGATCGCGGCGCGCTCGACGCCCAGGCTCTCGAGATCGAGCCGCATGCCGAACACGTAGTACACATGCGTGCAATCGGGCGAAACGCGCGGAAGCGACAATCCCGCAAGGCCCGCCAGCCCTTTCCGTAGGCGCGCGACCGCCGCCTGCCGCGAGGCGACTTTGTCCGCGAGCTTGCGCAGCTGGGCTCGCGCTATTGCCGACTCGATCTCGCCGAGGCGAAAATTGAAGCCCACGATGTTGGCGAGCTCCGATGGATCCTCGCTGTCGATCACCGCCTCGCCATGATTGCGAATCAGCCGCAGCCGCTGCGCATATCGATCATCGTTCGTGACGAGCACACCGCCTTCCCCGCAATGAATGTGCTTGTGGTAGTTGAGGCTGTAGCCGCCGATGTCCGCGAGCGTCCCCGCATAACGATCCTTGTAACGCGCGCCCGGCGCCTGGGCGGTATCGCTCAAGAGCGCGAGCCCATGACGGTCGGCAATGGCCCGCAGGCGATCCATGTCGGCGGACTGCCCGAAAATGTCGACCGACATGATGGCCCGGGTCCGGGAGGTGACGGCCCGCTCGACCGCTTGCGGATCGATATTGAAGGAGTGGGGATCGATGTCCGCAAACACCGGAATGGCGTTCCATTGCACGATGGCGGTCGCGGACGCGGCCATGGTCCAGGGCGTCACGATGATCTCATCGCCCGGCTCGGTGTCGATCGCCCCGACCGCGGCAATCAGTCCGGAGGTCCAGGAGTTGACGGCAATCGCATGCCGCACGCCGAAATGAGCGGCGGCCTCGGATTCAAGCGCGCGCACCTGCGGGCCGCCCATGAAGCCCGCACCCGGCGCGCCGACATACGCCGACAGCACGCCGGTCTCGAGCACCCGGTTCGCGGCCTCGATCTCCTCGGCTCCTAGGCTTCGATACGCCGGAAAAGGCTCGGCGATCACAGGACGGCCGCCGTGGAGCGCGAGCCTCTCGGGGGGGGCGGAGATCATTCGAGGGCACACTCCGTGCCGAGCTCGAGGGAGCGCACGGCGGCACGGGAGGCCGCGAGCGCCGACACGCCGTCCGTGCCGTCGCATCGAGGACGGGTGCGGGTACGACAAGCACCGACCACATCCTCCACCATGCACAACGCCGCGTCCCGAAATTGCGCCACAGCTTCTCCTTGCGATTGCAACGTGCGGTAGCCCGTGAAATGGGCGCTCGGCGCCACCGCGTACCATTCGAGCCGCATCCCGGCGTCGGCGATCCGAAGCCGGCCTTCAGTGCCCAGAATGTCCATCTCAAAAACCGTATAGCACCGCTCGTTCAGCCCCAGGAGAACCCCGGTCTCACCGCCCGCGAAGCTCATCCGAGCGTGACAGGTCGGCTCTTCGCCTGCCGCCCCGGCCGGTCCGGGCCAGGCCTGGATTCGAGCGATGTCACCCACGAACCAGCGCGCCAGGTCGAACCAATGCGACCCATTGTGAATGATACCCTTTGTGTACAAGCCTTGGACAGCGACGAGCCGCCCGATCGCGCCCTCGGCGAGGCGCCGCCGGGCCTCGATGAGGGCGGGAACAAAGCGGCGGGTGTAGTTGACGGCGAGCGTCACGCCGTTGCGGGATGCGGCCTCAACGAGGCTTCGCGCATCGGCGACATCCATCGCCAGCGGCTTCTCCGCGATGACCGCGCGCACATCCGGGCTTTGCAAAACCTCGCGCAGGATCGCGGCGTGGGTGCCGTCGGGCGTGCAGACGCTCACGATCTCGGGCCGCGCACCGCGCAGCATCTCCGCCACGCTTTGAAAGGCCGCGGCTCCCCAGCGGTGCGCTGCGCGCTCGAGGCGCTGCGCATCCTGGTCGCACACGGCGACGAGCTGGGTTTGCGCGCTCGACGCGTACGCGGCGGCGTGCGCCTGAATACCGTCCGCGCGCGGATCGTCGGCAACCTGCGAGCCGATCCATCCGCAACCGATGACGGCGGCGCGGAGCCTCTCAGAGTCCACGGCGGACGGCGGCGCCACGGCTCACCCGATGAGATCCCAGGACATCGCGGTGCCCCGGCGCACGGCGCGGTTGACGCGCTTGCCGAGGAGCGCACCGAGGTGGCGGGGCGAAAGTCCGAGCCCGGGGCGAATCGCCCGCAGGTTCTGCTCATCGAGAACATCGCCGGCCTCAAGATCGCTGCAGACGTACAAGCTGCGGCGCAGCGGCAGCGAGGGGATCTCTTCCTCGGTCGGTGCGATCTGCACGCCCCCGAGCGCCTCCCAGGCCATGCGCGCGGACTCGACCAGCTGCGCGAGCTCCCCGGGCTCGAGTGAGAATGCGGCGTCGACGCCGCCCTCCTCCCGCCGCAACGTGACGTGCTTTTCGATGACCGTCGCGCCCTGTGCAACGCTCGCGATCGCGACCGCGATTCCGAGCGTGTGATCGGATAACCCCACCTCGCAGCCGAAAACCGAGCGCAAGTACGGGATCGTCCGCAGGTTGGAGGACGACGGCCTTGCCGGATAGTTGCTCGTGCACTTGAGCAATACGAGGTCGCGGCAGCCCGCGTCGCGGGCCGCCGACACCGCATCGGCAATCTCCGAGAGGGTGGCGAGCCCGGTGGAGATGATTACCGGCTTGCCCGTGGAGGCGACACGCCGGATCAGATCGACGTCGCGATTCTCGAAGGAGGCGATCTTGTATGCCGGCACATCGAGCGATTCCAGGAAGTCGACGGCGCTCGCATCGAATGGGGTGCTGAAAGCGATGAGCCCATGCTGCCGGGCCCGGGCGAAGATTTTCGCGTGCCATTCCCAAGGCGTATGCGCCTGCTCATAAAGCGAATACAGATTGCGCCCCGCCCACAAACTTTGTGGGTTATCGATCACGAACTCCCGCTCCGCGAGGTCGATGGTCATCGTGTCCGCGGTATAGGTTTGGAGCTTCAGCGCCTGCGCACCGCTCACGGCGATCGCATCGACGATGGCGAGGGCCTTGTCCAAGGAGCCGTCGTGGTTGCCCGAGAGCTCCGCGATGATGAAAGGCGGAGCGCCTTCGCCTACTTGCAAATTGCCGATGCGCATCATGGTCGAGGGGCGTCACCCAGCCGGTAAACGTGTTCGTTGCCGGCGATTGTCTCATGCCATCCGAGAGCGCGAAAAATCTTCTTGCTCGGCTCGTTTTGCGCCTTGACGTGAGCGCGCAGGTTTCCGGCCGGCCGGCCGGTGCTCCGGACGGCCGCCTCGACCAAGGCCTTGCCCAATCCTGCCCCACGAAAGTCGGCATCGACGCCATAGGAGAGCACACGCTCCTCGCCCTGCGAGTCGAGGCGCACCTGGCCGATGGGCAATCCGTCGATCTCACCGATGAACAGCTGCGCCCGCGTGTCGGCAAGCTTCTCTTCGAGCCAGCGCACATGCGACTCCCAGGGCACCGGCCCTGCGTCGAAGGACATGGCGCGCGCGCAGTCCTCGTTGCGCCACTCGAAGAGCACGCCCGCATCGCCGGCCGTCGCACGCCGAAGGCGCAGCGCCGGGGCCTTGGGAGGCAGGAGTGCCGCGCAGACTCGCGCGGCACCCCATCCATCGACGAGCGCCGGAAGAGTTCGCGGCTCCTCGATCGCTCGCAAAATGATCGCCGCGAGGTCTTCGGCGCTGAGGGACTCGGCGCGACCGGCGTGAACGATCGCACCGGTCGCGGCGAGCGCGGCGGCGGGAGACTCCTGATTGGGTGCAACCGTCACGACCACGCTCGGCAGGCCGAGGCACAGCCGCTCCCACGTCGTGATGCCGCCGGCCCCGACCGCGAGATCGGCGCGCAGCATGAGTCCCGCGAGCGTGGGCAGGTTCCGGTAAATCAGCGTCGCGGGTCGCTTCGATGCAAGCGCCGCAATGTTCGCGGATGCCGGATGGTTGGCACCCGCCACGACATCCACGGCGAGGTGCTCGAGGCCGGGCCGGGCGAGCGCCTCGAGGGCCTTGCAGGTCTCGTTGGTGGCATCCGTCCCGCCGAAGAAAACCAGCACGCGCCGAACCTGCGCGGGGCGCGACACCACCGCAGATCGCACGTTCGCGTAACTGCGCTGCAACAACGCATAGCGGGGGCCGAGCATCGTGCGACAGCGTTCCGGCACGAGGCCGGCGTAACGCGCGCCGGTCTCGGCGCCGAAATAGTTCTGGTCGAGCAGCACATCGCAGTCATGCGCGCGGTCGGCAAGGTCGTCGATGGCGAGCAGCTTGCAGTCCGGGGCGCGTGCGGCCCGCTCCCATGCGGCGCCGAGCTCGTAATGATCGACGATGAGCCAGCGCGCCCCGAGCCCGTCCAGGACGGCCCGCGTCCGCTCGGCATCCTCGCGCCAGGGCAGAGCGGCGCCCGGCAAGCGCACCAACGGATGACCGTCTCGCTCGACGAGGTCGCTCAAGTGGCCGGGGTGATCCGCGCACAGGAACACGGCCCGGGCGCCGGTGCGGACCACCTCCGCGGCGAGCGTGAGACAGCGCATGAGGTGGCCCGAGCCGAGCCGCGTGCCGCTGTCGACCCGTATGCCGATCGTCGCAACCGCCCTAGCGGTCACGCTCGTCCCGCTCCAGCATCCGGAACAACAGCTCCGCGCGCTCCCAATCCTCGGGCGTGTCGATGTCCTGAACCCGGTAGCGCGGCAGCTCGAGAAGCTTCGATCGCCGGCCGAACAGGGGTGTTCCCGCAAGCCACGCCTCGCACCGGCCGAAATAGAACTGTCCGGCATCGTGAAAGGCCGGCTCGAGATCCTGCGAGCGCGTCTCGCGATGTTCCGGCCAGAACATCTCGCAGCTCCCGTCGGGAAGCTTGCGCAGCGCGCGTTGGATGGGAAAAGGAAAGGAGGTGGCCGTGAACACGTAATCGAAATCCCCGCCCTGAAGCGCATCGCGAGCGGCACGGACATCGCTCGGGCGCGACAAAACCGCGGCCGGATAGGCGCAGCAGACGAGCTCGGCGGACACGCCCCGCGCCTGCATCTCGCGAATGGCGTGCACGATCACCGGCACGGTGGCGGCGGTATCGTTCGCGAGCTCCGCCGGTCGGCGAAACGGCACCTCGGCGCCCGCGCCGGCGGCGACCTGCGCGATCTCCTCGTCGTCCGTCGACACGATGATGCGATCGAAGACACCCGACCCGGCGAGGACGGCGACCGCCCGCGCGAGCATCGGCACGCCGAGGAACGGCCGGATGTTCTTGCGGGGAATGCGTTTGCTGCCGCCCCGCGCCGGAATGATGGCGAGGGCCTTGAGCCTCTCAAGCACGGCGCAGTGCCGCCTGCATCGATTCCACGACCCGGTTCTGGGCGGCATCCGTGAGTCCCGCCCACATCGGCAAGGACAGCAGCCCCTCGTAGGCGAGCTCCGCCTGGGGACACAGGCCCTTCGGGTAGCCGAGCGCCTGATAGTACGAATGCAGGTAGACCGGAAGATAATGGACGTTGACTCCGATGCCGCCGGCGCGAAGCTCGTCGAACACCCGCTTGCGGGACTCACCCGGCGCCTCTCCGAGCAAGCGCACCGGATACAGATGCCACGAGGAGCGGCGGTCGTCGGGCTCGCTCTGCAGGCGCAGCGCGCCCGCAAATGCCGTCGCGTATCGGCCGGCGAGCGAGCGGCGCCGCTCGACCGACTGCGGCAGGCGGCGCAGCTGCGACAGACCGAGCGCACACTGAATGTCGTTCAACCGGTAGTTGAAGCCCAGGTCCGCCATGTCATAGCGCCAGGTGGACGTGCGCTCGCGCTGGCGATGGTCGGTGTCGATGCCGTGATTGCGAAACCGCCGCAGACGCTCGGCGAGTCGCGCATCGTTCGTCGTGACCATTCCGCCCTCGCCGGTCGTCAGATGCTTGACGGGGTGGAAGCTGAAAGAGGTCATGTGGGCGATCGAGCCCACCTTGCGCCCGCGGTAGAGCGCGCCCGGCGCGTGCGCCGCATCCTCGACGAGCACGAGCCCGTGCCGCTCGGCCAGCGCCGCGAGCTCGTCCAGGTCCGCGGGCAGGCCGCCGAAATCGACGGCGACGATGGCGCGCGTGCGCGGCGTGATCAGCGAGGCGGCGTGGCCCACGTCGATGGTCAGGGTATCGGCGCGCACATCCGCGAAACGCACCGTCGCGCCGACGTAGCGGGCACAGTTCGCGCTGGCGACGAACGTGAGCGCGGCGACGATCACCTCATCGCCCGGCTGAATGCCCGCCGCCAGCATGCACAGATGCAGCGCCGCCGTGCCGTTGCTGTTCGCGACGGCGTGGAGCGAGCCCACCTGCGCGGCGAACGCCTGCTCGAAGCGCTCGACCATCGGCCCGGTGGTGAGCCAGTCGCTGCGCAGCACCTCGGCTACGGCGGCGATGTCCTCTTCGTCGATGACTTGCCGGCCGTAAGGAATGTAATCACGGCTCATGCAGCTCTCGGGAAATGAGCGCACGCAGCTCCTCGACGCTCAGAAAATGAGGATTGGTGCCGCTGTTGTAGCTGAAGCCCGGCTCGACCGGAAGCGCCTGTCGCTCCGCGCAATAGGTCTCCATCGAGTACTGTCCGCCGGAGGGCAGGATCGCGTAGTAGCGCCCCAGATCCACGGTGTTGAAGCTGTCGCTCGCCGTGATCATCTCCTCATGGATCTTCTCGCCGGGACGTACGCCGACGACGCGCTGCTCGCAGTGCGGGGCAACCGCGGTCGCCACGTCCGTGACTCGATATGAGGGAATCTTCGGAACCAGGATCTCTCCGCCCCACGCGCTTTCGATGGCCCACAGCACCATGTCGACGCCCTCGCGCACCGATATGTTGAAGCGCGTCATGTTGGCGTCGGTGATCGGGAGCACCCCGCTGCTCTTTCGCTCCCGGAAAAAAGGGATCACCGAGCCGCGGCTGCCCATCACGTTCCCATAGCGCACCACACTGAAGCGTATGTCGCGGTTGCCCTTGATGTTGTTCGCGGCGATAAACAGCTTGTCCGAGCAAAGCTTGGTCGCCCCGTACAGGTTGATCGGTGCCGCGGCCTTGTCGGTGGAGAGCGCGACCACCCGGCTCACTCCGCAATCCAGGCAGGCATCGATGAGATTCTGGGCGCCCAGCACGTTGGTCTTGATGCATTCGAAGGGGTTGTATTCGGCCGCGGGCACCTGCTTCAGCGCCGCCGCATGGACCACGATATCGATGCCCTCGAGCGCCCGGTGCAAGCGGTCCGCGTCGCGGATGTCGCCGATGAAGTAGCGGATGCCCTTGTGCATGCGGTCCGAGTAGACCTGGGCCATCTCGAATTGCTTCAGCTCGTCCCTTGAATAGACGACGAGCCGGTTGACCTCGGGAAAATCCTCGAGAATGCGCTTCACGAACGCCTTGCCGAACGAGCCCGTGCCGCCGGTGATGAGAATCGATTTGGCGGCGAGGTTCAAGCCGCGCTCCGCACGCTGCGCCGGCTCGAGCCCGAGAGGAGCATCACCAGTACGGAGCCGACCAAGAGTCCGAGAAACGGGCCCGCCGCGATCATGGCCACCTTCTGCGGCTTGACCGGATCGTCCGCATCCGGCGCCATGGCCCGATCGACGAAGCGGAACACATACTCCTTGGTGACGTCGGCCATCATCCGCTGTTTGAGCTGCGACTCCATCAGGTGACCGATCGCCTCGCGCGACACCACCTCGTTGCTCGACTGCAGCTCCGAGGTGAGAAAGCCGAGCGATGCGTCGGATTCGGCAATGGCGCGCTGTCGCATGACCTGGTTCAGCCGATCAACCAGCTCGTTCGCCCACGAGGCGGCCTCGTTTCGATCCTTCCAGTCGATCTGCAGCGTGACGAGCCCGGTTTTCTTGTCCTGATCGACCGATCGGATCCGATCGTTGAAATATTTATAGGCGCGCGCCGGCGTCGGCGGCCGGCCCTTCCAGGTCCCGGTCGCGGCATCCCAGCGGCCGGCGAACAGCTTCGGCATGAGGTGCTCGTCCACGATGAACTGCTCCGTGAACCCGCGCGATTTCAGCACGGCCAGCGCCTCATCCGTTACCGAGCCCTTGCTGGTGACGTTGATGCCGGCGAGCGAGGCAATGCCGCCGAGCTGACCGAGGGCACCCAGGCCGCCCGAGTTCTGACTCGTGTTCGCCGGAGCGAGCACCGTGGTCGCGCGGTAGATCGGCGTCATGAGAAAGGCCGCAGCCGTGAATGCGGTCGTGAACACGAGCACGCTTCCGAGGATCCACCATTTGCGCGCGAGCAGCCGGGACATCAGCTCGCGCGAGTCGATGATGTCCTCGTCCCGGATCGTCGTGCCGCTCGCGTTCACGACGGCTACACGCTGCGCACCGCGAGGAGCGCCACGGCCAGGTTGTAGATGATGGTCGTGACCGCCTGCCAGAGCGGCAGGGCCCTGACGCGCTCGGTGTCGAGCGGCACCACGATGGTATCGCCCGGCTGCATCTCGATGTTGTGCGAGCGTCGGAACCAGCCTGTGTGGTTGCCGGCGACGACGTCGCCGTTGGCGCGCACGACGTAGATGCGCTTGCGATCCGCCTTTTGCGTGGTTCCTCCGCTCTTCGCGATGTAGTCATCGCGGGTGAGTCCGGCCTGATAGACGTGCGAGGTCGGGCTCTGCACCTCGCCGAGCACGGTGATTTCCTGCGTCTTCTTCGGGACCAGGAGCCTGTCGCCGTCGCGCACGACGACATCGTTCGGGCCGCCCGTGGGGCCATTCATGACGCCCTCGATGTTGATGACGAGACGCCCGACGGGCTTGGTGTCGCGCAGCTGCGCGAGCAGCTGCTGCCCGACGAGCAGTCCCTGGCTCGCGCTGTTGCCGCCGCCCGAATTCGCGACCGCGCTGCTCGCGACCGCCTCGAGCGACAAGGCCGCAAGATCGCTCTGCAGGCGGTTCGTCAGCAATTCCAACTGCTCTTTCTCGCGCTTCTTCAGCTCGTCGCGAATGAACACCGTACCACCCGGGAATGCGATGTCGGTGAATCCGCCGGCGCGCAGCAACACCGAGCGCAGCGTCTCGCCCTGGTGGATGGGATACTTGCCGGGGAAGCGGACCTCGCCCGCCACCTCGATCGTGCCCGGCTCGGCCCACATCGGGATGGGCTTGATGACGAGCGTATCGTAGGGCTGCAGCAAGACATCGGCGGATTTGTCGCCGCCGCGAATGGCGGCGAGATTCACGCTGATCAAATCGGTCTTGCGCATGTCGCCGTCGACGACGGCATAGCGCGTGATTTCGGCCTGCTTGCGGTAGGCCGAATCGTCGAGGCTGCCGCCGGCGCGGATGAGATCGCTCACGTGCATCGCGGGCTGCTCGAGCGGGTACTTGCCGGGCGCCTTCACCTCGCCATCGATGCTCACCACCTGCTCGGGCCGGTCGGGAGTCGCCTGCAGCTTCAAATCCCGGATGATCGGCTCGAGGATGCGCGCACGGCCCGACGACAGGTCGAACACCATGATCTCATCGCGCGGCTGCAGCTCCGGATCGGCGGCGGAGCCCGGTGCGGCGAGCGCGCGCCTCAAGTCCGCCGAGACCACCGCGACCCGCTCCACCGGCGGCACCAGACGACGGATCATGACGTAATGGATATCGGCCTCGGGCTTGAGCTCCTCGAAGCTGGAGAGCACATTGCTGAGTCTCAAGCCCTTGTGCCACTCGAACTGGCCCGGCCGCCACACATAGCCCGTCAGCGACACTGAATTCTCGAGCTGCGGGCGGATCTCCGGCACCCTCAGCCGGTCGCCATTGTCGAGCCGGGCCAAGCGGCCCGCGGGCGCGGTGAGATCGATGTTCTCCATCTGGCGCAGGTGCGAGGGCAGGATGCGCTCGAGCTGCCCGAGCTGCGCATCCGCATCGGGCGTCAGGCCGCCCGCGATGTCGACCGCCTGCGCCGCGGTTCGCTCGTTCTTGAGCTCGTAGATCGCCGGCCGCCGTACGGCGCCGAATACCGCCACGGTCGGGCCGATGGGCGGGATGAAGATGACATCGCCGGGCAGCAATTGCCGGTCGCCGCTCGTATCGCCGCGCAGGAGCAGATCGTAAAGATCGAGCGTGGTGACCAGCCGGCCGTTGCGCTTGAGCTCGATGTTGCGCAGTGAGCCGATCTTCTTCACCCCGCCGCTCACGAACAAGGCATTGGTCATGGTCGACAGGCCGCTCACGGTGTAAGAGCCGGGCTTTTCCGCCTCACCGAGCACGAACACCCGTATCGAGCGCAGATCTCCCATGGTCACGGCCACGCGCGTGCCGATGAGCTGCTTCGCCACTCGCTGCTCGATCGTCTCCCGCGCCTCGTTGAACGTCATGCCGCTGACGAGAATGGGGCCGAGCTTCGGGAAATTGACGCGTCCGTCGCGCTCGACGGTGAGCTCGTACTTGGACGACTCGTTGCCGAAAAGCTGAACGCTGAAGGTATCGCCCGGTCCGACCACGTAATCGCTCGGCACCTGAATGTCGGATACCGGAGCGAAGGTCGAAGGCTCTCCCTCGAACAAGTCGTAGCCGAAAGGCTTGAGCCCTTCCTGGCCGAACGGCACGAGCCGCAGGAGCGAGATCTTCACGAAGTAGTCGCTCAGCCCCGGATCGGCCGCGAGCCGGCGCGTCGCTTCCGCGGCGGTGAGACCGGCGAGCGGCATGGCGGGCAGCTCGGGAAGCTCGAGCACGCCGAAGCGATTCAGCTTGTAGGGATTGTTGCGCAGGATGCGCTGCCGGAACTTCTCTTCCCGGTCCTTTTCCTCGTCGCTCTTCTGCAGCAGCTGCTCGCCGTGCCTGCGGCAGCGGTTGTAGTCGAACGTGATGATGGTGTTTGGATTGACCGCGGTCGAGTTGCCGAGCGGGTTGCTGAGCCCGGCGAGGCTCGAGGCGGAGCTCGCTTCGGCGGCCGCGCCGGTCAGCGCATTCAAATCGATGGGGGGCACGGAGGTCGATGCCCCGGGCAGCCCGGACGGGTTGTTGCCGTTGTTGTTGCGCTGGTTCGCGAAAGGCAGTCCGTGGCACATCTCATCGAGCGTGGTCAGCTCGATCATGACGGTATCTTCGGCGCGCAGCTCCGGATCTTCGTCGCCCTGGCGCAGAATGCGCCCGTCGTAAGTCTCCTTGCGCGGCAGGATCACCTTGGTCTCCATCTTCGGCAGGATGGTTTCGGGATTTTTGAGCTTCTGGTCGCTCTTCTTGCCGTTCGTGCCTCCCTTGCCGCCGAGAAAGTTCTGGAGAATCGAGTCCTGCTGATCCCCGGACAGAGAATCCTTGAGCGCCTGAATTTGATCGGTGCTGGAGCTGTTCTGAGCGGACGCCGTCAGCCCGAGAGCGAGGGCGAGCAGCAGCAATACCGGGAGAAACCTACTTCGCATGGCGCCAACCGGCATCGAATGGCTCGTCAAACGCCATCAGCTCCGCCGACCGAAATACAGTCATTCGCCACCCATCCCGTTGATCCAGCGACACATGATATACTCTGCGCTGCAGAGGGCAACCTTCCCCGCCCGCTGCCCCCACCCCGGATTTGGTCACTGCCGCTTGTAGTTCCTGTCCAGCCACGCCGCATAATCGCGCCCGAGCAACGCCTCCCACCAGGCGCGGTTCGACAAATACCATTGCAGGGTCTCCCGAAGGCCCGCCGCGAGGTCTCGCCTGGGCGCATAGCCGAGCTCGCGCCGCGCTTTCGAGAAGTCGATCGCGTAACGGCGATCGTGGCCCGGCCGGTCGCGGACATGCTCGATCAGCTCGACCGCGGATCGCGCGCTCGATGCCGGAGCGCGCGGAAACGCCTCGCGGAGCGCCCCGTTCTGGGCGAGATGCTCGTCCACCAGCGCGCACAGGGTGCGCACCAGATGGATATTGGTGGTCTCGCTGTTGCCGCCGATGTTGTATACCTCGCCGGAGCGGCCCTTGGTGAGCGCGAGGGTGATCGCCTCGCAGTGATCGGAGACATGCAGCCAATCGCGTACCTGCAGGCCATCGCCGTAGACCGGCAGGCGCTTGCCCTGCAGGATGTTGATGAGCGTGAGCGGGATCAGCTTCTCGGGAAAATGGAAGGGACCGTAATTGTTCGAACAGTTCGTGAGCGTGGTGTCGAGCCCGTAGGTCTCGTGGTAGGCGCGCACGAGGTGATCGGAGGCGGCCTTGCTCGCCGAGTAAGGCGAGTTCGGCGCATACGGGGTCGACTCGCAGAAAGGCGGATCCGACGGACCCAAGGATCCATACACCTCGTCCGTCGACACATGGTGAAATCGATGCACCGGCACGAGCTTGCGGTCGAGCCAAACGGACTTGGCCGCCTTGAGCAGCGCATGCGTCCCCACGACGTTGGTCCGTATGAAGTCATCGGGCCCGAGGATCGAGCGGTCGACGTGCGACTCGGCCGCGAAATTGACGATGGTATCGATTCGATGCTTCTCGAGGAGCGCGCTCACTGCCGCCTCGTCGCAAATGTCCCCGCGCACGAACTCGTAGCGGGGCGAATCCGCAACGGAGGCGAGATTGTCGATGTTTCCCGCATAGGTCAAGGCGTCGAGCACGACGACGCGCCCCTCGTGCGTACGCCGCATCCAATGATGGACGAAATTCGCGCCGATGAAACCGGCTCCGCCCGTGATGCAGAGGTTATGCGGCGCGTAGCTCATCCAACATCATCCTCAAGTTGTGACGCCAATGCACCGCGGGCGTCGGGAGCAGCGCACGGGTCGCCGCCGTATCGAGCACGCTGAACGCGGGCCGCCGGGCGCGGGTCGGATAATCCTTGGTGCCGATCGGCACGATGGCCGCCGTACGGCTCAACAGCCCGCGCTCGAGCGCCTCGTCCTGTATGGCGACCGCAAAATCGTACCAGCTCGCCACTCCGAGATCCGTCCAGTGATAAATTCCTTTGGCCGGCCTCGGACTCGATCAGGTCGCGCAGCGCATAGGCGAGGCTCGTGGCCCATCTCGGGGTCCCAATTTGATCGCCGACCACGCGCACTTGTTCCCGCTCGCGCATCAGCCGCAGCATGGTGAGCACGAAATTTCGCCCCGCGGAGGCATATACCCAAGCCGTACGGAGACGACGGCCTCGCAGGCGGATTCGAGCGCGCTCCGCTCGCCTGCGAGCTTGCTCTCCCGTACACGCTCAAAGGACGCGGTGCATCCCTGGGGTGTAGGCACGGTTCGCCGCACCGTCGAACACGAAATCCGTCGAGATGTGCACGTAGTCGCGCCCTGTACCGCGCAGCGACCTCTGCGAGCACTCCGACCGCCGATCGTTCACCGCCTATGCCTCGTCCCGGCCTGGTCCTCGGCGAGATCGACGGCGGTGTAAGCCGCCGCATTGACGATCCAATCGGCGCCGCACTCGGCGAGCGGCAGCCCACCGCCTCCGCATCGGCGATATCCAGCTCTTGATGGGTCCTTTCGATCGACCTCGTGCCGACCCACTCATCCACCGCGCAACCGCACGACCGACCTGGCCGCCTGCGCCGAGGAGCAGCACTCTCATTCGAATTTCTCGATTTCTTCGAGACTCGAGCCTTCCGCATCCTTGGCCGATAGCTCCGGCAGCCGGCCCGCAGGCAGCGGCCAGGCGATTTTGAGGGAAGGATCGTTCCATGCGAGCGTGCGTTCGTCGGCCGGGCTGTAGAAGTCCGTGCATTTATAAAGAAAGTCCGCGCTCGCCGAGGTCACGAGGATGCCGTGGGCGAGGCCGGGCGGAACCCAGAGCATGCGGTGATTGTCGGCGGACAAATCGACGCCCCACCACGCCGCCGAACGTGGACGAGCTGCGGCGCAGGTCGACGACCACGTCGAACACGCTGCCGCTGCAGACGCGCACCAGCTTGCCTTGCGTGTGCGCGACTTGCAGGTGCAGTCCGCGCAGCGTCCATTGCTTCGATCGCGAATGATTGTCCTGCACGAACATCGGCATCGATGCCCGCGTCGGCGAATTTCTGCTCCTGCCAGGTCTCCATGAAGAACCCGCGGACGTCGCCGAACACCTGCGGCTCGACCACGAACACGCCGTTGATCGGCGTCCCGACGAACTTCATCGAGCGATCCCAATCATGGCTGTCCGCGCTCGTTCACGATGCGGACCAGATATTCCCCATAGCCGCTCTTGGCGAGGGGCTTCGCAATCGCGAGGAGTTGATCGGCATCGATGAAACCGAGCCGCCAGGCGATCTCCTCGACGCACGCCACCTTGAGCCCTTGACGCTCCTCGATGATGCGCACGAAAACGCCGGCATCGAGAAGCGAGTTGTGAGTGCCGGTGTCGAGCCACGCGGTTCCCCGGCCGAGCCGTTCGACGTGCAGGGTGCCCTTCCGGAGATAGACCCGGTTGAGATCGGTGATCTCGAGCTCGCCGCGCGGGGACGGCGCCAACGATTTGGCGAATTCGCTCGCCCGCGTGTCGTAGAAGTAGATGCCTGTGACCGCGTAGTTGGACGGCGGCTTCTCGGGCTTCTCGAGAAGATCCGTGACCTTCCCCTGTGCATCGAACTCGACCACACCGTAGCGCTCGGGGTCCTGCACGTAGTAGCCGAATACCGTCGCGCCGTCCGTGCGCGCGGCGGCCGAACGCAGCAGCTCGGATAGATTCGCGCCGTAGAAAATGTTGTCGCCGAGAATGAGCGCCGAAGGCGCGCCCGACAGGAACTTCTCGGCGATGATCAAAGCCTGTGCGATGCCGTTCGGCTGCGCCTGGACGGCGTACTCGAACCGCACGCCCCACTGATCGCCCTGGCCGAGAAGCTCGCGAAACGCAGCCTGGTCGCGGGGCGTGGTGATGATCAAGAATTCCCGGATGCCCGCCAGCATGAGCGTGGCAAGCGGGTAATAGATCATCGGCTTGTCGTACACCGGCAGCAGCTGCTTGCTCTGCGAGAGCGTGATGGGATGCAGACGGGTGCCGGCGCCTCCCGCGAGGATGATTCCCTTACGTGGTAACTTTGACAAAATGCCGCGCCTGACCGTTCATTGCGCGAAATTATAGGCCATTTGCGGCGGGGTTTTAGTTAAAGATTCACCACGGCCGGCGGGCGGCCCGGCTCGCCGCGGCGGCCGCGCAGTCACTGCGTCTGATAGTAGGAAAGGTACCATTCGACGAAGCGCTCGACGCCGCGCTCCAGGCTCGTGCTCGGCCGATATCCCATGTTGCGCGCAAGTGCGCTGATGTCCGCGCAGGTATCCAGCACATCGCCGGGCTGCATGGCGACCAGATTCTTGTGCGCCTTGCGGCCGAGGCAGCGCTCGAGCAACTCGATGTAGCGCAACAGCGTCACCGGTCGCTGATTGCCGATGTTGTAGATCCTGTAGGGCGCATAGCTCGTGCTCGGATCCGGGCGGCTCGTGTCGAAGGCGGCGTCGGGCGCCGGCGGGCGGTCCACCGCGGCGATGACGCCGGCCACGATATCGTCGATATAAGTGAAATCGCGTTGATGATGGCCTTCGTTGAAGACCTCGATGGGCTCGCCCGCGAGAATGCGCCGCGTAAAAAGAAATAGCGCCATGTCCGGGCGCCCCCAGGGGCCGTACACGGTGAAGAACCGCAGTCCCGTCGTCGGAAGTCCGTACAGGGACGAGTAGCTGTGCGCCATGAGCTCGTTGGCTTTCTTGGTCGCCGCATACAGCGTCAGCGGATGGTCGACGTTCTGCTTTTCCGAGAACGGCAGCTCGGTGTTCGCGCCGTACACCGAGCTCGTGGAGGCATATACGAGATGACCGGTTTTTTGGCTGCGACAGCCCTCGAGCACGTGCAGGAAGCCGGTGACGTTGCTCTGTACGTAGATATGCGGGTTCTCGATCGAATGGCGCACGCCCGCTTGCGCGGCGAGATGCACGACCGCCTCGAAGCGGTGCCGCTCGAAAATACTCTGCATGGCATCGCGGTCGGCCACATCGAGCTTCGCGAACTCGAATCCCGCCGCCGGCTCGAGCAGGGAGAGACGCGCGGACTTGAGCTTCGGATCATAGTAGGCGTTCAGGTTGTCGACCCCGATCACTTCATCGCCGCGCGCAAGGAGCGCCCGCGCGGTGTGAAATCCGATGAAGCCCGCGGCCCCGGTGAGGAGGACCTTCACAAGGTCCGCCAGACCGTCTTGCCTGCCGATGCCTTGTCGAGCAAGGCAAGCACATGCTCGTGCGCCGACGTCTCCTCCTCGCTCGCCCGCACGACCACGATGCGCAAACCCTCGAGCCCGCGGCTCGCCTCGGTACGGGCTCGCGTGCGAACCGGATCGGATTCGGCCGCGAGCACGAGCGTCGCCTGGCCGCCGGTCATGGCGAGATAGACCTCGGCGAGCAGCCGCGCATCGAGGAGCGCGCCGTGATAGTCGCGATGCGAATTGTCGACCGAATAGCGCCGGCACAAGGCATCGAGACTGTTGCGCTGGCCAGGATGGATCTGCCGGGCGAGCGCCAGCGTATCGAGCACCCGGCACAGCGCGCCGAGACTCGAGGCGGCGTCGGGGATGCGCGCGAGCTCCGCATCGAGGAAGGCCACGTCGAAGGCGGCGTTGTGGATGATGAGCTCCGCATCGCGCACGAAATCGAGGAATTCCGCGCAGATGTCCGCGAACCTCGGCTCCTTCGCGAGCTTCTCGCGGCTCAGACCGTGCACCTCGAGCGCGCCCTCGTCGATGTCGCGCTCCGGATTGAGATAGCGGTGGAACGAGCGGCCGGTGAGCCGCCGGTTCAACACCTCCACGCAGCCGATCTCGATGACGCGATGATCCTGCTCCACTTCGAGACCGGTGGTCTCCGTATCGAGAACGACTTGGCGCATCGGAACTAGGCGTCTCCCTTCATTCGCTCCGCCAGCATCCGATCGATGGCGAGATTTGCGAGCTGATCCACGTACTCGTTACCCTCATGGCCGGAATGCCCCCGCACCCAGTGCCACTCGATATCCTGCGCCGCTGCGGCGGCCTCGAGCCTCTCCCATAAATCCTGGTTCTTCACCGATTGGCGCGCGGCGGTGCGCCAGCCGCGCGCCTTCCATTGGGGCAGCCATTGCGTCGCGCCCTGCAGCACGTACTTCGAATCGGTATATAGGCGGACCGCGCAGCGGCGCTTGAGCGCGCCCAAGCCGCTGATCGCGGCCATGAGCTCCATGCGGTTATTGGTCGTCGCCGGCTCGCCCCCGGAGAGCTCCCGGCGCTGATTGCCGGCCACGAGCAACGCCGCCCATCCCCCCGGACCCGGATTGCCACGGCACGCCCCGTCCGTGAAGATCTCGACCTCCGTCATGGGCCGACTTTACTGGTCGGCTCCGATACGGGCACGAGCACGCGCTGGCGCACCCTGCGCTTCGGAAGCACCAGGGTGAGGGTCTGCACGCGCTTGCGTGCCTTGAGCAAGTAGCCGCCGGCGGTGAGCGTCGATCGGCGCCGGTAAGCGGGGTCGAGCGGCATGCCCTCGCTCTTCAAGCGCACGCGGCCGGCGACCGGCAGGGGGCCGAGATAGCCGTAGACGTCGGCCACTTCGAAATCCAAGAGCGCCATCCAGTCGCGCAGCCGTCGCTCGGCGAGCAGACGGCGGGTTTGGGGCGGGAAAGCCGGGCGCCGCAGCAGCTGGCCGAACAACCGCCGGCCGCCCCAGCCGCTCCACGGGTTGAAGCCGCAGATCAGCAGGCACCCTTCCGCGCACAGCACGCGGCCTGCTTCGCGCAGCACCGCATAGGGATCCTGGACCAGCTCGAGCGTGTGCGGCAGCAGAATCGCATCGATCGAGTCGGACGCGAACGGGAGCGAAGTGAGCGGCGCACAGAGCGTCACCCCGGCACCCGGATCAGGCGACAGCAGCGTCGTGTGCTGCGTACGCGCACCACTCAGCAAGTGGCGCGCCGGCCCCCAGGCGCCGACCTGCAGGAGCTCGAAACCGAACACATCCTCCAGGGCGTGGCGCGCAAGGCTGCTCTCCTCGCGCAACACCCGTCCGCCGATGGGGCTGTCGAACCAATTCACCGCCGTGCTGTCGGGCGTCGCTTTCAAGGCCGGTCCTTTGCGGAAATACTAGCTAAGCTCATATCTTACAGGTTAAATACGCCCCAAAATGTCGACCGGAACCATCCCTCTTGGCGTGCGCGCGGTCGGCGCGTTCGCCGACAACTACATCTGGCTCATCGAGGCGCCGCGCGATCCGAAGTGCCTCGTGGCGGTCGATCCGGGCGAGGCCGCTCCGGTGATCGCCGAGCTCGAGCGCAGCGGCTCAAGCTTAGCCGCCATTTTGCTGACTCACCATCACCCCGATCATATCGGCGGTGTGGCCGAGCTCCTCCGTTCGGCGGCGCGAGTGCGCCCCATCCGGGTGATCGGACCGGTCGATGCCCGCATTCCCGTGCCCATCGAGACCGTCGGCGAGGGGGCGCGTTGCGAGTTTTCAGACTTGGGACTTGGGTTCGATATTTTGCAAGTGCCCGGACATACCTTAAGCCACATTGCGTTCTCGGGGCACGGCTCACTTTTCTGCGGAGACACGCTGTTCAGCGCGGGCTGCGGTCGGATGTTCGAAGGCACACCTCCACAAATGCTGGCCTCCTTGAGCCGGCTCCGGGACCTTGCGCCGGAGACGCTCATGTACTGCGGCCATGAATACACGGCGGCCAATCTGCGCTTCGCCCTCACCGTCGAGCCGGCCAATGCTGCGGCGCTAGAATATCGCGGCAAGGTATCGGCCCTGCGCGCCGCCGGTGAGCCGAGCCTTCCCTCGAGCATCGCCCTCGAGCGCAAAGTGAACCCGTTTTTGCGATGCGAAATTCCGGCGGTCCACGACGCGGCCGCCGCGCATGCAGGCCACCGGCTCGAGCGGCCCCAGGATGTGTTCGCGACGTTGCGCGCCTGGAAGGACGGGTTCCGTTGATGTCGCGTGTCGGGCTACGCCTTCTGTGCGCGGCCGCCGTGCTCTGGCTTTGCGCCTGCGCCCACAAACCCGTGGCTCACGAGCGCATCGTGGCCCCGCCGGCGACCGTCGTTATGGCGCCCCCGAGCGATGCCGGCCAGGGCGAGGCTCCCCCCTCGCTTGCCATGCCACGCGAATGGCAGCATCACGAGGGCGAGGACTACGACGATCTGTTCGACCGGATGCGCGCCGGCTTTGCCTTCGATGAGGTTCAGGAGCCGGCCATCGATCAGCAACTCGCCTGGTTCGAGCACAACCCGGAGTATCTCGAGCGATGCTTTCAGCGCGGCCAGCGCTATCTCTATCACGTCGTCACCGAGGTGGAGGCGCGCGGCATGCCGCTCGAGTTCGCGCTGCTGCCGGTCGTCGAAAGTGCCTATGAGCCGTTCGCTTATTCGGTCAGCCGCGCGGCGGGATTGTGGCAATTCATTCCCGGCACGGGCGTTCGGTTCGGCCTCAAGCAGGATTGGTGGTACGACGGACGGCGCGACGTGGTCGAGTCGACGCGCGCCGCGCTCGACTACCTGCAGGCGCTGCACGACCAATTCGACGGCGACTGGCTGCTCGCGATCGCGGCCTACAATGTGGGCGAGGCCTCGGTGCAGCGCTCGATCGACTACAACCGTGCACACGGCCTGCCGAGCGACTTCTGGCACCTGAATTTGCCCGCGGAGACGCGAGCCTACGTGCCGAAGCTTTTGGCGCTGAAGCGGCTGATGGCCGAGCCCGAGCGCTACGGCCTCGACTTCGCGCCGATACCGAACGAGCCGTACTTCGCGGTCATCGAAACCGACTCGCAGCTGCAGCTCACCATCGCGGCGCGGCTCGCGGGCACGAGCTACGATGAGCTCGTGGCGCTCAACCCCGGTTTCAACCGCTGGGCGACCGATCCGGAAGGTCCGCATCGCATGCTGGTGCCGATCGACAACGCGGATGCCTTCGAGGCGGCCCTGAAGACGCTCGCGCCGGAGGACCGGATGCGCTACGAGACGCATACGGTCGGCGCGCACGAGACCCTCGCCGCAATCGCCAAGCAGTACGACACCTCCTCGGCGGTGCTCGCGAAGATCAACGATTTGCCGGGCGGCCGGGTGGTGGCGGGCGAGACGCTGAAGATCCCCTCGGTGAGCGTGCAGCTCCCGGAGAAGGTGCTGCTCGCGGCCGCGCGCGTCGACCGGCCGGAAACCGACATGGGCCGCAAGCAGCGGCAGATCGTCTACCGCGTGCGCGCCGGCGAGACGTTGAACAGCATTGCCCGGCGCCACGGCGTGCCCGTGAGCACGCTCGCGCGGTTGAACAACCTGTCCTTGGACGGCTCCTTGACCAAGGGCCAACGCCTCATCATCAAAGCGAGCGCGCGCCGCTACCGCGACGAAGGTCTTCAGAGCGGGCACCGCACGCTCTACACCGTGCGCCGCGGCGACACCGTGTACAGCATCTCGCACCAGTTCCAAGTGTCGGTCGCACAGCTCAAGAGCTGGAACGGCATCAACAAGAATCACCAGATCAGAGCCGGCCAACGGCTCGTCATGTACGTCGACGCCGGCCGGCAGCAAGGGTAGGCTGGGCGAAATTTAGGGGAAGAAAAAACTATGGGTTTTCTAAACGGCAAGCGCGCGCTGATCGTGGGGCTTGCGACGGATCGCTCGATCGCCTGGGGAATAGCGCAGGCCATGCATCGCGAGGGTGCGGAACTCGCGTTCTCGTACATCGAGCGCATGGCGGATCGCGTCGTGCCCCTGGCCCGCTCACTGCAATCCGACATCACCTTTCCGATGGATGTGGCGAGCGATGAGGAAATCGCCCGTGGATTCGCGCACTTGAAATCGCGGTGGGACGGCTTCGACATTCTCGTGCACGCCGTGGCGTTCGCGCCGCGCGACGCGCTCACCGGACTCTTCATCGATGCCACCACGCGCGAGGGCTTCCGCGTGGCGCACGATGTCTCGAGCTACAGCCTCACGGCGCTCGCGCGCGCCTCGCTTCCCTTCATGCAGGGGCGCGCGGGGGCGATCGTCACCTTGAGCTACCTGGGCGCCATGCGCTCTCTTCCCGGCTACAACGTGATGGGGCTCGCGAAGGCCAGCCTCGAGGCCAACGTGCGCTTTCTGGCGGCCGATTTGGGACCTCGCGGTATCCGCGTGAATGCCGTGTCCGCCGGACCGATCAAGACCTTGAGCGCCGCCGGAATACCGGGGCTGCGCAAGATGCTCGCGCACGTGGCGGCCGTCTCGCCCATCAAGCGCAACGTCACGATCGAGGACGTGGGCAACACCGCCGCGTTCCTGTGCTCCGATCTCGCGGCGGGAATTACCGGTGAGGTAACCTACGTGGACGGCGGATTCAACTCCGTGGCCATGAACTTTCCGGAGGTCGCGGCGGAATGAGCGGTCAACGCGCGCGGCGATGCCGCGTTGTTCGCTGCATGAGTCACCCGCTCAGGGTGCGGCGTGCGGATGCGAGGTAAGGTTATGTCAAATTATACGAAGTTCGGTGTCGCCCTCGCGGTGGCCACTCTCTCCGCCGCACTCGGTGCCTGCACCACGCTCAAGGTCACCACGGACGTCAATCCCAACTTCTCCGTATCGAACTGCCACAGCTACACCTTTGCCACGGAGCGCAATGCGGGCGGCCCGGACGCGGCGTTCAGCAATCCGTTGAATGGCGACCGCCTGCGCGCCGCGATCGAGTCGAACATGGCCGCGAGGGGCGTCACCAAGGCGGCCGACGCGGCGTCCGCGGATTGCGTCGTCGGCTACGCGCTGGGTACCCGGCAGGTCTTCAACGACTACTACGGCGGCTGGGGCGCCGGCTGGGGATATGGATGGGGTCCGGGTTGGGGGCGCCCGGGCTGGGGCGGTTGGGGCTATGACGGCCCGTGGGTCGAGAACGAGACCCGCATCGTGGTCGATGTGTTCGATGCGCACGCGCACAAGGCCATCTGGCACGGCGCCGTGAGCCAAACCATCTCGGACCTCACCGGGCCGAATGCCGCAGCCAAGATCAATGCCGCCACGGCGGCGATATTCGCGAAACTCCCCATCGGCACCGTTCCCCCGGCACCGGCGGCGCGGCCGAGCTAGGCGGCGAGCCGCGGTCGGACCCCGGCCCCGGCGGGATCTTTCTGCACGCTGCCACGCAATTGATCCATTGACACCCCCGGCGCCGCGGGCGGATATATAGCTGGAGGCGAAACTGCTACCCGTCGAGGCGTGAAGAGCGTCGACCGATAGGGGCAGTCGGCCGCTTCAGGATTGAGTCCCTTGGACGATACCGGCGCCGTCCATCCTCCCGGCGGGGAGCAATTTTGGTTCGACCAAATCCCCGCGACAGGCTCCGCGCCTTGAGGCTGCGCGGGCTCTCCGAACGGAAACTACTCGCGTGAGCCTTCCGGCGACGCCTCGCGCGAAGCGGGCCGCTGCACGAAGAAATAATAGAGCGCGCCGAGGACCGCCATGACGAGGAGCACGAGCAGCAGGAAGCGGTGCAGCGATCCGTTGAGCACCTCGGGATGGGCGCCGAGCGTCGAGCCAAGCCACGCGAGCACCGAGCACCACACGAGCGACCCCAGCAAGGTCGCCAGGCTGTACCACCGAAAATCCAACCGCAGAATGCCGCCCGGTATCCCGATCAGATGCCGAATCACCGGCAGCAGACGCGAGAAAAAGACCCCCGCCCAACCGTAACGCGCCGACCAGCGCTCCGCGAGCTCGATCTTGGATGCGGCGAGACCGACATAGGGGCCGAACCGCATGACGAAAGGACGACCGAGCCAGCGCGACGCCCAATACATGACGCTCGCCCCCACCCAAGAGCCCACCGTGGCCGCGAGCACGATCCCGACGAGCGAGAGCTCGCCGTGGGTTCGCGCGAGATACGCGGCCGGCGGCACGATGGTTTCGCTCGGGATCGGTATGAGCGTGCTCTCGAGCGCCATCAGGCCCGCGATGAGCCAGTACCCGCCCTCACTCAGGGCGGAAAGGTACCAGTCGGATAACTGCTGCAGCAGTGCGGTCAACTAATCGAGCGCCTGCAAATTCACGGACACCTTCGCATCCGCACGTACGCCGGCGGCGTAGCTTTGAGACTCGGAGGAGGCGGCCTGCTGCGCGAGCTGCCGCTTCAGCATCGCGTCCTGAATCTTCGTATCGGTGCCCGGCTCCTCGCGCACGGCGCTCAAGGCGATCACCGCCGCATTGCCGTCGGCGAGCGGCACGCTCGAGTAGAGCGGTCGGCCGTCGGGCTTGGGCTCATCGAAGGCGTCCTGCCGGATTTCCGGCGGCACGGTCTGATCGTTGCGTGCGACGAACTTTGCCGCCTCGGGTACGAGTCCCAAGGATTTCGCAACGCTGTCCCAGGATTCGCCGCCGTTCAGCTTCTTCACGGCGGCTTGCGCCGCTTCGCGCGCCAGTTCCATGCCGCGCTCCTTCTTCCACGCCGCGACGACCTCGGTCCGCACCTCATCGAGCGGCCGCTGCTTCGGCAGCTGGTGATCGGTCGCACGCAGCACGACGCCGCGGCCTTTCTCGACTTCGACCATGGGGCTCAAGTGCCCGTCGAGCACCTCCGGGCTGAAGGCCGCCTCGACTACGGCAGGCGAGTTGCCGAGATCGCCGCCGCCCGCGCGGCTGAAGCCCGGAATATCGTGCACCTCGAGGCCGGCCTTGCGAGCCACGACGTCGATGTCCGTGCCATTCTGCAGGGCCGCATCCGCTAGGCTGTCCTGGGCATCGTTGAAGGCCTTCTCGGCCTCGTTGCGCCGGTAGTCCGCCTCGAGGTCGCTCTTGCTTTGCTCGAACGTCTTCACCGCCGCGGGCTGAATGCCCTCGAGCTTCAGGATGTGATAGCCGAACTGTGTCTTGACGGGACCCTTGATCTCGCCTTCCTTCATGCCGAAGGCCGCATCGGCGAACGGGCCGACATAGCGTGAGCGCTCCGACCAGCCGAGATCGCCGCCGTTCTTCGCCGATCCCGGATCCTGCGAAAGCTCCTGCGCGAGCTTCGCAAAGTCCTCGCCGCTCTGGGCGCGCTTCAGGGCCGCTTCGGCCTTGGCCTTCACCGCCGCGTCGTCCTTCGGATCGGAGACCTGGAACAGGATGTGCCGCACGCGCCGTTGTTCGGGCTGGGTGTAATGCTCGGGGGTCTTCGCCTTCTGCTCTTCGTAGTACGCCTTGAGCTGGGCGTCATCGACCTGCACTTTCTTGCCGAGGTCGGCGAGGCTCAGCTCCACGTAGCGCAGGTTCACCGTCTCCGGCGTCATGTATTGCGATTTGTGGGCATCGTAGTAGGTTTTGATCGCCGCCTCGTCGGGCGTCGCATCGGCGGCGAGCTTCGCGGCCGGAATGGTGAGCCAGGCGAGCTCGCGCTGCTGGCGGGTGAGCGCGCGCAGCCTCTTGAGCTCGGTGGGCGTAACGAAGCTCGAGGCACTGATCGCGCCGTCGAGCTGCCGCAGCTTCGCATCGTGACGGATCATGTCCTCGATCTGCGCGATCGGCCGACCCTGCGCCTGGAGCATTGCGAGCGCGTGCGCGAGATCCCACTTGCCGTCCACCTGGAGCTGCGGAATCTGCGACATATCCGTCAGCAGCTGCTGATCGGTGACGCGGTACCCGAGATCGTCGGCGCGGGTGACGAGCGCCTCGGAATTCACGTATTCATCGAGCACGTGGCGCTTCAAGTCGGCGCGCTCGGCGTCGGTCAGCTGACCATTGCTCTGACGCTCGTACTGAGCGAGTTGTTGCTGATAGGCCTGGCGGACGTCGTTGCTCGGGATCTCCACGCCGTTCACCTTGGCGGCGTAGTTGGGAGCGCTCATGGTCCAGTTGATGCCCCAAAAGATGAAGACGAGGCCGATCGCGCCGAGGACCACGCCGGCCAGCCATCCCTTGAGCTTGTCATGTATCGTCTGCAGCATGCTCTTCTACCCATGGAGCGCGGGTGACCGCGCTGCCTTCGACTCTTCCTGGGGAAATGGCGGAGTGGACGGGACTCGAACCCGCGACCCCCGGCGTGACAGGCCGGTATTCTAACCAGCTGAACTACCACTCCGCATGCTGGTGGGTGCTGAGGGGATCGAACCCCCGACCCTCGCCGTGTAAAGGCGATGCTCTACCAGCTGAGCTAAGCACCCCCCTGGAAGAGGCGCCGAAGTCTACGCGAGGCGATGCCGATTGGCTAGTACCGCCTGGGCACGCCCCGCGCAGTCCTCAGTGCGCGTGCACTTCGCCCTTGGCGCGGGGGCTCTTGCGGCGTCGCTTCTCCGCCGCCAGAGGCTCCGCCGACTTCGTCTCGGGCGGTGGCGCCGCGGGTGCCGGCATGTGGGTGAGCGCCACCTGCAGCACCTCGTCGATCCACTTCACGGGCCGGATGTCCAGCTTCTCCTTGATGTTATCCGCGATCTCCGCCAGATCCTTGGTGTTGTCGTCCGGGATCAGCACCGTGGTGATGCCGCCGCGATGCGCCGCGAGCAGCTTCTCCTTGAGACCGCCGATCGGCAGCACTTCGCCGCGCAAGGTGATTTCGCCCGTCATCGCAACGTCGGAGCGCACCGGAATCTTGGTGAGCGCCGAAATGAGCGCCGTGCACATGCCGATACCCGCGCTCGGACCGTCCTTCGGCGTCGCACCCTCGGGCACGTGAATGTGCACATCCGCCTTTTGATAGAAATCGGTCTCGAGCCCGAGCACCGCGGAGCGGCTGCGCACCACGGTCATGGCGGCCTGAATGGACTCCTGCATCACTTCGCCGAGCTGGCCGGTGTGCGTGAGCTTGCCCTTGCCTGCGACGACCGCCGCCTCGATGGTCAGGAGCTCGCCGCCCACTTCGGTCCAGGCGAGACCGGTCACTTGACCGATGCGATTGCTCTCCTCCGCCTTGCCGTAGCGGAAACGCCGCACGCCGAGATAGGTATCCAGGTTCTTCGAGGTGATGGTCACCGTCTTCTCGGCCGGATGCAGCAGGAGCTGTTTCACCGCTTTGCGGCCGATCTTCGAGATCTCGCGCTCGAGGTTGCGCACGCCCGCCTCGCGCGTGTAGAAGCGGATCATGTCCTGGATCGCCGTGTCGGCGACCTCCAGCTCGTCGGGCTTCAGACCATTCTGCTTGACCTGCTTCGGCAGCAGGTAGCGCCGGGCGATGTTGCTCTTCTCATCCTCGGTGTATCCCGGAATGCGGATGACCTCCATGCGATCGAGGAGCGGCGCGGGAATGTTCAGGCTGTTCGCCGTGCAGACGAACATGACCTCGGACAAATCGAAGTCCACCTCGAGATAATGATCGTTGAACGAGCTGTTCTGCTCCGGATCGAGCACCTCGAGCAGCGCCGAGGAAGGATCCCCGCGGAAATCCGTGGACATCTTGTCCACCTCGTCGAGCAGGAAAAGCGGATTTCTCACGCCGCATTTGGCGAGATTCTGGATGATCTTGCCCGGCATCGAGCCGATGTAGGTGCGCCGGTGGCCGCGGATCTCGGCCTCGTCGCGCACGCCGCCCAACGACATCCGGACGAACTTGCGATTGGTCGAGCGCGCGACGCTCTGTCCGAGCGAGGTCTTGCCGACGCCCGGCGGGCCCACCAGGCACAGGATCGGGCCACGCAGATTCTTCACGCGCTGCTGCACGGCGAGATACTCGACGATGCGCTCCTTCACCTTCTCCAGACCGAAATGGTCGGCCTCGAGCACTTTTTCCGCGGCGGCGATGTCGAGGTGGACCTTGCTGCGCTTCTTCCACGGGGCCTTCACCAGCCAATCGATGAAGTTGCGCACGACGGTCGCCTCGGCCGACATCGGCGACATCAGCTTGAGCTTGGCGAGCTCCGAATTGGCCTTCTCGCGCGCCTCCTTCGGCATCCCCGCCGCCTTGATGCGCTTCTCGAGCTCGCCGATCTCGTTCGGCGCCTCGTCGAGCTCCCCGAGCTCTTTCTGAATGGCCTTCATCTGCTCGTTGAGGTAGTACTCGCGCTGGCTCTTCTCCATCTGCTGCTTGACGCGGCCGCGAATGCGCTTCTCGATCTGAAGGACGTCCATCTCGCCCTCGATGACGGCGAGCATGTGCTCGAGGCGCTTGCGCACGTCCGGAATCTCGAGAACCTTCTGCTTCTCGGAGAGCTTCAACGACATGTGCGCCGCCACCGTATCCGCCAACCGGCCGGCCTGCTCGATGCCCGCGAGGGAGGTGAGAATCTCCGGAGGGACCTTCTTGTTGAGCTTCACGTACTGCTCGAACTGCGTGATCATCGAGCGCGTGAGCACGTCCATCTCGCGCTCCTCGTAGCGCTCGACGTCCGGCATGGAGGTCACTTCGGCGGAGAAGAACTCCCCTTCCGAGAGCTTCTCGATGCTGGCGCGGTCGACGCCCTCGACCAGGACCTTGACTGTGCCGTCGGGGAGCTTCAGGAGCTGCAGGATCGTCGCGACGGTGCCGACGCGGTACAGATCGTCGCCCTTCGGATCGTCGACGTCCGCCTGTTTCTGGGCGACCAGCAGGATGCGCTTGTCGGCCTTCATGGCGAGATCCAGCGCGACAATGGATTTTTCCCGGCCGACGAACAGCGGAATCACCATGTGCGGATAGACAACCACGTCGCGCAGGGGCAGCACGGGCATGCCGGCATGGACGGGTGCAGGGATCGGGGTATCGATTACGGGTTCATCGCTCACGTGGCGGGCCTTCTCTCATGTGGCATGTACAGGAACAGGAAGTACATGCGGCCGCCGCCATGTGTTTCAAGCCGGAACTTTCTTGTGCGGGATCCTCCTGGTCCGCTCAAAGATGATCCGAGCCCGTGGGGCGCCGCTGTTCTTCCACCGGAGCCACCAACCGAGTCTCCTCGGTTCGATGGACTATGTAAGGTTTGTTCTGGCCCTCGATCACCTGCTCATCGACCACGACCTTCTGCACGTTGCGCAGCGAAGGCAGGTCGTACATGGTGTCGAGCAAGACGTTCTCGAGGATCGTGCGCAGACCCCGCGCACCGGTCTTGCGCTGCATCGCCTTGCGGGCCACCGATCGTAGCGCATCCTCGCGGAAATCCAGTTCCACCCCTTCCATGTCGAACAACTTTCGGTATTGCTTGGTCAGCGCATTCTTCGGCTGCAGCAGGATCGAGATGAGCGCATCCTCATCGAGCTCCTCGAGCGTCGCCACCACCGGCAGACGGCCGACGAACTCGGGAATCAGACCGTATTTGATCAGATCCTCGGGCTCGGTGTCGTGAAACACATCGTTGCCGTGCGGCCGGGCATTCTGCTCGCGAACCTCGGCGACGAAGCCGATGCCGCTCTTATGAGTGCGGTTCATGATGATCTTTTCGAGACCCGCGAACGCGCCGCCGCAGATGAACAGAATGTTGGTCGTGTCGACCTGCAGGAATTCCTGCTGCGGGTGCTTGCGGCCGCCCTGCGGAGGAACCGAGGCAATCGTTCCCTCGATGAGCTTCAGAAGCGCCTGCTGGACACCCTCGCCCGACACATCCCGCGTGATCGAGGGGTTGTCGGACTTGCGCGAGATCTTGTCGATCTCGTCGATGTATACGATCCCGGTTTGAGCCTTCTCGACGTCGTAGTCGCACTTCTGAAGGAGCTTCTGAATGATGTTCTCGACGTCCTCGCCGACATAGCCCGCCTCGGTGAGGGTGGTGGCATCGGCGATGGTGAACGGCACATTCAGCAGCCGCGCGAGCGTCTCGGCGAGCAGGGTCTTGCCGGAGCCCGTGGGGCCGATCAGCAGGATGTTGCTCTTGGCGAGCTCGACCTCGTCGCGGGACCGCACGCCCTCGGATCCGCGGGTTTGCAGGCGCTTGTAATGGTTGTACACGGCGACCGAGAGGACGCGCTTCGCGCGCTCCTGGCCGATCACGTACTCATCGAGGACCTTCTTGATCTCTTGGGGCTTGGGAAGCTTGTCGCGCGTCCGTTCGGCGCGCTCCTCGAGCTCCTCGCGGATGATGTCGTTGCAGAGCTCGACGCATTCGTCGCAGACGAATACCGAGGGCCCGGCGATTAATTTCCGAACTTCGTGTTGGCTCTTCCCACAGAACGAGCAATACAACAATTTGCCGTCATCATGCTTGCCGCGCGAATCTTCGCTCATGCTGCCCTCAAATTTACCGTGTCCCGCACAAGGCCCAAGACACGGCCACGACACCGACTATATAGCACCCGACGGACTCTCCGCAAAGAAAGCCACGTGCAGGCTGTGACCGGGGTCCCCCTGATGGGGGCCGCGCAGGACCGTTTGGGCCGAATTGCGCCCCGTTTCCGACAATTAGGCCTGCTTTGTGGGGAGTTCGCCGCGTTTTTCCAGCATGGAATCCACTATTCCATAAGCCCGAGCCTGCTCGGCGCTCATGAAATTGTCGCGGTCGCTGTCCTGCTTGAGGCGCTCGATGGTTTGACCGGTGTGCTTGGCCAAAATTCGGTTCAGCCGATCCTTGGTCTCCATCACCTCGCGGGCATGGATGTCGATGTCGGAGGCCTGCCCCTGAAAGCCCGCCGACGGCTGGTGAATCATGATCTTCGAATTCGGAAGCGAATAGCGCTTGCCGGCCGCCCCGCCCGCAAGCAACACGGCCCCCATCGAGGCCGCGAGGCCGACGCAGATCGTGCTCACGTCCGGCTTGATGAACTGCATGGTGTCGTAAATGGCGAGCCCGGCGCTCACGGATCCACCGGGCGAGTTGATGTACAGCGCGATGTCCTTTTCGGGATTTTCGGATTCGAGAAAGAGGAGCTGCGCGACGATCAGATTGGCCATGTAGTCCTCGACGGGGCCGACGACGAATATCACGCGCTCCTTGAGCAGCCGCGAATAGATATCGTAAGCGCGCTCGCCGCGGGCGGTCTGTTCGACCACCATGGGTACCAGATTCAGTGCTCGAGTTGTCATTTGAGTGAGGCCTTCCGGTTTGAACTACCGGGTGAATAATAACTCTGGGGTCGCAAGTCTGTAACTCAAGGACTCGCCGTTCAGCCTTCGAAATTCATCAACTGCTTGAACGTCTCTCGGGTCTCGTGAACCTGCGCGTGCTCTAGGATGAAGTCCACCACCTGATCCTCGAGCGCGAGACTCTCCACCTGCCGCATCGCTTCGGCGTTCTGCAGATAGGCGCGCTTCAGTGCCGCCGGATCGCCGTAAGCGCCGACCATCTCGTCGAGCCGCGCATTCGACCGCGCCGGATCGAGCACGATCTTCTCGCGGCGCAGGATCTCGTTGATCAGCAGGCCGAGCGCGACGCGGCGCCGTGCCGGTTCCACCAGCGGCTCGCGCGGCGGTGCCTGTGAGACGTCCTTGGCGCCCATACGGCGCATCGTCTCGATCTGCATCTCGCGGATCTGCGTCTCGAGCAGCGCGTTCGGCACGTCGATGGGGTTCGCCTGATAGAGCTTGTCCATCACGGCTGCTTTGTTGCGGGTTCGCAGGTTCTGATCCAGCTCGCGGCGCATGTTGGCGGCCACATCCTCGCGCAGCTTGGCGACACCGCCCTCGGTGACCCCGAATGCGGCACAGAACGCCTCGTCGAGCTCAGGTAATGAAGGCGCTTCGACCGACTTCACCTCGACCTTGAATTGCGCATGCTTCCCGGCGAGGTCGGTGGCCCGATAGTCGGCCGGGAAATCGACGCCGATATCGCGGGTCTCGCCCGCCGAGGCGCCGACGAGCCCGTGCTCGAGCTGGGCGAGCATGCGTCCCTCGCCGAGCGTGATCGCGACATTCTCGCCCTTGCCGCCTGCAAAAGGGACGCCATCGATCGAGCCCGAGAAATCCACGGTGACCTTGTCGCCGTCCGCCGCGGGGCGGGTCACCGGGCCGTAGGTCGTCTGCTGCTTGCGCAGCCGCTCGATCATCGCATCGACGTCGGCGTCGGTCACATCGGCGGTGAGTCGCTCGATGGCGAGCGCCTGGATCGGCTGCAAGGCGACTTCCGGTAGGACCTCGAAGGTGGCGACATAGGTGAGGTCCTGTCCCTCGGCCATCGACTGCGGCTCGATGCGCGGACTGCCCGCCGGAGTCAGCTGATTTTGCGTGACTGCCTCGGCGAACGAGGACTGCATGAGCTCGCCGATGACCTCGCGATGCACCTGCTGGCCAAATTGCTGCCGAATGACGGTGATGGGCGCCTTGCCGGGACGGAAGCCCTTCAAACGGGCGGTCCTGCTCAGCTCCTTCAGCCGCGTGGCGATTTCCTGGTTCACCCGCTCGGCGGGCACCTGCACCTGCATCCGGCGCTCCAGCTTGCCGATACTTTCCACAGAACTCTGCATGTCGATCCTCTAAAACACTATTTCCGACGGGGTTGGTGCGAAAGGCGAGACTCGAACTCGCACGGGTTTCCCCACCAGGTCCTAAGCCTGGCGCGTCTACCAATTCCGCCACATTCGCATCGGAGCAGCCGCGTATTATAGCGCAGCGAAGCGGGCTCAGCGGGGGCGACTTTCGCGCACCAGCAGCCGCGCCACTTCGCGCATCGCCGGCAGCCCGTTCTCGAGCATAAAGTAAAGTGGGCTATCTCCCTCAAAAGGCGCGGCTTTCTGCGGACCGTGGACCCAGGCCCAGGCGCGATCCTTGGCGGCGCCCGCGGGGGTGAGCGAACGATGAATGTTCGCGAGCAAGGCGGCGCGTTCTTGCTGCACGGCGGAGAGGCGCGGCGCCTGACCCAGACGATAGCGCGCGAGCACCTGAGGGGAGGGAATCTTCAGCAGCCGGCACTGCTGCAGCGGGGAGAGCTCCCAAGCGTCGGCGATGGCAAAGAACCGCTTCAACGCGCTCTGTCCTGTGTGCCGCGCGGTGGGCCTGCCCGCAGGTTGCAGCACCAACCGCGGACCGCCGCGAGACTTGCTCGACAATGTCGCACTCATAACTCTTAAGCATACTCCTAGGCCGCACGCTATCATCGGAACATGCCGCTCAAGTTCGCCGAACGCCTCGACCGTGCGCATGCGGCGACCGAGAGCCTCGTGTGCGTGGGCCTCGATCCGGACCTCGCCCGGTTGCCCGATGACTTGCGCGCGGACCCCGAGCCGCTGTTCGCCTTCAACCGCCGCATCGTCGATGCGACTTCGGACCTCGCTGCCGCCTACAAGCCTCAAATTGCCTTCTACAGCGCGCTTGGCAAAGAGGATGAGCTCGCGGCCAGCATTCGATACATCCGCGAGCGCGCCCCGTCCGCGCTCGTGATCCTGGATGCGAAACGCAGCGATATCGGCAATACCGCGGAGGCTTATGCGCGCGAGGCGTTCGAGCGCTATGGCGCGGATGCCGTCACGGTCAATCCCTACATGGGCGAGGACTCCGTGCTGCCCTTTGTCGCGCACCCTGAGCGCGGTGCAATTATCCTCTGCCGCACCTCGAATCCGGGCGGAAGGGACCTCCAGGACCTCGTCGTCGAGGGCGGCCTGCCCCTCTATCGAAAGGTTGCCGAGCGGGCGGCCGCGCACTGGAACCAGAACAAGAACCTGATGCTCGTGGTCGGTGCCACCCGGCCGCAGGAGATGGCGGAGCTGCGCCGCGCGCACCCCGAGCTGTCGTTTCTCGTCCCCGGAATCGGCGCGCAGGGCGGCGATCTCGAGCAGACGTTGTCTGCGGGCCTGAACGCCGCCGGCAAGGGACTTCTCTTGAGCTCCTCGCGCGGCCTGATCTACGCCGGCGGTGGCTCGAGCGGGGCGATTCGCGCGGCGGCACTCGAGCTGCACCGCGCGATCAATCGTCGGCGAACGGCGGCGGCCGGTGAACCGGCCTAAGAGCCGGACGGCGCGCTCAAAGCCTTGAGCCGCGCGGTGATGTTCTTCAATGGTGAGCGGCCGAAGGAGATGCGGTCCTTGCCGGCGTGCTTGGCCTCTCGCAGCGCGGCGTCGGCCCTGCCATAGACCGACTTCCAGTCCGGATCGTCCATGCTGAGCGCGAGACCGAAGCTGCTGGTGAAGCGCAAGAGTCCCTTGGGCGTCGCGAGCGGCGCCTTGCCGATCTGGGTGTGAATCCGCTCCGCCACATCATGCAAGGTCTGCTCGTTGATGTCGCCGAAGCACAGCACCGCGAATTCATCGCCGCCGAGCCGCGCGGCCATATCGGATGAGTTGCGCAGCTGCGTGCTCAGGATATTGCCGAGGGTGCGCAGCACATCGTCGCCGACGTCGTGACCGTACTCTTCGTTCACGTGCTTGAAATCATCCACATCGAGCAATATGAGCCCGTACGCCTTGCGCGACTGGCGCAGCGCGTTCGCCGCCTGCTCGCCGCGGCGACTAAAGGTGCGCCGGTTCGGCAGCACCGTGAGCGAATCGGTCGCGCTTTCCTGGGCGAGCCGCGCATTCGACACCTGCAAGGCGGCCTGCGCCTCGCGCTGCTGATCCTGGGCCTCGCGCAGCGCTTCCTGGGTTTCGCGCAAGGTTTGCTGGACGCCGCGTAGATCGGATTGCGCGTTGCGCAACGCGTCCTGCGCCTCGCGCATCGCCGCTTGCGCGTCCGCGACCGACTTGTCCCGGTCGGCGAGCGTCGCCTGCGCCTCGCGCACCGATTTCTCGCGCTCCTTCTCGCGCTCCGCGAGCGCCGCCTGCGACTCGCCGAGAGACTTCTCGCGCTCCAGGATCGCCACGCGGGCTTCGGCGAGCGAGTTCTCCCGCTCGGCAAGCGCCGCTTGCGCCTCGGCAACCGCCGCCCGCGCCTCCTGCAAGGCCTGCGTGCCATCGCCCGGAAGGGAGGCCGATTCGCCCGCCTTGGCGTCGGACTGTTTCGCGGCGAGCTCTTTCTCCTCGAGCAGCTTCGTCTCGCGCTGTTTTTGAGCGGAAATGTCCTCGATCACCACGATGTTGTAATCGGGCTGGCGAGACGGCGCCCGCTTGATGGTCACCGACAGCGCGACCCACACGTAGCGTTGATCCTTGGCGAGCAGACGCTGTTCGATGCGGTAGCTGTCGATCTCACCGCCGAGGGTGCGCTTGAACTCGCGGATATTGCGCGGCAGATCCTCAGGATGGGTGATGCTCGGAATCGACAGCTCGCGCAATTCGCCCGGCATGTAGCCGAGGATCGTGCAAGCGCGCTGATTGATGCGCAGGACCAAACCGTGAAGCGATGTGTGCACGATTCCCACCGGCGCCTGCTCGAACGTGTCGCGGAAAAGTTTCTCCCGCTCCATCGCATACTGCAGGACGCCGTCGGATTTCGAGGCGAGCTCTTTCGCGCAGAGAAGATCCTCGGCGATTTTCGCAAATTCTCCGAGCACGACCTCTTCCACCTCGCCGAATGCGCGGACCTCGGTGTCCATTGCGCAGAGCGTCCCCATCGGTTGGCGGTCCCGCGTGAACAGCGGAATTCCGAGATAGGAGCGGATGTGCTGCGGTCCCGCCACCAGCGGATCATTGGCGAAACGGGCATCGGCCGAGGCATCCCGAACGATGAGCGGCTCTCGACCCAGAACGACGTGGTCGCAGAAAGAGCCGCGACGCGGCGTTTCGCGCACGCCGAGACCGATGCGCGACTTGAACCACACCCGGTCCTGATCGACGAGCGAGACGCACAAAATCGGCACTTGGAGCGCCGCCTGAGCAAGGCGGGTCACCCCGTCAAAGGCGGCGGACGGCGGCGTATCGAGGACGCCCAGCCGGTGCAACATGACCAAGCGCTCCGCCTCATCCACGGGAACGCTTTGATCTTGCACTGCAATATCAGCCGTCGTATCGAGCGCAGCTTTCATGCGGCCGAGGTTAAGGATCCGCCGCCGTTAGGTTAAGTACGCTCATCACGGATTTTGAAACGCGTTTGAGGTTTCACCGCCGAACGGTCAGGGCGGAGGCCTGCCTGGCCGCGCCAGCAAGCTTACCGGCCCCCATTGGGGGCTCCGAGGTACGTCTTTGGCCGGGATTAGGGTGGGGACCCCACTTAGTCCAGCGGTCGCGATCCCCGTACGCCTTGGGCCACATCGGCTTTCCCGGGATAGCTCAGATGGGCATGCCATACGCGACGAGCTCTCTGCCAAATCCGAGCTCGCCCGCCGCCTCGGCGTACCGAATGTAGGCGTCCATGTCGGTACCGATCAGGAAGTTCTCCACGAAGACTCGCGTCAGGTGGGCTCCCTTGCCGAGACTTCGGTCCCTCCAGTAATTCGAGTGTGGATTCGCGAGAAACACCTCGATCGGAAAATCCGCCTGCAGCGACCTCACCCGATATCCGCAGGCGTGCAGCACTTCCAACAGCGCTCGGCGGTTGAAGTAGGACAGATGCTCTGGGGGTGCAAACCAGGTATTGCTCGTATATCCGTTGCGCATGAGTTCAGCCTGAAAATCGGAATAGTCATTGGGCACTCGCACACGCACGATCGACTCGGGCGTGAGCAGCCTCCGCATCCCTTTGAGCAATGAGACGGGATCCATCACATGCTCCAGGACGTTTTGCAAATTGATCAGACCGAAGGCCCTGCGATCTTCGGACATGCGCCCGACGGTCTCGAGAACGTCGCCCGTTATGAGGCTAGGCAGGAGCTCGGCGTTATGATGCTTGATGCCGAAATCCGAATAGTCAGCACATGTGACAGACCATCCGAATGAACGAAATGCTCGGGAGAAATAGCCCTCTCCGCAACCAAGATCGAGAAGCGTGTGCACCGGCCGACTGGCTCGTTCGCATGTTCGAGCGGCGACCCGCGCCACATTTTCAAAATTTGCAAGTTCCGCTTCGGAGTAAGTGGCGGAATAAGAACTCTCTCCTTGCTGGAAGTATCTCTCGCGGTAGAAGTCGGCGAGCTCGGCCGCCGTCGGCTTAGGCAACGCTTCGATGAACCCGAGCGGGTGAGTGGATTCCTTATATTTCATAGCCCGCCGCACCGCGACGTGTTGGGAGGGCGAACGCGACAGATGTGCACATCACAAATGAAAGAACTGCAGAGCGGTATGCAAATCGAATTCATAGATATTCGGGGTACGCACATAGCTGACATGCGCGCCAATCTCGGCGTTATTCCACTGAGACTTCCGATCAAAGATGCGCCTTAAAAGTCGCTCATCAACCTGCAATTGCAGCCGCTTCTCGTCCGCCCGCTCGGGCGCATCAGTCTCAAATTCGGGATATATTTTGTAGGATTTGCCGAACAGACGAAGCACAACGGTGAAATCGGAGCTGATGCCAAAGCGACTCATGCGCTGCTTCATAAGCTCTGCGGCCTTGCGAGCATCCTGTACGAGCAAAGGACCAATTGGCGCCGGGTCATCCTCGTAGGGGTAGCGAAGCGTGGCCAAATCGTGCGCAATGTAACGTTCCATCTCTGCTCGGTCGATCGGAACATATTCCTTGTCCGCCCGCCCCAAGCCGATATCCAGAAGGTCGCCTTCGCGGAGCAGGACTACCTCCGTGTCGCCGATCCCCTCGGATTTAAGCCATGCCGCACACTCGTCCCAAGTTGTCGTGCCAAGATAAGCGTTCTTATGCCTCAGTTTGCCGCCCAATACATAGGCGCCGGCGAAGGGCAGCAGACGGCGCGGCTTCAAAGCCAGCACCAGCTCCCGAACATGCTCGAAATTCCGCAAAAGAATTCGCCGATGTTCTTCATGTTTCTCCGAATCGCTCAAATTATCGAAACAACTCGGATAGGGGCCGGCCGCATTGTAGTTCAGCATGGCAAGAGAGATCTCGCCATAAGTCTCTCGCAGCTTCTGTGCCGCCTCGACCGTCGGTCTGTTGTCATTGGCGTTGAAAGCCGATACGCCGGCGCATGCAACAAGCATCGCCGAATCAATGAGATTTCCCACTTTCGTCTCATGAAATGGATGCTTTGCAAATGGCGCAAACAAGGTGATGTCAAACTCATTGAATCGCGTAGTTTCCTTGTCCTTGAGTTTGATCAAATTGCGATAGCCGAGCGCCTCCAGTTTTTTGGTCAGAAAATTCGGTGGATGATCGAGAATGATGATGGGCTTGTTTTTATCGAATCGAAATGTTCGTTCGTCGAAATGATCGGGGTGCAGGTGTGATACATACAGCGCATCGACATCAAGCACGTCGTCTATCGTGGTTTTAAGTTTTGGATAGTGGCACCAGCTTCCCTCAAACACCCCATCCAGCAACCATGGATCGCACAGGAGCCTGGTCCCTTGGTTGCCAATGAAGATCCCGCAAGCGTTCCCTATGAATTGAAAGCCTAATTTCACGTTATGGTCCGTTTTTGCCGATATCAGCCCTAGCCGCTCCTGCACGACACCCGCGATTATAGAGAACGGTGAAGCGCCGGCATGCCGCAAATGCGGATTTCCGCCTTTCCCGGGCTTCGCAGCGCCGAGGGCACCCGGTGTTGCCCATTTCTCGTTTTTCCAAGCCCGGTTGGTGCAAAATCGCGTTGTATGGACAGGCGAGTCCCTGCACTGCTGTTTGTCATGCAATTGACCGCATGCGGGGGCGGCTCATCCGCTGCCCCGCCGATTGTCGCACCAACGATCGGCGTCCAGCCCACGGCTCAAAGCGTGGCTGTCGGGCAGAGTGCCGTGTTTGCGGTTACCGCCACGGGGGCCGCTCCCTTGACCTATCAATGGCAAAAAAACGCCTCATCGATCGCGAATGCCACCCTGGCGAGCTATACGACGCCAACGACCACCCTGGCGGACAATGGTGAGAGCTTTACGGTCACCGTAAGCAATGCAGCCGGAAGCGTGAGCAGCACCGGCGCAAAGCTCACCGTCGTCAAAGGGGGCACCGATGTGCTCACCTACAAGAACGATCTCTATCGCAGCGGTCAGAACCTCACCGAGTCGACTCTTACACCGGCCAATGTCACCGCCTCCGCCTTTGGCTTGCTGCGAAACCTCCTGGTCGACGGCAAAGTGGACGCGCAACCCCTGTATGTCTCGCAATTGGGGATCTCGGGAGTTCTGCACAGCGTCCTATTCGTGGCCACCGAACATGATTCGGTTTATGCCTTTGACGTTAATACCGGCACGACTCTGTGGAAAACCTCCCTGCTGGGTAGCGGCGAAAGGACCAGCGATACGCATGGCTGCTTTCAGGTGGTCCCAGAGATCGGGATTACATCGACACCGGTGATCGATCGAGGCGCAAGCCCAAATGGCACCCTGTACGTCATAGCGATGTCGTTGGACAGCTCGGAAAAATACCACCAGCGCCTGCACGCGCTCGATCTCGCTACCGGGGCCGAACTTTCCAACGGACCGGTGGAGGTGGTAGCCACCTACCCGACCTCCGGTGGAGGAACCACGACGTTCACTTCCAGCCAATACGAGGAGCGGGCGGCGCTGTTGCTGTTGAACGGGACGATTTACACGACGTGGACCTCGCACTGCGACGAGCAGCCCTACACGGGGTGGATCATCGCGTATGCCGAAAGTACCCTCGAGCGCACCGCCGTCCTCAATGTCGCACCGAATAGCGCGGGCCGCGGACCTGCCATCTGGATGAGCGGCGGCGGTCCTGCGGCCGATGCGGCTGGCAACATTTATTTGCTTACGGCCAACGGAGTCTTCGAGACCACCTTGGATGCGCAGGGCTTCCCCAGCGCGCAGGACTACGGCAACTCGTTCCTGAAAATCGCGACCGCCGGCGGCGGGTTGCAGGTCGCGGATTACTTCACGATGTCCAATGAAGTCGCGGAGTCGGCCGCCGATGCGGACCTTGGCTCCGGCGGTGCGATGTTGCTGCCCGATCTGACCGATGCGACTAATACGGTGCGGCATCTGATGATCGGTGCCGGTAAAGACGGCAACATTTACGTCGTAAACCGCGACTCGATGGGCAAGTTCAGCCCGTCCGCGAACAACATCTGGCAACAACTCACGGCCGTCCTCCCCGCGGGGGTGTACTCGACCCCTGCATATTTCAATGGCACGGTGTATTACGGCGACGCCACTTCGACTCTCAAGGCCTTTTCCGTCGCGAACACCCAACTCTCTGCCATGCCTCAATCGCAGACTTCAACGGTGTTTGGCTACCCGGGAACCGCGGCGAGCGTCTCTGCGAACGGGACATCGAATGCGGTCCTGTGGGCGCCGGAAAATGCCAATCCGGCCGTATTGCACGCTTATGATGCGACGAACCTCGAGCGCGAGCTCTATAACACCACCCAGGCGGCCAACAATCGGGATCAATTTGGGGTCGGAAACAAGTTCATCACGCCGACGATCGCCGACGGCAAAGTCTTCGTGGGGACAACGACGGGCGTGGGGGTGTTCGGCTTACTGCATTAAGTATCGGGGCTTGGGTAAATTTACGGCCCCGCCACGGCCGCTGACCCCGGCTAATTTGATGCGGCCGCCCTCCGGCGGGCGTCCTGATGCCCCCTGGCGGGCGCCGTCTTCGGGGACGCCGGTTCAGGGACCCGCCTCGATCGGCGCGCCTTTGAGCTTGTAGACCGTCCCGTCCTTCATCACGAAGCTGACGTGGAGCATCTGGCTGATGTCGGCGATCGGGTCGCCCGGGACGGCCACCACGTCGGCAATCTTGCCCTTGGCGATCGACCCGAGGTCCTTGTCGTGCTTGAGGAGCTGTGCCGCATTGATGGTGGCGGCCTGCAGGGCAAACACGGGCGGCATCCCCGCCTGCACCATCAGCTCGAATTCATGGGCGTTCTGTCCATGGGGATAGACGGCTGCATCGGTTCCGAAGGCGATCTTGACGTGCGCCTTATAGGCGCGCCCGGCGGTGCCTAGAATCAAGGGACCGATGGCGGCCGCCTTGGCCGCCACTTGCGGCGGATAGTAGCCCGGCACCTTGGACTGTCGCGCGACGAAGTCGCCGGCGATGATGGTCGGCACGTACCACGTGCCGTGCTCGACCATGAGCTTCATATCCTCGGCGTCCATATAGGTGCCATGCTCGATCGAGTCCACGCCGCCGAGCACGGCGCGGCGGATGGCCTCGGCACCGTGCGCGTGGGCGGCCACCGTGAACCCGTAGTCATGGGCCGTCGCCACGACGGCGCGGATTTCCTCGAGCGTGAGCTGCGCATTGTCGCCGCTCGCGCTCTCATCGAGCACACCGCCCGAGGGCATGATCTTGATGAGATCGTCGCCGTCCTTGTAATGCTGGCGCACCGCTTTGACCGCATCCTCGGGACTGTTGATGATGCCGATGGAGGGTCCGGGATCCCCCGCGAGATCCATCCGGAAACCATCCGTCGGATCGGCATGACCTCCGGTCGAGCCGATCGCCACGCCCGCCGTGAAGATGCGCGGACCCGGCAGCACGCCGGCATTGATCGCATTGCGCAGGGCCACCGACTCATTGGTGTGATCGGCCAGGTTGCGCACGGTGGTGAATCCGGCGAGCAGCGTGCGCCGCGCATAGACGGTCGAGCGCACCGCGTAATCGGAAACGTTCCAGCGGAATTTGTCGATGTACTCGCTCGCGCTGGTCTGCATGGTCAGATGCACGTGGCTGTCGATGAGGCCGGGCAGACAGGTTTGATCGTTGAGGTCGATCTCGGCGGCACCCGGCGGCGTGACGGTTCCGCTCGTCACCTCGCGCACGCGCTTGCCTTCCACCACGATCGTGGTGGCGCCGAGCACTTTGCCTTCGACAGGGTCGAAGAGATGACCGCAATGAAGCGCGGTCACATTGCCCGGGGCGGCGGGGGCGGATTCGGCGGCGGCGGATGCGACCACGACGAGCGCGGCCAGGCCCGAGGCGGCGACGGTCAGCCGAGCCGGATGGATTCTCTCAATGGACATTCGTTGATCCCTCATTTCTTCTCGCCGGCAAGCGCCAGCATGGCATGCATCAACACATTCGCGCCGATGGCAAGGTCGGCTTGCGACGCACTCTCCGCCTCATTGTGGCTGAGTCCCCCGGCACATGGCACGAATATCATCGACGTCGGCGCCACCGAGGCCACGTTGACCGAGTCGTGCCCTGCCCCGCTCACCATGTCGATGGCATCGCAGCCCAGCGTCGCGGCCGCCTCGCGCACGGCGGCCACGCAGCGCGGGTCGAACTCGACTCCGGATGCCTGCCAGACGCAGCGGATGTGGCCCGATAGGCCGTGGCGCGCGAGCGCCGCCTCGACCACGCCGTCGATTTCCTCGCGCAGCGATCGGTATTGCGCGCCATCGGGATGACGCACGTCGACGAAAAATCGCAAGTACCCGGGCACGGTGTTGGGTGAGCTCGGGCGCGTCTCGATGACCGCGACCGTGAGGCGGGCATCGGGTCCTCGCTTCGCGGCGGCCGCGTAGAAGGCCGGCAAGGCATCGGCGAGCAGCCTCACCGGATCGTGGCGCATGTCCATGGGCGTCGGCCCGGCATGGGCCTCCTGACCCTCGACGATGACCTCGTGGCGGCTCATGTGCTGCACGCCCGTGACCACCCCGATGCGCTTCGCGCGCTGCTCGAGCACGGGGCCCTGCTCGATGTGGACTTCGAATGCGGCTTTGACCGGCTGACGGGCGATTGGTGCCGTCAAATCGAGGCCCGCGCGCTCGAGCTCTTCGCGGACGCTGCGCCCGTCGCGATCCTTGAGCGCATAGGCCTCGGCAATCGGCATGCGGCCGGCCCATACGGCAGAGCCCATCATCGCCGCCGGGAAACGGCATCCCTCCTCGTTGCACCACACGACGACCTCGAGGGGATGCAGCGTCTCGATCGCTGCGTCATTCAGCGACTCGATCACTTCCAGCCCGGCGAGCACGCCATAGACGCCGTCGAACTTGCCGCCCGTCGGCTGCGTATCGAGATGGCTGCCGGTCATGACGGGAGGCAGCGAATCGTCGCGTCCCGCGCGGCGCGCGAACAGATTTCCGATGGCATCGACGCGCAGCGCGCATCCGGCCGCCGCCGCCCAACGCGCGAAGAGCGCGCGGCCCTGGAAGTCCCCGTCGGTGAGCGCCTGGCGATTGCAACCGCCGTGTTCGGTGGCGCCGATCTCGGCCATGGCCATGAGCCGGGACCAGAGTCGCGTGCCGCTCACGCGCGGCGCAGCCGTTGATTTGTCCATAGGAAAGATCCTCGTTGAGCGGCTATTATGCGGGCGGTCCCGCACTGCACACCAGATCCCTCGCGTGCGTTGGCATGGCGGCGATCGGCAGCGCAAAGGTGGCGCGGTTCAATGGAAAGCGAGAAGCAAGTCTGCGCGGTGATGGTCACCTATCACCCGGATGCCGGGCTCCCCGGCCGCGTGAATCGCATCCTCGAGCAAGCGGGAGCGCTGATCATCGTCGACAATGCCTCGGACGCGAACGCCCGGGAGATGTTGCGGACGATCGCCGCGAATCCGGCGGTCACCCTCATACTGAACCCGGCGAACTGGGGCATCGCGCGCGCCCTCAATCTCGGCATCGCCCGGGCAAGCGCGTCGGGTTTTCAATGGGTGCTGCTGCTCGATCAAGACACGGTGGTTCGCGGCGACCTGCTTGCGAAGCTGCTCGCGGTGCGCGCCGCATTTCCCGAGCCGGAGCGTCTGGCCGTGATCGGTGCGGAATTCGAGGAGGAACGCCCGGGCCATGAACGCGGCGCGCCGTGGCAGGACGTCGAGTCTGTGATCACCTCCGGATCCCTGATTCCCTTGGCCGCTCATGCCGCGATCGGCCCCTTTCGCGAGGAGTTTTTCATCGACTACGTCGACAGCGAGTACTGCTTCAGGGCGCGCGCCATGGGGTACCGCGTGATCAAAACGACCGAGCGGCTGATGTCGCACACCATCGGCACCCCCAGCCGCCACGACGTGCTTTGGATGAGCAAGTGGACCACCAACCACTCGCCCGACCGGCGCTACTACATCGCCAGGAACGACACCGTGATGCTGCGCGAATACGGAGGGTACCGGTACGGGTCGTGGGCCCTGAAGAGCCTCGCGCGCCGCCTGCGCACGTGCAAGCGCATTCTGCTCTACGAGCAATCCAAGGTCCGCAAGATCGCCGCGGTCTCGCAAGGATGGTGGGATGGCGTGCGCGGGCGGTTGGGACCGCGAGCACCGCGATAGCGCAGACCTCGCACGATCAGGAACGGATTCCCCAGCAAAAAGGATCGGCCGGATCGAGATGCAGAGACGCCTCTGCCGTCACATGCGCGCGGCCGCGAATGGTCGGCACTATCTCGCCCTTGGCGCGATCGCTCCAGCGAAAGCGGCAGGCAAAGGTCGTGCCGACGATGCTCTCCTGCACCCACATCTCATCCTCGGCGAGCACGCCGTCGGCCGCGAGACAGGCGAGCTTGGCGCTCGTGCCCGTCCCGCATGGCGAGCGGTCGTACGCATTGCCGGGGCACAGGACGAAATTGCGGCTGCGGGCGCCCTCGGCGGAGGCCGGTCCAAAGATCTCGACGTGATCGACATGCGGATAGCCGGCGGCATTGACGGCGGCGCGCACGTTGCGCGCGAAATCCGTCAGGCGCTCGATGTTCTGAAATTCGACACGCTGCGCGTGCCGCTTCACCAGATAGAACCAGTTCCCGCCCCACGCGATGTCGCCCGTGGCGAGCTCCTCGCTCCCCGCCTGCACACGCACCTCGGCCGCCGCCCGATAGCTCGCGACATTCTCCACGCTCACCTCGCCGTTGTCGTGAAGCTGCGCTTGCACCGCACCCACGGGCGTGTCGAGACGGATGGAGCCGGGCGCGATCCGTCCGGCGAAGTGCAGCGAGGCGATCAGGCCGATCGTGCCGTGGCCGCACATTCCGAGAAACCCCACGTTATTGAAGAAGATCACGCCGAGATCGCAATCCTCCCGGTGCGGCTTCACGAGCAGCGCCCCGACCAGGGGATCGGAGCCGCGCGGCTCGTTCACGACCGCCGACCGGTACGCATCGAAATGGCTACGGAAGCGCTCGAGGCGCTCCGCGAGCGGGCCCTCGCCGAGCGCGGGTCCGCCGTCGAGCACCAAGCGGGTGGGCTCGCCGCCGGTATGCGAGTCCATCACGCGCAGCGTGCGGCTCATTCGCGAGTCGAGGCTGCGCCCCGGGGCCGTGTGTCGCGCGCGCGCTCCACCAGGCCGATCACCGCGGCGCGCCGCGCGCCGCTCAGCGCCAATCGCGGCGGCCGCACGCGCTCACTGCCTCGACCCATGAGCTGCTCGGCCAGCTTGATCGACTGCACCAGGTCAGGCTCGGAGTCGAGATGCAGCAGCGGCATGAACCAGCGGTAGATATCCCGGGCGTGCGCCAGCTCGCCCTGCGTGACGGCCGCGAAGAGCTCCAAAGACTCCCGCGGAAAGGCATTCGACAAGCCGGATACCCAGCCGCGGGCGCCGAGCGCGAGCGCCTCGAAGACCACGTCATCCAGACCCGCGAACAACACGTAGCGCTCGCCGAAGGCGTTGATGATGTCCGTGAATCGCCGTGAATCGGGTGCCGACTCCTTCAGCGCGACGATGCTTTCGACGTTTGCGAGCCGATCGAGCGTCGCCAGGTCGATGTTCACTCGATACGAAGGCGGATTGTTGTAGAGCATGACCGGAAGCGCCGAAGCGCCGGCGACCGCCCGGAAATGATATTCGAGCTCGGCCGGCGTCGGCACGTACACCATGGCGGGCAGCACCATCAGCCCGGCGGCACCGATGCGCTCGGCGTCGCGTGCGAAACTCGCCGCGGCCGCGGTGGTGAGCTCGGAGACGCCGGCGATCACGGGCACCTTGCCCTCGCTCACCTCGACCGCGCCCTCGAGCACCTTGCGCTTCTCCGCCGCGCTCAAGGAGTTGCCCTCGCCCACGGTCCCCATGAGCACCAGACCCTGCACGCCGTCTCTGATGAGCGCCGCCTGCACCCGCCGCGTGGCGGCGAGGTCGACCTCGAGCGCCGGGTCGAATTGCGTCGTGGCCGCCGGGAACACACCCGCCCAGTTGCAAGTCATGGAAACCTCGGTTGCTTGCCGCTCCAGGATCGTAGATCGTATACGCCTTTTATCGGACGTACACATGCATTCATCGGACCGGGCCTACGCACTCATCGCCCTCTGCGTCATGGCGCTCAGCGCCTGCGGCGGTAAGACTCAGAGCGCCGATTCGCGCCTGCAAACCTTGTATTCCGCCGAGTGGAAATGGCGCGAGGAGCAGTTTCCGGATGACGAGGACGGACAGAAGCCCATCGTCGATCACCTGCCCAAGGTCGATCCGGACACCCAGGCGATGCGGCTCGCACGATGGCAGGACACCCTCGCGCAGCTCGATGCCATTCCGCGCGCGGATCTCTCTCCCGCAGAGCAATTGAACTACGACGTGTATCGGCCTGAGATCGAGACCTTGATCGCGAACCAGCAATTTCGCGATTTCGAGATGCCCGCGAACTCCGATACGAGCTTCTGGACGAATCTCGGCTACACCGCGCGCAGGCCGTTTCGTAACCTGCAAGATTACCGTAACTGGATATCGCAAATGCGCGATATCCCTAGATATTTTAGCGAGCAGATGGACGAAATGCGGCGCGGGCTCAAGCGCGGCTTCACCCCGCCCCAGGTGACCATGGCCGGTCGCGACGCCTCCATCACGGCCGTCACGGAGGCCACGCCCGAGGGAAGTCTTCTCTATACGCCGTTCAAGGACATGCCGGGGATTGCGGAGGCGGACAAGGCCGCCTTGCGCGCCCAGGCAGTCGCCGTCATTCGCGACACGGTGCAGCCGGCGTATCGGGACTTGCTCACTTTCATGCGGACCGAGTACTTGCCCGGCACGCGCCAGACGCTCGCCGCCTACGATCTGCCGGACGGCAAGAATTACTACCGTGCGAAAATTCGCGAGTTCACGACGCTCGACGAGGATCCCGAGGCGATTCATGCCTTCGGCGAATCGGAAGTGCAGCGGCTGCACGCCGAGATGCTCGGGGTGATGAGCGAGACAGGATTCAAAGGCGACTTTCCGGCGTTCCTGGCCTTCTTGAGATCCGATCCGCAATTTCAAGCGAAGACGCCGCAGGAGTTGTTGATGCGCGCGGCTTGGATCGCCAAGCGATTCGACGGCAAGGCGGCGCTGTTCTTCGGATTGCTGCCGCGCGCACGCTTCGCCATCGTGCCCGTGCCCGAGGATCTCGCTCCCTTTTATACCGCCGGCCGGGGCGGACCCGGCCTCTATCTGGTCAATACCTACAACCTCCCCAGCCGCCCGCTCTACAACTTGACCGCGCTCACCCTGCACGAGTCGGCGCCGGGCCATGCGTTTCAAATGCCCCTTGCGCTCGAGCACAAGCAGCAGCCGGAGTTTCGCCAGCACACCTACCTGTCCGCGTACGGCGAAGGATGGGCGCTTTACTGCGAGTGGCTTGGACAGGAGATGGGCATGTACGAGACGCCGTACGATCGATTTGGAATGCTCAACTATCAGATCTGGCGGGCGGCGCGTCTGGTGGTCGACACGGGAATCCATGCGCAAGGCTGGAGCCGCGACCGGGCGATCGAGTATCTGCGCCAGTACACCGCGCTCCCGGAGCATGAGATCGAGACCGAGGTCGATCGTTACATCGCCTGGCCCGCGCAGGCACTCTCCTACTATCTCGGGGAAAATGCGATCCGCGAGGGCCGGACGAAAGCGGAGAAGGCGCTCGGGGCGCGCTTCAACGTGCGTGCTTTCCACGATGCCGTGCTCGAGCTCGGATCGGTGCCGCTGCCGGTGCTGACGGCGCGCATCGACCGGTTCATCGCGGAGAACGGCCGGGGACCGTATCCGGATCTCGAATAGATCGGAGCTACTTCGGCTTCTCCACGTGGCCGCCGAATTGGTAGCGCATCGCCGATAAGAGTTTGTTCTGGAATTCGGCGTTGCCGCGGGAATTGAAGCGCTGGTAAAGCGCCGCCGTGAGCACGGGAATCGGCACCGCCTCGTCGATGCCCGCTTTGATGGTCCACCGGCCTTCGCCCGAATCGGAGACCCGCCCGGCGAATTGCTTGAGCTCGGGATCGGAGGCGAGGCTGTTGGCGGTGAGATCGAGCAGCCACGAAGCGATGACGCTGCCGCGGCGCCAGACCTCGGACACCTCGGCAAGGTCGATATCGAACTGGTAGTTCTCCGGCTCCCGGAGCGGCGTGGTCTCGGCATCCACCTCGTGAGTCTGCTTGCCCACGTTGGCGGCGCGCAGCACGTCCAGTCCCTCCGCATAAGCAGCCATGATTCCGTACTCGATGCCGTTGTGGACCATTTTCACGAAGTGGCCCGCGCCGCTCGGCCCGCAGTGCAGGTAGCCTTGCTCGGCGGTGCTGATTTTCTTCGACTGGGCTCGCCCGGGCGTGCGCTCGATGGAACCCGGCCCCGGAGCGAGCGCCGAGAAAATCGGATCGAGGCGGGCGACGGCGTCGTCGCGGCCTCCGATCATCATGCAGTAGCCGCGCTCGAGCCCCCACACCCCGCCGCTCGTGCCGACATCGACGTAGTGGATGCCGCGCGCCTCGAGGGATTTCGCGCGGCGTATGTCATCGACGTAATACGAGTTACCGCCATCGATCAGGGTGTCGCCCGCTTCGAGGTGCGGCTCGATGCCGGCGATCGTAGCGTCGACCGCCGCCGCGGGTACCATGAGCCAAACCGCGCGCGGTTTACTCAGGCCGCGGACGAGGTCGGCAACCGATGACACGCCCGTCGCCTTCTCCTTCGCGAGCGCCTGAACGGCGGCCGGCGCCGAGTCGAAGACGACCGCTTGGTGCCCGGCGCGCAGCAAGCGGCGCACCATGTTCGAACCCATTCTTCCCAGCCCAATCATTCCAAGCTGCATGTGCGACTCCAGTCTGTGTTGATCGGCGGCCTCAAGGTGAGCGACCGGTTTTGAGCTCGGCAATGCGCTTCAACAGCGCATTGGTCGAGCTGTCGTGTGCGGACTGCCCATTCGCGGGCCGCCCGGTGGTGGCGCCGCCGCTGCCCGCCTTGAGCTCGGGCACGATACGTTTCGCGAGCACCTTGCCGAGCTCGACGCCCCACTGATCGAAGGAGTCGATGCCCCAGACGGTGCCCTGCGTAAACACACTGTGCTCATACAAGGCCACCAGCTTACCGAGCGCCGCGGGAGTCAAGCGCTCGAGCAGCAACGTGTTCGAGGGGCGGTTTCCTTCGAAAGTTCGATGCGGCACGAGCCATTCGGGTGTGCCCTCTTTGCGGACCTCATCGGCCGTCTTGCCGAATGCGAGCGCCTCGCCCTGGGCGAGCACGTTCGCGAGCAGCAGATCGTGATGCTCGCCGAGCGGATTGAGCGGCTCGGCGAACGCGATGAAGTCGCAGGGAACGAGGTGCGTGCCTTGATGAAGCAGCTGATAAAAGGAGTGCTGGCCGTTGGTTCCCGGCTCTCCCCAGTAAATGGGGCCGGTGCCGTACGGCACGCGCTCGCCCGCGAGCGTGACGTGCTTGCCGTTGCTCTCCATGGTGAGCTGTTGCAGATAAGCCGGGAGGCGCTTTAGGTACTGATCGTAGGGTAAGACCGCAACGGTCTCGGCACCGAAGAAATTCGTGTACCAGATACCGAGGAGCCCCAGGATCACCGGCAGGCTGCGCGCGAATGGAGCGGTGCGGAAGTGCTCGTCCACCTCGTGAAAACCGCTCAGCATCTCGCCGAACGCGTCCGCACCGAGCGCGATCATGGTCGACAGTCCGATGGCCGAGTCCATGGAGTAGCGGCCGCCGACCCAATCCCAGAACTCGAACATATTGGCGGTATCGATGCCGAACTTCTCCACTTCCTCGGCGTTGGTCGACACCGCGACGAAATGCCGGGCCACGGATTTCTCATCGCCGGCCAATGCCTGTACGGACCAGGCGCGCGCCGAGCGCGCATTAGTCATCGTCTCGAGCGTCGTGAAGGTCTTGGAGGATATGATGAAAAGGGTCTCGCCCGCATCGAGGCCCATCAAGGCCTCGGTCAAGTCGGTGGCGTCGACGTTCGAGACGAAACGAAAGGTCAAGCTGCGATCGCTGTACTTGCGAAGCGCCTCATAGGCCATCGCAGGCCCGAGATCCGAGCCCCCGATGCCGATGTTCACCACGTTGCGGATGCGCTTGCCCGTGTGCCCTTGCCACTCGCCGCTTCGTACTCGCCGTGCAAAGGCGCTCATCTTGTCGAGGACGGCGCGCACCTGAGGCACCACGTTCACCCCATCGACCTTGAGCGTTGCGCCGCGCGGCGCGCGCAATGCCACATGCATCACCGCCCTGTGTTCCGATACGTTGATCGGCTCACCGGCGAACATGGCGTCGATTCGCTCGCGAAGCTTCGATTCCTCGGCGAGACGCAGCAGCAGACCCATCGTCTCTTGGGTGATGCGATTCTTGGAATAATCGAAATAGATGCCGGCTGCCTCCAGGGCAAAACGCCCGCCGCGTCCGGGGTCCTGGGCGAAGAGCTCGCGCAGATGTACATCGGCGATTGCCGCATGATGCGTCTTCAGAGCGCCCCATGCGGGGTGAAGGGTCGCATTGCCAGCCGTCATCGCGCACCTCGTTTTTGAGCTCGGGTGCAGCCATGGTATCGACCGCGCAGCGCGCGTGCCAAATTTGAAAAAAATTCATTCCAAAGGGCACTCCGGGCGGTCGGTGTGATATACGTCCCGTCGTTCCTATAAAGAATGCGTGAACGCACGACGCCCCATGCCGCGCTCCCCGAATATCGAAACGGGACAGATCCGCATCGAGATCGAGACCGTGTGGCGGTTTCATCGCGATCATCAGTCGATGCTGGTGTTGCTCGATTTTTTGAACGAAATCCGCGCCACGGGCAAGATCACCCGGGCCGCTCAGAGCACCGGCATGTCCTACCGGCATTGCTGGAATCTGATCGAGAAATGGGCCGCCTTCTTCGAAGCGCCGCTCGTTGCGCGCGAGCAGGGGCGCGGCACCAGACTCACGCCGCTCGGCGAGAAGCTGGTCTGGGCGGGCCAGCGATTGCAGGCGCGGCTGCGTCCGCAACTTCAAAACCTCGCCCAAGAGCTCGAGGCCGAGATCAACGAGGTCATGCCGCAGCGAAGCGACGTGATCCGCATCCACGCCAGTCACGGCTTTGCGGTGTCGAGGCTGCGCGAGTTGCTCGAGCGCGACACGCATCTCGGCATCGACCTGCGGTACGTGAGCAATCAATATTCGCTGGTGTCGCTCGCCCGCGGGGCTTGTGATATCGCCGGCGTGCATCTACCTCGGGGCGCCCTGCGCAAAAACGCGGCGGCGGCCTTCACGGAATGGCTGAACGCTGCGGATCATCGGGTCATCGGCTTCGTGACTCGGGAGATGGGGCTGATGGTCGCTCGCGGCAATCCGCTCGGCATCGCCTCCCTCGAGGGACTCGTGGACGGCCGCGCACGGTTCGTCAATCGCGACCCCGAGTCCGGCACGAGGAGCCTGTTCGATGCGTTGCTCGCCTTGCACGGATTGGACGAGAAGCGAATCAACGGCTATGAGCGGGTCGAGTTCACCCACGCCGCGGTCGCCGCTTACGTCGCGAGCGGAATGGCCGATGCCAGCTTCGGCGTCGAGGCCGCGGCGCGCCAATTCGACCTCGACTTCATCCGACTGGTCACCGAGGACTACGTGTTCGTGTGCGGGAAGCAGCTCATCGAGCATGCTTCCCTGCAGCAACTGCTCGGCGTGTTGCGCAGCGCCGAATTCAGCGCGGCGATCGCCCAATTGCCCGGCTATGCGGCCAAGGATGCGGGAATGGTCAAGAGTGTGAGCGAGGCGTTGCGCTGAGGCGCGCTCTGTCAGCCTAACGCGAGTCCAGGCCCTCGATCGCGGGCAGCGCATCCGCCGGGTCGAGCGGCCGCTGCACCGCATTCTCGAGGTCCCCAAAGGCCCGCTGCACATGCGCAAGCGCCTCGAGACGCGCGCGTGCCGCCACCGAGCTCTCGATCTCGACATCCGTCAGATCGAGCCGCCCCTGCTCGCCGGCCCGCACCGAATTGCGCACCGCCTCGCGCCGGCCCGCTTGCAGCTCGGCGAAGTGCTGTGCTTCGGCGAGCTCCTCGAGTGCGGCGCCGTACATCGCGAACGCCCGCTCGCTTCCATGGATCGCCTCGGCTTGCGTCTCGAGAAACTCCGCCTCGGCTTTCTGGCGCCGCGCCTCGGCCTCCGCGATCGGTCCTTGGTTGCGGTCGAATATGGGCAGCGTTGCCGCGAGCCCGATCGTGAAGTAGCTGCGCTTCTCCTCGTAGGTGTATCCCGGTCCGATGCTGATGTCGGGGTATTGCTTGGCGATCTCGAGTTGGAGGTTGGACTCCGCGGCCGCGTAGCGCGCGAGCGCACCGCGCACATCGAGGCGGTTCAAGACGGCATCGCGCTCGATGTCATCGCGCGACAGGGCCTGCCCGCCCGGCGGCGCGTCAAGATCGGGCCATACGAGCCGTATCCCGTGAAGCGCCGCGGTCGGGATACCGATGGCGGATGCAAGCGCCGCTTCGCACTCGGCTGCGTGTGAATGGGCGGCACCCCCCGCCGTACGCGCCCGCGAGAGCTCGATCTCGGCGGCGGCGACTTCCTGTCCCGAGATCTCCCCGGCGGCCGACATCGCCCGAAGAAGCCGCACTTGCTCACGTCGCGAGTCGGCTTCCGCGAGCATCAGATCGAGCGTTCGATCGCTCAGCAGCCGATCGATGAGCGCGCCACGAAGCGAGCTGCGAACCGTCCAGGCGGTTTCGGCCAGCTCGAGTCGCGCCGCGAGGCTGAGGCTTCGGGCGGCCTGCATGCGATAACCCCGTTTGCCGCCCGTCTCGATGGGAAATGACACGTCGAGGGAGAGCAAATACGGACTCGGCACCCCGGGCGTGAGGCCGAGGCTGGGATTCGGCCGGGTGCCGGCCGTCAGGAGCTGCGCCTTCGCTTCTGCGACCTCGGCGCGAGCCTTGCCGAGCGTTGGATTGAAATACAGCGCCGCAACAGCCAGTTCTCGATAACCCCAAGTTTTCAAAGGCCATTCCGCGAACTTCTCGCCGAGCACCTGTTCGGCGAATACACGCAACTCCGGATCGGCGAGATTGCGCGCCTGAAATGCCGATGCGGTTTGATCCGGAGCGATGGGCGCCGGCCGATAGTGCTGGACCGCGCATCCGGCGGCGATCAGCGCGCCGAGCAGCACCGCGCTTTCCAGCGGTACCCGCGCGATCCTCGGCCCCATATCACTCTCCCCCGCTCCCGGCCCATCTCAGTATAGGACATGTCGTGACGGCCTCTCGCGCGGGCGCTCGAGACAAGAAAAAGGCGGCGTGCGGTACGGGTCCACACGCCGCCTGGGATGGCCTGCTCTCAGGCTCAGTGGGCGGTCAAGTTCGAGGCGACGGCGGGGCCCGGTAACTGCGCGAGCGCGGAGGCCATGGTCGCGTCCATGCACGCCACGTAGTCCGGCTGATGCGACGTCGACCAAGGGTCCACCACCTTCCCGCACAAGCGCCGAGCCGTGGCGCGCACGCGTTTCTGTGCCGCCTTCATCCCGGCCGCGGTGGATAGATCGAGGTCCGCCAGGGATACCACCGCGGAATGGGTCTCAGCGACCGGTTTCGGGGCTCCCGACTCCGCAGCGCGCGCCGGCAGCTGCGCGCTGATCGCCGCGAGGGCCAGGAGGGCACTTGCGCGCATCGCCGCAAGAACCCAGCCCTTCGCCTGGCCGAGACCGTCTTTGGTGCTATGTCGTGTTTTCATGACTGCGTCCTCCCTTACTTGCTGGCCACGAGAAGCGGCGGCGTGCCGAACCGCAGCTGGGTGAGTTCGACGGCGTTCACCCGCTTGACGGCGTTGTCGACGGCGGAGTCGATGCACTTGTGCTCCGCCGCCTCCGCGGCCAGATCCCGGGACACCGGCCGCGCGCACACTTCCGCGGCAGCGACCTTGATGCGGTGATACAGGACTTTGGCGCCCGCCGGGGTGCCCAAGTCGAGATCGCCGAAATGCACGACCATGGAAATGGGCGTCTCCTCGTAGGCCCGGGCCGACGAAATGGCGCCCGTCGCCGCCATGGTGCCCATCAGGCAGCTGATGGCGGTATAAAGTCTCTTGCGAAGCGTGATATTCATGATGGATCCCTCTGTTGATCGATTGGTGAAGACTCGTGCCGCGATCGCCGCGGTGGCCGAACAGTGCTCTCCCGGCGAGCGGGGAGTCCTCACGCGGAGCTGAAGGATCGTTCAAGGTTTTCTTAATGAGGCCGGCAGGCCGCACGAGCCGCCCCACGCCTCGGCGTCCCGGGCCAGGGAATCGGCCCGGACGACCTGCCCGTCAGCGCTCTCCTACGAATCGACGCGGCGACAACCGATAAAGCGATCCGACCGGCTGCTGCAACGTAGCGAGCACCGCGCACGATGTGTGGAACGAAAAACCGCTGGGAGGCGAGTCATGATTGCCATAACCGCTCCCCGCATCCTCTTGATCGGGCCCTACGATCCGCACTGCGGCGAGTACACCTTTCTCGCCCCGCCGCTCGGGGTCTGGCGGCTCGCCGGCGTTCTGCAGACGGCGGGAATCGATGCCCAAGTCTTCGATCCCAATTGCTGCCGGGAGACGCCGCAGCGCGCGCTCGAGCGCGCGCTCGCAAGCGGCGAGTGGGACGTGGTGGGCTCATCGACCACGGGCATGACCTTGAGGTTCGATCTCGAGCTCGCTCACCTGGTGCGCCGCGTGGCTCCGCGTGCGCTGATCGTGGCGGGCGGCATGGAGGCGACCTTTCGGCCCGATCTCATGTTCGAATTGGGACCGTTCGACCTCGTCATCATGGGCGAAGGCGAACGGCCGCTGCTGGAGATTGCCGCGCGCCTGCGGTCCGCCCAGCCTTTGAGCGGGATGCGCGGCACGGTACAACGGGGCCCGGACGGCGCGCTCGTGTCGATCCCTCAGCCTGCTTTGAACCGTGACGAGCTGCGAGATGCGATCTACAGCACACCCTACGAACAGATGCCCTACATGGACTATTGGGAGCGGCTCGAGGCCGCCTACCGCATCGGCGCCCTGCCGAGCAAGGCGGCACGTGAGGCGCATCTGGCCGAAATCCGCTCGGTTCGCCTGAGCACGCTCAATTACTGTCCGATGAATTGCACATTCTGCTCCGCAACCAATTTTCTGCACGAGGCGCAAGGGAGCGTCGCGAGTGTGGCGCGGCTCGAGGCGGACGAGTGCATGGTGATGATCGAAAAAATCATCACCGCCCACCCGCGCACGCGCACCATCATTTTTCAGGACGACATTTTCACCTTCACCCGGGACCGCCGCGTGCTGGCGCTTTGCAACGCGATCGTCGAGGCGAAACGACGCGGGACGATCCCCGCCAAGCTTCAGTTCATCAGCACCAACCGCATCGATGCGATGACCGAGGAGCGCCTAGCCGCCCTGAAGCGCGCGGGCTTCCGCGTGCTCGGGTTCGGAATAGAGAGCTTCTCGCAGCGGGTGCTGACGGAATTCAACAAGGCGCACATCCATCGTTTCATCGAGCCGATGCTCTCCGCCGCACTGGCGGCAGGCATCACCCCGTTTCTCGATATGATCCTGAGCTCGCCGCGCGCCACCTTGGACGATGTCGTCGAGACGCTGCGCGGTGCCCATGACTGGATGCGGCGCGGCTGCGAAATCGGCATGTATCCCTACGTGATCCCCTTCTCGGGGGCCGCCTTCTCGCGCGACCGTTCGCTGTTGTCGCACACACGCTACGCACGCCGGCAGGTGAGGGGCACCGCTATCGAATGGGATCAGCCGGCGAAGATTCTGCCGGTCGATCCGGTCGTACGCGAAGTCATCCTGCGCATCGAGCACGGCTTCGAGACGGCGCTGCACTCGCTCGAGCAGCACGCCGCGCACTTGCCCTCGCGAGTACGCTCGCTGCTCTGGATCTTGAGCGCGATCCCGATCCTGGCTGAATTCGGCCAATCCATCGCGAACGAAAGCGAGGTTCGCGCAGAGCTTTGCGCCCGCCTCCCGGCCCTTCAACCCGAGGCAGCCCGATCAGGGGCGGCCGCCTTATGAACGCGCCCTTGAGTGCCCGGCGCAGTTGGTCGATGCTCGCACCCCTCGGCGTGTGCGCGCTGCTGGTCGGGTGGGTGGCGCTCTCCGTCGCCAACTCGCGAGCCGTCGGCTTCTCGCCCCTGCTGTTCGTGATCGCGAACCTCCTCGTATACACCGATGCGCTCGATTTCGCGCTGCGCCTGTACGTGAGCCGGCGCGGCGCCGCAGGCGTCGGGCAGGTGGCGCCCGCGGAGCCCCTGACCGAGGTGTCCATTGACCTCGATGCGATCGTTCCGCCGGAGACGCGGCTCGTGGTGCCCGCGGCGCCGTACGCCATCATCGGCTCGGTATTCAATCTCGAGGACCGGCTGGAGGAGTTCTTCGAGTCATTTGCGCCTTACAAGGACCGGATGTGGCTCATCAGCGACGGCTCGACGGACAATACCGTGCTGCGGCTGACGCAGGCGGGATGGCGCTGCTTCGACGACGGCGTGAACCGCAAGAAGCCCGGCGCCATCCGCCGGCTCCTCGAACGGCTCCCGAAGCACATCGAGACGGTGATGGTGATCGATCCGGATACCCGCATTGCCGCCCCCGGCAGCACCATCGACGTGCACCGCTTCGTCAGCGACTTTCAGCAGTCCGATGCCGCCGCCGCGTGTCCCCGCATCATGATCGAGCCCGACGGATTTCTGGCGCGCTTCCAGTCCTTCGAGTACGCCCTGTCGTTTTGCCTCGGCCGCCGCAGTCTCAAGGACTTCAACATCACCTCCGGGGCCGTATCGCTCTACCGCCGCGAGGCGCTGGCGCGGGCGCTCGCCGAGCACTCCCTGTCGGTTTACGCCGAGGATCTCGAGAACGCCGTCATCTTGCTGAGTCACGGTGAACGCATTTACTACGACGGCCGGATGGTCGTGTCGACCGAAGGTCCCGGGACCTTGCAGCGCTGGTTCTCGCAACGGGTGGGTTGGTACCACGGCCGAATCAAAGTCTACCTGGAGCGCTTTCCCGAAATGCTTCGCATCAGCCGGCGCTCGCCGTTCGCCGCCTACAACTATCTCGTCTACCTCGGGCTGCTGTCGATCGCGCTGCACCCGATCAAGCTGGTGAGCGCGGTACTGCTGCTGCTGAGCCTCGCCTGCGGCGTCGATGCGCTGCTCTTCGACCGCGTGCTGCCCTTCCTTAATCCGGAGTACTTCGCGGCCGCCCTCAGCAGCTATCTCGCGCTGGGAGTGATCGCTCTGTTCACCAGCGTTCCGAAATCCGAACGGGCCTATGCCGCCCCGATCGTTCCTCTATATCTATGCTATGCGCTCGTGCACATCGCGCCGATGACCGTGGGTTACGCGAACTATTTCGCCCTGAGGCTTTTCCGGCGCCGGATTTATCAGGATCACTATGAAAGTCCCGCCGACCCCCGCGTGGGTCCGGGCGGGATGGAGCCCTCGGCATGAGTGCGCGCGGCATACCCGCGCGCCGGCGCAGTATCGCCCCGTTGCGTACTGGGAGGATCGCGCGAAGCGCTTTGCCGGCGAGCGCGAGGGCCTCGCGGCCGTCTGCTCCTACGGCATGCCGGAGTTCTACAATCGCGCCATTCACTGGGAGCAGCGTCTGGCGCTCGCGCGGTGGCTCGCGCGTGGGCGCCGGGGACCGGGTGCTCGACGTCGGCTGCGGGATTGGGCGCTGGAGCCGGCAGTTGGCCGGCCGCGGTGCACGAGTGACGGGTGTCGACTTGAGCCCCACCATGATCACCGAGGCGCGACGGCGTGCCGGCGCCCAAGGTCTCGGCGCCGATTGCCGCTTCCTCGTGGCCGACCTTGCGCAGCTGGATCTCGGAGAGCGTTTCGACCTGGTGCTCGGGGTCACGGTCCTGCAGCACATTCTGGACACCCCGGCGTTCGACGCGGCGCTCGCGGTCATGGCGGGACATCTGGCGCCCGGCGGCCGCATGATCCTTCTCGAGGCGGCTCCCACGCGCCAGGTCGAAAAATGCAATACGAGCGTCTTCGTCGCACGCCCTCGCGAGCGATATCTGGAGGCAATTCGAGCGAACGGGCTTGAGGTGCGCGCGATCGCCGGAGTCGACCCCGCACCCTTCAGAAGGGACTTGCTGCCGCTCCTCGGGAAAACGCCGCGGGCACTGCGCCCGGGACTCCTGTGGCTCGCGACCGCCGCTTCCTTACCCGTCAATGCCCTCTTTGGCCGCGCCGCGGTGGAGAGCTCGTGGCACGCGGTTTTCGTCCTCGAGCGGCCGGGGACTTGCCGTGACGCGCAAAGGCCGCTCCTTGGTCGCCGCCGGCCTGTTCGTGGTCCTGGGAGGGGTCGTCGCGCTCGCCCACTGGTATCAGTCAAATAGGGCGAAGCCGCACGCAGGCCCCTCCGGACAAAGCTTGCTGATGCACGTGACCAACGGCGGGGACCGGGGTCCGGGGACCTTGCGGGAAGCGCTTTATCTCGCCGCCGGTGCCCCTGCGCCGGCCACCATCTCGATCGAGGTCGCGACGATCACGCTCGAAACCGCGTTGCCTCCCTTCGTGAGCGCCCATGGGTTACGCCTGCTCGGTGCGGTCCCCACCGTTCAGCTCAATGCCGCGGCGCTCAGCGCCGGTCCCGTGCTGGACATCGCCGGTCCGGACATATCGGTCGAGGGGATCGGCATCCAGAACTGTCCCGGCATGGCCATCCTGGTGCGGGCCGTGCGTTTTCATCTCGTCTCATCCCTCATCCAGTCCTGCGATGTCGGCGTGGATGTCGCCGAGAACGCGAGCGATACCTTGCTCGAGCGCAGCCGGTACGCCAAAGACCGGCTCGGTGTCCGATTTGCAGCCGCCGGCCGCAACAGCGTGGTCACGAACAACGAGTTCGTGGAAAACAAGGATGCGGGTCTTTGGGCGGTACGGAGCACCCTCGAGCCGCGCGATGCGGCCATCACCGTTCGCGACAACAAGTTCACCGAGGACGGCAATGCGATCGTCGCCGGCAACGTTCCGGTGCTCATCGAGCGGAACGAGTTCATCAACTCCCACGATGCGGCGGTCGACATCGTCGGCGCCGGGGCGGTCGTGCGCGCCAACCGCATCAACGGCAGCGCTTCGATGGGCATCGTCGGGGAGAATGCCAGCGGGGCCGTGATCGAGAACAACGAGATCGAGGGTGTGACGGCGTACGGGATCATGTTGCGACGTTCTTCGAACGTGCTGGTGCGGAACAACCGGTTGAACAATTGCGGCTATGGACTCGCCTTCGTTCTCGGCGACCTGAAGAACGTGAGCCATGCGGTCGACAACGTCATCATCGAGCCGAAATTCAACGGGATCGACGTCATCGGAGATTCACCGGGCTTGAGTCGCAACCAAGTGCTGCGGGCGCATGCCTACGCGCTGAACGTCGAGGACTTCCAGGGCGCCGGCGGCGAGAAAATCTCCGCTCAGCCCCATCTCGAGGACAACAATTTCGGCTCGAGCCCGATCAAGGGCGCCGCTGCGCGATCGCCCACGCATTCGCCATGAGACCGGATACCTCCAGCACGCAGTTTTTGCCGAGACCGACCTGGCAGAACCCGCGCGTGCACCTGCTCGACGATGTCTGGTTGTTGACCATTCTCGCGATCCTGGTCGCCATCGGCATTCCCTCGCTGTCGGGCGATTTGAACGTGCAGATTGGCACCGCGAGCTGGGGATTGCTCGCCCTCGGCGCGATTCATGTCGCCTTCACCGGTCTCGCGCATCCGACCCACGCACCCGGCCGGTGGCGCAATTGGGTGCTGACGCTCTTGAACGCCGCCGGCGTCATCACCATCGGCCTCATCTGGATGCAGGTGGGCGGGGCGCAAAACCCACTATTCCTCGCAGTCTTCGCGCTTCCCGTTCTCGGCTCCATTTTCCTCTCGCGCTGGCATCCGTTTCTGATCGCCGCCTTGAGCATCCTCGTCGTGGGCGCCGCGGTGTTGAGCGAGTCGCCGGAGCTGCGCTCCTACGCGGGCGGCATCGCGGGCGGCAACGGCTGGCTCCTATCAAGCCTGCGCGGACCGGAGCTCGAGGGCACCTTTGCCGGATTCTATGCACCCACCAGTTACCTCATCGTCATGCTGGAGGTGTTCGCCGCCGTACTGCTCGCGGTCGCGGTTGCCGCGAAATATGTCGGCTCGATCTTCGAGCGATTGCTGGCGGGCAGCATCCTCGCGCACTCGGAAAGCGAGCAGGCCCAGGAGCTCTGGGCCACGCTCATCGAGCGGTTGCCCTTGCCGGCGTTATTGGTGGATCCGCATACGCTGCGAATTCTCGCATGCAGCGACGCAGCGCTCGCGTTCCTGGCGCGTGCGGAGAGCTCGCTCGACGGCCAAGAATTATTCAAGGTGGCGCGATTCTCGTTCGCCGATCTGGTTCAGGACATGATCGCCGGCACCAAGATCGAGCCGACATTGATTGCCGTGCACGTGGGCGACCAATTGAAGCTGACCCAGGTGAAAGTCCTGCAAGTGGTCCAAAAAAGACGGCGCCTCGCTCTATTGACCCTCGAAGATACGACCCAGGCATTTTGCCTCAAGGCGGCGCTCGACAACTCCGAGTACGCCGCGCTGGTGATCGATGCGGGCGGCAGGACTCGGGCATTCAACAAACGCGCCGGCGACCTGTTCACCGGCATCACGGCGGGCATCCACGCGGATAAGCTGCTCGTGCATACGGTGGCGGGGCTGCCTTGGTGGGAACCCGGTCTCGACGGACGGCGCAAGATGCACATCGACATCGGCTCGCGAATCTACGAGGTCACCAGCAGCGAGATCCCCGTTCCGGGCGAGGAGCAACGGCTGTACAGCATCTCCCTCCTGCCGGTGGCCCTCGCCACCCCGCGCGATGCGGCCACGGCAGGTCCGGGACCCGCGCGAAGCGCCGGGCGGCGGCTCCCATGACCTTCAGCCCCCTGCGCACCTCAGCGCTGCCGCTGGCGACGCTCCTCGCACTGATGCTCCCGCAGAGTCCGTCGCGCGCCGACAGTCCGGCCTCCGCGGATCGCATCTTCATGAGTGTCGATGGCTCGACCCTGACCGGAACCAATGGCGGCGGCGGCGCCTCCCTCGGCTGGCTGCATGACTTCAGTCCGGGGAGCATCGCCGGCGTTGCGGTCGAGCATCAGGTGCTCGCCGATTCCCAATGGACATTCGGGTCGCTGAACGGCTCGTTGGGCTTGGGACCGGAGAACGAGCGTTTCAACATCTATGCCGAGGCGCACGAAGGCGGCGGGGTCGACGATTCGCATTCCTTTCGCTACGAGATCGAGGCCGCCGGGGTCATCGGCACGTTCTTCCACAAGCTTTCCGCGCAGGCCGAGGACAAGCGCGTGGATGTCGAGTCCACGCACGGCAACTTACCCAAGCTCGGACTCTCCTACTTATGGGGTCCGCACCTCCTGACGACCGCCGCCTACCAGTACACGGTCAGCGGGAATCTCGGCACGCGCGTGACTTCGGCGAGGCTCGACGTCTACGAGGCGAAAATGGACTTCTTTGCGGGAACCGCGTTCGGTCAAGCATCGCCCGCGATCCTCAACATCGCAACCAACCTCAACTCGACCAGCGTCCTGACGCCGGCTCACGAGCTGCACGAGGAATACGTGGGGGTGAGCAAGCCCTTCGCGCGCTGGCACAGCGATCTGACCATGACGGCGGACTATCTGGACCTCTCCGGCATCGTCCGCGCAACCCTGACCCTCACCTACATCGTCCATATCGGATGACCGCGGCGTGAAACGAGGCAAGCTCAGCTTCAAGTCCCTGCCCACGCTGGCGGTGCTGCTGGTCGTACTCATCGCCGGCGCGCGGCTCATCTTCCTGAGCGTCGATCATCACACCGCGATCGCACGGCAGGAGGCCGCGAGGGTGGTGAGTGCCGCGGCAAGCCGGGTGCAGCTCACACTGCAACGGGTGTACGAGCGCGGCGTGAGCGCCGCTCAATCGGCCGGTGAAACGGTCGAAGGCCGCCGCGGCTCGGACGCCACCGTATTCCAAATGAGCGCGGACGATCGTCCGCTCGCGACCCGCCCCGCCCTCGCGCCCCTCGCCAAGGGCATCGCCGACGAATGGCGATCCGCCGAGACCGGGCGTGCGGCGCCCGCCGCCGCTGTCCTGGGGCCGCTGCGCCTCGGCAGTCAGTGGCTGCTTGCGTTCCGCATCCCGATGCCGCCGGACAAGCGCACTTATGCGGTGGTCTATGCCGATTTGGATGAAGTCACCGCGCAGGCGCAGCTGTCGAGGCTCGCGAATGCCGGCTACGACTTCGAGATCTCGCAGACGGAGCCGCGCAGTGCGTTCACCCGAACGTTCGTGAGCTCGAGCGCCGAGGCGCTCGCCGACGCGGTCTTCGCACCGATCCCGCTCCCGGCTCCGCCGGTCGTTTCGGGCAGCCAATTGCGGCTCGCCGTTCGCCCGCGGGCCGGCTGGTTTCCATCGAGCTTGCTCGAGTCGGAAATCGCCGTTCTGGTCTTCCTCGCCTGGCTCCTCGCATTCGGCACGCACGATCTGACCCACGCGCTCGATAGGACCCGCGCGGCCCTTGCCAATGCGCGCCGCCGTCTACATGCGAATCGGCGGCAACTTGCCGAGGAGATCCAGAAGAGGCTTGATCTGCAAGAGACATTCGAGCACGCCCGCTATCACGACATGTTCACGGGGCTTCCCAACCGGCGGCATTTCATGGATGAGCTCGACCGGGCGCTGCGCGATGTGCGCCGGCGGCGGCTGCGGCGTCTCGCGGTCATCCTCGTGGACATATCCCGCCTGACGCTCATCAATCACATGCTCGGCCATACCGCGGGCGACGATCTGATGGTCCAGGTGGCACGCCGGCTGGAGGAGATCACCTCCTCGCTCGGTGCCTCGCTCGCGCGATGGAGCGGCGAGCAGTTCGCGGTCTTGCTGCCCGACGTCGAGTCGAGCGATGCCGCGCTCGACGTCGCCAATCGCTTTCAGACGGAATTGCGCGCTCCATTTCATTTGCGCCGGTATCAGCTCAATGTGGCGGCAACGCTCGGCGTAACGTGCGTGGAGTCCGGGCAAGAGCGCGCGGATGACATCGTTCGTGAAGCGGACATCGCCTTGTCGGTCGCCAAGACGCAGGAGACGACCAAGGCCGTTCTCTATGCGCAGCACATGAGCGGCCGCGCCGCGAATCTCGTGAGCCTCGATGCGGACTTGCACGTCGCGCTGGAACGGCAACAGCTGCGGCTGCTCTTCCAGCCCATCGTCGATCTCGCGACTCGCAAGATGGTGGGCGCCGAGGCCTTGCTGCGCTGGCGGCATCCGGTGGAAGGCCTGCTCGCCCCGAACCGGTTCTTGCGACATGCGGAGGAGGCGGGATTGATGGTACCGATCACCCGCTGGATCGTTCAAGCGGTGACCGACCTCGCGGTGGTATGGCGCCGGAATTTGCCTGCCGATCAAAAGTTCTACATCAGCATCAATCTTTCCCCCTCGGTGCTGCGCGATCCCGGCTTCGGGGAACACGTCGCCTCGACGCTCAAGCAGAAAATCCTGCCGCCGTCGTTCCTCAAATGCGAGCTCACCGAAATGGCGCTCGGCAACGTCGCCGGCGCCCGCGAGGGCCTCGACCGGCTGCACGACATGGGCGTGCAACTGGTGCTGGATGACTTCGGCACCGGTTACTCCTCCTTGAGCAATCTTCAATTATTTCCCTTCGATATGGTGAAGATCGATTGTCCCTTCGTCGACCGGCGCGGTGTGTTCCAGTCGAACATGAGCATGGTCGCCGCGATGATCCAGCTTGCGGGAAGCCTCGATCTCGACACGGTCGCCGAGATCATCGACAGCGAAGCGGCGGCGGCGGCGCTGAAGGCGATGGGATGCCGCTTCGGCCAGGGCTTTTATTTCAGCCCGCCGCTGGAGGCCCGGGAGGCATTCGAGCGATTGCGGCGCCAGCAGCCGCTCGAGCCGCGGCGGCCCGCGGAAGCGACGATTCAAACGGCGGTCGAGGCGGACGCCTCGCACACGCTCATCATGCGCCGGCCGCAAGACCCCTCCGAGCAGGCGACCTCGGAGACCGTCATCGTCCGCGCCCTGGAGCGAGAACCCGGCGTCCGCAAGGACGTCCATTCGCCGCAGGACACCTCCTCGACCATCGTGTTGTCGACCGAGAAGGTCAACTTCCCGGACGATGAACGGGAGGACGATGAGGAGGACGAGTAGCTCTCGCGCCTCAGTACACTGCCCGTGCGATCTCATAAGCCACATTGTCATCCATGATGAACGTATGAGTGGACCCGTTCGGCCCCGACGTGAAGCTGACGCTCCCGATCAGCTTGAGGTGGCTTCCCTGGACCAGGGTGGCGGCGCCATTCACGAACCGGAGCACGAAGACTTGCCCTTCACCGCATCCGTGGGGGTCGAGGGCAGTGACCGCCTGCGCCGCGTCGAAATCGAGGACGTGGTAGCTGGCTTGCCCGAGCGTCAGCACGCCGCTCGCCACCGCGGCGTTGCCGAGCATCGCCGCATTCCTCCACAATCCGAGTGCCCCGCGCGACATCGACGGGAACGTGCCGGACCCGTCCATGCCGAATCCAAAGCCGCGATCGCCTTCGCCCCGCGATCCGGTGGAGGACGTGGTCGCATTTTCGAAAGCGGCCGTCCTGCCCCCGCCGGACCATCCCGCGTTCGGCGAGAACTTGTTGCCGAAGTAGGTGATCATCGAATCGACGCCGGTCAACCGGAGTCCGACGACGTTGGCCACCGCGGCGCCGCTGTGGCCCCAGGCGATCGTGTTGTTGGTGACCGTCATGGGAATCGCCGCCGTGGCGTTCACCACGATACCGACGCCGTCGGGGACACCCCGAGCGGCTCCGTCCACGTATTGAGTGCCGAGCGCGACGTAGTTGCCGTCGTAGACGCAAAAGCCGCCCCCCAGCGGCGTTCCGGCGTTGGAGCCGTCGATGCCGATGAGGTAGCTGGCCGTGGTGATGACGTTATCGCGGACGCACGTGTAGAGGCCGTTGTCGAGGATATTGGTGCGCTCGACGCCCTCGAAATAGCAGTGATCGATCAGGGTGTTCTCCATGTTCACATTGACGATCGCGCCGAATGCCACGTTCGAGACGTCGCACTCGCGCAGTGTCACGCCGAGAAGGGAATTCGATCCACCGGGCGTCCCGAGGCTGAATCCCACTTCATATCCGCGTACCGACACGTGCTGGATCGTCCCCTTGCCCGCACTGTACTGAGAGAGGATATTGACCCCGACACCGGAACGCGCGTAGGGCGACCAGCCTGCCGCGCGAGCCGACCGGGTGGGCGGCTCGCGCGTGCCGGCCGCGGTACAGACGTAAAGGTTGCGGCCATTGATGACGGTGCCGCCGGCCGCGCAGACGGCTTTCGCAAGCCACGGGTCGGCAGCGATCCAGTCGCGATTGACGATCGTGCTGCGCTCGATGAGCGCCTGCGTGAACATCAGGCAACGCAGCCCGTCGCCTGCACCCGCGTTGTAGATATCCGATTGGCTCCAGCGCGAGAAGGCACCCAGCACGTCCAGCTGGATCACCGGGCGCATGGCGGCGGGCGACGTCTGGATCCAGCGAATCCCCTCGATGAAATAATTGCCGCTGTTGGTCCGCTCGCCGCGATACTGCGCGTAGCGCAACATCGTGATGTCCGAGGAGGTGCGGATGACCGTCGTACGAAGATCCTGGGTCGCCTCGGCATTACCCGAGCCATCGCCGTGCAGCGTGAAGGCGCCGCCGCGATACTCCGACCTCGCGCTCGCCTGATTGATGATGAGGCCGGCGCTGATGCTGTAGACGCCCGCGGGAACGTGGCAGGCGGCGCCGCTCGACCAGGCGACGTCGATGGCGCTCTGAATCGCAGCCGTCGAATCCGCCGTACCGGTCGGATCCGCTCCATAGCGCAACGCATTGCCGTAGGGGTGGTGCATCTGCTTGGGCTCGGCGCCGAGCGCGTGCTCGAGGGCGCTCGGCGGGTAATGCGGCCCGCCGGCCGGCGCGGATTGCACCGCTTCTGCACCATCGGCCGCGACGGCCGTCAATGCGCCCGACAGGGCCATGAATCGCCGCCGTGTCAACTCGCTCCGTCGCATGCTGGTCCCCCGTGATGATGAAGTCGATTATGCGCCTCGTCCTACAGCGCGATGGTAGGCGCCGGGGCTCCCGAAACGGGCTCGGTTGCTTATAGTTTTGGAGTTCATGTCACAGGTACGCCATGTATAAAAATACGCAACGCGCTAAGACCGGCATCCAAGGTCTGGACGAGATTCTATGCGGCGGCTTGATCTCGCAGCGCCTGTACCTCGTCGACGGCAATCCGGGCGCCGGCAAAACGACGCTCGCGCTCCAGTTCCTGCTCGAAGGCGTCCGCGCCGGCGAGAAGTGCCTGTACGTGACCCTGTCGGAGACCAAGCAGGAATTGGAAGCGGGCGCCCAGTCGCATGGATGGTCGCTCGAGGGCATCGAGATCATCGAGCTCATCGCGGACGAAAAGGAGCTCGAAAGCGACGAGCAGCTCACCATGCTGCCGCCCTCGGAGGTGGAGCTCAGCGAGACGACCCGCAACATCATCGAGGCCGTCAAGCGCAGCGCGCCGCGCCGCATGGTGCTCGACTCGCTGTCGGAATTGCGGCTCCTCGCGCAAAGCTCGCTGCGCTACCGGCGGCAGATTCTGGCGCTCAAGCAGTTTTTCGTGGGGCGTCAATGCACCGTGGTCATGCTCGATGACCGAACCGCGGAAGGCCCCGACTTGCAATTGCATAGCATCGCGCACGGCGTCATTGCGCTCGATTCGAACTCTCCGGCCTATGGACAATCCCGCCGCGAAGTCCAAGTTCTCAAATTCCGCGGCAGCAATTTCGCCAGCGGCTACCACGATTTCACCATCAGAGAAGGCGGATTGATCGTGTTTCCGCGGCTGGTATCGGCGGAACACCCCGCCTCGTTCACCTCCGAGTCGATCCCGAGCGGTGTCGCGGCACTCGATGCGCTGCTGGGGGGCGGTATCGAGCGCGGCACCAGCACCCTGCTGATCGGCCCCCCGGGATCGGGCAAATCCACCATCGCCCTTCAATACGCGGCCGCCGCGACGCATCGCGGCGATCACGCCGCCGCCTTCTTGCTGGATGAGACCAAGGCCGCGATGCTCGCCCGTTCCGTGGGAATCGGCATGACGATCAAAGAAGGCACGGGCCCGGGCGAGATGCTCATCCATCAAATCGACCCGGCGGCGATCTCGCCTGGAGAATTCGCATACCTGGTCCGCGACTGCGTCGAGCGCGGCGCGCGCGTGCTGGTCATCGACAGCCTGAACGGCTACTTGAACACGATGCCGCAAAACAATTTCCTCACGGCCCAGCTGCACGAGCTCCTGTCGTATTTGAACGCCCAGGGCGTCGCGACGTTTCTCGTCGTCGCCCAGAGCGGCATGATGGGTGCGGCCATGAGCTCGCCCGTCGATGCGAGTTATCTCGCCGATTCGGTGGTCATGCTGCGCTATTTCGAGCACGCGGGTGAGGTCAAGAAGGCGATCTCGGTGATCAAGAAGCGCACCGGCCAGCACGAGAAGGCCATTCGCGGACTCGAATTCGGCAACGGGGGGATCCATTTGAGCGAGCCTCTCATGACCCTGCGCGGCGTCCTCACCGGCGTTCCGGTCGAGGTAACGGCCGACAGGCGGGAGCCGGCGACCTGAGAGGGTCCAGCACCGATGGCGTTACCGGCGGATTCCTCAGACGAATACCGAGTGCTGCTTCTTCCCGCGACCCGCCGGGACGCCGAAGTCACGGCGGCATTGCTGGAGCGCGAGCGGCTCCGCGTTCGCGCAGTGCGAGAATGCCGCGGCGCTCGCGCGTGAGATCGCGCGCGGCGTCGGGACGATACTCATGACCGACGCCGCTCTCGCCGACCCCGGCATCGAGCAGCTGCTCGCGGCGATGAGCCGCCAGCCCCCCTGGTCCGACGTACCCGCCATCGTTCTGTGCGGTCACGACCAGCAGTCGAAGGTGGCCGTGCTCGCCATGCAGGCACTGCGTAACGTCACCGTATTGGATCGCCCGACCACGTCGCGCACGCTGATCAGTGCCGTGAAGGCCGCCCTCCGGGCCCGGGCTCGGCAGTATCAAATGCGCGAGCAATTCACCACTCTTCAGAATTCCGAAGCCGCGCTGCGGCTGCGCGAACGGCAGTTGCATACGCTCGCCGAGAACACCCCGGACATTCTGAGCCGCTTCGATCGGCAACTGCGCCATGTTTATGTCAATCGGGCCGCCACCCTCGCCACGGGGCTCTCGCAGGAGGAGTTGCTGGGCCGCACCCATCGCGACATCGGCATTCCGTGGCAGCTCTGCGATGAGTGGGAGGCGGCGCTGCGTCAAACATTCGCCGACGGTGAGCGGCGGCGGGTCGAGTTTGCCTATCCCGGAGCGGAAGGCACCCGCTACTACGATTCGTTGCTGATACCGGAAGGGAGAAACGGCGCCATCGAGACCGTGCTCAGCGTCGCGCACGATGTTACGGAAAGCAAGCGCAGCGCCCAGATGCTCGAGGATGCGAGCCGGCGCAAGGATGAATTCCTGGCCATGCTGGCGCACGAGCTGCGCAATCCCCTCGCCCCGATCCGCAACGCGAGCGAGATTCTCGCGCGCAAGCTCTCCAACGACGGGCCATTGAAGAAAACGGTGAATCTGGTGAAGCGCCAGGTCACTCATCTGTCCCGGCTGGTCGATGACCTGCTGGACGTTTCGCGCATCACCGAAGGACGCATCGAATTGAGGCGCGCGCCCCAGGAGCTCGCGCCCATCCTCGCGCAGGCGCGTGAGAGCGTCGAGCCCTTGATGCGCGACAAGCGCCACGTTCTGCTCGTGAGCTCGAGCTACGAGCCGCTGTATGTCTTCGGCGATCATGCGCGCCTGGTGCAAAGTGTCGCCAACATCTTGACCAATGCGGCGAAGTACACCGACCCGGGCGGCGAGATCCGCTTGGAGTTGCGGCGCGGAACGGCTGCGCGACCATCATCGTGTCCGACACCGGCATCGGCATTCCCCGGGAGCTGCTGCCCCGGGTGTTCGATCTTGTTCGTGCAGGGCGACCGGACGCTCGATCGATCCCAGGGCGGCCTCGGCATCGGACTGTCCCTGGTGAAGCGGCTGATCGAGATGCATCAGGGGAGCGTCGCTGCGTTCAGCGAAGGACCCGGCCGCGGATCGGTTTTCGAGATTCACTTGCCGCTCATCGATCCGCCGGCCGAGGATCACCGGCATGCACCCCCGCGCAAAGTCGAGGCAAAACGCATCCTCATCGTCGATGACAATATCGATGCGGCCAACTCCCTCGCGGAAATGCTGCAGATCGACGGGCATATGACGGAAACGGTTTACTCGGGGAAGGACGCGCTCGCCTGCGCGTTCCGTCAGCGGCCGGACGTCATCCTGCTCGATATCGGTCTGCCCGACATGAGCGGTTATGAAGTTGCCGCGCGCATCAGGCCCGAGCTCAACTCGGTCCAACTCATCGCGCTCACCGGCTACGGGCAAAGCGAGGACATTCGCCGCGCATCCGAGGCCGGCTTCCACGCCCATGTCATCAAGCCCGTGGATTTCGAGGATCTGCAGCGGATCATCGAAGGCGCGGAGACCTCGATCTGAGCCCCGAGGCTCCGAGACCCTCCATCACGACGTTCTGATCATTGGCGGGGGCCCGGCGGGACTGATCGCCGCCACCTATCTCGGCCGGTTCCTGAGGCCGAGTGTGGTCATCGACTCCGCCTCATCCAGAGCCCGCTGGATTCCGACGAGCCATAATATCCCCGGTTTTGCGCAAGGGGTCGGCGGGACGGAGTTGCTTGCGGACCTTCGCACCCAGGCGACGAAATACGGCACCCAGATCCGCCGGGACGAGGTGAGGTCTTTGAGCCGCGAGGGAGACGCCTTCGCCGTGGGCTTGACGGATGAGATTTTGCGGTCCCGATTCGTCGTGCTTGCAACCGGCGTCAAGGATCTCCTCCCCGCCCTCCCGGGCGTCGTGGACGCCTTGTTGCGCAGCGTGCTGCGGATCTGCCCGATTTGCGACGGCTTCGAGGCAGCGGCCCGCAACATTGCCGTGATCGGGAATGGAGCGCACGGGGAGCGGGAAGCCGAATTCCTGCGCACCTACTCCGATCGGGTGACCTATCTGGACATCGGCACCTCGCCTCGACGGCGTGAGCACCTCGAGCGCGGCGGCATTCATACCATCGAGACCCGGTTGGATGATCTGGAAATCGCCGAAGATCACCTTCAGCTGCGTCTGGCCGACGGGGGCGTTCGCACGTTCGATGTGGTCTATTCGGCGCTCGGCTGTGCCCCACAGCTCGACCTGGCGGCCGACCTCGGCGCAAGGCGCGACGAGGCGAACGCGCTGATCGTGAACGCGCACCAGCAGACCTCGGTGGATGGACTCTACGCCGCGGGGGATGTGGTTCGCGGACTCAACCAAGTGGTCGTGGCCTGCGCCGACGCGGCGATCGCCGCGACCGACATCCACAATCGGCTCCGCAAGCGCAGATCCGCTTGAGCCGTCATGTGGTCGGCAGCGTGAAGGTGAACCGTGCGCCGCCGCCCGGACGAGCGCCGGCCGCGATCGTACCGCCGTGCAAATTGACGATGGCGCGGCAGATGGCGAGCCCGAGGCCGGCACCGCCCGTGTTGCCCTCGTCGCGGCCGCGCTGAAATTTCCCGAAGAGGCGCTGCACATCGCCGCTCGGGCAGGCCGGGACCTGAGTCCTCGACGCAGACGCGCACGAACCCCTCCTCGAGGTTCGCGTCGACGACGATGGGGGTGCCCGGGGGCGTATGCCGGGCGGCATTCTCGAGAAGATTGGCGAATACCTGCAACATCAACGCGGCATCCACATAGACGGGCGGCAGATCCGCCGGAAGGTCCACGCGGACGGGATGGCCGGCAAGAAGACCGTCCACGCGATCGAGCGCCGAGCCCACGAGATCGTCGACGGTTTGCCAATCGCGATGCAGCGCCACATTGCCGGCCTCAAGCCGCATCAAATCGAGCACATTGGAGATGATCTGCGACATCTCGTTGGCCTTGCTCTCGATCGAGGCCGCGAGCAGCCGTCGCGACTGCTCGTCGTACACGGTCGAGGAGTCGTTGAGCGCGCTGCTCGCGCCGGCGATCACCGCGAGCGGAGTACGCAAGTCATGCGAGATGGAGGCGAGCAAGGTATTGCGCAGGCTCTCGGTTTGCGCGGTAACGCGCGACATCTCCGCCTCGTCCGCAAGCACCGCGCGCTCCAACGCGAGGGCAATCTGCGCCGCGAAGGTCTCGAGCAGGTGGCGCTGCTCCGGAAGCAACAGGCGGCGGCGATGCGAGGGCTCCACGGCGAGCACACCGAGCGTTTTGGCGCCGGCTCTCAGGGGCAGGTACTGCGCCCGCGCGTCCCGCAGCGTATCGGTGCCGAGGCCGGCCGGGGTATCGTGACTGAAGACCCATTGAGCGATCGACAGATCGGCATTGCGCAAGGACGCCGCCGTCGGCGGATCCTTCGGATGGGCCAGCCTGCCTTGCGCATCGGGCACGAGCACCACGGCGCCGCCGGCAAAGGTCTCGGCCACGTGCTTGACCGCGGCGCGCGTCAATGCATCGATGCCGCGGGTGGCCACCAGCTCGCGGCTCATGGCGTAGAGCAGCGATGTGCGCCGCTCCCGGGCGCCGGCGACGCGCGTCTGGGCGCGGACGCTCGCGACCAGATTGGCGATGATCACCGCGACGGCGAGCATGATGCCGAACGTGACCAGATATCTTAAGTTGGCGACAGCCAAGCTGTAGCGCGGCGGAACGAACAAGAAATCGAATGCGAGGACGTTCGCCATGGCGACCACCACCGCAGGGCCTCTGCCCATTCGCAGGGCGGCAACCGTCGCGCCCAATAGAAATACCATCGCAAGATCCGTCAACGTGAAATATGGAAACATGAGCGCGGCAACGAGCGTGCACGCGAGCGAGATGGGCAAGGCGGCCCCGTACCGGCCCCAGGGAATGGTGTGAGTCTCGGGGGACTCGCGACGTCCGTCCGGTGCGGGTTCCTCCGGTCCGCGACGCGCGATGGAGGACACATCGAAGCCGCGGGGCTCTTGCATCAGTCGCACCGCCGCGGAGGGCCTGAACAGGGAGCGCAGCCATCCACGCCTCGGCTCGCCGACGACGATGCGCGTCACATTGCGCAGTCGGGCATATTCGCGCACCGCCGCCGCCGCGGAGGGTCCATCGAGTGTCACCGTCTCGGCGCCGAGTGACTCGGCCAGGCGCAGCACATCGACCCGGCGGTTGCGGCCCTTCTCCCCGAGCTTGAGCATCTTGGGCGTTTCCACCGACACGACCATCCATTCGGCATCCATCGCATCGGCGAAGCGCTTGCCCATTCGCACCAGTTGCTCCGCTTGCTCATTCGGCGCGACGGCCACCAGAAATCGGTCCCTGGCGAGCCAGGGCTTGGACCGCCGCTCCCGTCCCTCGTAGGCGCGTGCAGCCGCATCCACACGATCCGCGGTACGCCGCAGCGCGAGCTCGCGCAGGGCCACCAAATTGGGCTCGCGGAACAAGAGCTCGGTGGTTGCCGAATCTTGTCCCGGCGCATTAATCTTCCCCGCCTTCAGGCGGGCCAACAGATCGCCGGGCGGCAGGTCGATGAGCTCGACCTCATCCGCCTCATCGAATACTCGGTCCGGAATCGTTTCCTGCTGCCGTATTCCCGTGATTCCCGCCACCATGTCATTCAGGCTTTCGAGGTGTTGGACATTGAGCGTGGTCCACACGTCGATGTGCGACGCCAGCAGCTCATGGATGTCCTGCCACCGCTTTGCATGTCGCGGTGCAGGCTCGGGCGTCGAGGGCATTGGAATGCGCCAGCTCATCGATGAGGAGCAACGCAGGGCTGCCTTTCGAGTGCCGCGTCCAGATCGAACTCTCGCCGCGTCGAACCGCATGCGCCGCCGATTCGCGGCACGGCAATTGCTCCAGACCTTCGAGCAAGCGCTGCGTGTCGGGGCGGCCGTGCGCCTCCACGTGCCCGACCACCACGTCGACGCCTGAGGCGCGCACCTGGCGCGCCGCCTCCAACATCGTATAGGTCTTGCCGACGCCCGGCCGCGGCTCCGAAGAAAATCTTCAGAAGCCCTCGCCGTCCGACCTGTGTCGCGCGGTCGAGGCTTAACGGTTCATCCGCGCGACGCCGCTGCTCATCGATCATTACTGGTCGAGAGCCAAATTGAGCTCCAGCACATTAATGACGGGCTCGCCGAAGAGCCCGAGCAGGGGCTCGCGGCGATGCGCGGCGATGAGCGACTCCACCTGGGCCAGCGGGATGTGGCGCACGCGGGCGACGCGGGCGGCCTGGTACTCGGCAGCGGCGGGGCTGATGTGCGGATCGAGACCGCTTGCCGAGGCCGTGACCAGCTCCACGGGAATGAGGGCGCGGTTTTCCGGGTCGGCGTCATGCAGCTTCTTTGCATTGGCCGTCACCGCCTCGAGCAGGGCCGGGTTGAGGGGACCGAGATTCGACCCGCCCGAAGCCAAACCGTTGTAAGGCTGCGGCGCGGTGGCGGACGGCCTTCCCCAGAAATACTTTGGATCGGAGAAGCTTTGGCCGATCAGCGTCGAGCCGATCAACGTATCGCCCCGCCGTATCAGGCTGCCTGCGGCTTGAGATGGAAACATCGCGCGGGCCGCCCCGGTGATGATCAACGGATACGCAACCCCCAGCACGAGCGTCATCATCACGATGAGACTCAGCGAGGGCCGCAGATAGCGCGCGAACATCGTGGCTCCTTTAGGTGAGGCCGGCGAGCGCCAGGCCCATGTCAATCAGCTTGATGCCCGGGAACGGCACGATAATCCCTCCCAATCCATAAATCAGCAAATTTCGGCGCAGCAGCGGTCCCGCCCCAGCGCACGGTATTTCACGCCCTTGATGGCGAGCGGAATCAGCAGGACGATGACGAGCGCGTTGAAAATGACGGCGGACAGGATTGCCGAGCTCGGCGTCGCCAGGTGCATGATGTTGAGCGGGGCGAGCTGCGGATACGTCGTCGCAAAGGCCGCCGGAATGATCGCGAAGTACTTAGCCACGTCGTTCGCGATGCTGAAGGTGGTCAACGATCCGCGCGTCATGAGCATTTGCTTGCCCGTCTCCACGATCTCGATCAGTTTCGTGGGATTCGAATCGAGGTCGACCATGTTGCCGGCCTCCTTGGCTGCCTGGGTCCCCGTATTCATGGCGACCGCGACGTCCGCTTGCGCGAGTGCCGGTGCGTCGTTGGTGCCATCACCGGTCATCGCGACGAGCCGGCCCTCGGACTGGTGCCGGCGGATCAATTTGAGTTTGGCTTCGGGCGTGGCTTCCGCGAGGAAATCATCGACGCCCGCCTCGGCGGCGATGGCGGCCGCCGTGAGCCGGTTGTCGCCCGTGATCATGATGGTCTTGATGCCCATGTGGCGCAGATCGGCGAATCGCTCCTTGATCCCTCCCTTGACGATATCCTTGAGCTCGACGACCCCGAGCACCCGGGCGCCGTCCGAGACCACCAGGGGCGTGCTTCCCATCTTGGCCACCCGCTCGACAATGGCGGTCACCGCTTGAGGAAACGGCCGCCCGAGCGCCGCTACATGCTTCTGAATGGCATCCACCGAGCCCTTTCGAATCTGCCGGTCGCCCAGATTCACGCCGCTCATCCGGGTTTGCGCCGAGAAAGGAATGAACGTCGCGTTCAGGGTCTTGATGTCGCGCTCGCGCAGATTGAAGCAGCGCTTGGCGAGCACGACGATGCTGCGTCCCTCCGGTGTCTCGTCCGCGAGCGAGGCGATCTGCGCCGCATTGGCAAGCTCTTCGTCCGTACAGTCCGCGGCCGGCAGAAACACCGACGCCTGGCGGTTTCCGAGCGTGATGGTTCCGGTCTTGTCGAGCAGAAGAACATCGACATCGCCTGCAGCCTCGACGGCCCGTCCCGACGTCGCAATCACATTCGCCTGCATCATGCGGCTCATTCCCGCAACGCCTATGGCCGAGAGCAGACCGCCGATGGTCGTCGGAATCAGGCAAACGAGGAGCGCCACGAGCGCCGTGATCGTGATCGGCGTGCCGAGCTTGGCGGTTTCCACGCTGAAGATGGAAAAAGGCAGCAGCGTGACGATGACGACGAGAAATACCAGCGTCAAGGCAACGAGCAGGATGGTCAACGCGATCTCGTTGGGCGTCTTCTGGCGCTTGGCGTTCTCGACCATGGAAATCATGCGATCCAGGAAGGTCTCCCCCGGATTGACGGTGACGCGCACGATGATTTCGTCGGACAAGACGCGCGTGCCGCCGGTGACGGAGGCGAAGTCGCCGCCCGACTCCCGGATCACCGGGGCGGATTCGCCCGTGATGGCGCTCTCGTCCACCGATGCGGCGCCCTCGATCACCTCGCCATCGACGGGTATGACATCGCCCGCAGTGACCAGCACCAGATCCGTTTTGCGCAGGTCGTCCGCTTTGACGCTGCAGGTTTCGCGCCGGCCGAGACTCTGGTCGATGAACCGCTTCGCCATCACGGTCTGGCGCATGTTGCGCAGCGCCGAGGCTTGAGCACGGCTTCGCCCTTCCGCGAGCGCCTCGGCGAAGTTCGCGAACAGGACGGTGAAGGCGAGCCACAGGGCAATCGCAAAAATGAAGGCGGTCGACGCCTCGCCGTGTCCCGTCAATGCTTGAACGAAAAGAAGCCCTGTCACGAGGGTTCCCACGTAGACCACGAACATCACCGGATTTCGTGCCTGCACACGCGGGTCGAGCTTCTTGAAGGACTCGAGCACGGCGGGACCCAGGAGCTTGCGATCGAACAGCGGTAATTGTTCGCGTGTCATGCGATTTCTCAATGAGACGAGGTCAACATGAAATGCTCGACCACCGGACCCAGCGCGAGGGCCGGGATATAGTTGAGCACTCCGATGAGCAGAATGGTGCCGATCAGGAGCGCGATGAACAGTGGGCCGTGGGTGGGCATCGTGCCCTCGGTCACCGGTATGCGCTTCTTGGCTGCGAGCGAGCCGCCCACCGCCAGCGCCGCCACGATCGGCCAGAAGCGCCCGATCCACATGACCACCGCCAGAGCCACATTGTAGAAGGGCGTATTGGCCGAGAGGCCACCGAAGGCGCTGCCGTTGTTGTTGCCGGCGGAGGTGAAGGCGTAAAGGATTTCGCTGAAGCCATGCGGACCCGGATTTGCGACGCCCGCCTTCCCGGCGACGGTCAGCACGGCGACGGCGGTGCCGGCGAGGACCGCCAGCGGCGTGGTCAGGATGTAGATCGATGCGAGCTTCATCTCGCGCGACTGAATTTTCTTGCCGAGATACTCCGGCGTGCGTCCGATCATCAGACCGGCGATGAAGACGCCGAGGATGGCGAAGATCAGGATGGTGTAGATTCCCGTCCCCACGCCCCCGGGCACGAGCTCGCCGAGCTGCATCAGGAACATCGGTACGAGGCCCCCCAAAGGCATCAACGAGTCATGCATGCTGTTCGTGGCGCCGCAGGACGTTGCGGTCGTCGCCGCCACGAACAGCGTCGCGCCGGCTATGCCTATGCGCGACTCCTTGCCCTCCATGTTCCCGCCGGGTTGCAGGCCGGTTGCCGACTGGTCGATCCCCTGCTGGGCAAGGAGATGATTTCCACCCTGCTCCGCATAGAAACCGATGCCGGCCAGGACAAAGAACAGCACCAGCATCGACACCAGCAGCGCCCACCCCTGCCGCGTGTCGCCGACCATCTGTCCGAAGGTGAAGGTGAGCGCAAAGGGGATCAACAAGAGCGCCGCAATCTCCAACAGGTTGGTGAGCGGCGTGGGGTTTTCAAACGGATGCGCGGAATTCGCGTTGAAGAATCCACCGCCGTTCGTACCGAGCTCCTTGATGGCCTCCTGCGAGGCGACGGGTCCCATCGGAAGCGATTGGCTTTGGGTCGTGACCGGCTCGGTGACCGCATTGCCGGCGGCATCTTTGAGGGGGCTGCCATCCGCGCCGAGCTTTGGATTGTCGTACGTCAGCTTCTCGATCGTGGTCGCCGTCCGATAGGACTTGAAGTTCTGAATGACACCCTGGCTCGCCAGAACCATCGCCAACAGGACGGACAGGGGCAACAGCACGTAGAGCGAGGAGCGCGTGACATCGACCCAGAAATTGCCGATCGTCCGGGTCGAATGACGCGCGAAGCCGCGGATCAGGACCAGCGCCACCGCGATGCCCGTGGCGGCGGACAGGAAATTCTGCACCGTCAGGCCCGCCATTTGCGTAAGGTAGCCGAGCGTGGATTCGCCCGAGTACCCTTGCCAGTCGGTGTTGGTGGCGAAGCTGACGGCCGTGTTGAACGAGGAATCGGGAGTCACCGCGCCGAATTTCTCGCCGTTCAGCGGCAGCCACTGCTGAACACGCTGCAACAGATAGACCGCGAGCGCGCCCAGTGCGTTGAACACGAGCAGCGCGATCGCGTACTGCGACCAGCTCATCTCTTCGCGCGGATCGACTCCGCAACAACGATAGAGCCATGCTTCCAATCGAGCACAGCGGATCACCGCCCGCGAGTTGCCCTCGATGACCCGGGCGATGTACGAGCCCAACGGTCTCACACAGAGCAAGACGATGCCGAACACCGCGACGGCGAGGACTGCGAATTTGGCGGTCGGGCTCATCAGAATTTCTCAGCTTTGATGAGCGCGTAGATGAGATAGCCGAACAGCAGCAGCGCGAGCACCCCGGCAATCGCCTGCACCGCGCTCACGCATCCTCCCCAATGCGCTCGATCCCCCAGATCAGGGCGATCGTGCTCAGAAAGAGGAGCACTCCGATGCCAAGGTAGATGAGGTCCACGGTCACCCTCGATTGTTCAAATGACTCAGCCAGCGCAGTGTACGCACCCGCGTCGCGCTGCAAAGACCGGAAGTCGTTAAAATAACGGCGCCCCTCGCGAATCCGCATGCTCGGGGTCCATGACCAGCCGGTAGCCGATATTGGGCTCGGTGACGATGAATTTCGGGCGGCTGGGCTCCGATTCCAGCTTTCGCCGCAGGCTTCCTATATAGACCCGGAGCGCGCGCGAATCGTCGCGGGAAGGGCCCCAAACTTCCCTCAGCAGCTCCGAATGGGTCACGACGCCTCCGCTGTGCCGGGCGAGCGTCTCGAGAATTCGATGCTCCAGCGGCGTCAAGCGCACCTCGCGCCCGTCCGCGCCACTGGCGGTACGCCGGCCGAGGTCGACCGTCACATCCCCCAATCGCAGCACGGCCATGGGCAAATCGCCGCGGACGTGCCTGCGCAGCAGCGCCCGGACGCGGGCAAGCAGCTCGGGCGCGCTGAACGGTTTGACCACGTAATCGTCCGCGCCCTTGTCGAACGCGAGAACCCGCTGAGCCTCCTCGACTCGAGCCGACAGCACGATGATGGGCATGGGAGACCAGCCGCGGATGCCCGTGATGACATTGAGCCCGTCGCGGTCCGGCAGCCCGAGATCCACGACGACGATGTCCGGGCGATGCAGCCGCGCATCGTGCTCGCCTCGCGCGGCGGTACCCGCCACCACGACACGAAAGCCATTGGCCTCGAACAGTACGCGCAGCACACCCTGCAAGGCTGCATCGTCCTCGACCACCAGGACCACATGCATCGCATCCGTCATGTCGACATCCTAATGCATCGCGTGCGAAACGTGCGGGCCCGGAAATACTTATACGTTTCGGTGTTTGTCCGCATTGAAGCACAGCGTAACCTCCCGGATGCTCAATCCGGTCGGGCAAGCGACCGGCACTTCACGACGGGCTCGATGCATCATGACAATCCGGTTTCGCCTATTGGCCGCCGTACTTTTCGCTTCTCTGACGGCGCTGCCCGCACTCGCGGACGACTCCTCCGCGCCCGCCGCCACCGCGCCTTCCAATGGTCCGGTAGACGGCTGCCCCACCGGCTCCGACAGCGCCGGCTTCTGGAAGCGGTTGAGCCAGAGCTATCGCAGGCATCTATTTCCTGACGAGCAGCCCGCCGCCGCGCCGGCGGATCCGAATGCGCCCTTTGACGAGGAAGCCGCCGGTCATCGCAAAGACTTGCCGGCTCCGCCCGTGTCGAATCCGCCGTGGCCCTACTCGACCTGGCCCGAGGGCGGCACCCAGACCATCGGCTACGAGAACATGTATTACAGCGCGCTGATGGATGCGATCTATTGTGGCCCGAACGGAAAGGCCTGGAAGGACAGCCGCTTCGTCATGTATGGCTGGATCGAGCCGGGCGGCAATATCAGCACCTCGAACCTTGGGTTCAACAAGCTGTCGGGAACCGGCGGCAACTTTCCCGCCGCCTATTCCTACGAGCCCAACACCGTGCAACTCGATCAGGCGGCGTACTACTTCGAGCGTACGCCGGATGAGATCCAGCGCGATCATTTCGACTGGGGATTTCGGGTCGCACTGCTTTATGGAGCCGATTACAAGTACACGTTCTCGAACGGCATCCTGAGCTACCAGTACACCGAGGAAGAGCGGCTCTACGGCTTCGATCCGGTGATGTACTACCTGGATTTCTATTTCCCGCATTTCTTCGAGGGTGAGAATCTACGGGTCGGCCGATACATCTCGATTCCCGACATCGAGGCGCAGCTCGCCCCGAACAATCTGACGTACAGCCATTCGCTGCTCTACAGCTACGATCCCTACACGCAGAACGGCATGGTATCGACCACCATGTTGAGCAAGAATTGGAAGGTGCAGCTCGAGATATCCTCGGGCAACGACATCTCGCCGACCGACAAGCAGTTCAGGCAATGGACTCCCGCGGCCTGCATCATTTATACGACCGACTCGGGCAATGACACCTTTTATCCTTGCATGAATGGCCTGAACAATCAGAATTTCGGCTGGAACAACATTCAGCACGCGGTGGCCAGCTGGTATCACAAATTCAATGATCATTGGCATACGGCCACCGAGGCGTACTACATGTGGCAGAACCACACGCCGGATGTCTCGAATCCGCAAGGTGCCGCAATCCTCGCCGCCATGTTTCCACCGCCCGAGTACCACATCGGCGCTCCCTCCGGCGCCCAGTGCAACAACACGGCGCTCGTCTATTGCGCCTCGCACGAGTGGTCGGTCATCAACTACGTCAATTATCAGCATGATCCACACAATATCTGGGTGTGGCGCTCGGACTATTTCAACGACAGCACCGGCCAGCGAACCGGATTCAAGGGAGCCTTCGCCGAATTCGATCTGAGCTACACGCATTGGGTCGGCGACGTCATCGAAATCCGACCGGAAGCGCGCTACGAGCATCAGCTGACGGCGCCCAATGCGGCGGCGACCGGCTACGCCTACGACAATCCGTGTTACGGCCCCGTCGCGGCCGGCATCGCCACCTGCACCTACTCGAGCGGCGGCCGCACGCTGAGCTTCCCGCAAACGGGCGGAAAGCGCTCGCAGGCGATGCTCGCCATGGATGTGATCTTCCACTTCTGATGCGCAAGACCCTGCTCTGGCGGCGGCCAGGCCTTCAACCGGAAGTGCTCAGCGGCTCCTTGACGAGCCCGAGCGCGCGCACCAGGGGCTTCATGGTCAACCCTTGCACGAGCAGCGTCAGCAAAACGACGCCATAAGTGGTGTGCAGAATCAGCTCGCGGTGAGCGAAGGACTGCGGCAGCGCGAGCGCCAGCACCATCGACAGCCCTCCCCGCAGACCTCCCCAAGTCAGGATCGCCGCCCAGGAAAAGGAAAACCCCTGGCTTCCGAAGGCCCGCATCGACGCGTATTTGGCGTACACGATCGCGGCGCGGGCGACATTGATCGCCACCCAGCCGATCAAAATCTCCGGAAGATAGTGCGTCAAGGTCTGCAGGTGGATTCGGGTACCGATCAGCAAGAACACGAAACTGTTGAGTAGAAAGGCGGTATAGGTCCAGAAAGAATCGACCGCAGTCCGGGTTCGCTCGCTCATCCACCGCGAGCCCCAGGTGCCCGTGACGAGCCCCGCGAGAACGCAGGCGATGACGCCGGACAGGCCCAACCAGCTCGCGATGATGAAGGCGCCATAGGCGCTCAGCAAGGTGACGGTGATCTCGATCATCGCATCGTCGATCGCCCGGGTGAGCAATCCGGCGGCGAACCCGATGACGGCCCCGACGATCGCCGCGAGCCCGGCGATGCGCACGAATTCCCAAGCCGCGTGCGTCCAGCCGGGCTCCGTTCCGGCGGCGAGCGCGAGCACCAGCGTGAAAATGACGACCGCGGTGCCGTCGTTGAATAGTGCCTCGCCCTCGACGAGCACGCACAGCCGGGCATCGACGCCCAGAGAGCGGAACAGCGACAGCACGCTGATGGGATCGGTGGCCGAGATGAGCGCGCCGAATGCCATCGCCTCGATGAACAGGAGCGACCCGGGCTGCAGATAGTTGACAGCGAGCCAGAGGAGCACTGCGGTCAATATCGTCGACACCACCAGACCCGGCACCGCGAGCGTGAGAATGGAGTAGCGCGCACGCCAGAAATCCGCGAAATCGAGCTTGAATGCACCCTCGAACAGAAGTCCCGGCAACACGACGAGAAACAGCAGGTCCTGCGTCAGCTGGGGGCCGGAGAACGAGGTCACGTTGCCGAGAATGAGGCCGGCGACGATCAACCCGATCGCATAGGGGATGCGCACGCGATCCGAGAAGATCGCGACCGCCGCCGCGATGGCCAAAAGAACCAAGAGGCTGATTTCGAGGTGGATCAGCATTCAGGAGCGCCGCGCTTCATGGCAACAGAACGAGCTTGCCCAGATGCCGCTTCTCGAGAAAGTCGCGTTGCGCCTCGGCGATGGCTTTCAGATCGTAAGTTTTTGCGACCAGCGGGCGGATTTCACCGGCTTCGATATAACCCACCAGATCGGTAAAAGTCCGCGGTTCCGAGACCGTGCAGCCGAGCAGCTGCAAATCCTTGAGGTAGAGCGTGCGAAGATCGAGGGTTACCAAGGGTCCCGCGATGGCCCCGGCCACTGCATAGCGGCCGCGGCGGCGCACGATGTCGAGCAAACTGGGAAATTGGCCGCCTCCCACCACGTCGATCACGGCGTCGACGGACTCCTTCCCGAGGAGCGCCACGAGATCGCTGCCGCGGGGCAGAACCTGCGAGGCGCCGAGCGCCGCCATCTCTGCGATCTTCGACTCGCCGGCGATCGCGATGACCCGGGCGCCGCGGCGTCCGGCAAGTTGCACGGCCGCCGATCCAACCCCGCCCGATGCGCCGGTGACCAGGACAACCTCGCCTTCACGAACGTTCGCGCGGCTCAGCATGTTTTCGGCGGCGGTATAGGAACACGGGAAAGAGGCGAGCTCCGCATCGCTCAGGGCACAGTCGATGGGAAGTGCATTGCCCGCCGGCACACGCAGATATTGAGCGAACGCCCCGTCGCAGTCCGAGCCGAGGTACAGCGTCCTTGGGCCCGATGCGGCCGGGCGTGATCGCAGCACGGGATCGACGAGCACGCGCTGTCCGATCCGGCCGGGCGGCACGCCCGAACCGACCGCGGCGATGCGGCCGCAGGCATCGGCGCCCTGAATGAGGGGAAAAGCGACACGATCTCCCGTCCATCCGGAATCCTGGGTGGAGCGCCCGCGCGACTCCGCTTGGGCGGCACTCGCGGAGCTTTGCGTCACGCTCTTCGAATACCAGCCGACGCGCATATTGACGTCGGTGTTGTTGACGGCCGCGGCGCCGACTCGAACCAGTACTTCGTCCGCTGCGGGAACCGGCGTGGGCACATCGTCTCGAAACTCGAGGCAATCGTATCCGCCGTGCCCGGTCAGCAGCACGGCGCTCATCATGGATGGGACGGCTGGCATACGACCGCGCTTGCCGGACGTTCTAGTGTTGAAGCTTGAACAGCACGGGGATCTTCGCCGTGGATTCGACGGGCTTGCCGTCCGACTCCGCGGGTTTCAACGACTGCGTCTCCAGGTATCGCAGCACCGCTTGATCCAGCATGTCCGAGCCCGAGGAGCCGGCGATGCCCATCGCGGTAACACATCCGGTCGCAGAGATCCGCATGGACGCGATCACCGTGCCCTCCTCCCCGAGTCGCTTGCTCTCCAACGGCCAGAGGTCCTCGAGATTTTGCGAATTGGAGCCTGCCGCGGGACGAGGCGTGCCGCTCGTGGTCATCACGGGGGGTGGACAGGAGGACGTTCGAGGACGGAGCACCGCCGCCGACAGGCTCGACTGAACCAGCTCGGTGCGTTCGCGTACGTAGGCGGCGCGCAGATGCTCCTCGCGCTCGGGCCACTCCTCGCTCGGATGACCGCTGCTCAGACTCGCGAGCAGCGATCTCTCCGCTTCGAGAACCGTCGCTGTGTGCGCCGTCGTGGCGGGAAGGTGATTTTTCTCGAGAAAGGGCCCGAACATGTCCCGATTGTGCATGAGCGCGGGAACAAGGTTCCAGTAGGCCTGAAAATAAACGAGGTTGGCCTTTTGCTCCTGCATCCAGGCGGCATCCCCGGATTGGGACTCCTTCTTGACCGTATTCATGTAGTCATTCAGGTCCTCGGACATCAGCCGCCCGCGTATATCTCTTCCCAGTTGCTGGTCGATATCCGCGGAGCGGCTGGATATCTGCTTCTTGAGCTCGTCGATCATCGCGTCCGGACGGCGGTCGGCACCCGGATCCTTGGCGCTGTCCTTGGTGCTGTCCTTGACGGTGTCCGCGCCCGACCCGTGTTCCAGAACCTGCGTGGTTTCGTGCACTCGTTCGAGCGCGGCGGCGGCGCTCGTCGGACTCGGATGCTCGACCAGACGAACCGTGAGTCCATAGAGGAGATCCGATGAGATGCTGCCTGGTTTGCTACCCGGCACATCGAGCACGCGGCCGATCGAGTAGGTGTCGACGGTGTCGCGGCTCAACGTTCCATCGTAGGGACTGCGGCGGTCCCATAGGCCGGCGAAGCGATTGCGCAGCTCCAGCTTGGCGTTGCCGGGCGGGCGCGCGAAGCGCCACAGCTCGACGGACGCATCCTTGCGATCGTCCCGACTCCATGACACGCCCTCGATATCCCAAGACGCCGCTTGCGGCCCGTCGGGCATGAAACCCATGGTCACCATCAGCGGACTCTTGTCGCTCAAGGAAAGAACGGAGGGCGGCACGCCCAACACAAACCGGGGTGTGCGCAGCGTCCAAAGGGGGCTCTTCTCGAGCTTGACGGCCGACAGCGGGATTGGAAGCAAGGCGCGGCGGCTCAACGCGGCGCGCCATTGCGCGAGGGTGCCCCCATAGGTGACATCCAGCTGCGCCGCATACAGCCGCGCCAGATTCCGGGTTTGCGACAGCCCCAGCGACGGTGTCACGGTGAGGATCGCGGCATAACCCTCCGGAGTCGGCAGCAGCTCGCCAATCAGATAGGCGTCCATGAACGGAACCGCCCAGACCCGCTCCTGCCACCGCCTGCCGTACGGATCGGTGTACAGGGTGTCCGACTTCGCGGCTCCCAGCGATATCACGCGCACCTTGTCGGTTCCGACCGGACGCCGCAGATCGAGCGCCTTCAGCGCGAGATCCATGAACGCCTTGGAATCGGCATAAAATGCGTCGTCCGAGGCGGCCCCGGGACGAGCCAGGCTCAGCAGACGAACACCGGCAACATCCGCGTAATTCACGGAGCCATCGTCGGGTAATTCGATCTGATGAAAATCCAGCCGCTCGGCGGTCCACGTCCCATCCGGCTCCTGGGTGATCAGCCGCGGCTTTCCGTCCTCCGTATGAGGCGCGAACAGCAAGTCTTTTGACCCAGGTCCTTTGGGGAACAGCGTGTCGGCATAGGTCTTCAGCAGCTGCGCGCTCGCCTGCTCGGAATGACGCAGCATCAACTTCTGGAAAGCCTGCACGAATTCGGGCCATGCCAGCGGCAACGTGAACTCGTCCTTGTAGGCATACGTCACCGTGCCATGCATGTACGGGAAGGTTACGAGCGATTTCACATCGAAGCGCGCCTTCATCGGGGCGCCATCGAGCACGCGCGCGATCGGCAGCGAATAATTCAGATTCTCATTCGGGGACTTGCCGATGACGATGCCGAGGACGTTCGCTTCCCCGTCGCACAGCGGACCGCCGCTGTTTCCGGGAGATGCTGCCGCCGAGAAGCGCAGCCATTTCCACCTCCCGTCCTGTGCCTCGGGCGTCTCGGAGGTGAAAAGACCGTCGCGGATGACGACGCCCTCGCCCAAGGCGTTGCCGACCGCGAGCACGGGCTCGTCCAGTTTCGGATCGCGGTTCGTGCGCAGTCCCGCCGGCCCCGGATCCTTGCGCAGCGAGAACACCACGAAATCCTCATCGATGGAGAACTTCACGATGCGGTCCACCTCGAACACCGTGCCGTCGCTCGCCCGCAATGCAGGCGGTCCAAACTGACTGTCGATGGCCACCACGAACACATGACCCGCGGTTACATAGGTGTTGTTCCCCAACGCAAAGGCGGTGCCGACGGATCGATACGCATCGGTTCGCTCGACGAAGGGCAGCAACTCCAGCGGCAGCGGCTTTTCGTAGGTGACCGGATCCTTCTCCGGCTTCTTCATGACCACTTCGAACGTATTCTCGCGAATCGCGCGCTGAATATCCGTCGTCACGCCGGCGTGGGCGGTGGAGGCGAGAACCGAGGCGAGAAGATACCCCAAGCAGATCGCAATTCTCATTCTCATCTCTATGAGTTCTTCCCTGAAGATCGGTCCATGATACCGATTTGCGATCGGAAAGTTGGGGCTTGGGCGCTTTACTCCCGCGGCTCCGGAGTGAGCGACAGGACTTCGTCGATCGTGGTCACACCCGCCGCAATTTTCTCGGCCCCGGCCTGGCGCAGCGGCCGCATGCCCGACTTGACGGCGAGCTGGCGCAGCGCGCGCAGTTCGGGATCATCGACGATGCCCGCCTGCGTCGACGAATCGATCACCATCAGCTCATACACGCCGCTGCGGCCCCGATAGCCCGTCTGGCGGCATTCCGGACACCCCACGGCCTTGTGCACGGTATAAGGCATGTCCATGACTTCACCCACATTGAGCTGTTCCCACTGCTCGGGGGCCACGGGCACGGGCGCCTTGCACTCCGCGCAGAGCGTTCGAACCAGGCGCTGCGCCAGCACTCCGATCAGCGTCGCTCGCAGCAGGTAGGCCGGCACGCCGAGCTCCAGCAAGCGCGTGATCGCCGAGGGCGAGTCATTGGTATGCAGCGTCGAGAGCACCAAGTGGCCGGTGAGGGCCGCCTGCACGGCCACTTCGGCCGTCTCACGGTCGCGGATTTCGCCGATCATGATGATGTCCGGATCTTGCCGCAGAAGCGCGCGCACCCCGTCCGCAAAGCTCAAGTCGATGTTCGATTGCACTTGCATCTGGTTGAAGCTGCCGTCGATCAACTCGATGGGATCCTCGATGGTGCAGACATTCACTTCGGTGGTGGCGAGCTCCTTGAGGGATGCATAGAGCGTCGTCGTCTTGCCCGAGCCCGTGGGGCCGGTGACCAGCACGATGCCGTGAGGCTGGGTGATCATTCGCCGCCAGATCACCGCCTCCTCTTCGACGAAACCCAAACGGCTGAAGTCGTGAACCAAGACGTCCGGATTGAAGATGCGCATCACGATCTTTTCACCGAACGCGGTCGGCAACGCCGAGACGCGCAGCTCGATCTCCTTGCCCTCGGGAGAGCGCGTGCGTATGCGGCCATCCTGGGGCCGGCGGCGCTCGGCGATGTCCATGCGGCTCATGATCTTGATGCGGCTGGTGACCGCCGGCACCACCAGGGAGGGTAGCTTGTAGACATCGTGCAGGACGCCGTCGATCCGGAACCGGATATTGCCGGATTCGCGGCGGGGCTCGAGGTGAATGTCGCTCGCGCGCGAGTCGAAGGCGTATTGCAGCAGCCAGTCCACGATCGCCACGATGTGCTGATCTTCCGCGGACAGCTTGCCGGCGCGACTGAGCTCGGTCAACTGCTCGAGATTGCTGAGCTCCGACGGCGCCAGCGTGGACTGCTCTTCGCCGCTGATCTTGACCGATCGCGCGATGGCGTAGAATTCGACCAGGTATTTGTCGATGTCCAGCGGGTTGGCGAGAACGCGCTTCAGCGGCACCTTGAGCACCGGCGCCAGCTCGCTCATCCACTCCACCGCAAAGGGATCCTTGACGGCGAAGACGATGCCCGCCGGGCCGCTCTTCACCGGCAAAATCCCGCTGCGCGAGGCATACGCGTACGGCACCACCTCGGTCAGCGTCGCGGCATCGAGCTTCAGCGGGTCGATGCGCATATAAGGCAAATGCGTGCGGCGGGCAAGCCACTGCGTCAAGACTTCCAGATTCAGCTTGCGCCCCTCGTTGCGCGGATCAGGCCACTCCTGAGCGGCGACGATCACCAGAGGATGGTGGGCGAGCCCGTCTTTTCGCTTCGGCGGCTCGACGACTTCGCGGGCGGCCGCGGGCGGGACGAGTTCTTTCCTTACCAGCTCATTCAGCAACCCACGCAGGGTCAGCTTGCTCGGTCCGGCGCTGCGCTGGCGGGCAGGCAAAGTCGCTGGTTTATTCATCCACGCTTCGTACTGGAACGCCGGACTTTTTGTTCCGACCTGCGTCACACTATTGCGCCTCGAGCCGCCCGGCGACGGATACTGAGCAGTGCGGCGCCCGATTGACGAGTGATACACTCGCGTTTGATCGCTCGGCGGTAAGCGGGCATGCGCAAGACCAGAGGGGAAATCGGCGATGTCAGATTTGGAATCTGCCAATTACTTCACCGACGCGTCGCTCATCGACGACCCGCTCCCGTACCTCGAGACACTGAGATCCAAGTGTCCGGTATCGCGCGAGCCGCATTATGGCACCCTGATGGTGACCGGATATGACGAGGCGCTCGAGGTCTACCGGCAAGCCGACAACTTCTCGTCGTGTCTCGCGGTAACCGGGCCGATTCCCGGGCTCCCCTTCGAGCCCGAGAGTGACGACATCAGCGGGCAGATCGAGCGGCACCGTGCCGAGCTCCCCTGGGCCACTCATTTCATTACCTTCGATGGGGCCGAACATAGCGCCCACCGGACGCTGCTCACCCGCCTGCTCACCTTCGAGCGTCTCAGAAAGAATGCGGAGTACGTCCAGGGGCTGGCCGACCGGCTGATCGACCGATTCATCGACCGCGGCAAATGCGAGCTCGTGTCCGAGTACTCGCAGCCCTTGGCGACGCTCGTCATTGCGGACCTGCTCGGCGTGCCCGAAGAGGATCGCGACGAGCTCGTGGCCATCATCGGACCGCCGCCCGGTATCGTCGGCAGCCCCGAGCATAAGAGTGCGCCGGACCCGCTCGAGTATCTCGACCGGCGATTCACGGGCTATCTCGAAGAACGCCGGCGCGAGCCGCGAAACGACATGATGTCGGAGCTCGCGAACTCGCGGTTTCGCGACGGATCCGTGCCCGATCTCGCGGCGCTCGTCCGCATCGCCACCTTTTTGTTCGTGGCGGGCCAAGATACGTCCGCGAAACTGATCGCTTCGGCCTTCAAGATACTCGGCGAGTGTCCGCACCTGCAGCGCAAGCTTCGCGGCGAGCGCGAGCGCATCCCGGATTTCATCGAAGAGACGCTTCGGATCGAGAGCCCGTCGAAGGTCAGCTTCAGAGTTGCCCGGCGGGCGACCTCGTTGGGCGGCGTTAGGGTCCCGAGCGGCGACCTCGTGATGCTGGCGCTCGGCGCGGCGAACCGCGATCCCCGCCACTTCGATGAGCCCAATGAGTTTCAGATGGACCGCGACCACCTGCGCGACCACCTGGCGTTCGGTCGCGGGCATCATGCGTGCCCCGGCGCGGTGCTCGCCCGTCTCGAGGCGCGCGTGACGCTCGAGCGCTTTCTCGAGCGCACGACGGATATCGGCATCTCCGAAGCGGAACATGGACCCGCGGGTGCGCGCCGCTACAGCAAAGTGCCGACGTTCCTGCTGAACGGCGTCACCGCCCTCCATCTGGAATTCGATCGCAGCTAGCCGGCATAGCGAGGCTCCGCCAATCCACGCGCTCCGAGTCCCTCGATCACGTAGAGATGTCCGGCCCCCTCCTCGGCGGTCTCGTTGAAGTATCCGGGATCGATCGTGGTGACGTAGAGCTGATCCAGCCGGGCGCCCCCAAACATGGCGCTGACGGCGAGGCTCACCGGCATCTCGACGATCCGCTCGAGGCGTCCGTCCGGCCTGAACGCCGCGATTTTCCCGCCCCTGAAGATGGCCATCCAGACCAATCCGTCGCTGTCCACGGTCGTGCCGTCCGGCATCCCGCCGAGCGTGCGGGTATCCGCGAACAGCCGCTTGTTGGCGAGGGTGCCGGTGTCGAGGTCATAGTCATAGGCGAAGCACGCATAGCGGGCGCTGTCGGAAAAATAGAAGGTGCCCCCGTCGGGCGAGAAGCATGGGCCGTTGGAGAAGCAGATATCGCGCTCCAACAGGGCCAGCTCGTGGTGCGGGCTCAAACTGAATGCACCGCCCACCGGCTGGGGGTCGACGAGATCGGTGCAGCACGACCCGATGATGAAGCGGCCGCGCTTGTCGACCTTGCCGTCGTTGAATATCGCCTGCGGCGACTGCGCATCGGCTTTCGCGATCGCCTTCACCGACCCGGTATCGAAGTCGAGCGTGCAGACCTCATCGCGCATGGCGAGCACCGCGCCGCCACGTTCCCGGAGCGCCATTGCGCCCACGGTCGCGGGGGTCTCCCAAGTCCGAGTGAGGCCGGTATGCGGCTCGAAACGATGGACCCGCCGTTGTGGAATATCCAGAAAATACAAAGCCTGTGTGCCGACATCCCAGACGGGGCCTTCGCCCACGAGGCAGCGGCAAGTCTCGACGCGGCTGATTCTCATGATTCTTTGTCGCTGCTCATGTCCGCGCCTCCACTCAGCGTCTGCCGAAGAGCTTCCCCGTGATCCTGTCGATCGCCAGTACACGCTCGCGGCGCTCGGCCGCCGAACTGCCCGCCATGCCTCTCTCATCGTCGGCCTGTCCCCAGTTATGAAGGGGGCCGTACGGCAGTCGCTCCAGCCCGACGCGCGCGACGTCGGCGGGCGAGGCCACGCCGTCCGGCATGGACATGCCCTTCTCCTTCAGCAGCGCTCGGAATGCCGGCGTGTCCGTGCGGTTGAGGACGAGCGTGAGAACCTCGACGCCGTAGGGGCGCAGCTCGGCCCACAAAGCCTCCGCGAAGCACAGCGTGAAGGCCTTGCTGCCGCAGTACGGGCCCATCGTGCTGGCCCCACCATAGCAAGCGCCCGAATTGACCAGCAGCACCCCTCCCTTGCCGCGCGCCCTCATCGGCCTTGCGAAGTGATGGGTGCACTCCATCATGGTCGTGACATTGCGCTGCACGAGCTGTGCCCAGACCGACAGCTCGCGATCCAGAAAGAAGGAGCCATAGGGATCGGCACCGGCGTTGCTGACGAAGAGCCCGACCTCGCGGTCGCCGGCCGCCCTGAGGACCTGCTCGGCCGCAAGCGGGGCGCCCAGATCGATGGTCGCGGTCAAACATTCAACCCCGCTTTCCCGGCGGATCTCGTCCGCGAGCGCCGTCAAAGGGGCGGCGCGGCGCGCGATGAGAAGGCTGGGCACGCCTTGGGCCGCGATCTGTTTCGCAAATTCGCGCCCCGTACCTTCGGACGCGCCCATCACGACGGCCCATGGTCCGTAACGCGTCGCGAAATTCATGCACGCTCCCCGCTCAGCGTCGCCGTTTCCCGCAACTGGGTCAGCGCCAACAGCCCCGCCAACAGAGCCCCCATGACGTACCACGGTGGTGCGAACGCGCTGCCGCTCTCGTCGATCAGGAGCTTCAAGACAAACTGCGTCGTACCGCCGAACAGCGCCACACCGGTGGCATACGTGATGGCGAAAACGCCGGATCGCACGCTCGGCGTCAAAGACTCGACCAGAAATGCCTGCATGCAGACGACCGCGCTGATATGGATCATCGAGAGCGTCGCGGTCGCGAGAAACAGCGACGCGGCCGTGGGCCATCGGTTGATCAACACGAACGCCGGCAGCGTCAGAATGAGCAGCAATCCGAAGGTCAGCCACGTCATCCGCCGATGGCCGAATCGATCGCCGAGCCAGCCACCGGCGTAGGCGCTGCACAAATATCCCAATCCTTGGGCGATGGTTGCGACGAAGGCGAGCTGCGCGCCGAGCTTGAGCGTGTCCTGCGCGTAGGTCGCAAGATACGTCAAAGCATATCCGGCGATGGTGACCGCGCCCACCATCAGCAGGCCGACGAGAAAAACGCGCCACGGCGACTCGCTCACGGGCTCGCCAGCCGCCTCGGCCACGGCCAGCTCGAGGGTTTCCGGCAAACGGCTGCGAATGATCAAGCCGATGGGGACGACCAGCACCCCGAGCAGCAACGCGATGCGCCAGCCGTAGGAATCAAGCGCGGCCGGCGTCAAGAGACGCGCAAGCATATAGCCCATCAGCCCGGAACAGAGCACCGCCAGACCTTGTCCCGTTCCAAGCATCGACACGTAGCGGGCCCGGTAGCCGCGGGGCGCCGCCTCTGCGGCGTACGCGGTGATCGGGCCTACCTCGCCGCCCAACGCAAAGCCCTGCAGCAGTCTGAAACACAGCAGCAGGACGGGGGCGAAAATTCCGATGTGCGCATAGGATGGGGTCAACGCCGTGCCCAGGATGCTGAAGCCCATCAAGCTGAAGGACCACATCATCGCCGGCTTGCGGCCGCGCCGATCACCATAGCGACCGATCACGATCGCACCCAGCGGCCGCATGAAAAAGCCCACGCCGAAAGTCGCCAGCGCCAACAGCAATCCGCGAGCGCCGAATTGAGCGGGAACGATGGCATGCCCGATCTGCACGGCGAAGAAACTGAAGATCATGAAATCATAAAATTCCAGTGCGTTGCCCAGACTGATCGCGACCATGCGCTTGAGCGGCACTCGATTCCCCTCGACCTAGAGCGTGCGCATCACGGACCGCACGGACTTCGGCTCGGGGGTCATGATGGCATCGAGCGCGCGCCGCGCGCGGGCCTCGTCGAGGCGCAAGGTGGCATTCGCGAGAAACTTCGATTGAATATCCGGGGCGGTGAGCGCGCGGGAACCCGCCCCCTTGTTGATCGGCACGTCGCGGCGCAGCTCGCGGCCATCCTTCAGCACGATGCTCACCGAGCCGGAGTAGTAGGTCGGAAATCGTGTGTGCGGATCGGCACGGCAAAGCACCTTGGCGGCGAGAATCTGTGTATCGGGATCGCCGAGAGCCGCGGGTGTGAGCTCCGCGAGGCCGAACCGCCCGCGCAATAGGGCCTTGGCCACCACGAATTGGGCGCTGAACTTGGCCTCATACTCCGTCGCCGCGCGCTGCTTGACCTCCGCGGGCTCGGCAACGATCGGGAGTGTCTCCTTCGCCAGCGATACCACGATCCTGTCGACATCGCCCACGGCAAATGTGCCATGAAGCTCCAGGGCCGCTTCCAGGCAGCCGTGGATGAAATGACAGACGGGATAAGGTTTGATCGCCGTCTCGAGCAGGCGCCAGCGCGTACCGAGACCCTCGCCGATCTGATCAAGATCCGCGTGCCCCTCGTGCAGGTGCGAGTCGAATAGACCAAACTTTCCCTCGTAGGGTCGGGTCGGCGCGACGAAGCCGCTCCGCGCCAGGTGTGCCGCGGTGATCCCCGCCAGCGCCCCCCAGCCCGGATGCATCCGCTTCGACCACGCGCCCTCCTCCAGAAAGACCTGGACCCCCGATGCGGTGCTGGCGGCGACGCCCTGGGCGGCGATGAGCTGCGGCTTCGTCAGCCCCAGCAACTTGCCTGCCGCCAGTGCGGCGCCGAAATGGGACACAATACCGGTCGCATGAAAGCCTGCATGATGAAACCCTCCCTGAGCGGCGGCGCCGATCCTGATGGCCGCTTCGACACCCACCGCATAGGCGGCGAGGACATCGTTCCACGAGGCATCGAGCTGCTCGCCCACGGCAAGCGCCGCGGGCAGGCCCACCACACTCGGATGCACGATGCTCGCCGGATGCGTGTCATCGTAATCCAGGCCATGCATGAGCAGGCCGTTGGCGAACGCCGCGTCGCGCGGTGCGAGACGGCGCTCGTCCCCGATCAGCGTGCAATCCCCCACGCCGGCGGCCGCACAGATCCCGGCGAGCGCGGGAGCCGCGAATTCCTGGGCGTGGGAGGCGAGCGCCAACCCGAAGGTATCGAGCGCGTGCAGACGAGTCTTCTCCCGGACCTCGGAAGGCAACGACTCCCAAGTGACCCCATGGCAGAAATCCGCGAGGCGCGCGGCCAGCGGGATGGCGGCGCTCGCCGCGTGGGTTTTTCGGTGTTCTGGCATCGGGCTCGTTTGACCAGGCTGCGCGTATTCTCTAGTATGCCAGTGTATACACGAGGAGACACGCGTGAGCAACGCTGACCGCGCCGGCAGCCCGCTGCCGCATTACAAACTGTACATCGGCGGCGAGTGGTGCGAGGGGCGCGAGGGCCGGCGCATCGATGCCATCAATCCCTACACCGGCCGTGCCTGGGCCACCGTGGCGTTGGCCGAGACCGCCGATGTCGACGCGGCAATCGCAGCGGCGCGCGAGACCTTCGAGCGCACCTGGAGCCGAGTCTCGGGTTACGAACGCAGCCGCCTGATGCTGAAGCTCGCGGACTTGCTCGAGGCCGATGCCGCACGCATGGGTCGATTGGAAAGCACCGACAACGGCAAGATCATCCGCGAGACTCAAACGCAGATGGTGTTGGCGGCACGCCAGTACCGCTTCTTCGCAGGCTATGCCGACAAGCTGTGGGGACGCCAGATCCCGCTCGATCAGCGTGATGTGTTCGACTACTCGACCCGCGAGCCGCTGGGCGTCGTGGCGCTCATCACGGCCTGGAATTCGCCCATGGGTCTGCTCGCGAACAAGCTCGCGCCCGCGCTCGCGGCCGGGAACTGCGTCGTGATCAAGCCCTCCGAGCATGCGTCGGTGACGACCCTGGAGTTTTGCCGTTTGCTCGAGTCCGCAGGGTTCCCCCGGGGCGTGATCAACGTCGTGTGCGGCGCCGCCGAAGTCGGACGGGCGCTGGTCGAGGGAGGCGTGGCGAAAGTCAGCTTCACGGGAAGCGCCGCCGTCGGCCGCGAGATCGCGGCCGCGGCCGGCCGCCGTCTCGTGCCGGTCACGCTGGAGCTCGGAGGCAAGTCGCCCAACATCATTTTCGAGGACGCGAACCTGGAGCGCGCCGCCGTGGGGGCGCTCGCCGGCATTTTCGGCGCAACCGGCCAGACGTGTGTGGCCGGATCGCGCCTACTCGTGCAGCGCGGTGTTCACGATCGCATCGTCGCGACCTTGGCCGAGCGCGCACGCGCGGTGCGCCTCGGTGACCCTCTGGACCCGGCGACCGATATGGGCACGGCCGCGAACGAGCCGCAGTTTCGGCGCATCCTCGGATTCATCGAGCGCGCGAAAGCCGGGGGCGCTCGGCTGGTGGCGGGCGGCGGCGCTGCGCAGGGACCCGGGCTCGAGCATGGCTTCTTCGTCGAGCCCACGGTTTTCGCCGATGTGCGCAACGAGATGGAAATCGCGCAGGAGGAAATCTTCGGTCCGGTGCTCGCGGTGATTGCGTTCGACGATGAGGAGGAAGCCATCCGCATCGCCAACGCGACGCGCTACGGTCTCGCGGCGGGCGTGTGGACCGAAAACTTGTCGCGCGCGATGCGCCTCACGCGCGCACTTCACGCCGGCCAGGTGTGGGTGAACACCTATCGCGCGCTCGCCGTGCAGACACCGTTCGGCGGATTCAAGGAGAGTGGCTTCGGACGCGAGAAAGGCGAGCAGGCGCTCGATGAGTACCTCGCCAGCAAGAACGTCATGATCGATTTCTCGAACGTTCAGCGCGACCCTTTCGCGATGCGCACCTGATCCATTCTGGATCAGGCCCATAGACCGAGGGCAACAGCGCAGGATGTCGCCTCGTTCAACGGCTCATGGCGATCCTTGCCTCCCTCGAACCAGGATGCACTCAGCCGTTCGTCGAGAACCGCAGTCACTGCGGTCCGGATGCGCTCCTCGGCCGCTCGCCGCCGCGCCAGGCCATGCGCCTCGTGGGCCGCATCGGCGCAGGCGACAATCCGGGCGGCCGCCTCGTAGTTCCGTTCCTCGCACGCGAGCAATGCCATCCCATCGAGAACCATGTAGAGCTTGCTCGCATCCAACCGCAGCGCGAGATCGTATAGCTCCTTGCCCGTCGCGCGCGCCTCCTGGGTCTCCCCTGCGATCAGCAGGGCGCTGAACGTGTGGCTCAAGAGTTCGAACAGCGTTTCGCGCCGTCCCAAGTGCTGCAGACTGAGGGCCAGCGGCCGCCCGAGCTGCAGGGCGGCCGCCGTGTCGCCGCAGGCGATGTCCAATTCGACGATGTTGACGCTGGCGACAAGCGCCTGGCGTTCGCTCATCGTCAACGCAAACTTCACGGCTCGCTGGTAGGCGGCCCGGGCCTCGACAAATTGTCCTGCGCTCATGAGCAAACCGCCCGCGGTCAGCGCGCCGAACGACAGCAGGCGCGCCGGCCATGCCGGATCCTCGAGCTGGCGCGCGGTGTCGAGCGTCGAGCGGGCGGACGCCGTGTCGACGCGCCAGTTGCCTGCCAGCTGCATCAGCGCGTAATAGCGGGATCGAGTGTCGCCCGTCGCGGCATGCATGACCGCCGCGAGCTCGGCCGCGTACCGGGCTCGATCGCATTGCCGCGCTGAATCGTAGGTGGCGATCGCTTCCCAGAACCGGCCAATACGGCTTTTCGGTAAATCGTCGGAGAGGAGCGCAAGCACTTGCGAGTAGCGAGTACGGGCTTCGGCATGCAGATCGGTCTCGACGAGCAGGGGCCAGGCGGATCCGAACAGGGCGACCGCGAGCTCGCGGTCGTTCACCGTCGCCCATTCGAGCGCGGCTCGCACATTCTCGAGCTCGAGCTCGTAGCGATGCAGCCAGATCTCCTCATCGAGCGACCAGTATTCCTGATAGGCCACGTCGAGAAGGTGAAGAAGCGTGGCGGCCATGCGTCCTCGAGCCGTCTCCAGCTCGCCGGTCGCCGTCAGTCTCTCGAGCGCGTAGCAGCGCGCGGTCTCGAGCAGCGCGTACCGCGGTGGGTCGACTGCCAGAGCGGTCACCAGCGAGCGATCGACCAACCTGCCGATCAAATCCATCGCCTCCGACGTATCGATGGTCCCCTCCGCGACGCAGGCCGCCGCACTCGCGAGTGAAAAGCTGCCGGCAAACGTGCCGAGCCGGTTGAACACCCGCTGTTCGTCGGGCGACAGCAAGCTGTAGCTCCAGTCGAACGCGGCATGCAGGGTACCGTGGCGCAAATCGAGGGGACGCCCGGTGCCTTTGAGCAGGCGAAACCGGTCATCGAGCCGCGCCAGCAGTGCCGTCAGCCCGAGAGCCGGCACGCGCGCCGCCGCAAGCTCGAGCGCGAGTGGAATACCGTCCAGCCGCCGGCAGATTTCGGCAACCATCAAGGTATTCGCAGCGGATAGCGCGAATCGCCGGTCCGCCGCCGCCGCCCGCTGCGCAAAAAAAGTGATGGCCGCATACTCTTGGGCCTGCGATGGATTGAGGCCCGCCTGAGGCACCGACAACACCGCCAAGCGATACACAAGTTCCCCCGCAATGCCGAGCGGAGTCTGACTGGTGACCAGCACGCGCAGCTCTTGCGTCTGCAAAATCAGATCAGCCAACGGCGTCACCAGCGCATCGCTCAGGTGCTCCGCGCAGTCCAGGATCAGCAGCAGCGGTACGTTCTCGATGGCCTGTCGAAGTGCGGCGAATTCAGCCATTCCATCGGGCAGCGAGATCCCGAGCGCGAGCGCGATTGCGGAGGGAACGCGGTCGATATGGTCGAGGGTCGCGAGCGACACCCATGCGACCGACGCCTCGGGCTGTTGCGCCTCGCTCGCCAAAATCTCCTGGGCGAGCCGGGTCTTGCCGACGCCGGCAATGCCCACGATGGTCACAAGAGACGATCGACGAAGCGCAGCCAGAACATTGCGCAGATCATCCTCACGACCCACCAAAGGACCAAACCGACTCGGCCACGCGCGACGCTGCAGCGTTGCCCGCGGAGGTTGCGTGGGCGAGGTTGCAATCGGCGGCTCACCCTCCGCTGCCGGACTCGATACCTCGAGATCGAGGCGGTAGCCATATCCCTGCACCGTGCGAATGGCGCCCACGCCAAGGACCCGTCTCAGACTCGCAATCTGCGTCGGAATATTGTTCTCATCGACCACGAGCCGTGGCCACACCCGCTCGAGGAGCGTCGCTTTCGTGACCAGCCGGCCGTGGTATTCGACGAGAACCAGCAGCACATCGAAAGCGCGCGAGCCGAGATCGACGGGCTTGCCGGCGGCACACAGCAGCCGCTCCGATGGAAAGAGGTCGAAGGTACCTACCCGTATCGAATCCATATGACCTCAGGGACGCCGGATCTAAAACGCTATAGCTGCTTTTCAGAATACTTTCACTGTCGATTCAAGACCGAACGCGTCCTATGAGCGAACCTACTCCCGCCCAGAGACCTTTCGTTCCAAACAACCTCACGGGAGAATGTCATGAAGAACTCGATCATCCTCGTCGCAGTCGCAGCGTTTGTCACTTGCAGCGTCACCATCGCCAAGGCCGATTCACCCTTCGAGCCGCGTTCCGTCATCGTGCAGTTCTCGGATCTCGACACGACCAACGCCCTGGGGGTCGCGGCGCTCTATCGGCGCCTGAAGAACGCGGCCGCGAGCGTCTGCCGGGAGCTGGAACCGGGCAAGGAATTGGCGCGAGTCCGGGCGTACACCGACTGCGTACATACGGCGCTGAGCGCTGCGATCGTCAAAGTCGACCGCCAGACCCTCGCCGCGTATGCCCGTGCACACGGGATGCCGACAGGCAATTCCACCATCAGGATCGCCGACAACAAATGAGCGCCGGGATACCGAGGCTCCAGTGCTCTGCGCCGGAGCCCTCGGTTCCAGTCTAGGTTGTTGATAATTATATATTTTTTACCTTAAGACTTTCGCTTTTCAAGTTCTTTAGAATATTTTCATACGCAATTCAAGACAGGACCGGTGACATGAGGAACACTGCCGATGCGCGCCAGGTCGCGCGGGAACCATGCCGATGCAACTTATCGAAGGAGAGGGCTATGCCGAAATTTGTCATTGAACGCGAGATTCCGGGCGCAGGGAAAATGAGTCCTGCGGAGCTTAAGACGATCTCAAAGAAATCGTGCGGCGTCCTCAGCAGTTTGGGACCGAGCGTTCACTGGATCAACAGCTATGTCACGGCCGACAAAATCTATTGCGTGTACCACGCCGCCGACGAGTCGCTGATACGGCGGCACGCCGAATTGGGCGGGTTTCCGGCCAACAAGATTTCGATGGTCACGACACTCATCGACCCGGCCACAGCCGAATAGAACGCCACGGGGCCCGCGCCGCCCGCGCCACGCACCAGCGTGGTGCGGCGGCGCATTGACGTTCGATTGCCGCCCACTTATGATCCACTGTATATCATATAAAGGGCGAGCTGATGAACACGTCGAATGAAAGCGCGGTGTACTGGGATCCCTACCGGCCGGACTTCTGGGCCGATCCTTATCCGGTTTTTCGGCGCCTGCGCGAAGAAGCGCCTCTCTATTACAACAAGGAATACGACTTCTACGCCTTGAGTCGCTTCGGCGACGTCGAGAGCGGTCTCGGTAATCCGAAAACGTTCAGCTCCAGCCGCGGCGACATCCTCGAGTACATCAAGGCGGACATGGACATTCCTTATGGCATGTTCATCTGGGAAGACCCGCCGCTGCACACGGTGCATCGCGGCGTTTTGACGCGGGTATTCACGCCGAAGCGGATGAACGAGCTGGAAAGCAAAATCCGCGCGTACTGTGCCCGGTGCCTCGATCCGCTGGTGGGCGCCGGCCGTTTCGACTTCATCGCCGATTTCGGCTCGCAGATGCCCATGCGCGTGATCGGCATGCTGCTCGGCATCCCGGAAGAGGACCAGGTGGCGATTCGCGAAAAGGTCGATGCCGCCCTGCGAACGGAGGCCGGCAAACCCTTGGAAGTATCTCAAGCGAGCTACAAGGGCGAGGGGTACGAGGAGTACATCGATTGGCGCGCCAAACATCCTTCGGATGACCTCATGAGCGAGCTGCTGGCCGCCGAGTTCCAGGACGAGACGGGCACCAAGCGCAAGCTCACTCGCGAGGAAGTGCTGCTGTTCGTCAACGTGCTCTCGGGCGCCGGCAACGAGACCACCACACGGCTGATCGGCTGGACGGGCAAGTTGCTGAGTGATCATCCCGAGCAACGCGCGGCACTGGTGAAGGATCCAACCCTCATCCCGAACGCCATCGAGGAGCTGCTGCGCTATGAGCCGCCGGGTCCATCGGTCGCTCGATACGTGATGCAGGACATCGAGCTTCACGGCCAAAAAGTGCCCGCGGGAAGTGCGATGCTGTTTCTGGTCGCCGCCGCCAACCGGGACGAGCGGCGCTATCCGGACGGTGACCGCTTCGATGTGCAGCGGCAAGGGCCGCCGCATATCACCTTTGGCCGCGGCATCCATGCCTGTCTGGGCTCCGCCTTGGCCCGGGTGGAAGGACGCGTCGCGGTGGACGAGCTTCTGAAGCGATTTCCCACCTGGACCGTGGACCTCGAGCACGCAGTGCTGTCATCGACATCGACGGTGCGCGGCTGGGACAGTCTGCCCGCATTCACGGGCATCGAGGGCCGGGCGAGAGCTCGAAGCGAGGCGACTTCGGACGCGGCAGCGGCAAAAGAGTCGCTTGCCGGCGCAACGCCCGGTGGCGAGAACTGGCAGATCACCTTGTCGACGCCGGTGGGCCCGCAAATCATGACCGCCCATCTCCTGCGCAATGGCGAGGCCTTCACCGGCACCATGTCTTCGGACCAAATGGGAACGCAGGACATCGCGGGCAAGATCTCGGGAAATGCGCTCTCCTGGACGCTGTCGCTCGCCAAGCCGGTGTCCATCAAGCTCACCTTCAACGTCGTCGTCGAGGATGACCGCATGACCGGCACTGTGAAGCTCGGCATGTTCGGCAAGGCCGCGCTCAACGGGACGCGCGTTTGATGCCGAAAATCACCTACGTTCAAGCCAATGGCAACGCGCAGGTACTCGAGGTCCCCCAGGGCCTTTCGGTCATGCAAGGGGCGCTCAACAACAATGTCCGGGGAATCATCGCAGAATGCGGCGGCTCGTGCTCGTGCGCGACGTGCCATGTCTACGTCGACGAATCGTGGGCCGATAAGCTCGACAAGAAGAGCGAGACCGAGGAGGCGATGCTCGATGCCGTATGCGACCCGCAGCCGACGAGCCGCCTGTCCTGTCAGATCAATGTGACCGACGCACTGGACGGTCTGGTGGTGCGGATGCCGGTGAAGCAAGTGTGACGCGGTAAAAACCAACGGCGGTTGACAAGCGCACGACTGATGCAGGTCATTACTCGTCCATTAGCCCTAAGTGCAATGGTTATGGAAAGAGATTGTCGATAGCGTTTACCTTCGTCACCCCCAATCGACCACGTCGGGCGACCGTCGAGCCAAGAGGAGATTCTTTCCTAATGAAATTCACGATGTCCTGTTTAGCCGGTGCGGCACTCGTTCTGACGGGCTGCGTATCGCAGCAGAAGTACGACCAGGTCCAACAGAAGAACAGCGACCTGGAGCAGGAGTATCAGCAGCTCAACCAAGCGATGGGCGCCGAAGTTGGGGCGAAGAACATGCAGATCTCGCGGATGCAAGACGCGATTAAGGTTTCGGTCAATAGCGAGCTGCTATTCCCCTCGGGCGGCTGGGAAATGTCCGCGTCGGCGAAGGCAAGCATCGCCAAGATAGCCGTGATCCTGGCGCCTCATATGTCCACCAAGATTAACGTCAACGGCTACACGGACAGCACGCCGATCGGGCCGGGGCTGATGCGACAGGGCGTCACGAGCAATCTCATCCTGTCGCAGAGACGCGCCGACAATGTGATGCAGTACATGATCTCGCAGGGTGTCAAACCCGATCTCGTCTCGGCTCAGGGGTTTGGCGAGGCCGATCCGGTCGCTCCCAACGACACGCCGGCGGGCCGGGCGCAAAACCGTCGCGTGGAGCTCACGGTGGTGAGGGTCAACCAGTAAGACGCTGCGTCGTTACGCGAAGTACAACACCTCGCCTTGGAATAGCCGGCGCGTTGTCCGGTAGACGCTCGCGTGCCGTACCGCGCCGGACTGAAGGTCGGGCTGCGCTTCGACCATGATCACGCCCGACGGATGGCCGATCCGCAAAGGACCGTTGGCGGCGCGGCAGAGCTGCGAAGGTAAAGTGCCGGAGGTTCGACAGGAGACGGCGGCACACAATGCAGATGTGATCGGAATCGCGAGATGCGCATTGCCGTTCGACAGCATGCGAACCGACAGATCGGCCTCGGCCTCACCGTGTCGATGTCCGGAGCTCGAAGTCCACGGCCTCGCGCGAGCGACCATACCGATAAAGGGGACGGCCCGGCTGGCGGCGGCATGTTCCACATCGGGTGCGAGTCCCATTGCGACGGACGCCTGGCGGCGCAGATCCTCGAGCGCGCGCATGAGCTCGGCTTGGGACGCGATGCGCTCCGCCGACTCCGTGCCATCGAGACCGAGCGCCTCGGCATCGACGAACACGCAAGGATTTCCGGCATCGACCATGCTGGCGCGTATGGCAGATCCGTCGATCCGTCGAAGCTCATGGAGCGCGCGTCCCGCCGGCAGCAGCCGGCCCGTGCGCGCCCCGGCCAGATCGCGGAACTCCAGGCGCACCGGCGCCCCCGTGCCGGAAACGCCGTCGATGCGCAGCGGGCCATCGACGCGCGACTGTCCTTCCTGCACCTCGAAGCTCGAATGAATCAATTTTCCGGTGTTGGTGTTGTGGATGCGCACTGTGACCTCGCCGTCATGCGCAACCGGCACGAGCCGCTCATCGACCGCGAACGGCCCAATGGCCGCGGACATGTTGCCGCAATTGGCACCGTAGTCGACGGCCGCTCGATCCACGGCGACCTGGGCGAAGGTGTAGTCGACGTCGGCATCGGCGCGCGACGGCGGCCCGACCACACAGACCTTCGACAGCGAGGAGATCCCTCCGCCCATCCCATCCAGTTGGCGCCCGTGCGAATCGGGGCTCCCCAAGGCCGCCGAGAAGATCGGCGCCCACTCATCGCGATCGGCGGGCAAGTCCCGGCGATGAAACAAGATCGCCTTCGAGGTGCCGCCGCGGGCGAATACGGCCGGGAGCTTGCGCAGCGGCGGCACGCTCAGGCGGCCGCAGCCCGGGTGTGCACGAACTCCGAAGCGCTCTTGCCGGCCTGCCGCCCGAAGACCGCGCCGGACATGAGACCCGCGCCTCCCAGATAATTGCCATAAAAAATGCCACCGACGAGCTCGCCGGCGGCGAATAGTCCGGGGATTCGCTCGCCTCCCGTGTCGAGCACCGCAGCGCTGCGATCGATCCGCAGTCCGCCGAACGTGAAGGTGATGCCACAAGTCACCATGAAGCCCGTGTAAGGCGGCTTGTCGATCGGCAGCGCCCAGTTGGATTTCGGCGGCACGATGCCTTCGGTGCCAACGCCGTCGAGGACCGACGGGTTGTAGGTCCCGGGGCGGCACGCCGCGTTGAAGGCCGCCACCGTGCGTACGAGTCCCTGCGGATCGATGTCGAGCCCTTTGGCGAGATCCTCCAGCGTGTCGGCGGAGAATTTGCTGACCTGCTTGATGCGGTACTCATCGCGCACCATGCTCAAAGTCTTCGCGTCGAAGATCTGAACCGCCGTGCGCCGCGGCTGTTTCATGACTTCGCGGCCGTACTTGGCATACGTATGGTTGCGGTAGTCGGCGCCCTCGTCGATGAACCGCTCGCCCTTCAGATTGACCACGATGCCGATGGGATAGGAGTGCTTCTGGTAGTTGTCCAGCACCACCCGGTCGCCGAACGGCGGTGCACTGATGTCCCACTGCACGGCGTGGCACGTGGACCAGCCGCCGAACGGTTGCGCACCGATGTCGAGCGCCGCCCGGATGCCGCCGCCGGTGTTGTGGCGCGTGCCGCGCACGCGGCAAAGCTCCCACCCGGGGCCGAGATAGCGGGTGCGCATCTCGGGGTTGGCCTCGAAGCCGCCGCACGCCAGCACCACCGCGTTGGCGGCGATCTCCTCGAAACCTTCAGGACCTTTGACGCGCGCGCCGACCACGTTCCCCTTTTGGTCCTGCTTGAGCTCGCGCAGCTCCGTTCCATAGCGAATCTCGATGCCGAGCTTCTCGGCCCGCTTGATCAACGCCTCCACCAACCCGAAACCTCCGCCGACCGCCTCGATGTTCACCCCGCCGTAGAAATGATGCTTGCCTTCCACCTTGTAGGACTGGCGCCCGAACATCGGGATGAATCGCACGCCATACGAGCGCATCCACACGATCGTCTCGCGCGAGCGGCCGATGAGCATCTCGGCAAGCTGCTCGTCGCTCTCATCCTCGGTGACCCGCATCAAGTCATCCATGTACTGCTCTTTGGAGAGCTTCGGCATGACGATCTGATTGACCTCCGCTTCCGAGAGGTCCGTGAGCACGTCCTTGCGTAGATCCTCGACGCCGTCGTGCACGAATCGGAAGCCGCCGGCCGTGAAGAGCGAATTGCCCCCACGCTCCTCGAGAGGCGCCTTTTCCAGCACCAGCACCCGCGCACCGCTCTCTTTCGCTGCGAGGGCTGCGCACAGCGCGGCATTGCCCGCGCCCACCACCATTACATCGTACTTCGGGATATCCGCCATTCGCTTACTCCAAGGTTGTTCGTCGACCTGCGGAAGCGAAAAGCTTCTGCATCCTGACCTTCTGTGCATTTCGGATGTGCGCGCGCAGCGCCTCCTCGGCCGCATTGGCATCGCGTGCACGAATGGCGGCGACCACCGCGCGATGCTCGCCGAGCGTTTCCGCCGCCCGCTCCGGACTGTCGAGCGTCGTGCGGCCGAGCAGCGACAGCGCGTCGTGCAACACCGTCACCATGTTCGACAGGTAGCGGTTATGACTGCATCGATATAGGGTCTCATGGAAGCGCCGGTTGCTCGCGGTGATCGCCGCCTCATCGCCGAGTGCCGCCTCGTACTGCTGACAGAGATCCGACAAGATGGAGATCTCGACATCGGAGGCATGCTGGGCGGCAAGGCGCGCCGCCGTGCCCTCGAGAACCTCACGCATGAAATAAAGCTCGGTCACCATGCTGTAATCGAGCTCCGCCACCACGACGCCCCGCGTCGCGTCGTGCGCCACCAGACCCTCGGTCTCCAGCCGACTCAATGCCTCGCGGATCGGCGTGCGGCTCAGGCCGATCTGCTTCGCCAGCTCGATCTCACGCAAACGCTCACCCGGCTTCAACCCGCCGCCCTGAATCGCGCCGCGGATGTACTGATAGGCCGCCTCTCCCCGCGGGAGGCTCTCACCGTTGCGCTGCGCCGGCTTTTTGGTGCGCGTCACTGGGTCTTTTGCCACTCGATGAGGCGGCGCATGCCTTCTTCGAGCGTCACCCGGGGTTCCCAGCCGAGCTCGCGGGCCGCTCGCTCGCGGCTGAAACCGAGCCGCGTGCCCGCTGCCGAGCGCACTGCGCGCCGGTCCTCGCGATAGGTGGGCTTCAAGTCCGGCCGGCCGCAAAGCGCGATCGCGATTTCGGCCACTCGCGTCGCCGTGCTGTCGACGCCGGTCGCGATATTGATCGCGTGTCCATGGGATGGAACGCGCATGGCCAACACGCATGCACGGGCGACATCGTTGACATGCACGTAGTCATGCACCTCGCTGCCGTCGCCCTCGATCACCGGAGCCTCGCCGCGCCGCACCTGCTCGCAAAGTTGCGCGACGAACACGGCATTGACCGCGCGCGCGTGCTGGCGCTCGCCGTACACGGAGGCGAAGCGCAGCGCGTTGAACTCGAGGCCGGAACTGCGCGCATAGCGCGCGCATAGCCCCTCCCCCATGAGCTTGCTGGCGCCGTACAGCTGCGAGGCGGGTTGAAGCCCCGCGCTCACATAGGGCGTTTGCTCCACGATGGGATGTTCGACCGGCGTTCCGTAGACAGCCACGGAGGAGGAGAACACCACGCGGCGCACGCCGTTGAAGCGGCACGCCTCGAGGGTGTTCACCATTCCCAGCGTGTTGACCGATACGCCGGCGAACGGGTCCTGGGCCATGGGAAGCGTCAGGTAGCCGGCGAGCGCGAACACGCCGTCGACATCCTTCATTGCATCCAGCAGATCCGGCAAGCGCAGCACGTCGCCGCGGATCAGCCGAACCCGCGGCTCCTTCTCCAGATGCGCGACCATAGCAGGGGTGCCGAGCGCGTAGTTGTCCAGAAGCCGAATTTCCACAGCGCCTTCGGCGAGCAGCTGATCGGCGATGTGCGAACCGATGAGGCTCGCGCCGCCGGTGAGCAGATAGACACCCTTCGCCACGCGAAACTCCTTGCCGCTGCCGCCACACCCGCTGCCGCCGCTGGTCAAACCATCCGGGACAGCCTCATTGTATACAGCCGCATACTAAAGAATACGGTTGTGCGGGTCAATGGTGGATGGGCACAAGCGGCCGCCGCCGCGGATGGCCGCCCCGCCAATTCAGGCGTTTTCTTGCGAGATCCAATGCACGAGGCGCTGCATCGGGAACATCGCATCGTGCGGCGATCCCCCCACGTGCTTCGATGCCGAGCCCAATCGGACCACGCGCTGCGCCCCGGCATTGGCCAACCGGTCGCGCAGTTGCGCCTTCGTCGCCTCCGGATAGATGCCGATCGTTTGCGTCGCCACATTCACGTGCCGGATCGCATCCTCGAGCGATTTGACGTGCACCACGTTCGCCGTCTTACCCGAGGGATGAAATGTCACCGGCTCATCGGTGAGGATGACCATGCCCCGCCCGTCGAACTTGCCCCAGATCTTGGCTTCGTCGTCCATGAGTTTGAGCATCTCCACCTCGTCCCGCACATCGGACGGCGGCAGCGGAGCGACTGCGGATGCCAGAAAGCGGTCGACGCCGAGGCGCTCCTGCAGCCGCGCACAGAATTTCTCGATGCCGCTCCGCTCGCCTTCGACGAACAGAATGCGGCTTGCGAGGCACGCCTCCTGATTGAAGGTCGCGACATCCTCGGCCGCCGCGTCGGCCACCTTGTCGATCACCTCATCCGAGCGCGAACGCCTCGGGCCCGATCATCGAGATGGAGGTTTTCGGATCGAATGAAACCAGCTGCAACCCCGGGCTCAGATACCGGATCACATTGTCGATCGCGGAGCCGCCGCCCCAGGCGACGATGCGACTGAAGTACTGCGGCCGATAAAGCGTGCGCTCGATGCGCTCGTCACCACCGCGCCAATAGACCGCCGACATCGATTTGACGACCGGGTGCTCGGGGTCGATGTCTGCCATCGTGCGCAGCACGGCGACACAGGAGAAGGGATCGCTCGAAGGCATCTTGAAGACGTTGATCGCCTTCAGCATCGCGCCCTGCGCGATCGAGGAGACGCAACTCGCGGGCGAGTTGCCCGCGAGCATGTGAATCATGCGCGGTGGAAAGGCGCGGATCGCGCCGGTCTGCCCTTGTGCATCGGTGCGCTCGACCCACTCGTCGAAATATCGAAGATCATGAAAATTGGCGTTCAGGCTCGCCATCAGCGCCTCGCGAGTGAAGGCGTGACGCGCGCGCCGAAACAAATTCTCGATGATCCGTCGCGGCAGCGGATTGGTCGCCGCGACGAACTCGAGCGATTCTCGAAGGTAGGGGTTGCGCTCGGGATCGAGCCGCTGGCCCGCCTCGACCAGGAAGTCGATGATCTCCGCGAGCTTCGTCTGGTAGAGCGGCGGCATCTGCGAGCGCGGCGTGATGAGCGCATCGAGGTCGATGGCCGGGGTCGTGAAATCGATGCCGAGATCGCGCGAGGTATGGCGCACGGCATCGCCGGCAACGAGCTTGCCGCGGATGAAATGATTGACGCGCATGCTGGCGGGCTTCGCCTGCCGGTCGATCGCCTTCTCGTCGATAACGCTCATGATAGACCTCTCACATAGGCATCCACGGTGCCCGCGCAGCCGATCTTGTCGTCGCCTTCGAGATCGGCATAGCGGACGATGTTGTCGCGAATCGAAGGGCTCTTGGCCCCGCAGGGGCAGGTGCCGAAGTCGAGCGAGATCTTGTCGCCGGAGATCACGCCATTCCAGCGGCCATCGAGCGCCAGATCGAAGAAAGCGGCGCGGCCCTCGGTCTCGCCCTCGGTATGCGGCAACAGCGCATCCCCCTCCTTGTTCAATGTGAAGGGCACCATCCACGGCGGCACGTGGTAGCGGCCGCCCTTCTGACAGCGCGGCATGCCGGAGTTGAGCTCCTGCATGCTGTAATTTTGAAAATTGCGGTTGGGCGGGATGTTGAAGGTCTCGTGGACGAACTGCTGATAGTCCGGGGGAAGCAGCGCCCGCTTGAGCCCGCCGCCGACGTAAATGCAGTTGTCCGGGTGGAAATCCTTGGCGCTGTAGCCCCTGTCGCGAACGAGTTTCGCCACCTGATAAAGCGCATTCCATAGACCCGAGATATACAGCTTGTCCGCGCGCGCGGCGATGAGCGCCTCGGCGGCCGTCACCATGGCCTCATCGAGCGCCTGCTGTCGCGACTTGGAGGTGGCCTCGAAATCCGCGATGTCTCCGGGCCGCGCATTGCCATCGGCTATCGCTTTGCGAAGAACCACCAGCTTGGTGAGGCGGCCCACCGTGATCGGCGGAACCGGCAAGCGGAAGCGCTCGAAGCGCGGATCACCGAAGGCGGCCGCTTGTGCCTCGGCGATGACGATGTTCTTGGGCACATGAGCGATCGGCGCGACGCCGAACATGCGCCGGTCCCTGGCAGGCACAACGCCCGAGCCCCAGGAAAAGACGCCGACCGTGTCCTTGCGCGACCACGCCATGTCGGTGGCCGAGGCGATGAGCACCGCCGATTTGCCGGTGGTGCCGCTCGAGCACGACAAGTAGTGACCCTTGGCTTCGAGCCTCGCGATCCATTCGTCGATGTCCTGGATGTCGGAGGTCTCGACCGGCGTGATGGGTTGAGATGAGACGGTGCCGAGCCACTTTGCGAGGCGGTCCCATTTCTTCTCGGTCAAACAGCTTTCCGGGTAGCTCTTGTAAGCCGTATGCGGAAAGAGCAGCGGCACCATGTCCTCTCGCGAGCGGATCTCACGGATATTGGCCTCGCTCGCGCGATGGCCGAGCAGCTTGATGCGCTCCTTGCGATCCTGAAAGCGCTCGTTCATCGCCTCGACCTGCGCTGCGCGAAGCTCCGCATGGGGAATCGCGAATCGCTGCGGTGAATCGACCAGGCTTGTCAGGCGCTCGACGGCGGTTCCCATGGACATCACTCCTAATAGCACCTCGTGAGTTTCATTATCGCGCACCACGGCGCTTTATGCAAGGCTCGCCCTGGGCGGCGGTTGCTGCTGCGGGCTTGCTGCACCGCGTGGCACTGGATCTGCCTCGATTCCGAAGGCCGCGACTTTGAATTTCCACCTGATGGACATCATGATGTTTGATTGATAGCATCACGATGTGCGAACCACTCTGACTCTTGAAGATGACGTGGCGGCGCGCCTGCAGGCAGAGGCACGCCGCACCGGGAAGCCCCTGAAAAAGGTGATCAACGACCACCTGCGGCGCTCCTTGGCATACCGCGCCCGCGCAAAGGGAGTCCCACGATTCCGCGTCGAGCCTGTGGATCTCGGAGGTCCCATCTTGCACTCCTACGACGAGATAGGAGCGATCCTCGACCGGATCGAGGGACCCGACCGGCGATGAAGCTGGTTGACGCCAATGTCTTGCTTTACGCCTATGACTCGTCCTCGCAGCATCACGCGGCGTGCAGGACATGGCTTGAAGATGCCCTGAATGCCGATGAGCCGATCGGATTTCCGTGGCAAACCACGATGGCATTCATTAGGATTTCAACTAACCCGCGTGCGGTGCGGAGCCCGCTCGCCGCGAGCGCCGCGTGTTCCATAGTCGCCTCCCTGCTCGAACGACCGGCAACTGTCATCGTCGAGCCCGGCGAGCGCTTTTGGTCCACGTTTTGCGATATTGTGGATCACGCTCGCGTTACTGGACCACTGATCACGGACGCCGTGCTCGCCGCGCTCGCGATCGAAGCCGGCGCGGCCGTATGCTCAACCGACCGCGACTTCCGTCGATTTACCGGGCTCTCGCTCATCGACCCGACCGAGTTGCCGCACTAAACCTCTCGGCTCTGCTCGACCGCGTGCCGATCGGCGACGGTCTCCCCTCGCTGATATGCTGAAATGCTCTGTACGCTGGTCGCCTGCTCCCTGTCCTCGCTCGCCATCGCGCAGGTCGTGCCGGCGGCGAAGGAATCAGGGCACGCTGTGGCTGAAACGGCCAAGGAAGGCGGGGACAATCTCAAGGCCGCCACCGAGAGTCAGCCCAAAAAAGCGGCCAGCAAAAGCAAGGCGCATGCGCACAAATCCAAAGCGCATGCCCACGCCCATCACGCGAAGGCAGACGCCAAAGCAGCCGTCCATTAAGCCAGTCGCCATCGTAAAGGGGACATAACCCGGCGGGCCGAGGTCCGCCGTCAGGTTCGCCCGCTCAGCTCACCGCTTCGACGCCGGCTACGGACGTCCGGTGCATGGTGCGCCCCGAATCCGGGGCATACGGAATGACCCGGTGCAACGCACCGCAATTATCCCAGACCACCAAGTCACCCTCCTGCCAGTAGTGGCGGTAGGTGAAGGCAGGCTGCGCCGTCCACTCGAGCAGCCGCGCAAGCAGCGCTTTGCCGTCGGCCCGCGGCAAGTTGACCACATAGTCGGCGGTGTAGCCGATGATCATCGATTTGCGACCCGACTGGCGCTTCCAGACGAGGGGATGCTCCTGCCTGAGCTCGCGTCGATACGGATCGAGCGATTCGGGCGTTGCGACTTCCCGCACCGCCGCGGTCACGCTGTGAAGCACGCGAAGTCCCTCGAGCTCGGCCTTCTCCTGCTCCGGCAGCGCCTGGTACGCAGCATAGGTGCTCGCGAACTCCGTCTGCCCGCCCTTGGGCGCCACTTTGCGGGCGCTGAGCACGCTCGCCTTCGGCGGCGGCATGTCCACGGTGATCCCGTCCATGTGCCAGAAGTAAGTTCCCAGGACGTACTCGGGCTCGTTGTTGATTTTTGGATCGAGCGTGATGGTGTAGACGTCCTTCGAGGCGCGATCGCCCCCGGGGACTCGGCTGGTGAAATTGACGCGCGCACCGAGCTTGTCGGTGAAGGCCAACTGTTCCTTGTCGCTCAGGCCGATCTGGGGGAACACGAGCACTTGGCGCTCATCCAGCAACTCCAGGCATCGCTGCGCGACGTCATCATCGAGGAGCGATGAACGCTCGATCTGGACGATGCTGCCGATGGCCGGCTTGATGTTTTCGACTCGTACCTTCATGACTGCCGTCTCCTCTGACCCGTATTAGCACCCAGGGGGTTCCAATATATACTTTGCCGGCGATTCGCGCATTCCTCAGGCTGCCGGGCGTTGCGCCGCCATGCCCTGGTTGACCGCGCCGTGGGCCGCGGCCGATTTCGCGGCGACATAACCCCAGACGAATGAGGGGCCGACGCTCGCACCGGCACCGGGGTAGCTGGTTCCCATCACCGACGCCGTGGACACGCCGGTGGCGTAAAGCCCCTCGATCACCGAGCCGTCCTCGCGCAGAACGCGCGCCTGCTCATCGGTGACCACGCCGCCGTACGTGCCGACATCGCCGGGAAGCACCGGGACGGCATAGAACGGGGGCTCGCTGATCGATCCGAGCGTCGCCGAGGGCTTGTTCAAGTGATCACCGAGCCAGCGGTCGTACGCGCGCTCGCCGCGGTGGAAGTCCTCGTCGCGATTCCGAGCGACGAAGCCATTGAACCGTTCGACCGTCGCTTTCAGCGTCGCCGGGTCGACATTGAGCGCGCGAGCCAGACCCTCGACGGTGTCGGCGGACTTCAGGAAGCCCTCGTCGTACCAACGCTGTGGCTTTTTCGTGCCCGGCATCGTTCCGGCCAGCAAATACTTGCGCAGGTATTGGGCGTCGAAAACCGCCCAGCTGGGAACGGCCGGAACGGTTTTATTGCGCTCGAGCATCGCCCGGCAATACGCCATGTACGAGCCGCCCTCGTTCATGTAGCGCACGCCGCTTTGGTCGACGAGGATGGCGTGCGGAGCCGCGGTGACGGATTGAGCCGATTGCCGGAGCTCACTCTGCTCCCAGCCCGGCTGAGGCAGGAATTGGTTGCCGACCCGCTCTTGCATCTGCGCAACGGCGGCCCCGTGGCGCATCATCTCCTCGATCATCTCCCCCGTATCGCCGGGCGCGGCCATGGTCCACTTCACCGAGGTGCCGGGCTGGTAGCGTTCGCGCATGCGCTGGTTGTGAGCGAATCCGCCCGCATTGACGAGCACCCCCAAGCGCGCGCCGATGCGCCACGGGCGACCGTCTTTGACGGTCTCGACCCCGGTCGCCCTTCCATTCTCGACGATGAGCTGCGTTACCGGGGATTCCGTGCGAATCTCCACCCCCTCGCGCAGCGCGGCCTGCAGCATGCGCCCCTGGAGCGCCGCGCCGCCTGCGACCCATTGCTTGCCGGTAAGCCTCGCCACGGCCCCGCGGAGCACGAGCTTCAGCAGCAGCAGTTTCACGGCCCAGGAGCGTTTGAGTGCCGGCAGCTCCAGCATCTCCTCGAGCGATGCGGGCACGGGCAAACGGATGAAGCTCGGGTCGCAGCTTCTCCCGCCATGCGCCGAGCTCGTTGGCGTCGAAAAGCTCGGCGACCACGGTCCGGCCCGGCGCAGAACCGCCGGGGAGCTCGTCGTAATAGTCCGGCCATTCGCGCACGCGCGTCAGGCGCACACCACGGCTCCCCAGAAACTCGAGCATGCGCGGCGCCTCGTTCAAATACGTCGCGCGGCGAGCCCGGGATGCGCCCGGTGCTGCCTTTGGATCAGGCAAGACCGCGTCGAGATACGTGGCCGCCTTCTCGTAGCTATCCGCGATACCGTCACGCGCCATGAAGGGATTGTTCGGGATCCACATGACGCCGCCCGAACGGGCGGTCGTGCCGCCGACGAGGCTCGTCTTCTCGAGGAGGACGACGCTCTTGCCGACCGATCTCATGAAGAGCCCGGCGCACATGGAGCCGCCCCCGCTGCCGACTACGACATAATCGAAGGTCTCATCGAATTGAGTCATGGCCTAACCCCCTGCGAGGCAGCTTGCCCCGCTACACCACGCAGCGCAAGCGCGCCGGCATGGCCGGGAGGCCGCACAAGGCTATTGCACCAATGAAACGCTTCGAGGTCCTTAGCGGGCGGCCGCCTGCGGATTCGATTGGACCATCTCGGCGAGCCGGCGGTTGATGATCGTAGTCGCCTCCCGAATCAGACGGTCGATCAACTCGGCCACGGTCGGGATGTCGCGCACAAGACCTTGCGACTGCCCGGCCCATACCAATCCCTTGTCAAGATCGCCCGTTTCCAAGAAGCTCCCGCCCCTTCGCTCCGCGGACCAGATGCGCGACGTCCTCGAACTTCGCGTCCGGCCTCGACAAGATCTCCACGACCTGATCCGACACGCTGTTTTTCGCCACGCGCGCCGTATTGTGCAGCTTGCGGAAGATCAGGTTGGTGGCGCGCTCGTCGTTCGCGACCAGGAATTCCTTGATCCGCTCGTGGATCGGAGCCTCACGCGTTGCGCAAAATCGCGTTCCCATGTTGATGCCCTGAGCGCCGAGCGCGAGCGCCGCCACCAGGCCTCGCGCATCGGCGAAACCGCCGGAGGCGATGATCGGTATCTTGACCTTGTCGGCGGTGACCGGAATCAGCACGAGCCCCGAAAGATCGTCCTCGCCGGGATGGCCCGCACACTCGAAACCGTCGATCGAGATCACGTCGGCGCCCATGCGCTCGGCGGATAACGCATGGCGTGCGGAAGTGCACTTGTGAATCACTTTGATGCCGTGCGCCTTGAAGTCATCGATGTGCTCCCGCGGATTCGAGCCCGCGGTTTCGACGATCGAAATGCCGCTCTCGATGATCACCCGCCGATACTCGGCATAGGGTGGCGGATTGATGCTCGGAAGGAACGTCAGATTGACCCCGAAGGGCTTGTCCGTGAGGGCGCGGCAACGCTCGATCTCGGCGGCGAGCGCCGCGGGCGTCGGCTGCGTCAACGCGGTCAAGATGCCGAGCGCGCCGGCATCCGAGACGGCCGCCGCGAGCTCCGCACGGCCGACCCACTGCATGCCGCCCTGGACGATGGGATGTTCGATCCCGACCAATTTCGTAAAAGAAGTAGTGATGGTCACTTCGGAACAGTACCTTGTGCGAAGCCCGACTGTCCAACCGCCGGGCCTCGGGACTGCTGCTATCGAGGCGTCGATGGCGTACCATCGCCGGTCGTGGATCTAGCAAGCTATACGACGTTTCAGTTCGAGCGCCAGGGCCGGCTGTTGCGAGCCGCATTCAATCGGCCGGAGAGCCTCAACGCGATCGATCGGATCGCCCATGACGAGATCGCGCGTTTCTTTTCGGAGCTCGCGGTCGATCCGCTCACCGACGTCGTCATTCTTTCGGGCGTCGGCCGCGCCTTCTCCGCCGGGGGCGATCTGGAGCACATCCAGAGAATGATCGATGACCCGAGGGTTTTCATCGACGACATGCCGAGTGTGAAACGCATCGTCTTCGGAATGCTCGATTGTCCAAAGCCGATCATCGCGAAGCTCAACGGCGCGGCGGTGGGGCTCGGTGCCACGATCGCCCTGCTGTGCGATGTGATCTTCGCCGTGCCGACGGCGAAGATAGGCGATCCGCACGTCAAGATCGGATTCGCGGCGGGCGACGGCGGCGCGGTCATCTGGCCTCACCTCATCGGACATGCGCGCGCCAAGGAATACTTGATGACCGGCCGGCTGCTGACCGCGGTCGAGGCCGAGAAAATCGGGTTGATCAACCATGTGGTGGCGGCGGATGAGATCGATCGGACGGTCGATGCGTTCGCGCAGGAGCTGCTCTCGGGCGCCATGCGTGCAATCCAATGGACCAAGCTCGCGATCAACATCGGCCTCAAGCAGCTCGCGCATTCGGTGCTGGATGCCTCCCTCGCCTTCGAAGCATTGTCGAACGCCACCGAGGATCACCGCGAGGCGGTGCAGGCACTGCGCGACAAGCGCCCGCCGAACTTCACCGGCAAGTGACCGTACCCGATCCGCCCGCTTCGAAGGCGCGGGCGCTCGCGTGCCTCAGCTCAGGGCGCCGGCGCGGCGCAGCCGTTCTATCTCCGGCCGCGTGAGCGCGAGCACTTCGCTGAGAACGGCGTCGGTATCCTGACCGGGCTGTCGACCGGATTCGGGCTGATCGAGCGGGGTACGGCTGAATTTCGGCGCAGGCGCGTTCTGTACCACGCCATTGACGGTCGTGAAATTGCGCCGGGCCACATTTTGCGGATGCCGCGCCGCCTCCTCGAGCGTCAACACCGGCGCAAAGCAGACATCCGTTCCTTCGAGGAGCCGGCACCACTCATCGCGATCGCGCGTCTTGAACAGCCGAACGAGCGCCGCACGCAAAGCCGGCCAGCGTGCCCGCGCCGCGGGCTCAGTGACGCGTCGCGATGCCGAGTCCCTCGAATTGGGCATCGCCGAGATCGAGCTTCTCTCGCAGCAACGCATAGAACTCGGGCTCGAGCGCGGCGATGGAAATATGGCGGCCGTCGCGGGTCTCGTAGGTGTCGTAAAACGGCGCGCCGCCCGCCAGCACGTTCTCTCCGGTGGCATCTTCGAAAAAACTGTTGGCGCGAAAGGAGAACATCATCCCGAGGAGAGCCACCGTCCCATCGACGATGGCCGCGTCGACGACCTGCCCCTTTCCCGACACCTTGGACTCGAACAACGCCGCCAACATCCCCGACAGCAGCAGCATCGCGCCGCCGCCGAAATCACCCACGAGGTTCAGCGGCGGCACCGGCTTGCCGCCGGGGAGGCCGGTGAGATGCAGAGCGCCGGTCAATGCGATGTAATTGAGATCGTGCCCCGCGACCAGCGCGAGCGGCCCGGTCTGACCCCACCCGGTGATGCGTCCGTACACGAGGCGCGGATTTCGCGCCAGGCATTCGGCGGGGCCCAGCCTCAAGCGCTCCATCACGCCGGGCCGAAAGCCCTCGATCAAGAGATCGGAGGCTTCGACCAGTCGTAGCGCGGTGACGACGCCGTCCGGATGCTTGAGATTCAATTTGAGCGAGCGGCGATTGCGCAGCAGCGGATCACGCGATGGCTCGTGCCACAAAGCGGCCGGCCGCTCGATCCGGATCACCTCGGCACCCAGGTCGCCGAGCATCATGCCGCAAAACGGTGCGGGGCCCAATCCCGCGAACTCGAGCACTCTGACTCCCGCGAGCGGCCCGCCGCGGCCCGCGGGCGCCACTCAAAGCGCCTCGATGATGGTCACGTTGGCGAGCCCGCCGCCCTCGCACATGGCCTGCAGTCCAAACCGGCGCTTGCGTGCGCGCAGCGCATACAGAAGCGTCGACATCAATTTGGCACCGGTGGCGCCCAGTGGATGACCCAATGCGATCGCCCCGCCGTTCACGTTCATGCGTTCCGGATCCGCATCGACGCCGCGCAGCCACGCCAGGGGCACCGAAGCGAACGCTTCGTTGATTTCATAGAGGTCGATGTCCTCGATCTTCATGCCGCTGCGCTTCAGCGCCAGCCGGGTTGCACCGATCGGCTCCTCGAGCATGATGACGGGATCGCCGCCGGTCACCGTCAAATTGTGGATGCGGGCGAGCGGCTGCAATCCGTGAGTCTTCAAGCCACGCTCGTTGACAACCAGGATGCCCGAAGCCCCGTCGCAAATCTGGCTCGAATTGGCGGCGGTCAAGGCACCGCCCTCCTTCAACAGCTTCACGGCGCCGATCGACTCGCGGGTCGCATCGTAGCGAATGCCTTCATCGACGGCGTGCTCGCCGCCCTCGATTCGCAGCGGGAGGATCTCGCTCGCGAAGGCCTTGGCCTGCGTCGCCCGTGCGGCGCGCTGGTGACTCGACAGCGCGAACTCGTCGAGCCGGTCGCGGTTGAAGCCGTACTTGTCGGCAAGCATCTGCGCACCGGTAAACTGGCTGAACTCCGTGACCTTGTATCGATCCTGAATGCGCTTGCTCCAAGGTCCTCCCAGACCCGCGTTGACGGCGAGCGCCGTCGGCGAGCCGATGGGCACACGACTCATGCTCTCGACGCCCGCCGCGATCACCACATCCTGGGTGCCCGACATGACCGCCTGCGCGGCGAAGTGCACCGCTTGCTGGGAGGAGCCGCACTGCCGGTCGATCGTCACCGCGGGCACGCGATCCGGCAGTTTCGACGCCAGCACGGCATTGCGGCCGATGTGAAAGCTCTGCTCGCCGACCTGACTTACGCAGCCGAGAATGACGTCTTCGATGGCATTGGGATCGATGCCGCTGCGGTCCACCAGGGCATTCAGCACCTCGCCGGCCATATCGGCCGGATGCCAGCCCGCGAGCTTGCCGTTGCGGCGGCCGCCGGCGGTCCGGATGGCCTGGACGATGTAAGCCTCACTCATCGGTCTACCTCATTGCTTTCATAGGGTGGTGCGCCCGAGAGTTAAAGACATTGTACCTTTCATGGCAAGTGGAGCCGGGTGTGTCAAAATGAGCCATGCGCGACGAGCTGGACTACACCGCGGGTGTTCGGCGGGCCTATGTCGGTGAGCTCGCGGCCGCACGCGTGTACCGTGTGCTTGCCGAGCGATGCGGCGACGCCGGCGAGCGCGCCAAGCTCGCCGCCATTGCCGAGATCGAATCGTGCACCGCCCGTGTGCTCGAGCCCGTGGCACGGCAGGCTCGGCATCACCTTCGACGAGCGCGAGATCGACGATCATAGCGCCGCGCCGCGTCGCCGTACTGGGCGCCCTCTCCTGGCCGCAGTTCATCGAGCAAGCGCTCGAGGCGTGGCCCCCGTACGTCGATGAGTTCGCAGCGCTCGCCCGCCGGGCGCCCGCGATGGATGCGCCCGCCCTCGAGTGGCTCGTGGCTCACGAGCGTGCGCTGGTCGAGTTCCTGCACATCGAGCGGCTGCAACCCGCCACGCGCGCATCGCTCGCGCCGCTCGAGGCGTTCCTCGCGCGAGCCGCGCTCAACCGGTGCGCGGCGGAGTGCCGCCGAGCGCCAGGAATAACTGCACCGTGTCGAGATAGCGCTGCGCCTCGGTCTGGACGTAGCCGAGACGCGCCTGCTGATAGGCGCGCTGCGCATCCAGCACCCGCAGAATGCTCACGTTGCCCTCCCGGTAGGCCGCACGCGTCAGGCTCAAGTTCGCCTCGGCGGCCTGCTGCGCCTGATTTTGGGCATCCAGCTGTTCGGCGTCGTGGGACAGCGCCTCGAGGAGGTCGGCCACTTGCGTGAATGCCTCGAGCACCGTCTCCTCATAATTTGCAGCGCTCGCGCGCATGGCATCGACCGCGGCGCGTCGCTCTGCGCGCAGCGTTCCCCCGTCGAACAGCGGCATCGTCAATCCCGAGAGCAGACTCCAGGCCGTGCTCGAACGGTCGAACAGCCCGCCCGGCGTGACGGCCTCTTGTGCGACCGAGCCCGTGAGCTGAATCTTGGGGTAGAGGTTCGATTCCGCAACACCCACGGCACTCGTCGCGGCATGCAGACGCGCCTCTGCGGCGAGGATGTCGGGACGGCGATGCGCAAGCTCGGACGGCAGGGCTCGCCGGTATCTCGAGCGGCAGGGTGATGTTGCGCGAGGTCCAAATCCGGCGGCAGCTCATTTTCGGGCAAGCGCCCGAGAACGAGGGAGAGCGCGTGATGGGCTTTGCTCAGCTCCTGGCGCAGCGGCGGCAGCAGCGCCGAATCGCTCGCGATCTGACTCTGCGCGCTCACCACGTCGATGCGTGCGACCGAGCCGTTTTCGAGCGCGGTGCGGACGAGCCTCAGGTTGTCGCGGTCCTGATCGAGGATGGTCTCGACGGTCGCAATCTGCGCGCGCAGGGAGGCGATGGTGATGGTTTGCATGACCGCCTGCCCGCTCACCGAGAGCAATGCGGCGTTGAGCTGCTGGTGCGCCGACTCGGCTTGCGCTTGCTGCTCCTCGATCGACCGTGCAATCCCGCCCGTGAAATCCACGGTGTAGCTCACGGTCGGGCCGACGGCAAAATAAGTGAAGGGCGGCAGGTCGAAGCCGCCGCCGAACAATTCCGCGCCATATTTCTGGCGCCCGGCGCCCGCCGTCAAGCCCACCTGCGGATAGCGCAGTCCCGCCTGGGCGAGCGCCAGCTCCTGGGACTCGGCGAGCGTCTGCACGGCGGCCTTCACGGTGCGATTGTGCTCGAGCGCCTGCTTGACGATGCCGTCGATCGAATCCGACCGAACAGCGACCACCAATCGCCCTCGATCGACTTGCCGAGCGCGACATGCTGCAGTCCGTCGGAGGCACTGCCTTCGGCGGCGACCTTGTCCGAGGTGTAGCGCGTCGCCTCGGGCGGCTCGGGCCGCACGAAGTTCGGCCCGACGTGACATGCCGAGAGCGGGGCCAGCACGCACAGCAATCCGCCGCGGGCGGCCCGTGCGCAGCGAATCATGAGCGGTCTGCGCGGCATGCTGCTCACTCGACGACGACCGGCTCATTGCTGTGATCGGCACCGGTCGGCAGGCCTTGCGCAGGATCAACACGAGCGGGATGGCCGCGAGGCTCACCCACAACATCAGTTTGAAATTGTCGTCGTACGCAACCATGTTGGCTTGCTGGGTGACTTGAGCGTTGATCGCAGCGAGGCCGTGCAGGGTCGGGGCGCCGCCGAGCTGCGCCCGGGTAAGCGGATTGAACGGCGTGATGTGCTCGGCGAGCGCGGCATGCTCGATCTGCGTGTTGCGGGTGAGCAAGGTCTCGACGATCGAGATCCCGAGGCTGCTGCCGAGGTTCCGGGATAGGCTGAACATGGCCGCGCCCTCGTTGCGCAGCGAGCTCTTCAACGTCGCGAATGCAACGCCGGCCAGGGGTACGAACACGAGCCCCGTGCCGCAGCCCTGGGCAATTCCCGACCACATCACGGCGTACTTGTCCATCTGCAGGTCGAAATGCGTCATCTGCCACGCGGAGAAGGCGGACAGACCGAAGCCCGCACCGATGAGCCAGCGGACGTCCATCAGCTTCGACAGGCGCGCGATGATGAGCATGGCGAGAAGCGTCCCGGCGCCGCGGGGTGCGGTAACGAGTCCCGTCGTGACCACGGGATAATTCATGAGATCCTGCAGCATCGGCGGCAGCAGCGCGAGCGTTGCGTACAGGATCAGTCCGACATTGAACATGAAGATGCAGCCGGTCACGAAATTCCGGTCCTTGAAGAGCGCAGGCTCCAGGAAGCGCGTTTTGCGCGTCGTCAGCATGTGCACGGCGAACAGGTAGATGCCGAGCGCGGCGACGGCGGCCTCCATGCAGATCTCCGGCGAGTTGAACCAATCCTTCAGCTGCCCCCGATCGAGGGTGATCTGCAGCGCGCCGACCGCGAGGCTCAGGGTCGCGAAGCCGAAGAAATCGAACGGCGCGCGATTCTTCGGAGTCTCGGGCATCGAGCCCAGGGTCCCCAGAAAAGCGAGAATGCCGAACGGTACGTTGATGTAGAACACCCACCGCCAATTGTAGTTTTCGGTGAGCCATCCCCCGAGCGCCGGGCCCATGATCGGACCGACCGTGACCCCGGTGACCCAGATGCTCATCGCCTTCGCCAGTTGCTCGCGCGGATAGATATCGAGCATCACCGCCTGAGACATCGGCACGAGCGCCGCGCCGCACGCGCCCTGCAGCAATCTCGCCGTCACCATTTGCGGCAGGGATTGCGCGATGCCACAAAGCATCGATGCCAAAGTGAAGCCCGCGATCGATATCAGAATGAGCCGCTTGCGGCCGAACCGGCTCGCGAGCCAGCCGCTGAGCGGTGTCATGATGGCGGCGGCCACGATATACGAGGTCAGCACCCACGCCATCTGATCCTGAGTAGCCGAGAGCGAGCCCTGGATATGAGGAAGCGCGACGTTGGCAATGGTGTTGTCCAGAACCTGCATGATCGAGGCGAGCATGAGGGACGCCGTGATGAAGGCTCGGCGCCGGCCATCCACCTGCATCATTGCGCCGGCCCGGATGTCTCCGCCGCGAACGGGCGCTTGGGTTCCGAAGACAGCGGATCCGCCTCCGACTTTGTATCGACCGTCACGCTCGCGCTCAACCCCGCCTGCAACAGAAGTGCCGGATCGACATGATCGAGCTGCAAGCGGACCGGTATGCGCTGCACGACCTTCACCCAGTTGCCGGTTGCGTTCTCCGGCGGAAGCATCGAGAACTGCGACCCTGTGCCCGGACTCAAGCTCGTCACTCGCGCCGCGAAGCGTTTGTCCCCGAGCCGATCGATCTCCACGGTCGCGGCCTGACCGGGCCGGACCCGATCGAGCTGGGCCTCTTTGAAGTTCGCTTCGATCCACACATCGTGCGTCGACACGAGCGCGAATACGGGAGCGGACGCGGCGATGTAGTCGCCGACCTGCAGCTGCTCGACCTTCGTGACGACACCGTCCGCGGGCGCTTTCACCAGGGTATATGACAGATCGAGCCGGGCACGGTCGAGAGCCGCCTGGGCCTGCTGGACCAGCGGATGGTGCTCCGGCGCGATGTCCGCATCACCGCCGAGATTGGCGAGTGCGACGGCGATCTGCTGCTGCGCATTGGCCACTTGCTGGCGCCCCAAATCGAGCGCGTTCGAGGCCTGATCGTACTGAGCCTGCGAGGCGATGCCCGCGGCAAGGAGGCGCGAGTTCCGATCGAATTGGCGCTGTGCGTAAGCGAGGGAATCGCGCGCCGACTGAAGCTCCACTTGCTTCTGACGATAGGTCGACTTGAGGGAGGCGACCTGCAGCCGCGCGCTCGCAAGCTTGGCCTCGGCATCGCTCACCGCGATTCGAAACGGCGCATCGTCCAACCGATACAAGGGCTCGCCGCGCTTCACGACCTCGTTGTCGTGCACATAGACCTCGAGCACCCGTCCCGCGACATTGGAGCTGATGGATACGGTCGCCGCCTGGGTATAGGCATCGTCCGTGGTCTGATAGCGGCCGCCGGTCAGGTAGAAATAAATGGCGCCTGCAAGGATCACGGGAGCGAGCAGCATGAGCGGCCAGCGCAGGCGCTGGAGCCGCGAACTCCGCACCGCTCCGTTCTCGACCGGACCCGCATCGAGGTCGGCAGGTTGCGTGCTCATGGCTTGCCGCCGGCTCTGGCCATCGCGCGCCCGGCTGCGTTCCGTCGAGCCTGGGGCGGATCGGCCGGCGCCGCCGCCGGTCCGAGCGCCAACAGATTGCTGCGAACCGTATCGAGGAGTTCCATCACCATTTCGCTCTTTTGCTTCGGGATATCCGAGAATGCTTCGCCCCACGTGACATCGATCAAGCTCCCGATGTCGTCCAGCAGAGGCTTGGCTTTATCCGTCAGATACAGGCAGCGAACCCGCCGGTCGCGGGGATCGCTGCGCCGCTCGAGCCATCCCTCCGACTCCATTCGATCGAGAATGCGCACCACGGCCATCGGCTCCAGATCGGTCAACTCCGCAAGGCGCACTTGACTCACGCCCTCGCAATCCGCGAGACGCATGAGCGCCTTGCATTGAGCGAGCGTCAATCCGAGCGCGGCCGCGTGTTGCTCGAAGCGCTGCGCATAGAGGCGCGTGACATCCTTCAGCAGGAATCCGAAGCGTCTCGACTCTTTCATGCGGTTGGCCGCGGGTCTCGTGCTCATGTAAAAAAGATATCATAACCTATGTTATGATCACAAGTGATTTGGATCACAATATGCGTGCGAGAGCCGCAGGGATCAGCGCACCGATCCGGGGGTACTGGAGGGGCTCGGCAAACTCCGGGTTGCCCGCACGGCCGTGAAGCGGCGATGCGCGGTGCGTCATTCCCTTAGGCAGGGCGCTCCAACCGTGTCCTGCGAATCATGAGCAGACCACGACGGCTGTGCTGGCCAACGCAAAAGCGACCAGCGCCGCGATCACGGTAACGCGCTCGACTCCGAGCCGGCGCGAAAGCCCGATGAGGCCGAGCAGCACGAGCCACGTGCCGAGGATCGCGAGGCTGTGTGCGAAGACATCACTATCCATACGATGAGCAGCAGATGGAGAACCAATTCCATCAGTTGATTGCGGGGATTGGTCCTTGATGACGAGGGAAGCGCAGTGCCGGTAGCCCTTTAGTCCAATCCTGCTTCGCCCGAATGCTCGGTAGGATCCGCAGAGATAATCGAAACTATGCAGGAGCATGACCGATGCAATTATCACATTGTGTCGGGGGTTATCACGACTGTTCGTTCGCAGAGCCTATTAGCGCAAGAGGAACTGATCGAGGACAGGCACGCGACAAGTTCCCTGAATGCCGAGCTAACGTCGAAACACGGAGACTCAATGAACACACGCATGACGTCGAATGCCGCGCGCGCCGCGGTGGTCCTGATTACGCTCCTCGCGGCGGCCGGGTGTGCCTCGACCACCGTGAGCAACCAGCAACAGATGGCAGCAGGACCGCTGCCGCGTCCAGGTCAGATCTGGGTCTACCCCCTCGCCGCGACACCCGCCGACTTGCGTCCCGAGTCCGCGCTGACCAGCGACCCCGAGGTTGTCGAAGGTGAGCAATCGGCTGAGCAGATCGCCGAGGGGCGTCAGCTGGGCGCGCAGATTGCTACCCAGGTCGTGCAAGAGATCATCGGCATGGGCATGCCCGCAGCGGTCGGCACGGCAGCCTCCCGGCCGCAGATCAACGATCTGGTCATCGAAGGCTCGCTCCTTTCCGTGCAGCAAGGCAATGCCGCCGAGCGCGTGAGCATCGGGTTCTCGGCCGGGCAGTCCGCGCTGAAAGTCGCGGTCGAAGGCTATCAGATGACGCCTGGGGGTCTGCGCAAGCTCGGCTCCGGCGATGTGACCTCGACCGGCAACAGGACGCCGGGGATGGCGGTGGGTATCGCATCCTGGGCGATCACTCACAACCCGGCGGGCTTCATCCTGACGACGGGCGTGAAGTCGTACGGCGAGATGAGCGGGCGCAACACGATCGAGGGCCGCGCCCAGCAGATTTCCAAGCAGATCGGCGCGCGGCTCAAGACGCGCTTCGAGGAACAGGGCTGGATCAGCGGCGGTTCTTAAGGAACTGTTCAAACCGCCAACGCCCCTCTCCCCTTCCCGCTCGAGTGCCGCGCGTGGCGCTCGACAACTGCAATTGCAGTTGGCCGGGGGAGACAACGCTTTGGCAGATGCTAGCAAGACGCGCATGCCAATTCGCACATATAAAGTCGCCGACGAGAAACCTTAGCTCGAGACGGCACTAGAGCTTGCCACCACGCCGGGCGTCCGTGCCATGCGCCCGCATTCCGGATCACTTATTCATGTCGGCGAAGCGTAAAGTTGTTGCTGTAATCGACGATAATCTTGGGATCCTCGGCGCCATGAGCCGTTTGTTGTCGGCGTTCGGATACGACACGGAACTCTATGCTTCGGCTCAAGAGTTCCACGATGTTGCGATGAGGACCGAGGCGATCTGCCTGATTGTCGATATTCAACTCGGCGAGAGTTGCGGCATAGAATTTGCGCGGCAGCTCGCAAATGCGGGCTTCACGATGCCCATCATCTTCATGACTGCGAATGACAACGAATCGGTCAGAAGGCGGGCCAGGGAGATCGGCTGCGGCGCCTTCTTATGCAAGCCATTTTCCGCGGACGCGTTGATCGGGGCGTTGGTTAATTTGCCTCCCCGTAGCGCCGTAAGTTTTCCGCGGAGTCGAAGCGAGATTCTTTCCCGCAGACATGATTGGTTCGCGCGCCGATCAATTATGTAAAATCCCTAAGTCTCCTGCACCCAGGCGCCGCCGGGGCCTTGACGGTCTCCTCGTTCGGGCAACCTACTGAGATCTCTCCCCGGGCCACCCGGTGCCGGCCCTGAGGAGAGCGATGCGCAGGAGCCATGCTTGCGGGGGGAACACCAGGAGAAGCCGGCAGCGCGCGCAGAGTGTCGCTCCGCAACCGGATCAACGTCAATCATTGGATCGCAAATGGTTGGCAAGAAGGCTGACCTGCACGGATGACGCCAAAGCGAAGTCGGACACCGTTAATCGCCGGCCGCGCCCGCAGCGTGGTGCCCCCGGCTCGAACACCAGCGGCTATAGAGATTCGAGCAATCTATGTGCCTTGACGGCGCGGCATATCCTCCTCGAGCTGACGGAGCGCTGACGTGACGAAGTCGGCGACGTGATGACCGCCGTCGAGCGCCGCAGCGCCCGTAACGTCATAACGATGCCTTGCGTCGGCAATCGCCTTGTGCGCGGCCATGAGATCGGATGCGGTGCGCTCATCGGAGGTGACGAGCTGGCCGTTGAGCATTCTGAGTCTTCCGTATTCGCGCTGTGCCATGTTGACGAAGTCGCTGAAGACTGCGATCTCGCCGCGGATCGCATTGAACCAGGCGCGATAGTTGGGGATCGTTTCGCTTTCATCGGCGGCGAGGCTGGCCTTTAGGGCGCTCGCCGCGGGTTCGGCCAAGTCGCTGTCTTTCACCAATTCCCGGTAAGCGGCCCACTCCGTTTCCTTGGCGGCGATAAAACCGTGAACCTTCGCATTGAGCGCCACCAATCGTTGGCGCGCGACATTGATGCCCTTCGAATTACTGAGGTCGAGACCTTGATCGAAGTTGGTCACGTCGACGTCGCCATAGGTGTCCGCGAGCTTCTTCTCGCTCGATGCAAGAGTCGAATCGATCGCCTGAACGGACACGAGGAGGAGACGGAGCTTCTCGTGTTGCACTTTCATGCGGTCGCCAACGTCGCCGCGATTCAATGATGTGCCGCCGGCGGCCGCCGCCGGCCCCGGATCCGCCTTGGAATCGCAGACTTCAGGCGCGGCCCACAAGCAGATTGCGAGAAGTCCCAGAACGACGGCTGTCGCGGACATTCTTCGGTCTCCATTGCTGGTGAGTTTTGTGGGCATGGTGGTTCGCATTAAAGCACGTGTGACATGGTGTAGCGGCGCGGGCGGCCAGCGGCGCCCTTCGCCACCGTGCTCGCTCCCGCCTCGAGTCAAGCCAATTCGCGTATCCTTACAGTGGCAAAGAGCATTTTTTGACAATAGCTCGCCAACTTGCCGGAGAACCCGATGGCAGAAGTCAGCCAGTTCGCTCAGCCGGACGCATCACCCGCCGATTTCATCGAGTTCTTGGATTTCCTCGATCAGCGGGAGGGCGTCCAAAACCTGCGTGCCGACGTGGTACGACAGATGCAAATCGGGTCGGGACATAAAGTGCTCGACCTTGGGTGCGGCATCGGCGGCGCCACTTTCCCGATTGCTGATCTCGTGGGGCCGACCGGCCTTGCCGCCGGCGTCGATGTCAGTTCGGCGCTCATTGAGGTCGCCAAGCAACGGGCTCGCGGAAGGCCGGAAATTGAGTTTCGGGTTGGCGATGCAGGCGCGATCCCGTACCCCGATGCGACATTCGATGCCGGACGCAGCGAACGAGTCTTCCTGTACCTGCCCGATCGCGCCGGGGCCATTAAGGAAATGAAACGCGTCGTCAAGCCCGGCGGTCGCCTGTGCCTCATCGATACCGACGCCGACAGCATGGCCATCTACTCGACCGATCGGGCGCTGACGCGCAAATTGACGTCGATCGTCGCGGCCTCATTGCCCAATCCGAATTCAGCGCGTGAGCTGCCCGCGCTCGCACGACAGGCAGGACTTCGGGATATCAAGGTGCAGGCACTCTCGATCACGACTCCTCACGAGTTTCTGCTAAGGGTCATGAGAGATTCGTTGCTGAAGGCTGCGGACCAGGGCGCTCCTACGACACGGGAGGAAGTGAACGGCTGGTTTGGCGAGCAAGCAGCGCTCCAGGCAAGCGGCGATTTCTTTCACGCGTGGCTCTTCGTCATGGTCACGGGCACGGTTTAGCAGATCAGCCCCGGCGCGTTGACGACGCCGCCCCTACCGAAGTGCGGCTTGCCGGTCGGTCGCGTGCGACCACGCGGCCCGATGGATTCAAACGAAATTGCTGACGGGATCGCGGGTGGTGACGACGCGACGCTTGATACGCCAGCCATCCGCGGTGCGCTCCATGATGTCGTCGTAATCGCCGAGATAAATCACGCCATCCCTGGGGTTTCGCACGATCCATTTCGCCTTCACTTTGACCCGCCCGTCGTCCTCGTAGACCCAGCAATTCATCATGTGATGGACTTTGGGATGAGGGGGCTTGCCGAGCCCGAACCAGGCGGAGATCGCTTCGATCCCTTCGTACAGATCGTCTCCCCCGCAGGGCCGCCCGTCGAACACGGCATCCTTGGTGAAGACTTTGGGAAGAAGACTCTGGTCAGGCGCGTCCACGGCATGTCCGTAGAGCGCCTGGACCTGTTGAATCTCGACAATGTCTTGAAGACTCAAGCTCATTGACTAACCGCGCTGAACCCCGTCCATGGGGTTCATTTGCGTGGCGTGCTCAGAATTTCCCGCCAATCTCGACACCCCAGACCGCCGGGTAGCTCCACTGCGCGCCGATACCGAAGCCGTTGTACTGAACCTGCGTCCGGTAGCGATTGTTGGCGATGTTATCGCCGAACACGGCAACGTAGTAGTTCTTGGTCGGATTCCATTGACCGCGCACATCCACCGTCGCAAACGCGGGCTGCTGGAACTGAGTACCCGAGGGGCTGAAGTAGACCCGCGACGAGTAGTACAGGTTGCTCGACAACGCGAACTCGCCGTAGGCCGTCTGGCCGGTCGTGGCTCGCGGCCCGACCGTCGCGGTGTAGTCGGGCGAGTGCTGCATGTGGACGTCGCTGAGCACGGTGCTGGTGTTCACGTAGGTATACGTGCCCGGTGAGCAAGAGGCCGCATATTGTGGGGGTATCGGCCCCCCGGCGCAGGTCGCATAAATCGGCGCACCGATGACTTGTCCGCTAGAGTTGAGCGAACCGCCGAACTGCAGGTAGCGCGCATGAACCCAGGCACCACCGGCGTTGACCTGGAAATACTCATTCACATTGAAGTGAAAATCGTCCTCGAGGCCGTAGATTCGCGACCGCGCGGCGTTGACGATATAGGCCTGTGCGTTTCCGAGGAACTCGGACACCTGCAGGTTGTTGTAGTTGTACAAAAACGCGGCCACTGAGTTGGCGATGCGGTGGTCGTCGAACTTGTAGCCGACTTCATAGGCATGCACATCTTCGGGCTGGACGTTATTGCATTTGAAGTTATCTTGCGAGTCCTGACACGAGCCGCCGACGTCGAGAATCGCCGCCTTGTACCCTTCCGCGTAAGAGCCGTAGACGTTCGAATCATCCGTCAGCTTGTAGCGAATGACCGCGCGCGGTGTCGCCTTGGTGCTGTTGATGCTCGGAACCTTGATCTCTTGGTTCGGGTTCGCGCCTGTGAATACACCGGGGTTGTTGTAATAGGCATCGAGCACGGCATCGTGCGAATAGCGCACACCCCCCGTGAGAAAGAGCCTCGGCGTGAGTTCATACGTCGCATCGAGAAAGCCCGCGATGTTCTGCGTCGTCGTGCTCGAACCGCCCAAGCGAAACCGGGGCGGGCCTGGAATGCTGTCAATGTACGTGACGTACGTATCGCGATAGCTCAGGTAATAGGCGCCCACCGTGTACTGCAGCTTCGGGCCGGGCTTGGATGTCAGCAGGAATTCCTGGCTGGTCGTGTAATCGAAGATCGGCAGCCCGAGCTGAAAGATCGCGGGAACAGCGACCTGCTGGAGCGCTTCGGACTGATTGACGTCCTCTTGCCGGTACTGCGAAAGGGATCTCAAATCGGCGAAGCCCAGATCGGCCTTGATCGTCGCCGTCTCGACTGTTGGTGCTATTGGTGTATATGCGCGGCTGAGCTTGCCGCAATCTGGTCGGGATTAGTCGTATAGGCCCCCGGCACCGTATATGTCTGGATGCCCCAGGGCTGACCCGTCGTCGGATTGATGCTCGTGTCGGTATTGGAATTGAGCATCTGCGTGCTCGGATCGTCCTGATCGGAATGCGTGTAGCGCAGCAGCAGCGACAGCCCGTCCGTGAACTGGAACTTGAGGCCCGTGCGGACCGTCCAGTTCTCGTAGGCGCCCACATGACTGTCGTCGTCGACGATATTGGTCATGAAGTTGCTGCCCTTCGAATAAACGCCCTCGACGTCCGCGGACACGATCCCGTATCCCCCCGTTGCATAGGCCTGATACTTCTGCGAGGCGAACCGGCCGTAGGAGACCTTCGCCTCGGCATGCGGATCGACGGTCGGGTCGGCGGTGGTCACGACGATCGCACCGCCTGTGGTGTTGTGGCCGAACAGGGTGCCTTGGGGGCCCTTGAGCACGTCGATGCTGGTGACCTCGAGCAGCTGGAAGTCGGAAGCCAGCGGGTTCGGTGAATAGAACCCGTCGACATAGATACCGACGTTCGAGCCGCCGCCCGAGGTCGTGATGCCGGTGCCGATGCCGCGGATGGTCGGCTGGGCGAAGCCCGTCTGATAATCGAACCGCAGCGCCGGCGTGAGCTTCTGGATGTCGCCAAGGCTTTGCACGTTGGCGGTTTCCAACTGCGCTTGGCTGAGCGCCGTGATCGAGATCGGCACGTCGACCGCGTTCTCCTGGCGACGTTGCGCGGTAACGACGACTTCCTCGAGACTCCCTGGGTTGCCACCAGGTTCGGTGGCGGTCGCTTGGGGACTCTGCGCATGGACCGCAGCCGGCGCGACGACGGCAAGCCCGATAACAAAGATCGAGCCGATCAAAGCAAGCGTTCGAAGATTCATCGGAGTCGACATTCGGTTCCCCCTGGTGGTCTCATGCGGTATGAATGGTTGCGCGGCGGACCGAAGGCGCCGCCGCGGAATTGTTTGGAATACAGGTGACGTGGGCATCGGCAGAATGTCTGCCCCGTGCCGAGAATTTGTGTAGCAGTGCCGCCATGCTCCCCACCGTCATTGTTGTTTTCTTGTAACAATCGTGCGTATGTAGAAACTACGCAACAATGGTGTTCATTATGGAGTCTGCGCAACGGCGAAGTAAACTGGTTCTCTCGCGGCTCTGCGGGGCCCTGGGCCGTGCCCCATTACCGAGCACGAACCCGGGAACTGCGTCCGTGGCGGCGTGGCCCTGCCGATACACCGTGTCTCATAAGCAACTTTTGAAAACGGCGGAAAGCGCATGTCATCCCATCCGGCTCATCCCTTCGATCTCGGCGGCAAAGTGGCGCTCGTCACGGGTGCGGCCGGCGGAATCGGTGCGGGCATCGCGGCTGCCCTGGCGGAGGCGGGCGCGACCGTGGTGATCGGCGATCGCGATGAGGCGGGTGCTCGGGACGCCGCCGCGGCTCTCGGTGGCGCCGGCAAGACCGCCGGCGCCGTGCACTTGGATCTCGCGGACGAGAACTCGATCGTCCGCGCCTGCGCGGAGGTCGTGTTGCGCTACGGCACCATCTGGACGCTGGTGAACAATGCGGGGGTGCAGGATCGCGAGCTCCTGCTCGAGGGCACGGCGGCCGAGTGGGATCGCATGGGCGCCGTCAATGCGCGCGGGCCCTTCTTGATGACCCGCGAGATCGGACGCGCCATGGTGGCGGCCGGGAGCGGCGGCCGCATCGTCAACATCGCCTCGGCCGCGTTGGTGGGATCGATCGTCAAGGGACTCGCGGCGTACTCCGGCTCGAAGGGCGCCCTCCTCGGCTTGAGTCGCGCGAGCGCTTTCGAGCTTGCCGAGCACGCCATCACGGTCAACACGATCCTGCCGGGTGGCGTTGCGACTCCCGGAGCCATGGCGGCCAAAGGACCGGCCGCGGAGGGACCGGCGCGACGGCGTCCCCCGCTCGGCATGTGCGAGCCGCGCGACATCGGCGACGCCGTGCCTCTTCTTCGCATCGCCCGCCGCCCGCCACATCACGAATCAGGTGCTGGTGGTCGATGGCGGCTGGTCCATCACCTAAGCACAATCGAGGAGAGGCACGATGAACCTCGCGGCTATCAGTGATTGGATCGCCCTCTGCGAAGCGAAGGCGCGCTACTGCCGAGCCTTGGATACGAAGGACTGGGCGGGCTACGCGAATTTGTTCACCGAGGACTGTGTGCTCGACGTGACGGAAGGAACGCAGGTCCCGGTGATCCGCGGACGCGAGGCCGTCATCCGGCAGATTCAGTCATCGATCCTCACGGCGAAGACGGCGCATCAAGTCCACTCGCCGGAAATCGAGCTCGACGGCGATGAGGCCCGCGTCGTGTGGGCGATGCAGGACCGGGTGATCTGGGGAGCGGACCGCCCGTCCCTCACGGGCTACGGTCACTACCACGAGCGCTGGGTGCGGCAGGGTACCGAGTGGAAACTCGCCGCGCTGAAACTCACCCGGCTGCACATCGACCTGCATCCGCCGTAGCCGCCTGACGGCTACGGCGGAACCTCCACCTCGCCGTAGCCGTCCACCAGCACGGTTCCGTCCTGGTTGGTCATCTGCAGCTTGATGGCCACCAACGGTACGCCCCACGCAGACTCGGGCTGTTTCGCGGTCACCTCGCCGTTGACGAAAGTGACATCCCCCTCGAACGCGGGGCCGCGGAATGACAACTTGGTGTGCCTCACCATGCCATCGTGCCCTGCCCAGTACGCCAGGTAATCGGTGGCCCAGGCGCCCATCGTCGCGCCGTACCCATACGCGCGCGGCACGCCGATCTCCGCGCCCTTGGCGCCATCGATGTGTCCCCGGGAGGGACCCACGTACAGGCCGTCCCGCATCCGGGGATCGATTTTCGCGGCCTCCTCGTCGAAGCCGAAGCCCGCGACCCAACCCGGATCCTGATTGATCCAGGGATCCTTCACGCCGGGAACGCCGACCCAGTAGTAGGTGCCCCAGATATTGAACACAAAAGCGCGGTATTCGGTCGTGAAGGAAGCGATCGAATGCGGCCCGATGGCCCGCTGCGGGAGCTTGTCGCCCACCTTGATGGCATCGAAGCGCGGAGAGACCCCTTCGCGATTGGACAGGATCCAGTCGAGGCGGATGCCGTCGACCTTCTTGAGCGAATCCGCGGTCCAAGCGGGCCGCTTCGTCTGATTGTTCGCCTCGAACAGGCTGCGCTTCTCGGCCTCGCTGGCGAGATACCGGATGGAGGTCGCGCGCTCTTTCGCCACCAGCGTTCCATTCTGAGTGCGGTGCACGGTGTCGCCGCGCTGAAACATGGTGGGCCCGGCGAACTTGGTATCGGTCACCTTGTAGTCGACGAAGCGCCGCTCCTGGAAGAGCGTCTCGCCCGGACGCACGCGATGGCCGTAGAACCACCACTCCTCGCCGCCGAAAAGCAGGTGCGATCCGGCGATGTGGCCGACACAGGCCGGCTGAACCCCGTGACCGAAGTCGAGGGCCACGCAGATCGATTGCGGCGCGACGATGCCTTTGAATTTCGAGTCGCGCGCAAAATCCTGATCCCAATGGATGGGGTTCGGGTAGTCGAGCGCCATGACCCAGCGGCGGATGTCGCTCGCCGCGCAAGGCTCCCAGAGTTGGCCGCCACCGACCAGCTGTCCGACACGATGCTCGACGTCGCTGAGATCGAGGGTGGCTTCTGCATTCTTCGCCGCGGTGGAGTTGGACATATTGGCCTTGGTGCGTATCGGGGGATCCCGAGCCTGCCAAATTGAGCATCCGGTGGCAAGCTGCCTGATTTCAGGCGCCGAGCGATCGCAGCATCTCGCCCACGACGACCGCGGACCTGCGGACCGCGTTGAGGTGTCCCTCCGTATCGATCCGCGGCCCGATGAGCTCGAGGTCGAACGCACCGCGGTAACCCGCCTGAAGGATCCACTCGATCAATTCGCTTCACCGGGATTGCGCCGTCACCGGGCACCGCCCGCGACGGCAGAGACCGGTCGCCATACACGTAGTCGCAGATTTGCACGATGTGACAGCGCGGCATCGCCCGCTCGATGGATTCTCGCAAACCGGCCTCGGTCCAACAGGCGAAGAAATCCACGCACACGCCGACGTCTGCGATTTGTGCGAGCGTCAGGGCGTCTCGCAACGAATGGGCGATGTGGGTGTGCGCGTAGAGCGGCGGATTGTTCTCGATCATGAGCGGGATGCCCGCCGCTCGCGCCTTGGCGACGCAGGGCGCCACGGCGGCCCGGAACGCCTCCGCCGCCGCCTCCCAGGTAAGCGTGCCGTGGCCGCCGGTCAACAAATAGATGGAGCGTGCGCCGAGCGCGAGAGCGTCCTCGAGCACGCGCTCGAAGGTCTCGCGCGCCGCCTGCCATGACTCCCCCGTGGCCTCGAGATGCCTCTCATGAAAAAACGGATGTGCGATGGTTTCGAGCCGGCACTCACCGGCGCGCAGCGCCTCGAGCGCCGCCGCGCGTCCCTCTTCCAGGAGAAGCGTGCTCACCAGGCTCACGCGGCGCGCACCGAGCGCTTTCCAATCTCGCGCGAGCTCGGCAAAACCGGCGCCCGGAAAGCAAATGGCGTTGACGGATATTCGGTCGTGCATGGACTCTCTCGATCCACGTCGTTAGCGCAGCTGGCCCTGACGTTGACGGGCCGTGGAGCCGCACTTTATGATCCATTGTGTATCATAGGAGAGAGCCCATGGCGCCGAGCGATCGACCCGCCGCCTGTCCGTTCGAGCCGGGTCGTGATGACCGCAAGTCCGCCCGCATCGCGGCCGAGCGCGTTGCATTCGAGCGCGGCGCCCAAGTGGTCCGAAGCTTTTCATTTGCCCGCGACTTGCTCCGCAACGGCATGGCGAAGCAAGCCGGCGCGAACGCCGATCAGACCGACACGGGCAATCCCGATCATGCGCCCGTGTTCTACCTCGATGGTGAGCCGCACCGGCGCAAGCGTGGCGCCATCGCGAAGCTGTTCACGCCAACGGCCGTGACGACCCGCTACCGCATCGTCATGGAACGGGCCACGGACGCGCTCCTGGATAGGCTCAAAACGGCCGGCACCGCGAGGCTGGATGAGCTGAGTCTCGAGCTGGCGGTCGCCGTGGCCGCCGAAATCGTCGGCCTCACCGAAAGCGATCGGGCCTCGATGGCATCGCGCATCGGCGCAACGCTTGCCTCGGGACCGCTGTCCCGCTCGGGGCGGCTCGCGCGGTTGCTCGAGCCTCTCGTTTTTCGCTACCACGCGCTGAATTTTTATTACCGCGACGTGCGCCCTGCGATCGAATCGCGCCGCGAATTGCGGCGCGAGGACCTCATCTCGCAGCTCCTCGACGAGGGCTACTCGAACAAGGCGATCATGATCGAGTGCATGACCTATGCGGCGGCGGGCATGGTGACGACCCGCGAGTTCATCGTGATGGCCGCCTGGCATCTGTTCGAGCGCGACGGCCTGCGCAAGCGTTTCCTATCCGGGGAGGAGGCCGATCAATTGGCCATTCTCGAGGAAATCCTGCGGCTCGAGCCGGTGGCCGCGGGACTGCACCGCCGGGTGGCGGAGGAGATTTCGATCGGCTCGCAAACGCTCGCGGCGGGCACGCTGCTCGCTATCGACATCCGCGGCGTCAACAGCGACGAATCCGCCACGGGGCCCTGTCCACATCAGCTGGACCCGGATCGCGCGAAACGCCTGACGACTGGCGGCGGGTACATGAGCTTTGGTTATGGCAGTCACCGCTGTCCGGGTTCGCAGGTGGCACTGCACGAGACCAGAGTGTTTCTTGATCGCCTGCTGCGCATCCGCGGCGTGCGCCTCGAGGCAGCGCCGCAGATCGGCTGGAACGCGATGCTCATGAGCTACGAGCTGCGCGGTGCGGTGGTCACCTGCGAGCGGGGATAGTACCGGCCCGCGGGGTCTCATGCCGCCGTGAATTCGTGGCGTGCGCTCGAGAAATCGCGTGGATCGATCGCGAAGCCCGCCGAGACGCAATCTTGCCGCGTCGTGCGCACATCCTTCTGTCTGAAGAACGCTTCGGCCGCCTGCAAGTCCTCGACACGCCACACGAGCGCGTAGATCCCCGAGGTCGGCGGCTCCAAGAACTCGGCCAGCGGCCCTTGCTTGAAATCATCGGGCTGGATGAACGCCACCTGCGTGCCGCCGAGGCGCACGAGCACCCGGCGTCCCGGCTGCGGCGCGGCGATGCGCTCGTCCGTCCTGAGCTCGCCGTCGAGGAGCCCGGTGAAGAATGTGACCGCACGGGATACATCCGGCACGACGCAAGCGATGTGATCGAGACCCACGAGGGTCGTTGCATGCCGGCCGGCCCATTGCGGCCGCCAGTCGCCGCGCTCGTACGGATCATTGGGCATGGACCGCTCGCACACCTCGAGGAGCACACCGCCCGTCGACTCCTGTCTCACGTAAAAGAAGAAGCCGTACTCCGCGGACAGCTTGCAACCCTGCTCCTTCAGCTTCGCTGCAACGGCGGGTCCATCGTCGATCTTGATCTCGAATGAATGAAAGCCCGGCCCATAGCGATGCAGGTATCGCGCGAAGTGCTTGTCGAGCCGCGCGGGATCCCGCGGCGACATGGGCTCGATCATGTGATCGGCTGCGTAGAGCAGCGCCATGTCGCGGTCCTCGGCCTCGAAGTAGCCTTCCGCGAAAATCATGCCGCCCAACAGGTCCATGTACTGTGCGCGGCAGAGCGCGATGTCCGCGACCGCGTGGATCGTGTGGATGATCCGGCGCACCTTCACCGGCGGGTCGATCATCGCGTCTCCTCGATAATGAGCTTGAAGCCGTTATAGTATCGACCTTATGTTCGGCATGCGCTTCGACTTGAGAGCTCCGGGTATGACGCCCGCCGAAATCGCGGGCCAATATCGCGCGGCGATCGAGATGGCCCAATGGGCCGACGCCAACGGGGCCTTGAACATCGGCCTGTCGGAGCATCATTGCGCCGAGGACGGCTATCTTCCTGCGCCGCTCATCCTGGCCTCCGCGATGGCGGCCGTGACCCGCAACGTGCAGATCATCGTGGCGGCGGCGCTGCTGCCAATGTACGACCCGGTGCGTCTCGCCGAGGAGATGATCGTCCTCGACCACCTGAGCCAGGGCCGCGTCAGCCACGTGCTCGGCATTGGATACCGGCCGATCGAATACGAACTCTATCAGCTCGACTACGGGGAACGCGGCGCGATCGCGGATCAGAAGCTCACGCGACTCCTCGAGGTGCTGCGGCGGGCCTGCGAAGGCCGCGCGATGCCGCGGGTGACGCCGGCGTCACTGACCCCCGGGCGCCCGAGGATCATGTGGGGCGGGGCCACCAAATCCGCGGCGCGTCGTGCGGGGCGCAATGGCCTGCCGTTCTTTGCGCAGACCAACACGCCGGGCCTCGCCGAGACGTATGCGCAGGCGTCGCGCGAGGCTGGATTCGAGCCGGGGCAGTGCCTTTTGCCCTCGCCGGAAATGCCGAGCATCGTTTTTGTGCATCCAGATCCCGAGGTTGGCTGGCAGGAGGTGGGCCCGTACCTCCTCGCCGATGCCATGGCGTATGCCGAGTGGAACAAGAACGCGGACCGGCCCACGGTCAGTTTGTCGCAGGGTCGGACGGTCGAGGAACTCAAGGCGGAACACGGTGCTCACCGGGTCGTCGACGTCGAAGGAGCGGTCGCGCTCGTCAAACGCTGGGGGCGTTTACCGCTGCACCCACTCTGCGGCGGGTGCCCTCCGGAGCTTGCCTGGACGTATCTGCACCGCGTCGTCGATGAGGTGTTGCCCGCCCTGGCCCATCAGGGCGGATAGAGCGTCAGCGCATCGCTCTGCGCATCGGGCGTCTCGGCGCGCCATCGGACCGAGCCGAAGGGTCGCTCGAGAAGCCGGCGAACCCGCCGCCCATCGCGAACCCGGTTGAACGCATCCGCCGCCTCCTGCAAAGCGCGGTCCGCATGCGTGAATCGGCTGCGCAGGCGTAAATAATCCAGCCACGTGGGCAAGTGGTAGCGTTCGGTCCAGAGCGCCGGGTCCGCAAGGTCCCGTGCGAGCGACCATTGGAACGCCCCGTTTCGCATTCGAGCCCGCTGCAGCTTCAGCATGACCTGGTAGAAACGCCGCGCCTCCGCCGGATCCACCTCGTAGTCGATCTCGATGACGATGGGACCGCTGCGCGCGGTGATGGCGAGCGCAATCTGCGGTTCCGCGCCGATCTCGATCATCTCGACATCCGTCGGCGACGTACCCCGCATCGGCAGCAGAAGCCCGATCAACGGTGTCACGATGAGCGCGAGGCCCGAGCCCACGAAGGCGAGCTCGATGCTCCAGTGCGCGGCGACGCGCCCCCACATCCAAGCCCCAAACGCGATCCCTCCCGTGAGCGAGGCCTGATATCCGGCGATCGCCCGGGCGGTGACCCACCGCGGCACGGAGAGCTGCACCGTCACACTGATCAGGGCGATCGTCAGCATGTTGGCCGCACCGGCGACCACCATCGCGGCGGCCGTCAGGACGAGCACGCGGCTCGCTCCGATCACGAGCAGCATCAGCCCCGCCGTGCAGGCACACAGTCTGAAGGCTTGCTCGGCGCTCAGATGGTCGCGAGCCCGGTTGACGAGCAACGCGCCGACGACCGCGCCCACGCCCGTGCATCCGAGCAGCAGTCCGTAGGTGCTCGCGTTGCCTCGAAGCAGGTCGCGCGCGACGAGCGGCACGAGCGCCGAGGCCGCCGCGCCGGCGAGCCCGAATGCAAACGAACGCACCATGGCCGCGCGCACCGGCGGCGAGTGCAGCGCGTAGCGGGCGCCCGCGACGATGGCGGGGCCCATGCGTTCCGTGGGAAGCCTCGGTGCGACATGCTTGCGTTGCCAGAAAGCGAACGCCGTCAGCAGCGGCAGATAGGCGACCGCATTGATGAAGAAGGCGGCGGGGACTCCGAACGCCAGCACGACCAGACCGCCCACGGCCGGCCCGAAGCTGCGCGCCAGGTTATAGCTGATGGAGCCGAGTGCGACCGCCGCCGGCAAATGCTCCGGTCCGACCTGCTCGCTGATGGAGGCGGCCCAGGCGGGATTGTAAAGCGCGACGCCTCCGCCGATGAGGGAACAGAACGCAAGCAGCATCCAGGGCGTCGTGAGTCCGAGGAGCGCAAGCGTGGTCAGGGTCGCGGCGCACAGCGTCGCGAAGCCGAGCCCGACGAGCGCGATCTTGCGCCGGTCGAACATGTCGGCAATCGCGCCGGCCGGCACGGACACCAACATCAACGGCAGCATGAGCGCCGTCTGCACGAGCGCCACCATGCCGGCCGACGTCGTGAGGCGTGTCATCTCCCACGCCGCCCCGACGCCGAGGATGAGCTGCCCGAAATTCGAGAGCACGCTCGCCGACCAGATCCGGCGGTACGTGCGCACGCGCAGCGGCTCGAGCGCGCGCCCAGAGTCGCCTCGGCTCCACGCCGCTCGCGGTCACGCGACGGCCATCACGCAGCCTCAGCCGAGCTTCGCGATGATCTCGGCACCGTAGCGCTCCGCGTTGGCGCACCACTCGGCGCGGCTGCATCCGTCGATGGTCGCACCGACGGTGGTGACGCCGAGCTCGCGCATCTTGGCGATCTTCTCGAGCAGGGCCGGTGCATTCCACGGCTCGTTGGGTTGATTCACGGCACCGAGCACCACTTCCGGAGGCTGCGATCGGCCGATCTTCTCGCAGTGTTCCCGCAGGTAGGCAATGCCGCCGGCGAGATCCATGTCGTCCGTCATGGCCGCGGTCCGGGTCGTCGCCGACACCGCCGAGGAGGTGATGAAGGGATTCCAGCCATCGGCGAGCTCGGCGGCGCGGCGAATGGCGCGCCTCGAATTGCCGCCGATCAAGAGCGGCGGATGCGGCTTTTGAACGGGACGCGGCAGAATGCGGTTGCCGAGCGCCTGGTAGCCCGTGCCTTGAAAAGTGAATTCGTCCGCGGTCCAAGCGGCCTTCATCGCCCGGAGGTACTCATCCATGATCTCGTTGCGGCGCTCGAAGTCGATGCCCAACGCCTTGTACTCTCCTTTGAGATACCCGGCGCCGACGCCGAGCGTGACTCGGCCCGCGGATACGAAGTCGAGCGTCGCCACGGCCCGCGCCACGATGAAGGGATTGCGATAAGGCAGCACGAGTATCCCGGTCTGCAGCCGCAGCGTGCGCGTCGCGGCCGCTACCAGGCTCAATATGACGAACGGGTCCTGCGCGTGGTGACCGCCGGCATCGAGCCAGCGACCCGTGGGAACCGGGTGATCGGTGTCGCAGCCGGCGTTGAATCCGACGCGCTCGGCGGCTCTCGCCACCTCGGCGATCGCGTCGGCGCGCAGAAATTCATCCGGGTATTCGATCCTGTCGAAGGGCAGCGAGACATTGATCTTCATTCGATGAGAACCCATTTGCCGTTGCCCGCGCGGCTGCGCACCCAACCACCCGATCCGTAGGTCCCCCCATCGACGGGCAGAACGATGCCGGTGATGTAGCTGCTCATTTTCGAGGCGAGGAACACGGCGGCGCTGCCGCACTCCGCATCGATTCCAGGGCGCCCCAGGGGAATACGCCGTGCGACCGCATCCTTTTGCTCCGCGGTGAATTCGATCCACGCCGCCGGATCGACCGGTCCGGCCCGGTTTCCGCGCAGGCCCGGCGTGTCGGTCATGTCCGGCGCGATGGCATTGACGCGGATACGGTGATCGGCCAGCTCGACCGCCAACGTGCGCGTGAAATTATTGAGGCCCGCCTTGCAGGCCGCGTACACCGAATAGTTGGGTGCGGCGCGCGACCCTTCGATACTGGTCAAGGTGATGATGGAGCCGCCCCGGCCGCCCTTGATCATGATCGGAACGGCGGCCGAGGTGGCCGCCAACACGCTCACCAGGTTCAAGTCGATATGCTTGCGCCACGAGCGCTCCGACTGCTCGACGAACGGCCGGGGGCTCACGCCGCCGGCATTGTTGACGAGGATGTCGATGCGCCCGAATTCGGCCGCGGCCCGCTCGATGAGCGCAAGAATCTGCGCGGTGTCCATGACATCGGTCGGCACCGCGAGCGCCCTGCGGCCGAGCTCACGGACCCGCGCCGCCGTCTCCTCGCAGCGTTCCGCGACGATGTCGCCGATCACCACATCGGCGCCGACGGATGCAAAGCTCAGCGCGATCGCGCGCCCGATGCCGCCGCCGCCGCCGGTGACGACGGCAACCTGGTCGGTCAGGAGAATGTCGTTTGCGTCCAAGCGGCTTGCGGCGGTAAGCGGTTAGGCGAGGCCTCGCCCGCGCTCAGCGCGGGGCCTTGGCTTCGAGTGTGCGCCGGATGGCCGATTCGATTTCCGTGGGCTTATAGAGATACTCCTGCTCGAGTACCTTCGTGAACGGCACCGTGACGTCGCGTGAGGCGACGCGCAGCACCGGCGCCGCGAGCTGGCCGAACAGATGCTCCTGAATGCGCGCCACCACTTCCGCGCCGACCCCGAAACTGCGCGGGGCCTCGTGGACCACCACGGCGCGGCGCGTCTTCGCAACCGACTTCAAGATGCCGTCGGTGTCGAGCGGCGAAACCGTCCGCAAGTCGACGACCTCGACCTGGATGCCTTCTTGCGCCAAGCGCTCGGCGATCACCATCGTATCGCGCAGCGGCCGCCCATAGCCGATCACTGAAACATCGCTGCCGACCCGCGCCACATGGGCGCGTCCCAAAGGCACGCGATAACCGGGCGGCGGCGCCGGCCCGGTCGCAGCGCGCGTCAGTCCATCCTCGATGAACAGGCACGGGTCGTCATCGAAGATGCACGAGGTGAGGAGGCCCTTGGCATCGGCCGGCGTCGAGGGCACCACGACTTTGATTCCCGCGGTGTGCGCGAACCACGCCTCGAGCATGTCCGAATGTTGTCCGGCCGTACCGGCGCCCGCGCCGGTGCGGGTGCGGATGGTGATCGGCACACCGGTCTGGCCGCCGGACATGAAGCGCAGCTTGGCGGCGTGGTTGACGATCTGATCCATGGCGACCGTCACGAAGTTCATCAGCATGATCTCCGCCACCGGCCGCATGCCGGCGAGCGCCGCACCCACGGCCGCGCCGACGATCGCCTGCTCGGAGATCGGCGTGGTGCGAACCCGGTGGGCGCCGTATTTCGTGGAGAGACCCTTGGTCACTTTGAATACGCCACCGCCCTCCTTGTCCCCGATGTCCTCTCCGAGCAGCAGCACGGTCGGGTCGCTTTCGAGCGCCTCTTCCAGCGCGAGGCGATAGGCGTCGGTGAAACTGATGGTCTGCGCTGCAGCGGCTACCGTGCTCATGCGGGCACCCCCGGGGCATAAATATCTTTGTCGATCTCATCCAGCGACGGCGGGCTCGAGTCGGCGGCGAATTTCACGGCATCATCGATCTGCGCATTGATGTCGTTGGCGAGTGCCTGGAGCTCGGTCTCGGTGGCCGCCTTCGAATCGAGAATCCTTGCCTTGGTCGCCGGCATCGGATCGCGCGCGAGCGCCGCGGCGTACTCCTCCTTCGGAATATACGCACCGGGGTCGCCGAAGTAATGACCCATGAAGCGAAAGGTCACCGCTTCGAGCAAGGTCGGGCCCTCGCCGGCGCGCGCGCGCTCGATGGCTTCGCGCGAGGCCTGCCACATGGCCTGCGGATCGTTACCATCGACGGTGACGCCGCGCATGCTGTAGGAGGCGGCGCGATCCGCGATGTGAGCGACGGTGGTTCCGTCCTCGTAGCGGGTGCACTCGGCGAAGCGGTTATTCTGGCAGAGGAAAACGACCGGCAGCTTCCACAACGAGGCCATATTGAGCGCCTCGTGAAACGCGCCGATGTTGGTCGCCCCGTCGCCGAAATTGCAGACCGTGACGCGGCCATCCCCCTTCAGCTGCGAAGCCAGCGCGAGACCATTGGCGATCGGCAAGCCGCTGCCCACCACCCCGGTCGTCACCATGATCCCGGCCGCGGGATAGGTGATGTGCATCGCACCGCCCTTGCCCTTGCATGCACCCGTCGCCTTGCCGGCATACTCGGCGACCAGAAGCCGCAGCGGCATGCCCTTCGCCAGCTGATCGTGGACGCCGCGATAGGTCGTCACCAGGTAGTCGGTCGGCTTGAGGTTCACGCCCATCGCCGCCGCGAGTATTTCCTGGCCCCGGGGGGAGTAATACACCGCCGCCATCCGTCCGGTCGAGATCAAGGAGCGCATGCGCTCATCGAACAGCTGGATCAGGAGCGCCTTGCGGTAAATGGCCAGCAAAGTCTGGGCATCGAGCCCTTCGGTTTTCGTCATTGGCAATGCCCCTCTCGAGCGCAACTGCGCAACGTTGGTGTTCATTATCGGCGCCAGGGTGGAAGGTGTAAACCAACCCCTGGTCAGGTCCCCGTTGCTGAGCTAGCTTAGTATCATAACTAGGCCGATGATGTCACGAGGGTCGCCCCGGAGGGGATTGGATATCATGGGGTGCAGCGGGCCAAATCGACGGGGGTAGCTATGTCGCAGGTCATGAAAGGCATCAGAGTACTGGAGGTCGCGCAATTCACGTTCGTTCCGGCGGCCGGCGCGATACTGGCGGATTGGGGCGCGGACGTGATCAAGATCGAGCATCCGGTGCGCGGCGATACCCAGCGGGGGTTCATCAATCTCGGGGGCATGAAGCTCGACCCGATGCGCAATACGCTGATGGAGCATCCAAACCGCGGCAAGCGCAGCGTCGGTCTCGATTTTACGACGCCGGCAGGGGTGGAGCTGCTCTACGAGATTGCCAAGACCTGCGACGTCTTCCTCACGAATTACCTGCCCTCGCAGCGCCAGAAGCTCAAATTCGATGTCGAGCACATCCGCGCGGCGAATCCGAAGATCATCTATGCGCGCGGCAGCGCCTATGGCGACAAGGGACCCGAGCGGGACGTCGGAGGCTTCGACGGCACCGCCTTCTGGTCCCGCAGCGGAATCGGCTACTCGATGACGCCGAAGGAGATGGAGGGCCCGCTCACCCAGGGCATCGCTGCATTCGGCGACTCGATCGGCGGCATGAACATTGCCGGGGGAATTGCCGCGGCGCTGTTCCATCGCGAGCGAACGGGAGAAGCACTCGAGCTCGACGTGTCGCTGCTGAGCACGGCCTGGTGGGCGGCCGGCACGGCCGTCGATCAGTTCATCGAGAGCGGCAACGTGATCCGCAACCCGATGCCCCGCTCGGGTGGGCAGCCGACCAATCCGTTCTCGGGAAACTACCGGACCTCGGACGGTGGAACGATCAATCTGTGCATCCTGACGCCCGGCCCTCACATCCGCGACACCTTCGAGCATCTGGGCATTCCCGAGGCTGGCGAGGATGCGCGCTTTTGCGAGACCCGGGCGTTGATCGAAAATTCCAAGGCCGCGAGCGATCTCATCGCGCAAGCCTTCGCCAAGCGCCCCTTCGCCTACTGGCGCGAGCATCTGAAGACGCTCAAGGGACAGTGGGCGCCGGTGCAGAGCCTGCTCGATCTGGCAAGCGACGAGCAGGCGCTCGCCAATGACATGCTCTTCGAGGTGGAGGCGGCCGACGGCGGGCGGCCGCTGAAACTCGTCCGCGGTCCGGTGCAGTTCAATCACACGCCCGTCAACACCACGCGCGCGCCGCAAGCCTCGGAGCACACCGAATCGTTCCTCCTGGAGCTCGGCCTCGCTTGGGACCGCATCGAGAATTTGAAAGCCGCCGGGGCGATCTCGTAGGGGATATCACCATGAAGCCTGGAAGCAAGCTCAAGAGTGCGGTGTGCGACGCCGAAGTCATGGTCATTCGCGGCACGCCCGACGGCGTGGTCGAGTGCGGCGGATCGCCGATGGCCGAACAGGCGCCCGCAGAACGCCGGCCGATCGATCCGAAGTTCGCGCAAGGCACCCGCATCGGGAAGCGCTACGTCGACGCCGACGCCAAGATCGAGCTGCTGTGCGTCAAGCCGGGACAGGGATCGCTCTCGATCGGCGGCATCGCGCTTACCGTCAAGGACGCGAAGCCCCTGCCCTCCTCCGACTGAGGCTTTCATGAACATCTCGCTCGTGCTGCAGATGGCGGCCGATGCCGAGCCCGAGCGCATCGGGCTCGTCTGCGAAGGACGCCGTTGGACGTACCGGACGCTCCTGCAGGCAGCAAGGACTGCGGCGCGGGACATTTCGAGCTCCGGCTGCTCGCATGTCGCGCTGCTCGATGAAGGCAGCGAAGCCGCGGCCATTCTATTGTTCGGCGCCGCGCTGGCGGGTGTTCCCTACGTGCCCCTCAACTACCGCCTCGCGGATCCCGACCTCGGTGCCTTGCTCACCCGCATCGCACCCGCCTACATCGTGGGCGATGCCGGGCGGATCCGGCGGCTCGGCGCCGAGGGCGGCCATCGCATTCGAGAGCGCCACGCCTTTCTGATGGATGCGACCACCGTCGGATGCCGTCGAGAATGCGGACGAGCCTTCCGAGGGAATCGCGGTACAGCTCTTCACCAGCGGCACGACGGCGGCGCCCAAGGCCGCGCTGCTGCGACATGCCAACCTGCTCTCGTACATTCTCGGCACCGTCGAGTTCGGCGCGGCCTCGCAAGAGGAGGCCGTGCTGGTGAGCGTACCGCCGTATCATGTCGCCGGGATCGCAGCGCTCTTGAGCTCGGTCTACGCCATGCGGCGGATTTTGGTGCTGCCGTCCTTCGATGCCGACGACTGGCTGAAGCTCGCGGCATCCGAGCGTGCCACCCACGCGTTTGTGGTACCGACCATGCTGAGTCGCGTCATCGGGCGGCTGGATGCCGGCGCGGCCGCCGAATTGTCCGCGATGCGTGCCATCGCCTATGGCGGCGGTCGCATGCCCACCGAGCTCATCGAGCGTGCGCTCGAGCTCTTTCCCGCCACGGATTTCACCAACGCCTATGGCCTGACCGAGACCAGCTCGACGATCGCGCTCTTGGGACCGGAGGAGCACCGGGCTGCGCGCGCCTCGACCGATGAAGCGGTTCGTGCCCGGCTCGGCTCGGTCGGTCGTCCCCTGCCCTCGGTGCAGATCGAGATCCGCGACGAGGACGGACGGCCGCTGCCCGCGGGCGAGCGCGGCGAAATCTATGTGCGCGGAGACCAGGTCTCGGGCGAGTATCGCGAGCGCAGCGCCCTCGACGAGCACGGATGGTTCCCGACGCGCGATGCCGGCTGGCTCGATGCGCAAGGCTATCTGTTCCTCGCCGGCCGCGCCGACGATGTCATCGTGCGCGGCGGCGAGAACATCTCCCCCGGAGAAATCGAGGATGTGCTGCTCACGCATCCCGCCATTGCCGACGCAGCCGCGGTCGCCGTGCCGTCCGCGGAATGGGGCGAGGCGGTGGGCATCGCGGTCGTCACTCGTCCCGGTAGTGCCGTGCCGAGTGAAGAGGAGTTGCGCGCGCACGTGAGGAGCCGCCTTCGATCCTCGCGGGTTCCCGAGCGAATCGCGATCCTGGATGCCTTGCCCTACAACGAGATGGGCAAGTTGCTGAGGCGCGAGCTCCGCGGGCTGTTCAAGGCGAGCGCCCCCCGGGGCTAGCGCCGCCCGCCAGTGCCTCGCGGGCGCCCGCACGAATGTAGGCGTAAATGTCCTGGACCTGCTGTGGCCCGAGCATCGCGTACTGGGGCATTCCCCGTTCGAGCAATGTGCCGTCGTGCACGATGGCCCAGATCGCCTTCTCGCTGAGCGCAATCCGCGACTCGCGCAGGTCCGGTCCCGGCGAGCCCGGTGAATTGAGATTCAGGCCATGGCACACCGAGCACACCGTATTGAAGAGCGCCTCTCCCGCGGCCACCTGCGCTGGATCGATCTGGACCGCGGGATCATCGAGCGCGTTCAGCGTATCGCTGCGCGGCGCTGTCGGCGGCAACTCGGCTTTGCCGCCGAGACGGAAGGTGAGCAGCCGGCGGGGCTGCGCCCCGTACTTCCAGCCGCGCGGCATCAACTTGTTCCAGATCGCCGTGGCACCGCCATAGCCCACCAGAATGGAGATGTACTGCGTGTCCCCTATGGAGTAGCTGATGGGGGCGCCGACGATGCCGAGTCCCGCGTAGAACCGCCACAACTGCTGACCGGTCGCCGCATCATAGGCGGTGAGATAACCATCGCCGTCGCCCTGAAACACGAGATCGCCGGCGGTTGCGAGCGTGCCGCCGTTCCATAGCGGCTGCAGCACTCTCCAACGGGCCTTCTGCGCGACCGGATCCCATGCAATCAGCGCGCCCTTTCCATCCTGGGGATCCTCGAGCACGCCGGAGATACTCAGGCCTCCGATGGAAAAGAGGCCCGGCACCGGTTTGCCCCTCTGAATATGGACGCCGACCTGCATGTAGGGAAGATAGACGAGCCCGGTCTTCGGGCTGAACGACATGCTTTGCCAGCTGTGAGCGCCGGTCGGACTCGGCCAGATCACCGTGCTTCCGCTCTCGTAGCGGGCACCCGGTGCCTCGACCGGCCGGCCGGTCTTGAGATCGATGTGATCGGCCCACGTGACCTTGCCGAGTTTCCCGGCCGAGATGAGCCGGCCGGTCTGCCGGTCGATCACGTAGAAAAAGCCGTTCTTCGGTGCCTGCATCAGCACCTTGCGCCGCTTGCCGGCGATGATCAGATCCGCCATCGCCATCTGCTGCGTCGAGTCGAAATCCCATGCGTCCCGCGGATTGATCTGGTAATGCCAGAGATATTTGCCGCTGTCCGCATCGAGCGCGACGATGGAAGCGGTGTACAGATTGTCGCCGGTGCCCGGGCTGCGCTGGTCCGGATCGTAGGGGCCGGCATTTCCGGTGGCGATATAGATGCGGTTCAGCCCTGAATCGAACGTGATGCTGTCCCACACGCCGCCGCCGGTGCCGGTTTTCCAATACGTGCCGCTCCAGGTCGCCGCTGCGCGTTCCATCACCGCGTCGCCCTTGTTCTCCTCGGGCGAACCGGGCGTGGTGTAAAAGCGCCAGACTTGCCGCCCGGTGGCGGCGTCATAGGCGGTGACGTAGCCGCGCTCACCGGTATCGGCGCCCGCATTGCCGATGATGACCTTGCCGTTGAACGTGCGCGGAGCACCCGTGATGGTCCTGATTCCGGCCTCGGGGACCGTCTGCACGCTCCACAGCACTGCCCCGGACTTCGCATCCAGCGCGAGCAGACGGCCATCGAGCGTCGCGGAGAAGACGCGCCCGTCGGCATACGCCGCGCCGCGATTCGCGCCGAACATGTAGATCATCTTCGCGGGATTGTGCTGCCAGGTCTGCGGATCGAATTTCCACTTGAGCTCACCGCTCCGGGCATCGACCGCGTAAACGGCCGCATGACTGCCCGTGAAGTAAAGCACGCCGTCGACCGCGAGCGGCGTCGCCTCGAGCGACTGCTCGCCTGGCAGATCGAGTGACCAATCGAGACCGAGGCTGTTTACATTGGACTTGTTGATGCGGTCGAGCGCGCTATAGGCATCCTCGTTCGCATTGTTGTGGCTGGCCCAGTCGCCCGGACTCGTACCGGCCGCGGACGCGGATGAGAGCACGGCGAATGACAGCGCGGCCAGCGCCGCAGCCGCCCTCAGTCTTCGAAGCCTCACTTCTCGACGACGACGATGATGCGCTCGGGACACGCGCGGGCGCCGCGGCGCGCGAGCTCTTCTTTTCCGGCGGGCACGTCGATTTCCTCGACGGCGATGTAGCCGTTCTCATCGAGCGGGAACAGGGCTTCATCCACGGCGGCACATCGTGCGTTGCCGGCGCAGGCCGCCTTGTCGATGCGAATCTTCATCCGCTACTCCTGACGCGTGCTCTCGAACTTCTTGCACGCGATCGAGTATGTAACGGCCGGACGCACCGTGTAAAGCACGCCCGGGTTGCCCAGGCGCACTCGATGGGACTAAAGCGCCAGCACCTGATTCTTGCTGAGCGTCGTCGTGAGGCGGCCGTCGACACTCGACAGGGTGGACGCCGGCACCGTAACGATCTTGCCGCCGATGATCATCTGAACGGCCCCGTCGGACTCGACGCGATAGACCGGGCCGAGCCGGGCGCCGTCCGCAGCCACCAGGACTTTGCCTTTTACGGCGATGGATCCGGAATCGCTCTGCGAGGACGCGTGCGCCGCCGCGGAGAACGCCATCACTGCACAGGCCAACAGCGGGAACCATGACTTCTTCATGTGGATCTCCTTGATCGATTGGGTCAAATACTACCGTACGTTAGCAATTATACTAAGCAACGTTAGTAATTTTGTCAAGGGGTATCTCGAGGGCTGGCTGAGCGTTGCGCCGCCTGCGCGACCCAGTCCGACCCGGTGCTACCATCGCCTCTCATGAGCCTACAGACATTGACCGCCCAAGCACTCGCGCGACCGGCCAATGAGCCGGCGATCGAGTTTCAGGGCACCTGGCGCACTTGGGGAGAAATGCGCCGCGTCTCGGAGCAACTCGCGGCGCTGATCGGCGCAAGCGGTGCCTCGCCTCACGCCCCCATTGCCTTCGTCGCCCGCAACCGTCCCTCCGCCATCGCCGCCCTGCTCGGCTTGATCGCTATGGGCCGCACGGTGCGCATGCTTTACGCCTTTCAATCGGCCGCCGCCCTGGCGCAGGATGTTGCCCGCATGCGGCCTTCGGTGATCGTCGCGGCACGCGAGGATTATTCCGAGGAGCTCCTCGCCGTGCTGCGCGAGCAAGGGACGGCCGCGATCGCGCTCGCGGAAATGGAGGCCGCCGCGCTCCCCGGCCTTGCGGCTTTGGCTGCGGCGTCACGCGCCGCGACTCCACCGGAAGCCGACGCCCCGCCGCGAATCGAGCTTCTGACGAGCGGCACGACCGGTCCGCCGAAACGATTCGCGGTCGAATACGAGTCGATCGCTCGACACTTCCTCGGGCAAAGCTTGACCCAGTCGGGCGCCGGCGCCGCCGCGGACTCACCGCCGGTCCTGCTCTTCATGCCCCTCGGCAATATTTCGGGTATCTACACGACGCTTCCGACGATGTTGAAAGGGCAGCGGGCCGTGCTGCTCGAGCGCTTCACGGTGAGCGCGTGGCACGCGCACGTGCTGCGCTATCGGCCGCGGATCAGCGGCCTGCCGCCGGCCGGCGTGCAGATGGTGCTGGATGCTCAGATTCCGCCCGCCGACCTCGCCTGCATCCGAAGTCTCGGCACCGGCGCCGCGCCGCTCGATCCCACCGCGCATCGAGCGTTCGAGGAGCGCTACGGCATTCCCATTCTGCTCTCGTACGGCGCCACGGAATTCTTGGGTCCCGTCACCGCGATGACGGCGGATTTGCATGCCGAATGGGGCGAGCGCAAGTTCGGCAGCGTCGGACGTGTCGTCGGCGGGGCGCAGCTGCGCATCATCGACCCGGACACGGGTACGGTGCTGCCCGCCGGGCAGGAGGGGATTCTCGAGGTGATGACGCCGCGCTTGGGCGTGGAGTGGATCCGAACGACCGATATCGCCGTGATCGATGAGGACGGCTTTCTGTTCCATCGAGGGCGTGCCGATGGCGCCATCATGCGCGGCGGCTTCAAGCTCTTGCCGGAAACCATCGAGCGCGCGCTCCTGCTGCACGGGGCGATCTCCGCCGCGGCCGTGCTCGGACTGAAGGATCCGAGGCTCGGTGAGGTGCCGGCGGCTGCGGTTCAGCTCAAACCAGGCGTCGATCGGCCGCAGCTCGCAGAGCTGGAAACGCATCTGCGACGGCATGTCTATGCCACGCACATTCCGGTGGCCTGGCGCATCGTCGAGGAGTTGCCGCGTACCCCGTCGCTGAAAATCGATCGGCCCGCCGTTCGTCGCCTGTTCGAGGACCGCGCGACCTAAAAGCTCAGGCGATGCTGTGGCCGCCGTCCACCGCGAGACAGGCGCCGGTCGTGAAAGAGGCCAGATCACTGACAAGATAAAGCACCGCTCCCACGATCTCGGGCGGATCCCCCGCTCGCCCGAGCGGCATCGCGCTCTTGGCGTGGCGGACGAATTCCTCGGAACGCGACCAGCCTTTGGTGGCATCTGTATGAAACGGCCCCGGCATGACCGTATTCACCCGCACCTCGGGGCCGAGCTCCTTCGCGAAAGTCGCCGTCAGCACGTTGAGGCCCGCCTTGGCGGCTGCGTACGGAGCGAATGCGGGTTGAGGGCGGAGCGAGCCGCTCGAGGAGATATTGACGATGGCACCGCCGCCGGTGCGGCGCATCTGATCGCCGAACAGCGCGCACAGCCGAAAAGCGGCCCGCAAATTGACCGCAATGATCTTGTCGAACAATTCCTGGGTGGTCTCGCGCGAGGACGGTGCGACCGGCGACATGCCGGCATTGTTCACGAGTATCCGAGCCGCCCCCCAACGCTCCGTGACCTCGGCAAACAATCGATCGCAATCCTCCCAGCGTCCGGCATCGAACGCATGCGCCGACGCGCGGGCACCCGCGGCGGTGAGCTCCTCGACCACCGAGCGGCATGCGGCCGCCTTGCGGCTGGCGACCGCCACGGTCGCACCGGCGTTCGCGAGACCGCGCGCGATGGCGAGACCGAGGCCGCGCGTCGCGCCCGTGACGACCGCGACTCTGCCTGAAAGCTCGATCGTGCTCACGCGCCGCGTGCCAGGGCGGCCTCGACCTCGGCAATCTCGGACTTGAGCCACATGGTCTCGCTCAAGTTCGCACCGCCCGACTCGCGCTGCAATACCTCGAGTGCCTGCTTCTTCACCGCCAAGGCATCGGCGTGCGCGGGATCTGCGCCGAGCGCGATGTCGAGCAGATGAATGGCCTCGAGCGGCCGTCCTTGAGTCAGCTTCTCGCGGGCACGCCCCGCCAGGACGCCCGCACCGCCGGCGAGCTCCACGAGATCGGCATCGATGCTCGAGCGCGGCACGCCGTACAGGGACGCGGTGGAGTCATAGTGGAACCAGCTCGAATATTCCTCCCAGATCGCGCGCACGTCCCAGGAGACTTTGCCATGGAACTCGCCGATCTTGAGCTCGCGCGGCAGTTGGATCTCGCGCATGAGCGTGTGCACGTCTTGCCTGCGTTCATCCCTGCGATGGTCGCCTCGTTCACGTACGAGACCGCGGCATGCATCTTGTCCAGGTCGGCGCGTATCGTGGCGGCGCCGCGAATCGGCTCGCCGTGGCCGGTGATGAGGAGCTCCGCGCCGAGATTGCGGACGGCGTCCAACGAGCGCAGATAGCGCTGCACCGAGCGGGGCTTGTCGCCGCGCACGGTGCACAGATTCGGCATCGATAAAAACACCGGCCCGAACAGATTGCCGGTGAACACCACTCGCTCCTTCGGCATCCACAGGACGAGCGAATCGAGTGTCTCGCCGCCGGGTGTCGAAATCACCTCGAAGTCCCGCCCTCCCAGGTCGAAGCGATACTGGCGGTCCACCGTGATCTCCGGCACCACCTCGGGCGGCGGCGGCGGGTTCGCGGCGCGCTTGATGGTCGAGCCCCAGAGCTTGCGTGAGCGGCGGCCGAGATACGGCGCAAGATCATTGAAATAATGCCACGTGTCGACGAAGCGTCGCTCGCCGATCACCTGGGTCCCCGGCTCGCGCATGGCCGGCACCCCGCCATAGTGATCGGCATGCGCCTGGGTAAGCACGATGTAACGCAGCCGCGCCGTGCGGTGAGGCGCGAGCAGCGCCTTGGTCCGCTGCGCGTTGTCCATGAATCCCGTGTTGACCATGACATCGCCCGCGGCCGTCGTCACCAGATAGGCGTTGGAGATGTCCTTCGCCATGAAGATGAAATCAGTTATCCGCACCGCTTCTTTCTGCTGGTTGCCCGCGAGCACCAGATCCGCGAGCGGCGGCTTGGCCTCGCTCGGCGATGTCATGCGCTGCCGCCGTCGAAATCGATCATCACCTTCGCGGAGCCCGGCGTGCCGGCGACACCGATCGCATCGAGCACCTTGTCGAATGGGAAACGGTGGCTGATGAGGCTGCGCACTTTCTCGCGCAGGCGCGGAAGCGCCGCGATGACATCCGGCATCTCGGTCGGGTAGCCGACGGCGGTCGTTATGGTCATCTCGGTGGTCAGCATGGCGCCGAGATCGAGGGGAACCGGTTTCATGTAAGCAGCCGTCACCACCAGGCGCGCGTGCAGCTTCGCCATGTTCACGACGTCGGACACGATGCTGGGTGCCCCGGCGGCATCGATGTAGGCATCCGTGCCCACCGCCTCGCGGCTGAACACGCGCGCGGTACCGTGCAACTCGCGCAGCCGCTCGCGAACGTTTTCCTTGGCAGGATTGATCACTGCCCGCGCACCGAGGTCACGCGCTCTCTCGAGCCGCTCGGGCGCGAGGTCGAGCGCGATCACGTCATCGACGCCGCGATCCTTGAGCCACAGCACCATGCCGAGGCCGATCGGACCGCAACCGAATACCACCACCTTGTCTCCCGGCCTCACCTGCGCGCGGTTGACGCCATGCATGGCGACCGACAGGGGCTCGGTCAGCGCGGCGACCTCGTACGGAAGATCCTTCGGAATCGGCAGCAGGCTGTCGCCGACGCGCGCATCCCTCACCAGCAACTCCTCGGTGAACGCGCCTTCCGGGCCGCCGCTGCCGATGTAGCTCGGCGTGTTCATGGGATTGATGATCACGCGCTGCCCGACCGCCACGTCCTTGACGGCGTTGCCCACCGCGACCACCTCGCCCGCGGCCTCATGGCCTATGGGTGTGACGCCGCCGGGCCGCCGGTGGATGCCGCCGATCTTGATGTACGTGAGGTCGCTTCCACAGATACCGCAAGCCTTCACCTTGATGACCACGTCGGCATTGCCGGGACGCGGCCGCTCGATCGGATCGAGCCTGACATCGTCGACGCCGTGAATGTTGAGAATGCGGCCCATGGTGTCGGCTCCTCAGAGATTGACCAGGAATGCGCCGTCGATCACGAGCGTGTCGCCGCTGTGGAACGAGGATGCATCGCTTGCGAGATAGGCGGCGATCGCCTCGAAGTCCGCCGTGTATCCCGGCCGCGAAATCGGAGTGAGGGACGCGAAGTACTTGTCGACGGGGCCGAGCTCGCCGCTCTCGCCCGTCATTCCCGTCTTGATGTAGCCCGGCGCAATCGAATTCGCGCGGATGCCGTATTTGCCGAATTCGACGGCCATCGAGCGGATCATCGCGCCGATTCCGGCCTTGGCCGCCGCGTAATGACCCTTCCCCGCGAGTCCCGCGAACATCGACAGGCTTCCGCAAAAGACGAGCGAGCCGCCCGGCTCGCCGGCCTGCGCGCGCTTGACCATCAGCCGCGCGCCCTCGCGAAGCGTGTAGAAGGCACCGTGCATGCTCACGCCGAGAAACGCGTGATAATCCTTCGTGGACAGGTCGAAAATGGAATTGGACGGGGGCGGCGGCAGACCGGCGTTGGCGATCACGCAATCCACGCGGCCGAACTCCTGCATCAGCGCCTCGTAGCCGGCAAGCACCTCATCCTCGGATGAGACATCCACTTGCCGCGCCTGCACCCGCACCCCGAAGCTCTCGAGCTCTTTCTTCGCCGCCGCATTCTTTTCCGCGGAGCGGCCCCAGATGACCACATCGCCTCCCTGCTTGGCGATGCCGCGCGCGAACCCCAGGCCGAGACCGCTGTTGCCGCCGGTGATGACGGCGACTTTGCCGCTCAGATCGAAAAGGCCCTTTGCCATATTACCTCTCGCGCTGCAGTGAACATCCAACCGCCGTTAGTGTCCTGCGGTCACCGGCGGGCCACAACCGCGATCGATGTCGATAACCGGCCGCCATGCGGCTGCCGGGATCGACGCTCAGCCGGCGATGATTTGCATCGCCTTGCGCATCTGCCAGATCGCATAAGCGCGAATCTGCTCGCCGATGTGGGCGGGCGATTGGCCGCCCTTCATGCGGGCATAGGTGCCCTCGAGCAGACAGGCGAGCTTGTAGCAGGCCAGCGTGAAGTACCAAGGCAATTCATCCATGCTGCGACCGGTACGCTCGCCGTAGAGCCGTGTCAGCTCGGCGCGCGACAGAAAATCACTCCAGGGCGTGACCAGCGGCCGCTTGCCTTCGGGATCCCCCTGCTCCCACCAGCTGCCCAATATCCAGCCGAAGTCGAGCAGGGGATCGCCGAGCGTCGCCAGCTCCCAATCCACCACCCCGCAGATCCGCGGCAGGCGCAGCGAGAAGAGCACGTTCGCGAACTGCAGATCCCCATGGATGACGCCGATGCGCCGGTCACGGGGAAGATGATCGGAGAGCCATCGACCCACCTCGTCGACGTGCGGCAGGCCACCGCTGTCGTAGTTGGGCATCGAGCGGTAACCATCGAGCTGCGAGCGCCAGCGACCGACTTGGCGATCGTGCCAGGCCTCAGGCTTGCCGAGGCTCGCCAGCCCGACCGCCGTCAGGATCCACCGCCGCCAAGGCGGCGGCCGCGCGCACCATCTCCTCGCCCATTCCACGCCGCCAGGCGGGGTCGGTGGCGTACTCACCCGGCAGCTCGCCGCTCGGCGCGAAGCCTTCCAGCGGCTCCATGAGATAAAAGCATGCGCCGATGACCGAAGGGTCATCGCACACCGCATACACCGCCGGATGCGGCACTTCGCTGCCGCCGAGCGCCTTCAGCACGCGCGCCTCGCGCAGCATCGTCTCGTTGCTGTTGGCGCGCAGATGCTTCGAGGGGCGGCGCAACACCATCGATTCGCCGCCGCGCTCGAGGAGAAACACGTTGTTCTGTAGTCCGCCTTTGAGTTTCCGGGCGGCGCCCACCGGTCCCGAGCCGGGCGCATCTTGCAACGCGAGCCAGGCGTTCAAGCGGGGCCAGTCGATCAATCCGTCGAAATCATCGATCCCGCCCTGCGGCTTCGCTGACATGACGCTCCTGTGGGCGAAGGCCCGTCTCAGCCGAGGGTCTTAGCCGAATGACTCGTCGAACAAATGACGCATCGCCGCCCAGGAACGCTCGTCGGCCTTTTTGTCGTAGGCAAGCCCCGGCACCTGACGCGCGTTTGCTTCCGGATTGGTGAAGCTGTGCACGGCATTGCCGTAATACACCACCTGCCAGTCGGCTTTATCGCGTCGCAACTCGGCCATCAACGTATCGATGGCTTCCTTCTTCACCAAAGGATCCTCGGCGCCGTGACAGACCAGCACCTTCGCCCGGATGCGGCCGCGATCTTCCGGCAACTCCGCGATCAGCCCGGCGTGGAAGGTGCCGATCACGGCGAGCGTAGCGCCGGTGCGCGCGAGCTCGAGCGCCGTCGTTCCTCCGAAGCAATATCCGATGGCCGCGACGCGCGCCCGATCGACCTGCGGCTGGGCGAGCAGCGCGTCGAGTGCCGCGCGTGCGCGCGCGCGCCATTCCGAGCGATCGGTATAGAACGACTGAATCAAGGGTCCGAGCTGCGCCATGTCCTCGATCATCGCCCCCTCGCCGTTGATGTCCGCGGCGAGCGCGACATAACCGAGCTGCGCAAGGCGCTCGGCACGCTCGCGTGCGTGGTCACCGAGACCGAACGCCTCCGGAAATACGACGATGCCCGGCCGCCGCCCGGCGCGGGTGTCATCGCTCGCAAGATGGCCGATGAACTTCGTCTTGCCGTCGGTGTACCGGAGGGTCTGGGTCTTCATGCGTGCCTCATAAGCTTGCGATCGCGGTTTTGTACAAACTGTGCGCTGCGCGCCAGTCGAGCCGCACCTTGCGGTGCGCGATAAGCCATCGCTCGCCCGTCTTGCGGAAGACATCGATGTAATAGCCGCAGTGATCGGGCCCGATGTCGGTGTAAGCCACCCAGTAGGTTCGGGCTCTCGCCGTATCCGGGCTGTCAAACTCGACCTGCGAGGTGGACAGGTGATGGCGTATGAAAGTCGCACGCTCTGCCGAGGCCTCGCGCTGGGGCGAGCGCCAGCGGGCGATCCACTGGTGGATCGCGGCGCGGCCCGCGCAACGGAACGCATCCGCGTCCGGCACATGCTCGCTCTCGAGCACGGCGTCCTCGGTGAACACCGCGATAAAATCCTCGATGCGCACCCGGTCCCCGGCCAGGGTGTAATTCGCCATCGTCTGGCGGATGCATTCGCGCGCGATCAACTCATCCGCAGTCATCGCCAAGCCCTCCGTTCAAACCGCGGCGGAAGCGCCGTTGTGCTCCGCGCCCATGCCGGAAAAGCCGATGCAGTAGCCCCCATCGACCGGCAGCAAGACCCCCGTCACGTAGGATGCGTCATCGCTCGCCAGGAACAGCGCGGCGGTGGCGATTTCGCGCGCGAGCCCCCAGCGGTCCAGGGGGATTCCCGGCAGCCGGGCAACGCCCGGCGGCGGCACGGGATGCTCCTTGGATCGGGGAACGAGCCCGGTCCAGATCGTGCCGGGCTCGATGGCGTTGATGCGGATGTTGTTCGACGCATAGTCGAGCGCGGCTGATTTGGTCAGCTGATTCACGCCGGCCTTGGCCGCGCCGTAGATGCTGTGGTGCTTCCAACCGACCATGCCGGCCGCCGAGGCGATGTTCACGATCGAGCCGCCGCCCGTCTTCAGCATCGAGGTGATCCCGTACTTCATGCACAGGAACACGCCCCGGACATTCACCGAATGAACGCGGTCCCAGCTCTCGGCGCTCTGCTCATGCAGAGGCGCCATCTGGCCGCCGAAACCGGCGTTGTTCACGAGAACGTCGAGACGGCCGAACTTCTGCTCGGCCGTCGCAATCATGCTGCGCACATTCGACTCGTCGGCGACATCGGCGTGAATCCCAATCGCCGGCGCACCGATCGCCGCCGCCACCTCGTTCTGTTGGCCGCTGATGTCGGCGCAGATCACCCGCGCGCCTTCGGCGGCGAACAGTTCCGCCATGGCCTTGCCCATGCCCGACCCGGCACCGGTGATGAGCGCAATCTTATTCTTCGAGACGCATGTGATACTCCCGCCGTGAGACTTCGCGGGAGCCCCTTTCGTGGTCTCGCGAGCAGCCGACTTTGCCTTCTTGCGGCATTCTAATACCATACTAAGCAACCGCAGTAACCTGGCCGGGAGATGCTCATGAGCGAGATGTAGTCGTCGTCGAGCGGCCCGAAAGAGCTCTGTCGCCAGCGGCGGCGCGGAATGGCCTCCGAGCTGGAACACATTGCCGCACGGCATCAGTACGGGCCGCTACATCGATCCCCGGTTCCTGCGCCTGGAGTTGAGAAGCTCTGGAGCCGGGTCTGGCAGGCCGCGGCGCGCGTGGACGAAATCCCCGGCGTGGGCGATTTCACCGTCTATGACATCGGCGATCAGTCCATTCTGCTCGTGCGCGTGGACGCGAACACCATCAAGGCCTACTACAACGCCTGCCCGCACCGGGGCACGGCGCTCGGCAAGGGGACCGGCACGTTCCCGAGCTGCCGGATCATGTGTCCGTTCCACGGCTGGCGCTGGAATCTGGCGGGCCAGAACCAGTTCGTGCTCGAGCGGCAGGAGTTTCGCAACGGCCAGTTGCGCGACAGCGACGTCGCTCTGAAGGAGGTCAAGGTCGCGCTGTTCGCAGGCTTCGTGTTCATCAACATGGATCCGAACCCCGTGCCGTTCGAGGATTTCATTGCACCCGTGAAACAGGCGCTCGAGGGTCTGGCAATCGCCGACATGCATCACTACTGGTGGAAATCGTTCACGGTGCCGGCGAACTGGAAAGTGGCGCAGGAGGCATTCTTCGAGGCCTTTCACGTGCCGGCGACGCATCCGCAGCTGGAAAAAGGCGGAGCCGAGGTGATTCTCGGCAAGCGCGAGGACGCCGAGTTCACGCATCGCTATGTGACCTATGACGTCTACCCGCACGGGCACGGTGCCTTCTACGGCGGCAAGAAGACGCCGATGGCCGGACACGTCAACGAGCTCAAGGGCGACCCGCTCGAGGCGATGGCCGCGCGGCTGAATCTGCTGGTGCACGGCATGGACGCGATGGTGCTCAAGGAGGACGTCGAGATTTTGCTGTCGTTGCGCGGCAAGCCGATTCCCGAGGGCTCGAGTCTCGGTGGGGAATATGTCAAGGCGCTGTATGCGGATGCCGCCGCCAACGGGCGGCCCATGCCGAAGCGCGTTCCAGAGATCCTCGGCATGTGGGGCGGTGAGGTTTTCATCTTTCCGAATCTCATGATCCTGCCGCAGGCCGGCAATGCGATGATCTATCGCGTGCGGCCCGATGCATCCGACCCCGACAGCTGCACGTTCGAGATTCTCTCCACGCGGACGCTGCCCGCGGCGGCCAAGCCGCCGCGCCCGACCCTCGAGCACGTCACGGATCTACAGGACCCGGAGCAGGTGTTGCTCATTCCGCGACAGGATCTCAGCAACATTCCGCGCATGCAGAAGGGAATGCACGCCCATGGGCTCGAGCACACATGGCTCGCGGCGGATCAGGAGAAGATCATCCTGAACATGCATCAGGAGCTCGATCGATACCTGCGCGCCACTTGAATGAAAGACGAGACGCCCCGAATCGCGCCCGTGCTGCCTCCGGACTGGAAAGGCGCGGTGCTCGACGCCCTCGGTGCTTTCCCCGGCGGCCGGGACTTCGTCCTTTCGCGCTACCCGGTCGGCGAGGCGCGCGGCATGAACGGGCTCGGCACGATGCTGCATCATCCGCCGCTCGCCAAGGCATTCCTCACCTTCAATAACCACATCTCGACCGCGAACACGCTGTCGAAGCGAATACGCGAGCTGCTGATTTTGCGCATCGGCTGGCTCAGGCGATCGGAATACGAGTTCGCTCAACATCTGGTGCTCGGGGCGCACGCGGGCTTGAGCGAGGCGGAGCTCGAGCGCGTGCAGTTGGGGCCGGATGCGGCGGGATGGGATCCGGTAGAAGCCGACTTGATACGCGCGGTCGACGAGTTGCATCGTAACGCGTTCATCGAGGAGAGCACTTATGCGAGGCTCTCCGCGCACTTCGATGTGCCGCAACTCCTCGATTTGGTCTTCACGGTCGGCTGCTACGACGTATTGTCGATGGTGTTCAAGACCTTCCGCGTGGCGCTCGAGCCGGGCGCTCTTTCGATCGACGAGAACGTGCGAACCCGCATGAATCAGGCCGGGTGAGATTCTTGGATTCCACGATTCGAGGTGCCCCGCTTTCCGAGGAATCCTTGGGCGCGCTCACGCTGGGCGGCTTCCTGAAGGAGGTCTGTCGCGACAATCGCGACAAGGAGGCGCTGGTGTTTCACGCCCCATCGGGCGCGGTGATCCGGCGCTCTTATGCGCAGGTCTGGCAGGAAGCGTGCGCCGTCGCACGCGCGCTGATCGCGCGCGGCGTGACCAAGGAAACCCGGGTCGGATTGCTCGCGACCAATCGGCCGGAGTGGATCACCGGGATGTTTGGGATCGCCTTGGCGGGCGGCACCTGCGTGGCGCTCAGCACCTTCGCGAAGGGTGCGGAGCTCGAAAATCAGCTGCGCACGGGCGATGTGGCGGTGCTCATTTTCGAGCGCTCGGTCATCGGCCGGGATTTCGCCGCGGAACTGGTGGAGATCTGCCCTGACCTTGCGCATGCGCAGCGCGAGGTCCGATCGACGATTCTGCCGTTCTTGCGCCGAGCCGTGTGCATCGGCGAGCCGGCGGGAGGTGCCTTCGAGCTTTGGTCGGATTTTCTGACGGACGACCTCGCGCCGGAATCGCTCTTGGAGCCCATCGCGGCCGAGGTTGCGCCGACGGACCGCGGGCTCGTGTTTTTCTCCTCGGGCACGACCGCGAAGCCGAAGGCGATCGTGCACGCCCATCGCGCCGCGGCGCTGCAATGCTGGCGATGGCGTCAGATCTTTGCGTTGGATTCGAACGTGCGGACGTGGAGCGCGAATGGCTTTTTCTGGTCGGGCAATTTTGCCATGGCGCTCGGCTCGACGCTCGCGGCGGGCGGCTGCCTGGTGCTGCAGCGGCATTTCGATACCGGTGAGGCGCTGCGGCTCATGCAGACCGAGCGTGTCACCATGCCGATTGCGTGGCCGCATCAATGGGCGAAACTCATCGCCGATCCCGCGTGGGGCGACGTCGATCTGAGCTCGCTGCATTATGTCGGCGACCGCTTGCCCACGCGCAATCATCCCACGGTCAAGTCGGATTGGCAGGAACCCATGGCCGCCTACGGCAGCACCGAGACCTTCACGCTCGTGACCGTGCACCCGAGCGGCACGCCCGCGGAGATCGCCGCGGACAACCATGGCGTGCCGTTGCCGGGCAACACCATCCGGATCATCGACCCGATGTCGGGACGCGTGCTGCCCCGGGACGAGGCCGGCGAGATCGCCGTCAAAGGGCCCACCCTGATGCTCGGGTACCTGCGGGTCGCGCCGGAAGATGTGTTCGACGCCGAAGGCTTTTTCTGGACCGGCGATGGGGGATTCGTCGACGCGCAGGGCAGGCTCCATTGGCAGGGACGCTTGAACGACATCATCAAGACCGGCGGCGCCAATGTGTCGCCTCCCGAGATCGACGCGGTGCTCGCCGATTGTCCGGGAGTGAAGATCGGGGCGACCGTCGGCGTCCCGCACGACACCTTGGGCGAGATGGTGGTCGCCTGCATCGTCCCTGAAGCGGGGGCCGCCTTGGAAGAAAGCGGGGTGCGTGCCTTCGTCTCCAAGCGCCTTTCGAGCTACAAGGTTCCGCGGCGCGTGTTGTTCTTTCAGGAATCCGAGCTCGCGCTCACCGGCTCGAACAAGGTGAAGCTTGGCCCCTTGCGCGAGCTCGCGGCACGACGCCTGTCGGAGGGCGAGCCCGGGGGCAAGGCTTCCTCAGCCTAAGCTCAATGGCGCCAGCCGCGGATCGAGCTGCCTGCATCGCAGCTGATGATCTCGCAATCGATGAATCTTGCCTCGTCCGAGGCGAGAAACAGCGCCAGCGCCACGATGTCCTCGGCACCACCGTGCAGCTTGAGCAACTGCGTGCTCTGGATGCGGGCATACGTCTCCGAGGGCAACGACGCCTTATTGGCAGGAGTCTCCATGAGCCCGGGCGCGATGGCGTTGACGCGGATGCCGTCCTTTGCAAACACGTGCGCCATGCCGTAGGTCATGGAATTGAGCGTCGCCTTGGTGACGCCGTAGGCCGAGGCGGGAACGTAGCTCGCCATGGACGACTGGTTCAAGATCACGCCCTTCGCGTTCGCGAGCGAAGAGCGAATCGACTGCGCCACGAGGAGCGGCGCGATGCTGTTGATGGCGAGATACCGGAGCCACTTTTCCTGACTCAGCGTCTCGAAGGCATGAGTGATCTCGCCGTAGGCGATGCCGGCGTTGTTGTACAGCACATCGATGCGCGGGTGCGCCTTGCAGATCTGGACGCCGAGCTCTTTGATTTCCGACTCGACCGCGAGATCGACGCAGTGCGTGGCGCTCACGACGCGCTCCCCGCCGGCGAGCGCCGCCGTCTCGCGCAAACCCGATTCATCGATGTCCGTGAGGACGAGGCGCGCCCCCTCTTGCGCGAAACCGAGTGCCAGCGCGCGTCCGAGTCCGCCGCCTGCGCCCGTGATCAAGACCAGCCGGTTCGTAAAGCGTGTCCCCACGGTTGTCGCTCCATTCGTTCAGAGGTAGGCCAGACGCAATAGCAGCCGTGCGACCGCATCCGGCTCGGTGATCATCAGGTCGTGCCCCGTATCGATTTCCCACAGCCTTCCATCCGATCGCTTCTCGAGCGTCGGGACGTCTCGTCCGGGCAATGTCGAGGAGCAGACAATGTGGGTCTGAGGGATTTCATCGATGGCCGCTTCGTTGCGAAGCGCGAGCTTCTGCTCGAAGCACTTCCACGGATGCGGGGTCAGCCTCGGTTTCATCCACTCGATCTGTCGGGGGTCCTTGACGCCGTAGAAATGAAGCGGGTCCGTTCCCGGAAAGAGCACGAGCTCGATCCCATCGACCATGCGGCCCTGGGCGCGCGCGGCCATCATGAGCGGCCCGGCGATGTCCACCAGGGATTGTCCATTTTGCGGGGTTGCGGCATCCAGGAAAACGAGGTGTCCGATGCGCCCTGCAGCGCGATCCGCCACCCCGGTGATCACCATGCCGCCGTAGCTGTGGCCCACGAGGATCACGTTCTTCAGGTCTTCGTACTCGAGAACTTGGACGATATCCTCGATGTGCAGATCGAGATCGATGGCGGGCCTCAGCAAGTGCGCCCGCTCGCCGAGACCGGTCAACGTCGGCGCATAAACCTCTTGCCCCTGCGCGCGCAGGATCCGGGCCAGAGGCTGGTAGCACCAGCCGCCGTGCCCGCCACCGTGCACCAGAACGTAAGTTGCGGGCTTCATTGCGCGAAAGAATAGCCGCCGTTGACCGGGTAGGTCTGTCCGGTGATCCAGGATGCCGCAGTCGAGCACAGGAAGAGCGCCATGTACGCGACGTCCTCGGGCCTGCCGAAACGCCGGATCACGTAGCGCGACAAGCGGGCCTTGGTCTGCTCACCGGCGAGGAATGCGGCTCGGGCCGCCTCGTCGAGCGGCGGCTCGAGCGTCGAGAGGGAAATCGCGTTGGCGGTGACGCCGAAGCGGCCTGCCTCCTTGGCGATGGCACGCACGAAGCCTGCGGCACCCGCTTTGGCCGCCGAATAGGCTGCGAGTCCCGGCTCCCCGACGCGGCCGGCATCCGACACGATGGCGACGATCCGGCCCGTGCCGTGCTTGACCATGTTGGGCAGCGCCGCGTGAGCGCAATTCATGACGCCCTGCAGATTGGTCCGAAAGTATCGGTCCCAGTCCTCGGGCTCGCTTTCCCAGAAAGGCGGCGAGAGTCCCATCGTCGCCTGAGGGCCTGCGTTGCCGGCGTTGTTCACGAGCAGCGTAACCACACCGAGCGTGCCTTCGATCTCGCGCATCAAGTGCGCGACGGCGGCGTGATCGCCCACATCCGCCGGCGCGGGCATTGCCCGGACACCGAGCGATTCGATCTCCTTCGACACCGCCTGCGCGCGCTCCGGAACGAAATCGTTCACCGCCACGCCGCCCGCATTGTGCCGCGCCAAGGCGAGCGCGATCGCCCGTCCCGCGCCCTGGCCGGCGCCGGTGACGAGCGCGATCTGACCGCCGAGATCGAGGGGATCTTCGCCGATCACGGCGCGATGCCTTTGATGATTATCAACACTGTCGTATAGTAACTTGCAGCGCAATCATGTGCTTGCGTAGTGCAACGTTAAATTAGGCGGATAAGTGGAAACTGAGCTTCGGTACCATCCCACCCCCGACCAGCTTGCGCTCGCGTCGACGATCGAGGAATCGATCCTGCCGCTGCTTCCGGTCTCGCGGCTGCATGCCGCCACCCAGGAGAGCGAGGAGACTTGGTCGGGTCTGGATGAGATCGGCATCTTCGGAATCACGGCGGCCGAAGCGCAAGGCGGCAGCGGTCTCGGCGCGGTCGAGGAAACGCTCATCGCAATGGCGCTCGGCCGGCAGCTCGCAAGCCCCTCGGTGCTCGCGACGGTGGGCGCCGCGCACGCGCGGCTCCGCGATGGCGTGAACGGGCTCCGGGGACGGCGGATCGCGGCGGGTTTTCGAAACGGCGGCCGGATCGTCGCGGTGGAAGATCGATCCGCCGAGCGGGTGCTCATTCGCGAAGCGGCGGAAGCCGCCGTCTACGCAGTCGACTCCGCGGGTTCGCGGCTCATCGACAGCCGTCTATGGCTCGCCGGATTACGCGAGTACGCAGCGCCCGGTGAGGCGGTTGCGCGCTTCGATGCGGCCGGGCTGTCGCGGTTGCGCCTGCTCGATGCGGCCGCTCTTGCCGGCATCGCGGGAGCCGCGCTCGACATGGGCGTCGCCTACGCGGGCACACGCGAGCAGTTCGGGCGCCCGATCGGGAGCTTTCAAGCGGTCAAGCATCACTGCGCCAACATGGCCATTTCCGCCCGCTGCGCGCGCGATCAGGTGAGCTTTGCCGCGGTGGCCGTCGACGACCTGCGGGACGATGCACCGCTTCAGGTGGAATGCGCGCTCTGGGTGGCGGGATCGGCCGCGCTCGAGAATGCGGGAAAGAACATTCAGATTCACGGCGGGATCGGCTTCAGTGACGAGGCGGACCCGCACCTTTTTCTAAAGCGCGCCCGGCTTCTGATCGCAATGGCGGGAGGTCTCGAGGCCGCGAATCAGCGGATCGCAGAGGTGGAGACAAACTCATGGCAGAACTGAAAGACCGAGTGGCGCTCGTCACAGGTGCATCCTCCGGCATTGGCGCCGCGACCGCGGAGGTGCTGGCGAGAGAGGGCGCGATTGTCGCCGCGGTGGCGCGGCGGGCCGATCGATTGGAGGCGCTCGTAAGGCGGATCGAGGCCGCGGGCGGCCGTGCCGCGCCATTTCCAGCCGACGTCGCGCGGGAGTCCGAGGCCCGAAAAGTCGTGGCGGATGTCCTGGCGCGCTACGGGCGCATCGACATCCTCGTCAACGGCGCGGGCATCGTGCGTCCCGGCAACGTCGAGACCGCCGATCCGGCCCACTGGCGCGAAATGATCGACATCAACCTGCTCGCGGCCATGTATCTGTCGCACGATGTATTGCCCGGCATGCGCGAGCGCCGCGATGGCCACATCGTCACCGTCTCCTCCACCGCCGGCCGCTACGTCGGCACCCGCCATAGCGGCTACACCGCGAGCAAGCATGCGGTGAATGCCTTCTCCGAAACGCTGCGGCAGGAGGTCGCCGAGCACGGCATTCGGGTCACGATCGTCGAGCCGGGCGCGACGAATACCGAGGTTTTCGACAGCATCCCGGACGCCTCGGACCGGGCCGTCATGACCCAGCATGTCACCAAGCAGGGGAACATGCAGCCCGAGGATATCGCCAATGCCATTCTGTTCGCGCTGCGCCAGCCGCCGAACGTGAACGTGCGCGAAATCTGGATGGCGCCGACGGCGGCGGTTCGTTGACGCGCGAGCGGCACTCATGCCGGATGATTTGAACCGCGGCCGAAGGCGCATCGACGGACGATCCGTTCGCTGGAACGAGGCGCGCGCCCGCAGCGCCTACGAGCGCGGCCTTTGGATCCGCCGCACGCTGGCCGATGCGCTCCACGAGGCGTCCGAACTCACCCCGCAGCGGGTGCTGCTCGTCGACGGCACTGCTCGCATCGACTGCGCGACGTTGCACGCGCAGGCAGCGACGCTGGCACAGGCGATGCTGTCGCGGGCACCCCCGGGAAGCGTGGTGTCGTTCATGCTGCCCAACTGGCACGAAGCGGCGGTGCTGTATCTCGCGGCAACGCTCGCGGGCATGGTCGTGAATCCGATCCTGCCGTCGCTGCGTGACCGGGAGCTCGAATTCATTTTGAAGGATGTGCAGTCGCGGATGCTGTTCGTGCCGTCGACGTTTCGCCAGTTCGATTACGCGGCCATGGCGGGCCGCGTCGCCGGCCGGATCGACGCCGCGCCGGAAGTCGTCGTTTTGCGCGGCGAGGCCGGCGCGCATACGTCCTGGGATTCGCTGTTCGGCCAGGCACGCGCGGCGGAGGCGTTGCCCACGCTCGAGGCGGACGCGGTACGCATGGTGCTCTATACATCGGGGACGACCGGACGCCCCAAGGGCGTTCTCCACAGTCACAACTCGATCCATGCCCTGATCCTGCAGCTGCGCGAGCACTGGCTGATCGAGCGCGGCGATAAGTTCCTGGTGCCCTCGCCGATCGCGCACATCGGCGGCTCGATCTATGCATTCGAATCGCCCCTCCTCCTCGGCACGACCGCGGTGCTCATGGATCGATGGGACGCGGATGAGGCCGTGGGACTCATGGATTCGGAGGGATGTACGCACATGGCGGGTGCGACGCCGTTCCTCGAACAGTTGCTCGCCGCCGCGCGGCGCGCGACCACGCGTTTGCCCCGCCTCAAAGTGTTCATCTGCGGCGGAGCCTCCGTACCGCCCTCTTTGATCCGCGGCGCCACGGCGTATTTCGAGCGCGCCGTCGTGACGCGGGTCTATGGGTCCACCGAAGTGCCCGTCACCACGGTCGGCGTCACGCAGCGGGACGACGCGGCGCATGCCGCCGACACCGACGGTCGCCCCGGTCTGGCGGAGGTCAAGTTGCTCGACCACAACGCCGCCCCTGCCGGCGAGGGGGAGATCCTGGCGCGCGCCCCTCAAATGCTGCTCGGCTACCTGCATGTGGAAGACGAGGCGGACGCCTTCGATTCGGAAGGGTACTTCCGGACCGGCGACCTCGCCCGATGGGTCGATGGCGCATACCTCGTCGTGACCGGTCGCGCCAAAGACATCATCATTCGAAACGGCGAAAACATATCGCCGAAGGAAGTCGAGGATCTTCTGATCGGCCATCCCGACATTGCGGAAATCGCCATCGTCGGACTGCCTGATCCGAGAACCGGCGAGCGGGCTTGCGCGGTGATCGTCCCGCGTCATCGGCCGGGCCCGGAAGTCGCAAGCCTGCGCACCTTCCTCGATGCGCAGGGTGTTGCGAAGTTCAAAGTTCCCGAGCAGGTCGTCATCTGGGATGCGTTGCCCAAGAACGATGCGGGAAAAATCTTGAAGCATCAGATCCGCGCCTCGCTCGCCGCCGCGGCGTCGAGCACTCCAAGAGCCTGACGGTGAGGAAAGCTACGAGCGCCATGTCCCCTTCGATTTCCGCATTCCGACTTCAGGCCCGGGCGTGGCTGCAGGCCAACGTGCCTTCCGGGCCGTCGCCCGAGGATGGACCTGCCTCGCGCGACTACGTTCTGGCCTGGCAGAGAGCCCAGGCCGCGGGAGGTTGGGCGGGAATCGCGTGGCCGGAAGCGGTCGGCGGCCGTGGTCTGTCGGTGCTCGAGCAGATCGTCTGGTTCGAGGAATACGCGCGCGCCGGTGCTCCCTCGCCGCTGAACGCCTCGTTCGTGGGTCTGAATCACGCGGGACCGACCTTGATCGCCTGCGGCACGCCCGAGCAGAAGGCGTTTCACTTGCCCAAGATCCTGGCCGGCGAGGTGATCTGGTGTCAGGGCTTCTCGGAGCCCGGTGCGGGCTCGGACCTTGCAAGCCTACGAACCCGCGGCCGCGTCGAGGGAGACGAGCTCGTCATCGACGGCCACAAGATATGGTCGAGCTTCGCCGACATCGCGGACTGGCAGGAGCTTCTGATCCGCACCGATCCGGCGGCGAGAACCTCCGCCGCGCTCACCTGGGTCATGTGCCCGATGAACACGCCCGGCATCACGGTGCGTCCGATCCGCACCATGGCGGGCCCTCGCAAGTATTGCGAGGTGTTCTATGAATCCGTGCGGGTGCCGTTGTCGAATGTCGTGGGGGGATTGAGCAACGGCTGGGGGACGGCCATGTCCACGCTGAGCTTCGAGCGCGGAACCGCCGCGCTCGCGCTGCTGATCGGACTCAACTTCGAGGTCGAGAGATTGCTCGCCGCCTGTCCCACCGAGCGATCCGACATGCGGCTGCGCCTCGCACGCCTGCGCGCCGAGGGCTCATCGATCCGCGCGACCACGTATCGTTTTGCGCTCGACTCTGAAAATGCCGTGCCGGATGCCGGCGGATCGATCATCCGTCTGGCCTTTGCGGAGTTCGCGCAGCGCGTGACCGCGGCCGCCATCGACCTGTATGGAATCGACGCGCCCGAGGTCGTCGGCATGCATGGCTGGGGACACGACTACTTGGACGCCTTCTCCGAAACGATCGCGGGAGGCACCGCGGAGATCCAGCGCAACATCATTGCGGAGCGGGTTCTCGGACTTCCCAAGGGCCCGCGCTGAGCCGGCTTGCGGTGTCGCTGCTCACGCCGGGCGTGGGCGGCCGACGACGAAGCATTCCTCGGCGACGGCCAGGGCCTGTCCGCCGCGACCGCCGAGCTCCGACAGCAATGCCTTCAGGCGGTAGGTCCACAGGTGCAGGGGATGCTCGAGCGTCATTCCCATGGCGCCGAGCATCTGATGAGTGTCGTAGATCACGCGCGTGGCACTTTCCTGCGCATGCAGCGCCGCGAGCGCCGCATCGCCGGCGTCCGCCGTGTCGGCGGCCTTGAGCGCGAGCCACCGCACGCCGCCGGCGAGGACGGCACATTCGGCCATGCGATGGCGCAGGGCCTGAAACGTGCCAAGCGGTCGCCCGAACTGCTTGCGCTGCGTCAGGTGATCGACCGCGGATGCGACTGCGGCTTGCAGCAGGCCGCTCGCTTCCGCAGCCAGCGCGATGCGTAGCCACTTCCGCACGTTCGCCGCGTCCCCGGCGGAGAGTCGGGTCGTCTCGACCGCGCTCTTCAAGCGTCCCATCGGATACGCGAACAACGATTCGACCGGTTCCACTGCGCCGGCGGCCGGCCGCAGCACACCGACCGAATCGCCTTCGATGACCAACAGCGTCGCCGCCGTCGCGGCGAAGCGGCCGGGGCGGCCGTTCTCGACGACCGCCAGCGGCCGCGGCCACTCGCCCGGAAGCTGCGGCCTCACCAGCATGGAGAGCGCGGTCTCGGTCGCATACGGCAGACGCGCGAGCCGCTCGACAGCCATCGCCGCGCACAGCGCGCCGAGCTCGGGGACTTGGGCAATGTCGAAGTATCCGCCTGCCTCCAGCTCCTTCTCGAGTTCATCCCCAACGAGCGCGAATGCGCGAAACTCGGTGGGCTTGGTCTCGAATTGAGCGCAGAGCTTGTCGATGGCCTCGACCAATGCGCTCTGATCGCCGGTGAGCCTGAAATCCATCAGCGCGGCTCCCGTGGCAGCTTGAGCAAGTCGGTGGCGATCAGATTGAGCTGTATCTCGGCGGCGCCCGACGCGATGCCGGCAACAATCGCACGCTGATGATGCGCGAGCAGCATCGCGTCGCCGCCGGATAACGCCTCCGGCACATGCTCGACGACGAACTCATGCACGGCGCGCTCCGCCATCACCGTGGCAAAACGCGCCGCGCTCGCCTCGGGCCCTGTCGGTATGCCGTGTTGCCGCTGGTCGATGATGCTGTAGCTGTAGAAACGCGCCGCCTCGCAGGCAGCGCGTGCTTTTGCCGCCTGCTCGATCGCGCCGTAGCCGAAGCGTCCCGCACGCTCGAGTATCGAAACCGCCCGATGCAGCATCCGGGTCGCGAGTGCGAATCGCGGAATGCCCACCCGCTCGAGCGAAAGTGCCGTTCTCGCAATCTCCCATGCCTGGCCTTCGGCGCCGAGCCGCGCGCTCACGGGCACCTCGACGTTGTCCCAGAACACTTCGTGGATGTCGCCTTCGCCGATGAGGCTCGGAATCTCCCGCACGATGATGCCCGGTGTGTCCATGGGCACGAGCAGTACGGAAATGCCGTCGCGGCCGGGAGCCGTCCTTGCGAGCAGGAAACAGGTCTCGGCATGCTGCGCGTATGAGGTCCAGATTTTCTGGCCGTTGATCCTGTAGCTGGAGCCGTCCTTCTCGGCGCGCGTGCGCAGCGACGCGAGATCCGAACCGGCCTCCGGCTCCGAGAATCCCTGGCACCAGATGGTGCGGCCCTGCGCCATCGGCGGTATGTAGCGCTCTTGCTGTTCCTCGGAACCGAAGCGCATCAGCGTCGGGCCGATCCAGTTGACGTTCATGTACTGGCCGCCGCGCGGCTCGCCGGCCTCCCACATCTCCTCCGCCAGGATGAATGCGGTCCAGGCACCGGCATCCCGGCCGCCCCAACGCTTGGGCCAATGCGGCACCAACAGTCCTGCGTCCGCGAGCTTTCCGCAGAATCTTTTCGAGAACTCGCTCTGCACTTCCGATGCGGGCCCATGAGCGAGCGACTCCCAGTCGCTCGGCAGATTGGCTGCGAGAAAGGCGCGAACGGTGGAGCGGAACGTCTCCTGCTCAGGGTCCCATGCGAAATGCATCAGCTGACATCCATCGATGGCTCGACCGAAGCGCGGCTCATGCGCGCAATTGTTAAATTACTGAATATTGTCCGATCGGCAATTATACTGGCCCAGGCACGCAACGCTGGCGAAACGAAGACCGGAGACGGAATGGCGACCGAGATCATCCTACCCAAGATCGGATTTTCAATGAGTGAGGGTACTCTTGCGGAGTGGCTGGTCAAGGATGGCGAGCAAGTCGCCGCCGGTGCGCCGCTCTTCTCGCTGGAGAGCGACAAGTCGGTCACCGAGGTCGAGGCGCCGGCCTCCGGCGTGCTGCGTGTGCTGAAAGGCACGGGAGAAGTCTACCCGGTCGGGACCGTGATCGGCCTCATCGAGTAAGACGCGGGTCGCGACGCTCCCGGAACAGGATGCTCAGCAGCAGGCTGAATGCCGAGAAAACCGCCCCGCCGATGAACGCCGGCGCGTAGCTGCCCGTCATCTCTTGCGTCTTGGCAATGAGATACGGCGACAGCGTGATCACCGGAACGAACAGCATGCACATCCCGAAGGCGCGTCCCATTCCTTCGGCGCCGAATTCGACCGCGACCGCCGCAGCCAGCAGCGTGAATACGCCGCTCCCGAGACCCGTCAAGACACAGCCGATGATGATGATGGGCAAGTTCGAGCCAAGCGCCAGAAGCAGCGTGCCCACCACCATCAGCGCGGCGAGCCCGATGAATGATGAGCGGTTGCCGAACCGATCGGAAAGCAATCCAAAGAGGAGCGTCGCCACGATGTGCATCGCGCTCAACAGCGAGAGCAGCCCCGCGCCGGCGCGCAGACTCAAGCCGTGACTCGCCGCGTACGGCGCGATGTTCTGTATGGCGGCGCCGCTCAGCGCGATCAGCGGCAAATAGATTCCGACGAGCAGCCAGAAATTCTTGCGCTTGATGACCTCGCGCCAGCCGAGCTGATTGGCCCCCACCGCCGCGTGTCCATGAGGTGTCGACGGTGCGCCGTCACCCGAGAGGTAGTATCGCCCCTCCTCCTCGGCCGGCCGGTTGCGCACGACGATGAGCATGAGCGGAACTACGATCACCGCCACGAACAAAGCGCCGCCGAGCCAGATCATGCGCCAGCCGACGACCGGCAGCAGCGGACTGATGATTTGCGGCAGCAACACACCCGCCAAGCCGATTCCGAAGGCGCTCAGTCCGAACGCCAAGCCGCGCCGGCGCACGAACCAGCGCGAAATCAGCGCATTGGCCACGACGGCCGTGCAAAGCACCAGCGAAGGACCGGCAACCACGCCGTAGAGCGCGAGAAGCTGCCAGGCCTGCGTCACCGATGCGACGCCCACGTAGAAAAGCGCCATGCCGAGAAGCCCGACCACGAAGAGCCTGCGCGCCGGGTACTTGTCGGCAAGCGCGCCGACCAAGGGCGAAACCGCCGCGCAAACCGTGCCCATGATCGCCACGGCGAGCTGCAGATGGCTGATGGGGGTGTGCAGCTCGGCGGACCAACCCCGCATGAACAGGGAGAGCGAGTTATAGGTGAGGCCATTCGCGACCGATTGCGAAAGGATGCACACGGCGACGATGTTCCAACCGTGGTACCAGGCGCGCGGCCGCGTGGCGATTACATTGGCGTTCATTGATCTATTTTCCTCGGCAGGCCAGCCCCACGCCCACAGTTTTCACCTCGGCCCGGCTATAGTACGAGAAGCAAATCAGCCTTGCCTAGCTCGGGCTCAACTGAACGGGATGCGCCCGTTTCGATGTTACGGTGGGAGATCATGGCACGCGGCGGCGATTCCCGGCATCTGGACTTCGTGCGTGGCGATGCCACCGGCATGGCCATCCCGGCACACGGCGAGGCGCTGCGCACCGCCGGCACGGCGTTCCTGACCGAAGCGTTCAGGTCCTTCGGGGTGCTCGCACCGGACAACAGCATCACACGGATCACGCGTCTGGAGCCTTTTCACGGCGGCAATTCCGGCGAGAAGGTCCTTCTGTCGGTGGACTATCGGCGCCCGCAACCGGGGCTGCATGGCGATCTTTTCGTGAAGTTCTCCCGTGACTTCACCGACGCATTTCGCGACCGTCGACGCCACGAGCTGGAAGCCGAAGTCCGCTTCGCCGCACTCTCGCGCTTGCCGGCCTTTCCGATCCGGGTGCCCACGGCCTGTTTTGCGGATTTCCACCGCGAGTCCGGCACCGGCATCGTCATCATGCAGCGCATCGCATACGGCTGCGGCAATATCGAGCCGCTGCGGCCGAAATGCATGGACCACGAGCTTCCCAATCCGCTCGCTTATTATCGGGCGATCGTAACGACGCTCGCCCGGCTCGCGGCAGCTCACAAGTCGGGCCTGCTTTCCCCGCAAGTCGATGCATCTTTTCCCTTCGATCCCGCAAAAGCCGAAACGGACGATGCGATTCCGTGGGACGAGGAGCAGCTGCGCGCGCGCGTGCGGCGCTTTGGCGCATTTGCCGCAAGCGCGCCCCAGCTCCTTCCGCCCCACCTCACCACGCCCGCGTTCATCGCGCGGCTGGAATCCGGGGCCGTCCAATTTCTTCGTCACGAAGCGGCCATCAAGCGCTTCATGCATGCGGATCGCGATTTCATTGCGCTCTGTCATTACAACGCGCATATCGACAACGCCTGGTTTTGGCGCGAGCGCGCAGGCACGCTCGGATGCGGCTTGCTCGACTGGGGCCGCGTCCGTCAGATGAATGTGGCCTATGCGCTCTGGGGCTCCCTGTGCGGCGCCGGCCTGGAAATTTGGGACGGGCATCTCGAGGAGTTGCTTGCCTTGTTCGTGGGCGAGCTGCACGCTCACGGCGGACCGCGTCTCGATGTGGCCGAGCTCGGGCTGCATCTCGATTTCTATGCGGCGACGATGGGCCTCGCGGTATTGATCGATGCGCCGGCGCTGCTGCTCGCGCGTCTCCCCGAGGCCGTCGGCGCGCAGGGCCCGCTCGATCCGGTCTTTCGCCAGGATGAGGTGGTCCGCGGTTTCTGGCACGTGTTCACCGCGTTTTTGAACCTATGGGAGCGGCACGACTTCGGTGCGCGGCTCGAGCGTGCGCTTCATCGACGAACGCTTTAGGATGGCGGCTGGAAGCGACTGAAGCCTGGTGGCTTCCTTGGTCCTCAAAACCAGTGGCCCGCGAACAGCGGGCGGTGGGTTCGATTCCCATCCGCTTCCGCCACCTCTCAGGGGCGCGGTTTGCGAAGCCGCTCCGTCCAGTTGCCCGGCAATTTGATCGGCTTCGCCACCGGGAATCCCAGATAGCCGTTGTGAGCGAAAGCGTAGGCATTGGTCCTGAGGGGATCGCCGGACACGAGGACGATGAAGTCGTCCGGCTCGAGCACGATCGGGACCGGGCGGTTCGGATCGTTCGATTCGTGAAACGCCTGCGGCAGGCGGCCGAGATTGACCTGCCGCTCGAGTGAGCCGATCCGAAAGTCCAGCCACTTCTCGGTGAACGCTTCGACGCGCCACGCGGGCATGCGCGCGTGCTCATAGAGATAGCGCTTGACGTGATCTTTGCTCCAGCCCGCGCGGGCCATGGTCTGCGCCAGGATCGGGCTCATGACCAGCACCGGACGCAGGGTGCCGATCGACAGCCCCCCGACCGTGAACACCATCTCCCAACCGGTCTGTTTCGCAACGCCGTCGGCGAGATACGGCATCATCTCTTCCGGCGTGCTGCCGGTGACGGAGGGAAGTACACCGCCTCCCGTCATTCGGGTGATGGTGACGGTGTTCTCCCCTGCCGCAAACCCCATGTCGACGCTCATGGGCTGCCAGCCGATCTTGGCGAGCACCTCCTCGTTCTCGGCGAGAACCACGCGGAACGTATTGCCGAAAGTGGCTTTGTCCGTCTTGTGCAGCAGGAAGCCCGCCATATTGCGCAGCGCCAGCCGCCAGAACCGGCCCACCGACGTGTTCGCCATGAATCCGTCGCGCAGCACGCCCTGGGTGTAGTTGAAATCGAGATCCTTGATGATGGGCCCATTCAAGATGATGAGCGTGTCCGATCCCGGCGTGTTGCCACTGTGCTCGACGCCGTAGGTGGGATCCGCCATGGCCTCGATGAGGGCAATCAAAATCGGCATGTACTCGGGGCGGCAACCGGCCATCACGCCGTTGACCGCCACGGCCCAGATCGTCGCGGCGCGGTTTTCCGGCAGGAGAATGCCGAGCGATTCTTCCGGTGCGCGATCCGTGAAGCTCAGGAACTCCTCGATCTTCTCGAGGGTCGGCGGCACGATCGGCAGCCCGTCGCTCCACTCACGCTCATAGAAATGGGCGTTTACCTCCTCGAACGTTCCGCGGAATACGATGTCGCGCGCCGCGGGCTCCGGCTCGATGCGGCGCTCGTCGGGCTGCTTCAGCAGATTCTCGATGACCTGCCGTGCCGTGATGTTGCGAACGTTCCCGCGCAGCTCGTCCACGCTCTGGGCGCCGGGGTGCCCCGGGATCAGCGCCACCGGCAGATTGGGCATCCCAAGTCCCACGGACGTGGCCGCGGCCTGGCCGAGGAAGCCCTCGCAGACGAGCGAGGACGTCGGAAACCCGCCCCGCTCGCACGCTTCGCTGGCCCGCAACACGGCGGGCGTACAACTGCCTCAGCAGGCCATCGAGGAGATGGCGGCATCCACACCGAGCTCTTTGAAGCGTTTCGGCAGGGACGCGAGCAGTTCCTTTTCATTCACGGCGTGGGTCGAGCCAAATTCGCGCCAGCTGACGAACTTGACGTCCGGATACCGCGCGCGGAGCGTCTCTTCGAGCGTTGCGAAAACCTCGTCGCCGGCGAACAGATAATCCCAAAGCTGAGCCACGGTTTTGCCTGCGAGCGTGTCGAGTCGCTTGGCGAGCGGCCGCAGCGCCTGCTTTCGCTCCCCGCGAGGCCAGACCACCTCATAATGCCCGTTGCTGTTGGATTTTCTTGCCATCGCAAACTCCTTCGACTGGAAACCTCAAGCCATATTAACGTAAGCCCGCGCGGCGCGTTCAGTGAGGCTTCAACCGTGCCGCCGCCTCCGCCGCCCCGACGCCCTCCGCCATGGCCTGGAGGAGATTCCCGCCATAACCGGCGCGCACCGCACCGGCTGCGAACACGCGCGAGTCCGAGGTCGCGAAATTTGATGTAGTCCTGATGTGACCGGAGTCCGTGAGCATGACGGCGGGCGCAAAGGCCGTATTCGGCGTCTCGCCGATGAACGGAAACAGGCCGGTGCATTCGATCTGCGAGCTGCTCTCGTCCTTCACGTTGCGCACGCGCACGCCGCAGACCCCTTGGTCGCCGAGAATCGCGCTCACTTCGCTGTCCCACAGGAACGTCACGTTCTCGCGCGCGGCAAGCCGATTGATATAATCCGGTTTCGCTCGCAGCGGGCTGCGGCAGACCATCGTGACGCGCCGGCTCGTTTTGGCGAGCACGAGCGCCTCCTGTGCCGCCCCATCGCCGCCACCGACGACGACCACATCCTGGCCCCGAAAAAATCCGCCGTCGCAGGTCGCGCATCGCGACAGCCCGCGCCCGGTGAACTCCTCCTCACGCGGCACGCCGAGCTTGCGCAGAGCGGCGCCGGAAGCCACGACGACCGTCTCGGGATGATAGATCGCCTCATCCTCCGCCGTGAGGGTAAGGCGCGCGCCCGACTCGAGCCGCGAGACGGCGGATTGCGCCACCCGAACGCCGACCTTGCGTGCATCCTCGAGAAGATGCATGGCCAGATCCTGACCGGAGTACTTCCCCGGCACGAGCATGCCATCGACCTCGCCGACGGTGGCGATGAGACCCCCAAACAGCGCGGTCGCTTCGAACAGCGTTACCAGACGACCGAGACGCGCGGCGTGTCGTGCAGCCGAGAGCCCGGCGAGACCGCCGCCGATGACGGCGACTTCGCAGAGATTCTTGAGCGGCCTCATCGGAAGCAACCTCTCTTGGTTCATGACCCTGATGCCGCGAGTTTGCGGCAAAGACAGTTTACGCCGGCACTGCGCGCACCGCCGAGGCAAGTGCCGTCAGGTCCTCATCGGATACGGCCAGCATATCGAGCAGGACGCGCTGCTCGCGGACGCGGCCGATCACCGCGGGATCACCGGCTCGCAAAATACCGGCGGCCTCTTCGGCTCCCATGCGAGTCTGCACCACCAGCGCCCAGCTCGCGATGCGCTCCTCCGGCAACGCTCCGCCGCCCGCGTAACCTTCGGTCCGCTCGAGCCTGCCGCCGCCGAGGAGGGCCTGCAAACGTTCGGCGCGCCCCCGAAGAGCGGCTTCAGTCTGGCCGAGCATCCGGCGAACCGGCACTCGATCCGGCGCATCCCGATGCAGCATCAGTGTCGCCGCGAGCGCCGCGAGCGACATCTTGTCGAGGCGAATGGCCCGCAGCAGCGGGTGAACCCGCAACCGGTCCACGGCGGACTTTCGGCCGAGGATCAGGCCGGCTTGCGGTCCGCCAAGAAGCTTGTCGCCGCTGCAGGTCACGACGTCTGCGCCGGCGAGCAGCGCTTCCTCGAGCGTCGGCTCGGTGCAGCCGGGAGTCGGTTGCAGCAGACCGCTGCCGAGATCCGCGACCACCGGCAAGTCGTGGGCGCGTGCAAGCGCCTTGAGCTCCGCGATGCTGGTCGCCGAGGTGAATCCGATGGTTCGAAAGTTGCTCTGATGAACCTTGAGCAGTACGCGCGTATCCGCACCGATGGCCGCACGGTAGTCCTCGAGCCGTGTCTTGTTGGTCGCGCCGACTTCGACCAAGCGGGCACCGCCTTGACGGATCACATCCGGCACACGGAAGCCGCCGCCGATCTCCACGAGCTCACCCCGCGACACGATCACCTCGCCGCCGTTGCCGAGCGCCGCGAGCACGAGCAGGATGGCCGCGGCGCCGTTGTTGACCGCGAGCGCGGCTTCGGCCGTCGTCAACTCGCGCAGCAGCGTCTCGATCGCCTCGGTCCGGGATCCGCGCCGGCCGGTCGCGAGATTGAATTCGAGATTGCAGTAGGCGGCGGCGATCTCCGTGACGGCCGCTACCGCCTCGGGTGCGAGCGGAGCGCGGCCGAGATTGGTGTGCAGAACGATGCCCGTGGCGTTGATGGTTCGGCGCAGGCCGCGCCGGCCGCGGGCGGCGAGCTTTTCTGCGCCACGCTCGATGATCGCCGAGACGACGGGCGCGCCCTCGAGCGCGCCCTCGCCGATCTGCTCGCGCAGCTCTTGGAGCGTATCCCGCAACGCCTGGGTCACCGCAATGCGTCCAAACTCGGCGCACAGCGAAGCCGCGGCCGGTGTTTCGAGCAATCGCTGCACCTGCGGCAGGGTGCGGAGGGGGTTTTCACCTTGTTGCACGGATCCTCTCATTCGGTAATAGTGGCGCGGTACTCAAGTTCGCGTGATTTTGCTTTTATTTCAACGTTTTTCGAGGCTGCCGGGCAAAACGGCTGCCGCCGGCGAACCGTTATCCCACACCCATTGTCAACTTGAACATGAGCGAGCTCGAGACACGCCTCACAGCCCTGTCGCATGGCGGCGGTTGCGGCTGCAAGCTCTCGCCTGCGGTGCTTCGTGAGATCCTGGCCGGAATGCCCGCGGCCCAGGCCTTTCCCGATCTGCTCGTCGGCATCGAGACGGGAGACGATGCGGCGGTCTATCGGCTGAATGATGAGCAGGCGGTCGTCGCGACCACCGATTTCTTCATGCCCATCGTCGACGATCCGTTCGACTTCGGGCGGATCGCCGCGGCCAATGCCCTGTCCGATGTCTATGCCATGGGCGGCAGACCCCTGCTGGCGCTGGCGATCCTCGGTATGCCCCTGGGCAAAGTCTCGCCGCAGACCGTGCGTGCCATCCTCGCCGGCGGCACGGCGATCTGCACCGAAGCGGCGATTCCCATCGCGGGAGGCCATTCCATCGATTCGCCGGAGCCGATTTACGGACTCGCGGTGATCGGCGTGGTGAATCCGGATCGCGTGCTGCGCAACTCCGGCGCCAGGGCGAACGATGTGCTGATCCTGAGCAAGGCGCTCGGGATCGGCGTCATCAGCGCGGCGCTGAAGAGCGGCAAGCTCGAATCCGCGCGCGAGCGTAGTCTCTACGCAACGCTGGTCGATTCCACGACGCGATTGAACGCCGTCGGCCACGCGTTGGCCACGATCAGCGGCGTCCACGCGATGACGGATGTGACGGGATTCGGTTTGTTGGGACATGGCCTCGAGATGTGCCGCGGTTCGGGCCTGACCGCGCGCATTCGCTTCGATGAGTTGCCGCTGCTCGCGGGCGTGGCAGCGCTCGCCCAAGTCCCGTTTCGCACCGGGGCCGCAGGACGCAACTGGTCCAGCTACGGAGACGAAGTCGCACTCGCGGCTTCGGTGCAAGACTGGCAGCGCGACCTGCTGTGCGATCCGCAAACGAGCGGCGGGCTGTTGGTCGCCGTCGCACCGGAAGGCGTCTCGAGCGTCTTGAATCAGTTGCAAATGGCGGGATTCGACCAGGCTCGAGTCATCGGCGAGATGCACGAAGGGCCGTCTCGAATCGAGGTCGCGTAGCATTCGCGTTGGCTCCGCACCGGAGCCAACGCTATGCTAGCCCTCAAACTCATGATAAGGAGACCGTCAGGATGTCACTGCACAGCGGGCGCTATACAGCCGCAAGACCCCTCGGACTCGCTGAAGGATGGAGCCTGGATCGGCTAACCCCGCCCAGCAAGCTGTTCGGGGCCAACGGCCTTCGAACCGGTCCGGACGGGCGTATCTATGTCGCTCAGGTCAGCGGCAGCCAGATCAGTGCTATCGATGTCGACACCGGGGCGATCGAAGCGGTGAGTCCGATGGGAAGCGAGATCGTGGCGCCCGACGATCTGGCCTTCGACTCCGACGGCAACCTGTATGCCACCGAGATCACGGAGGGACGCGTCAGCGTGCGCTCCCCGAACGGCACCACCCGCGTGCTGTACGGCGACATGCCCGTGGCCAATCCCATCACCTTTCACGAGGGACGATTGATCGCCGGGGAGTGCCGGGTGGGCGGGCGCATCATGGAGCTCGACTTGAATGGCGGTGCTCCACGCTTGATTCTCGAGAACGTACCCATGCCGAATGCGTTTTCGGTGGGACCGGACGGCAAGCTCTACATCCCGGTGATGGGCACCAATGAAATCTGGCGGGTGAGTCTGCAGGGCGGCACGCCCGAGAAAGTGGCCGGCGATCTTGGGGTGCCGGACTCGGTAAAGTTCGATTCGCAGGGGTTCATCATCTCGACGCAGGTCCACAGCGGCCAGGTTCTGCGGGTCGATCCGCGCACCGGCGAGCGGACGGTGCTGGCCAACCTGTCGGCCGGGCTCGACAACAGCACCTTTGTCGGTACGCGGCTGTTCGTCTCCAACATCAGCGGATACGTCACCGAGATCCTCGCGGGCGGGAAGACTCGTCCACTCATCGCCGACGGATTCAACTGGCCGCTCGGTCTCGCCGTGACCGACGAGGGCGTCATCTACGCCGCCGACGGGCCATTCTCCTACGAGATACGTCCCGGGGAGGAGCGGCGGCGCGCAGGCTTCCTGTTCTCGCCGGGTTATCCCGGGTACTCGCGCGGTGTGGCCGCCGCGGGTCCGGGGGAATTCATCATTACGACCGCCAACGGAGAGGTGGCCCGCTACTGGCCCGATCAGCAAAAAAGCGAAGTGCTCGCCAAAGGCTATGACCAACTCTACGGGGTTGCGATCTCGCCGCGGGGAGCCGTTATTTTCGCGGAGCAAGGCGCGGGCCGCGTCCTGTCGGTCCAGTCGGGCAATGTCGAGGTCCTCGCCACCGGCCTCAAGAAGCCTTCAGGCGTCGCGGTGGGCGCCGACGGCGCATGCTTCGTGTCGGAGTCGGCCGGCGGCCGCATCGCCAAGCTCTCGGGCGGCCGCGCAGAGACGCTTCTGGATGGCCTGCAAAAGCCGCAAGGCATCGTCGTGCGCGGCGGATTGCTCTACATCGTCGATGTGGGTGCCCAGGAGCTGGTGGAATACGATTTGACCCGCAAGACACGCCGCACCATCGCCTCCGGCCTTCCGGTCGGCGCACCCACGGGCGTGACTCCCAAGGTCTTGGGCCCGGTCGGGACGATGTCCGGCCCGATGGGTCCTTTCGCGGGCATTGCCGCAAGCGCGGACGGCACGCTCTATGTGTCGGCGGATGCGGAAGGCAGCATCCTTGCGATCCGCCCGGCCTGACGCCGCGCGGCCGAGCCTGAAAGTCAACCGGAGAACAAACATGCTCAAGCAGGTCGTCTTTCTCAAGCGCCGCCCGGGCCTCACCATGGAACAGTTCATGGACTACTACGAAAACCAGCACTCGCAGCTGTCCAAGCGCATCGGCGCCAAACCGCCGCTTCCAAACGCGCAACGCTATGTGCGGCGCTACATCACGCCGGAGAAGAATCCGCTCACGGGGGAAGTGATCCACCCGGGGTATGACTGCATCATGGAAATTTGGTGGAACACGCGCGCGGATTTCGAGGCGGCGATGAAAGGGCTCGGCAACCCCGAGCATCTGCCCGCGCGCATGGCCGATGAGCTCAAGCTGTTCGCGACGAACAGCAATCCCGTGTGCACCGTCGAGGAATTCGACTCCCCGGTAGGCCCCGAGAATACGATCCCGCGGTGGGTGCCCGCCCCGTGAGCGGCAGGCCACGCGGCCTTAGGCCTTGAATCGCTCCGTGGGCCCGGTGGGCGACATCATCACGAGCGGGATCTCGCGTGAGGTCGAGGCCTGGTAGGCGCGGTACGGCGGAAACACGCCGACCATGAAGTCCCAGACCTTGGTGCGCTCGGCGCCCTTGGGCTCGCGCCACGTGGCGTGGTAGGCCTGCGTGGCGATCTGGAAGGCCAGCTCCTTGCCGTCTTTGATATTCAGATACCACGCGGGATGATGGTCCGCGCCACCCTTGGAGGCGACGATCACCACCTCTCCCCCGATATCGCCGTAGATCAGCGGGGTGATCATGGTCTTGCCGCTCTTGCGGCCGACGTATTTGATCAGCAGATTGGTCGAGAACTTATGACCTCCAATATCGGTGAGGTCCATGATGTGGCCCTCGGCGCCCCCTGAGCGCAGATACGCGTTCAGATGATCTTCTTTCCAGTTGCGCCGCGCCTTGGCGATCTCAGCCGACGAGGTATTGCTCATTGAAGCCTCCGATTGGGTCGGAGCGAGGGGCTCCGGGACATGTGCCAGTTTATGCCAAATAGCCGCGGATTCGGGCCTCGCCTGGCCCCCGTCGGGGCCGCCTGCCCGATCTGGAGCGCGCTTGGCAATTGAACTACACTGTTGTGCATTAAGCGCCGGGCTCGGGTCCCGGTCGGCTCCCTGATATATCTGTTGCACGCTATAAAATGGATGCCGTAATGGTTCAAGCCGGAGATACGATGCCATGAACAAGACTGTCGAGCTCGAACGCGAACGCGTCTCCAACGAAGCGGAGGAGCTGCCGAAGCCGCAAACCTACTCCGTTGAGCCGTACATCTCCCAGGACTACGCGCGGGCGGAGCGGGAAAAGCTATGGCGCAAGGTCTGGCTGCAAGTCGGACGTATCGAGGAGATTCCAGAGGTCGGCAACTACATGACCTATGAAATCCTCGGCGATTCCATCCTCGTCGTGCGTTCGGCCCCCGACACCATCAAGGCTTATTACAACGTCTGCTCGCATCGCGGCCGCCGGTTGGTCGATACACCGAAAGGCGCGCACCATGCGCACGGCAAGCAATTGAAATTCACCTGCGGCTTCCACGGCTGGTCCTACAACCTCGAAGGCCAGTGCACCTTCATCATGGACAAGGAGAACTGGCAGGGCGCACTCACCGACCAGCGCACGCGTCTGGGCGGGATCAAGGTGGAGACGTGGGGCGGGTGGATCTGGATCAACCTCGATCCGAACAGCGAGCCGCTGCGCGATTATCTCGAGCCGGCCGCGTCCATGCTCGATCCCTTCCAGCTGCAGAACATGCGCTACCGGTGGCGGCGCTGGATCATTTTCGATTGCAACTGGAAAGTCGCCATGGAGGCGTTCGACGAGACCTATCACGTTCCGGGAACGCATCCGGAGTTCATGCGCTTTGGCAATTTCGTCGGCTGGGGCCGGCCGCAAGGAAAGCACAGTCACATCGGATACGACGCCCCCAAAGGGCTCGACGAGAACAAGGCCAAGCTGCGGCTCGGCGCCGGCGCGGATCCGCGAAAGTCAACGGCGGAGATGCAGCTCTACACGTGGCGCGAGGTCAATACCAACACCACCAAGACCCTCGTGGATGCGGCGGTGCGCTTGGTCGATGAGCTTCCCGAGGGAACGCCCGCCGACAAGGTGCTGAAGCATTGGCTCGACTCGGCGCGGCGCGACGACGCGGCCCGCGGGGTCGTCTGGCCGACCGTCGATCCGACGCACGTCGGCAAGACCGGGACCTCGTGGCAGATTTTCCCGAATTTCCAGATTGGGCACGCCGTCAACAACATGCTCTGCTACAGCGCCCGACCCTTCGGCTACGACCCCGGGAAGTGCATCTTCGAGGCCGCGGTCTACGAGCTTTTCCCGAAAGGACAGGAGCCGCCGACGGAATGGGAATACTTGGCGGTGGACGACCCGAAATGGGGCAGCGTCCTGGTTCAGGACTTTGCCAACATGGCGGCCGTGCAGCAGGGCATGAGCAATGGTGGTTTCCGCGGCCCCTTGCCGAATCCCAAGGCCGAGGGCGCCGTCACCAGCCTGCACCGCAACCTGGCCCGGTACATGGGCACGGCCGGACCCAAGAATCTGACGTAGCACCCTGTCGGAGCGGCGGCGCGCGCGCTCACCGCCCGCGCGCGCGTCGCGACCGCGGCCATCGCGACTTCGATGCCGGTGCGAGCGTGGTGAGAGGGAAATTGCTACCGGGGACCGGGCGGTCGCAGGGAGCCTTCACCGGCTCCGTGCACTCGCACCTGCGGCCAACAGAGCCGGAGCAGCTCAGCGCGTCGCTTTAGCGGAATCGCCGCTGCGATCGGAAATTCTCGACTTCGATGGGTAGCAGTTTTTTGTTCACCTCTATATAACCCCACCGCCCGAAAGAGCGTCAAGCGCCGAAACTGATGCGATCGGCCGCATTTGGCCCCAAGCACGTTCAGGCCTGTCCACTCGGATCGCTCACCTGATCGAGCGTGGCGATTGCGGCGGGCTCGAGCCGCAATTGCGCGGCCTCGATCAAGGTCTTCAATTGCGTCGAGCTCGTGGCGCTTGCGATCGGAGCCGTGACACTTGGCCGGGCCATGAGCCATGCCAAGGCGACCGAGGCCGGCGTACTGTGGTGAGCTGCGGCGATTTCGTCGAGGGCGCGCAGAATGGCGTCGCCGCGCGGGGTCAGATAGCGACCCACGAATTCACCCCGCGCCCCGCCTTTTTTCAGATCCGCGGGCGTGCGGTATTTGCCGCTGAGAAATCCGCTGGCGAGCGAGAAATAGGTGATGACCCCGAGACCGCGCTGCGCGCAGATCGGCTCGAGCTTGGCCTCGTAGTCGGCGCGGTCAACGAGATTGTAAAGAGGCTGCAGACTCTCGTAACGCGGCAGGCCCTTCTTCTCGGCAAGGTCGAGCGCTTCGACGAGACGCGGCGCCTCGTAGTTCGACGCGCCGATCGTGCGGACCTTGCCTTGTCGAATCAGCTCGGCGTAGGCCTGCAATGTCTCCTCGAGCGGCGTACCGGGATCGTCGCGGTGCGACTGGTACAGATCGATGTAATCGGTGTTGAGCCGGCGTAGCGAATCTTCCACGGCCCGGAAAATGTAGGCCCTCGAGAGACCTCGCATGCCGGGCCCCATCGGCATCCCGACTTTGGTGGCAATGATGACCCGGTCGCGATTCCCGCGCTGCCGGAGCCACTTGCCGATGATGGTCTCGGATTCTCCACCGGCGTTGCCCGGAACGAAGTTGGAATAAGCGTCGGCCGTGTCGATGAAATCAAAGCCGGCGCCGACGAACTCATCCAGGATCCGGAATGACCCCGCTTCGTCCAGCGTCCAGCCGAACACGTTGCCGCCGAGAGCCAGCGGCGCGATATGGATCTGCGACTGTCCCAAACGGCGTTTCTGCATGGCGCTTTTACCCAAACGAAGACGAACGGTGATCGCTTCAATTTCAGCCGCAAAAGCTGCATGATACCGCAGGGCGGTATGCCGATACCGAGCGAGGTCACATGACAGAGGTGAGGGAATCGACGGCGCGCGTCGCGGTGGTGACCGGCGCGAGCTCCGGAATCGGGCTCGAGACGGCGAAGGCCCTCGCGGCGCAGGGATGGCGCATTATCGGCGTGGGACGCGATCCGCAGCGCGCCGAAGCGGCCTCGGCCGAAATCCGCGCAGCGGCCCGGAGCGGCGGCAAGGTCGAGATGCTGCGCGCCGATCTGGCGCTGATGGCGGATACCGCGAGGCTCGCGAAGGACATCGCGGCGCGTACGGACCGCATCGATGTGCTCATCAACAATGCGGGCGGAACGCCGAGAGGGCGTGTCGTCACTGCCGAGGGCAACGAGGCCACCTTCGCCGGCAATCATCTGGGGCATTTCCTGCTCACCGAGCGCCTGTTGCCGTTGCTGCGCGCCACGGCCGCTCGCCGGCCGCGAGGCACGGTACGCGTCATCAGCACCTCCTCGAGTGCTCATGAATACAGCGCCGGGCTGGATTGGAGCGACTTGCAGATGCTGAAGAATGACTTCGCGACGACCAAGGCCTATTGCAACGCCAAACTGGCCAACGTCCTGTTCACGCGCGCCCTGGCAAAGCGGCTCACACCCGATGGAATCGTCGTCCACGCTGTGCACCCCGGCATGGTGGGCACGAGGTTTGCGAGCCGCGGCGATGACTCGATGCAGCAGTATTTCTCGCAACATGCGGACAAGGTCATCTCGGCGAAGGACGGTGCCGATACGGTGATCTGGCTGGCGACGGCAAACGAGCCCGGCGAGACGACCGGAGGCTACTTTTTTCAGCGAGCGCCGGGGACCGTCACCGCGCTTGGGCGCGATGACGCCGCCGCTGAGCGATTGTGGGCCGAGAGCGAAGCGCTGGTGGCCTCGGCCAAACCCTAGGACTTGTTCCCGACTCGCGCGCGTCTGCGGGCCGGCCAGTGCGGGGGCCTACTGCCCCGCGATACCGTCCTCGTGCACGATCCAATGGACGAATCGATGCATGATGTACATCGCATCGTGCGGTGCGCCGATGGACTGGCCGCCCGCATCGCCCAGCCGGACGATCCGTTGCGCGCCGCCGCTCGCAAGGCCATCGCGCAGCTCGACCTGCCGCGCGGGGGGATACACACCAACGGTCTGTGTGGCGACGTTGACGTATTTGAGCGCGTCCTTGAGCGAGGACACCTCGACGACATTGGCCGTCTTGTTGATCGGGTGGAAATCCACCGGCTCACTCGACCGCACGACCAAGCCGCTGCCGTCACCCGTCCCCCAGACGCCGAATTCATCGTCCATCAGTCTCATGGACTCCACTTCCTCGGCGAGGTCGCGCGGCAGCGCCGGGGCTTTGCCGGAGACCGCGTTGCGATCGACGAGCTTGCGCTGGAGACGCTCGCAGAAACGGTCGACCTGTTGTCGATCGCCCTCGACAAAGAGGACCCGGCTGCAGACGCAGGCTTCTTGGTTGAGCAGGCCCACGTCATGCGCCGCGCGCGTGGCGACCTCCTCGAGGGTCTCGTCGGAGTCGAACGCCTCGACGCCGACCATCGAGATCGAGGTCTTCGGATCGAAGGAGACCAGCTGCAGGCCGGGCATCAAGTATTTGATGACGTTGTTGATCGCGTCGCCCCCACCCCACGCCACGATCTTGTCGAAATATTGCGGCTGGAAGATCGCCCGTTCCACGTGCTCGTCGCCCCCGCGCCAGTAGACCGCCGACATGGAGCGCGGCACCGGATGGTTGGGATCGACGTCGAGCATGGTACGCAGCATGGCGACGGCCATGAACGGGTCGCTCGAGCCCATCTTGAACAGGTTGACCGCCTTGACCATCGCGCCCAGGGCGATCGATTGGGCGGACACGAGCGGTGAATTGCCCGGCAGGATATGGATGAGGCGCGGCGGGAAGGCGCGCGTGAAACTGCGGCGGCCGGTGCTGTCGACGCGCGACACCCACTCGTCGAGCACTTTCGCGTTGCCGAGGTTCTGCTCGGCGTACTCCAAAAGCCTCGCCTTGTTCAGATAGTCCGCAGCCATACGGACGTTGAGGTCGATCACCGACCTCGGCAGAACGTTCGTCGCAGAGATCCGGTCGACAGCCTCGCGAAGGTAGCCGTTCTTGTCCCGCTTCATGTGCTCGCCGGTTTCCGCAAGGAAATCGAGGATCTCATCCAGCTTGACGTCGAACAGCGGCCCCGGCTCGGTGCGCATCGTGATCAATGCATCGAGATCGAGCTTCGGCGTGACGAAGTCGACGCCCAGGTCTCGCGATTTGTGGCGCGCACCGGACCCCTCGACCAATTTCCCGCGCACGAAGAATGGCGCGGGTGCCGCGTTGTCGCTGTGCCGCGCCGCCGGCTTGTCGAGCTCTTGAACGAGATTCATGCCACACCTCTCACATAAGCGTCGATCGTGCCGGCGCAGGCGATCTTGTCGCCGCTCGCCATGTCCGCGTAGCGCTCGATGTTCTGTGCCACGGAGGGACTGCGGTTGCCGCAGGCGCACGGCGCCCACGTCGCGCGGATTTTGTCGCCGGAAATCACGCCGCCCCAGCGGCCGTCGAGCGACAGGTCGAAGAATGCGGCACGGCCCTCGAGCTCGCCGCTCGGCGTGGGCTCGATCAGGTTCTCGCCCGACTCATCCAGCAGCAGCAGCATGACCCAGGGCGCCATGTGATAGCGACCTGCCTTGCAGCGGGGTGCGTTGGTGTTGGCCTCTTGCATGCCGTACGTGAGGCACAGGCGCTCTTCGGAGAGGTTCAGCGTCTGGAAAATGAACTCCCGATAGTTCGACGGCAGCGCCACCCGCTTCAAGCCGCCGCTGACGAACGCGCTGTTCTCCTGGAAGTCCTTGGCTTGGTAGCCCTTTGCGCGAACCCGCTCGGCGACCTTATACAGCGGCCCGAAGAGTCCCATGATATGCAGCGGCATCTTGCGGCTCTCGATCAACCCCTCGGCGGCCTGTTCGATGGCCGACTCGATCGATTTCTCGCGCGCCGCCGCCTGCTCTTCGAAATAGGCGATCTCCGTGGGCTTGGCCGTGCCGTCTGCGATTTTCTTGCGCAGCACGACCATCTCCGTGATTCCGCCGATCGTGATGGGCGGCACGTTGGGGGCGAAAGGCGCGATATCCGGCCGGTTGAATGCTTCCCGCATCGGCTGGCCGCTCGCGCGGTTACGGGGTGTCGCGGCGACCTGGCCCAGGCTGATCATGCGCCGATCGTGATTCGGCACAATTCCGGACCAGATTATGCTTTGCAATAAACTGTGGCCCGCAAACTCGCCGTCCGCCATCGTGGCATTCATCATGGCGCACTTGCCGGTCGTGCCGCTGGAGCATGAGACGTAGTGGCCCTGGCCCTCGAGCCGCTGCAGCCACTCATCGAGGCCGTTGATCCCGCGCGTGTCGATGGGCTCGACCCGGTTGGTCGAGACGGTGTCGAGCCAGCGTCCCATGCGGTCCCACTTCTGTTCGACGAGCCAGCCTTCCGGATAACTCTTGTACGCCGTGTGCGCAAATAGCAACGGCACAATGTCAGCCATTCGGCCGATATTCTTGACGCCGCCGGTCTCGGCGCGGTTCTGCAACAGTTTGATCTTCTCGATGCGATCCTTGAAGCGCTCGTTGACGGCCTCGAGCTGCTGCGGCAACACCTCGGAAAAAGGCATATCGAACGGGTTGGGTGTGTCCACGAGCCCGACCAGGCGATCCACGACCGACTCTGTCTGACGAACCAATGCATCCATCGAGTCACTCCTCTGTAGCGAGGCGCGCGGCCGGCTCTCAGGCCCCGGCCTTCGCCATGGCAAAACTGTAGCGCAAGTGGTCGATGTGCCCCGAGGGCGCAGCCGGAAAGATCACGGGCTGTCGCGTGTCGCGGATGGCATCGATCGCTTCGGCGACCTGCTCGATCGTCCAACTGGGACGATACACCCCGGGCGTCTCGGCGACAAAGGCTCGTGCGACCCGGCCGGCCATCGAGGCCAGCATCTCGCCCGTGATCGAGCAGGATTCATGCGCCAGCCAGCCCACCACGGGAGCCACCAGGTCGGGTGTCATCGGCGGATAGGCGCTGGTATCCAACCCTTCCGCCATGCGGGTGACGGCGCCGGGAAGGATGACGTTGGATTTGACGCCTTTCGCCGCGCCCTCGAGTGCGACCACGTTGGAAAGTGCGATCGTGCCCGCCTTGGCGACACTGTAATTGACGGCTTTATGGTTACCATAAAGTCCGTTGATCGATGAGGTGAGCACCATGCGGCCGTAACCGGCCTTGCACATAAGCGGGAACGCCGGCCGCACAACGTGAAAAGCCCCACGCAGATGCACATCGAGGACCGCCTCGAAATCCTCGTAGCTGAGGTCCTCGATCAGACCGCCGCGAACGATCCCGGCGTTGTGAACCAGAATATCGATGCGCCCGTACTGCTCCATCGCGGTCGCGATAATCGCCTTGCCGCCGGCCGGGGTCGCCACCGATTCGGTACTGGCCACCGCCTCGCCGCCCGCCGCCTTGATCTCCCGCACCACCGCGGCCGCGGGCCCGGCATCGATGCCGTCGCCCTTGATGCTGCTGCCGGGGTCATTGACGACCACCTTGGCTCCGCGCGATGCGAGGAGCAGCGCATAGGAGCGCCCGAGTCCCCTGCCGGCGCCGGTGATGACGGCGACCCGGTCGTCGAATCTGAGTTCTGCCATTGCCCCCCCTCCCCTGTGCGTCGGGCAGAGGTTAGCGAGTATTGGCGCGGCTGGGCAACTCCACGACCGCCGAGCCGTTTGCCGACACCTCGCCGCGATGCGTCTCGGCGTTCTGGCGAATCTCGACCAGGTGTTTGCCGCCCTCCACGAATTTTCGGCTGACCACGCCATCGATGAAGATGACATCGCCGTCGGGATTGTGGCGGCGAACCTGGCACTTGCTCTTTTGGAGGAAGCCGTCATCGCCCATCCAATTGGTAATGTGATGGGTCAGCCAGGAGCAGCGCTCGGGACCGTAGTCGTACGCGCCCGGTGCGCCGACTTCGAGTGCGAAGGCCTCATCCCAATGAACGCGCTCTGGGCAGTCAGGCACGTTGAACCGGTTCTTGATGCCGAGCCCAGGATGCTTGGATTGCATCTTCCACGCGAGCTTGTTCGCGCGGATATACAGGCCGCCCCAGCCCTGCGCGTAGCAGATGAATCCGGTGACCGTCATCGGGCCCTTCATCATGCGCGGCAGCGCCTCGCCTTCAGAAACGTCTTCCCAGTACCGCGGCTTGCCGCCGCGGATCTCCTCGGCCTCGTATAGCTTGTAGAATTCGGCGAGCTGCTCGTCCTTGAACGGCTCGACGCGGCCGCGCGCCTCCGTATATTTCGTGCCGCGCTCGCGCGCCTCGTCGCGATCGGTGCGAAATACCCAGGAATCGCAGTCGGCCACTTTGTCGCCTTGCTGGTTGAAGAAGTCGACGTGATAGATCTGCTGAAACGAGCGGCCGGCGAACCGGGTCTTGTGCTCGACGAGGTCCTTGAGGTACGCCTGGGTGGAAATGGCGTCGCCGCGCAGGACGTTCTTGTACCAAGTCCATTCCGCACCCGCCCACATGGCGTGAATGCCGGAGAGCCCACCGCAATAGCCCGACACGATGCGGCTCGTCGAGAACAGAAAGCTCGGCAGCGCGACGATGGTGCCATAGCGGGTTTTCGCGGCATACGCCGGATCGGTCCACAACGGATTGTCATCGCCGATGCCGTGAGCGTAGTGACGAATGCTGTCCCGGGTGGCCTCGTAATTCCACGGCTCGATGGTGTCGGTGATCGGCACGCCGATGCGCTTGCGCAGATCGTCGAGACCCTCTTCCGTGATTTTCGGGAAGCGGCTGGTGGTGAGCTTGCTGACTGGTTGCATTCGTCGTCTCCTGAATAATTAATTAGCGATCGCGGCCGCGGCTTCGCGATCGCGTAGGATCTTGCGGTGCACTTTACCGGCGGGGGTCTTTGGAAGCTCCTCGACGAAGGCGATGTGACGCGGAAACTCGTGCTGACTCAGCCGCCCGCGCGTGAAGTTCTTGAGCTCATCGACATACTCCTCGCTCGGCGAGCGGTCGGTCACGATGAATGCCTTTGCGACCTGCCCGCGGGTGTCGTCCGGCACCCCGATGACGGCCGCTTCCTTCACGTCCGGATGCTTGAGCAGCGTGTTCTCGATCTCGACGGCGCTCATCGTCCAGCCTGCGGAGATGATGACATCGTCCGCGCGGCCGGCGTGATAGAAATAGCCGTCCTCGTCGATCCTGGCGAGGTCCTTGGTGGTCTCCCACTGATCCCGCCGCCACAGCATGAGCTCACCGACGACGCCCGGCTCGGCCGGGGTCCCATCGGGCTTTTGCACCTGGAGCCTCAGGCCGGGTATCGGCTTACCGAGCGAGCCCGGCTTGACCACGTAGTCATCGGCGCCGGGATAATTGACCAGCACCACACCGATCTCCGTGGTCCCATACATGCTGCACGCCGGGACGTGAAAGGTCTCGTCGATGAACTCGAGCGTCGCAACGTCGATGGGCTCGCCGGTGAAGGACAGCTTCTTGATCGAGAATTTGAACTCGCCCGCCTTGCCGGAATTTTTCATCATCCGATAGTGCGTGGCGGCCGCCGACAGATTCGTGATTTTGTAGTCCTGCAGCGCCTTCATGAGGCGCACGGCGTCGAAGCGGCCGGCGAACGTTCCGGTGGTGACGCCGAGCGCGAGCGGCGCGAGTGTTCCGTGCCACAGCCCATGACCCCACGCGGGAGACGAGGGGCAGAAAAACTCATCGCCCGGCCGGATGCCGGTTCCGTAGAGCGCGGCGAACATCAGGGTGACGACCGTGCGATGCGAATGCTTGACTGCCGCCGGCAACTCACGCGTCGTACCGGAGGTGTATTGAAAAACGGCAAGATCGTCCGCGCGCGTCGCCGGCGTGTAGGTCGATGGAAAACGGGCAATCTCCTCGAGCAGCTCGGCGTCGGCCACGACGACACGCAGCCCGCCGATCTCCCCGGCGATGCCCGCCTTCTCGGCATTGGTGATCAGCAATTTCGGCTTGCAGTCATCGACCCGCAACCGCAATCCATCGAGCCCGAACAGCGTGAACAGCGGCACGCTGATGGCGCCCATCATCATCGCGCCGAACAGGCTCAGATAAAAAGGCAGCGACGGCTCCAGCATGAAGGCGATGCGGTCGCCGGGCTGAATCCCGTTCTTTACCAGCCAATTCGCAAAGCGCGCAGATCCGGCGGCAATCTCATCGAAGCTCAACGCGATATCCGCTCCATCGGCTTGCGCGATTCGAACCGCGATGCGCCCCGATCCATCGGCGTGGCGATTGATGCATTCGTGAGCGATATTGAGGTGGTCGCGATCGCCGTCGAAGAGCTCCCACAGCGCATGCGAGTTCGCGGATCGCTGCGCATCTTCGTAACGGGTGTATTCGGTGAGCTTGGGCATCGAGGCAGCAATTCCTCTACAAGGGCTGAGGACCGGGGTGTGTCGGCTCGCGAGGCAATTTGCCACAGGATGGCAATCATTGCAAATATCGAATATCATTTCATATGTAGAACAACCTGGCCGTAGCGAATGGGTGTGTCCGATGCCTGAGCCAATGCAACGATCACGACGACCTCCCCGCCCGGACCGCGAGCTTGCGGCGGCGGTGAAGGCGAGCAAGGCCCCCGCCATCTCGCGCGCGGCGGCGGTCCTGCGCTTGCTCGGCAAGAGCGACGCGCCGCTCGGCGTGCAATCGATTGCGCGCGAGCTGGGACTGGTCCCGAGCACGTGCCTGCACGTCCTGCGAGCGCTGGTCGCGGAGGAGTTCGTATCGTTCGATCCCGACACCAAGCGGTATTCCCTGGAGGCCGGCGTTCTCACGCTCGCGCGCCACTGGCTGAGGCGGAACCGCTTCAACGATCTGGCGCAGCCTGTGCTCGATCGCATTGCCCAGGAATTCGACGTGACCATGCTCGGGGTGCACATCGTCGGGCTCGAGCACATCATCGTGGTCGCCGTCTCGCAGTCAGGCCCAAGCTTTCAGTTGAGCACGCAGATCGGCAGCCGCTTCCCGGCGCTCATCAGCGCGACCGGCCGGTGCATCGCTGCCTTCGGAGGTCACACCGAGACCGAGCTCGAAGCCCGGTTCAAGATGCTGCGCTGGGACGAGCCGCCAACGCTCGAAGAATGGAAAGAGCAGGTTCGCCTGACACGCGATCGCGGAGTCGCCCTGGATGCGGGCAATTACATCTCCGGGGTCACGGTGCTTGCCGCCCCGGTCTTCAGGATGCGCACCAAGCTGAGCCATGCGCTGGTCGCCATCGGTATCGGCAGTGCGCTGCGGCGTAACGGTCTGGCTGCGCTTCAGGAGACCTTGATCGCGGCTGCCCAGACGCTGTCGACGCAGCTGTAGAAGGAGCCGCCCGGAACTATCTTAGCCGGCCGGGCGTTGGATTAAGATGGCCTCGGTCCAATTCAGGGGGTGGCCTATGGGATTGCTGGAAGCTCACGCCGGCCTTGCCGGTAAAGTTGCCGTGGTGGTCGGCGGTGCGGGTGGCTTCATGGGGCGCGGCGTCACCCTCGCCCTCGCACGAGCCGGTGTGCACATCGCCGCCTGCGACAACGACGAGGAGGCGGTGCGCACGATCGTGCCGGAGGTCGAGGCGCTCGGATCCCGCATACTGTCGGTTCGCGCGGATGTAACCGATGCGGCCTCCCTCGATGCGTTTTATGACCAGGTGGAAACGCAGTTCGACCGCGCCGATATCGTGGTCAACGTCGCGGGCGGCGTGCAGCGCTCGCTGTTCGTCAACACGACGCGCGAAAGCAATGCCCGCGACATCAGGCTCAATTACGGCTACATCATCGACAGCGTGCGGCGGGCGATCCCCCTCATTCGACGCGGCGGGCGCGGCGGCAGCATCATCAATTTCACCACCATCGAAGCTCACCGCGGAGCCGCGACCTATGCGGTCTATGCGGGAGCGAAGGCCGCCACCACCAACTTCAGCCGCGCGTTGGCCGTCGAGCTCGGCGCCGATGGGATCCGGGTCAACCTCATTGCACCCGACACCTCGCCGGCGCGCGCCTCGAACAGCGCCCTTTACCCGGAGGACTTCGCAAGGCTGTCCGCCATCGGCGGGGACGCACTCGCCGCCACCTACAAGATGTATGTGCCGCTCAAGCGAGCCCCGTCGGTCGAGGACGTCGTCAACGGAATGCTGTTCCTCGCGAGCGATCTCTCGCGCTCGATCACGGGCACGACCTTGCACATCGATGGAGGCACGAGCGCCTCACTCGGCTTCATGGACTGGCCCTATGGCGACAGTTTCATGCCGGCACCGCTCGGAGGCACGCTCAGCCGGCTCTTTCCGAAATCCTAGGCGGCATTGCCGGGCGCATATCCCAGCATGCCCTTGATCTCGAGGTATTCGTTGAAGCCGAACTCGCCCCATTCGCGCCCGTTGCCGCTCTTTTTATAGCCGCCAAAAGGCGCGTTGAAATCGAATCCATCGTTGATCGCGACCCAGCCGGCGCGAAGCCTGCGGGCGACCGCGCGCGCCTTGTCCAGGTCGGCGGCCGCCACGTAGCCGGCAAGCCCATATTCCGTGTCGTTCGCGATCTCGATCGCCTGGTCGAGGTTGTCGTAGGCCAGGATGGTGAGCACCGGCCCGAAAATCTCCTCGCGCGCGATCGTCATGTCGTTGGTCACATTCGCGAACACCGTGGGCTTCACGTAATAGCCATGAGCGAGTCCCTCGGGACGGCCCGGGCCGCCGGCGGCGAGCGTCGCGCCCTCGGCGATGCCCTTTTGGATCAAGCCCTGAATTTTGTCGAACTGGGTTTTGGAGACCACCGGACCGATCGCGAAATTGCCCGTGGGGTCGCCGACGGTCACCTTCGAGGCGGCCTCGCGCGCAATGCGGATGGCCTCCTCCATCCTCGCCTTGGGCACGAGCATGCGCGAGGGCGCGCTGCAGGTCTGACCGGAATTGCCCATCATCGAGGCGACGCCTGAGGCGACATGCTTGGCGAAATCCGCATCGTCGAGAATGATATTCGGGCTCTTGCCGCCGAGCTCCTGGCAGACCCGTTTGACCGTGGGCGCCGCATTTTTGGCAATGTCGACACCCGCGCGCGTCGAGCCGGTGAAGGAGATCAAGTCGACATCGGGATGGCGGGCGAGCGCCGCGCCGACACCCGGTCCATCGCCCTGGATCAGATTGAACACGCCCGCCGGCACGCGCGCCGCGTCGATGATCTCGGCGAATATCTGTCCCGAGAAGGGTGCGACCTCGGAGGGCTTCAAGACCACCGTGCAGCCGGTCGCCAGCGCGGGAAATACTTTGACGGCGATCTGGTTCATCGGCCAGTTCCAGGGCGTGATGAGACCGCAGACACCGACCGGCTCCTTGGCGATCATCGTCGCGCCGCGCTGTTCCTCGAAGCGGAAGTTCTTCAGCACTTCGATGGCGGTGTTCAGATGACCGACGCCCAAGCCCACCTGAAAGCCGCCCGCCAACGATGCGGGCGCACCCATCTCCTCGGTGATGGCGGCCGCGAGATCGCCAATGCGCTTCTGGTATTCCTCGAGGATGCGCTTCAAGACAGCGAGCCGTTCCTCGCGGCTGGTCTGCGACCAGCTTGCAAAGGCCTTGCGTGCCGCCTTGACGGCCTTGTCCACATCGGCGGCCGAGCCCAGGGCGATTTTGCCGGCAACCTGTTCGGTTGCGGGATTGATGACATCGAGGGTCTTCAGCTCGGTGGGAGCGACCCATTCGCCGCCGATATAAAACTTCAGATATTCGCGCATATCACTGCGTCCCTTCCGCATACCAGGTGCGGAATTCGCCGTAGTTCGGCATTTCCTCGGAATTGACCTTCGGATCGATCGCCACGTGAATGACCGCGGTCTTGCCGCTGGCATACGCGCGCTCGATGGCCGGCCCGATCTCTTCTTCGCGATCGACGTACTCGCCGTAGCAGCCGAAACCCTCGGCTATCTTGTCGAACCGGACATCCTTGCTCCAGTGCACACCGGTCTCCGCCGAGCCTTGGCCGAAGGTGCGCTTGTAGACACCCACCTCGAGACCCCATTGGTAGTCGACGCCGACAACGCATACGAGCGGCAGCTTCAGGCGTGCCGCCGTCTCGAGCTCGGACACATGGAACAGGAACGCGGAGTCACTGGTGAGGAGCATGCCCTTGCGCTTCCCGCCGTCCGCCACCATCGCGCCCACCGCGTAGGGCAATCCCGTGCCCAGGTGACCGAAATTCTGATTCCAGATGACATCGTGCGGCTTCGCCTGCGAGTAGGTCCACTGGAAGATGACGGTCGCCCCGCCATCGCGAATCATGATGCCGTCCTTGGGGAAAGCCTTCGTCGCCTCGACCACGAAGCGCGCGGTGTGGATGGGCGTTTTACCCGAAGGCGCCGAGGTCGCGAGCTCCTTCAGTTGGGCGGCATCGCTCTTCACCCAGCCGGCGAGCTCGGGCGAGGCGGCGCGCTCGGACGATTTGAGCGCCTCGGTGAGCTGCGGCACGATGGCGCGCAGATCGCCGACCAGCGGCACGTCGATCGGACGGTTCACGCCGATCGCCGTGGGATCGAGCTGCACATAGATCCATTTGCGATTGGCGTTGTTCTCGGCCCAGTGGCGCCCACGCCCATAGTGGACCGGTTCGCCGAGCTCCGTGCCGATGGCGAGACACAAATCGGACTTCACCACCGCATCGACCGCGGCGGCAGAGAACCCGTAGGGGAAGGTACGATCCTCGAGCCCCTTGATGAACGAGGTACCCCCGGAGGTCTGGATGACGGGGCAATTCATCAGCTTGGAGAGCGCCTTGATCGATTCGGCCGCGCGGGCGCAGTGCGCACCGTGACCCACGAGCAGGATCGGCTGCTTCGCCGCTTTGATGAGCTGCACGGCTTTCTCGATCATCTGGGCGCTTGCGCCCTGCTGAACGAGGCGATAGGCCTCCGGCGGCAGGGGCGCGGGTACATCGAGGTCTTCCAGGATCACGTGCGATGGGTATTCGATGTAAGCGGGGCCCGGCGTACCGGTCTGCGTGACACGCAATGCCTCGCGGATGATCTCATCGGTCTGGTTCGCGTATTCGATGCTGGCGCAGTACTTCACGGAAGGCTCGACCAGGGCCGACTGCTTGACGAACTGAATGCGGCCGCGCCGCACTCGCTGCTCGGTGATGCGCGCGCGCTGTCCGCCGAGAAAAATGACCGGCGAGTTCTCGACCTTGGCGCACATCATGGCGCCGGCCAAGTTGGCGACGCCGGGACCCAGGGTGCCGATGCACAGGCCGGGTTTGCCCGTCATGCGCGAAGCCGCCTCGGCCATGAAGCCGGCGGACTCCTCGTGGTGCGGAGCGACCACGCTCCAACCGCGCTTCTCTGCCGTGATGAACATGTGCACGAAATTCGGATCGGGGATGCCGAACAACGTCTTCATGCCCTCCGCTTCGAACAGCTGCAGGATGCGCTCGTATACTTTGACTGCCATGATTACTGCTACCTTGTGGTTCCGATGTATTCGAAATGCGTGCGACGCGGATTCGGCCAAGCCGCCGCATCCGCTACTTGAGCAAGCGCGGTGCCCCGGTGCCCATGTACCGTGCCAGATTGCGGTGGAAATTGGTGACCTTGCGTTCCTGATGCGGATTCGGCTGCGGACCGCGGAAGGCCCGCGATCTCATGCCCTTCTGGACCGCCGCCATGTTCGAAAAATCCTGCGCGAGCACCGAGCCCCACTTCTCCGCGGTGGGCTCCGCATACACCCACGGCGGCTTCGGTTCCTGTCCTTCCGGGTAACGCTCGATCGCGTAGGACTCGAAGATGCACTTGTGCGGGTCATCCCCGTACGGGCGGGCGCGATAGCACAGCGCGAAGGTGATCCCTTGCAGGATCGACATGTTTGGGAAGACATGCCACGCAAGGCCCGCATCCGCCATCTGCTGCGGCGTGATCGTCGGCCAGATCACCCCGCGCGCCGCATCGTCCGCGCGGGCCGATGCGAGCCAATGCTTGATGACCTCCGGGGGCGGCGTCCCCTCGGGCAATTCATCGACCAGCCGCTTCGCGGCATTGACCAAGGTCTCGGTCGTGCTCGCGTTGTTCACCGTCGTGTAAATCTCGTATTGCAGCTCGTACGTCGATTTGCGCGCATCGCTCCCGAGACCCGCGCGCGTGATCGTGCTGCTCTGCTTCATCTTCAAGGTCGGATCGCGCTCGTCGAAACCGCTGACTCCATGCAATCCGTGCGCCGCGCTGTACGCGTAGTACTGCCCGTACTTGAGGAGCTGCGGATGAGTGCCCGCCACGTGATAGGGCTCCATGAAGGCCTCGAGCGCCGTCTTCCAGTTGCAGTCGAAGATGACCCACTGGCGCCACTTGTAGCGCATTTTCTGGAATTCGAAAGGATCGAGGATGCTGGCGGCCGGCTCGAGGTATTCTCGAAGCGACACGGCCTGCGGGTCCATGTTGATGAAAAGCCAGCCGCCCCAGGTATCGACCTTCACCTCGTAGAGCGAGGTGCGCTCCTCGTTGAGCACACCCTTCCAGTCGTCCTTATCGAGGACGTAGGTATTCTTGCCATTGAGATCGAACGTCCAGCCGTGAAAGCCGCAGACGAACGCCCGCTTCTTGCCGCAGGCGCCGTTCTCACCGTTCGCCGCGTTGACCAGGCGCCGGCCGCGATGCGGGCAGACGTTGTGATAAGCCTTGATGGAGTCCGGCGCGTTGCGCACGATCAAGATCGAGTCATCGCCGATCTCGTAGGTGATGTAGTCGCCCACCTCGGGAATTTCCTCGACCCGGCCGGCGTGCTGCCACACCTTGGCCCAGAGCCGGTCGGCCTCCGCGCGGGCGTAGTCGGGAGAAATAAACGCTTCGACCGGATAGGTTACCGGTTCGGCGAGTTCCTCGACGGTCACGTTGGTCAGGGTGTCCATATCGTTCTCCTCGGAACCGGGCCCAGGTCCCACTTGGCTAGCATCGCAAATCGGCTCCTTCAGGGAAAGGATCCGCAGCGGATCAGCGCTCGAGCACGAGGCCTTTCAGGTCGCCTTGGTCACGCCAATCTTTCAGGAGCTTCTGGAATGCAACCCAGCCGGCCCCGTAGCCTCGGAACAGGGCCCATTTCGGCTTCTCCTCGCCCTCGTTGTTGAAGTAGCTCGGTGGGCATTGCCGCAAGAATGCCGAAAGGTCGATTTCGAGCTCCTCGAAGTGGCGCACATAGGCATCCTGCGCTTCCTGGCTCGGCTCGACCATTGTGGCACCGCGATTCAGCGCCTCGCGGATGACATAAGCGATGTGCTGTCCCTGCCGCCCGAACTGCTCCGTCACCGACGCGTTGAGGCCGCCCTGGATGTAGCCGATGTAGAACTGGTTGGGAAATCCGTGCGTCATGGTGCCATGGAGCGTCTTGGGCCCTTCGGACCAGTGCTCGTAGATCGATTTGCCGTCCGTGCCCTGCACCACGTCGATTCCCCAACGCCGATTGAGATCGCTCGTCACCTCGAAGCCGCTGGCGAAGATCATGCAATCGACGTCGTACTCCTTGCCATTGGCGACGAAGCCGCGCTCGGTCATGCGCTCGACGCCCTTGGTTTTCGACACGTCGATCAAAGTGACATTGGGGCGGCAGAAGGCCGGATAGAACTCATCGCTCGACAGCGGCCGCTTGCAGAGGAAGCGGTAATAAGGCTTCAACGCCTCGGCCGTTTCGCTGTTCCCGACGATGTGGTCGACACGGCGGCGCAGGCGCTCCATTACCCGGTAATCGATGACCTCCCGGCGCGCGGCGAATTGTTCCGGCGTGAGCTGCGGCCATCCCTCGGCCTCGAGTTCCGCGGCAAGGTTGCGTGCGATCTCGGTCCAGATGTCGCAGACCAGATCCGGCTCGCCCGGCTTGAGCATTTCCATCGCGGCGTGATGAAAATTATCCTGCCGCTCGTGCTGCCAGCCGGGCTTGAGCGATTTCACCCATTCGGGACTGGTCGGCGGATTCGGCCGTTCATCGACGCTCGAGGGCGTGCGCTGAACGACGTAAAGCTGCTTCGCGTACTGCGCAAGATGAGGCACGGCCTGGATCGCCGTCGCTCCGGTACCCACGATCGCGACCCGTTTGTCCGCCAATTTCGAAAGCACCGGGCTTTCATAGCTGCCGCCGGTGTAGTCATATTCCCAGCGCGCCGTGTGGAAGATCTTTCCCTTGAACGTGTCGATCCCCGGAATGCGCGGAAGCTTCGGCATGTTCAGAACGCCGCAGGCCATGATCACGAAGCGGGCGCGGATATCATCGCCGCGATTGGTTCCGACGCGCCAGCGCCTGAGCTTCTCGTCCCAGCGCAGCGTGTTGATGAGCGTATGGAACAAGGCCTTGTCGGCAAAGCCGTATTTGCGGGCGATCGAGGCGCAGTACTCGCGGATTTCCCAGCCGTCGGCAAACTTCTTGGACGGCATGAAGCCGGTCTCTTCTAGAAGCGGTAAATAGCAGTACGATTCGTTGTCGCACTGAATGCCGGGATAGCGGTTCCAGTACCACACGCCGCCGAAGTCGCCGGCGATGTCGACATTGCGGAAATTGTGGATGCCCGCCTGCTTGAGGTGGTAGGCGGCCATCACCCCGCCCCAGCCGGCGCCGAGAACGACGACGTCGATGTCCTCCGAGATCGGCGCCCGGGGCACGAGCGGCATGTGCGGATCGGCGTCGAAGGTCTCGGTGACGTCCGCGGTCGGGCGCACATACTGCTTCTGCCCCTCGGGGCGAAGCCGCTTCTCGCGCTCGCGCAGATACTTCTCCCTGAGCGCAGAGATGTCGATGTCTTCAGGCGTCTTGGTCGGCGCGCACTGCATATCCTCCCCCCGGTAGAGTAGCGAAAACCATGGTATTCATAATCAACGCTGTTGTCTAGTACGCTATCCTCGCGGGGCGGCCGGCGCAGCGTCCGCCGCGGCGCAGCGGCTGCTTGCCCGCGGGGTCCGCGAGCGTTTAGTTTACGCTTCGAGATCATGAGGGGAGGATGCGCGATGTCAGAACTCAGATTCGATGATCGGGTGGCCGTCATTACCGGCGCAGGCCGGGGACTGGGGCGTGCCTATGCCCTGCTTCTCGCCTCACGCGGCGCGAAAGTCGTCGTCAACGACCCGGGCGGCAGCCTCAAGGGCGAGGGAATCGATGCGGGTCCCGCGGAGCAGGTTGCGCAGGAGATTCGCAAATCAGGGGGCGAGGCCGTCGCGTGCACCGAATCGGTGGCGACGCCCGAGGGCGGCGGCGGCATCATCCAATCGGCACTCGACCACTACGGGCGCATCGACATCTTGATCCACAACGCCGGCAACGTTCGCGCGGCGTCCTTGAAGGAAATGACCCAGGCGGATTTCGACGCCGTCCTCGATGTGCATCTGCGCGGGGCATTCCATGTGGTGCGGCCGGCCTTCCCTTTGATGTGCAAGGCGCGTTACGGACGGATCGTATTGACCTCCTCCATCGGCGGCCTCTATGGAAACCATCGTGTGGCCAATTACGGCGTCGCCAAGGCGGGCCTCATCGGATTGTCGAACGTGGCTGCGCTCGAGGGTGCCGCAGAAGGCGTGAAGTGCAATGTCATCGTCCCCGGAGCGGTGACGAGGATGGCCGAGGGGATCGACATCAGTGCCTATCCTCCGATGACACCGGAGTTGGTGGCGCCGGTGGTCGGTTGGCTGGCCCACGAATCGTGCTCGATCACGGCAGAGATGCTGATTTCCATCGCGGGCCGTGTGGCGAGAGCATTCATCGCCGAATCGCCGGGCGTGTACCGCAGCAGCTGGTCCATCGAAGACGTCGCCGCGGAGATGGGTGCCATTCGAAAGACGGATGCGCCGCTCGTGTTTCCGGTGGTCCCTTCGGCCCACGTCGATCACATTCGCTACAGCTTCGGAATGGCCGCGAAAGGCGCCGCCGTCCGCAAATGAGCGCCGCCTGAACGGCGGGGCTTCTAGCGATCCTTCCAGCGCGGACGCCGCTTTTCGGCGAAGGCCTTGGGACCTTCCTGGGCATCTTCACTTCGATAGGCGACTTCCGAAGAATGCCGTGCGGCTCGCAACGCCGCCGATCGGCCCATCTCCGTCGACAGCATCACCATCTCTCGCGCCGCCCGCACCGACAGCGGCGCGCCTTCGAGAATCTCGGCCGCGAGCTCGAGCGCCGCGCTCATGAGCTGGCCGGGCTCCGCCAACCGGTTGACGAGGCCGATCTCATACGCACGCTGCGCGCTGATCGGCTTGCCGGTGAGCACGATCTCCATCATGACGCGTTGGGGAATCATGTGGATCAAGGGCGCGGCCCAGGGCGAGCTCCGGCCGACCTTGACCTCCGTGATGGCGAATTGCGCGCGCGTGCTGGCAACGCACAGATCGCACGCCTGAGCGATCAACCAGCCGCCGGCGAAGGCGACGCCGTTCACTGCCGCGATCGTGGGCTTCGTCAGCTCGATGTTGTCGCCCGGGACCGGGAACATGTCGCGCGGCGGTACGCCAAGCTGCCGCTCCACCATCTCTTTCAAGTCGCCGCCGGCGCAAAAGGCCTTCTCTCCCGAGCCGGTGAGGATGGCGACGCGCAGTGCCGGATCCCGCTCGAAGCGATCCCAGGCACCGAAGAGCCCCTCGCGAATGTCTTTCCCCAGCGCATTGCGGGCCTCGGGACGATTCAAGGTGATGATCGCAATGCCGTCACCGCGCGCATCGAAAAGTACCGCATCGCTCATCAGAACCCCCTGCGCTGGATGGCATGGGCTGCCCGGTCCAGCTCTTCTTTGAAATCGGGATGTGCAATCGCGACGAGGCGCCGCGCACGCTCGGCGAGCGTCTTGCCCTTCAGCTCGGCGGCGCCGAACTCGGTGACGATTACATCCACATCGCTGCGCGCCGTCGTGACCGGCCCGGACAAGGCCACCGCGATGCGGCTGACTTTGCCGCCCTTCGCGGTCGCAGGCAACGCGATGATGGAGCGGCCGCCGGGCGAGCGGCCGCCGGCTCGCACATAATCGACCTGCCCGCCCGTTCCGCCGAGATACTGGCTGCCGCTCTGCTCGGCATTCACCTGCCCGGTCAAGTCGACCTCCACCGCCGAATTGATCGTCACCAGCCGCTGCAAGCGCGACAGCGTCTTCTCGCTGTGCGTGTAGGCGGAGCTGCGAATGCCGATCTTCGGATTGCGGTGAGAGAAATCGTAAAGACGCCGGGTACCGATCAGCGCGCCGGTGATGGACACGCCCGCATCGAGGGGCTTCAGCGCATTGGTGACCACGCCGGCTTCGACCAGATCGACCAGCCCATCGCCGATCATCCCGGAGTGCACGCCGAGATCGCGCCGGTCGCCGAGCAATCGCAAGATCGCATCGGGTACCGCCCCGATGCCGACCTGAATCACGGCGCCATCCCCGATGTAACCGGCCGCGATGCGGGCGATCGATTGATCCGTCTCGCCGATCTGCGCCTGCGGCACCTCGACCGGGATGCGCGACACCTGCACAGCGCAGTCGATGCGCGCCGCCGGCAGCACCGCATCGCCGAGGGTAAAGGGCACGCGCTCGTTGACCTCGGCGATGACCACGCGAGCCTTCGCCACGGCTGCCTGCACGAAATCGCCGATCAGGCCGAAACTATGGTTGCCGTCGGCGTCGGGCGGGCTCACCTGGACGAACGCGACGTCGCAGCCGATCAGCCCCTGCTCGATCATCGGAGCGATCTGGCTGACGTGGCAAGGCACGATCCCGAGCTTGCCGGCAGCCGCGACCGTGCGCAGCGCGCCGATGGCTCCCATGCTCGAGAGGCTGATCTTCTCGGCGGCCTCGGCCGTCAGAAGCCCCGAGAAACTGGTGGCCGCGAACGCCGAGAGCCGTCCGATGCTTTCAGCCTGCGCGATCAGCGCCTCGATGAGTGTCGTCGGCTCGCCGCAGGCTTGCCCCCAAACGATTCGATCGCCGGCCCGCAAATAGGCCCCGAGGTCCAGAGCGCCCGCATTCGTCACCGCCGTCATCGATGCCGCGCGCGCATCATCGCCGGGCCGCGAGCGCGAGCAATGCCCGCGCGCGCGCAAGATGCGGCCGGTCGAGCATGGCTCCGTTGTGGCCGATCGCGCCCGTACCTGGATTCGCGGCGAACAGATCGACGATCTGCTGTGCCGAGGCCAACTCTTCCGCGCTTGGCGTGAACGCCTGGTTGATCACATCCACTTGCGCCGGATGAATCGCCAGCATGCCGCTGAATCCGGCGCGCCGCACTTCCGCCGCGCGCTTGCGAAGCCCGGCGTCGTCGCGGAAATCGCCATGGATGGTCTCGATCGCCGCCACGCCGGCGGCCGCGGCGCCGATCAGGCAAAGACTGCGCGCCAGTTGATAGGTGAAACCATAGCTGCCGTCGGCGTCGCGATTCTCGCTCGCGCCGAGCGCATCGGCGAGATCCTCCGCGCCCCAGGTCATGGCGACCACTCGGGGCGCGCCCGCATAGCCGCCGGTGGTGAACATCGCCTCGGCCGTTTCGGTGACGAGCACGATCACCTTCGTTTTGCCGGGCTCCTTGCCGGCGGCGGTTTCGAGCGCCGTCAGATAATGATCCAGAAGCTCCGCGTCCGCCCGTCCCCGGGCTTTGGGCAGCATGATGCCCGCGGGGCCGGCCGCGACGATCGCGACGAGATCCGCGAGACCGTGCGGCCCCTGGATTGGGTTGATTCGGACCCAGAGCCGGGCGTGATGTTTCGCATTGGCGCCCAAGAACGCGGCCACCATCGAGCGTGCCTTGGGCTTCTCAGCCTCCGCGACCGCATCCTCGAGGTCGATGATGACGATGTCAGCGGCACCGGCCGCCGCCTTCTCCATTTTGCGTTCGCTGTCGCCGGGGGCGAACAGCCAGGAACGCGCATTGAGGGTCTGTACTTGACTCGCCATGTCGTCATCGTCTCCTCGCCGACTCCCCATCGGCCTCAATAAGACTTCGGAAGCCCCAGAACTTTCTCGGCCAGGAAATTCAGGATCATGTGTGGGCTGACCGGCGCGGTGCGCGGAATGAGCACTTCGCGCAAATAGCGCTCGACGTGATATTCCTGCGCATAGCCCATGCCGCCCAACGTCAGCATGGCGGTGTGACAAGCCTCGAAGCCGAATTCCCCGGCGAGATACTTGCCGGCATTCGCCTCCACGCCGCAATCCTCTCCCCGGTCGAACAGGGTGGCAGCCTTCATCACCATGAGGTTCGCCGCCTCGAGCTGCGCCCAGCATTTGGCGAGCGGATGCTGAATCCCCTGATTCATGCCGATCGGCCGATTGAACACAATGCGCTCGCGCGCATAGCGCGCGGCGCGCGCAATCGCGGCGCGGCCTATGCCGACCGCTTCGGCGCCGATCAAGATGCGCTCGGGATTCAGGCCATGAAGTATGAGCTTGAATCCCTCCCCTTCCGGACCGATTCTGTCCTCTTCCGGAATCCACAGATCCTGGATGAAGAGCATGTTCGAATCGACCGCGTGCCGGCCCATCTTGTGGATCAGGCGAACCTCGATCTTGGATCGATCGAGATCCGTGTAGAACAGCGACAGCCCCTCGGTCTTGCGCTTGACCTCATCGAGCGGCGTGGTACGCGCGAGCAACAGCATCTTGCCGGCGACCTGCGCCGTCGAGATCCAGATCTTCTCGCCATTCACGAGGTAGCCGCCGTCGCGGCGTTCTGCGCGGGTCTTCAGCTCGGTGGTGTTGAGGCCCACGTTGGGCTCCGTGACCGCGAAGCACACCTTGTCCTCGCCGCGGATGACCGGCGGAACGATGCGCTCCTTCTGCGCCGGTGTCCCGAACAGCACCACCGGCTGCAGGCCGAACACCGGCAGGTGTATGCTCGAGGCGCCGCCCATTCCCGCGCCCGATTCGGCCACCGCCTGCATCATCACCGCGGCCTCGGTGATGCCGAGCCCCGCGCCGCCGAGCTCGACCGGCATCGCGATGCCCAACCACCCCGCCTCTACCATCGACTCGTAGAAATCGTGCGGGAAAACGCCTTCCCGGTCGCGCTCGAGCCAATACTCGTCGGGGAACCGAGTGCAGTGCTTCAGGATGGCTTCCCGGATGTTCTGCTGGTCTGGTGTGAGTGCGAAGTCCATCGTGGGTTTTGATTATAGCAGCGCGAACCCGGCGTCCGTCTCTGGCAGAATCACGCAGCTACGGCAGGGCAACTGGAGGAGATCATGAGTAATCGCGCGATGGGCACGGGGCCGCTGGCCGGCGTGCGCGTGATCGATCTGACCGCGATGGTCATGGGACCGTATTGCACCCAAATCTTGGCGGACATGGGCGCCGACGTCATCAAGATCGAGCCTCCCGAGGGAGACGGCACGCGCTACATCTCGGTCGGACCCCAACCCGGGATGGGCGGCATTTTCGTCAATGTGAATCGCGGCAAGCGCAGCGTCGTCCTCGACCTGCGGTCGGAGGCGGGCAAAGCGGCCCTGCGCAAACTCGTCGAGGGAGCGGACGTGTTCATCCATTCGATGCGCGCCAAGGCCATCGCCAAGCTCGGATTCAGTTATCAGGAGATCGCCGCCATCAACCCCTCCATCGTCTACACCAACTGCTATGGCTACGGGCGGCGCGGCCCCGACCGGGATTTGACCGCATACGATGACACCATTCAGGCCGAGTGCGGCATACCGGCCGTGCAGCAGATGCTCACCGGTGAGGCTAACTACGTGGGCACGATCATGGCGGATAAGGTGTCCGGCATGACGGCCGTCTACGCCACCGTGATGGCGCTCTATCATCGCGAGCGCACCGGCGAGGGCCAGGAAGTGGAGGTCGCCATGTTCGAGACCATGGCCTCGTTCATGCTGGTCGAGCACGCCAACGGCGCGATGTTCACCCCGCCGCTCGGTCCGGCGATCTATCCGCGCGCCGTGGCGCCGAACCGCCGGCCCTATCGCACGAGCGACGGCTACATCTCGGCGCTCATCTACAACGACAAGCAATGGTCCACCTTCGTCAATGCGGTGCGGCCGCCCTGGGCGAGCGATCCCAGTTACGCGACACTCGAGCTGCGGGCACGCAAAATCGATACCGTCTACCGGCTGCTCGCGGATACTTTCAAGGAGCGCACGACTCAGCAGTGGCTCGAGCTGTTCCGATCGCTCGACATACCCGCCGCGCCGCTGCGAACGCCCGAGGATCTCATGCAGAACCCGCATCTGAACGCCGTCGGCTTTTTCGAGACGGTGGACACGCCGAACGGCCCGGTGCGATTTCCCGGCGTGCCGACCTGGTTCTCGCGCACACCGGGACGCGTCGCGGGCGCGGCGCCGCTCCTGGGCGCCGACACGCGGGAAGTGCTCGAAGAGCTGGGACTGCCTTGTCCGGCAACCACCGCCGCGCCGCCCGGCAAGAAAGATGTGGTCTAGAATTGCGCAACGGCACGAGGGGGGATCTCCCAATGGTTGAATTCTGGCGGGCCGGCGGCACCGAGAATGCCACCACCCTGGACGCGGCGAGAAAGACCGAAGCGCAAGGCTGGGACGGCCAGATGTTCATGGACTCCCAATGCTTGAGCGCCGATCCCTACGTGCGCATGGGCGTCTGGGCGGTGGGCACCGAGCGGCTCAAGCTGTGCACCGGGGTGACCAATCCACTGACCCGCCATCCGGCGGTGACGGCGGCGGCGGCGGCGACGGTGCAGTGCATCTCCGGCGGACGCGCGATTCTCGGCATCGGCCGGGGCGATTCGGCGCTCGCCTATCTGGGACACGCACCGGCGAGCGTCGCATCGTTTCGCCGGGCCCTGCACGACCTGCAAACGCTGCTGAGCGGCGGCGAGGTCGCCTTCGGCGCTCACGAGTCCCTGGGCGGCGCGGCGAGCGCGGACACCCTGTCGCTGGGCGGCCGGCCGGCCGCCTCGCGGTTGCAATGGCTGGCGGAAGGAATCCCCAAAGTGCCCCTGGATGTGGCGGCCACCGGTCCGAAGGTAATCGAGATCTCCGCGCCGATCGCCGAGCGGGTGACCTTCAGCGTCGGCGCGATTCCCGAACGCATCGGTTGGGCCATCGCGCTCGCGCGCGATGCGCGCAAGAACGCGGGACTCGGCGACTCGGGCATCAGCTACGGTGCACAGATCATCGTGGTGTGCCATCCGGATCTCGAGGCGGTGCGGCAGATCGCGACCGGCATGGTCGCGCCACTCGCCCGCTTCCAGGTCATCCAAGGCGAGGCCGCCGGGCCGCAGAGCGGCAACGATTCGGAGAATTTTGCCGCGATCCGCAAGGGCTATGACATGACCAAGCATGCCATGGTGCACACCGGCGACAAGGTCAAGGGAGCGACGCTTGCCTGGGACTTCGTGCGCCGTTTTGCGATCGTGGGACCACCCGATCACTGTATCGAGCGGCTGCTCGAGCTTGCCGCGCTCGGAATCGAGCGTTTCGTCATCGTGGGCCCGGGCTATCACCCGGAGGCGAGAGCCCCGGGTTTGTTCGTGAGCGAGGTGATGCCCGAAGTGCGGCGGCAGCTCAAGCAAACGCCGGGATGACCTCCCTCGCGAAGAGCTCCGCATATTTCGCGAACTGCGCCGGTGGAAATCCGGCGGGCAGCATCATCATGAAGTGATCGACGGGCGCCTTTGCGCGCATTCCGTTGAGCATTTCGATGGCCTCCTCCGGCCTCAGGATGCGCAGGATGCCGCTCGCCTTGAAGGCCTCGAGCGTCATCGGCTTGAGCAGCGTCTCATCGAAGCCCGTCGAGCCGCGGTCCTCGTTCAGCCATCGGCCATAGGCGTTGTTGACGTGGTGATAATAGGGCGCCACCTCCTCCATCGCTTTCTGTGGATCGAGCGCGACGAGCACGAAGAGTCCCTGGATGCGCACCCGCGCGGCCGCGGGATCCTTGCCGCAGGCACGCAGCTTCTCGACGTACAGATCCCACACGTCCAAATTGCCGAAGTAGCCGTCGCCGAACTTCGCGCAGCGCTCGAGCGCCTTGTCCGTGAATCCGCCGAGATAGAGCGGGATGGCCCGCGTCGGTGTCGGCACGATCGAGGCATTCTTGAGCGTGAAGTGCCGGCCTTCGTAGGAGAACGTCTCTCCCGCCCAGAGCCTGCGGACGATCTCCAGAAACTCATCCGTGCGGCGTCCGCGTGTGGAGAAATCGACGCCGTAGGCGTCCGTTTCGCGCCTGCGATAACCGACCGCGACCGCGATCTCGGTGCGGCCGCCGGAGAGGATGTCGAGCACCGCACAGTCCTCCGCAAAACGCACCGGGTGGTAGAGCGGCGCAAGCGCGATCGCCGAGCCGAGCTTGAGAGTCTTGGTGCGCGCCGCGATGGCCCCGAGCACCACCAGCGGCGATGGCACATAGCCGTCCTCGGCGCCGTGATGCTCGGGCACCCACGCGCCGTCGAAGCCGAGGCTTTCGGTCCAGGCAATGAAGTCCAGCGTCTGCGAGTACAACTCGGGCCACGGCCTGCGCCACTCTTCGGGATTTCGGAAGTCGTATAAATAGCCGAACGTGAGCTTTTGCTGCATGACGAACTCCGGGCCTCCCCGCCACTGGACGCATCGTCAACAGTGTAGCGCCCTCGAGATCCCCTCCCGCCAAGCATGTACTATCGCAGTTCCGGGGGAAAGATATAATTCATGGTGTATCATATCGTGGAGGTCCGACCGCTATGAAACTCGCCGCCGAGCAGCGGATTGCTGCACTTCGTCAGCGCGTCTGGGAGGCGCTCAACGACCCCGAAGTTTTGCGCGCCAGCATTCCCGGCTGCCAGAGCTTGGACAAGGTGGCGGACGATCGCTTTACCGCGGCGGTGGACGTCAAGGTCGGCCCGATGGGTGCGCGTTTCAAGGCCACGATTTCACTCACCGAGCTCAACCCCCCGAACAGCTACACGCTGATGTTGCAAGGAAGCGGCGGCATTGCCGGCTCGATGAAGGGCGCCGCTAAAGTGCACTTGAGCGATGTCGACGGCGGCACGCTCATTTCCTACGAGGTGCAGGCGCAGGTCGGCGGCCGCCTGGCTCAGTTGGGCGGCCCCATCATCGACGCCACCGCCGAGCAGCTGGCGGGCAAGTTCTTTAGGCGCTTCGCGGAGATCGTCGCCGGCGCGGCGGCACCCGGCGACGCCCCGGCAAGTGCGGTTGCGAGCGCGCCGGCCGATGCTACCCGAGGCGTTGCCGCGAACAGCGGACTGCCCATGGCATGGATATTGGCGACCGTCGTCGCCGCGCTCATGGGATTTCTTCTCGGTCGCGGCCAGGGCGGCGCGGGTTCCGATTGGGCCGGAGTTGCGGTCGGCCTCTTGTTGATCGTCATTGCGGGCGCCGCGTTCGAGTATGGCCGCCGCGCGGCCGCGCCCGTCGTGGTCTTGGACAATGCGCTGCTCCGCCGTCTGCTCGAGGAAGAACGGGAATGAAGCCCGCTCCCTTCGATTACGTGGCCCCGAGAACCGTCGCCGAGGCCTGTGCCACGCTGGCCGAGGCCGGCGGCGGCGCCACGGTCCTCGCCGGCGGTCAAACGCTGATGCCGCTGCTCAATCTGCGGATGAGCCAGCCCTTCGTCATCGTCGACATCAACCACATCGCGGAGCTCAACGGCGTGAGCCGCGTCGCCGGCGCGATTCGGATTGGAGCAATGACCCGGCAGTGCGAAGTTCTTGCCGACGAAGCGCTCGCGCGCGAGCTGCCAGTGCTGGTGCAGGCCATGAGCCATGTCGGTCACCATCAGACACGGAATCGCGGCACGATCGGCGGCTCCATCGCACTCGGCGAGCCCGCCGCGGAAATGCCTGCCGCCGCAGTCGCGCTGGGCGCGAGCATCGAGGTACGATCGATCCGCGGCACGAGAACGGTGCCTGCCGACCAATTCTACGTGGGACCGTATCTGACGGTCTTGGAGGCGGATGAGTTGGTGACGGGGCTCACCTACCCCGGCTGGCCTCAGGGACATATCACGGTTTTCCGCGAAGTGGCGCAGCGCCCCGGCGATTTCGCCTTGGTAGGCCTGGTGGGCGCGCTCATGCTCGAGGGCGGCAGGATCGCACGCGCCGGGCTCGCCTGGTTCGGCATGGGCCCGACGCCGATCAAGGCGAGCGCAGCGGAACAAATGCTCGTCGGGCGAACTCTCGCCGAGATAGACAGCGGCGCCGTTGCCGAGCGCGCCATCAGCGACACGGCGCCGTTCGATGATCACCACGCAAGTGCCGAATATCGGCGCACCGTCGGCAAGCGTATTTTTGCCCGCACGCTGCGCGAGGCGCTCGACATCCGGAGGGTCGCATGAGCAGACACGACGTCACCATGACCATCAATGGCCGTCCCCACAGCGGCATCGTCGAAGCACGCATTTCGTTGGCCGATTTTCTGCGCGACGAGGCGGGCTATACGGGCGTGCACGTGGGCTGCGAGCATGGCGTCTGCGGCGCCTGCACCGTGATTGTCGATGGCAAGGCGGTGCGCAGCTGCCTCATGCTGGCGGTGCAGGCCGAAGGAGCCGAGATCAAGACCGCGGAAGGCTTGGCCGCTCCCGACGGGGCTTTGCATCCGGTGCAGCAGGCGCTCCTCGATGAACACGCCTTGCAGTGCGGCTTCTGCACGCCCGGCGTGGTGATGACCCTGGCCGCTCTGACCGGCGACGGCAACAAGCCGACCGAAGAGGAGCTGCTCGCCGCAATGTCCGGACACATTTGCCGCTGCACCGGCTATCAGGGCATACGCCGCGCGGTGACGAGACTGGCGCGGACGGAACCAGGAGTATCTTCATGAGGGCTCATGAAATCAAAGCCGGGCGCTACATCGGCCAGCGGGTCCAGCGCAAAGAAGATCCCCGCCTCTTGAGCGGCCGCGGCCAGTTCGTCGACGACATCTCCCTGCCGGGCATGCTGCACGTCGCCTTTGCGCGCAGCCCGATCGCGCGCGGCAACGTCCTCTCGATCAACACCGCCGTGGCGCGCGATGTCGCCGGTGTGCATGCGATCCTGACGCAGCAGGATTTGGCGCGCTTCAAAGTAAATATGATCAACTTCTTCCTGCTTCCGCCCGAGCTGCCGATCACACCGCTCGCCGACGGGCGGGTCTGCTACGTCGGCGAACCCGTGGCGCTCGTCATCGCCGACAGTCGTCACATCGCCGAGGACGCGGCCGCGTTGGTCGAGGTCGAGTATGCCGAGGAGGATCCGGTCGTCAGCATTGCCGATGCGCGTCACGGACCGCTCGTGCATCCGCAAAGCGAAAGCAACATCGTCCAGCAAATGGGCGAGGAAGAGGTGGGTGAGGAGCTCGATGCGCTGCTCAACGGCGCACCGCACCTCGTCACGCAAAAAGTCGTGCACCAACGCATCTCACAATCGCCGATCGAGACGCGCGGTGTCGTCGCAGTCCGCGACGGCACCGACGAGCTGACGCTCTACATCACCTGTCAGAGCCCGCATATGGTGGCGCGCTGGACCTCTCTGGCGCTTGGGTTGCCGCCAACCGCGATCCGCGTGGTCGCCAAGGACGTCGGCGGAGGGTTCGGCCTCAAGAATCATCCATGGAAGGAGGAGGTTGCAGTCATTCTCGCCGCGCTCAGCTTCGGCCGGCCGTTGAAGTGGATCGAAGATCGCTATGAAAATCTCATAGCCGCAAATCAGGCGCGCGAACAGGAAATGGTGCTGAGAATCGCGTTCGACGGCGACGGCAAAATGCTCGCCTCGCACGGCGATTACAGCTGCAACAATGGCGCCTGTCCGCAGGTCGCGGACTGCAACATCGCGGTGCACATGTTCTTGTGGGCCGCCTACAAAATGCCCGTGTACGGCTTTCTCACGCGCGGCTGGTACAGCAACACGGTCGGGCTTGCCGCCTACCGCGGACCGTGGGCGATGGAGTCGTTGATCCGCGAGACCGCACTCGACAAGGCCGCCCGGCAGATCGGTATCGACCCGATCGAAATCCGGCGCCGCAATTTGGTGCGATTGACCGACCAGCCCACGACCTCGTGCATGAATATTCCAGTCGAGGACATCACGCCGGCCGAATGCCTCGAGAAGTTGGTGGCGTACTTCGATATCCCCGCGTTTCGTAAGGAGCAGGAGGCGGCGCGCAAAGAAGGCCGGTACCTGGGGTTGGGCATTGCGGCTTATGTCGAACCGACCGGATCCGCCGGCAGCATCGCGACGATGACCGGCGAGCTCGCACAGGTGCGCATCGAGCCCACCGGCATGGTGACGGCCACCATGAGCAGTCATTCGCAGGGACACGGCACGGCCACCACCATGGCGCAATGCATCGCGGACCGGCTCGGTGTGGCGTACGAGGATGTCACGGTCTACGAGGGTGACAGTTCACGCGGCGGATTCTCTCCCGGAGCGGCCGGCAGCCGACAGGGCGTGATCGCCGGAGGCGCCGCGATCAGGGCTGCGGAAATGCTCGCCGACAAGGTGAAGGTTCTTGCAGCACACCTGCTGCAGGTCGACCAGGAACTCATCTTCATCGAAGAGGGCATGGTGCACATCGCAGGGGCGCCGGAAAAGTCGCGCACGCTGCGCTCGATATCCGAGATCGCCTACGGCGAGCCCGGTCGTCTTCCGGCCGGCTTCGAGCCCGGTCTGGAAGCCCAATTCCGCTACCAGCCGCCGCCGATGACATTGACCAGCGGCGCCAATGCCTGCGTCGTCGAGATAAGCGCCGAAACCGGCTTCGTCAAAATCCTCCGCTGGATATCGGCGGAGGATTGCGGCACGCAGATCAACCCGGCGGTGGTCGAGGGCCAGATCGCCGGCGGCCTGGCGCAGGCGATCGGTACGGTCCTGCTGGAGGAGATGTGCTTCGATACGCGCGGCAATCCGACGGCAGCGACTTACAAGGACTATCTCCTACCCGCCGTTTCCGATGTACCGGTGTTCGAATTCGTTCATGCGGACACGCCATCGCAGACCATCGGCGGCATGCGCGGTGTCGGCGAAGGCGGCGCGATCATCGGGCCGCCTACCCTGGTCAATGCCATCTGCGACGCGCTCTCGATATTCGGCGAGGTGCCCGTTGAACTGCCGCTGACGCCCGCCAAGCTGTTGAGCGTCATCGAAGGCCGCGATATCGCCGCTCACACCCATGCGAAGCCGGCCACAGGACCTGCGTCTGCGAAACCGCTCCTCGAAGCACCTGCGGTCGCTACGCTCGACGAGACGCCGCCCCTGGTCTCGGCCTTGATCGATGGCGATTGGAAAATGGTCCTTTCCACGCCCATGGGCCCCCAGGAAATGAAGGGCCACTTTGAATCCAATGGTCAATCGCTCAGCGGTTTCTTGAGCAGCCCCGAAGGCCAGCAAAGCTTCACCGGTACCGTTGAAGGCCGGCGCGTACTGTTCGATCTGAAGGTCGTGAAACCGATGAAGATCACGCTCAAGTACGACCTTACGGTGGAGGGAGACAAGCTCACCGGCAAGGTCAAGATGGGCATCTTCGGCTCGGCGAAGCTCGCGGGTGACCGAGTGAGAGAGTCGGTCGAAGCCTGACTCTGTGCCCGCATTCGCCGACGAGGAAATCGCCGTGTCCGACCAACGTGAAGACAAGACCGATCAGTTCCGCCGCATGGTGGCCCCTGCATCGCGAGGAGCGATTCATACCGGCTCCCGCAAGCGCGCCCGACATACGTGTCCTGATCTATAGTCCGTCCGATTCGGCGCAAGGCCCCCGGCCGGCTCTCTTCCACGTTCATGGGGAGGCTTCATTGCGGGAGCGCCGGAAATCAACGAAGTGTATAGCCGCTCGTTCTCGAGCGGGCAGGGTTGTATGGACGCCCGAGAGCAACCGCTTTGGCTGGCGGGCCTTGCTCGGCGTCGAGCCCGGCGGCCCCGATGTTCCCGTCGGGGCGGTGCCGGCCCGCGCGCTCGATCTGGCCGGTCTGCCCCCGACCTGTATCACGATCGGTGCCCTCGACCTGCTTCTGGAAGAATCACTGGAATACGCCCGTCGCCTGATTCGCACCGGCGTTCCGACTGAGCTGCATGTGATCCCGGGGGCCTACCACGGATTTCCGATGGCAGGAACGGATGCGCCGCAGGTGCGGCAGTGGCTGCGGCTGCGATCCGACGCGCTCGCCCGGGGTTCAGCGCCACGCGTTGACCTCAACGCCACCGCAGTGTCCTCTCCTTACATGTAGTTGCCGCCGTTCACATTGAGCTGCTGACCGGTGATATAGCTCGCACTGTCGGAGCAGAGGAACTCGCAGGCACCTGCGATATCGTCGGGGGTTCCGGGCCGCGCGATGGGAATGTGCTGAGCGATGACCTCGAGCGGTGGCACCTCGCCCGAGGCGACAGCTCGCCGCGCCATGGGCGTATCGACCAAGGAGGGCGGAATGGTGTTCACGGTGATGCCGTGACGCGCGAGCTCTCGGCCCAAAGCCTTGGTCAGTCCGATGACGCCGCCCTTCGCGGCCGCGTAGTGGGCTCGGTCGTTGGCGCCGATCTGGGCTGCATTCGACGAGATGGTCACTATGCGGCCCCATTGGCGCTCGACCATATCGGGCAGTGCGGCTTGGATGGTGTGAAAGACCCCGGTAAGGTTTACATCGAGCATGTCCTGCCAGGCTTCGGCCGTCATCGTGAGGAAATCGACCGCTTTCGAGTAGCCGGCGTTCGCGATGACGATGGTGATGGGGCCGAGCTCTTTTCGAATCACCGCGTAAGCGTCATCGACCTGCCGCCGGTTGGCGACGTTGACCTTGACCGGAAGCACCTTTAAATTGCGCGCCCTCAACTGCGTGCTCTCGCGTTCCAATGCCTCTTCCTGGATATCGAGCATCGCAACCGAATGACCCTTTTCGGCGAATCTTCCAACCACGCCCAAACCAATCCCTGAGGCGCCGCCGGTCACCACGACCACCTGCGGATGATTCATGAGCTCCCACCCGCGCGCGGCTGCAGCTCCAGATGCAGATTTTCCAGGCCGCGAATGATGAAGCTAGCCTCGTAATCGAGCCGCCGGTTGCCGGGAGGACCGTGCCTCTCGACCGACAAACTGATATCGGAGGTGTTTTGCAGGAGGCGGTCCAACAGCACCTTCACTTCTGCCCGCGCGAGCGGTGCGCCGATGCAGGTATGGGCTCCGCGGCCAAAGGCCAGATGCTCCTGGATCTTGTTGCGGCCCAGCTTGAATTCATTCGGCTCCTCCCAACGGCGCGGGTCGCGGTTCGCGGCCGAGAGTGCAATGACGATTTTCTGGCCCGCCGCGATCTCCCGGCCCGCCACCTTGGTCTTTCTGCGTGCCAACCGGAAGGTCACTTTCGTCGAGCCCTGGAGCCGGAGCACTTCCTCGATGAACCCTGCTATTTGGCTGCGGTCCTCGCGCAGCTGCTGCTGCAACGCCTTGTCCTCGGTCAGGAAGCGCAAACAGTTGCCGATCAACTTGGCGCTCGTGTCTTGGCCGGCGGCGAACACGAATACGGCTGCACCGACGATCGCCGACAGATCGGGTATCGCGCCACCGGGATACGTCGCATTTGCCAGCTGCGTGAGCACGTCGGAGCGCGGGTGCGCCCGCCGGTCTTGGACGTAGCCGACAAAATGGCGCGCCAGGTGCTCGAGAATGGAATTGGAGTGAGGACTCTGCTCGGCATCGATGTTGCCGGGAGGCGGACCGGCGGCGATCATTTCTTTGAATGAGTCGCGGTCATCGGGAGGGACGCCGAGCAAATCGGCGATCACCAAGGTGACATAGGGAACAGCGACGTCCTGAATCAGCTCGCATTTACCCCGGGCGAGGACGTCCCGCACGGTTTTCTCGGCAAGCTCCTCCATATACGCCTGGTTCGCTTTCAGGCGCGACGGGACGAACAGACTGGTCAGCAGCGCGCGATCAGCGGTGTGGCGAGGACCATCGTACGTCACCAGTATGTCCGAGCCGGGTACCTCGTGACGATGCCGCTCGAGCTGCTCTGCAATGTCGTCGCCGATCGGTATAAACGGCAGGGGGACCGCAGCGCCGGTGACGGCGATGACCGAGGAGAAATCCTGGGCGTTCCTCAGGATCGCGTTCGCCTCCTCGAACCCCGTGACGAACAACACGTCGCGGAGTTTCGGCTGATACATCGGATCCTTCGAAAAGAGCTCTGCAAAATAGTCGTAGGGGTCCTTCAGGACCACACGGTCGGTGAAGTAGTCGCGATCTTCGAGCTGCATGGCTGAACTCCCCTACGCCAAAATCAATCGCCAATCATGAAGTCATCTTGCCGCGGCGTGGCAAAAACGCGCGGCGTCATTCCTCAGGAGCGATCGTCACCTTGAGCCCCTCGACCGCCTCCGTAACCCGTATCTGACAGGCGAGGCGCGATCATATTCGTCCCCACTCCTCGGCGGCAGCCTTGCAACGTACGCCGGATCAACATGCACGTGGCATGTCGCGCAGGAACAGCACCCGCCGCAGATCGCCGCAATGTCCTCGATGCCGCTGTCACGAATGGCCTCCATGACGGAGCTGATCGGGTTGGCTTCGAAAGAGAACTCTGCGCCCGTACGGGTGACCACCAGCAGCCGAGGCATTGGCCCGCGCCTCCCAAAGATATGACTCACTATGGGTCACATCTATGTTGGCTGTCAAGAATGCTTCGTCACTCGTTTGCGAGGGGTGCGCTCCGGCGGAATCCGATCGGCGCGTACATGCGGGAAGATGATGATGCGCTCGTAGATCGCGGCGGCTTCATCGATCGGCAGCGGTTTCCTTTGTCGCAGCCACCAAGAGAGGAGCTCGAGCGTCGAGCTCACGACCAGAATGGTCGAGATATCCGCGGGCGGCCAGTCGTTGATGTGAGCTCGCGTCGCGGCAATCTCTCGCGACAATCTCAGAAACTCATTCCGCATCGCGACTTGCGCGCCGCCCGTGAGCAATGCGGTCCATAGTTTGCGGTGTGCGTTGACATAATTGAAAAGAGAGACGCCCGCAGCTCGAACGTCTTGGGCGACGGCAATCGGCACAGTGAGGCCGACGAGATGCGCGATCTCGCCGGCCGCGACGTCATCGAGCAGGGCTTCCTTGGACGGATGATGCCGGAAGAACGTCGTGTATCCGATTCCGGCCGTCTGGCAGATGTCGAGAATCGTGATCTTATCGAGCGACTGCCGTGTCAAGAGCCGCAGCATCGCGTTGCGCAGGGCTTCGCGTGTCCGCACGGCGCGAGCGTCTTTCGCGGTTTTCAAGTGCGGTCGGTAGTGGGCCATGAGCCTGGCGAATATACCCTACGAGTCCGCTGCGCGGCTCGGCACGCGTGGGGTCAAGGCGGTGTATCGCCGATCGCATCGATCAGGCCCCAGCGCAGTGCCGTCTGCGCGTTGATCCGCCGCCCCGACAAGATCATGAGCAGCGTGCGTTGCCGGCCGATCCGCCTCGGTACCGACACACAGCCTCCCGCGCCCGGGATGAGGCCCAACGACAGTTCCGGAAGCTGAAACCAGGCGTGCGGGGAGGCGGTCAATCGTGCGGCGAATGCGGCGATCTCGAGTCCCGCGCCGACACAGGCCCCCTGCACGTGCACGTCGAGGATGCCGGCGCGAGCGCCGATCGCCAGCGCCGGCAAGGTACGGCTGCGGATGAGATGGGCGCTCGCCGGATCCCGAGTCGTCCCAAACTCGTCGAGATCGCCCCCCACGCTGAACGCCGCGCCACGCGCGCGCAGCTTGACCGATCGCACCTCGGGATCGGCTGCCGCGACACCGAAGGCCTCGACCAGCTGGTCGCGCATCAGGTGATCGATGGCGTTTCGCGCGGCCGGTCGGTCGAGCGTCAGCGTGAGCTCGTCGCCGCGTCGATCGACGACGACCTTGCCGGCGGGCGCATGCGGCCGCGGCGAGGCCGCACGCGCGGCGAGCCAGCGCGCATGCTCCTCGCTCCCCTGCAGCAGTCCATAACAAAAGGACTCGAATTGCAGAGCCCGATCCGTCGGCAGGCCTTCGAGCCCGCGCAGGAGTTGAGCAGCCACGGCCGCGGCGTGCGGCGCTCGTGCGACCTGACGTGCCAGCGCATCGAAGGAGACCGGGCACTCGACGACGGCATCGAGCGCGGGCGCGAGCGGATGGGCCGCATCCCCCACTCCGATCAGCGGAAAAGGCGGCAAGGATTCGATCCGGATCTCGGCGGGGCACGCCTGCAGATCGACGAGCCCGAGCGGCTGCCACGCATCAGCCCACTCCTGCGAGACTGCCCGCCGCAGATCGATCAACCAGTCCTCGAGGTGAGCGCAACGCACCGCGGCACGCTGCGTCAACCACGCAGCTCGCGTCGTCGAAACTCCCGCGGCGTTTCCCCCAACGCGCGGCGAAACGCATAGGAGAAACTGGAGGGCGAGGCGAATCCGAGGGAATAGGCGATCGCCTTGACGCTCTGCTCCGTGGCCAGCATCTGCTGCGCGTTTTTGAGCCGGGCTCTCGTCACGTGCTCGCCGATCGAGCAGCCGCGGCTGGTGCGGAAGCCGCGGGTCAGCTGCCGCACCGACAGCTTGCACAACGCCGCGAGCTCGCTGAGCGTGGGCGCCTGGCGAATCTCGCTGAGCCGCTCGTCGATGAGTCGCAGGCGCCACGGCGCGAGGCCGCCGGTGGCCACCGGCTCCGTGATCGCTGCACAATAGCGGCCCAACTCGATCGCGAGCTGCCCGGCAATCAGCTCGACGAGTACTTCGCTCGCGAACCCCGGATGCCGCAGCTCCTCGGCCAAACGCCGCAGCAACCCGCGTATGTACGCATTCTCGATGTCGAGACCCGCTTTCAATCGCCGCTCCGTCCACTGCAGATCGCCGCCGAACCACTCGCGCATGGCGTCGCGGCCGAGATGGCACAGGACGGAGGATTGGGGACGGCCCCCGTCGGTCTTCGCCCGCACGCTATGGCCGGGAGGCACCATGAAAATCTCGCCGATCCGCTCGAAGTGGTCGGGAGCCCAATGATCGCGATAGCACGCGCGCGCGTTCCGTGGCCGCGGCGTCAGGCAAAGGTCCAACCAGTAGGCCTCGTCCGCGTGCATCACGTTGTCGGCGGGCTCGGGCATGATGAATTGCACGAGCTGCGCGGTCGCCGCCGGAACACGCAGCTCCGCCTCGATCGTCATCACTTCGGCGCCGCGCTGTATCATGGGTGCGCTACGGCATCAGGCCGCTACTCCGATCGCCTTGGTCTCCAGATACTCCTCGATCCCTTCCAATCCCCATTCGCGGCCGATGCCGCTGCTCTTATAGCCGCCAAACGGCAGGTCGGGCGCAATGCACATACCGCCGTTGATCGACACCGAGCCGGCGCGGATCCGGCGCGCCACGCGCATCGCGCGCTCCTTGTCGGCCGAGATGACCACGCCGCACAAGCCATACTCGCTGTCGTTGGCGATCCGGACCGCGTCCTCGTCATTCTCATAAGGAATAACGACCAGCACCGGGCCGAATATTTCCTCGCGCGCAATTCTCATGTCATTGGTGACATCGACGAAGCAGGTCGGCTCGACGAAGAATCCGCCGCCCTTGTCGGTGCGCCTCTGGCCGCCGGCGAGGAGCCGCGCCCCTTCCTTCTGACCGAGCTCGATGTAACCCATCACGCGATCGAGCTGCCGCTTGGAGATGACCGGCCCCATGACCTGCGCGGGATCGTTGAAATCTCCCCACTTGGCGGCGTATCCGGCATACCCCTTCTGCAAGGCCGCAATCGCTTCCTCGTAGCGCTTGCGCGGCACCAGGAGGCGCGTTGCGATGGCGCAGCCCTGGCCGGCGTGAAAGCAAACCATCGAGCGCATGACGCTCGCAGCGAAATCGGGTGCATCGTCCAGGACGATGGTTGCCGATTTTCCGCCGAGCTCCAAGAACACCCGCTTGAGCGTCGGCGCGCCCTTTTCCATGATGCGCTTGCCGACGGCCGTCGAGCCGGTGAACGTGATGAGGTCCACCCGCGGATCGGTCACCAGCATCTCGCCCGCCATCGCCGGATCGCTCGAGGTGATCACGTTGAATACGCCGGCGGGAAATCCGGCTTGCTGCGCCAACTCGCCGAGAATCGCGCCGGCGAGCGGGGTCTCCGGCGCCGGCTTCAAAATCATCGTGCAACCGGCCAGAAGTCCCGAGACGAGCTTGGCAAGATTGACATAGAACGGCACATTCCACGGGGTGATGGCCGCCGCGACCCCGATGGGTTCGCGCATCACACGTCGAGCCGTGTCGAAGCCATATTGACGGCGTGTGCCGCGATCGACTTCCCATTGGAGGGTCGGGAATAAGTCGATGAGCACGTTGGCTCCCTCGAGTGCCCCGTCGACTTGCGCACCGAAGGCGGCGCCCAAGGCCGATCCCGCCTCGTGGCGCGCGATATCCACCAGCTTCTGGCGGTTCTCCTTCAGCAGGTCTCGAAAACGCTTCATCAATTCGAGCCGGTAGCCGTGATTCGTCGGCCAGTCGGTCGTGTCGAACGCCCGACGGGCGGCGACGATGGCCGCTTCCACGTCTTCTCGTGAGGCTTCCGCCGCCTTGCCGACCACATCGCCGGTCCAGGGCCCGATCTTGTCGTAGGTCCTTCCTCCCGCCGCGGGGCGGATCACGCCGTCGATGTAGAGCTTCGCTTCGGGCAGCATCATTGTGTTCGTCCTTTCTATCTACGGTTTACGGGCGCGCAACACGACGCTACCCGCGTGCAGGTCGGGGGGTAGATCGATCAGCGCGCGAAATAGATGGGTCACCGACGTGAATTGAGAAATCGGCCGCTCGCGAAGGTTCAGTCCCACGGCCAGCGCCGCCGCCCCAAACCGCGCCGCGGCCTGCGGATCGACATCCCAGGTCTTGTCGGCATCCATCATCTGACCGGCGCGCACGATGGTGACGCGTATCCCTTGGGGCGCGAGCTCCTGCTCGAGCGCCTGGGAGAATCGTTCCAGGCCCGCCTTGGAGCACTGGTACAGGCTTAGGTGCGGGAAAGGCAGTTCCACGGACTCGCTGCTCAGATTGATGATGTGTCCGCCGCAGTGCATGCGCGGAATCGCCGCCCGGATGCATAGGATCGGTCCCGTGAGATTGATCGCTATGATCTTTTGGATCTGCTCGTCGGTGGCGTCCGCGACCAGAAAAGGCTCGTAGACGGCGGCGTTGTTGATGAGCACATCGATCCGCGGGTGGCGCGCGGCAATCGTTTCGAATGCCGACGCGACCGATTGCGGAGAAGCCACATCGCAGACGACGGCCATCGCGCGCGCACCGATCTCGGCCGCCACCTTCTCGACTTTCGCCGCAGTGCGTCCCAGCAGCACGACCTCGTCACCGTCGGCCGCCAGGCGCCGCGCCAGCGCGCGCCCCAAACCCGCGCCCGCCCCGGTGATGACAATGGTTTTCGACATGAACCGTAGCTCCTCGGAGCCTCACCCCTTGCCGGGATAAACGGAGAGATCGCCTGCATAGGCGATGCCGCCGCGCCAGAACGACTGACCGCTGATCTTGCGAAAGTAATGCACCGTGCGCGCAAACGAGCCGGATGTCGAGCGCGGCTGCATGGCGATACCACTCGGACTCTTGCCTTGGGCGCGCGCGCTGAAGTCCTTGATGGTGAATGCAAGGTCATCGGTCTGCTGCGCGCACAGGACCAGCTGATCGCCGGGACAATAGCGGCGCGGCTCGATCTGGGTTGCCGCGAGCTCGCCGCGCTTCATCGCCACATGCCCGGGGACGTTGGTCACTTCGACGCTATGCACTTCGTCATACCATTGCATGTATTCGGCGTACCGCCCCGCAACGTAGTTGGCGAGGATGATGCTCACGCCCGACAGGGGTTCGGATTTGCGCCAATTGGGGCTTGCCTTCCAGTCGGAATAAAGCCGGTAGGTGTAGAGCCGCTCGGTATCGTCATCCGCCACGAGCCCCGCATCCCGCGCCTCGGCGATCAGCGGCCCGAGCGCCGGAATATCGATCGCGGGCGCCGGCAAGTCGCAGTCGTAGATGCTCATGAACCGCCACGGCTGGGCGATATCGGCCATGATCTGCTGCGGCGTCACCTCGTAACGCTGCGCGGCTTTGAAACCGCGCAGCGCGCCGAGAGACCTGGCGTGCGAGCCATCGAACCAGGCGGCGTATTCCGCCTCGCGACCGGCAGGTACGTTGTGCAGATGCAGGGTCGTGTAGAGCGCCATGTCAGCTGCTCCCCTTGTCCTTGCCCGGGCCTTTGCCACCGATGCCCTGAATGTATTTTTCGACGCCGGCGCGATACTCCGGATTCAGCATGAGCGCCGAATTCGCCATGCGCTCGACATTGCGGCCTTGCGCCAATCCCATGTCGCGGACCATCTCGATGGCGAGCTTCGCCGCGCCCATCTGCTCGGCATTTTGCTGGGCGAGGTGGCGGCAGAACCGCATGACCTCCTCCTCGAACGTGTCATCGGGCCACACCTCGTGCACGAGCCCCATGAGCAACGCCTTGTCCGCCCCGACGGGTAGATTCGCCATGATCAGATAACGGGCCCAATGCGTCCCGACGATCCGGGTGAGGCGGCTGACGCCGTTGGAGGCGGGCAGCACCCCGAACTTGCCCTCCGGAAAGGCATAGCTCGCGCTTTTTGCGGCGAGGCGAAAATCGCAGGACAGCGACAGCTCCAGTCCGCCGCCGACGCAGGGGGCGTGGTGCGCCACCACCAGCGGCTTCTCCAAGGCCTCCATTTCATCGTAGATGCGGTGCATTCCGTTGAGCTTCAGGCGATGCGACTCGCGAATGCCCGACGCGGTCGTGGCGCGGCCGCTGCCATCTTCTCCGCCCCGCAAATCGGCGCCCGCGCAGAAATAGCGGCCCCGCGCCCGTACCAGCATCACCTTCAATTCGGGCGTATCGCGGAAGCGGTGCAGCGCCGCCTCGAACAGCCTCATGGTGTCGCCGCTCAGGGCGTTGAGCTTCTCCGGGCGATTGAGTGTCGCGATGAGAATCGCGCCATCGTCCTCGGTGAGCAGATGCGCCGGTTCGGACATGGTCGTTCCTTCAGCCGCGGCTGCGCGGCATGCCGAGCGCTCGCTCGGCGATCAAGCTGCGATGAATCTCGCTGGTGCCGCCGTAGATGGTCGTTCCCTGGGCATGCCGATAGCACTGATTGAGAAATCCGGCGGGACCCGCACGGCTCGCAAGCGAATCGGGCGCGGTCAGGTCGAGAAGATCGGAGGAATCTTTCAAGAATTTCTCGGACGAGAACAGTTTCGCCATCGGTCCGTAGGCGAGATTCGGCTTCTTGTTGACACCGGCCCAGAGCGCGCGCAACGAGATGAGCTCGGCGAGAAGCGTGTGCGCGCCCGCTCGAGCAAGACGCACCTGGACGGCGGGCTTCTCGATGAGCGCTTCACCGTCGCGGCGCAGCTCCCTGCTGCACAGCTCGGCCGCACGCACCATGCGCTTTTGCACGGGCGCGAAGCCGCCGCCGTGCTCGAGCTCGAGACTTGCGGACATGACCTTCACCCCTTTGTTCACCTCGCCGAGCCGGTAGCTATCGGGGATCCGGACCCCGTCGTAATAGCTGATGTTCGTGCGTTCGTCTTGAAAAGTGAAGACCGGCTTGATTTCCACGCCCCGCGCCTTCAATGGCACGATGAACATGGTGAGTCCCTGATGTTTCGGTGCCTCCGGGTCCGTGCGGGCGAGCAGCAGCACGAAGTCGGTGAAGTTCGAGCCGCTGGTGAACATTTTTTGTCCGTCGATGCGCCAGAAATCGCCGTCCCGTACGGCGCGCGTGCGCGCCGCGAACACATCCGACCCGGCGCTCGGCTCAGAGTAGCCGAGGCTGCAGAGCGCCTCTCCCCGGGCCACCTTCGCAAGCACCTCGCGCTTGAGCTCATCGCTCCCGAATCGCTGGATGATGGTCCCGACCATGCCGGCAACGCTCATTGGTGCGGTCGTCCAACCGTGCTCCTGCCACACATCGTAAGCCGCGTGGCGCGCGTAGGCGGGCGCGGCGCGCCCACCGAGCTCCTCGGGCCAGCCGAGAAACAAGAGCCGGGCCTCGGCGAGCTTGCGGTGTATACCGGCATCATGGCCGTCCCATGAATAATGCGCCTTCGCCTTGAGCTCGGGCGTCAAGTTCTGCCGGAAGAACGCATCGACCTCATGGGCCAAGGTGCGCGCCTCCTCGCCGATGTCGAAGTCGATCGTCACTTCGCCCGGCTCGGGCAGATGGGCTCGCTCGCCGGCATAGAGGCGGCGGCCGGCCTCTTCGAGAAAGCGCGCGGGGTCGCCGAAAACGAGCGGCCAAGCTTTGGCGCGCAGATTGTAAAGATGGATATCGTAGTCGGTGGTGAGGCCGTAGCCGCCGAAGGTGTGCAGCGCCTGGGCAACGGCACGGCTCGCACTATCGGCGTTCCACCAAGCCGTCAGGGAGATCTCCGCACCCGCATGGGACGCGTGGTCGGCGATGTCGCGGATCGCCTTCCAGGTTAGATATTTGCCGCCGTCGACATCGCAGATGAGATCGGCGAGCGGGTGCGAGATGCCCTGATAAGTTCCGATGGGCTGCCCGAAGGCGACCCGCTCCCGGGCATACGCTGCGGCAAGCCGGATGGCCTCGTGCGCAAGACCCGCGAGCGCTGCGGCCATGAGCAGCTTCCACTCTTCGAGGGCTTGCGCGAACGCCTCGAGTCCTTCGGGGCCGCGCGATAGCGTGCTTGATCGCGCATCGCCCAGACGCAGCTGAGCCACGGGCGTGGATGCCAGGTTCGGCTCGCTCTTGCGCGCCCCCTCCGGTGTCGCGACCAGCACGATCTGATCGGCCTTGCGCGCGATCACGGCCTCGGCCACTGCGCCTCCGGCGACCCATTGAACGGGCTCGCGGGCGACGTCCGCAACGGCGATCCCGACGACCGCCTTACCCGCAACCACCCGATCGAGCAGCGCGCCGTCCGCGCCATCGCCCAGCATCGCCAACAACCGCGCAACGACCAGCGTTTCGGCGAGCGGACCCGAGACCAGGGTGCGACCCGCCTCTTCCATGAGAACCGCCGCGTCCAGGAGCGAAAGACCCAAACCGCCGCGGCCCGCCGGTACGCGCAGGGAGAACGCGCCGAGCTCCGCCAACCCCGCCCAGAGCGCCGGATCGAATCCGCCGGGCAGCGCGGCGCGCACCCGCGACGGGCTGCTGTGCTCGTTCAAGAAGCGCGCGAAGGTCTCGCGCATCATTTCCTGATCTTCGGACAGATCCAGATTCATAAACGCGCACCCTCGGCGCAATCGCCCGGCGCGGCGCCGTCCTCAGTTTACCGCCCGCCAAAGCGATAGCGAACTCGCACACCGAGCATGCGCGGCTCACCCAGCACGGCCGTTTCAAACCCCACCGCCGGCGTGCCGAGGCCGGGGATGTATGCATAGTAATGCAGGTTGTTCAGGTTCGTTCCGAAAAACGAGAGGTCAAACCTGGATCCCATGATCGAGTTCCAGGAGGCATTCGCATCGAGCAGATTTTGTGCCGCCAGCCAGCTGTAGTTGCCCCCTTCCTCGGTGATATTGGCGGGATCTCCGATATAGGTGTAGTTGGCAAGCTGCTTGTCGATATGGGTACCCGTCACGCCGACGGAGACCTTGCCGATCGACTGAGGCAGCGGCAGCGTGTAGTCGACCGACACCACCACCTTGTTCTCCGGCGCCAGTTCCAGCGGCGCGCCCACTTCAATATTCTGGCCGACGATGTAATTGGGGTCCGTGGACACGACCGGTGTGATGGCGGTGATCTCGGTCCTGAGGTACGTGTAGACCGCGTTGAAGGTGAGGCCGGTGACCGGCGACAGACTCGCTTCGAGCTCGGCGCCCCAGATTTTCGATTTTCCGGCATTGACGATGCCGGTCGTCGGGGAAACCGCGGCACCGGGCGCCGCGTCGAACGAGGCCTGCAGCTGCTGGTTGCGGAAGTTGTTGTAGAACGCGGTCGCGTTGAAGGTGGCGCGCACCGCGCCGCTGTAGCTCGTCTTGATGCCGGTCTCGAAGGAGTCGAGCTTTTCCGGCTGGAACGTGCGGTAGTTCGATGGCGCGTTGCCATAAACACCGCCAGCCCGGTAGCCGCGCGAATACTTGCCATACACCATCACATCCTCGATCGGCTTGTACTCGAGATCGGCCATCCAGGTCGGTGCGTGCGAGGTTTCCTCGGTGGTTTGAAAGCAATTGTTCGGCGTGCTGGTCAGATCCGTGCAGAAGCTGTTCGGGCCTTGGGTAAAGGGCGGCTCCACCGGAAACTGGTAGGTGATTCGCTGGCTGGTATTTTTCGAGGTGTCGTAGGTGAAGCGGGCGCCGCCGGTCGCTTTCAGCTGATCAGTGATCGTATAGGTCGATTGCTCGTAAATGCCGTAGTCGCGATACCAGACATCGCCGACCGTGTAGTTCACCGAACCGACATGGATCGGAAATCCATAAATCTCGCTGGTGGCGATGCCGACGGGGTCGGTGCAGTTCAAAGCCTGCGCGTTGACGCAGGAGGCGAACACCGGGCTCTGGTTGCCGCCGGCACTGATCGGATCGCTGCCCTCCACATAAAGGCCGCCCTGATAGGTCAGGCGATCATTCAAAACCGTACCTTGCGCCTGCACCTCATCGGTAAAGGTGAATTCGGCGGATGTCCATGTTCCGGGCGCCGATTGAATCGTCGAGAACACGATCGGAGGAAGCGTGGGGCCCAGCGAAAAATTCGTACCGAACAACGCGTTGTTCACTCGCTGCATAAGCTGCGAGTAGCTCGCAATGTTCTTGAGCGTGGAGGTATCGCTCGCATGCCAGGTCGTGGTGTTGATCAGTTGATAGTTGTAAGTCAAGGTTTCCGGTGACGGCAGGTCTTGCTGCACCGTAAAGAAGCCCTGGCCCTGTGCTCTGGCGAGCTGTGGGCACGCAAAGGCGGCGCCCGTGCCGCTGGTAGGATCGCAGGTGATCATTTTTTGAACACCGCCCGAGGCGTCCGATCGGCTGAACGACGCGATGCTGTAATTCTCGAGGTTCGGCGTGAGGTCGACCACGAGGCTCGCGCGCGCGGCGGTGTAATTCGTGTCCTCCAGCCGCGCAGGCCCGATGCCGCTATCGTTGTTCAGATAGCCGGAGCGGTACATCTGGTCTACGGCGAGCCGGAAGCGAACCGTATCGCTGATCGGCAGATTCAGCACTCCCTGCTCGCGGTGCATGGCGTAGTTGCCGTAGGAGAGCTCGCCGTAACCGCCGAACTCGCCGGTCGGCTTTTGCGGCACAAATAAAATATCGCCGCCGGTGGTATTGAGCCCGAAGAGGGTTCCCTGAGGCCCTTTGAGGACCTGGACGTTGGCGAGATCGAAGAAATCGCCGTGATTCGTGCCATCGCCGATCGGGATGCCGTTGCCGTTGCCGCGCGGCGCGACCACGTCGGCGAAGTAGACTCCCACCGAGGGGGGCGAGCCGCCGTCCTGATTGAAGCCCCGGATGGCGAAGGTCGTTTCGTCATTGCCGAAGTTCGGGTTGGCCGACAGCGACGGCGTGTACTGGGCGAGATCGACCGCATTGGTGATGTCGTGCCGGTCCAATTGGCCCTGATTGAAGACTTGGATCGAGATCGGCACGTCCTGCATCCGCTCCTCGACGCGGCGGGCGGTCACGATGATCTCGGACAAGTCTCCTGCCGAGGCCGTTTGCGTAGTCGTCGGCGTCTGCCCGCTTGCGAATTGCGATAGTGCAAGTGCGAGCATCGCCGCAATCGAAATTCCATAAAGCTTGGCACTCATTGAGCCTCTCCCCTCTGAATTATGATTTGTGCCGCCGCGGCGCCACCCCAGTTCTTGATGTTTCATCCAACCCCCAAATGAGAGAATTCCAGCCGTCGAAATTCTGAGCCTTAAGCTCCCATCAGCGACCTCGGATCGATCTGACCCGTGGCGATACCACCTAAAAATCCGCCATCGACGGCGAGTGCCACGCCATTGACGTAGCTCGCCGCGTCACTGTTGAGGAACACGAGCGGCCCCGCCTGCTCCTCCGGAGTCGAGCGCCGATTGATCGGCTGCGTCGCCGCCTCGATCACCGAAGCCTTCGTGGCCGACTCGAACTGAGCCATCATCGGAGTCTGCGTAGGACCGGGCATCGTGCAATTCATGCGGATGCCGCGCTTGATGGTGCGCGTCGCAAACATCATCGTCCAAACGACGATGACCTCTTTGGAAAACGAATAGCCTTCGCGCACCGTGTCCGCCGCGTTGCGCTCGCACCAGTCGGCGGCCTGTTCGAAGCGCTCGTTCTTGATCAGTTCCATCACCGCGGGGAGCCGGCGGCTCCATCCAAGCCCGGCCGTCGAGGAGATGCTGGCGATGGCACTCCCCGCCGACATGGCGGGCAGCAAGGCCTCGGTCAGGTGCCGCGCACCGATGTAGTTGACCTTCATGACATCGAGCGGCGGGGAAGTCTGCGCGAGGCCCGCACAGTTGAAGAGCGCATCGACCTTGCCGCCGATTTTGGCGGCGGCGGCATCGATCGATTTCGAATCGCGCAAATCGGTCTGCGTGAACGAAGCCAGCTTCAGCGTGCTCGGCTTGTAGTCGAGGCCGTGCACTTCGGCTCCGAGCTCGAGCAGCAGCTTCGCGGTGGCTTCGCCCATGCCGGAGAAACAGCCGCTCACCACGACGCGCTTATCTTTATATGTCATGTGCTCCGTCATCATTTCCCCGCGACCCTTGCGGGCAGCCAGCCCGAGACAGAAACATCACGTGTGTACTACACTGTGGTTGCTTAGTATTTGTCAGACGGGCATGCAAAGTAAAGTATGTCGCAGTGAAACAACATAATCTCTCGGACATTGAAGGAGCTTTCGATGAGTGACGGCGCTCCCCTCAGCGCGGCAGTCCCGACGCCGGAGCATATCCGAGGTTCGGTGATATATGACTTCGATCTCTTTCGAGATCCGGCCTACCTGGCCGATCCGCACAAGCGCGTTCTCGAGCTCGTCCGCAGCGCGCCGCCCGTGTTCTGGACGCCGCGCAACGGCGGTCACTGGATGCTTTTAAGCCACGAGGCGAATTTCAAGGCGTCGCGGGACCCGGAGTCCTTTTCCAGCCAGTTTGTCACCGAAGGGCAAATGAAGGCCTTCGTCGCGCAGCTCCCGCCCGGGACGCCCCGCATTCCGCTCGCCGTGCCCATCAACCTCGATCCGCCCGCCCATACCAAGTACCGGGCACCTCTGCAGAAGGCGTTTTCACCAAAGACCATGCTCGCCCTCAAGGACAGCATCCGCACGCTTGCCAACGAGCTGATCGACAACGTCGTCGGCCGGGGGCGTTGCGACTTCATGGTGGACATCGCGGAACCGCTGCCGGTGCAGGTTTTCTTGAAGCTCATGGGCCTGCCGCTCGAGCGGCAGGCGGAATACCGTGCCATCGTCAGAGATCAGCTGCAAAGCGCCGAGCCGGATGCGAAGAAGAGCATGATGAACCTGATCAAGGTCACGGCCAGCATGCGCGATACCATCCTCGAGCGCCGCGACCATCCGCGCGACGACCTGCTCAGCGTGCTTTGGAGCTCCGAGATCGACGGCAAACCCATGACGATGGACGATATGGAGAACTACGCCGTGCTGCTGTTCATCGCCGGGCTCGATACGGTGATGAACGGCATGGGGTTCGGAGTGCGCCATCTGGCACAGGATCCCGCACTGCAACGCGAGTTGCGCGCCGATCCGCGCCGCATACCCGTCGCGACCGAAGAGCTGCTTCGCCGCTACACCTTCACGGTGCCGGTCCGGATCGTGGGCAAGGATATGGTGTTCGAGGGGCTTGACATGAAGCAAGGCGAGCGCGTGATGCTGTTCCTGCCGGCCGCGGATCTCGACCCGAAAGAGTTTCCCGATGCGGACCGGCTCGATATCGAGCGCGAGAAGCCGCACATCGCATTCAATGCGGGACCGCATCGCTGTCTCGGCTCGCATCTCGCGCGCATCGAGTTGCAGACGCTTTACGAGCAGCTGCTCTCGCGGCTGCCGGAGTTCCGGCTCGATCCCGACCATCCGCCCAAGTTTCACGGGGGCCCCGTGATCGGCATCGACTCGCTCACCCTGGTGTGGGACGCCTGATGAGTGCGCCGCGTGTTCTGCCGCGGCTGGACAGCGAGAACCGCTTTTTCTGGACCTCGGGCGCCCGCGGAGCGCTGTGCTTCCTGCGCTGTCAGGACTGCGCCGCCTTCATTCACCCTCCTCGGCCCGTGTGCCGCCATTGCCTCTCGGAGCAGGTGGCGCCGGAAGCCGTCGCAGGCACCGGGGTCATCGACACCTTTACCGTCAACCATCAGTCATGGCGCCCGGGCCTCGAGGTGCCGTACGTCATCGCGCGCGTCGCCATCGACGGCGCACCGGGCGTCTATCTCACCACCAATATCGTCGGTTGCGCCGTCGAGTCGGTCGAGATCGGCGACCGCGTGCGGGTGAAGTTCGAGCAGCACGACGACGTTTACCTGCCGCTGTTCGAGAAGATTCCGTGATGCCCGCGAAGGACGCCTACATCACCGGCATTGGGCAGTCCGAAATCGGGGTGCGTCTGCGGCGCCCGCCGCTATTGCTGACGCTCGACGCGATTCGCGAGGCGCTCGCGGAGGCGGGTCTGCAGATCGGCCAGATCGACGGCGTCTCGACCTATCCCGGACGATCGGCCGCCTACCTGGGGTTCTCACCCATCGGAGCGGACGAGCTCATCGATGCGCTCGGAATCCGCGCCCGCTGGCAGCTTGGCGCCCTGGAGATCAGCTCGCAGTTGGGCGCTGTGGCCGCCGCCGCGATGGCGGTGCGTACGGGGCAGGCGCGCCACGTGATCTGCTTTCGGACCGTCTACGAGGCCGCCGCGATGTCGCGGCCGGAGGAGTATCCGCCGCTGCAGCGCGACCGGGTGGACGGCTATTCGCAATGGCTCACGCCCTTCAATGCCTTCTCGGCCGCCAACTGGACCGCTCAATACGCGATGCGCCACGTGAAGCGCTTCGGACTCACCCGCGAGCAGCTCGCGCAAATAGCGCTCACCGATCGCGCGAACGCGCTGCTCAATCCGCGCGCGCTCGTGCGCGAGCCGCTGACCCTGGACCAATACCTCTCCGCGCGGATGATCTCGACCCCGTTGTGTCTGTACGATTGCGATCGCTACACCGACGCCTCGACGGTTTTGATCGTATCGGCGGCCGAGGCGATCGATGAAGTCGCGTGCACCCCGATCCGCATCGCCGCGATGGCCGGCACGGTCGAGCGCCATAGCTGGGACCAGGCCGAGTGGATGGCGTGCTACCCCACGGGCGCCGATCTATGGACGAGCACCGATTACAAGCCGTCCGATGTCGATACGGCGCAGCTCTACGACGGGTTCAGCTTTCAGGCAATTGCCTGGCTCGAGGGCCTTGGTTTTTGCGCGCGCGGCGAAGGCGGCCGCTTCGTCGAGGGAGGCACACGTATCGCGCTCAACGGCGAGCTGCCCCTCAATACTTTCGGCGGCCAGATCGGGGCAGGCCGTCTGCACGGCTTTGGATTCGCGCACGAAGCCGTGGTGCAGCTGCGCGGCAAGGGTGGTCAGCGCCAGATCGGCGGTGACCCCCGGATCGCCGTCGCGGCATCGGGCGGCGGTCCGCTCGCAACCGCGCTGCTGCTCGCCCGGGATTGATCGAGTGGCGCCTGATCGCATCGACGCGCTGCCGGGCTTCAGAAGACGCCTGCGGATCACACCGTTCCCGGACCGCGTGCTGAGCGAGCTCGAAGATGATTTTCACCACATGGCGGTCACCGTCCATCACGACGGGCGCACCGCGACCGCCGTCGAGCCGTTCATGGAGCGCGCGCCGTGGAGCAGCTGCCCCGGTGCGGTCGCGGTACTCACCCAGACCTTCTGCGGCGTTCCGTTGCAGGAATTCGCATCGCGCGGCGATAAGCGCGCCAATTGCACGCATCTGCACGATCTCGCGGTGCTGGCCGCCGCCCACGCCTTCGACCGGCAGCGGCTTATGTTCGACATTCTGGTTTCGGATCCCATCGACGGCGGGTCGCGGGCGGAACTGCGCCGCGACGGCGCCACAGTGCTAAGCTGGATCATCGTGAAAGGTCGGATCGTCGAACCCGCACCGCTGGCTGGCATTGAGCTCGACAACATGCGCGACTGGATCAAGTCTCTGGATCCTGTATCCGCGGAGGCCGCGAGACTTCTGCGCTGGGGCGCCATGATTGCACACGGGCGCACGCTGCCCGCCGGCTGGGCGTCGTGGGGCGGCCGGATGACGAGCCGCAGCCGCTGCTATACGTTTCAGCCGCACCGGGCGAATCAAGTCGAGCATACCGGGGTGATACGAGATTTCAGCCGCGGTACGGCGCAGCCGCTCGAGCGACACTCGGCGGCGGTTGCCGCAGATCCCGAATCTTTTCAGTCACGCGTCTTTGCCGGAAGGAGGGCACCATGAACATGAATGATATGTTGGTGATCAGCGTCGATGACCATGTGAGCGAGCCGCCGGACATGTTCGACAAGCACTTGTCGGGAAATGCGCTCGCCACCGCGCCGAAGCTGAGAACCACCGAGACCGGCACGAACTACTGGGAATACCAGGGGATGAAAATGCCACAGGTCGGCCTCAACGCCGTCGTCGGGCGCGTTCCGGAAGAATACGGCATGGAGCCGACCTCGCTCAGTCAGCTGCGCAAGGGCGTTTATCAAGTGGACGCGCGCGTCGACGACATGAACGTGAATGGCATCGCCGCTTCTTTGAACTTCGCCAGCTGCGTGGGCTTCGATGGCGGAGTCTTTCACAGGGTCCCGGACAAAGCCCAAGCGCTCGTGCACCTGCGCGCCTACAACGACTGGCACATCGATGAATGGTGCGGATCTCATCCGGGCCGTTTCATTCCGTGCGCACTGCTTCCGACATGGGACCCGAAGGCCATGGTGGAAGAAGTCAAGCGCGTCGCGGCCAAGGGCTGCACGGCCGTGTCGCTCAACGAGAATCCCACGGTGCAGAAGCTGCCGAGCATCCACAACGCCTACTGGGAGCCTTTGTGGAAGGCCATCGTCGACCATGACATCGCCATCTGTCTGCACATCGGCGCCGGCAACCCCGCGCCGCATGCCTCGATGGAGACGCCGATCGAGGCATGGATCTCGACGATGCCCATCTCCATCGTGGTCGGTGCGGCCGATTGGCTGAATCTCGAGGCGCTCGAGCGATATCCGGCAATGAAGATCGCGCTCTCGGAGGGCGGCATCGGCTGGATTCCGTATTTCCTCGAGCGCGCCGACTTCAGCCATGAGCGGCACAAGGCTTGGACGCATTCCCGGTTCGAGGGCACCAAGCCGAGCGAGGTGTTCCGCAGGCACTTCCTGACTTGCTTCATCGATGATGCGTTCGGCTTGCAGAACTTGAAGGCCGTCGGCGAGGACATGGTCGCCTATGAATGCGACTACCCGCACTCGGACTCGCTCTGGCCGAAAGCGCCCGAAACGCTATGGCAGAGCCTGAAGCATCTGAGCGAGCCGCAGATCGACAAAGTCACGCATCGCAATGCCATGCGGTTCTTCCGCTTCGATCCGTTCAAGCACTTCAAGCGCGAGCAGCTCACCGTGGGCAGCTTGAGAGCCAAGGCGGCCGGTGTGGATCTCACCATGCGCTCCTATGGCGGCGCGGCGCCCCTCCTGCCGGGAGAGAAGCCGCGGCCGATCACCTCGGGCGATGTGCTGGAAATGTACAACCGGCATCGCAAGACCGCCTGATCGAACCACCGAGCCCACTGACGCGCGGAGCGGATCGCTCGCGCTGCGGAGGCTCATGCCGAGAGAACTCAACATGTCCGAAGCGTACATCATCGATGCGGTGCGCACTCCGCGCGGAATCGGCAAGGTCGGCAAAGGCGCCCTCGCGCACTTGCACCCGCAGCATCTGGCAGCGACGGTGCTTCAGGCCCTGAAGACGCGCAACGACATCGACACCGCGGAGGTGGACGACGTCATCTGGGGTACGAGCGCGCAGAAGGGCAAGCAAGGCGGCGACATGGCCCGCATGGCCGCGCTCGATGCGGGATTCGACATCAGGACGAGCGGCGTGACGCTCGACCGCTTTTGCGGCAGCGGCCTGACCGCGGTCAGCATGGCGGCGGCACAGATCAGGTCCGGCATGGAGGATCTGGTCATCGCCGGCGGAACGGAGATGATGTCGTACATCACGAGCAGCGGGCAGGAGGAAGCGGCCGCCGGACTGAAATCGCTGGGGATCGGCTCCGGCAACAAGCGCCTCCAGCAACGGCATCCGCAGTCGCATCAGGGGCTTTGCGCCGACGCCATCGCATCCATGGAGCACATCGGCCGCGAGGCGCTCGACGCCTTGTCGCTGGAGAGCCAGCAGCGGGCCGGCAGGGCGATCAAAGAGGGACGGTTCGAGAAATCGATTGTTCCGGTATTGAACGAGGACGGGACCGTCGCCTTGGCCAAGGACGAGTATCCGCGGCCGCAGACCACCGCCCAGGATCTGGCCGGCCTGAAACCGAGCTTCGCGCAAGTCGCGGACTACTCGCCCGACGGCAGCGGCGTCACCTTCCGCCAACTCATCAATAGGCGCTATCCAGACCTCAAGATCGAGCACGTCCATCATGCCGGCAGCTCGTCGGGCATCGTCGACGGCGCTGCCGCGTTATTGCTGATGTCGAAGGACTACGCACGCAAGCACGGCTTCAAGCCTCGGGCCCGCGTCGTGGCGACCGCCAATATCGGCGATGACCCGACGCTCATGCTGAATGCTCCCGTGCCGGCCGCCCGCAAAGTGCTGGCCAAGGCCGGGTTGAGCGCGGACGACATCGACCTCTGGGAGGTCAACGAGGCGTTCGCCGTCGTGGTCGAGAAATTCGTCCGCGATCTGCGGCTCGATCGCGGGAAGATCAATGTGAATGGCGGTGCCATCGCGCTCGGCCATCCCATCGGAGCCACGGGTGCGGTGCTGATAGGCACGGTCCTCGATGAGCTCGAGCGTCGCGATTTGAAGCGCGCGCTGATCACGATGTGCGCCGCCGGCGGAATGGCGCCCGCGGTCATCATCGAACGGGTATGAAATCAAGAAACGCCGCATGTCGCGGCCATCGCATCGGTTAATCAATGGAATCGATATTCGGTACTGCGAAGAACAAGAGACGGTCCATCGGACTCAAGCTGTCGGTCATTGCGCGTCAATTGCGTTTGAATTTCGATCAGAGTACGAAGCTGCGGGGCCTCACGCGCGCGAAGTGGACTCTCATCACGGCGGTCGCGGGCAATCCCGGTGCGACTCAGCGCATCATCGCGCAGGCCCTCGAGGTGAGCGAGATCACCGCCGGGCGCCTGATCGATCGGCTCTGCGAAGAGGGATACTTGAAGCGCTCCGAGAATCCGAGCGACCGCCGCGCCTACCGGGTGTATCTGGCGGCAGGTGCGCAACCGGTGCTCGACAAGCTCGATGAGGTCGCAAAGGTTCACGAGGCCGAAATTTTCGCCGGCTTCGACAACGAGGACCTGAACAAGCTCGACGAGCTGCTGGAGGCCATCGCCCGCAATTTATCGGCGGCCAAGACCGTGCGGGCCGCCGACAAGTAGGCCCTGCGCCGCGCTACGGAAGGGCGAGGACTTCGCTCTTGCTCAACGAGGTCGTGAGCCTGCCGCCGACATTCGACAGGGTCGAGGCCGGAACGCTCACCATCTTGCCGTCGATGATGATTTGCGCCGAGCCGTCCGGGCCGACGCGATAGACGTTGCCGAGCCGGGTGCCGTTCGAGGTTACGAGCATCTTGCCCTTCTCCGCGACCGCGGCGCCGCCGGATGCGTTCTGTGCGTTCGCCGCAAACGTCGCCAAAACACAGGTCACAGCAACAAGCCAAGATGTCCTCACGATCCTCTCTCCTAATGGGGCCGCCGAAGGCAAGCGGACGCCGTTAATTACTAAGCAACGTTAGTATGTGTCTAAGCAACGTTAGTATTTTACGCGGGGGCCTGTCAAGCGCGCCCCGCGCGGTTGTGCGCCAGTGCTCAGGTCTCGCGCCCGGCCCGCTCAGCGGGGCTGCATGCGAATGGCGCCGTCCAAACGCACGGTCTCGCCATTCAAATAGCCGTTGCGGATCATCTCGAGGGCGAGGCTTGCGTACTCCTCGGGATGGCCCAGCCGCTTCGGAAACGGCACCATGGCGCTCAACGACTCCAGCATTTGCGGGGTCGCCCCTGTCATGGCGGGTGTCGCGAAGATGCCCGGCTGGATCGTGACGATGCGTATCCCCTCGCGCGACAAGTCGCGGGCGATGGGCAACGTCATGCCGACGATGGCCGCCTTGGCCGCCGCGTAAGCGGCCTGACCGATCTGACCATCGGTCGCCGCCGCCGAGGCGGTATTGACCATAACGCCGCGCTCGCCATCGATCGGCTCGAGCCTCATCATCCCCGCCGCCGCGCGCGTGATGCAGCGGAATGTACCGACCGTGTTGAGGCGCAGAACCCATTCGAACTGATCCGAGGGAAAAACGCTGATCTCTCCGGTCTTCTTGTCGCGGCGGGCCGTGAGTATCGCGTTGCCGCCCCCCGCGCAGCACACGAGCGCCCTCTCCTGTCCTTGCGCGGCCCGGGCCTTGGCGAAGGCCGCATCCACGCTCTCATCGGACAGGACATCGCACGCGCAGAACGTCGCGCCGGTGTCGGCGGCGGCCGCGGCACCCGTCGCCTCGTTACGATCGAAAATGGCGACGGCCGCGCCCGCGGCGCGCAGCGCCTTCACCGTGGCCAAACCGAGGCCCGATGCCCCACCGGTCACGACTGCAGCCAACGATGAATCGATCTTCATTCTTGCCCCGGGTTGTAGCGGATTCGAGACGGCATTGTAGACTCTCATGACTTCATGGACGCCTGCAATTCGATTCCGCTCGCCCCGCTCGCCGACCGCGCGTTGGGCCGGCTTGCGAGCGCGAGTGCATCGAGAGCGATCGCAGCGCTCGACGGCGCGACGATCCTCGGCGAGAGGGCGATGCGGGCCGGCTTGAAAATACCCGGCCGGCGATCGGCGGGCGGCGGCTGTCATTTGTTCGACGCGATCGGCGATGTCGTCGCGCTCAATCTCGCGCGGCCGGCCGATCGCGAGATGCTGCCGGCGCTGCTCGAGACCGGCGAGCTTGACTTCAATGACGATGCTTCAATCGCCGCGTACATTGCCCGCGCCGATGGGCGGGCGCTGGTGGCACGCGGGCGTTCCATGGGATTGGCCATCGCGGCCGAGCACGAGCGTCAGCCGGCGCCCGCGAGCGATGCACTGCCGCGCTTCGCAACGCAGCTCGCCGGCAGCTGCCGCTCATCGGCCGGCGTGCGGGCGGCGCCGCGGGTGGTCGACCTCTCGGCGCTGTGGGCCGGACCTCTCGCGGCTCACCTTCTCGCACTGGCCGGTGCCGAGGTGGTGAAGGTCGAGAGCCGCTCGCGCCCCGATGCCTTGCGAGCCGCAGGCGATGGTCTTTACGCGCTGCTCAATCAGGGGAAGGCCGCCGTGACCGCCGACCTCGCCGACCCGGGCGACCGGCACGCGTTGCTGTCGCTCATCGCCCGCTCCGACATCGTCATCGAGGCGGCGAGGCCGCGAGCGCTGGCGCAGCTCGGCATCGATGCCGACGCGATCGTCCGCGCCACACCGGGGTTGGTGTGGATCAGCATCACGGGGCACGGCGCCGCCGGCGAGCCGGCGGAATGGGTGGGCTTCGGCGATGACTGTGCCGTCGCCGGAGGAATGAGCGCCGCATTGAGGAGCGCGAGCGGCCGCGCGGGATTCGTGGGCGATGCCATTGCCGATCCGCTCACGGGCATATTCGCAGCGCTCGCGGCGTGGGACGCCTGGACGTCGCGGCGAAGCGTGCGCCTGGGACTTGCGATGAGCCAAGTGGTGGCGGGTTGTCTCGCCACCGCCCGGTGCGAGAATCCCGATCAGTTGCGCTCGTCACTCTTGGCATGGGCGCGCGCGGCGGGACAGCCCTTTCCTCGCGTGACGCGGCGGAGCATCGAAGCGCGATCCCCGTTCCTTGGGGACATTCAGGGCTACCTCGAGTGGTTAGACCCGGCCCGAGACCTGAATCGATGCACCGGTGATGGCGCGCGCCGCGTGGGATGACAGGAACACGATCACGTCGGCCAGCGCCTGCGGATCGACCCACCGCGAGAAGTCTGCCTTCGGCATATCCGCCCGATTGGCGGGCGTATCGATAATGGTCGGCAGCACGGCGTTCACATTGATGCCCTTGTCCTTCAACTCTTCGGCGAGCGCCTCGGTGAGCTTCGCGACACCCGCCTTGGAGGCGGTGTAGGCTCCCATTCCAGTGCCCGCCTTGGCGGCCGCCGCTGCCCCGACGTTGACGATGCGCCCGCCGGCCGCGGGGAAATGCGCCAGCACCGCCTTACACGCGCATACCGCCGTCTTGAGATTGATGGCGTACAGAAAATCCCACGTCTCGAGGCTGCCGTCGGCAACCGTCTCCCAACGGAAGCCGCCGGCGATATTGATCAGCGCGTCGATTCCGCCGAGCTTTGCGGCCGCCGTGTCCATCGCACGCCGGGCTTGCGCCGGATCGGTGAGATCGACGCCGTCGAGGAACACGTGCGCGCTGCCGATGGCCTCCAGCAGGCCTTGTGAGGGCTTGGCGTGGTCAATCAGCGCAAGGCTTGCACCCGCCGCCATGAACACCCGCGCGACGCCCGCGCCGAGCGCACCGGCGGCACCGGTAATCACAACCCGCTGGGATGCTTGCGACATGACGCTCCCTCACGCGGCGTGGCGCCCGCCGTTGACGCTCAAGGTGTGACCCGTGATGTAGCCCGCCTCTTCCGAGGCGAGGAATGCGCACGCATTGGCGATATCTTCCGGGCGTCCCGGTCTTTTCATCGGCGAGTTCGCGGCCTGACCCGCGATCCCGCCCGCGATGTTCGCCGTGCTCGCCTGCAGCATCGGCGTATCCACGAATCCCGGCGGAATGTTGTTGACGGTGACCCCCGCCGCGGCAAGCTCGAGCGCCAGCGACTTGGTGAATGCGATGACCCCGCCCTTCGAGGAGGCATAGGTCGTCATGCGCGCGCTGCCCGTCTGGGCACTCGAGGAGGAGATGTTGATGATGCGGCCCCAGCCTGCCGCGAGCATGTCGGGCAGTACCGCCTGCGTACACAGGAACATGCTCTTCAAGTTCACGAACATGATTCGCTCCCATTCCGCCTCGGTCACCTCCAGAAACGGTCTGAACGAGGTCATCCCGGCGTTGTTCACGAGGATCTGCACGGGGCCCAACTCGCTGTGGACGCGCGCGACTCCGGCGTCGATCTGCGCGCGCGAGGAGACATCGACGCTGCATGCGACCGCTCGCGCGCCCCCCGCCGCCAGCTCGGCCGCCGCGCGCTGCGCGCCGGCGTAATCGATGTCCCAGACCGCGACGCCCGCGCCGTCGCGCGCCAGCCGCCGGCAAGTCGCCAGCCCGATCCCCGATGCACCGCCCGTCACGACCGCGTTTTTTCCCGTCAGTGGCATAAAAAACCCTCTTGAGTAAATACCGTCGGGCTCATCCTCAGGTCAGACGCGGCCTTGCCTGACCGTTGCCCTGCTTCACCAGCTCCTCGAGGTCCGCATATTTGTCCGGCTTGAGCGTTCCGTGCAGACACAGCCGCAGTACCTCGCGAGTGAACCGCTTGGCCATCTGCTGGCGCTCCTTCGCGCTGCGCGCATGCGATCGCGCCCAGACAGGCCAGAGAAACGCCCCCGCGAGCAGCAGCACCGAGACCACCTCGGCATCGATGCCCGGTTGAGCGAGATTGGTCTTGGCAAAGCGCTCGAAATTCGACACGTATTGCTGCCAGAACGGATCGTTGGCCGGCCTTCGGGAGCTCAGCAGCTCGAACAGCCAGACGCGCCCGATTTCCGGGTTTTCCATCGCGAACTCGGCGAGGTGCTCGGTAATCCCGGCGATATCGACAGACTCCACCGGCTGGTCCCGCGCGACCTCCGGATCTCCGAAAACGGTTCGGTAGAGCTTGTCGCTCACCCACGCCGCCGTGGCTTCGATCAACTGCTCGCGAGTCTGAAAATGCTGGTAGGCCGTGCCGCGATTGACGCCCGCACGCTGCGCCACCTGAGCGACGCTCACGCCTTCTTTGCCATCCTGAGACAGTTGTTGCCGGGCGGCCTCGAGAATCGCCTCTCGCGTACTTTGGGGGTCGCGCTTGCGGCGCGGGCGCTTCGTCGGAGTCACCGGTCCAGATCGCGCGCTCGTACCAGAAGGAGTAGTCATATCGATGGTCGTCACGGAGGCTTTGAAAACATTAGCAGATTTGCCGGAGGGCCGCTTCATCATTGGCAGAGGTCGAATAGCTCAACCATCGATTTCAATTTCGCAGACGGTGTCGCAAGGCACGCCCTGACAGGCGAGCGTGAAGCCGGCCCCGAGATCCTGATCGCTCAGAACGTGATTCTGCCGCAGCATCACCTTCCCCCTCAGCCGCTTCACCATGCATGTGCCGCAAACCCCCTGCTCGCAATTCGACGGCGCCCATAGGCCTCCCCGGCGCATCGTCTCGAGCAGGGTCTCCCCGCGGTGGTACTCCAAATGATGGATACGCCCGCCCTGACGCACGATCAACTCTTCGGGAGCGAGTTGCGACTCGGGCGGAGGCGGTGTCGTGCCGTACAAGTGCGTGCGTGGCGAGCTACTCGTGTCTGGGGCGTGGATTGTATGAAACCCGTCAAGTCAAATCAACACCGTTGTTGATTATCGATCGGGCCGCTTCTGGCGTATCCTTGGCGGTCTCCAGGAATCGAGAGCGAGAGCACATGCCAAAGGTGGATGTCGGCGGAATCGGAATTGCGTACGACCTGATCGGCGAGGGAAAGCGAACCGCGGTGATCACCCCGGGCGGACGCTTCTCCAAGGACACGCCGGGTGTGCGAGAGCTGGCGGCGAAGCTCTCGGAGGGCGGACTGCGGGTGTTGATCTGGGACCGCCCGAACTGCGGCGAGTCGGATCTGTCGTTTCGCGGTCCGAGCGAATCCATCTTGAATGCCGATGCGCTCGCCGGGTTGTTGCGTACCCTGAACCTGCCGCCGGCGCTGCTCATCGGCGGCTCGGCGGGCTCGCGCGTCTCCATGCTCACCGCCATACGCAATCCCGGTGTGGTCGAGCGGCTTTTTCTGCTGTGGATCAGCGGTGGTGCGGTCGGACTTGCCGCCCTCGCCTACCACTACTGCCACGATCCGCTGGCAGCCGCCTCCATGGGTGGAATGCCGGCCGTCGCCGGGCTCCCCAGTTTCGCGGAACCGCTCAGGCGAAATCCGGGAAATCGCACGAGACTTCTCGGCGAGGAGCAAGGCGAATTCATCCGCACGATGAAGACCTGGGCGGAGTCGTTCGTTCCGGAAGCGGACTCGCCGGTCCCCGGCACCACCGCGGCGCAATTGCAGGCACTCAAAATGCCCGCGCTCGTACTGCGAAGCGGCGAGTCGGATTTTCATCATCCCCGCTCGACCAGTGAGGCCGTGCAGGCATTGATTCCGGGGGCCCAGATTGCCGAGCCGCCGTGGGGAGATCGCGAGTGGCTGGAACGCTTGCAAGCGCAGGCGGCGGGCGAGGGTTTGTTTGCGCGATGGCCGTTGCTCGCGCCGCAGATCCTTGAATTTGCGCGCGCCTGAGGAATTCGTTCTCTTATCAATTTTCGAGGAACCGATATGTTCAAAGCGATCTTGATCGACAAACAGGATGGCAAGCAGTCCGTGCGGCTGGCCGAGGTCGATGAAGCGCAGTTGCCGGAGGGCGCCGTCACCGTGCGCATCGCCTATTCCACCATCAATTACAAAGATGGCCTGGCGATCACCGGGAAATCGCCGGTCGTGCGCAAGTTCCCGATGATTCCGGGAATCGATTTCGCCGGCGTCGTCGAGGCAAGTACGAGCGATGACTGGCGCGAGGGCGATCGCGTGCTGTTGAACGGCTGGGGCGTCGGCGAGGGGCACTGGGGCGGTCTTGCGCAGAAGGCCCGCGTCAACGCGGCGTGGCTGCAGCGGCTACCCGAGCGTTTCAGCGCGCAGCAGGCCATGGCGATCGGCACCGCGGGCTACACCGCCGCACTGTGCGTCGAGACGCTCGTGACGCATGGTCTCAAGCCCGATCGCGGCGAGGTGCTCGTGACCGGCGCCTCCGGCGGCGTCGGGAGCGTCGCGATCGCTCTGCTCGCCCGCGCCGGCTTCAACGTCGTCGCCTCGACCGGCAAGCTGAGCGAAGGCGATTACCTCAAGTCCCTCGGTGCCAGCCAGGTCGTGGACCGCAACGAGCTCGCGCAGCCCGGCAAGCCGCTGCAAAAGGAGCGGTGGGCGGGGGTCGTCGACTCGGTCGGCAGCCACACGCTCGCGAATGCCTGCGCACAAACGCGCTACCGGGGCCTCGTCGCCGCCTGCGGACTCGCGCAAGGGATGGACTTTCCGGCGAGCGTCGCGCCTTTCATCCTGCGCGGCGTGTCGCTCCTCGGTGTCGACAGTGTGATGGCGCCTCGGGAGCTGCGTGAGCCGGCTTGGAATCGCCTCGCGCGGGATCTCGATACGGCGGCCATCGACCGCATCAGCAAGGTCATCGGTCTCGGCGAGGTGCCGGAGGCTGCGCAGGAACTCATTTCGGGAAAGATCCGCGGCCGCATCGTCGTCGATGTAAACCGCTGAGGAGGTTTTCGTGGGCGCACTGTCGGGTAAGGTGGCCGTGGTCACGGGCGCGAGTCGCGGCATCGGGAAGGGAATCGCCCTCGCTCTTGCGGATGAAGGTGCGACGGTCTACGTCACCGGGCGCACCGTCACGCCCGGCTCGTATCCGCTTCCTGGTACCGTCGGGGAGACCGCTGCCGAGGTCGATCGCCGCGGCGGCAAAGGGATCGCGGTCCGGGTGGACCATGGCAACGACGGCGAGGTCGCGGCTCTCTTCGATCAGGTGAGGCGCGAGCAAGGCCGGCTCGATCTGCTGGTCAACAATGCCTTCTCCTTGCCCGAGGACCTGACGGAGCCGCAGCCTTTCTGGGAGAAGCCTCTCTCGAACTGGGAGATGGTCGACGTGGGTGTGCGCTCGAACTTCGTTGCGGCATGGCACGCCGCCAAATTCCTGGTGCCGCAGAAGTCCGGACTCATCGTGGCGATCTCGGGCTATGTCGGCGTGACCTACACGTACGGCGTGGTATTCGGCACCTGCAAGTCGGCCGTCGATCGGATGGCGCGCGACATGGCGGTGGAGCTCAAGCCTCACCACGTTGCCTCGCTCTCGATGTGGTGCGGCCTCACCTTCACCGAACGCGCTCATCGCAACCTGAGCAAGAACCCCGCGATGATGTCGCAGGTGGTGACGAACCCGCTGATGGGCTCCTCCGTCGAGTTTCCCGGGCGCGTGATCGCTTCGCTCGCCAAGGACCCGAACATCATGCGCCGCTCCGGCGGAACGTTCATCGCCGCCGAGCTCGCGCGGGAATACGGCGTCACCGACACCGACGGCAGCTGCCCGCCCTCGCTCCGCGAGCAGCGCGGCGCGCCCATCTGGCAGCCGGTTTAGCATGAACAAGCCTGTCGCCCCGGCACAGCTTGCGCGGCTCTCGGAGCTGCTCGATCGACAGGACATCCTCGATTGCCTCGTACGGTTCAGCCGGGGAATGGACCGATTCGACCGGGACGTATTTCTTTCAGCCTTCCATCCCGATGCCGTCATTGCGGCGGGAACATTCGTCGGCGGACCGGTGCCCCTCTACGAATGGGCGTCCAAGCTCCACGAGCAAGGGCAGTCGGGCACGCATCACAACCTCATGAATCACAGCTGCGACATCGACGGCGACGTGGCGCATACCGAGACCTACTACCTCTTCGTCGGGCGCAATCGCGATGCGACCAACTGGATTGCCGGCGGACGCTACATCGACCGGCTCGAGCGGCGCGACGCGGACTGGAAGATTGCGCTGCGCACCAACGCCATCGAGTGGTCCGGCTTGGTCCCGACGCTGCCGATCCCGTTCGCCGATGTACCGGACATTTACCAGAACGGCACCCCGTGCCGGAGCAAGGCCGACCCCTCTTATCAGCGGCCGCTGATCAACCGACGCAAGCCGCAAATTCCACCGGGCTAAGGAGCGTGCCGCCGGAACAGCGCCACGCTGTGATCGCCGTTCGCCTTGCCCAATGAATGGCTCGTAAGAAACGGCATGCCGAGCAACCCCTTCGACCAATCGACCGACTGCCCGAAATCCTTCAGCCAGTCATAGAGCATGACGCGGTGCGAAATACGCCATTCCTGGTCGCGTCTTTCCATGCGGTCCAGATACCGCCCGCCGATCACGATGTCGCGCTCCTCCCCTCCCATATCGATCCGATGGTAAGCCGTCACATGCGTCTCCACGAGCGCGGCACCGGCTTGGAGCTCGATGAGACTTTGACCCAGGGTGTGCAACGTGACCGGAATGGTGGGTGCACCCGGCACGACCCAGGCCAGGTAATCCTTGAACGACCCCAAAAATATGCCGTGATCGACACCGGCGTCGGGCCAGTAGCATCGGCTGAGGAGCTCGAGCATCGCGGCGATCCTCGCCGCGGCTCACTCGCGCAATGCAATCGCGGATGTTCTCCCGATCGATCAGCTCACCCAGATTCGTCGCGCTCATTTCCGGCAACTCCGATTGGCTTTTGTGAAACACTACCCCTTTGATCGTGCAGAGTCACCCGCGAGCCGGGTGATACCATCGGAGCACCCATGACCTTCGAAGCCAAGCCCCTCACTCCGCGCATTGCCACGCAGGTCGACTCCGATGCGCAGACCCTGATGGGCGGCAGCCATGCAAAAGAGATCCGCGCCCTCCTTGAGCAGCGGGGTGTCCTCGTGTTCCGCAGAGCCAATCTCACCGACGAGCAGCAGATTGCGTTTGCACGCACGCTCGGCGGTGTGATCGAGCAGGGCGAGAAAGGCATCTTCAAGGTGACCCTCGACACCAAGGAGAATGTGATGGCCGACTACTTGCGCGGCACGATCCTCTGGCGCATCGATGGGTTCAGCGACGACGTGCCGACGTTGGCATCGATGCTGAGCGCGCGGCGATTATCGCCGGAGGGCGGACAGACGGAGTTCGCCAACACCTATGCCGCGTTCGATGACCTGCCGGAGTCGCGCAAGCAGGAGCTGCAGAAGCTGCGCGTGGTGCACACCATGATCGCGACGCAGCGCGATGTCTTTCCCAATCCGACGCCGCAGATGCGCGCGGCCTGGGCGAGGTTTGCCGACGAGATCCATCCACTCGTGTGGACGCACCGCTCGGGACGCAAATCTCTGGTGCTGGGATCGAGTGCATCGCACATCGTCGGCCTGAGCATGGAGGCAGGCCGCGCATTGCTCGACGAGCTGCTCGCTTGGGCGACGCAACCCCGATTCGTGTACCGGCATGAGTGGTCGGTGGGAGACCTCGTCATTTGGGACGACACGGGTTCCGTGCATCGCGTCGAGCCCTATCCGGCGGATAGCGGCCGCATGATGCATCGCACGACTCTGGTCGGCGAGGAAGCCATCGCCTAAATGAGCGCGACGAATACCATACTGCCCTTACGTCCGCGCCGCTCGGCGGGGACTGCGCCATTGCGTCATCCGGGCGCCGCGCGGCGCACGTCGAGCATCGACACCACATGGCCCGAGGGGCGCGCCGGCGACATGCGGCAGATCGGCCGCGCGCGCGACATCGTCACTCCGCGAGCCGGCGGCGCGCCGGTGGTGTGTGCCGAAGACGCCTTCGATGCGTTGCTCAAGCCCGACCGCACGATCGTTGCGATCGAGGCCACGCCGGCACGGGCCGGCTTGTCGCGCCTGGTCGGCGCACGAGGGGGCGGAAAGCTGCGCCACGCCCTCGAAGAGTTCGTGCCGGAAGAGCGGCGCAACGCGACGCCGCTTTATCTATCCTGGACGATATCTCGGGCGCGAGTCTGGTCGCCCAGTGGGCCTGGTCGCAGTGGGAGAAAAACTGGCTGGATGCGCGGCGCAGCGGCATGGCCCTGCCTCAGCTGCAAAAGATCATCCTGGATATGGAAAGTGCATCTGTACCGGCTTCGCCCCCGGTTCGAGCAGCCTCGATGCGGCGCAGCTCATCGAACGAGACCGACGACGGCACGCCGGCGCCGGACCTGCGTCATCCGGACGATCCCGACGGCTGGCATGCGTTCACGGTGCACAATGGCCCCCAAATGAGGCGGGCACGGCGCATCGATGTGCGGATGGACGAGGTGATCGTGATCGACGCCGCCTTTCAGGACAGCGCGCTGAAGCCCGACGGCACCCGCGCCGCGTTGCACGAGTATTCGTTGACCGCCACGGCAGATCCCAACACGCTGCGCTTGCTGTCCCTCGACGCCACTCCTCGGGTACTGCCGTTCGCCGAATGTCCGGGCGCCGTGAGGAATATCTCGAGGCTCCTCGGCAGCAGGCTCGGGGAGTTGCGCCAGACGGTGCTCGATGAGCTGCCGGGTACGCTCGGCTGCACTCATTTGAACGATGCGCTGCGGGCGCTCGCCGAGGTGCCCGCCATGGTGCATCATGTGCGCGCCGCGACACTCGAGCCAGGGCAACTCCCATGACCATACCGTCCCACGTGCCCCCGGAGCTGGTCCGTCCCATCGGTCTCACCGAGGGTCCGGAGTTTCTGGCGGCCCCGCATGCCTTCATGGCGGGGCTGCACGATACTCATCCACCGATCTTCTTCAGCACCAGCCAGCACGCGGGCAACGCATGGATGCTGATCAAGTATGAGGATGTGTTCTTCGTGCTGAGACATCCGGAGCTCTTTACCACGGCGGGGGCAACGCCTTTTCCCCGCGACCCCAACGACTACTTCTACATGATCCCGCTCGAGATCGATCCGCCGGATCACCGCAAGTATCGGGCGATGATCGACCCGATGATCTCGCCGCGGGCGGTGGCGGCGATGGAAGAGTCCATCCGCACGCTGGCGAACCAGCTCATCGACCGGTTCATCGATCAGGGCGCGTGCGAATACACCACGGACTTCGGCAGGCCCCTGCCCGTTTCCGTTTTTCTCGGCCTGATGGGCCTGCCCCAGGACATGCGCGATACGTTCGTTGGTTGGGCCATGGGTTTGCTGCATGCCCAGGATCGACAGATCGCCGAACGCAGCATGCGCGAGACCGTCGCCTACCTCAAAGAGGCGATTGCAGAGAAGAAGCAGCGAGCCGACGGCAGCGTATTGAGCACCATCGTGCACGGCAACGCCGATGGCCGGCCGCTGACGCCGCAGGAGGTCTTCGGCTTCACGTTCTTTCTCTTCATCGCGGGCCTGGACACCGTGTTCGCGACGCTCAACAACGTGTTCGTGTGGCTCGCACAAAATCCCGAGCGGCGCCGCGAAATTATCGCGGAACCCGACAACATCGGCGGGGTGGTCGAAGAGTTGCTGCGCGTCTTCTCCGTGACTTTCTCCGGACGCACGCTCACGCAGGATTACGAGATGCGCGGGGTGAAGTTCAAGAAGGGCGACAAGATCACCTCCATCTTGCCTTCAGCCAACTACGATCCGGCTGCCTTCGAAAGCCCCCGGAGCGTGAATTTCCGGCGCAAACGCAAGCCCAATCTGGCATTCGCGGGGGGCGTGCACAGCTGCATGGGGGCACACCTCGCTCGACTGGAGCTGAAAATCTCGATCACCGAGTTCTTGCGCCGGATCCCGGACTTCGGCCTCAAAGAAGGGGCGAAAATCGACTACTGGCCGGGCGGCGTCGTCGGGCCGAAATCCGTGCCGCTGCGCTGGTGAGTGCGGCTCAGCGTGCGGTCCACTCCGAGGTCAGTGCGTAGTCGGACAGATACTTGGTGGAGCTCCAGCCGCCGTCGACGACGATCACTTGCCCGTTGATGAAGCTGCCGCCCGGCGAGCACAGGAATGCGATGGTGCTCGCAATGTCGTCCGCGGTTCCCATGCGATGGTGCGGCGTCATCTCGACGTTGATCCTGCGGAATTTTTCGTCCTGCATGCGCCCCTCGGTCATGGGCGTCGGCACCACACCCGGTGCAACGGCGTTGCAGCGAATTCCCGAAGGACCATACTGGCAGGCGATGTGCGACGTCAGTCCGGTCAATCCGGCCTTCGCCGCCGAATACGCCCCGCCCCGCATCCCGCCGACGACCGCGAACGTCGAGCTCACGTTGACGATCGCCGAGCCGGGCTTCATGTGCGAAATGGCCTCCCGCGCCAGGCGAAACGGCGCGCGCAACATCAAGTTGAGAAAAAAATCGAGCGTCTGATCGTCCGTCTCGTGCAACGGCTTGGGACGTCCGACGCCCGCATTGTTGATGAGGAAATCGATCCGGCCCCAGCGGGACAGCGCGAGATCCACGATGCGTTTCGGCGCCTGATCGTCGGTCACATCGACCGCCAAGGTCGCCACGCGGCTCGGGTCGGCGATGGTCGTGGCCAAATGAGCGAGGCGCGCCTCGTCGCGTCCGACGCCGACGATCGCCATGCCCATCTCGGCGAGTTTCAAGGCGGTCGCAAAGCCGATCCCGCTGCTCGCGCCCGTGATGATTGCCACCTGCGGGGTTTGCTTGTTGGTCATACGCCTCCGACGCGCTTCGGCGCCTGTCATACACTGATGATGACTCAATCTTATCACCCGATGTCACGCATCGGACATTGCAGTATTCTGGTGCCCGTAATCTCAGGAGTAAACCGATGCCCGCTTATGTACTTTTCATCCGCGAAGGCGCGATTCGCAATCAGTCCGAGATGGACTTGTATCAGCGCATGACTCGAGAAATACCTCGCGACCCGAAACTCACGCCGCTGGTGGTCTATGGCGCAATGGAGCCGCTCGAGGGCGCGGCGCCGCACGGCGTGGTCATGCTTGAATTCCCATCGGCCGAAGATGCCCGGGCGTGGTATCACAGCCCCGCGTATCAGGCCGCTGCTGCGCACCGCAAGGAAGGCGCGGAGTATCGGGCCTTCATCGTTCAGGGCCTTGCGTAAAGGCGCTCCGCGTTCGATTGATTCAGCTTTTTCGACGGCGCTCTCGATGCCGCCGCTTCGGCTCGACGCGCACTTTGGTGCGGCCCACCGAGGGAGTGACCACCAATCGGTCGACGATTTCGGCGATCCGCTCCACGCTGAAGTCTTCCGGCTGCCGCAGCCACCACGCCAGGATCTCGACGGTCGCGCTGACGCCGAAAATCGCTCCCAGATCGACCGGCAGCCAGTTGCTCCTCTGCACCTGCACCGCCCCGAGCTGCATCGCCTGGCGGATGAACTCCTCGCGCATCGCACCCGCCGCGCCGCCCGTCAGCAGGGCCGACCAGATCGCGCGATGCTCGCTCACATAGTTGCATAGTGCCAGACAGGAGCCGCGAGTGTCCGCCGCGGCCAGCAACGGAACCGCCAATGCCATGAGCGTTGCGATTTGCTCCTTGGCCACTTCGTCGAGCAATTCCGATTTCGATTCATGATGCCGGAAGAACGTCGCGTATCCGATGCCGGCCTCGGCGGCGATGTCGCGCACCGTGATCTGGTCGAAATGCTTGCGCTCGAGCAGCGCGAGCAGCGCTCGGCGCAATGCCGCCTGCGTGCGCACCATTCGTGCATCGGTGGCGGCGTGCGCCGCTCGCACGCTCATCGCTTGACTGCCCTCTGCTGCCGGCCAAAGCGTGCAAGCGCCGCCTCGCGCTTGGTGGGAATGTGCTCGCTCGGAAACAACCCGGGGACCGGGTGTGCCTTCTTGAGCAACGCATTCGCCACCTGCACCAGATGCACCTCGGTCGGCCCGTCGGCGACCGCGAGCATCGGAACACCCATCCACATCTTGGCGAGCGGCGTATCGCGCGAGGTGCCGAGAGCGCCGTGCAGATGGACCGCGCGCTCGACGATATCGTGATAGACCTTGGCCATCGCCACCTTGGCCATGCCGATATGGGTGCGCGCCGCGCCGTGCGGCTCGTTATCGATCATCCAGGCGGTCTTCAGCACCAGGAGTCTGAATTGCTCGAGCTCGATGGCGGATTCGGCGATCATGCCCTTCACGAACTGGTGATCGGCGAGCTGGCGGCCCTGCGTACGGCGCGAGACGGCGCGCTCGAGCATCATCTCCAACGCGCGATTGCACACACCCACCGTGCGCATGGCGTGATGAATGCGGCCCCCGCCGAGCCGCGCCTGCGCGACTTTGAACGCTTCGCCCGGTTTGCCGAGCATCGCATCGAGCGGCACGCGGACCCGGTCGTATCGGATGTAGGCTTGCGTACCCTCGTCCTCGGCGTCATTCATCCCCGCAACGTTGCGCTTGATGACGATGCCCGGCGTCTCCGCCGGCACGATGAACATCGACATGCGCTCGTGCGGCGCATTGTCCGGATCGGTGACCGCCATGACGATCAGAAACGACGCGAAACGCGCATTCGAGGAGTACCATTTTTCGCCCTCGATGACCCAGGCATCATCTTCTCGCCATGCCTTGCAGGTGAACTCCTTCGGGTCCGCCCCGGCCTGCGGCTCGGTCATGGAGAAGCACGAGACGATCTCGCCGTCGAGCAGCGGCTGCAGAAAGCGGCTCTTCTGCGCGGCTGTGCCGTAGAGCGCCAGTATCTCGGCGTTGCCGGTGTCGGGTGCCGCGCAGCCGAACACCGTCGGCGCCCACGAGCAGCGGCCGATGATCTCGTTCATGAGAGCGAGCTTCAGCTGTCCGTATCCCTTGCCTCCGAGCTCGGGCGGGAGATGACAAGCCCACAATCCCTTGGCTTTCACCTTCTCGCGCAATGGCGCCAGCAGTGCGCGCGCCTGCGTATTGCGCGTGTCGTACATGTCGGCGGCGCTGGGGAACAGTAGATCGAGAGGCTCGACTTCCTCGCGAATGAACGCGCTCATCCAATCGAGCTTTTCCTGAAACTCGGGATCGACTCTAAAATCCATGGACGCCGCCTTTTTTGACCGTAAGATCAACCGGACTGCAATTGCGTCCCGTCGGGCGCCGTTGCCGGCGAGACCTGCGGAATCGGGCATTCCTCGTACACGCGCTCGATGTCATTATAGGGTATCGAGCCAACGCCGGGAGAATGGGGTGAGCGACACGGCAGCGCTTCTTGCACCGAAGATCGGACAGAGACGGACGAACAAGGCGCGGCGCCCCGCGAAGCGGCGCCCGGGCGCGGGCCGGCCCACGCGTGAGCAGGCGCAGCTGCGCCACGAGGAGTTGTTGGATTACGCGCTGGAGCTGTTCCTCAAGAAGGGCTTCGAGGTGACGACGATAGCGGCGATCGCGGGCGGTGTCGGCATGGCGAAGCGGTCGGTGTATGCGCGTTACCCAAACAAAGCGGCGCTCTTCAAGGCGGCGGTGCAGCGCGCGATCGAGCAGTGGATCATTCCCGTCGAAGTGCTGCGCCAGGCGCAGAGCGATGATCTGGAGGCGACCCTCATGGCGGTGGCCCGCATCCGCATGGCCAATGCCACCACGCCTGCCGGCCTGCGCCTGCAGCGGATCATCAACACGGAGTCCTATCGATTTCCGGAAATATTCTCGCAGGCATTCAATCAAGGCACGCGGCCCACCATCGAGTTCCTGGCAGATCTGCTGCGCCGGCATACGGCGACCGGCGGGGTGAGCGTGAGCAACCCGGAGATCGCCGCCACCGCGTTCCTCAGCATGGTGGTGGGCGGCCCGCTGCGCTCCATCGTGTGGGGCAAGGTGAGCGACCCATCGACCATCGAGGAGCGCATCCGCTTTTGCGTTCGGCTGTTTCTGGAAGGCGCCCGACCGCGCTGACCAATCGAGCCGCGCGATGGCTCGAGCATCACCGCGCGTGGCCGCCTCGAAGCGCCAGCTCCGGATGCCGGGCCTCGATCATCCGGCGAAAGCCATCGCGCCACTGTATCCGGGTGCGACCCAGAATCTCGTGCATGTATGTGACGTCCGGCCAGAGCGCCGTGTGAGCCTTGCCCGTGTACTCGAAGAGCGGCGGCATTCCCACGAGCTCTCCCATGTAGGCGCAGTAGTCTTCCGCGCTGACCGTCTCGCTACCGGCCCAATTGACGACGATCGCAGGCACATCCGCCACCTCCATGGCCCTGATGCCGAGGTCGACATAGTCGTCCTCGTAGATCGGATTGAAATTGTTCGGCTTGTCGATATGCAGCGGTATCGGCTTTCGCTGCAGGATCAGCTCCAGCCGATCCGCCGGTGCGCCGCCCAACGGACCATAGGTCGAGCAGATGCGGATGATGGTGAGCGGAACCTTGAACTGCTCGGCAACCCAGGTGCAGACGGCCTCGCCGGCGATTTTCGAGAAGCTGTAGTTGGCTCGATCGGGCACGCCCGGACCGTCTGCCTCGGTGAGTGGGCGGTGACCCTGATACCGATAGATCGATCCCGTCGAGCAATAAACGAATCCCTTCGCCGTGCGGCAGTGGTGCAGGAGCTTGCCCGAGTGATGCGCGTTGGTGCGCACGCAGTCGCGCCAGTCTCCCGCGCCGGGATCCACGGCCGCATGGAAAATATAAGTAAAGTCATCGGGCAGCGCGGAGAAATCGCCGCTCGCCATGTCGAGCCGAAGCGGCCGCACGCCGACCGCCGTGAGCCGGTCCCGGTCTTGCGGGTGGCTGAAGCGAGCCGCGCCCCAGACCTCGTTGCGCTTGGCCAGCGCTCGCGCGATGGGAAAGGCGATTTTCCCGGTGACGCCCGTAATGAGAACCTTCTCGCCGTCGAGCACGCGAACCTCCCCCGCGACCGTTGCCGCTGGCCGCTCATTGCGGTCGGCCTCATTAGGGTGCGAAGATCCGTCGATGTCAATCCTCGTGGGCACGCCTTCCGATGATGCGCCGGCGATCCTCGCCACGGGGCGCACCGACATCACGACCTTGTTCGTATCGATGTCGGCCCGGCACCCCGAAGGCCGCGACGCGGACTACCTGGAATGGCATTCGCTCGATCATCGGCCCGAACAGCACCGGCTCGAGTCGCTGCGCGCTTCATTGAGGCTGGTCTCCACCCCCGCGTGCCGCGCGGCGCGGGTGATCGCGAACGAGCGGTACGAGGCGACCGATCACTTGATGACCTACCTCTTCAAAGGTGTCGGGGGGCTGCCGGCTTTCGGCGAGTTGGCGACGGCCCTGACGCAGGCGGGACGCATGCCCTATCTGCTCCCCGCCGTCGAGCGGGCGGTCTACCGTCTGAGCGGCGGCGTCGCCGCTCCCCGCATCAAGGCCGGCGCCGACGTGTTGCCGTGGTGGCCCGCGAAGGGCGTGTTCGTGCTCATCGAGCGAGGCGAGCAATCACCGTCCGAGCTGGTCGAGGTGCCCGGTGTGGCCGGAATCTGGTGGGGCGGCTCCTTGCCGGCGGACCCGAAGTACACGACCGCTCAGCCAGCCGGGCAACAGATCGCCTACTTATTTTTGGATGACGATCCGGCGGATGCGGCACGGCGGCTGCGCCCCGCGCTCGAGCGGCGATGGAAACGTCACTCCATCGAGCCGCTCCTCGCGGCGCCGTTTCAAGTGCTCGTGCCTTACGCGTGGGACCGGTTCGTTCCGTAGTACCGTTCGCCGCCGCACCGTTCCGCCGCTCTACAATCCCCGGATCATCGTCCAACGCTCGGGCGTCATCCAGCAATATTCGAGGAAATGCCCCAGCGTGTCCCGCGCATCGACGTAGAGCCATAAGAGGTGACCGGGCGTGCCGCCCTCCATCACGACCGGACGCCTCTCCCGATCGATGCGGGCGCGGAACTCCGTCCAATCGGCTACACGCATGCACACGTGGTGAAAGTGCATGGGCTGCGCGTTGCTCAGCCCTTCGCGATACACGTCGATGAGGCCCGATACGGGCTCTATCAGCTCATACTGCAGCTCCCCGATCCACCCGAGCGCGAGCTTCACGCTCGCGGTCCCGCGCCCAGCGCGGGTGGTCAGCTCATAGCTCACTTCCATCCGCCGGAATCGATCGAAACCATACTGCGCCCGAAAGATCTCGAGCGCGGCGTCGAGATCCCGGGTGACATACGCGTTCTGATAGTGATTCTCCAGCGGCATGAGCTACCCTTCGGCCTCGACCTCGTAGCGCGACAGATACCGCTCGAACATCGATCGCACCTTGTCGGGCGTCAACCCGAACTGATCGAGCGCGTATTCGTGCTTGCCGAACTTGCCCTGCGGGTTATCCGCCAGCCAGGATCGCATTGCTCCTTCAGCCGCCGGCGTGAACTCATCTCCCAACGACTTGTAGAGCGTGCGCATCGTCGGCATGGGGTCGCGCATGAGATCGGCGTAGTGCACATCGATGATGCGGTCATGACCGAGCTTGTCGCGCGAGCTCATGATCCGATTTGCGTGCTCCACGGCCTGCCACGGATAGTTCTCGGCCAGCCACGCGAGGTCCGGCTTGAGACCGAAAGCGCTGTGTCCCATGCGCATGAGGCTGCAGAACGAGCCCGTGGCCGCGATCGGGTCACGATGTGCCCATATCAGACGCGCATCGGGATAAACCTCGAGAAGAGTCTCGAGCCAAAGTCCATGCGAAGGCTGCTTCAGGCTCCAGATGCCGGGTGCGTCCGCCTGCAGCAATTGGAGAAACCGCTTGTGATAGCGATAGGTCGAGGTGAGGTCGGCCTGCTGGAACAGCCAATCGCGGTAGTTCGGCAGTTTGCCCCGCCCTTCCCACATCAGCGCCTTGAAGTCGGCATGGATGAAGAACATGCACTCATTCGGATAGACCGCCGAATTGCGGTAGTACTTTCCCATCTCGGGCCGCGCGGCCAGAAGCGCTCGCTCCTGCTGGAGGCGTGCGAGCGCCCGCGGATCGCTGTACAGCGTCGCGGTGGTGGGCGGCGGCACCGGATCGTCGATCTCCCAAGTGAGCGGCGAACGGCGCGACGGATCGGCAGCGAGCAAATTGCTGAGCAGCGTGGTACCCGTACGCGGAATACCAAACACGAATACCGGCCGCTCGATCGGGCGTGCGAGCAGCTCCGGCCGTTGCTCGAGATAGGCGGTGGTCTTCAACCGGGTGGAGAGCGCGCCGATGATCGCGCCGCGGAACCGCTGGATGCCCATGTCCGGATAATTCACGCGATTCGCGTCGGCCAGCAGAACAGCCAGCCCTTCGCGGAAGCTCTCGCTGTCGAAACGCTGCAGCCCGGTGGCTGCGCGGGCCGCATCGATCAGCTCATCCGCATCGAATGTCTGCGCCATGGGGCCGGGATTCATCGGGCGCTGCCGGCGGGGATATCGATGTACTGCGGCCGTCCGGTCTCCGATGTCCAGAACGCCGCCTCGTCCATCGAATGTTGGCCCTCGTGGGACCGATAGGTGGGCGCGGAGGCTCTAAAATTCACGAAACTCAGTCCGTCCGGTCCGACACCGAATCCATATTTGGTGTTGGCCGCTATGCTCAACGCGGCGCCCGGACCGAAATGGCGGTTGCCGGTGCAAAGCTCGCCCTGTCTGACAAAGATGATCTCGTCTTCGGAATGCGAGTGTACGGCCACGGGCATGCCGCCCACATGGAAGTCATTTTCGTGCAGCCAAAGGTGCGAGGAGGAATCGCTGGCATCCGCGTGCAGCGCACCGCCGGCGAGTCCTTGGCCGCCGAGATTCTCGTTGCACGGCACGCGCTCCCGCGGCAGCAGGCGAATGCGCGGTCCGCTGCGCGAGCCGAGCCGCGGATCCTTCGCGCTGAAAAGAAGCAATGCCGCCCCACCCTCCTCGGCGCGAATTTCGGCAGCGGCACCTCGCTCGAGGATCAGGCTCGAGCGCTCGACCAGACGCACCTCGCACACCGTCACCGCTCCGGTCCATACATAGATGAGTGTGTCGGCCGCGAGCGGGCGAAGCGGCAGCACGGCGCCCGCGGCCAGATGATCGATGTGCAGATGAAGCGGATCGGTTGGCTTGTCGAAGTAGGCCCGCGATTGAATATGGCCATGCCCGCCGGCCGGTGCCGCGATCGGCGCGGCCTGTTCCTGCGTCATGAACCGTACCCTGGTCACGTTGCCCTCGCGAGCTCGGTCATACATCTCTCCGCGATGCAGTCAGGCGATCGATTCCGTCCCCTCGAGGACGGTTCGATGCAGCATGCGACCGGATTTTGCATCGTACGGAGTGGCTCGATGCATGGTACCGCAATTGTCCCAGATGACCAGATCGCCCACTTCCCACTCGTGGTGGTAAACGTTCTCCGGCCGAGTCGTGTGGGCGGTCAGCGTTCGAAGGAACTCCTCGCTCTCGCCGGCCGACATGCCGAGCACGTGATCGACGGTCAATCCGATCACCAATGATTTGCGGCCCGTGTGATGTTGCCACACGAGCGGATGCTCCTTGGGCGCGCGGCGCTGACGCCAGCGCTCGGTCTCCTCGGCGGATGCTCCGGGATTCCAGACGCGGTTTGCCGCAGCAAGACTATGCATGACCCGGAGGGATTCGATGCGTCGGCGCTCCTGCGACGGCAAATCCTCGTAGGCCGCATAGGTGTTGCAGAATTCCGTCGCGCCGCCCGAGCTCGCGAGCTTGCGTCCCGTCAGCATGGTGGCTTTGGGGGGAGGAATCTCGTCGAAGATTCCATCGATATGCCAGTGGATGGTCGACTTGAGATACTCGGCCGCCTCTTGCTGTCCCTCATCCAGGGTGATCTTGAAGACAAGACTGCGCTTGCCGTCGGCGCTCGGCGCGCCTTGCGGCAGCGGTGAGCCCAATTTAGAGGTGAATGCGACCTGCTCCTCATCGCTGAGGCCGAGGCGGTGGAAGACCAGCACCCCGTATTTTTCGAGCGACTCCAACGTATCGTGGATGAATGCGGGCTCGAGAAGCGCCTCGCGGCTGACGGTGGTCTCCGCGCCGATCCGGGGAGACAGCGGACGGAACTTGCTCGGCATGATCGTCTCCATCGATTTGACGCCTCATACTACCGCAGACGCCCGCCGGCCGCGCCTCGTCGGCCGCACCTCGCCGGCCGCACCCCGAACCGAGCGACGGCCGCGTCGATCAGCGCCTGCACATCCGCAGGGTCGGAGACGTCCGTCCGCTGGAACATGCAGGCATCGCCGAGCCGCGACGCCAGCTCCTCGCCGCGCGGCGCGTCCACGTCGGCGATGACCACGTTCGCTCCTTCGCGCACGAACAACTCCACGGTCGCGCGGCCGATTCCGCTCGCGCCCCCGGTGATGACCGCGGTCTTTCCCGCCAATTCCCGATCCACACTGACTCCTGCCGACGACGAACTACCGCGGCAGCCGTTCTAGAGGGCTTTCACGACCTCGCCGAATTCCTCCCACACCGCGCCGACGACGTGCTTGCCCATCGACGCGGGGAGCGGCATCTGTCCGCCCGCGGCGACGTCATTCATCGCCTTGAGCGATGCACCGATGTCGTCGGTCTCGATATCGTAAATCGCCATGTATCTGGAAGGCTCCGGGCCTCCCGGAGCGATGCTGGTGATGAGACGAAAGCGCTGTGCCGCCTTGAACGATTTGATGCTGACGATCTGCTTCAAATGGGTGTTCTGGTACCAGTCGTTGAAATCCTGGTCCTGACCCTCGACCGCATTCGTAAAGATGATCATCTTGTACTTCTTTGCCATGTTCCTTTTCCTCGATTGATGACCAGGAGTCGCGTTCTCCTGGCCGTGGATTAAACCAGCCGCGCTGCCTTTCTGCAGTACCGGCTACTCTACGCTCGCACGAAAACCGCCGTGTACGATCCCGAGGGCGGCGAAGGACGGATCGTCGCCGGAACGCTCACCGCTGCGCAGACCGGTCTTGAGGGTCCAGTCATCGTCTACCCGCAGGCTGATGCCCCAATCCCGCATCACCACACGATGCTTGATGAGCCAGCGCCCGTCTTCCCGCTTCAGCTTATCGACGAAACGGCCGCCCAGCTGGTTGCACATCTCGACACCGTCCTCGCGCTTGCTGCGCGAGACCGCAAAGAAATAGGTCTCCGCACCGGCCTCGTCGCCGACCACGCGAATCAGAGACTGCCCGAGCAAGTGGTACAGGCTGTCGGTCGTCGTCAGAATCCGCTCCATCATGACCCTGGCAAATTCCCTTCCCGGCGCCTTGACGCTCCCGTGATCGTCGAAGCTGTCCTCGAGATAAACGCTCGCCATCCGGCCTTCGTCACCTCGGTCGCAGCCGTGACAATACTCCTTGAGCGTCTGCGTGATCTCGTGATGATCCAGAAGCTCTTGCAGCCTTTTATCCATCTGGGCATCTCCTCGGTAATGCGTCCACTATGAAATCAATTGCCCGCATTCGCGCCCTGCGCCTCTCGGACCCTCGAGCGGATGTAGGCCTGGATTTGCTGCAACTGGGCGGCGTCGAGCCGGTCAAAACGCGGCATTCCATGCTCGAGCAGCGCGCCGCCGTGCACCACGCTGCGGAAGCTCGCCGAGTCGAGCGCGACCGGCGATTCGCGAAGGTCAGGCGCGGGTGCACCCGCCGAGATTGCGTTGAGCCCGTGACAAGCACCGCAATTCACCGCGAACAAGAGCTGTCCCGCGCCGGTATCGGCGGCATCGGTCGCGGCGGATGAATCCTTGGCGGGATGCAGCGTGAAGTCGGGTGGCGCGGTCGCGGGCAACGATGCCTTGCCGTCCAACTTGAAGGTCAGCAGACGCCGGGGCTGGGCGCCGAACTTCCAGCCCGCGTTCATCAGATCCCCGGCGGCGTTCGACCCTCCATAACCCACCAGCACCGACACATATTGAGTGTCGCCGATGGCGTAGCTGATCGGGGCGGAAATGATGCCGAGTCCTGCGTTGAACCGCCAAAGGACTTTACCGGTGAGGGCATCGTAGGCGCTGAAATAGCCATCCGCAGTGCCCTGGAATACGAGGTTGCCGGCGGTCGCCAGCGTGCCGCCATTCCAAAAATAGGGGTGCTGCACCCTCCATCGCACTTTCTGCTGCACGGGATCATAGGCGAGCAGCGCCCCCTTGTGATCCAGCGGATCCTCCCCGACCAACGACATGCTGATGCCCACCAGCGAGACTTCTTTGCCCTTGCCTTTGACCTTGCCATAGCCTTGCGCCTTCGCGTAACGCACGCCGAGCTGCATATAGGGGATGTACACCAGGCCCGTCTTCGGGCTGAACGACATCGACTGCCAGTTATGCGCGCCGAGCGGCGAAGGCCAAATGGTGATGGGACCCGTCTGATAGCGGATGTCCGCGGCCTCGACGGGCCGGCCCGCGGCATCGATGTGATCGGCCCAGGTGACTTTGCCGATCTTGCCGGCAGAGATCACCTTGCCATCGGTGCGGTCTATCACGTAGAGAAAGCCATTCTTAGGCGCCTGCAAGAGAACCTTTCTGCGTCGGCCGTCGATCAGCAGCTGCGCAAGACTCATCTGCGCGGCGGAATCGTAATCCCACGAGTCCCGCGGATTAAGCTGGTAATGCCAGAGATATTTACCGGTGTCGGCGTCGAGCGCGACAATCGAAGCGGTGTAGAGATTGTCGCCGCCGCCCGGACTGCGTTCCTCGGCGTCGTACGGGGAGGCATTGCCGGTGCCGACATAGATGCGGTTGAGATCCTTGTCGAAGGTAAGGCTATCCCAGGGACCACCGCCGGTGCCGGTCTTCCAAAACGCCCCGTTCCAGGTCGCGGCAGCCTTCTCCATCGCCGCATCACCGCGGTTCTCCTCCGGGGAACCCGGCGCGGTGTAGAACCGCCAGCGCTGCTGTCCCGTCGCCGCATCGTACGCGGTGAGGTAACCCCGCGCGCCGAAGTCCGCTCCACCGTTGCCGATGACGACCTTGCCGCCGAACGCGCGCGGCGCACCGGTGATGGTCTGCGGCGACTCCGGCGCGGTCGTCTCCACGCTCCAGAGCAGGGTGCCCGTCTTTGCACTCAATGCGATCAGCCGGCCGTCGAGCGTGCCGACGAAAATGCGACCGCCCTCATAGGCCACACCGCGATTGCACGGCAGCGCATAGCGCAGCTTCTGCGGCGCGTGCTTCCAGATTTCCGGATCGTAGGTCCACAGCAATTTCCCGCTTGCTGCATCCACGGCATACACCTTCGCGTAGCTTCCCGTGAAATACAGAACACCGTCCACCGCGAGCGGCGTCGCCTCGAGCATCTGCTCGCCCGGCAGATCGAGATACCAGGCGAGCCCCAAACGTCCGGCGTTCTCGCCGTTGATTCGCTCGAGCGGGCTGTAATCGGTCTCATCCGAACTTCCGCCATGACCCATCCAGTTCGAGAAGCCGATCGCCGCGGCGTGCTCCGCGAGCGCCATGGAGAGAACGCAGATCCAGAACCACTGCCTCACGAGGGGGTCTCCTTGGTCAAAATACGCAAGGCTGCGCTCGCATCCCCGGCGCACCCAGCAATCGTCAGGTTCAATTTCAAGTGACGCTAGATCGGGAACCGGCGAATTGCAAGGGAGATCCTTCGGAAAGCGCCCCGACGCCGGGCCCGAGAGACATGCGTTTCCCTGCGCCATGATTGCGCACCGGCGGCATTTGCCTATAATTTGCGGTCCGCGCGCAGCCGGCATCCATGGCTCGCACAACACATCCACCAGGATGGGAGTTTTGGCTGATGCCCAAGATCACGTACGTGGAGTTCAACGGCACCGAGCACGTGATTGACGTTGCATCGGGCATGTCCGTCATGGAGGGCGCGGTGAGGAACCAGGTGCCGGGCATCGACGCCGAGTGTGGCGGGGCCTGCGCCTGCGCGACCTGCCATGTCTATATCGATCAGCACTGGTTGGCGAAGACCGGCGAACGCGGGGAACTCGAATGCTCGATGCTCGATATCGCGTGCGATGTGCAACCCAACAGCCGCCTTTCGTGCCAGATCCGGGTGACGGAGGAGCTCGAAGGGCTCGTGGTGCGAATGCCGCACAGCCAGCACTCTTAGCGCGCGGGCGGCTTCACATCGACGCGCACTCCCTTATGATGGGCTTCCCATGAGACCAGTCGACTTCAATCGCCGTCAATTCGTCGTATCGGTCTCGCTCGCCACGGGCGGCTTCGCGCTGGGGATCGTATCGGCCAAGGCGGGCACCGGCGCGGGAACGAATGCCTCTGCAGCCCTGCCCTGGGGTCCCGATGCCGCCCAAGGGGATGAACTGTCCGCCTGGATCGAAATTGCCAAAGACGACACCGTGACCATGCGGGTACCGACACCGGAGATCGGCAACGGCGCGATGACCCAGGTCGCGATGAACATAACCGAAGAGTTGAGTTGCGATTGGTCGCGGGTCAAGGTCGAATTCTGCTCGATCCAGCGCGACTACCTGGACAAGGGCGTGTACAACTTCGGTTTTCTCCCTTTCTTCAGCGGACACGGCACCGATAAGGTGCGGATGGCTCACGCGCTTCAACTCGGCGCGAGTGCCCGGGAGCGACTGAAGGCCGCGGCGGCGGCCTACTGGCGTGTCCCGGTATCGCAGATCGAGGCCAAGGACAGTGTGCTCACCGATTCGCGCAGCGGTCGTCGCCTGCGCTATGGAGAAATGGCCGCGGCAGCCTCGAAAATAATCTTGCCCGCCGAGCCCGCGCTCAAGCCGCAAAGCGAGTGGACCTTCCTGGGCAAGGCGTCTCCGGGGAAGCTCCACGCGCCGCAGGTCGTCGCCGGCGATGCCACCTTCGGCATCGATGTGAAGGTGCCCGGCATGGTCCATGCGGCGCTCATGCAGGCTCCGGTGCACGGCGGCAAGCTGAAAAGCCATAAGCCCGAGGCGGTGCTCGGCATGCCCGGCGTGCGCGCGGTCGTCGTGATCGATCCTGCGAAGACGAAGGGCTCGCCCGTTCCGCAAAAGTCGATGTGGGGATTCGGCGACAATCAGGCGCAGTGCGGTGTCGCCGTCATCGCCGACCATTACTGGCAGGCCAAGGTCGCTCTCGATGCGCTTCCTGTGGAATGGGACTCAGGCCCCGGCGCGCAATGGAAGAGCAGTGAACAGATCTACGAGGTCGCCCGCACGTTGCTCGATTCGAACGACGGCAAGGTGCTCCGTAAGTCCGGTGACGTGCAAGCGGTGAAGAGCGACAAGACCGTCGAAGCCGTCTATTCCACACCCTATTGCGAAAACGCGCCGCTCGAGCCGTTGAACGGCACCGCACTCGTGACCGCGGACAGCACCGAGGTGTGGTGTCCGACCCAGGACATGCTGCAGGCCTATTGGGTTGCCATCGACGAGACCGGCCTTGCCCCGGAGAAGGTCAAGATCCATCAGACCTTCGTCGGCGGTGGATTTGGGCGCCGGACCATGGCCGATGACGTGCGGATGGTGGTGGCAATCGCCAAAGAATTTCAAGGCGTTCCGGTGAAGACGATCTGGTCGCGGGAACAGTGCTTCGAGCAGGGCCGCTATCGGACCCCGATCATCACCCGATTCAAGGCCGCTCTCGGTCAGGACGGCTATCCCGTCGCGGTGACTTCGCGTGCGAGCTTCGTGGGTACCCGGCCGACCTACACACTGACGCTCGGCTATGACGACATGCCCTATTTCACGAGCGGCATCATTCCCAACGTCCATATCTCGATGACCCACTTGCCGGTTCATGTCCTGAACGGCGCCTACCGGGGACCTTGTTTCAATTCGCACGCCTTTTTCGTGGAATCCTTCATCGACGAATGTGCGGCAGCCGCCGGAATCGATCCCCTCGCGTACCGGCTGAAGCTGGTATCCCAGTGGGACAAGCCTTGGGCCGATTGCCTGCGAGTCGCGGCCGAGAAAGCGGGCTGGGGGCAGCCGCTGCCACGCGGCGAAGGCAGAGGCATCGCCATCACGTGCTGGCCGCAGGGGGCGATGCACGATGCCGGCACGGTCATGTGCGCCGCGGCGCGGGTCAAGGTCAGCCGAGAGGGAGAGCTCACCGTGCAGCAAGTCGACGTCGCCTTCGAATGCGGCCGCGTCGCGAACAGCGGTGCCGTGCGCGCTCAGATCGAGGGCGGCACGATCTTCGGCATGAACATGACGCTCAACGAGCAGCTCACCGTCAAAGAGAGCGTCATCGCCGAACGCAATTTCAATCAGTACCGCATGCTACGGATCGACGATCGATTGCCGGTCATCAACATTCATTTCGATGCCCTTTCCAATCATGACCGGTTCGACATCATCGGGGAGGCGCCCGTCGGTCCCGTAGGACCGGCGATCGGCAATGCGATCTTCCAGGCTACGGGCAAGCGCCTGCGCAGCACGCCGTTTCGAAATCACGACTTGAGCTGGAGCTGATCAGGTCCTCGGCGGCAGGCGCCCGGTGCTCGTTCGCCTCAGACCGTCATCTCCAACAGCTTGTCTCCCGTGCGGTTGTTCTCGAAATATCCGAGGCCGTAATCGCCCTTGATGGTGGTCCGCTGCATGCGCCGCGGATATTTCGGGTCATGCCCGCTCACCGAATGCAGCACGCGCCAGTTGTCCCAAATGAGCATGTCGGTCGCGTTCCACCGATGGAAGTAAGGATGCACCTTGTCGAGAATCTCCTCGCATGCGGCTGCCAGCAAGGCGTCGCCTTCCGGGTCTTCCTGGCCTTCGATTCCGACCGCCATCCACGGAGAGATATGCAGCACTTTCTCGCCCGTCGGCCGAGTCCAGACCGCCGGATGAATCGCGCGCGGAAGCGTCTTCGCAAGCTCGATGAATTTTAAGTGCCCTGGATGCGGCACGATCTCGCGGAACGTCGGCGGTTTGCCGAAGCGCATGTTGCAGTAGGCCAGATCGAGGGTGTAGACAATGTTGCGTCCTTCGATCTTCTCACGCAGTGCCGGCGAGATGGCGTTGTAGAGCTCGATGCAATCGGCGAACCCCGTCATCCCGCCCTCCGGCGGAATCTCCAGCGCGCGCAGCACGCCGGCGCGATTCAATTCATTGTTGTAGCAGTGGTCGAAATGCCACGGCAGCCACTGCGAAAGGCGCTGCTGGTCGATTTCGACGATTCCTGCACTGTTCGGCTCACAGCGCATGTCGATCACGCCCGGCATCGTCTCCTGGTCGGCTCGCGGGACGGAGGCGACCGGGTGATCCTTGAGGGGCCCGAATACATTGCTGATCGCGACATGCATCTGACTCGTCGGCTCGACGTCTTCGAAAACGATCAATCCGCGATCCTGAAAAAGATCGGCCAGTTGGCGGCGAACGGCCTCATCCTGCAACGTCGCGCGGGTGATGCCGGAGACTCGCGATCCGAAGGAGAGATCGTCGCTCACCGCTTCAACCGAGATCTTGCTCATTGCACTCCACTCCTGAGCTGCGCCGCCGCTGTCGTTTGAGTCCGGGCGGCTCGCATGTTACATAGTGACATAGACGGGTTACTTAAATGACATGGTAGGGAGAGGGGCCATGACGGTCAAGCGCAGCCAAAGCGGTTCGCGGGTGCTTGCGGTGCTCGAAACCATCGCGCGCCATCAACCCGTCGGGGTGAGCACGCTTGCCCGAGAGCTCGCCGCGGACAAGAGCGCGGTGCAACGAGCCCTCATGACCCTCGCGGACTGCGGCTGGATCCATGTGGCGGCGGGGGCGCCGACGCGTTGGGAGCTTACCGCGCGAATTCTCGCAATTGCCCACCTGGGGCACAGCGGCAATGATTTGCGCCAGCGCGCCCGCGGCACGCTCGAAGCGCTGCGCGACGAAAGCGGCGAGACGGTGCTGTTGACCGTTCAGGACATGCTCGGGTTCGTGGTGATCGAGGCCATCGAGAGCCGGCACACGCTTCGCACGGCACCCCACATCGGCATGGCGGTCCCGGCACGCGGGAGCGCCACCGCACGCGCCATGCTGCCCTTTATGACGGAAGAACGGCAGGCCCAGCTTCTCGGCGGGCTCCCCGATGAGGCCATGCTGAAATTGTTTGCCGTAACGCGGACGCGCGGCTATTCCGTGAGCGAAGGCGAGGTGACCGCCGGGGCAACGACCATCGCGGCGCCGATCCTCGACGCGGATGGCCGTCCATCGGCGGCGATCGCCGTCTCCGCGCCGTCCGGGCGCCTGTCTCCCGCGAGCCATGGGCGCATTGGCGCGATGGTTTGCCGCGCCGCGCACAGCCTGTCCTGTGGCGGCCGGCTGCTCTAGGCATGCCCTCTACCTGGCGCGCCGACGGAAATTTACAACTGCGAGGGACCATCTTAAGGTAGCGTCATGCCGAGACGCTCACGGACTCTGCTCTGGATCGTTGCCGTGCTGGCGGTCTTGGGGACCGCTTTCGCAACCATCGTCATGGCCCCCGGGGCTACTGATTTCGCCCACGGAAAACGCGTCTCGCTCGGCGGCTATTCCGGCCTTGATCCCAGCGGCGCTCCAAAAGAGCTCGCGGAGGCGAGTGTCATCGAACGCGGCAAGTACCTGACCCGTGCCGCGGACTGTGTCGTATGTCATACCGCGAAAGATGGCACTCCGTTCATCGGAGGACGCGCCTTTGTGCTGCCTTTCGGCACCTTGTATTCGACCAACATCACCCCGGATTCGCAGACAGGCATCGGCAACTATTCCGACGCCGACTTCCTGAACGCGCTCCATCGGGGCATCGGACGCGGTGGGAAGCATCTCTATCCCGCGATGCCCTACACGAGCTACGCGCTGATCACCGATGCGGATGCGCTTGCAATCAAGGCCTACCTCTTCAGCTTGACGCCGGTGCATGCCCCCGCCTCCCGGAACACGCTCGCGTTCCCTTTCAATCAGCGTGCGCTCCTATCCCTATGGTCCGCACTTTTCACTCCCGATCAGCGGTATGAGCCCAACACCGGGCAGAGCGATGAGTGGAACCGGGGGGCTTATCTGGTCGAAGCGATGGGGCATTGCGGCGAGTGTCACACGCCTCGCAACCTGTTCTTCGGGCTGAATAATCGCAAGAAGTTTCAGGGCTCCGTACAGGCGGGCTGGCGCGCCTATAACATCACCGGCTCCCGCAACAGTGGCGTCGGCGCCTGGAGCGATGCGGAGCTTGCCCGCTATCTGTCGCAAGGGTACGCCGCGGGTCACGGTGCGGCCTCCGGGCCGATGGGAGAGGCGGTCATTGAAAGCACCAGCCGGCTGAGCGCGGGCGACATCCAGGCGATGGTCACCTACTTGAGAACGATCCCGGCGCTCGGCAGCCGCGACCTGAGCGCTCCACGAGCGACGCCCGCCCCGGCGCGGGCCGGCTCCGAGGTGCAACCCAATGCTCGCGGCCTGGAAGTTTACGAAGGGGTCTGTGCAGGCTGCCACGGGTGGACGGGTGCGGATTCCGTGATCGCGGCCGCGAACCTCATCGGCACACGCGCGGTGAACGACCCCACGGGGATCAACGTCGCGCAAGTCATCGTCCACGGCGGCGTGCATTCCACGGAGCTCGGCGTGCCCATGCCCTCGCTCGAGCACACCTACTCGGACGCCGACATTGCCGCGGTCACCAATTACGTAACGGCGCGTTTCGGCCTGAAGAGCGCCGCGTTGAGCGCTTCGGATGTCGAGAAGTTACGTTCGGCGGATTGAGCCGCACTCGTTCGGGGATATAAAGGACAACCACGGATGCCGCAATTCCAGCTCGAAGTGAACGGCGCGGACGTCACCGCGGTCGCAGACGATCCGGCCATGCCGCTGCTCTATTTCCTGCGCAACGATCTGGGTCTGCACGGCCCGCGATTCGGTTGCGGACTTGGTCAATGCGGCGCCTGCACGGTGCACATCGACGGAGCGGCCGTACGGTCGTGTGTGTATCCGATCGGCAACGTACGAGGGAAAATCACGACACTCGAAGGTCTGGGAACCAATGAAAATCCGCACCCCATGCAGCGGGCGTTCATCGAGGAGCAGGCGGTGCAATGCGGCTACTGTATCAACGGCATGATCATGCAGGCGGTCGCATTCTTGAAACGCGTCCCGAAACCCACCGAGGAGGATGTTCGCCGCGAGCTGCGTCCGAATCTGTGCCGATGCGGTACCCATCTTAGAATCGTTCGCGCGGTGATGCGCGCTTCGCAGGCCTAGGGAATCGGCCGGGTGAGCACCATCGTCAGCCGCCGCACGCTCCTAAAAGGGTCAGGCGCTTTGATCGTAAGCTTCGCCCTGCCGCCGCCGTTCGGCCGCACCGCCGCTGCGGACGGAGCGAAGCCGGTCGACTTGAATGCCGTGGAGAGCTTCCTCGCCCTCGGCGCCGACGGCGAAGTCACCGTGTACTCGGGCAAGGTCGATCTCGGCACGGGTGTCCGAACGGCGCTTGCCCAAATCGTCGCCGACGAGCTGTACGTGTCCTTCTCCAAGGTCACCCTCGTCCAGGGCGATACCGATTTGACGCCCGACCAGGGCGTGACGTACGGCAGCCTGTCGGTGCAAAACGGCGGCGCGCAGCTGCGCCGGGCCGCGGCGACGGCGCGCCGCGCGTTGTTGCAGGAAGCGGGCAAGCGATTCGATGCACCACCGGACTCGCTGCGTATCGAGGACGGAATCGTCGTCGGGCCCAACGGCAAGAGCTTGCCTTTGCACACGCTCATCGGCCCGCACGGGATACGGCTTGCGATGGACAAGACGGCACCTTTGAAGGCGCCCGAGGACTTCAAGTATGTGGGGCATTCCGTGCCGCGCGTCGATATCCCGGACAAGGTGACCGGTCGCTTCACGTTCATGCAAGACTTCAAGATCCCGGGCATGTATCACGGCCGCGTGGTTCGGCCCCCGGCCATGGGCGCCTCGATCGTGAGCGTCGATGAGAGCTCGGTGGCCGCAATCCCGGGCATCGTCAAGGTGGTGCGTCAGGAGAACTTCCTCGGCGTGGTCGCCACCACGGAATGGGGGGCCATCCGAGGGGCGCAACAACTCGCCGTGCGGTGGTCGGAGTGGCTGGGATTACCGGATGAGAGATACCTGTGGGAGCACGTCCGGCATACCAAGATCGTGAAGGACGATGTGACGAGCAACCTGGGCGACTCGGGCCGTGCGATGAGCGGCGCGGCGCAGCGGCTCTCGGCGACGTACGATTTCGCCATTCATACGCACGGTTCGATCGGCCCCTCCTGCGCGGTCGCGCAATTCGAGGGCGGCCGGCTCACCTGCTGGAGTGCCTCGCAGGGGACGCATAATTTGCGCAAGCAACTCGCGGCCATGCTCTCGCTGAAGGACGATCAGGTCCATTGTGTCTATGTGGATGGCGCGGGTTGTTACGGCCGCAACGGCCACGAAGATGCCGCTGCGGACGCGGCATTACTTGCCCGCGCCGTGAACGCGCCGGTGCGCGTGCAGTGGATGCGCAGCGACGAGCACGGCTGGGATCCCAAGGGACCGCCCACCTTGCTCGACATGCGCGCCGGCATCGACGCGAATGGCAAGATCAGCGCCTGGGAGTCCGAGCTCTTTATTCCGAACGGCGCCGCCGGATTCGTCGCACTGCTCGGCGCCGACCTCGCAGGGCTCAATAGCCTCGGTTCGCTCAGCCCCGGCGGCGTCATTCAAGATCTCGCGATCCCCTATTCGATCGAAAACATCAAAACGACTGCGCATCGATTGGAATCGACGCCTTTCCGGCCGGCATGGATCCGCTCACCGGGAAGAATGCAGAACTCCTTTGCGAACGAGTCCTTCCTCGACGAGATCGCGGCCCGCCTCGGTATCGATCCTCTCGATGTGCGGCTTCGATATTTGACGGATGCCCGCGGCAAGGAACTGCTCGAACGGCTGGCCGCGAGCAGCGGCTGGCGCAAGCGCCCGAAGCCCGACCGTCACGCGCTCACGAGCGTGGGCAGAGGCCTCGCGTACGTCAAGTATGAGCTCGTTAGAACCTATGTGGGCGTCGTTTGTGAAGCGGAAGTCAACCGAAAGACGGGCGAAATTTCGGTAAAGCGGTTTTTCGTCACGCATGACTGCGGACAAATCATCAATCCGGACGGCGTGCGCAATCAGATCGAGGGGATGGTGCTGCAGACGGTGAGCCGCGTGCTCAAGGAACAGGTGCGCTTCAATCGCTCGAGTGTGACGAGCCTCGACTGGGCGAGCTACCCCATTCTCAAATTTCCCGAGATACCCGAGGTCGTCATCGACCTCATCGATCGTCCGCACGAGATACCCTGGGGCGCCGGTGAGCCGGCGGCCGCGCTGGTGCCCGCCGCCATCGGCAACGCGATATTCGACGCCATCGGCGTGCGGCTTCGCTCGGTGCCATTCACTGCGGCCAAAGTCAAAGCGGCCATCGATCGCGGCGTCGCGTGAGCCCGGGGCCGAGCGCCAATACGTTGGCGGAAATTCTGCGCCGCACTGCGCGGCGCTCACCCGCCTCGACCGCGCTTCGCTGCGGCGACACGTGCTGGACCTATTCGGAGTTCGATTCCCGGGTCCGGCGTGCAGCGGCAGGACTTGCAAGAATCGGCATCGCCAAGGGAGACCGCGTGGCGGTCCTATCCCTGAACTCCCACGAGTTCATCCTCGTCCGCTTCGCCGTTGCCCGGCTGGGCGCCGTTCTCGTCCCCGTCAATTTCATGCTCCGCCCGGAGGAAATCGCGTACATCCTGCGACACTCCGAGGCAAAGGCGCTGTTCGTGGATAGTGGATTGACCGCGACGGCGCGTGCGGCGGTGGCGCTCGGCACCGGCGTCCAGACGCTCGTGTGGCTCGCGGGCGAAACACCGACAGCGCCGGCGGAGGACCTGCTGACACTCGATCAGCTGCTCGAGAAGGACGATGCGTACGAGCCGCCGGTCGATTCGAGAGATCTTGCGCAGATCATCTACACCAGCGGAACGGAGGCCTTGCCCAAGGGCGCCATGCTCTCGCACGAGGCCGTCGCCACGCAGTATTTGAGCTGCATCATCGACGCCGAGATCGAGGGTGGCGATACCATGCTGCACGCCCTGCCGCTCTATCACTGCGCGCAGCTCGATTGCTTTCTCGGTCCGGGAATTTATGTCGGTGCCGTCAATGTCATCACGAGCCGACCCAGCCCGGACAACCTGCTGCGCCTGCTCGCACAGCACCGGATCACGTCCTTCTTCGCTCCGCCGACCGTGTGGATCTCGTTGCTGCGCTCCGGCGACTTCGATCGGACGGATCTTTCCGGGCTGCGCAAGGGATATTACGGTGCCTCGATCATGCCGATCGAGGTCCTCGGCGAGATCCAGCGCAGGCTGCCGCAGTTGCGCCTCTGGAATCTGTACGGACAAACCGAGATGGCGCCCCTCGCCACGGTTCTAAAGCCCAAGGATCAGCTGCGCAAGGCCGGCTCCGCGGGCCGCCCTTGCATTCACGTCGAGACGCGGGTGATCGACGAGTCGGGCAGGGATGCCGCGCAAGGCGCGGTGGGCGAAGTGGTGCATCGCTCGCCGCATCTTTTCAAGGGCTATTGGCGCGATCCGGAGCGCACCGCGGCTGCTTTCGAGGGCGGCTGGTTCCACAGCGGCGATCTCGCCACGGTCGACGCAGAGGGCTATCTGACCATCGTCGATCGGAAGAAAGACATGATCAAAACGGGCGGCGAGAACGTGTCGAGCCGCGAAGTGGAAGAAGTGCTCTATCGGCTGCCGCAAGTCGCCGAGGTTGCCGTCATCGGGCTGCCGCACGCGAAGTGGATCGAAGCCGTATCGGCAGTCGTCGTGCTTCGCGACGGCCATACCCTGACATCGCAGGCCGTGATCGCGCACTGCCGCGAGCATCTGGCTCATTTCAAGGTGCCCAAAGCCGTGATTTTCGCATCCGAGCTGCCGAAAAACCCCAGCGGCAAGGTGCTGAAGCGCGAACTGCGGGCCATGCACGCGGCGGCCGCGCACGACGGCGGATGAGCCGCCTCAAGCGGCCGCGGATTCGGCCTGCAGTTCCTTCTTGCGTGCCAGCAGCGCGCGCCCCAGCGCCTTCAGATCGAGATCCGATTTCTTGGCCTCGGCGAACATGCCGCCGCGCTGCTCCTCCTCATTCACATGATGCTTGATCATCTCGGACAGGACGATCACCTTCGCGTCGAAGTAGTCATCCTCCGCCGACATCTCCTGGATCTCGGCAATCAGCTTCTTGGCGCCGTCATGCTCGACGATCGCCTCGTGGTGCATGTCCGTATCGCCGGTGGCCTCGAGGAAGGCGGGATAGAATATCTCCTCCTCGATCGTGGTGTGCACCGTCAGCGCGTCGCAGATTCTCGCGGCCAACTGCTGTTTGCGCGAGGTGCTGTTCGTTTTCTTGAACTGCGCGAACCACTCCTCGACCTGCCGGTGATCGCCCTTCAACAACGAAATTGCGTCCGTCTGGCCGGACCCGGCGGACTTTTTACGTGCGGTTGCCATGAGATGCTCGCTGGTTGTTCGTGAGGAGGTGAGTGCACACCATCGCGGTCTTCCCCTCTATAGGTGCCGTGCGCGGCGTGGCGTCGGACGCCTCTGGCGCGCGCGGCGGTTACTCACTCGCCGGATTTTCGGGTAGGCTCAGCGCAGATGAACAAAAATAGCGACGAGACCTCCGAGGCTCTTCTCAGTCACGGCGCGCCGGCATTGCCCGAAGTGCTCATCGACTCCTACAACGAGGAGCTCCGCGATAGCGAGGGGTTCGTGGGCGATCGCGCAAGCGCCCGGGCGTTCCGGGCGATCCTGGCGGACGAGCGCGAGCGCGCGGCGGCGGGAGAGGAAGATCCCATCGGGGAGACGCCCAGCAGCGAAATCAGCAAGAAGAAGCTCGACAAGGTGATCGCCGAGGGTGACGCGGAGGCTGCCGGGGTGGTGCTGGGCACCATCGAGGAGTTCTCGCAAGAATTCGCGACGGTGATTCGACGGTTCATGAGGCTGAAGGCATGGGCGAAGACCGAGCGAATCGTCATCGGCGGCGGTTTGCGGGCAAGCCGTATCGGCGAGCTGGCCATTGGGCGCACGGCGGTGCTTCTGAAGGGGAGCGGCTCGCCGATCGAGCTCTCGCCCATCCGCCATCATCCGGACGAGGCGGGATTGATTGGATGCGCCCACCTCGCGCCGCCCTGGATTTTCGCCGGACACGACGCGATCTTGGCCGTCGACATCGGCGGCTCGAATATTCGAGCGGGCATCGTCGAGCTCAATTTGCGCAAAGCGGGCAATCTTGCGAAGGCGAAAGTGACTGAGTCGGAGCTCTGGCGGCACGCCGACGACGAGCCCGATCGGAACACCGCAGTGGAGCGATTGATCCAGATGCTGCGGGATTTGATCAAAGCCGCGGCCAAGCTGGAGTTGCGCCTGGCACCCTTCGTCGGAATAGGCTGCCCGGGTCTCGTCCGCAAGGACGGCTCAATCGAGAAAGGCGGCCAGAATCTTCCAGGCGATTGGGAGCATAAGAGCTTTAATTTGCCGGCGCTCATCACCTCGGCGATCCCCGATATCGAGGATCACAAGGTCGTTGTCCTCATGCACAACGATGCCGTGGTGCAAGGGCTGAGCGAGGTCCCTTTCATGGACAACGTGGCGCGCTGGGGTGTAATGACCATGGGAACCGGCCTGGGCAATGCGCGCTTCACCAATCGCAAGGCCGAATAGCCGCCCTCTAGCTCTGCTTTACGAAGGGAAAGATATACGTGCGCTTGCCGGTCGCCGCGAACACGGCGTTGGCGACCGCCGCTCCGAGGGGAGCGACTCCGGGCTCTCCCACACCCGTGGGTGCCTCCGTCGAGGGCACGATGTGCACCTCGACTTTCGGCATCTCGTTCATACGCAGCACGCGATAGCCGTTGAAGTTGGTTTGCTCCACGCGGCCGTTTTTCAGGGTGATGGCGCCATAAAGCGCCGCCCCCAGACCGAAGCCGATACCGCCTTCCATTTGCGCCGCGATGATGTCCGGATTGATCGGTGTTCCGCAGTCGACCGCGCATACCACCCGATCCACCTTGATTTCTCCGGAGTCGGACACCGTCACCTCGGCCACTTGCGCGACGAAGGTCTTGAAAGCCTCGGCGACCGCGATGCCGCGACCTTTGCCCTTCGGCAACGGACCGCTGTCCCACCCGGCTTTTTGCGCCGCGAGCTCGAGCACACCACGCAGCCTGGGGGACTGCGCCAGCAGATCGCGCCGGTAAGCGACAGGATCCCTGCCTGCCGCGTGCGCGGCTTCGTCGATGAAGGACTCGACGGCAAAGGTCGTGTGCGAGCTGCCGACCACGCGCCACCAGAGCACCGGCACGCCGGTTTGCGCGGTGGACAACCGCACGTCGATGTTGGGAATGGCGTAAGCGAGGTTGGCGGCCCCCTCGACGGAGGTGGTATCGATACCGTCCTTGATGAGCCCCGTCAATGGAGTACCGGCCAATATGGACTGTCCGACGATCGTGTGGCGCCAACTGGTGACGGCGCCCTGCGCATCGAGACCCGCCTCGAGCTTGTGATAGTACATGGGACGGTACAACCCGCCCGTGATGTCGTCCTCCCGCGTCCATTGCAGCTTGATCGGCGTGCCGTCGGCGCCGCAGGCCTTGGCGATGGACACGGCCTCGACGATATAGTCCGATCCCGAGTTCGCCCGGCGCCCGAAGCTGCCGCCCGCGTACAAGGTATGAATATTCACCTGCTGCGCATCGAGGCCGGCGGTCTTTGCAGCGTTCGCCTGATCGACCGTCTGGAATTGATCGCCCGCCCAGATCTCGCAGCTGTTGGCGGTCAACTTGACCACCGCGTCCAACGGCTCCATCGGTGCATGTGCGAGATAGGGAAATTCGAATCCCGCGGAAATCTTGCGCACGGCCTTGCCCATCGCCGCCACGGCATCGCCCGTGTTGCGCGCCGAAAGACCGGGCTGATCCGCAAGCTTGTGATAGTCGGCCATGATGTCCGCGGAGCTGCGCTTTTCCGCGTGCGTGTCGTCCCACTGCACCTTGAGTGCATCGCGACCCTTCTTCGCGGCCCAAAAGCTCGTTGCGACGACGGCAATTCCACGCGGTACCTGGACCACCTTGACGACGCCCGGCACGGCCGCTGCCGCGGTTGCATCGAATGAGGCGATGGTCGAGCCGAACAGGGGCGGCCGCTTGAGCAGCGCCACCCGCATTCCGGGCATTTCCACATCGATCGTGAACTGGGCGGTACCGTCGCATTTCGCCGGAACGTCGACCCGCGCGACGCGGCTGCCGATGAGCTTGTAGTCCTTTGGGTCCTTGAGAGGCGCTGTGTCGGGGACCGGCAGCGTCGCCGCGGTCTTGACCAGCGAGCCGAAAGTCGCCCGGCGTTTTCGAGTCGCGTCGTAGACGATCCCATTCTCGACGCTGAGCGATGCGGCCGGCACTTGCCATTGCCTGGCGGCTGCCGCCACCAGCATGAAGCGCGCCTTGGCACCCGCCTCGCGCAGCTGCATCCAGGAATTCGACATCGCGGAGCTTCCGCCGGTGCCCTGTATATTGCCGAACACAAGATTGTAGTAACGCTTGGCGTCGGCCGGCGCGCTCTCCACCCGCACCTTCGTCCAATCCGCATCGAGCTCTTCCGCCACGATGGTGGCGAGTCCCGTATAGGCGCCCTGCCCCATTTCGACGTGCTTGGCGATCACCGTCACGCTGTCGTCCTCACCGATCTTCAGAAACGCGTTCGGCGCGAACGTCGGCGCGGTCGAGACGCCTCGAGCCGCCGCATCACCTCGTGCGCTCCTTGCCGTGCCGCTCCACTCGAAAGCGACGGTGAGCACGGTGAGTGCGGTCGCACCCTTCAAGAATTCACGCCGCGTCGGATGCGGCGGAGCCGGTGCCCTCATGAGGACACCTTTGCGGATTGGGAGGCCAGGTGAATGGCCGCGCGGATGCGCGAGTAAGTTCCGCAGCGGCAAATGTTTCCGCTCATGGCGGCGTCGATGTCGGCATCATTCGGCCGGGCATTGCTCTCGAGGAGCGCGGCGGCCGCCATGATCTGTCCGGACTGGCAATATCCGCATTGCGGCACCTGCAGCTCGACCCATGCGGCTTGTACGGCTTTTCCAGAAGTGCTCGCGAGCCCCTCGATGGTCGTAACCTTCCGGCCGGCGACGCTCGAAAGCGAAGTGACGCAGGAGCGTATCGGTTTGCCGTCGAGGTGCACGGTGCACGCGCCGCACATCGCGATCCCGCAGCCGAACTTCGTCCCATGCAGGCCCGCCGTTTCGCGGATCGCCCAGAGCAGGGGCATATCCGCGTCGGCGCTCAACGTGGTGGATTGATCGTTCAGCGTGAAAGTGATCGGCATGGCAGGCTCCGCGTGGCGTGAGGCAATTCTCGCATACGAATCTGCGGGATTGTAATAACTACAAGATGACGGCATTTCGACAGCGTCGCATTAAGCAGCGACAATCGAGCGGAAAGAAAATGCGAGGGCTGAATCTCGATGGCGTATCTCTGGTGGCAATCCGATGTCATTTATCAAATTTATCCGCGCTCGTTCCGCGATGCCAGCGGCGACGGGATCGGGGATCTTCGTGGAATCGCGGAGCGATTGGATCATTGCGTCTCGCTCGGCGTCGATGCGTTGTGGCTCTCTCCGATCTACCCCTCACCCATGGCGGACTTCGGCTACGACATCTCCTCGTTCACCGACATCGATCCGATCTTCGGCGATCTGGCGCAATTCGATGCGCTGCTGAGCGGGATCAAGCAGCGCGGCATGCGGTTGATTCTCGATTATGTGCCGAATCACACCTCGGACCAGCACGCTTGGTTCAAAGACTCGCGCGCGAGCCGCGGCAGCTCGAAACGCGATTGGTATCTGTGGCGCGATCCCGCGCCCGGAGGAGGCCCGCCCAACAACTGGTTGAGCAATTTCGGCGGCAGCGCCTGGGAGTGGGACGAGCAGACCGGCCAATTCTACTATCATTCGTTTCTCAAAGAGCAGCCGGACCTCAATTGGCGCAATCCCGCCGTGGTGTCCGCCATGCACGACGTGCTGCGGTTCTGGCTCAAGAAGGGGGTCGACGGATTTCGGGTGGACGTGCTGTGGCTCCTGATCAAGGATGACCAGTGGCGAGACAATCCCCCCAATCCCGATTATCGGCAGGGAATGCCGGTCTTCCACAGCCAGATCCCTCGCTACACATCCGATCGGCCGGAAGTGCTCGAGGTCGTGCGCGGATTGAGACGTGTGCTCGATGAGTTCGATGACCGCGTACTCATCGGCGAGATTTATCTTCCGATCGAGCGCCTCATGGCCTACTACGGCGCTCGAGGCGACGGCATACAGCTGCCCTTCAATTTTCTGCTGCTGCAGAACGCATGGAACGCCCGCGAGCTGAGCGCACTGATCGACCGCTACGAGGGCGCCCTGCCCGCCGGAGGCTGGCCGAATTGGGTATTGGGTAATCACGACAATCCTCGAATCGCAAGCCGCGTCGGACCCGCGCAAGCGCGGGTGGCGGCAATGCTGCTTCTCACCCTGCGTGGAACGCCGACCATGTACTACGGCGACGAGATCGGCATGGCCAACGTGCCCATACCGCCGGACCGCGTCCGCGATCCGCTCGAGAAAAACGTGCCGAACAAAGGCCTCGGCCGGGATCCCTGCCGCACCCCGATGCAATGGAACGGTTCGCCGCAGGCGGGTTTCAGCACGGCCGATCCCTGGCTGCCGATTGCGGCCGACTATCGCCATGTGAACGTCGAGGTGGAGACTGCCGACCCCGCATCGTTGTTGAATCTGTACCGGCGCCTGCTGGCACTGCGCCGCGCGCAGCCATCGCTCAGCTCCGGCGATTATCTCGCCCTCACCGCCAGCGGCGACCTGCTCGCCTTCATCCGGCATACGCCCGATGAGCGGTTCCTCGTGGCGCTCAATCTCGGCACGAAGGCCTGCATCCTGACGCTGGGCTCGCCCGGCTTGACCGGGCGCATCGTACTTTCGACCCATCTGGACCGCAGCGATGAGCCGCTCGCCCATCAGCTCGTCCTGCGTCCAAACGAGGGGCTGATCGCCGCGCTCGCCGCGCGGAATGCGTGAGGGCGCCATGATCAACGTTCCTCAACGCCGCCGCGCAACGCCGCGATCCGCAGTCCATGCTCAACTGGACCGAGCGGATCATCCGGATGCGCAAGGAGGTTCCCGAGATCGGCAACTCGGTCGTCTTCGTTCACAATCTGTCCGACAGCCCGCGCGAGGTGGCCTTCAGCGTGCCGGGCGGCGGAGAAGATGCACGCTCGCTCGTCAATCTGCTGTCCGAGGATCACAGTCGCGCCGACGCCCAAGGCAAGCATCATCTGCTGCTCGAAGCCTATGGCTATCGATGGTATCGAGCGCGCAGACGTGCTACGTGACTTGCGAGGTCCGCCGCAAGGTCAAATTGACGCGCCCCGCCTTGAGCGCGGCTGATTGCTTCAGCAGATCCGATGTCCCCGGCTCTATGCCCTCGATGCCGTGGTAGATGAGCCGCGAGGGTCCGCCGAACCAGACGATGTCGCCGCTTCGCAGCTCGAGCCGGCGCACCGGCTCCCCGCGTTTGGCGCCTCCGGCGAGAAATGTCGCATCATCACCGAGCGAGACGGAGACGACGGGAGCCTCCAGGCTCTCGCCCTTGTCCTGGTGCAAGCCGAGCTTGGCGTGCCGATCGTAGAAATTGATCAGGCAAAGGTTGGGCAGCTCGCGCTCCAAGGTCGTATCGGACCAAATACGCAGCAGCCGCTCAGGAATCGCCGGCCAGCGCTCTGCGGTGATGGGATGTGTCCTTTGATATCGATAGCCGCGCTCGCGGTCGGTGACCCACCCATACTCCCCCGCATTGCTCATTCGAACACTCAGCGGTGCACCGGTACGAGGCATTCTCTGCTCGAACAGGGGCGCAAGCTCGAGAAGCTTCTCGACGTCGGATAGAAGGAGCCTCTGCGCCGCCCCATCGAGATAGCCGGGAAGATAATGAAAGCCATCCGGGAATGGCCCTGTCTCCTCGAACTCGAGGCGGCGCTGATTTTTGCCCGCTTTTGACATGCTGCTTGAACGGCCAGTTGATTTAGGGGACTCTAATATGGGGACAGGTTAAACCAGGCCAAGAGGCTGTAAAACGCCCTGAGCGCGATCGTGGAGCAGTGCGATGAAAATGAACAAGCTCGGAGTCTGGGCCGCCCTCGATGGCATGCCGGCGACGAATGCCGCCGCTTTCGCACAGCGCGTTGAGGCTTGGGGCTACGCTGCGTTATGGATTCCGGAAGCGGTGGGTCGCGAGGTCTTTTCTGCTTCCGCGTGGCTTCTGGCCAACACCCGCGCGCTGATCGTCGCGAGCGGGATCGCCAATATCTACGCCCGGGATCCAGTTGCGGCTGCGGCGGCGCAGAAAGGACTCAACGAACAGTCGGGCGGCCGGTTTCTGCTGGGCCTCGGGGTTTCCCACATCCCTCTGGTGGAAGGACTACGCAAGCTCACGTATGGCAAGCCGCTCGCGACGATGCGCAATTACCTCAGGGGCATGGCCGAGGCGGACTACCGCGCGGTCCCGCCGCCCTCGAAGCCCGAGACCGTTCTGGCGGCGCTTGGCCCGAAGATGCTGGCGCTCTCCGCCGAGCTCGCCGATGGGGCGCATCCCTACAACGTCACCCCCGAGCATACCCGCCGGGCGCGGGCGATTCTGGGTAAGGACAAACGTCTCTGCGTCGAGCAGGCCGCGATCCTGACGACCAATCCTGCGGAAGCGCGTGCCACGGCTCGCGGGTTTCTCGCCCTCTATATGGGACTGCCCAATTATCTGGAGAATTGGAAGCGACTCGGCTTCACCGATGCCGACTTCGCCGGCGGCGGCTCGGACCGGCTGATCGATGCCGTCATCGCCTGGGGCGACGAGAAGGCCATTCGCGCGCGCATCGAGGCGCATTGGCAAGCGGGTGCGGACCACGTCTGCGTACAGGCGATCGGCCCGAAGGCGCAGCCCGACGAACGTTTGCTGGCGCTGCTGGCGCCGGGACCGCCCGGCGCGCGGGAGACGGTTTGAGAAAAGCGGGCGACCCTCGTACACGCCGGCAATTGGGGATGCGTTTGTGCCGCCTTCGGTATTCTTGAGTTATGCCTCAGAGGATCGCGAGGCCGCACGATCCATCGGCGATGCGCTGACGGGCTTCGGGCTCGATGTCTGGCTCGACCAGAGCGAGCTCGGCGGCGGTGATGCTTGGGATCAGAAGATTCGCAAGCAAATCCGCGAGTGCGATTACTTCATGCCGATCATCTCCGCGCAAACCGAGGCGCGTCACGAAGGCTATTTCCGCCGGGAATGGCGCCTGGCGGTCGAGCGGACGCTCGACATGGCCGACGACCACTTGTTCCTTCTCCCGGTGGTCATCGACGATACGATCGAGTCGCAGGCGCGCGTCCCCGATAAATTTCTCACGGTTCAGTGGTTGCGGCTTCCCGCGGGCCGGCCGACGCCCGCGCTCGAAGCGCTGTGCCGCCGGATCGCCTCCGGCGCCGTCATCGATCCGCAGCCGCCGCGCGCCCCGGCCGTCCGGCGCGCGCGAACCTATCCGCCGTTTTCCACGGGCGGAGCCCGGTCAGCGACTGCACCACTGGATGCAGGCGCTCGGGTGGCTGTTTCAATCCGCATGGATCTCTTTCCAGCGGCTTCCCCGATGGCTGCGCATCTTGGTCTACCTCTGGGCCGCGATTGCGCTGCTCTCGATGTGCCGCGGGCATGACGACAGCTCGGCAAACTCGAGGGCCGAGGCCAAAAAACTCAAGGCCATCACCGATCAATACCAGGGCAGCAAGAATCCCGCCGACATCGCGAAGCTTGCTGCTCAGATCGCGCGCCAATTCTCCGACGAGTTGCCGGCCCATGCGCCGAACACGGTGCTCGCCATCCCGTTTGCGGCGCCGGCAGGCGATGCGGCGGCGGAGAAAGTCGCGGACGCCGCCTTCGCGCAGACCTACGGGCGGCTCGCGCTGTCGCTCCACGGGCACATCGACCTCGACAAGGATTCCACCGCCTCGAAGGATCCGCACAGCGCGCTCAAGAACGCGCGCGCCCGTGGCTCCGCTTATGTCGTCTATGGCGCAGTCGGCGGCGAAGCGTCCGCAGAAGCGCTCGTCGTCAACGTAGCCGAAGCGGCGAACGGCTCGGTGCTGTGGAGTCAAACGTATCCGATAGGAAGCGCCGATGCTTCAAAGATTGCGACCGAAGTGAACTCCAACGTGCCGAAGCCCGACAGCGAGTAGACAGCCGGTGTCTCGAGCGGTGCCTATGGGTTAAACTTTGGAATGCGATCAACCGACACCCGCAAACCTCCAAAAAAGGGACCGTCGCCTCGTCCGCAGAGCGCGCCATAACCATGGATCCGATACCCAACCACTTCCCGGTCCGTCGCGCCCTCGCGGCCGCGTTCATGCTCCTGGCAGCCCCGCTGGCGCTCGGCCTCACCGCCGAGGATCTCGTCGCAAAGAACGTCGAGGCCCGGGGCGGCATCGAGGCGCTTCACGCGATCCAGACGCTGCGACTGTCTGGAAAACTTCTCGTCAACGGCGGCATGATCGAGCTGCGCTATGTGACGCTCGTGAAGCGTCCGCAGTCCATTCGTTACGAGGCGCAGCTGCAAGGCCTCACGCAGGTGCAGGCCTTCGACGGCTCGCAGGCCTGGCAGATCAATCCGTTCCAGGGTCGCAAGGATCCGGAGAAGCTGTCGGCCGACGACGCCAAAGGCATGAGCGAGGATGCGGCGGACATCCTCGGGCCCCTCGTCGACTATAAGGAAAAAGGCTACAAGCTCGACTACCTGGGCACGGAGGATGTCGACGGCACCCAGGCGCATAAGTTGCGCGTGACGCGGCCGAATGGCGATATTCTCTTCGTGTATCTCGACCCCGACTACTTCCTCGAGATCCGCACCTTGAGCCGGCGGATCGAGCACGGTGTTCCAAACGAGACGGTCACCGATTACGGCGACTACGAAAAGATCGACGGGGTGTTCCTACCTCTCGCGCAAGAGTCGGGAGCGAAAGGCTCCACCGACCGGCAGAAAGTACAGTTCGACACTGCCGAGGCCAATGTGACGATCGACGATGCGCTTCTTCATTTTCCCGTGGCACATGGCGGCGCCACGCCCGCCAAGTGATCCCAGGGAGCACCTCGTGAATATGAAACCTGCAGTACTCGCAGCAGCGCTGCTCTCGTTTGCAACCGGCCCGGCGGAAGCGGCTGCGAACAGCCCTCCCATTCCCGCGAGCACACCGGTGGTCGACGCGGGCGTCGTGTCGGGCCTTGGGGCCCGCAACATCGGTGCCGCCGCCATGAGCGGGCGGATTGCCGCACTCGCCGGCTACAGCGATCCATCCGGCAAGCTGACTTTATTTGTCGGCGCGGCCAGCGGCGGTGTCTGGAAATCGACCGACGGCGGAACCACATTCAAGCCGGTGTTCGATGAGCAACCGGTGCAGTCGATCGGCGCCATCGCCCTCGACCCCTCCAACCCCAAGAACGTATGGGTCGGCACTGGTGAGTCCTGGACGCGCAACAGTGTCTCCATCGGCGACGGGATCTACAAATCGACCGACGGGGGGGAGACCTGGACCCAGGCGGGGCTGCCCAACTCGGAGCGCATCACCAAGATCATCGTGGATCCGCGCGCCGCCGATACCGTCTACGCGTGCGTTCCGGGCCGGCTGTGGAGCGACTCGGCCGAGCGCGGCCTGTACAAGACGAGCGATGGCGGCAAGAGCTGGTCGCTCGTCCTGAAGGGCGGCAATCTGTCGACGGGCTGCGGCAGCGTTGCCATGGACCCGAAAAATCCCGACGTGCTGTTCGCGGGTCTGTGGGACTTTCGACGCAAGGGCTGGACGTTCCGTTCCGGCGGCGAGGGGCCGAAGGCATCGTCCGGCAGCGGCTTGTTCCGCACTGCCGATGGCGGCAGGACCTGGAACGAGCTCACGGCGCAGGCGGGAACCGGCTTGCCGGCAAAGCCCTATGGGCGCATTGCGCTCGCCATCGCTCCAAGCAATGCGAAGACGGTATACGCGTTCATCGAATCCACCGACTCCAAGCTGATGATCTCGCACGACGGCGGGTCGAGCTGGGAAGCGGGCGACAAGAGTCAGTGGATGGTCTGGCGCCCCTTCTATTTCGCCAATCTCATCGTGGATCCGAAGGACGAGAAGCGTCTCTATAAGACCGACGGCGCCATGATCCTGAGCGAGGACGGTGGCAAGAGCTTCAGCGCCATCGGGGGCTTCGTCGGCATGCACGGCGATGTGCACGATGCGTTTATCGACCCCACCAACTCACAGCACGTGTTCGCGGGCGATGACGGCGGACTGTGGATCTCGTTCGACGGTGCAAACAAATGGTGGAAGACCGACAACCTGCCGATCTCCCAGTTCTACCATGTGAGTCTCGACGGCGCCGACCCCTACCACGTGTATGGCGGCCTGCAGGACAACAGCTCCTGGGTCGGGGATTCGCAGTACCCGGGCGGCATCACCAGCTCGCGTTGGGAAAATATGTACGGCGGGGATGGTTTTTGGATGTTCGAGGATCCTTCCGATCCGAATTATGTGTTCGCCGAGTATCAGGGCGGCAGCATCTCGCGAATCAACATGCGCACCCACGAGTCGCGCGACATTCAGCCGAAGTTGGGTGCCGCGGATCTCAAGCGCTACACCAAGCTGCGATTCAACTGGAACACGCCGATTGCGCTCTCGCCCCATGAGCCGGGGACGGTCTATATCGGCTCGCAGTTCCTGCTGCGCTCACGCGATCACGGCCAGACCTGGGATCGCATCTCGCCGGATCTCACCACCAACGACCCGCAGAAGCAGAAACAGGAAGAGTCGGGCGGCGTCACGGTGGATAACTCCTCGGCCGAGATGCACACGACGATTTACTCCATCAGCGAGTCGCCGCTCCAGGCGGGGCTCATCTGGGTGGGAACCGACGACGGCAATTTGCAGGTGACCCGCGACGGCGGACAGCATTGGGATAATGTGATCGCCAACGTGCCGGGGATGCCGAAGAACTCCTGGGTAAACTGGGTCCAGGCAAGCTCGTTCGCCGCAGGCACCGCCTATGTCGCGCTCGACCGGCATACCATGGGGGACTTCGCGCCCTACGTCTACGTGACCAACGACTTCGGCAAGACCTGGATGCCCCTGGTTTCCGCGCGAGATCTCAAAGGGGTGCGTGGTTACGCCCACGTCATCAAGGAAGACAGCGTCGATGCGCGGCTGCTGTTTCTCGGGACCGAATTCGGGCTGTGGATCTCCGTCGATGGCGGAGCCCACTGGGCGCAGTTCAAGGGAGGCCAGCTGCCCGCGGTGGCGGTGCGCGATCTCGCCGTTCAATCCCGCGAGAACGACCTCGTGCTGGCAACCCACGGCCGTGGAATTTGGATCGTCGACGACATCACGCCGCTGCGCAAGCTGACCGCCGATGTGCTGTTGCAGGAGGCCGCGTTCCTCCAGGCGCGCCCCGTCGAGCAGCGCATCGAGGCCAACGGTGGATGGGCTAACGGCGCCGCAGCGTTCGTCGGAGCGAACCCGCCCGACGGCGCGGTGATCACCTACTATCAGCGCACCCGGCATCTGTTCGGCAAGCTGAAGATCGACATACGGGACTCGCAGGGCAAGGTCATCGATGAGGTGCCGGCGAGCACTCGCCGGGGGATCAACCGGGTGGTTTGGACCATGCACCTGCGCCCGCCGCATGTGCCGCCCGCCGCCCAGCTGGCGCAGGCCGGAACGCAGGGCCCGCGCGTCCTGCCCGGTGTCTACACGGTGCACATGGAAAAGAACGGCCAGGTTTATGAGACGAAGCTCATCGTCGGTCTCGATCCCCGGGTGACGTGGAGCGAGGCCGAGCGCAAGGCGCAATACGAGGCGGCGACCCAGGTCTATGCGCTCTTCAACGACGAATCCGCGCTCTTCGAGCGCATCGCCGCCTTGCGCCAGGAAGTCTCCGATGCGAGCGAGCACGCGCACCCGGGCGGCCCGCTCGTTGCGCAACTAAAGGCTTTCGACGGCAAGCTCGATGCCGTGCGCAAGAAGATTGTCGCGACGACCGAAGGGGGCGCGATCACCGGCGAGGAGCGGCTGCGGGAGCACACCGACCAACTCTACGGGGCGATCACATCCTGGGATGGCCCTCCATCGGCCTATCAGCTCGAGAACATCGCCGCCCTGCGCTCGGAGCTGAGCGACATCAATCAGGAATTCGATCATCTGACGGCGACGGACTTGCCGCCCCTCGAGAAGGCGCTGCACGACTCCGGCGCCCAGCCGCTCGCCGTGCCAGCGTCGACGGCATTCGACGAGGAGACCGACCGGCCGAGCAGCGGTGGGCCGGTCGCGAGCGGCATGCGCGGAGATCCCGATGCCGTACACGCCGCGGTGCTGCCGAAGAGCCTCCGTCTCTGGAACTGAGGCATCGGCACCACGTCCGGGCGCACGATTCCGGCTGCACTCAGAACGTGTAACTGAAGCTCACGCCCACCGAGCGAGGCTTCTGATAGTACGAGACCTGCTGGCCCTCGCTGCCGGCGTAGGCGTAGGTGAGTGGACGCGTGTCGGTCAGGTTCGTCACCCACAAGCTCGTGTCCCAGTGCGCCGCCGGGTTTCTGACGCCGATCCGGGCCCCGAGAGAATGCCCGCGGCCGAAGGTCGTGGGGTCCGCGAGGTACGGGTGCTCGGCCCCGACATAGTGATCGTTCGCCTGCGCGTATAATCGAAGGATGCCCGGGCCCGCATGCTCGTAGCTCGCGAGCCACGTGCCGCTGAACCGCGGCGCATCGGGCAACATCTGGCCGACCTCGACGGGTGTGAACAGCGCGAGACCATTGTCGCTGGTGAGGGTTTCGGTTACGCGAGCATTGAGGTACGTCGCGCCCACGCGCACCTCCAGGCCTTTGAGGGGCCGCGATTCGACGTCGGCCTCGACGCCGTCGATCCGGGACCGAGGCACATTGCCGAGTCCCGCGATCAGCGGTTGCGTACCGACAGGTCCGGCCCATAGCGACAAACTCGACTGACGATCGCGGATATCGGAGTCGAATACCGCCGCGTCGATTTCGAGGGAGTCGTCGAAGTAGCGGCTCTTCATGCCGAGCTCGGCCGTACGCACGTGCTCGGGATTGACGTAGCCCCAGTCCACCTGAACCTGCGCAGGCTGCCCGTAGAAGATGCCCGCCTTGTAGGCGGTCGCGAGGCTCGCATACAGGAGCGCCTTGTTCGAGAGATGGAATTCCGGCTCGATTCGATAGGAAACGTTCTGGCTCGAGCGCGACTGATCGAGTGCCGCCAGCACGGTATCCGGAATGATCGGGCCCGTGAAACCCCGCTCCGCATAAGTGAGGAGCCCCGTCGGATCGATCGTCTTGCCGTCGAAGGACGCCTCGTCGTAGGAGTAGCGCACGCCGGTCACGAGAGACCATCGGCTGGTGAAATGAGTCTCGGCGTGCGCATACACACCCGCGGATTGCTGCGTCTGGATGAAGTTCGCCGCGGTGATGGCTTTGCCGGAGTCGGTGATCGAATCCGCGAGTCCATAGACGAACGTCCAATCGAGCGAATCGCGGCAGTGATACCAGTTCTGAGCATATACAGCGCCCACGATCCAGTCGATGAGGCCGGGGTCGGCGGAGGCCAGCCGCAACTCCTCGCTGAACTGCTGCTGCTGAAAGTTTTTGGTCCAGTTGTTGTCGGCGGCCGGGTAGCCGTCGTAGTTATCGAGACTGTGGTCGGCGAAGTCGTCGAAATCGCTGATCGAGGTGAGCACCATGCCGTCGAGCCGCACGTTCAACGTCGCCACGGCACCGTCTCCATTCTCATCCTTGTACAGGGGCAGCCCTCCTACGCGCACCCAGGTGCCGCCCGGGGGGCTGTCGAGGAGGCCGGCGGTCTTGAACGGCTGCGGCGGAATCAGCGCCTCGACGTTCGGTGTCGACGGCGAGGACGGGACCGAGTGATCATAGATGTGATGAAGAATGAGCAGCAGATCGGCCGCATCGGTGAGGCGAATGTCGAAGGATGCCCGGATGCCGCCGCGGTTCAGTTTCCCGTACCTCTCGCCCGTGTCGATATCCGTCTGATAAGCCGTCCCCTGCAAGGTCGCCGTCGCAGCGAGCCGCGCGTTGATGGACTCGCTCAGCGGCCCGCCGACCGCCGTGCTCACGTCGAGCGTATTCCAACGACTGTAGTCGACATCCACATAGCCCTCCAAATGGTCCGTCGGCCGGTTGGAGATGATGTTGATCGCGCCGCCCGCCGTGTTCTTGCCATACAAGGTGCCTTGCGGGCCTTTCAGGATCTCGACTCGGTCGACATCGAACAAGGCACTCGTCAAGAAACCGGGAAAGCTCGCGAACACCTCGTCGAGATAGATGCCGACCCCGCTGCTGTTGTTCATGTTGAAATCATCGAGTCCGATCCCGCGAATCAGGAACAGCGGCGTGCTGTCGGTCGTCGCATTCATCGTCGAGAGACTGGGCGAGATGTCCGACAGATCCAACGGCTGCTGGATGCGCAGGGTTTGAATCTCCGCCCCGCTCGCCGTATCGATCGCCACTCCCACTTCTTCCGCGGTCTGGGTGCGGCGAAGTGCCGTCACCACGATTTCCTCGAGCGAAGTATCGGGCTCGGCCGCAACGGCTCGCCGATCGCCGCGACAAGACCGGCCGCCATGACCCCGATCGCGGAGTTCCGGCCTGGCGAGCGCCCCCTCACGAGCGGTAGCGAGCTGTCCGCTGACCTGAATTCGGCCGCGACAATGCGTGGAGCATGTTCATTCGATGAAGCGTCATGGACGACACGGTCCAGCAACGGTTGCGTTGTTCTCGCATATCGCAGGGTATCTTGCAGATATCAGGATTGAAATAGGCCAAAGGCCGCCGTTTCACGCGTTATCATGGCGCCTTACAATCGTCGTCGGGATAATAAGGAAGACCGATGGTCATCGCTGGGATTCTCAGGGTTCTCCTCACGTCGCTCTTGCTCGCATCGACTCTGCTCGGTCACGCCGCTTCGGCGGCCGCCGCTCGCGCTCGGCCGGCCGCGCTTGTTGCGCCCAATGCGTACAACGCCATTACGTGGCGGAGCATTGGTCCCTTTCGAGGCGGCCGCGCCGTCGCCGTCGCCGGCATGCCCGGCTCTCCGAACGTGTTCTACTTCGGCGCCGTGGCGGGCGGGGTTTGGAAGACGACCGATGCAGGAGCCACGTGGCGGGCGCTATTCGACGCACAGCAAGTCGCCTCGATCGGCGCGATCGCGGTCGCGCCGAGCGATCCGAGGGTCATCTACGTCGGAACGGGCGAAGGCGATCTGCGCGGCGATGTCACCTGGGGTGGCGGGGTGTTCAGATCCGCGGACGGCGGCGCGACTTGGACTCGGATCGGCCTCGAGGATTCGCGCCAGATCGGCGCGCTGATTGTCGATCCGGCGAACCCCGATGTGGTGCTGGTTGCCGCGATCGGTCATGCATTCGGCCCGAATGCCGAGCGCGGCGTATTCCGCACCACCGACGGCGGCAAAAGCTGGAAGCGCGTGCTCTATCGAGATGAGCGGACGGGTGCCATCGACGTTACCTTCGATCCGCATAACTCGAAGATCGTGTATGCCGCGTTGTGGGAAGCGCGCCGTCAACCGTGGAATTTCTCGAGCGGCGGTCCCGGCAGCGGGCTGTACCGCTCCACCGACGGCGGCATCAATTGGACGCATTTGAGCGGCCACGGACTTCCCTGACGGCATTCTCGGCCGCATCGACGTGGCCGTGTCGGCAGCCGACTCGAACCGCATCTATGCCATGATCGAGGCCGCTGAGGGAGGCCTTTTCCGCTCGGATGACGGCGGCATGCAATGGAGCCGCGTGAACGATGACGGCCGCCTTCGGCAGAGAGCGTGGTACTTCTCCAAGATCTACGCGGACCCGAAATCCGTCGACACGCTCTACGCCCTCAACACCGGCATGCTCAAATCGACCGACGGCGGTAAAACGTTCAACCTCGTCTCCGCAACCCACGGCGATCACCACGGACTCTGGATCGACCCCAATGATCCCGATCGCTTGATCAACGCCAATGACGGTGGGGCGAGCGTATCGCTCGACGGCGGCAAGACCTGGTCGACCCAGGACAATCAACCCACCGGCCAGTTCTATCACGTGGCCACCGATAATCGCTTTCCCTATACCGCTTACGGCGCGCAGCAGGACAATACGAACCTGGCCATCGCGAGCTTCGATGACGAGGGCGTGATCGGACCCCGCGACTGGTACCCGGCCGGCGGCGGCGAATCGGGATTCGTCGTCCCCGATCCTCAAAACCCGGCGATCATCTATAGCGACGCCGAGAATCAGTTCGCTCGGTTCGACACCGACTCGCGTCAATCGCAAAACATCAGCCCGGACCCCACGGACAATTCGGGTCACCCCGCCTCCGAGCTCGCCCACCGCTTCAACTGGACCGCGCCGCTGATGCTCTCAGCGCGATCGGGTGCGCTCTATGCGGCATCCGAAGTCGTTTGGAAATCAACCGATCGAGGAATGAGCTGGCGGATCATCAGCCCGGACCTGACTCTGAACGACAAGTCCAAGCAAGGCCCATCCGGCGGCCCGCTGACCAAGGACATCACCAGCGTCGAGTACTACGACACCATCTTTGCGCTGGCGGAGTCGCCGCTGCGCACCGGCAAGCTGTGGGTGGGGACGGACGATGGGCTCGTGCAGGTGTCGGACGATGACGGCGCGCACTGGCACGCCGTCACGCCGAAATCCATGCCGGCATGGAGCACGGTGAGCAGCGTCGAGCCCTCGCACCATGATCCCGCCGTCGCCTACATTGCGGTCGACCGCCATAAGCTCGACGACATCGCGCCTTATGCATGGAAAACCTCGAATGACGGTCTTTCCTGGTCCTCGATCGCCGCGGGTCTCCCGGCGGGCGCCGTCGTCCATGTCGTGCGCGAAGACCCGCAACGACGCGGCCTCCTTTATGCCGGCACGGAAATCGGGGTATTTGTATCCTTCGACGACGGCGAGCACTGGGCGGTGCTGCAACAGGGTCTACCCGTCACGCCCGTTCACGATCTCGCCGTATCGGGCGATGATCTGGTGGCGGCCACCCACGGACGGGGCTTCTGGATACTCGATGATGTCACGCCGCTGCGCCAGGCGCGGCCGGCGGGGAATGAGCTCGTGCTGTATCGGCCCCAGCGGGCGATGCGACTCTACTATCCCGATGAGGTCAACACGCGCCGCCCGGTAGGCGCAAAATCCACCGGCCGGCGCGCTCATCGATTATGTTCTGCCTGCCGCGCCTCGCGGCGAGCTCACCGTCGATATTCTCGACGTGCATGGCGCTGTCATCCGGCACCTGTCGAGTACCAAAACCGATAAGGAGGTGCAGCCTCCGGAGTGGCCGGATCGAGTCATCGCCGAGCGACCTCATCCCGGCAAAAGCCGGCATGAATCGTCTCGTATGGGACCTGCGCATGAATGATCCTGTACAAATTCCGGGCGCCTTTTACGAAGATCAAGCGCCCCGTGGACCGATTGTGGCGCCCGGCGAGTACGAGGTTCGGTTGACCGCGGACGGGCAGAGCCGCACGGCACCGCTCACCGTCATCGCAGATCCGCGAGTTCCGGGCAGCGGGTCTGCGATCGCGGCGAAGACCGCCCTCGCGATCGCGGTTGTGGCCGACATCGACGCGCTGCACCGGGCGGTCAATGATATCCGCGCAAGACGCGAGAAGCTCGATGGCACTCCCGCATCCCGGGAGCTCGCCGCGAAGCTCGACGTGATCGAAGGGGAGCTCATGCAAATAAACATGAAGGGCTCCGAGGCCAATCTTGCATTCCCCGGAATGCTCAACGAACAATACGCCGCATTTGCGCTCACGCTGGAAGATGCCGATACGGCGCCCACGACTCAGCAACAAGCGCTCTACAAGAGCCTGCACGCCAAGCTGGACACTCAGCTCGGATTGTGGCGCGCATTGGCGCCCGCTCCGGCACCCGCACCATGATCAGTCATACGCTTTCCAATACCAGATGGCGATGAGTCGATCGGGGTCGCTTCCGTTCGCGCTCATGATGGTCGCGCTCGCTGCTCCCGCGAGCGCGCCGGCGCAAGTCGATCCGCACTTGCTGCAAGCGCTGAAATGGCGCTCCATCGGACCGTTCCGCGGCGGCCGGGTGCTCGCCGCCACCGGGGTTCCCGGAGAGCCCGATCATTTCTATTTCGGGGCGGTCAACGGAGGCGTCTGGGAAACGACCAACGCCGGGCGCACGTGGAACCCCGTGTTCGATGCGGCGCCCGTGGGATCCATCGGCGCTCTCGCGGTCGCCCCTTCGGACCACCGCGTGATCTATGTCGGCACGGGTGAGGCGGACATGCGCTCCGACATTGCCCAGGGCCAGGGAATGTTCAAGTCGCTCGACGGTGGCCATAGCTGGCAGCGGATCGGCCTTCAAGATTCTCAGCAGATCGGCCGCATCCTCGTCGACCCCGGCAATCCGGAGGTGCTGCTGGTCGCCGCGCTCGGCCATCCTTATGGGCCGAATGAGATGCGCGGCGTGTTTCGCTCGATCGATGGCGGCACGAGCTGGCAGCGAACGCTGTATCGCGACCGGGACACCGGCGCGATCGATTTGGCGGCAGAGCCGGGAAACCCCAGCATCGTGTACGCGGCGTTATGGCAGACCCGCCGACCCCCATGGAGCGTTTATCCACCATCGAGCGGACCGGGCGGCGGTCTGTACAAGTCGATGGACGGTGGGCAGACCTGGACTTCGTTGAGCGGCCGAGGACTGCCTGAGAAACCCGGCCGCATCGGAATCGCGATTTCGCCCGCCGATCCACGGCGCCTGTACGCGCTCGTCGATGCGGAGGATGGAGGCCTCTACCGGTCGGACGATGCGGCGGGCAGCTGGAAACGCGTCTCGCAGGATGCGCGAGTCTGGAAGCGCGGCTGGTACTTCGGCGGCATCACCATCGACCCCAAGAACGCCGACGTCGTCTACATCTGCAACACGGCGGTGTATCGCTCCGACGATGGCGGGAAGAGCTTCGTCCCCATCAAAGGCGCGCCCGGAGGAGATGACTACCATGCGCTGTGGATCGACCCCCAGGATGCGCAGCGACGCATCCTCGCGGTGGATCAGGGCGCCCTCGTCACGCTCGACGGCGGCGCGAGCTGGAGCTCCTGGTACAACCAACCCACCGGCCAGTTCTATCATGTGGCGACCGACAGCCGCTTTCCGTATTGGGTCTACGGGGCCCAGCAGGATTCAGGCGCGGCCGCGATCCCCAGTCGCACCGATAACGTCGACGGCATCAATCTGACCGAGTTTCGTGAGTTGGCGGTGGGCGGCGAGAGCGACAACCTCGCTCCGAGTCGCGACGATCCGCCCACGGTCTTTGGCGGGCGCGTGGATAAATTCGATCCGCGAACCGCGCAAACTCATGCCATCGATCCCACGCTGGCCTACCCGGACCTCTACCGATCCGCATGGACACTGCCGCTCACCTTTTCAAAGAGCGGGGACGGCGCGCTCTATTTTGCGAACCAGAGAATTTTTCGCAGCATCGACCGCGGCATGCACTGGCAAGTAATCAGTCCGGATCTCAGCCGCGAGAATCCCGCGGCGCCCGCCACTCTCGACCCGGCGACGCTCGCCGACGACGAGCATGTGTCGAGGCGCAAAGGGGTGGTCTATGCGCTCGGCCCCTCCGCTCTCGACAGCCGGCTGATCTGGGCGGGCACGGATGACGGTCTGGTGTGGCGTACGACGGACGGCGGCGCGCATTGGCAAGACGTCACCCCCCGACCGCTCACATCCTGGTCCAAGGTCGGCGTCGTAGAGCCCTCTCATTTCGACCCACGCGGCGCCTATGCCGCGGTCGATCGTCATCGGCTGGATGACCCGGCGCCTTACATCTATCGCACCCACGATGCGGGAGCCACCTGGACATTGATCACGGATGGCATCGGCGAGCCCGGGGCGATCAACTCCGTGAACGTCGTGCGCGAGGACCCCGTGCGTCGCGGCGTTCTGTATTGCGGCACCGAGCACGGCGTCTATCTTTCTCTGGACGACGGCGCGCATTGGCAGCCGCTGCAGCAAAACTTGCCGCGCACGTCGGTACGCGATCTGACGGTGCATGCTGCGGATCTCGTCATCGCAACCCACGGACGGGGCTTTTGGATCATGGATGACATCGCCTCGCTGCGGGATTTGGCGGCCGATGGCAGCGGCCGCGTAAGGCTGTTTCCGCCGGCGACCGCGATCCGAGTCCGGCCCACCGGGTTTACCGGCACGCCAATGCCCAAGGATGAGCCGATGGCGGCAAATCCGCCGCTCGGGGCTGTGGTTGACTACGTGGTCGACTCCGATCAGGTCGTAACGCTGAGCATCGTCGATGCAACCGGCGCCCGCGTGCGTTCCGTGAGCAGCGCCGATGCGCCCAAAGCCATTCGAGCTCGACAAAATCGAAATAGCGCCCGAATGGCTGGGAACCGGATGAGCGTGCGGAAACCGGCGCCGGGGCGCATCGATTCGTCTGGGATCTCCATTATGCCGTCCCCGAAGGCACTCGTTTCCGACGACCTGGCGGATGAAGAGCACGAGGAGGGAGTCTGGGCGCCGCCCGGCAAATATTGGATCGAGATGCGAACACCGAGCGGCCGCTATCGCCAGCCGCTCACCGTCGTGCCGGATCCCAGAGCGAAGCTACCCGCCGCCGCCTATGCGCAGGAATTTGCCTTGGCACGCAAGATCGAGGCGTCGCGAGTGCGGATTGCCGTCGCCCTGGCGGAAGCGGCGAAGCTTCACGAGTCGATCACAAAAGCCAGCAAGCTCGCCGATCCGTCGGCAGCGCAGAGACTCCTCGCCGCCGATCGGCAACTCATTGCAATGGATGTCATCGCACCTGCAAAAGACTCGCCCGATTTTCTCGGCCGTCCTCCTGCGACGGTGGAGGGATTACGATATCTGTCCGCTGCCTTCAATCGGCTGGCCCGGGCCGTCGACGGCGCGGATGGCGCGCCCACTCCCGATGCGCTGCAGAGCTACCTCGTGCACGAGAAGCTATTATCCGCCGCGCTCGGCGCATGGACACGGTTCAAGGCGGGGGAGCAGATGCAAGGGATCAACACCGCAGACAGTCCCGCCGCCGAGTAGCGCCCGGCTCGGCGCCCCGGCTAGTCGCGGCGGGTGACGGCGTCGACCCTCACATCCACGACATCGACCGTGTGCGCGCCCTCGGCGGTATCGAGGTATTGGCGATCCACCGCGATGGTGCGCGCCGCGTCCCGCGAGACGGTGTAACTCACTTCCCGGTGCTCCGAGCGAGTCGTCCCGTCCGATGCTTTCCAATTCACACGATAGCGCACCGAGCCGTTGCATCCGTGCGGCATGCAATTCCTCGCATCGATACCGAAGGCGATTCGAAACTCATCCTTGTTCAGGCGCATCACGACCGGGTCGCCGGTGACGAGCACCGCGCCTTCAGGCGGTGCGGCAGCCGCCGCGCCGGCGGCGCCTGCGGCAATGGCCATCAGGAGAACCATGGATTTCATCTGCATTGCATAAACTCCTGTCGCGTAACGCGCCCGGTCACACTAGGAGATGCATAGCAAACCGGCAAGTGAGCATTTCTGGGGAGGGCATGAGTTGCGCTCACGTAGGCGCTTGAAGTCATGTCTTCGACTTCATAGGAGAAGCAGAAAATTACCTCGACGGCGGCTTTTCGGTGGCCCACGCGCTTCGTTGCGCGCGCGCGGTCTTGACGGCGCTTTCCCAAAACAGCGGGTTGTCGGCGAGCACCTTGATGTCGAATGCATTCGTCGCACGGAACTCCAACACTTCCACGCCGGCATTGCCCGGCTTGTAGGTGTAGGGCACATCCTTTCCCACGAAGAAGCCGTCCCCCGGCCCCAGCTCCTCGCGTCCCATGCTCAGCGATCCGCTGATGACATAATAAAGACAATCGCAGTTGTGCGTGTGACGCGGCAGCGGATAACCGCTCTTGAACCACGCATACACCAAACTGAAACCCGGCATTTGAAACAGCACCTTGAGCTCGGAGCCTTCGGCGATGCCGGCCTCGATGGCTTGTTTCGCGCCCTCGGCGGCGATCGGGCTCAATGGATGAGATTCCATCAAAGACGGCTCGGAATCTGCCCGGGCATCTTTTACCTTGAAGACTGCAAACTTGGGCGCACCCGCGCCTTGCGTCGTCGGCGCGTGCCCGGTGGTCGTATTGCTGCCGCTATCCTGCATGTCAGCTCCGCTTGTACTGCGCATCTTCTTTACAATGGGACGATATCATAGCGGCACGGGAGAGCCAGACCATGGCGATATTCGTTCTGGTGCACGGCGGCAGCCACGGCGGCTGGTGCTATTCGCGGGTCGCACGCAGGCTTCGAGCGGCGGGCCACGACGTGTACGCGCCGAGCCTCACGGGATTGGCCGATCGAAAGCATCTGCTGCGGCCCGATGTCGACCTCGACACCCATATCACCGATATCGTCAATCTTCTGGAATACGAGGACTTGACGGACGTCGTCCTGGTGGGCCACAGCTATGGCGGCATGGTGATCACGGGCGTTGCCGACCGCGCGCTCAACCGGGTCGGACGGCTGGTTTACTTGGATGCGGCGCATCCGGCGAACGGCGAGTCTCTCGCCGGGAACACGCCGGGCCTCATGAACGAGGCACGCGAGGGCATGCGGGTGGTGAACGGGGTGGAACTCGTCGTCTTCCCCGACTCGCCCTCGATGCGGCACATGGGCGTTACGGACCCGACGGATTACGCCTGGCTGATCTCGAAGGTCACACCGCATCCTTGGAAGTGCTTCAGCCAGAAGCTGGTTTTGCGCAACGAGGCTGCGGTGCGGCGCATTCACCGTACCAGCATCAATTGCACGCCGGTTTTGCGAATGCGTCCCGAGGAAAGTCGCCGCCGCGCCCTCGAGGCAGACCTGCTGTTCGAGATCGATACGGGACACGATCTGATGATCACCGAGCCTCAGGCGGTGACGGAGATGCTGCTTCGGGCGGCTGCGGCCGACCCGACTCCCTCAATGATCGGAAGCTGAGCACTTGTAGTGGCGCTCGGCGCCGTTACGCGGCTCCCGGGGTTTACGCCGTCTTGCGCCAGACCTTGCACCAGCCGGCCGCGGGCACACTTTTGCCGGCAAACAGGACGCACCCGCCGCGGCTATCGCCCGGCTTGCCCTGAAACTGCTGGCAATTGGCACATGTTTGGCCGGCCTTATACATGGGGTTGGCGCCTGCATCGACCTTGGACGCATCGTTGACGAAGCCCAAGCTGAGCGCCGTCGGATCGCTGGGGTCGAGCGGCGTCAGATCCGCCGCCGCGGCCGGGGTATTGCCGATCAAGCCGAGCGCCGACACCGCAGCCGTCGCCATGAGACCATTCTTGACGATCGCTCGCCGTGAATATTTGCATTGCATACGTTAAGACTCCTGATGAATGACGTCGCCCTCGAGCCGTCTCTTATCTAGATGGACTCGAGGTAGGCAACGAGCGCTTCCATTTGCTCTTTGGTGAGGTCTTTCACTACCCCGTGCATGACGGGAGCGGTGCGCAACACGCTTTGAATTACGAGCAGTTGCTTGAGCAGATACGGGGCGTGCTGTCCCGCAAGCCTCGGAAAGCTGCTCATGCCCTGCGCATTGGCGCCGTGACAGGTCGCGCACGGCGGGATCTGCCGGGAGGGAACACCTTCTTCGAAGAGTCGCTTTCCTTGCGCTATGAGCGCCGGATTTCCAGGCTTGCCGGGCGCCGCGGGCTCCGCGGCAAAATGCGCCGCGAGGCGCGCTGATCGTCGAATCACTCAACTGCGAGGCCATACCCCACATATAGGCCTGCGCGTCCGGGTCGGCTCGCGTCTGATCCTTGAAGGCGTGCAGTTGCAGCTCGATGTAGGGCGCGGTCTGCGCCGCGAGATTCGGGAACGTCGGGGCGGTGCTGCGACCATTGACGCCGTGGCATGTGCCGCAAGTCTCAATGGTCTTATCCAGGGCGGCTTTCTGGGCGGCCGTCATGCTGGGGGCTGCAGGCTCTGCGCAAAGCGCAGGTCCGGCTGCTCCGATGGACGCACCCAGAGCTAGGGCGATAACATAAAGTAATTTCATAACCTGATGCTCCTGCGCCTGACTAGTAATTCAACCAGACCAACAGATAGGTCGTGTTGTTGTTGGACGCCGCTCGTCCGGACCCGTCGTAGTTGGTCTTTTCGCCATTGAATTTCCAATAGCCCGTGTACTGCAGCTGCAGCTTCACGTTGAGCCACGGCACGTAATTGATTTCGGCTGATGTAGCCGATCGTGTCCGGATTGAAGCCGGCGCTGCCCGTCAAGGGTGCGGGCGTATAGAGCAGCGCATCGCTGCTTCCGCTGGTCCTGAAATAGCCGAGCGAGCCGCCGATCTTGCGCTTGTAGTAATACTCGCCCGTAAGCTTGACGGTTTTCAGATCGTTATCCGTGTTCGCCGCGAGTCCGTCCGCAACGCTTGCATCGAGGGTCTGATGCTCGTCGATGAAAGTTCCCAACGCGGTGATCAAATGGTCCTCACCGATGAACTGATACTGAAAATCAAAGGCGACGTCCCTGTATTTGTCGGTCGGCCCCGACAAGGGCTTGCCGTTGCCCGGCAGGTCATGGGCCACAAGCCCGTAGGTGCCGATCTCCAGCGAATTGCGATCCCAGCGCTGCTCATACGCCAGGCGCCAATAGGGAGCCAGCGCATGCACGACGTTGGCCTGCGTGCTATCGAGGGGATGGGATCCCCCGGTGACGGCCGAGGTGTAGTCCGTGACCTCCGCATAGAAATGACTGTCCAGCCACGCATAGATCCCGAGGCCCCCGACACTTTGGCCGAACCCCCCCGCGCCGCTGTCGATCTTCGCCGATGTGATCTCCGCGGGCGCCGTGCTGCTGTTCGAGTAGGGGAATCCCCAAGCCGGCGTCGAGTTCCAAGGATCCTGAACGGTGGGATTGTTGTTCAAGGTGAGACCCACGATCAGGTTGTGATCGTTTGCATTGCTTCCACCGAAGGCCCAATGATGGGCATAGCGGACATCGGTGTTGTCGAACCCGAAGTGATCCTCCGCGCCGTCGTAGGTCAGCTGGATAAATGCCCCGAGGCCATCGGCAACTTTGCCCGCATAGAAGAGGCTCACTTGTTGCGGAAATAGCAGGTCGCCATTCTTGGCCAATGCCCCGGTGACCACACTGTCCGGCACCGGCTGCCGCGTGGTCGTGTACGAAACCTGCAGCATGAGGCTCAACGGCGGTATGGAATTGAGAGACAGCGTCTGATTCGCCGATGTATCGATCCCGGTGACCTGCTTCATGTTGTCAAGCACGTAACCGTTGATCTTGAATTCTCGACCGAAGGGGGTGAGTTCCGGAAAAACCGTGTGACAGGCTCCGCACGTCATGCCGGTCTGTCGCGCAAAGCTCGGAACGGCTCGGCTGGTGCCGGCGATCCCCATGAGTGCAAGGGCTGCGAGCCATGCGAGTGCTTGCGTTTTGAAGGGGCGCGATTCAGCCATTTCAATTCTCCCTGCTTATGCGGTTGAGGCTTGCGGGCAAAAGTACAGGCTCAGATGCGAATTTTATGTACGTACTTTCACGTCTTTTTGGTGGCTACCAACGTAAAGCCGATTCTCGAGCGGCATGGATGCGGCCTGATCCGCGCGAAGTCACGGAGCACTATTCGTAAAAAGAAAGCGCGTTGGAGTGCGCGCCGGCGGCGCTGGGGCGAGATGCGGACGTCAGAGCGTCAGCGAGTAAATCATCTGGCGAGGGTCCTCCGGATCGGACTTTGAGGACATGCCCAAGTCCCGCGCCAGCGCCGCCATGGCCGAATTCTCCACCGGGTCGACGGAATACAGATGCTTGACGCCGTTGGCCTTCGCGGATTCGATCAACAATTTCATTAGAATGCAGCCGAGTCCTTTGTGTTGCCACGCATCGGCGACGGTGACGGCGATCTCTCGGGTGTCGGCCGTCCCTTCGGGAGCGTAACGACTGACACCGATCTCCGTCTCGCGTCCGTCGCGGCGTATCGTTGCAACAAATGCCATGGACCATTTGCCGTCGACATCGCACAAGCGGGTGATCTCACTCTGGGGGAGCTCCCGCACACCGCCGAGAAAGCGAAAATGCTTGCTGTCCGGAGACAGGTGATTGACGAAATCGGACTCCATCTGCGTGTCGGTGATGCGAATGGGCCGAATGGTCACCGGCTCTCCGGCAATCGTGACGTCCATGAATTCAACACTCCTCTTTGCGCGCCGACTCTAGGCGGCGGACGATGTGCGGCCCGAAGCCTTGGCCGTCGCCTGGGACTTGCCCTTGTGGCGAACCAGCAGCACGGGGACGGAAGACTCCTGCACGACGGTCTCCGCATCGCTGCCCATGGCGAGCCGCCGGAGCCCCCGCCGTCCGTGGGTGCCCATCACGATCAGGTCTGCGCGCCACTTGGCGGCCTGAGCGACGATCGAGTCCGCCGCCGTGCCGCCAATGCACTCGATCACCACGCTCTCGACGGGCACTTCCTGCTTCCGCGCGAGCTCCTCGGCGCTTCGCAGAATCCCGCTGCCGATCTCGCGCAGCGAGTCCATCAAGTTCAGACCGAACGACTGAGCCCCATAGGAGTAGTCGAGCACGAGTTCGTTGACGACATGCAGCAGGCAAAGCTGGGCGCCATCGCTTCGCGCGATTTTAATGGCCTCCTGAAGACCGAGCGTGGATGTCTCACTTCCATCCACTGGGACGAGAATTCTCTTGTACATGACCGGTGTCTCCGTGGGCAATGCAGTTGCTGAGGCAGCTCTTGACTATGATCATCCAGCAACGGGCATTGCATCGACACTCGGAGTTGCCGCTGGCGCCTTTCGGTTTCCCTCTACGGCCTTCCCGGCCCGATGCGGCAATTACGTATTGCCGCATCGGGCTGCATACGGTGAGGTCTGGCGGTGACCCAAAGTCTCGCAACTCAGCTGCTCATTGCCACCGCCATGGCCGCGCTTACCGTGGTGATCCATCTGCTGGGACTGAGCGTCCTCATCGCCACCGCCAACCGGCATTCCCGCCATTTGCGCTCCGAGCGCGCGCTCGCGCAGCAGATGCTGGTGCTGGTGGGAGTCTCCTTCGGCCTGTTCGTCTTGCACAGCGTCGAAATCTGGAGCTACGCCACGCTTTATGCCACGGTGGGCGCGACTCCGTCGTTCGAGGATGCCCTGTATTTATCGACTGCAAGCTATGTGACGATGGGTTACGCCGATTTGACATTGCCGAGGCACTGGCGGCTGCTGGGGGCGATCGAAGGCGCCAACGGCGTCATCTTGCTGGGATGGTCGACGGCTTTCTTCGTGTCCGTCGTCGCGCGGATCCGCGCCCTCGAGCATGATTGGTCGGGCGCCTCGGCGCGCGACCATACCTCGGACCGGTCAGGCGATCCGGCCCGCTCTGGTTAGGGAGTCGGCGCAGGACCTTGCGGTAATTCCCCACTTCAACCGGGCCGATTCGTCCGGCAGACTTGGGTTTCGGAATGAAGGCGAGTGTGTACGGGCAAAAAGGTGGCGGCATGGGCGAGGCAACGGCGAAGTGGTTTGGATCCGAGGCGTTGCTCCAGCGCCTCATGGAAATCGCCCGCGCCTCCGCGTTGGCCGAGATGGCAAGCGGTGTCGCTCATGAGCTGAATCAACCCCTGGGAGCGATTGCGACATTCGCCCAGGCCGGGGAACGCATGCTCAACCGGCCGGAGCCGATGACGGAGCGCGCACTGGATGTCTTTCGCCAGATCAGCCACGAGGCGCTCGCCGCCGGCGAGGGGATCAAGCGCATCCGCGGCCTATTCGAGCAAGGTCGGCCCGACCGTACACCCTGTCAAATGCCCGAGCTCATCCAAGAGCTAAGGCCCGTGCTCGATGCCCTTGCACAGCGGGCGAACGGCGTCGTGAGCGTTCACGCCTCCGAGCCGCTGCCGGATCTGCTCATCGATCGGACGAGGATTCAGCACGTGCTTTACGCCCTCGCTGATAACGCGGTCCAGGCGAGTGATCACGGATCCGGGGCCCCCAGCATCCGCATCGACGTCAGCGCCGACCGATACACCGTCGAGACGAGCATCACGGACTCGGGAACCGGAGTTCCCGCCGAGGTACAACCTCATCTCTTCCGGCCCTTCTTCACCACCAAAGCGCAGGGGACCGGCCTTGGACTCGCCTCGAGTCGAGCCATCATCGAATCACATGACGGGACGATCGGGTTCGACAATCTACCGGGGGGCGGCAGCCGCTTCTGGTTCCGGCTGCCGAGAGCGCCGTGAGGTGACTTTTGACGACGCCGGCCAACCGCACCAGCCCCACCGAAATGCTCCTGGTCCAGCTGATGGAGGTCTCCCGAGGCGCCGCGCTTGGCGAAATGGCGAGTGCAGTGGCCCATGATCTCAATCAGCCCTTCGGGGCCATCGCCACCTTTTCGCAGGCCGGTATGCGCATGCTCAATCGCCCCGAGCCGATGCTCGCCCGCGCGCTCGATGTGTTCCAGCAGATCAACGATGAGGCGTTGAATGCGAGTGGGCGTATTCAGGCCATTCGCCGCCTGTTCGATCAAACCGAGCTGGTTCGAAGCCCCGGCCGCATGGCGGATCTGGTGTTGGAGCTCCTGCCGGTACTGGGAGCTCTCGCGCAGCGATACCACGGGCGCTTGGAATTCGAACCCGAGGGGACATCGCCACTCCTCAGCATGGATCGGCTCAAAATACAGCACGTCCTGTATTCGCTGGTGCAAAACGGGCTGGAGGCGGCCTCCGGTACTGCCGCGCCGCTCGTGCGCATCGTCGTGAAGAGCGATCGCCATGGCGTGGAAACCAGCATCTTGGACAACGGGCCCGGCGTCACGCCCGAGCAACAGCAGCGTCTCTTCAAGCCTTTTTTTTCGACCAAGCCGCGGGGCGCCGGCCTCGGTTTGGCATCGAGTCATTCCATCGTGGAATCGCACGATGGAGCCATTGGCGACAACAATCTCGACGGCGGCGGCTGCCGCTTCTGGTTTCGATTGCCCGCGCCGGCCAGCTAGTCTACGACGGTCCCATCCCGGCGCATGATCTTGTGCACATCACCCGGGCCCGACAGCCGGGAAAGGTAATCGGCCGTGGCGCGTACGTCCTCGGCCTCCAGACTGCGCCAAAATCGCACGAGATCCTCATCGACATTGTGGCGCCGTCCGGCGGCCAACTTCCCGAGCTGGGCCACCAAGTAGGTGTACTGTTGATTCCGCAACGAGGGCACGAAGCCTTCGTCATCCCCATGGGCATCACGGTGATGACAGGAGGCGCATTGCTCACTGAATATGGCGCCGCCGAGCGTTTGGTGTTCGCCGTTGCCGGTTCCTGCCGGGATCTTCATCGGAAGATTGTTCAAATAGGCGGCGATGTCGACCCACGTTTGGGGCTCCTTGAGCGTCTTGTGCGTCACGACCTGCTGCATGATGTCGCTGTCCCTCTCCTGCGAGGCAAAGTTGGCGAGCTGCCTTACGATGTATTTGAACCGCTGCCCCGCCAAGGAGGGGATCGCCTGGGTGGCATCGCCTTGCGCCTGCTCGCCATGGCAACGCGCGCAGGAGCGCTGAAATTCCGCGGCGCCCCGCTCGCGGTGCGCATCGAGATCGAGCGCGGCCCGCGTGAGTCGATCCGCGGTCTCCTCAGTCGCTCCCGCTTGGACGCTCAGGATTAAACACAATGTCCCTAAAATGCAGCGCTTGACCACCCGAGCCTCCCAATCTTGCCCAGAACATCCATGCAGTATCGGCGGCACGTCACCGCTGCGGCATACGGGGTTACGCGTAGGCGCTCGATCCACCGGGTTTGATAAGATGCGCCCTGCTGAGCGTTGTCGATCGAATAGGTGACTGGCGCAGCCGGCTACGGGAAAGTCCCGTAGCGACCGCGCCTGCCGCACACTCATGATGAATCGGGACCGCTTTTGGAGTGCACACAATGGTACAGCCGCCAGACACGGCTTCGATCCCCACCATCTACGTCGTCGATGACGATGACGGAATGCGACGCGCTCTGGATACCCTGCTGAGCACGGTGGGCTACAAAACAGCGGTGTTCTCGCGCCCGAGCGAGTTCTTGGCGCGCTATACCCCCGCCTCTCAGGGCTGCCTCGTGCTGGACATTCGAATGCCGGAGATGAGCGGTCTCGAGGTCCAGCAACAGCTGAACCGCCTGGGCTCGATGCTGCCTATCATTTTCATCACCGGCCACGGGGATGTCCCGATGGCGGTCCAGGCCATGAAAGAAGGCGCCTTTGAATTCATCCAAAAGCCGTTTCGGGACCAGGAACTGCTGGATCGGATCAATCACGCCCTGAAGCAGGATGCCGAATACCGCAGCACGGCGGCCCGACGCTCGGATGTGGAACATCGGCTCGAGTCCCTTACGCCGCGCGAGAAGCAGGTGATGGACCTCATCGTCGAGGGGAACGCCAATAAAGTCATCGCCATCGACTTGGGCTTGAGCGAACGCACCGTCGAGATCCACCGGGCCAAGGTCATGGAGAAAATGGGCGCACGCTCGGTGGCGCACCTGGTGAAGCTCCACATGACATTGGGAAGCGAAAGCTGACGTCCCATGGCACCGAGGGTCTCGCGGGTTGGCGTTTGCCTTGGTGTGCTCGGTTCCCTGTTGATGCTTGCCGGCGTTGGTCGGGCGCAGGATTTGGCGTCGCATGAGCTGATGAATCAGGCTCTCGCGGCGACGCCCGATCTCAAGCACGGCGCGGATCTCTTCGAGCGGCATTGCGTTCGTTGCCACCAGTCGCGGGGCAGCGGAATGGGCGAGCGGCAATATCCGCAATTGGCGGGCCAGCAGCGTCAATATCTGTTGAACCAACTCGTGCAAATCATCGCGCACGATCGCTTTGCACCGAAGATGCACCAAGTCTTGATCAGCAACTCGCTCGACAATCCACAGGCGCTCAGCGATCTGAGCGCCTATCTCGCGGCGCAGCCGCACGACTCCCACGGCGAGCATGGCGACGCGCATCGGCTTGGGCGCGGCCGCGCTCTGTACGAGGGGCGCTGTGCACAGTGTCACGGCGCGCTCGGCACGGGACAGGCGCTGGGCGCCGTACCGGCGATTTCCGGGCAAAATTACTCGTATCTGGTCATGCAGCTCCGCGGCTTCGCCGCCGGACATCGATGGAAGGCCGATTCGGAACTCGTCAAGGCGATGACGGAGCTTTCTGCCGACGACATCAGCGCAGTCGCCGACTTCATGTCGCGCCTGCCGCAGAGCGCAGACAGCCATTATGGAAAGGTACTTTGAATTCAGCGTTCGATCGCGAGCGCAACGCCCATCCCGCCACCGATGCACAGGCTGGCGAGCCCCTTCTTGGCGTCACGACGGATCATCTCGTGGAGCAGCGTCACCAGAATGCGGCAGCCCGATGCGCCGATCGGATGGCCAATGGCGATGGCACCGCCGTTGACGTTGATTTTGCTCGTGTCCCAGCTCATCTGTTGGTTGACGGCGATCGCCTGGGCGGCGAATGCTTCGTTGACTTCCATCAGGTCGAGATCCTCGGGCGCCCACCCTGCTTTGCGCAGGCATAGCCGGCTCGCCGGCACCGGGCCCATTCCCATGAGTTTCGGATCGACGCCGGCCGAGGAATACGCGCGAACGATGCACAACGGCTCGAGGCCGAGCTCCGCGGCCTTGCGCGCGGACATCATGATCACGGCCGCCGCCCCATCATTGAGACCGGACGCATTGCCCGCCGTCACCGTGCCCTCTTTGCTGAATGCCGGCTTGAGCTCGGCGAGCGCCTCGACCGTGGTCCCGTAACGGATGTATTCGTCCGTGTCGAATGCGACCGTGCCCTTCCGCGACACGATCTCGATCGGCGCGATCTCCGCTTTGAAACGGCCCGCTTTCTGGGCTGCCTCGGCCTTTTGCTGTGAGGATGCGGCGAACTCGTCCTGCTGGCGACGCGTGATCTCGAACTTCTTCGCGACGTTCTCCGCCGTCACACCCATGTGATAGTTATTGAAAATGTCCCACAGGCCGTCATTGATCATGCTGTCGACGAGCTTCGCATCGCCCATCCGAAACCCGTCGCGCGAGCCGGGCAGGATATGCGGCGCTGAGCTCATGTTCTCCTGACCGCCGGCAATCACGATGTCCGCATCGCCGCACTTGATCGCCTGGGCGGCGAGGTGAACCGCTTTGAGGCCGCTCCCGCACACCTTGTTGATGGTCATCCCAGGCACGCTGTCCGGGATACCGGCACGGATCGAGGCCTGCCGCGCAGGATTCTGACCGGCTCCCGCCGCGAGCACTTGACCCATGATGACTTCCGAGACGCGGTCCGGCGGAAGACCGCTGCGCGCCAGCAGGGCTTTGATGATCTGGGCGCCGAGATCGGCCGCCGGCACTTTGGCAAGAGCACCGTTGAATTTACCCACGGCTGATCGCACCGCCGTGGTGATGACGACTTCGCTCATAGCTCACTCCCCTGCTTCGAGCCACCGCGGCCCGGCGTATGGATTATCATGACTCTGACGCCTCGAACCCTGAAATCACGTCGAACAGCTCTTCGTCGATGCCGTCCTGGCGTATACGGTTGAAGCTGCCGCGAAATTGCTCGAGCAGATCGCCGATATTCTTGTCGGCGCGTTGCATTGCGACAAGACGGCTCGCATTCTCGCTCGCCAACGACTCGGCACAGGCTTGGAATAAGGAAATGAACAGATATTCGCGGATGAGCGCGCGTAGCACCGAGAATCTCTCGCCGATCACCTCCGGAGGATTCTTGGTCGGCCATGCTGTCCGGGCGATCCTCGCCCGCCAACTTGCGTCGATCGGCAACAGTTGCTGGCTGACCGGCTCATAGGAATTACCCATCATCGGTCCATTGTGAAATATCCACAAGGGAGAGCTCCGGACTCCCCGGTGCACTTCGATGTCGCTCAAGACTTGCGCGACGAGTGCCGTAATGCCCTGAACGGAACTCGGCAGGACGAAGAGCCCTTTGACTTGGACCCCTGCGTCCGCCAAGCATGCGTGGACGCGCTCCCCAACCGCCCATATGCGCGCAACTCCAAGATTGGGTGCGAGCGTAGCGAGTGCCAGTTCGACCACTGTCTCGTTGAATCGTCCCACCAGTCCCTGGTCCGATCCAAATACGACCGCTCTGGTAACCATCGGCTGCCTGGAGAGGCCCGGCCGCGAGGCGACGGCGGCTGGGCCGCCCTCATGCAAGCATGCGCGCAAACCGAGCTCCACCGTCCGATGATAATCCGTCAAAGATGCTACCGCGCGCTCATATTGGCCGATGTTAGAGGCTGCGAACGATTTCATCGTTCGGACGATGAGCTGCAACTCGCCGGCGCTACGGATCTTGCGCTGCAATGTCTCGATGCTGGCGCTCATGATCGGACCGCCGCGCTGGGTCCAAAGACCGCCAGCGCATTGCGGGCGACCTCCAGCACCGCCCTTCGATCAGCGTCGGTCATCTTCCCGGTCCCTTCCAATCGCCGGCGGGTGGCCGCCGGAAGAGCGTCGGCGGCCACCTGCACCGCATGCTCCGCTTCGGGCATGCGATCGAGCGTCAAGCCGTCGAAGTGCCCTTCGGTCAACATCAGCAAGACGGCAATTTGCGACACGACGGACACCGGCGCGCATTCCGCCTGTTTGAGACAGGCGCGTATGCGTTGTCCGTGTTCGATCACCCGCCGCGTTTGCTCGTCCAATCGAGCACCGAACCGTGCAAACGCCTCGAGCTCCTCGAATTGGGCGTAAGCCAGCTTCAGATCGGCGGCGGCCGCCCGGTACGCGGGACACTGCGCCTTGCCTCCGACGCGGGATACGGACTTGCCTACATCAACCGCCGGTAAGGTGCCCAGATCGAACAGCGACGGGGACAGATAGATCTGACCATCCGTAATCGAAATCACGTTCGTCGGGATGTAGGCGGCGATGTTCTCCCCTTCGGTTTCGACAATCGGCAAGGCGGTCAGCGAGCCGCCGCCGAGCTCCTGGCGCAAGTGCGTGGCTCGCTCAAGGAGTCGCGCATGGATGTAAAAGATGTCGCCCGGAAATGCCTCTCGCCCGGGAGGCCGGCGCAGCAACAGCGACAGCTCGCGGTATGCACGAGCGTGGTTCGTGAGGTCGTCATAGACGATTAGCACGTCGCGCCCCCGCTCCATGAAATGCTCGGCGATACTCGTCGCGGCGTAAGGAGCAATGAATGTAAGACCCGGCGAATCGTCTCCTTCGGTCACGACCATGACCGTGTATTCCAATGCACCGTGCTCGCGCAGCGTGGCCGCCGTCTTGGCAACGCCCGAGCCCCGCTGGCCGATCGCGCAATACACGCACAAGACATTCTGATCGCGTTGGTTGATGATCGCATCGATCGCGATGCTGGTTTTCCCAGTCTGGCGGTCCCCAAGTATCAGCTCTCGCTGCCCGCGTCCGACGGGCAGCAGCGCATCGATGACTTTGAGCCCGGTCTGGAGAGGCATGGTGACCGCCGCCCGGTCCATGATGGGCGGAGCGGGACGCTCGATAGGCAGCCGTTCGGTCGCGACGACCGGTCCGGCGTCATCGACGGGCCGACCCAGCGGATCGATGATCCGGCCGAGAAGCGCATCGCCCACAACCACGTCCATGACGCGGCCTGTGCGTCTGACGTCATCACCCGCATTGAGGTGCTGGTAATCACCGAGCAGCACCACTCCGATCTCGCTCTCATCCAAGTTAAAAATCATGCCCAGCAGACCCCCGGGGAAACTCAACAGCTCCTCGAATCCCGCGGAGGGAAGCCCCGACACCTTGGCAATGCCGGTGGCGACACGGGTGATCGTCCCCACTTCCTCGAGCACGAGCCCCGAAGCGAGTCCTTCGCGCGCCTGGCAGAAGTCGGCAAAGGTGCGATCAACGAGAGCTTTGAGGGGTGCCGGTTCTGCGCTCATGACGACATCGCCTGCCCACTGCCGGCATCGCCCAGCTGACCGAAGACGCCGCGCTCCAGGGAGCTCAAATAGCCCTCGATGCTCCAGGCCACCCGCTGCCCATTGGCTGTCAATTCGATCCCGCCGATCAGTTGCGGCGCGGTCTCGAACTCGACATGCGCGTCAGCCCCCAGAATCTCGCTCAACGCGTCCCGAATGGCAGTGCGTTGCGCAGCCGGCAGATCGAAAGCGCTTCGTACACGAGCGGGGAGGCCGGCCGGCTGCAACGCCGCACGTAAATGCTTCTTCACCTCGACATCAGCTGATTTCAGGCGATCGATGAAGACCGCGGCGATACGCTGCTCCAAGGCGGCATTCCCAAGATCGCCCAGGGCCTTGCGCGCGATGGCGAAAACTTCCTGTTGCATACGGCGCCGGACAGCCTCCTCGAGCGCGCGCGCTTCGGCCCGCGCCGCCTCTCGCCTCCTCGCGCCGAGGACATCGGCCTCCTTTTGCGCCTCACTCAGTAACCGCGCGCGGTCGGCACGTGATTCCTTTGCAGCCGCCTCGAGAACCGCCGCGCGATTGCGTTCCAGCTCCTCATTTTTTTTTCGAAATTCATCACGCTCGGCTTGGGCCTGGATCTTTATCGCGGCCGCGTCGGCGAGCTGCGATGCGAGCTTCTTGTCCCTCGCGGCAATGGCCGCGAGGATCGGCTTGTAAAGGTAGCGGCGCATCAGCCCAACGAGAACGATGAAGTTCAGCACCTGCGCACCAACGGTGAACCAATCGATCATCATGATTTAGTTTGCGGCGGCTTTCGCAATGAAGTGGCCCCAGAAGGGGTTTGCAAAAATCAAAATCATGGAGACAACGAAGCAATAAATTGCAATCGATTCGATCATTGCCAGGCCGACGAATAGCGTTCGAGTGATCGTCGAGGACGCATCCGGCTGTTGAGCCAGAGAGCTCAGAGCCGTCGCGACTGCACGCCCCTCGCCGAGAGCCGGGCCGATGCTTCCAAGAGCCATCGTCAACCCTGCGGTGACGATGGAGGCGATCGCAATGAGAGTGATGCTATCCATGAGAGCTCCTGCCGCGGGTCGCGGCGGCGATGTACACAGCGGCTAAAACGCTGAAGATGTAGGCTTGCACCATTCCCGTGAGCAGTCCGAGGGCACTCATGAAGACGGGAAAGATGAAGGGCGTAACCGTCAGCAGTATGGCGAGAATCATCGCGCCGCTCATCATGTTGCCGAATAGGCGCACCGCCAGTGCGAGCGTTCTCGACAACTCGCTGATGACGTTGAACGGCAGCATGACGATCGACGGTTCCGCATAGGATTTGAGGTAGGCGGCGAACCCTTCCTCCTCGATCCCGAAATATGGAACGGCCATGAACACGCATATGGCAAGTGCGCTCGTCGTCGACAGCGAGCCCGTCGGCGGCTCGTAGCCCGGAATGATGGTACATACACTTGCCACGGCGATGAATAAAAAGAGCGTCCCGAGAAAATTGAGATACTTGGCGGATCGGGGCAGCCCGAGGTCCGCCAGCTGCCTTTCGATGCCGGTGACGATGATCTCCAGGAGGCTCTGCCAGCGAGTCGGACTCAGATCCGTGGAGAGTTTGCGTGTGATGATTTTCGATCCGCTCGCCAGTCCGAGCATCAGCGCCCACGTGAACAGGATCGTGCCGTTGAGCTTGAGCGGCCCATATTGCCAGAGAATCAGCTCGTCGGGACTAAGGCGCATGACTGAGGGCGCGCGTCCGGACGAGGCGCTTGATGAGCAATCGGGCAAAGAGAAAGCCCGCGAGACCGAGTGCCCAGCGCACCCAATCGTCGCGCCCGATGAAATATAGCCCCGTCATCGCAACGCTCATACGCGCCAGCGCGCTCGGAAAAAACCACAGCACAGGCTCTCGAGCCGAGATGCCCCGGCGGACCGTCCACCACAAGCCGCCAAAGAAGACGGCTCCCAGGCACATCCCCGCTGCCAGGAGTGGCGGTGCGAGAAGCATCATTTCAGTCATCGTGTTGCTCCTGTTCTTCGCGGATCACGCGCTCCTCTCCTGCGACCCAATGCCATGCGGTCAGGCAGCCGATTGCAAGTCCGGCTGCCAAGAACGCGAGCGTCCAGGCATGTTTGCCCGGGTGGTGGTGATCGAGCCAAAGCCCGAGCGCGGCGCCGCAGAGTGTGGGTACCGCCACCGACCATCCGATCAGGCCCATCATTCCGAGCCCGAGCCAGACGGTCCGCGAGGAATGACGCCGGGCCCTGATCTTGCGCTGCGCTCTCCTGCCGACCTCCTCGCTCAGCGACGAGCTCGGCGGCCTTCGCCGAATGCCGGAATCATCGCTCATTTTGTAGCCTCACCATCCGTCGGATGAGATCCCCCTCCATCCTGGCGAAGACAGCGCGCATGCCTCGCTCGCGCTGATCGATCCTCATAAAATCTCGCTCCACCGCCGCGCGTAGTGCCTCGAGCGGAGCCTCGCCGAGCGCACGTCTGACCGACACCCGTACGACGCCGCCGCTCTTGATGAGCACCCCCTCGTCCACGGCCACGAAGACTTCGCGGCCCGACGCCTCATAGGTCAAGATTCCGGGCACCAGCAGCGCAACGCAATCGAGCCGTCGCGGCAACAGCCCGAACGATCCGTCGGGCCCTTCCGCGGTAATCCGCGAGACTTCGGTGTCCTCCATGAAAACTCGAAAGGGCAGCAGGATTTTTAGGTTCACGGATTGACTGCGCCTGTCTGTTTAGGCTCGATGCGCGCTTCGTCAATCGACCCGATCATGTACAGCGCGCTCTCCGGGTAGTCCTTGAATTCATCGCGCAAAATGCGCTCGCAGCCATCGAGGGCGTCCTTCAAGGACACGAGCGCCCCCTTTCGACCGGTAAATTGCTGCGTGCTGTAAAACGGCTGTGTTAAAAAGCGCTCCAAGCGGCGGGCGCGAGCGACTGCCTTGCGGTCCTCCATGGACAGCTGCTCGAGCCCAAGCATGGCGATCACGTCCTTCAGGTCGGCGTATTGAGCGAGCGTGCGGCGAATTTCCTGAGCGAGCGCGTAATGCCGCTCGCCGACGATGCCGGGTGTGGACATTCTGGAGCTCGACTGCAGAGGGTCGATTGCCGGGAACAGTCCGTCGCCCGCTCGTTTGCGGGAGAGCACGATGGAAGCCGATAGATGAGAAAAAGTATGCACCGCCGCCGGATCGGTAAAATCATCCGCCGGCACATACACCGCCTGAATCGACGTGATGGCGCCGCTGTCCGTATTGGCAATGCGCTCCTCGAGACCTGCCAGCTCCGTTCCCAGGGTCGGCTGGTAGCCCAGCCGGGAGGGCATTTGACCCATCAGGCCCGATACTTCCATGCCCGCCTGGATGAATCGAAAGATGTTGTCGATGAGCAGCAATACGTCGCGATGCTCCACGTCCCGAAAGTGCTCCGCCATCGTGAGTGCCGCGTGGCCGACACGAAAGCGGGCGCCGGGTGGCTCGTTCATTTGCCCGAAGACCATCACCATCTTGGCAAGCACGTGGGCAGCCGCCATCGCCTCGTACAGTTCTTGACCTTCGCGGCAACGCTCGCCGATCCCGCAGAAAACGCTGACGCCCGATTGGTGACTGATCATGTTGTGGATCATTTCGGTCAGCAGCACTGTCTTGCCGACACCGGCACCGCCGAACAATCCCGCCTTGCCGCCGCGCTCCAGCGGCATCAGCACGTCGATGATCTTGATTCCCGTCTCGAAGATTTCGGACTTGGTGGATCGACGTGCTAGCGGGGGCGCGCTTGCGTGCACGGAGCACCGGCCTACGTCGAGCAAGGGCGCTCCTCGATCGATGGTATTACCGAAGACATCGAGCATGCGCGACAGAATCCCGCCGCCGACGGGGGCGCGCAGCGGTGTCCCCGTGTCCTCGACGTCCATGCCTCGTGCAAGCCCTTGAGTGGGCGTCAGGGCGATCCCGCGCACATGGCGCGCATCCCGCTGTTCGAGCACCTCAATGAGGATCTGCCGGGCGGCTCCCGTACGCAACATGGTATGAACGACGGGCAGGCGGTCATCGAACCGCGCGTCCACGACGCTACCGCGGACCGAGGCGATCACGCCGATATTGAGATCGCCGATCTTGGATTCCACGCCTTGTGCAATGCTCACGCTGCCGTCGCGCGGGTTTGGATCATAAAAGTCCTGCATTTACCGCAACATATCCGCAGCATTACCCAAAAGATATCGTGGCTATTACCTAGAAGGGCGGGCGAATGGGAGCTAAAGGTCGCGTCTGTCGCACATTACATCCGCCAAGCGGTTTATATTGGAGGGGGGTCAACCTACGGGGTAGTTCGACGATGCGGACGGCACCGCCCGATCTGGCGCGCAGCGCGCTCGACGCGGCACCCGATGCAATGATCATCATCGATGCGGCCGGCATCGTTTGCTTCACGAACCGTCAGGTTTCCACCTTGTTCGGGTATTCGCACGACGAGATCGTGGGCCAAGGCATCGAGATATTGCTGCCGGAACGCTTTCGAGCCCGCCATGTGGGACACCGCGAGGACTACGTCAACAATCTGCGCATGCGTCCAATGGGCCGCGGTCTGCAGCTCTTCGGATTAAGAAAAAGCGGTGCCGAGTTTCCCCTGGAAATCAGCTTGAGCCCGATCGAGGATGTCGGCCGGACGCTGGTGGCTGCCGCCATTCGTGATGTGACGGATCGCAAGCGGATCGAGGCGGAGCTCATCGTGGCGCGTGAGGCGGCCGATGCTGCACGCGAGATCGCCGATCGGTCGCGCGAGCTGGCCGATCGGGCGAATCAAGGCAAGAGCCGGTTTCTCGCGACGGCGAGTCACGACCTGCGTCAGCCGTTGCAGACGCTCGAATTGCTCAACGGCACCTTGCGCCGGCGCGTCACCGATCGGCTGTCCGTCGAGGCGCTGTCGCAGCAGGAGCAAGCCATCGGCGCGATGTCCAGACTGCTCAATGCCCTGCTCGACATCAGCAAGCTCGAATCCGGCGCGATCAAGCCGGAACCTACCGACTTTACGGTGGCAGCCATTTTCGACGAGCTTCGGATGGAGTTCGCGAGTATTGCGGCGAGCAAGGGACTCGCGCTCGAGGTCGAGACGTGCAGCGACGTCGTGTATAGCGATCCCTCGCTGGTCGAGCAGATTTTGAGGAACCTCGTGTCCAACGCCGTGAAATACACGCGTGAAGGCTGGGTGCGCTTGCGCTGTATGCACGATGCAGCGTTCGTACGCATCGAAGTCCTCGATACGGGCGTCGGCATCGCGCCCGAGCAATTGCCGTATATATACGACGAGTTCTATCAGGTGGGCGTGCCGACCAACAGCTCGCGCGACGGCTATGGTCTTGGGCTCTCCATCGTGCAGCGCCTCGTCAAGCTCCTCACCCTTCAGCTCGACGTACACTCGGAGGTGGGCAAGGGCTCGGCGTTTGCGCTGCTCCTGCCCGCGAGTCGCCGGGAGGCAGCGCGCGCGAGCTCGAGCGGTGACGAATTTGCGGTCCGTCCGCCATTGCAGCTCGGCGAAGCGCGGGTTCTCGTGGTCGAGGACAACGATGCGGTTCGCCGCGCGACGGCGTTATTGCTCGAGCTCGAGGGATACCACGTCACCTCGGTCGGCACACTCTTGGATGCACTGCAACATGTCCAGCGAGGGCACCGGGTGGATCTGCTGATCAGCGACTATCACTTGAACGGGGGCGAGACCGGCACCCAAGTGATCGGCGCCTTGCGTGAGATATTGGGTGTCACACTGAAAGCCGTCCTCACCACCGGCGATACCTCCTCCGCCATCAAACAACTTCCGCGCGATCCCTATCTCAGAATCACGAGCAAACCGATCAAAGCCGAGGAGCTACTCGCGCTGCTTCGTGCGCTTCTGGCCGCCTGAGATTGCAACACGAGCGGGAAGCGCTTTTCGGGACCCTGGGTCGTGGGTACGTAGATCTGGCAATCTCCCACGGCATCCCCGAATGGTCCGTCGATGACGGCGTCGCCATGCTTGCCGCAAGGCTTCCAGCCTATTTCAACGGCAACTCGAGGAGAGATTCATGAAAACCGATGCAGAAATTCGTCGCAATGTCGAAAGTGAGCTGCAGTGGGATCCGAGTGTCGACGACAAGCGGATTGGGGTCGCGGTGAGCGACGCCGTGGTGACCTTGACCGGAGACGTACCTCACTATTCCGGCCGGTGGGCCGCGGAGGACGCCGTCAAGCGCGTTGCAGGGGTGCGCGCCATCGCAAATGACATCCAGATCAAGATACCGGCCTCAGGCGCGCGAACCGACACCGACATCGCCGAAGCGTCGGCGAATGCCCTGCGCTGGAACGTATCCTTGACCGGCACCGACATCAAACCCGTGGTGAAGGAGGGCTGGGTGTCGCTCACCGGACGGGTGACCTGGGGGTACCAGAAGATGGCCGCCGAGGATGCAGTGCGGTACCTGATGGGCGTCAGGGGCGTATCCAACGAAATCACGGTCAAGCCCACGGTCGAGGTGATGGACGTCAAGCAGAAGATCGAAGACGCCTTCAGGCGTCATGCGCTCCTCGACGCCAAGGACATCGAGGTGGTCGTCAATAGCGCGACCGTGACGTTGAAGGGTCACGTTCATTCGTGGCAGGAATGCGAGGATGCTGTGCTGGCCGCATGGGCGGCGCCGGGCGTCAACGCCGTCGATAATCGTCTGACCATTCAGTAACTCGCCGAACGGCGCCGGGCTTGATGACCGTGGATCACGGCATCAGGTCCGGCGCCTGCCAGGCTGATTGACATGATCCTGTAACAATTTGCGAACTAGACTCGGCAGGGCGGGATTTGAACTGTTCCGGGGAGGAGACTGTCATGAGAGCGGCCGATGTGATGATCCGCGACGTTATTACCGTGGGTCCGGATGATGATGTCTCGCGAGCCGCGCAAATGCTCGCGGATCACGACATCAGTGCCCTACCGGTGGTCGACGCCCAGCGCCGCATTATGGGCATATTGAGCGAGGCCGACTTGCTTCGGCGCGAGGAGATCGGTACCGAAAAGCGCCGCCCCGGCTGGCTCGAGGCGGTCACACCGTCGAGTCTCCTCGCCACGGACTATGCACGATCTCACGGACGGAAAGTCCGCGAGCTGATGTCCGAAACCGTGGTCACGGCAACGCCCGATACGCCCCTGTCCGAGATCGCCGCGCTGCTCGAACGGAAGCGGATCAAGCGCGTGCCCATCGTGGAGGACGGCAAGCTCGTCGGAATCGTCAGCCGCGCCAACCTGATCCAGGCACTTGCCTCCTCGCCCGTGCCGACGTCGTTGACGCGCGGTGCGCCAGCCGATCAGACGATCCGATCGAGCGTATTGGACAGCCTGGCGAAGCAACCCTGGACGGGATTCGGAGAGCGCAACGTGATCGTGGCCGACGGCGTGGTGCATCTGTGGGGGTTGGTCGGCTCGCCCGAGGAGAAGAAGGCCCTCTTCGCGCTGGCCGAATCCGTGCCCGGGGTGCGCCGCGTCGCGGACGAGCTGATTCCCGCTTATTGACGGGGCACGCTCACCGCTGCCACAAAATGCGCGGGGACTCCAGGGGCGCGTCGGCGTCCGGGTGCGCCCCGATGATGCGCGCCGTGTAGTCGTTGGCGGGACGCGACGCGGGTGCGCTCGCGAAGTAAAGATCCAGTCCTGAGCCATCACCTCCCATCCGGCTCATCGGTTGCCTGCAAGCGGGTTCAGTGCCGGATGGTTCCGCATAGAGCTCAACCCGCACCGCGGAGGCGAGGGCCCCCAGATTGACCTGCACCGTGAAGTGGTGCCATTCATCCCGCGTAACCGCCGTCGCCGTCCCGAAGCGCAATGCGCCCCAGCCGTGATCAAGCGCCTGGCGCCAGGCGCTGATCTCGGTACCGAGTGCACCGGAATTCAGCGCCCTCCGGCGATAGGAAGATGCGGCAGGCAAGTATGCCGTATGCAGATACTCACGTACGCTGCGATTGGCCGAGTACACCGACGTGAGGCTCGCCATGCTCGCGCGCACGCGCGCGACCCATGCTCGTGGGATATCGGTTGCATCCCGCGCGTAGAATTCCGGAATCACCTGTTCTTCCAGAAGCTGGTAGAGCTGCACCGCCTCGAGGTCGTTCCATAGCGGGTCCTTCGCATGGTCGCGGTCGTCGCCCAGAGCCCATCCCACGGTCGGGTTGTAGGCTTCGGCCCACCAGCCGTCGAGCTCGGATAAATTGAGTCCGCCGTTGACCAGCACCTTCATCCCGCTGGTACCGCATGCCTCCCAGGGGCGTGCCGGCGTATTGATCCAGACATCGACACCTGCCACCAACCGCTCGGTCAACAGCATGTCGTAGTCGGCGAGAAAGATCGCGTGCGCTCGAACGTCGTCGCGGCGCACGAAATTGACCCAGTCGCGAATCCATGACTGCGCGGCGGTGTCCGCGGGATGCGCCTTGCCGGCGATGACGAGCTGAACGGGTGTCTCGGTACGGGTCAGCAGGCGCGCGAGCCGATCCTGATCGTACAGCAGCAGATTCGGGCGCTTGTACGCCGCGAACCGTCGGGCAAACCCGAGCGTCAAGGCGTCGGTGCGGAACAGATGCCGGCTGTTCTCGATCTGCTCCTCCGTCGCGCCCGACGCTGCGAGCTGTGCCGATAGCCGCTCGCGCGAATAGGCGACCAGGGAAGCGCGTGCTGCGTTTCGGCATTGCCAGATGTCGCCGTCGGGAGCGCTCGCAATGCGCCCGCCGACCGCTTCGAGCGAGCCCAGCCAGCGGTCCTTTCCGCAATGGCTCGTCCACAGAGCGTCGGCCTCCGGGCTGTCCCAGCTCGGCGTGTGCACACCATTGGTGATCGAGCCGATCGGTACTTCGTCGCTCGGCCATCGTGGAAACAGCGGTTGAAAGATCCGTCGGCTCACCCCGCCGTGCAGACGGCTCACCCCGTTGATCGCGGAGGAGCCTCGCAGGGCAAGATGCGCCATATTGAAGCATTCCGAATCGTCATCCGGGTCCTCACGGCCAAGCGCAAGAAGCTCACGCAGTTCGATCCGCAGAGAATGAGCGGTGTAGCTACCGAGATACCGCTCCATCAATTGGGGTGTGAATCGATCGAATCCCGCCGATACGGCCGTATGTGTCGTGAAGACGTTGCCCGCCCGCGTTGAGCAGAGCGCCGCATCGAACGCGGTCCCCGTCCGCTCCATGAAGCTGCGGGCGCGATCGAGAATCGCGAATGCGGCATGTCCCTCGTTCAAGTGGCAGACTTCGGGCGGCAGATTCAATGCCTCCAGAAGCCGCCACCCCCCGATGCCGAGCAGGATCTCCTGCTGCAAGCGCAGCTCGGGGTCGCTGCAATACAGCTCGCTGGTGATGCAGCGGTGAGCGGGATCATTGGCGCTGTCGTTGCTGTCGAGGAGATATAAGTCCTGGCGGCCGACTTGCACGTGCCAGGCGCGCACCCAAAGACTGTATCCGGGTAACCGGATCTCGAGGCGCAGCCGCTCGCCGTCGCTACCGCGCACCGCGGTGATCGGCAGTTGAGCCGGCTCGTTGTACGGAAAGAGCGCGCGCTGCGCGCCTTGCCGGTCGATCACTTGCCGGAAATAGCCCTGCTGGTACAGCAATCCGACGCCGACGACGGGTATCCCGAGGTCACTCGCCGCCTTCAACTGGTCGCCGGCCACGTTGCCGAGGCCGCCCGCATAGATTGGGAGGGCCTCGCTCAACATGAACTCCATGCTGAAGTAAGCGACGCGAGTCAGCCGGTCGTTCAAATGGCTCATTTCAAACCATGTTGGCGAGGTCGTTCCCGCGTCGACCCGTTCGGACAACCGGCCGAGCGCAGCGCGGAATTCAGGGGTCGCGAGGAGCTCGTTCAGTCGGCGGGTCGACACACTCCTCAAAACCACCCAGGGATTGTGGGTGCGCGCCCAGAGATCGGGATCGATCCACCTCCAGAGCTCGTCGGTCGCATGATTCCAAGACCAGCGCAGATCGAGCGCCAATCTTTGCAACAGCTCGGCTCCGGCGTCGGCGCTCAGACGCAGCGGCCCGGCGCGTGACGCATCTCGACCCGGATTCGGGCACGCGCCTCCAGCACAGCCACTGCTGGCAACGTCTTCCCCTCGAGGAACTCCAGAAAAGCACCGCCGCCCGTGGAGAGATACGAGATGCCGCCCGCAGCTCCGTATTTTTGGATGGCCGCGAGGGTGTCGCCACCGCCCGCCAGCGAGTACGCATTGCCGCCCGCAATCGCTGCGGCGATGCGTTTGGTTCCCTCCGCGAACTGATCGATCTCGAACATGCCAACGGGACCGTTCCAGATGATGGTCTTCGCGGATGAAAGTATCCGGCTAAAATGCGCGACGGTCGCAGGTCCAATATCCACGATCAGATCGTCAGGCTCGACCTGGCTCATCCAAACGCCACGGACTTGCGCCGCAGGAGCCACCTCCTTTGCGACGGTCACATCCATCGGTAAGGCAATATCCGTACCTCGCGCGTGCGCTCGATCGATCAGCTTCCTCGCCAAGCCGAGCGCCTCCTTCTCGCACGGGGACTTGCCGATCTGGCAGCCCACGGCAGCCAGAAAAGTGTTCGCGAGTCCACCGCCCAGAAGCAGCTTGTCGAGCTTGTCGAGGAGCGCTTCGAGCACGGGCAGCTTCGTCGACACCTTGGAGCCGCCCACGATGCCGACCACCGGACGCGCCGGCTGGCCGATCGCCCTTTCGAGCGCATCGAGCTCGGCCATCAACAAAGGGCCGCCACAGGCAATCGGTGCGAACTGGGCGACTCCCTGCGTGCTCGCCTCGGCTCGATGGGCGGTCGCGAATGCATCCATCACGAAGACATCGCATATTCTGGCCATTTTGCGTGCCAGCATCTCATCGTTTGCTCGTTCGCCGCTGTTGAATCGTACATTCTCGCAAAGGACGATCGCACCCGGGTCGCAGTCGACGCCGTCAATCCAGTTCGTGCACAGCGGCACCGGTCTTCCGAGCAGCTCTCCCAGTCTCGCCGCGACGGGCGCCAGGGACCACCGGGGATCGAAACCGCCTTCGGTGGGCCGGCCGAGATGCGAGAGCACGATGACCCGCGCACCCTGCTCAAGCGCTGCGCGCAACGTGGGAAGTGCCGCGCGGATACGCAAGTCGCTGCTGACCGCCCCATTTTCCAATGGGACGTTGAAATCCTCGCGAATCAGAACCCGCTTGCCTGAGAGATCCAGATCGGACATTCGAACGATATTCGCCATTCGTTCAGACCTCTATGATGACTTTCAAGGCATGAGTTTCTGCGGCTCGCGAGAATGTGTCATATGCATCCAGAATCGCATCGAGCTTGAAATGGTGCGTAATGAGCTTCGCGGGTTGAATCTTCTTTGACGAGACCGTCTTCAGAAGCATGGGCGTAGTCACGGTGTCCACCAGACGGGTGGTGATGGTGATGTTCTGCGACCATAAGCGCTCCAAATGCAGATCCACTTTGGCGCCATGCACGCCGATGTTGGCGATCGTGCCGCCGGGCGCGATGATGTCCTCGCACATGAGGAAGGTCGCAGGGATCCCCACCGCCTCGATTGCGCAATCGACGCCGCGCCCATCCGTCAGCGCCATGACCTTTCCCGCCGCCGTTCCATCGCGGCTGTTGACGGTGGATGTGGCGCCGAATCGCCTGGCGATCTCCAACCGGTTCTCATCGAGATCAATCAAGATGAGCTGGGCCGGAGAATAGAATTGGGCGGTGAGTAGCGCGGCAAGTCCTATGGGGCCCGCACCCACGATTGCCACGGCCATACCAGGGGCGACCTTGCCGTTGAGCACGCCGCACTCGAAGCCCGTCGGCAAGATGTCGCTCAACATCACCAGGGCTTCCTCATCGGCGCCGGCGGGGATGCGATACAGGCTCGTGTCTGCATGCGGGATGCGGACGAACTCCGCTTGTGTTCCGTCGATGGTATTGCCGAGGATCCAGCCCCCGGTATCACAGTGAGAATACATTCCGCGCCGGCAATAATCGCACTTGCCGCATGCGGAGATGCAGGATATGAGCACCCTGTCGCCCGGGTGGAAGGCGCTCACCCCCGCCCCCACGCTGTCCACCACACCCACGCCCTCGTGGCCGAGGATCCGGCCCGGTGCGCAGGTCGGCACATCGCCTTTGAGGATGTGCAAGTCGGTGCCGCAGATCGTCGTCTTCGTGATTCGGACGATGGCATCATCCGATGCCCTCAGCTCGGGCTTGGCACGATTTTCCAGCGCCTTCTTGCCCGGCCCCCCATATATAAAAGCTTTCATGTGTCCACCTCGGGGAGGTTCATACGGCCATCATCGCCGGTGATGCGATTCGTTGAGCTGACCTTTGGTCATGGTCTCCAGCAGCGCACTCGCCTCCGCTATCACCGCTTTGAGCAAGTCGTTGAGCGTGACGATGCCGACCACTTCGCCCTCCCCCGCAACCACCGGCACTCGCCGCACACCATGCGTGCGCATGCGCTCGATGATCGAAGCCGTGTCTTCGGACTCGCGCGCGACGACGACCGGTGTTCTCATCAGGCTCCCCACGGTGATTTTCGCCGCATCGAGCCCATTGCCCAACACCTCCACCACCAGATCACGGTCGGTGACCACGCCGAGCGGCACACCCTCGCCGCGCGGGTCATCGACGACCACCACATCCCCCACATGCCGGTGGCGCATGAGACTGGCGGCCTGCAGCGCGCTCGTCTGTGGGCCGCAGACCACCACATTGCCCATGCAGATCTCTTTGATTAACATCCTGAGGTCCTCCGCAATCGACACACCACATCTCGTTCCGTCATCTATATAGCCAACAGACTCGCGAGCTCGATCAGCTCCGGATCGGCCGCACGCGTCTTGCCCGCAACTTCGGCCAGCGGCGTAGCCGCCGGCTTTCCATTGCGCATTCCGATCAGGATCCCGTAACGTCGGGCGCTCGCCGCGTCCACGGCTGCGACCCCGAGCAACGTGCCCAGCATGCGATCGAAGGCGCCCGGCGCCCCGCCCCGCTGGATATGTCCAAGCTTGGTCACGCGCAATTCGAAGCCGAGACGCTCTTGATGGACACTGAAGTACTTCATTAGCGCATCGGCTCCGTAGCGGGCGCCCTCCGATATCACGCCTATCGCATGGCGCTTACCGCGGTCGTAAGCCGCGCACAACTCGTGGGCGATCTGCTCGGGCTCCACACTCGCCTCCGGGAGCGCGATCACCTCGGCGCCCCCTGCGATCGCCGCCATCAAGGCGAGGTAGCCGCAATGTCGCCCCATGACCTCGACGAGGAATGCTCTCCTCATCGCAGACGCCGTCACGCGCAATCGATCGATGGCCTCGAGCGCCACATCAATGGCGGTGGTTGCCCCGATGCTGACATCCGTGCCGCAAAGGTCGTTGTCGATTGTGGACGCGACGCCGATCACCGAGGCTCCCTCGGCATGCAGCGCATGCGCGCCCGATTGAGAGCCGTTGCCGCCGATGACGATCAGGGCGGCGATCTCGTGCTCGCGCAATGCTTTCAGAGCCTGCGAGCGACTGGCTTTGAGCGGCTCGTAACGCGTGGTGCCGAGCGTGGTGCCGCCCATCTGAATGATGCCGCCCACATCACGCCTGCCCATCGGGAAGAACTCGCCCTCGACCAATCCCTTGTAACCGTTTCGGACTCCCACGGTCTCGAATCCGCCGGCAATACCGCAACGCACGATCGCGCGAATCGCGGCATTCATGCCGGGTGCATCGCCGCCGCTGGTCAACAATGCCAGCCGCTGCATGCCGTGGGCCTCGTGTGGATTACCATGGAGCCGATCTTTTCACGTGCCCGACCGAGGCTGCCATAAGGGATTTCGCTTACGAGCGAGCGCGTTCCCTGGCGGCGACGAATTGCGTCGTGGAGATGAAGCTGTCCGGGTTCAGCGAAATCGAATCTATGCCCGACTCCACCAAAAACGCGGCGAAGTCAGGATAGTTGCTCGGCGCCTGACCGCAAATCCCGACCTTGGTGCCGGTGCGATGCGCACGCTTGATGACATCGACGATCATGCGCTTGACGGCCTCGTCGCGCTCATCGAACAAGCCGGCGAGCTCGGCCGAATCCCGATCGACGCCCAGGATCAACTGCGTCAAATCGTTGCTTCCAATGGAGAATCCATCGAAGCGAGCCGCAAACTCTTCGGCGAGAATGACATTCGACGGGATTTCGCACATCACATAAACCTGCAGGCCTTTTTCACCTCGAGCCAGGTGATGCTCCGCCATCACCGCCAGCACCCGGTCCGCCTCCCGGGGGGTCCGGCAGAATGGCACCATCACGATCAAATTGGTGAACCCGAGCTCATCCCGCGCTTTGCGGATCGCCCGGCATTCCAAGGCGAAGCCGTCCTTATAATGCGCACTGTAGTAGCGCGAGGCGCCGCGCAGGCCGAGCATCGGATTCTCTTCGGATAGCTCGAACTGGTCCCCGCCGATCAAATGAGCATATTCGTTGCTCTTGAAATCGCTCAACCGAACGATGACGGGGTTCGGAAAGTGCGGCGCTGCAATCTTCGCGATCCCGCGCGCCAGGGTCTCGACGAAGTAGTCTTCCTTGGCGCCGTATCCCCGGGTCAGCGCCTGAATCTGTTGCCGGGCTTGCTCGTCTTTCACTTCATCGAAATGAACCAAAGCCATGGGATGTATGCGGATGATGTTGTTGATGATGAACTCCATCCGTGCCAGCCCGATGCCTTTTGCCGGCAAGCGCCACCAGCGAAAGGCGGCCGAAGGACTCGCGATATTGACCAACATGGCCGTGCGGGTCTCGGGCACGTCCGCGAAGTCGATGTCCGTTGATCTGAAATTCAGAATCCCGTCATATACCGCACCCAGCTCGCCCTCCGCGCAGCACAAGGTGATCGGTTGCGAGTCCCGGATCAACTCCGTCCCGCGCAGCGTGCCCACGATGGCCGGCACGCCCAGCTCGCGGCTGACGATGGCTGCGTGGCTCGTGGTGCCGCCGTAATTGGTGATGAGTCCGGCCGCCTTCTTCATGATCGGCACCCAGTCCGGGTCCGTGGACTCGGTCACGAGGATGCAGCCCTCCCGGAACTGAGCGATGTCTTTAGCGCTATGAAGGACGCACGCTTGACCCGCCGCGATGGCTTCGCCAATCGCGGCACCGGTGATGATGCGCTTCCCCCTATCGACCAGGCTGTAGGACCTCATGAGGGTGGATGACTTCGCAGACTGGACGGTCTCGGGGCGCGCCTGAACCAGATAAATCTCTCCGCTGTCACCATCCTTGGCCCACTCGATGTCCATGGGTCTGCCGTAGTGCTTCTCGACGGCCACCGCCCACCGCCCCAGCTTCAGGATCTCATCGTCGGACAAGACCATCGCGTCCCGCTCGGCGGCAGAGGTGTCGATATTGCGTGTGCCCGAACCGCCCCCCGTCTCGTACACGAGCCGTTGTTCCTTGGCGCCCAGCGTCTTCTCGATGATCGGGCGGCACTTCTCATCGGCCAGCAACCGCTTGAACACCACGTATTTGTCGGGCGTCACGGTCCCTTGCACCACGTTTTCCCCGAGTCCCCACGCCGCATTCACGACCACGACCCCCGGAAATCCGGTTTCCGTATCGAGCGTGAATGCCACCCCGGCTCCGGCCCGGTCGGCGCGCACCATCTTCTGAATGCCGATGGACAGCGCGACTTGGCAGTGGTCGAAGCCGTTCGTGTCTCGATACACGATTGCGCGGTCGGTGAACAGCGAGGCGTAGCATTTGCGGCACGCCAGCAGCAACTGCGCCTCTCCGCGAACGTTCAAAAATGTCTCTTGCTGCCCGGCGAAGCTCGCCTGCGGCAAATCCTCCGCGGTGGCGCTGCTGCGCACGGCGACCGCGAGCTCGGCCGTTCCGCAGCGTTTCGCAAGCTCCCTGTAGGACGACAATAAGGCTTCGGCAATTCCGGGCGTGAGCTCGGCGCTGACGATCATTTGCCTGAGCGAGGAGCCGGTCTGCTCAAGCGATTGACGGCCCGCGTGGTAGGCGTCCAATTGCTCGCGAAGCCTGGTCTCGAGCCCATTCGCACGCAGGAACGATCGATACGCTTCGGCCGTTGTCGCGAATCCTGGAGGCACGCGTATGCCCGCGCTCAGAAGCGTGCACGTCATGTTGGCGAGGCTCGCGTTCTTGCCGCCGACTTGGCTTACGTCGATGCAGCGTGAATCGTCGAACCAGAGAACCGGTTCACTCGCGTAGGTGGCCAGGGAGTTCGCGGTAGTCGCCATGCTGCTCTCCTCGGACCCAGAATTCCGCCCGAGCAATAGCGCCGGGGACTGAGCCAGACAGGTCAAGCATGCGCGTCCGGCGCGTGCGGGGGCATAAGGGCTTACGCGCATGGCATTGTGGAAACCGGCGTGTCATCGCGGGTTCGGGAACTACGGATTGTGCTCATGACGCACCACCCGCAGCATGCGCTCTGGATCGATTCCAACTCCCGGTGGGGGGCACCAACATGGGTAACTACGACACTTCAAGCGATTCTCCCGATCGCGCGCCGGATCCCTACAGGCTCGATATTCCGCGCACCGCCGTGGACACGCTCGTGACGGCGGAGGAGCGCCACCAGCTGATCGCACGGGCCGCCTATACGATCGCGGAACGGCGCGGATTCGCGCCCGGCCACGAGCTGTCCGATTGGCTGGAGGCGGAACGGGAAGTAAATCGGGTCTGCGGATTGATCGAGCCCTCGCCCCGGTGGGACGCGTGAGGTTGCAGGACCGTATAACGGTATTCGCACCCGCGGCATCGGCCGCATTCGGCGACCGAGTGGCCTCATGTCTCGGCGTGCCGTTGTGTCGGCCGGAGGAGCGCGAGTTCGACGACGGCGAATACACCATCCGCTCGCCGCAGTCGGTGCGTGGCCGCTCGATCTATGTCATTCAATGCTTACGGGGCGACGCCCAGGGCTCGGTTGACGATCGGTTATGCCGGCTTCTGTTCTTCGTAGGAGCGCTCAAGGACGCGGGCGCCGATCGGGTCACTCTTTGCCTTCCCTATCTGGCGTACGCCCGAAAAGACCAGCGCACCAAAGCCCGCGATCCCATCACGCTGCGCTACGTCGCCCAGATGATGGAGGCGGTGGGCACCGATCGCGCCCTGATGTACAGCCGGTCCGGGTTCATTTGGCTGACCGCCGTGTTGCTGCTCTACTGGATCAGCCACGCTTGGCTCACGGCACACCGCGGCCGTATGACGGACGACCCCTTGGTCTTTGCGGTCAAAGATCCCACCAGCGTGGTGTTGATCATACTGATGGGCGTGAGCGCATGGGTTGCCGTATGAGTGAAGAGGGCTGAACATTGCTGATCGCGGCGACTCGAAAGCACGAGAAATACGACGCGCTGATCCGCGCCAGCCAGGCGCTCGCGCCAATTCGAACGGCGGTGGTCCACCCGTGCGACGAAGCCTCGCTGACCGCCGCCTTGGATGCGGCGGCCGCGGGGATCATCCATCCGATCTTGGTGGGTCCCGAGGCGCGCATTCGCGCCTTGGCCGACAAGCTTCGCTTGGATCTCGCCTCTCATCCCCTGATCGATGCCCCGCACAGCCACGCGGCTGCCGCGAAGGGCGTCGAGATCGTTCGAAAGGGGGAGGCCACCGCATTGATGAAAGGCAGTCTGCACACCGATGAGCTGCTGGCCGAGGTGGTTCTCAAGGATACGGGCATGCGCACCGCGCGGCGCATCACGCACGTCTTCATCATGGACGTGCCGACTTACGATAAACCCCTCTTCATTACCGACGCGGTTGTCAACATCTCTCCCAGCCTGGAGGACAAGGTCGACATCGTTCAGAACGCCATCGATCTCGCCGTTGCCTTGCGCATCGAAGTCCCGAAGGTCGCAATTCTGTCCGCCGTCGAAATGGTCACCTCCAAAATCCCATCGACGATCGACGCCGCGGCGCTCTGCAAGATGGCTGAGCGAGGACAGATCGTGGGTGGCGTGCTCGATGGCCCGCTTGCGTTCGATAATGCAATCAGCCGGGAGGCTGCGGAGGTCAAGCACATACGCTCGGCGGTCGCGGGGGATGCCGACATCCTGGTCGTGCCCGATATGGAGGCCGGCAATCTTTTGGCGAAAGAACTCTCCTTCCTCGCCAACGCCGATGCGGCCGGCATCGTTCTCGGCGCGCGCGTCCCGATCATCCTCACCAGCAGAGCCGACAACGTGCGCACGCGCATGGCGAGTTGTGCCGTGGCATCGCTCTACGCACACGCACAAGGCACGGCCGCGGCGGCATTGCCCAAGGGCTGAGGCTGTCCTCGCTCACTCGTCCGGACTATTCGATGGACTCACCCGGCGGTCTTCGATGTCGAGCAGCGCGCGCTCCATCGGCAATTCGCGCCGGTGTGACTGCCCATTTGTCTCCGGCATCCCGATCTCGTCTGCTTCGAGATCATCGAATGGGCCAACCCAGTCTTCCGGTTGATCGCAGAGCTCCAATCGCATGGCCATCCAGCCGTCGCAAGGGATTTGCCCCAAAGATCCATCCACATGTTGGATATCGATGGATCGATCATCGTCCTCCACGCCCACGACCTGGAAGACATCTTTGGATTCTGGATCGAGGTACCATTGGCCCGGGATGGCCGCAATGAGACTGTTCATGTGAGGGTTCTCCTTTGATCTTGCCTCTAGGCCTGCGCAGGTGTTTTTGAGTCGTCGAAGTATTCGCGCACCTTGGCGGCGATCTGGCGGTCCGTCATCTTGTCCGCAGTTTCGACGCCGGCCACTCGGCCGCCCAATTGATGGCGGTCGAGGCGCTTCTTGAATTCGCCCTTGGCCTCGCCCGGCCCGAAAACCAAGAGGGCGTCGAGATTGCGGATGATGGTGATGACCGCATCGTAGTAGGCGTTGAGCCTCCCGGTAAGGGCCATTTCCTGCCGGTCATCGGGCGGCACCTGCCTCGCCTCGTAGGGTCCCTTCAGCGGAGAGTCGCCGGTGCGCTCCAAGTGCTTTTCGACGTTGGACGCGACGTGTACGGTGCGTTCCGCGATGGGCTCGAGGAGTACGATCGTGGCTCCCCGATGATCGATCCAAATTCCGCCTTTGCTGGTCATGCTGTTCCTCCGGCTTGCGATCCCGGGTGGCAATTGAGCCTCCAGTATCCTCGAAGCGCCGCCCGCGACCATCAGGGGTTATGCGTATGGCATCCGGATCGTGCTTCCATCCACAATGGATCGAAGCTCACCTGCGAGGCGCGGCGATGCAGCCCCCGATATTGACGTTCAGACATATGGCACGCTCGGCGGCGGTCGAGGCGGAGGCGCGCACCCTGGCCTCGAGGCTGGCACGCTTCGACGATCGCATCGTGGAGTGTCATGTGACGATTGAATGCGTGTCTGACAGCGCCCACCGACCCTATCTGGTCAAGATCGACCTGACGTTGCCGGGAGCGCACATCCACGCCGATAGCCTGCATTCCGATGGCAGCGGGCACAGCGGGCTATACCCGGCCATGCACGCCTCCTACGAAAATGCCCGCCGGCAGTTGCAGCACTTGCGCGCCGGTGCGAGACATCGGCCTTGAGAACGGCTCCATTCGCCAGGTGAGGATCCCTATGTGCTTATCGCGACCTGAAGTAGGATTTCTGCATGCCGTTGCATAAACTTGAGCGAATCCTCGTTGCCGTGGCCGATCCTTCGTCGGGGCTCACGAAGGCGATCAGGCGCGCGCGCGCACTCGCCCGGGAAACGGGCGCCAGCATCGAGCTGTTCAACGCAATTCCCGCGGCCGTGTCCGCAGGTAACCTGCACGCCGCGACCGAGCGATTTACACGCCTCGAAACGGAGCAAAACGCCCGCCGGCTCGAACAAACCGCCGACGGCATGCGGCGCGAAGAGCTCATCGTCACCACGAAAGTACAGACAGGGTATGCCGTCCATGAGGCGATTCTGCGGGAAGTTCGCATCGCCCGCGCGGACCTCCTGGTCATCGAGGCCCACAAACACAATCTGTTCGCGCGACTGCTCCTCACTCAAACCGATTTCGAGCTCATCCGTCACTGCCCCGTCCCCCTGTTGATCGTCAAACGTCAGGCGGCGTGGCGTAGACCTCGTGTGCTCGCGGCGCTCGATCCCTTCCATGCCCATGACAAGCCGCTCGGATTGGATAGCGAAATCGCCGCGGCGGCGCGCAATATCGCCGGTGCGGTTCACGGTTCAGTCTATGCGGCGCATGTCTACCGTCCTCCCCGGGTGTTCGCCGCCGACATGTCCGTTGGAGTGGCCGGGAGCGTGCTCGAGCAAGAGGACCGGCACTATCGCGCCGCCGTTCACCGGCATTTCTATGAGGCCGCGGCGCGGCACGGCATTGCAAAGAGTAGAGCACGACTGGTCTGTGGCGACCCCGCCGAGGAATTGCCCGTCATCGCCCGATCGATGCGAGCCTCATTGATCGTCATGGGGGCCATGTCTCGCTCCGCGTTGAAGAGGGTCTTCATCGGCAATACCGCGGAACGGGCGCTCGACAGTCTTGCTTGCGACGTATTGGTGGTAAAGCCTCGCAAGGCGGCCGGTCCAGGCCCGTCCAATCCGCACTGAGGAGGCCGCCCACCATGGGCACCGTCGCCGCAGATCAGCCCGAGCCCGACGCGCCATTTTCACCTTATGATTTGACCTCATCGGCGTTTCCTCATACGGTCGAGGCGCTGCGCGTGCGCGAGACGAACATTTCCTGGGTGGTTTTCACCGGATCGTTCGCTTATAAAATAAAGCGCAGCGTCCGGCTCGACTTCATCGACACCTCGACGCTCGCCCGACGTCACGATCTGTGCAATGAAGAATTGAGGCTCAATCGTCGCCTGGCCGAGCAGCTTTACGTGCAGGTGGTGGCCATCACCCGTGAGGCCGATGGATTGCGTATCGACGGCCGCGGCCCCATCGTCGAATATGCCGTGCGGATGAGGCAGTTCGACGCCGCGCAGGAGCTCTCGGCGCTGCTCGAGCGCGGTGAGGTCACGAGCCCGGAGTTCGTCGAGCTTGCCGAGCGGCTGGCGCAATTCCACGGTTGCGTCGCCAAAGCTCCGGCTGACCCCGATTTTCCGCACACCCGGGACCTTGGTGAAGCGGTGCTCCGCAATTCGGCGCTGCTCCTGGCGCATCTCGACGCGGATCCTCTGGTGCCGGAAATCACCCGCCTGGTCGCCTGGACGAAGAACTATCTGCGCGGTGCGCTCGATCTACTGCGCTCGCGAGAGCGGCGCGGTGCGGTGCGCGAATGTCACGGCGACCTGCATGCGCGTAACATAGTCCGGTGGCAGGGCCGGCTGGTGCCCTTCGATTGTCTGGAATTCGATCCGAAGCTTCGCTGGATCGATGTCATGAACGACATCGCCTTCTTGGTGATGGACCTGCGATCTCACGACCGCAAAGACCTCGCGACGACGTTTCTGAATGCCTATTTGGACCGCACCGGAGATTACGCAGGTGTCCGGCATCTCGCGTTTTACGCGGTGTACCGCGCGTTGGTGCGCGCCATGGTCGATAGCTTGGGCGCGCAGAATATTGAAAGTCGGCAGGTGCTTCGTGAGCGATTTCAATCACGGGTCAAGGCGGGGTCTGCCTATCTGAATCGGCCACGCCCCGCCCTTCTCATCATGCATGGACTGTCCGGGTCTGGAAAATCCTGGCTGAGCGAGCGGCTCGTGCCGCAACTCGAGGCCGTGCGAATTCGCTCGGATGCCGAGCGCAAGCGACTGAGCGGTACGGCGCCGTCCGCCGGCTCGTCCAGCGAGTTCCGGCATGGACTTTACAGCCCCGAAATCACGCATCGCACCTACCAGCGCCTGCTCGAATGCGCAGAAAGCTGCCTGAAGGGAGGGTTCGAGACGATCGTGGATGCGGCGTTTCTGGAGGCAAAGCATCGACGTTTATTCCGCGAGTTGGCGTCGCGCGAGGGCTGCGAATTCATAATTCTGGCATGCCAGGCGAACCACGAAGTGCTCGTCCGCCGACTCGAGGAGCGATCGCAGCGGCGTGCGGATCCGTCCGATGCGGATGCCGGCATCCTCGCGCAGCAACCGCTGATCGCCGATCCTTTGAGCGATGCCGAGCAGGCCCATGCGATCGCCGTCGATACCACGAAGCTCACAGCCAGCCGGGAGGTATTCGCGGCCATCCAGCGCCGGCTGAAGCGCGACGCCGGATAGCCGCGCCCGTCGGACCTACGCCGCGGAGGCCTTCGCTGCGCGCCGGGGCATTGCCTGCTGCTTCGGCGCGGCGCGCACGAGCATCACCGGCACCGTCGCGCCCCGCACCACCGCCTCGGCGTCACTGCCCATCACCATGCGAACCAGACCGCGGCGTCCATGGGTGCCCATGATGATGAGGTCCGGCATCCACGCTTTCGCCTGCTCCAGGATCATCTCGGCCGCCTGGCCGCCGACTGCCTCGAGCAAAACGCATTCCGGTTTGACGCCTTCCCGCTGCACCAGCGCTTCGGCCGAATCGAGAATATTTTTCCCCGCCTTGCGCAGCGAATCCATGAATTCGCCCGCGTACGCACCGGCGTATCCATAGTCCGGAATGAACTCGTTGACGATATGAACCAACTGAATCTGACAGGCCTGACTTTTGGCAAGCTTAATCGCCTCACGCAGCCCGGCCGTCGATGCATCGCTGCCGTCGACGGGAACCAAGATTTTGCGGTACATGACTCACTCCTCCTTGCTTCGTTTTCCCGCGATTCGATTGGGGCGACTCGCGGTCGAGGCATAGTGTGCCGCGCAGGACCCTCGCGGACAGCCGGGAATTGCCGCCGCCGCTTTCGGCTTCTGCGTAGCGCGCGCGCCTGCGACGGAGCGCTGCGGCAAGCTCTTTTGCAGCTTCGGGTTGCCCTCATTGTTGCCACCTGGCCTTCAAGTCATCCTTTGCCGCCATTCAAGTCAGGTGACGGCGCGTACATGGGCGGCATTTTTCACATTGCCTACAAACTCCTGGTCAATGACCGGCCCAAGTATCTGGCGCTGCTCGTCGGCATCACCTTTGCGGTGTTCTTGATGATCGAGATGACCTCGCTGTTCGCGGGCATTCTGCTGCGTGCCTCGGCAACCGTCGTCAACATCGGTGCCTCCATCTGGGTGATGGACCCCTCGATCCAGACGGTCGCGAATACCATTCCGCTGCCGGGCTACGTCCTCGATGAGGTCCGCAGCATACCGGGCGTCAAGTATGCGGTGCCCCTTTATTCGGGCGCGGCGCTCTTGAGACTGTCCGATGGGACCTTTCAGGCCGCGAATGTTCTCGGCTTGGACGATACCAGCCTGTTCGGGAGGCCCGCTCTCGTCACCGGAAAGATCGAAGACATCTTTGCCGAGAACGCCTTTTTTGCGGTCAAAGACTCGGAGTTCTACAAGCTCGGCAACCCACAAGTCGGATCCACGTTCGAGCTCAACGACCACCGCGGAGTGATCGTCGGCATTGCCCGCGTCGTTTCGAGCGGTCTTTTCGGGGTGCCGACGCTGTACACGACGTACAACCGCGCACTGCAATACATCCCGAACACCCGCTTCACGATCTCCTATCTTCTGGTGGAACCGAAATCACCCGCCGATGCGGCGGCGATCAAAGCGCAGGTCGCCAAGGCAGGATATCTCGCGCTCACCAAGGAGGAGTTCATTCAAAAGATCTCCCGGTTCTACATGTTCCAGACGGGAATCGGCACCAACATGCTCATCATGACCGTGATCAGCTTCATCATCGGACTGTCCATCTCGGGACAGACGTTTTACACGTTCGTGATCGAGAATCTCGAGAAATTCGGCGCGCTCAAGGCGATCGGCGCCAAAGGCCGCGAGCTCATCTACATGATCCTCTTTCAAGCCTCGTTCGTCGCGCTGACCGGATACGGCATCGGCGTCGGGCTATGCACTCTCATCATCTGGCTGGCTCGGCTCAACCTGCCTGACTATGCGGCGATCATCACCTACTGGAACCTCGCCATGGCGTTTTTCATGGTGGTGGTCATCGCGGCGAGCTCGAGCTACTTCGGCGTGCGCAGGGTGCTGAAGATCGAGCCGTTCGACATTTTCCGGGGCTGAGCATGCCGAACACCGCAATTCAGGCCGTGGGACTCAATAAATGGTTCGGTGAGGGCGATGCCCGCACGCACGCCGTGAAGGATTTGAACTTCGAGGCCTATTTCGGCGAGATCCTCTACGTCGTCGGCCCCTCGGGAAGCGGCAAGACGACCATGCTCAGCATGATTTCGGGCATCCTGCGTCCGAACAGCGGCTCGGTCAAAATCGAGGCCACGGAGATCTGGTCGTTGAGCACCGATGCACTGGCGGAATTTCGCCTGCACAAGATCGGATTCGTGTTCCAGGACTTCCATCTCTTCCCGCGCCTCACCACGGCGGAAAATGTGGCGATCCCGCTCATTCTGCAAAAAAAGCCGTGGGACGAGGCGCTCAAAGAGGCTGCGGCCGATCTCGAGATCGTCGGGTTGAAGGCAAAGACGCAATTGCCGCCGGTGAAACTCAGCGGCGGCGAGCAGCAACGCGTGGCCATTGCGCGGGCCATCGTCAGCCGGCCCGATATCTTGATTCTGGACGAGCCCACCGCCTCGCTGGACGGCGATACGGGCCGCAGCATCGTCAAATTCGTGAGGGACCACATTCTCTCCGACAAGCGCTGCATCGTGATCGTCACGCACGACAGCCGTATCTACGAATACGCGGATCGCATCGTTCGAATGGAGGACGGCAAGATGATGGGTATCGACAAAGGACACCTCGATGCGCAGTAAGATCATCTTCATCGTTTCAGGCATCGGCCTCGTGCTGGCGCTCATCAGCGCCTACATCTCCGGCCAGCAGCCTGCGGCCCTGCCGCCCGCATTCAATCCGGCGGCGAATCCCTACGCCAAGGGCATCTACGCGGAGGGCATCATCGAGAGCAGCCAACCGCACGGCGAGAACATCAACATCTATCCCGAGGTTCCGGGGCCGATCAGCGAGGTGCTGGTGAGCGAAGGCGCCCGAGTGCACAAGGGCGATCCGTTGCTGCGGGTCGATGAATCGGTGCAGCGCGCCACGGCCGAGCAACAACAGTCGCAAGCGGAGGCGGCCCGCGCGCTGCTCGCCGAACTCAAGGCCGAGCCGCGTCGGGAGAACCTCGCCGTGTCGGCAGCCCAGGTCGACAATGCGCGGGCGGCGCTCAAGAATGCTCAGGACCAGCTCGAGAAGCAGGAGCGCTCCTATGCGCTCGAGCCGAAATCGGTGAGCCGCGATGTGCTCGACAACGCCCGGAACGCCGAGAAAGTCGCCGCCACCAATCTCGAAGTGGTCGAAAAGCAATATTCCCTGGTCAAGGCCGGCGCCTGGACTTACGACATTCAGAACCAGGAAAAGCAGTACACCGCCCTCTCGAAAGCCTACGCATCCTCCGCGGCCCTCCTTGCGAAATACACCATCCGGGCGCCGGCGGACGGGGTGGTGCGCTCGATCACGGCCACCGTCGGCAGCTACGTGTCCCCGCAAGGCGCCTACAACAGCTATACCCAGGGAATGGATCCGCTCATCGTCATGGGCTCGCCCGATGAGACACTGCAAGTGCGCGCCTATATCGACGAAATTTTGATCGACCGGCTTTCGGATCCCGCGAAACTGAGCGGCGTGATGTTCATACGCGGCACCGAGAAGCAGGTACCGCTGTCCTTCGTGCGCGTGCAGCCCTTTGTGTCGCCCAAAATTCAGCTCTCCGACGAGCGGCAGGAGCTCGTCGATGTCCGCGTGCTGCCGGTGATCTTCCGTTTCTCCAGCCCGAAGAGCCTGCATGTGTACCCCGGAGAACTGGTCGATGTTTATGTCAGCCCGAAATAAGGCGGCTCGTCCGCCGTCGCGTCGGTGCGCACGGCGCGCAGGCGCGATGGTGCACTCGGCGTCGGCGTGATACTGCTCGGCGCTGATGGGCGGATGCGCGGTGGGGCCCGAATTTTCACCGTCCCGATCCGCCGGCGGTAACGCACTACACGAGTGGTACGGATCCCGAGCGCACCGCCTCGGCTCGAGGCATGGCCCAGGAATTCAACCGGGGAGCGGCCGTCACGGCCGACTGGTGGCACCTGTTCCAATTCGACGCAGCTCGACGCCGTGATCAGCGAGGCGATCGCCAATAATCCGGGGTTGGCCGCCGCGCAGGCGAGCTTGCGCGCAAGCCAAACAACTCTGCGCAGCGGTTACGGCATTTTCTACCCCTCGGTGGACGGCACGGCCTCGGCGCCGCGCGCGAACGTTATAGCCCGCTCGATCTTCGGACAGAAAGTGCCATCGGCCGTCTTCAATGTATTTACGCTTGTCCTCGAGCGTGAGCTACGCGCTCGACATCTTTGGCGGGCAACGGCGTCTGATCGAAGGACTGCATGCCGAGGTCGATGTCGCGCGACGCCAACGAACAAGCCACGTACCTTACGCTCGCCGCCAACATCGTCAATACCGTGGTCGCGACGGCCGCCTATCGCGCGGAAATCGACGCGACGAACCAGCTCATCGACCTTCAAAAACAGCAAGTCGATATCGCGAATGTTCAGGCACAGTCCGGCACGGTTCCCTATGCCAACGTGCTCAGCCTTCAAAGCCAGCTTTCCACGTACCAGGCGACGATTCCGCAGCTCGAGCAAAAGCTCGTCCAAAGCGAAGATCTGCTGGCGGCGCTCGCGGGGCATACGCCGGCCGAGTGGCAGGCCCCGGGGTACAGCTCGAAGACCTCACGCTGCCCCGCGACGCTGCCGGTCAGCCTGCCGTCCGACCTCGTGCGCCAGCGCCCGGACATCGGCGCGGCCGAGGCGACCGCGCACGCGGCCAGCGCGAACATCGGAGTCGCCACCGCCGCGCTACTACCGAGCGTCACCCTGAACGGCAGCATTCGAGGCCGCCACGAACTCGACGAATCGCCTTTTTCCCGGCAATGGCCGCTCTTGGAGCGTCGGTGGGGACGCAACCGCGCCGCTCTTCGAAGGGGGCACGCTCTGGTTCAAGCGCAAAGCCGCGATCGATGATTATCATCAGGCCATGGCCCTCTACCGGCAAACGGTTCTCGCGGCATTCGAGCAAGTCGCCGACACGCTGCGCGGTCTCGATCACGATGCACAAGTCCTTCGGCCGAAGATGAAGCCCTCTCGACCGCCTCACAAGCGCTGCACTTGGTTCAGACGAACTACGAAGCGGGCATCGCCACCTACCTCGATGTGCTGTATGCGGACGGGCAGTACCATCAGGCGAAAATCGCCGATCTGGAGGCGATTGCCGTGCGCTATCAGGATACCGTCGCGCTGTTTGCCGCGCTCGGCGGCGGATGGTGGAATACCGCGAAAGTCCGCGACGGCGCCGGCCCGCCAAAACAGCCGTGACCGTCTACGGTGCCTGCAGCTCGGCGATCGCCGCGAGCAGTGATTTGGTGTCGACCGGCTTGCTCAGGAAGCGGCAACGCGAGAATCGGCGTTTTGCCGCCCGCATCATCGACTGCAAATCGCCGCTCAGCACGATTGCCGGCACATCGCTGCCTCGCTCGATGCGCAATTGGTTGAGCACATCCAGCCCCGTCAACTTGCCGTCCAAGTGATAGTCGGTGATCAATATGTCGCCCGGCCGAATCCCGGCCAGCAAGCCGCTCGGCTTCGGCGAGCGTCGCGGCCGAACGGGTTTCGAATCCTTCGAGGCTCAGGAACAGCTCCGTGGCCATGCGCACCGAATCGTTGTCCTCGAGCAATATCAGCCGGCAGCCGGCTGGCTGGCTGGCGCTCGGCGTCTCGGGATCCTTGGCGCCGGGGATGGTGCGGCGGGCAGCACGCGGTGCTGCGGAATACGCACGCGACACGCGGGTTCCTTTGCCCAGCGTCGAGGCAACGCTGACCGAATAGCCCAGCAATCGGGATACCTCGCGCACGATGGCAAGCCCCAAGCCGACGCCCAGCCGCTGCGTGCCTTCCGGGCCGATCTGATAATACTCCTCGAAGATGCGCTCCAGTCTATCTTCCGGAATCCCGATCGCCGGAATCCTCGATCTTGAGCAACTGCGCATCATGATCGAATGCGAGCGAGACCCGCACGAAGCCCCGCTCGGTGTACTTGAGGCCGTTGCCGATCAGATTTTGCAACAATTGAGCGAAGAGCATCTTGTCGGTCGAGATCCGCACTTGCGTATCCGCGAACTCGATTTCAGCCCTTCGCCGCGGCCGCTGGGCCCGAATTCCTGCGCGAGATCGTGCAAACGCATCGGCCAGATTGACGCGGCGCCAGTTGCGGCTCGACGACGCCTGATTCGAGACGACTGATATCGAGTAGCGCGTTGAGCAGTCGGGCCGCACTGTCGATTGCCATCTCCTGGTGGCTGATCAGATCGCGCAGGTCCGGTGACCGCGCCGTCAGTTTCTGCATCGATGCGTTGATCAGGCGGACCGCCTGCAAGGGCTGACGCAAATCGTGGCTTGCGGTGGCCAGAAAGCGGCTCTTGGCGCGATTGGCCTTTTCCGCTTCCTGGCGGGCCTGCATCAGGGCGTCGCTGATGGCGCGGGACTCGGTCATGTCGCGAACCGAGGCCGCCACGTAGCTGCGTTCGCCATCGCGAAAGGGCGAGATGTGTGATTCCCGCCGGAAATTCCGTACCGTCGGCGCGTCGTGCGAAAAGATCGTTGATCCGAGCCCCCATCTCGCGGCGGCGGGCTCGCGCATGTAACCCGAGACGTGCGCCCCATGGCGCAGGTGAAATCGGTCTGGAATCAATAACTTCAACGATTGCCCGATGAGCTCTTCCGGCGCATAGCCGAACAGGCGCGACAGGTCTCGTTCGCAAACTGGATAATGCCCTGGGGATCGACCACCAGCATCGCATCCGGCGAGAATTGCAGTAACTGCTGCGCAATCGAGCTCGTTGCGGCCATATCACTTCCAGGATACCCGATAGCCCCGAAGACGTCCCTTCATAAGACGCGCAAAATTCGAGCCTGATCTGCGGCTGACGGCGCGCCGGCGGATCGATCGGGATATCTACGTATTGAATCGGCATGCTCTCGAGAGCATGAGGATTGAGCGAGAGTCATCGGGCAGGAGAGCAACATGATCAATATCATCTTGGTACCCGCGAGCGGCAGCTCCACGGATGACTCCGTGTTTGCGACGGCGCTCGCCGCCGCGCAACCCTCTCGGCCGCTCACCTGGATTTTTATCACGTCCGACTCTCGGCGGGCGAAGCCGCCGTAGAGCACCCCATGTGGATTTCTGCGTCGGCGAGGCGATCCCTGCCTCGCTCGAATTCCTGCCGAGGAGGAGTCCACGCTCTCCGACACGATCGGGCACCCATTTCGAGGATTTCTGTCGGAAGCTCACTCCGTCGAACTTTGCGACAAGCCCCGGCGCATGAGCACGGTCTCGGCGAGCTTCCTGGAGGAACAGGATTTTGCGCGCGATCGGCTGATTGTCCATGCGCGCCACAGTGATCTCGTCGTCCTCGGCCGTTCCGCCCATGTCGACTATCTGCCCCCCTCCTCATCGAGGACATGCTGATGGATTGCGGGCGGCCTCTATTGATTGCACCCGGATCACTCGCCGACGACCCTGACCGGTACGGTGGTCGTCGGCTGGAAGGAGACTCCCCAGTGCGCGCGAGCACTGCACTGCCGCATATCCGCTGCTGGAGCAGGCGCAATAAAGTGATTTGCTCAATATCGCCGAGGCCGGATCCGCATTCCCGGATCGCTCGGCATCTTGCCCAGCGCCTCAAGTGGCACGGCATGAACGTCGAAACGAGCATATCGGAGGTTCTCGCGCGGCGCTGACCTACGAAGTCGAGAGGCGGCAGCGGACCTGCGCGCGGATCTGCTGTCGTGGGGGGATTCGGCCACAGACGCCTTCAAGAGCTCCTCTTCGGCGGCGTCACGCGGTCTCTCCTCCAGCACGCGAACGTTCCGGTATTTATGATGCATTGATCGGATATGGCAGCCGATCCGCCGGCATACCCTATCGGATGGGAACGCGCCGTTTTCGACCCGCGACAATCGCGCTTATCGCATCCGCCCCATCCGCAGCGACGACGGTGCGCGCGAGCGAGACCTTCATCAAGGCCCTGAGCCCGGAGTCACGGTATACACGCATCTTGCACACCGTAGCGAGCCGACGGACGCGCATGATCGAGCGCTTAGTCCACGTGGACTATGTCCGAAAGCATGGCATTTCTGGCCGTCGTCGGTGAAGGAATCGAAGAGCGCATCATCGGAGTTGCGCGATATACCGAAAGACGCTCCCGCCCGCGGCGAATTCGCGGTCGCTGTGATGGACGAATGGCAGACTCGCGGCGTCGCCGGAACACTCTCCGAGATACTGTTCGCCTATGGACGTCTGCATGGCGTTCAGAGCTGCACGCGACCATGCTCGCGACCAATCACGCGATGATCGAGCTTGCGCACTGGCTCGGCATGATGACCCGGCCCGATCCACGAAGATCTGGACGCTGGTCGAGGCGTCATGCTCTCTTTGACCGGCGGCGACCTCCTGATTTTCACGACGGATCCTGCTCTCGCAGCTTAGCCATTCACCGTGGCTGCACTTACCCTTTCGACACCCGTCTTCACATTGCGCAAGCTCGGGCGGCAAGTCCCCGAAAAGGGGCCCTTTAACAGCTTCTTCATGGTTGTAAAATATGGTCGCATGGCATCCACCTGTTCCCATGGGCCTCAGGTCGGTCCGGTGACCCATGATACCCGTCTGCGGCGCAGGCACAGTTCGATGTTCTACAGGGAAACGTGGGATATACGTAACGACTGGGCCCGCCAACGGGCGAGCTCAATCACGCGCCCGGAGTTGCGCCGCCCCGCGCCGGCGTATGCTTGGATCGTAAGGGGATGTACAAGCGAGGGGGCGCATGAATAGGAAATTCGTCGTCGCCTGGATCATCGTGTTCTTTGCCTGGTTCGTCGGCAGCTTCGTCGTCCATGGCATGCTGCTTCGGCCGGACTACATGCAATTGTGTGCAGCCACTCCCTTCCGCTGTGGTCACGAAACAAATCGTCTTTGACGGCTTGCTGATGCCGATACTCGGGCCCATCGGCTCTATAGACCGGCACCGCCATTCGGTACACCAAAGGCGCTTGTCGAGCGGACTTTTGCCTCTCGTCTCATAAGCGTTCACTGCGTCGCAAATGTTGAAGAACATGCGCTCGGATCCCAGCGTCCGACCCAACGGAGAACGTCTTATCATCTCGAGCGCAAGTGGATTGAGTGCGCTCAGCCACAACGAGATCCCACCCTCCTGCATCTTCTCCTCCGCCCGGGTCAAGATGCGCAGCGCCGTGTACTCGATGTCCGGGATGGCGCTGCACTCCAGGATCACGACCTGCGGGCGCACCGTCTGATCAGCGCCGCGAGGCGCTCTGGGCACCCGGGGTGCGCTGGCAAACGTCATGCGACCCTTCGGTCTTGACGATGAGGAGCCCGGGTATGGTCTCGTCCGCTGGATGATCCGACGACTGCGGACGAAACACGGCTGTGCCTGGCTTGCGCCTCAAGATGTAAACGAGCGGATGGTTGGCCTGATACATGATCGTGAGGATCGATATAGCCGATCGCGACCAGGATTCCTTGGAGGGTTCCCAAGAATCACGACGCCGGCGCAGGCGACGAGCGCCCAAATGAATTCGATACGCCTGACATGCAAGATGGTGCGGAAATCAGCCGTGCTGAGCAGTGGCGCGGTGGTGACGACCACGATTGCGGCGAGGTGGCCTGCGGAAGCAGGCTGATCAGCGGCGACAGAAAAAGGAGAGTCGCGGCGACCACAACTACCGTGATCAGGGCCGACAACCTGTGTGCGGGCGCCGGCTCGAGAGTTGACCGCCGTTTGGGAGGTTCCGCCACCCGCGGGAAAGCTCTGGAAGAAGCTGCCCGGCGATATTGGCGGCGCCGAAGGCCATCAACTCCCGATTCGGGGACGCAATCGGGTCATCGTGCCGGCAAAAGCACGGCCTGCCGCAATGGACTCGGTGAAGGACATGAGCGCCATCCCCAGCGCGCCGGGCCACAAGCTCGAGAAGAGCGAGAGGTCCGGCAGAGCCGGCGTCGGAATCCGCGCCGGAATGAAACCGGTAAGCGCAACCCCCGATCCACGCAGCCCGAGAACTCGCAGCCGCTGCGATCCCGAGAACCACCGCCACGAGCGGCGCCGGCAGCCGCGGTAGAAAGCGTTTCATCCCGACGAGAATGGCCACCGTCGCGGCCGCCAAAATCAGCGTTGCGCGATTCGTCTCCGGCACGTGATCCAGGATGGAGAACATCTTGTGAAAGAACGCGTCCGCGGTCGATGTGAACGCCCAGCAGCTTCGGTACTTGGTCGACTACGATGACCAGACCGATGCCGGCCTTGAAGCCGCTCAGCACCGGGTCGGAGATGAAGTTCGCCAGGAACCCGAGCCGCAGCAGCCCGCCACGAGCAGAAAGGCTCCCACCAGGAGGGCCAAGGTGGAGGCCGCGGCCATGAGCTGCGCTTGGTCTGCGCCGGGCGCAGCCAGCGCCAATTGGGCAGCCGTGAGAATGGCGAGCGTGCTCGTGCTGCTCACGCTCAACGGTCGCGAGGATCCGAGCAGCGAGTAAACGAGCATCGGGACGAGCGCGACGTACAGCCCCGCCTGCACCGGCAACCCGGCGATGGTCGCATAGGCCATGGACTGCGGAATAACGACCGCCGCTGTCGTCATGCCGGCTACCGCATCGGAGCGAAGCCAGCCCTTTTTGTAGCCGGACAGCACGCCGACCATGTAGCACCAGCGCCTGCAGGCCTAATCCATACGGCCAACGTCCCATTGCGGCAGCCGCGTCCGACGTCCAAGACTGCCACCGCTGCGCGCCCGGGCATGGCGCGCGGTCCTCACACCAATGGAGCGCATATGACAAAGATGAAGGCAGTTAAACGGGGACTCTGGGACGCTGGTATTCACCCTCATCACGAGTGCTTGGGCACAAGACCCACAACCCGCCCCGCCGGTGGTCGTCAACCGCGTGCATAGCATTGAAGCAACCGTCGAGGCGATCGATCCCGCAACGCGCAATGTGACGTTGAAAGGACCGACCGGAGAAGTCAGCTTCAAAGTCGACCCCTCGGTTAAGAACCTCGAGAACGTGCGTGTCGGCGACACGGTGGTCTTGAGCTACTACCAGGGAATTGCGGCGCAGATGGCCAAGGGCGGCACCAAAGTCATGGAGCCGGCTGCTTCAACGTTCGCCTACAGTGGACACGGCCAAGGCCAGGGCGTCGGAGCCTCGGTGACCGAGACGGTCACCATCCAGGCCATTAACAGAACTACCAATGATGTATCCTTCACTCGTCCCGATGGCACGATGGGTGTCGTGACGGTCAAGTCACCCAACATGCAGAAATTCGTCGGCACGCTGCAGCCGGGTGACAAGGTCGACGTGACGTACACTGAATCGTTGGTGGTGCGCTTGGTGCAGAAGAGCAAACACTGACCGGTCACCCTGATCACTGACCCGCCGCCGAGACCGCGGGAACCGGCGTCAAACAGGAGGTACTCGAGATGGGATTACTCGACGGATTGTTGGGCGGCGCGGTCGGCGCCGAGATGGTCACCGTGGTCAACGGGCTCATAGAGAAGCACGGCGGGATCCAGGGAATCGTTGCGCAACTCGAGCAGCAGGGTCTCGGCGGCACGGTTCGCTCCTGGGTCGGTACCGGGCCGAACCAGCCGATCACGCCGGATCAGATTCACGAAGCCTTTGGGTCCGATACCGTGAAGCAGCTGGCCGCGAAGGTCGGTCTCGATCCGCAAGTGCTGGCGGCCAAACTGTCCGCCGTCCTGCCGCAGGCGATCGACAAGCTGACACCCGGCGGTACGGTCGCAAAGACCTGATTGCCGCACTATTCTGGTGCGGCGGGATGACCGAGCAGTGATGACCACGGGATAAGGCCCGGGAGCCTGGCTGTCTTTCGGTTTACAATTGGTTGCGATCAATTCAACGGGGGGAATTTCCATGGGAAGGAATACTTTATTGAGCTTGATGGCGGCGCCGCTGTTGGCGCTTTCGCTGACGCTGCCGGCTCACGCGGCCGACGCGACCGCTCCGACCACGTGTAAAGACGGGACCACGTCGAACGCGACCGGCAAGGGTGCATGCAGCGGACACGGCGGCGTCCAGAAGACCGGCGGCACCTCGGCGAGCAGTGCGGCGCCCGCGCCCGCGGCGCCAGCCACACCGGCCGCGCCGGCAGCGAGCGCCGGCCCCACCACCTGCAAGGACGGCACGACCTCCTCGGCCACGGGCAAGGGTGCGTGCAGTGGTCATGGCGGCGTGCAGAAAGCGACCAAGACCACATCGACCGCCGCACCTCCGGCAGCGGCTCCCGCTCCGGCGGCCGCGCCTGCTCCAGCCTCCGCTCCCGCCGCCACCGCCGCGAAGTCGGCTCCGGCCGCGACAAAATCGGCACCGACGGCCACGGCCAGCAATGCTGACCCGACCGGTGCGACCGCTAAATGCAAGGATGGAACCTATTCGAAGTCGCAGCACCACAGCGGAACGTGCTCGAGCCACGGCGGCGTCGCAGAGTGGTTGACCGCCGCTCAGTAGCGCTCAGGCGGTCTCCTAGGGCGCTTGGCCGAGGAGTCTCACCTCGCGCTGCGGAAACGGCATCACGATGCCGCGGCTGCGGAGCGATTCCAAAATGGTGCCGTTGATTTCGCCCGACGCGGCGACGTAGTCCGGGACGAGCACCCACGGACGCACCCCGATGTTCACGGCCCAGTCGCCGAGCTGAATGGGCTGCACCACCGGCACGGGCTCCTTCAGAGCGTGGTATTGAAGAGCGTGATCGCGGTAACCACACCTTCTTCGCCGACGATGGAAATGTATTCGCCCATCCGAAAGGGCTTGGTGAAGATGATCGAGAGGCCCGCCACCACATTGCTGAGCACGCCCTGCGTGGCGAGCGCGATGCCGGCACCAGCCACCCCCAAGCCGGCGATCAGCGGCAGCAACTCGACGCCGAGATTCTGCAACGCAAGGATCACGAACAGGCAGAGCGTCAGCGCCCAGGCGACGCGCGCGAGCAGGGTGCGAACCGGCGGCTCGAGCTCCACGTGGCTCAGGCCGCGCAAGAACCAGCGGCTCACCCAGCGACTCACCGCGAAGCCGACCCCGAGGATCAGGATGGCGACGAGCAGTTTCGGCCCAAAGCGGATCGCGAGGTCCAAAACCGTATTTTTCATCTGATCGATCGAGGCGAGCTGAGTATTCATTGAATGAGGGGCTCCCTGGTGAGGCCGCGTCGCTTGGGACCCTGCGCCGGCTTCTTTATACTGCGCTCGCTCCCTATGCGACGCATCAGCAAAATAACGCGATCGATTCTAGCGCAAAATGCCGGCCGGGATTTTGAGCGCTTGATGATGAAGCTCAAGCGCCTGCGGCACGATCCCTTTGCGTTCTTCCGCGGCGTGAATGCGCTATTTCTCGATTTTCTGCCGCGTGCGCATCCGCTGTTTCGCGCACCGAGCACGCTCGTGTGCGGTGATCTGCATCTGGAGAATTTCGGCGCCTTCAAGGGCGACAACCGGCTGTGTTACTTCGACATCAACGATTTCGACGATGCGTGCCGGGCCCCGTTCACGGTCGATATCGTGCGCTTCATCGCCGGCATCTATCTGGCGGCGCCCGGACTGGAGCTCGATCGCAAAGAGGCCAAGCGGCTCGCGCAGCATTTCGTTCTCGCCTATCGGGAAAGCATTGCCGACGGGAAGCCGCGCTGGCTGGAGCGCACCCTGGCCAAGGGCATGTTTCGCGCGGTGCTGCGACGGGCGATTCTGCGCACACGGCGTGAATTGCTCGAGCGCTATACGTCGCTGAAGGGCCGGCGCCGGTGGCTGCGCATCGAGCGCGGGCGCGCGTTGAAGCTTTCCGCACGCGATCACAAGCGGCTCGCCAAACTTCTCATGAAACTGCGTGCGAGCCTGCCGTCGCCGAAACCCGGGCCGCGGTTCTTTCAGCTGCTCGATGCGGCGCGCCGCGTCGCCGGCAACGGCAGCCTCGGGTTGGAGCGCTACATCCTCCTGGTCCACGGGCCGTCATCGCCCGATGAGAACTTTGTGCTCGATCTGAAATTCGCCGCACCCGCCGCGGCGACGCGGCTGACATCGTCTCAACCGCAATGGCCGAACGATGCCGTGCGCGTCGTGTCGATTCAACGCACCATGCAGGCGATATCGCCCGCGCTGTTGCATGCCGCCACGCTGCGCAAGCAGCCCTTCGTGCTCAAGGAATTGCAGCCCAGCATCGACCGTCTCGATCTTGCGCGCTGGCGCGCGAGGCCGCGCCGCCTGAGGCAGGCCGTGGAAGGGATGGGTCATGTCGCGGCATGGGCGCACTTGCGTGGTTGCGGGCAATATGGCGCCGCATCGGTACAGACGCTGCAGGCGTATGTCGGCACGAAGCGCTGGTCGCGAGAGGCCGACAGGTTGGGGGCTGCCGCGGCGGACCGGATGCTGCGCGCGTGGGAGACGTATTGTCTGGACTATGACGCCGGCGCCGTCAGCGCCGCCGTGACCGCGCCGTGATCGAACCCCGCACGACCTCACCGCGGCGCCCTCGGTAGGACCAGTTACGCCGCCGATTGGGCGATCGCCGCCGATATTTTCGGCCTGATCCTACAGCTGGACTTGCCTGTCTTCCGGAAAATGCCCGCGCGGATACGCCTTGTAAGGCGCCTGATCTTAGGCGGCTGAAGAAGAGGAATGCCATGCTGAATTCGAACCGGGTCGATGAGAACTTCGCCGGCGCTTCGCGTCGCGACATGCTGAGGTCGGCGCTCCTCACCGCCGTCTGTGCCGGACTCCCGGCCGCGGCCTCAGCGGCCGCCCGCGGCGGCAGTGCCGCCCGCAGCTCGACGGCGCTCGCCGCGGGCCGTCCGTCGAGCGGCCCCGGCACCTTATCCAAAGGCATGGTCGGATTCATGCTTGCCCATGAGCAGTTTCCGGCACCCGAACTGGTACGTCTGGGAGCTTCCGCAGAAACCGCCGGATTCGATCTCGTGGCGACGAGCGATCATTTCCAGCCCTGGCAATCGAACGAGAGCCACGCCGGACTGGCCTGGGTGACGCTCGGCGCCCTCGGGCAGAGAACGCAGCGTCTCTGGATGGGACCGACGGTTACGTGCCCGACGTTGCGATATAGCCCCGCCGTCGTGGCGGAGGCTTACGCGACATTGAGTCTGCTCGCCCCAGGCAGGATCTTTCTGGGACTCGGGTCGGGCGAAGCGCTGAACGAACAGGCGGCGACCGGGGTATGGCCGAGGTGGAGCGAGCGTTGGGACCGGCTCATCGAGGCGGTCGCGATCATCCGTCAACTCTGGACGGGAAAGCCGCTGAAACACAAGGGCGCGCACTACACCGTCGATGGGCGGCTCTACGATCCGCCGACTCAACCGATCCCATTGCTGTTGGCCGCCAACGGCCCCAAGGCGATGAAGCTCGCGGGCGAACACGGGGACGGACTGATCACGGATCCGAAAACCTGGAAGCAACACAAGTCGGAATGGGAAAAGGGAGCCCGCTCGGCGGGAAAGGATCCAAGCTCGATGCCCGTGCTGGTCGAAGCCTTCGTGGTCGTCGGCGATCAGGGCGACGCACAGACGGCGGCCAAGCTGTGGAACTTCATCCCAAAGGCCTTCAAGGGATACCAAGACATTCCCGATCCGGCACAGATCCAGCGCCGTGCGGAAACGGAACTGCCGTTGCCGGAAGTCATCGGAGACTGGACCGTGAGCGCCGACCCGGACGCGCACGTGCAGACGATCAAGAAGCTCTTCGACAGCGGCGTCAGCATCGTCAACATCCATTCCGGACAACCGGACCAGCAGAAAGTCATCGAATTCTACGGAAAGGAAGTGCTACCGCGAGTCAAGAAACAAGCGGTCTCAAGCTGAGCTCAAATATCCTTGGCGCTGCCCCCCGCCCCCGCAGGCCCCGGGCGCACGCCGTTCGGCGCCGGACGAGACAGGCCGCTCGGAAACCGTCATGATATCCGGGCAAAGTGAACGCGCGAGGAGCCTGGAGGAGGCGCAACGATTAATGCCCAGTAAAATTCCCACCGGTTCGACACGGGGTTGGATCGTCCCCATCGGCGGGGCCGAAAACAAGGAAAATGATCGCCACATCTTGGAGCGCTTCCTCGAGGTCTCGGGAGGCGATGAGGCGGATATCGTGGTCATTCCGACCGCGAGCCGCATGCACGAGACCGGGCCGCGCTACGAGAGGCTCTTCGATGAATTAGGCGCGAAGCGGGTCAGCGTCATGGACTTCGACACGCGCCGCGATTGCCAAGAAGCCGGACGACTTCAGCGCATCGAGGAAGCCACCGGAATATTCTTCACCGGCGGCAATCAATTGCGGCTCACGACGCTGCTCGGCGGGACGCCGGTCGCAACGCTCATTCGCGTGCGCAACGCCCACGGCGTCACGGTCGGCGGCACCAGCGCCGGTGCGAGCATCCTGAGCGAGCACATGATCGCATTCGGTGACGAGGGCTCCTCGGTAATTTCCGGCAGCGTGAGGCTCGCCCCCGGCCTGGGGCTCACCAACCGCTTGATCATCGACCAGCACTTCCGGCAACGCGACCGTCTGGGCCGCCTCTTGACCGCACTTTCATACAATCCGTTCGCCGTCGGCATCGGACTCGACGAGGATACCGCCACCTTCATCTCACCCGATGAAACGCTCGAGGTCGTGGGCAGCGGCGGCGTCACGGTGGTGGACGCATCCGAGGTGAGCTACTCCTCGATCGGCGAAGTCGGCGAAGGCCAGCCCGTGAGCATGCTGGGTTTGCGCTTGCACATTCTGGTCGCCGGTGCGACATTCGACTTGAATAGCCGCCTGGCGTCCGCCGCCGCGCTCTCACAGGCGAAAGAATAACCGAGTGCCGCAATCGAGCGGCGGAGCCTCGCCCTATGCGCATCGTCGATCGCTCAGTCTATGTCGGTCCCTCGCTCTACGCGCGATTCCCCGTCATCCGACTCGAGCTCGATCTCGGCGCACTGGAAGAGTGGCCTACGGGACGGCTCGGGGCTCCCTTCGTCGATGCGTTGGCCGCCGCTCTCCCCGGACTCGCTGAGCATGGCTGTTCTTACCGCGAGCGCGGCGGTTTTTTTCGCCGGATGCGCGAGGACGACGGCACTTGGCTTGGGCATGTTCTCGAGCACGTCGCCATCGAATTGCAGAACATGGCGGGTGAGGAAGTCACCTTCGGCAAGACGCGCTCCGCCGGCGCACCCGGCCTGTACACGGTCATCTACGAATACGCACAGCGCGACGAAGGCATAGCGGCCGGCGAACTCGGTCTGCGGCTGCTGTGTTCTCTCCTGCCCGAGGCGATTCGCCCGGCCGATTCCGTGCCCGAGGACTGGAACTGGGCCGAGGCCCGCGACGAGTTCATCCGCTTCGCGCAGCGGCGGGCGCTCGGGCCGTCGACCGCCGCGTTGATACGCGCGGCGGAACGCAACGGCATTCCCTGGTTGCGGCTCAACGACCAGTCGCTGGTACAGCTGGGCCACGGCAAGTTTCAACAGCGCATTCAAGCGACCGTCACCAGCCGCACATCGCACATTGCGGTCGAGCTCGCGAGCGACAAAGAGGAGACCAACAAGATCCTCGCCACGCTCGGCCTGCCGGTGCCGAAACAGGAATTGGTGCAGAACGAGCGGCAGGCGGTGCGAGCCGCGCAACGCATGGGCTTTCCGGTCGTCACCAAGCCCTACAACGGCAACCACGGCCGCGGCATTTCCATCCGCTTGACGACCGATGAGGAAGTCGCCCAGGGCTTCCTCGTGGCACGCGAGCACTCGCGCTCGGTCATCGTCGAAACCTTTCTCGAGGGCGACGATCATCGTCTGCTGGTCGTGAACGGCGAATTGGTCGCGGCGACCCGCCGCACGCCCGGACACGTCGTCGGCGATGGAACGCAGTCCATCACGCAGCTCATCGAGGTCGTCAACAAGGATCCGCGCCGCGGCGTGGGCCACGAGAAAGTTCTGACGCGGCTCGAGCTCGACCTGCAAGCCGAGAAGATGCTCGAGCGCGTCGGTCTCACGGCAGATTCGATTCCAGTCGCGGGGCAAGTCGTTTATCTGCGCTCCACCGCCAACCTCTCCACGGGCGGCACCGCCACCGACGTCACCGATGTCATCCATCCCGACAATCGCGAGATGGCGGAGCGTGCCGTGCGTGCCATTGGATTGGATGTGGGGGGCGTCGACTTCCTGTCCAAAGACATCACCGAGAGTTATCGCACCATCGGCGGGGGTATTTGCGAAGTGAATGCGGCGCCCGGATTTCGGATGCACGTCGCGCCGAGCGAAGGCAAGGGCCGCGACGTCGCGGCGCCCGTGGTGAACATGTTGTTCCCGCCCGGCGCTTCCTCGCGCGTGCCGATCGCCGCGATCACGGGCACCAACGGCAAGACCACCACGGCGCGCATGCTCGCGCACCTGGCTAAAATGGCCGGCTATACCCCTGGACTCACGACCACCGACGGCGTCTACATCGATGGCCAACGCACCGTGCAGGGCGACATGACGGGGCCCATGTCGGCACGAATGGTGTTGGCGGACCCGCAGATCGACATCGCGATATTGGAAACCGCGCGCGGCGGCATGCTGCGCGCCGGCATGGGCGTCCGCGAGGTCAATGTCGGCGGTGTCCTGAACGTGCAATCGGACCACCTCGGGCTCAAGGGTATCGATACGCTCGAGCAGCTGAGCGAGTTGAAGCGCATCGTCGTCGAAGTGGCCACCGACTGTGCCGTATTGAACGCGGACGATCCGTTGGTGCTCAAGATGTCCGGCTACACGGAAGCGCAGAACATCTGTTACGTGACCATGAACCCCCAACACACCTTGGTTCGTGAGCACATCCGTGCCGGCGGACGCGCCTGCGCGCTGGAAGCGGGCGTCAATGGCCAGATGATCACCCTCTATGATCACGGCAGCCACATCCCGCTGTTGTGGACTCACCTCATCCCGGCGACGCTGGAGGGCCGCGCGCTGCACAACATACAGAACGCGATGTTCGCCGCGGCGATGGCATTTTCGCTCGGCATCAAGCTCGATGCGATCCGCCAGGGATTGCGCACCTTCGATTCCACGTTCTTCCAAGCACCGGGACGCATGAACGTGTTCAGCGAGCATCCGTTCAAGGTCTTGTTCGATTATGGGCACAATGCGCACGCCGTGGGCGTGATGGCCGATCTCGCGGGTCGACTGGATGTGACCGGCCGCCGCATCGTGGTCTTGGCGGGGCCGGGAGATCGTCGTGATGAGGATCTCGTGGCCATCGCGAACGCCGTCGCAGGACGCTTCGACCACTACATCTGCCGGCGCGATGACACTCTGCGCGACCGGGCATCCGACGAGGTACCGCGTATCCAAGCGGCCGCGCTGCGGGCCGCCGGCATCAGCGAGTCCGCCATCTCGATCATCCCGGACGAACAAGAGGCCATCGATGCGGCCTTGCGCATGGGACAAGCCGGCGATTTGCTGTTGATTTTTGCCGATGCGCTCGCGCGATCGTGGAAGCAGATCACGAAGTTCAAGTCGAGCGGCGCCGGCGCCGCGAAGGCGCCCGTTTCTGCGCCCGCCGAGCCGCTTCACCCGAGAACCGCTCTGAGCACGAACGGCACAACCGCTTCGGGCGGCACGGGGAGTGTCGGGACCAGCCTGCACCATCACCCGGGCGCTGCCACGGCCGCCGAGCCGGCCGCAACGCTCGGGCTCGAGGGCATCATCCGAGACGAGCGCGGCATCCACATGGCGCCGGCGAGCGACGACTGAGCGCCGCGCCGGGACTGCCCTTCTGCGATTCGCGGCGCCTCATGGGCGCCAATCTGTTTTTCGTATCGGCCGGCGCGGTTCTTGATCTCACCGGTGTCGCGGCGGATGCCGCTTTGATCGCAGCCTGGCGGGCGCGCGTGGAGCGTGCCACGGCGCGCCTCCCCTGGCGTTCGCCGCAAACGGTCGCGCGTGCCCACGCCGGCGGCGTGCAACTGGCAATTGCTGCGCCCTACGACCAGGTATTTCTCGCGACCGAAATCAATGAATGGGCGCTATGTGCGAGTTTGGTCGCGGCCGACCCCGTGCGCTGGAGTGGACTCGAAGCGGCGCTGCGCACGGAAGCCGAGGAAAATCCCGTGAGCGGAAATCCGGCGGCCCGCTTCGCGCCGGTCTTGCACGAGGCCGCGGCGCTCGAGCGGTTCGCACGTATCGCCGCCTTGGAGTCGCAGCCCAGACTCGCGCGCTTGCTCGGCGCCGCCGCCGCTCGTTACCTGCCCACCGTCGTCGACGAAATCGCACTGACGCTCGGCGCCGGCACGGGCGGTCGCGATTTTCCTCTCGACGCGCTTCCCGAAGAGACCGAAGTCCCGTGGGATGAGCTGGGGGATATTCCGACGGCCGTGGTCACCGGATCGAACGGCAAGACCACCACGGTTCGCCTGCTCGCCGCCTGTGCCCGAGCCGCCGGGTGGCATACAGGCTACAACTGCACCGACGGCGTTTATCTGGACGACGAGCTGCTGGCCGGCGGCGATTACTCCGGCCCCGCCGGCGCGCGCCTGGTGCTGCGCGACCGCCGCGCTCAAGCCGCCATTTTGGAAACGGCGCGCGGGGGCATTCTGCGCCGCGGCATCGCCGTCTCGCAAGCGAGCGTGGCCGTCGTCACGAACGTCAGCGAGGATCACTTCGGCGAGTACGGTGTGGACGACTTGGATGATCTCGCGGCAACCAAACTGACGGTAGCTGCGACCGTTCGCCGGCGCGGGCTGCTCGTATTGAATGCCGACGATCCTTATCTGCGCGCGCAGGCGGATGACTTGCCACGACGGCTTGGACGCAAGCCGTTGCTTGGCTGGTTTTCAGCGGAACCGGCCAGCCCTCGCCTGGCGGGCTACGGTGCCCAGGGCGATCTGACCTGCGGCGTGAATGACGGTCGCCTGAAATTGATCCACGGTCGCCTCGGTCACGATCTCGGCGCGATCCACACCATGCCGTTGGCGATCGCCGGCCTTGCGACCTACAACATCGCGAATCTCGCCGCCGCAGCACTCGCCGCCGCCGCCCTCGGTATCGCGCCGGCGACCATCCGCGAGGTCTTCGCACACTTCGGCGCGCGGCTCGAAGATAATCCCGGGCGCATGATGCGGTTCGAGCGCGATGGCGTGACGGTGCTCATCGACTATGCGCACAATCCCGACGGACTGCGCAGCTTTCTCAAAGTCGCCAGCCACTTACGCCGTGAGGGCGGCCGGCTTGCGATCATCCTGGGCCAGGCCGGCAATCGTCAGGATGCCGCCGTCGAAGAGTTGGTCCGCGTGGCAGCGGGCTTTCATCCTGATCTCGTGGTCGTCAAAGAAAATGAAACCCAGCTCCGCGGCCGTTCGCCAGGAGAAATGCCGCAACTCATCCGTGCGAAGCTCCTGCGTCTCGGCCTTGCGGAATCGGCATTGCCGATGGCCGGCACCGAGCTCGAAGCGGCACGTCACGCATTGCATTGGGCTCGAGCGGGAGATGTTGTCGCCCTGCCGCTGCACATCGCGAGCGCGCGTAAGGCGATTTTAGCCGAGCTCCTCGATGCGCAGCCGGACGCCGGGGCGCTTGCCCCCGGCGCACCGTAGCCGCTCGTATTCCGGTCTAGCGTTTGGCTTGGAGATTCGAGGCCATTGGAAGCCAGATCTGCCGCCGGGTGATGGTGCCATGCGCTTGATGCAGACCGGGGGGTTGCGCAATCGCGATGTAAAAGTACGAGCGCTTCGATCGCAATGACTGCGGCAACAGCCTGACGTACAAACGCGTCGTGCGGAAGCCGGCCGGGAAGGTTTGGATCGCCACCGCCTCGGGCACGTAATCGACATCCGGCTTCGCCGTTGCAGGCTCGGTCCACCAGGTGAACGAGCCATTTTTTTGCATTAGGTTGCGACGAAGTCGGATCTCGGCGAAATGATCGTCCGATCTCACGGGCGTCGGATCAACCGAGATCGGGAGAGCGGCCACCTTCGCCGCCACCGGGGCCCGGGGCACCTCAGTCGCGGCGTCGGCTCTTGCCGAATCGCCCGCTGGCGTCACGACCAAATTGGCCGGCGGCGATTCATTGGGTGGGACTGCGGCGGCGTCCGGAATCGCCGGTAGCGACGGCGCCGGCGAAGACGCGGCCATTCTCTTGGGTGCAAAGGTCGATCTGAACTGGGCGAGGCCCGCCGCGGCGGTGAGGCTCAGAACCAAAAACAAGGCCGCCACACGCCATGGCGGCGCCTTGGATCGCACCGGACTTGGCTGCGTGAGATCTTGCAACGGCGTCATCGAATGCTCGGGCACTTTCTCTTTTGTCAATCGGTGCATCCACAAAGGCACGCTGATCGATCGCCCGGCACGGTGAAACGACAGACCTTTGCGCAGAGCGCCCCATTGCCGACCTGTGAGGCCGGGCGGGCGCAACAAGCTGACGCGATAGTCCCGTGCGAGCGTGGCAGGCCGTGATCCAAATGGATGAGTTCCCGCCAAAAGCTCGTAGCAGATGCACGAGAGCGCATACAAATCGTCGCGCGGATCGGCGGGCCGACCCTCCAACTGCTCGCAACTCGCGTAAGCGGGCGTCCCGAATGTGGGAACGTAATCGGCGTGCTCCGACCCCGACTTCACCGCCATGAATCTATGCGCAGCGCCAAAATCGAGGATGCGAAGCTCACCCTCGCGAGTTATGAAGATGTTTCGAGGCTTGAGGTCGCCATGCACAATCCCGCGCGCGTGCGCGTGCGCCAATCCCGCGCCGAGCTGCTGGATCAGCTGCCAGGCCTGCGCTCTGCCCATCGAGGCGGATCGTAAGCGTTCGAGGATGGTGCCAAGCGCCTCGCCCTCGAGCAGTTCCATGGTGAAAAAGACCACATCGCCGTCGCGGTCCAACTCATACACATTCACTACATTTCGGTGCGATAGAGCTTGGCCGCATTGAAATTCCAGGCTCAAGTTCGCGAGGGTCTGCTCCGAGCATTCTCCTCCCGCATGGAGTATTTTCAAGGCGACGTATTGCTCCGTATGGGAGAGCGCTGTGCGAAAGCGATCGAGCGCCTTGAACACGGCGCCCCTGCCGCCCGTTCCGAGTCGCGTCTGCAGCACGTATCGGCCGCGCAATACTCGGCCGACGGCGATCGGATAAGAGTCAGAGGTCACCAGCGCGGCTCGCGCCTGATCTAGGTCGATCGTTGATTCACTCATGACATCAGACACAGGTGTCGCCCCTAATCTCGCGGCTGGGCCGCAATTCGAAGCTTCATGAGTCGGCTTCGGTCAACCGCCTCTGACCCGAATCATGGAGCGTAGCTTGTCCCGGTTCTTCCCCGGTGTATGTAAGAAAAAGCCGCCTGACCTCGGGTATTTCACACGGAAAAGGCCGATCGATCGGGCAATCCGCCGCGGAGAGCCCCATTATCTCGAATCCACTTGAACTTTGACAGATAAGTTAACAGTTGGTGCGGCGCGTGCGGGATACAAAAAATACGCCGTTTGACCTGGCGCTCCCGGTATCTTTCCTCGCAACCCTTTGTTATTTTTGCGTTTCCCCCAAAATCGCGCTGCGCATGGAAGCTCGGGGACAGCCGGATAGATGACAATAATGATTTTCCGAAGCACAGATTCTCCCCTTTCGGTCCCGCCGCTCTCGCTGACCGATTTCGTGATGCATCAATTCGAGACCTTACATGACAGGGCGGCAGTCATCGAAGGGCTTACCGGGAGAACGCTGACCTACGCGCAGCTCGCGACCGGCATGCGATGCATGGCCGTGGGCCTGGGCAAGCGCGGCATGAAGAAGGGCGACGTCTTCGCGATTTTGTTGCCGAATCTGCCGGAATTCGCGATCGCCTTTCTCGGCGTCGCCATGGCCGGCGGCGTGGTGACCACGATGAATCCGCTGATGACCGCCGATGAGATTCGCCATCAGCTGCAGGATACCGGCGCACAATGGCTGCTCGCTTGCGCTCCGCTGGCTGAGCGCGCGCTCGAGGCATCCCGGGGCACGGCGGTACGCGAGACCTTCAGCATTGGTGAGGCGCCCGGCACGCTCCCATTCGCCGAGCTGATCGCCGAGGACGGCCCGCTTCCGAGGATTGCGATCAACCCGGCCGAGGATCTGCTCGCGCTGCCCTACTCGAGCGGTACCAGCGGCCTGCCAAAAGGGGTCATGCTGACGCATCGCAATCTGGTCGCTCAGATCTGTCAGGCCGACGCCGTGATCCCAGGCGAACGCGAAGGGCGCGTCGCTGGAGTGGCGCCGTTCTTCCACATCTTGGGGTTGGCGCTCATTCTGCTGCTATGGCTGAAGCGTGGCGGCACGATCGTGGCGCTGCCGCGGTTCGATCTCGAGCAGTTTCTGAACTGCGTGCAACGGTACCGAATCAATCACGCGGTCCTCGTGCCGCCGATCATGCTGGCGCTCGCAAAGCATCCGCTGGTCGAACAGTACGATTTGTCCAGCCTTCAATGGATCCGGTGCGGCGGGGCGCCGCTCGGTCGCGAGGTCGAACAGGCCTGTGCGGAACGTCTGGGCTGTTCGGTCGGACAGGGCTGGGGCATGACCGAAATCTCTGGAGCCGGCTGCAGTGCGCGTCTCTCAGACCCGCGGCAGGCGCGCCGCGGCTCCAGCGGTCTGCTCTGGCCGAGCATGGAGGCGCGCATCGTCGATTTTTCGACGGGTGTCGACCTCGGCACCGGAGAGACCGGCGAGTTGCTGATACGGGGACCCAACGTCATGAAGGGCTACCTGAACCGGCCTGAGGCGAACGCCGCGACGTTCCTCGCCGACGGCTGGATGCGTACCGGCGACATTGCATACTTCGATGCCGAAGGGCACGTGTATATCGTCGACCGCGCGAAGGAACTGATCAAATACAACGCCTATCAAGTTGCCCCCGCCGAGCTCGAGGCGGTGTTGGTATCGCACCCGGCGGTGGCAGAGGCGGCCGTGATTCCGAGCCCGGACGAAGAACACGGGGAGGTGCCCAAGGCGTTTGTCGTGCTCAAGAGCGAGGCTACGCCCGAGGAGCTGATGCAGTTCGTCGCCGAGCGGGTCGCCTCTTACAAGAAAGTGCGCAAGCTCGTCATCGTCGATGTGATTCCAAAATCGCCGGCGGGTAAGCTGCTGCGCAAAGTTCTGATGGAGCAAGATCGCACGGCATCGCACTGAGCTCGGGAGAGAGACGTCACCGCATGCGGATTCAACGCGCTTTGGTGCCGTGAGCGTCGAAGAAATCGAGGACCAGCTTCCATGACCAGTCGAGGTCGTAGTCATGTCCCATCGGCGCGCGACAATCGAGAACATTCGGCCAGCCCGCGTGGGCAACGCCTCCCGACCAACCGGCCGCGTCGCCGGCACAATAGGTACGGCAGTCCGCGTGAGCGGTCCGCGCATTGAAACGCACGGCAGGCGTGCCGGTGTACGGACAGCCGTTCATGGGTCCCCAGCTTCGGGTCATGGCGGACGCGCTGCTGTAGTAGTACCTGTCTGCGTCGCCGGTCGTCGTATACCGGGTCTCCTCCCATGCGCCCGGCGGGACCGTCGTATCCTGCGTACCGGTAATCACCAACACCGGCATGCCCTCCCCTTTTCCCGGCGGATCGGGATAGCCGCGATGCGGCAATCCGATTATCGGGGCGATCGCGCGAAAAATTGGCGCGCTGCGCGCATTTTGGGCCAGCTCCCAAGTGAACATCCCGCCGTTCGATCCACCCGCGGCGAATACTCTGGCGGTGTCGATGCATAGCTTGGATTCGATTTCGTTTACGAGCGCGATTGTGAAGGCGACGTCATCGGCCTGGCACTGCGTCCACGAGCACGTGCTGCGAGCGACATTTTTGCACGACGGGTAGGTGTAGTTTGACGTGCTCGCAGGATCGCAGATCGCACGCGCCTGGGTTCCCTTCGGATATGCGCCATCATCGCCGCGTCCGGCAAGTCCTGTCGTCGATCCCCGGAATGACCACGAATTACGATTTGAATCGGGGGCGGCCGATCCAAGTCCTCGAGGCGCGACAACGATATATCCATGCTCGATAGCATTGCTTTGGCGGAGTACCAGAACTGGCTCTTCGGGATCCGACACGTGTTCGCATTCTGCGACAGTTCGAAATAGCTTGCCTACCGATGCAACATCGTTTCGATGCGAACAAATCATCATGTCTTGCCCTTCGTCATCCTTTCCCTCATTGACGCCACTGCCTACGGCGCATCGCCGCCGGCGATTTGCGTTGCACCCTTTACGGCGGACACTCAGCCAACAACGGCGGTCGTCGGCTCCGGTTCAGCCGCGAGCTGTACGGAGACGGCGCTCGCCGACGCCGTCGCGAAAGGCGGCGTGATCCGGTTCAATTGCGGGAGCGAACCCAAGACCATTATCCTCAGCTCCGAGATAAAGCTGCGAACCGACCTCGACACCACCATCGACGGAGAAAACAAAATCACGATCGACGGCAGAGGATCGACGCGCCTTTTTTATTACTACTCGGCCAACTTCCAGCATACCAACACCCTAGTTACCATTCAGAACGTCACTCTCCAAAATGGCACCGCCCACGGCACGGCGATTCCGGTGGCACCGGCGCCCTGCTCGCAAGGGACCCAGAACGATGGCGGCGGCGGCGCGATCTTCATCCGCGACGGAAAGCTGCGCATCTGGAATACGGTATTCAAGGATAACGAAGGCGCTACGGAGGGGCCTGACGTCGCGGGCGGAGCAATCTACTCGTTGGGCTCGCTCGGCACAACCATCGCGGGCAGCACCTTTGAATCCAACCATGCATCCAATGGCGGCGCCGTCGGCGCGCTATTCGGCGATTTGAGCATCTACAACAGTGTTTTTTCCTCAAATCGAGCCACAGGCAGTGGCGCCAACTACATCAGCGGCTCCTGTCACGTCCATGGCGGTGAATCTGGCAACGGCGGCAATGGTGGCGCGGTTGTCATCGATGGGGCGGAGCACTACGCCGTGAGCGTTTGCGGCTCAACCTTCACGACGAATGCGGCCGGCGGAGATGGTGCGCTCGGAGGCGCAATATTCCGTACACCAGACGGCTCGACACAGACGACGACGATCGATCGCAGCTCATTTGTCGATAACACGGCCCCTAAGGGCGGCGCCCTTTATTTTCACAATTCCGATCTGGTCGTGAAGGCGTCCACGTTTTCCGGCAACAGCGCCGCCAGCGATGGGGGCGCGCTTTTCGCAGATGGCACCACGTTGAGTTTTACCAACGATACGTTTGCGGAGAATGTTTCCGAGAAGGGCCTGGGCGGCGCGATTTATCTATCCGGCAAGGGTGGCACGCTTCAAAATCTCACGTTCGTCGGGAATCAATCGACGGCCGGTTCGGGCTACTTCGCCGCGGCGATCGCCAGTTCCACCGCGCTCGACATCAGCAATACACTTTTCTCGGAGAATACGACGCGAGATTGCGGTTCGCCGATGGCCTGCATGGCCGGCAACAGCTTCGGGTCGCACGACTTCCAGTGGCCGGCCACGCATGCAATATGCTCGAACGCGGATCGCGCATGCACCTCAGGAACCGAATTCAAGAACCCGGATCTCGGACCCCTCCAGAGCAACGGGGGTCCGACCAAGACGGCAGCCCCCCTCGCCGGCAGTCCGGCCCTTGGAGCGGGCGAGAATTGTCCCGCCACCGATCAGCGCGGCGTCGCCCGACCGCAGAACGGCTGCACCGCCGGCGCCGTTCAAGGGGACGAACCGTAGTTAAGAACCCTCGAAATGCGGCGGCCCCAGGTAAAGTCCGCGCTGCTGTCATGCGAAATCGATTCATGGCGATGCACACGGTGTTGGGCTCCTCCTTACTCTATGCGGGACCGTGGATCGTCAGAGAGTGAGATTGCGCGCGCCGGGCAATGGCTGACGGCTTGACGCACCGCATCCTCGAGTTCCGGCGGCACCTCGCGGACCCGCACGATGGCGTAGCCGTCCTCGTGTAGTTCAAACACCTCGGGGCAGAGTCCCAGGCAGACCCCGAAACCGGCGCATACGTCCGCGTTGACATGCACTTTCATCGTGAATCACCCGCCACCGGGTCAAACTCCAAGTTGATGTGAGTCAATCCGCGCAATATGAAGGTTGGCAGATAACTGTAGCGTCGTGCGCCGGGTGGCCCATGAACTTTCTCGGATATGCGAATGTCGCTGGTCCGGTCGAACATCCGGTTGAGGCTCACGACCGTCTCCGCCCGCGCCAGGGGGGCACCGGGACAAGCATGACGGCCGCGGCCGAATGCCACATGTAGCCGGGCGTTCGCCCTGTCTATCTGGAACTCTGAGGGATTTTCGAACTTGCGGGAATCCCGGTTGGCGGCGCTGTTCGAGATGTACAGGAAGGTGCCGGCCGGGATGTCGACGCCGCCTATCTGGGTCGGTCTTTTCGCCAACCGGAAGTCGCCCTTGACGGGACCCTCTATCCGCAGGCATTCCTCGACGAAATTGGGGATGAGACTGCGATCCTTGCGAAGCTGTTGCTGGAGCTCGGGGCGCTCGCCGACCACTTGGAAAGCGTAGCTGAGCAGTCGCACCGTGGTTTCCTGCCCCGCGGCGAACAGGTTGGCGGCAACCCGGGCGACATCGAGTGGCTCCGGCACCGAGCCATCGGGAAAGAGGGCTGCCGCGAGCTTTGTCAGAATATCTCCTTTAGGGTTGCGACGACGGTCCTCGATATACGTCGAGAACGTATCGTAGAGCCACGCCAGCGGCGAGTGCTCGACTTTGCCCTCGTTCACGCCGCCTACCCCGGCTCCGCCACTCTCCTGTTCCTGGCGTATGAGTTTCTTCCGGAACTGCACTCGATCTTCGGGGGGCACCCCCAACAGATCGGAGACGACGAGCACTGCGAAAGGCTGCGCGTAGTCGCCCATGAACTCGCACTCGCCCCGGGAGATGAAGCTGTCGATCTGCTGCTCGGCCAACTTCCACATGAAGTCCTCATTTTCCTTGAGGCGCTTCGGGGTGATTAGAGCCATCAGCAACGCCCGGTGGGCGGTGTGCTTCGGCGGATCCAGGGTCGGGAGTTGGTCGCTGAATGCCGTTTTGTCGCGGTAGGCTTCGATCAGCTCGGAAATATCCTCGTTTTCGTGTCCCTTCAGAGGGATGGGGCAGCCCGCAAACGGCCCAGTGGTCGACATGCAGGAGGAAAAGCGATCGGAATCGTTGTAGATCTCGAGGGCTTCGTCGTAGCCCGTCACCATGAGGATGCCCTGATGCGGCTCACGCAGTACGGGAGACTGCTCTCTCAGATAATCAAAGTAGGTGTACGGATCGTTCACGAACCGGTCGCTGCGAAAGAAATCGTACTTATCAAACTCTGGATACTTATCGTTCATATCGTCTCCCGCCTTCGAGCTTCCGCCGGCGCGGAAGCGTTTACGACCAATCAAGCTTGCCCGGGATGATTCCGGGACACGAGGATGGGCGCCGCCGACATGCCTACTTTTAACTATCGGCTGAAAGCCCGGAGGGCATTGGCGCGAGTGTAATTAAAGAAGTGGTGCGCATCAAACATCCTGCCATGCCTCAGCCGCTTGCACCATCCGGCCCCAAAGCGATGTCATAAAGCGGACGCCCCCGCGTTGCGGTAGGCTAGGTTCGCTCAGGCTCAGTGCGGCTCTTAATCGGAAAGCTCAATCGAATGGAAAGTACCAGCCGCGCAAACGGGCTTGACACGCTGCGTGCAATCGCAATCACCCTCGTCTTCATGTACCACTACATGGTGTTCGTGAGCGGCGAGCCGACATTCGGCTTCGCAAGCGTCATCGGTTGGGTGGGAGTCGATCTCTTTTTCGTCCTCAGCGGCTATCTGATTGCCAATCAGATATTGGCTGGAATCGCACGCGGTCGACAACTCTCTCCAAAATATTTCCATGCTCGCCGGGGGTTGCGCACACTACCGGCATTTTGGTTCGTTCTGGCGCTTTACTTTCTCTTCCCGGCACTCATGGGAGGCCGGCCGCCGCCGCCTCTGTGGCGGTTCCTCACGTTCGCTCAGAACCTTGGCCTTCATGGCGGTACGGCGTTCTCGCACGCCTGGTCACTCTGCATAGAGGAGCAATTTTACCTCGTGTTGCCGCTGCTGATTGTCGCAGGAGCCGGGGCCGCCAATTTCAAATCGCGAGCATGGGTTCTTATAGTCACGTTGTTGTTCGTTGGCGCCAGCTCAAGAACCTTGCTTTGGTATGCGTATGGAGAAGACGACTACCAGCAGTACATCTACTATTCGACACTTTGCCGCTTCGATGAGTTTCTACCGGGCGTGGCGCTTGCGCTATTGAAGAACTTCCATCACCCCGTCTCGCAGCGCATCACCGAACATGGGCAACGTAACCTTGCAATCGGACTCCTCGCGACCGGGGTCTGCCTGGGCTTCTCGCTGGTGGCAATGGCCTTTGCGATACTCGTCCTGGCCGCCCTCAGCCCGAGGTCTTGGCTGCATCGGGTCCGAGTTCCCGGCGCCTATCACGTCGCCCTCTGGTCGTATTCGAGACGCCTTTCATGGCATGCCGCGACCGGCTCTTCCCGTCGAGCTTCTCGACCGCAACGGCACCGCCGGCCGGCGTGAATGTGGCGACTAATGTTTCCCCATAGCGTGGTGAATCAATAATGCCTGAATTCCATTTCTGTCCCCGCTGTGCCGCCCCACTGGCCGAGCGCACGATGCAAGGCGAAGTGCGCGGCGCCTGCTCCGCAAACTGCGGCTTCGTTCACTACGACAACCCGACGCCGGTGGTGGCTGCGGTTGTCGAGCACAACGGAATGATCGTGCTCGCGCACAATCGCGCATGGCCGCCATCATTCAGATCGTTTTACGGACTGATCACAGGTTTTTTGGAGCGTGGGGAATCGCCCGAACAGTGCGCTTTGCGCGAGGTGAAGGAAGAGCTCGATCTCGTGGGTACGGCGGCGACGCTCATCGGAGTCTATCCGTTCGAGCAAATGAATCAGGTCATCATCGCATATCACGTCCCCGCCAACGGCACAGTGGCGCTCAACGAGGAACTCGACGACTTCCGCCACGTCGCCCCCGCTGAATGCAAAGCCTGGTCGGGAGGAACCGGCCTCGCGTTGCGCGATTGGCTGCGCAGCAGGGGTTTCGAACCGCCGATGCTGGACATGAGCAGGCGGACCGCGGCGACGTAGAAAGTGCGCGTCCGAGCGCGGGCGTTTGCGATCAGAACGGCGCACCGCATCTGCGCAGTGTGTCGGCGCTCGAGCGGCGCGAGGCGTCTTTGAGGATCATTGCGCGCCGTCACCCTCGAGGCCGAGGATGGTGACCTGCGACCTCCTGACTGGTACGGGCCAGGCGGCGGAAACCAGCCCGCTGGCGACCGCAACCTTCTGCTGGCCATTCACCGCATAGGTGATGATACCGCCCGCAAGGGCGGCCTCAAGTTGTTGGCTCCACAGTTTCTCACCGGTTTCGGCGTTGACCGCATAGAGGTTTCCGCCGACGTCGCCGAAAAACACGAGACCGCCCGCAGTCGGCGTCACGGCGGCGATAACCGGGTAGTTCGATTTCACCCGCCACTTCCACACCCCCGTATCGGCGTCCACGGCATGGATCCAGCCGGCCCAGTGTCCATCCGAGCGGTCGCTCATGCCGCCCACGAAGAAGGGGTTAAGTGAGCGCTCTCCGAACCAAGGCTGTCCAACGGCGACCTTCTGAAGTTCCTCGTTGGTCTTCACTCTGACGGTCACGCACCAATCGACGTCGCCGACGAACACCAGATTGTTCTGCGGATCGTAAGCCGGGCTGTTCCATTCCTCACCACCCCCGGCGCCGGGACAAAAATGGACGTCCTTGTCGGGTGAGAAAGGCTCCTCGACATTCTCGATTGTGGTGACAGGTACGCGGTAGAGTTGGCGATTGTCGGCGAGATCGAAGGCGTAGAGATGCCCGTCTTTTGGCGCAACCAACATCACCTGTTTTCCACCGGCCGTCTTGACGAGGACGGGCGGGTTGGAGGCATCCCAGTCGTGCCAGTCGCGGGGCACAAGTTTCACGTGCGACTTGTAAGCGCCAGTCCTCGCATCCAGCACCACGATCGAATCGGTAAAGAGATTCTCGCCTTCCCGCGCGGCGATGCTGAAATCGGGGCCGGGATTGCCGGTGGGAATGTAGAGGAGCCCGCTGTTCGGATCGAGAGAATACGAGGACCAGGCCCCTCCGCCGGTGATGGGTATGTCCGGCAGGTTCTTGTTCCATGTGTCGGTGTTGAGTGGCGAGGCGCCTTGCGGTCCGAGAACAGGATCGCCCTCGGTCTTGGGTACCAGATAGAATTCCCAGACGACTTTGCCCGTCTTGGCATCGAGCGCGTACATGCGCCCCTTTCCGCCCTTGAAGTCACCGCCCGCATTGCCGATGAGGACCAGCCCGTTCCAGGCGATCGGCGCAGCTGGAACGGTTTCACCTTTGTTGACATCCGCGATCGTGGTCTCCCAGACCCGCTTGCCGGTGTTGAAGTCAAAGGCTTGCACGCGTCCGTCCTGGGTCCCTCGAAACAGGCGGCCGTCCATGTACGCAGCGCCGCGATTCGCAGGCAACAGGGAGGGCGGAATCGATTCGTGCGTGCGCCAATTCTCTTTGCAAGTCGCCGGATCGAGGGAGAAGATATCGAATTCGCTCGTGCCGATCAGCGCCCCCTGCACCATGAGCAGGCCGGTCTCGAAACTCGAGAACTCCTTGACGTCATAGGTGCATTGCACCTTCAGCTTGCTGACATTCTGCGTATTGATCTGGCTGAGGTTCGAATATCGCTCGGAGGTCAGTGTTTTGTTGTAGCTCGCCCAATCCCCAGTCGCCGCGCCTGGCACCGCACTGGCGGGAGGTGCGGCAGCTCCCGTGCGCTGGTAAGCGGGATTCGTCTCCGTCGTCACGGTGCCGGGCGGCGCATTCAGCGACAACAGTTGATCGCGCCCCGCGGCAGCATCGAGGGAAACTTGAACCGGGCGCGCGTGGTAGAGACCCAGGCCTACACCCACCGCGCCCGCAGCGGCCACAAGCAGAGCGAGAATGACGTAATCGCGTCGAGGTCTCATGCGCTCTCTCCCGTCAGATGCTGCGCCAGTGGGTTGCCATGTAACGCGTCGTATCGTTAGCCCGGTCAGGCCACACGGGCGGACGACGCCTCGGTCTCATCGGCTCGGTTCAGGATCACCCACGTGCTGATCGCAAGGGCGACGTCGACGATGACAATCGCGACAAAAAAGCGAGGAAACACTCCCTCTATCACCAGAGGTAGGAGCACCAGCGGCACGATCGTCAGTCGATCGATCACGGAACCCGCGGTAGCTTGCCTGCTTCCTGAGTGACCGCCGATCAACAGATAATAGCCGATGATAGCGACCGTCATGCCGAGGACGCGGAAGAGAGCTTGCTCGTCTCCGACAAAAGCTCGCTCTCCCAATAACGTCTGAACCGCGCCCGGCCAGAGGATCAACAACACGCCGAGCCCGAAGTACACAAAGCCATTGAAAACCGTGTATCTCGATGCAGTGGTCAAATTGGCGGGCTTCTCCAGGGCAATCTTAATGGGCGACATGGCGGATACCCTCACTGCCGAACGCGGGCGAATGCATCGTCGGTGAGGGGTTGGTCGCGTTCAATGGGACCTTCGTCCTACCCCGCTTCGGTGGCTCCCAAATATGACTGAAGTACTCACGGCGGCCTCAGTCGGTGTGTCTCCGCAACCTGTGAAGCAGGCGGCCCAAAAGCCGCGCTTCGTTTGCAAACGGATCTTTAGCAGGCTGTCGTTCGGACCAAGGTCCAATGTCGTCTCTGCGAGAGGGCAACTTAAAGTCTTCCGAGCCGCGTTTCGCGCGTTCATCATCTTCAGAGTTGTCGTCAATCCGCCAGGAAACCACCCTATGAACGTTCATTCCCGTGTTGGGCAATTCCAGATCATTGCCGGCTCCTTCGCGCTCGCCAGCGCGCTGATGTCCGGGCCCGCTGCAGCCGACAGCATCAATGGGAGAGTGCTCGGTGGAGGCGCGCCAATTGCCAATTCGACGGTGACGCTTTGGGCCGCGACGGCGGGCGCGCCGGCGCAGCTCGGTCAGGCGAAAACGGACTCCAGCGGTCAATTCAGTCTGAGCGTGCCCGCAGCGCCCGCAATGGGCGCGAGTCTTTATCTGGTGGCAAAGGGCGGCAAGTCTGCTGCGGATAAATCCGGCGGCGAGAACCCCAGCATTGCACTCTTGACGGTGGTCGGTAGCAAGGCCCCAGCTCAAGTGACCATTAACGAGTTCACGACGATTGCATCGGTTTGGACTCACAACCAGTTCATCGACGGGACTTCGATTAAAGGCCATGCGCTTGGCCTGCGCATCGCGGCAGGCAACGTACCCAACTTCGTGGATCTCGCCACCGGCGGCTACGGCGACATGATTCAAGACGCGCTCAACAGCACCCAGACTCCGACGATGGCGAATTTTGCCACGCTCGCCGACGTGATGGCCGGCTGCACGACCCGCGTGAAGGTCGATGCGTGCAATACCTACTTTGCCGCCGCGACCGGGCGGGATGGCAAGGCGCCGACCGACACGCTCAGCGCCGCGATTTCGATCGCGCACAACATGGGCTATCAGCCGGAGCGCATCTACGCCCTGCTGGATGCGTTCTATCCGGTGCCGCAGGGCAAACACATGCGCGCAACGCCATTTTTGCCCTATCTCAGCTTGGTGCCCGGTTCATGGGTTCTCCCGTTGAAGTTCTCCGGTGGTGGTAACGCGGGCGGTGCCAAGGTGATGTTCGATAGCGAGGGCAACGCCTGGAGCGGCGACAATTTCCTCGTAGGATGGCAGGGGCACGACGACTTGTGGAACGGCAATCTATCAAAGTTCGCTCCGAACGGAAGACCACTTTCTCCGATGACCACGGGCTTCACGGGCGGCGGCCTGCTCGGCCCCGGCTTCGGCACGGCGATCGATGCGAACGATCGCGTCTGGGTGGACAACACCAGCGGCCAGACGATTTCGCTGTTCGACAAGAGCGGCAAGCCGCTGTCGCCGCCTGAGGGCTACAATTTCGGGGGCAAACTTCGCACGATGCAGGGAATCATCGTCACCCCCAATGGGGACGTATGGGCGCTGGATTTCGGTGACGACAAAGTCATTTACATGCCCAAGGGTGACCCGAGCAAGGTGAAATTCTATTGCCAGTCGACGGATGGCAAGCCCAACAAGGACAGCCCCTGCAAGCTCAGCGGTCCATTCGCCCTGGCCATCGACCAGCAAAACCGGATCTGGATCACCAATGCGATCGGTGACACCACCACGCGCTTCCCGGCCAGTGATCCGAGCAAAGTCGAGGTGTTTCCCACCGGGGGCGGCAGCGGCAAGGGCATGGCGATCGACAGCCGCGGCAACGCCTGGATTACCAACACGGCGGGCTCCGGGATGACTCTGGAAACAAAGGCGCGTCTTGTATATCTGAAACTGACCGGGGCAACGCTCTCGGCGATCGATCGGGTTGTGGTTCAAGATTTGGTTTCTCATCCCGGCTTGGGAAGCGTCTCGATGCTGCGCCCGGACGGCAGCCCGGCGCCGGGATCGCCCTTCAACCCGGGGAGCATCTGGGGTGCCTGGGCGGTATCGATCGACGGCAACGATCATGCGTGGATTTCCAACTTTGCACCTGGCGGCGGCCTCACTGAACTGTGCGGTGCGCGGACTGAAACGTGTCCGGCTGGCATGAAAACCGGCGATCCGATTTCCCCACCCGGTGGTTACAAGGGCGGTGGCATGCAGCTGTTGGTTGATGCCTCCATCGATCCCGCCGGCAATGTGTGGGTGTCCAATAACTGGCAGGATCAGTCATCATGCTATGGCACGCCCGAGGAGGGTGTTTCGACCCGTTGTGGCGGCCACGGCATTGTTGTGTTCTACGGCATGGCCAAGCCCGTCCGCGCCCCGCAGATCGGACCGGCGCGTCCGTACTGAGATTCGGTGCGATCAGGGGCCTGCTGGCAGTCGATCAGTGAAAGTTTGTACCATTGTATAGACCATATTTGGCAACCGTCCGAGTGATCGAGACCTCCGAATGGTATGTCGAATCGAAGGCCGGAGGGCGGGCCATCGTCGCTGAAGTGCTGAACGAGACACGGCTTGGCGAGTGCGGCGCAGACGCTTAGGATCGCCAGGGCCGACATTGAGCTGACCGCCACAGCGTTTGCGGAGTCGGACTTCGCACGGGCTAGCCTGTTAGCACACGCGTTTGCGTGTAGTTCGCAACGTCTCTTAACTGGATGCATCGAGTTCGTCACGCGGCGTCCCCGGACTTCTACGGACATCTTTGGATTGTGGGGCGTGTAGAGAGTCGAACCTACGCCCGATCTATAAACGCCGCGGTTTTTCGTCAATAGTGGTGGAAAGTTCCGCCATAGGTTCAATAACGTACACGTTCACAAACCTAGGACAGATCCTTCCTAGTTGAAGGCCGCACTTTCACGGCCGGTTCGGTACCGCCGCCAGCGCGGGCCGCGAGGCGAGCCAGAGCTCCGTCATTCAGCGAGGGCAGCCGACGCACCTCCTCGGCGATGAAGTTCATGAAGGCGCTAGCCCGACGCGACACCAAACGCTGTCCCGAGTAAATCACGTGGATGGGTGCCGGCGGACCGAGGTGATCCAATAGAATCAGCTGCAACCGTCCGTCGAGCACGGCTTGCTCGAAGAGCCATACCGGCGCATAGGCAATGCCAAAGCCGTCGAGCACTCCGCGATAAATGCCCTCAGGGGTATCCGCCAAAAAGCGGCCGTGGACCTCGACCTCAGTGTCGCGGAACGCCCAGGTGCGGCCCGATGACAGCAGCGTAAAGATCACACAGTCGTGATTTTGCAGGTCTTGCGGAATGCGTGGCGCCGGATGGCGGGCGAGGTATGCCGGGCTCGCGACACACGCGCGTTCAGCTGTTCCGATGCGTCGCGCCCGCAAAGCACTGTCCTTGAGATTACCAATGCGGATCGCGAGATCGACTCCTTCCTCCACGAGGTCGATGAATCGATCGCTGATCTGCATATCGATAGCGACGTGCGGGTACCGCTCGAGGAATGTTTAGATGACCGGCAACACGTAGCCGCGACCCAACGCCGTGGGGCAGGCAATGCGCAGCAGGCCGCTGGGTTCGTCTTCGCCGCGGGCACGGGAGTCGGCCTCTGCAACGGCGTCGAGCACGCGTTTGACGTCCGCGAGATAGCGTTCGCCCTCCGGCGTCAGTGTCAGCTTGCGGGTGGATCGATGCAGCAGGCGGGTGCCGAGGCGCCGTTCAAGGGTTGCGATATGGCGGCTGACATTCGGTTGGCCGGTTCCAAATTCGCGGGCCACGGCGGAAAAACTGCCCGTTTCGACCGCTCGAACGAAGTATTCCATGAGCAAGAGCCGATCCATAGTGGGAGCCCCCAAGCCGATTCATGCTGTTTAGGCATGAATCATATGCTTTTTCTCTGACTTATCGCTATGGCGGTCGATGAAGACACTACGGCCATACGAACCATGATTGGAGAGACGAATGGGCAAGCTTCACGGAAAAGTCGCCGTCATTACAGGAGGCAGTAGTGGGATCGGATTGGCGACCGCGAAACGATTCGTGGCCGAGGGCGCCTACGTATTCATCACCGGCCGACGCCAAAGCGAATTGGATTCGGCCAAGACCGCCATCGGTGCGAATGTGGCCACGGTAGCGGGCGATGTTGCGAACCTCGCCGACCTCGATCGACTTTACCGGACGGTCGCTGCCGAAAAGAGTCGGGTGGACATAGTGGTGGCGAACGCGGGATTCGTCGAACACGCACCGATCGACAGCGCGACGCCGGAGCACTTCGACAAGACTTTCAATATCAACGCACGCGGCACGTTCTTCACCGTCCAAAAAGCGCTGCCGCTCATGAAGCAGGGCGGCTCCATCGTGCTCGTGGCCTCGGGTCTGCATTTGAAAGGGCTTCCGCAACACGGCACCTACTCCGCGACAAAAGCGGCGATGCGTTCCTTCGCTCGTACGTGGGCCGCGGAACTCAAGGATCGGTGTATTCGCGTGAACACGTTGAGTCCGGGTGCAATTGACACACCGATCATCGATGGGCAATTCAAGACCAAGGCCGAAGCGGATGGGGCGAGATCGCTGTTCGCGCAAATGACGCCGTTGGGGCGAATCGGCCGTGCCGACGAGATGGCAGCCGCCGCGCTGTTTCTAGCGTCCGGGGAAAGCAGCTACAGCACGGGAATCGACCTGGTCGCCGACGGAGGCCTCACCCAACTCTAGCCGGCGCGGCGCGGTCCCTCGTCGGTTTCGCACGTGCTCACACAGCGGGGATCGAAACTTGACCGCGATCTCTGATCGGCATCGAGCTCTAGGATCGCGCATAAACACGTGAATGTGCTGGGCCGGGCAGATGAACCGAAAGGGCAAATCGACCCTCTCACGCCGCCAATTTCAGCCTTGGCTTAAGCCCGGCCCTCGAAGCCAGTCGTACCAGCATGTCTAAACTGAACTGCTTGAACTTTCCGCGCTTGATATCGGACACCCTATCCTGCGTGATGCCTAGGAGCTTGGCGGCTTGAATCTGCGTCAGTCCACTCTACTTTCAGCCATTGCTCCAGTCCTCTGAGCAATGTCGATCGCATGACCAATTCGTCGGCTTCGGCTTTCGGAAACAGATCGTAGAAGACACTGCGGCCGGCTGGAGTCACATGCCGGGGACCGTGCTCATCGCGCACCGCTTTCTTCGCTTTCATGGCTTTACCTGTATTGACCTAAATCGCCTTCGCGCCAAGTCCAAATCTTGCTGACCTGGTCGTCTGGGTCTTTTTCTGGAAACAGTGCAAGACATATAGTCCCTCCAGCCGCGTCGCCAGGTAGATGCAGCGGAAAGTCTTTGCTGCTGCCCATCCAGATGACCGATTTCATCGACTGTCGATATGCACTAAATTGTATAACTACACAAGTACTGCATATTAGTAATCAGCCGAGAGTGGGGTGCTTCAAGCGCTCCTCGAATCTCTCGATGATGTCCCAGAGCGCCTATTGTCGTGCGATGTCCGTCATCACCGTTTGATTAATGCCGAGGCTTCGAATACTGCAAATTGGTCACGGACCGGCGGCGTGAGGCATCGGGGTATTTAGTCGATTAGGCTGAGGACGCTTTGATACTTTTCGATGTAGCCGCTATTTTCTCGGTTGTATCGCGGTATGCTGACTGCTTGCACTACAGAGGATTGCTCGCGCCAGACACAGGGACAGACGACTGCCGAGCCCGGTGCGAGCGCGCCGGCGCGGCGCAATTCGCCGGGTTGGACGCCCATGCGGTCCAGCGCCCGATAAAGCTTTGCGACGTTGCGCGGTCCGCCGTTATAGGCGGCAACTGCGAAGATGCCGAGAACTTGCGGATTGGCACGATATGCGGACCGAATTTCACCGCTCATCTGCGATAGCTCAATGTCCAGCAGGCAAACTGCCGCTTTCATCGCGTTTTGCAAGCGCGTCGCACCGCGCTCGAAATTTGGGTCTAGCTGCGCGCCGCGACACCTGCGCACGACAAGCGAATAAGTGCCGTTGCCGTGTCGGTCGGTGAACTGCATGGGCCCTAGCGCTTTTGCACTTGAGACGCTGTAGCGATACGCTTCCTCCCGCTTCAGGCCGTATTGGCTGAGTACCTCGTCGAACGCATCTTTGCCCTTTTCGAGGAAGTCTTCGTCGTCCGTCTGTTCTATTATCGCGAGCGTGGTAATGACCTCAGCCGGTACCACGTCGGCCAGCAGCTCGCCCGGATAGGCCGCACTCGGTACGTTCTCGCTACGAAGCTCGTCCATGGCGCGCCGTGCGGTAGTGAGCAGGAAATCCTTGCCGCCGCTGACGAAGTTGGGGTCAAAGGTATCTTGAGTATAAGGAAGATAAAGGATGGTTCGTGCCGTCGCCACCGCCTCGCGCCAGCGTTTCTTCTTGATGAGGCCATTGTCGAATACGGGGAACTTGCGGCCGTAGACCTTCAGCTGCTCGCCGCCGCGCGAGAATGCGAACATCAGCCGCTCCGCCCCTGTGCCGTTCACGTGTCGCGCCTCAATGCCGGGCGTGCGAACGGTGAAAGGCAGTGGACCACGGCCGGGTTTCCATTTCACTGGCGGACTGGGGATCTCCAGCTGAGCAATGGTCCACTTCTTCTGCGCCTCGCTCCACAACGCAAAAGCGACCGGCCGGCCGCGCAGCACCTCACGCCCGCCCTTACCAACGAAGGCGTACTGCAGTTCCACGTCGCGCAGCTGCGCCTGGCCCTCAGCAACCAAGTCGCGGATGATGACGTGGCGCTCCCGGCCCTCAACGACCAATTCCGGCAGGTCCCCAGGGCGAGGTGGCGCCACACGCTGCTCCGAATCTGCGACGGCCGCCGGAACCTCGCTCTCACCCTCCTCTTTGGCTTCGCTCGTAGCCCTTGGCCGGTCCTGCGCAGGGGGCGCGGGGGCGCTCTCCGGGACCAGCGTCGGGTCGTCCGCTGACTCCATGCGGCTGCCCGAGGAGGCGCACGCGGAACAGAGGAAGAAGGCCATGAGCGGCAACGCGGGGGAGGCACGCCGAAAAAGGCGCACAGAGGAACCCGGAGACCTAAAGGCGGGTGGCAGGAATGACATTGTCTTGCGATGATAACGTCGAATGCCACGCTACACGACTGCGAAGCACGCGACGTGCTTGGCAGTTCGCCATTGGCGCAGCGCGTAAAAGCCGGAAAGCGGAAGGCGTGCCGAAATGATTCGTCGGCGCCAAACCGAAGGCCGCCGCAGCGAATCGCTGGGCCTCAGCAGGCCCTGGTCGAAGAACTGCGCGAGGCGTAGGAAGTGCGAACGACGACTCCGCGCAGCAGCAGGCGACCACCACCGAAATTCAGCGTTTCGTCCTCGTATTGATAGCCGTTTATGATGCCCGCACGACTGAGTGTCCATCGCGGGTGGCGTCCGGGATTGGTGTCACTACTGGACCTTGGACCCGGCACGCTTCCGGTGTTTCCTCGGGAACAGGGCATCAACGGTCGCTCCAGCCAGGGCACGAATCGGCAGCACACGTACTCGTGGTTCCAGTTCGTGCGCCAGTGAACCGGGATATAAAACGATGAGTTGCTCGAGCTTCAGATCCGCGAGCGGACAGCATTGACGGAGTCAGGGTAGGGGCATCCGCACGGAACCGTCCGGATCCCGATCGCGGGCCAGTGGGGAAAGCGTCAAAGGATGATCCGCTCGCGCGCGACATTTCGAAGAGAACCTGGTCTTGGGAAGCGCTCTGGATGAAGCCAATGGCTTTTTGAGATAGGCACCGGCTGGATCAAAATTCCCGTATCGAGAAATACGTAGTAAGCCAATTCTGCCAAATGCCCCGCGGTTGCCCAGTTGTCGGCACCCTCGGAAACGATCAGCGCGACATCGGCATCGCTGTCGGGCCTACCCTCGCCCCGTGCGCGCAGCCATAAAGGATCGCCTGCTCTATCCGAAGATCCTCGGGGAGCTGCGAGGCGCGGGGGTTCAAAGCTCTTTTATGCGGCTCACCAAGCGCGGTGCGAGCGCTGGGTTCACGTAGGCACAAATAGCGCCATTAAAGAACTCACAACCTTCCAACTGACTCTACGACCAATTGACGCGAGGTAGGGCACATAGAGACTTCGCAAACCGCCTTCGACGCGAGTTTCTCGGGGGTTAGAGGCGTCGAGGATGACACCGGAAAAGTGGCGTAACATCTTGATTGAATTGGTGGGCCGTGTAGGGATCGAACCTACGACCAATTGATTAAGAGTCAACTGCTCTACCAGCTGAGCTAACGGCCCATCGAAAACCAAACACACTACCCGACACCCATGCCTCGCCAGAGGTGGGGTGGACGACGGGATTCGAACCCGCGACGGCCGGAATCACAATCCGGGGCTCTACCAGCTGAGCTACGTCCACCATCGTCGAGCACTCGCCGACGGTGGCGCGCCCGGCAGGAATCGAACCTGCAACCGCCGGCTTAGAAGGCCGGTGCTCTATCCGGTTGAGCTACGGGCGCTTTTAAATCAAGTACTTATAGCGCCGAACGTATCGCTGCCAGGCCGTGCTCGGTTCCGCAACCGTCGTCGGGAGAGGCGAATTATATAAGAACTCGCACCGACATTGCCTGCCCTTTTTTGACGGTTACGGGTGCAGTGCGACTTGTCATGGACGCGCCTGCCACACCAGGACCCAAGAATTGTCGAAATCTGCAGCCGAGCTCTCGGCGCGGGAATCAAGCTCGACCTACACCGATGGTGCGGCATGCGCCGGCCCGGCGGAGCCACGTAGGGGCAGTACTCGTACGGGGAACGCCAGCCGCCGGTAGAGTTCCACCGCGAGCAGCGCGATGATTTGCGCTCGCGCGATGCAGAACCGTACAAGGCCTCTTCCCATCTCCCGCCTATTCCCGGAGCTCAATGCCCGGCGCGCAAGGATGAGTTCCATTTTCATCGGGATCAGCACGAGGAGCAGGCACGTGAGGATGCGTACGGGGGCGTGCCTGAAGATCTTCGGGCAAGGGTAGTTCCAAGCGGCAAAGTCCTCGTACAGCACCGCGTACAACAGGCATCGATCGGTGAACGAGACATTGCGCCAATCCGGCACCGCCTGCGCGGGTTGGGCACCCGACCAAATCATCGTTCCGCGCGTCACCGTCCATGGCCGGCCGCTGAAGGTACTCTCGAGCAATAAGGGTTGATCGGGCAACCCGAGCCAATCCGCGACGGCGCTCATGGTTTCACCGACACGCAAGTGCATGTCCTCGAATCGCACCGCGAGCGTGCGCGACTCCATATTCAGGTGGGGCGCATCCTGGATCGTCAAAACCGTGATGACGTTTCCAGCCGCCCTCGATCCGGTGACTTTGAACGATTGCTCGAACAGGCGGCTGCAGTTCGTGATCGGATCACGAACGGTGTGGATGAAGCGAACGTCTGCGAAGTCCTCGACGAGGTACTTGGCCCGCTGCTCGTCCGGTGCGTGCAGCTGGTAGACGATCATCGGGCGGGGGCCCGCCGGAAGACGGCCGAGCGCGACGCAGTGGACGACGTGCAACAACCGAAAGAACATGCCGCGCGATTCGCGAAACTCCGCCGGCGAGTCGCGGTAAACCTCGCAGGCCGCGTTGACGGCCGCGAGATATTCCGCGCCGCTCACGGCGTGTTCGCCCTGGAAGAAGAACTCGAAATGACCCTCGTCCAGGAAAGGATAGGCCAGCAGCTTGTCGCGCAGCGAGAGCGAGGGACACTTATCGAAAAAAGCGTAGAGGGCGCAGCCCGTATACGCCGGAAGCATGATCACGTCATCATGTCCGTCAAGATAACTGGCGAGTAACAACGAGCCGCTGCTGCCCCAGGCGCAGATGGCCACGACGCGCTGCATGCCTGCGAGGTCGAAGTGCCGAACATCTGACAACCGGCTGGCTGCCCGTGCGTCGGACGCCGCCGACCGCTCGGTGCCGAAATAAGCGCGCGAACGCTCGAGCAACTCGTCCGCCGAGGGCATCGAGGGCCACGGTGGTCCGGAGATCGCGCGCCCCCGCGACCTCAGCAGCGTCCAGAACCGATGCAGGCCGCCCGGCTGGATGGCCCTCTCGGGGCCTCTCGGCCGGATTATGGTCTCCCAATCGGCAGCCACTCGCTCACTCATGGAAGCAACTCGCGATTCCCAATCCCCGGCTCAGGTTAGCACGGCTTCCCGGTACGCCCGATATCTCACAAAGCGGCGGCCGGCCGCCGGGCTCCTATGCGATTAAGCCTTTGTTTTTGTTGAGTTTGCGCTCACCCTGCCTACCTGTGATTGGTCGGGGCAGAGGGATTCGAACCCCCGACCCTCTGCTCCCAAAGCAGATGCGCTACCAGACTGCGCCATGCCCCGAGCCGGCGAACGGGCGGCATCCTAGCAGGTTTGCATCCTTTATGACGCTGCCTATCCCTCGGCGGCGCAGAGCTCGAGAACGCGCTGCGCGAGCTCGGGGCGGCACACCAATAGATCGGGCATGTAGGGATTTTCCTGATTGTAGCGAGGCTGAGAGCCATCGATCCTCGAGACGTGAAGTCCCGCTGCGCGTGCGACCGCGACCGGCGCGCAGCTGTCCCATTCGTACTGGCCGCCGGCATGTAGATAAATGTGGGCCTCGCCGCGCACGACGGCCATCGCCTTCGCGCCCGCCGAGCCCATCGGCACGAGCTCCGCTCCGAGCTTCGCGGCCACGGCGACGGCCTGCGGCGCAGGGCGTGTGCGGCTGACGAGCATCTTCAGGGGCCCCGGACGGGACGGCACGATCGGTGCGGGCTCGGTGGCGAGCAGCAACGGAAAACCCGGCAATGCAACGGCACCGACCGTCGCGACACCGTCGATCGCGAGTGCGATGTGAACGGCCCAATCGGTGCGGTTCTCGCCGAATTCCCGCGTGCCGTCGAGCGGATCGACGATCCAGACCCGGCTCTTCTCGAGCCGCGCACCATCCGCCGCCTCTTCTTCGGAGAGGATCGCATCCGCGGGCCGAGCCACCGCGAGGGCTTCCATGATGAACGCATTGGCGACCCGGTCGCCCGCGCGGCCGAGGGCTTTGCCCTCGAAGAGATCGCTTCGCTGCAGCGTCAGCAACAAATCTCCGGCGACCTGCGCGACCCGGCGCGCGAGGGCCGCATCGTCGGTCGCGGATGCCGCACCGGGAGCACTCGTGCTCAACCGGAGGTTTCCAGCACGTAGGAGACGATGCGATCCGCCGCCTGCTCCGCGGACATCTGCTCGGTATTGACGCGTATCTCCGGATCCAACGGCTCGTCATAGGCCGAGTCGATGCCCGTGAAATTCTTCAGCTGACCGGCGCGCGCCTTTTTGTACAAGCCCTTCACGTCCCGCTGCTCGGCGACGGCGAGCGGGGTCTCCACGTAGATCTCGATGAACTCGCCCGGCGGAGTCATGTCGCGCACCATTCGCCGCTCCGAGCGGAACGGCGAGATGAAGGCGGTCAATACGATGAGCCCGGCATCGAGCATCAGATGCGCAACCTCTCCGACGCGGCGGATGTTCTCGACGCGATCCGCATCGGTGAATCCCAGATCGCGGTTGAGCCCATGGCGGATGTTGTCGCCGTCGAGCAGAAAGCTGTGCTTGCCAAGCGCATGAAGTTTTTTCTGCACCAGATTCGCGATGGTGGATTTGCCGGCGCCGCTCAACCCGGTGAACCACAGGAGCCGCGGCTTCTGATGCTTTTGCTTGGCGTGCGCCTCGCGGTCGATGTCGATCGTCTGCCAGTGAACGTTGCTCGCGCGTCGCAGGGCGAAGTGAAGCATGCCCGCGCCCACGGTGGCGTTGCTCAGCTTGTCGATCAGGATGAAACCGCCGAGCGCATGATTTTGCTCGTACGGCTCGAATATGAGGGGCTTGTCGGTGGAGAGATTGGCGATGCCGATGGCGTTCAAGGCGAGTGTCTTCGCGGCAAGGTGCTCGAGCGTGTTGACGTTCACCTGGTATTTCGGCTGTTGGATCGTCGCGGTCACCGTCTGGGTGCCGAGCTTCAACCAGTAGGGGCGGCCCGGAAGAAGCTCCTCCTCGGCCATCCATACGATCGTCGCCTCGAATTGATCCGCGGCCTCAGGAGGGCTGTCGGCGGCGCAAATCACATCGCCCCGGCTGCAATCCACCTCGTCCGACAGGGTGAGCGTCACGGATTGACCGACCACCGCAGCCGGTGCATCGCCGCCGAACGCGACGATGCGTGCCACCTTGGACATCCTTCCCGAGGGGAGCATGCGGACGGCGTCACCGGGCTTGATCTGTCCGCTGCACACCATCCCCATGAAGCCGCGAAAATCCTGGTTCGGGCGATTGACCCATTGCACCGGCATGCGAAAGGCGCGCCGCTGGGCGGCGGCGGCATCGACTTCCACCGTCTCCAGATACTCGAGGAGCGCGGGTCCCACGTACCAGGGCGTTCGCTCGGACTTCTCCACGATGTTGTCGCCCTCCAGCCCGGAGATCGGAATGGACAGGAATCGCTCGATGCCGATACGCCGCGCGAACGAGGTGTAATCGGCAATGATGGCATCGTAGGCGCCGCGGTCGTAGCCGATCAGATCCATCTTGTTCACGGCGAGCACGAGATTGCGGATGCCGATGAGGTGCGCAAGATAGCTATGGCGCCGCGTCTGGGTGAGCACACCTTTGCGTGCATCGATCAGAATGACGGCGAGATCCGCGGTCGATGCACCGGTGACCATGTTGCGCGTGTACTGCTCGTGCCCGGGCGTGTCGGCCACGATGAACTTGCGCCGGTCGGTGGCGAAGAATCGATAGGCCACATCGATGGTGATCCCCTGCTCACGCTCGGCGGCGAGACCGTCGACCAGGAGCGCGAAGTCGATGCGCTGGCCTTGCGTGCCGATGCGCTTGCTGTCCGCCTGCAATGCCGCGAGCTGATCCTCGAACAACATCTTGCTGTCGTACAGGAGCCGTCCGATGAGCGTCGATTTTCCGTCGTCCACGGAGCCGCAGGTGATGAACCGCAGCAACGATTTGCGCTGATGCTCCGCGAGGTAGGCGTCGATGTTCTCGGCGGCGAGCTGCGGGGCCCTGTAGGAGGGCTCGGAAGTGGCGTCCGTCAGAAGTAGCCCTCCTGCTTCTTTTTCTCCATCGAGGCGGCCTGATCATGATCGATCGCGCGGCCCTGCCGCTCGGACGTCGTCGTGAGCAGCATCTCCTGGATGATCTGCGGCAGGGTGACCGCCGTGCTCTCGACCGCCCCGGTCAGGGGATAGCATCCGAGCGTGCGGAACCGAATCGATCGCATCACCGGCCGCTCCCCGGCACTGAAGCGAAATCGCTCATCGTCGACCATCAGCAGCATGCCGTTGCGCTCGACCGTGGGGCGTGGCGCGGCAAAATACAGCGGCACGATCGCGATGTTCTCCAGATGGATGTATTGCCACACATCGAGCTCGGTCCAGTTGGACAGGGGGAACACGCGGATACTCTCGCCCTTCGCCTTGCGCGCGTTGTACAGATTCCACAGCTCCGGACGCTGATTCTTCGGGTCCCAGCGCTGCGAGGCTGAGCGGAAGGAGAAGATCCGCTCCTTGGCACGGGATTTCTCCTCATCACGCCGGGCGCCGCCGAAGGCGGCATCGAATTCGTACTTCGTCAGTGCTTGTTTCAGTCCTTCGGTCTTCCAAAGATCGGTGTGCAGCGGCCCATGGTCGAAGGGGTTGATGCCCCGGGCGAGAGCCTCCGGATTCTGGTAAACGAGGAGCTGCATGCCGCTCTCGCGCGCGATCCGGTCGCGCAGCTCGTACATGGCCCTGAATTTCCAGGTGGTATCGACGTGCAAAAGGGGAAAAGGAGGCGGACTCGGATGAAAGGCCTTGCGCGCGAGATGCACCATCACCGCGCTGTCCTTGCCGATCGAGTACAGCATGACCGGCTTGTCGCACTCGGCCACCACCTCCCGGATGATGTGAATGCTCTCGGCCTCCAGGCTCTCGAGATGCGTCAATGACTTCAACTCACCGCGCAAACTTTTCTCCGTCGAATGGGCAGCACTCTAGTGTACATATACCGGACCGCCGGGTACGCCCGAGGTCAAGAATACTGACGCGGAAAGCGGATTTGGAATGTAGTGCCGGCGCCGCGGACGGACTTCACCTCGACGGTCGCATTCAGCATGTCGCACAGGCGCTTGACGATGGAAAGGCCGATGCCCTCGCCGGTATCGTCCCGTGCGGGCGCGCCGGCCCTGCCGCCGGAGGCCGCCGCATCGGACGGCACCGTCGGTGTGTTCGAGAGAGCGCTCGCGAGCGGCGCCACCGCGCCGCTCGGAAAACCCGGTCCGGTGTCTTGAATCACCAGCATCCAGCGCTTGACATCGTTGGCATCGCTGTCGCCCCAGCTCACGGTGATGCCGCCCTGGCGGGTGAACTTGACGGCGTTCAGGATGAGGTTCTGCGCGATGCGGCGGATCTTGATGGCGTCTCCCTCGGCTGCGAAGCCGGGCGGCCCGTCACAGCGCAGGAACAGGTGGTGTTCCTGCGCCAGGGGACGAATGCCCTCGCACAGTTGCTGCATGATGGGGCTGACGTCGAGCGCCTCGATGCGGGCCTGCTCGTGACCCGCCTGCAGGCGCGCGAGGCTGGTCACATCCTCGAGCAGGTGGTGGAGCGAAGTGACGTTGCGCATCAAGATCCGCACGAAGTCATCGCGCGAGGGATCCTGCAAACCGGTGTGCGTGAGCGCCACCGTGGCATTCGCGACCACGCCCAGATTGCCGCGCAAGTCGTGTGCGGCTTGGCGCCACAGCTCTGCGCGCTGCTCTTCCAGTCGCGTCACTTCCTCGAGCGCCGACTCGAGGTCTTTGACCTGTCCGGCCGCTTCGCGTTGCGCAAGCTCGAAATACTGGCCCACGCTTTGCTCAATGGTGGTGCTGGTCAAGGCGGACCAGATGCGCCGCGCAGTGGCGACGGCGGCATGCGAGACCTGCGAGTGTGCTTCGGTGTAGGCGTCGAGTTCCCCGATGACGCACTCGTTGAGCTTTCCGAGCTCACGCGTTACCTCGCGCAGATCATATCCCTGGCGCCAGCGTTGTAAGCCGTGAGCGGTCGCCGGTCCCTCGGCATGTTCGGCCGAAATTGCCGGATCGCCCGCAGCCGTCCGCAGCTCACGCACGAACAGCGCGAGTACGGCGGGAATATGGTCCAGCAGCTGCACGCGCGGCAGGGCATCTCCCGTCGTCAGCTTCGGGTCGCGTTTGATCGCGGTCTGCCAGGCAACCAAAACGGCCGCCTGCCGACCGCTGAGGTAGCTGCCGAGCAACACCAGCTCGGTTTGCACATCATTCATCATGGCTCCGACGAACGTTGGATGGAGCGACGCCAAGGCCATCGGCCACCTATTCGCGTCGGTTGTCCTCAACCGCATGGAAGTTTGTAGCGTTTATCCCCAATTTTCAATCGCCCGGCGGTTTTAGGGCATTCGGCACCCGCCGCGGCACTGCCGCAACCGGCGCTGCCCCTCCCCTTAGCGGTTTAGTTGCTCGAGCGCACGCCCGCGCGTCGACGGCCCGAACCAGCCGATCACGCCGATGCCGAGGAGCATCGCGACGCCGATGAACCCCGCCACGGCGTCTACGCCATGGTGGGCGAGCAGGACCCCCACCATGAGCCCCGCGAAAGCGGCGGTGAGCCGGCTCCACGAGTACACGAAACCCACGGCGCGCGAACGAATGCGCGTCGGAAAAAGCTCCGCCTGATAGCCGTGGTAGGCGTAAGACATGATGTTTGCCGCCAGCGTGAAGACGATGCCGAGAAAGATGAGGAGCGCGGGCGAGTTGGCCCTGGCGAAGGCCGCCATGGCGACCCCCATGCAGGCGAGCCCTCCGACGATCTGCGCTTTGCGCTCCACGGTGTCGGCGAAAAAACTCCCGACCAACGGGCCGAACGGCTGCGCGACGGCAATGAGGAAGGCGTATTTCAGGCCCTCGGTCACGGTCACGCCGCGCGCGGTCAGCAAGGTCGGAAGCCAGGAGTTGAAGCCGTAAAAGCCGATCACCTGTGCGCCATTGAATACGGAGAGCATGAGCGTCCGGCGCCGGTACGGTCTTTGGAAAATCTCCCCGAGGCGTGCGTGCACCGGGCGCTCGATCGAGGCCGGCACCCTCGCCGGCGGCAGGGGCCCGAGCTCCGCAATGACCCCTCGCTCGATGCCGCTCAGCAGCCGCTGCGCCTCCTCGATGCGGCCTTGTGACGCCAGCCAGCGGGGACTTTCAGGGATCCCGGAGCGCAATGCCCAGACCGCGATTGCGCCGACGGAGCCCAAAAGAACCACCCATCGCCACCCTTCCATGCCGAAAGGCGTCAAGGGCACCAACTGCCAGGCGAGGAGCGCCACCAGCGGCACGACGGCAAAACAGATGCACTGGTTGATGGCGAAGGCGCGACCGCGCAAGGCCGGCGGCACGACCTCGACAAGATACGTATCGATGGTGACGAGCTGTACGCCGAATCCGATGCCTGCGACGAACCGCCAGATGTTGAGCCACTCGCCGCTGCGCTGGAAGGCCATGATGGCCGTCGATGCAACGTACCAAAGCAAGGACGCGGTGAACACGGTCTTGCGGCCGAAGCGATCGGCAGCCTGACCGAAGACGACGACCCCTACCCACAACCCCGCAAACGTCGCGAATACGAAGGTGCCGAAACCTGCGACCCGCAAGGGCTCGAGCGCCGCGAAGAACCCCAGGGAGGCGGGCGTGAAGAGCCCGCTTTTCCGCATCCCCGGGGCGACGTAAGCGGTAAAGAATAGATCGTAGAATTCGAACGCACCGCCGAGCGAAATCAACGCGACGATGCTCCACAGCGTGCGCGATGCCGGGATCCGATCGAGGCGGGCGGCGATCTGCGCCGCGTCCGCCGCGGTCACTCCTTGAACCCGGGGATGCGCTTCGCAATCGGACTGCGAGCGAGCTCGCGCCCGCGATTCACGGCGCCGTCGAAATCCGCGATCACGTCCTCGACGGCAATATTGCGCCGGAAGAAATCCGCCCAAATGAACTCCGCGAACGCGGTTGCGGTCTTGTCGTAGCCGCCGGCATCGCGCACGAAGCCGGCGATCGAGCGATAGACATCGTCCACCAGCTTGTCCAAAGTCCTCGGAATCATCTCGTAGCGGTGCCGCACGCCATTTTGATCGAGCGGGTGTACCCAGGACTCCTTGTCCATGCGGCTCCAGAACTTGTCCTGACTCAAGTCCGACAGGTCGGCCTCCACCTCGAAGCAGGCTTGCTCGATCTTCAGATCGAGTGCGGCGCGCGCCAGGTGGTGGTGATCCGTGATGTACATTTTCTTCCCAGGACCGAATACCACGGGCATGGGGTGAGCCAGAAGGAAGGCCGCCTGATCCTTGGGCGAGAGTGCGCTCAAGCGCTTTTTCTTGGCGTCGACCTCCAGAAACCCGATCGTGAGCTGCGTCGGGCACAAATCTTTGACGGGAGCATGCTGGAGCTTGGACATGGGTTCGAGGGCTCGAGGAACGTGGCTTTAGCCTAACAGCCTCTTTTGCCCAGGACTCCGCGAATTTTGGCCCGGCTCCGGCATGGGCGACTCTAGCATCTCGCAAAAACAATGGCTTATAGGTGGTTTTGAGCATCCAATCGCATTTCCGGGAGCGCCCTGGACTTGCAACTCGAGCCGCGAGAACCCATAAATGAGCTATCGCCGCGAGGCGGCGGTGAGGTGAGGGCGAGTTCATGGCGACAGGTTGGGCTGGCGACGGCGCGGTACAAGAACAGATCGATGCCACGGTGCTCGATGGAATCAAGCGGGCGCAAAGCCGCCTGCCGCAAGGTCCCTCGGCGACGCATTGCGGGGAATGTGGAGCGGAAATTCCCGAGGCCCGCCGCAACGCGCTGCCGGGAACCCGGCTCTGTGTGAGCTGCCAGGACGCGCTCGATCGTGAGCGCGCGGAGTTCGCGGGCTACAACCGCCGCGGCAGCAAGGACAGCCAGCTGCGTTGACCGGCGCCTCTCCCCTGGGCGAGGCCCTCGGTGCCGCCAAGCGGCGCTATGCGTCGCGCTGTGCCGGCAGTCGTGCCCAGTTCGAGGCCGCCCGCCGCGCGATGCCGGGCGGCAACACCCGCAGCATTCTCTATTTCGATCCGTTTCCGATCTGCATGGCGCGCGGCGAGGGCTGCTGGCTCGAGGACGTCGACGGCCACCGTTATCTCGACCTGCTCGGCGAGTACACGGCCGGCATCTTCGGCCACTCGCATCCCGTCATCCGCGATGCGATCGCGGCAGCGCTCGAGGGCGGCCTCAACCTCTCGGCCAATCACCCGGCGGAATCCCAGCTCGCGGATCTGCTTCGCGAGCGCTACCCCTCGATCGAACTGATCCGCTTCACCAACTCCGGGACTGAGGCGAATTTACTGGCCCTCGCAACCGCCCTCGCCTTCACCCGGCGGCGCCTTGTGCTGGTCTTCGAGGGCGCCTATCACGGGAGCCTGCTCAAATTCAGCGGCGGCGCATCGCCCCTCAACGTTCCGCATGATTTTCTGATCGCTCCGTACAACGACGAGGGCACGGCGCGTAACGCAATTCGGAGACACGCGCAGCAGCTGGCCTGCGTGCTCGTCGAGCCGATGCTCGGCTCCGGCGGCTGCGTGCCGGGGGATCCGTCATTTCTGCAGGCGATCGCCGAGGAAGCGCGGCGCGTGGGCACGATCCTCATCTTCGATGAAATCCAAACCTCGCGGTTGTCGAGCGGCGGCCGGCAAGCCCTGCTCGGGATCCGGCCGGATCTGACCACGCTCGGCAAGTACCACGGCGGCGGATTGTCGTTCGGTGCGTTCGGAGGACGCGCCGATATCATGTCGCTCTACGATCCGCGCAACGCCGGCCATCTGGCCCACGCGGGCACGTTCAACAACAATGTGCTGTCGATGAACGCGGGCTATGCGGCCTTGTCGCGGGTGCTCACCGCGCCGGCGCTCGACGCGCTCAATGCCCGGGGCGATGCGCTGCGCGCCGCGCTCAACGGCATGTTGTGCGAGTTCGAATGCTCGCTTGCCGTGCGGGGACTCGGATCGCTCATGAACTTTCACGCGGCGGGCGAGCCCGTGTTCGCCGCGCAGGCCATTGCGCTGTTGTTTTTCGAGCTGCTCGAGCGCGGCTATTACTGCGCGCCGCGAGGCTTCATCGCGCTGTCCCTGGTCGTGGACGATGCCGGCCTCGAGGGCTTTCTGGACGCTATGCGCGACATTCTTCGCGCGCATGCGCCGCTGCTTCGACGGTGAGGGTCGCATCGACCGTCGCGAAGCGCCGATAGAGCGTGGAGCGCTGAGCGAGCGAGCGCCCGAGCGAGACTGCGAGTGAGCGCATGTCGGACGGCGTCATCTCCTGGCCGTGCGTCGCGCCCGCGGCGCGCGTAATGCTTTCGTTCATCAGGGTCCCGCCCAGATCGTTTGCGCCTGCGCAGAGCGCTTCGCGCATACCGGCGCGTCCCATCTTCACCCACGAGGTCTGAATATTGTCGAAATGCGGGTGCAGCGCGAGCCGCGCCACCGCGTGCATGAGAATGGATTCGCGCAGCGTGGGCCCGGGTCTTGCCTGACCACGCTTGTACAACGGCGCTTCGTGCGCCACGAAGGGCAGCGGCACGAACTCCGTGATTCCTTTGGTACGCTTTTGCAGATCGCGCAGCTTGCCGAGGTGCGTCGCCCAATCGCCGTAAGTGTCCACATGGCCGAACATGATGGTCGATGTGGTGGGCAGACCGGCCTCGTGCGCGGTCTCGATCACTTCAAGCCATTGGGCGCTGCTCAGCTTGTCGGGACAGAGCACGGCGCGCACCCGATCGTCCAGAATTTCTGCGGCCGTTCCGGGAAGACTGCCGAGACCCTGGGCGCGCAGCAGCGACAGATAATCGCGCAAAGTCATGCCCAAGGTCGTGGCGCCATGCCACACCTCGAGCGGCGAGAAGGCGTGCACGTGCATGCCGGGGTCCGCCGCCTTCACCGCGCGCAATATCTCCAGATAGGTCTCGCCGGTGAAGCTCGGATGGATGCCGCCTTGCAGGCACACCTCGGTGGCGCCGCGCTCGCGCGCCTCGAGCGAGCGGCGCACCACCTCGCCAACGTCGAGCAGATACGGGCGCTCGGCGCCTTCGTGCTTGCGCGTGCCTTTCGAGAACGCGCAGAAGCTGCAGCGATAGCCGCAGATGTTGGTGTAGTTGATGTTTCGATTGACGACGTAGGTGGCCACCGAGCCGTTCGTCGCCTCGCGCAACGCATCCGCCGCCTCGCATACCTGCCGGAAATCGCCGCCGCGTGCCTCGAACAGCCGGGCAACCGAGCGCTGCTCGACATGCTCCGCGCCGTTGCGCAGAAGCTCGTCCAGGATCTCCCGAATCTCGGCACTCGGGGTGTGCGCACGCGAGGCGGCGAATCCCGCCGGCAGCTCCGGGCTGCGGCCGGTTCGCCAGCGATCCTCCCGGCCGAGGCCTTGCCCGTCGGAAAGCTCGAGTACCGGGCGGCGCATGGCCGGGTCGAGCCAGTCAACCGGAGAGCTCGCATAGGCGGGATAAATCGTGATTCGTTCCGCGAGGGTCTTGCCCGCCTGCGCGGACTCCATGCGCAGCCGCTCGATGACCGGCCACGGGGACTCCGGATTCACGTAATCCGGGGTGAGCGGCGAAACACCGCCCCAGTCGTTGATGCCTGCGGCGATGAGTGCGGGCAGCGGTGCGGGGCTCAAGTTCGGAGGCGCCTGGATGCTCATGTGCGCGCCGAGCACGATGCGCGCCGCGGCGATCGACCAGAGCAGCTCCTCGCCATCGGCGGGAGCCGCTTGCGCCATGATCGTGCCGGGCTTCGGCACGAAGTTCTGAATGATGACTTCCTGAATGTGACCATAGCGGCGCTGCAGCTCGGCGATCGCAAGCAGCCCCTCGATGCGCTCTTCCCGGGTCTCCCCGATGCCGATCAACAGGCCGGTGGTGAATGGGATCTTCTGCCGGCCCGCCTCGGCCAGGGTCTCGAGCCGCACGGCGGGAATCTTGTCCGGCGAGCCGTGGTGAGGGCCGCCCTTATCCCCCAGGCGGTCGGCGACCGTCTCGAGCATCAGCCCCATCGAGGCCGCCACCGGGCGCAGCATCGCCATCTCGGCGGCGCTCATGCATCCGGCGTTGATGTGCGGCAGCAATCCGGTTCGATCGCGCACCGCGGCCGCGACAGCTTTCAGATAATGCAGCGTGCTCTCGAAGCCGTTCTCGGCGAGCCACTCGCCTGCCGCGCGGTACCGCAGCTCGGGACGCTCCCCGAGGGTGAACAAAGCCTCCTTGCACCCGAGCTCCGCGCCCTTCGATGCGACCGTCACGGCCTCCTCGACCGACATGTACGGACTGCGCACGTGCCGGGGTGCCTTGGCGAAGGTGCAGTAATGGCATGAATCGCGACACAGCTGGGTCAGAGGCAGGAATACCTTGCGGGAGTACGTGATCAGAGATCCGAACCCCGCATCGCGCAATTGCGCCGATTGCACGGCCAGATCCGCTGCGCTCGCGCGCGCGAGGCGCAGCGGATCCGCGCCCGGTCGCGCCGTACCGGTGGCACGCGCGGTCGATGCGTTTGCAGGCCATCGAGTCGGCGCACGAGAAGGGTCAGGGCACCGGGTTCGCGCTCCTCATCGAGCGACTGCGCGAACCGACACAGATCCTCCGGAACGTCGATGTCGAACGAGACGGTCGGCGCCACGAGCTCGTGCACCGTTACGCCCGCGAGGCTCGCGTGGCAAGGAGAAGCTGTCGGCACCGAACCGGGGCTCAAAAGGCTTCGCCGGGTCGAGGAGCACCATGTTCGTGCCGGTGCCGTCCTTGCAGCGCACGAGTCCGAGCACGGACCCGCCACGCTCGCGCAACGCCGCGTAGCGCCTGACCACTTCGGCAAGATCGGACGCCGTCAGCGCGCCGAGATCCGACGGCATGAGTACGCCGATGCGTGCGGCACGCTCGGCCACGGCGGCGATCCCGAGGGAGCACGCCTCGTTCAACGGCGCATCGCGGTCATCGAGCACCAGGGCCCCCCGGGCCTTTGCGGCGGCCGCGATGCGCGAATCGGGACTTACGACGATGACCCCGTCGAACAGGCCCGTCTCGCGAACCACATCGAGTGTGCGACACGCGAGCAGAAACGCGAACTCCTCGCGCGCCTCGCCGAGGAGCGCTGCGAGCCGCTGCTTCGCCGCCGAGAGCCGTTTGACCGGCACCACCGCCCAGATGCCTGAACTCATGGGGTTAGTGTAACCGCGGTTTGCGTCCGTGAGGCAAGCTCATCCGAACTTGCGCCGCAGACGCGGCGCAACCTGCTCGGCGAACAACTCGAGGAATCGCGCCTGGTCGGGTCCCGGAGCGTGAAACACCAGATGATCGAAGCCGATCTTTACATATGCGCCGACTTTCTCGACGATCTCCTCCGGATCGTTCGACACGATCCAGCGCGTGGCGGTGCGCTCGATGGGCAGCGCGTCGGCGAGCCGCTCCATCTCGAGCGGATCCTCGACGTTGACCTTCTCCTCGGGCTTGAGGGCCAGCGCGCCCCAGTAGTGCGTGTCGCGCAGGGCGCGCGCTCCGATCGGTGTCGAACGACACCTTCATCTCGATCATCCGCTCGAACGGCCGGGCGAGCGCGGCCGGATGCGGCAAGGCCGGCCTGCACATTCGGCAGCAATGTCTCGGTGTACAGCTCCCACTTCTTGCCGCTGGTGCAAATGAATCCGTCGGCCTCCGAGCCTGCGATCTTCGCGATGAACGGACCGGCGCCTGCGACATAGATCGGCACCGGCGCCGCGCGGACGGTCATAGATCGTGGCGAGTTTGGTCTGGTAGAACTGGCCGGCGAAACTCACGCGATCCTCGGTACAGAGCGTTTGGATGAGCCGCAGCGCTTCGCGAAAACGCGCGGTGCGCTCCTTCTGCTCGGGCCACTGCAATCCCCGTGGCGGGGACTTCGTTCAAGGATTCGCCGGTGCCGAGTCCAAGCACGACGCGGCCCGGGAACAAGGTCCCGAGCGTCGCGAAGGCCTGCGCGACGGTGGAGGGGTGGTAGCGATACGTCGGGGTGAGGACGCTCGTCCCCATGACGATCTTGCCCGTGCGGGCCCCGAGCGCGCCGAGCCAGGCCAGGGAGAACGGCGCGTGCCCGCCGGTGTGCCGCCAGGGCTGAAAGTGGTCGCTGATCCAGACCGAATCCATGCCGCGACGCTCCGCCAGCACGGAAAACTCCAGCAGCTCGCTCGGTCCGAACTGCTCGGCCGAGGCCTTGTAACCCAGCTTGATCAAAGGTGAATCTCCTCCGGCAAAGCAAGGCGACGGCGCCTGGGCCGCCGCATGGCCGGCCACCGCAGCGCCGGCCACGGTATCTTATCGCAAGCGCGCCACTTTACCTCGCCCGCGCTCGAGCGCAGGATTTACCCATGAATCCCGTAACGCGCGAGATCGGCTACGAGGCGGACGGCGTGTCCATGGTGGGCTACTTTCGCGGCCGGCGGAGCACGTGAGCTCGGTGCCGCTTCGGCCCGGCATTCTCGTCTCGCCGCCCGGACCGGGCCTGGGCGAGCATTCCAAATCCGTGGCGCGCCGGCTCGCGCAAGCCGGCTACGCGGCCTTCGCGCTCGACTACCATGGTCAGGGCGAGATTCTCGCCGATGGCGCCGAGATGCGGGCGCGGATCCAGCGATTCATCGCCGAGCCGGATGCCATCCGCGCGCGGCTCGCGAAGGCTCTGGAGGTCCTCGCGCGCAGCCCGGCGTCGACCGCGCGCGCATCGCAGCCATCGGCTACTGCTTCGGCGGTACGGCCGCGCTCGAGCTCGCGCGCAGCGGAGCGAAGATCGAGGCCACCGTGGGCTTTCACAGCGGCCTGAAGACGGTGCGACCGCAAGATGCGCGGCAGATCCGGGGCAAGGTGCTCGTTTGCCTCGGCGCCGACGATCCCTTGATTCCACCGGCCGAGCGCGGCGCCTTCGAGGAGGAGATGCGCACCGCCCGCATCGATTGGCAGATGCATGTCTATGGCGGCGCACAGCACAGCTTTACCGATCCCGGCGCGGATGAGCGCGCGCGGGTCATGGGCATCCAAGGACTGAAATATGACGCCCGGGCGGATCGGCGCTCTTGGCGATCGATGCTCGACCTGTTCGAGGAGATCGGCTTCAACCGCCGGTGAGGCCGCCGCTCACGCGTTTCGCAACAGATCGAGGCAGATCGCCGCAAGCCGGCGCCGGTCCTCCGCCGTGCGCATCAGAATCGGAGCGGCCGCGAGCGCGGGGTCGTCCGCCGCGCGCGAGGCGATCAGCGGCGCATCGATCTCATCGATCAGCATGAGGTCGAGAAAATCCGGATACGATCTCGCGATCTCGAGGGGCGAGACCGGCAAGCTCGAGCTCCCGCATGATCTTTGCAGCCGGTCCCTTGACCGCCGCGCCGCCGATGATCGGCGAGACGGCGATCACCGGGGCACGCGCGTGGATCAGAAGATCGCGCAGGCCCGGAACCGCGAGAATCGGCGCCACGCTGAGGTAGGGGTTCGAGGGACAGATGATGATGCCGTCGAGGTGCGCATCCTCGAGCACGGCGCGCACCTCCGACGTGAGTGCCGCGCCTCGCTCGGCCCCGTAGCGAAAGCCTCGGGCCAGCGGCTGGCATCGATGCTTCACGAAATATTCCTGAAACGGCATCTCGCCCTGATCGGTGAGCACCACGGTCGGGGCCGGCGCATCGCACATCGGCAACAGCGCGCTCGGCACGCGCAGTTCGAGCGCGAGCGTGCGCGCGATTTGCGTGAGCTTCATGCCCATGAGCTGCAGCTCGCGCCGGTGCAAATGCAGGGCGATATCGCGATCTCCGAGCTGAAACCACACCTCGAGTCCCAGCGCTCGCCACTCCGCCTGAACTTGCCATGACTCGTCCTCGCGTCCCCAGCCCTGCTCCGCATTGGCGACGCCCGCGAGCGTGTAGAGCACCGTGTCGAGATCCGGACAGATCGGAAGACCCCGATGCTCGAAGTCATCGCCCGTGTTGACGATGATCTGCAGCGTTCCCGGCGCCAGGCACTGCTGCAGTCCATCGGCGAGCTTCGCCCCGCCGACCCCTCCGCAAAGCGCGACGATGTGTCCCACGCGGCTTACCGAAACAGGTCCTCGGCGAGCGGCCTCAACAGATCCGCCGCGCGAGCCGTGGGGTGCCGCCAGGCCGCCGGTACGCCGCGGGCATGCACCACGGGCCGTCCCTCGGCGCCCTCGCCCATCAGGAGCGTCGCGACCGCGGCCAGCTGATCCGCCACCGGCACCTGCGTGACCTTGAGCTTGCGGCCGAAGCGATCCTCCTCGCCGCGCCGGTCGAGCAACGTGACGATGCCCGCCGCGCCGATCGCGATCCCGCACACCCCCTGGCGCCACGGCCGACCGAAGGTGTCGGTGATCACCACCGCCGGCGCGGCCCCGAGCAATCGCCGAGCGAGCTCCCTGAGCACCCAGCCGAGGCGTCGGGATCCTTCGGCAGCAGCAACACTCTGGATTCGGAGTCGGGGATGTTCGACTGATCCACTCCCGCATTCGCCATCACCAGACCCAGACGGTGTCGCACGATGAGTACCTGGGGCGCGCAACGCACGACCTCGCTCGACTCCTGCAAGATGACCTCGACCAGCCGCGCATCCTTGCCGCAACGGTGCGCGAGCTCCTCGGCCCGCGGCGAGACCACCACGTCGCCGAGATCGACGTAGCGCCCTTCGGATTTCGAGACGATCTTCTGACACACGAGGATCACGTCCTCATCGCGCGTCGCGATCGCCTGGCGCTCGAGTGCTGCGGCGATCATCGGGGGCGAGCGCCATGCCGGCGGTCGACCTCGGGCAGGCCCTCGAGCGCCGTCAAGGACGAGATCCTTCGGACTCATGGCGTCCCCAGCACGCGGAACATACATCCTCCGGCAATTACTTGAAAATCCGAGCGCGAGGCTCCATCGGCGGTCGTATCCACTATAGCGGTAGGCGGTGCAACGGCCGCCGAATTCCATCGAGGTGCCGCATGACGGTGCGGGAGTTGTTCGAGCTTGACGGTCAGGTCGCTCTCGTCACGGGCGGATCACGAGGACTTGGATTGCAGATCGCCTCGGCGCTCGGGGAGATGGGCGCAAAGGTCGCGCTGTGCGCGCGCTCGAGCGAGGAGCTCGAGCAAGCGTCGGCGAAGCTCGAGCGCCGACGGCATCGAGGCTTTCCCGGCGCCGTGCGATCTGTCCAAGCCCGAGCATGTTCCGGCGCTGGTCGAGGAGGTGCTGGAGCACTTCGGGCGCATCGACATTCTGGTAAATAACGCGGGCACGACCTGGGGCAGCCCCGCCGAGGAGCATCCGCTCGCAGCCTGGGACAAGGTCATGCGGCTCAACGCCGGCAGCGTCTTTCAGCTCAGCCAATTGGTGGCGAACCGATGCTTCATTCCGCAGCGCGCGGGAAACATCATCGTGGTCGCATCGATTGCAGCCCTGCGTATCGAGGCGGACCTCAAGGCCGCGAGTTATTACGCCTCGAAAGGCGCGGTGCTGCAGCTGACGCGCGCGCTCGCAACCGAGTGGGGACCGCTCGGCATCCGCGTGAACGCCATTTGCCCCGGATTTTTTCCATCGAAAATGTCCCGCGGCCTCCTCGAGAAAATCGGCGATTCCGTCATCGCGAAGACACCGCTCGGGCGGCTGGGCAGTGACACGGATCTCATGGGCGCCGCGGTGTATCTGGCATCGGATGCCTCCCGTCACGTCACCGGCCAGTACCTCTGCGTCGATGGCGGCGCCTCGATCGCTTGAGGTCTCCGCATCTTCGCGCTGAATCAAAATATCCCGAGCGCGACTCCGGCGGCCAAGGTCGCGCCGACTTCCTCGCACCGCTCCAGGTCCGCTCGCGCAATCTGTTTCGGGCGCAGAATGGCCTCGGGCGCCTGCGCATGGGTGCAAACGATCAACGGCTCGGCAACCGCCCGCAAGCGCCAGCCCGTGGCGATGCGCTCGATCTGCGCCGCCGCTTGCCGGCCATCGCTCCCGGCGCACACCAGCGTCGCATAAGGTCTGCCGTTCAGCCGATCGAGCGCCGCATAGTAGGTCCGGTCGAAGAAGTCCTTCATCTGTCCGGACATGGCGGCGAGATTCTCAGGTGTTGCGAACAAGTAACCATCGGCGGCGAGCACGTCCGCCGCGCCGGTGTCCGCGGCGCGTAAAAGCGACACGCTCACCTGTCGCTCGGCGCGCGCGCCGGCGGCTGCGGCATCCGCCATCTGCTGTGTGCCCCCGGTCATCGAGTGGTACACAATGAGCACGTTCTTCATCGAGCATCCCTGGCCACTTAACGCTATCCTACGGGAATCCGGCATTCGGGAGCGGATCGATGAACTATCGCAAACTGGGCGCGAGCGATCTCATGGTCTCGGAGATCGCTTTCGGCTCGTGGTTGACGTTCTCGAGCGGCGCGCGCAAGAAGAGCGCTATCGCGTGCGTCCATCGGGCGCTCGAGCGCGGCATCACCCTGTTCGATACCGCCAACGTGTACGGCCTCGGCAAGGCCGAGCGGGTGTTGGGCGAAGCATTGCGCGGCGTGCCTCGGGACCGCTACGTGCTCGCCACCAAGCTTTTCTTTCCGATGTCGGACATCGATCGCGGATTGTCCTGCGCGCAAGTTCACAAGCAGATCGACGCATCGCTCGAGCGTCTGCAGGTCAGTCATGTCGATCTGTATCAATGCCACCGCTTCGACGATCGCACGCCGCTCGAGGAAACCATGCGCGCGCTCACCGAGGTCGTGCAGGCCGGCAAGACGCGCTACATCGGATTCTCGGAGTGGCCCGTCGACCGCATCGAAGCGGCGATGCGTATTCCGAATGTCGAGAAGTTCGTCTCGAGCCAGCCCCAGTACTCGCTGCTGCATCGCGACCCGGAGCGCGCCCTGCTGCCGCTCTGCGAGCGGTCCGGCATCTCGCAGATCGTCTGGTCGCCGCTCGCGCAAGGCGTGTTGACCGGGCAAATATCTGCCCGGCTCCCCGCTCCCGCAGCGACAGCCGGGCCGCGGACCTCTCCTTGAAGGGCTTCGTGAACACCGACTGGTTCAAACCGAAAATATTGCAGGCGGTGCAGGCGCTCAAGCCGATTGCGGCCGAGGCCGGCCTCAGCCTCGCGCAGTTTGCGCTCGCCTGGGTATTGCGCCAAAAGAACGTGGCCGCCGCCATCATCGGCGCCACCCGGCCCGAGCAGGTCGATGAGAATGTTGCTGCCAGCGGACACCCGCTGTCGCCCGAGCTCGCGCGCCGCGCCGAGGCGATCATCGCGGCCGCACTTTAAGTTTTGTTAATTCGCGACGTGGCCCACTCTCCGCGGGCGCCCGGTGAACCGATCCTCCGGTCGGGCCTCTAAGCAGCATCGCGTCCATAACGAGGGATGGCTCGAATGCTCTTAAATCGCGCCGGATGAGGCGTCGCGCTTGTGATTGTCGGCGGGCTCTTCGGTGCGACGTGCCAGGCCGGCGGAGCCGCGTTCGACTTGTCCGGCCCCGTGCTCGAGGCCACCGTTACCCGCGGCGGCGACCACGCTGCCCGCCGCCGAGGTGCCGAATCTCGCCGCGGGCGACCGCATCTGGATCCGCGCGAACTTCCCCGCCTCGCAATCGGCGCATTACCTACTGGTGACGGCGTTCCTGAGCGGATCCACCAATCCGCCGCCCGAGAGCTGGTTTCACGACTGCAAGACCTGGACGGCCAAATGCCGCGCCGATGGGTTGACGGTGACGGTGCCGGCCGATGCGCAGCAGATGGTGGTGTTTCTCGCTCCCGAAGACGGGCGGTGACTATCGGACTCTGGTGGACGCCGTGCGCGGACGGCCGGGCGCCTTCGTTCGCACCTCGCAGGACCTGAATCAGGCGGCTCTCGACCATTCGCGCCTCGACCGCTATCTCGCGGTGATCCGCTCCCTGAACGACGCCGATCCGGCAAAGCTCATGCAGGCGGCGCCCCTGCTCGCCCGCAGTCTCGCCATCAAGGTCGATGAGAAATGCCTGGATCGGATTCCGGCGCTGCAGGCGCCGTGCTTGATGGCGGGTCAAGAGTCGCTGATCTTGAACGACGGCCACAGCACCTCGATCGTCGAGGCGCTGACTTCGGGTCCCGAGGGAGATCTCGCGATGCAGGCGAGCTATACGCCCGCAGCTCGGCTACGGCTATTACAGCCCCTACATCTCCTCGGTCCTCGACATCGCGAAAATACTCGATTCGTTTCGCACGGCGCAGTATCAGTACATTCCGGCGCTCGCCACGCTCAAGGGCAACGATTTGCAGCTGACGTTGAATGCAGCGCCGTCGTTCCACAATCCGAAGTCGGTCCTGGTCGTCGCGCTGCCCGCCATCGAGCCTGCGCAGCTGCCGCCGCTGCACGCGGTCGATCCGAAGGAGATCTACTGTGCGCGCAGGACCGCATTGGTATTGCCCGTCGAAGGCGCGCCGCTGGTGTTCTCGACCGCGTATGCACACGACATGTCGCTCGAGCCTTGCGGGAAACGGCAAGTCGCTCGAGCTCCCCGCCGTGGCCGATGCCTCGCAGGGAGGATTCGTCATCGACACCTCGGGCCTCGGCGCGGTGTCGCTCGGCGACACCGTGCACGCGACGTTGCGCGGTTTCTGGGGTTTCGATCCCTATCACGGACCGACCTTCGAGCTGCGCAATGCCCATGCCGTCTCCTGGCAGCTCGCCGCCGGAGACGAGTCGGCCCTCATCGTCGGGCGCCAGGATACGCTGCACTTGCGCGCCGACAGCGTGAGCTGCGTCGACAGCATCATGCTCAAGGATCCGGCCGGCAAAGAGCTCAAGGCCGAATGGAAGAAGCTCAAGCCGGACGAGGTGGAGGTCAAGCTGCCGCTGCAGGAGGCGCAGCCCGGTCCGATGACCCTGTTCGTCGCGCAATACGGCCTCGCGCAGCCGCAGCCGATCGGCGTTCAGGGCTTCGCAGAGGCGGGCCGGTTCGACGGCTTCGAGATCCATGCGGGCGACGCGCAAGGCGTGCTCAAAGGCAGCCGGCTGGATGAGGTGGCGAGTCTCAGCATCAAGGGGGTCGTGTTTACGCCGGGCGAATTGGCGAGCCGGCAAGGCAACGACGAGCTGCCCCTCGTGGCGCAGGATGCCGCTGCGGCCGGCGAGCTCAAGGCCGAGCGCAGCATCTCCGCGAAGCTCACCTTGAAGGACGGACGCATTCTGCCGGTGAACGCCATGATCGATGCGCCGCGCCCGAAGGCCGTCCTCATCGGCAAGAGCGTGCAGCCCTCGCAATTGGGCGCCAACAGCAACATCCAGCTCGCCGACGGAGAATTGCCGCTCGATGCCTCGCTCGTGTTTTCGGTTCGCGCCGAGTCGCCTGCGGTGTTCGCGCGCGACGAGATCATCGAAGTGGCCACAGCCGATGAGAGCACGGTCGTTGCGCTGAGCGTCGCGAACGGCACGCTCGCGCTCGAGAATTCTCGGGTCGCCGTGGCGACGCTCAATCCCATGAAGGCCTTTGGCGCTTCCTCCTATGGACCGCTCAAGTACCGGGTGAATGCCAAGGGCTCCGCGGGCGACTGGCAGCCGCTCGCCACGCTCGTGCGGCTGCCGACGCTCAAAGCGCTCGAGTGCCCGCAAACCCCGGAGCTGGCCTGTAGGCTGTCGGGCTCGAATCTCTATCTCATCGATTCGGTGTCCGCCAATGCGGCGTTCGACAAGCCGGTGACGGTGCCGGACGGCTTCCTGGGCGCCTCGCTGCCGGTGCCGCATCCCGACGGCGGCGCGCTGTACTTGAAGCTGCGCGACGACCCGCTCATGGTCAATCCCACGCGTCTCGTTGCGCTCGCGCTCCCGGTGGCCCCGGCCGAGGCGGATCGCTCGGAGGCGCGGCAAGCGGCGCCTGAGAATCCGGGCGCGAGCAACGCCCCGCCGCCCGTCGCCGCCGCGCCGGGACCTTAGCCGGGCGCGCGCAAAGCGACATATGACGCAGCACCGAGCGCAAAATGAAAAGATCCTCGATCAATTCACGAAGCAGGCCGAGTCCTATGCGCGATTGACCGCGCTGAGTCGTGGCGCGGCGTCTTCACCGTTCATGGACGCCATCGGTCCGTTGCGAACCGACCGCGTATTGGATGTCGCCTGCGGCAATGGACGACTCACTTTGGCGCTGGCCAAACTTGCGCACCGGGTCACGGGAATCGATCTGACCGCGGCAATGATCGACCAAGCTCGCGCGGCGCAGGCTGAAGCGCATGTTGCGAACGTCGAGTGGCGACTGGGAGATATTCTTCCGCTGCCTTTTCCAAGCGGTGTGTTTTCGCTGGTCGTGTCGCAAGCGGCTTTTCATCATCTTGCCGACCCCGGTGCGGTGCTCATGGAAATGGCGCGCGTGTGTGCGCATGATGGCCGGATCGCGATCAACGATATGTCCCCGGAATACGAGAAGGCGGATGCGCTCAATCGGGCCGAAAAACTGAGAGATCCCTCCCACGTGCGAGCGCTGCCGCCGGCCGAGCTCCGCGCACTGGGAGCGGCGATCGGGCTCGTGGAGATGGCGACATCATCCTACTTCACGGCACAATTCCCGCTGGAGGCGGTCCTCAAAACGTCATTCCCGAATCCGGGCGACTTGCAGAAAGTCCGTGCGCTGTACCGTGGCGATGCACAGAGCGGCGCCGACAGCTTGGGCTTGAGGGCGGCGATCTCAGCCGACGAGATCGTGATTCAATATCCGATGACGTTGGTCGTTTGGCGGCACCCAACCCTCAACAAGTAACCCCGCAGGCCTCCCGCCCGTGGCGGCACGCCGGCCGCCGAGGCCCATCACCCGCGTGGACGACGATCGATGACGCGCACAGCCTTCCCCGAAGAGCGCGCGAGCGTGCCGGCCGGCACCACCTCGAAGTGCGCCGAGATGCCGATCAGCGCCTTGAATCGATCCGCGAGGCCGCCCTCGATGTCGCGCCGGTCAGATGCTGCGAGCTCACCGCGTGCCTCGACCCGCACGCGCATCTCGTCCATCCGATGCGGTCGCGAAAGCTCGATCTCATAGTGGGGCACGAGCACGGCGCTATCGGACACGAGCTCCTCCACCTGCGACGGAAACAGATTCACCCCGCGCACGATCAGCATGTCGTCCGTGCGGCCGATGATCCTCGCGAGCCGGCGCATCGCCGTGAAACGGCCCGGCAGGAGATGCGTAAGATCGCCCGTGCGATAGCGAATGACCGGCATGGCCTCTTTGGTGAGGGAGGTGAGCACGAGCTCGCCCGGCTCACCGTCGCCCAAGACGGCGCCGCTTGCGGGGTCGATGATCTCGGGCAGGAAATGATCCTCCCACACCGTGGGCCCCTCCTTGCTGCGCGAAATCTCTTGAGCCACGCCCGGGCCCATCACCTCGGACAGCCCGTAAATGTCGCAGGCGTCGAGGTCGAAGGTCGATTCGATCTCCTGGCGCAAACCCGGTCCCCAGGGCTCCGCCCCGAACAAGCCGATTCGCAACGAGCTCGAGCGCGGATCGATCCCTTGTTTGCGAAACTCATCCGCAAGAGCGAGCATGTAGCTCGGCGTGATCATGATGATGTCGGGCTGAAAATCCATGATGAGCCGCACTTGACGCTCGGTCTGGCCACCCGACATCGGAATCACCGTGCAGCCTGCCGCCTCCGCCCCGTAGTGTGCGCCCAAGCCCCCCGTGAACAGCCCGTACCCGTACGCGATGTGCACTTTCATGCCGCGGCGGCCGCCGGCCGCGCGAATCGAACGCGCGACGAGCTGACTCCAGGTGGTGATATCCCGCGCCGTGTAGCCGACCACCGTCGCCTTGCCCGTGGTGCCCGACGAGGCGTGCAGGCGCGCAATCTGATCGAGCGGCACCGCGAAGAAGCCGAAAGGATACGCGGCGCGAAGATCATCCTTGGTGGTGAACGGAAACCGCCCGAGATCCGCAAGCTGTCGCAGCTCCTCGGGATGCACGCCGCGCGCGTCGAACTTCACCCGATAGCATTCATTGTGCTCGTACGCATGCCGGATCGAAGCGCGCAGGCGCTCGAGCTGCAGCGAGTCGAGCGCCGCGCGGTCCATGCCGAGAAGAGGCTCGACCTCGAGCGCCTCGCCGAGCGCCGCCTGTTTCGCCTCAGGCGGCACGATCGGGCACTTCGTGCACGCTGACCATGGTGAGCACATCGTAGGAGGCGACCGTCTCGCCGCTCTGGTTGGTGATCTCGGTGTCCCAGGTCACCTCGCCCCACCCCTTGTCGGCGCGCAAGCTCTTCTCGGCGCAGGTCAATCGCACCTTGATCCGATCGCCGGGCTTGACCGGCTTGACGAAGCGCAAGCTGTTGAGGCCATAGTTGCCGAGCACGGGTCCGTATTCGGGGTCGACGAAGAGTCCTGCGGCGGCCGAGATGAGAAAATATCCGTGCGCGACGCGCCCGCCGAACAGCGGATTGCGCGCGGCTTCATGCTCGTCCATATGCGCATAGAAATTGTCGCCGGTCAGCGCGGCGAACTGCTCGATGTCCTCCACGCCGACCGCACGCGCCGCGGAGTGAAAGGTGTCGCCGAGCTCGAGATCGTTGAAGGCGATGCGGAAAGGATGCCGCTCGGGATTGCGCTGCCGGCTGCCCCGCACCCAGCGCCCGCCGAGCGCCGTGACCACGTCGGGGGTGCCCTGCACCGCGGTTCGCTGCATGTAGTGCAGCACGCCGCGTATGCCGCCAAGCTCCTCTCCCCCGCCCGCCCGTCCCGGGCCTCCGTGCACGAGCGGCGCGAGCGGCGAGCCGTGACCTGTCGATTCCTTCGCGCAGGCGGCACTGACGACGAGAATGCGCCCATGGTACGGCGCGAGACCCAAGACCAGACGGGCGGCGATCGCCTCATCCGCCGAGAATACCGAGGCCGCGAGACTCCCGCCGCCGCGCCGTGCGAGCGCGATCGCCTCGTTCACCTCGCCATAGGGCACGACGGTGGCCACCGGGCCGAACGCCTCCACCTCGTGCACCGCCCGCGCCGCGCGCGGATCGCGCGACAGCAACACCCAGGGCGAGACGAACCCGCCACGCCGCGCGTCCGCTCCCGCGACCTCGAAGCCCTCGGCGCGGCCGACGATGACCTCGCATTCGCGCTCGAGCTCGCCGAGCCTCGCAAGCACCTCCGTACGCTGCGCAAGACTCACCAGCGGCCCCATCCCCACGCCCGGCGCCCGCGGGTCACCCACCACAACTTGCCCGAGGGCGCCCTTGAGCGCCGCGAGCGTCGCATCGACGAAAGCGGCCGGCACGAGCGCCTTGCGGATGGCCGTGCACTTCTGTCCCGCCTTCACCGTCATCTCACGCACCACCTCGCGGATGAACAGATCGAACTCGGCGCTGCCCGGCGCGGCATCGGGGCCGAGAATGCTCGAGTTCAGGGAATCGGTCTCGGCGACGAACGGAACCGAATGGCGAACCACGCGCGGATGCGCTCTGAGCTTCGCCGCCGTCGTCGCCGAGCCGGTGAAACAGACGATGTCCTGACAAGTCAGGTGGTCGAACAGATTCCCGAGATCCCCGCACACGAGCTGCAGAGCGCCCTCGGGCAAGATACCGGTCTCGACGATACGCCGCGCGACGAGCTCGGTGAGATAGGCGGTGGCCGTCGCCGGCTTCACGATCACGGGCACGCCCGCGAGAATCGCCGGCGCCAGCTTCTCGAGCATGCCCCACACCGGGAAATTGAACGCGTTGATGTGCACCGCCGCGCCTTCGCGCGGGACATAGATATGCTGACCCACGAACCGGCCCGATTTGGACAATCCCTCGACCGCGCCGTCGAGATACAGGCGGTTGTTTGCAAGCTCCCGTGCACCCTTGCTCGCGAAGCCAAATAACGTGCCGATGCCGCCGTCGATATCGATCCAGGAGTCGTCCTTGGTGGCACCGGTGCGATACGAGAGCGCGTAGAACTCCTCCTTCAACTCCGAAAGCCGTTTCGCAATCGCCTTGAGAAGCGCGGCCCGCTCGTGAAACGTGCGCGCGCGCAGAGCAGGTCCTCCCACCTCGCGTGCATGGGCGAGGATGGCCTCGAAATCGAGTCCACGCGAGGAGGCGTGAGCGATGACGTCGCCGGTCGAGGCATCGCGCAGCGCGATGCCCTCCTCGAGACCGCCCTGCCAGCGGCCGCCTACATAGCTCTGCAGTTTCATCTCCCCACCTCGCGGTCTTGTTTCGAAGCGACCCGCTCGATGAGCATCGCGATGCCCTGCCCGACGCCGATGCACATGGTGCACAGGGCGAGGCGGCCGGCGCCGCGCTCGAGTTGGCGCACCGCGGTCGCGGCGAGCCGCGCGCCGCTCGCGCCCAGCGGATGGCCGAGCGCAATGGCGCCGCCCTGCCGGTTCACGTGCGCCGCGTCGTCGGCGATGCCGAGCTCGCGCAGCACCGCGAGCGCCTGCGCGGCGAAAGCCTCGTTGAGCTCGATGAGGTCGATGTCATCGAGGCTCAACTTGACCCGGGTGAGGAGCTTGCGGGTGGCGGCAACCGGGCCGATGCCCATGATGCGCGGCTCCACGCCCGCGACGGCGGTACCGACGATGCGGGCGCGCGGCTCGAGGCCGAAGCGCTCGATGGCGCCCTGCGAGGCGAGCAACAGGGCGCAGGCGCCATCATTCACGCCCGAGGAGTTGCCGGCGGTCACGGTGCCTCCCTGGCGAAAGGGCGTCGGAAGCTTGCCAAGCGCCTCGAGGCTCGTCTCGCGCGGATGCTCATCGACCGTCACCCAGGTCGGCTCGCCCCGCTTTGCAGCCACTGGGACACCGACGATCTCTTCGGCGAAGTAGCCTGCCCGCTGCGCCGCGAGCGCGCGCTCCTGGCTGCGCAGCGCGAACCCATCCTGATCTTCACGCGAGATACCGAAATCCCGCGCGACATTTTCGCCCGTCTCGGGCATCGAATCGACGCCGTAAGCCTGCTTCAGCAACGGGTTCACGAAGCGCCAGCCGATGGTGGTGTCATGAAGCTGCACGTCGCGCGCAAACGCGGTGGCGCTCTTCGACATGACATACGGCGCGCGGCTCATGCTCTCGACGCCGCCGGCGAGCACCAACTCGGCCTCGCCGCAGCGAATCATGCGCGCGGCGCTCGCCACCGCATCGAGCCCGGAGCCGCATAGGCGGTTCAAGGTCGCACCCGGTACATCGACGGGGAGGCCGGCGAGCAGCGCGCTCATGCGCGCGACGTTGCGATTGTCCTCACCCGCCTGATTCGCGCAGCCCATGATCACATCGTCCACTTTTTGGGGGTCGACAGCCGCGTTGCGCCGCATGAGCTCACGCAGGACCACGGCGCCGAGGTCGTCGGGGCGCACGGAGGACAGCGCGCCGCCATAGCGGCCGATCGGCGTTCGGATGGCATCGCAGATGAAGGCATCGGTCATGGTCAACTTCCCTTGAAGTTCGGGGTGCGCTTTTGGGTGAAGGCGGCGACGCCTTCCGCATAGTCCTCGGAGCGGCCGAGCGAGCGCTGCGCGTCGCGCTCGACGTCGAGCTGCTCGGCGAGAGAGCGTTGCCACGAGGATCGAATCGCAGCCTTGGTGGCGGCGAGCCCGCGTGTGGGCGCCGCGGCGAGCTGCGCCGCCAGCGCATCGATCGTCGCGGGGAACTCCGCATCGTCGACGCAGCGCCAGATCATGCCCCAGGCCGCGGCCTGCTCGGCCGGAAGCTTGTCGCCGAGGAGCGTGAGCCCCAATGCGCGCGCACCGCCTACGAGCCGCGGCAGACTCCAGGTGCCTCCCGAGTCCGGAACCAATCCCAGGCGGCAAAATGCCTGCACGAAGCTCGCGGAGCGCGCCGCGATCACCAGATCGCAGGCGAGCGCGATATTCGCACCCGCGCCGGCCGCGACGCCGTTCACCGCCCCGATGACGGGCATCGGCAGCCCGGTGAGCGCCAGGACCAACGGCTTGTAGTAGCGCTCGATCGACTCACCGAGATCGACGCCCGGTCCGCCCGGGGCCACCGCCCGGTCCGCGAGGTCCTGCCCCGCGCAAAATCCGCGCCCCGCGCCGCTGAGGACCAGCACGCGCGCGCCGCTGCCGGGCAAGCTGTGCAGGGCATCCCTCACTTCCTCGTGCATGCGCACGTTGAAGCTGTTGAGCTTGTCGGGACGGTTGAGCGTGAGGCGCGCGACCCCGCGCTCGATGCGCAATAGAATGGTCTCGTACGCTCCATCATTTTTCGTCATAAGTGAGCTCCAGCGTGTCGGTGAGTGGCCGGGCCTGGCAGCACAGTATGAAGCCCGCGTCGACTTCCCAGGGCTCGAGCGCGATATTGTGCGCCATCGCCACGCGGCCCGATTTGACCTTGGTGCGGCACGTGGCGCATATGCCGGCGCGGCAGGAAAAAGGCAGCTCGAGCCCCGCGCGTTCGGCCGCCGCGAGCACCGAGGCATCGCCGGGCGACATTTGAAATACGCGGTGTCTGCCGTCCATGACCAGCGAGATGGTGGACAACACCTCGCCGGGCGGCAGCTCGGGCGCTGCGCTTTCACGCCCCTGTCGCACGGGCGCCGTGCTTGCGGACACGAAGCGCTCGAGGCGCACGGGCGCCCCGGCATTCAGCCGCTTGAGCGCCGCGCGCACCGAATCGACCATGTCGCCCGGCCCGCACACGAAGTACTCGTCGGCGGCGCCGATGTCATCGATCCGCGCGGCGAGCGCCTCGACCTTGGCGGCATCGATGCGACCGTTCAAGAGCGGCGCATGCTGCGGCTCGCGGCTCATCACGAAATACACCGAGAAGCGGCCGAGATGGCGATTCTTGAGCGCGAGCGTGTCCTCGAGGAACATGGTCCTCGCCATGCTGCGATTGCCGTAGATGAGCGTGAAGCGGCTGCCGGGCTCGCGAGCCAGAATGTCGCAGGCGAGCGAAAGAACCGGTGTGATGCCGCTGCCCGCGGCAAAGGCAACGTAGGCACGCGAGCGTGCCGCCTGCACGTCGGTGCGAAATCGGCCCATCGGAGTGCCCACTTCGAGCTCCTCGCCCGCGCGCAGCTGCGAGGCGAGCTCGCGCGACATGCTTCCCAAGGCTTGCTCGCGCACCCCGATGTGCAACTCCGCCGCGCCCGGCGGCGTCACGATCGAGTACGTGCGCTGCTCCTCGCGGCCGTCAATTCGGCGGCGCACGGTCACGTACTGGCCGGCATGGTGCTTGAAGTGCTCGCGCAGCGGCGCGGGTAACGCGAGTCTCACGCAGACCGCATCCTCGGCGATGCGGTCGACCGAGATCACTACGAGGGAATGGAAGCGCAGCACGCCGTTCTCCTCAAATGCACTTGAAGCGCTCGAACGGCTCCAGGCAGTCCCGGCAGCGGTGCAGCGCCTTGCAGGGCGTCGAGCCGAACTCGCTGATCGCTTCGGTGCGCACCGATCGGCACCGCGGACATGCGACGGCCGCCGCCGCCGAAGGCGGGACGATCCCGTATTCATCGAGCTTGCGTCGTCCCTCGGCCGTGATCCAGTCGCTCGTCCAAGCGGGCGCGAGCACCTGCGTCACCTTGAAAGCGCCCACCTGCGCCTGTGCGAGCGCCGCGCGCGCGAGATCGCGGATGTGATCGGAAGCCGGGCACCCCGTGTAGGTCGGCGAGAGCCCCGCATGCAGCACGCCATCCTCGGTCACTCGGATGAAACGCACCAGCCCCAAGTCCGTGATGGTGAGCGCCGGCAGCTCCGGATCGGGCACCACGGCCAAGGCGCGCGATGCCGCCGCCACCCGCGTCTCGTCCGATGCGGTCACCAGCGGGCTCCCGGGTAGGCACGTTGGAGGTATTGCATCTCGGTGAGCAGGTAGCCGAGGTGCTCACTGTGCTCGCCGCGCTTGCCGAACCAGGTATAGGGCCGGTCCGCCGGACGCACGAGCGTCGCCTCGGCGAGCATGGCATCGATGTGGCGGCTCCACTGAGCCTTCACCTCGGCGAGCGGCGGCGCGATGCCCTGCGCGGCCATTTCGCGGTCGAGCGCATCCTCCTCGAAAAGCTCGACGGTGAAAGGCCAGAGCCGCTCGAGCGCCTTTTGCACGCGCTGATGGCTCTCCGGCGTGCCGTCGCCGAGCCGCACGAGCCAGCCCGAGCTGTAACGCAGGTGATAGCGCGTCTCCTTGAGCGCCTTCGCCGAGATGGCGGCCAAGCGCGCATCGCTCGATCCCGACAGCCGCTCGTAGAGTGCGAGCTGAAACGCATCGATCAGCGCCTCACGCACGATGGTCTCGCCGAAATCGCCGTTGGGCTGTTCCACCAGCGTGGGGTTGAGGTACTCGCCCTGATCTCTGAGAAACGCGATGTCATCCTCGGAACGGCCGCGGCCCTCGATCTCGGCGGCCAGGGCCAGCAGCAATCGGGCCTGACCGATGAGGTCGAGCGCGATATTCGCGAGCCCGAGATCCTCCTCGAGCGCGGGCGAGTGGCCGACCCACTCGCTTAAGCGCTGGCCGAGCACGAGGGCGAGATCGCCGAGGCGCAGCACATAGCGATACAGCGGCAACGATTCACCCGCTGCGCCGGTCGTCATAGCGTCTTCACTTCCGGCGGAATCTCGTAGAACGTCGGGTGTCGATAGATCTTGTCCCGCGCCGGCTCGAACAGCGCGTCGGCCTCCTCGGGATCCGATGCCGTTATGCTGGCGGAGGGCACCGCCCAGATGCTCACGCCTTCCTCGCGTCGCGTGTAGAGGTCGCGGGCGTGCTCGATCGCCATGCGGGCATCGCACGCGTGCAGGCTCCCCACATGTTTGTGATCGAGACCGCCGCGCGGCCGGATGAAGATTTCAAAGAGCGGCCACTCCCGCTGCCTGTCGTTGCCTTGTTCCATGCGGGCTCCTTGGAAGTTGCGTCACGCCGCCGCGTTCGAGCCGCGGGCGCGTTGTTTCTGCGCGTAGGCCATCGCCGCCTCGCGCACCCAGGCGCCCTGCGACTGCGCGCTGCGGCGCGCCTCGAGCCGCTCGCGGTTGCAGGGACCGTTCCCTTTCAGTACACGCTCGAACTCATTCCAGTCGATGGCGCCAAACTCATGCCGCTGCAGCTGCGCGCTCCAGCGCAGCAAGGGATCCGGGACGACGAGACCGAGAAACGTCGCCTGCGGGACGGTGAAGTCGACGAATTTTTGCCGCAGCTCGTCGTTCGAGAAGCGTTTGATTCTCCAGCGCTGCGAATCGGTCGAGTGAGTCGAGGCCGCATCCGGCGGCCCGAACATCATGAGCGACGGCCACCACCAACGGTCGAGCGCCTCTTGCGCCATGCGTTTCTGTTCCGGTGTGCCCGCGCAAAGCTTCATCATGATGTCGAAGCCTTGGCGCTGATGAAAGCTCTCCTCGCGGCAGATGCGCACCATGGCGCGGGCATAGGGGCCGTACGAGCAGCGACACAGCGGAATCTGGTTCATGATCGCGGCGCCGTCGACCAGCCAGCCGATGGCGCCCACGTCCGCCCAGGTCGGCGTCGGGTAGTTGAAGATGCTCGAATATTTCGCCCTGCCTGTGAGCAATTGCTCGACGAGCTGGTCGCGGCTCACGCCCAAAGTCTCCGCCGCGCTGTAGAGGTACGCTCCGTGGCCGCCTTCGTCCTGGACCTTCGCGATCAGGATGGACTTTCGCAGCAGCGTCGGTGCGCGCGTGATCCAGTTGCCTTCGGGCAGCATGCCGACGATTTCGGAATGCGCGTGCTGCGAGATCTGGCGAATCAGCGTGGCGCGATACCGCTCCGGCATCCAGTCCTTGGGCTCGATCTTTTCCTCGCGATCGATGCGCGCCTGAAAGCGCTGCTCCCGCGCCGATTCGTCGAGCGACGCCGGCGGATCGAGCGCCGCGCCATGAGCATCGAGCGCCTGGGTGTACATCGAGCGGCCTCCGGGAAGAGCTGCGGCAGTCTCCAATCGTGACACGAAAAACTACAGTTATCAATTTTTTGTGTGTCATTTGCTGCGCGAGACCCTAGACTGGGGTATGCCCCAGCCGTCCGCCGTTGCCGCCGCCGAGCTCGTTGCGCGCTTCCGCCGCCAGCAGCCGGTGCGGGCGGGATCCCTCATCGTCACCCTGTTCGGCGACTCGCTCCTGCCGCGCGGCGGTGCCATCGCGCTCGGCAGCCTCATCCGGCTCGCGGCGCCGTTCGGTCTCAGTGAGCGGCTGGTACGCACCGCCACCGCCCGGCTGGCGCAAGATGGCTTGCTCGTGGCCCGCAGGGTGGGCAAACGCAGCGAGTACCGCCTGACCCAAGAGGGGCGCTCGCAGTTCGCGCAAGCCACCGAGCGCATCTACGGCGAGGCGGGTGCGCAGTCCTCGGGACGCTGGACGCTGGTGGTCCTGCCGCCGCTCGCCGCAAAGGAGCGCCAGCGATTGCGGCGCGAGCTGGCTTGGCAGGGCTTCGGGGAATTCTCGAGCGGTCTCTTTGCCCACCCCCAAGCCCGGGGCGGCGCCGGCCGGGAACCGCTGCGGCGCGCCGACTGGCCGGCGCATACGCTGGTGTTCGACGCGGATCTTGCCTCGCCGGCAATGGCGGCGACGCTCATCGAGGCCGGGTGGGACCTCGATGCCCTCGCGCAGCGCTACCGGGCCTTTGCGAGCCGCTTCGAGATCGTGCTTGCGGCGCTGCGCGCGCCTCCCGCACCACGCACCGGGTTCGTGCTGCGCACGCTCCTGATTCATGAATACCGGCGGCTGCATCTGCGCGACCCGCTTCTGCCCGAGCGTCTATTGCCTGCGGCATGGCCGGGAATTCGGGCGGCGGCGCTCTGCCGCGCCATCTATGCCGCCGTGTTCGCGCCTTCCGAGACGTATCTGTCCGATATCGGACTGCGGCTCGATGGAACGCTGCCGCCCGCCGATCCCGCCGTGCTCACGCGGTTCGGCGGCATCGCCGATGCCGCGAGCTAGTCCTCGCTCCAGTGCTCGAGGGTTTTGACGATGTGCTCGAGAAATGCGTTCGCCTGGTAGGCGTCGAGTGCGCGATGGTCGATCGTGAGCGTGAGATAACAGAGCGTGCGCACCGCGATCGCCTCGCCGTCGGGCGTTTCCAGAACGCGCACGCGCCGCTCGACCTTGCCGACGCCCAATATCGCGACCTGCGGCTGATTGATGACGATCGGCGCCGCGAGCAGGCTTCCCGAGACCCCATGATTGGAGATCGTGAATGTGCCGCCGCGCACTTCCTGCGGCGCGAGTTTGCCGGCGCGGGCGGCACCGACGAGTTGACCGAGCCGGGACGCGAGTTGCGGAAGGCTCATGTGCTGCGCCTCATGAATCACCGGGACAATGAGTCCTTCGTTGCCGAGGGCCGTACCGACGCCGATGTTGGCGTCGGCGTGCAGCTCGAGCGCCTCATCGTGAAACGTCGCGTTCACGGTGGGATGCGCCATCAATGCGCGCGCGCAAGCGGCGACGAAGTAGGCCGTCAGCGTGAGCCGGGTGCCTTGGCGCTCGTACTCGGCGGCATGCTGCGCGCGGTGCGCCTGCACCCGCGTGAGATCCGCCTCGAAGAGCGTGGTCACGTGGGGCGACTGCGCGAGACTGCGCACCATGTGCTCCGCCACCCGCCGCCGAACGGCGGTGTGCGGCACCTTGCGGCTCTCGAGCTTGAGGTTCGCGGGACGCCGATGCTTCGCGGTTTGCGCGGTGTCCTCACCGGCGGGAGCCTCCGAGGCTGAGGCTGAGCGGGACTCGGTGTTCGCACGCGCAGCCGCCGGGGCGGGGACGCTGGTCGCGGCGGCCGCGGGCGCAGTGCCGGCCGGCGCACCCGCGGAGGTCGAGCTCCCCTCGAGATGGCGTTGAACGTCCTGCGCCGTGATCCGGCCATCGCGGCCGCTGCCCTTCAGATCCTGCAACGAGAGGGCGTTCTGCTCGAGCAGCCGCCGCACGGCGGGGCTCAGCAACTGCCGGCCATCGGCCGTGGCGGGCGCCTGTGCCGGGGGAGGCGCATTCACGGCAGGACGCTCCGCGGGTCTCGAATCGGCGGCGGGCGATAACCGCGCGAGGATCTGGCCCGGGATGACCTCATCGTTCGGCTGCTTCAGGATTTCCGCGAGCTTACCGCTGGCCGGCGAGGCGATTTCCACCGTGACCTTGTCCGTCTCGAGCTCGAGGAGGGGCTCGTCCTTGCGAACCGAATCCCCCGGCGCCTTGCACCAGCGCAGCACGGTGGCCTTGGTGCCCTCCTCGTTCGCGGGAGCGACGACGTCGATTTTATCGGTGCTCAGACCGCCACCAGCCGGCTCATGGCCGCGGCAATGCCCTCGACACCGGGCAGCACGGCGTCGAGCAGCACCGGCGCATGCGGGCTCGGCACGTCGGGCATGGCGAGCCGCTCGATGGGCGCGTCGAGATCGAAGAAGGCCTCCCTCGCAAGCACCGCGGCGATCTCCGCGCCGAATCCCGCCGTCAAGTTGTCTTCATGGACGATCAAACATCGATGAGTCTTGCGCACCGATGCGAGTGTCGCCTGTTTGTCCCACGGGGACAAGGTGCGCAGGTCGAGCAAGTCCGCATCGATGCCGGTGCGCTCGAGGGCGAGCTCGCAGCGCTCGAGCATCGCGCCCCAGGCAATCACGCTCAGTGCGTCGCCACTGCGCAAGAGATTCGCACGGCCGAACGGCAGCACGAAATCGTTCCCCGGATAGGCGCGTCGCGCCCAGCCCGCGTCGAGCAACGCTCGATGCTCGAAGAAGATCGTGGGATCGTTGCCCCGAAGCGCCGAGCGCAGGAGGCCGACCGCGTCCTGCGCATTCGAGGGCATGGCCACCCGCCAGCCGATCCCATGGACCCACTGCACTTCGTTACATTGGCTGTGCCAGGGATCGCCGCATTTGAAGAATCCGCCCGGGATTCGAACGACCATGGGCGCGGCAAAGCGATTCGCGGTGCGCCAGCGCATCGTGCCGCAGTCGTTCAGCTGTTCCGTCGCCGGATCAGCGTACTTGCGAAACTGAATTTCAGGCACCGGCATGAGGCCCGCCGCCGCCATGCCCACCGCGCGGCCGATGATGCCTTCCTCCGAGAGGCTCGTATCGAACACGCGCTCGACGCCGAACTTCTCTTGCAAGCCGAGCGTCGCGGCATGCACGCCGCCCTTGCGGCCCACGTCCTCGCCGAACACCACGAGGCGTGGATTCACCGAAAGCTCGTGTTCGAGCGTCCGGCGCACCGCCGTCACGAAATTGATCCGGGCTCCCTCGGTCGAAGGCGTCTCCACGCCGCGCGGCGGCAACACCCCGTCGGCCCACAGCCCACCCTGCGCCTGGATTTCGACGCCGCCGTGATCCGCGGTCTCCGTGAACACGTAGCGCCTGACCTGGGCGGGATCCGGAGGGCTGCGTTTTTCGAGGCGCTCACGCGTTTCCGAGACGGCGATGCGCGCGCGCTCGACCTCGGCATCCCAGGCCTGCGCCGAGAGCACGGCCGGCACGAGCTGGGCGCGCAGCTTTCGCCACGGATCGCGCTCCTGCTCCGCCGCGATGACCGTGGATCCCTTGTAGGTCTGAGTATCCTGACCCGAGTGTCCGCACAACCGCGGAACCGTCAGGCGCAGCAGTGCCGGCCCCTCGCCCGCGCGCACGCTGTCGACCGCCTCGCGCATCAGACGGGCCGCGGCAAGCGGGTCGCAGCCATCGCCATCGAGCACTTTGAGCCCGCGAAAGCCGCTCAGGTTGCGCGCCACGTTGCCGCCGGGCGTCTGCAGCGCCGACGGTACCGAGATGCCGTAACCGTTGTCCTCGATGAAAAACAGCAGCGGCAATCGCTGGGTCGTCGAGATGTTGAGCGCCGACCAGAAGCCGTTCGTGGCCGTCGAGGCATCGCCCCCGTGGGCCACCGCGATGCTGCCCTCGCAGCGCGAATCCCCGAGCACTTTCGTGCGATACCGCAGCGCCTGGGCCCAGCCGGCGGCCGGGGTATATTGAGTGCCGACGCCGCCGCACACCGGCAGCGCGCACGCGCCATCTCCCCGCCGCGGCAGGTTGAACACGACACCGATGTCGCGCCCCTCGCTCATGCCGCCGGAACGCATCATGCTGGAAGCAAGCGCCTGATCGATGGACAGTCCGAGGGTGAGCATCAGCGGGCGCGAGCGGTAATAGCCGCCGACGGCATCGCGCTTTCCTGTGAGCAGTTGCCCGAGGAGCACCTGCGTCACGTCATGGCCGCGCGCCGAGAACTGGTAGAGCACCTTGCGCTCGGGAACCAGCACGGCTTCCTCGAGATCGTCCAAGGCGCGCGATAGGGCCACCTGGCGGACAATGGCCAGCCACCCGGCCGTGTCGCCGTGCGCCGCGGAGCTTACCTTCTCGACGCGTGCTGCCATAACAACCGAGACTAACTCCGACCGAGCGAGATAAGTCGCCAAAATGCTCTGCATTCTGGACGATTATTAGTGATAATCACTAAAATATCCCCTGGGGTGGGCCTAAGCATGGATTTCGACCGTTTCGATGCGCGCATCCTGGCCGAGCTGCAGCGCGACGGCCGTGTGTCCGTCGTCGAGATCGCCCAAACGGTCGGTCTCTCCCCGACGCCCTGCGCCCGACGGATCAGATCACTCGAATCGCAGGGTGTGATCGAGGGCTACAGCGCCCTCCTCAATCCCGGCCGGGTCGGTCTTGCGGTGCAGGCGATCGTGCACGTCAAACTGGCCGAGCACACCGACGAGAGCGTGGCGCGTTTCGAGCGCGAGATCGCCTTGCTCGAAGAGGTCACCAGTTGCTTTGCGATGGCGGGCAGTTACGATTTCATCCTGCAGGTGTTCGGCAAGGACCTCGATTCGCTCAGCACCGTCATTCTCAAGAAACTGTTGCGCATCCCACAGGTGCGCGACGTGCAATCGAGCGTGGTTCTCGCCACCATCAAACGCACGGCGCGCGTACCGTTGAGCCACTTCAATGAATCACGCTGACATCATCGTCATCGGCGCGGGCATCGCCGGCGCCTCGGTCGCCGCCCACCTGGCACAGGGCCGGCGCGTCGTGTTGCTCGAGCGCGAAGAGCGTGCGGGCTACCATTCGACCGGCCGCTCGGCGGCGCTGTTCACCGAAATCTACGGCAATCCGGTGATTCGCTCGCTCACGCGTGCAAGCCGCAACTTCCTCTTCAACCCGCCGGCGGGCTTCGTCGAGGGGCCCCTCACCCGCCCGCGCGGCTGCCTGTACATCGCGACGGAGGTGCAGCGCGAGGCGCTGCGGGCGTTCGCATCCCTTCCCGACGTCGCGCCGGCCACCCGCTCGATCACCGTGAGCGAAGCCCATGCCTTGTGTCCGATCTTGCGCGACGGATACACCGCGGCGGCATTGCTCGAGCCCGATTCCTCGGACATCGACGTGAATGCGCTGCACCAGGGCTATTTACGCCTGTTCCGCCGGCGCGAGGGGCGGCTGGTGACGAATGCGCCGGTGCTTGCGCTCGAGCACGTGAACGGGGGATGGAGCGTGCGCGTGGGCGAGGAGGATTTCAGCGCGCCCATCCTCGTCAACGCGGCGGGTGCCTGGGCGGATGCGCTCGCCGCGCTGGCGGGACATCCGCGCCTCGGGCTCGTTCCGTGCCGGCGGACGGCCGTGCTGGTCGACGTGCCGGCCGGTATGGACGTGAGCCGCTGGCCGTTCGTCAACGACATCGACGAGCAGTTCTATTTCAAGCCCGAGGCAGGCGCGCTTTTTCTCTCGCCGGCGGATGAGACACCCGTCGAGCCGAGCGATGCGCAGCCCGACGAGTGGGACGTCGCGGCGGCCGTCGACCGCGTCGAAGCCGCCACCAGCCTGCGGATCACCCGGCTCAAGGCGCGCTGGGCGGGGCTTCGCACCTTCGCGCCCGACCGGACCCCGGTGGTCGGATTCTCGCCCGCGATCGAGGGCTTCTTTTGGTTGGCGGGCCAGGGCGGCTACGGCATCCAAACCTCGCCCGCGCTCTCGCTGGCGGCGGCCTCGCTCATTCTCGAAACGCCGCTCCCCGAGGAGCTCGAATCCCTGAACCCTTACCTCCAGGAGCTGTCTCCCGCGCGTTTGATGCCGCGCTAGGGCTCCGTGGGTTATGTCCTACGATAGCCCGAACCCAGGGCCGACTGACGGCCCTGCGGCCGTAGCGCAGCATTCGGCACACACGGATTTGTGTTCTCTAAATTGAAAGGTGCGCTCATGCTTCATTATGCAGTGGTGTTTTTCATCATCGCTTTGATCGCGGCGTTTTTCGGGTTCGGCGGTGTGGCCGCCGGCGCTGCCGGTATCGCGAAAATATTGTTCGTCGTGTTCCTGATCGGCGCTGTCGTCAGCTTCCTGATGAGTCTGGGCCGCCGCGTCTGAGACATGCTTAAAAGGAGCAAGCTATGGACCCCCAGTTGGATACGAGCCACGTGAAGAAAGTAAAAAAATACGCGAATGCGAGCCTCAATGACTTCCTCGACAACGTGGATGATCTGACCAAGGCAATCAAGGATGTGGAAACCCCGGAGATCGCCCGCGTGCGAGCCAAGGTGAAGATGGCTTTGAGTGCCGCGAAGAGCGCGCTCGCCGACAGCGCGGATCAAGTCCGCGGCCAGGCGCGGCAGCTCACCAAGACCACCGATGGCTACGTGCGCGACAATCCCTGGCAGGTCGTCGGGATCGCGGCCGTCGTCGGCGTGGTTCTCGGCGTCATGATGAGCCGTCGCTCCTCCGACGACTGAAGTAGCTCCTCGAGAGCGCTCGCGCGTGAGGCCCTCCCCGGGGGCCTCACGCGCCGCTCTTACGCCCGGCGCCACACGGTGATTCCCCCGGGCTTATCCTCCAGAATGATGCCCGCCGCGCTCAACTCGTCGCGGATGCGGTCGGATTCTTGAAAATTCCTTGCGCCCCGCGCTGATCGGCGCGCGGCGATCAGCGCCTCGATCTTCGCGTCGGTGAGCGCCTGCGAGGCCGCCTCTTCGCGCACGCCGCCGCTGCCGCGCTTGAGATAGGCGTCGGGCGACTGCAGCAGCACGCCGAGCACCTTCCCCATGGCGCGCAGCGAGCGCGCCGCCGAGGACGCCCGCGACGCGTCATTCGCCGCCTTGGCGATGTTGAGCTCGCGCGCGACACCCGACAGGACCGCGATCGCCTCCGGGGTGTTGAAGTCATCCTCCATGGCCGCATGGAATTTCAGCATCGCCCGCTCGTGCTCCGGATCGGCCCCTGAGCCGGTAACGTGCGTATCCTTGAGCGCCCGGTACAAGCCGGCGAGCGTCTCGTCGGCCTGCGCGAGCTGCGCGGTCGAGTAATTGATGGGTCCGCGATAGTGGCTGCTGAGCAGAAAGAAGCGCAGCACCTCGGGGTCGCGCAAGTTCTTCACCACCTCGCGCACCGTGAAGAAATTTCCGAGGGACTTCGACATCTTCTCATCGTCGATATTCACGAATCCGTTGTGCATCCAGATGTGCACGAACGGCGAATCGCAGGCCGCGCAGGATTGAGCGATCTCGTTCTCGTGATGCGGGAACTTGAGGTCCATTCCCCCGCCGTGCAGATCGAAGTACTCCCCGAGCAGGCTAACCGACATCGCGGAGCACTCGATATGCCATCCCGGCCGGCCCGGTCCCCAGGGAGAGGGCCACGCCGGCTCGCCCGGCTTGGCGTGTTTCCACACCACGAAGTCGAGCGGATCGTTCTTGAACTCGTCGATCTGAACCCGGGCGCCCGCGCGCGACTCGTCGATCCGGCGGCCGGAAAGCGCGCCGTAGCTCGGAAATTTACGCACCGAGTACATGACGTCGCCGTTCGCCGCCTTATACGCATAGCCTTTGTCGATGAGGGTCTGCGTCATCGCGATGATCTCTTCGATGAACTCGGTGGCACGCGGCTCCCGATCCGGCCGCTCAAGCCCGAGCATCGCGCAGTCCTCGTGCATCGCGGCCGTGAACCGCTCCGCGAGCGCCCGCCAATCCTCGCCGTTCTCCGCCGCGCGCTGAATGATCTTATCGTCGATATCGGTGATGTTGCGCACATAGGTGAGCGCATAGCCGCGCGAGCGCAGATAGCGCTGCACCAGGTCGAACACGGTGAGCATGCGCGCGTGGCCCAGGTGGATGTAGTCGTATACGGTGATGCCGCACACGTACATGCGCACCTCGTCGTCGCGCAGGGGCTTGAACTCGGCCTTCTCGCCGGTGAGGGAGTTATGAATTTCGAGCATGGGATTCGAGCCGGCGTCGAGCCGTCTCCAGGGGCATGAGCTTCAGGAGCGGCGCGAGCTCCGGTCCGTGCGTGCGGCCGGTGAGCGCCACCCGCAAGGGCATGTAGAGCTGCGCACCGCCCCTCCCCGTCGCCTTCTTGAGCAACGCGGCGAGCGCGTGCAAATCCGGGCCCGAGCGGTCCAGGGCAGCGGCGGCGGCGGCGAAGAACGCGGGGCCGGCCGCATCGATGACCTGCTGCTCCTCCACACCGAGCGGCGGCAGCTCGCCGCGCACCACCGACACCCAGGGGTCGGCATCCTTCGGGAGCACCACGTTGTGGCGCACGAGGTCGACGAACGCCGCCGAGTCCGGCACCCCCAGCCAGTCCGCAATTTCGAGCACGGACATGTGCCGCAGGGTCTCCTTCTGCCAGTGCACGAGCTGGGATTCCTCGAAGCGCGCCGAGGCACGGCCAAGATGCTCCGGACGGAAGTGCGGCGGCATCTGATCGGGCGCAAGCCAGCCCTCGACGTCGCTGGTGTGTCCCAGACGGAACAGATGGTTGAGGAGTGCCGCGGCGAGAAAGCCGCGCTCGCGGAACTCGGCGACGCTGGTGCTGCCATGCCGCTTGGACAGCGGTGCGCCATCCACACCGACCAGCAAACCCACATGGCCATAGTCCGGCCGCCGCATCCCGAGCGCATCGAGCAGCATCAGCTGCCGCGGCGTGTTGGTCAGATGGTCATCACCGCGCAAGACGTGGGTGACGCCCATGACCGAATCGTCCACGGCATTGGAAAAGAAGAACGCGGCCGTCCCGTCCTCGCGGCGAATGATGAAATCGCCGATGTCGCTCGACGAGAACCTCTGCGGCCCATGCACGACATCGACGAATTCGATGAGCGCCGCATCGGGTACCGCGAAGCGCAGCGTCGGCCTCAGCCCTTGCGCAAGCCGCGCGGCGCGCTCGCCCGCGGTGAGAAATCGGCATGTGCCGGCATAGCGAGGCGGCTTGCCCGCCATGCGCTGAAGCTTGCGGGAGAGCTCGAGCTCTTCCGGCGTGCAATAGCACGGATAGACGAGCTCCCGCGCCTCCAGCTGTTCGAACAGCGACCGATACCAGTCCCCCCGCTCCGACTGCAGGTAGGGCGCGCTCGGGCCGCCGACATCCGGTCCCTCGTCCCAATTCAGTCCGAGCCAGCGCAATTCGGCGATGAGCGCGTCGCGATGACGTGCCTCGCTCCTCTCGACATCCGTGTCCTCGATGCGCAGAATGAATCGCCCGCCGCCTTTGCGCGCCCACAGGTGGCTGAATAAGGCGGTTCGCGCATTCCCCAGATGCAATGAGCCGGTGGGCGAAGGCGCGAAGCGTGTGACGGTGGGCGTGGACATATCTCAAGATTGTACCCATTCGAGTAGAATCTCGGCATGAAACAGCTAATATCGAGTCTTGCGCTCCTCGCGTTCGTCCTCGTCTCCCCGATCCGCGCCGCCGAAAAAGCGCCGCCGCCGCCGCCGGAAAAGACCGTCCCACCGGTGTACGTGCAGGTCACCACCACCCTCGGCAAGTTCACCATCGAGCTCAACCCGGAACGCGCGCCGCTCACCGTGGCGCAATTCCTGAAATTCGTCGACGAGGGTTACTACTCGGGCACGATTTTCCATCGCGCCATTCCAGGGTTTCTCGTGCAAGGCGGCGGCTACGATGCCGACTACAAGCTCAAGGGCAACCCGCCGAAGGTCGTAAACGAGTCGGGCAACGGATTGACCAATCAGCGCGGCACCGTAGGCCTCGCGCGCCCGCTCGAGCCGCACGCCGGCGACGTGCAGTTCTACGTGAATTTGGGCGACAACGCCGCCCTCGATCCGAATCAGACCCGCTGGGGCTACGCGGTCTTCGGCAAGGTGGTGCAGGGAATGGACGTGCTCGACCAGATCAGCCTGGAGCCGACCGGCGCCAAAGGCCCGTTCAAGGAGAATGCGCCGCTGAAGCCCGTGGTTATCGAGAAGATCGAGCACGTGCCGGCGCCTGCGAATTGATCGGATGAGATGGGCCCGCGGGCCGTGACCATCCTCTTCATCTCGGACTTGCACATCGACGCACAGCGGCCGGACATCACCCGGCAGTTCGTCGATTTCACGAAAGACGAGGCGCGCGGCGCCGACGCGCTTTACATCCTCGGGGATCTGTTCGAGTCGTGGGTGGGCGACGATGCCGCCGATGCCGGACAGCAGGCGGCGATCGATGCAATCCATTCCTTGAGCTCGAGCGGCGTGCCCTGCTTCGTGATGCACGGCAATCGCGATTTTCTATTGGGGCCGCAGTTCTGCACCCGCTCGGGGGCGCTATTGCTCGGTGATCCTCTGATCATCACGCTCTACGGGGAACCGGTGCTCGTCACGCATGGCGATGCGCTGTGCACCGACGACCGGCCTTACCAGCGGCTGCGCGCCACGGTGCGCGACGCCGGCTGGCAGCGCCGCTTTCTCGCACTCTCGGTCATCCAGCGCCGTGCGCTCGCCGGCGCGGCGCGCGAAGGCAGCCGCGTGCATAACTCGGCGATCGAGTACACCGTCGCCGACGTCAACACCGAGAGCGTCGCCGCCGCACTGAGGGCCGCCGGCGTATCGACGCTCCTTCACGGCCATACGCATCGGCCGGGCATCCATCCCCTCGAGGTGGACGGCCGTCCGTGCACGCGCATCGTGCTCGGAGACTGGTACAGTCAGGGAAGCCTCCTGCGCTGGGACGCGGGCGGACCCGAGCTCTCATCACTGCCACGCTGATCCCCCGGCGCGTCGCACCGCTCAGCCGGGAACTCCCGAATGAAAGCGGAACAGGACATCGGGGCTCACGATCAGATCCGCCTCCGCCCGGGCGAAGGCTGCGATGCGCGGCGCCGGGTCGATGTCCGATCGCAGGGCGGCGCTCCGTGCGAGCTCGAGATACAGCTCGAAATGACGCGATTCGGCCTCGTGCAACGTCTCGAACATCGCGCCGGCCGGTCCGCCGAGCACGGGCCCCAAGGCGGCGAAGCGCTCGCAGGATCGAGCCTCGATGAAAGCGCCGCAAATCATGAGGTCGACCTCGCGCTGCGGCTCGGCTCTCGCGACCAATCGGCGCAAGCGCTCGGCGTACCGGCCGGGCGCCAACCGCTTCGGCTCGATCGCGAGCCTGCGCAGAACCTTTGCAACCTGCTCGTAATGGCGCAGCTCCTCGCGTGCGAGCCGCGACATCTTATCGGCGAGCCCGAGATCCTCGGCATACGCGAACATGAGCGCGAGCGCAGTCGAGGCCGCCTTCTTCTCGCAGTTTGCGTGGTCGATCAGAAGCGTATCGAGCGAGCCGCGGGCCGCCTCGATCCAGGCCGCGGGCGTCGGGGCGAGCAGCAGCGCGTGCAGTGAGCTCATACCGACGCCTTGAGCTCGGCGGCCGCCTGCAGGACCTCGCGCGCCGACTGGTAGCGGTCCGCGGGCGATTTGGCCAACAGCCGCAGGAGAAAGGGCTCGTAAGGCGCGAATTGAGGATCGATGGGCGGGAGGTCGGCGCGCTTGTGCTTGTAGATGACCTCGAGGGCGGTCGAGCCCGTGTACGGCTTGCGGCCGGCGAGCATCTCGTAGAATACGACGCCGAGACTGTACAGATCGCTGCGCGCGTCGATGTCCTCGGCGTGGCCCTGCTCCGGGCTCATGTAGTACGGGGTGCCGAAGATCTCGCGCGATCCCGTGAGCTCGACATCCAGCTCGTTGGCCTTCGCAAGACCGAAGTCGATGAGGCAGAGCGTGCCGTCGGCGCGCAGCATCACGTTGGCGGGCTTCAGGTCCCGGTGCAGCACGCCCACGGCGTGGATGGCCTCGAGGGCGCTCGCGATCTGCTCGAGATAATGCAGCGCCGCCTTCGGGGACAGCGGCGCTTTCATCCGCTGACGCAGATCGCCCGCCGGGAAGTGCTCCATGGCGATGTAGGCATGATCGTCTGCAATCCCAAGATCGTAGATGCGCACGATGTTCGGGTGATTGAGGCCGGCGACGATCTCGTACTCCTGCAAGAAGCGGTCGAAGCCCACGAACCGCTCCGAGACGTCCGGCACCTGGCTGAATACCTTGAGGACCACCATGGCTCCGGCGCGCTCGCTCTCGGCCAGGTAGATCTTGCACATGCCGCCTGAACCGACCTGCCGGATGCAGCGGTGGCCGCGAATGGTGAGCGAGCCGAATCGGTACAGCTGATCGAAGTCCGGACGGGACCTGAGCGCGCTCAAGGATTTTTTCTGCTCCCTCGATGCGAGCGTGATCGCGCGCAGGAGACGCTCGCGGTCGACCTTCTTGCCATACAGGCGCTGCAGCCTCGGGGAATCGGCAGGCACTTCGGGCGGCGCCTCCTGCAGAAGCACGAGCACCAGCGGCGCGAAGTCCGGGCGCGACGACAGGAGCGAGGCGAGGACCTCCGCCGACTCCGTCGGCGGCGCGCTGATCACGATCACGGCATCGTAGCCCGCGGCTACGAATTTCGCGTCGAGCGGCTGATCCTCACCGAGACGGTGCTCCAAAATGACGGCATCGGGCCATTCGATCTCGACATGCTTTCGCGCGAGCAGCCGGTACTCGGGGCGGTCGGCGATGACCAGCAGCCGCCGGCTCAAGACGGCCGGACCCGAAGGGCATGGGACGCGGGACTAGAGTATATGGACGGATTTGAATCCACGACTGACGGCATCGCGACGCTGCTGTTTAGCCTCGTCGGATCGCTCTCCCTGCAGGCGCTTCAAGTATTCGGGGGTAACGTCTCCTGTGACGTATTGCCCGGAGAAGCACGATGTATCGAAATCCGTGATTTTTGCGTTGTCGTGACGAACCGCGTGCACGAGATCGGTGAGATCCTGATAGATGAGCCAATCGGCGCCGATGATGTTGCGCACCTCATCGTCGGTATGTCCCGCGGCCACCAGCTCGGAAGCGTCCGGCATGTCGATGCCGTAGACGTTGGGATAGCGCACCGGCGGCGCGGCCGAAGCGAAATACACCTTCTTTGCGCCCGCCTCGCGGGCCATGTCGATGATCTGCGCCGAGGTGGTGCCGCGTACGATCGAATCGTCGACCAACAGCACGTTCTTGCCGCGGAACTCGAGATCGATGGCGTTCAGCTTGCTGCGTACCGACTTCGAGCGCTGCTCCTGGCCCGGCATGATGAAGGTTCGCCCGATGTAGCGATTCTTGATGAAGCCCTCACGGTACTTGACGCCGAGGAGCTGGGCGACCTGCACGGCACTCGTGCGGCTGGTGTCCGGAATGGGAATCACCACGTCGATGTCGTGATCGGGACGCTCGCGCTTGATCTTCTCCGCGAGGCGCTCCCCCATGCGCAGACGCGCTTTGTATACCGAGATGTTGTCGATGATCGAGTCCGGGCGCGCGAAATATACATACTCGAAGATGCACGGGGTGTGGCGGGCCATCGCGACGCATTGCTGAGCATAGAAGCGGCCCTGCTCATCGATGAACACCGCCTCGCCGGGGGCGACGTCGCGCACCATGTCGAAGCCGAGCATGTCGAGTGCGACGCTCTCGGAGGCGAGCATCCACTCAGGACCCTTCTTGGTCTCGCGCCGTCCGATCACCAGCGGCCGGATGCCGTTCGGATCGCGAAAGCCGAGAATGCCGTGACCGATCACCATCGCGACGACCGCATAGCCGCCGCGGCAGCGGCGGTAGACGGCGTTCGCCGCCGCGAACACGTCCGCCGGGGTGATGCGCGGCGTGCCTACGCGCTGCAGCTCGGAGGCGAGCACGTTGAGCAGCACTTCGGAGTCGGAGCCGGTGTTCAGGTGGCGCCGGTCCTCGCGCACCAGCACTTCGGTGAGCTCGCGGGCGTTCGTGAGGTTGCCGTTGTGGCCGAGACAGATGCCGTAGGGGGAATTCACGTAGAAAGGCTGCGCATCGTGCGCACTGTCGGCGCCTGCCGTCGGATAGCGCACGTGGCCGATACCGATGTTTCCCTTGAGCTTCAGCATGTGCTTTTGCTGAAAGACGTCGCGCACCAGCCCCGAGTCCTTGCGCATGAACAGCTCGCCGGCTTCGCTCGTCATGATGCCCGCGGCATCCTGGCCGCGATGCTGCAGCACCGTGAGCGCGTCATAGATCCGCTGATTGACCGCGCTGACTCCGACCATTCCGACGATGCCGCACATGAAGAGCCTCCGGACTATTTGGATCTGACTTTGATTCCCGTGAGGCGCTCGAGCTTCGACCAAGGCTCACCGCGCTCTCCGACCATGCCTCGCAGCCAATCACCGACCGTCTCGCCGTAGGGCACCAGTTTCGAGCGGCCCCACCAAGCCTCCTGATTGAGGTGCAGCAGCTCCGCTCCGATGATCATCAGTCCAACCAGCACGGTGCCTCGCAAGAAACCGAACACCAGTCCAAGTACCCGATCGAGCGGACCCAAGCCCGCGCTTCGCGTCAGATAGCTGAGCAGCATGCCGACTACCCAGCCGACCAGCAGCACCAGCAGCAAAATCACCGCACGTCCGACCCAAGGCGCTATCTGCGGGTCCGCCATCAAACCGCCGAGATGCGGCACCACCAGAGGTCCGAATCTCCATGCCGCCCAGATCGCGACGATCCAGAATGCGAGCGAGAGGGCCTCGCGCACGAAACCGCGCAAGAGTCCGATGACCGTGGAACCCAGCAAAACCAGCAGTATTAGGACATCGGCCCCGGTCAAACTCGCATCCTTCGCGCATCGCTGATCACGCGACCCGGCGCATTCTACTAAACCCCCGGCAGTGCTGTCGTGAATCGCGCGACACAATCGACCGGGTCACGTCGACCGGGTCACGGTCGACCGACTCCGTCACGCCGCCGGTGTGACGAGCGTCGCGGGATGTCCCTGCGCCTTGAGCTTTCCGGCCGCCCGTTCGGCCGCGCCGCGATCTGCGAGCGGACCCATTCTCACCCGGTATCGCAGCGACCGCCCCGAACCGCCCGACACTACGTAGAAAGTCCCGCCCGATGCCTGCAGCTGGTGCATGAGGCGCTCGGCATTGGCCCTGTTCGCGAAGCTTCCGAGTTGAACCGCCCACGCGTGATGCGGTGAGACCGAAGCGTCCGACGGATGGCTCGTGCCCGGGGTTGATTTGGGGGTTGATGGGGATGTTTCAAGCGGCGGCGCGTTCGGCGCCGTCTGGGCCTTGAGGGTCGCGACGGTCACCGTCGCGGCCCCCGGCGCGGCGTTACCGGGTGCAGCCTGCGGTGCGCTCTCGCCGCCGGCCGCGGCGCGGCCGGTAGGATCGCCGGCCGTTACCGGACCGGCGGCCGATGCAGCGCCCGGCCCCTCGGTCGATGCAGCCGGGCGGCGCGGCTCGGACGAGGCATCGGGCGGCGGCGGGGAAACCGCCTTGCTGGTGGCCAGGTCGACCCACACGCTGCGTGTGGCGGTCGTCGGCAAGCCGGCGGCGAGCGGCGGCACCGACGGTCGTTGCGGGCCGGAGAGCAGCTCCGGAACGATGAGCACGATCAGCGTCACCAGTATCGTGGCCCCGACCAAGCGTTCTTTGAGGTGTCGATCCATCATGGGTGTTGCTGTATTCATGGAATGACTTGAGTATAGGCAGTGTGCATCGCGCCCGGCAGCGTCCCGCGCTGCTCCAGCCAGTCCAGCGCCGGCGCCACCGTGTGAAACGAGCCGAAGACGACGATCCTGTCGCCTTCGCGAGCCGCCGCGAGTGCGCAGGCACAGGCGGCGGCGATGCTGCCGCCTGCGTGAGCCGGCGTTCTGAGATGCGGCGCCATAAGAGCCACGAGGGCGGCGTCGACGGTGCCGCGAGTTCCCTCCGTCGTCGCCATCCACCATTCGTCGACGCGGGCAGCGAGCGCGATCGCCACACCCACCGCATCCTTGTCCGCGAGGATCCCGCACACGGCGAGCGTGCGGCCCGGGATCGCCCGCGCCTCGAGATTGGCCGCGAGCACGCGCGCCGCGTCGGGATTGTGAGCGACGTCCAGGATCCACTGCACACCGGTCGATGCGATCACCTGGAATCGTCCCTCCAGACGGGCGGTGCCGATTCCCTGCGCGACCGCCTGGGGCGAGACTGCGCTCGAGCGGAGCTCCTCGACCGCCGCAATTGCCGTCGCCGCATTGGCATATTGAGTCTCGCCCGCGAGCCCCGGCGGGGGCAGATCCTCAAGGGTCCACCGCGAACCGCGATAACACCAGCGCTCGCCGTCACGCCGGAAATCGAACTCGCATCCGAGCCGCTTGAGCGGGGCTCCGACCGCCCGTGCGGCGTCTTCGAGCGCTTCCGGCATGTCGCGGCTGCCGAGCACCGCTGGAGCGTCGGCGCGGAAAATCCCCGCCTTCTCGCGCGCGATCGCCTCGTGCGTCGTGCCCAGAAACTCCTGATGGTCGAGCCCGATGCTCACGACCACGGCGACCGTCGCATCGATGACGTTGACCGCGTCCAGGCGGCCGCCCATGCCGACTTCGAGCACCCAGGCATCGAGCCGCGACGCATCGAACACGAGAAAGGCCGCGAGCGCGTTGTACTCGAAGAACGTGAGCGAAATCGGCTTGCGCAAGCCATCCGGGCCTGCGCCGCAGGCTTGCTCGATGCGCTCGAAAGCCGTGACGAGCGCGCTCGCGGCGACCTTCGCGTTCTGCACACGGATTCGCTCGCGATAATCACGCAGATGCGGCGAGGTGAAAGTGCCCACGCGCCAGCCGGCGGCCTGGAGAATGGCGGAAGCATAGGCTGCGACGGAGCCCTTGCCGTTGGTGCCGGCGACGGTGATCACCGGCACGCGCGGTGCGCGCCAGGCGAGGCGCTCGAGCACGCCCTTCAGCCGCTCGAGCCCGAGATCGATCGACTGGGGGTGCACCCGCTCTTGGTGGGCGAGCCACTGCTCGAGGCTGCGCACTGAAGGCAAGCCTCAAGCCGCTGCGGGTTCTTTGCCCATCAGCAAACGCAGCATCCCGCCGATGCGATCGCGCATCTCGCGTCGATCGACGATCATGTCGAGCGCCCCGTGCTCGAGCAGGAATTCGCTCCGCTGAAACCCCTCGGGGAGCGTCTCGCGAACCGTCTGCTGAATCACGCGGGGACCTGCAAAGCCGATGAGGGCCTTCGGCTCGCCGATATTGATGTCGCCGAGCATCGCAAGGCTTGCCGACACGCCGCCCGTCGTCGGATCGGTCATGACCGAAATATACGGCAGCCGCGCTTCCGACAAGCGCTTGAGCGCCGCACTGGTCTTGGCCATCTGCAGCAGCGAGTACAGGGCTTCCTGCATGCGCGCCCCGCCGCTGGCGGCGAAGCACACCAGGGGCATGCGATGCTCCAGGCAGTGCTCGATGGCGCGAACGAACTTCTCGCCGACCACCGAGCCCATCGATCCGCCGAGAAAGCGGAACTCGAAGGCGACGGCGACGATCTCGATGCCTGCAAGGGTTCCCGACATCACGACGAGCGCATCGCGCTCGCCGGTCTGCTTCTGCGCCTGGACCAGCCGGTCCTTGTAGCGCTTCGAGTCCTTGAACTTGAGCTGATCCTCGGGCTCGACCTTGGCGGCGAGCTCCTTGGTGGATCCCGTGTCCAGGAACTTGAGCAGCCGGTCGCGCGCATTGATGCGCATGTGATGGCTGCATTTCGGACAGACATGGAGGTTGCGCTCGATCTCGGCGCGATAAAGCACGGCATCACATGCCGGGCACTTGATCCAAAGACCCTCGGGCACCGAGCGCGTGCGGCGCTCGGTCTTGATGCGCGAGGGGACGATTCGCTCGAACCAGGTCATGGCCTAGTTTAGCAAAACCGCTCGGAAGGCGCAGGAATGGCGTGGGCTGCGGGGTATTCCACGCGCCATAGATAGAGCCCCGCCGCGGGTGCGGTCGCACCGGCGAGGCGCCGGTCGCGGCTCGCGAGGACGCGCCGCATCGCGCCCGCCGGGTCGCTCTCGCTCTGCACCTCGAGCAGCGTCCCGACGATGTTGCGTACCATGTGGTGCAGATAGGCATTCGCCGAGATCTCGATGCACAGCCCCTCGCGATCCGGCTCGATGCTGATGCGCTCGACGCGCCGCATGCTCGATTTCGATTGGCATTCGATCGAGCGGAACGCCGAAAAGTCGTGCTCGCCCAAGAGCGCCTGCGCCGCCACGCGCATGCCGTCGACATCGAGCGGTTTATGGATCCAGGCAGCCCGCAGACGGCGCAGCGCCGACCTCGCGCTCGAGTTCAAGATGTAATAGCGGTAAATCCGCCGAATCGCCGTATGGCGTGCGTGAAAATCCGCGGCCACCTCTCCGGCCCATTGCAGGGCGATGTCCGGCGGCAGCCGGGTGTTGGCGCCGAGCACCCACGCGCGCGGCGTGCGGCTGGCGTCCGTATCGAAATGGATGACTTGACCGACGGCGTGCACGCCCGCATCGGTCCGGCCCGCGCACACCACGGCGAGCGGTGCGCCCGCGACGAAGCCGAGAGCCGCCTCGACCGGATCCTGCAGCGATTTCGAATGCGCCTGGGACTGCCAGCCGGCATAGTCGCTGCCGTCGTACTCGAGCAGCGCCGCGATGCGCAAGGATGCTCCTAGCCGGGCAGCGATTCGATCAGGCGCGAGGCTTCCTGTTTCTGGCTGGCAGAGCCTTCCTGCACGACCTCTTCCAGAATGCTGCGAGCCCCTTCGGGATCGCCCATATCCATGTAGGCGCGCGCCAGATCGAGCTTGGTGCCCACCTCGCTCATGGTCACCGGCTCGAGCTCGACGATCGGCAGATCGATGGACTTGAGCTTGTTGGTCGAGGCCTGAAACTTGTTGGTGGGATGCTCGCTGCCGTTCATCGCCTCGCCGACGTCGAGATCGACGCGACGGTTGCGCTGGCTCCCCTCGAACACCTCGTGCGAGAACACTTCCTCCGCGGCACGCGGCTGCTCGACCGTGTCGCCGCTCCCGAGCGCCGTCGCGAGTCGGTCGAGGTCGAGATCGATGCTGTCGGCATTGATGCCCCGCAGCTTCGAGGTCGAGTCGATGTCGACCTTGTCGGGATCGCGGATATCGGAGAACTCGGCCGTCGGCCTGACGCGCTGGGTGGCCGCGACTTGCGCGTTCTCGCGCGGCATCAGCACCGTGGGTGCGGATTCGGGCGGCAGCACGGCCGTCTTGATCTCCTCGTGCGGCGTATCGAGATCGGCAATGAACGAGGCCTCGAGCTCCCGCTCGAGCTCGGTCAGGTCGCGATCCTGCGCATTCCGGGCCGCCTCTTCCATCATGCGCCGTGAGCGCTCATCGAGGCCGGCGACCATGGTCGGCGCATCGGCCGGATGATCGGTCTCCTCGAGCGGCGAGATATGGTCGGACGTGGGTGCGGCGCTCTCCTCGAGATGATCGAGGTGCAGCCCGAGGTCATCGATCGGGACTTCGGCGGTCTCGTCGGCGCGCTTCGGGGGTACGCTCGGCTTGCGCATTTCAGTCGTTTTGAGGACGGGCGACTCGGTGGTCGGCGCGTCGGCGAAATTCATGACCTCCGCTTCGACGGTGGGCTCCTCGCGGGGTTGATCCGACCCGCGCTCCGGTGTGTCGAGCGTGAAATCGAGGTCCGAACGCGAGGCGCCGAGTTGCGGTGACTCGTTGGTGCTGGCGGTGTCCTCGTTGACCTTGGCCTGCCCCCCGTCGAGGCTGCTGCGCTCGCCCTCGGGCTCGCCGAACAGATCGATATCGACGCGATTCTCGCCGCCTTCGAGGTTGAGGTCGACCAGCGCACCGGCGCCGCGGCCGCTGCCGGCGGTCGTGGCGAATAGCGCCTCGCCCGGGCAAATCTGCTTGCCCATGATGACGACCTTTTCCCACTCGCCGGCCGGAGCCTGGTCGCGAGTCTGCGCAAGCTCCTTCGCGGTCTGCAGGAAAGCGTCCTTGTTGCCCCACACGAAGTAGATCTCGAGGAGCTTCATGCGCAGGTCGCGGCGATCGGGCTCGCGCTCGAGGGCGATGCGCACGAGATCCGCCGCCTGATCGTATAGACCGTAGGCCATGTGGAAATCGGCCTCGGCCAGAGGATCGCCCTGGTCGAGATTGACGGCGCTCTCGGTCGACATCGTGTCCTCGGGCGAGGAGGTGCGCAGCTCGCCCGTATCGCCGAAGCGTCCGGTCTCGGAAGTGAAGTCGGGCGTGGGGTGCTGCCCCGTCTCCTCGACCACGATCGAGTCGCTGGGGCGGTTGCGCATCGCCGAGAGGCGCGCAGCCGATTCGTTCATGTCCGAAACATGGGTCTCATCGAGCACCGAGCCCAAATCGTTCATCGAGCCGGACGAGTTGGCTTTGCGCTTGCGATAGGCCACAAAAACGAGCGCCGCGACGATGGCAAGAATGACCGCGAGCGGCAGCTGCCAGTTGTCCTGGACCCAGTCGAGCCACGAGCCCGATGCAGCCGGCGTGGCGACCGGCTTCTTCACCACCGGCTTCGGCGGCGGGGGTGGCGGAGTTGCCTCGGTGGGCGGGGTTTGAGCCTCGGGCTGCGGCGGCGGCGCCGTGGTGACCGGCGGCGTCTGCGCTGTGGCCTGGGGAGGCGCGGGCGGCGGCAAAGGCGCGATCACGGGCGGCGGGTTCTTACCCGCCGGCGTGCCGAGCTTGTGCTGCAGCTCGGCAAGCTGCGCGTTGCGTATGTCGATCAGCCGCTTCGACTCGGCGAGTTGACCCTCGAGATCCTTGACGCGATCGCGCAGCGCTTGGGTGTCGCCGCCGGCGGCGGCGCCATTGGCCGCGGGAGGCGAGGCCGCGGACCCGTTGCCACCGGCGCTCGGGGTCACGAGGCGCAAATGCCCCGCGGACTCGCCCGCGGTCGATCGCCAGGCGTCCATTTGGCGGTGTACTTCGCCCATCGCCTCTTTCTGATTGAGCGCGGCGATATCGTCGGCGCCGGGAACCCGCAGCACCGCCCCCTGGCGCAAGACGTTGATGTTGCCGCCGAACGCGCTGGGATTCGCGCGATACAGGGCGATCATGGTCTGATCGATGTTCGCTCGCGTCTCGGCGCGCAGGCTGTGCGCAATTTTGGTGAGCGTATCGCCCTTGCTCACGGTCACCGTCGCGGGCAGCGCGCCGCCCTCGGCGGACGCCTCGGTCGAGGTTCCGGCGGCCGCGGGAGCGGCCGATTCGGCCGCAGCCGGCGCCGTGGCACTGGGCGCCGATGCACCGGACGCCGCGCTGCCGGTGCTCGAGCTCGCGGAGCGGCGGGAGCGGGATTTACGCGTCGAAGTCGGCGGGGTCGCCGCTACGGGCGGCGCGGATTCGATGTTCGCGGCGAGAATTCGCGGCGGAAGAAGAGGTCGAGGGAGCCGGGGGCAACGCGGCGCTGCCGGCGGCGGCAGCCCGCCGCACTCGTGCTCGGTGCCGTCACGGGCGCCGAAGCGTTGGCGTTCTCGCCGGGGGTGTACACCGGGGGATCGAGAAGGACCGTGTACTCGCGCATCAAGTGACCACGCGCCCAGTTCACATCGACGAGGAACGTCACGAACGGCTCGGGAATCGATTCGCCCGATTTCACGAACAGGACGTCGCGGCCGTCTTTGCTCTTGCCGACCTTGAAGCTCAGGGACGCCAGGAACGGCGGACGATCGATGCCGTAGCGGGCGAACGCATCGCGCGGCGCCAGCGTCGCCCGCAGCGCGGTCAGCTCTTCCGGGGTCGCGGCGATGATGTCGATTTCCGCGTTCATCGGCTCGTTCAGGGCCGAGTTCAGATGGATCTCGCCGAGTCCCAATGCCCACGAGGAGTTCGACCACAATGAGGACAGAGATAACAAGCCCGCCAACAGCATTATGCGCGGCATCGTCACTGACATTTCTACTCCCAAGAGACTGCGAGGCGAGAGGCTAAACTTCATTGTCCAATAAGAGCTTGGAACCGAATTCTCATTCGCCTTCAACCGCCTTTGACATAAGCGAAACTATATCTTACCGGGCACTATTTACCAAAATCTGGGCCGCTGAAACTGCGTTATGTGCCGCACATTTCCGAACATTATCGGCAACCACCCAAAAATTTAGAGCCCGATCACGGGTCGCATCGGCGCGCACGCGGCCTAGATATACCCTATCCGGGGCCATCGCCAGTGTGGCGGGCGTCGGAAATTCGGCGGTTGAAGTGTTCTCGATGACGCTGATGCCATTGCCGCGCTGCAGCACCTCGAGCGCCGCATCCACGGGAATCGGCCGTTCGAAGGCCGCGTGCACCGCCAGACTGTGCCCGAAGAACACCGGCACCCGCACTGCGGTGGCATTGATGGCGCAGCTCGGGCAGCCCGAGGACGCGCCGCGTTTCCTCCCACAGCCGGCGTTCCTCCCGCGACACCCCCTGCTCGTCGAAGCGATCGACTTGCGGGAATGACGTTGAAGGCGATCTGACGGCCGAAGGCCCGCCCCCGGGGCGGCTTGCCGCTCAGCATCGCAACCGTCTCGCCCGCAAGCTCGTCCACGGCTGGCGCGACCGCCGCCCGATACGGCGTGATAAGTCACGACCTCGACCCGCTTCAAGCCCGCGAGGGCATGGAGCGGCGCGAGCGCCGTCGCGAGTGCGACGCTCGCGCTTCCCGGCAGCGCGATCAACCCCGTGGCGCCGATACCCTCGAGCGCGCCCGGATTGACGTCGGCCGCCACGAGCGGCACATCCTCGCGAATCCGAAACGCCGGCGAGCCGTCGATCACCCAGGCCTGCAGGGCGGCTGCCTCGGCATAGCGCTCGGCAAGCGCCGCGCGGCCGCAGAATAGCGCGAGGTCGACCCGCGAAAAGTCGAACGCCGCGACATCCTCGGCCTTCAAATCGTCGCGCGCGCCCTCCTCGTCACGCACCGACCGGCCGAGATTGCGCTCATCGTCGAGCGCGTGCAGCTCGGCGTACGGAAATTTGCGCGACCTGAGCTCCTGAATCACCGCCTCGCCGATGAGACTCGAGGAGCCGACGACGGCTATGCGCGGACGCGCCGGCGCGAGTCATGGGGGCTCCTTGGTGATCACCGGCGTCGTGCGCGCCACATCGGCGCACTGCCCGCGGAATCTGAGGTAATGATCCATCAGCACGAGCGCCATCATCGCCTCCGCGATCGGCGTTGCGCGAAACCCGACGCACGGATCATGCCGCCCGGTGGTCGCGATCTCGACCGGGTTGCCCTCGAGGTCGATGGTCGCCCCGGGCACGGTGATGCTCGAGGTCGGTTTGAGCGCGAGGCTCACCACGATGTCCTGCCCGGAGGAGATCCCGCCGAGTACGCCGCCGGCGTGGTTGGTCTTGAACCCGGCGGGGGTGAGCTCGTCGCGGTGCTCCGAGCCACGCTGGCCGACCGCCTTGAAGCCATCGCCGATCTCGACGCCTTTCACGGCGTTGATGCCCATCATGGCGCTCGCGAGGTCCGCATCCAGACGCTCGAAGACGGGCTCGCCCAAGCCCGGCGGAACGCCCTTGGCGACGACGGTCACCCGGGCGCCGATCGAATCGCCCGCCTCGCGCATGCGCCACACGAGATCCTCCAGCTCTTTGATGCGGCTGGGATCCGGACAGAAGAAAGGGTTCGCATGCACGCTCGCCGGATCGACCGGCTCGAGCACCAGCGGCCCCATCTGCGCCAGATAGCCTTGAATCGTCACGCCGAGACGCTCGTGCAGGTACTTCCGTGCGACCGCCCCGGCCGCCACACGCATCACCGTCTCGCGCGCCGAGGACCGGCCGCCGCCGCGGTAATCGCGGAATCCATACTTCTGCTGATATGTGTAATCGGCATGGCCCGGACGGAACCGGTCCTTGATCTTCTCGTAATCGCGCGAGCGCTGATCCTCGTTCTCGACCATGAGACCGATCGGCGTGCCCGTGGTCTTGCCCTCGAACACACCCGCCAGGATCCGGACCGTGTCGCTCTCGCGCCGCTGGGTCGTGAACTGCGAGGTCCCCGGACGCCGGCGGTCGACATCTTTTTGCAGATCCGCCTCGGTGAGCGCGAGCCCCGGCGGACAGCCGTCGATGACACATCCCAACGCCGGCCCGTGGCTCTCGCCGAAGCTGGTCACCGTAAACACTCGCCCGAACGTATTTCCAGCCACTCGGTTATCGCTCCTTCAAGTCGGCCGCCCTCAGTATGAAGACGCCACCGCCGCCCATCGCAATGTCCGGCCAGACGAAAGGCAGCCGTGGAAACGCGCGCTTCAGCGTCCCCTCCGTATTGCCGACCTCGACGACCAGGATGCCGTCGTCGGCCAGGTATCGCGGCGCCGCCGAAAAAATGGCGCGTACCGAGTCGAGGCCATCGGCTCCCGAGGCGAGCGCGATCCGTGGCTCGTGCCGGTACTCGCGCGGGAGAGCGCGCATTTCCGCGCGCCCGACATAGGGCGGATTGCTCACGATGACATGGTACCGGCAGCGGGGCAATGCGGCGAAGTAATCGGATCTCAGAACGCGCACGCGATTGTCCAATCGGAGCCTGCGCACGTTGCGCCTGCACACGGCGAGTGCGCCCGCGGAGATGTCGACGGCATCGACCCGGGCGCGCGGAAAAAACTCCGCGCAGGCGACCGCGATGGCGCCGGAGCCCGTCCCCATGTCGAGGACGCGGCGCACGCGGCCACCCTCGATCCATGGTGCAAAACGTTGCGCGATCAGCTCGGCGATCGGCGAGCGCGGCACGAGCACCCGCGTATCGACGTAGAGCTCGAGTCCCGCGAAGAAGGCGCGGTGCGTGAGATAGGCGAGCGGCACGCGCCGCCGGATGCGCTCCGCGAGCAGCGCAGCGATGCGCGCGCGTCGAGCGGGGCTCAAGACCTTTTCGTAGACGGCACTGCCCAATTCGTGCGGCAGCCTCGCGGCATAGAACACGATCTCCGCCGCCTCATCGCGCGCGTTGTCCGTGCCGTGGCCGAAATGCACGCGCGCGCGCGCGAGCGCACGCGCGCACCGCTCGATGGCGGCGCCTACCGTCTCGGGAGCCGCTGCATCGTGCGGCGTGTGGGATAATCGGCCCATGACTCCTCAATCCAGAACCTGGGCCGTTGCCCTCCTGTTCGTCGCCGCGCTCCTCGGGCTGAGCGCCGCATTTTTTTGGCGGCACGCCATCCTCCCAGGTCCAGCTCGCCAGCGGGAACCTATCTCGCACCCGGGCGTCCCGCTGCCGGATTTTAGCCTGATCGACCAGCGAGGCCAGCCCTTCGGTCCGCGCAATTTCGACGGGCATTGGTCGCTCATGTTCTTCGGCTATACGAACTGTCCCGATTTTTGTCCGACCACGCTCGTAACGCTCGCGGCGATGGAGAAGAATCTGCGGGCTGCGGGCACCCGGACCCGGCCGCAAGTCGTGTTCATCTCGGTGGATGCGAAGCGCGACACGCCGCAGCAGCTCGCCAAGTACGTGCCGTACTTCGATCCCGAATTCATCGGCGCGACCGCCACGGATCAGCCCACCATCGAAGCCCTCGCACACCGGCTGGGCGTGCTCGTGAGCCTCCATGCCGCCCGCCGGCGGCGGTTACACGGTCGATCACTCCGCCGAGATCTTCGTGGTCGACCCCGCCGGCAAGTTGACCGCGGTGCTCTCCGGACCGTTCACGCCCGCCGTATTGCAGGCGGACTTCGATCGCATCGTGGCCGCGCGCGGATGACGGGGACGACGCGCGGACGGCTGTTCGTCTGGTTTCAGCACGTCCTGCCGCAACACGGCCTGTCGCGCCTTACCCTCACCGCCACCCGCGTGCGCGTGCCGTGGTTCAAGAACCTCATGATTCGCGGATTTCTCGCACTCTTCGCGGTCGATATGAGCGAAGCGGCCGAGGCAGACCCCTACCGTTACGCGAGCTTCAACGAGTTCTTCACGCGCGCGCTTCGGGCCAGCAGCCGGCCCATCGCCTCGCGGGTCGATGGAGATCGCATGTCCCGTCGATGGGCGCTTGAGCGAATTCGGATACGCCGATGGCGATTCGCTTCTGCAGGCCAAGGGGCGGAGCTACCGGCTCACCGAACTGCTGGCCGGCCAGGCTTGGGCCGCGCGCTTCTCCGGCGGCTCGTTCGCGACGATCTATCTTGCGCCGTTCAACTATCACCGCATCCACATGCCGGTGCGCGGACGGCTCCTCGATACGATCTATGTGCCCGGGCGATTGTTCAGCGTGAACGAGGCTACCGCGCGACGCGTGCCGCGGCTCTTTGCACGCAACGAGCGCGTGCTCGCCCGGTTCGAGGGCGAGTACGGCCAGTTTGTCGTGGTGCTGGTCGGCGCCTTGAATGTGGGCAGCATGGCGACCGTGTGGGCGGGGGACATCACCCCGGCCGCGAAGCGCGTGGTGACGCGCATACCCGCTCCCGAGACCGTCCTCGAGAAAGGGGCCGAGCTCGGGCGCTTCAACATGGGATCGACGGTGATCCTCCTGTTCGAGCCCGGTCACGCCCGCTGGGGTGCATCGCTTGCGGCGGGCGCACCCGTGCGGTTCGGCGAGTGTCTGGGCCTGCTGTCGGCGAGCCGAGCCGCGCGGCTGGCGACCCACGGCGACGCTTGCTGCGATGCGTCGGCGCGCCGCAATGCTCGCCAGGGCGCGAGCCTTCTTCGCCGCGCGCGGCGTGCTCGAGGTCGACACCCCCATTCTGAGCGCGGCCGGCGTGAGTGATCCGCAGATCGACTCCTTGGTCACCCGCGTGCGCGGCCAGCCCCAGCCTCTGTACTTGAGTACCTCGCCCGAATTCGCCATGAAGCGCTTGCTGGCCGCGGGAAGCGGCGACATCTATCAGCTGTGCAAGGTGTTTCGTGATGGCGAGCAAGGCCGCTGGCATAACCCGGAATTCACCATGCTCGAGTGGTACCGGATCGGCTTCGACGATGCGGCGCTGATGACCGAGGTCGAGGAGTTGATCGGCGAGCTGCTCGCGCCCGAACGGCCCGTCGGGCGCGCCGTGAGACTCACCTATGCCGAGGCGATGCGGCAGTACGCGAAGGTGGATCCGCATACCGCCGACGAGCGCGAGCTCGAACTCGCGGCGCAACGCCTAGGGGTAGCGTGCGAGGCTGAGCTCGATCGCGACGCCAAGCTCGATCTGTTGATGGGACTCACCGTCGGGCCGCATCTCGGACGCGGCGCGCCCTGCTTCATCTGCGACTATCCCGCCTCGCAGGCCTCGCTCGCGCGGCTGAAGCCGGGCAATCCGGCCGTCGCGGCGCGATTCGAGCTCTATCTGGACGGAATCGAGATCGCCAACGGCTTTCACGAGCTCGCGAATCCCGCCGAACAGCGCGCGCGCTTCCTCAAGGATCTCGCGACGCGGAATGCGCGCGGCCAGGACGAGCCGCAGCTCGATGAGCGGCTTCTGGCTGCGATGGTTGCGGGAATGCCCGATTGCGCCGGGGTCGCGCTTGGGTTCGATCGGCTGGCGGCAGTCGCGCTCGGCGCAACCCAGCTCTCGCACGTCATGGCGTTCCCGATCGAGAACGCCTGAAGGCGCGGGCGGTTAGCCGGGGGCGCCTAGCCCTTACCGCGGGACAGGTACTCGCCGCTGCGGGTGTCGATGCGAATCGTTTCGCCTTCATTGATGAACAGCGGCACGCGAACGGTCGCGCCCGTCTCGAGCTTCGCCGGTTTCGAGCCGCCGGTGGCGGTATCGCCGCGCACGCCCGGGTCCGTCTCGACCACCTTGAGCTCCATGTGAGCCGGCGGGACGACGACGAGCGGCACTCCGTTCCAGAGCGTCACGATGCAGGTCGTGCCGTCCTTGAGCCACTGCGCGCCCTCACCGACCGCTTGCCTGGAGGCCGTCACCTGCTCGAACGTGTCGGGCACCATGAAATGGAAGAAATCGCCGTCGGAATACAGATACTGCATGTCCGAATCCACCACATCGGCGGCCTCGACCGTGTCGCCCGACTTCCAGGTGCGCTCGATGGTGCGCCCGGTCTTGAGGTTGCGCACCCGGACGCGGTTGAATGCCTGGCCCTTGCCGGGCTTGACCATCTCGTTCTCGACGATCGTATACGGATCGCCGTCGATCAGGATCTTCAATCCCGATTTGAATTCATTCGTGCTGTAGTTTGCCATCGAAGGCCTCGGATAGAGGGGCGCGTATCATAGCGAGAACCCCCATCCGACGCCAATTGCGCGCTCGCCGATCCACGCGGTCATGCCGCTGCGCGTGCATCGGGGCTAGACGCCGGTCCCATTATGTTGCGGGCCCGCAATGCTACACTCTGCAGCCATTTCTCGAGGGATTTGAAGCGTGAGCGAACAGGGTGCGGTTCCGATGATCGTGATGACGCGGTCGCAAGATCACGTCGAGGCGATCAACAGTACGCTGCGCAAAGCCGGCCATCCAGTGCACTGCACGTGGCTGCCGGATGCCCGCGATCTCTCCGACGCCATCACGCAGCTCAATCCGGAACTGCTCATTGCCTTCATCGACGAGCTCGGCCTCGACATGAGCTCGCTCGCCAAGATCAAGCAGCAGACCGCTCCCGAGATGCCCGTGGTCATCGTGCGCGAGCACGTCGACGAGGCGGCGATCGCCGATGCAATGCGAATGGGCGCTCAGGACGTGGTCACGCTCGCCAACCGCAGCCGGCTGCAGTTCGTGGTGAGCCGGGAGCTGCGTGCGCACCGCTTGGAGCGCGCGCTGTCGACCACCCTGTCGTCGGCGCGCGAGTATCGCGAGCAGCTGCAGCGGTTCCTCGAGGGGTCGGCGGACGCCATCACGCACGTGCAGGAAGGCATCATCGTCGATGCGAACAAGGCATGGCTCGAGCTGTTCGGCTATTCGGGCGATGACGCACTCACCGGCACGCCGCTCATGGATCTGTTCGAGCCCGAGACGCATCCCGCCCTCAAGGGTGCGCTGGTCGCTTGCCTGCAGGGCAAGTGGACGGACCACGGGCTGAAGGTCCAGGCGCTGCTGTCGGACGGATCGAGCGTACCGCTCACGCTCACCCTCGCAAGAGCCAACTACGAGAACGAGCCGGCGACGCGCATCAGCATTCCGGCGAACAACAAGAGTCCCGATCACGATCTCGAGCTGCAGCTCGCCCACGCGGTGAAGAACGATGCCTCGACCGGCTTCCTGCAGCAGCGCTATCTGCTCGCCGCCATCTCCGAGCGTTGCGCCAACCCGACGAAGGGCGGCGTGCGCCAGTTCGCCTACATCAAGCCCGACCGGTTCGCCGAGATCCAGAACGCGATCGGCGTGCTCGCGAGCGAGGACTTCATGGGCCAGCTCGCCGAAGTGATGCGGGTGCAGCTCGCGAACAACGATCTGTGCGGACGCTTCGGGGGCAACGGATTCCTGATTCTGCTCGAGCGCGGTACGGCACGCGACGTCGAGACCTGGGCGGAGAACGTGGTCGCGCGGATCGGCGATCATACCTTCACCTTCGACGAGAAGAATCTGGCGGTCACGGTCACCGTGGGACTCGGACTTTTGCCGGCGTCGAGTCCGGACGTCGGTGCCGCCATCACCGATGCAGTCAGCGCGGCGCGGCGCGGGCGCGAGCTCGGCGGCAATCAGATGTACGCCGTCGACAAGGCCGACACGGACACGCGCGTGCAGGCCTACGACAAGATCTGGGTGAAGCACATCAAGAGCGCCCTGATGGAGAATCGCTTCCGGCTGGTCCAGCAGCCGATCGCGAGCCTGCTCGGCGAGGATAAGGGCATGTTCGATGTGCTGGTGCGCATGCTCGACGAGCAGGGCGGCGAGGTGCTGCCGGCGGAGTTCATCGCGGCGGCCGAGCGCAACGACCTCTTGAAGAACATCGATCGCTGGGTGATCGGCGCCTCCATGTCCTTCGCGGCGAATCGCAAGGCCTCGTGCATCTTCGTGCGCCTGTCGAAGGACACCATTCTCGACAAGAGCGTCGTGAGCTGGCTCGAGACTCAACTGCGGTCATTGAAAATCGAGCCCAAGCGGCTGTGCTTCCAGGTCACCGAGGAAATCGCGACTCAATACATGCGCCAGACCACCGACATCTCGGAGAGTCTGCGCAAGCTCGGCTTTCGCTTCGCGCTCGAGCATTTCGGCGTGGGGCGCGATCCGCTGAAATTGCTGGGAACCATCGGCATGAACTTCATCAAGGTGGACGGCTCGCTCATGCAGGGTCTTTCGACCAATCAGCTGCAGCAGCAGCGGGTGAAGGGGCTCGTGGAGGCCGCCAAGCGCAGGGGTGTCGAGACCGTCGCCGAGCGCGTCGAGGACGCGAATACCATGGCGGTGCTGTGGCAGCTCGGCATCGAGTTCATCCAGGGCTACTTCGTCAATGCCCCGGAGGATGTGACCATGTCGAGCGAGCGCTAGCGCCGATCCCGGGCGCGCGCCGCGACTCACCCCGAGGCCGGCGAGACTTCCAGACGGTCCACCTGCTTGTAGGCTCTCGAGAAACGCTGCCGGCGCTGGCCCTTCTTGTCCTGGAACTGGCGCAGCTCCTCGTATTTGAGCCTCATCGGTGAGCTGCCGCCGCTGTAGACGGTGAGAATCTCGCCCGGCGCCACCACCGCCATGGCCGTCACATACTCGTCGCGGTCCGCGGACTTCTTGCCGGGGATGCCGTACAGATTCTGCCCCTTGCCGGCGGTCATCTCCTCGATCGCGGCCACCGCGAGGGCGAGCACTTCGCCGTCGTTGTTGACCAGCACCGCGAACGAGGCCTCGTTCGCGATGGGTTGCGCGGGCAGCACGAGGGCATTCTCCGGGACTTTGAGCACCGACTTACCCTTCTTGTTGCGCGCGTAGAGCTCTTTCAGCCGCACCTTGAAGCCGTAGCCCGCATCGCTCGCGAGCAGCCACGTATCGTCGGGCTCCCCGATCAGGACGGCCGCGAAGGTGGCTCCGTCGGGGGGATCCACGGTTCCCGACAGAGGCTCGCCGTGGCCGCGCGCCGCCGGCAGCTGGTGCGCATCGAGACTGTACGCACGGCCGGTCGAATCGATGAACACCGCCTGCTGAAGGTTCCGGCCCCGCGCAGCCGCCTGGAACTCATCGCCGCTCTTGTACTGAAGGCCGCGTGCGTCGATGTCGTGCCCCTTCGCCGCCCGCACCCAGCCGAGGCGCGACAGCACCACCGTGGTGGGCTCGCTCGAGAGCAGGTCCACCTCCGAGATCGCTTGCGCGGCTTCACGCTCGACGAGCTTGGTGCGCCGCGCATCGCCGTACTCTTCGGCGTCCTGCAGAAGCTCCTCGCGCACGAGCTTGGTCAACCGCGCCTTGCTCTTCAAGATCCGGTCGATCTCGTCGCGCTCGTCGGCGAGCTTCTTTTGCTCCTCGCGGATCTTCATTTCCTCGAGTTTCGCGAGATTCCGCAGTTTGGTCTCGAGAATTGCCTCGGCTTGCTCGTCCGAGAGCTTGAACCGCTTGATCAGCACGGGCTTCGGCTCATCCTCGCGGCGCACGATACGGATCACCTCGTCCAAGTTGAGGTAGGCGATCAGCAGGCCCTCGAGGATGTGCAGCCGCGCGCTCACCTTGTCGTGACGGTGCTTGAGGCGGCGCGTCACGGTCGCCTTGCGGAACTCGAGCCACTCGAGGAGGAGCGGCTTCAAACCCATGACCCGCGGCCGGCCATCGAGGCCGATCACGTTGATGTTCACGCGGTAGTTGCGCTCGAGATCGGTGGTCGCAAAGAGATGGTTCATGAGCTCGACCACGTCGACGCGGCTCGATTTCGGCACGATCACCAGGCGCGTGGGATTCTCGTGATCCGACTCATCGCGCGTGAAGTCGACCATCGGCAGCTTCTTCTGCTGCCTCAGGGCCTCGATCTGCTCGAGCACCTTGGAGCCGGACACCTGGAACGGCAGCGCGTCGATGACGATTTCCCCGTCCTCGATCTCGTACGTGGCGCGCGCCTTGAAGCTGCCGTTGCCGGTCTCGTACATCTGCACGAGGTCGGCCCGGGGCGAGACGATTTCCCCGCCCGTCGGAAGATCCGGGCCCTTGATGTGCGCCATGATCTTGCGCGTCGTGAGCTCCGGGTCATCGAGCAGCGCGATGCACGCATTCACCACCTCGCGCAGATTGTGCGGCGGAATGTCGGTCGCCATGCCCACCGCGATACCCGACCCGCCGTTGAGGAGGAGATTCGGGACGCGCGCCGGCAACAGCGTCGGCTCCTCGAGCGAGCCGTCGAAGTTCAGCACCCAGTCGACCGTGGCCGAATCGAGCTCGTCGAGCAGCAGATCCGCGTAGCGGGTGAGCCGCGACTCGGTATAGCGCATCGCGGCGAAGGATTTGGGATCGTCGGTCGATCCCCAGTTGCCCTGCCCGTCGACGATCGGGTAGCGATAGGAGAAATCCTGCGCCATGTGCACCATGGCCTCGTAACAGGCGGAGTCCCCGTGGGGATGGAACTTGCCGATGACGTCGCCGACGGTGCGCGCGGACTTCTTGTGCTTGGCGCCGGCCGCGAGCCCGAGCTCGCTCATGGCGTAAATGATGCGCCGCTGCACGGGCTTCAACCCGTCGCCGAGACTCGGAAGCGCGCGATCCAGGATCACGTACATCGAGTAGTCGAGGTAGGCGCGCTCGGCAAAGGACTTGAGCGGCTCGCGCTCTATGCCTTCGAAATTGAGCTGTTGATCTTTCATGGCGATGCGGGTCGCGCGCTAGATGCGCGCCAGATTGCCCTTGCTCTCGAGCCATTCGCGGCGGTCGGCCGCGCGCTTCTTCGCGAGCAGCATGTCGAGCAGCTGATCGGGGTTGTCCTTCGCATCGATCGTGAGCTGCACCAGACGGCGCGTCTGCGGCGCCATGGTGGTCTCTCGCAGCTGGGTCGCGCTCATCTCGCCGAGGCCCTTGAAGCGGGTGACAACCGCCTTGATGCGCGAGTTGGCTTGGGCGATGCGCGCGAGCTCGCGCTCCCGCTCGCGCTCATCGAGCGCGTAAACGACTTCCTTGCCCGCGTCGATGCGAAACAGCGGCGGCATGCAGACATACACATGGCCGGCGGCGACGAGCGGCCGGTAATGGCGCAGGAACAGCGCGCACAGCAGGGTCGCGATGTGCTGCCCGTCGCTGTCGGCGTCTGCGAGGATGCAGATCTTGTGATACCGCAGGCTCGAGAGGTCGGTCGCCGACGGATCCACGCCGATGGCGATGCTGATGTTGTGCACTTCCTGAGACTGCAGCACCTCGCTCGAATCGGACTCCCAGGTGTTCAGAATCTTGCCGCGAAGCGGCATGATCGCCTGAAACACGCGGTCGCGCGCCTGCTTCGCGGATCCTCCGGCCGAGTCGCCCTCCACCAGGAAGAGCTCCGCACGCTCGGGATCCTGGTTCACGCAGTCGGCGAGTTTGCCCGGCAGAGTCGGCCCGGAGCCGGTGCGCTTGCGCTCGACCTTCTGACTCTCCTTGACGCGCTGCTGGGCCTTGGCGATCGCCAGCATGGCGATCTTCTCTCCCTGATCGGAATGCTGATTGAGCCAGAGCGCGAACGCGTCCTTGATGACGCCCTGCACGATGCCCGCGGCTTCGCGCGAGGAAAGCTTCTCCTTGGTCTGGCCGGCGAATTGAGGCTCGCGCATCTTCATGGACAGCACGAAGCTCACGCCGTCCCAGACGTCCTCGGGCGTGAGCTTGATCCCGCGCGGGACGAGATTGCGGAACTCGCAGAACTCGCGCACCGCATCCGCGGTGCCCACCCGCAGACCGTTCACATGCGTTCCGCCTTCGGTCGTCGGAATCAGATTGACGTAGCTTTCCGCGACGCGCTGACTCGACTCGAGCACCCACGCAAACGCCCAATCGATATTGCCGCCCTCGATGTCCCGTTTGTCGTAGAACGTCTCCGCGGGCAGCCACTGTCCTTTGCCGAGTTGTTCGGCCAGATACTCGTGCAAGCCGCCGGTATAGACCCACTCGTCCCGCTCGCCGGTGATCTCGTTGGTGAGCGACATCTTGAGATTCGGGCAGAGCACCGCTTTGGCGCGCAACACCTGCTTCAAGCTCGCCACCGCGAACTTGTCGGTATCGAAATACTTCGGATCGGGCCAGAAACGGATGGTCGTGCCGGTCTTCGACTTCGCCACATCGCCCACGACCTCGAGCTTGGACGTCGGTTTCCCGTTGGCGAAGCTCAGGTTGTATTCCTTGCCGCCGCGCCGTACCCAGCACTCGAGGTTCTTCGAGAGCGCATTGACCACCGACACGCCGACGCCGTGCAGGCCGCCCGAATGTTGGTAAGTTTTGTCGTTGAACTTGCCGCCCGCATGCAGGCGCGTGAGGATGAGCTCGACGCCGCTGATCCTCTCCTTGGGGTGGATGTCGACCGGCATGCCGCGGCCGTTGTCCTCCACCTGGCACGAGCCGTCCTTGAACAGGGTGACGGCGATCGAATCGCAGTAGCCGGCAAGCGCCTCATCGACGCTGTTATCGATGACCTCATGCGCCAGATGATTGGGACGCGTCGTGTCGGTGTACATGCCCGGCCGCCGGCGAACCGGATCCAAGCCGCTCAGCACCTCGATATCGGAGGCTGTGTAAGACGATGCCATCAATTACCTCTTTGGAAGGCGGCGGAGTCTAGCACGCGAGTCTGGGATGAATCAGCTGGCGGCGATGAGGCGATTCGGCTATCTTTCGCGCACGTATGGGAATCGCCAGCTTGCAGAACATGTCGCGCGCCGTCCCGGTGCTGCCGCAGCCCTACGGTATTCGCGTGCGCCTGAAGCGCGGCGATCCGTTCGCGAAGCTCCTCGGCACGGATTGGCAGAAGACCCATTGGTTCTTCACCGCGCAGGAGCGCGACCGCGTGCTCGAGGAGATGTCGCGCAAGCACGAGTACTCGCGCATCGGCGATCAGCCGGCGCTGGTATTCGAGAAGGTCGAGAAGCTCGCCGAGAGCCGCGGGCTGTAGAGCGCGCGCGGCGGCCCGCCGATTGGTCGGCCCCCGCTTCGGCGGCCGGTCAAAAGCTCCGGCCCAGGAAAAGATAATACCCGGCGTTGCCCGACTGATCGTACCCGGATCCGAGATAGACGGGGCCGAGGAAGGTATCGAACGCGACGAACACCGAGGCATCCTTGTGCGCGGATGCGTAGCTGATATCGCTGCGCTGCTGCCAGGTGTTGCCGATCTCGAGCGATGCGCCGACGTAGACCGGAAACTCGAGAAATCCTTCTCCGCCCCGGCTGATCTTGCGAAAGTAGATGGCGCGGGCGATTGCGAAATTGGGCCCGAGCAAGGATTGGGGTGCGAGTCCGGAGAGGTTGAGGAATCCGCCGAGCGAATAGAAATCCTGCACATCCGACGGCTTGAGCCGGCCGTCGAGGGTCGCGCCCGCCGACGTCCACAGCAGGAGCGTGTTTCGGCCTCGCGAGAGCGCCGCCAGCCAATCCATCGATACCCGGTCGAAGGCCGTATCCGCGCCGAGGTTGGTGCGGTTGGCGTCCCACTGGATGTCGAACGTCTGACCGGCGCGCGGAAAGTGCACGTTGTCGAGCTGGTCGTAGCTGAACTTGAAGAAATACTCGCCGTTGTTGTATTGCGGCTGAACGAGATCGGGATTGCCGAAATAGTCGTAGGTCAAGCCGTTGATCCGGTGCACGCCGACGCGAATTTCGCCCCAATTGCCGAGGTTGCGCCCGACGTCGAGGTCGCCCTCGACTTCTCGATCGCGAAAGTCAGCGATGCGTGAGTTGTCCGCGTAGATCGGCAGATCGCGAGACTCGAGCCGGACGGCGGGGGCCACGAACCACTTCGCCAAGGCATCGAGCGGCTGGTAGAACTCGCTCTTGATCAACGAGTCGCTGCCGACCTGCACGTTCGTCTGCAGCTCGGCTTCGAGATCGTCGATTTCGGTCATGAGGAACTCCGCCGCCACGTTGTATTGATTGCTGCCCTGAAAGTTCGACTCGAGGTCCAATCCGAAACGTACGTAATTCGGGCCCCACGACTTGCGGCGCGCGCGCACCTCGATACCGTATTCCTCGTCGGGACCCTCGCCCTGAGCGACCACGGTGTAATCCAGGGTCTCGAAATAGCCGAGCCCGTAAAGATCCGTGATCCGGGTACCGACGGCGTCGAGATCGAGCGGCTTGCCGACCAGGGGCTGCATCTCGGCGAGGATGGTCTTCTCGTAGCGCCGCGACTCGGGATCCACGCGGACGAATTTGATCAGGGGCAATCCAGGCTGCCGGATCTCGCGCCGCGCCATGTAGGCTTGATAGGCGGCATCGCTCACCTTGAGCGCGGTTAGCCGCGACTCGGCGCCGCGCGCCGCCGCCTCTCCCTGGAGGATCATGCTTGCGCCGATCGTGAAATCCGTCGGCGGCGAGGTACCGAGCGAGGGCTCGATGAGAATGTCGTTCGGGCCGAGGGTCGCTTTCTGACGATCCGCGTTCTTGCGCACCAGAATGGCGAGCATCTGATTGGAGATGGAGAGCGCCGTGTCGAGCCGATCTCGCGTCTGCAGCGGGAAACTCACATCCGACACGATGAGGATGTCGGGGTGCATCGAGCGCGCCACATCGATGGGAAGATTCTCCGCGATGCCACCGTCGACCAGAAGCCGTCCCTGGTAATCGACCGGAGCGAACACGCCGGGCGCGGAGATGCTCGCGCGCATCGCGATCGACAGATCGCCCTTCTCCAGCAGCACGGCATCGCCCGTGACGAGATCGGTCGCGACGGCCCTGAAGGGGGTGGGCAGCTGGTCGAAGTCCGTCGTATTGCTGAACGGCAGCGTGAGCTGGCGAAGCGTCTCCTGGAGCGTCTGGCCCTGGATGAATCCCTTCGGCAGCAGAATGTGGTAGTGCTTCAGGCCAAGCGGCAGACGCACCAGAAAATTCCGGTCGTCCTGCTTGCGCCGAAAATTTAGATCGCGACGCGGCGGGGCATCCCGAAAGGCCTCCTGCCAGTTCACCGAGCGCATGGTCGATTCGATCTGGGCGGCGCTCAGTCCGCTCGCATACAGCCCCCCCACCACCGCGCCCATGCTCGTGCCGGCGATGCAGTCGATGGGCACCTTCAACTCCTCGATGACCCGGAGCACCCCGATATGCGCCATGCCGCGGGCGCCGCCGCCGGACAACACGAGACAGACGCGGGGGCGACCGGGTGGGAGCGCGCTCGGTGCCGCGACGGTGCCCGGTGCGGGTGCGGGTGCGTGCCCCAAGGCGGCCTGGGCGAGGATGGCGGCGATCACCCCGCTCGCAAGCAGCGCGGCCGCCCTTCCCTGCCGTGAACGGCGAATCCCCATGATGGGGGACTAGTTTAGAGCACGAAGTCGATCGAGGTGGCGGTAAAGGTGTTGGTCGCGCGGTCGTAGATGCCGCGGGCCACCAGCTGCTTGGCCGGATTCTCGGCATTCAACGAGCCGTCGACCCTCTCGGCGAAGATATCGAAGTTGGCCGAGATGTCGAGGGCCGTGGTCGCGGTGGTGACGGTCTCCGTGACGGTCGAGGTAAAGGGATTGCCCCAGGAGTAGCGGGGCGCGAACGATTGCGTCACCGCCAAGCTCGTCGGAACGACGCGCGGGCTCGCGGGCAGCGACTTCATGTCGATGCTCTCCTGTCCAATGCGGATGACGGCCGTCGCGAGCTCGGGACTCGTCAGGTCGATGGTGAATCCCAACCCGGAGATATCCGTGAACGGCTTTTCGCTGCCGGGCGGCGCGCTCCAAATGACCTGCATGACCGCTGGATTGCACACCTGGCTTCCGCTGCCGCAAGCCCCGACACCGGGGGCCGTGGGGCCGCCGCCCCCCAGCGGTCCGCCCGCCACCTGGACGGACGTCTCGTTGTTGAGTGCAAACGCCAGAAAATCGGGCGGCGCGGTTCCGAACGGCGTTGCATAGCCGTACGCGAAGACCGGATCACCCACTGCGGTGCCCGCCGGCAGCGATAGTCCATTCGTGTCGACCGCAAACGCCGCGGCCGAGGGAGGCGCCGCGCCGTTGCCGGTAAAATCATAGGCATAGTACGGCCAAAGGTTGATGGTGCTCACGTCCATCACCAGACTTCCGGACGCCGAAGATTCGAGCGTCCCGTACACCTCGCTCGCCTGCAGGCGCACCGATCCGGTATTGGTGCTCGTGGTGCCGGTGGAGTCGAGGATGACGCTGCCGGCGCAGAAGCCGGTATTGATGATTCCGCGGGCGGTGATGTGATCACCGACGGCGATCGAGCTCGGGGTCAAATTGGTGAGCAACGCGTTATCGTCCGCCGTCACGAGGGTGTCGGGACCGAGGACGACCTCGGTGTCGGTCACGTTGTAACAGAACGTGTCATCGGTGTTCACGAACAATGTCGAGCCGCGCAGCGTCAGGATATCGCCCTTGCGCGCGATCACATCGCCGCTGAGGCCCTCGGTGTAGTTGTCCTCGAGCGTGCTGCCGGCAACGACGTACTGCAGATTGAACCGCCCGGCATAGGCACCGTTCAACGGATTGTAGTCGGGTTGGAACGTGGTGAAGCCGGCCGTCATGGTCGATCCCGCCGACAGCACCGAGAGGGCGGCGAGACCTGCGCTGCCGAGGTACGCATGCCCGTTGAGCGTGTAGACCGTGGACGGTTGGCTGAAGAGCGTCACTTGACCCAGGTTGTTCGCCTCGTCGTAGAACGGGCGGATGTACACCGTATAGGTGCTCACGTCGGTGCTCGAATTGGCGAGCGGTCCGCGGACGCGGATCAGCCGGTCGTTGTCGGGCAGATGACCGATGGTCAGATACGGACGCACGAACACCGTCGGAACCGTCGTCGAGAGATCCACCTCGCCCGATGCCGCGAGATCGAAGTCGATGGAGAGCAACGTGGCGCTCGTCGAGGCGAAGGTCGGCGTGATGCTCGGCTCGTTCTGCGGATCGAAGTTCACCGTCACCGCATAGGTGTTGGGCGTCGTGCGCGTCGTGTAGTCGAGCGGCGTGGCCTCGACCGACTCGCCGTTCTTGACGACCGCGATGAACGCGTTCGTATAGTCGAGGGTGATCGTCGCGGAGACGTAGGTGCCGGTCGGAATGGCACCGGAGCTCCACAGCTCGGCGATATTGTGGACCTGGGTGAAATCGACCACCTCGGGGGTGGCCACCGCCGTGATCACCACTCCATCGTTGCGCTCGAGGGTAATGGAGTCGACGGTGATGATGTACGCGGCATAGTCGCCGGGCTCGTCCGTAAGACTGATCCAGGCGATGCCATACCCGCTGGTATTGGGGGTGCCGTGGCAGCCGGCGCCGAGAATGGCAGCCAGACAGATAAGCGCGCTCGCGGCCTTGGCGAGGGTATGTCTCAATCCTGAATGCACGAGAGGTCCAGTCGGTGTTATGAGAGGGTGCGTAGGATAAAGGCTTTCGAGGGCTCGTGCTTGAGCAAAGTTCCGTCAGGCGCGGAACTCAAGGCCGCGCCGCACGCGGAACCTGCTGCGTGATGCAGTGAATGTTGCCGCCGCCGAGCAGCACCTCGCGGGTCGCAATCCCGACCACTTTGCGGGTTGGGAAGAGGCGTCCGATCGCACGGGCGGCCGCGGCATCCCGCCGCTTGTCGTAGAGCGGCATCACGACGCAGCGGTTGGCGATGTAGAAATTGATGTACGAAGCGGGCAGCCGGTCCCCGGCCCGCCTCGGATGGGTTCCCGCGCGCACATCGACGCCGGCCGCCTCCTGCGCCGTCATGAACAGAGGCCCCGGCTGATGAATCTTGTGGACGGTGAGACGCCGGCCGCGCGCATCGCGCGCATGACGCAGGCGCTCCCACGCATCCCGGGAGATCTCGTATTGCGGATCCTTGCGATCCTCCGTCCAGGTCAAGGCCACGTGGGTGGGTGCGGTGAAGCACGCCAGCTCGTCGATGTGCCCGCCGGTCTCATCGCCGTACACCCCCCGCCCGAGCCAAATCACCGTGCTCACGCCGAGGTAGCGGCGCAGCGTGTCCTCGATGTCCTTGCGCGAGCATCCGGGGTTGCGGTTCGGGTTGAGCAGACACTCCTCGGTGGTGAGGCAAGTGCCCTGACCATCGACGTGGATCGCGCCGCCTTCGAGCACGAAGGAGGTGCGGTATCGATCGGCGCTCTCGATCTCGAGCACTTTGTGCGCCACCTCATCGTCGCGGTCCCACGGAAAGTACAGACCGCCGGAGAGACCGCCCCAGGCGTTGAACGTCCAGTCGACGCCACGCCGGCGCCCCTTTGCATCGACGAGGAATGTCGGGCCGCAATCGCGCATCCAGGCATCGTTGCTGCTCAATTCGAGGAGCCGCACGCGCGCGGGCAGCCGCGCACGGGCGTTTTGAAATTGCGCCGCCGAGACGCCCACCGTCACCGGCTCGCCTTGGGCGATCGCCTGTGCGACGGCGGCGAAGACCGCCTGCGCGGGCTTCGCGCCCTCGCGCCAGTTGTCGGGCCGCTCGGGCCAGAGCATCCAGCAACCGGCATGGGGCTCGAACTCCGCGGGCATGCGAAAGCCATCGCGGGCGGGAATCGACTTGAGTGTATGCAATGCGGCTCTCCGGGCGCGCATGCTAGCATTGCGGCTGTTTTTAGAGGAGCCAATCCGCATGTCCGATTCGAGGCCGATGACGCTGCAAGTCCCCGCCGGGGGTGAGAAAATCACCATCGCCAACGGCAAGCTGCGCGTGCCGGATCAGCCCATCGTTCCGTTCATCGAAGGCGACGGCACGGGTCCGGACATCTGGCGCGCGAGCGTGCGTGTGTTCGACGCGGCGGTGAACAAGGCCTACGGCCCCGCGCGCAAGATCCGCTGGATGGAAGTGTTCGCCGGCGAGAAGGCCAACAAGGCATACAACAACTGGCTGCCCGATGAGACCGTGCAGGCCTGCCGCGACTATCTGGTGTCCATCAAGGGTCCGCTCACGACACCGGTGGGCGGCGGGATCCGCTCGCTCAACGTCGCCCTGCGACAGCTTCTCGATCTGTATGTCTGCTTGCGGCCCGTGCGCTGGTTCAAGGGCGTGCCCTCCCCGGTGGTGTCGCCGGAAAAGGTGGACATGGTCATTTTTCGCGAGAACACCGAGGACATCTACGCCGGCATCGAATTCGAGGCCGGCTCGCCCGAGGTGAAGAAGTTCCTCGACTCCTTCAAGCAAAATTTTCCCAAGCAGTTTGCGAAGATTCGCTTTCCCGACTCCTCCGGCATCGGACTGAAACCCGCCTCGAAGGAGGGCACCGAGCGGCTGTTCCGCGCCGCCGTGCAGTACGCCATCGTCAACAAGCGCAAGAGCGTGACGATCGTGCACAAGGGCAACATCATGAAGTTCACCGAAGGCGCGTTCCGCAACTGGTCCTACCAGCTCGCCGAGCGCGAATTCCCGGATCAGGTCTTTACCTGGGAGCAATGGGAGCGCATCAAGACGGCGAGCGGCGAGAAGGAGGCGAACGCGCAGATGGACGCGGCCCGCAAGTCCGGCAAGGTGATCATCAAGGATGCCATCGCGGACATCACCCTGCAGCAGGTGCTCACCCGCCCCGACGAGTTCGACGTGGTGGCGACCATGAACCTCAACGGCGATTACCTCTCGGATGCGCTCGCGGCGCAGGTGGGCGGCATCGGCATCGCGCCGGGCGGCAACATCAACTACCTCACGGGCCACGCGGTGTTCGAGGCGACGCACGGTACGGCGCCGAAATACGCCAATCTTGACAAGGTGAACCCGGGATCCGTCATTCTATCGGGCGAGATGATGCTGCGCTACATGGGCTGGACCGAGGCCGCCGACGCGATCATCGGCGCGATGGACAAGACCATCGCGCAGCGCACGGTCACATACGACTTCGCGCGCCTGATGCAAGGCGCCACCGAAGTGAAGTGCAGCGAGTTCGCCGACAACCTGATTCGAAACCTCTAGCGCGGCGCGGCCGATGCGCGGCGCGCCCGGCTTCGGCGCGGCCTCAAACGCCCGCGAGCGCGCGCACGTGATCGCGCTTCGCGAGCACCGTGCGCAAATCGGTGGCGGAAACGCCAAGGTGCTCGAACACCGGGTCCTCGACGATGAGCTCCTCGCCCATCAGTTGCGGATGAAGCGTATGCGTCGCGAGCAGATGCGCCGCGTGCACCATTCCGGCAAGATCCGCGTTCGGCGACTCCCGGTAGCCGCGCCAGTCGCTCGCGCCGTCCTGCACGTCGGGCGGCAGGTTCCAGCGGCTCATGAGCGCGCGTCCGAACTTCGGCTCGAATTCCATGACGAGATCGACGAAGGTGCGCGCATCCATCACGGTGCGCTGATCGGCCTCGAAGTGGGACAGTATCTTCAACGCGAGCGCGGCACCCGTCCGGTGCATCAGGCCTGCGAGGAAGGCGCCCTCCGCGTGCCGCCCGCGTTCGCGCGCGAGCTCCTTCGCCCACAGGCTCGATAACCACGCTTCACGCCAGAGCTCTTCGGATTCGGGCTCGTGTCCCGGCGCGACGAACACCTCGCCGCGCAACACGATCGCGATGGCGATATTGCGCACCTCGGCAATGCCGAGCCACGACACCGCTTGCTGCAGCGCCACGATGGGAGCCCGCGGACGCAGCGCGGGTGAGTTGGCGACCCGCAGGAGCTCGCCCGCCAGTGCCGGATCCGTTTGGATGAGCGTCGACAGCTGCGCGGCGTCGACCTCGGGCTGCGCGGTGAGCTCGACGAGCTGCGCGAACACCCGCGGCAGGGGCGCGATGCCCTGCGGCGCACCGAGCAAGTCGGCCAAATGGCAGCGCGCCGTCTGGCTGTGCAGTGACTTGAGAACGGCGGCTCGCTCGAAGCTCATGAGGGTCCCTGGGGCGTACGACGGTCCATAGCTCTGAATCGGCTGCGCCGGCCGATGCTTGAGTGCCCAGCCGAAATTATGTCAACTCGACCCGAACGCCTGATCGAGCGCCTGCGCCAGGTCTCCGACGAGATCCTCCGCATCCTCGATGCCGATGGACAGACGCACCGTTCCCGGGCCGATCAGGGAGGCGGCGCGCTGCTCCGGCGTGTACTCCTGGCCCGCCAGCAATTGCGGCGGCAGTACGAGCGATTCGCTCGAGCCGAGGCTTGCCGCGATGGAGAAGTATTCGAGCGACTCGGCGAACCGGTTTCCCTCCTTGAAACCCCCGTCGAGCTCGAAGCTCACCACCGATCCGAAGTCGCTCATCTGGCGCCGGGCGAGGTCGTGCTGCGGATGGGTCGGCAGGCCCGGATAAAAGACGCGCTTGACGCGCGCGTGCTGCTCGAGGAAGCGGCTCACCGCCAGCGCGTTGGCGCACTGGCGCTCGTAGCGCAGGACGTAGGTGCGCATGCCGCGCTGAATGAGAAAAGCCGCGTGCGGATCGAGCGTCGGACCCATCGACACCACGTCCTTGCGCATCTGGGCAATCAATTCGCGGCGCGCGATGATGGCGCCGCCCATCACATCGCCGTGCCCCGAAGCGTATTTGGTGAGGCTGTGCAAAAAAATGTCGATGTCGAAGCGCCCGTGGTTGTGAAAGCCCGCGAACGTGTTGTCCATCACCGTCAAGCATCCGGCCCGGCGGGCGTGCGCCGTCAAATGCTCGATGTCGGCGATCTTGGTCACGGGATTGGTCGGACTCTCGAACAGCACCAATCGCGTCTGCCTCTCGCGCAGGACGCGCTCGATCCCGGCGCGGTCCTCGATCGACAGCAGGGTGTGCGTGACGCCGTACCTCGCCATCAGATGCTGCACGAGATAACGGGTCGGGCCATAAGACTCGACGAAGGCGAGGATGTGATCGCCCTGTTTGCACAGCGCCAGCGTCGCGGCTGCGATGGTCGCAACCCCCGAGCCGACGAGCAGGCAATCCTCCCGCCCTTGCAGCGTCGCGAGCGTGAGCTCGAGCTGCCGCAGCGTCGGATTCGACGTGCGCGAGTAATAGAATCCCGGCCGCTCGCCGCGCGCGTAGCGCATGGTTTCGGCGGTGTCGTCGAACGAGAACTTGACGGACTGATAGATCGGCGCAACCAGCGGGCGGTTGTCCGGCGGCACCTCGACTTCAGGGGGATGATTCAGGAACGTCTGATTTTTCATGAGAGCACGATAGTCGAGGCGCCCTTTCATTGAAAGCGCCGCACGCCTGCGGCACGGCGGCGCTCCGAGCGGGCACGGTTCGGGCCGTGGCCGCACCTCAGGGCGCGAGATAGCGGTCGAGCTCGGCGTTGATGGCGCGGTCGGACTCGAGCGTCTGCGTGAGCTCATCGCCGGAAAGGCCCAACGCGCGAAAGGCGGGGTCCTCGAGCAGCAGGCCCTGCGCGGGAAGCGCCGCACCTCCCGCGGTGCAATCGGCCAGGCGGCGTGCGGCGTTCACGATGTCGCACTCCGAGCTGCCGGCATCGGCGGGAATCGATGCATTCCAATGCGTCACCACGGCCACGATCGGCGCCGGCATCGCCCAGGAGATGACGACGCACTTCGCGACGGCGCGGTGAAACTCATCGACGATCGCATCGTAATCCGCGCCCGCGAGCGTCGATCCCGACCATCTGGCGAGCTCGTGCGCCTCGCGCAGGGTCACGGCCTTGCCGATGTCGTGCAACAGACCGCACAGATAGCAAAGCCCCGGCTCGCGCCCGAGCGCGAGGGCGAGCTGGCGCGACCACAAGGCGCTCGCGAGCGAGTGCCGCCACAGCCGGCGCGCCTTGTGCTGATGCCCCGGTACATCGAGCATCTTTGCTTGCAGCGCGAGGGTGAACGCCATGTTCGCGACCTCATCGAGGCCGAGCCACGCCACCGCATGCGAAAGCGACACGATCGGCATCGCCGGGCGGTTCGGGGCCGACACCGCGATGCGCAGCACGTAAAGGGTGAGGGCCCGATCCGCCTTGATGACATCGGATAGCTGCTGGGCGTTGGCCGACTCGCGCAGCTCCACGATTCGCACCGCCGCCTCGGGAAGCTTCGGCACGGCGAACGTGCCGCGCGCGAGGCTTTGCGCAAGCAGCGCGCGCACGAGGTCGCAACGGTCGTCCTGGGGCGAAGGTTGTTGCCGCGGATTCCTCATGAGAGCGGTAACGGCCGGATCTGCAACGACTTGAGCCTCTCGCACCCTGCGGGGAAGCGGGTACACTCTTTCGCCATGAGCGCCGCCCCCGACCTGGATTCCGCCGCAGATCCGCAATCCGCGCCCGCAGGCGCGCCGGCGCGCCTGCGCGAGATCCCCTACAACTACACATCGCTCTCGGATCGCGAGATCGTGATCCGGCTCCTCGGCGAGCCGTCCTGGCAATTGCTCGATGAGCTGCGAGCCGAGCGGCGCACCGGGCGATCCGCACGGATGCTCTACGAGGTGCTGGGCGACATCTGGGTCGTCGACCGCAATCCTTTCCTGCAAGACGATTTGATCGACAATCCGCGACGCCGCACGCAGCTCATCGAAGCCCTGCAGCATCGGCTGCGCGAGGTGGAAAACCGCCGCGATCCGACCGACGAGCGCCGCTCGCCCAAGGTCTCGCAGTTGCTGGCGGCCGCGCACGCGGCCGTGCATCGCTTCGAGGCACGCTTCGCGGACATCATCGCCATGCGCAAGCGGGCGCGGCGCGCATTCCTCAAGCACACGCGCGCAGACAACATCCACTTCGACGGCTATGCCCGGGTCGCGCATGTGACCGACGCCACGGACTGGCGCGTCGAGCTGCCGTTGCTGGTGCTCACGCCGGACGCCGAGCCGGAGATCGCGCTGCTGGTGCGCGACTGCATCGAGCTCGGCCTGACCGTCATCCCGCGCGGCGGAGGTACCGGATACACGGGCGGCGCGGTGCCGCTCACCCCGTGGTCCGCCGTGATCAACACCGAGAAGCTCGAGGGCCTGGGGGCCATCGAGTGGACGACGCTTCCGGGGACGGATCTGCCGACCCCGGTGCTGTGCACGCAGGCGGGCGTCGTCACCCGGCGCGTGAGCGAGGCCGCGGAGCGGGAGGGCCTCATGTTCGCGGTCGATCCGACTTCCGCCGACGCCAGCTGCATCGGCGGAAACATCGCGATGAACGCCGGAGGCAAGAAAGCGGTGTTGTGGGGCACGGCCGTCGACAATCTCGCGTGGTGGCGCATGGTCGACCCTGCAGGCGACTGGCTGGAAGTGACCCGGCTGGATCACAACCTCGGAAAGATTCACGATGCGGCCGTCGCGCGGTTCGAGCTCACCTGGAAGGACGGCCGATCGCCGCCCGATCAGGCATCGGTCCTGCGCAGCGAGCGGCTGGATATCGAGGGCGCGAGGTTTCGCAAGGTGGGTCTCGGCAAGGACGTGACCGACAAGTTCCTCGGCGGCCTGCCCGGCGTGCAGAAAGAGGGCTGCGACGGCCTCATCACCTCGGCGCGCTGGATACTGCATCGGGCGCCGGCTCATATGCGGACCGTATGTCTCGAGTTCTTCGGTCAGGCGCGCGAGGCCATTCCCTCGATCCTCGAGATCAAGCGCTTCCTCGACACCCGCGGCAAGGCCGATGGAGTGGTGCTCGCGGGACTCGAGCATCTCGACGAGCGCTACTTGAGGGCGGTCGGCTACAGCACCAAATCCAAGCGCGGAACGCTGCCGAAGATGATCTTGCTGGGCGATATCGCCGGAGAGAGCGCCGCCGCGGTCGCCGCCGCGACCTCCGAGGTGGTGCGTCTCGCCAATGGCCGATCGGGCGAGGGCTTCATCGCCGTGAGCCCGGCGGCGCGCCAGCAATTCTGGCGCGACCGCGCAAAGACCGCGGCCATCGCAAAGCATACCAATGCGTTCAAGATCAACGAGGACGTCGTCATTCCGCTCGAGCGGCTCGGCGAGTACACCGACGCCATCGAGCGCATCAACATCGAGCTCTCGATCCGCAACAAGCTCGAGCTCGTGGATGCCCTCACCGCCTTCCTGTCGGCGGACGGCTCGGGGCTCGAGCCCGAGCCCGAAGCCGCCTCGGAGCGGCGCGGCGATGCGCTCGAGCTCTTGAGCGCCGTGCGCGAGCGCTGGAGCTACTTGCTCGGCGCCCTCGACGAGCCGTTGGAGAGGGCGCGACCGAAGCTCGAGGCGCTCAAGCTTGCGCTGCCCGGCGCGGCGGCAGGCACGGTGTTCGACCGGCTGCAGGACCGCAGCATCCGCGTGAGCTGGAAATCCGAAGTGCGCGACGGGCTGGCCCACCTCTTCGGCGGCGCCTCGCTCGCTCCCCTGCTCGCCGAATGCGACTCGCTCCACCGGCGCATTCTGCAAGGGCGGCTTTTCGTTGCGCTTCACATGCACGCCGGCGACGGCAATGTGCACACCAACATCCCGGTGAACTCGGACAACTATGCGATGCTCAACACCGCCAATCGCACGGTCGCGCGCATCATGCGCATCGCGCGGCAACTGAACGGCGTGATATCGGGTGAGCACGGCATCGGCATCACCAAGCTCGAGCACCTCACCACGGAGGAGCTCGCCCAGTGGAACGCCTACAAGCAGCGCGTCGATCCGGCCGGCCGCTTCAATCAGCTCAAGCTCGCACCCGGCAGCGATTTGCGGCGCGCGTATACGCCGAGCTTCGGGCTGCTGGGCCACGAGTCCTTGATCATGCAGCAATCCGACATCAGCGCCATATCCGACGCCGTCAAGGACTGTCTGCGCTGCGGAAAATGCAAGCCCGTCTGCGCAACTCATGTGCCGCGGGCGAATTTGCTGTACTCGCCCCGCGACAAGATTCTCGCCACCTCGCTCCTCATCGAGGCGTTTCTCTACGAGGAGCAGACCCGCCGCGGCGTCTCGATCCAGCACTGGGACGAGCTCGCCGACGTCGCGGACCATTGCACGGTTTGCCACCGCTGCGAATCGCCATGCCCTGTCGACATCGACTTCGGGAACGTCTCCATGCTGTTGCGCGACGTGCTTCGCCGCATGGGCAAGAAGCGCCGCAACCCCGGAACGGCGGCGGCGATGTTCTTCCTCAACGCCACGAACCCCAAGACCATCAAGCTCGCCCGCAAGGTCATGATCGACTGGGGATACAAGGCTCAGCGGCTCGCGAACCGCGCCATCAAGCCTCTCGCTCGGGCGCAGACCGCACGCCCGCCGGCGACCACGGGCAAGCCGCAGATGCTCGAGCAGGTCGTCCACTTCGTGAACAAGCGCATGCCCGCAGGCCTGCCCCGGCGCACCGCGCGCGCACTCCTCGATATCGAAGATCGCAACTACGTGCCGATCATTCGCGACCCGCAGGCGACCAGCAGCGATTCGGAAGCGGTTTTCTATTTTCCGGGATGCGGTTCGGAGCGCCTGTTCTCCCAAGTCGGACTCGCGACCCAGGCCATGCTGTGGCACATCGGGGTGCAGACCGTGCTGCCGCCGGGATATCTATGCTGCGGGTATCCGCAGCGCGGTGCCGGAGAGTTCGAGAAGGCGCAGAAGATCATTACCGACAACCGCGTGCTGTTTCACCGCGTCGCGAACACCCTCAATTATCTGGATATCAAGACCGTGGTGGTGAGCTGCGGCACCTGCTTCGACCAGCTGCAGGGGTATGAATTCGACCAGATATTCCCCGGATGCAAGATCCTGGACATCCATGAATACCTTTTGGAGAAGGGCGTCGCTCTCAAGGGCATCACCGGAACGCGCTACATGTACCACGATCCGTGCCACTCCCCCATGAAGCGCCACGACCCGCTGAAAGTCGTCAATACGCTCATGAACGGCGCACAGAACGGCCGCATCGAAGCGAGCGAGCGCTGCTGCGGCGAATCCGGAACGCTCGCGCTCACGAGGCCCGACATCTCGACGCAGGTGCGCTTTCGCAAAGAGGAAGAGGTGCTCGCCGGCGTCGCGCGGATACGGCAAGGCGGTCACCACGGGGACGTCAAGGTGCTGACATCCTGTCCTTCGTGCCTGCAAGGGCTCAACCGCTTCAAGGACGACGCCGATATGGATGCGGACTACATCGTGGTCGAGATTGCGCGCCATCTGCTCGGCGGCGACTGGATGGCTGATTATGTTCGCCGCGCCAACTCCGGCGGCATCGAGCGCGTCCTAGTCTAGCCGGGCGTTCGGAGCATCCGACGCCGGAGAAGCACCACGCCAAGGCCGAGTGCCAGCAGCGACCAGGGGTCGAGCGCGCCGACGCTGCCGTTGAAGGGCGAGGGCGTGGTGATGAGGGTCGCGCTTGCCGTCGGGGAATTCCCCGCGGCATTGGTGCAATACACCGTGTAGGTAAAGGTCCCGACGCTGATCGGGGTGACCGTGTACTTGCCGCTGATGGCCAAGACGCCGTGCCAGCCGGTCTGCAGCGCGTTCGCATTGCCGCCTGCCGTGCAGTCGGAAGCGCCGGTCGAGTTCCAGCTCACCGTCGTGGTGGTATCGGCGACGATGGTGCTCGCACCCATCACGATCGTGGGGGTTGCCGGCGGCGAGGCAGCCGCCGCGGCAGTCACGCTCCGTTCCCCGTTCTCGGCCGATGAGGCGGCGAGCGTCACAAGAGCCGCAAGCGTCCCCAGTACGAAAAACCGTAAAGCCATCCACCTCTCCCAGTCCAGTTGTGGCTGTAAGACTAACGCATCGGCGGAAAGTTTAATCGGCTGCTTTGTCGAGCTTGCCGGCACGCGACATCCACAAGCCCACGCCCGCGATCATGAGCGTGACCACCGTCAGGGTGAGCGTCGCCAGAACGTTGATTTCCGGACTTACCCCCAGCCGCACCTTCGAGAACACCACCATGGGCAAGGTGCTCGCGCCGGGTCCGGAGGTGAAGCTCGATATGACGAGGTCGTCCCAGGAGAGCGTGAAGGCGAGGAGCCAGCCGGATAGGATCGCCGGAAAGATGATCGGCAGCGTGATGAGAAAAAACACTTTGACCGGCCGGGCACCCAAGTCCATGGCCGCCTCCTCGAGCGCCGTGTCGAACGTCGCCATGCGCGACTGCACGATCACCGTGACGTAGGCCATCGAGAAGGTCATGTGCCCGATGGTCATGGTCGTGACGCCGCGACCCGCGGGCCAACCGATGAGCTGTTCCATCGCCACGAACAGAAGCAGGAGGGAGAGTCCCGTGATCACCTCCGGCATGACCAGGGGTGCGGTGGTCATCGCATTCAGCGTGAACCGCCCCTTGAACTGCGCGAAGCGCGCCAGACCGAATCCGGCGAGCGTCCCGAGTATCACCGACCCGGTGGCATTGATGACGGCGACCTTGAGCGAGATCCAGGCCGCGTCCAGGATCTCCTCGTTGTGAATGAGGGAGTAGTACCACTTGAGCGTGGGCGAATTCGCGGCATCCCACACGGTCACGAGCTTCGAGGCGTTGAAGGAGAACACGACCATCGACAGGATCGGGACGTACAGAAATGCAAAGCCGAACGCGAGACAGCTGATGACGAAATAGGAGCGTCGCTGATTCATGCCGCGGACGCCGATTCGCGCGATTGCACGCTCTGGTACCACATCATGAACGGCACCAGGAGCAGCAGCAGCAGGATGGCCACGGCACTCGCCACGGGCCACGCGCGGTTCGAGAAGAACTCGTCCCACAGCACCCGGCCGATCATGAGCGCATTCGGGCCGCCGAGAAGCGCGGGAATGACGAACTCGCCCACGGCCGGAATGAACACGAGCATCGAACCCGCCAGGACGCCGTTCCGCGACAAGGGCAGCGTGATCTTGTAGAACGCCTGCCAGGGCCTGCAGCCGAGATCTTCAGCCGCCTCGAGCAGCTGCCAGTCCATTTTTTCGAGGTTCGCGTACAGCGGCAGGATCAGAAACGGCAAGTACGAATAGACGATGCCGACGTACATGGCGAAGGGCGTGTAGAGCATGTTGAGCGGCTCGTGAATCACGCCGAGCGCGAGCAGCACGTTGTTGATGACGCCATTGGCCTTGAGCAGCCCGATCCACGCATAGACGCGCAGCAGGAGCGAGGTCCAGAAGGGCAATACGACGAGGAAAAGCAGGATGTTTCGAGTCGTCGAGGTCGCGCGCGCGATGCCGTACGCGATCGGGTAGCCGATGATCAGGCAGAGAATCGTCGAGACGAAGGCGACCTTGATCGAGTTCAGAAACGCGTGCACGTAGAGCGGATCGGTGAACAAAAACGCGTAATTCTGGAAATTGAGCTTGATGGCGAGCGAATTCTTGCCGACCCATTCGAGCAGCGGCTTGTAGGGCGGGATCGCCAGATCGACGTCGGAGAAGGAGATCTTCAGCACGATGACGAACGGGACCACGAAAAAAAGCAGCAGCCACAGATAGGGAAGCGCCACCACCAGGCCGCGGCCCGAAATGCCGACTCTGCTCAAAAGCGCGCGCCGCGTCATCGCATCAGCGCGTCACCACCACCGGGCTCGAGGTGTCCCAGGAGAGATAGACCTGCTGTTCCCAGGTGATGGCCTCGGCATGCCGCGAGGTATTCGGTTGCGTGACGCGCACCACCTTGCCGGTGGGTAGTTTGACCAGATAAATGGACAGATCCCCGAGATACGCGATGTCCTGCACGGCGCCGCGGACCACGTTGTCGTTCGAGTGGCCCGTGCTCGGCGGAGGCGCGGTGGACATGAAGATCTTCTCGGGGCGAATCGCCGCCCAGACCGCGGCTTCCGGCGCCGCACTGATGCCGTGACTCACGTAGATGGTGGCGCCGAGCTCCTCGGAGGCGATGCGCACATACTCGGGCTCATCCTCGAGGAGCTTGCCTTCGAAAATGTTCACGGAGCCCACGAAATCGGCGACGAACTTGGACGAGGGAAACTCGTAGATCTCCGAGGGCGTGCCCGCCTGCACGATCTCCCCGTGGTCCATGACGCCGATGCGGCTCGCAAGCGTCATGGCCTCCTCCTGATCGTGGGTTACCACGAGGAAGGTGACCCCGAGCTTGTCCTGCAGTCCGATGAGCTCGAACTGGGTGTGCTCGCGCAATTTCTTGTCGAGCGCTCCGAGCGGCTCATCGAGCAGCAGCACCTTCGGCCGTTTGACCAGCGAGCGGGCGAGCGCCACACGCTGGCGCTGGCCGCCGGAGAGCTGGTGGGGCTTGCGCCTGCCGAACCCGCCGAGCTTCACGAGCTCGAGCATCGTGGCGACGCGCTCGGCGATCTCGTTCTTGCGCACACCGTCCTGCTTCAGGCCGAAGGCGACGTTTTGCTCGACGGTCATGTGCGGAAACAGCGCGTAGGATTGGAACATCATGTTCACGGGACGCTCGTAGGGCGGCACTCCCGTCATGTCCTCACCGTCGATCAGAATGCGTCCGGAGGTGGGCGTCTCGAATCCCCCGAGCATGCGCAGCAGCGTCGTCTTGCCGCACCCCGAGGCGCCCAGCAGACAGAAAATCTCGCCCTTGTAGATTTTCAAGCTCACGTCGTCCACGGCCTTGAACTCGCCGAAAGACTTGGTGACTCGCTCTATCTCGACGTAGGCCTTCGCGCTCGGATCGCGCCAGGGAGCGGCCTTGACGGCATCGCCGGAGTTGGCCACGCCTATTGGCCCGTCTTGAATTTCTCCCACATGCGCGTGATGACACGTGTCTGTTCGGGAGAATCGGCGAGCTGGACCGCGAGCTTTTCACGCAGCGCCGGAGGTGGATAAATGGCCGGATCATCTTTGACCGACTCGAGGAGAAACGCCTGCGAGGCGAGATTCGCGTTGGCGTAGCGCTTGAAATTGCTGATGTCGGCGATGACCTTCGGCTCCATGATGTAGTTGATGTAGGCGTAGGCGCTCTCGGGATGAGGCGCGTCCTTCGGAATGGCGAGCATGTCGAACCAGAGAATCGAGCCTTCCTTCGGCACGACATAGGAGATGTCGATACCTTTGTTCGCCTCGTGCGCGCGGTCGCGCGCCTGCAGCACATCGCCGTTGTATCCCACCGCCACGCATAGATCGCCGTTGGCGAGCGCCTCGATGTACTCCGAGGAATTGATGTTGCGGATGTACGGCCGGATCTTCAGCAGCGCCGCCTCGGCCGCCTGCGCATCCTCGGGCTTCTGGGAATTCGGGTCCTTGCCGAGGTAGTTGAGCACCGCGCGCATCATCTCGGCGGGCGAGTCGAGCACGCTGATGCCGCACTTGGCGATTTTGGAGGCGACCGCCGGATCGAACACCAGACGCCAGCTATCGAGCGGCGCATCGGGCATGAGCGCCTTCACCATCTTCTCGTTGTAGCCGATCCCGTTGGTCCCCCACATGTAGATCACGCCGTGGGCGTTGCCCGGATCGTGCAGGGCCACCCGCGCCATCAGCTGGGGGTCCATGTTCTTGAGGTTGGGAAGCTTGGACTTGTCGAGCGTCAAGTAAACGCCGGCCTTGATCTGGCGCTCGAAGTACGAGGCCGTCGGCACGACCACGTCATAGCCGCTCGAGCCGGCGAGAAGCTTGGTCTCGAGCGTCTCGTTGGAATCGTAGTAGGCGGCATGCACCGTAATCCCGGTCAGCTTCTCGAAATCCGACAGCGTGTTCGCCGCGAGGTAATCGGACCAGATGTAAAGATTGAGCACCTTGCCGGAGGCTCCCGGCGCCGGTGCGGCGCCCGAGCCGCCTGCATCGGCGCCCGGCTTCCCCCCTCCGCACGAGATCAGCAACGAGAACACGCCGAGCGCGAGCAACCGCGTCCCGCGACCGAGCAGCCGTTGAACACCACACATCGAACGCGTCCCTCTTGGATTTCGAGCGCTAGTTATATCGCAGGGGCGCGCGGCGCGACAGGGCCATCGCGAAACTCGCGGCCGGCAAGCGGGCCACAACCGCCGGGTGCGGTCACACGTTCAGGAGCAGATGCTCGCGCTCCCAGGAGCTGATCACCTGCGCGAAGGTCTCGTACTCGGCCTCCTTGACGGCCGTATACGCGAGCACGAAGCGGTCCCCGAAGACGTCCACCAGCGGCTTTGACTCGCGCAAGAGGCGCAGCGCCTCGGCGAGCGTGCGCGGCAAGGCGATGGCGAGGTCATAGGCGCTGCCGGCGATCGGCTCGGAAGGTTTCAACCCCTCGATCATGCCGAGATAACCGCAGGCGAGGGACGCCGCGATCGCAAGATAGGGATTCGCATCCGCGCCGCCGACGCGGTTCTCGACGCGCCGCGCTTCGGCGCCGGACATCGGCACCCGCAGGCCGGCCGTGCGATTGTCGTAGCCCCAATGAACGTTGATGGGGGCCGAGGAGTAGCGGCTGATGCGCCGATAGCTGTTCACGTTCGGCGCGAACAGCGACATGGCGCCGGGGAGATATTTCTGCAGCCCCGCAATGTGACCGAAGAACAGCGACGACGGCGAGCCGTCCGGATTGCTGAAGATGTTCTTGCGGGTGCGCGCATCGACGACGCTTTGGTGCAGATGCATGGCGCTGCCCGGCTCCTTCGCCATGGGCTTCGCCATGAAAGTCGCGTACATCTTGTGGCGCATCGCCGCTTCGCGCGCGGTGCGCTTGAACAAGAAGGCCTGGTCGGCGAGCGCCATCGGATATCCGTGCAGCAGATTGATTTCCATCTGCGCCGCGCCGGACTCGTGGATGAGCGTATCGATCTCGATGTCCTGCGCCTCGCAGAAGGAATACATGTCGTCGAACAGCGGATCGAACTCGTTCACCGCGGCGATGCTGTAGGCCTGGCGGCCGATCTCGGGACGGCCCGAACGGCCCACGGGAGGTTTGAGCGGGTAATCGGAATCGATGTTCGGCTCGACCAGAAAGAATTCGAGCTCCGGCGCGACCACCGGTTCCCAGCCGTGCGCCTCGTACAGCTCGAGCACCCGGCGCAGCACGTACCGCGGCGACATGGTCACCGGCCGCCCGTCGCCGTAAAAGCAATCGTGAATGACCTGCGCCGTCGGCTCGGCCGCCCACGGCACCACGCGCACGGTCTTCGGATCGGCCTTGAGCACGATGTCGATGTCCGAAGGATTCATGGCGCTCTGATCCTCCGGATAGTCGCCGGTGACGGTCTGCAGGAAAATGGCCTCCGGCAGCCGCATGCCCTCCTCCTCCGCGAACTTCTCGGCCGGCATGAGCTTGCCCCGGGCGACCCCGGCCATGTCCGGGATGATCGCCTCGACCTCCGAGATCCCGTGCTCTTTCAAGAATTGCTGGATCGTGCTTGCCATAAACTCACCTTGTGCCCGCGGCACGCCGCCGGCTTGCCTCGCCGAACGCGGCGAACAGCGCGCGCGAAAACGGATTGTGCTGAAATTCCCATTCCGGATGCCATTGCAGGCCGACCGCGAAACTCGGCGCATCGGCGACCCGGAAGGCCTCGATGACCCCATCCGGTGCGCGGGCCTCGACCTTGAGGCGCTTGCCCAAAGTCTCGACACCCTGCCAATGCAACGAGTTGACCTGCAGCCGATCTCGTCCGGCAATTTCGCGCAGCACTCCTCCAGGCTCCAGCAGGACTTCATGCGCGGGCCCGTACTGCACCTCGAGCGGCATGGACTCATCCTCGCGGTGGTCGGAAAAGCCGACCTCGTGCAGCCGCTGATGCAAGGTGCCGCCGTAGGCGACATTCATTTCTTGAAATCCACGGCAGATCGCGAGCACGGGTAAACCCGCGGCGACCGCCTGGGGAATCAACGGAAGCGTCGTAGCATCCCGACTTGGATCATGTAGCGTTCCCGGCTCGCTTGCCGGGCCTCCGTAATGGTGTGGTTCGACGTTCGAGGGACTGCCGGTGAGCATCAACCCGTCGCAGACTTCGAGCAGCGCGGCGAGGTCCATTCCGGACCCGAGCGCAGGCACCAGCACCGGGAGCGCGTCCGCGCCCGCGGCGACGGCGTTGATGTACTTCTCGCCGACCATGTGGAAATAGTGGTTTCCAAACGGCCGACGATCGGCGGGAATTCCGATGACTGGCAAGCGAGGCATGTTTAAGATATTAAACGCCCGGTGGAATCACCGAGCTTTGCTATCGGGTCTATTACACCATACCGGGTGGCCGGCGTCCCGCGGGGGCGCAAGTAAACGGCCAAGATTTAGGCATTTCCGATAGTTAGACGCGATTGCTGCAACGCCGCATTGTTGCGCTGGGGGCCGTTCACCCGGTAGGCTCACAGGCCTTCCTACCTGTCAATAGCCCCAAAATCTTAAACACTTTGTCGAGTTCACTCTTTGCGCCTGCGCTCACCGCCCGCCCGCTCCTACTACGCCGCGTCCGCGCCCGAGGTTGATCGGAGCCGGCGGGCTGCGCTTTTGGGAGAACACCGGGCAGACGTCGTCGTCATCGGCGCTGGAGTCGCCGGCTGCTCCGCCGCGTTGCATCTGGCAAAGCGCGGCTTCAACGTCGCGCTGCTCGAAGCGCACTGCGTCGGCTACGGCGCTTCCGGCCGCAGCGGCGGGCAGACAATTTTCGGACTCGCCGCGGGTCAGCAGGCACTCATCGCTCAAGTCGGGCGGTCGGACGCGCGGCGCCTGTTCGATATGTCGGTGGAGGCGCTCGAGCTCACGCAGTCGCTCATCCGCGAGCATGACATCGACTGCGACTATCGAGCCAACCACGTGCACGTCGCGACCAAGCCGCGTCAGGTCGCGGAGCTGCGTGCCTGGGTCGAGGAGTTGCACCAAGAGTACGGCTACGCCTCGGCCCAGTTCCTCGATCGCGACGCGCTTCAGGCGCACGTGCGTAGCCCGCGCTACCTCGCCGGTCTCATCGATTCGCGCAGCGGCCACTTGCACCCGCTCAAGTACACCCAGGGTCTTGCCCGCGCGGCGGAGGCGGCGGGCGCACGCATCTTCGAGAACACGACGGCGCTTCACTTCGAGGAGGGCACGGAGATTCAAGTGCGCACCACGGGCGGTAGCGTGCGCTGCCGGCATCTGGTGCTCTGCGCCAATGCCTACGTGGGTGCGTTGGCGCCGCGTCTCGCACGGCGCATTTTGGGGGTCGGCACTTACATCATCGCGACCCGGCCCATGCAAGCCGACCGCGCGCGGGCGCTGCTGCCGAGCAATGCCGCGGTCGCGGACATCAATTGGATCCTGGATTATTTTCGCCTATCTGCGGACTCGCGGATCCTGTTCGGCGGGCGGGTGAGCTATAGCGCCCTGGAGCCGCTGGGACTCGCCGAATCGATGCGTCGGCGCTTGATACGCGTATTTCCGGACACCGCGGACCTCGAGGTGGAATACACCTGGGGCGGCTATCTCGACATCACCATGAGCCGCGCGCCCGACTTCGGGCGTCTCACGCCCAACATCTTTTATCTGCAAGGCTTTTCCGGGCATGGCATGACGCTCACGGCGCTCGCCGGAAAGCTGGTCTGCGAGGCGCTGGCCGGCACCGCGGAGCGGTTCGATGTGTTCGCGCGTCTGCCGCACCGGGATTTCCCCGGGGGCGCGCTCCTGCGCCGGCCCTCGCTCGTCCTCGCGATGCTTTATTACCGCCTCAAGGACCTGCTCTAAGCGGCTTCCCCGCCGCCTCGCCGCGGTCGGCGGCGAGCACCGCCTCGAGAAGCACGCTCGTCCCCGCGGCGACGGACTCCGGGCTCGCCCATTCATCGGGGTTGTGGCTGCGGCCGCCCTTGCACGGGATGAAGGCCATCGCCGCCGGCGCAATCTGGGTGAGAAACGCCGTATCGTGACCAGCACCGCTCGCCATGGTCATGCTCGTGAGCCCGAGCCGTGCGGCGCTGCGGCCGAGCAGCTCGCGCAGCTGCGGCGCGCACCGGGCCGGCGCAGTATCCGAGAGGCACACGAGCCGACTGCGCACGACGTCGGCCTTGCGTGCCGCGGCGGCGCTTTCCGCCTCGAGCGCCGCCCGAAACTCTTCCATCAAGCGGCGATCCTCGCTGCGTGCATCGATCACGATGCGCGCGCTGCGTGGGATGACGTTGCTGCCGCCGGGCAGTGCCTCGACGATGCCCACCGTGGCCACGAAGTGTCCCCGTTCGCTTTGCGCGAGCGCGAGCGCCCGGCTGTGAATCCAGCCGATCAGGTGCGCGGCCGCTATGAGGGGATCGCGTCGGCCGATCATGGGCGTGGTGCCGGCGTGTCCCGCCGTACCCTGAAATTCGATCTCGAGCCGCGTGATGCCGACGATCGCAGTGACGAGACCGATGTCGATCCCTTGCGCCTCGAGCACCGGGCCCTGCTCGATGTGCAGCTCAAAAGCCGCCGCGAGGTCGCGCCGGCGAGCCTCCGCGAGGTGCTCCGGATCGCCGCCGACGCGCTCCAGCGCCTGCGCCAGGGCCTCCCCCTTCGGATTCGTGAGCTTCAGATGTTCCGGCATCAGGAAGCCGCTCATGCCCCGGCTGCCGATGCAGGAGAGGCCGAATTCGTTCGGCTCCTCCGCCAAGAAATCCACGATCTCGAGTGCATGCTCGAGTTGCGCGCCCGCGGTCTCGAGGGTGCGCGCGACCGCGATCCCCGCCGCCACGCCGACCATGCCATCGAAACGACCACCCGCCGCCACCGAGTCGCTGTGCGAGCCGATCAGGATCGCCCGTTCGGCCTGCTTGCCCGCCCGCCGGCCGATCAGATTCCCCGCGGCATCGGTGCGGGTGTCCAAACCGGCCTCTCGCATGCGCTCCTCGAGCCACGCACGGCCTTGAAGGAACAGGGGCGAAAAAGCCCGCCGCGTGTAGGGCCGATCGGGCTCGGTGATGGCGCCCAAAGCCATCAGATCACCCCAGAGCCGATCCTCATCGATCCGCATGTCACTTGGAGCCTACGGTGACTTCCGGGTGACTTCCGGCGACTTCCGGGGCGGCTTCCGGTGGGGCCGGCACGGGCCGGGTGACCGCCGGCGGCCGGCGCGAGCCGTCCGGCGCGCGCGTCTCCGGTCGCGCCCGCGGCCGGTCGGCGCCCGCGTGCGGCCGCAAAAATCGGCCGTCGCCGGCCCTGTTGACCATCCGGCTGCCGTCGAACGCGAGCTTGCCGCGGACGAACGTGGCGCCGACGCGAATGCGCATCTCGCGCCCGTCGAACGCGCTCCATTGCACCGCGGAGAGGCTCTTCGAGGCATCGAAGACGAAGCGCCCCGGCTCGGCGATCACGATGTCGGCATCCGAGCCGATATCGAACGAGCCCTTACGGTCGCGCAGCAGGAAATGCCGCGCCGGACCGTCGCAGAGCATCTTCACGACCATCGTCGGCGACAGGCCGCGCTCTTCGCAGCCGGTCCAGAACGCGGGCAGCAGACTCTCCAGGCCCGGACCGCCGGAGGAGTTCTTGAAGATATTCGGATTCGATTTGCGCTCGAGGCCCCATGCCACATGATCGGACGAGACGAAATTGCAGCGGCCGGCGGCGATCTGCGTCCACAGCAGCTCGACCTCGGATTGCGGGCGCACCGGCGGATAGTGCTTGAGTTTCGCGCCCAGGCGTTTCATGTCGGATTCGCCGTTCAGCATGAGGTACTGAACGCAGGTCTCGATGCTCGCCTTGTGCCCGGCCGCCTTGTAGCTCTCGCACAGCTCGAAGCCGCGCGCGAGCGAGCAATGCACGACGTGCGCCCTCGCGCCCGTCAGCGCACCAAGCTCGAAGATGATCGCCGTTGCCAGCTGCTCGATCAGCGGGGTGTGCGCGCGACCGAACGCGTCCCAGCCCGTGTCCTTGGCCTCGGTCAGGCGCGCGATGTTCTTGCGCGTGAGCTCTTGCATCTGATTGTGAACACCGCAGGCCAGTCCGCTCGGCGCGATCAGTGCGAACGCATCGAGCAAAAGATCCTCTTCGATCCGTGGAAATCGACCCGGCGAGGCCTCGAAGGTCGAGAACTTGAAGGCACAAGCCCCCGCCTCGATCAGGCCGGCAATGGTCGATGTGCCATGCGCCTCGGAAATGGTGGCGTAGAGCGCCGTATCGACGTGGCATTCGCGTTCGGCTTGCTTCGCCTTGGCGCGCAACAGCTCGCCGTGCCAGACCGGTTCCGGATCGTCATACGGCATATCGACCATGGTGGTGACGCCGCCGGCAGCGGCCGCCCGTGACGCCCGGCCCAGTCCCTCCTGATTGGCCTGGCTGCCCGCATGGACCTGTCCATCGATCACGCCCGGCATCACCCACTGGCCGCGGGCATCGATCTTTTGAGCGCCGGCCGGGGGTGCCCCTCGACCGACGAAAGCGATCTTTCCGTCCGAGACCGCCACGAAGCCCTCTTCGACGACGCGATGAGCGAGCACCAGGTTGCCCGTTACGACGAGATCGAAATCCGCCATGATCAGTCCTCCTCAGTGGGCCAGCGCTTGAGCGCGGCAACCTCGATGCCGAGCAGATCGAGCGCGCGCGCCGCGGTTTGGGTCGCGATCTCCTCGAGGGTCCCGGGGCGCGTGTAGAACGCCGGCACGGGCGGCATAACGATAGCACCGAACCGCGTGACATTGGCCATGAGCTCGATATGGCCGAGATGCAGCGGCGTCTCGCGCAGCAGGAGCACCAGGCGGCGGCGCTCCTTCAAGCAGACGTCGGCGGCACGCACGATGAGATTGTCGCCGAGCGACACGGCGATCCCACCCAGGGTGCGCGCCGAGCAAGGCGCCACCAGCATGCCGTGGACCGCGAAGGAGCCGCTGGCGATCGGCGCGGCGATATCCCGGAAGGCATGGCAGACGTCGGCCAGTGCCTCGACCTCGTCCAGCCTGAAATCGGTCTCCTGAAGGAGGGTGCGAGCCCCCGCCGGGGAGACGATCAGGTGCGTCTCGAAGGTGCCGAGCTCGCGCAGCAGCTTCAGAGCCGTAATGCCATAGACGGCGCCGGAGGCGCCCGAGATCGCGACGACGATGCGTGGCTTCACTTCAGCCACCGGCGGCGATCGGCGGGCAGCCGCTCCTCGAGCCACCGCCTCACCGCCGCCCGCACGGCGGCAGGGGCCTCGGCGCGCTCGTGCCCCTCGGCCCGGTCGCCCGGCTTGGCGGTGGCGTCGAAGCCCACTTTGGTGACCCGTCCGTCCTGTTCCATCGGCTCGGAGCGCACGCTCGGCGAATCGGGCTGAAGATACAGATCGCGCTCCAAACGCATCCGATTGGTTCGCGCCCAATCGACCGCGACCGGGTCCCAGACATCGACATCATCATCCACCACGGTGACGCGCTTCACGATGCTCGCGGCGCCAAACAGCGCGAATATCACCTCGCGTGCCTGACCGGCGCGCGGCGAGCCGAGCTGCACCACCACATCGGTTCGCCCTCCTCCGGCCTCGGTGACGGCGATGTCGCGCACATTGGCAGCAACGGCCGTCACCGCCTCGAGCAATCCCGCCGCAATCGGCAGCGCGGCGAGGTACAGATGCTCGCGGTGATATCCCGGCTCGATGACCTGCATGATCGCATCGTCGCGGCGCGTGAGCGCGCTGAAGGTCGCCAGATAACCGCTGCCGTAGTTCTCGTACATGCCGTGATATTCTGACACGAGGCCTTCCTCGATCGTCTGGCGCGCATCGATCCGGCCTTCGATGACGAGCTCCGCCTCGGCCGGCACCATCAAGTCCACCGTGCGGGCCCGCGCGACGCGCACCGGCTCGCCCAGCAGGGTGCCGGCGCATTCCATCTCGTCGTCGCCGACCTTCAGGTACAGACACGCCGCGAGCTGTATGGCCGGATGTGCGCCCACGATGACGGCAATGTCGAGGTCCTTGCCCGCCGCCGCCGCGCGGCGTGCAAAGAGCGCCAGATGATGGTTGGGTGCGATGCCGATCATGGCGCGCCGGCCATCCAGAATGGCGAGCCGGGCGAACGACAGGTTGCCGCGCCCGCTGTGAGGGTCGCGCGCGACGATGGCGCCCGCCGTGATGTACGCCCGGTTCTCGCGCTCGAAGAAACGGGGTATCGGCAGGCCCTCGAGGGGCGCATCGCGCAACGTCACGCTCTGCACCGGCGCCCGCGTCGTCGTCACGGGCGGGAGCGGTGCCGCGACGGCCTGCCGCAAGCGGGGCAGGATGCGTTCGACCTGCGTGCCGAGCGCCATTGCAATCCGTGCCCGCCCGTTCAGGAGATTTCCGGCGGCGCGCAGCGACGTCCCCCGGATCTGCTCGAACAGCACCGCCGGGCCGGCATCCGCGGCCGACAGGAACGCCGACATCTCGAAGCACGGGTCGACCGGCTTGTCGATGCGCAGCAGCTCGCCTTGCCGCTCGAGCTCGGCCAGGAACGGACGTATGGACTGCTCAGCGCTCACGCACGTACCATCGCGCAACTTTCACGGCCCGCATATTATTCGCTTTGGCGCCCACAGACCTAAACCGACCACAGGAGACTGCTTGACCGTCATCGTCAACACCCGCTCGGACATCAATCTCACGGCGCTTTACCGCGTCGCCTGGCAGCGGGAGAGGGTACGCATCGGCGAAAAAGCTCTGAAGCGCATCGCATCGAGCCGGGCCGCGTTTCTCGAGCTCATCGACAAGGATCCTTCCGTCGTCATCTACGGCGTCACCACCGCCATGGGCGAGCGGGCCAGCCATCGGCTCACCCAGCAGGAACGCGATCAGCACGCGCGCATCAAGCCGTTCCCCGCGGCGACCTCGTTCGGCGACAACCTGCCGGAGCGCACCGTGCGCGGCATCGTGTTCGCGCGGCTGACGAATTTCATCGAAGGCCATTCCGCCACCACGCCGCGCATCGCAAAGGCGGTCGCCGAGATGCTCGACGGCGAACCGCTGCCGGCGGTTCCCTCCTCCGGCCAGGGCGGCGCCGGCGAGATCCTGGCGCTTTATCCGCTGTTCGCGGAGCTCTCCATGCGTTTCGATCTCGAGGTCAAGGAGCGCGGATCGCTCATCAACGGCTCGCCCTGCGCCGCGGCGCTGATCGCGGATGCCGCCATTGCCGCTCGACGGCGGCTGCAGCTCGCGATCGAGACCTTCGCCCTTTCCATCGAGGCGTTTCGGGCGCCGCTCGAGCATTATGACGAGGCGCTGGAGTCGCTCTGGGGCGATGAGGACGAGGCGGCAGTGCTGCGCTCGCTGCGCAACTACCTGGGCGACGTCGGCGGCCGCCGCAATTACCAGGCGCCCGTGAGCTATCGCATCGTGCCCCGCATACTCGGGCACGCGCACCGCGCCGTCTCCGCGGCGGAGCGCGCCGCCGGCATATCGCTCGCCTCGATCTCCGACAATCCAGTGTATTTGCCGGCCGACGCGCAGCACCCCTTCGGGCGCTGCATCAGCACCGGCGGGTATCACAATGCCATGGCGGCGCCGGTCCTCGACGATCTCGCCGGAATATGGGCGGATATCTGTCTGCTCTGCGACCGCCACAGCAGCAAACTGCTGAACGGCCAGGTCTCGCATTTGCCCGATCAGCTGCTCGATCGGCCGGCAGCCCGGTCAGAGCGACGGGCGCGGCAACATCGGTTATGTGCCGATGGCCGCGAACGGCTACATCGAGCAGGCCAAGGCCGCCGCGCAGCGCACGTTCATTCCCGGCAGTGACGCCGGGGCCGGTCAGGACGATGTGGCAACTCCGGCATTTCTCGCCTGGACCAAGGAGGCGCGCGCCGGCCGGTGCCTCGATGCCTCGCTCGCCATGCTGGCGGTCGTGGCCTCGCAAGCGCTCTACGTCACCGACCGGGAGGCACCGGGTCCGCTGAAGGCATTCATCGAGCTCATCCGCGCGTACGTCCCCCCGGTGAGCGATGACCGCATCCTGGGGCCGGAGCTCGGCCGCCTTGCCGATGCCATCACCGCGAAAATCTTTGCCCCCGACCCGAACATCGATTCGAAGAGCGCGTGAAGCGGCCGGCTCGCGGGTGCCGGTCGCCGGCGCAGCAGGCTCTGATCGCCGATTGGCACACGGGACGCATCGGCCGGCGCGACTTTCTGCGCTGCGCCGCCCTCCTCGGGATGGCGGCACCGCTCGCCTCACGCGGCGCGCACGCCCTGGAATCGGCGGTGCGCCCGAGCCTGATCACCGTGGGCATGCCGGTGCCCGCAGGCCTGATCGATCCCTTGATCATTGCGGATACGGGCAGCGTCTGTCTGCTCGAGCCAATGCGCCGAATACCTGGCGGTCTCGGACCCGGACCTTCACCTCGTCCCGCAGCTCGCGCTCCGCTGGACGCCCGAACGCGGACGGGAGCGTATGGACATTCAAGATCCGCCCGGGCGTTCGCTTTCACGACGGCCGCCCGCTGACGGCCCACGATGTTGCCGCCAGCATGAACCGCCTCGCCGATCCGGCGAACGGCTCGATCGCCTTGTCCGCCTTCGCCGGAGCGCTCTCGAAGGGCGGCACGCGAGCGCTCGACGAGAGCACGGTCGAGTTCCGGCTCGATGCGCCGAACGGCAGCTTTCCCTACTTGGTATCGTCCGATAACTACAACGCCGTCATCCTGCCGGCCGATTACGCCGGCGGCTTCGAGCGCCACTTCAACGGCACGGGTCCCTTCCGCCTCGAGAAATATGTTCCCAAGGCGCGTGCCTCCTTCGTGCGCAACGAGGATTACTGGGGCGCGAAGGCGCTCCCCGCGCGGCTGCTGTTCAGCTTTTACGACAGCATCCAGGCGCAGGTGCTCGCCATGCAGGGCGGCCAACTCGACGTGTTGCTGCACGTGCCGGTGCAAGGCGGTCAGGGGCTTCTCGCCGATCCGCGCCTCAAGATCGTGGCGCTGAAATCGAGCGCCCACGAACAGGTGCACATGCGCACCGACCGCGGGCATTTCGCCGACAAGCGCGTCCGGCGGGCCGTCGCGCTCGCATTGAACCGCGAGAATCTCGTGCGCGGCATGTTCCGCGGACGCGCGGCGCTCGGCAACGATTCGCCCTTCGCCCCGATCTTTCCGGCGACCGATCCCGACGTGCCGCAGCGTCACTTCGATCTCGGCGAGGCGAGGCAGCTGATGGCCGCCGCGGGAGTGGCCAATGGGTTTGCCGCCACGTTGACGGCCGAGCGCTTCCAGGAGCTGCCGGACTATGCCGTGGTGATCCAGAACGCGGTGCGCAAGATCGGCATCGACTTGACGCTCAACGTCGAGGATCAGTCGGCGTACTTCGGCCGCGCCGTGTTCGGACAGTCCGACTGGCTCGACTCGGAGATGGGGATCGAGGACTACGCGCATCGAGGCGTGCCCAACACGCTCCTTACGGCGAGTCTCGGCAGCGATGGAAGGTTCAATGCGGCGCACTTCAAGAACGCCGACTACGACCGCCTGGTCGCGAGCTACATCGCGGCGCTCGACCCGGCGACCCAGCGCGCGTGCGCCGGCCGCATCCAGCGCCTGCTGCTCGAGGAGACCCCGGTGATCATTGCCTATTTCTATGACTGGCTGTCGGTGACCGCCAAACACCTGAGCGGTGTGCATCCCACCGCCATGGGCCAGCTCTATCTCGCCGAAACCCGGGTCGTGGCCCCGGCCGCCTGATCGCGCGACGGATGGGCGGCGCCCAGCTCCGCGGCAGGAATATGGCAGCGGATGGCGTGTCCCTCGCCGGCCGGCGCGAGCGGCGGCTCCTCGCGCTCGCAGATGCTGCCGAGCTTGCGCGGGCAGCGGGTATGGAAGACGCAGCCGGACGGCAAATGCAGGACGTTCGGCAATTCACCGCGCAGACGGATGCGCTGCGCATCCTCGCTGCCGAGGCTCGGATTCGCGGACAGCAGCGCCTCGGTATAAGGGTGATGCGGCCCCGCGAACACCTCCTCCGCGGGACCGATCTCCATGAGCCGGCCGAGATACAGGACGGCGATCCGGTCGGACACGTAATGCACGACATTGAGGTCGTGCGAGATGAAGATATAGCTCACTTGCTGCTGCCTCTGCAGGTCGACCAGCAAATTGAGAATCGCCGACTGAACCGAGACGTCGAGCGCCGAAGTCGGCTCGTCGCAGACGACCACGCGCGGCCCTCCGGCGAAAGCGCGCGCGATTCCGACCCGTTGTTTCAAGCCGCCGGAGAGCTGGCGGGGCTTTTCATCGAGATGCTGCCGGGTGAGCCGCACCGAGGCGGCCAGCTCCTCGAGGCGCGCTTCGCGGGCGGCGCCGGCGAGGCGCGCGAGACGCAGCGAGCGCCCGAGCAGCCGGCGCACGGTTTGCGATCGGTTGAGCGCCGAGCCCGGATTCTGGAAGACGATTTGCAGCGACTTGAGCTGCTCGAAGGTGCGGTCGTCGGCGCGTGCCGGCAGCGGCTCGCCGCCGAGCTCCAGCAGGCTGCCCGTGTCGGGCGAGGACAGGCCGAGCAGCAGTTTGGCGAGGGAGCTCTTGCCGCTCCCGGATTCGCCCACGAGTCCCAAGGTCTCGCCGGGCCACAGCTCGAGCGTCACCTCGTGCACGGCGCGCAGCGGCCGGCCCGAGACTCGGTAGGTTTTGGACAGATCGCGCGTGCGCAACAGCGGCCCCCGCCGCCGGCGCGCCGCCTCCTCGCCTCGATCCGCGAGAACGGGCGGCGGCTCGGTGAGATCCTGGTGCGGCAGCTCCGGCGCACGTTCGGGATAGAAGCAACGCGACACGCGATCGCCGAGATCGAAGGCCGGCGGGGCCTCGGCGCGGCAGCGCTCCGTGGAATTGGCACAGCGATCGGCGTATACGCAGCGCCCGCGGATCGATCCGGGCGCCGGCAGAAAGCCCGGGATGGTCTCGAGCCGCCCGGCGCTCTTGCGCTTGCCGTAAGCCGGCATGCAGCGCAGCAGTCCCACGGTATATGGATGGCGCGGATCGCCGAAGACGCGGGCGGCGGGGCCCTCCTCCACGAGCTCACCGGCGTACAGCACGCCCACCCGATCGCACACGCGCGCCACCACCGGCAGATTGTGGCTGATGAAGAGAATCGAATTGCCGAGCTCCGCGTGCAGCCCCGCGATGAGGTCCAGCACGTCGGCTTCGACCGTCGCATCCAAGCCCGTGGTCGGCTCGTCGAGGATGAGAAGCTGCGGATTCATCGAGAGCGCCATTGCGATGACGACCCGCTGCTGCATGCCGCCCGACAGCTCGTGGGGGAAATTCCGAAGTACACGGTCGGGGCTCGCGATCTGCACGCGCGCCAGCATGTGAGCCGCCCGCTCGAGCGCCGCCGAGCCCTTGAGGCCTTCCGCCACCTCGAACACTTCGGCCATCTGCCGACCGATGCGCATCGACGGGTTGAGCGCCCGGCCGGGATCCTGATAGACCATGGCGACGCTGCGCGCGCGCAAGCGGCGCAGCTCGCGCGAGCTGAGCGATCCGAGCTCGCGCCCATCGACCCAGATCCGCCCGCCGCTCACCCGGCCGTTGCGGGCAAGATAGCCGATCGCGGCGAACGCCACGGTCGACTTGCCGCAGCCCGACTCGCCCACCAGCCCGTAGGACTCGCCCGGGCGGATCGACAAGCTCACATCGGAGAGCACCCGGCGCTCGACCCGGCCGATACGATAGGAGACCTCGAGATGCTCGATGCGAAGCGCCTCGGCGCCGGCTGAAGTCTCGAGCACGGTCGTGCGCGTCATGCGAACACGACCGCAAGGCCGTCCGCGACCAGATTCACGCCGATCACGAGCGACGCGGTCGCCGCGGCATCGAACAGCACGGTCCACCAGTAGCTGCCGACGAGACTGTAGTTCTCCGCGATCGCGATGCCCCAATCCGCCGAAGGCGGCTGTATGCCGAACCCCAGAAAGCTCAAGGACGCGACGAAGAAGATGGCATATCCCAGCCGCACCGTCATCTCGACCACGGCGATGGGCAGAACGTTCGGCAGTATCTCGACGAACATGATGGCGAGCGTACCGTCGCCGCGCAGGCGCGCCGCCGCCACGTAATCGAGCTCGGTCTCGTTGAGCACGGCGGCACGGACCGTGCGCGCGATCAGCGGCGTGAACACGAAGCCGATCACCAGTATCACGGTAAGATTCGAGGTCCCGACCGCGGCGAGCGCCATGAGCGCGACGATCACCAGCGGCAGCGCCTGGATCGCCTCGATCACGCGGCTCGCGACATCGTCGATCGCACCGCGCAGAAACCCGAGCGCGAGCCCGAGCGCCGTTCCGAGCACCGTGCCCAACAGCGTCGCCAGGGGCGCCACGATCAGAATGTCGCGGGCCCCGAGGATGACGCGCGAGAAAATATCGCGCCCCAGCTGATCCGTCCCGAACCAATGGGCCGCCGACGGCGGCGCGAGCGTCGCAAGCAGGTCGTCGGCGTACGGGTCGAACGGCGCAATCCCCGCGCCGAAAAGCGCACACACGACCCAGAACGCAAGGATGGCGACGCCTGCGATCAGCGTGCCGAGCGCAACGCGGCGCCGAGGCGCTCGTGCGCACGGCTGCGCGCCGCGTGCGGGCGTGCGCTCATGCGCGCGTCGCGCGCAGCCGCGGATTGAGCGCCGCGCTCACGAGGTCCGCGATCACGGAAGCGATGGCGTAAACGGCGCCCACGGTGAGCACGCCGGCCTCCAGCATCGGGAAGTCCTTGGCGCGCGCGGCCGTGTAGATGAGCGCGCCGATGCCGCGATAATGAAACATGGTCTCGATGACCACCAGGCCTCCGGCGAGATACCCCAGGAGACTCGCGGTGACCGTGATGGTCGGCAACAGGGCGTTGCGCAGCACGTGTCGACGCATGACGGCCGCCATCGACAGACCTTTCAAGATGGCCGTGCGGGTGTAGTCCGCATCGAGCGCCTCGATCGTGCCGACGCGCGCGACCCGCGCGACGTAGCCGAAGAACACGAGCACCAAGGGAAGCGAGGGCAAGATCAGATAGCGGATCTGACCGAGCGGCCCCGTGCCTTCCGGCCAGTCCGCGGACATCGGCAGCCAGCGCAGCCACACGCCGAACACCAGAATGAGCACGATGGAGGAGATGAACTCCGGCACGACGCCGAGCGACTGTCCGAGCAGCACCAGCACCCGATCGCTGAGGCGGCCCGCCCGCATTGCCGCCCATACCCCGCCCGCGATACCGAGCGGAACGACGAGGACGAAGGCGAGCCCGGCGAGCTTCAGCGAGTTCACGAGCGCCTCGCCGATGAACGGCGCCACGGGCGCCCGAAAGGTGAAGGATTCTCCCATGTCGCCCGTGACGAAATGCGCGATCCAGTCCCCGTACTGAACCCACAAGGGCCGGTCGACGCCGACCTGATGATTGAACAACGCCACGGCGCGCGCATCGGCCAGCGGCCCCAAGACCGCGCGTCCGACATCGCCGGGCAAGAGTTGGCCGCCGAGGAACACGACCACCGACAAGATCACGAGGGTGATGAGCGAGAGCAGCAATCGCCTCGTCAGAAACGCGAGCATCACGGCGCGGCAGCCCGGTGGCGCAATACGAAACAGCGGTGGATGCGCGCATTGCGCTCGAAGTCCTTCGGAATGGTCTTCGCGCTGAGGTCCTCGATCTCGAATTCGGCGAGCGCAGCCGCATCGAGCTTGAAGCGGCTGTAGTTGGTGGAGAACACCAGCCGGCCGGCGGGGCGCAGGAGCCGCATGGCATGGCGAATCATGCCGACGTGGTCCCGCTGCACGTCGAGCACGCCCTGCATGCGTTTGGAGTTCGAGAAGGTCGGCGGATCCACAAAAATCAAGTCGAAGCGCGCGCCACCCGCCGACTCGCTCTCCAGCCATTCCATGCAATCGGCCCGCTGCTGCCGGTGGCGCGCACCGGCGAGTCCGTTGAGCGAGAGATTCTCCTGCGCCCATTCGAGATACGTATTCGACAGATCCACGCTCAAGCTCGATCGCGCGCCGCCCGCCGCGGCGTATACCGTGGCACTGCCCGTGTAGCAGAAGAGATTGAGAAAATCCGCATCCGCGGCCCAGTTGCGCAGCATGCCGCGCACGATACGGTGATCGAGAAACAGGCCGGTGTCGAGGTAGTCGCGGAAATTCACCCAGAACTCGAGCCCTCCTTCCCGAACCGCGACTCCGCCCGCCGGCGACGGCGTGTTTTTCGTACTGGTCGGCGCCTTTCTGCGGCTTGCGGACTCGCGAATGCAGCCGCTCGAGCGGCACTGCGAGCACTTCCGGCAGGGCCGAGAGCACGTCCCGGCGGCGCTCGCGCGCGCCCTGAATGTCCACCGACTTCGGGGCGGCGTATTCCTGCAGATACACATGCCGCGGCTCGCGGCCGTAGAGGTCGATGGCAAAGGCGTATTCCGGCATGTCCGCATCGTAAACGACGGAAACAATCGATGTGCTCGTGCGCGGCCCACGGGTCCAGCCTTGCGAGATTCTTGCGGAGCCGATTCGCGAACATTTGCGCTCCCGGGCGTTTGGACCGCTCGCGCGCGTGCCGCTTCGGGCGTGCGCGGCTCGCGCGGTGCGCCCAAGTCGAAGCGCAGCAGCCGGCATTCCAAGTCACCGTTGAATACCCGGTGCGTGCGCTTCGCATACATGCCGAGATTGCGCGCCAAGGCGGGGTTCCCCGAAAGGATCGCCGCCTGCCACCCTTCAAAGCGCTCGCGGAGCACCCGGCCGAGCTCGGCGTAAAGCTCGGAAAGGCCCGACTCCGACCCGATGCGCTCGCCGTAGGGGGGATTGGTGATCAACGAGCCCGCTCGCCGCGCCGGGCGGCCAGACGTGGTCCCATCGGGCTCCGTGGCGCCCGGCCGACCGTCGCTCAGCGCGCGCCGCTCGACATGCAGCCACTCCGCGACGCCCGCGCTCGCGGCGTTGTCGAGTGCCATGCGCACCGCGGCAGGATCGGCATCCGAGCCGAATATGCACCGCCGCGGACTGCGCGCCGCGCGTCGCGCGAGCGCCTCCGCCCGCAGCCGCTCCCAGAGCTCGGCGTCATGGCCGCGCCAGCCGAGGAAGCCGAAATACTCGCGCGCGAGCGCCGGCGCGATATCGCCCGCGATCAGCGCCGCCTCGGTGAGGAATGTGCCGGAGCCGCACATCGGATCGACCAGCATGCCGCCGCCGCGCGCGATCTCGCGCCAGCCGGCGCGCAGCAAGATCGCCGCCGCGACGTTCTCCTTGAGCGGCGCGCGGCCGCCCTCGAGGCGATAGCCGCGCCGGTGCAGGCTCTCACCCGAGAAATCCACCGACACGAGCGCGGTGGATTGCTCGACGTGCAGGTGCAGCCGCACGTCGGGGCGCTCCGGCGCGATGTTCGGGCGCTGCCCCGTCGATTCGCGCAGGCTGTCGCAAACGGCATCCTTCAGAAGCTGTGAGCCGTACAAGGTATGGCGGATGGCGGCATTCGCACCGCTGCATTCGCACGCTAGCGTCGCATCCGGGTCCGATGTGACGGCGCCAATCGATGCGCTTGGCCGCCTCGTACAGTTCCGGCGCGGTCGAGCGCCTCGACCGACCCCACGCTGAGCAGAACGCGGCTCGCGGTACGCGACCACAGGCACGCGCGATATCCGACCTCGAGCGTGCCCTGAAACTTGACGTCGTGGCTGCGCTCGCGGATGTCGATGGCGCCGAACTCGGCCAGCTCCTCGGCGAGGACCGACGCCGCCCCGACCGGCGCCGTCGCGATCCAGTAACGCACATCCTCGCTCACTCGAGGCGTTCAGAACACATCGAGCTGATCAACCGGATCGCAGGCGCGCTGCGCCTCGAGGTCCATCCAATCGAGTCGTGGATGATTCGCGAAATAGCGTACCAGCACCTTGTACACGTGCGGATCGAACCGCGTTGAGGTCTCGCGGCGGCTCAGCACCGCAAGCTCCTCATCGCAATGCGCGCTACCCAGATAGGTCCAACGGTCGAGGACGTGAAGCACTTCGGCGCCGAATACGCCGCGCTCACGCAGGGCGACACGTCCGGGAAACGGCCATTCCTTCAACTTCAAGGATGCGAGCGCCATCTGCACGCGAACGGCGTGCAGCGCGAGCGGCTCCTTGCCGGCGCACGCACCCTTGCAGCGGCCGAGCTGGTGCGCGATGCAGGAGCCCTCGCCCTCCTCGAGCCCGAGAAGCTTCATGCAGAGCCCGCGCGCCCGCGCGATGTCCACGAGCGCCTTGCGCGCATCCTTCGACCGCGTGAAACACCCCGAAGCATCCGTCGAGCCCGGAGGGATCGAGCTCGTCGATGGGGACGATCGCAACCGCGGGCGGAGCGCCCGCGAGGCGCAGCGTGACGCTGCCATCGAGTCGCCTTGAGATGCCGGTTATAGAGGGGTCGTGCGTCTTCAGCGCCTCGAGCTCGAGGAGCAGCGCACCGAGCTCGCCGGCGGTTTCCTCCCACTCCACGCGCCGAACCTGGTCTTTGAGCTTGCCATCGCGGCCGCCCACGCCGCCTTCGGTGAAATGACCGAGAATGGCCGCGCGCAACGAGCCTCCGCGGCCCACGTATAACAAGGTGTCCGCCTCGCCGAAGAAACGATACATCCCGGGACCCTCGGGCAGCTCGTCGGCGAGCCCCTCCGGAAGCTGCGGCGGCAGCTTGATCGCGCCCATCGCGCCGAAGGTCGCTGCGGCGAGCGTCTCCGCGCGGATGTCGCGGCATAGCCCCAGCCAAAAATCACGGATCACCCGCGCATCCCCCAACGCACGATGGCGCGCATCGCACGCAAGGCCGTGCCGCTGCATCACCGCGTCGAGATTGTGGCGCAGGTGCTCGGGAAACAGCCGGCGCGACAGCTTGACGGTGCAGAGCACTTGACTCGAGAAGACAAGCCCCGCGCGGCGAAACTCCGCGCGCAGGAATCCGTAATCGAAGCGAGCGTTATGCGCGACGAACACCGGCATCGAATGTGGCCGCCTTGAGCTTCTCGAGCACCATTGCGGCGATTTCGGCGAAACGCGGTGCGCAGGCGACCATGTCGTTGCTGATGCCGGTGAAGTTCTCGATGTACGCGGGAATGATGCACTCGGGATTGACGAGCGTGCTCCACTCCTCGACGGCAGCGCCGTCGATCACCCGTGCGATCCCGATCTCGATGATCCGGTGATGCGCTGCGTTGCCCCCGGTCGTCTCTAAGTCGACAAACACCAGATCCGCGGGAAGCTCGCGAATCTCAGGCGCGTCCATCGAGCGACAACAGCGGATAGTACAGATCGGGGCGCCGATCGCGAAACAGACCCCAAGCCTCGCGGTAGCGGCGCACGGCGTCGAGGTCGAACGTCGCGGTGAGCACGGTCTCGCTCGATGCGGTCAGCCTCGGCGATTTTCTCGCCGGTGTGCGAGGCGATGAACGAGGATCCGTAGAAAGTCATCGCGTAGCGCTCGCCTTCCTCCGTGCCGATGCGGTTGGAGGCGACCAGCGGCATGACGTTCGCCGCCGCATGGCCCTGCATGGTCCTTTGCCAATGGGCGAGCGGAATCGAGGCTCGGGTCCTGGGGCTCCGAGCCGATGGCCGTCGGGAACAGGAGGATCTCGGCGCCCATGAGCGCCAGGGCGCGGGCGGTCTCGGGAAACCACTGGTCCCAGCAGATCGCGACGCCGAGCTTTCCGAACTTGGTGCCGAACACCTTGAATCCCGTGTCGCCGGGCGAGAAGTAATACTTCTCGTGATAACCGGGGCCTTCGGGAATGTGCGACTTGCGGTAGCTGCCGAGCACCTCGCCGCCCGCATCCACCATGACCAAGGAATTGAAAAATGCGTTGTTCGCGTGCTCGAAGACGCTCACGGGCAGGACCACGTCGAGCTCGCGCGCAAGCGCTCGGAAATGCTCGACCGCGGGATGTCCCTCGAGCGGCTTTGCCAGAGCGAAATGACGCGTCGCGTGGTCCTTGCAGAAATACGGAGTCTCGAACAGCTCCTGGATGAGCACGACGTTGGCGCCGCGCCGCGCCGCCTCGCGGATCAGCTTCTCCGCGCGCGCCACGTTGGCCTCGCGGTCCCAACTGCACGCCATCTGCGTGGCCGCCACCGTCACTTTGCCCATGTCCGGTATCCTACCCGATGGATGCGGCTAAAACGTCGGCGGCGAACTTGCGCTCACGATCTCGCATTCCTCGCGGCCGGGATTGCGGAACCGATGCGGGATCGAGCTCTTGAAATAATACGCATCGCCCGCCGACAGCACGCGCGACTCGCCGCCCACCGAGAGCTCGATCCGGCCCTTGACGATCACTCCGCCCTCTTCGCCGGCGTGCGTCAGCATCTCCTCGCCCGTGTCGGCGCTCGGCGCATAACGTTCGTGAAGGATGGACATGCTGCGCTTGGCGAGTCGGCCGCCGACCAGCCGCAGCTCCACCTCGGCCGGTGCCGATGTCCGCGAGCTCCGAGCGCGGAAAGAAAACCTCGACGCGGCCGGCGAGATCCAGGGTGAAGAATTCCGCGAGCGCCATGGGGATGCCGTCGAGGACTTTTTTGAGCGAGGACACCGAGGGACTCACCCGGTTTTGCTCGATGAGGGAAATGAGGCCATTGGTGACCCCTGCGCGCTTCGCGAGCTCGCGCTGGGACAGGCCGTACATCTGCCTGACCGCCTTGAGATGAGCACCGACATCGAGCGCCATAGTGTCGATTATTTTAAACAGTATTGGCGGAAGAATCAGCTAAAATACGCTAGATGTTGAATTTCCTGATCAGCAGGGCCGCTGTGGGGCTCCGCAAGGACCTCGCCATGAATGCCCGCATCAGTCCCGACCCCGCCCATGCCGAGCTCGATGCCTTCTGGATGCCCTTCACCGCCAATCGGCAGTTCAAGGGCAATCCCCGGCTGCTGGTACGCGCCGAGGGCATGCATTACTGGACCGCCGATGGCCGCCAGGTGCTCGATGCCGTGGCGGGCCTCTGGTGCGTGAACGCGGGGCATGGGCGGCGCGAGATCACGGAGGCCGTGGCGGAGCAGCTCGCCACCATGGAGTACGCGCCGGCGTTCCAGATGGGTCATCCCATTGCGTTCGAGCTTGCGAACCGTTTGGCCGCGATCGCCCCGCCGGGAATGGACCGGGTGTTCTTCACGAACTCAGGCTCGGAGTCCGTCGACACCGCCTTGAAGATCGCTATCGCCTATCAACGCGCGCGCGGCCAGGGTCAGCGCACGCGGCTCATCGGACGCGAAAAGGGCTACCACGGCGTCGGATTCGGGGGCATGTCGGTCGGCGGCATGGTCAATAACCGCAAATTCTTCGCGGGTGCGCTGCTGCCGAGCGTCGATCACCTGGCGCACACGCTCGATATCGGCCACAACGCCTTCTCCCGCGGGCTGCCGCACTGGGGCATGCACCTCGCGAACGAGCTCGAGCGGCTGATCGCACTGCACGATGCCTCGACCATCGCCGCAGTCATCGTCGAGCCCATTTCCGGCTCCGCCGGGGTGATATTGCCGCCGGTCGGTTACTTGAAGCGCTTGCGCGAAATTTGCGACAAGCATGACATCCTGCTGATATTCGACGAGGTGATCACCGGGTTCGGCCGCATCGGCAAGCCGTTTGCGGCGCAAGCTTTCGAGGTGACGCCGGATCTCATGACGACGGCGAAAGGGCTCACCAATGGCGCCATTCCGATGGGAGCGGTTTTCGCGCAGCGCAAAATCTACGACGCCTTCATGCAGGGGCCGGAGAATGCCATCGAGCTGTTCCACGGCTACACCTACTCGGCCCATCCGGCGGCGTGCGCAGCCGCGCTCGCGACGCTCGATATCTATGTGCGGGACGGGTTGCTCACCCGCGCTGCGGAGCTGGCCGAATCCTGGCAGGAAGCGGTGCACTCGATCCGCGGGCCCGCGAACGTGATCGACATCCGCAACTTATGGGCTCATCGGCGCGGTCGAGCTCGAGCCCCGGCCGGGCAAGCCCGGCGCTCGTGCCTTCGAGGTGTTCTTGAAGTGCTTCGAGCGCGGCGTGATGGTGCGCGTGACGGGAGACACGGTCGCCCTCTCGCCGCCGTTGATCGTCGAGCAGAACCCAGATCGCGCAAATCGTCGAGACGCTCGCCGGGGCCATTCGCGATACGGCTTGAGGCGGCGGCGTGGAGCGGGGGTGCCGCGCCTCTTCAGACTCTTCGCTTCGAACACCGCGTACCACTTCTTGCAAGGCTCCGCCACCTCCCAGGAGCCTTCGTAGCCGGCGGGAACCAAGAACGCATCGCCGGCGCGAAAGTCGTTCTTTTCTCCGTGCACCGACTCGAGCCGCACGCGGCCCTCGATCAGCACGCACAGCTCGTGCTCGGTGTAGCGCACGCGCCATTTGCCGGCCGTGCTCGACCAGAAGCCGCAAAAGAATTGCTGCGTCGGATCGGTGAACTGATTGGATACCCGCACACGCGGTATGCCGGCCAGAATCTTCTCCGGCGATGGATTGGCGGATTCGCCGGTCTGATAGCGATCGAGCGCCACGATCCTGGGGTGGTCGGCCATGCTCTATCGTAAGTGCGCGAGGCGGGCCGAGACAAGGGCGGCTCGGCGCACCGCGTGCGCCGGGCCGCGCGCTTCACGGCTTCGCGAGCGGCGCCCCCCGCCGCACTCATTCGTCTGCGCGACGGGTGAGCTTGCGCACTACCGGCGCGGCCTGCGCCACCGGTGCGGGCGCTGCGGCCTGCAGCGTCAGACGCACCCGACGCTCGAAGGCATAGCCGTCGCGGTCCTGTGCCACGCTTTGACTCTTGCCGTACGAATTCACCTCGAGGGCCTGCTCCGAGACGCCCGCGGCAAGGAAGAGATCGCGCACCGCGTCCGCGCGTGCCTGGGACAACTTGAGATTCACCTCATCGCTGCCGCGCGGATCGGCGTAGCCGTCGAGTCGCACGGTGAGCGCCGGCGATTGCGCGAGCACGCCCGCGAGCACCTGGATCTCGTGGGCGGTGTCATCCGGGAATGTCCGCGCTGCCGGTGCGGAACAACACATCGCCCTGCAACCCATCGAGCACCTTCGCCGCCTGCTCGCGCGCGGCATCATCCGTGGCTTCCTGCGCGACTTCGACGCTGTGGGCGAGCTGGTCGAGCCGCGCGGTCAAGGCTCGGTTGGTCTCCTCGAGGTCGCTCTTGGCACTCTCGAGCGCTGCGGCCTCGCTCCTGAGCTCGGAGGTCTCCCGCTCGAGCTGCGCCCGGTCGCTTTGCAGGGCGGCGACCTGCGCCTCGGCGCGGCTCGCATCGTGCGCCCGGTGCACTCGCGATCCGAGCCAGGTGCCGACCCCCGCGCCGACCACGGCGCCGATGGGACCCGCCGCGAAGCCGCCGATCACCGCTCCGGTAACGAACCCCGCGGGCTCCTGCGGCGAAGGCTTCTTGGGCGCCGTATCCGCCAGGGCCACCGCGCTCACACCCATCAACCCGATCGTCCAAACGATTCTAGACTGTGCGATCTTCATGACACTCCTCCTGTGTTTAGGACATCCGCGGCGGATTCGCCGCCTCGTGAGGAGCATTTGGCGCCGCGTTTCGGGCGCCTCGAGTTTCGCGCGATGGCAAATTATGGCGAGCGGAAGATCAAAACCGGCTCTCAAGCACGCAGCGAGAACGGCGTGAAGTCCGTTCCTATGTCGTAATAGTCTTCCTGCTCTGCACGCTTGAGGAACGCCACCACCCGATAGGTGAGCGGTGTCGCGACGATCTCCCAGCCGCTCTTCAGCCCATATTGGGTGAACATGATCAGGAGCAGGTGCGGCCAGGGCTTCAGCCCGTAGAATGCGAGGGTATAAAAGATCACCGAGTCCACCAGCTCGCCGCACAACGTCGAGCCGACGATCCGCGTCCACAGCCACCGGCCCTCAGTCCATATCTTCATCTTGGCAAGCACGTAGCTGTTCACGAACGTGCCGCACAGGAAGGCGCTGATCGAGGCGACCACGATGCGCGGCGTGTTGCCGAAGACCGCCTCGACGGCCTGCTGCGTGGAGCGTGACGCGTCCGATGACGGCAGGTGCACGACGACGGCGGCCATGATCGATGCAAACGCCAATGCTCCGAATCCCGCCCAGACCACGCGCCGGTCCCGGGCATATCCGTAAACCTCGGTCAAAATATCGCCGAAGATGTAGGAAATCGGAAAAAACAGCACGCCGGCGAGGAAAGTGAGCGTGAAGGTCGTGCCCGGGATGTGAATCGAGGTCTCTTTGGCCGGCCCGATCAGATTCGAGCAGAGCAGCACGCAAACATAGGCCGCCATCACAAAATCGTAGTAGCGGAATTCACGGAGTCGCGGTGCAGACGGCATAGTCTCGAGTTCTTTGAGGTACGGCGAGGCCATGATATGTCATACCGCGCCCGACCTTTGCCGATATTTCCCGAGTCGCAGCGAGCCGACACTCTCAGGCATTTTGGCGAAGACCATCACACCACTTCAACGGTCGCTCCTGTAGATATGTATTTGATCTCGTAAGAAACCGGACTATGGAGCAGGGCAAGACCTTCAGCGATACGGAAAGTCCGCTCGTCGATTTCGATGCCGTGTGCCAGAAAGTACGCGCGGCGGTCGAGCCGGCGCGCGCCCATGCCGTTTCACTGCACGATGAAAATGGCGACGTACTCTGGTTGAGCGAAAGCTCGATGGGGCCCGATGAGCACAATGCCGTGCTCGAAGCCATCGAGACGTTCCGCAATCCCAAATCGCCGCCGGTCATCGCCTACGATCTCGGTGACGCGCGATCCGCCGTTATGCTGCGCGCCGTGAGCCCGCGGCGCCTGATGGTCGGCGCGATCATGCTCGTTCTGGATACTCGCGTCATCAAGCATGACGATCATGGTGCGATCCGAATCATGACCCCGAAGCTGCAGCGGGTGCTGATGGATTTTGCAGCCATGCGGCCGGAGCCCGGGCCCCAGGAAGGGGACGAGGCCGCCTTCGAGGCCGCCTTCGAGGCCGAGCCCGAGCCGCCTTCACCGCCCGCCAAAGTAGCGGCTAAACCAGCCGCGCCCGCCCGCAAGCTGCCGCTGAGCGCCGAGCCACTCGCCCCGTCCGCCCCCGCGAGCAAGGCGGCCTGGAGCGGCGCTACGCGCCCTCGTTCGAGCGCCAACGGCGCAAGCGCCCCGCGCCCTGCCGGCGCGCGACCGGCACCGCCGCGGGCCGCGCCCGCACGCCCGGCCCCCGCCCCGGTCGCCGCGAAGCCCGAGCCTGTGGTGGAGACGGAGTTCGAGCTATCGCTCGTCGAGCCGCCGCCTGCACCGCCCACACCGCAGCACCCGCCGGCACCGCGTCCCGTCTCCGTCGCACCCGCCGTCGCGCGCCCCGCGCCCGCACCGATCGCGCCCGCACGCCCGGCGCCCGTCGTATCCGCTCCCGCCCCACGGCCTGTGCCCCCCGCAGCGGCTCCCGCCGCACGGCCGGCGCCGGTCGCTGCTGCCCGCGGCGCACGTCCGCAAGCCGGGCCCACACGTCAAGCACCGGCCCCCGTCGCGCCGGCGCCGCCACCGCCGCCGGTCGTGCCGGTCGCCACGGTCGAGGCCGCCGCCGATGAGGAGATCGAGCCACTGCCGCCGGGCGTCTCTCCGGAAATCGCCCGGCTGCATGCGGCTCTGCGCCGCAGCCCGATCGCGCTCCACGTGCAGCGCCTGGTGCCGCTCACCAAGGGCAGCCAGCTGAGACGGTACGAGGTCCTGCTGCGTTCAAAGGCCGACGACGCGCCGAACTCTGCGCCGCAGGCCATGATCAAGGCCGCGATCGAGAATGGTCTCGGCTCGATGATCGATCGGCGGGTGGTCACGGAGCTCGTGAGCTGGCTCGTACGGCATCCGGAGGCGTGGCAGCAGCACCCGGTGATGTTCTCGGTGAACCTCACCACCACCGCTCTGCACGACGAGCATTTCATCAAGTTTCTGGGTCTCTGCCTTGCGAAATCCTCGCTCCCCAAGGCGATGATCGCCTTCGAGGTGGACGTCTCCATGGCGCTCAAGATGTCCACGCGGCTCTCCGAGGTTGCGGCATCGCTCCATCGTCTCGGCTGTCCGCTGGTGCTCGATGAGTTCGCGCTCAAGACCGAATGCTTCGAGCTGCTGCGTCTGCCGGGCGTGGGCTACGTGAAGCTCGCGCCCGACATCACGGCGAAAATGCGCACCGACAAGATCGCACAGGCCTCGATCACGGCGGTCGTGCAGATGGCGCGCGTGCTCGGGATGCACACCGTCGCGAAACGCATGGAGACGGCCGCCGAGCAGGAATGGCTCACCGCCCTGGGCGTCGATTTCGTGCAGTCGAATTCGATGTCGCCGGCGGCGGCAATCGACACGCTCGCACCGGCGCCGAGAGCAAAAGCCTAGACCCCGCGGCGGCGCCTCGATCGAGGCGGACGGGTTGATGGGATCTCGCGGGTCGGTTTTACGGTCCCCGCACTTGCAAAACATCGCAAACACAGCAAACTATTCGGGTCTGGAACGAGACACCGGAACCGAGCTAAGTGTTTCAGTTAGTCCCATGAGGTTCGGTTCCGGTCCGTTTGAGTATTTTCATGCCATTGAATGCCCTCATCGCCGTCTTCGGGCTCGTTGGTCTCATCCTCCTGATCGTGGCGGGTCGCCGCTTTCGAGTGATGAATACCGGCAGCGGTGTCTTAAGCACCATCGCAGGCCTCGTTTTCTTTCTGCTCGCGGCAGCGGCGCTGGCGCTCGCCTTGGATATGCGCAGCTATCAGCGTCTCACCAACGAGGCGCCGGCGGGAGAGCTCGACCTGACACGCGTCGCGCCTCATCAATACGACGCGGTCCTCACCTATCCGAACGGCACCGTCGCGGTCTTTTTCCTGCGCGGGGATGAATGGCAAGTGGATGCGCGCATTCTGAAATGGCAGGCATCCTTTAACCTGCTCGGGTTCGATACCGCGTACCGGCTGGATCGGATCAGCGGCCGTTATACGCAGATCGAGGACGAGCGCGGCCAGCCCCGCACGGTGTATGCGCTCAACCCGCCCGCGGCCTTCGATCTGTGGGACTTGGCGCGGCGCTACCACCGCTGGTTGCCGTGGGTTGATGCGCTGTACGGCAGCGCCACTTTCTTGCCCATGGCCGACAAGGGCTCGTACGAGATCAGCGCATCGCAAAGCGGCTTGGTGGCTCGACCGCTCAACGAGGCGGCGCGCAACGCGATCAGCGGCTGGCATTGAGCCGCCTAGCCAGGCTCCCCGGTCCTTGCCGCGCTCATGCTGATCGTCGCCATGGCAGCGAGCTGGCTGAAAGTCCAGGAGGATGATCTCGTGTTCGCCGCGGCACGCAGCAGGCTGTCTCTGCTGGAACAGCTGCCGCCGAACATCGAGCGCATCTCGATCGCAGTCGCCGATGGCGCCGTGGCCGGCCTCGTGTTTCGTGCCGATGAGGCTCGCGACACGGGCTATTGGGTTCTGCTCTTGCACGGCAACGCCGATTCGGCGTTCTCGCCGGATCAGGTGCGTCACGGCGAGGCGCTTCGTGCCGCCGGCTTCAGCGTCCTCAATATCGATTACCGCGGCTTCGGCATGAGCGCGGGCGTCCCTTCCGAAACGGGCATGATCGCGGACGCCGAAGCGGCCTTCCAAACTCTGTCGCGGCAGGGCGTCGCGCCCCGGCGGATCATCCTGCTGGGACATTCCCTGGGATCGGGACCTGCGGTATGCCTCGCCGCTCAGCACGCGGCGGCCGCGCTCGTGCTTTTCGGCGCATTCACCTCAGTCCCCGATGCCGCGGCGGACCGCTACCCCTGGCTCCCGGTCCGCTACGTGACCAGCGTGCGGTTCGAAGTGCTCAGCCGCATCCGCACCCTACATATTCCCGTAATCATCGCCCATAGCCGCGAAGACAAGACCATTCCGTACTCGCACGCGCTCAGCCTCTACGCGGCGGCGCCGGATCCGAAGCGCCTGATCGCGCTCGATGCGCCCTCGGCCGACGGATTCGGCGGTCACGTCGACGCCCTGTTCGAACATCTGGCTCTGCTCGAGGAGGCGCTGGCGGCCGTCGTGCCCAATTTTGCGGAGCGCATCTCAGTTTGATGTAGGCAAATGAGCTGATGGTGACGGTGCTGGCGGCCTATTGCTCTCCATCGGCCTGCCCGCTTTCCATAATTTCCTCATGAACGACTCGAGCGGTCTCGTGAGCGCGCCCATGACGATCACCCTATGCGACACACGGGGCGCCGCAAGTCGGTCGCGGGCGCGGCGCTCGTCTGTCCCTGACACGCGATTCGATCAATTAGGTCAACTGCGGCACCGGCTGCTCGTGTGTCGCCTCGCCTGCAGATTCCCAATGCATTTAGCTCTCTGTAGGACAGGTGAAGCAGTCTTGTAGGACAGCTTTCGCGCGCTGCGCGAGCCATTACGAACCGCATCACAATTTGAACATGCGAGCCGCGCTGCGTCAGTTTCACGCAAGCTAATGCCTCTAGCATCCGGCTCATGAAACACGCTACTTCCATCATGACGCGCACGCTCGTTGGGGCCGCCGGGTTCACGCTCATCGAGCTCATGGTCACGATCGCGATCGCCGGAATACTGACCGCGTTGGCGGTGCCGGCCTTCAACAATTTCGTGCTCAACGACCGCGACATCGGACAGGTCAATTCCTTGGTGTCGAGCTTGAACTACGCGCGCAGCGAGGCCGTCAAGCTTAACAACGGCGGAATCGTCGTCTGTACCTCGGTGAGTGGAACCCAGTGCGATGGCGGCGCGAATTGGGCCGGCGGTTGGATCGTCAAAGACACGCTCGGCAATCCGCCGCTGCAATACGTCCCTCAATTCGCCCCGGGGAACAGCGCGAACGCGACCGCCGCTTCGACCTCACCCACGCAGATCACGTTCTCATCGACGGGTCAGGCGTCGGCAGCGCTCCAGATCGACGTGTGCGACCCGCGCGGCCCCACTTACGCGCGCGACGTCGAAGTCAATGCGACCGGCCGCGTCGCCGCCACGCAGACGGTCGGCGAGAACGTGGCCGGCACCTCGGCGCTCACCTGTCCGTAACGCCATGTGCACTCTCGTGAGTCATCGAGCACTTGTCCCCCGGCGCCCCGCCCTCTCGAATCATGCGGCGGGCTTCACGATCGTCGAGGTCCTGGTCTCGCTCGTCATCTTGAGCATCGGACTGCTCGGCATCGCCAAGCTCGTTCTGTTCTCCGCCCACGCCAACGACAGCGCGTATCTGCGCAGTCAGGCCACCCAGCTGGCGTATGAAATCCTCGACAACATGCGCGCGAACCCGATTGCCGCCGCGGCCGGCAACTACAACACCGCGCTCGGCGCGGCCGCTTCGAATCCGGGATTCAGCTGCCAGAACGCGGCGTGCCCGGTGCCCGCCAACCTGGCGCTCTACGATGTCTATCGGTGGAAGCTGCGCCTGGCGGCCGGTGCCGGCGGCGGCGCACTGCCCTCGGGTCAAGGGTCGGTCACCGTCTCGGCGACGACGCCGCTCATGGCGACCATCGTCGTGCAGTGGGACGACACCGCCGCGCAATCCATATTCGCACCGACCTCGCCGACGCCGATGAGCGTCACGTTGGAAACGGCGTTACATCCATGAGCATGCTGCATCTTCGCGCCGCAAAAGATGCTTCCGTGCGCCGAGTACGGGGATTCTCCATCGTCGAGTTGATGGTGGCGGTCACACTCGCGCTCATCGTCACCGCCGCCGTCATGTCGGCTTTCCTCGGCTCGCGCTCCTCCTTCATGTCGACGTCGGGCATCGCGGCGGTCTCCGACAACGGCCGGTTCGCGCTTGATTTCCTGCAATCCGCGGTCCGCGGCGCGGGCTACATGGCGTGCAATACGACCCACAGTCAGCTGTCCTTGCTGAATGCCGGACCGAGCCCGGTCTACTTCAACTACGGTCAGCCCCTCGGCGGCTACGAGGCCAACAACACGCTGTCGAATCCCTTCACCCTGGCAGCGCCGCCGGTCTCGCCGGATCCCTCGATGGGCGATTGGCAAGCCTCCAGCGGCCCCGCGTGGGGTGGTGGCGGGCTCGACGCCGCGCTCGCCAACAAAGTCATCAAGTATTCGGACGTGCTCGTCGTGTATTCGACCCTCCGGAGCACTCAGCCGCCCGCGATCGTCACGAACATCACGAGCGGCAACAACAGCTTCCAGGTCCAAAATGCGTACAACCTCAGTAACGGCCAGATTGCCGTCATCGCGGATTGCGCCAAGTCGGTCGTTTTTCAGATTCAAAGCGTCAGCGGAACCACCGTGCAGTTCGCGACCAGCGGCTCCCCCGGCAATACCGCCTCCTCGTTCCCCGTCAGTTTCCAGATCGGATCGCAGGTAACCCCGGTCGACACCACCGTGTACTACATCGGTAAAGGCGCGGACGGCGATGGTGCGCTGTTCTCGCTCGATCTGAACGCCGGGTCGACCTTCGGCACTCCGAACGAGCTCGTTCCCGACATCGAGGCCATGCAGATCCTGTACGGCGTCGATACCACCGGCACTCAGACGGTCAGTACCTACGTGCCGGCGCAGCAAGTGGTCGACTTCAATACGGTGATGAGCGTGAAGATCGCCGTGCTGGCGGCAAGTCAGCTGGGCGCCGTTCCCAAGCCGGCCGCCGCGCAGACGTTCAACTTGCTCGGCAACACCGTGACCGCCCCGACACCGCTCGATACGCGGGCACGCCAAGTGTTCGAGATCACCGTATCCATTCGCAACATGGAAAATTGAGGAGATCCGCGGCCATGCGTTCGCCACTGCGAAGCCTGAAACCCACCCGTTCGAATCAGCGCGGCGTCGTCCTGTTCGTTGCGCTCATTCTGCTGCTCATATTGAGCTTACTCGGCGTGACCGCGGCGCGCATGCAAACCACCGAGGAGCGCATGGCGCGCAACGAGGACAACCGCCAGATCGGTGCGCAGGCGGCCGAAGCGGCCCTGCGCGCGGCCGAAGCCGGCCTCACCAGCGGTGTTTACGCCGCCGCGCAGTTCTCCGCGAATGCGAACGGACTATACGAGCTCACGCCGTCGGCCGGCAGCGTCGTCCCGACCTTGAGCTGGAGCACGGCGGGCGCGGCCATCACCTACTCGCCCACCGATCCTCTGAATCCGATGCCCGCGCTGAGTGCGCTGCCGGCTGCCGCCCAGTCGCCCCAGTACGTCATCGAGAATCTCCCCGCCGTCGCCATGCCGGGCGACAGCATCGGTCAGGTCCAGTATGCGGCGCCCACATCGCCGGTCACGGTGTACCGCGTCACCGCCAATGCGACAGGTGCCGACAATTCCACTACCACGCAATTGCAAAGCATTTTTCGCTAGATGCCAGGGCTCGAGGACATTCCTATGAACATGCAACGAGTGAAAGTGATCTTGCGGCGAACCGCGATCGGCGCCGGAGTTTCGCTCATGGCCGGCTGGCCTCTTGCAATGGCGGTCGCCGCCGCCCCGCCGACCGTTCCCATCTCTCAGGTGCCCATGACCGTCGAGATCCCCGCACATCCGCAGATCCTGTTGGCGGTGACCAACTCGCAATCGGTCGACGGCAACTTGAGCGGCGCCATCTACACCGGATCGGGCTCATTGAATGCCAGCTTCTCGGCGCTCAATGCGTCGAGCTCGCCGGTGAACTACACGATTCCCACCGGCTTCACACCGCCGCTGAACCCCGGCTCCGGCGGCGTCGCACCCTACACGGTAAATACCGGCGGCGTGCTGTACGACAACTCCGCGAGCCGCCTCAACGTCGCGAAGGCCGGCATCACCTCGATCTTGAACAATTACATCGCCGATGCCGATTTTGCGCTCATGTCCTATCAGACGTCGGGCATTGGTCTGTACACCACCTGGGTGTATCAAATGAGCCCGCCGGGCGGATTTCAGTTCACCTCCAACCCCACACCGCCGCTGGGCGATGAGATTGTGGCCAACCCTTGCTATAACGTGAACATCACGCTGGGCAATACCGTGTCGACGGATTGCAAGGCACTGAACTTGTATTACACGGGCCAGAACATGTTGAATCAGCCCTACATGGTCGTTGGCGCGAGCAGCGACGATCCGCTGATCAATGACGTGCTGTACGCGGGCGGCGTCGACCCGGTGTGCATGACGTACGGCGGCCCGTCCCCCGCGAATCCTTTCCCGCCCAATTACTCCCTCGGCAACTATGAAACGGGCGGCGTGCTCGAGGGTTATAGCCACGAAGTGAACGGCTGTGCCACCGAGACGGGCCCGACCAACGCCGGATTTGTGCCCTATTCGACGCAGGTGATGTACGAAGAGCGCGGCTTCGGCTACTACACCACCAACGAATCGCAGAATAGCGGCGCATTGCTCGTGCCCATGACCTCATCCGGTCAGACGCCGACGCCCACCTCCGTGGCAACCGCGATCGCAAAATTCACGCCGTACCTTGCTCCCGAGACGAATCAGGCGGGGAGCACCGAAATCAAGGCGGCGGCGGCGCAGTCGCCGGTCGCCGGCATACTCAAGGGTGCCTATAACTATTTCAAAACCAATCCGCCTTCGACCAATGGTTGCGCGGCCCAGCAATACGTCGTGCTCGTGACCGATGGATTGCCGACCCTCGACTTGAGCAACCATGCCTGGCCGCCGCTCGGCAGCTCGGCCGCAGCGGGCTACGGTGTGACCGCAAGCTTCAATCCAGCTCCCGTCAATTCACTGATCTCGACCAACGATCAGGCCTTGACGGACGTCATGACCGAGCTCGCGGCGCTGCAGTCCATTCACATCAATGTGTATATCATCGGCGTGGGAGCGGGCGTCGATCCTTCAGTCAACATGACCGCTTATCAGACGCTCAACGCGATGGCGGTTGCCGGCGGCACCACGGCGTACTTTCCCGCCAACAGCCCGGGCGCCGTGACTGCGGATCTGCAGATCATCATCACGAAGATTCTGGCAGCCACCCAGTCGACCGCGTCGGCGGCCGTGAACTCGACGGGCCTCAACACCAACTCCGTCGTCTATCAGTCGCAGTTCACGACCTCGGATCTGTTTCAGGACTGGACCGGCAACCTGTACGCGTTCCCCATCAATCCGACGACCGGCGCGGTGAACACCTCGCCGACAGCCGCTCTCTGGTCCGGCCAGAACCAGCTCGATGGTCAAACCTGGGATCTGGGCCGGCTCATCGCGACCTGGGACCCGGTTGCCGGTCAGGGCACACCGTTCCGATGGAACACCGGAACGCCGTCGACCGGCATCGCGTCCAGCACGCACCTCGGCCAGTTGCTCGAGAGCTTCACACCGGACACGAACGGCCAGGACGTGCTGCAGTTCTTGCGCGGATCGAACGCTCAAGAGTTGCGCAATGGCGGTCAGTTCCGCAATCGCACGCACAAGCTCGGCGACATCGTCAGCAGCAACCCGCTCTACATCGGCGCGCCGTCCTCGAACAATCAGAGCGCCTCGTATGTGGCATTCGCGAACAGCAACTCGACCCGCCAGCCGATGATCTACGTGGGCGCGAACGACGGCATGCTGCATGCCTTCAACGCCACCACGGGCAACGAGGTGTTTGCCTACGTTCCGGCCGGCGTGTTCGCGAACTTGATCGACCTCGTCAATCCTTATTACAACGCCGTTCACCAGTACTACGTGAATGGATCTCCGCAGGCTTCCGACCTGCAGTTCTCGGATAACAGCTGGCATACGGTGCTCGTGAGCGCCGAAGCGCAGGGCGGCAGCAGCATATTTGCGCTCGATGTCACCAATCCGGGCGCCATCACCACCGAACCGCAGCTCGCCGCCGCCGTGCTCTGGGATTTCACGGAGGCCGACATGGGCCTGGGAATGAGCACCCCGTCGATCACCAATACGGCGGACGGCTGGCAGGTGTTCTTTGGCAACGGCTACAACAGCCGGTTCGGAAAGCCTTTCCTCTACGCGGTCAACCCGCAGACGGGGGCGCAGACCACCAAGATCGATCTGTGCGCCGCGGTGCCAACCGCCTGCAACCTCGCGGTGGCAAACGGCTTGTCGACCGTGATCGCGGTCAATTCGAGCGGACAGCTGAGCCAGTCCTCGAACCTCGTCTATGCGGGGGACCTGCAGGGCAACTTGTGGCGCGTCGACATCTCGAACCCGAATCCGGCGTCGTGGCACGTGACCGTCATGTTCCAGGCGCGTGATTCGAGCAGCCACGCGCAGCCCATAACGACCTCGCCGGTGGCGACGCTCAATCCGAAGTATCCGGCGGTGCTCGGTACCATGGTGTACTTCGTCACGGGAGAGCTCTTGGGCACGCCGGACCTCGCGAGCACCCAGGTCCAGACGATTTACGGCGTCTACGATCCGGTTGCGGGCTACTCGAGTCCGCTGCTGCGAACCAACGCGGCCATGGAGCCCGAGCCGCTGTCGTATGCGAGCAGCAATGCCGCCGCCATCATCGTGACCGGCAATGCACTCACCATCCCGACGCAGGAAGGCTGGTATATCGACTTGAATCTTCCGGCCTGTCCGACATGCGTGCCGGCCCAGGCTTCGCATGTCGGCGAGCGCGGCGTCACCGATCCACGCATCGAGAGCGGCGGTGCGCTGGTGCTGACGACCTACCAGCCAAACTCGAACGTCTGTACGGCGGGCGGCAACTCGTTCCTCTACGTACTCGACTATGCCGGCGGGAGCTTCGCGCAGCCGCAGTTCGATCTCAACGGGGACGGCAAGATCAATTCCAGCGACACGGTGACGAATGGCGCCAGCACGGTCGTCCCGGTCGGCATGGGCCTCGGCGCCGTATTTGCCGCCGCGCCGACCATCCGTACCGCCAATATGGCATCCGCGGCCGCCGTCAAGCTGATCACTCGATCCGACGGTACGATACAGACGGTGGTCGAAGCGGGTAATTCCAAGAGTCGCACTGCATGGTGGGAGGTCCACAAATGAAGCATTCACTGAGCACACTCAAGATCACACTCGCCTCCGCCATGCTGGCGCTGTGCATGATGCCCGGCATCGGCTGGAGCACGCGGCTGCTACGAATCCGTCAACGGACAGGTCACCAGTCTGTTGGGGGCCGGTGAGATCAAGGTCGGCGGCCGCACGTATCACGTCAAACCGGGCAGCGCAGCGGAGAAGGCGATGAGCAAGCTTTCGACCGGGCAGCAGGTCCACCGCGGTGCTCGACGGGCCGCCCGGCGACTCGAAGTCGCAGGTGATTTCGATCACCGTCCTCGAGACCCACGGAGAATAGCGCCGTGAAGAAAGAACGGATTTTCCCTGATAGAACTGGTGGTGGCGATGGGAATCATCGGGATTCTCGCGGCCATCGCCATTCCTGCCTACAGCTCGTACACGAAGAGCGCCAATCGGACCGATGCCACACGCACCCTGACCTATGATGCGCAAGCGCTCGAGCGCTGCTACTCGCAGGCCTTCACGTACGTCGGTTGCACGGCGGCGCCCGCCGGCGCCTCCACCTCAGCGCAAGGCTACTACACGGTCACCATTGCAGTGCCCACCGCCAGCACCTTCACCATCACGGCGACGCCGCTCAAATCGCCGCAGACGAAGGACTCGGCGTGCACGAGCTTCACGCTCAACAACGCCGGCACGCAAGGCGCCACGCCCGCCGGCAACTCGCAGACCTGCTGGGGATCGACCTGACCCAGTGAGCTCACGGATGAGGCACCGCCGGCTGCGGCGCGGTAGAATCGCGCCGACGCCGGCTTAGCACAGTGGTAGTGCAACGGTTTTGTAAACCGTAGGTCGGGGGTTCGAATCCCTCAGCCGGCAAACTCCGGGGACCGCCGAGGACGTCCATCGATGTCCAACCAAATCGACATTGACTCTGATTTTTACGGCGTTTTTTGGATTTTTTGTGTCCAACGCCGTCCGAATAGAAGCATTCACTGCCGGCGCAAATAGGGGGTAACAAACGGGGTGACTCGCATCTACAAAAATCAGCTACCCCCAATCCCAGTATGAATTCCAATGATAGCTATTGACTATGCGAAGCGCGATACGCTCAGAGAACTGGTGCATTAGGCGCGATCAAAACGCTCACATTGCGTCCAACGCGGTCGAATGATATCTGCCGTCGCTATTGGTCTTATTTCAAGTTACTTAGCATCACACCAACGACAGTGATTGGTTCAGCAGCAGCTAGTCGCATAGGCTGGGCGACTGCCCCTCCGATTCCGCTCAGCTACCGACGAGCGCGATGATCTTCGCGCGCACGCTGGCAAGCTCGCCCGATCGTACCTTGCCTTTGTACTTCGCCTTGCGCTCTACCCAATCAAGGCTTTTAACTTGATCGGCAAGGACCACGCTAGAGCGGCTGCCTGTCAAAGTAACCTCGAACGGATAGCCTTTTACTTGGGTTGTCATCGGGCAGCAGAGCATCAGGCTGGTCTTGCCGTTGTAGGCGGCGGGACTAACGACCAGCGCCGGTCGGTGGCTCGCCTGCTCGCGTCCAGCTTGTGGGCTGAAACGCAACCACACAATATCGCCCGCTTCAGGTACGTAGCGACCAGCCACTATAGTGATTCCTTCCCAAGCGGATTACCGAAGTCAATGCCGCCGTGCAAGTTGTCCGGCGTGATGCCCGCAAGCAGATCAGCCAAAACAACTTTACCCGATCTAATCGGCTTTATGACGATTTGCCCACCCTGCTCGCGGACGTCAACTTCATCATCCAAATTGAGGCGAGCGGCCTGCATGATACCGCTCGGAATTCGAACAGCTGCGCTATTGCCCCATTTCTTAACGATCGCACGCATAAGGCCTTTTCCGACCAAACCAATGTTGACAGGTTACGGCAAAATTGATGCAGTGTCTACAATGTATATACAGAGTCGGCGCACATGGAATTCCAGTTTTGCGAGTAGCGAGTCCAGTGCAACTCGTCGCGGAAATCGACTTTCTCGTTCGGATAGAGGTGGAAACGCGCGCGCGCCACGATCAGCGCAACCCCGGCAACAGTTTCCGGCGCCCCTGCTGAGGGTAATCAGTCGATGCGGTGGGTCATGGGTTCGACAACTTCGCCGCCAGGCGAAGTTGAACGCCGGCGTCTTCGCCGGCGGCCCCGCAGGGGCGAGGCGCGCAGCGCCGAGTAATCCCTCAGCCGGCAAACCCACTTAGAAATTTCGCAAAACTTCTCAAGGTGGCCGCCGCTGCCCGGCGTCCATTCTACAACGCGTCGCGTTGTAGTCGGGGAGGCGGACTCGGTGAGAGCGACTCGCTCGAACGACCGATCACGGGCCAGCAACATTGTGGCGAGCGCTCAGACAGGAAGTCTGGGCTGGCCCGTGAGCGCAGGATGCCGGAGCGTGCGGCGCGCCGGGCCGCCGTAGTCGAGCGAGGGCAGGATGCCCGAACAGCTCGACCGGACGGGGAAAACCGTGCCAGACGAAGAACGTTAAATCGGCAGACCCATACGACGCAGAAGAGCGTTGTAGCGGGGGTCGCCGTGCAGCGGCCGCAACGCGCTATCGATCTTCAACCACAGCAATCTGACGTCGCGCTGGGCAAATGCACGCTCTAGCCACTCAAACGCAGCATCGGGATCACCGCGGGCCGCGTAGACATCGGCGATAAGGTAGGGTTTGTCAGGAAACTTCTCCACAAGTTCCGCAAGAGCGTGATCCGACGCCTCGCGGTGTCCTAAAGCGCTCTGCACGATCGCAAGACCCCTGAGGTGCAGCGAGGGCTCGGTCTCCTGCTCGATCTCAGCAAGCGCTGCCTGCTTTTCGCCGCGCTCGAGCAAGATCATGGCGATGAACTCGCGATTCCTCGAGGACACCAAAGTCCCCGCCTGGCGGTAAACGGCTTCCGCCTCGGCCAACTGACCTCGGCCCCGCAGCGCGGCGGCGAATCCGGCCAAGGCGCCTGGACTCAAGGGGTCTTCATCTGCGGCTCGCCGATATAAATCGATTCCGCGATCGATCCGCCCGAGGTCCATGGCGAGGTGGCCATTCATGTTCAACACCCGCACGTCGCGCGGATTGAGCACCAGCGCGCGTTTGAGTTCTGCATCTGCTCCAGACCAGTTCCAATCATGGTACTCCTCGACGTAGCCAAGTGCCGCGTGCGCGTCGGCGTCGAGTGGGTCGACCTGTAAGGCGTGCTCGGCAGCTTCGCGTGCGCGTTCGTAGCCCACCGTCGGCGCTGCCCAACCCAACGCGGCTTGCACCGCGTAGGCGGTGGAGAGCCACGCCCAGCCTCGGGCACAGTTAGGTTCAAGCGCCACTGCCTGCTGATAGAGTTCAATCGAGCGCTCGCGCTCGGCGCGCGAATTGCGCCTTCCTAAGTAGCGGCCCTGCAGCAGCAGGTTGTAGGCCGCGCCGCTCTGCCCGCAGGTGCTTGCCGACCGGCTGGCCGGCAGCGCCGTGTGGGTGAGCGCACCGGCTATGTCGCGCGCAATCTCATCCTCGATGCTGAAATAATCATCGTTTGCGCGGTCGTAGGTTTTCGACCACAGGTACTGACCACTGTCGGTGCGAATCAGTGCGGCGGTAATTCGCACGCCGTTGGCCGAAGTTTGCACGCTGCCTTCGAGTACATGATCGACGTGCAGCTTCTTCGCGATATCGGCAACGCTGTCGGCTCGCGATGCGAACGCCGAAGCGCGGCCAATGACACGCAATGTGGGCAGCCTCGACAGCACTGTGCCGATTTCCTCCGCGATACCCTCGGCTAGGTACTCGCGGTCCTTCGCTTCGCTCAAGTCCTTAAACGGCATGACCGCAATCGAATGCGCGGCCGACCCCGACGATGGGGATTGCGGTCCGAAGAACCCCGTGCGTATCAGCACCGGCACGATGCCGAAGCCGATCACCATCAGCACCATAACAATGATGGCGCCCAGCGTCTTAGGCTCGGTGAGCCTGGAGCGCGCTTTGCGGACGGCGCCCGCGGGCGTGCTGCCGGTGGGAGAGGCAGCGGCGGCGCGGCGCTCGACCCGACGGTTCTCAACCTTGGCGATCAGCCGATAGCCCCTGCGTGGAATATTCTCGATATAGGTCGGCGCTTCGGCGAGATCGCCGAGCGTGCGGCGCAGCTGTGCGACGGTGTTGTACACCGATTGGGGGGTCACGACGAGATTCGGCCACACGGCGTCAAGCAGCTCTTGAACGGATACCACGCGACCGGATTTGTCGGCGAAATAAAGCAGCAGGCGCATGGTAAGCGGATCGAGCTTGATGACACGCCCGCCCGATGAGATCTCACCCGACGTGGGATCCACGGACCACTCGCCGATCTTCAATACTTGCCCTGGGACGGCTGACATGCGGGTGAAGCCGAGTTTTGTTGTTACGGCTGAGAACACTCAAAGTATAGCGTAAGTACCTGAGTCCAAAAGAAAGAACTTTCTGAGAAATTTCTGGGGGAAAGAGGCTGGAAACCGGAGAAGCCTAAGCATTACGGTCGGAATGTTGCGGATACAACGTGATTGTTGAGCCGCTTTTCCCGTGCTTTGCACTTTCTAGCCTAGTGAAAGCACGCAACGGCAAACGAGGATGCCCAGCAAATCGCTTTAACTTAAATCGCCGGTCGCTTCGTGCCAACGGCCGGAAAATGGGAGCGGGATGACATGAAACACCGGAATCAACTTAGGTGGGTCGCGCTGTTGTGCGGCGGCGTGATCGGGTTTTCGAGCGGCGCGTTTGCGGCGCAGCCGCCGGACGTCGTTGTGAGCGACAACTACTCGAACTCGGCGATGGGTTCGCGTGCTCTTCTTGACCTTACGTCGGGAGAGGGCAACACCGCCGCGGGATACGGGGCGCTCGAACAGAATATGATTGGGAGCGGGAACAGCGCCTTTGGAGTCAATGCACTTACAGGGAATTTGGGGGGCGCCGACAACACCGCCTTGGGAGGAGACGCGCTGCTCGCTAACAGTACGGGGTCACATAACAGTGCCGTGGGGTTCGAAGCGCTTGAATCGAATACGACGGGGACCGAAAACACCGCCGCGGGGTCGGGCGCGCTGTTGGGCAATACGATTGGACAGTACAACACTGCCACAGGAAGCGGGGCGCTCTTTTCGAATATCTCCGGAAACAACAACACCGCCTCCGGATACAGTGCACTCTATTCCAATACGGCCTATAACAATACTGCGATCGGATTCGAGGGGCTTTATTCCAATACGACGGGGTATGCAAACACCGCTTCGGGATGGCACGCGCTTTATTCCAATACGAAGGGGTACCAAAACATGGCCGCGGGAGGCCGTGCGCTGTATTCCAATATCACGGGGTTGCAAAACACGGCATTGGGAAACCAGGCACTCTCGCTCAATACAGGAAGCAACAACATCGGTGTCGGTTTTCAATCGGGCAACGCACTGACGACCGGCAATTACAACATTGACATTGGTAATTTCGGTGTCGCAGGAGAGAGCAGTACAGTACGCATCGGTACACAAGGCACCCATCTCGCGACGTACGTCGCGGGCATCTATGGCCATAATCTCGCGGCGACCGGCACACCGGTGGTCGTGACTGCTAACGGGCAGCTGGGCACGAGCCCGTTGCTCCAAGGTCCGCCAGGACCTATCGGACCCGCGGGGCCAATCGGTCCACAAGGACCCATCGGACCGGCAGGGTCAAGAGGGCCGTCGGGTCCGACGGGCGCGACCGGCAGTCAAGGTCCGCAAGGTATTCAGGGAATTCAGGGTCCGCAGGGGCCGCGCGGATTCGATGGCTCGGGGGTCTTGACTGACATTTATGACGACACGTGGGCGGGCATCGGGGCGTTCGCTTCGCTTACTCCGAACCTCCTATATGCTGGTGCTAACTCCGCATTTGGCAACGGCGCTCTCAAGGCCGATACGACCGGTTCCCACAATCAGGTATTTGGTTCCGACGCGGCCGGCGGTAATACCATCGGCCATAACAATAGTGTCTTTGGTGAAGCTGCGCTTGAGTCTAATACCGCCGGCAATTTCAACAATGCCTTTGGCAACTTCGCGCTTCAATTTACCACCGGCGATTACAACATTGCGCTTGGGATCTATGCTGGACGTAGCCTCACTACCGGCAGCAACAATATCGATATCGGCAGTTCGGGCGTTGCTGGAGAGTCCGGCACGATCAGACTTGGCGTGACGGGCACGGACCCAAATGGTTTACCTGCACAGACTGCGATCTACATCGCCGGCATCGGTACCACCAATCTCAGTTCCGATGCTGCCGCGCTGCCGGTGGTCGTCGATCGCGCAACAGGACAACTTGGCACGAGCACCAACATCGCGGGAACGCCGGGTCCCCAAGGCCCAATCGGTCCGCAGGGACCGGCCGGGCCGCAAGGTGCACAAGGCAATCAAGGCGTGATGGGGCTTCCGGGTGCTCCCGGTGCGGCGGGACCCGCGGGGCCTGCAGGTCCGATCGGATTGACCGGTCCGATTGGACCCGTGGGGGCGACCGGTGCAACCGGCAGTCAAGGTCCGCAAGGGCCCGCGGGCGCGAGTGGTGCTGCCGGAGCGCAAGGTCCGGCGGGACCTGCGGGTCCTGCGGGAGCGAATGGCGTGTTCAATTTTCAGGGCGCGTGGCTCGCGGGCACGGCCTACCCGGCCGATGCGGTGGTCTCTGAGAATGGTTCGTCGTACGTGACACCCAACGGGTGTAGCCCCTGCACCGTCGATCCGTCCACCGACATCACGGGCACTTGGACAGTGCTGGCGCTCGCGGGAGCACCGGGATCGCCGGGTACGCCGGGCGCACAAGGACTGCAAGGAAATCCGGGTGCAGCGGGTGCTCAAGGACCTGCCGGGCCTGCGGGACCGATGGGTGCGATGGGGCTCACCGGGGCGACCGGTGCAACCGGAGCGCAAGGAATCCAAGGGATTCAGGGCCCGGCAGGTGCACCCGGTGCGCTGGGCGCTGCGGCGACCATCGCGGTCGGCAGTGTAACGACCGGCGCAACCGCAGCCGTGACCAATGTTGGTACTCCGTCGGCGGCGATATTCAATTTCACGATTCCTACGGGTGGCTCCGGTGGTGGTTCCGGCGTGCTGACTGACGCGTTCGGAGACACCTCGGCTGGAATCGGGGCACTACCGCTACCTGAGCCGGGGGTCAATTACAGCAACGGTGCCGCTGACAACACGGCTTTTGGCTTTGGTGCGCTTGCCGCGAATACGACGGGGTACGACAACGTTGCCACCGGATGGTCGGCACTGCAAGTCAATACGACGGGATTCCACAACGTCGCCACGGGATGGTCGGCACTGCAAGTCAATACGACGGGAAGTGACAACGTGGCCGTCGGAGAGCAAGTACTTGCAAACAACACAAGTGGGTACGACAACGTGGCCGTCGGCAGCTTGTCAATGAATATAAATGATTCGGGCACCTTCAATACGGCTGTCGGGGTCCAGAGCCTGGAAGGGGGCCAAGGGGGTACAACCAATTACAGCACGGCGATCGGTGCCGACGCCCTTATTCAAGCGACCGGCGCTAGTAACATCGGCGTGGGCTTTGGCGCCGGCTACTTTCTCTCGACCGGGAATAACAACATTTATATCGGCAGTTCGGGCGCCACCATCGATTCGGGTTCGGGCACCATCATCGAGTCGAACACGATCAGAATTGGGACGCCTGTATGGGATCCAATATTACATCCACACACAGCGGTCTATATCCAGGGGATCAGCGGTGTAAAGACGGGTCTCGCGGGCACCGCGGTGGTTATCGATGCGAACGGCCAATTGGGTACGATCTCCTCCTCCCGCCGCTACAAGGAAGACATCCAGCCGATGGCGGATGCGAGCGATCGGCTACTGCAGTTGCGGCCGGTGCAATTCAGGTACAAAAAGCCGGATGCGAATGGCGAGAAGCCGATTCAGTACGGATTGATTGCGGAGGAAGTGGCGGAAGTGCTGCCGGAGTTGGTGGTTACCAACAAGGACGGGCAGCCGGAGACGGTGGCGTATCACCTGCTGCCGGCGATGCTGCTGAATGAGCTGCAGAAGGAGCATGCAACCAATGTGCGGCATACCGAGCAACTGACCGCGCAGGAGAAAGTCATTCACGATGAAGCGGAGGCACTCGTTGCCGCTCAAGAAATGATCAAAGAGGAGAATGAAAAAATCGCTACCTTGCAACGCAAGGTGTCCGAGGTTGATGCGCTGAAGGCGCGGCTCGCCGCTCTCGAGCGTGTGACGACGCTGCTCGCGAGGATCAACGGAGGGGATGGGGTCAGCGTGCGCCCAGTGGCGCAGCGAGTCGTTGACTCCGTACCGATGGGGGTGCATTAAATGAATATGGTAGTTGGTTTTGACGACGTGAAGCCTGCGCCAGTCACTTTTCGCGGGGACCGGGTGAATCACAAGAGCGTTTTGGTTTCTTTGGTGGCTGCGGTCGTGGTGGCGGTAGGCGCGTTGGCCTTTTGGTATCAAGAGCGTTCGGCAGTGCAGGAGGCGCGTGCGCGCGTGGTTGCGGGGGAGCTGCAGCCGCTCGCGAGCCTGCTCAAAGAAAATCAGGCGATCTTAAAAGAGCTGCAGGCGGAACCGTTCGCGGAAAAGGATTTAGGTGTCTTGGAGTCTTACCTTGCAAAGATCCGCCGCGATGGGGTCGTCAAGCACGCGGACATGAAGCAGAAGCTGGATACGCTCGCGGAGAACAACACGGCGATCGTGACCTTGATCAAGGCGTACGCGCCGAGCGCGAAGAAGCCGGCGTTTGTGCCCGAGGGGGATAAGTTTCTCTATTATGCGTACGCCTGGCGCGATCGCTGGAATTCGGTGATGGAGCTGTTCATGGCGGGTGGGAATTACGCGGCGGCTGGAGTGCCCTGTCCTGCTGGTTTTGCGGCGGCGGTGGAGGCGGAAATCGCGGTAGTGAAGTAGCTGCGAGAGAGAAAGCAAAAAGAGAGACGTCGCTACGCGACTCGGCGTCGTTGGCACGGTTCGCCATTCGGGCGCTGGCATACAGTCACCGGCAGCGAATCACCCAGGGACGAGAGGGTTGAAACAAATGTCGTCCCTAAAGATTGCTCGTCCCTTCGAACCCAACACCATGTGGCAGTTCGGGCATCGCGTACGCAACTGCATTGCCAATGGCGATATCGGGGGTGATTTGGCGCATTAGCCGCGCAGTCCACGGCCGTCCAACGCCATCGAATAATATCCGGCGCTCACGCGGGCTAACTTTTCGGGGTGACTCGTGCCGTCTACCTTGATAAAGGCTTACGAAACAGAGTGTTACAAGGAATCTTTGAATCCCTCAGCCGGCAAACCCCGACAAAATTTCAGAGGGCACGAAATCCACGCTGACCAGGAAGGTCAGACAACGATTCCCAAAGCTGATTCGCGACTGTCTACGCATCAAGACTCGGGACGGGATGAGCTTTACGTTGATGCCAGACGGCTTTGTCGTCATGCGAGTAAAAAACAAGCGCGTCTCCGAGCTCGCCGGGATGTTACACAGAAAGGGCAGGAAACCTGTGCCCATCGAGCGACTGTCACGCTGATGCTGGGCGATTTTTCGGACCTGATCGAAGCACGCAATCGCCGACTAGGTTGCCGAGTCTCTTGGTGTTGTGGGCGCCGGACATGATATCTCGCTTTTCAATTACCCTCAGCCGGCAAACTCATCTGCAAAAAATACGCTCATCGTGTCGGACAATTCCGGCGCGGCACGCCGCATGCCTCGAATCGCATCGCGCCGACGACGAGACGTCAACGTCAGGGCCACAGGCGCGTTGTCCAAGCTTGGCCCGCAAGGGTGACTCGATCGAGGGACCCCGATGAAAAGCTTGACGTTGCTCGGCGCCTTGGCGCTTGCATCGGCTGCGCATGCCCAGTCCAGCCGCCCGGCCGCCCCATCCACCGCCCACCCAGCAACCGCTCGCGCGATCCCTGCCACGACCGAGCTCGGCAAGGCGAGCGCGATAGCGGGACTGACTCTCCTGCTCGGCGGCGTTGCCGTGTTGAAAGGCCGGGGGCGTACGTAAGTTCTGTCCCGCACGATTGCCGCGCATGCTTGATTCGTCTAGCATCGAAATGTGATTGCAGCTCCGACCCTAGAGACGGGTGTCGCCGGCGTCGCGGCGGCCATCGGTGAGCCCGCGCGGGCGCGGATGTTGTATTGTCTGATGGATGGTCATGCCCGCACGAGCACCGAGCTCGCGCTCGTCGGGGAGGTGAGTCCCTCGACCGCCAGCGTGCATTTGGCACGCCTCGTGGAACAGAGACTCCTCGCCGTGACCTCGCAAGGCAAGCACCGCTACTTTCACCTTGCCGGGCCGCCCATCGCGAGGGTGCTGGAGGGGCTCGCGGCGCTCGCCGGACGCCGCGCCGATGAGTTCGTGCCGGCCACCCCTGCGCATCTGCGCGCCGCACGAACGTGCTACGACCACATGGCCGGACGATCGGCCGTTCTTTTACGAGAGAGTCTCGAGAAGCTGCGTTGGATCGGGGTGAGCGCCGAGGACGACGACGAATATGAAGTCACTGGCCTGGGGCGCGACGCTCTCGCGAGGCTCGGGGTCGACGTCGAGGGTCTGCAGGCACTGCGCCGCCGATTTGCGTATGCCTGCGTAGACTGGAGCGAACGGCGTCCGCACATCGGAGGAGCCTTGGGCGAGGCGCTGTTGCAGGTTGCGCTCGATCGGGAGTGGTACGTCAAGGACCTCGACAGCCGCGCCCTTACGCTGACGCCGACCGGCCGTCGTCAGCTGCGGATGCGATTCGGTCTGGAGGTGTGACCACGAGCGCCTCCAGGAAGGTCCTGCGCTCGCGCAGGATGAGCCGCCGCTCGCGAGCGAACATGAAGTTCCGCTGGGCGGCGGGGTCAGCCTTCAGGCGTTTGCGATAGGACTCATAAGAGGCAAGACTGTCGAACGAAATCAAGCCCCAGGCGGTGTCGTTGGTCCCCTCGCTCGGGAGGAAATAGTTAATCAGATGGCCGCCGCACCTCGGAATGATGTCGCTCCAAGTCCTCGCGTATTGCTCAAACTCATCTCGCTGCGTCGGGTCGATCCGGTATTCGATGAAGCACGTCATGATCATGCGGGCCATACTGCCAGCGCTCGATCCTCCATACTTCGTTATGAGACGAAGTATGGATGTAGCCCACGTTTGGCTTAAGATAGGGCAATGCGCTTCAACGCGGCCGCTGGGATCCTGAGCCTGGCGCTTCCCATCTTATGCCTGGCGGCGGGCACCCCACCTGAACCGACGCAAGCGCGAGTTGCGAAGGTGGAAGCCGCGTGGGTCCGGTGGTTGCCGGCGAACGTGCCGCTTGCGGGCTTTGCGACCATCACGAATCCCTCGGATCGGGCAATCGTTCTGACCGCCGCCTCCAGTCCCGCATTTCAGGACGTGTCGATCCATCGAACCATCCAGATCGGTGGCGGTGTGCAGATGGCGCCGGTCGACGCGATCACCATCGCGCCCCACTCCACCGTCGATTTCGCAGCTCGCGGCTTTCACTTCATGCTGATGCGGTCGCGCGTGCCGCTCGATTCGCAACGCGCGGTCCCTATTACCTTGCGCTTTGCGGACGGCTCATCGTTGGCGCTCGAGTTCGAGGTCCGCAAAGAAGCGGGGAAATGACCGCCACCGTATCTGCGCGGTCCCGGCAGATTGATGGATTGACGGCCTGCCAGGGGACAGAGGATATATAGCTGCAGGGAAATTGCTCCCCGCTCAGTGGATGCATACGGCGGGACAACAGGCGCGGTGGACCGGCGAAAGACAGCCATCGATTGCGATGAGCGCCGGCACCGGCCGGCCGTGATGGGGTTGCAATTTCACTCCAGCGAATCTCTCCCATCCAGCGAGAGCCCATGGAGACCTCGGCGCCGGGCGCGGGTCGCTCGCGCGCAGGTCAAAAGCCCGCAGTGTGCAAGCCTAGTGGCGGCGAGTGCGCTCGTAGACGCCCGCGGTGCGTCCGGCGGCGATTGCGAAATAGCCTAAGATCTCGCAGACCTCCTGCCGGCCGGGCGCGTTCGAGAAAGCAGCGCCCAACCTCAGCGCGAACACCTGAAACAAATAGTGGTGCGGTCCATGGCCCGGTGGTGGATCCGGCGGCAGCCACGTTTGTCTCAGATAGCTATTGCGTCCCATGTGCAGCGCCCGAGGCTCACCGAGCGCGCCCTCCCGGAGGGAGCGGGCGGCCGGCGGGATATTCACGACAATCGCATGGACGAGCGGCTCGAGCGAGGGCGCGTCAGGGTCCTCGATCACGACGACCAGCGATTCCGTCGCATAAGGCAACCATTCCCAATTGAGCTCGGGCGAGCGACCCTCGCCGTCGGCCGTATGCGCGACCGGGATTGAATGCTGATGTTCAAAGGAGCGGCTCTGCACCTGCAGCGACGGCAGCGGCTTTCGCGTAAGCAACCGAGCGATGGTGCTCTTCTCGATCCCGGCACGCCTGTGTTGCAACGCGCGCCCGATACTCTGCGGTAATTTCTCAAGCACGGCCCGCTCCTGGATCTTGAGACATTGCTAGCGTGCAGGGGCGGCGTGTTAAAGTCTGTCGGTGATGCGTGATGAAGCACGTAGGGCTCTGCCGATTGGAGTCGTGAGATCCGCGGGGGACATCGGGCTGCCGTTGGCGGATAAAAGTGCTTTCCGGTTCGCAATGTGGATGGCGCTTGGTGTCGCGATCGCGGCTGTCTTGCCCGCGGCCCGGGCCGGTGAGCTCGCCTATCCGGACGCCGCTCGCGGGGCGCAGGTCGATGACTATCACGGGACGCGCGTTGCGGATCCGTACCGCTGGATGGAGAGCATCGACGCGCCGGCCACTCAAAGCTGGGTCGCTGCCGAGCAACACCTCAGCCGTCAATTCCTGGATGCGCTCCCGGGGCGCGCCGGCCTCGCCGATCGGCTGCGGAACGTCTGGAACTTCGAGCGCTGGAGTCCGCCGGTGCGCTACGGAAAGACTTGGATCTTCACGCATAACGACGGCCTACAGAACCAAGCCGTCGTGTTCGTTACGCCCGATCCCAAGGCGCAGGCGCGTGTGATCATCGACCCTAACACCCTTTCCACCGACGGGACCGTCGCGTTGCGAGCGATGGCGATGAGCCCGGACGGACGGCTTCTTGCGTACGCGCTTTCGGACGCAGGCTCTGATTGGCAAACCTGGCGGGTGCGCGACGTCGCCACGGGAAAGGATCTTTCGGACAAGCTCGAATGGTCCAAATTCGCCGCAGCGAGCTGGCGCAAGGACGGCTCCGGCTTCTACTACACCGCTTACGACCCGCCGCCGGCCGGCTCCCGGCTCAAGTCCGCGAGCCAATATCAGAAACTCTATTTTCACCGACTCGGCGCGTCGCAATCGGACGATGCACTGATCTACACACGGCGGGACGACCCGGACTGGTTCATCGATGCGCAGGTAACCGACGACGGACAGTTTCTGATTCTTCAGACTTCCCTCGGCACCGATGTGCGCAATGCCGTATCGATTCAGGATTTGAGGACGCCGAACGCGAAGGTTCTCCCAATCGTCCCGAACCCGACGGCGACGTTCGACGTGATCGGCAACGTGGGCAGGACGCTGCTCGTGCGCACCGATGACTCGGCCCCGCATTCCCGCATCATCGCCATCCATGTCGATGACCCCGGACCCGCTCATTGGCGACCTGTCGTCCCGGAGGGGCCTGACACCATCGACTCGGCGACCCTGGTGGGCGGCCAGCTGATCGTCCATCGATTGAAGGACGCGCGCAGCGCCGTGGCGCGCTATACCCCGTCCGGTCGGTTGCTCGGCACGATCGAGCTGCCGGGCCTGGGCACCGCACTGGGTTTCAACGGGCACGACGACGATGCGCAGACTTACTATCGCTACAGCAGCTTCAGCACACCGCCTTCGGTTTATCGAGTAGACCTCGCGAACGGCAAGGTCACGCAGTGGCGCGCGCCGGCATTGAAAGGTTATGTACCCGGCGACTACGAGACCCACCAGGTGTTCTATCAAAGCAAGGACGGCACTCGAATCCCGATGTTCATCACCGCCAGCACGCGGGCGGAGCGCTCCGGGATGAACCCCACGATCCTTTATGGGTACGGAGGCTTCAACGCCTCGGTGATGCCGGATTTCACGGCGCAGATCGCGGCATGGATACAGATGGGCGGGGTGTACGCCGTTGCGAATCTGCGCGGAGGAGGTGAATATGGGCGTGCGTGGCACGAAGCGGGGATGAAGACACACAAGCAAAGCGTGTTCGACGACTTTATCGCCGCGGCCGAGTATCTTTCGAGGTCGCATTGGACGAATCCGAAGCGGCTGGCCATCCTCGGCCGATCGAACGGCGGACTGCTGATCGGTGCGGTGGAGGAAGAGCGTCCGGACATCGCGGCTGTGGCCGTTGCCCAGGTGGGTGTCATGGATATGCTGCGCTTTCGCGAGTTCACGGTGGGTAAGGCATGGGAGTCCGATTATGGATCGGTCGACGACGCGAATGAGTTCCGGGCGCTATACGCCTACTCGCCGTATCACAACGTGCGCGCGGGCGTCGATTACCCGGCGACGCTGGTCATGACGGGGGACCACGACGATCGGGTGTTCCCTGCGCATAGCTTCAAGTTCGCGGCGGCGATGCAGCACGCCGATCCTCGAGGCAATCCTATTTTGCTTCGTGTCGAAACGCGCGCCGGCCACGGACAGGGATTGCCGACCGAGAAGCTGATCGACCAAGTGGTCGACATCTACTCCTTCGTGTTTCACGCATTTGGCATGACCGCACCTCCCGAGTCTGGCTCGGCCCGGGCGCAAGCCTCATCACTGTCTGGGGAGACGAAATGACCGGCACGCTCCGTACCGCACTCGCGCTCGCGGCCCTGCTCGCGGCGACCGCCTTATGCAGCTGTGATGAATCGAGCGACTCCTCGAGCCGTGTGAACGGCTCGGTGCACGTTCCCGCGGGACGGCCGGCTGGCCCCGCCGATACCGTCAATGGTGGCATCCATATCGACGCGAGTGCGGCGGTGACCAGCGCCAAAACGGTGAACGGAGGGATTACCCTGGGTGCGCAGGCGACGGCGGACTCGCTCGGCACGGTGAATGGGGACATCACCGCCGACCCGGGTGCCCGGGTCTCCGGCGGCATCGATTCGGTGAACGGCGCCATCGCGCTCGGCAACGGGGTGCTCGTCGGCGGCTCTCTCGAGAACGTCAATGGAACCATACGGTTGTCCGCGGCCCACGTGAACGGCGGTATCACGACGGTGAACGGCAACATCGACATTCGCGGAGACTCGCGCGTCGATCGTGGAATTCGGGTGGAGAAGGCCGGCGATGGCGGCTTGCTTCATTTCGGCAACAGTGTCCCGCGCATCGTCATCGGACCCGGGGCAACCGTCGCCGGCGAGCTGCGCTTCGAGCGCGAGGTCAAGCTTTACGTGAGCGATCGCGCCACGGTGGGCAACATCGTGGGCGCGACCGCAATACGCTTCGCGGGCGACCAGCCAGCGGGCTAGTCGAGATGATCTACCAGGCCGCGCAGTGCGGCCGGACTTTTGAGGAGATGAGAATGACTGCAACGGCCTCACGGATTCCCCACCTCACCGCGGTGCTCGCGGCACTGCTCTGCTGCCTGCCCGTCGCGGCGGCAACTCCCGATGCATCCCTGCAAGCTGCGATCGCCAACCCCGCGCGCAGCGCCAATTTCGTGGCGCGCGACAAGGCGCGGCATCCGGCAGAAGAGCTCGCCTTCTTCGGCATTCGGCCCAACATGACGGTCGTCGAGCTGTGGCCCGGCGGGGGCTACTGGACGGAGATTCTGGGCCCGTACCTCGCCAAGAGCGGCACTTACTACGTGGCGCTCGAGCCCGGGAAGAGCGGCGAGGCGAAGGAATCCAACGCCAAATGGCATGCACGGGTCGAGGCGATGAAGGGCCAGGTTGGAACGATCCACGAAACACACCTCGGCGCGGGCCAATTCAATATCGCGCCGCCCGGATCCGCGGACCTCGTGCTCACGTTCCGGAACCTGCATAACTGGATGGATGGCGGGTATGTCGATCAGGCGCTGGCGGCGTGCTTCACCGCGCTCAAGCCGGGCGGCATCCTCGGGATCGAAGAGCATCGCGGCAGCAACGATAAGCCGCAGGATCCCAAGGCGAAAGACGGCTACGTGCGCGAGGATTACGCCATCGCGCTCATCAAGAAGGCGGGTTTCGTGCCGGATGGCTCCTCCGACATCAATGCCAACCCGAAGGACACGAAGAACTGGGTGGATGGGGTATGGACCCTGCCCCCCACCCTGTCGCAAGGACAGAAAGATCGGGAGAAGTACCTGGCCATCGGCGAAGCAGACAACTTCGTGCTGCGCTTTCGCAAGCCCGCGCGGTGAGGCGTGGGCGCTAGATCTCGGGGCCGATGACGATCGGCGAGCCATCCTCGAAACGCGAGACACGAAACGGCGCCGGGTCGACGGAAGGCGTCTGCGCCGTCGCGAGATCCGCGGCGAGGCGCCCCGCACCCGGCCCGATGCCGAAGCCGTGGCCGGAGAAGCCGGCGGCCACGGTCAAGCCCGGGACAGCGCATACGGATCCGATGTAGGGCACCACGTCCGGTGTGACGTCGATGTATCCGGCCCAGGCCTGCACGATGGGAACGCCGCGAAAGCGGGGATACAGCCGAACCATGGCCGCATGCGCTTCGCGATTCAGCGCGAGATTGGGCTTCGGATCCAGCACGCGCGTGCGCTCGAACGGACTCGGCCGGTCGAGGGGCCAGCGCCTCGCCGTGACCCACTCTTTGAAAGACTGTGTATTCAAGCGCAGCTTCAGGTTTCCCCGCTCTTTGCGCAGCGTCGGCAGATACTCGCGCATGTAACGCAGCGAATCCGGCACGAGCGGCACGATGAAACCGGAGCCGCGTGCAACGGTGTATCCGCCATCCAGACGCCTGCGGTACGCGACCTCGTTCATATAAGTGCAGGTATCGGGTCCGTCCGCGACTGGTGCGGTGCGCATGACTGAGGAGAGCACTTTCAATTGCGGCAGGCGCACCCCGAGACTGCCGCAAAACAGCCCTGTCCACGCACCGGCGGCCAATATCACAGCCTGACAAGCGATGGTGCCGCGCTCGGTGACCACCGCACTCACGCGACCGGCTTCACGCTCGAGGCCGCGAACCGCGCAATGCGCGAGAATCACGGCGCCCATGCGTTGCGCCGCTCGCGCGATGGCTGGAGCGGCCTTCTGCGGCTCTGCACAGCCATCGGTCGGCACGTGCAGCGCGCACCTATAACTCCTTTGCGCGTCGGGCATCAGCCGCTTGAGCTCCTCGCCGCGCAACAGCCGCGTCCCAATGTCAAAGGGACGTGCCATCTCGAGCCAAGTCTGAAATCCGCGCTCGTCTGCCTCCGACTCCCCCACATACATGACGCCGCACTCACGGAATCCCGTGGCCGCATCGGTGAGCCGGTCCATGTCGCGCCATAGGCGCAGGCTCTCCACAATCAACGGCATTTCGCGCTCGTCGCGCCCCGCTTGGCGGCACCAACCCCAATTGCGGCTGGATTGCTCGCAGCCGATGTACGCCTTCTCACAAAGCACGACCGGAATGCCGCGTGCCGCGAGCGATAGAGCCGCCGAGGTGCCGATGATGCCACCGCCGATGACGACGACGCTGGTCGTGGCAGGCATGGCTTCATCCGATGTTACCGAATCGACATAAGGCCCCATGAACCCTCACAAGCGCGCAAACTCGCCATTATACGTCTCACGGAGGCGCACTGATCGGGCGGCGACCATGCTCTCGCAGTCCTCCATACCCGTAATCGATATCTCGGCGCTTTCTCCTCGGTCCGAGCTCAAGGACGGCGCGATGCGCCCGAACAGCGACTCTTGAAACGGGATGACTTGGGTCCCATAACAGTCTCAATGCCCGCTCGACGCCGATTCCCGAGCCTCGTCTGGCTCATCGCCTTGTTGCCGCTCTATATGGGTTTTCGCCTGTTGCCTGCGCTCGTTACGACGCCGGCAGGCGTATGCGCCGGTATCGCCCTGCTGCTCGGCGCGTGCTACATCATTCCAAGATCCGTACGGCGTCGCGACGGCGTCGCCTGGGCGGGTCTCCTTGCGCTCGGTTTCTTCTCCACCTTGCTCGTGATGACGGTATTGCGCGATGTCGCGCTCGTCTTCTCCCGGCTGCTGCTCGGCGCTGCCGGCTACGGCGCCCTCGTTGGACCCTCCGCCACCGGCGCTCTCATTCTCACGGCCGTGATCACGGTCCTGGGATTTCTCGTCGCGCGCCGGCCGCGGGTGGTCCACGTCGAGATTCCAATTGCACGGTTGCCTGAGGCCTTGCACGGGTTTTCGATTGCGCAAATCAGCGACGTGCACGTGGGCCCGACGATCCGCCGCGGATTCGTCGAACGCCTGGTCGAGCGGGTGAACCGCCTCGAGGCCGATCTGATCGCGGTCACGGGGGATCTGGTGGACGGTTCGGTGCAGCAGCTCGCGCACCACACGGCGCCGTTGTCCAAGCTATCGGCGCGCCACGGCGTGTTCTTCGTGACCGGCAATCATGAGTACTATTCCGGCGAGCGCGACTGGACGCACGAGCTGCGAAGACTCGGTCTGACGGTCCTCAAGAACGAGCATGTGGTGTTGCGACACGGCGGCGCCTCGCTGGTCCTCGCGGGGGTCAACGACATCGGTGCGCACCACTTCGACCCGTCTCAGCGCAGCGACCCCGCCGCCGCGCTGCACGGAGCGCCGGCCGATGCGGGCGCCAAGATTCTCCTTGCCCATCAGCCGAGCTCGGCGCCCGCCGCCGCCAGCGCGGGATTCGACGTGCAGATCTCGGGGCACACCCACGGCGGCCAATTCTGGCCGTGGAACCATTTCGTGCGGTTTTTTCAGCCGTTCACCGCCGGCCTGCACCGACTGAGGAATCTTTGGATTTACGTGAGCCGTGGCACGGGCTATTGGGGACCGCCCAACCGATTCGGGGTTCCCTCTGAAATCACGCGCATCCGGCTCGTCGCGGCGGCGGTGCTCACGCCGCCCGCCGCCGCGGCGACCGCCGCCCCGGCGGCCCCTTAGTCGCCGCGGCTCGTCTCAATTGCTAACCTGCCTCAGCTCCCGGACAGGCCGCCTTGATCTGGGAGATCTTGGTGTCGAGCGCTTTGTTGTACTCGCCGGTGGTCACTTCGTATTTGGTTTTTTCCGTGCGGGTGAGGAGCCCCTCGACCAGGCCGATCGGCGCAACCATCGAGATGCCATTACCGATCTTTGAGGCCGTGCTGGCCTTCTCGGAGTTCAACACGCGCAAATCACCGGGGGCAGTCGCACAGTTGATGGGCATTGTCTGAGCTGCCGCCGCTTCCTTCTTTTCCTGCATCGCGCAGCCGCTCATAAGGCCGAGACCGACCCCGCAAAGACCAACAAACACCTTCGTTCTAATCATAATTCGCTCCTTACAGAGTCAGTCGCCATGCGACCTGCTCTTCTTTGTGGTTGGCCACCGCGCGCCCTGACATCTCCAGCGGACTCGGCAGTTGGTCGCCCTGGAGAGTGACCATAGCGCTCGGCAAGCCAGAATATCGACGTCCGCCTATTTATTATGGTTTCAGAGTCGCCCTTGGGCGACTATTGGCCTTAAGACCCGTATCGGCGTCCTATCGCAACGAGGTTATTTGCCCGACTACGCTCTTTGGAGTCGCTGCGTGTCTCTTCAGTTTTGCCCAGCGTCGCACGCCCGGCCGTGGCCGCCCCGCTGTTTGGTTGCTCGTAATGCTCGCATTTTTGACAGGAAACAATATTGCACTGGGCGGCGACCAATCGAGCCGTCTCGCTCTTCCCAAAGCACTGCTCGGTCCGAGGAATTCGGCGCAAATCGTGTGCGGCGCATCTACGCGCTGCATAATCCGTGCCTCAAGGGCCGGATCGTCACCTGTTACACGCCGGGCTACCGGAATCAGGCGGTGTCTCTCCAGCAACTTCTAACGGGCGAGCTGTCCTTTGTTCAGCAGAGGCTTGGGATTTCGGTGTCGCTCTTGTTGGCGGTTCTAGATGAACGCCAATGGCCCCTGGCAGAACGTGAGCTGCCCTATGCCAAAATCGTCGCTTGGCTTTCCTGCGAACGTCGCCCGACCAGGCCTACTGGGGTGCTTGAATGGCGGTGGCTTGCCTTCGTGGACGCCAGATACCAACCGTCGTCACTCAGCATGCGCAATATGTCCGATACCTTCATTGCCTAAGATGCCTACTTCAATCGCTCGATAGCCACAAGATGAGGACGCACCCGCTCGAACTGTCGGTTAGGCGGCTTGTAGAACCGCGCCGGGTCGGCAAAGGCGGCCGAGCGCCAACCATGATCTTGCGTGCGGAGTGGTTCTCTTTGCATCAGTATCCTGAGCCGCGCGGCGCTGCCAGACCATTGCATTCGGATTTCCCCTGGCCGTCGACAAGCACTATTCTGCTGCGACTAACTGGCATCCGCCAGTCGCCACAGACGGGGAACGCGCATGCCACGGATTCAAGGATTGCTGATTGCCGCGGGCCTTGCGCTGCTGTTGTCCCCAGCCGCCTTCGCCGGCAAGACACGCAACGTGATCCTGGTCATCAGTGACGGGGTGCGCTGGCAGGAAGTGTTCACTGGCGCTGATCCGCTGCTCCTCAATGGCAAGGAGGGCGGCAGCTGGACCCCGGTCGCGGAGCTCAAGCAGAAGTACTGGAACAACGACCCCACGGTGCGCCGCAGGCTCCTCTTCCCGTTCTTGTGGGGCACGGTCGCGACCCAGGGGCAACTGTTCGGCAACCAGCAGGTAGGCAGCGTCGCGCGCGTAACGAACGCGATGTGGTTCTCGTATCCGGGCTACAACGAGATGTCGAGCGGCGTCGCCGACCCGCGCATCGACTCGAACGAATTCGGGCCCAATCCGAACGTCACCGTGTTCGAGTGGCTCAACATGACCCCGCAGTTCGCCGGCAAGGTGCAAATCTTTGGTACCTGGAGCGCCTTCGCCGACATCTTCAACGAGAAGCGCAGCAAGCTTCCGGTCCGGGCGGGCGCGACGCTCATCGACACCTCGGACAAGAGCCCCCGCGGCAGGCTCTTGACCGAGCTCTACCAGACGACGACCCGGCTCGAGGGCTCCGATCCCTACGACTCGTTCCTACACGTGGTGCTGCGCGAACACCTGAAGACGCACCGGCCGCGCGTGCTATTCGTCGGCTACGGCGACACCGACACCTGGCAGCACGTCGGTCGCTACGACGCGCTGCTCGAGGCTGCGCACTCGTTCGACGCGTTCGTCGCCGATCTGTGGAAACAGGTGCAGTCGATCCCCGAGTACAAGAGCCGGACCACGCTGATCATCTCCACCGATCACGGGCGAGGCAGCGGGCCGGTGGAGTGGAAAGACCACGGCGTCGAGGAAAAGGGCTCGGAGAACATATGGATTGCGGTCATCGGCCCCGACACGCCGCCGCTCGGCGAGCGGCGCAACGTGCCGGCGGTGACACAGTCCCAGATTGCCGCGACAATCGCCGCGCTCATCGGCCAGGACTTCCGGGCCTTCAAGCCGGCGGCGGCGGCGTCGCTAATCGAGGCGCTGAGCGGCCCGTAGCTGAGAGCTCGGCTCAGCGGAGCGGGCTTCGACGCGCCCGGCGCGACCGCGCCTGTTCACTGGCGACGCGTCGCAGTCTGTGCCCGGTGTCGACCCCACTGCTGACGGACCTGAGCGTCCGCTTCAGAGTGCGGGATTAGATCACCCGAAAAAGCACAACCCGGCCTCCGGCCTCACGTGTCTGCGAATTACCAAGAAGGACCGCCCCGCCGTCGACCCCTTCACCCTGCAGGAGGCCGAATCGCTCATTGCGAGGCTCCATGCCGACTGGGGCGAGGCAGTCGGCAACTACGACGAATTCCGATTCTTCACGGGCTTGCGACCGTCTGAGCGATTGCCCTGCTGGTGACGGATTAAGACGCCCGTAGAGCCGTGCTGTCGGCCACCAAGGCACGCGTAATCCGGAGAGACAAAGACCGCACCAAGACGCAGGAGGATCGCGACGTTGAGCCTTGCCCGCGCGCGCTCGAGGTTCTAAGACGACACCTAGCGCTCCGCGATCAGTACGTCGCGGCCGGAAAAATAGCGCATGAGCACCTCGAATCAAGAACAGATAAAGTGGCGGAGAGGGTGGGATTCGAACCCACGTGCCGGAATTACCCGACCATCCGATTTCGAGTCGGCGCCGTTATGACCACTTCGGTACCTCTCCGTTGGCTGAAAAAGCGAGGAATTCATACCGGTTTACTTAAGTTATTCCCCATTAACTTAAGCGTTTTTCCGCATAACTTAAGCGTTCCTCCTGTGTGTGAAGCCGTAAGCGACTCGACTATAAACCGATTTGTCAAGAGCCCATTCGGCTCCGGAAAGTATTATTCTAACGCATCGGCTTTGGGCTCGCCTCCGGGACGGAAGGGGCACTGCCTCACGGGATCCAAGACAGTCATACGACCGTGCGTAACTCAAACACTCAGAGTTGGCTTCGCGCATCGAAACTAGGCATCGCCGCATCTGCGGTCGTGCTATTGAACACCTGTTCACCGCTGCCGAGCCTGATCGATCAAATCAAGACGCTTGGCGAGCTACGCGTCGCAACACGATCGAGCCCGCTGTCGTACTACATCGGCGAGGACGGCGTTCCGCAGGGCCCCGAATATGATTTCGCACGCCGGTTCGCCGACGAGTTGGGCGTGACCCTGAAGATCACCCCGATGCGAAGCTACGCCGATATCTATGCCGCGCTCTCATCGGGACGCGTTCATCTGGCCGCGGCGGGACTCAAGGTGCCGCAGCGGGAGATTCCCGGCATCGAATTCGGTCCGACTTATCAGCGTGTGCGCGAGCATCTGATCTATCGACGCGGCGCGGCGCGCCCCGCATCGCTCGCCGAGATCGGTAATGGAGAGCTCGAGATCGCGGCGGGCAGCGCTTACGCGAAGGCGCTGAATATGGCGCGTGACAATCTGCCCGAGCTGGTGTGGGTCGAGGATGCCACCACCAATTCGCAGGGACTTCTCGAAGGCGTCGCGAGAGGAACCATCGACTACACCATCGCAGATTCGACCGAATTCGCATTCGCTCACGACACATTTCCGGACTTGCGCATTGCATTCGATTTTCCGGGCAGCCAATCGCTGGCGTGGGCCGCGAGCGACCGCTACCCGGAGTTCCGCCAGGCCATGGGCGCCTATTTCGCGAATCTGAACACGACCGGCGAGCTGGCCTCGGTACTGGATCGCTACTACGGTCACTCGGAGGATGCGGAATTTGCGGAGGCGCCCGACTTCATGCGCCATCTGCAGAGCCGCCTGCCGCTCTACAAGAAGTGGTTCGAGGAAGCGGCCGAGCAGAGCAGCCAGGATTGGCGGCTGCTTGCGGCCATCGGCTATCAGGAGTCGAAATGGAATCCGAGCGCAGCCTCAGGATCCGGCGCGCTCGGCCTCATGCAGCTCACCACCCAATCGGCAAGCGCCGTGAAGGTGGCGAACCCCACGGATCCTCGGCAGAGCATTTTCGGCGGCGCCCGCTATTTCCGCAGGCTCTACGAGAAGATTCCCCCGCACGTGCCGGAGCCCGATCGCACCTGGTTCGCGCTCGCCGCCTACAACATCGGTTACGGGCATCTCGAGGATGCCCGGGTGCTCGCACAAAAGGCCGGGCGCGATCCGGACTCTTGGGACGACGTGCGGCAATTCCTGCCGCTGCTTGCCCAGGAAGAGTGGTACACCCAGACGGAGAACGGCTATGCGCGCGGCTGGGAGTCCGTGCACTACGTCGACAACGTCCGCAGCTACGTGGATTTGCTCGAGTGGGTCGGCACCGGCGGTACCAGCGGCCGAAACGGGCCCGCGTTGAACTAATAGTCGAGCCTCGTCGAGCTTCGCCGTCTCTAACGCCGCGCCTCGAAGAAGCGCCGCAAGAGCGCCCTGCTCTCCTCGGCACACACGCCGCCGAATACGTCCAAGCGATGAGTGCAACGAGGCTCGCGCGTCAAATCGAAAAGGCCTCCACAGGCACCGGCCTTGGGATCCCAGGCCCCAAATACGATCCGAGCCACCCGCGCATTGAGCGCCGCACCGACGCACATGGCGCACGGCTCCAGGGTCACGTAAAGCGTCGCTCCCTCGAGCCGGTAGTTTCGTCGCGCCGCCGCCGCCGCGCGCAGCGCTGCGATCTCCGCGTGCGCCGTCGGGTCATGCGAGGCGATGGGCTGATTCCAGCCCTCGCCCAGCACCTCCTCGCCGATCACCACCACGGCGCCGACCGGCACTTCATGATGCATCTCCGCGCGCTCAGCGAGCGCGAGCGCACGCTGCATGAGCTCGACGTCGCGTGTCCGAGCTGGAGCCGGCATGTCAGCTCGACCGGAAGCGCGCGGCGAACATCAGTGCGTACAGCCCGAAGAGCGCGGCGGCGCTGTAGGCAAGGGAGTTGTGAATCCCGATGCGCGCACCGAGCAAGCCCACCGACAATCCGCTGAACATTCGCAATCCATTGGCGGACATGGAGAAAATTCCTATTACCCTGCCGCGGATCGGCGCGGGAGCGTTGATCTGCACCAGCGCCTGAGCCATGGAGTTGAACGCGAGCTCGACGAAGCCCGCGATGAAGAGCAGCGAGAGCGCAAGCGGGTAGCTGCCCGAGCGCGCGAAGCCGCACAAGGCGGCGCACCAAATGATCGCCAGTACATAGGCCGTGCGAGCGCGCGGCGCGAGCCAGCCGCGGGTTTCGAGGACCAGGCCGCCGAACAGACCCCCGGCGGCATCGGCGCCGAGCAGCAGGCCGTAGGTGATGTCCGGGCGTCCATGACCGAGGTCGCTCGCAAACCCGGGCATCTGTGCCTGATAGGCATTACCGACGAAGAACGAGGCGGCGCCGACCAGCACCATCATCGAAAGAAGAACACGGCTGCCCCGCACCACACGCAAGGTCGAGCCGAAGTCGGTAAGGCTCCCGATGCCGGGCCGCGGGTGAGCTCTGCCCTTGGCCGCAGCGCCATAGGGCGCATTCACGAGCCAGATGAGAAGCGGCGTGTAGATCAACGCGTTGACGAATATGCCCCACGACGGACCGAGCCCCAGTAGAAGCGCCGCGCCAAGGAGCGGCCCGACGAGGAATCCCAGGTAGCGTCCCGTCGCGTTCAGGCGCACCGCGCTCGACAATTGATCCGGGCCGACCATCTGGTGAATCAACACCTGCGCCGCCGGCATCCAGATCACGCCCGCGAGGCCGTGAACGACGAGCAGCAGCATTGCCATCGGCAGACTCAGCGAACCTGTCGCGAAAAGGACTCCCCAGGTCACCGAGACGCCCATGAACAGCAGCATGCCGATCTGGATGAGTCTGCGGATGTCGAACCGATCCGCGAGCGCGCCGGTGAATCCGGCCAGGAGAAGGTAGGGCATCCAATGGGAGATCACCGCAAAGCCGCCGAGCGCGGGTGAATGAAAGCGGTCGAACATGACCTTGTAGCTGATCACGTGCTCGATGTTGTCGGCCATCATGGCGGCTGTCGCACCCAGCACATAGATGCGAAAATCGCGATTTGCGAGCGAAGCGAAGGCCTGGTGCGCGGGTGCAACGCCGACGCCGGCGCGGGTGTCTGGGCTCAATGTTCCAACGTCAGGGAGTTCGTGATGCCGGAATTGTAGCCCGTAGCCCGGCCTGCACAAGCGGTAGAATCCTCCCGTGGCGGGGAAGGAATCGATGAGAATCAAACATACAGTCGAGTGTGCGATCGGGTTGTTGCTCGCGATTGCAATCTGTGAGCCTGCGCTGTGCGATGAAGGCATGTGGACCTTCGATCATTTTCCGGCCGAGGCGGTGAAGCGGACCTACGGGCTCGAGGTGACGCCCGCGTGGCTCGATCACGTGCGCCTGTCGACGATTCGCTTGACCAATTGCAGCGCCGCCTTCGTCTCACCGGACGGGCTCCTGATCACGAATCATCACTGCATCGAGTCCTGTCTCGGCGAGCTGTCCTCGAAACAGGACAACCTGATGGAGCGTGGTTTCCTCGCCGGCGACCAACGCGCAGAACAGCGCTGCGCCACGCAATTGGGCGATGTCCTCGTGTCGACGGAGGACATCACCGCGGCAGTCGCGAAGGCAGGCGCCGGACTCTCGGATCAAGCGGCCAATGCGGCCCGCAAGAGGACCTTGACCGAGCTCGAGCAAGCGTGCGAGCAGGCGAGCGCGCGGCAACGGTCCGGCCGGCTCAAATGCCAGTCGGTGACGCTTTATGAGGGCGGCGAGTATCAGCTGTACAAGTACAAGCGCTATGACGATCTGCGACTGGTATTCACGCCGGAGACGGATATTGCGGCGTTCGGGGGAGACCCCGACAACTTCCAATTTCCCCGCTGGGCTCTGGATGTCGCCCTATTGCGCGCCTATGAGAACGGCAAGCCCGCAAAGACGCCGAACTATCTGCAGATCGATTTCGCGGGTCCCCATCCGAACGAGCTGGTGTTCGTCTCGGGACAGCCGGGATCGACCTCGCGACTGGAGACCCAGGCGCAGCTCGAGTTCGACCGCGACGTCTTCCTGCCGGCAACCCTGCTGCGCGCCTCGGAGTTGCGCGGCGGATACATTCAGTTCAGCCGGGGCAATCCGGTCGACCTGCAGCTGATCGAGGCGCCGTTAAGCAACCTCGAGAACTCGATCAAGGTGCGCCGCAAGCTTCTCGACGCCTTGCACGACGACGGGCTGATGGCGCGCAAGAAAGCCGAGGAGGACAAGTTGCGGTCCCTGCGCACGAGTTCCACGCCCGATCCCTGGGAGCAGATCCAATCCGCGATGGGACGCGACCGCGCGCTCTATCTGCCGCACACCTTCATAGAGGGGGGCGCGGGATTCAACAGCATTCTCTTTCGCTATGCGCGGCTGTTGCTCCGCGGAGCCGAGGAGCGCACGAAGCCCAATGTCGCGCGGTTGCGCGAGTACACCGATGCCTCGCTCCCTCGCATACAGCAGCAGCTCTATGCGCAGGTGCCGATCTACTCGGAGGTCGAGGCACTGACGATGTCGTTCTCCCTGCAGCGGATGCAGGAATGGCTCGGGCCCGATGATCCGCTGGTGCGCCGGTTGCTCGCGACGGATTCCGCCGAGTCGCTTGCGACCCGTGTGGTCGCGGAGTCCCAGCTCGGCGATCCCGGCGAGCGCAAACGCCTGTGGGAGGGCGGCGAGGCGGCGATTCGCGCCTCCCGCGATCCGATGATCGAGCTCGCGCGTTCGATCGATGGCGAGGCACGTGCCTTGCGCAAGCAGTTCGAGGATGAAGTCGAGGCGCCGATCGTCACCGCGTCCGCTGCGATCGCGAAGGAGCGTTTCAAGGCCTACGGCACGAGCGCGTATCCCGACGCGACCTTCACGCTGCGTCTCAACTACGGTACCGTCACAGGCTGGATGCAGAACGGAACCGCCATCGCGCCCTTTACGTATCTCGGCCGCGCCTTCCAGCGCGCGAACGGTGTCGCACCGTTCAAGATCCCCGATACCTGGATGAACGTGAAGGATAGCTTGGACATGCAAACGCCTTTCTGCATATCGACCAACAATGACATCGTCGGCGGGAATTCCGGCAGTCCGCTGATCGACGCGCAAGGCCACATGGTCGGCCTGATGTTCGACGGCAATATCGATTCGATTGCTGGAATCTACTGGTTCGACCCGGCAAACAACCGGGCCGTGGCGGTGCATCCGGCGATCATTCGCGAGGCGCTGCAGAAAGTATATGGCGCGAAAGCGCTGCTCGCGGAACTGGGGGCCTCGTGAACGAGCCGGCGGCGCCGAAGATCGGCCAGTTGAGCGAGCCGGGCGAGTACGACGAGTCCATGCTCGAGCTGCTTCAGATCATCTGGGGCGAGGGATTCCTATCGCCGGGCGGCAGCGAGGAGATCTCCAGGCTGCTCGAGGGAACCTCGATCGCCGGGTGCGAGGTGCTCGACATCGGCTGCGGCTTGGGCGCGGTCGATGAGGTGCTGGTGAGGGAGCATCAAGCGCGATCGGTGACCGGCATCGATATCGATCCGACGCTCATCTCGCGCCTCGGGGAGCGGATCGCGCGCTCAGCTCTCGCCGACCGGATCCGAGGAATCAAGGTCGATGGCGGTGCGTTGCCGTTCGAGGCAGCGAGCTTCGACGTGGTGTTCTCCAAAGACTCCATGGTACAGATTCCCGATAAGGCGCAGATATTCTCGGAAATTCTGCGCGTGCTGCGGCCTGGCGGGCGATTCATCGCGAGCGATTGGTTGCGCGGCGGGTCCGCCGACTACTCGCCCGAGATGATGGAGTTCTTTCGGCTCGAAGGCATCGCCTACAACATGGCCTCGCTCGAGGAGAGCGCGGTGGCGTTGCGCGCGGCGGGATTTCGCAACGTCGAGATCCGCGACCGGCATTCCTGGTACCTGTCCCTTGCACGCCGGGAGCTCGAATCCATGGAGGGCGCGCTCCGCCCCCTGATCACGCAGCGCATCGGCGAGGACCGCGCGCGGTATTTCATCGAGGACTGGCGACAGCTGGTTCTGGTCGTCGAGCGCGGCGAGCTGCGTCCCGGGCACTTGAAGGCGGTGAAACCCGCCTGAGGGGAAAAGCCTTTTTCAGCCCGTGATGATCCCGGTGCAGTATCCGAAGCCGATGGACACGAACCCCGCGGCGCGGGCGCGGGCGGACAAGGTAACCTCGTCACCGTCCTCGAGAAAGCCGCGTGTCTCCCCGGACGGCAGGGTAAAGGGGCGGCGCCCACCCTCGGTGATTTCGAGAAGACTTCCGTAGCCCGCGGGCGAAGCGTCCGAGATCGTTCCGGTCCCCAATAGATCTCCGGGACGCAAGTTGCAGCCATTCGAGGTGTGATGGGTGACCATCTGGGCCACGGTCCAGTACAGGGAGGTGGCCTGCGCCGCGACTCAATCGCTGGGCTTGCATGCCGCGCTCGCGCATCGCCGCACTCGTAATCCGCGCTTCGAGCGTGATCGCGTAGGCGCCGTGCGCTTGATCGTCCGCATTCCACAGATAATCGAGCGGCTTGGGATCGCCATCGGGCCGCGTCGGCTGCGCCACGCGAAAAGGGTGCCAGCGCCTCGGAGGTGACGATCCAAGGCGAGACGGTCGTCGAGAAGCTCTTCGACAGGAAAGGTCCGAGCGGCTGGTATTCCCACGCCTGTATGTCGCGAGCCGACCAGTCATTGAGGAGACAGAGGCCCGCCACGTGAGCGGGGGCCTCGGCGATGTCGATGGGCTCGCCAAGCGCATTGCCGGCACCGACCCATACCCCCATCTCTACCTCGTAGTCGAGACGCCGCGTGGGACCGAAGGCGGGCGGCCCGTCGCCGGGTTTCACCTGGCCATGGGGACGCCTCACGGCCGCGACGGAGGCCCGGATCGAGGAGGCACGACCGTGATAGCCGATCGGGATGTACTTGTAATTCGGCAGCAACGGATTGTCGGGGCGGAACTGGCGCCCGACGTTGGTTGCGTGATGAATACCGACGTAAAAATCCGTGTAGTCGCCGATGTGCGCCGGCAGATGCATTTGCACTCGGATGCGCTGTGCAGATGCGGCTCGACCGCCCCGCGATGCCCGCCTCGCTGAGGAGCGAGGAGAGCACGCGTCGCAGCTCGGATCTCGACGACGGAGCCATTGCGAGGATCTCGTTCAGGCGTCCGCCGCCCACGGCGGATGCGATCTCTCGCGGCAGCAGTCCGCGGATGGCGCGCAGGTCGAGTATTCGATCTCCAATCGCGACGCCCGGCCGCGGCTCCGCGCCTTGGGGAGAGAACACACCGAGCGGCAAGTTTTGAATGGGAAACTCACCGTCCCGTGCGCCGATTCGACCCAGCTTCGCAGCGCGGCGTCGTGAGTCGTGTCGATACCGGTCATCCGGATACCCGCGCGCGGACGAATCCCGACCACACCCCGCCGTAGTCCGCCTGCCGCAGCGGCGTCTCCATCGCCCAGCGTGTGGGGCGGATGATGTGGCGCGTCTCGAACATGAAGGCCATCGTGGCTTCGATCTTCTCCGGCTTGAGCTCGCGGGCGACCGCGCGCTCGTAGGTGGCCACATCGGGGCCGTGACCGTTCATGCGATTGTGCAGCGATGCGCCTCCCGGGATTGAAACCGCCCGCCTTCGCATCGTAGACTCCTTCGATGAGTCCCATGAACTCGCTCATGACGTTGCGATGAAACCACGGCGGACGGAATGTCGCCTCCGACACCATCCAGCGCGGCGGAAAGATGACGAAATCGACGTTGGCGGTACCTGGTGTCTCGGAGGGACTGGTGAGCACCGTGAAGATCGACGGATCGGGATGGTCGAAGCTCACGCTGTTGATGGTATTGAAACGGCGAAGGTCGTAGCGGTACGGGGCGAGATTACCGTGCCACGCGACCACATCCAGAGGCGAGTGCTGCGTTTCGGTGACTCCACAGCCTGCCGGCGAACTTCTGAATCATCTCGCATGCGCCGGCGCGGTCCTCGAAGCAGGCGCCGGGTACCTCGAAGTCGCGCGGCGCGGCGAGGCCATTGGCGCCGATCGGGCCGAGCTCGGGAAGGCGCAGTAAGCTGCCGTAATTCTCGAGCACATAGCCGCGCGCCTGTCCCTCCTCGAGCTCCACTCGGAAACCGAACGCCCCGCGGGATCACGGCGATCTGCAGGGGAGAAAGCGTGAGGGCACCGAGCTCGGTCAGTATCCGGATGCGTCCCTCCTGCGGCAGGACCAATAGCTCCCCATCCGAGGAGGAGAAGACGCGCGCGCTCATGGAAGCAGGTCGCCGCATAGAGATGGATCGCGCAGCCGCCGCCAGGCGGCGGGTGTCCCGTTGCCGCCGTAGGTGATCAGCCCGTCGACGAAATCGACGGATCTCCTAAGGATAGGTCGGTGGATCCCAACGCAAGCGATTGGGAGTCGGCGGCACTTCGTCGAACGATGCGGAGCGCACCAGCGTGGAACGCGGATAGGGCGCATACGGCGGATGGCTCGCGCTCGGCTGCAGGCGGTACAGCCAGCTGCGCCGGTTCTCGTGCCGCGGCGCCGTGAACGCCGTACCGGACAGCTGCTCGGTGTAAAGGCCGAACGGCACCTTCTGAGGGCTGTTACGACCCACGGGCAAGGCGCCCGCGACGGCTTCGGTCGCGACATAGGCGCCGAATCCGCAGAATGTCGTGGCCCGGCGGGGAGACCTCATCAGACCGGCGTGGTCGCAGACATCGCGCCGCTCCGTTGGTAACATTTGAAACTAGTATGTGACGCAGTCCCGAAATGGTGTCAAATGTTACCAATTGCGACCTCATCTACGGCCGTCAAGACGTCGATCGCGCCCCCTCCCTCCGCGGGCCGCCCGCTCGCGCTGGAGCGGTTCATGCCCTACCGGCTCTCCTATACGGCGAACCTCGTGAGTCAGGCTATTGCGGAGCAATACGGCGCGCTTTTCGCCTTGAGCATCCCCGAATGGCGGGTCGTCGCGCATGTGGCGGAACACTCCGGCATCACGCAGCAGGAAATCGGCCTGCGCACCCGCATGGACAAAGTGACCGTGAGCCGCGCGACCATCGCGCTTGCCGCGCGGAACCTCATCTCACGCAGTAAGAATCCCCTCGACCGGCGTTCCCACTGTCTGCTGCTCACGCCGGCGGGCCGGCGGCTGTATGCCGCCATCGCACCCAAGGCGCTCGAGCTCGAACGGGCCGTGTTCGGCCAGTTCTCCGCCCGCGAGATCGCGACGCTGACCGGTCTTTTGAAGCGAATCGATGCCGCGGCCCTCGCCGCCATGGCCGGAGGTGCAGTGAATGTCCGACTATCGGGCCGACATCATCTGGCACCGCGCCGCCGGCGAGGCGTTCGTCGATTCGCGCTATAGCCGCGCACACGAGTGGCGCTTCGACGGCGGCATCGTCGTGCCGGCATCGAGCGCCGTCGCCTCCGTCCCGCTTCCGTATTCGAAGAGCGAGAACGTCGATCCGGAGGAGGCCCTGGTCGCCGCCGCCGCCTCATGTCACATGCTCATGTTCCTATATCTCGCCGCAAAATCGCATTGGATCGTCGACAGTTACGAGGACCACGCGAGCGGAACGATGTCTGCCGACGCGCGCGGCCGCCGGTCGATCACGCGTATCGTTCTGCACCCGAAGATCCGCTTCTCAGGACCTCGGGAGCCGGACGCCGCCGTCATCGAAGGGCTGCACCATCAGGCGCACGAGGAGTGTTACGTCGCGAACTCTCTGCGCTCCGAGATTGTCGTGGCAGGGGAATGGAGCTACGCGCCGGATTGAGCGGCCGGCGAGCGGCTCATTGCCTCGACGATCGCGCTGCCGCCGCCGCGAAGGATGTATTTTTGGATCTTTCCCGTCGCGGTTTTGGGCAGCTCGGTCACCAGCCGAAACGCCGTCGGCACTTTGAAGTGCGCGAGATGGGCGCGCGCGAACTCGGCAAGCTCGGTCTCGGTGGCATGCGCGCCGGACCTCAATACCACGAAGGCATGCGGCGTCTCACCCCACTTCTCGTGCGGCATGCCGACCACGGCCGCTTCGAGAACGGCATCGTGCCGCAACAGTGCCGCCTCGACTTCGATCGAGGAAATATTCTCGCCGCCGCTGATGATCACGTCCTTGAACCGGTCGCGAATCTCGATATAGCCGTCGGGATGCACCACCGCCGCATCGCCGGAATGAAACCAGCCTCCCTTGAACGCCGTGGCCGTCGCGGCGGGATCGTTGTAATAGCCCTGCATCACCACATTGCCGCGCGCAATGATTTCGCCGAGCGTGGTCCCGTCACGCGGCACATCGTGCATCTGCTCATCCACCACGCGCAGCTCGCCCGAGGTGATGAGCTCGATGCCCTGACGCGCCTTCACCACCGCGCGGTCGCGCGGGCTCAGCACGCCATGCTCGGGCAGCGGCTCGCAAATTGAAATGAACGGGGCGGTCTCGGTCAGCCCGTACACATGAGTGACCTCCCATCCGAGCTCGCATTCCAGCCGCTCGATGGTGGCCGCGGCCGGCGGCGCGCCTGCCGTGAACACTTTCACGCCGCGCCGCAATCGACGCCGCTCGGCTTCGGGCCCGTTCGCAACCGCGATGAGCACGGTCGGCGCGGCGCACAGATGGGTGATGCGTTCGGCGCCGACGCAGCGCATAAGTGTTGCCCGCATCCACCTTGCGCAGGCACACATGCGCGGCGCCGGCCGCGGTCACGGTCCAGGTGAAGGTCCAGCCGTTGGCGTGGAACATCGGCAACGTCCAAAGATAGCGGTCGCCCGGCGTCATCGGCCAATGGGTCAAGGTGCCCACCGAGTTCATCCACGCGTTGCGATGCGTGATCATCACGCCCTTCGGGCGTGAGGTCGTGCCGCTCGTATAGTTGATCGCGAGCAGATCGGATTCGGCGACCGGCCTCCGCGGCCGAAATGCCGTCGCTCTTCTCGAGCAACGACTCATACTCGAGCCACCCGGCACGGCCGCCCTCGAGGGCGACGAAATGCCGCACCTGCGGCATGCGCGCGCGCACACCATCGATGAGCTCGAGATAATCCGCGTGCGCGCACAGCACCTTGGCGCCGCTGTGGTTCGCGAGATACACGAAGTCTTCGGCCGTGAGCCGGTAATTCATCGGCACGATCACCGCCCCACGCTGCGGAATTGCGTAGAACTGCTCGAGGTGCTGATGCGTGTTCGGCGCGAGGGTCGCGACGCGGTCGCCTTTGCCGACCCCGAGGGCGGCGAGAGCGCCGGCCCAGGCGTCACAGCGGGATCCGAACTGCTCGTAGGTGAAGCGCTGCGCCCCGTCGACCACGGCCTCGCGCGCGCCGTGGAACTTTCGGGCACGGCGCGCGAACTCCAGCGGAGTGAGAGGCGTTTCCATGTGCGACTGCCAGCCGGTAATCCTTGTTGTGCGCAGAGTGTGCTGCGCGACTCGAAATTTGTCGAGCGTCCGCCTGGAGCCGAAGCTCACAGGCACAGGAGCTCATGCGTCCCGGCGGTCCGACCCGAGGTAGGTATTGATCTGCAGCGCCCACTCCGGGCCGGCCTGGCCGTCCTGCTCGGCCATCCGTTCGACCAGCGCGTCCGAATGGGCGCTCAAGGAGGTGCGCTGGTATTCGACGACCACGTGCGTGTGCTCCTCCTGCGGCGTGAGGGTCAGCGTGATGAGCGTGCTCATCGTGCCGTCGATGACGTAGGCGTACTGAACGCAGCCGGCTTGCGGATCGAACCGCGTATTCATCCACACCGCCTTTCCGTGCCGCCCCGACACGGTGAAGACCATGCCCGGCCGATCCTCTGCAGGCGCAGGCCAGATGAAGCGCGGCTCCCACCCCGGTGCCCACAAGCGCTCCTTGTGCGCCCCGAACAGCGGCGCGACGACGGACATCGGGCCCTGCGCCGTGAATTCGAACGTGCGCAGCGTGTGCGTCCGCTCGACGGGGGGCCGCCCCGGGGCGGCTCGCGTGATTGCAGACCCCATGTCATTTCTCCTTCAGTCGGTGGCTGTCCGCCGCGCGCAGCGACAGCCCGTAAATTTTCTTTAAATCAACAATTTGCGCGAGGGTCTCCTTCGCGAACGGAGGCTTTCCCTCGAACGCGTGCAGCACGATGCCCTCGAGCAGATCGCCGAGCGAGAGATCTTTGAGCTCGGCGAGCCCCTTTAATACCTTCAACAGCCGTTTCTCCATCCGGACGCCGGTCTGTACGCGCTCGACCTCGATCATGCGAACCGCCTAGGTTATCTTGGTACAATGGTACCAAACACGGCGAACAGCGGCAAACCGCGGATGCCTCAAAGCGCAGTGCCCGGGGCGCGCGGCTCTTCGGGCAAGGGGATGAATTCCTGGTTGTCGTGATCCGGCAGCTTCATGCGCCCCGCACGCCAATCGGACTTTGCCTGCTCGATGCGCTCCTTCGAGGAAGAGACGAAGTTCCACTCGAGAAAGCGCTCGCCGACCGGCTCGCCGCCGAGGAGCATGACGATGGACGGCTCGTGCGCGAGAAACAGGACCGGCTTCCCGGGTGTCAGGATCAGCATTTGTCCGCCGCCGAATCGCCGGCCATCCACCTCGATGAGACCGGTGGTGATGAAGGCTGCACGCTCCGGATGTTCGGTGCCGAGCTGCGCCTTGGCGCCCGCCGCAAGCTGCCAGTGAACATAGAACAGGGGAGACAAAGTCGGCACCGGCGCCTTCGCGCCGAACGCCTCGCCCGCGATCAAGCGGGCCCAGAGGCCAGCCCCCTCGTAGGTCGGCAAGTCCGCCGCGGCATGGTGCGAGAAGGCGGGCGGCGTTTCCTCGTATTCTTTCGGCAAGGCAACCCACGCCTGAATGCCGTGCAATGTGCCGCCTTCGGCCCGCGCGCGCTCGAATCTCTCCGAATGGGTGATGCCGCTTCCGGCGGTCATCCAATTGACCTCGCCCGGGCGAATGACCTGCTCGGTGTCGAGGCTGTCGCGGTGCGTGATCTCCCCGACGAACAAGTAAGTGACCGTGGAGAGACCGATGTGGGGATGCGGCCGCACATCGACCGAGCGTGGAATGCCGGCAGGAAATTCGACCGGCCCCATGCGGTCGAAAAAGGCGAACGGTCCGACCATGCGCCGCTTTGCGGCCGGCAACACACGGCCGACCTCGAATCCGCCGAGATCGCGGGTCCGCTGCTCGAGGACGAGATCGATCACCGCCATGATGGATTAGATCCTGCTCGGTTTCCGACACCCGCGCAATGCCCCTCGGTCGGCCGCCTCAGCGGCGCTCGAGGCGCAGGAGGCTCTCCGCCGTGGCGAGGATCGTATCCTCGTTGGACCGCGGTGCCCAGCCGAGGAGGCGCACCGCCTTCTCATGAGTTCCGTTCTTGGCCTTGCCGAGCTCCGGCAGCAGCTCTCGCACGGTGGGACTCACCATGGCGATCAAACGCAGCACCCAGTCGGGCAGCGTGCGCGTCGGCGCTCGCCTCGCGTCCGCACCGAGCCGGCTTCTCAGCACGCGCGCGATGTCGAGCAGCCACATGAAGTCCCCGGCGGCCGCGAGAAAGCGCTCACCCTTCGCCTTTGGATCGCTCATGGCCTTCAGATGCAGAGCCGCCACGTCGCGAACGTCCACGACCCCGAATGCAAGCCGGGGTGCCGCGGGCATGCCGCCGCTCAGCATGCGCCTCACCAAGTCGATGGAAGTCGAGAAGTCGGGTCCGAGCACCGGCCCGAGGACGGCGACCGGGTTCACCGCGGCGAGCTCGAGACCCTCACCCTCCTCGGCGATGAATTGCCAAGCGGCGCGCTCTGCGAGCGTTTTCGATTTGACGTAGGCGGCGACGGGCGCGTCCACGTTCGACCAGTAGGTCTCATCGTAGGGAGCTTGCTGCGGCCGGTGCCCATAGCCGATCGCCGCGAAGGAGGAAGTGACGACCACCCGCTTCACACCCGCATCCCGCGCGGCGCGCAGCACCCGCAGCGTTCCCTCGCGCGCGGGCACGATGAGATCGTCTTCCCGGCGAGGACTTCTCGGAGGAAAGGGCGAAGCCACGTGCAGAACGTATTGCATGCCCTCGACGGCCTCGCGCCAGCCCTCATCATGCTCGAGCGCCGCTGCCCTGAAGGTGAGGTCCGGATTTTTGCCGGTCTCCTCGAGCATCGCCCGCACGTCGGGCTCGCGCCGCAAATCGCGCACCGTGGTGCGCACGCGATGACCGGCCGCCAACAGGGCGAGTATGCAATGGCTGGCGATGAAGCCCGATCCGCCGGTCACGAGCACACGCGTCATCGACCGCCGCCCGGGCGCTGCGCATCCAGGAATTCGGTCAAAATGGCCGCGGTCTGCTGCGGATGCTGATCGACGAAAAAATGCGCGCCGGCGAGCGCGGCGTCGGTCACCTGCTCGCAGCGCTTGCGCCATTCTGCCGGGATATCGAACAGCCGCGCCATGACGCCGGCGGCGCCGTACAGGACCAGCGTCGGGCAACGCACCTTGCGCCCGGCATCGGCGGCATCGAGCGCGAAGTCGACGCTCGCGGCAGCCCGGTAGTCCGAGCAGGACCCGTGAATCATCTCCGGCGTGCGCCACGCCCGGCGATATTCGGCAAGCATCTCGGCGTCGAAGGCACCGATGTGCGTCGCTCCCCAGCCGACGAGACAGGTCTCGAAAAAGAAATCCGGATCATGGCCGATCAATCGTTCGGGAAACGGCTCAGGCTGCGCCAGGAAATACCAATGCCAATAAGCGCGCGCCAACCGGTGATCGGTCTGCATGAACATCGCGAGCGTGGGCACGATGTCCAGTACCGCGAGCGAGAGCACCGCGTCGGCATGATCGAGCGCCATGCGATGGCCGGTGCGCCCGCCTCGATCATGCCCGATCAAGTGGAACCGGCCGAACCCCAGGCGCTGCATGAGTCCGAGCTGATCCTCGGCGAATGCCCGAAATGAATAGTTGGTTTGGTCGGCCGAGCATCGCGGCTTCGAAGAATCACCATAGCCGCGCAAGTCGGCGCATACGACCGTATAGCGTGACGCGAGGACCGGCGCCACCCGCGCCCACATCGCATGGGTTTGCGGATAGCCGTGCAACAGCAGCACGGGCGGCCCGGCCCCGCCGACGACGCATGCGATATCGATGCCGCCGCCGACGTCGACTCGCCGCCGCTCGAAGCCGTCGAACATCTGCGGCCCTCCATGGCCGGATGAAAGTCGGCCGCCTCGCATTCTACACGCCGCCCATGGAGGCACGCCGGACCAGCTGCCCCACCGATGCGGCGTCAATGTCGACCGCCGCGACCGCCCGCGCCTCGGAGAATTCCTGCCGTACGAGGCCACTCAACGCGCGGCCGGGCGGCATTTCGATGAACAGCCGGCATCCGAGCTCGTACAGCAAGGTCACCGATTCGTGCCAACGTACCGTGTGCGAGACATTGAGGATGAGATCCTCGGCAATGTCCTCGCCCCGAGTGAGCGCCCGGGCGCGGCCGTTGCTCACGTACGGCACGCGCGCAGTTCTGAGAGGCACGCTGTCGAACGCGCTGCGCAGCTGCGAGGAGACCCCGTCGAGCAACGGGCCATGCGAGGGCACGCTGACCTGCAGCCGCTGTGTTCGCGCGCCCGCCCGATGCGCCGCCTGCGACGAGGTCACGAGGCCGGCCTCGCTTCCGGCGAGCACCATTTCGGTGGGTGCATTCACGCTCGCGAGATACAGCGGTGTCGATTCGTCGGTCATCCGCGCAACCAGATCCCTCACCTCGCGCTCGCCAAGTCCCAGGACGGCCAGCATGCCGAAGCCGCTGCGCCCGAAGCCCTGCTCCATGGCCGTGCTGCGTAGCCGGACGAGCTCGAGTGCGTCTGCGAATTCCAGCGCGCCGCTCGCCACGGCGGCCGTGAACGCGCCTACCGACAGGCCGGCGACCGCCTCGGGAAACGCGTCTTCGGCGGCCAGCAACCGCGTGTAGGCCACGCCGGCGATGAATATTCCGAGCTGCACGGCGACGGTCGATGCGAGCGCCGGCGCACCGTCCATCTCAGCCCAATCGAGTCCGAGCGCCTGCGAAGCTTCCTCGAGGGTGCGCCGAACGATCTCGTGCGCGGGCAGGCGGTGCAGGAAAAGCGGCGACTGCGCGCCTTGGCCCGGATACAGGAAGGCCGTTCGCATACGGAGCTATTCGGCGACCGCGCTGATCCAGCGGGGACCATCGAGGGTACGCAAAACCCACTTATCCCGGGGCCCTGTGCAATCGGCGAGCGCAACGCCACCGTGCGGCGTCTCGAAGAGCACGTCGGCCCGCACCGGCAGTACCGTCAACGCGGTATGCAGCGTGCGCGCGGCCAGAAGCGAAGGCACGGCATCGACCATCACCGCGAGATCGAGATCGCTCGCGGGGTGCGCGGCCGGCTGACCGCAGACGAGCTCGAATCCCACGCTGCCGGTCGGTCCCCAGCGTCCCGCAAGTCCCTGAGCGCTCATGATCTCCTCCACCAAAGGCAGAACGGCGATCGCGGCGAGGCGGTAGCGGCGCGCCGCGCTCTGCCACAACCGCCCGGCGGCAACGGCCTGTGGCGTGACATGCTCCAAAATATCGCGGCTGGCCGTAAGGGCTGCGAATCGCTCGGCGCGAGAGTCGCCTCGTACGCCGACCGGGACGCGATCACCGCACATGCGCGCACGCCGCACGACCACCCACGGCGCGCGGTGCACAGACTCGACGACCCAGCCCGGAAATGTCCGGCTCGAGTGCAATGCCTCGACGCCCTTCAGGCGCAGCAGCGCGTGCGGCGCGGCCGCCGAGCCGCCCGCCGCCGGCTCAGGCGTCATTCCATTCCTCTGCAAGGCGACGCCGCACGTCGATCGACGCTGCGCGCGTACGCCGCGCCGCATCGTTATCGAGACGCGCGGTGAGGGCGGATTCGTGCTCACGAATGTCGCGCACGGCCTCGATCAATTCGCCGCGCACCCTCTCCACATCGCCGCGGCTCGGGGTGTCGGCATCGACGCGCTCGATCAGCTTGTGGACGAGCCCGAGCGAGGCGAACGCGCGCACGCCATACGCCATCGGCGGGATGCGCTCCCCCAAGCGCTCCAGATCCTCGATCGAGCGCCGCGTGACGCGGGCGGCCGAGTGCTTGCTCATGGCATGGACCAGCACCTCGGGCGAGTCCAACGCGAGAATGCGGCTCGCTTGATAGCCGTGCGCGAGAAACGCACCGGACATGGCCTTGCCGACGAGGAGTGCCACCAGCGGATGCCCGCGCAGGCGAGCGGTCGCATACGCATCCACCGCGGCGGCACAGGCGAGATGAATGCCGAGCAGTTCCTCCTGCCGTCCGTACGCCTGACTGCTGACATCGACAATCGCTACGATCGGGCGTGGAGCAGCACCTGCCGTGTCGGCTTGGATCGCCGCGCGCACCTCGCGTGCGAGCGTCCATGCCTCCTCGAGGCCCACCTCACCATGTCGCGCGCGCGGAAACTTGTTGGCGGGATCCGGAACCACCGCGAGGAAGCGCGCCGGCTCATCGCCGAGCGCTGCATCGGCGCAGAGCACGCTGCGGGGTCCGTCCTCGAGCGCTCCCGGGCGGCCGGTGAGTGCCGTGAACCAAGTGCGGCCGCGGCCCGCGGTCTCGCGACTCACGCGGCGCCTCCGGAGGCGGCCTGCCGGCGGAGCCGCAAATCGCGCGGCGAAGGGGGGTTCTCGGGATCGATGGAGGCCAGCATCGCGGAAAAGCGCCGCACATCGGCGCTTCTAGGGACTGAGGGCGGCGTCCGAACGGCGTGGCGAACCTGGGCTGCGATCCGATCGACGTCGTCTTCGATCAGCGCATCGGCCATTCCGCTCTCGTAGCGCTGCTCACCGCCCACGAGGCTCCACACGAGCCGCCGGTCCGAGGCATCGAGCTCGCCGATGCCCGCTTCCTGCTCGATCACTTCGGGACCATTCATCGCGAGCCGCGCCTGCCGGGTAAGAATGAGCGTGCTGCACAAGCCGGCCGCGAGCGACATGCCGCCGAAGCATCCCACCGGACCCGCGATCACGCCGATGACCGGAACGTAGTCACGCAGCGCAACGATCGATGCGTGGATCTCCGCGATCGCGGCGAGACCGAGATTGGCTTCCTGCAGCCTCACACCGCCGGTCTCGAGAATCAAAACCGGAACCACCGGACATGAGGCCTCGCAGTCGCGCAGTGCAAGCTCGAGCGCACCGGCGATCTTCGCCCCCGACACCTCGCCGATGCTGCCGCCCTGATAAGCGCCCTCGATCGCCGCAACCACAGCCGGCGCACCGTCGACGCGGCCCCGCGCGATCACGACGCCATCGTCCGCCTGGGGCACGATGCCCTGCAGAGGCAGCCACGGCGATTTAACCCGCTCGAAAGGTCCGAGCAGCTCCCGGAAGCTGCCGGCATCGAGGACTGCCCTCGCACGGGCGCGCGCGGACAGCTCGGTGAAGCTGCGCCGGCGCAGGAACTCCTCGAAGCCGTGACTCGGGGCGCTCACGCGCGAGCCGCTTCCACGGCTTGCTCGAGTCGCAGCATGACGAGCCCGGGAGTTGCGCCGAAGTCGTTGATTTCGATCGTGGCGGCGGCGCTGAACCGGCTGAAGAAGCGATCGAGGACACTCTTCCACACGGCACCGAATCCCTCGACGCTGGTGGTCACGACCACGGTCGCCTGCGGCGCGGCCGCCGGCTCGAGCAGGACCTCCAGATCGCCGGAGGCAACCACGCCCACATGGGCCCGCGCAGCGAGCGCCGCCGCGGCCGGATAGATGAACCTCAGTTGTTCCACGATGAACGCGCCTCCCCGTTGACCGATACGTTCCCGTACAGCGATAGACTTCCCGAGCCTTCCGCGAGCGGCGTTGCCTCGTCCAAGAACAGGCACGCCGCGAGCACATCGGCGGACCCTCCCGGCGATGCCCACCGCGCGAGAAGCTCCCGATCGAGCGCGAGCAGCGCGCATCGCCCCGCTGCGGTCGAGGCGCCGCCGCACTCGAGCACGGCGCGGGCGCCCGCCTGCGCCGCAGCCAGCGCACCGCGACCCCCTCGATGCAACAGGCAGGTGTCCTCGAGCATCGCCATGATGGTCATGAGCGTATCGAGGCGCGCGTACTCCTCGTCGACCCCGCGCCGGCGTGCCGCAACAAGCGCCGGCAATCCGACCTCGATCACATGCGGAAAGCCCGCGAGCGCTTCGCCGCGCGCACCCGGCGCCCCGTAGCGTGCCTGCACGCGCGAGCCGTGCGTTGCCGCACGAGGCGCGTATCGGTCGGGAAAGCGGGCGATGGCGGCGGCGACGCCGGTGATGGCGGCGGGCGCCGGCTCATCGCTCATCACGCGGGCTGCGCCCAACAGTCCCAGCATCCAGATGGCGCCCCGATGCGCATTGCTGCCGCCCGTCGCGGCGAGCATTGCGGCCTCGGACTCCCGTCCCACGCGCCCAAGCTCCTCGCGCAGCGCGTGGCCCGGCATGCGGCCGCGCGCGCAGTCGGCCATGCGCTCGAATCCCTCACGGAGCGCGCCGGCGGAGCGCAGCAGGCGGTCGAGATCGAGATCGCGGTGCGCGCCGCAGCCGCGCCGATCGACGAGCGCGGGCTTCGGCGTCAAGAGCGCTTCCGCCCTGAGGGCATTCACGGCGCGGTCGGCAACGGTGGCGGAAGCCACGCCGGGCGCGAAAAATGGCCGTTGAGGTTGCGCCGACATCCGATCACCAGCTGCGAAAGCGCGCCGGCGGCGCATACAGACCGCCGGACCACGCCACCAGATCGTCGATGCTGCGAGCGGCCAACAGCGAGCGGCTCGCCTGCAGTCGGGGCACGCCGATGTCTTCGGGGTAAGCCACGAGGCCGCGATCCCGCAGTGCCGCGCTGCGCTTCGGATCGGCACGCATCCCGATCGGCGTCGCGCCCGCGATGGCGGCGAGCGCGGCGCGGCGCTCCTCGCGCCCTTGTGCCTTGTACAGGTAGGCGATGCCCTCCTCGCTCACGACGTGGCTCACATCATCGCCGTAGATCATCACCGGTGCGATGGGCATGCCGCTCTTCTTTCCGACCTCGATCGCATCCAGCGATTCGACGAAGGTCGGTGTGCCGCCCTTTTTGAACGTTTCCACCAGCTGAACGACGAGCTTGCGGCCGCGCACGATGGGCGGCGCGTCGGCCTCGATGAGGCTGAGCCACGCCGGCGTGCTGTGGCGCCGGCCCCTGGGATCGTGGCCCATGTTCGGGGCTCCGCCGAAGCCGGCGAGTCGCCCCAGCGTGACCGTTGAGGAGTTCGCGTCCGCATCCATCTGCAGCGTCGAGCCGGCAAACAGATCCACGCCGTATTGGCCTGCGAGCTGACACAGCACACGATTCGAACGCAGGCTGCCGTCGTGGCCGACGAAAAAAATGTCGGATCGCGCACGGACGTATTCCTCCATGCCGACCTCCCCACCGAAACAGTGCACGCTCTCGACCCAGCCGCTTTCGATGGCGGGGATCAGTGTCGGATGAGGATTGAGCGCCCAGTTGCGGCAGATCTTTCCTTTGAGCCCGAGACTCTCGCCGTAGGTGGGCAGCAGCAACTCAACGGCGGCGGTATCGAAGCCGATACCGTGATTCAGCGAGGTGACGGCGTGGCGCTCGTAAATTCCACGGATCACCATCATCCCGATGAGCACTTGCAGCTCGGTGATGTGACGCGGGTCGCGGGTGAACAGCGGCTCGAGGGCGAAAGGTCGATCGGCCGGAACGATCAAATCCACCCAGGAGGCGGGTATGTCGACCCGCGGCAGCTCCTCGACGATCTCGTTGACCTGGGCGAGCACGATGCCGTGCCGGAACGCTGCGGCCTCGACAATCGTCGGGGTATCCTCGGTGTTGGCCCCCGTGTACAGGTTGCCGGCGCGGTCCGCCTGCTCCGCGCAGACGAGTGCCACCGTGGGCGTCAAGTCGACGAACATGCGCGCATAGAGCTCGACGTAGGTGTAGATGGCGCCGACATGCAGCTTGCCGTCCTCGAGCAACTGAGCGAGACGCAAGCTTTGCGGGCCGGCAAATGAGAAGTCCAGCCGATGCGCGATGCCGAGCTCGAAGAGGTCCAGATGCTCGGGCCGGCTGATGGTGGCAATCAGCAGATGCACGTCGTGCACGATCGCCGGATCGACCTTTGCCAGCGAGCGTGACAGAAAGTCCGCCTGCTTCTGATTGTCACCCTCGAGCGCCACCCGGTCGCCGGGCCGTATGAGTGATTCGAGCGCCGGCACGATCGCCGCGGGGTCCAGAATCTTGCCCTGCACGTACGCGGCTACCTGGGCGAGCCGCGCCGCCTTGGCCGCGCGGCGAGTGCCGAAGTCACGCGCACCGCGCGAGCGATCGTGGGTCTCGGTGACCACGGGTGCCTCGGGCCGGCTACCGGGCCGCCGACCTGGCCGGAAATTGCGCCTGAACTTGCTCGGCCAGCATCGAGCCGGTCTCCTTGAGGTGGACCGCCAGAACCTCGGCCGCGCGGTCGATCTCGCCGCTGCGGCAAGCTCGATAGATCCGCTGGTGCTCATCATCCGAGGCACGCTTGCACACGGGCATCTCGAGCTTCAGGCGCAGATAGCGCTCGCCGCGACTATGCAGCGACTCGATGAGCTGGAGCAAATGGGGACGGCCGGCCGGACGATACAGTGCGAAGTGAAACTCTCGATTGCGCTGCATGTAGCGCGCGCGCTGCGTCTCGAGGCGCGCGGCGCGAAGGGCCGAGGCCACCGTCCTCCAGGTGCCGGGCGTGTGGTTCGGATAGGCCATGCGCAGCGCCATGCATTCGAGTGCGGCGCGGATCTCGTAGATCTCCGCCACCTCCGCGGCGCACAGACAAGCGACCCGCGCCCCGCGATTCGGCAAGCACTCGATCCAGCCCTCGCTCTCGAGTCCGCGCAGGGCCTCGCGCAGCGGAATGCGGCTCACATTGAAATGAGCGGCGAGCTGCGCCTGACGCAGAGGCTCTCCCGGCGCCAGACGCCCGTGAATGATCGCATCCCGCAAGGCATCGACAATGAGCCCGGGCGCATCCTGCCGGTCCGACAGCGGATTGCCAAATTGATAGATGCGGGCCATCGGTATATTGTATACAAAAAAGAGGGCCCCTCATGACAAGGTCCGATCGTACTCCGCTCACCTCGGCGCAGCGCAGGGGCTTCTGGGCAGCCTGGACCGGCTGGACGCTCGATGGCATGGATGGATTCATCTACGCGCTGGTGCTGAGCCCGGCGCTCACGGAACTCCTGCCGCGATCTCATATGGACGGCTCCCCCGCCAACGTGGCGCGCGTCGGCTCCATCCTCTTCGCGCTGTTTCTCGTCGGGTGGGGACTCGCGCTTCTATGGGGCCCCATTGCGGACCGGTTCGGGCGGGTGCGCACGCTCGCCGCCTCCGTGCTCATGTATGCCGTCTTCACGGGCGCCGCGGCCCTCGCCCACAACGTTTGGCAGCTCGCGGCTTTCAGACTACTCGCCGGTATCGGCATTGGAGGCGAGTGGGCCCTCGCCGGCACCTACGTCGCAGAGGCATGGCCCGAGGATCGACGCAAGATGGGCGCCGGCTATCTGCAAACCGGCTATTACATGGGGTTTTTCCTGGCCGCCGCGCTCAACTTCACGGTGGGCACACGCTTCGGCTGGCGGGCCATGTTTCTGTGCGGGCTCGCTCCGGTGGTGCTCTCCCTCTACGTGGTCCTCAAGGTGAAAGAGCCCGAGCGCTGGCAGCGATCCATCGCGAGCGCCGCATCGACGAGCCCGCTTCGCGAAATCTTCTCCCGAACCTACCGGGGACGCACGCTCGTCAATACGGTGCTGCTGACCGTGTCCATCATCGGTCTATGGGCCGGCGCCGTATACGAGCCGACGGCGATTATCGTGCTGGCAAAGCATGCCGGCATGGATCAGCCGCACGCGGTCCAGATGGCCTCTGCGGGCACCGCCTTGCTGTCAATCGGCACGATTCTCGGCTGTCTGGCGGCGCCCGGGCTGTGCGAGCGGCTCGGCCGTCGTGGCGCGACGGCGATCTATTTCGCCGCAATGGCTCTATTCATCTGGCTGGCCTTCGGCTGGGCCTTCTATCGGCCCGACGGACTCTACACGTTCATCGTCGTGCTGTTCTTTCTGGGATTTTTTGGCGGCAATTTCGCGATCTACAGTCTGTGGCTGCCCGAGCAGTACGGCACGCGGGTGCGTGCGACGGCGTTTGCGTTCATCACCTCGTTCGGCCGCTTCATCGGCGCAGGCGTCAACTTCCTGCTCGCCTGGTCCATCGCGCAGCATGGATCGCTCGGCTTACCGGTGGCCTGCACCGCGCTCGCATTCGTGTTGGGACTTCTGGTCATACCGCTCGCGCTCGAGACTCGCGGCGAAACCCTGCCCTCATAGCTCGGCGGCGGCCGCCGGCGGTCCGATCGGCTTCGGAGGCACGGCTTCGGGGCGCGGCGCCGACTGGAACCGCTCCTTGAGCGCCATCCAGCGCTGCTCGAAGCAGCGGTAGCTCAACTCTGCAATCACCCAGCTCGCCAGAGCGACGCAGGGGAAGAGAAAGTATTTCGCCGGCAGGCCCGCGCGCTCGAGGACCTTGGAGACCGGCCAATAGGCGAGCATGTGATAGAGATAAAATCCGTAGCTCAGCACGCCGACGCGCCGCACGGGCGCCCAGGTGAGTAGCGGCTGTAGCGAGTGGTCTTCGCGCACCACGCAGCTCGCCACCAGGAGCAGCATCGTCAGATGAATGAGCACCCGGGGCCAGCCGGCGATGTCGGCGCCGGGAAAGCTTGCTGCGAGGATCAACAGCGCCAGGGCGCAGAGCGGCGACCACGCAGCTCCCAGCATGCGGTGCAGGAGCGCCCAGCCCCGGGCGTTATCGAGCACATAGGCAAGCATCACGCCCAACAGGATCGGGCAAAATGTGGTTTGCCGAAAAAATCCAGGCATCTTGTCGCTCGGGAGCCATCCGAACGGCGGCAGGCTCGCGAGCACGTAGCAGAGCGGCAACAGGATGTAAGGAAATATCCGCGGCAAGCGCTTCACCAGGCTCGGCACCACGAGATAGAACTGCTCTTCGGCGGACAGGCTCCAGGTGATCGCCAGCATCGACGACATTGAAACGAGGTTGGACACATAGAAGATCGCGTATGGCAGGTCCCGCTTTGCGGGCGCCGACATGCTGCCTTGGTGAAGGTACGCAAGACACCCCACGACCAGGAGCAGCGCTGCATAGGCCGGGAAAATTCTCAAAGAGCGACGGACGTAGAAATTCGAGAGGGAAATCCGCCCGGCGCGGCGCTGCTCACGCAGCAGGAGGGTCACGATGAGAAAGCCGCTGATGACGAAGAATAGATCCACGCCCAAAAAACCACGCTCGAGAAGAATGTCCCCGGGACCGCGCGTCGTGGTGTGGTGCCACAGAACCGCGACAATCGACAGCGCCCGCAACCCGTCGAGCGCGCCGAAGGAACGCGTTCGCAGATAACTGGCGTGGTCTTGAGGGGGATGAGAGGCGGGTGACGGCAAGCAAATATCTCGATTGCGGCCGGACTCTGCGGTCTCGCGCCGCAAGCATCAATAGGGGCGACCCTTAGTTGGTGCAAAGCGTGACGGAGTTCAAAATTGCGAGCCGCTTGACATGTAACCAAATGGTTCCATAATATCCCCCATGCGGGACGATTTGGTTTTTCGCGCCCTGGCGGATGCCAGCCGCCGCAAGCTTCTGGACCGGCTGCATGCGCAGAACGGACAGACGCTCGGCGAGCTCTGCCGCGGACTCGACATGACGCGCCAGGCCGTGGCAAAGCATCTTGCGATCCTGGCGCAGGCCAGTCTGGTCTCGTGGAAACGCCGGGGGCGGGAGAAATTTCATTTCATCAATCCGGTGCCCATCAACGAGATCGCGGAGCGCTGGATCGGCAAGTTCGAGCGCACGCGCTTGGATGCGCTGTCTTCACTCAAACGCAAACTCGAGGGAAACGACCATGACTGATCGAACCGGAAGCAGCTTCGTCTACGTCACCTACATACGAACGACACCCGAACGGCTATGGTCGGCGCTCACCAGCGCCGAATTCACAAAGCAGTACTGGTTTGGCGTGAGCAGCGAGTCCGAATGGAAAGCAGGCTCTCCGTGGCGGCTCGTATACCCGGACGGGCGCGTCGTCGACACCGGCGAGATTCTCGAGGCCGAGCGGCCCAAGCGCTTCGTCATCCGCTGGCGCAACGAGTTCCGGCCGGAGCTGAAGGCCGAGGGCTATTCGCGTTGCACGGCGGATCTCGAGCCGATGGGAGAGGCGGTCAAATTGACCATCAGGCACGAGATCGAACTCCCCGGCTCCCGATTCATCGAGGCGGTGTCGGGCGGTTGGCCGCGCATCCTTTCCAACCTCAAGTCGCTGTTGGAAACCGGCGAGCTCGCCTTGAAGCAATGAGCAGGCGTGGCATGGTATTCGGCGTGTTGCACTGTCATGCCAGCTCCGCCAGGTTTTGACATCGCGATCCAATAGCCAGCATCGCGGCACCGCGCCCCTACCCTACTCCCACTCAAGGGTTGTGCTCTTAAGGAAATCAATCGCATAACGCCGGCGGGCACCTCACGGGTACCGTTATCCAGCCTCATCCACCGAGCCGACGTCAGCCCAGGTTGCGAGTAGCGGCTTCCTGGGTTAAACTTGTACCGTATTTGGTACAAGTCTGAAATCGGATCAACCAACTATGCGCGTCATTTCATTCTCCGATGCCCGCGGCAGCCTCAAGAAAGTCATCGATCAAGTCGTGGACGATGCGGACGTTGCCGTCATCTCCCGCCGCGATGCACCCGATGCGGTGCTAATGTCCTTGGATACCTTCAATAGCTGGATGGAGACGGTGCATTTGCTGAAGACCCCGGCGAATGCCGCGCATCTCGAAAAATCCATTCAGCAGTTGCGCAAGGGCAAGACGAAGGTAAGGCCGCTGGTTGACACTTAAGCGACTGATTTGGACCGCGGCCGCCTGGGAGGACCATCGCTATTGGCAGGGTCGGGATCGGAAGACCCTCAAAAGGATCAACGCGCTGATTCAGGATGCGATGCGACATCCCTTCGAGGGCATCGGGAAACCCGAAGCTCTACGCGAAAACCTGTCCGGATTTTGGTCGAGACGCATCGACGATACGCATCGACTCGTCTACACCGTCGAAGGCAACGACCTTGCCATAATCGCCTGCCGCTATCACTACGGCTGAATCTCGGTGACTTCCGTATCCGAAGCAGACAACAAGGCATCGACGCGGCGGAAGACTATTTTGGTGAGAGTGGTAATGGTTTCTGCCGCAAGGCAAAACTCGGCGTCCTTTATCCAGGCGCCCAGACAGATGCCGAACGCACTCTTGCGTTCGGCACTTCCGCTACGCGACGCCGCTTGGCGCGCAATCCACCCCGCGGTTCATCGCGGTCATGTTCCCGCGGGCTCGACGGCGACACCGATCCGTGTCGCAGCCTGGCGCACGCGATCATCGAGACTCAGCAGTCGGAGGCCGACGACCGCAGAACGCGCAACGAGCAGCGATGCGAGGTGGATGGCATCGAGTGTCCTAATCGGATCGCCTGGGAAAGGCTGACGCGAGCGATCAACTATCTCCCCCGCGATTCGCAGCACCTGCCAATGAGCAGCAGCCTCGATGAGGTGCGCTCGACGGTCAGCAGCTTCGGCCTCCGTCAGTTCCTTGAGCGCCACCGCCCGCAGCAATACGCGATCACACTCGATCAGCGTCAGGTCGGACGCGACGATGACTTCGGCCTCGCCGAGCAGCCGACGCACCGCAGGTGCGGTCGGCTCGTCAAGGAGCCATGCCAGCACTGCACTCGACTCGGCATATAGATTCACCGAGTGCCGCGCTCCTCGTCGAGCAACTCGGCGACGCTCCGCCGACGTGCACCTTGCTTGCGCGTAAGCGAGGGATACAGATCTGTTCCAGTCGGAGGGCCCAAGGTCAGCAGGCCTCGTCTCGCCAGTGACTGGAGACCCGCGGGCACCGATTCATCGCCGTGGCCTTGCCCGGGTGGCAGGAGCTCAGCGACAACCTCTCCCCGATCTGTGACTAGAATGCTCTCGCCAAGCCGCACGTGACGAAGGTACTCGCTCAGCTTGTTCTTGAGGTCACGGACGCCAACGGTTTTCATATGAACGATTGTAGCTCCTTGTGGCTACATTGTCAAAGATACCCCTGCCACTGCACAGAGCGCCCCAAATGCAGATCAACCCCGGCGTCGGCGCGATGAGGCGGGGATCGGGAGGGAGTAGCGGCTGCCCGCTGATGGCGTCGGAAGCAGCAATCCGCGCGAGATGGCCACGCAGAGTCTCCACTCGAGCTCCTTGCTCGCGAATAGAGCGTTGAGGCGTTCATCGAAGCGCTTCGATTCTTGGTCCATGCATGCGATCGTCGTCGATGCCGGTGGCGAGATATCCGAAGTGAGCTGGCGGCAATGCCGCGCGAGCCAGCGGCTCGAAACCCCGCAGTTCAAAATGTCTTTTACGCTGGTTGGTATGACCTCAGAACTGCCAGAACTACCCGTCGTGCCGGTCACCCCAGCGCCCAGCTGCCCGGCCCAGGTGGCGAACGGCAGCATCGATGTGCTCAGGATAAAGCGGCGACGGGTTATGGAACAACGAAGTCCTTGTCGTTTGTGCTCGTGCGCCGTGCCCTATTCTGCCAGTAGGACCCGCAGGGCGAGCCGATGCAACTCGCCGAAGTAATGCCGCTCGATGGTCTCGGTGAGGTGGGCAAGGAACCGGATGAGTTCAGCGGCCGCCTCGGCGGGCAACTCGAGCGGGATACAGACGATTGGCAGATCATTCGGTTCTATGGCGATGGCCCTCAAGTCTTTTTCGTTTTCTTCGCGGCACGGGATTTCGCATTACGAGCCGTGCGTTCCTGCGCCTCTTTGAGCGGTAGCTTTTTCCCTCGAGATTCAGCAGTTCCGCTTTGTGCATGAGCCGATCGACGAGGGTGACGACGCAGCCGGCGTTCGGGAAGACTTTGGTCCATTCGCCGAACGGTTTGTTCGTGGTGATAATCACCGGATTTTTCTGGTAGCGGCGCGTGATGACCTCGAAGAAGAGGTCGGCATAGCGCGAGTCATAGGATAAATATCCGACCTCATCGATCGCGAGAACTCCCGGGCTGGTATAGCGACGCAGGCGGCGCGCGAGCGAGGCGGAGGAGTCCTGGGCGGCCAAGTCGTGCAGCATGTCGGAGGCGAGCGTGAAGCGGGCCGTGTGGCCATGCAGGACGGCCTGATGCAACAGATTCTTCGCGATCATCGTCTTGCCGATACCATTCGGACCGATCAGCACGATGTTGGCCGGTTCCTCGATGAAGTTCAGGGAGAAGAGCTCTTCGACGAGGGGCCGGTCGCACTGGGTCGGCCAAGTCCATTCGAAGCCGGCCATCGGATTGTAGCGCTGCAGCCGGGCGGCGTTCAGACGTCGGCGCAAGCTGCGCCGCGAGCGCTCGGCTTCCTCGATCTGCAGCAGCTGGGGCAGCCAGGGTTCCTGGATGATGGTCTCGATGTTGGCGAGCAGTCCATGCAGGCCGAGGTGCAGCAGGCGCTCGCGCAAGTTCTCAAGGTTCAACGGTTCGTTCGGCGGGTTCGTGCTCATCGGTCGGCTCCGTGGTCAGTTGTTCGTAATCGCGTAAATCGTGTGCCCGTACGGTGATGTGCAGGCGCGGATCGTTCGGCAGCGTGACGGCGATCGGCGGGCGCTCACCGCGCAAGGCGAGCTGGGCATCGATGAAGTGCCGCACGGCGCTCAAGTGCGCGGCGTTCTCGCCGAGTGCAGCCTCGATCGCCTGCGCAAGCGCATCGGCGCCATGGGTGTCGAGCAGCTGCAGGAGCCCGCGGGTGAGGACGCCCAAGTGCACGCCGCGCTCGGCGGCGAGCTTGTAAAGCTTCTTCGATTCGGGGGCGGCATGGTGCAACCGATCGAGCGCACGATGTGCGCGGCCAGCGCGTTTGTGCGCCTCCAACGCCTCGATATGACCGGGATCTTCTATCTGTTCACCGCGATCGAAGCTGCGCGGGTGATCCGCGATCGTCTCGTAGCCCTCCACGATACGCACCCGCTCGAGCGAGGCGATGATCTCCACTTGCCGACCGACGTGGTTGCGGGATGCTGTAATCGTTCAGATCAAAGCGTAGGTACGGAGTTTTCCGCGCAATGGCATCCGCCACGCGTTCTTCGGTGCGAAAGGGGTTGTCCGGCAACGGCAGTAAATGCGGCCGCTCCTCGGCGAACACCGCACGCACGCTGCGATCACGATCTTCCGGACAGCCGCGCAAGTCCGCTTCCTCGAGGCACCAGGTCGTTGCCTGGGCGTTCAGATCATGGATATCTTTGAACGCACGCGCCGCAAAAAATCGGTCTCGAACAAAACGGATGGCCCGTTCCACGCGGCCTTTTTCGTTCCCGCGGGCGACCGCCACCGGGCGCGGTTGGAACCGATAATCGGCAGCCAACTCCAGCAGCGTCGGATGGAAGCGGATCGCATCGCTTCGCCGCTCGAGGACTGCGCTTTTGAGGTTGTCATAGAGCACCACCCGCGGCACCGCGCCCCACGCGGTAAATGCCTCGACATGGCCGCGCAGGAAGTTGTTCATTGCGCCGTTCAAGTAAAATCGCAGGAACAAGTGCCGCGAGTACGACAGCACCATCACGAAGGCCATCAGCGGCCGACTCGCCTTGCCGATGGTGATTGTCCCGAAGTGCGCCCAGTCGCATTGAGCTTGTTCGCCGGCGAGGTGCGCAGGCGCAAATAGGCTTCCGGCACCAGCCGCGGCCGGAAGCGCGCGACAATGGCGCGGAAGTGATCCGAGCCCCCGCGATAACCGCGCTCGCGCACCATGACGTGCAAGCGGCTCGCGCATAACTTTGGATATGCTTTGAGCGTCTCGAGGATAAACGGGATGAAGGGATCCGCGATCGACGGACGCGTCGTCTTCTGTGCCGCCGGTACGCCGGCCTGTGCGAGCACGCGTCGCACCGTCGAGTGATGCAGCATGAGCTGCCGCGCGATCGTGCCGATCGGCCAGCGTTCGGCGTGATGCAGACGCAGCACCTCGGCTTCCACCGCGCGACTTATCATCCGTGCCGCTCAACCGAAGCCCCAACCCCGTCGTGTGCGCAGACGTGTGAACGCCGGCAGCGGCGCATGACAAAAATCGCACCGTCTAACCTGGCCCTGACCACCATTGTCACGCCTCGGCAGCGCAATGATCGTCTCTTCGGGGCTGCAGCGTGCATCGGCGGTCTCGATCGCGGCCACATCGACCGTGATCGACATGGTGAACACCGGTCCCACCGGTGCACATCCCTGCTGCGTCACTTTCTCAAGTTCCCGATCGCGCCAGGCTTGTTGCCGAGCCGCGTGCCGGCGGGCTCCACGACGGGTGCGCTGATACCGCGCGCCGGCACGCCGGTTCGACGCGCGGCGGGACACGGCCGCACACTCGCCGGCGCAATACATATTGCCGCGATCGCACGGCCCGCAGATGCTCACCGACACGTTGCAGCCCCGGCAGCTATACAGCCGGTAGCTCTCCTCCCGCTCTTGCACCGCACGCCCCCACAGCACTGGACAGCGCCGGGCTGCGCGAGGCTAAATGACGTGCGGAAGATCGCCCCCACAGGCATCGCACCGCTGGAGGCCCGGGGGTTTTGAACGGTTCCCGGGCCTTCTTTGCTTGGGCGTCAGACTGCCACAGCGAAAACGGCGGCAGCGCCCTGCCCGATACCGGCCGATCTCCCCTAACGGCGGTCCGCTCACGATACGGGCCGGCGGCTGAGAGCCGTTCGCCCAGGTGCGCATCGGGTTTTTGCCAGTTTCACCCTGGTTTCCGGCCTTACGGATTGAGTGCGAGCCGTGGCAAACTCTGTATGCAGCCCCTCACTCCCACTCAAGGGAGTACCCTTACAAAAATCAATCACATAAGCGTGGCCGGTACATCACGGGTACCGAGCCGCGCGCAAATTGGGATGCTCACGACAGAAATCCGGATTTTTTATGCAATAATTGATGCCAAGATGCATCATTATTGATGCGCGAGAGGTTTGCCTGTGAGAACCACTATCACCGTCGACGATGAACTCTATCAGCGAGCACTGGACTTGGCCGATCCCGCAATGGACAAGTCCGACTTGTTTCGTGAAGCGATGAAGGTATTCGTTCGCGTTCAGGCAGCGAAGCGGCTTTCCGCCCTCGGCGGCAGTTCGCCGAAGATGAAACGCATTCCACGCCGCAGGCCTGCATAGGGCCCGCGGATCGTGGCGGCCGTACTCGCCGACTCTTCCGTGTGGGTAGCACATTTCCGCAAGCCAAACGATACACTTCAGTCGCTGCTCGCGGCGGATCAGCTGTTGTGTCATCCGCTGATCGTGCTCGAACTCGCTTGCGGGACGCCCCCGGGCCCTCGTGAACGCACCCTGGGCGATCTGAAGACGCTACAGACATCTGTTTTAGCGACCACCGAAGAGACATTCGAGCTGATAGAGCGAGAACGACTTCAAGACTTGGGATGCGGAGCGGTCGATATTTCTCTGCTTGCATCCATCCTTCTCACCCCCGACGCCTTGCTGTGGACCGTCGATAAGAATCTCGGGGCCTTGGCGAAGCGGTTCAACGTAGCCTTTCCCGTCGCCTCCAAGTGAATCCCCATTGATATCGGCCTTCGACAGGAATCTCGTTTTCAACGTAGCCTTTAGCCACCTTCTAGGTGCGCGGGCAAATTGATGCCGAAAATCCACTTCCAGGTGTCGCCGTCCTTGACATAGATCGACGATCCCCAAACGGGCCCAACCCTTTGGCCGAAGCAGGTACCGTCCGCACGGGCGTGAAATGTCAGCACTCCGGCTGTTGGCGAGAACATCGCCGCAGCAGCATCCGTAAGGTCGACAGCCTTTACCTCGCATCCTTTGCCTGACCAGTCCTTCAATGCCTCAGCCTTGGTTCCGAAGTGGGTGCCAAAGATATTGATGAATTGGATATTCCTTTCCATCAGGGCAGCGAGTCTCTTGGCATCGTGATTCTTCCAGGCCTCCCAAAGCGCCTTTTCCCGAAACAGCAGATCATCGGTTCGAGCATTTTGATCCGTGGACCGCGTCTGCTTGGCGTCACCAGTCTCCTGATTGCCGGCCGGTTTCGCAGTGAGCACCGCCGGATCGACGATTGCAGCTTCGGCGTGGAAGGCCGCTTTCCATTGATCACCCTCGCGCACGTACACTGTAGCTGCCCAACTGGCGGGCGGGTTCTTTTGTCCGCCGCAGGTGCCGTCAATGGTCAGCTTGTGAGTAAGCAGCGCCGCATCTCGACCGAGTCGAGTCATCTGCACGTCGGAAATGGCATAGCTCTTGATCTCGCAATCAAGCCCCGCGTATTCCTTTTCCGCTGATCCCTTATCGAGCCTGCCCGAGGAACCCCAGCCGACAAACCTGTCCGAAAGAAATGTACGCCAGAACTGTGCGTCCTTGGACTTCCAAGCCTCGTATGCGTTCGTCTCGAGAGACACGAGGCGCACCTGCGTGGGTTCCGATGCGGCCGCCTTTTCACCTGCCTGGGCGGCATTCGCATCACCCGACAGTGCATTTACGACGCTGGCGGCGAATACGAAGGCGGCCGTCGTCGCTCTCATTCTCAATAGCTTGAGCATAGTCATCCCTTTATGAATTCTTGTTTTGGTCGGAGCTGAAAGACAGTATCAGTCGAATGCTTATTCCCACTCAATTGTCTCCGGCACGCATAAGGAATTAAACTTACGACAATTCTCGTCGAGGCACGTCGGACTTACCGTCACATCTACCGTCAAAAACTTCCGCTTGAGCGCGATAGACCCCGATAGATTCCGAAAGGTTGACGCGCTTTGGCGCTCGCAGCGATTCGCGCGCTGCCTCCGGCAATCCGCGAAATGACCTCGCGTCTGTGGATAAGGATGAACCTCGTCATGTTGTACCGCGAGCCGAGACACATCCTTATTTAGTTCGACGTTGACGAAGGGTTGACGCGGTATCGATCCGGAATGATGCCCAAAGCCGACGCGCGCCCCAAGAGCAGCAGAGTGCTGCCGCGCGGGAAATCAGATTCACTGTGTTGATCACCAACGCAGAGCGCATTTCGCCCAAGCATCCAAAACGGAACTCCATATGGCGTCGGCCTGGCGCAGGAACTCCCGGAGCGGAGACTGAACGAAGCCCGCTCCCACCCCTTTACGACAACAGCCATCGACCCTTGCTTGCCCACAATCGCGGTCAACGCAAGTGGCAGAAGGTTCGAGAACGACATCCACGCAAAACCTGCGAAAACCACCGCCATGAAAGGCGCACGAACATAGACCTGGCCCAAGATCGGACGTTGCGCAACGGCCGCCATCACCTTTGGGTTCTGAGGGTCCCAACCGAATTGTTCGAATCCAACAAAAAGGACTGCGTAAGAAAGCCCGATTACGAAAGTCAAAACCTTGGCGACAGCCACGGTAGTCGGCGCAGGCACGAACTTGCTGAGGAATATGCTGTAGAGGCCCGTGATGCTCAACCCCAACATCCCCCAGCCGAACGCTCGGTTCACCATTTGAACGGGGGGCGAGGGTAGTGCCGATGGCAACATCGCAGCGACTTCTGTCGGACTCGCACGCAACGACTGATCTGTTGGAACAAGCAGTTTCGCACGTCGACGTTGCATCTCCTGCGCGAACATAAGCACTCCGGCCATGGCGAAGCAGCCGCCGACCACATATCCGAGTGGTCCCCAGGCGAAGAACAGAGTGAACCAACAGGATCAAAGCAACGGATAACGCGGCGCGCATCGACGAAGCCTCGTTTTTAAACGCCTATTCTAGGCTGCATTAGTTCAGTCCGTTTCATGGCCGCCACTTACCGCCATGGAATATACTGTGATGCAGCGTCAAGCCAGGCCGGCCACGCACTGGGCCAGCGACATCACTTCAACCTTTGGGCCGAGCACATATCGAACCGAGCCTGGGTAAACGACCAACAGCCGATGCAAATCCAGGTCTTCTAGTGCTGAAGCCATAGAAGGTGTCATCTTCGGCGCATCAGCCCGCTTAATCTCAATTCCAATACGCCGTCCCTTCAGAAACAAGCAGCAGATCGAGTTCTGCGCCGGCCTGCGTTCGCCAGTAGTAAGCTTTGGCCTTGGGCAAATGAGCGAGAAGTTGCTCGATGATGAATCCCTCCCATGATCCACCGATCACGGGATGCCCATCGAGTTGCCGACGATCGCCTATTCCGAGCAACGTATGCAGGAGCCCCGAATCCCGAATGTAAACCTTCGGAGATTTCACCAACCGCTTACCGACATTCGCGTACCAAGGCTCAAGCACGCGCACAACAAGCGCGCCCGAAAGAGCGTCGAGATGGCGCTTGACGGTCGTATGAGCTTCGCCCAGTGATCTCCCGATCTCTGAGCTGTTCCAAATTCCACCTGAGTAGTGTGCGGTCATGGTCCAGAATCTGTCGCATCGTGCCCGATGGCACTCGCACGCCAAGTTGGGCCAAATCACGCTCAAGGAAAGTGCGGATGAAATCCTCGCGCCATGCACTGCTCGCAGCCTCCGTGCGCGCCAGGAACGAGCGCGGAAAGCCGCCGCGCAACCATAATCGATCGAGATCCGGTCGACTGAGCTCTTCAAGCGTGAATCCGACCATCTCGACGATGGCTATCCGGCCCGCCAAGGTTTCGGAACTCTGGCGCAGCAACTCCGGCGATGCGCTGCCAAGTATGAGAAAACGCGCTCGAATTGGCTTGCGGTCCAACAATACCCTGAGAATCGGGAAGAGATCGGGATGACGCTGCACCTCATCAATCACGATCAGCCCGCGCAACGACTCTAGCGCCGTCATGGGCTCGGATAGCCGAGCCAGATCCACAGGATTTTCTAGATCGAAGTAGGTGCTCTTCGCGGTACCAGCAAGCTGCCGTGCGAGCGTAGTCTTGCCGCACTGCCGGGGACCGAGCAGCGCCACCGCGGGACTGGTTCTTAGGCCAGCGCGCAGTCTAGCCAAGAGCTGGGGTCGTTTAAGCATGCCTAGCATAATGAGCGATCTCCGCTCAATATTCAAGTTTTACGTAAACCACGTCACTCCCACTCAATTGTCTCCGAGATCCCTAAGCCATTGTTTCGGTTGACTGATTATTTCCGCCCGCCACGACTTACCGTCAGATTTGCCGACAAACAATCCCGCTTGAAGGCGATAGATGCCGAATGGGTCTATGTTCCTCGGCCGCCGCGCGTCGCGAGTTGCGCTCAATGGACTGATAGCCGCAGCCCGCGCTGTCAACAGCAGGCCAAGACTGCGCTCCATCAGCGTCTATTCTCGATTCCGGGCATCCGCGAAAGGCCCGGAATCGGAAGGCCCAAACATCGCATTCTTTCCTTCCAGTCACACGGGCCCGCTTGGCCCATGAGGACTAGCAGTGACACTATCCGGCGCGGCAATGAGGGAGACGTTCATCCGCGTTCGTGCCGCGGGGTAAGCAATGCCAAAACAACCGCGACGATTAAGAGCGCCGGGACGTCTCCCAATAGATGCCCATGATGTTCTGGAAATACGATTGATTGCGCGGCCATAATTCCGCCGTGCACGATGCTCGACCATACGGTAAACCAGATCAGGCTCCGATTGGCGAGTGGATCGCGCGATGCAATGAGTAAAAATACTCCCAGTGTCGCGTAAATCCCAAGAATCATTTGCAGGTACATGGATTGTCCGGTGGCGTGCCACGCCCAGCCCGCTGGCCATACGATCGTGAGCGGATATACGCCGACCAGAAATATGAGACCGATCACGATTAGCGCAATACGTAAGAATTTCACGCGATCTACTGTATTCATATGACTCAATATGACTCCCATTCTTAATCGGCCGCCACAAGTAGGCCGGCATCGTTCGTGACTGTCCCGCCAGCATGTAGCAGGCGGGCCCAATTCTGCTAAATGTGGAGGCTGCTTCATCGAAAGATTCAAATCACTTGGCGTTTGCCGACTCATAGAGCAATGGTCGTCATTTGGGCCGTGCCACGGATGCTTCCGCGTGCAGCCCGGACGCAACCTGCAGACAACCTGCTGCGTCTGTGCGGCTCCCGGTCATGTCGAACGTTGTTTCAACGCGCGGGGGATGAAGCAGCGTCTGCTGCACGACGCAGATTCGCTCCGAAGCGATCCGGAGTTTTTCCAGCAGCCGAGGCTCCGTGCCATCCCTCGCCTTGATTCGGACCGCACATCGGATCGCCCGAAAGCCCACCGGAACTTCCGCATTCATCGCTAACGTTCCCCGGACATCGACGTCCCCGGTCACTTCCACCTCGAGGGACTCAAGTGTGATGCCGAGGATATTCGCCACCATGCGCACCGATGAGTCCTGACACGCGGCGAGAGCCGCGCAAAGCATGTCGCCGGGCGTGGGCGCATCGTGCAAGCCGCCGACGGCCCGGTGGACACCCACTGGAACCGCAATGCCACATTGCGGCATCGGCATCACCATGGAGTGGAAAGGATCGTCAGGATCGTTTCCGAGGGCGCGGGCACAATCGATGACAAGCGCCGCTTCGGGCTCGGCCTTATACCGTTGGCGTAACGGGATCTGAATCTCGAAAACACGAGGTTGGCTCATCGTTGTCTCCTATCGCAATGTTCGCCAGATGCGGCGCGGCTACCGGTTTTCCGAGCCCACCGCGCGTTGAGATCGACCTGCGGGCATGCTAACCGGAAGCGCGCGGCGCAGCCGCACTGGGTTATGATTGCCTTCCCGAAAGGCTTGATCGATTTACCTGATGCGTCTCGTGCGCGTCATCAGGCGTCGCGAAAGAGATTGGGCGCCGTTTCACATGGATGCACTGTCCGAAATCTTGAGGGGAATCCGGCTTGCCGGCTCCGCCTTCATCGACGCGGAACTGTCGGCACCATGGTCCGTCCAGACTCCGACGGTAGCCGACCTCGCCAAGCATCTCGCGCCCCATGCAGGTCGGATCATTCCTTACCATCTCATCGTCGAGGGGGCCTGCACGGTCCGGGTGGGAGCGGAGCCGCCGCTCGTCGTTGAGGCGCCCGCGGTCGTTTGCTTTCCGCACGGCGACGTACACCGGCTCGCCAGCGACGCGACGCTCGAACCCGAGCCAATCACAACGCAAGGGCTGGTCGCGCTGACCCGCGCCAACGAGATTTCCCGGGTTAGGTATGGTGGTGGCAGAGGCAAGACGAAGCTCATCTGCGGGTTCTTTGCCTGCGACCGCGCACTTTCCGAGCGCCTAATCTGGCAGTTGCCGCGTGCACTAACTTTTCGGGTGGGAGTCGACAGCGCCGCCATGCTGCTTTCCGGCGCGGTGAGGGATACGCACTCGCGCCCCGAGCGAGCCGCAAAGCCAGGCATGCAAGCGGTGCTATGCAAACTGTCCGAATTGTTGTTCGTCGAGGCGGTGCGTTCGCACATGGACGCGCTTCACGAGCCGTCAAGCGGTTGGCTGGCCGGTCTTAAGGATCGGTATGTCAGCGCTGCTCTGGCTCTGATACACGGCGAACCGGGCCGGCCATGGACGCTCGATGACCTCGCCGCGGGCAGCGGCACGTCACGATCTACACTCGCCGAGCGCTTTATCCGCATCATGGGCCAGGCACCTATGCAATACCTTTGGCAGTGGCGGCTTCACCTCGCAGCTGACGCTCTTGCTTCGTCCGATCGCGGCATGAAGAAAATCGCAAGCGACGCCGGCTTTGGGTCTATCGCCGCATTCGGTCGCGCATTCAAGCGGGAGTTTGGTGTCTCTCCGGCTCGCTGGAGACAATCCAGCACAACACCTTGACCCTCGTGTCGGTCAGGCAAACGCTACGGGAGGCCGGGATCGAATCGAGGAATACGTAGCGTAGCAGAGGTGACTTCAGCGCCATCTGCTAACGACGGCTTTCGGGAGGTCAGCTGCCGATTCGCACCGGCGGTTGAGGGCCATTGGCGTAGTTGCGAATCGGGTTTTTGCCAGTTTCGCCTTGTTTCCGGGGTTACGGATCGACTGCGATCCGTGGAAAACTCTGCAGGCAGCCCCCTCACTCCCACTCAATTGTCTCCGAGACCACTAAGCTGTTGATTCAGCTGATGGAACTTTTCCGTCTACCACCACTTACCGTCAGATTTGCCGTCAACAAATGTCGCTTGGTGCCGATAGACGGCGATAGGTGGCGAACGATTCCCGTCGATCATATCGCCGGCTTCACCACCATCAAATAAAAAACGGTAAGCACTCCGGTGAATGCAGGCCAACCAAGGTAAAACCACCATCGATAGTATCTGAAGTACGCACTGGGCAGCGCCATGCCATCCTGCGCCGCGCGCGCCGCCAGATTTCGCATCAGCACCTGTAACCAGACAACTGGCAGCCAGCAACGCCCTATCAATACATACAAAGCGATGGACCAGCGCAACCGCGGCATGGAAAGCGGATATCCGGCGAGTCGCACCGTAGCTAAGCCCGTGGCCGGCTGCAATACGACTGCGCTCGCTGTGAAGATTGCATCCGCGATGACGACCTCTCGCGCAACCGCTGCAATCACCCGAATGTCGCCCGTCCTCTGCGCCCGGACGAAAAAGAAGGCGATACCGGCGCCCATTCCGAACAATACGGTGGAGGACACGACATGTGCCCATTTTAGCCAAAGGTAGATTTCCGTCACGCCACCTCCTCTGCCATGCGCGTGGAGATTTTCCACCGCGCAAATTCGGGTGCGAATTCAGATAGGGTCAAGAATCCCATGCAGGGAAACGCCCCGGATTGGAGGACCTCGCCTCGCGCCAGGCGACGCGCCAGCAAGATCGCCGCCATGCAGGGTATTTCGGGACCGTTCATTGCCGGTGCGGTCAGCTGCCACGTGCGCCGCACGCGTCCACCGCCATCGCTTCGATCCCCCACGACACTGACTCGCATTCCGCCCTTCTCACCCGCAGCCGCATCGAACATCCCCGCAAGTCGGTTCAGACTCACGGCCCAGCGAGCCACGGGAAACGGCAGGCCGATCCGCCGCAATGCGGCAAGGCTCCAGAGCGTCAGATGTTGCACTCCAAACTCCAGTGCGGCGGAGAAGCGCACGGTCTGAACGCCCGCATAATGCGCGGGGAACAATTCGAGATCGGAAACGTCGCATGCGGCAGCCAGGCGACTACCGACATCGAGTCGTATCTCTTCCAACTCCATCCATCCCCACGCACGTCTCCAGCGGCCCTTCCGCCAGACCTGGAAAGGGCGGCCCAGATAGGTAAACACTGCCTCCAGGGTTGCTCTCCCGCGAGGTGCGCGCTGCCCGGGTGCAATGGTGACCTCAATGGATTCGAGCGAAGACATCCCTTCTCGCAATTCCTCGACAACCGCCGACGACAGCGCGGGTAACGTACTCGCTCCCGAGATCGCCACTCGGCCTGCGCTGACCGCCGGATCGTGCATAGCCCGGGAGAAGTCGGAGATGAACCGGCGCCCATCCGCGAGATCCAGATAGTGCGCCCCCACGGCCAGCGCCGCGCTCGCCACACGATAATCCTGCCCTTGGAACGGCCCTACGCAATGAATTATGAGTCCCGGGGATAAGTCTTTAACAGCTTGCGCAAACCCCGCGCCATCAATATCGATCAAGACGCCCGGTATGTCATCCGCCCCAGGTACGGATACGAACCGGCGTCCCGCCACCATCAGTTCGATATTCGGATCACCGCGCAACGCGCGCACAATGCGGGCGCCAAAGTTCCCGGCACCACCGACCACGACTACGCGCATCCTAGAGGCCGCGTTCATCGATTCAGGAGCAATGCAGGGAACTTCTTCAGGCGCAGTTCCGCGATGGCCTCAGCGCTCGATTTCCATGGCTCACCCTTGAGTCTCATTATGAGCCGCGTCCAGATGGCATTGAACGCCTCGACGGCATCTGAGTCGCCATAGCGCACTCCCGTTGGCAGTAATGGCGCGATGTCTTCTATGAGACTAGCGGTCAGCTTCTGCAGCATGCGCTGTTCAGCCATCGCGCGGGTGATCTGTTGGCCTTCCAATTTCAGGTAATGATGGAAGCACGCGATGAGCTTGTCGTCATCAATTGCGAGGTGTTCGAGGCCGAAGTGCAGGTCGAACATGTCGCGATTCTTCCTTCGTTGCAGAAGCGCGCGCAGTTTGGTTCCGAATATCTCTTCGGGGGTGAAGGAAGCAATCTCCGCCGTCGCCTGATGCCAATCATTGTGCACGGCAAACGGGTACGATTTGAGGCCGTGCAGGCTGGCGTGTTCGCGAGTATTGACCTCCACCTTGAGTTTCAGAGTTGTCTGCGGAGCGATTTCTGGCGCGAACTTGAACACAAGGTGCATCGAGTGACCCGCCTGCGCGCGGCTGCATTTCCCGAGCCAAGATAGGGCGTCGCGTATCGCATCGACGGTCGCGCCGATGGGTTCGGCGCGCGTTTGCACAAGGTCAATGTCTTCGGAATATCGCAGCGGTCGATCGAACAGCAGTTTGTGAATCGCCGTACCCCCGCGAAATGCGATGCTCCCCTTCAACGCTGGTGCGTTGAACAAATCACAGAGCGCACGGGAGATGATGAGATCCTGCTCCACCTGCCGCAAATCGGGCCACGGCGCCCTCGTACTCCACGCCTGAATAAAGGCCCGTGGGATCAAGAGTCGAGCTCGACTGGCTCGTTGATCACGAGTTTCCACTTGGAAATTCGCTCACCAGGCTCGGCGAGAGACGAAACTAGCGGCTTCGCGGCTGGATTCAACGGTGCAAAGGTCTTCGCCTTCTTGACGAATGGCTCCAGCGACTTGGCCTGACGCGAGTGGTTTGCCAGATCGAGCACATAGCCAAGGCGGCGCACAGCTGAGTTCTCATAGTCTTCGGCCGCGTCCGCGAGTGCGCGCGCATTCGCTTTGCCACCGATGTCCTTGGCGATCTGCGCGACGCCATTGATACCACCGGCCTTGTGAAAGTAACGCGCACAGTCGAGCAGCGTCAGCTCGACACCCGCCACTTGCGCAAAACCTTCGTCGCTCTTCATCTGACCGAGTCGAGCTGGCAGGTTGACGTGTGCAAAGGCTCGGGGCGCCTGATAAAGGAATTGGAGGCGGTGCCTGCCGATCTCAAAGTCGCGCAACTGTTTGGGGACGATGACTTGGAAGACCATCGCCGCCTGATGCGATGAGCCATGGAACGCTGCGGCTCGTAACAGCGAGACGCGGTAGGCGAGCCCCTGGTGTTTCATCAAAGGATCGATCCATTGCACCGGATCGGGAGCACCGGCAATCCGGTCTTCAGGACGCAAGATGAGAAAGAAGCCGTGGCGAGGATTCGCCAACCGTCCTTTGTTAATCAGCCTCGTGACGGCGGCGGCAAAATTGCGCTGCGAAACGCCGAGCGCGGAGCGAGCCTCATCACCCGCAAAGTAGCTTCGCCCGTGGGCAAGGCGTTCATCGAGATGCTGTTCCAGCGAGGCCATGCCGAATCATACGCAAAACTCTACATAAAAACAAGAGTTTTGCATATGATTTGGCTCACTCCCACTCAATTGTCTCCGGCAGTTACAAGTGCCTGACAGTGTTAGTATTTTTCTAAGCGTACAACGAACTTACCGTCAGATCTACCGACAAATAATTCCGCTTTGGGGCGATAGACGGCGATAGATGCCGAAAGCATCGAACTCCTCTGGCTGTAGAGCGGCCCATTGGAGCCGCCACCGCCGTGCGCGTCCTCTCGGGTCATGATGGATCGCTCGGATACAACTCGGAATAACGCGGATCGGCATGTTCCCAGTTGGCGTTTTTAGAGACCAGATAGTCCCGCACTTGGTCGAGCTGCACTTCTCCAGGAATGTTGATCGATATATAGCCACGATTGACGCCCTCGTAGCTACAACCCAAAGCGACAAGTCCCTGGAGCAATTGGTCTGACGAGTTCCCGTCTTCGACCGGCGGATCGAACTTGACGCGAAGCGTTCGGTTTCCCGACTTCTTGATCACTCGCTGGAAGGTAGGGCGCTCTTCAAGTGGATCATACGGGGCGTACACGATGTCTTCCCAAGATACCGAGTATGCGTAGAAAGGTGAGTTGTCGAGCTTATATTCATCATTTCCGAGCGCGGTCGCCCAGAGCGTCTCGACTTCGACGGAGCCATCGTCGTAGGCCACCCGGAAAACTACTTTGGCGTTGGCCGCCACGGAATCGGTCATGACCCTGTACCCCCAAACGCTCCCGAGCCTTTGCCTTTGGTTGGCTTGGTGCGCTGAGTAGCGAAGATCCGAAGACGCGCGGAATTGGCAGCGGCTGTCGCACTGTCTGGGTCACAAACGATGATGCTGTAAGGGGCCCCGCTTTGGACACGGGACCCTCGATCGCAACGCGTTTTTGTTAGCGCACGGACGTAAGGGAACACGCGCCACTCGTCTCCACGACCCGCCCCTCACTTGAACCCAACGCTCTACATCGAGGGCAGATGCAGAGGCACCTACTATCAACAGCAGAAGAATCACGTACCGGCGCATTAACGGCCCCCGGGATTTAGAATTACTATGGCTCGATTCTGATCGGTGTGCCGTCTGGCACGACCCGAATTATCTCATCGATCTCGCGATCCGTGACCGCGACACATCCGTCGGTCCAATCGACGGCTCGGTGCCCACGGCCAATCCATCCGAGACCGTTCTTCATCCCGTGCACCATGACGAGACCTCCCGGATCGACACCCCTTGCTCTCGCTTCGGCTACGTCATCCTTGCCGGGATAGGAGATATGCAGCGCACGATGAAATGAGCTATCGAGCTTGCGGTAGTCGATCCGGTAAGGACCTTCCGGGGTGCGGCCGTCACCCGCTTGCTTTTTAGGTCCACGGGGCGTCCTTCCAAGGGAAACCGGATAGCTCCGGATCAATTCGGCGCCTCGATACAGCTCCAGGACTCTTGCAGACTTCTTCACCACCACACGGTCTGCGACCGTGCCAGTTGGCAGTTCCGCATAGGGCCAATTTGCCCACAAACCGACTGCCGCCACGACGAGAACTGCCAGGCCGAGCATCCATGTCGCCTTCCCGAAGCGACTTTCATGTCGGTAATTTCTCATTGATTCGCCGCTTCTTCGCGGAGGTCATGAACCACCGGCGACGATTTGAGGCAGTGCCAAAGCGTGGAATGTAGGTCGGCAACGAGCTCCGTGCTTCGATCTTTTCGCAAGATACGATCTGTTAGACCACCCTCCGCAAAAGCGAATATCTGCCAGTCGTCGGTTAGCTCGCCGCTGGCGCAGACCACGTAGAGCGAATATGGCGGTGACTTCACTGACACACACCAGCCAAAATCTTCTGCGATGACGCTCCCTGCATTGAATCCCTCCCCAATGAGCTGTTCGCTGACCCAGCTGGCAAACGCCCTGCCGAAAATGCCAGGATTCGTCTCCTGATCCTCCCCAGGCGTAACGGCGAAGGCGGACGACTCAAAGCGCAGCAGCGGACCTTTCTTCACGACGAACCATCGCCGAAAAACATTAGGCGGCACACCCGCGCCGATTCGATCTTAGCGGGCGCCACGACCGCTACGCCACTTTCTGTAAGTTCACCGTATGGGCCTTGAGGGTAACTTTGAGGCACTTCCTTATTGCGTCAAAAATTGCCGCCAGGTTATCCATGCTCGGATTGCCTTTGGGCGACAGCATCCTATGGAGACTCTTGCTGGGCGTGGCAGTTACTTTGGCCAACCGTTCAAAGCCAAGCGTTGCATTTACGAGATCGCGCAAAATGAGACGCGCTGTCTCCGGCTCGCCACTCAGAAACAGCGTTGCCGCCTCATCGAGGAGCGCTTTCGCGAACGCGGGATCGCGCTCGACGCGAGCGACAACTGTTTTTTTGAAATCGCGAGTAAGCGCCATTGTCGTTACCTCTTTCGCTTCTTGGCATTGCGGTCGATCGGCGGAGGCGCCTTTCGGGCCTTGTATTCCGCGTGCAGCGCTTTCGCCCGATCGATATCTGATTGCTGTCGGCGCTTGGTTCCACCGCCAAACAACACGATCAGCAATTCGCCGTCTTTCGCCAGATAAATCCGATAACCAGGACCCCAATCGATTACGTATTCGCCGATACCTGCAAACCACTTCACATTGGACGTGTTGCCGAGTTCCATGCGCAGTTTCGCGGTCGTAACTTTGGCCGCCGCCTGCGCGTCTAGGCTGTCGAACCATTCTGCGTACGGACTCGATCCATCCGGGCGAATGTATTCTTCTACCCGGATTTTCATTGGGGTATAGTAACTTTTACGTTACCTATTGGCAAGCAACGAACAGATCATGGTGTGGGGGAGCCGGCGATGTAACTCGAGGATTCACGAAGCGCCGAAGCGCCGTGAGACACCATTGCGAATATGCTTCTATTTATGGGCTTTCGCGTGGCCTGACATATCGTCTGACGGTAAATCCCGCGCGCAAATTGCTCAGAAAACTTTTACCGTCAGATTTACCGTCAAAAATGATTGCTTGAATCCCGCCGAGATATGCATGTGAAATCGCAAACCACCTGATCACTCAATGACTTAGCGGCCCCGAAAGCGGCCTGCGACGATTGAATGTCAATAATCTCCGAACGATCGCAACCCATTGATATATATCGCTTACTCGTTGGCCGAAAAAAGTGAATCACTCCCACTCGATCGTCGCCGGCGGCTTGCCCGAGATGTCGTACACCACGCGCGAGATGCCTTGCACCTCATTGACGATGCGGTGGGTCACGCGATCGAGGAACTCGTAGGGTAGCCGTGCCCAGCGCGCCGTCATGAAATCCACGGTCTCGACCGCACGCAACGCGATGACGTGGTCGTAGCGCCGGCCGTCGCCCATGACACCGACCGAACGCACCGGCAGAAAGACGGCGAAAGCCTGGCTCACCTTGTCGTACAGCCCGTCGCGCCTCAATTCCTCGATGAAGATCGCGTCGGCGCGGCGCAGCAGGTCCGCATACGGCTTCCGGACCTCACCCAGGATGCGCACGCCCAACCCGGGACCCGGGAAGGGATGACGGCGCACCATCTCGACGGGCAGGCCGAGCGCGACGCCGAGATTTCGCACCTCGTCCTTGAAGAGGTCCCGCAACGGCTCGAGGAGCTTCAGGCGCATGTGCTTGGGAAGGCCGCCGACATTGTGATGCGACTTGATCACGTGGGCCTTGCCGGTCTTGGTGCCGGCCGATTCGATGACGTCCGGATAGATGGTGCCCTGGGCGAGCCAGGTCACCTCGTCGAGCTTCGCCGCCTCCTCATCGAATACCTCGATGAAGACACGACCGATGATCTTGCGCTTCGCCTCCGGGTCGGCCTCGCCGCGCAGGGCGTCCAAGAACCGCTGCTCGGCGTCGACGCGAATGACCCGCACACCCATGTGCTCGGCAAAGGTGGCCATCACCTGATCGCCTTCGCCGAGCCGAAGCAGGCCATGATCGACGAACACGCAGGTCAGCTGCGCGCCGATCGCGCGATGCAGGAGCGCCGCCAGCACGGAGGAGTCGACGCCGCCGGAGAGCCCAAGCAGCACGTTGCCCGTTCCGACCTGGGCGCGGATCCGCGCAACGCTGTCCTCGATGATGTTGCCGGTGGCCCAGGTCGCCTCGCATCCGGCGATCTCGCGCACGAACCGGCGCAGCATCTCGGTTCCCTGCAGGGTGTGCGTCACCTCGGGATGAAACTGCAGGCCGTACATCCGCCGCTTCTCGTCCGCCATCGCGGCGAACGGCGCATTGTCGCTCGCGGCGATCGCGCTGAAACCGGGCGGCAATCTCACCACGCGGTCGCCGTGACTCATCCACACATCGAGCACGCGCCGGCCGGATGGGTCGCGATTGTCCTCGAGACCGTCGAGCAGACGGGAATCGCCGAGAGGACGAACCTGCGCCGCACCGAATTCGCGATGATTCGAGGACTCCACCTCACCGCCGAGCTCGGCGGCCATGGTCTGCATGCCGTAGCAGATACCGAGCACCGGCACGTTCATCTCGAAAACCTCACGCGGCGCCGCGGGACCGCGGTCCTCGTACACCGACTCCGGCCCTCCCGACAGGATGATGGCCTTTGGCGCGAAGCTCGCGATCTCCTGCGCGGACGCATCGCAGGCGAGAATCTCGGAATAGACTCCGAGCTCGCGTACGCGCCGTGCGATCAGCTGGGTGTACTGCGCGCCGAAATCGAGGATTAGTACTCGGTCCGCATGTATGTCGGGCATCAACCGATCCGGTAGTTCGGTGCTTCTTTGGTGATCGTGACGTCGTGCACGTGGCTTTCGCGCACGCCCGCGCTGGTCACTCGAACGAAGTGCGGCCGTGTGCGCATCTCGGCGATGCTGCGGCTTCCCGTGTAGCCCATGGCCGCACGCACCCCGCCCGCGAGCTGCTGCAGGATCGCGACCAGGCTGCCCTTGTACGGCACTCTGCCCTCGATGCCCTCGGGCACCAGTTTCTCGAGCTCGGTGGTCGTGTCCTGGAAGTACCGGTCGCTCGAGCCGTGGGCCTGCGCCATGGCACCAAGCGAACCCATGCCGCGATAGGCCTTGTACGAGGCGCCCTGATAGAGCTCGACGTCGCCGGGCGACTCTTCCGTTCCCGCGAACATCCCGCCGATCATCACGCAGTGCGCGCCCGCCGCGATGGCCTTGGCGATGTCGCCGGAATAGCGGATGCCGCCGTCGCCGATGAGGGGGACGCCGGTTCCCTCGAGCGCCTTGGAGACGCGCGAAATCGCGCTGATCTGCGGCACACCGACGCCGGCGACGATGCGCGTGGTGCAGATCGAGCCGGGGCCGATCCCGACCTTCACCGCATCGGCGCCGTACTTCACCAAATCGAGGGCAGCCTCCGCGGTAACGATATTGCCGCCGATGATCTGCAGGTCCGGATAGGTCTTCTTGATGCGCGCGACCGTCTCGAGCACCCCGCGCGAATGACCATGCGAGGTGTCGACCACCACCACATCGACGCCTGCCTCGCGCAGCGCGGCGACCCGGTCGAGCGTATCGGGCGTCGTGCCCACCGCGGCGCCGACACGCAAGCTTCCCACGGGGTCCTTGCAGGCGTTCGGGAATTCGGTCGCCTTCTGAAAGTCCTTGACGGTGATCATGCCCTTGAGCTCGTGATCGCCCGTCACCACCAGGACCTTCTCGATGCGATGCTTGTGCAGCAGCGCGAGCACCTCGTCCTTGGGGGCGTTCTCGCGAACCGTGATGAGGCGCTCCTTCGGCGTCATGACCGATGACACGGGTGCGTCGAGCTTCGTCTCGAATCGCAGGTCGCGATGCGTCACGATCCCCACGACCTTGGTGCCGCGCACGACCGGCACGCCGGAGATGTTCTTGGCGCGCGTGAGATTGATGACGTCGCGGATCGACATGTCCGGCGTCACGCTGATCGGATCGGTGATCACGCCGCTCTCGAATTTCTTGACGCGGTCCACCTCGCGCGCCTGGCTCTCGATCGACATGTTCTTGTGAATGATGCCGATCCCGCCCTCCTGTGCGATGGTGATCGCGAGGCGCGCCTCCGTGACCGTATCCATCGCGGCGGAGGCGATCGGCAAATTGACCTGGATTTCGCGTGTGAGCTGGCTGGCTAGGGAGACTTCGCGCGGCAGAACTTCCGAGTATGCCGGGACCAGCAGCACGTCATCGAAGGTGAGTGCCTCTTCCAGAATACGCATGAGCGTCCACTTAAGGTTCGTCTAAGAGGCGGCGCATTGTACCTCGCGACAGCCCAAACCGCTATTATTTCACCATGGAAGCTCTGTCCGGTTCGGCGGCGCGCGCGGAGCGCGACATTTACAGCGTTTCGCGCCTCAATCGCGAAGTGCGGATGCTGCTCGAGCGGGGATTCGGGGGCATCTGGGTCGAGGCCGAGATCTCCAACTTCTCGCGGCCGAGCTCGGGACACTGGTATTTCTCCCTGAAGGACGCCAACGCGCAGGTGCGCTGCGCGATGTTCCGGCAGCGGAACATGCTGTGTGCGTTCACCGCCCGCGACGGGCAGAAAGTGCTCGTGCGCGCGCGCATCGGTCTCTACGAGCCGCGTGGGGAATTCCAGCTCATCGTCGAGCACATGGAAGATGCGGGCCTTGGCGCCTTGAAGCGCAAGTTCGAGGAGCTGTGCGAGCGGCTCAAGGCCGAAGGGCTGTTTGCGGCCGAGCGCAAGCGCCCGTTGCCGCCCCTGCCGAGGCGCATCGGCGTGATCACCTCACCGTCGGGCGCCGCCGTGCGGGACATCCTGCACGTCCTGGCGCGGCGCTTTCCCGCGGCCGCGGTGATGGTCTATCCGGTGGCGGTACAGGGCGCACAGGCGCCCGCGGAGATCATCGCGGCGCTCAAGCTCGCCTGCCGGCGAGCCGAGTGCGGCGTCCTCATCCTCGCCCGCGGCGGCGGCTCCCTCGAGGACCTGTGGGCCTTCAACGATGAGCAGCTCGCGCGGGCCATCGTGGCCTCCTCCATTCCCGTCGTGAGCGGGGTTGGGCATGAGATCGATTTCACCATCGCCGACTTCGCGGCGGACGTGCGCGCGCCGACGCCCTCGGCAGCCGCAGAGCTGGTGGTGCCCGATGCCGGCGAATGGCTGGCGACGCTCGCGGGCTTTCAGGTCCGGCTCGAGCGTTGTGTGCGGCGGCGCCTCGGGGAGCGGCGTGAGCGGCTGCGCTGGCTCGAGGGACGCGCGGCGCTCGTGAGCCCCATCGCCCGTTGCGCACAGCAGACCCAGCGTCTCGACGAGCTCGAGCAGCAGCTGGCGCGCGCCATGCGGCGGCGGATCGAAAGCCGCCGCGAGCGGCTGCGCTGGCTCGAGGGACGCGCTGCGATTGCGAGCCCCGGGGTGCGGCTGCGGCAGCGCCTGGCGCGACTCGTGGATCTCGAGCAGCGCATGCGCAAATGTCTCAAGCATGCCCAGAGCACCCGCGGCCTTAAGTTTCGCGAGTTTCAAAGCCGCCTCTGGCAAGCGAGCCCGCTCGCGCGGGTGCGCGATGCCGCAGCGGCGCATGCGGCGCTCCGCGCCCGGCTTCAAGCGTCGGGCCTCGAGTGCGTGCGGCGCGGCCGTGAACGGCTGCTGCCGCTCGTACGCACGCTCAACGCCGTGAGCCCGCTCGCCACACTCGAGCGCGGCTACGCCATCGTCAAGAACGAGGCCGGGCAGATTCTGCGCAACGCCGACGATGCACCCCCCGGCACTCTCATCGAGGCACAGCTCGCGCACGGCCGCATCCGGGCCAAGGTTCAAGGCTCATGAGAGGCGTCGGCTCGCTCCTCGCGCTCGTGCTGCTGATCGCTGCCGGGCCCGCACGAGGCATCGAATTACCGCACGAGAGCGCAGTCCCGGGCGGCGTGAAGCTCCTGCGTCTCGAGGCGGCGGGCGATGCGCCACGCGTGGAGGCCGACGGGCACCGAGCGCTGGTGGTGCGCGATGGAGCCGCCTGGGTGGCGGTGGTCGGAATTCCGCTCAGCACCCCGGTGGGCGACATGCGGATCGAGGTGGTCGATGCGTCCGGCGCCCATACGGTGGATTTTCCGGTCGCCGACAAGCGCTATGTCACGCAGTCGCTCAAGGTGGCGCCCGGGCAGGTCAACCTCTCCGCCAAGGACCTCGCCCGCGTGAACCGCGAGCACGCCCTTCTCGATCGCGCGCTGAGTCATTGGAGCGCGGCGCCGCCGATGAGCCTGCGCTGGGAACCGCCCGTGCCGGGTGTGCGCTCGAGCTCATTCGGAATGCGGCGGATCTTCAACGGCGAGGCACGCAATCCGCATAGCGGCATGGACATCGCCGCCGCCGCGGGCACACCCGTATCACTGCCCCTGGAGGGCACGGTCCTCGCCACCGGCAATTACTTCTTCACCGGCAACACCGTGCTCGTCGACCATGGCGAGGGCTTGATCAGCATGTATTGTCATTTGAGCGCCATCGACGTCGAGCCCGGTGCGCATCTCGCCGCCGGTGCGCGCCTCGGGGCGGTGGGCATGACCGGCCGAGCAACCGGCCCGCATCTGCACTGGGCGTTGACCCTCAACCGCGCGTGGGTCGATCCGGAGCTGTTCCTGCGCGATCGCCCTTAGCCCGCACCCGCGCGCGGCTGCGCGGCGCTGCCCGCGTCTGCGCCCACGCTCAATACCTTGTCGACGCCGGCCGCATCCAGCGCGGGCGGTGTCAGCGCAGCCTGCCGCAGGCGCGCGCTGTGCTCCTGCACGGCGGCCCCCGAGGGCTGCATCTCGATCTGACCTTGGAAGAACGCGCCTTCGACGATGCCGACGCGCGGCGCGAAGACATTACCCTTCACCTTGGCGGTCGCCCGGATATTGACCGACTCGGTGGCGTACAAATCGCCCTCGACCTTGCCGTCGATGATGATCACGCGCGCCCGAATGTCGCCCTTCATCGTGCCGTCGGTGCCGACCGTGAGGCTTTGCGTGTGGGTGATCGAGCCCTCGACGCTACCCTGGATGATCAGGTCCTCCTGCGCGGAGAGCTCGCCGCGAAATCGCAGGGTGGGACCGAGCACGGAAGCGCGTGGTGCGCTGTCCGCCGCCGCCCGCGATTCGGGCATCCGCACCTCCGGTGCGCGCGGCTCTGCCGGGCGGCTCGGCGCTCGCGGCTCCATGCGCGGCTCGCGCGGTTCGGGTCGACCGGCCGAAGGCTCTTGCGCAGCCGGGCGGCTGCCTGAAGCTGAATTCATCATGTCGCTGTCTCCGTCCTCGGATTTTTTGAACCAAGCCATCGTCACGCCGCGCTGCCCGAGTGCCTGACCGGACGCACGTGCGCCGTGTCGCCTTTGGCAGAGCCATGGGCATCCATGTCGATGCTGCCGCTGAAGTTCGCGCCTTCAAGAATGCTCACGGTGGGGGCGTAAATGTTGCCGTGGACCTTGGCGGTCTCCTTCACGAAGACGGACTTCTCGGCTTTCAGGTCCCCTTCCACCGTGCCCTCGACCGTGATGAGCTGCGCGCTGATGTTGGCCTTCACCGTGCCCTGCACGCCGACCGTGAGCCGCTGGGTGTGAGTGATGGATCCCTCGACTCGGCCTTGGATCAACAAATCCTCCTCGGCACTCAAATCGCCCTTGAAATACAGCGTGGGTCCGAGGATCGAGGAGCGCTCGGCAGCGCTGTTATACGGGTTACTCATACGGGCTCTCCGGATCGCGAAAAGTGCGGGAGAGACTAACCGGCATAATCGGCAGGCAAGTGCGACTTTCGTCACGAATCGCCGAGATGCAATCTCGCGGTGCCTGCGATTGTCGCCATTTGCGGACGCAGGGCCGCTCCGGTGCCCCTAAAGGGGGGCCAGCGCCCTGTCGGGGGTCAGCCTTCGGGGACCGCCGGCCGCGGGCCGGTGCGCGCGGCGAGCTTGGCGAGATACTCGTTCAAGCCGTGCGCGAGCGATACGAAGTCCGAGGGAATCATGATCACGGTGGTGCTGTTGTTCTCGGCGCCCACCTCCGAGATCATCTGCATGCGCCGCAGCTCGAGCGCCGCCGGATTCGCGGTGATCTGGGCGGCCGCGGCGGAGAGTTTCACGGACGCCTCGAGCTCGGCCTCGGCCTTGATGATGCGCGCGCGTTTCTCGCGGATCGCCTCCGCCTGCATCGCCATGACCTGCTGCATTGCGACCGGCAGTTCCACATCCTTCATCTCGAATCGCTGCACTTCGAGGCCCCATTCGACGGTCGAATTCACGATGGCCTCGCGCAGCAGCGCGTTGATCTTGTCGCGCTGCTGAAGCACCTCGTCCAGATCGTGCTGGCCGATGATGTTGCGCAGCCCGGTGAGTGCAAGCTGATAGACGGCCGCCGGCGCATCGGCCACGGCGATGACCGAGCGCGCGGCATCGGTGATGCGGTACCAGAGCACCGCATTCACCTTGATCGTGACGCTGTCGCGCGTGATGGTTTCCTGCTGCTCCGCCGACACGGTGCGTGTCCGGATGTCCACGGTGACCGAGCGCTCGATATTGAGCGGAATGATCCAATACAGGCCCGGACCCCGCAGCCCCTTGAATCGTCCCAGGCGAAAGATCACCCCGCGCTCGTATTCCTGCGCAACCCGCAGGCCCGAGAGGAGAATGATCACGATGACGGCGATGATGAATTGCGGGAACGGGAACATGCTCACCTCGTCGCTACGGCGACCGCCGCGGCAGCAATCAGGGTACCGCTGCCCCGATTCATCAGCTTGACGGCGCGGGGATTTCGCAACCACTTGCGCGCGCGCGCGGCGATGAGCACATAGCTCCCGAGCGTCGTCGGCAAGATGATGGCAATCGCCGCCACGATCTCGAGATGACCGAAGGCGCTCAAGGTCTCGAGCGGCACCACCGTGGGGAGCAGCGCGAGAAAGAACAGCATCGGCTTCGGATTACTCAAGGTCAGCGTGAGACCGCCCCAGAAAAGCGCGCGCGGCGGCTGCGCCAGCTCCGGCGGGTCCGTCGCCGCCAGCGGGCGCTCCGGCGCCGACCACAGCTTATAGGCCAGATAGAGCAGGTAGAGCGCACCCAGGTACTTCACCGCCAGGAACGCCGCGTGAGCCGTCTGTGCGAGCGCGCTGAGGCCGAGGACCGCCGCCAGGAACCAAGTGAGATCTCCCACCAGGAACCCCGCTATGAATGCCGGGGCTCCGGCTGCGCCGCGGGATAGCGCCTGCGATATGACGGCCGCCACGCCCGGGCCGGGCGTCGCCACCGCCAGGAAATACGCGACGCAGAAAGTCGCGAATCCATACCACGACATGACCCACCCCCAGTAGGGGGATAGTTTACGCTACTCGATGCTCTCCCCGTGCAACGAGATATCGAGGCCCTCGCGCTCCTGCTCCTCCGTGACGCGAAGCCCCAGCGTCTTGTCGATGATCACGAGGATGGCATAGCTCACCACGAAGCCGTAGGCCACCGTGGTGAGAACTCCCTTGAGCTGCGTGAAGACCTGTTTGGGGACCGTCGCATCGACGCCGCTCAGCTCCTTGCTGAAGAAGACGCCGGTGAGCAGCGCGCCCAGAATGCCGCCGATGCCATGGACGCCGAACGCATCGAGCGAATCGTCGTAACCGAACACATGCTTGAGGGAGGTCGCCGCGAAATAGCACACCACGCCCGCGGCCACCCCGATCAGAACGGCCGAGGATGCGGTGACGTATCCCGATGCCGGGGTGATGGCGACCAGACCCGCCACCGCGCCCGATGCGATTCCCAACACGCTCGGTTTGCCCTTGGCGGCCCATTCGGTGAACATCCAGCCGAGCGCGGCGGCGGCAGTGGCCATTTGAGTGGCGAGCATCGCCATGCCGGCGCGGCCGTCCGCGGCCACCGCCGATCCGGCATTGAAGCCGAACCAGCCGACCCAGAGAAGCGCGGCGCCGATGAGCGTATACGTCAAATTGTGGGGCGGCATCGCTTCGCGGCCGTAACCCAATCGCTTGCCGAGCACGAGGCAGCTCGCGAGGCCGGCGATGCCGGCATTGATGTGCACCACCGTGCCGCCCGCGTAATCGAGAACCCCTGCCGCGTTCAGCCATCCGGTCGGCTCCCAGACCATGTGCGCGATGGGTGCGTACACGAACAAGGACCAGGCGGACAGAAAGATCAACATCGCGGAAAATTTCATCCGATCGGCGAACGCGCCCGCGATCAGCGCCGGCGTGATGATCGCGAAGGTCATCTGAAACATCGCGTACACCGACTCGGGGATGGTGGGTGCCAGGTGCGAGACCGTCAAGCTGACCGAGGCGTCACCATGAATGTATTTCAGGCCCTCGAAGAGCGCGCGTGAGGCGCCTCCGATGAAGCCGTTGCCGGGCGTGAAGGCCAACGAATAGCCGATGACCCACCAGAGAATGGTCACGACGCAGGTGCAGGCGAAGCTCTGCATGAGCGTCGCGAGCACGTTTTTCTTGCGCACCATGCCGCCGTAGAACAAGGCGAGTCCCGGCACGCACATCATCAGCACGAGCGCCGTGGAGGTGAGCATCCACGCGGTATCGCCCGAACTCACCTTGTCGGCGGCGACGAGAAAGGGCTCGGTCGGCGCGCTGCTCGCGGCGTGCACCCACGGCGCCCATGCCACGAGCAACCCCAGGATGAGGCTCACGGACCATTTATTCATCGATGCGACTCCCCTAAATGGCGCCGGCGTCCCGCTCGCCTGTCCTGATGCGCACCACATGCGTGAGCGCGAAAACGAATACCTTGCCGTCGCCGACTTTGCCGGTGCGCGCCGACTTCTGTATCGCCTCGACGACCTGGTCGACCAGCGCATCCGTCACCGCAATTTCTATCTTCGTCTTCGGAACGAATTCGACGGCGTACTCCGCTCCCCGGTAAATCTCGGTATGACCGCGCTGCCGCCCGAAGCCGCGCACCTCGGTCACCGTCATGCCCTGGACGCCGATGTCGCTGATTGCCTGGCGAACCTCATCGAGCTTGAAGGGTTTAATGATGGCGCTGACGAGCTTCATGGACGGCGAGCCTTGGGGACGAGGGCGACATTCGACCCGGGTCGGGGACGGATCAAAGCATTGGCCGTGCCAAGCGCGGACAGGCACGCATATTCAGATACTTACGAAAAGAAGGCGCAACAGCATGGCGCCGGATGCACCGATATGGTGCGGGACGCCGGCAGCGCGCGCCTCGACTTGGCGCATGGGCTCGCGGTGCCCTCTAGCGCTTGTTACGCTTGATCAGGCGCTTGCGGCTGCGGCGCTGGCGCGGGGTGAGCGGATTGCGCTTGCCGGCATACGGATTCTCTTCGGCTCGAAAGGTCACCCGCACCGGCGTGCCCATCAGATCGAACGCCTTTCGAAACACATTCACCAGGTACCGTTGGTAGGCATCGGGCACGTGATCGGTCTGATTGCCGTGAATCACGATCACCGGCGGGTTGCGTCCGCCCTGATGGGCATAGCGCAGCTTGATGCGCCGCCCGCTCACGAGCGGCGGCTGGTGGCTCTCCACCGCCGCCTCGAGCACGCGCGTCAATTCGGGCGTGCTCATGTCGCGCATGGCCGCCGCGTAGACCTCGCGCACCGTGGCGAGGAGCTCGCCGACGCCGCTGCCGTGTCGCGCCGAGATGAAACGCAGCGGCGCGAAGTCGGCGAACGCGAGCCGCTGCTGAATCTGCCCACGAATGAGGTCGCGCTGCTCGGGCGGAATGTTGTCCCATTTGTTGATCGCGATCACCAGCGCGCGGCCTTGCTCGATGACGGCGCCCAGAAGACTGGCGTCCTGCTCGACTACGCTGTCGTGGGCGTCCATGACGGCCACCACCACATGGGCCGTCTCGATGGCCTGCAGGGTCTTGATGACGCTGAACTTCTCGACCGCGCCTTCGGTGCGCGCGCGGCGCCGCAACCCCGCGGTATCGATCAAGGTGTAGCGCTCGCCGTCGCGCTCGAAAGGCACCATGACGGCATCGCGCGTCGTCCCCGGCTCATCGAAAGCCACCATCCGGTTCTCACCGAGCAGCCGGTTGATGAGCGTGCTCTTGCCGACATTCGGGCGGCCGATGACGGCGACCTTGATGCCGGTCGCCTCGACGCCCTCGTCGGGCTCCGGGCTCACCCCCGCGAGCACCGCTTCGAGCAAGTCGACCACGCCTTGATCGTGGGCGGCGGCGACCGCGTGCGGCTCGCCGAGCCCGAGCTGATGAAACTCCGCCACGGCCGAATCGGGATCGAAGCCCTCGGTCTTGTTCACCGCGAGCCAGGCGGGCTTGCCGCTGCGCCGGGCGAGTTGCGCGGCGAACACATCCTGGGGCGTGAGACCCGCGCGGCCATCGACCAGAACGATCAGCCGGTCGGCCTCCGCGATGGCGCGCTCCGTCTGCTCCACCATCAAGCCCTCGATGCGATCGGCATTCTCGACGAGGCCGCCGGTATCGACCACGATGCAGGGCACGGCCGCGCGGCGGGCATAACCGTACTGGCGATCTCGGGTGAGGCCCGGAAAGTCGGCGACGAGCGCATCGCGGGTGCCGGTCAGCGCATTGAAGAGCGTCGATTTGCCTACATTCGGCCGACCGATCAAGGCAACAACCGGCAGCACGATGGGCCCTAGCGCGTGGGCGGCGGTGCCGTGGAGCGCTCCGCCCCGGAGGCCTCCTCCACGCCAGCTTCGTCGCCGGCTGCCGCGGTCGCCGGCGTGGCGGCAGCCGTCGCCGGGCGCGGCGCTGCACGAAACGCCGCCAGCTTGCCGCTGTCGGTGAGCACCACGACCGTATCCTTGATGGCAATCGGCGGATTGGTCACGCGGTACTTGGCCACGCGCTGACGGGCGACGAGCACGCCCGTGGCCTTGTCGAGCCAATGCAAATAGCCTTGGTAGTCCGCCACGGCGACGGCGGTCGTGGTCACGGCAGGCGTGCTCAACCCACGGCGCTTCAACTTGTCGTTGCTCCAGATCTGCGAGCCGTCCCGCTGACGAAGCGCGACGACGACGCCGTCGGATTGCGTGACGAACAGGTTCTCCTCATCCGATCCGAGGCCGTGATAGCTCGACATGTCGTGCGCCCACCAGATCTGGCCGGAGTCGAGCGCGATCATGGCCGTGCGCCCTTGAAAGCCGGTGGCGAACACGTTGTCCCCGACCACGCTCACGGCGGAATCGATGTCCACCAGCCGATCGAGCTCGGTTCGCCCGTGCGGCGAAGCGAGGGCCGTATCCCACAGCGTATCGCCGGTCATCAAAGACACCGCCATGACCTTGCCGTTGTCGAATCCGCTGATCGCCGCTTCCTTCGAGATGACCGGCGTGGCGGTGCCGCGCAGACTCAAGCGCGGCACTTGCTGCTCCACCGACCAGAGCTCCTTGCCGTTGGTTGCATTGAAGCCGTGCAGGCGGCCGTCCACGGAGCGCATCACGACCACTCGGTCGCCGACGGCGGGCGCGGAGAGAAGCTCCGAGTTGACCCGCGTGCGCCACAGCTCCTTGCCGCTCGCACCCGCGAGCGCGATGACCCATCCCTTGCTCGAGCCGAGCACGACCATTCCGGCGCCCGCACCGGGTCCGGCGGAGAACTGCATCCTCTTATAATGCTTGACCCAGACATGGCGTCCGGTGTCGAGATTCACCGCCACCACCTCGCCCTGGTCCGAGGCCGCGAACACGAGATGATTGTCGTAGGCCGGACCGAGACCGAGCCGCAGCTTCACTTGCTTTTTGCCGCCGCCGACGTTGTCGCCCCACAGCTGTTTCACCGAAAGCGTGACGGGGAACTTCACGAGCTTTGCGGGCGGCTCGACATCCTTGTCCTTGCTGCATCCGGCGACGAGAAGCAATGCCGCGAGGGCCCAGGAAAGCGATGCGCGCATCAGGGTTTGGCCTTGTTCGAGGAAGCGGAGGAAGCCGGCGCGTTGGCAGCGGCGGCCGAGGGCGCGGTCGGCGCGGAGGGCGGGATGCCGAGATCGGCGATTTTAAGGGCGAGCAATGCGGAGTCCATGCCCTCGCCCGCGCTCGCGCCGAGCGCGCGCTTGTACGCTTCCGCCGCCTTCGCCGGGTCTTTCTTGGCGTAGTAGGCATCGCCGCGCACCTCGTCGTAGCGTCCCGCGAAGCTGCCGGGTGGATCGGAGAGGGTCTGCAATGCCTCGTCCGGCTTGCCCTGATCGATCAGGATCCGCGCAAGACGCAGGCGGGCGATGTGCTTCAGCTCGCCATCTTTGGAATGCTGGATGACCTCCTCGAGCGGCCCGATCGCCGACGCGTCCAGACCCTGATCGACAGCGATGCGCGCGAGGACGAGCTGGGCCTGGTCGGCATACGGCGAGCTCGGGTGAGTCTTGATCAGTCCTTCGGCAATCTGCCGCGCCTTGGCAGCGTCGTTGCGCTGAACCGCCGAGGTCATATCGGCGAACTGCGCGGAGGCCTCCAGGGCACGCTCGTTGAGGGTGCTGAGGTAATGGCGATAGCCGAAAGCGAGCCCAAGGCCAAGGATCACCGCACCGATGGTCCAGGGGCCGTATTCGGCGAACAGGCGCTTGACGTGCTCGAGTTGCTCATCGTCGGTCAAATAGTCTTCTGCCATGAGTGCTCCGCTAACCTTCACCTTGTGACAGACCCAACAACAGGCCCACACGTTCACCGATTTGATCGAGCGGGCACACTTCCTGGGCCCGCTCCTGCCGCAACGACTTGACCGCGACGACCCCGCGAGCGAGCTCGTCCTCGCCCAGCACCAGCGCGATCTCGGCGCCGCTTTTGTCGGCGCGCCTGAACTGCGTCTTGAAGCTTCCGCCACCGAGATTCACCTGCAACCGCAGGTCCGGGCGGGCGTCGCGCAACCGCTCCGCGAGCTTCAGTCCCGCGGCCTCGCTGCGCTCGCCCGACAGCACGAGATAGATCTGCGGGCGCTCGGTGGGTATCGCCTGCGCCTGCTTCTCGAGCAGCATGACGATTCGCTCCTGCCCCATCGCCCAGCCGATGCCGGGCGTATCGGCGCCGCCCAGCTGGGACACCAGACCGTCATACCGCCCGCCCGCGCACACGGTGCTCTGAGCGCCGAGCAGATCCGTGGTCCATTCGAACACCGTTCGGGTGTAGTAGTCGAGCCCGCGCACCAGCCGGGGCTCGACATGGTATTCGATGCCGGCGCTCGAGAGGTGCTCGCACAGCGTCTCGAAGTGCGCCTTCGATTCCGGGTCAAGCGCATCGAGGAGCGCCGGCGCCCCGGCGATGAGCGTCTGCATCTGCGGATTCTTGCTGTCCAGGATGCGCAGTGGGTTGCCGTGCAACCGGCGCCTGCCGTCGGCATCGAGATCGGCCTCATGGGCCGCGAAGTAGGCCGTAAGGCGCTCCCGGTAGGCTGCGCGCACGGCCGGCGTGCCGAGCGAATTGATCAGCAGCTTGATGCGCGTCAGGCCGAGGCGCCGCAGCAGCCGCGCCGACAGCAGGATGATTTCCGCATCGATGTCGGGTCCCTCGAAGCCGAACGCCTCGGCGTCGATCTGATGAAATTGACGGTAGCGGCCTGCCTGCGGCCGCTCGCGCCGGAACATCGGCCCGATGCACCACACCTTGAGCCGGCTCTCGCGCAGCAGCCCATTCGAGATCATGGCGCGCACGATGCCGGCCGTCGCTTCGGGCCGCAGCGTGATGTGATCCTCGCCCTGATCGACGAAGCTGAACATCTCCTTCTCGACGATGTCGGTGAAGTCGCCGATCGAGCGCTTGAACAATTGCGTCTGCTCGATGATCGGGACGCGAAACTCCTCGTATCCGTAGGAGGCGAAGACCTCGCGCGCGGTGCGCTCGAGATGCTGCCAGGCGGGCGCCTGCGCGGGCAACACGTCGTGGACGCCACGTAACGGCTCGATGATTTTGGTCACGGGACCCTCTCAGCCGCGCGGCGCGGGCGAGACCGCAGTCCCGGCGGGCGGCAGGGGGTGCGCATCGCGTCGAAGCACGCCGTCAGCCCCGGCCTCGAAACGCGCCACATCGCCCGTGACGAATTGCGGTCCGATGGCGACCACGCGATCGTTGACCTGGAGCTGCACACCGCTCGCAAAACCGAGATAGACGCGGAACGGCGCCATGCCCGAGAGCGTCTTGACGCTGTTCGCGCGACCGTCTCCGTGAAACACGGGCTTGCCGGCATAGTCATCGACGGCGACGCGCGAATCGGCGGAGAAGCTCAGGCGCAGCCGCGCCCGCCCCACGCCGGGTGTCAGATCAGCGGTGCTCGCCGGTGCCGGGGCAACGGCAGCGGCGGCCGGCGTCGCCGCCGAGCTCTCGCCGCCCTGATCGGTGCCCGCCACATCGCCGGCCGCCACCGCATCGGGCCCGGGAGCGGCTGCCGCATCGCTTGCCGCGGCGCTCGCCGCAGCCGGCGGAGTCGCCGTGCTCGCGACCGGCACCGGGGGCCTTACCGCCGCGCGGTGCCACGGGCGCCACCACACGAGGGCGCCGGCGACCATCGCGACGGCGAGGATGCCCGCGACGGTCGGCCCCAGAGCGCCGTTGCCGCGCGGCGGGTCGAGGCGAATGATCGGTGTCGGAACGGCGAGTCCGGGCGGCTTCGGCGCGACCGCCCCCTCGGGACGAGCGGCGGAAATCCCGAGAATGCTCGCGTATTTTTTGAGGTGACCCTGGGCATAGACCGCGGGCCCGATGCGGGCATAGTCGCCCGCCTCGAGCGCATCGATCACCCACGCATCGAGATGCATGTCGTCCGCCATTTTTTGCGCGCTCACCCCGCGCTTCTCGCGCGCTTCCTTGAGCTGCAGACCGAGCGCGAGCGCCGCCTCGCTCATCGATCGACGCCGGCGCGCAGCATCTGTGCCTGCTGGGAGTCGGGAAATTCAGCCTGGATGCGCCGCCCAAACCCCGCCGCCGCGGTGTTGTCGCCGAGTTTTCGCTGCGCCCGGAAGCCGAGCCACAGCACCTCGGGGGACGCCGGATTGACGGCAAGATAGCGCTGCACATAATCGAGCGCCTGCTTCGGATCGCCGCGGCTGAAGGCGAGGTTCCCGAGCTGCAGCAGCGCCTCCGGCATGTTGGGCTTGATCGTCAGGGCGCGGTTGAAGTAGCGCTCGGAATCGACGACATCGCCCGCCTCGCCCACGCACACGCCGGCGTTGAGCAACGCCACCTCGGGGGTTCGATACACCGGGTTCTGGGCGACCTCGATGAAGAGCTTCTCGCCCTCCTTCGCCTTGCCCGTGCGGCACAAAAAGCCCGCATAGCTGTTCTGAATACCGGGATCGTTCTTGCCCAAGCGCGCGGCGGCCGAGAAGGCGTGCTTCGCCTTGGCCATATCGTTCAGCCGCTCGTAGACCAAGCCCGCGGTCTCCTGCACGTCGGCATTTTCCGGCGCCTCATCGAGCGCACGCTCGATGCGCTCCTGGGCGCGCGCCAGATTATTGAGCCGCATGTACTCGACCGCCATTTGCATGTTGGCGATCGCGGCCTGCTCAGGCTCGGGCTTTTTGTGGCGATCGGGCAGCTGATAGGGGGGCGGGGACGACTTGCACCCCGGCAGTCCGGACGCGATGAGCGCCGCCGTCAGCACCGACAAGGCCAGCGGGCCCGGCCGCCGGGTGCTCATGGAGCCTCCGCCGTGGCGCGCGCCCCGGTGATCTTCGTGCCGAGGCGGACTTGCGTACGGTCGGTCACGCGGCCCGCGAGCTGGCCGCACGCTGCATCGATGTCATCGCCTCGCGTGCGGCGGGTGGTCGCGATCACGCCGTGTTCGTTCAGGATGTCGCGGAACCTGAGGATGACCGCGGGCGAAGAGCACCGGTAGCGGGTTCCCGGAAAGCGATTGAACGGAATCAAGTTGAGCTTCGCCGGATGGCCGCGCAGAAGTCGCGCCAGCGCCCGCGCGCGCTCGGGCTGGTCGTTGACGCCTTCGAGCATCACGTACTCGAATGTCACGCTGCGTCCGTTTTGCTTGTCGATGTAGTGCCAGCAAGCCGCCAGCAGCTCCTCGACGGGGTGCTTGCGATTGATGGGAACCAGCCGGTCGCGCAACTCGTTGTCCGGCGCGTGGAGCGACACCGCGAGGGCGACGTTGCATTCCTCGGCGAGCTTGTAGATCTGCGGCACGAGTCCCGAGGTGCTGAGTGTTACGCGACGGCGCGAAAGATCGTAGCCCAGATCGTCCAGGAAGATACGCATGGCGGGCACGACGTTGCGGTAATTGGCAAGCGGTTCGCCCATGCCCATGAACACGATGTTCGTGATCGCGCGTCCATCCGCGCGCGCATCGCGCAATTCGCGGTGCGCGAGGAACACCTGACCGACGATCTCCGCGACGCTCAAATTGCGATTGAAGCCCTGCTGGGCGGTCGAGCAGAAGGAGCAATCCATCGCACACCCGACCTGCGAGGAGATGCACAACGTGCCGCGATCCGGCTCCGGGATGTAGACCATCTCGATGCCCTGCACCCGGTCCATCCGCAACATCCATTTGCGCGTGCCGTCGGTCGAGCGCTGCTCCTCGACGATCTCGGGAACGGCGACGGTCGCCACCTCGTTCAGCTGCGCGCGAAAGTCTTGCGCGAGGTCCGTCATGGAGGCAAATTCCGCGACGCCGCGGCGATACAGCCACTTCATGAGCTGGCGCGCGCGGAAGGGCTTCGCGCCCAAGCGCTCGGCGACGAACGCCTCGAGCTCGGTACGCGGCAAGCCGAGTAGATTGACGGGATCGCCGGCCACTTCGCTGCAATTCCTTACGGTCGCCTCAGCGCGCTACGCTAACGCGTACGCGGACAGATCTCAATTTCGCGAAAGAAGTATGCGATCTCTCGAGCGGCGGTATCGGGCGCATCGGAGCCGTGAACCACATTCTCGTCGATGCTGCGCGCGAGATCCGCGCGTATCGTGCCGGGCGCGGCCTTCTTCGGATCGGTCGCTCCCATCACGTCGCGATTCTTCGCGATCGCGCCCTCACCCTCGAGCACCTGGACCAGGACCGGCCCGGAGGTCATGAATTTCACGAGGTCCTTGAAGAACGGCCGCTCGCGATGCACCGCGTAGAAGCCTTCCGCTTCCCGTTGCGAGAGCTGCATCATGCGCGCGGCGACCACCTGCAAGCCCACCTTCTCGAAGCGATTCAAGATCTCGCCGATCAAATTGCGGCCGACGCCGTCCGGTTTGATGATGGACAGAGTGCGCTCGATGGGCATGAGGGACCTCGGGTGGACAAAGACCGCGAAGTGTACGTTAGCGGCCGCGGCCAGGCAATCGGGGCTATGGCCGAAGTGCCTGTATTTCTTGGAAAAACCGCGATTGATCGGGCGGCATCCGCGCCGCCCGGCTTAACTAGACGCTGAAGCTCTCGCCGCAGCCACATTCCACTTTGGCTTTGGGGTTTAGAAACTTGAACGCCTCGTTGAGGCCTTGTTTCACGAAGTCGACCAGGGTGCCGTCGATCAGCGGCAGACTCGCCGAGTCGACGACGATCTTGATGCCGCGAGCCTCGAACACGGCATCGCCCGCTTGGATCTCATCGGCGTAGTTCACCACATAGGCAAATCCCGAACAGCCGGTCTTCTTCACCCCGACGCGCAGGCCCACGCCCGTGCCGCGCTTCGCCAAGTGAGTCCGGACCCGGTCCGCCGCAGATTCCGTCAAAGATATCGCCATGTTGCGCTGTTTCTCCTCTGTCGAGACCGCATTCATTGCAGACCCATACATAATACGCGCCGGGCGGCCGTGCACGGACATGGAGCGCAGTTTTTTCCAATAACCGTGCGCGCTCTGCCGCATCGCGGGAACCGGCCGCGCGGACGGCCGCCTGCCACCCTCAGATGGGGGTGCGAGGATCCCCTATCAACCGCACCCAACGCCCGCGGCCCTGAGAGCGGCGATCCAGGCGTCCTCCACCACGAACAGACGGCCCAATTTCTCGACGGGCGCCTCCAGCCGGCCGCGGATCGCGTGAATGCTTTCCGGCAGGCGGGGGTGCGCCGCCCCCCCCTCGGCGTGCTCGGCGACCAGGGCCGCCGCGGCGATTACGTGCGGGCAGCCGAACGCGAGGAAGCGCACTTCCCGCACGTGCGGCAGTCGGCCGGCGTCGGCCGCCGGTTCGCCCGGCGCGGCGCGCATCCGCACGTCGAATTGCACCCAGGTACCCGCCGAACGGCTCCCGGCGGTGCCGCGGTAGCAATCCGGACCGGACAGCGTGCCGACGCGTGGCGGGTCACTGAAGTAGCGCCGGGTGAGCTCGCTGTATCTCACGCGGAGGGCTTCAGGTCCCGCCGATCCGGCGCAGCCGCCGCACGGCCTCGGTGACCACGGCAGCCGCGGTATCGATATCGGAGTCGCTCGTGAAGCGCCCGAGGCCGAAGCGCAGACTGCTCTCGGCCAGGCGATCGTCGCGGCCCAGCGCCCGCAGGACATAGGAGGGCTCCTGCGTGGCCGAGGTGCACGCCGAGCCGGTCGACACGGCGAGCTCCGGCCGCACCGCCGCGAGCAGGCTTTCGCCTTCGACCCCTTCGAAAGAAACGTTCAGCACGTGCGGCACCGATGGCGCCCCGCCGCCGTTGCGCAGGACACCGCCGAGCCGCTCGAGCGAACGCCACAGTCGCTCACAGAGCACCGCGATGCGCGCGCATTCGCGCGCCCGCTCATCGCTCGCCAGCGCGAACGCCGCACCCATGCCGACCGCCTGATGTGTGGCGACCGTGCCCGAGCGCAGCATGCCCTCTTGTCCGCCGCCATGGAGGAGCGGGGTGAGGCGGGCGCCGCGCCCGCGCGAGACGATCAGGGCGCCCGCACCCTTCGGACCGTACGCCTTGTGCGCGGACAGCGACATCAAGTCGACGCCGAGTGCGCCGAAATCGAGGTCGCATTTGCCGACGCTCTGGGCGGCATCGACGTGCAGCCGGGCGGTGCCCGCGAGCCTGCACCGGGCGCCGATGGCGGCGATGTCCTGGATGACGCCGATCTCATTGTTCACGTGCATGAGCGATACGAGCACGGTATCGGGCCGAATCGCCTCGGCAACTTGCGCCGGATCGATGAGGCCGTTGGAGGCGGGCGCGAGGTGAGTGACGCTCCAGCCCCGGCGCTCGAGCTCCCTGCACGGATCGAGCACCGACTTGTGCTCGGTGCGGGCGGTGACGATGTGGCGGCCGCTGTCGCGGTAGTACTGCGCGGTGCCAAATATCGCAAGGTTGTTCGCCTCGGTGGCACCCGAGGTGAACACCACTTCCGCGGGCTCTGCGCCGGCGGCCGCCGCCACTTGCAGGCGCGCCGCCTCGACGGCCTCGCGCGCCGCTTCGCCATAGGCATGGCTCGTGGACCCGGAGTTGCCGAACACCCCGTCGCGAGTCAAACACTCCGCCATCCGCGCCGCCACCTCGGGCGCGACCGGAGTGGTCGATGCGTAATCCAGGTACACGCAGCCCGCGCTCATTCGCGCGCCCGCCGTGTGGATTGGCCGCGCCGACCCTGCACGGCGCTCAAGATGCCGCGCAGAATATTGAGCTCGTTGCGGTCGAGCTGGGCACGATTGAAGAGCCTGCGCAAGCGTTCCATGAGATGCCCGGTGCGATCCTCGAAATCGATTTCGTTCAGCACCTGATGCAGATGCGCGTAGAAATGCTCGACATCGGAGGAGGGAGCGAGCGGCAGCTCGAGCTGCACGTGCGAGGCCGGCTGCTCGCGGGCCATGAACAGCTCATAGGCGAGCAGCTGCACCGACATCGCGAGATTGAGCGAGCAGTAAGCGGGATTCGCCGGAATGCGCACCAGCACGTTGCAGTGTTTCAGGTCCTCCGTGCCGAGGCCGTAGCGCTCCGAGCCGAACAACAGCGCCGCCCGATTCTGCTCGCCCAAGGCCACGATGCGCGCCGCCACCTCGCGCGGCGTCGTGAATTCCCAGTAATACGAGCGCGGGCGCGAGGTGGTGCCGGCGATGAACGCGCAGTCGGCGATGGCCTCGGCGAGCGAGCCGACGACCCGCGCCCGCGCCAGGATGTCGTCGGCGCCCGCCGCGAGTGCGTTCGACTCGGGGTGCGGGAATGAGCGGGGCCGCACGAGGGTCAGATCCTCGAGCGACATGTTTTTCATGGCGCGCGCCACCGAACCGATGTTGCCGGGATGACTCGGGTCGATGAGCACGATGCGAACCGGGGAGGCCATGCTCTGTTATTCTAGCGCCTATCGCTATGCAACCACTTCTCAACATCGGCATGCGCGCCGCGCGCCGCGCCGGCGATTTCATCGTGCGCAACTTGTCGCGTCTCGATTCGCTCAAGATCGACACCAAGGGCCGCAACGATTTCGTGACCGATATCGATCGCAAGGCCGAGGCCGAGATCATCGCCGTCATCAGGCGCAGCCACCCCAATCACGCGTTCCTCGGCGAGGAGTCGGGCCGCAGCGGCGACAGCGAGTACCTGTGGATCATCGACCCGCTCGACGGCACCACGAATTTCCTGCACGGCTTTCCGACCTTCGCCGTATCGATCGCCGTCGAGCACCGCGGACGGCTCGAGCACGGTGTCATTTACGATCCGAGCCGGCAGGAGTTCTTCACCGCGTCGCGGGGCGATGGGGCGCAGCTCGAGGGCAAGAAAATCCGCGTCAGCACTCAGCGCGCGCTGGACGGCGCGCTCATCGGCACAGGCTTCCCCTATCGCATGGCCGCCGAGCACATCGATGATTATCTCGCCATGCTCAAGGTCGTGATGAACACGGCGGCCGGCGTGCGGCGCCCCGGCTCCGCCTCGCTCGATCTTGCCTACGTGGCGGCCGGACGCACGGACGGCTTCTGGGAGTTCGGTCTAAAGCCTTGGGATACGGCAGCCGGCGCGTTGCTCATCCGCGAGGCCGGCGGTCGCGTGGGCACGCCCGCGGGCGAGGAATATGCCCTCGGCCCGAACATCGTGGCCGGAAATCCAAAGGTCTATGAAGGCTTGCTCGCGGCGATCGGACCTCTGACGCCCAAAGCGCTGCGCGAATAGACGCGCGCGACGGGCGCCCGCCCGCCATCCCCGCAATGCCTTAGAGGGTGTGATCCTTGGCGGGATTGGACCATCCGGCAGTCGCCACGCCGCCCGGCGTCGCGGCACCGGGCGCCACCCCGGGCTCCTGCTGCTCCTCGGGCAAGCGCAATCGACTGTGCGAGTAGCCGTAGACGAGGTAGATCACGATGCCGACGGCGCTCCACAGCACCAGCCGCCACCAGGTTTCGGCGGGGAGCGAGGCTGCCATGCCGGCACAGAAGATCACGCCCATTATGGAGGTGAACCAGACGGCCGGCACGCGAAACGGCCGCGGTAGATCGGGTCGCGTGTAGCGCAGGATCAGGACTCCCAGGCATACCACGATGAAGGCGATCAGCGTACCGATCGACACCAGCTCTCCCAAGATTCCGATCGGGAGGCAGCCGGCGAAGGTCGCGGCAAGCACGCCGGTGATGGCGGTGGATATGTGCGGCGTCTTGAACTTCGGATGCACCGCGCCGAACATCTTCGGCAGCAGGCCATCGTGGGCCATGCACAGCCAGATGCGCGCCTGCGGAATGATCATCGTGATGATCACGGAGGTGAGGCCGAACAGCGCGCCCCACACGACCCAGGTCGTGAGCCACCTGAGCTCCGGATGGGCCTCGAGGGCAACGGCAACCGGGGCTGCGTCGTTGAGCTGCTGAACCGGCACGAGCCCCGTCATCACGCTCGACATGAGCACATAGAGCACCGTGCAGATCGCGAGGCTCCCGAGCATGCCGATGGGCATCCCGCGTTGCGGATCCTTGGCCTCCTGCGCGACGGTCGAGACACCGTCGAAGCCGATATAGGCGAAGAAGATGATCGCCGAGGCCTGCAGAACGCCGCTCCAACCGAACTGGCCGAAGGTGCCCGTGTTCGGCGGAATGTAGGGATGCCAGTTGGCCGTGTTGACGTAGAAGGCGCCGAAGGCGATCACCGCGATCACGATACCGACCTTGATCGCGACGATGATGGTGTTCACCAGCGCCGACTCCTTGATGCCCTTGTAGCAAAGCGCCGTGGCGGCCACGATGATGGCGATGGCGGGCAGATTGATCACCGCGCTGGTCCGATGCACTTGAAAGCCGACCTCCGCCGCCTCGAACGGCGCCGAGCTCAGCCAGTCGGGAATGAAATTGACGCCGTACAGGTCGAGCATCTTCACGAAATAGCGGCTCCAGCCGACGGCGACCGTGGAGCACGCCATCATGTACTCGAGCACGAGGTTCCAGCCCACGAACCAGGCCACGAGCTCGCCGAGCGTCGCATAGCTGTAGGCATAGGCGCTGCCGGCGACCGGCACCATCGCGGCGAACTCGGAATAGCACAGCCCGGCGAATGCGCAGCCGGTGCCGGCGATGAGGAAGGAGAGGACGATCGCGGGGCCGGCGTGCTCGGCGGCGGCAAGGCCGGTCAGCACGAAAATACCCGTGCCGATGATGCCGCCGATGCCGAATGCGATGAGCGATGGGATGCCGAGGGCGCGCACCAGGCGCTTGTCCGAAGCCTCCCGCTGATAATGGGCGATGGGCTTGGTGGCGAGCATCCCTTTGATATTCATAATGATGTCCCGAAAGGCTCCATGGGTCGCACTCTACACGTTACCCCCGCCGCCGCAAGCGAATGTTGACCCATTCCACAGCTCCGGCGAAACCGATCGCGAGATACAAATACCACTGCGGAATCTCGACGTGCATCGACTCGGCGATGAGCGAGCCGCCGATGAGCACCAGAAACACGAGCGCGAGCGCCTTCAAGGTCGGGTAGCGGCTGATGAAACGGCTCACCGCGGCGGAGATGGCGATCATCGCGAGCACCGAGATGACGATCGCCGCGAGCATGACCTCGACGCGGCGGGTGAGCCCGATCGCCGTGAACACCGAGTCGAGCGAGAAGACGATGTCGAGGATGCCGATCTTCGCGATGATGAACCAGAAGCCGCGCGCCGGTTTCACCGCGCGGCGTTCGGCCCGGCCTTTCAAAAGATCGAGGATTTCCTCCAGGGTCTGCACGATGAGCAGCACGCCGCCCCCGAACAGCACGGCGTCGCGCAGCGAGATCTGGTTTCCCCGCAGCGTGAAGAGCGGCCGCTGCAAGGTCGTGATCCAGACCACCGACAACAGCAGGCCGATGCGGGTGAGCATGGCGAAGCCCGACCCGAGCCAGCGCGCGCTGGTGCGCCGGCGCGGCGGCAGGCGCTCGACGAGCACCGACAGCAGAAGGATGTTGTCGATCCCCAAGACGATCTCGAGTCCCGCCAGCGTCAGAAATGAGATCCACGCCTTGGGGTCGAGCAAGACATCCATGGGTTACGGCAGACCGTCGACCTCTTCGGGACGGCTGAGCTTGCGCTCGAGCAGATCATCCGTTCGAAGTCCCAGATCGAGTGCGATCGCCGCCGAGATGTAGATCGAGGAGTAAGTGCCCGCGATGATGCCGATCACGAGCGCGGCGGAGAAGCCGTGCAGCGTCTCGCCGCCGAAGATCAGGAGAGACACCACCACCAGCAGGGTCACCAGCTTGGTCATCAACGTTCGCGACAGCGTCTGATTGATGGATTCGTCAATGACCTGTCCGATCGGCAATTTGCGGGCGTTGCGTGCACGCTCGCGCACCCGGTCGAAGACGATGACGGTGTCGTTGAGCGAATAGCCGATGACGGCGAGGATGGCGGAGATCGCCGTCAGATCGAACGTGATCTGCGTCAGCGCGAAGAAGCCCAGCACGCAGATCGGGTCGTGCAGCACCGCGAGAATGGCGCCGATCGCGAGCTTGGACGTGAAGCGCATCAGCACGTAGATCATGATGAGGACGAGCGTCGCCACCAGCGCCCAGGCGCCGTGCACGAACAGCTCCTGGCCCACCTGCGGACCGACGACCTCGGTGCTCAGCAGCTTCACGCCGGGCACGATGGTCTTGAACACGTCGAGAATCTTCGCCCCGACCTGCTCGCCCGTCACGCTCGGATCCGGCGGCAGGCGCACCAGGATGTCGCGCGAGCTGCCGAACGCCTGCACCTGCGCGGCGTTCACGCCCGCCTTGGCGAGCGCCGAGCGCAGCTGGTCGATATTCGGCGCCTGCGCGAAGTTCGTCTCGATGTTCACGCCGCCGGTGAAGTCGATCCCGAAATTCAGGCCGCGCAGCACCACCAGGCCGAGCGATGCGACGATGAGCACGGCCGACAGCCCGTACCACACCTTGCGGGTGCGCATGAACGGGAAGCGCGTTACCTTGTGAAAAAACTCCATGGCGTCAGATCCTCAACGAGCTCAGATGGACAACCGCTCGACCTTGCGCTTACCGCCGTAGACGAGCTGCACCAGGGTGCGGCTCCCCAGGAGCGAGGTGAACATCGAGGTGAATATGCCGAGCACCAGCACCACGGCGAAGCCGCGCACGGCGCCCGTGCCGAACAGCCACAGCACCACGCCTGCGATCATTGCCGTGATGTTGGAGTCGAAGATCGCCGAGAACGCCCGCTCGAAGCCCGCCGTAATGGCGGCGCGCGGCGAGACGCCGTTGCGCAGCTCCTCGCGGATGCGCTCGTAAATCAGGATGTTCGCGTCGACCGCCATACCGACGGTCAGCACCACGGCGGCGATGCCGGGCAGCGTGAGGGCGGCGCCCACCAGCGACAGGAGGGCCGTGAGCAGCACCACGTTGGAGAGCAGCACGAGGTCGGCAATCAGGCCGAACACCTTGTAGTACACGGCCATGAACACGAACGCCGCCAGCATGCCGAACACCATCGCACGCACGCCTTTGGCGATGTTGTCCTGACCGAGGCTCGGGCCGATGGCCCGCTCTTCCACCGGCGTGAGCGGAGCGGCGAGCCCGCCGGCGCGCAGCAGCAGCGCAAGCTCCCGGCCCTCGATGGGGTTCACCCCGGTGATCTGGAAGTTGTTGCTGAAGACGCCGCGGATGGTGGCGCGGTTGATGACTTCCTCGGTGGTGCGGTCGACCTCGACACCCTGCGCATTCTTCTCGCGCGAGCGGTCGATGAACACCACCGCCATGAGGTGCCCGATGTTCTCCTCGGTGTTCTTCAGCATCTTGGCCGCACCGCGCGCATCGAGGCTGACCGAGACGGCGGGACCGTCCTGGGTATTCGGCTGAAAGGAGGCGTCCGTGAGCTGATCCCCGGTCACCACCACCTCGCGCTTGAGCAGCACCGGCTGCTTGTCGCGGGTGTAGTAGAGCTTCGCGCCGAGCGGCACGTGCCCGGTGGAAGCGGCCTCGAGCGGATTGTCGTTCTCATCGACCATCCGAAACTCGAGGGTCGCGGTCTTGCCGAGGATTTTCTTGACCTCGGCGGAGTTCTGCAGACCGGGAAGCTGAATGGCGATGCGGTCGACCCCCTCGCGCGCGACCTGCGGCTCCGAGACGGCGAGCTCGGGGCTGTTCAGACGGTTGCGCAGGATCACGATGTTCTGCTGAACCGCGTAGTCCTGCCGGTCCTTGATCTCCTGCGGGGTGAGCGCGAGCTCGAGAGCCGGCATCCCGCCGACGCTGGTCTCGGTCAGATGCAGGCCGCGGTTGTCGGCGAGGATGGCCGCCTTGCCCTTCGAGAGACTGTCCGAATCGCGGAACAGCACGCGTACACGATCGGCGGGATAGTCCACCACCACGTCCTGATAGGGGACATGGGCGTTGCGCAGCGAGGCGCGAAAGTCCTGCTCCCGGTGATCGAGCAGCTGCTTCACCGCGCCGGCAACATCGACTTGGTACACGAGGTACACGCCGCCGCGAAGATCGAGGCCGAGCTTCAGCGGGCTCAGTCCGAGGCCCCGCATCCAGTCCGGCACCCGCGATGCCTGGGTGAGCGCCACCGTGAACTCGTTCGGGCGCGCCTCGTTGATGAGGTCGCGCGCCTTCAACTGGTCCTGGACGCTCGAGAAGCGCAGGGTGAGGCGTCCCTGATCGAGAAAGACGCCCGTGGGTTTCACTCCCTTGGAATCCAGGAGCTGCACGACGGCATCGCGGTCGCTCGCCTGCACCGCCGCGCGGTCGCGCGCCAGCTGCAGGGCATTCTCTTCGCCGAACAGATTCGGCAATGCAAGCAAGACGGCGAGCGCGATCGCGATTGCGAACAGCGCCATCTTCCAGCGCGGGTACGAGATCATGCGCTCTTGACCGTACCTTTAGGCAGGAGTTGCGCCACCTGATGCTTCTGCAGCTTGATGTTGATGCCGCTCGCCACCTCGACGGTGAGGAATTGGTCCCCGACCGAGACCACCTTGCCGAGGATGCCGCCGGTGGTTGCGATCTCGTCGCCCTCGGCGATCTTCGAGAGCATCTCGCGCTGCTCCTTGGCGCGTTTGTTCTGCGGCCGGATCAGCAGGAAATAGAACACCACGAGCAACACCAGGGGAAGCATCAGCGCGCTCATGATTCCTTGACCGCCGCCGGCGCCCGCCGCTTGGGCCTGGGCCGTGTTGATGAAGAAGTCCATCGTATTTATCCCCCTCTGGTGCGGCACACGCCGCAAGGCAAAGCCGGGCAGTATACAGCAGGGCGCTTCAATCGGCTGCCGCGGCCGGCCCCTCCGCGGGGCCGCTCTCGGCGGCCCCTTGGCGCAGCAGGGCGCGGAACTCCGCCGCATACGCCGCCATCCGCCGTGCCGTGATCGCCGCGCGGATTTCAGCCATCAGCCGCAGATAGAAATGCAGGTTGTGGACCGTGTTGAGGTGCGACCCCAAGATCTCGCCGCACTTGTCCAGATGGCGAAGATAGCTGCGGGAGTAATTCCGGCAGGTGTAGCAGCCACAGTCCTCCTCGATCGGGCGGGTATCCTTCTGGTGCACCGCGTTACGGATGTTGAGGACCCCGCGCCGGGTGAAGAGGTGGCCGTTGCGCGCATGGCGCGTCGGCATCACGCAGTCGAACATGTCGACGCCTCGCAGGACCGCCTCGAGAATGTCCTGCGGCCTGCCGACGCCCATCAGGTAGCGCGGCTTGTGCGCCGGCATCTGCGGGGTGAGCCCCTCGAGCACCTCCAGCCGCTCCTGCTCGCTCTCCCCGACGGCGAGGCCGCCGATCGCCAAGCCGGCGAATCCGATCTCCTCGAGCGCTGCGAGCGATGCGCTGCGCAGATGCCCGAACACCCCGCCCTGCACGATCCCGAACAAGGTGCCGGGGGGCTCGCTCGCGTGGTAGGCGCGCGCACCGCGCAATGCCCAGCGCATCGACAGCTCCATGGACGCGCGCGCCTGCGCCTCGCTCGCCGGATACGCCGTGCACTCATCGAAGCTCATCGCGATGTCGGAGCCGAGCGTGCGCTGGATGCGCATGGACTCCTCGGGGGAGAGGAATACCGGCGCGCCGTCGATGGGCGAGCGAAAGCTCGCGCCCTGCTCGCTGAGCTTGCGCATGTCTTTGAGACTCCACACTTGGAAGCCGCCCGAATCGGTGAGAATCGGACCCTCCCAATGCATGAAGCGGTGCAGGCCCGCGTGGGCCTCGATGACCTCGAGTCCGGGCCGCAGATACAGGTGAAAGGTGTTGCCGAGAACGATTTCGGCGCCCGCCTGCACGAGCTGCTCGGGCGTCATCGCCTTCACCGTGCCGTAAGTGCCGACCGGCATGAACGCCGGCGTCTCGACGCGGCCGCGCGCGAAGTCGAGCCGGCCCCGGCGCGCGTCGCCATCGGCCGCGAGCACCTCGAAACGCATGCGCGGCGGTGTGCTCATGGCGCCGCCAGGGCGCCGGCCGCCGGCCTCAGGAACATCGCATCTCCATAGCTGAAAAAACGGTATCGCGCGGCCACGGCATGGGCGTAGGCCGCTTTCAGCGCGCCCGTGCCGGCAAAGGCCGCGCACAGCATGAGCAACGTCGACTCGGGCAGGTGAAAGTTCGTCACGATGGCATCGACGGCGCGAAATCGGTAGCCGGGACGGATGAACAGGCGCGTCGATCCGCGATAGGGTGCGAGCTCGGGAACCCGCCCCGCCCCGGGCACCGCGGCCGCGGCGGTTTCCAGGCTCCTCACGACGGTGGTTCCCACCGCGACGACGCGGCGGCCTCGGGCACGCGCGGCATTGATCGCCGCGCAGGCGCCCGCGCCCACTTCGAGGTATTCCAGGTGCATCTCGTGGCGCTCGATGTCCTCGACGCGCACCGGCTGGAACGTGCCCGCGCCCACGTGCAGCGTCACGAAACAGCGCTGCACACCGCGCCGCTCGAGCGCCGCGAAGAGCTCGGCGTCGAAGTGCAGGCCCGCCGTGGGCGCGGCGACGGCGCCGGCGGCGCGTGCGTACACGGTTTGATAGCGATCGCGATCGGCGCCGTCCGGCGCGCGGCCGATGTAGGGCGGCAGAGGGATCTCGCCGTGCCTCTCGAAGAACTCGAGCACATCGCCCGAGAATTTCAACCGAAAGAGATCCCCCGCGCGCTCGACCATGCGCGCGCAGTGGCCGCCGGGCAAGCTCACCGCCGCACCGGGTTTCAAGCCCTTGCTTGCGCGCGCATGCACGAGGGCGGTGTCGGTGCTCTCCGCGCGCTCGAGCAGGAGCTCGATTTTACCGCCGCTCTGCTTCGTTCCGTGCACCCGCGCGGGCACGACGCGGGTGTCGTTGAACACGAGCACGTCCCCCGCCTCGAGCAGCTGCGGAAGATCGCCGAATACGCGGTCTTCGATGGCTCCGTTCGAGCCGTCGAGCACGAGCAGGCGGCTCGCCGAGCGCTGCGTCGCCGGACGCTGCGCGATGAGCTCTGCCGGAAGCTCGAAGTGAAAGTCCTTGCGCTGCATCCTGAACCAATACTACCAATCGAGGCGATCGCATATACTGCCCGATCTGGCATGCCCGGATGGCGGAACTGGTAGACGCGCCGGACTCAAAATCCGGTGGTGGTGACACCGTGTGGGTTCGATTCCCTCTCCGGGCACCAGACTTTTAAATTTATGGACACCCATTGAATTTCTGCAGCCACTGCGGCGCGCCCGTAGTCTCCAAAATTCCCGACGGGGATCACCTGCCGCGCTTCGTATGCTCGAGCTGCAGCATGATCCACTACAAGAACCCGCTGCTCGTGCTCGGCTGCGTGCCCGAGTGGCAGGGCAAGATCCTGCTCTGCCGGCGCGCGATCGAGCCGCGCCTCGGCTTCTGGACGGTACCGGCGGGGTTCATGGAAAACGGCGAAACGATGGAGGCGGCCGCCGCGCGGGAGTGCTACGAGGAGGCGCTCGCGAGCGTCGAGATCGGCTCGCTTCTCGCCGTGGTCAACGTGACGCACGCCGGCCAGGTGCACGTGATGTTCCGGGCCCGCCTCGCCGCACCGAAATTCGCGCCGGGACCGGAGAGCCTGGAGGTTGCCCTGTACGACGAGGCCGACATTCCGTGGGGCGAGCTCGCGTTTCCGAGCGGCGAATATACGTTGCGCCGGTATTTCGCGGATCGCGCCGCCGGCCGAGAGGATTACCATTTCACGGAACTGACGCGGCCGCTCAGGGCGTGACGCCCGAGTCCACCCGGCGGTGCGCGTACCGGCTATGGCAGAATAGCGGCCGGGGCGGCCGGCCGCCGGGCCCGCCGTTTCAATTTTGAGGTCGTTGAGAAGTTCAAGGTCATCGAATCAAGGTCATCGAATCAAGGTCATCGAAGAAGGGTACGTCATGGCGTTCGTGGTCACCGAAAGCTGCATCAAGTGCAAATACATGGATTGCGTGGAGGTTTGTCCGGTGGACTGCTTCCACGAAGGCCCGAATTTTCTGGTGATCGACCCGGACGAGTGCATCGACTGCACGCTGTGCGAGCCGGAGTGCCCGGTCGAGGCCATCTTTTCCGAGGAGGAGATTCCCGCGGGTCAGGAGAACTTCAAGCAGCTGAACGCCGAACTCGCCAAGAAATGGCCGGTGATCAGCGAGATGAAGGAGGCGCCCGCGGATGCCAAGGAATGGGAAGGCGTGAAGGACAAGCTCAAGCTCCTCGAGCGTTGAGTCTCAGCGCTGTGCGACCTGCAGCTGCTTGATCGCCTTCAACAGATCGCGGGGCGGCATGTATCCGCTGATGAAATCGCCGCTCTCGGTGAGGATGGCGGGTGTGCCGCGCACACCGACGCTTTGCCCCAGCGCATATTCGCGTGCGACCGGCGTCGGTCCGCAGGACTTGTTCATGTCGAGCTGTGCGCCGGCCTTGGCGCGGGTGAGCGCCTCGTTGCGGTCGGCCGAGCACCACACCACCTCGGCCTTGCGCCAGCTCTCGGTGTTCGGTCCGGTACGCGGATAGAACAGATAGCGCACGCGCACTCCGAGCTTGTTGAGCTCGGCCATGTCGCTGTGCAGCTTGCGGCAGTACTGACAGTCGACGTCGGTGAATACCGTGATGGTGTAGAGCGGATTCTTCGGCGAGAAAATCAGCATTTCCGACTCGGGAACGCCGTTGATCAGCGCCATCCGTGCGCGCGAGCGCAGCGACTCGGTGAGGTTCGCACGGGTCGCCATGTCGTATACGTTGCCGTCGAGGAAGTACTTGCCGTCGGCCGTGAGATAGCTCACTTCCGCGCCCTGCACGAACTGGTAGACGCCGGGAATCGGCGACGGCGCAAGGTCATCGATCTTGGTGCCGGCGGGCAAGAGTTTCACGAGTGCCGCGCGCGGATCGGCCGTCGCATGCGGATCGTGAGGATCGGCGGCGGGCTCCGCCGCCTGCGCAAGCGCGCCCGCAAGACCGAGGACCGTCAGCAACAACACCGTTCTCAGCATCGAACACTCCGTGGGAACACGCGAAGTGATTGGACTACGCGCCGCGACGCGGGTTCACCGAATCTAGCCCCGCGGATGATGCTGCGTGTGCAGCTCTTTCAGTCGCTCGCGCGCCACGTGGGTGTAGATCTGCGTCGTCGACAGGTCGCTGTGGCCGAGCAGCATCTGCACCACGCGAAGGTCGGCGCCATGGTTGAGCAGGTGGGTCGCGAACGCATGGCGCAGCGTATGCGGCGAAAGTTCCTTCTCCACGCCCGCCTTCTTCGAATATCGCTTGATGATGTGCCAGAACGCCTGGCGCGTCATGCGATCGCCGCGGCGAGTTGGAAACAGATAGTCCGTCTGCCGCTCGAGCAGAATCTCGACGCGCGGGCCCTGCATGAACTGCTGCAGCCACTTCACCGCCTCGTCGCCCAACGGGATCAGCCGCTCGCGGTTGCCTTTGCCGACGACGCGCATGACGCCCTGGTTCAAATTGACCTGGTTGTGCTTGAGGCTGACGAGCTCCGAGACCCGCAGGCCCGTGGCATACAGAACCTCGAGCATGGTCCGATCGCGGTGACCCAGGGGATCGGTGACCAGCGGAGCTTCGAGCAGGGCATCGACTTCCGCCTCGGTCAATGACTTGGGCAGCGAGCGGCCGATTTTCGGCATCGCGATCTGCGCGGTCGGATCGACCTCGATCAAACCCTCGCGCACCATGAATCGGAAGAAGCGCCGAAAGCTCGACAACTGCCGGGCCGTCGAGCGCGGGCGCGATCCGCCCTCGACTCGCGCGGCGATGAACCCGAGGAGCTCGATCCGTGTCGCCTTGAGCAGTGCGCTCTCGCGCTCATCGAGCCAGCGCGACAGTGCGGTCAAGTCCGCCCGGTACGCCGCCAGCGTGTTGGCGGACAGGCCGCGCTCCATCCACACGGCATCGAGAAATCGTTGCAGGGCCGGATCGGGCGCCTCACGGGGCGGTACTCCCGCACCGGCGCTGCGTGTATAAACCGACCGTTTAAGAGCCGTCGCCATAATGTCCCGCGTGGATGTCGCACGAAATGGTGCTTGTACGCGCTACTTCAGTATGCGAGCGGCAGTTGCAGGGGGGCGTGACCAGCCTCACAGTACTTTGGAAGTATTAACATAAGGAGAACCAGATCACAGAAGTGACTCGAATCGGCGTGCGTGTGCGCACACGCGCGTTCACGGCCTATTGTCTCGTGTTGTTCACGGTCCTGGCTTTGACCGCCCTCACGGTTAACCTATTCCTACCGGCCTTGCGGGCGCGGCGATGGGTGGCGGGCACGCTCTCGCGCGCATTCTTCCGGGGCGCCGGTATTCCGCTCTCGATCGAGGGCCTCGCGCGACTGCCGCAAGAGCCGTGCATCGTCGTCGCCAATCACGCGAGCTATATCGACGGCATCGTGGCCGCGGCGGCGCTGCCGCCGGAATTCGCTTTCGTCATCAAGAAGGAGATGGTCCGCGTGCCGCTCGCGAGCCTGCTGCTGCGGCGGCTCGGCTCGGCCTTCGTCGAGCGGTTCGACCGCCACAAAGGAGCGGCCGACGCGCGCCGCGTGTGGAGGCTGGCGGCGGAGGGGCAATCGCTGGTGTTCTTTCCGGAAGGAACCTTCGACGAGACCCGGCAGGTGGGCAGATTCCTCGGCGGCGCGTTCGTGACCGCCGAGCGGTCGAAGATGCCGATCGTGGCGGCGGCGATTCACGGAACGCGCGCCGTGCTGCCCTCCGGCGGCATCATGATCCACCGAAACGCCATCCGTTTCGAGGTGTTGGGGGTGCTCGACGGAGGAGAGATCCGCGAGCGCAGCCGGCGGCTCATCGCCGATGCGGTCGGCGAACCGCTGGCGCCATAGCGTTGCGGCGCTGCGGCGCAGCGGGCCGCGGGTGCACCGCCGCGGTATAATGCGAGAGCCCTTCATCTCGTTTCAGGAAATGCTTATGAGCACGGATTCCGTCGTTATTTTGGCCGCCCGGCGTACCCCTGTGGGCGCGTTCCAGGGCGTGTTTGCCGGTGTGTCGGGCCCACAGCTCGGCGCCGCCGCGATCAAGGCGGCACTCGCGGATTCGAAGATCCCGGCGGCGGAGGTCGATGAAGTTCTGATGGGCTGCGTGCTCTCGGCCGGGCTCGGGCAAGCGCCGGCGCGGCAGGCCGCCCTCGGTGCGGGTATTCCGTCGAGCACCCCGGCCACCACGGTGAACAAGATGTGCGGCTCGGCGATGCGAACCGTGATGCTTGCGAGCGACCAGATTCTGGCCGGTTCGGCGCGCGTGATCGTCGCCGGGGGCCTCGAATCCATGACCAACGCCCCGTATCTGCTGCCGAAGGCGCGCGCGGGCTATCGCATGGGCCATCAAGAAGTGCTCGATCACATGTTCTTCGACGGTCTGCAAAGCCCCTGGGACGGAAAGCTGATGGGCTGCTTTGCCGATGCGACGTCGGCGAAGTACGAATTCAGCCGCGCCGCCCAGGATGATTTTGCCCGCGAGTCGGCGCGCCGGGCGCAGGCGGCGGTGGCGAGCGGCGCCTTCGCCGACGAAGTCGTTCCCGTGAGTGCGAAGACGCGCAAGGGCGAAGTGCTCATCGAGAAGGACGAGACGCCGGGCACCATCGACATCGCCAAAATTGCCGGATTGAAGCCCGCCTTCGGCAAGGACGGGACGGTGACCGCCGCGAGTTCCGCGAGCATTTCCGACGGCGCCGCGGCCCTGGTCCTCACCCGTGAATCCTTCGCCAAGGAGCGCGGGCTGAAGCCCTTGGCCCGCATCCTCAAGTACACGAGCTTCGCCCGCGAGCCCGAGTGGTTCACCCTCGCCCCGGTGGGCGCCATCCAGAAACTCCTGAAGCAGCTCGACTGGCAGCCCTCGGACGTCGATCTGTACGAAATCAACGAGGCGTTCGCGGTGGTCACGATGGCGGCCACGAAGGACCTCGGCCTCGATCCCGCCAAGGTCAATGTGAACGGCGGCGCCACTGCGCTCGGCCATCCCATCGGCGCCACCGGCGCGCGCATCTTGACGACCCTGATACATGCGCTGCGCAGCCGCGGCAAGAAGCGCGGCATTGCGAGTCTGTGCATCGGCGGCGGGGAAGCGACGGCCATCGCCATCGAAATGCTTTGACGAGCGCTTAGGGCATGCACCGCAAGCCGGGGTGGGCGTCCCTGCCCTGACCATGCCCAATCCATTGGCCGTCCTTGGTTCGCAGCGTCCTTGGCTTCAACCATGGTGTTCCCCATGGATAACAGCGGCATTCGTACGGAAATCCCCTCATGGTCTGTCCACCAGGCGGATAGGCTCCCCCGGCCGCCCGGGTTTGCCTGGTACACGCCGGTTTGTGGTCTACTACGCCGCCATTTTTGAGCACCGCCCGAGCGAAGGACCCTTTCGATGACTGAGACTGCACGTGACGTGATGGAGTATGACGTGGCCATCGTGGGCGCAGGCCCGGCCGGCCTCGCCTGCGCCATCCGCTTGAAGCAACTGAAGCCCGACTGGAGCGTGTGCGTGCTCGAGAAGGCCGCGACGCTCGGCGCGCATTCCCTGTCCGGTGCGGTGATGGAGCCGGGACCGCTCGATGAGCTGCTGCCGGGCTGGCGCGAGCATCCCCCGGCCGTCTGCGTGCCGGCGTCGCGTGATGAGTTTCTTTTCATGACGCCCCGCAAGCGCTACCGCTTGATGACGCCGCCGCAAATGGCCAATCACGGCAATTTCATCGTGTCTTTGGGCCAGCTGATTCCGATCCTCGGCGCCGAGGCCGAGAAGCTCGGCGTGGATGTGTTCGCAGGATTCGCGGCAGCCGAGGCGCTGTTCGACGACACGGGCGCGGTCAAGGGCGTGCGCATCGGCGACATGGGCCTGGAAAAAAACGGCGAGCCCGGTCCCAACTACGCGCCGGGACCCGAGATCCACGCGAAGATCACGATGTTCTGCGAGGGGTGCCGCGGCAGCACCTCCAAGCAGCTCATCCGCCGCTTCAAGCTCGACGCCGGCAAGTCCCCGCAGACCTACGGCCTCGGATTCAAGGAGCTGTGGCAACTGCCCCCCAATCGCGTGCAGCCGGGTCTCATTCAGCACACGCTCGGCTGGCCGCTCGACAACCGGACCTACGGCGGCAGCTTCCTCTATCATTTGAACAACGATCGAGTCTACGTGGGGTTCGTCGTCGGCCTCGACTACGAGGATCCGCGCTTCAAGCCCTTCGAGGCGTTCCAGCAATACAAGAATCATCCCGAGGTGAAGGCTTTGCTGAAGGGCGGCGAGATCATCGCCGGCGGCGCCCGCACCGTCATCGAAGGCGGCTACCAATCGATGCCCACGCTCGAGATGCCCGGAGCGCTCCTGGTCGGGGATGCGGGAGGCACTCTGAACACGCCCAAAATCAAAGGCATTCACCAAGCCATCCGCTCCGGCGTGACGGCGGCCGAGCACTATGCGCAGACCGGCACCAGCGCGGGCTTCGACAAGCGCTGGCGCGAGTCCGCCGGCGGCCGCGAGCTCCACAAGGTGCGCAACATTCGCCCCGGCTTCAAGCACGGGCTTTGGCTCGGTCTGGCGAACGCCGCGCTCGAGACCGTCACGCTCGGCAAGCTTCCTTGGACGCTCGCCAACCATGCCGATGACAAGGCCATGAAGCGCCTGGACGAATACACCTCGCCCGACCGTCACTGGGGCGAGCGCGAACTTCCGCCGCGCGATCGGCTGGCGTTCGTGTTCTTTGCCTCGACGACGCACGATGAGAATCAGCCGGTGCATTTGAAGGTGCGGGACTTGAATCTATGCGCCACTCGCTGCATCCAGGAGTTCGGCAACCCCTGCCAGAACTTCTGCCCCGCCAATGTCTACGAGATGGTGGCCGATGGGAGCGGCGGCAAGCGCTTGCAGATCAATTCCTCGAACTGCGTGCACTGCAAGGCGTGCGACATCAAAGAGCCGTACACCGATCAAATCACCTGGGTGACGCCCGAGGGCGGATCGGGCCCCAACTATCAGAGTCTGTAGCATCGCTTCACGTTCTTGAGCGCCTACCCTACGAGCGTGCGCGCGCGGCTCGAGGCCGATGTGGCCGCGCGCCGGCTGGAGCCCGACGCGGCTCAGACCCACGCGGCCGCGCGCCTCGATGCCCTCGCAGAGAATCTTCGCGCATCCTCGAGGGGCTTCTCGTGGCTCCCGCGACGCGTCCCGGCCCCGCCGGGCGTGTATCTGTGGGGCGGGGTGGGCCGCGGCAAGACGCTGCTGATGGATTTCTTCCACGCCTCGCTCGGCCCGGTGCGCAGCGAGCGCGTCCACTTCTATCATTTCATGCGCGATGTGCATGCCGAGCTCGCGCGCATCAAGGCCCGCACCGACCCTCTGGATCTCGCGGCTGCACGCATTGCAAGCCGCGCGCGCGTGTTGTGCCTCGATGAGTTCTTCGTCTCCGACATCGCCGATGCCATGATTCTCGCCGGCCTGTTCCAGGGTTTGTTCCGCCGCGGCGTCACTCTGGTCACCACCTCGAACACCGCGCCCCAAGAGCTCTATCAGGGAGGGCTGCAGCGTCAGCGCTTCCTGCCGGCGATCGCATTGATCGAGTCGCATCTGGAGGTCCTGCACCTCGACGCGGGGATCGACTACCGGCTTCGCAAGCTCGAGCAGGCGCCCACCTACCTCGATTCGGGCCTGCCGGGCACCGAGGCCGCGCTCGCGAAGCGCTTCGCGGCGCTCGCCGCCGGCGACCGCGCGCAGACGCTCGCCGGGCGCGCGGTCACGCTCAAGATCGAGGGCCGGCCGCTGCGCGCCCGCGCCGCCGGGCCGGACATCGCGTGGTTCGAATTTCGCGAACTGTGCGAAGGTCCCCGCAGTCAAAACGATTACATCGAGCTGGCGCGGCGCTTCGGCACGCTGTTCATCACCGGCATACCGCAATTGACACCTCAGGATGAGGATGCCGCACGGCGCTTCATCATGTTGATCGACGAGCTCTACGATCGCCGCGTGAAGCTCGTGGTATCGGCCGCCGCACCGCCGGCGCAGCTTTACCACGGAGAGCGTCTGCGATTCGAGTTCGAGCGCGCGGCCAGCAGACTCGTCGAGATGCAAACGCAACACTATCTCGCGGAAAGCCATCGTGCGTGAGGCCACGGCGCTGTGCATTCTGAGCGCCGGCCGGCGGGCCCTGGCATAATCGCACGCGCGTGCGCGGTAGCGGACGCCTCGCGCCTGGGGACGAGCGCGGAAAAAAAACGGATCGAGTTTCGAAGGTACGCACATGCACCAAGCGAGCACAGAGCAATACCGCAAGAATGTCGCGAGTGTGATCGCGGCCGCTGCGCGCCTCCGCAAGTCCGGGCGCAGTGCGGAGACCCGGAAGTTCCTGGAGGCGTATTACGCCAACGTGGACGCGAACGACATGGCGGCGCGCGACCCGGCGGCGCTGGCCGGCGCGGCACTGTCGCATCTTCAGTTCGCACATCGCCGCCGCGGCCGGGCACTCGTGCGGGTGTTCAATCCGACCCTCAAGGAGCACGGCTACACCTCGCCTCACACCGTCATCGAGATGGTGAACGACGACATGCCGTTCTTGGTCGATTCGATCGGCCTGGCGGTGGCGCAGCGATCGCTCACCATGCATTTTCTGGCGCACCCGATTTTCTCGGTGGCCCGCGATGCCGCCGGCGTGTTGCGCAGCCTCGAGGAGCGCGGGCCCGCGACGGAGCGCCACCGGCGGCTCGAGTCGTTCCAGCATGTCGAGGTCGACCGCATCGTCGATCCGGCGCTGCTCGAGTCGCTGCGCGCGGATATCGAGCGCGGCATGCGCGACGTGCGGGTCGCCTACGCCGATTGGGCGAAGATGCGGGCGGCGGCGCGCCGCACCGCGGATGACCTCGACGTCATGCACGCGCGGCTCGATGCGCGCGACGTGAGCGAGGCACAGGCGCTCCTCGCCTGGATGGATGACCGGCATTTCACCTTCCTCGGCTTCAAGGAATACCGCCTGACCAGCCGCAAGGGGGAGGCCGCGCTCGAGTCCGCGGAAGAGACGGGACTCGGAATCCTGCGTACCGGCCACAAGCGCCCGCCGAGCATCACGCGCACCCTGCCGGGCGATATCCGCCGACAGAGCCGCTCGCGGGACCTGGTCCTCGTCACCAAAGCGAATCTGCAATCCTCGGTTCACCGCGCCGGCTACCTCGACTACGTCGGCGTCAAATACTTCGATGCGGCGGGGCGATTGATCGGCGAGCGGCGCTTCCTCGGGCTGTGGACGTCCTCCGCCTACAACTCGAACCCCCGCGAGATTCCCCTCGTGCGCCACAAGGTGAGCCAGGTCGTGCAGCACTTCGCTCTCGCCCCGGACAGCCACGACGGCAAGGCGCTGCAGCACATCCTGGAATCGTTTCCGCGCGACGAGCTGTTCCAGGCGAGTGTGCCCGATCTCATCCGGCTGGTGACCGGGATCTTCGGGCTGCAGGAGCGGCCGCGGGTGCGACTGCTGCTCCGCCGCGATCCTTTCCGCCGGTTCTATTCCTGCCTCGTGTTCGTGCCGCGCGAGAAGTACAACACTCAGGTGCGCCAACGCATCGAGCGTGTCATCGGCGGCGCGCTGTCGGCGATCGGCATGGAATCCCAGGTGCAGATCGCCGAGTCGAATCTCGCGCGCATCCACCTCGTTGCGCGCACCCAGCCGAGCGAGTCGGCGCGCATCGACGGCGATGCCCTCGAGCGCCAGGTGGCGCTCGCCGTGCGCTCCTGGGCCGACGACTTCAAAACCGCGCTGCTCGCGCGCTTCGACGAGGCGTATGCGCTGCAGCTGTTCGATACCTATGCGCAGGCCTTTCCCGCGGCCTACACCGAGGATTTTTCGGGAGAGGCGGCCTCGCTCGACGTGACCTTCCTCGAGGCGGCGGCTCGCGAGCCCGAACGGCTGCACCTCGACATTTATCGCTCCGACCCGCGCCGCAAGGAGAAGTTCTTCCTGAAGATATTTCGCGTGCGGGAGGATGCGATTCCGATCTCCGACCTTCTGCCCATGCTGGAGAACATGGGTTTGAAGGTGATCGCGGAGCGCCCGTACGGCCTCGAGCTCTCGGGCGGACGCCGCGCCTGGATCCAGGACCTCGAGCTCCTCATTCAGGGGGACGTGCAGTCGAAATTCGAGGTGCTCGCCGCCGAGATCAAGAGCGCCTTCACCGCGGTCTGGACCGGCCGCATGGACAACGACGGCTTCAACCGGCTGACCCTGAGCGCCGGAATTCCCTGGCGCCTCGTCATCGTCCTGCGTGCCTACTGCCGCTACCTGCTGCAGACGGGCCTGCCATTCAGCCAGGGCTACATCGCCCAGGTTCTGGTGAACAATCCCGACATCGCACGGGGTCTTGCGGATCTGTTCATCGCGCGCTTCGATCCCGCGCTCGCCGACGGCGCGCGGCGCAACGCGCTCGCCCGGCTCGATCAGCGCATCCGCTCCAAGCTCGAGGATGTCACGCGATCCGACGAGGACCGCATCCTGCGCGCACTGTGGAACGCGCTCACGGCCACGGTGCGCACCAACGCTTATCAGCCGGGGCCGAAAGGCGGCATCAAGGATTACCTGTCCTTCAAGCTCGAGAGTCAGAAGCTGCGGGAGCTGCCGCTGCCGAAGCCAATGTTCGAGGTATTCGTATTCTCCACACGCATGGAGGGCGTGCACCTGCGCATGGGGTATGTGGCACGCGGCGGAATCCGCTGGTCCGATCGCCGCGAGGACTTCCGGACGGAAATCCTCGGTCTCATGAAAGCCCAACACGTCAAGAACACGGTCATCGTTCCGGTGGGGGCAAAGGGCGGATTCGTGGTGCGCCGGCCTCTCACCGGAGATCGCGAGGCGCAGCTCGCCGAGGTCGTCGCATGCTATCAGACACTGATCCGCGGAATGCTCGATCTCACCGACAACATCGTCGATGAGAAAATCATCGCGCCGGCGCGCGTGGTGCGCCATGACGGCGACGATGCCTATCTCGTGGTCGCCGCGGACAAGGGCACGGCGACGTTCTCCGATATCGCCAATGCGATCTCCGAGGAGTACGGCTTCTGGCTCGGCGATGCCTTCGCCTCGGGCGGCTCCGCCGGCTACGACCACAAGAAGATGGGCATCACCGCGCGCGGCGCGTGGGAGTGCGTGAAGCGCCATTTCCGCGAGATCGGGATGGACATCCAAAACGAGGATTTTTCGGTCGTGGGCATCGGCGACATGTCCGGCGATGTGTTCGGCAACGGCATGCTGCAGTCGCCGCACATCCGGTTGCTCGGCGCCTTCAACCACCAGCACATCTTCGTCGATCCCGATCCGGACGCGGCGCGCTCCTTCAAGGAACGTCAGCGGCTGTTCCGCCTGCCGCGATCCTCGTGGGAGGACTATTCGAAGGCCGTGCTCTCGAAGGGCGGCGGCATTTACTCCCGCGCTGCGAAGAGCATCGCGCTGTCGCGCGAGGTGCAGGCCCTGTTCGAGCTGCCGGCGCAGGCAACCCCCAACGAGGTCGTCAAGGCATTGTTGAAGTCGCACGCCGACCTGTTGTGGAACGGCGGCATCGGCACCTACGTCAAGGCAAGCAGCGAGAGCAACGCGGATGTCGGCGACCGCAGCAACGATGCGGTGCGCATCGACGGCGACGAGCTGCACTGCAAGGTGATCGGCGAAGGCGGCAACCTGGGCTTGTCGCAGCTCGGCCGAATCGAATTCGCGCGCCGCGGCGGACGGCTCAACACGGATTTCATCGACAATTCCGCCGGGGTGAACACCTCCGACGTGGAAGTCAACCTGAAGATCCTTCTGAACGGCGCGATGCGCGCGAAGGAGCTCACGCGCGCCGCGCGCGACCGGCTGCTCGCGCAGATGACCGACGAGGTCGCCGCGCTCGTCCTGCGCAACAACTATCTGCAGGGTCAGGCCATCAGCACGGGCGAGTTCCACTCCAAGGAGCGATTGACCGAGAACGCATCGGTGATCCGCGCGCTCGAGCGCTCGGGAGACCTCAACCGCTCGCTCGAGTTCCTGCCCTCCGAGGAGGAAATCGCCGAGCGGCGCAAGGCCGGCGAGGGCCTGACCCGTCCCGAGCTCGCCATCGTGCTCTCGTACGGCAAGATCTGGCTGTACAAGGCGCTCATCAACTCGAATGTGCCCGAGGATCCCTATCTTTCCGGCGAGCTCTACCGCTATTTTCCGCAACCGGTGCAGCGGCGCTTCGCCGCGCGCTTGAAGCGTCACCGGCTGCGACGCGAGATCATCGCGACCGCCATCACAAACAGCCTCATCAACCGCATGGGGCCGGTGTTCCCGGTGCGTGCCGAGGAAGACACCGGCGCGGCGCCGGCCGCGATTGCGCGTGCCTACACGATCGCGCGCGAAATCTTCGCGGCGCGCGACATCTGGGCGCAGATCGAAGCGCTCGACAACCGCATCCCGGCGGCGATCCAGTACACCGCCATGTACCAGACCACGCGCCTGTTGCGTCATGCGAGCTATTGGCTGCTCGAGAACCTGCGCGATACGCACGACATCGAGCGGGCGGTGCGCCGCTACGAGGGTCGGGTGAGCGAGCTGTCGCGCGAGCTCGGCGGCGCCCTCTCGGCCAGCGGGCGTGCGCGCTTGGGCGCAGCGCGCGCGCGGCTCATCGAGCAGCGCGTCCCCGAGCAGCTCGCCACCCGCATCGCGTCCCTGGATACGATGCATTGCGCCCTCGACCTGGTGGAGGCCGCCGCCGCGGCCCGGGTGCAGATCGGCTACGCCGCCCACACCTATTTCGAGCTCGGCGAGCGCATCGGGCTCACCTGGATCCGGGAGCAGATCGAGGGCCTCTCGGTGGAAGGCCAATGGCAGGCCGCCGCGAGGCGCACGATGCGCGATGATCTTTACTCATTGCAGCGCAAGATCACCGGCGCCGTCCTCAAGTGCAAAGGACGTGAGGCGTCGGCACGCGTCGATCACTGGGTCGGCCGTCACACGGCATCGGTCGAGGCGCTGAAGCGAATCGTGGTCGATCTGCGCACCGGGGCGCCGCCGGATTTCGCAACGCTTTCCGTCGCACTGCAGGCCGTGCGCCGGCTCGCCCAGGAATGAGCGTGGCGAGCGCCCGGCTCGAAGGACCGCAGCATGACATCGAGGATCTGCGCCGGCGGATCCTCGATGAGTTTCCACTTGCGCGGCACATCGGCATCGAAGTCGAGTCCGCGGGCGATGACGGCGTGGTGCTTGCGGCGCCGTTCGAGCCGAACGCCAATCACAATGGTACGGCCTTCGGCGGCAGTCAGTTCTCCGTCGCGGTCCTCACCGGCTGGGCCTGGTCGACCCGTTATCTCGCCGTGCACCACCCGGCCGCCGACTGCGTGATCCAGGAGTCGACGATCCGGTATCTTGCGCCGGTATACGGTCCCTTGCGGGCGGTCTTGAAAGCACCGCCTGCCGAGCACATCGACAAATTCCGTAGAATGCTGCGCCGTGCGGGGCGCGGCCGCATCAGCCTGCACGTCGATGTGTACGACGGCTCAACGCTCGCGACCCAGCTCGACGGTGTGTTCGCGGCAACGGTTCCATAGGAGAGCATCTTGGTGGGAAAGTTGATCCTGGTCCGACACGGACAAAGCATCTGGAACGTCGAGAACCTGTTCACGGGATGGTATGACGTGGACCTTACCGAGACCGGCCGCCGGGAGGCCGTGCAGGCCGGACACGAGCTCGAGCGCGAGCGCCTCGCGCCGCATATCGCGTTCACCTCGGTGCTGAAGCGCGCGATACGCACGCTCTGGCTCATGCTCGACACCACCGATCGGATGTGGGTGCCGGTGGAGCGCACCTGGCGTCTGAACGAGCGTCACTACGGCGCGTTGCAGGGATTGAACAAGGCGCAAACCGTGGAGAAGCACGGCGAGGCGCAGGTCAAGATCTGGCGCCGAAGCTACGACGTTCCGCCTCCCCCGCTCTCCGCGGATGACCCGCGCCATCCGCGCTTCGATGCGCGCTACGCGGACGTCGACCCCGCCCTCCTGCCGGCCACCGAGTCGCTCAAGGACACGCTCGCACGCGTGCTGCCCTTCTGGGAACGGCGCATCGTTCCGGAGTTGCGCGGCGGCAAGACGGTATTGATCGTGGCGCACGGCAACTCGCTGCGCGCGCTGGTGAAGATGCTCGACGGCATGTCCGAGAGCGACATCGTCGAATTCAACATCCCCACCGGCGTGCCCATGCTCTACGAGCTGGATGAGCAGCTGCAGCCGGCGGGCCGCCGTTTTCTGGGGGATCCCGCGGCCATCGCCGCGGCGCAGGACGCGGTGCGCCGGCAGGCGGAGAAGCGGTGAGGCGCGGCCGGCAAGGCGCGGCCGGCAAGGCGACGCTCAGGTGTCCGGGGCGATCGTGACCTTGAGTCCTGACAGCTCGTCGGTGAAGTCGACCTGGCAGGACAGGCGGGAGGTCCCCGGCTTGTAGTCGGAGAGCTCCTGGAGAAGCTCCATCTCGTCGCTCTGCGGCTTCGGCAGGCGATCGGTCCACGGCGGATCGACATAGATATGGCACGTGGCGCACGAGCACAGGCCGCCGCAAATCGCGGCCACGCCGTAATCGAGCTCGCGCAGAACCTCCATCACCTTGAGCCCGGACTTGCCCTCGACCTCGTGCTCCTTGCCGTCGCGGTCCACCACCATCATTCGAGCCATTAAAATCTCCGTTCCAATGAGGCTCCTCTCGGACCCTCCTAAAGCAGGCTAGTGTGCCGGAAGTTCAGCCACGCCACCACCCGCGCTGCGCTCGAGACGCGCGATGCGCATGCGGGCTGGACCGATGATGCCCTCATCCGGCAGGCCCGCGAGAAGGTACACCGCGCTCCAGAGCACGCAGACATAGTCGTAGAGCCAGGCGAGATGCTCGAACCGCTCCTGCTCGACCTGCGTCGGCGGACGTCCCCGGTAGCTCGACTGCAAGAGCACGCGGGTCTGATCGTCCAGATCGCCGTTGCACGCCCAGCCTGCGAGGTCCCAAAGCGCCTCCGAGACGTGGGCGTATTCCCAGTCGAGCAGCACCAGACCGCTTTTCGTTGCGACGAGATTGGCGGCGTGCAGGTCGCTGTGGCAGAGCACCGCCGCCTCGCGCGGCAGCGATTCGAGGGCCCCCAAGTGCCGCTCCGCCGCCGCCGCCAGATCGGCCCGATCCCCGAGGCGGCGCGGCGCGGGACCGGCCGGGGCGCGCGCGAGCGCATCGCGATAGCGGCGTATCCAATCCCGCGGTCCGAGAATTCGCGCGGGTTGCGGCGGCCGCAGGGCGTGCACGCGCTGAGCGAGCCGCGCGAGCTCGGCGGCACCGGCGCCGCCACGCACCTGCGCCGCGCTCGCCGGGCGCCCTTCGACCCAGCGCGTCACGAGGATGCCTTCGCGCGGCTCACAGCGCTCGATGACCGGGGCGAGGCCGGCGGCGCTCGCAACGGCCAGCACACGACATTCCCAGACGCGATCGACGCCGAGCCTTGCCGCATCCGGCTGGGGAATCCGCAGCGCAAAGACCCGGCCGTCGCGCCGCGCGCGGTAGCTTTCGTTCATGAGTCCCGAGCCGAGCAGCTCGAGGGAAACCGGGCCGTGTCCCGGCAGATATCGCTCGGCGGCCTCCTCGGCCGCGCTAGCTGGCATGAGCGGCGAGCGGCAGGCTTCTGCGCCACTCACGCATGCCGATGAGGATGAGCACGAGATAGAGTGCGAACAAGAGGACGGTCAGATACAGCCCACGCGAGAAATACAGGCACAGGCTCGCCGTGTCGAGCACCAGCCACCAATGCCAGTTCTCATAAACCTTGCGCGCCACCAGGAACGTGGCGAATACGCTTCCCCAGGTGACCAAAGAGTCGATCAAGGGCGACGCATCGGGTGTGTAGCGGCGCAGGAAGTATCCGTTCACCGCGGCGAGCGCCACGATCCCCCCCGCGGCGAGGGCATTGCGCGCGAAAGGCCAACGACTCACGTGACCTGCGCCCTGACCGCCGAGCCGTCGCCATTGCCAGAAGCCGTAGACCGCCATGACGGCGTAGAACAGATTCAGTCCCGAGTCCATGTACAGTCGCGCGACGAAGAACACCCACGTGTAGAGGCATGAGCTCACGAAAGCGGCCACCCAGCACGCGAGGGATTGCCGAATGGCGAGGGGCAGGTACGCCACCGCGAGCACGAAGGCGAGAATTTCGATCCAGCTCGTCGTGCTCCAGGCTTGCGCGAGCTGCCCCATCAGCGCCTGCATCACGGCCCGGGCAACCCCGGGAGGACTTTCATGACGAATACCAGCTGCGGGGCGGTGGCGGCCGAGCGCTCGATCTCGGACGCCACGATCGACATGACGCGATCGAGCGGCCCGAAGATCTGAGTGCTCAGGGCGTTCGTGAGCACGCGCAAGTCCGAGTGGGTATTCAGGCGATCGATGAATGCCTGAATGAGCGGCCGATAATTCTCGGCCAGGGGATACATGCTGATCTCGACGGCGCTTTGCATTTCACCTGCTCCCTACGCCGGCATTACCCGGTTCAGGTTCAACGGGTTCGCAGCGGCTCGCTGCGTCTCAGGCCCCAAGGACCACCCCAAGGATTCGCCTGAAGTGTAGCCTGCCGGGCGGGGCCGTGCAAAACTCCCGGCAGAGCCGCGCGAGCGACGTCGAGACAGGTGTGGAGTGCGCATATTTCAGGTCGATGCATTCACGGGCAATCGCTTCGAAGGCAATCCGGCGACCGTCGTGGTCGACGCCGATGGGCAGAGCGATGCGACCTTGGCCGCCATTGCGCGCGAGTTTGCGCATGCCGAGGTCGCTTACGTGTGCGCCGCCAGCGCCGCGGATCACGACCTGCGGGTTCGGTTCTTCAATGCGCGCAAGGAAGCGCCGTTCGTCGGTCATGCGACCATCGCAGCGCATGAGGTGCTGCTCGCGCTCGGCCGGCGCGACCTCGGCGTCGTGCGCCAGGCCTGCGGCATTGGGATCGTCGAAGTGCGTGCCGACCCCGCGCCGGGTGCCTCCAAGCGCACCGGCAGCGCGCTGATCGAATTTCGCCAAACCCTGCCCGAGCTCGACCATCCGCTGCCGCTCAAGACCACCTTGCGGATCGCCGAGGCATTGCGCCTGCCGGCGACCTCGCTCGATGAGGTGATGCCGGCGCGGATCGCCCGCAAGGGCAGCTCGCGGCTCTTGGTGCCGGTCGCAACCGGACGGGCGCTCGAGGGACTGGCGCCGAATTTCGACACGCTGCTCTCGCTCGGTCAGGAGATCGGCGCCGAGGGCTTTTTCGTGTTCGCCGTGAACCGGGGCTCGAGTACTCAAGGCATGACGACCGAGTCCCGCATGTTTTGCCCCGCCCTCGGCATTAACGAGGACCCCGCGAGCGGCAATGCTCACGCGATGCTCGCCGCGTATTTGGGGGAGATGGGCCAGCTCGGAAAACAGCAGAGCGGGTTCGTGGGCTTCCAGGGCCGGCAAATGCATCGGCCGGCCCAGATCCACGTGCGCCTGGAGTGGGAACGATCGGCGCTGGCGGCGGCGCATATCGGCGGCTATGCCGTGATCGTGAGCGAAGGGACGCTCGCCCCCTGAGGATCAGCTCGCGGCGGCCGCCGAGGTCATCGCCGACTCCGGCGAAAGCTTCAGCGCGGCTGCCAGCGAGCTGAGCTTGGCCTTGACGTCATTTGCAATCGAGACGGCCTCGGCCATGTTGCTGTTGCCGAACGCGCCTTGCGCTTTCGACCAATCGGAGGTCGCTTCGCTCAAGCCGGATCTGGCGGCACCGAGATCGATGCCCGTGGCCGCCTTGCGATTCCTTTTCTGGCTCAAGAAATCGATGCGCGCCTGAATCGCCGCGAACAACCGGGGCACCTCGTCCGACAGGGACGTCCACTGAACGTTGAGATTCTTCGTAACCTCGGTCTTCTTGGCCACGGCATCGGTGGCGAGGGCTTGCGCCGCGGCCAATATCGCAGGTCCCCGGCTGAGCACCGCCTTGTAGTCCTGCGCCTCGTAGGCGGTCTTCAAATCATCGAGCTTCATCTGCACACCGGTGAGCTCGCCGGGCACGTACTTCGCCGCATCCTCGGAGGCCCCGGCAACGGTTGCCTCGATGTCGTGCATCATCTTCATTGCCGGCTCGCGCTGATTCGAGCAGGCGGCCACGATGGCGAGGCCCGCTGCGAAAGCGAGCGCGTATGTCGTCTTGCATCGATTCGGCCGCTGCATTTTCGATCCTCGCTCAAGCCCTGGTGAGGTGATGCTACAGCTCGCGGCGCGCAAGATCGAGCCAGCGCGCCTGCGCCCGCCGATAATGCGCGGGCCCGAGCCGCGCCCCGTCCACCAAATCCTTGAAGATGCGCCGCGCCTCCTCGAGCTTCCCGCGGCGCTTGAGCACCAGCGCGTAGCGCAGCCGCGCCTCGGCCCCCGGATACTGGGGCGCGACCTCGGCATAGGCGCGCTCCGCCTCCTCGAGCGCACCGAGCTCCTCGAGCGTGCGCGCATAGAGGAGGCCGGCCTGCGAGGAATTGAAATCGGGGTTGTGCTGCCGCAGACGCTCGAGCGTGGCGCGTGCGGCCGCGTAGGCCTGCATGCCGAACTGCGCTTGCGCGAGACCGAGCAGGAGCGTCGGGTCGTGCTCGAAGATGCCCTTGAGGCCGCCCTCGTACACCTCCGCCGCCTGCGCGAACTGGCCGCGTTCGCTCAGCTCCTCGGCGAGCCGCCGGCGCGCATCGACATTGCCCGACACTTCGACTTCCGCCGCGGCGCGGCGCAGATCGCGGTTCGGATCGATCATGCGCCCGACGCTCGAGCGCGCGCGGCGCGCGGTTCCTCCGCCGAGGAATTCAGGCAGGATCTCCACCACCAGATAAGCGAGGGCGCCGGCGACCGGCAAAAAAGCGATCGCCAGTATCCAGAGCATGCTGCGGCCCGTCTTGATGACGTGCGCGATCAGGCCGACTTGCACGGCAAGCGACAAAATGACCATCAACACACGTTGGACTCCGAAGAGGCGCAAGACCGCCCGGCCGCTATTGTAGGCTGGCCGGCCCGCGCGGCGGCGGTTCGATGCGCACGCCCCCGTGCGCGGCTAGCGCTCGGCGACCCGGATCTTGCGCTCGACCTCACGGCACTTGGCCCAGCCGACGTTCGACAGCGAATAGCCGAGGACGTGCTCGGAACGGGCGTCGACGGTTACCTCCATTTCGCAGCCGTGAAATCCGGCAGGCGCGCCGGCCGGCGTCTGAGCGAGGAACCACACGTAAACTTGCTTGGTGGGCGTGGTGTCGACCTTGCGGGGCTGACCGAACGCCTCCTCGAGCCGGCTCACCGGCTTGCCGACGCTGTCGGCGGCGATGCGCGGAACCGGCCGCACCGCATAGGTGCTATGACAACCGGCGAATGTCAGAGCGGCTGCGACCACCGCGAATTGCAGAGCGCGCGACATAATCAGACCTCGTGCGAAGAGCGAGCGTCCGAGTGTCTCTCAAGAGAGGTTTCCTGCCTCCGACTCAGTTCGCAGAATGCACATGACGGGCGTGCGCCCGAGACTCTTTCAGACGCAGTTCCCACCGCACGCCGCGCGGCAGATCCTCGCGGTGATGCACCGCCATTACGATCGCTATCCGGCGGCGCATGAGCCGCTCGAGCAGCCGCTTCATGAAGGCCCTCTGCCGCGGGTCCAATCCCGTGAGCGGCTCATCCAGCAGCAGCACGAGCGGATCGGCGGCGAGGGCGCGCGCCATCAAGGCGCGCCGCAATTGTCCGTAGGAGAGCTCTCGCGGGCGGCGGGCGGCAACCCGCGTGAGACCGAAATACTTGAGCCACCGTGCGGCAACCCGCAGGTCCTCGGCCGTGGCCGGGTCGGACAGACCGATGCTCGCGTGGCGTCCGCTGGCAACGAGCTCCCGGACGCTCACGTTCACCGCGTAGTCGGTCTGAAGCTCCGGCGAGACGTAGCCGACCCGGCTCTTCCACGCGGCGATGGGCGTGCCCGCGGGACACCCTCGCCGCTCGATCCGGCCGCCGAGCGCGGGCGAGAGATCGCCGTACAACAGCTTGAGGAAGCTGGTCTTCCCCGAGCCGTTCGCGCCGAACACCGCCCAATGCTCGCCTTCGCGCAGCTCCCAGTTGAGCCCGCGCAGCACCGCCCGGTAATCGACGTACACGCTCGCATTGCTCAAGGAGACGAGTGGCGCGCCCGCGCGGGGGCGCGTTGCGGGCGGTTTCGCGCGCGAGCGCCCGAGCCCGCGGGGCACGCTTTCCTGCGCCGCGGCCCGCAGCCGCGCGAGCGCCGTGCGATGCAGCGGCGTTGCGGCGATGAGCCTTCCCGCCTCGAGCTCGATGAGGCCACGCGTTCCGCGCGGTACATCGCACGCGCGGTGGCTCGCGACGATCCAGGCGCCGCCGCGCGCGGACACGCTGCGCAGCACGCGGTCGATGCGCGCGCGGTAGCTCGCGTCGAGTCCATTGTAGAGCTCATCGAGCAGCAGCCAGTCGGGCGCGCGGCAGAGTGCGCGCGCGAGGAGCGACAGCCTTTTTTGTCCGTAAGACAGCGTGGAGAACTTGCGCGGCGCGAGCCGCTTCAACCCGCAGGTGCGCAAGCAGGCGTCGATCGCGCGGCGCTCGGCGGCGGTAACCGGCGAGAGCAGCAGGTCCGTGCCGTGAAGCCCGGTGGCGATGAGATCGTGCACGGTGAGGTCCCAGCCGTAGCGGCTGTACTTGTCCTGCGTTTCCGCGCCAAGGTAGGCGATCCGGCCTTTTGCCTCGATCACATCGACCGTGCGCTCCCCGAGGCGGTAGGTGCGGCCTTCCGAAGCGGTGGGTGTCGGCCACACATCGCCCGCGAGCAGCTTCAGGAGCTGCGTCTTGCCCGCCCCGTTTGCGCCGATGAGCGCCCACCGCCCGCCCGGGTTGAGATCGAGACTCACATCGCGCAGCACCCAGTTGCGCCCCCGCTGCACGCCGACGGCGTGCAGCGACATGCTCAACCGCCTCCTCACGCGATCCGAAAGATGCCGTCGTGCTGCGCGATGCGGCCTTCGCGCTCGAGCTTGATCAGGTGCGCGGTGAGCGTGAGTTTCGCCCAGGTATGCCGGTCGGCCGGGACGTCGTCGTAGACCTTCGGCGTGAGCGCATCGAGTGTCGCACCGGCGCCGATGCAGCGGAGCACCTTGTCCTCGCGGGCGAGCCGGTGCACCCGCAGCAGCTCGATGACCCGCTTGCCGCGCGCCATGACATCGCCATGCCCGGGCGCGATGTGCTCGAAATCATAGCCGCCGAGCTTCGCGAGCGAGTCCATGTAGGCCGCCATTTCGCCATCGGGCGGCAAAATGACCGGGGACACGCCGCCCAGCACATGATCGCCCGTAAAGAGCATCCGCGCGCGCGCATCGAGATAGCACACGCAGTTGGATGCATGCCCCGGCGTGTGGATCGCCGTCAGCGCGACCTCGCCCAACGCGAGCTGCTCGCCGTCGCGCGGCAGCCGTTGCGGGCGGAATTCCTCGTCTTGGCGGCCGTCGTGCGGCGGCGGCAAACCGATCAGGCGCGCCCCCGTGACCTGTGCGAGCCGCATCGCGAGCGGCGAATGATCGCGATGGGTATGCGTTACGGCCACCCAGTGGATTCGCGGCCCCGCCGACTCGAGAATGTTTTGCAAGTGGACCGCATCGTCGGGCCCGGGATCGATGACGGTGACCTCACGCTCGCCCAGCAGATAGGTATTGGTGCCGGAACCGGTCATCAAGCCCGGATTGGGCGCGCGGATGCGCCGCACCCCGGGTGCCAGCGACACGCTCACATCGAGCGCTGCGGCTTGCGAGCTCATGGTGACTGGTTCATCAAATTGACCGACCGGTAGTGAACTCGGTCCCATTCTGACACCGGAGTCTCATTCTGACATAGTTGCGATGGGCTGCGGAGCCGCTACACTGGGAGCCATGTCGAACTCTCCAAACGCACGACGGCTGGGGGGGCCAAAAGTCTGGGCCGACTTGGCGCGCCCGGACGCGGAGCAGAGCCAGCGATTCCTCGCGGAGTCACTCGCGCTGTTGCTCGCGGATCTGCTGCGCTCCGTGCTGTCCGATGCAAGCCCGGCACTCCCGGCGGACGAATCCGCGGTCGAGCGCTATCGGCATCTCGCCGACTCGCTCGCGGACGGCGAGACGCGGCGGCGCACGAGTCTCGGCATCACGCGGGCTGGGCTCGCGAAACGCTGCGTCACCTGGCTCAAGCTTCTGCTCACGCCCGCCCCCAATGCGCCGTCGAACGCCCCGATGCGCGAGTTCGTCGATGCCCTGGGGTTGTTCCCGGCCCTGTTCGACAGCGAGCCCTCGGCCCGCTCGCGCCGCGCGCGCCTCACGTGGCTTCTGACTCACGACCGCCGGCTCGACGCCAGCACGCGGGAAGCGGCGACGGCGCTGATCGAGGCGTGCGAGCATCTCGGGGTGCTGCTCTGGCCCGATCCGGACCGCGAGTAACCCGCGCTTTCGGGACGCACGGCGCGGTTTCGGGAGCGTAAGCCCCGACCCACCCCCTCAAGGGTGTATAATGCGGTGTTTTCGGTTCCCCCCCGGAGTGTCTAATGCAGGTCAAGCCGAGCGCGGCTAGCGAAGACGTGGAGACGTCGGCACCGGACAAATCGCGGTTCAGGTTCCAGAAGCTGCTCGCACCGTTCGCACGGCAGAAGTCCGTCCTGACCCCCATCGTCTGGTTCCTGCTCGACTGGTTCGTGCTTGCCGCAGCCATCGCCAGCCTGCTGATCGTCGAGTCCTGGTGGGTGCGTGTGTTCGCCTCCCTGGTGGCGGCCCTGTGGATCGCGCGGCTCTTCGTCATCGGGCACGATGCGTGTCACGGTTCCTACACGCCGAGCAAGATGCTGAACGCGTGGCTCGGCCGCATCGCCTTTCTTCCATCGCTCACGCCGTACAGCCTGTGGGAGACCGGCCACAACCTCGCGCACCATGGATTCACCAATCTCAAGGGCCGCGACTACGTGTGGACGCCCTTCTCGCCGAACGAATTCGCCCGTCTGTCCTGGATCCGACGGCGCCTCGAGCATGTCTACCGCAGCGGAATCGGCCAGGGCGTCTACTACATGATCGAGATGTGGTGGAAAAAGCTGATGTTCCCGACCCGCAGGCACGTCAGCACCCGGCGCATGAGCTACACCTTCGACAATCTGTTGGTCACCGCCTTCGGCGTGGCCTGGGTCGGCGGCCTCGTGGTATGGGGCATCTACAGCGGCAGGTCCATCTGGGTACTGCTCGTCTTCGGCTTCGGCGTGCCCTTCTTCGTGTGGAATTGCCTGATGGGGTTCGTGATCTACGTGCAGCACACGCATCCGCGGGTGGCCTGGTACGAGCGCCGCGACGAGTGGAGCGCCAATGCGGGCTACGCGACGACCACGGTGCACGTCAAGCTGATGCGGCCGCTCGACGGGATGATTCATTACATCCTCGAGCACGGCGCGCATCACGTGAACATGGGCATCCCGCTTTACCGCTTGAAGGAGGCGCAAGCGCGCCTGAGCGCGACGCTCGATGAGCGGCTGAACTCCGAGGTGTTCACCTGGCGCTACTATTGGAACACTGTGCGGCGCTGCAAGCTGTACGATTTCGCGCAGCACGTCTGGATGGATTTCGACGGGCACGTCACCTCGGCCCCGTCGGTCGTTTCGCGCTAGGTTTCCCCGTTACTTCAGCGCCGCCGCGTGGTGGCGCAAATGATCGGCCATGAAGGTTTGGATGAAGTAATAGCCGTGGTCGTATCCCGGCTGCATGCGAAGCTTGAGCTTCTGCCCCGCTTTCTCAGCAGCCGCCGAGAATTTCTCCGGCAACAGCTGCTCCTTCAGAAATTGATCCGACGTGCCCTGGTCGATGAGGATGAGCCCCGGAAAGGGCTTTCGCGAAACGAGCTCCGTGGCATCGTACTCGCGCCAGGTCTCCTGGTTCTCGCCGAGATAGTTCGTGAATGCTTTTTTCCCCCACGCGCACTCCATCGGATGGGCGATGGGCGCGAATGCGGAAACCGATTTGTATTTCGAGGAATTGCGCAGCGCGACGGTGAGCGCCCCGTGGCCGCCCATCGAATGTCCGAAAATCCCGGTGGCCTGCGACGCGGGCAAGCTCTCTGCGACGATCTCGGGCAACTCGCGCGAGACATAGCTGTACATTCGATAGTTCGGGGACCACGCCGGCTGCGTGGCGTCGACGTAGAAGCCCGCACCCTGGCCGAAATCCCAGCTGTCCGCATCGCCGGGAATCCGCGGCTCCCGCGGACTGGTGTCGGGCGCCACCAGCATGAGTCCGAGCTCGGATGCGAGCTGTTGCGCGTGGGCCTTGATCGGAAAGGTCTCCTCGGTGCACGTGAGGCCGGCGAGATAGTAGAGCACCGGCACCTTGCCCGACTTGGCCTGCGGCGGCAGATACACCGCAAATTTCATGGTGCCGCGGGTCTCGCGGGAGGCATGCTTGTAGAAGCGCTGCACGCCCCCGAAGCAGCCATGTTCCGAGATCAATTCGATCGAGCTCATGAGTCACCTGCCACGTTGAGATATGCTCCGCGGAAGCCTTACCCTAAATCAACCTCGGCGGACTTGGAAGCCTCAGCGAAATGAACATCGAATTCACACCCAACGAGGCGCGCGTGATCGGTTGCCTGATCGAGAAGGAAATCACCACGCCGGATCAGTATCCGCTTTCACTGAACGCCCTCACCAACGCCTGCAATCAGAAGACCAACCGCGAACCGGTGCTCGAGCTGAGCGAGACCGTGGTGCAGCAGACGGTGGATTCGCTGATGAAGAAGTACATGGTGAGCGACAAATCGGCCGGCTACGGCGGCCGCGTGACCAAGTACCGGCAACGCTTCTGCAACACCGAATTCGGGCCTCTGAAATTCTCTGCGCAACAGCTCGGCATCCTGTGCGTGCTGTTGCTGCGCGGCCCGCAGACTCCCGGGGAGTTGCGCTCGCGAACCAACCGCCTGTGCGAGTTCACGGATGCGCAGCAGGTGGAGTCGACGCTTCAGGCGCTCATGACGCGCGACGACGGCCCCTTCGTCGCGCGTCTTGGCAGGGCTCCGGGCGCGCGCGAGTCGCGCTACGGGCACTTGTTCTCGGGAATGCCCGAATGGACCGCATCTTCCGAAAGCGAGCGTGCGGGGGGTGCGGAGGCCGGCGGCGAGACCGGGCCGGGCGCGACGGCGGCCCTCCTCGAGCGCCTCGATCAACTCGCGGCAAGCGTCGAGGAGCTGCGGCGGGAGGTCGACGCCTTGAAAGCCGCGGCTGCGGAGCGCCGTTAGTGCGGGAGCGAGGCGGTCTGCTTGGCGATGCCGTCGCGCTCGTTCGTCCACTTGCCGAACGCCTCGATGTCGCTCGCGCGCATCCCGCGCGGGTCGGCCTGATAGGCGGCAACCCACTTCTGCATGACAACCATCAGCTGTGAGGCAAGATCCGGCGCGTGGTTGTAAAGATCCATGTAAGCCGCCTTCGCCTCATCGAGGCGGTCGACCGCGAGGTACGCCTCCGCACGATGCTCGATGGCTTCCATGAGCTCGGGCTTGAGTGCGAGCGTGTGGTTGTAGTCATCGATCGCCTCGCGATACGCACCCAAGTGCAAATGGACATAGCCGACCTGATCCCACGCGTCCACCATGTCGCCCTTGTTGCTCAACGCCTCGGTGAACGCATCGAGCGCCGCGTTGTAGTGATCGCCGACTTTTTCCATGTCCTTCGCTCTCTTGTCGGGATTCGTGGCCGCGGCCGCTTCGGCTTCCAGCGCCTTGGCCTTGTCGAGCGCCTTCATGCCCGCTTTGTAGGCCTTCTTCGCGGCAAGATCAGGCTTGTCGGAATAAGAGCTCGACGTCGGCGGCTCGTCCGGCAAGCCGCCGCCCGGCGGCACCTGGCCGCGGCCGCCGGGGCCGCCACCCGGCATGCCACCGGGCATCTGCGCCTCGGCGATCCGGATCTGCGCGCTCAAGACCACCGCCGCGGCGGCGACCGCCGTCCAGATCGAAGGGCTTCGGCGTCGCGAGGCGTCGCCGACCGGGTGTTTCTTTCGTGTCATACTCTTACCGTGATCGCGGCTCGTCTGCATGTCGCCGAATTTTAGATTTTTAGCGCTCTGCGCGCTCGTCTTTTTGTGCAGATCGGCGGCGCAGGCTGCAAATCCCACGATGGCGGAGATATTGGCCACCTCCGCGCCCACCGATTGGCGGGCAGTGGATCCGGACAATACGCTGTATCTGGAGCTGCCGTCCGGCCGCGTGATCATCGAGCTCGCGCCGCGTTACGCGCCCCTGCACGTCCGCAACATCAAGACGCTGGCGCGCGCCCGCTACTTCGACGGGTCGGCGGTGGTGCGCGTGCAGGACGACTATGTGGTGCAATGGGCCGACCCCACGCACCATCGACCCCTGCCCCCGGGTGTCGGGAAGCTGGCGCCGGAGTTCGAGGCGGCGGTTTGGCCCCGAATGGCGTTCACGGCGCTCCCCGATGGCGACGTGTACGCGCCTCACGTCGGATTCACCGACGGGTTCCCCGCCGCGCGCTCGGGCGAGCTCACCTGGCTCGCCCACTGCTACGGCATGGTCGGCGTCGGCCGCGACCTCGATGTGGAGAGCGGCAATGGTGCGGAGCTGTACGTGGTCATCGGCCATGCGCCGCGGCATCTCGATCGAAACGTCGCCTTGGTCGGGCGCGTGCTCGAGGGCATGCCCCTGCTGTCGAGCCTGTCCCGCGGCAGCGCCGAGATGGGCTTCTACGCCGAAGGCCAATCGACCGTGCCGATCGCCAGCGTCCGGGTGGCGGCCGACG
>CAVYNI010000006.1:0-69345 GCA_963769815.1 uncultured Gammaproteobacteria bacterium | reverse complement strand
CCCGAACTCGGTACGTCGAGGATTGGGAGATAGTGGAGGCGTTATCCCTCGAGCCGATGCGCAAGAGCGGATCCGTTCGCATGATCCAAGCGTATATCCGAATCAAGATGCTTATCGGACTTCGGCGCGGAGATCTCCTCCGGCTTCGCATGGCCGATATCACCGACACCGGCATCAAGGTGACGCCTCGCAAGACGGCCGGCACAACCGGCATTACCCGAACGTTCGAATGGTCCCCCGAGCTCCGGGCCGCCGTCGATATGGCGAAGGCCGCCAGGCCCCTGCACATTGCCCCGTGGTTGTTCTGTACGGGCAAGGGGGAAGGGTACTTTGACGAGGAGACCGGGCGACCGCACGGCTGGAACTCGATGTGGCAGCGATTCATGGCCCGACTGCTCAAGGATACGAAGATCAAGGAGCGGTTTACCGAGCACGACCTACGCGCCAAGTGCGCGAGCGATGCGGAGAGCCTTGGGCGCGCCCAGCAGCTCCTAGGACACGCAGACAGCAAGATCACCGAGCGGGTATATCGACGCAAGCCGGAGATCGTCCGGCCATTACGGTGAAAAAGAAGGTGCGGGGCGTTAATCCGTTGCCTTGCCTTTGTCTCGCAAAATGGCGTCAATTTCTCCGCTAACATGTAGATACGCCATTCCGATCTCGGACGCCAAACCGTCCACTTCGTCGGCAAAATCTTTTAGCTCCGCCAAATCAATCCTATGCTCGCTGGACCTAGCGGAGCTGATAGCGTGCTCCATGCGAGTGACCTCCTCGGAATCGCCGTGGAAATACATCTCAAGTAGCAATGGGTTGTGCGCGATTAGATTGCGCTTGTGAGCGAGTTTCTTCGCGTGCCGAAAGCCGACCAGTAGCTGGTTCGTGTGCTCGTCGGGATTTTCCCGTCCTTCTAGAATTTCTATGAGCAATTCGGCGCGCTTGGCGAACGGTAGACTGGACGCGGTGGATGCAATCCTGTCCGTCGGCAACTTCTCCAAGCATTTTACCGAGGTGTATTCTATATCGCCGAAACGGAGCAGCGCTTTCCCCACGAGCTGTTGCCATTCCAAGGTGGGGTCTGCTTCCGCAGGGGGCGGCGCGGCGTTCATATCGATGCTTGAATAGCACAACTGCCATTCAATAGCACAAGCTGTAGAAATCACCAGCCGCAAGTATCTGATTCAAAGCGCGCCCGGACGGATTCGAACCGCCGACCACCTGGTTCGAAGCCAGGTGCTCTATCCAGCTGAGCTACGGGCGCATTGGGGGCGCAAGTGTAGCGAAATCCCGCTCCCGAGGGCTCGCGAAGTCTCTGGCGGTACTCTGCCGGCGACCGGCGCCCCGAGTCCGCGAGGAACTTATCCCGTTGTCGAAGCTCAAATAATATAATAATCAACGACTTACACTCTTACGCGCCGCCGCTGGCGGCCGGGGGGGCCAAGGTCGTAAGATCGTTGTTGGATTAAACACAACTCACATAGATAAGCAGAGGGTTCCCGATGAAGGCTTGGATACCGCTTACACTGGTTTTCGCATTAGGGCTGGCCGCTACCGCACAGGCGGACTGCACCTATCCGCGCGCTCCCGACAAGATTCCGGACGGAGCCACGGCGTCGAAAGACGAGATGATCGCGGCAAAGAACGACGTCAGCCGCTACAACAACGAAATGAACGCATACCTCGACTGCATCAAGCTCGAGATCCAGGCCCTCCCGAAGGACTCGAAGATGTCCAAAGACGACAAGGCGAAGGCCGATGCGCAGGAGAAGCTGTTGGATCAAAAGAACAACGCCGCGGTCGACGAGCTCCAGTCGGTGGCGACTCGATTCAACGAGCAGTTAAGGATCTGGAAGGCCAAGAACGCATCGTAAGCGCGGGCGGTCGTGTTACGCCGCGCTGAAAGACTATGCAGGCTAGTACGCTCATCACCCCGCGGCTGGCCGAAGAGGCAATCAACTCTCGGCTGACGTGTCTGCCGATCGAATCGCTGCCGCTCGGGCAGTGCGTCGGCGGCACTTTGCGGGAAAACATCTATGCCGAACGCGACCAGCCGCCGTTCGATCGCGTGAGCATGGACGGGATCGCGGTCGACAGCGAGGCGTTGCGCCGGGGCGTGCGGCGTTTTCGCATCCAGGGGACTCAACCGGCCGGGTCACCCGCGTTGACGCTGGCACCGGATGAGGCGATCGAAGTGATGACGGGCGCCGTGCTGCCGCTCGCGAGCGACTGCGTCGTTCCGGTGGAGCAGTATGAGCTCGCCGGCGGCTTCGCCTCGCTCAACGCCTCGGTCGTGGCGAGGCCCTATCACAATGTTCACCGCCGCGGCAGCGACGGCCGGCAAGGCGCGCTGCTTCTCGAGAGCGGGACGTTGTTGAGGGCCCCTGAAATCGCGGTCGCCGCCTCGGCCGGCATGGCACGCGTGCGCGTGAGCAGTCAGCCCGCCCTCATGATCGTATCGACGGGCGATGAGCTGATCGAGCCCGGCGATCCGATCGCGGATTTTCAGGTGCGCCGCTCGAATGCCTATGCGGTGGCGGCGACGTTGCGGCGGCGAGGCTTTGCGCGGGTGGGCGACGATCACGTCCTCGACGATGCGGCGATGCTGCACGAGCGTCTGTCGCTGCATCTGACCACGCACGAAGTCCTCATCCTGAGCGGCGGCGTTTCGATGGGCAAGTTCGATCTGGTGCCCAAAGTGCTGATGCAGCTCGGCGTCGAGGAGGTTTTTCACAACATCGCCCAGCGGCCGGGCAAGCCGATGTGGTTCGGGATCGGCCCTCACGGCCAGGCGGTGTTCGGGTTGCCGGGCAACCCCGTCTCCACCTTGGTCTGTCTCAGCCGCTATGTCATCCCGGCGATTGCGGAGGCCATGGGCACCCGGCGCAGCGGACCGGAGCGTCTCGCGCTCGGCTCGCCCGTGACGTTCCAGCACACCTTGACTTACTTCCTGCCCGTCACCATTGAGTACGATGAGTGGGGCCGCCCGTGGGCGGAGCCGCGGCCGCCGAACGGCTCGGGCGATTTCTTGAGCCTGGCCGGCACCGACGGCTTCGTCGAATTGCCCCCGGGCCCCAATACGTATCCCAAAGGATTCGTCACCAGCATGTATCGGTGGTGACCCACAGGACCATGGCGGAAACCAACGTTCACGACATCCAGGGCGTCAATAATCCGGTCGACCGGCGCGGCCGGCCGCTGCACGATCTGCGCATCTCGGTGATGGACCGCTGCAACTTTCGCTGCCCCTATTGCATGCCGAAAGATCAGTTCCATGAGCACTACCGGTTCCTGCAGTCTCAGGAGCGGCTGTCCTTCGACGAGATTGTGCGGCTGGCTCGGCTGTTCGCGGGTCTTGGCGTGCGCAAACTGCGTCTCACCGGCGGAGAGCCGCTGCTGCGCGCGAATCTGTCGGATCTGGTCGGCGATCTGTCGAGCATTCCGGAAATCGAGGACATCGCCCTCACCACGAATGGTGTGCTTCTCGCTCAGCATGCGGTCGATCTCCATGCGAACGGATTGAAGCGCGTGACCGTGAGCTTGGATACGCTGGATCCGGAGATCTTCAAACGCATGAGCGGCGGATTCGCAGCGCTCGATCAGGTCTTGAAGGGCATCGACGCCGCGCTCGCCGCGGGTCTCGCTCCCGTCAAGGTGAACACGGTCGTCGAGCGCGGCGTGAACGATCATACGGTGCTCGAGCTCGTCGATCATTTCCGGGGCAAGCCGGTGATCGTGCGCTTCATTGAATTCATGGATGTCGGCAATCGCAACGCCTGGCGCCCGGACATGGTGGTTCCCTCCCGCGAGCTCGTCGAACGCATCGGTGCGCGCTGGCCGATTCACCCCATCTCCGAGAACTATCGAGGCGAGGTCGCGAAGCGCTGGCGCTTCGCCGACGGCACCGGCGAGATCGGCTTCATCTCGTCGGTATCGCAACCGTTCTGCGGCGATTGCTCGCGGGCGCGCCTGTCATCCGAGGGCAAGTTCTACACCTGTCTTTTTGCCACGCATGGGCTCGATCTGCGCGAAGCGCTGCGGGCGGGAGCCACGGATGCCGACCTCCTTCAGATCATCCGCGGCACCTGGCGCGCGCGCACCGATCGCTACAGCGAATTGCGCGAAGCGGCGAACGGCACGGCGCAGACGGGCGAGAAGAAGATAGAGATGTATTACATCGGCGGCTAGGATCATGAGCTTCACCCACTTGGATGCCGATCGCCGCCCGACCATGGTCGACGTGAGCGACAAGACCGCGACCAAACGCACCGCGGTGGCCGAAGCGCGCGTGCGGTTTCCGGCCTCGGTGGTCGCGGCCCTCAAGGAAAGCGGCTTGCGCTCGAGCAAGGGCCCGATTTTCGATACCGCCATCGTCGCCGGCGTCATGGGCGCGAAGCGCACCCACGAGCTGATCCCTTTCTGCCATCCCTTGGGGATCGAGAGCTGTCTCATCGCCATTGAGCTCGAGGGGAACGATGCGGTAGTTCGCTGCACGGTGTCGGTACACCACAAGACCGGTGTCGAGATGGAGGCCCTGACCGGCGCGAGCGTCGCAGCGCTCACCGTGTACGACATGTGCAAGGCGCTGTCGCACGATATCGTGATCGCCGACCTGCGGCTGCTGGAAAAGCACGGCGGCAAGAGCGTGCACAAGGATGCCGCTCCAAAGGGCGGGTCATGAGCGTCGCGGCGGCACCCGTATACGGTCTTGTGCTCGCGGGCGGCTCGAGCTCGCGCATGAAGCGTGACAAGGCGGCCCTCGAGTACGGCGGCAAGAGCCAGCTCGAGCGTGTCTACGAGCTCGCGGCCCGGCATCTACCCCGGGTGTTCGTGTCCGTGCGCGCGGCGCAGGCGGCCGATCCTCATCGCGCGCGCCATTCGCTGATCATCGACTCGGTGCCGGGTGAAGGACCCATCGTCGGTATTCGGTCGGCGCTCGCGGCGCACCCGGACATGGCCTGGCTGGTGCTCGCCTGCGATCTGCCGTTTTTGAGCGATGCGGCTCTCAGGCAGCTCATCGACGAGCGCGACCCGGAAGCCAGCGCGACGGTGTTTCGAAGCGCCCACGATGGCTTGCCCGAACCGCTGTGCGCGATTTGGGAGCCGAGATCCGCCGCCGAGCTCGACGTCTACCAGGCGGAAGGCGGAAAGTGCCCGCGCAAGTTCCTGATGCGTCACGCCGCCCGGATCCTCGAGCCCATCGACCGGCGCGCGCTCGACAATGTCAACACGCCCGACGAGTATCGCGACGCCGTGCGGTCGTTCGGGGCCTGAGTCTTAAGCTCCATGCAGCTCAAAATCCAGTACTACGCCTTGATGCGCGAGCAAGCGGGTCGCTCCGACGAAACGGTCGAGACCGCCGCCGCCACGCCTGCCGACCTCTACACGGAGCTCAGCGCCCGGTACGGGTTCACGCTCTCTCAGGAGCAGTTGAAAGTGGCGGTCAACAGCGAGTTCGCCTCATGGTCGCGCAGGCTCGCTGCGGGCGATGCGGTGGTGTTCATACCCCCCGTGGCGGGCGGCTGATGGGCTTTCGCTTTGCAGTGGAGCCCATCGATACCGCGGCCGCACGCCGCGAGCTGCTCGATCCCGGCGCCGGCGGCTTCGTCACGTTCGAGGGCTGGGTGCGCGATTTCAACGAGGGGCGGGAAGTCACCGCGCTCGAGTACGAGGCGTTTCAAGCCCTCGCGGTGACGGAGGGTGAGCGTATTCTCGCGGAGGCCGCCGCGCGGTTTCCCATCCGGCACGCCCTCTGCATCCATCGCGTCGGGGCCCTCGGGCTCACCGACATGGCCGTGTGGGTCGGCGTAAGCGCGACCCACCGCGGCGAGGCGTTCGATGCGTGCCGCTTCATCATCGATGAGGTCAAGCATCGGGTGCCGATCTGGAAAAAGGAGCATTACCGCGGTGGCGACTCCGGCTGGGTGAATTGCGAGCGGTGCGCCGCCGCACCGCATGAGCCGGCGCATCGTCACGAGTCCGCCACGACGCCCGGCCATGAGCCGAATGCAGCCTGATTACTCCAGGCAAACGCTACTGAAAGAGGTGGGCACGGCCGGCCAGGCGACCTTGGCCCGGAGTCGCGTGCTCATCGTCGGCGCCGGCGGCTTGGGAAGCCCGGTACTTCAATACCTCGCGGGCGCGGGCGTGGGGCATCTCGGCCTGGTGGAGGCCGACATTCTGCAGGCGAGCAATCTGCATCGTCAGCCGATCTACGAGCTCGCGCAGGTGGGCGAGCGCAAGGCCGCGCTCGCCGCCGCGGCCGTGGCGAGATTGAACCCCGCCGTTCGTGTCGAGACGCATGCGGAGCGCTTCGACACCGGCAACGCGCTCTCGCTCGTGCGGGCGCACGACATTGTGGTCGATTGCACCGACAATTTCCGCACCAAATTCCTCATCAACGACGCCGCCGTGCTCGCCGCGCGGCCTGCGGTGTTCGCAAGCGTCTATCAATACGAGGGCCAGCTTCAGGTCTACAAGCCCGCTCCATCCCATGCCTGTCTGCGCTGCCTGTGGCCCGACGCAACGGCCGACGGCGTCGTCGGCAACTGCGCCGAGGCGGGCGTGCTCGGTCCGGTACCGGGCACCTTCGGTGCCCTGCAGGCGCTCTTGACCTTGAAGATCCTGCTGGCGATGCAGGGGCAGCTCGAGGGCGAGCTCCTCCTCATGGACTTCACGAGCTTCAGCAGCATGAAGCTCAAAGCGCCCCGCCGACCGGAATGCGCCGCGCCCCACTGCGCGCTGGTGCGGGAGCTGGTCCGCGACGATGCGGACATCGAGATCGCGATCGATTCGCTCGAGGAGGCCGGCCGCTCTTATGAGCTCATCGACGTGCGTACCGCGGAGGAGTTCGCGGCCCGGCCCACGACGGCCCGCCATGTGCCGATGGCATCGCTCCTCGCCGATTCGCAGGCGCTCGCGCACGAACCCGAGTACCTGCTGATCTGCGCCTCGGGAAAGCGCAGCCTCGCCGCCGCACGCGAATTGCGCAGGAAGGGCTTGCGCGCCCGCTCACTCGCGGGCGGCCTTACGAGCTTGAAGCACTAGCATGCGTTTCGACAGCAAATTGCCCGATGTCGGCACCACCATCTTCACGGTCATGTCGCGCCGGGCGATCGAGGAAGGCGCCATCAATACCGGCCAAGGGTTCCCGGACTATCCGGTGGATCCGCGCCTTGCCCAGGCGCTCGTCGAGGCCGTCGCGGAGGGCCACAACCAGTACGCCCCGATGGAGGGGGTCATTCCGCTGCGCGAGGAGATCGCGGCAAAGCTGCAGACGAGCTACGGCATCGGCGTCGATCCGCTCAGCGAAATCACCGTGACCTGCGGCGCCACCGAGGCGCTGTACGATGCCATCCAGGCCGTCATCGGTCCGGGGGATGAGGCATTGATCTTCGATCCGGCGTACGACGCGTATGAGCCGGCGGTGCGCCTCGCGGGCGGCCGGTGCATTCGCGTTCCGCTCGAGCCGCCGCGCTTCGAGTTCGATTGGGATCGAGTAAGGCGGAGTCTCTCACCGCGCACCCGCCTCATCATCATCAACAGTCCACAAAATCCGAGCTGCACGGTCGCGGGCCGCGCGGACCTCGAGGCGCTCGCGGCACTGGTGCGCGACCGTCCCATCAGCATCCTGGCCGACGAGGTCTATGAGAACGTCGTGTTCGATGGGCGCCGGCACGCCTCGGTGCTCGCACACCCGGAGCTGCGCGAGCGCAGCTTCGCCGTATTCTCCTTCGGCAAGGCGCTGCACGCGACCGGCTGGCGCACGGGCTATTGCGTTGCCCCGCCCTCGCTCACCCGCGAGCTGCGCAAAGTGCATCAATTCAACACGTTCAGCATCGCGGCGCCGCTCCAACATGCGATTGCCCGGTATATCGCCCGCTGTCCCGACGTGTGGGACGGACTATCGGCCTTTTTTCAGCGCAAGCGCGACCTTCTCGCGGATCTATTGAAGGATTCGGGTTTCGAAGTGCTGCGCTCGGCAGGAACGTACTTTCTGCTGGTGGACTATCGCGCGCTCAGCCGCGCGAGCGACTTGGAATTCTCGGATCGCCTGATCCGCGAGGCCAAAGTCGCGAGCATTCCGCTCTCGCCCTTCTATGCGGAGCCGCCGCCCATGACGCTGTTACGCCTGTGTATCGCAAAAAAGGATGAGACGCTGGCGGCCGCGGCCGAGCGGCTGAGGTCTTTCGCTTCTGCTTGAGCATCGATAGCAGCAGAAAGGCCGAAAGCGCGGCGATATCCCCGATCGCGATCGCGCCCCCGCCGCCTGAGCCGCTGCGCTGGATGCCCGGCGCGTCACGTGCACGTTGGCCCTGCCTTGATGCACGTCCGTCTCGAACGCGCTGAGCGCGGCGTCGAAATTGCCGATCATCCGGCTCGTTGCGGCATCGAAGCCCTCTGAGCTGCCCATCCGGACATTGCGCGGCATGTCCACCCAGGTCGAATTTTGATGGTGGGTGTCGGTGCCGCCGGCCCTGAGCACGAGCGAGCGCGTCTGTGGATCGACGACCGCCAGATCGACGAGCGTGATCGTGTCGTTGACCGTGCCCTTCACCACGTAGGCACCCACGATCGTCCAATAGCCGAGGGCGTATTTGTTGTCCTCCCTGTAAATCACCTGGTCATAGGAGACGAGCGCCACCAGATCGACGTTGTACAGCCTCTGAACTCCCGCCAGGCCCTCGAATCCCTTGCCGGTGGTCAGGTAATAATCGGGGATGATCACGATCTCGCTCACGAACTTGCGATCCAGGAACCTGCGCCGGATCTGTTCGAGCAGCTCTTGCCGGTGAGGCGCATCGAGCGCCGCATCGCCCGCAAAGGACTGTGACGGCAGGAACGCGAGGCCGACGCGCAGCGGCACGCGCAGCTCCGGAATCGCATTCTGCAGCGGCGGTGTATTGCCGTTCGGGTACAAAAAGCTCACCAAGCTCGACGCATTGTGCGTCTCCGTGCGATGCGACAGGGTGCACCCCGCACCGATCGCCGCGAAGAGCACGAGCCCCAGCATTCGCCGCCTGTTCATGACTCCACTCCATGAGTTTGAAACGCCCGGCGATCCTAGGCGGCCGCGCTCTGAACGGCCAAGACTCGTGCAGCGGGTATACTCCGTGATTCCGTCGGTACCGGAATTTGATACTTAATGTCGGGGAGACCGCATGAGTGGCGCAGCCATCCTGGTGAGGGCAATCAAGACTCGGTTGAAGGCTCAAGGGCTCTCCTACCGCAAGTTGGCCGAGCGTCTCGGCGTCAGCGAACCCACGGTGAAGCGCGATCTCGCGCGCGGTAACTTCTCCATACAGCGGCTCGATCGCATTTGCGATGCACTGGGCGTCAGCCTTGCCGAGCTCGTTCAGCCCACCGAGCGCGACGCGCTCACCGAGCTGAGCGAGCAGCAGGAACAGGCGCTGGTCGGCAATCCACGTGCCCTGGTGGTGACTTACTTGATCGTCAACGACTGGAAGTTCGACGAGATCGTGTCCACGTTCCAGCTCGATGATAACCAGCTCGTCAATATCCTGCTGAAACTGGACGCGCTGCGGATCGTCGATTTCCAGCCGCCGAAGCGGATGCGAAAACTCACGGCGCGCAACTTCAGCTGGCGCAAGGACGGTGCCGTGCAGGAGTACTTCCTGCGCCGCGTGATCCCCGAGTTCTTCAATGCCCGCTTCGACGCTCAGGGCGATGAATTTAGATTCGTCGGCGGATTGCTGTCGTCCGCCTCGGTGCTGCGGCTCCAGGCCTCGATCCGGCACGTCGCGGCGGAATACGAGCAACTCGCCCATCACGACGCGCGCCTGCCGCTCGAGCAGCGGCATAGCTGCTCGGCGATTCTGGCGCTGCGATCCTGGGAATACTCCGAGTTCTCAAAGCTCCGGCGCGCGAAGGCCTAGCTCGCCGCGGCCCTGAAGCGCGCCCTCACCGAGGGCAAGCTCTGCCGCTGGCGGATACGGGCGGCATCCATGAGCATGCGGCCCGCCCAGCGATACACATTGTTTTCCTTGACGGTTCGGCGCAACAGGCTCATGCGGTCGCGCCGCTCGTCGCGGCCCATACGCATCGCGATCTCCATCGCCTCGGCGGTTTCGTTGACGTCGAATGGGTTGATCAGCACCGCCTCGGTCAACTCCCGCGAGGCGCCCGCGAATGTCGACAAGATGAGCACGCCATCCTCATCCTCGCGCGAGGCGACGAACTCCTTGGCGACCAGATTCATGCCGTCGTGCAGGCTATTGACGAGGCAGAAGTCGGCCGCACGGTACAGTTCGAACACGCTGCGCGGCTCCTGATGCTCGCCGATCAGCACGATCGGGCGCCAGTCTCCCTCGCCGAACTTGGCGTTGATCCGCTCGACCTCCCGGTGGGTCTGTTCCTGCAGGTTCCGATAGGCGGGCAGCTGGGTGCGCGAGGGCGATGCGATCTGCAGCAACGTCACGCGTCCGCGATGTCGCGGATTTCTCTCGAGCAACGCCTCGAGCGCCTGGAAGCGCTCGAGAATCCCCTTGGTGAAGTCCCAGCGCTCGACGCCCAAGCCGATGACGACGTCGGGGCCGAGATGATAGCGCGCGCGCACCGCGGCCCGGCACGCGCTCACATCCGGCAGATCCGCGAGCCAGCGGGGCGGCCATTCGATCGAGATGGGGTAGGCGGCGACGCGGCACACCCGGCCTTTGAGCGTCACCGTCATGTGCTCATGATCGATCTGGCACTCGAGAAACCGATCGACCGTGTCGAGGAAATTCTGGCAGTGATAGCGCGTGTGAAATCCCAGGATGTCCGCCGACAGCATGTGCAGCAGCATTTCACGCTTCCACGGACATACGCCGAAGGTCTCCGCATTCGGCCACGGAATGTGCCAGAAGAGGGCGATGGTCGCCTTGGGAATTTTCTCGCGAATGAGCTTCGGCAAGAGGGCGAAGTGAAAGTCCTGAATGAGCACCACGGGGCTGTCGGTGTTCGATTCGGCCGCGACGACCTCGGCGAACTTGGCATTCACCTCCTCGTAGGCGCGCCAGTCGCTCGGGCGAAACGCCGGGCGAACATACGCGAGGTGGCACAGCGGCCAGAGCCCCTCGTTCGAGAAGCCGTAGTAGTAGCCCTTCTCCTGCTCCTCGCTGAGCCACACCCGGCGCAGCGTGTAGGTCGGCTTGTCGGGCGGCACGCCCAGGTGATCGAACCGATCCACGGTATCGCGATCCGCCGAGCCCGCACCGTGCGCCACCCAGGTCCCGGAGCAGGCGCGCATGATGGGCTCGAGTGCCGTGACCATGCCGCTCGCCGGGACTTGCACGACGGGGCGATGGTCCGCATTGTAGTTGTGGATGTACGGCTCCCGGTTCGAGACGATGATCACTTGCGGCGGAATGCAGATGATCGCGAACCACCTGGCGCAGCGCCTGCGGCGTCCAGTTCTCGCGAAAGTCGATCTCCAACCGCTGCTTCTCCTCGGCCTCCGCCAGCACCTGGCGAACCTGGGACAGGATCGGAAGCGAGGCGCGCGGCGAGCGGGCGTTGTCGAGGAAGCGCTTGCCGCGGATGTCGCCGATGAGCACGTTGACCAGTCGCCGCAGCTGGAGCCACGCGACCAGCACGACCAGCAAGCGCGAGCAGCAGCACGGCGATGCCGAGAAATACCAGCACGAAGTCCCGTGCCGTGCGCTGGCGCCGATCGACGAAGCTCAAGTCCGAGAGCATCAGCACCCGATACGGAGTCGGCGTCGCCGCATCGTAGTCGAAGCGCGAAATCTCGAGCGAGCCGGAGGGCAAGCTGCACGATGCCCGCGGAGAACGGCGTCGCCTTGCCATCCTGCTCGCAGGTGATGGCGTGCGGCGCGCGCTCGCTGCGTGCAATGGTGCCGCCGTCGGGCCGGCATATCAGCACGGCGAGCAAGCGCTCATCCGCCGTCATGCGCGCGAGATAGCTGCGCAGCCTCGCATCGTTCCCCTGGGCGACGAACTCGGCCATCGGCGCTTCTACCGTGTGCATGACGAGCTGGGCGCGCGCCTCGACGTCGGCGCTGAACCATTCAGCCAGCAGTTTTTGAATATACGGGAGGCCCGACGTACGCGACCACGCACGAGGCCAGCGCCAGCGGCAGCACGAAACGCAATATGACGGAGCGAAACAACGCGCCTCCGGAAGAAGCCGTCTTTATTCGGGGGAGCTCGGCCTTCAGCAAAATACCGAAATTCGGCTGCCTCAGTCTGCAATGCGTCATCTTATACTATCTTCTCGATTCAGGTGCCCGCGGGGTGTAATAATTACATGCGCGGCGAAAGTTGGCGCAGGTTCGGGCCATGGGCTATGGTTCGCTCGAATGCACCCGAGAGCCCCTGCCCCCTCGCGCGACTGGTGTCTGTTTCTCGACGTCGATGGGACCTTGATCGAGCTCGAGGAGACGCCGCCTCCGTCGTCGTGGGTGATGCGCTCAAGCAGTTGCTCGACCGAGGTCTCGCGGCGCCTGGATGGCGCGCTCGCGCTGGTGAGCGGCCGAAGCATCGAGGTCTTGGATGCGCTCTTCGCATCCCCTCGTATTTCCGGCTGCCGGGCTGCATGGTGTCGAGCGCCGTCTGGCGACGGGCGAGCGGCGCGGGCAAAGCTATCGCGATACGGCGCTCGCGGGCGCGCGAGCGAGCCTCGCGCTGTTCGTCGAAGCGCACCCCGGAACGCTGCTCGAAGACAAAGGCAGGGCCCTTGCCGTGCATTTTCGTCTGGCACCGGAATTCGAGACGAGCGCGCGGCAAGCCGTGGCGGCAGCGGCTCGCGCCCTGGCGCCCGGCTATCATGTGCAGGAAGGCAAGATGGTGCTCGAGATCAAGCCCTTGGGTTTCACCAAGGCGACCGCCATCGAGGAATTCATGCAGGAGGCGCCGTTTCTGAGCGCGCACGCCGGTGTTCGTCGGCGATGACCTTACCGACCAAGCGGGCTTTCGCGCCGTCGAGCGCTTGGGCGGCATCTCGATCGCCGTCGGACATCGCGTGCAAGGCCAGTGGCGTTTCGACAATCCGGCCGCTGTGCGGCGCTGGCTCGGATCCATCGCGGCGCTCGAGTGAGTCAAGGACGCAGCTGTCCGCTGCCCCGGACCACGTATTTGTAGCTCGTCAGCTGTTCGACGCCCACGGGACCGCGCGCGTGGAACTTGTCGGTGCTGATGCCGATCTCGGCGCCCATGCCGAACTCTCCACCGTCCGCGAACTGGGTCGATGCATTGTGCAGCACGATAGCGCTGTCCACCTCGGCGAGGAACCGCTCGGCCGCCGCGGGGTCCGCGGTGACGATGCAGTCCGTGTGGTGCGAGCCGTAACGGCGGATGTGCTCGATCGCCGCCTCCAAGCCGTCGACCACGCGAACGGCGATGACGGCATCGAGATACTCCGTGGACCAGTCCTCCTCGGTGGCGGGCGTGACGCGCTCGTCCGCCTGCCGGGTCGGCTCATCGCCGCGCACCGTGCACCCGGCGGCGAGCAACGCCGCGACCAGCGGGCGCAGGTGGGTGGGCGCACAGCCTCGATCGACCAGCAGCGTCTCGGCCGCGCCGCAGACACCGGTGCGGCGCATCTTGGAGTTGACCACGATCGCCTGCGCCATGGCGAGGTCGGCGGCGCGCTCGACGAACACGTGGCACAGGCCCTCCAGATGACCGATCACCGGCACTCGCGCTTCGCGCCGCACCCGCTCGATGAGCTGCTTGCCGCCGCGCGGCACGATGACGTCGATGTAGCGCGCCATCTCGGCGAGCATGTAGCCGACCGCCGCGCGATCCGTGGTCGGCACGAGCTGGATGCAGGCGCTCGGCAAACCGGCCACCTGCAGCCCCTCACCCAGGCACGCGTGGACGGCGGCATTCGAGCGCGAGCTCTCGGAGCCGCCGCGCAGGATCACCGCATTGCCGGACTTGAGACATAGCGCCCCGGCATCGGCCGTCACGTTCGGTCGGCTCTCGTAAATGATGCCGATCACGCCGAGCGGTACCCGCCGGCGCTGGATGCGCATACCGTTCGGGCGGGTCCACTCCGCCAGCACCGTCCCGACGGGGTCGGGAAGATCGGCGATGGCCTCGAGCGCGCGCGCCATGGATTCGACGCGCTGCTCGTCGAGTCGCAGGCGGTCGAGGAGCGGCGCACTCGCGCCCTCCTCCCGCGCCTCCTGCACGTCGCGTGCATTCGCCGCCAGTATCTTGTGACGGCGGGCGCGCAACGCGGCCGCGGCGGCGCGCAAGGCGCGATTTTTCTGATCGCTGCCGGCGAGCTCGAGCACACCGGCGGCGGCGCGTGCGCCGCGACCGATCGCATCCATGATTCCGATGATCATGGCACCGCTCTCAACAGCACCAGATCGTCGCGATGCACGATCTCGTCGCGGCCGCGAAATCCGAGCAGTTTCTCGATCTCGGCGGATTTGCGGCCGAGAATGCGCGCCGTGTCGGCGTCGGAATAGGCACATATGCCGCGTGCGACTTCGAGTCCGTCCGGCCCGACGATGCTCACGGTATCGCCCCGGTCGAAGCGGCCCACCGCGCGCGTCACGCCGGCCGGGAGCAAGCTCTTGCCCTGCATGAGCGCACGCACCGCACCGTCGTCCACCGTAATCGCGCCCGCGGGCCGCAAGGTTCCGGCGATCCATTGCTTGCGTGCGGCCGAGGGCGTCGAGGAGGGCACGAACCAGGTGCAGCGCGCGCCATCCTCGATGCGCTTCAAGGGATGGGGGTCCGCTCCCTTGGCGATGCACATATGGCAACCCGCACCCACCGCGATCTTCGCGGCGGCGATCTTGGTCTGCATGCCGCCCGTTCCGAATTCGCTCCCCGAGCCGCCCGCCATGGCCTCGATGGCGGGGGTGATGTCGAGCACTCGAGAGATGAATGCCGCGTCCGGATCCTCGCCGGGGTTCGCCGTATACAAACCGTCGATATCCGACAGGAGCACCAAGCAGTCCGCACCGGTCATTTGCGCGACGCGCGCCGCCAGCCGATCGTTGTCGCCATAGCGAATCTCGGCGGTGGCGACCGTATCGTTCTCGTTGATGACCGGCACCGCACCGAAGGAGAGCAGCGTCTCCAAGGTCCCGCGGGCATTGAGATAGCGCCGGCGTTGCTCGGTGTCGCCGAGGGTGAGAAGAATCTGCGCCACCGTGATTTCGCGCGCTTCCAGGATCTCCTTGTAGGCATGCGCCAGGCGTATCTGACCGACCGCCGCAGCCGCCTGACTCTCCTCGAGTTTTAGCTTGCCCGCGCCCACGCCGAGATGGCGGCGGCCGAGCGCGATGGCGCCGGATGAGACGAGGATGACTTCTTGACGGCGCTTGCGCATGGCGGCGATGTCGGCCGCAAAGGTCTCGAGCCACGCGCGGTTGAGCCGTCCTTTATCGGCATCGACCAGCAACGCGGAGCCGACTTTGACCACCACGCGCTTGGCATCGGTCAAGCGCCGAGCGCTTAATTTGCGGTCCGCGGTATTCATGAGTAACGCAATATTGCCATTTACTTAGCGGAGCGGCCTCCCCTAATATTCGCTCCTACCGATCAGCGCAGCACTCGAGCAAAGGGACCTTCCGTGGGCAGAGAATACGAACCGACCGTCGGGCAATGGTACGAGGACCTGGAAAACGACGAGACGTTCCAAGTTCTGCGGGTGGACGAGGATCGCGAGATCGTGGAAATCCAGCATCTGGACGGCGACATCGAGGAATTGGACGTCGACGGCTGGGCGGAGCTCGACCTCGAGCTGAGCGAGGAGCCCGAAGGCTGGTCGGGCTCGAAAGCCGAAAAGGATGCCGAGGACGAGGAGGATGAGGACGACGATTGGGACGACGATGAGGACGAGGACGAGGACGACGATCTAGACGAGGACGACGACGAGGATCACGACGAGTACTGAGCCGCGCTCTACGCGGGAGCGAGCCACCCGTGCCGGTCCGGCGCCTCTCCCTGCTGAATGGCAAGCAGCTGGCTGCGAAGATCGCGCGTGCGGGCACCCACGTCGCCGCCGGCCACCCGGTGCTCGCTTCCACGGTAAATCAGCGTGCCGACACCGGCGAGCACCGCGGCCGTGCCCGACAACGCGGCTTCCCCGGACTTGACCCAGTCGAGCATCTCCTCGACGTTGAATACGCGCTCGGAGACCTTGAATCCTCGATCGCGCGCGATCGTGAGGAGCGAATCGCGCGTCACACCGTGAAGAAACGTGCTGTCGAGGCCGCGCGTCAGGATCTCGCCATCGCGGATCAACAAGAAATTGGCCGCCCCGGTTTCCTGCACCTCGCCGCGCGGGCAGAACAGCACTTGATCCACTTGAAACTGCGCGCGCGCGCGCAACGTGGGGCCGAGCGCCGCGGCGTAGTTGCCTCCCGTCTTCACCATGCCCATCTGCGCGGCGGATCGCGTGTTCTCGTCGTCCACCAGAATGCGCAGCGGCTTCATGCCGCCCGCGAAGTAATCCCACACCGGACTTGCGAGCACCAACAGCAGCGCCTCGGTCGCAGGCGTCGCCGCCGCTCCGATGTTCGCCGTCGTGCCGAACAAGATCGGGCGCAAATACAGCGCACCCGGCGCCTCGGGCACCTCGTCGCGGCATCGGGCGATGACCGATCGCACCATGGCGGCGAGCTGGACGGCATTCGGCTCGGGGAGCACCAGCTGCCGCGCGCTCTGGCGCATGCGCTCGATGTGGCGGTCCATGCGGAAGGTGTGCACGGAGCCATCCGCATGCCGAAATGCCTTGAAGCCCTCGAAGCAGGTGCTCGCATAGTGCAGCACGTGCGCGGCGGGCGACAGCTCGATCGCCGCGACCGGCTTGAGCTCCGCCTCGCTCCAGCGCCCGTCGCGATAGGTCGCGGCGGACATGTGAGTGGCAAGTACCGTGCCGAATGCGGGTCTGTGTGCCGCCGGCGGCGCGGAGGCCTTCGCTTGTGCTGTCATGGGGAGTTCACCTTCGGAATGAAAATCATCGCGGGATGCTCGAGGAGCTCCTTCAACGCTTGAATCATGGCTGCTGCATCATAACCGTCCACGAATCGGTGATCGAATGAGGACGACAAGTTCATGATTCGGCGCACGGCCACCGCGCCTTGATGCACGACGGGGCGTTCGACCGCCTTGTTGAGGCCGATGATGGCGACCTCGGGGGCGTTGATGATGGGGGTCGAGGCGATGCCGCCGAGCTTGCCCAGGCTCGTTACGGTGATGGTCGAGCCGGTGAGCTCTTCGCGCGTCGCCTTGTTCTCGCGGGCCCGCTCGGTCACCCGGCGCGTCTCGGCGGCGAGCTCGGCGAGTCCCAAGGCCTGCGCATTGCGCACCACCGGGACCTTCAACCCGTCGGGTGTCTGGGTGGCGACGCCCACGTGCACGGCCCGGTGCCGGACGAGGACCCCGCGTGCGGCGTCGTACAGCACGTTGCACTGCGGATGCGACTCGAGCGTGCGCACCAACGCGAGCATGACGAGCGGCAGATAGGTGAAGGTGGGGACACCCTTCGCGAGCTTCGAATTTAGGTGCTGGCGAAGCCCCTCGAGCTCGGTGACATCCACCTCCTCCACGTAGGCGAAGTGCGGAATGGTGCGCTTCGCCTCGCTCATCCGCTCGGCGATGAGACGGCGCACACCGATCACCTTGATCTCGGTGATTTCCCCGGCATCCGTGGCGGCGGGCTCGGCCCGGGCCGTACCGGCGGCCTGGGTGGCGCCGTCCGAGCGACTCACGGTGAGCAGATCGTCGCGTACGATGCGCCCGCCCGGACCCGAGCCGGCAATGGTCGCCAGATCGATGCCGGCCTCATGCGCGCGCCGCCGGTTGGCGGGCGAGGTCATGATCCGACCCGAGCCGCCGGCCGCGGGACGCGCCGGCGCCGCGCGCTCCTCGGCGACTCGCGCTTTCGCGGGCGCGCTCGGGCTCGCAGTGGGAGTCGAGTCCGCCGCTGCGGGGCTCGGCGCGCTCGCCCCAGGGGTCACCTCGAATACGATCAGCGGAGAGCCGACTGCAACTTTGTCGCCCGGCGCTCCGGTGATGGAGACGACTCGGCCGCTGACGGGGGCTGGCACTTCGACCGCGGCTTTGTCGGTCATCACTTCGACGATGATCTCATCCTCGGTCACCGCGGCGCCCGGCGCGGTGTGCCAGGCGACGATCTCGGCCTCGACGGTGCCTTCCCCGAGATCCGGCATCTTGAAGATGTACTGGCTCATGCCGGCTCCATGACGGCCCGGATGGCCGTGCTCACTCGGGCTTGGCCCGGAAAATATTCCCATTCGAAGGCATGCGGATACGGCGTGTCCCAGCCGGCGACCCGCTGGATGGGTGCCTCCAGATGCCAGAAACACTCCTCCTGAACCACCGACGCCACTTCGGCGCCAAACCCGGAGAACCGCGTGGCCTCGTGGGCGACCACGCAGCGCCCGGTCTTTTTGACCGAGCGCACGAGGGTGTCGACGTCGAGCGGCACGAGTGAGCGCAGGTCGATGATTTCGGCATCGACTCCCAACGCCGCCGCCGCAGCCGCCGCGACGTAAACCATGGTGCCGTAGGTGATGATGCTGAGCTGCGAGCCGGGCCGCACCACGTCGGCGACGCCGAGCGGTACCGTGTAGTGTCCATCCGGCACCTGTCCCTTCGGATGCGTGCTCCAGGGCACGGCCGGCTTGTGCGGATCGCCGTCGAAGGGGCCGTTGTACAAGCGCTTGGGCTCGAAGAAGACCACCGGATCATCGTCCTCGATGGCGGTGATGAGAAGACCCTTCGCGTCGTAGGGATTCGAGGGCATGACGACCTTGATGCCGCTCACATGCGTGAATATTCCCTCCGGACTTTGCGAATGCGTCTGTCCGCCGCGAATGCCGCCGCCGCAGGGCGTGCGGATGGTCACCGGCGCGAAGAACTCTCCGGCGCTGCGGTAGCGCAGCCGGGCGAGCTCGCTCACGATCTGATCGAAGCCCGGATAGATGTAGTCGGCGAATTGGATCTCGGCGACCGGACGCAAGCCGTTCACCGCCATGCCGATGGCCGCCGCGATGATGCCGCCCTCCGCGATCGGTGTATCGAGCACGCGATGCTCTCCGTACTTTCGCTGCAGCCCTTCGGTCGCGCGGAACACGCCGCCGAAATAGCCGATGTCCTCGCCCATGAGCACGACCGACGGATCGCGCCCCAGCATGATGTCCATGGCCGAATTCAGGGCCTGAATCATGTTCATTTGGGCCATGCGTCAGCCCCGCTCGGCGCGCATCTGCGCACGCTGCCGCTTGAGATGTTCCGGCATTTCCTTGAACACATCCTCGAACATCAGATCCGCGTTGAGCCGCGGACCCTCGTTCATGGTGCCGAAGGCGGTGGCCTGTTGCCAGCTCGCGGCGACGAACGCCTCGAGCTCGGCGGCGAGCGCACGATGGCGTTCCTCCGACCATTCGCCGAGGTTGATCAGATGGCGCTTCAACCGGTCGATGGGATCGCCGAGCGGCCAGTGCGCCTCATCGTCCTTCGCGCGGTAACGCGCAGGATCATCGCTCGTCGAATGGGCCGCGGCCCGGTAGGTGACGAGCTCGATGAGTGTGGGACCCCCGCCGGTGCGCGCACGCTCCGCAGCCCACTGAGTCACGGCGTAGACGGCGAGGAAATCGTTGCCGTCCACGCGGATGCCGGCGATGCCGTAACCCGGACCGCGCGCCGCGAAGGAGCGTTGCTCACCGCCCGCATAGCCTTGGAACGTGGAGATCGCCCACTGATTGTTGACGATGTTGAGGATGACGGGCGCCTGGTAGACCGAAGCGAACAGCAGGGCGTGATGAAAGTCCGCCTCGGCGCTCGAGCCCTCGCCGATCCAGCTGGCCGCGAGATGATCCTCGCCCTTGAGCGCCGCCGCCATGGCCCAGCCGACCGCCTGCGGAAATTGAGTCGCGAGATTGCCGGAGATCGAGAACAGATTGCCCGGCTTGGAGTGATACATGACGGGGAGCTGGCGCCCCTTGCACATGTCGCGGGTGTTGGAGAGGAGCTGGCACATGAGATCGACCAGCGGAATGCCGCGCGCGATGTACAGGCCCTGCTGACGGTAGGAGGGAAACAGCATGTCGCCGGGGCGCAGCGCCATGCACTGCGCGACCGCCACCGCCTCCTCGCCGAGCGAGCGCATGTAGAACGAAATCTTGCCGGCGCGCTGCGTGCGCTGCATGCGATCGTCATAGAGTCGCGTGAGCAGCATGTGACGCAGCCCCACCTGCAGCTCAGACGCATCGAGGTGCGGATTCCAGGGCCCCACCGCATCCGCCGCATCGTCGAGCACACGCACGAGGTCGGTCGCGAGCGATTCGATGTCGCGCGCGCGTGCGTTCACATCGGGCCGGGCCACTGCGCCGGCGGGCGAGAGCCGCACGTAACTGAAATCGGGCTTCTGGCCCGGACGCGCCGGGGGATTCGGCAGATGCAGGCGTGACTTCTTATTCATGGGGGTAACTTACGCCCAGCCCGTCTTCGTGTTGCATTCGTTACACATCTGACGAATAATTCGGTACGTTCATGCCACTTTTTGGTCAGATGTGGAAAATTCATCGCATCCGCATATCGATCGGCTCGATCTCCGTCTGCTCGATATTTTACAGCGCCACGGGGCGCTGTCCGTGGCCGAAGTCGCCTCGCGTGTCCGCATTTCCACCACCACCTGCTGGCGGCGCATCCAGCAGCTCGAGCAGAACGGCGTCATCAAGGCGCGCGTGGCGCTCCTCGACCGCAACGCCCTGGGGCTCGACGTCACGATCTTCGCACACGTCAAGCTCGCGACCACCGGGCGCGACGCGCTCGCCGAGTTCGAGGCGGCGATCCGCGACCGGGCCGAAGTGCTCGAGTGCTACACCCTCACCGGCGAGTGGGATTTTCTCCTGAAAATCGTCACCAAGAACGTCAAAGCCTACGAGGCCTTCTATCTCGATTATCTGTCGCGCATCCCGTGCGTGCGCTCGATCAACTCATCGGTGGCGGTCACCGTGATCAAGGAATCGACCGCGCTGCCGCTCGGTATTTTCGACGCCGCGTCCGCCGCCGTCAGGTGACGAGCAGGACGGTCGAGCCCGTGGTGCGCCGGCCGGCGAGCGCGCGATGCGCGTCGGCCGCCTGCGCGAGCGGCAAACGCTGGCCGATGTGGGCGCGGATCGTGCCGGCGGCGAGACGCGAGAACAAATCCTCCGCGCGCATGCGCAGCTCTTCGCGGCTTCGAATGTAGTCGAACAGCGTCGGGCGGCTCGCATACAAGGAGCCACCGCTCGCAAGATCCGAGAGCTTGAACTCGGTGATCGCGCCGGAGGCTTGTCCGAAGCTCACGAACATCCCTCGCGGCCGCAATACCTTGAGTGAGTCGCGCCAGGTGTCCTTGCCGACGGAGTCGTACACCACATCGCATCCCTTGGGCGCGATCTCCTGCACTTGGTGCGCGAAATCGCCGCGGGAATTGTCGAGCACATGCGCGTAACCGTTGGCGAGCGCGATGCTCGACTTGCCCGCCGAGCCGACGGTGCCGATGGCGACGGCACCGAGCGCTCGCAACCACTGGCCCAGGAGCAGCCCCACCCCACCGGCCGCCGCATGCACCAGCACCGTGTCTCCGGCCTTGATCGGGTAGCATGATGTCAGCAGGAATTGCGCCGTCAGACCCTTGAGCATGACCGAGGCGGCCACCTCGAATTCGATGGACGGCGGCAGCTTCACCAGCCGCTCGGCCGGCACCACGCGGCGTGTGCGATACGCGCCGACCTGCATCACGTAGGCGACGCGATCACCGACCGCCAGATCCTTCACGCCCGGCCCGACGGCATCGATCACCCCGGCCGCCTCGGCCCCCGGGATGAGCGGCGTCGATGGCCAGGGATACGATCCGCTGCGGTAATAGGTGTCGATGAAATTGACGCCGATCGCCTTCTGAGCGACGCGCGCCTCCCCCGGACCGGGAGCCGGCGTCTCGAGCGAGGTCCACTCCAGCACTTCCGGTGCGCCCGCCGTGCGCGCGACGATGCCCATGTCGCTCATGCGGCCTCCTGTCAGCTCAAGCCCGTGGCGAAATGCCTGATTCGCGCGCATCCCTCGCGCAACGACTTCTCGTCGGTGGTGAAGCACAGGCGGATGAACCCCGCCGTGCCCTTGCCGAACGCATCGCCGTGGAGCACCGAGACGCGCTGCGAGCGGTACAGCTCGCGCATGAAATCGTACCCCGAGAGGCCCGTGGCGCGCACGTCGATCAGCATGAACATCCCGGCATCGGGCGGCGTACACACGAGTCCGGGCGTGCCGGCGAGCGTCTCCATCACGAGGCTGCAGCGCTGCCGGCAATAATCGCGCATCGTGGACTCGGCCTGCGGCGCGATCCCTATCGCGGTCAACGCCGCCTCCTGGATGAAGCCGGGCAGCCCATAGAGCATGGCGATCGCCAAGGCTTCGGCGTGAGCGACGAGCGCCTCGGGGCCGACCATCCATCCGGCGCGCCAACCGGGCATGGCGTGCGTCTTCGAGAGGCTCCCCACCGTCACCACCTGTTCGGGGAGGCTCGCGGCCAGGCTCGGCACCCGGCCGCCGGGCGCGAGGCCGGCATAAACCTCATCGACCACCACCCACAGCGCGTGGCGTCGCGCGAGATCGCCGATGACGGCGAGATCCGCGGCGCTCATGACGTGGCCGCTCGGGTTGTTCGGGGAGGCGAAGAAAATCGCCCGGGTGCGTGCGGTGATCGCCGCTTCGAGCGCCTTCAGATCAGGTCGAAAGCCGCCGGCGGCCGGCGCCGGCACGCGCACCATGCGCGCGCCGGATACCTCGATGGTGGCGGGATAGGTGGGATACAGCGGCTCGAATGCGAGCACCTCATCGCCTGGACCCGCGAGACAGAGCGATGCGGTGAAGAGCGCGTTCTGCGCACCCGCCATGAAAATGACGTTCTCGGGATCGGCGCCTTGGCCGGTTCTTAAGTTATGGGCGTTCGCGATCGCCGCACGCAGCGCCTCGCGGCCGGCGACGGGCGTGTAATGCGTGTCGCCGCCGCGCATGCGCTCGATCGCGCGGTCGATCACCGGCCGCGGCGTGTCGAGATCCGGATCGCCCACGCTCAAGATGATGACGTCTTCGCCGCGGTGTTTCGCGGCCGAGGCCGCGTAATGGGTTTTCCACGCATCGGCGCCGTCGCCCGCAATGCGCTTCACCAGATCCGAGTACTGCATCCTCCAACCTTTTGGGCTCGCTTACTTTTCCTGCCGCCCCGTGCCATCCTAGCGCGGTTTTTCACCGAACGTTCAACAAGAAGGTCGTCATGTCGCGCAGCATCGGTCGGTATTTGGTCGAATTGCTTACCGCCAACGGAATCGACACTGTTTTCGGAATTCCCGGCGTGCACAATCTGGAGCTGTACCGGGGGCTCGCCGAGTCGAACATTCGCCATGTGCTCGTGCGCCACGAGCAGGGCGCAGGATTCGCCGCGGACGGCTACGCCCGTTTGACGGGGAGGCCGGCGGCGGCATTCACGATCTCGGGTCCGGGGCTCACCAACATCCTGACCGCCGTCGCGCAGGCTTATTCGGATTCCATTCCCATGCTCGTCGTCGCGACCACCCCCGTGCGCGCCTCGCTCGGCAAGCAGTGGGGCGTCTTGCACGAGCTGCCCGATCAGCTGGCGCTGGCGGCGGGCGTTTTCGGTATCGCCCGCCGGGCGATGACCGCCGAGGACGTTCGCGACCATCTGCGGCTGTGCCTCGCCTCGCTTCGCAGCGGGCGTGCGCGACCGGCCTACCTCGAGATCCCGCTCGATGTGCTGTCCGAGACGACCGGGCTCGCCGCCGAGCGTTTTGCCGACACCTCGGCATTGCCGCAGGCGGCGGCGGCTCACATCGAGACCGCAGCCCGGCTGCTGGCGCAGGCCGCACGACCGGTGATCGTCGCGGGCGGCGGCGCCCGCGAGTCGGGCGAGGAATTGCGCGCCCTGGTGAAAAAGCTCGGCTGCGCGCTCATCACCACCGCCGCCGGCAAGGGATTACTGCCGCACGAGCATCCGGCGAATCTTGGCACCTCGCTGCATCACCCCCAGGTCCAGAAACTCCTCGCCGGGGCGGATGTGGTGCTCGCGGTGGGCACCGAAATGGGCGAGACCGACTTCTACTATGCCCTCAAGGTCGAGCTGCACGGCCGCCTGATTCGCATCGACATCGATCCGCACAAGCTCTGCGATCACTACGGTGCCGAGGTGCCGCTCTGGGGCGATGCGCGGACGACGCTTGCGGCCCTCGCGCAGGCGCTGCCGGACGCATCGGGTGCGGCCTCGCAGACGCAGGCTCGCGTGGCGGCCATTCGCAGCGACATCGAGGGTGCGCTCGATGCGAAAGCACGCGGCTGGCTGAGCGCGCTGCGTGCGATTCGCGAAGCTCTGCCGGCCGATGCGGCCGTGTTCACCGACATGACGCAGATCGCCTACTTCGGCAATTACGCGTTTCCGGTGGATGCCCCGCGCCGCTGGTTTCATCCTTCGGGATACGGCACGCTGGGATTCGCGTTGCCGGCGGCGGTCGGCGCGAAGCTGTCGAGTCCCGCGCGCGCCGTGGTGGCGCTCGCAGGCGACTTCGGCCTGCAATTCACCTTGAACGAGCTCATGACCGCGGTCGAGTTGAAACTGCGCCTTCCGGTGATCGTGTGGAACAACACGGCGCTCGGGCAGATTCGCGACGACATGGTGGCAGCCGGCATCCCGCCCACGGATGTGATCGCACGCAATCCCGACTTCGTCGCACTCGCACGGGCCTGCGGTGCGCACGCGGTGCGCGTCGCCGACGCCGCGCAGCTGACCGCGGTTTTGCGCGACGCACTCGAGGCCTCGGGGCCGACCTTGATCGAAGTGCCGGGCCCCCAGTTCGGATCATGAGCAAAGCGGCGGTGAGCGCAAGGCTCACCGCCGCCTCGATTCTTGCGCCGGCTATTGACCGTTCGAATAGCCGAAGTCGAACAAGTCGAACAGATCGCCGAGCGCCGGCGAATTGAGCGGCACGTAGGGATTGTCGGCGGACGTCACCGGGTTCGGGAAGTTGTCGCGGCTGCGTTTCGTGATCGGTCCGAGGCTCCAGTTGCGCTCGATGAACTTCACGATCGAGACGTGATCGGCATAATCATGCGAGATATGCCCCGGCTTGATGTAGGGGCCGACCACGATCAGCGGTATGCGTGTGCCGTCGCCGAAGAAATCGACCGGCTGCACGTAACCCGAATCGTAGTAGCCGCCGCCTTCGTCGAAGGTGATGAAGATGGCGGTGTCCTTGGAATACCGCGATGCGTGCACCTGATCCACGATCTTCTTCACGAAGCCCTCGAACAGGTCGAGCTTCGAGGACGCGGGGTGTCCATCGGTGTAGCCGCTCGGCTTGACGATGGAGACCGCCGGCAGTGAGCCGTTCGCGATGTCAGAGTACAGATTCACGGAATCCTGGATGTGAGCCTTGACCTGATCCGGATGCGACATGATGGAGGTGTCGTACTGGAACGGGTTGCAGATGTTGCAGTACTCATCGGCGGTCGGCCCCGGCGTGCCGTAGTTCTCCTGATAGGGATCGGGCAGATAGTTGTTCCACTGATCCCCATAGTATTTCCAGGACACATGGTGCTCGTTCAACACATCGCCGATGCTCGGCGTCGATGAGGGCGGGATCGTGAACGGCGTGTTCGCCGGGTTCGTGTCGGTGTATGCATTCTTGCCGTTGCCGAAATAGCCCGGGTTGTAATTGTTCAACAAATAATAGTGTCCCGCCTCGCACCGGGGTTCGACCGGATGCGGGAGCGATGCCAGATACTCGCGGATCTCCTTCACGCCGGGCGCATTCGGATCGGAGCAATCGCTGTACGAGCCGCCGCCGGCAACGGGTTCCGCGGTATAGGGCGGCGGATAGCCGGCGTTATAGGTCACGCCGTAGCCGTCCTCGGTATACCAGTTGTTGCTGCCGGGAGCCGGATTGGGATTTTCGATCTCGTGCACGATGCCCTTGTCCGGATTGGCGGCGCCCTGGTAGCTCGAGAACACGGTCACGTCCTGCGGCGGAATCCCGGGGCTTCCGTCCGGCTTGCTGAACCAGATCGCATCGGCGTGGCCGAACATGATGTGGTTCGCGCCCGTGCCGCCGTTGACCGATTGATGGAAGTTATCGCTCATCGCATATTGGTCGGCGAGGCTCGTGAAGTACGGGACATCGCCCTGCTGCACGTTGTAGAAACCGAGTGCGGTCGAGCCTTCGCCCGTCGTGACGGCGTCCGGCGCGTACTCGGTGCTGAAGTTCTGCGGCTGGGCCGCGCCGTTGGTGCCCGCACCGACGGTGACCTCGACCCACGAGAAGAGCTGGCCGTTGCAGCCGGACGGATTGGCCGCCGACGAGCGCTCCGGGCTGCAATTCAGTTGCTGCCACATCTGATAGAAGCGATGCACGGGGCTGGCGGCGTAAGCGCTGTACATGAACGCGCGGCCGTTGGTCAGCTGAAAAGGACCCGCGGGCAGCTGGTCGACGTCGGTGATGCGCTCGTCGGGTGTATGGCTCGCCTGCCCGGTGCCGCCGGTCAAGAGGTCGACGTAGTAGTTCTGCGGCAGACCCGACTCGGATTGCATCGCGAGCTCGAGACTCGCCTGGCATTGGTCGAGCACGGTGCCCGGTGCGCACTCGTTTGGGATGTAGGAGGTTTTCGGGCCGCCCACGAGGGGCGCGGGCAGATGATTCTCGGGAAACTCCTCCTTCGGCGGGTTGAGCAGGAAGGTGTCCGAGGGCCCGACATCTCGCGCGGCGAGCTGATGGGCGAGCGCGAAATGAGGGCCCGGGACCGCTCGCTTGTCGGCGTCGAGCTTGATGATGCCCTTCGAGAGCAGATTGTCGATGCTGTCCCCGCTCTTCGGCACATAGGTGGCGAACACGTGATCGAAGCTGCGGTTCTCGCCGATGATCACGATCACGTGCTTGATGGGAGTGGCGGTGTTTCGATCGTGGCTCTGCGCCGCGCTCGCGAGCGTGGTGCCGAGCGCGAGCTGTGCAAGGGCCATCGAGCAAAGACTGAGGCGCGTCGCGGCTGTGGCAGTCGCGGCGAGGTGCTTGGACTTCATGAGTTCCTCCCCGAAATGTGTAGGACCTGATCCCGATTGTCGCCAGGGGCGCGGGTCGAGACAGTAGAGACTGCGTGTTGCAACGATGTGATCGTGGTGTTGCAGCTGCCGGTCATCAATGTGCCGGCAGCACGCGGATGATTCCCATCATTCCGCCGTCCTCGTGCTCGAGCAGGTGACAGTGATAGACGAACGTGCCGACGCTGTCGGGATCGCGAAAGTCCATGCGCAGCCGCACGCTCGGATAACTCAGCATGCGGGGGCTGAAATACGGCACGTTCACGGTATCGCGTAGAAACGGCTCATTGACCGGTACGCCCGACCAATCGATGAGCAGAAAATGCAACTGATGAATGTGGAATGCGTGCAGCTCGGTGGAGCGGTTCTCGATGATCCAGTCCTCGACATCGCCCTGCGTTGCCACGATGTTCGGCTGCGCATCCGCCGGATCGAACATCTTCGGCGGCGTGCCATCGACGGTGAGATAAAACTCCGTGGCGCTGTTCGGGTCCGCCGGATTGCTGAGCTTCTCCGAGAAGTAAAGTTTGCGCACTCGCACCGGTTGGACGTCGCCGAGCCATGGCATTTTCGACAGCGGCGCGGGCGCGTGCCCGCTCGGCAAGGATGTGGGTGCTCGGGCCTGCGGTGCGGCGACGATGGACGCGAGCGCCCGATTGGGGTCGTTCTCGCCGCCCTGGCCCGTGTCGACCGTGCGCGTTACGAGCAGGGAACTCACCCCGGCTGCGGGCGCCGTCACGATGAACTCCGCGCGCCCGCCGGGCGGCAATCCGATGTGATCGCGCCACTCGATCGCGTTGCCCGCATCGCCATTCGCGTTGAGCGGCACACCGTCGAGCGCCACGATGCCGAGCTTCTGCGCGGCGCCGTGGGCGAGCACGGCGAGATTCAGGTACGTGATGCCGCAGGCATTGACCACGCGCCACAGCTGCCGCTCGCCCGGCCTCACCTCGATCGAGGCGGGAGGATAGTCCGGATAGGGAACCGGGACGTAATTGATGGAGAGATCCTTCGCGGGCTTGCCGAACCCGGTGCCGTTATTCGCGGCATCGCCATCGCGGTCGATGAACATTTTCGGCACCACCGGCTCACTCTTCGAGGGCGGTGCATCGGGATTCAACAGGTTCTGGTCGCGGATCACGAAGACTCGCTCGGGAATTCCGGAAAGGGCCGGGTTCGCCTGCTCGAGCCCCTCGATGATGAGCGCGCCGGAAGCGCCGCCGAGCACCTGCGCCGTCGTGAAACCGTGGATGTGCGGGTGGTACCAGTAGAGGCCCGGCGGTTCGTGCGCCGGGATCCTAAATCGGTACTCGAAAGGCGCAGCCCCCGCCGCAATGGAGGTCTTGAGCACATCGTCCTGGTGGCATAGCGCCGGCACGGTGAGGCCATGAAAGTGCAGGTTCGTCGAGGTGATCGACATGGAGGCGCCAGCGCAGGAATCGTGCGGGTTCGCCGCTCCCCCATGAACGTGCGCCGCCGCCGGCGTCGCCCCCGGCCTGGCCTGTGCTTCGAGATCGGTCAATTCGTTCTTGAGTTTGAGGATGAGCAGATCACCCGGCCACAGCCGCAGCGTCGGCGATTGAGCGCCGCCGCTCGCTACATAGCAATATCGGATGGTGCCGTCAGGCTCGCGATGGTTGTGCAGGGTCAGTTCGAGTGCGAGGACACCATTCCGGCTGCGCAGATCGACCGGATCGGCGACAAGACTCCCGATCGCCGGCCGAGCGCACGGATCCGCGCTGGACTCTGCTGACCGGGCGTGCGCTGACAGGATCGCGGAGGCAGCCGCGCACGCCAAAAGCCAACCTCTCGCTGCTCCCGCCATCGTCTCAGGCTAAGCGGCGCGCGTGACTGCTCAATGACAGCGCCTCGCCGCGCCCTGCCTCAGCAACCGAGCGCCGCGCGCAACGCGCCGATGTTCCTCGATGTCGCTGCGAGCACCGCGCGGCATTCCTCCGACTTGAGGCCGAGGCGGGCAAAAGCCTTGATATCGCCCGGCTCGAAGATGCGCGGGCCGCCGGGCCGCAAGGCGTCAGCGAGCGCCACGGCGACGATGAGCACGTCCGTATGGTCCGCATGTTTCGAGCTGTAGTCATAGTCCTGCTGCTGGCCGACCGCGGCCGCGATCACGTCCGGGAAACCCCAGTTCTCCAACACCGCCTGACCGATGGCGGGATGCCAGCTTGCGATCAGCTCGAGAAGCGAGCGCTCGTAGCGAGTCTTGTTCGGATCGCTCGTCGCACGGACCATGATATAGAGTCGCCCGATGGCGTGGAGCAATCCCGTCAGGAAGGCTTCATCCGCGCTCACCTTGGCATGCGGCGCGATCAGCCGGCAGATCGATGCCGCCGTAATGCTGTCTTCCCATATCTGCTTCAGGGTCCCGCCCACCGAATGCAGCATCGGCGCCATGCGCATCTGCTGGACGGCAAAGGTCATGGTCACGCTTTGCACCACGCGGGTCCCGAGACGCGTGACCGCCGTGCGCAAATCCGTCACCGGCTTGCCGAGCGGGTTGAACACCGAGGAGTTGGCGGTCTGCAGGAGCCGGGCGGCGAGGCGCGGCTCGGTGCCGACGATCTTGACGGTCTGCTCGATGCGCGCTTGCGGATTGTCGAGCGCCCTTCGTATACGAATGACGACGTCCGGAAAGCACGGCAAATTGACCTTCCGCTCGGACAGCTCCGAGGCCAGCCCCTGCAGAAATTCCAGGGCCCGCGTCCGGTCCTCGGGCGTGACGACCCGGGCGCTCTGGGGGGCGGCTGCCCGGGTCCGGCCGAGGGATGACTGTTCTTTGGACATAGTCGAAATTCGCGTCGCCCGATGTGCCGCTCGCTGACCCGCCAGCGGGCGTTCTCTTAGGGCAATCCCTGAAGGGTTTCGGCCCTGTCGCCCGAATCTTGAAGCGATTCCCCCCGGAAGTTTCGACGGGTATCCCATTTTCCGGTCAAAATACGGCCCCTTCCGCTCGGATCCGGCTTTTGGGCATGATGCCTGCGTGCCCGAGCTGCCCGATATCACCGCGTATCTGAGTGCCCTGGAACCCCGCATCGTCGGGCAGCGTCTCGATGCCGTGCGCCTGGGGAGCCCCTTCGTCCTGCGAACGGCGCAGCCCCCGCTTGAGCTCGCGATCGGCCGGCGGGTGCGGGAGCTGCGCCGCATCGGCAAGCGCATCGCCATCGGCCTCGAGGGCGATCTGTGGCTGGTGCTGCATCTGATGATCGCCGGAAGGCTGCACTGGCGGACGGCGGGCGCCAAGCTCTCGGGCCGAAACACCCTCGCGGCTTTCGACTTCGCGGACGGGGCGCTCGTGCTCACCGAGGCGGGCACGAAACGGCGCGCCTCTCTGCACGTGGCCGAGGGCGAGGCGGGACTCGAGGCCCTCGACCCGGGCGGCATCGAGGTCCTGTCGGCGAGCCTCGAGACTTTCAAAGCCGCCTTGTGCGCAGAGAACCGGACGCTGAAGAGGGCCCTCACCGATCCGCGAATTCTGAGCGGCATCGGCAACGCCTATTCGGATGAGATCCTGCACGCCGCGCAGCTCTCTCCGCTCGCGCTCACTCAAAAATTGAAGAGCGAGGAGTGGCAGCGGCTGTATGAGGCCACGCAGGACACCCTGCGCGGCTGGACCGAGCGGCTCGTCGGCGAGGCGCAGAGCGGCTTCCCGGAAAAGGTCACCGCTTTTCGCAAGGACATGGCGGTCCATGGCCGCTACGGCAAGCCTTGTCCGCGATGCGCGGAGCCGGTGCAACGCATCCGCTACGCCGACAACGAAACGAATTATTGCGCGCGTTGCCAGACGCACGGCAAGCTGCTCGCCGATCGCGGCCTATCGCGATTGCTCGGCGCGGATTGGCCGCGCACGCTCGATGAGCTCGAGGTGTTGAAGCGCCGCTGAGCGCGGTATCGCCGGGCTTGATATGATGAGAAAATAACCCTGGGGGATGCATGCTCACTTCATCGATTCGTCTAGGCGCAGCGGCTGCGCTGTTGATTGCACTGCCGGCGCTCGCCGCCGAGCAGATCACGGTCGTCGAGCGGCCGGTCGGTGAGACCACGGTGCATCGCGGCGGCAACGATTCGGTGGGCGACACGCTGGTGTTCGCCAACAAGGTCTACGACGCGGCGAACAAGACGCAGATCGGCTCGGATCAGGGATACTGCGTGCGCACCGTCGTCGGCAAGAGCTGGGAATGCTTCTGGACGCTGATCCTCAAAGCCGGGCAGATCACGGTCGAGGGTCCGTTCATGGATACGGGCGACTCGCTCATGGCCGTCACCGGCGGCACCGGCAAGTATGCGGGCGCGCGCGGCAGCATGAAGCTGCATCCGCGCGATGCGACGCCCACCGGCTACGATTTCACCTACGACTTGCTCTAGTGCCGTTCACCGCACAGGACTCGGCGCGCGCCCGCCGCGACTTCCCCGCGCTCGCGCCGCGCCGCGAAGGGCCTGAGCTTGCGTTTCTGGACGGCCCCGCGGGCAGCCAGGTCCCGCGCGCGGTCATCGATGCCATCGCGGAGTTCTATGCCACGTGCAACGTGAACACGCACGGCAACTTCCCACCCTCGCGCGAGGTCGACCGGCGCATGGATCGGGCGCGGGAGACGGTGGCCACGTTTCTGGGTGCGGCGTCCGCGGGCTGCATCTCCTTCGGCCAGAACATGACGACGCTCAGTTTCGCACTGAGCGCCGCGATCGGCCGCACGCTCGAGGCGGGCGACGAGGTGCTCATCACCCAGCTCGATCACGAGGCCAACCGCGGTCCCTGGCTCGCGCTGCAAGAGCGGGGCGTGCTGGTACGGGAAGTGCGTCTCGATGAGTCCGGTTCGCTCGACACCGCCGACATGGCGGCGAAAATCACGCCCCGCACGCGGGTCTTTGCGCTCGGCGCTTCTTCGAACGCGCTGGGAACGGTGAACGACCTGGCGCTGGCGAGGCGCCTGACGCGCGAGGTGGGCGCGCTCCTGGTGATCGACGCGGTGCACTACGCGCCGCACTTTTCCATCGATGTGACCGCGCTCGATGCGGATTTCCTGCTGTGCTCGGCCTACAAGTTCTACGGACCCCACGTCGGCATTCTGTACTCGAGGCCCGGTGCTCTCGAGCGCCTGCCCACCTCGCGCCTGAGCGTGCAGGATCCGGCCGCGCCCTATCGCATCGAGACGGGCACCTTGAATCACGCCGCCATCGACGGGGTCCGTGCGGCCATCGAGTACCTCGCGGGCTGGGGAGCAGGCGCGACCTTGCGCGAGCGCCTCATCGATGCGATGACCGGTATTTCGGCCTACGAACACCACCTCGCGCGCACCTATCATGACCGCGTACGGCGCCTGCGCGGAGTCACGGTCTATGGACCGGACTTCGGCTCGCGCATGCGGGCACCGACCGTGTCCATCACCCTGGAAGGACGCAGCGCCGAGTCCGTCGCCGCGGCGCTTGGCGAGCAGGGAATCTGCGTCTGGGACGGGGATTTCTACGCTGCGCGCCCGGTGGAAGTGCTCGGTCTGGCCGGGCGCGGCGGATTGCTGCGCACCGGCATCTCGATGTACTCGAGCGCTGCGGAGGTTGAGCGATTGCTGCACGCCCTCGAGCGCCTCACCTGAGGCGAGGGTAAGTCCGGGACCCGCACTAGACGGACTTTTCCGCCATGCCGGCCAAATGCCGCGCCAGCTGCTCGGCGTGCGCGCGCAGCTCCGGCACCGCGGTCGCTTCCCAATGGTCGGCACGCAGCATCGGGCCCAGGTAATACAGCCCCACGCCCACCGACCCTTGCGCATCGACGCACGCGCCGTCGCGAGCGGTGCGCAGACCCAGGCTCAACGGATCCTCCGACACGAGGCCCTGCGCGCGCAGCGAGCGCACCAGCACGTCGGTGGAATGCTTCAGCGCATAATCAGGCCCCGTGGCATTGATGACCGCATTCACCGCAAACGACTCGTTCTCGGCGCTGCCGCGCCGCCGCCAGATCACGCGCAGCTCGTCGCCTTCCGGTACGAGCTCGCGGATGCGGCCGGCGTACACCTTGAGGCGCCCGCTGCGCTGCATGTGATCGATGCGCGCGGCCATGTGCGAAGGGACGCGATGGCGATGGATGTCCCAGTAGCTGCGGACGTGCCGCAGGAAGCGCCGCCGCTCGCGGTCGGGCAAGCGTTGCCAGAGCTCGGGGGCGAGATGGCGAATGAAGGTAACCACTTCCCGCCAGTCCCCGCCCATCGCCTCCACCCGCTCGGCGAGCGCGCGGCTCACCGACAGCACGCGCCGGATCGAGCTCGCGTTCGAGAGTAGGATCTCGCCATCGCCCTGCACGGCCTTGGGCTGGAAGATCGTCTGGCCCAGCGGCAGGAGCCCGTGGCGGGAGATGGTGCGCACCAGCGGCACCCGTCCGCCCTCGAGGCTCAAGGCGAGCGCAACGTCGACCATGGTGAGGCCGGTACCGACGATCAGGACCGACTGAGCCGCTCGAAACGAGCGCGGCACGCTCCAGGGATCGTGGAAGTAGGCCGGATGACGCAGCAGGCCTTGGGCCCACGGGTGCACGGCTGATACCGGATTCCCGAGGGCCAGCACGACGTGGTCGGCAGCGATCGGCTCGCGCCCGGCCACTCGCACCGTGAGCGAGCGCGTGTCCGGAGAGCGCTCGATACCGATGACCTCGCCAAAGAGGCGCCTCAGCACCACGCCCGCGGGTGCGCCGCTTTCCGCCTGATCGAGTACTTCCTGCAGGTAGTCCCCGTACATCGCCCTCGGCATGAAATCCTCGGCGTCTGCATCGGGATGTGATTGCCGGACGTAGCGCAGAAAATGCAGCGGGTCATCCGGATCCACCGAGAGCCGGCCGGCGGGGACATTGAGGACATACGGGACGTCGTGCGAGGCATATGCCACACCGCGGCCGAGACTCGTGCCTCGCTCGATGAGGACGATGTTCATGCGGCCCGCGCCGGGGCGGCGCAGCAAGTTGGCCGCCAGCACGCTGCCGCAGAACCCCGCGCCGACGATGACGATGGTTCGTTGCATGGCTCGAAATGGTACCGCACCGTGGACGCGGACCGGGCTGTCGGCCTGTTGAACTCGCTGGGAGCGGCCCAATCTAACCTGCATTCGGCCGAAATCGGCCATTGCGGGGGGTTTATGCGAAATTTCGTTGCGGGTTCTCTGGCGGCCGTGGCTCTGTCGTTCGCCCTTGCGGGGGTTCCGGCAATGGCGGACTCCGACCCCACGGTATCCCAGATCTACGATGCGGCCCGGGCAGGCCATCTCGATCAGGCACAGCAAATGATGAGTCAGGTGCTGCGCGATCACCCGGACAGCTCCAAGGCTCACTTTGTGCAGGCGGAGCTGTATGCGCGGGGAGGCAACGCGGGTCTCGCGCGCTCAGAGCTCGCCCGTGCCGAGCAGCTCGATCCCGGGCTCACCAAGGAGAGCCCGCGCGCCGTGCAAGAGCTCCAGTCCGAACTCGGCCAAGTGCGCCGGGCGGACCGGCCGTACGCCTACGGCGCTCCGGCCGCGGCGCAGGGCGCGCACTTTCCCTGGGGCACGATGATCGTGCTGGCCCTCGTGATCGGCATTTTCTGGATGCTGTTTCGCCGCCGCCGGTACGCGCAGCCGTATCCGGCTGCACCCATGGGCGGACCGGGTGGCTATGGACCGGGCATCCGGCGGCTATCCGGGTCCGGGTGGAGGCTATGGGCCGGGCGGAGGCATCGGCTCGAGCGTGGCCGGCGGTCTTGCCGGCGGCTTGGCGGCCGGTGCCGGCATCGTGGCGGGCGAAGAGCTCGCGCATCATTTCCTCGATAACGGGCAGCGTGTGCCCGGCGCACCGGCGGTCGACGACGCCAGCTGGGGGCAGAACGCCAACAGCGACATGGGCGGCAACGACTTCGGCGTCAACGATCCGTCGTCCTGGGACGACGGTGGTTCGGGCGGCGGTGGAGATTTCGGTGGCGGCGACGGCGGCGGCGGCGACGGCTGGACCTGATTCGAGGCCGTCAGCCGCCACCCTCGCTGGCGCGGCGAACGGCCGCGGCGACCGCGTCGTGCAGGCTCTGCATCCCATAGGAGATGTCCTGCACGACGCCGTTGAGAAAGAAACCCGGCGTCGCGCGCAGATGGCTGCGCCGGCCGCTCTCCATGTGCTCGCGCACTCTCTGCAGATAGATGTGATCGTCCATCTCCGCGGTGTAGCGCGCCAGATCGAGGCCCACGGCCGCCGCGTAGCGCTGTAGATCCCGCTCCTTCAGATGCGCTTGATTCTGGAACAGCAGATCATGCATGGGCCAGAATCGCGCTTGACCCGCCGCCGCCTCGGAGGCTTCCGCAGCCAGAATCGCGTGCGGGTGCGCATCCGCCAACGGGAAGTGGCGAAATATGTAGCGGATCTTGTTCGGGAACCGCTCCAGCAGCAGCTTCGGGGTCGGCGCCGCCACTTTGCAGCTCGGACATTCGAAATCGGCGTACTCGACGAGCGTCACGGGCGCGTGCTCGGAGCCCAGGCTGTGGTCCGTGGGCTCGGCGGGATCCGCCAGCGCGATCGGATGAGGGGTCATGGGAGAGACTGTTTACCCGTCTCCCGCGCTTAATTCAATCGGTCGCACGGCCAAAGCGAGGAGCGCGGAGCGGCGCAGGAGCTTGAGCTCGCACTCCTGGCCGATGCGGCTCGCATCGAGCAGCCGCTGCAAGCTGTCGATGCCGTCCACGGTCGCGCCGTCGAGGGCGATGATGCGATCGCCGCCGCGACGCCGGCGCGCGCCGCCGGACTTCCGGGCACGATCTCTGCGACGTGCACAGCGGCCGCGCCCGGCAGATCGAAATGACGCACCACCCGGGTCGCAATGCGGACGTTCGCGCCGGACACACCGATGTAGGCGCGCCGCACCCGCCCATGTGCGAACAGCTGACCGATGACCCATTTGGCGGTGTTGATGCCGGTCGCGAAGCAGATCGCCTGGGCCTGGGGAATCATGGCGGTATTCACGCCAATCACCCGCCCGTGCGAATCGACCAGCGGACCGCCTGAATTTCCCGGGTTGAGCGCCGCATCGGTCTGAATCACATCGTGCATCAGCCGCCCGGAGCCCGCACGCAGAGTCCGTCCGAGCGCCGAGATCACCCCGGTCGTCACCGTTTTCGAGTACCCGAGCGGGTTGCCGATGGCGATCGCGACCTGCCCGACGCGCAGCGAGGCGGAATCGCCGAATTCGACGAACGGAAGCGCCGCGGCGGACCCGATGCGCAGCACCGCCAGATCCGAATCGGGGTCGCTGCCGACGAGCTCCGCATCGAGCCTCGAGTCCTCGCTCAGGCGCACGTGCAGGCGCTCCGCGCCATGCACGACATGGCTGTTGGTGAGGAGGTAGCCGTCGGGCGTGAACAGGAAGCCGGAACCGCTCGCCTGGGCGGCGCGTCCGCGCGCTTGCTTGCGCTGCTCGACCTCGATGAAGGTCACGGCGGGCGCGACGCGCTCCAGCGCGCCGATGACCGCACCCGAATACGCATCGAGCAGTGGCGCATCGACGCCCGGCGCATCGACGCCCGGCGCATCGACGCCCGGCGCATCGGCACGCGGCGAGTCATCGCGCGGCCCTGCGGCGCCCGGCTCGTCCTCGGTGGCGGATGCGAAACGCGGCGTCAGCACCGTCAGCTCAAGATGATCTTCGGCGCCGCCGCCAGCCCTTCGACGATGAGCTTGTTGACGCGCTGAACGAACTTCGCAGGATCCTCGAGCTCACCGCCCTCGGCGAGCATCGCCTGATCGTAGAGCACATGGCCGAGATCCACGAAAGCGGCCTCGTCTTCGGTGCTCTTCAGGCGCTCCACCAACGGATGCTTCGGATTCAACTCCAAAATCGGCAGCGTCGCGAACGGATTGCTCTGCCCCGCCTGCTTCAAGATGCGGTTCATGCGCAAACTCAGGCCGAATTCGCCGGCGACGAGCACTGCGGGCGATTCGGTGAGGCGGCTGCTCACGCGCGCGCTTGCGATCTTGCCGAGCAGCGTCTTGCCGAGACGATCGAGCGTCTCCTTGTACGCCGACTCGGCGGCGGCCTTGTCCGGTGTCTCGATCGCCGAAGCGATGTCGGCGCCCGCGCTCGCCACACTGCTGAGCGGCTTGCCCTCGAAGTCCTGCAAATGGCCCGCCACCCATTCGTCGATGCGGTCCGTGAGCAGCAGTACTTCCAGGCCGCGGGCGCGAAAGCCCTCGAGGTGCGGGCTGTTGCGCGCAGCCATCAGGGTATCCGCGGTGAGATAATAGATGCTCTTCTGGTCAGGCTTCATGCGCGAGACGTATCTGCGCCAGCGTGACCTCGGCCGCATCGCCCGCCGCTGCCGTCGAATGGAAGCGCAACAGCTTCGCGACACGTGCCTTTTGCGCGGGATCCTCGATCACGCCTTCCTTGAGCACCGCCCCGAAGGTCTTCCAGAACTCGGCATACTCCGCCGGCTTGTCGGCGGCAAGCTCCTCCAGCAGATCCAGCGTTCGCCGCACGAGCGCCGCTTTGATCTTCTCGACGGTGCGATTGTTCTGCAACAGCTCGCGCGAGACATTGAGCGGCAGATCATCGGTGTCCACCAGCCCGCGCATGAACCGCAGCCATGGCGGCAGCAACTCGGCGGCCTTGTCCATGATGAACACCCGCCGGACGTACAGCTGCACCCCGCCGCTGCGCTGCTCCCGGTCGTGCAGATCGAACCGCGCATGTTTCGGCAGATACAGAAGCGAGGTGTACTCGAGGTTGCCCTCGACCTTGTTATGCGCCCACGCGCGCGCCGGCTCAGGATCGTGCGTCAGGTGCTTGTAGAATGCCTGATAGTCCTCGTCCTTGAGCTCGGCTTTCGGCCGGGTCCAGAACGCCTTTGCCTGGTTCAGCGTCTCCTCGGTCGTCCTGAGTCTTGAGCAGGATGGGCACGCTCAAGTGATCGGAATACTTGCGCACCAGGTGCTTGAGGCGCGAGGGCTCGAGAAATTCCTTGTCCTCGTCGCGCAAATGCAGGGTGACCTCGGTGCCCCGATCCGCCTTGTCGGCCGGCTGTATCTCGTAGGTGCCCTCACCCGCGGAGTCCCAGCGGACGGCCTCGCTGTCCATGCGCTTCGACAGCACGGTGACGCGATCGGCGACGATGAACGCCGAATAGAAGCCCACCCCGAACTGGCCGATGAGCTGGGCATCCTTCGCCGAATCGCCGCTCAGGCCCTCGAGAAATCTCTTGGTGCCCGAGCGCGCGATCGTGCCGAGATTGTCGATCACTTCCTCGCGGCTCATGCCGATGCCGTTGTCCTTGATGGTCAAGGTGCCGGCGGCGCCGTCCGGTATCAGCGTCACCGCGAGCGTATCGGACCCCATGAGCGAGGGGTTGGCGAGCGCCTCGAAACGCAGCTTCTCGCACGCATCCGAGGCATTGGAGATCAGCTCGCGGAGGAAAATCTCTCGATGCGAGTAAAGCGAGTGAATCACCAGTCGCAGGACCTGCTTGGTCTCGGACTGGAACTCTTTGACTTGGGGCTGTGTGGCGGTGGTTGTCATGGCCTTTTCAAATATCAATTCGCCCGGAAAGGGCCTGAAGCGCAAAAGCATGGGGCCGGCGGTCCGGACTTCAAGCGCCGCCTCACGGCCAGCCGGCTCGGGCATCGAACGGAAGCTCGCGCTTCAGGCGCTCATAGACCTCGCGCGCCCGCGCCGTCTCGGCCGGCGGCATCACGAGCTTGATTATGACCAGCTGATCGCCGCCCGGGACTCCCGGGCATGCCGCGGCCGCGGAGCCGCAGCTTCTGGCCGCTTTGCGCCCCGGCGGGAATGGTGAGCTCCACCGCGCCGCCGAGCGTCGGAACCGCCACCTTCGCACCGAGCGCGGCCTCCCAAGGCGCGAGCGGCAGCTCGATCTGCACGTCCTTGCCCTGAAGCGCAAACAGCGCATGCGGGCGCAACTTCACGCGGAAAAGGAGCGCCGGGCGCCCGGCACCGCCGCGCGATCCGCAGCGCCTGTCCGTCGCCGATGCCGGCGGGTATTTGCACATCGACCTGGCGTGGCCGGCCCGCCTCATCGAGGGTAACGCGGCGTTTGGTGCCCGAGTAAGCCTCCTCCACGCGTGACCTCGAGAATCCCCGCATCGGCCTCGGGCCGCGCATGGAGGGCCCGAAGCCGCCGAACCCGCTCGAGCCGCCGAAGGCTCCCGAGCTGCGCCCCGCGGAGTTGCCGAACCCGGAAGCGCCGCCGAAGATGCTCGAGAAGAAATCGCTGAAGCCGTTCAAGTCCGAAAAGCGCTGGCTTCCGGATGAGCTGAACTGCTGCTCCCAACCGGGTGGCGGGCGGAACTGCTGACCCGGCCGGTAGTCGCGGCCGAGCCGGTCGTAGGTGGATCGCTTCTCCGGATCCTTCAGCACCTCGTAGGCCTCCTGCACGTCCTTGAACTTGGCCTCGGCGTTCTTCTCCTTGCTCACGTCCGGGTGGTATTTGCGCGCGAGCTTGCGGTAGGCGCGCTTGATCTCCTCGGCGCCCGCGCTGCGCTTCACGCCTAAAGTGTCGTAATAATCCTTGAATTGCATTGAAAACCCTGCATTATGTGCGCGCGGTTAAGTCCCATACCCGAGTGTCCGCTGAGCGGTCGCACCTCGGCCGCATCCGGCCGTGCGATTGGGGACGAACTGCATGAAATGACCGATCGCGTCCCAAGATGGCCTTCGCGACGTACCATATTGCGGTTGCTTTGCCCAAACAAAAGGGTCCATGAGGCGCATTTTGCCCTTTCATCAGGAAACCAGCGATGACCCCGGAGAATGAAGTGTCGATGCCGCCGACTGCCGAGCGCGTGGGCCGAGAGCTATCGCGGTGGTTCGATCACAGCGAGCTCGCGACGCGGCCCCAACAGACCATGCTTGCCCCGGAAGGAGCCCAGCGCGTGGACTGGGTGCGGGTCGCACCGTTCCTGGCGCATGCATGCCGCCTGTCTTGCGGTGATCTGGGTGGGATTCAGCTGGGCCGCCCTCGCGGTGACCGTCGCGCTTGTACGTGATTCGCATGTTTGCGATCACGGGCTTCTATCATCGCTACTTCTCGCATCGGACGTTCAAGACCTCCCGGGCCGGCCAGTTCATCTTCGGCTTGCTCGGCGCCTCCGCGGTACAGCGCGGACCGATCTGGTGGGCCGCGCACCACCGCCATCACCACCTGCATTCCGATAAGCCCGGCGACATCCATTCGCCGGTCCAGAGCGGGTTCTTCTGGAGCCACATGGGCTGGTTCATGTCGCACAAGCACCTCGCGGCCGATCTGTCGCGGGTGAAGGACTTGCTCAAGTACCCGGAGCTGCGCTTCCTCGACCGCTACGACATCGCGGTACCGGCGCTGCTCGGCGTGGGTGTGTTCCTCCTCGGGCTTCTTCTCAAGCACCTTGCACCCGGCTTGCACACCAATGGATGGCAGATGCTGGTCTGGGGATTCTTCATCTCGACGGTCGCGGTGTATCACGGCACTTACACCATCAACTCGCTTTCGCACGTCTTTGGACGCCAGCGCTACAAGACCGGTGACGGCAGCCGCAACAACCTCTGGCTCGCCATCATCACCTTGGGCGAGGGATGGCATAACAACCATCATCACTACCCGGCGTCCGTGCGCCAGGGATTTTATTGGTGGGAATTCGACCTCACGTTCTACCTGCTGAAGCTCCTGTCCTTCATGGGCCTGATCTGGGACTTGAGGCCGGTGCCGGCGGCGATTCGCGAAGGCCGGGGCAAACGCCTCTAATTTCGGTGCTCACCGCAGACACGCTCGCAGAGCTGAAGGCTGCCGTTGACGAGGGCGCCTGGCTCGATGCGCGCGATGACCTCTCCAAGTTCACCATCGATTTCCGGCGCCTGTACCATGGCGTCACGCCGCTGGTGCTCATGCCGCGCAGCGTCGATCAGGTTTGCCGCGTACTCGCCATCTGCAATCGCGAGCGGGTGGGCGTCGTGCCTCACGGCGGCAATACCAGCTACTGCGGGGGCGCGACGCCGGACGAATCGGGCTCCCAAGTGGTTTTGTCCATGCGCAGGCTGAACCGCGTGCGCCAGATCGACGCCGCCAACGACTCGCTCATCGTCGAGGCCGGCTGCACGCTCGCCGAGACGCATGCGGCGGCGCGCTCACAACAGCGCCTCTTCCCGTTGAGCTTGGGATCGGAGGGCACGGCTCAGATCGGCGGCAACTTGTCGACCAATGCCGGAGGCACCGCGGTACTGCGTTACGGCATGATGCGCGACCTGGTGCTCGGCCTCGAGGTCGTGCTCGCCGACGGGCGCGTGCTGTCGGGCCTCAAGAGCTTGCGCAAGGACAACACCGGCTACGACGTCAAATCGCTGTTCATCGGCGCGGAGGGAACCCTGGGCGTGATCACGGCGGCGTGTCTCAAGCTCTTTCCCGAGCCTCGCGATCTCGCCACCGCCCTCGTGGGCATCGAGGGCCCTGCGCAGGCGCTCGCGCTGCTCGCGCATCTGAAGGGCGGGGCCGGCGAGGCGCTCAGCGCCTTCGAGCTCATGCCGCGGATCGCCGTCGAGCTCACGGTCGAGCACATCGCCGGCGTCGCCAATCCGCTCGAGCAAGGCGCGCCCTGGTACGTGCTCGTCGAGCTGAGCTCCGCCAATCCGCGCGCACAGCTGAGCGAGGTGCTGGGCGTCGCGCTTCAGCAGGCCGCCGAGCAGGGCCTGGTGCGCGATGCCGCGCTGGCCACCTCGCTCGCGCAATCGATGGCGATGTGGAAGCTGCGCGAATCCGTGCCCGAGGCCCAGCGACATCACGGCGCGAGCCTCAAGCACGATGTGGCTCGTGCCCGTCTCGAGCATTCCGGCGCTCATCGAGCGCGGTACGGCGCTGGTCGCAGCGATTGGCGCCCGAAGGCTTTGTCGTGAGCTACGGCCACGCAGGCGACGGGAATCTGCACTTCAACGTGAGTCAAAAGCCGGGGACACCGGCGTCGGCCTTCCTCGCGCGCGCGGCCCCGCTCGAATCCGCCATGTTCGATCTGGTCGAGAGCCTCGCCGGCAGCATCAGCGCCGAGCATGGGATCGGCCGGTTGAAGGCCGCCGAGCTCGCCAAACGCGCCGATCCCGTGGAGCTTGCGATCATGCGCGCGCTCAAGGCCGCCCTCGATCCGAACGGCATCCTGAACCCCGGCAAAGTGCTGACGGCCTAGCGCCCGCGCCCGCCCCCCCATGCGCACGCTGAACCTTCCCGTCCGCACCGCCCGCCTTACCCTGCGGGATTTCAGGGCCGGCGACTTCGAGGCGATCCACCGCTATTCCGCCGACCCGCGAGTCACCCGCTACCTGTTCTTCGGGCCTCGCGACGAGGAGAGCACCGCCGAATATCTCGACGGACTGCTTGCCTCGCAGGCGCGAGGTGCCGCGCACGCGGTTCGAGCTCGCGGTCGAGGAGAGTCACTCCGGCCGGGTGATCGGCGCCTGCGATCTATCCTTGATCGAACGCGACGTGGCCGATCTCGGCTACATGCTCGGGACGCCGGACTGGGGCAAAGGCTTCGCCACCGAAATCGCACTCGCGCTCATCGACTCGGCGTTTTACGACCTGCGCGCGGAACGCGTCATCTCGACGGTCGACGTCAACAACCAGGCTTCGATCCGGGTGCTCGAGAAAATCGGCATGCGCTGGGAGGCGGTGTTCCGCAAGCACCGGCGCGCGAAGAACCGCTGGTGGGACTGCCACCTGTACGTGCTTCCCCGTGCCGTCTGGGAAGCCTCACGCGAGCCCCCGCCGTAGCGGGCGCATCCGGCTACTCGTCGTTGTCCTTCGCCGCTTGGGCCCGCGCCCGCTCCTGCGCGCGCTCGAGCACGTCCCGGCTGGGCGTGCCGGCGTTGCGGCTGGTGCGCAACGTGAGGAGCAGCCCGCCGATGACGGCGATGACAACGGCGAAAATGATCAAAGCCTTCATGCACCACTCCGCGCTAGTCGATCGGCCGCAACAACCCTTCCTGGGACGTGCTCGCCACCAGCCTGCCGTCGCGCGCGAACACGCTCCCGCGCGAAAATCCGCGCGCGCCCGATGCGCTCGGGCTGTCGGTAGCATACAGCAGCCACTCATCCACGCGCGCGCTGCGGTGGAACCACATCGCGTGATCGATGCTCGCGATCGTCAGCTTGCGCTCGAGCGCCAGACCATGGGGCATGAGCGCGGTATCGAGCAGGTTGAAATCCGATACGTAGGCGAGCAGGCAGCGATGCAGCGCATCGTCATCGGGGAGCGGTGCGACGGCGCGGAACCAGACGTTGCGGATCGGCACCGTCGGCTCGGGGTTGAGGAAGAACGGCGGCTGGACCGGTCGAAACTCGAACGGCCGCTTTTGCTCGAGCACCCGGCGCATGTCCGGCGGCAGGCGCTCAAGGCTGTCGCGCAGATGCGCCGCGAAATCGCTCAAGGCCTCGGGTGGCGGAACGTCGGGCATCGGCAGCTGGTGATCGAGACCTTGCTCGGCCGACTGGAAGGACGCGGACAGGTTGAAAATCTGCGCGCCGTGCTGGATCGCCACCACGCGGCGCGTCGAGAAGTGGTTGCCGTCGCGCGCGCGGTCGACCTCGTACACGATCGGCGAGTTGAAGTCGCCGCGGCGCAGGAAATAGGCGTGGAGCGAATGCGCCGCGCGTCCCTCGACCGTGGCCGTGGCCGCCATCAGCGCCTGCCCGAGCACCTGGCCGCCGAACACCTGGGGACTGCCGATATCGCGGCTCTCGCCGCGAAACAAGTCGAGCTCGAGCCGCTCGAGCGTCATGACCTTGATCAGATCTTCGAGAAGCTTGTTCACATCAGTGCGAATCGCCCGACTCGGACACACCGAGGCGCTTCTGCATGATCGGGCTCGTGGTGGTGTACTGCAGAAATTGGCGCTTCTGCGGATAGAGATGGTGCTGGATGCCGAACGCCGCGAGCGCCGCCTCGTGAAAGCCGCTCAGGATGAGCTTTTTCTTGCCGGGGTAGGTGTTGATGTCGCCGATCGCGAAGATGCCCGGCACGCTGGTCTGAAAGTTCTCGGTGTTGACCTTGAGGGCCTTCCTCTCCATCTCGAGGCCCCAGTCGGCGACGGGCCCGAGCTTCGGATGCAATCCGTAGAACGCGAGCACGTGATGGACCGGCACTTGCATCGTCGTGTGACCGTCGTTGCTTTTGAGGACGACGCCGGTGAGCTGGTGGTTGTCGCTGTTCAGGGCCATCACCTGGCCCTCGAGGAACTGCATCTTGCCGGCCGCCACCAGCTCGCGCATGCGCGCGACGGTTGCCGGTGCGGCGCGAAATTCGGCGCGCCGATGCACCAGCGTGAGCGATCGAGCCTTCTCGCATAGCGCAACGGTCCAATCGAGCGCCGAATCCCCGCCGCCGCAAATGACCAGATCCTGACCGTGGAAGTCGGCCGCCGACTTCACCCGATAGTGCACGCTCTTGCCCTCGAACTGCTCCACACCCTCGAGGACGAGCCGGCGCGGCTGAAACGAGCCGACGCCGGCCGCGATGACCACGGCTCCTGCCGTCAGGCGAGTACCCGTGCTCGTCGCGAGCTCGAACCGGCCCCCGGACAGTGCCTTCAGCTCGGTCACCTCCTGACCGAGGTGGAACTTCGCATTGAAGGGCTTGACCTGCTCCAAGAGCCGGTCGATCAACTCCTGCGCCCCGCACACGGGCAACGCCGGAATGTCGTAGATCGGTTTGTCGGGGTAGAGCTCGGTGCATTGACCGCCGACCTGGGCGAGGGAATCGATGATGACCGAGCCGATGCCGAGAAGCCCCAGTTCGAAGATTTGGAAGATGCCGACGGGCCCGGCGCCGATGATGGCCGTTTCCACGTAGTTGGAGGGGCCGGCGGCCGCCTCGGCGGCGACGGGCGCCTCGATAGTATCCGACATGATGAACGCATTAACCTCGAAGTCTTGAGAAAAATCCCGCAAATTGTAGCCGAATGGCCGCATGTCTGCGGGATGGATGCCGGCCTCGGCGCCGATTGCCCGCACACCCGCGGTTGCGACACTCTGCTCCCCCATGACCACCCTCGTCTGGTTTCGTTTGGATCTGCGCCTCGCCGACAATCCCGCGCTGTGCGCCGCCATTGCTGCGGGCGAGCCGGTCGTGCCGGTCTACATCCATGCGCCCGGCGAGGAAGCGGCCTGGCCACCGGGCGCGGCGACGCGGTGGTGGCTGCATCAGAGCCTGACCGCGCTGCACGCAAGCCTCGCCGCGCTAGGCTCAGGGCTGTGCGTGCGCGAGAGCGAGGACTCGCTCGCCGCGCTCGAGTCCTTGATCGGCGACTGCGCAGCGAGCGCCGTCGTCTGGAACCGCCGCTACGAGCCTGCGATCCGCGCGCGCGATGAGCGCATCAAGCAGGCACTTCAGGCCCGCGGCATCGACGCCCACAGCTACTCGAGCGCGCTCCTGCACGAGCCCTGGTCGGTAAAGACCCGCAGCGGCGGTGCGTTTCAGGTGTTCACGCCGTTCTGGCGAGCGTGTAAGTCGCTCGGCGACCCGCCGGCGCCCCTGCCTGCCCCGCGCGCGCTGCGCGCACCGGCGGTCGGGCCCGCGTCGCAGACCATCGACGGGCTCGGCCTCATGCCGAAGCTCGATTGGCCGAAAGGTCTCGCGACTGCGTGGAAGCCGGGCGAGCGAGCCGCGCAGTCACAGCTCGAGCGTTTCGCGGAGGCGGCCCTCGAGGACTACCCGGCACGGCGCGATGCGCCGGGGGAGGCCGGCACCTCGCGCCTCTCCGCGCATCTGCACTTCGGCGAGATCGGTGCACGGCAGGTCTGGCACACGGTGCGGCGCCGCTGCGAGGCGAGCGGGCGGCACTCCTCATGGCGCGACTCGCAGTTCTTGGCCGAGATCGGCTGGCGCGAGTTCGCCTATCACCTGCTCTATCATTTTCCGCATACCCCCGAGCAACCGCTGCGCCCAAATTTCGCACGCTTCCCCTGGCGGTCGAGCCCGGCGGCGCTCCTCGCGTGGCAGCGCGGCCTCACGGGCTATCCCATCGTCGATGCGGGCATGCGCGAGCTATGGCAGACCGGCTGGATGCACAATCGCGTGCGCATGATTGCGGCGTCCTTTTTGGTGAAGGATCTGCTGCTGCCCTGGGAGCACGGGGCGCGCTGGTTCTGGGACACGCTGGTCGATGCCGATCTCGCCAGCAACACACTCGGCTGGCAGTGGGTCGCCGGCTGTGGTGCCGACGCCGCGCCCTTCTTCCGCGTCTTCAATCCGGTGACGCAGGGCGAGCGATTCGACCCGATCGGCGCCTATGTGCGCCATTGGGTTCCCGAGATCGCGGGCTTGCCCGATCGCTGGCTGCACCGGCCCTGGGCGGCGCCCGAGGAGGAACGCCGCGCCGCCGGCGTGACGTTGGGTATCCACTATCCCGAGCCCCTGGTCGATCATGACGCGGCGCGGCGGGCCGCCCTCGACGCATTCGAGCACCTACGGTCCTGACTCGACCGCCACGCGGTCTTGCTTGCATCGGCGGTCGTGCGCGTATAGATTTTGTCCAGGTCAAATCTGTACATCCTGAGCGTCAAGGAATCTCGCAATGCATGCCAAGGTCAATCCGGTATCCCCGTCTGCTCGTCGTCCGACGCGCCCGATCCGCTCCTTGAGCCGCGGTCTCGAGGTGCTGGCCGAGCTCAACCGTCGAGAGCGGGCCCCCATCCATACCCTGTCGAGCGCGGTCCGCCTGCCGCGAACCACGACTTTCAGAATTCTGGAGACCCTGCGGCTCGCCGGATTCGTGCAGCGCGACGCCCACGATGATTGTTATCGGCCGACCGTGCGGGTGCGCGCGCTCGCGGACGGGTTCGACGATGAGGCCATGATCGCGCATGTCGCCAGAGGTCATCTGCAGGAGCTCGCGGCCGCCATCGTCTGGCCGATCGATATCGCCACCCCGGCCGGGGGCGCCATGCTCGTGCGGGAGACGAGCCACAGTCCTCTCGCGCTCGAGCCGAGCAACGCCGGCGATCACATCCCGATGCTGACGTCCGCGGCAGGCCGGGCGTTCCTGGCGTTCGCCGGCGCCTCGCAGCGCGAGTCCGTCCTGGACGCACTCGCCCGCGCCGCCTCCGCGGAGGAGCGCCTCGCCCGCGATCGGCCCGAAATCGAGCGCATCATCCAGGACACGCGCGCGCAAGGCTTCGGTCTATCCCAGCGCGCGCGCCGGATCTCGCACGAGCTCTCGCTCGCCCTGCCGATCAAGGCCGGCGAACGGGTGCTTGGGACGCTATCGGTGCGCTTTGCAGCCACCGCGGTGTCATTACGCAACGCCGTCGAGCAGTTTTTGCCGAAGATGCAGGATTTTATTGCCAAGATCGAGACGGAATTTGCGGAGGCGGTGCGCGACGGCAACCGCCAGTGCGCGCCGGATCTCTGACCGGGCACGGCAAGCCACCGGCGGCCGGGCCGCCGGGCTCCGGCACGCCGGCGCGGGACGAGCCGGCTATTTGGTCAGCACCTTGCTCACGCCGCCCGAGATGAGCGAGGTCACATCGATGAGCGCGCCGGCGAGCCCGAGGCCGCCGGGGGCGGCGAGATAGCGCGGCCGCCAAACGGGCAGGAACTTCTCCTTGTACTTGCGCAGCCCCTCGAACGGATAGAAGGTCTCGCCGTAGCGCTGCACCATGCGCCCGAGCTTGTGCCACGCCGGAGCGAGCGCATGCTCTTCCAATCCGGAGAGCGGCGCCATTCCCAAGCTGAACCATTGGTAGTGCTGCGCCTTGCCCCAGAGCATGCATTCGACGAGCAGAAAGTCGATCACGCCCTTCGGCGCCGCATCGCTGTAGCGCATGAGATCGGCCGACAGCACGCTGTCGGCACCGGCGCGCCAGATGTTCGCAAACGCGACGATGACGCCCGCGCGGCGCACCACCGCGATATCGAAATGCGAGAGGTAGTGCTCGTCGAAGTAGCCGAGCGAGAAGCGCTTCTCGGCCGTGTGCTTTTCGGCAAGCCAGGCATCGGACACCGCGCGCAGCTGCGGCATGATGGCCGCCGATTGCGCGCGCGGCACGATCTCGAACTCGGCGCCGTCCTTCTTGGCACGCCGATGCGGGTGACGCAGGTCCGCGCGCGCCGGCCCCTCGAGCGAGAACGCGTCGAGCGGCACACGCGCCTCTTCCCCGAGCTTGCTCAGCGTGAGACCGAGATCGATGTACAGCGGCAGATTATCGGGTGTGATCTGGTAGAACACCGGCTCGACCGCCATGTCGTCGCACTTCTCGACGAAGCTCCAGACGAGCGATTCGTAGAGCACCGAAGGCCCGACGGGATCGCCCATGGAGACCCAGCTGCTGCCCGAAGGGGCGTACATGATGAAGGCGGTGCGCTCCTCGTTGAACAACAAATTCTTATCGCCGAGGAGCGCGAGGTTCGCGGTCGCGTCGTGCGCGTTCTCGATGAGCACCGCCGCGCGCTCGAGGTCGGTCCCGCTCGGCGGTGATGCCGTCGGCCTCGAGGGGCGCAGCAGCCGGTAAAGCGCGTACGCGGCCGCCGTCATGGCGGCCACGAGCAGCCCCCGCAGACTGCGCGGTGCCGGGGAATGAAACGCGAATTCCCACCACAGCTCCTTGCTGTAGGGCACGTGGCGATAGGCGAACATCACGAGCCATACGGCGGCCCCGAGAACCAGCAGCATCGCGATCACCCATGATCTCGAGAAGCGCTGCTCGATGAGCGAGGCGCGGCGGCGAAAGCGCGTACGCGCGGAGACCAGCATGACGGCCACCACGCCGAGCACGATGGCCTCCTCGAAATCGAAACCCTTGAGAAGCGACAAAACGACGCCCGCGCACAGCAGCCACATGGTGAGATACCAGGCGGCGTCGAGCCGGCGATACAGGCCGTGCGCGAGGACCAGAAGCCCCACGCCCACGGCACTGCCGAGCAGATGCGACAGCTCGAGGATCGAGAGGGGAACGAACCGCCGCAGCAGGTCGAGACGATAACCGATGCCGGGGGTCGACCCGGACAGGAGCAGAACGGCGCCCGCGATGAACACCGCGATGGCGCTCGCCTGCGGGGTGACCGCGCCGAGCCAGGTGCGCGCGAGCTGGGCAATGCGCACCATCGGCCCGCGGTGCATCCACAGCTCGTGCGCGCCAAGCAGACACAGGGCCACGCCGAAGGGCACGAGATAATAGATGATGCGGTACGCGAGTAAGGAGCCGAGCAACTGATCCGCCGGCACGGTGCGGAACAGCAGGAGCAGCACCGATTCGAACACGCCGACACCGCCGGGTACGTTGCTGAGGATGCCCGCGGCGATCGCGATGATGAACATGGCCGCGAATGCCGCGAACCCGACGTGCGCCTGCGATGGGAGCAGCGCGTAGAGGACGCCCGCGGCGCACAGCAAATCGCCGGCTGCGACCGCGATTTGCGCAAAGGCGATCTGCGGACTCGGGACCGGCACCGTGAAGCGGCGCCATCGCAGCGGCTCGTGCCGGCTGCATGCGAGCACCAGATAGGCAATGACGCCCGCGAGCAGCAGGCAAGCGGCGCCAATAATGACCCACGGATGCAGGTGCAGCACCGAGGCCGACAACCGCGCCTCGGCCAGCAGGGATAGACCCAGGAGCGCCGCGGCACCCAGGCAGAACGTCAGCGTGCCGAAGGCAACCACCGTTGCGATCTGCTTGGTGGGAAGGCCGAGCACGGAATAGGCCCGCAGCCGGATCGCGCCGCCGCTCAACGTGTTCAGCCCGACGTTATGGCCGATCGCATAGCCCATGAAGGAGATCAGGGCGAGCCGTGGATACGGTACCCGGGCGCCCGCAAACCGCAGCCCGATGGCATCGTACAGCGTCAGGCAGCCGTAGCCCGCCGCCGTGAGCAACACCGCCCCCAGGAGCTGGGAGGTGTGGATCGCCCGCATGTGCTCCAGAATGTCGCGCCAGCGGTATTGCGCGACCACGTGATGGAGCCAGAAAAGCGCGACGGCGAACAGGGCAATCCCGAACAGGGTCGTCCACGTCGGGACCTTTCGAATTGTGTGTTGAAGTGTCAAGCCGCGTATCGTATCAGGAGGTCCCGCTGCACGCCGTCTCGCCAGTTTGGCGTGGAAACTGCTAGGGTTATGCCATGCTGCTCAAGACACAAAGGTGACTGCACATGAGTTCCGTCAACGAAGGCCGCCAGGCAATCATGGATTCCTCCCAGATTTATCTCGAGGAGACATTCACCGATCGCCGCGTGGGGACTATCCGACGCCTGACGCCGGTCACCGCCGATGGCGCGGTCGACTCGGCGCGTCCCGTGGTTTACGTCGGACAGGCGCAGATCATGACGCCGATGGGCGCATTGCCGATCAGCTTCGATCTGGAGGCGCCCAACTTGAGCGGCGCCATCGCCAAATTCGGCGACGCGGCCGAGCAGGCCGTGCAGCAGACGATGCGCGAGCTGCAGGAGCTGCGCCGCGAGCAGGCTTCCGGGCTGGTGATTCCCGACGCGGCCGGCGCGGCGATGCCGAATCCGAGCGATCTGTTGGGCCGCGGCCGGTCGAGACGCTAACTCTCGTCGAGCGATTCCAATGCGGCCCAGCGCCCGTAGGCCGCCTCGAGCTCGACGGCGACCGCACTCAAGCGCGCCGCGGCGGTGCGCGCCTCCTCCGGACGCTCCCGGAACAAAACCGGATCGCTCAAGGAGGATTGCAGCGCCGCCTGCTCCGCTTCGAGCCGCTCGATGGCCGCCGGCAAGAACCCGAGCTCGCGTTGCTCGTTGAAGGATAGCCTGCGCGGTTTTTGAGCCGGTGCGGGCATCCGATCGCGCGCGGTGTCGGCTCTGCGGGCAGCGGGCGGCGGAGCTTGCCGCGCCGCGCGTTGCCGCAGCGAATCGCTGTAGCCGCCCACGTACTCCTCGATGCGCGCTGCACCCTCGAACACCAGCGTGCTGGTCACGACATTATCGAGAAACGCGCGATCGTGGCTCACCAGCAGCAAGGTGCCGCTGTAATCGCCCACCATCTCCTCCACGAGATCGAGCGTCTCGGCGTCGAGATCGTTGGTGGGCTCGTCCATGATCAGCAGATTGCTCGGCCGGGCGAAGAGCTTCGCGAGCAACAACCGGTTGCGCTCGCCGCCCGACAGCATGCTCACCGGTGCGCGCAGCCGCTCCGGCGGGAACAGAAAATCGCGCAGGTACCCCGACACATGCCGGGACCGGCCATCGATGGTCAGGGTCTCACCGCTCCCGCCCGTGACATTGTCCATGAGCGATGCCGATGGATCGAGCGTGTCGCGCTGCTGATCGAAATAAGCGGGCTTGAGCGAGGTGCCGCGGTAGATCGATCCGCCGCTGGGCTCGAGCTCGCCCATCAACAACTTGATCAGCGTGGTCTTACCGCACCCGTTCGGCCCGACGATGCCGATGCGGTCACCGCGCATGATGCGGGCCGAAAAATCCGAGATCACGGCCGATCCGCCGAAGTCGAACGAGACGGCGCGGGCCTCGAACACCAGCTTTCCCGAAGGTGCGGCATCCTGCGCCTTGAGCTCCATCTGCCCCGGACGCTCGCGCCGCTGGGTACGCTCGATGCGCAACTGCTTCAGCGCCCGCACGCGCCCCTCATTGCGCGTCCGGCGCGCCTCGATGCCCTGACGGATCCACGCCTCCTCCTGGGCGAGCTTCTTGTCGAACAACGCGGCGTGAGTGGCCTCCACGTCGAGCGCCGCGCGCTTCTCGATCACGTAGTCGTCGTAGCTGCCCGACCAGCCCTTCAGCCGGCCGCGATCGAGCTCCACGATGCGCGGCGCCAGGCGCCGCACGAACGCGCGATCGTGGCTGACGAAAAGCAGCGCGCCATCGAACTCGCTCATCATCTCCTCGAGCCCCGTGATCGCTTCGATATCGAGGTGATTGGTGGGCTCATCGAGCAACAGCAGATCAGGCCTCGCGACCAGCGCGCGGCCGAGCATCACGCGCCGTCGCCAGCCGCCGGACAGCGAGGACATGGGTGCATCGCCAGCAAGTCCCAGGCGCGCGATGATCTGATCGACCTCGAGCTCTGCGCGCCATTCCTCGTCCGGGTTCTCGACGATCACGCCCTCGCGTAGCACGGCGCGCACACGCAGATCGCTGGGCGGCGACACTTCCTGCGGCAGGCTCGCCGTCCTCAACCCGGGGCGGATCCAGACATCGCCCGCATCCGGCGCCAGCTCATGGTTCAAGAGCTTCAGGAGCGAGGATTTGCCCGTGCCGTTGCGGCCGAGCAGGCAGATGCGCTCCCCCTTCTCGATCTGCAGATCGGCCTCATCGAGCAGCGGATGCAGGCCGAAACGCAGGGAGACTTTATCGAGTCGAGCAATGAGCATGAACGCTACAGTGTGGTCGCGCGGCGTCGGGGACCGCAATTGCCGTAGGATTATACTGACTTGCTTTTTTTGTCTTTTGCGTCGAGATTAAATCAATTACATCAAGCATCGAACGTTTTCCATGAGCATGCGCGATTTCCCCACGACCGGGTACCAATCATGAGCCTTTCGCTCGCCACCGTGGCCGTGATCGTCAACGTCCTGCTGCTCGTGCTGGCGGCCTGTCTCATCTATCAGTATCTGCACCGGCGCGCCGCGCAGACCGAGCAATTGCGGCTGCAGAAGCTCAAGCTCGAGCACGAAGTGGAGGAGCGTACCCGCGAGCTCGTGGAGCTCTCCACGCATTTGCAGAGCGTCGCCGAGCAGGAGAAGGCAAGCCTGGCACGCGAGCTGCACGACGAGCTCGGCGGCCTCCTGGTGGGCGCCCGCATGGATATATCCTGGACCGAGCAGCACTTGGCGAGCGCCGACCAGGACATGCGACAACGCCTCAATCGAGTCCAGCAGAACCTGTCGGCCGCGATCGACCTGAAGCGCCGCATCATCGAGGAGCTGCGCCCAACCCTGCTCGACAATGTGGGATTTCTCGCCGCGCTTCGCTGGCAAATGAAGGAGACGTGCACGCGCGCCGGCCTCATCTGCAACGAATACTTTCCGGACGAAGAGCCGAAATTGACCTCCGATGCCGCGATCTCCCTGTTCCGGATCGCACAGGAGGCGTTCGCCAATCTCATCAAGCACTCGGCGGCGAAGACGGTGGACGTGACGCTCGATATCGATGAGGATACGCTGGTGTTCCGCATCAAGGACGACGGCAAGGGACTGACCAGTGCCAACTCACCGAGCGGTGTGCACGTGCTCGCCTCGATGCGCCATCGCGTTCGCGCGCTCGGCGGGACATTCGATATTTCGGGCGCGCCCGCCGGCGGCATGCTCGATGTGCGCATTCCCGTCACCCGCGCCCTGCGACCGCTTCCCGAGGCGGAGCCTTAAGCTTGTCCGCGCGGTGAGGCGCGTAGCGCGCAGCCGCCGCGCGACGGCCCTCCTCATCGCGGGCTTGGGCGCCGCGCTCTTCGCCGCGGCGGGCTCCTGTGCGAATCGCGATGCGCTGCGCGAGATCGTGCAGAATGAGTGCCTGGCTCATTGGAGCGGGCAGCACAGCGCGGCGCCCTGCGAGGAAGTGCATGTCGATGACTCCGCTCGATCCGGCGCGGGCTATGCCGTGCTCGCAGACCGCAAGGGGGGAGCGCATTTTCTGCTGATTCCGACTCAGACCATCACCGGCATCGAAAGCGCCGTGCTCATCGAGCCCGGCGAGCCGGCTTATTTTTCGGCCGCCTGGGCGGCGCACGATCGATTGGGCGCCGTCGTGGGTCACGAGGTGGCCGACGAGGTCGTTGGCCTCGCCGTGAACCCGATGCGCCACCGCAGCCAGGATCAACTGCACATTCACATCGAGTGTCTGCGGCCCGACGTTCGCGACGCGCTCGCACAGCATGCGGCGCGCATCACCACTGCGTGGTCCGCGCTGCGCCTGGGTGACTCGAGCTACTGGGTGCGGCGCATCGGCGCGGATCTCAAGACGGAGGATCCCTTCAAGGTGCTCGCGAGCGATTTCCCCGAGTCCGATCGCGCCATGGGCGATTACACGCTGGTCGTGGCGGGTGCTGCCGCCGGCGGCGGTCGGCACTTTTTCCTGCTGACGAGCACGACGGCCGCGGGCGAGCTGCTGCTCGATTCGACCTGCGCCGCGTCGCAGGCGCCCGCCTGACATGGAGAGACGCGATCCCGACGAGCCCGCATGGCTCACGATCGGCCGGGAGCTCAAAGCCATCGCGCAGATCGGCCTCACGTTCAGCCACGACCCTTATGACCGGGCGCGTTACGAACGCATCAGGGAGCTCGCGGCCGCGGTGATCGCGCAGGGCTCGGGGCACGAGGAGCAACCGCTGCTCGAGGGCTTTCGCGCCGAGACGGGCTACGCCACGCCGAAGGTGGATGTCCGCGCGGCGGTGTTCTCGGAGGGCGGGATCCTTCTGGTACGCGAGCAGAGCGACGGTGCCTGGGCGCTCCCCGGCGGCTGGGCCGATGTGAACGAATCCCCGGGCGAGAGCGTCGTGCGCGAAGTGGCCGAAGAGTCCGGCTACGAGGTGCGCGCGGTGAAGCTCGCCGCCGTGTACGACTATCGCAAGCGCAATCGTCCGCGGCACCTGGATTCGATCTGCAAGCTGTTTTTCATCTGCGAGCTCCTCGGCGGCAGCGCGCGGGCGAGCATCGAGACCAGCGAGGTGGGTTTCTTCTCGCGCGACCGGTTGCCGGCGCTGTCGGTCGGTCGCACGACCACCGTGCAAATCGAGCGCATGTTCGAGCACGCGCAGGAGCCGGGTCTGCCCACGGATTTCGATTGAGCCTACGGGCTTTCGGCCGCGGCCTGCGCGCCCTCGAGGCGCTTGCGACGGGCCACCCATCCATAGATCGGCGCGCACGCGGCGAGCAACAGGGCCGCCGCCAGCGCGGAGCCCGTATTCTCGGCCACCGCGGCGATCAATGCGAGCACGCTGCCCGCGCACACGATCCCCGTCGTGTACGGGAATCCGAATGCACGATAAGGGCGCGCCAGGTCCGGCTCGCGCCGCCGCAGCACGAAGACGGCGAGGTAAACCGCGATGTAATTGACGAGGAAGAGCACGGTGGCGAGCGCGATGATCTGCTCGAACGTGCCCGACAAGATGAGCGCGGCGGCGGCGGCGCTCGAGAACGCGAGCGCGACTCGCGGCGTCCCGCCGGCGCTCACCGCCGCCGCCTTGGCGGTGAACAGCCCGTCGCGGCCGATCGCCACCAGCACGCGCGGGGTCATCAGCAGCGTCGCATTGAGCAGGCTCAGCACCGTGAGGAGCGAGATCACGGCGATAAGCTCGGCCCCGCCGCGCGGAAGCACGATCCGCGCGGCCGCGGCGGCCGGCAAATCAGACGCGGCGAGCGCCGATAGCGGCAGCACGCGCAGCAGCGCGGCGTTGATCAACACATAGAGCACGATGAGCACCACGGTGCCGCCGATGAGCGCCCGCGGCAGCGTCCGTCCGGGGTCGGTGTTCTCCTCCGCGAGATAGATCGGCGAGTACCATCCGTCATAGGTGAGGAGCACGGCGCGCATCGCACTCACGAGCGCCGCCAGCGTCGCCATCGAGAGCAGCGGCAGCGAAGCGGCGCTCAAGGGCAGCGGCACGCCGGCCGCGCGGGCCGGCGCGGCCACGAAGCACGACACCACGAGAATCAGCATCATGAGTCCGATGCAGAGGCTGATCAGCCGTGTGAGCGTGCTCCCGAGGCGCAGTCCCACCCAGTGCAGGGCGGTGAAGGCGGCGATGATCATCACGGCGCCCGGACGCGCGTAGGCTGCGGCGGGCGGCCAGAGCGCCGCGAGGAACGTCATCGCCGTGATCGAGCCATAGGCGAGCGTCGCGACATTGTTGATCCAGTCGCTCCAGCCGACCATGAAGCCTGCCCGGCTTCCGAAGGCGCGGCGCGCATAGACATAAAAGCCGCCCGCTTGCGGCAGCATGGCGGCAAGCTCGGCAACCGAGACGGCGCCAAGCAATGCGTACACGCCGCCGACGATCCAGAACGCGAGGATGAGATGCGAGTTGCCGAGGGTCGCCGCGAGCGTTCCCGGCAATCGCAGGATACCCACGCCGACGGTGCCCCCGAACACCATTGCGAGACCGAAACCTAAGCCCAGGATGCGGGCGAGCGGCCGAGGCGCGTCCATTCGATCCTTAGAGAATGCCTGTTTCGCGAATGTTAGCATTCGCACCGGCGCAGCGTTCGGGAGGAGTACCGCCGTGGCGAAAGATATCTTGCTCGCGATCGATCAGGGCACGAGCTCCAGCCGGGCGATTGCCTTCTCTTGCGAGGGAGAGGCGCTCGCGATCGAGCAGCAGCCTTTCGAGCAGATCTATCCGGCTTCCGGCTGGGTCGAGCACGATGCCGAAGTCATCTGGGCCACCGTGCTGTCGAGCACCCGCCGGGTGCTCCAGCGGCTGAAGGATGAGGGCGGACGTCCCGCGGCCGTCGGCATCACGAACCAACGCGAGACGACCGTGCTGTGGGACCGCAAGAGCGGCGTCCCGATCTACAACGCGATCGTCTGGCAGGACCGGCGCACGGCGGACCGCTGCGCCGATCTGCAACGCAAGGATCCGCGCGCCGAGGCGGAGCTTTCGCGCAAAACCGGCTTGTTGTTCGATCCTTATTTCAGCGCCACGAAAATCGCCTGGATCCTCGACCATGTGGCCGGTGCACGGGATGCGGCGAGGGCGGGTCGCCTCGCGTTCGGAACGATCGACTGCTTCCTGTTGTGGCGCCTCACCGGCGGTCGGCTGCACGCCACCGATGCCACCAACGCAAGCCGCACCGCGCTCTACGACCTGCGCAAGGGATGCTGGGACGAGGCACTGTGCGAGCTGTTCGATGTGCCGGTGTCCTGCTTGCCCGAGGTCCGGGATTGCGCCGGGGATTTTGGAGAAATCGAGCGCAGCGTTCTCGGCGAATCGCTGCCGATTCGCGGCGTGGCCGGCGATCAGCAGGCCGCTCTCATCGGCCAGGCCTGCTTCGACGCGGGCGAGGTGAAGAGCACCTACGGCACGGGCGCCTTCCTGGTGCTCAACACGGCAGACCGGCTCGTGGTGTCCAAGAGCCGGCTGCTCGGTACCATCGCCTACCGGTTGAACGGCAAGACCACCTACGCGCTCGAAGGCTCCATCCTGTCCGCAGGGACGGCCGTGCAATGGCTGCGAGACGGTCTGGGCATCATCTCGCGCGCCGCGGACGTCGAGGCGCTCGCCGGCTCGGTGACGAACACGGCGGGGGTCTACCTCGTGCCCGCATTCACGGGCCTGGGCGCGCCTTACTGGGATCCCGGGGCGCGTGGAGCGCTGGTGGGGCTCACGCGCGCCTCGGGCCGCGCGGAGATCGCACGTGCCACGCTCGACGCGGTCGTCTATCAGACCTTCGACTTGCTCGAAGCCATGGCGGCGGACGGACTCAAGCCCGCGGTGCTCAAAGTCGACGGCGGCATGGCGATGAACGGCTTGTTCATGCAGCGTCTCGCAGACGTCTTGGGCGTTGCAATCCAACGGCCGAAAATTGCCGAGTCGACCGCGTTCGGTGCGGCGTGCCTGGCGGGACTCGGCTGCGGCCTGTACGGCTCCTTGCAGGAGATTGCGAAGCTCGCCCGGCCCGATGCCCGCTGGGAGCCCCGCCGCTATGCCGAGCGGGATGCCGATATCGCAGGATGGCGAGCGGCGCTCGCGCGCGTGCGCAGCACCTGAGGGCTAACGCATCGACCAGCCGTGGCTCACCGTCAAGGACTGACCGGTGAGCGCATTCGATCCAAAGGAGGCGAAGAACATCACGGCTTCGGCCACCTCCTCAACGGTCGTGAACTCGCCATCGAGTGTTTCCTTGAGCATGACGTCCCGCACGACGTCCTCGGCGGAGATGCCGAGCGCCTGCGCTTGCTCGGGAATCTGCCGGTCCACCAGCGGCGTGCGCACGAATCCCGGGCACACGACGTTCGCACGCACTCCATGCTTCGCCCCCTCCTTCGCCACGACTTTGGCGAGTCCCAGGAGCCCGTGCTTGGCGGTGACGTAAGGGGCCTTGAGGAGCGAGGCCTCGTGCGAATGCACGGACCCCATATAGACGATGCTGCCGCTGCCCTGCGGGTACATCCACCTCAGGGCCGCGCGGGTATAGAGGAACGCACCGTCGAGATGCACCGCGAGCACCCGTTTCCAGTCCGTGAGATCGAATTGCTCGATCGGCGAAACCACCTGAATGCCGGCATTGCTGACGAGGACGTCGAGCCGGCCGAAGGCCTGGACGACTTTGGCCATGGACTCATCGACTTGGGCTTCGTCGGCCACATCGACACCCTGGGCGATCGCCTGCGCACCCTGCCGGCAGAGCTCGAGGGCCGTCGCATGAGCCTGCGCGTGGTCGAGATCGACGATCGCGAGTTTCGCGCCCGCCTGCGCAAAGGCATGCGCAACGCCTCGGCCGATGCCGCTGGCCGCGCCGGTGATCAGCGCCACCTTGCCCTCGAGACGCCTGCCGCCGGGCTGCGAACGCGCAGCGGCGCTCATCGGGCGCGCCCGTGCCGCGCGAGAAAGGCGTCGATCGCGGCGAGGCACGCGGGCTCGGTGAGAAGCGGGGTATGCCCGCGGTTCGCAACGCTGAGCGTCTCGAGATGCGGCTTCTCGCGGACCATGCGCTCGACGGTCGCGGCGCTCAGAATGTCCGAGAGCGCGCCGCGGATCACGAGCATCGGAACCGGCCCGATCTGCGCGAACAGCGGCCACAGATCCGAGGGTGCGCCGGCCGGCGTGCTGAAGGCTTTGCCGATGGCCGGATCCATGTCGGGCACGGGTTTGCCTTCGGGGTCCTCGCGGTAGCCGCTGCGGGCATAGTCGAGCCACTGGGCATCGCTCAGATCCGGGAGCGCGAGGCCGTAAACCCGCTTCGCTTGCGCCGCGGCCTCGGCCCAGGAGGACGACCGGCGGCAGCTTGCCGGCATAGCCGGCGATCCGCTTGAGCCCTGCACGGGTCGATCTCCGGCCCTGCATCGTTCAATACCACGGCGGCGATCTTGGCCGGCTGCACCGCCGCCATCACCATCGCTATCAGCGCGCCGAGCGATGTGCCGATGATCACCACGCGCTCGAGTCCGCGCGACTGCAAGCAATCCGAAGGTATCCGCAACGTAGGTCGGAAGCTGGTAGTGAGAGGGATCCGGATCCCATGCCGAGCGGCCGCGACCGCGTAAATCGGCGCAGAGCACCTCGTGCTCCGCCTGCAGATGCGAGGCGAGCACGGCAAAATCGCGACCGTTGCGAGTGAGCCCCGGCAAGCACAACACCGCAAGACCCGCCGCTGTCTTCGCCGGATAGATCCGGCAATACAGCCGCAGCCCGTCGCTCGTCCCATAGAAGTGGTCCGCCGCCGCCATCGGCGCGGCCGCCGCGTCGGCGCCCGAGGCGGCCGTCGGGGGCTCGCCGGATAAGCGGTTCATTGAAGGGCGCTCTTCAGAAGTGGTAAGTGACCGTCCCGGTCACGGTGCGTGGCGGCCCGTAGTAACCGATCTGGCTGACGCCTCCGATGAAGGAGTTGGCGGGTCCGATCGGCGGAGGGCCGAAGTCGTAGCCGGCGACGCGGTAGTACCGGTTGGTGAGGTTCTTGCCGTCGATTGAGAAGCGCCATGCCTTGCTCGTCGTGGTGAACGCGAAGCCGCCATTGAGCAGGCCGTACGCGGGCTGATCGGTCGGGCTTTGGAAGGTCGCCGCGACTTTGATGAAGCTGCGCCAATCGTAGCCCAGAGCGGGCGAGCAATGAGCCCGAGGCGAGATCCCAAGTGTAGGTGCCATTGCCGGATACGGTCCAGGTCGGCGCGTTGATCGGCCGATTCGCATCCGCGACATTGACCGTCGAGACGCTCCCGCCGCAGCCGCGGCGTGAGCGTGAAGACGTTGCAGGCGATCAAAAAATCCTTGTAGTACGAATCCAAATAGCCGGTGTTGAGTCCGAACGTCAGCGCGCTTGATCGGCCGCCACACGGACTCGATCTCGACGCCCTGATTGATCTGCTTGCCGGCGTTGAGCTCGGCGGTGAGATTCGTCGGCGCACCGTTGTAGGTGACGAATTCCTGGATGGGGATTTGCGCGTTGCTGTACGGGTTGTAGAACACGGTCAGATTGAACAGAAGCGTGTCATCGAGCAGCGTCGTCTTCAAGCCTGCCTCGTAGTTGTCCGCGGTTTCCGATCCGTAGCCGCCCTGGGTCTGCGGATACACGGCCGCATTGCCTCTCATGTCGAAGCCGCCGCTCTTGAAGCCGCGGCTGTAGGTCAGGTAGCCCATCACGCGGTCGGTGAAATGATAATCGAAGCCGAAGCGCGGCGTGAAGTTCACGAACGCACGGCTATTGTTGTAATCGGTCACCACGTCGGGGAAGAACCCGGCGGGCACCGTTGCGGGGTTGAAGAGCTGCTGGCCTGGCAGCAATTGCGTCGGCGCAAAGCTCGTGTAGTCGTTCTGATACACGTGAGCGGTCTTGTCGTCCTCGTTCCAGCGCATGCCTGCGTCGAGATCGAGCTTGTCGGTGAGCTTCCAGGACGAATCGCCATAGACCGCATAGCTCTTGGTGAGCACACAGCCTGAGACGAGCTCGGTGATGTAGATGCCCAACGGCGGCGCAACGGTCGGCGGCAATGTGCCGCTCAGCGTGCCGATCGAGGCGTTATAGGACCCGCAGGCGGTGCTGTCCATATAGAACAGGCCCCCCACTGCATTCACCAGCGGGTTCTTGAACGTGAGCTGCGCCTCCCCCGAGGACTGTTGATCGTGATACGCGCCCGGCACCTCGAACAGGTTCTCGTCCAGCTCCGCAAAATTGATGAACTGCTGGCTCCTGCCTTCGATGTACGCCGCGACGACCTTCAAGCCGAGCTGATCGGTCAAGCTCTGGGTATAGGTCGCCGATTCGCCATTGCGGTGGGAAAAATCCCGGTTGACCGGCATGTCGTTGTACATGTCGAACGGATTGCTCAACTGGGGCGCCAAGTAATCGTTCAACCGCTGCCCGCCCGAGGCGTTCGAATTGTCGAGCGTATCGTCCGCAATGAGCTTGAGCTTGGAGCTCTCGCCCCACTTGATCGTCACATTGACGCGCCCGGACTGCACGTCCTTGTTCGAGAGATCCTGGCCCGACATAGGGACTCGGCGGCACGACTCCCGGCTGGGCGACCACCTGGCCGTAGCCCTCGTGCTGCAGGTCCGCGAGCGCAATGCCGAAATAGACGTGATCGTCGATCACCGGCGTGGAGAAATAGAGCTTCTCGTCATGCTCGCCGTAGGTGCCGCCGGTCGCCGAGGCGGTCAGCGTCGCGGGCCCGTCGATATCGCGAGTCACGTACTTGATGGCGCCGGCGATGGTGTTCTTGCCATAGAGGGTGCCCTGGGGACCGCGCAGGATTTCGAGGTCTTGGACGTCGATCACATCGAGCAACGCCGTCTGCGGGCGGGCCAGATACACATCGTCGATGTACACCCCCACTCCGGGCTCATTGCCCCAGAGCGGATCGCTCTGACCGACTCCCCGGATGTAGACGTTGATGGTGCTGCTGGTGGCGCGGTCGGCCGAAATCTTGAAATTCGGCACGAAGCTGTTGAGATCGTACAGATTCGTGACGTCCTGAGTCTGGATGGCCGCGGCACCGATCGCGGTCACCGCGATCGGCACGTTTTGCAGGTCCTCCGCAAATCGCCGCGCGGTCACCACCACCTCTTGCAGCGTACCAGTATCGCCCGTGTCGGCCGCAGGTCGCCGCCTGCTGTGCGCCGACGGTACCCGCCGCCGCCAAGCCAAGCAGGGTCAAGCAGAAGTTGCGAATCATGGATGCACCCCCCGGGAAGCTACTTATTATGTTGCCGTCGCGGCGAAGCCATCGCTTGAACGGTTGTTGAATCCTATTTCAACATACGTTGAATATCAAGCGGCGGCGCGGCAGGGGACATATGACGGGCGCCGTAGGGGGTAGCGGATTAGGCGCGGAGACGAGCTGGCTAGACGCCGAACTGTGACCCGGGCGGCATTTTTTTCTCAAACCCGGCGCCCTGCCCTTTGCCTGAGGCGCGGTCTTGTGAAAAATACGGGCCCATGAAATTCAGAATCAAGGCCTTCGCCTGGCATTTATCCGGGAGCATTGCGCTGCTGGCCCTGACGCTCGGCCTAGTGTATTTGGGCTGGTATCGCTGGCCGGGATGGTACCTGGCGGACCTGCCGGCCGTGCTCGCGATCATGGTCGGCGTCGATGTCGTCCTCGGCCCGCTGCTGACCTCGGCGATCGCGAACCCGGCCAAGCCGCGCCGCGAGTTGGCTCGCGACGTGGGATTCATCGTGCTGGTGCAGTTGGTGGCCTTCACCTACGGTGTCGTGACGCTGTGGCACGCGCGGCCGCTTTACTATGCGTTCTCCGAGAACTGCCTGACGATGGTTCAAGCCCAGGATATCGAGCAAGACTCGGCCGCCGCGGCGCGCGCTCAGAACTCCCCGTTGGCACCCCACTGGTACAGCCTGCCGCGCTGGATCTGGGCACCCTTGCCGGCCGCCCCGGCGGAAGCCGACAGGATCATCCGGTCGGCCATCGGAGGCGGGTATGACGTCACGGCTCGGCCTCAGTACTACCAGGCGTGGGCACGTGGCGCTGCGGAGCTGCGCCGCCAGCTCAAGCGCGTGGACGACATCAAATTTTTCTCCCTCAAGGAGAAGGCCGTGTTGAAGAAGCACCTGAAGGCGGCGGGCCTGGCGCCCGAGGAAGCGCATGGAATCGCCCTGACCGGCCGGAAGCGGCCTCTCCTGGCGGTGTTCGATCCCTCGAATCTGCAGCTCCTCGCGTACATCGAGCCGAACTAAGCGGCTCGGCTCACGGCGGCGAGATAACCGCCCACCCCGGTTCGCCCGGGGATAGCATTCGTGGTTTGGGGATCGGCTGAACCGCATGAGCACCGCACCGCATCAGAAGGCTGCCGCGAGCCCGGCGGCACCCGCCGTTCCCTCGGCTTGGGCGCCATTCCGCCATCGGATGTTTGCGGTCATCTGGATCGCGACCGTCGTTTCCAACGTCGGCGGCTGGATGTACAGCGTCGCCAGCGGCTGGTTGATGACCACGCTCGACCCTGACCCTTTGACCGTATCGCTGGTGCAAGTGGCGAATACGCTGCCGATGTTCCTTTTTGCCATTCCCGCAGGCGCGCTCGTCGACATCGTCGACCGCCGCGTATTCCTCATCGTGGGCGAAATCGCGGTGACCGTCACCTCGACCGCCTTCGCAGCCCTCGTCTGGCTGCATCTCATCACGCCGGGGAGCCTGCTGGTTTTCACGTTCATCGTCACCGTCGCGTCCGCGATCACCGCACCCGCGTGGCAGGCGGTGGTCCCGCAGCTCGTGCCGAAACCGGAGCTCGCGAGTGCCATCGCGGCCAACAGTGTCGGCATCAACGTGAGCCGCGCCGTCGGACCCGCGCTCGGCGGATTCATGGTGGTCACGCTCGGCATTGCCGCGCCGTTCTGGTTCAACGCTGTCAGCAACCTCGGCGTCATTGCGGCGCTGATTCGCTGGCGGCCGCTGAAAAAGAGCGGCTCGCGTCTTCCTCCGGAAACCTTCTGGACAGGCCATGCGGGCGGGGCTGCGCCACGCGCGTTACAACCCGCATCTGCGTGCGACGCTCATTCGCAGCGGTGGCCTTCTTCGTGTTTGCAAGCGCCTACTGGGCACTGCTGCCGCTCGTGGCACGCAATCAGATCGCCGGAAGTCCCGCCCTCTACGGATCGCTCCTCGCCGCGATCGGCGCATCCGCGGTCGCAGGCGCCTTCCTGCTTCGAACGCTACGCAACAAGCTGGGTCCGGACGCGCTCCTCGCGGCGGCCACCGTCGCGACGGCGCTCGCGACCGCGCTCTTCGGCCTCGCGCACGCTGCCGTGTCGCGCTCGCTCGCAAGCGTCATTGCCGGCGCGTCTTGGATCGCGGGCGTCTCGAGCCTCAACATCTCGGCGCAGGTCGCCCTGCCCGAGTGGGTCCGCGGCCGGGGGCTCGCCATGTACGTCACCGTCATGTTTGGCGCCTTGAGTCTTGGGAGCACGATCTGGGGCGAGGTCGCGAAGCTCCTGGGATTGCCGTTCGCCTTGTACGCCGCCGCCGCCGGCGCCGTCATCGCCATCCCGCTCGCGTGGCGGTGGAAACTGCAAACCGGCGCGACCGTCGACTTGACGCCCTCGATGCACTGGCCGGAGCCAATCACGACCGCTGAAGTCGAACCCGACCGGGGACCGGTCCTGGTCATGATCGAGTACCGTATCGATCCGAAGCACCGCGATCAGTTCCTCGACGCGATGGCGCCCTACGCCCGGCAGCTGCGCCGGGATGGCGCGTACGACTTCGGCATATTCGAGGACCCTGCCGATGAGGGGCGATTCGTGGAGACCTTCATGACGGATTCGTGGATCGAGCATCTGCGACTGCATCAGCGCATCACCAACGCCGATCGAAAAGCGGAACAGGCCGTGCGGCGCTGGAACATCGGCGGCGAGCCCAAAGCCACCCACCTCATTCTCGCTCAATCCCGCGACTGATCGCCCCCGATGCGGACCACGTAGCGCCCGAGTGCGCGGCCGGCGACGAGCTGCTCGCAGGCCTCGGGGATCTCATCGAGACCGATCACCCGATGGACGATTCGATCGGTGAGCGATTTGAGGTGCCACTCGCCGGCGAGTTTCTGCCAAAGCGAAAGACGCCAGTTGCGCGGCACCTCGACCGAGTGAATGCCGAGCAGGCTCACGCCGCGCAGGATGAGCGGCATCACCGTCGCATGCAGCTCGGCAGATTCTGCGAGTCCGATGCAGGCGATCGATCCCCAGGGGCGCACGGTGCGCATGAGGTAGGCGAGAGTGGGTCCGCCCAGATTGTCGACCGCACCACCCCAGATCGCTTTCTCGAGCGGCTTTGCACCGAGGTCGAGCGTCTTCCGATCCACGACCTGGTCGGCGCCGACTTGCGTCAGGTACTCGACCGCAGACGCCTTGCCCGTGATCGCGGCGGTCGCGAAGCCGACGCGCTTCAATAGGGCGAGCGCGATACTGCCTACGCCCCCCGTGGGCCCGGTGACCGCGATCGGTCCGTGATCGACGACCTGATGGTTCTCCTGCATCCGCCACACGGCCATTGCGGCCGTGAAGCCGGCAGTGCCCAGCGCCATGGCCTCGAACAAGCTGAGCGTTTCGGGCAACGGCACGACGGCCTGCACCGGAACTCGCGCGAATTGCGCAAAGCCCCCGTCGAGCGACTCCCCGAGATTGCTTCCCGTCACGAGCACGCGATCGCCTGGCTCGAAACTCGCGTCGGTGCTGCTCTCCACCACGCCCGAGAGGTCGATGCCGGCCGTGCGCACCGCGCCGCGCGTGATCGGCGCCTTGCCCGTCACCGCCAGCGCGTCCTTGTAATTGAGGCAGGAGTAGGCGATGCGGATCACCACCTCGCCCGGCGTAAGGTCCTCGATCGACACCGTATCGAACCGCGCCTGCGTGCCTCCTTCGACGCGATGCACACGCAGGGCTTTGAAAGTAGACATGGCTCCTCCCACCAAATACTTACGATGCCATCGTGCGGCAGAAGAGCCAAGTGCATCAACAGAATTACTTGGTTGCGTACGCCTATCGGTATTTTGCGCCACCGGTTCCATTCAAGCTGCCGTTGAGCTCCGCACCAGGTACGGCTCGATGTTGTGCATCGCGCCCAACGAAACAGTCAAACAATTGGACCTTCGTCCGACGCCTCGGGGCGCGGCGCACCCTGAATCTTGCGATATGCTCGATGCAGCTGTTACGAAGTGAAGGCCGAGGCGCGCGAGTCGAGGCCCTCCACCGAGACCCACAGCTCGAGTCCGCGTATGGGACGATGATTTATGTGGGGCGCGAGTGTCAGTCCAGTTCCTGAACGAAGGGGGCCATCCAGGAGTCGCGCTGCCGGCCGGCCCCGATCGTATTCACAGCGCACTCGCGCCGCGATTTGAACCCAGCATCCGCGACTCCGATAGTTTTGCAGCTGCAGCACGACCGCCAAAATCGAGAGTCAGGCGCGCGATCACCTGGAGCTTGAGCCTGCTGCTGGGATGCGCTCTCGCCGTCCTGCTGCTAAGCAACACGCGTCTGAATTCGCTCGTCTTCCATCGCGCTGTTGCGGACTTGAGGTTCGAGATGAAGCCGGGGGCAAGCCCGGCTGTCTTATTTCCTCGCGCGGGCCCATACGATCGCCGTCTGGGCTACGCTTATATACCGTCCCTGATTCAGCGCCTGAAAACCCGTAATTTCGAAATCGTCGGGCAGGCGGTCCAGTCTTCTGCTTTGCTGCGTTTTACCGATACGGTCGGCTATGCCGTTTACCACGAAAAGTCTCAGGCAGGCCTGGTGCTGAAGGATAGTTCGGGCGAGACGCTCGAGGCCGCATCTTACCCATCGGCGGTTTATCGGCACTTCGAGGAAATCCCGCCGCTACTGATCAACACATTGCGGTTCATTGAAGATCGCGAGCTTCTCGATCCGAAGGATCCCTATCGCAACCCGGCCCTCGAATGGCGTCGCTTCACCTGGGCGGTGGCCGGACGGCTCGGTGGAATCGTCAATCCCCACCTCAGACATGGCGGAGCCAGCACCTTGGCGACGCAGATCGAGAAATATCGGCACTCGCCCGATGGACGTACGGAAAGCGTTGGCGAGAAAATGCGGCAGATCGTCACCGCGACTGCACGCGCTTATCTGGACGGCTTCGAGACGACGACCGCCCAAAAAGAGATCATCACCGCTTACCTGGATTCGACGCCTCTGGGCTCCAGGCCGGGATATGGCGAGGTCGTCGGCTTTGGCGATGCGATGTCCGCATGGTTCGGTGTCGATCTGGGCGAGGTAAACAACCTCCTCTCGCATCAAGCCGCCTCCGACGCGCAGACGAGGCGCCGTGCACAAGTTTACAAGCAGGCACTCAGCCTGCTGATCGCTCAACGGCGGCCCTCCTATTATTTGAACGCCGGGCGAGAGGATCTCGAGCGCCTCGCCGACAGCTACCTGCGCGCTCTGGCATCGGCAGGCGTGATCGATCCCGCACTGCGCGACGCGGCGCTGATGCGCCGGATCCGCTTCACGCCGCGGCCGCCGGCGCCGGGCACTCGCTCATTCGTCGAGCGCAAAGCGGTTGATGCGGCGCGGACAGAGTTGATGAGGGTGCTTGGCCTGCCGCAGGTCTACAGCCTCGACCGGATGGATCTCTCGGCCGATGTCACCATCGACGGGTCGACTCAGAGCAGAGTTTCGGCGCTTCTCGAGCGGCTAAGGGATCCAGCCGAGATCAGTGCGCTCGGGATGAAAGGCGACAAGCTCCTGGGCGACGAGGATCCCGGCAAGGTTGCCTGGAGCGTTGTTCTCTACGAGCGCGGAAGCGACCACAACGTGATCCGCGTTCACGCCGACAGCATAGAGCAGCCGTTTGACTTGAACTCGGGGGCGAAGCTGATCCTGGGTTCAACCGCCAAGCTGAGAACGCTCTCGACTTATCTGGGCATCATCGAAGGCCAGTATCGCGAGCTGTCGACGTTTTCGCTTCCGGTGCTGCGGCAGCTGGCCGAGACGAGTGATGACCCGCTGCGGCGATGGGCAGCGGACTACCTGTCCGGTGTGCCGCCGGAGCGGCGCGCGCTGCAACCGATGCTGGACGCCGCGATGCAACGACGCTACTCGGCGAGCCCCTACGAGGAGTTCTTCACCGGCGGCGGCATTCACGTCTTTCATAACTTCGAGCTCTCGGAAGACATTGAGATCCCTACTGTCGCAAGTGCCTTTGCGCGCTCGATCAACCTGGCCTTTGTGAGATTGATGCGTGATGTGATACGGCATTACGAAGCCAATTTGGGACCCCTCGAGGGCATGCATGGCTCAGATAAGTCGGCGCGCGAGGATCTGTTGCGCCGCTTCGCCGATCAGGAGGGCACTGTTTACCTCAATCATTTTTATCTGAAATACGGGAAGCTGCCGCCGGATGAGGCGCTCGAGCTTCTCGCCCGTAGTGCGCAGCCGACACCGCGCCGGCTCGCCGCGATCTTCCGTAGCGTGCGGCCCCAGGACTCGATAGCGCAGCTGCAAGATTTCATCGCGGGCCACGTCAGCGAGGCGGTACCGGCAAGCACCACCGCGGAGCTGTACACCCAATTCGCTCCGAATAGATTTTCTCTGAATGACCTCGGCTACGTTGCCGGCGTCAATCCGCTCGAGCTTTGGCTTGTGGCCTACCTAGAGCACCATCCGCAGGTAACGCGGTCGCAAGTCATCGCGGCGAGCGCCGCTCAGCGACAACAGGCGTATGCCTGGCTCTTGAAGAGCCAGAGAACCCACCAGCAGAACGTGCGCATTCGGGAACTCATCGAGCAGGATGCGTTCGACCGTCTCTTGCAAGACTGGAAACAGCAAGGCTATCCGTTCGCCCGCTTGGTTCCCTCATTGGCGACCGTGATCGGCAGCTCCGGGGACCGCCCCGATGCACTCGCCACCCTGATGGGTATCATCCTCAACGGCGGCGTGAAGCAACCGACCACTGACCTCCAGCATGTGCGCTTCGCGGCCGACACGCCGTACGATACGGAAATGACCTATCGGCCCGAAGCCTCAACGCGGGTGATGTCCGCGGAGGTTGCAGCGACACTGCGCCGGGCCCTCGCCGGCGTCGTCGACACCGGAACTGCGATCAGAGCGCGCGGCGTCTTCTTCGGATCGGACGGGACGCCGCTTCCGATCGGCGGCAAGACGGGAACCGGCGACAACCGCTTCGACTCGTACGGGCCCGGACACCAACTCATTGATACCCGCCCGGTCGATCGGACCGCGACGTTCGTGTTCTTTCTGGGAGACCGCCTGTACGGCACCGTCACCGCCTTCGTGCCCGGGTCACAGGCGGCGAGCTACCACTTCACCAGCTCGCTGGCAGTCTTGCTGCTGAAAGCGTTGGAACCAGAACTCCAAGCGTTGATCGAAAAGTCGACGGATGCGGCGCCGATGCAGCCTCAACTCGTCACCCTCGCGGGCCAGCCTGAGCAACCGAAACAGCGGCCGTGACATTGGCGGATGACTTACAGCGCCGTAGCTGCCTTCTACTCGAACCACAACGAATCCCTCGCCGCGCATTAAGTCGGCTTGATGTTCGAATTCTGACTGAACGCAACCATTGCAGCTATGCAATCGCGCGTATTAACGAAACGGCATACCAACCTCAAGGTGCTGATTGCGCAAAGGAAAATTGCCGCGCCCGGAGAGATTCGAACTCCCGACCTCCTGGT
>CAVYNI010000005.1:0-1189168 GCA_963769815.1 uncultured Gammaproteobacteria bacterium | reverse complement strand
CTTTCCATTCGTTCTTCCGCCTGCGCACTCGTGATTTTTTCTCCGGCCGATGCGGATTTCGTGTGCATCGAGCCGGCCACCCATGTCAACGATGGAATCAATAGTCACGCTCGAGGAATCAAAGGCACGGGTATCGAAATGCTGGATCCGGGTGGTTGTCTTGGGCTGGAAGCCACATTGCGTGCTCACATCGGATAATCCCGCTGCCATGATTCAATCGGGTTGAAAGCGTCACGAGGGAGCATCGACCAACTCCCAATCTGTGCCGACGCTCGACTTCATGACGGCGCTGATAAAATTCAAGCCCGCTAAGCCGTCGAGCCATCGGCAATAGGAATCTCTTCGCCCGAGCCGCCGTCGGTTGGAAACTGACGAATGACCATGGCGAGTTCCCTATAGATCACTGCAAATGCTTCCACGTATCCTTCGGGATGGCCCGCGGGTATATGGGATACGCGTACCGCTGCCGGGCTCAAGCCATGGCCGCCTCGTGTCAGTTTTTGCATCGGCGCACCCAGCCGGGCATGCCAAAGCTCATCGGGCCGCGACTGCCGCCATTCCAAGCTTCCCTGATCGCCGTAAATTCGGAGGCTCAGATCGTTCCGTTCCCAATCGCCACCTGACTCACCCAGAGATGTCCTTTGGCACCTCCTTCGAAGCGCAGCAGAACGCGGGCATCGTCGTCAACGAGTCTTCCTGGGACGAAGCGGGTCAAGTCCGCCTTTACTGCCTCCAGCCGCAACCCGGTGACGAAGCGCGCGAGGTCGAAAGCATGGATGCCGATGTCACCGATCGCACCCGCGGCGCCTGTTCGAGTTGGGTCGGTTCGCCACTGAGCGCCCCTCGATCCTTGGTTTTCAACGTCTTCGGAGAGCCACTCTTGCAAATACTCAACGGCAACGAGCCGTACTCGACCGAGACACCCCGAGGCACACATTGCTCGGGCCTGGCGAACCAGTGGATAGCCTCGATAGTTATACGTCACCGCCAGAAGTTTCCCATAATCCGTCGCGGCGGCCACCAGCATGCGCGCCTGCTGCGGCGATAGGGCCAACGGCTTGTCGCAGATGACGTGGATTCCGCGTTTAAAGAACATCGCCGCGATGTCAGCGTGCAAATCGTTGGGTGTCACGACGACAACCACTTCTATGCCATCATCACGTTGCGATTCCAACTCAGCCATGAGCTGATAGCTGCGGTAAGCTCTTCGCTCATCGATTCCGATCGCCAAGGCTCGATGGCGCGCCTCGATCCGAAGACAAGGCGGCGGCAACGAGCTCGAACTGGTCGTCGATCCGCATGGCCATGCGATGGACGGCGCCAATGAATCCGCCTTGTCCGCCGCCCACCATACCCGTCGAACCTAGCCATTTCGATTCTCCGTCCGGTTCTGTAACGAAGCGAATATGTATCGGGCGGTGGCTTCAGCGCAGGCCGGACTCACCTTTCTTATGAATTTTCCCGCCTCGCTCGAGGATTGGCTCTAAGGCATCTTCCGCCGGCACATTGGGTGCGTCGCAGATGCTGTGAGCGCTGCGGCGAGGCCGCCCAATGCACGGCATTACGCAAGACCAGTTGGACATTAGGGTCATGATAGGTGGCATAGGTTTCATGACCGGGGCGAAAGTAAAAAATGCTGCCAGCTCCGCGTTTATAAGTGAGCCCTGATCGAAACACCTCGCCCCCCTCGAACCACGATATGAAAATCGTTTCCATCGGCTCAGGCACCGAGAAAGGCTCCCCGTACATTTCCTCGTTGGCGAGCATAAAATACTCCGGAAGACCGCGAGCTATAGGATGACCTCTGTTGATGATTTGATGCGTTCCCGCTTCCCGGCCTCTCTCCATTTCAGTGCACAAGGCGTGCCCATGAGCCGGATGAACAACTTGGAGAAATGGCCTGAATGCAACATCACCAGTCCCATGCCCTGCCATATCCGCAGCAGTATGCGGTCGACTACGTAATCTGCAACCGCCTCGTGCGCGGCATGCCCCCACCAAACGAGCACGTCGGTCTCGGTTAGTTTCGACTCAGTGCAGCCGTTCTCGGGCTGCTGCAATGTCACAGTTGTCGCCGATATGCCCGCGTCGGCGTTTAGCGCGGCGGCGATCGTGTGGTGCATACCATTGGGGTAGATCTTTGCCACGACATCGCTTTCGTGCTCATGGACATTTTCTCCCCAAACCGTGCAGCGAACATTCATAGGGTTGTCGTTCCTCGCATTGCAGACGGATGGTTATGACGCTTTCGAATACCGCGCGTACGCGTCATAGACAAGCGCAACCTTGATGACCTCAGCTGGATTAGAGATGATAAGGTCATATCCTCGTTGCGCGTCGCCGAACGCAACGCGCTGCGTCAGGAGCATGGCGGTTTTAAGCTTTGCGCCGTAGAGAGATCTCTTACCTGATCCGTCAATCGCTGAGAGTCCAGAGCGGGTAATCGCGATGGGGGCAGCTCCAAACGCCATGCTCGAAATCAGTTCGGTCGTTATGCCACTCTCTCCGAGCCTAACCCGACGGCATCTCCCTGAAACCCAACGCTCACGACCTACCGCCGATTCCAACTGCCGCAATCGATGCATGCAACGCCTGATAGGATCCCGATGTCTCAATTGCGGCATCGACTCCCCCGGACCCATGGCGTCGCTTGACCTCAAGTCCCACTCCGCCGCGCTTAGCGGCATCACTCGGATCAATCTCCAGAAGCTCCCAGGGCAAGGGCCATCTCTCGACGCTTCTCGAGAGGATCGACCACGATTACCGCGGAAGCTCCACTTAGCGCGGCGAGCTGGGCGGTAAGCAAGCCAATGGCTCCCAGTCCGGAAACTAGCACTCGATCGCCAAGCCTTATCCTGGCATCGTGAATGGCCTGTAAAGCCACCGTCCCTAGACTGATAAAAAGTGCCGGATCCAATGCGCTATTTTTGGGCAACAATGTGATTGGATAGCCGAAGTCGTCTTGGTCTTTCACATTCAAAATGGCTTGGTCTTGATGCGGGTCCCGGAGTGAACGATGTCGCCGATGCCAATCCCGTCTACTCCGGTCCGACCTCCATCACCTCGCTGACCATTTCATAGCCGAGAACATCTGGATCATGTTCTGAGTTGTCAATTCCTTCCACGAAAGCTCGTAGGTGCGAGTCGAAATACTTTCCGGCAAACGGTGATGTCCTCCGTACGAATTGCAGCTCGGTGCCATGACTTATAGCGCTTATGAGGCTCTTGAGGCGAATTTCCCCCTCGCTCAATTTTCGCTCAGCATCTATTGAGCCGATTACCACTTTGCCCGCACTCCGCCCTCAAAACATGCGCCATGATTACTCGCAGTAGCAGCTGTGTCGTCGAATAGCGGAGCCTATACCAGGCGTGTCTGATTGTCGACACTGCGCTAACGTTGAGGCATGTCCCCCGGGTTGCTCCCACTGACGCGGATTTGAACCTGCGCGACGCACTGGTGAGCTATTACGGAAGCGGATCGAGCCCGCAAAGACGGTAATGACGCTATCGAGTCGAGCGCTTTAGACATCCTCTGGAATGAGACGATCCGTTTTCACCGCATCGAACAGACGGAGAAACCACTCGTACTTTTCGGCATGCTCAGGATATTTCTTCAGCAGTGCTGCGGCCCTGGTGCCTGCTGATTTGTACCAACCGATATTAAATGGACTTACGAGTCGAATTCCGTCGAAGTACACTACAATGGACTCTCGTTCAACCAAGCCTCGTCAGAAATCTCGATTTCGGAATGAATTGCCACACACGGGTGCTTGATAGTTTTTTCGAGGTGCGCAGCCTTATTTTAGAAAGGGCGGGGCTCACGATAAACTCGATGCCCCGGCTTTTTCGCCTTCGGCATAGTTTCCATGCGCGATCCCGCCGCGCACCAGAAAACCTTTACGCAGTACAAACCACTGAACCAGGTTGGTAGCGCGGAGAACGGAAGCCGTTCGTCTGATTTCACCACGAATGAGTCAGAGTAAACCGAAAGTTGTCGAGCTTTCAGGAATTCCGCCCAGTCCTTAACGTCTCGGACGAATTCCTCGTAGATAGACATCACCTTGGGCAGGTCGTTGAGCGTAGCGGCGCCGAACCGAAAACGTCGATAAAGGCGCAGTATTTCCCGCAGATCTTTTCCCGATCAAATATTCGTATTTCCGCCTCCCATTTCTTTCGTGCTCGCTCTGGGTCCGCGGGACTCGTCGCGCCTGGGGTTGGTTTGTCGTTCACATGAGGTATCCGGGGAAACTTGGATGTGTAAATGCACTCAAATTGCTCACGCTGTCCGGTTGAACTGCGCAATCAATCCGGGTTTCCGGATTTCTAGTCGGAGTTTCATCGCCAGTAGGCCAGCCACCCGATAGTGACGCCAGATTCCTTTCCATGTTGGCATGGCACTTGTCCAGAACATGAAGCATCTGATCAACGCAAAACCGGAAGCCCATGTGATCGACCTCATGATACGCAGTCTCAAGATGAGACCTTAGCCATATTGCTTACGCCAGATTCCCCATGTTTTCCCTTTTTTCTTTGGCTAGTATTTCCGCAATGAAACGATACGAGTTCATGCCTTTGAGCCACGTCGATATTTTCTGATCCGAAAAGTCCTTAGCTTCTATTGCATGAGCAAATCTGTTGCGGATCTTTCCAATTGCGATTAAGTCATCGAACACATCCTTTCCAATCCAGCCAAGCAGATATGCCAAGCGGATTTTTACCGCGTAGGTTCCGAGCGCGCCGCTAGATTGGAGTAAGTCGTTCCGAACGGTCTTGTCAGGTCTTAGAGCTACATCGAATAGTCTATCTACACGGCGATCTATAAGAACCGGCCACATAATTCCCGCGGCGCGCGGGTGTGCTGGATCCGCCAAATAGTAGGCATCAATCTCGTCTTTCTGGTCTAGCTTCGGCATAGGGTCTAAATCGCCGAACGGGCTGGCTTCATTTTAAAACCTATTACTCGTCATTTTTCCTTTCAGCTCTTCGGCAACGAGAGTTTCAGATAACTCGAAAAAACCGAATCGGGCATATAAAGGTGCCAGCATTTGTCGCAAGGCGGGCGCGAAATTATCTCTCACCTCGGCTGCCGTAAATCGTCTCTCAAGCAAGGCGTAGTTATCCGCACATCTTCGCTCTTCAAAGAGCCAGCGTCGGCCTGTAATGCTTACAAGCTTCCGACCTTGGAGTCCGGAGTATTGGCATCGAGCGACAAAAGATAGGTTGTCACCGAATGACTCCGCGAGCCGATTTACGTACAACACGGCCTCACCGACTCTCCACACTGGGAGAGTGACGTCGATGGCGGTGCCCGGAGGAACCTTGCTCTGCGGGCCATCTTCGTCGAAGCCGCGAAATAATACTAACCTCCCCTCCGCGCTTGCTCGCCAAAAGTCGCAATGCGCAGGATCACGACCACCGATCCTTTCCGCGTCGGGCGGGCCGAGCCACGCTTCGATGGCATCGTCAATAATTTGTGGAGCGAATGAGGCCCGTTGCAGCGACACAAACGGCCCCCAACCGGTGTGCTTCACCTTGCCCGCTTCCAGCATATAGTTCCGCAACTCTGGAAGAGTCGGCCTGCTACGAGGATTCAGGATCTCGAAGCCCAACTCGTAACGCCCATGCGGGAATCGCGCTGGGTCATCTTTGTCGAGTGGATCTATCTTCTGATTCCACCGGCGTAACGCCTTCTGCGAAAACTCGATTAGGGCATCAGCAGATTCCATCTCGTCAGGTTTGACGAGGAATGCCACTCCGCCGCCGCCGCTAGTCTCGCCGCTGACGGGACCGCCACTCCCTAAGATCATGGCGCGTAAGTAGTCTAGGAGATCTTCCCCGCCTCGCTCTAATGCAGCGATCTGGACGGGGATTGAAAAGCGCGTGATTCCGGGGATACACGCGGTTTAACCGCCGGTGGCCGGGTGGGGGATTTTGGATTTTCTTTGGTTTTCTGACGTCGTTTCAGACGTAGACGAGGCGCATTCTGCCGCGGTCAGCGGCAGAAGCTTCGGCATCCGTTTTTGGCTCGTGATTGTCGCGCTCGCAACGCGCTGCGGTATTCCGCTCTAAGCTGCTGGCCTACGCCCAAGCAAAGAAGGCCCGGGAACCGTTCAAAACCCCCGGGCCTCCAGCGGTGCGATGCCTGTGGGGGCGATCTTCCGCACGTCATTTAGCCCCGCGCAGCCCGGCGCTGTCCAGTGCTGTGGGGGCGTGCGGTGCAAGAGCGGGAGGAGAGCTACCGGCTGTATAGCTGCCGGGGCTGCAACGTGTCGGTGAGCATCTGCGGGCCGTGCGATCGCGGCAATATTTATTGCGCCGGCGAGTGTGCGGCCGTGTCCCGCCGCGCGTCGAACCGGCGTGCCGGCGCGCGGTATCAGCGCACCCGTCGTGGAGCCCGCCGGCACGCGGCTCGGCAACAAGCCTGGCGCGATCGGGAACTTGAGAAAGTGACGCAGCAGGGATGTGCACCGGTGGGACCGGTGTTCACCATGTCGATCACGGTCGATGTGGCCGCGATCGAGACCGCCGATGCACGCTGCAGCCCCGAAGAGACGATCATTGCGCTGCCGAGGCGTGACAATGGTGGTCAGGGCCAGGTTCGACGGTGCGATTTTTGTCATGCGCCGCTGCCGGCGTTCACACGTCTGCGCACACGACGGGGTTGGGGCTTCGGTTGAGCGGCACGGATGATAAGTCGCGCGGTGGAAGCCGAGGTGCTGCGTCTGCATCACGCCGAACGCTGGCCGATCGGCACGATCGCGCGGCAGCTCATGCTGCATCACTCGACGGTGCGACGCGTGCTCGCACAGGCCGGCGTACCGGCGGCACAGAAGACGACGCGTCCGTCGATCGCGGATCCCTTCATCCCGTTTATCCTCGAGACGCTCAAAGCATATCCAAAGTTATGCGCGAGCCGCTTGCACGTCATGGTGCGCGAGCGCGGTTATCGCGGGGGCTCGGATCACTTCCGCGCCATTGTCGCGCGCTTCCGGCCGCGGCTGGTGCCGGAAGCCTATTTGCGCCTGCGCACCCTCGCCGGCGAACAAGCCCAATGCGACTGGGCGCACTTCGGGACAATCACCATCGGCAAGGCGAGTCGGCCGCTGATGGCCTTCGTGATGGTGCTGTCGTACTCGCGGCACTTGTTCCTGCGATTTTACTTGAACGGCGCAATGAACAACTTCCTGCGCGGCCATGTCGAGGCATTTACCGCGTGGGGCGCGGTGCCGCGGGTGGTGCTCTATGACAACCTCAAAAGCGCAGTCCTCGAGCGGCGAAGCGATGCGATCCGCTTCCATCCGACGCTGCTGGAGTTGGCTGCCCATTATCGGTTCCAACCGCGCCCGGTGGCGGTCGCCCGCGGGAACGAAAAAGGCCGCGTGGAACGGGCCATCCGTTTTGTTCGAGACCGATTTTTTGCGGCGCGTGCGTTCAAAGATATCCATGATCTGAACGCCCAGGCAACGACCTGGTGCCTCGAGGAAGCGGACTTGCGCGGCTGTCCGGAAGATCGTGATCGCAGCGTCCGTGCGGTGTTCGCCGAGGAGCGGCCGCATTTACTGCCGTTGCCGGACAACCCCTTTCCCACCGAAGAACGCGTGGCGGATGCCATTGCGCGGAAAACTCCGTACCTACGCTTTGATCTGAACGATTACAGCATCCCGCATACTCACGTCGGTCGGCAAGTGGAGATCATCGCCTCGCTCGAGCGGGTGCGTGTCCTCGAGGGCTACGCGACGATCGCGGATCACCCGCGCAGCTTCGATCGCGCCCAACAGATAGAAGATCCCCGTCATGTCGAGGCGTTGGAGGCGCACAAACGCGCTGGCCGCGCACATCGTGCGCTCGATCGGTTGCACCATGCCGCCCCCGAATCGAAAAAGCTTTACAAGCTCGCCGCCGAGCGCGGCGTGCACTTGGGCGTCCTCACCCGCGGCCTCCTGCAGCTGCTCGACACCCACGGCGCCGATGCCCTTGCGCAGGCGATCGAGGCTGCACTCGGCGAGAACGCCGCGCACTTGGGCGCCGTGCGGCACTTCATCGATGCCCAGCTCGCCCTGCGCGGTGAGCGCCCGCCGGTCGCCGTCACGCTGCCGAACGATCCGCGCCTGCACATCACCGTACGGGCACACGATTTACGCGATTACGAACAACTGACCACGGAGCCGACCGATGAGCACGAACCCGCCGAACGAACCCTTGAACCTTGAGAACTTGCGCGCGCGCCTGCTGTACCTCGGCCTGCATGGACTGCTCGCCAACATCGAGACCATCATCCAGGAACCCTGGCTGCCCCAGCTGCTGCAGATCGAGGAAGCCGAGCGCTCGCGGCGCAGCTTGCGCCGACGTCTGAACGCCGCCCGGCTGCAGCGCTACAATCCGATGGCCGGCTTCGAATGGACTTGGCCCACCCAGTGCGACCGGCCCCTCGTCGAAGAGCTCTTCTCCCTGAACTTCATCGAGGAACCGGCCAACATCGTGCTGATCGGTCCGAATGGTATCGGCAAGACGATGATCGCGAAGAATCTGTTGCATCAGGCCGTCCTGCATGGCCACACGGCCCGCTTCACGCTCGCCTCCGACATGCTGCACGACTTGGCCGCCCAGGACTCCTCCACCTCGCTCGCGCGCCGCCTGCGTCGCTATACCAGCCCGGGAGTTCTCGCGATCGATGAGGTCGGATATTTATCCTATGACTCGCGCTATGCCGACCTCTTCTTCGAGGTCATCACGCGCCGCTACCAGAAAAATCCCGTCATTATCACCACGAACAAGCCGTTCGGCGAATGGACCAAAGTCTTCCCGAACGCCGGCTGCGTCGTCACCCTCGTCGATCGGCTCATGCACAAAGCCGAACTGCTGAATCTCGAGGGAAAAAGCTACCGCTACAAAGAGGCGCAGGAACGCACCGCTCGTAATGCCAAATCCCGTGCCGCGAAGAAAACAAAAAAGACTTGAGGGCCATCGCCATAGAACCGAATGATCTGCCAATCGTCTGTATCCCGCTCGAGTTGCCCGCCGAGGCGGCCGCTGAACTCCTCCGGTTCCTTGCCCACCTCACCGAGACCATCGAGCGGCATTACTTCGGCGAGTTGCATCGGCTCGCCCAGCAGAATCGCAACCCCGGCTACTCTCCCTTCGACCGCCCCGACTCCGACCCGCCGTTCTGAATCAAGCCCTTCCCGGACAACCGCCACGATCCCGGCCGCTTATCCGCGTCTCTCAAATCCGCGAGCCGTCCCCAATATGCCGCGCTTTTAGACCACCGTTAACACAGCGATCCAGTAACGCACCCCACTCCGTTGCATTGTAAGGTTCTTCACTCTTTGGACCAGGTTTTCGGATGTAGCACTTCCTGGCTTCAATAACTCCAGCGCAGGCCACCTTGGACATTACCGGCACAGTAGTGTCGTCAGGGACGAGCACGAAAGCATGCTCAATCCCTGTGCCGGGGTGATCCGCGAATTTCAACTCACAGTGAATCTCTGGTTCTGAATATTTGTTGATGGCCGAGTTAATCTCGTCCTGGTCGTAACCGCGAATGCCATTGGTCCGCAGCCGCGATCGGAGTGGCCCTCGATCTTCCTCCTTACGCATGCCGAGCACGATTACTCCTCCACCGTGGTTCGCCAGCGCGATGGCAGCCTTTGCTAACCTGGCTTTGTCCGGGTTGCCGGAGAAGTCCAGCCAGTCCTTGTGTTCGACAGTCAGCGTCTCGTTAGCGAACTCGAGTAGGTTTGTAAGATCGGCGGGGAGAGAACAAAGCTGGTTGTACCTCCACTTGTACTTCGGCCGTTTTTGGGGCCGATGCCTATTCCGTAAACTCTTGACTTAATTGGTCGGAGCCACAAGATTCGAACTTGCGACCGTACACGCCACGCAACTCCCTGATGGAAACCAGGGATCAGGGCGGATCATACGTTGATTCCGCCGCCACAGTAATTGCTTACGCGATTAGCTTCTCCAGTGGGCGTTAGCTATTCCAGGGGCGGTTCGTCGCGTCCAGTGGCGGCCGCCGCTCTCGCCATTCCTGATCTTCCCACATTGATCTTCTCAGCATATTGCAACGGCATGCGCGGCGATTTCCATCCGCCGGCCTGGGTGATTGCCGCAAGATCAATGTCGAGGGCCGCGAGATCCTGGGTCGCTCCGACGCGCGTCGAGTGCCCACTCACTTGATCGACAAACCGCTCAGGCATCCCGATCCACTGCGCCACCCGCTTGAATATCGGCGCGATGCTTCCCGGATTTAATGGCCCGCCAATCTGATGCCGCCCAATGAGCCGACGAAATACCGCCCCCTCATCGATCTCCGCATGCTCCAGCCACACCTTTAACCATCGCACCGTTTGCGCGACAGATAGGCCACTCTCCCCTGCCCTTCGGCATCCGTCTTGCCGCGGCGGATCAGCGCCTGGCCGGTGCCGTTCGGATGGAAATCAATGTCCTTGACCTCGAGCGCCACCAGCTCGCCGCGACGGGCGAGGGTTTCGTAGGCGACGCAGAGCATCGCGCGCTCGCGATCGGCTCGCAGTCCTTCGCCGGCGCTGTCGATAAATTCCTTGATGTCCTTCCAGCCCAAGGGATGCGCCTGGTCCTGGCGAGCTGAAGTTTCCCGTCCCATTTTCTTTAATCCCAATCGCACGGCTTCGCTGGAGCAGGGATTGTGCAGATGCGGCGGCCGTATGCACGCGCGAGATTGTCGCCACGTAGCGCTTGATCGTCGCCGGCTTCTTGCCGGCCTTCACTTGCGATCCTCGATGAACGCGCGAACGGTCTGCGGATCCGCCGGCAGATAGGGCTCGCCCCGCGATTCGCAAAACGCCTGGAAGATCGCCCCGTCCGCCTTCTGCGCGCGCAGCGTATTGGCGAGTAAGCGCCCTGCGCCATCGCCTGCCATTCGAGCAACGTCCGCCAACGGGCCTTTAAGCACCGGTTGCGGCGCGATCGGCATGGGACCGAATTCAGAGCGCCACTGGGTCATTTTCACCTCATACACCGATGTCCAAAGAAATTCTAACACAGTCTAGATGTGATAACTGTAATTATCAGGATTGAATGCTGGACTCACGACAACAACTATCAGCAGCGCGTGTCCGAACACCGAGTCGTGTCTCGCCATCGCTAGTCAGTACTCGAATGGCTGCGGCATCTCCGCGTCACGGAACAGACATGACCTGCGCCAATCGGCGGCTTGCGACAGAATGTGACGGCTTGATGCGAGTCACGACGAATTGCATCGAGAACAACACCCCAATCCGATATCGAATCTTCTCCAGTCGCGTCGCGCAACTCGCCACTATCATCGACAGTGCCCGCGATGTACACCAATTTGTCTTTTTGTGAAGACTAGCCCTTGTCCTCGTCGCCTGTAGTTCGCGATATCGAGAATCGCACCCTGCGTTCGCAGATCAATGATTCGGTTTTCCATTACCGCTCCGCCAACTCTCGAGATTCGAGTTTATTAGGGACTTGATGTGGACACGCATACCGTTGAGTGCGCGTAGCAGCGCTTGCAGATCCGCTTTGCTCGCTACGTTGGATCCTTCACCTTGGTCCACTGCACGAGCAATCTGATTGAGATTCCGACCGATGGCACTGATCTCGGCGACGCTCCGCTTGAGTACGTCGAGTTCGGCGGTCGGTAGCGGCGTCACCGACCGCAGGTGTGAGCGGATCAGGAGCGACACGTACGTGCTCGTAGGCATATCCCGCGCTTTGGCGCGCTCGCGCAACAGCAACAAGTCATCGGTCCGCAATCGTATCGAAATTTTCCCGCCCACAGCCACGGGTTCAATCGACTCCGGTACCTGCGGTCTTACTGCAGCCGTAGTCAGCAGCGCCGCCTCCACCAAGCATTTCAGGAGCCTTGATTCCGAGAGGCCCTGGTAACAAGCAACGGCGCGGAGGCGCCCCTTCATCTCGGAGGTAACTCGAGCGGTGATGAGTGAATCGGCGACCATTGCCACCAATTGTTAGACGAGTGACGCCGTTAGGCTATCCTGCAAACCTACCGAATTGACCGACAATTGCAGCAACAGGTAGATCCTCTTTGGACTGTCGGCGACCGCGGGCTGTCGACCCTCGTGAAGTAGTAGCTCACACCCGGCGCCTTCCTCATAGCGGGGCCCTGGGTGCTCTGGATTCGCGCGACTGGGTCACAATGATCGTCGGCAGGCCCCTGATCACGCCGACGTTTGTGGGCCGATTGGATGCAAACACTCGATGGGCTTTCTTGTTGCCGGCGCCCATATTGAGATCTGGGAAACTCGATCGAATTTCTTCACGAAGGATCAGCAACGGTGAGCGATGCTTCCAAAATCCGAAGAGTCTACGATGCAAAGCCCGCGCCCCCGCATCCCGCACCGAACGAATGTGCGCTGCGGCTACCGCAGGTATGTAGAGTTACTGGCTTACGTCGGTCAATGATTTATCGGCTGCAGGCAGAGAAGCGCTTCCCCCAGCGGATCAAGCTCAGCGAGCGAGCGGTGGGCTGGCTTGAACGCGAAGTCCAGGAGTGGCTGGCGCAACGAGTCGCCAGCAGCCGCCGAGGTAGGACTTAGCGCTTCGAAGCCGTCCGCGGTCGGTATTTCTTCGGCGCGGTCGCTGGCAAACTCGACTGGATCAGCGCCTCTCGCTCCTTTCGATTGAGCGACGATGCGGACGCCTCCACGAGCTCTTCCTCCGCCAGGGTATCGGACGGGATCGGCTGGGCGCCGGCGGGTTTGAAGGGGAACAAGTCTGCGATCTTCCCGGCGGACACGAGTTCCAGAATCTTCGCTTCGCCCAAGGTGCTGAGACGCGTCACAGCTTCCACCACGGCTCCCAGCGTGGCAGGTGTCTTGGCATCCAACCGCTTGAATTCACTCATAAAATCGACCTACCTCTCGATGCATAATATTACTATACGCTGCTTGGTGATTCCCACCTAGCGACTCGCGTCAAGCGCAGCTGCGAGGCCTTCGGCCACCGGCTCGTCCGCATAGAAAAAGCGCCCGTCATTGGGCCGACGGACCGACGGCGGTAGCGTCGCCGCGGCCGGTAGGCGGATCAGACCAAGCCGAGCATAGACCGCCAGCAGACCATCCCCACCCTTCGCCGCGGCGTGCAAACCAATTCGTCCGGCAAGGCTCGCGTTTTGGCTCAGTACGATGGCGCTATCCAGGAGCACGCGTCCCAACGCCGGCGGGTTCGACATACCAAACTCCGTCGTCAGCACCCCCGCATCCGCGCCGCTCATGAACCACACGAAATGTGATTCAGCGGGATGCTCGACATCGAGGTACGGGTAGGCCTCAATCACGATCAACATGCCCACCCGCAGGAAACGTCCGCTGTCGGCCCGCGCCCAAAACACCAGGGGTCGGCAATAGCGGCGCTTGGCTCGCTGCACGAGATGGCACAGCGGCAACAACACCGACCACGACCAATACCGATCCGCGCGGCCAGCCATGGATGCGTGCTTCGGTCCGAGTCGCGTATCCCACCAAAGCGCGTCGCTCGCCGCCATGTGGGTTACCCGAATATCGACCCTCCGTCGTTTATCGACCTTACTCGGCGCGGAGCGCGCAAACCGTCGCGGCATGCTCAATGACTCGACGCTGCGTCAACTTTCAACGCATCAAGATAATCTGCCCACGCTTGCATCATCTTGCGACGCTCCGGGAGGTACTCGGCGTAGTTGTACGCCGCCCGGACCCCGTCGCGCTCGGAGTGAGCGAGCTGGCGCTCAATGGCATCCGAATTCCAGCCTTGCTCATTGAGCAGCGTCGATGCGGTTGATCGAAAGCCGTGGACGGTGAGCACACCCTGCTCAAAGCCCATCCGCCGGAGCGCAGCGAGCATCCCGTTGTCGGACAGCGGTCGCTTGTCGGTACGAGGGCTCGGGAATACGAAGCGACCGGCACTCGTCACCGGCTCCATTTCGCGCAGGATTGCAACGGCTTGCCGTGACAAGGGCACGATGTGCTGGACACGCATCTTCATGCGCTCGGCGCCGATGCGCCACTCGCAGGCATCGAGGTTGAACTCCTTCCACTCGGCGGCACGGAGCTCGCCCGGCCGGACGAAGACCAGTGGCGCCAGCCGGAGCGCGCTGCGCACCACTTGTGAGCCCTCGTAAGCCTCGATTGCGCGCAGCAAACCCGCAAGGCTCTTTGGATCGGTGAACGAGGCGTGGTGCTTTTCCTGCTTCGGCGGCAGCGCGCCTCGCAGGTCACCGGACGGGTCTCGCTCGGCGCGACCGGTTGCAACTGCATACCGGAAAACGCGACCGCAGACCTGCAGCGCACGATGCGCCGTTCCGAGTTTGCCGCGGACTTCCACCCGGCGCAGGCACGCGAGCAGATCTGGCGCCTTGATCTGAGTGATGGGCGTCGAGCCGATCCAGGGGAAGACGCAGATCTCCAGCCGGCGGATGACCTTGCTGGAGTACCCGACAGCCCAGCTTGCCGAGAACTTGTCGAACCATTCCCGGGCGATGGCTTCGAACGTGTCGCTGCTCGCCATCTTTTCGGTTCGGCGCTTGGCACTTGGATCGATGCCGTTCGCCAGATCCCGCCGTGCCCGGTCGCGGCGTTCACGGGCCAGTTTGAGAGGGACATCAGGAAAGGTCCCCAGGCTCAGCATCTTCTCCGTGCCCCGTACCCTGAACCGCAGGCGCCACCAGCGGCTACCGGCGGGGGTCACCAACAGATAGAGGCCCCCGCCATCCGCCAGTTTGAATGCCTTTTCACGCGGCTTCGCGGCCGAAATTACAGCGTTTGAGAGCATTGGTGTGGGTAACTCCCTTTGCGGATAGTTCCCGCTGTTACCCGCAATTGAGGGTGGCTGTCAATGGAAGCGACCAAACCACCGTAGCTCAAAAACACCGAGAAACCAGCCAAATTGTGGCACTTGGTGGTCGTTAATGGACGTTGGTGGAAGGTGAAATGGTGGCCAGGGAGGGAATTGAACCCCCGACACGCGGATTTTCAGTCCGCTGCTCTACCAACTGAGCTACCTGGCCCCGATGGAGTCGCGTATTAAACAGGCCTCGGCGGCGGACCGTCAACTACTGCTTATGAAATCAACAAATTAGCATAGGGACGCCGGCAGCCGCGGCGTCTCCCAGTCTATCTGCCCGGCCACTTCCAACCCGGTGCATCTAGCGCTCCTTGCCCGACCACGACCGTCTCGCCCAACTGCTTCCCCAATCCGATTGAGTGACAGTCTTTGTTCTCCTTGAGTGCCGAGATCAACCGCGACGCATGCGAGACCACCCAGATCTGCGTCTGCTTGGCGGCGACTCCGATGAGTCGCGCGAGCGCGGGCAAAAGATCCGGATGCAAGCTCGATTCCGGCTCGTTCAGCACCATCAATTGCGTGGCCGCGGCGTCAGCAGCGCCGCGCTCCAAAGGAGGTACCGCAATGTCCCGTCCGCCAGTTCTGCAACATCGAGTGGGCGTAGCAGTCCTTCCTGTCGTAGGCCTACCGACAGCCGGCCATCTTTCCCACCCATGTGTAATTCGGTTCCCGGAAACGCATCTGAAATCGCATGATCGAGCGATGGCGCATCACCGATCTCCCGAATCGTTTGCATCGCGGCTGCGAGGTCGTGTCCGTCGTGCGCCAGGACGGGCGTGTACGTTCCAATCCGCACTTGTCGCACCGGCGCTTCCGCGTCTGTTCGGAAGTGATCGTAGAAGCGCCACGAGCGAATTTGATCCCGCAGGGACAAAACCTCTGCGGCTCGCTGCGGATCCGCAATTCGCTCCATCATGCTCTCGAACGGCTGCAAATGGCTCTCAACAATGTGCCATTCACCGTTGTCTCTGCGAACTCGCACCAATCCGCCACGGCGCTCCACCAGGAGGGTTGCCGGACGTAATTGCGCTCCATGCCAAATGCACTCGCTCTTGATCTCCGGATCCAGCGAGAACGCCGAGCCGCTCGGGGTCGGAAATCCGAGATCGATGGCATAGCTAAACTCTTCCGCATAAAACCCCAGTCGCAGTGCGAGCGGTTCCTTGCGCGCGGTCGGTTGTACCGGCCGTTCGCCTCGCTTGACGGCGGCAGAGAACGACTCAGGACCCGCCCACAGCGTCGAGCCGATTCCGCCTTCCCTCGCCAACGACGCGACGACCCCGCCATTCGCTGTGTCCCCCAACAATCGCAGCGCCCGATAAACGTTCGACTTGCCGCTACCGTTTGGACCCGTGATCACATTCAGGGGACCTAGAGGGATAACGAGATTCCGTAGCGACCGATAATTGGATACGGCCAGGATTTTCAGCATATGGATCGAATTTACTGTTCAGCAGACTGCTCAGGTGCAACCGATGGTGTGCATGGTTCGAGAACCCGTGACCGACTTGCTCCATCAGGACATACCCTACTCGGGCGGCGCTTGAATTCGAAAAAGTTTTACGATAGCTCTTATAACTTCAACATAATCAATCGCTTATAGCGCCTCTTACGTTAGATCGTAAAGTGCGCCAGGTGCTACAAGCTGTGCGACGATCGCTCCGTGAGCCGAATCATTAACCAGCGCGAGCTTCGAAATCAGTCCGCCGCCGTCCTTCGCGAAGTGGAGGCGGGGCAACCATCGCGGTCACGCGCAACGGCACGCCGATTGCCGAGGTACGACCTATTCGCGCGCGGCGATTCGTGCCCCGAAGCACGCTTGCCGAGGCAGCTGGTCGCGCACCGCGGATCGATGCCGGGCGGTTTCGTGCAGATCTCGATGCGGTGATCGACCAGTGACTCGATGACTGATCCGACCAGAGGGCTCCTCGATACCTCGGTGGTCATCGACCACGACGTCATCGATCCCGCGTTGGTGCTCGACGAATCAGCAATTTCCGCAATCACACTCGCCGAGCTGACCGCCGGTCCTCACGCCACGGAAGGTACCGAGGAGCGCGGTCGACGCCAAGACCGACTGCAATAGGCGAGCGCGACGTGCGACCCGCTGCCTTTTGACGCGGAAGCTGCGCGCGTCTACGGGCGAATGTTCGCAGCTGCCCGGGCCGCTGGACGATCGAGTCGCTCTCGGCTGGCGGACTTGCTCATTGCTTCAACGGCCGCGGCAAACGGCTTGCCGCTCTACACGCGAAATCCTTCCGACTTCGATGCGCTAAAGGCAATCATCAGATTGGTTCCAATATAATGCGCACTCGCTAATAGCGACGCCGAAATAGCTCCGCACAGGCTCAACGCTCCACGGTTGCCGTCTCGCGCCGCTGCCATTCGAGCCGCGCTACGGATGCACAGAGGAAGATGCCGGCGCTGACGCAGCCGAGCGCAATCGGGAGAGCGTTCGGCCCAAGACGATCCATGAGCGCACCCACCGTGGGAGGACCTAGAACTGTGCCGATGCCGTAGCAGGCAATGAAGGCTGCGTTCGCGCTTACTAGAGTCCTGGCGTCAAATCGCTCTCCGAGAATGGCCAGCCCCAACGTGTAGGTGGCCGTGGCAATGCCGCCGGATAGGAACACGGCGACCCACAGCGCCGACGAACGCGCCGACAACGCCATGGCTGCCATGCATAAAACCGCTCCCGCGCTCGTGGTCAGCAATACGCTTCGCCTCGGTCGGCGATCCGCAATCCAGCCGATCGGATACGTGAGCAATACCTGTCCCCAATAGAAGACCGGCAATGCAAAGGCGGCAGCGCGAATGGACCACTTGTTCCCGATGGCGTAGACCTGCATGAGGCTCCAGGGCACCATCTCGAGAACGCCGGCGAGCAGCGCGACGGTGAGCAGCAAGGGCGCCCGCCTTATCGCGTGTCGTAGCCGCTCCTCTCCCCCGAGCACGATATCGGCCGCCTCTTTGGGTATCAGGAGGACCGGGAGAATCCCGACGCCCATGGCGACCGAAGCGGCGAGATACGGGGCGTAGCCCTGGTATCCGACGAGTGCGTAGACGCCCGCACCGAGCGCGTACCCAATCGCCGGGAGAATCCCATACAGCGAGGTCACCCGGCCGCGGGACCGCTCGGTGGAGAAAAGATTGAGCCACGCCTCGGTGATGAGTGAAAAATGCCCGAGCGCCGCACCGCTGACAATCTGCAGAATGATCCACGCCCAGTCGTGCGGAACCAGAGGAAACAACCACACACAGACCACGTCGGCCGACATGCCGACCAGGAGAGCGGGCTTGGCACTCACCCGTCCCACGATGCGCGTGTAGATCGGTGCCGCAATCAGAAACGGGAGGGCCCAGATGCTCGTCAGAATCCCGATAACAAGCGTGCTGCTCCCACGACCGAGACAATTCGCGATAATCGTCGGCGTCAGAATCCCCCAGGATGCGCTGGCGCAGACATTGCTGGTCAGCAGTAAGGCGAGGTAGTAGCGACGACGACTTTCCGCGCGCACAAAATCTCTGATCGTAGTGACCTCCGGTATCCATCGCGCCGCGCAGGCGGTTGAATGGTCCGCGATAGGAGCGTAGAACCTCAACCATACTTGAGGTCAACCGTGTCCCGAATAACACCCGAACAACGCAAACAGCCACTGTCCGCAGGGCAGGTGGCCGCCCGGAGTGCCGTGGCCGTCTCCACCATCCATTTTTACGAAGCCAAGGGATTGATCCGCGGGTGGCGCAGTTCGGGGAACCAACGGCGCTACGGCCGAGATGTTCTGCGCCGTGTTGCCGTCATTAAAGTGGCACAGCGACTTGGGCTGCCACTCGCCACCATCCGGAAGGCAATGGACTCTTTGCCGGGTGGCCGCACTCCGACAGCCGCGGACTGGAAGCGCCTGTCGGCAGCATGGCGGACGGACTTAGAACGCAGGATCGCTACACTCAAGAAGTTGAGCCGTGAACTTGACAGCTGCATAGGGTGCGGCTGCTTATCGCTGAAGATATGTCGGTTGCGCAACGCCTGGGATCACCTCTCTGAGGACGGGTCGGGCCCTCTCCTGCTCCAGCCGCCCGACGCATCGAGCGACGAGTGAAGGCGGAGTCCGGACGCGCAGTTCGGTAAAACCTCTCGCATCACTGCCCTATTGACGTCTTAGCGAGGCCCGTCGCCGACGGCTACAGTGGTAACCTTGATGCGTCGATCGAGGTAGGGAGGACCACATATGCCAAAGATCGTTGGTGCGGTTCGCCGCTCACGGATGAGTTTCCGCCGTGTTGCGCTCGCTCTCTGCGCGCTCACCCTGACTCTGGCTGGCCACGCGGCGACCTCGACACCCAACGCTTCGCCAATCCAGATCGCTCGTTGGGTCCGAAGTTGGGGCGCGGCCATCATGGCGGCCGAGAGTTTTGATGACTATCCGGGTCTTGCACGGGTTTACCGGGACGTGACTCTGCGGCAGTTGGTCGTCACCACCGTAGCCGGTCGACATCTTCGGGTTTTGCTTTCCAACGAATATGGTTCGCGTCCGCTCGTGATCGGTCGAGCTCACGTCGCGCGATCCGGAGGCGGCCCGTCGATCGACGCCGGCTCAGACCGGGAGCTGCATTTCAGCGGACGCACCAGCGTCTCGATACCGGTCGGAGTCGCGCTGGTCAGCGATCCGGTGGATTTGGAAACGATGCCCGGGTCGATACTTTCGATCAGCGTTTACTTGCCTGGATCGACCGAGGGGACCGTGGCTACCGTGCACGAGGAAGGGTGGCGGACCGGTTACGTGTCATCGACGGGTGATCATGTCGCTGCCGCCGCATTTCCGGTGGAGGCCGAACTCCATAGTTACTTCTATTTGAGCGCCATCGACGTGGACGCGACGGGGGCGGCGGCAATTGTCGCGCTCGGTGACTCCATTACCGACGGAACAGGTTCGACGGCCGGTGCGGATCGCGCGTGGCCGAATGATCTCGCGCGGCGTCTGAATGCCGCGCTTCCAGGTCGCTTCGCCGTGATCAACATGGGTATCGGCAGCAACCGTATGCTTCATTCGCCTACCGGCCCGAGCACGTTGCAACGTGTCGATCGCGACGTCTTCGCGGTCCCCGGTGCGCGCTTCGTGATTGTATTCGAAGGCATCAACGATATCGGAGATGCCGAATGGCTGGCACGGCCCGAGGAGGACGTCTCGGCGGATGACCTGATCGACGCCTACCGACAGATCATTGATCGTGCGCATGAGCACGGCATGGTGGTCCTCGGCGGTACATTGACCCCCAGCGGCGGCTCCCAGTACCAAGGCTTCAACTCGCCGATATCCGAGGCCAAACGCGTCGCCGTCAACGCTTGGATTCGAAACGGCGGCGCTTTCGACGCGGTCCTAGATTTTGATCGCACAATTCGCGATCCCGCGGATCCGACGCGATTAAGGCCGGCCTATGATTCTGGTGACCATTTACACCCGAACGATGCCGGTTACCAGGCGATGGTCGACGCGATCGACCTGTCAGTCGTCCAACGTAGCCTCGATACTGACCTCCCCAAATCTCATAAATGACAAAGATCTCGAACTGGAGACCCAGGGCGCTGAGCCATTGTCCCGAATGGCGTCCACCTCGGATTACGGGCAACTGCCTCGACAGTAGGCGCTCAGCGAATGCAAACCAGAACTTGCGGAAGTCTTCAATTCAGAGTCACTGGTCCACACGTAAATCACCGAGCCCAGAACGAAGACTGATGGCAACGTCACCTCAATAAGAGTGTATGCGATCCGAATGCTGCGCATGGATTGCAAGACTCGAAGAACTCGCTCCATGCTTTTGTTTTCAGGCCATCCATCGGAAATCGCTCGGATCGATTCGCTACTTAACTCGTTCCGAGCATCGAACCATTTTTGCAGGTGAAGCTGAAAAGCGTCCTGCATTTTGCGTATCGTCGCGGTACGTTGAAGGTGCGCCGAAAACTCATCCTGCATGCCTTCTTGGGGATCCGCCTCCGACAGGGCCAGGGCAACTGCCTGCGAATGACGAGCTTTGTCTTCGGCTAACACCATAGACAGTCTTTCGAGGTTCGCTTGTTGAGCGTCGATCTCCATCGCGAGTCTCGGGATCTTACCGAGTGCTGCCAAATTGAGGGGCAAGTAGTTCACATCATCGTAACGGCTGGTTGATGGCGTTGAAATAAAGGGTGCCATTGCTTCATTATGCGCACTATAAGTCCGGCCGATTGCGTTCTGCAGCTCGCTCCAAAAATAATGCTGAATCACTCGGCGCTCGCGCCCTATTGAGAGCAGAGTGCGAAGTTGCGCAGTTACGCCGGCGTTTCGTTCCCTCACGAAAAGCAGGCGTTCAAAATCGACGTACGCTTTGCAGAGAAACACCACGGCGACTGCACCAATAAATGAACTGTAGGCGATAAGAAATGACCGGCCGGCTTCCACAGGAGTGTCCAGCACCTTGACGTGGCCGATACGCAGAAGGCTTACGGAGAGGAGAACCAGGGCGGAGTACAACATGATCGACTGATATCGGATGGTTTCTGGCCGGAGAACCGGCTCGCTGATATCTGTGGCATACGTCGCCAGCTCATTCCGGTTCTTCTTGAGCTCATCGACGTCGACGGAAGCTTCATTGGCGAGGACAAGAGGGAATGCCTCGCGAATCTGCGCCTCAATCTCGGTTTGCGACAGCATGTAGCCTCACGCAGAGCTGGCCGAGAGAAGCAAGATTGCCGGAGTCAGCCCGCTTTCAACGCTTCTTGCCAGATTCGATCCAAGAGGCTTGTCTTTTGGCCTCTGTGATCGAATGCGCCAAGCAGGATTAGCGTCAGCCATGATCGCTGTACCTCTGAGCTCCCGGCTTGACGTCCCGCGGCGCGATCCAGCAGAACACGCCGCGAGCCTCGAGAAACTCACATATTTGTTGGGCTGTCACCGCATCGGCCGATGCGTAACTCAAGAATACCTGCCGGGAGCGGACGTCGGGCGCGGAAGTTCCCGGCGGGCCAGATACCGCCTCCGAGGACTTCCCTACCCCCTCCTCTCCCGCCATAACTGCTCCCTGCTGCAGTTCGCAGTGTCGTGGAAGCATACGGCGGAAGCAAGTTCCCCATACCACTCGTGTTGCGACCTTGCCAATACAGCCCCGCGTCGGCGGCGCAAGCACAGATTTTGTATGGCCGGTATCGACCTCGCATCCGGCCTGATATTGAGCTTTGCAACGACGGCGCGCATACCGCGTCACGCGACCAGCAAGGCAAACTGCAGAACCACAATGGAAGCGACCGTTGCAGCGACCGCCAGAAGCGCCGCCGCCAGCCGAATAGCCAGGATTGGGTTTATCATCTGTGTTCTCCATGGGTTGAATTGATCCGATGGAGAACAGGTTGCGCCGCCCGCTCTTGCACAACAAACGCAGTACCTGACCGGGCATTAAGAAAACCTTAACGCTTATAGTTCAATAGATTAGCCGGCTATTTATTCCTCGTCCGGTTGGAATCCGCCGCTTTTACCCGACGGCGGATGCGCCGTTCAATCGAGGTCGACCGCTAACTGCTTGAGGTCCGCGAGCGCACAGTGGCTCAAGGCCCCTTCATGGGTAGCGCGCAAGACCACGCGTGGAGCACGCCCGGCTTGCAGCGCTTCCTGCCAGCGAGGTGCGCACAGACACCAGCGATCGCCGGGCTTCAGCCCCGGGAAGCCGAATTCCGGGACACCGGTTGAGAGATCATTGCCGCGGGACTTCGAGAACTCAAGAAAACTCGCGGTCATGACGGCGCACACGGTATGGCTGCCGACGTCCTCGCGGCTCGTGTCGCAGCAGCCGTCTCGAAAAAAACCCGTCATCGGGCTCAACGAGCATACTTCGAGTCGGTCGCCGAGTACGTTCTTGGGTTCGCTGCGCCGGCCGCCGCCGCCCTTGCCAGCGTCCTCTCTCAACATTGGGATCCTCTGCATCGCTCCCTCCTCGACTTCAAGATGACATCCCGTATCTGCCGGGATGTGGTTGCAGCATGTGATACTGGTCCATTCTAGCCGTGATAGCGGCGTCCGCCTTATTGTTTTCATCTGAGATCTGGCGCGTCAAGAATACGAAGCCGGGCGCCTCACATCGAGGCGCCCGATTACCACATCGTCACTAACCGGCAAAAAAGCAATTTAGTTTATTGCCGTCAAGATCACGAAAATAGCCTGCGTAAAAGCCTTCGCCTCGCGGGCCAGGTGCGCCTTCGTCCGAGCCGCCGAGTTGCAGCGCTTTGCGATGTAACGCATCAACTTTCGCTCTACTATCGGCCATCAACGCGACCATCACACCGTTCCCTACCGTCGCCGGCTTCTTGTCAAAGGGTTTGGCCACTCCAAGCCCCGGCTGATTAGGCTTCGTCGACCACGCCACAAATTGATCGCTCTCCATCGTCCGCTTGGCACCGAGCTCGCTCAGCAATACGTCATAAAAAGACGCCGCACGAGCCAAGTCATTCGTTCCGATCGTGACATATCCGATCATGATCTTCTCCTGATTTGTCGATGAATGGGTAGAACGCGATGCGCAGTAATCCGAATCAACTCACGCGCAAAGTATTACCAATCTCATCGTCACGCGTCCATCCAGCACCGGAGAGATACGAATACTGTATACGCGGCTGCGCCGCCAAGCCGCCGCGCGGCGTCCGGGCGCGGCTCGAGGAAGCGGCCCAAATTCCTACCGCGACTGCGCATTTCTCGGTCCCCGAGTTCTTCCTGAACTTATTTTCATGGGGGCGCATTCCGAGAACGCATTTCCGCACGCGCGGTGGGTAAACTGGCACGGGGCGTAAAATCGCATTATTCCAGTAAAGGTATTTCATGAATCGCAGACAATTCGCCTTAAACGCGAGCTCATTAGTGAGCCTAGGCTTGACTGGTGCATCTGCTTTCGCGGCGCCGTCCGGCTCCCCGAACGTGAGTCCTGCCGCCCGCGATCTCTATCGGCGCGCACTGGTGGTGGACTGCAACCTCGCTCCAGATTTCGGTGACAGCCTTCCTCTGTCCCAGACGACGCTGGATACGCTCAAGAGCTCCGGCGTCACGGTGATGAAGTCCACGATCGGGGGTTATGAAGACAGTTTGGAAAGCACTCTTCAGGATCTGGCGCTCTATCTCCAGGTGATTGAGCTGCATCCCGACGTGTTCATGCAGGTACGCCGCGCGGCCGACTTCGCCACGGCCAAACAGCAAAACAAGCTGGGAATCATCTTTTCCTTTGAAGGCGTCGGCATGCTCGAGGGCAAAATAGAGCGCATCGAACTGTTTCGTCACTTCGGCGTACGCGTGATGCAACTCTCTTATAACAACGCCTCGCCCTTTGGCTCCGGTGTGTTGGCATCCCCGCCCTCCGGATTGACAGAATTGGGTCATTCGGCTGTCGACACGATGAATCTTTTGGGTGTGGCGATCGACTTGAGCCATGCCAATGGCGCCACCACCCGCGACGCCATTGCGGCTTCAACGAAGCCCGTGCTAATGACTCACGCCGGATGCACCGCGATTCACGCTCATCCCCGTAACAAGACGGATGAGCAGTTGCGGGCATTGGCTGACAAAGGCGGTGTCGTCGGTATTTACGATCTTCCTTACCTCACCGCGAGCCCGCGTCAGCCTGATGTCAACGACTACATGGACCACATGGTTCATGCGCTCACGATATGCGGAGAGGATCATGTCGGAATCGGCAGCGATCAAGCGGTGCAACCGTTCGACACCTCTCCGCAGGCGCTCGAGGACTTTCGGCAGATGGAAGCCAAGCGGCAAGCCGCCGGCGTCGCAGCTCCGGAAGAGGACCGTCCCACCTATGTAATAGGCCTCAATAGAGCCGATCGCTGCGAGGTCATTGCGAATAGCCTTCTGAAGCGCGGCTACTCCGCCCGGGTCACCGACAAGGTGCTCGGTGGCAATTTCGTACGGGCGTTCGCGGAGATATGGAACGTATGATATTTATTGCTCCGGTGGGCGCCTACTATGACTCCGGAAGATTCATCTTCTTGATGATCGCCTTGTAGCGCGGATCACCCTCCAGCGGCTTCAGCAGCGCATTGCCCTTGATCAGGTAGAGGTAGGGGTCCTTTTGCGAGTAGGCCCGTTCCAGCCAACGTATGGCGTCTTCCAACTGGCCGCGAAATGCGTAAACCTCTGCCAGGCCCAGCGGACTTCCATTCGCATCCTCCCTGAGCATGTCTGCGAGCGCCGCATCCGACTCGGTTTTCTTGCCCAGTGCGTAGTTGACGATTGCTAACCCTTCGCGTCTTCCGTCATCGTCGGCCTCCTGCCGGATCTCACGCAGCGCACCGGGCGCGTCGCCCCGCTCGAGCAAAAGCATTCCGAGGTTGTAGTGACCGTAGGTGATGTTCGGACGGATCTCGAGCGCCCTCCGCAAGGCTGCTTCAGCTTCGTCCAGACGATGGAGCGAGTCGTAGGGGGACGCTGAAATGGTCAAAGACTCCGCATTGAGCGGGTCCTGCGCGAGAGAGGCCTTGATGGCGGTCAGCGAGTCGTTCCACCGACCGACTGCGTTCGCCAGGGCAGCTTGGCCCATCAGCACATCGACGTCACGAGGGGAAATGGCGGAAGCCTCGTTAAGGACACGCTCGGCCCCACGCCAGTCCCAGTCGCACACGTAATCGACTTGCGCAATCACGACGCGCCCGCGAACGTTCTTTGGATCCAACTCGACTGCTTTTTGCGCGGCGCGCCGAGCCTGATCACACCCCACAGCAGGCGTTGCAGTAATTTCCTCCACCTGTAGGAAATGAGCATACCCCAGAGAAGCGTAGGCGTCGGCGAATGTCGGGTCGCGATCGATCGCCTGCTGAAACAGCGTGATCGCATCGTCCGCCCCGGGCCGATCCGTGCGATCGACGGCGTGACGTCCCCGCAGATACAAGTCATACGCTTCGGGATTCGTGGAGGCGATGCGCGTGTCCGTTCCGGGGGCGATCGTCAGCTGCAACTCTCGAACGACTCCCGCAGCGATAGCGTCCTGCAGTTTGAATGCATCCCCAATGGGCCGATCGTAGGTCTCCGACCACTCATGCGCTCCAGTCCCGGTGTTGATCAATTGCGCCGTAATTCGGACCTGATCGCCGGATTTTCGCACGCTGCCTTCGAGCACATAGGCGGCATCGAGTTTCTGCCCAATGCTCCGCAAATCCTCGTTCTTTCCCTTAAATTCAAACGACGAAGTCCGCCCGATCACCGTAAGTCCCGGAATCTTCGTCAACAGGTCGAGAATCTCCTCCGCCATCCCATCCGCAAAGTACTCCTGGTCCTTCTTCTCGCTCATATCGACGAATGGCAGCACCGCGATTGATTTGTCCGCAGCCGCCGCGGTGCGGGCAGGCCGCGGCGTCTTGTGCGCCAAGAAGTACATGCCCGAGATGGCCGCGACGCCCACTGCAAGGCCCGCCGCCGCGACGACTGCAATGCGCCTGCGCTTTCTCCTTCCAGGGAAATCGTCATCCCCCATCCGCATTGGGGCCGTGCCGGACTGTCCCACCGCCTCGGCCAGTTTAGCCAACGCCGTCGGCATGCCGAGCGCCGGCGCGTCGATCCACTGCGATTCGCTCAAGAAATATTCGAGCGACCGATTGAGCGCTGCGGGGTCGATTCGAAATGCGATGATGGATTTGCGCTTGGAAGATGCGCGTTCGACTTCCTTGCCGACATGCGTTGACGCCACCGCACTCCCCGATAGCACCACCACCACGGCGCTCGCCTCGTTAATCGCGGCGACGATCGCATCGGCGTACTGCGCTCCCGGCTTGACATCCCGCGGCGCGATCCAGCAGGACACACCGTGACCCTCGAGAAACTCACATATTGTTTGGGCGGTCGCCGCGTCGGCCAATGCGTAACTCAAGAATACCTGCCGGGCCGTTCCCTCAACTGACGAATCAACCTTATGAGGCTCGCCATCCATCGAGCTGATACTCCGGCCAGCTCAGCGCATTCTGCGACCGAGTTGGCTCCCTTTGCCGCAGCGGAGAGTTTCCAGGATGCCGCCAATCCGTGCAAGTTCGAAGGGTTAAGAGAGCCGCCGCACTCAATTCAACTCGCCGCCTCACCCCTTCCCCTCATCGACCGCTCGACGTTCCCTACTCGGGCCAACCCACCCCTTTGCCGGCGCCGCGCGCCTCGAGCCGGGACGCCGGCTCGCTGCGTGGATTGAGTGTGGGTGATTTGAGTGGCCACCAACCGCACCGTAATAGACGCAGCACTTTGAGTTGATCCGTCTGCCTCGCGAGCAAGTCCTGCGAAAAATCGACCGACGTCAGGCGATCGTAAAGGTGGACGAGGTCGAGCTCCGTCGCTTCCGCTTGTAGCGCTGCGCGAAGATCCGCAACGGTGGCGTCGAATCTCGGGGGAAACAGTTTTAACAGCGAGGCGAAACTGCCGCCGAATATAAAGGTGTTCCACAGGCCGCCGGCGTTGATCAACCTGCGCGCTCGGTTTATGTCCGGCCTTTCGACAAACTCGTAAACGCCCGTCGGCATCAGTATCGCATCGTGCCAAGGAACGATGTAACCCAACTCGTCATGAGGACCCTGGGGCAACGCACCGAGCAAGTAGACCGGCCCCGGCTCCTCGGCGATCCATTCGATCATGGTCAGGAGGGAGTTCGTCATCACCTCTTCATCGTCGACGACATGGTCCGCGGGAAGGAAAAGCACGGGTGTCGCCGGCGAAATGCGGCCTTCGAGCAACAGCAGCGCGAGCAGCACTTCGTATGCCGTTCCGCGGTGCTTCGGCTGGACGAAGAGATTGCGAGTGTTGAGCTCGCTCAATGCATTCTGCCGCCAAGCCTCGGCGGGAGCTGCGATGACCGCGGCGATCCGGTCGAGCGATGTCACCGTCGCGGCACGGCGCAGCGTGGCAGTCAAAGGATCGCACTTGTTTGGCGCGGACTGTTGAGGGGCGCCGCATCGCTGCGGGTCTTCTCGACTTGCCAGAAGGACACACCAAGGCTCAGCCACTGGCCACTCTACCCCCAAAGTCAGCGCACGCGAAAACGGTAGTTTACTCTTGATCGATAGCGCGTGCTTCGATTTGCCCGTTGGCGAGATGCATCATCGAGGAGTAGGGTTAGCAAACCGACTATGCCGAACCGCCCCGTATCGCCCGATGCCGAATCCGCCTGGTCCTGGCAGATCAAGGTTGAGCTCCTCGACGTAGCGCCTGTCATCTGGCGCCGCCTTGTGGTGCCGCACAACATCCCACTTGAGACACTGCATGCGGTCTTCCAGGCTGCAATGGGGTGGAGCAACAGTCATCTTCACGAATTCGTCGTCGGCGGCGTCAGCTATTCGGATCTCGATGACGATTATGATGAATCGCTCGAACAAGTGGATGAGCGCGGCATCCTCCTGGACGAAGCGCTGGGCATGGATGCCCGCTGCTTCGATTACATCTACGATTTCGGAGACGATTGGCATCACATTGTCATCGTCGAGGACGCCCATATCGACGCCGAAACACCGGGAGTGATTCATTGCATCGACGGCGCGTACGCCTGCCCACCCGAGGATGTCGGCGGCGCCTTTCGCTACGGCGAATTTCTGCGCGCGATCGCCGATCCCCAGCACGACGAACACGAGGAGCTTCGCGAGTGGTCGGGAGGACAATTCGACCCCTGCCGCTTCGATCTCGACGCCGTCAATCGCGCGCTCGGACAGATCAGCGCTTAGGGTGGGCGGCGAACGCGGACGGCTCCATCCCCACCGCAGAAATGCCCTGCGACTGTTTCAACAACTAACTAATTTAATCAACAACTTACTTGGATAAACCCATGCCAAATCCGGTTTCGGCTGCGCGTTGCGCCGTTGTCGCTGCCGGTTTGACCGTCAACCTACTGTGTCTGAACCCCGCCCACGCGCAGGAAAGCCGCTGGGCCGCGGCGGGCGACCCCACCGCTAAGGCGCTGATCGACTGGGAGCGCCAATGGGCGCAGGAGGCCTGCACGCATAACGGCATACAGAAGACGATCCTCGCCGAAGATTTCCACGGCACGGCTCCGGACGGATCGCTCTACGCCAAGCAAAAAGAGGTGTCGGATGCCCAGAACCCCAAGGCCACCGAGGAAGCGTGCGTGATGTACGACGTGAAGGTCCATTTCTTCGGCGACGCGATGGCCATTCTGTACGGCAGCGAAAGCGCCGTGCACGTCGAGGCCGATGGCCGCCGGCATAGGGTCAAACTCACCTGGACCGACACCTGGCTCAAGCGCCACGGCACCTGGCAAATTGTCGCCGCTCAGGATATGCCGAGCGAAATGAAGTAACCACTCAGAAGCGATACCCGAGCAAAGGAGCGCCCGCCCTATGCTTGCGATAGAGCCAGAGCACCGTCCCATCCCTGCCTCCGGAGGAAAAATCGGCGTCCCATTGCACACAGCGGAAAGCGACATGCTACCGTACCTGCAGCGCTGTCGGCTCCTGGAGCAGGAATCGCTGCCGCGTCATGCGCATCTATAACCGCCGGAGACCTCGCTGGGCGGTGCCTCGACGGGAGAAAAGCCATCGCCCTGACTGACATCGGTGCCGGTGAAGGAGCCGCGATTCGGCTAAGGAAGGGCGAGCGCGTGCGGCTCATCAACACGCATGGCTCGCAAGTCGTGGATACCTGGTGCCTGTCGCAGTCCGATGTCAGCGAATACCTCTCCGTCGAGCACACGCGCCGCATGCTCTCGCGTCTTTACCCACGAGCGGGCGATATTCTCTACAGCAATCGCCGGCTGGGTTTGCTGTCGATCGAAGAGGATTCGGCCGGCTGCGAGCACGACATGCTGCTCGCGTGCTGCGACCCATGGCTCTATCAGTTCTACGGTTGTGCGCCCGGGCACGCGAATTGCCATGACAACTTTTTGACCTCGCTCGCGCGTATTGGCATCGCTCCATCGCACGTACCGAACCCGGTCAACTTCTGGATGAACGTGCCCGTCCGTGCAGGTGAGGTGACGCTCGAGCCGCCTGTGAGCAAGCCTGGGGATTACCTCGTGCTCCATGCTCTAAGAGACGTGGCGCTGGTGTTCTCCGCCTGCCCCATGGATATAACGCCCGTTAACGGCGAAGACCGGACGCCACGCCCGGTCGCGTACGAGATATCAATACCGGAAAAGCGCTGATCGGACTTACGCGAGCGGGGACGCATCGTCGCCTCGCCCTGCCCTGCGGAATCCGAAAGCGTCCGTACTCCACGCGATCAGCGCCAGCAGCGCCAATTGGAGTGGCAGCCGAAGCACCAATGCCCAGTAAGGCACCGCGAATTGATCGGCGCGCTCCAGCATATAAACGTTCGCCGGCGTGACCGCGATCGTCAACAGGAATAGGCCGACGCCGGCCATTCGCCGCGTCCGGCCCACGAGCAGCCCGAACGCGGCCAGCAACTCGAATACACCGCTCGCGAGAACCGTGGCACGCGGCCAGGGTATATACGGCGGCACGATTTTCATCTCCAAGTCCGTTGCCGCGAAGTGCGCGATGCCGCCGATGAAGAACCACAGAAACACCAAGCCGAGGCCAATCCCTCTCGCCCGGGACATGCTCATCCGCCGCCGATCCGCGCAAGCTTGGCCGACTCCGCCCAGAGCCGCGCAGCGACTGCATCATCCTGCGCTTGCGCCGAAGGGGTCTTAAGTCGGCATTCATAGAAATAACCGCCGTTCGCTTTCGCCACCTCCGGCGAGGAAGCCAGATAGATGATCGTCTGCGCACCCTTCTCCGGCGAGATGGCGAATAGCTTCGCCACGGCGATCACGCGCGAGGCGATCCCGCCACTGCCGTCACCGAAGCGGGATGCGACGAAACCGGGATGAAGGCAATTGGCGGTGATCCCCTCCCGCCCCCAGCGACGCGCCAACTCTCGGGTAAAGAGAATGTTGCAAAGCTTGGATCGGCCATAGGCTTCGCGCGGCGAGAATCTCTTGGCCGACTGCAAGTCGTCGAAGTCGATCGAGCCCCACTTGTGAGCAGATGAAGCGGTGTTCACGATCCGCGCGCGCGAGGCAGTGAGCCGGTCACGCAGCATATGGGTCAGCACGAAATAGGCCATATGATTGGTCGCAAAGGTGCGCTCCCAGTGATCCTCCGTGACCTGCCGCGATGCGAATAACGCCCCCGCGTTGTTGATCAGCACGTCAATCCGCGGCTCCGCGGCGGCGATCTGCGCACCCACGCGCTTCATTTCGGCAAGACGCGACAGATCCCCGGAGTGCACCGAGTGCGACGCCGCGGCGTTGATGCCGCGCAGATGACCGAGGACCGCCTCCGCGCGCTCCTTGTCGCGAGCCACCAGCACGATCCGCGCGCCCATTCCGGCGAGCGCTCGAGCGGCGACCTCGCCGATGCCCGAAGTCGCTCCGGTGATGACCACGACTTGCCCCTTCATGGACTGCTCTATCATTTAGCGCCGGACGCCCCTACGCGCCGCCTGGCAGCGGCGCCTGCAGCGGCGCGATCGGATTCCGATCGCCCATGTACTCGCGGTGCATGTTGTACGGGTACGCAACCGGCACATCGCTCGCCTGGTCGAGTGCGCTGATCTCCGCATCGCTCAACGACCAGGATGAGGCGGCCAGGTTGTCCTTCAATTGTTCAGTGGTACGAGCACCCACGATGATCGAGGCGATACCGGCCTTGCGGGCGATCCAATTCAACGCCACCTGAGAGGCGCTCGCTCCGGCGCGACGCTGCGCCATTTTCTCGAGCGCTCCGACGATACGGCGTGCCCGGTCGTTGTCGATCGACGACAGCAAGCCGCGCGCAACCAGCCGGGTCTTCTCCTCCTCCGCTTGATGAGCAAACTTGCCGGTGAGATATCCCGACGCCAGGGGACCCCAGATCAGCGCACCCACACCCTCCTGGACACCCAGCGGTAGAAGCTCGTTCTCGGCGCTTCGCTGCAGCAGCGAGTACTGAATCTGCTGGCTCACGTAGCGCGTGAGTCCCAGCCGATCGGAGAGCGCCAAGGCTCGCATTTTCGTCCAGCCCGCATGATTGGAGGTGCCGATGTAGCGCACCTTGCCGGCACGTACCAGCTCATCGAGCGCCCGCAGCGTCTCCTCGGCCGGCGTGATCAAATCCTGATTGTGCAGCTGGTAGAGATCGATGTAATCCGTGTTCAACCGCTTCAGGCTCGCCTCGCAAGCGCGGATGATATGAAGACGGCTCGCTCCGAGGTCGTTGACTCCGCTGCCCGTTTTGCCCATGAACTTGGTGGCGATCAGCACTTGAGGGCGGCGCACGCCGAGCGCCTCGCTCAGCAGGATCTCGGACTCGCCGGCCGAGTAAATGTCGGCCGTGTCGAACAGGTTGACGCCCGCCTCGAGGCATAAGTCGATCTGCCGCCTCGCCTCCGCGCCCCGGGTGCTGCCGATGGCGGCGAACATTCCGGATCCGCCAAAGGTCATTGCGCCAAAACTGAAGGCCGAGACTTTGAGGCCGCTCCGGCCCAAGAGGCGATATTCCATAAGTATTCCTGCAGGTATCGAAGGCTATCCTCGGCAGACTCTCGAGGTCAAAGACATCGTGCGGCGGGCGGAAGCGACTCAGGCTCCCGGATTTTTTGGCCGGTAAGCGATCTCGCTGCGGGCGCTCCAGCGATACAGATCCTCATCCCCGCAATGCGGGCATTTGATCGCCGTTTGCGGATCGTCGATTTCGGCCGGTAGCTTGCCGCCGGGTGCCGTGTCCGCGATCGCGATGACGAGCGCGCATGCCCGGTTCTTACACAGCCAGCCGACATAAGTTTCGTCCGGCACCATCTGTAGGGGCGCCTTCACATCGATGTGGCGTAACGGGGCGGATGCGACCGCTTTGTGTGATGGCGTGCCCCGGCTTCTTGTTGGACGTTTGATCGCCATGGCGGCCTCTCCGCTGCTGAATTGATGAGAGCCTAGCGCGGCGCGGAGCACTCCGCCAGCCCGGTGCGATAGCCCAGGCCGGGCGCCGCGGGCACGCGGGCTGCCGGCAACGACCGCCCCGCAGTCATCGAAGGTCGGGCACCGCTACCGCATCGCCCACACATATCGGTCCTCCCTCGACGATGCGCGTCCGCAGCCCGCCCCGGTGCAGGAAATGCTTGAGCACCTCCCGACCCGCGCGCCTCGCGAACAGCGAGCACGGCTCGCACAGCTCGATCCCCTCGAGCAGCACGGCGCCCACCCGGAATTGCCTCCCGCACAACGCATTGAGCGCAACCCCTCGAGTCACCACATTTCGCCGCGGCATGTCCGGTGTAAACGGACGGCTGACGGTCCTTACAAAGGCCTCGATATTCTCGATTTCAATCAACGTGAGCTCATACTTCGGTCCGCGGCGATTGGAGCGCATCGCATATCGATCGCCCACCAGTCCGGTGCCCGCGAGGGCGGTGACCGTCCCGCGAGCGTCCATCGGCGCGCCGCGACTCGCCGCGGTGAATAGATGCAGGACCGTTCCCGTCAACTCACTCGCCGCGCCGCTCATTGAGTCATTTCCTAATGTAGCCAAACACAGACATCCGACGTACTCCCGCGCTTTCGGTATAACCAGCAATGACAGCCAAGGCAAGGAGTGTTACCGCATGCTCGTCATAACCCGCCGCGTCGAACAAAAGATCATGATCGGCTCGGATATCCGATTCACCATCCTCGGTGTGCAGGGAAAGCAAGTTCGCATCGGCATCGAGGCACCGCACGAGATCGCCGTCCACCGCGAGGAGATTTATCAGCGAATCAAGGTCGAGGGCGGCGCGGAGTCCAAGGACGAAACCTAGCGGTTGCTTAGGGCCGGCCGAGGTCCTCGGGACGCGCAAACACGTCGTCAAAAAAATGCTCGGCCATGTCGATGGTGATCTCATGCGTCCGATTCTGCGAGACCTTGGACGCGCAGACCGGCCGCGTTTTGATGCCTGCCGGGGTGCAGGTGGCTCAAGAAATCGTAGTGACCCACGCCCGGCAAGACTTTCAGTTCAACCCCGGGAATATCGTGTGCCGCGCTCAAGCCGTTGGTATCGGCCGGAGCAACCGGGTCCTTATCGCCGAGAATGATCGCGACCGGCACCGCGATTTTCCGCAGCCCTTCGGGCGGCAACGCCTGGACCATGGCCGGGGCAATCGCGAAGGCGGCGCGGACACCCGGTATCCGGTGATCCGACGCGGCTTGAGCCACTTCAGGGGCGAGTTCCGGTGATGCGGCCGCGCGCTCGGCATCCGCCATGGTCACCGTGAACTCTTTCTGAGGCGCGCAGACGCCGTCGTCCGGATGTTCAGCGCAAAAGGCCTTGAATCGGGCGATATCGACCCGCGCGCCCGCGCTGACGAGCGCCGTGAAGCCCCCCGCCGAAAAGCCGGCGACGCCGATGCGGGAGACATCCAGGTGCATGCCGATGACAGGATCCACTTTGGCGGCATCGAGCGCAGCGCTCAAGTCCTGAACGCGATCCCAGGAGAGAAGCGCACCGGCCACCGTCATCGTGTCGATGCCGTTGTTGCCGGGGTGATCCACCGCCACGACGACAAACCCATGGCGCGCGAGTGCCGTTCCGAACCAACCCATCATCCGCGCCGTTCCGCCGAACCCGTGGGAGAACAGAATGACCGGCCGCCGTCGCCCGTCAACGAAGGGCGCGTCCGGCGACACAGCGCCGACCCGGAACAACGGCGCGCCAGGCGGACCCACATCGATGCGCTTCTCTTTGGACCCCGGCGTTGCCGGATACCAAACGGTCACCCGCACCTGCGATCGATGCTCTGCATCACGAAGAGCGGCCGTTGTATCGGTCGTTACGAGGTGACGCTCCCCGACCGGATCGACACTCGCTTGGGCTGAATCGACGATGCAGGCCATGAGAGCCGCACCTGCGAACACGGTGAGGAAGTCACGCACGGATGCTTGCCCTCTTCCTTATTTCTTCTTCCGTCCGATCGATCGAAACCGGACCCCCAACGAAAACGCCTTCTGGCTCACCGCGCCCGGCGTACGCTTGAGGCGCTTCGCAATCTGCGGCCCCGACATCCGCGCCTTCGCCCAGCTGCGCAGATTCTGTACATCCTCTTTCGACCAAGCCCGAAAGGGCCGCCGCCTGGTTTTCCTAGCCATTGATGCTCCTAATAAAGGCGCACATCATAGCGCCTTGCCGCGCTACAAACGAGCCGGCAACCAAGGGCCCCTCGGCTGATACGATCGAATTGCTCCTGAGCTGTTAGGAATCTTATTTCAAAGGTATCTTTATGACCGAAGCAATCGCCGGCGGCTGCGCCTGCGGCCAAGTGCGCTATGAAGTACGCGGCCCACTTCGCGATGTCATCGCCTGTCATTGCATCCAATGCCGCCGCACCAGCGGCCACTTTGTGGCTGCCACCGCCTGCCGACGCCCGGCGTTCAAGCTCGTGAAGGGAGAGACCCTGAAGTGGTATGTCGCGGTCCCGGGATTTCGCCGCGGCTTCTGCAGCGAGTGCGGGTCGAGTCTTTTCTTCGAAGAGGAAACAGGCGAACGCATCTCCATTGCGGCCGGCTCCCTGGACAAGCCCCACGGCCTCAAAATCGCCGCGCACATCTTCGCGCGCGAGGCAGGCGAGTATTACGAGATCGATCCGCGCGCGCCGGTATCGCAAGACGGTGATCATGACGTGGCGCTGCCGTAGTGCCGCGGCCTTGGCCCGCAAGGCCGTGCAGAGCGCGAAGACTGCCATCAATCTGCAATGTGTCGGCGTTACGCGACGGCGCGCTCGCCCAAACTTTTCCTCGTCCCGGAAACTTTTTCGCAAGACCGACGGTCGATTATTGATCGATGTCAACGAATAGCGGAGGAACGAGGCGTGAACCATTCCGAAGCCCAAGTAACCGAGGCCGTGCGAGCCACTGTGTTGTCGACCATCGTCATTCAGCGGCGCGTGAGACAGGCGATCACGGAGCTCGAAGAGTCCGATCCGCGGGGCGAACTGCTCCGCGACTATCGGATTCTGCAGGCCAGCCTGGCGCGAAAACTACAAAGTTGCCGCGAGCGCACGGAATTCATGTTGCAATGTACCGACGTGACCCTCGCGGATCTCGAGGTCGTCGCGGCGTACCTGCGCCTCATCTCGTTCGTGGAGTTGGAGCCCGACGGCGATCGCGTCACGGCGCACTGAAGGCCGGCGGTTCAGTCGGGCGATGCGTCTTGGATCATTGGCGTGAGTACACCCTGTCGCCGGCGAGCCACGTCTGAAGCACCCGAATCTTCCAGATGTCGGAGGCCGGCATCTTGAATAGATCACGGTCGATGAGGATGAAGTCGGCCCATTTGCCCGGCTCGAGCGAACCCACCGTCTTCTCTTGGTGCTCGGCGTAAGCGGCGCTCAAGGTAAAGGCGCGAAACGCTTCGACCAAGGTCATGGCCTGTTCGGGATGCCAGCCGCCGGGGGGCTGGTTGGCGTGATCGGTACGTGTCACGGCGGCATGGAGGCCGAAAAATGGGTTGTCGGACTCGACGGGGAAGTCGGAGCCGCCGGCGATCACGGTGCCTTGGTCGAGGAAGGTGCGCCAGGCATAGGCCCCTTTGAGGCGTTCGGCGCCAATTCTCGCTTCGGCCATGTTTTTGTCGCTGGTCGCGTGCGTGGGCTGCATGGAGGCGATCAGGTCAAGCTGCTTGAAGCGCGGGATGTCGGGCAGCGCGACGACTTGGGCGTGCTCGATCCGATTGCGCAGCTGCCGCCCTGTGCCCGTCGTCCTATAGGCGGCTTCGAAGGCATCGAGCACTTGATGATTGGCCGCGTCCCCGATGGCGTGAATGTTGACTTGATAACCCGCCCTGAAAGCGGTCTCGATCTTGTGTTGCATCTCGCTGTCGGTCATGAACAAGAGCCCGCGCTGCTCCGGTTGGTCCGAATAAGGCGCAAGTAGTGCCGCGCCGCGGCTGCCCAAAGCGCCATCCGCGAACAGCTTGACCGATCGCACGGTGAGTCGGTCGTTCCCGTAGGCGATGAGGGGGCCGTGCTCGGACAGATCTCTGAAGTCCTCGCCGGTGCCGGCAATCATGGCGTACACACGCACGGACAGGCGGCCCTGATCGGCGAGCTGTTTATAAGCCGCGATGACGTTGGCCGCGACGCCTGCATCGCCGGCGCCGGTGAGGCCCACGGCATTCATATGCGCCATCGCGGCCTGCAAGGCGGCCATTCGCTCGTTCTCCGTGGGCTGCGGTATGACGGCCTCGACCAAGTCCATCGCCTGATCGACCAAGACGCCCGACGGGTTGCCCGCCGCGTCCCGCTCGATTCGTCCACCTACGGGGTCCGGGGTGCTCTTGGTGATGTGCGCTGCGAGCAGGGCTTTCGAGTTGAGCCACTTCGCATGGCCGTCGATCCGGTCAAGCGCCGCCGGCCGATCGGCCACAGCCGCATCGAGCTCTAGAGCCGTGGGGAAGCGTCCCAAATTCCAGATGACTTGATTCCAGCCGCCGCCCAACAGCCACGGCCCGGCGTGACCACGCGCATAAGCGCGTATCGTTTGCTGTGCCTGATCAAGGCTCGTCGTTCCCGTCAACTGAACCTCGACGCTTTCCAAGCCGAGCGCGAGCACGTGACCATGCGCATCGATCAGTCCGGGCAGCAGGGTCTCCTCGTGCCCGTCGATCACGTTCGCCGCCCGGTACCTTGCAGTGAGGACGGCCGCATCGCCCGTCTCGAGCACCTTGCCGGCGTCGAACGCGAGCGCCGAGAAGGTCACGAGCTGAGCGCCCACGAGCGTGTACCCGTGGACGTTCGCCATGATGGTGGGTGCGCCGGCGACGGGCATTGCGCCGAATAGCCAGACGATCACCGAGTACTTGAGCGGCTTCATTGGATCCCCGGAGCGTTCTTCGGACCTGATGCGGTATTCTGCGGGTCGCGACCGTGCACGTCGAGCCGCACGGCGATCGAGGAAATCATTTGGTCTATCGCGGTCCGCGCCTCGTCTACAAGTTCCGCGCCGACGCGGCCTATTACCGAACCATCATCGATCGGTACTACGCACAGCGTGCGCTTGCGCTGCGCCTCCCGGTGCAGCTCGGCCTCGTCTCCTTCGCCATCGTCGGTGCTGGGTTGATGTATAGGGGTCTCTTTACCCGGACCGCCGTGGGGATTGGCGTGGCCGCCGCCCTCCTCCTCACGTGGAGCCTGGTCGCCATGAGAAAGAGAATCGTCCTGTACCGATTCGAGCACCGCGCCGATTTTGGGGCCGAGGTGACCATGACGCTATCGAAAGAGGCGATCATCTCCAGCGGGCGCCGTGCGGCGGGGCAATGGGGATGGCAGGCCTATCCGCGGTCGGTACGCTATGCCGATGGGATCCTCCTCAGGCGTCGAGGGGTCATTCGCTGGCTGCCGGATTCGGCGCTTCAGGAAGGCACACCGGCGGATGCGACGGCCCTCGTACGCGAAAAGACGGCGATGAAGATCGTGGGGGTGCCGCAGGTGGGGTAAGCGTCATTCACCGGCTTCCGCTGGCACTCACGGCGCTTCGAGCACTGATGGCGCCCGTCCTCGTGGCGCTCGCGCTGTTCGATCCCAATCCTTATGCGTTCGGCGCCTGTCTCACCGTGGGCTTTCTCTCCGACGTTTTCGATGGAATCATCGCGCGTCGGCTGGGCATCGCAACGCCCGCCTTGCGAAGGCTCGACAGCGGCGCTGACACCCTGTTCTACGTGGCGGCCGCCATCGCCGCGTGGCATCTCCATCCGCGGGTCATTCTCGAGCACTGTCGAGCGGTGTTGCTGCTCGGAGCACTCGAGCTAGGACGCTACGCCTTCGACCTGGTGAAATTCGGCCGCGAGACTAGCTACCATATGTGGTCTTCCAAGGCGTGGGGCATTGTCTTATTTGTCGCCTTCTTCGCACTGTTGGTTCTGGGGTATACGGGCGCTTGGATCGCACTGCCACTCTATGTCGGAATCGTCGCCGATCTGGAAGGGCTGGCCATTTCGATCTTGCTCGCTGAATGGAAGCCCGACGTTCCATCACTGCTTCACGCGTTCAGGACTCGCACCGCCTCGCGCACCTGAGGACACCGGCCGCAAGCCCCCTGCTCGCTCGCTATTGGTCTTTGGGCCACGTGCCCAAACCGCGCTTCGCGCGCATCACGGACAGGGCCCGCAGAATTCCACCGGATCCCGTGGAATGACCGAGCGCGGTATAGGCCTGTCCGACCACGAGGTTCGCAACCTGTTCGGTCTCCATTGCAGGGGAGACGTCGACCTGTACGGTGCGGTTTGCCCGGGTCAATAACGTCAGTCTCGTACCATCGATCGCGACCAGCCTACCGCTCACGCGCCGTGCGGCCGCGGCCGGCAACGCATCCGCGACGCGAGCGGCCCCGAGCGCGGGGTGGGCGTCGGCGGCGACGGCGGGAGACGCATTGGGCCCAAAAATCATCAGGCTTTGATAGGCCGCCACGTACACTTTCCCGTTGGCGACGACTGGCACGATGTTGGCGTTGCCGCCAAGATTCGGCCATTGGCCCGCGGGTGCAGAATAAAGCTGCGGCAGTGCGCCGCTCACCTCCGCTGCCGCGAACGCATACAGCGTGAGGGGTGCCGAGCCGGAGGGTCGCGCCACCGCCCAGATAATGGCGCTATCGAGCCGCTCACCGTGCGATGACACCACCGTGAAGAATCCAGGGTCCTGCTCGCTTGGCTGCACGCTCGCCGTGGCCTCAGCAATCAGCGCCGGGGCGGGTGAGGTCACGATTTGCCAGGTTTGAAGCGTATCGCCGGCGCTGCTGATGAGGCGGCTTATGCCGTCCGATCCATGAAAATAGGACGGTCCGCACCAGCACCCCTCGGCAAGCTGCTGCATGTCGAGGGCGGTCGAGAGATTGTCGCGATCGAGAAGGAACAGGCGGCCGTCCTTGGAGACGATGGTCGCCATATTCCATTCGTCGGCCTGCTTTGGAATGAGCATGACACCGGCCGCCCCGAGGTCGGCGTCCGCAATGTCCATTTGGAAAACATTGCTCGGTGTAAACACACCCGCCCGTTGCCCCAGATTGGACGTCATACCGATGACGCTTTCCTGGATGTTCGTCACCCCGTCGTAGGTCGACTGTGACGGGCACGCCTCCGGCGATAGGTAGAAGTTGCAATCCGAGTTGCCGGTCGAAAAGAAGACATGATCGTCCGCACCTGCGACACCATAGCCGGACATCCAGACCGAGCTTAAGAAGAAGCTGGTCGGTGACGTCGCTTGGGAGTCGTTGAGCTCGGCATGCACGAGCGGCGCCAGCGTGTTGGCCTTCCAGCCCAAGAGCCATCCGCGCGAATGGCTCGCCGCGAAATCACAGAAGCTGCCAAAACCCGCATAGACGTTGCCGTTCATTTCGAGCAAACCCGGCCGTTGACGCTGGTAGGTCGCGTTGAAAGCAAAGGTCGTGCCGTCACTCAGCTTGTGGGTCGCTGCCACGGTCACGGGCGGCACAGTGTCCGCGAGCGTGGTCAAATCGAGCGCGTGGAGCTGATAACTCGGCGTCGGGCCGTTGATGTAGGCGATCAAAAAAATCTCTCGCAGATTCAGATCGATGACCGGTGTGCCGGTGATTCCGACGTTGGGTCCGTTGTTCCCGCACCCGAGCGGCGTCGGCACCGGTGCGCCGAGATTGCGTTGCACCAGAATTGCGCCCGTGCTGGCGTCCAGCGCGTACACGGAGTTGTTTTCGGTGACGACGTAGAGCACGTCGTGTGTGCCACCCGCGATTGACTGGGCGGGCACGAGCAGCGGCTGCGCATCGACCTGATCATCCAAGGCCACCGTTTGAATCACGCCAAACGTGGACGGGAACGTCGAGGCGCTCAGCACCGTTTCGTTGCGGTTCCATCCGGTGCGCGAGTTGTCATAGTGATAGGTCGTCACCGGGATCGATGGCGAAGCGGTCGCCGCCGATGCAGCCCATAGAGCCAATAATGAAATTAGGCAGTGTGAAGAACGCATGGATTCCCTCCCTTCTCCAGCCGCTCGCCGAACGCAGCGTAGACGGCCGGGTTGTTCGTGCTTTTTCGCCCTGCGATCCTGGGGCCACCGCTTTCTCAGTCGGTTTTTCTACGGTAGCACTCGACGCCCGCATGCGCCAAGAGATACGTTTACATATTGCAGACGTCCGCGTCATCCTCTGGCGCGCGAAAGACACGCCCGCTGAGGTCGATGAGCGCTCCGGCGCTCGTCATTGCCCGGCGGGCGGCTGCCAGAGCTCGACCTTGTTTCCTTCCGGATCGATGACCCAGGCAAACTTTCCATACTCGGAGTCGTCAATCTTCTCGAGTACGTTGCAGCCTTCTTCGCGCAACGCTTTGACCAATGCGTGAAGATCCTCCACGCGGTAATTGACCATGAAGGGGGCGGTGCTGGGCGCAAACTGGTCGCCTTGCGCAGAGCCAATAGACCAGACCGTCGTCCCGGCAACCGGCTTACCTTCCTCATCGCTCCAGGAGAACGCAGTGCCGCCCCATGCTTGGACATCGATTCCGAGATGTCTCTTATACCAAGCTTGTAAGGCAGGTGCGTCTTTGGCTTTGAAGAAGATGCCGCCAATGCCAGTAACTCGCTTCATGGAACCTCCGAGGTCAAGGTGAAACCCGATGAACAGCTGCCAATGCTAGAACGATACCTGAGCGCACCCGACGAAGGGACGCGAATGTGCTGCGGCGCGTTTGCGGCTGCCCGGGGGCGGCACCGGTGGGGTATGGTTAAGGTGGGGGTCATCGGTCACCTTGTCCTCGGGGAGGATCCATGTTGGACGCAATCGCGCATATCGCCCTGGTCGTAAAGGATTCAAGCCGAACGGCCGCTTTGTTCAAGGACCTGTTCGGCGCGGCGATTGTGACGCGCAGCGATGTCGACGGGCACGATGAGACCTACGTGAGGCTGGGTCGAACATGGTTTGCGCTCGCACAGGCCGACGTGGCTCGTCCCCGCACCGGGGATCACGTCGCTTTCTCGGTATCAAAGTCCGCGCTTCTCGAAGCGGCGGAGAAACTCAAGAGAATGAGCCTGGAGTTCTTTCTGGCCCGGGCGGATACCGCTCTTTATTTCTTCGACTACGACAATCATCTCTTCGAGCTGGACACGACGGATCTGGACCGTGAATTGGGGGCTTAGAGCGGTCTGCTCACTCGGTCACCGCACTCGGTTGGTTGGCCGCAGGGCGCCGCTTGAACATCTGATCGATCTTCGCGTTGAGTGCTTCGATGGCCGCGGTATTCGACTCGGCGATCGACAAAGCCTCCTTCGCCGCGCCGGAAGCCGCTGATGCGGACGCTGCCGTCGCCTTGTTGGCGGCCGTTGCATTGCTCGAGGATTTCGCGAGATCAGCCTGGAGTTTGGCGACTTGTCCCTCCAGATCCGCGATTCGCGCTTCCATGGGTTTGAGATCGGTGCAGCCCACAATCATCACCAGCAAAGCAATGATGGAAGCCCTTGCCATAGTCATTCCAATTCCTTCGTTTCAAAAGCCGACTGAACCATCGGTGAATGTCGCGCACCCCGCTGCCGCTAGACAGTGGACTTTCTGCCTATTGCCGGAATAGCGGCGAAAACAGTGAACGCCTCGAGTCCTTCCGAGCTCGGTGCAATCCGCGTTTTTGCGGGAGCGCAGATGCTCATCTATTCCTCATCGGGCTCATCGTCGACGTCGTCATCCTCGGGATGTCCCGCCTCATCCTCGTCGTCGATCTCAAATTCCTCCGGAGCCTCGGTTTGATCGTCGACCTCCCGAATCGGTGCCTCGTTTTCACTCGCATGCTCGTCGTCGCGGTCATCATCGTCATCCGTGGTGCCCGTGCTGGGATTGATAAGACCCTCGAAAGACGTCTTGATCATATAAATTCCTACAATTGAAAATGGAAGGGCGCCTTGGAGTTCGGTGCTTCAGCGAACAGAAGATCGATGTTTGGCGCGAGTGAGGCGGGATCGAGGGCCGCCGCGGCTCGCCTCATCACTGACGAATCAGTCGTTCGGCGTGAGCAGTCCCGTCGTATAGACGACGAGTCCGCCGACGATCAAGCCCGTCGCAAAGCCCAACCGTGGATAGCCGGTGATGTACCGGTCGACCGAGGCCGCATAGCGGCGAATTCGACGGGCGGCGCTCTTGCGCTGCAGCTCGAGCGAGTTGAGGGTGTCCAGCACGCGGCTCCTGAGCTCCCGGACTTCGGGAGATTGATCGTCGCCGAGGGTGGCAATCAACTCCTCCACTTCTTGGATGAGTACCTTCAGTTGCTTGGAGTCTTTCATGTCAAATGCCCCTCTAAAACGATCGCCCCAATATATCCGCAACCGGGCAAGTTGTGCGGTGGTCCGTGTAGGACGCGAGGCCATTGCAGTGTAGGCGTTGGGCATCGAGACCCTTTGGATGGCCGCACCTGCCGCGCGAGCGCCTCAGATCCGCGGTGCTTCGGTGCGCATGGTATAAAAGGCAAGCCACGGAGCCACTGCCGGTTGGTTTCTCATGAATACTTGCACACCGATCGTGTTTCTCATTTGCATCATCATGACGGCCGCCGTGGCGTCGGCTGCCGATGAGACGCCAAGCCCGAAAGTAACCGCGCCGCACGAGGATAAGAACGAGAAGCTCGCGCCGGATCTGAGCGGACACAAGCGCGTTGGTAAGGCGTCGATCTATGCGAAGCGCTTTGCCGGACACCCGATGGCCGATGGCGCACCCATGAAGCCGGAGGGCGAGAACGCCGCCAGCAAGACCCTTCCCATCGGCACGACCGCAAAGGTGACCAATGTGGAAACCGGTGCGAGCGCGGTCGTGAAGATCGAGGACCGGGGGCCGTATGTCAAAGGCCGTATTGTCGATCTCTCCCCGTCCACGGCGCAGAAGATCGGGGTCGATTCGAAGTCGGGCGTCGCCAAGGTGAGCGTCGAGCCTATCGCGGTGCCTATGCCGAACGGTGATGTGAAACCCGGTGTGGCGGCGCACGACCCCGCAAATCACTGAGCCTGTTCCGCCGATGCGACATCGCCCCGCGGGCGGCTTCGCGCTATGATGCTTGGTGCCGATTGCCGCATTCCCCACCCATCTTGGTTGCCTGATTTCAGGCGAGAAATGAACATGAGTGAACACCTGCATCACAAGTTAGCCGTCCTCCATCAGAATTTGCTTCATGGCAAATTGCCGCGAAGCATGCGCTGGGCCGACGCCGTTGAATTGGTCGAGCATCTGGGTCAGGTTCGGGCGCAGGGTGGCGATGAGTTCACATTCATTATCGGGGGCGAGCGTGAATTATTCCGCCGTCCGCACAGCTCGGACTTGGGGGTCGAGGAGGTCTCGCGACTGCGCAAGCTGCTGAAAGCGGCGGCCCCGGAATCCGCTTCGGCGGAGCCGGCTCTTGATCAACGGACCGTGGTCGCCATCGATCATCATGCGGCGCATGTATTTCACAACCTGGATGACCGCCGGCCTCAAGAGGACGCTGCCATCACGCCTTACGATCCGCATCACTTTCATCACCATTTGATTCATCGGAAGGAGGCGCATTACGAGGGCGAGCGGGTTCCTGAAGAGAACTCCTTCTATAAGGAGATTGCGCAAGCGCTGGTTCCTGCCAAGGAAATCATCCTCATTGGACATGGAGTCGGGAAAAGCAGCGCCGTCGATGTGCTGGTTGGTTACTTGAAGAAGCATCATTCCGAAATTGCGCAGCGAGTCAAAGCGGTGGAGGTGGCCGATCTTTCCGCGCTGACCGCACCTCAGATCGAAGCCTTGGCCAGGAAGATTGCGAGCGGCGATCTCAAAGGCGCGTAAAATCACGCGTCCTGAGTGCCATCCCAAGCACGATACGGCCGTCGACTCATCCGGCCTTTAAGGTCCACGAAGACCTGACTGTGGCTTCTCTTCGCGGATCGAGTCGATACGTAAATCCCACAGTGTGCGGCACTGAACTCGGTCGCTACACTGCAGGCACGTTACGCTTACTTTCTCCTGCCCGGGGCTCTTGTACATCCATGCGACCCGACACCGATACACATCGAAGTCTTCGATCATTTGCGGACCAGCTCCGCCATATCATTGGATCCGAGGAATTGATGACCCGGTTGGCCCAATTGCATTGGAGCAAGTGGGATACCAAGGATGACCGCCCGAAGCGAGCGCGCGCCATCCTCGAAGGCCGATCAATACCGGATGATTTTGCAGTTTAGCATCGATGAGCAGCCGTCTTGTGCAACCTATTTTTGGTGCTGCTCATCGCCAATACGCCGATGTAGGCCTTGACGCGCGCCTGGGCGTGCAGGCGCGAGAACTCATACTGGTAGATCTCGACCACTTCGCTTGCGGACACGTTCAGCTTCTTCGATAGCGCCGCCAGCGCCTTGGCGTCAAAGGTCTCGGCATTGGGTATGGATTCATTCATGGCAGCATCCGCTTAGATTGAGATGCGATCTTTTCTCGACGATTACGCTAGCATTCTGCGGCGGCGCGGTGAATAAGTAGATCCCCTGGTGGCACGGGAAGCCGTTATGGCAGTAGAACAATCTTTCCCCTCAAGCCGCCGCGCTCCATGAGGCGGTGCGCTTCGGGCGCAGATGCCAGCGGTAGGCGGCGCGCAATGGGCATCGCTATGTCGCCGGCGGCGACTTCATTCACGATTCGGCGGAGGCGCGCCCCGTCGGGGTGGTAGGCGAAAAATTTCGGAGGCACGGATAATCCCGTCGGATCGATTGGCGTGGTTGACACCGTCATGATCGAGCCACCGGGCGCGATGGATCGGCAAAGCCTTGCTACCATCGGTCCTCCCACGGTATCGGCAACGTGATTGAAGAATAAGTCGTTGCGGTCGCTGGATTCGAGACTAATGAGCGCATGCGCTCCGAGCTCACCCGCTTCATCGAAGTACCCCGGGCGGACCGCCGCCACGACGCGCGCGCCCATCTCCAATGCCGCATGCACCGCGAAACGGCCCACCGCACCGGTCGCTCCGGTGACCAGCACGACCTCGCCCCGCTTGGGCCGCACGCCATCTTCGATCATTTGCACGCCTGTGAGCGCGGCACAGGGGAGCGATGCCGCCGTCGCAAAGTCGACGCCGTCGGGCAGATGCGCGCCGGCGTTCTCTTCGGCGATCGCGAATTCCGCGTAGCCCGAACGGACGCTCGCGACGACGCGGTCTCCCTGGCGAAAGGAAGTCACGCCCGGCCCGAGCGCACTGACGGTGCCGGCAACATCGTACCCCACCACATGCGGCAGCTGTACCGGCGCCAGCTCGCGAAACATACCCTGGCGCCACTTGAAATCAGCGGGGTTGACTCCGATCGCCGCAACCGTCACCTGGAACTGCCCGGATCCCGGGCCCGGGATGTCGGCTTCGGCGAGGTGCAACACCTCCGGATCCCCATACTCATCGAACTGAATCACGCGCATTTATGTTCCCCCGAGAAAGTAATCCGCGGATGATGTCGGTGATTTCATTCGGCTCACCATCGATCGCTCGGAACCGCCTCCCCGCAGCAGCCTTACAATTCGGTGGAATCCGTATTGCCGGGCGGTCCTTTCGACCTCGGCACGCAGGGCGTTCGCGGCGGCCGTGTCTTTCATCTGCATCAACCGCCAGGCAGCAAGCCTTGCTTCGAGCGTCCAGGGAATGAAATGCCGCCGCTCGGCATCGGTGGCGAGCGCCAGCAGCTTATCCAGGGCCGTCCCCTCCGAATGTGCGGCCGCCCCCACCTGCGCGAGAGCGATGTCGACCCCATAGACTTCCTGGCGCGAGGTGATTGCCTCGCGTAAGGTGCGGGCACGATCGACGGCGGCGTCTCGCCCGGCACGATCCCCCAGCGCTTGAGCGCACAGTGCGAGCAGCGCTTGCGCTTCCGCTTCGCCGGTCCGCAGCTCCGCCGCTGCGAAGCCCCGACTGACCTCGTGCAACTTATCGCGCGCGGCCGCCCATTGGGACTCATCCATGTCGAGCTGGGCGAGCGTCATATGGGCATTATTCAGGTACATCTCGTTGCCCATGCTCCCGGCCTGACGCACGACGGTCTGCAGCGCCGTGCGCGCAACGGCGGTTTCGCCGCGATCCAATGCGACGAGCGCGCACGTGAAGCCGCTGTAAATGGCAAACTGCGGATCACTGAGCGCGGCCGCCTCGGCGTTTGACTGTTGGCAAGTCGAATGCGCCTGATCCAGCTCGCCGCGCAGCCTTAAAGCGTCAGCGTACGTCGCGAGCGACCAGACGTGACCTCCGCGGTCCCCACTGCGCTCGGTCAGCGCCGTGACCTCCCGATATTCCTGCATGACCTCATCGCTTACCGCCTCATCGGCGGCGATCGTCGCGAGCGCCCGAAGCGTCCACGCTTGCAGATGCAAGTTGTCTGTCTCCCGTGCGAGGTCCAGGGAATGACGCGCGGCCGTCTGCGCCCCGTCCCGGTCGCCGCTCACCCACAACAGCTCGCTAAGATCACGGTATACGAGGGCGACGCCGGCCGCGTCGCCCACGCTTTGATCGAGCGCCAACGCACGCTGGTATTCCTCGCGCGCATCCTGCCCCCGATTGAGATCGGCGAGCACCGCTGCGAGCGCCCTGCGCGCCGCCGCCTCCCCGCGCGGGTTTCGAATCGAGCGATAGCCGTCGATCGCGGCCGCGAGGTTCGCGCGGGCATCCTCCCGCAACCCGAGATGCGTTTTGGCGGCGGCGAGCTCGACCTGCGCATCGGCAACGAGCCCGGTCGCGTCGTGTTGTTGGGCCTGACGCAGCGCGTTAGTCGCATGTTCGGCATCGCCCTTCGCATCGTCCAATGCGGCCGCCAGGCGGGCGGCGGCGAGTTCGGTGCGCGCATCGGCCTCCGCATCCGGCAAGAGGCGAAGTTCGGCGAGCGTGAGCTGTGCCTGCCGCGCTTGCCCCGCGGCGATCTGGGCATCGATCTGATGAAGACGGTACTCGGGATTCGCCGGCTTTAGCTTCACGAGCGCCTGCCAGGCCTCGGCCGCCTTGATCCAGTTGCTGCGCTCCGACTCGACGACCGCCTCGGCCTGGAGACGTTGTTCGGGCGGCAGATTCGCCGCGTTTTGGACCGCTTGCCCGGCGGCCGCCAGGGCTTTGTCCCGATAGCCGAGTGCCGACCACGCTTCGGCAAGATAGGTGTACGCGGGAGCGTAGCCGGGCGACTCGGCCACGGCCTCGAGCAGCTCGTCGCGCGCGCGGGCCGGGTCGTAGTTTCGCAGGGCATCCAGCGCGAACCCGACGCGGCGCGCGACATCCACGTTGGGTGGCTGCTCGTTTGCGATCAGGTCGAGCGCCTGACCGCCGGGCGTTGCGATACCCAGCTTGTCGCGCAGGCTGGCACCCGTTCTGGTGACGAGCGTCGCAAGCTCCCGCAACCCAGACTGGTTCGACACGGACGCGAGCAGCGCGCCGTTGCGCGCATCCTGGAGTGCGATGTCGATACGGAGCGGCGCATCATCCTCGGCACCCGCGACCAGGTAGCTGCCGCTGACGATGTAGTCGGCATCGAGCCGCCGCCGCAGACGCGCGAGTGTCTGCGGCGCATAGCCGCCGGCGGCAGGCGGGGCAACGTCGGTACTCGCATCGCGAACCATTTCATCGGGCACGACGCGCAGATCCTGCGCCACATTCAGCTCTGCGCCGAGCATTTCAATCATGGCGGGCGCGATCCAGGCATCCTTCGTGTTGCGAGACAGATTATTGAATCCGACGAACGCAACGGTGCGGACGGCGTGACGGCTCGCCGGCCCGGGGGCGGGCCGCATACTCAGTCGCCAGGCGGTCGCGGCGACGAGCAGCCCCAAGAGGCCGAGCCCCAGCAGCCATGCTTGGCCGCGGGGGGTTTTTGGACGGTCCGAGGGGCTGTCGATCGCAGGCGGGATTTCTGTCACGGCGGCCTGTGGGACGGCCGGCAAGGGCGTCGCTGATGCCGCCTCCTCGGAAAATGCCGCCGGCGCATCCTCAACGGTCGTCACGGGTGCCACGAATCGGTAGCCGAGCTTCGGCACCGTTTCGATGAAACGCGGACCCTGCTCGCCCTCGCCCAAGGCGCGGCGAATGAGCCAAATATGTTTGGTCAGATTGGATTCATCGACGTAGCCGCGCGGCCAGAGAAGCCTCATCAGCTCCTCCTTACTCACCACATGGCCCGCGTGTTCGACGAGCAACACCAGCGTGTCGAATACTTTTGGCGTCAGCGCAATGGGTTTCCCGGCCTCCGACAGCCGGCGCTCGTCGGGCTCGAGCTGGAAGTCCCTGAATCGATAGACGCGCTTTTCCAATATTTTCCTGAGCTTAGGTAAGTGCGACCGGGCTGCAACAAGTTTGCCAGAAAAATACCAGCGCCACGGCAATGACGCGGCGCCGGCTCGCGCCCAAGGTCCCGCTCCATCACCGGCGCTTAGCTCTCGCGCCGAAGCACGACGCCTAAGGGGCTGCGGATGGTTGCTTTACAAGGCATTCGACTGCGATCTTGGACTTCCATGCCCATCGGCCTGTTGCTCGCGCTATCGGCGGCGGCGGCCCCCCTGACGCCTGCACCCGCGGTGCACGACGTCGACTGGCGCAGCAGCCCGCTCGATCTGAACCTTCGAGGGCTGAATGGGGAACGCTTTCGATTCCGTTGCCCACCCGGAAAGACGCGGCCGGGCCAGGTGATTGGCAGCGGTCCCTACACCGACGGGTCCTCCATCTGTGCCGCCGCGGTGCATGCGGGTGTCATCAAAGCTGCCAGCGGCGGCCTTGTGACCATCGAGCTGCGGCCGGGCGAGGCGCACTACGAAGCGTCCTGGAGCCACTTCGTGCAGAGCGAAAGCTACCCAGGGTTCTGGAGCGGCAGCTTCTTGGTCATCGCCGCGCCCCCGTCCACCGAACCCTAACGAGCATCAACCGAAACATTTTTCGATCGACCCAACCACCACTCGGAGTTACATCATGAAAGCGACCTTGGTTCTCTCTTCACTGCTTGCATTGCAAACCGCGGCGGCCCAGGCCGCCGACAGTCCCTGGAGCGGTACGTGGAAAATCGATCAGGCGAAAAGTCACCTCGTCGGCGATACGTTCACCCTCGCCAAGGGGCCGGGCGATATGCTGCACTATTCCGACGGCAGTACCGCCAGCTACGATTTTGGAGTCGACGGAAAAGAGTACAAGACCTGGTCGAACCGTACGACGATCTGGACCCCCGCCGGTAACAATGCGTGGGACACGGTGAGCCAGGCGGGCGGCAAAGTGCTGGCGAAGTCTCATCGCCAGCTCTCCGCCGACGGCAAGACCTTGACCATCACCTCCACGGGCACTCGCCCCGACGGAGTTCCGTTTCACGAAGAAGTGGTCTTTGAGCGCGTCGGCGGCGGCGCCGGTCTCATCGGCACTTGGCGCTCCGTGAAGATCACCGAGCCCGCCGGACCCCAAGAGTTCGTGATCAGCGCGCCTGCACCCGGCGTGCTGCATTATGAGATCCCCGACCTGAAGGCGACCGCCGAAGGCCGCACCGACGGCAGCGACAATCCTCTCGTCGGACCCGAGGTGCCGCCGGGAACCACCATCTCGTTCAAGATGCTCTCGCCGACCAAGATCCGGTACGTGATGAAGATCAACGGCAAGACCGACAACCTGGGTGAACAGACCCTCGCCGCGGACGGGCGATCTTTCTCCGATGCCAACTGGAATCCGGGGAAAGAGGATGAAAAAACGACGGGTGTCTTCCTGAAGCAGTAGTTCGCAGCCGACTCATTCACCGAGGGCGATTAATCATGGCTAACCTCCAGCACAGACCACTCCGCGCCGGCACTCCCAGTCGCGAGCGATTACGGCATGGGGAATTGCGGACCTCCTCCGGGATCGTCCGATTCGCACGCGGTGTCCTTCGATTTTATCCGGCGTCAATCGCCCTGCTCAGGCTTCAGGAGTTCCACCGTCGCAGTCAAGGGCAGGAGAGCGGATTTGCCCTTTCCTTAAGCGCTCGAGCGAACGGCGCTCAAGCGCGAGCGCTCTTCAGGGGCTCATTGCAGGCAGCGCTTGCTCACTATGGCGTCATGAATGCACGGGAACGCGCTCGGATGTTCGCGACTGTGCTGGAGTTTGCCGCTCAAGCGAACAGCATGGACGGCATCGAGTCACTCTTTGTTTCAGGATTGGTATCCGCTGCTCACCAGCAAGATCGAAGCATCTATGACATCGGTGCGCGTCTATGGAGGCAGATCGGTCCCCCGCGCAGTTTGGGCGGCGGCGCGCCGGCGGCACCTGTATTGGACGCCGTGAGCCAGGTCATCAGTTTTCACAGCGCCGCCGCGCTTAATGATTTGGTCGGTGGCGGATCCGGCGTGCCCGGTCCTGAGCGCGGGCCCCTGGGGTCTTTGGGAAACAACCAGGATTGCGTCGGGGTCATGAAACTGGGGGGTGCAATCGGCGGCGTGCTTTTGGGCGGCGCCGGCGGAGGCCTCGCCGGATCGGCGGCGGCACCCGCGGGATCCAAAAGCGGCGGGTTCTTCGGCGGCCTGGCGCTCGGCGTCTTCACCGGCGCCTCCGGCGGCGATGTATTGTTGGGAGATCTCGCGAACGTGGTGTGCGGCGGGGGCAGCGGAGCCAAAAATCAAAATCAGTCGGGACAGTCGGGCGCGACTGCGCCCAGTGCGGGAAGTCAGCCCGCCCCATCCTCGGATACCACGAGCACATCCACGACCACCGACGATCAATCGCAATCGCAGGCCAGCAGCGATTATCAGGCCGGATTCTCTGCCGGCTCACAGCTCGCCGGCGGCGCATCGCCCGCCGCCCCCGCGGGCGCGAACACCAACAGCCAAGATTACGGTCAAGGAGTTCTAGACGGCTACTACGAGGCAACGGGTCAGGCCTTGGTCACCTGGGGAGGCTCCGCCACGAGTCAGGGAACGGGCAGCACTACCGGCACCGGCACCGGACTCCACCGGCACCGGCGACTCACCGGCACGGGCACGAGCGACTCCACCGGCACCGGTGACTCCACCGGCACCGGGACGAGCGACTCCACGGGCACCGGCACGGGCGACTCCACCGGCACGGGCACCGGCACCGGCGACTCCACCGGCACCGGCACCGGCACGGGCTCTGGAGGTGGAAGCGCGAGCGATTCGGACGATGATGGCACCGGAACTTCGATCAACGACGGCGGAAGGTCCCTCGGCGTCGCGCATTACCCGGGCGGAAGCGGACTCAACTCCTTCGTGAGTGACCTCGGAGGAGGCAGTTATCTGTTGACCGGTTTGCCACAGCACGGAAGCGGCACGGCGGGTGGTACGGCCGGCTATCTCGCGGGCTTACGGCACGGGGGCGGCGGTGATCCCGGCGCGCTGAGCTTTGAGTCGGATGAATCCGATGCAGGGCTCGCGTCGGTGCCGAAGCTGCCGCCTCGCAGGGGCGACCCGGGCAATACGGTATGAGCCCTGTGTGCCGTGCCTCCGACGAGTGGCTCACCTTGGGGCATCGACTCTCGAAGGAACACCGCCTCGCGGAAGCGGAGAGTTGCTTTCGCGCGGCGCTGCATCTCAACGAGAGCAACCCGATGTGCCACAACAACTTGGCGTGGGTACGGCAGATGCAAGGGCATGTCACTGACGCGATTGCCGGCTATCGCAAGGCCCTCGCGCTCGATAGCCGATTACACATCGCTCGGCGAAACCTCCATCAGCTCCTGGCGAAGCGAAGTCCGCCCGAGGCGAGCATTGACTACTGGCTGTCTCGAGCACGGACCGATGAACGCGTGCTCGAGCGGCTCGCAGAGTGTATGGCGACCGCGCTGGGCAGCGGCGAGTGGGCACTGGCCTTTAAATATGCCAGGGTCCATGCGGCCCTTCGCTGGGGCAGTTCATCCTTCGCGGTGGAACACTCCAGCGGCCCGGCGCAGTTGCCGCTGCGCGTGTCGCCCGCGCTCCTCAGCATCGGAAAGTTGCGGCACGACATCGAGCAATTGGAGTATCTCCTGCAGCTCGGCCGTATCGGTGCTGAATTTCGCGAGATCATTGGAACCTACCGCCGCTGCGAAGAGCGCCTCGCCCCCTTCGGAGAAGAGGCGCGCAGCGCTCCGACGCCAAGCGAAGCCACGCAGATCGCGGACGTCTATGGCCGGATCAGTTATCTACGCAAAACGCCGCGGATCCCGAAGGCACTCTCGAACGCGTGGGACCGACGCGAGACGCAGGAGAAATATCATTCGGCCTCACCCCAGCTTCTGATCGTGGATGATTTCCTGACGCAGGAGGCGCTGGCCGGTCTGCGAGACTTCTGCCTGGAATCAACCATTTGGTCACGGAATAGCTACGCCGAAGGCCGTCTCGGATCGTTCTTCGGCGATGGATTCGACTGCGAACTGCTTCTGCAGATTGCGGAGGAGCTGGCGCGCGCGTTGCCCACCATCGTCGGACACCTGCCCTTGCGCCAACTCTGGGCGTTCAAATACCCGGCTTCGATGTCGGGAAATAACACGCATGCCGACTTTGCCGCCGTGAACGTGAATTTTTGGATCACGCCGGATGATGCCAATTTGGAACCTGAATCGGGCGGAATGATCGTCTACGACACGCCGGCACCGATCAGCTGGCAATTTCAAAAATACAACCGGGCACCGGATGCGGCCAAGGCATTTCTCGATCGCGAGGGAGCGCGTGCCGTGACTATTCCCTATCGCGCCAACCGGGCGGTCATCTTCAGCTCGAACCTGTTTCATGCCACCGCACCGGTTCGGTTCCGCGCGGGGTATCCGAATCGAAGAATCAACGTGACGCTGCTGTATGGCGACCGGAGCTCCAAGTAACCAAACGCGGCGGCGAGAAAAGAATTGCAAACCTGTAAGTCAGAATCGTCTGGCAGCGCTGTCTTTCGCCGCGTCGCAGCAGGTGAGGCGTGCTTCAAAAATTAGACTTGCGCCCGGAATTGAAATTTCGCGCTAAGTACCCTGCGCATCTACTCCACGGGATGCGTGAAATGAATGGGATTACTCAGGCGGCTTTCCGGGCTTGTCCAGTCGGCGAGCGAGCGCGCGCCGGAGGATCGAACCGGCGCAGATGTTCCGCAGAAACGCAGACTTCGGGCATTCGCGCGGCGTCCTGTCTTCGAGCCGACGCCCAAGTCCTTGGCGGCCTATGAGACGGTCCTCGCTGAAAAGATCGCGATGATCGACCGCCTTCCCTCGAAATATCGGCGGGAGGCGGAACGGGTCGTTTGGAGCGCCGTGCTGGAAGGCTACGACGTGGCGGCCTTGGCGCGGGGTCTGCACGATCGGTTCGGCATCTCACCCGAACGGGCGCGGCTCATTGCCCGAACTCAATGCACGATGGCTCGATCGATCATCGAAAACGCTCATCGCATCGAGCTCGGCCTCACCGCGGCGGTTTGGATCTGCAGCACGAAACATCCTTCCGAGCCGCACCACATCGCGCTGAATGGACGGCGCTATCCGCTTGACGCCGGCGTGAAGCTCGACGGGAAATCCGTCTGGCCCGGCAGCGAACCCGGTTGCTTCTGCATGAGCCTCCTCGCCAACGCGGATGCGTGAGGCTGGCACCCTAGGCTTGCTACTCCTCCGTCCTGCGAATCAACTCGAGCATCAGCGCACCGCCCGCATCGAGCACGACCTGCGGAGGGGCCGGGATGAGGAACGGTCCCGACCGAGTCAGCATGGTGGCCTGGGTGCCCCGCTTCGGCAGCGCCAAGGAGCTCCTCGGCTTCGCCTTGCCGCTCGCGAGAATGGTCGCGTCCACCAGTCCCTGACACAGGCGCTTGATGGCGGGATCCGGCGCATCCCAGAAGATCGCCGTGCCGGAAAAATTCAAATAGCGCGCCGACCCATCGACGTATCCCGCGAGCGTGTCATAGGCACCCCCGGACGGCACTTCCAGCACCGCGCCCAGCACCTCGAACGCGGGCCGCCCTTCGGGCCTTTCGCCCAACTCGCGTAGCGCCGCCCACACCCACAGCTGGGTTCGCGTCTCCAGTGCCGGCGAATCGAGTACTCCTCGAAGGCACGCCACCGCTTCTCCCGCCTTGCCCTCCTCGCGCAGGCGCTGCGCATCGGCGATCGATTGCAGGGGCGCCGATCGCCCATCGAGCCGCATATGGCTCACTTGCTCTCGAAGCGACTGCGAGGCGAAGAGCAATTGCCGAATCATATCGGTCTCGGAACCGACCTTGCCGGACGGCGCCGTCCTCGCCCCACCCCACAGTCCCTTCAAGAACTCAAACATCGGCTGGTTCCTCTTCGCCCGCCCTGACTCCGATTATCCGCGCCGCCAGCGGCCGGCGCGATCTTCCGAATGCCACACTCCGCCACAATTGCCCCCCGGCATTGCCAGAAAGGATCGCGAGACTGTTCCGGTCGAAGCGGTACGGCCATTCAACGGGAGTGTGGCAAATGTCTAGTCGCCAGGATGCCTTTTTCGAGTTCGTGCGGCGGGGGATCGTCGAACCCTTGAGCCGTCTCGGCGGTCTATTGGCCGCAGCCGTCCTGTCCCTCATCGCGGGTACGTGGCGCGTTCGCTGGCGGCTCCTCATCGGCGCGCTCGCGGCCTTGCTCATCTATGGGCTGTACCTGCACCCGCCCTTCGAGGCCGTGCGACGCGGGGAGATCTTGGTACGCACCGATGCACTCGACGGCTCGGCCGGTGTCTACACCTCGGGCACCGTGCTGGTGCTGCCCGGCATCCACCAAGTGCGCCGCTACTCGATTCGCGACCAGGTGTATCGGCCGCTCGAGAGCGCGAGCGCCACCGGGCCCCGCTCCGTTCCAATCCGTCGAGGGTTTGTCGATCGGCGTCGACCTCGCGGTTCGCTGGACCGTCGATCGAACCCGCCTCGCGCAGATGTCGAAGGAATTTCCCGACGACATCAGCGCGGACCTGGTCGCGCCAGCGGTCCAGGGAATCGTCTATCCCACCTTTGCCCGGTACTCCGTGCGCGAGATCTTCTCGCAGCGGCGCGCGGACATCCAGCGCGAGCTGATCGCCGAGCTCAAGCCCAAGTTCGATGCCATGGGACTGGTGCTGCGCGGCGTCGACATGGGGAAGGTGGATCTGCCTCCGGATTATCGGGCCGGCATGGAGAAGCTGCTGTCCGAGGAGCTCGAGACCGAGAAGATCCGTTACACCCTGGAGCTCAAGGAGGCGCAGGTCAAGCAGCAGCAGCTCGAGGCCGAGGCCGACAAGGTGCGGCGGCAAACCGCGGCGGAAGCGGCCGGCCAGGAACAGGTCATCGCAGCGAGCGCGCAGGAGGAGACCATGAAGCACATCCTGCCCTTCAAACAGAAGCAGATCGAGCAACGCCAGCTCGAGGCTGAAGCCGACAAGGTGGCGCGGATCCGTACCGCCGAAGGCGCCGCCGAGGCGCGCCGCATCGAGGCCCGAGGGCGAAGCCGATTCGCGGCAGAAGCTCGCCGATGCGGAGGCCTATCGGTTCGATCTCGTCGGCAAGGCGAATGCGGGTCAGATGGAGCGCGAGGGCGCACTGGTGACGCACTATCCATTGCTGATCCAGAAGACGCTCGCCGACAAGCTCTCCGACAAAGTGCAGGTCATCATCGCGCCGCTCCCTGCGGCCGGTCAGTTCATCGGCTCGAGCCTCGTCGGCGACCAGAGCGCATCGAGCCCCGTCGAGGGAGGCTCCCGGTGATCCTCGCGTTGACGGCGACGCTCGCCATCGTGGTCCAAGACCATGCCTCGCTGCGCGCCGCGCCGCGCGTCGAGCGCCACCGAGCTCACGCGGCTGTGGCAGGGCGACGTGCTCGAGGTCCGCGGCGAACACGCCGGCTATCTGAAGGTCTACGACTACCGGCGCGAACGCGGCGGATACTTGCGAAGCGACGCAGCCCGTTCCGTGGAGCTCACCGAGAACGCCGCACCCGCACTGCTCGCGGTGCTGCGGTTCCTGCGCGAGAGCCGCGGATCCGAGGCACTCGGCATCAGCTATGGCGCGGCCTACCTGAAGGCCGTGCCGCCGCGCGCCATCACCGCCGAACCTTTCGATGCCATCGCACAAATGGCCGAGCGGCTCGCCGATGAGGCCTCCGGCAGCTCGGCGCATCTGGCCGATGTCGCCCCCCACCTGGATGTGGTCGAACAGTTCGGCGTCCACATGCGCAGTTTCGAGCGCGACGGCCGCATGCAGGTCTGCTACGACGGGGAGCTGTTTCGCCGCGTGCTTGCGCTCCGAGGGCGCGCGCCGAGGAGCGCGCGCACGCCATCCTCGGTCTCACGCGGCCCGATTGCATCGATCCGGACTTGGGCCCGCTGCCGCGCGCCTCGCTCGACAGCGAGCGCCGGCGACTGCTCGAGGAAGTCGAGCGACAGCGATCTGACAGCGATGACGAACAGCCGTCTGCATGCGCGGCGCGCGGCCGTTTGGGCCGCGCTCGCCTATGAGCAGGGCCGCCGCCGCGAGCCTGCGGGCGCGGCGGCGGAACGTGCGCTAGCCGAGCTGCTCGCCGCGCATCCGGATGATCTCGGGGAGGATCGGCGGCCGGAGTATGTGGATGCCGTGCTGCGGGTCAGCGCGATCCGCTGGGCCGCCGCGCCGCCCCCGCCGCTGCCGGGACCCCTGAGCTTGGCCGCCGCCCCAGGTGATCCGGGTCAAACATGCATCGCCTTGCAGGACGCACGACGGCCGGCCGCGCCTGTTGCGGCGCTGCACCTACGGAATTGTGTGGATGGCCTCGGCACAGCCTGATTGCGCAAGGCCAGCGCTGGTGCTCTCGGTGCAACCCCTCGAAAGCTGGCGCGAGCTCTGGGTATTTCATGAAAAGGCCGGAAGTTGGACGCTCGATGTGCTCTCGCCGGGGCGGAAGATCCCGAGGAGGGTTACCTCGATTTTGCGGGCTATGCGCCGGCAACGCGGCGGCTCCTCATCGCGCGGGAGGTGAAGGAGCACGGACGCTTCAGGCGCAGCTTCGAGGAGCTGCGGCTCGACGATCTCGCCCTGGTGCGACAGGCGAGCAGCCCCGAGCTGTTGCGGGATTTCGGCCGATGGCAGGACGTTGCTTGGCGGCATGACACGCTCGCGCTGCATTGAGGTTGCAGCGGCGTCAACCGTGAGAAGAGGCCACCTCGCCCCCGCCCGCTTCGCTCGCGATCCGGTCCAATACGCCGATGACTTCGAGGGGGAGCGCGAGGTTCGCCGCTGCAAGATTCTCCCGGAGGTGCTCGAGCGATGCAGTGCCGGGGATCAGTAAAATGTTGGGCGCGCGCTGCAGCAGCCATGCGAGCGCCACTTGCATCGGCGTGGTGCCGAGCTGCTTCGCGACATCGGAAAGGGCGGTCGACTGCAAGGGCGTGAACCCGCCCAGCGGAAAGAACGGCACATACGGGATGCCCGCGGCCGCGAGCCGGTCGATCAGCGCATCGTCGTGTCGGTTCACCAAGTTATAGTGGTTCTGCACACCGACGACCGTCGCGATGGCACGGCCTTCGTCAATCTGTCGGGGGGTTACGTTGCTGAGACCGATATGGCGGACAAGGCCTTGGCGCTGCAAGTCGGCGAGTGCGGCGAGCGGGGCCTCAATCGATCCCTCGGCGGGCCCGTGGATGCCGAACATCAGGCGCAAGTTCACGACCTCGAGCGTGTCGAGCCCGAGATTACGAAGATTGTCATGCACCGCCATCTTGAGATCTTCGGCGCAGAGCGCCGAATTCCATGAGCCGTCTGCGCCGCGTTTGGCGCCGAGCTTGGTGACGATCACCAACTCCTCCGGATACGGGTGCAGGGCTTCGCGAATAATCTGGTTGGTGACGTGGGGACCGTAGAAGTCGCTCGTGTCGATGTGATTCACGCCGCTCGCCACGGCCTGGCGGAGAACTGCAACCGCGGTCTTGCGATCTTTCGGTGGTCCGAACACGCCGGGGCCGGCCAGTTGCATCGCGCCGTATCCCATACGGCTGACGGCGGCGGTGCCGAGCTTGAACGTGCCTGCGTTGTCGATAGGGGTCATTCGCATGTCTCCAGGAGTTGCAGGAGCACTGTACCTCGTGCCTTGGCGTGCGATAATTGCCTCCAATCAGGACAGGTTGTGCGGAACGACGAACAATGGCGGCGGAGCTTTACGACCTCACGGCCTTTGTGGCCGTCGCTCGATCGGGCGGATTTCGCGATGCGGCCCGGGCGAACGGCGGCAGCGCCTCGAGCTTGAGCGAGGCGGTGCGCCGGCTCGAGACCCGACTGGGCGTGCGGTTGCTCAACCGCACCACCCGCAGCGTTGCGCTCACGGAAGCGGGTACGCGTCTGCTCGATCGCTTGGGTCCGGCGCTGGTGGAGATCGAGGCCGCGCTCGATGTGGTGAACGGCTTCCGCGATCGACCGGCGGGCACGCTGCGGCTGAACGTGCCCGTGAGCGCGGCGCGACTCGTGCTGCCTCGAATCGTGCCGCCCTTCCTCGCCGCCTATCCCGATGTCCGCCTCGAGATCATTGCCGAAGACAGCTTCGTCGATATGCTCGCAGCGGGCTGCGATGCCGGGATCCGCTACGGTGAGCGCTTGGAGCAGGATATGGTCGCCATTCCCATCGGCCCCCGCGAGCAGCGCTTCGCGACGGCAGCGGCACCGGCCTATCTGAAGCGCCACGGACGCCCCGCGCATCCTCGCGACTTGCTGAGGCACTCCTGTCTGCTCGGCCGGTTCGAGAGCGGCGCGATGACCACGCCCTGGGAGTTCGAGTGCGACGGCGAGGTCGTAACCGTCGAGCCGACCGGTCCCCTCATCGTGCGGGTCGGCGCCGCGACGGATCTGGCTGTCGATGCCGCCATCGCCGGCAGCGGCATCGTCCACCTGTTTGAGGATTGGCTGCGTCCCCATCTCGGCAGCGGCGCGCTGGAGCCGGTGCTCGAGCCGTGGTGGCAGCGCTTTTCGGGGCCGTTCCTCTACTATCCGAGCCGACGGTACCTTCCCGCACCGCTGCGCGCTTTCGTCGATTTCAACAAGCGCCTCGACACCGGAATCACCATCCCTCCCCCTCTCTGAACGTGATTGCGCTCAGCGCATGGCGCCGATGCGTTCCTCCAACGGGATGCTTGCAGCTGCAGCCAGTCCCCCGTAGCGAAGGTCGACCTTGCTCAGGGATCGCCGGGCTTCGCCGAACTCCCCATGATCGACGAATTCGCTGACCCGGTGCAGCTCGGACCTGAGGTTCTTGGTTATCCCCGCCTTGCAAGCCGAGAGCTTTCCCGCATCCGGCGGTGGACGCCGATCGAGCATCGCCAGCGCGCGGCGCAGGTCATCCGGCGCGGCCAGCTCGTGGCCGATTCCGAGCATCGTCACGACGCCGATCCCGAACACGCACCACCCCCGCATGGAATCCCGGCTGACCATGTCGTGTTGAATGTTCCAATCGTCTTTCGATCCCGATAGGTAGACCAGACGAGACGAGTTTTGAAACTGATCGAATAAGTCATCGGGCGGCAACGGCGCCTCGCCGCTTCCGATAGGATCGCTACCGGCATTGAGCAGCGCGCCCCGGAACAAATCGGGGTAGGCAAGTGCCACCCGCAGAGCGGCGCGGCCCCCGCCCGAAAACCCGCCGACGTAGACTCGATCGGCGTCGATCGGATAGCGCTGCATGAGGTTATGCGCCGCGAGGATCGCCAAGGGCATCCGGCGATCGATGACGTTTTCCTCGTTGCCGGATTTGGCGGCGCTCACGAAAATCAGGCCGCTCTCGTCGAGCACTGCGGCCCAACCCGCCGGCACACGGGCCTCCGGCCACGGCGGTATGAAAACCAACAAGCCGTAACCGCGCGACGGGCGATTGAGGGGCACGTAGAGGGCGAATTTCTCATGAAGCAGATCGATCGGCTGCGGTCGCAGCGCAGACTTCGCGTTGGCCCGCGCTATCTCCAGATTGACCAGCGGACTTAAGGCCCGGCGCGCCAGCTCCGCGCTGCTCGACAGCGAAGAGTATTCATCGAAGACGACGTCATGCTGCAGGCCGGTGAGCGGCGAGGGGGAGTCCTGCGAAAATGCCGCGAACGACACGCACAGCAGCACCATCGAATACGCTTTCACCAAGCACCTCGGTAGGGAACGCAGTCAGCGCGAGAACACGACCCCATGCGGCGTGCCCGTCCCTCGCCAGCCGTGCGGCCAATCCCGATCGGCGAAATCGAACCCAGGCTTGCCATTGGCATCGTGGAACGCGGTATCCATCGCCAGAATGCCCGTGCGCTCATCCAGCTTCACCAGGTAGAGTCGACCCGCCGAGCCGGTGACGACCAACCGATGGGTCTTGGCGTCCCACCCTGTCCAGTGCGGACGGAACTCATCGCTCAGCGTGAGTCTCGACGCTTCCACAGGGGCGGCGGGCTTCGCGATGTCCATGACGATGAGACCGTGAATGGCCGGCACGCTCTGGACGAAATAATGCCCGACGATGGTCGGAACGCCGCACCAGTTGCCCGGAAAAGTGTGGACCAGTGTGGCTTTCGGACTGCCGCCGGCGACGCCCGTGATCCGCTCCATCCCGCAACCGAGCGTCTGCACGAAAATCGAGCCGTCGGGTGCGCGCCGCGGCTCTTCCGGGCTCACCTGGCCGTAGTGATTGTCGCCGCCGTCGAAGTAGGCCGTCTTCAGCAGTTTCAGATCCGAAAGGCGCCATATTTGATACGTGACGCCGCTGAAAAGATCGTCCATGTGCATGGAGGAATTGGTCGAGACCACCCGGTCTTCATCGGCGAGGACCACGAGACCATAAGGCATCAGAAGCGCATCGGGCAGTGCCGGATCGGCATTGCTGGCCGAGCGCACCACCTTGCCGCCATCGTCGATTTCCACCAACCCGCCGGTGGCTCCCATCCCCTGCGCGCCGCTGCCATGATGGGCATGCTGAAACGTTGCCAGCACATGGCCATTCGGCAGACGCACGAAGGAGTGCGGATGCATGTAGCCATCCATGTCGGTAAACGAGGTCACGATCTTGGGATGCAAGGGATCGTTGAGGTCGAAGATGAACGTTCGACCGACATCGTGATCGTTTGCAAACAGCATGCCGCTCGCCGGCATGACGTACTCGGTGTGATGAATCCGCACCGTTTGTTGATCCGTCGCGAGCGTGGTCATCAACTCGCCGTACGCCGGCGAGTCAGGGTCCGCATCGATGACGGCCAGGAAGTCATTGCCCTTGAGGCTCGAATCGCCGGTCCACGCGAACAGATAGTGTCCTTGAGCGGTTGCTTGAGCGCGAGCCTGCAAGACGAGGCCGGACAGGCACGCGAAGACGACACACGCAAACCATAGCCGCCTCATTTTTTTTCTCCCTGCGACAAGAAAAGCAGGATGATGTTACCGGGTTGAGATGCCGAACGCGCAATAGTTGGCGGTCTGCGCCATGAGCGAGTACATTACGCCCCGCACGAGCTCTCGCCGGGACCCGCCAGCAGCCGCGCAACAATTCCAATCATAAAAACCATTCAGGAGATTACCCATGCTGAACAAGAATCGCGGCCTCTGCATCTCGGCCGCGCTGCTCGCGCTCACCACGCTCACGAGCATCGCCTATGCCGACGGACGCGACTGGGACGACGGTCCGGTGATCAATGTAGCCCGAGTTCGCACCGTCGACGGTCATTTCGACGATTACATGCATTGGCTCGCGACGACCTACAAGAAGCAGGAAGAAGCCTCGAAAAAGGCGGGCTTGATCGTCAGTTGGCGGGTGCTCACCGCACAGCCGGCCGGACCGAACGATCCCGACATCCTGTTGGTCACCGAATTCAAGAATTGGGCCGCACTCGATCGTCTCGGCAGCAAGCTCGATGCCGTGAGCGCGCAGGTCGAGGGGTCGCTCGAGAAGGCCACTCAATCCGAGATCGAGCGCGGCAAGATCCGCACGATCCTGGGTTCGGTCACCTATCAGGAAGCAATGCTCAAGTAAGTAGCCGGGCGGCGGGCGGAAACGACGTTTTCGCCCGCCCGCTCATTCGACGCGACAGTCCTCCCGGCCCTCGGCATCGCGCCTTGCGAGCTCGAGCACGGCAAAGCGCACGAGCTGCATTCCCGTGGTGAGGTTCAACTTCCGCTTGATGGCCTGCCGGTGCGTCTCGACGGTCTTGATGCTCAAGTTGAGCGTCTGGGCCATCTCCCGGGTCGTCATGCCCTTGCCGATCATCGCCAGAATCTGCAATTCCCGGTGGCTCAGCCGCTCGACCGGATCGGCGCTGCGCGAAGAGCGCCTGCCGACATATTTACGAAGCATGTTTCGCTTGACGGCTTCGGAAACGTAAATATGCCCCTCGAGCACGCAGCGCAACGAGGATAGGAATTGCTCGCTCGATGACTCTTTCATGACGTACCCGTTCGCGCCGAGCGCGAGCATCCGCTCGGCATGCAGGGCTTCATCTTGCGCCGATAACACCAGAATTCTGAGCGTTGGATGGTGAGCGCGGGCAAGCCGGATGAGATCGGCGCCGGCCGGGTCCTTCAACTCGAACTCGCAGATCAGCGCATCGGGATTCAATGAGCGAATCGCGGCGAGCGTGTCGGCCGCGGTACCCGTCTCCCCGCACACGAGCAGATCGGATTCGCCCTCCATGATACGGCGCAATCCAAGGCGCACGATGGGATGATCATCGACGATGAGCACGCGGTGGATGCGGCCCTGGCCGCCGGTCGGCCGCTGGGACGAGACGCCCATCATGTGTCCGTGCCCCGGGCCACCATCGCCGCCAAGGCCGCCACGAGCCCCGTGCGCGTTCCCACACGATCGGCCAGCATCGCCTCGAAACAAGCCGCCGGCTGCGGCGGGCAGCAGTGATAGCCTTGCCATTGGTCGCACTCGAGCCGGGTGACGAACTCGAGCTGCTCGGCCGATTCGATTCCTTCCGCGACGACCTTGAGCCCCACCCCGCGTGCGAGCGAGACGATGGCCCGCACGATGGATTCGTCGGTGCGGCTGATCGTCAAGTCTCTGATGAAGCTGCGATCGATCTTGAGCTTGTCGATGGAGAAGCGGCGCAGGTAGCTCAAGCTCGAATACCCCGTGCCGAAGTCGTCGATCGCGATGCTGATTCCCATCTTGCGCAGCTGCTTCAGCACGCCGGCGGACTCCTCGGGATTCGTCATCAGCGCGCTCTCGGTCAATTCGATCTCCAAGGCGCGTCCCTCGAGCGCGGCGTCGCCGAGCGCCGAGCGGATGGTCTGCAAGATGTTGTGATGCCGGAACTGCGCCGCGGACAGGTTGACCGCCAGCGGAATGGAGGAGCCCAAGTTGACCTGCCACGCGCGCGCCTGACGGCAGGCTTCCCGCAGCGCCCATTCACCGAGCGGAATGATCAATCCGGTGTCTTCCGCGAGCGAAATGAACGAGCTCGGCGCGACGATGCCCCGCGTCGGATGCCGCCAACGCAGCAGCGCCTCCGCCGCGACGATCTTTCCGGTCCTGATCGAAATCTCGGGCTGATAGTAGAGCTCGAATTCCTCCGCCGCGAGCGCGCGCCGCAAATCATTCTCGAACGCGATACGCTCCCGCATCGAGTCGGTCATGCCGTGCTGAAAGAACAGCGCGCGATTGCCGCCTTGTTCCTTTGCGATGGACATGGCTACTTCGGCATGCGCGAGCAGATCGTCGCCGCGGCGTCCGTCATCGGGCCAGACGGCAATCCCGATGGTCGAGCGCACGCTGACTTCAACCCCGTTCCCGCGCAGCGGTTCCTTCAAGTCCGCGAGAATGGCGGACGTCGCGGTTTGTGCCTCCAGGCGCGCCGCGACGGTGTCGATGAGCAGCGCAAATTCGTCGCCGTCGAGGCGCGCAAGCGTCGTCGAGCTCGATATGACGGCGGTGATGCGGCGCGCGAGCTCGGTGAGCAGCCAGTCCCCCACCCCGTGGCCCAGGGAGTGATTGATGGTTCTGAAGTGATCGAGGTCGAGCACCGCGATGGCGATGGCGCGACCCGGGCCGTGGGTATCGGCAATCGATCGCGCCAACCGGTCCTTGAAGCGTTGCCGGTTGGGTAAGCCGGTGAGCGAATCGTGGGTGGCGAGGTAGCGCAGCCGTGCGTGCACTTCCTCCAACTCGCGTGCGTTGCGGCTCGTGCGCTCCTTGCGCTCCTCGCACGAGTTGGCAATCACCTGGGCGATCACGAGCACCGCGCCGCCGAGCGCCGCGGCCGTGATGGCGAGCATCGAGCCGAATGCCGCCGGTTGTTCGCAACAGCCGCGGACCACCCACCGGGAACCCACCATCGTCTGTGCATGGACGAGCAGAATGCCCATCGCGCCCGCGAACGAGGCGGCGAGCCGCACCCAGACCGCACGCCGGGACCGATCAGCGCGCCGTGCGAACCAGCATCGAAGCCCGGCCAGAAAGGCCAGGAATGCGAGCAGGAATGACAAGCCGATCCACGCCAATCCCTCGCTCAGGGTCATTTGGCCCGGCAGTTCGTCGAGTGCCGCCCAGCGGGTTGCGCCCACACCGACCGCGAAAGCGAACGCCGCGCCGACGATATTGGATGCATCGGGTTCGCGGCACGCCAAAAAGAAGAGTGCGCAGGCTTGACTCGACACCGCGACCGCAAGCGAGATCAAAAGCGGCGGCAGGACGAGGTGCGGCGATGCCGGCCCCGCTGTGGAGAATATTTGAACCAAGTTCGCGGTCCAGAGCCCGAACCCCAAGGCAAGCGAGCTCAGCACCACGGGGGAGGAGCCGCCGCCCGAATTTGGGGAAGACACCAGCAGGGCGAGCTTCAAGGTCGTGTGCGATAAAAGGACCGTCATGCACACGGCCAGTGCCACGCCGCTGGCATCGGTGCTGAGCACAGTCATGGATCGATCCTTGATGAGACCTGGCCGGAAGTGCCGGGTAAGGTAGCGGCGCAGGGCCGCCCGGGAACATCCGTATCATTGGGTATCGGGTTCGGCGAAACCCTGTAGGTAAGCGGATGAGCCCCGCGCCAGGTGCTTCGGGTCAGGGCTCGATGATGTTATTTCGGATGGCGTAGCGCACGAGCTCCGGCAACGAGCCCAAACCCAGCTTGCGCATGATATTGCTGCGGTGCGTCTCGGCGGTCTTGACGCTGATTTGCAGTGCCCTCGCGACATCCTTGTTGCTGCTGCCCTCGGCCAGCAGCTGCACGATTTCCCGCTCGCGGGCCGATAACGTCGGCGGGGCCGCCTCCGCACCGTCGTTGCGCAAGTAGCCGTCCAAGACCATGCGCGCCACGCTCGAGGTGAAGAACGAGCTGCCCGCGAGCAACGCCTGCAAGGCGACCACCAGCACCCGTCCGGCGTCCGATTTCAAGACATAGCCTCGCGCGCCGACGCTCAGCACCTCCCGGACGAGTTGCTCCGATTCGTGCGCCGTCAAAATGAGGATGCGGGCATCGGGGTCCGCCACGAGAATCCGGCGAGCCGCCTCGAGGCCATTGAGTTCGGGCATGGTCAGGTCAAGGACCACCAAGTCCGGTTTGAGCTCGGCTGCCGCAGCCACCGCGGCTCTTCCATTCGCCACCTCGCCCACCACCACCCAGCCGGGGACCTGCGACAGCTCCGCCACCAGCCCACGCCTGAGGAGTTCGTGGTCGTCTGCGATCAAAATGCGTGCGGCCGTCACTCTCGCTCGCCGGTCAGGTCGAGGCCGTCATGCCGGCGTGGCGCGCGATGCACAAGGTGCTGCGTACACGAGTCCCGGTACCCGTCGATTCCACGGACAGCGTACCGCCGAGCTGGTGGATCCGCTCACGCATGCCGGCAAGTCCCACACCGACGGAGGGAGCGGGATTCGGGATTCCCCGTCCCGCATCCTCGATCTCGAGCATCACGCTGTGGTACTCGACCTTCAGCCGAATGGTCACTCGAGGGCTCGCGGCGTGACGATGCACGTTGGTCAGCGCCTCCTGAGCGACCCGAAACAGGCAAAGCTCGTCGTCTCGGGGCAAGCGCTCCATCGAGTCCGGAAGCTCGAGCCGCACGTCGATGGCGCTGCGCTCGCGGAACCCGTCGGCGAGCCAGCGTAACGCGCTGAGCAGTCCAAGCTCATCGAGCAGGGGCGGATGAAGCAGGTAGGAGGCGGTGCGGATCTCCGTGGAGCACTGCGTCGCCAGCAGAGCGCAGTGTTCGAGCAGCTGCCGCCGCTCCGGCGTGGACGAGCCGGAATCATGCATCAGACGCGCAAGGCCGAGCTCGAGAGCGGCGAGCGTCTGTCCCGTCGAATCGTGCAGATCGCGTCCGATGCGCCGGCGCTCCTCGTCCTGCAGGCGCATCAAATCGGCCGACAGAACGTGCAGATCGTGCTCGGCGCGCTTGCGAACGGTCACATCGTGGACGACCGCAAGCGCGAGCACCGCGTCGCCGTCGCTGAGACTCGAGAGCGCCACCTCCGCGGGGAAATTCGTGCCGGTATCGAGTCGACGATGCAGCCACTCGAAGGTCGTCGCGCCTTCCCGGAGTGCGGTCTCGATACACGCACGCGCTTGGTCTTCGGAGCGCTGGCCGCCGGGCTGATATTCCGGCGAGAGGTCCCACGGCGAGAGCCCGACGGCAGCCCGCTCGCTGGCGAGGCCGAACATTCGGATCGCCGTGTGATTGGCATCCACGAAGCGAGCACCCTCGAGAAGAAACACGCTGAACTGTGCATTGTTGAAAAGGGTTCGGTAATGGTGATCACGGCGGCGCAACGTGCGTAGCGAGTGATTCAAGAGCGCGGTCATCCCGAGGACGAAGGCGCTGAATGCCGCGGTTGCGGCGATCGTCGTCCGGCGCCGCTCACGCCAGGGCGAGAGCACGGCCTCGCGGGACTGACCGGCAACGATGTACATCGGGTAGCCGTTGACGAGGTCGTAGGCATCCATCACTTCCTCTTTGACGACCGTGCCGTAACCCTCGACGACGCCCTCATTGCCCCCCTGCGCGACGGCTCGCCGAAAGAGGTCGGTGCTGGCGACGTTCATGCCCGTGGCAAAGAAGCGGCTGCCCGTCTTCGGCGCGCGGACGAGCACGGTGCCCGCGCTCGAGAGCAAGCCCATGACCGCGATCTGATCGCGGGATTTTTGGTACAGCTCGTCGAAGCCATCAAAACTGAAAAGCGCGCCGGCCCAGAGCGCGGAGCCTTTTCCCCATGCCACGCGCTCGGCGATGGGAATGACCAGATCTCCCGGCCGCTCCGGGTCAGGGACCGGGTTGCCCACCCAGGTGCCAATCGAGGCGGCCAATTTCGATACGGTCAGCCATTCCGGCATGGAGCGGCTGGCGAAATCATCCGTGCGGCCGGTCAGCACGAAGTGTTCGCCGTCGGCCAGGAAAAGACAGCGCACGTAGGCCCCGCCGGTGAAATGCTTGCGCAAGATGCCGGTGATCTCGGACCGGTCGGCGAGAATGACGCCGCCGGCCGCCTCCAGATCATTGGCGCCGGCGATCGCCTCCCCGACGCCATCGTTGAGCATCGCCCGAGTGCCCGCCTGCAAAGCCGCCGTTACACTCAGCAGTCGAACGCGCTCATCTTGAAGGGTGTGTTCGTAGTCGCCGCGAATACGGGACCCTGCATAGGCCCAGCCGATGGCGACCACCACGGCGGCGTATGCGAGCAAAATCCAGTTGAGCGATGGCGAGGATCCTAGCCAGCTCAGGCCATGGCTTTCCCGCCGCGGCGCATCCACCGATTGTTTGCCTCCCACGGATTGCTCCCGGCATGACGGCCGAACCGGGTCGGTTAGGGGAAGTTTCCTCCAATATGCTCCGATTGCAAAGCCGCCGCGGCGTCGCCCTCGCGAACGCGCACGCCGCGCTCAGTCGCATGGCTCCTCGCCCTCGAGCTTGGTACGGTGCAGAAGCCGGCCGCAATCGGGATCATAGGGCATGGCCCGGTGCATGGTGCCCGTGTTGTCCCACATCACCGCATCGCCCACCTTCCAAACGTGGGCGTAGTGAAAGGGTTCGCTCGTCGCCCATTCGCGCAGGCCGTGCAGGGTCTTGGCGCTCTCCTTCGGCTCCATGCCGATCACATATTGCGCGGTGTTGCCGAGCACGAGGGACTTTCGCCCCGAGCGATGCTTCCACACCAGCGGCAATTCGATCTCGCCCATCGCCATCCATTCCTCGAGCTCTGAGAGCGTCGGTTCGGGACGATGATAAAGCTGCGTGTTCCACATGGAATGGACCACGCGCAGCCGGTCGATTTGCTGCTTTCTCGCGGCAGGCAACGCTTCGTACGCGGCATAGGTATTGCAAAATTCGGTGTTGCCGCCCCAGGTGGGCAGCACTTTGCTCGTCAGGATCGCGGCGCCGATCGGTACTTTGTTCATCGTGCCGTCGATGTGCCAGAACAGAGAGCCCTTGAGATAGTCGGCCTTCTTGTTGTACTGCTTGTCGAGCGAGATCTTGAAGATATCCGAGCCCTGGATCTCGGTCAGGAAGGTGCCGAGCGTTCTGGTGAACGCGAGCTGCTCCTCGTCGGTGAAATGAATCTCGGGGAAGACGAGCACACCGCGCTGCTCTATCAGCTCGCGGAGCTTGCCCGAAAGGGCGCCGCTCAGCAGCTCCTCTTTGCCGTTCAGCACCCTGCTACCGATCTTCGGCTTGAGATCTTCGTATCTCAAGGTGACTTGCTCTTCGCGCACCTTAACCGCATTCGCTCCCATGACAACCTCCGGTCAGCGGCGCTGTGAACTTCGATACGGGCTGTCGGCCCACCAATGCCAAGTATGCGCAGTTTCAGGCCGGAAACAGTACGTGGAAGTACCTAGGTCACTAAACAACACTGTTGACTATAATCATCTCCGTCTGATTCATGGCTGCCCGGCGGAGATCCGAAGCGATGAGCAGCTGCGATGATGAGAAACGAAGCGGCGCCCGGCGTCGAACCGGATCCATCCGAGCCTGTGATTTACCCGGTTGAGGCCTATATATCCGAGGACTATGCGCGGGCTGAGCGCGACAAGCTGTGGCGCAAGGTCTGGCTGCAGGCGGGCCGCCTGGAGGACATCCCCGAGGTCGGCAATTATCTCACCTACGACATCCTGGATGACTCGGTGCTGATCGTGCGCACGGCGCCCGACACCATCAAGGCCTACTTCAACGTCTGCACGCATCGCGGCCGCCGCCTGATCGACACGCCGGCCGGCGCGCGCAACGCGCGCGGCAAGAAGATGAGCTTCGTCTGCGGCTTTCACGCCTGGACCTTCAATCTCGAGGGCCGCTGCACGCACATCCTGCAAAAGGAAGATTGGAAAGGCGCGCTCACGGACTCAGCGTACGCGGCTGGCCGAGGTTCGCCTCGATACCTGGGGCGGCTGGATCTGGATCAATCTCGATCCCCAATGCGGCCCGCTGCGCGACTATCTCGAGCCCGCCGCCGGCATGCTCGATCCCTTCGAGCTTCAGCACATGCGTTGCCGATGGCGCAAGTGGATCATCTTCGACTGCAACTGGAAGGTCGCGCTGGAGGCGTTCAACGAGACCTACCATGTTCCGGGGACGCACCCGGAGTTCATGCGGTTTGGAAATTTCGTCGGCTGGGCGAAGACGCAGGGAAAGCACAGCAACTTGGGCTACGACGCACCCAAGGGGTTCGAGGAGAACAAGGCCAAGCTGCGGCTGGGCGCGGGCAACGATCCGCGCAAGTCGACGGCGGAGATGCAGGTCTATACCTGGGAACATGTGAACACCAATACCACCAAGACTCTCGTCGATGCATCGCTCCGACTGGTCGATGAGCTGCCGGAAGGAACGCCGGCTGATAAAGTCCTCAAGCATTGGCTCGACTCCGCGCGGCGTGACGACGCCCGCGCGCGGGGTGATCTGGCCAACGGTCGATCCGGAGCATGTCGGCAAGAGCGGCACGGCCTGGCAGATATTTCCGAATTTCCAGATCGGCCATGCGGTCAATAACGCGCTGTGCTACAGCGCGCGCCCTTACGGCTATGACCCCGACAAATGCATCTTCGAGGTCGCGGTCTATGATCTGTACCCGAAGGGCGGGGAGCCGCAGACCGAGTGGGAATACACGCCGGCGCAGGATCCGCGATGGGGCAGCGTCTTGCCGCAGGATTTCTCGAACATGGCTGCCGTACAGCAGGGCATGAAGAACCTGGGCTTCCGGGGGATCATCCCCAACCCGAAGGCCGAACAGGCGGTGGCGAGTCTTCATCGCAATCTCGCCAAGTACATGGGTACGGGCGCTCCCTCGCACATCGGGACGGGACCGAAACATGATCAAGTGTGAACCGACCAAGACACCGGACGGGATCGATATCCAGGCCCTGCGGGAAAAATACCGGCGGGAGCGCGACAAGCGTCTTCGCGCCGAAGGCCAGAACCAGTACGTGGAGCCCGCGGGCGGTTTCGCGAATGCGTACGATCCGATCCCCACATGCCCGTGGAGCCCCGCAAGCCGCTCTCGATCGGACATCGACGCGGCCATTCTCGGGGCGGGCTTCTGCGGCATGCTGGCGGCCATCGAGCTGAAGAAGGCCGGCGTTACCGATTTCAAGAGCATCGACTGGGCGGGAGACTGGGGCGGCTGCTGGTACTGGAACCGCTATCCCGGCATTCAGTGCGACAACGATGCGTATTGCTACCTGCCACTGCTCGAAGAAACCGGCTACATGCCGAAGAAGAAATTCGAGGACGGCTGGGACATCTACCAGCACAGTGTGCGGATCGCCAAGCATTATGACCTTTATCCGCACGCGATCTTCCATACGCTGGTCACCGCACTGCGCTGGGATGAGTCGATCAAGCGCTGGCGGCTCGCCACCAATCGCGGCGATGATATCCGCGCCCGCTTCGTGGTCATGGCGGGCGGCCCGCTGAACAAGCCGAAGTTGCCGGGCATTCCCGGCATGAGCAAATTCAAAGGCAAGATCTTCCATACCGCGCGCTGGGAGTATGCCTACACGGGCGGCACCGCGCAGAATCCGGTGCTCGACAAGCTCGCCGACAAGCGCGTGGCGATCATCGGTACGGGCGCGACCGCCATTCAGGTCGTTCCGTATCTCGGCCGCTATGCCAAGCAAACCTACGTGATCCAGCGCACGCCTTCGAGCGTGGACGAGCGTCACAACGCGCCGACCGATCCCGAGTGGGTAAAAACGCTCAAGGCCGGCTGGCAGAAGCGTCGGCAGATGAACTTTCACCACGGCGCGATGGAACGCTTTGGCAAGGGCGAGCCCGACCTCGTTTGCGACATCTGGACCGAGATCAACCGCAACCTGAACGCGAAGCTCGAGGCCAAGGGCTGGCGCGATCTGACGCCCGAGGAGTTCGCCGCGGAACGCGAGCTCATCGACTACCAGGTGATGGAGCGCCTGCGCCAGCCGCATCGACGGCATCGTCCGCGACAAGGCGACGGCCGAGGCGTTGAAGCCTTGGTATCGCTTCCTGTGCAAGCGGCCCTGCTCGAACGATGACTATTACGCGACCTTCAACCGCCCGAACGTGAAGCTGATCGACGTATCGTCCACGCAAGGTGTCGAACGGATGACCGACAAGGGCTTCGTCCACGACGGCGTGGAGTATGAGGTCGACTGCTTCATTCTCGCCAGCGGCTACGAGATCACGAGCGAGCTGCGCAAGCGATGGGGCATCGATTCCATCGTGGGGCGAAACGGCGTGTCGCTCTATGATCATTGGGCGCACGGCTTCAAGACGCTGCACGGCATGACGACCCACGGCTTCCCGAACCTGTTCTTCACCGGGTTCACCCAGGCCGGATTGAACGCGACCAACAGCGTGACTTTCGTCTCCCAGGGCCGCCATATCGGCTACATCGTCAGCCAGGCGCTGAGGCGCGGCGCGGCGACGGTGGAGCCCAGCCAGGCGGCGCAGGACGACTGGGTCAGGACCATCCGCGAGCATGCGAACGAGGGCGCGAAGCAGTTCGCGCAGGAATGCACGCCGGGCTACTTCAACAACGAAGGCGAGAAGGAATTTCGCTGGTACCTGGGCGAGCCCTACGGGGCGCGGCTTCTACGCCTTTGAGGCGCTGCTCGAGGACTGGCGCGCCGAGGGCAACCTGCGCGGCCTCGAGCTGAAAGCCCCGGCGGCGACACCTCAAGCCGTCGAAGCGTGAACACCGTGGAGAGCCATGTGAACACCGCCGCGACATGTCGCAAGCAACATCCGAGATCGAAGATCTATCCGAGCCGCTCACCTTCCCCGTCGAAGCCTACATCTCGCCGGAATATGCCCGCGCCGAAGGCGACCGACTGTGGGCAAGGTTTGGCAGCATGTCGGGCGCGTCGAGGAGATCCCCGACGTCGGCAGCTATCATCACGTATGAGGTCGGGAATGACTCGATCCTGATCGTGCGGACCGCGCCCGGCGAGATCAAGGCCTACCACAATGTATGCCCGCATCGCGGCCGCCGGCTGGTGAGCACGCCTCAGGGCGCCAACCAGGCTTGCGGCAAGGCGACGAAATTCGGCTGCAACTATCATGCATGGACCTTCGACCTGCAGGGCAAGGCCACCTACATCCTCGACCAGGACGACTGGAAAGGCGCGCTGACCGAGGCGCGCACGAGCCTCGCCGAGGTAAAGGTCGATACGTGGGGCGGCTGGATATGGATCAACATGGATCCCGATTGCATCCCGCTGCGCAAATATCTCGAGCCCATCGCGAGCCTCCTCGACCCATTCGAGTTCGACAAGATGCGCTACCGCTTCCGGCAGTGGGTCATCTTCGACTGCAACTGGAAGGTCGCGCTCGAGGCGTTCCTGGAGCCCTATCACGTGAAGGGCACGCATCCGCAGCTCATGAAATATGGCGACTTCTACGCCTGGAGCAAGGCGCAAGGCCTGCACGGCAATGACGGCTTCGACACGCGCAATCCGCACGCGGGTTCCGCGGCCGAGACCACCGTGCATCGCGCCGCCAAAGGCGCCGACGCCCGCCGCACGATCGCCGAGATGCAGGAGGAGTTCTGGCAGACGATCGGCGCCAGCACCACCGAGACGCTGGTCAAGGCAGCGAAGCGCCTGGTCGAGGAGCTGCCCGAGGGCACACCGCCGCACGAAGTGCATCGTCACTGGCTCGAGTCCGCGCGGCGCGACGATGCCGCACGCGGGGTGATCTGGCCCAGCATCTCGGACAAGCAGATGGCCGAGGCCGGCCTCGCCTTGAGTGTCTTCCCCAACATGAACATCCTGCCTGGGCCCACCTTCGCGCTGTATTACCGGGTCCGCCCCTATCGCACCGACCCCGACAAGTGCATCTTCGAGGCCATCGCCATCGAGCGCTTCCCGCAAGGGCAAGAGCCGAAAACCGAATGGAAATATGCCGAGCCGACGGAGGAGAACTGGCGCCGGGTCATTGCGCAGGACTTCTCGAACATGATCGAAGTGCAGCGCGGCCTGCATTCGCGCGGCTTTCGCGGCACGTTGCCGAACCCGCATCAGGAGCAGAAGGTGAGCAATCTGCATCGCAATCTCGCCCGCTACATGGGACGCGGCGCGCCGCGCCTGCTCTAGGCGGCGATGCCGGGCGGTGCATCCATTCGTAAATCAGGCGGGGTCCCGATGGGCATTCATTGGCAAACAAGGACGATGGTCGAGCACCGAGCCTCTGGCCCGACAGCTGGCAGGTTCTCGCGCACGGTGTCCGAAGCGGACGCTACACGGATCCGGCGTTTGCACGGCTCGAGTACGAGCGACTCTGGAGTCGAGTCTGGCAGATGGCGGCGCGGCTCGACGAAATCCCCGAGCCCGGCGACTACACCACATACGGCATCGGCGAGGAGTCAGTCGTCATCGTCCGGGTCGATGCCGGCACGATCAAGGCCTTTTATAATGCCTGTCCGCACCGCGGTACCGCCCTGACACCCGGTGGGTGCGGCCATTTCGCCGACGGCAAGATCATCTGCCCCTTTCACGGCTGGCGCTGGGACGTCCGCGGAAACAACGAGTTCGTGCTCGAGCGCCGTGAATTTCGAGGCGGCAAGCTTACCCAGAACGATGTCGCATTGCGCGAGGTGCCGCTCGTCGTCTTCGCCGGCTTCGTCTTCATCAACTTCGATCCGAATCCGGAGTCCTTCGAGGACTTCATTGCCCCGGTGCGTGGGCTCCTGGAGCACTTGGCGATCGGCGAGATGCACCACTACTGGTGGAAATCGATTCCCGTGCCGGCCAACTGGAAAGTCGCGCAGGAAGCCTTCTTCGAGGGGTACCACGTTCCGGCCACTCATCCGCAGCTCGAGACGGCAGCAGCCGAAGTCATCTATCACGGCCGGCCCGAGTCCGAGGTCGACTACACGCATCGACACATCGCCTACGATGCCTATCCGAACGGTCACGGCCGTTTCGCAGGAAAGAAGACTCCGATGAAGGGACAGGTCCGGGCGAAGAGCGATGACCCGGTGGTGGGGATGGCCGCGCGGCTGAATCTGCTGGTCGAAGGCCTCGACGCACAGGTGCTCGCCGAGGACGTCGAGGTCGTGCGATCGCTTCAAGGCAAGCCGATCCCGGAGGACTCCAACTTGGGCGCTGAGTACGTGAAGGCCCTGTACGCGCGTGCCGCGAGTCAAGCACGCCCGATGCCGCAGCCGAGCCCCGAGAATCTCGGCATGTGGGGCGGCGAGGTTTACATTTTCCCAAACCTGATGATTCTGCCTCAGGGTGGCAACGCGATGATGTACCGCGCCCGGCCGGATGGTCTCGATCCGAACCGATCCATCTTCGAGATCTTCTCGACCAAAACCTACCCCGCGGCGGTCAAACCGCCGCGCGCCCAAGTGCAACAAGTAACCGATGTAAGCGACCCCAAGCAGGTGCGGCTGATCCCGCGGCAGGACCTCGGCAACATCCCCCGAATTCAGAAGGGGCTGCACTCCCGCGGCTGCAGGCAAGTGTGGCTCGCCGCGGAGCAGGAGAAGCTGATCCTGAACATGCACCGCGAGCTTGATCGATATCTGCGAAAGCTCGGCTAGCGCGCGAGCTTGTTCGGTAGAGCGATCTATCGTGCCATCTGCCGATTAGGTGCGAGGCCATATGGTCAGCGCGATATGGCCCGCCACGAATAGGAGCACCGAGACAGCGAGCTGAAGCCAACCGGAAACATGAATGCCGGCATACTTCTTAAAGGACCAAGCGCTGAGCGGACAAGCGGTAAGACCGGAAAAAACCGCGAACCACCCGTTCGTCGGCGGCCACGGCCCTCTCGTGAACAGAAGCCACAAACCGCCCCCGCCCGCGATGAGTGACCACGCCCAACCCGAAATCCAACCGAGTGTAGAGGCGCGCGATCCCATTCTTTGCTATTGCGGAAAGTGTTCCACATGTGTCTCCGCCGTACGCCCAACGTAAAGCACGCGACGCCCCGAGAAGGAGACCAGGTAGCCCGCACAACCGGCGCGCTTAACCCTGTCGCAGAAGCCTTTGTAGGTATAGCCCGGTACGAGTGCCTGTGCCTCGCGGATCGCGGTTTTCACCGTGTCCACGTTGAACTCGGCGGCGACGGCGACCGCACTCCGGTGCGCAGGCAGCGCTAGACCCTCGCCGTCCGGCAGATAATAGGTCGCCCGGCCGAGCCGCAGGTCAACTAAATAACCGTCGAAGTCTGCCTCCATCAACGCTCCGACGATCTGCGGGAAAGTCATCGAGCCGCTTTCCGCGCCCTCGAGGCAGTGCCGTGCAATCGCCTGCTTTCTTGTATCCAAAGATCGGCTCCTTTTCGAGGTAAGGGTCATGTCAGATGATCGGGATCGACTTAAAACCGTGTCGCGAGACCAGATTCTTGAGCATGCGCTCGAGGGCGGCGCGCTCCTTGAGGGTCATATCACCAAAGAACTCGGCGTCATTCTCGTCGGCGAGCGCGGCAAGGATCGGGACCAGCGCCGCGCCTGCACGTGTAATCTTGAGCGTGTGGGCGCGAAGATCTTCGGCACTGTCCTCGCGTAGGATCAGCTCTTTCTGGATCAGGCGATCTGCCAGTTTGCTAACTGCCCCGCGCGTGAGGCCAAGACGCTCCGCCAAGCGGCTGGGGCCAACCGCCTCCGCGCCGTACAGTTCGTTTAAGACCACCCACTCGGCGACCGTCACGTCCTTGTCTGCCAGTTTGCGGGCGAAAGCGTGGGAGACATGGTTCGACACGAATCGCAGCCAGTATCCCAAATGGGCGCTGAGCGAGCGGACAGGCGACTTCGACGGCACTCTTCACACTCCTTGTTGACTAGGAAACTATCACACTATAGTTTCCTAGTCAACAAATATGCGCTCAATAGGGCGGTGCTCGTCTCGCACGCTGGCTCTTCGCAGCCTCGGTCCACCAGGCGAGATCGTCGGCGAACCGCGCGAACGAGTCCGCGAGCGCCGCACCCGCTTTCCCGATCGGTTCCCCCGCCTCGTCCAAGGTTTCGGCAATCGGTCCGACGGCGAGCGTGCTCGAGATGACGATCATCCCCATCTCGGACAGTGTGTTCCGCCAAGCGTAGCTCGCCCGCGTGCCCGACAGCCTGCCTCCCGAATAGCTCGCGATCGCCGCGGGGCGCCAGAACCACTCTTCAAGGAAGTGGTCGGTCAAGTTCTTCAGTCCAGGCTGCACACCCCAGTTGTACTCGCCGGCCACGAACACGAAGGCGTCGGCTTCGCGGATCTTCGCGCCAAGGCTCGCCATCGCCACGGGGGCGGTGCCACTCGCGTATTCTTTCAGCATGCGATCGAGCATGGGCAGTCCGATCACCTCGGCATCGATCAGCTCCGCATTCTCGCCGCGCTCGCGAAGTCTGCGCACCAGGAAGTTTGCCAATCGAATCCCTTTGCGGTCGGTCCGATAGGAGCCGTAAAAAACGAGAATGCGGTTATCCACGGATGTTCCTTCAAACGATCTGCCCGTTCCGGCGGTGCGACGGTCAGGGCCCGGCCCGAGCGTCCCGCGTCCGGTGCGCTGTGCCAAATATATGCCTGACGCCGACGCCCTGTCGGAGAATACCTTTCTCAATGAAGTCAATTGCTTGTTGCGCAATGCTGCCGAGCATGCGCGCAGGCGTATTATGGAGGAGCCGGCTCGCTCACTCGAGCAGAGCGGATTCGGTGATCGGCAAAAGGGTTCGGGACGAGCGAATTTCATAGGGAATCGTCTGAGAGGAAGAGGACATCATCCATGCATCAGCCCGCAAACTATGGAACATACTGGGTGCGTGGCATCTGGGTGCTTCTCATGATTCTTGCCATTAATATCGTGCTCGGCTTGGCGGGCGGCGGGGTCGCGATACTCCTTCGTCCCGTCCTCGGGCAGTCGTATTTGGTCGCGTACGCGATTGTGCTCTTAAGCGTGGGCCTACCGTTTATGGGTTGGCTTTTCGAGCGATTGGCTTCGCGATTACCGCGCGTGTAGTCATGGCGGTGAATTTGCACCCGCGGCTCCGATCGGAACGGGTGCGGTGACTGCAAGAGTGATATGGAATCCTTCCAGTTGTCCCACTTGCGACGCGCGGATGACGAGAAGAAGAACACTCGATGAGGGGATACGGGGCGGCGCGATGTCGAGATGGTTCTCACTTTCGCTGCCATTGGTTGCCAAGGCGAGGCGCGTAGACGACCATAGCCGAATACTAAGAATCGGAGACCGGAGTGACAGAGGGATTGCTCGGCGGGATTCTGGGGGAGGAAGACGAGAAGCCCGAGGCCGATGCGACCGAAGCGTTGGCGGGTGCCGGTGCGTTCGCGGCTGCGATCGCCGCTATTGCTTCGCGGCAGGACCCCGGAGTTGCTCGCAGGACCGAGGAGTTTCTCGGTAAGCAATCGCGGCTCCTCGATATCCAGACCAAGCATCTCGAAGATGAACATGCGTCTCGCCTGCATTACTTGCAGGGTCAGGCGCGCGAAGTAGACCTGCGCCGTCTTGGACTGCGCTTGCGGGTTGGGTTCCAACTGTTCTTGGTGCTTGTCGCAACGGTGATCGGTTTGGGCGGTGCGGTGATGATCCGTGATGCAGTGACCTCGCGCCGCGTCGTCATCGAACCCTTTCACGCACCGCCGACGCTCGCCGCACGCGGCATCGATGGCACGGTCATTGCTGCCGGATTGCTCGATGATCTCAGCCGCCTGCAAGATGCGACACGCAGCAGTTCTGCTGCGCGCAATCTCTCCGGCGCCTGGACCGGCAACATCAAGCTCGATGTGCCGGATACCGGCATTTCGCTTGGCGAGATCTCGCGGTTGCTCAGGGAACGGTTCGGGCACGACGTGCACATTGACGGGGACCTTGTAGAGACCACGGCACCGGGGCTCGCGTTGACGGTTCGCGGCAACGGCGTGCCGGCGATGACGTTCGAAGGTTCGGCGAGTGACCTCGGGAAGCTGACTGGCGCTGCGGCCGAGTACGTGTACTCGAAATCGCAACCCGCTCGCTGGGCCACCTACCTGACTAATGTGAGCCGAAACGAGGAGGCAATCGCATTCTCGCGCGCTGCGATGGCGAGCGTCGATCCGGCGGAGCGGCCGTGGCTTCTCAATGCCTGGGCCATTGGCCTGCAATCGAGCGGCGGTTCGGTCCGCGAGGGTCTAAGTCTGTTTCGTGCGGCAGTCAAACTGCAGCCCGATTATTGGGTCGCGCACAACAACGTACAGAATACCCTGTTGACCCTTGGAGATGAGGAAGGCGCATGGAAGGCGGGCGAGGAGATGCGCACGGTCGCCGGCGGCCGGCCGGGTCGGGCCCCCGAAACCGATTACGGTAACTGGGACTATCTGACCTGGAATCTCCGGCCCTGGCTCGACGCATCCGTCGCGGATTCGGAGGCGAACGGCGGGCTCGGGACATCCTCGGAGGCCGCCGGTCCGAACATCGCCGACATCAACGCGCGACTGCATGATCCGGAGTCAGCCGAGCTGGCACTGAAAACGACCCGGGAAGACCCGAATGATCCGGCCGGCGCGGCGATGATCCACAATGTGCGCGGGCGACTGGCGCTGGACGCCGGCGATTTAGCCAAGGCGGTCGCCGAAATGGAGGCCTTCGGCATCGCCTATTCGAATCCAGCCGTGTCCACCAACAATGCGGGCTACCAGTGCTGGATCGCGCCGGTCGAGGAAGCGGCAGGACATCCGGATAAGGCCGATGCGTTGCTGAAAACCGCCGGCACATTCGTGGATTGCTACCGTTTCCGAGCCGATATCCTCGACGGGCGCGGCGACTGGGCCGGAGCGCAGAAGGCGTACGCCGAGGCCGTTGCTCTGGCCCCGGACTTGCCGGCCGCCTACTACTCCTGGGGTGAGGCACTCCGGAAGCACGGCGATCTCGCCGCAGCGGAGGCCAAGCTGATGGATGCCAATAAGCGTGGCCCGCATTGGGGCGATCCGCTCAAAGCGTGGGGTGACGTGCTCGCGAAAGAGGGGCACACACAAGAGGCGCTCGCAAAATACGACGAGGCGCTCAAGTACTCGCCGAACTGGAAGCAGCTACAGGAAGCGCGTGAGGCGGTGGCGAAGCGCAAGAGCTGAGAGGGAGACTATGAAAAACTTAACTGCACGATGTCTCCAACGTTCGCAGGCATCGCACCGCTTGTCGATCGCCGGAGGGAGTCGATGAATCTGGGCAAAACTGCTTCTGTTATCTCGGTGCGGCCGTCCGCCGCCCACGACCGCCGTGGGGTTTCATTGTTGCTGCATGTGAGATCGCTTTGGGTTCTCGCATTGACGGCCCTGGCGGCCGCGGGATCACAAGCGAACTCCCCACCCCCTTCCGTGGAGGTCTTCGGTGCCTTGCCGGCACAGACCGATCCCGTCCTCAGCTCAGACGCGCATTGGATCGCATGGATGGAGGAGACCGAACGCAAACCGCATATTGTCATATTCGATCTCAACTTACATCGGATTGCGCGGGTAGCGGCATTGCCCGAACGAACGGCGTTGCACTCGCTCCAATGGGGCGACAATGAGACGCTGCTCGCTACATTGAGTGCGACCCTGCAGCAACCGCTGACGCACCAAATGCAGGCGTATTTCCTCACCATCGCACTCACTCCTACGGGCGAAGGTGCCTTGATGTTGCCTTCGTCGAGCGCGCAAGCGGTAGGCGCCTACGCGGCCATGTCAGCACGAATGATCCGCACCCGGACGACAAAACCGCATACTGTGATCATGTCGAGCGGTGAGAAACTTCTCGAGGTAGACACTATTAGCGGAAAACCCAGAACAATAAAAATAGGGAATGAACATACCGTGGGCTGGGCGGTCAACGGAGACGGCAAACCGGTGGCGCAAGAGGACTGGGATTGGAGGACAAGCGCCTATCATGTCTATGCACTCAACGGAGATTTAGTCAAAACAATCTTGAGCAAAGACGACAGCAGCGCGCCCGCCTTAGCGGGATTGCTGCCAGACGATTCCGGGTTGGTGTTACTGGCGAACAATGGGCACGCGCATCAGGCGGCCTGGACGCTACCGCTTGACGGCGCTCCCCAGAAGCTTCTGGCGGAGGATCCCGATGCGGACATTACGGCAGCCTATGTCGATGCCTATACCGGTGCAATCATTGGCTTTTACACATCGGGCACCAAAACCAATATGCGATGGTTGGATCCCGTTGCCCAGCATCGGCAGGATGTGCTTCAGCGCAGTTTTCCAAACCAACAAGTCGATGTATACGGGTGGTCGATCGACGGCGACAAGACTCTAGCGCGTGTCCAATCGCCGAGCTCGCCTCCCGTCTACTATCTGATCGATTTCAAGACTCACCGTGCAGATATCGCAGCCGAGGAATATCCGGCCCTCGCGGGTGTAAAGCTGGGTGAATTCAAGGAGATTACTTACAAGGCACGGGACGGCACTGATATTCCCGCATACCTCACCCTACCCCCTGACCCCGCGTCGGGGGTCCATCCACTGGTCGTCCTTCCTCACGCAGATGCTAACGGGCGCGACTATCCGTCCTTCAATTGGATTGTGCAGTTTCTGGCATCGCGAGGTTATGCCGTACTCCAACCGCAGTTCCGTGGGTCGTCCGGGTTTGGCGAGGCGTTTGAGAAGGCCGGATATCGTCAGTGGGGGGGTCTCATGCAGGACGATGTGACTGACGGTGTCCGTGCGATGATCGACCAGCAGATCGCCGATCCGAAACGCGTGTGTATTCTCGGGTTCAGCTACGGCGGATATGCGGCGCTCGCGGGGGCGGCATTTACGCCGGACCTTTACACATGTGCCATTAGCGTCAACGGAATCTCGGACCTGCGTTCTCTGTTCAATGACACCGTGCCTCAGGCAATGAAGCCGCGAGTCACGGTGTACTCGGCCGCGATGTCGAACTGGACAGAACGTGTCAGCGCACCGAATGATCCAATGCTTGATAAAAAATCACCGATCAGATCGGTCGCTCAGATCAAGGTTCCGATTCTACTCGTATACAGAAATTCAGCCAGCGCAACGGCTTCGCAGTCGCTCAAGATGGAGGCGGCTCTGAGATCTGCAGGAAAGCAAGTGACTTTGGTCGAGTTGGCGGACGAGGGCCAGTGGCTATCGCATACCGAGACGCGTGTGAAATTGTTGAGTTCGCTTGAGAGCTTCTTGCACGACAACTTGCAGAACGTATCGCCGTGACGCGCTGCGCTATACCTCTACCCGCTTGCCTTTGATCCGGTCGCCGTTCGTCATCCAAATCCCCTGAAACCGCTAGTGGAAGTCACCCAGAACACCTCCTCCCATGCCGATTGCCTCGTGGTAGGTGCGAGCTTCGCTGGTCTCGCGAGCGCGCTCGCGCTCGCGCGCGCAGGGCTCCGGGTAACCGTGCTCGAGAAGAAGACCGACCCTGGCGCGAAGCTGCACACCACCGGACTTATTGTGAAAGATGCGGTCGACCAGATCGCGATACTCGACGCGCTTCCTACGGCATTCGTGCGTCGAATCACAGGCGTGCGGCTGTACGCGCCCAACCTGCGCTATGTCGATCTGGAAGCGCCAGGCTATTACTTCCTCGCGACCGATACGCCGAAAGTGATGCGGTGGTTGGCGAGCGAGGCCGAGCGCGCCGGTGCGGCAATCGCGTACGACAGGGCGTTCACACGTGTGCAGCGGGTGCAGAGCGGCTTCAATGTGGAGGGCTTCGGCACGGCGCGATTCCTGATTGGGGCGGATGGCCCGCGGTCGCGCGTTGCCGGCGCGCTTGGCCTCGGTGCGAGCAGGCGGTTCCTGGCGGGAGTCGAATACGAGTACGCGGCCGGGGTGCTCGCGACGCCTGACAAGCTGCACTGCTTCGTCGACCGCCGCGTCGCTCCCGGGTATATAGGCTGGGTCTTCGCGGGGGTCGATGGGATTCAAGCCGGGCTGGCGCAACGGCTCGATGGCCGCAGGACGTTCAAACCCGGTGAAGCAATGGACGCGTTGCTGACGAAGATCGCGCCAGTGATCGAATTGCGCAAGGATACGCCCACCAGCGTGCGCGCCGGTCTGATCCCGTGCGGGGGTGTCGTCGCGCCGGTCGCCGCATCTCGCGCGCTGCTCGTGGGCGACGCGGCCGGCATGGTGTCGCCGGTCACCGCAGGCGGCATTCACACCGCGCTCAAGCACGGGCTTGCAGCCGGCAATGCCGTGGCGGATTTCCTACACGGCAGGGCTGAGGATCCAAGCGGCTGGTTCGTGCAGTCGTATCCAAAATTCCGCCTGAAGCGCGTGCTACGATTTTTGTTCGACCGCTTCCAGAGCGACCTCGCGTTCAATTGGCTGTTGGCCACGTGGCCCATGCGCTCGGCGGCCAGCATCGTCTATTTTCACCATAAAGGCGTATTCGATTCCGCCGATCGCGACGGACCTGCATTTGCGTTGCCGCCGGAACGGGATGTACCACCCTAGGCTTATACTCGTATGAACCGCGGACATTTGACGGCAAGCAGCGAGGACTACCATTCTGGAAGCACCCGACCTCCATAAGCCTCACGCGAGGCACACCGGTGCCCTGCCGCGTTGGCTGGAGATGATCATCGCGGTTACCGCGTTGGTCACCTCGATCAGCTACATCGGCATCGCCCTGCACCACAGTTACGTGATGGAAATGCTGGTGCAGGCGAATTCCTTGCCGTACATGCAGGGCGGCTTCAGCGACGTTACGCCCGAGGGCGAGAAGGTGCTGTCGCTCGACCTTCTCAATCGCGGCGTCGGTCCGGCCCATGAAAAAAGCCTTTATGTGAAGGTCGGAGGCGACTACGTAAGGATTTGCTCGCGAAGGACGAGCGGCGGTGGGACATCGAGTACTGCTATTGCTCGGTCTTTCAAGAGTGCTGGGTCGTCCACGGCAAATGACAGGAGCCTGAGCATGTACACGAGTGCCGACGGGACGAGTCACGTGAATTCCTGCCATGAGATGAAGACAGGTGTCTGAGAGCCGCGCAATCTACTTTGGGTTGCCAGCCAAGCGACACCACGTCCATGATCGGCGATTCAGGCACGGTTCGGCGTTGGTCGCGGGCGAAATGTAGCGTTGAGCCCTTTGTCAGGTTTTCGTTGTTACGCAATATCCAGTGGTAAAGATGAACAAAAAACAATGCGTCTGTCTCATGGCGGCGATAAATGCGGTGGCTCTGGCAGGATGTGCATCCGGGCCCAAAGTGACGCCAGAAGCCAACGGGACATATGTGATACAGGCCCACGCCATAGGCCCGTGGAATACGGACAAGGAGCGGAAGAAAGCGCTCAGCAAGGCCAGTGACTATTGCGCGAAGCAATCCAAACACATTCTTCTGCATGACATCGACGAAACCGGTCATGCAATGCTCCTGACTGAACGAGCCAAGATCACGTTCGAATGCGAGTCTTAGGCGAGCCGTCTCGGATCAGCTGGGTGCCTTCGCACGCGGCGCCATCGCGCAGCCTTGGTGCTCTGCCGAGGTCTTCGCCCGTCCAAAGCGCGCCGAATCCCCCACTGGAGCGTTTCCTTCGGGCCGCATCCCGTATTAGCGGGAAAATCGACGACGGCATGACGGAGCACGGCACAGTTTAGTCTTTTGACTCTTCCGCGCCGGCAGGCGCAGAATCAGATGCCGGACAACAATAACCACAGGGAGTGATCTCAATGCCACGCATTGGGCTTATCAAGGTGATGATCGTTACGGCCACACTGACCATGGCCGGGATTGCCTCGTCCGCCGATGGTCAGGATCCGTTTGTGGGCACATGGATTCTGAATGTGTCGAAATCGACCTTCGACCCCGGGCCGCCCATGAAAAGTCATAGCTTCAAAATAGAGCAGATGCCGGATGGCGCCTTCCACAATACGATCGATCTCGTCGAAGCCGACGGCACGCGTACGCACATGGAATTCACGACCGCCCGCAACGGCAAATGGGTGCCGGTCACCGGCACCACCTACGCGGATTCCGTCAGCGTCGCAAAGACAGGCAATCGATCGTTCAAGTACGCATTCAAGAAGGACGGCAAGCGCATCGAATCAGGCACCTTCACCGTCGCGGACGACGGCAAGACCATGCTGGGCGATCTCTCCGGTAACGACGGCGGCGTTCTTTGGAAGTATCACTGGGTCTCTGAACGGCAATGAGGGCGAAGTAGACGCCGCCGAGCGATTTCGTCCGCACAATTCGCCGTATCCGGACCTGGTGAAAACCGTTCCCCACGTTGCTTTCGAGGTCGATGACCTGGCGCAGGCGATCCGGAATCAGAAAGTGATCATTGATCCCAACAGTCCGAGCGCCGGGGTGTTGGTCGCGATGATTGAAGTGAACGGAGCGCCGGTAGAGCTGATGCAAATCGACCATTTAGTGAGGAAGGATTTGTAGCCAGACCGCCAGAACGCGGAAACAGGTAGCGTAGATCGCACCCCACCCTCTGTGCGACAATCCACAGCTTATCTAGTCCGCGGAAATTCTCAATGCGAACAGTATGGATGAAGGAGAGACCGGAGGCAGAGGTAGAGACGGAATCTCTTGTGTCGAGACTCGTGACGCTCTTCGACAATGTGCAGTATGCTCAATTGGCGTTGAAGTGCAAAGAGGCGTTCAAAAACGCGGACCCTTATCCGCATGTCGTGCTTGATAATTTCTTGCCGACGGACATAGCCGAGGCGCTGGCCGCGTCATACCCGGACCCCAACGATTCCTCGGTGCGCTGGAAGACCCACGCGAACAACAACGTTGTGCGTAAGTTCGTCGAGGATGTTTCGGCTCTTTCCGTGCCGATGCGGGTATACGCGAACGCGGTCATCAGCCGTCAATTTCTTCTCTTCCTCGAGGCGCTGTCCGGCATCGATTGTCTTTTCGCGGACCCCTATTTCATTGGCGGCGGCGCCATGGTGACGGGACGCGATCAATTTCTCAAGGTCCACGCGGATTTTAACTGGCACCACAAGCTCCAGGCGCACCGCAGGCTCAACGTGCTGTTGTATCTGACGCCCAATTGGCAGGCTGAATGGGGCGGGCACCTCGAGCTGTGGTCAAAAGAGATGGACCGTCGCATACAGATTGAGCCCTCGTTTAATCGCGCGGTGATTTTCGAAGTGACGGACGACTCCAATCATGGGCAACCCCAGCCGTTACAGACACCGCCGTCGGTCTATCGACGGGTGTTCAGCACGTTCTACTACACCACTCGAAAAACCGACGCCGAGTGGAATACTCCTCACTTCACCATATATAAACCCGAGAATTCTCCCTACGGGATGAGCCTTCAGAAAGACTATCAGGCGAGAGCCACGAAAGACTCGAAGTAGGCCCGATGATGGAATACCGGCGCTTCGGAAACACCGATCTCGAAGTCGGTGTGGTCGGGGTGGGCTGTATGACCTTCGGCTGGCGCGCCGATGCCGGCGAGACCGACGCCATCATCGCTGCCGCGTTGGATGTCGGAATCAACTTATTCGATACCGCCGTGAGCTACGGCCGCGGCGTGAGCGAAACGATGCTTGGCCAGGCCCTCAAGCGATCCGGCCGGCGGAATGATGTTCTTATCGCGACGAAATTTGGCGGCGCGGCGACGGCTGATGCCAGGCCGGATGAAATGGGCAACGGTCGGCGCACTGTGCTTGCGCAATGCGAGCTGAGCTTGCGGCGGCTTCAGACGGATTGGATTGATCTTCTCCAGATTCATCACTTCAGCACCGACGTGCCGCTCGAGGAGACCCTTGGAGGCCTCGAGCAACTCGTGCGCGAAGGCAAGGTAAGGCATATCGGGTGCGGCAATTTCGATGGCGCGCAGCTCCTGGCCGCCATCGAGTGCGCAAATCGTCGACAGCTCTGCACGATCGCGAGCCATCAAAGCCGGTTCAATCTGCTCGATCGGCGTGCCGAGACCGACGTCATCCCGATCGCTTGCGAGCACGGCGTCGCCAATCTCACATACAGTCCATTGGCGGAAGGGCTGTTGACGGGGAAATACCGTACCGGCGAGCCCTTCCCCGACGGCAGTCGATTCGCCGTGGCCTCGCCGGCGAACAATTATCAGGCCCGGCTAACGGCCGCAGTCGACCAAGCCATCCAAGCTCTGTACGCCGCGGCCGCTTCCTGCTCGATGCCCTTATGGCGATTTGCGCTGACCTGGGTGCTTTCCAATCCCGCGGTCTCCTGCGTGTTGCTCGGGCCATCGAATCGCGCTCAGATAGAAGCGCTTACGGGCCTTACAGATTGTCCGATCGACAGCGGGCTCGTGAACTCGATCAATCCTCCCGGGGGGTGCGTGCTGGCCGCCATCTAGGACGCATCTGCCCTTCCGGCCTTGGTCCAATATGAGGCGAGCGCTGTGACGCAGGAACGTATTGCGTTGAACCCGAGGAAGTTTCCGATGCGGATTTGCAAGCTGAATAACCTTGCCATTTTGCTCATGAGTCCGAACAGATCTCTGTATTGCTCCTGACGCGCGTTGGTTACGTATGCGGTCTTCAATGCATCGCAGACGATGGCGCCGGGCAACTTGTAAACGCGCGAACGCACGACAAAAGGATCTCGCACTCTCGCGTCGAACTCCGCGTTCCGAGCGAGCAGCCATGTAGGAATCCGTTCCATAATGAATATCTTCAGTTGGGCTTCGCGATGACCCCGATAGGTGGTGTGCCGGCGCAGCTGCGCACCCAGTGGATCTGTCTGTGACTCGGCGATCGCGATCAGCTGTTCGGTTCTTTGGAGCCACGCCCTCCAAAAGCGGGGTTTGGCGATAAAATAATTCGAATACACCTCGTTGCGCGAATGGGTAACCAAGTTTTCCAGGTTCGTCGGCTCGCCGATGCGTCCGAAGAACTGCGTCGCAAGATCCACCAGACCCGGGTGACAATATTCCCCGTACTGAAAGACGTTCCAGTAATAGGCTGTCAGGTGAAGGCTCGGGCTGAAGAGCACGATGTCGGCGGCTTCGCAGCTCTCGCGCTTCACAAAATCGCGGATCCCCGAGGGCGTCAAATTGGTTTTGTGTTTGAATTTCGGCGACAAAAATCCGTAAAAGGCCGTGTCGTCCAACGGTTCGTTGAGCAGGAATTTCCTGATGGGCCAATATTCATACCAATCGGGTCTTTCGTTCGCGGAGTTGTCGAGCACCCGACAGCTGGGGTCGAGATCCTCATGCTTCGTGTAGTAGCTCTTGATTTGATAAATGATGATATCGGACATTTCGAACGGATGGTAATGGCCTCGAAAGTTGCGCTATTGTGCGTCCTGGCCGTATGGAGGTCCAATTGCGCCCCATTGTCGTTGATATGCGCGGGATGAAGAAGCTCACTTTCGGAACGTGGACCCAATGGTCGCTGCTATTGATGTGCGTGAGCGCCGCTTCGGCCGGCGAGCTCAACTTCGGCACGCCATTGGTTTCTGGTGATGTGGCTCAATTCGAGGCCGGCCGCGCGGCAATTCCTAGAGAGCTTTCCCGCGTCCAATTGCAGGGCCTCACGCTCTGGCTTGGTCTGCACCGGTCCGCGTGGCGTGGGATCAGTGCTCCGGCGTCGACTGTTCACCCGTTGATCCGATTGAATCTCAAGGATGGTAGCGGTGCATCGGCCTCCATCGATGTGGTTGCGCAGCCTGGGGGCGGTATTGTCATGCATCTCACCCGTTCAGATACGTGGTCTTACAAGTCGTTTGCGGGCTTGTTCAAGTCTGCGGCGGCTACGCAACCACTCTCTAATGACGAGTTGGCGGTGATCGAGAAAATACTCGGAACGACCTAGGAAGGTCGCAGACCAGGTCAAGTCCATGCCGGGCCGAATCCGCCGGTACTCAGTCACGTGCGGTTCGCAATGTGTGCCGGCATGCTCGGTCGCAAACACCTCGACATAGTGAATCAACAGCGGGCTGATGTGCGGATTTGCGATGAGTTGCTGATCAAGTACGTGTCGACGTTCGTTCCGCAGCAAACCGCTGAGCGGTTCAGCCCGCACGTGAGTACCGGACGTTGCCCCGCGGGATTATCTCGACAAGGTGCTCGCCGAACCCTTCGCGACCTTCACCTTCTCTCCAGCGGGCGCGGCGGTTTACCGACTCGGGCCGTTCGGCAACGCTGCAAAAAAACTCAAGGCATATGAGTGCTGATATCAATCAACAACTTGCGCGCGCCAAATGGCGTTCGCAGCCCTCGGTGATGACGCATTTCTGACGTCTATTGACCGGCCGCCGCATAAATGTACACTCGTGGTGTACACTTTTTTCGGAAAATTCATGAAACACGTTGGCATAAAGCAGGCTCGCCAGGAGCTTCCCGATCTGATCGATCGCGCCGAGGCTGGCGAGGAAATTATGATTACCCGGCAGGGGAAGCCGGTCGCGAAACTCATCGCCGCTCCCAAGGTCCTGAAAGCTCTGCCGTCTCTGGTGCAGTTTCGAAAGCAAATTGGGGCGACCGGAACTGCGGCGGTGAAATTGCTGCGCGAGGAGCGCGATGCCCGTTGAAACGGCCTATATCGACACGAGCGTCCTCGGCGCCTACTACTGTCCCGAACCCTTGAGTGCGGCGGCCGAAGCCTCGATACGGCAAATCCGATATCCAGTCATCAGTCTCTTGAGCGAGGTCGAATTTTGCTCGCTGTTCTCGAGAAAACGGCGCCTCAAGAAACTGACGGAACGACAGATGGGTGCCGTTCTTGATCTCTTCGGTACTCACGTCGCGGAGGGCTTTTACCGCCGCGTTGCCTTGACTACCGAGCACTTCCTCAATGCCCGCAGGCTAATCGCTTCCGCCCAGAGTTCGCTTTGCACCTTGGATGGTTTGCATCTGGCAGCGGCGCTCGCCGAAAATTTGCCACTATTAACGGCTGACAAAGTTCTCGCGAAAGAGGCAAGGCGTCACAAGAGCGCGGTGCTCCTCGTCAAGTGAATGGTGCCGCAACCCGGATTCGAACTGGGGACCCACGCATTACGAATGCGTTGCTCTACCAACTGAGCTATTGCGGCACGCCAAAAAGGAGCGCCATCTTACCCTGTCGAGCTTTCCGACGAAAGGCTGCCGACCCGCTTGTGAACTTCGCGAAGTGAGCGCGGCAGCGCGAAAATCACATGCTCCTCGCGCCCTTTCAGCTCCTCGACGACGGTCCCGCCCCACTCGCGTAGCTGCGCAATGACCCCTTGCACCAGTATCTCGGGGGCGGACGCACCGGCCGTCACACCGACGGTATTCGCGCCTTCAAACCATTCTCGGTGCAAATGTTCCGGGCCATCGACGAGATATCCGGGTATGCCCGCCTTATCCGCCATCTCGCGCAGGCGGTTCGAATTCGAGCTCGACTGAGACCCGACGACCACGAGCCGATCGCAGCGGTGAATGAGGTCCTTTACCGCGTCCTGGCGGTTCTGCGTCGCGTAGCAGATATCCTCCTTGACGGGGGTTTTCAGGCCCGGGAAACGCGAGCGCAGGGCCTCTACGATCGAGGCTGTATCGTCGACGGAGAGCGTGGTCTGGGTGACGAACGCGAGATGAGCGGGGTTGCGCACCTGAATGTTTCGAACATCCTCGACCGTCTCGACGAGATAGATGCTGCCGCCGTACGAGGTGTCGAATTGACCGATCGTGCCTTCCACCTCGGGGTGTCCGGCGTGCCCGATGAGGAACACCTCGCGGGCCTCGCGCGCATAGCGGGTGACTTCCATGTGCACCTTGGTCACGAGCGGGCAGGTCGCATCGAACACCTTGAGCGAACGGCGCTCCGCTTCCAGCTGGATGGCGCGCGACACGCCGTGGGCACTGAAGATGACTGTCGCGCTGTCCGGGAACCTCGTTGAGCTCCTCGACGAACACGGCACCGATCGTGCGCAGCCGGTCAACGACATACTTGTTGTGCACCACCTCATGGCGCACGTAGATCGGCGCGCCGAACAGATCGATGGCACGCTCCACGATGTCGATGGCACGGTCGACGCCCGCACAGAATCCGCGTGGGTTGGCCAACAGGATTTGCATCAGGTTTCCGCCTTTGCTTTAGCGCGTTTGGGCTCCAGCAGTGCATCCAGGATGAGGCACGCCGCGCCGACCGTGATCGCGGAATCGGCGATGTTGAACGCCGGGAAGTACGCGCGATCCCAATGAAAGTGGATGAAATCGACCACGGCCCCGAGCCGGATGCGATCGATCACGTTGCCGATCGCTCCGCCGAGCACCAGCGCGAGGCCGCAGGCCAAGCAGTCCCTGCGAGCGCGGCATGCGGTACAGCCACACTACGATCCCGATGCTCACCGTGACCGCGAGCCCGATGAAGAGCCAGCGCTGCCAACCGGATGCCGAGGCGAGGAAGCTGAACGCGGCGCCGACGTTATGCATGCGGGTGATATCGAGCACCGGCAGCAGCGTGGTGAACTCGAACTCGCCATAGTGGCTGGTAATGTAGCTTTTCGAGAGCTGATCCGCGAGCACGACCAGGACGGAGAGCAGGAGCCAGACGGCAGCGCGACCGCGATTTTCCAGAGACGCTCATGCGTACTTACGCTCCTCGCCGGGTCCTTCGATGTTGACGACGCAGCGGGCACAAAGTTCCGGGTGGCGCGGATCGCTGCCGACATCGGGACGCAACTGCCAGCATCGCACGCACTTCGGCTGAGTGCTCGGCTTCACCTCGATCCAGACGTTCTCGGCATGACTCGGCACCGAATCGACCGGCGGCGAGTCGGTTTCGATCACCCTCGCCTCGCTGGTGATCAACAAGAATCGCAGCTCATCGGCCAAGGCCCCGAAACGCTGCGCCTGCTCGAAGGGCGCATAAATGCTGACTTCGGCATCGAGCGGCGCGCCGATCTGACCTGCGGCGCGCAGCCGCTCGAGCTGGCGGGCGACATCCGCCTTGAGCGCGATGAAGGCGGGCCAGTCGATGGCACTGACGCGCTCCGCGCCGGCCGGGAACTCATGCCAGGTATTCAAGAATACGGACTCGCTGCGTTCGCCGGGCATGAAGGTCCACACCTCCTCGGCCGTGAAGCTCAAAATCGGCGCGAGCCAGCGCACCATGGCGTCGGCGAGGTGGTAGAGCGCGGTCTGGGCCGAACGCCGCGGCCGGCTCTCGGCGCCGGTGGTGTACAGGCGATCCTTGAGAATGTCGAGATAGAAGCCGCCGAGCTCGACCACGCAGAAGTTGTGCACCTCTTGATAGATCTTGTGAAATTCATAGTTGCGATACGCCGTGACTATATCGTTCTGCAGCGCGAACGCCTTGCTGATCGCCCATTGATCGATCGCGACCAGATCGTTGAACGCCACGGAATCGCGCACCGGATCGAAGCCGTGCATGTTGCCGAGCAAGAACCTCAAGGTATTGCGAATGCGCCGGTAGGAATCCGCCATGCGCTTCAGGATCTCATCCGAGACGCTCATCTCATTGGAGTAGTCCGTGGCGGCAATCCACAGCCGCACGACATCGGCGCCCAACGTGCTCGTGAGCTTCTGCGGCACGAGCGTGTTGCCGACGGACTTGGACATCTTGCGGCCTTTCTCATCGACGGTGAATCCATGCGTGAGCACGCCGCGGTAAGGCGCGCGGCCATGCATTGCGACCGAGGTCAATAGCGATGAATGGAACCAGCCGCGGTGCTGATCGGACCCTTCCAGATAAAGATCCGAAGGACAGACGATCTCCGGGCGCAATTGCGCGAGGGCATGATGCACGACGCCCGAATCGAACCACACGTCCATCACGTCGGTCGACTTTTCGTAGCGTGCCGCAGTCCGGCCCGAGCAAAGCGGCCGGGTCGAGATCGAACCATGCATCGATGCCGCCGCGCTCCACCAGCTTCGCGACCTCCTCGATGAGCTCGAGCGTTCGTGGATGCAGCTCACCGGTATCCTTATCGACGAACAGCGGGAATCGGAACGCCCCACGTGCGCTGTCTCGACACGCACCAGTCGGGGCGCCCTGTCGATCATGCCGCTGATGCGTTGCTCGCCCCACGCGGGCATCCAGTCGACGTGCGCGATGGCCTCGAGTGCACCCTTGCGAAGCCCCGCCTGATCCATGCTGATGAACCATTGGGGCGTGGCCCGAAAAATCACCGGCGTCTTGTGCCGCCAGCAATGCGGATAGGCATGATGGTACGGCTCGCCCTTGAGCAGGCGCCCGTGCTCACCCAAAACCTCGATGACGTGCGCATTGGCGTCAAACACGCTCCTCCCCCGCAAACAGCGGGGTCGCAGGCAGGAAGCGGCCATCGCCCTCCGACGGGATTCTCGACCGGCAGACCGTAGCGCTGGCCGACGATGTAATCGTCGAGTCCATGCCCCGGCGCGGTATGGACCGCCCCCGTGCCGGCATCGAGCGTGACGTGATCGCCCAGGATCACGGGCACCTCCCGGTCATAGAAGGGGTGCCGAAGCTTCAAATGCTCGAGCGCCGCGCCCTTGACCTCGGCGAGCGTCGTCCAGGCGCCCACCCCGAGTGTCTGCATCAGCGGCTCGACGCGCTTGCTGGCGAGAATCAATCGCTCGCGCCCAGCGCCCAAATCGAATTCCACCAGCACGTAATCGATTTGCGGATGGACGGCGACGGCCTGGTTGGCCGGCAAGGTCCACGGCGTCGTCGTCCAGATGGCCACAGAGGTGGGAATGTCCGCGTCGAGATCGTCTGCGGGCAGTCCGAGGCGCCGTGCCAGATCGAGGCGGTCGAAGACTCCGAAGCGCACGTAGACGCTCGGCGATGTGATGTCCTCGTACTCGACCTCCGCCTCGGCGAGCGCCGAGCGGCAGTTGAGGCACCAGTGCACGGGCTTGTAGCCCTTGTAGACATGGCCGTTCCTGATGATGATCGCGAAGGCGCGAAGCTGCTCAGCCTCGAAACGGGGATCCATGGTGAGATAGGGATGCGCCCAATCGCCGAGCACGCCCAAGCGCTTGAAGTCTTTGCGCTGTGCGTCGACTTGTTTGAAGGCGTACTCGCGGCAGGCCGCGCGAAAGGCTTTGGCGTCGATCTTCTGGCCAACCCGACCGTGGGTCTTCTCCACCTGCATCTCGATCGGCAGGCCGTGACAATCCCAGCCGGGCACATAAGGCGAGTCGTACCCATCGAGCGTGCGCGACTTGACGATGATGTCCTTGAGGATCTTGTTGACGGCGTGACCGAGATGGATCGCGCCGTTCGCATAGGGAGGCCCGTCGGTCAGGATGTAAGCGGGTCGGCCGCGCGAGGTGTTGCGGATCTTTCCATAAAGATCGGCACGCTCCCATTCCTCGAGCATCGCGGGTTCCCGCTTGGCGAGATCCGCCTTCATCGGAAATCCCGTCTGCGGCAAGTTAATCGTGTGTTTGTAATCAGCCACCGTTCAACCTCGACAAAAGCTCGCGGGCCTGCGCCGCATCGATATTCATTTGATTCACCAACGCATCCAGCGAGTCGAACTTGATCTCATCGCGAAGCTTCGCGACGAATTCGACCTCGATCAGTCGTCCATACAGATCCCCGTCGAAGTCAAAGACATGCACCTCGAGCAGCGGCTCGGTTCCGTCCACCGTGGGACGGGTGCCGAGACTTGCCACTCCCGCCATGGCCACCGCGCCGATGCCAAATACCCTCACCGCCATGATTCCCCAGATGGGCGACTTGCGCCGCATGAGATGCAGATTCGCAGTGGGAAATCCCAGCGTATGCCCCAACCGGCGGCCATGGGCGACGTGCCCCACCATTCGGTAAGGATGTCCCAGCAAGCGCGCCGCGCCTGGAAAATCTCCCCGTTCCAATCGATCGCGCACGGCGGTGCTGCTCACGCGCACGCCATCGATGACGTAAGGGGCGATCTCCTCGACGCCGAATCCACGTGCTCGTCCGGCTTCACGCAGACTCTCGATCGTACCGAGGGCCTTCCTGCCGTAACGAAAATCATGCCCCACCACCACATGGCGCGCGCCGAGCGTCTCGACGATGAGCTCATCGACGAACGCTTGCGGACTCATGGCGCGCATGCAGTCGTTGAACTGCAGCGTCACCAGCCGGTCGGCCCCGGCGGCGGCGAGCGCCACATATTTCTCGCGCCAGCGCGTCAAGCCGCGCCGGAGCTCCGTCCGGATCGATGAACTCCTTCGAGCTCGGCTCGAAAACGAGCACCGCCCCCGGAGCCCCAAGCTGCGCGGCGCGCTCCTGAACGGCGCGAATCATCTCCTGATGCCCCAGGTGCACGCCGTCGAAATTGCCCACAGTCAGCACGCAGCCCCTGGCGGCATTGCCTATGTTCTGCAGACCGCGTACTAGTTCCATGGCCAAATCGAGGAATTATACTCAAACACGGTCGTCCGACCGGCGCATTTGACAATCAAGCACTTGAGCCGGAAAATACGCGGCTCTTTTTCGAGACCTTCGCGTCTCGAGTCCGTTTTAGGAGTCCACGCTTGGCGAATACGAAATCTGCGGAAAAAGCTGCCCGACAGTCGACTGTGCATCGCGCCCGAAACGATGCCCTGACCTCGCGGCTGCGCAGCGCGATCCGCAAAGCCACGCTTGCGCTCAAGGCAGGCAATCGCCACCGATGCGGCGGCAGCGCTCGCCGCGGCCACGCCGATCATCGACAGCATGGTCAACAAGGGGATCATTCACCGCAACAAGGCCGCGCGACACAAGAGCCGCTTGACCAAGCAGGTTCGCGCGCTCGCCTCCAAGTAGTCAGGCGCTCGCGCGCACCTCGCCATGCGGCGCGACATCTCTCGGGTGCTCCTCCAGGTACTGCATCAGCGCCTGCTTGAGTTCGGCGGTGCCGGCCCCGGTCGCCCCTGAGGTGAGAAAGACAGGCCCCTTCCAGCGGAGCCTGCGCACGATCTCCGCCGCCCGCTGCTTCGCCTCCTTGGGCTCCAGCAGATCGATCTTGTTGATGACCAGCCAGCGCTCCTTGGCGGCAAGATCGGCCGCAAACTTCTTGAGCTCCGCCACGATACTGCGCGCATCCTTGCACCGGATCGGCGTCGGGATCGGGCGGCGCCATATCGACGAAGTGCAGCAGCACGCGGGTGCGCTGCAAATGCTTCAAGAACCGGATCCCGAGCCCCGCGCCTTCCGCTGCGCCCTCGATGAGGCCGGGAATGTCCGCCATAACGAAGCTGCGGCCCGGCCCGACGCTCACCACGCCCAAATTCGGATGGAGTGTCGTGAACGGATAATCGGCGACCTTCGGTCGCGCCGCGGAGACCGAGCGGATCAGTGTGGACTTGCCGGCGTTCGGAAGTCCGAGCAGGCCGACGTCCGCGATGAGCTTGAGCTCGAGCGCAAGCTCACGCTTCTCCCCCGGCAAGCCGGGGCCGGACTTGCGCGGTGTGCGGTTGGTGCTCGACTTGAAGCGCGTGTTGCCCCACCCTCCTTTCCCACCCGCGGGCAACGAGCAACGTCTGGCCGTCAGCCATGAGATCGCCCTAATTGTTCGCCGGTCTCAGTATCCGAAATGACCGTGCCCACCGGAACGGGCACGTAGACGTCGTCGCCGCCGTGGCCGGTGCAATCGTTGCCGCTGCCGCTCTCGCCATTCTGGCCCTTGTAGATCCGCGAAATACGGAAATCCGCCAGCGTATTCATACCCTCGACGGCTTTGAGGTAGACGCTTCCGCCCAGTCCACCGTCCCCCCCGTCGGGTCCGCCAAAGGGCACGAACTTCTCGCGCCGAAAGCTCACGCACCCGCGGCCCCCGTTGCCGGCTTGCACCCTGACTTTGGCTTCGTCGATGAACTTCATGGATGAGGAGCTGCGGAAATTAAAAAGGGGGAGCAGGCTCGGCCCGGCTCCCCCTTGGTTGGCGACTGCGAGCAAGCGCCCGCGACGACGCTGTTATTTCGAGACGACGTTGACGTAGGTGCGCTGTTCCGCGCCCTTGACGCGAAACTCGACGACCCCGTTGGCGGTGGCGAACAAGGTGTGGTCGGTACCCATGCCGACATTGGTGCCGGCGCGATAGACCGTGCCGCGCTGGCGGATGAGTATGTTGCCCGCGAGCACCCCCTCGCCGCCGAACTTCTTGACGCCGAGACGCTTGGAGTGGGAATCGCGGCCATTTCGAGTGCTGCCGCCGGCCTTTTTGTGTGCCATGTTGCTATCTCCTCGACAAACTTTACGAGACGATCTGGGTGATCTTCACATCGGTATAGTGCTGCCGATGCGTGCCTTCGCGCTTGTAGTGCTTGCGGCGGCGGAATTTGACGATGCGGACCTTATCGCCCTTCCCGTGGCTCTGCACGGTGCCGATGACCTTGGCGTTGCCAATGAAGGGGGCTCCGAGCGTGACGCTCGATCCGGCCCCGACGAGGAGCACCTGGCCGAACTCGACACTCGACCCTGCATCCGCATCGAGCTTCTCGATTCGGACGACGGCGCCTTCTTGAACGCGGTACTGCTTACCGCCCGTGGCGATCACGGCATACATGGTTGGAACTCCAGACTAGGCGGCTTTTCAGGCCCGCAAAAGAGCCGCGAATTGTACGGTTAAGGGCCGATTTGGTCAAATCCGGGGATCTCGCCCCCGCGGGCGGGCGCAGGTAGTGCACCGCGATGCGCCAACCTAGCCGGCGGCTTCTTAGGTACCATGGCGTCATTAGCCCTTGGGCGATGCATGACACTAGAACAAATTCGTGAGCTCGTAGCCGCCGATTTCGAGGCCGTCGACAGGGTCGTCAAACACCGCCTGTATAGCCAGGTGGCGCTCGTCAATCGGGTTGCCGATTACATCATCTATGCTGGCGGAAAGCGCTTGCGCCCTCTATTGGTGCTTCTGGCGGCCCGCGCCTGCGGCCACGAAGGCGAGCTTCACATCGAGGCGGCGGCGATTATCGAATTCATCCATACGGCGACGTTGCTGCATGACGATGTGGTCGACGGCTCCTCCCTTCGGCGCGGCCACAAGACCGCGAACGAGGAATTTGGCAATGCCGCCAGCGTTCTGGTAGGCGATTTCCTCTATTCCCGTGCGTTTCAGATGATGGTGAGACTCGATCGTATGCCCATCATGGACATCATGGCCGATGCCACCAATGCGATCGCGGAAGGCGAGGTCCTGCAGCTCATGAACGCGCACGATTCGAACACGAGCGAGGCGCGCTATCTCGATGTCATCAATCGAAAGACCGCCCGTCTCTTCCAGGCCGGCGCGCAGATCGGCGCCGTGCTGAGCGATGCCAGTCCCATAATAGAAGAGTCGCTCGCCCGCTACGGCAAGCACATCGGCACTGCCTTTCAGCTCGTCGACGACGCCCTCGATTACGAGGCCGACGAATCGTCCCTCGGCAAGCATCTGGGCGCGGATCTCGCGGAGGGCAAGCCCACGCTGCCGTTGATTTATGCACTGCAGCATGGCAACGACGGCCAGCGCCGCATGATCCGCAGCGCCATCGAGGAAGGCGGCCTGGAGCACCTCCAGGAGATCACACGGGCCGTTGCAAGCCTGGGAGGGCTTGCGTACACTGCGCGACTCGCACAAAGCGAGGTGGATCAGGCGCTTGCCGCCCTGGCACCCCTTCCCGAATCCAGTTTCAAAGAAGGTTTGAGCGAACTTGCGAAGTTCGCCGTGGCCCGCAAGCACTGAAGGCGCTGATTTCGGGGTGTAGCTCAGCCTGGTAGAGCACTACGTTCGGGACGTAGGAGTCGCAGGTTCAAATCCTGTCACCCCGACCATTGATTTCATTATAGTTTTTCCCAAAAGATTCGCGCAAAAGATGCATTTGGTAACAAGTCTCTCGTCGCTTGGAAACATTTTTGGTAACAACTATTTTATCGAGATGGAGTCAACTTGAGACTCCGATGCCTCGCGGTAGGGGCCGGGATCTCGACAATAGGGGCCGGGATCTCGACAAAGTGAAAGCATGTCGTTCCGTCAAATCAGTGGATGTCATCCAATTGGCCGCCACCGGTTTTGAACTTCCCAGTGCTGGTTGAATGGCTGCTCAGTCGCAGCAGCAATCGCGGGCGGCAAGACGAACTCGGAAATTTTATCAATCACGACTGCCAGACCCAGCGGAGCTTCGACACCGAGACTCTTGCTGAATGCCGCCCACTGTCGCACATGATTAACGTCGGCTGCATATTCCTCAGTCAGCGCAATCGGCGAGCGTCGCGGAATCTCTGTCCTCCGGCGCTCGAACGTTGCCCGCACCGCGGCGGCCAGGGTCGGCCCCTCGAATTCAAAGTGGCTCGAAATGAACCAAAGGTCGTAATAATCCTTCATTCGGCTGTTTGTCATTCCGAGTTGCACCATGGCTTCGAACTTCTCGGCGACAACTGTTTCTAGAGGATAGACGCGGATGCGAGGCCGTGACTGGCCGAGGATCGACGGAAATTCAGTGATGGCTGGCGTAGGCGTAATTGCATCTCCGAATCCCACGTCGATCTGGAGACGCAAGATGGCGGTCCCGAGTTTGGCGGTTAGCAATACCCGGAAGCCGCCGTATTCCTGCGTATCGCGAATTTCGGTGACTTTCACACGCGACGGATCGAACACTAGTCCGTCATCTTCGACGGGCTGCATGCAGATTGAAGCGAAAACTTCCCGAACCACCTCAGCCTCGTCCTGTAGAAACCCCTCCAAGTCGAGGTCTTTTGTCGATCGGAAGTTGGTGCTGTCCCAAAGGCGAAAAAGCATTGCGCCTTTGAGAACGAATCGCTCGCTATGGGTTGATTCGGAAAGGCGATAAAGAAAGCGTTCGAGCCCGTACCAGATTAGTACGAGATTGGGATCCGTCTTGACGGCAGTTGAGTGATTTAAGAGCCGCTCGCGGATAGACGCCGATGTATTCCTGGGTTTGTCCCTTGCCATGGTAAGGCAGCCGTTAAATCGCTTCGAGATATGGGCGAATGACTGTCGTCACACGGCATACCTTTGCCGCCGTCCAAAGCTCTTCGCGGGTGCAGCGCTTTGCGCGCAGCGCTTCACGAAGCGCCTCGATTGCAACGTCAAGACCAATCTTGTTTCGAAATTTGAAACAATCGGCCACTGTCTTCGCCGGAGAATAGATGCGTACCGGAACGCCATCGACCTGATGACGCTCGACACCGAATGTAAACGCAGAACCGGAGACTAGCGTCACACGAACCGGTGGGTAGTCGAGTCGAGGCCGCGCAGCTCCCTGCTTTACCGCGATCCAAACGTCATGAGGCGCCTGGGTGCCCACGCCGTGAAACCGAAGGGCGGAAAGAAGACAAATTACCGACTGCGGGACCGCGGCAGCGACAAGAGCGAGCCCGAGATTCTCCGAGTGCTCGGCCTGCGGCAGCACGTAACGCCCGCGACCCACGCGGATGAGCTGGCCTTTGCCCACGAGGCGGCTTATCTCCTGTGGATGGATGTGCAGTCGTGCAAAATCTCTGGGTTGCAGGATTGCCTTCGAGCGCGCGGATGCGGCGAGCTGCCGCAGACTTGATTTCATGTGATTAACTATACATAGTTGCGTGCAACTATGCATCTTTATTCACAAATCAAAGTCTGGTCGCTTGCCGACGGTCTCGTCTGGCGAGATGCTGCGCCCGCACCACGCAGAATGGGATCAGTACCTATTCCGCGATCCTTCGGGACGTAGGAGTCGCAGGTTCAAATCCCTGTCACCCCAACCATTGATTTTAGGGTCTCTTGACTCGCTGAGCCCTGAAAAAAGCGCATTTGGTCATACCTTCGCGGCCGTTTGGTCGTCTCTCGATCGAGTCCGTCACCGCAGAACAGGCCGATGCGGCTCGTGAGGCCTGGCGCCGCTACGGCAAGGGCCGGCATTCTGCGGGTCTTAATTTCGGCGACTGCTTCAGCTATGCGCTCGCGAAGGTTACTGGCGAGCCGCTGCTGTTTAAGGGAAATGAATTCACTCACACAGACATTTCCTCTATGGCTTATTGAGTGCTGCACGAACCCATCCGCATCACGTTCTAACAATGATCTAGAGCCGGACGGGCACATCACGTTTTCATTTCTCTTCGACGATTCGGACGAAGCCTCCGACGCAAGTAAGGCTGACCTTGGGCCTGGGAAATAGAGCTCCCGCGTTAGTGTTAGTCTCAAATTGCTCCGGCACGGATTTGATGTTGCGCTTCGCCGGTTGAACGATCAAACGCACAATATCATCGAGCCCTTCCAGATTTCCCACGCGCCGACCGCTTGCCGATACGTTTAGCGGACTTGGCCTTACGAGGAGCCACTGACTTCGCTTTCTTGGCGATCGGTTTTTGAGACGGCTTCGCATCAACACCGCCGAAGTCGATCCCGAACACATCAGCCAGTTTCGACGAGTCCAGAATCCGACCTGCGTCAGGCACTTTTACACTCAGTGTCCCGCCCTCCCCTACGCGTGCGATCAATTCTTTGGCGTCGACCTTTCGCAAGCCGAACAGCAGTTCCGGTTGCACATCGAGTCGGGCCCCGATTCCGTAGAGTGTCGCAGCCACATGCTTGCACATCGCGGCCGAATCCGGACAGCTGCAGCTGAAAGCAATCTCCTTCGGTGAAGGGAAAAGGCCGGTTCCCGGCCGGGTGATGCGCTCCATGACCGAAGCCGACAGCTGTCCCTGGAGCAGTTCGACCAATGTGTCGATGGAGCGGGCGCAGTCGCGTGCAATCCCTTGCCAGTGTGCGCCGGCGACTTCCCTGATACTAACGTTTATTCGGTAAAGATTGGATCCCATCACCTGGGCGGTCACTTCGCCCGCACCGATCTTAAGGTCGATCACCGAGCCGTTGCGCAGATAGGTGCGGCCGCGCGGCAGACGGTTCGAGTAGTCGCTATAGCGCTCCAGGTTCTGGCACCACGCCTTACCCCAGAACGATTTCGCAATCGCGCCGCGGCTTGCTGCCACCGGTGAGAGCACCTGACCCTTTCTTTGCATTTTCGCGGCCGTCCGGTCCGCCGTCCGTCGACGCGCCGCCGCGGGAACATACGGTTTCCAAGGAAAATACATCAGCCATGCTCCGATGATCGATACACGTCAGACATTCGCCCGCGCCGAATGAATATCAAGCGCCACCAGATTCAGCAACTCCTTGTCGCTGAACTCGGTCAGCTGCAGCTCCGCACCTCCTTCGAGCACGTCCTTGACGAGCGTCTGCTTCGACTCGATTAGCTGATCGATCTTATCCTCCACAGTGCCGCTGACAGACGAACTTGTGCACCAGAACATTCCGCGACTGCCCGATTCGGAACGCCCGATCGGTTGCCTGATTCTCTACGGCAGGATTCCACCAACGATCGAAATGCACCACATGCGAGGCAGCCGTGAGGTTGAGGCCGGCGCCCCCCGCTCTCAGAGATAGAACGAAGAACGGCACCAGCTCGTCGTCCTGAAACCGCCGAACCAGCTCCTTGCGCTTCGATACCGGCGTGCCGCCATGCAGAATCAAACCTTCCCGCCCGAATACGTGCCCGAGAAACGCGGCAATCGGCTGAGTCGCCTCGCGGAACTGTGTGAACACGAGCATCTTCTCCTGTTTGGCGGCGATCACCTCCGCGAGTTCGCGCAGACGAGCGAATTTCCCGCTCTCGGTTTCGGCCCAGGCACCGTCGCCCAGCCACTGCGACGGATGATTGCAGATCTGCTTGAAGCGCATCAGGAACGACAGCACGACGCCTTTGCGCCCCATGCCCTCCGACCGTCCGAGCGCGTCCGCGAGTTCCTCGACCGCCTTCTGGTACAGGGCCGCCTGCTTGGGACTCAAATAACAGAACGCTTTCAGCTCCGTCTTGTCCGGCAAATCGGCGATCACCGACTTGTCGGTCTTGAGGCGCCGCAAGATGTAAGGACGCACGAGTTCGCGCAGCGGCCGATAGTTCTTCGCCTCAGCGAGGCGCCGGACGTAGCGCCCAAACGCCTGACCAGAGCCCAACAGACCGGGATGGGTGAAGTCGAAGATCGACCAGAGATCGCCAAGACGGTTCTCGACAGGAGTGCCGGTGAGCGCGATGCGAGTCTGGGCGATGAGTTTCTTGACGGCGCGGGTCTGCTTGGCGCCCGGATTCTTGATTGCCTGCGCCTCATCGATGACCGCACCCGCCACTGTGTGCTCGACAGCCAGTCGTAGCGCAGCAGCGCGCCGTAACTCGTGATCACGAGATCAACCGTTCGCGAGACCCTCGGCCGTCATCGACTTCAGATCCGCCGCAGTCGATGCCGAGGGATGGGCGATGAGGAATTTCAGCGTCGGAGCGAAACGCTCGATCTCCGCAGCCCAATTCGCGAGCAACGAGGCGGGTGCGACGAGCATGCTCTGGACTCGCGTCGGCGTCGCCGTGCGTTGCGCCGTCGATTCCTGCTTGAGCATCAAGAGCAGTGACAAGACCTGGATCGTTTTACCCAATCCCATGTCATCCGCGAGACAAGCGCCAAGCCCGAGGCGGTGCAGCAGATAGAGCCAACGGACACCTGCCTGCTGGTAGGGTCGCAGCGTGGCCTGAAGCGCCGGCACCGGGATCGATGCGGGCGAGTCCGTCGGGGCTGCGCAGGCCCTTGAGAGTCTCTGCGAGCCACGGCCCGGCGCTCACCGTCGACCAATCGGGATCCGAAGCGTCGCCCAACCGCTCCTCGTCCACCGCGACGCCGGCCACCAGCCGCATCGCATCGGCGAACGGCAGTCCGCCGGCGGCCGCCGCCGTTTCAATCTGGCGGAATCGATCGAGGAGTTGCGAGAGTTTGTCTCGGTCCACCTCGACCCAGCGTCCGCGCAGGAATTGCAGTCCGTCGGACCCCTTGAGTAGGGCGCGAATTTCGGCCGCCGTGAGTCGCTCCTCGCCGAGCGTCAGCTCCACCTGAAAATCGAGCAGCGCATCCTTGCCGAGAACCGACGGCACCCGTGCACCAATGGTCGCCCTGAACCATGGGGCGAGGCGGTCGGCCCGTGCCCCACGCACTCGGCGCGCGTACCACGATACCGGCGGCCTCGAGCTTGGGCACATCGGTCAAGAATTGAAATGCCTCGGCTGCGGACCATCTGAGGGGATGGTAGAGCTCCCCGGATTCCACCATGGCCTCGAGCCATGCGCACTCTCTCGCAGCCTTCCTGCACCGGCTTTAGAAGCGAGAGCAGCCGCGCCTTGTTCTTCGCGCCGGCGTATTCCCGCAGCGCCTCGGCAAGAGGCAGATGCTGCGCGCGAGCTTGAGCCGAAAGACGCGTCGTGTAGGTCGCAATGAACGCGAAAGGCGCCTCTTCGTCGGAGCGGTTCTCGGCCAGATTGAAATGCACGCGGCCGACGAGGTGCCAGGCGGGATTGCGCCCCCTCAGGAACTCCTGCAGCGTTTGCTTCGCATCGGCGAGTTCGGTGCGGCAAGCCGCGTCAATCTCCATCCCACAGCGCCGCGAGCACATCGGCATTCAGATATTCCCCGCCCGGCATCGGCGGTGCGGCGCTCGCCAGTTCCGCAAGCATTTCTGCCGGCGGCGTTTCGATGGCGCTCACCGCGGCGGGGCCGGTGACCCCGGCAGTTTGCACGGACGTGCATAGCGTTGTGACGTAGCGGCCCGCAAAATCTCGCCAATACGCAAATTCTGCGGGCAGAGCCGTACCGACCTCGCGAATCCCAAGCTCGAGCAGTCCATGTCCGGCACCGCGTTCAAACGCAGCGTCCAGACGGTCTCGCAGATTATCCGGCAAGCTACGCGCTTCATCCGTCGGGGCGAGCATGAGGTGCCCCTGCGGCGTGAGCACGGGGATTCGATTCGCAGTCGTCATTTCCCGATCTGCTCGGATTGCTCTCTGCATAGCGCTATCTGTAGTGCCACGGACCAAGCGGCTCCCAGCGAACGGGATATTCAGCCAACATCGACGCTGCCTTGGCCGCCGGCATCAGAAACTTAGCCAGATCGGCAACGACTTGCGAAAATTCGTTCTCCAGAGCCGGCTCACCAATCCTATGTACGAATGCGGCCCACTGACGGACATGGGCTGGCTCAGAGTGGAACTTCGCCGTCAACGCCGCCGGCGGTATTACAGGAACGCTGGTCTGGCGACGATCGAAAGTTGAACGGATCGCCTGGCTTAATGCGGGGCCGGAAAAGGCCAGGGTCCGCGACAAGATCCAAATGTCATAGAAATCTTGCATTCGACTATTCTGCATGTCGAGATGAGCCATGGCCTCAAATTTCTCGGCGATCGCCGCCTCCACCGGGTACGCGTTTAGCCGCAGTGGGAGACCCGTCAGCAGCACTGGATAGTCGATTGGCTGCGGCTCAGGATAAACGGCGTCGCCGACGCCGAAGTCGATCTGCACGGTCTGACGCACTTTGTCGAGGCGCGCCTGCAGGCGAATGCGAGTACCGACGTACTCGGTCGCATCGCGAATCGACTCCACCGAGATCGCATTCGGCTCGAAGATGACGCCGTCAGAAGGATCACTAATTGCCGCGCACTGTTCGACGAGTCGTACGAGTGCCGCCTGATCGGCAACGCCACGACGCAGCAGATCGATATCCATCGTCGGCCGCGCGCGTGGTACGCCCCATACCCGAAGCATCAGCGCACCTTTGAGTAGGACCGTATCCACGTGGGGCGATCGCGAGAGGGCGAGAGAAATCGCTCAATTACATAAGATTGAAGAATGTCGTTGAAGCTTAAGCCCGCCTCCTGGGCCACGTTGCGCAGTCTCGCGAGCACCGAGGCCACGACATTCTTCGGCGCCTTAGTCACGTAACGCTTTCCAGATAGGGCGCCATGACGCGATCCTGTCGCAGAAGCTGCGCAAAATGGTGAATTTCCCGATTGCTGATTCGCTTGCGGGCACGGGCAAAGCGCAGCGCCTCGATGGCCACATCCAGCCCGAGCTTGTTTCGATACTTGAAACAATCGACTATCGTGCGCGCGACGCTGTACATGCGAACGGGAACGCCATCGACGGGGTGCGGTTCGATTCCCTGCTCGAAGGTCGGAACATCAAAACGATAGATCCTCACCGGCGGCGTGCGCAGGCGCAGCCCCGCGTATCGGCCGCGCGGAACAGCGAGATATACGACTCTCGGAATCTGAGTCGTGATTCCATGGAAGGCCAGCGCCGAAATCAGACACACGACCGCCTCCGGGGCTTTGGCGGCCACCACTGCTAGGTCCGGATTGCTGAACTCTTGAGTGGAGGTGAGTCGATAAAGTCCGCGTGCGAGTCGCATAAGCTGACCGTCCTCGACGAGACGGTATAACGCGGCAGGGTGAATACCCCGCATCAGGGCTTGACTCGTTCTCATCACGCCACCGTGTTGACGGAAGGTTTCGAGAGCGCTTTGGATATCGCGAGTCTGAGTCATAGTGGATAATATTAGCACCATTTACAGATATATGGTACTTAATCTATCCAAGCTTCTTTCGTTCGGGACGTAGGAGTCGCAGGTTCAAATCCTGTCACCCCGACCATTAATTTCATTAGATTTTTTCCATCTGATGATCGCCAAAAGGCGCATTTAGTCCTAGTCTCGATCACTGTCGATTACCGCCGCTCGTCATTGCGGCTGCAGATTCTCGACGACGGTTGTGGGATCGATCCCGCCGCCCTCAGGATGGGCGAGCGACCCGGCCATCTCGGATTGCTCGGGATGGACGAGCGAGCTCATCAGCTGCGAGCTCGATTTCGCATAGAGCGCACCGAGACCCGCGGCACACGTATCACAGTGGTCGCACCGGCGCATGTCGTCTTCGAGGACTGTCGACTCTGGTTCCCATGGCGTCGCGCGGGCCGAGCCAGTCCGCTCGTAAGCGGGTAATCTCTACTAGTCCGATACAGACCGAGTGTCGGCCACGTCGCGGAACACAACGGACCGATATGGCATGAACGGCTCGGTTGGCTATGCCATCCAAGGATTGACAACATCAACCCCGCAATCCTCGAAATCTTTCACGTTGCGGGTAGCCATGCTAGCCCCTCTCGAACGAGCCATCGCCGCAATCATTGCATCGAACTGACTGATCGGTTTTCCTGCAATTCGTCGCGAGGCTGCGATCTCTGCGTACATGTCTGCAGCATCGTTGTCGAAATTCAACACTTGACCGGCAAAATCATCCGAGAAAATCTTGATTGCAGCATCCCATAATGCCCGCCGCCGCTTCCCTTCGGAGAGCAAACGAATGCCGTAGAGAATCTCGCCCCGAGTTACGGTCGTGATGAACAGAGAGGCACGAGGCTGTTCTGCGATCCAATCCATGACCGAGCTATCGGGTAAAGGGCGCAACGCCTCTGAAAGAACGTTGGTATCAAGGACAATCATGTATCCAGGTTCGCCGGCTCACGGATCGCCTCGCGGGGCGCAATTTCCAATTCCACACCTCCCAACCGTTCAATCCGCGCGCGAATGGAATCCACCAGAGATCCGCTTCGAGTCCGCGCAGTTGAGAGTGCCGACCGCAGGATGTCGCGTGCTTCTTCCTCCATTGAGCGCCCATGATGGGCCGCCCGCACTCGCAACCGAGTCTTGAGCTGCTCATCGATGTCTCGGATCGTTATACTGGCCATGCGATTGCCTTGTTAATCATTGATTGCATATTAATCAATGATTCCATGAATGGCAAGCAGGCAACCGTGGTTCGGGACGTAGGAGTCGCAGGTTCAAATCCTGTCACCCCGACCATTGATTTCAAAGCGTTTTTCCCTCGATGAACCCGCATAGACGCATGGTCACAACTTCCCGGCCATTTGGTCACAGATTTGGTCACAAGTTTTGAATGCCTTGGAGACCTCCGTTCGCCGAATGGGTGGAATATAACCTATTGTTTTTATTGATCTATATAACTCCATAGGTTCGGGGCCGGACCACTGATTTGATGGCAAAGCCGTTTCCCAAGCTGCGCTCTGTCTTGGAGCTGAAACTGGCGCGCCGCAGCACCACCGGCAGAACGTACTAAAGCGAGACTCAACTGCCAATTAGGAACTCCAGGTTCTTGGTTTTCTGTCGAAAGGTAAGTAAGGCAGTCACCCGTTCCCGATACAGAATGCATACCAGTTACAACCCCTGGCTCGTTTCCCTGTCCATCGGCGTCGCGATTCTCGTGTCCTTCACTTCGCTTCGCCTTGCCTCACGGGTGGCTGAATCAAACCGCCGGGCCGGCAGAACGTGGCTAATCCTTGGCGCAATATCCATGGGCGTTGGCATCTGGTCTATGCACTTCATCGGCATGTTGGCGTTCTCGCTCCCGATTCAGCTGCGTTATGACCCAGGCCTCACTTTCGCTTCCCTCGGCGCAGCCGTCGTGACCTCCGGATTCGCCATCAAGATCGCCAGCAGCCAAAATCTGCGATTTGGTCGTCACGTCATCTGCAGCGTTGTGATGGCGTTTGGGTCCGGCACCCGACACTGCAGCTATCTACGCGACGAGTCGGTCGGAGGCGAGCTCGCGGCTGTTTTTGGACTATGCATTCGGCATCAGCGCATCACAGCCCCTGTCGCGGCAGCCGCCCGTCCAGTCTATCGACGGTGACCGCCCAGCTCGCGCCATGACGTTTCCGCGAGGTCGACATCGTAGTGTTTCGCAGCTTTCTCGATGTTCGCGAACGCCAGAGCACGGTCGGCGTCGGAAACGCCGATGACTTGATCGAACCGTGCGACCGCGTTACGCACATGTTGTGCATCAGTGAGCGGTTCTTTCCGTTGTTTCGGAAACGCGTAAACGCTGTCGGGCAAGTCGCTCAGCGACGTCAGCCTTCCATGTTTCTCATGAGGTTCCCAGGTCGCTTCCGGCATGTGTGTACCTTCCTTTCCTTAACTTAGAGGGCGAGCGCGGCGCCCGCGATTGCTCATACTCTCTAGCTGAAACTGTCGACATCGATCACAGCTTGGGCAAAGGCCTCCGGAGCCTCCTGCGGTAAGTTGTGACCCACGCCGCCGCTGATGAGGCGGTACTCATACTTGCCCGAAAACTTATCGCGGTACGCCGAGCTGGGCGCGTGAATCGCGCCGTTGGCGTCGCCTTCCATGGTGATCGTAGGCACCGCAACGGGCGGAAGGGCAGCCAGCCGCTTTTCCAGATCGTCATATTTTCGCTCGCCGTCAGCCAAGCCGATTCGCCAACGGTAGTTATGGATCGTGATGGCGACCTGGTCCGGATTGTTGAGCGACGCCGCTGAGCGTTCGAACGTGGCGTCATCGAAGTTCCATTTCGGCGAAGCGGTCCGCCAGATCAGCTTCGCAAAGTCGTGCAGGTATTTCCGGTAGCCCGCCTGTCCGATTTCAGTCGCGAAATAGTACTGATACCAAAACGCCAGGGTCGGCGCGGGCGGTAACGGTAACTGGTTGGCTGCAGGGCTGCCGATGAGATAGCCGCCGACGGACACAATCGCCTTGCAGCGCTCCGGCCAGAGCACGGCCATGATGGCTGCCGTGCGCGCGCCCCAGTCAAAGCCGGCAAAGATGGCTTTGCGGATCTTGAGCGCATCCATGAGAGCGATCACGTCGAGGGCGACGGCCGACTGCTGGGCGTTGCGCATAGTTGCACTCGAGAGAAAGCTCGTCGTGCCGTAGCCGCGTAGATACGGGACGATGACGCGATAACCCTTCGCCGCAAGCAATGGCGCTACATCGACGTAGCTGTGTATGTCGTACGGCCAACCGTGCAGCAGGATAACAGGTGAGCCATCGGCAGGTCCGTCTTCGGCATAGCCGACATTCAGGAGGCCGGCGTCGATCTGCTTGAGGGCCTTGAAGGAGGTGTTCGTACCCGGCTTGGTTGGCGACACCCTTGACGCGGTTTCGCCGGCTTGGGACGCAGCAGACGCAATCATCCCGAGTTGCGCAGCCGCGATCGTCATGGCGGCACTCCCGAAGAAGCGGCGCCGCGGTTGATCGATTGTCTCGGCTTGGACTTCGCCGGGCGGCACATCTTTGATCATGGCTTTCTCCTCTGAAGCGTCGCCCTTAAAGGTCGGTGCTCTGTCCGACCTCGATGATATATCCGTCAGGATCGCGGATGTAGCAGCGAATCTCGCCATACTTGGGGATGGGCTCCGTGATGAACTCCGCACCTCGCTCCTTCCATAATTTGTAGCACGCTTGAATATCCGCAACGCGAATGTTCATAAAGCTGCTGATTTTATCGGGCTCCGCGGGGACGCCGAGCGTGACGGTCGGCTTATCCGGAGTGGGCCCGCCACCGACGTTCACAATGAGCCACGTATTCGCGATCTCAATGTGCCCAGAGGCGCCCTTGCTGTCACCTCTGCTCAGGATGCGGCCGCCGAAGACCCTTTCATAGAATTCAGCCGATCGGTTGATATCGGCGACGCTGATAAAAAGCGTGATGGTGAACCCCTCGCGAGGTGGCATCTCATAGCTTTTTTGTGCGACTTGAACGCTCATTGGCAACTCCGATTCCGACAGCAGTGAGTCATGCTCCCGGGAATCCGAACATCAACCACGACTGATTGGCCACCCAATCCGGGTATAGCGCTGTCATCCGATCGAACAGGTCCTGGTCGGATGTCGCGGTCTTCTGCACCCGATCGAAGTCCTCGAGATAACGCTTGGTTTCCTGGATTGCCGAGGGAGAGTCGGGCGCACCGGACTTCTTGTGACCGGCGACAACGATCGCCGGGTTCAAGGCTGCCAACCGATCAAGGTCCGCGATCCAATTCTTTCGGCTCTCGGGCGTCGTGTCCCCGACATAAATGCGACATTGGTTGTACACAACGTCGCCGGCGACGATCAGACCAATCGATGGAACGTAGAGAGAAGTCGAATCGGGACTATCGGTGCGGCCCTGTTCGATGATGCGCAATTCATGCCCCTCGAGAGTGAAGGTGTCGCGCTCATAGGGCTCGGGCGCAACTAACTTGGTGGGTACTTGCCCAGGAAACAAGCGGCGGGCCAGCCGCTCGACTGGGGGAGTGAAAGACATTTGCATGGCGCTCACCGCCTTGGGTGTGGCGATCGCCCGAGCACCCGGGAAACGGTCGAGCAGAATGCCAAGACCATAGAAATGGTCGAAGTGCGCGTGGGTTATGTAGATGGTCTCCAGGTTGCGGTTATGCAGAGCAATCCAATGCGCAAGAGCCTCGGCCTCCGCCACCGTCGTCATCGCATCTACCAACACCGCGTCGTACTCGCCGAATATTAAAGTCGACGTGATCGGGTCGAAGCCGAGCGCCTCACCGAATGGCTTTGGCCGCTCGCCGACCATCGCCTTTCCTGGCGCGGTAAAAACATTCACGCTCAGCGTGCTCGACGCGACTGGCGCAGTCACGCGCTTGGTCTCTATCGATTCATTCGTGGCGTCCATTCGGAACTCCCATTCAGTGTCGCAGCCTGGAAGTCAACGTTGCCGGAAGCGCAGCAACGAATCCATTGTACGAAGGTATCGTTGACCGTAGCCGCCTTCAAAACAAAAGCATGGCGCCTAGCCTGCGAGGAGTACTGCGATCAGCGCGTCAATGCTCCATGGCCCCGGCCCCGCCAGCATCACGACACTCAACCCGATGCAGTAGAGCGCCTCGGGAACATAGAGCAGGTCACCGAGCCAATCGGCGCGGTCAATGGGCTGCCACGTGCGTATCCGTTTGACGGCGTCGAGTGCGATGGCGCCAATACAAATCACGAACAGCCCGAATGCGGCGAGCACGGACAATAAACCCACGATGAGCGCCCATCCCCCACTGAACTCCGCGCTCGGCAGCAGCCATCGCATGATGGGCACGGCATGCACGCCATCGTCTTGCAGCGTGCGGGTCAGCGTCGCATGTCTGGAGGCGTTGAATAGCTTGTGGTAGCCGCTGATCGCGAAGAATGCCCCGAGCGCTACGCGGTTGAGAGTGAGCGCAGCGTTGGGAGCCTGGGCGCCCTGAAAAAGGGTGAGTATGTGCATGGTTGGCGGCCTATCGGCAAAGACCTATCGGTGAAACTTAGTCATAGAACGCAGGGAGAAGCCTAAGCTTGTCCGTTTCGCTCTTGTCATGATTGATGAAAAGCTTCGCCTTGTACACCGCCATCAAGTGCCTGACCCGAGCCATCGACGCGATTGACTCTGCTTTGCTGGTATTCAGGGACGGAACGATGTTCTTCTCGAAATTCTCTTCTAGATGGACGACATCTCCCGACAGTATGATGAAGCCGGAATTTCTAAGATGAACCAGCAGCGACTGGTGCCCAGGGGTGTGCCCTGGCGTCGAAACCAAAGTGACGCTGCCGTCGCCAAACACATCGGTATCGCCGTCGATGAGCTGCAGGTTTTTCGGCGAGCCCATGAGCTTACGCGCGAGGGCCATCAATTGATTGACGTTATCGTTCGGCCCGTTCGGGGAATGTATCCAGCCGTACTCCGCTCGCTGCATGATAATTGTGGAATCGGGGAACAACCCGACATTGCCGATGTGGTCTCCATGCGTGTGTGATATTGCGACACGACCAATGTCGCCGGGCTTGAGCCCGATATCGGCGAGTTGGGCCGTCACTGACTTGTCGAGGTGATAGACGATCAATTTCGGCAAAGTGGACCAGCCTCGGGGATCGTTGAGCGTGGCTTCCGGGACGCCGGTGTCCCATAGCAGCCAGTCTTTTCCATGCTTGATAAGCCAACAAGTCGACGAGAATTCGATATCGCGTCCGACATTCTCTCCCGGCGTCCACACCGACTCGTCGTTTGCGCGCGAGTGACCACAATCCAGCCTATAGAGCTTTTCCGCGACACCGGCAGTGATGGGATCCGGTAGTTTGGAGCTCGCGTCCGCAACTCTTGTACCTTCCAGCAGGAGTAGGAGGGTAAGCACGCCAAATGATGCCGCTGCTCTAGTGTGTCTCAACATGACGACTCCCATTCCGGCCAACGAGGCACCCGGACACTTCCGGGCAATCCCAAGCACCGCTATTTGACTCGCGACAACCGCCCAATACTATTGCACCAAGGTATCGTCCCTGATATCAGCCGCCCGTTGTCGATACGATGGTCTGACAGATTCTTCTCCGCAGCACGTGGTCTACTCGGCTACGCTAAAGCTGGCCTGGGTCTCTGCACCACACCAAGACAATCCGGAGTCCACACATGAGTACGATCAACAATACGCTCAAACGCTCGAGCCCCGCAGCGCTGTCTGTACTGCGTTTGGTTACCGCGTACCTATACCTGCAGCACGGTACCGCCAAGCTATTCCATGTGCCGCACGTCGCAATATTCGATCAGCTCCAAGTGTTCTCACTTGACGGTTTCGCCGGAATGCTGGAGATCGCCGGAAGTCTGTTGTTGCTTGTTGGCCTGTTTACGAGCCCGGTCGCCTTCATTTTGTCCGGAGAGATGGCAGTCGCTTATTTCCTGGTGCATGCACAGCAAGGCCACTTCCTCATGCCGGCACTCAACGGTGGAGAGGAGGCTGTGCTCTATTGCTTCATTTTCCTTTTTCTCGCGACGGCCGGCGGCGGACCTTGGAGCTTGGATGCTCGTCTTGCCCGCCAATGAAGCGGATACGCGATCGACTTCATAATCCGGTGGACCCACTTCTTATGCCAAAGAACCCACAAAATCTCGCGTCAGATCGGCAATTTCGTCCGCGGCGGTATCCAATGCAAAATGACCACCGTCGAGAATGTGAACTCGAGCGGTCGGGACATCCCGCAAATAGGCAGCTGGCTCGGAGATATCGAACGAGAGGTCATACTTGCCCCAAGCCACCAGCAGAGGTGGCTGGGTCTTGCGCATCCACGCCTGCCACTCCGGATACGCTTCGACGTTCGTGCGATAATCGTAGAAGAGATCGCTCTGAATGTCGCCCTGCCCCGGCTGACTGAGAAACGCAAATTCATCGCTCCATAGATCCGGATCATACCGCTCCAAGTTCGGATCACTTCCCACATGGCGCGTCCGCGTCGCCGCCAGCGACAACAGGTTTGTGCGCAACGTCGCCTCGTTCGAGCTCCGATCGGCCCAAAAAACACGCCTCGTCTTCCAACTCTCCCCCAGGCCTTCGTTGTGGGCGACGGCATTCTGGACGATCAGTCCCGCAACGCGCCGCGGATGCGCCAAGGTCATGCGAAATCCAACCGGCGCCCCGTAGTCCTGCATATAAAGAAAATATCGCGAGAGCCCGATTTCCTCGGTGAAACGACTCATGAGCTCGGCAATATGATCGAAGGTATAGGCGAATTGTTTCGGGTCGGGCCGGTCGCTGTGCCCAAAACCCGGGTAGTCCGGCGCCACAAGGCGGTAACGGTCGGACAGCCGCTCGAACAGAGATACGAACATCCGCGAAGAGGACGGTAAGCCATGCAAGAGCAAGATCGTCGGCGCGTCTTTCCGGCCAGCCTCTCGGTAAAATACGGACGTGCCGTCTATCTCCACCGATCGATAGCGTGTCGACTGCATAAAACCCCCTATCGCCCTGCCCGATCCGCTCATGACTTTATCCATCGCAAGCTCCTGCCAACCTGGATGGGAGCCCCGCGGCGAATCCGCCGCGAGGTCCCGAACCTTTGACTAGGCGGCTTTTTGTGCCGAAAGTAGATTGATTAGAGCTTGCGCAGTACCTGTTGAAGACGCCGGGTTCTGCCCCGTTATCAGAAGCCCGTCGATCACGTGAAACTGCTGCCAGTCAGCGACCTTCTCGAAGATCGCCCCCAAGCGCATCAATTCGTCCTCGACCAGGAATGGCACCACGTGGGTCAGTTTCATTTCTTCCTCTTCACCATTGGTAAAGCCGGTAACATGCTTTCCCTTCACGAGCGGCGCGCCTTTGTACGTTACATGCCGCAGCACGCCTGGCGAGTGGCACACCAACGTGATCGGCTTCCCGGAATTGTAGAACGACTCGAGTAAAGCGATGGAATCCGCGCTTTCGGCCAGGTCCCACATGGGGCCGTGTCCGCCGACATAGAATATCGAGTCAAAATCCTGCGATTTCATGTCCGCGAGCTTGGCCGTCTCAGAGAGCGCTTTCTGCGCGGCGGCGTCCTTTTTGAAGCGCGCCATCGCGTCGGTCTGATTTTCGGGCAGATCGCTCTTTGGATCGACCGGCGGTTGACCGCCTTTGGGCGAGGCGAGGGTCAGTTGCACGCCGGCATCGCGAAAAACAAAGTAGGGAGCGGCGAACTCTTCGAGCCAAAAGCCGGTCGTGCGACCGGTGTTGCCCAGTTGATCGTGTGAAGTCAACACCATCAAAATCTTCATGTTCCTATCTCCTGTGTCATTCAAAGACGCTTGACTACCATCGGTTGAGATGTCAACACCCACTGAGATCCATGACAATTGCACGAAAGTATTGGCGCTCACTTCGAAACATCATCGTTCCGAGGATCAGGTAATCGCAGCTCAACGGCCCGAGAGTCGCCTCAGTACCGCGGCGAGCATCAGCGTTGACTGGGGGACCAGACCAACCGTTAGCCAGCCATCAATCGCCGCCATCAATCCAAGGAACAGAGCCGGCCAATCGCCAAATCGGGCTCCGCTCACGGCGGCCTTGAGCGTTCGACCGATCCACGAAGCGCTTGAGCGAATGTGCGCGACCAACAAATCAATGACCGGTGTTGATGGCGAGACGATCATGGGACTCTCCGAGGACGATAACTACGGCAGCCGCCATCAGACCAAAGAAGTCACAGTCGAGCGATTGCACGATGGTATGGAGGAGACTTTCGTATCAATTTCGCGACGACAGCGGCGGGTCGCGGATGGTCGCCGGCAAATCTCACTCGCGCCGCCGGCACCATGGTCCTATCGACATCTTGCGGCGCGCGTGTTGCACTGAGTGCATTCGATGCTCGACCTAGCTGCCACCCTGTAGTAACGAAGGTCTTTGTCGGAGGAATCCAACGATGCGTTCTGATATCGTACCGGGCGGTACTTTTCCTGACTATGAGCTGCCGAGTCACACGGGTGATCTGCGCAGACTCAGCGCGCTCCAGGGCGAAGATCCGCTGATCCTCACGCTCGCGCGAGGCCACTATTGCCCAAAGGAGCATCGGCAGCATCTCGAGCTTGCCGCGTTCTATCCCACCATCGCCGTGGCGTACACGCAGATTGTGACGATCGCCACCGACGACCATCACACGCTGCAGGAATTCCGTGCCTCGGTCGGTGCCGAATGGACCTTCCTCTCCGACCCCGGGCGGGTGGTCCAGAAGGATCTCGCAATTGAAGAGTACACCGACCCCGAGCACAACCCCATGATCCCGCACACGCTGGTACTCAAGCCGGGTCTGGTCATCCACAGCATTTACAACGGCTACTGGTTCTGGGGACGTCCCTCGGTCGTCGATCTTTGGCATGACCTACGCGCGGTGACCCGCGAGATCCGACCAGACTGGGATCTGAGTGCTCCAGGACTCCGAGAGGCGTGGGACGCTGGAGACCTCTCGCGTTTCCACGGATGGAACAAACGAGTCGGCGAGCAGAAGGCCCTCCTGACGCCCGTGACTCCGGCCAAATAGTACGAGCGGCAATCGGCGGCATTCAAACCGACGAGGACTGTTGGAAAGGATCTCGCGTCGCGGCCCCGAACGCCCTTCACGGTCGGCGCTTAAATTCCACCGAATTGTCGACTGCACCAGCCGCTACCCTGCACTGGAAATGCACGCGCGGGAAATGCCGGGGGAGACAGCCGCACCGAATGCATGGCCACGCGCGGAACTTGTCTGTATGCAAACGCGGAGAATTTTCGTTCGGCTTCGGCGGAGCCGTCCTTCTCAAGTGTATGGATCAACTCTTGCGCGAGATGGGGCCAGTACTTGTTGATGCGCGCGGCGAAGGCTTGTGCGTATCCCAGCAGGATGCCTGAGGCAACCATGGCACCCTGGCTAATCAGCTGTTTCGCCAAACATCTTTCTGGTCGGTTGATCCGCGCCCGAATGGCCGCTCCTTTTTCAGCATGGCGCGGCCCGACGAGGAGATAGTCTTCCTCGCCTCCGGGATGAGAATCGATCATACCGAGCGTGGCGACACTCTCCGGCATGGCGTGCAGCTGCCCAAAGGCTTTCTCGATGGCCTCGGTCAACACCGATTCGCGCGCGACCCAAAAATCACTGGGGAGGATGGCGATGGGACAGGAGGGGTCCTTGGTTGCGATCGACAACACGGCCGCCGCCGTCGACAGGGAGGTTGGCGTTCCCGGCTCCGAAATGAATCGATTGGCGGCCCGCGTAAACCAAAAGGGACCTTCCCAGCTCCGCCGATCGCCCTCCTGGGCGGAAACGATCACATTCGCCGGAGAACTCAGCCTTTTCGCGCGACGAGCCGCCAGGCGCAAAAACCCCATTGTCACCGCTGCCGCGGAACCGGAAGCGCGCTGCAATAAGGAACTACTCACTCGTTCCGACTCTTTATCGTTGGCGACCACGATACAGCAGCGCTTCGATGCAACGGGCGTTTTTGCGCTCACAAACCGTTCCTCCAACATCAGCCGGGCTGCCCCAAGTAATAGCCCAGACGAGTCTCTACGTTCCCTGGTTTGTGGAACCCTCGTGCCATCAACTCCTTGATTCTTTCTTGCGTCGCCGGGCGCCCCACCGAGGCGATACAGGCATCCCATCCCGCCGCGATTTCCACGTCCTGCGGTAAGTCGGCGGCGTTCACCAGGCGTTTCGTGTTGGAGATGGCCCATTTGTCGAATGCACTTATGCGTGTCGCTAGCGCCTCGACAAACGCATCCAGTTCGGCGTCTGGTAGCGACCTATTGACGTAGCCGTAGGTCGCAGCCAGGTCGCCGCCGATGTCGTCGGAACTCAAGAGCACTTCCAAAGCTCGGCCCCTGCCAATCAGCCGCGGCAGGCGGGCCATGGGTCCACCGCCGGCGACCATGCCAACGCCCACTTCCCACTGCGACAGGAGGCCTCTTTCGCGACTGATGAAAGCCATGTCGCAAGCCAGGGTGATTTCACTGCCATTGCCTGTCGCACGTCCCCGGATCTTGGCGATCGATACGACAGGTGCGCGGGTGATACGCACGAGAATGTCGGGCCACGCTTCCAGCCCCGTAGGTCCTTGCGGCAAGCTGGTCAGCTCTTCAAGTTTGACCGTGAAATCGCTATGGTTCAGAAAGAATCCGTCGACCGCGCTGTCGAAAACCACGACCCTGAGGTTTTCGTCGGCCTCAATCGCCGTCATGATCTCGCCAAGCTCCACAACGAACTCAGGGCCCATCAAATTGAGCGGTGGATTATCGAAAGTGACCCTCCAGTGAGCCGGCGAGACTTTACTTAGAACAACCTGCTTTGCGTTTGCTGCGGATGTCGTCTTGACTGTTGCGTTCATCGGGAGCTCCTATGCCAACCAAATGGAAGGGAGGCGCAGTCTTACGCCGCCAGGACGATTCCGCCATTGCACGTTGGTATCGATTTCACAGCCGAGCGCTGGCCGCCCTGAACTCGCGAACACCAACCTCCTGTAATGACCAATACCATCGTTCAATCGAGCAGTCCGATATCTTGTGATCTGATGGCGCCCCCACACCCCAACGAAGGAATTTCACATGACCCGACCAGCCCTGTCCTTGGACCTCGCCGATGCGCGCCAAATTATCGCAGCGGGTGAGCGCAAAGCTATTGAATTGGGAATTCCGTACAACATCGCCGTTGCTGATGCCGGCGGAGGGCTCGTTGCGCATGTGCGCATGGACGGCGCATGGCTCGGCAGCATCAATATCGCAATCAACAAGGCCTGGACCGCTCGGGCCTTCGACATGTCGACCGATGACCTCTCGCACTTGGCACAAAGCGGGCAGCAGGGCTTCGGGATTAATACGACCAACGACTCCCGGGTCGTCATCTTTGGCGGGGGAATTCCCGTCAAACGCGGCGGCGTGGTGATCGGGGCGGTCGGAGCGAGCGGCGGCAGTGTCCAGCAAGATGTTGAGGTCGCAGAAGCGGCTGTCGCCGGGTGGCCGGGATGACGCGCATCGGCCGAGCCGCGGCCTGGGCGCGGCCTTGGCTGGGGGATGCCCGCCGGGCGACCGATACTAACGACCGATACTTAAGTCTTATAGATCGACCAGCCTGCGCGCCGCGATAATCTTCAATGCCCCATGAATCTGGAAGCAGGAGCAGACGCCACCTTCAGGGATCGGCGCTCGGCATGCGCCCCCACATATGAAGACCGCCGCAATCCTTGTAGCCGTCGTCGACGATGATGAGTCGGTACGGGAATCGCTGCCGGGCCTCCTCAGCGAATTCGGATTCGTCGCGAAGGCGTTTACGACCGCGGAGGAATTCCTGCAATCAGGTGTCGCCGACAATGCAAAATGCCTGATTCTTGACATCGCCATGCCGGGGATGTCGGGCCCGGAGCTGCATCGCGAGCTGATGAAGCGCGGCTATTCAATCCCCACTGTTTTTATGTCCGCCCATCCTGAGTTTGCGTCTCAGCTGGGTATGCGCAAAGAGGCGTTCGAGTGCCTTTTGAAGCCGTTTAGCGAGGCGGCCTTGCTCGAGGCGTTGAAAAAAGCGCTAAATTTGAAGTGACCCCTCTTGTTTAGGGAGATGCCTCGTGCATTTAATAGATACAGCCAATCGCCTTCCGAGGGTGCTTGCGATGCCGTCGACCAGGCCTACAGTCGTCGTTGTTGACGACGATATCTCTGTTCGCGAATCTCTGGAGCTCCTGATCCAGAACGAGGGGTGGCAACCTGCCCTGTTCGAATCGGCACAAGAGTTTCTGGCCGAGTTGCCGACCGTGGTCCCAAGCTGCTTGATACTCGACGTCAATCTTCCCGATCTCAGCGGCCTTGATATCCAGCGCCGCATCAGTGATGAGAAGTCCTCGACCCCGATCATCTTCATAACGGGCTATGGCGATATCCCGACGTCGGTCCGCGCGATGAAAGCGGGTGCGGCTGAATTTTTGACCAAGCCGCTCGACGACGAAATAATGATCGGCGCGATTCGTGACGCGGTGCTTCGAAGCCAATCCAATTTGGAGCGAGAAGGGGCTCAGCGTCAGTTGCAAGAGCGGTTCGCCTCGCTGAGCAAACGCGAGCGCGAGGTCATGAGTCTCGTCGTGAAGGGACTTATGAACAAGCAGGTCGCTTTCGAGCTGGATATCAGTGAGATCACGGTCAAGGCACATCGAGGTAGGGTCATGGAAAAGATGCGCGCGACGACCTTCGTCGACCTGGTGAATATGGCGGGGCGGCTTGGAATTAGTACAGGCAAAGAAGCCTAGCTGATCGGATCGGCCGAGGCGCCGGAGGCGCGCGGGATCCAGAAACCGAATGTCGCGCCCGGGCCATCGTTGGCCATCGCCCATAGCCGCCCTTTATGACTCTCGATGATCGAGCGGCTGATCGAGAGGCCAATACCCAAGCCATGCGCTTTGGTCGTGTGGAACGCTTCGAACAGCTTCTCGATGCCGCGCGGATCCAAGCCGACGCCGGAGTCCCGAACGAGCAGTTTGATCCCGTCGCCGCCATGGATTTCCGTCTGAACTCGGAGCTTTCTCGGCCGATCTTCGATACCAGCCATTGCATCCGCTGCATTCAGCAGGAGATTGAGGATCACCTGCTGCAGCTGCACACGATCACCGCTGACCGCCGGCAGAAGTTCCGCGAAGTCTGTCTCCAAGACCGAGCGGCTTAGTCGCAGCTCGGCCGAGGTCATGGCGATCACTTCCCGCGCCGCATCATTGAGGTCGACCATCTCCATAGTCGGCGCCTTCTTGGCAAACATCGCCCGCAGACGCTTAATCACTTCGGTGGCACGATTGGCGTCTCGAATCGTGCGCCGAACTGTCTCGGCGGCTCCGATGACGTTGGGCGGGTCGGCCGCCAACATCCGCGCGCAGGTGTTGGAGTTGGTAAGGATACCGGAGATGGGCTGGCTCACCTCGTGCGTAATGGAGGCGGTCATCGCGCTAAGCGTTGCGAGCCGCGCAACGTGCGTCAGCTCCAGCCGCGCCTGATTTAGTGCTTCGTCCGCGCGCCTGCGGCCGATCGCGATCCCCGCAATCTTTGCGAACCGGTCTATGAGGTCTTGCTGTTGGGTTGTCGGATTGAGCGGCTCGCGCCGGTAGATCGCGATGATCCCGGCGGCTTCACCTGAGCCCGCCATGATGGGCATCGACCAACAGGCGGCGTAGCCGTGGGTCCTCATCATCGCCGTCCAAGCCGACCCGTCCCATCTCGGGTCATTTGCCAAGTCCCCGACGATTATCGGGGTCTTGTCGATGAACGCCCTCGAATAGGGGTCATGTCCTTCGCGGTTGAGGGAACTGCGGTTGAGGAGCTCGTTGAAAGTGCCCGGCAGGCTGGGGCCTGCGGCGACCTCGAAGTGCTGGTTGTCGGGTGCAATCACGAGGACGTTGCAGAGGCAGCCGTTGCAGAGCTCCTCCATGTGATGACTCAGGGCCTCCAGAACCTGGCTCAGTGGCTCGTCTCGCGCCACCTTCTCGAGCAGCTTCACTTCAGCCGCAAGCAGATCCTCCGCCCGTTTTAGATCGTCGACATCAATCTGAAAGGTTACATAGCGCACGACGTTGCCCTGCGCGTCCCGGACCGGGACGGCCCGCGCGCGCGTCCACCGATAGGCTCCGTTCGGGTAAAGCATGCGAATCTGCTCGTCGAACATGTCGCCCTCGGTCAGCAAAGCCCTCGCAGCCTTGTCGTTCCGCTCGTGGTCATCGCTGTGGATAATCCCGGAGGTTCTCCACTGCTCCAGCTCCAGCTGGGTCATACCGAAGTCCTTGAGGGACCGCAGATTGCTGAACTCCGATACAAAGGCCGTGTTCAGAAACCCTGCCTGCCAGGGGAGCATGTCAAAAAAGCGACGCAGGCGGCCATCGAGCGAGGCACTCTCGTCCACATTCAATCCGAGCCAACACCAACGATCACGGCCTCCCCTATCCTCCATCAAGGATGGCCGGAACACGAACCAACGGTATTCTCCGTCGAAGCGCCGCAATCGACCGTCGATGTCTTTGGCGATGCCGGATTGCCGGATGCTGCTCCAGCCGTCCAGGAATGAGGTCAGATCGTCCGGATGGATCGCCGCCTGCCAGCCGTGATCGAGCGCCGCGTCGGGTCCAAGACCCGTGTATTGGCACCAGGAACGGTTGACGAAATCGCTCCGACCGTCGCCTTGCGTTGTCCAGACGAGTGCCGGAAGCGCATTCACAACGCTGCCGAGGTCGAGCTTTATCGCCGCGTTTTCGTCACTGACCATGTCCACCCCGCATGCGCCGTCGAACGCGCGTCAAGGATACCTTGATGCCGAGGGTTTGATGTAGATGTCGACCCCCCGAAGCAATGCGCCGTTAGCATATCGCTCAGTGGCGGTCTGATTGTTTAAGTTAGAATGCCGCGACCGGCGGCCGTCGAGCTCATACTTCATCATGAAAATTCAAGATTGCGTGGCATTGGTAACCGGCAGCAATCGCGGCCTAGGCCTCGCTTATTGCGAAGGTCTTCTTAATGCGGGCGCTGCAAAGGTGTACGCGGCGGCACGGGATGTCTCGAAGATCGGCCTACGCGATCCGAGGGTCATGCCGATCGCGCTGGACGTGACCTCGGTCGCCGATGTCATATCGGCGGCGCACAAGTGCCAGGACATTTCACTCTTGGTTAACAATGCAGGCGTATTGCGGGACTCCCCCATGCTCGGAATGCAGAGTGAATGGGCGGCGCGCGAAGAAATGGAGACAAACTATTTCGCAGTGCTTTCGATGGTCCAGCAGTTCGCCCCGGTCTTGGCGAAGAATGGCGGCGGCGCAATCGTAAATGTGCTGTCGGTTGCGAGCTGGTTTGCAAGCCCCTTCATAGCCACTTACTGTGCGTCGAAAGCGGCGGAGGAAGTACTGACAGATGCCATCCGCGTGCAGCTGCAGTCGCAGCGAACCCACGTCGCGGGCGTCTATGCCGGTTACATCGACACCGACATGTCCGCCCACATCACCTCCCCCAAGACCAGTCCAAGCCAAGTTGTGAACCGCACTTTGGAGGGACTGGAATCCGGTCTAGACCGGATCTTTGCTGACGACAGTGCGGTTTATCTCGACCAAAAGATTCGCACCGATCGCGCCGCATTCGATGCGGACGTTCTACAGAGTTGGAAAGAGTCGCAGTCCACCTAATAGTGGACCGAAGCCCTCAAGCCAAAAAGCCGCGGATCAAGATACTGCGCGGCCACGACATAGGGCGATGAACCGACGCCGGCCACTACCGTAGCATTGAACGCGTTGTTGATCCAAGCCGCCACACTCCAGCGATTTCCCGGCGGGGCGTATTGAATATAGAGATTTACGAGGTTATAGGCCTTTTGCTGGACCTCATCGCCCGCATCGAAGTAGAAGCCGCTATTGTGATAATAGGTGGCGGTCGTGGAGACATTTCCCGTGCTGATGGGAAGCAACCACTGAAGCTGAGCCGTGGAAGTGAGCAGTGGCGAGCGCTCCGCGCGATTTCCCGAAGCATCCACCGATTTCGTCGAACCTAGGGCGGTATCCGTGCCCAATTCGCCATTGATGATGTTCGGAACCTGCGCGTCCGGAAAGGTCTCATAACGGGCGTCCAGATATTCCATGCCGACGCTCGCCGTCAAATGCCTGACGATGGGTACGGCGAGGTCCAGATCGACACCCCTGCTGATGAGCGATGCAGCATTTTGCGAAGCCGCGATTCCGCCGACACCCGGATCCTGGACGGCGACTTGAATGTTGCTGTAGTTGTAGTAGAAGACAGCCCAATCCAAGTGTCCGTGATTCAGCAGTGGCAAGTCGTGCTTGCCTCCGACTTCATAGGCCTTGATGTTCTCGGGCTCCAATGGACCGGGGGAGGTTTCGCTGATGATGTTATAGGAACCGGCCTTGAAAGCCGTCGAATAGCTTGCATACAACAGCTGACCTGGATTTTGCCATTGAAACGTGGCTTTGGGTTTGGTGGTGGTCCAGCTCTTTGAAGCATCGAGCGGCGGCAAGCCCAACTCGGCGCGCACGGCGGGATCGAGCCAATCAGTCGAAAAATTCGTTTGCGCGGTCAACTTCCGCTGCTCATAGCTGGTTCGAAGGCCGGCGATCAGCTTAAATCCGTAGGGCAACTCATAACTCGCCTGCCCATACCCCGCATACGAGCTGATGCGGGTTCTCCCGTCAAGAAAGCCGGCATTTGTCGGATCCGTCGTAGGAACACCTGCCCAGACGTTCACAGGCCCTTCAAAGGCATTCGCCTTGAGGAAATAAAGGCCCCCGATCCATTGCAGCGGCGATGAGCCGGACGATGTCCATTGAACTTCCTGCGTGAATTGCTGTTCGCCCTCGTAAGCCTGATAGGCCAGCAGCGGCAGTGAGGTGAGATCTCCGTCCGAGATCGACACCAAATAATCTTCACGAAAGCCGGTGATGGCCGTGAAATCGGCCCAGCCCATATGACCGTGCACCGTAAGATTCGAGCCGAAGTCGGTGGCTGTTTGATAAGGGGTCGGGTGAACGTCCGTATAAGTATCGCGCGCCCGGAAGGTAGGACCCACCCCGGGCGGCAGCGGAATGTCGCTTCCAATCAACGCCGTGCACACGCAGTCGGAGGTGTCGTTCCGATGTGCGTAATCCCCGCCGAATAGGACGTCCCAGTTGTCATTGATTTGGTATTTGATTTTGCCGCGCAGTCCAAATTGGTCCAGGTCATCGACGTGCTCTTCATTGTTGAGCACGTTGCCAAATCCGTTGTGGATTGTGTACACGCCCGCGAAATTGGCGCTCAATTCATTGGTCAGGCCGCCCGTTACATAGCTTGTTGCCTTGGCGTATCCAAGATTCCCGGCGCTCACGCTCGCGTCCGCTGAAAATGTTTGTTCGGGATCGCGCGTGATGATGTTTACCGCACCCCCTGTGGTGTTGCGGCCATACAGGGTGCCTTGCGGGCCTTTCAAGACTTCGATACGCGATATGTCGCCGAATTGTTGCAACAGACTGGGGGTCCACGGCAGATAGACACCGTCGAGATAAAATCCCACCGGCGAATCTTGTCCCGGACCGATCAGGTCGGTACCAATCCCCCGGATATACGGTTGCGCGAACCCGTTCGTATTTCCGAATACCAAACCCGGGGTCGCCAATTCAAGCTCTTGAGTCGATCCGACTCCCGATTGAATCAATTCCTGGTTGGTCATGACCGATATCACCATCGGTACGGTATTGACGTTCTCCGGTCGCTTTTGCGCCGTGACGATAATCTCCTGGAGATCCGAGGTGCGTGAGTCGGTCGTTTGAGCGACAGCGGCATCAGGCCCTGCCATTGAAAGCAATGAGGCCACGACCGCGCTCGGCAGCAATCCATGCATTACATTTCCCCTCACCAGGTCTGAGGCCTTCACCTGCTCATCTGCTTATCGCAGAGGCGAGTCGCCGCGATTATGCTGAGCGGCTACATGGACATCAAGGCGAATAATGACTGAAGACCAAATCCCCTGCTTTGAAAGGCTGATGGCAAGGAAAGCACGTCCTGAGCGTCGCCTCTTCGGCCGGTTTGCCGTCCTTGAATTGAGCGAATCCCCAGCCACCCGTCGCGGCGTATTTTATTGAATCCTTGACCATAAATTGAACGTTGATCGGCGCGCCCGCGACGAAAGATTGGGCACGGCCAAAGACTTTGTTGTTTTCCTCGGACGGAACATAGCTCCACGCCAACCGGGCGATAATCGCGCCGTCCGGAAACGGCAGCGTGCCCTGCCGATAGGCCTTGATCGCGATATCGTTGCCCAGGACGGCGCGAAGATCGTTGTTGTTGCCTTCCTCGTGAGCCACGGTGATCACTCGCCAGTCGCGGTACCCCGGGGGTATTTTGATACCGAAGATGGGGCTCGCCTCTGCGCCCGCCTGTTCAGATGCATGGGCGACATAGACGATCACGCCACTCAGTGCTACGACAGCCGCCAACATATAACTGATGCCCTTCATTACATCCTCCTTGCGAAACAGCACCGCATTCTCCGGCACTCTCCCGGCGAAGAATGCGCCACTCTCGAGGCCCCATCCATTAACCTTTAGTATTGGCTTGTTTGAATGGAATCGCCCGACACTTTCGAGGAAGAGCGCGCAGCTGTCAGCCTTGAGCGGCTCTGCCAATTAGGTGCGTCATTGAACCGCTCTGTTCGGCGCCGGAGCGCCGGCCGAGCAGCATTCTTGCAGGTATGGAGCACGCCTTCGACGCGAATCGCACCAACGCCCGCAGCGCGCGAGCGGGCTGCCTCAACAAGGCGTCCACCTGGTAACTGCGGTGCTCGCCGTACACACACCATTCGCAGAAGTGCTCGCAATTGTTGCTGAAGAGCCTATAGCTGTTCTCGCCCACTCGCGACCGAGCACGCCGGACCACCTCGCAGCCCTCGAAACGGGAGGGCCTGGCGCTCGCCCTCACCCGAATTGAGCGGCCATTCGTGAAACCAGCGAGTGAGATCTCTTCTACCGGCCCTCTTCGCAGACCGTATGCCAATCCGGAATAGTGCACGACCCGCCCGGATCCGACGTAGATTCCGTGATGCAGATAACCGCGGCGAGGTGTTACGACGTGGGATCCCAATGCGGGTTCGACAGGCCATTCGGATTTATTTGGAAGAGGCATGTCACAATCAAACCAGAGAAGCGAACCGAGTTTGATTGCACGAAGGTATGTGTCGATACCTTTGTCTTAAGAACCGCGGGCCAAGCCACGCAAGGAACTCGGGCCTCCGCCTACTTGCTGCCTCGCACCCCTGCCAGCGGCTGGCCTTCTGTAGGCACGTAACTGAGGCGACCCTTAAAGATACGCGCCGGCGATGTATAGGGATGCGTCATTGCGTGCGTCTCGTCCATGATATGCACCACCTTGATACCCCGCACGCACAACACATCAGCAATGAGCGCCCGGTGACAACGCCACCACATCGCCTCCGCGCACATCATGGTCGTTCGAAGGCGGCCAGCGACCTCGAGCAGCTCGTGCACCCCTTCTTCGAACTCGTTGCTGGCGATGTAGTCGGCATAACCGCGAAACTGGAGGTTGCGCCACGCCGAATTCGGGGAGTCCGGCCGGGGCCGGCGGCGCCCGCCGAGTGCGGCAATCCAACGATAAGCGATACCATCCTTGGTAAGCGCGCTGCCGAGCGACCCCTCTCCATATTGAGGTTGCCGTCGCGAACCTGGAAAGCGCCGCACATCCGCCACAGCCTCGATCCCGTAGTGTTCGAGCAGCGCCAGAAACGTTGTTAGCGGACGCGTCGAATGGCCTATGGTCCAGACCGTTGCATGCATTGTCACGTCGTGCTGAAAGCTAGCGGCCGGCCACCCGACATGCCTGTTCAGTCCATCTTCTGCAACACCGACCCCTTGTGCATGGCGATGTGATCGGTCTTGTCGCTCTTGATCTCGAATTGAGGTTCATCTTCACTGGCATGGTGTACATATCCTTTGTACTCCGTATCGCGCGTATGGATCTTGAGTATCCGTCCGGAAACATGGCCCGCCTCGGAATTCCAGCAAACATGATCGCCCACTTTAAGGTCTTTGCTCATGCGCGCGCCTCAAACCGATCAGCGCTTCTGGTACGAATGGAAAATATAATCTTTGTCCTTCACAATCGTATGGCACGCGAAACCGCAATTGACGGTACCGGTGGGATCCGGCTTGAACGTGTCCGACACAAGCTGATAGTCAAACACCCCGTAGGCCCATCCCTTGGTATCCGGGAACCGCTTACTGTCCTTTTCGATCAGGAACACATCCTGCAAGGTGTCCGGCACGTTCACCAAAAATGGTGACTCCGCCATCTTTTTCGGTCTCCACTCGATCTTCGCGATTTTGGAGCCGTCCGGGAACGGCTTACCATTGGCAGGAATGCCGGACTGATAGGCGGCGATCATCGTGGGGTTGGCGACCTCGACTTTGAGCAGCTCTGGGGTCTGACTCACGGACACAACTTGCCAGCTCTCGTATCCCCTGAACTCTGAGAAAGCAAGCCCACCCGGCAGTCGCAGACTGTATTTGTCCTGTGCGGAGTGGGCGATTCCGCCCGCAACCGCAAGCACTACCGCGACGGTCGCAATCGTCAGCTTGTCCTTGGTCTTCATTGTCGGCACCTCGTTTGTGGGATTCGGCGTTATATTGATCGATGTTTTGAGCGGCGTTTACCCATAAGCGAAGCCCGGGCTGCTTTGTCCGACTTCGATGATATAGCCGTCGGGATCGCGGATGTAGCAGCGCGTCTCGCCGTATTTGGGGATCGGCGCCGTGATGAACTGCGCCCCTCGACTTTTCCATAACTCATAGCACGCTTTAATATCCGCAACGCGGAAGTTCATAAAGCTATTGATGTGATTCGGGTCAGGGACGCTCAGCGTTACCGTCGGCTTGTCCGGAGTCGGCCCGCCACCAACGTTCAAGATCATCCAAACATTCGCAAGCTGAAGGTATCCTGGCGCGTTGCCGTCACCCAGGCTCAGAATGTGAGCGCCGAAGACCTTTTCGTAATATCGAGCCGATCGTTCGATGTCGGTGACGGTGAGGAAGTGCGCGACGCTGAACCCCTCCAGCGGCGGCATCTGATAACTTTTCTGCTCGACTATTACCTGGTTCATGATTAACTCCTATTCGTATGTGCTCAAAAACCCGCGACTTAAACCCCAATCCGCTTCGCTCTGTTCAAAGAACGATTTACCTTGACTCGTACCAGGCACGACCACGCTGGTTAACTAGTCATTTCGCCGTCTGAGCCGCCTTTTCGATGAGCGCCGCGACTTCCTTGGGGTGCAGAAGAAATATCACGTGGCTTCCCGGGAGCTCGAGCGACTCTGACTTGGCTCTGCTGGCCATGAATCGCTCGAGCTCGGGATTGATTTGGCGATCATCCGACGGAATCACTGCGAAGCTCGGCTTTTTCGACCACGCCGCGACCGTCACCTTCGCTCCGAAGGAGTCGGCGGCGATGGGCACCTGAGAGATCTCCATGAAGTGCGCCGTGGCCTTCGGTACACCGGCGGCGAAGTCCTTGGCAAATGCCGCGGGATTCACATAAAGGAATCCACCGCCGGCAGGAACCACGCTCTGTCCGCCGGCAGGCGGATGCTTCGCCTGCAGCGCGCCGGCGGTGTCGCCGACATCCGGCTCAAAGGCGGCCACGTACACCAGACTGCGGACCGACGGCCGATCACCGACCTCAGTGATGATCATCCCGCCCCAGCTGTGGGCGACCAGCACGCACGGGCCCGCGCGGTCCAGTACATTGCGCGTGGCTGCGAGGTCGGCATCCCAAGACGTCAACGGCTCCTGCACCACGTACACGGTGTAGCCGTCGCGTTCTAGAATGGTCGCAACCGGTCTCCACCCGGAACCATCGGCGAACGCGCCGTGCACCAGGACTACATTTTTTACGCCGGCTTCCGCCAGCGGTGCCACAGCCACGCAAAGCACGGCAAGCACGATCGATAAGATTTTCATTTCGAGCCTCACTGGTTGGCAACTCTCGTAGCCATTAGACACAACCATCCCGGCCGTTTGTATTGCACGATGGTATTGGTGAAGCCCACGCGATCGTGGAGCTCGCAGCAAATAGGCGAGTCCGTTTTCCCCAATTCGAAAGCATGCCCGATACCAACGTCTAATCGCCTCGGACCATTAAGCGTGATGTAGTTAGGTCACGGTATCCACTGTCCCTGCACGATTGACGGAAGGAGAATCGAATGGCTCAAGCAAACAGCGGCATAAAACAACGGTCGTCCGGCACGAGTGCAACGAGAGTCGAAATGAAGCTCGAGGTGCATGTGATTCCGGTATCCGACGTTGAGTCCTCCAAGCAGTTCTATGAGCGTTTGGGTTGGAGGTTCGACGCGGATCTCGTCCCGGCGAACGGAGTTCGCATCGTGCAGTTCACACCCCCGGGCTCGGGGTGCTCGGTGACGTTTGGCAAGGGAATCACCAGCGCCTCGCCTGGTTCAGCGGAGGGAACACTCATCGTCTCCGACATTGAAGCGGCACACGACGAACTCGTGGACCGCGGCGTCGACGCAAGTGAGGTGTGGCACGGACCGCCGTTTCCCCCGGAAGCGCGGCTCAGCGGCCCCGATCCCAAGCGCACGAGCTACGGGTCCTTCTGTTCTTTCAATGATCCTGACGGTAATACTTGGATAGTCCAGGAGGTCACGACGCGACTTCCCGGCCGAGCGTGACCGTCGCTGCACAGCCACAAGAAAAGTGGCGAGCTGGGAAAGCGTCATGGTGAACCACTTCAACGATGAGATCATTGTTGCGGCCCGCCTTCTTCTCGCAACCCTATTTCTGATTTTCGGATGGAGAAAGCTCAAGGATTATCCGGGTACGGTACGTCAAATAGTGCAGCTGGGCGGCCCCATGCCAAGGCTGGCGGCCGCCATAGCGATCTTCATGGAGCTTCCGGTTGCCTTCGCGGTCGCTATTGGTGTGTTCGCGCGTCCTTCAGCTTTACTAATGGTTTTGTACACGCTGGGCACTGCGCTTATCGGGCACCGCTATTGGACAATGACAGGTGCAGGGCGAGTCGACAGCATGGATGGCTTTTATAAAAATCTCAGCATTATCGGAGGTTTTTTGCTGTTGTTCATTACCGGTGCGGGAAAATACTCGATCGACGCGTTGCGCAGTATCGCTCCATAGCCTGTGGGGTCCGCAGCGCACCGCGGCCGCCATCTGACATCAAAGCGGCGGCAGGTCGGCTTGCTCGCTGACGATGTGCTGCGCGTGCCAATCCGGCCAGTTCGCGTCTTTTTGACCCGTTCGCTTCTCGTGTTCGCCGTGCGCAAGCTCGGCGCTGCGGAGCGCAGCCGCAAGTGCGGTCGCGGATTTAAAGGTCGTGACTTCCGTATCTGAACGGCCAGGCAAGCGCGTGGTCACCTCTTGCACCAGCCAGGCGTTACCGTCCGGATCGCAGAATGAGACGAACGAGGCGTAACTGCGCCGCTGCGGATCCAGGCCGGCCAACTTTGCCTGCGTGGGCGAGCGATGGAAGACTTCGCTCACATCGACGCCGCAATCCGCCAATTCCTCACGTGCGGTCTGGATGTCGGACACCACGAGATACAGTTCGCCCTCCGACCCTGACGCCGCCGACGTCACGCCTTTGCCAAATTGGATCGAGCATGCGGAACCGGGTGTGTAATTCCTTGGATTCGGGCAACGGCCTGCGCTCATGCCATAAGACCAAGGATTTGCGCAGGAAGCGATTGCACGAAAGTACCGGTACGCGATCTCGAGCTGATATATGAGTCGGTACACGCCTGAAGCGGGGGCTGCCGGGCAACATATTTGCGCGGCAAAGTGTGCGAGCCGAACTCTTCCCGGAACTTCATTTGTATACACGGTGCGTTGGCATCCACGGGCGCATCGCCTGGTGGTTGTCACCGAAGCGTCTTTTCCCGACCGCGCGCGAGAGGCTAAACTGCGTCGGGCCTCATCGGAACAGCGTGGTGGGCGGGCATATGTTGAGCTTTGAGAAGATGGGATCTCTGATCACCATGCGCGATAAGGGGCTCGGACTGTCAACGACATGAACCAGCCGCCGGTGATTCATGTGGTCGATGATGACGCGTCGCTGCGCGAAGCGATGATAGAGCTGCTGCATGCGGCAGGCTTTCGAGCGCGCGGCTACGCCTCAACGGGCGAGTTCCTGTTGGAGCCTCCCGCCGATGAGCCAGGGTGCCTTTTGCTGGATGTGCATATGCCGGGCCCGTCCGGGCTCGATTTGCAAGCCGGCATGAAGCGCCACGGAATAGCCCTTCCGGTCATATTTCTCACCGGATATGCGGATGTTCCCACCAGCGTGCGCGCGATGAAGGCGGGCGCGGTCGATTTCCTCGAAAAGCCCGTGACCCGGGACGCCCTGCTCGGGACCATACGCCAGGCGCTCGAGAAAGATGCGGCCCGACGTGCCGCTCGCGAGGAAGTAAGACTACGCAGCTCCCGTCTGGAGGCACTGACGAGTCGGGAACGGGAGGTATTCGATCGCATAGTAGAGGGAAAGCTCAACAAACAGATCGCCGATGAGCTTGGCGTCTCGCTGCGTACGGTGAAGTCCTATCGCGCGCAATTGATGATCAAGCTCGACGTCAGCTCGGCGGCAGAGCTCGGCAAGCTCGCCGGTCTCGACGGTTCGATCTCCGGCAAATGAGACCTCTGGATCACCAAGCAGGCTCCGGGCGTGACTTGCACTTTGGTGCAGCCGGATTACACCTAATGCCACTTATCTCGACTTCGCGCACCTGCAACGATCCGTGCACAGCATGGGGTCACGATGATCCGGAGTCAGATATGAAGGTAAGCGGAGCGAGGGTCGTACTGGTCGTCGACGACGACGACAGTATGCGGGAGGCCATCGAGACCTTGCTCGAGGTATCGGGATTTCGCACCATACCTTACGGCTCTGCGGAGGCCATGCTCGCCACAGAAGCCGGCGCGCCCCCTTTTTGTATCATCAGCGATCTGAACCTGCCCTCGATGTCGGGGCTAGGCCTGCTGAGCGAACTGCGCCGGCGGGATTGGCAAATGCCGTTCATCATCATCACGGCCTATGATTCGGAGGCGAGCCGTGCGGAGGCGATGCGGCTCGGTGCCCTCGCCTATCTCGCCAAACCCTTTCCAAGTAGCGCGCTGCTCACAGCGATGAATGGCATTGCGGGCTGGTCGGGGCTGCAATGATCGGCTGAGAGAATTGCTTGCGTGAATTCTTGAGCATACCGGGGTCGAAGGGAGTCAGGAATGGGAGAAATGGCAAAGAATCCTCTGCTCGAAAGCGATGGTGCGTCGACCGGATTTGGAAAATCCGCTCTGCATCTCGCGCACCCTCGCGCATCGCACCCACGTGATATCGAAAAGTTGCTCGCGCAGAGCGAGGAGCGGTTGTCACTCGTCTTGTCGATCAGGACCCTGGGTCTTTGGCAGTGGGATAGGGCAACCGATGAAGTTTGGGCGAGCAGACAGGCGCGCATCATTCTTGGGCTCGACGAGCACGCGCCCCTTACACGCGATTCCCTCCTTGCCGCGATCCACCCGTCGGATCGGCCGGGTATCGTCAAAGCGATCCGCTCAACCGTCGGCGACCAAGATACGGTCGAGATGGAGCTCCGTGTGGTAAGGCCGCCGCATGGAGTCGGCTGGATCACCTCGAAGGTCTGTGCGTATCGTGACACGAAGGGAATGCTCCTCAGGGCGACGGGTTGTGTGATCGATGATTCTCAGCGCAAAACCGCCGAAGCCGAATCGCTCAAGCAGCAGGAGGAAATCACGCATCTGAGGCGGGTCGCCACGTTGGGCGAGCTCTCCGGTGCGCTCGCGCACGAACTGCAGCAGCCCTTGACGGCGATATTATGTAATGCGCAGGCGGCGCAACTCTTGGCCGCCAAGGACGGTGCGAAGACCGGGGACCTGCTTGAAATGCTCGAGGACATTGTCAGCGAGGACAAGCGAGCCGGGCACATCATCCAGCATCTGCGATCGTTGTTGACGCGGGGCGAATTGCACGTCCAACCGCTGCAAATGGATACCGTCGTACACGATGCGCTCAAGCTGGCGCACGGCGCGCTCAAGGCGCGCAATGTTCAAGTGGATTTATGTGTTGAACAGGGCGTACCGGCGGTATTGGCGGACCGGATCGAGATTCAGCAGGTCATTCTGAACCTCCTACTGAATGCCTGCGAAGCGCTGAGCGAAAGAGCGGTTGGCGACCGGCGGATCGGAATCACCATCGCTCGAGATTCCGCTCCCGGCATGATCCGCACCTCCGTACGCGACTGCGGCGTAGGCATCGATCGTGATCGCCTGGATCATGTCTTCGATGCGTTTTTTACCACCAAGAAGACCGGCTTGGGTCTCGGGCTCGCGGTCTGCCACTCGATCATCGTCGCGCACAAGGGGCGGCTGTGGGCGGCGAACAATCTGGACCGCGGAGCGGTGTTTCATTTCACGCTGCCGCTGTCGCCGGGGCACCAATAGCCGCGGACGGAGCGGGTGGGCATCAGCCCTAACGTCCAATGGCGGCTCGCTCCTCGAGGCCGCAAGATGCGCTCATCCTTAAAAGCGGCGCGCACGCATGATCGCAGTAGTCGACGACGAAGAGGCGGTTCGTAACGCCGTAATACGCTTATTGCACGCAAGCGGGCATCCCGCGCGCGCCTTCGCTTCCGGCAGTGAATTCCTGCGGAGCTGGCACGCCGAGAAACCCGACTGTCTGATGCTCGATCTGCAGATGCCGGGCCTTTCGGGTGTGGATGTGCAGCGTGCGCTCAACCGCGAAGGAGCGTCTATTCCCGTCATCATCATCACGGCCCACGATTCACCGAGCGCGCGTGAGGAATGCTTGCGGGAAGGAGCGATCGCTTACCTTTGCAAACCGCTGGATCGGTGGGTGATGCTCGACGCGATGGCGCTCGCCGATAGTAAAGTTTAGGCGCACGGACATATCCCAAGGCCCACAGGGGTAATTGACAACATACCGACCGGTCGGTATGTTCCATTCATGAACTCCGAAACAGCCGCCAAAATCGGAGGCCGGCAAAGACTGCTCGATGCCGCGCTGTCGCTCATCCGCGAGAAAGGCTATTCCTCGACTTCGGTCGATGATCTCTGCGCAGAAGCCGGGGTCACCAAAGGCGCATTCTTTCATCACTTCAAAAGCAAAGACGCGCTGGGCGTCGCTGCGTCAAATCATTGGTCCGAGATCACCGGCGCTTTTTTCGAGACCGCGCCCTACCACAGGTACAGCGATCCGCTCGAGCGGGTTCTCGGCTACCTCGAATTTCGCAAGGCAATCCTCAAAGGCGACATCGCCGAGTTCACCTGCCTGGTCGGCACCATGGTGCAGGAGATCTATGGCACCCATCCCGATATCCGCAAAGCTTGCGAGATGAGCATCAGCGCTCACGCGGCCAAGATCGGATCCGACATCGCGGAAGCAATGAAGCACCATCGGATTCGCGCTCCATGGAGCGCCGAGAGTCTGGCGCTGCACACGCAAGCGGTCTTGCAGGGCGCGTTCATTCTCGCCAAGGCAAAGGGTGGGGTGGAAGTCGCCGCCGCCAGCATCGACCACCTGCGCCGCTACATCGAATTGTTGTTCCAACCTGCAACCCGCAAAATACCGGAGTCTCCATGAGCACGAACAATACCTTTCTCGCCCTGTTTCTCGGCAGCAAGACGAGCCCCCGAATGACGGCGTGGAAGAGCCTCTCCGAGGCCGAGCGGCACGCAAAAGAACAAGAAGGCATAGCTGCGTGGAAGGCGTGGGCGCAGAAGCACCAGGCCGCGATTGTGGCGATGGGCGGTCCTTTGGGAAAAACCAAGAAAGTCTCGCCGGCCGGGATCGAAGATGTCGGCAATGACATCGGCGGCTACACGGTGGTGCGCGCGGACTCGCACGCGGCCGCCGCGCAGCTGTTCGAAAAGCACCCGCACTTTACGATCTTCCCCGGCGACTCGGTCGAAATCATGCCCGTGCTCCCCGTACCCGGGACCTGACTCGGCGACTCCCTTGGGCGATGGCTGGGCGATATGTCCGCTGATCCACCGCAGGCCTCTTTCGTTCTGGTGCCGGGCGCCGGAGGCATGGCCTGGTACTGGCACCGATGCGTCGAGCTGCTCGAGCGGGCCGGTCGCGAGGTCGCCGCGGTGGATCTACCCGGCGACGATGAGTGCTTGGGCCTCGAGGACTACGCCGGCATCGTGGCCAAGGCCGCGGCCGATCGGGAAAACGTCATTCTTGTCGCGCAATCGCTGGCCGGGTTCACCGCCCCGCTGGTCTGCGAGCGGGCCGCGATCCGTATGCTCGTGTTCGTGAATGCGATGATCCCCCGGCCCGGCGAGCGCGCCCGGGATTGGTGGGAGAACACCGGCGCAGTCCATGCGCGCGCGGCCGCCGCGGCCGCCGGCGGCTACCGCACGGAGTTCGACGCGCAAACGTATTTCCTGCATGACGTGCCCCGGGAGATTTTGCAAACAGGCCCTGTGCACCCACGTGAGCAGGCGGACGCGGTGTTCAGCGAGCCGTGCCGCTTTCACCGGTGGCCGGAGCTCCCGCTGCGTGTCATCGCATCGGCAAGCGATCGGTTCTTCCCGCTCGAATTTCAACGACGCGTTGCACGCGACCGCCTCCACACGGACGTCCTCGTCATTCCCGGCGGACACCTGGCCGCCCTGTCCCACCCACGAGCCCTCACCGATCGCCTGCTTCACATCGAGCGGGAGCTCGCGTAAGCTTTCCGCGGCCCACCTGTCGCCTGATCGCCTACTCCCATGCCGAATGCGCCGATAGCCGAGGCCAGTATCGATCCCGAACTGCCGATCATCGATCCGCATCATCACCTGTGGTTTTTCTCCGCCGCCGTGCTCGACATGCTCGATCGGGAGAAGAACCTCACCGCGCAGGCGCTCTTGCCGGCATTTCGCGGCCATGCCCGCTACTTGCTCGACGAGTTCCTCGCCGACCTCAATTCGGGACATAACATTCGCGCGACGGTGTACGTCGAGGTCGGCTCCATGTACCGCCGGACCGGACCGCAGGAGCTGCGCTCGGTGGGCGAGGTGGAGTTTGCCAACGGCATGGCCGCCATGGCGGCGAGCGGCAGCTCTGACCGACATCGCCGTCTGCGCAGGGATCGTGGGCAGCGTCGACCTGCGCCTCGGCGATGCGGCGAAGGGAGTTCTCGAGGCGCATCTGCAGGCCGGGGGCGGCCGCTATCGCGGCATTCGCGCCCCGCATGTGGTGCACGATGCGAATCCGACGGTGCTGGGAGCCGCGTTCAACGGTGTTCCCCACCTACACCTGGACAGCACCTTTCGGGCAGGCTTCCGTCACCTCGCACCGCTCGGCCTGTCCTATGACGCGTGGCAGCTGGAGTATCAGCTCGATGAGCTGCTCGACCTGGTGAGGGCGTTTCCACAGACGCAGGTGATCGTCAATCATGTGGGCGGGCTGTTCGGCATTGGACCCTACGAGGGACGCCGCGAAGAGCGCTTCGCGAGCTGGCGGTCGCATGTCGCATGCGCTCGCGCGATGCCCGAATGTGGTCATGAAGCTCGGCGGTCTCGGCATGCCGACCTGTGGGATATCGCGTTCCTTGGCCGGAAGAACAACCGACTCAGAGCAATTGGCAGAGGCCTGGCGGCCGTACATCGAGACTTGCATCGAGGCTTTCGGTCCCGATCGCTGCATGTTCGAAAGCAATTTTCCGGTGGATTCCGCAACGGCGCCCTATCCGGTGATCTGGAATGCGTTCAAGCGGATCGCGAGCGGGGCCTCGCCGGACGAGAAGGCCGCTCTGTTCCACGGAACCGCCGCGCGCATCTACCGCATCGAGCTGTAAACCAACGTGTCACTGAGGCAGGATCTTCGGGAGCGGCTCACATTGCCGGCGTTTGCCGCTCCCATGTTTCTCTGCAGCGGCGTCGAGCTCGCGACCGCGTGCTGCGAGGCCGGGATCGTCGGGTCGCTCACGCGCAACCACTGCCGGGACCTCGCGGAGCTGGAAGATCAACTCAAGACCGTGGCCGAAGCCCTGGGACGGTTCGCCGACGCGCATCCCGAAAGCAAGGTCGGGCCGCTCGCCGTCAACATCACGCCCACCTTCGGGACCGGCGAGATGAAAGCCCATCTTGAGGTCTGCCGGCGATATGGCGTGCGGATCATCGTGACGTCCGTCGGCGACCCTACCGTGAATGCGCCCCTCATCCACGAGGCCGGCATTTTGCACTTCCATGACGCGACCACGATTCGCTTCGCGGAGAAGGCGGTTGCGGCGGGCGTCGATGGCATCGTCGCGATCGGCGCCGGCGGCGGCGGCCATGCGGGCACGATCAGCCATCTGGCGCTCATACCGCTGATTCGCGCCATGTTCGATGGAACCGTCGTGATGGCGGGCGCGGTGTCCAACGGCGCCGCCATCCGGGCCGCCGAGATCCTCGGCGCGGACCTCGCCTATCTCGGCACGCGCTTCATTGCGACGAAGGAAGCGGCCGCCTCCGACGCCTACAAAGCCATGCTGCGTCGAGGGCGGCGTGACCGATGTGATTTACACCAAGGGCGTCAATGGACTGCCGGCGAGCTGGCTCAAGGCATCGATCCGATCGATCGGGCTCGATCCGGACAATCTGCTCATTCCCCAGGGCCGCAGCACCGAACATTTGCCGGACGGGAAAAAGCCCTGGCGTGATATCTGGAGCGGCGGCCAAGGCATCGGCCTCATTCAGCGACATCCCTACCGTGGCCGACCTCGTCCACCGGCTGCAGAAAGAATATATCGCCGCCTGCGCCATTCCCGATATGAGCGCGGCGGCGGCAGAGGGCTTTGCAACGCGGGAGCACCCAAAATGAGTCAGCGCATCACGCGCGATGATGCGCAGGGACTGTGCATCCTCACGCTCAATCGCCCGGAGAAGCTCAACGCCCTCGACACCGTCGCCTTCGAGGAGCTCGATGCGCACCTGAACGCACTCGAGAAGGATGACCGGATCGGCTGCGTCGTACTACGGGGGGCGGGACGCGGCTTTTGCGCGGGCGCTGACTTGAAAGCGATGGGAAACGCACCGCTCGACCCCGCGTTCAAGCCCGGTGTGATCGAGCGGCTCGGGGTGCTCCCTCAGCCCGTGATCGCCGCGGTGCATGGCATCTGCCTGACGGGAGGGTTGGAACTCGCGCTCGCCTGCGATTTCATACTCGCCGACGATACGGCACGCTTTGCCGACACGCACGGCAAATGGGGGCTCGTCAGCCAATGGGGTATGTCGCAGCGCCTGCCGCGGCGCATCGGCCCGGCCGCCGCCAAGCAGATGATGATGACGGGACGAACGCTCGAGGCGGCCGAAGCCCACCGCATCGGGCTCATCGACCTGCTCGCACCGCAGGGAGGGCTGGACGAGCTCGTCCGACGATTCGCCGCCGAGGTGCTGGCGATGAGCTGGCACACCAATATCGCGACCAAGCGGCTGATGCGGGAGACCGACGGCATGTCGCTCGCCGAAGGTCTCGCGCATGAGCGTGACCGCCATCCCGGCTTCGCGCCCGATTACAAGGAGCGGGTGGCGCGCTTCAGCCAGAAATAGCCCGATCGCTATCGAATCGGCCGGGTCACCGACACCGTCGCACCGAAACTCGGCAAGACGGCCGAGTGCTTGCCCGCCCCGCCCGCCACCAGAACCAAGATATCGTCGGCGCTCGGCACCAACGGAACGAGATCGTCCGCGGCCAAAGCATTGAGTTCGGGCGGCCAGTCGCGCATTCCATACATGCCGCCCCGCACGAGCTCGTCTCGCCGGCGGCTGATGGCGCGAAATAGATACTCCCGCACCTGCCGTCGCGACCAGCCTGACTCGGCGATGCTTGCGGCGTGCTCCGGCCCGAGGATGAGCATCAACTCTTTATGGCCATGCCAGGCGATGAACCAGACGTTGCTGCCGAGCGTTCGGGCGACATCGGCCGCCACCCGCAGGATCCCCTCGGGATCACCGTGCTCATGATCATTCACATTGTGGGGCGGCTCACCGCCGAAGACCGTCACGGCATTCGATCCTTCGGGCAACCCCCGGTCCGTGACGAACGATCCCCAGGGAGAGGCCTCGAGGTTCTCGGCGATGCAGAAGCTATACTTGCTCGGCGATCCCTGCGTCGAGCGATCCGCGGCGCCCGCCACGCCGCCGCCGACATTCCACAAGATCAATCGGATGGCGCGGCCGATCACTGCGTTGGCCAGCGAGCCGGGACCGAAAGTTCCGGCGCCCGCATTCATACCCAGCTCCGCGGCAATGGGGCCGTGCACGATCAACAGCGGCGCGACCGGATGCGTCGTCGCTTGCAGCGATGCCAGATTGAAACGCGGCTCGAGCATCGCCTCGACGGCCGTCAACAGAACGGGCATATGCTGCGGCCGGCATCCTGCCATCACGGCGTTGACCGCGATCTGCTCCACGGTCGCGACGCCGAGCCGCGGAGGCACGACCCCCACGAGATCCGAACCCGCGCGTCCGGCGCCTTCGACCATCGCGGCGACGGCTTCGGGTGTCGGGGCGATGACCGGAAATCCGTCGCTCCAGCGCCGCTCGAAGAACCAAGCTTGCAGCTGCGCCGGATCGGCGGGCGCCTGCAGTCGGGAGACCGCGCTCATCGGCACCGCTGCAGATGGCGCCGCCGGCTGGGTCAGCTGCTGACGCACACCTTCATAAAGCTTGGCGGAGCGCTCGATGACCTCCGGATCGGACAAGCCGCCCAATGGGTGCGTGAATACCGCGATTCGAGCCGAGGGCAATCCGAGCGAACGCGCATCATGCAGCGCCTTGGGATAGAAGGCACTCGAAGCCAGCGCCACCGTCGGCACCCCGCGGCGTTCGAGCTCAGTGAGGTCGTGGAGACTCCACGACGTGCACGATCCTCAGTCGGCCGAACCGGTGAGAACGAGGTCGGCGGACTGCGCAATCTCGTCCAACAGCGGCGCGCCGGCCCCGACCGCCGGATTCTCCTTTCGGTAATAGGTAATGTCCGCGAGCGAGTACTCCTCGCGCAGGCGCTCGGCGACCAGCGTCGCGAGCCGCTGAAAGTTCGGTTTCGAATTGTCGAGAATCGCGAGTCGGCGCCCGCGCAGGAGCCCCACGGGTTGGCGCTGCAGGTCGGCGGCTTTCTGAATCGCGCCCGCCGGATCGAGCACTTCGATCGTATTCATGGGATCTCTCTTGTCTTGGGGAAGGGATCGATCATAGCCCCACGATCTGCAACGCATCAAGCGTCCCCGGGGGGCGTGCGCCTCTTAGGAGCGATTCACATCGAGGATATGCGCGGCCGCCTTGAGCACGCGCCGCTGATCGCCGACCCGTTGCGTGAAACCGATCCGATCGAAGTGCTCTAAGAGCTCGATCGAGACGCCACGGCCGAGGTTGGATTGATCGCGAAACGCGGTCACGGCGAACAAGCCACCGTCGGAGTTTGCGGCGAGCGTCTCCGCCTTCGCGGCCAAGTCCAGGAATGCGGACTTATGCAGGAATCGGCCCGACGCGATTCGCACCACCTGCCCTGCGCGCGTCGCGCGCTGCAGGATGCGTTGCACGACTTTCAATTCGAGCTGCTGTTGCGCAGCGATATCATGCACGGTCATGGGCCGGCGATCCGGCCCGAGAAGCGGCGCAATTTTTCTCCACAGCGCCTTTTCGGAAAGCGACAGCTCGATGGAGTGGCTCGATCGACGGATCTGAGCGCCTTCGCGCACCAACGTCTTCGCTTGGATCAGGCTCTCGAGGGCCGCGCGACGGAATCCCGGGCCGCCTTTCACGAGATCCGCACGCAACAGCTGCGCAGCCGAAGGGCCGAAGCTGTCGGGATGCGCGGCGTGGAATCGTGCCACTTCCTCGAGCACGGCCACCTGACCCTGCCGCCAGCGTGCGGTGTCATAACCCCGGCCATCGAAAATCGAGATGCCGTCACCGCCGCACACGGCTTCAGCCTGGTCCGGCCCGAGGTTCCAAGCCTGGGCAAACCGGTCGAGCTCGACCCCCTCGGGAGCCACCGCCAGCACATTGCTCAAGGCGCACTTGGCATCCGGCTGATCGAGCGTCGCTCAACGTGAGCGCGCGCGCCTGCCGCGGCTCCCGACGGACCGGCGGGAAAGGATCGACGACGATGCCGCCGGCGAGCGTCTTTTGTCCGCCCGCATCGCGCAGAATGAACAGATCGCGTGCCAGCGCATGGACGGGCTCGTTGAGCGCGATGCGCACCAACGGCAGGTCGTCGTCGTCCGACAGCACTGTCACGCGGCCGCCGACGCCCGCCGCACCGTGAAAAAAATGGATGTGCGCACCGTGCTTCACGCTCGCGTCCCGCCGCCGGGGTTAACCGGGCGTCGAGGCGCTCGGTCGAGACCGCGATCTGCGGCGCGACGATCCAGTTGCCACGCCCGATCTGCGAGCGATCGAGGTCGGCCGCCACCACATTGAGCGCACAGCGCTCGCCCGCGCCCAAACTCCTGACGGCGCATCGATGCGTGTGCAGTCCACGCACACGAAGCTCTTTGCCGCCCGGCGCCAAGACGAGGCGATCGCCGACGCTGACGGTGCCCGAGGCGATGGTGCCGGTTGCGACCAGACCCGCTCCGTCCACGGCGAAGCATCGATCGACCGGAATGCGCAGCAGCGCACCGCGTCGCTGCCGGCGCACATGCGGGGCCTTGCCGACGAGATGCTCGCGCAGCGCCGCGATTCCCTCATCAGCCGGGGCCGAGACGGGAAAGATCGGCGCACCCGCCATGGACGTGGAGGCGAGCAATTCGGTGATCGAGGCTCGGACCGCGGCAATCCGCGCGGCCGAGGCATGATCGATCTTCGTGAGCGCGACCGCCGCCTCGGTGACCTTCAGCAGGTCGAGTATTTCCAAGTGCTCACGCGTCTGCGGCATGATCCCGTCGTCGGCCGCCACGACCAGGAGCGCGAGATCGACGCCGGTGATGCCCGCCAGCATATTGCGCACGAACCGCTCGTGCCCCGGCACGTCGATGAAGCCGATGAAGGCACCGCCGGGAAGGGCCATCCCGGCAAATCCGAGGTCGATGGTCATCCCGCGCTTGCGCTCTTCGGGAAGATGCGTCGGGTCCGTGCCGGTGAGCGCCTTGATGAGCGTCGTCTTGCCGTGATCGACATGGCCTGCGGTCGCCACGATCATTGGGAGTTAGCCCGAAGTAAATCAGGGTCTGCCGGCCGCATTCAGCATCATGGCCCAGAACGACCACCACGCCACCGCGGCCGTGAACTCGACGGCACCCTTCTCGCCGTACCGTTCCACCACGCGTGAGAAGAGCATCTTCGGCACCTCGCCGGCGGTGACGGCCTCGGCATACTCGATCACGAGCCGCTGCTCATCATCGAACAAGGACGTGGTTCGCCAGTAAGGCAGGGCGGCGAGCAGCTCCGCGCTGATCCCACTGGCCTTTGCATTCGCCGCACGGGCTTCATGGGAAGACTCGCAGCGAAAATGAAGATTCACCGTTTGCACCACGAGCTCCATCAGGTCCCGCCGCTTGGACCACGGCATCTCGAGCGCAATATAACGGGTCATCCTCAGCATATGGAGCGCAAGCCTTGGGCTCTGAGCGGCGATCGCAAAGCCCGCATGCGCGGTGTCGATGCGCGGTGTGTCCGAGCCGGGAAAGAGCTCCGCGAAGAACGCGTTGAGATCATCCTTCGTCGCCGCGTCCGCAGTCGCCGGATAATCACCCGGCGTGCATATGTGCTTGACGCGGCTCATGCGGCCGGCCTTGAGTGAAGGCGCAGACCGGGCCTCGGCCAGCGCGCCGCGAAGAGCTGGCCATAGCCCGACAGCGTGATGTAGGCCGTTCGCATATCGGCGCCGCCGAAGCAGATATTGGTGCAGTACCCTTCCGGCGCCTCGTGGAACTCGAGTAGCTCGCCATGCGGCGAGAACACGCTGATGCCGCCGCGCACCAGCGTCGCGACCGTGATGTTGCCCCCCTCCTCGACCGCCAATGAATCGAAGCGTTGATAGCCCGGCAAGCCGTGCACCAGCTGGCCGCCGTTCGGCGACGGGAACGGCTGCAGCGTCAACTCTCCCGGCGCAGTGACGGGATAGGACCATAAACGGCTCGTCTCGGTCTCGGCGACGTAGAGGGTGCCGCCGTCGGGCGATAAGCCGATTCCGTTGGGCGTGAGGAACGGGAATGCCGCACGGCGAATGAACGAACCGTCGGTGCGTGCGTAGTACACGCCGCCCATCATCATCCGGTCCGCAAGCTTCTTGCCGAAGTCGGTAAACCAGAAGCCGCCGTGAGCATCGAAGACGATGTCGTTCGGACCATGCAACGGCAGCCGATCGCAGTGGGTGTAGAGCGTCTCGACCTTGCCGCTCGTCAAGTCGACGCGCTGGATGTATCCGCCCTGGTAATCGGGCGCCTCGCCGGTCGGCCGCGTGAAGCCCTCATCCGTGCGCCAGCTGAATCCGCCGTTGTTGCAGACATAGCAGTGTCCATCGGGACCAATGGCGGCGCCGTTCGGCCCACCGCCGACCTGCGCGAGGGCTTTGACCTCGCCGTTCGGCAGCACGCGCGTCAGTCGACCGGCTGCGATCTCGACCAAAAGCACGCTGCCGTCGGGCAATGCCACCGGGCCTTCCGGAAATCCGAGCCCGCTCGCGACGACGGCACCTTGAAGCTTCAGCATCGGTCTTCTCCTGGTAGGTCACCCGGCGGCAGGTCGATGTTGCGGTCAACGACCTCGATCACGGCAGGGTAGTAGCGCCCCGACCAGCCATTGCTGGCGGTGGCCGAGTAATAGCGCTGCGCCAGCTGCGTCATGCGCGCGGCGACACCGACCTGCTCCGCCAGCTCGAGCACGTAGCCGATGTCCTTGAGCACGTACTCGGGCGGAAATGATTTCTCCGGAAACTGTCTCGGCAACATGCTTTTGCGGGCATGGTTGCGCAGCGCGAAGCTGTCGCCCGAGCCCTTCGATACCGCATCGAGCAGAACGGCCGGCGCGACGCCGGCGCGCTCTGCCACCACCATCATTTCGGCAATCGCGACCGTGTTCTCGAACACCAGCGCGTTGTTGATGAGCTTGGTGACTTGCCCGCAACCCACCCCGCCGCAGTGGGTGATGTCGGTGCCCATATAGCGCAGCAGCGGCTCGATGCGGGCGTACAGATCCGCATCCGCGCCGACCATGATGCTGAGCTCACCGCGCTGCGCCGCTTCGCGGGTGCGAGCGACGGGCGCGTCGGCGAACGCGATGCCGTTCGATGAGAGCTGCTCCGCCACCTTGCGCGCGACGGCCACGGGGGTCGTGCTGAGATCCACGATGATCGAAGGCCGCCGCGACCCGCTCGCGAGCCCCGGCGATCCCAGACAGACTTGCTCGACCTGCTCCCCGCCCGGAAGCGACAGGAATACGACGTCGGCCTGCCCGGCAATTTCCGCAAGCGTCTGACCGCGGCGCGCCTTGGTGCCATCGAGCGCGGCGAACGCGGTCGCGTTCATGTCGAAGGCGAGGACCTCGCCGGGATGCTTCAGTGCGATGTTGCGGCACATCGGTCCGCCCATGACACCCAAGCCGACGAAACCGATGGCGAGCTCTTTCTCTGACATGGATCGGCTCCGCTGTTTCTAATCCATCCACATGCCGCCGCTGATATCCAGCGAGGTGCCGGTGATCCAGTTCGACGCGGCGGAACACAGGAACAATGCCGCTTGCGCGATGTCCTCGGCGGTACCGTAGCGGCCGAGCGGTACCGTCGCGTTCGCGGCGGGCGCCTGATTGCTCGTGACGCTGGCCCACATCGCAGTCTCCACCGGACCCGGCGCCAGCGTATTGGCGTACACGCCGTGCGGGGCGCCGGCCTTGGCGATCCAGCGCATCATGCCATGCACGGCCGCCTTGGACGCGACGTAGGCGGGACCGGACGCGACACCGCCGTTCTTGGCGGCGATGCGAGCCGCAGGCCAGAATCTTGCCGAAGCCGCGCTCGCACATCAGCGGAAATAGCTTGCGGGCCGGGTTCACGACGCCAAGCACGTTGACCGACAGCATCGAGTTCCATTCCTCGTCCGTGCTCTGCGCCAATGGTGTGCGGGCGATGACTCCGGCGCAGAGCACCAGAATGTCGATCTTGCCGTGATCGGCGAGGACGGCGTCGATGACCGCGTCCGTATGAACACGCGAGGTGACATCGTAACGGCGATAGTCGATGCCGGCCCCCAAGTCCTCGTGCTCGCGAATATCGGTGGCCACGACGCGAGCGCCCGCGCCTTTGAACACCGTGGCGATCGCGCGGCCCATCCCGCCGGCGCCTCCGGTGATCAGCGCCACCTGACCCGTGAGACTGGGAGGGCCGCTCAGATGCTTCGCCATGTCGTCGTTCTCCTAAAGCGTGAAGGGTCCCGATTCATTGCGGGCGCTCACCGAACACGGCACTCGCCGACATCGCCAATTCGCCATCGGGTCCCCGCACCCACAGCGCGAGCGTGCCGTCCTCGTCGCACCGGCCTTCGAGCTGAAAGGCACGCCCGACGAACACCGGACTCATGCCGCGGAAATCGAAGCGCGCGAGCGGACGGCCGCCGCCCTGCTCCACGGCAAACTGCTGAAGGAGCGTCGCCAGGAGCGGGCCGTGTACCACCAAGTCCGGATATCCCTCGACGCTGCGGGCGTAATGCTGATCGTAGTGGATGCGGTGGCCGTTGAAGGTCAACGCCGAATAGCGAAACAGAAGAGGCGTGTCGGGCTCGACGCTGCGGCTCCATTGGGCGACGCCCTCGTAGCGCGGCGGTGTGGCGGCGGCGGGTGCACCCGGCGGCGCGGCCTCGCGGTAGACGATGTCCTGCTCTTCGCAGATGCAAGGCGTGCCGCTCGAGCTGATGGTGTGTTGAACGGTTACGAACGTGAGAGCGCCGCGCTTGCCCGACTTGTTCTCGATGTTGAGGATCCGGCTGCGTCGCAGTCGCCGACGCATCGACCGCGAGCGGCGCAAGATAGCGAATCCGGCTTCCCGGCCCACATCCGGCGCGCCAAGTCGATGGGCGGCAGAAAGCCACCCCGTCGCGGATGGCCGTCGACGTCCAGCCCGTTCCGGCGCACCACCGGATTGAAGAACAGCCATTGCCAGCCGGGAGGCAGCGCTTCCCCGGGTTGGGGCGCCCGATCGAGATCGAGGGTGGCGGCCATCGCCGTCATGACCGACGGGAGTATCTGCGCCGTCGTTTCCTCCTCGCGACCGATCCAAGCCTCATACCCCACTGTCACGCTCCCCGGTCAGTCCCATCACGTTGCGACCTCGACGATGGCCGGCGCGGCCGCCGGCTAGGCGCCGTGCCGCTCGACCGCGCCCTTCAGATAATATACAATGCATTCTATATCAAGTCATGCCTTCCGGGACCGCCCATGCACCGCCCCGCCCTCGCCGGCCGCCGAATCATCGAACTCGGCACCATGCTCGCCGCCCCCTTCGCGGCCCACATCTTTTCCCAACTGGGCGCCGAGGTCATCAAAGTGGAGCCCCCCTCCGGCGACCCGACCCGAAGTCTAGTTCGCGGCGGTCCGAGCGGCACGTTCATCGCGTATAGCCATGGCAAGAAGAGCGTCTGCATCGATTTATCGAAACCGGAGGGACATGCCGCATTCTGCAAATTACTGAAGACGGCCGATGCGCTCGTGCACAACCTCTCGCCCAAAGCGGCCCGCAAGCTCAAGCTCACGCGCCGGGATTGCGCGGCGGCGAACCCTCGCCTCATCTACTGCCACATTCGCGGCTATGGCCCCGGCCCGCTGGAGGACGAGCTCGCCTCGAATCCGGTGGCGGAGGCCTCGACCGGCGTCATGGAGGCCAACCGGGTCGGCGGACGACCGAGCCGATTGGGTCCTTCCTATCACGATCAATTCGCCGGCGCCTACGCCGTCATCGGCACGCTCGCTTCGATGCTGCAACTGGCGCAAGGCGACGAGGCGGAGGCGGAGCCGGTTGAAGTGGGGCTCTACGAGACGGGACTGCACGTCGCCTCGCGAGACTTGGTCGGGGTGCAGCTGAAAACCCAACTCCTGGGGAAGCCCGAACGCGAGCCGCACGGTGAGTTCAGCATGCCCGGCTACGGCGCGTATCAGACTTCGGACGAGCGTTGGATCTACTTGCTCATGCTCAACGACACGCACTGGCTGAAGTTCTGCCAAGCCCTGTCGCTTCCGAACGATGAGTCGCTCGCGACATTGCGCCAGCGAAAGAAGGCGCGCGAGACGAGTCGAAAGCCTCGTCAAAAGCGCCGTCGCGGCGCAGCCGTTCGAGGCCGTCGCCGCGCGCCTCAAAGCAGCGGGCGTCGGCTTTACCGAAGTATTGCCGCTCGAGCGCGTGCTCGATGCGCCCCAGGCGCGCGCGCCGGGCAAGTTGCGCAGCGTGCATTTTCGCGGTCTCGAGTTCGCCGTGCCCGAATTCCCGCGCGTGCAGACGGGCGAGGACTCGCCGACGCGACCCCCGCCCCATCTGGGCGAGCACACGGCCAGCCGTGCTCGAGTCCGCCGGCGTGGATCGAGATGAATACCAGGCACTGCTCCGTTCGGGCGCCGCCGCGGAGGCCGCACCCGACACGTTTTGCGTGGGCTGCGGTGCGGCGACAAGCGTGACGCAGGTGACCATGACCGACGGCGTTGAGCGAAAAGAGCTCCATCATCGTCAATTGGACCTGCGTTTCTTCGAGCGCTCCGACGGACTGTTCGAAGTCGAAGGACGGCTGCTCGACCGCAAGACGCATCCATTTCGCCGGCTGCTCCAGGATAGCGATGCCCCGCCCGGCACGCCCTTGCATGACATTTCGGTGCGACTGGTCCTCGATGAGAGCTTGCTGGTGCACGATGCGAGCGCGACGCTGAGCGCATCACCCTTCGAGGTTTGCCGCGGAGCGGCGAATACGCTCGCGCCGCTCAAAGGGTTGCGCATCGGCGCCGGTTGGAACAAGCGGGTGCGGGAGCTGCTGGGCGGCGCCGCCTCCTGCACGCACATCATGGAGATGCTCGGTCCGATGGCGACCACGGCGTATCAAGGCCTCGCACCCCGACGGCTCGCGCGCATGAGCGAACCGGGGAACGAGGCGCATCTGACCAAGATCGACAGTTGTTATGCGTACGGACGGCAACGGGAAGTGGTGGCGCGCCTGTGGCCCCACCTCAAACGAGACTAGTCACCGTCGACGCATTCGGATCCTCAAAAACACGCATTATTCGACAGGAGAGCACCTTGAGCACCACAGCCAATTCCTCAGAAGTCGGTTCGGCGCCGGCCGAGGGGCGCATTACGGACAAAGCCATCGCCGACGCAAAGGCGATGATCGGCCTGCAGCTTCGCCCGGAAGGCCCTTACCTTCAGGATGCCACCCCCGACACCCTGCGCAATTGGTGCAACGGCATCGGCGACCTCAATCCCCTGTATCGCGACGTCGGCTACGGCGCCTCGACTCGTTACGGGACGCTGCTCGCGCACCCCATGTTTCCCATGGCGTTTGGCTGGCTCGGACGCACCCGCTGGGGCCTGCCCGGTGTGCACGGCTTTTACGCCGGCAACGATTGGGAGCTGTTCCGGCACGTGCGGCCGGGGGATCGCATCACCGCCATCGAGCGGGTCGTCGGTGTGCAGGAGAAGCACAGCAAGTTCTCCGGACGCCTGGTGATGCAATACGTCGAAGCGTGCTACTACAACCAGCGCAGCGAGCTCATCGCCCGCGCGCTCGGCACGTGCACCCGCCACGAGCGCAAGGCGGCGCGCGATGCGGGCAAGTACAAGGACATCGAGCAGCACGAATATACGGACGAGGTTCGCGACCGCATCGATCAGATGGTGCTCGATGAGGTCAAGCACGTTCGCGGCGCCAACGTGCGCTACTGGGAGGACGTCGTCGAAGGCGAGGAGCTGCCGACCATCGCCCGCGGGCCGCTTTCGCTGATGGATACGATGGGATTTCTCGTGGGCTGCGGTCGCGGGCATACCCATGGCGTGGTGCTGCAGGCCGCGGTGAAGCACCCGGGTCACTTCTTCCGCAACCCGGAGGCGGGCGGCGGAGTCGAGTACACCGGGATCGGCCATCATCGCGAGTCCGTCGCGAAGGAAGTGGGCGTACCCGGCACGTATGACTACGGGCCGCAGCGCTCGTCCTGGATGTGCAGCCTGATCACCAACTGGATGGGCGATGCGGGTTTCCTCAAACGCGTGCGCACCGAAATGCGTCGTTTCAACATCGTGGGCGACACCACGTTCTGCAAAGCCAAGGTGGTGCGCAAGTACGTCAAGGACAAGGCGGCGCTGGTCGACATCGAGATCGCCGCGGAAAACCAGCGCGGCGAGGTCACCACGCCCGGTCTCGCAACGGTGGCCCTGCCCTCGCGCGACGTCACGCTGCCGGCCTTTATCGACGGCTCGAGCGTCGATCTCGAGCTGCCTCTGATTCGCTGATACCACTGGCCGCCGCTGTCAGCCCGACGCATGTCCGAGGACCCCTTGCAGGACGGCGCATTACCCTTGGCAGGTTGCCGCGTCCTCGAGCACTCGCGAACCGTCGCGGCGGCCTACGCCGGGCGTCTGCTCGCCGCGATGGGAGCGACGGTGGTCATGGTCGAGCCGCCGGAGGGCTCGCCGCTGCGATCCGCGCCGCCGCTGCTCGATGGAACGGATCAGAGCGCGCTCTTTGCCTACTTGGCCTCGGGCAAAGGCAGCATGGTGTGCGACCTGCGCGCCCCGGAGGGTCAGCGGGCGCTGGCGCGCGAGCTCGCGGGCGCCGACATTCTGATCGATGACACACCGGTGCGCCGGCGGGCGGAACGCAACCTCATCCCCGAGGCTGATCACGCGGCAATTTCCACAGCTCGTCTATGCGAGCGTGCTGCCCTTTGGCGCGAGCGGTCCCAAAGCGGACTGGGATGGCGAGGAAGTGAACCTGCTGCACGCGAGCGGCGAGGGATACCTGCTGCCCAACGGGCTCTCCTACGAGCTGTTTCCGGACCGGCCGCCGCTGATGATCTACGGCCATTTCAGCGAGTACCAAGGCGGCTCCATGGCGGCCTTCGCGGCGCTGTCGGCGTGGTGGGCGGTGCCCGAAGTCGGGGGCCAGTACGTCGATGTCTCGGTGCAGGATGCGGCGCTCTCGGTCGGCGCATTCGCGTTGCAGCGGCTCGGTGATGGCTCGCTCGAGCACCGCAGCACGCGGCGCTTCCGGTACGGAGGGGTATTCGAAGCGCAAGGCGGCTTCGTCGAGCTCCTCACCTTGGAAGATCGGCAGTGGAGTGCGTTGGTGGAGCTGCTGGGTCATCCGGCCTGGGCGCAGGATGAGGCGCTGCGCGATCCTCTGGAGCGCAGCCGGCGCGGCGAGGAGATCAACCGTCATCTTCGGGAGTGGATGAGCCGCCACCCGGTCGATGACATCGTGCAGTGGGCTCAAACGTTGGGTGTACCGGCGGCGAAGTATCGTACGCCGGCCGAGGTGATCCACGGCGAGCACGAACGATCGCGCGGGCTCTTCGCGCCGCTCACGCTCGAGGGGGGCTCGCAGGCCGAGGTGCTCGTGGCGCCGTTCCAATTCCGCTGTACGCCGTTGCAGGCCAGCCAGCGCGTACCCGCACTCGGCGAGCGGCGGGAGCCCGCGGAATGAGCCACATGAAGGCGCCGCTCGGCGGGGTGCGAATCGCCGATTTCACCATTCATGCAGCCGGGCCTTTCTGCACGCAGCTTCTGTCGCAATTCGGCGCGGAGTGCATCAAGATCGAAAGCAAGACACGGCCCGATGCGTTCCGCAAACCCCACGCGGTCTATGGACGGATGACGGCGGCGACCTTCGACCAGGTGTCGGTGAACAAGTTGTCGGTGCGGCTCAATCTGAAGCAGCCCGAGGCCGTGGCGCTCGCCAAGCGCTTGGTTGCGATCTCGGACGTGACCGCCGAGAGCTTTCGAGCGGGCGTCATGAAGCGGCTGGGCCTCGGCTTCGAGGAGCTGCGGGTGGTCAAGCCGGACATCATCTTGCTGTCGTTATCCTCCTCGGGCCAAAGCGGGCCGGATTCGCACTTTGCCGGCTATGCGCCGCTGTTCGGTGCCTGGGGCGGGCTCGGCTGGATGAGCGGATATGCCGATGGTCCGCCCGTGGAAATGCGCCACGTCATGGATCATTCCGCGGGATTGCATGCGGCCGTCGCCACGATGGCGGCTCTGCATCAGCGCCGCCGCACGGGCAGCGCCCAGCATATCGATCTGGCGGCGCGCGAAGTGGCCTCCGCGATGATCGGCGATGCCCTCGTGCAAGCGAGCGTCGGGATTACGCCCGTGCGCCCGGGAAACCGTCACCTGGCCATGGCGCCGCACGGTGTCTATCCCACCCGGGAAGCGGATCGGTGGCTGACGCTCGCCGTACGCAGCGATCAGGAATGGCGGGCGCTCGCCCGCGAGTTGGAACAGCCTGCCGCGTCGTGCGATCCACGCTTTGCGACGGCGGATGCCCGGCTGCGGCATGGCGGTGAGCTCGATGCCCTCCTGAGGCAATGGCTGCGCACCCAGAGTGCGGATGCCCTCGCGGAGCGGCTGCAGCGGGCCGGCGTGTGCGCGCATGTCTCATGGAGCATGGCGGACATTGCCGGGGATGCGCATCTGCGTGCGCGCGGCGCGACGACGGAAGTGACGGCCTCCGACATTGCGCCACGGCTTGCCGTCGGCGCGCCGGCGCGCTTCTCCAAAACGCCGCAGGTGGGCATCCGGCGATTGACCCCGGCGTTGGGTCAAGACGAAGACTACGTGTTCGGCGAGCTCCTCGGCTTGAGCTCCGCGCAACGCGCCGACCTCGAGAGGCGCGAGATAATTTTGTGAATCGGCGATCATGCCGAACGGATTTCATAACTGAGAGGTCTCGATCGTGAGCAACAGCATCTATCTCGTACTCGACATGGAAAACGATCTGGTCCATGCGGACGGACCCAACGGCAAGGCGCCCTATGGTGAGCAGGTGCGCGCGCGCCGCATCATCGAGAACACGCGGCGGGCGCTCGACAAGGCGCGTGCGGCCGCCCTCGGCATTGGCTTCGTCCGGGTCGGCTTCTCGCCCGACTATCGGGAATGTCCCGCCAACTCGCCGATCTTTTCCGGCGCCCGCAAGAACGGAATTTTCAAGCTGGGATCGTGGGGCACCGAGATACATCCCGATCTCGGCCAGCGGCCCGGCGACTTCGATATCGTGAAGCATCGCGTAAGTCCCTTTCACGGCACCAGCCTCGAGCTGATTCTGCGCACCCATGGCGTGCGGCGCATCTACTGCTCCGGAATCTCGACCAACGCCGTGGTGCAGGCGGCCGTGCGCGAGGGTCATGACCGCGATTATGAGATGGTGCTGCTGGAGGATTGCTGTTGCGCCCTATCGGCCGAAGAGCATGAGAGCGCCAGCAAGTTGTTGACGCGCTTCTGCAAGACCACGACGTCCGCCGACGTTGTCTTCGATTGAGCACTCGCATGCCCACCGCTCACACTCCTCCGGACCCGGCAACGGGCGACGCCCTGCCGCAAATGGATTTCCGAACCAAGGAAGAACAGGTCGCCGACTATCTGCGCGAGGGCATCATTTCCGGGATGTTTCCGCGCGGCTCGCGGCTCAAGCAGGCGGAGATTGCGGAGCGGCTCCAGCTCAGCATCACACCCGTGCGCGAAGCCCTCAAGATCCTTGAAGCCGAAGGCTACGTCAGCGGCAACTCCTATCGCGGCGCCTGCGTCGTTCCCTTCGATGCATCGGCCTCCGAAGAAGTGCTCGAGCTGCGGCTGATGCTCGAATCGCGGCTGTTGCGCGGCACGGCCGACAAAGTCACGGCCCAGGATCTGGTGGAGTTACGCGCGCTTGCCCATGAATTCGAGCAGGCCTTCGAAACGGGCGACCGGGCTGCCGCCCGCGGCATCAACTACCGCTTTCACCGGCGCCTGTACAGCATCGCCGGCATGCCTCAGACGCTGCATTTCGTGCAGATTCTATGGGCGCGATATCCCTTCGACTTGATCAACGCGGTGGAGGGCCGCGGCAAGGATGCCGCCGGCGAGCACGATGAGATTCTGCGCGCGCTCGCCGACGGCGAAGTGTCGGCGGCCATGCTGGCGATGCGCAAGCACATCGAATCCGGATGGTCCTTGCTCAAACGATCCACTTGAGCGCGTAACCGCTCCGAGTCGATCGGGCTCCTTCCTAGGCCCGCTCATCGCCGCGCAGATCGGCAAAGACCGAGCGCATTTCCTCCATGCACAGATGCGCCTCGTAAAGCGCCGTGATCATGGGCGATTCGTCGGCGGCATGCGCAGGCGCCGCAACCCGCTCATTCAGCGCGAGCAAGCCGGCCGGCGCCGGCAGCGTTTCGGCCCGCGGCGAGTTCGCTCGATAGGGCCGCACCATGACACGTCCAGCGTCGTACGTATGCAAACTACTCATGGCGCCTCCTTTCGCTGTGAAGCCTATGACATTCGAAGCAAGCTCCGTGCCAGCCCACGCCCGGTTGGTCCTGACTCCAAGAATGCGTATGATTTCAAACTCATGTTGCGCGCTGATTACGTGCGTGGTCATTCGAATCCGCCGCGCACGCACCAAGCTCGCCCCATCGCCGATCGCGCCTGCACCGGATCGGCGCGTGTCCCGTCGCGGTGGCGCTTGCTGCAGCGCCCAGCGAGGGCGCCCGCTTACGGGCGCGCTGGGCTCGCCGGCGACTCCGGGCGTTGCGGGACGCGGCGCAGCTTCGCCGTGTCGTATCCCATGGCCTTCAGCCGCTCGACATCGGCGGCATAGGCGGCATCCGGGATCTGCGGCGTGCGCGCCATGATCCAGGCGTAGTCGCGCTTGCTGCGCGCAATGACGGTCTCGCGGTAGTCCGCACTCAAATACGAGATCACGTATTCGGCCTTGATCGGCCAGATGAACTGCATGCCCCAGACCGCATTGCCCGTATTCGGCACGACCGTCCCTATGGGTCGCATGGTCTTGAGCGGAGCATCGAAGCTTCCGTTGCGGTAACGAAAGGTCGTCTGAATCCGCCCGTCGGACTTCAGCGCATAGGACTCGACCGCATCGTACGCATCACGCTCCGGATACGAGGGAATGCTGGCGATCACGTACCAGTCCCCCATGAAACGCGGCAGATCGACGTACGGCACGACCGGGACGCGGATCATGTCTGCCTCCCCGCCGCAGCCGGCGCCGAGCGAGAGGAACACTCCGAGAATGAAGAGACCCCCACCGCGCCGCGCAACTCGGCTCCTCATGGCCGCCGCGCGAAGCGGTAGTGAGCGACAAGCCACTCCCCGCCGTTCGCGTAGCCAAAGAGCTCGGCGCACGCCATCCAGAACATCCGCCAGCGCTGATTCCAAACTGCCGCCGCCGGACCGTACGCCTGCTTCAGAGCGGCGATGACGGCGCCGCGATGCGCATCGTGGTTCTCGAGCCAGTGCTCGGCGGTGCGCCGGTAGTGGGTTCCGTCGAGCAGCCAGCGGGCCTCGACCTCGAGGTCTTCTTGAAAGCGCAGCAGCGTATCGGCCGAGGGCATGAGGCCGCCGGTGAAGAAGAACCGGCCCATCCAGTCATCCTTGCCGTGGATGTCGAATGGATACATGAGCGTGCGATGCGCGAAGATATGCACGAACAGCTTACCGCCGGGCGAGAGACTGTGGGCGATGCGCCGGAGCAAGGCGCGGTAGTTGCGAACGTGCTCGAACATCTCGACCGACACGCAGCGGTCGTAAGCGTTCGCGGCGAGATCGAGACGGTTCACATCGGCGGTTCGCACCGCGACGTTCGTGAGCCCGCGGCTCGCGCAGCGCGCCTCGATGAATTCGCGCTGAGGCCTCGAGTTCGAGACCGCCGTGATGCGGGCGTGCGGGAATCGCTCGGCCATCCACAACGTCAAAGAGCCCCAGCCGCAGCCGAGCTCGAGAATGCGCTGTCCGTCCTTCAGCTCGGCGCGCTCGGCATACAGCTCGAGCATCGCCTCCTCCGCCTCATCGAGCGTCTCGTCGCCGCGCGGATAATAGGCGCACGAGTACTTGAGGCGCCTCCCGAGGCATAGTTCGAAAAACGCCGGCGGCAACTCGTAGTGCTGCGCGTTGGCGGCCTCCGGGTGGATGGCGACCGGACTGCGATTCAGGAGTGCGAGACGCTCCTCGAACCGCGCCGACTGTGCCTCGATGCCGCCGGCAGACTCCTCCGAGAGGCGCGATGCGCAGAGCCGGCGGATGCCATGACGGATCAAGGCGTCGGGCAGCCAGCCGCGCTCCGCCCAGCCGAGGACGCCCGGACTCGCGCTCGCAGGCTGGCGGGCTCGCGAGCGAGAGCGGATTGACGCTGTTCAACGGACGTGCTCCTTTGGAAACCAGGGAAAGAGCAGCGGGGTCTCCGCCTGATAGCGGCGATAGTCCTCGCCGCGGGTGCGAAGCGCCTGCGCCTCGGTGAACGGAATGCCGCTGATCCAGCGCAGGAATCCGTACATGACCACCGGTCCCGTGAGGCTCAGCCAGAACAGCGGACTCCCCGCGGCGAGCGCCACGTAGGCGAACCAGTGCAGCCATTCAAAAAAATAATTCGGGTGCCGTGAATAGCGCCACAGACCCTGGCGGCACGTTCGGCCGCGATTCTTCGGATCGTTGCGGAAGCGCGCGAGCTGATGATCCGCGACCCACTCACCGGCGACGCTCTCCAAGCCACACCGCGACGCCCAAGAGCATCCAGGGGGAGAGCGCGTCGCGCGTATTGCGCGCGACGGCGAGAAAGGGCACCGAGAACAGCACGATGAGCAGCGCCTGGAGCTGAAACATGCCGAACATCTTTGCCTGCGAGCCCCGCCAGTGCGCGGCGCAGCTGCCGGTAACGTCCGTCCTCCGGGCCGCGCAGCACGCGCGGCGCGAGATGCGTCGCGAGCCTCACGCTCCACAGTCCGCCGAGCGCGCCCAGAAGGACTCGCGGCAGTGGCGCGCCGTCGAGCACCGCCGCGTACCAGACGGCGGATGCGCCGATGCCCGCCGTCCAGATCACATCGACGATGCCGGCGTTCTCGCGGCCCAGCTGCCACCACCATCCCGCCGCCATGGCGAGTGCGGCCCCTGCCCATAACCACCCGATCGCGGCCCAGGGACTCAACTTCTCACCTCGATCAAGGCCGGAGCCGGCAGCGCCGTCGCGCTGCGAGAGATAACAGAGAAACGGCATCGCCGTGCCCCAGCCAAGCGCGAGCAGCCGCGCAGCAGCGCGCCGCGGGCGCCGCGAATTCCACCGCGCCGAAGCCGCGCGCCGCGCTCGAGTAAGCGAGCGGACCGCCCACGGCACCCAGAAGCCCCGCGAGCCAGGGTCGGCGCGTGACCCAGGCGAGCGAGCGCGGCAGGGTCAGCGAGAACGACAACCCACAGCCACAAGATCCACAGCGGCGCACCGTGCGGTGGGAATGCCGGCGCCGGCGAGGCATAACGAAGCCACCCTAAGTAACCGAGCGTCCCGTCCACGATAAGGCCCGAAAGCACGGCGCCCGCCATGAGCCGCACATCGAGCGCGCGATTTCGCGACAGGCCAAGCTGCGCGACCACGAACACGGCGGCCGCGGTCATCGCCGAGCGCGGCGCGATGGTGTGCGGCGCCCGCCACGACGGCGAACCACACCGCCTGATAGGCCAGGAAATTGACCCAGTTCCTCATCCCGGCAGAGCCGCCTTCTCGAACGTGAGATGAGCGACGCCGATCGAGCGCTCGCGAAAGCCGCCCTCGCAGTAGGCGAGGTAGAACTCCCACAGGCGGATGAAGGCATCGCCGAATCCGAGCCGTCGCACCTCGGCGCGCTGCGCGAGGAAGCGCTTGCGCCAGACCTCCAGCGTGCGTGCGTAGGACAGGCCGAAATCCTGAAAGCGAGTCAGGTTGAGGTCCGTCACGCGCCGCTTGGCTTCGATCATCGCGCTCACCGAGGGGATGAATGCGCCGGGAAACACGTGGCGCTTGATGTAGTCCACCTCGTGCAGCGCGCGCTCGTAACGATGATCCTCGATGGTGATGGCCTGCAGGAGCGCAAGGCCGCCCGGCTTCAGGAGCGTGCCGATCTTCGCGAAGTAGCTCGGCAGATACCTCGCGCCGACCGCCTCGATCATCTCGATGGACACGAGCTTGTCGTAGCGGCCTTCCAGATCGCGGTAGTCCTCGAGCAGCACCCGAATGCGCGCCGAGAGCCCCGCGCGAGCCACCCGCTCGCAGGCGAGTGCATGCTGCTCCCGCGAGATGGTGGTGGTGGTCACGCGGCAGCCGTAATGCCGAGCGGCGTGCAGCGCCAAACCTCCCCATCCCGTGCCGATCTCGATGAGCTCATCGTCGCAATTCAGCTCGAGCGATCGGCAGACGGCGTCGAGCTTGCGTGTCGATGCGGCCTCGAGCGTATCGTCCGCCCCCTCCCATAGCGCCGAGGAGTACATGAGATCGTCGGAGAGAAACAGCTTGAAGAACTCGTTGCCCAGATCATAGTGCGCGGCGATGTGCTCGCGGCTGCCGCGGCGGGTGTTCGGCTTGAGTGCGGCCCAGGCCCGCAGCAGCCAACCGCCGAGCCGGGCCGCGCCCCCTTCGAGCCCGTCGAGCAGGTCGCGGTTCCTCAACAGGAGCCGGATGAGGCCGACGAGATCATCGCAGCGCCAATGCCCGCGAATGTAGGCCTCACCCGCGCCGACGCTGCCGTTCGTGGCGAGCGCCCGATAAAGCGAAGGGTCTTCGACGCGCACCAGCACGGGCTCCGAATCATGCCCCGCCGACCGTCCGAGAGCGATCCGTCCGAAGGCATCCTCGATGATGAGCTGGCCGCGCTTCAAGCCCCCCAGGCGCTCGAGCAGCCGGGCACGCAGCGCCCGGTCCAGCATGCCGAACGAAGCTGCCGCCGGTGAAAAGCACGGTGCCGCAATCGCTTTCTCGTGGTCCATCACTTGAGCTCCGCCGCATCGCCCGGATGGGTGTAGACGGGGTTGCGCTTGGCCCAAAGCTGAAACGCCTGCCAGTGAATGCCGGCGATGACCTGCGTGGTCATGAGCGGGTAGCGCCAGAGCACGCGCCGCAAGCTCGCGGCATCGAGCGGCCGGCGCTCGAGCACCAGGGTGGCATCGAACTCGGGCCGTCCGCGGTCCAGCACGTCGATATGCACCCGCAGGTGTTTGCCCGGCTCGCTCGCGCGCCACCCATAGCGCCGATTCATGGGCATGAAGGGCGACACGTGAAAAGACTTATCGAACGACCAGCGAAAGGCGCCCGCCTGCCGCTCCGCCGTCTCGACCGGCAGCACGTACGCATGCCGCTCGTCCCACGGCGTGTTCGTGATCTCCGCGACCAGGTATTCGAGGGTGCCGCCGTCCGCCCCGAAGCAGTAGTAAAAGCTCACCGGATTGAAGATGTAGCCGCCGTAACGCAAATGCGTCAGCAGCCGCACGGGCCCACGCGGCCGCGACGCGCCGGCCTGCTCCACGCAGTCACGCACCGCATCGGCGAGCGGCCGATGCGGGGGGCCGAGATAGTCGCTGCGCCTGAACTCCGCGACGTTGCGCCGTCCCACCGACCAGAGCCAGCGACCCTCGAACACCCGGTCGACTTCCTCGAGATCGAGATAGAGCTGCGCGATGCGGTAGCGAAAGGCATGCGGGTGCGGGGTATGCCGCCGATGCCGCACCACGCCCTCGTACACCGCGCTCAGAAAATTCATGCGGCGAGCTCACGCGAGGCCGCGGGCGCGGGCGTCGGCGCCGACGCCTCGATCCAGGGGGCGCCGAGGCGCGCCGCCACGTCCACGGCGCTGCGCATTCCGTCCTCGTGAAATCCCCAACCCCAGTAGGCGCCTGCATACCAGGTGCGCCGCTCACCTTGGATCTGCGCCTTGCGCGCCCGTGCGGCGACGCTCGCATGCGTGTACTGCGGATGCGCATACTCGAGCGTGCGCAGTACCTTGGCGGGATCGATCGGCTGGACCGGATTCAAGCTCACGATCAGCGGCTCGGTGCTGTCGATGCCTTGCAAGAGATTCATCCAGTAGCTCACCGTGCAGGTGCTTGCCGTAGCGGCCGGGATGAAGGCGTTCCATGCCGCCCAGGCGCGCCGATGACGCGGCATGACGGAGGCATCGGTGTGCAAGATCACGCGGTTGGGCTGATAGCCGATCGCGCCCAGAATATCGCGCTCGCGCGTGGACGGGTCGCTCAGCAGATTGAGCGCCTGATCGCTGTGGCAGGCGAGAACCACCTGATCGAAGTGCTCCGTGCCGGATGCGCTCGTGATTGCGACGCCTGCACCCGTGCGTTCCACGCGGCTCACCGCAGAGCCGCTGCGCACATTGACGTTCCAGCGCTCGCACAGCGCCTCGACGTATCTCGCGGATCCGCCTTGCACGACGCGCCAGGGCGCGCGGCCGTTCACCTGCAGCATCTCGTGGTTCTCGAGGAACTGGATCAAGTATTTGGCCGGAAAGTCGAGCGCCGCGAGCGGCGGTGCGGACCACAGCGCCGAGGTCATCGGCACCAGATGCTCGTCACGAAAGGCGCTCCCGTAGCGATTTGCACGCAGGTACTCGCTCAGCGTGGGGCCCGATTCCTCGAGCGCGAGCAGCTCGCGCGCCTCGCGATTGAACCTCAAGATGTCGCGAACGAGCCCGATGAAACGCGGCGAGAATAGATTGCGGCGCTGGCAGAACAGCGTCGAGAGGGAGGTCGCGTTGTACTCGAGGCCGCTCGCCTCGTTATGCACCGACAGACTCATGGTGGTCGGCTGCGAGCGCACGCCGAGCTCGGCGAAGAGCCGTGTGAGGAGTGGATAGTGTACGGGATTGAAGACGATGAAGCCGGTGTCGACATGATGCCGGCGGCCGCCGACCATCACCTCATGCGTATCGGTGTGTCCGCCCAGATGGTCGTTGGCCTCGAACAACGTTACCCGATGGCGCTTGCCGAGCAACCACGCGCTCGCCAATCCGGCAATGCCGCCGCCGACGACGGCGATCCGCTGCAATTTGTTCATGCACCCCTTTCCGATCGCATGGGTCGGTCGTGACCACGAGTCGCGATATTGCGTAGGAAGGCCGGAGGGTAAAAGGCACGTCGTTCGCAACGACCGCTGCACGGACGTGCGCCGCCAACTTGCGCGCGATTTGCTTCCACACCACCCGGCATGCTCGATACTCCTGATTTCCTCGAGAGGTTATTCGAGGCCGGCGACCCGCCGGATGCGACATGATCCTCATGCCGGCAAATAGGTGGCGAAGAAAGCCTCTCCTTGCTCCAGAACGAAGTATCGAAATGCCTCAGCGGCGGGCGAAAGTGTCTTTGCCAAGTTATTGACCACGTGCCACCGGCGCATGACCGGCAGCCCTTCGGTCTCGGGAACGGCGATCAGGCGGTAAGTGAGCTCAAGTCCCAAGCAATGCAGCGACAGCAGCGATATGCCCATTCCGGCCATGACCGCTTGCTTGATTGCCTCATTGCTGGACATCTGCATGGCCACTCGCGGCGTCATCTGATAGGCGCGCATGTATTCATCGAGGGCGGTGCGCGTGCCTGATCCGGGCTCCCGGACGATGAAGCCCTCGTCCTGAAGCGCGTGCGCCGGTACCATTTCCATGCGCGCAAACGGATGATCGATCGACGTGACGAGCACGTGCGGATGCCGGGCGAACGGCTCAGCACGGGTAGGCCAGCCCTGGGGGGGCCGGCCCATGATGGCGAGTTCGATGTCGCCTTGCTGCATGAGGCTCACGATCTCCTCGCGGTTGTTGGCGACGCGCAGTCGAATCTCGATGCCCGGGTGTTCTCGCCGAAACTGCGCAAGCATGCGCGGCAAGAAATAATTCGCGGTACTGACCATCACCACATCGAGTGGTCCGGTCTTCAGGCCCCGAAAGCGCGCCACCAAATCCTCGGCATCGCGCATCGCGTTGAGCACGCGTCGGGTATGCGCCAGCATGTATTCCCCCGCCATCGAGAGCGAAACCTGACGGCTGGTGCGGTCAAACAACGGCACTCCCACCTCGGTTTCGAGCTCCTTTATCTGCATGGAAACAGCCGGCGCGCTGATATTCAGCTCCTCGGCCGCCCGGACGAAACTCAAATGCCGCGCGACCGAGGCGAAAACGCGCAGCTGGCGGAGGGTCGCGTTTTTCATAGTTAAGTAATGCTTAACGTTGAGATAACAATAACTGACTATACCTGAATGATAGATGCCACTTACATTCCTGCCTTCGAAACCAGCGGGGATATCAGATGGCGACAGCGATCGAACAATCAGCCGACGGCACCAGCATCAGAGACGCCAAAAAGCGCTACAGCGCGGGAGTCCTCAAGTATCGCCAGATGGGGTACTGGGATCCGGATTACTCGCCGAAGGACACCGACATCCTGGCGCTGTTCCGCATCTCCCCGCAGGATGGCGTGGACCCCATCGAGGCCGCCGCCGCGGTCGCCGGGGAATCGTCGACCGCGACCTGGACGGTGGTCTGGACCGACCGGTTGACCGCCTGCGAGCTCTACCGCGCGAAGGCTTACCGGGTCGAGCCGGTGCCGGGCGCGCCGGGTCAGTATTTCAGCTACATCGCCTACGACCTCGCACTGTTCGAGGAAGGCTCGATCGCCAATCTCACCGCGTCCATCATCGGCAACGTCTTCGGGTTCAAGCCGCTGAAGGCGTTGCGACTCGAGGACATGCGGATCCCCGTCGCGTATCTGAAGACCTTCCAAGGGCCGCCGACCGGGATCGTGGTCGAGCGCGAGAGGCTCGATAAGTTCGGGCGACCGCTGCTCGGCGCCACCACCAAGCCCAAGCTCGGACTTTCCTCGAAGAACTACGGCCGCGTCGTCTACGAGGCCCTCAAAGGCGGACTCGACTTCGTCAAGGACGACGAGAACATCAATTCACAGCCGTTCATGCATTGGCGCGACCGGTATCTGTACTGCATGGAGGCGGTCAACAAAGCATCCGCCGCCACGGGCGAGGTCAAGGGCCACTACCTGAACGTGACGGCGGCCACCATGGAGGACATGTACGAGCGCGCGGACTTCGCCAAGGAGCTCGGCTCGTGCATCGTGATGATCGATCTGGTCATCGGCTACACGGCCATCCAGTCCATGGCGAAGTGGGCGCGGCGCAACGACATGATCCTGCACTTGCACCGCGCGGGACACGGAACCTACACCCGGCAGAAAACTCACGGCGTCTCGTTTCGCGTCATCGCCAAGTGGATGCGCATGGCCGGGGTCGATCATATCCACGCGGGCACGGTCGTCGGCAAGCTGGAGGGCGATCCGAACGTGATCCAGGGCATATATTCGGTCTGCCGGGATGACTTTACCAAGTCGAACCTCGCGCACGGCCTGTTCTTCGATCAGGACTGGGCGGGATTGCGCAAGGTGATGCCAGTGGCCTCGGGCGGAATTCACGCCGGTCAGATGCATCAGCTCATCAGCTATCTCGGGGAGGATGTGGTGCTGCAGTTCGGCGGCGGCACCATCGGCCATCCCCAGGGCATTCAAGCCGGCGCCACGGCCAATCGCGTCGCGCTCGAAACCATGATCAAGGCACGCAACGAAGGGCGCGACATCTGGAACGAGGGTCCCGAGATCCTTGCGGCCGCGGCCAAATGGTGCGCACCGCTGCGTGCGGCGCTCGACACCTGGAAGGACGTGACGTTCAACTACCAATCGACCGACACCGCGGACTTCGTGCCGACGGCGACGGTTGCCTAAGGAGGCACGATGCGCATCACCCAAGGTACCTTCTCGTTCCTGCCGGACCTCACCGATGAGGAGATCCGTGCGCAGATCGACTACGCCCTCGAGCAGGGCTGGGCCGTCGGTGTCGAGTACACCGACGATCCGCACCCGCGCAACGTCTACTGGGAGATGTGGGGAAATCCGATGTTCGACCTGCGCGATGCCGCCGGTGCCATGATCGAGGTCACGGCGTGCCGCAGGACGCACCCGCAGACCTACGTGCGCGTCATCGCTTTCGATGCCACGCGCGGATTCGAAACCACGCGATTGAGCTTTATCGTCAATCGGCCTACGGATGAGCCGGGCTTCCGGCTCGAGCGGCACGAGATCGCGGGGCGGCGGATCCAGTACACCATCGAGAGCTACGCAACCCGCGCGCCCGAGGGGCGGCGCTACACCTAGATCCGGATGAGCGAGCACCAGGCAAGCTGCGAGAGTGCGAGCGAGGCTGACGGCATCGATCTGCGCGCGATGTGCGCCGAATCGCACGTCGACGAGGTGCTCGGCGAACTCGACCGGGAGCTGATCGGCTTGAAGCCCGTCAAGCAGCGCGTGCGTGACATCGCCTCGCTCCTGCTCGTCGAACGCGCCCGCAAGCAGCTTGGACTCGTCTCCGGATCCCCGTCGCTTCACATGTCCTTTACGGGAAATCCCGGGACGGGGAAAACCACCGTCGCGATGCGCATGGCGCAAATTCTCCATCGCCTGGGCTACGTGCGAAAAGGACACGTGGTGGCGGTGACCCGTGACGATTTGGTCGGGCAGTATATCGGGCACACCGCACCGAAGACCAAGGAGGTCTTGAAACGCGCCATGGGCGGGGTGCTGTTCATCGACGAAGCCTATTATCTGTACCGTCCGGAGAACGAGCGCGACTACGGCCAGGAATCGATCGAAATCCTCCTGCAGGTGATGGAGAATCAGCGGGACGATCTCGTGGTGATCCTCGCAGGCTACCGCGACCGGATGCAGACGTTCTTCCGCTCGAACCCCGGCCTCTCCTCGAGAATCGCACATCACCTGGACTTTCCCGACTACGGCACCGAGGAGCTCGAGAAGATCGCCGAGCGCATGCTCGGCGCCATGCAATACCGGCTGAGCCCGTCGGGCGTCGCGGCGTTGCGCGACTACATCCCGCTGCGCATGAAACAGGCGCATTTTGCCAATGCGCGCTCGATCCGCAACGCGCTCGACCGGGCGCGCCTGCGCCAGGCCAACCGGCTGTTCGCACAGACCGGACGCGCACTTACGCGCGACGAGCTCATGACCATCGAGGGCGAAGATCTGCGGGCGAGCCGGGTGTTCCAGTGAACATCAAGGCACTTATTTTCGACGTGGATGGGACGCTCGCAGATACCGAGGAGTCGCACCGCCGCGCCTTCAACAGGGCATTCGAACGGCATGGACTGCGCTGGCAGTGGAGCGCCGAGGACTATGCCCGGCTGCTGAAGGTCGCCGGCGGCAAGGAGCGGATGCAGGTGTATGTCGACTCGTTGCCCCTCGACCCCGCCGAGCGGTCCTCGCTCAAAGCCCTCGTCCCCGCCATCCATCGGACCAAGGTTCAAGAATACGCCCTCCTGATCCGCGAGGGTCTCGTGCCGCTGCGGGAAGGCGTCGCCCACTTGATCGAAGAGGCCGAGCGCGCCGGTGTATGCCTCTCGATCGCCTCGACCACGACACTCGCGAACATCGAGGCGCTGCTGTCGGCGAATCTCGGGCGCGATGCGCTCGACCGCTTCAGCGTCATCGGCGCGGGGGATCAGGTCAAGAGCAAGAAGCCGGCTCCCGACATCTACTTGTATGTGCTCGAGGAATTGCACAAGCGCGCGGTCGATTGTGTGGCCGTCGAGGACTCCGCGAACGGGCTTGCCGCCGCGAAAGCCGCCGGCCTTTACACCGTGGTCACGCCGAGCCGGTGGACGAGCGACGAGGATTTCGCCGCCGCCGACCTGGAAATCCCCTCGCTCGGTGCCTTGCTTCACCCGTTATGGGACATCGAGGCGCAGTTCGCCTCGCGACTGGTCGCGCGATGAGCATACGCGAGAAGAAGACGATCACGGAATTCATGATGGAGCAGCTGCGCCTCTATCCGGAGACCAGCGGGGATTTCACGGCGGTGCTCAATCATGTGCGACTTGCGTGCAAGCGCATCAGCTTCATCGTCGGAGGCGGCGCACTGGCTGCCGCGCAGGGCTGGGTCGATTCGATCAACGTTCAGGGCGAGCGGCAGATGAAGCTCGATGTCATCGCGAACGACATCTTCCTGCGCACCCACGAATACGGCGGCCACCTCGCAGGCATGGTCTCCGAGGAGCTCGAGGCACCCTATCAGATTCCCGCCGAATACCCGCTCGGCAGATATCTGCTGGTATTCGACCCGCTCGACGGCTCGAGCAACATCGACATCAACGCGCCGGTGGGCAGCATCTTTTCCGTCTTGAAGGCGCCGCAGGGCGCAGCGCCCGTCACCACCCAGGACTTTCTGCAGCCGGGGTCGCAACAGCTTTGCGCGGGCTACGCCATCTACGGCGCCACCACGATGCTGGTCCTCACCTTGGGCCATGGCGTCCACGGCTTCACGCTCGACCGGGGCTTCGGCGAGTTCATTCTCACGCATCCCGACATGCGCATCCCCGTCGAAACCAGCGAATTTGCCATCAATGCCTCGAATGAGAGGTTCTGGGAGCCGCCGGTTCGGCGTTACGTGGTCGAGTGCCTGGCCGGTCACGGCGGCGTCCGCGGCAAGGACTTCAATATGCGCTGGATCGCCTCGCTGGTCGCCGAAGTGCACCGCATCCTCATTCGCGGAGGACTCTTCATGTATCCGAAGGACACCAAGGAGCCCAGCAAGCCCGGGCGCTTGCGCCTCTTGTACGAGGCGAATCCCATGGCCATGATCGTCGAGCAGGCGGGGGGCAGCGCCTCCCACGGGCGCGGCCGGATACTCGATCTCGTGCCCACCGAGCTGCATCAGCGCGTACCGCTCATTCTGGGGTGCAAATCGGAAGTCGAGCGGATCGATCTCTATCACCTGGAGCACGATCAGGGCCTTGACCGGATCTACAGCTCGCCTCTGTTCAAAGAACGGTCGCTGTTCATACAAACCGAATTCACCACGCGCTGACGATCGCACGCGAGGAAAAATCATGTCCGTCAAGCACCCTATCATCGCGGTCACCGGATCGTCCGGCGCGGGGACGACCTCGGTGACGCGCACCTTCAACTGGATCTTTCGCCGCGAGCGCATCAACGCCACCCTCGTCGAGGGCGATTCGTTCCATCGCTACAACCGGCTCGAGATGAAGCAGAAGATGGAAGAGGCGGCCGCTCAGGGCGACCAGCACTTCAGTCACTTCGGCCCTCAGAACAATTTGTTTCGCGAGCTCGAGGAGCTGTTTCGCGGCTACGGTGAGAGCGGCCGGGGCAAGATCCGCCGCTACCTGCACAACGAGAAGGAAGCGCAGCCCTATGGGCAGGAGCCCGGGACGTTCACCGACTGGCAGGATATCGCCAAGGACACCGACCTGCTTTTCTACGAGGGACTGCATGGAGCCGTGGTGACGCCGGAAGTGAACGTCGCACGGCATGCCGATCTCATCATCGGCGTGGTCCCCATCATCAACCTCGAATGGATCCAAAAGCTGCATCGCGATCGGGAGACACGCGGCTACTCGACCGAGGCGGTGGTGGACACGGTTCTGCGGCGCATGCCCGACTACGTGAACTACATCTGCCCGCAGTTCTCGCAGACGCACATCAACTTCCAGCGGGTCCCGACGGTCGATACCTCGAACCCTTTCACGGCGCGCTACATTCCGGCGGCTGATGAGAGCTTCGTGGTCATTCGATTCGCCAGCCCAAAAGGCATCGACTTCCCGTACCTTTTATCCATGGTGCACGACTCGTTCATGTCACGGCCCAATATCATCGTGTGCCCGGGCGGAAAAATGGAGCTCGCGATGCAGCTCATATTGACGCCGATGATATTGAAGCTCATGGATGCGCGCCGGCGTGCGCTCGGTGCGCAACCCGCACGCGTGCCGGCCGGGGTTTAGCGACCGCCGCACTCGTGCCCCTCTCGGTCGGTGGCTTACTTCAGCTTCTTGTCTTCTTCCTTGGCCTCCTCCATCGCCTCGGGCTCGAGCTCCTCGGCATATCGATTGAGCCATACGAACGCTCCCCAGCCTGCGAGCAGCGCCGCAGTCCCATACAAGATGGCCGCCGCACCGGGCAAAGCACCCGGATCGTCATGCACGCCCCTGAAGGTCGCCACCAGCCCCTCGATGGCGAGCGCGACAATCAGCACCACTAGAAATCGCGACAGGAACCGGCGCACCCGGGTGGGGCCGCTGACATGAGCCCCGCGGATGACCTCCTCCTCGGTGATGGTTTGGGAGATCTGCAGGGCGACGACGGCGGCGGCGAGGTAGCCGAGCGCTTCGATGACTTCTTGTGCAGCCCCCTGCACCAACCCTTTGGAGAGTCCGGTCCATGCCTTGTGGGTTGCCATGACGATCAGCAGCAACGCACCGCACGCAAACAACGCCGCCATGGCGCCATGAATGATCGAGAAAAGCCGCAGCAGCGCCTTCATGCCGGCGGCTACATCGGCTTGCGATCCGTCAAGCTCACCGCAACGCGCTGCGCGAACTCGGCGACTTGAGCGCTCATGCGCGGTTCCGACATTGGCTTGCCGGCAAGATCCCTGCAGTAGGCGGTGGACAGCGCCTCAACCACTTCGCCTCTCGTGGCCTTCGGGACAGCCGTTTGGTACTGCCGTACCAGCACGGCCATTTTGCCGCGGTCGGCGGCGGCTTTTTCGAGCGAATCCGGGGCCGCCGCGAGCGCCGGCTTGATCAGCGCGGCGTCCATATCCGGGCACAACAGCGCGTGGGAGATCGCGCGCGAATCCGCAGCCGATGCGTCCGCCGGGGACCCGGCGTACTTGCGTAAGCTCGTAACCCCCCAGGGCGTGGCATTCGGCTGCGCCTCATTGCCCCACGCCGTGCGAACATAGTTCGCCACATCGGCGATCTGCTCGTCGTTCAGCGTATCTGCAAAGGACCCCATGGCACCCCACGGCCCCTGGGGAGGGAATCCCTCGAGCATCGCCATGATGACGTTGTACGGTTCGGCCGCGGTGACCACGTCGTTCGCCTTGAGCGCGGGGACCGTCCCGGCAATGCCTTGGCCATCGTTCTGGTGACAGGCCGCGCAATGATCCCGATAGAGCGCTCCCGCGGCCACTTGGCGCGGCCACTTATCCGGCGATGGCGCAAGCGGCGCCTCCGCGGGCTTCTGGTGCTTCAGATAGACGGCCATCGCGTGCAAATCCGCATCGGTCAGATGGCTCAGACTCTCATGCACGACCTCGTGCATCGGCCCTACTGCGTGCGTATTGCCGGGCATCATCCCGGTTTTTAAAAAGTGAGCCAGGTCCTGCTCGCTCCAGTCGCGGAGCTTCGAGAGCGAGTCCGTCGAGATGTTCGGTGCGTACCACCCCTCGATCTCGGCGCCCGTCAACTCGCGCTTGGTGCGCAGGCCTTGCGCCGCGTTGCGCGGCGTATGGCATTGGTCGCAGTGCCCCAGCACCTCGACCAGATACGCCCCGCGGTTCCACTCGCCGCTCTCGTGGGCATTCGGTACGAAAGCGCCCGGCTTGAAATACAGGGATTGCCACAGAAGCACGCCGCGGCGCACGTTGAACGGAAACGGCAATTTATTTTTCGGTACCGTGTTGCGAACCGGCGGGAGGCTGTGCACATAGTCCCAGAGCGCATGCATGTCCTCGGCAGTCATCTTTGTATAGTTCGCATAGGGCATGGCGGGATAAAGATAGTCCCCGTCTTTCCGTATTCCCTTGCGCAAGGCGCGCTCGAAATCCGCCTCGCTCCACTGACCGATGCCCGTCGCCGGGTCCGGCGTGATGTTGCTGCCATAAATGACGCCGAGGGGGGAGGTGAGCGGCGATCCGCCGGCGAACGGCTTGCCGCCGGGCGCCGTGTGGCAGGATGCACAGTCGGACGCCAATGCGATATACGAGCCTCGGCTCTGGTCCGAGTCGGCCGCTGATGCCGTCCGCATCACGAGGAGGATCGCAATAATCGCGAGTCGCCGCATGGGATGACATCATCGGCCGCCGCGCATGACATGCCGTAAGGCAACCGCCCTGCCGTCCGTAGGACGAGAGCGCAAGAGGCGTGGACGATCACACCGCGGTCGTCGGCCCCCGCCGCTACCCGAGCAGCGTCGCCGTCCCGATCGTCCAGAGTACTATCGGCGGATCCTGCCCCAACGGCGCATGGTGATCCGGATCAAACCGCATCAACTGCTCCGTTAGATGCTCCACCAAACGCGCATCCGCTATCTCGCGCTGTCCTGCCGGAGCCGCGGCATAGTCTTCGAGGGCCTCCTCGTCGATGACAAGGCGAATGGTCTTCGATCGCTTACTGGGACGCTTGGGATCCGTCCCGACCTTCCAGGAAATGACCAACACCAAGCCATCCCGTCCCTCGACCGTGAGTACGCGAGCTTCCCGCGAAAAGCTTCGCGCCACCACGGATCGCAAATGCGCGCTCCAGTCCTTCATCAATCCTCGATCAGCCGGCTGGCTTTTGAGCCCACACCTTGCACCACCCGCCTTGGGGAACGCTGTGACCCGCGAAAATATTGCAGCCCCCGGTGGCATCCCCGGGCTTTCCCTGAAACTGAGCGCAAACGCCGCAGTGCTGGCCCGGCTTGTACGTCGGGAACGCGGCGGCACTGACCTTGCTCGCATCGGTGACGAACCCGAGCGCGGCCGCCGTGGGATCTTTCGGGTCGAGCGGCGGCAGCCCCGCCGCGCTCGCGGTACGATCGATGATCCCGAGCACGGGCGCGATGGCTCCGCCGATAAGGACCCCTTTGACGATTGCCCGTCGTGTCAACTTGTGTCTCATTTCTACGCCCCTCTGTTCGAAAATAAAGAATGCCGCTCTCGTACAGCCAGCGCCCGCGGAGAACGAGTCCACCGCAGACTCAGATCGGCGAGGTGTGCAATCAGCGCGGCGGTCAGCCAGACGGCGACCATGGGCCAATGAGACCCAACCACCGCGGCACGCAGCGCGAGCAGCAGCGCGACGCCGGCGCTCATGTTCACCAGGAGCTCGAGCGGCGAAGGGCCGGCTCGCCGCGAACGGCGAATGGCAATCAGGACGAGCGACTCGATCAACATGAATACGAGAATGCAGTCGACCACGCGGCCGCTCTCGAATAGCTCAACCATGGTGCACGAAGGGCGCATTGAGCTGCACGATCCTCAGATTGAGAATCGATGCAAAGCTCACCCATATCCAATAGGGGGCCAGCAGTATCGCCGCCGTTCGCGAGGCGCGTCCGACCAGAACGATCATCACACCGATCGACAGCCACAAAAGAACGACTTCATAAAGCGCCCAATCCGGACGTTCGAACCGGAAGAACAGCAGGCTCCACAGCGTGTTCAAAAAACCGTTGAACACGAAGGCGGCAATGACTTCCAGGCGATCGTCGCGCCTCACCGGTTGTCGCCAGTAAAGAACGAACGAAAAGGCCGCGAGGACGAATATCAGCGTCCATGCAGGGCCGAACAGCGCATCGGGGGGTTGCCAGTCGGGTTTGATCAGGGCCTGATACCAGGGTCCGAGATCCGTCGTCAGCGCGCCGAGTGCCGCGATTCCGGCGGCGGCGCCCGCTGCGGCGAGAACCGGCTTGCGGCTGCGGCGCGCGTGGATGTTCATGCGCGTACAAGCCCGAGCAGATGCGCCATGTCCTTCACGAAGATGCGCAGATGCGTCATGGGTCTCGCGCGCACCAGCTTCTTGTGCATGTAAGCCTGCCATGTGAGGCGCTGCACGTCGGGATCCTGGCAGATGCATACGAACCGCTCCCTTCGCCGGTCTGTGGAGTACCAAAAGCGCTGCATGACACCCAAGACCCAGAACACCATGCCGTGCGCACGCAAAAAGTCGCGGCGTGCGGCGCGTAACGCGCGCGGATCGTGGCTTTCCAGGAACCGACCGACCGATTCCGCGGCATAGCGCCCACCGGCCATCGCGTAATAGATTCCCTCGCCCGAGGCGGGTGCCACCACGCCCGCCGCATCGCCCGCCAGCACGACATTGTGTCCATCGTCCCATCGACGTAGCGGTTTGACCGGTATCGGCGCACCCTCGCGTCGAATGGTCTGCAGGCCCTCGAGCTCCGCCCTCGCACGTAGCTCACTCACCGCGGCGCGCAGCGAGAAGCCCTTGTTGGCGCTGCCGACGCCGATGCTCGCCGTATCCCCATGCGGAAATATCCAGGCGTAGAAATCGGGCGAGAGGGCCGCCTGATAATAAATATCGGCCCGCGTACCAAGATAACTCTCGGTCGAGGCCGCCGGTGCACGTACGATCTCGTGATAGGCCGCGACGAAGCGCATGCGGCTCGCGCCGGGAATGCACTGTCTCGCGACCTCGGATCTCGCGCCATCGGCGCCGATCACGGCGCGCGCGCGAATCACTCGGGTTGGCGCATCACGCGTTGCCGCGCTCCCCGCGCCGCGCGGTTTGTAACGCACCAGGGCGCAGCCGTCCGCATCACGGGTTAGTTCTTCGAAGGTGCCGGCGACCAGCTCGGCACCCGCGCTCCGGGCCCGTTGCCGCAGCCACTCGTCGAAGACCTCGCGGTCCACCATCCCCACGTATCCGCCCTCGATCGGCATGTCGACTGCCTTCCGGGTGGGCGAAACCATCCGCGCCGAGCGCACCCGGGCGACCAGCAGCTCTTCCGGAATCTCGAATTCCTCGATCAGCCGCGGCGGAATCGCGCCACCGCAAGGTTTGATGCGTCCCGCGCGATCGAGGAGCCACACGCGTTTACCGAGGCGCGCCAAATCCGTGGCGGCGGTCGCACCCGCCGGGCCGCCGCCCACGACCAGGACATCGACCGTTTCTGCCGCCGTCATACGGTTACCGTCGTCGGCGCCCCGCGCCGTGCATGCTCGGCCCGGGCTCCGACCCGTGCCGCGAGGACCGCGGCCGCGAGAAACAAGAGTGCCTCGAGGCCGAACACGCCGGCGAATGCGCCGGACAAGGAGCCAAAAAACGAATGGGCTGAATCCACGAGCGAAGTCGCGAGAACACCGCCGAGGGCGAAGCCGAGCGCCTGAGCCGCACCCCACAGCCCCATGCGCACACCCGCGTTGCCCGGCTCGCCTTGACCCGCGAGCGCCATCATCGATCCGATCGCCGCGATTGCAAACACGCCGTTCGAGACACCGAGCGCGATCACCGAGGTGCGCAGCGGCCACTGCGGACCGCTCAGCGCGGCGCACGCCAGGCTTGCGACGGCAAGGGCCGACGCGGCGCAGCCCGCCACGGTGCAGACGCGCAGCAGCGCATCGTGGCGTCTACCGCGGCAAACCACGCCGACGATGAGCATCCCGAGGAGCACGGCGAAGTGCCAGAGTCCGGAGAGCTTCGCGGATTGTCCCAGCGAATAGCCGAACACCAACCCGGCGAAGGGCTCGAACAGCAGCTCTTGGGCGCTGTAAGCCAGCATGGAGATGAAGACGAACCATGTGAATCGCCGGGCACTGGGGTCGCGCCAGACGCGCATCAGGCAGCTGACGAATACGCCGCCTCGCGAGTCCGCGCCGGTCGGCGGCGCAGCGCTCGCGCGCCCATTCGACGGCTCCACCCGCCACATTGCAACGAGTGCAATGGCAAAGGCCGCCAGGGCGACCGTGGCGGTCACCCCGATGAGCCGGCGGGGTGAGAATGGATCGAGGAAACGCCCGGCGATCGACGAGGTGAGGGCAAAGCCCGCGATCATCAATACCCACATGGTCGTCGCGGCCGCGGCACGCCGGGTCTCGTTCACACCTCCGGCAAGCAGCACGAGCAGCGAGGTACCGGCCGCGCTCACTCCCAGCCCCACGAGGATGTACCCCACGATCGCGAGCAGCAGCGCAGGCAGCGGCAGGCTCGACATCCCGACGGTCGCGAGCGCGCACAGCACTCCGCCCGCGGCGAGCACGGCCATGCCGCCGAGAATCCACGGCGTGCGCCGCGCGCCCCGATCGGAGCCGTATCCGAATCGCGGCCGCGCCAGCTGCACCGCATAATGAAGAGCGACCAACGCACCCGGCAGCAACGCCGGCCGTGCGTATTCGACCACCATCACCCGGTTGAGAGTCGAGATCACCAGCACGACGACCGACCCCAAGGCCGCCTGCACCAATCCCAGGCGAATGATCCCGAGCCATCCGAGCCTGTCCGTGCCGGATATCGATCGATCACGCGGTGATGCCTCTTACGGCGAATGCGCTGATCAGCATTCCCGCCACGTACAGACTCACGCCGGTCGCGTTGTACCAGGGCGCGCGCTCGCGCGGGCTCTCGAGCAGCCGGCGCATCAGCAGGATCTGCGCGAGGAGAACCGCACCCACCGCGATCGAGTGATAAGTCGCGCCCCATGCATAGAGCAATACGACGACGACGCATTGCGGTGCCGCCATCGCAATGCAAGCGACCCTCCCCGCCCGCGCCGCGCCCAATCGCACCGGCAGTGATCCAAGCCCCAAGCGGCGGTCCCCGTCGATCGATTTGAAATCATTGAGCGTCATGATGCCGTGGGCCCCGAGACTGTAGAGGCCCGCCAAGAGCAGAATCCTCGGCGATGGCGCCGCACCGCCGGAAAGAACCACCGCACCGGTGACCCACGCCAACCCTTCGTAGCTCACGGCGCAGGCGAGATTGCCCCACCACCCGTTTTGCTTCAGCCGAACCGGAGGCGCGCTGTAAGCCCACGCCAGGACCAAGCCTGCGCCGCGCGGCGCATAGAACCCGGGAGCCCGAGCGCGGCGGCGCACGCGAGCGAGAGCACGCTCCAGAGAATCGCGACGTACAGACCCCAGCGTCCCGGCATGCGGCCGGAGGGGATCGGCCGATTCGGCTCATTGATGGCGTCGACTTCGCGGTCAAACCAATCGTTGACCGCCTGGCTGGTCGCGCACAGCAAGGGTCCGCAGAGAATCACACCGGCCACGATCGATCGCCAATGGGGTTGCGGGGCGACGCCCGAAGAGACCACGCCGCAGCCGAACGCCCACATGGGCGGGAACCAAGTGATCGGCTTCAGCAGCTCGAGAACGGCGCGCGGCCGCGGGTAATCCGCCGTCAAGACGTTCGAGCCATAGGAGGACACGCCTCGTCCTGTCATTCGAGTTGCTCGCTCTCGGCCGAGGCGAGTTCGCCGAGGCCATAGCGGCGCAGTTTCGCGTACAGACCCTGGCGGCTGAGCCCGAGTATCTCGGCCGCGGAAGCGCGATTGTCGCCGGTGATCTCCAACGCCGCCTCGATGCACAGCTTCTCGATCATGTCCGTCGACTCGCGCACCAGATCCTTCAGAGGCACTCGACCCGACCAGCTCGGTCAGCTGCTCGACCGAGCGCGGCTTGTCGCGGCTGACCTGGCGGTCGAAGGTCACGCGCTGCCCGACATCCCGTATCGTGAATCCGAAACAGGGCTCCTCGCCGTCGGCCACCGATACCGCGCAGATCTCCACATCGCTGCTCGAGCCAAACTCGCCGCGCAGTTGAGTGGCGAACAACCGCACCGACCCGTGCTCGCGCAGCTGCGCGGTCAGCAGGTTGAAATCGACGCCGGGGCGGCCCAGCCATCGCTCGATCGATTCGTTGCGCGCCTGCTCCTCGGTCGCGAGTTGCACCAGGTCGAGAAACGACCGATTCGCGAACAGAATTCGTCCGTCGAGATCCGTCACGACGAACCCCTCGGGCGCGCTCGATACGATCTCCAGCACCCGCGAGTCCTGCGCCTTGGCCAGGGTCGGCCGCGTGAGTCGGCGCCGAGCGCGCTCAGTCTGATGAGGAAAAACGAGCTTTGATCCTCGCGAAACAGCGAGGCCGATGTCACGAACTCCCGAGCGCCGTCGGCCGATCGCACTTTAACCTCGTTGGTGCGGCCGGTGGCGCGCACAGCGCCGAGCAGTTCCTGCAGGGACTGGCGTGCTCGGGGCATCGAAGCCCTCGGGAAACAGCCGTCCGACGAGCCGTCCGGTTACCCTCGCCGAGGAGCTTCGCCGCCGCCGGATTGACCTCGAGCACCTTGAACGTCGCCGCATCGACGATCAACACCGCCTCCGAGGCCACTTGAAACAGCAAGCGATGCCGCGCCTCCGCCTGGCGCATGCGCAGGTACTCGCGCTCCATCGATTGCTGCGCGTTCACCAGCTGCTGCTGCAGGACCGCCATCGGCTGCATGCTGCGGCCGAACGCCACCACCTTGCCCTCATCGTTGACCTGCACGGCCGCATAGAGCACCGGCAGATCCGTTCCGGTGCTCGAGGGGTGATTCACCATGCGCCACCGCGGCGCACCCTTCTGACTCGACTCCCGCAACAGCGCCTGCGATCTTTTGCCGGCTTTCCGCGGTGACCGTGTCCGCCCAGGGCTTTCCGATCCACTTATCGGTCAACGCCGCGGCGAGCTCATCGCTGCCGAAGGATACGTCGCGGATCACGCCGTTGCGGGCATCGGAGACCACCAGTGCAACGTCCGATGCAACCGTGATCAGCCTGGCGGCGGCGTCACTGTCGAGATCGCTCAACCATTTCTTCGCGCCGCTGAACTGCTTCACGGTCCTCCTCGCCTCATCAATTGGCGGCCGCCTGCCGGCTGCACAGAAGTGCTCCGCGCGCAGCACGGCTTGCGGACCGTCCGCGGCGGTGCCGTCCGCACCGACCAGCTCCGCGAGCTCCGGCTTCGCGAGCAGCATCGGCCCGCCGATCAATACGCCCACCGCGCGGTTGCGGAGGCGCTGCGAATGGCGCGAATGATGGTCGCGATCTCCTCGAGGCGCAGATCGCTGCCGACCGACAACCCGACCACCGCAAACCAGTTTTCTGCCGACCAATTCCAGTATCTCTGCCTTGGTAGCCGGAAACTCCTGCCAAACCTCCCAGCCCGCCCGCTGCAGAAATTGGCTGACCACCGAAATCCCAAAGGTGTGCTGCTCGCCCGGGCACGGGGCCAACAGGATTCGACGGTGCAGCTCGCGCTCCGGCTCCTCGCAACGGAATTCGGCGCTGAGGCTCCCGCAGCAATTGGTGCAATCTGCACAATGCCGACCGTCACCTGCATGAAATCGCATTCATCCTCTTCCCATAACAGTCCGAGCTCGCGCGCCGCCGGCGCGAGCAGCTGCAGGCACACCAGATCGAGCGTCGCGCCCCGCTGACGGACCGTCTCCACATACGCCGAGGCAACCCCCACGTCGTGCGCCAGCAACAGCCTCACCAGCTCGCGGACGTCGGTGGCGTCCGGCGATCGCTGTCGGCCACCTGGGCGCACCGCGCGGTTTCGTCCGCGACCGCGCGCGAGCACCAGCCGTCGGCACGATCTCGCCCTCGATGACCCGCACCAGACGTGCCCGCTGTGCCTCGAATCCGACCCGGCCGGCGGCGCCGCGGTTCTGCGCCTGCCGACCGTTCGGCTCGGCCTGCGCATCCCGGCGGTGCGGCCCCGCGCCCAGCTGCTCGTTTGTCCCGTCACCCATGCGCATTGGTTCCAACCCTCCAATGAGAATGCGGGTGGTGAGTCCCCGCCGGTAATGACACCCCCTGTTATTGGCGGAGGTTGTCGTGCACGTCATGCCTAAACCAACTGACTCCATGACCGGCTGAATCGAACCCTCTCAGTTTTTGATCTCCATGTCAATTTAGCTTGACGTACACTTTTGTTGACATAGCGAAGACCTTGGGTCTAGGGTTAGCCCGCATGGCTCTGTACACACCCGAAGAGCGAACCAGACGCGACGCCTCTCCATGGACCCTGGTCCAAGGAGTTCTGGCCCCGATACAGTTTTTGGTTTTTTTGGTGAGCGCGGCGCTCGTGGTCAGATATCTGATCAGCGGGCTCGGCTTTGAGGCTGCAACGACGTCGATCGTCATAAAGACCCTCGTCCTCTACACCATCATGATCACCGGCTGCATTTGGGAGCGGGCGGTATTCGGCCGCTACCTGTTTGCCCCGGCATTCTACTGGGAAGATTTCGTCAGCCTGTTCGTTTTAGCGCTACACACTGCTTATCTGGGCGCATTGTTGCTCCACGCCTTTGCTCGCTATCAAATGTACATCGCGCTGCTAGCCTATGCCGCTTATTTGCTTAACGCAACGCAGTTCTTGATAAAACTGCGCGCCGCGCGGCTCGACCAAAGCGCGACGACTACGAGTCTCCGCAGCGCGGTTTCCGGAGCGGCCATATGCAGCTCGAGCTCCGCCGATTGCGCGGTCAAATCCGATGTGCGCGTCACCAGCGAGCGCGGCCAGCGCGAAGTGTTCTGCGGACTCACCGGGATCGTCTGGCTTCACCGCAAGATTCAAGACGCCTTTTTCCTGGTGGTCGGATCGCGCACCTGCGCGCATCTGATCCAGTCGGCGGCCGGGGTCATGATCTTCGCCGAGCCTCGGTTCGCCACCGCCATCATCGAGGAGCGCGACCTCGCGGGACTTGCCGACGCCAACGCCGAACTCGACCGTATCGTCGATCAGCTGTTGGCGCGCCGTCCGGACATCAAGCTGCTTGTTCCTCGTCGGCTCCTGCCCTTCGGAAGTCATCAAGCTCGATCTGTCCCGGGCCGCGACCCGGCTCTCCGCCCGGTTCTCTCCGCGCGTGCGGGTGCTGAATTATTCGGGCAGCGGAATCGAAACCACCTTTCACGCAAGGCGAGGATGCCTGCCTCGCCTCGATGGTGCCGAGCCTGCCCGCCCGGCCGCCGCGGACTGCCGCCCAATCTCCTGATCGTGGGCGCCCTGGCCGATGTCGTGGAGGACCAGATGCGCCGGCTCCTGGACGCCATGGGCGTGACCGAGGTGGAGTTCTTTCCGCCACGGCGCGCGGTCGATCTGCCGCCGGTGGGCAGCCAGACCCGGTGCTGCTGGCCCAGCCGTTCCTGGCGGACACGGCGCGCGCGCTCGAGGAGCGCGGGGCACGGTACATGCAGGCGCCCTTTCCGATCGGCGCCGAAGGCACGCTGCGCTGGCTGAAGGCGGCGGCCGACGCCTTTCAGGGTGGACGAGGCGCACGTTCCGGAGGCCACGCAGCTCGGCGTACGGCGCGCCCAGCGCGCCGTGGCGCGCTATCGCGACTGCTCGCGGGCCGGCGGGTCTTCTTCTTCCCCGACTCGCAGCTCGAGGTCCCCCTGGCCCGCTTCCTGGCGGCGGAATTGGGCATGCAATTGATCGAGGTCGGCACGCCGTACCTGCATCGCACGCATCTGGCCGAGCGAGCTCGCCCTGCTGCCGCCCGGAACGGTCGATCGTGGAAGGCCAGGATGTCGAACGGCAGCTCGATCGGTGCTACTGCGGCCGCCCCTGACCTCGTGGTCTGCGGGCTCGGCCTTGCCAATCCGTCTGGAGAGCCGGGGGATAACCACGAAGTGGTCCATCGAGCTGGTGTTCACGCCCATCCAGGGCTTCGACCAGGCGGGAGACCTCGCCGAGTTGTTCGCTCGACCGCTCATCCGTCGCACACGGCTGGTGGCATAAGCCATGCAACTCACGGTGTGGACATATGAAGGCCCGCCGCACGTCGGAGCGATGCGCGTCGCGACCGCCATGCGCGGCGTTCACTACGTTCTGCACAGTCCGCAGGGCGATACCTACGCCGACCTGCTGTTCACCATGATCGAGCGCACGGCGCATCGGCCGCCCGTGACCTACACGACATTCCAGGCGCGGGATCTGGGCGGCGATACCGCGGGACTTCTGCAGCGCGCCGTGCGCGAGGCCTATGACCGCTTCAAGCCCGATGCGATTCTGGTGGGCAGCTCATGCACGGCCGAATTGCTCCAGGACGATCCCGGCGGCCTCGCACGGGCGCTCGGCCTGCCCATCCCGGTCGTCGCGCTCGACTTGCCCTCCTATCAGAAAAAAGAGAACTGGGGCGCGGCGCGAGACGTTCTATCAGCTGGTGCGCGCCGCCGCTTCGCAGCGCGCGCCGGCGGCGGGCTTCAAGCGCGCCGCGGCGCGCCGGCGATGCGCCGAGCTGCAACATCCTGGGGCCGACCGCGCTCGGCTTTCGGCACCGCGACGACCTGCGCGCGGTCAAGGAAATCCTCGCGCAGCTCGGCGTCGAGGTGAACGTGGTCGCGCCGCTCGGTGCGAGCTTCGCCGACTTGGCTCGATTGGGAGAGGCGGACTTCAACGTGCTGCTCTATCCGGAGACGGGCGCGCAAGCGGCGCGCTGGCTCGCTCGAACCTTCGATCAGCCGTCGATCAAAACGCGTGCCGATCGGTGCCCGCGCGACGCGCGAATTCATCGCCGAGGTAGCGCAGGCGGCCGGCATCGATGCAAGCCCCCACCTTCAAAGCATCCTGTCGCGCTCCGAGTGGTACTCGCGCTCCGTCGACTCGACCTACCTGACGGGCAAGCGGGTCGTCGTGTTCGGCGACGCCACGCATGCGGCCGCGGCGGCGCGAATCGCCTCGGAGGAGCTCGGATTCTCGGTGGTCGGCCTCGGAACCTACAGCCGCGAGTTCGCCCGCGAAATCCGCGAGGCGGCCGAGCGTTACGGTGTCGCAGCCTTTCATCACCGACGACTATCTGGAAGTCGAGGCGAAGATCGCGGAGCTGCAGCCCGATCTCGTGCTCGGGACGCAGATGGAGCGGCACATCGCCAAGCGGCTGGGCATGCCCTGCGCGGTCATCTCCGCCCCCGTCCATGTCCAGGATTTTCCGGCGCGCTATTCGCCGCAGATGGGCTTCGAGGGCGCCAATGTGATCTTCGACAGCTGGGTGCATCCGCTGATGATGGGTCTGGAGGAGCATCTGCTCACCATGTTCCGCGGCGACTTCGAGTTCAACGACGCAGCTCCCGCCTCGCACCTCGGCGCTCCGCCTGCGGCCCTGTCGCCCGCCTCGCCGCCGGCCTCGGTCGAGAGCTCATTCGAGCACCTCGCGGCGGGCACCGCCGGCGCGGCCGAACCGGCGCCGTCCTGGGCACCGGAAGCCGAGAAGGAGCTCGGCAAGATCCCTTTCTTCGTGCGCGGCAAAGCGCGGCGCAACACCGAGCGCTTTGCCGTGGAGCGCTCGCTCGGGCTCATCACGCTGGAGACTCTGTACGATGCCAAAGCACACTTTAGCCGCTGATCACGCTGCGCTTCGTCATCGTGACGATGGACAGCCATCTGTCGAGCGCGACGGCGCGCGCGGCGCGCAGGCTCTCGAAGGATCTTCCCGCACTCAAGCTCAGCATCCACGCCGCGGACGAATGGGGCACGGATCCGCAGGCCCTGCGCCGATGCTGCGATGACCTCGCGCGACGCGCACATCATCGTCGTCACCATGCTGTTCATGGAGGATCACTTCCAGCCGCTGCTCGAGACCTTGCGCAAGCGCCGCGAGGACTGCGACGCGATGATCTGCGCGATGTCCGCCGCGGAAGTGGTCAAGCTGACCCGCATGGGCCGGTTCAGCATGGACGGCACGCAAGGCGGCCCCCTCGCGCTGCTCAAGCGGCTGCGCGGCTCGAAGAAGTCGGGCGCCAAGCGCCGCCGGCGCGGACCAGATGAAGATGCTGCGGCGAATCCCGCAATTCCTGCGATTCATTCCCGGAACCGCGCAGGACGTGCGCGCCTACTTTCTGACGCTGCAATACTGGCTGGCGGGCTCCGAGGAGAACATCGCGAACATGGTTCGCTTTCTGGTCGGCCGCTACGCCGCGGGACCGCGCAGCAGGCTCCTCGGCGCGGCGAAAGAGGCGGCCCCCATCGAGTACCCGCAGGTGGGCGTTTATCACCCGCGCATGGCAACGCCGCTTCAGCGAGCAGCGCATGGATCTTCCGCCGGCGGCGCGCGGGTCCGCGACGGAGCAGGGCACGGTGGGGGTCCTGGTGCTGCGCTCTTATCTGCTGGCCGGCAACTGCCGCACACTACGACGGGGTGATCGCAGGCGCTTGAAGCGCGGGGGCTGCGCGTGATTCCGGCCTTCGCCGCCGGGCTGGACGCGCGGCCGGCGATCGAGAAATTCTTCGTGAAAGACGGCGCGGTCCAAATCGATGCCCTCGTCTCGCTCACCGGCTTCTCGCTGGTCGGGGGTCCGGCGTACAACGATTCGAAGGCCGCCGAGGAGACGCTGGCCGCGCTCGATGTGCCCTACATCGCGGCTCATCCCGTCGAATTTCAGACGCTCGAGCAATGGGACGCCTCGGAGCGCGGCTTGTTGCCGGTCGAGTCGCACCATCATGGTGGCGATCCCCGAACTCGATGGCGCCACCGGGCCGCTGGTCTTCGGCGGCCGCTCGAGCGCGAGCGACAAGGATATGGCGGTGCATCCCGAGCGCGCCGACGATGTTGGCCGCGCGCATCGCGAAGCTGGTCGCTCTGCGCCGCTCGAAGCGCGCGGCGAACGCAAGATCGGCATCGTGCTGTTCAATTTCCCGCCGAATGCGGGCAATACCGGCACGGCGGCGTTCCTGTCGGTGTTCGAATCGCTCTACAACGACCCTGAGCTGCGCTTCGGCGGGAGGGCTATCGAGGTGGATCTGCCCGAATCCGTCGATGCGCTGCGCGAGAAGATCATCAGCGGCAATGCGGCCAGATTCGGCGCCGTCGCCAACGTCCATGCGCGGATCCCGGCGAGCGATCACGTGCGCCGGGAGCGTCATCTGAAGGAGATCGAGGCGCAGTGGGGTCCCGCGCCCGGCAAGCAGCAGAGCGACGGCGGCTCGATCTTCGTGCTCGGAGAGCGTTTCGGCAACGTTTTCGTCGGAATTCAACCGCCCTTCGGCATCGAGGGCGACCCGATGCGGCTGCTGTTCGAGAAAGGCTTCGCCCCGACGCATGCGTTCTCCGCTTTCTATCGCTACTTGCGCGAGGATTTCGGGGCGCATGCGCTGCTGCATTTCGGCACCCATGGCGCGCTCGAATTCATGCCGGGCAAGCAATCGGGCATGTCGGGCAACTGCTGGCCCGACCGGCTGATCGGCGACCTGCCGAATCTCTATCTATACGCCTCGAACAATCCTTCCGAAGGAACGATCGCCAAACGCCGTACCGGCGCGACCCTCATCAGCTACCTTACCCCGCCGCTCACCGATGCCGGCCTGTACCGCGGGCTTTGTCGACCTGAAGGAGTCGATCGACGGCTGGCGCGCCTCGAGCCCCGGCGCGGGGCATGCGGACTCGCTCGCCGAGCTGATCCAAGCGCAGGCAGCGCAGCTCGAATTTGGCGCAGCTGCAGCCGGGCTGGGGTGTGGATGCGGCCGAGCGAATCGAGGCGCTCCGGCAGACAGATCCTGGAGCTCGAGTACACCCTCATTCCCTATGGGCTGCATGTCGTGGGGCAAGCGGCATCGCCGGCGCAGCGCGTCGATCTGCTGATGGCCATCGCGGATTCGCGCGGCCGCCGCCTCCGAACAAGCCCCAAGGTGCTCGCGGGCCGCCGTGCAGGCCTTGGTCGACGGCAAAGACGTCGAGGCCTCGCTCGCCATCGCGGGCATCGAGCCCCATCCCGCGACGCTCGCTCTGCTTCGCGACTTGGAGCGATCCAATCGAGCGACTGCTCCGAGAATCGGGAGCTCGAGGCGATTCTGCACGCGCTGGATGGCGGGTTTCTGCGCCCCGCGCCGGGTGGCGATCTCCTTCGCACGCCCGACGTGCTGCCCACCGGGCCGCAATCTGCACGGCTTCGATCCGTTTCGCATCCCGAGCGCGTTCGCGGTGCCGCGAAGGCGCGCGCCAAGCCACGCAACTCATCGAGCGCCACATGGCGCCCGGCAATCCTTATCCCGAATCGATCGCGCTCGTGCTGTGGGGAACCGACAACCTCAAGACCGAGGGCGGCCCCATCGGGCAAGCGCTGGCGCTGTTGGGCGCGCGCCCGCGTTTCGATGCCTACGGCCGCATCGCCGGCGCGACCTTGGTACCGCTCGAGGAGCTCGGGCGCCCGCGCATCGACGTGATGGTCACGCTGTCCGGCATCTTCCGCGACCTGCTGCCGCTGCAGATCAAGCTGATCGCCGAGGCGGCGTATCCTGGCCGCGTCGGCGGACGAGCCGCTCGAGCAAAACTTCGTGCGCAAGCACGCCCTGCGCTACCAGCGAAGAGCACGGCTGCGATCTGGAAACCGCGGCGCTGCGCGTGTACGGCAATGCCGAGAGCGCCTATGGCTCGCAACGTCAACCATCTGGTCGAGAACGGCCGCTGGGACGACGAAGACGAGCTCGCGGAGACCTATACGCGCCGCAAGAGCTTCGCCTACGGGCGTAGCGGGCGCGCCGGTGCAGCAGACCGCAGCTGCTGACGAGCATTCTCGCGGACGTGCATCTCACCTACCAGAATCTCGACTCGGTCGAGCTCGGCGTCACCACCGTCGACACGTATTTCGACACGCTCGGCGGGATCAACAGCGCGGTGCGCCGCGCCAAAGGCGGCGAGTCGGCACCGGTCTATATCGCGCGACCAAACCAGCGGCGCGGGCTCGGTGCGCACCCTCTCGGAGCAGGTTGCGCTCGAGACGCGCACGCGCACGCTCAATCCGAAGTGGTACGAGGGCATGCTCGAGCACGGCTACGAGGGCGTGCGCCAGATCGAGGCGCACGTCACCAACACCATGGGCTGGTCGGCCACCACCGGGCGAAGTGCAGCCCTGGGTCTATCAGCAGCTCACCGAGACTTTCATCTTGGATCCGGCGATGCGCGCGCGCCTGGCGCCGCTTAATCCCACCGCCTCCGCCAAGGTCGCCAACCGGCTGCTCGAAGCCTCACGAGCGCAAGTACTGGCAGCCGGACGAACAGATGCTCGAGGAGCTGCAGTCCGCGGGCGGCCGAATTGGAAGACCGACTCGAAGGCATCTATGAAGGGGTTGCCGCATGAATGCAACGGTTCCACTTACGTGCGATCAGAGGCCGCGCGGCGCGCGCCGACGGCGAGGGCAGCGTGCAGGTGCCCCTCGACCCCAACCTCAAGATCGGCACCGCCAAGGTGTTCGCCGTCTACGGCAAGGGCGGCATCGGCAAGAGCACCACCTCCTCGAATCTGTCGGTGGCCTTCTCCAAGCTCGGCAAACGCGTGCTGCAGATCGGCTGCGATCCGAAGCACGACTCCACGTTCACGCTCACCAAGCGCCTGATGCCGACCGTCATCGACGTGCTCGAATCGGTGAATTTTCACGCCGAGGAGCTGCGCGTCGAGGATTTCGTCTATCGAAGGCTACAACGGCGTGATGTGCGTCGAGGCCGGCGGTCCGCCCGCGGGCACCGGCTGCGGCGGCTACGTCGTCGGCCAGACCGTCAAGCTCCTGAAGGAGCACCACCTGCTCGAGGACACCGACGTGGTGATCTTCGATGTGCTGGGCGATGTGGTGTGCGGCGGATTTGCCGCCCCGTTGCAGCATGCCGACCGCGCGCTCATCGTCGACCGCCAACGACTTCGATTCGATTTTCGCGATGAACCGAATCGTGGCGGCCATCCAGGCGAAGTCCAAGAACTACGCCGTGCGGCTCGGCGGCGTGATCGCCAACCGCAGCGCCGGCACCGACCAGATCGACCGGTTCAACGAGCGCGTCGGACTCAAAACCATGGCGCGCTTTCCCGGATCTCGACGTGATCCGGCGCAGCCGGCTGAAGAAGTCGACCCTGTTCGAAATGGAACAGCTCGCCCGAGCTCGACGCGGTCCAGAACGAATACCTGCGGCTGGCGCAGACTGCTGTGGGACGGCGTCGATCCGCTGCTCGCCGAACCCATGAAGGACCGGGATATCTTCGATCTGTTGGGGTTCGACTGATGCGCGGCTCGAACTATCTGGAGACGGCGCGGCGAGCTCGAGACCTATTTCGATCGCACCGCGGTCGATGCCTGGGCGCGCCTTACCTCGACGGCGCCGGTCGGCAGGATCCGCGCCACCGTGCGCGCCGGCCGCGACGCGCATGCGCGGCGACGCTGCTCGGCTAGCTGCCGCGAATCTGAGCGGCAAGCGCGGCTGCTCGATGCCGGCTGCGGCACCGGCGCGCTGAGCGTCGAGGCGGCCGGCGCGGCGCGCGATGTCGTCGCGGTCGATCTGTCGCCGACGCTGGTCGCAGTGGCGCGCGAACGGCTGCCGGCACGGCGCGCAGCCGGCAGCATCGAGTTCCGGGTGGGCGACATGCTCGACGCCGGCCTCGGCAGATTCGATCACGTGGTCGCGATGGATTCGCTGATCCACTATCGGCGCCGCGGACATGGTGCGCATCCTGGCGGGATTCGCCGCGCGCACCGAGCGCTCGATCCTGTTCACGTTCGCGCCGAAACTGCCGCTGCTGACGATCATGCGGATGCTCGGCCGGCTCTTCCCGCGCGGCGATCGCGCGCCGGCGATCGAGCCGTCGCCGAGCGGACGCTGCGGCGCCGCTGGCGCCGCGAGCGGGCCCTCGCGGGGTGGCGGCTTCGGCCGCACGCGGCGCATCACGCAGCGGCTTTTACAAGTCCCAGGCCATGGAGCTCGTCAGGCGATGAGCCGAATCACCGCGATCATTGACGCAACGCTGGATGCGGCTCGGCACGCGATTTCTTGCCGTTCGCCGATGCGGCGAGCGCCGAGCTGCCGCTGGCGCGCTTGCTGCGGTTGTCGCTGTTCCAGGTGTCGGTCGGCATCGCCATGGTGCTGCTGATCGGCACGCTGAACCGCGTGATGATCGTCGAGCTGGGCGTGCCGGCGTGGTTGGTGTCGCTGATGGTCGGTCTGCCGCTGGTGTTCGCGCCGTTTCGTGCGTTCATCGGCTTCCGCTCCGACAATCACCGCTCGGCGCTTGGCTGGCGGCGCGTGCCCTATATCTGGATGGGCACGCTGCTGCAGTTCGGCGGCCTCGCCATCATGCCATTCGCGCTGCTGATCCTGTCCGGCGACACGCATGGTCCGGTGTGGATCGGCCAGTTGGCCTCGGCCCTGGCCTTCCTGCTGGTCGGCGCCGGCCTGCATACCACTCAGACCGCGGGCCTCGCTCTCGCGACCGATCTCGCTCCGGAGGAGGTGCGGCCGCGCGTGATCGCGCTCATGTACGTGATGCTGCTGGTCGGCATGGTCGGCGCCGGCGTGGCGTTTGCGGCGCCTCCTCGCGAACTTCAGCGAGATTCGCCTGATCCAAGTCATCCAGGGCGCCGCGATGGTGACCATGGCGCTCAACCTGGCCGCGCTCTGGAAGCAGGAGGCGCGCGGCGCCGCGACCGTCGCCAGGCCGCGACGGCCAAATTTCTCGATTCCTGGCGCAAGTTCAGCGGACACAGCCGTGCCGTTCGCTTCCTCGTGGCTGTGGGGCTCGGGACCGCCGCGTTCAACATGCAGGACATCGTCCTCGAGCCCTACGGCGGGGAGATCCTGCACCTGCCCGTCGCCGCGACTACTGCGCTCACCGCGATGCTCGCCGGCGGGATGCTGGGTGCCTTCTCGATCGCCGCACGCTTTCTCATGCATGGCGCCGATCCCTATCGCATCGCGGCCTACGGCGCGGTGATCGGTTTGTTCGCGTTTGGCGGCGTGATCATCGCCGCGCCGATGGACTCGCCGCTGCTGTTCCGGTTGAGCGTTCTCTTGATCGGATTCGGCGGCGGCTTCTTCTCGGTCGGCACGCTCGCCGGCGCAATGGCCCGCGAGCGCAATGGCGAAAGCGGATTGGCGCTCGGCGCATGGGGCGCCGTGCAGGCCACGAGCGCCGGCCTCGCGATCGCGCTGGGCGGCGCCACGCGCGATGCGATCACGAGTCTTGCCGTGCACGGTTCGCTCGGTCCGGCGCTGCGCAGCGCCTCGACGGGCTATGGTGCGGTTTACCAAATCGAGATTTTATTGCTTTTTGCGACACTGATGGCGATCGGGCCATTGGTGCGCTCGGGACCGGCACCCGAGGAGTCGCGGGACTCCGGATGGGCCGAACTGCCACATTCAGCTGATCAACTGCCTTGGGGGCCGAGATGAACAGAGGCGCAATCACCGACTACATCGATGTCGCACAAATCGTGCTGTATGTGTTCTGGATATTCTTCGCAGGGCTCATCATCTACCTGCGCAGAGAGGACAAGCGCGAAGGCTATCCGTTGGAATCGGATCGCTCGGGCCGAGTCACCGTACGCGGCTTCCCGTCGATGCCCGCCCCGAAGAAGTTTTTGCTTGCGGATGGAAGCACCGTGTTTGCTCCCCGCCCCGAGCGCGACACCCGCCCCATTTTGGCAACGCCGATCGGCGGACACCTGGGAGCCCCGCTCAAGCCCAACGGGAATCCCATGCTCGATGCGGTGGGACCGGCGGCGTATGCCGAACGTGCAACGCATCCCGATTACACGAGCGAGGGGCTGCCCATGATCGCGCCGCTGCGCGATAGCCTCCGATTTCCTCGTCGCGTCGAGAGATCCTGATCCTCGCGGGCATGGAGGTCTATGGCGCGGACGAGGTTTGCGCCGGCGTCGTCAGGGATCTGTGGATCGATCGGGCGGAACCGCAGATCCGCTATCTCGAAGTCGACATCGACACGCGACACGTGCTGCTGCCGATCAATTTCGCAAAGATCGACGGGCGCAATCGAATCGTGACGGTGAAATCGATCCAGAGCTCGCAGTTCGCGATGGTTCCGAGCTTGGACAACCCGAACCAAGTCACGCGCCGCGAGGAGGACCAGATTCTCGCCTACTATGCGAGCGGACATCTGTACGGCTATCCCTCGACGCAGCGAGCCCTTGATATGAGCCACGACGATTTTTCGTTCGAGCCCCGCCGCGGTCTCCCCGCCCTGCTCCCGGAAGGGGAGCGGCTGTTGTGGCAAGGCAGCCCGCGATGGCAATCCCTCGCCGTGCGCGCCTATCAAGTTCGCAAAGTCGCCGTGTATTTCGGCATCCTCGTGGCGTGGCGCATCGCGGCGGGAGTCAACGCGGGGCACAGCTTCGCCACCGTAGGATCTGTCCTGCCTGTTCATCCTGCTGCTCGGCGGCATCGCCTTCGGCGTGCTGTGCGTCCTCGCCTATCTCAACGCCCGATCCACGGTCTACAGCATCACGAGCAAACGGTCTTCTTGTCAGGCATGGCGTCGCGGTCCAATTGACGATGAACATACCGCTCCGGTTCGTCGAGGCTGCCGCCCTGCGCTGCTTCGCGGACGGCACGGGCGACATCGCGCTGACGCTGCCTCGCGGGCGAGCGGATCGGATTCCTGATTACGTGGCCGCATCTGCGGCCGAGCGGATCACGCACCCGCAGCCGAGCTTGCGGGCGCTGATCGATGCGAAGCAGGCAGCCGGTATCCTGAGCGCTGCGCTCGAGGCACACTGACACCGACGTGGAGGCGAGCGCCATCCGAATCGAGCCCGCAAACGCTGGCGGGGCAAGCGGGCGCGTCTCGGGACGCGCGGCGGCGGCGGCCTGAGCATGACCAATCGAGCTTCCGATCCGACCCTGCCGCGCGGCGCTCTCGTGAGTGCCGCAGTCCTCGTGGGCACCTCCCTGCTGCTCGTCAGCCTCGCGCGCCTGACGGGATATCGGCCGGCGCAACCCGCGCCGAGCCGGGTCGTCGTGAGCTACGACTTGCGCTTCGAGGACCGCGCCGACGGCGCCGTGCTCGTCTACGACCTCGTCGACCGGCCGGCTGATAGACACCCTGCAGCCCGGCACCAACGGCTTCGTCCGTGGCGTGCTGCGCGGCCTGGCGCGCGAGCGGCGCGCGCGGCAAGTGGGCACCGCGCCGCCGTTCCGGCTGACGCGCTGGGCGGACGGGCGGCTGTCCCTCGACGACGTCGAAACCGGCCGGCATGTGGATCTCGAGGTATTCGGCCCCACCAACGCGGGAGCGTTCGCCGACATATTGATTGCCAGCGGCAACCCGAAGGACTCGTCATGATCGAGCAAGCGAACGCGGTGACCTCGGCGAGCGATGCCACCCGCAAGGCGGAGGCCAACTCCCTGTTGAGCCCGCGGTTCTACAGGACGGATTTCGCGGCGCTCGAGCGGGTCGATGTCGAGGCCGTTCGCCCGGAGTGGAGCCAGCTCATGGAGGAGTTCAAGCGCGATACCAATCGGGACCATTTCGAGCGCAGACCCGGAATTCAGCGCCGAGCATCGAGAAACTGCCCGATGAGCTCCATCAGGAGTTCCTGGATTTTCTGATCAGCTCGATCACGGCGGAATTCTCGGGCTGCGTTCTGTATAGCGACATCAAGAACCGCGTGTGAAAAATCCCGACCTCAAGCAACTCATGGGCTTCATGGCGCGCGACGAGGCGCGTCATGCCGGCTTCATCAACCACGCACTCAAGGATTTCGGTGTGGGAGTCGATCTGGGCTTCCTGCGCCGCGACAAGAAATACACGTATTTCAAGCCGAAGTTCATCTACTACGCCACCTATCTCTCCGAGAAAATCGGCTACGCCCGCTACATCACGATCTATCGGCACCTGGAGAAGCATCCGGAGCAAGCGCTTTCATCCGATATTTCGCTGGTTCGAGCGCTGGTGCAACGATGAGTTCCGCCATGGCGAGGCTTTCGCGCTGCTGATGCGGGCGAACCCGCGCCTGCTGCGCGGGCATAACAAGCTTTGGATTCGCTTTTTCCTGCTCGCCGTCTTCGCGACCATGTATGTGCGCGACCACAATCGGCCCGCGGATGCATGCCGCATTCGAGATGGATCCGACGCGAATACGATTTCGACGGTGTTTCGCATCACGAGCGAGATCTCCACGCAAGTATTTCCGCTGTCGCTCGACCTGGATAACCCGGCGTTTCGCGCGGGACTTGAGCGGCTGCGCCGCATTGCCGCTGCCGTCGAAGCCGCGCGGGCGCAGGGCGGAGCGATCGGCATGTTGAGACGCTGCGGGCTGGGTATCGCCGCCGCCGCCGTTTTCGCACGCCTTTATCTGTTGCCCGTGCACCATCACGAATTGCCGGCGCAGATCCGGATGGTCCCGGCCTGGTAGCGCGCGCACGCACGGCCCGAGGCAACGAGCATGACTGGATTCGGCTTTCCCACCGTTTATGCCGTGCTCGTCTGGTGGTTTGCGACGGGCATCATTCTGTTCCTCGATGGCTTGCCCCGGCGGACGTTTCGCTGGAGCCTGGTGGCGGCAACGGCCGTGCTGCTCGCGGCTCTTTACGGGATGCGGGACAAGCGCTTTCGCCTTGAGCAGCCGCGGCGCGTACACCGGATTCACATGCGCTATTCTGGTCTGGGGTTGGCTCGAGATGAGCTTTCTGATGGGCTATATCACCGGCCCCCGCAAGCACGCGTGCGCCGAGAACTGCGCCGGCTGGCGACACTTCCTACACGCCTCGCAGACGGTCATCCATAACGAGATCGCCACGGTGGTGGGTGCCGGCTGCGTGCTCGCCGCGACCTGGCATGCGCCGAATCGAATCGCCCTCTGGACCTTTCTCATCTTGTGGAGCATGCGCCTCAGCGCGAAACTCAACTTGTTCCTGGGCGTTCCCGAATCTGGGTGAAAAGCTGCTTCCCGCTCATTTGAGCTATCTGAGCGGTTTCTTCAAACGTCGGCCCATGAATATGCTGTTCCCGTTCTCTATTCTTATCTCCACTACGCTCACCGTCATGCTGGCGCACCGCTATATGAGCTCCGAGGACGCCTTTCATACGAGCATCTATGGCCTGTTGACGAGTCTGCTTGGGCTCGGCGTACTCGAGCACTGGTTCATGGTGATGCCGCTGCCGAGCGAGAAGCTGTGGAACTGGGCGCGGCGGCCCGCTCGAACATTGACACCATGAAGGCGACCGCGGCGTCGCTAACGCGGTCCGACTTCCGCCCCGACTTACTGCCCAACCGGCTAACGCCGCCAACCGACTTAGCGCTGCCCCAAGAGGCCCGCCGTCGGCGGTGCCGCCTCGCCGGCGGGCGGCGAGCCCGCAGGGGGCGAGCCGGTCGATGGCGATGCCGCAACGCTGAGCTCGGGGTAATCCTTCGCCATGCTCTCGCCGTAGAGAGGCTTGAAGACTCCCTGATGACAGGTCGCACAATTGATCTTGGCCACATCGCCGAGAATCCCCAGCCGGTGCGGCGGGAAATGCTCGGTCAGCGGCACCATATAATTGTTGTTGAGATCGCGTGCCAGGCGAATACCGTACCAGGCCGTGGTGCGCTTCGGCGTGCTGGCGTCCCACACGGCGAATGAGCGCGTGTTATGGCAGAAATCGCAATTCACGCCGAGAGACTGGGAAATCGAGATCATGAGCGCGTAGGTGGAATCGGTCTGCTTGATGCTCGAGCGATTGCCGTCCGGCAGCGCATCCTCGGAGATCACGCGAATGTTGGCATCGTGCAATAGAAATCGCGTGAACGGATCATAGGGCAGTGCCGTCAGACCGATGGCGGGCGCGGGCTTGTTCTTGCCCGCATTGCCGGCGATCAGCCCGGTCTCGGCGGATTGTCCCGCATCGATAAACCACACGTTTTTCGGAACGGCGTTGCCGCGATGGCAGGTATAGCACGTGACGCCGGTATCGGCGACGTGAGTTTTCCAGTCGGTATTGATGTGCCGTACCATCTGCAGCATGCGCCGCGCGACCACCTTGGTGTACCGCGCATCGCTCGCCAGGTCGCTCGTGTGACAGTAGTTACAGCTCTGATCGGGCGGCGCCACCCACTGAGTGATGGCCAGCATCACCCGCGAGAACTGCGCGACGTTCAAGTCCGTGAGTACCTGGATGTTCTTATAGATGCTGCTTGCGGGCGGACCGCCGGCCTGGGCCTGCGGTATCGCCGGAGGCAGCTGGTTCTTTGCCGCCTTGATCGCATCGAGACGCGGGTTGATCACCTGCTCCATTCCGAGACCCCGGTAACCGCCTTGGAGCGTCTCCACCGGCGGGCGCTCGCAGCCGCCGAGCCCCAGCGCCGCAGCGAGCAAGAGTGCCGATGCCGGTGCGCGAGCGGTGAACGAGTTGCGGCGGTTCATTTCGGTGCTCCCGTCAGAGTTGCCGGATCCACCACGGGCGCGAAGACGTGCGGATAGATCGGTGCGACATGATGTTTGACCGCCCAGAGATACCAGTTGTCGACGACCGTACCCGTGAGCAGAATGCCGATTCCGCCGACCAGCGGGCAAAGGACCGCAAACCACCAGGCCCAACGATGAATCGATTCCATGGTGGCGTTGAAGCCCATGGTCCAGCGCCAAAACAGCGCCGCGCGCTCCGCCGCCGTTCCGCGGTCGACGATCTGCTCCAATTCACGGTCTCCGCCCAGGCGGCTGACCGCCAGAATGGTACCGCCGTGCATCGCGAACAGCAGCGTCGAGCCGTAAAGAAAGGCGATCGAGAGACAATGGAACGGATTGTAGAACAAGTTTCCGTAACGGATCGAAAACGCGGCGGTCCAGTCCAGATGAGGAAATATTCCGAAGGGCACCGCCTCGCCAAAGCTGCCCATCAGAACCGGACGGATGATGCCCAGAACCAGCATCAGCCAGATGGCCGAAAGAAACGCCCAGGCAACGTGCGTTCCCATGCCAAGTGCGCGGGCGCGCCGGTACATCCGTAGCCACCAGAGCAGCACCGAGCTGGTGAGGAAAAAGCCGGCGATCAGCCACCATCCGCCATCCTGCAAGCGCGGAAAATGCAAGCCGTTCGCCGGCGAAGGCGGCTCGAGCGCCAGCCACGGCAGCTGGCGAACGAACTGGATCGGATTCCAATGCACCGAGGCGAACATGTTGAGACCGATGATCTCAAACGCGATGAATCCGCAGATCAGCGACAGCAGTCCGGTGGTACCGAGATAGATGGGACCGATCTGCGCATCGCCGAAGCGGCCCAGAAAGTGACTGAAGCCGCCCCTACCCTGCCGGCCCCATGCACCTCTCGGCAGCTCCACGCCCGCATAGGCAGGTCCGCGGATTTGAACACGGGTAAATATATTCTGATATTCGGCCATGCGATCCCCCCAGGCGATATCTCGTCAGTTCCAAATCGACAGATTCAGCCACCAGCCCCACCACTCCGGCCAGCCGCGCGTCCAGAACGGTCCGCTGATCAGAATGCAAACCGCGCTCCAGAATGCCGCGCTGATCGCGAGAAACAGTCCCAGCCGGTGAATGCCGAGCGAGCCGATCGAGTAGCCGATGGTGTCGCGAAAGTAAGTGTTCTCATGCTCCGCGGTCTTGACCGGTCCCTCTTTTGGATTGGCGGCCGACAGAATCACCGCGCCGTGTAGCGACAGGGCGAGCGTCGTCGCGAAGAAGAAACTTACCGCCAGCATGTGCGCGGGGTTGTAATGGAAGTGCAGGTACTGATAGCCGGTATTCGACACCCAGTCGAGATGGCTGAAAATCCCGTAGGGAAAGCCGTGGCCCCAGGCCCCGAGGAGCAGCGGCCTGAACACCTCGAGCGATACGTAGGCGAAAATCGCGAAGCCGAAGGCGACCGGCACGTGATAGCCGATGCCGAGTTTGCGGCAGATCTCCACCTCGCGCAGCGCCCAAGAGACGAACGAGCCGACCGCGCAAATCGTGATGAGCTGCCACAATCCCCCGGCGCGCAGCGGCGCGAGAGTCAGCCCGTATTTGAGATCCGGCGGGGCGATATTGATTTGCCAGATATTCCAGGTCGGACCGATGGCTGCTCCCCAGACGATCAAAACCGTACCGAGTAGGGCGAAAAACGCCGTGGTCACACCGAAAAATCCGACGTAGAACGGACCGACCCAGAAATCAAAAAGATCGCCGCCGGTGCAGGGTTCCGCCGCGCACGCGATATTTTCTTTCGAAGCTGAGCATCGCCATGGTTGTGCTCTCTTGTACTTGAGTTCTCTCGCTCTAACCGCCTTCGGCGGCGGCGGGTACACGAACCGGGGAACGTGACCCGCCGCGGCCTACGGCAAATCGCTATGGGTTCGGCGATGCGGGCAGCGTCGACATGTGCTGCGCCGCCGCCGAGGGAGCCGCGTGCCCTCCCAGCCAGTTGAATCTGTCCGTGCTCAACAGAATGAAATGGATCAGCAATGCAAGCACAAACAGAAATGTGAATAGCGATATCAACGCCCTGCGCGGATCGAAGAGAAGCCATATTCGCCACATTTTTTCAATCTCCTATGTGAAACAGCGATGCGAAACCTCGAGCATTCGTCCTACTCAAAGCCAAGGCCGCCATTGCCACACCAAGAAATGAGCGACGACCGCAATGGCCGTAAAAATAATGAAACTGGTCACGAAGATCTTGTGAAATTCCTTCGCCTCACCCTCCGTGAGCCCCGAGAGCGAGCCTCTTCTTTCCTCTGCCATATCTTTCACCTCCACTGAGCCTTTCGGCCGTCAACCGCGCGTGTATCGCGCAACTACAGAGGTCGCTGCGGTTTGAGATCCCGCGACGACCACCCTTCCGTCCGAAATGCTTCGGGCGAATACTTGAAGACTTTCGTGCAAGCGCGCATCAGGCGGGCACCGGCTTCGCCGCTCGCGGCCGCAGTCGCGTCACGGCGACTTGCTCCTCGCCCGCGCCCCTGGCTTCCGCCTCGGCGGCATCGCGCAAACGCTTGGCGGCCGATATGCGCACCAGCACCGGCTCGGCGGCCAACATCTCGTCGAGCGCCTGCTTCGCCTCGTCCGTCCACGGCAGCTCGCGGTGCAGGCGCGACGGCGTCGCGTCCACTTTGTCCATCTCGCTCGCGAGCGGAAGAATGTTGAACAACGCGTCAAACAGGGCGTTGCACACCTCTTGCACGAGATAGGTCGCGCCGCCGTACCCCATGAACGGCGTCCCGGTGTGTCGGCGGATGATCGTTCCCGGAAAGGAGGCCGGAATGTACATCGCTCTGCTGCCGGCTTGCGCAAGGTACATGCGCTCGTTGAAACTGCCGAAAACAATCAGGGGCGGCGTATCCTCGATCGCCTTGCGGACCGCCTCGTTGTCGGGCTTCACGCCGGCACGGCGCGCGAACGAGAATGTGCACGGCAGGCCCATTTCGGTCTCCAGAAAATGGCGGATGCCGCGTGCATAGGTCTCGGTCGCAACCACCGCGAAGCTGGCGGTCCCGAAAAAATCCTGCGTAACCGAGCGCCACAGGTCCCACAGTGGCTTGATGGTCGTATGTTTTTCCTGCTCGATGAACGGCCTCGGATCGAGGCCCAGGATCTCGCCGAGTTTCAGCAGGAATTTGGTCGTGCTGTGAAGACCGATCGGTGCCTGCAGATAGGGACGCTCGAGTGTCTCGCAGAGAGACCGGCCAAACTCCCGATACATGCAGATGTTGGCGTCGGCATCCACCAGACGTGGAACATCCGCAAGATGCGAGCCGAGTGGGAACGTCAAATTGACGTCCGCGCCGATACCTTCGACCAGACGGCGAATCTCGGCCAGATCGCTCGGCGTATTGAACGTGCCGTATGTCGGTCCGATGATGTTGACCCGCGGCCTCTCTCCTTCCTTGCGCGGCTTGCGCTCGGAAATCCGCTTTTTGCCGTACTCGGTCCAGAGCCAGGTCATGGCGCGATTGGCGCTCTGCCATTGGTCCTCGTCGATCGTGCGCGGCAGAAAACGCTGGATGTTGGTCCCCTCCGGCGTAACGCCCCCGCCGATCATCTCCGCGATGGATCCGGTGACCACGACCGCCGGCAGATCGGGACTCAATGATTTGTGGGCGCGTTTCATCGCGCCTTCGGTCCCGTGCTGGCCGAGCTCCTCCTCGGCGAGACCCGTGACGACGATCGGCAATTCGTGCGGCGGCAAGCCGTCGGTATAATGCAGTACCGACGTCACCGGCAGGTTCTCGCAGCCGACCGGACCGTCGATGATCACTTGCAACCCTTTGATCGCCGTGAACACGTACACCGCGCCCCAATAGCCGCCGGCACGATCGTGATCGAGCACGAGCATCAGATCATCTCCTCGGCTTTGCGTTTCGCTGCGGCTCGTTGGAGCTGCGCCGCGTAGCGCTCGCGGAATTGCGGATGATCCTCCGGCGTCTCCTGCCACACGCCTGCGGTGTGTCCCGAGCCGACGCCGCTGAAGAAGGCCCTCATCTCCTCGAACCGGGCTTGATTGCCGAGAGCCGCGTTGAGCACTTGGGCGAGTGAGGCTGCCCCCGCGACGCCCATGAGCGGACGCGCTGAGATGAGGTTGGTGAAATACAGCGCCGGGATCGCGAGCTCCTTGGCCTTTTGCACGACGGGTGTCGTGCCGATCGCGAGGTCCGGCTCGAATTCCTGGAGTGCGGCGAGATCCTGTTGCAGCGAGGCGCGGAATTGCAGCCGGACCCCCTTCGCCTCGAGCCACTGCCGGTCCGCATCCGACCATGGGGTCCGCGGACAGGCGGTTCCCACATAGCGCACGTCGGCGCCGCTCTCGATGAGCAGGCGCGCCACCAGGAGCTCCGATCCTTCGTAACCCGACAGCGTGATGCGGCCTCGAATGGGGGACTTCGAAAGCGCGCCGCGAATCGCCGGCAAGATCCGATTCTGTGCCGCTGCGATCTTGCTCGGACCGATTCCGCAGCGCTCGCCGATGTCCGCGAGCCACTGCGCCGTGCCCTCGTAGCCCACCGGCGCGGAGCCGACCATGCCGCGCCCGGCGGCAGCGAACTCGCGCACGGCGGCGGTGTAGAACGGATGGATGGCGGCGACCACGGCGCAATCGAGGGCCGCATAGAGCTCGCGCCATTCGCGTGTCGGCACGACCGGACCCGCTGCAAGGCCCATCGGCTCGAGCATCATGCCGATTCCGACGGGATCGGCCGGAAAGATCTCGCCGAGCAGCGTCACCGTGGGTCGCGCACTGCGGCCGCCGCGCGGCGCCTGCACCGGTCCCTGCGAAGCCTCGCTTCGGGCATAGCGCAGCATCGCCCCCGCCAGCACGTCCTTGGCCTCCGCGTGCGTCGGCACGCCAAACCCGGGCACATCGATGCCGATGATGCGCACGCCGTTGATCTCCTTCGGCAGCAGCTGAAGCGGCACGCCCGAAGCGGTGGGCACGCACAGATTGATGATGACCACGGCATCGTAGTGCGCAGGATCCGCGAGCTTGAATACGGCCTCGCGAATATCCTCGAACAGCTTCCCGGTCACCAGGGTTTCCGAGTTGAACGGCACGTAGCCGACGGTGCGGCGCGCGCCGTAGAAATGCGACGTGAACGTGAGCCCGTAGACGCAGCACGCCGAACCGCAGAGCACCGTTGCCGTGCGGCGCATGCGAAGGCCCACGCGCAGCGATCCGAATGCCGGACACATGCTCTGCGGTTGATCGTGCGGACCCGCCGGATAGTCGGCGCCGTACCGGCTCAATATCTCGCTCTTCCCGGCGGCGGCCGCGGCGCGCCGCAGCTCATCCTTCCCGCCATGGCAATTCACGCCCGCGGTGCCGACCGGCGCCGGCGCCGATCCTGCAAAGCCGTCCGATTCGGATGTCGCCTGCATGATCACACCGTGTCGTAGACGACCTCGAGCGACGGCTTTTCGACATGCGCGACCCCGCACATGTCTTCCTGCGTCGCGGGCTCGAGCACGACGTTGCGGCCCACCACCTCGCCTTTGAACAGCCCGAGCAAGCCATCCTGGGACAGCGGCTTCGGCCGCAGCGGCGGCGCGGCGGCAACCTTCGCGGCCAGCCCTTCGAACAGCGGCCCCCATGCGCCGCCCGGCCGGCCGACGATCTCGTAGTTCGCGCTCTTGCGGCGGATGTCCTCATTCGCCGGAATCGCGGCGAGCACCGGAATGCCGGCGGCCTGCGCAAATGCCTGCGCCTCACCGGTGCCGTCGTCCTTATTGATGACCAATCCGGCGACACCCACGTTGCCGCCGAGCTTGCGGAAATACTCCACCGCCGAGCACACGTTGTTTGCGACGTAGAGCGATTGCAGGTCGTTGGAGCCGACGACGATGACCTTCTGGCACATGTCGCGCGCGATCGGCAGGCCGAAGCCGCCGCACACCACATCGCCCAGGAAATCGAGCAGCACGTAATCGAAGCCCCAGGCGTGAAAGCCCAGCTTCTCCAGCAGCTCGAAGCCATGGATGATGCCGCGGCCGCCGCAACCTCGTCCGACTTCGGGACCGCCGAGCTCCATTGCGAATACGCCGTCGCGCTTGAAGCACACATCGCCGATCTCCACCGGCTCGCCGGCGAGCTTTTTCTTGGCGGAAGTCTCGATGATGGTGGGACAGGCTCGGCCGCCGAACAGGAGCGAGGTCGTGTCGCTCTTCGGATCGCAGCCGATGAGCAGCACTTTCCTGCCCTGCTGCGCCATCATGTAGGAGAGATTGGCGAGCGCGAAGCTTTTGCCGATGCCTCCCTTGCCGTAGATCGCGATGATCTGGGTTTTCTTGGTGGGTGTGTCGCTCGATACGGCATCGGGCTCGACCGCCGCCTCGGCGCGCAGGGCCTCGAGTCGAAGCTGCTCCGTTCGAAGCGCGCCGGAGGTGGCCAAGGCTGTGCTCATGCGTGGGCTCTCCAATCGAGAATCATTTTGAGGCACGAGGAATCCGTGAATGCCGTGCGGTAGGCGGCCGGCGCATCGCTCGCCTCCTGCCGATGCGTGATCAGTCCGTCCAAGCTCAGCGAGCCCGATTCGATCAGGTCCTTCGCCGCGACCAAGTCGGGCTGGCGCCATTCCGCGGCAACGCGGATGCGCGCCTCGCGCATGAACGCGGCGGGAAAGGCGAAGGCAAGCGGCTCGCTGTAGAAGCCTGCGAGCACGATCTCCCCGCCCGGCGCGAGCCGGCCGATCAGACTGTCGAGCAGCGTCGCATCGCCGCTGACGTCGTAGATCGCATGATAATCGCGGCGTGGATCCTCATCCGGATGGACCACCGAGTAGCCGCTCGCGCCGTCCATGCGATGCGGATTTCGCTCCCATACCACGGGCGGCTCGCTCAAGGTGAGCGTCGCGAGGCGGGCGAGCAAGCGTCCGAGAACTCCGTGGCCGACGATGAGACCGGGCTCCTTCGCGTCGTCCGCCGCCAGCGCGTGATACGCCGTGGCGGCGAGCGCCAGAAGCACGCCTTGCTCTCCGAGCCGCTCGTCGATCGGGGTGACCCGCGCGGCCGGCACTACGACCTTCGACGCCGCACCGCCGAACAGCCCGCGCACTTCGCCAAAGCAGCGGGCACCCGGCACGAACACTCGTTCGCCGACTTTTAATTGCGCGCGCGAGCCCGCGTGCGTGATGCGGCCGACCGATTCGTATCCGGGAACCAGCGGATAGCCCAGGCCCGGAAACGCCGGCATGCGCCCGCTCCAGAGCAGCCGCTCCGTACCGCTGCTGATGCCGGTCCAATCCATCTCGACGATCACGTCCTCGTCGGTCGGCGCGCACAGGGGCAGGCGGCTCAAGCTCATCTGCTCCGGACGCTCCAGAACCACGGCAAGCGTGTCGAGCGAGGCGGGCTGGGCAATGGAATTCATTCGCCGCATTACCTTCTGAAATCGGTCCCTCGGAGGCTGACTGTCACCATACTCTGACTATTTTGTATGTCAACATGGGTTCACACTTCGGCCGGCGCGGCGGCCTTGTGGGCGACGATGAGGCGGGTTTGCAAGGGCTGGCGGGTGCGTACCAAATTCGAGCGGGAAAAGCCGGCGACGCTCAGCATCCGCTGCAACTCGGCGGGGGCCCGCGGCTTGCCGTGCCCCATCGCGAGCAGGTAGAACCCAAAATAGGCATGTCCGACGGTCTCCGCGCCGGGAGTCCCGAGCATCGGCTCGGCGAGCAAGAGCACGCCCTGAGGCGCGAGCGCACGGTGCGCCGCACTGAGGAGCGCCGCCGCCGCATCGTCGTCGTGGTCGTGGATGACGCGCACGAGCGACACGACGTCGGCGCCGGTGGGCAAGCGGTCCTTGCTGAAATCGCCCCCGAGCGCCTGCGCCCGCGCGGCGATCCCTTCGGCTGCGAAGCGCTCCGCGGCGCGCTGGGCGACCGTCGGAAGATCGAACAGCATCAGCTTGAGCTGCGGGTATCGCTTGGATGCTTCGAGCAGGAAGCTGCCGTCGCCGCCGCCTACGTCGAGAAGACATCGGTGCTTGTGCAGCGGGTAGGCATCCAGAATCTCCGCCGCGACCAGCGGCTGAGAGTTGGCCATGAGATCGGTGTAATCCGCGGTGCGCTCGTTGGGCAGCCACGCGGCCGCCTCCGATCCCGCATACGCCCAATATTTGGCGAGTTCGGTTTGTCCATGCTCACCGCGCAGCAAACGCACCGGATCGTTGAGATCGGAATAAAGCAGCCGGTGGTGCTCGATCATCGCGCCCACGGCAGGATTGCCGACCAGCGCGGCCCCCAACGTGCCGAGGCCGAACCGCCCACCCATCCGCCGCTCCACCAGCTCGAGCGACACCGCGGCCTCGAGGAGCAGCTCGGCGGCGCTCTCGGACAGTTTCAGCGCCGCGGCGACGTCGGCCGCGGTATGAGGGCCTTGGGCCAGCAGATCGAAGAGCTTGAGCCGCACGCAGGCATAGAGGATTTGCGAATAAACGAAGCCGGCACACACATCGAAGAGCGCGCGAGCGCGTCTTCGCGCAGTCCGGCGGGTGAGCGGAAAAGCGGCTGCCCAGCGTTGAAATCGTGGGTTGCTCAACCATCTGTTTCTGACGGTAAAGTATCGATCGCTGAGGGACATGGCGGCGGCCAGCTAGGCCGCCGGACGTGCCAGTTCACGCGGTAACAGGCGGCTCGCCTCGCCCCGAATGTGCGATCGCAGATCGTTGGCGCCCGGACAGGTGGGTATCGACTGCACCGCCGACTCGACCAACCTTTCGAGCCGCGCGACGGCGGCTCCGATACCCAGGTGGTGCACGGCGTTCGGCCGGCCGAGCGCTTGGTCGCGTCCGGTGGGCTTGCCGAGCTGCTCGGGATCGCAGATGACATCGCGGATGTCGTCGGCGATCTGGTATGCCTCGCCCAGGCGCTCGCCGAGCGTAGGCCAGGCATCACCCTCGTATCCCGCGGCACACGCCCCGGCGGCGGTGGCCGCCGCGAACAGCGCACCGGTCTTCGCTCTCTGATAGCTTGCCAGCGCGACTTGCGGCTCGCACTCCCAGGCTTGACCCGCGATGATGCCGGCGGGCGCTCCCACGGCGCGGGCGATGATGGCGATCAGCTTCGAGAGCCGCGAGGGGACACTGGTCTGAGCCACCGCGAGCGACTGGAAGGCAAGCACGATGAGCGCATCGCCCGTGAGCACCGCGATGCGCTCATCGAACGCCTTATGCACGGAGGGCCGACCGCGCCGGGTCGCCGCATCGTCGAAACACGGCAAATCGTCGTGCACCAGCGAGGCGCAATGCATGAGCTCGATGGCCGCCGCCGCCGCCGCTGCCAGTGGCAGCTCCTGTGGCGCGCAGGCGCGCGCGACGGCGAGGCACAACCGCGGACGAATGCGCGCGCCGCCCGGAAACACGGCATAACGCATCGCCGCGAGCAATAACGGCGGCGTCTCGAAGCCTTTGGCAAGATCGAGGGAGCGGAGCAGCGAGCGTTCAATTTGTGCCATGGCATCCACAAATCGCCTCCATCCGTGCGATTGTCTATTACACTTGTCACAATATAGTGTAATCTAATATAGACATACATCTTCTCAGGGTCAACGACTTTGAGCATTCCCCGCATTGCCGTCATCGGCGCCGGTGTCGCCGGGTTGGCGAGCGCCATCGATCTCGCCCGTGCCGGCATGGATGTGGTTCTGTTCGAGCGCAGCTCCGATCCGGGCGGGAAAATTCGGCAAATCACGATCGGCAACGCGGCCATGGATGCCGGACCCACCGTGTTCACCATGCGGCGGGTGTTCGACGAGCTGTTTCACGATGCCGGCGAGAGCCTCGAGCGCCACATCAAGCTGACACCGGCCGCGCTTTTGGCACGGCATGCGTGGAGCGCGTCCGAGCGGCTCGACTTGTTCGCCGATCCGGATCGCACTCGCGACAGCATCGGAGAATTCGCGGGCGCCCGCGAGGCGGACGGTTTCGTGCGCTTTTGCGTGCACGCCGCGCGCATCTACCGCACCCTGGAGCACTCGTTCATTCGCTCATTGCGTCCCACGCCGCTCGATCTGCTGAGGCGTACCGGGCCGGGGGCGTGGCCCGATTTGTGGAACATGCAACCCTTCGCCAGCTTATGGACCGCGCTCGATCCTTATTTTCGTGATCCGCGGCTGCGCCAGCTGTTCGCGCGGTATGCGACCTATTGCGGATCCTCGCCCTTCTGCGCTCCGGCCACCTTGATGCTCATCGCCCACGTCGAGCAAGCGGGGGTTTGGTACGTGGAGGGCGGCATGCACCGCCTCGCCACGCAGCTCGCGGCGCTCGCCGAAGCGAAGGGAGCGCGTCTTCGATTTGCAACGGGCATCGCGGAAATACTGATCTCCCACGGCCGCATCGCCGGGGTGCGCACGGAGGCCGGCGAGCGGTTCGGCGTCGATGCCGTGGTCTGCAACGCCGACAACGGCGCGCTCGCGTCCGGCCTGTTCGGGCGGGCGGCCATGCGCGCGGTACGGACGATGCCGGCGTCGGGACGGTCACTGTCCGCAGTGACGTGGAATCTCGTGGCGCATACCGCGGGCTTCGATCTTGCCCACCACTCGGTATTTTTCAGCCGCGACTATCGCGCGGAGTTCGATCAGATATTCCGCCACGGGCGCCTCCCCTCCTCACCGACAATTTATGTCTGTGCGCAGGATCGTCGCGATGCGCAGCCCGGTGCGGCGCGCGAGGAACGTCTGCTCCTCTTGATCAACGCGCCGCCGACCGGCGATGCAGGCGATCTCGACCCCACGGAGCTTGAATCATGCGAAGAAGGAGTGTTCCGGACGTTGGCGAAATTCGGCCTGCAGCTCAGCCCTCCATCCGGTGCGCGGGTGAGAACCTCTCCCGCGGATTTTCACCGCTTGTTCCCGGCGACCGGCGGCGCGCTTTATGGAGCGGCGAGTCACGGCTGGCGAGCATCGTTCCGGCGCCCGGGCTCGCGCAGCGCGATTCCGGGTCTGTATCTGGCGGGCGGCAGCAGTCATCCGGGTGCAGGGGTACCGATGGCGGCGACGTCCGGTCGCCTGGCGGCTGCGTGCATCATGAGCGATTACGCTTCGATAACCCGCTCCCGCACGATGGCTATGAGTGGTGGTACATCGATGCGCTGAGCGCGGATGGCGCGTATGGGCTCACCGCGATCGCATTCATCGGCAGCGTGTTCTCGCCTTATTATGCGGCGGCGCGCCGCCGAAGCGCGGTCGATCCAGTCAATCACTGCGCGCTGAACGTCGCGCTCTACGGCCGGCGCGCGAGTCGCTGGGCGATGACCGAGCGCGGTGCGCGCCAGGTGCTGCGCGAGCCGGCACGGCTTGCGATCGGCGCGAGCGATGTGCATTGGAACGGCGAGTCACTCGAGATTCATGTCGACGAGCGCTGCGCGCCCGTGCCGCGGCGCCTGCTCGGTAAGATCCGGCTCCATCCCTGCGCGTGGCCGTCGCGCAGCTTCACGCTCGATGAGGCGAATTTACACCGCTGGACACCTTATGCGCCCAGCGCCCGAGTCGAATTGGCGTTCACCGAGCCCGATTTGCACTGGAGCGGCGCCGGTTATTTCGATTCGAATCGCGGCGAGGAGCCCCTGGAAGACCGCTTCACGGACTGGACCTGGTCGCGCGCCGGCGCACTCGACAACACCGTCGTCCTCTACGACGTCGGCGCACGCAGCGGGCATCGTTCCTCGCTCGCCCTTCAATTCACGCGCGGGGACGTGCGGCCCCTGGAGCCGCCGCCGGAGCGGCGGCTTCCATCGACCGGCTGGGGGGTGCGGCGCCACACGCGGGCGGATGCGGGATTCGGACCGCGCGTGATAAAGACTCTGGAAGATTCGCCGTTCTACAGCCGCTCGCTCCTCGAGACACGGCTCGGCGGTGTGTCCGCTGCCGCGATCCACGAAAGTCTAAACTTGGACCGGTTCCGCTCGCGCTGGGTGCAGTACCTACTCCCCTTTCGCATGCCGCGAATCGCCTTCTGACTCAGCCGCGGGCTCGCGCTCGCGCGGTATGCGCATGGCGACCCACTCGAGGATCCCCCAACCGAGCCCGAACAGCAGCACGACCAGCAGCTCGATGAGACCAAGCCAATGTCGCATCAGGAATTCACCGTGCGCATGCCGGCGCGCTCGCGCCGCTCGAGCCGCTCGAACAGATCGATCAGCCAGACGACACGATCCTCGACTCGCGGCCAGCGTGCCCTCTCGCGCGCCGACTCGACCGGATCGCCATTCCGTTCCGTCGTGGCGTCCGCACGGTCGCTCAGCAAAAATGAGGCCTCGGGCATGATCTCCTCGGCGGGCTTCGTCGTGGAACGCGCCGATGCCAACATCGCGTCGGCGAGGATCCGTGCTTTACGCTGCCAGGAGACCACCGCGCGCCCGTTCACCGAATCGAATTGCCGGCGGGCCACCTCGCGGCCGATTTCCTCATACAGAAGGCGCGCGGCATGCATGCCCGGGCGACAAATCGCGGGCAGACACGAGATTCCCGCATCGCTTCCCGCATAGAGCCTCTGTGCGACGGCGAGCAATCGCTCGAGCACGCTTGCGAGCGCCGGCGCCCGGACTCGGCCGAGCGAGCCACGCGGCCGGATCGATTTGTGCCTCGCGCAGCCAATCGAGCGGCAAATACAACCGGCCGTTGCGTGCATCCTCGCCGACGTCGCGGACAATGTTCGTGAGCTGCATCGCCACCCCGAGATCGCAGGCGCGCGCCAGCATCTGCCGCTCGCGCACGTTCATGAGCATCGCCATCATCGCGCCAATCGTGCCCGCCACGCGCACCGCATAGGCCTTGAGGTCCGCGAGGTTGCGGTAGCGCCGGCCCGCCACGTCCCACGCGAAGCCCTCGAGCAGCGCGCTCGGATAGTCCTTCGGAATCGAGAATCCCAGCACCGCGTCGGCGAACAGGCGATCGATGGGAGAGTCGTCGGGGCTGCCGCGATAGATGCGCTCCAGACGCTCGCGGAGCTGATCGAGCGCCGCCCCTCGATCCTCGCCGAGATCGATGGCGTCGTCGGCGGCGCGGCAGAAGGCGTACAGGCCGGTCGCCGGAACACGAACGCCTGCCGGCAGGATCAGCGAAGCCGCGAAGAACGTTCTCGATCCATCACGCAGCGTCGCGCGGCAATGCGCCAGGTCGGCGGCGCTGGCGAACGCGCTAGAGCCGGCGCGAGCGCGCATCCGGCACCACCCTATCGAGTACGCGCGCCGATGAGAGCACGCCGGGAACCCCTGCGCCCGGATGAGTGCCCGCGCCGACCAGATAGAGCCCGTCGACTTCTTCACTCCGATTGTGGGGACGAAACCACGCGCTCTGCGACAACGTCGGCGCCAGACCGAATGCGGCCCCCTGGTACGACAACAGCCGATCGCGGAAATCGAGCGGCGTCATCACGCGCGAGCTGATGACGTAATCCTCGAATCCCGGCAGGATGCTGCGGCTTAGCGCCAGGGCAATGGCACGACGATAGCTTTCGCCCTCGCGCTGCCAGTCCGTGGTGCCTTCCAGATCGGGAACGGGCGACAGCACATAGAAGGCATCGCAGCCCGGTGGGGCCAGCGACTCGTCCGACGCCGTCGGGCGGTGCAGGTAGAGACTGAAGTCCTCCGCGAGCACCTTCCGCTCGAAGATGTCGCGCAGCAACTCGCGATATCGAGGACCGACCAGAATGGTGTGGTGCGGCACCTGAGGATACTTCTTCGAGGTGCCGAAATACCAAACGAACAAGCTCATCGAGTAGGCGGCGCGCTTGAGCTTGCGCTCGGTCCAACGCCGGCGCAGATGCACCGGAAGCAGGTCGCAATAGGTCGCGGCCGAATCGGCGTTCGACACCACGATGTCGGATTTGATCTCCTCGCCCGAGCTCAACCGGATACCGGTTGCGCGGCGGCCCGTGGTCGTGATGCCGGTGACACGCGCGTGATAGCGGATCCGATTGCCTTGACCTTCGATCAGCTTGGCCAGACCGTTCACGAGCGCACCGGTGCCGCCCATGACGCAGTGAACCCCCCAGCGTCGCTCGAGAAAGGCGATGAGACCGTAGATCGAGGTCGTGGTGAACGGATTGCCGCCGACGAACAGCGGATGAAAGCTCAACGCAAAGCGCAGTCGCGGATGCTTGACGAAAGAGGCGGCGAGCCCGTAGACGGTGCGATAGCCGCGCAACTGAACCAGGGCGGGCACCAACCGCAGCATATCGGCCAAGGAATCGAACGGGGCGTGCGCCAACTGCTCGAATGCGACCCTGTATATCGCCTCGCTCGCCGCGAGAAAGCCGCGGTAGCCCTGCAGGTCGCCCGGCGCGAACCGGTTGATCTGTTCCGCCATCGCCTGGTCGTCGGCGGAGCAGTCGAGGATCGCACCATCGTTGAAGCGGATGCGGTAGAACGGCTGAATCGCTTTGAGCTCGACGTCATCCTCGAAATGCCGATCGCACAGGCGCCAGAGATCCTCGAGCAGAAACGGCGCGGTAATGATCGTGGGTCCTGCGTCGAACACGAAACCATCCTGACGAAACACGTAGGCGCGGCCTCCCGGCGCATCCAGCTGCTCGAATACGGTCACGCGATAGCCCCGCGCTCCCAGCCGGACGGCTGCGGCGAGCCCTCCGAAACCGCTGCCGATGACGATGGCGTGCGGGAGGTGCTGCCGAGGTGCGTCGATGCCGGTCGAGAGGTGCATGCGCGAAAAGTCTAGGTCGCGAAGTGCATCGAGCGCAACCGGCATATTTCGGCGATCTGCTGCGCGACGCGCGCAGGTTGCTCCTCGTGCGCCAGATGACCCAATCCGGGCAGCCGCGTCACGTCCACCTGCCCGACCTGCCTTTGTACCGTGAGTGCTTGATCGGGAGGCACCGCACGGTCGTTCTCACCCACCAACAGTGTCAATGGCGTCGCGAGGCGCGGCAGCTCTTTCTCGAAGGCATGCAGATCCCAGCGGCTCAGCATGGCGAGTGTGCCCGCGATATGTGCCGGATCGCGTACCAGACGCACATACAGATCGATGCCGGCGGGATCGAGCTGCGACCCGGTACCCTCGATCACCCGCGCGACGCTTCCGGCGTTGCCGCCCTGGTATGCGATCACGCGCGCCAGCACCGAGCTGCGAGCGAGGAGCTGGGCGATTGGCGAGAACAGGAAGCGCGCCGCGCCGTGCAGCGGAAGGAACGCACCATTGATGCCGACGATGCAACGCGGCGAGATGCGCCCGTCGAGCGCCAGCCGGCACAGGACCACCGCGCCCGCCGAGTGGCCCACGCAGTAGTGGGGCCGGACATCGAGCGCGCGCAGCAGCTCGCCGAAGAGCTCGCTCATACCCGAAATGGAGCTGCCTGCGGCGTGTGCCGCGCCGCTGAATCCATGCCCCGGCAAGTCGGCGGCCCACACGCTGTACTCGCGCGCGAGGATCGGGATGAGGTCGCGCCACGAATGCGTGGATGCGCCCGTGCCATGCACCAGCAGCAGCACCGGCCCGCTTCCCGACTGCTGGACGTGCCAGCGCATGCCGCCCGCCTCGACGAAGCGGCTGGCTTCATGAAGGGGCCAGGACGACAGCTCACTCGCCTGCAAGGACAGCCGCCGCTCTGACGATCTTGGATACGCGTTGCGCACTCGCGTAGGGCAATGCGACATATTGTGCACTCATCGCTGCCGCCAATTCTTTTGCCAGCACATTGGGCTTGGGCGAGGTATCGATGAACAGCGCCGCGATGCCGGCAAGGGCAACGGCACGTGCCGCGGAAAGCGATTCCGAATGCGCCCTTTGCCGCCCGGCGGCGCCGCTGCGCATGATGTTCGCGTGGCCGTCGGTGAGCAGCACCAGCGTCGGTGTCTCGCCGCGGCGCTGCGCCTGCCTCGCAAGCAGGGTTGCGGCGTCGATCGCGGCCGCAAGCGGGGTACCGCCGCCGCCCGGAAGACTTGCGAGGCTGCGCTTTGCGCGCACCAGAGAGCGCGTGGGCGGCAATAGCAGTTCGGCTGAGCGGCCTCGAAAGGCGATCACGGCCACTTGATCGCGCCGGATGTAGCAGTCCGCCAGGATCAGCTCGACTGCGCCCTTGGCCTCGGCCAGCCGGTTGAGCGCGGAGGAACCCGACGCATCGACGGCGAAGATGGTGAGGGTAGCCGACCGCTCTTTGTAGTGCTGCTCGCGCAGATCCGCCCGCGCAATCCGCATGCGCCGATCGCCTACCTCGCCGCTGCGGCCCCGAAGCCTCTGCCACGGCGCCGCCGCGCGCAGCGTCTCCACCACGTGCAGGCGCCCCCGCCCGACGGACTTGCGCACTCCGGATGGGCGCCCGCGCTTCCCGGTCTTGCGAAAGGCGCCGACTCGCCCGACGGCGGAACCGCGCATCGGATTCAGGTTCTCGCTGCGCAGCCGGGCCAATAGCCCGGCAGGAATCGCCGCTTGGGTCGCCGCGAGCACCCCGTGAGCGACATCCGGAGCGGTGCCCGTGGGCGGTGTGCCTTCTGCCTCATCCTCCGGCGGGTGCGGCGAGCCGCTCGTCTCGCCCGGGGGTGGCGGCTCGCGCACCGGCGGCGGTTGTGGATCGCCCGCCGGTTCGGCCGCGGGTGCAACCCTCGCCCGGGGAGCGAGCACGAGTCTTCCCGCGAGAACTGCATCGTCTCGGCTCATTTGCGTCCGCCCATCGAGGGCTGCCGCCGCCCGTGCCACCCTCCAGGCGAGCGAGTCGACGCGCGGCGAATGGACCCCCAGCGCAAGCGCCGCGGCGCAGAGCTCCGCAAGGAGCGATTCATCGCCGCGGACCTGCGGCATCAAGCGCCGAGCCGCCGCGATGTCGGCTCGATCATGCAAGGACATCAGCATCGAGCGCGCGGGCAAGGCGGTGAAATCGAGAAGCAGCGCCAACCGGTCCAGCAATAACGCCGGCACGCGCTCATCGTCGGACATGGCTTCATCGAGCGCCACGATGCCGATGCGCGCCGCGTGCGCGATCAGCACGCCGTTTCGCGGCACCGCCACTTCCCCCAGGTCGAGCGCGTGCGCGAGACGACTTGCGGTGACCGCCGTCAGCCGCTCGGCCATCGAGACCACCAGCACACCGCCGTCGGCTGCCGCGAGAACGCCCTTCTCAGCCACGGGGCGATTGCACCTCAAGGTCGCGGCGAGATCCAGGTCGCCGAGCAACCGCTCGTCCGCGACGTTGCATGGCATGCGGCGGAAGGAGGATTGCGCCGTCATGAGGCTCTTGAGCAGCTCGAGCCATTGATCGCGCACCGGATGCACCGGCGAGCGCAGGCACACGCCTCCCAGGCCGGCAGGATCCACGGCGAACAGGGCTGCGGCGAGCGCCGCATCGCTCGCCGTCGTCATGTGCCGAAGATGTCGAGCACCGCACGCTCGACTCTTGCGGAGGCGTCGGATTCATCGAGCGGATCGCGACGCAGTCTATGCCGAAGTGCGAGGGGTGCGACGCGCCTCAGATGCGACACGTCGACTTGCCGCAACTTCTCGAAGCTTGCGAGCGCGCGCGCCGCGCGGATCAGCGTGAGCTCGGCGCGCAACCCGTCCGTGCCGAGGTGCATGCACAGCCTGGCCGCGCACTCGAGGATCTCATCCGATGTGGCGACGTCGCGCAGACGCTTGCGTGCGGCGACGATGCGCCTTCTCAATTCGTCGTCCTTCTCTTTCCATTTGGCGCCGAAGGCACCCTTGTCACGCTCGAACTCGTCGCGCCGTTTCACCACCTCCACGCGATCCTTGAGCTCCGCCGGCGTCTTGACGTCGACCGACAGGCCGAATCGATCCAGCAGCTGGGGCCGCAACTCGCCCTCTTCCGGATTGCCGCTGCCGATCAGCACGAATTGCGACGGATGCCGTACGCTCAACCCCTCGCGCTCCACCAGATTCTCACCCGAGGCCGCGACGTCGATGAGCAGATCGACGAGATGATCCTCCAGTAGGTTGACCTCGTCGATGTACAGAAACCCACGGTTCGCGCGCGCCAGCAAACCGGGCTCGAACACTTTGATGCCCGCCGACAGAGCGCGCTCCAGATCGAGCGAGCCGACCACCCGGTCCTCGGTCACACCGAGCGGCATATCCACCACCGGGATCGGCGTCAGCCGGCTCTTGAGCGCGCCGTGCTGCAGGCGCTCGCGGCACTCCTCGCACAGGGTCTCGACCGCTCCGGGATCGCAGGCATAGCGGCAGCCCTCGACCGCCCGCATCGGCGGCAACAAGGCTGCAAGGGCTCGAACCGCCGTCGATTTGCCCGTGCCGCGGTCGCCGAACACCAGAACGCCGCCAATCGTCGGATCCACCGCCGCGCAGACGAGCGCCAGCTTCATCTCATCCTGGGCGACGATGGCTGAAAACGGAAATACCTGACGTGCTGCGTGCGGCATGCTATTTACCTTGAGATCGCGCGGAAATTGCCAGCTGTGCCGATGGCTCCATCCCTCCTGTATCATACCTGCAGATGAGCACCATCGCCGACCTGCGCGCCGCAACGTGGCCGTCGCATCAAAAACTCGAAAGGCGCCTCGACGTCAAAGCAAGGTTTTCAACTGCGCACGGTTACCGCGAGCATCTCGAGCAGATGTGGGGTTTTTACGCGCCCCTTGAAGGTCGCATCGAGCCCCACATCGGTGCCGCGCTCGAGGACTTCGATTCGAGGCGCAAGATGCAGCTCTTGACGCGTGACCTACTCGCGGTGGGTGCGAGTCCGTCGACGATCGATGCGCTGCCGCGTGCAGACGATCTGCCGTCGTGTCAAGAGACTGCGGATGCATTGGGCTGTCTCTATGTGCTCGAAGGCGCGACGCTCGGCGGGCGAACGCTGCTGCCGATGGTCGTGAGGACTTTGGGTGTGACGCCTACGCACGGCGCCGAATTCATGGCCAGTTACGGGGACCGCATCGAAGTCATGTGGCGCAGTTTTGGCGCCGCGCTCGATGCGTGGTGCAGTGGAACGCACCGCAGCATGCGAGCGCGCGAAGCCGCGGTGGCCACCTTCGAGTCGCTCGGTGAATGGCTGTGCGGACATCTGCGGTGAACGAGCTCTCCGTACGCTTCGGCGAGGCCGACCTCACAACCTGCGACCGGGAGCCGATTCACGTTCCGGGATCGATTTATCCCCACGGAGTGCTGCTGGTCATCGACCGAATCAGCCGCCGCGTCGAACAAGTGGCGGGCGATACGAAATTCCTGCTCGGCGTCGATCCGGAGCGCGTCATCGGTTTGCCCATGTCGGCGCTGCTCGAGAGCGAGGCTCTCGGATTTCTGAGCGCGCAGCTCGGCGCGCCGATCGGATTCATCGCACCGGTCATTCGCCTGGGTGTGCGCTCGCCCAGCGGATCGTTGCCGCTCGACCTCACCTTGCATGCGCTCGATGCGACCGCGATCGTCGAATTCGAGCCGGCACGACGCACGGCCACCTCTTCGGGAGACCCTATCGCGCAGCTCAAGACGCTGCTCGCCGCGCTGCAGGGAACCGCCAGCCTCGCCGAATCGTTCGATAGGGCGGCCTCCACCATGCGTGCCGCCACCGGTTTCGATCGCGCCATGGTCTATCGATTCCTGCCCGACGAGAGCGGCGTCGTGGTCGCGGAAGATGCGCGCCCGGGGCTCGAGTCCTTTCTCGGATTGCACTACCCCTCCTCGGATATTCCCAAGCAGGCGCGCGAGCTCTACCGGCGTAATTGGCTGCGAGCCATTCCCGACGTGGATTACCAGCCTGCGCCGCTGCGCCCGGCGTTGAATCCGCGCAGCGGCAGGGCGGTGGACATGAGCCACTGCACGCTGCGCAGCGTCTCGCCAATCCATCTCGAGTACTTGCGCAACATGGGCGTGAGCGCCTCGTTATCCGCTTCCATCGTTTGCCGGGATCAGCTTTGGGGCATGCTTGTATTGCACCATTACGCGCCGCGCCATGTTTCTGCGGACTTGCGCGTTGCGTGCGAGACCTTTGCGCAGGTGTTCTCGCTGCACGTCGAGGCGAAGACGCAGGCAGAGGCATCCGTGATGCGCATCGACACGCGGCGCCGCCGCGAGGAGCTCGTCGGACAGCTGATGGGAGCGAGCGATCTCAGCGAAGTCCTCGCCGGTTGGGATCTGCAGGGCTATGTCGGATCGAACGGCGCTGCGATCTTTCTCGAGGGTCGCCTTCGCGTCCTCGGCGAGACCCCTTCGACCGAGGAGATTCTTGCGCTCGTGCGCTGGCTCAACACCTTGAACCAGCCCGTGTTCGCTACCGATCATCTGTTTTCGGAATATCCTCAGGCGGCGCAATTCTCGAAAGTCGCAAGCGGCCTTCTGGCGCTCGGCATATCGCGGGATCCGCGCGACTACGTCCTGTGGTTCCGCCCGGAATTCGGCCTCACGGTGCGCTGGGCCGGCGACCCCTCGAAGTCGCTCAAGGTGGGACCGCTCGGCCCCCGGCTGACTCCGCGCGGCTCGTTCGCGGAATTCCTCGAGAACAAGAGCATGCAGTCCGCACCCTGGTCCGAGATCGATATCGAGGCCGCGGAGGCTTTGCGGGTCGTGCTGCTCGAGAGCATCTTGAAGACCGTCGAGATGGCGCGGCGCGAGCGCGCTCTGCTGGAGGCGAGGGTCGCGGCGGAAGAGCTTGAGCGGCGCGTCGAGCAGCGTACCGAGCAGCTCAAAAGGCTGGCCTCGGACTTGGAGGCTGCAGAGAACCGCGAACGGCAGCAGATCGCACGCGACCTGCATGACGATCTGAGCCAGACGCTCGCGACGGCACGCATCCGGCTGACCGAGCTCTGTACCCACAAGCGCAGCGAAATACGCAGCGTCGCGAACGAAGTCGGCGCTTTGATCGATCTTGCCAACAATTCAACCCGCTCGCTCGCCGCACAGCTCTCTCCCGCCGTGCTCTATGAGCTGGGATTGAAGGCGGCGATTGAATGGCTCGCAGAGGAAATAGAACGCAATTATGGGCTGAAGGTGGGTGTGGTCGGCGATGAGACGCTCAAGCCTCTCGCCCCGGATATCAGCTCGATTCTGTATAGAGCGGTGCGCGAATTGCTGATCAACGCGGCGAAGCATGCGCAAACGAACGCCGCAACTGTCAAACTCGGGCGTCAAGACTCGAACGTGCTCATCAGCGTGTCGGATTCCGGGATCGGCTACGATCTGACTTCCGCTGTGGCTGCGCCAAAGCGAGGACTGGGGCTCACCAATCTGCGGGAGCGCTTGTCGCTGATCGGTGGCAGCGTGAGTATGCAGTCCCGGCCGGGAGCCGGAACCATCGCGGTGCTGACTGCGCCGTTGGACATCGAAGGAATCTCGGAAGCGAATCAATGAATATTCGGGTACTGCTGGTCGACGATCACCGCTTGGTCCGCGAAGCACTGCGCGATGCATTGGCAAAGGTCACCGATGTCGAAGTGGTCGGCGAGGCGGGCGACGCGGCCTCCGCATTTTTGCAGATCCAATCGCTCGCACCGGATGTCATCGTGCTCGACATCGGGTTGCCTGACCTCAATGGGATGGAGGTCGCTGCGCGACTGAGGGAGTCCGACAGCGTCGCGAAGATCGTCGTGCTCTCAGCCTATGCGGACAAGCGATTCGTGACTGAAATGCTCCGGGCAGGTGCGTCGGGTTACGTCACCAAGTCGGCCGCCGGCACCGAACTGGTGCGAGCCATTCGCGCGGTCGTGATGGGGCAGGGTTACTTCTCGCCGGATATTGCGGGCACCCTCATTTCGGTTGCGCGCGACCAGACGCCCACTCCGGAGACCCCGCGCCTCGCCCGCAGGGAACGGGAAGTGCTGCGCCTGATAGCCGAGGGGTTGCGCTCGCCCGCCATCGCGAAGCATTTACATATTGCCGTCGGGACGGTGGAGGCGCATCGACGCAATATCATGCGCAAACTCGGCCTGCGTAACGTCGCCGAACTCACCAAACATGCGATTCGGGAGGGAATCGTATCCCTGTGAGGAAGAGCCGTCGGCTACTGTGTTTCTGGTATTCCTGGCTACGGTAGAAGTGGGATATTGCGGCGGGGCGGCGCCATATAGTCTGTGCCTGCGCAGCCAGCCCTACGTATTGCACCCATCGAGACGCTAGGGATACGAATGTCGGAAATACGCATTAATAAGAAGCCCAGCCACGTGGAGGAGATGGCGGCGCTTGCCCAAGCGGAGCAGGTGCTGGATGCGACCCGCCGGCGTGTGCTGAAGCTCTTGCACGAGCGGGGGGCGATAGATCGCAGCACCCTATATGTGTTGCTCGCGACGAAGTGCGACGCATGCTGGCAGATCACCGGAGTCGTGGAGCGTGAGACCGACTTCGTCGTTACCATCTCGCTTCCCGGCGTGGACTCGGACCTCTCCGACCTGACCGCCGAGCCGCGGGAACTGACCGTCGCCGCGAAGCCGCCCACCTACCCCGTTCCCAAAACCATGAGCGGACGGCTTGATCTGCCGATCGACTTGCAATCGGACAAAGTGAAAGCATCACTGCATCACGGCGCCCTGGTGATCGTCGCACCGAAAGCGGTCTGAGGCCGAACCAGCTCGCGGATTTTCGCCGTCCAGGCGCCTGTTCCACAATATTGATCTCGCAGCGCGTAGGCGTCGGCTTCGGCCGTGATTCGCCCTGTGCCGCGCTCAAAGCCGCGTGCCCGTTACGGCCGAAACAGCAGGTCGCGGCCGGACGGACAGGATGAAATTACACGTGAAACCGAGGGGCGCGCGATCTGCAATGCGCCGGAAACGCGTCGCGCGCAGTGTAGATCCATCGATCCCGAAAACCTCCGGCACTTCCTAAAGGAGAGATCCCATGTCATCGCTAGCGCAATCCAGCATCCCGGCCGTCGATACCGAGTTCGTGAATATTCCCAAGACGCAGCTCAAAGTCTCGCGCGTGGCCCTCGGAACGTGGGCCATGGGCGGCTGGATGTGGGGCGGGACCGACCAGCGCGAATCGATCGCCACCATTCACGCAGCCCTGGATCAAGGCATCAATCTGATCGATACCGCCCCCGTCTACGGATTCGGAGTGTCCGAGGAAACCGTCGGTGCGGCTCTCGAGGGTGTGCGCCGCCAGGCCGTCGTTGCGACCAAGACGGGACTGGAATGGCGCGACGGAAAGATCTACCGCAATGCGACGCGCGCTCGCATCCTCAAGGAGGTCGATGATTCGCTGCGCCGGCTGCGCACAGATTACATCGACATCTACCAGGTGCATTGGCCCGACCCCTTGGTACCGATCGAGGAGACCGCGCAGGCCATGCGCTCGCTCTACGAGCAAGGAAAGATCCTCGCGATCGGCGCCAGCAACTTCTCGGTCGCGCAGATGGAGCGCTTTCGAGAGGTGGCGCCGCTGCACGTACTGCAGCCGCCCTACAACTTGTTCGAGCGCGCCATCGAGGCGCAGATCCTCCCCTACTGCCGTGCCAACGGTATTGCCACGTTCGGCTACGGTGCACTCTGCCGGGGACTGTTGAGCGGGCGCATGCGCTCGGACACCACCTTCCAAGGCGATGACCTGCGCCGCGTCGACCCGAAATTTCAGCCGCCTCGCTTTGCGCAGTATCTCGATGCCGTGCGGCAGCTCGATGAGCTCGCTCAGCGCCGCTTCGGACGGCGGGTAATTGAGCTTGCAGTGCGTTGGATGCTCGACCAGGGCATCAGCGTCGCACTGTGGGGCAGCCGCCGCCCGGATCAGGTGCGGGCAGCGCTCGGTGTTGCGGGCTGGTCGCTCACGAGCGCCGACCGCGAGCAAATCGCGCGCATCGTCGATGCGACGGTGACCGATCCCGTCGGGCCGGAGTTCATGGCACCTCTGCAACGCAGCTCACCGACGCACGGAGAAGATCTATGAAACTCGGATTTATCGGACTCGGCCGCATGGGCTCCGCGATGGCCGCCAACTTGGTCAAAGCGGGACACGATGTGACCGTGTTCAATCGCAGTCCCGGAAAGAGCGGCCATCTGCTCGAGCTCGGCGCTCATGAGGCGCGCGATGTTGCCGCGGCTTGCAGCGGCGAGGTGGTGATCACGATGCTGGCGGACGATGAGGCGGCATCCGGCATCGTTTTGGGAGCGGGGGGTGTCCTCGCCCATTTGACCAAAGGGGCGATTCACCTGTCCATGAGCAGCATCAGTGCGGCGCTCTCGAAGCGCCTGAGCCGCGCCCACGCGCAGGCCGGGCAGCGCTACGTCGCCGCCCCCGTGCTCGGGCGGCCGGACATGGCCGCGGCGGCCAAACTGTTCATCGTCGCTGCCGGCGATCCCGCTGCCATCGATGCCTGCAGACCGCTGTTCGACGCACTGGGCCAGAAGACCTCGACCATCGGCGTCGAGCCCTCGGCTGCCAATCTGGTCAAGCTCACCGCCAACTTCCTTCAGGCCTCGGTCATCGAGTCGCTGGGCGAGGCGATTGCGCTGATCGGCAAAGCCGGCATCGACCGGCGCGCCTATGTGGACTTGCTCACATCGACGATCTTCACCGCACCCGCTTATAAGATCTTTGGTCCGCTCATTGCGGATGGCACGTTTGAGCCAGCGGCCTTCGCCGCGCCTCTTGGATACAAGGACATCCGCCTGGCGCTCGCCGAAGCCGAGACTCTGCGCGTACCGATGCCACTTGCGAGCCTGCTGCACGATCGATTTCTGCGCCTGTTCGCGCAAGGCGGCGACCGGCTGGATTGGTCTGCGATCGGCGGATTGGCGACCCAGGATGCCGGCGTTAAGCCCGCATTCGCGACCCCGTCGAGGTCGTCGGCATGAGCCGACGTCACGTCAGGATCGAAGCCGTGCGAAGGGCGTCGGCCACTCGCTTCGCGTAGTCGATGTGCTGATCGGTGGCCGTGAAATTCTGGCCCATCGTCACGACGGAGGCGTGAGTGCCGCCCATATCGCGCCAGCGCGCCACCGTCTCGACGACGGCCTGCGGGCTTTTGGCCCGGATCATGTTGATGTGCAATCCAAATTGCTCGACAGGCCGACCCGCCTCCTTGAGATAATTGCGCAATGTCGCGGCCTGCTCGAACGCATCCGCGGCTCCGTCGGCGAAGATGAAGCCATCGCCGATCGCCGCTGCGCGGCGCAGCGCCACGTCCGCGAAGCCGCTGAGCCAGATGGGAATGACTCGGCGGGGCCTCGGATTCAAGGCGGCCCGATCGACCCGGTCGAACTTGCCGGCGAAACTCACGAGGGGTTCCGACCACAGCAGGCGCAAGAGCTCGATCTGCTCGTTCACCCGTTTGCCGCGCACATGAAAATCCTCTCCGAGCGCGTCGTACTCGACGTAGTTCCAACCGATGCCGACCCCCAAGCGAAAGCGCTCGCCCGAGAGCAGATCGAGATCCGCCGCTTGCCGCGCCACCAGCACGGTCTGGCGCTGCGGAAGAATCAGGATCCCGGTGATGAACTCGATGCGTTTCGTGAGTCCGGCAAGGTAGGCGAACATGACGAAGGGATCATGAAACGGGGTTTGTTCGGTATAGGGGCCGGTGAGCTTCGGCTCGCGGTCGTGCGTGGCGCCGAGTACATGGTCGTAGGTCAGCAGGTGGTCGTATCCCAGCTCTTCGACAGCCAACCCGATCCGCCGCACCGCGATGGGATCACCCTTGAGCTCCGTCTGCGGATAGATGATGCCAATTTTCATGAGTACTCCTCGCGGTCGTCGAGCGCGTACCGCGCATCGTACCTCGTATCACCGCGGCGCGTGGCCGGGCTCCCCCGCGCGTGCTTGCACGCCGCCTTTAGGCGGCCGCCCGCCGTCCTTCGAGCGGGATGTTGAAGGTGATCGTCGCCCCGAAGGCTTCGGGTGCTTGGGGATCCACGCGCACTTTGTCGAACACCAGGATCCGCGTGCCGAGCTGGAAGCTCTCCTGAAGATCATGCGTCACCATGAAAATGGTCATTTTGTTCATGTTCCAGAGCTTGATGATGAGATTGTGCATATCCGCGCGCAGCCCGGGATCCAGCGCTCCGAATGGCTCATCGAGCAGCAGGATCTTCGGCTCGCAAATCACCGACTGCGCGATCGATAGACGCTGCTGCATGCCTCCGGACAGCTGCTGAGGATACTTGTCGGCGGCGCTTCCCAATCCGACCGCGTCCAACAGCTCATCCGCTCGCGATATCGCGCGCCGCCGCGCCGCGCCGAACAGCCGTCCGAGCAGCGGCGCACCGCGAAACTCCAAGCCCAGCAGCAGGTTCTCCATGACCGTCAAATGCGGGAACAGCGAATAGCGCTGGAACACGATGCCCCGGTCCGGCCCCGGCTCCGAGGGCAAGGGCTCGCCGTCGATGAGGAACGTGCCCCGGCTGGGCGTCTCCACGCCAAGCAGCATTCTCAGGAAGGTGGTCTTGCCGCAGCCGGACGCCCCGACGATGGTCACGAACTCATGGTCCTGCACGTGCAGGTTGACGTTCTCGAGCACGACCTGGTCGCCGAATCGCTTCCACAATCGTTTCACCGTGACCTGCGTCATGCGCCGCCCGCCTGCGCCCAATGAAACGCCTTGGCGCGCAGCAACCGCAGCAGCCAGTCCATGATGAATGCGAGCAGCGTGATCCAGGCGACGTAGGGCAGGATCACATCCATGGCAAGGTAGCGACGCACCAGAAATATGCGAAATCCCAGACCTTCGGTCGAGGCGATGGCTTCCGCCGCAATCAGGAACAGCCAGGCCGATCCCAGCGTCAGGCGCACGGCATCCACCAGGCGCGGCCACGTCTGCGGCAAAACGACGCGCAGTACCAGCTGCCAGGTCGAGGCGCCCAGGGTTTGAGCCTTGATGATCTGCTCATCGGGCAGCTCCGCCACCCGCAGCGCGAGATCTCGGGTCACGACGGGCGCCACGCCGATCACGATCAACGCGATCTTGGCGAACTCTCCCAAGCCGACGACGATGAACAGAATGGGCAAAATGGCGAGCGGCGGTATCAAGGACACGGCGGCGACGAAGGGCGCCAGGGTGGCCCGGACGTACGGCAGCACCCCGAGGGTGACACCCAACGCCGCGCCGATGAACGCGCTGATCGCCAATGCGATCAAAATCCGTTCCAGGCTCGCGCGCGTGTCGGTCCAGAAGAGATATTCGCCGCTCCGCTCGTCTTCTTCGAAGGCGTAGCGATGCAGCGTCGCCGCGATGGTCGCGGGCGCGGGCAACAACTTATCGCCCGGGTTCCGCTCGAGCCGCGCGCTGGAGCTATAAAGGTACGCGGCCACCACGAGGATGAAGGGCATGGCGCTCAGTGCGAGCGCCCCGCCCCGTCCCGGACGAAGATTGATGAGACGGCGCATGCTAGCCGGCGCTCACAGCTTTCCGTCCATGGCGAGCTTCGTGATGGCGACATCGAAGCGCATTTTGAGATTGTGGGTATCGCCGAGCGTCTTGCCCCCCGGGAACTGAATTCCGATGGCGTCGACCGAGCTCGCGCCTTGTCCGAGGATTCCGTGCTCGAAGGAGAACTTGCGCACCAGGTCCATGCTCTTGACCATGCCGTCGGATGTCGCGAACGCGTACGCATCGGCGGGTGTTGCGAATATATGCGTGGTGGCGAGCTGCGAGGCAAATCCGGCCAGGTCGGTGCCGGAGGCCTTGGCCATGGCCGTCTGCGCGGCGCGGCCGGCGGCATCGTTGCCGAACATCACCGCGAGCGTTTCGTACCAGGCGCCCACGAGTGCCTTACCGAGTTTCGGATTGGCGTTGAGCACATCGGTCTTGATCACCAGGAGATCGAGAATCTCGCCGGGAATTTTGCTCGAGTCGAATACCAGTTGCGCGTTCGGCGCGGCGAGCACGGCGCTCAGCTGCGGCTTCCACGTGACGACGGCGGTCGTCTCCGGTGCGCCGAAGGCGGCGACGATGTCCGCATCGGAGGTGTTGATGATCTTGAGATCGCGCTCACGCAAGCCCGACGGAGCTCAAGCCGCGCGCCAGCAGGTAGTGGGATACCGAGAGCTCCACCAGGTTCACCTTCTGTCCCTTGATGTCGGCGAGCGTCTTGCCCTTGCCCTTCAGCACGACCCCGTCATTGCCATTGGAGAAATCCCCGACGATCAGTGCGGTGGAGTCCACGCCCCCCACCGCGGGGATCGTCAGCATATCCATGTTGGTCATCACGCAGGCATCGAAGCTTCCCGCGGTGTATTGATTGATCGATTCCACGTACTCGTTGACCTGGGTCAGCTTGATCTTGATCCCGTACTTGTCCGCCCACTTTTTCAGGATGCCGCTGCGATCCGCGAAATCCCAAGGCATCCATCCGACGTAGATGCTCCAGGCGATATTGAAGGAGCTGCGCTCGGCGGCCTGCGCCGGGCTGTGCGCGCCGAGGGTGAGCGATGCCAAAAGCACCAGAATTCCGGTCAATCTATTGAAGCGGCTCAGCATCGAGTATCTCCTGTGTTTACCTCAAGCGACGGCGGGTTTTACATTCGGACGCAGCACGACCAAGGTTTGGGCGACCACCACGGCGCGGCCCTCCATGCAGCACAGTTGCGCCACGATTCCATCCACCGGCGCCTCCACCGACAACTCCATCTTCATCGATTCGACCCACACCAGCGGGTCTCCCGCCTTTACCTGCTGACCCGGCGCCGATGAGATTTTCCAAACGCTGCCCGATACGGGGCTCACCACCGCGACGCAGCCGGGCTCGATGTGCTGCGTCTCCTCCTCGTCGTGCGGCGCAGGCAGCTCCGCGGCGTAGCCAATCTGACCGGTGGCCTCCCAGCGCCCGCGCTCGGATTCGAATGCGGCCTGCTGGCGCCCCTTGTGTTCGGCAATGCTCGGGGCGTTCTCGGCGAGAAACCGCCGGTAGTCCCGCAGACAAAAAATATCCTCCCGGATGTCGAGCCGGGCGCGGCCGTGCAAAAAGTCCGCGCGAAACTCGAGCAGCTCCGCACCGCTGACGGGATAGAAGCGAACCTGATCGAAAAAACGCAGCAGCCAGGGCGTACCGGCCGCGAACTCTTGCGTGACCTTGTACGTGTTCCACATCTGGCAGGTGCGGCCTACGAATTGGTATCCGCCGGGGCCTTCCATGCCATAGATGCAGAGGTATGCGCCGCCGATGCCGACCGCGTTCTCGGGTGTCCAAGTGCGTGCGGGATTGTATTTGGTGGTCACCAGGCGGTGGCGAGGATCGAGCGGTGTCGTCACCGGTGCCCCCAGATAGACATCGCCCAAGCCGAGCACGACGTACGTGGCGTCGAACAGCGTGCGCCTCACATCCTCGATGTGCTCCAGCCCGTTGATGCGGCGGATGAACTCGATGTTGCTCGGGCACCAGGGGGCGTCGGCACGTACCGACTGCATGTATTTGGCGATCGCGCGCTGCGTCGATTCATCGTCCCAGGACAGCGGCAGTCTCACGACGCGTGTCGCGATCTGCATCTCGTCGATGGCGGCGAGCGACTCTTCGCCGGCTTGCAGCATCTCGATCAGCCGTCCGTGGGGAAGCACCCGGCTGTCGTAGTGAACCTGCAGTGAGCGAATTCCGGGCGTCAAGTCCAGGACGCCGGGGAGCGCGGCGGCTTGCAGCCAAAGCATGAGTGCATGCACGCGCAAGCGCAGCTCGATGTCGAGTATCAACGGGCCATATTCGACGAGGAGGTTCTTATCGCCGGCCCGCCGGTACACCACGGCAGGGCGGCTGCCGCGTGCCGCAAGCTGCCCGAGGATCGGGCCTTCGGGAACGGCCGACGGGTGTGCGGCGCGCACCATGGGCGCGCGCCTCATCGCGAGCATGTCCTCCTGGGCCTGCTCGGCATCGAGCGCCGACCGCACGGAAACCGCCCGAAAGCGCACGCGGTTGCCGGCGCGCAGTTGCCCGAGTTTCCACAGCTCTGCCTTCGCGAGCGTCACGGGACACACGAAGCCGCCGAGCGACGGGCCGTCCGGTCCGAGGATCACCGGCATGTCGCCCGTGAAATCGACGCTGCCGATGGCGTATGCGGTATCGTGAATATTCGAGGGGTGAAGTCCCGCCTCGCCGCCGTCCTTGCGTGCCCATTTGGGCTTCCAACCCAGCAGGCGCACACCGGTGCGGCTCGAGTTGTAATGGACCTCCCAGTGGGTCGCGAAGAACTCTTCCATGTCTTCGCCGGTGAAGAAATCGGGCGCGCCATGCGGACCGTGCAGCACCCCGAGCTCCCACTCCTCGACGATGGCGGGCAGCAGCTCGGGCGGGATGGGCCATGCATCCTCGCACATCCGCTTGCGCCGGCGCGACGTGCAGCACATCCCCCGGCAGCAGCGCCCGGCCTCCGTGTCCGCCGAATCGACCCAAGGTAAATGTCGAGCAGCTTCCCATGTAGCCCGGCACGTCGAATCCGCCGCGGATGGCGAGATAGCTGCGACAACCCGCACCCTCGATGCCCCCCATGCGCAGGGTCTGTCCGGGGCTCAAGCTGACGGGCACCGCAAGCGGCACCGGGCGTCCGTCGACGGCTGCCGCCATGAGTGCGCCGGTGAGGCAAATGGTCGCGGTGGTATTGAACTTCAGAGTCGGACCCGAGACGGTGATCTCGAGCGCCGGTGCGCCTTCGGGATTTCCCACGGCGCGATTTGCCAGCCGGAAAGACAGGTCGTCCATCGGCCCCGAAGGCGGGACCCCCACGTTCCAATAGCCGACCCGTCCCGGATAATCCTGCACGGTGGTCTGAGTGCCGGCGGCTATCACCTCCACGGTGCGCGGTGAGTAGGCGAACTCATCGAGTGCGCGCGTGGTCACCGCGCCCGCCTCGAAGAGCGGAGCGGCGAGCAACTGACGCAAATAGTCGAGATTGGTCTCGATGCCGCTGATCACGCTCTTCGACAGGGCGTCGCGCATGCGTACCATCGCCGCGGCGCGATCGGCTCCAAAGGTGATGAGCTTCGCGAGCAGCGGATCATACAGCGGCGATACCCGCGTGCCGTCTTCCACCCAGGTTTCGACCCGGCACTCACCGTCGAAACGGGCGTGCGTGAGCAATCCGGCCGAGGGGCGAAATTGATGCGCCGGATCTTCGGCATAGACACGCACTTCGATGGCGGCTCCGCGCGGCGGCGGCGCGGCGGGTTCCCATGGCTCGCCGGCCGCCAACCGGATCATCCATTCGACCAGATCGATGCCGGTCACTTCCTCGGTGATGCCGTGTTCGACCTGCAGGCGTGTGTTGACCTCGAGAAAATAGAACTGCTGAGTCCGCACATCGAGAACGAATTCGACGGTACCGGCGGAGCGGTAGCTCACCGCGCTGGCCCAGCCGCACGGCGGCGTCGAGGAGTCCCTGGCGCACGGCATCCGAAAGTCCCGGTGCGGGAGTCTCCTCGATGAGTTTTTGATGCCGTCGCTGAGCCGAGCAATCGCGCTCCCCCAGGGCAATGACGCGACCGCCGCCATCGCCGAAGATTTGCACCTCGACGTGGCGGGCGTGTTCGATGTACTTCTCGAGAAATACGCCGCCGCCCCCGAAATTCTTCCCGGCGAGCCGCTCGACGGCGCGAAAGGCCTCCGCCAGTTCGGATTCCTGGCGGACCAGCTGCATGCCAATGCCGCCACCGCCGGCACTGCTCTTCAGCATGATGGGATAGCCGATCGCGCGCCGCGTGTGCGCGGGCATCCTCCAGATCCCGCGAGCAGGCCGCTGCCGGGCAGCAGCGGTACGCCGTTCGACTCGGCCAGCTCTCGGGCGCGATGTTTGAGCCCGAAATCCCGGATATGAGCCGCGGTGGGTCCGATGAACACCATGCCGGCCGCTTCGACGGCGGCTGCGAAATCGGCGTTCTCGCTCAAGAAGCCATAGCCCGGATGGATCGCCTGCGCGCCGCAGGCGCGCGCCGCTTCGAGCAGTCGGTCCGGACGCAGATAGCTCTCCGCGGCCGGCCCGGGTCCCAAGCGTACAGACTCATCCGCCTGCGCGACGTGCAGAGAGTCTCGATCCGCGTCCGAATACACCGCCACGGAGAGCACGTGCAGGCGCTTCAACGTCTTGGCGATGCGGCAGGCAATCTCACCGCGATTGGCGATGAGAACCTTATCGAACATCAGGATCCCAGATCAGCACCTCGAGTGGAGTCGGGTTGTAGGCGTTGCAGGGATTGTTGAGCTGAGGGCAGTTGGAAATGAGCACGACGATGTCCATGGCGGCCCGCATCTCGACGTATTGTCCCGGGCCCGCTCAGTCCATCGGCAAAGGTCAGGCCGCCGTCGGGGGTAACCGGCACGTTCATGAAGAAGTTGATGTTGTGCCCGAGATCGCGCTTGGCGAGACCGAGCCGCTCGTGCTCCGCGACGGCCAGCAAGTAGCTGTCGCGGCAGGCGTGCATGGTCCTTTTCTCGAGTGCATAGCGCACGGTGTTGGACTCCGACGCGCAGGCGCCGCCCAGGGTATCGTGGCGTCCAACGGTATCGGCGACGATTTGCGCGAGGACATTGCCGGCGGTGGACAGGAGCCGCGAGCCGAGCCCCAAGTACACATTGCGCTGCTCGCGAATCGTGTCCACCGCGCTATAGCGGTCCGCCGGATCCGCCGCATTGAAGAACAAGGTGTCGGCGGCCTGATTCCCCTCCACGTCGACGATCCGCAGAACGGCGTTCTCCTTGATGAGGTGAATCCAATAGTCTCCGGCCGGAATGACGTGCCGGTGCCTCGCGCTCGCCGGCAGGAGCTCGCTCTCCTTGGGCGCGAAGCTCACTGATCCTCCTCCGCCGGCGCATTGCCGGTACAGCTCCGTATTGGCGAAGCCTCGCTGATTCTCCGGGCGTGAAGTTCTTGCAGAAATCATCCGGCCTCACCGGGCTCGAGCGCGCTCAGCTGCAGTTGCACCGGGCAGCGCGGATATTGCGGAGCGGGATTCAAGGGATGCGGGCAGGTATGCAGCAGAATCAGCGTGCTCATCTCGAAGCGCAAATCGACGAAATCGCCGGCATGCGAATGAGTCGGGCTCGAACTGCATCGCCCCCTCGTCAGTCGATCCGATACCTTGCTGAACCAATTGACATTGGCGGCCAGATCGCGGCGCCCGAGGCCATACTTTCCGCCCTCCACCAGGAACGCATCGTGACCGTTCTGCGTCCAGTCGTTGCGATACTCCTGATAACTTTTCTCGCCCCAGCGTGCGCGCACGATCGCGCGGCTCGTATTCCCGCAGACCGTGTCGTGCCAACCCACCGCTATCCTCGGTGATGGAGCAAAAAATGCGGCCCATGTCGGAATACAGAGCAGTGTCCCTTGCTGAGCTTGAAGGTGTGCTGGCATTTCAGCGTGTCCGGGGCGTTGTAGCGCTCGAGCGGGTTCTGCGGGTTGTAGAACAGCATGCCGACATTCGCGCCCCGCCTGCTGATCGGTGATCCGCAGCTGCGTGCCCGCGCGCACGCTGAGCGACCAATGCTTGCCGCCTTCGATGAGAGTTTCGTAAAACATGGGCCCCCACGATTTCCTGACCGGACACGTTGGAGGCTCTGCGTCCGGGACTTCTCGCATCGAGAGAGCATCCCGAGGACGCTTGAGGCCTCCTCGACCTTGTTCTCCCGGGCTTTTGTCCCGCCGTGTATCCTTAAAATGTTAAGGACTGCATCTCTCGGACCAGTCGCTTGGCACCAAGCCGGAACCCTAGACGCACATTTGTCCTAAGGCGGCTGCAAATCCCGTGCCTAGTCCCCGTTTGGCAGCGCGCAGGGGCGATTTCCGCGCAGACTCGCGTGTCAATCGACGACGAGGGCGCCGGGGCGCTCGCACTAGTTCGGAGCATAGCGTCGGCGCATGCACGCCCCAATGACGCGCATGCATGCGGGAGCGGCGCGCGGCTATATTGAAGTCGCATGGCCGACCGCATCTCCTGTTGATCCCCGAGCTCATCGAGGGCTACCGTTCCCGGCGCTTCACGCCGGCCGACGTCATCCAGCAACTGATCGACGCGCGCGGAGCGCGCCGCGGCGCGAAACGTGTGGATCACGCCGGCTCTCACGCGATGAGGTGATGCGCCATGTCGCAGGCGCTCCGAGTCACGCGCATCGAAACCTCGCCGCTTATATGGAATACCCTTCGTCATCAAGGACAACATCGACTTGTCCGGCGTTCCGACCACCGCCGCGTGTCCTCGGTTTCGCCTATACGCCGGCGCGCTCGGCCGCGGTCGTCGACAAGACTGCTGCAGGCGGGCGCCATTCCGCTCGGCAAGACCAACCTCGATCAATTTGCCACCGGCCTGTCGGGCACGCGCTCTCCGTATGGCGCGTGCCGCAACAGCTTCGACGCGGCGTTCATCGCCGGCGGCTCGAGCTCCGGATCCGCCGTCGCGGTCGCCACGGGCACTCGCGAGCTTTGGCTTGGGCACCGATACCGCGGGCTCCGGCCGGGTGCCCGCGGCATTCAACAACGTCGTCGGCCTCAAGCCGAGCCTCGGGCGCTTGAGCACCCGCGGCGTCGTGCCCGCGTGCCGCTCGCTGGACTGCGTATCGATTTTCGCCTTGACCGCCGAGGACGCCGGTCGCGTGCTCGATGTCGCCGAAGGATTCGACGCCGAGGATCCGTTCGCCCGGCATCTCGGGAACCGCGCCGCGTTGCGCAGGTGCATCGCTTCGGCGTGCCACGGCGCGAGCAACTGCAGTTCTTCGGCGACTCCGCGTATGCGCGCCTCTTCGAAACCACGGTGCAGCGCCTGCGCGAGCTGGGGGCCTGCACGTGGAAATCGATTTCGCTCCCTTCATCGAGGCGGCGCGGCTGCTTTATGAAGGACCGTGGGTCGCGGAACGCTATGCGGCGGTCGGCCGGTTCATCGACGCCCATCCCGATGCAGCCCTCCCGGTCACCGCGCAGATCATCACCGGCGGGAAAACGCCCTCGGCGGTCGAAGCCTACGAAGCGCAGTACCGGCTCCTGGCGCTCAAGCGCGCGAGCGAGGCCGCCTGGTCGACAGTGGATTTGATCCTCACGCCGACCGCGGGAACCATTTACCCGATCGCCGCCATGGAGGCCGATCCCGTCCGGCTCAACACGAACCTCGGCTACTACACGAACTTCATGAATCTCTTCGATCTCGCCGGCGTCGCCGTGCCCGCGGGATTCCGCGAGGACGGTTTGCCCTTCGGCGTGACCTTGATCGGCCCGGTCGCGAGCGAGCGCGCACTGCTCGCGAAGGCCGAGGCGCTGCACAGGGCGTGCAGCGACACGCTCGGCGCCACGGGCCTTGCCGCTCCCCGCCTCGCGCGAGTGAAGCCGCGCCTGGCCCCGGGACACATGGCACTTGGCCGTGTGCGGTGCGCATATGCAGGGCCTGCCTCTCAACGCGCAGCTGCGCGAGCGCGCGCGCGTACTTGCTCGATCGCACGCGCACCGCGCCGCGCTACCGCCTGTTCGCATTGCCCGGCGGGCCGCCGCAACGGCCGGGACTGGTGCGCGTTTCGAGCGGCGGAGCCGCCATCGAGGTCGAAGTCTGGGGCCTCTCGGCGGAGGAACTCGGATCCCTCCTCGCGATCGTTCCGGCACCCTTGGGAATCGGCCAAGTCGAGCTCGAGAGCGGGACGCTGGTGCCGGGCTTCATCTGCGAGGCGTACGCCGCCGCGGCAGCCACCGACATCACCTCGTACGGGGGCTGGCGCGCCTATGTCGGCTGAAAAGACGCCGGGCATGATGTTCTCGCTCGCCGGCAAGGTCGCGGTGGTGACCGGTGCCGCGCGCGGCATCGGTAGCGCGCTCGCCTCGGGACTCGCGGAGGCCGGGGCCTCCGTCGTCCTGCTCGGCCGCGACACGCGTGCGCTCGCCACGCTGCAGGCGGCGCTCATCCGGGCGGGACACGAGGCCGCTCACGGCGTGGCCGACGTCGCCGTGCCGGAGAGCATCGAGGCGGCGTTCGATCGAATCCTCGAGACCCACTCGCGGCTCGACATTCTGATCAATAACGCCGGCATCGAGGAGCCTTGCCCCTCGCTGGAGGTCCGCGAGCCGCTGTGGGACCGGATCATCGATACGAACCTCAAGGGGGCGTTCTTCTGCGCGCAGGCCGCCGCGCTGCGCATGGTGGGCGCGCGGCAGCATCATCAACCTCTGCTCGCTCACCGGCGAGCGCGGCGTCGCGGGCGCCGCACCCTACAGCGCTTCGAAGGCGGGGCTTGCGGGCTTGACGCGCGCGCTCGCCGCCGAGTGGGCGGCGAGGGGCATCCGCGTCAACGGCATCGCACCCGGGTACTTTCACACGGCCCTGACCGAGCCGTTCTTCCAAGACGAAGACTGGCGCGACTCGATGCTCGAGAAGATTCCTCTGCGCCGCTTCGGCCGCCTCGAGGATTTGAAGGGCGCCGCCGTGTTCCTCAGCTCCGATGCGGCCGCGTACATCACCGGACAGGTGCTGTATGTCGACGGCGGCTGCGTGACGGCGCTATGACGGCTGCGGCGTCGAGCGCTGCGGCTATGGCCTTTGCTCACCGGCACGCAGACTTATGAGAAAGTGGTTTCGACGCGCAACCGCGGGCACGGGCAATTCATCGACGCACCGATCGTGGCCTATCTGATCGAGACCCCCAACGGCCGGATCCTCTACGATGTGGGCTGCGACTATCGCAAGATCGCGACGCCGGAATTACGCGCGCGCTTCTTCGAGCCGATGCGCCCGCAGTTCGAGCCGCCGCGCATGAGCGAGGCGCAGCGGATCCCGCACTATCTCGCCAGGCTGGGCCTCACGCCGGCGGACATCGATGTCGTATTTCTCGGTCATCTGCATTTCGATCACGCCGGCGGCCTCGTGGATCTTCCCGGATGCGAGGTCCACGTGCACCGCGAGGAAGTCAGGGTCGCGGCGCTCGCGACTCGACGGAGGTGTGTTTGCCGACGAGTGCGAGAATGCGGGGCAATGGCAGCTGCAGGACGGCGAATATCAAATCGCCGCGGGTGTGCACGCCATCGCCACGCCCGGTCACACCGCGGGGCACATGTCGCTGCTCATCGAGCTGCCGCGCGGCGCGCCGGTGATTCTGTGCGGAGACGCAGCCGACCTCCACGAGAATCTGGCCGATGAGGTGGCGCCCGGCTACTGCTGGCAGGATGATGCCGACCTCGCGATCGCGAGCATCCGCAAGCTCAAGGCACTCGCGCGCGCGGAGAGCGCCGAGCTATGGCCCAATCATGACTTCGATGCCTTCCGCGGCTGGGCCCAGTTCCCGGCCTGGCGCTGATCGGGTCAGCCCACGCGGGCGCGGCTGGCGAGGCGTTGCAGTGCCTCGAAGTCGCTTTGCATCGCGGACGTGGCCCGGATGCGATCGAGTATCTGCTCCTCGAGGGTGAGGAATTCGCGGCGCGCGTTTGAGCCGTTGCGTGCGCTCGAGCGCCGGCGGTAAATTCGGATACCACACCGAGTCGATGCGTCCCGGGGCGGGCGCCAGCACGATGACGCGGTCGGCGAGATAGATCGCCTCCTCGACGTCATGGGTGACGAACAGGATGGTGCTCCGCTCGAGCGCGAGAATATGCAGAATCAAGTCGTGCATCACGGCACGCGTCTGCGCGTCGAGCGCGCCGAAGGGCTCATCCATCAGCAACAGGTCCGGCTTTGCGAGCAGGGCCCGCGCGATGGCGACGCGCTGACGCATTCCGCCCGAAAGGGCGTGCGGATGCACATCCCGGAACCGCTCGAGCCCCATCAACTCGAGCAGCAGTTGGGCGCGGTCGGCACCGTGATGGGCGGCCTCGCCGCGGTTCGCCCGCAGGCGCAGCGGGAAGCGAATATTGTCGAGCACCGAGAGCCAGGGATACAGGCTGTAGTCCTGGAACACCATGGCGCGATTGCGGTCCGGGCCGTCGATCGGACGCTCATCCACCCAGACCTCGCCGCTGGTCGCAGGCTCCAGCCCCCCGATGATTCGCAGCAGCGTCGATTTGCCGCATCCGGACGCGCCGACCAGGGCGACGAACTCTCCCGCGGCCATGCTGAAGGTTACATCGGCGAGCGCCGTGAAGCCGCCGGGATCAAAGCGCTTGCCGAGCGCCTTTACCGTGAGCTTCGGGCTCATGGGGAACGGGTGCCGGCCCAGGGAAACAACCGGCGATGCACGAAACGCAGTGCTTGGTCGATCCCGAGACCGATCAACCCAATGAGGATGATGCCGACGAATATGCGGTCTGTCTGCAGGAAGCGCTGCGCCTTGAGGATCGCATAGCCGAGACCTGAGTTGGCGGCGACCAGCTCGGCGACCACGAGATAGGTCCACGCCCATCCGAGCGTGATGCGCAAGGTGTCGAACATCGCCGGCATGGCCGAGCGCAACAACACGCCGACGATGATCTCCGGTCCCGTCGCGCCCATCGTGCGAGCCGCCTCGACCTGTTGGGCGGGCACCCGCCCGACATCTTCGGACAGCATGATCACCATTTGAAAGAACGTCCCGATCCAGATCACCAGGATCTTGGAGGCCTCGCCGATACCCACCCATAAGAGCACCAGGGGCACGAACGCGACCGCCGGCAAGTAGCGCGAAAACTCCAGCAAGGGCTCGAAGAAAGCGCGCACGGGGCGGTAGGAGCCGATCAACAGGCTGAGCGGCACGGCCATCACCGCGGATAACAAAAAGCCCGCGGTTACGCGAAAAACGCTGATCCCGGCATCGGCCGCCAAGGTCCCCTCGCCCAGCCACGTGACGAACCGGCGCAGCACGGCGGCGGGTCCGGGCAAGAACAGGGGGTCGACCAGCGCGAGCGCGCTGACCGCCCACCACGATGCGAGGCCCAGGGCGAAGCTCGCCATGGCGATCAGCACGTAGCGCCGCCGGTCGAGCGGGCCGCGAATAGCCCAGTCGATGCCGCGGGCGCGCTGCGGTCCCGCCTCGCCCTCGAGGGGCTCGTCGAGGGGAGCGACCGAGCTCACGTGCGCCAGCCCGATACCGCCGCCGCGGTCTCGACGACATGGCCGAGAATACCGCCCTCGCCCGCGATGCAGGTCAGCATGGCTTCGTGGATGGCGGGATCCCCCGCCGCGCACGCATCACCCACCGTGGTGCAGTCAAACCCCCGATCCACCGCCTCGCGCAACGTCGAGTGCACGCAGATATCGGTGGTCACACCGGCGAGCGTGAGCCGGGCGATGCCGGCCGAGCGCAAGATCAATTCCAAATCCGTCGCGTAAAACGCCCCGAAGCCCGGCTTGTCGATAACCGTCTCACCGGGCAGCGGCGCCGCTTCCTCGATGATGGCGTGCCCCGCCTCGCCTCGTACCAGCAAACGGCCGAGCGGTCCGGTGCTGCCGATGGCGGCTCCGGAACCGGCGGCGCGATGCCGCTTGAAGGCCGTGAGGTCGGACAGATCCGGGCGATGGCCCTCGCGGGTGTGGATCACGCGCACTTTCGCGGCGCGCGCCGCCTCGAGCAGCCGGCGTACGTTCGGAATGGTCCGCCGAAGAATGCTCACGTCCACGCCGCTTTGGGCAACATAGCCGCGCGGATCGAGGAAATCGCGCTGCATATCGATGATCACGAGCGCCTCGCCGGAATGAGCGGCCATGCTCAAACCGCAGTCAGAAAGGACACGCCGATGGCGCCCAGAAATCCCGCCGCGCGGCTTCCCGCGGCGGCGACCGATCCGTAGCTCTCGGCCATGACGCGTGCCACGCGGTGGCGGTGGTAGCTCAGCGCCAGCTCGCGACAGCAGATGACTTGCCGGTCGCGCTCGCCATAGAGGGATCGATGCAGCGCCGGCAGACGGTGCCACGGCACGCCGGGGCGGACGTGATGCGCATTGTGGTAGGGGAAATTGAGCACCAGCACATTGAGCCACCGCCAGCGCTCGCTCAGCAGGTTCGAGTACGTGTTCTCGTACTCGTAGCGCAGGTCACGGCGCGGATCCACAGCGGCGGCCTCGAGCGAATAGGAGGCGTATACCTCATAGGTATGCTGAAACGCATCCATGAAGCGCAGCACCGTGAGGAAGATCCAATAGGCGAGCGCATAGAGCAGCACCGCTTTGATCGAGATCCAGGCGAGCGCGGCGAAGAAAACGAGCCGTGCCAGCAATACCCAGCCCACTCGCAGCCGTTCCGCCGCGCTGCCCGCCGCCAGGGGCGCGCCCACGATCATGCCGCGGATCAGGATCTCGACGGCCGGAACGTAAGCCCATTCCAGAGCCAGCACGCCGCGCTGCAGCCAGGGCGTGCGCCGAAGCGCGGCGCGGTAATCGAACGTGACCACATCGAGACGGTCGGAGTGATGACGCAAATGCTTCTTCTTGAGCCGCGCGTAGCTCGCGATACAGGCCCCGTTGATCCAGCTCATGAGCATGCCCAGCCGATCGTTGGCACTCGCGCTCGCGAAAGCGGCGTGGTGAACGCACTCATGAATCAGATACGCCGAATAGACCAGCGCATGGGCCACCAGCATGACGCCCAATGCGTTGAGCGTGCCCGTCGGACGCGTGAGCATCCACAACCCGCCGCACCAGGCCGCGAGCGTATAGCCGATGGCGAGTCCGTTGCGCCAGGCATCCCGCGCGCTAGCCACCGGATCTCCCCTGCAGCGCGCGCACGAAGCTTGCGTCGTAGGTGCCCTCGATCGGCGGCAGCGCATCGATTTGTCCCTCGCGCTTCAGGATCTCGCCGATGATCTTGCCGCTCGCATAAAAGGACGGCAGCGCATCGCTCTTCATGAAGACATCCCCCAACGCCGGCAGTGCCGGATTCTCGATATTGGGCAGCTGCGCCGCGGCTTCCTGCGGGCTGATGTCCAAGGTTTTGGCGATGATGTCCGCCGCTTTGGCCGGATCCGCCGCCATGAACGCGAGGCCATCGAGCGTGCCGCGAATCAGCCCCTCCACCATTTTCGGGTTCTTGGCGATCACGCTGTCCTTGAGCACCAGCACGTCGGTGATCATGCCGCGCGCCTCGCGCGAGGACATCAGGACGTGAAAGCGCTTGCCGCCGCTCGATCTGACGATCGTCGATACATTGGGCTCGTAACTCACGCCGACCGGCGCCGACCCGCCCACCATGATGCCGACGACGCCCTCCGGCGTGGTGTTGACCGGCTGCACATCGCGCTCGGACAGACCGTCTTTGGCGAGCGCATAGCCGAGCAGGAAATCCGACGGCGAGGCCGACATGAACGCGACCTTCAGGCCCTTCAGATCCCTCACGGAGTGAATCTGCGTACTCGCCAGAATGGCGTCGCCGCCGACCGAATAGTCGATCGGCATCACGACCTTGAGCTTCCAACCGCGCGCGTTCGAGGCGATCACCTGATCGTAGGTCATCGTGGTCGCATCGATCTCGCCGCCTTGCACGGCGCCCGCCATCACCGAATTATCGGCAAAGGTGATGAGCTTGACGTCGAGTCCGTATCGCTTGTAGTAGCCGTTGGCCGCAGCGCAATAGATCGGACCGTAGCCGATCCAGGTCACGACGCCCAGGGTGACCGGCGTGGCGGCATGAGCGAATGGCGCGAGCAGCGGCCAACTCGCGACGGCGAGGGCGGCCGAAAGGCGCTTTATCCAGTCCCGCATGACATGCCCCCTTGCGCAGAGTCCGCATCGCCTACTTCAACCGTTCGATGCGAGGTGCAACCACAGAATTCCAGATCCTTGCGGGCGAATCCAGCCTCGCACGAGAGCGGTGCGCGGCACGATTGCGGAGCACGCTTATCGTGCATCTTGCGCTTGCCGCACCGGGGCGGGTGCCAGGAGGAAATACAGCCCGCCGGAAACGACGAGCGCCACGAGCCACGATACATCGACGCCGCCGAGTGCACGCGCAAGCGGCCCCGTATAGATATCCGTGACCAGGAACGGCGCCTGAATCACGATGCCGATCGCGTAGCACGTCAGAGCGGTCGCGTTGTAGCGGCCGTAGATGCCGCCATCCGGCGCGAAGAACGACGGCACGTCATACGCGCCGTGCTGGACCAGGTAGAAATCCACCAGATTGACCGCCGTCCACGGCGCCATCACGCACAGCAGAAACGTGAGGAAGTTTTCGTAGTTCGCCATGAAGTTGGTCGCACCGAGCAGCGCCATCGTGAGCGCGAGGATGCTGAAGATGATCGAGAGCACGATCCGCGCCGGGCGCCCGGCCCGCCAAGCGGGACGGAACGTCTGCGCCACGGTGATGGTGGAGAGCACACCGCAGTACACATTCATGGCGGTGGTGGCTCCGATGCCCACCGAAAAGACCAGAATAATGACCACGCTGATCGGCGCCGTCGCAGCGGCGAGGCCGGCGACGATGCTGCCTTTGTCGACGCCGAGACCAAGCAGCGCGCCGAGCAACATCGGAAGGGCCGATCCGAGCACGCAACCCCAGTAGCTCGCCCAGAAGGTCGGCCGCACGCCGCTGCCGGCCGGCATGTAGCGCGAATAGTCCGACACGTAAGGCGCGTAGGCGATCTGCCATAGCGCGCCGACGGATACCATCCCCAGAAAGCCGCTGAAGGACACGCCGCCGCGCTGCCACGCGCCGGCCGGCAGGCCGGTGACGGCGAAGATCCAGACGAAACAGATCAGCAACGCCGCACCGCAGATCCAACTCATCCAGCGGGCATAGGCGTGAATCAGATCGTAGCCGTAGACCGCTGCCGCGAGGCTCAGGAGCGCGATCAAAATGATGCCGCCCTGATCGCTCAATCCACCGGCGATGCTGTGCAAGGATTGGCCTCCAAGAACCAGATTCGAGGCGACGAAACCCAAATACATAAATACCACCAGCGCGACCACGAAAACGGCACCCATGGAGCCGAACTGTCCACGGCTTTGCACCATCTGCGGCACCCCGAGTTGCGGCCCTTGGGCGGCATGCAGTGCCATGAAAACCCCGCCCGTCAGATTTCCGACGAGAATGGCCAGGCTCGCGGCGATCAAGGACAGCCCGAACCTCAAGGTCGCGAGCGAGCCGGTCACGATGGTCAAGATCATGATGTTGGAGCCGAACCAGACGGTGAACAGATCGCCTGCCCGTCCGTGACGCTCGCTCGCCGGAATGGGATAGATGGTGTGCTGCTCGATGCGTGCCGCCTCGCTCATGCGCACTCCGTGCGGATGCCGGCCGCGTGCAATTGCCGTGCGAGCGGCTCGAGCTGCGCCTCGTAGTGGCGCCACTGAGCGAGCGAGGTGCGGTACAAGGGTTGCCGCACTTGAACGGCGCTCGCAGTGGTGGTCGGTGCGGAATTGCGATGGTAGTCGATACAGGCGTCCTGCCATTCGAGACCGCAGTAGTCGAGAAGCTTGCGCGTTTCGCCGATCTGATCCGCCACCAACGCCTCGTAGCTCAGGCTGTGGATGGTGCCCGGCAGGGCCGCTTGCCAGTGATCCATCAAGCGCCGATAAGAAACGTAGTAGCGGGCGATTTCCTCGAGGTCGTAGGAAAACGGATACGCGTCCTTGAACAAGGTCTTGTACATGGCGTAGCAGGCCGCCATGGGATGCCGCGTGAGGTGTATGATTTTCGCGTGCGGCAGCGCGCGCTGAATCAGCCCGCAGTACAGATAATTGAGCGGCATCTTGTCGGTGAAGCGTCCCCGCGGACCCCCGGCCAAGCGTGCGCGGCTGAGATACGCCTCACCGAGCGCCGTGAAATCGAGCCGCGCGGAGTGTGCCACGAGCTCGCGGCGCGACATCGGCGCCCGCTGCGTGCGCCGCACCCCCTCGACGAGGCACAGGGCGAAGTGATCGAGCTCGCCCGCCGAATGGACGTCGGAGTGACTGCCGAGAATCCGGTCGACGAGCGTCGTGCCGCTGCGCGGCAGACCCACGATGAAGATCGGATCGGCGCCCGGCACGCTCCTGCCCGCGGCACTCGCCGTCGCGGCCGAGGCCGGATGGGCAGCCGGAAAGGCCTCGATGATCCAATCCACGGTCGCCACATCGGTCGCGACGTCGTAGCGCAGATGCCGCCGACGCGCCCTCGCCCCTTCCTTAAGATGCTCGAAGGACCGATCGCAGTTGCCCAGATCCTCGAATTCCTTAGCAAGCGCATAGCGAATCTGCACGAGACCCCGCCAATCGGAGACGCCTTGCGCAAGCATTCGCTCGAGCTCCTCGACATGATTCGCGGCGTGCGATTGCGAGCGCAGCTCGGAGCGGTTCTTGTAGGCTTCGTAGTCGTCGGGCTTGAGCGCGATGACACGATCGTAGTCGCGCTCAGCCTCGATCAACTGCCCGAGAAAGCGGTGCACGGTGGCGCGGTTGAAAAGGAAGTGCGGATTGTCGGGCGCGAGTGCGACCGCGCGGTCGAATGCCTCCAGCGCCTGCCGTTGATCGTTGCCCTGGCTGAAGAGGCTCCCGATGGCATCGAGCATGATCGCATCGGGCGGTGCGCTCGATCGCGCGGCGGCGGCGGCCTCGCAGGCTTCGGGCAGTCTGCCGAGCGCGAGCAGGCATTGCGCCCGGCTGATGAGCCATCGCGGATTCCGCGGCTCGGCCGACAGAATCCGTTCGATGCATTCCAACGCGCCTACCCAGTCGCGTGCTTGCATCAGACGCTGCACTTGCTCGCGCGGCGCTCGCGCGGACGGTGCATTCGATGCCGGAGGCGCGTGCATGGGCTTACGGATCTCCGGGAACGCCGAAGCTCGACGCGCGGGCCGGATCGAGGGCGCGCTGCACGTAGTCCTCGATTTGCGGCGCGTAGCGCCCCCACAGGACACTCAGTGCGGCCACCGGATCAGCGTCGCTCCAATCGACGCGCAGGTCGACGATCGGCCATTGCACGTCGCGGACGATGAGCAGGGCTGCCGAGTGGACGGGTCCCGCTTCTCCGCCGGCGGCAAGCCCGGCGCCCACCGAGCACAGGAGGCGCTCCCCGAACGGCCCGCTCGCGGTCTCGAACGCACCGAGCATGGCAGCCGGCACCCCCGCATGGGCCAATAGGTTGCCGCGCAGCCGCCGCATCGGCGCCGGCGGCCTCGCCGGCGACGCCCAGGGCATGCGCGCCGGTATGAATGAACGGCGCGCCGGCGCGGCCGATCGCGAGCAATTGCCGGTAAGCGCCGAAAGGGGTATCCGCGAGCGCCTGTTCCACGGCACCCGCCGCATTGAGCCCAGCCGCCAGGCCGTCGAGCACGCGGGGCGCCAATCCCGGATCGGTGATGTTCTGCGTGGCCACCACCCCGCTCCCCGCGCGCGCGTGAGCGCAGCGCGCACCGACCGCGGGCGATGAAGACACGATCGCCATGCCGAAAAGCGTCGGCGCTCGGCGTGCGGGCGACTATCGAAAACGTCAATGCTCACTCCTCATCGGGAATGACCGCGATCACGTCCACTTCCACCAGCCATTCGGGGCGCGCGAGCCCCGCGACCACGATGCCGGTCGACACCGGAAACACGCCCGCGCAACCACCGCCCGACGGTGCGATAGACCGCCTCACGGAACCGCGGATCGGTGATGTAAATCGTCACCTTGCAAATGTGCTCGAGCCGCGCACCGGCTTCGTTCAGCAAACGGTCGATATTCGACATGGCCTGTTCGGCCTGCGCGGCCGGATCACCTACGCCGACGTTCACCGCGGTGTCGAGATCCTGGCCCACCTGGCCGCGCACGAAAACGGTTCTGCCCCGCGCGACGACCGCCTGGCACAGATCATTGTCGAGCTTCTGCTCGGGATACGTGTCCCGGGTGTTGAACTTACGGATTCGAGTATGCATTCCCGCTGTCCTCACATGACGCGATCGGACAGATCCGCCGAGCGGCGCACGAAGTCGAGCGGCCCGTCCCAGTCGAAATTGTGATAAACGGCGGCGAGGTGAGCGAATGGCGGAGCCTGAGCAAACAGCTGAAAGGTCAGCCGATGACCCGCATAGTCGGAATTCAGCAAATCGCGTGCGAAGGCGAGCAGCTTGCGGCGATCCTCCGCCACCCACTTCGCGTTCACCGAATAGAATTTCTCCAGCCACGGCCGGGTATCGGGCGAATCGAACGCGGCCTTGTCCGGCGTCACGCAGATCTGGCCGCCGCACAGTTCCCGTGCAATGTGCATCATGTGATGCAATTGCGAGCAGGCGAGCACGCGTCCGGTGTACAGCAAGGACTGATTCGGCATCATGAGTCCCGCGGGACTCTTCTCGGCCATGCGCGATCGCCGCGGTGAGATGGGCATTGATGCCCTCGCGGTAGACTGCAAGCTGCGCGAGCTTCTCCTGCACGGCCTGCTGCTTGTCGAGCCCGGTTTGGCGCGCATTGAACAGCGCCGCGCCGATCATCAGGTCGGCGAACCGCAGAATGCGCTGCACGAAGGCGAACGCGGAATAGCGGTGCACCGTCGATCGGATGAACGCCGCCGCCTTCGTGTGACGGTAAAAGAGCACGTTCTCCCAGGGAACCAGCACATCGTCGAATATGACCAGCGCGTCGATCTCGTCGAACCGGTTGGTCAACGGATAATCCGCGGCCGGCGCGCGTCCCGCGAAGCCCGTGCGGCAGATGAATTTGAGGTTCGCCGAGCTCAGATCGCAGATGAAGCCGACGGCGTAGTCCGACAGCGCGGAGTTCCCCCAGTTGGCGATGGTGGGCTTTACGAACGCCTGATTGGCGTACGGCGCGGCGGTCTCGTATTTCGCGCCGCGCACGACGATGCCGGCATCGGTCTCCTTGACCACATGCAGCAGCATGTCGGGATCCTGTTCCTGCGGCGGCTTCGAGCGGTCGCCCTTCGGATCCGTATTGGCCGAGACGTGGAAGGGGTCCCGCTCGAGCACCGCATTGATGTGGCTGCGAATGTTCGCCGAGAATTGCGGGTCGACTTCGTCGAGCACGGCTCTGACCGTCGAACAGCGACCACATCTCCCCGACCGTCTCGTCTCCCACGCGGGTGACCACGCCGCCGATGGCATCGAGAATCGTGTCGGTCGCGCGGCGCTTGTCCCACCAATCGCTCTGGGTGCGCGGCAGCTTGTTGGCGATGGCATTCCACTCGCCGTCCTGTGGGCAGGCGAGCAGCGCGCGCGTCGCCGTCTCGTGCTGCATATCGTAGATGCGCGCACGGATATCGATCAGCGGCTTCAGCATGGGGTGCTTGACCACGTTCTTCACGCGCTCGCCGTTGATGTAGACCTCGCGGCCATCGCTGATGGAATCGAGGTACTCGCCTCCGGTCCGGATCATGACAGCGCAGGCTCCATTTACAGCTCCTTGAACGAATAGCCCAACGTGAATCCCACCGTGCGCGGCGTCGATACCACCGCTTGAAAGCGGTTGCCGAAAATGGAGGGGTCGGTATACGAGGAGATGCCGAGATTGTTGGTGAGATTGTTGACGTAGAGGGTGCCGATGAAGTGCGATCGGGCCCAGCTCAACCGGGTATCGAGCATGGCATAAGAGGGCACCGTCGGCACCGTCGCCGAGAGCGCCGGTACGACCCGGCTTTGGTAATGCCCACTGAGCGCGTAGCGCAGCTGTCCCCCGGCGAGCGGCATGTTCCCGTACTCGAAGCCCGCCGCGAGGCTCGACTTCGGAGTGCCCGGCAACGGGCTGCCGATGGCCGGCGGCGGCACGGAGACATTCGGGAAGGTGAACAGCGGATTGATGGAGGTGAGCTTGGTCAGATCGTAGGTATAGCCGAGTTGCCCGGACAGGTGCCGCGTCACGTAGGCCGACAGCTCGAGCTCGACACCGCGGCTGTAAGCCTCGCCGATGTTGAGCGAGGCCGGCAGCACCAAGCGGTGTGAGCTGCACCCCCTCCTGGATGTTGTGCCACTGGATGTCGTAGATGGCGGCGGAGTAGCGCACCCGGTTCGCGACCGTTCCCTTCGCGCCGACCTCATAGTTGTCCGCCGTGTCGGGCTGCAGGTGAGTCAGCGCGGCCGGCGTGACGTAGGGCTTGCCGGTCGAAGGGTCGATGAAAGGCTCGCTCGGCGGCAGCGCATTGACCCCGCCTCGCCTGAATCCCTGCGACCACGTGGCGTAGACGAGATTGTTCTTGTCGAGCTCGTAGGCCGAGTTGACCTTGAATTGCGCTCGGCGCCACTGATCGCTCAGGGACTCATTGGCGGCGTAGCCCGGGCCGTCGAACAGAAGACCGGTCTGCTGTGACTGGTCCAGAGTCTGCTTGAAGACGCGCGCACCGCCCGTGAGGCTCCATGCCGAAGTGATATGCCAGGTCAGCTCGCCGAATGCCGCCAAATCCTTGAAATGGGTCTCGAAGTCGCCGATGTACGCTTGATCGACTACCAGCGGGATGCCGACGATGGAGCTGGCTTGATTGACATACTCGCCGAGCCCGCAATTGCCGTTGGGATTGGCGGCGATGCAGGCGTTGTAATAGTCGTTGTAGCCGGGGTAGAACTCGTGCTCTTGAATGTAGCTGTTCTCATCCTTGTAAAACAGGCCCCCGATCCAGTCGAACATCCCGCCGGTCTTGGACGCGAACCGCAGCTCCTCCGCATACACTTTGTCGTCGAGGACATCGTGGCCCTGGATGAACGAGCGCGGATTCTCGCCGTAGTAGGGTTTGTAGAAACTGAAATTCGTGTACAGCGCCGTCAGATCGGAGTTGGTCTGATTGTTGTGGTGCGCCGCCGAACTGGACGAGGTCATGGTGGCGAACCCCAGGTCGTAGTCGACGGTCAGCGCAACGACATCGACATGGTCCTTGGTGTTCTCGAGGCTGTTGGTGGCGGACGAAAGTCGGTCGACGCCGGGCGGAACCGGCGCCTCGTACAGCTGCGGCAGCACGCCCGGCGGCTGCGCGATCGGCTGGTTGTAGGCGAGACTCGAGGTCGCGACATAAGGGAATCCGCCGGCACTGGCGATCTGATAATAATAGGACAGCTGCGCCTTCAGCTCATCGGTCGGCTTCCACAGCGCCGACACCCGGGCGGTGCGGTATTCATAGGAGTTGACGCCGTCCTCTGAATATTTCACCGGTGTGCCGGTCAGCGGGTGCAGCGGGTCCGAGGTGACCGGCACGCCGGAGGCGTTGAGCACATACAGATTGGGTTGATTGATGAATCCCGCATCGTCGGTCCAGGATGCATTCACGCGCACCGCGAACGTATCCGACAACGGCAGGTTGACCATGCCGTTGATGTCTTCATTGAGCGCGTGCGTGTGCGCGGTCTTGCTCAAGCCGACCTCGCCCTTCGAATCGAACCCGGATGGATCCGGTGCGTTCTGTACGAAACGAATGGTGCCGCCGAGCGACCCCGAGCCGTACAAGGTGCCTTGAGGCCCGCGCAGGATTTCCACGCGCTCCAGATCCATGAGGCGCAGATTGACGAACAGCGGCGTCTCGTCGACGTAGGTCGCCACCGGCGGCACCACCGGCGAGGCAAGCGCCAATTGGCCCGCGGTCGCTTCGCTGTTCAAACCGCGGATGATCAACGTGCTGCCGTTGACGCCGCCGAACGGACCCTTGTCGGTGTAGTTCACGCCGGCCACCGAATGAGCAAGTCCGGCCATATCCTCGATCCCTGATTTCTCGAGCATTTCCCCGGTCACGGCGGTGATGCTGATCGGCAGATCCTGCACCGAGACGGCGCGCCGGCTCGCGGTGACGACCACTTCCTGCAAAGCGTCGGATTGCGCGGTATCGTCGGCGGCGCTCGCGGGCTTGCCGTATAACGACGTGAGCACGGCGGCCGCCACCGAGCTGAGACCCATCAGCGATCGCAGATTGCGGTGCGAGTCCGTGACTGCCGGGGATACTTGCTTCATCGAGAGCTCCTCATCAGACGTGGTGTCGCCACTCGAGGAACCTTCGAGTCTTGGTTTCGGGATATTCCCACCAGGAGGGAGACCATCCCGAGGACGCGCAGGCTTCCTCGACCTTGATCTCCCGGGCTTTTATCCCGCCGTGTATCCTTAACGAATCAAGGACTGCCTCTCTCGGACCAGTCGCTCAGCCTTGAGCCGGAACCCTAGACGCACATTGTTGACGAGGGCTTTGCAATTCCCATGCCCGCCGAGGCGTTCTCGCGTCACTACAACGAAAGTCATTGAAATAACGGGGTTTAGGGTTGTTGCGCGCGAGTCGCGCGGCGCGAGCGCGTCGGCCGACGATCCTGCGTCGCACTGCTTGCGCGCAGCGCCGGTGGGAGGGCGCCCTAATTTTGCCCGCGGGCGCGCGGCGTGTGACATGCCGGCTTCTCCGCGGCGCCGCTCGACATGCCCCGTGGAAAGCCTAAAATCATTGGGCTGCGGTGATCGCACCGGGCCCGTTCGAGACCTATAACCACACCAAACGAAGGCCACACCATGTCATTCATTGCCTGGATCGTACTTGGACTCATCGCCGGCTTCATCGCGAGCAAGATCGTCAACAAGACGGGCGAGGGGCTGGTGCTCGACATCATTCTCGGAATCGTCGGGGCGGTGCTCGGCGGCTACCTCTTCCAGACTTTTGGAATGTCCGGCGTGACCGGGGTGAATCTCTACAGCATTCTGGTCGCGGTCGTCGGCGCCATCGTCGTCTTAGTGATCTATCACGCGCTGATCCGTCGCCGAGCGTGACGCGGACCGTGGTCGCGCCACGCGTCCGCTAAGCCGAGCCGTCGCCGCTCGAGGGGTACCGCAGCATCCGCGCCTCGCGGATGCTGCACGGTGGATCGCTGTCCTGAGGCAACGCGACCGGCATGCACAGGCCTCCCGTTTGCCGCCGGCCGCCGTGCACTCGAATGGCGACGGACAAAAGATCGGAGCTTATTTTGATTCCGGCCCGCTCGGCCGCGGTCAGGGAGACCTCGAAGCGGATTCGCTTGTCGACCGTCACGAAGTTCACCGCACCGCCGACGTCCAGGCCTTGAGATTCGTCGGTGACGAGGAGGACGTGCCGGCTTTCATCGGAAGGCATGGTCCGCAGGAAGTCGGCATGGCCCGCGCCCACATATAGGATTCGTGGCTTGCCGAGATCGCGTGCCGACCGGACTTCCCGGACTTCGGCATCCTCGTTGTGAATCGGATGCCCGGCGAGGAGACGCCGCAGCGCTTTGGCAACGCCCGGATCACCGTACACGTCGATGACGAAATGCTGGCCGGCGGAGGCTTGCTCGGGCCAGTCGATGTAGCTCGTGAATCGATACAGATAGGCGGCGATCACCGCGTCTGGTGAATAGCCCTCCTCCGCGCGCGCAGCGTTGATCGATAAACTCCACCCGAGCGCCCCGAGTGCGACCGCCGCCAAAAACTTCGACGCGCGGTGCACCTAAAATCTCAACCGCGCTTGCGCCATCACGCTGCGATAGATCCCCTCGCCGCCCTGCGAGGTCGGATATTCATAGTGATGCGCGTGCAGCAGGTTGAGGCCGTTGATGGAGAGCTCCAGCGACTGAGTCGCCCGCCAACCAAGGCGGCCATTGAGTTCGTAGTAATGAGGCAGCGACGGATCGGGCAGCGCGCCGACATAGCGCAGCGTCGCATCGAGGGATAGATGGTGGCTCAAATCCATGGAGGATGCCAAGTCGGCGTGGGAGCTCGGATCATCGCCGGCCTGGGTCGTGCCCAATATGCCCGCCGATCCGGGCTTGAAGCGCAGTTGCTCGTGCAATGCCGTGAACCCCGGTGAGATTCGCCACCAGGCAGTGGCCTGCCAGCTGGCCCAACCCTCGATACCGTACGTGTCGCCGCGCATCAAATTACCCCAATACAGCGGCAAAAACTGCCCGGGGATGAGGTTCTCGATCGTCCGTAGATCATCGTAGTCATTATAGAAGGCGACGAGCGAAAAAGAGACCGCCTGGGTCGCCGCGATTCGGGCCCCCGTTTCGTAGGCCTTCACTTGCTCGGGCCGGAAGTCTCGGTTGCCCACGAGGGCGGTCGTCGAGCCGGATTTTTCGAGCACGTCCTCATCGAACGGCGTCGGCGATCGAATCGCTTTGGACGCGGAGGCCCATAGCGCCACCGCCTCGTTGAGCGCCCACGTCGCACGCACCTCCGGCAGGGGCGTCCATCCCCAGTATGGATCGTCTTCCATTTTGAAGCCGACCGTCAGATCGAACGCTCTGCCGAGGGACACCGTATCCTGGACGAATAGATTCGCCAGGGTGAGATTGCGCGCCGGCGGCTCGAACAGCAGCTCGCCAATGTTGGCAATGGAGTAACTGTTGAGACGCTCGCCGGCACCCCAAATGAGGCGTTGATGCGGCAATAGGTCGATGCTTTGCTGGATTTCGATATCGTAGGTATGCAGCACGAAACTGTTGCCGGCGTCGGGCCCGAAGCGCTCCGTCTGATCGAAATACGCTTGCACCTGAAGGTCGGTGCGCTCGGTGCGGTGGTGATAACGCGAAAGCAGGTCGGCGCCCATGATGGATCCGTCGGTGGCCATGGGCTCCTGCTCGCTGGCGCGATAGATGTCTCCCTGAAAGGTAGCCGAATCGCTGTCGCTCGACCAGTCGGCCCGAAAGCCGCCCTGCCCCTTCGACCACGCGTCCTGCGCCGATCCGCCGTCCGCTGCCTCTTCGGCTCCCCGCCAAAATCCCGCGCCGTACACGCGATAGGCGAGCTCGCCGCTCGCCCCTGCGCCGTAGCGAATGCTCAAATCCTGATCCTGGTTGCCGGCGGCGGCATCGATGAACGTTCCCTGCGTGAGGTAAGAGGCGCGGGTAATGACATTGATGACGCCGTTCATCGCGTTGGCGCCCCACAGCGTCGAGCCGGGACCGCTGATGACCTCGATCCGGTCGACGTCTTCGAGCATCACATCCTGCGCATCGCTGTAGATGCCCGAGTACAGCGGCGTGTAGACGCTGCGCCCGTCGATGAGCATCAAGAGCTTGTTCGAGAAATTCTGAGCCTGCGGATTGCCGCCGAACCCACGCGCCGAGATCACGTAGTTCGAGGAGCTCGTCTGCGTGATGAGCAGATTGGGCGCCAGACGCAGGGCATCCATCAGACGGGTCGCGCCCGAGCGGACGATATCCTCGTGCGTGATGACGTAAATGGAAGCCGATGCGCGCTGCAGCCCTTCGGGCGCCTTGGATACCGAAGTGACCTCGATATTGGCGAGATCCTGCAGGGATAATCGCGTCAAGTCCTGTTCGTGGCCGCTCGCCGAGTCATCGAGCGCGAAAGTCGGCGCTGCGCAGAGGACGGCGCACAGCCCGACCCAAATCGTCAGGAAAGTGCGCTGATCTGCGCAGCCCTCCAGATCTCAGTCGCCATGATCTCTTCATTTTTTGACGACTCCCGCTTTCCCGCGCGCCGGCTCCGGCCTGAGGATTTCAGATCCCGGCTGCGCTTTCATTTAAGTCTATAAGAAATGCGGAGCTCCATGAGCGCCGCGATCGAGGCGAGTGCTGATATTTTAGTTTTGTAATTTCTACATCGGCGCCCGCGACGCGTCGGGCGCTTAAAGATCCTCGACGATGGGGATGCCCGCCGCATTCATCACGCCGTGGAGCTGCGCGGCGATCTGTGCGCCGTGGTGAGCCGGACGAAGACTCGTCGCGAGGGAGTTCATGAACGTCGCGAGCGCTTGCAGGCTCGGCAGCGGCCGATGCAGTTCCGCTCTATGGAGGCGATGAGCTCGTCGATATCCCCCACATCGCACCCCTCCAAGGTGGTCGCGTGCGCGAACCTCTGCGCGGCCTCGACCGCCTCTCGAATCGGCTTGACGTCCGTTGGCTTGATCGAGTGCGGGATTTTCGACATTCGCAGCCTCCTCTGCCATAAGCCCGCAACAGCATAACCGACCGCCGACTGCATCGACAGTGGCTCCGGACAGTCGGACATGCGCAACACCAGAGAGCCTGCGTGCGGCCGCATTGACCGGCGTCAATTGATATGATGGGGCGTGTCCACCACGCCAGACCGGGGCATCGCGGCGGCCGGGGGCGTGGCCGCTCCCGACAGGGCGCGACGCCGGCTTCTCCTCGGACTCTTCGTCGTCTCCGGGTTCACCGGCCTGATCTACGAGTCGATCTGGTCGCACTACCTCAAGCTGTTTCTGGGACATGCCGCTTACGCCCAATCGCTCGTGCTCGCCATCTTCATGGGCGGTATGGCGGCGGGTTCTTGGGCGGTGGCCCATTATTCGTTGCGCATCAGGCGGCTGTTGCGAGCGTATGCGCTCGTTGAGGGGCTGATCGGCCTGCTGGGCCTTCTGTTTCATCGCGCTTTCATTGCCGCCTCGGACTTCTCTTTTGCCACGGCGATACCCCGGCTTGCATCCGCCGGCTGGATTCAGCTCTATAAATGGACCTTGGCATCCGTCCTGATTCTTCCGCAGTCGGTGCTGCTCGGCATGACCTTTCCGCTGATCAGCGGAAGCCTCATTCGCCGCTGGCCACAGCGCCCCGGAGAGACGCTGGCGACTCTTTATTTCGCCAACAGCCTGGGTGCGGCCATCGGCGTTCTCATCAGCGGCTTCGTGCTGATCGATGCCGTCGGGCTGCCGGGCACCATCCGGGTTGCCGGAATCCTCAACCTCGCTCTTGCGCTCGCGGTCTTGATGCTGGATTCGCGGACGCGCCGAGCCGGCCGCCGCGCCCGTCGGGGCTGCCGTGCAGGCGGGCACATACCCCTGGGTACGCTGGCTCACGCTCGCCGCCGGTCTGACGGGGGCGGCCTCGTTCATGTACGAGCTCGGGTGGATTCGCATGCTGAGCTTGGTGCTCGGCAGCTCCACGCATTCCTTCGAGCTCATGTTGAGCGCATTTATCTTGGGCCTCGCCTTCGGCGGACTTTATGTGCGGCGGCGAATTGAGCGCATCGCGGATCCGGTAGCCTACGTGGCCGGCGTCATGGGGGTGATGGGCGTGCTGGCCACACTCACCTTGCCCGCCTATGACCTGACGTTCGCGCTCATGGCATGGTTCTTGCGCACCTTCGCGCGCACACCGGCGAGCTACATCGGATTCAACGCAGTCAGCCAATTAATCGCGGCGCTCATCATGATCCCGGCGAGCTTCTGCGCAGGCATGACACTGCCGCTCCTCACACGCGAGCTCATGCGTCGAGGGGCCGGCGAGCGCGCGATCGGCACGATCTATGCGGCCAATACCTTCGGCGCCATCCTGGGCGTGGTGCTCACGATCCATGTCCTCATGCCGCGCATCGGTGTCAAAGGAGTGATTCTCTGCGGCGCCGGAATCCACCTCGCGTTGGGATTTTCGCGCCTCCTCCGCCGGCCGAAGGCGAGCTTTTCTGCGCGGATGGCGATGGCCGTTGGTCTCGGTGTTTTCCTGGCAGTCTTGCTGGTCTTTCGTCCGGATCCGCTGCGGATGACCTCGGGCGTGTATCGAACCGGATCGGCGAGCTTGCCCGCGGGGGCCGTCGTCACTTATCTGCGGGACGGCAAGACCTCCACCATCAGTCTTGTCGAAAAAGACGGGTTGGTGACGATTGCCACCAACGGCAAACCCGACGCGGCCATTCAGATGGGACCGGGCGAGGCCTCCATCGACGAAAGCACCATGGTACTGGCCGCGGCAATCCCACTCAGCATGCTGAAGGCTCCGAAGCGGGTCGCCAATATCGGCTTCGGCTCGGGCCTGACGACCCACACGCTGCTGACCAGTGATCTCATCGAGCGGCTGGACTCGATCGAGATCGAGCCGTTCATGGTGGAGGCCGCTCGGAAGGGGTTTGGCCCTCGCATCGGCAATGTCTTCGCGGATCCCCGCAGCCATATCGTCTATGAGGATGCCAAGACGTTTTTCGCGAGCACCCGCGAGCCCTACGATCTCATCGTGTCGGAGCCGTCGAACCCCTGGGTCAGCGGAGTCGCCACCTTGTTCACGGATGAGTTCTACGATCGGATCACTCATTACCTCACGCCCGGCGGATACTTCGCGCAATGGGTGCAGGTGTACGAGACGAACATCGACGTCCTCGCCTCGATCATCAAAGCGCTCGCTCCGCATTTCGGCGCCTATACGCTCTACAATGTCGATGACCTCGACGTGTTGATCGTCGCAACCCGCGCTCCCGTGCCAGGGACGCCGGACGAGGGGCTTCTCAAGTCCGCCGGCGATGCGCGCGGAGTTGGCGCGAGTCGGCATCCGCTCCGTCGCCGATTTTCAGTCCCGCAAACTCGGGGACAACCGCACGCTCGGCCCCGTGCTCGAGGCATTCCCCGCACCTGCCAACTCCGATTTCTATCCCTACGTGGACTTGCATGCGCCCCGCTCGCGTTATCTGAAGGAGAACGCGATGGAGCTGCCGGCGCTTACGCTGCTACCCATCCCGTTCCTCGAGCTCCTCGATGGAGACGAGCGGCACGGCGACACCCTCGAGCCTGCGGAAAACAGTGCCGTGCTTCGCGATCGTCTCGTGCTGCGAGCACTCGACATCCGCCGAGCACTGATGAGCGGGACGCTCGACAACCTGGACCCCGCCAGTGCCAGATTTGTATGGCTGATGGGCACGGGGCGGGAAGCCTGTGCCGCGGCCGATGCGCAGACGGCCTGGTTCGATGCCGTCAGAAACCTGAGCGACGATACGGCGGCGTACCTAAACTCCGGCGAGCTGGAAAGGCTCTGGACCGAGGTGCTGTCGAATCCCTGCTATCGCAAGGTCACTCCCGATCGGCACGCGTGGGTGGATTTGTTCGCGGCGATCGCGCAGCGGGATTCTCCCGCCGTGATACGGCTCGGCAATGGCCTGCTGGGACAGCCGGCGGCGCTTTCACAGAGCGATCTTGCCTACCTGACCGCGGCGACCGCGGTTGCCTATGTCAAGCTGGGGGAGAATGCGCAGGCTCATCGCCTTTTGGCATCGCAGTCGTCGAGATTGAGTCACGCCGGCGCTTTTGATCTCGCGCTGCGAGAGCTGCGCGCACTGACCCAACCGCGCGGCGGCTCCCCTGCCACCGGCGCGCAGGCAGCCGCTCGGGGTGGATCTTAGTATTGACCGGCGTCCGCCGCGGACCGAACCATGCCTCGATACCAACTTCCGAAACGGCTCACGAAGTCCTCGTCCAAAGAATACGGTCCGGGCACATAGCCAAGCCCGTTGACGCCTCGTTGGTTGTTCTCGGCCAGTTCGCGATCCTGCAAGTTCGTCTTGGTCCAGGTCTCGGTGAGTCCTTCGACCGTGTAGTCGATGCCCTCGACCGCGTCTTTATGCACCAGCCATTTGGACTCGACGCGAGTCTCCTGCGGACCCACGGGTATCGCCGAGAACATGAACGCGTAGTCGCACAGCGCGTGGCAGAAGATGTTCGGGTCGATCGCCCACCACAGGCCGCCGATCTCCTTCTCGCCGAGCTCGAGGAGCGGGCGGCGTACGGCCGGCTTGCCATCCATCGAAATGCTGTCCATGCCGGGGTTGAGCGGGTAGCGTTCGGCGTACCACCAAGTCCCGCCGACCGCGGCGGCGGAGAAGCCCAATCGCTCCACTCTCGCCTTGAATTGGCGGTTGTACTCGAGCCGGTCCTTCCCCACGGCCGCCCCGTAACTGATCGGATACGAGTGCTTCAACTCCGGATGGGACGCCGCGCAGTGATAGCATTCGCGCGCGTTTTCCATGACGAGTTTCCAGTTGGCCTTCTCGATCAGGCTGCTTTGATACGCCACTTTGGCCTCGCCCAGCCGGTACGGAGCGAGCAGTGGTGCAACGGCGGCTTTGAACGGAGCGAAATCCGGCACATCGTCCGTCAAGGCGGCGTAAATGCAGCCTGCCACCAGCTCAACCCGGAGTGGAAGCAAGCCGTGATCGTCGGGTTTGAATTCGGGCGGCATCCGCGCGGCGCCGAGGAGCCGGCCGTCCAAGTCATAAGTCCACTTATGGTAGGGACAGATCAGCTTCGTGCCACGGCCATGTCCGTCGGCGCAGATTTGCGATCCGCGATGCCGGCATACATTGTGAAAGCCGCGGATGAGGCCATCGCGCCCACGGACCAGCAGCACCGAGTTCCGGCCGATCGTGACGGCCATATAGGATCCGCTTTCAGGCAGCTCCGCTTCGAAGCCGATCATGAGCCACGTTCGACCGAAGATGCGGGCCATGTCGAAATCGAACAGATCCGGATCCGTGTAGAACGGCTGCGGCAGCGTGTGGCTCGCCTCCGAGCCGCTAAGCAAGTCCAAAACTCGACGTTGATCTATCATGCTGGGCGCAGAGTAGACCGGGGGCTGCCTTGACTCAATGCTTTTATGACGGGCGGTACCGATGAAACCCGGCATCTGGCAGCGCTACTTCGTGCCCGCCTTCACCTTCATGTGCGTCGTCATCGGCGGCGGCTACGCCACCGGTCGCGAATTGGTCGAGTTCTTCATGCCGGCCGGGCCGATCGGCGGCCTGTTGGGCATGGGAGTGACCGCGCTCGTCTGGAGCGTCATCTTCGCGCTCTCGCTCGAGCTCGCGCGCGTCACACGCAGCTACGACTACCGCTCGTTTTTCCAGCAGCTGCTCGGCCGGGGCTGGATCTTGTTCGAGCTCACCTACCTCGCCATTCTGCTGCTCGTGCTCGCCGTGCTGGGCGCCGCCGCCGGGGAAATGGCGCACGCGGCATTGGGGCTGCCGATCTGGTGCGGGACCCTCGCGCTGGTGATGCTCATCGCGGCGATCACCTCGTACGGATCGAGGCTGATCGAGGCGCTCTTTTCGGCGTGGGGACTTCTGCTCTACGCAACATATGCGCTGTTTTTGATCATCGCGCTCGCGGCATTCCACGAGCCGATCCGCTCGGCATTCACGGCGCCTCAGGCGGTGGGGCAAGGCTGGCTTCGGGGCGGCTTGGCCTATGCGGGATATAACCTCGCGGTGGTCCCGGCGCTCTTGTTCTGTGCGCGCCACCAGAGCCGTCGCCGCGAAGCACTGATCGCGGGAGCCCTCGCCGGGCCGATCGCGATCATCCCGGGGATGCTCTTTTTTCTCGCGTTGCTCGCCTTGTACCCGCAGATACGCCAGTCGGCCTTGCCGGTGCAATCCTTGCTCACCGCGCTCAACAGGCCCTCTCTGTCGCTCGCCACCGAGATCATCCTGTTCGGCACACTCGCAAAAACAGGCGTCGGCATCGTGCACGGATTCAACGAGCGGCTGCTCGGCGCCCTGCCAGGCATCTCGCCGCGGCGCGACCGAGCCATCCGGTTCCTCGTCCCACTCGGCCTATCGGCCGCTGCGATTCTGCTCGCGACGCGCGTCGGTCTCGTGTCCCTGATCGCGCAGGGCTATGGGCACATCGCCTGGGTGGTCATCGCCATCTACGCGGCGCCGTTGCTGACCGTCGGAATCTGGCAGATCCACCGCCACGCGGCGAGATCCGCGGTGACCGTTCGATCAACCCCGCGCGGGCTTGCGCTTGCGAGGCTTAGTGGATTTGCCGGACGGCTCGGCTCGGCTTCGAGGCACCGGGCGATTCCACATCCCCGTGCAGCGACAGCAGTGATTCCATGAGACTTTCGTCGGTGCTCGAGCACACGCCGAGGACGGTGGCCTCCTCGCAGCCCTCGGCGGTCACATAGGCGTGACCCATGTTGCTGTCGAGGTAAATCGATTCGCCCACGTTGAGCACGACCGGGTCGTAGAACTCGGTGAGCACCTTGATGCCGCCCTTCAGAACGTAGATGTATTCCTCGCCCGAGTGGTGCACGAACGCGCCGAATTCCTCGGCACTCTTGGCGCGAATGCGCGTGAGGATGGGAATCATGCGCTTCTTGCGCAATTCCGGGCATAGATAGTAGTAGTCGTAGTTCTTTGTGTTCACGCGCACGGCGTCTTCGATGTGGCCGATGCTGCGGCGTGCCGTCACGGCAGGCTCGACCGCACCGGCGACGGGATCGGCGAACAGCTCCGAGATGCGGATGTTCAGCCGCTGACTCAATTGAACCAGCTTGTCGTAGCTTAAGGTCAGCCGGTCGTGCTCGACCTTCGAGAGCGTCGATACCGGGATGCTCGTGCGCTGGCTCATTTCCTTCAGGGTCCAGCGGTTGCGCAACCGCAGCGACCGCAGGAGGCTGCCCAGAGTGGAATGACGCGTTTTCATGTCCATGTCGAATCTCTAATCGAAGCACTTTCCTGCGATTTGTCCTGATCAGGACAACACTGACAGCCGGCCTGCAGGGCCCTTCCACGGACGCTCCAATCCCCGCCCAGGCGGCTGGCGACTCATATGAAGCATACAGAGGAGTTTTTGCAGGTCAACGCCGAGTTTCAGCGAGCGGCCTGGATGGAGATTCGAAGTTGACAAGTTTCCATCTGGGACCATACTGTCTCAAATACGACTAATCGACCCCGGGGATGCAAGCATGATCATGAGAACCAGACTGACGGTTGTGCGCTGCTGGGCGCTGCCGGATCGCTCTGTTGGCAAGAGAGCTCCGCCGTGGATGCGACCGCGCCGTCGACCACGGACGGCAACACGCTCGAAACCGTCGTCGTCACCGCGGAGAAGCGCTCGGAGTCGCTCATGGATGTGCCCATGAGCGTGAGCGTCTTGAGCGGCGCGGATCTCGACCGCCTGCAGGACCGGAGTTTCACCGATTACGCGGCGATGGTACCGGGGCTGTCGTTGCAAAGCGTCCAGCCGGGCGCCACGCGGCTCACCCTGCGCGGCCAGAACTCCGGGGGCGTGGGATCGACGGTCGCCGTCTATTTCGACGAATCGCCCTTCGGCTCGAGCAATGCCCTGCTGAATGGCGAACGTGAATACGGGCGACTTCGATACGTGGGACATGCACAGCATCGAGGTGTTGCGCGGACCTCAAGGCACCCTGTACGGCGCCAATAGCGAAGGGGGCCTTTTGAAATTCGTCACGAATGCCCCGGTGCTCGGCACTCTATCCGGCGCGGCCGAAGTGACCGGCGAGAGCGTCGCCCACGGCGGCAAGGGCGGGGACGTGCACGCCATGGTGAATCTGCCGCTCGGCGAGACCATGGCCTTGCGCGTCAGCGGCTTCGATGAGGATGTGGCCGGCTACATCTACGATCCCTTGACGGGCGAGCGCGATGTCAATGACGGCCACGTCGAAGGCGGACGGGCGTCGCTCCTGTTAACTCCCACCGACACGCTGTCCATCCGGCTCACCGCCGCCTCGCAGCAACTCAAATACAATGGCACGAACCAGGTCGACGTCAATCCGGTCACGCTCGCGCCGGTGTACGGCGACCTGTCGCAGGAGCGCGCTCTGCAGGAGCCCAGCAGCTTCAAGTACGAGAACTATAGTGCAACCATCAATTGGAACGCCGGCCCCTTCAGCGTGCTGTCGACCACGAGCTACGGCATTTTGAATTCCGATACGGACGCAGATGCCACGCCCATATACGGAGGATTGGCCGGTGCCGCTGTTCGGACTCCCTTCGGCGGATGCGCTGTTCGACGACAACGCGGGCTTGAAAAAATACACCCAGGAGCTCCGGCTGACATCGGCGCCCACCGGCCCGCTCGAGTGGATGGTCGGCGGCTATTACACCCGCGAAACCGGCGACTTGAATGAGCACCTGAATGCGGTACAGCCCGGCACCAGCGTACTTCTTGAGCAACCCGTTATCGCCTCCGTTTACAAGGAAGAGGCCGGATTTGCCAATCTGACGTATCACTTCAATTCGCAGTTCGACATTCAGGCCGGCGGCCGCTATTCCCACAACGAGCAGAACGCGGCGGAAACCATCGTTTTCAATCCGGCATTCGGATTACCGACGGAGTACTACCCCTCAAACTCGAGCGGCAATGTATTCACTTATTCGGTGGAGCCGAGCTGGCACATGGATGCGAACACCATGACGTATATACGCCTGGCGACCGGCTATCGTCCGGGAGGCCCGAATGTGGTGCCGCCCGGGGCGCCGCCGAGCGTGCCGCTCGAATACGGATCGGACAAGACCACCAGTGTCGAGCTCGGGGTCCGGTCGACTCTGCTCGACGGCATACTTTCCATGGACATGGCAATCTTCCATGTCAATTGGAAGGACATTCAGCTGTTCGAGGTCGTCGACCAATTCGGCGTCAATGGGAACGGCGGCACGGCCCGCAGTCAAGGCGCGGAGTGGACCCTCGACTACGCGCCGGTGCGCGGCCTCAAGTTTCGCTGGGTTGGCGCGTACACCGAGGCCAAGCTCACCTCGCCCGCACCCGCCTTGAACGCCAATTCCGACGACCCGCTCCCCTACGCGCCCAAGTGGGGCACCTCGCTCGACGGTCAATATGAGTGGGACCTGTTCGCCGGTTACAAGGGCTTCTTCGGCGCGACCTGGAGCTACTTCGGCTCGAGAAGCAGCGATTTCGCAGTCTCGACGGCCACACCGCCGGGTCAGTTGGTCCTACCGAGCTACAACACCACAGCGGTCCGGCTTGGCGTCGAGAATGCCCACTACACCGTGATGCTGTATGGCAAGAATCTCAGCGATGCGCGCGGGATCACGAATTACGACGGCGCCGGCTCGCCCTATAATGCGGTCAGCGTCATTCAGCCCCGCACGATCGGTCTTACGCTGTCCGCCAGATTCTGAACCAGGGTCGTGGATCTTCCTTCCCCGTACCTGCTGTTCCTCGGCGACACGACCGAGCGCGGTTACGCCAAGACCGCCTTCGGCTTGCGCGACTGGGCACGCGAGCGCTGCGTCGGCGAATGGTCATGCGGGGCGCACGGTCACGACCGAGCTTCCGCGGCTGACGCCGCGGGAGGCGCGCGCGCGCGGCGCGCGGGCGCTGGTGATCGGGGTCGCCAATGCGGGCGGCGTGATCGGCGAGAGCTGGATTCCCTCGCTCATCGAGGCGCTCGAATCGGGCCTCGATGTGATCAGCGGCATGCATGCGAGGCTTGCCGGCATTCCGCGCCTCAAGGGGGCCGCGGAGCGTCATGGCCGGCGACTCATCGATGTGCGCACGCCGCCTGCGGCTATTCCGATTGCCTCGGGCCGCAAGCGCTCCGGAAAACGTCTGCTCACCGTGGGCACGGACTGCGCCATCGGCAAGAAATACGCGGCGCTCGCACTCGCGCGCGCCTTCGGCGGCCGCGGCCTCGCGGCGGACTTTCGCGCGACCGGACAAACCGGCATTCTGATCGCAGGCGGCGGGTTGCCGATGGACTCGGTGGTCGCCGATTTCGAGGCCGGTGCCGCAGAGCTCCTCAGCCCCGATGCACCCGAGCACCACTGGGATGTGATCGAGGGCCAGGGCTCGCTGTTCCATCCCGCGTACGCGGCCGTATCGCTCGGCCTTCTGCACGGGTCTCAACCGGATGTGATCGTCGTGTGCCACGAGCCGGGGCGCACGCACATCCTCGGCTATCCGAGCTACCCGATACCGGACATCGCCGAGACGATCGAATTGAACTTGCGGCTCGGCCGGCTCACCAATGCGGCGATCCGCTGCGCGGGAGTCAGCTTGAATACCTCGGGCCTCGGTGCGGATGAGGCCGCGCGAATGTTGAGCCGGGAGAGTGAGCGGCTCGGCGTTCCCGTCGCGGACCCGATGCGGGGCGGCCCGCCGTTCGAGCGCCTGGTCGATTCCTGTCTCGGATGACATTTTAACCAATAGAGAATCCCCCTATGCGGATACCAAAAGCACTTCGGGTCGCGGCAGCGCTCTTCATCGCGACCGGCGCGCATGCGGCGGCGTCCTTGACCGCGGACGACGTGAACGCCTGGCTCGATGGCTATATGCCGTACGCCTTGCACACCGGCGATATCGCCGGTGCCGTGGTGGTGGTGGTCAAGGACGGTCAGGTGCTCACCGAGCGCGGCTACGGGTATTCCGATGTCGCCGCGCGCGCGCCGGTCGACCCGAAGCTCACCTTGTTCAGACCCGGCTCGGTCTCCAAGCTCGTCACCTGGACCGCGGTGATGCAGCTCGTCGAGCAGGGCAAGATCGATCTCGACGGTGACGTGAACCAATACCTCGATTTCAAGATCCCGCCGCGCGAAGGCAAGCCCGTCACCATGCGCAACCTCATGCAGCACGTGGCCGGTTTCGAGGAGCAGGCCAAGAACATCATATCGGAAGACCCGAAAGCGCCGGGCTACGAGGTCTTGCTGAAGCAGTGGGTGCCCGAGCGCGTATTTGCACCCGGCGGCACGCCCGCGTACTCCAATTACGGCGCATCGCTCGCAGGCTACATCGTGCAGCGGCTATCCGGCGAGCCGTTCGACGCCTACGTCGAGAAGCACATCTTCGAGCCGCTCGACATGCGCCACTCCAGTTTCCGCCAGCCTCTGCCGGCGGATCTCGCGCCGCTCATGTCCAAGGGATATGAGCTCGCCTCGCAGGACCCGCATCCGTTCGAGATCATCGGGCCCGCCCCGGCCGGGGCCATGTCCTCGGCGGGCGAGGACATGGCGCATTTCATGATCGCGCACTTGCAGAACGGCGAATATCACGGCAACCGCATCCTGAGCGCCGCGACCGCCGAAATGATGCACAACAGCCCGCTCACCATCTTGCCGCCGCTCAACCGCATGGAGCTCGGCTTTTTCGAGACCAACATCAACGGCCGCGAAGTCATCGCGCACCTCGGAGATACCTCGTATTTCCACACCTCGCTGCACTTGTTCCTGAACGAGAACGTCGGCTTCTACGTCTCCTTCAACAGTACGGGCAAGGAAGGGGCGGCGGGGAGTCTGCGCATCGCGCTGTTCGATGATTTCGCCGACCGCTATTTCCCCGCCCCCGAGCCGACCGGACAGCTCGACGCCAATACCGCCGCGGCCCACGCCGCGATGCTGGTGGGCAATTGGAATAATTCTCGCGGCTCGCAATCGAATTTCCTCGCGGTCATCGGCTTCGTCGGCCAAATGAAGGTGAGGCTCGGGCCCAAGGGCGAGCTCGTGCTGCCTATCAAGGGCTTGAACGATCAACCCCGGCATTGGGTCGAGGTGGCGCCGTTCCTGTGGATAGACCGCGATAGCCACGAGCGTCTCGCGGCCCGAGAGGTGAACGGCAAGCTGGTGCGGTTCAGCATCGATGAGCTGTCGCCATTCATGGTGTTCGACCGCGTGCCCTGGTATCAGGATGGCACCTGGCTCACGCCCCTCCTGTACGCAAGCATCGGCGCGCTCGCGCTCACGGCGCTTCTCTGGCCGGCCGCAGCCCTCGTACGCCGCCGCTATCGGGCGAGGCTTGCGCTCGATTCGGTATCCTTGCGCGCCTACCGGCTGAGCCGGATCGCGGCGATCTTGATTTTGGGCGGCTTGGGCTTGTGGGCCTTCGTGCTCGCGCGGATGCTCAACGACCTCAACTATCTGGGGACCAAGTCCGACTCGCTCATCGTGCTCGCGCAGGTACTCGGCACCATCGCGTTCATCGGCGGATTGGCCGCGATGCTGTGGAATCTGGTGAAGGTGTGGACCGGCAATCGGCGATGGCCGGCGAGGCTTTGGAGCGTGGTGCTCGTGCTGGCCGCCGCGGCCGTGCTGTGGGTGGCTCTCGCGTTCCACTTGATCGGCTTTGGGTTGAACTTTTGATGTCTCCTCTCACACTGCGCATCGACGTCGAGAAGCTGCGCCTCGCCGCGCCCTTTCACATCTCGGGGTTCGTCTTCGAGGAACAGGATGTCGTCGTCGCGACGCTCGACGACGGCGTTCATCGAGGCCGCGGCGAAGCGTCCGGTGTCTATTACTTCAACGACACGGCTCAATCCATGGTGTCGGCGCTCGAGGCGAGGCGCGCCGAGATCGAAGCCGGCATCGACCGCGCCGGTGTGCAACGGCTGTTGCCGCCGGGCGGCGCCCGCAATGCGCTCGACTGCGCGCTGTGGGAGCTCGATGCGCGACGCTCCGGTACGCCGGTGTGGAAACTCGCCGGCGTTCCGGCCCCACGGCCCCTGATCACGACCTTCACCCTGGGTGCGGACTCACCGGAGGCGATGGCGCTGGGCGCGCGCAACTACGCCCAGGCGCGATCCTTGAAGCTCAAGCTCACCGGCGATCTCGACCTCGACATCGCCCGCGTGCACGCGGTGCGCACCGCACGACCGGATTGCTGGATGGGCGTCGATGCGAACCAGGGCTACGGAATCGAGGCGCTTGACGCACTGATCGAGGCCTTGATGGCCGCGCATGTCTCGCTGCTCGAGCAACCGATCAAGCGCGGACGGGAACTCGATCTGGCGGGTTATGTCTCGACCATCCCCATCGCCGCCGATGAGAGCGCTCTGTGTCTCGCCGACCTTCCCGGCCTCCTCGGGCGATTTCAGGTCGTCAACATCAAGCTCGACAAGTGTGGCGGCTTGACCGAGGCTCTGGCGATGGCGCATGAGGCCCGGCGTCTTGGACTGCGCGTCATGGTCGGCAACATGGTGGGCTCGAGCCTGGCGATGGCGCCGGCATTCATCCTCGGTCAGCTGTGCGATGTCGTCGACCTCGACGGACCGACTTTTCTCTCGAAGGATCGGATCCCCGGCATGACCTACGTCGATGGCATGGCCTGGAGCGACGACGGTGTGTGGGGGGCCACGCCCGCGGCGCTTGCATGACGCAGGATTCGCGGACTTGGTTCGGTCAGCCGCGCGGGCTGACCATCCTGTTCCTCACCGAGATGTGGGAGATCTTCTCCTACTACGGCATGCGGGCGCTGCTCGTCTACTACATGACGAAGCAGCTCCTGATCGGGCAAGAAAGAGCCTCGGTGATTTACGGCACCTACACCGCCATGGCGTATTTCACCCCGATCTTTGGCGGCATCATTGCGGACCGGTGGCTCGGTAAGCGGCGTGCCGTGATCATCGGCGGCAGCATCATGGCCGCCGGCCATTTCATGATGACGTTCCAGCCGCTGTTCTATGCGGCGCTCGCGACCATCGCGCTCGGTAACGGGTTGTTCCTGCCGAGCCTTCCGAGCCAGATCGATCCGCTCTACCGGCCCGAAGACGCCCGCCGCGGCCGGGCCTACAATGTCTATTATGTCGGCATCAATATCGGGGGATTTCTGGCGCCTTTGGTGTGCGGCACGCTCGGGGAGTTCTATGGTTGGCATTGGGGCTTCGGCGCCGCCGGTGTCGGGATGCTGGCGGGGTTGATGATCTACGTCCTCGGCGGCCGGTACCTGCCGGAGTCGCCCCGCCCGGCGGTTGCCCCGGCCCGGGCTGCATCCCCCGGCGGCTATCGCTCGACGTTTTTGCTGTTGGGCGCCATCGGCCTTGCCGTGACCGTGTTCCGCGGCGTCTACGAGCAGATCGGCAACACCGTGGCGCTGTGGGCGGATACCGGAATCGATCGGTCGACCGCGTGGATGACGATTCCGATGACGTGGTTTCAGTCCTTGAATCCCCTCCTCGTCATCCTGATGACACCGCTCCTGCTCGCCCTTTGGCGGCGGCGCGCCGCCGCCGGGCGGGAGCGCTCGTCCATGCAGAAAATGAGCATCGGGTCGCTCATCGTCGCGGCGGCCTACCTGTTGCTTGCATTCGTCGCCTTCGAGGCCGGCTCGGCCCGCGCCGCCGGAGGGTGGCTCGCGGTGTTCTTCGCCATCTTCACCCTCGGTGAGCTGTACATTCTGCCCACGGGACTCGGGCTGTTTGCGCGATTGGCGCCCGCGGGCTTCGGCGCGACGACCGTGGCGGCCTGGTTTCTTACCATCTTCAGCGGCAGTCTCGCAGCCGGTGCGGTGGGCACCCTGTGGAGCCGCATGAGCCATGCGCGCTACTTTGCCGTTCTCGCCGCCATAGCCGCAGTCGCGGCAGCGCTCCTCTACGCCCTCGATCAAGCCACCCGCCGCATCGAGACGTTACCCAAGCTGCATCCGGAGATTACGTGAACGCCTCATCTGCAATCCTTCCGCGCCCCGTTCAGGTGGTAATCAAGGCGCTGCTGACCTTCGGGGCCGCAGCGGCGGCGTGCGCCGCCATGGCCGGCACCACGAGCGGGCCTCATGACGTCATCATTCGGGGCGGCCTCATCTACGACGGCTCCGGCAATGCACCGTATGTGGGCGATGTGGCGATCGATGGCGACCGCATCGCCAACGTCGGCAAGCACGTCCCCGGCCACGCTCGCAGCGAAGTCGATGCACGCGGCAAAGCCGTCGCGCCGGGCTTCATCAACATGCTCGCCCATCCGGAAGAGTCGCTGCTCGTCGACGGCCGCGCCCTGAGTGATTTGCGCCAGGGGGTGACGCTCGAAGTCCTCGGTGAGGACTCCATGGGTCCGTTGAACCCGGCCATGAAGGCCGAGATGCTGCATCAACAGGGAGACATTCATTATGAGGTCGACTGGACGACCCTCGGCGAATACCTGAGCAAGCTGGAGCGTCGCGGCATCTCACCCAACGTCGCCTCGTTCGTGGGCGCCGGCACGGTGCGCACTTATGTGCTCGGTGAGAACGATGTAACGCCGAGCCCGGCGCAGCTCCTGGAGATGCGCAAGCTGGTTCATCAGTCGATGGAGGAAGGGGCACTCGGCGTCACGACCGCGCTCATCTACAACCCGAATACCTACGCAAAGACGCCCGAGCTCATTGCGCTCGCGGATGAATCGGCGCATTGCGGAGGAATGTACATCGCCCACATGCGCAGCGAGGGCGATCGTCTGGTCGAGGCGGTGCAGGAAACCATCGACATCGCCAAGGCTTCCGGTGCGCCCGCGGAGATCTATCACTTGAAAGTCGCCGGCCAAGTGAATTGGAACAAGCTCGATACGGTGATCGGCCAGGTCGAGGCGGCGCGGGCCGCAGGGACCCGCATCACCGCAGACATGTACACCTATACGGCGGGCGCCACCGGACTCGATGTGACGATGCCGCCCTGGGTTCAGGAAGGCGGCCTCGCCAAGTGGATCGAGCGCCTCAAGGACCCCGCGATACGGGCGAAAGTCTTGGTCGAGATGCGCGACCCCTCGCCATCCTGGGAAAATCTCCTGCAGCGCTCGGGCCCGAAAGGCGCGCTTTTGCTGCAATTCAAGAATCCGAAGCTCAAGCCCCTCGCCGGAAAAACGCTCGCCGAGGTCGCGACGATGCGTGGGGTGAGTCCGGAGGAGGCCGCGATGGACCTCGTGGTCGAGGACGGCTCGCGGGTCGGTGTGGCCTATTTCCTGATGTCCGAAGACAACGTCCGGCGCGAGGTCGCCCTGCCCTGGGTGAGCTTCGGATCCGATGCGGATGCGCCGGCCCCGGAAGGTGTCTTTCTCGAGTCGAGCGAGCACCCCCGGGCTTATGGCAATTTCGCGCGCGTGCTCGCGAAATATGTTCGCGAGGAGAAGGTGATCACGCTCCAGGAGGCGATCCGCAAGCTCAGTGCGTTTCCGGCACAGAACCTGTCCTTGAAGGATCGCGGGATGCTGCGCGAAGGCTACTTCGCGGATGTCGTCGTCTTCGATCCGCGCACCGTCCAGGACCACGCGACGTACGAGCAGCCCCACCAGCTCGCCACGGGCGTCGATCAGGTGTGGGTCAACGGGGTCCAAGCGCTTCGCGACGGCGAGGCGACCAGGGCACCGAGCGGACGGGTCGTGCGTGGCCGTGCATGGACCGGCTTTCGCGATGGCGGCTGCCGCGACAACAGCCGACAATGGAGTTGGAGCCGGTAGCAGGTTGATCACAAATTTCGCGCCAATCGTGCGAATATTGCGCCGGCCGGCTCGATCGTTCGAGCGGCCCGCTCACAGATGCTCAACAAGTATTCATTCCTCAATCTCATTCGCGGCGGCCTCGAGGGGCATCGGACCTGGCAACGCGCGTGGCGCGACCCGGAGCCGAAAAAGACCTATGAGGTGATCATCGTGGGCGGCGGCGGGCATGGCCTCGCGACCGCCTATTACCTCGCCAAGCTGCACGGCGTGCGCAACGTCGCCGTTCTGGAGAGGGGCTGGCTGGGCGGCGGCAACACCGGCCGCAACACCACGATCGTGCGATCGAACTATCTGCTGCCGAGCAACGCGCATTTCTACGAATGGTCGTTGAAGCTGTGGGAAGGGTTGAGCGTCGAGCTCAATTTCAACGTGATGTTCAGTGCCCGGGGCGTGCTCAATCTCGCGCATTCCGACTCGCAGATGGATCAGTACGCGCGCCGCGGCAACGCGATGCGGTTGAACGGCATCGATGCCGAATTGCTCGACCGCAAGCAGGTACGCGCCATGGTGCCGGAGCTCGATTTCTCCTCGAACGTGCGCTTCCCGATCCACGGCGGACTGCTTCAGCCGCGCGGCGGCACGGCCCGGCACGACGCGGTGGCCTGGGGCTACGCGCGCGCCGCCGACCGGCTCGGTGTGGACATCATCCAGAACTGCGAGGTCACCGGCTTTTTGCGCGAAGGCGACCGGGTGGTCGGGGTGCAGACCTCGCGCGGGCGCATCGGCGCAGGCCGCGTCGGGCTCGCGGTGGCGGGCCATACGGGCCAGGTCGCGGCGCTCGCCGGGCTCAAATTGCCGATCGAAAGCCATCTCTTGCAAGCCTTCGTTTCCGAGCCGCTGAAGCCGCTCATCGACACGGTCGTGACGTTCGGCGCGGGTCACTTCTACATCAGCCAGTCTGATAAGGGCGGCCTCGTGTTCGGCGGCGATCTCGACGGCTACAACAGCTACGCGCAGCGCGGAAATTTGCCGATCGCCGAAGAGGTCATGACTGCGGGTCTCGCGCTCTTCCCCATGCTCGCGCGGCTGCGCTTGCTGCGCAATTGGGCTGGCGTGATGGACATGACCATGGACGGCAGCCCCATCATCGCCAAGACGCCGCTCGAGGGACTCTATATCAACGGCGGCTGGTGCTACGGCGGCTTCAAGGCCACTCCGGGATCGGGCTGGACCTTCGCCCACACGATTGCGCACGACAAGCCCCACGATCTCAACGCGGCCTTCACACTCGAGCGGTTCGAGCGCGGCGCGATGATCGACGAAAGGGGAGCCGGCCCCGTGCCCAATGCCCATTAGGAACTGCGCCAGCCGCATGAAGAATCAATGCTGCTGATACGATGCCCCTGGTGTGGGGAGCGCGATCACACCGAGTTCACGTACGGCGGCGATGCCACCCTCACGCGGCCCGACGCCGCGGCGCCGGCCGCCGAGTGGATGGACTACGCCTATCTTCGCGATAACCCGCGAGGCCCGCATCTCGAATACTGGCATCACGTGCAGGGTTGCCGGCAGTGGCTGCGCGTCGCCCGCGACACGCTGACTCACGAGATCACGCAGGTGCGCGCAGCGGCCGATCGGGAGAAGCCGGCGTGAGCGCGGCGCCGCGCGATGCCGGCCTGCATCGCCTTGCCGCGGGTGGCGCGATCGACCGCTCGACCCCGATGACTTTCTCCTTCGACGGAAAGAGATTCGGCGGTTACGCCGGTGATACGCTCGCCTCCGCGCTGTTGTCGAACGGCGTGCATCTCGTCGGGCGCAGCTTCAAGTACCATCGGCCGCGCGGCATCTACGCGAGCGGTCCTGAAGAGCCCAATGCCCTGGTGACGCTGCGCCGCGGTGCGTTGGACGAGCCGAACATGCAGGCGACGACGATCGAGCTCTTCGAGGGGCTCGTCGCGCTCAGCCAGAACCGCTGGCCGTCGCTCGCGTTCGATCTGATGAGTTTGAATCAGCTCGCTGCGCCATTCATTCCGGCGGGGTTCTACTACAAAACTTTCATGTGGCCGGGGTCGGCCTGGATGTTCTACGAGCGCTTCATCCGGCGCGCGGCGGGCATGGGAGCCGCCTCGCGTCACGGCGATGTGGGCCGCTACGAGCGCAGCCACCTGTTCTGCGACGTGCTCGTGGTCGGCGCAGGGCCGGCGGGCCTCGCGGCGGCGCTCGCGGCCGGGCGCGCCGGCGCGCGAGTCATCTTGACCGAGAGCGAGCCGCTTCTGGGCGGAGCACTGTGGCGCGACGAGGAGCGCGTGGCGGATGCGAGCGCCGATGTCTGGTGCGAGCAATCCTGCGCGGAGCTCCGCAGCCTGCCGCAGGTGCGCGTGATGCCGCGCACCACCGCGTTCGGCTACTACGACCACAATGTGATCGGCGCGCTCGAGCGAGTTTCCGACCAGCTCGCAAAGCCTGCGGCGGCCGCGCCCGAGCCGCGGCAGCGCCTGCACATCATCCGCGCCAAGCGGGTCGTGCTCGCGACCGGTGCGATCGAGCGTCCATTGGTTTTCGAGAACAATGACCGCCCCGGCATCATGCTCGCGGGCGCGGTGCGCACCTACGCGAAGCGCTTCGCGGTGGTGCCGGGCCGGCGCGCCGTGCTGTTCACCAATAACGACGATGCCTACCGTACGGCGCTCAAACTGCGCGCAACGGGAGTCTCGGTCGAGGCCGTCGTCGATTCGCGGCAGGCGGCGGATGGCCCCTTGGCGCTCGAGGCACGCCGCCTCGGCATCCCCTCGCTTCTGGGACACGCCGTGGTGCGCGCGCACGGCAAGCTGCGTGTGAATGCCGTCGAGATCGTGCGCCTCGCTCCGAGCGGCCGCTCGGCCGAAGCGGCGGGAGCGCCGCGGCGCCTCGGTTGCGACCTGCTCGCCGTCTCCGGCGGCTGGAGTCCGACCGTGCATTTGCACAGCCAGTCGGGCGCGAAGCCCGTCTTCGATCAATCCCGGTCGGCATTCGTGCCGGGGGCATCGAGGCAGGCCGAAGCCTCCGCCGGATCGTGCGCGGGCGCAATGTCGCTGTCCGCGTGTCTTCAGGCCGGCACCGCCGCCGGGACCGAGGCGGCGCTGGCGGTGGGGTCGCATGCGGCGCAGGTGCCCGTGTCGAGCGCGCTCCCTGACGGGAGTGCTCCGATTGCGCCGTTGTGGATCGTGCCCGGGGCGGTGCGCCACGCATTCATCGACTTGCAGGACGATGTCACCTCGGCCGATGTGGCATTGGCTCATCGCGAAGGTTATGTCTCCGTCGAGCACCTGAAACGCTATACGACGCTCGGCATGGGCACCGATCAAGGAAAGACCAGCAACATGAATGGTCTCGCGCTGATGGCGGCGCTGCAGGGCCGCACCATCGGCGAGACGGGCACCACGACCTTTCGGCCACCCTATGTACCGGTGGCGATCGGGGCGTTCGCCGCTCGCGAGACCGGCGTGCACTATCGGCCGATCCGGCGCACGCCCCTTCACGACTGGCACGTCGCCCAGGGCGCCACCTTGGTCGAGGCGGGGCTTTGGATGCGGCCGCGCTGCTATCCGAAAGCAGGCGAGACGCTGCGGGATTCATACATCCGCGAGGCGGCGCACGTGCGCAAGGCCGTGGGACTGGTCGATGTCTCGACGCTCGGAAAGATCGACATTCAGGGACCGGATGCGCTCGAGCTCATCGAGCGCGCGTACGCCAATAACTGGCGTTCGCTCGCGCGCGGACGCGTCCGGTACGGCGTGATGCTGCGCGAGGACGGGATGGTGTTCGACGACGGCACCACTGCGTACGTGGGCGAGCATCACTATTTCATGACCACGACCACCGCCAACGCAGCCGCCGTGCTGGCGCATCTGGAATTTCTGCTGCAGGTCCTCTGGCCGCACTTGCGGGTGCAGGTCGCATCGGCCACGGATCAATGGGCGACCATGGCGCTCGCGGGCCCCTCGAGCCGCGCGGTGCTGGCACGTGTGATCGAGGGGGGCGCCTCGGCAGCGGCCAACGAGACGCTGCCCCATCTGGGTGTCCTCGATGCGCGGGTTGCCGGTATCCCGTGCCGGGTGTTTCGCATGACCTACTCCGGGGAGCTCGCCTACGAGATCGCCGCGCCGGCCGATCAGGCGCTTCACGTATGGGAAACGATGCTCGAGGCGGGGCGCACCGAGAACATCGTGCCTTACGGAACGGAAGCCATGGGCGCCCTGCGCATCGAAAAAGGCCATGTGGCGGGTCCGGAGCTCGATGGTCGCACCACGGCCGACGACCTCGGTCTCGGCGGGCTCGTCAGCAGCAAAAAGGATTTCATCGGCCGGCGCCTGGCGCAGCGATCCGGGCTCACCGGACCCGGCCGGCTGCAACTCGTGGGCCTCGCGCCGCTCGATCCGAATGCACGGCTGCGAGCCGGCGCGCAGCTCATCGAGACCGCGCGGCCCCATCTGGTGCGGCCGAGCCGCGCCGCACGCACGCCGATGCCCTCCTCCACGCCCATGATCGGGCATGTCACTTCGACAACCTACAGCCCGGTGCTCGGTCACGACATTGCATTGGCGCTCCTCAAGGATGGCCGCGCGATCAAGGGCTCGACCGTTTACGCCGCGTATCCGCTGAAGGATGAGATAACGGCAGCACGGATCGTAGACCCCGTGTTCTTCGACAAGGAAGGAGCGCGCTACCGTGGCTGATGCAGCGGGCGTCACACTCGCCGAGCGAACGGGCCTGGAGATCGTCCAGGTCGCGGCGTGGCCGGACAGTCATTGCGACACCGTTCGGATACTCGCGGACACCCTTGGCGCGGCTCCGCCCGAGCATGCGGGCGCCGTCACGATGCGCGGGGAGACGAGCCTGCTCGCGGTGGCGCCCAGCCGTTGGCTGATCGTGCGACCGGCCGAGAGTGCGCGGGGCGGTCCCGCGCTCGGCGCGCAGATCGCCGCAGCGCTTTCGCCGGACACGGCGGCCGCACTCGAGCTGAGTGCCAGCCGCCGCATCTTCATCGTATCGGGGCCGCGATCCCGAGACCTGCTCGCCAAGTATCTGCCCCTCGATCTCTATGGACCCGGGCTCGCCGCCGGCCATTGCGCGCAGAGCGCCATGGGGCACATCGGCGTCCTGGTCCATGCGCGCAGCGACGCGGCCTTCGAGCTCTACGTCACCCGCAGCTTGGCGCAGCATTTTTGGGAGATCCTCCTCGACGCGTCGCTCGAATTCTCGGATCAATCATTGGGCGCCCGCGAGATCCACGACTCGATCTGAGCGATCGTGGCCGTCGACAGATACGGGCCGCCCGAGCGGCATGCGCGAACCAGTGATACCCGCGAGTCCTTCCAGCTTGTGGATGACGTAGCTGTCGGCAGGGTCGCCGGGCTTCACACGGAAGAGGTTCGGCTGCTCGATGCTCGGCTTGTTGACCAGCGATTGGTATGTCGCCGCCGCCGAGGTGAGGTTCTGCACGCCCGGCAGGCTCGTGCCCACGCCGTTGTGGCAGCCTGAGCAGATCGGACCGAAGATCTGTGCCTGAAGTTGCGTCAGCGTCGCCGCAGCTGCCGCATTGTTGACGGTGACGATAACGGGCGCGGAATTCGCTCGCTTGCCGTAACCCTCGACTGCTGTCGCCGTCAGGGTCACCGAGCCGTTGGCGCTGGTCGCCGTATCCCATTGAACGGTGTAAGGCGCCGAGTCCGCGGTGCCGATGGCTTTTCCGTTGGCGAAGAATTCCACGGCGGAAACGATGACGCTGTCGCCGACCTTCGCAGTCAGCGCGACCGTGCCGCTCACCGTAGCGCTTGGTGGTACCACCGTCACCGCCGCCGTCCCGTTCAGTGTCGGCGGCGTAGCACCGACATCGATGCGGCCGTACTCTCCGTGGCTGCCGTCAACGTTCCCGCGGCAAAGAATAGCGTGTTGTGCGGTTGATCGACGCTGTCGTTGCCGAACGCAATGCCCCACAGCCCCGGCACTGCGAGCGGATTGGAATGCGAATCGCTCAGTGGGCCGATCAACTTACCGGTCCCGGAATCGAACGCATTGATCTTCCCGTCGCCCAGGTTGCCGATGAGCAGATCCTTGCCGAGCGGCCCGAAATCGGCCGGTGCCAGCGCGATCCCCCAGGGCGCATTCAGCGCACCGCCCGTTGCGATCAAGTGTGTCAGCAGGACTCCGTTCGCGTCGAATACGTTCACCAGGCCGAGACCCGCGCCGATGTTGCTGAAGGAGTCGTCCGGCGCCTTCTGCTGGGCGTAGGCGATGTAGATCTGCATCGCTCCGCCGGTGCCGTCGGCGATCGCCTGGATGCCGAAGGGCGCGTAACCCGCAGGCAAGTTGGGATCGGTGAACGCGAAACTGGTCGCCGACGGTGTCTGCTTCACGAAGCTGCCGTTGAACACATCGATCTTGTTGTTGTGGAAATCTGCGGCGTACAAGTAGTTCTGGCCGCCGGTTGTGGCCATGGTGGCGCCTGTATACTCGGCACCCGCAGTATCGGTGTACATCGTCACCGCGAGGCTCGAACTTACCGCAGATGACCAGCCGGCGATGGTGCCTCCCTCTCCGACGTAGATGAAGCTCGCGGCGCCGGAAGCACCGCCCGCGCTCACGACGAAGTCATTCGTCGTGTTCGCAACGATACCGGTCGGAGCAAATGCATGCCCGGCGTTGGCGGTGAATTTGACGACCAGCGGCGAGGCGGCCGGCTGCGGGTTACCGCTGCCGTCGTACAGCGTCGATGTGCTGGTGCCATTGTTCGCAATCCAGACCGGCGCGTTCGGTGCAAAGGCGACGCCCCAGGGATTGACCAGGTTTGGATCGACGGTGAGTGCCGATGTGCCGGCAATGTCCGCCACCAGGCTCGTAGAGGTATACGGCCCGGTGCCGGCGGCGGCCGCGCCGACGGTGAGTGTAGTCGACTTCGTTGCCGACGCACCGCCCCCCGAGCCCGTGCACGCCAGCGTGTAGGTATAGGTGCCCGCGGCGGCCGGCGACTCGGACTTCGATCCGGTCATCGGCTCCGAACCGCTCCAGGCGCCGCTCGCCGCGCACGCCATGGCATTCGTCGCGGACCACGTGAGAGTGGAGCTCTGTCCCACCTGAATGTTTGAGTTGCTGAGCGAGATCGTGATCGCCGCGGCCGTTGCTCCGGTGCCATATCCGCCGCCGCCGGCGCCGCTCATCGCGCTTGACCCTCCTCCATCGCCACCACAGGCGGAGAGCAGCGCGAGCAGCAGCGTCAACGCGGCCGCAAATCTCAGATTCAATCGGGTCGTTTCGGTTTTGTACACCATACCTCGTGTCCTCGACGCCGCAGCGTCTCGTGTGCGATTAGAGGCTCGCGAAACGCGGCCTTCGATTACTGAGTAACGAGGCGAGGATGTTCGGTTCTCGTCCGAAATAAATCGCCGTGCTCTTGAACCGCTGCCACACGGCCAATCACTCACGGCATCACTTAATCGTTGGGTGCTCGTATGTCCGCAAAGGAACGTGTGGCTCTCGGCTTGTGCGTAGGATTGGCATTGCCGTTGATCGGCTGCTCGGGTAATGGCATCGGCCTCGACGCGAGCGGTCAACCGCTCGGCTCGAACGGCGGGGCTGGCGCAGCCCTCACCGCCGACCTCGCATCCATACAAGAGAATGTGTTCACGCCGATCTGCAGCGGATGTCACGCCGGGGCCGGAGCGCCCGAAGGCCTGCAGCTTGATGCGGGCCATAGTTATGCCCTGCTGGTGGGTGTGCCGAGTGCGGAAGTGCCGTCGGTGTTACGCGTCAAGCCCGGCGACCCGGCCAACAGCTACCTCATTCAGAAGCTGCGCGGCACGGCTTCCGTCGGAGCTCGCATGCCGTTCGGTGAATCTGCATTGCCCGACGCCACCATCGCGGCCATCAGTCAATGGATCAGCGATGGCGCGCAACCATCGCCGGCAGCGGCGGGCGAGGCGAGCCGCGAGACGTTCCGCGTCGCATCTGGTGTATCCGTCCAATGGCGATGTGCTGGGCGTTCTTCCGGAGAGAATCATCGTGGCGTTCAACGGTCCCATCGATGTCACGCGCCTGGGCGCCGGCACATTGCGCTTGCTGCGCGCCGGCGGTGCGGCGGACGATGCGCAGCTCGCGAATTCCGAGGTGCCGGCGGATGTCACGGCCTCTTCGGCCAATCCGCACATCCTGATCATGACGCCGCGCAATCCGCTGTGGAACGGCAGCTACCGTCTGGTCATCAATGCGGATCTCGACCTCGCCGATGTGTACGGACATCGCTTGGAGGTCGACTCCGGCGGTGCGTCGGAGCAGCCGCTCGAAGTGACGTTCACCGTGGATCTCGACCAATGAGCATTCCAGGTCCGCGATCGTTTCTTTACCTGGGCGCGCTCGTCTGGATGGGCATGGGCGCGGCGCATGCCGAGCCTTATCTTGCCGTCGGTCAAGGCTACAAGTGTGGCGCCTGCCATACCAATCCGACGGGCGGAGGATTGCGCAGCGAATTCGGCGACATATTCGCGCAGAATGTCATGCCGGAGGAGCATCTGGACCTGGGCACGGACCAGTGGCTCGGTCGCATCGGCGATCGCATACGCTCGGCGGGGATTTGCGAACCGACTGGTCCTTCATGGACGTCCCGCACAGTTCGACCGAGAAATCCTTTCGCGCTCGAGCAGGTGCGCACCTACGCGGACGTCTCGATCATTCCCTCGCGCCTGGATTTTTCGATCGATGAGCTGCTCGCGCCCGGCGCGGCCACCGTCATGGAAGCCTATGCCAAATATGCTTCGGCGTCCGGGGAGCTGTACGTCAAGGCCGGCAATTCTACCTACCGTTCGGTTGGCGCCTGCAAGACAACACCGCGTTTCGTTCGCGAAGTCACCGGCATCAGCATGACAACACCCGACACCGGAGTCGAGCTCGGCCTCGAGCTGCCGCACTGGTCTGCACAGCTCGATCTCACCAATGGCGCAGCCAACGCGACCACCGGCAACGGTCAGCAGGTGACCGCACAAGCCGTTTGGGTTCATAGCTCGTGGCGCATCGGCGCCGCGGCATCGCTCGACCCAGTCCGATGCCGGCAACCGGCGCGAAGCCGGCCTGTTTGCCGGGCTACGCACCGGACCCTTCGTATGGCTCGCCGAGGGCGATCTCGGTGCGAGGGGGAGGATTCACCAACGGCGATAGGACGATGCTCGGCATCGCTCCTCGAGCTCGACTGGGGACTCCGCAGGGGGCACAATCTCAAGCTCACCTATGAGTACGAAGACCCCGAACACAGCGTCCGCAACAACGCCGAGACGCGCGCCAGCGTGCTGTACGAATACACCCCGATTCAGTTTCTGCAGCTTCGCGCCGGCTACCGCCGATACGTGGGTATTCCTCAGAGCAACACGCAGAACCAGTCCCTCGGTTTCGCCGAGATCCACGTATTCTTTCTGAGATCCCTGTTTAGGTTGCGCCGGGCAGCGCTTGTCGTGCAGCAGCGATGCCAGCGCCGCACAGGCATTCGGCGCATGCGTCCCCATCGGTCGCTTCGCTCTCAAGCAGGCAGCATCCGCGCGTCCTGCGCCGTCAAATGCGGTCGTTGAGCACGCAGCAGTGCGACCAATCCGGAAATCTCCGCAGTGGCGAGCGAGCTTCCCGAGTAAAAATCGTAATGCGCATGCGGTGCCAGTGACATCACGTCGCGGCCCGGCGCCCGCAGCACTCCAGGGCTCGTATGGCCGCTTTCCAGCGCATCGACTGCGATGACCGAGGCGATGTCGGTGGGAACGAATTGCGCAGACCATCCGGCGGCACCGCGCCCACCACGATGATGCCGGCCGCCGTGGCGCGATCGACCAGGCGCTCGAGCAGTGGATCACTCGGGCCGGCGAGACTCAAATTGATGATATCGGCGTGGCATCGATCGCCGCCGCCAGCGCCTGCGCAAGCGTGAAGGAATTGCAGGCAGCCCTGCATGCCGGTGGAGGCCGCGCGCCAACAGGCCTTGTACAGGAGCAATCGGACCTCGGGCGCGATGCCGGCGATACCGACCCCGTTGTTGGGAATCGCCGCGATTACTCCGGCCACTGCCGTCCCGTGCGCGTCTTCCTGAAAAGCGCTCGCGTCGTTATCCACGAAATTTCGCGCAACCACGCTCGCGGGGAGATCCGGATGATGCACGTCGACGCCCGTGTCGATGATCGCGACCCGAACGCTCGCGCCGCGGCTCAAGGACTGCGCTTCCAGTACTTCCATTTGCTGCATGTTGTTCTGCAGTGCTGCGTAAGGATCGTTGTAGTGGCTGGAGGCGGTCTCGAAGGCGAGCAAGCCTTGCGCCGACTCGACCCGCGGATCGCTCGCCAGCATCGCGAGCAGGCGGTCTCGATCGGCCCCGCTCGGCTAGCTCATACGTCAGGCAATGCACACCCAGAACCGCGATGGGCCAGCTCGACACTTCGCGCAAATGGTATTCGGCGGCCAGCGCCCGGGTCGCCCCGCGAGCCGCGCCGCCCGCGGTGTAAAGCCCGATGCCATCGTAGCCGCGCAACGTCGCTGCCGAGTGGGAGCTCACTGGGGAAACCGGGTTTCGCACCGTCACAACCACGTAGTTTTCCGGCGATACCCGCGCCTCTGTCGGCAACTCGCTTCGCAACGCATGATCGGATGCGCACCCGGCGAGCCCGACGGCCGCCGACGATGAGGCCGAGCGGCGGGATTTTCACCGGGCGACCGCCGCGTCGTTCACGGCGGGCTCCACGAACAACACGCGTGCATCGGTTCGAAGCGCCGCGACGGTGGGTTCGAGACCGGCAGCCGTTGCGCGCGCAGTCGGTCGAGGCCAGCGTGTAGGCGCCTGCATCGCTCGGGCCCTCGAACGATCGTCAATTTGTTCGCCGCCAGTAGCGCCTTCAATTCGCCAAGGGTCATGGCAGGCGCGAACACCGCGCGGATATGCGGTCCCGCGTATCACCGATATCGGGTCAGCCGCCAAGGTCTGGTACGTCGCAGGCGTCACCGCGGACGCCGGCCGGTCCCGAAGCGAAGCGCCCAGCCACCCCAGCGCGACCGCCTGCACGAGCACTGCCGCCGTCAACCATTGTGTCAGCCCCTACGCGGCGTCGTCGCCGCCCCGGCGCGAGCGGGCGCACGCCGTGCCGGAGCATCCCGATCCAGCTCATCGATGCGCGACAGCGTCTTGGCGAGGCCCGCCTGCGGCGCATATTCGATTCGGGTATCGCTATGCAGGAGCGCCTGAACCCGACGCTCGTGTGCGAGGTCGGCGCGGCAGATCGCACAGCGTTGCAAGTGGCTCGACACACGCTCGAGATCAGCGGGCGAGAGTCTCCCCGTCACGTACCACGGCAGCAGACGTGCCGCCTCCTCCCCGCAGCGGGCGCCTTCCAAGTCGAGCTTCATGAGCCTGTCCCCCAATCGGCGCCGTGCTCGGCAAGAATCGCCCGCAGCTTGCGCCGGGCGTTGAACATGCGCGTCTTTACCGTATTCACCGGGCATTCCATGATCTCCGCGACCTCCTCGCAGGAGTGATCCAAATAATAGGTGAACTCGAGCACCAGACGCTGTTCGAGCGGCAACTGGGCGAGAGCAAAATTGAGCAGCTGCCGATTCTCCGTCGCCTCGCCCGAATCGCTGACGGCCGCCTCGCCATCGGCGCTTTCGAGCGCCATGACTCGCTCGTGCGTCGCCGCGCGCCGGATCATGTTGAGCGCGCGCCGATAGGCGATCCCCATGATCCACGTCGAGACCTGCGAGGCGTCGCGAAACGTCGCCGCGCGCTGCCAGACGATCCACAGCGTATCGTTGATGATTTCCTCGGCATCCTCCTGTCGATGCGTCAGCCGCGTCAAGAATCGGGCCAAGCGCCGGTGATAGTGCAGGTACAGCTCGCGGAAGGCGTCGCGATCGCCGCGGCCGACCTTGAAGACGAGCTCCCGCTCATGGTCGTTCGCGCTGCGCGCGGGCGCCGATTGATTGGATCGCAACTCGGAATTTTCCAAGGGCCAAGCGCTCCTGCTTCACAGCCTCCGACACGGGCTGGCACCGGTACGTAACCTGATGCCCCCGTTCGGTTCATTCAAAACCGCCAGACCGCGGAAAACACCCAAGTACGATTGGCGCTGGCGTCCTCGTACAGCGCGGCCGCCCCCGAGTCGGCGAAGAAGCGGCTGCAGATCGAGCGTCAGTCTGCGGTAAACATACGCCGCCCCAAGATCGCCCGCCCAGTAGCCGACGCCGAAAAGGCGCTGCAAATCGTAATACCCCGCCCCACCCGTCACCGCAAATCCGTATTTCAGCGGCCATCGGCCCGTGAGCTCATAGGCGGCCGCCGGGCGGCGGGATGCGAAACCGAGCTCGGAATACGAGGTGTAGTTCGGCTGGTAGGAGACCGTCGCCGCGGCGAGATCCAGGTACGCTACGCTCACCGCGACCTCCTCATAGTCGTACTGCTCACGGTCGCGGATCATGCAGATAGGCGTAGTGCGTGTAGGTTCCCTTGACGGCGAAATCGGTGCCGAGCGGCCGGATCTACGCCCGCGTATGCGTCCAGCTCCTCGAATGACTTACCCCCCGGATATGGCCTCACGTTCGAGCCCCACACACCGGCGAACCATCCCAGCGGACTTTGATAGCTGCCGCCGACCTGCAACGCCGCACCGCCGTAAGTCTGCGAGATCCCGCGATATACATAATCGGTCGTCGGCGCCGAGCGAACGCGCTCCACGTGCCTCCGCGCGAGTCACTGCACGGAAGCACCGCGAAACTTGCAGAGCGCAACGCTCGCGATCCATCTCGGTGAGCTGACCTGTGCCTCCATCGGCGCCGGATTATAGGGCTCGTTGTCGGTGTGCAAACGCTTCGCCGATTAATTTTCACCGTGCAGCAGAACCCCCCGCTCCTCTCTCGGTACCTACCGACACACCAACACCTATTCAATCACAGCTTGGGGGACATCATGAGAACGAACAGCACGTCCCTCGCGGTCCGCGGGCCGATTCGACTCGCTTCCATGTTGGGACTTTTGCCGGGGCTTTCGATCGTCGCCCTCGCGCAGGAGCCCTTTCTTGCCGGCGCGATCAACTCATCCACGATACCCGCGAGCGGCGATGTGAATCCTTACGGGGTCGCGTTCGTCCCGGCCGGATTCCCCGGCGGAGGCACCATCGGTGCCGGCGATGTGCTGGTCTCGAATTTCAATGACGGCAACAATGTCCAGGGCACCGGAACCTCGATCATCCACCTGGCCGCACGCGGTCCCATCGCGCCTCCAGGTAATGCCATCACCTTCTTTACCAGCAAGCTCCAGGGTCTCAGCACGGCGCTCGGCGTTCTACGCGGCCGGCTTCGTGCTCGTGGGCAATGTCCCCACCAAGGACGGTACTTTTGCCACCATCGGGCGCGGCGCCCTGCAAGTCATCGACCGTCACGGCAAGTTCGTCGCGACCTGGACGGGATCCCGTATTTCTCGACGGGCCCTGGGATCTCACCATCGACGACCACGGCAGCGAAGCGCATATTTTCGTCTCCAACGTGCTGAACGGCACCGTATCCCGGCTCGATGTGAGCGTCACCTCGAGCGCGGTCACTCTTCAGAAAATGACGACGCTCGCCACCGGCTATTCGCACGTCCCCAATGCGGCAGCCGTGGTTTTGGGACCGACCGGTCTCGCCTTCGATGCCGCCACCGACACGCTTGTTCGTCGCATCGACCAACGATAATGCGATCTATTCGGTGTCCAACGCAGACTACCGGTCCTCTCCCGTCGTCAAGGGCGCTCTCGTCTTCTCGAATGAGTCATCTTCGCGGACCGCTCGCGCTGCGCTTCGCATCCAACGGACATCTGCTGACCGCCAATGGAGATGCCGTCAATGCCGATCCTCTGCATCCGAGCGAGATCGTCGAATTCACTCGCGCCGGTGAATACGTTCGCGAATACAACGTGGATGCCAGTCAAGGCGGGGCATTTGGGATCGATGCCCGCGACCCGCGCTTCGATCAGGCCGACGGCTCCGATCAAAGCAGCGGCTTCGACTTCGCCGTGGTTGATGATGTCACCAACAATCTGCTGGTATCTCGGCTATCGCGACGTTGACGCGGTGCGTAAGACCCCGTAGCCGAGATCGGCGCTGTCCGGCATTCTCGAGATGAAGTCGGCGACCGCGCTCATCTCATCCGACCGCAGACGGCTCATGGCTTCGGTCACGGCGGGATCGGCGTTGGAGCGATGCCCTGCGGCGAAGCCTTTGATCTGGATCAACAAGTAGGTGTAGTTTTGCCCGCCGATCGACGGAATCGGACCCTGTGCCCGGCCATGGCCGAGAGCGCCGTGACAACCGGAACAACTCTCGCGATAGATTTTTCTCGCAACGCCCAGGCGATGGCCATCGCCGTGTTCGCCATGCGGGTCGTGCGGTTGCGCCGCAAGATAGGCACTCAAATCACGCAGCGACTGGGGGTCCGTGAGCGAGCTTCGCACCAGCACACGATGCATCTTGGGAGCACGGCCATCGAGTGAGATGAACAGCACCAGTTGCTCCAGCAGATATTGCTCCTGCTGGCCCGAAAGCTGCGGATACTGCCGGTTGCCGGCACCGCTACCGTGGGCGCGGTGACAGCCGACGCAAAGTTTCCCGTACAGCCTCTCGCCGTGCACGAGAATTTGGCGTCGCCGCGACGGCGCGACTCCACAGCTCCGACGCCTGAGCCTCCAGCCCCATCGCCGGCAAGGTCACGCTCAGCGCGAGAATCAAGCCGGTCAATGCGCCGAGCCCTGCGTGCGAGGCATCGGCAGGCGAACTGCGGACCGGCTCTTCGTGGTGCGGCGACATCGGTGCCGCCAGATTGTCCGGCCGAGCCCCCTGCGGCAATACGCACTTGGTCTAACGCGCCGCCGCTCCGAACTCTTTCCACCCGTCACTTCCCTTAATCTCGGCAAATCGAACACCAGCACTTCGGCCTTGCGGCCGCCGTCGATGACCACGTCCCGCGTGTCGGTGAGCTCGAGCGCATCGCCCCCGCCGAGTGCGACCCCATTGACGCGGGCCTCTCCGCGTACGAGGTGAACATAACCGCGCCGGGTGGGTGCGAGGGCGAGCGCGGCTCGCTCCTCGCCATCGAAGAGTCCGGCGTAGAGCTTCGCATTCTGATGAATCATCACCGACCCTTGAGCGCCGTCCGGCGAGGCGATGAGCCTCAATTGGCCGCGCTTCGCGGCGGACGGAAAATGCTTCTCTTCGTAGCTCGGCTGAATGCCCTTGACGTCCGGCTTGATCCAGATCTGCAGGAAGTGCACCGGCTCGCTGCTCGATGGATTGAACTCGCTGTGTCGCACGCCCGAGCCCGCGCTCATTCGCTGCACGTCACCCGGCCCGAATGACCGATCCATTGCCGAGCGAGTCCTTGTGCGCGAGCTCGCCCGACAACACGTAGCTGATGATCTCCATGTCGCTGTGCGGATGGGTCCCGAACCCGGCACCGGGCGCGACGCGGTCCTCGTTGATCACGCGCAGCGGCCCGAATTCCACGTGTTTCGGGTCGAAGTAATCGGCAAATGAGAAACTATGATAGGAATTGAGCCAGCCATGGTTGGCATGACCCCGCTCTTCGCTCCGTCGGATGCTGCATCATGTTGATCTCCTGTGGTACTCAGGATAGGGTCAATTGATTGAATTAAAAGCACGATTTTTCGATCAAACCCATGCATATTTTGAATACTTCGAAGGACGGCCCCGGCCGGGACGCCGTTGCGGCGGTGGACGCGTGGCAACCCGGCGCGACCTGATCGATGCCGCGCTTTTGTGCGGCGTGGGAGGCTGGGTCGATGCAATCAGCTATCTGAGGTACGACACCTTCGCGGGCGCAATGACCGGCAATACCGTGCTTCTCGGGATTTCAGTGTTCAAGCAGTCGCCGGGCCGAGCCGCCTTCCACTTCGCCTTGATCGTGGTCTTCGTCGTCTTCGTCGCGATTGCCGGCTGGACCGCGAGAGTCGGCCTGAGCCCGCCGGCGCTGTTGGTGGTCGAGGGCCTCTTCCTGGCGGCTGCCTCGTTCAGCGCCAACCCATGGATCGCCTGTCTGCTCGCGGCCGCCATGGGAATTCAGACCGCCGTCGTGCCGAGATTCATGGGCGCGCCGGTGAACACGGCGTTCATCACGGGCAACATCGGTCGCCTGGGCGAGGTGTTGCCCGAGATCCTCCATCAGCCCGCCGCCCGCGCCCGCGCGCGCCTGCTGTCGTTCGCCTGGTTGAGTTACGGTGCGGGCGCGGCGCTCGGCTGTGCGGGCCAGTCGCTCAACCGCTATGCCATGCTGCCGCCCGTTCTGACCTTAGGCATCGTGTGCGCCGTCATCGTGTCGCAGTCGAGGCATCTGGATCAGGTGACCGGGCAGGCTTGAGAGTCGCGCGCATTCCGCTCAATATCGTGCCTTCACTCAAGGTTTGCCATGATCGAGACAGGACACAATTTGCTTTTCCAGGAGGCCAATCTGGCCGATGCATCGGGCGGCGGGGCGGATCGCCAAAGCTTTCTCAAGCGAGTCCCCAGCCAGCGCAAGATCGACGCGTTTTTGACGGCCCGCGACCGTGCGAATCCTTCACCGCGTTTCGCAGAATTCTTCGATCTTCAGATCGCCGTGTTCGTCGCGGCGGGACCGTCCGGGGTCGGCACCCGCGTCGTGGTGGCGGGGGTCACCAATGTCACGCAGGTGCAGTTCGATCGGCTGGCCGCCGTCATCGGACGCGGCACGGCCCGCTGGAATCGCGCGGAGTTCAAGCGCGGCGTCGAGTCGATTCTCGGAATAACCGTCCAGGATCCGTCGGCCGCCGCTCGCTGAGTGTGCCGCCTGTTTGCGCTGCAACAAGACACCCGTCGCGCGGGTGCTCAGCCGGCCGCCACCTGGAGCGAGGGTGCCGGAGCGCCGCGCTTGCTGTTGAGCTTGATGTTGAGACGCAGCTCATTCGCCGAGTCGGCGTTGCGGATCGCCTCGTCGTAACCGATCGCCCCCTCCTCGTAGAGCTCGAACAGCGACACGTCGAAGGTCATCATGCCGAGCTCCCGCGATTTCTGCATGATGTTCTTGAGCTCGTGAAACTCACCTTTCAGGAGCTTGTCGGCGACGATCGGGGTGTTGATCAGAATCTCCATCGCCGCGCGCCGGTCCGTGCCGTCTTCCGTGCGGATCAGCCGCTGCGAAATGATCGCGCGCAGATTGCTGGATAGATCCATCAGCAATTGGTTGCGGCGCTCCTCGGTGAAGAAGTTGATGATGCGATCGATGGTCTGATTTGCGCTGTTGGAGTGCAGCGTGCCGAGGCACAGATGCCCGGTCTCGGCAAAGGCGATGGCATGCTCCATGGTCTCGGTGTCGCGCACTTCCCCGATGAGAATCACATCCGGCGCTTGCCGCAGCGTGTTTTTCAGCGCGTTGTGCCAGGAGTGCGTATCGATGCCCACCTCGCGGTGGGTGACGAGCGACTGCTGCGACTGATGCACGAACTCGACCGGATCCTCGACGGTCACGATGTGCCCCGCCGATGAGCAGTTTCGGTGATGGATCATGGCGGCGAGCGAAGTGGACTTGCCCGAGCCGGTGGCGCCGACCACCAGCACCAGGCCGCGCTTCGCCATCACGATATCCTGGAGGATCGGCGGCAAACCGAGCTTCTCGAGCGTGGGGATGTCGTTGACGATGGTGCGCACCACCATGCCGACTTGCTGCTGCTGCACGAACACGTTGACTCGAAAGCGGGCGACTCCCGGGACCGACACCGCGAAGTTCGCCTCGAGATCCTTGGCAAAATCCTCGCGCTGACGCTCGTTCATGAGCGCGTACGCGAGCTCTCGCGCGACCTCGGCCGAGAGCTTCTGATTGATGAGGGGCTTCATCACGCCCTGGATTTTCATGCTCGGGGGAAAGTCCTTCGACACGAACAGATCCGAGCCGCCGGCGGAGCTCATCGCCGTCAGCAACTTGGTGATGTAGGACTTGGCCTGTTCTTCGGTGAAAGACATGGATACCCCGGCAGGCGATTGGGTGAACGGCGAGCCTACCGAATGAGCCCCCTGCGAGACCGGTATTGTTTCTCAATCAGGCCTGCGCCACGTTAAGTTAACCGCCGTGCCGCCTTGAGGCACAATGGCGGCATGGCGAGGGTACGCGGCTTCATCCTGCAGGCGACCTACCGGGTCAGGTCCAATGCGGAGCGCTCGCCCGTGGTGCATCTGTACGGCCGTTTGGAAGGCGGCGAGACGTTTCTGGTCCGTGATGACCGGCAGCGGCCGCACTTCTATGTGCGCGCCCGGGATGTGGAGCGCGCCGCCGCCCTTCGATCCTTGAATCCGCAAGCCGTCGCGAAGCGCACCTTCGAAGGCGAGGACGTCGCCCGGGTGGACGTCGGCATCCCCGCCGACGTGCCGCCGCTGCGCGATAAGCTCCACGCGGCGGGCATCGACACCTTCGAGGCCGACGTTCGCTTCGCGTCGCGCTTCTTGATCGAGCGCGGCATCAAGGGCGGCGTCGAAATCGACGGCCCATCGAGGCCCGCCGCCGGCGGGGCCGGCGCGGGTGGCGTGATCTTCGACAATCCAGAGCTCTACCCCGCCGATGTCCCGCTCGCGCCTCGAGTGTTGTCGTTCGATATCGAGACGGATGCGAAGGGCGAGCAGTTGCTCGCGATATCGTTGTTCGGCCTGGGTGTCGATGAGGTACTCATCGTGGACGCGAGCGATCGGCCGTTGCCCGAGCACGCCGAGCGGTGCCGCACTGAGGCCGCGGCGCTCGAGGCGTTCGGCGCCCGGGTCCGATCGCTGGATCCGGACGTGTTGACGGGCTGGAATCTCATCGATTTCGACCTCACGGTGCTCGAGCGCATTGCCGTGCGCCTCGGATATTCGCTCGAGCTCGGTCGGGATCGAGGGCCCCTGCGCATCCGCAAGGCCGAGGGCTACTTCGGCAGCGGCCAGGCCAACATTCCGGGGCGGCTCGTGCTCGACGGCATCGACTTGCTGCGCGGCGCGTTCATTCGCATGGATGACTACTCGCTCGACGCGGTGGCGAGGGAAGTGCTCGGCGAAGGCAAGGCCGTGGCGGGGCCGGCATCCGACCGGCTGGCGGAGATTCTTCACAACTACCAGTACGATCTTCCGGCCTTCGCGCTGTACGCGCGCACCGATGCGCGGCTCGCCCTGCAAATCGTCGAGAAGCTGCGCCTCGTCGAGCTCGCCTTCGCCCGCAGCCAGCTCACCGGCATGACTCCCGATCGGGTGGCCGCGAGCATCGCCTCGTTCGATTTTCTATACCTGTCCGAGCTCGAGCGCGCGCGCATCGTCGCTCCGAGCGTGCGCGGCGGCGACTCCCGGGTACACGTGGCACAACAGGGCGGACACGTGATCGAGCCGGTGACGGGCCTTCACGAGAATGTCTGGGTCTTCGATTTCAAGAGCCTGTACCCCAGCCTCATCCGTACCTTCAACATCGACCCCGTCAGCTACGTGCCGCAGCCGCGGCCGCAGCTCGATCTCATCCGCACGACCGAGGGCGCTTTTCGCCGCGAGCCGGCGATCTTGCCGCGGCTCCTGGACGAGCTGTTCCCGCGGCGCGAGGCGGCCAAGCGGCGGCACGACGACGTCGCGGCGCATGCCATCAAGATTCTGATGAACTCCTTCTATGGGGTGCTCGGCACGTCCGCTTGCCGCTTCTTCAACCCGGCACTCGCCAATTCCATCACCGGGATGGGCAAGCATCTGCTGCTGTGGTCGAAGGAGTGGTTCGAATCCGCCGGATTTCGCGTTCTGTACGGCGACACCGACAGTTTGTTCGTGAGCTCGGGTCACGCGGATGCCGCGCATGCGAGCGCGCAGGCCGCCCGCCTCGCCGCGCGGCTCAATGGCGAGCTCGCGCGCTACATCGAGGACCGGTGGCAGGTGCAGAGCCGGCTCGAGCTCGAGTTCGAGAAGCTCTACCTGAAGTTATTCCTGGCCCGCGCGCGTCACAGCACGCGCGGCGCGAGCAAGCGCTACGCCGGTCTCGTCTACGCAGGACCGGGCGCCGGCGCGCTCCACGGCGTGGAATTCGTCGGCCTGGAGGTGGTGAGGCGCGACTGGACCCCGCTCGCCAAGCGGGTGCAGCGTGAGCTCTATGAGCGGCTGTTCTCGAATCGGCCGGTGGAGGACTACCTCGCCGACATCGTGAGTCGTGTGCGTCGAGGCGAGCTCGACGAGGAGCTGGTGTATCACAAGAACCTGCGCAAGGAGACCGGCGAGTACACCGCCACCACACCGCCGCACGTCGCAGCCGCGCGAAAATCTGCGCGAGCCGCCGGCCGCTCCGTCCGCTACGTCATGACGTTGGGCGGCGCGGAGCCGCTCGACAACCTGCGCCATGCGCCCGATCGAGAGCACTACGTCGAGAAGCAGGTCAAGCCGGTGGCCGAGCCCATATTGGATGCGCTCGGGCTCGATTTCGCGCGGGTGATCGGGGACGCGCGGCAGTTCGAAATGGATTGGTCGTAAGGACGCGCCCGTCACGCCACCTCGATGCGGCGGAATTGCGCACCGTCGAACCGCAGCAGCTGCGCGGCGTCGTTCACCAAGTCGGAAAACTCCGCCGTCTCCGGACTCGATGGTTTCTCGCCCACCCGAAACAGCCGATCGCCGATGGCTGTGAGCGGATCCGTCCCGCCGATCCACAACCGTCCCTGGCGTTGAACGACACGCACCCAGCCCGCCCAGGGATCGGCGGAGTAGTATACCCCGGCATAGCGTGCGAGCTCGGGCGACGGATCGATGGGCCGCGCCGGCGCTCCGGAGCGCGCGTACCAGTCCGGACCATAGGCGAGGGCGACCACGGGATGCGCCGCGCCGCCGCGGGTGTCCGCGGGCTCGCCCGCGCGCTCGAACAGCAACGGATACAGGTCGAGCCCCTCGCGATCAGCGAGGAAGCTGTCCTCCTCGACATGCTGCAGGGGGATTCTCTCCCGGCCGCGGACGAGGACGATGCGCTCACCGTCGACGGCCACCTCGAGGCGCCGCCCATCGGCGGAGAGGAATGTGCCCTGATAGCTTGTAGGATCGGCGATGCTCGCGGACGCGTCGAAAGCCGGGAGCGGCGGCGCCGCCCTGCCTTCCTTCGCCGCGCGCAGCAGCTCGAGCGCGAACTGCGCGACCGGATTCGGCCGATACCCGAGCTGCGCATTGATCGAGGCGAAGGCGCCGAATCCCCCATCGAGGTCCAAGTGAATCGCCGACATGAACGACACCATGCCGCCCGTGTGCCTCAAGCGGCGATGGCCGTCGAGCTCATCGATCGCAATGCCGTAGCCGTAGGACGCCGTCGGTCCGAAATCCGGTGCCGCAATGTACGGCGAGGAGAACAGCTTGAATCCCTCCTCCGATACGATGCGACCGCCGGGATGGGCGCCGCCGTTCAAGATCATCCGCATATAGACCGCCATGTCTTGCGGGCAAGAGGCAATCGATCCCGCGGCATCCTCGGTTTCCAGATTGCCGGCGACCGCCAGCGGACCGCGGCGCGGATACGGCCGGTCATCGTGCAGAGGAACATAGCTTTGAGCAATGCGCGCACGATCGGCGCTCGTGATCGCCGCGACCGTATTGCTCATGCCCAGAGGCTTAAGGATCCGCGCGGTGACCGCCGCGGGCCAGGGACGCCCGTCGAGCGATTCGATCAAGTAACCCAGCACCCCGTATCCCCAGTTGCTGTAGTGAAACTCGGCGCCCGGCGCGAACGCCTGGCGGGGACGCCGATCCGGGTCGGACGGGAACACGGGTGCATCGTCCGGCATTCCGCTCGAGTGAGTGAGCAGGTGATGCACGAGAATCTCGCCGTAGTCGCTCTCCATCGCGAGCCAGGGCAGGTAATGCCTGATCGGGGCCTTCAGATCGAGCTTGCCCTGCTCGTGGAGCTGCAGGAGGGTGAGGGCAGCGAACGACTTGCTGATCGATCCGATCTCAAAGAGCTGCGAGGTCGACACGGGGATGCGCGCATTCAGATCCGCGTAGCCATGCGCGGACACCCGGATGGGACCCGCGGCATCGGCGAGCGCCAGGCTGAGTCCGGGCGCATTCATGGCCTCGCAGTAGCCCGCGACGAAGCGGTCCAGGGTGAGAAGCGCCTGGGATCGCGAGTCGCTGGAGGCCGCCGCGGCTCGCACGCGGCCGAAGTCGAGAACACCCGCGAGCGCCGACCAGGCGCCGACCGCCAGCATTTCTCGCCGGGTGAGGAGTGCGGCGGGCGGGCGCTGCGCGCGCGTGCGCGACGGGGACTGGGTCATGTGTCGAGCTCCGGATAGTGGCGAAAGATGCCCTCGTTGTTGAACGCGATCCGCCGCGGCGAGGCGAGATAGGCCGCGATGCGCGGCCGCTCTTTGACACGCTCGTGCAGCGCGAACAGGCGCCGATACTTGCGGGCGAATTTGCCGCTCGCGCGCGGAAATGCGTAGCTCAATCCGGTGATGACTTGAAACATCGACAGATCCGCATAGCTGAGCTTGGCGCCGAGGAGAAACCGGGCCGGCTTTCGCGGCATGAGGTCCTCGAAATAGGCGAGAAACTTCGGAGCGCGGCTCTTCAGGAAATCGGCGCTGCGGCGCCGCGCCTCGCGCCGCTGCTGCTTAAAGTAGAGATTTCCCGAGATCGGGTGATGAGTGTCGTGGATCTCCACCACGAAATCCGCGATCGTGAGCTGCAGCTGATTCACCCATAGCCGGCCTCCCTCACCGGGCGGCGCGAGGCCGTGGCGCGCGCCGATGAATTGCAGGATGTTGGCCGTCTGTCCGATCACGAGCCGGCCGGCTTTCAGAAACGGCGGTGCGAATGGCGTCCGCGCGCGCCGGCGCGTTTTCATCATGGCGAGGAGCGCAGCGACGCCTGCGCCGCGGCCCGATGCGCGCGCCACGTCCCGATAGGAGGCGCCCGCTTCCTCGAGCGCCAATCGCACGAACTCGCCGCGACCTTGAATGGTAGGCCAATAATAGAGTTGGTACTGCATCTGTTCTTCCGGGTTTGTGGGAGAATCCCGCCGCAGCGAGCGTCGGGTGCTTGGGAGTCGCGTTTGCCGGAAATCGTAACGAATTTCGCCGCGCTTTGGGGACTGGATCCCGAGATTGCGTATCTGAATCATGGCTCCTTCGGCGCCTGTCCCCAAGCGGTGCTCGCCGCTCAGGCGGCACTGCGATCGGAGATGGAGCGCGAGCCGTGCGACTTTCTGTCCTTGACGTTGGGCGCGCGGCTCGATGCGGCACGGAACGAGCTCGCGAGCTTCCTGGGCGCGGATCCTGCGGATCTCGCGTTCGTGTCGAACGCGACGGCGGGCGTGAATGCCGTCCTGCGTTCCCTCGAGTTCGAGGCGGGGGACGAGCTCCTGGTGACGACGCATACGTACGCCGCGTGCCGCAAAACGGTGGATTTCGTGGCGCGGCGATCCGGTGCCCGGGTGGTGACGGCCGTCTTGCCGTTTCCCTGCGCCGACGAGGAACAGATCGTCGAAGCGGTGGTGAACTCGGCGTCGGCGCGAACACGCCTCGCGCTCATCGATCATGTGACCAGTCCGACCGCATTGATCTTGCCGGTGCAACGCCTGATCCGTGAGCTCGCGGCGCGCGGCATCGACAGCCTCGTCGATGGGGCTCACGCCCCGGGCATGGTCCCACTCGACCTCGCGGCGCTCGGCGCCGCCTATTACACCGGCAACGCGCACAAATGGCTGTGCGCTCCGAAAGGCGCGGCCTTCCTCCACGTGCGCCGCGACCGCCAGGCCGGCGTGCATCCGAACGTGATCAGTCATGGCTTGGCGGCGGGCTTCCACGCGGAATTCGATTGGACGGGCACGGTCGATCCAACCCCGTGGCTCTGCATCCCGCAGGCACTGCGCTACATCGGCGGTCTGTGCCCCGGTGGTTGGCCCGAGGTGATGGACAGGAATCATCGTCTCGCGCTCGAGGCGCGCGGCCTGCTGCTCGCGCGCCTGGCGGCGAAGGCCGCGGCGCCGGACCGCATGATCGGCTCCATGGCGTCGATTGCACTGCCGGCGTGCGCCACGACGGGAGCCTCGCCCGATCCGCAGGCACTGCACGATTGGCTCCGCGCCCGCGGGGTCGAGGCTTGGCTGCATCCGCATCCGGTGCCGCTGCTGCGCATTTCCGCGCAGCTCTACAACCGTCTCGATCAGTTCGAGCGTCTCGCGACGCTGCTCGAGGAAGCATTGCGTGGCGGTTGACCCGGACTCCCGATCCATCGATCCACGCTTGTCCGCTTTCGATGTGTCCATGGTGGTGTTCAGTCTGGTGGTCGGCATCGGCATCTTTCGTACCCCGGCCATCGTTGCGCGCGCCGCGGGCGACACGGCCGTGTTCTATGCGGCCTGGATCGCCGGCGGCATCTTGAGTCTGATCGGCGCGCTCACTTTCGCCGAGATCGGATCGCGCTACCCGCGCGCCGGCGGCTACTACCGCGTGGTCGCGGATTGCTATGGCCCGACGCCGGCCTTCATGCTGAACTGGGCGCAGACTCTGATGCAGGGCGCCGGCGCCGCGGGGGTCGCCTTCATCGGCGCCGACTTCCTGGTGCCCGTGTTGCTGCCGTTGCGCTGGCAGACACCGAAGGCATCGCTCATCGTCGCCTTCGGCACCCTATTCGCGCTGCTCGCCTTGAACTACCGCGGCATCGAGCCGGGCGCGCGTGGACAGAATCTGTTGTCCGGCATGAAGATCCTGATGATCGTCGGCCTCGCGGCGGCCGCGCTCGCCCTGGCGCCCCACACCGTCGTGGAATCGGCGGCGGCACCCGTCGCGCCCGCGGCGCTGCGGCTCGCCGCTGCGCTCATTCCGTGCTTCTACGCCTACGGAGGCTATCAGCTCACCATGAATCTCGGTGCCGATTTGAAGAACGCGAAGCGACGCTTTCCCGCGGCGATCGCCGGCGGCATGCTGACCGTGATCGCGCTCTATTTGCTGCTCAATCTCGGCTACGAGCGTGTGCTCGGCATCGACGGCATCGCCCGCTCGAACCTCGCGGCCGCCGCGCTTGCGCGCGCGCTGTTCGGACCGGCGGGCGAAATCATCATCTCGATCGCGGTATTTCTGTCGGCCGCCGGATTCGTCAATGCGACCATTCTGCAAATGCCGCGAAGCTATTACGCGATGGCCGAGGACGGCGTCCTGCCACGCGCTTTTCTGCGCATCGATCCGAAGACCCAGATTCAGAAGACGGGTCTCTTGTTCTTCGGCGCTACGATGATCGCGCCCGCGCTCATGCTGGGCTCGTTCGACAAACTCCTGCACTACATCATCTTCACCGACACGCTGGCCCTCGCCGCGGTCGCCTCGACCTTGTTCGTGCTGAGGCACCGGGGCACCGGCGCGGGCGGCTATGTGATGCGCGGCTATCCGCTGCTGCCGGCGTTGTACATTGCCGGTCTGCTGGCCGTCGCGGCGCGCGTCTTTTCCTTGGAGCCGGGCCTCGGGGCGGCGGGGATTGCGATCTACCTCACCGGGTGGCCGTTGTACCACCTGGGACGTAAAGCGTTCGCCGCACGGCGCCCGCCCGAGGCGGGGCCGACTTAACCGCCCCCCGGCCGGGCGCGCATCTCCTCCCGCGGCAGACGGATCGGCAGGCGCGCGCGAATCGCCTGATCCACCGATTCGGCGATGTGGGCGGGATAGTGGTTCGCGAGGATTCCCTCGAGTTTACGGCGCGCGCGCTCCACCACCGTCGGCCGGCCATCGTCGACCCACTGATTCGGGCTGGTGCGGTCGCCGACCGAAGGATAGATGTACTCGCTTTGCATCAGCTGCAAGGTCTGGTCCGCGCCGAGATAGTGACCCGGCCCTTCGAGACAGACTTTGCGGATGGTATCGATCGAGAGCGACTCGTCGGTGACCTCGATGCCCTTGATCGTGCGCAGCACGGCGCCGATGACATCATTGTCGACGATGAGTCCTTCCATCGAGAACCCGAGCAGGCTTGCCAGCATGCCGGCGGATTCGTAGATCAGGTTGGCGCCTGCGTTGCCGACGAGCGCGTGGTTGTAGGCCTTCTCATACCCCGCCTGCATATCGGGCATCTTGGCATCGCTCATGCCCGAGGCGGTGCCGCCGGTCAAGTCGTAGAACTTCGACAGCTGGGCGCTTGCCGCGGAGAGCAAGGCCTGCTCGGGGCTTCCGCCGGACATCGCACCGGTGCGCAGATCCGAGACGAAGCACCAGGTTCCGAAAATGGCGGGCGCTCCGGGCTTGATGGCATTGACGTACACCAGGCCCGCCAGGCATTCCGCCACTTCCTGGACCAGCGCCGTCGCGAGCGCCGCCGGCGCGGTGGCGCCCGCCTGCCCCGCCGAGAGCAGCAGCACCGGCATACCGCCGCGGACCGCAGTCTCGAGACAGAGGCACGCGTCGTAGGCAAATTTCAACGGTGGAACCACGAAACAGTTCGACTGGCTCACGAACGGCCGCGCACGCCACTGGTCCTCGCCGCCCGCGATGAGGTGGAACATCTCCAGGCTCGCCTCGACGTGCTGGGGCTGGACCCAGCTCGTGCCGACATGCTTGGTGGTGCCCGATACGCTGGCATAGGCCGTGTTGATGTCCATCTCGAGCGGCGTCACCACTTCGCGGCACACCACCGATCGCTGATAGAAGTGCAAATGCTCGAGGGTGTCGACCACGCGGGCGATGTCGTAGGCATCCTTGGTGGTGGAGTCGCGATAGATGCCGGTCTGCGCATCGACGATGTGCACGGCGGCGCCCGCGGTGCCGAAATACACGCGCGAGCCCCAAGGCTCCATGTCGTGTTTGGGATCCTGCCCATGCAGCACGAAATGCCGGGCCGCCTTGGCCAGGGTGTCCTCCACCAGGGCACGGGGGAAAATCAGCCGGCCTTCCGCGTTGAGCTGCGCGCCGGCCTGGGTCATGTATTCGATGCCGCTCGGCGTCGCATCCGCAAGACCGATGCGCTCGAGCACCTCGAGCGCCGCATGATGAATGCGCAGCACATCGGCGTCGGACAACGGCTTGTACCGGCCGCCCGCCATGCCCGGCCGCACGGGACGCAGATTGTCGGGCAACGGCGCCGAACGTGCCGCGCGCCGCGCCGCGCGAGCGCCGCCCCGCGCCACCTTGGACTCTACTTCGCCCATCCAGCTCCCCTATTCATGAAAAGGACCCGAGGATGCGCCGCCCGGCGACGTTCGGCAAGAAGGATGGTGCGGAGCAGCATGGCTGGCGCCGCCGCACGCTATTTTCCATAACGCCGATCTAGCGCCTCGCGCAATAAAAAATTCAGCCGCCGTTACATTGTAGGGCCTACCCTGGGGCTGTATTTTAGATCCGGTAATGGCCGCGCGCCCGGTGCGCCGGCCGACCTCAAAAATATCAGGGGATGACCATCACCATGCGCATGTCACTTCGCGGGTTCTGTGTGCTCGCCTTCGGCTTGACGTTCGGCGCCACGCCGTTGCTCGCGCAGGTCAACGTCACCACCTTCCACAACGACATGGCGCGGAGCGGCCAGAACACCCAGGAAACCATCCTCACGCCTTCGAACGTCAACTACACCCAGTTCGGCAAGTTGTTTTCGGTCTCGGTGGACGGTGTCGTCTACGCCCAGCCGCTGTATCTGTCCGGGGTATCGATCGCAGGCGGCAAGCACAACGTGCTCTACGTGGTGACCGAGCATGACAGCGTATACGCCATCGATGCCGATTCGGGAACGGTGTATGCGCAGGTGAGCTTGATACCGGCGGGCGGCACGACCGTGAACAGCGCCACCGATCTGTACTGCGGCGATCTCGTTCCGGAGGTCGGCATTACCGGGACGCCGGTCATCGATCCCACATCCGCTACCCTCTACGTGGTTGCCGCCTCGAAGGTGAGCAATACCTTCTATCAGTACCTGCACGCCCTCGACGTCGGCACCCTCGCGGAGAAATTCAACGGACCGACCTCCATTCAAGCCGCGGTGCCGGGCACAGGGTACGACTCGACGGGCGGATCGGTCGCATTCAATACCCTGCATGAGAATCAGCGCAGTGCGCTGTTGCTCGAGAAAGGTCACGTCATCATCGGGTGGAGCTCGCATTGCGATACGGATCCCTGGCATGGCTGGGCCATGTCGTACAACGCGAGCAGCCTCGCGCAGGAAGGCGTCTTCAACGCATCGCCCAACGGCAGCCGCAATGGCATCTGGATGAGCGGCGGCGGCGCCGCGGCCGATGCGAACGGCAACGTGTACTTCGCAACCGGCAACGGCTCATGGGACGGCACGGCCAATTACGGAGACAGCATCGTCAAGCTGGGAACGCCCTCGGGGGGCAGTTTCCCGGTGGCCGACTACTTCACGCCCTACAACCAGGCGACGCTCGCAAACGATGACACCGATCTTGCCGCGGGCGGCCTCGTGCTGCTCCCAGCGCTCTCCTCCGGAGCGCAATTGATCGCCCAGCAGGGTAAGCAGGGCACGATCTATTTGCTGAACGCCAATAACCTCGGCAAGTACTGTGTGAATCTCTCTCCCGCGTGCAGCGGCAGCGATACCAATGTGGTGCAGGAGATTCCCGATGCGAGCCCTGGAATCTGGGGCTCCCCGGCGTACTGGAACGGCAATGTTTACTGGACCGGCGCCAACGACAGCATCAAGGCGTACTCCTTCAACGCCGGCAACAGCGGCTTGCTCTCGACCAAACCCACCTCACAGAGCGCGCAAATCTTTGCCTTCTCGGCTCCCACCCCGGTGATCTCCTCGAACGGCAACACCAACGGTATCTTGTGGGCGCTCGACGGCAGTGCGGATGACTCGACGTGCGATGGCGGCGGATCGAGTTGTCTCGGGCTCTTCGCCTATGACGCCACCAATCTCGGCACTCTCCTGTACACGAGCAGCCAGGCCCCGAGCAATCGCGACTCGCCCGGCGTTGCCGTGAAGTTCGCCGCGCCGATCGTGGCCAATGGCAAGGTGTATGTCGGCACGCAAAGCTCGGTGGCGGTGTTCGGCATCTTGTCGAGCGCTCCTCCGGCGGCGGCAACCCCGACCTTCAACCCCGCGCCGGGCACGTATGGCTCGTCCCAGACGGTCTCGCTCTCCGACGCGACGCCGGGCGCCAAGATCTACTACACGACGAACGGCGCGCCGCCCTCGACGAGCTCGACGTTGTATGCCGGGCCGATCCTGGTGAGTGCGACGCAGACCATCAACGCCATCGCGACCGCGAGCGGCTATTCGCAAAGCCCGACGGCCCAGGGCGGGTACGTCATTGGCACGGTCGGCGTGGTCAGTCTGTCCTCGGTCGCTGATGTGGATGCCATCGCGGCGAGCGGCAGCGGACCGGTCAAGGGCGGCCTCGATGGCTGGGGCAATGGCTATTCCGCCGCACTGCTCGGCTCCTCGATCAATTGGAACGGCTCATCATTCACGTTCGGTGCATCTGGATTGCTCGACGCGGTGACGAGCGCGACGATCCCGCTGCCCTCGGGCAATTACACGGCGATCAATCTGCTCGGTACCGCCGTGAACGGCAATCAGAGCAATCAGACCTTCGTGGTCACCTACTCCGATGGCAGCACGGCGAGCTTCGTTCAAAGCTTGAGCGACTGGTATACGCCGCAAGGCTTCAAAGGGGAGTCCCAGGTCGCGAAAATGGCCGACCGCATCACCGGGGGCGGCGGACTACAGGCCGGACCGGTGTACCTGTACGGCTACTCCTTTGCGCTCAACAGCGCGAAGACCGCAGTCAGCATCACGTTGCCGGGCAACAAGAATGTCGCGATTCTGGCCATCGACGTGGTGGCGGGGACGGGCGGAGGTGGAGGCACGGGCAGCTACACTTTCGTCGGCTCCGCCTCGCAGATCGGCACGGCGCTGCAGCTCACGAGCGCCGCGACGAATCTCGCGGGCGCGGTCTGGACGACGGCGCCGGTCAGCATCCAGACCTTTACCACCGATTTCAACTTGCAGATCACGCCCGCGGCGACCAACACGGCGGATGGAATGACCTTCACCATTCAAAATGCAGGAGCGAATGCCGTCGGCCAGACGGGCGGCGGCCTCGGCTATGCGGGGCTCGCGCACAGCGTCGCCGTGAAATTCGACTTGTACAACAACGCGGGCGAGGGCTCGGACAGCACGGGAATCTATGTGAACGGTGCTTATCCGTCCGTTCCCGCGGTCAATATGACCTCCTCCGGCGTCAATCTGCACAGCGGCGATGTGATGCACGCGCACATCACCTATGACGGCACGACGCTCACGCTCACGCTCACCGACACGGTCACGGGCAGCAGCCTCACGACGGGCCAGGCGATTAATATCCCCTCGACCGTCGGCGGTACCACCGCGTATGTGGGATTCACGGGCGGCACGGGCGGCCTGACCGCCGTACAGCAAGTCTCCGGGTGGACGTTCACCGCCGGATCCGCCCCGCCACCGCCGCCGCCGACCGGAACGGTGATCAATTATCCCTCCGGCTTCGCATCCACGACGGGCCTCGACTTGACCGGAGTCACGCTCAGCGGCACGGCGCTGCAATTGACGAGCGCCGCCACCGATCTCGCCACGTCGGCGTGGTACGGCACGCCCGTCAACGTGCAGAATTTCACGATGGACTTTGAGTTCGCGCTGACCTCGGCGAATGCAGACGGCTTCACCTTCACGTTGCAAAATACCGGACCGACCGCCACCGGTCAGGACGGGGGCGGTCTCGGCTACGCGGGCGTTGGATTGAGCGTCGCGGTCAAGTTCGATCTTTACAACAACGCCGGGGAAGGCACCGACTCCACGGGCATCTATGTCAACGGCGCCTATCCCTCGACCCCGGCGGTCGATATGACCTCCTCCGGCGTCAATCTGCATAGCGGCGATCTGATGCATGCCCACATCACTTACGACGGCACGACCCTCGCCCTCACGCTCACCGATACGGTCACCAGCGCGAGCTTCACCACCTCGAGCGCGGTCAATATTCCAGCGACGGTCGGCAGCAACACGGCCTATGCTGGATTCACCGCAGGAACGGGCGGCCTCACCGCCATCCAGCAAATCACGAACTGGACCTACGTCGTGAATTGAGGATCTGGATCGGCGCCGCCGTGAGGCACCTGCACCTTTTGCTGTGGATCGCGGCGGGCGCTCTCGGCGTGACCGCTCGCGCGCAGTCACCGCCGCAAGGCCCCATCGGGCTCTACGAGGCAATCGCCCTGCCGCTGCGGCCCGCCGCGATCAATGAGGCGGGTGAGATCGCGGGCACCACGCCCGCGCATCGTGCCGCGATTTGGAGCCGCAAAGCGGGGCTGCGCCTGATACCGCTGCCAGCCGGTTTCGTCCATTCCGAAGCGGTCGCGATCAACCGTGAAGGACACGTCGCGGGAATTGCGTACGATGCGACGTTCAACACCTACCGCTCGTTCATCGCCTCGGGCCAAGAGGTGCGCTTGCTCGAGGGCGCCCAGGCGCGGGTCCGCGCGATCGGTGCCGGGGATCGCGCGGCCGGGGAATCCGCCGTTGCGGGCAAGACGGGAAATGCGCCGGTGGTGTGGATCCGCGCCGCCGCGCAGCCGCTCGAGAATTGCTGCGGCGGGTCGGCACAAGCCATCAACGATGCGGGACAGGTTGCCGGCGATGCCTACGACTCGCAAGGGCATTACCATGCGGTGCTGTGGACCGAGGCGGCAAGAATGCGCGAGATCGGGCCCGAGCACAGTTATAGCGCAGCGATCGCCATGAACAGTCGCGGCGATGTGATCATTCAGGCCCTCTCGAGGGTCTATCTCTTTTCCTCCACCGGGTTGGTGCGCCTGCCCTTGGCGCCCAAGTTTCCCTCACACGCGCGCGCCATCAACGATCACGGCGTCGTGGTCGGATCCTACGGTCCCTTCTCCGATGCGGACCGGGCCTTCCTCTGGTCGCCCTCCTCCGGTTTCGTGGATCTCAATCGTCTGCTTGCACCGAGTGCGGCGGGCTGGAAACTCGAATCGGCGAGCGGCATCAACAATCGCGGCGAAATCGTCGGACGAGGCGATCAGCAGCAGGAAGATATCGGCTTCCTCCTGGTGCCCGGCGGCTAGAGCCTCGCCCGCAGCCCGGCGTACGCCGAGCGCCCCATGGTCCCGTACTGGTACTCGGTCTCGTAGTGCTTGCCGGCGACGTTCTCGACCCGGGCGTAAAGCTCCAGGCGATCCGACAGCGTGTAGGAAGCCCGCAGATCGACGAGCACGTAACCGCCGAGCCTGATGTCGTTGGCCGGATCGTCGTAGCTCGGGCCGGCGTAGCGCAGAGACAGGCTCGTGGTCCAGGGCGCGCTCCATCGATAGACGGCGGACGCGTTCGCCATATCCTCCGGCCGCCGCGCCAGCTCCCTGCCGTACGTCGATGATCCGGGCGACTCGTCCTCGGTCTCGGTCAAGGTGTAATTGCCCGTGAAGCTCAAGCGGTCAGTCGCGTTGAATGCGGCTTGCAGCTCCGCGCCATGCGCAGCCGCCCGCGCGATATTGGCGTAATAGCCACCCGAAGGGTTGAGGCAGCCGGTGAGCGACGGGCAATCGAAGAACTCGATGAGGTCGCGGCTGTAGCGCTGAAAGTAGGTGGCCGACAAGTCCAGCCGTGAGCCGAGGAGGTGTTGCTCGATGCCGGCATCCCAGGTCTCGCCCGCTTCCGGGCGTAGCGTGCTGGTGCCGAAGCTGCTGTACAGCTGATAAAGCGAAGGCGCTTTGAACCCTTGACTGAAGCTCGATCGCAAGATCGTCTGTGCCTCGTTGAGCGCCCAGGCGGCGGCGAGCGCACCATCGGTGTGACCGCCGAACTCGTTCTGACGGTCGTAGCGCTCGCCGGCGGTCAAGGTGAGGCCCGATACGATCTCGCCCTGCAGCTGGGCATAGCCGCTGTCGATGGTCTGAGCGGCGTCGATCGGCACCGGGCCCGTGAAGTCATAGGCGGGCGTATCGCTGTCGATCGAGGAACGCTCGTGCTGGGCGCCGAACACGGCCCGATAGCCCGGGCTGAATTGCCAGGTGCCTTGATATTCCTCGCGCTCGATGTGGCCGACGCCGTAGAACGTCTCGGTGCTCGGGAAACCCTCGTTGGCCGGGCCGTTCGGATCGTAATCGCGGGTATCGGTGTAGATATAGTGATAGGCAATGCGGTTCGTGAGCGTGCGGTCCGGCGAGCGCAAGGTGAGGCCGGCGTAGCCCAGCAACTGGGAGTTCTTGCCGTACTCGTTATCGTTCCCGAACATCGTATACGGCGGCGTGGTGTCGTAGCCGTCGAAGTCGGTGCGCGACTGGACATAATAACCGCGCAGATCGAGATCGAGATCCGGAGTGATGGTGTACACCAAGCGCCCGGTGCCGCCGCCGATCTGGCTCGCGCACAACCGCGTGCCGCCGAGCTTCTCATCGAACGCCGGAATCGCGCTGGTGCCGAGCCAGGTGCCCGATATGTGCCACATCAATTGATCGCTCTTGCCGCCGAAAGAGGCCGCCGCATCGCCGGTGTTGTGAGATCCGCCCTCTGCATTGAAACCGGCGCTCAAAGGCGCGGTCGCTTCACCGGTGGTGATGTCGATCACGCCGCCGAGCGCCTGGCTGCCGTAGAGCGTCGACTGCGCGCCGCGCAGAATCTCGACGCGCGCGATGTCGTTCGACAGAAGATTCTCGAAGTCGAAATAACCGGAGGTGGTCGAGGGATCGTAGATCTGCACACCATCGATCAGCACGACGGTCTGGTCGCTCTCGGCACCGCGGATGAAGACCGAGGTGGGCTGGCCCACCCCGCCCGAGCGCGCGACGGACAGTCCCGGCGTCTGCGCCAGCACGTCGGACAGCACCGGCAACTGGCTTGCCTTGATGTCCGCTTCCGTGAGCACCGTGACCGAGTTGCCCACTTTGGACAAGGCTTCCGGCGCGCGGTTCGCCACCACCACCACTTCGTTCAAGGAATCGTCGGACGGCACCGGCGAGGGGGCCGATGCGTCCTGCGCGAGGGCGGAAAAAGCGATGGGCGCGCAGAGTGCGGCGACGCACGCTTGACGCAAGTATTGATGATTCACGGCGGCTCCCCGATGACGGCGCTTCCAATCCGCGCCATCCGCACGGCCGCCGCCTCGCTCGAGCATGAGCGACTCGACAGACGGCGCGCATGCGCGGTCCTCTCAAGTCGCCGCTCGGGAAACTCCGCTCGCTCAGCCAACCCCGGCTGCGCGATGGGGCGACCACGGCAAGCAGGTCTCCTGGCTCGCGGTTTGGAAGTCCTGCATCGCCTTCCCGAATCCCTCGATTCAGTGGCCTATCGATGCCGGCACACCGCTTACAGTTGCGGGGGCAGCCCGGGCTTGGAACCCGAGTTCCCTTTCAATCCCCTTCCGGGGAACTTGTCGTGTGGCCTTAAGTTGCCGCAAATCGTGCGGCTGGTCAATCGGCTCGAGCGTCGCGACCCCTGCCCTCGTGCTCGCCGTCCCAGTAATCGGTATGCACCAGCGTCTCGATCGGTGCGCCGCGCGTCCATTGCACCGTCTCGAGCATCGGCCGGGAATAGAACTCGGGAACCCGGCCGAGACACAGCACCGCCACCGGCTTGCTGCCTTCGGGCATCCGCAGCAGCTCGCGCAGCGCCTCGGGCTCGAACAGCGACACCCAGCCCATCCCGACCCCTTCCGCCCGCGCCGCGAGCCACAGATTCTGGATCGCGCAAGCCACCGAGGCGAGGTCCATCTCGGGCATGGTACGGCGACCGAATATATGTTTGTCGCGGTCCGGCGCGAGCGCGGCGACGAGCACCTCGCCGCACTCGAGTATTCCCTCGACCTTCAGGCGCATGAACTCATCTTCGCGTTCGCCGAGTGCGGCGGCCGTCCTGCAGCGCTCCTCGTTCACCAGCGCGTGGATGCGCCGGCGCAGCAGCCGGTCGCGAATGCGAATGAACCGCCAAGGCTGCATCAGCCCGACGCTCGGTGCGAGGTGTGCGGCGCCGAGGAGTCTTTCGACGAGGGCGGGATCGAGCGGCTCGCTCGAGAAATGGCGCATGTCGCGGCGCGCGGCCATGACCTTGTAAAGCGCGTCGATCTCTTCGCGTGTGAATGCGGCCATGAATGTCCCGATATAGGCCCAAGTGCCCTGCGCTCGAGCGCTGCCCGGGCGGGAGGAATGATTGCACGTTACGGCGCCGCTCACCAACAGCGGGCTTGCGCCCACCCCGCCGGGGCCGCGCCGTTTGACGCAAGACACCCATCGCGAGCAGACTTGGCTGTGCATGCAGGAGTCCGTCGACCGCGAGGCGACGGGTGAAACGGGAAGCCGGTGCGTCTCTGCGAGAGATCAGTCCGGCGCTGCCCCCGCAACGGTAAGTGAATAAGGCGAGTCTTCATGCCACTGCGCTGAAGCGTGGGAAGGCGACTCGACCGGTTCCAGTTCACGAGCCCGTAGACCGACCTGCGATGCGGTTCCGATACGCGCACGGCGGGTGCGCATGAGGTAGATATGGTGTTGGCAATTCCCGAGGCAGATGCGGCGATTCTCGCCGCGGCCTCCCGTCGTCTCGATCAGCTCACGAAGCCGCTGGGCGCGCTCGGCCGGCTCGAGCCCCTCGCGGCACGGATCTGCGCGGCCCAAGGGACGCTCCGGCCCTCGATATCGAAGCCGGTGGCCGTGGTGTTCGCCGCCGACCATGGCGTCGCGGACCGTGGGGTGAGCGCCTATCCGCGCGCCGTCACCGAACAGATGGTCAAGAACTTCCTCGCCGGCGGCGCCGCCATCAACGTGCTCGCGCGCCTGCAGGGCATGGACCTCTGGGTCGTGGATGCGGGCGTCGACGGCGACTGCGAGGCGCATCCGCGCTTGATCCAGGCGAAAGTGCGCCGCGGCAGCCGCGACTTCACCGTCGAGCCGGCCTTGAGCGCGGCCGAGTGCCGCGCGGCACTCGATCACGGCGCGCGGGTCGTCGAGCGCATCGTGCCGCCCGCAGGAAACACCTTGGTGCTCGGCGAAATGGGCATCGGCAACACGGCGGCCGCATCGGTCCTGATGCACGGATTGACGGGTCTGCCGCTTGCCGAGTGCGTCGGGCGCGGCACCGGGCTCGATGATGCCGGTCTCGAGCGCAAGCGCGGCATTCTGCGCGCCGCGCGGGAACGGCGGGCGCCGCCAGAAGATCCGACCGAGCTGCTCGCCGAATTCGGCGGCTGCGAGATCGCCATGCTGGTCGGCGCAATGCTCGAGGCGGCATCACAGCGCCATCTGGTGATCATCGATGGCTTTACCGTCACCGTGGCAGCCGCGCTTGCCGCCCGCATGGCACCGCAGGTTCTCGATTACTGCATATTCGGGCACTGCTCCCAGGAGCACGCGCACCGGGCACTGCTCGGGTATCTCGGCGTGAGACCGCTGCTCGATCTCGACATGCGACTGGGCGAGGGAAGCGGCGCGGCGATCGCCCTCTCGGTGGTGCGCGCCGCGGTCGCACTCTTCAATGAGATGGCGACGTTCGAAGGCGCGGGCGTGAGCGAGAAGCTTGCATGATCCGGCAAGTGCGATTGTTCTGGATGGCGACACAATTTCTCACCCGGTTGCCGACGCCTTCGCGGGCGTTCGAATCGGGCGCCCTGCCCCGATCGATGCGCTATTTCCCGCTGGTCGGCGTCCTGATCGGCGGGCTGAACCTCATCGTCTGGTGGCTCGCGAGCCGGCGGCTACCGTCCGGCGTCTCGATCGGTTTGATGATGGCCGCCTCGCTGCTCCTCACCGGGGCGCTGCACGAGGACGGCCTCGCCGACACGTGCGACGGCTTGGGCGGCGGTGCGTCCCGGGAGCAGGCGCTCGCGATCATGAAGGACTCCCGCATCGGCGCCTATGGCGCGCTCGGACTCTTCTTTACGCTCGGATTGAAGTGGACGACCCTGGCGGCGCTGCCGGCGGCGCTGTTCGCGCCGAGCGTGATTGCCTCGCACATGCTGAGCCGCTTCGGCGCCATCGGCCTGATCGCATTTCTACCTTACGCGCGGGCGGAAGCCGAGACCGGTGCCAAGGCGCGCCTTTTTGCCGATCACTTGGGCGCAGTCGAATGGATCTGGAGCGGTCTCATAGGACTTGCCGCGCTGGCACCGCTCGCTTGGCTTTGCGCGCGAAGCGCCATCCCGATCGACTGGAGCGCCCTGCTCGCGGGCGCAGCCGCCGCCGCGGCGGCTGCGATCGGTGCAGGCGCGTATCTTCGACACCGCCTCGGCGGCTACACCGGGGATGGGCTCGGCGCCGCTCAGCAGATCGCAGAGCTTGCGTTCCTGCTCGGGGGGCTCGCCGCGGTCGGCTCGGTGCGGCGTCTCGCTTAATGCCTCGCAAGTCCATGCCGCTGTATCTGGTCCGCCATCCCGAGCCCTCCGGATCCGAGGGCATCTGCTACGGCCGCAAAGATCTCCCGGTCAAGGCCGCGATCGTCGCAGCCGCTGCCGCGTCGGTTCGCTCGCATCTCACCGCAGGGACGATGGCGCGGTCTGTGATCTATACGAGTCCCGCGTCGCGCTGTATGTCGCTGGCACGCGCGCTCGCGGCGCCCCGCGCGCCGCGCATCGCCGAGGAGCTGCTCGAAATGCATTTCGGCGCCTGGGAGGGATTGGCGTGGGACAGCGTGCCGCGCGCGGAGCTCGATGCGTGGTCTCGCGAAATGTGGTCGTATCGCGCGGGCGGCGGCGAGTCGATTGCCATGATGGCGGCGCGTTGGCGAGGGTGGGTCGCGAGTATCGCCGATCCTGCCGCTCCCACCATCGTGGTGACTCACGCCGGCGTGATCCGCGTGGCGCTCGCGCACGCCGCGCGCCCGAGCGCGGAAAGGCTGCCCGACATCCGCGTACCGTTCGGATCGGTCCACCGCATCGACCTCACTGCTGCCGGGGCGTGCACGTCGTGACCACGGCGATCGGCAAGACGCTCATTCTCGGTGGCGTGCGCTCCGGAAAGAGCCGTTATGCGGACGGTCTGGCGGCGGCTCAACGACGCCCCGTCACGGTGATCGCGACGGCAACCGCGCAGGACGAGGAGATGGCGCTGCGCATCGAGGCGCATCGGCGGCACCGAGATGCGCGCTGGCGCGTCATCGAGGAGCCTATTCATCTCGCCTCCGCGCTGCGCGTGGCGCTCTCGCGCGATGGCCTGGTGATCGTCGATTGCCTGACGTTGTGGCTCAGCAACTTGTTGTGCGGCGAGGATGCGCAGACCGTGCCGGCCGAAATCGAGAGCCTGATCCAGGCCCTCGCCACGCTCGATGGCGAGTGCATTCTGATCGCGAACGAGGTGGGATTCGGCATCATTCCGACGAGCGCCCTCGCGCGGCGCTTCGGCGATGAGGCCGGCGAGCTGCACCAACGAATCGCGGCGCTCTGCGATCGGGTGGTGCTCATGGTGGCGGGACAGGCGCTCGCGGTCAAAGAAGCCCGCGATCATCGCCCGGCCGCGGCGCCGGGCGCATGATGAATTCCGGGCGGCGAGTCGGCCTGGCGCGGTTGCTGCTCGCGGCTCTCATCGGGCTCGCGCTCGAGGCCGCGGCGCCGGCCCGCGCCGGCGGCCTGCGGCTTGCCGAGGCCGGCCTCGTCGCGGTGCGCGACGACGCGGGGCGCGAGGTCCGCTTGCCGCACGCCGCGCGACGGATCGTGAGCTTGCTGCCGTCGCTCACGGAGATGGTGTGCGCACTCGGTGCGTGCGGCCGGCTGGTCGCGACGGATCGCTACTCGGATTGGCCCGCGGAGGTCCGGTCACTGCCAAAAGCCGGCGGCCTCGACGATGCCCAGGTCGAGGAGATCGTGCGCTTGCGGCCCGATGTGGTACTCGTCAGCCGCTCGCAGCGGATCGCCGACCGGCTGCGCGAGCTCGGCGTGCAATCCGTCGCGCTCGATACCGATACGTTTGCCGACATTGCCCGCACGGTGAGCCTGATCGGACAGATCCTGGGCGAGAGCGATCGCGCGTCGGCGCTCAATCGGGATATCGATCACGACGTGCGCGCGGTGAGCGATGAGGCGCGGGCGAATCGCCGCGGTGCCGGTCCGTCGGTGTATTTCGAGGTCGACCGCGCGCCGTACGCCGCGGGCGCCGCATCGTTCATCGGTGAAATGCTTGTCCGTCTCGGCACGCGCAACATCGTGACGCCGGACTTGGGTGCGTTCCCCATGCTCAATCCCGAGTATGTCGTGCGGCACGATCCGGATGTCATCATCGTGGCGGAAGCCGAGGCACCTCACCTGACCGAGCGGCCGGGCTGGGATCGAATCCGCGCCGTGCAGACGCGGCACGTGTGCTCCTTCCCCCTCGAGACGCGGGACACGATCGTGCGACCCGGGCCGCGGGTTGCGGATGGCATGCGCGCGATCGAGGCATGCCTCGAGAAGTTCTCGCTATGAGCACGCCCCGCGCGCTTATGCAGCTCGGCGAGGCATCGCACGATTTGCACGCCGCGAGCCGGCTTACGCTGTGGCTGCTCGTCTGCATCGCCGTGACGCTCGTGCTCACTTTCGGCAGTCTCGTCATCGGCACTTCGAGTATCGAGACCTCGCTCGGCTGGATCTTCTCGCCCGATGCGCAGTCGAGCGTGGTGCTCTGGCAGATCCGGCTGCCGCGGACCATCGGCGCGTGGTTCGCCGGTGCACTGCTCGGTCTCGCAGGCGGCATCGCTCAAGGGGTGTTCCGCAATCCGCTCGCCGAGCCCTACCTTCTGGGCACGGCTTCGGGTGCGGCGCTCGGCGTGACCTTGAGCCTGATCGCCGCCGATGCCTCGGTCGCGGGCCTCGCGTGGGCGAGCAAGCTTGGCGTCACGGGCGCCGCCTGCATCGGCGCGGGGGCGGCGACGCTTCTCACCGTGAGTCTCTCGCGCGGTGTGCTGCAGACCCGCAGTCTCCTGCTCTCCGGCGTGGTGGTCGCTTTTTTACTGGGCGCAATCACGCAGCTCCTGCTGCTGACCAAGCCGGACATCTGGCGCAGCATGCAGACGTTCTTGTTCGGCAGCACCGGCTTCATCAGCTGGTCCTCCGCGGGCTTGCTGGGGATCGTCTTCTGCCTCTGCATCGTGCCCGCCTCGCTCCTCTCCCGCGGGCTCGATGCGCTCACGTTGGGCGAGGACACCGCGCAATCCCTCGGTCTCTCGCTGCCGGCGCTGCGTCTCACGCTGCTTGGGATCGTCTCGCTCGCCACCGCGGCGGCAGTCGGTCAGGTGGGCGTCGTCGGCTTCGTCGGTCTCGTCGCGCCGCATCTCGTGCGCGAGACGCTGTCGGTCAATCACCGCCAGCTCCTCATCGCGGCGCCGCTCTGCGGCGGCGCGCTGTTGCAGGCCGCGGACCTCGCGAGCCGTTGGGTGATCAGTCCGGCAGAGCTCCCTGTCGGTGCGGTCACCGCTTGCGTGGGCGGCTCGTATCTTGTCTTCTTGCTTTGGCGCCGGGCGCGTAATGGCTGAGCCACTGCGCGCTCAAGCGGCACCCGCCGCCGCGTTGTCGTGCGAGGACCTGAGCGTCGGCTATGGCTCACGCGTGGTGCTCGAGGGCGTCTCGCTCGGCATCCCGCCCGGACACTGGACCAGCGTGGTCGGGCCCAATGGCTGCGGCAAATCGACCTTGCTGCGCGCGCTCGCCGGCCTCGAGCCGGCGCGGGCAGGAACGATCCTCCTGCAGGAGCGGCGCTTGCAGGCTTGGCCGCGGCGCGAGCGGGCGCGGCGCCTGGCATGGCTCTCTCAGACGGCGCCCGTCACCGATCTCAGTGCTGCCGAAGTGGTCGCGCTCGGCCGATTCGCGCACAGCGGTTGGCTTGCCCACCGGGAGGCCGACGATGACGCCGCCATGCGCCGTGCCATGGTGGCGACCGGCTCGCTGGCGTGGGCACCGCGCCGGCTCTCCACGCTGTCGGGCGGCGAGCGGCAGCGCGTGCATCTCGCGCGCGTGCTCGCAGTCGAGGCGCCCGTGCTCCTGCTCGATGAGCCCACCACGCATTTGGATCCTCCCCATCAGGAGGATGTCGCGAGGCTGCTGCGCGATCAGGCACGCCGGTGCGGCGTGAGCGTGGTGAGTGCCATCCATGATCTCTCGCTCGCGCTCAGCGCCGACCGGGTCATCGTGCTCGGCCACCGCGGCATCGTCGGCCATGGCACGGTGCGCGAAGCGCTGATGGGCGACTGGCTCTCCGCCGCATTCGAAACCCGCGTGAACATCGTGGAGCATGAGGGCGTGCATCTGTGGCGTCCGTCGATCGAGCCGTAAGTTGAGCGCGCCGGCGTTCCTCGTATCGGCAATCGCCTCGGGGCAAGGCAAGACCACGCTCACCGCCGCGCTCGCCCGCCGTCACATGCGCGAGGGCCGGCGCGTACGGCTGTTCAAGGCCGGTGCAGATTTCTTGGATGCGCTCGTGCTCGAGCACGCCTGTGGACGACCGGTACAGGTCCTCGATCTGTGGATGGTGGGCGAGGACGAGTGCCGCCGGCTGCTCGAGGAGGCTCGCGCCGACGCCGATCTCGTGCTGGTCGAGGGCGTCATGGGATTGTATGACGGCACACCGTCGTCCGCGGATCTCGCGCGGGCACTCGATCTTACCGTGCTGGCCGTGATCGACGTGCGCGCCATGGCACAGACCATCGGTGCGCTCGCGGCGGGGTTGCGCGACTTCGGCCCGGTATCCTTGGGCGGCGTCATCGCCAACGGCATCGCAAGCGAGGGCCATGCACAGATGGTAGCCTCCGCGCTGCGCGACGTACCGCTCGTGGCGACGCTGCCGCGGCTGCCTGCATCGCTCGCCGAACGTCATCTGGGGCTGGTCCCGCCCGCGGAGACCGCGGAGCTCGACGCGCAGCTCGAGTCCCTCGGCCGCGCAATCGCGATCGATGAGCGTGCATGGCGCAGCGCCGCCCGCAGCGCCGCTCGAGAAGCGCGCCCCGCATCGCCGCGTGCGCGGCCGCAGGCGGCGTTGCTCCGGGGACGCCTCGTCGCAATCGCCCGCGATGCGGCCTTTGCGTTTCTCTACCCCGCCAATCTTGCCTGTCTCGAATCGCTCGGCGCGCAGCTGTGCTTCTTCTCGCCGCTCGACGGGGATGCCGTGCCCGCCGACGCCCAAGCGATATTCCTTCCCGGCGGCTATCCCGAGCTCAACGCCGAGAGGCTGTCCCGCGCGAGCGCGTTCCATGCCTCGATCCGGGCCGCGCACGCGGCGGGAATTCCGATCCTCGCCGAATGCGGCGGCATGATGGCGCTTGCGCAATCGCTCGGCGACCCGCAAGGCCGTCAATGGCCGATGGCCGGAATCCTTCCAGGGTTCACGCAGATGCAGCCGCGGCTTGCGGCGCTGGGGCTCCAGGCGTGGCCCACCCCGCAGGGAGAGTTGCGCGGACACACGTTTCACTACTCGACGTACGAGACCCCGCTCCCGGGCTGGTCACATACCGTGTCGCATCCGCGCGCAATTCGCGGCGAGACCATCTACCGCGCGGGATCGCTCACGGCTTCGTACTTTCACGCTTATTTCGATTCCTGCCCTTCTGCGATCGCCGCGTTGCTTCGAGGCTCGCGCCTCAGCGGCTCGGCAGATCCATGATGGCGATGCCCCGCGCTCACCGCGACGCGGTCGAAGCCATCGGTCCTACGAGCTCGATGACGTGGCCTTCAGGATCGCTCAGCACCGCGGCACGAACGCCATGCTCGGGACGATCTTGAGCGGATCTCAATACCTTGCCGCCCAACGCGTGCATCGTCGTGACGGTCGCGTCGACATCGGAGACCGTAAAGGCCAACCACACCTCGCCCGGGTAAGCGGGGCTGCTCGGCGGCGGCAGCTCGAGGAAGCGGGTGAGGATGAGAATGTGGGTGCTTCTGTCCCCGGAGGCGGACAGCCAGCACTGCGCTTGACGAACCTCGGCCTCGCCGCCGACGTTGCGGCTCACGAGTTTCAGTCCGATCGCTCGGTAGAAGCGCTCGGAGGCCTCGAGGTCACGAACCACCAGTTTGGTCGCGATCAATGCAATGGTCATTGCCGGCGCCCCCCGTTCTGTTCAGAGTATACGGCGGGTTACGGTTGAAATTCATGCGTCCATGAGAGAGCCTGGGAAAGGCCGAGGCGGACGCGCGGCTTCCAGGCGCGTGTCCGGTCGAAAAAAATAAAGGGCGATCATCGGGAGACCGAGGAATGCGTTATTCGCTGCCATCCATTGTGTTTGCGGCGTGCCTGCTCGTTGCGGCTGCTGCTGCCAACGCCGCGCCGCCCGCGAGCATTGACGTCGATGCGAGCGAGGCATCGCGCGGCATCGAACGCGCGCACCTCGTGCTTCCGGTCCAGGCGGGGGCCCTGACGCTGCTTTATCCCCAGTGGCTGCCGGGAGAGCACGCTCCGGATGGCCCCATTGGAGGACTTTCCGGACTCAAATTCGAAGCGAACGGCAGGACTCTGGCGTGGCACCGCGACCCGGACAACATGTACGCGTTCCATCTGACGATTCCCGCGGGAGCCCGATCTCTCGATGTCACCCTGGAGGTTCTTGCGGTTCGCGACGCGATGCCTCCGAATGATCTTCGCACGAGTACCGAATCACTGGCGATTATCCTCTGGAATCAACTGCTTCTCTATCCGGCGGGCGTCCGCTCGGACGACCTGCGGTATCAGGCGCGCCTGAAGCTGCCGGCCGGCTGGACCCTGGCGACGGCCTTACCCCAGTCCGCCGCCGCGGGCGACACCGTGCAATTCCAGTCCGTCTCTCTGACACGACTGATCGACTCCCCGGTTCTCAGCGGCCGGTATCTCAAGACGGTTGCGCTCGGCGGCCAACCGAATGCCTTTGTGCATTTCGCGGCCGACAGTACCGCGGCCTTGGAGGTGCCGGAGGCCACGCTCACGCACCTCAGAAAGCTCGTCAGCGAGGCGAGCACGCTGTTTGGAGCGACGCACTACGGGGAGTATCACTTCCTGTGGACGCTGAGCGATTTGATCGATTATGAGGGTATCGAGCACCACGAATCGAGCGACAACCGTACCGCGGAGCGCGCGCTGATCGACGATGATCTGCGCCATAGCTGGGCGGTCAACACCTTGCTGCCGCACGAATACGTTCACTCTTGGAACGGAAAGTATCGGCGTCCCGTTGGATTGGCCACCGGCAACTACGATGCACCGATGCGTGGCGACCTGCTGTGGGTCTACGAAGGTCTCACCGAATATCTCGGCATGGTGCTCAGCGCGCGCAGCGGACTCGCAACCCCGGAGGAATTCCGCGATGGGTGGGCGGATGTGGCGGCATTGATGGAATCGCATCGGGGCCGGGAATGGCGCCCGCTGGTGGATACCGCGGTAGGCGCACAGTTGGGCTACCAAGAGCCCGACGCCTGGAAGGCCCGCATGAGGGGCACCGATTTCTATCGCGAATCGGCGCTGCTGTGGCTCGAGGCCGACGCCCTGATCCGCAGCAGCTCCGGCGGCCGGAAAAGCCTGGACGACTTTTGCCGCCTATTTTATGGGCCGCCGAGCAGCGGCCCCAAAGTCATCCCCTACGACTTCGAGGCCGTAGTCGCCGCCTTGAATACCGTGCTGCCTTACGATTGGGGCGGCTTCTGGACCGAGCGGCTTGAACGCATCAAGGCCGGAGCACCGCTCGAGGGCATCGCTGCCAGCGGTTGGCGTCTCGGCTACTCCTCCGAGCCTTCCATTGTGCAGAAGGGCGACGCGGCGTTTTTCAAGCAGACGGATCTTTTGTATTCGCTCGGATTCAGGCTCCTCGATGAGGGCCAAGTCCTTACTTACCTGATACCGGGCTCTCCGGCCGATCGAGCCGGAATGACACCCGGCAGCAGGCTCGTTGCCGTCGACGGGCGAAAGTATTCGAAAGACATCCTGGGAGATGCGCTCAGCGCAGGCGGAGCCGAGCCGCGCACCATCAGCTTGCTCGTCGAAAAGGACGATACCTTCCGGACGTTTGATTTGCGCTATGCGGGCCGGGCACGCTACCCGCGCCTCGAGCGCAATGAAGCGACAATGGATACCTTGACGGCCATCGGCGCCCCACGCACCCCATGAACAGCGAGCGCGCGAAACGCAGCCGGGGCATATACCCCGCTGCCGCAATCGTAATCGCGTGCATCATGTTTGCTGGATTTGCCCGCAATTACTACCTGAGAGCGTGGCTGGGCACGCGCCTCATAACCTTCATGGTTCACATCCACGGATTGATAATGACGGCTTGGGTCGTGCTGTTCGTGACCCAAACGCTGCTCATCGCCAAGCATCGCGTCGATTTACATCGCAAGCTGGGCATCTTCGGTGCAGGACTGGCGAGCGTCGTTTTTGGTCTCGGCGTCTTTACCATTGTTCGGTCCATCGAACGGCAGCAGCCAGAAGCCGGTTCCAAGCTCTTCATGGAGCTTTTCGTCGCATTCGACGGAATCAGCCTGCTCGTATTTGCCTGCCTCGTTCTCGCCGGCGTGATCTTTCGGCGGCGGCGCGAAATCCATAGGCGTCTGATGTTGCTCGCCATGATCAGTCTGCTGCCGCCCGCCTTTGGACGCCTCATCGCCAACATCACGCATGACAACGTCCAGCTGATCGTGCTCGGCCTGATGTATGCGAGTGTATTGGCTTGCCTTCTCCTCGACGCATGGCGTCGACGTCGCGTGCACCCGGCCTTTGCCGTCGGGGGCTGCATGATCATCGTGTCCAATCAGTTGACTTACTTCGCTCAGATCAACACGCCGTGAAGCAGAATCGCACCCCAACCTTCGTCGGTCTTGCCATCGCACTGTTCGCCCTCCCGGTGTTCATGGCGGCGTATCGGGCGCTTACGGGCGACAACCACTCGAATGGGCAGGTGTTGGGAAGAGAGCTCGCCGTTTTCCTCATGGTCGGTGTGTTGCTTTGGATCGTGAAACGGCGGGAACACCTGCTTCTGACCTCCATCGGTTTGCGCGTCGATGGGCTGCGAACGTCCAGTAACCGCGAGCATGCTGCGCGCCGGAGTCGCCGAAGAAATCTTCTATCGGCGTTTTGCCATCGAAAGGCTGCAACCCTCACGGGCAGCAAGCTTTTCGCGGCGCTGCTGCCGTTAGTGATATTTGCGGCGTCGCATTACCGGCAGGGGTGGGTGGTATCGTCGCGGCACTCGTGCTGGGCGGAATTTTTACTACGTTTTATATGAAATTTCGGGACCTCGTGGCCAATATCACGGCGCACTTTCTCGCCGATTTTGTGCTGAACGTGGCCCTACCTCTGGTCAGCGGCGGCTAGAGGGACGACGGTCCCCTGCGCATGGGGCCAAGGTCCTATGGCAGACGTATGGGCTGGTAGATTATTCGACTGCTACCGCAAATCGCGCGGACACACGGAAATACCCATGGAGTTCTCGATGCCCTTTCCCAAGACGCGCCTCGATCGATGCCTTTCGGCCGGCTTGGCGGCCGCCATTCTGGTGACCATCCTCTCTCCGGCCATGGCCGCGGGGGACTCGGCGAGTTCGCCGCTCGTGGGACTCGAGCTCGTCCCCTCGAAGAATGTCGGTGCGCTCTACCGGCGTCCGGACGCCGACCTTTCTGGCTACGGCAAAGTATTGATCGGCGAGCCCCTGGTCGAATTCAGCAAAAGCTGGAAGCCGCGAAACTACGGAACCTATGGCCTTTCGGCCGTGCAGGTGTCCAAGATTCGCCTCGATTTGGCAACCATGGCCAAGAGCGTATTTGCGAAGTCGCTGAGTGACGGTGGGTATGAGGTGGTTACCGAAGCCGGCGATGGTGTGCTCATTGTCACGCCGAACATCGTCGACGTCTTCATCAACGCGCCGGATGTCCCAACGGCCGGACGATCCAGAACCTACACCATGAACGCCGGATCGGCGAGCCTCATTCTACAGGTCAATGATGCGGTCACGGGCACACTATTGGCGGTGGTCCTCGACAAACAGCGCAGTGAGTCCTCGACGATGCAGTGGTCCACGTCCGTGTCGAATCGCAGGGCGGCGGAGGCGATGCTCAAGGGCTGGGCCGAAGAGCTCAAGCGCGAGTTGGACGCAGCCAACGGCAAATGAATTGACGAGCTCGGGCGTACGAATGACCTCACACATCGATACTGCGGTCGGGGCGGTGCCCGCACGCCGGGTCAGACAGACTCGCGCCATGGCGTCGCGGGCGAATTTCTTCATGGCCGACATGCAGTCCGGCATCGGCCGGCGATCGCGCCAACCTCCCCTCTCAGACCTCGAGTGACCTAGGGGTCGATAGGCTGGCGGGTCATTGCGGCCTTGGGTCCGGCCGGTGGGGGGTGTCGACCACCTTTGCCACCGTGGTCGCGATGTACCGCACATAGGACTCGGAAAGCGACAGCGCATCGAGAGCCTGCGCGGCCGTGACCGCGAGGCCGCGGTGCGCAATCTTTTGACGAAGGTTCCGGCTGGCTTCCCAGTCCCTCCACCACTTTTGCTCTCTGGGATCCCGGGATGTCATTCCCGCGAACAACTGGCGAATGCTCTTGTCGGCGAGGCCTGTCGCCGTAAACATCCGTAAGACGGGCTGCGCAATATCATCGGCGAGGCCTTTGTGGTTCAGGAGCCGTCTGAGCGCATCCTCCATGGCCAATTCACACGCCGCATGCGAGAGCACCACCGCAAACGAATGCTGTCCGTCGGCATTGACCTGCCGTGCATGGGCGATGAGCTGCAGCGACCAAGGCGCGAGGATCGCAGCCGACGAGGCGGGCTGCTGATACTCTTGGGGTGCGGCGAACTTTTGAACCCTGGGCTTAAGCGGCGGCTTGTCGCTCATCATCAAACTCGGTCGTGAGGCTTGCGAGCGCCGGCATCGCTCCAAAACCGGCCGGTCTTCCGCGGCGCACATTACTCCTGGTTTTCCGTGGGCCGCTTGTTTGCCGGCGCCTTTCTTTTGCGCTTCTAAGCCACGACCGGACGGCGCGTTGGGTTGCCCGGAAGCCGCTATCCTACCGAGCGCGAGGACGTATTCGAGAACATGCCGCCCCCTTCCGCTTCCGCCACCGGCTCCTGGCGACCTGCAACCCCAACGGACGCGGGCGAGATCCTGAATGCCGTCCAGGCGCCCTGGTGGATTGCCGGCGGATGGGCGATCGACCTGTTCTTGGGATGCGAAACTCGGACGCATCAGGATCTCGATGTGGGCGTACGGCGGGTCGACGCCGTGCCGGTCATGGAAACCCTTCGAAGCTGGGAGTTTTTCGAGGCGCACCAGGGGATGCTTCACCGAATCGCGCGCGGCGAGCAACCGAGACCGGAAGTGAATTCCTTGTGGGGACGCCCGGTGAACGAGCGGGAGTGGGTGCTCGAGCTCATGCTCGATGAGTCGGGGACCGACGAGCGGGGGAACGAAGAGTGGGTGTTTCGGCGAGGTCCTTCCATTCGCAGGCCGTTCGCAGGCGCGATCCGGCGGACCAGGGACGGCACGCCTTACCTCGCACCGGAGATCCAGCTCCTTTACAAGGCCCGGGACTTGCGCGCCCGGGACCAGGCGGATTTCGAGCGAGCCTGCGCGCTCCTTGGGGGTTCGGCAGCCCGCTGGCTGCGCGCCTGTCTGGAGCGACTGTATCCCCGCCACCCCTGGCTCACCGCGCTTTGAATTCCTGGCGCAGGAAATGGCGCGCCAAGACAAGTCCATGACGCAAATTGATCAGCCCTGGGCGACTGCTGTGACCATACTGAGCGATTAGAACGACACCGCGGGACCCTGGGGAGCGACGATGGAAGAGCCACAAACGACAACCAGTCCCGCTCGGCGCCCCAGCGGCCGAGATGCGAAACGAGCCTCGCGCGCCGCACGCGCCGCCTCGTCCATCCCATACATCACGCGCAAGATTCCCTACTACGAGGTGTTGAGCGAGGAAGGCCTCGCGCTCATGGAGCACAACGCCGATACCATTCTCGAGGAGATCGGGATCGACTTCCGCGAAGATCCCGAAGCACTCGAGATCTGGAAGGCCGCCGGCGCCGATGTGCAAGGCGAGCGCGTGCATTTTGCCCGCGGCATGTGCCGCTCGCTGATTCAAAAGACCGCGCCGCGCCAGTTCACGCAGCATGCCCGGAATCCCGCGCGCAGCGTCGTAATCGGCGGGCAGAACACGGTGTTCGCCCCGGCTTACGGCTCGCCCTTCGTGCGCAATCTCGACGAGGGGCGCCGGTATGCGCGCATCGAGGATTTTCGCAACTTCGTGAAGCTCGCCTATCTCTCCACCTCGCTGCACCATTCGGGCGGCACCATTTGCGAGCCCGTCGACCTTCCGGTGAACAAGCGCCACCTCGACATGGTGTACAGCCACCTCAAGTACAGCGACAAGGCTTTCATGGGATCGGTGACCGCCCCTGAACGGGCAGCCGATTCGGTGGCGATGGCGAACATCGTATTTGGTCCGGAGCTTCAGGACCCGGCCACGGGCCGACCCAAGACGACCATCATCAATCTGATCAACGTCAATTCGCCGATGACCTATGACGCAACCATGCTCGGTGCCGCCAAGGTCTACGCGCGCGCCAACCAGGCGCTCATCATCACGCCGTTTATCCTGGCCGGGGCCATGTCGCCCGTCACGGTGGCAGGCACGGTCGCGCAGACGCTCGCCGAGGCGCTGGCCGGCCTCGCGTTCGTGCAACTCGTGAATCCGGGCGCGCCGGTCGTACTCGGCAGCTTTGCCTCTTCCATCTCGATGCAGTCGGGCGCGCCCACCTTCGGGACGCCGGAGCCGGCGCTGGTGCTCTATGCGATGGCGGCACTCGCTCGGCGCCTGGGCATTCCATTCCGCTCGGGTGGCAGCCTTTGCGCGTCGAAAATACCGGATGCGCAGGCGGCGTTCGAGTCGGCCAACACGCTCTTGCCGACGTGCCTTGCGGGCGTGAACTTCGTCCTGCATACCGCCGGCTGGCTGGAGGGAGGCCTCACCATGGGATACGAGAAGTTCGTCATGGATACGGACCAGGCCGGCATGATGCACACGCTTCTCGCGGGCATCGACCTGTCCCCAAACGGCCAGGCAATCGATGCCATGCGCGAAGTCGGGCCGGGCAAGCATTTCCTCGGCTGCGCGCACACGCAGGCCAATTTCGAGAATGCCTTTTATCGCTCGCCGCTCGCCGACAACAACAGTTACGAGCAATGGGAAGCCGAGGGCGCGACCAACATGTCCAAGCGCGCCAATGGAATGTGGAAGAAGCTGCTGTCCGAGTATGTGCCGCCGCCCATGGATCCCGCGCTCGACGAGGCGCTCCTCGAATACATGGCGAAGCGCAAGGCCGCCTTTCCGGACTCGAACGTCTAGGGCTGGCGCCGAAGGAAGCCTCGCTAACGGGTGAGCGCGGTCAGTCGCCCTGCGATGATGGAGGCGTCCCGCGAGCGTCCGAGCCGTTCGTCGGCGGCTCTCAGAATCATCAACAGATCGGGCTGATCGATCTCATTCGGCCGCGAGAGGCCCTGCACGATCGCCGTCCACTCATCGCTCGCTTTGTGAGGTCTACCCAACGCCGCGAGATCGTTTCCGGTCTGCAGGCGGCCGCGCGCGGTGGACGACAATCAATATGGGAAGCCGCGTGTACGCTTCGCTCGAGGCGGGCGTCGCCGGCTGATTGTCGGTGCACGGATTGGCGGCTGCCGCATGCGGTGCGGACCACGGAAACAGCGCGCTCAATGCCAACCCACAGAAGGCCGATCCCACGCTCGCCATCTTCATATTATTGCGTCCCCTGCAAAAAAGAGCGTCGCTATTGAGAAGCAAAATGACGAGGGTGTCAACGAATAGCGCGCGCCTCGTCGAACGCTCGCGCGAGCGCATCGAGATGAGCTGCCAGCAGTCCCGGTGCCGAGAGAAATGGCGAGTGATCGCCCGCCATGGTGATCACCGGATCACAGGGTAATCGCGCTTGCATCTTTCGCTGCACTTCGAGAGGAACCACGGCATCATCCGCGCACTCGATGTAGGCCCTGGGCAGGCGGCCGAAGCGCTCGGCGGTCACCTGCAACGGGTGCGTGAGCACGGCGCTTGGCTGAGGCCGCAAGCGGGCAACTGCCGCCGCTGCCACGTCGGGGTCGGTGCTCCCATAGAACAACTGCACCGCCAACGCAGCGGGGTCGTCGGGAAACTGGCGGGCCGCCCGCTCGGCAATCTCCATGAGCTCAGGGCAGGCACTCATGACCGTCTCGCCCGCCCCGATCAAGATGGCGCTCAAGTAGATCAATCCGCGCACGTGCTCCGGGGCTCTCTCCGCACCCTGCGAAATCGCCGTCCCCCCCAAACTGTGTCCCACCAGCACCGCCGGGCGATCCATCGCGCGTGCGGCATCGGCCACCGCGATCGCCCAGTCATCAGCCGTCACCGAATCAGCCGGCGTATCATCGTCCCCCAATCCGGGAAGATCGATCGCCCGCACCGAATGTCCCAGCGCGCTCAGCAATGGCGCGACCCGCCCCCAACACCACGCGCCATGCATCGCCCCGTGAACCAATATGATGTTCGCCATCTATCTACCTGCGCTCAGCGAGCCCATCCTTCGCATGCACCCTCTCGCCGAGTGCATGGTAAGCAAATGCCATTTCCTTCGGCTCTTTTCAGTTATGTTCGGGGATGGGAGGGAAGTTGGCAATTCATTTAATTGACATAACGGGCGGCCTTGAGCGCGCATGATTTGACACTCTCAGTAGGCACAGTGTATGAACAGTCTCACACAACTCGCGACCGCTTCCGCGGCGGCCGCCGAGTCGACGTCTCTTCAACCAGTCGATAAGAATCAAAGGGGATGCATCCATGAGCATCAAGGCTCAATTTTTGGGTTGTTTATTGGCGCTCGGAATGCTTCCGAGTGCGATGGCTGAAACCGCGGCGCGCGCCGCACCCTACCCGTCGGCGCAGACCCCGAAAGCGGTCGACATAGGCGCACTCACGGCGCTCTCGGCCTCGACGCCGATCTCGGTCACCGTGGCTCTCAGGCTGTCCGACCTCGATGCTGCTGAGTCGCTGCTTGCATCGCTCAACACGCCGGGCGATTCTCAATACCATCAGTTCCTGACCGCGGAGCAATTCGTTGCGCGCTTTGCGCCCTCGAAGAGCGATGTCGCGAAAGTGGTGGGGGCGCTGTCCAAGTACGGTTTGACGGTTACTCAGACGACCGCCACGACGCTGCGCGCGACGGGACTTCCGGCGAACGTGGAGCACGCCTTCGCGGTGAGCCTGCACAGCTACTCGGTACCCTCGCGCGGCGCCGTCGCGGGCTACACCTATCACGCGCCCCTGAGCCGGGCGACGGTGCCTGCCGAGATTACAAGCTTGGTTGCGGGTGTAGTCGGGCTCGACAGCCGGCCTAACTTCCGTCCGCTGAGCAGCCGCGCGAAGTACAAGCAGGCCGCGCGCCCGTTGGCCGGCGGCTCGAGCACCTTGAGTCCTTTCGGCTATCTGACGGTGACCGATTTCGCCAATCTCTACGACGTCGGGCCACTCTATCAGCGCGGTGTGACGGGACGCGGTCGCACCTTGGGCATCATGTCGCTCGCGAACCTGACCCCGAGCGATGTATTCGCTTATTGGAGCTCCCTCGGGCTCGCGGTCGATCCGAATCGGCTCGAGATCGTGTACGTGGACGGCGGCCCCGGCGCGCCCAGCGATGACTCCGGTTCGCTCGAGACGACGCTCGATATCGAGCAGTCGGGTGGGATAGCGCCCGGTGCGAAAATCATCGCCTATCTTGCGCCCAACACCAATCAGAGCTTCGTCGATGTGTTCGCAGCCGCGATCGACGCCAACAAGGTCGAGACCCTCTCGATCAGTTGGGGCGGTTGGGAGTGGTTCGATAACCTCGAGAACGCTCCGGTGACCGATCCCTCGACCGGCAAAACCGTGAGCAGCACCGAGGCGGTGCACGAGCTGCTGGTGCGCGCAGCAATCCAAGGTCAGACGGTGTTCACCGCGCAGGGAGACGGCGGCGCGTACGAGGCCAATAACGATCTTGGATGCTATGGTCCCTACGATCCGTCGCAGCCTGACAGCTGCAGCCTCACGCTCAGCGTAGGTTATCCGGGGAGCGATCCGGCCATTACCTCGGCCGGCGGCACGACGCTCCCGGGTCTGCAGGAGTACTGCCTGAATTCCCCATGCACGCCGCCTTATTACGACGTCAACATCGCGCATGAGCAAGTCTGGGGATGGGATTACTTGACTGGATTCTGCAGCGCGATTGGCCTGACACCGATTGGCTGCGGGATTTTCCCGGGCGGCAGTGGCGGCGGCGTCAGCGTCGCGTTCTTGCAGCCGTGGTACCAGTTCGGCACCTCCGGCGTTCAGCTGAGCCAACCGGGCCAGGTATTTCAGGCGGGCTCGGGCATCGTGGCGGATGACGGTATCGGCGGGTATTTCGCGCTGCCGGCGTTTTTCCCTGGGCGAAACGTTCCGGATGTATCGTTTAACGCGGACCCCGAGACAGGCTACCTCGTTTTCTATACCTCGAGCGCAACCGGCTACGGCGAGGAGCCGTTCTGGGGTGGGACGAGCTTCGTCGCGCCGCAGTTGAATGGAGTATCGGCTCTCTATGGCCAATACGTGCACGGCCGGCTCGGCTTGCTGAACCCGCTCCTGTACCTGGCTCAATATCAACGCCGCGCGGCAGCCCTGAAACCGATCGCTTACGGCGATAACTGGTTCTACCACGGGCGCAATGGCTACAGCCCGGCGGCGGGCTTGGGAACGCTCGACGTCGCGAACTTCGCGAAGTTTCTGTTCAATCCGTTCTGATCATGCCGCGTGAACCGGGCGGCGCGTGCGCCGCCCGGGGATCGCCTCACGACTGCCCGAGGCGCCGGCGCCGCAATCTTAAGTCGGCAGCAGCATGAACTGCTCGAATTTGCCGTCCGGCCATTGTCGTACGACGAGATCGAATGCTTTTTTCGTCAATTGGACTCTATAGATTCTTTCGTCCATGCCTCCCCGTGTCCCCGCGCGCGTCAGTTCGAACGACTTGAGCCGGCCGAGCGCCGAGAGGCTCCGCGAGCTGTCCGCCACGGCCTTCGCTGTGAAGTATTCGTTCCAGTTGTCGCTGAACAGCGTTCGGTCCATCCTGCCGAGCCGCAAGTCCGAAAATATCTTCCTCGCGAGCGCGGTTTTTGGGGCGTCGTCGGGCGACTCGGCGACGAAAAGCACATCTTCGATCTTGTCGGCGATTGCCGAAGCCGAATTGGCCGTATCGGAGTTCGTAAACACCACGATGGCCGCGTGTGCGTCTGGGTAGATGACGTTTTGTGTAACGAAGCCGGAGACGCCGCCGTCATGGGCAAGGACGCGGCGCTCGGACTTGAGCCTGACTTCCAGCCCGAGCGCGTAACGCGTTCCCGCGCCATTATTGAGCAACGCCTCCTGCTCCAACGCGTGGTAAGCATCTGCGGGCATCAGATTCTGGTTGATGATCGAGATATCCCACCGGGCGAGGTCTTCGGCAGTCATCGCCAATTCGCCGGCGGCAAACAGCCAGCCCGGGCCGACCGGCAGCGCCGGCTGCAGCGGGCCTAGCCCGATCGCGGTGTATCCGTTGGCATCGTCCCTGCCCATTCCCCCGTTGTCATTGTCGACAACCGTTGTCATCTTCAGCGGCGCGAAAATTCGCTGCTTTAGGAACTCAAACAGCGGTTGACCGCTGACCTTCTCGAGGATGACGCCGGCCAAGACATAGCCTGTGTTGCTGTATTGCCAACGATCGCCGGGCGCGAAGTCAACCGATTGCCGTGCCCAGCGATCCAATATTGCCCCCGGACTGATCGGGTTACGCATCTCGGCGAACACATAGTCTTGCGGCCAATAATCGCGGATGCCCGCCATGTGCTGCAACAGTTGCCTTACCGTCGCTTGACCTGCCGCTCCGAGATTCGGGATGTATTGGGAGACCTTGTCGTCCAAGCGGATGCGCCCCTCGGACTGGAGCATCAGCAGCGCAGTTGCGAGAAACTCCTTGCTGATCGACCCGATACCGTAACGCATCGCACTATCGGCGGCGCGGTCTGGAGAGATCTGGCCGCGACCAAATGCGTTACGGTAGACAACTTTCGAATCCTCGACGATGGCTATGGATGCGCTTGGAACCCCGGTAGTCTTGAGTTCGCTTCGGACGATGGCTTCGATGCGAGACTGCCTGGAGGCCGCCAAAGTGGCCGGAGGTTGTGCCAAGGCGGACAAGGAAAATGCAACCAGCGAGAAGCCCGCGGCAGCGCGCACGAAAAAAAGTTGCGACATGGGTACCTCACGGAATGCAAATCTGCCCGATGGGTTGTTATTTGGAGGTGCTCGCATCAAATCATCTCCGGTACCGTACAGACTGTCAAAGTAAGCCTCATCTTGTCTCGCCCCGCGGCCTCGCTTTGGCGTCCGACTTGTCTTTCGGCTGCGGGCTCTGAGGAATGATTGCTACGTGGCTCCGGGGTCGATTAGGCTTGGCGCTTCTGAGATCCCCCTCAAAAAATGATTCGCCCTGGAAGAGAAGCCAATGACCCGCCAAATTGTCTTATCGACAAAGGCCGCCAAGCCGCCACCCACGTACAGTCAGGCCGTCAAAGCCGCGGGGCTCGTCTTCGTATCAGGTACTGCTCCCACAGATCCCAACACGGGTGCCATCAAGGGAACGACCGTGCAAGAGCAAACGGCGCAGTGCTTGACCAACATAGAAGCCATTCTCGAGGAAGCCGGCAGCTCGTTGGACAAGATCGTCAGCGTCACCGTTGTGCTCGCGGATGAGGAGGACTTTGCGGGCATGAATGAAGAGTGGCTGAAATGGTTTCCCTCGGATCCGCCCGCTCGTCAAGGGGCCAAGCTACCGGCGCGCATCCCCGGTTTGAAAATTTCCGTTGCGGCAATCGCCGAGGCCTGAACGACCTGACCAGCCCCTCAAAACGCTCTGGTTGGTCGTAGGGGATCCCATGGCCCGCGTCTTTTATCTGTTCGACGCGAAGGTGCTGGTTGAGATTCTGCAGCTCCTGTGCGTTTTCAAGGGAAACAACGCCGTTGTCCCCGAGAATAAGGAGAATCGGAGCGCGAATACCGCTCACTACCTGGTGATACTCCGGGTTGGGCGGCATAAGCACATCAAACGCGCCTATGGCGGTTTGCAGCCTCGCCTCGGTTACGAGCTCGACGAACTCCGGCCGGCGATGCGGGTGCCGGACACGCGCCTGCGCCAGCGCATCCGCCTTATCCAAGCCGAGAAGTCGGCGGTGTTGCTCGACGACGTCGCTCTCGTACACTTCACGTTGGCGTCGAGGACACAATAAGGTGGGGTCCGCCAAGATGATGCCACGAACGCGTGAGGCGAGTGACTCGCGACCACGGCAGCCGTCATACCTCCCATCGAATGACCCAGCAGAACCGGAGCATCGAGCCCAAGCCCGTGGATGAGTCCAAGGACATCGCTTGCGTAATTCCCGTATCGGTATCCACCGGGCGGCGCACTCGAATGCCCGTGACCTCTGGCGTCCGGCATCACTACATCGTATTCGTCTTCGAGCGTGCGGGCCAAAGGAATCCAGCAGGCTCCGCTTGCGGTCAATCCGTGAAGCAGCAGCAATGGAGGCTTGGACCCTCCCGTTCTCAGGTAGTGGATGTTGATTCCGTTTGCTTCGCAGACTCCGTTCACCCACTGCTTCATTGAAATCGCTTTGCCCTCCGGATTGTCTGGGTTCGCGGTGACAACACGACATGAAGCTTATCGATGATCGGCCGCTTCCGGGAAATTCAATGTCGATCTTAGCCAACTTGCCCGTCTGCCCCGTGGGCGATCCGCTTAGGCGGTGCGACCCCTGCGGTATTCCGTTAACGTCACATTGGACGGCTGCTGCGATCATCGTGCAATGTTCGTCGACGGGGAATTGCATCGTCACGCGGCCGAGAACATTGCCAACGCCGATGCCCTTCTCTTTTGACGGGTGACTTACGACACGGGATGCCGTTGGCGCTTGGATCGGTCAGGCAGCCCAAACATGGGTCAGCTTTCTACGGGTCGCGAGACGACGTAGCAGCAAGATCGGCGGCAGTTCGACGGGAAATAGCAGCTCCCGGCCACTTCCGGTCCTTCCCGCCTTGTTCTTCTTGACCCGGAAGCCGACATTCGGTATGCCGTACGCAGCCGGAAAGCCGTGATGAACATTCAAAGCGGGTCCATTCTTGGGAATCGATGTAGCCCTTGTTGACGAAAATCAAGTCGAACTACGTGTGATCGGCGACGTGCGGAACTACCTCGCGAAGCTGGTCACTAGTGGTGAGTGGCTGAACATGGAAGGAAGTGTCTGCCTTCGCTTCGTCGACGCATATGGCCTCACGATATTCAATCAAGCTCAGTTACCGGTTCTTTTGTCAGAACTTGAGCGCACTTCGCACTTTCAGGCAAACCCCGAGATCAGGTCCCACATTCAAGAAGTGTGTCGCCTTGTGTCAGCCTCAAGAGGTATTCACATGTACGTGAAATTTATCGGTGACTGATCAGCGTCTCCCGGCCATGACCGGGCATCGGCTATGCCGAAATGGCTGCCCTGGAGCGGTCGCTCGCGGCACGCGGTAAACTCCACAATACGGATCACGCCCCACAAGACGCTCAGCTATGGATGCCGAAGAGAAGTATCAAAACATATTCTTCTACTTCATAAAGGCTCTTAGGGTTCTCGCGGTGGACCCAGAGCCGCAATGCGAAGCGGAGGGAAATTTCAACGTCGCGCAAGAACTTCAATACGAGATTCTTTCGGGGCGATACGTCATAGGAAAAGGAAAGCTGAATGAGTCGGAGGAGGTGGCTATTGCGACTCTGGCTTCTGCCGTTGCTGGCGTGCCCGATTCGGCGCTCACGTTCGCGGAGGGACATTTGCCAAACGTCAGAAACATGATGCACCCTGCTTGGACTCCAATACGTGCTCAGGCGGCTTCCCTTCTGGCCATTTTGAGCTCGAGAATTACCGAGAATGATGGGTACTGAAAAGACACCCCGGTTCGGCAGCAGGCGGCCAATGGCCGTCGGTGGCCACTCTGAAATGATCGCGACTAAGCAGCCGTTCGCGGCTTGCGATAGGCTAACCAGGCCGATGGCCAGATTTTGCGGAGCAAACCACCCCACCTCTGACCCATGCCAAGAAAATACGGGGAGAGACTCGATGGCTGCCTCAAATGAACTGGAGAACTCCGACCGCCGTGAAGCACTTCTACGCAAGCTCAAAGATTTGCAGGAAGTCAGCTCGGAAGCACCCCTAGTCGTCGAACTCGATGAATACTTTGTTGGAAACACTGATGAAGAAAGCATCGCGCCAAATGCGTGGGGCGACGGCAGACCGACAATTTCGGAGATGTATCGAGTGTTTTCGGCAATTCGTGCGCGACCTGATGTGAGCGCTGTCCTCGTAGGCCTTCATTTTGATTGGGCGGACGCCGAGAGATTTGGAGGTTGGCCAGCCGCGGAGAATGTTCACATATTTAGCAGCAGCTCTGTAGTCGAGGCGGAGACATGGGTCAATACTCTTATGACGGACGGAATTTTCGAGGGATGGCCCTACGGCGAACATCCGACCACGCCGAAGCCTCGGGCAGGACATAAAGTGCTTACCGTATGTTGGGATTGATAGTGGGATAAGTGCGATTCGCGAGTCTGATGCCGCAAAGCCGCCAGTCGCCAAGGTCGGCGGAGGGTCGATAGCGCCCGTACGTTTGGTCAAGCTCTCTGGAGGCCAAGGTGCTGCGAAATAGCTTTTTCAGATGGTGTACCTTGTCACTCAAAGGCCATCTGATCTTCTTTCAACTGCTTGGCGCTACGCCCCTATCGTTGTGGGCCATACTAACAATGAGATCCGAAGGCACTTTAACTTTGGGTCAAGGTGTTCGGATGACGCTTTTGTGTTCAGTCTTTGTGGGGATTGGGGCGGCGCTGCTTTGGTACGGGTTCTCGAAACCGCTCCTAAAAAGCCGAGGTGACCAATAGTCGCACCCGAGTTCTTCAGTTGCACCGAAGCGGACGGACATGGACGGCCGCAGTGGGTCGATAGGGTGAGTTCGCCAGTGATCCTCATCCGTGGGACGGCCGTCGGCCATTACCCGAAGTTCAAGGGACTGGATTAGCCGCCCGTTTCGCGGCCTCTCGCGGCCTAGGATAAGCTAAGCGCATGTGCCACATTGTTATTACGACGTCTCTGTCTAAAAATTCGGTAGTTAATGACTAGGTCACGGGCAATCGTCGGGCTAACGCTGCTTTTTGCCTCTTTCGTCCTAGGCGCGTCGCACGGTCAGGCTAAAGGCACGGATCATTTCTTCATTTGGAACTTGCAGTTTGCTGCCGCGGCTGCGGACGACAAAGACTTGTCAAAGGGAATTTACCTTTTCCAAGTCTGGGGCGGCGACACCTTTATCGAACTACAACGCATCACGCTCAACGAATGCTCCAACGCTAAAGACCAACAGCTAAGCTTTTTCCCGCGCGTGGACGTTTGGTCAACCACTTCACCGCGAAGGTTAAAAGCGGTGCGGGTCTCGGCCAATCAGGTCAAATTAAGCCTGTACCAAGCGTCCGATCAAGGTCTGCCAGCTACAATGACTCTAACCTTTGATCCCAATAGTCGACCATTTACAAAACTTACCGAGTTAGCGACTCACGGATTCATCAATCTCAAATGCTTCCCACAAGAGATCCGGTACATAGAGTACGTGCCGGTTGAGACCGACCAATTAAAAACCCTTGACTGTCCCGTATACCTTCATGGTTTGAGAGCAATGTGAGTACAACAAAGATCTTCATATCGTTATTGAACGAAGGCATCGATTGTTGGCGACCCGCGAATGCCAAACAACACAGCGAGGGTGTCTTTGAAATTCTTGGCATCATACCTGCTGGGGAGGATTGGCAATTTGCCCCTGGCATGCGTGTGCGGTGTCGGCCAAGACTGTTTGCCGACGGGTCAACAGCATTGATCGCGTACGAATTGGTGGTCGATCAGCCGTAGTTAGCACTCCCGGAAGCAGACGGTGACGAGAGACCGGAACGGGTCGCGACGAGCCCGTCGACGACGGTATCTCGCGCCAGCGGCTCGACCCGGCCGAGGCCCAACCATGGTAACGCCCATCGACCGCCAATTTGCACTCTCGACCCGCCTCAGCCCTTCGCCAGCGGTGGTCTCGAGACTAGATGTGCATCGGCTCACGCCCGCGTGGGCGGCCTCGATGCCCCGGTCGGGGAATACTCGTGATTGGGCGAGACCGATGCCGCGCCCTTTGCAAACCGCTCGAACTGTGCGACCACGAACTGGTCAGCGAAACTTGGCCCATTGAGTTGCTCCATGAAACCACAATGGCCGCCGCGTCGGGTGCGCAGCACAGTTAACAGCGGCGACCGCGCCAGACGCGCGAGGTCAGCGGCCGGGACCATCGGATCGTCCTCCGCGAGCAGTATCGCCGCTGGAAACCGCAAGGTTGAGAGCCGCGACCCGGTGATCGCGTAGCCATCGAGGTAGGTCTCGAGGCTCGCGAAATCGGTGTACTCGCGCACCAGTCCTTCGGTCATCGATCGTAGATCCTGGGTGCGCAGCAGCGACTCGAAGTCAGGCAGGTCGGGCCATGCGCGCCGCTTGCGACGCAACGAACGGGACCAGCGTCGCACGAAGTATCGACGGTACAGAGACCAACCGCTCTCCAGCGCCTCGAGCGTGACGGTCGGATCGAGCACCGGGGATATTGCGACTGCGCCGACAATTGCTGCGGGAGCACCGGCGTCGGCGGACACTCGAAGCACAAAGTTTCCCCCGAGTGAAAAGCCTGCCAGGAAGATCTGCGCATTGGGAAAGCGCTCCGCGACTGCCCGCGTAGCGCCGACGACCTCCGTCAGTCGGCAGGAATGGAATATCTCGCGGTTGAGGTGGTGGGTCTCGCCGTGATCACGCAGATTGAGCCTCAGCACGTCGAACCCATTTGCGAGCAGCTGGGCGCCGAGAGACACCACATAGCAAGACTCGGCGCTGCCTTCCCAGCCGTGCAAAATCAGCGCAATCCGACCCTCTGCCGGGTCAACAGTCGTCTCTTTCGCCCGGCCATTTCCCCTAGTCAGACTCAGAAATCCCTGCAAGCGGACACCGTCGCCGCAATCGAGCAGCCATTCCCGCGCGTTGGCAAGGAGCGCCAAACCTCGTCGGCGGGTGAGCCATTGTACGAATGGCAGGTTACCGATCATCGTTTGCACCTGACCGTTGCGCAAAGCGAGCGGCGGCGAGAATTCCCGCTGCTTGGTCAGCGGAAGGCCCGCCGGCCGTGGTCGCCGCCGCGATCGGGAGTGGCAACGGATTCGACTTGCATCGATGTCGGGGCGTGGAGCACGAGGTTCATGGCGTATTCATTCCCGAAGTACGGCCAAAGTCTAACTCATGAGTTCAACAATCGCTTCTTGAGCGGTTTCACGAACGGCCGCTTCCGAGCAATCAACTTGCGAGCCTTCATAAAGATGAGCATTGGAGCCAATTATCTTTTGGAATAGCCTCCTATGTGCTTGCATTTGCGTGCGAAGCGAAGTTAACTGCGCCTCGCGTCGTTAACTCGTAGCCGTCACGCGGCGAAAGCTCACCGAAATCAACAAGAAACAAAACAGGGGATATCAACATGGGATCACGATTTTCAACGGCTCTTGCGATGACGATTCTATCGCTAAGCACGTTTTCGAGCGCGATGGCGGATGATGCGAAGTCCTATACCGAGGGCACAGTCACCGCAGTCACCTCAATTCGCACTAAGCCTGGCATGTTCGACGCGTACATGAAATGGCTTGATACCACCGGGAAGCAGCTCAGAGAGGATGAAAAGAAAGCCGGCATCATTCTCGATTACGCTGTCTACAGGGTCATGCCGCGTTCCTCGCAAGACCCCGATCTGTACATGACAATTACATACAAGAACATGGCCGCGCTCGATGGGTTGGATGACCGCAACGAGCCCCTTACGAAGAAGATTTGGGCCACGAGGGACGTCTCAGACAAGGCCGCCGTCGACCGCGAAAGTTTGCGCGAAATCCTCGGTACTCAACTGATCCGACGGCTTGACTTGAAATAGCCGCCTACTTCCGACGGGCTTGGCCCATCGCTCGGCACAGGATCTTCCTGCTTCGGGCGACGGGTCACGGCGCCGACGCCGCGCTAAGCCCGAACCGAGGCCAGACAGGGCTTCAAGCTCCCGATGTGGAACCGCTATCGTTGGCGGCCGCGAGGCGCGTTTCTGCCGCCTCGACCATGGCTTGGTATCTCGGGTCGGCACGGATGGGCTCGAGGTCTGGATCCGCTTTGGCGTGGTTCAACCAAGCAATGGCCATCGTTTCGAAAACAGGTTCGAGCAGTTCCAGCGCCGCGTCTGGCTCTTTGAGGTATGTCGTCAGGCTGCAGGCAAAATTGTATCGCGCATTCATATTGTCCGGATCGATCAGCAGCGCACGGCTGATCCAATCCTTGGCCCGTTCCGCCTCACCTAAACTGGCCAGAGAAATGGCACCGTAGGCCATTGCCGTGCCGTTGTTCGGATCCTGCGCCAGCGTCTTTTCGGTTCGGGCGAGCGTGAGCTGCGCGATGCGCAACGCCGCCTGCGAATTGCCCATGGCTGTATAGCATGTGAGCAGCATGGAACCGGAGTTCAGGTCCGTACCCATGAGTGACATGGATTTTTCGTAGTAGCGAACCGCCTCGTCCAGTCGTTTCTGCCTGAATCTCAGATAGGCGGCGGCTCTGTTCACCTCATATGACTCGGGATCGAGGCGCAGCGCGACATCGATTTCGTCGGTTGCCTCCTCGTGACGTCCATGCTGGGACAGGATTCTGGCCTTGACGGCGTGGGCCTCGGCCAGATTGGCGTCCAGCGCGAGCGCCCGTTCAGCGGACTCGAATCCATCGTCGCCGGATCTGCCATTCACGAAGCGCAGGTTCATCTGGCCGATCGCCAAGAGCGCCCAGGCGCGTGAGTAGCTGGGATCGATTTCGATGGCTCTCCTGCACAGGCGGATGATCGTTTCGGTGCGGCGGGCATCCGCTTCATGGCTGGTGACGTAGGACTGTCGCGCCATGAGATAGAGGTTGTAGGCCTCTACGTTCTCCGTACCGCGCTGCTCGATCGCCTTTTTTTCCTCGGGCACCAACTTGAGTTTCAGTGCCTTGACAATCGCTTCGGAAATCTCCGCCTGCAGCGCGAAAATGTCGTTCAAGTCGCGGTCGTAGCGCTCCGCCCAGACGTGCTCGTTGCTCGAGCCATCGACCAGCTGGGCGGTTATGCGTACACGACCGCCTGCTTTGCGCACGCTTCCGTCCAGCACATGGCCGACATTGAGATCTCGCGCGAGTTTAGGGACATCGACGTGCTTGCCCTTGTACATAAACGCACTGTTGCGTGACACCACGGACAGCGCGGAGACCTTGCTCAGGTCGGTGATGATGTCCTCCGTGATCCCATCGCTGAAGTATTCCTGCTCCTGGTCGCCGCTCATATTGGCGAAGGGCAGGACGCAAATCGACACGCGCGGCGTGGCGATAGCGGCTACGGTTTGCGCGGCACCGGCAGCCGACTTTACCGCCTGGCGCTCGCGTTGGCGCTTGATGACGGCCCCGAGCGAACGAACCAGATCCTGAAACGGTGCGCTGGCGGAATTCTCGCCCCACTTGTCAAGGTCGGTCGTTTGAATGGCACGGACATCGATAGGCAAGCGAGCACCGTCGAATCGTACCGGGACCAAGATGCCGCGTTCCGCAGCGTCGCGTGCCTCGCCGCGCACCCAGCGGGACGCCACGGAAGTCGCTGTCCAAACGACGACAACGGCGTTGGCGGCCTGAAGTTCGGCGTCGATCTGATCGTCGAACTGCTGACCCGCCTCAATAGCCGGGTCCCACCAGACCGACCAGCCGTTGGCTTTGATCGCCGCCACGAGCGGCGCAACGCGAGCCTTGTCGCTACGAGAATATGAAACAAAGACGTCAGCCATGCCTGCTGGACCTCAACGGCTGTTAATCACGGCAATCAGATGCGGGCCATCTGAAGGGAGTCTCACCAACGTACGGGAACGTGGCGCGATTGGCTGAATTGGGGCCCGCCGCACACGGAACTTAGCTGCCAGAAAAAAATTCTGTTTCACTCGCTCGCCTCTGCCCGTTCTCTACCGACAACAATTCTGACGCCGGCAAGCGGCTGATTCTAATATAACCGCCGGCTTATCCGTAAATTATCGAATGGAGTCCTGGCAAACGGAGTGGCGGCACAATGATATTTCGGATGGCAGGTTTAAAGAAGCGACATCGACGCACCGATCTTCCGCTCTCGGCCGACTACTGACCTGCTCCTAAGGCGGCTGACTCCAGACGCGCAGCAGGCGTACCTGGCCGGCGGCTCTCTTGTGCCGCCCCCTGAGGTACGCGTGTCCCAATGTAGAGAGCCGGCAGTCCCTAATGACCCTCGAACTGTCGTCTCATTAGATTTTCCACGCTGTCTCGTTCAAGCGGAAGAAGTGCCTCTAAATCGGCTTTGTACAGCGCTCGCAAGAAGGCCAGATCGCCGGCCGTAACCCCCGTGAGTGGCTCCTTTTCGTGGCAATCGGGCAGCATCAAATCCATGATGCTCGGCAACGTACCACATCGCACGGTGGCAAATGCTTGCGTCAACGTGAGTACCGCAACGTAGTCCGCTATCGCGCCAATGGGTCGACCTACTATTTTGTTCACATCGACAACAATAACTACGTTGACGATCGCACTGCTGATACCGTTACTCAAGTGGCTTCCGGGAAGACCCGACGGGTGCTGCCCCTGATTGAGGACGCTACTCTCCAGTGGCAGCAACGGATTCGGCTCGTCGATGCTCTCATCTCCGCGCGCGGCGCGCGTCGAGGTCAGATACCAACCCTGAATTGGGCGATTGGCTGTTTGCAGGTCCCGGGTTTGTTGCGAATGGTGATAGCCCAAAATTCTCGGATCTTGCTTCGCCATTTGCTTTAGCGTGTCTTGCGGGTCGACTGCGAATACGACGTAGACATTGTGCCTGCATCCTGGGGCCGCCTGCGTGGGTGCGCCGACCGTCAGGGCCACCGCGAGGATGCGAGCCGACACGAAATCGTTGAAGGCCGGGGAAAGTCCGACTGTTATCGGACAAACTCCCGCACCTCTGCCGACTCCCCCACCCCAACGAGGCAGCTGTCCGCTGACCACCGCGGGCGCTGCGTGAGCACGAATAAAGTCGGGCACGGCGTCGCCGGACAATTCTTCCGGTGTGGGCGGCGTAGGCGCCGTCACCGTCACTTCCGGCAGCGGCGCCGAACCGCTTGCTTGCACACCGGCGGCTGTAACCGGATGCATTGCGTCTTTGCAGAGGAGCGAGGATACGATGAAGACCGATAGCAGAACCGAACGAGCTGGCATTAGTAGGTCCGAGAGTCAAAACTTGTCGCATGCACCGGGCCGAGCCCCGTCGCCAGATTATCAAGTTAGACCTGGCTACCGGACAACAAAAAGGGCACCCGAAGGTGCCCTGATTTTGGGGATCACGTGAGCCGCTGGAAGCAAGCGGGTCACGTAGGTGTGACGGCTAGGCGGTCAGTCGTGGTGCGCGACGGCCTCGTAATACCACCAGCCCCCCTACGAGCAGGGCAAGGCCACTAGCGGCGGAAGCGGCGTCGATCTCGGGGGCCTTGGTGGCGCCCGTAATCACGAGGGCTGCTAGCTCGGTAGCACCATTGCCGCCGCCAATCACCACCGGGGTACCGGTTCCGGACCAGTCCCCGACGATTGGGCTCGCGACAGGCATAAACGTGCGGCTGAACGTCCAATCGTACACGTCGCCGTCGAGGCTCGTAGCGACACCAGTGATCATATTACTCGATAAGGTGCCTGCGAATAAAGTCGGGTTCCCGGCGACGCCTAAATCGAGCACCCCGCTGGAAGACAGGGAACCGAAGATGGGGACGGCGCCGCCTGTTCCGCAGTCTGATCCGTACCCAACGCAGGTGACGTCAATCGTTCCGAGAAAATTAACCGGCGTATAGCTAGGCGTTGCGCTTGCGGCAATGGGCCCTGCGAGCATACCCGCCCCGAGCAATACAAAGATCTTTCCCTTCATTTGAGCGTTTCCTTGCTTCTTTGATCTAGACGGATGAATTATTGGTTCTGATAGATCCCGTGACAGCATATAACGCATTTGTGATTGAAATCTCTTTTTTTGGAACATTACATATTGCGCCGATGTTCCGAAACCATCCGCGAGCTTCCGGAGCACGAACCGGTCCTCGCAGGCGCAGGTCAGAGAACGGCAACTCTGCGCGCAAGCTCAATTGGCGTGATTTGCAGCTTTTCTCATGATGGTGACGTCTCATGAGGCAACGGTGGGTGCGGATAGACGCAGCGTACGCTCGTGCCGCCGGTCGGTCCGGCCTTTATCTGCAACGTGCCGCCGAGCATATTGGCCCGATATTTCATGATTTGCAGACCCATGCCATCTTGATTCGGCTTGAGTTTGGGGATGCCTACGCCATCGTCGACGATCAACAGGCTCACGGCGTTTCGAGTCGTACGTAAGCGGATGGTTGCACAACCCGCCGAGCCGTGCTTCACGGCGTTGGTGATCGCCTCCTGCGCGATTAGATATAAGTGGGTCGCGCTCGCCTCATCGAACATCGTATCCCAGTGGCCCGCCAATCGAAGCCGAACGTCGATGCCGTACGTGCTGCGCGCCCGTGCCGCGAGCGAACGCAATGCCTCCACCAAGCCTCCGCGCTGCAAGGCGATGGGCGAGAGACCTTGGGCTATCGAGCGTGTGCTGCGGATGGCGCGATTGACCAAATCGATCACTTCACGCATCTCCCGGGAGATTTCGCTGTCGACGGCGGCCGTACGTGTTGCAAGGCTGTGTAGCAAGAGCGCGATACCGGTCAGCTCCTGACCGATGCCATCATGTAAATCGCTGCCGAGCCGGCGGCGCTCGCGATAAGCGATTTGGATAATCTCCCGTTCCAGGCGCTTGCGCTCGGAGACATCCTGCAAGACGACGAGATTTTTGCTCTCGCCATTAAATTCGAACGCCTCCAACAACAACTCAGCAGCGAATCGACTACCGTCGGGGCGCTGGAATGTCATTTGGCGGCGCCCACCGTGGGCTCTGAACCGCTTGAGCACACGGCTGATCGCGGACGCCTCGCCGGCGAGGTTGTCGTAGCCCAGCAAATCGGCGATCGAGGTTCCCGTGAGCTTGCCGCCTTGCCGGCCGAACATGCGATCGAAGGTGGCATTCGTAAATTCGATGCGTCCGGCAGCGTCGATGAGCACGATTCCTTCGCCGATGGTCTTCACGATCATCGCTTGGGTGCGCAGGAGCTGTTCGGCGCGCCGTCGAGCATCGATGTCGAGGATGATGCCGGTCACCTTGAGCGGCGTGCCGCCGGGGTCGCGCTCGATGATCTGAGAGCGCGAGAGGACCCATTTGTAAGTGCCGTCGAAGGTGCGGACGCGGTACTCGTGTTCCAAGAGGTCCTGACCCGTCGATACGTGATGCAGCCAAGCCTGTTGTGCCGCCGGCACATCCTCGGGATGCATTTCGCCGAATCGAGTTTCCTTGCGCTGGGCGGCTTGCGCTTTGGTCAGCTCGTGGCCGCGAGTGCGATACCAGTGAAGATTGCCCTGGACCACGTCGTCGGCAACCGACCATTCGCATACCGGCAGCCGGGCCGCGTCAATCGCGACCTGGTAGCGCTGTTCGGCCGTGCGCAGAGCGGCCTCCATCTCCTTGCGCGCGCTGATGTCGAAGCACACGCCGACCATGGTCTTCATGGTGCCGTTCGGGTTGCGCTCGGTGATTCTGCTGCGCTCGTGCAGCCAGCGCCAGCGGCCCTCCTGGACACGGAACCGGTACTCGACCACGCAATGACCGGCCACCCCGCGGTAGAGCTTTTGGGCCGTCGCCGCGTAATGCCCGATGTCTTCGGGATGAATGCGATCGCGCCACTGCTGTATGGGATTCGTTCCGGTGGGGAAATGGATCTCGGAGAGAATGCGCCAGTCGTTCAGCCAGCGGAAGGTGCCGTCCTCATAGCTTTCCCAGAGCCCGATCTGTGTGCCGCCGACGGCCGCATCGAGGCGCTCCTCGGATTCTCGCAGCGCAATTTCGGCGCGTTTGCGCGCGTCGGTGTCGATCGCGATACCCGTTACGCGCAACGGGCGCCCGTCTTCATCGAACTGCGTCGCCCGGCCGCGGCACATGATCCAACGCCAGGTGCCGGCGCTTGTGCGCATGCGGTATTCCGCCTGGTACACCTTCCCCGGCCGGGTCAGGGACCGGTATTTCGCCTCGCCCGGCCTGTCGTCCGGATGAATGTAGGCGCTCCATCGGGCGAAGTGTCCCGGCCCGACACAAGGATCGATGTCCAGCATGGCACACCAGTCGTTGTACCAATGGATTTCATCGCGGGCCAAATCGTGCTCCCAAAAGCCGAAGTCCGCGCCGTGCAGCGCGAGCGCGAGATGGGATGCATCAAGAGAGAATTGCGGATCTTGCGTCGCGCTCACGCCGAACCCTTCTCGTTCAATGCGGCGACCGAGCCGAAGGCGCCGGGCTTACCCATCGGAAGGCTCCCGCGGGATCCGTGGCCGTATTCAGAAAAGTCGCTGTGGTGAGGCATTTCGCGCATCAGGTTACTGCAAGGGACGCACCTCTGCATATCGGGTGCACTTTCGCGCTTCCGGCGCGAGATATGGCGGGATCTTGGCGCAGCCTTCGACATCCACGAGCGTCGCGGGTCGGCGGGGCTTGGACGGTCACCTCCCGGTCGAGTGGAGGTCACCGCTGGCGTTGGCGTTGGCGTTGGCGTTGGCGTTGGCGAGTGGAGGGTATGGAACTGTCAGTCAATTCGAATAAGTACTTCCGGACTCCGGGCAGTTAAAGCAAGTCTCGCGACTTAATCTTTTCGGCCCGGAACCCTCGATGGACGGTCACAGTAAATTGAGAAGTATCGCTACTGGTCCGCCCATGCCCAACCAGTGATCTGCCATCCGGAACTACCTTTTTTCAAGGACATCGTCACGAGCGCCTTGTCCGTAACCGGCTTACCCGCCTTGGTATACGTCAGTGTCGTTGGTGTCACCAGATATGCGTAGCCTGAGTCGATGTCAAAGTGACGGGCCTTCCCGAGCGCAACGCTCGCATCCGTGATTTGCGCCTTTGCGGCAAACGCCGCGTAGTCTTTGTACCAACTAGCGCATGCCCCCGACCCCTGCCATACATGCGGTGCGAAGTCGTCGATGATCGACGCTGCGTCGGCGCAGTAGGATGAGCCAGTTTTGCCGTCTCCCTTGTTGAAGGCATCCACCCACTTGACGACGACCGCCATCGCGTCAGTCTTGTCCGATGCGCTCGCCGCTCCGGAAGCAAATACAGCAACGGCCATTACAGCAGCTAATTTTTTCATAATCGTCCCTTCCCTTGAGTTGTTATTGATGCTTTGCATAGTCCGCTTTCACAACTTACACGTCGAGGTTACCGCAGACCGCGAGCGGCCGCTTCACGGCAACCAGTTCGGTGGGCTGTGAAAGACTGGTCGTGGCCCGCATATTCACTTGGGCGGGACTTTTATCTCGACACGCACGGACGGCGGATCGTTCGGTGAATGGTAGCTTTCCACCGTCTCGATTGCATGCATCGGTTCGGGCTTCATCCAGTGTACCAACCAGTGACCAGGGTGAGCCGGCGTGTCGGTGCTCGGGATGTCTCTGACAATATCCCCCGGTTGGTGGTAGCGAATGTGTGGCGATTTACCGCCAGTATCCCAATCTAAAAAGAAGCCGGGCCAATGATGATGGTGCATGGGCTCAGTTTTGCCGGCGGGCGGCATGGTGACCTCTAAGACGCGGACGAGCGCGTTCTCGAAGATGACTCGATGGCTGTCGGGCGCTGCGGTCACGGCGTCATATCCTTGCGGGAAATCCGCCTCATTTTGCGCAAGACCCAGGGCTTCTCGAGCGCATATGGCGATCAGGACGGCCGCAACTATGGCAGCCGCCATCTTGGCGCCCGATTTATAAAAACTTGCATGGGTGCTCATTACGTCAAAAGTACAGCGAAATCGCCCCGGGATCTACAAATCTGCGGGAGCGGCGGCTTTCCCGGGGCCGATCGCGATTCAATTGAGTGCGGCACCACCTGCGGGATTGACGGGACTGATCCTGTGTGTGACGTTCACCAAAAATCCCCGCGGTTCAAATGGGCGGAGCCGTGGGCCGGGAGTCTGCCTGTCGAGGGAATGCCGCGTTGGATGCAAGCGATGTTAATACGGGGATCTGCCGTGACGGAAGGGAATTTTTCGATGCCCCGTTTACGGGGGCTTGAGAGCCTGTGCCTGTTCATGCTCATTGAGTCAGGCTCGCTGCATGCGCAAATGCCGTTCTACACCGATGATCCGGCGGTAACTGAGCCGGACAAGCTGCATGTCGAGATCTTTGATGAGTTCGACGGCTTGCAGTCCTCGCAGTATCCGGACTTACGCCAGAACACGGCCAATGTCCGAATGAATTACAGTCCCATGCGCAAGCTCGAGTTGGACATCGACGCGCCCTATCTGGCGATTTATCGTACGGCCGGCGCTGAGACGTCGCGCGGCGTCGGCGACACCGACATGGGGGCGAAGTGGAACCTGCGTGAAACACCGCCGGGCACCGCGCTTCCGGCGCTCGCGGTTAGCTTCTATGTCGAATTCCCGACTGGAAATCACCAACAGGCATTGGGCTCGGGACTCACCGATTATTGGTTGAATTTCATTCTGCAGAAGCCGCTATCCGAGGCCACGCGCATCAACGTCAATCTGGGCTTGCTATTCGCGGGCAACACCAGCACCGGAGCCGTCGGGATTCAAACCCGACGCGGTCAAGTCTACACAGGCGGGATTTCATTGCTGCACGATGTGACACCGCGGCTCACGTTGGGCAGCGAACTATATGGAGGCATTTCCCGACGGCGCCGGGTCGGACAAGACCCAACTTCAGGCCATGCTGGGAGCTCAATACGCGATTCGTGACGGTCTTTCCTTGTGTTTGGGAATCCTCGGTGGAAAATACGGCGCGACACCTCAAATCGGCGGCCAGATCGGATTCTCGATCGATTTTCCCGACGCGATCGCGCCATCGGCCCGTCGACCTCACTAGATTGATAATATCCCCTCGAGTCCGTTTACAGGCTAGGGAGATCCCGATGAGCTGTGGTCCAGAAGTACTGAAAGGCGTCCCTCTCTTTGCCCTACTGGATGATGACGAGACCGCAGTGCTCGCCGCCCAGGTTGAGCTGAAGAATTTTTCGGCCCGCGAACGCATCTACAAAAAGGCCGACGCGGGCGGCCGGGCGTACGTGATGCTTTCCGGCAGGGTGCGTGTCACTGCGGTGGACGATGATCAGCAGGAGATCGTCGTCGATGAGCCGGCGCGGGGCGAGTTCTTCGGATTTGCCTCGATGCTCGAGCAGACCCCTCACCACACCGCAGCGATCGCCCTTGAGGACACCTCTTGTATCGAGGTCTCCCGTGACGACATCGCGGTTTTGCTGCAACAAAAGCCAAACGCGGGGATGGACCTACTGACGGCCCTCGGGCGTCAACTCCACGCGACGCAGGAGCTGGCCCGGATGCGAGCGACTCGCAACCCGAACGAGCTCATCGAGACCGAAGCCACTTTCGCGGAGCGCATTGCGGATCACGTCGCGCGATTTGGTGGCTCTTGGACCTTCATCATATCGTTCGGCGTCCTCATGATTATTTATGCTGCTATCAACATCGCCTTGCGCACCAAGGCCTGGGACCCTTATCCGTTTATTTTGCTGAATCTGTTCCTGTCGATGCTTGCGGCAATCCAGGCGCCCGTGATCATGATGAGTCAAAACCGCCAGGATAAAAAAGACAGGCTGCGCGGCGAACTCGATTTCGACGTCAACCGACGGGCCGCTTCCGATATTCAAGGCCTGGCACGCAAGTTGAATTTGCTCGACGAAAAAATGGACGATGTCGGCAAGATGCTGCGGGGTCGAGGCGATTCCCCGGGCTAGTCACCGCTGATTTCGTTGCATTATGAGAAGGTCCAGTGGTTCAGGTTCCGCGACACCGAGCGCCGTGAGAATCGCATGAGCCTGGCCCCGATGGTGCGTCTCATGATTGAACAGATGCGCAAGAATTTCTCTGCGTGGTTGGCGTTGGGGGGTGCCGTTCAAAGTTCGGTAGTCCCACTCTTCTTCGAAGGCGGGCTCGTCCAGCGATTGAACGAACGCGATGATTCGGCTGTCCTCTTGGACTCTGGCCGCGTGCAGGCGCGAAAGATCATCAAACAATATCGCGTTGAGTTTTTCCGGGTGCTCGCCCGTTCCGGTCAGACGGCGCATCCAGATGCGATCCGAGACCAAGAGATGATTGAGAGTGCCGTGGAGACTCTTGAAATAAGCGCCGACATCCTTGCGATACAGCGTCTCCGTCAACATCCCGGCCGCCCGAAACAAGCGGGAATTAGCCCACTCGTTATAGTGCGCCATCATCACAAAATGTGTCTTCATGACCACCTGCGATTGCAGCCCCATCTAACCCCGAGAAAAACGGCACCAAACACACCTACTGAAAGAGCCACGATGCCGGCCTGCCACGCGGTACACGCCACCGGTGCGCAAACGCACAGCCTGCGATCTTCAGAATCTGCTTCCTGGTGGCATCGTCGACTCATCCACAAGTGCCCGCGATTGGCCTGTTCCAATTATATCCGTGCCGCGACACATGATCTAATGTGAATGCGCGGTTTACGGCAGCGATTCCGATATACGTCGTGCACTGATGCCCATAGCCGTTTAGGAAGCGTATCGAGCGGCCGCGGGCGGCCTTGCGGTTCGAGTTTGAGTGTGGGAGCCTAACGGTGAAAAACATGGGAGACGACTCATGAACAATGCTGAAAAAGAAAGATTTCTGAAACTTGCGCTCCGACTCTTTGGGATCATTTTTCTTTTCGTCTATCCGCTGGGATTCATTTGGCCGTCGGGTTGGGTTTGGCATGGGGGCATGGGGGTTTACTACCTTCAGATGATCGCCGGTATCTATGCCGTACTCGGCATCTTCCTGATCCGTGCCGCCAACAATCCGAGCGCCCATCGCAGCCTGATCTCGTTCACGGTTTGGTCGAGCCTGGTCCATGCGCTGATAATGGCGGTGCAGGCTTTGGGTGATAAGCATGAAAGCGGTCACCTCGTGGGTGATGTGCCCGCACTTGTGCTGGTCGCTGCCGTCCTTTGGTATTTTTCCCCATCGAAGGATGGCGTGACTGGCGCTCAGCGTGACGCGGAGCGCGTCCAGTCCTGATGTTTCGTAATCTTTTTGGTCAAGGACTAAGGATTTGACGGTCCGTATTTCTGAACCAGCAAAAACTTCTGTACCTTGCCAGTCGCGGTGCGCGGTAATGCTTCATTCTGGATGAACCACCTCTTGGGTGTTTTGAATCCTGCGAGTCGGTCGCGACAGAAAGCGGTTAGGGATTCCGTATCGATGGACGTCCCCAGCGTCGCGATGACAACCGCCGCGACCTCCTCGCCCCAGAGGGTATCCGGCAACCCGATCACGGCGCAGTCCGCGATCGCTTCGTGCCGCAGCAGAGTCTCCTCAACCTCGGCGGCGTGAACGTTCTGGCCGCCGGTGATGATCATGTCCTTCTTGCGCCCACGTATGTAAAGAAAGCCTTCAGCATCGAAGCTGCCAAGATCCCCGGTGTGCAGCCATCCACTACGAAAAGTCTCCGCAGATTTCTCTGGGCTTTGGAAGTACGAAGTGACTGTGTTGGGCGATCGACCGATGATCTCCCCGATCTCGCCAACGGCTACCGGTCGGCCAAGCGGATCCACGACCCTAACCTCGGAGAACAGTGACGCGCGCCCAACCGAATCCAGGCGCATTGCGCGATCCTGCGGCGTGCTGTAGGCCAGGATACCCGTCTCCTGCATCCCGTAATATTCGTAAATCTCAGAACATAGGCCTGCCATGCTCTGCTCCCGGACGGACGCGGGCAGCACCGAGCCGGCAAAGACGATCGCCCGCAGGCTCGACAAATTCGTCTCGGGCAAACGATCCGAGGCGAGCAGCATCGCCGCCATGGTCGGCACCACGTTGAAGATACTCACGCGCTCCTGCTGGATGAGCCTCAGGACTTCAGCGGGGTCAAAATTCGTGATCACGTTCGGAATACCGTACATCACCGAGGTCAGGATCCAGGCCACGCCGACCCGGCCGAACGCCGGAAAGACGGTCAAAACGACGTCCTTTCGGCTCATGTCGAAAAATGCGCCGAACATCCCGATGGCGCTATTGTTGAACTGGGTGAGCACATACGACTTCGGCAGTCCGGTCGTACCCGAGGTCAGATTGAAGTAGTACGGGTCGGCTTCGTCGACCTCGACCTGCGGTTCATCCGGGGCCGCTTCTGCGAGAAGCGCTTCGTACTCCAGTCCGAGCGGCGCCTCCGATGCGCCAATGCGCACATAGTGCCGGACCTCCGGCATGTGCTCCCGGACGTGTAACGCACACACCGCAAAACGAGCCTCGTAGAGGAGTGCTCGGGCGCGCATGGCTCGCATCAACTCCACGGTCTCGGCGGGCGCCAGCCGGTAGTTCAATGGGATACCGACGATGCCAGTTTTGGCTAAAGCGAAATAGATTTCGGACATCTCGGCGCGATTGCTGCATAAGAACGCGAGCACATCGCCCTTTTGCAGCCCGAGTCGCGCCAATCCATTGGCGAGTCGGTTACAGCGCTCGTTGGTGTCTCGGAACGTGAAACGGCGCCCGGTGCCTGCACAGTAAAACGCCAATTTGTCCGGCACTCGAGCGGCGGCCGTCGCGATTATGTTCCCAACCAGCATCTTGCCAAGCGCGCATTGGGCCATGGTCACTCCCAAACTACAGCGAGGAGGTCATTTTCCATCGACGCAACTGTATAGCACGTACCCACAGCGGCTTGAAGCGAGAGTCTGCTGAGTCGGCGTCCCCCAGAGACGCCGTCAGGCGCAATCAACGCCCAATGCAAGTCCGACTAGACGGGCACGCCGCGACGGAACCACGGCCAAGCCGGCTTCGAGAACAGAAAGGAGGGGCGGGAGTTGACGGCGTCCATAAGCAGGTCGCGACCCGACGCTGGCGGTCGCGAACGTCTGGTGTCGGGCGCCAATAGATCGTCGCCCCAGCGCGATGCCAGGGTAATGCCTCGAATTCAGCGCTGCGGAACTGCAACTTATTGGCCTGCATCTGTGTTTTGTTCGGTACAAACCGACCGGACGCAGGAAAGACCCACGCTGCTAACGCTGAGGAATTGGTATAGCAAACTTCGCTGTAGTGGTAGAGAGGAGGTAAAGCAATGAGCGTCAACGACTTACCGCCAATTATGGGAACAGTTCTGATTGTTGCCGGGCTCGCCCTGGTGGGCGTTTCCACATGGTCCCGAGCCGAAGGGAGTGAAAGGACCACTCAGGCCGGGGCGCTCATCATTGTGGTCGGCGCATTCCTCTTGGGGCTGTCGTTATTCGTATCACATGGAAAATAGGACTAAGGTCCGCGCGCTATTCAAATTAAGGTACTACCGGCTGTTCTAGTGGTCGAGTGAGAACATGAATGAGTGCTCACGACCCGTTGCCTCACGCGCTACCTTGATTTCGGGTCTTCCAGGCTTGTCGGCGCTCGCGCAAACTGTCAGCAGTTCGCCAAAGTACTTTTGACTTAAATCGTTGCGCCCGGTGAGCTGCGCAGCTTGCGCCGCCCCATACAATGACCGGAAGCGTCGCGGCTCCTTCCTCAGTGTCTCTTCAAATTGAACTAATGCCTTCGTAGGATTGTTCATCACCAATAACATCTCTCCGAGCAGCTCCCGCGCTGGGGACAACGGCCCCGGTGTCACTACACTTTTCTCCGTCCCATCTTCCAATTTCGCTGCTGATTCCATCTGCCGCAGCGCATCCTCATGCCTACCCGCTGCTAGCGCAGCCCATGCCGAGACCGCAGTGGCCTGAATTTCGACCTGCAGGGACCAGTAAGCCTCGTTGGTCTTCGACAGGCGTTGCTGGATCTGCCTCAATGCTATAGCAGCTTCGCTTGCCGCCGCAGCGTGTCCCAATCGTGCCGCGCCCACTCCTCGGGCGAACCAGGTCATCGCATCTGCGTAAGGAACCGGCGTCTCCGACTGCGGTAACGTCTCCGCCTGCTTCCAGTCCTGGCGCTCCAACGCATATCGCGCTGGGATTGCCGCGAGTGCAAAATAGCCAGCCGCGGGTGGGCCGGCGCCAATCAGTATTGCCTTCGGGTCGAAGCGCGATGCAATTTCCGGCAGAGACTTCACAATCCGCGCTGCCGCCTCGTCCTGCCCCGTCTGCAAGTAAGCGTAGGTCTCATAGTCGCTGGCATGCAGTTCTTCGGCCGTCTGTCCTTGACGCCGCGCTGCTGCTGCGGCCGCCACATTGCTATCAATCGACTCCTGCCAATACCCCAAGCGCGTGAATGTGTGCGATGGCATGTGCAGCGCGTGAGGCGCGTCGGGGGCAATTTCCGAGTAACGTCGTGCCGCGACTAGGCTCCGGCCCGCCAGCGCTGGCACGTCGTACGCGTGGATAATATAATGCGCCAAACCGGGATGCGTCGGCTCCTGCGCCAATAATCTCTCGAGAATTGCTCCGGCCTTGAGCTGGTCTGCGTAGGTCTTATCGCCGGGATCCGCTGCGACCACGAGCGACGACGCATAGAAGATCTGCGCTTCGTGGTCTTCCGGATATTTTGCCGCAACCTCCCTCATGGCATCGCGATAGGCGAGCAAGCGCACTTGTTGCGGCGCGTTTTCAAAGTTGCCGTACAGCTTGCCGACCGCCTCAAGATAGGAGCGTTCGCGGTCAGTCTTTGCGCCTCGTCTTTCACCGCGTTCAGCGTTTTCGCGCCCAAGTTGCAGTAGCCTGATGTCGATAATTCCGGGTGCGAAAGGATTTCCCCAATCGCTCAGGGCGATTCCCCAGTAAGCGATTGCGCACGTGGGGTCTTCCCGCAAAACCGCGTTGAATCTTCCGATAGCACGGCTGAACTGGAAAGAATGAAGCAGGGCTACCGCGCGATTAAAATCGCTCTGCGCCGCTTCGTTACACGATGTGGCGAAGTGAACTTCTCCCAGCTTCTCGCCATTCTCATACGGATGTTCTTCCGTCATTCCATGCGCAGTAATGAACACCAGCAAGACAGCCGCGATAAGTTTGTTCGCGTGCAACAGCCCCTCCCACCCTGAGTACCTCAGCGGATTTGGATCATACCGAGTCCGACCATCACATTGCGAACGGCAGCTAAGTGGCGGCGAGTGTTAGACCAGCACTGAGCGGATATGGCCCGGTCCCCGCCGGTGAAGGTTCTCGACCCGAAGCGGCATAGCGCGAACGGCCGCTCTCCATCATGGATTTAGCCGGATCATGCTGCGGCAGCGCGAGCTCGGGCCCAAGCTTTCCGGTCGGGCTGCGACTAGAAAAGCTGCGCGCGGCTTTTTGGCTCGTTCAAGATCGCCTGGAAGCGTGGATCGCCACGCAGTCGCAAGAAGGCCGGGCTCGTCCGGATGTCGATGAGAGGGATACCTGTGGGTTGGCCCACCAATTCTGCCAGACCGGTCAACGCTTCGTCCTTGCGGCCGGTCATTGCGCAGCCTGACAAATACCAAAACCGGACGCCGGGCCCAGCGACGGCGTCCCTGGTGGGAGGAAGCAAGCGAGTGGCCTTGGCCAAATGTTCCATCGCCGCGTCCGGCTGGCCGCTCAGGAGTTCGAGTTGGCCGAGGTTACCCCATGCGAGATAATTGTCCGGCGTGCTTGCCGCCTGCTTGCGGGCCTCCTCGAGAAAGGGCGCGACCCGCGCCCGGGCCAGCGGCTGATCGCCCGCGCCCCAATACACCAAGCCTGCGAAGATGGCGCCGACTATAGGGGAGCCGTCTTCTTCGTAGGGCTGTTTCTCGTCGAGGCGCTTGAATTCCGCCAGGTCGCCGGCATCGCGCGCCCAGGTCTTGCGGCGGTAGATCACATCGGGGTCCTCGCGCTGGGCGGGAGTCAAATTGGCGAGGATGGCTTGCGCCGCCTGCTGCGAATCAGTTGTGTCGTAAACAAGGTCGGCTAAGAGCAGCAGTTCGTCGAGGTTGTCCGGCCGCAGGGCAACGAGGCGCTGCGCAACCTCACGGGCTTCGGGATAGCGGCGGGCGATCATCAGCATGCTCACGAGGTTGCGTTGATAGGGAATACTGCCGTAGTCCAGCTCCGCCGCCTTGCGCAGGTTGGCAAGCGACTCAGACCAACGGCCCTGTCGGCGCTGAATGAGACCAAGGGCCGAGAAGACGGTCGGGTCATTGGGTTGGAGGGCGGCCAATCGCATGTACTGCGCGGTTGCCCTCGCATAGTCGCGGTGAGCATAGTAGGCGTAGTTGCCCACTAGCCGAATCACTTCGGGGCTGTCCGGGTCCAGGCTCTCAGCCCGGGCAATTGCGTCCTCGCCCTGAGCCTTGAGCTCGGCGCTCTCATCAATATTCCAGAATCCCTTAAAGGCGTAGCTCACGGCGAGCTCGCCCCAGGCAGCTGCGAACTTGGGGTCAAGCAGTGCGGCGCGCCGGAAGAAGTCGGCCGACTGGCTCAGAGCCTTGGCGTTGCCGCTGGGGGCGCTGTTGAAGACGGCCCTGCCCTGCAGAAAGAGATCATAGGCGGCGGTGTTCCTCGTTGGCCGGCGCTCGAGGCGCCGCATGGTCTCGGGCGAAAGGGCGGCCGAGAGCGCAGTGGCGATTTCCTGGGACAGCGCGGTCTGAATGCTGAAGAGATCGGTGAGGTCTCGGTCATAGTTCTTCGCCCAGACATGCTGGTCGGTGTGTGTATTGATGAGCTGTCCTGTGACGCGGATCTTGTTGCCCGCGCGTCGGACACTGCCCTCGAGCACGTAAGCCACACCGAGCTCCTGGCCGATCTGCCGTATCGTCTTGGTCGTGCCGCGATACTGCATGACCGAGGTCCGGGAAATGACCTGCAGCTCCGGCACGAGCGCCAGGTTGGTGAGCAGGTCCTCGTGCACGCCGTCGGCAAAGAATCCCGCATCCTTGTTCTCGCTCATGTCGGTGAACGGCAGCACCGCGATCGATTTATCGCTGACCGCTTCGACGTGTGCGGAGGCTCCGGCTGGCGTCTCGGCTGACGGCACGGAGTGCACAGGCCGCGCGAACTTATCGACTACGAAATAACCCGTTACGAGGATCAACAAACCGCCCACGATCCAGGGCACGAGTGAGAGGGAGGGCGGAGGCGTCGATCGGGTCGATGCAGCAGCCGTGGATACCGTTGGCAGCACCGAAGATCGAACGCTCGTGGCGTTGGGCGTTGTGGGATCCGGTGACAGTAATCGGCGCACACGCTCGACAAAGGCCTCTGCGCGCTGGCCCCCTGGCAGGCGCGTCCACTGCACGTCGCGAAAACGGTCGGGGACTTTCTCGTCCTGGTCTGAGGTATCGTCGATGACGACTGGGAGAAGGAACGGCCGGTCGGCGACCATCAAGTGACCGCGGTCAATGGCGAGCTTCCACTCAAGCCGAAAATACCCTTCGTCGCGCGCATGCGTATGGCGCGAGATGATCGGGATAAATAAGGTGCACGCTTTGATCTGGCGGCGAATCGACGCATCCCAGGCATCGCCGCCGCGAAGTTCGCTCTGATCGAACCATACCTCAACGCCCGCGGCGCGCAGTGCATTGCACAGCTGCAGGGCGGCCTTGGCGTCCTGGGAGGCGTAGCTGAGGAAGACCGCCTTGCCCGTCTCGGTCAAAGCACCCACGCAGTGTGCTGATGAAATGGCCTTAAGCCCAGCGGGTGAATCGTCACGATGGAGATGGATCTTATAGGTATGGAATGTCGGAGCGTGGGCGGCAGCTTAACACGCCGGCCTAAAAGCTCTCTGCCCCCGTTCTCGAATGTCAGTAGAGCGGCGGCCGACCGCGGCCCCCATGGGGCCGCAGCGTATTGGCGGTTATTAGGCGTCCTTCGCGTCGCGCTGCATGAGTGCCTGCATCTTTTGCATCCCTTCCGCCGTCGAGAGATCACATTCCACCAGCCCCGACGGTTCCTCGAGCAGGGTTACGTGGGATGCTCTGTAGTTCGTGAAGATTTCAAACGTGGTGCACCCTTCCGGTCCCGCGGTGTGTGGGCCGTAGGCGACCCCAGGCTCGGTCATCATGACGTCGCCGGCTTTTAGGACACGCTCACCGACATCCAACGTACCTCGCACGACGACCTCAAAACGGTAGCAATTGTGAGCATGGCGGGTGATCACTCCGTTCGGCCCCAAGCGCAAGGCGATGACGGTGGGTGGATTGTCCTTTGGTTCTCCGAGCAGGAAGTATGATGCCCCGGTTAATCCGCCATGCAGGAGCGGCTCGAGTTCCTTCGGGCAGCGCGACCAAAACAGGGGATCGTCCATCGATAAAAAGGCCATGTTCTCGGGGCGTTTTTGCTAATGTTGACCTGCACATTACCTAAAGCTGAGCGCCAATGGAATCTGAACGGCCCCAAGCATCGCAGACTCCGGGCAGGGGTGTCATCGTTAACGACCGCCTGACGTTGCGAGGCTGGTCACTGACCTCGGCCCTGTTCCTGCTCGCAGGCGGATCTGCATGCGCCGTCGAGTGCAAAGTTCAGACGTTTGAGTCTGTCCAATTCACGACGTGTCGTCTGGATCTGCGCCACGAATCGCTGCAGCTGTACTGGCGCGACGAGGCCGGTGCGCCGTACGCCCGCCTTTCGCATTTACGTGATTCGTTGGCGAGCCGGGGTAAGACGCTCGCCTTCGCAATGAACGCCGGCATGTACGAGGCGGATCTGTCGCCGCTTGGTCTCTTTGTCGTCGACGGCCACGTACTCAGGCCGCTCAACCGCCGGTCGGGATTCGGCAACTTCTATCGGCCGCCGAACGGCGTATTTCTGGTGGATGACGCCGGAGCCCGTGCGATCACCACCGAAGAGTATGCGAATGCTCGACCGCATCCACGGGTGGCTACGCAGTCGGGTCCGATGCTGGTGCTCCGGGGAGCCGTCACGTCCTCGCCGGTCATGAACCGTCAATCGACCTCGCTCAAGGTTAGAAATGGCGTGTGTGCGCCCTCCCCTGACACCGTCGAATTCGTGATCAGCGATGCACCGCTGAGTTTTTATTTGTTTGCGCGATTTTTTATCGATGAGTTGGCTTGTCGCGAGGCCTTGTACCTCGATGGGTCGATCTCGAGCTTGTATGCGCCGCAAGTCGGACGGGAAGATGACGGGCGGGATTTGGGTCCGATGTTTGGGGTCGTGCAATGAGCGAATCCAACTCGAGCAACGCGAACAAGTACATCGGCGGATGTCTTTGCGGTGCCGTTCGATATGAAGCGCGTGGTGAACCGAGGTCCCAGGGCTATTGCTTCTGCAGAGATTGCCGCAAGGCATCAGGATCGGGCTTTATTCCATTTCTCCTATTTCCGGCGAGCTCGGTGCGCATCACAGGCGAGACGAAGCGCTCGATTGTCAAATCGGTACGTGGCGAGGACGCCGTGCGCAATCACTGCGCAATCTGCGGCAGTCTCGTATTCGGCGGCATCGTCGGCAAGGACAGCGCTCATACGATCTACGCAGGCTCCCTCGACGAGCCGGCTCTGTTTCGACCGGCGATAGCCATCTTCGTGCGCGACAAACCCGATTGGGTCTTGTTGCCTGAAGGACTCAAAGCCTTTGCGACGCTGCCTGGCATGTAGCTCGGCCGCCGGGACGGTGCAGGTTGGTAAATACGAGTATCAGAGAAGCACGGGCAACGGAGATCGACCGGTTGGCCAAGATATGGTACGACGGGTGGCAGGATGCACACGCCCGGATCGTGCCGCCGGAGCTCGCTCGGCTGCGCACGCGGGAAAACTTCAAGGAAAGACTTGAACGCTGCCTGGCCAGTGTGCGCGTCGCTGGGCCGGCCGATGCGCCGGTTGGTTTTTGTGTCGTGAGGGGCGATGAGCTGTATCAACTCTACGTTTCCTCCGAGGCGCGCGGCTCGGGGATTTCGGCCGCGCTGATTGGCGATGCGGAATCTCGGCTCAAAGAGGCCGGTGTGCGCGTGGGGTGGCTTGGATGTGCGATCGGCAACGATCGTGCGGCGAGATTCTATGAGAAGTGCGGCTGGCGGCGAGCCGGTGTGGTGACAGAGGATCTGGAGGTCTCTACGGGGCACTTTCATCTGGATGTATGGCGATACGAGAAATTGCTCGCGGCAGCCGCGTGAGAGGAGCAGCGTTACTCGCCCCCGCGAAGCCGCGCGCTTCCTGCGCCGGGCGGTGCTACTTCTTCAGCGTGACCCAAATCAGATCGATCGGGCTTTTGCCGATGTTCCCCGATTGGTGCCCTTCACTGATGTCGATCGTGGGCATCCAGCCGGCCTCACCATCCGGCGATGGATGAGGATAGGGATGCTCGGGTTCCTTGTACGATTTCGCCGCCCACTGACCACCTTTGATGTGAATGAAGAGCATGTCCGGGCAATGCGCATGCACGCCTTCCCACTCGCCGGGCTTGACGGTGAAGCGCTGCACGATCACCTGCTCGTTCTCGAGCAGATCCTCTCCAGGTATGTTCGGGTAGTTGAGATATTGGTACTTCGGCCGGCCTGCGGGAGTTGCAGCGGCGGATTGCGCCACGGCCTTGAGAGTCACCAAATCCATCTCGATCGGTCTCTCCCCGGTATTGGTGCTGCCCTCGTCCGGCGCATCCGTCGCGTTCTCCCACGCCACCCGACCGTCTCTCCACAGTGCGGCGCGTCCCGTCGCCTGAGTCTTGAGCACACCGCCCTTGATGAACACCAGCAGCTGATCGGCAGGGTGCGTGTGACGGCCGGTGGACTGACCGGGCTCGACAATGAATTTCTGCACCAGGACGCGTGCATTGTCGAGCAGCAACTCGCCCTGCAGAGCCGCATAGGAGGGGTCGCTCTTGGGGGCCTCCGCGGCGATGCTCCGGACCGGCAGAGCCGCCCAGGCGACCAACAGCAACGTACGCCAGTCAACGTGCACCAATGGCAACTTCATAGGCCTTCCCCCTCGATTTGATAGTTATAGTCGTATCGCGGCTACCAGGGAACCGCTCGTCCGAGATAATCGAGGTAGTGCAGTCCAGGCTTGCCCTGGGTGGCCAGCAGCGTGCTCACCACGTTGGGGACGCTTTCCTCGACGCTCAGACGGCCGCCCGGGCCGCCCAATTCGGTGCGCACCCAGCCCGGCGCCATCAGAACCATGCTCCGGCCATCGGCGGAATGGCGTGCCGCGAAGCTGCGCATGAACATGTTCAGTGCCGCCTTGCTGCCGCGATACACCTCGCGCATTCCGTTGGTGTTGTTCGAGACGCTCCCTTGACCCGACGACATCACTCCGATCGAGCCGTCGGCGGCCACGAGGTCGCCCAAGGTCTCGATCACACGCAGGGGGCTCAGCGCATTGGTCACCATGACGCGGACGAACTCCTCCGTCGTAACCTCACCGATCGTCTCATCGGGATTATTGGTCACCCCGGCGTTGACGAACAGCATCTCGAACATCCTCCCCGCGAGACGCGAACGCAGCGCCGCGATTTGATCGGGCATCGTGACATCCAGGGACTCGATTTCGATTCGTCCGGGCAAGCGCTGCGAAAGCTCATGCAATGCGGTTCGGGCCGTGCCCCGGACGGTGCCCACGACATTCCAATCACGCGCCACAAACTCTTCGGCCATGGCGTAGCCGAGCCCACGCGAAGCGCCGATGAGCAGCAGACTCCTTCGGACCGGTGGCACGTCGCTGCGCATGATCAGGTCACGTTGAGGGTCTTCGCCGACTTTGAAGATGTGCTCACCCACGACCTCGAAACCCCATTTTCGATAGAAAGCCGCGGCTCTCGGATTTTTCTCCCACACTCCGAGCCATAGCTCCGAGGAGCCGGCCGCCTGGGCACGAGCCAGCACGCGTGCCATGAGCTGGTGAGCCAATCCGGCTCCATGGCATGAGGCGTCCACGTAGAACCTTTGAATCTCGATCGGTCGTTCGCCCGAGATCATGGGCGGCGGCGCCATATCGAATCGGAGCTGAACGTAGGCGACCAATACGCCATCGGCCTCCGCAACCCAGGTCTCACGATTCGAGTCGCGTATCTCGGCGAGTTGCAAAGCCCGTCCGTAACTCCTCGCGCAATGCAGCTGCATGTTCGCGGGGGTATTCGAGCCCGAAAAGGCATCGCGGAAGGTTCTTTCGGCAAGCACCGAGAGCGCCAACGCGTCGTCCTCCGCCGCTCGACGTATCCGAACCGCCGCCTGCATCATCTGGCCCCGTGGCATGGCATCATATCCATCACTGCGATGAGCTACCGGCGATTACACGGGATGCGAACGAATGAAATCTACGCCCAGGCACCCTCCAAGTCGAATCAAGGGAAAAATGAACCCCCTCGTCACCAAGGTCCATGGCGAGGAACGACGTTGGAGCGCTGAATATGCGGCGCTGCGCCGACTCTGTCTTGCCTCGGGCCTCAATGAAGAACTGAAATGGGGCCAGGCTTGCTACGATCTCGATGGCCGCAACGTGGTTTTGATTCATGGCTTCAAGGATTACTGCGCTTTGCTTTTCATGAAGGGTGCCTTGCTCAAGGATCCCAAGCGCATGCTCGTTCAACAAACCAAGAATGTACAGGCTGCAAGGCAAATCAGGTTCGCGTCCCTCGCGCAGATCAACGAGCACGAGCCGGCGGTGAAGGCTTACATCAGGGACGCCGTTGCAGTCGAGAAATCCGGCGCCAAGGTGCCGATGAAAGGCGTGGCGCAATTCGACATGCCGGAGGAGTTTCAAAAGCGCTTGGACGACGATCCCAACCTGGCCGAATCTTTTTTTGCGCTCACCCCTGGTAGACAAAAAGGCTATCTGCTGTATTTCGCCGGGGCGAAGCAATCGTCGACCCGCACCGCACGCGTGGAGAAGCATGCGCCCAGGATCTTGAAGGGCTTGGGACTCGATGATTAGCGCGTCAGTCGGTCTTGGTTGAGCGGCGCGGACGGCGGCCGCGAGTCTCGGTTTGGCTGGTCGACTCCTTCGGCGCCGGCAGATCGACCACTTTTCGCAGATTCGTGTAGGGCGCAGTCTTGTGCGGGATCGCCATCGCCTCGACGAAATGTTGCTGAAAACGCGGCTCGATGGCCGTCTCGACCTTCTCGATACGCCGCACCAGGGTCTCGATGACATCGCGCGAGGTCGCATCGAGCAGCGCGATGCGGGCGCCCGTGCCGGCGGCATTGCCGGCCGAGCGTACATGCGTCAGATCGCAGTCGGGCAGCATCCCGAGTATGGTCGCGTACTTGACGTCGATGTGGCTGCCGAAGGCACCTGCGAGGCGGATGCGATCGACGTGATCCACGCCGAGCCGATCCATGAGAAGTGCGACGCCGGCATAGAGCGCCGCCTTCGCCAGTTGGATCGCCCGCACATCGTTTTGCGTGATCTTCATCTCGATGGTGTTCGTTCCCGCGACGGCTCGATGCAGCACGTAGGCGAAGGTTCGCCCGTTCTCGACGATGCGCGGTGAGCGTGCGGCCAAACGTCCGTCGAGCACCCCGTCCTGATTGATGATGCCGGCGAGATACATCTCGGCGATGACTTCGATGATGCCCGACCCGCACACGCCGGTGATGCCGATCGCGGCGATGGATTGCTCGAATCCGGAATCGTCCGACCACAGGTCCGATCCGATGACCTTGAAGCGGGGCTCGAGCGTCTGCTGATCGATGCGCACGCGCTCGATCGCGCCGGGCGCGGCGCGTTGGCCGCAGCTGATTTGCGCGCCTTCGAACGCGGGACCGGTGGGGCTCGAGCAGGCGAGCAGCCGATCCTTGTTGCCGAGCACGATCTCGGCGTTGGTGCCCACGTCGACCAGGAGCGTCAATTCCGGGCCCATGTCCGGACGCTCGGACAGCACCATCCCGGCAGCGTCGGCGCCCACATGGCCGGCGATGCAGGGCAGGACATAGACTCGCGCGTTCCTGTGCAACTTCAAATCGATGACGTTGGCACGCAGCGTGAGCGAAGTATCCGTGGCGAGCGCGAATGGCGCCCCGCCGAGCTCCACCGGATCGATCCCGAGCAACAGATGATGCATGATCGGGTTGCCGACGAGCGTCGCCTCGAGAATATCCTCGTGCGTCACGCCGGCGGTGCGCGCGACCTCCACCGCGAGACCGTTGAGGGCCTCGCGCACCGCGGCGGTCATGAGCACGGCGCCGCCGGGATTCATCATCGAATAGGACACGCGGCTCATGAGATCCTCGCCGAAGCGGATCTGAGGATTCATGGTCCCCGCCGAGGCCACGACCTCGCCGCTCGTCAAATCGCAAAGATGCGCGGCGATCGTCGTCGAGCCGATATCCACCGCAAGACCGAACACCGCCTCGTGCAGCCCGGGCCACACGCCGATGATCTGCTTCTCCCCGTGCACGGCGACCGTGACCTGCCACGAGCCGGCCCGCAGCACTCCTTGCAGGACTTGCAGCACGGCCAGATCGCAGGTGAGATTCTTGAGCTCCCACTCGCGCTCGAGCGCCTCGAACAGCCGGCGCAGATCGCCGGAGGGATCGTGCATGTCCGGCTCTTTGACCTGCACGTAATGCAGGCGAACCACGGGATTGAGCTCGATGGCCCGTGCGTCTGCTTCCTTGCGCACGACCTGACGATGCACCTGGCTGCTCGCGGGTACATCGATCACGACGTCCGCGACTACGCGCGCCGAGCACGACAAGCGGCGTCCGGGGGCGAGCGGCGCACGCTTGGAGAAGCGCTTCTCGGGCTCGCTCAGCTCGGTGAGGCTCGCGGTCGAGGACGATACACCGAGCTTTGCGAACTCGCCCTCGGCGACCAGTACCTGGCAGCGTCCGCACAGCGCGCGGCCGCCGCAGACTGAATCGATGTCCACGCCCAGGCTGCGCGCGGCTTGCAGCAAGGGTGTGCCCTGGGCAAAGTGCCCGCGCTTGCCGGACGGCATGAACACGACGAGAGGATCGCGGGGCGACATGCGCTACGGCCGTTAACCGCTGGAGCGGCGCCGATGTCCACCCTCACGGCGGCCCCGCGGCGCCTCGGCCGCGCCGGACGAGCCCGGTGCGGCCGCTCCGGCGGGCGGCGGCGCCTCGCGGAAGCGACGGATCCAGCGCGCGCAATCGGGATCGTGCCCGAGCATGACGTCGGCGCCCATCACCGCCTTGATCACCTCGATGTGCATCGGATTCGTGATCGCGGAGGTAAGACCGGCGGCCATCGCCATGGTCAGGAACGCGCTGTTGATGCCGTCACGGTTCGGCAGGCCGAAGCTTACGTTCGACGCCCCGCAGGAGGTGTTGACTTTGAGCTCCTCGCGCAGACGGCGCACCAGGCGCATCACCTGGACGCCCGCCTGGTTGATGGCGCCGATCGGCATCACCAGCGGATCGACCACCACATCGCTGGCCGGGATGCCGTAATCCATCGCGCGCTCGACGATCTTCTTCGCCACCGCAAATCGCACGTCGGGGTCTTCGGAGATGCCGGTCTCGTCGTTCGAGATGGCGATGACGGCGGCGCCGTACTTCTTCACCAGCGGCAGCACCACTTCCAGGCGCTCCTCCTCACCGGTCACCGAGTTGACCAGCGCCTTTCCCTTGTAGACCGCGAGCCCGGCCTCGAGCGCCGCCACGATCGAGGAATCGATCGACAGCGGCACGTCGGAGATCGACTGCACGAGCTGGATCGCCTTCGCGAGAATGGCCGGCTCGTCCGCGAGCGGGATTCCCGCGTTCACATCGAGCATGTGCGCGCCGGCTTCCACTTGAGCGCGCGCATCCGCCTCGACGCGGCTGAAGTCGCCGTTCGCCATCTCGGCCGCGAGGATCTTGCGGCCGGTGGGATTGATGCGCTCGCCGATGATGACGAAGGGCCGGTTGAAGCCGATGACGACTTCCTTGGTGGCGGAACTGACAACGGTATCGGTCATGATGCATTCCTTTGAGAAGCGATGCGGGCCTCGTCGCGCCCGGGAAACCACGGAGACCGGCCCTCGAGTATCCCGGAGCGGTCGACGATCTCGGCCACCGACTCTTCCTGCCGGTACGCCATGATATGCACGCCGCTGATGCCGCGGATCTCGCGGATCGATTGAATCAGCTCGATGCAGATGTTGCGTCCCTCCCGGGCCTGATCCTGCGCACCGGCGAGGCGGGCGATGAGCGCGTCCGGCACATGCATGCCGGGCACATTCTTGCGCATCCATTCGGCCGTCTTCGCCGAGCGCAATGGGCCCACACCTGCAAGGATGAACACGTCGCCGAGAAGACCGAGCGCCTCGACCTGCCCCATGAAAGCCCGCAGCAGCGGCAGATCGTAGCAGTACTGAGTCTGGATGAACTGGGCGCCCGCGGCGACTTTCTTGGCGAGACGCTGCGCGCGCCAGGCATGCGGCAATGCGGAGGGGTTCTCGGCCGCCCCCAGGAATACGCGGGGCGCGAACGTGATCTTGCGCCCGCTCTGGAAGCGATGCTCTTCGCGAAGCGTGCGCGCGATGTCGAGCAGCGACACGCAATCGAGATCGAAAACCGGCTTGGCCTGCGGATGATCGCCGGCCTGCACGCCGTCGCCCGTGAGGCACAGCATGTTGCAGACACCCATTGCGGCGCCGCCGAGGATGTCGCCTTGGATCGCGATGCGGTTCTTGTCGCGGCAGGAGATCTGCATGATGGGCGCGTATCCCACCCGGGTGAGCAGCGCGCATACGGCGACGCTCGACATGTGGCAATTCGCGCCGCTGCCGTCGGTGGCATTGATCGCATCGACGTAGCCGTCGAATACCCGCGCGCGCCGGTAGACGTCCTCAGGGTCGGCCGAATCGGGCGGCGCGAGCTCGGTGGTGATCGCGAACCCGCCGGCCCGCAGCACGCGCTCGAAGCGGCCCGGCGAGGTGTGGCCGGGGAGAATCGGCAGCGGGTAGCCGGGAACCGGCTCGTCCTCGAATTTCATGACGGCCCGACCTTGCGAGGCGCGCCCTCGATCTTGGCGGCCACCGCGGCCGCCGGTGCGGGCGGCTCCGGGTTCGCCTCGCGGACCACCCGCAGCCACGAGGAGCGCCCTTGCAAGCGCTGGTCGACGGCGAACTGCACCTGGCTCATGGCCGCGGTGCCGCCGGGAATGCGCTGACTGCCGCGGTAAGCCTCCACCCAGACGCACTTCATATCCGGCTTCACTTCGCAGTTGCCGTTGTCGCGCACCCCGCCGCACGGGCCGTTGCGCAAGGTCTTCGGACAGTTCATCGGGCATGACATCCCCGTCGAGGAGAGCACGCACTGTCCGCACATGCGGCAATCGAACAACGCACCCTTGACGGCTCGCTCCACCGCAGCAACCGGGCGCTCCATGCGCTCGTAACCGATGGCGCGGAACACCCCATGCATGCGCTTGAGCAGTCCCTCGAAACCGCGATAGAACGCGTTCAAGCCGCGCGCATGGCGCACGGACCATAATCTGACGCCGTACATCAGGAGTACTCGGCGGGGGGCGCACCACCGGGCGGCGCACCACCGGGCGGTGCGCCTGAGGGCGGCGATGCCGAGCCTTTCGAGCGGATCAGCCGCTCGAGATCCTCGTCGGTGAACTGCGCCTCGAGCCGTGCCGCCTCCGCATTGGCCTCGGCCTGCAGGTCATCGCCGCACGGTCGGGGCGCGCTGCGCTGCCAATCGGCGAGGTAGGCATCCGAGCTGCCCTTGCCGGCGCGCATGGCCGCCCGATCGACGGCCTCCTGAAACCGCTGCGAAAGCTGCACTTTGGCGGTCTCGCGGCCGCGCTTGACCACGACCTGAGCCGGGATGTCGCGCCATGAAATGATGATCAGCGAGGCCAAAGCGCGATCTCCGCAGTGCGCTGCGCCTCGGCCTTCAGCGCATCGCCTCTCACGGAGGCCTTGAGGGCCGTCTCGAGCGTGCCGTAGCCGGTTGCGCGCGACTCGAACATCAGTCCCATGCGCTGCGCGATGGCACGCGCACGCTCGACGGCGCCGTCGCTCGGCCGCTGCGCGAGGTACACGAGCTTGCGATAGTTGCCGAAGTAGGTCGGGAACAGCTCCGGATGCTTGTCGAGACCGAGACCCTCGATGACCAGCCGCTCGAAATGGCGCAGCAGGAAATCGGTAAGATAGAAGGTGCCGATCTCCGCTTCCGAGAGCGCCGCGAATACCGGGCTGGTGGCGAAGAACTCATAGCAATGGGCGCCGGGGATGCGCTCGACGCCCTCCTCCTCGAGCACCGCATCGAGCAGACCGCCCGTACCGCAGTCGGCGTAGGCCACGAAAATCGAGCGGTAATGGCAGCGCGAAGCGCGGATGAGGGCGCGTACGGCCGCGGGAATGCGCTCCGGCCGGTTATGCAGCTCCGCGGGTAGACAGCGTACGTCGAGCTGATCCCAGGCATTCGCCCGCTTGAGCGCCGTGATCTCGTGAGCCAGGGCGCCGCACGCAATGATCAGAAGGCCTTGGCCGTTCTGCGCCACGGCTTAGGTCCCGCTCAGTGCGCCGCCGCGGCGGCGCGCTTTTTCGCCAACAGGCCCTTGGCAGTCTCGACGGCGACGGCGGCGTCACGGCAATAGGCATCGGCACCGACGGCCTTGCCGAACTCCTCGTTGAGCGGGGCGCCGCCGACGAGGACGATGAAGTCGTTGCGCATGCCGCGCTCTTTCAAGGTGTCGATCACGACCTTCATGTAGGGCATGGTGGTGGTGAGCAGCGCCGACATGCCGAGGATGTCCGGCTTGTGCTGTTCCAGTGCCGCCAGATACTTGTCGACCGGGTTGTTGATGCCGAGATCGATGACTTCGAACCCCGCCCCTTCGAGCATCATCGACACGAGGTTCTTGCCGATGTCGTGAATATCGCCCTTGACCGTGCCGATGACGATCTTGCCGATCGGCTCGACGCCGGTTTCCGCGAGCAAGGGCCGCAGAATTTCCATGCCGCCCTTCATGGAGTTCGCCGCGAGCAGCACTTCCGGAACGAACAGGATGCCGTCGCGGAAATCGATGCCGACGATGCGCATGCCTTCCACCAGCGCATCGTTCAGCACGCGCTCGGCGGACCAGCCGCGCTTCAAGAAAATTCGCGTCGCCTCTTCGACCTCGGGCTTGAGGCCGTTGTAGAGATCGTCATGAACTTGCTCGACGAGTTCCTCGTCATTGAGCGAGTTCAGGTCGAATTCGCCTTCCGTCGGCTCAGCCATCTAGATCTCCAGAGTTTTTGTGAGCAGCGGCCGTGACTTACGAGCTGCTGCCCGGCCATTCAGCACGCCATGGTAAGTCCCTGGTGTCCCGCGGACTTGCGAAATCGCGACGGCGGCGTGCCCGCACGCGACATGATCGACCCGCTCGCGGCTCAGGTAACCGGCATGGTACCGGCATCAGGTGATCGGCGGCGAACCGCCCTCTTCCGTGCGCCGTGCGACGTAGGCATCGAGGGCCTCCACCACCGCCGGATCGCGCGCCGGTGCGACATAACGTTCCAGCGTGGATTGCCAGATGCCGCTGGCGCGCTCCGTCGCCGTCTTGCCGCCATCTTCCGCCCAACTACCGTAGTTGCGCCAGTCGGACACCAACGGTGCGTAAAAAGCGCTTCGGTAGCGCTCCATGGTGTGTGCACACCCGAAGAAATGGCCGCCCGCGCCGACCTCGGCCACGGCCTCGAGCGCGAGATCGGCGGCGGTCGCGCCGACCGGTTGGAAGATCTCGGCGAACATCTGCAGCATCTCGATGTCGAGAATGAACTTCTCGTAGGAGGTGGTCAGTCCGCTCTCGAGCCATCCGGCAGCGTGCAGCACGAAATTACAGCCCCCGAACAGGGCGCCCCAGAGGCTCATCTGCGACTCGTAGACGGACTGCGCGTCGGGCGTGTTCGAGGCCGTCGCATTGGAGGACCGCCACGGCAGCCCGAGGAACCGGGCCAGCTGGCCGGCACCGAACGCCGCCTTCACGTACTCCGGCGTTCCGAATGCCGGAGACCCGGACTTCATGTCGACGTTCGAGGTGAAGCTTCCATACACCAGCGGCGCCCCCGGCCGCACGATTTGCGCGAGCGTGAGCCCGGCGAGAAACTCCGCGTGCGCCAAGGTGAGCGCGCCCGCCACCGTGACCGGGGCCATGGCACCCGCCAGCGTAAACGGCGTGACGATCAGCACCTGACCCGCCTCGGCGAAATCGATGATGCCGTCCGCCATCGGGATATCGAGTTGCAGGGGGGAATTGGTATTGATGATGGTGTAGACGTAGGGACGGGATCGAAACTCTTCCGGCGAGATCCCGTGTGCGAGGCGGATGAGCTCGAAATTGTCCGCCACCTGCCCGTGACCGCGCGAGAAAATGAACGGTATCTTGTCGCACAGCATGAGCTGCGCGCGCGTCACGTGCAGATGCCGCACCGGCACGGCCACATCCTGCGGTTCGGTCGCGCCGCCGAGCACGTGAATCACCTCGAAGCTCTGGCAAAGCTTGATGAGATTGCAGAAATCCTCGAACGTCCCCGCCCGGCGGCCGCGGGCAGTGTCCATGATGTTCGGCGGTCCCGAGGTGGGCGCAAAGGCGACGCAGCCCTTGCCGAGCGGCACATGCCGCGCCGGATCGAGGGCATGCAGCGTGATGTCGTGCGGCGTGGTCGCGAGCGAGGCGGCGATGAGCGCGCGATCGAGACGCACGATCTGCGTGGCTTCGTCGACCTGTGCCCCGGCATCGCGGTAGCGTATGCGGGCATCGCTCGACAGCACTTTCATGCCCTGAGTCTCGAGAATGACGAGCGCCGCCTCATGCATCGCGGCGACCTGATCGTCCGAGAACACCCTCATCGGCTCGAACGGATTGTGCAAATGCCGGTAGGCACGCGTGCGATCGACGACCGCGTGGCTCGTATCGGCCGCTCCGCCGCGGCGTCGGCCGCGTCGTCCTTGCGTCTCGTCGGGCTGTTTCATCCGCCGATTATAGGGAAGACGCGAGAGCGGCGGCTCCTCGGGCGGCGCTATTTTCTGCGCGCGGCGATATATTTTTTCGATACGCCATCGGCGGCGATGCATTTATCCGATATGCGACGAGCGATCGTGGCCGACATACGGGCGGCCCACCGCGGTCGAGCACACGATCGCCTCGGCGAGATAATCGGTTCCCGGCCCGACTTGCGCGCGTCGCGCGGTCACTATCGTATCGACATGCGGATCCGCGGCTCCCGCACGCCTCGCGGCGCCGAGCGCGAGCGCGCGCGAGACACGCTCGGCGTGATCGAGCGCCGGTTGCGAGTCCTTGTAATCCTGGCTGCCGGCCGGATCGTGCACGCGAAAGACGTTGAAGCTCGGTTGATTGACCAGAATCTCGACGCTCTGCGACACCACGCCCGCCACGGCCCCCACCGCGTTACACACCGCCGCGTGCTTCGGAATCGACAATTGCACGCCCAGCCGGCGCGCGACCTCGGGATAGTACGCCTCCACGGGCGCGCCGATCGCGACCAACGGCCGGGCGAGCCCGAGCGAGGCGTGCATCCATTGCGACAGCGGCTGCCCCGCGGCCGCGGCTTCGATGAGCCGCTCGCCGAGCAGTCCCCAGGTGCCGGCCGGCGCCTCGAGACCCGGATCGCGCGCGAGGGCGGCCTCGAGGAGTGCCCGCGCGCTCAGGCGCACGACTTGCTCGTAGGTGCGTTCGCAGATCTCTTTCGCCGGGACCGCCGCGGATGCGGCGCGCGCGTTGCGCTCCTCGATGGCCAGGATACGGGCACCGCACTCGGCGGCTTCGCGGCACCATTGATGCTGCACGTCGAGCACGTGCATCGCATCGCTCGGCGTGAACGCCGCCAGCGTGACGAGGCCTGCATCGGCGAGACGCCGCAGCGCCTCGAGTCCCGAGGCGTTGCGCACGGCGGTGGATACCGGGCGAGGGCTCGCATCGAGCGCGTTCCAGATGCGCCGCTCGAGCGGGGGCAGATGCCCGGGCGCTTCGCGGTCCGGGTTGCGATGAGCGAATTGGGTGGCGAAGTCGGGCAAATGCGCGAGCTCCGCGAGCGCCTTCAGCTCCTTCAGCACATCCGGGAAGGCATGCGCGAGCAGGCTCAACGGCATCGCCTTTCGTGGTCCCACGCGCAGCCGCATCTGCCGGTCGAAGCGCACTTCGCTGTCGCCGCCGAGCCCGCTGGTGCGCACATCGACGGCCTGCACCATCGTGCGCCAGCCGCCGACGAGCGCACCCTCCGCGCGGATCACGGGGCGGCCGCCGGACACCACCGCGATGTCGGTCGTGGTGCCGCCCATGTCCGAGACCACGAAGTCGCCGAGGCCGGTCAGAAATCCCGCGCCCACCACGCTGGCCGCGGGGCCCGACAGGATGGTCTCGACCGGGTATTCGAGCGCGACTTGCGCTCGCATCAGCGAGCCGTCGCCCTTCACTATCATGAGCGGCGCATCGATCGATTCCTCGCCGAGGACTTGCGACAAGGCCTCGATGAGATGGCGGATTCGCGCCGTGAGCCGCGCGTTCAACACGGCCGTGAGCGCACGGCGCGGCGCATCGAGCTTCGAGCTCAGCTCGTGCGCGCAGGTCACCGGCCGCTTCGAATGCGCCCGGATGATCTGCCGGGCACGGGATTCGTGCGCCGGATTGCGCACCGAGAAGCTGGCCGCGATCGCGTAAGCCTCGACGCGACCGTCGAATTCGTTCACCGCCGCCATGACGGCGGCTTCATCGAGCGGGGTCGACTCCTCGCCGGTCGCGCCGTGACCGCCCTCTACGCGCACGAGCGCGCCGCCGTGGCGCTTGACGTGCGAGCGCTCGACCATCGCCTCATCGAAGCCGATGAGGAGCGTACATACGGGACTGAAACGATTCTCGACCACCGCGTTGGTCGCGAGCGTGGTCGAGACCGATACCAGGCTCACCTGCGAGCGGCGAGCGTCCGGCGGCAAATGCTCGAGCACCGCGCGAAGCGCGCGGCCGAGACCGATTGCCAGGTCCCAGGGCGTGGTGAGCGACTTCGCGCTCGCCACGACGCGCCGGCCATCGGCCAGCAGCACCGCATCGGTGAAGGTGCCGCCGGTATCGAGACCGAGCCAGTAGCCCGCCTCGCCGGCATTCGAATCATTGTCGCTCATCGATCTCCCACAGCCGCTCGCGGCAATTTCAGCGCGCCGATTAAACGCTAGCGCGAAAGTGCCGTCTACTCGAGCGCGCGATTGAGCAGGAACGCGAGGCGCACACCGGCCTTGCTCAACTGCCCGGCGGTGACCTGCGTCGCATCCTCGACATACGCTTGCGGGAGCACGTAGTACGGCTCGCCGCGGCCCTCATGGGGTGGCGGCAGCAGCGCATAGGCATGCGACTTGCCGATCCGGTAGGACTCGATCGCCCAATCGAGCGGTGTGCCGCGCGACCAGCTTGCCCGATCCGCATCGCTGATGCGGGCGATGAGGCTGGCGGCGATCTCGGCATCGCCGGATCCAAGCCGCTCGACGAATTCCGTATCCCAATCGTGATGCAACGTGTTGATCGAGATCCCCGCGGCGCTCGCAAGCTTGCGGTTGCCGCCCTGATCGTGATCATCGCCCGTGTGCAGCGGCTGGTGCGCGTCGCCGACCAGATGCAGCAGAAATTGAAGCGCGCGCCGGCGCTCGGCTTGATCGGTGGCGGGGTTTCTGATCTCGGCATCGAACTCCTCGATCTTGTGGACGATGCAGTCCTGCGCCGGGCCGTCCGCGGCTCGGGCACCGGCGGTGAGCGCCGGCCACGCGTAGCAGGCCTTGTCGACGTCCATGCCCGCAATTTCGAGATCGACGAAGTGCCATGCGCGCGTACCCCGGTAGCGGATCTGGCTCGTGTCGCGATCCGAGTCCCGATACTTGTCCGCCCAGGTGCATTCGTGCGCGATATCGAGCGCGACCAGACCGGTGTCGTCTTGGCGGAGCAACGCGAGCACCCGCGCGCGCACCGCCGGTTGCAAATAGTGTTCCGCGATCAGTCCGATGACCTCGTGCCCCTCATCGCCCCATGCGAAGGCCGCGCCGCACTGACCGCACAGCGATAACGCGAACACGCTCTGCAGGAGCGCGGCGCGTACCCTGCCGCCGCCCGCCGCATTCACGGCCTCATGCCCCGGCATCCGTCGAGAAACAAGCGGACCACCTTCTCCGGCCAGGCCTTCACCTCATCGGCGGTCATGGGCCCGCCGTACCCCAGGGCCCGGCGGCGAGGAATGGTCACGACCATGAAAATGAACTGAGCCGCCGCGAACTCGCGATCTTCGGCCGTCGATGCGGGCAGTTCCCGGGCGAGCAGCGTGGCGATGAGATTGATGGCCTCTTGGTTGCCGGCATCGCCCGCCACGGCCCGCGCGAGCTGCGGAAAACGCGCGGATTCCGCGTTGACCAGCTGGTGCAAGGCGAGCGCTTGCGGTGCCAGGGCCGCATTCAGCATGAACTGCGCCAACCGGCGCATGATGTCGGGGAGCGTCGCGCCGGCGATCAGCGGTACGTCCGGCGCGGGACGGATCTGCTCGACGATGCCGTGCACCACGGCGGCGAAGAGCGCCGGCTTATCCGCAAAGCGATCGTAGAGCGTGCGCTTGGAGATGCGGGCGCGCGCCGCAACGGCTTCGATGGAAGTCGCGCCATAGCCTTCCGCCAGGAATAACGCCGTTGCGGCGGCCAGGATGCGCTCCCCCAAGAGAAACGCATTGGCTTTCGAAGGCCGGCCGCGCCGGACCAGGCCTTTCGCCGGCCTTCGCGGCACTACCTATCGTTGTCCGTAACCATAGTGACCGGAGTTCGGCGTAGCCGCGGCCGTAGCCGGCGGCGTAACCGGAAGGATAATAGCCGCGCGGCGCGTAATAGGCGGAACCGCGCGGATAGTAGTAGGGCGCGGGCCGCGGGTAGTAAGGACGCGGTGCGTAAGCGACCGGCGGCGCATAGTAAGCGGGTGCGGGCGGCGCGTAGACGGGGGGTGGCGCGTAGTACGCCGGCGGCGCGGCGGCGTAACCCGGCGCGTAGCCGTACGCAGGCCCGGGTGCGGCATCGGCACCGGCCGAGGCCGCCGCCGTCACCACGGTCGCGGCAAGGGCAAACGGCAGGCTGACGAGCGCCGCGGCGGCACCGAAAAGGCCCCGGCCGAACCCCCAACCGCCATGCCACCCATGCCCATGCCCGTAACCATACCCGTAAGAATGCGCGGAGGCCGACAGCACAGGCGCGCAGGCGAGCGCCATTACGGCGAGCGCGCCGAGCACGGTCTGCTTGATTGGGGCCATGGGATCACTCCAGTAGCGGAAAAGTGGCACAAGGGTAGTCCCCGCGGAAATGAAACGCAACAGTACCTTTTTTGTCACACCCGGGGCGCCCGGGGCGCCCTCACGGGGCGCGCGCGTGAAATCCGTAGGCCACCCGGTAGTAAAACGGGCGGATGAGCTGTCCATCGCGGGTGAGGGCCCCCTGCTCGATGGGATCGAGGCGCTCGACGCGCCCGGCCACGACAAGGTCCGACAGATCGCTCGGTTTCCAGGCGATGAGCAGCAAATCACGCCCATTCTCCTGAGCGGACGGAAACCAGCGCTCGTACATGAGGCCCATTTGCCCGAAGAGGTGGGCGCTCGAAGCCCGGTTCACCGATCGGGGTCGATCGGGCAAATAGAAGGCGAGCTCGCTCGCGATGGCATATCGATCCATGCCGACGATGAGCGGATCGCTGCCGCGACGCGCGGCGATGTCCGCGGCGATGGCGCCGGCCTGGCGCCCGAGCTCGCGCCACCCGACGGGTACGAGCTCGGCGTGCCGTCCATAGCCGAGCCCCGGGATCCCCATCATCAAGTGATAGAGGCCCGCGGCATAGAGCGCGAGCATCGTCGCGAGCGTCGGCACCCAGGCTCGGCGCAGCCACCGTCCCGCGGCCCGGGTGGGATGCACGATGCCGGCGGCGAGCACCGGCAGCGCCGCGATCCACGGCGCGCCCGTCCAGTCGAGCTTCACTTCGTGCCGCAGGCTGAAGAGCGCAAACACGGCGAGCGGCGTGAGCGTCGAGACCTTGATGAAGCGCCACGCGCGCTCGCGAGTCGCCTCCTCCGGCGCCGCTGCGGCACCGCTTTCCTCGGGACTTTGGCGCAAAAATGCCTGAAAGGCCGCGATCGCGCCGGTCGGCGTCAGCAAGACGAGCACCGAGCCGATGAGCTTGGGCAGCGCGAACTGCGGCCGCTCGGCAAGCCGCCGCGAGGTTTGAAACGCGAAAGACGCGAAGTCATGGCGCGCGTTCCACACGATGACCGGCGAGAAAATGGCTCCCGCAAGCAGTGCCGCCGCGTAGGGCTCGGGGCGCGTCAGCCAGCGGCGCGAGCGCGGATCGATGAGCACGAAGATCAGGGTCGAAAAGACCAACAGCCCGATCGTGTATTTCGACAAGAGTCCGAGACCCAGACACACACCCGCGCCCCACCAGGCCGCGGCGTACGATGCGATCAGCGCACGGTACAGAAAATACAGCGCGCCCGCCCATGCCGCGGTGAGCGGTGCATCGGGCGTCATCATGAAGCCGCTCAAGAAAAAAAAGGGCAGCACCTGCCCGAGTGCCAACGCAACGACGGCGCTCGGCGTGCCGAACATCTGCCGGGTCAACCGATAGGTGAAGAAACCGGCAAGCGCTGCGCAGAGCATCGCGCCGATCCTCACCCCGAACTCCGCATCCCCGAAAACCGCCGTGCCCGCCGCGATCAGCCATCCGACCATCGGTGGATGATCCAGGTATCCAATGTCGAGATGCCGGGCGTAGTTCCAGTAGTACGCCTCCTCGGGCATGAGCTCCACGTGCCCCGCAGCGATCAGGCGCAGCAGCATCGCGACGGCCACCGCAGCGATCGGCAGAAACTCGGGGGCGGCCAGCCATTTCTTCGACATTATTTCCTCGGCGCTGCGAAAGTATAGCGAACGCAAACCGAGTCATATTACTTTGTAGCAATGAGTGCCGCCCCGCATCCGAAAGAGTTGTTCACGACCGCACTGCGACTCGGCGCGACCTCGTTCGGCGGACCGATCGCGCACCTCGGCTACCAGCAGCGCGCGTACGTCGAAGAGCGGGGCTGGGTGACGCCCGCGCACTACGCAAGCCTCGTGGGCTTGTGTCAAATCCTTCCCGGACCGACGAGCAGCCAGGTGGGATTCCTGATCGGCTACACCCTCGCCGGGTGGAGAGGCGCGCTCGCGGCGTGGGCGGGCTTTACCTTGCCGTCGGCGCTTCTGATGTATGGCTTCGCGCTGCTCGCGACCCGCGTGCACGGCGCGCTGCCGCGGGCGGTCGCGCACGGCCTGATGCTCGCCGCGGCGGCGATCGTGGCCCAGGCCGTCTGGAACATGGGACGCACTGCCTGCCCCGATGCCCGCCGGGCCGCCATCGCAATCCTCAGCACGGGCATCATTCTGCTCGCGGGCGGCGGCACCGCCGCGCAGCTCTCGATGATGTTGATGGGCGCCGTCGGCGGTTGGCTCTTGATTCCGCGGTCCTCGTTGCCGTCGCCGGCCGATTGGGCCGGGCACCGGCCCGGACGGCCAGCCACCGCGGTGCTGCTCGGCGTTTTCGGCGTGCTGCTCGTGCTGTTGCCCGCGCTGGCGGCGTTCGATCCGCAGGGCCTTGCGGCGATCGCCAATATTTTCTACCGCGCGGGCGCGCTCGTCTTCGGCGGCGGCCACGTCGTCTTGCCGCTGCTGCGCGCCTCGCTCGTACCCGCAGGCTTCGTCTCGGATGCGGCTTTCTTGACCGGGTACGGATTCGCTCAGGCGCTTCCCGGTCCGTTGTTCACTTTGGCCGCCTATCTGGGAGCGGCAAGCGCTCCGCCTCGTCTGACGGTGCTGTGGGCGGCCGTGGCGCTCATCGCGATGTTTCTTCCGGGCCTGTTGCTGGCCGCTGCCGGCAGCCGTCTGTTCGGACTCGTTCAGGCTTCCACGCGGGCCCCCGCGGTGATCGCCGGCATCAACGCCGCGGTGGTCGGCCTGCTGGCGGCGGCGCTCTGGAACCCCATCTGTGTCACGGCGATCGGCACGCCGGTCGACGCCGCCATCGCGATTGCCGGCTTTGCCCTGCTCGCCGCCAGCCGCACCCCGCCCATCGCGGTGGTCGGCCTGTGCACGCTCGCCAGTCTCCTCGTCGCGGCGACCACCTCGGGCGGTTACTGATAGAGATAGGCCGGCGGAAGTCCCATCCGCACACAGGCTCGAGCGGGCGCCCTGCCGGGCAGTACGATCCGGTCGGCTAGGGCCGCCATCGATTTAACGAGCGGCCGCTCGAGCGTGCGCAGCCCGTGGACCGAACCGAGGCCCAGCCGCTCGCGCGCCCAATCGGGAATGAGATCGACGGCGGCGCGGATCAGCATTCGTTGCATCCACAGGAGCGCGCGAGGCAGCACCGGCGCTTCGCGCAGAATCGCCAGAAAATCGAACAGGATCTCCGATCGCTCCAGGCGATCTTGCATGCGGGCGAACAGGCTTTCCAGCTCATGCATCGATCGCGGCGCGTTCATGGCGCCGTACAGGCGCGCCGCGGGAACACCTTCCTCGAAATACGCATCGAGCTCGGCGCAGCTCACCGGGCGGGCGTACTCGCGGTAGGCGGCGATGAAGCCGTAGGACGCCGTCGCATGCACCCAGGTCAGCAGGTCGGGATCGGCCGCGCTGAACGCGAGGCCGCACGGCGTGACTCCGGAGATGGATTCATGGATGCGGACCACGCGGCCGATCATCGGCTCGGCGACGCTGCGGGGCCCATACACGGTCACCATCGCCGCCAACCCCGTCCGCTTCAGACGCTCGACCGGATCCTTGCGAAAGCTCGAGTGCTCCCAGACCCCGGTGCGCACCCGGGGCTCGGCCAGCTCCAAGAGGACGGCGGCGACACCGCCGACGAAGACCGTCACCGGATTCTTGAACACCCGCCACGAGACGGACGCCGGATCGCTGAGCGCGCGCTCGCCGCGCGGCGTCGAGAAATCGATGCCGGGTGCCCCGCAAGGCTCGGACAAGGTGCGGCACAGCGTCTCGAACTTGCGCTCGATGAGTGAAGGCAAACGCAAAGCGAGGCTCATGGGGTGCTTACGCCCGGCGCAACCGGCGCGCCTCCATCCATTGCCAGCCGATGAGTGTCGGGATGCCCCACGCCAATTCGCGGATCCGCTTGACCATGCCGACCGCGAGCGCCATCTCGCTGCTGATCCCGACGACGTGGCCGAACACGATCAATCCGGCCTCCTGCACACCGACGCCGGCGGGCACCACGAAGGCCACGTGCCGAATGGCCTGGGTCATGCTTTCCAGCATCACGGCCTCGCTGACGCCCACCGGGTGCCCGAAGAGACGCAGCGGCAGCCAGATCTCGAACGCCCCCGATATCAGCGCGAGCACTTGAAGACAACCCGCGATCAGGAGTGCGCGGGGCCGGTGCAGCAAGCACCTCACTTCGCGATCGAGCGAATCGGTCGCCTTCGACATGACGCCCTCGCCCACCCAGGAATGAATGAGCGCCTGCAGGCGTTTGAGGATGGCGCCGTTCTTCAGCATGACGAGGGTGAGGATGGGAACCGGCAGGGTGAGCAAAAAAGCCAGCAGCACCCGATGGTATTGATGACCGGCGATGCCCTGTTCGGCGAGCAGCACGAGCCCGAGCGCCGTAAAGAGATAGACCGCGACCAGCGTCAGCAAGATCTCGACGATCACACTGGCACCGGCTGCAGCGCCCGGGATGCCGCGCCATTGGAGTACGCGCACTCCGACGAGGCTGCCGCCCACGCTTGCCACGGGCAGCAGACGATCGACCGCGTCGCGCACCGTGGTCGCCCAGAACACATAGCCAAAGCCGGCGCGGTGCGTGGAATCGGCGGACTCGAGCAGCGCACACCATCCGACGGCATACAGGAGGAAGAAAAGCGCGCGATAGGGGATCAGCCAGAGTACCCCCGGGCCGCCTGAGCTCATCGTGTTCAGCATCGCCCTGAAATCGGCGTGCACCGCAATCACGATGAGCGCCGTCACGCCGAGCACCGCGCCGACGTACGCCGGCGTTTTCAACGCGTACCATTTCATGGCACCCGAGCTTAGGTCAGGCGGCGCATGACGCCATGCGCATCGACGTCGAACTCGCTGCCGCGCCAATTGACGCGGGACGAGAAAAAGCTGCGGCACCAGATCCAGCATAACAATAGATCGCGCAGCGGAAGGAGCCAGAAGTCCTCGAGCAGCGAGCGCTGCCCCCGGAATCGATGGGCGAAGTGCAGCAGCACCCTCGAGACCAGGATCACCCCGAACAGGCTCCACGCGGCGATCGAGATTTGCGGAACGCCCGAGGCGAACGTGATGCCCAGCAGCGCGATCGGAAGACTGAACGTGACGAAGATTCCCAAGAAGCTCCTGGGTCGCAGCACCCGTATGGTACGCATCCAGCGCAGCTCGTGGCGGGTCATGGACGACAGATCCGGCTCGTGGTGCTCGCCGTTGAGAAGGTAGGGCGACAGCACGATGCGCAGGTTCAACCCGCGCACCAACTCGCCGAGCCGATAATCCTCGGCCAGCTGATCGGCAAGCACCTGCAGTCCGCCGATCGCCTGCAAGGTGCTCCGCCGGATGCACAGAGTCTGGCCGGACACGTAACTCTGGTAGCCGAAAAGCCAGGTGAGCAGTACCGAGGGGATATACCACTCGTTGATGTACATGGCGCCGAGGCGCGACCAGATCCCCGAGGTGGGTATGCCGCAATACAAGCAGGTCACCAGACCGACGCCGCTGTCGCGAAGCGGCGCCGTGACGGCGGCGAGATAGTCGGCTCCGACGGAGGCATCGCTGTCCGCCATCACCAGGATCTCATGATGCACGCGCGGCAGCATGTTGATCAGATTGCTGACCTTGTTGTTGCTGCCGTGAAGACTCGAATCGACCACGAGATTCATCGGCACCGCGGGAAATTCCCGGATCAATCGCCTCACGACCTCGCAGGCGGGATCGTCCGCGTCGCGCACGCCGTACACGATCTCAAACTCGGGATACTGTTGCTCGCAGAAGGAGCGCAGGTGCGCATAGAGCCCGGGCTCTGCGCCGCACAGCGGTTTGAGCACGCTCACCGGCGGCGGCGAGAGGGAGGCGCGCGCTCGCCGGCGCAAACGCCAGGCGAGCACGGCGATGACGGCCAGCACGACGTAGCCCGCCGCGGCGATCAAGCTGGCAAAACCGAGGATGGCGATTACAGGATGCAACAGGTGCATGGTAGCTCAGGGCAGCGGACGCCGCTATCGAAGTCCCCCTCAACTCGCCATGATCACGGCGCCCGCCGTGATCAGCAGCGCGCCCAGGCCGACCTTCCAATCGAGCCGCTCATGCAGGAAGAGCACCCCGAACATCACGACCAAAGCGACGCTCAGCTTGTCGATCGGTGCGACTCGGGAAGCGGGCGCCAATTGCAGCGCCCGATAGTAGCAAAGCCACGACAAGCCCGTGGCGAGGCCCGACAGCGCAATCGATACCACGCCCAGGGCCGACATCCCCTCGGGCCTCTGCCATTCGCCCCGCAGGCTCACGATGAGCGCGCTTAGCAGCAAAATGATGATGGTGCGAAGAAACGTCGCCAGGTCGGAGGGCATCGAGCCGACCCCGATCTTGCCGAATATGGCGGTGAGCGCGGCAAAGAAGGCGGAGCCGATCGCGAACACTTTCCAACTGAAGGTCATGACTTTAGGATACTTGGTATAGTCGAGAAAACGCACCCCGAACAGGAACACACCGCCATGAGCGAAGTCGACCGCGCGCTGGCCGAAATCAAGCGAATCCGCTGCCAGATGGCCCGCGATACGCAGTTTCGCGGCTATGGGCCGGCCTCGGTGGCCGCGAGCGGCGTGCTCGCCTTGCTGGTCGCTGCGGCGCAATCGCACTGGACGAAAAGCGCCGGTAGCTTCGACATCTTCGCCGCGGTGTGGATCGCCGTGGCGTTCGCCTCCCTGGCGATGGTGATCGCTCAGATGACATTTCGCGCCCGCCGGGTGCATTACGGATTGGCGAAGGAGATGGTGCAGTCGGCCGCCGAGCAGTTCCTGCCGGCATTGGTGGTGGGCGTCGTGCTCACGGCCGTCGTGGCGCGCGCCGCTCCGAAGGAGGCGTGGATGCTGCCGGCGCTGTGGCAGCTGCTGTTCAGTCTCGGCGTGTTCGCCTCGTGCCGGTTCTTGCCGCGGCTCACCTTCGCCGTCGGCATCTGGTACTTCGTCTGCGGCTTGACGACCTTGGTCCTGCAAAGCGGGTCGCCATCGCTCCTGCCGTGGACCATGGGAATTCCATTCGGCGGGGGTCAATTACTGGTCGCCGCCGTGTTCCAGTTCGGCTACGAGAGTCCCAATGAATAAACGCAAAGGAAAGGCCGCGCCGGTCTCGCGCTTCGCCTACGATGGTCTCGACCGCGTCATTCACGAGCGGGCGCGCTTGAGCGTGCTCACCTCGCTGGCCACCCATTCGAAGGGGCTGTCGTTCGGCGAGATCAAGGAGTTATGCGCCTTGACCGACGGCAATTTGAATCGTCATCTGCAAGTGCTGGAGGACGCCAGGCTCGTGACACAGACCAAGCGGTACGACCAGAATCGTCCGCAGACTTTCTGCAAGATCACGCCGCTCGGGCGCCGCCGGTATCTGGAGTATCTGGAAGTGCTCGAGCAGGTCATCCTCGACGGCTCTCGGCTCGAGGCCTATTCGAGCGGCCGCCGGCCGGTCAGCGACTGATCGGGGCGTCTACCCAGCCTCCGCCCAGCGCTTTGTAGAGCTTCACCAGATCCGTGCTTTGCGTGAGCATGCCCTCCGTCAGTTGCTGGCGGGCTTGTACCGCCTGCAATTGGACGCTCAGCGCGCTGATGTAAGAGATGACCCCGTGACGGTAGGCATCGAGCTCGACCTCGAATGCACGCTCGTTCGCCGCGACGGTCTCCTGGAGCGCGGCCGTCCGCTGCCCGTCCTCGTACAGGGCGCTGAGACCGTCCTCCACCTCCTGTAAGGCGCCGAGCACGGTCTTGCGGTAGCTGAGCGCCGCCTCCGCCGCCTGCGCGCGCGACAGGCGCACGCTCGCGACCAATGCTCCGCCATGAAAAATGGGGACCGAGACCGTGGGGCCAAACGTATAGAAATGACTCTGCCAATCGAACAGATACCCAGGGGCGACATTGCGCAACCCATAGCTGCCGGCGAGCGACACATCTGGAAACAGCGACGCAACGGACACGCCGATCTGCGCGGTCGCCGCATGCAAAGAATCCTCGGCGCCGCGGATGTCGGGCCGCCGGCGCGCCAAGGTCGATGGGATTCCCACCGGAACGGTCTGCGGCATTGAAGGAAGGTTTCCCTCGTCGCCGAATTCAGAATCCAGAGTCTCGGGCAGCTCGCCGGTGAGAACCGCCAGGGCATGTTTCGAGGCCGCGATCGTCTGCTCCTGCTGAGGCAGCTGCGATTCGAGACTCGCGAGCTGACCGCGCGCCGACTGTACGTCGGGCTCGCCCGCGAGGCCATGGGCGTACCGGTTGCCGGTGAGGTCGGTGATTTCCCGCTGCGCGGCAATGAGATCCAGCGTGATGTGCCGAAGCGACTGGCTCGCCCGCAGCTGAAAATACGTCTGCGCGACCTCCGCCTCGAGGGATACGAGCAGGTCGTTGCGCGACTCGACGGCGACGGCGCTTTGCGCATCCGCAGCTTCCACCGCACGGCGCACCTTGCCGAACAAATCGATTTCCCACGAGGCATCGAATCCCAGTTGATAGATATTGACGGGCTTCTCGAGCGATGAAATGAGCGCTTGAGCCTCCGGAGAGGCGGTCGGTCCGGAACCTGCGCTGATGCCCTGCGACTTCAATATGCCGGCGAGACCCAGCTGATCCCGTGTGTACGAGGCGGAGGCATTCAAGTTCGGCATCCCTTGCGCGCGCGCCGATTGCGCTTGAATGCGGGCCTCCGCGATGCGCAGGTACGCGGTCTTCAGATCGAGATTGCCCCGCTTCGCCGCATCCACCAGCCGGTCGAGCTCGGGATCATGAAACTCGCGCCACCAGAACGACGACGGCGGCGTGTCGACGGCGGCCTGCGGTGCCGGGGGCGGCGGACGGGCGCCGCCCGCCTCGGCGTATTGATCGGGCACCGGCTCATGGGGCGGCTTGAAGTTGGGGCCGACCGTGCATGCCGGAAGAAGAGCGGCGATGAGCAACAGACACATCGAGGCGGCGCGCATCAATGGGCTCCGGGTGATGCGCCACCCGCCTTCTTCAAGGGCGAAAAGAAGAGTGTCAGCGGTGAGAATGCGAATGCCATCAGGGCGCAATAGAGAAACACGTCCTTGTACGCCAGGAAGCCCGCTTGCGCGATCAGTGTCTGGTAGGCCTGGCCTAGAGCCTTCTGCATGGAAACTGCGGCCGTCGAGCCCAGGCCCTGGATCGCGCGCGAGAGTTGGGAAATGTATTCATGAAAATTCGGATTGCCCCGTGTCAGGTGGGATCCGAGGTAAGCCATGTGAGTCTGCGTGCGCGACACGATGGCGGCGGTCGACAAGGAGATTCCGACCGAGCCGAAGACGTTGCGAAACATGGTGAACAGCGCCGTCGCATCCCCTTGCAATTCGCGAGGCAGCGTCGCATACGTCAAGATGCTCAACGGCACGAACAGAAAGGCGATGCCGCAGGATTGCGCCATGCGCATGACCATCAGGTGCGTGAAGTCGATGTCCGGCGTCAAGGTGCGGGAGTACAGCATGGAGCATCCCAGCACCAAGAACCCCAACGTCACCACGAAGCGGGTCTGCACGCGGGGCAGCACCACATTCAGGAACGGAATGATGAAGATCACCAAGATCGCCCCCGGACTCATCAACAGGCCCGCGAGCAAAGCGGTATAGCCGAGGTGCTGCTGCGCGAGCTGCGGCACCAGCACGGCACTCCCATACAGAAGCATTCCGAAGCAGCCGATCGCAACGCAGCCGAGCGTGAAGTTGCGATCCTTGAATACCCGCAGGTCGACGACCGGATTACGGGCGTATGACAGCCACGCGCAGGCGGTCGCCGCGCCGACGGCGGCGATGATGGCGAAGGTGCGAATGAAGCCGGACGAGAACCAGTCGTCGTCCTCGCCGCGATCGAGCATGACCTGGAAGGTCGCGAAGGTGATCGCAATCAGGCTGATGCCGATGTAATCGATGGACACGCGGCTCTTTGCCCTCGCCCAGGGAGGATCCTCGACCAGGCTCATGACGGCGAACGTCGTGATCATTCCGATCGGGATATTGATGAAAAATACCCACCGCCAGCTGTAGTTATCCGTGATCCAACCACCGACCGTCGGGCCGAGCACGGGCGCCACCACGGTCGCGACCGCGGTGAGCGCGAAGGCACGACCGCGCTGCTCGGGCGGAAAGGTGTCGAGAATGATCGATTGCTGATTCGGCTGCAGACCACCCCCGAAGAAGCCCTGGAGCACGCGAAAGACCACCAGCTCGCCGAGGCTGGTCGATATGCCGCACAAAAACGAGCAGACGGTGAAGGCGGCAATGCAGATGACGAAGTAGCGCTTGCGCCCGATCAGCCGCCCGAAGAACGCAGATATGGGCAACACGATGCTGTTCGAGACAAGATAAGAAGTCAGCGCCCAGGTGGCTTCGTCGTAGCTCGCCGACAGCGAGCCCGCGATGTGCGGCAACGAAACGTTCACGATGGTCGTATCGAGAAGCTCCATGAATGCGGCGAGCGTCACCACCACGGCGATCAGCCAGGGGCTGCGTGCGGGACGCCGGCTGCCCGCGCCGGCGGCCTTTCCGTCGGGCTCGGCATCACTCACGGAGGTGCACCACCGGTGATACCGACAATCCGAGCGGCAGCGGGCGATCGGGGTCGAGGCCGTGATCGATCACGATCTTCACCGGAACCCGCTGCACGATCTTGACGAAGTTGCCGGTCGCATTCTCGGCGGGAAATGCGGAAAAGCGCGAGCCGCTGCCGTATTGAATGCTCTGCACGTGGCCGGACAGCTCGAAGCCCGAATACGCGTCGATCTTCAGATCGACCGGATCGCCGGGCCGCATGCGCCCGAGCTGCGTCTCTTTGAAGTTGGCGGTGACCCACACCTGCGGGGTGACGATGAAGAACATGGTGGCGCCCGCGGAGACGTAATCGCCCAAGTGCACGCTGCGCAGCGTGATGAACCCGTCGCTCGGCGCGCGGACCTCGGTGTAACCGACATTGAGATCGGCCTGGGAGAGCTGCGCCTGCGCCTGCGCCAGCTGGGCCCTGCGCTCTTCCACCGCCGTGGAGGCTTGGCGGATCTGCTCCGGCACCAGCGAGGCGATCGCGACCTGCGCCTTGGCACTCTCGAGATTCGCGGCGGCGCCGAGATTCTGGCTCGTGGCGGTGTCGATGTTCTCCTGGGTGGTGGCGCGCGGGTCCACTTCATGCTGACGCTTGTACTGCCGCCGTGCCTGCTCGAGGGAGGCCTCGGCCGCACGCTGCTGCGCGCGGGCCGACACGAGCTGGGCCGGATACTGAACGCGCGCAATCCGCAAGCCATCCTGCGCCGACTTGAGCTGCGCGCGCGCGAGCTCGACGGCCGCCATGGCCTGCTGCTTGCTCGTAAGGTAGTCCTGCGCATCGATGCGCAACAGGAGGCTTCCCTGCCTCACGTACTGATTGTCGTTTATGTTGAGCGCGACGACGTATCCGGAGACCTTGGGCGCCATCATCACGGCGTTCCCGTCGGTATAGGCATCGTCCGTCCGCGCCTCGTTGCGCCGCGAGAGCCAAAATATGAATCCGATGACGGCGCCGACCAGCACCACCACGGCGACGATGATCAGAGGCTTTTTGCTGCGCGGCTTACCCTTATCCGCATCCTTGCTTTGGGGGCCATTTTTCTTGGAGTCCCCGTCCTTCCCGGACTCATCCTTGTCCTCGGAGTCGTGACCTCGATCCGACCCCTCGTCCTGCGATGCCATGCGCACCTCTTCTTATTGAACCTGGATTAAATGCAGCGCAAAGCCCAGCCGGCCGCGGCGAATTGTCGCGCGGCCGCAGCGGCGATGCGTGAATGGTCAGCTGAGCTGCTTCTTTTACGCCGGCGGGCGCCGGGCGGGCTGTCGCCGGGAATGCGTCGGCCTTTGCCAGAAATCGCCTACATCGATCCGCGCACCGCACAGCGGTCGACGCTGCGCTCAATGCAAGCGCACGAACCCATAAGCCTTGAATACAGGATCCGCCTCGGGACTCTCGACGTAGGCGAGGAACTTCGCCGCCGCGGGGCTCGCGTGAACGGTGAGCGCGATCGGGTAAACGATGGGGTCGTGAGAGGTCGCCGGAAAGACATCGACGATGCGCACCTTCCTGTCGATCAACGCATCGGTTTCGTACACGATGCCGAGCGGCGTCTCTCCTCGATCGACGAACGCGAGCGCGGAGCGAACGCTGTCGGCGGGGGCGATCCGATCGGCGACCTCATTCCAGACTCCGAGACTCGTGAGGGCGGCGCGCGCATACCGGCCGGCGGGCACCGATTCCGGATCCCCTGTCGCCAGGCGTTTGCCGTTGAGGGCCGCCACGAGCGCAAAGTGGGGCCCGATCTTGAGCGCGATGGTGCTGCCGGCCGGCGCGATGAGCACCAGTCGATTACCGACGACGTCGCGGCGAGTCGCACGCTGGATCAGATTGCGCGTCTGCAGGTAGTCCATCCAGTCGAGGTCCGCGGAGAAAAACACGTCCGCGGGCGCGCCGCTTTCGATCTGGCGTGCGAGTGTGGAGCTCGCGGCGAAGGAGAATTTGACGGGGATGGCGCTTTGCTTGGTGAAGGCATCGCCGAGGTCCTGAAGCACATTGGTGAGCGATGCGGCGCCGAAGACGATGATGGGCGGTTTGCCGGTGTCCTGCGCACGGGCCGGGAGCCCCGCCAGCAGGCCGCCGATGACTATGCACGTCGCGATGAGTCGATTCATGGCCGTCACCCTTTGTTTGCCTCCCATGGTACGACAATCTCTTGCTGAACCGGACCACGCGCGCACCGCCGGTCGGAAGAGGCTGACGCCTGCGAGTGGTCCCCGGCGATGGCGCTGCAGGCGATTGCGCCGCTACGCTCGGCACTTGGTAGCAACAGGAGTCGTTCCATGCCAGAGCAAGACACACTGCGCAGAGCGCGGCGGGACAAACGGCAGGGCAAAGCAGCCAGCACCCAGGCGGGGGAATTCATCCGCGAGGAGATGCACCACATTCGCGAGGGCAAGCACGGCGCGACATCGGCAAAGCAAGCGATCGCGATCGGCCTGTCCAAAGCACGTCGCGCCGGGGTGGGCCTCAAGCCGCCGAAATCCGGAGCCTCCGCGTCCCCGGCGACCCGCGAGCGGGCGGAGCGCGATTATGCGGTCGGCCATGGGGCACCCAAGCGACAACGCGCAACGGCCAAGCGCTCGCGCGCTTCGGAGAATGCGTTGAAGCGCGACAGCCGGTCGGCGGCGAGTCACACGGCCCTGTCGAGGCAGGCGAAAAAAGCGGCCCAGGCCCGCAGCCCGGCTGCGCGTTCGGCGGCCGCCCGCAAGGCCGCTCATACGCGAACCGCGATGCATGGCCGCCCCGGCTAGCGCGGCGGGCGGCTATTTCGATTGGGGGATGAGTCTTCCGGCGCGCGGCGCCGGAAGACTCGTGCACGTCGTCATCGACACGCCGAAGGGCAGCAGCAACAAATATAAGTACGATCCAGACCTCCGGCTCTTCAAACTGAGCCGGATTCTCCCCGCGGGGCTGCATTTTCCGTGCGACTTCGGCTTCATTCCCAGCACCGCCGCGGCGGACGGCGATGCGCTCGATGTGGCCCTGTTCGCCGACTATCCGAGCTTCCCGGGATGCCTCATGACGGCGCGTCTGATCGGCGTCCTGCAGGCCGAGCAGACGGAAAAGGGCCGCGTCATCCGCAACGACCGCCTGATCGCGGTCCCCGTGACGCCGGTAAATAACCCGCAAGTGCGGGACCTGAAGGACTTGCCCAAGCGCTTCATCGAGCAAGTGGAGCAATTTTTCATGGGATACAATCGCGCCCAGGGCCGGCGATTCGTGCCTTGCGGGCGGCGCGGCAAACGTACCGCGGAACAACTGCTGAACGCCGCCATGCGTTTGTATGGACGCCGTCATGGAGAGAGTCATGGCAGGAGGACTACCGTCCACTGATTCCCCGACCCGCCTCGCCCGCCAGGCGCTCTTGAGGCAACTCGACAAGACTTTGGATGCCCTCGGGAAAGAGCGCCATTCCGATGCGGCGATTCATGGGATCCGCAAGGAGTTGAAGCGGGCCCGAGCCACATTGCGGCTCCTTCGAGAATGCATCGGCGTCACCGCCTATCGGCGCGACAATGCGCTGCTGCGCGATGCGGCCCGTCCGCTGACACCGGTTCGCGATGCCAAGGTCTTGTTGGACGCCGTGCGCCGCGAAGAGCTCCGGCGTCGCGCCAAGGGTGCAAATTTCGTCGGCCGGTTTTGCGCGGGGTTGGAGCAAGGCCGGCGCGCCGCGCGCCGTCAGTTGCAAGCGGCCGATTTGGCCGGCACGGCGCGCGTTTTGCGCGGCATTCGCCGTCGCGCCGCCGCCCTGCCGAGCGATCGATTGGCCAAGTCCGATGGCAAGGGTCTCGAGCGCGCGTACAAAAAAGCGCGAACGGCGTTCACCGAAGCGAAGCGCCAAGGCACGGACGTCTCGTTGCACGAATGGCGCAAACAGACGAAATATTTCGCGAATCAACTGGAGCTCATAACGCCTTTCGGCCCGAAGCAATTCGGCGAGAGCCAGGAGCGCGCCAAAGACCTCGCCGACTGCTTGGGAGATGATCACGACCTGGCCATTCTGACGGAGCATATTTATTCCCAGGCCCAGGGCACGGCTGCAACCAGCGAGGAAGTGCGCGACCTGCTCACTTTTCTGGCCCGCAAGCGCAAGAAGCTCCAGGCGCGTGCCATGCGGCTGGGGCAGCGGCTCTACTCGGGGAATCCGGCCCGCTTCCAGACGCGCTAGCGCACCGGCGTTTCACGCTGGGGCCGCTCCCGGCATTCGGCAATTCTCGCAGCACCCGTCAGGCCCCGTCCCACGACACGTGAAGCCGCCGCGCAGCCGCATCCGTCGCATCGTCCGACGGCCCCTCGACGGCGCTTTGAACTAAGGTCGCGTACCGGGTTCGACCCATTAACTCTTGATTGGAGCAATCATGGATACAAATTACGTTTCGCGCGACACCTATGGCATGTACAAGGACTACAGCGACACGAACGGCGGTCCCGGACCGTCATTGATGGGGGCCGATACGCTGCTGGGGAACGACGTCTATAACGATGCAGACGAGAAACTCGGCGCCATCAAGGAATTCATGATCGACATGGGGAGCGGCAGGATCGCGTATGCCGTCCTCTCGTACGGCGGGTTCCTCGGAATGGGTGATCGGCTGTTCGCGGTTCCCTGGCAAGCGCTAAGGCTCGACACGGCGAACAAGCGGTTCACGTTGAATGCCACCAAGGAGAAGCTGAAGAACGCGCCGGGATTCGACAAGGATCATTGGCCGAGAATGGCGGATCCGACGTGGGCGGGAGAGGTGCACACTTTCTACGGGATCACGCGATCCTACGACTCACCGCAGCGCCCGATCTGATTTTGATCCACTCCCGGTCGGCGTGCCGCCGACCGGGAATCTCGCGGCCAATGCCTCCCGGACCACGCGCGCGATCGGGGCCGCGGCTTGTGAGCGAAGGTCGTAGGTGATCTCGAGTTGCGCTCCCTGGGCCTTGGTCCCGCGATTGCAGATATTGAGCGCGTGCCTGCCGGGATACCGCGGGCTGTCCATCTCCACCGAGAAGCCGGCGGCTGCGAGGTGCTGCCGGAGTACGTGCTTCAGGCCCGGATCCAGCCCGCCGATGTGAATCCTCGACTCCCCGACGCATCCGTGGATGGCGAGCACGCTCTCGCACTGCGAGGCCAGCGCGAGACATTCGGGATGATCGAATAAATGGCTGGTGATGTGCAGATCGCGATTCGTTCCATAGGGCTTGAGTCCTTCGAAAACGAACAGGCTGTGCTCGCCCCCGGCGATCGATCGTGCAATCTCCGAAGTACCCATCTCGATCATGCCGCCGTGAGGCGCCGCAACCAATACGGGGGCGCCCGGCACCTCGCGCACCAGACAGCGATAATCGATCCCGAGCGTCTCGTGGCGCGCGAGCTCGGCGTAGGAGCGGTATTTAGAGCCCAAGCCTGTCCAGTATGCGATAAATTCCCACCGACGGGGCGAGGAACCAGGGCTTGCTGGAATAGTAGAACCGGTCGGGAAAGGCCAACCCATCGAGCGCCGTCTCACCCTCTGCCGCGCCGGCCATCTGCCTGCCGATTTTCATGCCGAAGTAAGGCGCCAGGGGCACCCCCTGTCCGCAATATCCCATGCAGTAGTAAAGCCCATCGTCGCAGCCCGAGATGCGGCATGGTATCGAAGGTGTATGCGACCCATCCCACCCAGGCGTGATCCAACTGCACGTTCGCCAAGGAGGGAAATACGGCGGTCAGCATCTGCCGCAAGCGCGGTACGCAGGCGATCGGATCAGGCTCGCCGAGCGCGGCGCGGCCGCCGAATACGATGCGCTCCCCGTCCGGCGACGGGCGAAAATACACCACGACGCGCCGCGAGTCGACGATGTTGCGCCCGCCGGGGATGAGCGAGCGCACGCGCTCCCGTCCCAGCCGCTCGGTCGCGATCTGGTAACTGCCGATGGGGATCACGCGACGGCGATGCCAGGCGGATAGCGGGCCTGAATATCCATTGGTGGCGATCAGGACTTTGCGCGCCCTCACCACCCCGTGCGAGGTCGAGACCTCGAATCCTGCGCGCGTGCGGTGAAGGCTGAAGGCGGTGCATCGATCGAGCACCCGGGCGCCCGCGCTGCGGGCGCGACCTAACAGCCCGAGCAACAGCTTCATGGGATCGACGGCGGCATCGTCGTGGTAGATGCAGCCGCCGTGATAAAAATCCGTGTCGATCTCGCAGCGCTGCTCGCTCCGCGGCACCACCGTGATGCGTTGCTCGAGACCGGGCGGTTGATGTTGCGCATCATGCGCCATGAGAGCGAAGTGCCGGGCACTATGCGCGCCGAAAAAGCAGCCGCAATCGCGCCAGTCGCAGTCGAGCTCGCGTGAAGCCAAACGCCGCAGATAGCCAAGCGCCTCGAATCCCTCGCGACAAATGGCAAAAGCGCGCTCATCGCCGCGCAGGCGTCGCAGCTTGGCGAAGGAGGGCTTGAGGCTGTAAGCCACCTGCCCTCCATTGCGCCCGGAGCAGCCCGCGCCGATGGATCCCGACTCGAGCACCCAGGTCTGAAATCCCGCTGCCGCGGTCTCGCGGGCGGCCGACAATCCGGTGTAGCCGCCGCCGACGACGAGCACGTCCGTCTCGGCGGGAAGGCCCTGCGGCTCCAGGGCGGGAGGAGCGGTACCGGCCTGCCAGAGGGGCGTCACGTGCAATCCCGTCATCCGCTGCGAGCCCTTACGTTCCGCAAAAGGTTTGCAGCACCCGCTCCGCAGGCAGCGGCGGCGCCGAGTACGCCTCGCGGCCCGCCTGCTCTTCATAAGGTCGCGACACCACTTGCAGCAATTCCTCGAAGGGAGCGAAGTCCTCGTGCTCGACCGCGGCCGCGATCGCCGCCTCCACCCGGTGATTGCGCGGGATGTACGCAGGATTGACCTGGCGCATGGATCGGGCGCGATCTGCCGGACATTGCGGGTCGCGCTCGAGACGGGCGCGCCATTGCGCCATCCAGTCCCCAAGCTCCCGAGCCCGACCCGCTGCGGCGCCCTGCGCCTCCCCGGCACCACGATGCTCGGCCGCCTCGCAGAGACCTCTGAAGCTCACGGTGTAATCGGAACCATTTCGATGCATGAGATCGAGCAAGTCCTGCACGAGCTGCGCGTCGCCCGCTTCGTGCGTCGCGAGCCCGATCTTGCTGCGCATGGCCGCGAGCCGGGAATTCTCGAACTCCTCCGCGAAGGAATTCACCGCCGTCGTGGCAAGCTCCACCGCACGCGCCGGATCGGAGTCGATCAAAGGCAGGATGGTCTCGGCAAATCTGGCCATGTTCCACTGCGCCACCGCGGGCTGGTTGGCGTAGGCGTAGCGGCCGTGGCTGTCGATGGAGCTGAAAACGGTGGCCGGGTCGTAGCCGTCCATGAAGGCGCAGGGGCCGAAATCGATGGTCTCGCCGGAGATCGCGGTGTTGTCCGTGTTCATGACCCCGTGAATGAATCCGACGCGCATCCAGTCGGCGATCAGCTTCGCCTGCCGGCGCATCGCCGCACACAGCAGCTCGAGGTAGGGACGCTCGGCGGATCGAACTTGCGGGTAGTGGCGGTCGATCACGTAATCCGCCAGGCGAGCGACCGCCTGCGCGTCCCCTCGCGCGGCAAAGTACTGAAACGTGCCGACGCGCACATGGCTCGCGGCCACGCGCGTGACGACCGCTCCCGGCAGGCGTTGACCCCGCAGCACGGCTTCGCCCGTGAGAACCGCGGCAAGGGAGCGGGTCGTCGGGACTCGCAGCGCGTGCATCCCCTCGCTCACGAGGTATTCGCGCAGCACCGGACCGAGCGCCGCGCGGCCATCGCCGCCGCGTGAGAACGGCGTGCGCCCCGAACCCTTCAACTGGATATCGCGACGCGTCCCGTCCCGGCCGATCACCTCGCCGAGCAGGATGGCGCGACCGTCGCCAAGTTGCGGAACGAACTGTCCGAACTGATGACCCGCATAAGCCGTGGCGATGGGATCGGCGCCCAACGGAACGAGATTGCCCGCCCACACGGCAGCCAGCGTCGCCTCATCGAGCGACTGCCACTCGAGACCGAGCTCCGTCGCCAGTGCCGGGTTGAACTTGATCAGCCGCGGATGGGCGACGGGGACCGGATCGAGCCGCGCAAAAAATGTCGGGGGAAGCGCGGCGTAGCTATTGGAGAACACCCACCCCGCTATCGGGACTCGCGGCCGCGGCGGCGCCGTTGTCTCGTTTGGCGGCGGGTGCAACATGACCGCATGTTACCAGTGATCGGGCGAGGATTTCGTCGGCGGCGGCCGGGACCGCGGCCTTGGCCGCCGAGCGACGCGCCTTGGCGAGCCTCGAGTACAGAGCGAGGTAGTTCTGGGCCATGTGGCGGGCGGTGAAGCGCCGGTCGAATTCCGCTCTGATCCGATTTCGATCCAGTCCGCCGATCTGGCGCACCGCCTCGACCGCTTGCTGCTCATCGTTCACGATGAAGCCGGTAACCCCTTCCTCGAGCACCTCGGGCACGGAGCCATTCTCGAATGCAACGACAGGCGTGCCGCAGGCCATCGATTCGATCATCACGAGGCCGAACGGCTCTCGCCAGGCGATCGGAAACAACAGCGCCGCCGCATTGCCCAGGAATTCTTCCTTGCGGTCCTCGCCGATCTCGCCGACGAACTCCACATCGCCCAGGCTCAGCAACGGCTCGATCGTGCTCTTGAAATATTCCTCATCGACACGGTCGACCTTGGCCGCGATTTTGAGGGGCAAGCCCGCCTGCGCGGCGATGCGGATCGCAGCGTCCGGCGCCTTCTCCGGAGAGATTCGGCCGAGAAATGCCAGATACCCGCCGCGCCCGTCCCGCTTGGCGAGCAGGTCGTGCGGCAAGCCGTGGAGCACGGTCGCGACATAGTTGGCGTGCGGCAACGGCACGCGCTGCGAATTCGAGATCGAGACCACGGGGACATCGCCGAAAAGCTGGTAAAGCGGCTTCAGTTCCGGCAGATCCAGGCGCCCATGCAACGTGGTCAGCGACGGGGTGTCGAGCCGCTGCAACAGCGGGTAGGCGAAATAATCGATGTGGGCGTGGATTACGTCGAATTCGTGCGCGCGCCGTGCGACCGTCTCGAGCTGCATGAACAGTGGGGCGAAAGGATCCTTGATGCCCGGATCGAGGCGCAATGCGCGCGGCCAGCTGGGCGCGAGCTGCGCCTTGGTGAAACTGTCGCCGGAGGCGAACAGCGTGACGTCGTGGCCGAGCTCGACCAGCGCATCCGTCAAATAGGCGACGACGCGCTCGGTCCCGCCATACATCTTCGGCGGCACCGCTTCGATGAGCGGCGCGACTTGAGCAATTTTCATGGATTCCCCACCTGGTAGTGATACGGGCCTATCCTATCCGTCGGCCGTCCGATTGTCGGCATCTGAAGTGGAACCGCAGCGTGTCAGAGGACTCTTATGCTGAGGCGCACCATGAAAAATTTACAAGCGTTCCGTCTTTGACTCGGCGATCGCTGCACGTGAACATATCGACTCTCACCCGATCCGCGCGCTAGCTCATGAAACAAACCCAAACGAACGAAGCAATCCCCGACCCGAATCCCCCGTCGCACACGGTCGATGAAATGCCCGCCATGCAATATGCGATCGCGGTCAGCGATACGCTGCAGCAGCGACGAACGAGAACCTTGAAGCATGGCGACATGTTCGCGGTCTTCGACCATCGCGGCGACATGGGAGGCGAGCCTGGGAATTCGGAAGGTCTGTATTATCTCGACACGCGCATGCTGTCGCAATTTCAGCTGCTCCTCGAGGAGGCCCGCCCGCTCCTCCTCAGCTCGATGACGCAGGACGACAACGCCGTATTCACCGCGGACTTGAGCAACCCCGACTTGTTGGTGGACGGCAAGATCGCGCTCCGGCGCGAGAACGTCCATGTGAACCGCATGCGCTTCGTGTGGGACGGGGCGTGCTACGAGCGGCTGCTGGTGCGCAACTTCAGCGATCGCCACCTGCAGCTGCGCCTGACGTATCGCTTTGCTTCGGATTTCGCCGATCTCTTCGAGGTGCGCGGTGAGCACCGCCGAGCGCGCGGCGAGCAGCACGCGGCACTCGAGAGCGATCACGGCGTCGTTCTCGACTACATGGGCCTCGACAAGCTCAAGAGAAGCACTCACTTCGCATTCGCTCCCTCGCCGAAGACGCTGACCACGACTCGCGCGGCGTATGAGCTGTCGCTGAAGCCGCGCGCCACCCGCCGTATCTTTGTTCGATGCTCGGTGGCGCAAGGCGCCGGTGGCGACTGGGATGGCCGCGTGTTCTACCGGCGCATGCGAGCCGCCCGTCAAGCGTTGCATGAATCGAGCGAACGGGCGGCAAGCATCGAGGGGTCCAACACGGTGTTCAACGAGATCGTGCGCCGCTCGGTATCCGACCTCTACATGTTGGTCACCGATACGCCGCAGGGCCCGTACCCGTATGCGGGAATTCCCTGGTTCTCGACCCCCTTCGGACGCGACGCGATCATCACCGCCCTCATGACCCTGTGGCTCGATCCGATGATCGCCAAGGGTGTTCTCAAATTCCTCGCATTCACCCAAGCCACCGCGGTCGAGCCGGAGCGCGACGCCGAGCCGGGGAAGATCCTGCACGAGATGCGTCACGGCGAAATGGCGAATCTTCGCGAAGTACCTTTCGGGCGTTATTACGGCAGCATCGACGCGACGCCGCTCTTCTTGCTCCTGCTCGGCGAGTACTTCAGGCGCACCTCGGACCTCGAGACCGTGCGCTCCTTGTGGCCCAACGCGCAGGCGGCCCTCGACTGGATCGACCGCTACGGCGATCGAGACGGCGACGGCTTCGTCGAGTACCACCGCCAGACCCAGGAGGGCCTTGCGAATCAGGGCTGGAAGGACTCGTACGATGCGATCTTCCACCAGGACGGGCGGCTCGCGGAAGGTCCGATCGCGCTGTGTGAAGTGCAGGCCTATGTCTATGGGGCCAAGCGCCACGCGGCCACTCTCGCGGAGGCGCTCGGCTATCCCGAGCGCGCGGCGACCCTCGCCTCTCAAGCCGAAAAGCTGCGCCAGGACTTCGAGAGCCGCTTCTGGTGCGACGAGCTCTCGGTGTATGCGCTCGCCCTGGACGGCGCTAAGGAGCCGTGCCGCGTGATCTCGTCCAACACGGGTCAGGTGTTGTTGACCGGGATCGCTTCGGCGGAGCGCGCACAGCGCGTCGCGAGCACGCTCCTATCGGCATCGATGTTCGGCGGTTGGGGCATTCGCACCGTGGCCTCGTCCGCCGCCCGCTACAACCCGATGTCCTATCACAACGGCTCGGTTTGGCCCCACGACAACGGATTGATCGCGATGGGATTGGCACGCTACGGCCAGAAGCACGCAGCCTCGCAGATCTTTTGCGCGCTCTTCGATGCCGGCACCTACATGGATCTGCGCCGGTTGCCCGAGCTGTACTGCGGCTTCGTGCGGCTCCCGCGCAATGCGCCGACCCAGTATCCGGTGGCGTGCTCGCCGCAGGCCTGGGCGAGCGCCACGCCGCTGTGCTTGCTCCAGGCGTCGCTCGGCCTCGAGCTGCTCGACCGAACCGGCGAGATCAAGTTCTACCGTCCGACGCTGCCGGACTTTCTGGATCACGTGCACCTGCGCAATCTGCGTTTGAGCTCCGGCTCGGCCGACGTGCTCTTGCACCGCCACGATGAGCACATCGCCGTCACCGTCACGCGCCGGGAAGGGGACGTGGTTGTCGTGGTGCGTTACTAACCGCATCGCCGTCATCGGCGTCGGGACGGGTTTCCGGCATCGCGAACAGGGCCAGCAGCACCGCCGCGGCGCCGACGCTTGCGAGGAAGTAGAAGGCGCCGCGCATACCGTGATGATCGGCCACCCACCCCGCGGCGGAGGTACTGATGGTGCTGCCGATCCCGATGGCGAACCCGACCGCGCCGAGCGACAGATTGAAGTGTCCCGAGCGGCCCGCCACGTCGCTCACGACCAGCGGCACGAGGATGCCGAATGCCGTTCCCGCGATGCCGTCGAGGATCTGCACGCCGACGACCAGCGAGGGATTGGCGGTCGAGGAGAACACCAGGGCGCGAATCGGCAGCATCAGAAATCCGATGATGAGCACCATCCGCCGCCCGTGGCGATCGGCGAATTTGCCGGCCGCCGGCGAGGCGAGCGCGACGATCAGCTGCGGCAGCACGATGCAGGCGCCGATCAGCAGGCTCGGATTGCTGCCCTTCGCCGCGAGCGTGCCGCTGATCAACATGAGGAGCGGCGCGTTCGCGAAAGTGAAGAGCATCGCGCAGCCGCAGAATATGAGCAGACGGCGATCGGTGAGCACGCTCCAGACGCGCAACTTGACTTGCTCATCCTTGGGCGCCGTCGTGTCGCGCCGCTCGAGGGCGAACCGCCGCAAGGGAATCAACGCGAGGAGCGCGGGCAGCGTCAGGACGGCGGTCAGGTAGAACACGCCGCGCTCTGAAAAATACTGGCCGCAGGCGCCCATGAGCGCCGCACCGACCCCGTTGCCGATGGCCGAGTAGCGCGCGTTTCTCCCGAGCCGCCGTGCCATGCCGAAGCGCCCGGCGAGCGCCAGGCTCATGGCGGCGAGAGCCGGTCCGAGCGTGCAGCTCGAGAGGCCGTGCAATATTTCCGCGAGATACACCAGCAGCGGGATGGGATAAATGGCGAACATGAGCGCGCTGGCGGTGAAGACCAGCACGCTGAACGCCGCCACGCGCGTCTTGTTGGGGATCGCATCGACCAGCGCGCCCGCCGGCACCTGGCTCGCCATCGAGCTCACGGTGCCCACCGACAGCGCGACGCCGATGGCCGTCTGTGTCCAGCTCTGGCCCGCGAGATACACCGCGATGAACGGACCGAACCCGGTCTGAATGTTGGCGATGAACAGATTGAACCAGTCGAGCCCGCGGCTCGCCGCCGCATCCTGCGTCGCGGGCGGCGCCTTGCCGGCACCCGCCGAGGTCGGCTCAGTGCTTGGTTTGGCCGGGATCTGTAGCATCGGGCGCAGCCGGAGGCATGAGCACTCGCGGACTCTTCGAGTCCTTATATTCGGGCGCCGACTGCAGCTGTTGTCGGTTCAGGCTCAGGACGGGCGACTTGTCGGCGCCCGGGTAGAAGTGCAGCAGCCGCCAATCGACGGCGATGCGGCGGGTTCCCACCCCGAGGAAACCGCCGAAATCGATGATCGCGACGCGCACGTGCCCTTCGGCATCCGCGAGCACATCGACGACCCGTCCCAAGTCCTGCGCCTTCGGGCTCTTGACGTCCTTGCCCAGGATCGAGGTGAGGGGCGCATCGAGCGCTCCGACGCGCGCCTCGAGAATCTGATCGGGCGGCGTTTGCGCGGGCTCCGCGGCGGGTGCCGCTGACTCCTGCGGGGGTTTTCGCGGGGTCCTCTTGTGCTTCTTCGCGACATGCGCCGGCCGTGAGACGGGTATGCAGGGCGGCAGCACCGGCTCGCTCTTCGGCGCTGCCGGGGCCAGGGCACCCACGGGCGCCTCGGGCGCGGCCGGTGCGGGCGCGGGGGCCTCGGCCGCGGCGGGTTGCGCGGCGGCGGGCGGGTTGAGCGAGGGGGTCGGCGGCGGCGCCTCCTCGCGCTGGACCGTCGCGGCCGTCGCACCCGTCGCGCTCGTCGCGCATGCCGAGAGCGCCGGCAGCATCACCCAGCCGACGATCAGCGGCCAGCACCGCATCGTACGCATCGCGATCAGCGCGTTCATGAGACTTGCTCCGCTTCGGGTTTTCGCAGCTGCCGCCCATACATGCGGCTGTAGACTCCGCCTTTCATCTGCAGGAGCCGGCGTGGCGGACCGTCCTCGACGATGCGGCCGCGGTCCATGACCACGATCCGGTCGAAGGCGTCGAGCGTCGACAGGCGATGGGCGATGGCGATCACGGTGCGGCCCCGAAACAGGCGCGCAAGCGCTTCCTGAATGGATTGCTCGGACTCGGTGTCCAGCGCCGAGGTGGCCTCGTCGAGGAGCACGATGGGGGCGTCCATGAGAAAGGCTCGCGCGATCGCCAATCGCTGCCGCTGGCCGCCGGAGAGCTTCATCCCCCGCTCGCCGACGAGCGTGTGGTAGCCATCCGGCAAGCGGTTGATGAACTCCGTGCAACGTGCGGCTTCCACGGCGCGGTAGACCTCCTCGTCGGTTGCCTCCGGCCGTCCGTACCGCAAGTTCTCGAGCAGCGAGCGGTGAAACAGGGAGATCTCCTGCTGCACGACCGCGATGGAACGGCGCAGGCTCTCCTGGGTGACACGCGCGATCACCTGACCGTCGATCGACACGTCCCCGGAGTCCGGATCGTAGAGTCTCTGCAGCAGGGCGAAAATCGTCGATTTGCCCGCCCCCGAGCGGCCGACCAACCCCACCTTCTGGCCGCCGCCGACCTCGAGGCTGAAATTTTTGAGCACGGGTTGGCCGCTGGGATAGCTGAAGCTCACCTCGCGAAAGGAGATCGAGCCGCTCGTGACCGCCAGGGGCCGGGCATCGGCTGAGTCTTGCATCTCGTGCGGCAAGCCGAGCACCTGCACCGCCTCGCGCAACTTGGCGACCTGCTGAACCATGTCGACCACGGCCATGGCGAAGTCGCGCGACGCGTGCAGCACCGTGAATCCCAACGTCGTTGTGAGCACCACATCACCGGTGCTGATCAGGCCGCGGCGCCACAGCTCGACCGACCACACGAGCACGCCGGCGGTGACGAAGAACACCGAGAGCGCGTGGATCTGGCGCAGCCGCTCGAGGGAGCGCAGGCTCTGCCGTTGCGCCTCCATCTCGCTCTGGATCTTCGTGCTCAGACGCGCCTGCTCTCGCTGAGCGGCGCCGAAGGCGCGAACGAGTCCGATGTTGGTCACGACGTCGGTAAGGTCGCCGCTCACGTGCGCGGCCTGCCCGGCAAAGTTCTGATGCAGCTCACGACCGCGCGAGGCCCACCACCCCATGATGACACCGAGCACGCTCACCACCACGAGCAGCACGGCCGTCAAGTGCCAGTTGATCGTGCCGAGCACGAGGATACTGGCGATGACCGCCACGCCGGGGGGAATCGTAGTCCAGGTGAGCGAGCTCTCGATCAGCCATGCGGCATTCGCGGCGGCCGTGATGCGCCCGGCGAGCGCGCCCGGAAACTGCTCGACGAAATAGCGGGTACCGTGACCGGACAGGTGATCGAACAGCTCGATGCGGATGTCGCCGCCGACGGCGACGAAGGCATGGGTCGAGGCCCAGCCCGCCACCCGCCACAAGAGGTTATCGGCGGCGACCAGCCCCAGCAGTATCCCGACCGCGCCCCACAGCACGGTGGGCGGCGGCTGATGCGTGCTCAGCACATCGACGAGGTGTTTGACCGCGTATTGGGATCCCACGTTGCAGAGCACCGCGGTCAGCACCGCGGCGAACACGATCAAGTGGCTGAACCAGCGCCTGCGTATGTAGCGTCCCAGAAATCGGATGGCCCCTTTGGACGCATGACGTGGCAATGACATGGTGGGTTTTGCGCACCTGAGAGATCCCGGGGTTCGCGCTATTCTTGGGCAACTGCGCGGCTCGACGGGCCGGGCAAAGAAAGCGAATGGCTGTCAGCATCCGCTGACAGCGCCAGGGGCCGCCTTGCGGCAAACCATCAGGATCTCGTCGACGTCGTGCGTGCCGATGAGTCCCGCCCCAAATCGCAGCTTCTTTTGAAACCTGAGCCCCAGCGGCATGAAGACCCGGTTGTACCACCAAAGTGCGCGCTCGCGCTGATGCGTGAGATACCAAATGCCCAGATCGAGCAACCGGGACGAGCGCGGTTGCATGCCGTAGACGGCGCTGCGCTCGATTCGAAGGCCGTGCCGGCTCAGGGTGTCGCAAAGCGTCTCCGGACGGTAGCGCCGCCGGTGTCCCACGAACTCATCGAACGCATTCCACCGCTCGGGATGCAGGGGCACGGACAGAAGCACGGTGGCACCGGGTCTCGCCACCCGGGATAACTCACCGAGCGCCGCCACATCGTCCTCGACATGCTCGACGATATCGAGCGCACACACCAGATCGAATGCATCGTCCGCGAACGGCAAGGCGGTGATCAACCCCGCAATCACGGACGCGCCGCGCTCCTGAAGCTTGGCGAGCGCCGGGCCGCTCACGTCGAGGAACTGTGTCTCCGCAATCGGCAATCGAGGGCGCAAACCCGGGGCGACCTCGAGGCGGCTGCCGCCCGTAGGCAAGACATCGCCGCACCATCGGCCAGGTGTTGAACCGTTCGGCCTCGACCAGTTGCGCGCCGGACCACAGGGAATCGTAATAGCGGCGATTAGCCTCGAGGAGCTCGCGCGCCGCACGCGTGGGGGTTTCCCGCATGCGGCCACTCTATCATTCAGCCTCGACCGGAGGCGAAAGCGGCGAGCATGTCCTCCTCCTCGCCGGCGCCTTGCGAGTTGCCGAGCATCGGCAGGCACTGATCCGCGGGCATGGGACGGGCAAACAGAAAGCCTTGTCCGACCGTGCAACCGAGCTTTCGCAATATTTCCGCCTGCTGATAGCCCTCGATGCCTTCGGCGATGACTTGAATGCGCAAGTGCCGGGCGATGGCGATGATCGCGCTGACGATCGCGAGGTCGCTCGAATCGGTCACCAAGTCGCGCACGAAGCTGCGGTCGATCTTGAGAGCATCGACCCGCCAGTTCTTCAAATAGCTCAGGCTCGAATAGCCGGTGCCGAAATCGTCGATGGCGATCTTGATGCCGAGGTCGCGCAGGCGAACCATGGTGTCCTGCCGGTGCTCCCCGGCTTTGGCCTGATTGGCATCGAACACCGCCCGCTCGGTCATCTCGAGCTGGAGCAGCTCCGGGCGCAGTCCGTGCGTTGCGAGCAGCGTCGAGATGGTGCCCTGCAGGTCGCCCCGCTGCAGCTGCGCCGGCGCCACGTTGAGGGAGACGGGCACCAGCTTCACGCCTTGCCGCTGCCATGCGCTCATAGTCTGCAAAGTCCGGTGGAGCACGAAGTTGCCCATCGGCACGATGAGACCGGTCTCCTCCGCAACGGGAATGAACTGGTCCGCCGGGACCATGCCGTGCACGGGATGACGCCAGCGGATCAGCGCCTCCAGGCCCACCACCTTGCGGGTCAACAGATTCACGAACGGCTGGTAATGGACGTCGAGCTGCTTCAAGCGCAATGCATCGCGCAGTGATGCCTCCATGGCGACCCGGAGCTTGAGCTTGCGGTTCATGATCTGACTGAACATCTGCACGTTATTGCGGCCGCGATCCTTCGCCTGGTACATGGCGGTGTCGGAATGCTTCAGCAGCTCACCCATGTCCGCACCGTCTCTCGGGAACAGGCTCACGCCGACGCTTCCGGTGGTCTGCAGCAACACCTGATCGATGATGATCGGCTTGTTCAGGCAATCGTTGATCCGCTTGGCGCCGAGCGTGACCTCGTCGTAGGACTTGACGTTCCTGAACACCACCACGAACTCATCGCCGCCCATGCGGATCACGACGTCGCTATCGCGCACGCAGCTCTTCAGACGGTGCGCGACTTCCTGCAGGAGCCGGTCCCCGATCTCATGTCCGCGGGTGTCGTTGATGTGCTTGAACCGGTCGAGGTCCAGGAATACGACGCCCAGCATCTGATTCGCAGCGCGCGCTTCGTTGATGGCCTCGGGCAGGAAGGTGGACAGATAGTGACGATTCGGCAGACCCGTCAGTTGATCGTGATGCGCCATGCGATCCAGCCGCTGCTGGTTGTCGATGAGCTGCTGTTCGGCTTTGCGCCGCACCGACACATCGTGCGTCACATAGGCAAAGCCCTCCCGGCCGTCGGTCTCGAGCCGGTTGCAGCGGACTTCCACATCGATCTGCGAGGCATTCTTGCATCTGAGCTGCAGATTGAGCGCCGGCTGGCCGTCGGCATTCTTCAACCGGGTCAGCACGTTCTCCACTGAGGCGTCGCCGTCGCCGAACACATCGGTGAGCGCGAGCTCCGCGGCCTCGGCACTGGTGTAGCCGACCTTGGCAAGGAACGCGGGATTGCAATACTGGATGCGGTAGCCGTCGGCCTCGACGATGACGATGCCGTCGTTGGTCTGATCGATGAGCGCCTTATAGCGCGAATCGACGGCTTGACGATGGTGAAAATATCGGCGCAGCGCGAGCACCACGCAGGCGCCGACGACCGCAGCCAACAATGCCAGAAAAAGCTCCAACGGCAGGCTCAGACCGCGCGGGTCGATCGAGGCACCCGCGCTCGGCACCGCGGCGGCTTCGCCCGCGGGCGCGGCGACTCGAAATACCCAGGCGGCGCGCCCGAAGTTATCGCGCAATACGGCGTAGCCGGACAGGTCGGCGGAAATACGCGTGCCGAGGCCGTACTTGTCTTCGGGATGCGTGAGCCATGGGCGAATGTCCTGCGGCACTTTCGCGAGGTCGAGATCGCGCATGCGGCTCACGTTGAGCGCGCCGCCGATCGCATCACGCAGCTGCGTCAGAATCGCGGGCGAGAGGTGGCGGGTCGCCGCGAGCCACCCGGCCACCGCGCCCGAGCCGCGGACCACGATGGGTCGGGCCGCGATGAACTCATCGCCCAGGAAAGAGACTCGGGGCTCGAGGTCGCCGATCGCGGGAGGGACCGCGATGAGCGCGTCGAGGAACTTGACCGCCTCCGGATCCGGAGCGCGCTCGCTCAAACGTCCGTCCGCGATCGCGGCGCTGTAGCGAAGCGCCCGCGCCGAGCTCTCGACGAAGAAGGCATCGATGCCGTTCTGCTCGGCGCTCTTGAGATCCAAACGCGGCTGACCGGGATCTTTGACTGCCTCCTTCGCCGGGGTCTGGGCGCCCGTGCGGCCCGGCTCTCGAAGTGCATCCTTCGCACTCACGATCTCCTGGGCCCAGTCGCTGAACCCGTCGGTTTCCGCAAGCACGCGGATCGCCGTCTTGGTGGCGACCGACTGCTCCTCGAGGACTGAGGAAAGCTGCCTGAGCTCGAGACTCAGATTCTCACGGCGCAGCGCCGCGCTCTGCGTTTGCCAGTCAAGGCGGCTGGTCAAATCGACGATCAAAAGGATGGCGAACGGCAAAGCGCAGAAGGCGAGCAGGACCGAGCGCCGGTCGAGCACGGCGGCGATTCTATCGGCGATGGTCACGGGAGGCGCTCTCCCGTCGGGAACCGGCTGCTATGGGCCATCCTCGAGCAATGCGACATAATCGGTGAATCGTTTGAGCGTAAGGCCGCAGTATGTTGCAGCTGCGCTCGAGCCACCGATATGCACAGCACAGTACGATGTAGGACATTCGGCACTCGGGATCTCAAAAGGTGACCGCTTTCATATCGCGCAATCGAAGCGCCGTTCGGCTTGACACGAGTCTCGAGCTGCTGCTCGAGCAGGGTTGGAAAAATTCCTCCGCGAGCGCGCTCGCCACGGTGGTCGCGACGGCAGGCTCCACGTACCGCAAGCCCGGCGCACGCATGCTGATCTATGCGGACGGAAGCTATGTGGGATTGCTGAGCGGTGGTTGCTTGGAAGCGGATCTGAAGCTTCACGCCGAGCAGGTGATCGAGAGCGGACAGACTCGCGCCGTGGAATACGACATGCGCGGTCCGGACGACGTGCTGTTCGGAATCGGTGCGGGTTGCGAGGGAGCGATGCGCGTGCTGCTCGAGCCGGCCCGCGCGCTCGGCGCTGCGGCGGTGGCGCTCGAGACCGCCGGCCGCATCACGAGCAGCGGATCGGCGAGCGGCCTCATCGCCATTCACGCATCGACGCAAGTGCCGTGCGGCACCTACAGCCTGCCGGCGCTTCCCGCATTCCTCAAAGATGCCGCGGCGGAAGTGCTCGAGCAGGGTGCCTCGCGCGAGCTCGATGTGGCGCACGGCTCGGAGCGCGTGCGTGCATTCGTGCAATTCCTGGCACCACCGCCGCATCTGCTGATCTGCGGCGCGGGACCCGATGCGCGGCCCGTCGTGACGGCCGCGCGCGCGCTCGGTTGGCGCGTCACCGTCGTCGATCACCGCCCCGCGTACGCCGAGGCGCATCACTTTCCCGGCGCCACGGTGCGGCGCGCCGCTGCCGGCGCGCTCCTCGATATGGTGGATCTCGATCGCTGTCACGCGGCGGTCGTGATGAGTCACCACCTGGCCTCGGACGTCGAATACCTGCGCGCCCTCGCCTGGACGGGCTCGCCGGATTATGTCGGCCTGCTCGGTCCCGCGGCCCGCCGGCGGCGCATTGCCGCCGAGCTCGGTCCGCTCGCAGAGGCCTTGCGGCCGCGCCTTCGCGGTCCGGTCGGCATCGACATCGGGGCGGTGACGCCCGAGGCGATCGCACTCGCCATCGTCGGCGAGGTGCACCAATGGCTGGCCGGCCGTGAACGTGGCATTCATGCAACAGAAACGCACTCTGATCTTCCTCATCGCGGAAGCGTGGACGTTTCAGGGGAGTAGCGTAGAATCCGGACCCCTGGGCTGGTATCGCCAATACAACAAACTGAAGTCGAGTGAGCCGCGGCATCCCGGTGTTGTGCGCCCGCTTCGGCGTGGAGATAGGGCATGTTCAAACTCTTGAAGACATCCTCCTCGATGCTCGCCGTGGCCGCCTTGTGCGCCTGCGGCTCGAGCACGGACACGGGCGTCACGAGCAACTCGACGGCGCACGGCACGCTTTCGGTCAATCCACCGTTTCGAATTGCATCGCTGGATGCGCCGACGTTGACGGCGGAGCTCTCGGCGACCGCCGCCGGCGCGCAGCTCCTCGAGCTCACCGGCAAACCGGCCTGCGGGGTCGACTTCTACTACATCAAGTTCTGGACGCTGGGCGGCGCCGGCGAGGTCACCGAGTCCTCGGGTGCCCTGATGGTGCCCACCGGCGCGGCAGGGTGCTCCGGACCGCGGCCGATCGTCGAGTACGCGCACGGCACCAACCCGAACAAGGCTTTGAACATCGCCGACATCACCAACACCTCCAACACCGAGGGCGCGCTGATCGCCGCCATGTTCGCCGCTCAGGGCTACATCGTGGTGGCGCCGAACTATGCGGGCTATGACATCTCCACGCTCGGCTACCACCCGTTCCTCGACGCCGCCCAGCAATCCGGCGAGATGATGGACATTCTCGCCGCGGCGCGCACGGCGCTTCCAAACACCTTCGCCTCGGCGACGAGCGACAACGGCAAATTGTTCATCACCGGCTATTCGGAAGGCGGCCACGTCGCCATGGCGACGCTTCGCGCGATGCAGGCGGCCGGCGTCAACGTCACGGCCGCGGCCCCCATGTCGGGTCCTTATGCGCTCGAAGCCCTCGGCGACAGCATCTTCTTCGGCGCCGTGAATCTCGGCTCGACGGAGTTCGCGCCGCTATTGGCCAACAGTTATCAGCATGCCTACGGCAACGTGACCAGCAGCACCATCCCCCTCTTCTCTACCTTCTACCCGGATGCCGAGACCTTGTTGCCGAGCGACACGCCGATCGACACGATTTTCGAGGAAAACCTCCTGCCCGAGACCGCGCTCTTCAACATCACTACCCCCGTGGTGTCGATCCCGGGCGACCCGGCGCTTTCCGCCGAGCTGACGGCGCTTCTCGGTGTCCCGCCCACGCCCGCCCTGCCCGCCAGCCCGCAGACGCCGATTTTCGATCTCGGATTCGGCAACCCGTATCTCATCACCAATGAGTTTCGCGTGGCTTATGCGGAAGATGCCGCCGGCAACCCCGACGGCGCCGTGCCGACCGCCGCGCCGGGCGTACCCCGTGCCAAGGTCGAGCCGACGTTCGGTCTGCGGCAGGATTTGTGGGTGAACGACATGCGGACCGGATGGGCGCCGGAAGTAGCCGACGCTGCTCTGCGGTGGCGATATGGACCCGACCGTGTACTTCAGCGTCGACACGGGAACCATGGCCGCTTACTGGAGCGCACTGCCGGCCGGCCTGATTACCGTGCTCGACGTGAACGCGGCCCCGGCCGGACCGTTCGCGGCGCTGCAGACGGGCTTCCAGGAAAGCGAGGCGGCGCTCCTCGCCTACTACCAATCGGCGGCCGGCGGTGGGCTTTCCCTCGAGGAGGCAGAGGCAGCGGTCATCGAGAGTTATCACACCGACGTCGCGCCCTTCTGCACGGCGGCAGCGCGCGCATTCTTCAGCCAGTTCTGAGGTTCATCACCAATGAAAACAATCAAATCCGGCGCGCAGCGTCTCCTCTCGCTCGCCGCAACCCTGGGATTCACCTCCCCCTTCGCGGCCGTCGCTTACGCGGAAGAGCCGCCCAATGATTGCGTATCGGCGCTTACAGTGTGTTCTATCACACGAGCGCGGACGACATCAGCGGGCCGTATGTGCCGCCGGGCGTGAATCTCAAAGCCGAAAACCTCGAGACTCTGTACCTCGGATATATCCGCCATCTACCTGCCAACTTTGCCGTCGAGCTCGCGCTCGGCTATCCGCCGCTCTCCAAGATCAAAGGCGAGTGGTCCCGCGACGGTCGGCTCGGTGCCGTACGACGGACAGGTCATCTCGAGCGCACGCTGGATCTCGCCGACGCTGCTCGTCGAGTACAATTTCCTGAGCGATCAAGCGCAGCTGCGCCCGTTCGTCGGCGTGGGCGTCAACTACACCACGTTCTACGATCGCGACTCGACCGCCGCGGGCAATGCGGCGAGCGGCGGTCCGACGAAGCTTTCGTTGACGTCCTCGGTGGGCCCCGCGGTGACGGGCGGCGTGACGTACCGGATCACCGACCGCTGGCACTTGCACGCCTCGTACTCCTGGTCGCAGGTGAAGACCAACCTCTCCGCCGATACCGATGGCTTCGTGCGCACCTCGCGGATCAGCTTTGGTCCTCAGGCCCTGATCGTATCGGGGGGCTATTCTTTCTAGCGCGGGAACACCCATGAGCAGCGCACCGCCCGACTGGCGTACCGAAGGCGTACGCGTCATCAAGAGCGACCGGCTCGACACGAACACGCCGCAGACACCGGGGATGCTGCGCGCCGCGGCCATCGATTTCCGCCGTGTGGGCTCCAAGAAACTCTGGGCGGGCACGGTGCTCATTCACCCGAATGCCAAAACCGGCGCGCACCATCACGGCGCATTGGAAAGCGTCATCTACGTGGTTCGCGGGGCGGCGCGCATGCGCTGGGGCGAACGGCTCGAGTTCGTCGCCGAAGCCCAAGCGGGCGACTTCATTTTCGTTCCGCCCTATGTACCGCATCAGGAAATCAACGCGCTCAAGGACACGGCGCTCGAGTGCGTGCTCGTGCGCAGCGACAACGAGTCGGTGGTCGTCAACCTCAACATCGAGGCGGCCGAGCGGGTCGAGGAAGTGTATTGGATCGACCCGGTGCACCGTCCGGTCGACCGGTCCAGGCCCAGGCGGCGGCGCTAACCGCCCGCGAGCGCCTTGATCAGCACCGACCAGTAGGTGAGTGCGTCGTAGAACGCATCGATGCGGATGCGCTCGTTCAATCCATGGGCGAATTCCTCGCTGTCCATGATGAACACCCCGCCGCAGCCGTAAGTGGGTATTCCCGCACTTCGGTACACCGCCCCGTCCGTGGCATAAGAGGCCTGCGTGGGCACCACCCTTGCGCCGGCATCCGCGGCGTCGACCGCGCGCGTCACGGCGGCGATGACATCCGGGCGCATGGGCGAGGCGTCCGATACGGTCGCCTCTTCCGCCTGCCTCACCTCGACCTCGGCACCGACCGCCTGCTGCAAGGTGGCGCGTACCGCGTCGGCCGTCATGCCGGGGAAAATCCGGCAGTTGACGGTTGCGACCGCCGACTGCGGGAGCGCGTTATCGGCATGACCGCCCTGAAGTCGGGTGGCTACGCAGGTGGTGCGCAGGCGTCCGACGAACGCGGGATTCTTCGCGATTTCCGTTGCGGCGTCCTCATCGTGAGGGTCTGCCGCGAATCGCGTCATGGCCTCGCCGAGGGGGCCGGGCGTCACGGCGCCGGCCGCCTTGAAATCTCCGCGCGTCCAGTCGTTCCATTGCACCGGAAAAGAGAGCCGCTGCACCGCCTTCAACGCATCCGCGAGCTCGTAAATCGCATTGTCCGCCCGCGGCATGGAGCTGTGGCCGCCCGGATTGTGCGTGGTCAGCAGGTAGCTCACCGAGCTCTTCTCGGCACCCTGGACATAGAAAAGCTGCGGCTTGCCGGTGCCCTCGGCGAGCACGCCGCCGCCGCCGTCGCCGTTCAGCGCGAACTCCGCATCGATGAGATCGCGATGGGTCGTGACGAGGTCCCGGGCGGTTGCCTGAGCGGTTTCCTCATCGCCGCTGAACGCGATGATGAGATCGCGCGTCGGCACGTACCCGCGCGCCTTCAGCGCCAGAAAGGTCGTCGTCAGCAGCGCGACCTCCTGCTTCACGTCGGACGTGCCGCGGCCGAAGAAGTAGCCGTTTTCCTCGATGAGCCGGTAGGGATCGCGTTGCCAGTCGGCCCGGTTCGCGGTGACCACGTCCATGTGCGCGATGAGGTCGATGGGCCGTCCGCCGCGGCCGCTGCCCCGGTACCGGACGACCAGCGATGCGGTTTCGCCCAACGCCAGCACGTGCACGTCGGCCGCCGGAAAGCCGCCCGCGAGGAAGCGTTCGAGCCAGGTACTGGGCGACGGCGGGAACGTTGCCCTTGCCCACCGAGCTTTCGATACCCACGATGTGCGCGAAGATCTCCCGTGCCTCGGCGCGTTCGGCCGGCGAGGCGGCCGGTCGCACCGTGCCCGGGGATGCCGCCGCCGCTACTCCGGCGCCGAGCGCGAGCGCTGCGGCCAAGCTGGCAAGCTGTTTCATCCCTCTATGAGACCATACTCTCGAGGCCGATGCGATCGGCCGCCGTGCCGGCCGCGCGCTGTGTTGTGCTAGGCTAAACCAACAGTGCGCGCGACGCGCATCGTCGCCGAGGTGAATGCATGAGACGATTCCTGCCCCCCTGGATCGCGCTAGCGTTGCTGTGCGCGGTCGGTCAAGCGCATGGCGAAAAGTTACGCATCCTGACCTGGGCCGATTATGTTCCACCGGACCTGATCGCGGCGTTCACCAAGGAGACCGGCATCGAAGTCGAGGTCACGCTCTCGAACAACGAGGAGATGATCTCGAAGCTCCGGGCGACCGGCGGCGCCGGCTACGATCTCGTCCAGCCCTCTCAAGACCGCATCAGCTCCGTGCAGCGGGACTTCGAGATCTACAAGCCGATCGATCTGAGCAAGGTGAAGCTCGATGAATTCCAGCCGGCCCTGCTCGGCATCGTCAAGCGCAATGCCACCATCGACGGCAAGCTCTACGCGTTGCCCTATCTCTGGGGGACGGACGGCCTCGTGGTCAACGTGAAGCACACCACGGTCGGCGATTACACCGATCTCTGCCGGCCGGACCTGCAGGGAAAAACATCCATCCGTCTGCGCCGTCCCATCCTGATGGCGTTCGCGTTCGCGATGGGCAAGGATCCCTTCGCTCTCTATGGCGATCCCAAGGCCTATACCGCGCTCATGGATCAGGTGGCCGCAAAACTGATCGCGTGCAAGCCGAACTTCAAGTTCTTCTACGACAACAAAGATCAGCTGTTGAACGGCTTCCGTTCGGGAGAACTTTGGGCGGCGGCGATGTGGGACACCGGCGGGTGGACGCTCAACCGCGAGAACCCGGACATCCGCTACGTCGTGCCGCACTCCGGCGCACTCGGCTGGCTCGATACGTTCGCGCTGCCGGCGCGCGCCCGCAATGAAGCCGCGGCCTATGCTTGGATCAACTTCACCATGCGGCCGCAGAATGCCGCGCTCGTGATCAAATCGGTCGGCAATTTCTCCGCCGCCAAGGGCACCGCACCCGTACGTGGACCCGCATCTCAAGCAGCAGTTCAGAGAGGCCTTCCCCGAGGCGGAGCTCAATAATGTACATTGGTATCCGGCCATTCCGCCGGGACTCGAGGAGATCGAGGGCCGGGTGCTCGACCGGATCAAGGCCGCCAATTGAGCACCTCGGATCTGACCGCGGATGCGGTTTGCAAGCGCTTCGCGGAGCACACGGCGGTCGACTCGCTCTCCTTCAGCGTCGAGCGCGGCAGCTTCTTTTCAATTCTCGGGCCCTCGGGCTGCGGCAAGACGACGCTGCTGCGCATGATCGCGGGATTCATCGCACCGGACAGCGGCGACATTTTGATCGGCGGCATGAGCATGCGAGGCGTCGCGCCGAACCGCCGGCCGGTGAATATGGTGTTCCAGCAGCTTGCGCTTTTTCCCATGATGTCGGTCGGGGAGAACGTCGCGTTCGGGCTAGCCCGCCGCGGCGTCGCGCGCGCCGAGCGCGTGCGCCGAAGTCAGGCGATGCTCGAGCGTGTGGGCCTCGGCAGCGCGGCGGCCAAACGCGTCGATGAGCTCTCCGGAGGCCAGCGTCAGCGCGTCGCCATTGCGCGAAGTCTCGTTCTCGAGCCGACGCTGTTGTTGCTCGACGAACCGCTGGGCGCTCTGGATTTGAAGCTTCGCGAGCACATGAAAATCGAGCTGAAGCAGCTGCAGGCGGCGTTCGGCACCACGTTCGTGTACATCACGCATGATCAGTCCGAGGCGCTGGTGCTCTCCGATCATGTGGGCGTGATGAACCAGGGACGCTTCGAGCAGCTGGGTACGCCGCAAGACCTTTACTACCGGCCGCAGACACCTTTCGTCGCGAGTTTCGTCGGGGCGAACAACCGCATCGTCGGGCGATCACCCAACTGGAGGGCGGCGCGGTCGAGCTGACCACGCCGGACGGCTGGGCCGTCCGCGCGGCGCCGCGGGGCAGCGTGCGCATGGGGGATGAAGTGGAGGGCTTCGTGCGGCCCGAGGTCGTGACCCTCGCGCGCACGCCCTCGGAGCTGCCGGAGGGGCAACCGGCGCACCGGGGCGAGGTCGAGAGTCTGCTGTTCGACGGCGCGAACTCGGCGGTACTTTTGAAGGAGATGCGCACGCGGCGCGAGTTTCGCATCGCGTTGCCTCAGACCGGCCGATTCTCGGACTTGAAGCCCCAGGAGCCGGTGCTGTTCAGTTTCGCGCCCGAACGCGCCGTCTGCTTCCCCGCCCGGCCGGGCGCGACCGCGGTGAGTGCGGCATGACATGAGCACCACGGCGCTCGAGCCCAGATGGCGGGGCCGGCTGACTCTGGGTCTGTTGCTCGCGCCGGCGCTCATCTGGCTCGGCGCGCTCATCGTGCTGCCGCACATCGATCTGGCGATACTCTCCTTCCGGGAGCGCGTGGGCCCGCGGCATTACGTTCCGAGCCTCGCCCAATACCGGACTTTTTTTACCGAGCCGCTGTACTGGCATGTCTTCGTGCGCACCGCCGTCATGTCCGTCATCGCCACCTTGTTGACCCTCGTGCTGGCATTTCCGATCGCCTGGATCATCGCGAAGCTTGCCAAGGGCCGCGCAGGGTCCTTGCTGTTCATCATGTGCCTGATTCCCTTCTGGGTGAGCGAGACCGTGCGAACGCTCGGGTGGATCATCCTGCTGCGCGAGTCGGGTGTCTTGCCGCAATTCCTGGTGAAGCTCGGGATCACCCGGGTGCCCGTCGAGCTGCTCTACCATGACGCGACCATCATGGTGGGATTGGTCTATACCTCGCTCCTCTTCATGGTGATTCCGCTGGTATCGAGCCTCGAAAGTTTGGACAACGCGCTGATCGAGGCGGCCTACGATCTCGGCGCGCATGGCTTCACCGTCCTGCGGACCATCGTGATCCCCCATGCGGCGCCCGGGATAACCGCCGGCTGCATCGTCGTGTTCATGCTCACTCTCGGCAACTATCTCACCCCGACGCTGCTCGGGGGCAAGAGCTCGCAGTGGTTCACCGAGCAGATCTACAATCAATTCATCACGCGCTTCAACTGGGAGCAAGGCGCGGCGCTCGGCTTCTTGCTGCTCGCGCTGTCGACCGCCATCGTGATGCTGGGCTTGAGGCTCGCCGGTCAGCGATTCGGCGACGTGATGCGCCGGACATGATTCCCTCGCTGCCGCGCCCTGCCTGGATGCGCGCCGCGACGGCGCTCTATGTCGTGGCGTTCTTCGCATTCCTGTTTCTACCGCTGATCGTCGTTGCCGTGTTCGCCTTCAACGACGCACCCTATCCCGCGCCGCCGTGGCATGGCTTCACGCTCGACTGGTTCCTGGGGAATTCCCACACCGGCCGCGTGGGACTGTTCGGCGATTCGGAGCTCCTGGGCAGCATCTGGACGAGCTGCGTCGTCGCCGGCTGGGTGACGCTGCTCGCCGTGCTCATCGGCACCTCGAATGCGTTTCTCATCGAGCGGGGCCAATTTTTCGGCAAGCAGGCGCTGTCCATTCTCATGCTGGCCCCGCTGGTCATTCCCGGCGTGATCCTCGGGATATCCATCCTCGCGTTCGCGAGCCGCGTCGCGCAATTGGCCGACGATGTCTTCGGGCTCGACTGGGATATCCTGCGGCCGGGGCTTCCGCTCGTGGTGTGCGGGCAGTTCTCCTACATCGCGACGATCGCGACGCTCACCATCAGCGCACGCCTGCGGCGCTTCGACCGCACGCTCGAGGAGGCCGCTTTGAATCTCGGGGCAAGCCGGCCGGCGGTGTTGCGCACGATCGTGCTGCCTTATCTGCGCCCCGCCCTGCTCGGATCCGCGGCCATCTCGTTCCTCATGTCGTTCGCGGATTTCAACACCACGCTGATGCTGGTGGGCGCCGATGCGCCGCTGACCGTGATGATGTATGGGCGGATGCGCGAAGGCGCGAGCCCGGTGTTGAATGCGGTGAGCCTGTTCTTGATGCTCGCCTCGGCGTTGCTCGCGATCACTTTCATGCGCGGCGGCTCGCGCGCCCGCGCGAGCTAGCCGCATACCGGGACAGCGCGGGATGCATTCGGATCCGCTCTGGAGTGCGTTCGGCCTGGTGTGCCTCGCGGCGTGCGCGGCGCCGCTCGCGGCATCGGCGGCCGATCCGGGGCAGACCCCTCAGAACCCCGCGACCGCCGCCGAGCTTCCGCAGATCACGGTCATCTCGAACACGCCGCTCGAGGGGCTCGGCCTGCCGCTCAACCAGATTCCCGCGAATGTTCAGACCGCGGACAGCAAGGACATGGAACGTCAGCAGACCTTGAGCCTTGCCGATTATCTCAACGGCAACTTCAGCGGAATCAACGTGAGCGCGAGCGCCGACAACCCGTTTCAGCTCGACGTCAATTACCATGGCTTCACCGCCTCGCCGCTGTTGGGAACGCCCGAGGGGCTGTCGGTGTACGTCGACGGGGTGCGCGTGAACGAGTCTTTCGGCGACACCGTGAATTGGGACTTGATACCGCAGGCGTCGATCTCGACCGTCACGCTGATGTCCGGATCGAATCCGGTCTTCGGGCTCAACACGCTCGGCGGCGCGCTCTCGGTGCGGACCAAGAGCGGGCACGATGACCCCGGAACGGAGTTCGAAGCCGACGGCGGATCATTCGGCCGCCGCTCCTTCGAGGGAGCGACCGGCGGGGAGCTCGGCGACTTCGATTATTTCTTCGCGGGAAACTATTTCGACGAGCAGGGATGGCGGGAGAACTCCCCGAGCCGCCTCTACCAAGCCTTCGGCAAGGTGGGCTGGCAAACCGACAAGTCCGATGTGGACTTGAGCTACACCTATGCCGACACGAGTCTGTACGGCAACGGCGCCGTGCCGGTGAGTCTGCTCGACTACAACTACGAGGCCAGCTATACGCCGGACTACACCGCCAACCTGTTGAGCTTCGTCAATCTCACCGGCACGCAATTCCTGACGGAAAAGCTGCTGCTCTCGGGGAACCTCTACTACCGCCATCTCGTCACCGATGCGGTGAACGGCAACGTCAACGACAGCTATCTCAGCAGCTATTCGGGTCCGCCGCTCGACTGCGGCGCTCCGGGCGCGAGCCTCGCCGCGCTCACCTATTGCTCTGCGGGGCAGAACGCGACCTCGCGGCTCGTTCAGAGCACGAAGGGAGCGGGCGTGCAGCTCACCGACTCCGCCGACGTTCTCGGCTGGAGCAATCAGGCCATCGTCGGCACGGATTTCACCGATTCGAGCGATTCGTTTGCCCAGGCCTACCAATACGGCGGCCTGACGGCGGACCGGCTGCTCATCTACACGCCGAGCGCGTTCAACGACGAGACGGTCATCTCGCTGCAGGGCGACAACAAGATCTACGGTGCCTATCTCACCGACACCCTCTCGCCGAGCCGTCTTTTGCATCTCAACGTTTCCATGCGCTACAACCGCAACACGGAGACGCTGATGGGCTACAGCATCGATACGGACATCGGCGATCTCGGCTCGGGATTCAACCAGGCGAGCCCGCTGACCGGAGACCACACCTTCAGCCGCGTCAATCCGGCGGTGGGCTTCACCGTCACGCCGAGCGACTCGCTGACGCTCTACGCCGATTACAACCAGGCGAGTCGTGCCCCGACGGTCATCGAACTGGGTTGCGCCAATCCGGCGGCGCCGTGCGGTCTGCCGAACGATTTTGCGAGCGATCCCGACCTGAAGCAGGTGGTCGCGCGTACCGTCGAGCTGGGCGCACGCGGCGGGATTCCCGACGGGCGCGTGAACTGGAGCGCAGACCTCTTTCGCACCGTCAACCAGAACGACATCCAGTTCGTCGCGACCGCGACGAACGCCGGATACTTCGACAACGTCGGCAACACGCGCCGGCAAGGCCTGGACCTCTCGCTGGGCGGCAAGTGGCGAGGCTTCAGCTGGCGACTCGCCTACAGTTTCGTCGACGCCACCTTTCAATCGACCTTCGAGGTCAACGCCGCTTCGAACAGCACCGCGGACGCCAACGGCAACATACTCGTCAGACCCGGTGATCGGATCCCGCTGATCCCGAAGAATACCGGCCGGCTGATTCTCGATTACGAGATCACGCCCCGGTGGAATGTCGGCGGCAACCTGATCGCCACGTCGGGCGCCTATTTGCACGGCAATGAGAACAACGCCAACACCGCCGGGCAGACCAATGGTGCGGGCGCATACGTCGCGGGCAGCGGATGGATCGACGGTTACGCCGTGGTCAATCTGCAAAGCACCTACCGGATCACCAAGCGCATCGAGGTATTCGCGCGCCTGGACAATTTGTTCGACAAGCGCTATGCCACCGCGGGTTTCCTCACCAGCAATGCGTTCAACCCCAACGGCTCGTTCATCGCGAACCCCAGCAACTGGAGCAACGAGAACGCGGTCTCCCCCGGCGCGCCGCGAGCGATCTGGGGCGGCGTCAGGGTGCGGCTCTAGCGACGGCGAGCACAGCCGGCAAGTCCGCAAGGCTCTCGATGATTGCATCGCAGGGCAGTTGGCGGGCGTCCTCGCCTTCGTTGTAGCCGTAGGGCACGCAAACTACCGGCATGCCCGCCCCGCGCGCGGCCTGCACGTCGTTGATGGAGTCCCCGACCATGAGCGCACGCCGTGGGGACACGCCGAGATGCGCCAAGGCGAACAGCAGCGGACCAGGATCGGGTTTGCGCTGATCGCAGCTGTCGCCGCCGACGACACGGTCCACCCAATCGCCGAGCGCGAGCGCCTTCAGAAGTCCGGTCGCGAGTCGCTCGTGCTTGTTGGTGACGATGGCAATGCGCAGGCCGGCTTCGTGCAGGGCGCGCAGGCATTCGGCGGCACCCGCGTAAGGCCGCGCCTCGAATTTGCCCGACGCCTCGAGAAAGCCGTAATGATCGATGAAACGCTCGAGCAATACGGCTTTGTCGGCGGCGTCGAGCACCCGGCCCTGAGAGGCGGCGGCTCGCTCGATCAGCATGGGGGAGCCGCGGCCGATCATGCGCCGCACCTCGCTTTCTCGAATGGGCGGCCAGCCGCGCTCGGCGAGCGTCCGATCGAGCGCCCACGTGATGTCCGCGGCCGTGTCGAGAAGCGTGCCGTCGAGATCGAAGAGAACCGCCTCGAGCGGCTGATCGCGCCAACGAGGCTGCGCTTTGCCGGCTCGGCTCATGCCAATCGGAGGCTGACCGGACAATGATCGCTCCCCATGACCTCGGGATGGATTTCGGCGGCGGCCACCCTGCCCTTCAGCGCCGCGGACACCAGGAAGTAATCGATCCGCCACCCGACGTTGCGCGCCCGGGCGTTCGTGAAGTTGCTCCACCAGGAATAGTGTCCGTTGCCCTGCTTGAACAGCCGGAAGGTATCGACGAATCCCGCGTCCACGAAGTTCTGAAATCCCTTGCGCTCCTCGTCCGTAAAGCCTTTCTTGCCGCGGTTGGGCTTGGGATGCGCGAGGTCGAACTCGGTGTGAGCGACGTTCAAGTCGCCGCAGAAGATCACGGGCTTCTTCGCCTCGAGCCGGCGGCAGTACTCCAGAAACGCCGGGTCCCAATGCTTGTGCCGCAGGCGCAAGCGGCTGAGGTCGTCCTTGGAGTTCGGTGTGTAGACCGTCACGACGTGGAATTCGTCGAACTCCGCGGTGATCAGCCGTCCTTCACCGGCGCTGTCGCGCTCGAGCTCGTCGGCAAACTTGTAGCGCCGCGCGAAAGCCCGCGGGAAGCCGTTGATCACCCGCAGCGGATCGCGCTTGGTGAATATCGCGGTTCCGGAGTAACCCTTTTTGGTGGCCGAGTTCCAATATTCCCGATACTGGGGCAAGTCGATCTCGATCTGCCCGCGCTCGGCCTTGGTTTCCTGCAGACACAGGATGTCCGGCCGGTGCGCCTTCAGGAAAGAGTGAAAAAGGCCCTTCTTGTGGACGGCGCGAATACCGTTCACATTCCACGAGTACAGCTTCATTTCAACTCATAATACCAACAAAATTAATAACTTGCCTATGCACCTACCCTCACGGCGCGTCATGATGTTATTGACAATCATTCGCATTCGCGTTCACAATAGGCCCCATGATCATCTGTATCTGCAAGGCCGTATCCGACCGACAGATCCGCTCCGCCGTGAGCGGCGGCGCGGGCAGCGTGCGCGAGCTGAGCCGTCAGACCGGTCTCGGCACCTGCTGCGGCAAGTGTGTGCCCGAAGCCAAGGCCATCGTCGCCCGCTGTGCCGCGAAGCGCGAGGACACAAGCTTGCTCGCGCCCGAGGCCGCCTACGCCTGACCGAGCGCCCACGGCGGCCGCTTCGGAGCCCACCGCGGAACCGTGCTTTCGGGCATACAATTGCGCTCCCGCGAGCCCGCACAAGGACCCCCCGTGAAAGGTGATGCGAAGGTCTTGGAGTTCCTCAATCAGGCACTGAAGAACGAGCTCACCTCGATCAATCAGTACTTTCTGCACGCGCGCATGCTCGATAACTGGGGCATGAAGCGTCTCGGGAAGCTCGAATACGATGAGTCCATCGACGAGATGCGTCACGCCGACCGCCTGGTCAAGCGCATTCTCTTTCTGGAGGGACTGCCGAATCTGCAGGATCTGGGCAAGCTGTATATCGGCGAGGACGTCCGCGAAGTGCTGGAATGCGACCTCAGGCGTGAGATGGACGCGCACCCGCTCTACCAAGCTGCGATCGCGCATTGCGAATCGGTCAAGGACTTCGTCACCCGCGAGCTTCTGGTCCACATCCAGAAAAGCGAGGAGGAGCACATCGACTTCATCGAAGAGCAGCTCGGCCTCCTCGACAAGATGGGTCTCGCCAATTACACGCAAAGCGCGACGGGAGAGCTCCAGGAGAGCGGGTCGAGCTGAGCCGCCGCACGCCTAGCGCCGGCACGCGGCGTCGATGCGCTCTTGCGCCGCTTCGAAGGAATGCGCAGCGAGCCCTTCGAGAAGCGCGCGCACCCCCGCCTCGGAAATGACTTGATACGGATCGTGCGGAGCCCGCGTCTTGTTGTACGCCGAGTAGCACAGACTCGCGGCCAATCTCGCTTGCATCAGCGGATACAGGGCCCGCTGCTCGGCGGCCTCGAGCGGGTTTTGCCGGTGATAGCCGCGGATCACGGCGCCCGCGGCTTCGAGCGGGTGGGGCTCGCCCAGCACCGCGTAGGCGAGCGCGACCGCGAGCTCGCAGACGATCGCCGAATGCACCATGTCCCCGAAATCGAGCAGGCCGGTCACACGGTCCCCCTCGATGAGCACGTTGTAATCGTTCGCATCGCCGTGAATGACGCCGTGGCGTAGCGATGAGAAATCCACGTCGTCCCAGCGCGTGAAGGCCTCCTCCGCAAGCTCCCGTGCCCCGCCGCGCAACAGCGGCGCGTGCACACGAGCGAGTCCGGCATGGCGCAGGTCCCATTGCAGCACCCGGTGCATGGCGGGATGGGCAAATCCCGCGAGCGCCAGGTCGATCCTCGCCAGGGACTCGCCGATGGATTCGAGCAGCGCGGCGCCGCGCGGTGTGCGGTGGGCGAGGACCATGCCCTCGATCCAGGCCAGCACCCGTACATGATGGGCGAAGCCTTCGCGGTCGCGAAGCACCTCGACCTCATTGCCCGCGCGCGAGCGCACCACTTGCGGCACTTGCACTCCGCATCCCGCGCTCGCCACGCGCCGCATCGCCTGGTGCTGAAAATCCAGGAGCGCCGCGGAATCCCCGCGGTTCGCGATCTTGAACACGAATTTGCCGCGGCGCGGATCGTCGATGAGGAAATTCTGATCCCGCTCGCTCGGCAGCGGCGCCGCGGTGCCTTCGATGCCGTATCGCTCGAGCGCCGCAGCAAGCGCCTCGGCGACGGGGAGGCGCGGAATACTCTGCGCCGAGATCGCCACTCAGCTCATCGGCCGGCCGGCGCGGCAGCCGGCGGCGGCACCGCGAACAGCTGGCGCTCGATGTCCCGAAATGCCTTGAACTCGAGGGCATTCCCGGTGGGATCGAGAAAGAACATGGTCGATTGCTCGCCGACTTGTCCCTTGAAGCGGGTACCCGGCTCGATGAGGAACCTGACTCCGAGCCCGCGCAACCGCTCGGCGAGCGCCGACCACTGAGCCGGCCGCAACACCACGCCGCAGTGGGGCACCGGCACGCCATGGCCATCGACGAGATTGAAATGAGTTCCGATCGAGCCCGCCTTGCCGAGGGCGGGATTCAAGTGGCAGACGAGCTGATGACCGTAAAGGTTGAAGTCGACCCAGTCGATATCGCTGCGGCCCTCGGTGCATCCTAGGATATTCTTGTAGAATGCGCGCGCTTCGGCGATGTCCCTCACCTGAACGGCGATGTGGAATGGCGTCAGCGGCTCGAGAGGCTCGTTCGAATTCACAGGGCTCAGCATGTTTGTACTCCGCCACGGGCAAAGCTATTTCAATCTGCACTTCAATCATACGCGCCGCGACCCCGGCATCGAGGATCCGGAGTTGACCCCGCTGGGGCAAGCCCAAGCGCGGGCGGCGGCGGCCCAGCTGGCCGAGACGGATCTCACGCGAATCATCGTCTCGCCCTACACCCGCGCACTGCAGACCGCGCAGCCATTCCTGCGATCGCACGAGGCGCCCATCGTCATTATGCACGAGGTCCGCGAGCGCGCCGCCTTCACCTGCGATGTGGGCAGCCCCCCGGAGATGCTCGCGGCCAGGTTTCCTCACCACGACTTCGAGCACCTGCCGCGGCAGTGGTGGCACCAGGGACTCGAGCCCATGGAAAGCACGGTCGCACGCGCCGATGCGTTCCGCCGTGAGATCGCCGCGCGCGAGGACAGCGCGACGACGCTGCTCGTCAGCCACTGGGCGTTCATCCTCGCACTCACGGGATTCTCTGCGGAGAACGGCGAGGTATTGCACTACGATCCCACCCGCGGACCGCCGCAAGCGGTCGACTGGGACTCCTGATGCAATTGCTATGAGGCTGTTCGAGGGAGCGCGGCCGCTCAAGCGCGAGCGATGCATCCGGGACGCGCTCGCGGGCGTGAACCTCGCCTGCGTCGACGTGGCGCAGGTCCTGGGCTATGCGCGCATTGCGGGCATGCCCGTGGTGACGGGCCTTTATACCTTGATTCTGCCGCCCCTGGCTTTTGCGATCTTCGGATCCTCGCGCCACCTGGTCGTGGCCGCCGATTCGGCGACGGCAGCCATCCTCGCGAGCGAGCTCGCGGTCGTCGCGGCACCGGCGAGCGCACATTACATCTCGCTCGTCGGTGTGCTCGCGCTCGAGACCGCCGTCATGCTGCTTCTCGCGCGGATTTTCAAGCTGGGATTTCTGGCCGACTTTCTCTCGCGCACGGTGCTCACGGGATTTCTCGCGGGCGTCGGTTGTCAGGTCGCCATCGCGATGCTGGGCGACATGCTCGGCCTCGCTGCGCCCTCGAGCAACTCGCTGATTCGGCTGTGGCAGCTGCTCGACGGCCTGCCGCTCACGATGCCGGCAACCTTGGCGCTCTCGGCCGCCATGATCACGGCGATATGGCTCGGCAACCATTTCGCGCCGCGCTGGCCGCTGACGCTCGCCGCCGTCGTGGCCGCCATCGCCGCGAGCCATGCATACCACTTCGCCGATCGCGGGATTGCGCTCATCGGCCCGCTGGTCGGAGGCCTGCCGCACATCCGCATGCCGGCCGTGACCTGGACCGAGTTGCTCATGCTCCTGCCGGTGGCGGCATCGTGCTTCGTAATGATCATCGCGCAAAGTGCCGCGACCTCGCGAAGCTTCGCGTTTCGGTATGGCGAGCGGGTCGACATCGACTCGGACATCCTGGGGCTGGCAGCCGCCAACGCCGCCGCCGCCGTGAGTGGGACGTTCGTGGTCAATGGGAGCCCGACGCAGACCGCCACGGCGGAGCGCGTGGGCGCGCGCAGCCAGGTGGCTCAGATCGTGCTGTCGGGCACCGCGCTCGTGGTGCTGATCGTGGGGAGCGGCGAGATTCCGTATTTGCCGCGCTGCGTGTTGGCCGCGATCGTATTCACCATCGCGACGGGCATGATCGATGTGCGCACGCTCAAGAATATCCGCATCGAGTCGCCGGGCGAGTTCTATCTGGCGCTCGCGACGGCAACGACGGTGGTCGCGGTCGGCGTCGAGCAGGGAATCTTGCTGGCGATCGCGCTGTCCCTGTTTCGCCACGTGCGGCACAGCTATCGGCCGCACACGCTCATGTACAAGCCGGACGCCACCGGGCGCTGGATGCCGGAGCCTCCGACGCCGGGCGCCGTCACCGAGCCCGGCCTCATCGTGTATCGCTTCGGAGCGGATCTTTTCTATGCCAACCAGGATCGCTTTTGCGGCGAGGTCCATGTGCTGGCGGCGCGCGCACCGGGGCGCCTGCGCTATTTCGTCGTGGATGCCGCCGCGATCACGGATATCGATTATTCAGCGGCGCGCTCGGTGCGCGAGCTCATCGAGGATCTGAAGCGGCAGGGCGTGACGATGGTGTTCGGACGAGTGAGCCCCTACCTGCGGGCGGACATGGACCGCCACCGCATCACCGCCGCGATCGGCGCGCAGAACCTGTGTGCGACACTGCATGAGGCGCTGCGCTTGGCCGGCGCCGAAAAGCCGCCCTCGACCGCCTAATCGGCCCGCAAGAGCTCCGAGCGCCGCCGCGCGGCGCACGCCGCCAGTGTCTTGGCAATCTCCTCGGCGAAGGACTTGGTGTCGATGGGCTTGGTGAAATAGCGGTCACATCCCGCGGCGGCGGCACGCTCCTCGTCGCCGCGCTTGGCGAACGCGGTGAGGGCGATGACCGGCACATGCGCGAGCCGGGCATCGCCCTTGATCCAACGCGTCAGCGTGAGGCCGTCCATGCCCGGCAGTGCAATGTCGACGACGACCAGATCCGGCACCATCCGCCGCAACAGCAACTGCGCCTGCTCGGCATCGACCGCGCTCTCGACGTCGAACCCTTTCACGCCCAACAGCGATGAGGTGAGCTTCAAATCGATTGGGTTGTCGTCGACGATGAATATTTGACCGCGCATCCGCTTTCCGACAGGCACCTCGTATGCACGTAGTCTATACACGGTGGCAGTCGGGGAAAGCCTCAAAGAACCCAGGAAATGCCGCGAAAACAGTGAACGCGGTCTCGATTCCGTCAAGTGCGTGGGCAGTGCGGCGGGATGGCGGCGATCAGTGCGGCTGCACGCTGCATCGCGGCTGGCGGGGACAGGCGCCGCTTCGCGGGCATATGACACTCGCCGGCGAATCCAGCGCATCCGCGATCCATGCGATGTTGAGCACTTGCGAGGCGGCGCGGATGCGCGCGGCAGCCTCCGCGGGAATCCTGCCATCGCCGCCGCGACGGCACGCCTCCCCAACTTGCGCCACCACGCTTTCCCCATCGAACCCTTGTGCATCGAGTGCCGGCAGCAGATCGACGCCGACGGAGAGCACGTGCAACTCATCGAGTGCGTCGCGTGTGAGCAGCGAGTGGCAGCAGTACAGGCGCGCGCGCTTGCCGTCCTGCATGACGGAGATCTGTGACTTCGGCTTCGCCGACAGTGTCGCTCCGGCGGTCTGATGCAGAAGACGGAACACCGCCCAACTCGGGCAAGGGTCCGAGACCAGGCTCATGTTGCCCCACGGCAGCGGGATGCCGTTGGCCCGATATACCGCGCGCAGGTAACCGGGCGGGTAAGCGTCGAAAAAATGCCAGTGGCGATACGGTGAGACCGCCGTCATACGCCGCATCACGAGCGCCGGGGTGACGCCGAGCTTGCGGCAGGCCGAGACGCTGTGCGCCTCCCGGATCAGAAAGCGCCGGAAGGGAATTCGCGGACACAGCAGTGCACCGGCGAAAAAACTGCATTCGAAATCGCGCCACGCGAACAGCACGTCCTGTGCGCCCATTCCCGCGGGGGAAGCGGCGTTTTCACCCTCCCCCGCAGCCGCATCGCCCGTATGAACGGTGGTGTGCGGCGAGATCAGCCCATCGCCGTTGTGCAGGATCTTGTGGCCGAGGAAGAATGCGAGCTCGTACTTCAGACGCTCTTCCTGGCCGCGCAATCGCTTGTTGACGAACACGGTGCCCGGCGCCTCGAAGCGCGCCCGTACCAGAGCGCCGCCCGGCTTGCGCCCATCGCCGTCGAACCAGCGGATCTCGAGGCCGTGGTGCTTGCAAATACCCATGACGGCCTCGAGATCGAGCGGCATCTGCCGCTTGCCGCCCTGCTCGGCCGCGCGCTCGATGTCCGGAAAATTGTTGTGGCGGGTCTCCTGCCACACCCGGATGAGCAGTTGCGCGAACTGGCGCCCGGTGGTGCCGGTCTGCGACAAAAGCTCGGGCAGCGCATTCTGCAGAAGCTCATGCGAAAACAGGAACGCCGGCTCGAGAGGCATTGCCTCCAGACCGCCGCGCTCGCGCCTGGCCGGGGCGGCTTCGACGTCCGTATTCTCGTCGAGAAACCAGCGCGCATCCTTGCTGAAAATTCCGGCCAGCATCTCGAGAGTCGCCGGCGAAGGCGTGCGCTTGCCGGTCTCCACCATGCTGAGGTAGGAGACCGACGGGGCTTTCTCGGCATCGATATGCACACAGCGGGCCGAGAGCTCATCGAGGGTGAGGCCGTTACGCTTGCGCAGAGCCCGCAGCTTCGCGCCGAGAAAGTGTCCTTGCCGAATGAGACCGCTCATGCAGTTCCCGCCTAGGGCGGCCGACCGCCTCAGTGAACTTCACAATGTGAAATTTCTATTGTGTAAATGCGCCTATTGCGCAATTTAAACTTCCCTCATACCGGCAGCAAGTCCCATTTCATCGACAGGAGCATTGGTATGAGCGATCAAACGAAAGGCCACCCTCGCGGCGGCGCCATCGAGCGTCCGTATGGCGCCGCCGACGTGGCCAGGCTTCGGGGCACCGTGCGCATCGAATACTCGCTCGCGCGTCAGGGCGCCGAGAAATTTTGGCGGCTGCTCGAGACCGAGCCCATGGTGGGCGCGCTCGGCTGCATGACCGGCAACCAGGCCGTGCAAGCGGTGCAGGCCGGACTCAAGGCGATCTATCTATCGGGCTGGCAGGTCGCAGGCGATGCGAACACCGCCGGCGAGATGTATCCCGACCAAAGTCTGTATCCCGTCGATTCGGTGCCGCGGGTGGTCGAGCGCGTCAACAACGCACTGCAGCGCACGGACCAGATCTATCATCTGGAGGGCAAGTCCGGCATCGATTGGATGGCGCCGATCATCGCCGACGCCGAGGCCGGCTTCGGCGGCAACCTCAATGCGTTCGAGCTCACCAAGGCCCTGATCAAGGCCGGCGCCGCCGGCGTGCACTTCGAGGACCAGCTCTCCTCGGCCAAGAAGTGCGGGCACCTCGGGGGCAAGGTTCTGGTGTCGACAACCGAGGCGATCAACAAGCTCGTCGCAGCCCGGCTCGCGGCCGACGTCATGGACGTGCCCACGGTCATAATCGCCCGCACCGATGCAGATGCGGCGAATCTGCTGCTGACGGATCATGACCCGCGCGACCGGGCCTTCCTCACCGGCGAGCGCTCGAGCGAGGGTTTCTTCCACGTGCGCGCCGGCATCGAGCAGGCGATCGCACGCGGCCTCGCGTACGCGCCGTACGCGGACCTGCTCTGGTGCGAGACTTCCAAGCCCGACCTCGCGGAGGCGCGCGAGTTTGCAGCGGGCATTCACGAGAAATACCCCGGCAAGCTTCTCGCCTACAACTGCTCGCCGAGCTTCAACTGGCAGGCCAAGCTCAGCGAGACGGCGATGCACAGCTGGCGCGAGCAATTGGCAGGCATGGGCTATCGCTTCCAGTTCATCACCCTCGCCGGCTGGCATGCACTCAACCTCTCCATGTTCGAGCTCGCGAGCGCCTATCGCGAGGACGGCATGCTCGGGTATTCGCAAATGCAGCAGCGCGAGTTCGGACAGGAGCGGGCCGGCTATCGGGCGACCAAGCACCAGGCCTTCGTCGGAACGGGCTATTTCGACGCCGTGCAGACCGCCATCACGGCGGGACAACACTCGACGGGAGCAATGGCGGGCAGCACGGAGACGGAGCAGTTTCAAACGGGCCAGAGCCCCGAGCCTAAGCGTGTGGTCGCCTAAGGACCACGCGGCCGCGATTGCCGAGCATTTTCGCGCCTATAACGACGAGTTCGGGCGGATCACGCGGCGCGCGGCGCTCAACTTCCTGGCGGAGGACTGGCGCGCAGCGCAGACGGATGCCGTCGCGCGCATCGAGCTCTATGAACAGCGCGTCACGCGCTGTGTCGAGACGCTCGCCGAAGGCCTCAAGCCGCGCGCCACCGACGAGGCGCTGTGGATCGAGATCAAGCGCGCCTATGAGGTGTTGATCGCGCGGCGTCCGGACAGCGACTTCTACCGGACGTTCTTCAACTCGGTCAGTCGCGACCTGTTCGGAACGGTCGGCGTGAACGCGGAGGCCGAGTTCACCGCCACCAGCATGGGGCGTGCCTCCGGGGCGGTGCCGATCCGCGTATACCGGGTTGGGACATCGCTGCCGATCGCGGTGCGTGAGGTGCTCGCCGATCTGCCGTTCGGTGCGGCGATACGGGATCAGGATGCGGCGGTTCACCGGATCAGCGCGGAGATCGGGCGGCATTTCTCGACCGGGCGTCAGCGCGCCCCCGAGTCCGTCGAGTTGATCGATCCGGTGTTCTACCGCGGCCGCAATGCCTTCGTCGTCGGCCGTCTGATCGCCGACGGCGCGATCACCCCCATCGTGATCGCGTTCAGCAACTCGCGCGAGGGGGTGAAGGTCGATTCGGTCATGATGTCGATGGCCGAGGTCGGTTCGCTGTTCGGCTACACCCGCTCGTATTTCCATGTCGATCTGCCGGTGGTCAGCGCGGCGATCACGCTGCTGCGCTCGTTCATGCCGCACAAGCCCGTCGATGAGCTTTATACCGTGCTCGGGCGCGCGAAGCAGGGAAAGAGCGAGCGCTACTTCACGTTGCAGCGCCATCTCGAATCCTCCATCGACAGCTTCGTGCACGCGCCCGGCGATCGTGGTCTCGTGATGATCGTCTTCACCCTCCCCTCCCTCGACCTCGTATTCAAGGTCATCCGCGATCGCTTCGGCGCGCCGAAGACCAACAGCCGGGCCGACGTGATCGAGCGTTACCAGTTCGTGTTCCGCCACGATCGTGCGGGCCGTCTGGTCGATGCGCAGGAGTTCAAGCGGCTGCGCCTGCCGCGAGCGCGCTTCATGCAGGAGCTTGCGGATGAGCTCTTGCGCGAGGCGAGCGAGAGCTGCCGCATGGAGGGTGAGTATCTGATCGTCGAGCACTGCTACATCGAGCGCCGTCTGCGCCCGCTCAATCTGTTCCTGCGCGAGGCGGATCCGGCCGCCGCCGAGGCGGCGATCATCGATTACGGCGAGTCATTGCGTGATCTGGCCGCCAGCAACGTATTCCCGGGCGACCTGCTGCTCAAGAACTTCGGCGTGACCAACCACGGACAGGTGATCTTCTACGATTACGATGAGCTGTGCCTCGTCTCCGATTGCGTATTCCGGGAACTGCCGCAGCCTCGCTGCGAGGAAGAGGAGGCGAGCGCGGAGCCATGGTTTCAGTGCGGGCCGAACGATGTGTTTCCGGAGCAGTGGCTGCAGTTCCTGTCCATCCCGAAGACCCTGGAGCCGATATTCCTCGGGCGTCACGCGGAGCTGCTGACGGCTCGGTGGTGGCGGGGCGTCGCGAGCCCCGACTCGTATGACGGACATATGACAGCAAACGCCGCGGGTGGCGCGGTCTGAGCGTTCGCCCTAAGATGCTGCATGGCCAAAGGACGGGAGGCGGTGGACGAGTTGCTCGATGCGCTGGTATGGATGCGGCGCAAGGCGAAAAAGCATGCGCCGGTCGACGACCTGGTGGACGCGCTGGTCAAGATGCGGCGTCAGGCAAAAAAGAAGATCGCGAAGAGCAAACTCAAGCCACGCAGGCGATCCAAAGCCAAGCCGAGGCCGCGAAAATCGAGGCCGAAGTGATCTCGATTACCGACGCCTACGGCGGGCGATCTGCCGCGCGCACGGTACGGCGCTCATTCCGCCGATTGGCGGCGGCTGCGGCAATCCTGCTCCTGGCGACGACGGCGTCCGGCGGAGAAACCAAACTCGGTTCGATTGCCTTTGAGGTTCCACGCGACTGGAAAGTGGAAACGGACGGAATGACGCGCCTGGTGGCCTCGCCCGCGCCCGCGCCGAACACGCCCCCGCTCGTCATGGCGGAGTTCTGCTCCTTTGCCTCGGGCCAGCCGTGTCCGCCCGCCGAGGCACCGGATCCTGCGAAGACGGGGTGCGTCGCGCCCCAGGTGAATGCCAAGCAATGGTCTCACGGCGTCGTCGAGAAGCGCTGGACCTGTCCGCGAACCGACGCGCCGGCCGGCTCCTATAGTCTTGCCGTGGGTCATTTCACGACGCCCGCCTGGACGCTCCGCGTGGTGTATATCGCCGGCGACAAGGACAAGCCGCCGGCCAAGTTCCTCGACGATCTCGCCCGGTCGATCAAACAACACTGAACGGTTCCCGGCGTGACTACCCGGTTCGCACTCGCGACCGCAAGTCCGGACCATTGTCCTTTGTACCAATATACGGTTTTCCACACGGGGGCGACCATCCGGAGTTCATAACAAACAACCGCAACCGCAGCACGAGCGGCCGCAAGGAGCAGCGAGATGGGACGAGCAACAATGGCGGCAACCGTCGCCGTGAATCTCGCCATCGCCCTTTGTACCTTGCTGCTGGCCGCGCCCACCGAATCGCAACAGGTCACGGGAACTCCCGGTTCACCGAGCGCTACCACGACGATCAACGGCGCGCAGCTGCCCGCGCCGCCCCCGAAATTCGGCGGTGTGATCAAGGATAGCTATCTCGATTCGACGCCCTCCTGGCCGTCCCGGATCGTGCCGCCCAAGGGTGCACCGAACGTTCTGCTCATCATGACCGACGATCAGGGCTACGGCGTGTCGAGCACCTTCGGCGGCGTCATCCCGACGCCCGCGCTCGAGCGCATCGCCAAAGCCGGGTTGCGTTACACCCAATTTCACTCCACGGCGCTGTGTTCGCCGACGCGTGCGGCGCTCATCACCGGACGCAACCATCACTCCGTAGGCTTCGGGGTCATCGGCGAATTGTCCACGGGCTTTCCGGGCTACGACTCCGTGATCGGCGCCGAGAGCGCCACCATCGGGACGATCCTCAAGGACAACGGCTACGCGACCAGCTGGTTCGGCAAGAACCACAACACGCCCGGCTTTCAATACAGCGCCGCCGGACCCTTCGATCAATGGCCCGTCGGCATGGGATTCGAGTACTTCTACGGGTTCATGGGCGGAGAGACCGATCAGTGGACGCCGTACTTGTTTCGCAACACCACGCAGGTATTTCCGTGGCTCGGCAAGCCGGGCTACAACCTCATCACCGACATGGCGGACGACGCCATCAAGCACATGCGGGACTTGAACGCCGCCGCGCCCGACAAGCCGTTCTTTCTTTATTACGTGCCCGGCGGCAGCCACTCGCCCCACCAGCCGACACCGGAATGGATCGCGAAGTTCAAGGGCAAGTTCGACATGGGGTATGAGAAGCTGCGCGAGGAGATCTTCGCCAACCAGAAGCGGCTTGGTGTAATCCCTGCGGGTACTCAGCTCACCCCGTGGCCGGACGGGCAGGCCGCCTATGGGGGCGCGAAGCTGCCGAGATGGGACTCGCTCTCGTTGGCGGAGAAAAAACTCTTCGCGCGCGAGGCGGAGGTCTTCGCAGCCTATACCGCCTACACCGATCACGAGATTGGCCGGGTCATCCAAGAGGTACAGGATGAGGGGAAACTCGACAATACGCTGATCATTTACATCGTCGGCGACAACGGCACCAGCGCCGAAGGCACGCTGTACGGCACCTACAATCAGCTCATCGCCTACAACGGCATTCTCAAGACACCCGAACCCCTGCAGCTGCTGCACTACGAAGACTGGGGCTCGGACAAGACCTACCCGCATATGGCGGTGCAATGGTCATGGGCGTTCGACACTCCCTTCAAATGGACCAAGCAGGTGGCCTCGCATTTCGGCGGGACACGGCAAGGCCTCGCCATTTCGTGGCCGGGCCACATCAAGGATGTCGGTGGCATCCGCTCGCAATTCCATCATGTCATCGACATCGTTCCCACGATCCTCGAGGCGTCGGGAATCAAGGCCCCCGACACGGTGAATGGCATCAAGCAACGGCCGATCGAAGGCGTGAGCATGGTGTACACGTTCGACAAGGCGAATGCCGGGGCGCCGAGCAAGCGCGACACGCAGTATTTTGAAATGGTCGGGAACCGCGGCATCTACCATGACGGCTGGATGGCGAACACCATTCCTCCCTCCCCGTCATGGGAGCTCGGAACGGGCAAGTTGGCCGACCTCAACACCGGTTACCAGTGGGAGCTTTACCACATCACCGAGGACTACTCGCAGTACAACGACCTCGCCGCGAAAATGCCGGAGAAGCTCAAGGAAATGCAGGCGTTGTTCAACACCGAAGCCGCGAAATACAACGTCTTTCCCCTGGACAACCGGGGCTTCGCGCGCCTCCTGACGCCGCGCCCGAGCGCGGTTGCCGGCCGCACGGTGTTCACTTACGTGGGTGAGAATTCGGGCATCCCGCTCGGCAATGCGCCGAGCATCCTCGATAAGGACTATACGATCACCGCCGATGTGACGATCCCCAAAGAGGGCGCCGAGGGAATGATCGTGACCCTCGGTGGACGGTTCGGCGGCTATGGACTGTACCTGCTCAAGGGAAAGCCCGTTTTCGTCTACAACTTGCTCGACCTGGAGCGCTTCCGGTGGGAGGGCGGCGTCGGCGGCGCAGACTGGCTGGGCGATTCACTCAAGGCGGGCCGCCACACGATCGTGTTCGATTTCAAATATGACGGCCCGGGACCCGGCAAGGGCGGTACCGGAGTGCTCTCGGTCGACGGCAAGGAGTTGGCCCGCAAGACGATCGCGCACACGATCCCGCTGCTCATGACCATCGACGAAACCTTCGATGTGGGGGTCGATACGCGCTCCGAGGTCGATGACAGCTACAAGGTGCCGTTCCGATTCAACGGCACCATCAACAAGCTGACCTTCAAACTCGGGCCCGAGCAGCTGACCGCAGCGGACAAGGAAGCCGCCGCACACGCACTGGCCGCCGCCAAGGATTGAACGGATGGACGGCGCGCGACATTCGGAGACGATTCAATGAGTCAGAACCACTTCACACTCAGTTTCCCGCTGAAGTCGCCCGCGGATGCCAAGTGGCTCGCGGAGCAACTGCCGCCGCTGATGCCGGCTATGTTCGATGCGGCGGACCGCATCGGCACGATTCATTACTCGCGCTTTACCATTCTCAGCGACAGGACGCTGCTTTTCCTCGGCGATTTCGACGGCGAATTCGGTCCGCTCGCCACCGACCTCGCCCGCGAAACGGGCCCGGTCTTCGACTTGATTTTTCAGCATGTGAATCTGCCGCCGCCCACGCCGGTAGCCGACCATGTGGACACATTCGTCGAATGGATCGCGGAACATCTGCTTCAACCCGTCAATCTCTATTCCGCCTACCCCGGCGTGAGCGCCGAAGAGATCAAAGCGCTGGCCGCGAGCGCAGGGGTCGGCGGGGCCGCCGAGCTGCATCCCTTCTTGGTGATCCTGCCGACGAAATCCCGCATCGCCTTCTTCGAGACCCAGCTTCTGCTGCGGGTCAGGGGACGGGGCATCACCAAAGATCTGGACACCGTCGGCACGCCCCATTTCGCGCAATTCATTCCGCTCGAAGACAATCAGATTGGATTCTTTACGGTCTACGACGGAAACTTCAACGATTACATTGCCGATTTCACGAAGAATATCGGTCAGGTCTTCGACCTTCTATTCAAGTTCACCAAGGGGGCGCCCCCCTCGCCCTGCAGAAAGCACCTGCAGGAGTTCATCGATTTTGCAGCGGGCGCCAACCGCGCCCCGATCGGGTTCTATCAGGCGTACCCCGGCCTGTCGGTGCAGAGCATTCATGCCCTGATCGCCGACAGCAAGGCGGGGTGAGCTTTAGATGGGTGAGGACAACGAGGCTAAGGCGCGGCCGGCAAAGGCCGGCGGCCTGTTTGGCCGTCTCTTCGGCCGCGAGCGGGAGTCCTCAGGATCCCGCGCTCAGGCACGCGCCGAGACCGCGCTCGACCTCGCCGATATTCAGGGATTCATCATGCGCGGCTATCGAATGCCGATGGTGCGGCATTTCCTGCTCGCGGTGACCAACCCGGCGAGCGCGCGGCCGCTCCTCGGACGATTTGTCGGCGGCAACGAGGCCGACGTGCCGCAGATCACCACGGCCGAAGACTGGCACGTCGGCTTCGAACCGGGCCCTTCGGACAATACCGCCGATGCGCCGCGCCGCAAGCCCGACTACTGCTTGAATGTGGGAATTACCTGGCCTGGCCTCCTGGCCCTCGGCGTCGAGGAGCATGTTCCGGACCTCTCGTTCAAATCCTTCGATGCGTTCATGGAAGGCGCCGCGGCGCGCGCGAAACTCGTGGGCGATACCGGACCCAGTGCGCCGCAGAACTGGATCGGGGCCTTTCGCGGCGGAAGCGCTCACGTTCTGCTGACCCTCCATGCCTTGAGTCCGGAAGCGATGACGAGGTACAGCGACCGCCTGTCGGCGCTGCTCACGGAAGCAGGAGGCTTTCGGGAGATCTGGCGACAGGACGGCATGGCCTTGATGGAGATGCAGGACGGCAGGGCCGTGCCGACGATGAAGGTTCACTTCGGTTACACCGACGGCATTGGCACCCCGACGATTCGTGGCGGTCCGGAGCGCTATCTTCCGGATCATCAGCAGCCATGCGAGCCCTGGCTGTTCGTCCTGCGCGACGATGCCGAGAACTATCTGCTGCCGGAGCCCCGCGAGCTCGGACTCAACGGTAGTTTCGCCGCATTCAAGATGATCATGATGGACGTGGTGGGCTTCAAGAACTTCCTGCAATCGAACAGCGACAAGATGGATCCCGAACTGCTCGCCGCCAAGCTGTGCGGCCGCTGGCGCAACGGCGTTCCCCTCGCGTTGTCGCCGGACACGGCCAGCCCTCCGGGCGGCATTGCGCCGGACCAGCTCAATAACTTCGAATACGTCAACGCCGACGGGTCCGGGGATCCCAAAGGGCTGCGCTGTCCGGTCGGAGCGCACATCCGGCGTATCAACCCGCGCGGCCAGCCCGTCACCGGCCAGGGCAAACCGGGCGGCAGCAACAACACTCACCGGCTCATCCGTCGCGGTCTCCCGTACGGGCCCGCCTATGACCCGAAGCAGCCTTACGACGGCATCGAGCGCGGATTGCTCGGCTACTTCATCAATTCGAGCATCGAGAATCAGTACGAATTCGTGCTGAGCCAATGGGTGAATGACAGCGAGTATGCCGGGGAAGTGCGGCTGCATCCGCAATCCAAGGATCCGATCGTCGCGATGCAGGATCCTGCGAGGAGCATTTTCGTGATTCCGCAGGCCGGCGGCGCGCCGCCGATCAGGATCAGCGGATTCTCGAGCTTCGTATCGACGAGGGCCGCCGCCTACTGTTTTCTGCCGAGCATCACCGCCATCAAATTCATCTCGCGGCTGGGGTAAGCATGCTATTTCTGACACGCATGTTCGGCGTGACCGGGGGCGATGAGGAGCGCGACCTCGATGCCGAGAAGGCCTGCATCGAAGCCATCGTCGAGAAAGTTCTTCTGATGCAAAAGAATTCCGCCGCTCAACAGCGCCGTACCTTGGGTCGCGGGACTCATGCGAAAGGCACTTGCGCCCGAGCCCGGTTCGAGGTGTACGACGTGAAGGCGGGCCGTGATCCGGCCATGGCGGCGCGGCTCGCGCAGGGGATTTTTGCGGCGCCGGGCATCTATCCCGCCACGGTGCGTTTCGCCAACGCCGACCCGAAAGTGAACTCGGACTTCCAACCGGACGTCCGCTCCTTGTCGTTCTCGGTCGATCTGACCGCAAATGGGAGCCGGCCTTACGGCATGACGACGCGCCGGCAGGATTTCTCGCTTCAAAATACGACGACGCTGCCGATCAATGACTCCCACGCCTTTCTCGCGATCATGAATCTGCTGACGGCGCCGAATCCCGCCGTGGGTCTGTGGTCTTTGCCGTTCAAGGACAAGCTGCGCGTATTGCGGACGCTCGCTCTGGTCCAGGTGCAATCTCATCAGAAGGTCAGGCCCTATCAGAAGCTGCGCTACGGAAGCAACGTGCCCTTTCAGCACGGACCCAATGAGGTGGTGAAGTACGCGGCGACGCCGCTCCCGGACAACCCTGCGCAACCGTTACACCGCGGAAACCGCGACGCCCTTCAGGACGAGATCGTCCGCCACCTGAACGATGACGCCAACATGAGCAGTTTCGACTTCGGGGTGCAGTTCCTCGATGCCGATCGCATGACCTACTGGGGTAAGCGCCGGGTCGCGGGCTTCTGGACCGAGAATGCCAGCATCGAGTGGCAGGAAGCGCAAGCGCCGTTTCATACGGTCGCCCGGCTCACCCTCTTGCCCAAGTCGGAACTGTCGCAGGACGGCGCCGACGCGAGCTACTTCGATGTGACCGGCAACGCAGCGCCCGACAGCCGGCCGGTCGGGAGCATCAATCGTGCACGTCAGCGCGGCGAGCTGGCGAGCCGGGAGGCCCGCATGAATGCGGGACCGATCGGCACGACGAGTTAGACGCGGCCACCCGCACACCCGGCTCATCCGCCCACCGATACCCAGGAAATTGCCGCAAGGCGGCCCGGGAGCGGCTGCCCGGGGTGGGAGTAGGCTACGGGCACTCAGCGCTTATACTCACCTCCCGGAGGACCGTTGGGATGCCCGCTCAGGAATCGAGCAGCGTAGTGCAGATCGGCGAATGGCTCGCTCACCCCGAGCTCGATACCATTTCGCGAGGCGCCGAGACCCAAAAGCTTGAACCCCGAATGATGCGGCTGCTCCTGTGCCTGGCGGAATCCGGCGGTGCGGTGGTCAGCGTCGATCATCTGCTCAGCGAGGTCTGGGCCGGGGTGGTCGTGGGACCGGCGTCCGTTTATCAAGCCGTGTCGCAATTGCGCAAGATTCTCGGCGATGTGGACCCCAACCCCACCTATATCACAACGATTCCGCGTAAAGGATACCGGCTGATCGCCCCGGTGCAGCGCGCGGCCGCGCCTGCCGACAAACCTCCCGCCCCGGCGATGACGCAAACGACGGCAGCTTCATCGCGGCGAAGCTGGGTGGTCGCAGGCGGCGGCGTCGGCCTCGCGCTGATTGCCGCCTACTTTCTGAGCGACAAGACCTCGCTTTCAAAGTACACCGCGGCCAAGCGCGAACCCTCTGCCGCCGAAGTCGTCGTCGGCGACACGTCGATCGCCGTCCTTCCGTTCGTGGACATGAGCGAGAAGCAGGATCAGGAGTATTTTGCCGATGGGATGGCGGAAGAGCTGATCAATCACCTGTCGCGCAGCCCGGGCCTGAAGGTGATCGCGCGCACCTCGTCGTTTCAGTTCAAAGGCAGGAATGAAGACGCGCGCTCGATCGCCGGCCGGCTCGGCGTCGCCAATCTTCTGGAAGGCAGCGTCCGCAAGGCTGGACAGGAGTTGCGCGTCACCACGCAGCTCATCCGCGCCTCCGACGGGATGCACCTGTGGTCGCAGACCTACGATGGAAACATCGCCGATGTATTCAAGGTACAGGACGAAATCTCCGAAAGAGTGGCGAAGGCGCTCGACGCGAAACTCGTCGGCGGCCGCCAGCCGATCGGGCAGGAATCCGATGTCGAGGCCTATAACCTCGTGCTGGAAGGCAATTACTACCGGGCGCGAAGGACCAAGGACGACGTCGAGAAAGCCATCCAGCTCTATAAGGAGGCGATCGACCTCAGACCCAATTTTGCGTTGCCCTGGGCCCGCCTCGCGGGCGCCTACCTGACGCTGGCCGAAGCCCGGGGAACCCCATCGGCGGAGGACAACGCGAAGATTACCGACGCGCTCGATCGAGCCATCCGGCTCGACCCGAACCTGGTTTGGGCCTATTACACGCGTGCCGGTTTCGAAATAGCCGTCAAGTGGGACTGGGCGGCCGCTCAAGCAGACCACGAGCGCATGCGTGTGCTCGATCCCGGCAGTTACCTGCTGCCGGTGGCCTTGGGCGACACGGCGCTGGTGTCCGGGCACCTCGAGGAGGCCGTCCGCCAATACGAGTGGGCGCTGGAATTGAATCCGTTGGACCCCGTTCCCATGCGTGCGCTCGGGGTCGCGTTGTGCGCAGCGGACCGGCTGCAGGAGTGCCTGCAGCACCGGCTGAAGCTTCAAGAGCTGCACCCTGAGCTTCGGGGCGTGAATTCCTTCGTAGGCGAGGCGCGGCTGTTGCTCGGACAGCTTCCAGAAGCCCTTGATGCGATGCAAAAGGAGCCGGAGGAGGATCTCAGACTGGCCGGCCTCGCCGCGGTTTACACGGCGATGGGACGGCACGGCGAATCCGATGCAGCCTTGAAAGCGCTCGAAGAGCGCTATGCAGCAGATGATGCGTACGAGATCGCGCAATCGCACGCTTATCGCGGAGAGCCGGATGCCGCCTTCGAATGGCTGGAACGCAGTTTCCGAATGCATAGTTCCCAGATACTATTCATGAAGGCGGACCCGATGTTGCGCAATCTGCGCCGGGATCGCAGGTTTCAGGACTTGCTGGCGAATTTACGCTTGCCCGATTAATGATCCGCGGGAAGTTGGGGGGATTCATAAAGGGGATTCACATGGATTCTTCGAAGACGTTGCAGGAAACGGTCGAGCGGGCGAAGAGAGAGGTCGAGGCACTTCTGGCGGAAGTACACGCCCCGAAGCCCGACAGGGCAAAAATGGAGCACCGGCTCAGGGAAGTGGAGGGCAATCTGAGAACGATCGATATCCATCTGCACAAGCCCGGCGGCGGATAGACACCACCCGGTTCGAGCGCCTGCCGCCCAGGCATGGCGTGTGCCATGAAGCTCAGCAGTGCCCGTTGCCAATGGATGTTTTGGGACAACGGGGATCTGCGCATCGTCAATTACCTGACGCGGCGAACCTTTTCCGCGAATCCCATCGTGCTGGAAGTCATTCGATTCTTCTTCACGCCCCGAACGATCCGCGAGGCGATACGCGAATTCGGCCCCTACGATCCTGACAGCCTCGGCGAGGCCATACTCGAATTGATCGAGGGCGAGTTGCTGCTTGAATGCGGCTCGCCGGCGGCGGCTCGCGATCAGTTGCTCGCGTCCTCCTGGGAATCCTGGCTGCCCGAGGGCGGCTTTCATTTTCTGACGAAAGACGCACCCTACGTCGGAGGCGATTGGACGCTCGAGCAAATAATGCAAACCTATCAGGACACGCCGTCGCCGGCTCTGTTCAAGAAAATCGAGGGCGCCGAGTCGGTTTCACTGCCGTTTCATCCAATGGAGCCGGACAGCTTTTACCGCACGCTGTACGCCCGCAGGACCCAGCGGGAGTTCTCCGACGCGCAGGTTCCGCTCGAGAGTGTATCGCGGCTGCTGCAAACGACGTGGGGCATCCACGGCTACTTCGAAACGAAATTTCTCGGGCGCCTGCCGTGCAAGACCAGCCCATCCGCCGGCGCACGAAACCCCATTGAAGTGTATTTGATGGCGCTCAAAGTGGCAGGACTCGATGCCGGGCTTTATCACTATGACGCGAAGGATCACGCGCTCGAGAGAATCTCCCGCGAGGCGACACCGCAGCTCGCGCGAGCTTACTGCGCCGACCAGCCCTTTGTCGCCCGCTCGTCGGCACTCTTCATCATGACCGGCGTCTTTGGGCGCACCATGTGGAAGTACCCCAATCCTCGTGCCTACCGCGTGGTGCTCCTCGACGCCGGCCATCTCGGCCAGACGTTTTGTCTCACGGCCACCCGGATGGGTCTTGCGCCTTTCAGTACCGCAGCGTTGAAGGACACCCTGATCGAGAAGGACCTCGGCATCGACGGCATTTCGGAATCGGTGCTTTACGTCACCGGCGTCGGTCTGCCGGCGAGCGCTTGAAGATACGGGTGCACTGGGCGGGCAACTCGGATCCCGCCGTGCTCGTCCCGCGGCCCGCGCCCTCGGCATGCGAGTCGAGCGCGAGCTCCCAGTCGCCTGCCGGCATCGCGAGCCGTCGCGGGACCTTCGCGAAATTGAAGAGCGCCAGCAAGCCCCCGTACTCGAAGCGAAGCCATTCCGCCTTGGTGTCGAAGCGCACCTTGGGTTTCCCGGCGCTGTCGCGCTGCATGCGGCCTCTGCGCAAGCCGATCAAGGCGCGATACCAATCGAGAAGCTCGGCATGCGGGCTCTCGGTGAGTTCGGCCCAGTCGAGCTTGGAGCGCTCGAATGTCGCGGGATCCTGCGGATCGGGAATCTCGCCGCCCCACCTGAAGCTCTCGAACTCCCGGGCACGCCCCTCGCTCACCAGCCGTCCAAGCTCGGCATCCTGATGGTCGGTGAAGTAGAGGAAAGGCGTGCTCGCGCCCCACTCCTCTCCCTGAAACAGCATCGGCACGAATGCGGAGAGCAGGGTAAGCGCGGCGATCGCCTTGAGCTTCAGCGGTCCGAGCAGCATCGAGAGACGCTCACCGCGGGCGCGATTGCCGATCTGGTCGTGGTTCTGAGAGCAGACGATCAACTGATCGCAGCTCACACCCGCGGGCGGACGGCCATGGCGGCGCCGCCGGAACACCGAATATTGCCCCTGGTAGACGTAGCCCCGCGCGAGCGCCGCGGCGACATCGGGCAGCCCGTCGAAGTCCGCGTAATAGCCCGAGCTCTCGCCGGTGAAATAGCGATGCAGCGCGTGATGGAAATCGTCGACCCAGTGAGCGTCCAACGCGAAGCCCCCGCGCGGCCGGGGCAGCACCAGCCGGGGGTCGTTGAGGTCGCTCTCGGCGATGAGCACGAGATCGCGATCCCGCTCGCGGGCGAGCTTCTTGACGGCCGCCGCGAGATCCTCCAGCACATGCACGGCCTCGAAACTGAAAATGGCGTGCACCGCGTCGAGCCGCAAGCCGTCGAACCCATAGTCGTCCAGCCACATGAGCGCGTTGTCGATGACGAACTGCCGTACCTCATCGCTCATGGCGCCGTCGTAGTTGATCGCCTCGCCCCAGGGCGTCTTCACGCGGTCCGTGAAATACGGACCGTAAGCCCCGAGATAATTGCCGTCCGGCCCGAGATGGTTGTAGACGACATCGAGCAGCACCGCGAGACCGCGCTCGTGGCACGCCGCGATGAACCGCTCCAGATCCGACGCGGTTCCATAAGCCGGAAGCGGCGCAAAGAGATCCACCCCGTCGTATCCCCAGCCGCGCCGCCCCGGAAATGTCGCGAGCGGCATGAGCTCCACGTGCGTGATACCGAGATTCGCGAGGTGGTCGATCCGCTCGCGCGCCGCGGCATAAGTCCCCTGCGGGGTGAACGTGCCGACATGCAGCTCGTAGATCACCGCCTCGCGCAAGGGCTTTGGCCGAAAGCGCACGGCGTCCAGGCGCCGGTCGGCGCCGCGCTCGGCCGGCTCCCCGGCACGGGCGGACTCGAGCACGTACGAGTCGCCGTGCACCCCGCCGGGCTGCCAGCGCGAGCGCGGATCCGGCAGCGGCTCGCCGCCGTCGATGGAAATCTTATAGCCGCCGAGGAGCGCCTGCGACATCGGGGTCCGCCCGCCAGTAGCCCCTTGTTCTCGGCCTCGAATGCGATGCGCCGCTCCGCGGTCACCAGCTCCACCGATTTCGCCAGGGGCGCCCAAACCCGCAACATCATGCGAGATCCCGGACGAGGAGCGCCACCGGAAAGGCGCCGAACAGCTCCTCGGGCCCCGCGCTTCCCTGCAAGCGTGCATCGGTGAATGCATTCACCCACACGCCGCGGGGCAGCGGTAAGAGCGTGTCGCCCCAGTCGCCGTCCACCGTCATGCTGAAGCGCGGCACCACGGCGATGAGATTCTCGCCGCGCCGGAAGGCGAGCAAGTTGCCGAGGTGGGTCCCTTGCGCCACGAGCGGTTGATAGCGGCTCTGCGGCAGGAAATCGCCCTTGCGCCGACGCCTGAGTGCAAGCAGGCGCATGGTCATCCAGATCTTCGGCAAGCCGCTGTCCCAATCGGCGACCGCCTCCTCCGCCGACAATGCGCGGCACTGCTCGAGCAGCCGCGAGCGCAGCTCGAAATCGACCGGGCGCCGGTTGTCGGGATCGACCAGGCTCAAGTCCCACAACTCGCTTCCCTGATAGAAATCCGGCACCCCGGGCGCGATCATCTTGATGAGCGTCTGCGCGAGCGAATTGATGCGCCCGGGCAGAATGAGCGGCGCGATGAACGCCTCCAGGCTCTCGATGAATTCCGGCGTATGGAATACCCCGTCGATGAAGCCGCGGATGTTCTCCTCGTAACCGGTATTCGGCTCGTGCCACGAGGTGCGGACCTTCGCCTCGCGACAGGCCTTCAGCATGTATTGCCAGCAGCGCTCCTCGCGTCAAAGGCCACGCGCCGATCAGGGTTTGGTACAGCAGATACTCCGCGTGACGGTCGGGTGTTCGGTTGTTCCAGGCCGGAGCGGTGAGCTGCGACCACTGATGCAGAGCCTCCGCCCATCGATCCGGAATCTCCGACAGCGAGCGAGATGCGGGTGCGCACATCCTCGCTGCGCTTGTTGTCGTGAGTGGAGGTGGCGAGCAGATTGTTCGGCCAGCGATCGCTCAGATAGTGGCAGAACTCGTGAAACTTCTCCGCGGAGATTCCCATGAGCGAGGCCTGGGAGCCCACTTCGTTGCACGACACCAGCCGGTCGAAAAGATAGAACGTCGTATCCTCGACGCCCTTCGCCATCACCGCGGGCGCGAGCTGCTGCCATCCCGCGACGAACTCCTCTTCCGTCGGCCCGAGCCTGGGCCGGGTGAAGAGCGTGCAGAGGAAATCGAATGCGGCCGGCGCCACGTCGGCGGCGCCGCCGATGCGCGCGCTCTGCACGGCCTCCGCGAACACGCGCTCGTCGGTCGCACTCATGGCATCGGCGGTGCGGTAAGTCCGGTACACCGGCGAGCGCGGTCGTGACGCGCGCGAGCGCCTCGCGCAGCTGCCGCGGGCTCAAGTCCCGCGTTCGCCAATCGGCGCGCGCGATTCCGAGCGCCGTGGCGCTCAGCCGGTCGAGATCCGCGGAGAACGTCGATTCGACGATCTCGCGCTTCTTCGCCCGCACCAGCGCTGCGAAATTCACCGTATGCCCGGTGAAGTCCGCATATGTCGCCGTGAACGCATCGATCCGCCGGTCATCCATCCACAATCGGTTCACCTTGGCCATGAACTCGTAGCCGACCGTGCCGTCGATGGGCCAGTCTTCGGAAGCCGCTCGTCGTTCTCGAGAATCTTCTCGACGTACAACCGCCCGTCCGGCATCAACGAGCGCAAGCGATCGAAGTAGCCGCGCGGGTCGCGCAAGCCGTCGGGGTGGTCGAGCCGCAATCCGCCGAGCTGTCCCTGCTGGATCATCGTCTCGATGCGCGCGTGCACCGCCTCGAACACCCCGGGATCCTCGATCCTGATCCCGACGAGCCCGCTCACGTCGAAGAAGCGCCGGTAATTGGTGAGCTCGCCGGCGAGCTTCCAGCTGTGGAGCGCGAAGAATTGCCGGCGCAGCAGCTGATCCAGCCGCTGCGGCTCCCCGCGCGTCGCGGCGACCGCCGCCTCGAGGCGCCCGCAGTCGTGCGCCTGCTTGAGCATCGCCTCGGCGCGCTCGAGCTCGCCCCGGTAGCGTCTGCGCTCCGCATCGCCGGGTGCGACCAAGGTCTGGAGCTCGGATCAGCTGCGCGAAGCACGGATCCGTCTCGCCGAGCAGCAATCCCCAGGAGGCGGGAGCCAACGGCCAGCTGCTGTCGTAGTGCTTTATGCGCGGCCGGCCGGCGCGCGACTCGAGGACGAGCTCGCCCTTCTCGAGCGACTCGCCGTAAGGCTGCGCGAGCGTGCAGATGTGTACCCGGAAGGGTTCGTGCGCCGCCCTGCGAATGTCGAAGTACCCGGCAAATTCGCTGTAAGGCCCGTGCGCAAGCACATCGTCCCACCAAGGATTGTGCTCGGAGGCGGACATGTGATTCGGCACGAAGTCGAGCAGGATGTGAAGGTGCTGCGCGCGTGCTGCCGCGACGAAGCTCTGCCACGCGGGCTCGCCGCCCAGGTCCTCGCTGATTGCCGCGGATCGGTGACGTCGTAGCCATGCATGCTGCCCGGAAATGCCTGCAGGCAGGGCGAGAGATAGACGTGGCTCACGCCGAGCTCCGCAAGATAAGGAAGGATCCGCTCCGCGTCCCTCAGCGCGAAGCCCGCATGCAGCTGCAGGCGGTAGCGTTCCGATCCATTCATCGGTCATGGCTTAGCAAAACGAACGACCGCTCGGTGAGATTCACCAGCCGGTTGCGCCCCACCGACTGCTCCTCGATCGGCCAGATCGGGCCGAGCGGTGTCGAACACGATCTTCCATCCGGAATGGTAAAGCTCATAGGAGATCCGAAACGCCACCGGCTCGTAATGCGCATTGATCAGCAGCAAGAAATCCTTATCCTCCGCGCAATCCCCGGCGCTGTCGCGAATCTCCGGAGCGGTGCCGTTCAGGAACATGCCGAGGGTGCGCATCCATCCGCCGTTCTCCCAGTCCTTGGCTCCCATGCGCCTGCCGTCCGCACGGAACCACACGATGTTCTTGTCGGGGTGCGAGGCTTCGGGATCGTTGTCGTAGAAGGCATAACGATGAAAATTCGGGTGCTGCTTGCGGTACTCGCTCACGCGCCGGGTGAATTCGAGAAACCCCTTGCGGCGCTCGTCGAGATCCCAGTGATACCAGGAGATCTCGTTATCCTGGCAATAGGCGTTGTTGTTGCCCTGCTGCGTGCGGCTGAGCTCATCGCCTCCCGATATCATGGGCGAGCCCTGCGTGAGCATCAGCGCGCACCACAGATTCCGCTTCTGGCGTTCGCGCAGCGCGATGATGGCCGCATCGTCGGTCGGCCCTTCGGCTCCGCAATTCCAGGCATTGTTGTCGTCCGCGCCGTCGCGATTGTCCTCGCCGTTCGCCTCGTTGTGCTTGTGCTCGTAGCTCACCAGGTCCTGAAGCGTGAAGCCGTCGTGGGCGGTGACGAAATTGATGCTCGCCGAGGGCGGGCGGCGCGTGCTCTCGTACAGATCGGCGCTGCCGGCGAGCCGCGTCGCGATCTCCGAGTGCAGGCCCATGTCGCCCTTCCAGAACTTACGGACCGTGTCGCGGAACTTGCCGTTCCATTCCATCCAGCCCACCGGGAAGTTGCCGACCTGATAGCCGCCTTCCCCGAGATCCCAGGGCTCGGCGATCAATTTCACCGGCGCGAGCGTCGGGTCTTGATAGATGGTGTCGAAGAACGCCCCGAGATGGTCGACCTCCTTCAGCTCGCGCGCGAGCGCCGCCGCGAGGTCGAAGCGGAAGCCGTCGACGTGCATCTCCGTCACCCAATAACGCAGGCTGTCCATCAGCAATTGGATGGAGCACGGATGCATCATGTTGAGGGTGTTCCCGCAACCGGTGAAATCCATGTAGTAGCGCGGATCCTCGGGCGTGGTGCGGTAGAAGGCGAGATTGTCGATTCCGCGGAACGACAGCGTGGGGCCCGCATGATTGCCCTCGGCGGTGTGGTTGTACACCACGTCGAGGATCACCTCGATACCCGCGTTGTGCAGATCCTTGACCATCTGCTTGAACTCGCGCACCACGTCGGTCGGGTCCGCGGGTTTCGACCCGTAGCGCGGATCCGGCGCAAAGAAGCCGAGGGTGTTGTAACCCCAGTAGTTCCTCAGACCCTTGTCGATCAGATGCCGGTCGTCCAGAAAATAATGCACCGGCATGAGCTCGATGGCCGTGATGCCGAGTGAGCGCAGATGCTGGGTCACCGGCTCGGAGGCAATGCCGGCATAGGTACCGCGCAGCGCCTCGGGCACGTCCGGGTGCAGCATGGTCATCCCGCGCACGTGCGCCTCGTAGATGAGGGTCTCGTGCGCGAGATGCGAGGGCCTGTGCTCGCCGCCCCAATCGAAGGCGGGATCGATCACCGCCGCGAGCGGCGCGAAGGGCGCACTGTCCCGATCATCGAGCGCGAGGTCCCCGTCGGGGTCACCGAGTTTGTAGCCGAAGAGCTCGTCCGCCCATTGGAGCGGCCGGCCAATGGCCTTCGCGTACGGATCGAGCAGCAGCTTCGACGGGTTGAAGCGCAGGCCCGTGTGCGGATCGTAGGGACCGTGCACGCGGTAGCCGTAGAGCTGGCCCGGTTTGATGTCGGGCAGGTACAGATGCCATACCCCGTTGGTCCGCTCGCGAATCCGGATGCGGGTCTCGTTCTTCCCCGAGGCGTCGAAGAGGCACAGCTCCACGCCTTCCGAGTTCTCGGAGAACAGCGAGAAATTGACGCCGCGGCCATCCCACGCTGCGCCCCGCGGAAAGGGCGAACCTGCGGACTGCTGTGCGCGTTGGCGTTGTGATGAGGGCGGCGTCATCGTGCGCAGTCGACGACTGCGCCCACCGGCTCGAGGCAGCGAGCGGCATCCATGGGGTACATCGGGTTTCTCCTGCGCGAAAGACTGAGGCCCGGCGCGGGGATTTGCTGTCGGCAGCCGTCACATGGGACTGTAGGACAACGCGGGCGCCGCGCTCAGCCCGCGTTGAGCCGCTCCGGCCACAGCCAGTCGCGCACCTCCGGCATGTCCTGGCCGTAGCGATTGATGTAGCCCCGGTGCTCGACGAGCTTGTCCCTCAGTTGCTGCTTGAGGTAGGTGCCCTCGCTGCCGGTCTGCGGCAGCCGGTCGACGGCATCCATCGCGAGGTGAAAGCGGTCGAGATCGTTGAGCACCGTCATGTCGAACGCGGTGGTGATGGTGCCTTCTTCCTTGTAGCCCCGCACATGCAGATTGTCATGATTGTGGCGCCGGTAAGTGAGGCGATGAATCAGCCAGGGATAGGCGTGGAAGGCGAAAATGATGGGCTTGTCCCGCGTGAACAGCGAGTCGAAGTCGTTATCGGAAAGTCCGTGAGGGTGCTCGGAGGACGGCTGAAGCTTCATGAGATCGACGACGTTGACGACGCGGATCTTGAGCGTGGGCAAGTGCTCGCGCAGGATCGACACCGCGGCGAGCGTCTCGAGGGTCGGCACATCGCCGGCGCAGGCCATGACGACGTCGGGCTCGCCGTGTTGATCGTTGCTCGCCCATTGCCAGATGCCCGCGCCTTCGGTGCAGTGCTTGATGGCCGCATCCATCGACAGCCATTCCGGCGCGGGGTGCTTTCCCGCAATCACGACGTTGACGTAGTGGCGGCTGCGCAGGCAGTGATCGACCACGGACAACAGGCAATTCGTGTCCGGCGGCAGATACACGCGCACGACCTCGGCCTTTTTGTTGACGACGTGATCGATGAATCCCGGATCCTGATGCGTGAAGCCGTTGTGGTCCTGCCGCCAAACGTGCGAGCTCAGCAGATAGTTGAGGGATGCGATCTTGTGGCGCCACGGCAGGCCGGCCGTCACCTTCAGCCACTTCGCGTGCTGATTGAACATCGAATCCACGATGTGAATGAAGGCCTCGTAGCAGTTGAACAAGCCGTGCCGGCCGGTCAGGAGGTAGCCCTCGAGCCACCCTTCGCATTGATGCTCGCTCAGCATCTCCATCACGCGACCTTGCGCGGCGAGAAAGTCATCGGTCGGGAGAATCGGCGCTTCCCATTGCCGGCGGGTCGACTCGAATACCGCTTCCAGGCCGTTCGACACGGTCTCATCCGGTCCGAAGAGTCGAAAATTGCGGCTCTCGGTGTTCTTCGTCACCACATCGCGCAGATAGCGCCCCAGCACGTGGGTCGCACCGATCCCCGCCGTTCCCGGATTTGCGACGTCGAGCGCGTAATCGGCGAAATCCGGCAGGCGCAGGTCGCGCAGGAGCTTGCCGCCGTTCGCGACCGGATTCGATCCCATGCGGCGCTCGCCCTTGGGCGCAAGCGCCCTGAGCTCCGGCTTGAGCCGGCCCGCCTCGTCGAATAGCTCCTGCGGCCGATAGCTGCGAAGCCACTGCTCGAGCAGCCGCAGATGCGCGGGATTGGTCGCCGGATCGGTGATGGGCACTTGATGCGAACGGAATGTGCCTTCGATCTGCTTGCCATCGACCACCTTGGGACCCGTCCAGCCTTTGGGCGAGATCAGCACGAGGATGGGCCATCGCGGCCGCTCGGTCACGGCGCCGCTGCCGGCGGAGCGGGCCGCCCGCTGAATCGCGCGAATCCGCTCGACCGCCGTATCGAGGGTCGCCGCCATGAGGGTGTGCATGGGCATCGGCTCGTGGCCTTCCACGTACAGAGGCTCCCAGCCGCAGCCCCGCAGCAGCTGATCGAGCTCCTCCCGGGGGATCCGCGCGAGCAAGGTCGGATTGGCGATCTTGTAGCCGTTCAGGTGCAGGATGGGCAGCACCGCGCCATCGGTCGCCGGATTCAGAAACTTGTTGGAATGCCACGCCGTGGCGAGCGGACCCGTCTCCGCCTCGCCGTCGCCGATGACGCATGCGACGATGAGCGCGGGGTTGTCGAACACCGCACCGAACGCGTGACTCAGCGAGTATCCGAGCTCGCCGCCCTCGTGAATCGATCCCGGACATTCCGCCGATGCGTGACTCGGAACGCCGCCGGGAAACGAGAACTGCGTGAACAGACGCTTCAATCCCGCCTCGTCCTCGCCGATGCTCGAGTAGACCTCGCTATAGGTGCCCTCGAGGTAGGTGCCCGCGATCACCGCGGGACCGCCGTGCCCCGGTCCGGAGATGTAGATCATGTCGAGATCGTATTTGTTGATGATGCGATTCAAGTGCGTGTAGATGAAGTTCTGCCCCGGTGTCGTGCCCCAATGGCCGAGCAGCATGCGCTTGATGTGCGCGGGGGCGAGGGGCTCTTTGAGCAGCGGGTTGTCGCAGAGATAGATCTGCGCTGCAGCGAGGAAATTCGCGGCGCGAAAGTAGCGCATCGATCCGCTGCAACAGCGCATCGTCCATTGCCCAAGGATCCGGTGTCATGCGTGTGCTCCTTGGGTCGGTCGCGCGAGCGCCTCTCCGGTCATGCGTGCAATCACTGATTCTTCGTCGGTCGGAATGACCCGCACGGTAACACGCCCGGCGTCGCTCGAGATCACGGGCGCATGCTCATGATTTCGGATCGAGTCGAGCTCGATGCCGATGAATTGCAGTCCATCGCAGATCCGCTCGCGGATCGGCGCGGAGTTCTCGCCGATGCCGCCGGCGAACACCAGCGTGTCCAGGCCGCCGAGCGCACCGGCGAACGCAGCCAGCCACTTCTTCGCCTGATAGCAAAAAATGGCGAGCGCTTCGGCGGCGCGCACGTCCTCACCCTCGCGTTCGAGCAGATCGCGCACATCGGAGCTCGTCTCGGAGATGCCGAGGAGCCCGGACTCGTGATTCACCATTCGCTGCACCGCCGCCGCATCCATTCCCTCGGATCTCGCAAGAAAACCCAGCACGCCCGGGTCAAGATCGCCCGAGCGCGTGCTCATCGGCAAGCCGGCCGCCGGCGTGAAGCTCATGCTGGTGTCGATCGAGCGTCCATCGCGCACGGCGGCCATGCTCGCGCCGTTTCCCAGGTGCGCGAGGATCACCCGGCCGTGCGCGGCGGCCGGATCGCCGCGGCGCACGAGCTCCTGCATCAGGAAGGTGTACGACAGGCCGTGAAATCCATAGCGCTGCACGCCCTTGGATTCGAAGCGCCGGGGAATCGGCAACAACACCGCCACGCGCGGCATGGTGCGATGGAAGGCCGTATCGAAGCAGGCCACTTGATCGAGATGGGGAAATCGCCGTCGCAGCGTCTCGATGAGCTCGATTTCCTGCGGCAGATGCTCCGGATCGTAGGGGGTCACCGCCTTCAGTTCCTCGAGCAGCCGCGCCGTCACGATGGCGGGCTCTGCATGCATCATGCCGTGCACGATCCGGTGTCCGACCGCGGTGACCTCGGCGAATCGCGGATGCGCTTCGAGCCACGACAGGAGCGATTCGACCGCGGCTCGAAAGCTTGCCGCCTCGAGCGCGACGCGCCGGGTGGTGCCGCTGCCCGCGTCGCTCACCTCCAAGGCCGCGCCCGGCTGCCCGATGCGCTCGACCTTTCCCTGCAACAGTCTCGCACGCTCGGGGGCGGGACCGTAAAATGCGAACCGGATGCTCGATGAGCCCGCATTGATCGTGAGCACCGACATACCAGGGAGTCTGCCACAATCATGATGACAATGATTCGAACGCCGGGCATTTGCACCAAGCAGGCGCATCCGCGGCCCTTCGTGGGCGCCTGACGGGCGTGGAGGCCTTTCTCGTATCCCTGGGCACGGTCGCCGTCGCCGAGATCGGTGACCGGACTCAGCTCCTCGCGTTGCTCCTCACCGCCCGCTTCCGGCGGCCGCTGCCGATCATCGCGGGGATTCTGTGCGCAACGCTCGCCAACCACGCGGCGGCCGGCGTGGTGGGCCGCCTCTTCGGCGGCCTGCTGCGTCCGAAGCTCCTGGACATCCTCGTCGGGGTCAGCATGATGGTCATGGCGCTCTGGACCTTGAAGCCCGATAAGCTCGAGGGCGATGCGGGCACTCGCGGCGCGGCGGGCGCGTTTCTCGCCACGCTCACGAGCTTCTTCGTGGCGGAGATCGGGGATAAGACGCAGATCGCGACGCTCGCGCTCGCCGCCGCCTACCCGAACCTCGCTGCGGTGGTGGCCGGCACCACCCTCGGGATGCTGACCGCCAATGTGCCCGTGGTCATGCTCGGCAGAGCCTTCGCCGATCGCTTGCCGCTCAAGGCGATCCACTATGCCGCGGCCGCGTTGTTCATGATCTTGGGCGTCGTTTTCCTGGTGCGCGCGCTCTGGCCAACCGCCACGCGGTGATGCGCGCGTCTTGCCCCCACACGGGGACCCCCCGTACCATCGATCGTCGGCAAAAGGAGATATCCGTGAGCATAGCTTCAGAATTCAAAGAATTTGCGATGAAGGGCAACGTGGTGGACCTCGCCGTCGGCGTGATCATCGGCGCGGCGTTTGGAAAGATCGTATCGTCCCTGGTCGGCGACGTCCTGATGCCGGCGTTCGGCAGGCTCATCGGCGGCTTCAACTTCTCGGACTTGGCATTCGGGCTCGGCAAGGATCCGACCGGCAAGGAGGTGCTGATCAAGTACGGGGTGTTCATCCAGAGCACCGTCGATTTTCTCATCATCGCGTTCGTGCTTTTCTGCACCATCAAGTTCATCAACCGTCTGAAGAAGCCGCCCGCACCGGCGCCGGAAGTCGCTGCCGCACCGCCGCGCGCCGAGGTGCTGCTGGAAGAAATTCGCGATCTGCTCGCGAAGCGCGCTTAAAGGGCGCTTCGTCGTAGGAGCCGGCGCCCACTCGGGGCGCCCGCCAGCGTGCGCCCCATGATTTGCATATCGGAAAGTTAGGAGGAAATTTGATCAGACATCAGTGCATGCTCATCACGGCGCTCCTCGCGAGCGGCGCGGCCGGCGGCGCGCTCGCCGACGACGCGCCCGCGCCACCGCCGCCGCAAGATACTTGGATCGGCAAGGGACAGATCGGTTTTTTGGACTCGAAGGGCAACAGCAACGCCCAGTCGGCCAACGGCAACATCGACGTATCGCGCTTCGATGGGCCCTGGAAGAACGATATCTATCTAGCCGCCCTGTACGGCAAGAACAACGGCATCGTGTCTGCGGAGCGCTGGGAAGTCCGCGAGCAAACCAATTACACATTCGCGGGAAATCTGTTCGCGTTCGGTGGTCTGCGATACGAGCACGATCTGTTCGACGGCTTTCAGTACCAAGCGAGCGTCACCGGCGGCCTGGGCTACAAGTTCATCGACTCGAAGTCCACGACCTTGAGCGCCCAAGTGGGTGCGGGCTACCGCCGGCTGCGGCCCGAGATCATCACCTACAACACGAACGGCGACGGCGATGTCACTTCGCGCACGCCGCTCGATGCCAGTGGCGAGGCCATCGGAACGGCGGAGGTGGACTTCATGCACAAGTTCTCGCCGACGACGACCTTGACCAATAAGCTCTACACGGAGGCGGGATCGATGAATACGATGCTGCAGGACCAGCTTCAGCTCGCGGTCAAGATGACGACCAAGCTTGCGCTCACCGTGGGTTACAGCGTCATCGACAACACCGATCCGCCGCCGCCCTTGAAGAAAGTCGACCGCCTGACGACGGTGAACCTGCAATTCTCGTTCTGAGCCGCGGCCGGCGCAGCGCGGTGTTCAGCGGCGAAGCGCGGCGAGCCAGGCGAGGGCGACGAGCGCCAGCGCCGCGGCGCCGAACGCCCGCTGCACGCCGCTGCCGCGGCTTCTCGGAATTCCCAGGCGGGAGTACAGCCAGCCCGTGCCGACGCCGGCGATGAATCCGAGCGCGTGGCCCAGCACGTCGACGTGCTCATCGCCGGCACCCAATAGCGCGAGCAATACCACGCCGCCGAACAACGGGCCGTAGGCGTACGCGAATCGCTCACGCAACGTGAGCCCGTGGCGCCAGGCGAAGCCCACGAGCAGTCCGAGGGCGGCAAAAACCGCGGTCGAGGCACCGACGGCGCGATGCGTCGGAGGCGATGCCAGCATGTCCAGATAGTTCGCGAGCGCACCGGCGAAAAGAATGCCGGCCCAGGCGATGCCGGGTCCGAAGGCGCGGCCCGCCAGGCCCCCGATGCCGATGCCGAACAAGAGATTGCCCAACAGGTGCGCCTGATCCAGATGCAAGGTGAGCGCGGTGACCGCGCGCCACCACTGGCCGGCGCCGCCGCGCTGCGCATCGAGCGACCCCCGCGTCAGCCAATCGGCACCGAACGCCTGGATGCCCGCGAGATACGCGATGAGCACTTCGAGGCCGGCATACACGCCCGAGCCAATCTCTGCGCCGGGAAAGGGCACGAACGCGGCTTGAGCACGCCGTGCGGGTCGGCGCTCGAGCGCGTAGCGTGCGAGCTCCTCGCGCGCGGCCCCGGCCTGATCGCTGTGAACGGTGAGCACACACTCGCCGCCGAGCTCCACAATCTCGTAGCCCAGCCCTTCTTGCGGCGAGCACCAACGCCGCCTCGGCGCAGGCCGCTCTGGAGCCGCGCACGACGGGCTCCGTGGCGTCAGCCGCGTCGCTCGAGACTCAGGTGCTGCGCGGCTCCGCGAGCATGCGGTAGATCTTCAGCACTCGCGGCACGTAGGCCATGGTCTCGGAGAACGGCGGGATCTGGCCGCCGTTGCGATCCACCGCCTCCTCGCCGGCGTTGTAGGCCGCCAGCGCGAGCCGCACGTCGTGACCGAAACGGTCCATCAGGAACTTGAGGTATAGCGCACCGCCGCGGATGTTCTGGATCGGATCATAAGGGTTCGAGACCCCGAAGCGGGTCGCCGTGGCCGGCATGAGCTGCATGAGCCCGACCGCCCCGCGCTTGGAGACCGCCCGGGAATTGAATCCGGATTCCACCACGATGACCGCGCGCAGCAGGTTCGGTTCCACCGCGGCGTTCGCGGCGGTCTTCTCGATGATCGAGTCGTACTGCGTGGCTCGGGCGAGCACCGCCGGATCATAGTGATCGCCGCTGCGGGTGAGGTCGTGCGAGGAGAGCGCCAGCAGCTTGTAGCGGTTGTCGTCCGGCACGTCGGTGTAATGGCGCACCCCCTCCGCATCGAGGTAGGTATAGATTTTGGCGTGCGCCCCAGCGCTCGCGGCGCACAGCCACGTAGCCAGAAAAATGAGTGTCTTGAAAGACATAGCGGGGGTCCCCGGCGAACAATAGTCGAAGGGCCGGGCGCGAGATGGGACGTGCATCTACCTTTTGTCGTAAGAGCCGGCTGTTGCCATACATTCGGCGGTACCGGCAGTTAACGGATATTTAACCTGAATTATCAAACCGGGGCGGGGACTTATCGCAAATGCGGCGGATAGAATTCCAGACGCGAGCTGACCATAGGCCCCTTCAAGGCCGGGGGCGGCCGGGACCTCGCCGCGGACGGGAGGTGCTATATCGCATCGCAGCATTCGTAGGCCCCTCACTCGATGAGCTCCCCGGAACGATTGGTTTCCCAGACGCTGGCCGCTCCGGCCATCGCCGTTCCGGTCCCGACTTAGCGACAGCCGACGCGCCGCCGCCGGCGTGCGGGCGTGGCTCCTGACGGGTTTCTTGTTCCTGCTCCCGGTCCTCGCCTATTGGCCGGCCACGTTCCATGACTACGGGCTGCGCGACGACTACTCGAACTTGCGCGAGTCTCATGAGGAGCTCGGCAAGGTGCTGCAGTTTTGCGCCTCGCATGCGCGGCCGATCTATGGCTGGCTGCTGCAATCGAGCTATGGCGCGACCACCAGCGTGCACGACCTCGGGTGGATGCGGCTGCTCGCCTCGGTACTTCTCGGCTCCCTGTCGCTGGTGATGTTTCGCGGCTTGCGCGCGCTCGGCTGGACGTCGAGCGCCGCCCTGTGCGTCGCGATTCTGATCGGCCTCGTGCCCGCCTCGCAGGTCATTGCCGGCTGGGCCGTCGGCTGGCCGTACGCGGCGACGGCGCTCGTGGCGCTCGCCGCATGCTTCAGCGCCGAAAGCGCCATGGCGAATCGCTCGGTGAGCCCCGTCGGGCGGCGTGCGGGCCAATGGGCGCTCGCGACCGCGCTCATGGTGGCGAGCGCCCTCACCTATCAGCCGAGCGCACTGTTCTACGTCGTGCCGGTCGCGGCGGCGCTCATCGCGCAGCGCGAGCGAGGGCTCAAGGAGACGGCTCGCTGGCTCGGCGCCCACATCGCGTTCGTTTTCGTCTCCCTCGGCCTCGCCTACTCCATCATGTCGGTCCTGTACGCGATCCGGCGTGTTCGTCAAATCCGGACGCGTCGCTTTCGAGCATCACTGGGGCGACAAGATCGGCTGGTTCCTGTCGGAGGCCCTGCCGAACGCGCTGAGCCTGTTCGTGACTCAACGACAACAATCACCGCGACCGTGCGCTTTATCTGGGATGCGCCGGCCTCGTCGGACTCATCCTGGTGGCGGGCGCCGTGCATCGAATGGCGACGTCATGGCCGCGCGCGCGGCATCATCTGGACGGCAGGTCTCGTCGGCCTGCCGGTCGTTCGCATTCCTCGTGAGCCTGGTGGCCTCCGAGCGCTACGCGACCTACCGCACGGTGCTTGCGATGACCGGCGTGCTGCTGTGCTTTCTCGTGGCTTCGGTGCGCGTGCTCACCGAGCGCTGGAACCCGGCGAATCTGCGGCTGCTCGCGGCGTTGGTACTGGCGGGCGCCTTCCTCGTGGCGCGCCACCACACCTATGCGCTCATCGCAGTGCCCCAGGGCAATGAATGGGAGCTGATCCTGCAGGGCGCGAAGCAGCGTGCGCCTGAGCCCCACGGTGAAGCCGCGCATCTTCGCGATCGCCTCCGAGCCCTGCCGATCTATCGACCGCCATCGATCTATCACGACGAGTTCGGCTCGCTCTCGTCGAATTCGGAGTGGGTGCCCAAGGAGATGTTCAAGCGCGCGATGCACGACCTGCATCCCGAGATCGCGAACATCAACACTGCGCTACGATTTCTCGGAAGGCTATAAGCTGCCGGCGGACCAGCATTTCGACCTGATCATCGACATGCGCCGCCTGCGCCAGTTCTACACCGACAACTGATCCGCCCGGGATCCCGGCCGGACCCTACAAGCCGAGCCAGTCCCGCGCCCGCCCCGTCAGGATCGCCGCTTTGACCGCAAGCGGCCACAGTGCATGCATCGGGATGGGCTTCAGATCGGTCAGCGGCATGTCGAACGGCTCGCGAGGCTGCACGATGCGGCGTGCGAGCGCGGCGCCCATGGCCGTCGCCATCGCCACCCCGCGGCCGTTGTAACCCAGACAGATGAGCACACCCGCGGCGGGCGCGTGCACGTGCGGATAGTGATCTCGCGTCATGGCGAGCCGGCCGCCCCAGGCATGCGTCCACTCGATCGCCGCCGAGCACCGGCCATAGCTTTCGCGCGTAGTGAGTCAAGTGGGGAATCGCCGCGACCTCGGCGATCTCGCGCATCGGCCCGCGGCCGCCGATCAGACAACGCTGGCCGCGCATCGATGCGGTAATAGACGGTGATCCTGTCCGCTCTCGTAGAGGACCGGGCGGTCCGGCAGAATCGCCGGCTCATTGCCTCGGCGAGCGGCGCGCTCGCCGCGATCGCGCCGAAAAGCGGCACCATGGTCCGCCGCAGTCCCGGCCAAAGTCCGATCGGTGTAACCGTTGGTGGCGAGGACGACGTGCGGCGCGGTCACGGAGCCGATTGCGGTGTCGAGCCGCCAGCCCCGGCCCTGGCGCTTCATTCCGAGCACGCGGCTGCGGCCGTGCACGCGGGCACCGGCCTCGATCGCGGCCCGTGCCAGACCGCGCGAGTAGCTCAACGGATTCAAGTCGCCGCCGCGCCGATCGAGCATCGCGAGCGTGTAGCGGCCGGTTCCTGTGGCGCGCTCGAGCGCCCGGCCTTCGAGCAGCTCGACCGGCGCACCGCGCCGCCGCCAGCTGCTCGGCAGTCGTGCGGATCGCGGCGGCGTGCGTCGCGCGCACGGCCGCGCGCAGCGTGCCGTTCTGCCGCGCATCGCAATCTATCGCATGCCTCTTTACGAGCTCGAACACCAGAGCCGGCGCGGCGCCGGCGAGCGCATTCATGCGCCGCGCCGAGATCGGCGCCGAAATCGCGCTCGACCGTATCGGGATCGACTTTGAGGCCGGGATTGACCTGACCGCCGTTGCGCCCGGAGGCCCCGAACCCGGGATCTTCCGCCTCGAGCAAGACCACCGCGACTCCCGCCCGAGCGGCATGCAAGGCCGTGGACAGGCCCGTGATGCCGCCGCCCACGATCGCCACATCGGCGCGCACAGCCGCATCGAGGGCCGGTGTGTGCGGTGCGGCCTGAGCCGTTTGTCGATACAGGTTCGCCATGCTCAGCGGCGAGCCCGCCCCGGCGGGCGCTTGCGTTGCCTTCGCGGCCTACCTACCATGCGGCAGGCGTATTGTCGTCAAGAAGGAAAAACCAATGCGATACGGCGGCTTGGGAGGACTCATCGTTCTGATCGCCGATGTCTGGGCGATCGTGAACATTCTTCAAAGCGGTGCGAGCACCGCGGACAAGGTGCTGTGGACGGTGATCGTGATCGTGCTGCCGATCCTCGGATTCATTCTCTGGTTCTTCTTGGGCCCGCGTACCGGCAGAGCCTAGCGTGCACCAGCGCCGGATCGCCCGCCCCTCAGGCGCGCAGGCGCACCGGACCGAGCAGCATGGCGGCCTCATAGCAGCTGTCGCGCAACGCCGAATCGATCGTGGTGAGCAGACGCTCGCGCGCACTGCGCGATTCCACGGCGGGCGGTTTCGTGGCCGCCGTGCCGAGATGAAATACGGTCGTTATCCAGCGCCTTCTGCAGATTGCTCGCACGATCCGGATTGGCGGTGCTCGGCTTCGGCGAGATCACGCGCCGATCGAGAAGCCGCAAATCGTCGGTCAACGCGGATAACTGGCGCTTGCAACGCTCGACCACTGCCACCGCCTGCGGATCATCGAAGCTTGCCAACGCACGAACGTCTTCGCGAGCGCCGTTCAAAACGCGATCGAGACGATCGAGCCACTCTATCCACGATAATGAACTCTGCATACTTCCCTTCCTGAAAGGTCGTGTGCTCGTGTGCCGGAGAGAACCCGATCAATGGCGCGCCGATAAGCGCTATTATTTTGAGCGCTCAGAGTACCTAGGTTGGGCGCGCATCGCCACTGTCGCGGCAATGAAAAAATTGGCCGATGATGCGAGGCGACCGGAAGAATAGTTGGCAAAGTGTTGAATTAACTGATTATGGCAAGGAACAGCGATGCAACGACGCGCTCATGAGCGTCATAGGCTGATGGCACTCTCGTGGTTGCGCGCGAGCGTGCTCGGCGCGAACGACGGCATCGTATCGATCTCCAGCCTGCTCCTGGGCGTGGCTGCCGCACATGCCAGTCACTCGGACATCCTGTTGAGCGGCATTGCCGCGCTCGTCGCCGGCGCGATGTCGATGGCCGTCGGCGAATACGTCTCCGTGCATTCGCAAGCCGACAGCGAGGCCGCGGCCCTCGCACAGGAGCGCACCGAGCTCGAAGTGGACCCGGTCGGCGAGCAGTCACGAGCTGACCGACATCTACCGGCGCCGCGGACTTTCTCCGGCTCTCGCGCGTCAAGTCGCGGAGCAACTCATGGCGCATGACGCGTTGGCGGCCCACGCGCGCGATGAGCTCGGGTTTTCCGCGCGAACACTCGCCCGGCCGCTGCAAGCGGCGTTCGCTTCGGCCGCAGCTTCGCGGCCGGCGCCCTCATCCCGTTGCTGGCCGCCGCGCTCGCGCCTCCGGCTCACGCTCTACCCGTTACCGTCGTCGCCTCGCTGGCTTGTCTGTTCTTTCTGGGCGCGCTGTCCGCAAAGGCCGGCGGGGCGCGCGATGATGGTGGCGGCGCTGAGCGTCACGGTCTGGAGTGCGCTCGCCATGGGCGTCACCGCAGGCGTCGGTGCGCTCGTCGGCAGCGCCACGCATGGTTGAGCCGATGAGCGACATCCCGAACCGCCGCATCGTGTTGGCGCGACGTCCACGCGGCGCCGCCGATCTGTCGTGTTTCCGATTGGAAAGCGTATCGCTCGCGCCGCCACGCGAGGGCGAGCTTTGCTGCGTACTCTCTGGCTGTCTCTCGATCCGTATATGCGCGGGTCGCATGAGCGATGCGCCCTCGTACGCGCCGCCGGTCGCGGTTGGTGACATCATGATCGGGCAGACCGTATCCGTCGTCGAAGCCTCGCGCCATCCGGCGTGGCGTCGCGGGCGACCGGGTGCTCGCCAACAGCGGATGGCAGGAGCACGAGGTCACCGACGGCCGCACGCTCGTCGAGGCTCCCGGCCGGACATGGCCCATCCCTCGTACGCCTTGGGCGTACTCGGAATGCCCGGCTTCACCGCGTTCGTCGGCCTTCTCGATATCGGCAAGCCGCGCGCGCACGAGACGCTCGTGGTCGCTGCGGCGACGGGGGCCGTCGGATCGGTGCGTCGGGTCAGATCGCCAAGCTCAAGGGCTGTCGCGTCGTGGGCATCGCCGGCGGACCGGACAAATGCCGATGGGCGGTGCGCGAGCTCGGCTTCGATGAGTGCGTCGACCATCGGTCGGATTCGCTCGACATCGCAATTGGCCGCCGCCTGTCCGCGCGGCATCGACATCTATTACGAGAACGTCGGCGGCAAAGTATTTCGAGCGGTGGTGCCGCTGCTGAATGCGCACGCGCGAATTCCGGTGTGCGGGCTCATCTCGCAGTACAACGAAAGTACCGAGGCGCCCTCAGGGCACGCGCTCTGGCGAACCGCACCTCTCTGCGCAGCAACTGATGCGCGCCATCCTGCTGAAACGCATCGCGCTGCGCGGCTTCATCATTTCCGACGGTCACGAGCACCGGCGCGCCGATTTTCGGGACAGCTGTAGCGGCTGGCTGCAGGCGGGGAAGATCAAGTATCGAGAGGATGTCGTGCACGGGCTGGAGAACGCGCCGGCGGCGTTTCTCGGTCTCTTGGAGGGCCGAAACTTCGGCAAGCTGGTGGTCGCGACGGGCGCCGAGACGCAGAGCATGAGGGGCGCCGCCAATGAGGGGCTCTGCGGCGGATCCGACCGCGCTGCTGCGCGTCGCGCAAATGGAGGAAGCGGACCGTCGGACGGTAGAGTCCGGCATCCCCGGTATCGAGCTCATGCAACACGCGGGCGAGGCCGTCGCGCGCGAGATCACGCGCCGCTGGTCGCCGCGGCCCACCGTGGTTTTGTGTGGGCCCGGCAATAACGGCGGCGATGGCTTCGTGGTTGCCCGCACGCTCGCCGCTTCCGGCTGGCCGGTACGGCTCGCACTGGCCGGATCGGTGGAGCAGCTTCGAGGCGACGCACGAGACCACGCGAGGCGCTGGACGGCCGGCTGTCGAGCCGCTCGAGGAGCGGGTGTTGGAGGGGGCCGCTCTCGTCGTCGATGCGCTGTTCGGCTCCGGTCTGCGGCGCCCATTGAGCGGTGAGATCGCACGCCTGCTCGGGCAAGTCGCCGAGCGCGGCCTGCCGATGGTTGCGGTCGATGTGCCGAGCGGGCTTCTCGGTGACACCGGCGAGTCGCTGGGCGCGGTAAGCGCCGCCTTGACCGTTACCTTTACTCGCAAAAAGCCCGGCCACCTGTTGCTGCCGGGGCGCGCCCTGTGCGGCGAGACGATCGTCGCGGCCATCGGCACACCCGACGCCGTGCTCGATCGAATCGAGGTGGCGCTCTGGGAGAACGATCCGACGCTCTGGCAGGGACAGCTGCCGCAGGTCCAACTCGCCGGCAACAAGTACTCTCGTGGACATGCGCTCTTCTGGGGCGGCTATCCCGACCACCGGCGCCGCGCGCATGGCGGCGCGGGGCGCCGCACGCGCCGGCGCCGGCCTCACCAGCATTGCGGTGCCGCCCGAGGCGCTTCCCGTGTATGCGGCTGCGCTCACGAGCATCATGGTGCGCCCGGTCGCGCAAGCGCAGGACCTCGAGCGTCTGCTCGCCGATGCCCGCTTCAGCGCCTTGGGCGTGGGACCGGGTGCCGGCGTCGGCGACTCGACCCGCGAACACGCCCTCGCGATGCTGGCGACGCGCCGGCCCGTGCTGCTCGATGCGGATGCGATCAGCGTGTTCGCCAAGGATCGCGCGGCTCTGTTCGGTGCGATCCGCGGTGCCTGCGTGCTCACGCCTCATGAGGGCGAGTTCGCGCGCCTCTTCGATGTGAGCGGCGACAAGATCGCACGCGCCCGCGAAGCGGCGCGGCAAAGCGGCGCCATGATCGTGCTCAAGGGCGCGGACACGGTGATCGCAGCGCCGGATGGCCGCGCCATCGTCAACTCGAACGCCCCTCCCACGCTGGCAACGGCGGGCTCGGGCGATGTGCTCGGAGGAATGATCGTCGGACTGCTGGCCCAAGGGATGGACGCGTTCGCCGCGTGCGCTGCGGCGGTGTGGATGCACGGCGCCGCGGCGGACGACTTCGGACCCGGCTTGATCGGGGAAGACATCCCCGATCTGTTGCCCGGTGTACTGCGCCGCCTTCTCGCGCAGCATTGATTCCCTTCGAGACTGCGAGAGAGCCGTGACGGCGTGGTTTCCCCGGATCACCGCCCATTCGCTAGCCATCGTGGTGAGCATCCTCACGTACGTGCTGACCACGCGCGCGGAGCGCGAGCGGCGGCCGCCCGCGGTCGCGATCGCCTGGGTGCTCGGCATGCTGGCGCTGCCGTATGTCGCGCTGCCCATGTACATCTTGTTCGGGCGCCGCAAGCTGCCGCGCAAGATCACTCCGTGTCTCAAGGGGCCCTCGAGCGCCACGCACTGGGCGGAGTCCTTGATCGAGAGCTTCGGGCTGCCGGGACCCGCTCCGGCCCGCACGCGCTTGCATGCGAACGGCGCCGAGGCGGCGAGCGCGCTTTTCGAGCTCATGAGCCAGGCCGTGCGGCGCCTCGACATCTGCACCTACATGCTCGGCGACGATGCCTTCGGCGAGGAAGTGACGGCGCGCACCATCGCGTGCGTCCAGCGCGGCGTGCGCGTGCGCTTCCTGATCGACGGGGTGGGCGCCGTGTTTCTACCGAAAAACTGGTTCGACCGCATGCATGCGGCGGGCGCCGAGACGGCGACATTTTCTGCGCTCCTCGCCCGCGAGACGCAAGGCCCGCGCAACCTTCGCAACCACCGCAAGTGGGTCATCGCCGACGGCGAGCGCTTGTGGGCCGGCGGCCGCAACCTCGCGGCGGAGTACTTCTGCGGCACGCCCGGCTCGCCGCCCTGGACCGATTTGTCATTCGATCTGCAGGGGCCGGTCGCGGCCTCGGCGGCGAATCAGTTCGAGGTCGACTGGGTGGCGGCGGGCGGCAAGCCGGCGGCGCGGGCGGCCGTGCCTGCCGAGGACGATGCGGGCGGACGCGCGCAATTCTTGCCGAGTGGTCCCGACCAGGCGGAGGACACGGTGCAGGCACTGCTCATCGACGCGTGCTTTCACGCCACCGAGCGGCTGCTCGCGGTCACACCGTATTTCGTGCCCGATTCGAGCCTCGAGACCGCGATTCGTCTCGCCGTGCGGCGCGGGGTCATCGTCGATCTGTGCATTCCGGCGAAATCGAATCATCGCCTGGCGGACTTCGTGCGCAACCGGTCGCTGCGCGCGCTCGCGGCCGCCGGCGCATCGATCCACATGCTGCGCGCCATGAACCACGCCAAGGCGGTAGTATTCGATCACAGCCTGGCGATGTGCGGCTCGCCCAACCTCGATTCGCGCAGTCTCCTTCTCAACTACGAGTCGGCCGTGGTGTTCTACGGCAAGGTGGAGATCGAGTGGTTGGCGAGCTGGATCCTGGATTTGATCCCCGACTCGGATAAATTCGACCATCGGCCGCCGGGACTTATGCGCGACGTCGCGGAAGGCCTGATGCTCACCCTCGCGTATCAGTTATGAGCGGACCGTCCCGCCCCGCGGTAGGAAGCCGCCTACACGGGGCGCCATGAGAGGATTCGATTCACGGTAACGCACCCATAGTATTCTTCAACGTCGACGACGGATGGCAGGTGCCCGGTGGAATTCAAGGATTATTACAAGATCATGGGCGTCGCACGCGACGCCACCGAGGCGCAGATCAAGCAGGCGTATCGCAAGCTCGCGCGCAAATACCATCCGGATGTCAGCAAGGAGCCCGACGCCGAGGCCCGCTTCAAGGAGGTGGGCGAGGCTTATGAGGTCTTGCGTACGCCGGAGAAGCGGGCGGCCTATGATCAGCTCGGAACGGGCCCTCGCCCGGGGCAGGACTTTCGTCCGCCGCCCGATTTTGGCTCGGGTTTCGAATTCGGCGGCGCCGGCGCCGGCGATGGGTCGGGGGGGCAGGGCGATTACAGCGACTTCTTCGAGTCGCTGTTCGGTCGCGAGGGCGCGCGGCGGCCCGGCCGGCGCGGGTTCGACGCCAACCGCGGCGAGGACCATCACGCCAAGGTGGTTCTCGATTTGGAGGCGTCGCTCGAAGGTGGCACGAGGAGCATCACGCTGCGGATGCCCGAAATCGATGCCGAGGGACACATCGCGACTCGCGAGCGGGTCCTCAATGTGCGTGTGCCGAAAGGCATCCTGCCCGGACAGACCATTCGCCTCGCCGGCCAGGGGGGACCGCCGCCCCGCCCCGACACCAAGCCCGGCGATCTTTACGTCGAGGTCGAATTCGCACCCCACGCTCTGTACCGAGTCGAGGGCCGCGACCTCTTCCTCGATCTGCCGATTGCACCCTCGGAAGCGGCGCTCGGCGCGACCGTGAAGACGCCGACGCCGGGGGGCATCGTCGAGCTGAAAATTCCGCCGGGCTCGCAGAGCGGCGCGAAGTTGAGGCTCAAGGGCCGCGGCATGCCCGCCTCTCCCCCCGGCGACTTGTACGCGGTGCTGCAGATCGTCGTGCCGCCCGCCAGCAACGACAAAGTCAAGGCGGCGTACCGCGCGCTCGCCGAAGCAGTGCCCTTCAATCCCCGCGCAAGCCTCGGAGTCTAGCCATGCCGTCACCCGAAGAGCCGTTTCTGTCAGGCGACATCATCGAGCAAGGATTGGAGCTCAGCCTGGAGGATCTGAGTCATATGTTTGCCGTGGAGGAGCGGCACATCGTCGAGCTGGTGGAGGAAGGCGTGCTCGGCGTCGAGGGAACCGTGAGCGTGATCTCGATCGACAAGACCGCCTGGCGATTCAAGGGACAGGAGGTTCGCCGCGCGCGCATCGCGCTGCGTCTGGAGCGGGATCTCGGCATCAACGCCCCCGGGGTCGCGCTCGTGCTCGAGCTGCTGGAGGAGCTCGAGCAATTGCGCCGCGAGCGGAGGGCTGGTCCATGAACGCACTGGAATCCGACGCCTTCGTATTCTTCGGAGCCACCGGCGACCTCGCCTTCAAGCAGATATTCCCAGCGCTTCAGGCGCTCGTGAATCGCGATGGGCTCAAGATTCCCATCATCGGGATGGGCCGCTCCGGCGATCTCGGGCAGCTTCAGGCGCGCGCTCGCGACAGTCTCACGCAGGCCGGGCAGTTCGATTCGGAATCCTTCGAGAAGCTCTCCTCGCAGTTGCGCTTCGTGAGCGGCGACTATTCCGATCCGGAGACCTATCGCAAGTTGCGCAAGGAGCTCGGGCTCGCGCGGCGGCCCATCCACTATCTTGCGATTCCCCCCAGCTTGTTCGGAAGCGTCGTACAGGGGCTCGCCAAGTCGGGCTCGAGCAAGGACGCACGCGTCATCGTGGAGAAGCCCTTCGGGCGCGATCTGGCGACCGCCCAGGCGCTCGATGAGACGCTCCACGAGGTATTCCCCGAGGACTCCATCTTTCGGATCGATCACTACCTCGGCAAAGAGGCGGTGCAGAACATCATCTACTTCCGCTTCGCCAACACATTTCTCGAGCCGATCTGGAACCGCGACCATGTGAAGAGCGTGCAGATTACTATGGCCGAGAAATTCGGCGTGCAAGGCCGCGGCGGCTTCTACGAAGAGGTCGGCGCAATCCGGGACGTGGTGCAAAATCATCTGCTGCAGGTGGTCGCGCTGCTCGCCATGGATCCGCCCGCAGGGACCGACCCGCACGCGCGGCGGGCGGAGAAGCTGCGGTTGTTCAGCGCGATGCGGCCGCTCGATCCGAAAGAGGTCGTCCGCGGCCAGTTTCGCGGCTACCGCGAGGAGAAAGGCGTCGCCGAGGACTCGCAGGTGGAAACCTTCGCGGCGCTGCGCCTGCACATCGACACCTGGCGCTGGGCGGACGTACCCTTCTACATCCGCGCGGGCAAGTGCCTGCCGGTGACGGCAACGGAGGTGCGCGTGACGTTCAAGGGTCCGCCGCTCCCGATTTTTGACGCGAGCGACACCATGCCCTGCAATTATTATCGGCTGCGCCTGAGCCCGGAGGTCGTGATCGCGGCCGGTGCGCTCGTGAAGCGCAGCGGCGAGGATATGCGCGGCGAGCCGGTCGAGCTGGTCGCGCGCCACTGCACCCAGAGCGACAAATCGCCCTACGAGCGCCTGCTGGGGGATGCGATACGGGGCGACGGTACCCTGTTCACCCAGGATGAAAGCGTGGAGGCCGCCTGGCGGGTCGTCGATCCCGTTTTGCACGACCCGTTGCCGGTGGTCCACTACGATTGCGGCACCTGGGGACCGACCGAGGCGGACCGGGTGCTCGCCGACGACGAGACCTGGCATGACCCGCGGCCCGAAGCCTCACCGCCATGCTGAGCGGCAACCCGGTGCGGGCACCGGAGGGCTCCCCGGCGTGCGACACCGTATTCCTGCTCGACGTCGACAATACCCTCCTCGACAATGACCGCTTCGGCGCGGATCTGGGCAACCGGCTGGAATCGGACTTCGGCGCCGAGGCGCGCAAGCGGTATTGGGCGATTTTCGAGGACTTGCGCGCGAAATTCGGATTTGCCGACTACCTCGGCAGCCTCCAGCTCTTTCGCAACGGCCTCGATGACGACCCGCGCTTTCTGCGCATGTCGGATTATCTGCTCGATTATCAGTTCGCAAACCTGCTCTTCCCACAGGCGCTTCATGCCATCCGGCATGTGCGCGGCCTGGGACGTCCGGTGATATTGTCGGACGGCGACGTCGTCTTCCAGCCGCGAAAGATCAAGCACGCGGGCATCTGGAGTGCGGTCGACGGCGCGGTGCTCATCTATGTGCATAAGGAAAAGGTGTTGGACCACGTGCAGCGGCGATATCCCGCCTCGCACTACGTGGTGGTCGACGACAAACCCAACTTGCTCGCCGCCATGAAGACGCAGATGGGATCCCGTCTCACGACGGTATTCGTGCGGCAAGGGCACTATGCCCTCGCCGCGGGGTCCAATTCGACGCTGCCTCCGCCCGACCGAACGATCGAGCGCATCGGCGAGCTCGTAACTTTTCGTTCATCCGACTTCGAGGCGCAACCATGAACATGAATCAAAAACTGCATCAGCTCGGCCAGAGTCTCTGGCTCGACAACATCACGCGCGAAATCCTCGACAACGGCACGCTGCGCCGCTACATCGACGAGCTGTCGGTCACCGGCTTGACGTCGAATCCGACCATATTCGACGAGGCGATCGGCGGCTCCTCGCTCTACGATGACGGCATCCAGAAAAAAGCCCGCGCCGGCGCTTCGGGCGAGGCGTTGTTCGTCGACCTCGCACTCGAGGATCTGCGCCGCGCTGCGGATCTGTTCCGCCCCATATACGACCGCACCGGGGGCGTCGATGGATGGGTTTCGATGGAAGTGTCGCCGCTGCTCGCGGACGACACGCGCGCAACGCTCGAGGCCGCACGTCATATTCACACGCTGGCCGACCGGCCGAACCTGTATGTGAAGATTCCCGGAACACCCGCCGGCGTTCCCGCGATCGAGGAGGCCATCTTTGCCGGCGTGCCCGTCAATGTGACGCTGCTGTTCTCGCGCGAACAGTACTTGGCTGTGGCGGAGGCCTACATGCGCGGCATCGAGCGGCGCATCGCCGCCAAGCTCGATCCGCGCGTGAACTCCGTGGCGTCGCTCTTCGTCAGCCGCTGGGACAAGGCCGTCGCGGACAAAGTGCCCGCGGAGCTGCGCAACCGGCTCGGCATCGCGATGGCCGCGCGCGCCTACCGGGCGCACTGCGAGCTCGTCAACACCGAGCGCTGGCGGCGGCTCGCCGCGGCCGGCGCTCGCAAGCAGCGAATGCTGTGGGCGAGCACCGGCACGAAGGATCCGAAAGCCTCGGCAACCCTCTACGTCGAGGCGCTGGCGGCGCCCGATACGATCGATACCATGCCGGAGAAGACGTTGCTGGCATTCGCCGCGACCGGCAAGGTGGGCGCTCCCATGCGAGAGGACGGTGGCGATGCGGAACAGCTGATCGCGCGCTTCGTCGCAGCGGGCATCGATGTGGACGCGCTTGCCAAGCAGCTGCAGCTCGAGGGCGCGCAGTCGTTCGTCAAATCCTGGAAGGAGCTCATGCAGAGCATCGTCGACAAGAGCGCCGCGCTCGCAACGTCCTGAGGCCTCGACTTGAGCACCCGCCTGGACCCCCTCGCCGGCCAACCGGCCCCGCCCGACCGACTGGTCGACGTGCCGCGCCTGGTGACGGCGTACTACTCGTTGAAGCCGGACCCCGCCGTCGCCGCGCAGCGGGTCGCGTTCGGCACCTCCGGGCATCGCGGCAGCTCGTTCGATGCGGCGTTCAACGAAAACCATGTGCTCGCGATCACGCAGGCCATCTGCGCGTACCGCAGGAAGCGCGGCATCGATGGGCCGCTGTTCATCGGCTTCGACACGCATGCCCTGTCCGCGCCGGCCTTTGCGAGCGCCCTCGAAGTGCTCGTGCCGAACGGCGTCGAGGTCATGACGGCCGCGGGCGATGAGTACACACCGACCCCCGCCGTCTCGCATGCGATCCTGACCTACAACCGCGGCCGTACCGCGGGCCTTGCCGACGGCATCGTCATCACGCCGTCGCACAATCCGCCCGACAGCGGGGGATTCAAGTACAACCCGCCGGACGGCGGCCCTGCCGACACCGAGATCACCGGTTGGATCGAGGGTCAAGCCAACGCGCTGCTGGAATCCGGCCTCGAGGGCGTGTCGCGCATGGATTTTGCGAAAGCGCGCCGCTCGGCGAGAAGCTACGACTATCTGGGCAGCTACGTGGCCGATCTCGGCGATGCGATCGACATGGAGCTCATCCGTGGCTCGGGGCTGCGCCTGGGCGTCGATCCGCTGGGCGGCGCCGGCGTGCATTATTGGCCGCGCATCGCCGAGCGCTACCGGCTCGACTTGCGTGTGGTCAACGATTCGGTCGATCCGACCTTTCGCTTCATGACGCTCGACTGGGACGGGAAGATCCGCATGGATCCTTCCTCGCCGCACGCCATGCAGCGCCTGATTGCGCTCAAAGACAGCTACGATGTCGCCTTCGCCTGCGACACGGATCATGACCGTCACGGCATCGTGACCGCGAGTGCCGGACTCATGCCGCCCAATCACTATCTGTCGGTTGCCGTGGACTATCTGTTCCGGCAGCGGCCGCGCTGGAAGCCGGACGCGGCAGTCGGCAAGACCGTCGTGAGCAGCGCCATGATCGACCGCGTCGCCGCCCGGCTCGGCCGCCGCCTGTACGAGGTCCCGGTCGGCTTCAAGTGGTTCGTCGCCGGACTGCTCTCGGGAGAGCTAGGATTCGGCGGGGAAGAGAGCGCGGGGGCATCGTTTCTGCGCCTGGACGGCCGCGCCTGGAGCACCGATAAGGACGGAATCATCCCGTGCCTGCTGGCGGCGGAGATCACGGCACGCAACGGCCATGATCCCGGCGAGGCCTACCAGTCTCTCACGCGGGAGCTGGGGGAGCCCTTCTCCGACCGTCTCGAGGCGCGTGCCACACCGGAGCAGAAGAAGAAGCTCGCCAAGCTCGACGGCTCGACCATCAGCAGCACCGAGCTCGCGGGCGAGCCCATCGAGCGGGTGCTCACGCGTGCGCCGGGAAACGATGCGCCCATCGGCGGCGTCAAGGTCGTGTCGAAGAGCGGCTGGTTTGCCGCGAGGCCTTCGGGTACCGAAGACATCTATAAAATCTATGCCGAGAGCTTCCGCGATGAAGGGCACTTGCGCTCGCTGTTGCAGGAGGCACAGGCCATCGTCGACGCCGCACTGGCCTGACGCGCAATGCCCGGCGAGGAGGCCAAGGAAGCGTCGATCAGCGCCGCGGCGAAGCGGATTCTACCGTGGCTCGTGGCGGTGGGATTCTTCATGGAGGCCCTCGATACCACGATCCTGAACACCGCCGTACCGGCGATCGCGCATTCGCTGAAGGTGCCGCCGCTCGACATGAAGGCCGTGCTCGCCTGCTATACGCTGAGCCTCGCGGTATTCATTCCGATCTCCGGATGGATGGCCAACCGCTTCGGCACCCGGCGGGTGTTCGCCTCGGCGATCGGCGTGTTCACCCTGGGATCGTTCCTGTGCGGCATCTGCACCAATATCCACTTCCTCGTCGCGTGCCGCATTTTGCAGGGGTGCGGCGGCGCCATGATGCTGCCGGTGGGGCGCCTCACGCTGGTGCGCAGCTTCGCCCGATCCGAGCTCATTCGCGCCATGAGCTTCGTCGCCATTCCCGGACTTGTCGGGCCGATGCTCGGACCGCTTCTCGGCGGGCTGATCATCGCCTACTTCCACTGGAGCGTGATTTTCTTCGTCAACATTCCGATCGGCTTCGTCGGCTTGTTCCTGGTGCGCAAGCATCTGCCGAACTTCCGCGCGGCGAAAAATCAACCCCTGGATTTCGTGGGCCTGGTGCTGTTCGGCTCGGGCATCTCGCTGCTCTCCTATGTCCTCGAGGTGTTCGGCGACCATTCCCTGAGCGGCCGTGAGATCGCCTCGTTCCTGGCCCTATCGGCGGCCCTGCTCGCGGCGTACGGCGTCCATTCCGTGCGCACGCCGCATCCGTTGCTGCGGTTGAGCCTCATGCGCATCCGCAGCTTCCGCGTGGGCGTGTTCGGCAATCTCCTCACGCGCTTGGGCATCGGCGGCCTGCCGTTCCTGCTTCCGCTGCTGTACCAGATCGGACTCGGCTACACGCCGATCCAGTCCGGTCTGATGATCATGCCGCAGGCGCTCGCCGCCATCAGCTTCAAATTCACGCTGCCCGTGATTCTCAAGCGATTCGGCTACCGCCAGGTCCTGATCGCGAACACGGTGATGCTCGGCGTCATGCTCATGATCTTCTCCCTCATCGACGTGAGCACCCCGGCCTGGGCCATCGCGCTGCTCGCGTTCGGCTACGGATTCTTCACCTCGACGCAGTACACCAGCATGAACACGCTCGCCTACGCCGACGTGAGCAACGAGCAGGCGAGTTGGGCGAGCTCCATCGCGAGCACCGTACAGCAGATCGCGGTGAGCTTCGGCGTCGCCGCCGCCTCGCTCGCCGCCGCGCTCTTCATCCCCGACCATACGCGGGCGACCCCACCGGAGATGATCCACGGCATCCATCTCGCGCTGCGCGTGCTCGGCGGATGGACCATCGTCTCCACCATCGTATTCGGTGAGTTGAAAGCGAGCGACGGCGAGGCCGTGAGCGCGCATAAGGAAGGCGTCCCCGCCGGTTAGCGCGGGCTCAAGGTCAGCATCACCGCGGGACTTCCCACCGGCTCATACCGGCCGGTGAAGGCAAGAGCGCCGCTCGCGGGGTTGATGCGAAAAGAGGTGATCGAATCGCTCTTTTGATTGCACGAGAACATCAGCTCGCCGCTCGGGTCGATTGCCGCGCTTCGCGGAGAGTCCGCATGCGTCCACGCTTCGGAAACCAGACGCAGCTGCCCGTCCGCCGCAATCGCAAAAATCGCGATGGCGCTGTGGAAACGGTTGCCCACGTACAAGAATCGGCCGTCCGGCGAGACGAGAATCTCGGAGGCGAGGTCGCTGCCGGCGAAGTGCGGCGGCAGCGTCGACAGGGTCTGTTTCAAGCGCATGGCACCGCGCGTCCCGTCATAGTCGTATACCGCGACGCGCGCGTCGTGCTCGTACAAATTGTAGAAAAGCTTGCCGTTCGGGTGAAACGCGAAATGCCGGGGGGCGGAGCCCGAGGGCGCCATCAGCACCGGTGCCTCGGCCGGCAGGAGCCGGCCTGTCTGCGTATCGAGGCGCCAGATCAGCGTGAGATCCAAGCCCGCATCGTTGGCGATGACGAATTGACCGCCCGGATCCGGCGCGACCATGTGCAAGTGCGGTCCGTCGTGATCGCTCACTGCAAACTGACCGGGCGGATCGTCGATGGCGCGGGCATGGTGGCGCGGGCCGACGCTCGGCCGCACGTCCGATGGCGGGCCGAGCGAGCCGTCGGCGCCCACCGGAAATACCGCGACGTTTCCCCCGCCGTAGTTGGCCACGAACACGAACTTGCCCGACGGGTGCACGCTCAGGTGTGCGGGCATCGTGCCCGCCGACGCCGACGGCCGAAAGCCGTGTGAGTTGCATGCTCGCCGGATCGATCGCATAGGTCACCACGGCCCCGTCGCGGCCACCCTGATAGTTGTCGATCTCGCTCAGCGCATACAGCCGGGTCTGCGCCGCATTGATGGCGAGCCAGGAAGGATTGCGGATATCGTCGACGACCTGCAGCTGCATGAGGGCCGCCGAGGCGCGCTCGACGCGAAACAGATAGATTCCGCCGCCGTTCGGTGTGTAGGTCCCGACGTAGGCGTAGAAGAAGCCCGCCGGACCTGCCGCCGCGGAAAGGAGCGGCTGCGCGTAGGGCATGGCCATCGCGGCCGCGGTCCGGCCGATGAAGTCGCGGCGGGTGATTCCTGGTTCGATCTTCATCGCGCCACTCTAACGCAGCATCAGGGCGCTTACGCGCCGCGCGGACATCTCAGTTGTCTAAAAAGAGCGTGATGCTCGATGCACTGAGCGTGTAGGTCGAGCTGGTGTAAGGACCCGTGGCGGTGATGCCGGTGGCGACCACCGAGCCGGTCAATTCCGTTTGCAGCTGCGTGATGAACGCCGAGAAGGTATTGAAGCTCTCGCAGGTGCCGCTCACCGAGTGACCGATCGTGAACACCAGGTTCGAGTTGGTCTCGCTCGGAACGATGTAGACATCCGAGATGCTGAGAAGATTGAATGTTTGTGCGCCGACCTGGATCAAATGCCGCGCACCCACGCCCGCGCTGGTCGCAGCGAGCTGGATCTGCGAGGTGCTATAGGCGGCGAACGGCGCGGTCGTGCCGGTCCAGTCGAGCACCAGCTCCGCGTTGATGGTGGTGTAGTCCTCGATCGAGGTCGCATTGAAATTGGGCGACCCCGAGCCGAACGACTGAACATACCCCAGCGCCGTGACCGGCAGGCCCGCGGTCGCGTTCGACAAGCTCAGGCCGGCGGCGCCGACGATGTAGGAAGACGGGCTCGCATCATTGCCCGCGGTGCCGGTGCCGGCGAAGTCGAATGCGGCCGGCGAACGCCCGCCGAGCTGCGTGAGATTCAGCGTGACGCTCGTGCCGCCCGATCCGAGCGCGGTCACGATACCGGACGCGCTGCTCTGGCCGAGGCGCACGTGGCCGGCACTCGCATCCACGGTCGCGGTGCTCGCGCTCACATCGCTCGCGGTGCCGAACGCGTAAATCAGCGATCCCACCGATATCTGCGGAATCGTCTGTGTGGAGGCCGACCCGAACTGCGTCACTTCGGTATTGGGGCCGATCAGGACGGTGCTGGTTCCGCTGATGAGGCTGTTCGTGCCGCTCGCGGTGAGCAGCGTGCCGTCATCGATCGTGAGCGTGTCGCCGCTGCGCCCCGTGACGATGCCCGATATGCGATCGAAGCCCCCGCCCTGAACGCTCGAGCCCGCAAGCACTTGAGTTGCGGAGAACGACACCGTGGTGACGCTGCCGGTGCCGGCCGTCGTCGACTGATCGTTCGTCTCGAGCGTCGCGCCGTCGGTGCACTCGAGGATGCCGTTCACCGTTTCCGGTGTCGTGCCGTCGGAACAGGTTTCGGTGGGCGTGGTCGACGTGGATTGACCCAGGACCGAGCTCGAGGTGCTCGTCGAAGTCGTCAAGGTCCCAAAGGCCTCCGTCATCGGACTGGCGCTCAAGGCGGCCAATTGCGACAAGCCGGCGCCGCTGCTCGTGGGAGTACCGTTGATCTCGTAGGAGGTTCCCGTGCTGGTGCTGATCTGCAGCGATCCGGCTTCGGAGGTGGGGAAGTCGAACGGCACGACGCCCAAGGAGAACGAGTTGTTCGAGGTGCTCACGCTACCGAGCGGCCCCCGGATCCGGACGGTCTTGCTATCGATGGGCACCGAGCTCGCGGCCATCATGGGCATCACGGTCACCGTCTTGGCGCTGAGATTGACGAGGTTGGATGCCGCCAGATTGAAGTCGAGGCTCAAGCGCGTTGAGCTCGAGCGCGCGATGCTGATCGGACTGGACGGATCGAGCAGCAGCGTCACGGTGACCTGGCCAATGGTGCCGCCCCCGGCACCGCGCGGCGTGAGCGCCACGCCCTCGGGCGTGCCGTCGTCGTACACGATCTGGGCGGAGCTATAGTCGAGCGTGACGACCGCCTGCTTGAAGCTGCCGGTCTTCGCGGAAGACGAGCCCATTACTTCGCTCAAGTTGACCAGCCGCGCGAGATCGACCGTCGTGCCCGACGGCAGAACATTGGTCGACTTTCCGATGCCGGAGGATGACTGGAGTTGAACCGACACGAGACCCACTCGATAGGCGAGGAACGTGTCGGTCGAGGGCGTCGCCGTCAATGTGACAACCGCATTGCCGTTGCAGGCGGCGAGCGCCGTGAGGACGAGTGCGCCGGCCAGGGCGGTGATCCAGCGCCGCACCGCGGTTGGGCGCGAATCGCACGAGGCCCGCAGGTTGACGGGGTATTTCAGTGGCGTGCTCATCACAGGGATCCCGTCGAAATAGAGTCGACCCATTGTAACCGCAGGGGAAGTGGGGATTGGGTAAAGATCTGTGAAGTATTCCGAGAATCCGGCCTGCGTCGCATTCATGCGACAGGATGGCGGCGCTTTCCAGCCGGTCGCTCCGGCAATGCGACTCCCTAGATGGAGCGGGAAATGAGCTCCTTCATGATCTCGTTGGTGCCGCCGTAAATGCGCTGCACGCGCGAATCCGCGAACATGCGGCACACGAGATACTCGTTCATGTAACCGTATCCGCCGTGCAGCTGCACGCAATCGTCGATCACCTCCTGCTGCGTATCGGTGACCCAATACTTGGCCATCGAGGCGGTCACGGTGTCGAGCGTGCCGTTGACGATTTTCGCGATGCAATCATCGACGAACACCCGCGCGACTCGAGTCCTGGTCGCGATCTCCGCAAGCTTGAACTTCGTGTTCTGGAACTCGGCGACGCTCTTGCCGAACGCCTTGCGCTCTTTGACATATTGGGCGGTCGCTGCGAGCGCGCCTTCCATGGCGGCAACGCCGATCACCGCGATCAAGGCTCGCTCATAGGGCAGATCGCCCATCAATTGATAGAACCCCTGCCCCTCGGCGCCGCCCAGCAAATTGGCGGCGGGTACGCGCACGTTCTCGAAGAACAGCTCCGCCGTGTCCTGGGCCTTGAGCCCCATCTTGTCGAGAATCCGGCCCACCCGATAGCCTGGAAGGTCCTGGGTTTCGACCATCAATATCGAAGTGCCTCGCGCGCCCTCCCCGGGCGTCGTCTTGACCACCAGGGCAATGAGCTCGGCAAGATAGCCGTTGGTGATGAAGATCTTCGAGCCGTTGACGATGTAGCTGTCGCCGTCGCGCACGGCGCGCGTCTTCAATCCCTGCAAGTCCGATCCCGCGGACGGCTCCGTCATGCCGATGGCGCCGATGAGCTCGCCGCTCGCCATTCGAGGCAGGAGCCGGCGCTTTTGCTCTTCCGTCCCGTGATTGACGAGATAATGCGCGCAGATGCTGTGCACGCCCTGGCCGAATCCGCTCAACCCCCGTCGCGCGAGCTCCTCGTAGATCACGGCCTCGTGGCGAAAATCTCCGCCCATCCCGCCGTATTCTGCGGCGACGTCGGTGCAGAGCAGCCCCATCGCGCCGGCCTTGCGCCAGATTTCCTTGCCGACGTGCTGCTGCTTGCGCCACAGGGGGTCGTTCGGAACCATCTCGGCCTCGATGAATCGCGCCGCGGACTCGCGGAAAATCTCGAGCTCCTCGTTCATCCACGGCGACGCATAGCCGCCCGTCATCGCTGCATTCATGACACGTCCAATGTTGCCCGGCGTTTGATCGTTGGCATTTTACCTGCGAATATCGCTCCCGCATGGCAGAGCCCCCGCACACGTCCGAGACGAGCACGCGTAAAGCGGTGATCGGTTCTGCGGGCGTCGCACTCGCGATTCTCGCATTTATTAACCTATTCAACTATCTCGATCGCTACATCGTGGCGACCCTGGTCGAGAGCCTGCGCCGCTCGGCGCTTGCGCTCACCGACACCGAAGCGGGCTCCCTGATGTCGGGGTTCTTGATCGTGTTCTCGCTCGCCGCACCGATCTTCGGCGCGCTCGGGGATCGCCGCTCGCGGCCGCGGCTGATCGCCTTCGGGGTCGCGTGCTGGAGCGTCGCCACCGCGCTTTCCGGTCTCGCTTGGAATTTCGCGGCGCTGTTCGCGGCGCGCGCCGCCGTGGGAATCGGCGAGGCAGCCTACGTCACGGTGGGGCCGAGCCTTCTGTCGGATTACTTTCCGCGCGATCAGCGCGGCAGAGTCATGGCTATCTTCTTCTGTGCTATTCCCGTCGGCACCGCGCTCGGCTACGTGATCGGCGGATTCGTGGATGCTCGCTTCGGCTGGCGCATGGCGTTCTTCGTCGCAGGTGTGCCGGGACTGATCCTGGCGCTATTGTGCCTGCGGCTCGACGATCCGCCGCGCGGCACGCAGGACGGTGATTTGGCGGAGCAGCCACGACGCACCGGGAGCGCGGGCGCCGAATATCTCGAGCTGTTGCGGAACAGACCCTACGTTCTCACCATCGCGGGCTATGCCGCCTATACATTCGCCATGGGCGGGCTTGCCTACTGGATGCCGGCCTTTCTCGAGCGCATGCGCGGCGTACCGGAAAAAAGCGCGACATTCAGCTTCGGCATCATCGTGGTGATCACCGGCTTTGCCGGCACCTTCGCCGGCGGCTGGCTCGGCGATTACTTGACTCGCTACACGCAGAGGGCCTATCTCTGGATTTCGGCTGTCGCGACGCTGGCCGCCGTGCCGTTCGCATGGCTCGCGCTCACCGTGACCGCGCAGACGACGTATCTGGTCTGCATGGTGATTGCGCAACTCTTGATGTTCTTGTCGACCGGGCCGATCAACGCGGCGATCGTCAACCTGGTACGGCCGACGCAGCGCGCGTCCGCGAATGCCCTGGGGGTTTTCGCCATCCATTTTCTGGGCGATGTCCCCTCGCCATTGTTGATCGGCTTGATCTCGGACCACGCCTCGCTTCAGCAGGGCGTAAAGCTCGTTCCGGTCGCAGTCCTCGTCGCCGGCGTGATCTGGATCTGGGGCGCGCTCGCCCAGCCCGCCGGCCGTGCTCCGCTTCAGACCGGGAGCGCCGCGGCGTGATCGAGATTCGCCCGGAGAATCCGGATCAGACGGAGATCGCAGCGTTGCTGCGGGCGAGCGATGCCTACATGGCCACACTCTATCCGGCCGAGAGCAATCACATGCTGGATGTGGCCGCCCTCCAGCGGCCGGAGGTCGTATTTCTGGTGGCGCGCGTGGATGGAAAAGCGCTCGGCTGCGGGGCGATGGTCGACTCCGGTGAAGGCTGGGCGGAAGTGAAGCGCATGTTCGTCGCTCCCGCCGCGCGCGGCCTGAAGCTCGGGCGACGATTGCTCGATGAGATCGAGGCCATCGCGAGAAAGCGCGGCACGACGCGGCTGCGCCTCGAGATGGGCGGCCTTCAGCCCGAGGCGATCGGGCTGTATCGCTCGGCGGGCTTCGTGGAGATCGGACCGTTCGGCGACTACGGCCCGGATCCGCTCAGCATTTTCATGGAGAAGGTTCTATGAGCATTGCTGCACGATGCCACCCAATTGATCCATTGACCGCCCCGGCGCCGGAGGGGGATATATAGGTGGAAGCGAAATTGCTACCGGTCCAGGCAGGAAGATCATCGACCGGCAGGAGCAGTCGACCGCTTCCGACCGTGATCCCCTCGACGATACCCGTGGCCGCACTTCCCCCGAGTTACTGGAGCCTATGCGAGCGGAGTGATCGGCAACTGTTGACCCTAAGTTGAAGTGCTATTTTGCGAACAAGAGATAGAGCGTGCAAACCAGTATCGCGGCGTCTGCCGCAACAATCACCCAATCGATGGTCTTGTCCCGTTTGAGTCGGCCCAATTGTACAATCTGCCCGACAAATCCGATCGCGGTCGGGATTAACGTCGCCCAAAGTATGTACGGCGTCGCGTTATTTCGTAGGCCACCCTGGCGAGCGGAAGACGTAGCCGTCACTGGGCCTGAAGCCATAAAACTTCCGCTCCGTCGGCACATAGTCAGAGAGCTTCCCAGACGCCTTGGTGGGCAAAAAAACCTGAAACCGCCAGTTCAGGACGTCAGCCACGAAAAGGGTCCGATCGGTGGCGATCGCCAGGAAGTGTCCCCAAGCCAACTGGCCTAGCTGATGGCCCGGCGAACCGATCGACCCGAGGATCTTGCCCGTCTGATCAATTTCGACAATCCGATCGAAGCCGCCATCGACCATCCAAATATGCTGATCGGGTGTTATGAAGAGGCCGTATGGATAACCGATACCGGTCCACTGCGTTAGGAAATTGCCCTCCGTGTCGAATATCTGGATCCGAGCGTTCTCCCGATCGCCGACGTAGACGCGATCGTTCCTATCTATCACCACCGAATGCGGAAGCATGAATTCGCCAGGACCGGAGCCGTAGGTACCCCATGCCTTGATGTAGTTCCCGTTGCGGTCGAATTTTACGATACGTGAATTCCCGTAGCCGTCGGCGACAAAGATGTCGCCGTTCTTCGAAAAAGCGACGTCGGCCGGCTTATTAAACAGCCAATTGGCCTCGCCGCCATTATTTCGACGACCCAGGACGAGTAGCACCTTACCCGCCGGGCTCAGCTTCAGTACTGTGTTGTTCGTGTCGTCCGTGGTCCAGATATTGTCGTCGGCATCAATACGTAAGCCATGTGGGTGATCGAACAATCCCTCGCCGAGGCTGCGCAGGTAGTGGCCTTTCTCGTCGAACTCCGAAAGCATCGGCCGCGTTCGTTGGAACAGGAAGATGTGGCCTTTGGAGTTCAATGCCACTCCCGAGGCCTCTCCTTCCACCCAATTAGCCGGGAATTCGAAGAAGCCTGGAACAACCTTGTATCCCAGTTCCGGAACCGGCTTCGATGGCGGCATCACCTGCCCGCCGGCAAATGGCGCACAAAGGATCAAGGCGGTGCAAATCGCCGCCATTAGATTTCCGCGCATGGCACCACTCCTCGGGCGCCGGTCGGGGCTAGGGCTCTAATATTTGCCGACCGCAATTACCTTTTTACAGCATCACGCAATTCGACGCATCTGCCCGTGACGGGCCGATTGCCCTTCGGAGCCAAAGTCACCAGTGACTTCCCTCAGTTCGTTGATGTCGACGGTTGCATCTTCGGCGACAAGACGCAAGGCGACCGCCCTCCGTAGGCGTTAAGGCCCGGTGCCGCTATGATGCGCGGACGCGATCAAGGTCGGAAAGGCGGCAACGCACGCTGAGGTGGGGTGGCAGGAATGAGAAGGCGCTTTAACGGTGAAGGGGGCCCGTTCGGGACCGAGGCTCGCGCGCTCGGACTTCAATCTTCCATCACGCGACGAGACTTCATTGGGTCCAGCCTCATCGGCTCGGGTGCGATGCTCCTGGGCGCCGCCGCGCCTGCCTTTGCGCAGGGTCTTACATCTGCATGGAACGGCTACGCCGGCGTCGGCGACTACAGCCGCTCGAACGGGAACATCGCATCCGTCGTCAATGCGGCTCACGGGATTCGGGATGGGATCTACGAGGCGAAACTCGCGTCCGCACCGGAGGTCGATGAGATTTACGACCTCATTATCGTCGGCGGAGGCTTCGCGGGCCTCATCGCCGCTTATGAGTTTCGCAAAGCGCGTCCGACGGGGCGGTGCCTCGTTCTCGAGAACCATCCCGTGTTCGGCGGGGAGGCCAAGCAGAACCAGATGCTGGTAGACGGCGTCATGCTCACCGGCCCGCAGGGCTCCAACGACGCGGTGGTGCCGCGGGCGGACAACACGTACGCGCACGTCGTTGCGCTCTGGGACGAGATCGGGATGCCTCGATCTTACGATTTTATCGATCCCAGCGGTGTGGCCGCCTCGGTAAAGTTCGCCCGGGACAATTATGAACCGATGTTCTGGGACGAGGGAGCAAGCTCGCTGGGTTATTACTTCGATACCCCGTTCGCGTCGAGGCAGGCGTGGGTGATCGATCCATGGTCGGACGACTTGCGCCGCGCACCGATTGCGGCAGACGTGCGCCGCAACTGGGTACAGTGGAAGAAGCACGCGCCGGTCCTCGCGCGTGGGGACCAAGCATCGACGGACCGCTGGCTCGACTCGATGTCCTATGGCGATCTGATCGTTCGCGAATTGGGCCTGTCCAAAGACGTATTTCGCCTCTCCGATCCCATCGTGGCGACGGGAGACTATGGCGTCAGTTCGGACGCGGTTTCCGCCTATGGCGCTAAACTGCTCGGTCTTCCCGGCACGGCCGAATACGAGTCGGGCAGCGACACATTTTCCTTTCCCGGCGGAAACGCCGCCACTCTGCGGCACATCGTCAAGGCAATGCTTCCGGACGCAATCACGGGTTCCAGCTCATTTGCAGACGTCCTATTTGCGCCGATCAATTTCAAAGCACTCGATCGGTCGCAGAATGTCCGCATTCGTCTGGAGGCAACGGTCGTGGCCGTACGGCACGATGGTCCGCCAGATGCGTCTAAGGTCGTGAACGTGACCTATGCCGTGGGCGGCGAACTCTCGCGGGTGCGCGCAAAGGCCGTGATCGTGGCAGCCGGTGGCTGGATCGCGCGTCATATTGTGCGCGACCTACCGCCGTCTTACGTCGCGGCGTACGCGCAGTTTCATCATGGACCGATTTTCGTGGCCAACGTGGCAGTGCATAATTGGAAGGCCTTCGCCAAACTGGGCATAGCTGCCGCACATTGGTTCGACGGCTTCGGATTCTTCGTGAACTTGCGCCAGCCTATGAAGATCGACGGGGCACCTGTGCCGTTCGACCCGTCGAGACCCGCGATGCTTACGTTCTATGTGGGCTTTCCGCAGTCGGGCGTGCCCATCGATCGTCAAACGAGCGACGGGCGCGGCGTGCTGTTCGGCACGAGCTACGCGGATTTCGAGTTACAGATTCGCAAGCAACTGCAACAAATGCTGGGCAGCGCGGGATTCGATGCCAGGCGCGACATAGCCGGTATCGTGTTCAATCGCTGGGGTCACGCCTATATCGCACCCCAGCCAGGGTTCTATTTCGGAACGCCAAATAATCCAGCGCCGTTGGAAGTTATTCGGGAGCGCTTCGGGCGCATTTCGTTTGGCCATAGCGAACTGTCGGGACGACAGAGCTGGGGTCGCGCCGCGCAAGAGTCGCGACGCGCGCTCCAGCAGGTGCTGGAAGTCATCTAAGGATCTATCGTAGCGCGACAGGGATGTTGGGGGACCGCGTTTTGTGGGCGCCTATCGGGAAGGCCGGGGATGTAAATTAGGAAGTCACGCCGGTCGGAGCGCGCCGGCAAGACCGCGACTGAATATCAAAACGATCAGACCGCCGGCCGCGGCGATCGCCGCGTGTAGCGCCCAAAACATGCCGGGGCCCATCCGCTCGTAAACACCGCCAATCCAGCCGATCAAGATGTTGGACGCAAAAACGCTCATGTACGCGATTCCCATCAGGGTGGCCTGCACCTTGACCGGCGCCGCACGAGAAATCAGCGCAAGCAAGGTCGGCCAGTAGTAGAGAAAGGAAAATCCTAGTCCGACCGACGACAGAAACGGCCATATCGGATTTAATATGCGCTTCGCCCGAACTATAGATGGCCGCCACAAGTATCAGGTTGCTCGCCGCCGCCAACCAAGCCCCGATCCCTATCTTCCTAAGATCGTCAGGTTCGCGACCGCGGGACGCCTGGTGGCGCCAAATCCATAGAAGAATCGGCACACCTAAAACGCTGCTCAGCGAATCGATTGATTGGAACCACGGAACAGGAATGTGAAAACCACCGACGCTCAGCGCGACGTACCGTTCAATCCATAGCGACCTCACGTGATTACACTTGATAGTAAGCAACCGTCTGAAAGACCGTGATTCCCATCACGGCAATTAGTGCGAGGATGACGCGCCAGTCCGCGGAAGACCGATGAGCATAAAAATCGCTGCGATGCCGAATCCGTAGTGCCAGCCATACAATTGCGCCAACAAGCCGCACAGCAGCGGACCAACAATCGCACCTACGCTGATTCCCGTGCTGAAGATCACGAATCCACGTGCAGGCCTCGACTGGTCGTCGGGCGGATACAGAGCGCCAACCTGCGCCGCGATATTGCCCTTCAGAAAGCCAGAGCCGATGACGAGCAACAGCAGGGCAATCAGGAACGCCGCGTCGAATGCCATGGCAATATGGCCGGCCGTCATCAATAGCGTGCCGATGACAACCGCATTGCGCTGCCCGATCAGACGGTCAGCAATCGCGCCGCCTAGTAACGGCGTGAAATACACAAATCCAGTGTACAAGCCAAAGATCTGCGAGGCGAACGCCTGTGATGACATTGGCCCCGAAATAGATTCCAGGACAGCACGAAGCCGAGAAAGACCGACAACATGGTCAGCGTGGCCAGGCAGTAGCAACTGGTTCACCATATAAAGAACAAGCAGCGCCATCATTCCATAGAAGGAAAAGCGCTCCCAGGCCTCGGTGAAAGCCAGATAGAACAACCCCTTTAGATGCCCAAAGAGACTATCGGTGTCGGCAGCGGCGCCCGTGAAACTTGCTGTAGCGGTGTCTATTGTTATTTTTCCGATTGAGGTCTACACGCTACAGAGAATCGAGTGCCGTTGGCAATTGCGCCGGCGCGCGGAACACGAGTCGGTCGCGTTAGTGCGATGAGTCCGTTCATGCAATCGGACCCGTTTCTGCCTGTCGCGAATCGCGGCGGCGGGGTGATGTAGTTGGGTTGGTACTCCGCCGAAGCCGCTGCGATCGCGCCGTTTGGGTGAAGCTCTAGGGTGATAGAATTGCCGCGGGAATTCATCGCACACCGTGTTTCGACGACATCGACTCCACAGGCAGCTCTACGATGAAACAGATTATATTGTCGCTTTTAATCTCCACCACGCTTACCGGATGCTTGGTCATGGTGCCGGGACACCTGTATCCAGTCCAAGGCTCACTCTCCGCGCAAACTCCAGTCCCCGTCTATCAGGTCACCATTAGCGGCGTCGGGAATTCGGGAACCATGAGCACGACCCTCGCAGGAGGCGAAGTTTGCCGTGGCGACTGGGCACCAGTGCGGCAGAACGATCCATCGGCCAGGAAATTCTCTGCCGACTGGGATCGCGTCTATGGGGAAGGATTTTTTGTGGCCAACGTCCTCGGCAACTCTGCCATCGTCCGTGCTGTCCTTGTAGGAAACAAGGGCACCACGTTGAATGTCGAGTTCCATGGGTTAACGGCCGGAAAGCCGACGAACAATATCAAGGGTATAGCCGTGGATAACGACGGCAATTTATTCAAGTTAACGTTCTGACCAGCGGCCGCCGACTAGTGGCCCAGCAAGTGGAGAGAGCCACGACCTTCCACCAGGGGGACACATAAAGCCATTTCGCGATGAATTGCCAGCTGAGGATCCATACGGCGCCAAGCACGTAGGCCGGATGCAGGCGCCGGCGCGTCATGAGGTCGTAGGCTCCAAGGCCGAGCACCATGAGTGACACGCCGAGGTAGTCCGCCATCCAACCCCCGAGGAATCCGGTGCCGAAGGCAGCAAGCATCGCCTTACCCCACCAGCGAATGAAGCCCGCTTGCAACAACGATATCGTCGCGAGCAGCATCAGTCGTTTGTGGGCGGCAGGGTCACGGCGCAACATGAGCCCGCCATGCAAAGGCTCGCGAAATTCAGAACATCCACCAGTAGGGTGCTGATGAAAGCGGGGTCGGATTTGGGTGTTCCCAACATCATATTTTCGACGACGTAGGTCGCGACGAGGCCCATCAACACCACCAGCACCGCAAGACCGGCGCCGAACCAGCCGAGGCGCCTGTGTAATGCAACGCTGCCTCTGCCGATCAGGACCGTCTGGATCGTCAGCAAGATCAGCCATGACACGTAAACAGCCGCGTGAATATGAACCGCGAGTGGGTAGTTAAATGTGTGCTCGCGGAATTGTCGGACGATCTGAGGAACGAAACCCATCAGGACCACGAACCAGATCAGCGCGACAAAGATCGGAGTTGCATACCTGTCCCATGGATGGCGAACTAAGAAGGTAGAGTTATTGGACCTGCTCAAGTGAGCTCCCGCTGAACTTCGACAGTGCGCTGTCGCCCGGAGCGCGCTTTAACGCGCCTTGTTATATCCGGACAGCCTAATAGAGATTTTGAATGTCTGCTCCCCGGTCATCATTTCTTCAAAGCGAATGCCTGCATTGGCCCCCAGGAGCCCATCGGCACGCCACCCGCATCCAGTGAGTCCTATCGACCCGCAATCGCCTTTCCGGAACGTCCAGCTGTCAGGCTACAGTGCTGGCCAGATTCTCAAGGAAGCATGATGTTCAAGAAAACCGTCCCCATTACCGGAACAGCTATCGCGTTGATCGTTTGCGGGTTATGCACTCTTGTGCACGCCGCAATGACAGATCCTAAGGCGTATGTCATCGCAGAAATTACCGTGACGGATCCCGAAGTCTATACATTGCCGCAGTCGGCCCGATCGTTGCCCACTTCGGCGGCGAATATCGGGTGCGTGGTGGTCAAATAGTTCCACTGGAAGGAAAGCCTCCAAAGGGTCGAATTGTGGTGATCGAATTTGAAAATCTGGCCGTCGCTCGGACATTTGAGGACTCCGCCGAGTACGCTGCTGTTGCTCCATTACGCCTCAAAGCTGCTACAAGCCGGATCTTTTTGGTCGAAGGCGGGAAGTAGAAGTCAATGGATTTGGTCGAGCCGAATTTCGGCGGTTGGACCCACACCTGCCGACGACGAAGGGCAGCTATGCGGAAGCAGATGAAGGCACCTGACCCCAGGTCACCTCAAGGTCGCGGTTTTGCAATGCCGCGACCTTTAACTTAGGGATTCTGCAGGAATCTCAAATAGAAGGCTGCAAACACCAGGACCACTCCGATGTTCACCATCAGCCGTTCCCAGAATCGATTCCTAAAGAAGAGGAAATCCACACCGACTACAACGGCTATGAGCACCGCAACGTAAAGCCCGACAAACATGTTCTTTGTCATTTCAATCTCCTGTCAACGAGAAGGACCATAAACCGGACAGGACCGGAAGCGCCATCTCGTCGAAATTCGACGCTGAAACATCATTCCCCAAGCTACATTAGACAGTTACCCTACCCGAATGCTCCAAGAATTCGGCCCTTCTCTTTTCGCCGCCGAAGGCCCCGTCCTCTCTCTCTTCGGCTTTCCTTACCCTACTCGCATGGCCGTGGCGCGACTATCTGACGGAAGCCTCTGGGCATGGTCACCGGTTGCGCTGACCAGAGAGCTTGCGAACGAGGTCGAGTCAATCGGACCAGTCCGTTACATTGTCTCGCCGAACAAACTTCATCATTTGTTCCTCCGCGAGTGGGCCGACCGTTGGCCCGAAGCGCGCCTGTACGCCCCTCCCGGCCTCGGCAGGAGAAGACCCGATCTTCGTATCTATGCTCAACTGGAGGACAAACCCGACTTGCCCTGGGCCCGGGACATCGATCAAGCGGTCTTCCGTGGCTCGATTGCCATGGAGGAAGTGGCCTTCTTTCACCGCGCCTCGCGCACGGCGATCATTGGCGATCTGATTCAACGGCATTCTGCCTCAAAGATGCCGGGCTGGAAGTTCATGTTAATGCGGCTCGACGGGGTGGCCGGCGAGGATGGAGGTACACCGCGCGAGTGGCGCGCGAGCTTTCTGCGACGCGCTCCGGCCCGCGCCGCACGAAATAAGGTGCTCGAATGGAATGCCAATCAGCTTCTGATTGCGCATGGCGATTGCGTACGCGAGGGGGCGGCCCGAGTAGTAGCCGCGGCCCTGAGCTGGATTTAGAGTGTCTGCTCGTCGTGAACTTAATAACCCGCAGAAAGAAAGCGGCATTGGGAGCCTGTCGTGAGGCGGCAGCCAAGACGAAGAAAGAACACCATTGCACCATCGCCATGCCGCCGCCTTGACCAGTTGTGACGCGGCAAACATGGACCATAAGTCCAATAGACGTGCGTGGTTTCATCGGCGTTTCATGAGAGAACCTGGCGGTTCTTCGCCAGCGTGTTTTTTCAGCGTTTCAGGGGACATCAATGGGAAAACAAAGCAGCGAGCCCGGGACAGCCGCCTCCATGGATCGTACCGTGCTGCCGATACCAGAGCCACAATATCCGGCAATCACCGAACTTGATGCGCACAACGCTAAAGCCCCGCCGCGGTTCGAGGTGAAGGCGCCGAAAGGTGCGCCCAACGTGGTGGTCATCCTCCTCGACAACATGGGCTTCGGCGACGCATCGACGTTCGGTGGGCCGATCCAGATGCGGACGCTGGATCGACTCGCCCAGACCGGCCTGCGCTACAACAATTTCAAAGTCCCCCCGTTGTGTTCGCCCAGCCGCGTGGCCTGCTTAACGGGTCGCAATAGCCATAGCGCAAACTTCGGCGTGATCTCGGAGATTGCCAGCGGCTTCCCGGGGTACACCGCGGTGCGCCCCCGCAGCGTCACGAATCTCCCCGAGATCTTACGGCTCAACGGCTATAGCACCGCCATGTTCGGCAAGTGTCACGAGTTCGCACCGTGGGAACTCAGTGATGTCGGCCCCTTCGATCGTTGGCCGGTGCATAGCGGTTTTGAGAGATTCTACGGCTTCATGTCCGGCGAAGCGGACATGTTCCATCCGGTCATTTACGACAACATGACCCGGGTGGATATGCACCCCGATGCCGATTACTACGCCAGTACCGACATTACCGACAAGGCAATCCTCTGGCTGCGCTCGCAGCGCTCGCTCGCCCCCCAAAAGCCATTCTTCGTGTACTACTCGGCGATTGGCACCCACGGCCCGTTTCAGGTTCCCGAGGCTTGGCGCGACCGGTACAAGGGGAAGTTCGCTCAGGGCTGGGACCAGGTGCGTAAGGAAACATTGGCAAGGCAGATCAAGCTGGGGGTCGTGCCCCCGGGGACCGATCTCGCGCCCAAGCCGCCCGGAATTCAGGAATGGGACGACTTGACGGCCGACGAGAAGAAGGTCTTTGCCAGGTACATGGAGATCTACGCGGCATTTGCCGAGGTGACCGACTACGAGGTCGGCCGGTTTCTCGACGAGATCGAGACCTTGGGCGAAATGGACAATACGCTGGTCCTCTACATCACCGGCGATAACGGTTCGGTCTTCCAAGGCGGCCTCAACGGCGCCTTCAATGAGTTGTCCGTGTTCAACGGAATACCGGAGCCTCTGGATATTCCACTGAAGCACTTCGACGAGATCGGCGGTCCCAAATCCCATATTTTGTACAACAATGGCTGGGCTTTCGCCGGCGCGACGCCCTTTGGCTGGGGCCACCAGGTCGCCTCCTACGGCGGCGTCTGCCAATCCATGGTGGCCCACTGGCCGAAGGGGATCGCGGAGAAGGGGGGCCTCCGTACGCAATGGACGCACATGACTGATATTGCTCCGACGGTGTTGGAGGCAGCGGGTATACCCGAGCCCGTGGTCGTCTATGGCGTCAAGCAGAAACCCCTCGAGGGCGTGAGCATGCTCGACACCTTGAATAACCCCGAGGCGAAATCGCGGCACACCACGCAATACTTCGAGATGGCAGGCAACCGCGGCATCTATCAGGACGGTTGGTTCGCCACCACGGTGCACCGACCGCCGTGGGAGCCCAAGGCGCGGGCTACATTTGAGAACGACAAGTGGGAGCTTTACAACGTAGAGGAAGATTTCAGTTGCGCGCACGATCTTGCCGCGAAGTTTCCCGACAAACTGGAGAAGCTAAAAGCCGTCTTCTTGGAAGAAGCCGTCAAATACAACGTGCTGCCTCTGGATGACCGTGCTTGGGAGCGTTTCAACGCGGCTCTCGCGGGTCGGCCGGACCTGTTGGAAGGTCGCACCGAGATAACGGTCTATGAGGGAATGATAGGAATTCCTGAAAATGCCTTCATCAACATCAAGAACCGCTCCTTCGTGGTCACGGCAGACATTGAGGTCCCGAAGGCTGGCGCAGAGGGGGTCGTCATCGCCCAAGGCGGCGAAATGGGCGGCTGGAGCCTCTACCTCAAGGACGGCGCACCCCGGTTTGCCTGGAACTTTCTCGGTCGCGTCATTTACAAGATCACCGGCCGTGCTCGTCTGCCGGCCGGGCGGGTGACGTTGCGCTTCGAGTTTGCTTACGACGGTGGTTTGGGCGCGGGGGGTAACGGTGTGATCTTCGTCAACGGTGAAGAGGTTGCCGCAGGGCGGATCGAACACACTCAGCCGTTCGCATTTGGCGCGGAAACGACGGATGTGGGCGAGAACCTCTATACCGCGGTCAGCGACGACTACAAAGCGGGCAATTGTAAGTTCACCGGCAAGATTCAAAAGGTGACCGTCCAGGTCGGAAAGTCCAACCTCAGCGAGGAGGCCCAGAGGGCTATCGCAGAAATGCGTATGAAGAAGGCGCTGAATGTCTAGTGTGCCGTTGCGATGATTGCTTGGCCGGAACGAACGTCTGCTTCGACTCGGTGATTTCAGGGGTCTAACCGTCCGGATTTGCCGATCACTGCCGGTCGGCGGCCGCTCCGCAGGTGGTGAAGTCGCAACCTCGAGCAACGCTTAAACCGCCGTCAGGTGCTACCTTCGCAAATGCGAACGTCGGGAATCCAATTCCTCTGTCTACGCACCAAACGCGACTGTGACTCCTCGCCGTCGAAACTCGCTGCTTGCCGACGCAATCCCGCCGGGTCAAGGTTCTCAAATGTGTTGACGTTGACAACGCCATAGACCCGATTCGCAATCTCGCTTGTGACAATCGGCACCACGCCACAACGCATACAAATGTGAAATGTTGCAGTCGCCGTTCCAAGCGAATACTTCGAGACGGCGGCGTTCTGTTGAAAAGCGACTGAAAGCTTCGCGTCGGGATTGGAGGTCCAAACCCCTCCGTGCTTGATGCAAAAAGTGCAATTACACGCGCGTCCGACGACGTCGCCTGTAGACCCAGGCCAGTCGAGTGCAAAAACTATATTTCCGCAGTGACATTTGCCGTGAATTACCATGAGATCCTTCCTGAGAAGATCATTGAGAAACCACGCCGATCAGCACTGAGGTCCAGTACCGCGTTGACTCAACGGATCGACCGTGGCGCGCGACCCAACTGCGAACGATGGCGAACCCGATCGGCAGTTGGAGAAATATCGACCGTACGACCTTCCACACATGTCGTAATTCTCGCATCCCGGCGCCGAGCTGTCCCTGCCTTTCCGAGCATGTCCTATTCATAAGGCATCGGTACCGAGTGACTGCCGGGTGGGTTTCCTTTTGCTATTTGCGGCGAGCGTCCTCCTTGCGGCTGCGTTAAGAGGGTCACCAATTGTGTCCTTCCAATTTGGAGATGAGCTCACGCCTCGTCGATGACGAAATCGATGCGTCGCTATTCGGCGGCGCGGCCCTCATATCTTTTGCCCCGGGTAGCGACGGCGCGGGCTGCGGCCATGATCGAAGCTACCAATGGCCGGCGATTCTCAATGATCAAGATCAACCGACACAAACCGTGGATGACAACATTGCGTTCCAACACGCTGGCGGTACCTCCCGCCTCGTCAAATACAAAGGCATTACGTACTTCGACACCCGCACCGATAACCCCATGGATGGACTGCCTTCACATGAGGTGTGGAAGCTGAACGCTGGCGCCGCGACCCAGATGTGCGGGTTCATTCCCGATGCGGCAAGGCTCAAGCGTTGCGCTCCACGGAAGGGCTGGGCCGCGCCTCGAGTAAATTCGGATTGACCCTGGAGTCGGCGACGACCCACTGGAATGTAAAACCGGGATAAGCCACGCTGAGCGCTTCACGCATCGCCCAGATGCCCACGAGAAACCCCACTGACAGATTGATCGATTGAGACTTCAAGACGGCCACCCAGCCACCGGCCTTTAGGGCCGCAGGCCCCACGAGCAACCACATGAGGGCAGCGTTAACCGGTAGGACGACGAGCACGTAGCGCCACAGATGCGCGCCGAACAACCTCGCCGCTCGTGTCATAGGTATGTTATCGGGCAGGGATAGCGGGCTGGAGTCCGACGCACTCCGTGAATCGAGGATCCGAAGCCAATAGCCACGGAAATTCGATTGAACCGCCCAGCTGATCGCCAAACACGATGCGATGACAAAAATCACCAGGATGCAGGCTAACCGCAACAGACCCTCGAATAGAGGCCAGGCATCGAGCACGAGCTTCAGGACCGGAAAGATTGCAAAAAAGAAGGGTAAGCACAGGCCGGTAGAAATGAGCGTCGCCCGCCATAAAAATGCCCAATAAAAACCGGCGGCCCTGCCCCATGGAGTCTTTACGGCGCCCAGGTCAGTAACGTCGCCAACCAGCGCAGATGGCGGCGAATAAGGATTCCGTTCCACGGTGCGACACTCCCTCGAATCGTGAGTGTTATACAGCAATCCCTGCTCAAGAATACTGGATGAGTTATCCCGTGGATACTCACAGCCCAGAGGCGCTACCGTGGGCCAATGCGCCGCGGGTTCAAGGTCGACAAGCTATCGGACGAGTTCGGTCAATACGACCTGATATTGAAGTGCGAAGCCTGCGGCCATGAACGCCGCACCCTACCGCACACACTGGCGAACTTATGCGGCTGGGACGCGAAGCTCGATGATGTAGCGCGCCGGCTTCGCTGCTCAAAGTGCGGCGAGCGACGATGCAAGGCGCGACCCCTCCCACAAATGCCGCCGCGCGGTTACAAAAGTCATTAGCGATCGTTCACTTCCGCGCGCCCAAGCGCGCCAACATCTCCGACAGGTCTTCCGGGCTGATATAGAAGTGCTCGCACACCCGTCCCCACAACATCGCCGTCGGCACGTGTCGACCCCCGCGTTCCTTCTGCGTCTCGTGCAACACGTACAGCACCACCCGCTCCTCACGCGTTAATCCATCCCGCACATCCGGCAATGACGCCTCATCCCGGGGGTCCTCGGCCACTGGATTACCTCCTTCGTGCGTTACATTAAATGCCAAATTTTGCCTGCGGCCTTGGGCCACCGCCCCGCTGCCGTCGGCCTTCAAGTCTGCTCCCTTCTCCTGAACCCCCGCTCACCTCCGCCGGATCGACCGTCATCCCCAAACTGAGAGCCGCGCCCTTTCCAAGGGCGCCGCAGCTCGTAAAAATTGGCGCCATATCCGCGCAACGGAGTCTCCCATGAACCGGATCATTCTCGTAGTGTTGGCTTGTCTGACCTTCTCCGCCTGCGGCGTCGGTGAGACTGCAATCTCGGCCGCCGCGGGCGGCGCCTCCGAGGCCGCGCAGGCCAAAGAGGCATTGAAAACGGAAGCGCGCGTCAAACAACAGCTCGACGCCGCCGCGACCCTGGACGCCCAGCGTCGACAGGCCGCTGAGACCAGCGCTCAGTAGCGCTGGTTCCAGTGTCTCGGTGGCCAGCCGCCGACGAAAAGATAAGCGATGCTCAAACTCCGGAATGTCCATGATGATGCAGAGCATATGGCTCAGCGAAGTCGTTTCGGCATCGCCGCATCCCGAGGTTTGTGATGCGGCATGCCCTCAACTTCAACCCAGCCCTTGCTGCGCGGCGACGGCCTTGGCGAGCGCGACCGCTGTCATGTACGCATTCGGCTGAAGAGCAAAACAGTATGCGACGGCGCCCATCACGAGCGTGTTCACGAACAGAGTGCCGGCGAGAGCGGCGAGTTTTGTTGTTAAGGTGTCCATGTGTATCTCCTTGCCAGTGTGCTTGTGTTCAATTCCTGCTGACAGAACACCGCAGGGGCTGAGAAGTTGCAGAACTGGATGGAGATTAGCGTCGGGATGACCCCGGCCATCGACATCGATCCCAACCTTCGGCGGCCCGAAATCCTGCGCCGCTCCGAGAAATCGGCGTTGCGGGGCGTAAAAGCTCGGCAACGCCTTAAACTCGGGCCGCCCCGTCGGCCTTCGAACGCTCAGTGTGCGTAGCGGCATCGATCGGCCAACCGGTGGTCCTTGCGTGGCTTAATTTTGCTTCCTCAAAGCGGTGTTCCTGCCCAGTGCGCCGCGGCCCTATGAGTCATCCGCTGCGTTGAGCACGACTTTGCCGGCCGCCAGCGGCCGCAGGCCCTCTAGCATCTCGTGCGCCTGTCTAGCCTGTCCTAGCGGGAGCACCTGCCCGATGCGCACGTGGAGCTGCTGCGTGTCGAGTAGATCGGCGATGACCTTGAGGTCCGCGGTGTTGACATCCACCAAAATGAACTTGATCTCAATCTCGCATCGTTGCGCGAGCTGTGCATCGGGCGCGGAAACTGAGGATATTAGGATTCCACCCTTGCGCACATAGGGGAACAACTCCGTTTGGGTTTTCCCTCCGACCGTGTCGATCACTGTGTCCAAAGTACCCCGCAGGGGTGACGCCTCCTCACCGGGAAGCGAGATCACCTCATCGGCGCCAAGCTGCAGCGCTACTTCACTGTCCCTCGGAAGAACCGAGGCGATGACGTGTGCTCCGGCCGCATGCGCGAACTGCACCGCGTAGGAACCCACATTCCCGGTGGCACCATGAACCAATACTCGGTCACCCGAGCGCACCTTGGCGTAGCGAAAGAGCATCTGTCGGGCGGTCACCGCAACTACAGGCACCGCGGCAGACTCGGGGAAGTCGCGCCGGCGGGGCTTATGTGCCAGCATTTGAGTGGAGGCCACGGCGTATTGTGCGTACGCGCCGGTAAAGCGGGGATTGGTAACCCCGAACACCTCGTCATCGACTGAAAAGGGGCTATCGCGCGAGCCCGTCGCCTCGACCGTGCCCGCGAGATCCGCACCCAGCGTGAGCGGCAGAGGCTGTGGTAATACGCTACGCCCGGCCCGTACCCAGGCATCCCACGGCCCGACGCCCGCCGCATGAACACGGATCAGAACCTCACCCGTACCCGGCGTCGGGCGCGGCACATCCTCGAACAGGATTACTTCCGGGCCTCCAAACACGTGGATGCGATTGGCTTTCATTGTCACAGTCATGAGTGTGTCCTCCATCGGATGTCCATCAGTGTGCCGGCCGAGTCCATGGCCTCGTCTGGGTGCCGATATGAGCGCTGCGGGCGGCGTATCGCCCCGCATCTCTTCGAGCGTTCGAGTGGCCCTAAGCCGCCGGGACGCGCACTGCGATGTAGGTACGTGGCCCCGCGCGCAGGGTGACCGTCGCGGGGCGGCAGGGCAATGCCTCGAGGCTCAAGCGAACAGTCTTCTTGAAATCCTGGTTCGCCGCATCCTGCGCCTGACTGTCGACCACCTCGGCCGTCACATCGGCGGTGCCATCCGGGTGCTTTACGCACTCGTCCCATTTCAGCGAAAAAACATGATTTGGATTCGTGCCGCTGTAGAGTATGGTCACGACGAGTTTATCGCTCTTGGAATCGTAGGTGGCCTGGCCGAATGCATAGGCCGAAGCCTGGCTTGCAGCAACAACCGACACCGCGACACCCAGCATAGCGAAAAAAATTCGTTTCATGCGAGTCCTCCTGACCGCCTCACAGACTCTTCCTCGCGCAAAACGCGCGCCACTTCCCATGAAGCTACTTCCCGTGATTTCACCAATCGCCTCTCAGGTCGACACCGGAACTAGAGCTCGCTCGCCGCCCACTCCCGAACAAAGGCAGTCGCTTCGATGCCGCAAAGTAAGCACAAGGCGGCTCTTCGATCACGATCTAATGCCCAAGAACGCGCTTCAGGGGCGTTTGCGGAATCGGCGCCGCCGCATCCGGGAGGTGCAGAGCCCGTCGACAAAGGTTGCTGATCTCGATAAATCTCGCGGTTAGGGCGTCCCGTTCCGGCAAGGACTGTCGTCGCGCCTTGAGCCACCATTTAAATTCATCATTGGCGCAGAGGATAGCGATGATCTCAGGCTGCGATTGGGTCTTTGCGTCGCTAAGCGCCGGGATAGTCGTCATAGTCTGCGATGACTCGTTTAGCCACGAAGGCACCGCTGGGTCGATATATTGCGTCGTCGTATCTGCGGGACAGGGTGTGTCGGTGTACGTGATGCTGCCGTCTTCGGCAGTGCATTTATAAATAGCCGCTGAACCAAGCGATGGGATCAAGATAAGAGCTAGAAACGCCGTCGCGCGAGTAATCGTGCTCCGTTGGGTTCGAGCGGTTAGGCTTCTCACGGCCCGGATATCCCGTATCAAGAAGATGTCGATGTCACCCATTTCTGTTCTTTATTTATCAAAGATTGTTGCCTCGAGAAAATAGGGCCGGTGAGGTCGCTCGAGCGTATAGCTTGACGGCCGCGGACTCAATTGGCAGTCCAGGAAGTCAGCATTCGCGGCCGCTTTCTTTCCCCTTACCCGAGGCTATTCCCCGCATGCGCATTAAAACAGCCCTTGGTTTCCCCAATCACCATAGGAAACGTCCTATGCAGCGGCGCTGCCGCTGCGTCGTTCGGACCAAGGTCCAATTTTATCTGAGCGAGGTGGCAATTTAGACTCCAACGAGCCGCGTTTCGAGCGCTGTCCGCGCAGGAGCAATTCGATGAAGTTTGCCCCCTCTCCCTTCCCACGCTGATCGCCGGGCAAGCTGCGGCCGACGGTCTAGGCGGCAGACTTCAGGGCGTACACCGATGCGCACGCCACTGATCGGCTCAGCGCGTGGATATTAATTCGATCATGGCGACCCTGCGCGCCTGCAAAAGCGTGGGTGGCCATCAAGACAACGGAGGTTACCGATGAAACGCTTTTTCGATCTAACGTTTCGGCCGTTCTTTGTGCTCACGGGCATCGGGACAGCGCTTGCTTTTATCTATGCTTTTTGGCCCGAATGGGCGCTACCGCAAATCGCCAAATTCGCTTACAGAGAGGAGTACACGATTTTTGTACGGCATTGGGGGATCACGGTCGGCCTAATGGGCGTTTTCATGGTCGTGGCTGCCTTTCGAGAGAATTGGCGCAATCCGATTCTCATCTACAGCGGCCTTGAGAAGGCTTTTATTGTGTATCTGGTCCTTGCGAACTTGAGCCAACCGTATTCGCAGGGGTTTTGGCTCGCCGCTGCGATGGATGCGGCGGTTGTGCTCTACACAATAGGCTACTTTGCCGTGTGCGGGTTTAAATTGCCCTCTTCGACGGCGCCCTCGCAGGCTAGAGCGATGCCGTGAAACAATTGTCGCCGCACGGTAGCGGGCAACTTCTACCGTGTGTCTTGCTTCCGGAACTGCACCGCACCGACCGCGCCGTCGACCGGTACGCTGATGTTCACGGCTGCAAATCGGCTCGAGGGTGTCTTCAGCTCGATCTGGCCGATCACCGTCGCCCCAGGATGGATCGTGGTGCGTTGGAAGATGCCCTGCGCGGCTTGCTCTTCATAGCCGGCGGCCCTGCTTATCTGGTGAATGCCGACGCCCGTGACCGCGCCCACGGCAGCACCAGCGAAAATCCCGGCGGCTGGATCGTAAATGTTGACGGTGCCGGAGGAGTAGAAGGTCCGATTACCGGCGTAACCCACATTCGAATAAGAGACGGTTTGATGAGACGCGGCGTAGCCGGCACCCGCCGCCGCGAGACCTCCGACGATTGCGAGCGCGATCTGCTTATTTCGTGCGGCCCTGCGAATTTCTGAGACGCGCTCCTCGAGACTATAGACGTGGCACTGCTGACTATCCAGGCTCGCGTTCAGGGTCTGCGGATTGAAATCGATGTCATGGTTGGTGGTGTTCTGGATCATCAATGTAAACGTCGGAATGTCGGAAGGTGACTGATAGCGGAATGTCGGATATATCATGACGGTGGCATCGGCAGTTATGGCTGTGACCGTTCCAACGCCTTGTTCGTAGGCGACGGCCTGGCCCTCAGAGGGTACATAACTCGTGACGGTGGTGGCGCAACCGCCGAGTGCAATCATGGCCGTCATCAACGCTACGAGCTTGCACATTGTAAAATCCTTTTATCCGCCTCATTAGGGCGGATCTTATCCGTCGCGAGTCGCACCAAGCCGCGAGCCGATTCACACGCGATCCGGTCTTTTGGGTGAGCAGATCACACTGCGGGTTGCGCCCTCCGGTGTCGGTGCACGCCCGCCGGACACGCGTCGGCTGCTTTCTCAGGGAGCCTCCTGCCCGACACGCCCCTCCGAAATACCTTTACAGAATCCTGTCATTCCCTGATGTTGACGAGCCACGCGCCGGGTGATCTATTGCCGCTATGCCGCTGACACCATGTCGGTGAGAAAGAGAATGGGAGAATCAATGCGGTCGATTGGAACCATGGCCTTGCTTACAGGGATGTTGATGCTTTCCGCATGCGCGACCCGTCCGGTGGCGGGCAGCAGTCCCGGCAGCGACGCCGGGTACCTGATATTGGGGCTCGCGGCGTACGACTCGACGGAGAGCCGGGCAATTCAGTACACCCTCGACTATCGTCGAATTGGGTCGGACGAAATGGGAACCGTCAGCTTCTCTCCGAAGAAGAAACTGGAATTGATGCCGTTTTTGACCCAGAAGACGGACTTCGAAGACAACAATGAAATGGGCGTCATCGAAGTAATCAAGCTGCCCCCAGGAAACTACGAGCTATTCAAAATTGAGGGGGCGCTCTACGGCGGAATCGTTCAGTGGCGATGGCAGTCACAGGGCGGTTTTTCGATTCCATTCACCATCGAAGCCGGAACCGCAACCTACCTTGGTCATTTCCAGGGCCACTCTACGAGCGTGCATAGCATCCTGAGTTTGGGCGCTCCGTTTCCATCCGGCGCTTACTTCGTAGTTTCGAACCAAGATGATCGCGACTCGACAATTGCCCGCAAGAAGGTCCCCGCCGTCCAGGACGTTAAGACGGCGGTTCCCGATGTCGCTGTGCTCAAAAGCGAATATTTTCTTCAAAAGTGCCCCTCGAACGGGTGCGACTGACGTTAGCTGCCATCGCCGAGCCCGCGGGCGCGGCTCATGTCGGCAAACAGCGCATCGAGATCCGCTCGCCCCGCGAGATCCTCGATGTCGGCCGTGATCTTGCGTTGCCAGTTGGGGTATTCCAGATACGTCCCCGGCACATTGACGGGATCGACCATGCCGAGCAGGTCCTCGATCTGGACGGAGGCGAGGATTGCGCGCGAGCGCGCGAGGTACACGTGAATGGCATGCGCGAGCTCCGGTGAGAACGGCTCGTCGGGTGGGCGGGTGTGGCGGGCGCAAGACCTTGCTCCTTGAGCGCGGCGAGAAGCGCCTGGCGGTCGCGCTCGCGGCCCTGCCGCACCTCAGCCTCGATCTCCGGCGTCGGGTAGAGCCTCAAGTCTCGCCGCAGATCGATGTCGCGGCCTTCCCAGAAGCTGCGCAAGGTCGGCATATCATGGGTGGTGACGGTCGCGAGCGCGCGGCTCACGAACTCCTCCGGACGGCGATAGCGTCCCGCATCCTTCTCGAACAGCAGCACCTTGTAGTGGTACAGGCCGAATTGCGCCATGGCGCGGCGAACCTCGTCCGGCACGACACCCAGGTCCTCGCCCACGACCACGCAGGCGCTGCGTGCGCTCTCGACCAGCAGGACGCTGAGCAGCAGGTCGAACGGATAGTGTACGTAGGCGCCGTCCGCCGGAGAGCGCCCGGCCGCCACCCACCAGAGACGAAACAGCGACATGACGTGATCGAGCCGCAGCGCGCCGTAGTAACGCATGTTGTTGCGAAGCAGGTGAACGAACCCATCCAGCTGTCGAGACTCCATGACCACGGGATCCGGAGGCGGCAGTCCCCAACCCTGTCCCCGGAGCGCGAGCGGATCGGGTGGTGCGCCGATCTCGGCACCCAGACGGTATCCCCTCTGATCGGACCACGTCTCCGACCCCGATGGATGCGTCCCGACCGCGTAATCGCCGTACAGGCCGATCGGCATGCGCAGCTCGCGCGCGAGCGCCTGCGCGGCGCCGAGCTGCTCGTGAGCCACCCATTGCAGGTACAGATAGAAATCCACGTCGCGCGCATGATCGGCCGCGAACCGAACGCACGCACCCGAATGCGGATTGTGGAACTCGGCAGGCCAGCTCAACCATCCCGAGGGCGTGCCCTGGGTCTCGCGCAAGTACTGGTCGAGCGCATCGAATCGCGCGTGCAAGTGCAGCAGCGCACCGCCGGCCGCAACGAAGCTGCGGAAAGAGGTGGCGCGCTCGGTGCCGCGCGCGAGATGTCGATCGCAAAACTCGCCGAACAGTAAGCGCAGCATCTCGAGCTTGGTCTGCGCCACCGCAGCGTAATCGACGAGCGGCGTCGCGCGCAGCGCCTCGAGGCGCGCCGCGAAGCTCGCATCGGTGAGGAGCACCCGCGCCGCCGCGCAGTCCTCGAACTCCGGGACTCGCGGGACCGCAATGTAGAGGATATTCAAGAAGTGCCGGTTCGAGGCGCTGTACGGGCTCGCCCGCTCGGGCTCCGCCGGCGACAGGGCGTGCAAAGGATTCAAGCCGATGAAGCTCGCGCCGCGCGGTCCGAGCCAGCGGATCAGGGTTTGCAGGTCCTGAAAATCACCGATACCCCAGTTCTCGCGCGACCGCAGGGTATAGAGCTGGACGGCAACGCCCCAGAGTCTGTCTCCCTGCGTGATGGCCTGCGGCTCGAAGCAGGTCTGCGGCGACATGATCAAGGGGCAGCGGTGCAGTTTGGCGCCGATCGTCACCTCGATCTCGTGCCGGCCGGCGGGCAGATCGACCGGTATCTCGAGGCGGCGGCGGGTGATCCACGAGCCGTCGATTTCGCCGCGCCAGATCTCCGGGCAGTCCGCGGTCGACACCGTCCCGGTGCGCCGCTCGCCGCTCTCGAGGTTCACCGTCCAATTGAGGCGCGCACCAAAATTGCGCGCGGGGATATTGAGATCGACGCCGGCGCGCATGCCGTGAGCCGCAACGATCGGGGGCAGCAGCGCGCGTCCGCGGGTGGACTCGAGCGCGTGCAGCTGCGCGGTGAGCGCAATCGGATCCTCCACCGGGCAGCCCATGGCGCGAAGGATGTCCGTCTTCGTCTCCAGGCTGAAGTGGCGCAGCTCGCCGCGATAATCGTGGTAGGCATCGCCGATGCCGCGCAGCCGGGCAAGCTGTTCGATCAAATTCGCATCCACCGCTCAACACTCCAGAAAGACGGCGCTGCTGGGAGCCAATGGAAACACCACCTCGTCCTCGAGGCTCAATACCTCGGTGGTCTTGCTGGCCGTATCGAAACGCCGCCGCCACGGGCTGTCGGCGGGCGGTGCGGGCAAGACAAACATCTGTACCGAGTCGGAGGCATTCAAGAGCAGGAGCAAACGGGCGGCCCAGTTGCTGCGCTTTCCGTACCAGATTCCCAGCGTACGCAAGTTACCGTCGTTCCAGTCATCCTGCGTCATTTCCGTCCCGCGTGCGTGCAGCCAGGTCACATCTTTGACCTCGACCCGCGAGGTCGTGCCCTTCAAAAAGGTCTCGCGCCTAAATTCGACGTGGCTGCGCCGAAGGCTCGCCACCAGGCGCACGAAATCCACGAGATCCGGGTGCTGCGCAAGCAGGCTCCAGTCGACCCATGAGATCTCGTTGTCCTGGCAATAGGCGTTATTGTTGCCCCGCTGCGAGCGCCCGAACTCATCGCCCGCCGAAAGCATCGGCACACCCTGCGATAGGAACAGGGTCGCCATGAAGTTTCGCATCTGACGCTTGCGCAGTTCGACGACACCGGTATCGGCCGTCGGTCCCTCCTGGCCGCAGTTCCAGCTCAAGTTGTTCCGATGGCCGTCGGCGCCCTCCTCGCCGTTCGCCTCGTTATGCGGCAGATCGTACGAGACCAGATCGTTCAGCGTGAAACCGTCGTGAGCCGTCACGAAGTTGACGCCGGCGGTGGGCTTTCGGCCATTGTGCCGAAAGATGTCGCTCGATCCGGCGAAGCGCTCCGCGAGCTCGCCGATGCGCCCGCCGTCACGGCGCCAGAAGGCGCGTACCGTGTCGCGGTAGCGGTCGTTCCACTCGCTGAAGCCCGGCGGGAACCGGCCGAGCTGATAGCCGCCGGGCCCGACATCCCAGGGCTCGGCGATCAGCTTCACATACGCGAGCAAGGGCTCGGCACGCAGCGCGCCGAAGAACGCCGCGTGCTCGTTGAAGCCGTGGCTCTCGCGCCCGAGCACCGTCGCAAGGTCGAAGCGGAATCCGTCGACGTGCATATCCTCGACCCAGTAGCGCAGGCAGTCGATGATCATCGAGCGCACGGCGGGATGCTCGCAGTTCACCGTGTTGCCGCAGCCCGTCAGATTCTCGTACAGGCGTTTGTCCGCCTGGAGCCGGTAATAGACCGCGTTGTCGATCCCCTTCAGGTTGAGGACGGGTCCGGTCTCGTTCCCCTCCGCCGTGTGATTGAAGACCACATCCAGAATGACCTCGATATCGGCGCGGTGCAGCGCACGGATCATGGTCTTGAATTCGCGCACTGCATCGCTCTGGGCGTACTCGTTCGCCGGCGCGAACCAGGCGACGGAATTGTAGCCCCAGTAGTTCGAGAGACCTCGCTCGAGCAAGAAGCGCTCGCTCGCGAAAGATTGAATCGGGAGCAGCTCCACCGCCGTCACCCCCAGCGACTTCAGGTGGGCGATGACCGGCTGCGTCGCGAGACCGAGATAGCGGCCGCGCTCATCCGGCGGCACGAGCGGATGCAGGCGTGTGTAGCCCTTCACATGCAGCTCATAAATCACCGTGTCGCGCCACGGCGTCGCAGGCGGGCGGTCGCCATCCCATTCGAAGCTCGGATCGACGACGCACGATCGCCACGGCTCATCGAGCGACAAGGCGCGCGTGTAGGGATCGAGCAGCGCCACGGCGGGATCGAACCGCGCGCCGCTGTCGGGCTCGTTCGGGCCGTATACTCGGTACGCGTAGCGGGTGCCGGCGCCCGCCCGCCCCGGCGACAAAAGACCGTGCCAGATATCGCCCGTTCGGCCGGGAAGATCGTAGCGCGTCTCCGCGCCCGTCTCGGCATCGAAGATGCACAACTCGACGCGGGTCGCATGGCTCGAGAAGAGGGCGAAGTTGACACCCTGGCGATTCAAGCTCGCGCCGAGCGGCCGTGGGAGCCCCACTTGGATTGGCTTCACCGGTTAAATGCGCTCCCTCAAAGCACCGGCCTCACGTCCCAGATTCGATCGGCGTACTCGCGCACACTCCGATCGCTCGAGAAGTAGCCCATGTTCAGGCAATTCAGGGCGGCTTTTCGGCTCCATTCCTCGGGCCGCGAGTAAAGCGCATCCACCCGGTCCTGCGCGGCGGCGTAGGCCGGGAAATCCGCGAGCACCAGATAAGGCTCGCCGTCCTCGAGGAGCCGGCGCACCACCGGCTTCGCCTCATCGGGACGCGACGGCGAGAAATGGCCCGCATCGATCAGCTCGAGCGCCTCTTTGAGTTCCGGGTTGCCTTCGAGGCGGCTCGCCGGCCGGTACCCGGCCGCACGCTCGCGAGCGACTTCGGCCGCGGTGAGCCCGAAGATGAAAATATTCTCCTCGCCCACATGGTCGCGAATCTCGATGTTTGCGCCATCGAGCGTGCCGATCGTGAGCGCACCGTTCAGCGCGAGCTTCATGTTGCCGGTGCCGGAGGCCTCCATGCCCGCCGTGGAGATCTGCTGGGAGAGATCGGCGGCCGGCATGATTTTCTGCGCGAGCGAGACGTCGTAATCCGGCAGGAAAACCACTCGCAAGAGCTCCCTCGCCGCGGCGTCCGAATTGATGGTGCGCGCCACGTTGTTGATGAGCTTCACGATGGCCTTGGCGATGAAGTATCCCGGCGCGGCCTTGCCGGCAAATATCACCGATCGGGGAACGAGGCCCCGAGGATCGCGGCGGATGCGCTGATAGCGCACCACTACATACAGGAGATTGAGAAGCTGACGCTTGTACTCGTGAATGCGCTTCACCTGCACGTCGAACATCGAATCGACATCGAGCTCGACGCCTGTGCGCCGCATGACCTCGCCGGCGAGGCGCTGCTTGTTGGTCCGCTTCACGCCCCGAAAATGGCGCAGGAATTCCGGCTCGTCGGCGGCCCCCCTCATCCGCCCGAGCTCCTCGAGGTCGTTTTCCCATGAGAAGCCCAATCGCTGGGTCAGCAGCACCGACAGTCCCGGGTTGGATTGCTTCAGCCAACGGCGCACGGCGATTCCGTTGGTCACGTTGATGAAGCGGTCGGGATAGAGCTGCGCGAATCCCGCGAACACGCTCTCGCGCATCAGCTCGGTGTGCAATTTTGCAACGCCGTTCACGTGATGACTGCCGATGACGGCGAGATGCGCCATGCGCACGCGCCGCTCGCCGTCCTCGGTGATGATGGAGAGGCGCCGCTGCGACTCGAAATCACCGGGGCGTTGCGCCTCGAGGGCCGCCAGGAAATCTCGATTGATGACGTAGATGAGCTCGAGGTGCCGCGGCAGCAGCTGCTCCATCAGCGCGACCGGCCAGGTCTCGAGCGCCTCCGGCAACAAGGTGTGGTTGGTGTAGGCGAACACGCCGCAGGTGATGGCCCAACTCTCGGCCCAGGTGAGTCCATGCTCATCGACCAGCAGTCTCATGAGTTCCGGAATTGCGAGCGCCGGATGCGTATCGTTGAGCTGAATCGAGACCGCCTGCGGCATGGAGGCGAGCGTGCGCCCCTCGCGCAGATGGGTGGCGAGGATGTCCTGCAGGCTCGCGCTCACGAAAAAGTACTGCTGCTTGAGGCGCAGCTCCTTGCCTTGCTGCGTGGAGTCGTCCGGATACAGCACCCGCGAGAGGTTCTTCGCATCGACCTGCTCTCGCACCGCCGCGGGGTAATCCCCCGAATTGAAGGCCTCGATGTGAAACGGCGTGATGCCGCGGCCCGACCAGAGGCGCAGGTGGTTCACCGTCGGGCTGCGGTTGCCGGGAACCAGCTGATCGAAACCAATCGCAAAGATGTCCTGCGTATCCAGCCAGCGATGAGCTTCCTCGACCGCACCCGAGGGCGGGGCGACGCTGCGTCCGCCGAAGCGCACGGTGTACCGCACGTTGCCGCGCGCCGTCTCCCACACATTCTCGAGCTTGAGCCAGCTCGAGGCGATCTCGCGCTGCCCGCCGTCGGCCGCGATGACCTGCGTGAAGATTCCGTAATCGTAACGAATGCCATAGCCCACCGCCGGGTACTGCAGGGTGGCGAGCGAATCCAGGAAGCAGGCCGCGAGCCGGCCGAGGCCGCCATTGCCGAGACCCGGATCGATCTCCTGAGCGAGAATGTCCTCGAGCTCGTAACCCATATCCTTCAGCGTCGTCCGCGCCTCGTGGACGAGATCGCCGTGCAGACTGCAAAGGGCGTTGAGCAGACACCGGCCCGGCAGGTATTCGACCGACAGATAGCACACCCGCTTGACGTGGGCGCTCGCCACGCGGCGCTGGGTGGCGAGCCAGCGCAGCATCAGCTCCTCGTGCACGGCAAGGGAGAGCGCGTCGAAAATATCCCGCTCCGTCGCCTGTTCCGGGGTTTTGCCGAGGGCGCGCATCAGCCGGTCGAGCAATGCGGCGTGCAGGGTGCCGGGCTGCAAGGCCACGCTTTGTCGAGCAGCGAACTGGGTGTCAAACGAATCCATGCCGAGGGTTATTATAGGGTTGTTCACCGGCTGCGGGGCGCGCGACCTCTTGAAGTCAGCTTTACTTGCCGCAGGATTCGCTGGGGCGCTCGCAGGGTGCGCGCTGCGGCCGGCGGCCCCTGCGCCGCCCGCGGCCACCCTGAGTGCGCCGGCGGTTCGGCCGCCGGGCGCCGCGCCCGGCGGCCCAACGATGAACGCTCACGCCGCGCTGATCGTCAGCAACGCCGCCGCGATGCTCGGGCAGCCTTACCGGTATGGCGGAGCAGAGCCCGGAGGATTCGACTGCAGCGGGTTGGTGCAATATGCCGCCCGGCAGGCCGGTATCTATGTGCCCAGAACCACTCACGAACAGCTGCTCACCGGAGCGCCGGTCCGTCGCAGCGAGCTGCGGGCGGGCGATCTGGTATTCATGCATCTGGCGGGCAAGGGGCTGCACGTGGGCATCGCACTCGACTCGCAGCGATTCATTCACGCGCCGGCGACCGGAGGGCGCGTGCGCATCGACTCCCTCGACCAGCCGGCCTATGCCGCCGGATTCATGAGCGCGCGGCGCATCGCGGACCCACGCGCCCCGCCGTAGTCGCTTTGGCTATACTCGCCGTGAGCCAACCGATGCGAGGTCACCCATGAAACTTTATTACTCCCCCGGAGCGTGCTCGCTCTCGCCGCATATCGTCCTTCGCGAGGCGGCGCTGCCTTTCACGCTCGAGAAGGTCGATCTGAAGACGAAGAAGACCGCCGGCGGCGGCGATTACTACGGCATCAACTCGAAGGGCACCGTGCCGGCGCTGCAGCTCGACGACGGGCGCGTTCTCACCGAAGGTCCCGCCGTCGTTCAATACATCGCCGACCTAAAGCCCGAGTCGGGCCTCGCACCGCGCTTTGGGACGTTCGAACGCTATCAGCTCATGGAAATGCTGAACTACATCACCTCGGAGCTGCACAAGGGCTTCGGTCCGCTGTTCCACCCAGGCACCCCGGCCGACGCGAAGGCCGCCGCCGTCGAGGCTCTCGGCAATAAATTCGACTGGCTGGCTCCGCGCATCACGAGCGGCAAGTATGTGATGGGGGGCGATGTGTTCACGGTGGCGGATGCCTATCTGTTCACCGTGCTGCGATGGACCGGCTACGTCAAGATGGACATGCACAAGTGGCCCTCGCTCGCTGCCTACGTCGAGTTCGTGGGTCGCCGGCCAAAGGTCCATGAGGCGCTGAAGGCCGAGGGCCTGATCAGATAGCACTCTCGACGGTCTCGCTCCCGACCGCCGCGAATTGCAGGGCGGCGAGCCGCGCGTAGAGGGGACACTCCCGCAGCAGCTCGGCATGGGTCCCGACGGCGATCTTGCGACCGTGATCCATGACCACGATGCGGTCGGCCTTGAGCACGGTCGCGAGGCGGTGCGCAATGACGATGGTCGTACGGCCCACCATCAGGCGTTCGAGCGCTTGCTGTACCAGGAGCTCGGACTCCGCATCGAGCGAGCTCGTCGCCTCGTCGAGCAATAGGATGGGTGGATTTTTGAGGATCGCACGCGCGAGCGCGATGCGCTGGCGCTGCCCGCCCGAAAGGCGCGTGCCGCGCTCGCCAAGAAACGTGTCGTAACCCTGGGGGAGGCGGCGCAGGAATCCGTCCGCCGCCGCCGCCACCGCGGCGGCTTCGATCTCCTCATCGCTCGCCTCCGGCCGGCCGTAACGGATGTTCTCACGGGCGCTCGCACCGAAAAGCACCGTATCCTGCGGGACGAGCCCGATCTGCGCCCGGATATCCTCGGGGCGCAGCTGCCTGAGATCCTGATCGTCGATCGTCACGCGACCCGCATCCGGATCATAGAAGCGCAGCAGCAGCTGAAAAGTCGTGCTCTTTCCCGCGCCCGACGGCCCCACGAACGCGACCGTCTCGCCCGGCATCACCTCCAGGCCGAAATTGGAAAGCGCGGCGGACTCGGGTCGCGAAGGATAATGGAAGGTCACGTGGTCGAATCGAATCGAGCCGCGGACGCGCGGCGGCAATGCCAAGGGATTAGCCGGCGGGCCGATCGCGGGTTGTGCGGCCAGCAGCTCCGCGAGCCGCTCCATGGCGCCCGCCGCGCGCTGCAGCTCGCCCCACATCTCGGAGAGCGCGGCGGCCGAAGTGCCGACGAAGGCGGCGTACAGCAAGAACTGCGCGAGCTGCCCACCGGTCATCGTTCCGGCGAGCACCTGATGCGCGCCGAGCCACAGGACCGCGGTGATGGCCGCAAACACGAGCGTGATGCCGAGACCCGTCAATACCGCGCGCACCCGGGTGCGGCGTACGGCCACCGCGAAGCTGTCCTCGACCGCCCGGCGATAGCGCTCGCTCTGCAGCTCTTCCAGCGTGAACGCCTGGACGGTCTGGATGGCATTCAAGGTCTCTCCCGCCAGGCCGCTCGTGTCGGCGATGCGGTCCTGCGAGGCGCGCGACAGGCCGCGCACACGCCGGCCGATGAGAATGAGCGGCACGACGACGACCGGGATGAGCACCAGGATGACACCGGTGAGCTGCGCGCTCGTGAGCGCGAGCAGAATGAGTGCGCCGATGAGGCTCAAGGTCGAGCGCAAGATGATGGACAGGTTCACGCCCGAGATCGCCTGCACGAGCGTGGTATCGGTGGTCAATCGCGACAGCACCTCGCCGACCCGGGTCGTCTCGAAGAACAGAGGATCCATTCGCACGACGCGCCGGTACACCGCCGCGCGCACATCGGCGACCACCCGCTCGCCGAGCCAGGTCACGAGATAGAACCGCAGCGCGCCGAAAAGTCCGAGTATCGTCGTCGCCACGAGCAAGCCCATGAACATCCGATTGGTCGTCGCGGTGTCCCGGGCTGCCATCACATCGATGACCCGATGCAACGCCATGGGGATCGCCAGCATCGCTGCCGTCGCGACCAGAAGCGCGCCGAGCGCGGCAAGCGCCCGCGCGCGATACGGCCGCAGAAAGGGCAATAGCGACCGCAAGGGAGAGAGCGACTTGGCGCGCGGGCGTTCCGCAGGGGCATCCATCCCGACATGATCCCACAACTGGACAGTACGGGCACCGCGGCGGGGCGGCTTCGGACCGCCGCCTGTCAGTTGACGGCGGCAGCGCAGGGCCGCTATCTTGGAAATGCCAGGGGAAAGACGCGGGCCGCCCCGTCTTTAAATAAACACGAGGGGATGCAGCATGCTGACACGTCGGCAGAATCATGCGTTGACCGGGCGATCCATTGCAGCGAAAGCCGCCGCGGGCGTGAGCATTCTTGCTCTGGGTACCGTCATGTCCTTCGTCGCACGGGGTGCTCCGGAGCCGGCGGACGCCACACCCGAACCGGCCGCCGCACCCGCACCCGCACCCGAAAATTTGGGGCCCCTCCAGGAGATCGTCGTGACGGCAACGCGCCACGAGGAGAACCTGAGCAAGGTCCCCATCAGCGTCACGGCGCTCACCCAGGATGCGATGGATGAGCGCGGCATCAAGGACATTCTCGATGTCGCACGCTTCACCCCGGGCATCAACATCGATAACAGCGGCACCAACAACATCGCCATACGCGGCATCGCCTCGACCGGCGGCGCCGGCACCACCGGCATCTACCTGGACGACACGCCCATTCAAATGCGCGCGCTCGCCTTCAACCCCGACGAGGCGCTCCCGCAGTCGTTTGATCTCGAGCGGGTGGAGGTCCTGCGCGGACCGCAAGGCACGCTGTTCGGTGCAGGCTCCGAGGGCGGAACGGTGCGCTATATCACGGCCAAGCCGAGCTTGACCGAAACCAGCATCTACAGCCGCGACGAGGTTTCGACCACGCAGGGCGGCGCGCCGAGCTACGAGGCGGGAGTCGCGGCTGGAACGCCGCTGATCGATGGCACCCTCGGGATACGCCTCACCGCCTGGTATCGCGAGGACGGCGGCTGGATCGACCGCATCAATCCGGTGTCGCTCGCGACGGCGCAACAGAATGCCAATTACATACAGACCAAGGTATTCCGCGGCGCCGCCATTTGGGCGCCGGCGGACAATTGGAAGATCACGCCGAGCTACTATTATCAGGACCGCTACGCCAACGACGTGCAAAACTACTGGCCGCTCTACTCCAACCCGAGCAGCGATCGCTATGTGGATGCAAATCCGACGCAGCGCACCGTACCGGACACCTTTTACATTCCGGCCCTGAAAATCGAGGGGGATCTCGGGGCAGTCGCGCTCATCTCCAACAGCTCGTATTTTCACCGCAAGGAGGAGACCGGCTACGACGGCACGCTGTATAACCTTGGGTTTTACCAGACCTTCTTCGGCGGCGTCTTTCCGCTGCTCGATGGCAACGGGCTGCACCTGCCGACGGGCGCCACCAACTATCGATCACCGGCCTCCATCGACAACGACCAGCAGAATCTGACACAGGAAGTCCGGCTGCAGTCGACCGACACGGCCGCGCGCCTGATCTGGACCACGGGCGTGTTCTTTTCGGCGAATCGCCAGCATTATCTCGAGCAGATCCACGACCCGATGCTCAACGAGCTGACCGAGGCGGTGGCCGGGGTCCCGTATACGCAGCTCTTTACCGATCCGAACGGCAATCCGGTGCTTTATGATCCGCGATTCCCCAACGACTCGTATTTTCTCCAGACCTATTCCGAGGACAAGCAGATCGCTCTTTTCGGCGAGGGCACCTATTCCTTCACCGACCAGTTGAAGTTGACCGTCGGCGCGCGCTTCTCGAAGACCGAGTTCTCCTTCAACACGTTGACCGGCGGCCCGCAGCTCTTTCTGGCCGATCAGGCCAACAGCGGGGACAAGAAGGAGAACTCCTTCACGCCGCGAATCAGCCTGCAGTACCAGTACGATCCGCACGACCTGTACTACTTCACTTACGCGAAAGGATTCCGCCCGGGGGGCGCGAACAATCCCGTGCCTGAGGCCGCCTGCGGGGTGGATTTCCAGAACTTCGGGATCAAGAGTGCGCCCGCCACGTTCAATTCCGACACGGTCGACAGTTTCGAGATCGGCGCCAAGAACAACCTGGACAACCGGGTGAAGATCGCCAGCAGCATCTACTACATCCGCTGGAACAACATTCAGCAGGTCGTCATACCGCCGATCTGTCAGATCTCCTTCATCACCAATCTGGGGCAGGCGGTCGCCAAGGGTGCGGACTTCCAGGGCGACTTCGCCATCACGGACAGCCTGACGGCCGAGCTGTCGGCGGGCTACACGGATGCACGCTACACCCAGGCCTCGCGACTCTCGCCGGTCGAGACGACGCCCATCGTCGCGAGCGGCGATGCCATCGAGGGCGAGAGCGCACAGCCGGCCCCGCCGGTGACCGTATCGCTCGGTCTGGAATACCGGTTCGAGATCGTGACCCATGAATCCTTCGTGCGCTTCGACGATGAGTACCAGAGCCGACCGAAGTGGGCGGGTGCGGGGCAGGATCCGAATACGCTGCAGTACGATTCGGCGAACTACTTCTTGCCGGCGACCAATTTCGCCTCCGCACGCGGCGGCATGAAATTCGCCGGGCTCCAGGTCGAGGCCTTCTGTGACAACCTGTTCGACTCGCACACCGTGACCAACTACGAGTGGTCGATCGATTCGGGCGTACCCGGCACCACGCGGCTCGAGCGCGATTTCACCTTTCGTCCCCGCACCTACGGGCTGACCTTCATTTATCGCAGCAAGTAGCGTTCAAGCGCCGCACCCCATTCAACGTAGGTGCGGCGCAACAACTAGGGCCTGGCCCCCGACTCGCCGCAGGGCGGGACGGCGAGCCGGTCGCCGGCGGCTGCCGCAGTGCCGCGCTCTTTACACGGTCATACAAAAAAATCGCGCGCGGTTGCGCGCCTTTTCCAGCGGTGATACTGTCGAAGGAGACCGAACTATCTGACCATATAACAATTCATGGGGATATGATGCCAGCGATCCGCTCGCAATCACGCTGTACGACGAAGCGCAATCAATTGTTGCTTTTCTGCACCGTCCTGTCCGGTGTCACCCTGGCATCCATGGGCGCCCGCGCCACCGAGGCGACCCCGTCCGATACCGCCGGATCCGAGTCGAATGCGCTGCAGGAGATCGTCGTCACCGCCACGCGCCGCGAGGAGAGCATCAGCAAGGTGCCGATCTCCATCACCGCGATGAGTCAGGACACACTCGACGAGAAAGGCATCCGGGACATCACCGAACTGGTGCGCTTCACCCCCGGCGTGTCGATCGACTCCACCGGCACGAATCAGATCTCCATCCGCGGCATCTCGTCCTCCGCCGGTGCCGGCACGACGGGCATCTACATCGACGATACGCCGATCCAGATGCGCGAGCTCGGATTCAATCCGGACGAGACGCTCCCCAAGACCTTCGATCTCGACCGCATCGAGGTGCTGCGCGGACCGCAAGGGACCTTGTTCGGCTCCGGCTCCGAGGGCGGCACCATCCGCTACATCATGACCCAGCCGAGCGTGTCGCAAGAGTCGACCTACGTACGCAGCGAAGTCTCGTATACCCAATATGGCCAGCCGAACGGCGAGATCGGTATCGCGCACGGTGGTCCGATCATCGACGGACTGCTCGGCTACCGCGCGAGCATCTGGTATCGCTACGACGGCGGCTGGATCAATCGCGTCGACAACGAAGGCAACATCACCGAGAGCAACGCGAATTACGCGAACACGACGGCGGCCCGCTTCGCTTTGCTGTATGAGCCGGCCGATAACGTCAAGGTCACCCCTAGCGTAATGTTTCAGAACAAGCAACAGCACGACCTGTCGACGTACTGGCCGGCGTATTCCGACCCGGGCGCAGGCCGCTTCAACAACGCGACGCCCGAGCTCATTCCAATTCCGGACGAGTACTACCTGCCGGCGCTCAAGGTGCAGGTGGATTTCGCGCACATGAGCTTCATCTCGAACACCTCGTATTACCATCGAAACGAGACGGACTCCTATCAGGGCACGGGGTACGACCTCGCGTTCTATCAGGGCATCGGTTGGCCGAATGCGCTCGGCCCGGGGACCTCGGCGCTCGGCTGCGGCCCAGCCTCGACCACCCTGACGGAGCCTTGCTCTTGGTATCCGCTGCTCAACGGCACCGGCATCCACATGCCCGCGGGATTCGCGAACTACTCGACGCCCAACACCATGACCAACCAGCAGCGCTCCTGGACGCAGGAGTTTCGCTTGCAGTCGGATGATCCCGACGCGCGCGTCAAATGGACGGCCGGTGTGTTCTGGCAGGTCGCGCAAGAGCTGTCGGTCGAGCAGCTGAACGATCCGAACATCAACAACCTGTTCCAGGCGCTGTACGGCGTGACCGCGGACAGCCTCTTCGGTCCGTACTACAACTGCCCGCAGGCGGGCTACACCTCGGGCGAGCCGATTCCGAAGTGCGACATCTACTACAACTACAACAAGAGCTATGACCGGCAGATCGCGGGATTCGGTGAGGCCACCATCAATCTTGTCGACAATCTGTCCCTGATCCTGGGCGCGCGTGAGTCGAAGCTCTCATTTTCCCTGAATCATTTCTCCGACGGCTACGAGAACTACGGTCCCGTGGGCGCCGCGGGCAACGCCTCGAACACGGCGTTCACGCCGCGCGTGGGACTCGACTGGCAGGCCGACCCGCACAATCTGTACTATTTCACTTACGCCAAGGGATTCCGGCCCGGCGGATTCAATCCGCCGCTTCCTCCCGTGTTCTGCGGTCCAGGACTGATTGCAGACGGCTTTCCGAGCGGCAAGTCCCCGGCGACTTACGGTGATGACAACACCGACAGCTTCGAGGTCGGCTCGAAGAACAATTTCAACGATAAGCTCAAGATCGCGACCAGCGTGTATTGGATCCGGTGGAACAACATTCAGCAGAACGTCTACATCGCGGGCAACTGCGGTTTGCAATTCACGGACAACCTGGGAAGCGCGATCGCGAAGGGCTTCGACGTGCAGGTCGAAGCGGCGGTCGGCGCGGGCTTCTCGCTCGATTTCTCGGCCGGGTACACGGATGCACGCTTCACCGCGGACTCGCTCGGTGGCCTGGCGCTTCGGGGCGATGCGATCGCGGGTAACGCGGCGATCAACTACGCGCCGGGTACGAGCCCGCCGTGGTCCATTGCGGCCGGTCCGCAGTATGCGTTCAAGCTGTTCGAGCACGACGCATTCGTGCGTCTTGACTGGGAGTACACGAGCCGCAATCCCTGGCTCGCACCGGTGCAGGACCCGCGCTCCGCGCAGTATGAGTACGGCTTCAGCTACACCCTGCCCGCCACGAGTTTCACCTCGGCCCGCGCCGGCATGAAGTTCGGCGGCTGGGACATCTCGGCGTTCTGCGACAATTTATTCGACGCCCACCCGGTCGTGAACTACGCGCAAACGCAGGCCGATGGATTCAATCCCGCCGGACCGCCGACGCCGCAGGAGAATGATTTCACGTTCCGGCCGCGAACCTTCGGGATCACGGCGATCTTCAAGATGTAGCCGGAAGGCTCGGCTCAGGCCACCGCCCGGGCCGAGCCGCTGCCGGCCGCCCCGACTCCCGCCGCCTCCTTGACCGCGGCGGAGAGGATGCCGAGACCCTCTTCGAGCACCGCACCCGGAATGGTGAGCGGTGCGAGCAGCCGCACCACGTTCGCCTCCGTGCCGCAGGACAACAGGATCAACCCGCGCTGCTCGGCGCTCGCGAGGATTGCCGCGGTGAGTGCCGCATCGGGCTCGCGGGTCTTCGGATCCTTGACGAGCTCGAACGCCACCATCGCGCCGAGCCCCCGCACATCGCCGATGCTCGGCACGTGTTTGGCGAGCGCCTGCAGATGCTCGCGCATCTGCTCGCCGATCCGCGCCGCGCGCGCACAAAGACCTTCGTCCTCGACGACGTCGAGCACGGCATGCGCCGCCGCGATGCTCAGCGGATTTCCGCCGTAGGTACCGCCAAGACCGCCGGCGTGCGCGCTGTCCATGATGGCAGCTTTGCCGACCACGCCCGACAGCGGCAGTCCCCCGCCGATGCCTTTGGCGACCGTCATCAGATCCGCTACCACGCCCGAATGCTCGATGGAGAACATCTTGCCGGTGCGTGCGATTCCCCCTTGCACCTCGTCCGCGATGAACACGATGCCGTGCTCATCGCAGACCCGGCGCAGCGCGCGCAGGAAATCGAACGGCGCGACGTTGAAGCCGCCCTCGCCCTGCACGGGCTCGATCACGATGGCGGCCACCGACTTTGGATCGACGTCGCCGTGAAATAGCCGATCGAGATCGGCGAGCGCCTGCTCGGTGGTGATGCCGCGGTATGGCTGCGGGAATTCGGCGTGATAGATCTCCGCCGGGAAAGGTCCGAAGCCGCGCTTGTACGGCATCACCTTGCCGGTGAGCGCCATGGTCATCAGCGTCCGGCCGTGGAATCCGCCGGAGAAGGCAATGACGGCGGTGCGCTTCGTGTGGTAGCGGGCGATCTTGACCGCGTTCTCGATGGCCTCGGCCCCCGAGGAAAGAAACAGTGATTTCTTGGGGAAATCTCCGGGGGCGAGTGCGTTCAATCGCTCCGCCAGCCGCACATAGGACTCGTACGGGGCGACGTGAAAGCAGGTATGCGCGAAGCGCTCGGCCTGCTCGGCCACGGCCGCCATGACACGCGGGTGCCGGTGGCCGGTATTGAGAACGGCGATGCCGGCTGCGAAATCGATGTAGCGCCGCCCATCGACGTCCCACAGCTCGGAATTTTCCGCACGGGCGACATAGATGCCCTTGGTGCCCACACCATTCGGCACCGCCGCCGCCTTTCGCGCCTTGAGATCGGAGGATTTCGACATGATTTTTCCCCAAAAATACGCAACGGACCCGGGAACGGTATCATTGCGCCATGGGTTTGAGCAAAAAGGCACCCCCGCAACCGCACACGGCGCAACCGGCCGCCGGCACGGCGCAGGTGCGCATCTTGCGGGTCTCGCCAGGGTCGCACCGCGAACAGGATGATCGCGTCGCCGTCGAGGCCCCGCTCGAATTCCAGCTGCATCATCCCGATCTCGGATTGGAGCCGGTGTCGTTCGGCACCACCATGCGCACACCGGGCGACGATGAGTGGCTCGCGGCGGGGTTGCTGTATGGCGAGGGCGTGGTGAATGGCGCCGCGGACATCGAGGCCATCGAATCGAGCACACGCCGCCCCAACGTCGTGAACGTGCGCCTGAAGCCGACGGTCACGCTCGAGACCCAGATCTCGCCCCGCCGCTTCTCCGCCGGGTCGAGCTGCGGGGTTTGCGGCACGACCAGCCTCGATGCGGCCATTGCCCGCGCCGCGGCCACACGGATCGAGGCGAAGGATACGGTGGACCTGTCGATCCTCCTCGGCCTGCCGCAACGCATGCGAGAATCGCAGTCGCGATTCGGTGACACCGGCGGCATCCATGCAACCGCCCTATTCGACCTGCAGGGATCGTTGCTGAGCGTGTCCGAGGATGTGGGCCGGCACAATGCGTTCGACAAGCTGGTCGGCGAGCATCTGTTGGCCGATCGCTTGCCGCTGTCGCGGCATGTGGTCCTGTTGAGCGGGCGGGCGAGCTTCGAGCTCGTTCAGAAGGCCTTGCGCGCCGGCGTCGCGGTGCTGGCGGCCATTGGTGCGCCCTCGAGTCTCGCGGTGAACCTCGCGGTGGCCTCAGGTCTTACGCTGGTGGGGTTCCTGCGTGAGACCCATTGCAACGTCTACTCACACGCCGAGCGTGTCACGGGCACCGGAAATTAGGCCGGCGCTGCCGAGCAGCCATTGGCAGTACGGGCTTTTGCGCTCCGAGGGTGCATTGCCGGACCATCCGCGGCCGCTGAGCCACGCATGTCCTGCTTTGAGCGCCGTTGCGACGCTCGCGTACGCCGGAGGGACTTCGGCGTGCGACAGAAACGAGCGCCAATCGCGGTAATTCGAGAACTTGTTCTGACGGCCCTCGCGCCTCGCCTTGGCCGGGTTCTGGGTCATGGCGGCTCCTAGCGGCGGCTCGGCCGCGCGAGGAAGAACCCGAGCGTCAAGCCGAGCATCGCGCCGACTCCGACGGCAGCCCAAGGATTGTTGCGCACATAATCGTCGGCGGTGCCGACGAAATCACGCGCGCGCCGGACCCAGGTTTCGGAGGCATCCATCAGAGGATCGATCATGGAGCCCAAGGCACTCGTCGTGCTCGCGGCACCGACGCCCCCCACGTGCAGATCTTTCTTGCCTGCGGCTCCGTTCGGACTCGTCATCATGGGGTGGCCTCCTCCGCTCGAATTGTTTGTAAGCGAAGTATTCCGGAGGGGCGCACAGCCAGACAGCGGCCGCCAACGCGGCCGAGCGTAGGATTTCACTCACGGCTGAAGCCGTGCCTCGATCCCGCGATCGCGGCGCCCGCGCCCCTTTAACTTAAGAACTCAATTCACCTGGTAGTCGCGGCCTTGCAGGCATGCGGACATCGCGCGGTCGTAGTTGCTATGGGCACGGTCGGAATCCCCGGGTGCCAGGCCGCCATTCGGCTGCGTGGGATCAAAGCCCGTCTGCCCCTTGGCCCAGTTGTAGCACTCGTATTCATCCGCCGCCTGCTGATCCTTCGACTGGCCCTGCTTCGGATAGATGATGAAGTCGGCCGGGGCTTGCTGAGCCGGCGGCTGCGCCTGCGCATTCGGATCCACGCCGCCATCGGGCGCAGGCGCGCCCTGTCCGTCATCGGGAGGCGCCGCAACCACATAACCGTTCTGATCGGGCTGCGAGGTGTAATACACATTATCCGCGTAGTAATAGGGCACCCCGCCCATCCATACGGTCGAGTAATAAGGCGGCAGCACCGAGATGACGAGACCATAGGGCGGCGTGACCACCACGAAACCGGCCCCGCGCGGCGCGTACCAGACCCCGCCGCTGAAGTAATACGGCGCGCCATGGTGGTAATACGCGCGATATTCCCCCGGCAGCGTGCGCGCGACCGTGCCTACCGGGGCGTAATAGCGGCCGTGGTTGTAGCGCGCGTCGAGCACCTGGCCGCGCCCGTCATAGTGCACCGGGGCCGCGGGCCGCGCAGAAGCACTCGAAGGTCCCGGATGGGCCGCCGGTGCGCTCGGGTGCGCCGCAGGGCCGGGATGCGACGGTTCGGGTCTGGCGTGCTCCTGTGCCAGGGCGGCGCCCGACAGCCAGGTCAGCGCCGCGCCGAGCGCGAGCGAATGGAATCCTCTCATGGATTTCCCGAAGCCCGTTACGTGACCGTGTAGCCTCGACCCGTCAGACAGGCGCCCAGCGCGCGGCGGTAGGCATCGGCCCGAGCGCGACCCGCCGCCACTTGGGCGTTGATCTGCGCCTGTGTCAGGTTCGCCTGGTTCTGAGCCTGTGCGTTGGCATTGGCCTCCGCCGCCGTTCCCACGATCGCGCCGGTGGCGGCGCCCAACAGAAAGCCGGCACCGGCATTGCGCGGGCCGGCGATCAGGGAGCCGATAATGGCGCCACCCACGGCGCCCGCTGCCGTGCCCGCGCCCGGAGGCGTTGCGGGTTGCACCACGACGCGCTCGTAGGGCGTCGCGTCCGGGCGGCTGGGGTCCACTCCGGTCTCCTGGACGGCCCAGTTATGGCACTCGTAGCGATCGCGCTCGGTCTGCTGCGGGGACTGACCATTGGCCGGATACACGAAAATCCGCTGCGGGGGCGGTGGGGGCGGCATAACGGCGACGGTGCGCGGGGGTGGCGGTGTCACGCAGGCGCTCAGGGCCACGGCGGCCGACAGGGCCACGGCAACGTGAAGTCCGCGTCGAGAAATGTCAAGCAATGTCATAGGCTTGGGAACCTCCAGTCCTTCATCAAGCAACGGCCAAAATCCTGCTTGGTTGACAGCGAGCGGCGCCCGTAGTTCGGGCACCGCACCGCGCTGCGGCCGAGCGGACCCCCAATCCTGACCCGGCTTAAGGCCCACCCGGCTTTTTGAATTTCAGGATAAATTGATCGGTCCGGCCGCGGATGGCCGGGTCGAACACCTTGGCGGTATGCGGATCCTCGGGCCGGCGCAGCAGATTGCTCTCGCCGACGAGCACGAATCCGGCCTTCAGCACTTCGCGCTTGACGATTTCCGGGTCGATTCGGTGCAACGTCGAGGTCTGGCTCGCGCCCGCACCGGGCGCGGTCGCATGATCCAAGATGAGGTAGATGCCGCCCGGCTTGAGCGCCTCGAAGACCATCTGATTGAAGACCGTCAGATCGAGTCCGGGCAGGTTGTGTAGATCGTGATAGTTCTGCGACGTCCATACCAGATCGACCGGCACCGGTGTCTTCAGCTGCGCGAACGGCTCGACCACCACACTCACATTGGCGTAGGCCGGCTCAGCCGCGAGTGCTCTGACCCGCGCCGAGAAATCCGGGGAATTCGGCGGATCGCCCGGATTCGGCCCGGGCACGAGAGCATAGATGTGGCCGGCGCTGCCGACCGCCTTGCTCATGATGCGTGTGAAATAGCCGCCGCCCGGCATCAGCTCGGCAATCTGATCTCCGGGTTTGACGCCCGCGAACTCCAATGTCTCGGCGGGCTTGCGATCCGGATCGCGCGCGACGTCGGTTTGGGGCCGATTGGAATCGGCGACCGCGGCTGCAAGGTAAGCGGGTGTCGCGGCCGGCGCCACGGATGCGATGGACATCGACAGGAGTGCGGGCGCGAGCGCGCGCAACCCTTGAAACGAGCGATTCATGAATTCTCCCCGTGCGCACCGACGCGCGCTGCAATTCTACCACTGCGTCGCCTGACGCGGCCGCGTATGATTCCGTCGCTCAAGTATCCTCAGGGTTTCCTCATGACGCTCAGCGTTTTCGATATTTTCAAGATCGGCATCGGCCCTTCGAGCTCGCATACCATGGGACCGATGAACGCGGCCCGCAGCTTCGTCGAGCTGCTGGCCGCGCGCGGGCTGCTTGCCCGCACGACGCAGGTCTCGGCGCAGCTCTACGGTTCGCTCGCGCTCACCGGCCGGGGCCACTGCACGGACCGCGCCGTGCTGCTCGGCCTCGAGGGCGCGAGCCCGGACACGCTCGACTCGGCTACGGTGGAGCCCGCGCTGAAGCGCATCCGTTCCGAGGGCCGCATACGTCTTCTCGGGCGCCAGGAAATAGCGTTCGACGAGCCGCTCAATCTGCTCTTCCACAGCGATCAGGTGCTGCCGGGACACTCGAACGGCATGCGCTTCACGGCGCACGACGCCGCGCTCGCCGTGCTCGCTCGCGAGGAGTACTACAGCATCGGCGGCGGTTTCATCGTCCAGGCCGGCGTGACGGCGGGTGTGGGCGAGGCGCGTGCAGTGCCTCCCTACGAGTTCGACTCCGCGGCCCGGCTACTCGAGCTCGCGCGCCAGGGCGGTCTCGAGATCCATGAATTGATGCTCGCCCGCGAGCGCACGTGGTATTCGGATGCCGAAATCCGCGGACGGCTCATGCGGATCTGGCAGGTGATGCAGGATTGCGTTCGCCGCGGATTCGAGGCTCACGGCCTCCTCCCCGGGGTGCTCGGCGTGCGCCGCCGCGCACCGAAACTGTACCGCAAGCTCATGAGCAGCGATCCGGCGAGCCCGATGCGGGCGCTCGACTGGCTCAACGTCTTCGCCCTCGCGGTGAACGAGGAGAATGCCGCGGGCGGCCAGGTGGTCACGGCGCCGACCAACGGCGCAGCCGGCATCGTGCCCGCGGTGCTGCATTACTACCGGCAATTCGAATCGGGCGCGGACGACGAGGGCGTGATGCGGTTCTTGTTGACCGCGGCGGCGGTCGGCATGCTGTTCAAGAAGAATGCCTCGATCTCGGGCGCCGAGATGGGCTGCCAGGGCGAGGTGGGCGTTGCCTGCTCGATGGCGGCCGCGGGGCTCGTGTCGGCATTGAACGGCAGCAACGAGCAGATCGAGAATGCCGCGGAGATCGGCATGGAGCACAATCTCGGCCTCACTTGCGATCCGGTGGCCGGGCTCGTGCAGATTCCGTGCATCGAGCGGAACGCCATGGGCTCGGTCAAGGCCATCAATGCGGCGCGCCTCGCGCTCGGCGGCGACGGCTCGCACAAGGTGACGCTCGATCAGGTGATCGCGACCATGCGGCAGACCGGGCACGACATGTCGACGATCTACAAGGAGACCTCGCAAGGCGGGCTCGCGGTCAACGTACCGGAATGCTGAGCCTCGCCGCCGCGCTTCAGCCCGTCGCCTGCAAGCCGAGTGCAATGCCGCCGATGGTCGCACGCAACGCGGCGAACAATGCGGCATCCTCGCGTCCCGTCGCCCGCCACCGTTTGAGCAGATCCACCTGCATGAGGTGCATGGGATCGACATAGGGATTGCGCAATGCGATGGAGCGTTGCAAGGTGGGATCGCTGTCGAGCAGCTGGGCGGATCCGCGCAGCTCGAGCACGCGGCGCACGGTCAGATCGTACTCGCGCTGTATCGCGCTCGCGAAGGTGCGCTGCTCATCGCCTGCAAGGGCATCGTAATACGAGGCGATCTTGAGGTCGGTGCGCGCGAGCATGGCCTCGAGGTCATCGAGCAGATGCCCGAAGAACGCCCAGCGGGCGAGCATCGCGTCGATCACCTCACCGCCATGCTCCTCGATTGCCGCGGTAAGACCGCTGCCGAAGCCGTACCAACCCGGCAGCATGTGCCGGCTCTGCGTCCAGGCGAATACCCAGGGGATGGCGCGCAATCCATCGATGCCCTGGGCCCCGGCCCGCACCGCGGGCTTCAGTCCGATGTGCATGCGCTCGATGACATCGAGCGGCGTTGCGGCGCGCAAGTACTCGACGAACCGGGCGTCGCCGAAAACCAATTCGCGGTAGGCGGCTAGACTATGTGAGGCGAGCGTCCCCATCGTGGCGATGAACTGCGGATCGGGAGCGCCTCGCTCGCCCACGCGGGAGCTCGCGAGCGCCACCGCGGAGAACGTGCGCTCGAGCGTGCGCATCGCGATGGCGCGCAAGCCGTAACTTTGATTGACCACGTCGGCCTGCTCGGTCAGCTGCAGCACGCCGCGGATGGAGCCGGCGGGCGCGGCTTGCACCAGCTTCTCGGGAGTACCGCCGCCACGCGCGGGTGTGCCGCCGCGGGCGTGTAGGATGGTCAGCTCCACTTGAGCGGTGCGGGCCGCCTGGAGCAGGCGGTGTTGTGCCGTCTGCAACGCCCAGCGCGAGGACGCGAAGCCCGCCTGCTTGTTGGTATCGGAATATCCGACGACGACGGTTTGCCGGTTGCCGCATGCCGCGAGGTGGCGGCGGTAGGCGGGCTCGGCACAGAAGCCGCGCAGAAGATCGCCCGCCGCCTCGAGCGCATCGACCGACTCGAGCAACGGCGCCACGTCGAGACGGCACTCGCCGCTTTGCTTTTCGGTGATGCCCGCCCAGCGCGCGAGCAGCAAGACGGCAAGCATGTCGTCGGGACCCCGCACTCCGCTCACGATGTAGGCACCGATGGCCTGCGCGCCATATTTATGGCGCGCATGCGCGATCGTGTCGAACACCCACAGGGCGCGGCGCCCGGCGCCGCCGAGAGGCACCGCGGGGCCTTCGTCGCGCTCGAGCATCTCCCGCAGGCGTTCCAGGCGGTGCGCGGCGGGAAGTGACGGCCATTCCGGCATGGCGAGCCCTTGGGCGATGACGGCGTGATGCGCATCGGCCGTTTGCGTCACATCCAGCGTTGCGATGTGGAATCCGAACGTGCGCACGCGCCGGATGAAGCGTCGCACGAGAAAATAGCCGGCATGCCGTCCGCGGTTGTCGATCAAGCTGTCGGCCGCGAGCTCGACGTCGGCGAGCAGCTCAGCCGCGTTCTGGTAGGCGTTGGGCCGGCCCTCGTAGGTCGCCTTGAGCCGCTCGCCGATCTGGCCGAAGTAGATGCGATACGGCATACGGTCGTGCCGCGCGGGCGCCAACCGCGCCGCGCCGGGCAGCAAGGCCGTGTAGGCCTCGATGCGCCGCGCCAGCTCACCGCTCAACTCGACGCGGCGCGCGCTCTGGCTGAGCGCTTCGGCAAGATGGCCGCACTCGTCGAAGTAAGTCGACACGATGAGCTGCTGGTGGCGATGGAGCGTCTCGCGGATGGTCTTCGCGTGCACCTCATCGTCGCTTTCCATATCTCCGCCGACCCAGGAGCCGAACCGCAGAATGCTCGGCAGATTCAGCGATTCGACCGGTACTTGGTACGCGCGGGCGAGCGCCGTCTCGATCTCCTCGTAGAACAGCGGCACCACCCGGTAGAGAATCTCGATCAGATAGAACAGCACGTGCTCGCGCTCGTCGGCGACCGTGAGTCCTTCGCGCGGATGCTCTTCGGTCTGCCAGATGCTGGCGATCTCGAGGCGCACCCGCGACCAAAGCGTATCGAGCTCCGCGCTCATCAGCGCCGGGTTCAGACGGTCCAGAAGATCCTGGGCGATGCGCTGCTGCTTGCGCAGGATCGTGCGCCGCGTGGACTCCGTCGGATGGGCCGTGAAGCGCGGCTCGATGCTCATGGATCCGATGAGTGCGAGAGCCGCCTCGAGCGAGTACCCCTCGTCCTTCAAGCGTGCGATGGATTCGGGAATGCCGCCGGGTTGCCCGGAATCGGCAAGGTACTGCCGCCGGCGCCGGACGCGGTGCACCTTCTCCGCGGTGTTGACGGCCTGAAACCAGATGGAGAAGGCGCGGGTGAGATTCATCGCCGACGGCGGCTCGCGGCCGGCGGTTCGCGCCTCGAGGGCTGCTGCGGCACCGGCATCGTCCGGCGCCTCGCGTCGTGCGATGGCGGCGACGCGGTCGCCCTCCACCGCCTCGAAGAATTCCTCGCCGCCCTGGTCGCGCAGAATCTCGCCGATGAGCTCACCGAGAGCGTGCACGTCCTCGCGCAGCCCTAGGTCCTTGACGGGGAATTGGATCCCTTCGCGTTGCATCATATGGCCAATAAGCGTCGCGGGTCGCCAGACGCTCCGCTGCGGCCATTCTAATGCGAATTCAGCAACACCGTCGTATCGAAGCTCTCGAAGCTGGTCAGCACGCGCCGATAGGCGTTTTGCATGATGCGCTCGGCATTCTTGTCGGCGCGGTGACCGAGCAGCATGCGGATCATGACGTCGTCCGCCGGGCGCGCGGCATCCTCGGAGAGGAGCTGGAAGCTGAAGCGCGCCAGGCGCTGCATCATCTCGTTGGAGAAGCGCAGGCGGTGCGCGTCCTGCCCGTCGCCGGCGCCGACCTTCGCTTCCTCCGCGACCTCGCCGATCAGGCGGATGATGAAGCGCGCCTTGTCGACCAGACCGAGGTCGCTGAAGAACTCGATTTCAGATTGAATGTTCATCCGGCAGGGAAAAAGTCGATGGGTTTGGTGGCCGTCAACGTCGCAACATCCTTCGCTTCGAACTTGAACAGGCGCACGCGCGCCAGCAGCTTCGCCTCGAATTCCGGGTCATTGAGATCGCTCGAGACGATGCGCGCGGCGGTAATGTCGCCGGCCGGCGAGATCGTGATCTCCAGGACGACCTTGCCCTGCAACGCCGGATTGTCGCGCAGCGCGCGGGCATACATGGAATCGATGGCGCCCTTGTTCCGGGTGAATACCAGGGCGATCTCATCGGCACTGCGGGAAGCCTTGCCGCTGCCGCCGCCGCGCGTCGCACCGGCTCCCTGATTTCCCGTCGCGAGCGTCGGATCCTTCACCTGCCCCACGCGAAAGCCGTTGAGGGATCCGCTGCCCGCGGCAAGTCCCGAGCTCGAGGGGGCGCTGATGCCGCCGCTCGTCCCGCCCGCCTTCGAGGTGATGAGCGAGCGCGTCACCTGGGTGACGTCGCCGGGATCGTTGGTCTTCGGCTGATTCTTTGCGAGCTTGTCGAGGTTGATGTCACGCAGGGCCGCCAGATCGTCCATGCTCGCCAACAGACCGCTCTTGGAGGCCTTCACGCGCGCATCCACGGGCGGCACCGGCTTCGGCGTCACCGGCGCCTTCTCCACGGGCTTTTGGGGCTCGGGCTTCGGCCGCGGGGGCGGCGGTGGGGGCGGCGGGGGCTCCATGACGAGCTGCACCACGCGTTCCGGCAGCGAATCGGTATTCACCACCCTCTCGTGCCGCGGCAGGAAGGGCATGATCACCGCGATGATGGCGAAAACAATGACCAGGTTTCGAAGAATGCGCCGGAAGCGCCGCTCCATCTCCTCGGACGGAGACCAGGGCAGCTCGTAGCGCCGGTAGAAGGGAGCCAATCCCGGCGTCGCCGGGCGCTGCGCGGGGTTTGCTGCGGTAGCCATGCTAACTGTGCGCCTTCTCGCGCTCGACCACGGCGAAGGACACCTTGCCGTACTCGGCGTCGCTGCAGGTCAACATGATTCTCTTCAACACGCTGTAGGGGGTGTCCTTGTCGCCCATGATGGTGACCTCCCGCTTCGCGATCTCGACCTTCTGGGCGCCGGCGAGGATCTTGTCGTTCTGCGCCATGAGCGCGGCCTTGAGCGGCTGGAATACCGGACCCGGGTTGGCGACGACCTGCGCGATCGTACCCACCGGCTGACCGTCCACATAGACCGAGTCCTTGGTCACCATCACGACCACCGCCGCGCTCGGCTTGCGATCCGACAGCGACTGCGGGATCGAAATGTTCTTGGTGTTCGGCAGAATGTCGACCTCGGCGGTGTGCGCCAGCAGGAACACCACCAGGATGGTCATCATGTCGATGAACGGAATGAGCGCGAAGTGGTTCGCGCCGGCGCGGTGCTTGCGTCGTCCTCGTACGCGCTGCAGGCTCATGTCGGCGCGTCCGCGATGGCGATGTCCGGAAAGAGCTCCGCCTTGGAGAACGGGGCCACCGGCAGCTGATAGACCCTGACGGTGTCCATGACCTGCACCAGCGTGTCATAGGAGACGTTCGGAGAGGGCAGGATGGTCGCGTCGGTCATGTCGGGGTAGGTTGCCTTGACTCGCCGCATGTACTCCGACAGACCGTCGAGATCGTAGCCGGCCGGGGTGTTGTCCAGCACTTTCAGCGGCCCGGAATTGCGGTCGTTGACCACGAGGTCGTTCGGTCGAATGATCACCTCGAGCTTCAATCCCTTCGGCAAGTCGAGCGGAGCGGCACTCGCGCTCGCCGGCAGATTGAGCTGCAGGATGTTGGTCTTCGAGAACACCGCCGTGAAAATCAAGAAGAACACCAGGATGACCATCATGTCGATCATCGGCACGATGTTCAGATCGTCACGCCCCTGGTGATAGCGGGCGTGATTGCGGCGGACCATGCTCGCGGACTTCGACTTCATGAGTATCGCACCGTGCGTCTAGAGCGTCTGTTCCGTTCTTGCTTCAGATCGTGCCGCGGGCCGCGGCGGGAGCGCGGGTCTGCGGCGCCGGCGGGGCCTGCGGAACCGGCGCATCGTGCTGACGCTCGGTGATCGAGTTCAGAAATTTCACCGAGGCGATTTCCAGGCTGTCGATCATCGAAGTGGTCTTCGACTCGAGGAACATATGCGCGAGCAGCAGCGTGATGGCGACGAATAGACCCGACGCGGTGTTGTTCATCGCGACCGAGATGGCGGCGGCCAGAAGGCTCGCCTTCTCCGCCGGGTTCGCGGTCGCCACGGCACTGAAGGCGCCGATCAGGCCGGTGATCGTGCCGAGGAGGCCGATGAGCAGGCCCACGTTCGCGAGCGAGGACAGATAATGCGTGCGCTTCTCGATGCGGGGGATGACTTCGAGCAGGCTCTCGTCCATGGCCTTCTCGATGTCATCGCGCCGCCTCGCGCTCGCCACGCGCGCCACGCCGTAGTTCAAGATGGTGGCGATCGACGCTTTCGAATTCTGCGTGAGCGACACGACCTGCTTGAAGTTGCCGGCGCTGAGCGCGGGGACCAGGTTGTCCCACAGCGTGCGATTGCGCATGGTCTCGCGGGTGAGGTACACGTATCGCTCAATGGCGATCGAGACCCCGACCACGAAAATCAAGGCGAGCGGGTACAAGAACAACCCGCCGTCCTTGAAGAAGTTGACTGCCGAACTCATGAAATTCATCTTCGCGCTCCTAGAAAATACAATCCCGCCGCAAACCCGAATTCAAACAGATTTCGTAAAATCGGCTATGACTTACTTCTCACCCTGTGGCGCCGGCGCCTTGGATGCACCATTTTGAGACGCATCCGCCTTGACCACCTGGTAATACATCACTTGACGCTTGAACTCGTCGCGGTCGACGGGGGCCAGCGCTTCATCCAACAGGCTGTTCATGGGTTTGCCCGAAAGGTCGCCGATATCGGACTTCTTCCAGGGCACGATATACATGACTTTGGGCTGTTCGCGGTCGCCCGTCACGGTCGCAGTGCCCAATTCCAGGCGGTCGGCGGCCGTCTTGCCGGCCGGCACCGGGGGGCTCGCCCCTTTCGCCGCCCGGCGGCCCGCGCCCTTGGGCGAGGCAGCATCGGCGTGTGAGGCGGCGCCGGCGGGCGCCTCGCTCGAAGGCGGGGCGTCCGGCGTCATGCTGGCGCGGGGGTCGCCCGCCTCGCTCTGCGCGCTGGACGCCGCATGTGCCGGGGCGGCAGCCGATTGTGACGAAGATGTGGCAGCCGGCGCGGTGGCGGCCGGCGTAGCGACGCCCGGCGTAGCGACGCCGCGGCGCTATTCGCTTGCGCGATCACGGCCAGCGGTGCGGCGAGGCCGGCGATCATCAGGCCCAGGACCTCAAATAAAGCTCATGCGGGCTCCTTCTTCGCGGCGGGTGCGGAGGCCGGAACCGCCGGCGCACCCACCCGCTTGCGCAGCTCGATCACCCATCCCGCGACCTGTTTGTTGTCGCCCGCGAGCGTCAAGTAATGCTCGAATTGCTCGAGTGCCTTTTGCGGCTGGGCGAGATAAAGATCGTACAGCACGCCCAGATTCAGATAGGCCGGCGCGTAATTCGGTTCCACCGCGATGGTGTGTTGATAGGCCGCCTCGGCCTCTGCGAACTTGCCCAGCTTGCGCTCTGTAATGCCAAGCTCGTCGCTCGCGACGGCATTGTCCGGGTTGCGCGCGAGCGCGGCGTGGAAAGCCGCCTCGGCATCCGAGTAGCGCGACGAGCGTAGATACAGCAAGCCGAGATTCACCTGCGGACCCGTGAAGTCGGGATAGGCGAGCACGAGCTGCTTGAATTCGAGCTCGGCGTCGGTGTTGCGGCCCGCTTTCATCATGGCGAGCGCTTGCGCATATTGTTGCGCCGCACGCTCCGGGATGGGTGCGGCCGGCACAGCGGGCTTGGGTGCCGCGCCCGCGGCCGAGCCCCGCAGGCGCAGCCTTCGTCGCGGGTCCGGCCGCCGCAGCGCCGGAGCGCCCGCGGGCGCCGGGGCCGCCGTGGAGGCCTCGCGGGTTGCGGCCGCGGCTTGGGCGGCGCGCTGTGGCAGCCGGCCAGCACAGGAGCGCCGCCAGGCTAACGAATCGATTCGACTTGCTGTTCACCGATCTCCACCTTCGCGTAACGCCCGGGATTGAGCTGCGCCAGCGCTGCAAAGCTCTTTTGCACCCACTCGTCGTAAGTCCCGTCCTTGGCGCGCGCCGTATTTATCTCGTGCAACTGGATCGCTTTTTCCTCGAATGGAAACGCCTGCTCCTCGAGCAGCACGTTGTATTGCTCGAGCTCGTCCTTGGACAGGTTCTTCGGGCGCTCCGAGCTCATGAGATCCTTGCCGAGCTGCCGGTAGAGCTCCGCGCTCTCGTAGGTCGCCGCGGTGGTCACCTCCGCGACCTGGTAGTCCGCCGCCTGCGAGTACGCCTTGAGCGCAGTCTCCATCGCCTTGCGCTTCTCCGCCAGAGATTTCTTCAACGGGATGACGAGCTTGATTTGCACGAATTCCTCACGCGCCGGCGCGGCCAGCGTGAGGGTCGCCTTGGCGGCGAGCACCTTGCTGCGATCGGTGCGGGCGGTGCCGGCGGAGCGGTCGGCATTCACCATTTCCTTGAGCCAATAATCGCGCGCGCTGATGTCGCCGGACTTCGCGGCGATCTGGCTGAGCTTATTGCGCGCCTCCATGGCGGGATTCAAGGGCTGCGGGAAATGCTTGACGAAGGCCTCGAGCATCGCCCGGGACTTGGCCGAATTGCCCGCCTTGTCGTAAAGATCCGCCGCCTGCAGCGTCGCCTCGCGCTGAACGTCCGCGCCCTCGCTCGGTGAGAGCGAGATCTGCTCGAATTCGGCCGCGGCCTGGGCCGGCCGGTTGGACTCGGTGTACGCCACGGCGAGCTTACGCGTCACGTCCGGCTGCAAGGAGCTTTGCGGGAAATTGCGCCGGAACCCCTCGAGCACGACGATGGCGCGGTCCCATTGCTTCTGTTTGATGAGCAGCGCGCCGGCATCGAAGTCCGCATTGGCGCGCACTTTGGAGTTGGGCGCTTCCTTCGAGACGCGCAGGAAGTCATCGACCGCCCCCGCGTTATCGCCGGCCTGGCTCTTCTGCTCGCCTTGCTTGTAGATCGAGGCCGCAAGACGTTCGTCGATCGCCGCGCGCTCCGGATCGTTGGCCGCCATCAGGGTCTGCGCGCTCGCGTAGCCCGCCTCCGCCTTGTCGAAGCGGCCCTGCTCGAAGTTCGAGTTGGCGATCACCGTGTAGGCGATGCGCTGCTTCGCCGGATCCACCGGCGGCTGGCGGGCGAGCAGCACCTGAGCCGCGGCGGTGGCGCGCTGATAGTCCTTCGCCGCGTACAGATCCGTTGCCGCGCGCGTGAGCACCTGCGCGCTCTCCGGATGCGTCGGGAATTCCTGGGCGAACCGCAGTGAGCTGTCGATTTCGCGGTTATGAATCTTCGCCTTGGCCTCACCCGATAATCCCTTCCTCTTCCTTGCCGTATGACACCAGCGCGGCGTAGCCCGCATCCGCCGCCTTGGCGTGGGAGCCGTACGAATATGCGGTGTTCTCGTACTGCTGAGCAGCATCGAGATATTGCTTGCTCTCGAAGAACGTGTCCGCGAGCAGATAATTAGTGACGGCGGAATCGGGATCGTCCGGAAAGGAGGTCAGGTAGCTGCGGTACCACTTCGCCGCCTCCTGGTAATCGGCGACGCTCTTGGTTTTCTGCGCCTGCGCGTGATAATACTGCGCGACATCCTTCAAATTCGTCTTGAGCACCTCCACGACCTTCGGCTCGCCCTTCGGCGTGCGGCCCTGCCAGAACGCCGTGCCGTAGCTGTAGTTCTCGACGAACTCCTTCTTTCCCTGGAGGACGAGATCCGGGAAAGCCGCCCTTCGAATACGCTTCGATCGCCTGCATCTCGAGGAGCGGCGCCTTCTCGTTGTTGCGGTCCTGCGAGACGAAGGCGCGATAGACGTCCGCGGCATCCGTATAGCGTTCCTTCTCCATGTACAGATCGCCGAGCCGCGCATACAGAAGATAATAATAGGGCCGCTGCTGCTTGCGATGCTTCACGAACTCCTCGATGATCTTTGCGCCGTCCTGGTAGGAGAAGGTGATCGACATCACACGAAACGTATCCTCGACGAGCTCGCGGTTGGGCTTGCTCAGCGTTTCGAGCTCGATCAGTGCTTTGGGATCCTTCTTCGAGACGAGCACCGAGTCGAGTACGTTTCCGAAGGAGTCGAGGCTCCGCTCGTTTTCGCCCTGCTTGAAGAGCGACCAGCCGTGCTTGTAGAGGCTCTGATTGTAGAACCCCGAGGTGGGACCGAACTTGATGACCGCCTCGTAGGCGGCCTGGGCCGCAGGATAGGATCTTGTTCGCGAACAGGATCTCGCCGCGCCGGAACTGCGCCTCGTCGATGTACTTGCTGCCGGGATAGGAAGCCACCAGCCGGTCGAGCGTCGCGAGCGCCTTGTCGGGCTGAGCGTTGAGCTCGTAGGCCCGCGCCAGCTGATAGAGCACCGAGTCGTTGCGCTCGTACTTCGGGTAAGCCTTGAGCAGCGCCGTGTAGAGATGGATGGCCTCGGTCGCGCGCAGCCCCTCGTTGGTGGCGAGCTCGTGCTCGATGCGCTCCGACTCCGAGCTCTCTAGATTGAAGTCGCCCAGACGCCGCATGGCCTCTTCGCGCAGCGCCGCATCGCCGGCATTCAGATCGAGAAAGCGCTTGTAGCTCTGCATGGTCTTGTTGCTGTCGACGCCCTGCGGCGGGTCGGGGCTGACATCGACCTGCTGCTGCTTCTCCAGGTCCTTGATGGTGGGCTCCTTGCTCGAGGCCGCGTGGGCGCCTCCCGAGCAGAAGAGCATGCCGATCACGGCAATAGCAAGATGGCAGCGCGCATCACCACGGCCACCACCACTTCTTTTTCTTGGGCTTGCCGGCAGGGGGCTTCTCGGCCGGGGAGGCGGCGCTGCCTGCGGCTTATTCGCCGGCTTGTTCGTCGTCTTGTCGTAAATCGCCGCCAGCTCGAAGCGCGCCTGCACCTGATACGTCTCGATTCGCTGCTTCTGGCGCCTGAGCTCTTCCATCGGCCAGGTCCTGCAAATAATGAGCCTGCTTGTCCGTGAGGGCGGCAAGGCGCAGCTGCAAGTCGTCCATGCGCGCTCGGGTAGCCGCCACGCGATCGGCAAACGCCCCCGTGTTGGTCGGAACGCCTGCGCGGGCCTGCTGAACTTGTACGGCGCGCTTTTGCGTTTCGATGAGCGAGGCCTCGAGTTCCTTGACCGACCGCCGCTCGTTCCACAGCCGCGCCTTGAAGCTTTCGGAAAGCCGCCAGTACATCACGCCCTTCATCAGACGGACCTTGTCCCGCATCTCCGCGAGATCCGGATCGTCGGGGTGCATCTGCACGAAGTCCTCGATGCGCTTCAGACGCGCCCAGGTGCGTTGCTCGTCCGGCGTCCCGAGGGCGGCCACGTCGTTCGACTTCTCGATCGCATTGATCCGCGACTCGAAATCGACACGCTTGCGGGTGAGGGCATCGAGATCGGTGGCCGACATCACCGCATCGGCTTTCGGCAGCTCCTCGTTGTAGGCGTGCTGGCGGGTGTCGAGCATGTTGTCGTAGGCAGCGACGCTCTCACGCCAGTCGTCGATATTGCGGCTCATGAACTTGAGCTCGCGGTAATTCTTGAGACCTTCCTGGAACTCGTTGCGCGCGAGCAGCTGATACAGGTAGCGCGATTCGGGTGCGTCGGGCAGCGTCTTGAGCTGCCAGTACCAGGTGAGCGTGTCCTTCTTGTCCTCCTTCAGCAGCCGGTCGAGCAGGTCGCCGTCGCGGATCTGCTCGATGGATTCGTCGATCCGCTTGAATTCCGCGTCGAACGAATCGATCGCCGAACTGTAGTACTCGGCGGCCTGCCCCGGCGCGCCGAGCTGGTTGTAGGCGTAGGGCACCGTCAGATAAGCCTCCTGAACGGCGGCGTCGAGGAGATTTCGCTTGCGCAGCGCAAGCCAGGGCACCAGCGCGCGCTTGAACTGGCCGAGCGAGGAATCCGCCCAGCCGACGCCGAGCAGCGCCATGCTGGAGAACGGCCCCTCGAGCCGCACGCGCTCGAGAACGGGGCGTGCATCCGCCGGACGTTGCGACTGAAGGTAGGCGAACCCCAGCGCAAGATTCGCCTTGTCGCGCAAGCTGAGGAGCTCCTCGTCCCGCGTCTCGATCCTGCCCACGCGGTCGAGATACCCGATCGCCTCGGGCAGACGGCCCTTGCGGACCAGGGCGACCCCCAGGTTGAACTGGGCATAGGCGGTCCAATCCGGCGCGCCCTTCCAGCTCTGCAACGCAGCGATGGCATCGTCATAGCGCCCCTCGCGCAGCTTCAGCTGGGCGAGCAGCATGTACCGCTCGGCGCTGATGCGAGGCTGGATCTTGTCGGAGACCTGTCGCAGCGCACGCTCGGACTCATCGAGGTAGCCGCGCTGATACCACACTTTGCCGAGGTAGAACCATGCCCGGTTGCGCACGGCCTCGGAGGTCTTGCCGGCGAGCAAAGCCTCGAAAATCTTTCCCGCCTCGACGTGCTCGCCGAGCGACAGATAGAGCCCCCCGAGAAGAAGCTCGGCCTCGCCTTCGGTATGCGGAAGCCGCTCGAGCTGCTGGGCGGCCAGGAGGCGCGTGATCGAGTCGAAGTAATCGTCCTGAAAGAAATAGAAGAGGACATCGCCGTAGTGGAGGTCCTTCACATCGTGGGGCGGCAGCCCGTCGGGATCGGGCTTCTGGTTCTTCGCGAATCCCACGGCCATGGGAAGCGCGAGGAGCAGACCGCCGAGGGCGATCGGCCGCAGCATGGATCTTAAGCGAAGCATCGTTACACGCGTCGTCATTCCCAGTCTTTGATCAGGAACTCTGGCTGGTGTTTCGCGACCTTGTCGGTGATCTTCAGCTCGAGATACTTGGCGCCCACTCCCTTGTTGAAATTGATGGTGGCGCCGCGCCGGTAACCGCGCTCCACCGGGCCCTTGCCGGTGAAGAACGCCACGAGCTCATGCTTGCCGACCTTGAGATTGCCCAGATAGATCTGCTGCACGCCGCCTTTCAGCAGCGCGTCGGCCTCGCGCGCCGTGTAGAGGTAATTCTTGACCTCCTTGTTGTCGATCTTGACCGTGACCGAGTCGAGCGCGAAAAAAGCGCCCACGTCCATCGAGACGTAGACGGCGACCTGGGTGTTGGCCGGGAACAGCAGCTCCTCCTCCAGCACGAACAGATCCTTGTTGAGATCGATGACGTCCTTTTTCATGCTCTGGACTTCCTGATCGAGCGTCTTGAAGTCGCTCGATTCAGGAGCCGCCGGCGGGGGCGGCGGCATCGGCGCGGCGGAGCCGCATCGCCGGCCGGCGGCGCACCGGCTGTCGGAGCACCGGCGGGCGGCGCACCCGTCGGGGGCGCGCTCGCCGCGGGCTCGGCGGACGCGGCGGCGGTCGGCAGGCGGCGGCCGGCGCCTGGGCGGCGGGCCGGTGCTGCATCGACGCGCGCCGCGGCTGCAGGCATCGCGCCACAGATGCACGCAAGCCACAAGGCTGCCGCGAAGATGGACACTGATCGAGACTTGCAATTCATAGCCAACCTTACTCGCGAAGCAACTCGCGTATGTGATCGAGGTACAGGCGATCGTCGCCACGCTTGTACCCGAGATGGGAATAGCGCACCACACCGGAGCGATCGACCAGAATGGTCATGGGCAACCGGCCGAGCTCGTAATCCCGGCCAGATCTGCGAGCCGGTATCGAGCATCACCGGATAAGAGACCTTCATCGAATCGGCAAATTCCTGTGCACGCCGCAGATCGTCATCGACGGATATCCCGAGCACCACCAGCCCCGCGCGCGCGTAGGTGATGTTGATCCGGTTGAGCGCCGGCATCTCGCGTCGCGAGTCATTGGCCCAGCGCGCCCAGAAGTTGAGCAGAACGACCTGGCCTCGAAACTCCGAGAGACGCAGATTCGTTCCATCCAGGGACTTCAGCACGAAATCCGGCGCGTCCTTGCCCACCATCGTGGGTATGTCCGCAAGCGAGCTGCTCGCCGAGACGACGATGAGGCTCGCGACCAGCGCCAACTTGCCGGCGAATGCCCTCAACACGCCGCACTCGAGCTGTTTTGATCCGCGTCGGCGCGCATCCGCGGCCACATTTCAATCACGCTGGTAACCCCGCTGTCCTAGGTTCAAGTTCGAAGGGAACAACCCTGTAGACCGGAAGCTTTGCGCCCTCGCCTTTCAACGAGTTTGCCCTGATCAGACCTTATGCAAAATCGCATACTGCGAGCCGCAGTGTCAACGCGCGGAGCTTTGCTTTGAGCGGATCGAGTATGACGTGGCGCACATTCACGAAAAGTCGCCACGCCGCCCGCGCGCTCGACGAGGCCGAGGCTCGGGGCAGCGTCTCGCGACCATCGCATGCGACGGACGGGCGCGGTGTCTCGATCGAAAGAAATGATCTCGATCGATACGTCCCGGTCCGGCGCTCTGGCCAGACCGGGACATATCTTGTCGATCAACCCGGCACTTTGCCGTTCACGAGGCTCGCGAGCGGATTCCACATGATCAATGGATCGAGCGTGGAGGCGCCCGCGCCGAGCGTGTTGTTGGTGGGATTGGTCGGCCACAGGTTCGGCCAGTTCGCGACCGCCGAGGTGCCGTGCAAGGCCATGTAGTTGAGCACCACCATCTGCACGAGGTTCGGCACGTTGTTGCCGGCGGGAGTCGCGGTCGTATTCTGCGAGCCGTCCGCATTGAAGTTGCCGAGCTGCAGGCTCATCTCGATGCTGCTCTGGAAGGGCGTCGGCCGCGCTTTCGGGTCATAGAGCAGGAAGTACGTCGCCGCGACGTTCTGGTTGTCCGCGGTCCATACGCCCTTGCCGCGTCCCGCGACGGAGTCATCGATCGTGCCGTCGCTCGCGAGCGAGCCGTCGCTGAAGATGTAGATCATGACGGGCTTTTGCTGGATGGCCGCATACTGCAGCACCGCCCCGATACACTGGCCCGCATTGAAATCGCGCGTCTCGCCGGTGGCGCGGTCGCCGGTGTGATAGTCGAAGCCGTCGAGCTGGATCGTGCCGGCCGCCGCGTCGCCGTTGATCACGAGCTTCATCACCGCGGCGGTCTTCTGGAAATCGCCGTTCGATTGATACTCGGCGGTCTGGAATATCCCGCTCGTTCCCACGATCGCCGGATCGACATCCGGATCGACCGCTGACGGGCTGGGATAGCGGTTCAGCAGGTAGGCCGATTTCGTATAGGCGCAGGCCTGGATGTTCATGGCGGCGTTCTGCGCCGCCGTGCTCGCGTACGCATTGATCGTGGGATTCGAAACTTGGCCCGGCACGCTGGTACCGGTCTTCGCGTCGCTGATCCGCTTCATCGATTCGAGCACGTTGGTGACGTCCGAGGCGCTCGGCAGCAAGGTGCTGAGCTGGCCGGTGCTCACGAGCCCCGATGTGTCGGTGCCGTTCGCGATCTTGGTCGGCTGCGCGACGATGTTCACCATGCCCGGAGGCGCCATGGAGTTGCCGCCCGACTGGGAGCTGTCGTTGCCGATGAGATCGAGCAGCGCGCCGCGGGCGCCCGCCTGCCAGATGCCGTACATCGGGTTATGCGGGTTGGTGTTGGTATCGTTCTGCGACAGCGCGGGAATGATCGTTCCCGTCACGTTGGCCATGGCCGCAGTGTTCTTGAACCGCGTCTTGATTCCACGCAGCTGCCCGCTGTCCGAGTGATAGCGCAGCCCGAGACTCGAGTCGACGAAGCTCGTGGTGCTGCTGTTCGGCACCATCGAGCCCGGCAAACCGAGCTTGCTGTAGCCCGCGACGCTCAGGAAGTCGAGCTGCCCGTTGGGGCCGCCGACCAGCACGTTCGAGCCTGCGATGTTGCTGCCGCCCGAGAGGTCGAAGCAGATGAAGGGGACCATGCCCGAACCGGCCGTGATGCCGCAGGCGGTTACCGCATTCTGAATATCTCCCGCCAGCTGCGCATGCGCGATGCGCGGATTGGCGAGGAGACCCGCCAGAGAGGGGAGCACCACCGAAGCCCCGCCCGCCATGAAGCCCTGGGCGATGAACTGGCGGCGCGTCGTCGGCCGCGGATGATCGGGGTGTCGGAGCGGCTCTCTCAGACCCAGACCCTTCGGGACCTTGCGGTGCTTGGGGACATTACGCATACGCATATGATGAAACCTCTTCCGTTCCTCTACTGGTTAATCGATCAACACGTCGGCATTGCCGAGTGCCGCCGCGCAGGCGGCAACTGTCACCGCGTTGACACGAGCTGTGTTGTTGCAGGGTGCGCTGCCGCTGCACAGGATGCCGATGAGATTGTTGAGCTCAGTCGACACCGTCGATGCGGCCGGCTGGCTCGCCAGGCCCCCGCCGCCGACCGCGAGTTGCGACAGCGGTCCCGTGATCGATGAGGCGGACCCGGGCAGCAGGTTCGGATTGCTGAAGTTGACGCCGGGGAACATCGCGGTCTGCAGCGCGGGGCTCGCCATCACCTGCGCGCAGTACTGCACGGCGAGCTGGGCGACGCCCACCTGGTTCGCCGAGGAGTACGCCTCGAGGGTGTTGATGGCGGGCAGCTGCTGCTGCACGTTCTGATAAGTGGAGACCACCGAGGTGTTCGTGGTCGGCACACCCGTGAGCCGCGAGAAGGTGGAGCTCACCTGCGCGAAGCTGCGTACACCGACATCGGCCATGGGCGGCCCCAGGGCAAGCGTCGCCGGCGGCGGAGTCGCCTCGACGATCACGTCCTTCTGGGTGCCGAGCAGGTCGAACTGCAGGAAGAACTGATCCGTCAGCGGACCGTTCTCGAGCCCGATCACCGTGCCCACCTGCGACAGCACCTCGCCTTGAGCGGTGTAGTTCGCCGCCGTGATGGTGGTGTTCAGCGGGATGTACGCCTGTCCCACCAGCGGGATGGTGCCGTTGATGCCGATGCGCATGCCGGAGAGCGGAATGCTCGTCGGTTTCGCGGTCGGATCGAGCGAGATGAAGGTCGGCTGATAGAACAGGTAGCTGTAGCTATCGTACTGGCTGACCGTGAACATGATGTACGCCTGGCTGACGTTCACACCGGGCACGCCCGAGACGTTGAACAGCAGGTAGTAGCGCTGGCCCACGCCGGCATTGTAGTTCTGCAGCACCTGCGCGGCGGTGAGCGCGCGCTGATGGATTGCGACGAACTTGATGAGGCCCTGCCAGGAATCCTGGCCGGAGACCTCGTTGCCGAGAACCAGGGCGAAGGTCGAGTCCCAGTTCGATATGGTGCCGCCCTTCTGCGGGTCGGGCACGTTCATGTTGACGCCGTTCACGAAGATCTGCCGCCCGTTCACCGGATCGTAGGTGAGCACCACGTGCTGCAGGGCGGCCTGCAGCGCCATGGCCGTATCCGGCGTCTGGAGCTGGGGCATGCCGTTCAGATCCGAGTTCGAGCCGCGCATCATGAAGTCGTAGTCTTGGTTGGTCTGCCCGAGCGTGAAGTTGCGCAGGGTGCTGCCGCCCGAGTAGCTGACCATGTAGGAGTTGTTGACCGCCACGAGCGCCGGAGCAACCCAGGCCTCGATGGAGAATTCACCGGTCGCCTGCAGGAGCGTGTAGAGCTTCGAGCTCGCCTGCACCGTCGCCTGCAGCTTGCCGCCGGCGCCGACTTGCACGCCCCAGCCGCCGGCCCATGTCACATCGCCGGTGATGGTGAGGTCCGCGGCCGGGTCGATACCGCTGGTGTCATACGCGGTGTAGCCCGTGCCTTCCGAGAACATGTATTTCGCGACCGTATCGGCGTCGTAGCGGTTCGCACCGCTCGCGATGGTGCCCTGCGTGAGCGAGAGCGCCTTGCTGACGACCAGGCTCGGGTCGAGGTTGCTCGGGGTGAGCATGTTGGCGAAAGCCTGGATCTCCGCGAGCATCGCAGCCGCATCGGTCGCGCAGACGTCCCAGCAGTTGTGCTGGTCGATCGCGAGACGCTGATAGAAGCGCGAGTTCACGCCGCAGGTCTTCGCGAAGGTCGGCGAATTCTGCGGTACGCATCCCGTGAAATCGATCTTCGGGATCGCAGCCTGATACGCGGTCGTTATGTTCGGATCCGCGAAGTAGGGCTGCTGTGCGTTCGTCGGGTCGGCCGTCGACGAATGGCATTTCACGCAATGTCCGCTGGGCGGGGACGAACCCGACGTACCCCAGGTCAGCGTGTAGATGGTGCTCTGATAATCAGAGGCACCCTGTGCGCCCGACGGCAGGTTCAAGCTCTGGCCGACCGTCTGACTGGGCGGCGCCACGAGCGCAACGCTCGTGGCGGAGCTCGAGCCGGTCGCGTTCGCCCAGTTGCTGATCCAGGTCGTCAAGATCTGGCCGCAGGCGCTCGGATCGGCGAGCCAGCAGTTGTGACCGCCGCTCACCTTCACCACCATCATGGAGGTCGAGGGCTGCGCGAGGTTCACGACGGTGTTCGCCTGCGCATACGCGAGGTTCACATTGTCGCTGCGGGCGAAATTCGGCATCTGCGCGGGAGTGGTCGCGTTGTGGCACTGGCCGCAGCGGTTCTGGCCGCGGATGTTGTTCCACAGGTTGACCTCGAAGGCCTGCACGTCCGCCGTCGCGGGCGCAGGACCGGTGTAGGCGTTGACGCTGCTGGTCGGAGCGCCGACCGGCAAGGCGGAGTCGCCGGCACCGCCCCCGCCGCAAGCGGCGAGGCCGAGCGAGGCTACGAGAGTGATCAGGCCGAGTATGCGTGTGGCTTTCATGATCAATTTCCCATGCAGTAAGCAGCGGCTTCAGCGAACACCTGCCGCAACGAGTAACCGTTCGATTGGAACGAGGTAATCATCGACTGAATTTGCGCCGCATCGCTGGTCGTGCTCCCACCGGTACCGACGCTCGCAACGTTGCTCGTCGCCGGTGCACGGAAGCAGACCATCTTGAACACGCGGGTCACCTGGCAGCTCGCGAACGCCTGGCTGCTCTCGAGCTCCGTGCCCAGGGACTTCGCGCCGTTGCCGGCACCCGGCAACGAAGCGCTCCATCCGAGCACCTGGTTGGGTCCGGTCCGCCAGCGGTTATTCCAGCTGTCGTCGGGGGTGTTGAAGCCCTGCGGGAAGTTCGTGTTGTTGATGTGGTACTTCGGCTGGGTCGCTCCCGGCGTGTACACGATGTTTCCGATCGGCCACGCGGTCGCGCCGATCTCGCTCGCCGGGTACGAGAAGTTGTAGTAGGCGAAGGCTTGCGCCATCGGATCCATGCCGCTGTGACAGCCGATGCAGTTGGTCAGGAACAGCGTGCTCACGCCGCCCGGGCTGCGCGTGACATCCTGGCGGATGCGATCCGGCGGACGGGTCGTGTCCATCACCGTGGGCAGGTCGTTGCACAGATGATTGATCATCGTGAACCGGAACATCGCCCGGTTGGTGCCGTTCACGAAGAACGCGCTGGCGGCGCCCCGGGTGGTGATCACGCCCGCGGTCGCGGTGGCGGGCAGTCCGGTGACCGAGGACTGCGTGTTCTGCTGGAGCGCGGTGCTCAGGTCGACATTCGCCGCATCCATGGCGGCGTAGAGATTGTTGTTGTTGATCGAGTACGCCGGCAGGCTGTACTGCGACATCGCGGCGGAGGTCGCCGTATAGATGATGTCGGCGCTCAGGATGGTGTTGAACGGCACATTGTCGCGCACCATGCCGACCACCGTCGCGGTGTAGTCGTTCAAGGGGACGAACACCGACTGATCGCGGTTGGTCCACGGCGCCGCCATGTTGCGGATGGTGTCGTCCAAGAACTTCGGATCATTCGTTGCAACCAGCGCAGCCTGCACGGGGCTGGTCGCCGCGAGCATCTGCGAGAGTTGTTGCGATGACGGCGGGACGCCGGCGATACGGTTGTACATGCGTGTCGCTTGGTTGGCGTTCACTGCCTGCGCCTGCGCGCCGGTGCTCAGCAACGCGAGCGCACTGGCACACGCCGTTGCCTTCAGCACAACCTTTACGACCCGCGGCATCTGCGCGCGGCCTATGAACTGCCTCATTGGTTTCTCCATCCCGTTCATGTTCACATCCACTCAAGCGAGTTGTGGTTTGGACCTGGGCGCCAATCTAACCACCGAAATCCTGAACTTAGAATGTCTCACCGTAACGACGTCGGTGTTTCGCGACAGTACCGACCGCCGACTACGCACCCTTATTCTGCGGTCCAGTTTGTAAGAATCTGCCCGGTATGCGCAGGGAACCGGATATGTCGAAGTTCTTCTGTGAGTGCGTTAACAGATTAGGCGCGCGCATCGAACGAAGATGCACGTATGAAATCATTAAGTTCAATGATTCGGCGCGCGCCATGGAATTGGTCCTCGGACCAGAACAGTAGGAAGCCGAATATGAACATCAAGTGCCTTCGTGAAGCTCGTCACGCTTCGTTCAGATTGACCGTGGCCGCCCTTCCCCTTGCTCTTCTCATCGGGTGCAACAGCGCGCCGACCGGCAATGCGCCCGGTCTCGCCGGTGGACAGGCGTTGACGCCCGGTGTCACCAATTATCCCATGGCCTACGTCAAGCAGCCCGTGCTCATGGCGAACACCAACAAGCAGGACAAGGCCGCCACGGGCGCGGACATCGATGTGCGTGACCTCATCACCTCGATTACCGGGAGCGATCTGTACATCCGCGCCACGGCGAGCGCCGCGAGCCCCGAGGTCAACGTGACCTTCCCGATCACCAATGGTAATGGCGCGGTCCGCGATCTCGATGTCTCGCCGGATGGCTCGAAGGTCATCTTCTCGCTGCGCATGCCGCTCGACCCGACGCTCAAGAACGATGACCCCAAGCAGCCCAACTGGCATATCTATCAATATGACGCGGCCAGCAAGGCGGTGACGCAGCTGACGAACGATGACATCACCGCAGGTCATGACGTCGGCGCCCATTTCCTCCCCGACGGACGCATCGTGTTCGCCTCGACGCGGCAGCTCGCCACGCAGGCCATTCTCCTCGATGAAGGCCGGCCGCAGTACCAGGCCGTCACCGACGACCAGCAGCAGGCGATCTTCCTGCTGCACGTGATGAACGCCGACGGCACGGGCATGCATCAGATCAGCTTCAACACCAATCACGACTTCGGGCCCTCGGTGCTCGCCAACGGACAGATCGTCTATTCGCGCTGGGACATGGAGAACGGCGGCGAGATCAGCCTGTACGCCAGCAACCCCGACGGCACCGGGGCGCAGCTCTATTACGGGGCCAACAGCCACATGACCGGGGCGTCGGTCGTCCCGGGCACGAACACCGCCATCCAGTTCCTCAATGTGCGGCAGCGCGCGGACGGCAAGCTGCTCGCGATCGCGCGGCCCTTCACCGGCACCCAGCTCGGCGGCGACATCCTGCTCATCGATGCCGCCCAGTTCGTCGAAATCAACCAGCAGAGCTCCGCGACGGGCACGGCCAAGGGACCCGGGCAGAGCTCGGCGACTTCCTTGGGCGTGACCACGGATTCGAACCTGCCCTCGCCCGGCGGACGCTTTTATTCCATGTACCCGCTCTATGACGGCACCAACCGCATCCTGGTGAGCTGGGCGCCCTGCCTCCTGACCGCCGCGGACGGCAGCACCCAGGTATGCAGCAGCACCAACATCACGGCCACCGGCGCCCCGGCCACCGGCCTGACCCTCTCACCGCCGCAGTACACCGTCTGGGTCTACGATTTCGATGCCGGCACCCTGATGCCGCTGCTCTCCGCCGAGCAGGGCACCGAGATCGTCGAGCCGGTCGTCCTGCAGGCACGTACACCGGTGCCGACCTTCATCCCCGACGCAACCCCCGCCAACGCGGCCCAGCAAACGCTGGTGAACAACGGCGTCGGCATACTCGACATCGCCAGCGTCTACGATTTCGACGGCGTGGACACCGCGAAGCCGGACATCGCCACGCAGGCGAATCCCATGCAGGCGAGCTTCTACACGCGGCCGGCGCGCTTCGTGCGCATCGAGAAGGCGGTCGAAATTCCGCCGAAGACCGTACGCAAGATCAGCCAATCGGCCTTCGGACCCGCCGGCATGGGCATGCGGGAAATCCTGGGCTATGCCCCCGTGCAGCCCGACGGCTCGGTACGCATCCAGGTGCCGGCGCAGGTGCCGTTCACCATCGATGTGCTGGATGCGAATGCCCGGCGCATCACCACCCGGCACACGAGCTGGATGCAGGTGCAGCCCGGTGAGACCAAGACGTGCACCGGCTGCCACACCTCGGGCAACCTCACCACGCCTTCGCACGGCCGCGCGGGCCTCACGGTGCCGGTCAACAAGGGCGCGCCGACCACCGGCGCCCCGTTCCCGGGGACGAGCAGCTCGCTGTTCGCGAATCAGGGCGAGACCATGGCGCAGACGCTCGAGCGCATCAGCTGCGAGAACGGCAGCCCCTTCGCGCCGTGCTCGCAGCTCATGACGACCGACGTCATCTATGCGAATGTCTGGACGACCGGCGTGACGACGCCGCAGCCGGACGCCGCCTTCTCCTATACCTACAGCGGCACGGCGGGCATTCCGAGCTCGCCGCCCATGGTCCTCGGCAACTGCATTCCCTGGAGCGCCCAGTGCCGCATCACCATCCATTATGCGAATCCGGCCTCCAATCCGACGCAGCTCTTCATTCAGAACTTGTGGAGCAACGCCTCGCGCGTCGCGACCGTCAACGGTGTGCCCAACACATCCGTGACGTGCACCAACTGTCACAATGAGCTGAACCTTCAAAATAAGATTCAAGTGCCGGCGGGCCAGGTTGATTTGACCGGCGGTCCCTCATCGGCCGACATCACCGTCGTGACTTCTTATACGGATCTGCTGTTCCAACACGACGAATTGACGCTTAATATGGGCACGCTGCAAGACTTGACGGTCACGAACCCCGGCCCGCCGCCGACGCAAGTGCCCGTGATGCTCGCGGCGCCGATGGCCGCAGGGGATGCGGGAGCGTCGGCTTCGTTCTTGCGGATGTTCGATGGGAGCTTTCATGATCCCGTGCTCGATCACACGGGATTCTTGACGACCGGGGAGTTGCGTTTGGTATCGGAATGGTTGGACATCGGTGGCCAGTTCTATAACGATCCGTTCGTCGCTCCGGTCGCGAACTGACGTATCGGCGATATGAACTGATGAGGCGTCTGCTCGGGCTGATTCTGCTACTGCAGACGTTACATCTGGGTGTCGCACAGGCCGCGAAACGACCTCTGCTGCAGTTGGTGGTGACCGCGCCCTATCTCGAGATGCACTCGGGACCCGGCCGCGGCTACCCGGTGATCTACGTGGTCGGCAGGGACGAGCTCGTCACGGTGCTCTACAGCCGCACGGACTGGTACAAGGTCCGCGCGCCGCACGGGGCCGAGGGATGGGCGCGCCGCGCGGACCTGGCGATCACCAAACTGGCCGACGGCGAGCCCGCGCCCATTCCGCCGTATCCGGACTTTGCGAGCCATCGCTGGGAAGTGGGCGCGGGCTATGGGGTCTACAACCGGCAGAACTTGGTTACCGGATATGTGGATTACAGCATCACCGAGAGCATCGACGCCGAGGCGGTCCTGCAGCAGGCCCTCGGTACCCTCGATAACCGCGTGGTCGCGACCATCGGGCTGCGGCACACCTTCATTCCCGAATGGAAGTGGCTCTCGCCGACCGCCGGACTCGGCGGAGGCTATCAGCACATCGTGGATAAGGTGCCGCCCGCGCCCCTCGAGAGCAGCAATGAAATGGCCTACGTGTCGCTCGGAGCACGCGGGTTCATCACGCGGCGCTTCATGTGGCGCGCCGATTGGCGCCATTACGTCGTCTTCAACAACTTGAACGTCTACGAGGACCTGGAAGAATGGAAAGTCGCCTTCGCTGTATTCTTCTAGGGGCCGCGCTGCTGTCGGGCTGCGGGTGGTTCCACCGCGGCGACAAGCATCCGCAGCAGGTCACGGTGGAGGATACCGGGGCCGAGCCGACCATTGTCGAGCCTCAAGTCACCCGGCGTGTGGTCAAGACCCCGCACATCAAGGCGAAGGATATCGAGGTGGGCGCCTATTTTGGCGCGCTCAGCATCCAGGACTTCGGAGTCAATCCGGTCTATGGCGTGCGCGCGGCGTACCACGTGACGGAGGACTTCTTTCTCGAGGGATTCCTCGCCCGCTCGAAAGCCGGCCAGAGCAGTCTGGAGGAGACATTTCCCGCCATTACGGTGCTGAGCAACTCTGGGAGGCACTTCACTTACTACGACCTCGACGTCGGCTACAACGTACTGCCCGGCGAGGTGTTTCTCGGCCGTGGCCGTGCCTTCAATACGGCGTTGTATGCCGTCGTCGGCATTGGGGATGTGAAGTTCGCCAATCAGGATCAGTTCGCGATCAATTTCGGGGTGGGGACGCGCATCTTGGTCACCGATTGGCTGGCGCTGCACCTGGACGTTCGCGATCACGTGTTCGAGGACAACCTTTTCGGAGTCGACAAGAACGTGAACAACATCGAAGGGACGCTGAGCATCACGACGTTTTTCTGAAGTTTTTGCCGAATCACTAGGAGATACCATGCATAGCAGGTTAAGGATTTTGAGACGCTGCGCGATGGCGGCCATCGTCATCGCTTCCGCCGCCTTCGCGGCCGACGCGAGCGGTCCCGCTCCCGCGTTCACGCTGACGGCGCTCGATGGCGGTCAGGCGACCCTGAGCCAGTACAAGGGACAGGTCGTGATGGTGAACTTCTGGGCGACCTGGTGCGGACCCTGTCAACAGGAGATGCCGCTGCTCGACCAGATGTACAAGAAGTACAAGCCGGCCGGCTTCACCTTGATCGGTGTGAACGTCGACAAAGAGGCGCCGCCCGTGAAGGAGCTGCTGGCGCGCAAGCCCGTGAGCTTCCCCGTGCTGCTCGATCCGGCCAATCAGGTGAGCAAGGCGTACCACGTCGATGAGATGCCGAGCTCGGTGATCATCGACCGCAAAGGCGAGATCCGCTACATCCACCGCGGTTACCGTCCGGGCGACGAGAACGATTATCAAGATCGTATTCGTCAGCTCATCCGGGAGTAGACCGTGCGAGGCCTGCTCGCATTGCTGATGGCGGGCGCCGTGCTGATGACGGCGGCCTGCAGCAACATCCAGCCTTGGGTCAAACCCTACGAGCGCGACCGGCTTGCCGATCCCATCATGGCATGGGACCGGGACGCGATCTCCTCGGGCTACCTGGATCACATCCGGGAATCCCGTGAAGGCTCGCGCGGCGCGAGCGGCAGCGCGGGCGGGGGCTGCGGTTGCAATTGATGAAATTATCGTCCGCGCACCGCATCTTCGGGCGAGTCGCGGCAGTTGCGGCATTGCTCCTCATCCGAGCCACCTGCGCGGACGTCCTCCCGGACGACCGCGCAGATCTCTTCTATTCGAAATACAGCGGCGGCGGGATGGACATCACCGGCGAGTCGGCGCTGGTGCGCAAGAAATTCACCGAGAATTTTGCACTCGAGGGCAACTACTTCGTCGACAAGGTGAGCGGCGCGTCCATCGACGTGCTGAGCCAGGCGAGTCAGATCAAGGACGAGCGCATCCAGAAGAGCATCACCGCCGAGTTCGTGCACGACAAGACCACCTACACCGCCTCGTACGTGTCCAGCGTGGAGCGCGATTACCGCTCCGACACGCGCAGCATCGCGATGAAGCAGGACATGTTCGGCGACCTGACCACCTTGTCGCTCGCGTTTGCCAACACGACCGACAAAGTCGGCGAGAACAACGGCACGGCGTTCGTACCCATCATCGCATGGCTTGGGTACGCATCGAGCCGCAGCTACGACATCGACCTGTCGCAGATTCTCACCAAAAACCTGATTGCGGGCGTGAACTTCAACGTGATCACGGACCAGGGTGATCTCGCCAATCCGTATCGCTCCATCCGGTATCTCGACGCCGGCACGCCGAAAGGCTATTCGCTCGCCAGCCAGGTCTATCCGGACACGCGCACCAGCACGGCGGTTCAGACCGAGGCCAAATACTTCCTGCCCTACCGGGCGGCGATCACCGGATCGTTCCGGTATTTTCGCGACACCTGGGACATCGTCGGCAAGACCTTCGAGATCGACTACACGCACCCGATCAGCAATATCTGGATTCTGGAAGGACGATTCCGCTACTACACCCAGAATCACGCCAATTTCTACTCCGACCTGTTCCAAGAGGCCGGCGAATTCGAATTCGAGGGACGCGATCAGGATCTGGCGGCGCAGGACAATTACACCATCGGCGCCAAGGCGACGTACGCGTTCCTGCCGAATGGATGGAAGATCTTCAAGCGCGCGACCGTCACCTTCGATGCGGAGCGCATCAATTTCCGCTATCAGGACTTCCGCAACATCAAAGATTACGGTCTGCCGCAATATCCGCCGGGCACCGAGCCGCTCTACAACTTCAATGCCACCGTCTTCCAGGTCTACATGTCGATGTTCTTTTGACCCGAGCGCACGACGCGCCGCCACCACACGAGGATCATGGGGGCGAGCGCCGCGCAAATCGCCAGGGTGTCGGCGACCCAATCCCAGAAGTCCCGATCCCGATGCACGATCGCCAGGCCCTGCACGAACTCGATAAACGCGCCGAATGCCGACAGCAGCGCCGCAACCACGAAGAGATTGCGGCGCGGGAAGGCGGCCACCGCGAGTCCCGTCAGGGCGTAGAAGGCGATGAAATGCTCGGCCTTGTCCCAAGGCACGAGCTGGACGGCCTGCTTCGGAGGAATCACGGCGCTATAGAAAGTAAAAATGAGCGCGGCGAAGAATGCCACCTGCGCAATACGGATGAGCCAGGAGACTTTGAGCACGCGGATTCCAAAAGCGGCCAGCATAGCAAATCGGCATGCGTGACTCTTCGGTGCTTTTTCTGCATATTACCCGCATGTCCGACATCGACCAAGAAGCGCAGAGGCGCTCATCGCGCAGGCGCGTGCTCAAGGGGCTCGCGCTCGGGGCTACGGCCGCGGCGATCTGCCCGCGGGAAGCCCGCGCCGACGAGGCCGTGAAAGTCGATGTCCACGATCCGCAGGCCGTCGCGCTCGGCTACGTCGAAAACGCGAGCCAGGTGGATACGAAGAAGTATCCGGCGTACGTCGCCGGCTCGAATTGCGACAACTGCCTGCAGCTTCAGGGCAAGCCCGGCAACAACTACCGCCCATGCACGCTGTTCGCGGGCAAGCTCGTTGCCGTGTCGGGCTGGTGCTCGGGGTGGACCGCGGAGATGTGAGCGGGCGGCCCTAGCCGCGCGATCGTTTCCCGGTGCCGAGCTTGCCGCATTCGTCGCGTACGGCGACCCCGATCGCCGGGAAATCGGTGAAAAACCCCTCGATGCCGAGCGCCAAGTAGCGGACGATCTCCGCGCGCAGGTCACCGTGTGCCGCCGCCGACCGTCCCCTCTTGAGATCGTCCGGCAGGAATTGGTTCTCGGCGCGAAATGTCCAGACGTGCACCGCCAAGCGATGGCGGTGGGCCTCGGCCACGGACGCCGGATTCGCGAGCGATTTGGCGATCCCGATGGCGTCCGCATATCGCGCAATGGCCGCCATGTCACCGATCTCGTATTCGAGGAGCTGCACCAGCGGCAGCGAGGTCATGCCGCGCAGCTGACGCAGATTGTTCGGATCGAAGGATTGGATGAATACCGGCGATCCCGCCTCGGCGTAGCCATAACGCTCCAGCGTGTCGAGCACCGGGCGCTCCTCGGCGAGGCCCAGGCTTTGAAAGTGGGCAGGATGCTTGGTCTCCGGATATACCCCTATTTTCCGCCCGGATGGCCGCGTGCGATTGGCGGATTGCGCCAATTGCATGATTTCCTCGAAGGTCGGTACCGTAAAGCGCCCGTCGTAGGCGCAATTGGCCGGCCGCAATGCCGGCAGACGCTCGCGCGCGCGCAGCGTCTTGATTTCGGCGAGGGTGAAGTCCTCCGTAAACCACCCGGTCATCGTTTCCCCGTCGATAACCTGGGTGCGACGCCGATCGGAAAATTCCGGATGCTGCGCAACGTCGGTCGTGCCCCCGATCTCGTTTTCATGACGCGCGATGAGGATGCCGTCGCGGGTCACGACGAGATCGGGCTCGATATAGTCCGCGCCCTCCTCGATCGCGCGCTGGTAGCTTTCGAGGGTGTGTTCCGGCCGCTCCCCGCTGGCTCCGCGATGGGCAATGACGATCACGCTCGACGATTCGGCCACGGTGCATCCCCGTTGATTAAACGGAATAGTGTAAAGCACGGACACGAGCCGGGGCTTCCTCGAAAAGGAAGCCCCGGACGTGCCGGCGGCCGTAAATCGGCTACCGCGGTGGTGCCATGGGGAATGCGTTCGTCTCGTACGCCGCGATCACGCCGTTCGTTCCCGGCGTCCAGGTGGCGGGCTGTCGCGCCTCCGCCTGCAATCGATCACGGCTCGAGATTGGTTGCGCGGCGAACGCCGCCCCAATGGCGAACACCGCCATTGCCGTCAGCATCATTTTGCCATGGTGCATGATGACCTCGTTTCTCAGTGCCGCTTGGGCGGGTTGATGCCCGGGATCGTCCATCACCTTGGGCGGGTTGTATCACCTTCGGCGGATACCCGGGTCATCCATCACCTTCGGCGGGTTGATACCCGGGTCGTCCATCACCTTGGGCGGGTTGATACCCGGGTCGTCCATCACCTTGGGCGGGTTGATACCCGGGTCGTCCATCACCTTGGGCGGGTTGATGCCGGGATCGTCCATCACCTTGGGCGGGTTGATACCCGGATCATCGTTCATCACAAAGTGCGAAGTGCCCATGCCCGCGCCGTCCGGACGAGCGGTTTGCCCCCCGTTCTGATTGTTTTGATAGGCAAAAGCGGCACTGGACACTGCGCAACAGGTAAGCAAAGCGATTAGACTGGTCTTCATACTCGATCTCCCGGACTTTGGTTGACACATGAACAAACTAGGCAGCCGACAGGACTGCCTACAAATAAAGCGACATTCACGGGGAAATTCCCTCATGTTGCAGTGCGATAATTTTGGCGTGCAGGCGGTGGTAGGCCCCAGACGCGAAGCATGGTTGTTTTGGCGGCGATGAGAGACCTGCGATGCAAGTGCCGGCGAACTTCACGCAACTGCTGACAGATTGGCGTGACGGCAATCCCCAAGCCCTGGCGCGGCTGACGCCACTCGTCTATGACGAGCTTCGGCGCCTCGCGCGAAATTACATGCGGGCGGAGCGTGGCGGCCACACCCTGCAGGCGACGGCGGTGGTTCACGAAGCGTTTCTGCGGCTCATCCAGGGGAACGTCGCGCTGCAGGACCGCGCTCATTTTTTTGCCCTCGCGTCCCGCCTCATGCGGCGAGTGCTGGTCGACCATGCGAAGTCCCGCGGGCGCGCGAAACGGGCGCCGCACGACCTGGTCGAGCAAGACTCGGTACCGCATGTGGGGGGGTTTGACGTCATTACCCTCGACGATGCTCTCGAAAGCTTGCAGCAAATGGAGCCGCGCCTCGCTCAAGTCATCGAGCTGTATTACTTCGGCGGCTTGACCTACGATCAGATCGCCGCCGAAAGCGGTGCCTCGGCCGCAACCGTACACCGCGACATCCGACTTGCCCGCGCGTGGCTTCTACACGAAATCGCAGGATACCCTCCATCGTGATTCCGCGGGCTCGCTGGCAGCAAATTCAGTCGTTGTTCGACAAGGTCATCGACATCGCGCCGACCGAGCGCGCCCAGCGCCTGGCAAGCGCTTGCGGGGGCGATGAGGAGTTGCTGCATTCGGTCGAGTCGCTGCTGGCCTCGGATCAGAGGACCGAAGACCCGCTGATGGACGCGATCAGCGAAGCGGCGGAGTCGCTGCTGGTCGAGCACCAGGACCGCCTCGTCGGGGCAAGGGTCGGCAACTACCGGATCGTGTCCATCCTGGGTCACGGGGGGATGAGCACCGTCTATCGCGGCGAGCGCGACGATGCCAAATACGAGCAAACGGTGGCCATCAAGGTGCTTCACCACGCCGCCCTGCACCCCAGGCTGCGCAGCCGCCTGCACAGCGAGCGTCACATCCTGGCGACCCTCGCCCATCCCTGCATCGCACGCCTGATCGACAGCGGCGACCTGGAGGACGGCACGCCGTATCTCGTGATGGAGCATGTCGATGGCGAGTCGATCGACGCCTACTGCGACAGCCGAACACTGTTCATTCGCGAGCGTCTCGAGCTGTTCGTGCAAGTCTGCGCGGCGGTGCAATACGCGCATCGCAACCTCGTCGTGCACCGCGATATCAAGGCGGCGAACATCCTGGTAACGAGCGAGGGTACGCCCAAGCTTCTCGACTTCGGTATCGCCAAACTGCTGGCACCGGAGAGCTTGCGGCACACGCTGCCGGTGACCCGGTTGCAGGAGCGCATCCTCACGCCGGAAAACGCCGCGCCGGAGCAAGTGCTCGGCCGCTCCATTACCACCGCCACCGATACTTATGCGCTCGGCGTGCTGCTCTATCAGTTGCTGACCGGGCGTTCGCCCTACCGGCTCATGAGCTATAGCCAGCTGCAGCTCGAGCGCGCGATCTGCATGGACGATCCGATGCGGCCGAGCCAGATCGTGCTCGCCAAGATTGGGGCGGAAACGGACGCGGATCGCAGCCGACTGTCGGACCGCCGCGGGCTCTCGCCGCTACGTCTCCGGGCACGCCTGGCCGGCGATCTGGACGCGATCGTCGCCATGGCCATGCGCAAGGAACCGGATCGCCGTTACCCGTCGGTCGAGGCTCTAGCCGACGACATCACACGGCACCTGCTCGGTAAACCCGTGCTTGCCCGTCAGGGCGACTGGCGCTACAACACCGCGAAGTTCATGCGGCGCCACCTGCTTCCCGTATCGGCCGTCGCCGCCGCATTCCTCACCCTCGCACTCATCGCCGGCGTCACTCTCTGGCAGAACCACCGCATCGAGCTGGCGCGCGACCAGACGGCGCAAGAACGGGACCGCGCGCAGCAGGTCAGCTCTTTTCTGGTGGATGTGTTCTCGCAGGCCGACCCATTCACGGCGCAGGGTCACGAAGCCACGGCGAAGGATCTGTTGGACCGGGGCGCGGCCAAGATCCTGGGCAACATGAGCCTACAACCGGAAGTGCGGGCGCAACTCCTCGAGAGCATCGGCCTGGCCTACCGCCGTCAAGGGTTGAGCGATCGCGCAATACCACTGTTCGAGCAATCCGTCGCCATCCGCCGAGATGAGCGCCCCGTCGACAACCGCCGCACCGCCTCCGCCCTCGCGAACCTGGCGCGCGCGCTCACCGACGGTGGGCACCTCGTCTCGGCGGAAGCGTACTTGAAGCAATCGCTCGAGCTCTCGCGCAAGGGCGACCAGGGCACCTCGACGGCCACGGCCGACATCCTGGTCCAATATGCACAGTTCGAGCTGAGCGCCAAGAGCGATCCCGAGCGGTCCCGCAAGCTGTTCGAGGAGGCGCTCGCGATTTACCGCAGCCTTCTGGGAGAGCAGCACCTATCGGTCGCCGTTACACTCAGCGGACTCGCTTCCGCAGCCTCCTGGATGGACGATTTCGCCGCCGCCGAGCACTACGAGCGGGAGGCGATCGAAATCTTTCGCGGGACGGTCAGCCGCAACTACCCCGACCATGCGGTGGCGCTGGGCAACCTCGGCTACATCCTCACGCAGCGGGGCGAATACGTTGAGGCCGAGCAGCTGTTGAAGGAAGCGCTCGAGATCGAGCGCACAGTCTTCGGTGAGTACAACGAGCGTCTGGCGAGTACCGAGGCCCATCTGGGCGACCTGTACGACCGGCGCGGCGAGACGGCGAAGTCCATCGAGGCGACCCAGAAAGCGGTGGCCATCGCTAAGGAGGGTCTGGGCGCCGATCACTACTTGACGGGCTACTATCATCGCCGACCTTGCCGATCGAATATCTCAAGGCAGGCGAGCTCCCGGCCGCCGAGGACGCCGCGCGGCAGTCACTCGCGGTTTACGCACAATCATTGCCGGCTCAGCACCTCTACGTCGGCTCGATCAAGCAAACGCTGGGCGAGATCCTGTTGCGTCGCGGATCTCTGGCCGCGGCCGAATCGGAGCTGCGCTCTTCCCTCGAGATCAATACGACGCTGGCGGGAGTGGATAGCTGGCGCGCGGCGCGCAGTGCGGCGAGCCTCGGATGGGTGTTGATCAAGCGCGAAAAATATTCCGAAGGCGAACCCATGCTGATCGCAGCGCGCTCGCGATTGCTCGCGTCGGTGGGTGCCCATCATCCGGCCACCCAAGAAGCGACCGATCGCCTCGCCGAATACTATCGCTCCCGCCATCGCGACGCGGAGGCCATGCAGGTGCTCGCCGACAGCGCAAAGCGCTGAGCGCCTGGAACTAAAGCTCCCGGTACAGGGTCCCCTCGGCTAGAATCGCTCCATTGCCCGCGGGCATTTCTGGCTTTCAAGGAGATCCATGCTGATGGGAATCAAAACCCGCTCCACGTTTCTGGCCGGCGTGCTGGCACTGTCGTTTTTTGCAAATTATTCAATCGCAGGAGCCGCGCGCGAGGAAGGGCGGCTGCTGACGGCCACCGAGGTGCTCGAGGACGTTCAAGGCATGCCGGACCAGCGCCTGCCCGATACGTTGCTCGCCCACGCGTATGGCATCGCCGTGATTCCGGACGTGACCCAGGTGGCCTTCATCTTCGGCGGGCGCCACGGCAACGGGGTGCTGACCACTCGCGACACTTTGAATTCCCCTTGGAGCAATCCGGTCTTCATCTCGCTCACCGGCGGGAGCTGGGGCTTGCAGATCGGGGCGCAGTCTTCGGACATCATTCTGGTATTTACGACGAAGAGCGGAATTGAAGGCATCGCGGGCGGAAAGCTCACGCTCGGGGCGGACGCCTCCGTCGCCGCGGGCCCGGTGGGCCGCCAGGGAACCGCATCGACCGATGTGTCGCTGGCGGAAATCTATTCTTATGCCCGCACGCGAGGCTTGTTCGGCGGGATCGCCATCGATGGCAGCGTGATCGCCATCGACAAAACGGCGAATCGGGACTTCTACGGGAAGGGAAGCGTGACCGCGAGCGAAATCCTCTCCGGCGCGGCACCGGTCGCGCCCGAGACCGCGCAGCGCTTCCTCGCTCGCTTGTCGCAGGCCACTCATACCGCCGTGCGGAGCTCGCCCGCCCCGCAAGCGGATGTGCCCGCGGCATCGTCGGCCCAGGTCGCTCCCGCCGCGAGCCCGGCGGCCCCCGCCGCCGAGCCGCCGCGCACCTATCCGCTCGACAGCCCGAGCCCGCACTAGCAGAAATCATCATGATTGGCCCGGAGGTATCCGTCAGCGAAGTCGAGATAAAGACCCGAAGCGGGACGTGCGATGCCTCGCTTGCGCATCCGGCGAGTCCAGGCCGGTGGCCGGGGGTGATCTTGTTCGTGGACGGATTCGGACTGCGTGCCGCGATGCGCGATATGGCCAGACGTCTCGCCCGAGACGGCTACAGCGTCCTCGTGCCGAACCCCTATTACCGCTCCACCCGGGCGCCGGGGATTCCGCCCGGGTTCAACTTCTCCAATCCGGCCGATCGCGAAAAATTCAAGGCGCTGCGCGATCCGCTCACGGCCCAGGCGGTGTCCGACGATGCCACGGCTTATCGAGGCTTTCTCGATGCCCAATCCACGGTCAAGACTGCCGCGAAGATGGGCGTGCTCGGCTACTGCATGGGAGGCGCCATGACCATGCGGGCAGCGGCCGCCATGCCGGACCGGGTGGGCGCCGGGGCTTCCTTCCACGGCGGTGGGCTCGTCACGGACAAGCCGGACAGCCCCCACCTTCTCGTCCCCATGATCAAGGCCGGTTATTATTTCGGCATCGCCGCGAACGACGATGCGCAGGAACCGGAAGCGAAGACGGTTCTGAGGAACGCCTTCGGGGATGCGCGGCTGAGCGCGAAAATCGAAGTCTACGAGGGGTGTATGCACGGCTGGTGCGTCAAAGACATGCCGAACGCTCCCGATGGAAAGCCCATCTACAACGAGCCCCAGGCCGAGCGCGCTTGGAACGAGCTCGTAGCCCTGTTCAAACAAGCCCTCGTCTGAGCCGCCGACGTCGCCATGACACCAGATCCGGCCCAACCTGTGGCCACCAACCTCCTCCGCCGCGATGTCGACCGCGATGTCGTGCAATCGTGGCTCGACGCGCTTTCGACCGGCGCCTGCGATGAAGAAGGCTTCCTGCGGGCCGTGGAGAAACTGACGCGCCGATCACTCGAGGCAGGCTGGGATGCCCTGTCGCTGCTGGATCAGTATTATCGGCTCGGCAAGATACCCGCCGACACCTTCAACAGCATCAAATCGCGCCTCGGCAGCCAGCTGGTCGGTGCAGGGACAGCGGCAACGGCGGGAACAGATGGAAGCCTCGCCAGCCATGGCGAGGTGAGCGTTCCACTGCCGCAAGCGCAGCGCGGCGGGGGCGCAGGCACGGCCACCCCTGTAGCACCGGCACCCGCAGCGCGCGCCGCCACGCGCGCGGCTCAAAAAGTCTCGCCACCCAAGCCGGTGTCGCCCGCCAGCCTCGCCACCACCGGCCGCGCGGCCGCGCCGGAGTCGGCGCCGGTGCCCCAGCCGGCTCGCGCTCCGGAAGCGCTGGCACCGGCGCCGCCGGTGCCGTTGGCGTCGCAGGCATCGACTGCATTGACCGCAGAGCCGAGTGCGCCCGCAGTGAGCGTCCTCGCCGCTCGCACCGTAGAGCCACTGCGGCGAGCGAGGCGTGAGATCGCGGTCGGAGAGGTTCTGCGGGGCCGCTACGCCATCAAGAGCGTCCTTGGCCGCGGCGGCACCGGCATGGTCTTCGAGGCCGCGGATCTTTATCGCATCGACATGCCGGACGCGGGCCAGCGGGTGGCGCTCAAGGTGCTGCATGGGCAGATCTCCAGCAGGGCCGACTTGCTCGCAGAGTTGCAGCGAGAGTTCCAACTGCTGCAATCGCTGTCGCACCCGAATATCGTCCGAGTTCACGACTTCGACCGCGACGGCGACATCGCATTTTTCACGATGGAGCATCTGCGGGGTCTGTCGCTCACCGGCGTGCTGGCGGCCCGCAACCAGGCCCCGATGGAGCGCGCCAATGCCTTGAGCGTGGTGCGCGACGTCGGCGCGGCCGTGGCCCACGCGCATTCGCGGGCCGTCGTCCACGGCGATCTCAACCCGGGCAACATCTTCATCACCAATGAAGGTGACGTGCGGGTGCTCGATTTCGGCGCCGCGCATGCATCGAGCGGCGGCCCCACCCTGTCGGGCTCGCAAGCGGATCCGAGTCCCATCGCAACGCCTCGTTATGCGAGTGCGCAGGTGCTCGAGGGCAAGCGCCCGGATGCGCGGGACGACGTATATTCGCTCGCCTGCATCGCCTATTTGCTTTTGACCGGCAAACACCCGTTCGGGGAGAAGACCGCACTCGAGGCTCAGGAGCGCCGGCTCAAGCCGCCTCGGCCCGCCGATATCAACGGCAAGGAATGGCGCGCTCTTCGCCGCGGCCTCGCTTTCGACCGTGAGCGGCGTCCTTCCGACGTGGTGGAATGGCTGAGTAACTTCGACTGGAGTGAAGCCGCGCCCCGGCTTCCACTGCTGATTTCGCTGGTACGAGTGGCCCCCCGCAAGCGCGGACGCGTCGCGGGCCCCGTGTTCGGCGCCGCGGCCGTCCTCGCCGCTTTGGCGGCCGCGTGGTGGGGCATATCGAACTTCAATTTGGAAAGATTTATTCAGAGTGAGCCGAGCGCCGCCGAACCGGGCGCTGCTCCGGCATCGCCGCAATCGGATACCTCGGGTCCGACCCCGCCGATGCACGCCGCGGAAGCGCCTGCGAACCGCCAGCCGCAAACTGCCCTGCCCGCCCCGCCCCCCGCCCCACCGCAGAATGAGGCACCTGCCGCGGACACCGAACGCGCAGCGTCGGGCCGCAGCACGCCGCCAGCCGACGCTTCCCCGGCCGCAACCGTCTCGGAGGCCGCACCGGCATCGCGAGCCCCCTCGCGATCCCCCTCGACGGCCGAATCTCGCGCTGCCCCGGTGAGCCCGTCGCGAGCCTCAGAGGCGGCGCAAGCCGGTATTCAGCCCCGCTCGCGTATCGAGTTGGCGGCCGACAGTATCGAGGTACCGCTCACGGACCCGGCCGCCAGAGTGCTCGTGCGACGCCGCGGCAGCCTGCACGGGCCCGCGACTTTCACCTGGTGGACGGAATCGGGTACCGCCAAGCCCGGTCAGGATTTCATGGCGGTCGCTCCGCACCAGGAAGTCATCGAGGACGGCAAAAACGCGGTCAGCCTTTTTATTCCGGTGGTCAACGACTCCACGCGGCAGCAGCCCAAGAGCTTTTACGTGGTCATCAACGATCCCGGTGCAGGCGTATCGCTCGGCGCACGCACGCTTACCATGGTGACGATCCCGCCCTCGCAGTAACGGTCAGCCGCTGCGTGCTCAAGCTTAAGCCGTAGGGGTCCAGTCGATGCGCAACGTTCCGCTGCTGCTGTTCGTGCTGCTGTTGGCAGCCGCCGCGGCGCTCATCGGGTCCTTCACCTCGCAGCTGCCGGACCTGGTCGCGGTTCACTTCGACGCCTCCGGACGCCCCAACGGCTTCACCACCCGGGAAGGATGCCGCGATTTCATGTTGCTCTCCACGCTCGGAGTACCGATTTTTATCGTGGCGGCCACCGCGCTCCTGCCGCGGCTGCTGCCCGCCTCGATGATCAATATCCCCAACCGCGAATACTGGCTGGCGCCGGAGCGAGCGCCCGGCTCGATCGCCTTCTTGAGCGAGCAAGGCATTTGGTTCGGGTGCATTCTGGTGGCGTTTTTGGCGGACGTCGACTGGATGCTCGTCAAAGCCAACGCCCTCTCGCCGCCCGCATTTCCAAACTCGCCGTTCATCGCGACCCTGATGGTCTTTTTCTGCGCGGTCGCCTTCTGGGCGATACGCCTGTTCAAGCGCTTCCGCCGTCCGATGTAGCTCGGTGATCACCCGACCGGGGGTCTTCGGGTGAACTGGGGAATCAGCTCGCCGTTTCTCGACAGCTCGATCAGCCGCTGCGCCCGTTGCAGACGCGTTTGCTCCTTCTTGGCGCTGATGACCCACCAGGTGGCGGCGCGGCGATAGGAAGGCGTTTGAGCTTCGAAGAATTCGCTCGCGGCGGGGACCTCGGCCAGCATCTGCGCGTAAGGCTCCACCAGACCGTCGGGTCGTTGCTCGTAGGAATACACCCCCGATCTATTCGCACGGCGGGCGGCGAACGCCGCCAATCCCGTCCCGGTCATCCGGCCCTCCTCGATCAGCACGCGAGCCCGCTCGATGTTGATCGAGCTCCAGACGCTGCTCTGCTTGCGTGGGGTGAAACGAATCGCATAGCTCACCTCGTCGACGCGGCGCCGGAGGCCATCGATCCAGCCGAAGCACAATGCCTCGTCCACCGACTCGGGCCAGGTGATGCTCGGCTTACGCGATCCTTTCTTGTAGAAGCCGACGACGAGCTCCGCCGCAGTGCCGGCGTTGCTTTCCAGCCAGCTGCGAAAAGCGGCGGCAGACCCAAAGTACTTGGGCTTTGCCTGTGGCGCGATGCGCGCGGGGCGCATCAGTCTTTTGCGCTTGCGATCCATTGATTGACGATCGTTTCGAGCAGCGTCATCGGCACGGCACCATTTTCGAGGACCACCGCATGGAAGTCCTTGAGGTCGAACTTCGATCCGAGAGCGGCCTTCGCGCGCTCACGCAGCTCGAGGATCTTGAGCTGACCGACTTTGTACGCGCAGGCCTGCCCGGGCTGCCCCATGTATCGCTCGACCTCCGACACCACCTCGGCCTCGTTCATGCCGGTGGTATCGGTCATGTAGGTGATGGCTTGCTCGCGGCTCCAGCCTTTGGAATGAAGCCCGGTGTCGACGACGAGGCGGGCCGCTCTGAACAGCTCCGCTTCCAGCCGGCCGACATCACCGAATGGATCGTTCTTGTACATGCCGATCTCGGCGGCCAGCTGCTCCGCATAAAGCGCCCAGCCCTCTGCATAAGCGGAATAGATCGGCTCCTGCCGGATCAGCGGCATGTTCTTGAGGTGCTGCGCGATCGAGATTTGAAAGTGATGACCTGGGATACCCTCGTGATAGGCGAGCGTCTTCATGGTCCAGGTCGCGGTGTCCCTGACGTTGCGCAAGTTCGCGAAAAAGATTCCAGGCCGCGATCCGTCCATCGCCGCCATGTCGTAATAAGCACCGCTCACGCTGTTCTCCGCGGCCACCGGGACGCGCTGCACGCGCAGCTGGCCCGCGGGGACGGTGCGAAAGTACTCGGGCATGCGCGCATTGACCTCATCGAGAATCTGCTGATACCGCGCGAGGAGCTGTGCGCGGCCCTCATCGGTATCCGGCAGCAAAAATCGCGGATCGTGATGCAGTGCCTGCACCCGCGATGCCACGGTTCCCGCGGCAAGGCCTTGCGACCGAAGCAGCTCGTCCATTTCCGCGCTCACACGACTGACTTCCGAGCGGCCAAGCTCATGCACTTGGTCGGGGGTGTAGTCGGTCGTGGTCATCTGCCGGAGGGCTGCCGCATAGTACGCGGCCCCGTCGGGCAACCTGCCGACCCCGGCCGCCTGCGTGGATGCCGCCGCCCGCACCGACTCGAGTGCGGCCGTCATGCGCGCAAAGGCGGGATAGACCTGATCTTGGACCACCCTCACCGCCTGATCCGCGAGCTTCGCCTGCTCGGCGGAATCGATGCCGGCCTTCTGCATGCGTGCGAGGAACGTGGTGACCAGGGGATTATCCGCCGGCGTGGGTTTCACCGTGGCCGCGATGCCCTCCTCGGCCCGGTTGAGCAATGCGATCGGCAAAACCACGCCGTTCTTGGCCTGGCGAAGCATCTCGGCCGTGGCGCCGTCCAGCTTTTGCGCGGTGGCCTGCAGCCGTTTCACGTAGTTTCGGGCGGTCTTCGCGTTCTTGACGACGTGCTCGGTTTCCAGAAACGAGGGCAGCTGAACCTGAAGACCCCACATCGGTGCAATCGGATACAGTCCCTCCGAGGAGAGCCAGTCGAAGCGCTTGAATGAAAGCGCCGTGTCGTACTGATCGAGCAGAATGTCGTAGGTGAGCTGGTCCTGTCGATCGAGCTTCGCCCGGTCGAACGCCTTGAGCTGCCGTTCGAAGCCCTCGAACAACGCATAATCATCGTCGCGTTTCTTGACGCCGACCGCCGCGAGCTTGCCCGAGTGCCAATCGAAGATGGTGCCGTCGGCGATCCCTACCTGGGTGGAGAGCTCCGGATTCTTCATGAGGATGATCAGCGCCTGCCGGTTCGCGAGCTGATTGATGGTGAACGGCTTGCCGAACGCGATTCGATACCCCGCGTAGGCGGCGGCGATGACGAGGGCCACCGCGACCCACCCGACGATTCTCCAGGTGTTCCTCATCTATGCTCCCTCAAGTTCGACAGGGATTTGGCAGGATGCCGAGTCCCCCGGTCCATCGGCGCCCCGCGGCGTCTTGCACATGATAGCGGTGTCGCCGGTGATGGCGCTCGTCTTCTAAGATGCAACCCGGCCGCAAGCTTGCGTAGAATCCACGCCATGAAAAACCACGCTGGATTCGTAATCGCCTTGCGACTCTGCTTCGCTCTCGTACCGCTGACGGCGAGCGCGGGCATCCCCGACGCGGCGGCCGCCGCGCCCTCCGCCGAGGAGAAGCTCGGGACGGTGTCGTTCACGGTGTCGTGTTCACCTGCCGTGCGCTCGCAGTTCAATCGCGGGATCGCCTTGCTGCACGATTTCTGGTACGAGGAGGCGCGGCCGCAATTCGAGAAAATCCTGAAGGCCGATCCGTCCTGCGCGATGGCCCACTGGGGGCTCGCCATGAGCGGCTTTCATCAAATATGGGATCGGCCCGACGCGGCGGCCAGGGCCGCGGGGTGGCGGGAAATGCAAGCCGCCCAGTCCCCGCCGGCGAAGACCGCCCGGGAACGTGGATACATCACCGCCCTGGGCGACTTCTTCAAGCCGGGACCGCAGGATTTTCAAACCCGTATAGACGCGTATGCAGCGGCGATGGGCAAGCTGTATGCCGACTACCCGGCGGATGTCGATGCGGGCGCGTTCTATGCCTTGGCTCTGCTCGCGGCCGAGGCGCCCACCGACACGACGCTCACCCAGGAGCACAAGGCCATGGCGGTGCTCACCCCGCTTTGGCGGAAATATCCGACTCATCCGGGCCTCGTGCATTACATCATCCATGCCTGCGACACACCCTCGCTTGCACGCGACGGGCTGGCCGCCGCACGGCATTACGGCGAAATCGCTGCCTCCGGACCCCACGCCGTTCACATGCCCGGGCACATCTTCGCGCGGCTGGGCATGTGGCCGGAAGACATCGAAGCGAATCTGGCCTCGGTGGAGGCTTCACGGGCCGCGGAGGCGCGCCACGAGAGCGGCTGGATGGATCAGTTCCACTCCGACGATTTCTTGATCTATGCCTATCTGCAAAGCGGCCAGGACGAGCGCGCGCGCGCGATTGCTGCTCAATCCGCGGTCACGATCGGCCGCTACGAAACCATGCCCGGCATGACCCCCGGGCATTACATGATGGGCATGTTTCCCTACTACCGAAGCAAGTTCCCCATTTTTCTCGCGCTCGAACGACATGACTGGAGCACGGCGGCGACGCTGGAGCCGATTCCGGGTGCGCCTCCGGATACGCAGACCCAGGTCTACTGGGCACGGGTGGTTGCCGACGGTCATCTGCGCCGGCCGCAGCAGGCGCGGGCCGATCTTGCCGCCTACGATGCCTTGGTCGAGGAGGTAAGGAAGGGCGATCACGCCTACTACGCGGATTCGACCGGAGCGCGAATCCGTCACGAGGAGATGCTCGGCTGGGTCGCTTTCGCGGGTACAAGCACCGCAGGTGCTTTGCAACACATGCGCGCCGGCGCGGATTTGCAGGATCAGGTGGGCCAGGGCGAAGTCGACATTCCGGCTCGCGAGATGCTTGCCGACATGCTGCTCGAATCCGGCCAGCCCGAGGAAGCACTGACCGAATACAAGCAATCCATGAACTTGAGCCCCGGCCGCTTCGACGGATTGTTTGGGGCCGGCAAGGCGGCGGAGGCGGCGGGCGATCCGGTCGCGGCGCGTGCGTATTACGCGGCGCTTCTCAAATCGACAGACAACGGCGCCGGATCCGACCGGCCCGAGATCGCGCATGCGAAGGACATGGTCGCGTCCGCCAAAGCCGGATTGAATTGAGCCCGGCGATATAACGGCTCATACTCCCGCGCCCGCCCGCTCGAAAGTCGCGTTTTTCTCGAGCGGGCGTCATTCCATCAATAACAACTCGGGATAACTCATGAAATATATAACGACCCTGCTCATGGGCACCCTCCTCATGCTCGGCGCCATGGCGGCCGACGCCTCTTCCTTGGCCGGCACTTGGACGCTGAATGTCGGGAAGTCATCCTTCGCCGGCCCCGGCTTTAAATCGCAAACCCGCACCTATGCCGAGGCGGCCGACGGCACGGTCACCATGTCGTTCAGCGGCGTCGCAGCGGACGGATCCACCGTGACCGGTGGAGCGACTTTGCAGTACGACGGCAAGGATCATCCCATCAGCGGGTCGAAAAACTACGACACCGCAGCGCTCACGAAGGTGAACGGCTCGACGGCGAAGTTTACGTTGAAGCTGGGCGGGAAGCTCGTGGGTCATGGCACTCGCACCATCTCCGCACACGGGAAAGTGCTCACCCTCGCCAGCACGATCACCGGCGCGGATGGAAAGACCTCCACCTCGAAGATGGTGTTCGACAAGCAGTAGCGATGGCGGACGGGCCGCTCATCGGCCCGTCCTTTTGCTCACCGGCCGCAGTCTCGCGCAGCGAATATTCGCATCAAGAGCGCGCATTGAGGCCTTGACCGAGCTGGCGGCGCAGGCGCATATCTAGCTGTAGGAAGGTTCACCCGCTCGGCTGCATGCCGAGGTTTGCCCGCTCGGCGCGACCGGTGGTAGCAATTTTCTTCTCACGCAATCCCGGGGAGCGGCAACTCAGTGGGTCGCGTTGCCCGCCAGGGGTGGTCCGTTGTTGGGGGCGGGTGCCGGTGCACTCGGGGTGCTCTGTTTGGCCGGCACCGGCTCGACCGGCACCACGGGCAAGGAGTACGCGTCTACTTTGGTCTTGGCTTCTTGTTCCTGGCGGATCTTTTCCTGCGCAAGCCGCAGCTGCTCGCGAGCCTTCTCGAATTCCGCTTGCCGTCTCTTCTCGACCTCGGGATCAACCTGTTGCGAAGCGAGCCGCTCGCTGGCTATCCGCGCAGTCTCGCAATCGGCGGCGTTACGAACCTTGCTCGGGCTCTGATCGCACTTGATCAGCAGGCCATCGAGGGCGACCCGGTCCTCCATGAGATCTTCGACCGTCATGGGCGGAATCCGGCGCGGTGCGCAGGCGGTGCTTGCCATCACGGCGGCGCAGAGCCAGCCGAGGGCGAGGATATGTTTGATCGAGTGGCGCATAGGGTTCTCCAGACCCATGGTACTCAAAACGATTAGGAGTGCGACCCCGCACTTGTGACGCGCATCACGGCCTGACAATTTGCGTCACGCCGAAGAATCAGCTTCGTGACGCGCATACCGAAGGGGCCGCGTTTGACCCCACTCCGGGGCATGTGTAACGTTCAGCCATGGCGAGCAGCAAACCGGAAAACGAGTCGAAGCCGCTCGACTTCGAGGCGGCGATGCGCGACCTCGAGGAGATCGTCGAGCGCCTGGAGCATGGCGACCTGCCGCTCGAGGAATCGCTCGCCGCGTTCGAGCGCGGCGTGCTGCTGACCCGCAGCTGCCAGACAGCGCTCAAGGAAGCCGAGCAGAAGGTCGAAATCCTACTCAAGAAGGCCGGTGGCGCTCAGGTCGAGGATTTCGACCCCGATTCGTCCAAATCGGCCGAGTAGACGCCCCGCTCCCCACGCCTGGCACACCCCGGGCCGCCTGGCGGCCGCCGCACACGCTGCCTTGCGGTAAAGGGGTGATGGCACCTCTGATATCATTGCAAACTGGCGGGAAGAGCCCCATTTCGGGCTGGATCGCAGCCGGAGGAAATCAATCACCATGAACGTCGAGGCGCCCGCCAAAAAGTCGAACCTCTCCCCGGTCGAGGACGTGCAAGCTCACGCCGACACCCGCCAGATGCCCATCAACAAGGTCGGCATCAAGGACATCTACCACCCGATCCGCGTCAAAGACCGGGCCGCGGGCGAGCAGCACACGGTGGCCAACTTCAACATGTACGTGAACCTGCCGCACAACTTCAAGGGCACGCACATGTCTCGCTTCGTGGAGATCCTGAACCGGCATGAGCGCGAGATATCGGTCGATTCGTTCGGCAAGATGCTGGAGGAGATGACCGAGCACCTGCACGCCGACGCAGGCCATATCGAGATGACTTTTCCGTATTTCGTCATGAAAAAGGCACCGGTCTCCGGCGTAGAGAGCCTGATGAACTATCAGGCCGCGAATCTTCGGGGAATACCGCGAAGGCAAAACCGATGTATGGCTCAAGGTCGTCGTGCCGACGACGAGCCTTTGCCCGTGCTCGAAGAAGATCTCGGACTACGGCGCGCACAACCAGCGCTCGCACATCACGCTCACCGCGAAGCTACGCGAGCACATGTGGCTCGAGGAGCTGATCGACGTCGCCGAGTCGCAGGCCTCGTGCGAGGTCTACGGCATCCTCAAGCGTCCCGACGAGAAGTTCGTGACCGAACGGGCGTACGACAATCCGAAGTTCGTCGAGGACACCGTTCGCGACGTGGCGATGGCCTTGAATCGCGACAAGCGGGTACGCGCTTACGTCGTGGAGGCGGAGAACTTCGAGTCAATCCACAACCACTCGGCGTACGCGATGATCGAGTACGACAAGGACGCCGGACGCGCGCCCGGACGCGAGCGGCGCGGGGCGATAGCAGCCGGTGCGCCGGTCGCGCGCTCGGCGCTCTGCAGGCGGCTGATCATGCTGCGCAGGAACACCTGGTTGAACCGCAGCTGGCACTCGGCGGAAACCTGCTCGAGCAACGTGGAGCTCACCTTCATGACCACGACCGACCCCGCGGCCATGATGGTCGCGGTGCGCTTGGCGCCGCGCACGTAGCTCGTCTCGCCGAAGCAATCGCCCGTCTCGAGATATCCGAGGGCCTTGCCGAGGCGGGCGACGCCGACCCGCCCCTGCACGATGATGTAGAAGCGGTCGTCCATCTCCCCTTCCTTCACGATCTCCTCGCCGTCCGCGTAATCCTGCCAGCTGCTCGCGCGCAGCACCTCCCAGATCTCGCTGTGGGAGAAGTCGTGGAAAAACTTGAGCTTGCGCAACAGCCCGAATTGCTCCTGCTGATCGATGCGGTTGTATTGAGCGCGCAATTTCTGATGCACGCGCGTCAGCTCCGCGGCAAAGTCGAGACCCGTCTTATAGCGCTTCTCGGGGTCCTTTTGCAGCGCCATCGCCGTCACGTTCTCGAGCTCTTCGGGAATCTCCGGACGCAGCGTATGAATCGGCGGAGGCGTCGCGAACACGATCTGATGAAGGAGCTTTTGCAGGTTGCCGGCCCGGAAAGGCCGCGTGCCGGTCAGCAGCTCGTACATCACCGCGCCGAGCGAGTACAGATCGGAGCGGTTGGTCAACTCGATCGACTGTACCTGTTCCGGCGACATGTACGACGGGCTGCCGGCGATCCCCTCGATGCGCGATATTTCCGAGTCGGCGACCAGCGCGATGCCGAAGTCGATGATGCGCACGTCGCTGTCGAGCGTGAGCATGATGTTGCTCGGCTTGATGTCCCGATGGATGACGCCGCGGCTGTGCGCGTAGTGCAGCGCCCGCGCCGCCTTGTAGATCAGCTCGACCACGTCGTCGATTCGCAGCAAATTGTCCGGCCGGCAGTAGGCGGCGAGTGTGCGCGCACCATGAACGTGTTCCGTGACGATGTAGCAATGGCCGTTCTCTTCGCCGGCATCGTAGATCGGCAGGATGTTGGGGTGCTGCAGCATGCCGACCATGTGCGCCTCGGAGAGGAACATCTTGCGCGCAATGCGCTTGCGGCTCTCGTCGCTGCTCGAGTCGACGTTGTAGACCTTGATGGCGACGTCGCGGCCATAATACGGATCGTGCGAGAGATATACGGCGCCCGTGCTGCCGCGGCCGACCTCGTTGATGATCGCGTATTTGCCGATCTTCTCGGGCAGCGTCGCGCGCGCGTGCGCAGACTTCGCAAGATTGGGCCGGTTGGTGTTCAAGGAAGTTTCAGCTGGTGCGAAGTTCTAGGTACGACGTAAAGAATACGTCGGCACGGTTCGCGCAAACTGTGATTTGAGTCGAGGGCTCAACGAAAGTGGGAATATCCCCGGGCGGCGGGCACATACTGTCTCCCTTTGAGAACCCACTGCACGCCGTTTCCGCGACGTAGCTCACCGATCGCGGTCAACGTTAAGTTCAATTGCGCCGCCCGGGCGGCGAGCGCCTCGAAGCGAGACGGCGGAACCGCGAACAGGAGCTCGTAGTCGTCCCCGCCGCCGAGCGCGAACTCGCGTGCGCGGTCGTCACCCGCGGCGGACAGGAGCGCACGGGACAAAGGCAATCGATCGACGTCGACGTGCGCCGACGAGGCCGCTCGCGGCCGCGAGCTTCGGAAGTCTCCCGCGAGTCCATCGGACAAATCCATCGCCGCGGTGGCGATGCCGCGAGCGGCGATGCCGAGCTCGACGCGCGGAGTCGGGTATCCGAATCTCCGGCGAAGCTCGCTTGCCGATGCCGCATCGTCCGTCTCGAGCGCGCCCATCTCGAGCGCGAGACCGGCACCCGCATCACCGATCGTGCCGCTCACCGCGAGCACATCGCCCTCGCGGGCTCCCGCGCGCCGCAGCGCCGTACCGCGGGGAACGTGCCCCATGATTTGCACCGTCATCGAGAGCGGGCCTGCGGTCGTGTCGCCGCCGACGAGCGCAACGCCGTGCATGCGGGCGAGATCGTCGAGTCCGTGCGCGAACTCCTCGAGCCAGCGGGGCTCCGCGTTCGGCAACGTCAAGGCAAGCATTGCCCAGGCGGGCGTCGCCCCCATGGCGGCGAGATCGCTCAGGTTGACCGCAATCGCCCGGTGACCGATCGAGCGCGGCCTCGCTTCGCTCGGGGAAGTGCCGCCCGGCCACCAACGTGTCGACCGACGCCGCCAATTCGGCATCCGCAGGCATGCGCAACAGCGCGGCATCGTCCCCCACGCCGAGCATCACGTCCGTGCGCGCGGCGCCGAGGCGCGAGAAGTAGCGGTCGATCAGCTCAAACTCGTCCATATTCGTGAGGGCGCAGGTCGCGGGCCGCCCGGTCGAGCACTGCGTTCACGAACTTGTGGCCGTCGGTGGCGCCGAATCGCTTCGCCAGATCCACCGCCTCCGCGAGTGCCACCCGGTACGGCAGCTCGGGACGGGCCGCGAGCTCATGTAGTCCGAGCCACAACACCGCATGCTCGATCGGGTCGAGCTCGGCCGGCGCGATTTCGCTGTACTTGGCGATTTCCAGATCGAGCGCCTCGCCGTTCGGTGCGATGGCCGCGAGAAGCTCCTCGAAATACTCGCGGTCCACGCGCTCGGCCTCGGGATCCTCCGAGAACTGCCGGCGGGTGTCGTGCAACGATCGCGGATTGAGCTGTTGCTGGTACAGCGCCTGGAGGACGAGCCGGCGGGCGAGGCTGCGGGTACGGTGCAAGGAGGACATCGGGCGCCGTCACGGCTCCAGCCGGCGCAGCAGGTTCGCCATCTCGAGCGCAGCGAGCGCGGCGTCCGCACCCTTGTTGCCCGCCTTGCCGCCCGCACGGTCCATGCTTGTTCCACCGTGTCCGTCGTCAAGACGCCGAAGCCGATCGGAATTCCCGTTTCGAGCGCGATACGCGCAAGTCCCGAGGCACACTCCCCGGCGACGTAGTCGAAATGCGGCGTCTGCCCGCGAATGACGGCGCCGAGCGCGACGAGCGCCTCGTAGCGGCGTGACTGCGCGAGCTTGCGGGCGACGATCGGCAAATCGAAGGCGCCCGGTACGCGCACGATCTCGATCTGCTTGTCCGCGGCGCCGTGACGCCTCAGCGCATCCACCGCGCCCCGCACCAGCGGCTCGACGACGAATTCGTTGAACCGCGAAACCACCAGCGCGAAGCGCAGATCGCGCACCGCGAGGTCGCCCTCGGTGATCTTCAATTGCAATTGCTCATTGGCCACAGCGCTATCCTCGCACGTCTATTCGCCGCCATCCACGTACTCGGTGACTTCCAGATCGAAGGCCGAGAGACCCTGCAGCTGCTTCGGTGCGCTCAGCACCCGCATGCGCTTCAGGCCCAGGTCCTTCAGAATCTGCGCCCCGATGCCGTAGGTGCGCAGAACCGTCGCGCCCGCGTGGCGCTGCGCCGGCGGTTTCGCGTCGATATGCCGCACGCTGTCCATGAATTCTCGCGGGGTCTCCTCCGCGCCCAGGATGACCACCACGCCGCTCCTCTCGGCCGCGACGCGGCGCACCGCCGCGCGCAACGGCCAGCCGAGATTTTCGCTGCGCACACCGATGAGATCGCGCAACGTATCCTTGATGTGCACGCGCACCAGCGGAGGCAGCTCCGAATTGAGGTCGCCCTTCACGAGCGCGATGTGTACGTTGCGGTGGACGTGATCCTCGTAGCAGCACAGCCGAAATCCACCGTACTCGGTATCGACCGGCTCGTCGTAGATGCGCTCGACCGAGCGCTCGTTCTTCAGCCGATAACGGATGAGATCGGCGATGGTGCCGATCTTGAGCGTGTGCGTACGTGCGAACCGCTCGAGATCGGGGCGGCGCGCCATGGTGCCGTCGTCGTTCAATATCTCGACGATCATCGCGGCGGGCGAGAAGCCGGCGAGACGCGCGAGATCGCATCCGGCCTCCGTGTGTCCGGCACGGGTGAGCACACCGCCGGGCTGCGCCATGAGCGGAAAGATGTGCCCGGGCTGGCGCAGATCCTCGGGTCGGGCCTTCGGTGATACGGCGGTCTTGATCGTGTGCGCACGGTCGTGCGCCGATATGCCGGTGGTGACCCCTTCCGCCGCCTCGATCGACAAGGTGAAGTTCGTCCGGTGAGCGCCGTCCGTCTCGCTGACCATGAGCGGCAGCCGCAGCTGCCGGCAGCGCTCGCGCGTGAGCGTGAGGCAGATGAGCCCGCGGCCGTAGCGCGCCATGAAATTCACGTCCTCGGCGCGCACGCGGTCGGCCGCCATGATGAGATCGCCTTCGTTTTCGCGATCCTCATCGTCCATGATCACCGCCATCTTCCCCTGGCGCAGGTCCTCGAGAATCTCGTCGATCGTGTTCATCGGTGCCCTTGGTTTCCTGACTTCATTCGCCCTTGACCATCAATCGCTCCAGATAGCGCGCGATGACGTCGATCTCGACGTTTGCACCGCCTCCGACGGCGAGCTCTCCGAGCGTCGTGACCTCGCGCGTGTGCGGAATGATGTTGACCTCGAAAGCGCGGCCGGTTACCTCGTTGACCGTGAGGCTCACGCCGTCGATGCAGATCGATCCCTTGGGGGCGACGAATCGCATCAAGGCGCTCGGAAGCTCGAATCGCAGCCGCCAGGAGCGGGCGTCCTCGAGAAGTCCCGTGAGCGTGCCGATCGCATCGACGTGGCCGCTCACCAGATGTCCGCCGAGCGGATCACCCGCACGCAGGCTCGGTTCGAGATTCACGCGCCGGCCCCGGGCAAACGTTCCGAGCGTGGTCCTCGCGAGCGTCTCGCGCGACACGTCCGCATGGAATGTCCGCCCTTCGATCCGCGTCACCGTCAGGCACACCCCTTGCACGCTCACGCTGTCGCCGACGCCGATGCGCTCGAGATCGAGCGAGCCCGCATCGATGCCGAGCTCGAGATCGCCGCTCTTCTCGGTGATCGAGCTCACGCGGCCGGTTGCGATGATTATTCCGGTGAACATCGGTGCCTCGCCGTCAATGGGGCGCGCGGGCCGTACGGCGCGGCGCGAGAATGAGCCTGAGATCCGCGTCCAGCCGCTCGATGCTCTCGATGTCAAACGGTGGAATCGAGCTCTGCACCTCATTGCCGGTGATCGCGGCCAGCGGAGCGGCATCCGCCCCGAGCAGCCGCGGTGCCATGTAGAGGATCCATTCGTCGACGAGCTCGTGCTTGAGAAATGCGCCGGCCAGTCGCGGCCCGCACTCCACCAGGAGCTCGTTCACCTCGAGTGCCGCCAACCGCGCGAGCACGGCGTGGAGATCGAGCTCGCGCGCCCCCCCCGGCAAGCGCTCCAGCCTCACGGGCGGCAGGTGAGCGGCAAAGGCGGCTCCCGTCGCATCCGCGGCCCGCTCGGAGACAAACACGACCGCGCCTTCGCGCGAGAAAATCCGCGAATCCGGCGCGCAGCTCAACGTCGCATCGAGCACGACGCGCAGCGGCTGTCGCACCCAGGGGCCATAAGCCCAGCGTACGTCGAGCCGCGGATCATCGACGCGCACCGTGCCCGCCCCGGTAAGCACGGCGGAACTTCGGGCCCGCAGCCGCTGCACGTCCTCGCGCGATGCCTCCCCGCTGATCCACACCCGCCCCCCCTGGGCGGGCGCCGTGCGGCCATCGAGACTCATGGCGAGCTTCAGCCGCACGTAAGGCCGGCCCCGCTCGAAGCGCGAAAAGAAGCCGGGATTGAGCGCGCGCGCCTGCGCCTCGAGCACACCCACCGACACCGAAATGCCCGCCGCCCGCAGACGCTCGATGCCCGCGCCGGCGACCCGTGGATTGGGATCGACGCAGGCGCAGACCACCCGCCGGATACCGGCGGCGATCAGCGCATCCGCGCAGGGCGAGGTCCGCCCCGTATGGCTGCAGGGCTCGAGACTCACATAGGCCGTCGCGCCACGCACGTCGCCGCGCGCGGCTCGCAGGGCGGCGACTTCGGCGTGCGCCTCGCCCGCACGCTCGTGCCAGCCTTCGCCGAGCGTCCCGCCCGCGCCGATGAGCACGCAGCCGACGCGTGGATTCGGATCGGTCGTGTACAAGCCGCGGGCGGCGAGCTCCAGGGCGCGGGCCATGTGGGTGGAATCGGCCGTGTCGTTCAGCGCGGTCATTTGCCGACGTCGCTGGATTCATCGCCCGGCAGGAGGGGCAATTGATCCTTGCTCGGCGGACTTCGCCGGCGGTGTCGGCGCAACAGGTCGATCTCCGTGCGAAACGCCTCGATGTCCTGAAAGCTGCGGTACACGGATGCGAAGCGCACGTAGCCCACCTCGTCCAAGTGCCGCAGCTCTTCCATGACCAGCTCGCCAATCGCCCGAGAGGCGACCTCGCGCTCGCCCATGCTGCGCAGCTTGTGGCAGATCCGCGCCGCCGCCGCTTCGATCGCCTCGCCGCTCACGGGGCGCTTCTCGAGCGCCTTCTGCATGCCGGCGAGGAGCTTGCTCTCATCGAAGGCCTCGCGGCTTCGATCGCCTTTGATCACGGTCGGCATCACCAGCTCTGCGGTCTCGAACGTCGTGAAACGCTCGGCGCACTCCAGACATTCGCGGCGTCGACGGATTTGCCGGCCTTCGCCGGCAAGACGCGAGTCGATGACCTTAGTCTCCGAGTGGCCGCAAAATGGGCAGTGCATGGAACCTACCTAGGACCGCGCCGCCGCAGGGCGGCCGGCGATCACCCATAGACGGGGAATCGCCGGCACAGCGATACGACCTCGTCGCGCACCCGCGCAATGGTCGCCTCGTCGCCGCGATGATCGAGGATATCCGCTATCCAGTGAGACAGTTGCTCGACTTCGGCCTCCTTGAAACCGCGCGTCGTCGCCGCCGGCGTCCCGATCCGCAGCCCGCTCGTCACCATGGGAGGGCGGGGGTCGTTGGGCACGGCATTCTTGTTGACCGTCATGTGCGCCCGCCCGAGCGCCGCATCCGCGTCCTTGCCCGTCATGTCCTTATCGACGAGATTCAACAGGAACAGGTGGTTGTCGGTGCCGCCCGAAACGATCTTGTAGCCGCGCTGCTGCAGCACGCGTGTCATGGCACGGGCATTGGCGATGACCTGGGTGCAGTAGGTCTTGAACTCCGGCTGCAACGCCTCCTGGAACGCCACCGCCTTGGCGGCGATGACGTGCATCAGTGGTCCGCCCTGCGTTCCGGGGAACACCATCGAATTGAGCTTCTTTTGAATCTCCGGGTTGGGCCGCGCCAGAATCAAGCCGCCGCGCGGGCCGCGCAGTGTCTTGTGCGTCGTGGTCGTCGCAACGTCGGCGAACGGCACCGGGTTCGGATACAAGCCGGTGGCGACCAATCCCGCGACGTGCGCCATGTCGACCACGAGATAAGCGCCGACCGTGTCGGCGATCGCGCGAAACTTGGCCCAATCGATGACGCGGGAGTACGCCGAGAAGCCGGCGATGATCATTTTCGGGCGGTGCTCTTCGGCGAGGCGGCGCACCTGGTCATAGTCGATCTCGCCCGTGTCGGGCCTGATGCCGTATTGCGTCGCCTTGAAGAGCTTCCCGGAGAAATTGACCTTGGCACCGTGCGTGAGATGGCCGCCGTGGTCCAGGCTCATGCCGAGAATCGCATCGCCGGGATTGAGGAGTGCAAGGTACACCGCGGCATTCGCCTGCGAGCCGGAATGCGGCTGCACGTTCGCGAAGTCGGCTCCAAACAGGCGTTTCGCCCGCTCGATCGCCAGAGTCTCGGCGATGTCGACGTACTCGCAGCCGCCGTAGTAGCGCTTGCCCGGGATATCCTTCGGCATACTTGTTGGTGAGCACCGAGCCCTGTGCCTCGAGCACGCGCGGACTGGTGTAGTTCTCGGATGCGATGAGTTCGACGTGATCCTCTTGACGCTTGCGCTCTCCGGCAATGGCCTTCGCAAGCTCGGGATCGAATTCGGCAATCGTCATCTTCGAGTTGAACATATTCGCGCCTCGCTACGGACAGCCTGTAATTGTAGCCGATGCGCCGCGGACTCCCTAATATGTCTTTGATTTCTAGAGCATTAAGGCGTCATGGCTGCCCGGCTCAACGAGTCCGTTAATCGCCGTGACAAGCCGCTCGCTCTCTTGGATAATCGGGCGGTAACTCCCCCCGTACGAGCATTCTCACGAACAGGCAGTAATGGCTCAGTTCATCTACACCATGAACCGGGTTGGCAAGGTCGTGCCGCCCAAGCGCATCATTTTGCGCGACATCTCCCTGAGCTTCTTTCCGGGCGCCAAGATCGGCGTGCTCGGTCTCAACGGGTCCGGCAAATCGACGCTGCTGAAGATCATGTCCGGCATGGACAAGGAGATCGAAGGCGAGGCACGGCCGCAGGCGGGGATCAAAGTCGGCTATCTCCCGCAGGAGCCGGCCCTCGATGAGACCAAGACGGTGCGCGAGACGGTGAGCCAAGGGGTCGGCGATGTGCAGGGCTTGATCGACCGCTTCAATGCCATCAGCGACCGCTTCGCCGAGCCGATGTCCGACGAGGAGATGAACAAGGCCCTCGAGGAGCAGGCCAAGCTTCAGGACAAGATCGACGCGGTGGACGGCTGGGAGCTGGGACGCAAGCTCGAAATCGCTGCGGACTCGCTCCGTCTGCCGCCCTGGGATGCGGTCATCGGCAAGCTTTCGGGCGGCGAGCGGCGGCGGGTCGCGTTGTGCCGGTTGCTGCTCTCGAAGCCCGACATGCTGCTGCTCGATGAGCCCACGAACCATCTGGACGCCGAATCGGTCGCCTGGCTCGAGCGCTTTCTCGAGGAGTACCCGAGCACCGTGATCGCCGTGACTCACGACCGGTATTTTCTCGATAATGTGGCCGAATGGATTCTCGAGCTCGACCGCGGGCACGGCATTCCGTGGGAGGGCAACTACTCCTCCTGGCTCGAGCAAAAAGAGCAGCGCCTCGCGCAAGAAGAGCGCCAGCAGGATGCGCTCGCCAAGACCTTGAAGCGCGAGCTCGAATGGGTGCGCACCAACCCCAAGGCGCGTCAGGCGAAATCCAAGGCCCGGTTGCAGCGCTACGAGGAGCTCGCCTCGCAGGAGTTCCAGAAACGCAACGAGACCAACGAAATCTACATACCGCCCGGGGACCGGCTGGGCGATCTGGTGATCGAGGCGAAGGACCTGCGCAAAGCCTACGGCGATCGCCTGCTCATCGAGCGGTTGAGCTTCAATCTTCCGGCCGGCGGCATCGTCGGCATCATCGGACCGAACGGCGCCGGCAAGACCACCTTGTTTCGCATGCTCGCCGGCATGGAGAAAGCCGATTCCGGAGAGATTCGCCTGGGACCGAGCGTAAAGCTCGCGTACGTCGATCAGTCCCGCCAGGCGCTCAATGACAAGAATACGGTGTGGCAGGAGATCTCCGGCGGCCTCGACCTCATCAAGGTGGGCAACTACGAGACGTCCTCGCGCAGCTACGTCGGGCGGTTCAATTTCAAGGGCGCGCAGCAGCAGCAATTCATCGGCGATCTGTCGGGCGGCGAGCGCAACCGCGTTCACCTCGCGAAAGTGCTGAAATCCGGCGGCAACGTGCTGCTTCTCGACGAGCCGACGAATGACCTCGACATCGAGACCCTGCGCGCGCTCGAGGAAGCTCTGGTGGCGTTTCCCGGATGCGCCGTCGTCATCTCGCACGACCGTTGGTTTCTGGATCGCATCGCCACGCACATCCTCGCCTTCGAGGGCGATTCCCAGGTGGCGTGGTTCGAGGGCAATTACCAGGAATACGTCGAGGACTACAAGCGCCGTAAAGGCGAGGACGCGCTGCAACCGCATCGCATTCGTTACAAACCGCTGACAGGCTAATCATCATGAGCATCTACATCACGCCCCAGGATGAATTGCACGTTGAGCTGCAGAGCATCGCGCTCACCTGCCCGCACTGCCGGACATTGACTCACCTCACGCCGGTGGCCGTCCCGAGGTTCGAGGACTTGAACCGCCGCCGGCCCAAGCAGATCGGCATCGTCTTCCGCTGCGATGCCTGCGAGGAGCCGATCTTCCTCAAATTTCCCGTGAAGAGCTATTCGGCGCTGCGGATCGAGCTGTCGCCGAATTTCGTCGAGGTGGAGCGCGCACGCGAGGATTTCCCCCTGAGCTATCTGCCGGAGGAATCCGAAGAGCTGTTCAAGGAAGCGCTCGGATGTTACGCGGCGAGACTCTACGATGCGTTCGGCTCCATGTGCCGGCGCACCGCGCAGTCGCTGTTCCACGAGCTCGGCGAGCGCGGCAAGCTCGAGCTCTTCGACACGCTCCAGGAGATCCGGTCGTTGGCGGAGCTCGACGACGACATCTTCGCCGACCTGCGCAGCGTCCTATTCGGCACCGACACCGATCCATGGCCGAACTATCCGCGTCTCGATGCCGATCGGGCCGGCGTGCTGCTCGAGGTGATGCGCGACCTGCTCTACCAGACGTTCGTGCGCAAGGCGCGTCTGCTGCAGGCGATGCGCATGCGCAAGTCCGCACCGGCCTCGCACGGCGACGCCGGTGCGCCCTGGGTGGCGCACAGCTGAGCCTCAGCCCGAGAAGACGCGCGCGTTGCGGAACAAGCGCGTCCAGCCGCCGTCCTCGCCCCATTCGGGCGGGGCCCAGGAATGTTGGATTGTGCGAAATACCCGCTCGGGGTGCGGCATCAGGGCGGTGACCCGGCCGTCGGTGCTGCACACCCCCGCAATTCCGGCGGGTGAGCCGTTCGGATTGTAAGGATAGCGCTCCGTCGGCCGGTCGCGATGGTCGACGTAGCGCAAGCTCACACCACCCTCCCCGAGCAGCTTGCCCGGGCTCGACTCGGCGCCGAATTCCGCGAACCCTTCGCCGTGCGACACGACGATCGGCAGCACCGAGCTGTGCATGCCGGCGAGCAGCACGGAGCTCGAGCGCGGTACCTGGACCAGGGCGAGCCGGGCCTCGTACTGCTCGGAGCGGTTGCGCACGAATCGGGGCCAGCTCGCCGCACCCGGGATCAGCTCCTTGAGCGCCGCGAGCATCTGGCAACCGTTGCACACGCCGAGGGTGAACGTGGCATCGCGCTCGAAGAAGGTGACGAACTCATCGCGCGCCAATGGATGGAACAGGATGGATTTGGCCCAGCCCTCGCCGGCGCCGAGAACATCCCCGTAGGAGAAGCCTCCGCACGCCACCAGGCCATGGAAGCGCCCGAGGCGCACGCGGCCCGCCAGCACGTCCGTCATGTGCACATCGTACGCATCGAATCCGGCGCGCGTGAGCACGGAGGCCATCTCGGTCTGGCTGTTGACCCCTTGCTCGCGCAGCACCGCCACGGCGGGACGCGCGCCGCCGGTGATGAAAGGCGCGGCGATGTCCTCGCGCGGATCGAAGGTGAGCGATGCATGCAGCCCGGGGTCGAGCTCGTCGAGCAGCCGCGAATACTCCTCCCGCGCACAATCGGGGTTGTCGCGCAGGCTCTGCATTCGATACGAGACCTCGCTCCAGCGGCGGTGCAAATCGATGCGCGAGCCGGCGTAGATCTCGCAGCCATTGGCGCGCAGTCGCACATCGACGCCTGCCGCGCTCGTGCCGATGTCGCGGCTGAGCGCGCCGCCGAGGCCGTGACGCTCGAGGATCGCTCGCGCGGCCGCGACGCGAGCCGCCGGAATCTGCACGACGACTCCGAGCTCCTCCGCAAAGCACTCCGCCGTAGGGTCGCAATCCGCTCCCAAATCGATGTCGAGACCGCAGTGCCCCGCGAACGCCATCTCGAGGAGCGTCACCAGCAATCCGCCGTCCGATCGGTCGTGATAGGCGAGCAGCAGTGCCTCGCTCTTGAGCTCCCGCAGTGCCTCGAACAGCGCCTTGAGCTGCAGCGGATCGTCGAGGTCCGGAACCTCGCCGCCGCGCTTGCCGAAGACCTGCGCCCAGCACGAGCCGCCGAGCCGGTTCCGGCGCGCGCCGAGATCGATCAACCAGAGCCGCGCGGGCCCGGTCAACTGGAGCTGCGGGGTGAGTGTGCGCCGTGCATCGGCCACCGGTGCAAAGGCCGAGACGATGAGAGACACCGGTGCGATCACCGAGCGTGCACTGCCGGCTTCGTTCCAGTCGGTGCGCATCGACAGAGAATCCTTTCCCACCGGTATCGTGAGCCCGAGCTTCGCGCACAGATCGATGCTCACGGCGCGCACGGTGGAGTAAAGCGCGGCATCCTCGCCGGGAGTGCCGCACGCCGCCATCCAGTTCGCCGACAGGCGAATGTCGGCGAGACGCTCAATGTCCGCGGCCATGATATTGGTGAGGGCCTCGGCGACGGCCAGCCGCCCGGAAGCCGGCGCATCGAGGAGCGCCACGGGCGCGCGCTCGCCCATGGCCATCGCCTCGCCCCGATAACCCTCGTAGTCCGTCAGACTCACCGCAACGTCCGCCACCGGCACCTGCCAGGGGCCGACCATTTGATCGCGGCTCACCTGGCCGCCCACCGTGCGATCCCCGATGGTGATCAGGAAGGATTTGTCGGCGATCGTCGGCAAGCGCAGCAAGCGCTCCAAGGATTCTTCGACGCCGATGCCCTCCGTGGTCAGCGCCGCGCGCGGCGTCTTCAGGCGCCGCACGCGGCGCACGGTGCGCGGCAGCTTGCCGAGCAATACATCGATGGGCATGTCGACCGGCGTGCTGGAGAAGAGCGGATCGATCACGCGCAGCCAGCCATCGGGAGTGATCTCGCCGACCACGGCGAAGGGACAGCGCTCGCGCGCGCAAAGGGCCGCGAAGCGCTCGGTGGCGCCCTCCACGAGCGCGAGCACATAGCGCTCTTGCGCCTCGTTGCACCACAGCTCCATCGGCGACAGCTCCGGCTCGGCGCTCGGAATCTTGCGCAGATCGATGATCCCGCCGCGATGGCTGTGCGCAATCGCCTCCGGCAGCGCATTCGACAAGCCGCCCGCACCGACATCGTGAATGAGCAGGATCGGATTCGCATCCCCGAGCTCCCAGCAGCGATCGATCACTTCCTGGGCGCGTCGTTGGATTTCCGGATTGCCGCGCTGCACGGAGGCGAAGTCGAGATCCGATGAGCTTTGACCGCTGCCGACCGAGGAGGCCGCGCCGCCGCCGAGACCGATGAGCATGGAAGGGCCGCCGAGCACCACGAGGGGCGAGCCGGAGGCCACGTCGCCCTTCTCGACATCTCTGCGGCGGATGTTGCCCAGACCGCCCGCGATCATGATGGGCTTGTGATAGCCGCGAATGCGTCCCGGCGCGGCGTCCGCCCCGCCCTCCGCCTGCTCGAACGTACGGAAGTATCCGCAGGTCGCGGGTCTCCCGAACTCGTTGTTGAACGAGGCCGCGCCCAAGGGGGCGGCAATCATGATGTCGAGCGCGGAGGCGATCCGGTCGGGCTTGCCGAAATCCGCTTCCCACGGCTGAATCATGCCGGGGATCTTGAGATTCGAGACCGAGAATCCGGTCAGCCCCACCTTGGGCTTGGCGCCCGTGCCGGTCGCGCCCTCGTCACGAATCTCGCCGCCCGATCCGGTCGCGGCGCCGGGAAAGGGCGAGATCGCGGTCGGATGATTGTGCGTTTCGACCTTCATCAGGATGTCGACGCGCTCGTTGGTGGCACCGTAGCGCCGGGTCGCCGGGTTCGGAAAGAAGCGCGCGGCGCGCGGCCCCTCGATCACCGCGGCGTTGTCCCGATAGGCCGACAGCACGCCTTCGGAGTTCGCCGCATGAGTCGCGCGGATCATGTCGAACAGCGAGTCGGGCATGGGCTCGTCGTCGATGATGAACTGCGCGTTGAAGATCTTGTGCCGGCAATGCTCGGAGTTGGCCTGCGCAAACATCATGAGCTCGACATCCGTCGGGTCGCGTCCGAGCTCCTGGAACGCCTTGACCAGGTAGCCGATCTCATCGTTCGAGAGCGCAAGGCCGAGCTCGGCGTTGGCGCGCGCGAGCGCCGCGTGCCCGTCCGCACCGAGCGGCACCCACCGCAGCGGACGCGGTGCACCGCCGCCAAAGAGGTCCGGCTCGTCCTCCGAGATCCAGAGCGACTCGGTCATTCGATCATGCAGCAGCGCCCCGAGCGAGCGCAGCTCGGTCTGCGCAAAAGGCTCCACCGACTCGATGTGGTAGGCCGTGCCGCGCTCGACCCGCCGTACCGCCTCGAGGCCGCAGACGCGGACGATATCGGTGGCCTTGCTGGACCAGGGCGAGACCGTCCCGAGCCGCGGTGTGACGAGCAGCCGTTGTCCACGCTCCTCTTGGAGCTGCGGGCGCGGGCCATAGGTCAGAAGCTTTCCGAGCACCTCGAGCTCGGCTTCATCGAGGTCGCGCGAGGTATCCACGAAGTGCACCAGGCGCGAGGCGAGCGCACGAACGCGCGGATCGACGCCTTGCAGCGCCCGCAGCAATCTTTCGAGGCGAAATTGCGACAGCGCGGGTGCGCCGGGCATGGAAAACATGCGGAATTCTACCAGAAACCGGGGCGTAGAAACTTCGACGCGAATGCTGCCGCGCCGCGCGAGTCGGGGCGCCCGCCCGATTACTTGCGGGCGTTCGAATCGCCGCCGGGCGTATAGATCGGAACGGGAAACTGCGAGACGTTCGAGCCTTCCAGCGCGACGATCTTGCTCACTCCCTGCTTCTTCACCTCGTCGATGCGCAGCACCGAATGCATGGGCAGGTAGGTGCGCTTTACTTCGTTGAATTCGGCCTTTATCTTCTCCTCCGCCGGGTCGACCACGACGGTAGTGCGTTCGCCGAACACCAGCTCCTCGACCTCGATGAAGCCGAAAAGGTTGCCGTGACTCACTTTGCGGGCATAGATCTCGTACACCTTGCCTTGATTCACGAACATAACTTTAAAAATGTGACTCGCGGCCATTTAGCGGGCTCCAAGCATTGCTAGCATTTCCCATATTATACGGGCACTTAGCGCAAACCTTCAGACCCGCCTCACGGAGCACACATGACCTTGCGCTTAAGCGTGGTCAGCGAACACGGAATACGACTCGGAGCGCTATCCACCAAGGTGTTCGGAGTGCACGGCGGAACCATCGGGCGCGCGACCGACAACGCCTGGATTCTACCCGACCCCGATCGCTATCTCTCGGGAAAACATGTTCGCATCGACTTTCGCTCGGGCTCCTATGTGCTGGTGGACACCAGCTCGAATGGGACCTACGTCAATGGCTCGCAGGTGCCGCTCGGCAAGTACCACGACTATGTGCTGAAGGATGGCGACTACTTGCGCCTCGGCGAGTACGAGCTGCTGGTCACCATCGACAAGAGCAACGACTTCCCGCCCGACGAGGCGGCGGTCGTCGCCTACGACGGCCAAGCGGCCGCCTCCGCGGCAGTCAAGAAGTCCACCGCCAACGATCTCGGCGCGGATCTCGATCTGAGCTCGCTCCTGGAGCCGAGCAACTCCGCAGTACACCCGCGCAACGCCTATGGCCAGTTGGTGAACGCCGCGCCCGCCCCGGCGCCGCCCCCCGCGGAAGGCGGCGGCACCCCGTGGCACATGATGACGCGACCGTTCAAGGTCGAGGGCAAGGCGGAGGCGGCCGCCGCTGCCGGCTTGCGTCCGCAAGCCGCACCGCAAGCCGTGCCGCAAGCTTCACCGCCGGCGGCTCCGCAAAGCGTGCCGCAAGGGGGAGCGCTGTACGAGGGCGACTTCGATCTGGGCCTTGCCGCGTTCTGCCGTGGCGCGGGAGTGGACCCGCGCACGCTCACCGCGGAGGCACGCAGTGGCGCGTTGCAGCTCGCCGGACAATTGCTGCGCGAGGCCGTGCTCGGGCTCATGGACTTGAGCCAGAGCCGCAACGAATTCCGCAACCGCTTCCGCATGCCGCCCCCGCCCCCGGCCGAGGGACCGGAGTCGCCGCTCAATTTCTCGCAGGGCGTCGATGAGGCGCTGGTACGCCTGCTCGCCACGACCTCGACGCGCGCGAGCTCGGTGGACGCGGTTCGCGACAACTTCAAGGAACTCAAGGCGCAAAATGCCGCATTTCTCGCGGCGAGCCGGGCCGCATTCGAGGAATTCCTCGGTCGAGTCAACCCGAAGGAGCTCGAGGAGCGCTTCGAGCGCGCGACCAAGCGCGGCGTGTTCGGCCAACAGAACAAGGCCAAATACTGGGATCTGTACACCGAGATGTTCGTCGGTCTCACGCAGCGGCCGGCCGACGGCTTTCCGCACGTGTACACTGAAACCTTCGCCAAGGCGTACGAAGCGAAGCTTCGCGCCTCGATGCCCGCGCGGCGTACACCGTTCGGCGGCGATCAACCCGAATCCGACGGCGTGCTCAAAGCCGCCTCGGACAAGCCCTAACCTCGGATCCTCAGGGGGTTGCCCCGCGTGCGTCTCCTGATCGTTGAGGACGACGACATCGTCGCCGACGCCATCGCCCGGGGACTGACGGCCGCGAATTATTCGGTGCTGCGCGTGGCGAGCGCCGAGGCGGCGCGGGCGGCCATCGAGGCCGAGAGCTTCGCGCTCGCGGTGATCGACGTGGGACTACCGGGCGCCGACGGACTCACCCTGGTGCGCAAGCTTCGCGGTGCCGGCATCACCATGCCGACGCTCATGCTGACCGCGCGCTGTACGCTCTCGGACAAGGTGAAGGCGCTCGACACCGGCGCCGACGACTTCCTGTCGAAGCCGTTCGAGCCGGCCGAGCTCGCGGCACGCTGCCGCGCCCTGATGCGCCGCGCGGGCGGGGCGCTCGAAGGACAGGTCAAGCTCAACCGCATGACGGTCGATCTCACCGGCCGCCGGCTGAGCATCGATGAGGTCGAAGTGGAGCTGACCGCGCGCGAATGGCTGGTGCTCGAATGCCTCGTGCCGAAGATCGGTCAAATCGTCTCCAAGGAGCGCGTGCAGCAGGCGCTCGCGGGTCCCGAGCAGGACATCACGCCGAACGCCGTCGAGGTGCATGTCTCCAGACTCCGCGCCAAGCTCGGCGATGCGGCGACCATCCGCAGCCTGCGGGGTCTCGGTTACCGGCTGGAAGAAGCGAAAACCGCGTGAGCTCGTCGATCAGCCGACAGTTGGTGCTTTGGCTGGCGGTCCCCCTCATGCTGCTCGCGCTGTGCGGCGCACTGGTTCACTACTTCAACAACGTGGCCCCGACCGTCATCGGCCGCGATCAGCGATTGCGCGAGGCCTCGAGCGCCCTGATGGCGCGCATCCAGACGAGCGACGGGCAGGTGACGCTCGACACGCGCAGCCACCGCGGGCCGCCCCTCCCCTCCGCGGACTCCTTCATGTACGCCGTGCGCGACTCGCAGGGCCGACTTTTGCTCGGCGACCCGCAACTCCCCGTCATCTCGGTCGCGGATGCGAGCGCACAGGTGTTCGCGCTCGCGCAACTCGAGCACCGCACCGTGCGCACCCTCACGACGCGGTTCGACACGGCTGCCGGCGTGCTGCTCCTCTCCATGGCGGATGTTCGTGTGTCGAGCGAGCCGGCTGCGCGCTTCGGCCTCATGAGCACGCTCTTGTGGGACTTCGTACAGCTCGACGTCACGCTGGTGCTCGTCTGGCTCGGGATTCAGCTCGGATTGCGGCCGATCCGAAAATTGCGCGAGGAGATCGGCCGGCGCTCGGCGCTCGATCTTCGCCCCATCGACGAGACCTTCGTGCCCCGGGAGATCGCTCCGGTGGTGATCACGCTCAATCGCCTGTTCGAGATGCTGCGCACCTCGGTGCAGGCTCAGCAGCAGTTCATCGCCAACACCGCGCATCAGTTGCGAACGCCCATCACCGGCATGCAGGCACAGCTCGAGCTGCTGGCCGCCGAGCCGGCTGCGGCACCGGTCAAGCACCGGCTGGCGACCTTGCAGGAGGCGATTCGCCGCCTGTCGCATTCCGCGAACCAGTTGCTGAGCCTGGCGCGCGCCGATCCGACCGTGAACATCGCCGCCAAGAATGAGTTGGTCGCGCTCGATGCCATCGTCGGCGAGGTGGTGTCGAAGTTCTTCGATCGCGCGCTCGCCGGCGAGATCGACCTCGGGGCCGAAGTGCAGCCGGTCTCGATGCGTGCCGACTCCTCGCTCCTCGATGATCTGTTGAGCAACCTGGTCGACAACGCGCTGAAGTACACCCCGGCGGGGGGGAGCGTCACCGTGATCGCCGGTGAGCGGCACGGCAAGCCGTTCATCGCGGTCGAGGACACCGGTCCCGGCATCCCGCCGGGCGAGCGCGAGCACGTCCGGCAGCGCTTCTACCGGCTGCCGGATTCGCCGGGACACGGCAGCGGCCTCGGTCTCGCCATCGTCGAGGAAATCGCTCGACTTTATGAGGGCGCGCTGACCATCGACTGCGGGCACGGCGGCAAGGGAACACGCGTCTCAGTCGAATTTCGCCAAAGTTAAATCGAGCATTCAGGGGCCGCTATCGCAGATTTCAAGGGTTGTCCCGTGTCGCATCCTGGCGACGCGAGAGAATTTCGTGAGCCAGCTCACAGTTTCACACGCTTCAGGGATGACCTCCGTCAGCTTGGTGCAAGGCTCCTGCTTTAGTATCGCCCCCATGCAAACTCCGCTCTATAAGCGTCGCGCCGCTGGCTACACGATGACCGAGCTCGCCATGGTCATGACGGTCATGGGTATCCTCGCCGGTATCGGCTTGCCCTCCTTCAAGTACGTGACGAGATCCAACCGCATCTCGAGCGAGATCAACGGGCTCCTCGGCGACATGCAGTTCGCGCGCAGCCAGGCCATCAAGGAAGGTCAGACCGTGACCATCTGCGCCTCCACGGCCCCCTACACCGCTTGCAGCGGCTCGAACAGCTGGAACACCGGCTGGATCGTGTGCCTGGACAGCAATTCCAATCAGAGCTGCGATCCGGGAGAAGCCGTGATTCGTGTGCAGCCCGCATTCAGCAGCACCGACACGCTCGTCTCGAGCGTTCCGTACTCCGCAGCCATGTTCAATCGGATGGGCTACGCGCCGACCGGCATCCTGAATACGTTCACCATCAACCTGCATGATCAGACCAACACCTCCGCTTGGACGCGCTGCCTCGCCGTCACGCCGGCGGGATCAGTATCCACAGAGCAATACGGAGCGGGGACGCCGCCATGCACCTGAATCCTCTCGAAGCCGCGCGTAGCCGCCGGCGCGCCCGCGGCTTCAGCCTCATGGAAGTCATGGTGGCACTCGTGGTCTCGACCGTGGGACTGCTCGGTCTCGCCAAGATGGAAGCGCTCGCGATCTCGAGCACGGGCGTCGCCAGCTCGCGCTCGCTCGCCGCCATCCAGGCCTCGAGCCTCGCCGCCGCGATGCACGCGGACCCCGGCTTCTGGTCGGCGGCCGGCATCGCACCCGCGAGCCTCATCATCAGTGCCGCGAATCCGTATGTCGCACCGCTGCCTTGCCAATTCAACATGGGCGCAGGCAGCTGCACGCCCGCACAGATGGCCGGCTACGACTTGCAGCAGTGGTCGAGCGCGGTCAATGCGGTGCTGCCGGGTTATCTCGCCACCATCAACTGCTCGAACGGCCTCAATTCGCCGGTGACCTGCACCATTCAGCTGCAGTGGGCGGAGAACGGCATCGCCATCAACGCCAAGCAAACGCAGATGAGCAACCTCGCCGTGCCGACTTACACCTTGTTCGTGCAGCCATGAGCGCCTGCGCACGACAACTGCGCCCGCAGTCGCGCCGCACGGCGCGCGGATTCACGTTCGTCGAGCTGATGGTCGCCATCGCGCTCGGACTCTTTCTCATCGGCGGCTTGCTCACGCTGGTGCAGGCGATGCGCCGGACGAACACCAATCAGTCCGGCCTCTCGCAGCTGCAGGACAACGAGCGCATGGCCATGCAGCTCATCACCGACGTCGTGCAATCCACGGGATATTTCACTGACCCCGTGCACAATACCGCCGCTTCCATGTTTCCCGTGGCCGCCTACGGAACTGCGAACTTCACCTTTCCGGGTCAGGCCCTGGTCGGCACGGGCACCTTCGGCAATCCCGGTCACGTGATCACGACCCGATTCTGGACCGCCGGCGCGAATCCGCCCGGCCTCGACAACGTCATCAACTGCACCGGTAATCCGAGCGCCACGGCCGCGAGCTTCGTGAATCAAATCAGCATCACGAACAACTACCTGACCTGCACGCTCTGGGTGAACAACGCGCAGCCGGTGAGCGTGGCGCTCGTTCCGGGCATCACGGACATGCAGATCCTGTACGGCGTCCTGACCGGCAACGGCACCACGACCAACTCGGTGGACACTTATCTCGACGCCGCCACGGTTGCAGCCTTCAACTACTGGAATCAGGTGAAATCGGTGCAGGTTACGCTGAAGTTCGTGAATCCCTTGTTTGGACAGCCGGGCCAGACGCAGCAGTTCGTCTTCTTCACGCGCACCATCGCCGTGATGAGCAAGACCGGAATCACGACATGAGCTCGCCACGCGGCCGCCAACACGGCATGGTTCTCGTGACGGCGCTCCTCATGCTGATCGTCGTCACCATCCTCGCCGTGGCCATGTTCCGCAGCTTCGGACTGGACGAAAAAATCGCCGGCAATCTGCGCGAGAAGCAGCGCGCCGTGAACGCGGCGGAGACGGCCGAGCAGTACGCTGAATACTGGTTGACGGGGGGCGGCGGAAGCACCGCCGCCGCGCCCATCGCCTGCTCGAGCGTCGTTCCCGTCACCTCGCCGCAAATCTGCAACAACACGCCGGTCTCATTCACGGCGCTCCCCTGGCAAGTGGGCGGCAATCCGGTCGGGGTCACTTACACCCCGCAGGTGCCGACTCCCATGAACGTGACCACGACACCGGCGTCGGGCAGCTACTACGCGACGCCGGCCTTCTACATCACCTACGTAGGGCCGTCGCCGGGCGGTCTCGGCAAAATCTATCAAATCGACGCACAGGGTTACGGCGGCAGCCCCGATACGGTCGCCGTGGTGGAGTCGACTTATATCGTGCAGACGAGCGTCAAGGACCTGGGATCGTACCAATGAATACCAAACATCTCCTGACCTACATCGTGCTCGCCGTCGGCGGCAACTGGCTGGCGCCCGCCACGCCCGCGCAGGCCGCCCCGCCGCCCAGTTGCACCAGCACCCAGGTATCGGAGAATTTCACCGGCTATACATCCAATTGCCAGTGGTACTTCTTCGGCGGCGCGTGCATGACCGCAGGCAACGTGCCGTTCGGCTCGACGGCGAGCCCGGGGACTCTGCCGCAATGCTTGAACGATCCTTATTACGGCGCCCAAACGCAGGTCGGCGGCAACAGCGGCAACTTGAACACCGTGCCCGATACACCGGTCACGGGCGGCGCGCTGCGGTTCACGAACGATGCCAACGCCCAGTCCGGCGCGATCGTCTCCAACTTCGCGTTCGCGCTCGCCGCCAACGGCTTGCACGTGACCTTCACGACCGAGACCTACGAAGGCGACCACGGCGGCGGCAACCACGACGGTGCGGACGGCATGAGCTTCTTCCTGGTCGACGACAGCTACGTCGAATCGACCAATCCCGTGACCGGCACCTCTTATGGAGCGAATAACGGCGGTCCCTACGGCGTCACCTTGGGCGACTGGGGCGGCAGCTTGGGCTACACCTGCTCGAACACGAACAACAGCGCCAACCAAGGCTACGCCGGCATGATCGGCGGCTACATCGGATTGGGCATCGACGAGTACGGCAACTTCCTGAACGGCGATGTCATCAACAGCAGCGGCGTGATCACCTACTCCGGCGACAACACCTCGAGCGGCTACGGCTATGTGCCGAATCGCGTCGGCTTGCGCGGTGCGGGCGCAACGGCCTGGGCGTTTCTGAATCAGTCGCCCACCACGTCCATGTATTACCCGTCGGCGCTCACGGCCGCTCAACAGATCGTTGCGGTCCATCAGGCATGCCAGACCGGATACGCGTGGGACTACAGCGCGGCCTCGACGACGACCAGCGCCACGTACACGAACGGCATCTACAACCCGTACAACGCGAATCCGGTGCCTACCGTAGCGCTGACCAACTATCAGTCGATTCCCAACGCGTTCAAGATCCTGCCGACCAACATCGCGAACGAGAACGCCATGTTTCGCGGCTACGCGACGCCCGGCACCACCGGACCGACCTACGGCGTGCCCATTACGTACGACTTGTCGATCTCGCCCCAGGGTCTCCTGAGCCTCAAGTACAGCTATGGCGGCGCCCTTTATCAGCCGATCATCACGGGACAGAACATCCTCAACAACGGCGCGCTGCCCTCGATGGTGCGCTTCGGATTCGGCGGCTCCACGGGCGGCTCGCGCAACATTCACGAGATCATGTGCTTCCAGGCGTTGCCGCAAGATTCCGCGGCGAGCTCCGCCGGCCTGAACCAGAAGCAGACCGCCAAGGTACAGACGGGCACCCAGGTCTACTTCGCCTTCTACAACGAGAACAACTGGACCGGCTCGATGACTTCGCAGTACCTGGATTCGGCGGACGGGGTGAATCTGCAGATCGATCCCGTCGTGAACTGGGACGCCTCGTGCAATCTCACCGGAGTCCCGGCGGCGCAGACTTGCCTCACGACCGGCGCGGCGGGCCCGATCGCGGCCCCGGACCCGGACGCCGGGCGGGTCCTGCTCACCTACAACGACGCGACCCAACAGGGCATTCCATTCACCTGGTCGGGCGCAGGCGTCACGCCGCTGTCGGCCAACGAGCAGGCGAAACTCGACTACGGCGATCCGACTCCCGCCTCGAGTGCCGTCTGGCCGTTCGCGAGCAATCTGCGGCTCGAGTTCATGCGCGGTCAGCGCGGCGATGAGCAAAATCAGTTCGGCGTCGACCCGCTCGCCTCGAGCTCGATCCCGGCCCCCACCGGCTTTCGCGCCCGCACGAGTGTCCTCGGCGACATCATCGACTCGAGCCCGACCTGGGTGGGTGCACCCATCGCGACTTTCCCCTCGATCTGGAGCGATTTCCTGTACCCGAGCACGACCATGCCCGAGAACAGCGGCCCCACCTACGCGAGCTTCCAGACCGCGAACGTTTCGCGCATGAACGTGGTGTACGCCGGTTCCAACGACGGCTTCATGCACGGATTCCGCACGGGATTCTTCGATGCGAACGGCCAGTTGGACTGCACGGCCAACTGTCCTTATGGCTCGACCGACAACGACGGCCAGGAAGTGATCGCCTACATGCCGGCGTATGTGGTGAATCACATCAACTCAGCCGGTATCTTCAACAGCACGACAGGCACCTACTCTCCCGACCCTTCGGGGGATTACTCGAGCCCGCTCTATTCGCACAGGCTCAGCGTCGACGGCACGCCGGGGGATGGGGATCTCTATTACAACGGTGCGTGGCACACCTGGCTGGTGGGCGGACTCGGCGGCGGCGGCAGCGACATCTACGCGCTCGATGTCACCAACCCCGGCATCGGCACGGGCGCAGGCAACTTCTCGCAAGCGAACGCCTCGAGCATCGTCATCGGCGAGTGGTACAGCACGCTCACCTACGCGGTCACCGGAAGCTCCCCCACCTACAGCTCGACGCTGTCCGGCGCCACGGCGAATTTCAACTGCGCGAACGTCGGAACCTGCGGCGCGAGTCTCGGCAAGACCTACGGCATTCCGCAGATCCGGCGCTTCCACAATACGAGTGTGAACACCGCCAACGGCGCGACCTCGTGGGGTGCCGTATTCGGCAACGGTCTCGGCAGCTACAACGGCGATGCCGGCATTTTCGTGATGCTCGCGAGCCCGAGCGGCGGCCAGCCCACCTTCTACTACCTCAGCACCGGTTATGGATCGAGCGCGTCTCCGAACGGAATCGAAGATACGACGCCGGCGGATCTCGACGGTGATCATCTCGTCGACTACGTCTACGCCGGCGACATTCAAGGCAACGTGTGGCGCTTCGATCTCACCAGCCAGAATCCGAGCAACTGGACGGTGTCGAAGGTCGGCGGCGTGCCGACGCCCGTCTATTCGTCCCCGAGCGGCTCGCCGATCACCACCAAGGTCATCGTCGCCTCCATCGCCTCGACCCCGAACCCCCGCATCCTGATTGAGTTCGGAACGGGCCTTCAGGACCAGTTCACCAAGAACGTGCCCGCGACCTACGCGACCACCCAGCAATACCTCATCGGGGTGTGGGACTGGAACATGAGCGCCTGGAATGCGATGTCGAACGTCACCTACGACGCGTTGTCATCGACGACCACGCCGCTGGCTCCGACGACGGGCGGTGTGCCCGCGCCGATCAACGGGCTGAGCCAGCTGGCGGCGCAGAGCATCACCGGCTCGTATGATCAGACCGATACCGCGAGCAGCGCTTCGAGCTCGACCACCGCCGCGGCGTACTACCGGACCGTGAGCACCAACTGCGTCGGCTGGGCGGATTACGCCGGCACCTGCACGACCTCGAACCAGTATGGGTGGTATCTGCCGCTCGGCACCGGGTATGCGAACGCGAACGATCCGGAGTACCTCACGCCGACGACCTCGCAAGGGGCGCAATTCGTCGACGAGCAGGTGATCTTCAATCCCACCCTGCAGGATGGCGCGTTCATCGTGAACACGACGATTCCGCCGACCATCAGCCTGAACACGTGCTCATCGACACGGGCGGGCGGCTGGAGCATGGCGATCAACCCCGCGACCGGTGGTGCGTTCACCAACTCGTTCTTCGCCGGCGCCAACCATCAGTTCCAGGACATCGGCAACCAGATCGTGAGCGGCGAGGCGCTGAGCGGCACCGGCTCACCGTCGGTCGTGCTGTTCGACAACAAGACCTATCTGGTGACGCAGACCATGCCGCCCGGCGGTACCATCGTGCAGATCAATCCGCCCGGCGCATCGCAAGGCAACCGGCTCACCTGGATCGAGAGGCGCTGATCGTCATGCAAGCCGGACAGGAATTCCGCCGCACGCAGCAAGGCTTCACGCTGATGGAGCTGATCGTCGCCATGGTCATCGTGGGGGTGCTCGCCGCCATCGCGATTCCGTCGTACAGCGCCTATGTGCTCAAGTCCCATCGCACCGAGGCGAAATCCGCGCTGCTCGATGCGGCGAGTCTCGAGGAGCGCTTCTTCAGCACCAGCAATTCCTACAGCGGGAACCCTTCGGATCTGGGCTACGGCGCGGTTCCCATTCCGTTCCCCGTGGGGGCCGGGTACTACAACATCACCAACATCGCGGTGGTTCCCGCCGTCGCGCCGGGTCCGTTGACGCCGAGCGGGACCCCGGCGACGTTCACCATCACCGCGAGCGCCGTCGGTCAGCAGACCAACGACACCGCCTGCGCGACCTTCTCCATCAATTCAGCCGGTCAGCAGACTGCGACGGGCTTGGACCCGAACGCCAGCGTCGATTGCTGGCAGAACTGAGACTCACTCCACCCCGTATCCGCGGCCCTCGACACAGGCGACCATCGCCCGCTGATAGTCCGAGCCATTCGCCGCGGAGGCTCCAGCCTGCTGCGCTGCCCATTGCTGGCAACCGCGCCGGTCCATGGATACCTGATCCGAGGTCTGCCCGTTTCGGGGAACCATGTTGAGGTTCGCCTGCACGCCGAGGCTCACCGGATCGGTCGCCGGCGGCGCGGCATTCGGCATCGGATACGCCTGCGGTTGGGCGCCGGGCGCCGGCTGGCCGTTGTCGGGCGCCGGTAGCGCCTGGGGCGAGGCAGCGCCGGGCTGCGGCGCACCATACGGAGCTGCGTTCGGAGCCCCATAGGGGATCGGCGCGGATTGCGGAGCGCCTTGCGAGGCGTCCGCAGGCCCAGCGGGGCCGGCGCCACTGGGATCGCCGCCGAGGGGCGGGGGATCGGTCGCTACGTAGCCGCTATACGAGGGGTCCCAGGTGTAGTAGGCATTGTTCGCGTAGTAATACGGCACCCCGCCGTAGTAGTAGGTCGCATAGGCGAGCGGCAGTACGGGGAGGAACCAGGCAAAGCCGGCCCCGTAATAGGCCCGCGGCCACCAGCCGCCGTGCCACCAGCCGCCGCGCCACGCGGCACCGCTCCAGTGATAGCCCCCCCACCCGCCGTGGTATCCACCGTAATAACCGCCGTGATAGCCCCCGTAGCCGCCGGTAGCCGCCATATCCGGCATAACCGCCGCGGTAGCCCGCATAGGCATGCGCACCGGCGTAGCCGCCGTAGCTGCGGCCGGCCGCCGCATAGTGGGCCGGGGCCGCGTAATGAGCGGCGGAAGCGTAGTGGGCCCCGCCGCCGCCGTAATGCGCACCGCCGACGAAGTGGGCCCCGCCGCCGCTGAAGTGCGGCGCCGCAGCGTGGCCGCCGCCCCCGGCATGACCGCCGCCGCCCCCGTGCCCACCGCCGCCGGGGTGGGCCAATACGGGCGCTGCCGCTATCAGAGCGCCCAGAGCACCTAGCGCGAAACCCATTCGTCGTTTCATGACTGCCTCTCCGAAATTCTCAGAGTTCTCGATCCACTACAGGGAACAACGCGAGATGCCGCGCTCGGTGCACATAAGTTATGCAAAGGAGTGCAAACCGGCGATCGGCCGGCACGCCGTCATGCCGTCAGTCGATGCGCCATTTCGCATTGAACATAACGAGGGCCGTACGCCCGGGCGCAGCCTCGTAATACCCGGCGTTGCTCTGATTGACGATCACCGAGCCGACATAAGTGCGGTTGGTCAGGTTATCAAGCCGCAGGTACTCGCTGAACTGCCAGTGCGCGGTGCGCTGGGTGAGACCCGCCCGCCAGTCGGTCTCCCAGTACCCCGGGGCGAAAGCCGTATTGCGGTCATCGGCGTAGATTCCGGCCCGTCCCTGCTCCTCGAGCGTGGTCGAAAATCCCAGCGGCGCGTAGCTCCAGGCGATACCCAGATACAGGGCATTCCGCGGTACGGCGGGCAAGTAGCTCCCGGGCTCGACCGTGGCGGGCAGACACGGCGTTCCCACGCACGTGGTGTAGGCCTGACCCACCACGGCGCGGATGAAGGTGTATGCGGCCCGGCCGGAGAAGCCGCCCGCCCCGCTCGCGTCGACGGCGGCTTCCACGCCGTGGCGCGCGGTCTCGCCGATGTTCTGCTCGACCGTGCGTCCGTTGAAGTTCTGCAGGACCGCGAGCTCGTCGCGGGTCGCGATGTAGAAGCCGGCGAGCTCGGCGCGAATCGCTCCCGTGCCGGCCTTCACCCCGACTTCGTAGTTGTTGCTGCGCGCGGGCTGGAGCGAGGTATTGATGCCCGGGAGGCTTCCGTTGACCGACCGGTAGGCGAGATCGTTCAACGTCGGTGTCTCGAAACCCTTGCCGTAGGAGGCATACAGATTCACTTTTGGAGCCGCCTGGAAGAGCACCGCGCCCACGGGGCTCACCGCCGTGTAGCGCACGCTCGAATGCGGCTCGGTGGTCCCGGGCAAGTGATCGTTCGAGCTCACTTCCACGAGGTTGTTGCGGACGCCCGCGGTCACGCGCCACAGCGCATCCGGATCCCATTGCGTTTGCAGGTATTGATCGAAGTCGTACACATGGTTCGCCTCGTCGCGGCGCAGCGCCCCCTCGACGCCGAGCTCATCGCCGACGTAGTTGAGATAGCCCAACCGCGTCTCCTCGAGGTCGTCATACGCAATGCCGCCCACCGTCTGCACGCGCATGTCATCCCACGTACGCTGGTCGGTGACATGCGTGTCGATCCCGTAAAAAGCCCGCTCGAGATTGATGACCCCTCCCGGATAAAGCGGCTCCTTCTCCTCGACCGCCTGCGGGATCGATTGATATTGCGTGGTCGCGCGATGTCCCACGTAGACCGTGCTCGAGAGGGCGTCCTCGGCGCTGAAGCGGTAATCGAGGATCGCGCCCCCTTGCTCCTGATTGAGCGACTTTCGCGTGTTGTAGGGAATCGCGCCGGTGCCGGCCTGGCTCGGGTTCGAGTACAGCTGCATCTTCGTAAGCCCGAGCGGATCCTGTACGAAGGGCGTCTGAACGGCGTTGCCGACGAGCGTGAGCTTGGCCGCGTCGTTGAACGTCAGCCGCAGGACACTGTTGAAATTCTCGCGCTCGGCCTTGCTGTGATAGCGATAGCCGTTGGTTTGAAAATGCACGGCGTCCACCACGTAGTTGGCAATGCCCGCATCACCCGTGCTCTTCAGCGCGTAGCGCTGCGTATCGAACGTGCCATATTGCGCGGTGCCGTCGATGTAGTAGCCGGCGGGCGCCTCCTCGGTGAACAGCGAGATCACCCCGCCGGAGGAATTGCCGTACAGCGCGGAGAACGGACCCCGCAACACCTCCATGCGGCCGGCGGAGCCCAAATCGAATTGCGAGAATTCCCCCTGCCCGTCCGGCATGGTGCCCGGGATGCCGTCGGAGTACAGCCGCACGCCGCGCACACCGAAGCTCGATCGCGCGCCGAAGCCGCGCACCGAGAGCTGCAGGTCTTGCGCATAATTCTGGCGGTTCTCCGCCGAGACGCCGGGGACGGTCATCAAGGACTCGGAAATGTTCTCCTGAAGCTGCCCCTCCTGGATCTCGGCCTGGCTCACGACGTCGATGGAGGCGGGCACGTCGAAGCTCGACTCGGCGTACCGAGTGGCGGTAACCACGATCGGCGAAAGGTTCGCGACCGGTGCGCTCCCGGCGGTCGCGGCAGCGGCCGCCGTCACGGGCGCGCCCGCAGCAAGCCCCTCCAGCGGCAGCATCATCGCCGCCAGCAGCACGCACGCGCTTCTTTGCATCGAGCCTCATCCCCCGTTCACGGCGAAGCACGCACGAGGTGCGGCCTTTCGCGCGATGTTATGTCATCACCCACCCCGAGCGCATCCACGACGGGGCCAGGCTCAAGTCCTCTGCTACGCCGCCGCTACTTAGAGCGTGGACAAGGTAGCGCCCAACGGTCTATCGGCTGCGCGCGCCGCCCTCGCGAGCGGGGTGCTGCTGTTGCCGTGGTTGGCTGCGGCGGATTCGCAGATAGGAAGCACCACGGAGCGCACCACCGCGCGCACGGCGGCGCATGTCGACTTCCGCATCATCATCCCCCGCATGCTGGCGCTCGATGTGGACGGCGCAGCCCCGCCCGTGGCGAACGCCGTGGGTCCTGCGCAAACGGTTGCGATTTACGCCAACAGCCGCAGCATCGCGCTCGGCGCGACCCTGCGCGCATCGGATGAGCCTCGCGGCGGCCTCATCTTGAGCTCGGCCGCCCGGAAGACCATTTCGCAATCCGCGGTGTGCGCCCCGGTCTCGAGCCGCGCCGCCGCCTTATCGACTACCCTCGCGGCGGCCGGAGCCGCGCCCGCCGGAGCACCCGCCGGGATGATCTGCACGGCCTCGATGCCCTGAAGGACAGCCCGCGCGCATTGTGTGAACTGGCTCTCGCCGCCGCCCGCGCGCGGCCTTGCGAACTGCTGCACAGAAAACAAACGCTATCGGCAGCATTCGGGAGAACCTTACTTTTGCCGGATTGATTTGCGACCTGCATCAATGTCTGTGTAGGGGTTCAACCTACTATGCGTTCCATGCCGCGGCTGCATTAGGTAGCCAACGCGACGGCGGTATGTCGAAGCACGTGCCCCACACCTCGTTACACAGCACAGGAAGCAGTTCATGAAGATCTCGATTGCAGTGAAAGCCTTGTTGGGGGCGGCGTCCGTGGCGTTGCCGCTCTTCGCCTTCGCCGAGTCCAATGTACAGACCGGCGCCTCGACCTCCGCGCCGGGCGCGACCGCGCACGTCGATTTCTCGGTGGTGATTCCGAAGATCCTGTATCTGCGCGTCGGCACCGGCTCGAGCTACACGACCGGCGTGCTCACCTCGACCCCGACCATCGATCTCATCACCTTCTCGCCGACCGCTGCTCAATTGGGCACCGGCACGGCCGTTGCCGGTACCGGCGGCGACCTGTCGGGTGGCGTCGAGACCGCGGCGATCGTGAGCAACAGCGGCAACGTCACGTTGAGTGCGACCGCCACGGGTGCGCTCTCCGACGGCGCCGGCGATTCGATCTCGTATTCCCAGATCACCACCACGGCCTCCACGCTCACCTCGGCGACGGCATTGCCGGCGCCGGTGTTGACCAACGGGGCGAGCACCAATGTCACGCTCACGGCGCCCGCCACCAAAGTCATCACGCAGGACGCGAAGTGGACGTTCGCCTACGCGAACACCGCGGTGGTGCCGACCGGTACGTACGGCGGCGTGAACACCAACAACAGCCGAGTGGTGTACACCGCCACGATGCCGTAACGCTCCGCAAGGGGCGGTGCCTTCAGATGCTGGCCATATCGCCATCGTCGCCGACGTCAGCGCTCGCGCTGACGTCGGCGCGCGGTTCGGGAATTCTGCACAGTTCGCAGCGCCGCGCGATCGCGGGAGCGCTGCTGAGCATGCTCGGGGCGACGACCGCATCGGCCTTCACCGCCACGCTCAACCCGGCCGCGCCGCTCACGGTATATCTGCAAGTGGGCGTCGGCAGCTTCACCAACGATTACATCAACGGTGGCCAGCCGCAGAACAACTCGACGATCAACACGGTCTCGGTGTCGGTCGCCTCCTCCGTTCTCGGCAACTCGACGGCGCAGGCCATGACGACCAACAGCACCGCGGCGCAAAGCTACTGGGATGGATACACCTATTGCAGCGTGCCGGGACAGCTCTATATCGGCGGGTTCTACCGCACCACCGGCGGCACGACCGCCGCCGCGCAAGTGACGGCGACGGTGCCTGCGGGGCTCAAGGACAGCGCGGGCGACACGCTGCCGTTCTCCAAGATCCGGTGGACCTCGAGCGGCAACGGCGACAGCGGCGCGGAGCCTTTTCCGGCCGGAACGTTCGTCAACGGCGGCGTGCAGACCGTCGGATCCATGGCGAGCAATACCTGGAACGAGAGCTGCTGGACCTTCAATTATCTGAACAACAGCGTGCCGCCGGCGGGCACGTTCACGGGCGTCGTCCTCTACACCTTGAGCGCACCGTGATGCCCTGCCGCCCTTTGCATTTTTTTTTGGCCCTGTCACTCGTCATAATCTGGCCGGGCGCGGCGCGCGCCAAAACGATCACGCTCGATGACACGGGCACCCAGGCGCTCGAGCCCGGCGTCGCCATGCGCTGGCAGAGCGCCACGCCGCCGCGCGGCGGCGCAGGCGACATGCTGGTCGGCACCACCACCATCCGGGTGCGGATCAATCTCATGCCGTGGCTCAAGCGCACGGCGCGCATCTATCTGTCGCTCCCCGCGCAGCCCCCGGGACCCATCGCCGCCTCCTGGACCGCGCAGGGACAGCTCCTCTCCGGACAGATCCGGTCGGGCAACCGGGTGCTGGTGTATGCGGGACCCGTCACCAGCGGATTCATCGAGGACACGCTGAAGTTTCAGTTCAGCGTCAACGCGGCGCTCATCGCCCGCCCGTACCCCGTCAGCTTTCACTTCGAAATGGATGAGTGACCATGCGCCACGCCGGCCCATTGACGATTGCGTTTCTATGCCTTTCGCTCGCCGGCCTCGCGCACGGTCAAGGATTTGCGGCACTGGTCTCGCCGCCGCGCTTCGAGCTGTCCGCGAAGCCCGGTAAGACACTGCGCGGCGTCATCGAGATCAGCAACCGGTCCACGGCCCCGGGCAAGTATGTCGTGCACACCGCGGACTGGGAGCTGTCGCCTGATTTCAGCGTGACCTTTCACGATGATCTGCAACCCGACAGCTGCCGACCCTGGGTTGCGATCGAGCGTCCCGAGATCGTGGTACCGGGCGCGGGCACCATGCGCTATCGCTTCGAAGTGAGCGTGCCGGCCGACGCGCCTCCCGGCGAATGCCGCTTCGCCGTGATGATCGAGGGTGCGGAGCCCTCGATCGCCCGCAGTCAGGGGCTCGATGTTCCGGTAACCGGCCGCATCGGCGTGATCGTCTACGTCGTCGTGGGCGAGGGTACCGCCGACCTCGAGATCCTGGGTCCCGACGTCGCGACGTTGAACGGCCGGCGCGTGCCCACCTTGCGTGTGCACAACGGCGGCAATGCGCACGGGCGCGTCAGCGGTTTTCTCACCGGGACCGACGCCAAAGGCGTCTCCTACGACTTCACGCCCTCGGACTTCCCCATCCTGCCGCACGAAGAGCGGCAGATTTTTCTGACTCCCTCGACCGCATCCGACGACCACCCGGCGCTGACCTTTCCGGTCGTCGTCAAGGGAACGCTCGAGTGGGGCGAGCACAGAGCTGATATCAATCAGCGGTTTGAATGACCTCGCGCGCCGATCTCGCTCGCCTGCTCGCGGTCGGATTGTGCGCCCTCGCCTGGCTCATCCGTGCAACCGCCGCCTCGGCGCAAGCGCAGCCTGCCGCGCCGCAGGCGCAGTCGCAGTCGCCAGCTTCGCCCGCCGCGACGCCGGCCGTGGCATGGAGCGCCGCCCACTTGCCCGATCAGCCGGTTTATCAGGATCATTACATCGGCGGCGGCACACTCGCGCCTGACATATCGGCAGGCGACACGGCAACCAGCGGCGATGGCGAGGGCCTCGCCCGCTCCATGCAAATCGACGCGGTCGCGAGCGTGCTCTCGGCGAGCGGCGCAGGCATGAATTCCAACACGGTCGAGGACGGCATCGTCGCCAAAGCGCAGTGGGAAACGGCCCAGTACGGCGCCTGGTCGCTCGATGCCTCGGCCCGCACCCAAAGCTCCGATGCCGGACCGGCCGAGCAGGGACAAGGCGGCGTGTTCACGCTCCATCAGCGCGGCATGCCCTTCGACGGCGGATGGGATGCCGACAACGCCCTGGGCGATTTGAACGCCCCCGATGTGAACCTCGCGCGGGTGCAGGCGCGCTTTTATCTGCCCACCGGTCCCATGCAGGGGGCGACGACGGAATGGCATGGCCCGGACGGCCTGCAGATCATTGCCGGCGGCGGCGTGCCGGGCATCTATGACGGGATCGTGGTGCCCAATTTCCGCACGCTCGACGGATCGACCGCGACCGCGGGCGCTCAGTGGTCGCCCTCGTCGCATTGGACCGTGGGCGGACAATTCATCGAGGCTCACGATGTCAATCTGGCCGTCGGCCCGATCATCGACGGCAGCTCGCTCCTGTCCTCGAATACCGGCCTCGCGAGCGCCTTGTGGCAGGACGGCGCCGAGCGCATTCAGTTCAACGTGCTCGACGGTGCGGTGAGCGGCAAGAGCAACTCGCTCGGAAGCTGGGTGGACGGCTCCATCATCGACGGTCACATTCAGCAGAGCGCCGGCGTGTTCCGGGTCGACCCCAACATGACGTGGGGAAATCAGCTGATCGCAAACGATGCGCAGGGCGGCTACTACCGGTTCGGCTATCAGAGCCGCCAATGGCTCTCCGATGTCGGCATCGACGAGGTGCGTTCGGTCGATGGCCTCGGCAACAACACCACTTTTTTGACCGGCGATGCGCGCTATCAAATTCTGCGCGATTGGGGAGTCGGCGGCGTCGCCAACGTGAGCCGCTCCGACGGGGGGACGGGTTGGTCGGTGGAGGGGTACCTGGATCACTTGAACTCGTTCGGGACCGGCCGCACGCAAGCGGATTACGCGAGCACGCCGACGGGCCGCGACCTCTCGCTCGGCGTACAGCAGACCTGGACGATGCCGGCCGGCATACGGCTCAGCACCGGCGCATCGGTGGAGCGCATCGACGGGGCCGAGGTCAATGAATACTTGCAGGACAGCACCATGCTCGCCCTCACCGCCTACGGCGGCGGCCACCTGACCGCCCGTCTCGGCGCGGAGGGCAACGTGCGATGGGCGACGACGGTTCAGGGCCGTGCCGCCCCGGGCGTGTCGGCAAACGTGTCGCTCACCTATCAGCTGGCGCCGCACTGGCAAGCGCTTCTGACGTATTACGACAGCCGCACGGGGTCATGGACACCGCTCGTGGTCGAATCGCCCCTGACCCCGCCCGTGCCGACGGTCGCGCCGGCGCTCGCGGAGAGCGGTGTGTTTCTGACGCTGCGCTATCAGCGCTCGAGCGGCGCGCATTTCGCCCCCCTCGGCGGACCGCCGGGAGGCGGCTCGGGAGAAATCGCCGGCATCGTCTATCTCGATGCCAACAACAACGGCCGCATCGACGCCGGTGAGGCCGGTGCGCCGAACCTGACCGTGGTGCTCGACGGGCGCTTCTCCGTGCAGACCAATGCGAGCGGCCGCTTCAGTTTCCCGGTCGTCGCCAGCGGGCATCACGTGATCACCGTGATCGCGGACAACCTGCCGCTGCCGTGGACGCTCGTCAACGACGGCCGGAAGGAAGTCGACGTCGCCACGCGCGGCCGCTGCGACGTCGAGCTCGGCGCGCAGCGTCCCCGCTGAGCGCCGCCTTCCGGGTTTACACCGCCTTCAGCGCCTGATCCAGATCCGCGATGAGATCGCCGGGATCCTCGATGCCGACGGAGATGCGGATCAGACCCTCGGTGATGCCGATGCGCTCGCGCGTCTCCTTCGACACGCCCGAATGCGTGGTGCTCGCGGGGTGCGAGATCAGGGTCTCCGTGCCGCCGAGGCTCACGGCGAGCTTCATCACCTGCAAGCCGTCGAGCAGCCGAAACGCCTCCGCTTCGCCGCCCTTCACGCTGAATCCGAAGGTCGATCCGGCACTCTCGCATTGCTTCATGAACACCGCACGGCGCGGATCGTCCTCGGCGAGAAAGCCGAGGTAATTCACCGAGAGGATCTTCGGATGATTGCTCAAGAATTTCGCCACCAGCGCGGCGTTCTGCGCGGAGCGGTGCATGCGCAGGGACAGGGTCTCCATCGAGCGCATGATCATCCAGGCGGTGTTCGGATCGAGCTGCGTGCCGAGCGCGCCGCGCAGTCTCTTGATCGGATCGACGGCGCCGCGCGAGCCGACCACGCCGCCCGCGACGAGATCGGAGTGCCCGCCGACGTACTTGGTGAGCGAGTACAGCACCAGATCCGCGCCGTGCGTGAGCGGGCGCTGAAAGACGGGGCCCAGAAAGGTGTTGTCGACGAGTACCGGGGGGCGCGGGCCGGCCTGCTCCTTGCCGATTTTCTCGGACCACTCCCGCATGAGCGTGAGATCGACGATGCTGTTCGTCGGGTTGGCGGGAGTCTCGGTCATGATGAGGCAGATGCGGCCGCCCTTCTCCCGCGCGAGGACGCGGGCACGCTCGGCGGCGTCCGCCACCGCCGCGCGATCGCAGCCCTCCGTGAAGCTCACCGCGCTCACGCCGAAGGCCGGCAGCGTCTTGTCGATCAAGGTCTCGGTCCCGCCGTACAACGGCTGACTCATCAGAATCACATCCCCCGGACGCGCGTGCGCCCAGAGCGCCGTCGATATCGCGGACATGCCGCTCGAGAATACCGCCGCGGTTTCCCCCTGCTCCCACAAGGCAAGCCGGTCCTCGAGCACCTCGAGGTTGGGATTGTTGAAGCGCGAATAGACCAGACCCGCCTGCTTGCCGGCGACCGGCTGCTTGCGGCCGGAGCTGTAATCGAAGAAGTCCTTGCCATCCTGCGCGGTCTTGAACACGAATGTCGACGTGAGGAAAACCGGCGGCTTGAGAGAGCCTTCGGACAACGACGGGTCGTAGCCGTACCCCATCATCTGTGTCTCGGGCTTGAGCAGGTGCTCGCCGATTTTGCGTTTATGATATGCCTCGTAGCTCACGATGCCTCCAAAGCGTTTGCGATGAGCGACAATATACGACGCAATGCTACTCGCAGCCATCGCCATCGCCGCCTTCGTGAGCACCCTCGCGGGAGGATTGCTCGCGCTCGGATTGCGCGACAAGCTGCACCTGATTCTGGGATTCAGCGCGGGCGCGGTGATCGGCGTCGCCTTCTTCGATTTGCTGCCCGAGGCCATCGATATGGGGCGCAATGTCGAGTCCGCGGCGACGCTGCTCGGCTGGAGCGCCCTTGGATTTCTCGCCTACCTCGTGATCGACCGCATTCTGCTCATCCACGGCGACTCGGCTTCGCGGGGCGGCATCGGCGCGTTGGTGCTGTCCGCACACAGCCTGCTCGACGGCGTTGCGATCGGGTTCGCGTTTCAAGCCTCGCGCGCGGTGGGTCTCATCGTCACCATCGCGGTGCTCACGCACGATTTCTCCGACGGCATCAACACGATGAACGTCGTCATCAAGAATGGCGGCGAGCGCTCGGTCGCGCTCCGCTGGCTCCTCATCGATGCGGCGGCGCCCGTTGCAGGCATCGCCGCGACCCGGCTGCTGAGCCTGCCGGTCGATCGCTTCGGCAGCGCGCTCGCCCTGTTCGGCGGCTTCTTCTTGTACATCGGGGCGAGCGATTTGATTCCGGAAAGCTATCACGCGCATCCGAAGCTCCTCACGACCGTCATGACGCTCACGGGCGCTGCGGTTCTCTATCTCGCCGTCCACTTCATTCGCTGAGACGCTCAAGGTCCGGGCGGCGGGGCGCGGCGGCTGGTGGTGGCGCTCCCTGCGGAGGCGAGCATGATGCTCGCGATGGCGGCCCACTGGAGCGGCGCCAGGCTCTCGTGCAGGAAGCACCAGCCGGAGAGCGCGCCGAGGGCGGGTTCGCCGCTCATCAGAACCCCGAATGTCGGCGTCGGCAGGCGCGTCATCGCATACATCTCGAGCGAGTACGGCAGTGCGCTCGACAACAGCGCGATGGCGCACGCGGCCGGCAGAATGTGCGGGTCGAGAAGCGCCGTGCCCGCCTGAGCTATGCCGAGGGGGGCGATCACGACCGCGCCGATCACCGTGCCGAGCGCGGCGCTCACGCCGCCGTGCAGAGCGCCCGCCTTCTGGCCGAAGACGATGTAAAGCGCCCAGCAGCCTCCGGCGGCGAGCGCAAAGGCGATCCCGGCCACCGACACCGTGGCGTGGCCGCCCTTCAGCGGCAACAGGGCCACCAGTCCGAGCGCCGCCAGAGCAACCCAGACGAAATCGAGCGCACGGTGCGAGGCGGCCATCGCGACCGCGAGCGGCCCCGTGAACTCGAGCGCCACCGCGATACCGAGCGGAATGCGGGCGAGCGCCGAGTAAAAGCAGAAATTCATGACGCCCATGGCGGCGCCGTAAATGATGAGGCTGCGAGCCTCGCGCACCTTGGGAAGTCGCCGCCACGGCCGCCAGACCGCGAGCAGCATGAAGCTCGCGAGTGCGAGTCTCAGGGTGGTCGCACCGGCGACGCCCACTTTCGGAAACAGGCCTTTGACGAGCGCGGCGCCCGTCTGCACGCTCACCATGGCGACGAGCAGCACCGCGACGGGCAGCACCGCCGCTCGCAGCTCGATGGAAAGAGACTTGAACCGGGGGATCGTGGTCACAATAATCAGCTCAGCCACCGCTGAGATTAACACTTGAGCAAGTCCTTGCAGCCACTCGAGCGCAGCCGCGTCCCGCGCGACACGGTGGAGCTGTCTCGCCATTTGTTGGGCAAGGTGGTCGTGCGCCGCCTCGGCGGCCGGCACATCACGGGTCGGATCGTCGAGACGGAGGCCTATCTGCAAGGCGATCCCGCCTGTCACGCGTTTCGCGGGATGACGCCTCGCAACCGCTCGCTCTTCCTCGACGTGGGACATGCCTATGTCTACCTGTGCTACGGCACCTCGTGGATGCTCAACGTGTCGAGTGAGGGCGCGGGCACCGGCGCGGGCATTCTCTTGCGCGCGCTCGAGCCGCTGAGCGGCATCGAGCACATGCGCCGCGGGCGCGAGCAGGTGCGCCTCGCGGACCTCGCGCGCGGCCCGGGGCGCCTGGCGGCGGCGCTGCGCATCGATCGACGGCTGGACGGCGTCGATTTGTTCCGCCCGGGGCCGCTGTGGATCGGCAGCGACGGCACCCGGGTCGGTGCGATCGGGGAGAGCGTGCGCATCGGCCTCACCCAGGGCGGCGAGGCGCGTCTTCGCTTTTATCTGGCCGGCAACGAGTACTTGAGTGGCGCCCGTCGCCTCAACGCCTGAGGCGGGCGGTGCGGAGCCGCTCGCGGCGCTCCTGCGCCTGCGGCCGGTCGTCATCCTCGACGGCGCGCTCGCAACCGAGCTCGAGCGCCGTGGCGCAGATCTCGCCGATCCTTTGTGGTCCGCCAAATATCTCATCGAGCAGCCGGATCTCATCCGCGCCGTCCATCTCGATTACTTCAAAGCCGGCGCGCAAGTGGCGACCACCGCCACCTACCAGGCGACGTTCGAGGGATTCGCGAAGCGCGGCATCGATCGCAATCGCGCCGCCCGTCTCATGCTCGAGGCCGTCGCGCTCGCGCGGGCCGCCCGCGATGAGTTCTGCGCGAGCGCGAGCCCGTCGGAGGCCCAGCCGTTGGTGGCCGCCTCGGTCGGCCCGTATGGCGCGATGCTCGCCGACGGCTCGGAATATCGAGGGCGCTATGGGGTGAGCGATAAAGCGCTCGCGGATTTCCACCGGCCTCGGCTCGAGGTGCTCGCCCGCTCAGGCGCGGACCTTTTCGCCATCGAGACATTGCCCTGTCTGCGGGAGGCGGTCGTGCTCGCCCGAGCTGCTCGAGGAGCATGCCGGCATCACCGCGTGGCTGTGTTTTTCCTGCCGGGACGGCCTGCGCAATTGCGAAGGCGAGAAAATCGAGGCTTGCGTCGAGGCGCTCGAGGGCTGCCCGCGGATCGCGGCCGTCGGCGTGAACTGCACCGCGCCCCAATTCGTGCTCGAGCTGCTCTCCAGGATGCGCGAGCACACCGCGAAGCCGCTGGTGGCCTATCCCAATTCGGGGCAACGCTACCAGCCCGAAGCGAAGCAATGGTCAGGCCCGACCTCGCATACCGGGCTCGCCGATGCCGCAAAGGAGTGGCAGGCCGCGGGGGCACGCCTTATCGGTGGCTGCTGCCGCACGACCCCGGCAGACATACACGAGCTGCGGATGGCGCTCGGGGGAAATTAGTGATCCGAGAAGTGCGGCTCGCGCTTCTCGAAAAATGCACGCACGCCCTCGACGCAGTCGTGCGTCTCCAGCGTCATCTCCTGGGCGCTGCGCTCGGCACGCAGCTGCTCCTGCAACGAATTGTCGAACGTCGAGGCGTGCAGCGAGCGGATCTGTCCGAGCACCGCGCAGGGACCGGTCGCGAGACGCCGTGCAACCGCTTGCGCCCGCGTCACGACTTCCGCGTCGGGCACCACCTCGTAGGCGAGACCCCAATCGAGCGCGCACTTGGCGTTGATCTTCTCCGCGAGCATCAGGGCGGACAGGGAGCGGCCTCCGCCGATGCGCCGCGCCAGATGAAACGTGATACCCGCATCGGGCACCAGCCCCAATCGCGCAAAGGAGGGACAGAAATACGCGCTCTCGCCGACCACGATGATGTCGCTCGCGAGGGCGAGGCTCATCCCCGCACCCACCGCGGCGCCGTTCACGGCGGCTATGATGGGAAAGCGAAATCCGCTGAGGCGCAGGATCAACGGGTCCATGAAGCGGCGCATCTCGAAATGCGCGCGCTGGCGGGCCTGCTGGCTTTTGAGGTCGACCGAGTGCAAGTCCAGACCGCTGCAGAATACGTCGTTGCTGCCGGTGATCACGAGCGCCCGCGCGCCGCTATCGCCTTTTTGGATCTGGTCGAGCGCGAGATGCATCGCGCGAATGATGGAGATGTCGATGGCGTTGCTGGTTTGCGGCCGCTGAATGCTCAAGGTCGCAACGCCGTCAACAACGGCGACGGATAACGAACTCATGGTCTACAGCCCTCCCCGGTCAGCAGACCGGCACAGCCCGGCAGCCTCGATGATATTGTCAAAAGTCTCACAGCCGTCAGATTGATCATGCGCCCTGTCGGGCGTTGCCGCAAGAAGCGGCCGGCGCGAGGGGCGCGCGCGAGTGATGTGGTCCGTCAAAAGTCGCGCCCGGACCGGCACGTGGGATGCCGGCGCGGGCGCGATTCGATCCGAGCTGCGCGCTCGAGCCTGCGAGCCTTACGGCTTTTCGTTCTTCTCCGACGCCGGCTTCTTGGCCGCGGGCTTCGGCGGGGCCGCTTTGGCCGCGGGGCTTCGGCGGCGCTCCGTGGCGGGGCGCCGCATTGACCGGCGCCTTTCGGCGCCGATGGTCTGCGCCGGTGCGGCGGCACCGGTCGCCCCTGGCTCGCTGGGGGCCATCTGCGCATTCGCGGGCATGGGATGCGCCGCCGCGACTGGCTTCAAAGGCGGGGCACCCTTGGCACCCACGACACCGGGACCGCTGAATGCGGCGGGACGAGCCGTCGCGGCAATGGGCGGATGCCCGCCATTCGCCTTGGCCGAGAGCTGCGGGTTTCGCAGGGCCTCGTGCAAGTGCGAGGTTTGCGCAGCCGTCGGCGGGGTGTGCGGCTCGGTCATGGCCGCACGCTCGGTCGGCGTCGGCCGCGCCGCGATACCGCCCGAGCCGCCGTTGAAGCTCACCCGATTCACCGTGACGTTGTTCACGACCGTGTTGTTCACATAGGTGTTGTGGATGACCGTGGTATTCACGTGAACGACCGCCGTGTTGTAGGCGAACACGCCACCTGCCAGCTGCCGCCGACGAATCCGACGCCGCCATAGCCGAAGCCGTAATTCACGCCGCCGTAGAAGCCGATGTGCGGTCCCCAGTAGCCGGCATGGAACATGTACACACCGCCGACGAACCCCCAGTATCCCGGCGTCCACAGCACGCCGACGGTGGGCGGGGCGACCCAGGTGCCCGGAATCCAGTAATAGCCGCCGGTGGAATACGCCCAATACCCCGGTGTCCACAAGTAGTTCGGCTCCGGGCATGGCGGCTGCTCGTATTCAGGCAACGGCGGCGGCGGCTCCGAAGCCTGCACCTGCACCGACACGGCCGGCGCATCGTATTCGGCGGCAACCGGCGGCGGAGGCGGCGGCGGAACATAGACGGCCGGCGGCGGCGGCGGCCCGGGCACTCGAACCGTTGCCACGCAACCGGCCAGCATGCCTAGCGCGGCCAACGAGGCGTACATACGCATGGCGAACCGTCAGCGTCTCGCGAATTTTCTCCAGTTTCGACATGTTACGTCCTTCTTAGGTTTAAGCGGCGGCGCCGGTGACCGATGCCGCTCCTTCGGCATATAACGTGACGCTCTGCCACACGGCTATCTCCGTGAAGCAAATGTAACGAGTGCGGCGTGCCTGGGATCACGCCGCGCATTGTGAGGGGTAGCGGTACTTCGAAACTGTTACGCGTCTCTCAGTCGCTGATCGGACGCTTGAACGTTTCAGGCAGGAAAAACAGGCCCACGACCACCGTCACGACGGCCACCACGATCGGGTACCAGAGCCCGTAGTAGATATCGCCGGTGGCCGCCACCATCGCGAACGCGGTGGTCGGCAGGAAGCCGCCGAACCAGCCGTTGCCGATGTGGTAGGGCAATGACATGGCACTGTAGCGGATGCGCGCCGGGAAGAGCTCGACCAGGAGTGCCGCGATCGGCCCGTACACCATGGTCACGTACAGCACCAGCACGAACAGCACCAGCACCACCATCGGCTTGTTGATGCGGGCCGGATCGGCCTTGTCCGGGTAGCCGGCGGCCGTCAATACTTTCTTCGCCGATCCCTGGAACTGCGCGATGGCTGCCTTGCGTTCCGCACCCGTGACCGTGCGCGGATCGGGCGCCGTGAGTGTCGTGTCGCCGACCTTGATCTGCGCCACGCTTCCCGGCGCACCATCGGCGCGCTGATAGGAAATGCCTGCCTTCGCAAGGAAACTCTTCGCGATGTCGCAGGACTTGGTGTCGAATTTGTTCTTACCGACGGGATCGAACTGAACCGAGCATTGGCGGGGATCGGCGATGACGGTCACCGGCGCCTTCGCCTGCGCTTCGGACAATGCCGGATTCGCATAGAGCGTGAGCGCGTGAAACAGCGGCGTATAAGTGAGCGCGGCCACCAGACATCCGGCGAGAATGATGGGCTTGCGGCCGATGCGGTCGGACAGCCATCCGAAAAGAATGAACGCCGGGGTCGCAAGCGCAAGGGCGATGGCGGTCAGGATGTTGGTGGTCGCACCATCGACGCGCAGAATCCGTTCCAAAAAGAACAATGCGTAGAATTGGCCCGTGTACCACACCACGGCCTGCCCCATCACCGCGCCGAGCAGCGCGATCAGGACGATCTTCAAATTGACCCAGCGTCCGAAGGCCTCCGAGAGCGGCGCCTTGGAAGTCGTGCCCGCGCGCTTCATGCTCAAGAACACCGGGCTCTCCTCGAGCTTCATGCGAATCCAGAGCGAGACCATCAGCAGCACGAGCGACACGAGGAACGGAATGCGCCAGCCCCACGCCTTGAACGCATCCTCGCCCATTCCGGTGCGCGTTCCGATGACCACGAGCAGGGCCGCGAAAAGGCCGAGCGTCGCGGTGGTCTGAATCCAGCTCGTGTACAGCCCTCGCTTGCCCGCCGGCGCATGCTCGGCCACGTACGTGGCCGCGCCGCCGTACTCTCCGCCAAGCGCGAGCCCCTGCAGCAATCGAAGCAGCACGAGCGCCACGGGCGCAAAAATGCCCGCCGAGGCATAGCTCGGCAGCAGGCCGACCAGGAAGGTCGCACCGCCCATGATGCTCATGGTGATGAGAAAGGTGTGCTTGCGCCCCACCAGATCGCCGAGCCGGCCGAACACCAGCGCGCCGAACGGCCGCACCGCAAACCCGGCGGCGAAGGTCGCGAGCGCGAAGATGAAGCCCGTGACCTCGTTCACACCCGAGAAGAATTGCGCCGCCAGAATGGTGGCGAGCAGTCCATAGATATAGAAGTCGTACCACTCGAAGACGGTCCCGAGCGAGGACGCACCGATCACCAGCCACTGATTCGGCGCTGCCGCCTTTTGCACGGAGAGCTCCGCCGCCACCGTCGTATTGTTCATGCCATCCCCCTGATCGTTATTATCGAATTCAGTGCCGCGGCGGCGCCGCGGCAACGATGGCGCGAAGCTCCTTGAGCTTGGCCTTGACCACCGCCGCGTTGTCCGGACCCATGCGCAGGAGCAGCTTCTGACCGGCGGGCAGGGCCTCGAGCTTCGGATCGGCAAACGTATACAGCACGTTCGGCCGGGTGAGCTCGATCGGGCCGCTCGGCTGCGGTGTGGCGAGCAGCGAGTCGATCACCTGGATCAGGCGATCGTTGAAGTAGCCGTTCGGATAGCCGAGATTCTGATAAGCGCTCTGAAAGAGCGGGTAGAGTCTGAAATAAACATCCGCCGTGCGCCGCATGTCGAGCTGGCGGACGACATTCATCATCGCGTCGTACCGCGCGAAATTCTTCGGATCGAGCGTCGAGTGCAGCTCATCGCCCTGCGCCAGGAACGCCCCGTCGACGGCCACGGTGGGACGCTTCGCAACCGGCGCCTTCTGACGCGCCAGATTGTCGACGGTCACGACGATGTGGCGAGCCACGTCCTCGGGGACGATGTATTGCATGGCGTTCGCACCGATGAGGCCGGTGAGCGCACTCTTCACCGCCGGATCGCTCTCGTTCAACGCGGGCAACGGTTCGGCGGAAGGCGTGCTCGGCACGGGATGCTCAATCGCGGTCTCGTCGGACCCTGCGGGCGGGGGCGGCATCGCGACCGGTGCGGACGCCGGGAGGTGATCGCGGCTATGAAAATAGAACGCGATTGCGAGGCCCACGACCACCACCGCCGCTGCCACCCCAATCATCGGCTTGTTTACCATCGGACCCCCGAGCTAACTGGCGCCTCATTCTCCCCCAACCGCTCGGAAAAATCACACGCGCGCCCGCGGGCTGGCAGGGGCCTCGCCGGGCGGCTAGCTGCGGGCAGGAGCGGTGCGAATCTGCAGCTCCTTGCGGCGATAGTCGATGATGAGCGTATCGAGGGTGCCGAGCGCATCCATGCCGATCATGAGAGCCGGCTCGTCCAGCAGCTTCCAATGCTTGAATATGTAGACATCGGCGAACGTCACGCCTGAGTCGTGCATCTCGATCGGACCCATCGCGATGGCCGGTGCGCCGGCGTACTCGCCATTCTGTACGGCCAACGTGGCGCCGATGATCTGGTCGGGTTTGCTGTGGTAGGCCATGTTTTGGCGTTCAGCGCCTGACGAAGCGCATTATTACCGATGGTGGCTCTGGCCGCCGGTATCGATGATGGCCTTGGTGCGCACGGAACCCACCATTGCGTCGACCACGATGAGCTGACCTCGGATCAATCGAAATGGAACGGTGACGAAGCCTCGCGCCGAACGCTCGTCGCGGGAATAGCGGATGGCGATCTCATCATGGCGAAAGTCGATGAGGATGCGCTTGTTCTTCAGGCCCTCCGATCCGAGGATGCCCTCGGCGCCCCCCAACGCATCGGGCACGATCGGCAGGAGCGGCGAGTCGACGGCGAGATCGCCGATGCTCAACGTGTCGACCCGGATGGTCGGCACCGTGGCCTCGCCCGTCACCCCGCGCAGCATGACCGGCGGCGAATCATTGAGCGGTTTGCCGAGTGCCAGCGCCACCATCGCCGTGACGCCGGAGCTGCTCGCGCCGGTATCGAGCACCAGGCGAAAAGGACCGCGGCCGTCGATGAGCACGGGGGCCCAGATGCGTCCAATTCGGTCACGCCGCGTGGGTGCTACGTAACGGGGCTCGCGCGTCTCCACCATGATCTCTGCGAGCTGATCGATGGCGTTCGTGGCGGCCGCGGGGTCTTGCGCACTCGGGCGGCACGACCGATTGGATGATGCCCGGTGCCCGTTGCGGACCGAGCAGCAGCACGACCCCCGCCGCGGCGGCCGCGCTCCAAACCAGGAGCCGGTGCGCGGCTCGGGATCGAACAAAGCCTGAATGTGTCACGGCTGCCTGCCTTCGCGCATCTGCGCGATGTCGGCGTTGACCACTTGACCCAGAACCGCCAACGGCACGGTTCCGGTCCGCAGCAGCAGATCATGGAATCTGCGCAAAGAAAATCTGCTGCCTAGTGCCGCACGCTCCTTCGAGCGCTCGGCGAGAATCTGCATCTCCCCGATTTTATACGCACAGGCCTGTCCCGGCATCACGACGTAGCGCTCAACTTCGGCAGGCGATATCCCAAAATCGATGGCTTGCGGGCGGGTCCAGTGCTCGGCGTGCAAGCCGGTATCGACGACCAGGCGGCGAGCCCGGAACAGCTCGTCCGACAGCTGTCCCAAGTGCCCCTTCGGATCGCCGCGGTACCAGCCGGCGCACCGTGCCTCGCCCGGCCCTGAGCGCCGCCACTTCGATGCCCTGGTCGAGGACCGGCGCCATCTGCGCGAGCCGCGCGAGATAATTGTCGACATCGCGCGGCGTGCGCAGGGGGTGGATCTGGGTCCGCGCCGAAACTGGTGCAACCGGCTGAGGCCTTCGCGGGCCCGCGCCATGTAGGCGATGAGGTCCTGAGGCGGCAGCGGCATGCGAACCCGTCCACCGCCTTTAGCTCCCGATCCAGAGCCTCCTGCTCGGCCCCCTCGAAGTACTGCTCGCCGACAGACTGCTGCGACGCAGCAAGGGCGCTGCCTGCAAACGCAGCGCGAGCAGCAGGGTCACCGCTCAATGCTTGAGCTCGATAGGCCGGCAGCGGTTTCATTTATGGCTCCGCAGCATAGCTCCGCCAGCGTGTCGCATTCGGGCCGGATTTGTGCGCACCCCACCGGGTGAAATCGCCGCTTTAGGCGTAATATATCAGGCTATGATCAGGCGGATGTCAGAAGGGTATAGGCATGGCTAAGGATCCCCGCCGGGTGATTCCCATCAAGGTGGAGCGGCCCTCATCGTTGAGCGCCGAGGACCAGGCCGCGGTCATTCGCGCCTGTAGCGAGCGAAAAGAGCTGCCGGGCGCTCTGCTGCCCATTCTGCATGCGGTGCAAGAGGCCCTCGGGTACGTACCGCCGGACGCGATCGAGCTCATCGCGAAGCAGCTGAACTTGTCGCGCGCCGAAGTTCATGGCGTCGTCACGTTCTATCACTATTTCCGCACCCAGCGCGGCGGCCGCCACGTGGTCCATCTGTGCCGTGCCGAAGCCTGCCAGTCGGTTGGCGCGGCGGCGCTCGAGCGCCATGCCAAGCGCACCCTGGGGATCGATTTCCACGGCACGAGCGCCGACGGCGCAGTGACCCTCGAGGCCGTCTATTGCCTTGGGAACTGCGCGCTCGGCCCGTCGATCATGATCGACGAGGATTTGCAGGGCCGGGTCTCGCCGGAGCGCTTCGACGAGCTCGTGCGCTCGCTCCGCACGGAGGCCCCATGAGCGTCCTCAAGATTTACGTCCCCCGGGATGCAGCCGCGCGCTCGATGGGCGCGGATGCCACTGCACGGGCGATCGCCGCCGAGGCCGAGCGGCGCGGCATCGCCATTGAGCTCATTCGTAACGGGTCGCGCGGCCTGTTGTGGCTCGAGCCGATGGTGGAGCTCGAAGTCGCGGGCCGCCGCCATGCCTATGGTCCGGTGCATGGGCAGGATGCCGCGAGCCTGCTCGAGGCGGTGCAGGCTGCCGGCAACGGCATCCCTGCGCACCCCCTCGGTCAGGGGCTCACCGACGAGATCCCCTATCTGAAGCGCCAGCAGCGACTCACGTTTGCGCGCGTGGGCATCACGGACCCGGTGTCGCTCGATGACTATCTCGCCCATGACGGATACCGCGGACTGAAGGCCGCGCTGGCGCTGCCGCCCGCGCAGATCGTCGAACGCGTGACCACGTCGGGCCTGCGGGGGCGCGGCGGTGCCGCGTTTCCGGCGGGGATCAAATGGAAGACGGTGCTCGGCGCCCCGGGCGGTCAGAAGTACGTCGTGTGCAACGCCGACGAGGGCGACTCCGGCACGTTCTCCGACCGCATGGTGATGGAAGGCGATCCGTTCGTGCTCATCGAGGGCATGAGCATCGCCGGCCTCGCCACCGGCGCCGACCGCGGCTACATCTATCTGCGCTGGGAGTATCCCGATGCACGGCGTGCGCTCGAGGCCGCGATCCGCGCCGCCTACGAGGCGCACTACCTGGGCGAGAACGTGCAAGGCAGCGGCCGGCGCTTCGATCTGGAAGTGCGCATGGGTGCGGGCGCCTATATCTGCGGCGAGGAGACCTCGCTTCTCGAATCGCTCGAGGGCAAGCGCGGCCAGGTGCGCTTCAAGCCGCCGCTGCCGGCGCTCGCCGGGCTGTTCGGCAAACCGACCGTGATCAACAACGTGATCACCTTCGCGTCGGTGCCGATCATCCTCGATCGGGGTGCGGACTTTTACAAGAATTTCGGCATGGGCCGCTCGCGCGGCACGCTGCCCCTGCAACTCGCGGGCAACGTGAAGCACGGTGGTCTGGTGGAAGTGGCATTCGGCGCGACCCTGCGCGAGATTCTCTACGATTACGGCGGCGGTACCTTGAGCGGGCGCCCCATCCGGGCCGTCCAGGTGGGCGGTCCTCTGGGCGCCTACATGCCCGAGTCGCAGTTCGACACCCAGCTCGACTACGAGGCGTTCGCCGAGATCAAGGCGATGCTCGGCCACGGCGGCATCGTGGTGTTCGATGACACCGTCGACATGGCCGCGCAGGCGCGGTACGCGATGGAATTTTGCGCGATCGAGTCGTGCGGCAAGTGCACGCCCTGCCGCATCGGCTCCATTCGCGGGAGTCGAGGTGATCGACCGGCTTCTCGACGGCGAAAACTCCGCTGCGCAAGAGGTCTTGCTGCGCGACCTGTGTGAGACTATGACCTACGGGTCGCTTTGTGCGCTGGGGGGGCTCACACCCTATCCGGTCGTTTCGTGCCTGAACCATTTCCCCGAGGATTTTGTCAAACCGAAGAGCGCTCGAGCGTCGGCTCGAGGTCTTTGATCACGAGAGGTTGCGCCGATGTTCTCCATTGTTGAGCACGATCATGGTACCCCCGAGCGCACGAGCGAGAAGCTCGTAACCCTGTCCATCGACGGCCGCGAGGTCACGGTGCCCGAGGGCACCTCGGTGATGCGCGCGGCGTCGCTTTCGGACGTCAAGATCCCGAAGCTCTGCGCGACGGAACAGCTCGAGGCGTTCGGCTCCTGCCGCATGTGCCTGGTGCAGATCGACGGCATGAAGGGCCTGCCCGCCTCCTGCACCACGCCGGTGGCGCAAGGCATGGTGGTGCACACCCAGAACAAGCAGCTCGCCGACATTCGCCGCGGGGTGATGGAGCTGTACATATCGGATCACCCGCTGGATTGCCTCACCTGCCCCGCGAACGGACACTGCGAGCTGCAGGACGTGGCCGGCACCGTGGGGCTGCGCGAGGTGCGCTACGGCTACGAGGGCGCGAATCACCTCGACTCGCCGAAAGACGAATCGAACCCGTATTTCACCTTCGATGCCAGCAAGTGCATCGTCTGCTCGCGCTGCGTGCGCGCCTGCGATGAGCAGCAAGGCACCCTCGCTCTGACGATTCAGGCGCGAGGCTTCGACTCCACGGTGTCCGCGAGCCAGGCCGAGTCCTTCATGGATTCCGAGTGCGTGTCGTGCGGTGCGTGCGTGGCAGGCCTGCCCGACGGCGACGCTGTCCGAGAAATCGCTCATCCAGAAGGGCCAGGCGGAACACAGTGTCACGACGACCTGCGCGTATTGCGGCGTCGGCTGCTCGTTCCGGGCCGAGATGCAGGGCGAGGAAGTGGTGCGGATGGTGCCGAACCTCGACGGTCACGCCAATCACGGCCATTCCTGCGTCAAGGGGCGCTTCGCGATCGGCTACGCGACGCATTCGGACCGCATCCTGAAGCCGATGATCCGCAAGCACATCACCGACCCATGGCGCGAGGTCTCGTGGGAGGAAGCAATCTCCTATGCGGCCTCGGAGCTGAAGCGCATTCAAGCGAAGTACGGCGTCAACTCCATCGGCGGCATCACCTCCTCGCGCTGCACCAACGAGGAAACCTACCTCGTGCAGAAGCTGGTGCGGGCGGGCTTCGGCAACAACAACGTCGACACCTGCGCGCGCGTGTGCCATTCGCCCACCGGCTATGGACTGAAGAACACCCTCGGCGAATCGGCCGGTACCCAGAACTTCGACTCGGTCATGCAGGCCGACGTGATTTTGGTGATCGGCGCGAACCCGACCGACGGCCATCCCGTTTTCGCCTCGCAGATGAAGCGCCGCCTGCGTCAGGGCGCCAAGCTGATCGTCGCCGATCCGCGCACCATCGATCTCGTGCGCACGCCGCACATCGAGGCGCAGCATCACCTGAAGCTCAGACCCGGCACCAACGTGGCGCTCATCAACGCCCTCGCCCACGTGATCGTGACCGAGGGGCTGGTCAAGGAAGACTTCGTGCGCGAGCGCTGCGAGGTCGACTCCTTCGAGAAGTGGCGCAAATTCGTCTCTCTCGAGAAGAACTCCCCGGAAGCGATGGAAGCGGTCACCGGCGTGCCGGCGGGCGATGTGCGCGCTGCGGCGCGCCTGTACGCCACGGCCGGCAACGGCGCCATCTACTACGGCCTCGGCGTGACCGAGCATAGTCAGGGCTCGACCATGGTGATGGGCATCGCGAACCTCGCGATGGCGACCGGCAACGTCGGCCGCGAAGGCGTGGGCGTGAATCCCCTGCGCGGTCAGAACAACGTGCAGGGCTCGTGCGACATGGGCTCGTTCCCGCACGAGTTCCCGGGATACCGCCACGTTTCGGACGACAAGGTCCGCGCCCAGTTCGAGGGCGCCTGGGGCGTGAGCCTGCAGAACGAGCCGGGCCTGCGCATCCCGAACATGTTCGAGGCGGCGCTCGACGGTGATTTCAAGGGCCTCTACATCGAGGGTGAGGACATCGCGCAGTCCGATCCCAACACGCAGCACGTGACGGCCGCACTCACCTCGATGGAATGCATCATCGTGCAGGATCTGTTCCTGAACGAGTCGGCGAAGTTCGCACACGTCTTCCTGCCCGGGTCCTCCTTCCTGGAGAAGGACGGGACCTTCACGAACGCCGAGCGGCGGATTTCGCGCGTGCGCCAGGTGATGCGCCCGAAGGCCGTGTACGCGGACTGGGAAGTGACGCAGCTTCTGTCGAATGCGCTCGGCTATCCGATGAGCTACAAGCATCCCTCGGAGATCATGGACGAGATCGCAAGGCTCACCCCGACGTTCACCGGCGTGAGCTACAAGCGGATCGATGAGTTGGAAAGCATCCAGTGGCCGTGCAACGAGGCGCACCCGGACGGCACGCCGACCATGCACATCGGCCAGTTCGTGCGCGGCAAGGGCAAGTTCCTGCTGACCGAGTACGTACCGACGGCGGAGAAGGTCAATGCGAAGTATCCGCTGATCCTCACGACCGGGCGCATCCTCAGCCAGTACAACGTCGGCGCCCAGACGCGGCGGACCGAGAACAACCTATGGCACGACGAGGATCGCCTCGAGATCCATCCGCACGACGCGGATGAGCGTGGGATCGCCGAGGGCGACTGGGTCGGCATCGCGAGCCGCGCCGGCGACACGGTGCTGCGGGCCCGGGTCACCGAGCGCGTACAGCCGGGAGTGGTCTATACCACCTTCCATTTCCCGGAATCCGGTGCGAACGTGATCACGACCGACAATTCCGACTGGGCCACGAATTGCCCCGAGTACAAGGTCACGGCGGTGCAGGCGACCCGCGTGAGTCAGCCCTCGGAGTGGCAGAAGCGCTTCCGCGAGTTCAGCGAGCAACAGGAAGCGCTGCTGAAGGACGCGACCGTCGATGCGGTTTCGGCGAAGTAGGCGCCGGTCTTGAGCAGCGTGGAAATGGCCGGAGAGGGAGCCGTCCCGGCGCACGGCAGCGCCGAGCACCTCATGCAGATGGCGAACGACATCGGCAACTTCTTCCGCTCCGAGCCTGAGCACAAGGAAGCCGTCGCGGGCATCGCGAATCACATCGCAAAGTTCTGGACGCCACGCATGCGCCAGAAGCTGCTCACCCATGTGAAGGAGCACGGCGATGCGGGTCTCGACGAGCTGCCGCGCGAGGCGCTCCAGTTGCTCGCCACGAATCCCGCCGCGGCGCGGCCGCACGAGCCGCCGGGCGGCGACGCCGGCTAGCGAAGCGCGTAACGCCGCGCCCGCCCGGGTTCAGTGCGCGGCGAGCGCCTTCACGTGCGCCACGGCGCTGCGCCCCAGGGCCGAGAGGTTGTAGCCGCCCTCGAGCATCGAGACGATGCGGCCTTGTGCATGCGCCGCGGCCACTTTCATCAGCTCGCGGGTCATCCACGCATAATCGTCCTCGACCAGCGCCATGCCGCCCAGAAGGTCCTCGCGGTGCGCGTCGAAGCCTGCGGAGATCAGCAGCATCTGCGGCCGGAACTCGTGGAGCGCCGGCAGCCAGTGCTTCTCGAGCGCACTGCGCGCGGCGGCGCCGCCGCTGCCGGCGGACAGCGGCACGTTGAACATGTTGGGCGCCGGATGTTCGGTGCCCGTGCCCGGGTAGAAGGGATGCTGAAAGAAGCTCGCCATGATCACGCGCTTTTGCCAGTCCGGGCCGCTGAACATGTCCTCGGTGCCGTTGCCGTGATGCACGTCGAAATCGATGACGGCCACCCGCTCGAGCCCCTTTGCTTCGAGCGGCGTAGGCCGCCGCGACTGCGATGTTGTTGAAGATGCAGAAGCCCATCGGGCGCGCCTGCGTCGCGTGGTGGCCGCACGGGCGCACCGCGCAGAACGCGTTGACCGCACGTCCGGCCATGATCTCATCCACTGCGAGGAGGCCCGCGCCCACCGCACGGCGCGCGGCGGCGAGGCTGTAGGGATTCATGGCCGTGTCGGGATCGAGCTGCGTGTAGCCTTCCGTCGGCGCGTTCTCGAAGATGAGGTCGACGTAGGCCGGACGATGCACGCGCTTGATGTCCTCCGGCTGCGCGAGCGGCGCTTCGAGGCAGCGCAGCTGCTCGAGGAGTCCGGCATCGCGCATGTGCTGGTTGACGGAATTCAAGCGCTCCGGGTTTTCCGGATGGCCGGCGCCCATGTCGTGGCGCAGGCAATCGGTGTGCGTGATGTAGGCCGTGGTCATGGTGGGTGTCCTCGAGATTCGAGTGGCGCTAGCGCTCGGCACGCATCCGGCGGGGCGCAAGCGATGGCGGGTGTGATTCGTGTAGCATACAACGCATGGCGAACATTCCCGACGAGATGACGGTGATCGAAATAGCGGCGCCGGGCGGACCCGAACAGCTCAAGCCCGCGCGCCGGCCCGTTCCCCGGCCGGGCGAAGGCGAGGTGCTCGTGAAGGTCGCCGCCGCGGGCGTCAACCGGCCGGACGTGATGCAACGCCAGGGGCGCTATCCGCCGCCGGCGGGTGCCTCCGATATTCCCGGCCTGGAGATCGCGGGCGAGGTGGTGGCGCTCGGCCCCAACGTGTCGGGCGTCGCAATCGGCGATGAGGTGACGGCACTGCTCGCGGGCGGAGGCTACGCCGAGTACGCGGTCGCGGCCGCGCCGCTCTGCTTGCCCGTCCCTCATGGACTCTCGATGATCGAGGCCGGAGCGATCCCCGAAACTTATTTCACCGTCTGGACGAATCTGTTCGATCGTGGCGGCTGCAAAGCAGGCGACGTCGTGTTGGTGCACGGCGGTACGAGCGGCATCGGCACCACCGCGATCCAGTTGGCCACGGCGCGCGGCGCCCGCGTGTTCGCCACCGCCGGCACGCCCGAGAAGGCGCGGGTGTGCGAGGAGCTGGGCGCCGTTCGCGGCATCGATTATCACAGCGAGGATTTCGTCGAGGTGGTGCGCAAGGAAACCGAGGGCAGGGGCGTTGACCTGATACTCGACATCGTCGCCGCCAGCTATTTCACGCGCAACCTCGAGGCACTCGCGCTCGAGGGACGCCTGGTGATCATCTCCGCGATGGGCGGCGTGCGCACGGAGGTGAACCTCAACACCATCATGAGCAAGCGGCTCACCGTCACAGGCTCGACCTTGCGCATACGCACCGTGGCGCAGAAGGCGCTCGTCGCCGAGGGCGTGCGGCGCAACGTGTGGCCCCTGCTCGAGTCGAGGCGCGTCCGCCCCATCATCCACGCCACCTTCCCGCTCGCCGAGGCCAGCGAGGCGCACCGGATGATGGAGACCTCGCAGCATATCGGCAAGATCGTCCTGACGGTCTAGAAGAGACCGACCACCCGGCCGTCCGCGTCGATGTCGATCTTGTCGGCCGAGGGCACCTTCGGCAGGCCGGGCATGGTCATGACATCGCCGCAGACGGCCACGATGAATTCCGCGCCCGCGGCCAGACGCACCTCGCGCACGTTGAGGGTGTGGCCGCTCGGCGCGCCGCGCGCGGCCGGGTCGGTCGAGAAGGAGTACTGGGTCTTCGCGATGCAGACGGGATAATCCCCGTAGCCGTCCTTCTGCAGCTTCTCGATCTGTCCCTTGATTTTCGCATCCGCCGAGATGTCGGCGGCACCGTAGATCTTCGTCGCGATGGTCTTGATCTTGTCCCAGATCGTCTGCTTCTCGTCGTAGACGAAGCGGAACTCGGACTTGCCCTGATCCACGATCTCGACCACCTTGCGCGCGACGTCGGCAGCGCCTGCTCCGCCCTCGGCCCAGTGGCGCGCGAGCACCAGCGGCACCTCCAGCTTCTTCATCGTCTTCGCGAGCAGCTCGTGTTCCGCGGCCGTGTCCGCGGTGAAGTGATTCACCGACACGACGCAGGGCAGCCCGTAATGATTGCGCACATTGTTCACGTGACGCTCGAGGTTCGCGATGCCCTTCTCCAAGGCCCCGAGATTCTCGGTATTGATCTGCTTCAGGTCCGCGCCGCCGTGATACTTCAGGGCGCGGATGGTGGCGACGAGCACCACCGCCGAGGGGCGCAGTCCGGACTTGCGGCACTTGATATCGATGAACTTCTCCGCGCCGAGGTCGGCGCCGAAGCCGGCCTCGGTCACCACGTAGTCCGCGAGTTTGAGCGCGGTGGTGGTTGCGAGGACGGAGTTGCAGCCGTGCGCGATGTTCGCGAACGGGCCGCCGTGAATGAAGGCGGGATTGTTCTCGAGCGTCTGCACCAGATTCGGCTTGAGCGCTTCCTTCAGCAGCACGGTCATCGCGCCCTGGGCGTTCAGATCGCGCGCGCGTATCGGGCTCAGATCGCGCCGATAACCGATGACGATGTTCCCGAGCCGCTGCTTCAGATCGGCGAGGTTGCGCGCCAGGCAGAAAATCGCCATCACCTCGGAAGCCACCACGATGTCGAATCCGTCCTGCCGCGGGAAGCCGTTGCCCGGACCGCCGAGGCCCACGGTGATGTCGCGCAGCGCGCGATCGTTCATGTCCATGACGCGCTTCCACGCGACTCGCCGAACGTCGAATCCGAGCTCGTTGCCGTGGTGCACGTGGTTGTCGATCAGCGCCGACAGGAGGTTGTGCGCGAGGCCGATCGCGTTGAAGTCGCCGGTGAAGTGCAGGTTGATATCCTCCATCGGGACCACCTGCGCCATGCCGCCGCCCGCCGCACCGCCCTTCATGCCGAACACCGGCCCGAGGCTCGGCTCGCGCAGGCAGATGACCGCCTTCTTGCCGATCTTGTTGAGCGCATCGCCGAGACCCACGGTGGTCGTCGTCTTGCCCTCACCCGCCGGAGTCGGGCTGAGCGCGGTCACGAGAATGAGCTTGCCGTCCGGCTTGTTCTTGAGGCTCTCGATGTAATCGAGGGAGATCTTGGCCTTGTAGTGTCCGTAATTCTCGACGCTCGATGCCGGGATGCCGAGCTTTGCCGCGATCTCGCCGATCGGCTTCATCGTTGCGGCTTGCGCAATCTCAATGTCGGAACGCACGTTGGATTCCCCTTTACACAGTTAATTGGGTGAGCTGGATCAAGTGCCGAGCTGGGCGCCCGCTGCGATGCCGGCTTGCGCGCAGAATTCGGGAGCGCTCAGCTTCTTGCCGTCGTCGAATCGCAAGGTGAACACCTCGAGCTGGCCGCCCTGCGCGCTCACGAGCATGCTCTTGTCGCCGATCGAGGCGATCGTGCCGATCTTGCCCTTCACCTGGGAGAAGGTGCGGGAGAGATGCTTGCGTGAATCGAAGAGCCTGACCTTCTTGCCGTTCAAGAGAGTCCAGGCGCCCGGCGCCGGATTGCAGCCGCGGACCAGGTTGTAGGTGAAGTCGATGTGATGGTGCCAGTTGACCTGCGCCTCGGGGTCGCGGCACCAGCCTTCGTAGCTTGCTTGCGACTCGTCCTGGACGGTCTCGGTGGCGCGGCCGCCCACGACGAGGTCGGCGGCTTCCGTGAGCGCCTGGATCCCGAGCGGGAACAACCGATCGAAGTAGACCGAGCCCAGGGTGTCGTCCGGACCGATCGGCGTCTCTTTCTGGAGAATCACCGGCCCCTCATCGAGGCCGTCGCTCGGACGGAAAATGGTGAGTCCCGTGCGCGAGTCGCCGTGAATGATCGGCCAGTTGATGGAGCTCGGTCCGCGATACTTGGGCAGCAGCGAGGGGTGGTACTGGATCATGCCGTGACGGGGAATCTTGCAGAATTCCTGCGGCGCGAATTGCAGCACGTACGCCATGACGCCCAACTCGACGTCGAGGCCGCGCAGCGCCTCCGTGGCCTCACCGGTCTTGAGCGAGGGCAGCTGGAACACCCGGATACCGCGCTCTTCGGCGCCGACACGCAAGGGATCGGGCGCGGTGCCCGCCTTTTCCGGCGCGCAGAAAACACCCGCCACGGTGTCGCCGCGCTCGATGAACGCCTCGAGCACCGACTTGCCGAATTTCTGTTGACCGACAATCGCAATGCGCATAGCCCGTACCCCCCGAACCCAGCCGATGACTATACAACGCCAAACTGCCGCTATGCTGCGGCGCAAGAATATTATCGCATCGGCATGATATCTCATATATCATAGCCTGAACGCGCGGGCTACAATCAACTAAAACCAAGCGCCTCAAAGTCGCGCCGGTAAGATAGTCCCAACTCGCTCGAAGCGGAGGAGCTTCCGATGGCTGCAGGTCGTAATTTTCTCTTCGTACCAGGCCCCACCAACGTCCCCGAGCGCGTCATGCGCGCGATGATGGTCTCGATGGAGGATCACCGCTCGCCGATCTTCCCCGAGCTGTCCAGGGCCTGCCTCAACGGCCTGAAGCCGATCTTCAAGACGACGACGGGCACGCCGTTTATTTTTCCCTCGTCCGGAACCGGCTGCTGGGAAGCCGCACTCACCAACTGCCTGAACACCGGCGATAAGGTCCTCGCCTCGCGCTTCGGCCAGTTCAGCCACCTCTGGATCGACATGTGCCAGCGTCTGGGCTACGAGGTCGAGATCCTCGAAACACCTTGGGGTGAAGGGGCGCCGGTGGAGCGTTATCTCGCCGCCTTGAGCGCGGACAAGCAGCACAAGATCAAGGCGGTGCTCGTCTGTCAGAACGAGACGGCCACCGGAGTGACCAGCGATGTCGCGGCCGTGCGGCACGCGATTGACAGCGCCAAGCATCCCGCGCTGCTGTTCGTCGATTCGGTGAGTGCGCTCGCCAGCATCGACTTTCGCATGGATGAGTGGGGCGTCGATGTCTGCGTCAGCGGCTCGCAAAAAGGCTTGATGCTGCCCGCCGGGCTCGGCGTCACTTGCGTGAGTCAGAAGGCCCTCGAGGCGTCGAAGAAGGCCACCTCGAAGCGCTGTTATTTCGATTACGGCGACATGGTGCAGGCCAATGCCTCCGGGTATTTCCCATACACGCCGGCGCTGCCCATGCTCTATGGCTTGCGCGAGTCGCTGGCCATGCTGAGCGAAGAAGGTCTGGACAACGTGTTTCGACGCCACACCTACCTGGCGGCCGGGACGCGCGCCGCCGTGCTCGAGGGCTGGAAGCTCAGGCTCTGCGCCGTCGCACCGAAGTGGTACTCGGACACGGTCTCCGCGATCATGGTGCCCGACGGAATCAACGGCGCCGAAGTCATTGCGCGCGCCTTCACGCGCTACAACCTCGCGCTCGGCGCCGGACTCTCCAAGGTCGCGGGCAAGCTGTTCCGCATCGGACACTTGGGCGACCTCAACGAGCTCATGCTGCTCGGCGCGATCGCGGGCGCGGAGATGGCGATGCTCGATGTGGGCGTCAAGATCGAGCCGGGAAGCGGTGTGGCCGCCGCGCAGAAATATTGGCGCAGCAATTCCGCCGCCCCGTCGCTGCAGGTGGTGGTCCCGAAAACGGGTAAAGCGGCCTGATGCGCCGAGTCGTGTTCCTCGACCGCGCTTCGCTCAAGGCCGCGGTGCGCAAGCCCGCGGGCGCGGCCGAGTACGTCGAATACGACAAGACCTCGCCCGATGAGATCGTACCTCGCCTGACGGGCACGGACGTCGCGATCGTCAACAAGGTGCCCCTGCGGGCGACGACCCTCGAGCAGCTGCCCGAGCTCAAGATGATCGCCGTCGCGGCGACGGGATACGACGTCGTCGATGTGCCCTACTGCAAGGCGCACGGCATAGCGGTCGCCAATATCCGCAATTACGCGGTGCACACCGTGCCGGAACATGCGTTCATGATGATCCTGGCCTTGAGGCGCAGCCTCCTCGCCTACCGCGAGGACGTCCAGAACGGGGTCTGGAACCAATCGGATCAGTTCTGCTTCTTCACGCATCCGATCGGCGACTTGCACGGCTCGACGCTCGGCATCATCGGCGAGGGCGCCATCGGCCAGGGAACGGCGGCCATCGGCCGCGCCTTCGGCATGAAGGTGTTGTTCGCCGATCATCCGCCGCCGAAAATGGAGGGCGTCACCTTCACCCCGCATGAGGAGGTGATCGCGCAGTCGGACGTAATCTCGCTGCATTGCCCGCTGATGCCCTCGACGCGCAACCTCATCGATTTGAACGCGTTCAAGAAAATGAAGCGCACCGCCATCCTGATCAACACCGCCCGGGGCGGCCTGGTGGATGAGAGCGCGCTCATCCAGGCGCTCGACGAAGGGCTGATCGCGGGCGCGGGCTTCGATGTGCTCACCGTCGAGCCGCCCAGGAACGGCCATCCGCTGCTCGATGTCCGGCGCCCGAATTTCATCCTGACGCCCCACATCGCATGGGCCTCGGACGGGGCCATGCAGTTCCTCGCCGACCAATTGATCGATAACATCGAGTTCTGGGCCGCGGGTAAGCCGCAGCATCTGGTAACTTGAGCATCCGCGCCAGGGGGCGCGGCAACGATCACGGGCCATGAAGAAATTACTTTATCAGTTCGATACGGATCCCCTGCCGGCGGTTTTCGACAACGTCGTCGGCTACGACGGCGGCGCCGATCGGATCACCGCGTACGGCGGCGTGAACGCGGGCAACGTCGGCGGCCTCGTCGAGGGCGCGATCTTCACACGCGGTCCGAAGGACAAGAAAAACACCGCGATCTTCATCGGCGGCGGCAACATGGCCTCGGGCCAGGCGTTGCTCGAGGCGGTGCAGGCCAAATTTTTCGGCAAGTTCCGCGTGTCCGTGATGTTCGACTGCAACGGCTCGAACACCACCGCGGCGGCGGCCGTCGCGTGGCTCGCGCACGGCCGCTCGCTGAAGGGCAAACGAGCGGTGGTTCTCGCCGGAACGGGACCCGTCGGACAGCGTGCCGCCGCGCTCTTCGCGAGCGAGGGCGCCTCAGTCGCCATCACGGGGCGCAAGCTCGAGACGGTTCAGGCCGCGGCGCAGGCGATCGAGGGACGCTTCGGCATCAAGGTGCGGGCGATCGGCGCGGCGAGCGCCGAAGAGCGCGGCCGGGCCGTCGAGGGCGCGCACATCGTGCTCGCGACCGGCGCGGCCGGCATCACGCTGCTCGAGGCGGCGCAGTGGCAAGCGAGTCCGACCCTCGAGCTGGTTGCGGATGCCAATGCATCGCCGCCCGCCGGCATCGAGGGCATCTCGTTGACCGATCGCGGCAGCGAGAGCCATGGCAAGATCGTGTTCGGCGCGCTCGGCTTCGGCGCTCTGAAGCTCGCGCTGCACCGCGCTTGTGTGGGCCGGCTGTTCGAGCAAAACGATCTCGTGCTCGATGCCGAGCAGATTTACCTCCAGGCCAAGGCCATGGTGGGCTGATGACTCACGACTCGATCGATGAATTCTTGGAGCGCCTCGCGAGCGGCGATCCCACCCCCGGCGGCGGCAGTGCGGCGGCGATCATGGGCGCAATGGGCGCCGCGCTCGTCTCCATGGTGTGCAACGTGAGTTTCGGCAAGCCAGGCTGCGAGGCGGCCGAGCCCGAGCTCAGGAGCATGCTGGTGAAATCGGACGAGCTGCGCCGCCGGCTCATCGCCATGGTGGCCGAAGACATGGCGGCGTTCGACAGCCTGATGGCCGCGTACAAGCTGCCCAAATCCTCGGACGAGGAGAAGTCGCGTCGCGGAGAGACCATTCAGGGAAGCCTCAAGCGCGCCACCGAGGTGCCTCTCGAATGCGCGCGCGCGTGCGCAGAAGTGGTCGAGCTCGCGCGGCGCGCGGCGCAGCTCGGCTACCGGCACGTGATCAGCGACGTGGGCGTCGGCGTCGCGGCCGCGGACGCGGCGCTGCGCAGCGCGGCGCTCAACGTGTTCATCAATGCACCGGCCCTCAAGGACCGCGTTTTCGCCGGGCAGGCGACCGAGGAAATCGAGCGTCTCGGCAAGGCGTCGGTGGCCGATGCCGAAAGGACGTACGCCGCCGTGCGCGCAAAGCTCGAGAGCTAGCCATGCCGGGGGGCAGAATTGATCCCGAGCGCCCATTCCGGCCCGTCAACATCGCCGTCATGACGATTTCGGAGTCGCGCGATTCGAGCAGCGACTCCTCGGGCGATCTGTTGGCCGAGCGCATAGCAACCGCCGGCCATGTGCTCAAGGCGCGCGCCCTCCTCGGCTTCGATAAAGCGGCCATTCAGCGGCAGGCCCGATCCTGGATCGATGAGGCGGGCATCGACGTCATCGTGAGCAACGGCGGCACGGGGCTGAAGCCCCACGAGGTCGCCCCCGAGGCGTTCCGCGAGCTGTTCGATCGGGAGCTCGAGGGCTTCATCGTGCTTTGGCATCTCGTGTCCTACGAGACCGTCGGCGTTTCGACCATGCAGTCGCGCGCCTGCGCAGGCCTCGCGGGCGGCACCGTGATATACGTGCTGCCGGGATCGAATGGCGCGTGCCGCGATGGCTGGGACCGGCTCATCAGCCTGCAGATCGACAGCCGTCATCGGCCCTGCTCGATTCTCGAGGCGATCCCGCGCTTCGGCAAACACTGAAAGTCCCTCGCCGCACGCACTGTCCGGCGGGCCGCCGCATGGGCCCTTTCAACCCCGGCTTGGCGCGGCGTCTCCTGCCTCGATCAAGATCGCGCGAAAATCGTTCACGTTGGTGAGCGTCGGGCCGGTGATCACCGAGTCCCCGAGCGCCTGGAAGAACGTGTGGGCGTCGTTGTTTGCCAGCAGGTCCTTGGGACGCAGCCCCGAGCGCCATGCGCGCGCGAGCGTATCCGGTCCGATCACGGCGCCGGCGATTTCCTCCTGGCCATCCACCCCGTCGGTGTCGCCCGCGATGCCGAAGATGCGCGCGTGCCCGTCGAGCGCGATGGCGAGCGCCAGCAAAAACTCGACGTTGCGCCCGCCGCGCCCCTGGCCACGCACGGTCACGGTGGTCTCGCCGCCCGAGAGGAGCACGCACGGGGCGCTGAACGGCTGCTCGCGATCGGCGATGTGCGCGGCGATGCCCGCGAAAGCCGTACCCACATCGCGGGCCTCGCCCTCGATGGCATCGCCGAGAATGTAGGGCGCGTAGCCGGCTGAGCGCGCGAGCACCGCGGCCGCCTCGAGCGCCCGCTGGGGAGTCGCGATCATGCGCACCTCGGCGCCGGCCAGGCGTGGATCGCCCGGCTTCACCGATTCTCCGCGCCCGCTCTCGAGCAGATCGCGCACGGGCGCGGGCATATCGATGGCATAACGCTGCAGAATGCCGAGCGCGTCGGCGCACGTCGTCGGATCCGCGACCGTCGGGCCGGAGGCGATGTCGCTCGGCCGGTCGCCGGGCACGTCCGACATGAGCAAGGTCAGCACCCGTGCCGGATGGCACGCGGCGCCGAGACGCCCCCCCTTGATGCCCGACAGATGGCGGCGCACACAATTGAATTCGCTGATCGTAGCGCCCGAGGCAAGCAGCGCGCGTCCGATCGACTGCTTGAGTTCCAGCGTCAGTCCCGGAGCGGGCAGCGGCAGGAGCGCCGATCCCCCGCCGGAAATCAGGCACAGAACCAGATCCTGCGCGCTCAGGTTCTGCACCATCGCCAGCATGCGCTCGGCCGCCCGCAGGCCCGCCGCGTCGGGCACGGGGTGCGCGGCCTCGACGATCTCGATGCGCGTGCAGGGCACGCCATAGCCGTACCGGGTCACGACCAGCCCCGACAGCGGACCCGGCCAGTGCCGCTCCACGGCCTGCGCCATGGCCGCGGACGCCTTGCCGGCCCCGATGACGATGAGCCTGCCGCGCGGCGGTTCGGGGAGGTGCGGCGGCACGCAAACGGCCGGCTGCGCCGACGCGATCGCGGCGCGGAACATGGCCGTGAGCAGCTCGCGAGGCACGGGGACCGCGATCATGGCCGGCCGGCGGCCGCGCTACAGCACGGATTTGAGCAATCGGCCCATGTCGGCGGGATTGCGAGTGACCTTGATGCCGCACTCCTCCATCACCGCGAGCTTCTCGGCGGCCGTGCCCTTGCCTCCGGAGATGATCGCGCCGGCATGACCCATGCGCTTGCCGGGCGGCGCCGTGACGCCGGCGATGAATCCGACCACGGGCTTTTTCATGTTCGACTTGATCCAGCGCGCGCAGGCCTCTTCGTCCTCGCCGCCGATCTCCCCGACCATGATCACCGCGTCGGTGTCCGGATCGTCGTTGAACAGACGCATCACGTCGATGTGCTTCAAGCCGTTCACCGGATCGCCGCCGATTCCGACGCACGTCGATTGGCCGAGTCCCTGCTCCATGAGCTGACCGACGGCCTCGTAGGTCAAGGTGCCCGAGCGCGACACGACGCCGATGCGGCCTTTCTTATGGATGTGTCCGGGCATGATGCCGATCTTGATCTCATCGGGCGTGATCACGCCCGGACAATTCGGTCCGACGAGGAGCGTCTTCTTGCCGCGCATCGAGAAGCGGGTGGCGATCATGTCGCGCACCGGAACACCCTCGGTGATGCAGATGACCAGATCGAGCCCGGCGTCGACCGCCTCGTCGATGGCGCCGGCCGCATAGGGCGGCGGCACGTAAATCACGGATACGGTGGCGCCGGTCTGCCGCTTCGCCTCCTTGACGCTTCCGAAAATCGGAATGCCTTCGAAATTCTCGCCCGCCTTGCTCGGGTTCACGCCGGCGACGAAGCAGTTCTTGCCGTTGGCATAGTCGCGGCAGAGCCGCGTATGAAACGCCCCGGTCTTGCCGGTGATGCCCTGCGTGATCACGCGCGTGTTCTTGTCGATCAGAATGCTCATGCGCCTCTCCTCACTTTCCCGCCACCGCGGCGACGATCTTCTGCGCCGCATCCGCCATGTTGTCGGCGGATATGATGGGCAGGCCCGAATCCTTGAGGAGCTTCCGGCCGAGCTCCTCGTTCGTGCCTTTCATGCGCACCACCAACGGTACGCCGAGCTTCACTTCCCGGGCCGCGGCAATGACGCCCTCGGCGATGGTGTCGCAGCGCATGATTCCACCGAAGATGTTGACCAGGATGCCCTTCACCTTGGGATTCTTGAGCATCAGCTTGAACGCCTCCGTGACCTTCTGCGTGGTTGCGCCGCCGCCCACGTCGAGAAAGTTCGCAGGCTCTGCGCCGAACAGCTTGATCACGTCCATCGTCGCCATCGCGAGGCCCGCGCCGTTCACCAGACAGCCGATGTTGCCGGACAGCGAGATATAGGAGAGATCGAACTTCGATGCCTCGATCTCGGCCGGGTCTTCCTCGTCGAGGTCGCGCATGGCGACGATGTCGGGGTGCCTGAACAGGGCATTGTCGTCGAAATTGAGTTTGGCATCGAGCGCCAGCACCTTGCCGTCGCCGGTGAGGATCAGCGGATTGATTTCCGCAAGCGAGGCGTCGCACTCGACGAATGCCCTGTACAGCGCCTGCATGAAGGAGCGCGCCTGTCCGAGCGACGCCTCCGGCACGCCGATCTTGCGCGCCACATCCTCCGCCTGCGCATCGCTCAATCCCGTGCCCGGATCGATGGCCGCCTTGTGAATTTTCTCGGGGGTGTGCGCCGCGACTTCCTCGATCTCCATGCCGCCCTCGGAGCTCGCGATCAGCGTCACGCGCTGCGTGCCGCGATCGACGACCATGCCGACATAGAGCTCCTTGCGGATATCGGCGCCCTCCTCCACCAGCAGGCGATGCACCACGCGGCCCTCCGGGCCGGTCTGATGCGTGACCAGGGTCATGCCCAGGATCTTGGAGGCATAGTCATGCACCTCCTCGAGCGATTTCGCGACCTTGACGCCGCCGCCTTTGCCCCGGCCGCCGGCGTGGATCTGCGCTTTCACCACCCACACCTTGCCGCCGAGCTCGCGCGCGGCGGCATCGGCCTCCGGCACCGAAAAGCACGCGACGCCTCGCGGCGTGGCGACGCCGAACTTGCGCAGAATCTCTTTGCCTTGATACTCATGAACGTTCATGACGATGGTCCTCGAGCGCGCAACCGCGCGCCAATGAAGGGAAAACTATGAAGCGCCCGCGCGCAGCCCGTCACGACGCCTTGGGCTGCGCCAGACTTTGCTCCAGGAGCTTGGTCAGTGCGAATACGGCATCGAGATGCGGTGTCGGGGTACCGGTCATTTGACCCAGCTCGATCACCGATCCGAGCAGTGCGTCGGTCTCGAGCGGCCGTCCGGCCTCCACGTCCTGAAGCATGGAGGTCTTGTGGTGCCCGACGCGCTCGGCTCCCGCGATCCGCTTCTCGATGGGAACCCGGAATGTGATGCCGAGCTTGCCGGCAATCGATTGCGCTTCGGTCATCATGGCCACGGCCAGCTCGCGGGTGGCCGTAAACTGGCAGATCGCAGCGAGCGTCGCGCGCGACAGCGCACTGATCGGATTGAAGGTCATGTTGCCCCAGAGCTTCAGCCACATCTCCGCACGGATGTCCGCGAGCACCGGCGACTGCATGCCGCCGCGGCCGAAGCACTCCGACACGCGCTTGACGCGCTCGCTCTGCGTTCCGTCCAGATCACCGACCGGGAATCGATTGCCCTCGATCTGCTTGATCAATCCCGCCTCGAGAAGCTCAGTGGCCGGATAGACGACGCAACCGATGACCCGCTCGCAAGGAATGTTCTCGCGAATGGTCCCCGTCGGATCGACGCTCCTCACGGGACTGCCCTCGAGGGCGCCGCCATGCTTGTGGAAGTACCAGAACGGAATGCCGTTTTGCATCGGCACGACAACGGTATCCCGCCCGAACAGCTTGGGCACGCTCGCGGCCACCGCCTCGACCTGGTGCGCCTTCATGGCGAGCACCACGATGTCCTGCGGCCCGGCCGCCGAGTAATCCGAGGTCGCGTTGATGCGGGAAACGGCCTTCTCGCTGCCGTCGCTCATGATCACGCGGATGCCCCTCGCCTTGAGCGCTTCGAGCGTGGCGCCGCGCGCGATAAAGGTTACGTCCTCGCCGGCGTACGCGAGCTGCGCCCCGACGAATCCGCCGATCGCACCGGCCCCTATGATCGCTATCTTCATCCGCGCGCATCCCGCCCCCGAAGCCTAGCGGGAGACTCCCGAATCCTGGATCGCCCCGCGATCCACCTCCATTCGATTGACCACCTTGGTCACACCCGGTACACGCTCGGTAATCGGCACCGCGGCAGACATCTCCTCCGGGGTCCACACGTAGCCGCCGAGGGTGACGACGCCGTTATCCGCGCGCACGTTGATATGGCGCGCATAGAGATTCGGGTCCGCCTTGAGCGCGGTCTGCACCTGGTCCACGAGCTCCGCGTCAGCCTGGCGCTGAGCGGGTGATCTTGGGCGTGGTCATGCACGCCGCCAACCCGCAGCACAGCGGCGAAGGCCAGGAGCCGCGTGGTCATTCGATTTATGGTAGGAGACACTGGATGTTTCCTTCTTGAGTTCTTCAGCTGACCCCGAGGTCAGTTGCCGTCGTCATCGACGGGCTCGAAATCGATCTCGTTCACCACGCGGGCCCCGCCGGCCACCCGTCGGGCGAGCCTCAGTATAGCCAAGAGATCGGAGACGTCGCTAACCAGTCCCCGCACCCGCACCACGCCGTTCGTCACCGAGATAGTGACGATGATCGCTCAGAATATAAGGATCCTTGGCGAGCGACGTCTCAACCCGGGCGGCCAGCACCGCATCCGACGCCCGGGCGGTGACCACGATTTCCTGCGGGAAGCGCTCCGGGGGCGGCGCGCCCCAGGCGATCGGACCCCCGAAGGCGGCCACCCCCAGCGTTCCCGCCAGGAGTGGCCTTCTCGTCACACAATGCGCAATCGCACTCCGCACGGTCCCATCAGAACCGATAGCTCACGCCGGTCGAGAGGCCCTGCGGGTGACAGCCGCCCCAGGTCGTGGGACCCGCACTGCTGTAATCGATGAACTGAGGGTGCGTGGCGTCGTGGCAATCGGTCTTGATCCCATGGCCGCCGGCACCGATGTCGTAGTGGGCATTGCTATCGTTGATGGTCTCGGCCCAGTCGAAGTACACGGTCAGCTGCTTGTCGAACTTGTGCCAGTACTGGAAGGTGTACATGTTGGCCTGGTTGCTCGTGCTGTTCGGATTGTAGTTGTGCTGGCCGCCCGGATCTCCGGGACGTCGCTCCGGCATGCGCCCATCCGGCCGCGACGACGTCACGCCCCTCCCAGAAGGACTGCTGCAGCGCCACCCACATGCCGTTGCGCTGTCGCTCGTTCTGGAACTCCATCTCGGGGGGAACGTCGCGATGCATCTCCTCGTACAGATAGGACATCGTCAGACCGAAGTCGAAGCGAGTATTGCGCGCCGAACTTCATCGCCCACTCGTCGGCCACGTCGACCGCCGTGCTGTAGGCGGGCGAGCCGGCCGCCGCCGCGCCCGGATACTCCGCGGCATAAGCCTGGTAGTCCGCCCAGTCGAGCATATAGGCGTTCGGGCCATTCGGTCCCTGGCCCACGAGGTACCCATAGTAGGGGCTGTTGGCGCCGATGCCGTCGCTCGAGCGGTTCACGCGCTTGTGAATCTCGTAGGCCCCGACGAGGTACAGACCGCCCATGGTGAACTTGAGATCCGCGCTGTACGCGCGGTTATAGCCGCCGTCATCGCAGTTGAGGAACAGGTTGCCGCTGCCCGGATTGTTCGATCCGTTGCAGTCGACGGATCCGAGCGGCGTCAGATCGCTGTTCGGGTCGATCTGCTGGCCGAACTGGTACGCGACATCGAAGCTCAATCCGAACAGGGTGGGCGAGTTGTACTGGACCACGTCGTCCCCGCGGGTTCCGAACTCCACCCGATTGTCGCCGCCGGTGTTACCCATGATGACCGCGTAGTTGCCGAGCCCCGATCCGAACGGGTTCAGGCGGTCGGTGGAGGTTTTGTACGGCATGTACATCTCACCGAACTTCACCTTGCCCCAGGTATGATTCTGGAAGCCGACGAAGGTGTCGCCGAGACCGATCGCGCCCTGCACCGTGTTCGAGGACTTCGTCCAGGTGTCCCGAAGACCAGGTGCCGCCACCATGTCGATGGCGGTCGAGACTTGATAGATGAAGTCGACGTCCGAGTTGGGGATCCGATGGGCCCCGCGGTAGCCGATGCTCGAGCCGTTGCTCGACATCGAGCCGAGCCAGCCGACCTGGCCATACGGGCCCGCCTTTTGAGGTCCGTGGACATAGGGGCTGCCAGGAGCGCCGGTTTCGTAGTTCCATGGATACGCGATCGGGTTGTAGATGCCCTTGGTCGTGTAATCCGTGGAGACATCGAGCGAGCCGTAAAAGCCCTTGAGGAAGTTGTCGAACTTCTTCTCGAGCGGTGACATCTTCTCCTCGGCCGCCTTGCCCTTCCCGGCGCCGGAGGCCGCCGTTGCGGGCGGTCCGGCAGGCTCAGCCTGCCTGGACGACAAGGAATCGATCTGCTGCTGCAGCTGCTGCATCTGCTGCTGCATGATGCGCATTTGATCCTTGAGCGCCTGGGTTTGAGCATCGTCCGCAAAAGCGATGCCGCAAGTGGCGACGGTAGCGGCGCATGCGGCAAGCGCCACCAACATAGGCTTTGCCAATCTCGATTTAAGCATTGTGTGAATCCTCATGAACGCGTTTATTGGACTCTTTCTCGTCGTCACTCTTGCCCCCTCACGTCATGCCAGCCGGACCTGCAAGGCTATCCGACCGCTCCCCTCCGTGGTTGCCCGGCGCATGTCCACCAGGACGCGCGCGCTCCCTCGTTGCCTCGTCATCGAATCAAACTCACCGGCTGCTCCGTGGATGTCCGCGAAGCAACGTCCTTCATCCCGGGCCGCTCCGGGCCTCAAACCACCTTGGCCTCGCGCAGCGCGCTGACCTCTTCGACCCGGTAGCCGAGCTCCGCCAGCACCTCGTCCGTATGTTCGCCGAGCAGCGGCGAGCGCCTGACCTCCGTCGGACTGTCGCTCAGCTTGATCGGATTGCCGACCGTCAGATACTTGCCGCGCTTCGGATGATCGACTTCCACCACCGTGCCGGTCTTGCGGAGCGACGGCTCATGCGCCAGCTCCTCCATCGACAGGATGGGGCCGCAGGGAATGTCGTGCTCGTTGAGCAGCTGCATCGCCTCGAACTTCGTCTTGGTGACCGTCCACTGCTCCACCGCCCCGAAGATTTCCTTGAGGCGCGGTAAGCGAGCATCGGGGGTCGCGTAGTCCGGGTCTGTGATCCACTGCTCACGGCCGATCACCCGGCAGATCTCCTTCCATACAGGCGCCTGCGCGATGAAGTAGAGATAGGCGTTCGGATCGGTCTCCCAGCCTTTGCATTTCACGATCGTGCCCGGCTGGCCGCCGCCGGAGGCGTTGGCCGCGCGCGGTACGGCGCTGCCGAATTGGCCGTGCGGATATTGCGGGTACTCTTTCATCACCTTGGTGCGCTCGAGCCGCTGCTGATCGCGGAGCTTCACGCGGCACAGGTTCAGCACGCCGTCCTGCATGGCGGCCAGCACTTTCTGTCCGCGCCCGGACGAGTTTCTTTGATAGAGCGCGGTCACGATGCCAAGCGCCAGGTGCAGACCCGTCCCGCTGTCGCCGATCTGCGCGCCGGTGACGAGCGGCGGGCCATCGTCGAAACCCGTGGTCGAGGCCGAACCGCCCGCGCATTGCGCGACGTTCTCGTAGACCTTGCAGTCCTCGTACGGTCCGGGCCCGAACCCTTTCACCGAGGCGACGATCATTCGGGGGTTGAGCTCCTGGATGCGCTCCCAGGTGAACCCCATGCGGTCGAGCGCACCGGGCGCAAAATTCTCGACCAGCACGTCGCAGTGCTTGATGAGCTTCTCGAGCACTTTCTTGCCGGGCTCGGCCTTGGTGTCGAGCGTCACGGACCGCTTGTTGTGGTTCAGCATGGTGAAATACAGACTGTCGACGCCGGGGATGTCCCGCAGCTGCTCGCGGGTGACATCGCCGCTTCCCGCCTTCTCCACCTTGATCACGTCGGCGCCGAACCATGCCAGCAGCTGCGTGCAAGTGGGCCCGGACTGCACGTGCGTGAAATCAAGAATGCGAACGCCGCTTAGCGCTTTTTCCATGAATATGATTCCGCCGGTTCCTTAGCTCACTTGTACATCGTCTGGTTCTTGGTGCCCGGCGCATACTCGCGCGGGTCGACCCAGATGTTGACGACCGCGGACTTGCGGAGCTTGTGCACCGATTCGCGTGCGCGCTGCAAGGCCGGCGCGATCTGCGCGGGGTCGCGGACTTCCTCGCCGTAGCCGCCGAGCATCTCCGCGAATTTGCCGAACGGCACATCGCCCAGCAGATTGCCCACGTTGCCGCGCACCTCGCCGTATTTCGCAAGCTGGCCGTAACGGATCTGGTTCATGGCGGAGTTGTTGCCGATGACCGCGATGTACGGCACACCGAAGCGGTTCGCCGTCTCCATGTCGAAACCCGTCATTCCGAAGGAGCCGTCCCCGTAGTAGCAGAGGATCTCCTTGGAAGGGTTCGCAAGCCCGGCGGCGATCGCGAAGCCGGTGCCGACGCCGAGCGATCCGAGGGCGCCGGGATCCATCCACTGTCCCGGACGCCGCGGCCGCACCGCTTGCGCCGAGATGGTGACCACGTCGCCGCCGTCGCCGATGTACACGGTGTTGTCGGCCAGGAACTCGTTCAACTCCCACGCCACACGATACGGGTGAATCGGCACGCTGTTCGACTTGAACAGCGGCATGAGCTTCTCGGTCGCGACGGCCTCGGCCTGCGCGAGCTCCTTGATCCATTGCTGGCGGGCTTGCCGCTTGTCGTTCTTGATGCGGCCCGAGGCCGCCTGCAGCACCGCGCCCAAGATGGCGCCCGGGTCGCCGACCAGCCCGAGGTCGATGTCCCGATTCTTGCCGACCGTGCGGTAGTCCATGTCGATCTGCACGAGCTTCAGCTCCTTGCTGATGCGCTTGCCGTAGCCCATGCGGAAATCGAACGGGGTGCCGACGATCACCAGCACGTCCGCCTTGGCAAATGCCTGCGAGCGCGTGCGGTCGAAGTGATGCGGATCGCCCGGCGGCAGAAGGCCGCGGCTCGCGCCGTTGAAATACCCGGGGATGTCGAGGCCGCGCAGCAACGCGATGGCCTCGTTCTGGCCGCGCGCGGTCCACACTTGCTGGCCATACAGAATCGCCGGGCGCTCCGCGTTGACGAGGATGTCGGCCAGCTTTTCGATGTCGCGGGGATCGCCGATCGAATGCGTCGAGGCCCGGTATTTGCCGGGCTGCGGCAGGACCGCCTTCGTGAGGTCCACTTCGCGGTCGAGCACGTCCCTCGGGATCTCCAGATACACCGGTCCCGGGCGCGCCGTTGAAGGCCTCGCGCGCCGCCATGGAGACCATGTCGGCGACCCGCTCGGTGCTGGTCACGCTCGCCGCGAACTTGGTGATCGGCGTCATCATGTCGACGTGCGGCAAGTCCTGGAGCGAGCCCATCTTGTGCTGCGTGAGCGCGCCTTGGCCGCCGATGTGCAGCACCGGGACTTTCGGACCGGAACGCGGTCGCGATGCCGGTCACCGCATTGGTGCACCCGGGCCCGGCGGTGGTCACGACGCATCCGAGCTTGCCGGTCTGGCGCGCATAGCCGTCAGCGGCATGGGCCGCGACTTGCTCATGACGCACGTCGATGATCCGGATGCCCTCATCGACGCAGCCGTCGTAGATGTCGATGATGTGGCCGCCGCAGAGCGTGAATATCGTATCCACCCCTTCGGCCTTCAGCGCCTTCGCCACCAGATGGCCGCCCGATACGACGCCGGCCTCGCGGCTCTTGCGTTGCAGGGTGTCCTCCGCGGTCGTGGACTTCTGATCCGCCGCAGCGGGATTAACGGTTGCCATGTATGCCTCCAGTAAGTGACTCGACCCGCCGCCGGGCAGTGCGGCGACGGGTCGTCGTTCGAGAACTCGAGAACGGCCGCTAGGCCGCCGCCTCGGAAGCGGCCAGTCGCTCGCGAGTCCGGGCGAAATGCCGGGCCCTCATGGGCTTCAGCACGAACAGCGCGAGCAACGCCGCTACCACGTTGAAAGTGACGAAAATCAGTGAAGATCACGCCGTAGCCATGCGCCTTGGCGATGCCCGTCGCGATGGGCACGAGCAGTGCGCCGGTGCCCTTGGCTGTGTACAGCATGCCCGCGTTGGCGGCGGCGTACTTCGAGCCGAAGGTGTCGCCCTGGGTCGCGGGGAACAGGCTGAAGATCTCCCCGTAGACACCGAAGTAGATTGCGGTGACCAGCACGAACATCGCCGGGTTCGACCCGCCGATCTGATTCGAGCGTGAACAGCGCGCCTGCGCCGATCAGGAACGCCAGCGCCATGGTGTGCTCCCGGCCGATCTGGTCCGACAGCCAGCCGAAGAACGGGCGGCCGATGCCGTCGAAGATCCGGCTCAGCGACACCGCGAATATGCCCGCCGTCAACACGACCCCGAACATATCGACCGGGATCTTGTCGATCTTGAGATCGGCGGTCATCGGCTTCACCGATGCCGTCATCGACAGACCGCCGGCGGCGATCAGCACGAACATGACATAGAGCACGTAGAACACCGGGCTGCGCAGAACCTCCGCCGGTGTATAGCCGCGGGCGCTCTGGCTCGGCTTGACGGCGAGGGCGAGGATTTGCGGCGGAGGCGTCATCAGCAGCCACGCCAGCACGAACACGATGCCGCCCTGGATCAGTCCGAAAACCAGAAACGCGTGTTGATAGCCGTCGCTGCTGATCATGTGCGAGATCGGGATGATCGTCGCGGCCGCGCCGGCGCCGAAGCCCGCCGCGGTCAAGCCGGCGGCGATGCCGCGGCGGCCCGGAAACCACTTGAGCGCGTTGCCGACGCAGGTGCCGTAGACGCAGCCCGTGCCGATGCCGCCGATCGCCGCGGCGAAGTACAGCACACGGGAGCGAGTCTGCGACGGAATTCAGCACCCAGGCGATGCCCACGAGAACGCCGCCGCCGAGCACCACCCATCTCGGGCCGAATCGATCGACCAGATAGCCTTCCACCGGAACAAGCCAGGTCTCGATCAACACGAAAATCGTGAACGCCACTTGGATGGCCGCGCGCCCCCAGTGAAACTTCGCATCGATGGGATTGACGAACAGGGTCCAGCCGTACTGAAGATTGGCCACGCAGGCCATGCAGATGATGCCGATGATCAGCTGCACCCAAGGATTCCCCAAAGCCGAGCTGCTCGTCTGATGCTTCATCGCGTGAACTCGGAAGTCGCGTTCATATAGTTTTCCTTCTAGCGCGTGAGTTCGCCCGCGCCCCCGCGCGGGATTGCCCGTGAACGAATGGCAATGCGGCGATCCGCCAACCGTCGATGTTCAGCCGCAACAGCGAACGTGCGAAAGATCGCCCCACCGTCTGCCCCCAACGAGACGCGAACCGCTTCACCGGCAAGCGTCTCCAGCCAACTCGATTATTTGCGTGGTATACCATATATGAAGGTTTTTTCACCTGTCAACTCGCTGTGGGTTAAATTTCCGGCGGCTGACCGCGTGTTGTACTATCGCAACAGGCGCTGGTCGAGCTCCGAAACGCGGAGGCTGCGAACGACACGACGGTATGATATATCTGAAATCGTTGGACTTTCCGGCTGGCGCCGCCGGCGTGCACGATCGCCGCGTTCTTTCCGATTTCAGATCGTCCGCAGACCTGCGGTTTATTTTGTCGCGCAAGCTATTAGGGGATTAGATGAACAGCATCGCCAAACTGGTTCAAGGGGGCGCCCCGACCGCACCGCTCACGCTCAGTCCGCTCAATCCCACGAGCCTGCGCGATCAGGCGTATGCGCTTTTGAAAAACGCGATCGCGGAGACCGACATCTACGATCCCGCGCAGGAGCTGCGTCTCGATGAGCGTCAACTCACCGCCGCGCTCGGCGTCAGCAGAACGCCCGATCCGCGAGGCGCTGTCCCTGCTCGAGCAGGAAGGCTTCATCAAGACCGTGCCGAGGCGCGGCATCTACATCATCCGCAAATCCAGGCGCGAGATCATCGAGATGATCCAGATGTGGGCCGCGCTCGAATCGATGGCGGCGCGGCTCGCGACACTCCATGCACCGCAGGAGGAGATCGCGAAGCTCAGGCATCTCTTCGATGAGTTTCAAGGCTCGCCGCCGGCCGAGCATCTGTGCGAGTACTCGGACGCGAACATCGCATTTCATACGGCGGTCATCGCACTCGGCGGATCGGAGACATTGATCGATGCGACCCGCAATCTCCTGATTCACGTGCGCGCCATCCGCCGGGCGACGATCGCCCAGGACAATCGCGCCGCCAGATCGATCGTCGATCACCTGCGAATCATCGAGGCGCTCGAGCGGCGGGACACCGATTTGGCGGAGCGTCTCACGCGGCAGCACACGATGGATCTCGCGGAGCACGTCGCAAAGCATTGCGATTTTCTCGAGTAGCGCATCACTCGCTCGGGGAAGCACCCCAGGCCCCAAGCGTCGGCAGCGCCCGCTGCTCATCGATGCTCCTGGGGTCACCGGAGTCGTGCGGACGCAGGTACTGCGGACTACCGCCCGATCTCACGCCGTCTTTCATCGCGGCCGGCGCCACCGTCTCGATGCCGGCACGCGTATCCGGATCCGATATCGCCTCCTGAAAAGCCGTGCGATCGACCCACACCGGAACCCCGGACTCGAACCGCAGGTAAATCCGGCCGCTCGCTTGCGAGGCAAAGTTGGCGCGCCGGAATCCGTCGACGCACCGCTTGAGGAATCCGGCGTTGTGCTTCGCCTCGAGCAACGTGCGGTCGCGATACAACGCCGCGGGCTCTGCGGCATCGACGAACACCCGCCCATAGCGATCGATGTCGAGCATGCGCTTCACATCGAGCACGTTGATGGTGTCGTTGTCGCCGAATGCCACCGTTCGCGGTCGCTCGCCCAGGGCGACGGTGTTGTCCAGGAACTCGAACCGGATGCGTTTGTCGCTCCGTCGCACCCAGGTGAAGAAAACGCTCGGGATCCCGGTATAGGCCTCGACCGCGTGCGCCAAGGTGTCGTCCACCGACTTGTAGCGGCCGAACTCGAGCCCCCGCTTCCACGCGCGCTCCACCAGTTGCTCGGGGGGAGTGATCACGAAGAACAAGTACGCCGCTTGGCCGAACCGCGTCAGCAGATTGCTTCCCTCCTCATCCGAGTCCGGGGCGAAACTGTCGAAGCGGAACCGGTCGATCAGCAGGTGCGACATTTTGCCCTGCGCGTGCTTGCGCGCCATGTAGCGGTCGAGCTTCTGATCGATGATCTGCAGCTCCTCGGCCGGTCAGCGCGCCCGCATACTTGTAGGCGGGGCCCAAGGAGGCGTAATCGAGCAGCTGCTTGCGCCAGATATCGGGACTGATGAGCGCGAAATCGCTCCATTGCACGCCGATATCGCCGGCGAGCCGCTGCTGCAGCGGGCGCAGCGTGCTCTTGCCCGAGGCCGAAGCGCCTTTGGTGTTGATGACGATCGGGCGGTCCTGCGGCGGCAGGAGCCCAAATCCCTCCGCGTGCGCCGCCTCCTTCAGATGCGGCTCGATGGCTTTGCCGACCGCATCGCTCCCCATCACATTGAGCGCCCGCTCTTGAGCCAATCGCGAGATGAGTTCCCGTGAGCCCCAGGGACGGCCGTGCGTTGTGAACAGGCTGGCCAGAATGCGCGCGAGCGCTCGCAGCGCGACCCGCGAGTCGCCCGCCGCCGCATCGGCCCGCCGCTCGCATTCGATGATCTGCTCCGGGCCCCAGGATGCAGTCCCGCGGCTGCCGGCGAGACTCGCGAGCGCCGCATCGATGACCTCCCGCGCCCGCCGTCGCGCGTCCTCGAAGGCATCCGCGATCTCGGTCATATGCGGCTCGAGATAGCCCGTCAGGATACGGCTCACGATGCGGCGGAAGTTGATGCCGAGATCCCCGATGCGCGAGCCATCGGGCACGGCGAAGTCCGCCATGACGCGAATCAAGAGCTCGTGCAGCGCGAGCCGCTGCGGTCGGAAGGCGATCACTTCGCTGGGCGCAAGGCCCGTCAGACTCGCGAGCTCCTCGGCCGATGCCAGATCGCCGTAGATGTTTTCCGGCCGAAATATCGTCGCCAATCCGCGCCAATCGCGCGGGACTCGCGACAGCACGCCGGGATTCCAGGGCCCGAACCCGTCTTCGACCGCCTCCAAGGCACCCTCCGGGTTTGCGACGGCATTCGCCTTAACGAACTGAATCCTGTGACGCAATCGCCACCCGCCGGGCAGTATTGTTATTCGACAATAGCCCCGCTTGCCGCGATGCCGGCAGGTGGAGAGCTTATCGCATGAAACGACATCCCGTCCCCTCGCAAGCCGGGGGAGCGGCCCAGCTCGGCCCGGGCGGGACCACGCACGGCGACTTGCTGCCTCAGTTCGAGGGGCTCGCGCGCCTCGCGTGCGGCATCGCGCGCGTACCCTACGCATCGATTTGCGTTGCCAGTGTCGGTGAAGCCTGGTGTCGCTCGGGCGCGGCTCCCGCGTTTCAGGCGGCGGAGCATCCCTTCTTTGCGCGCACGCTAAGCGCCCAACCCTCTTTCATGGTACCGGACGCGCGGCGCGATGCCGCCTTTCGCGCCGTGCCGGGGTTCGAGGGGTCGGGTGCGCTGCGCGGCTATGCCGGCTGGCCGCTGAGGACGAAACGCGGCGAGGTGCTCGGGGCCCTGGCGGTCTACGACACGGCTCCGCTCAATTTTTCCGAGGAGCAGCAGGGTCTCCTCGCCGAGCTCGCACGTCAATGCGCCGAGGCCGCGGAGCTGCATGCGCGCATCGCCGAGCTCGAGCTGTTGCAGCAAGGTGATGCGGCGGTCCAGAGCCCAGCCTACGGCCTTTCCTACGACGTGCTCGACGGCGCACCGGTCGCGCTTTATTACGTCGACCCGGCGCGCCGGATCGACTATTGCAATGCCGAGTATCGGCGCATGTTCGGTTTGCATCCGGATCAGCGCCCGAACGAGTGGGCGCAGGGCGTGCACCCCGACGACGTCGATCGGGTCCGGGATCTTTGGGACGATTTCTGTGCATCGCCCCGCCCGATGACGTTCGAGTATCGCGCGCTGCAGCCCGATGGGGCGGTGCGATTCTACGCCGAGCAGGTGCAGCCGCAGGGCACCACCGGCTACATCGGCACGATCAGCGATCTTACCGATCTCGCCCTGGCGCGCGGCGAGCTGCACAAGATCGAGAATCTGTTCCGCAACATGTTCGACCAGGCGCCGATCGGGGTCGCTTTTGCGAATGCCGACGGCCGGTTCCAGCGCTTCAACGAGGCCCTTTGCACGCTGCTCGGGTATTCGGGCACCGAGCTCTCCTCCCTGTCCATGCAGGAGCTGACGCACCCCGAGGAGCGCGCGCAATGCGACGCGAACTTCGAGCGCCTGTGGAGCGGCATCGACCCATTTCTGGACTTCGAGAAGCGTTATCGCCGCAAGGACGGCACGTATCTCTGGGTTCGCTCGACCACCGCCCTCGTCCGCGACGGCGAGGGCGTCGATTGCTGCGTCGAGTATCTGCGCGACATCACGCACCGCAAACAGCTCACCGCGCAATTGCTCGAGCAGCGGACGCTGCTCGAGGCCGTGATCGGCGATTTGCCGGTCGCGCTGATCGCCTGCGACGTCGCGGGCAACATCACCCACTACAACCGCGCCGCCGTCGAGCTGCACTGCGTGCAGCCGGCACGAGTCCGGCGCCAACGGCCCGGCACCCCTCGCCGCGGACGTCTATTTGATGGATGGAGTGACGCTGGTCGAGAACGATGAGCGCCCGCTGGCCCGGGCGCTGCGCGCAGAGCTCGTGAGCAACCTCGAGCTCACCATCGTCCCCCACGGGGCGACTCCGCGCACGACCCTGTCGAGCGCGCGCCGTCTGGTGGGCCCGGACGGGAGCACCCTCGGCGCGGTGGCCGTGGTTCAGGACACCACCGAGCGAAAGGCCCAGGAAATGGAGCTCGAGCGCGTGAACAAGGAGCTCATGACCGCCTCGCGCGAGGCAGGCATGGCCGAAGTCGCCACCAACGTCCTGCACAACGTCGGTAACATCCTCAACAGCGTCAACATATCCGCGAGCCTGGTCGCGGAGCGATTGCGGCAATCGAAGGCGGCCGGCGTCTCGCGGCTCGCCGCCATGCTCCTCGAGCAGGGGGATCGGCTGGGGCAATTCGTCGCCGAGGACGCGCGCGGCAAGCGCATACCCGAATACCTCGCGGCTCTCGGAGAGCAGCTGGTATCCGATCAGAGTGCGGCTCTCGAGGAGATCACGCTGTTGCGCGAAAATCTCGAGCACATCAAAGACACGGTGACCATGCAGCAAAGCTACGCCAAGCTTTGCGGCGTCAGCGAGACGGTCGAAGTGGTCGACCTCGTGGAGGACAGCCTGCGGTTGAACGCGGGCGCCTTTGCACGGCACGGCGTCGCGCTGTGCCGCGAGTTCGCCGAAGTGCCCCCGATCAACGTCGACAAGCACAAGGTCTTGCAGATCCTGGTGAACCTCGTGCGCAACGCCAAGTACGCCTGCGATGATACGGGACGGACCGACAAGCTCATCACCTTGCGCATCGAGCGCGCACCGGGCGGCGTTCGCATTGCGGTCGCCGATAACGGCATCGGCATTCCGCCGCAAAACATGGGCAAGCTCTTCCAGCACGGATTCACGACGCGCGCATCGGGCCACGGGTTCGGCCTGCACAGCGGCGCGCTCGCGGCGCAGGAGCTCGGCGGCATGCTGCGCGCCGACAGCGACGGCGAGGGGCGCGGCGCCACGTTCACGCTCGAGCTGCCGCTCTCGCCGCCGAAAACGGCGCGGACTTAAGTCCGGCCGGAGGCCGCCGTCCCGCGCGCCGGCCCGTCGACGTCGAGCTTGCAGCTCTCCGGGAACATCTGCAGCTCCGGGACTTCCCCGCGGAGCAGCTTTTGCTGCATCTGCTGCCAGTAGTCGACGCCGAGGAGATCGAGATTCTCCTCCCGGAAGCAGCGATGGGCGAAGCGGTTCATGAGCTGCATTCCGTGCTGCAGCTCCTCCGGCAGGAAGACCACCCCATCCTCGTAGAACCAGTCGGGCACGGCTTCCTCTCCCGGCTCGCGGTCGAGGTTGGTGCGGATCTTGACGTCGGTCAGCTTCTCGACCGCATCGTAATCGAACAGGAACACGTTGCCGTAGCGGCCCACACCGTAATTTCTCGAATCCAGATCCTTGTTGAAAATGTTGGTCGCGGCGTTGTTGCGGATGCACTGCCCTAGGCGGGCAATCACCTCGCGCGTCTCGAGCTCGGCGGCGCTCTGCAGATACACCGGCAACGGCGTTATCTTCAGCTGCACGATCAGCGAGCGCAGCAGAACGCCGTCCTCGTCGACGTGCACGCTCTCGCTCGAGTGCGCGCACAGCTCATCGAGGAGCGCCGGCTCGAACATGTCCTTGTCGAGCCGCAAATGGAAATACATGACGTTATCCAGCATGCTGCCGGCGCGGTTGATCTCGTGCACGAGGCGGTACTTCTCCACCACCGCCGCGACACCGGGGTAATCCCCCCACTTGTACGAGTGGGTCGGCCGGTCGCGGATCACCTTGAGATGGTAGTCGCAGGCATCGAACGTGAAGCCCACCGCGACGGTGCCCGGCGCGCCCGGAGAGCGCTTGAACCGTTGTCCGCTGGCGCGCATCTGGTCGCTGATGTCGTTCAGGATGGCGACTTTGCCGACATGGTTGAATCCGATCGTCGAGTAGTGATGCCCGAGCGGACGGCGCGGCATCAGACTGTAGAGGAATACGCAGACTTGATAATAGAGCCGCGTGGTCACGTGCAGGTTGGCAAGCGCCGAGCTGAACAGGCCGTGGATGTCGGCGACCCGGTGCAGAACCGCTTCGGCGTAGATGCCGTGCGGACCGTTCTGCAGCGCCACCACGAACGGCACGATGCTCTCATCGCGGCGCACCCATCGGCCCACGACGAACGCGCGACGATCGCGGAAAAACCCGGCCTCGACCACATCGAGCGCGACCGGCGGAGAGATCTCCTCCGCGTACAGCAGGCTCTGAAGCCGATCGACGATGCGTTGCGCGTCGCTGTGAAGGTCTCTCCAGGGCACCGAGAATTCGGGCACGGTAAGGAACGATGCGATGAGGCCGGCGTCGACGCGCGGGCCCAAGTGAACGCGTCGATGCACCGATGCCATCGAGAACGCGCGCAGCTTGCCCGGGGGCGGAAATGAGTACGCCACCGGACGCCAGATCTCGTTGCTCATGTTTCGCCGCAACGAATGGGCGAAGCTGAAGGCCGTGTCCGCTTCGTAGCGATCGACGATCATGGCGGCGAACAGGCGGTCGATGGACTCCCACAGAGAAGAGTCGTGGGCGAGCGCCGGGTACGCCGCGAGCATCCTCGGCCCATGCTCCGCGATGTACTGACTGTACAGTCCCAGGCGCTCCTGGCTGATGCGCAGCGCCGCGTGCGGGTCGCGCATCTCGAAGGCACGCTTCGCACGGTACGGGTATTCGCAGAGCAGGCGGTAGAAGTCATCGAACACCGTGAGAATGAGGGCCGCGGTGTAATGAATCCGCTGCTCTTCTTCGCGGCAGGCCGCGAGCCGTGCGTACCCGCGGTCGGTTGCGCTGGAATCTTCGGTGACTTCGAGCATGGTGGGGTGCTTGGCGGGTTTGTCCTACACGCGACGCAGGCCGGCGCCTGACGAGCCATTGCGGGTCCGGTTATACAATCTTCCGGCAGATTGACACAAATCAACGATGCGTGCGCCACACGCACGCCTCTCCTCGAGGGAGCTGGAAACCAATGTTCAAGACCTTGCGACTATTGATCCCCGCGTTGCTGCTTTTCACGCTGCCCGGCATCAGCTCGGCGCAATTTGGATTCAGCTTGAGCGTCAATGTGAACGTACCGCCCCCGGAGCTGCCGGTTTACCAGGAGCCCCCGCTCCCTCAAGTCGGTTACATATTCGTGCCCGGATATTGGTTCTGGGACGCCGACGTCACCGACTATGTGTGGATACCGGGCACCTGGGTGCCGGCGCCCCAACCCGGCTACTTGTGGACCCCCGGTTATTGGGGCTATGAAGGCGGCGCCTATCTGTGGCACGGCGGCTACTGGGGTCCGCACATCGGCTTCTACGGCGGCGTGAATTACGGCTTCGGCTACACGGGCGACGGCTACGAGGGCGGCCGCTGGCAGGGCAATCAGTTCTATTACAACACCGCCGTCGTCAATGTCGGCACCACGCATGTCACGAACGTGTACGTCAAGAACGTCACCGTCAATAACGTCACCGTGAATCGGGTGAGCTTCAACGGCGGCCCCGGCGGGGTGCAGGCGAGAGCCACGTCCGAGCAGCTGGCCGCCGCGAAGGAGCGGCACATCGCGCCGCCCGCTGCCCAAGTGCAGCATGCGCAGCTCGCCCGCAGCAATCCGGAATTGCGCGCCAAGGCCAATGGCGGACATCCGACCATCGCGGCGACCGCCCGGCCCACGGTCTTCAAGGGGGCGGGCGTCGTGCGGGCCAAAGGCGCCCCGGCGCATCCCGAGGCAGCCGCACGTCCGGAGGAGCACGCCGCACCCGCCCATGCCGCAACCCCAACGCATACGGCCCCGGCACACTCCGCACCGGTCGAGCGCGCGCCCCCGGTTCATACCGCCCCGGTCGAGCACGCGGCCCCGGTCGAGCACGCGGCGCCGGCTCATGCAGCCCCGGTCGAGCATCCGGCCCGGGTTCACACCGCGCCGGTACACCCGGCGGCGCCGGCTCATCCCGCCGCGCCGACGCACCCCGCGGAGCCCGCTCATCCGGCCGAGGAACCACGCGCCGAACCGCCGCACGCCGCGGCGCCGCATGCGGCCCCTGCGCCGGAGGAGCGGCGCGCCCCCGAGCCTGCACCGAAGCCCGCGGCGCGTCCGCCGGAGCATGAGGAGCATCCGCCCGGGTAGAGACTCGTGCGTCGGGTAGTCGCTCGCGGCGACTACCCGATCCCCTCGGCGCAACGACGGGGGTATGATCTCACCATGATTCAAATCGACCACGACACCGCCGCGCACCGGTTCGTCACCATCGTGGATGGCAGCCGCGCCGTGCTCGACTACACACTCGCCGCGGATGTAATGACCATTACCCATACCGAGGTGCCCCCGGCCATCGAAGGGCGGGGTATCGCCGCCCAGCTCACGCGCAAAGCCCTGGATACGGCACGAGAGCACGGCTGGCGGGTCGTGCCCGCGTGCTCCTATGCCGCCGCCTACCTCGCCAAGCATCCGATGGACGATGAGGGGCAGAAGCAGCATGAAAGCGATCTGCTCGACGAGGCCCTCGACGAATCCTTTCCGGCGAGCGATCCGCCGGCCGTCGGCGACACCACGTAGCAGCGCCGCCCGCCGGCCGCGGTTATCGCTCGAGCATTGGGCGCCCTTCGTGCGCCACCAAGAGGTCATGCATGTCATTGGCATGCTCTTCCTCTTTTGCCAGCAGGCGTTCCATCATCAATCGAGAGCTCGGATCTCTCGTGCCGAAGTAGCGGACCAGCTCGCGATAATGCTCGACCGCGATTCGCTCCGCGATCAAATTCTCCCGGATCATCTCCACGAGGTTCTGCGCATTGCCGTACTCGGAGGCCGAGCGGCTGGCGAGCCCCTCGGGATTCATGTTGGGCCTGCCGCCCAGCTGATTGATCCGATCGGCCACTTCGGCCGCATGCTCCTGCTCCTCGCGCGCATGCTCGGTGAATTCCGCCTTCACGCCCTCGCTTGATATTCCGGTCGCGGCGATGGCGTGCATGCTGTAGCGAAGCACGCAGACGATTTCCGTCGCCAGCACCGCCTGCAGGATCTCGATGGTCTTTTGAACGTCTCCCTCATAATTCGGGGTGACACTGCCTTCGGAGATGTGCTTGCGCGCGCGGTCACGCAGCGTCTGCACATCGGTGAGAAAGGGCTGCGTATTTCCGTTGTGCTTCTCGGCCGTGGGGCGAGTTTCCATGGGTTATCTGCTCCTGCTGCAAGGTGGGTGAAAGGGGAAAGGGAATCTATACCACTCCCATATGACGCCGGATGGAGGTATCCCTGGCGACCCGCGTAGGAATCCAGGCGGTTGCGCTGTCGGCCGTACACCGACAGCGCGGCATAGCCTAGAATGCTGCAATAGCACGAACGAGAGTGATGCATGAGCCGACGGATTGCATGGATCTTGGGGTTTGCGATCTGGGCGACCACGGGCGGCACGTCGCTCGCGGCGCTGAGCGTCATCGACCCGCATGCCGTGTACCCCGAGGGTCCGCTGTGGCGGGATGGGCGGCTCCTCTACGTGGAATATGCCGGCCCCGGCGTGAAAGTGTGGGACGGTCACACGGTCGGGGTTTTCTGGCGGAGCGAGCATTGTGGGCCTTCCGGCCTCATCGCTTACGGCAGGGATCATCTGCTCGTCGCCTGTTACGACGCCAACAGCGTCGTGGAGATCGACGCGCTCGGCCGCACCGTGCGCACCTTCGACAGGGACAGCGCGGGAAGGCCCTTCATCGGGCCCAATGACTTTGCCGCGGATCGATCCGGCGGCGTGTATTTCTCGGCTTCCGGCGTGTACGACTTGCGCGCACCGATCACCGGAACGGTGCTGCACCTGAGCGCGGACGCAGGCACGATTGCAGAGCTTGCGAACACCATCCACTACTCGAATGGGCTCACGCTCTCCAAGGATGGCAAGCATCTCCTCGTCGCCGAGGGGCTTGCCGGCCGCATATTGTCGTTCCCCGTCAACGCCGACGGCACGCTCGGCCCACGCACCGTGTGGGCGCGGCTTGCGGATCTTGCGGATCCCACACCGCATGAGGATGCCTACAACGGTCCCGACGGGTTGAAGCTCGGTCCGGACGGGAATTATTACATCGCGCAAAACGGCTCGGGCCGTGTGCTGGTCGTGGGGGAGGACAAGAAGCTCGTGCGCATGATCGAGCTGCCGACCCCCTATGTCACGAACGTGAATTTCGGCGCCGACGGTGCGCGGACGCTTTTCATCACCGGCGTGTTCGAGCAATTCAAGGCGCCCTACCCGGGCGTCGTCTATCGCTGGACGCCTTAAGCGCCGCCCGGAGCCCCGCGACCAACGGACCGAGCTTCGGCGGATCGGCCTCGAACGTCGGCGTGATGCCACGCTCCTCGAGAGCCCGGGAGCACACCGGCCCGACCGAGGCGATGATGAGCCCGTGCAACAAGCCCGGTAGTGCGGCGGCGCGGCCCATACGGTCGGCGATTACAAACAGATGCTTCACCTGCACGGCGCTCGTGAACACCACCGCGTCCACAGCCTCGCGCCCGAGCGCATCGACCAACCGTTCGAGCGGACCCACATCCGCAGGCAGCGCCCATCGATACGTGGCAATCTCCTGTACCGAGGCGCCGCGCGACTCGAGCGCCTCGCAGAGCCGCCGATTGGCCTCCCCGTAACGCTGCACCACGACCCGCGCGCCATCGAGCGACAGCCCCGCGATCGCCGCGAGCACGGACTCGCTGGTGAAAGGCGAAGCCGCGCGTACGTCGATGCGTACACCGCGCGCACCAAGCTCGCCCGTCGGCTTCGGGCCGCGCACGACGACGGTCGCCTGCTGCAGAGAGATCCAGAAGCCTTCGGAGTCGAGCCGAGCGATTCCGTCGCTTGAAACAGCGCGCGGGTCCCGACCCCGGTCTGAAAAATCATCATCCGGAACGGGTTCGCGCTCCAATCCGCGAGGAGCGCCGCGAGCTCGCCGGGCTCGATATCGGGCAGCTCTTCCAAGGCGGGAGCGAGCAGCGGCACGGCGCCCTGGCGCGATATCAATTCCGCAAGATGCGCGCCCGTGCGTGCCTCGAGAATCGCAACCGTCTTCGGCGCCGGAGTGGCCATTGGCTGGAGCCTAACCTCCAAGCAGGCCGGCCGTCACGTTGATCGCGAACCCGAGTATCGAGGCGTTGAACAGAAAGGAAACCACCTCGTGAACGAGAACCACCTTACGGATCGATGCGCGCCGCGTCAGCACATCCGCCGTCTGACAAGCCGCGGCAATGGTGAAGGAGAAATACGCGAAATCAGCGAACACCGGCATATCCGTATCCGGAAACGCGAGCGGACGATTGTTCTCGTCCACGCTATAGAACATATCGGCATAGTGGGTCGTGAAGATGGCGGGCACGAGAAGCCATGAGTCGGCCACCGTGACCGAGGCCAGCACGAAGTGCCATGTCCTGTCGCTGCCGCTCGCGTGCCTCAAGGTCGCCAGCGGCTCGACGATGGCGACGAGGCTCAAGAGCGCCGCGGCCGTGACCACCATCACGATCACCGGCGCGGATTCGTCCTCCTCGATGTAGCGCGAGCAAATCTGCTGCGCCGTGAGACCTCGCATCCATAGCCAGAGCAGGACGAGAAATGAGGACACGCCGCAGTCCCAGGCGACGAGCACCCGCGTCGTGAGCGACCAGCCGGCGGGAACCGAGAAGAATGCGGCGACCCCGAGGGCAATGCCTATCCAGAGTCTCGGGTGGTAGCGGAACAAGTTTGAGCATGCGATCAGAGGTGCGAGACGTCCCAGCCGCCGCCGAGCGCCTCGATCAGGGACACGTCCGCCACCAGCTGGTTTTGCCGGATGGTGAGCAGCGATTCCTGATCGGCGATCAGCGCTTGAATATCGGTTATGACCGTAGTGTAGCTCACCGTCCCCGCGTTGAATTGATTGAGGGCGATATCCGCCGCGGTTTGTGCATGCGCCACCGCCTTTTGCTCGAACTCCGCCTCGTGCTCGAGCACGCGCAGGGCGAGGAGCTGGTCCTCCACGGACTGGAACGTCGAGAGCACGGTCTGGCGATAAACGGCCACGTATTGATCATAGGTCGCGCGCGCTTGCGCCACGGCGGCAACCTGCTCCCCACCCTGAAAGACGGCGTCGCTCGCCGAGCCTCCGACGGACCAGATGCGATTGCCCGCGTTGATCAGGGTCGACAACGGATTCCCCGAATAGCCTCCGAGCGCCTGCAGGCTGATCGTCGGAAAATAAGCGCCGATCGCGACGCCGATGAGGGCGTTCTGCGCCTGCATTTGACGCTCCGCGGCCGCGACGGCCGGATTGCGCTCGAGAAGCTCCGATGGCACGGATACCGGAACCTGCGGCACGGTCGCCACGAGCGGCGCTTCAGCGACGCTGAGCTCCGAGGGCAGATGGCCGGTGAGCACGGCGATGGCGTGCTCGTACGTGCCGCGCTGCTGTTCCACGGCGACGAGCTGCGCCTGGGTAGACTCCAGCGATGCCTGCGCCGCGGCCACATCGCCGTTGGTCGCGGTGCCGGACTTCAGTTGATTCTGCGCGATGTCGAGCGCGCGCTGATTCGAGCGCGACCGCCCGCGTGAGCAGCGCGCGCAGCGAGTCCGCGGCGCGCAGATCGAAGTAGTCGGTGGCGAGTGTCGCCTGAGCCGAAAGCTCGGCGTTCGCCAGATTCGCCTCGCTCACCTGGACGCCCGCCTTGCGGCTCTCCACCTGGCGTCGGATGGTGCCCCAGATGTCCGGTTGCCAGCTGAGCACGCCCTCGAGCGTGAATTCCGTGTGGGTGCTGCCGCCGGCTCCGCTGCCGACCGCGCTCGAGACGGCCGCGGTACCGCCCCCGCCGCCGCCCCGCTGGGCGCTGAAGTTGCCGGTCACGGTGGGAAAGAGCTGGGCCTGCGCCTCTCTCAAGAGCGCCGCGGCCTGGCGGTACTGCGCCTCGTATTGTTTGACGTTCTGATTCGAGATGCGCACCTCGTGCTCGAGCCGGTCGAGCTCCGGATCCTCGAAGATCGCCCACCAATCCCCGCGGCGCTGCGCATCCTGTGGCGAGCCCGACTTCCAGCCCGGCGGCAACTCCTTGTAGGTGCTCGGGTACCGCGCGCCGCAGGCCGGTGATAATTGGGTCCGACGGCGCAGGCGGCGGCGAGGAGCGCGGTGGCGAGCGCGGCGCCGAGCCGCGCCGCGCATGCGATCGGCCCCCCGCGCGCGCCGGATCGCGTGGCGCTCATGCGAGAGCCTCCGAGCCGCCGGCGTCGGACCAACGCCGCGGCCAACGGCCTTTGAGCCAGCTCTGAAAGCGGTCGAGATACACATAAAGCACGGGGGTCGTGTACAGCGTCAACACCTGGCTCACGATCAAGCCGCCGACGATGGAAATCCCCAGCGGCCGGCGCAGCTCCGCACCGTTGCCATAGCTCAGCGCGAGCGGCACGGCGCCGAGCAGAGCCGCGAGCGTCGTCATCATGATGGGGCGAAAACGCAGCAGGCACGCCTGGTAGATGGCCTCGCGCGGCCGAAAGCCCCATAGTGCGCTCGGCGTGGATGGCGAAGTCGATCATCATGATGGCGTTCTTCTTCACGATCCCGATGAGCAGGATCACGCCGATCAGCGCGATGATGCTGAACTCGGTGTGCCATACCATGAGCGCCAGCACCGCACCGACGCCTGCCGAGGGCAGGGTCGAGATGATGGTGATCGGGATGCACGTAGCTCTCGTAAAGCACGCCGAGCACGATGTAGACCGCGAGCAGTGCCGCCGCGATGAGCAGCGGCTCGCTCGAGAGCGATTGCTGGAACGTATTTGCGGTGCCCGCGAATATGCCGTGGATGAGGTCGGCATGTGGATATCCTGTATGGCCTGGTTCATCGCTCGCGTGGCGTCGCTCAAGGACATGCCCGCCTGCAGGTTGAACGACAGCGTCGTGGAGGCGAACAGCCCGTGTGATTTACCGCGAGGCGGGTGGTGCCGGAGGAGTGTCTGCTCACCGCGGCCAGGGGAACCATGGTTTCCTGATGCGCGCTGACCGCGGCGCCGCTCGACACGGCACCGCGGCCGGTGTTGGCGATGGCGTTGGTCAGGGCGTTCTGCACGGAATTACTCACCCCGGCGCTCGGGCCGGCCGCCGCGGTCGTAGTGCCGGCCGTCGCAGGCGCGCCCCCCGCAGTCGTGCTTCCGGGCGCCGCGCTCGCGCTGAGCGCCCCCAGGCCGGCCGCACCGCCGCCACTGCCGCCGCCGCCCACGGCCGTACTGGACGTGCCGCCGCCGCCGACCGTCGACGAGTTGGTGGTTTGCGTGCCGGTCGCCGCCCCGCCCGAGGTGCTCACATACATGTCGGCCAGGGTCTCCGGACTCTGCCAGTAGCGCGGCGCGACCTCCATGACCACGTGATATTGGTTGAGGGCATTGTAGATGGTCGAGACTTGACGCTGGCCGAAGGCATCGTAGAGGGTGCTGTCGAGCTGGCTGACGGTGAGCCCGAGCCGTGCCGCCGTGGCTCGGTCGTACGTCACGTCGGTCTCGAGACCCTTCTGCTGCTGGTCCGAATTGACGTCCGCCACCACCGGGCTCGACTGCAGGGCCGCGAGAAGCTTGGGCCCCATTCGTTCAAATCGCTCACCTTGTCCGCTTGCAGCGTGAACTGATACTGGGCGTTCGACTGCCGACCGCCGACCCGGATGTCCTGAACGGTCTGCAGGAACAGCCGGCCGCCCGGGATCTGCGAGAGCTGCGGCCGCAGCCGCGCAATCACCTCGTCGGATGAAATCTTGCGCACCGACAGGGGCTTGAGCAGCACGAACACCGATCCCGTGTTGGTCTGCGAACCGCCGCCGCCGCTGCCCGCACCCGTGTACCCCGCGATGCTCTCGACCGCCGGATCGGCCTGCACGATGTTCATCAGGCGCACCAGCTTGTCCTTCATCAGCTGGAACGAGATGCTCTGGTCGGCGACGATGCCGCCGGTGATGAGCCCGGTGTCCTCTTGGGGGAAGAAACCCTTGGGGATGAGGTTGAAGAGCAGCACGTTGAGAGCGACGGTGACCAGGAGCGCGAGCATCACCAGCCGGCCATGCCGCAGCGCCCAGGCGAGGCTGCGCTCGTACCCGGCGAGAGCGCGATCGAGAAAGCTCCGGCGGCCGCGGCGACGCTCGGACGGCGCACGCAGGATCCACGCACACATCATCGGCGTGGTGGTGAGCGAGATGACCATGGAGATGGCGATGGCGAGCGACAAAGTGGCGGTAAACTCGCGGAACAGCCGGCCCACGATCCCGCCCATGAGCAGGATGGGAATGAACACCGCCACGAGCGACACGCTGATCGACACGACGGTAAAACCGACCTCCTTGGCGCCGAGCAGCGCCGCCTCGCGGCGCGGCATGCCGTGCTCGACGTGGCGCGAGATGTTTTCGAGCACCACGATCGCATCATCGACGACGAACCCGGTGGCGATGGTGAGCGCCATCAACGACAGGTTGTCGAGGCTGAACCCGAGCAGATACATGCCGCTGAACGTGCCGATGAGCGAGATGGGCACCACCACCGCGGGCACGAGCGCGGCGCGCACATCGCCGAGCGCGAGGAACACGACGAAGGTCACGAGACAGACTGCGAGCAGCAGCGTCCATTTCGTGTCCCGGAGCGAGGCCCGGATGGTGGCGCTGCGGTCCGAAACGATGCTCAGGTTCACATCGCTCGGCAGCGCGGCTTGCAGCTGCGGCAGCTCCGCCTTGACTTGATCGACCGTATCGATGATGTTGGCTCCGGGCTGGCGCGACAAGATCACCAGCACGGAAGGCTGGCCATTCGCCCGCCCCTCGTTTCTCAGATCCTGCACCGAGTCCTCGACATCGGCGATGTCCGACAGCCGCACCGCCGAGCCGTTGCGGTAGGCGACGAGCAGCGGCCGGTACTCGCTCGCATGGGTCGCTTGATCGTTGGTATAGAGCTGGAAGCGGCGCGCCCCCTCCTCGATCGCGCCCTTCGGGCTGTTTGCGTTCGCGGAGGCGAGCGCCGCGCGCACGTCCTCGAAGCCGATGCCGTAGCGGAACATGGCGGCGGGATTCAGCTCCACGCGCACCGCCGGCAAAGTCGCCCCGCCGATCGAGACCTGACCGATTCCGTCGAGCTGCGAGAGCCGCTGCTGCAGCACGTTGCTCGCCGCATCGTAAAGTTGGCCGCGGGTCAACGTCTCGGAGGTCAGCGCCAGAATCATCAGCGGCGCATCGGCCGGATTCACCTTCCGATAAGTGGGATTGCTGGAAAGGCTGGTCGAGACATCGGCGGCGGCGGCATTGATCGCGGCCTGCACGTCGCGCGCGGCGCCGTTGATGTCGCGATCGAGATCGAACTGCAGCGTAATGCGCGTCTGACCGGTGGAGCTTTGCGAGGTGATCTCCGTAACGTCGGCAATTTCGCCCAGATACCGCTCGAGGGGCTCGGCGACACTGGTGGAGACCGTCTCCGGATCGGCGCCGGGAAGCGACGCCGACACCGAGATCGTCGGGTAGTCGACTCGCGGAAGCGGCGCGACCGGCAATTGCAGGTAGGCGAACGCGCCGGCGAGCGCGATGCCGGCGGTCAAGAGGGTCGTGGCCACGGGCCGCTCGATGAATATTTTGGAGATGTTCATGCCGGGGCCGGATCCGGCCGATTGCCCTTGGCGGCCGCAGCGCTGCGCCGGCGGGCCGCCAGGCGATCGAACGCGAGGTAGATGACCGGCGTCGTGAACAGCGTCAGCAGCTGACTGACGATCAGGCCGCCCACGATGGCGATGCCGAGCGGCCGGCGCAGTTCGAAGCCCGCCCCGTAGCTGAGCATCAGCGGCAGCGCGCCGAACAGCGCCGCCATGGTCGTCATCAGAATGGGACGAAAGCGCAGGAGCGAGGCCTGAGTGATGGCCTCCCGGGGCCCGAGGCCTCCCTTGCGCTGCGCATCGAGCGCGAAATCGATCATCATGATGGCGTTCTTCTTGACGATGCCGATCAGCAGGATGATGCCGATGATGCCGAGCACGTCGAGGTCGTGGCGGGCGAGGATGAGCGCCAGCATGGCGCCGATGCCCGCCGAGGGGAGCGTCGAGAGAATCGTGATCGGGTGAATGAAGCTCTCGTAGAGCACGCCGAGCACGATGTACATCGTGATCACCGAGGCTGCGAGCAGCAGAGCCTGATTGGTGAGCACGTGCTGGAACGCCGCCGCCGTCCCCTGGAATGCCGTGACGAACTTGCCCGGCAATTTGATGCCCTGCTCGGCCTTGCGGATCGCATCGACCGCGCCGCCGAGCGAGGCGCCGGGCGCCAGATTGAAGGAGATGGTGGTGGCGGGAAACTGTCCGAGGTGCGTGATTTGCAGCGGCCCCGGACGCTGACTCACCTGCACGATGGCCGACAGCGGCACCTGGCCGTTGCTCGAGGACGTGGAGGACGGCAGATACAGCTCCGACAGCCCGGCGAGCGAGAGCTGGATCGAGGGATCCGCCTCGAGGATCACACGGTACTGATTCGACTGCGAGTAGATCGTCGATACGATCCGCTGCCCGAAAGAATCGTAGAGCACGTTGTCCACGGTCGCGGGCGTGATGCCGAAGCGCGCCGCGGTTGCCCGGTCGATGGTGAGGTCGGTCGCGGTGCCTTGCTGTTCCAGATCGCTGGCGACGTCCGCGAGTTGCGGCAGCGCGCTCAACTTCTGCACGAGCGGCGGGATCCAGGCCGCGAAATCGTTGCTGTCGGTGCTCTCGATCACGAACTGGTACTGCGTGCGGCTCACCGCGGAGTCGATGGTGATGTCCTGGAGCGGCTGCATGTAGAGCGCGATGCCGACGACGCCCGCGGTCTCCTGCGTCAGGTGCCGGATGACATCGCTCGCGCTCGCACGGCGCGCCGCGTGCGGCTTCAAGTTGATGAGGAAGCGGCCCGAGTTCAGGGTCGAGTTCGAGCCGTCGACGCCGATGAAGGAGCTCAACGATGCGACGTCCGGGTCCTTGAGGATGGCGGCTGAGAGCGCCTGCTGCCGCTCCGCCATGGCGGCATAGGAGATGGTCTGGGCCGCCTCGGAGATGCCCTGGATCTCGCCCGTGTCCTGCACGGGAAAGAACCCTTTCGGGATCAGCACGTAGAGGAGCAGCGAGATCAGGAGCGTCACGCCGGCGAAGGCGAGCGTGAGGCCCTGACGATCGAGCACCCAGTTCAAGCCGCGCTCGTACCGGGCGACGATCCACTGAAAGCCGCGTTCGGCGCGCAGGTCCCACGCGCCGCGCGCCGCCGCCGGACGGTGATGCAGGAGCCGCGCGCACAGCATGGGCACGAGCGTGAGCGATACGGCCGCGGAGATCACGATCGTGACGGCGAGCGTGATGGCGAACTCGTGGAACAGCCGGCCGACGATTTCCCCCATGAAAAGCAGCGGGATCAGCGCGGCGATCAGCGATACGGTGAGCGAGATGATGGTAAAGCCGATCTGCTGGGAGCCCTTGAGCGCGGCGGCGAGCGGTGCGTCGCCGGCCTCGATGTAGCGGGCGATGTTCTCGATCATCACGATGGCATCGTCCACCACGAAGCCCGTGGCGATGGTGAGCGCCATCAGCGACAGATTATCCAGGCTGTAGTTGAGCAGATACATCGCGCCGAAGGTCCCGACGAGCGACAGAGGCACGGACAGGCTGGGGATGAGGGTCGCCGGCGCATTGCGCAGGAAGACGAAGATCACCAGCACCACGAGGATGACGGCGAGGATGAGCTCCATCTCGACATCCGCCACCGATGCGCGGATGGTCTGGGTGCGGTCGCTCAGAACGGCGATGTCGAGCGCCGGCGGCATGTCCGCCTGCACCCGCGGCAGAAGGCTCTTCACGGCGTTGGCCACTTGAATCACATTCACGCCCGGCTGACGCTGAATGTTCAGGATGAGCGCCGGCGTACCGTTCGCCCAGGCGGCAAGCTTGGTGTTCTCGGGCGCCATGATCACGTTGGCCACGTCCGACATGTGCACGGGCGCTCCGTTGCTATAGGCCACGACGATGTCCCGGTAGCCTTGGATGTCGGTGATCTGGTCGTTCGCGTTGAGCGAGGAGGACCGCGTGGGTCCGTCGAAGCTTCCTTTGGGCGAATTGCCGTTGGCGTTCGAGATGGTGGTGCGCAGGTCGTCGATGTTCAGACCGTACTTCGCGAGCGCCCGCGGATTGAACTGGATGCGTACCGCCGGGCGCTGACCGCCCGAAATGCTGACGACGCCCACGCCGGGCAGCTGCGAGATCTTTTGCGCGAGACGCGTGAAGCTCAGATCCTCGACATCGATGAGCTTGAGCGTCTCGGAGCTGACCGCGAGCGTCATGATCGGCGCATCCGCCGGATTGAACTTCGCATACGTGGGCGGCGTCGGCAGATCGTTCGGCAGCACGTTGCCGGCGGCATTGATCGCCGCCTGTACTTCCTGCTCCGCCACATCGAGGCCCAGATCGAGGCTGAACTGCAGCGTGATGACGGACGCGCCGCCCGAGCTCGCCGAGGTCATCTGATTGAGCCCCGGCATCTGGCCGAATTGCCGCTCGAGCGGCGCCGTAACCGAGGATGTCATGACCTCCGGGCTCGCACCCGGATAAAAGGTCTGCACCTGAATGGTCGGATAGTCGACCTCCGGGAGCGACGAGAGCGGCAGGAATTTGAATGCGAACAGGCCGGACAGCAGGATTGCGACCATGAGGAGCGAGGTCGCGACCGGCAGATTGATGAACAGCCGGGACGGATTCATGCGCCCCTCAGGACGAGGTGCCCGTCGAGCCCGGCTGCGCCGCGGGTGGCTGCGGTGTCGGGGGCCCGCTCCCGTCGCCCTGCGGCCGATGGTGATGCTGTCCGGTGCCATGACCGCCGCCGCGATTGCCCTCTCCTTGGCCGCGCAGGTGCGGATGCGGCGCGCCCGGCAGTGCCGCTTGGGCGCTCGGAATGCTCACTTTCGCACCGTCGCGCAGCCGGTCGGCGCCGTCGGTCACCACCACATCGCCGGGCGACAAGCCCGATTCGACCGCGTAGAAATCCCCATCCTGCGCGCCGAGCTTGATCGGATGGACCGCCACCGTGCTCTGCGCGTCCACCAAGTACACGTAGGTGCCGGGAGCGCCGCGCTGCACGGCCGCCGCGGGGACTCGCACGACGTCCTTGAGCGTATCGAGCATCATCACCACGTTGACGAACTGGCTCGGGAAGAGCCGCTCATCGGCGTTGTCGAAGTTCGCGCGCAGCATCACGGTGCCGGTGGTGTTGTTGACCTGCGTATCGACGGCGGCCAGTTGCCCGGTCGCGAGCTGAGCCACGTTGGCCCGGTCGAAAGCGGTGACCGGCAACTGGGCGCCGGCGTGCACGCGCTCCATCACCTGCGGGATGCTGTCCTCGGGCACGGCGAACTCCACCGTCGTGGGCTTGAGCACGGTGAGCACCACGATGCCGCCGGTCGACCCGGACTGCACGTAATTGCCCGGGTCGACCTGGCGCAGCCCGACGCGGCCGTCGGTCGGTGCGACGATGCGGCAATAGGTGAGATTGAGCTGCTGCGCCTTGATCTGCGCCTTGTCGTAATCGACCGTTCCCTGGCTCTGCTTGACGACCCATACCTGGTCCTCGTACGTCTGCCGCGCGATCGATTGCTGACCCGACAACGTTTCGTAGCGTGCGAGATCCATCTGCGCCTGCTTGAGCGCCGCCTCGTCTCTGGCGAGCTGCGCCTGATCCTGCTCGAGGGCGACTTGATAGGGACGCGGATCGATCTGCGCGAGCAACTGCCCTTTCTTGACCAGCTGGCCTTCCTTGAAGCCGACGCTCATCAGCAGGCCGTTGATCTGGGTCGTCACCGTCACCGTCGCGAGCGGCGTGACCGCGCCGAGCGCGCGCAGCGTCAAGCGAATATCGCCGCGGGCGATGCGCGCCACACCGACCGGTTGATTGCCGCCGTCCTGGAACCGGCCGCGCCGTGCCGGCGGTTGGGACGTGAACGTCGCGGACCGGTACACGACGATCGCCGCAACGGCCGCAACGGCCGCGACGATGAGGATCCAACGCAATCTTCGTCGGCCAGACGGCTCGGCAACGGACATGTCAGGTTCCATCGATGGATGATTCCACGCAGCGCGCCATTAAAACAAAAACAGCCCTGCGGTTTGATCGAGCGCGAAAGCAAAGAAGTCGCAGCATCGACAAGAAAAGTCAGGACGCCGACAAGTTAGCGCACCGACGGGGGCCCGGAGGCGGGGCCTCAAGGGAGCGTTGCGCCGCTAGCGGAAGAAAAACGGAAGCAGCGTGAGCACGATGCCGATCGCGACGACGGCGACGACGTTCGGCACGAAATAGGGATAGACCATGAGGCCGATGCCGCACAGCAGGGGTGCGGCGGCGCGTTGCTGCTTGCCATAGATGACCATCCCCAAGCCTATGGCGCCGAACAGGATGCCCCAAAGCAGGATCGACACGCTCATGATCGCCTACATCCTCAGGCGCGCTCCCTCGAGTCGAGCCTACTGGCTTTCTTTGCGCACCAGGAAATTCACCAAATCCACCAACTGCGACGGGCCGCCGGCGCCCTGCACCGTGACCCGGTACTTGCCGTTCACGACGAGGGTGGGGGTGCGGTCGATGCCGTAGGCCTTCATCAGGTCCTCGTCGTGCCGCACCTGCGTGTCCACGCCGAACGATTTCGATGTCTCCAGGAATTTCGCCGCCGGCACGCCCGTCTGCTTTTGATAGAAGCGCGCCGCGTCCTCGATGGTGGGCATGCGCGCCTTCAAGGTGCCGCTGGCGGCATCCGTCGTCGCCAGATCACCGGTCGTCCACACGGCCTCGAACATCGCCTCGTGCGCGCGGTCGGCGATGCCGAGGGTTTGGGCGGTCACGTAGGCGAGCTGGAACATGGGCCAGTCCTCGCTCGCATTGAAGGCAGCGGGCAGATAGTCGACCACGGCATTCGGCGGAAGGCTCTTCACCAGCTTCTGCATGTACGGTTGAAACTGATTACAGGCCGGACAGGCATAGGAGAAAACCTCCGTCACCAGCACCTTGCCCCTGGGCAGGTCCGGCTTCTGAGGACGCGGAACGAGCGAATAGTTTTTGCCTTCGACCCAGTTCTGCGGCGCCGGCGATTGCGCCAGCGCGCCGGCGCCCGCGAACGAGATCAGCAACCAAGGGGCGATCACCCGGGCAAGTGCCTTCATCGATTCTCCGAGCTGGATGGGTCGAGTGCCAATTCTAGACAAAAACGCGCCGGAATCGCACGCGAGCCGCGCTTCAGGTCGGATCATCGAGCGAAATCAGCGAGGCCGGCACGTGGCGGCGGAGCACGGCGTTGCGCGCCTCCCATTCTTCTTTCGGCTCGAGTTTTTCCAGGAATTGCACTTCGCCTGCCGCATAGAGCGCGATCGGCAGCCCGTCGCGATACAAAATGCGGTTGCCGGCGAGCGCGGGCAGCCGTGCGCCGGGCGTGACGATTCCCAAAAGATTGAGCGGATCGGCGCCCGAGAGCGAGAGGTACTGGCCCGTGTGGGGGCGCCGCCGCGCCTCACGCAACAAGGCCACCGCCTCGGGTGCGGCGTACTGCTCGCCCGAAAAGCCCGCGACGAAGCGGCCGCCGCGAATCTCCCCGCGCGCCTCGAGCCGCCGGCAACACATCACGATATCCCGCCAGGGCGGCAACCAGGCGGCTTCTCGAGCGAGCAGCCGCCAAAAAATCACGCCCCAGCGCCGCAGCAACGATCGCACCACGTGCTCGACGGCTGCATCGTGATCGCCCGCGCCGGGGCGGCGCACGAGCGCCCAACGGCCGGCATCCGCCATGGCGAAGAGCGCGATATGCCGTTTGCGGCGGCTTCCGCGGCCGGTCGCGCGGCCGCGCTGACTGCCCGGGACCAGGAGCGCGCGCAGGCCCCCGAAGCTGTCGGAGTTGACGATGCCGAGCGCAACCAACTCGGCAAGCGCCTCCTCGGCCTCGACGGGCAGCATGCCGACGTGGTCGGCGATTTCGTCGAAGAACGAGGCGCCGGATGACTTGAGGTATTCCATCACGGCGCGCGCGCGGGATGTCAGATGCGCCGGATCGTGGGCTTCGGTGAACGCCGACCACTCCCCGACGCTGCGCCTTGCGAGCAAGGTGATCGGGGTCGAGCGGATCGGCGAAACGCCGCGGTGCAGATCGGAGCTGCGCGGTTCGAGCCGGGTCCAGACGAAGCGCCCCGCGCGGCAGTGCTCGTCCAGCCACTCGGGCTCATACTCGGTGATTCGCGACGGCAGGATATCGGTCTCCCAGGCACTCGCGGGCGCTTCGTAGCCTTCAAGCTGACCCAGCACGGCCGCCACGGCGTCCGAGCCCTGCATTCGCGCGTCGGGCAGCACGCGCTGCCACTCGAAGAGAAAACGCAGAAAATCCCGGGCCGCCACGGGCTCGATCTCGGCGCGCAGGCGCTTGACGGTATAGCGGTGAATGCGCGCGAGCAGGCGCCGCTCGCACCACTCCTCCTCGATGCAATCCGGCGTGAACCAGCCGCGCATCGCGAATCCCTCGCCCTGCAGCGCCGCGAGAGCGCTCAAAATGGGTCCTTCCGGCAATCCGATCGAGCCGGCGATGGCGCGCGCGCTCACCGGACCCGAGCCCTCGAGCCGGCCGCGCACGACCTCGACGAGTGCTTCATCCGAGGCGGGTATTTGCGGCTCGAACAATCCCCGCCGCTCGGTCGCCACCCACAGCGGCCGCCCTGACCCGTCCGCGAGGTGCGCGACGCGGCCTTGCGCCTCGAGCTCGCGCAGGAGCGGCGGCCAGGCCTCGTTGCCCCGCCCCTCCTCTTCCGTCAGAAACGTCACCCACAGGAGTGCGTCGTGCAGCTCGTCGAGCGTCGCCGCATCGGGCCAGGCTTCGCCGCGTACTCGCGCGATCGCCTCCGCGTCGAGCTTGCCCAGGTCCGCCGCCGAAGCCGCGTCGATCCACCGCCGGCTCATCACCGCCTGCGTTCTGCGCTCCTCGAGCGGCGCATCGTCGAGATAGGCGTACGGCCGCGCGTTCAAGGCCTCGAGCGCGAGCGGCGAGGGCTCGGTGAGATCGCGTGCGACGACGCGGATGGCGCCTTGCTCGAGATGGCGCAGCAGCGCCTCGAAGGTGCGGATGTCCATCGCATCCTCGAGACAGTCGCGGATGGTCTGCCGGACCAAAGGATGGTCCGGGATCTCGATCTCCCCGGTCAGGTTCTCCGCGCACGCGACTTGATCCGGGAAAACCGCGGCCAGCAGATCCTGCGCCTGCATGCGCGCGATCTGCGGCGGAACTTTTTTGCCGCCGCGAAAGCGCGGCAAGGCGAGCGAGATGCCCGCGTCCCAGCGCCAGCGCACCTCGAACATCGGAGCCGCGCACAGCGCCTGCACCAGAATGTGCCGCACCGAGCCCGATTGCAGATAGCGCCCGACTTCCGGCAGCTCGAAGCTATGCGCCTGGGTCAGCGACAGCACGATGTGATCCTCGGTCGCCGCGGCCTGCAGCTCGAAATTGAACGTGCGGCAGAATCGCTTGCGCAGCGCGAGACCCCATGCCCGGTTCACCCGGCTGCCATAGGTGGAATGGATCACGAGCTGCATCCCGCCCGACTCGTCGAAGAAGCGCTCGAGAATGATGGTCTCGAGCGTCGGCAGGGCGCCGAGCGCCGCGCGTCCCGCCGCCAGGTACTCGACGATCTGAAATGCGGCCTCCGGCGAGAGACCCACGCTCTCGGTCAACCAATCGACGGCGGCGCCGGGATGCGTGCCGAGACGCCGCTCGATCTCCGCTCGCAGGTGCGAGACCGCCTGCGAGAGCTCCTCGCTCCGACCAGGCGCCTCACCGAGCCAGAACGGTATCGATGGCGGCTGACCGTGCGCATCCTCGACGCGCACCGTGCCGCGCTCGACGCGCAGGATGCGATAGGAGGTATTGCCGAGCTGAAAGACATCCCCCTGCAGGCTCTCGACGGCGAAATCCTCATTCACCGTCCCGACGAGCTGCGATTCCGGCTCGAGCATCACCCGATAGTCCGCATTGTCCGGAATTGCGCCGCCCGAGGTGATCGCGGTAAGGCGGCCGCCGCGACGCGCCCGCAACATCTGGTGGACGGCATCCCGATGGATGAGCGCTCCGTGACGGCCGCGGCGCGTGCTGAACCCTTCCGCCAGCATTTGGACGCATTCGTCGAACTCCGCGCGCGCGAGGTCCCGGTAGCAATACGCGCGGCGCACGAGCGCGAAGAGCGCATCCTCGCGCCACTCCGCGGACGACACCTCGGCCGCGATCTGCTGCGTGAGGACATCGAGCGGACCTGCGGGCACCCGCAGCCGGTCGAGCTCGCCGCGCCTCACGGCGTCGAGCAGCGCGGCACATTCGACGAGCTCATCGCGAGAGGCGGGAAACAGCCGGCCCTTCGAGATGCCGCCGACCGAGTGCCCGGCGCGGCCGACGCGCTGCAGGAAGGCGTTGATGGAGCGCGTCGAGCCGATTTGACACACGAGATCCACATCGCCGATATCGATGCCGAGCTCGAGCGAGGCGGTCGCGACGAGCGCCTTGAGCTCGCCACGCTTCAACCGTTGCTCCGCGTCCAAGCGCCGCTCGCGTGCGAGGCTCCCGTGATGCGCCGCCACGTGCTCCTCTCCGACCCGCTCGGACAAATGCCGCGCGACGCGCTCGGCCTGGCGCCGGGTGTTGACGAACACGAGCGTGGTGCGGTGCTCGCGCACGAGCTCGGCAAGACGGTCATAGACCTGGCTCCAGACCTCACCCGACATGACGGCCTCGAGCGGTGCCGGGGGCAGCTCGAGCGCGAGATCGCGCTGCCGGGCGTGGCCCGCATCGACAATGGCGCAGCCGCGCGCTTCCCCCTCTGCGCCGGCGCCAACCAGGAAGCGCGCGACCTCCTCGATCGGCTTCTGGGTCGCGGACAAACCAATGCGCACGAGCGGGCGAGCGGCGAGCGCCTCGAGGCGCTCGAGCGACAGCGCGAGATGCGCGCCGCGCTTGTTGCCGGCGATCGCGTGAATCTCGTCGACGATCACCGTGCGGCAGGTACCGAGCATCTGCCGGCCGGAAACCGACGAGAGCAGGATGTAGAGCGACTCCGGCGTCGTCACGACGATATGCGGGGGCGTGCGCCGCATCCGCGCGCGTTCGCTTTGCGGCATGTCGCCGGTGCGCACCATGGCGCGAATCGGCACCTCCGGTAGCCCGAGCGCAGCGAGCTCTGCGCCGATACCTTCGATCGGTGCCTCGAGGTTTCGCTGAATGTCGTTCGACAGTGCTTTCAATGGCGAGACATAGACGATGCGCGTCTCGTCAGGCAGCGCACCCTCGATCCCTTCCCGTACCAGCTGATCCATCGCGGCGAGAAACGCGGCGAAGGTCTTGCCCGAGCCGGTCGGTGCCGCCACGAGCACGTTGCGACCGGACTGGATTGCCGGCCAGGCCTCGGCTTGCGCCGGCGTAGGCGCATCGAAGGTCCGCGTGAACCAGGAGGCCACCGCGGGATGGAAGGAATCGAGAACGCTCATCGGATCTTTTCGCTATGGGCCCTCGAGCATCTTTTTCAAGTTCGGCAGGCCTGCCTGATAGACGCCGCGGATGGTGTCGGTCGCTGCCTTGTCGTCCTCCTTGTCGCCGGGGCTCGGGCCCTCGTTCTTGCGTTTGAAGCGCCCCGACCACGTCACCGTCGACTTGCCATGACCCACGGATTTCACCGTGAGCACCGACGTGTAATGGCTCACCGGCAGCACGCTCTCGACGATGCCATAGCGGAACGTGTGCGTGGAAGGAGAATAGGACAGGAGCTTCTCCTTGACGGTTCCCCCATCCTTCAGCGTCAGCAGACGAACCGCGCCCGGCGTATTGTTCTGTCCTTCGATGATCTCGTCCTTGGCGACGGGCGGCAGCCAGGCGTTCAGCTGATCGAAGTTCTTGACCGCGTCCCACACCTTGCCGGCGGGCGCTTGGATGTCGACGGTCTCGGTGACATGCAGCCAGGGTGCCGCCGCCCGGGCGAGACCCGCGGTCACCGATAATGCCGATACGAGCGCGATTGCTTTGATTATTTTCATATGGACTCCATGGATCGGATTTCAGAGGGCCGCAGCCAACGGGCCGCCAGCGGCGGGATCAGCAACAAGCTCACCAGCGTGGAGGATACCAGCCCGCCCAGAATAACGACCGCCATCGGCCCCTCGATCTCATGGCCGGGCTGATGCAGCTGCAGCGCCACGGGCAGGAGGGCAAGCGCCGTGAGCAGCGCCGTCAGCAGGACCGGGGTCAAGCGCTCCTCCGCACCCCGCAGGGCAGTCGCCAAGGTCCAAGGTTGGCCCTCTTCGACCACCAAGTGGTCAAAGTGCGAGATCAGCAGAATGGTGTTGCGCGCCGCCATGCCAAAGAGGGCGACGAATCCCACCATCGCCCCCAGCGTGAGCGTCCCGCCGGTGAGAGCGACTGCCGCCACGCCGCCGATCAGGGTGCTCGGCAGCGCGAGCAACACCAGCAGCACGTGCCGTGAGGATCCGAAGGCGAGCGCGAGCAAGAGCACGATCAGCACGAACGCCGCCGCCGAATGCACCAGGAGCTCGCGGGCAGCGGCGGCCTGCGCTTCGGCGGCCCCGCCGTAGCGCAGGTAGACCCCCGGCGGCAGCTGCACCTTCGCCGTCACGGCTTTGCGCGCCGCCTTGGCAAAGCCGACTTGATCCGCGCCCCGGGGGTTCGCCACGACGATCTGGCGGCGCAAGCCGTCCTCGTGATCGACCAAGCTGCGCGAGAGCTCCGTGCTGATCGTCGCGACCGACGACAATCGGGTGAGCGCCCCATCGCCGCCGCGCAGCAGCAGGGCGCCGACCGATTGAGGATCCGCGGCGGCGCCGGCGATGCGCACCGCCACGGGCACACTGCGATCGGCCTGCTTGAGCTCTGCCGCCACCGTGCCGTGGTAGGCCGCGTTCAAGGTCTCGAGCACATCGGCCGCCTGCAGGCCTTGGGTCGCGAGCTGATCGGGCAGCAGCTCCACATGCAGCTCCGCCTCGCGCGGCGGCACAACGAGGCGCACGTTTCCGCTGCCCGGCAGATGCTCGAGGACCTCCACGATCTGCGCGCCGACGCGGTCGTCCGCGTCCAGATCCGAGCCGATCACCGAGATGGAGAACGGCGCGGATTCTCCGGACAGGGTCTCGCCGATGCGCTCGCCGAGGACCGAGTAGATCTCGACCAGCTGATTCGGGTAGTCGTCGAAGACATCGCGGATGGCGGCGTCGATGTCCGCGGCGTTGCCTTTCCTGGGATCGATCTGGACTTCGAATTCGCTCTTGTTGGGCGCATCGGGATCTTGGCCGTTCTCCGCGCGGCCAATCTGCTCGGCAACGCTCTTCACGCCGGGGATGGCCATCAGCCCTTTGGAGATCTGCTCGCCGACCCGGGTGGTCTCGGAGAGCGAGATGCCGGCACGAAGCGAGGCATGGGCGATCAAGTAGTTCTCGCGAAAATCCGGCAACAGACGTGCGCCGAGCAAAGGCAGGAACACGAGTCCCGCAACGCCGGTCGTCACCAGGATCGCGATGAGCACGCGTGGCCGCCCGTGGAGCCACGCGATCGTCTTGAGCTGCCCGCGCTTGAAGTACTGCAGGAAGCGTGCCTCGGGCTTCGGCTGGTGCTTCGCCATCATGAGCACGCTCATCGCGGGCGTCGCGCTCATCGCGACGAGCAGCGACAGTCCGACCGCCAGCAAAAACGCGATGGACAGCGGGCGGAAGAACGCCCCCTGCAGACCGGACATCATCAGAATCGGCAGGAACGCGACGGCCACGGCCGCGGTCGCGTAGAACACCGGTCGACGCACTTCGAGCGATGCCCCGATGAACAGAGCGACGATGTCGGTATCACGCGCCGAGACGCGCCGCCGGCGCAGGATGTTCTCGACGTCGATGACGGCATCGTCGACCACGACACCGAGCGCCACCACGATCCCGCCCAAGGTCATGGTGTTCAGCGACAGCCCGAAGGCCGAGAGAATCCACACGGTCGTCAGCAATGCGAGCGGAATCGCGCTGAAGGACACGAGCGCACCGCGCCAGTCGCGCAAGGTCACGAGCAGCAGCGCCACCACCAGCACCGTGCCGATGAGGAGCGAGTTGCGCAGTTTCTCCACCGCGCTCTCGATGAAGCTCGCCGGCCGCAGAAGCGCCGGATGGTACTCGACGCCCTGCTTGGCGAGGGCGGGCGCGAGCGCATCGAGGCGCTCCTCCAGGGCCCGCGTGACGTCGAGCGTGTTCGCGCCGAACTGCGTCGAGGTCTCGATGAGAATGCCGGGCTTGCCGGCGATGAGCGCATCGCCGAAGCGCGGCTCGGCGCCGTCGTGCACCGAGGCCACGTCCTCGAGGCGCACGGGGAACCCGGAGCGCGTCGCGACGACCGCGCTCTCGAGCGCCTCGAGCGTCGCTCCCGGCGCCTGTGCGCGAATCACGATGCGTTGCGTCGGCGTCTCGAGGTAGCCTGCGCCGACGAGCGCGGTCGCGCGTTTCGCGGTCGCGAGCACCTCGTCCAAAGTGAGGCCCGCCGCCGCGAGCTTGACCGGGTCCACCTCGATCTGACGCTCGCGCACCGCGCCGCCGAAAATCTGAGCCTGCGCGACACCCGGCACCGCCAGAATCTGCGGCTTCACGATCCATTGCACGATGTCGCGCAACTCCACCGCCGAAAGCCGGTCGCTCGTGTAGCCGAAATGGACCAGGTATTCCATCGAGGAGCTCAGCGGCGAAAGCAAGGGCGCGCCGGTCCCCTCGGGCAGCACTCCCGCGATCTCGGCGAGCCGCTCCGTCACCACCTGGCGCTGCCGGTACGGATCGCCGGTGCGGTCGAACACCACTTGCATGGCCGACAAGCCCTGACTCGAGGTCGAGCGCACGGACTTGACGTTCTCGGTGCCCGCGAGCAAATCCTCGAGCGGCCGCGTGACCAGGGCCTCGACCTGCGTCGCATCGAGCCCGGGCGCCTCGGTCTGAACCAGGACGTGCGGCGGCGCGAAGTCGGGAAACACATCGAAGCGCGCCGAGACGACCGCGGCGACTCCCAAGAGCGCGATCAAGCACGCGAGCGCGGTCACGATGCGGGGTGCCCCAAGCGAGGCGCGGACGATGGCAGCCAGCATGCTCGGGGCTAGTCCTCGTCGTCCTCATCGTCGGCGGCGCGCGTCCCGACGCCCGATAGCGACCAGAGAACTCCGGCTCCGTGCACGACGATGTCATCGTCATCGTCGACCCCCTGCACCAGCCAAGCATCGCCCTGCGGCAGGAGCAGCGTCACCTTCACCGGCAGGTAATGCGTTTTTTCCGCGGAGGACTTCGAAGCCAGCTGCTTGTAGACATACGCGCCGTTCTCGTCGTAGAGAATGGCCTCGCGCGGCAGCAGCATTCCGGAGCGCTCGCGGCCGTACAGCCAGAGCCGCAAGCGCGCGCCGGCGCCGAGCCCGAGCGGCGCATGCTCGACCTCGACCAACAGGGCGGCGCTCTGCGACGCGCTCTCGCCCGTGAGCACACCGAGCACGCGGCCCGGCACCTCCACGCCATCCACATCGAGCACGGCTCGAGGCGGCAGCGCGCCCAGGATGTGCTGCCCCGGCAGGTCGGCACGTATCAGAAGACTGCGGCCGGATGTCACGCCGTCGACGAGGCGCTGTCGCGCCGGCGGCGACTCCTTGGCCAATGGGCCCCAGTGCTGCGCAAAGCGCGCGGCCGCGAGCTCGAGCGTGGCGTGCGCTTTGGCCTCTTCGGCCTGTGCCGCCTCGAGCATCTTCAGGGACGTGCCCGCCCCCGCCTTGTACAAGTCCTCGAGCCGCGATGCCTCCGCGGCGGCGACGTGCGCTTGCGCATCGGCCACGGCTTGCTCGCCCTGGTCGGATAACAGGCTCGTGGCGTCGAGCACCAATCCGACCGCCGCGACGCGCTCGGGTGCCACCGCGGGGAGGGGATGAGCGACCGTCAGATTGACCGCGTGCTGTTGCTCGGCGTTGAGCGCAGGGGCGCCGGATGCAGCCGCGGGTTTTTGCTTATCGTCGTCGCCCGCGAAGGCCAGGGAGCAAAGGATCGCGTAACACGCGAGTTGCGATACGCGCTTCGTCCGGGCCTTCATCTGCCTCATTCGCGGTATGCGGTTCGGGAAAACTCCCGCAATCGATGATACTCGGTCGCCTCCCAAGGTCAAACGCGGCATAATCAATCGCATGAGCAAGTTACAGGCTCGGCTCACCGCCGTTGCCAAGCGAGCCGGTGTCGCGACGGCGACGTCCGCTACGCTCTCGGCGCTGCTGTGCATGGCTGCGAGCGGCCAGAGCCCGGGTCCCGGCGTGGACGGCGCACCACGAGCCGGCGGCATCTGGAAGGCGGTGGTGCCGCCGTCCGACATGAAGGGCGCATTCGACAGCTACGATCCGATCGGTATCGCCGCAGGGGCGCGGATCAAGGCCGATTGCTCAATCAATTGGGTCGACCCGGATGACGGCGTGCGCTACTGCTTTTCGAGCGGTACCTCGCTCGAGTTCTTTTTGGACAGCCCCCAGTCGAGCATCGCGCGCGCCCGCGCCGGCTGGCGCAAATTGAAAGTCCGGCCGGAGAACTAAACCGCGGCGGCGCAGGTAGCCTGCGCCGCCGCACCCGCGTTCTGCGGCCCTTCGGTCAGAAGAAGATGATCGCGCCGGCAATGATGTCCTTCTCTTTCGCTTCGTTGTTGTTCCAGGCTTGTGCCTCCGTGTCGGCAAACTCGCCCACCAGGGTGAGGCTCTTCGTGAGGCTGTAGTAGAGGCCGAATACCCCGGACTCGTTCTTGTGAACGAGATCGCTCGCCGGCGCGCCGGTCGACATCCCGGTGGTGGGATCGATGCCGTACGCCCGTTCATCGCTCGCGAGCTTGAGCTCCGAGATGCCGTAGCTCGCACCGATCTTCAGCCGGTCGATTTTGTACGTCAATTGAGCATAGCCGCCGTTCGACTCGCGCAACTGCCCGGTAGAGGACGTCGCGAGAATGTACAACCCGGTGGTGCCGAGGCCATTGCCATAATATCCGTAGAGGACAGCCTCGAAACCCGCCATGTCGAACTTGACGCCGGCGTCGATGCCGTTGCCGTGCACGTTATTGCGGATCCCATTGATGTTGTTGTTGGCGACGCAGAAAGTGCTGAAGGGAATGAGGGACGGCGGACAAGTGGTCGGGGCATTGGCGTACTGCGTGACGCCATCGACCCACACTTTGCCGGAGAACGGACCGTTCTTCGGATCACCGAACACGTACGACACATTTGCCTGCCATTCGGGCGAGTTGTGCGTCGTGTAGTTGCCGTCATCCAGGGGCTGAAAGACGCCGGCCGATGCGGTGAATCCCATGAACTTGGGTGTCGTGTAGGTGATCTGCGGCAGCCAGTCGGTGTAGATGTAGCCGATGCCGATGCGGCCGAGACTGGTGTTGCCTGGGGCTGCGTTGCCAGCGGCCGTGCCCACGCCGAGCAGGGTCATGTCGTCGAGGATGGCGTCCTGGGCAAACAACCCGATATCGCGGCCCATTTTCACCGTGCCCCAGCTGGCATCGCCGAACGTCAGGAATTCCTGACGCGCATCGATGCCGGGCGTCTGCAGGGCTGCCGGTAGACCGGCACCATTGACGCCGGCGGCAGCCGAGCTGTTGATTCCGGGATATAGACCGATCGTCGCGCTGATGTCGATGTTGTCCTGACGAGTGCTCACGGTGAACACGAAGGCCGCCGGCAACAGGCCGTTGCGCACGGACGTCGCGTTGTCGCCGGTGCACGCGAGACCGCCGGTGACCGCTGTATTCTCGCCATGGTCGCAATCGGCATTGACGTAGAACGCGTTGACGTTGCCTGAGAAGTCTATTTTCCAATCGCCGGCTTCGACATCGACTCCGGCCAGCGCCTGCGTGAACGGACCCAGCCAGCACGCGGCGCCGATAGCGATCGCACACTTGATTCGAGCTTTCATAACAACCACTCCCTCCGTTACGAGTTTCGGTTCTTTCTTGACGTTGAGGACCGTCGACCGCGCCATTGCAGCCTGGCTGGAATGCCTGCAAGAGATGTACCAATCACGCCACGCATGAAGACTTCACGGCTCGACCCGTACGCCGCGGCGGGCGGCCTCGCACGGCGCGAGCCGGTGATACAAGGACGGGAAAAACCGCCGCGCCGGGGGCGCGGCGCGGGGACCGGGGAGGGGTTGTGGCTTTCGCGCAAAACGTGCCGACCGCGGTGATGCGCGGCTCGCGGCGCGACTGTCCCGGAGCAGGGCCAGATTTGTCGCACTCTGTGCTGGATTAGATACAGAAGCCGCCGCCTGCAGAGTCGCGGCGCGTGTGACGCATCTGCGATGGCGGCGTTGCAAGCCGGTGCAACGCGTGTTTGCGGCTCGAAATCCCGCATCGCTCCAGGCCGCGCGCCCACGGCCGGGCGCGGCGTGCCTCGGCCCCCGGTTCTGGCACGGTAGCTGCTGGATCTTCCGTAGGCGCGAGGGCGCATGCGCGGAGCTCGACGGGATGAAGACGAGAGCGGCTGTTGCCTGGGAAGCCGGTGCTCCCCTGCGAATCGAAAGTGTCGATCTCGGCAGCCCCAAGGCCGGCGAGGTCATGGTCCGCATCGTGGCGGCCGGCGTGAGCCAAACCGACGCCTTCACGCTCTCCGGGGCCGATCCGGATGGCCTGTTCCCCGTGATCCTGGGGCATGAGGGGGCGGGAATCGTCGAGGAGGTCGGCAGGGGCGTTCACGGCCTTCGGCCCGGCGATCACGTGATTCCGCTCTACACACCCGAATGCGGGCAGTGCGCGTACTGCCGATCCGGCAGAACCAACCAATGCTTGCGTCTGCTCGCGACGCAGGCTCGAGGGCTCATGCCCGACGGGACCTCACGCTTCTCGGTGCGGGGCAAGGCCGTGCTGCACTACATGGGCACCAGCACGTTCTGCGAACATACGGTCTTGCCCGAGATCGCGCTCGCCAAGATCGATCCGCATGCGCCGCTCGACAAGGTATGCCTTTTCGGCGGCGTCCTCACCGCCGGTGTCGGAGCCGTGCTCGAGACGGCGAAGGTCGGTCCCGGGTCGAGCGTGGCCATCTTCGGTTTGGGGGGCGTCGGACTTTCGGTCGTGCAGGGCGCCGTGCTGGCGCGCGCTTCGCGAATCATTGCGGTCGATTTGAATCCGCTCAAATGGCCGCTCGCGAAGTCGCTCGGTGCGACGGACTATCTCAACCCGAAGGATTTCGATCGTCCCATCCAGCAAGTGATCGTCGATATGACCCGCGGCGGGGTCGATTATTCATTCGAGTGCGTCGGCAACGTGCACGTCATGCGCTCGGCGCTCGAATCCTGCCACGGTGGATGGGGCGAATCGGTCATCATCGGCGTCGCCGGCGCGGGTCAGGAAATCTCCGCGCGCCCCTCGCAGCTGGTGAGCGGCCGCGTCTGGCGCGGCTCCATTTTCGGCGGTGTCAAGGGGCGCTCGCAGCTGCCCGCGTACGTGCAGCGCTATCTCGCGGGCGAGATCAAGATCGATCCGCTGATCAGCAACGTGTTGCCCTTCGAGAAAATCAACAAAGCCCTCGACCTCCTGCACGAAGGCCGGACCATCCGCTCGGTCATCGAGTATTAGCGCTCAGTGCTCGAGCAGAATGCGGTGCTTGTGAATCTTGCGATAGAGCGTGTTGCGGCTGATTCCGAGCGTCTGCGCCGTGCGGCTGATGTTCCAGCGCATGCGCTCGAGCTCGCGCAGGAGCGCGGCACACTCCGCCTCGCGCAGCGCGGCCGAGGGCGAGCTCTCCGCTCCCCCCGCGGTCGGCTCTGCGTTGCTCGCGGGCGCCGCCTTCGTCTCGGTGTCGAGTATCTCCTGCGGTAGGTTGGACGCCCGAATCACGCCCTCCCTGCACAGCGCCGACGCCGTGCGCAGCGCGTTTCGCAGCTGGCGGATGTTGCCGGGCCAGGAATAGTCCATGAGCTTCCCGAATGCATCCTCGTCGATCCGGATGCCGTCCTGTCCGGTGTTCTCCTCGCGCAGGAGCGTGCGGATCAGCTCTGCCTTGTCGCCGCGATCGCGCAACAGCGGCAAATGCAGCGTCACGCCGTTCAGCCGGTAATACAGATCCTCCCGGAATTCGCCTTCACGGATCATCTGCAGGACGTCGCGGTGCGTCGCGCTGATCACGTGCAGGTTGACGGGAATCGCCTGCTCGCTGCCGAGCGGCACCACTTCGCGCTCCTCGATCACTCGCAACAGGCGCGTCTGGAGCATGAGCGGCATGTCGCCGATTTCGTCGAGGAACAGCGTGCCGCCGTTCGATTGCAGGATCTTGCCGACGCGCCCCTCCTTCGCAGCCCCGGTGAACGCCCCCCGCGTGTAGCCGAACAGCTCGCTCTCGATGAGGCTTTCGGGGATCGCGGCGCAGTTCACCGTCACGAACGGCTTGTCGGACCAGAGGCCGCCGCGATGCAAATTCTTGGCAAAGGCCTCCTTGCCCGTACCGGTCGCGCCGTGCAGCAGGATGGGAACTTGCTTCGCGAACAGCTGGCGGCCGCAGGCGAGATTCTTGCGCATCTGCACATCCTCGCCGACGTGCTCGCGCTCCCGCGCGGCATTGTCGACGGGCGCGCCGACCTCCGCCGCAAGCTGCGGACGCTCCGCGGCGCGCAACGGCTCGCGCGCGATCGCGAAGAATCGCCGGCCGTGGGCGACGTCGCGAACCGGCCAGATCGCGCTCGGCTCGAATCGCGCGCGCTGCTCGAGCGCGCCGAAGTTGAACTGAAAATACTTGCCGATGGGCTCACCCACCAGCGACCGCCGGTTGGAGCAGCCGAGCTGCACGAGTGCACTCTCGTTCACGGCGAGGATGTTGCCGTTGTCGTCGATGGCCATCAGCGCCTCGTGCAGCAGGCCCACGAATTCGGGACGGCTGTGAAAGCGCAAGATCCAGGAGTGACGATACTCGTTCAGGAAATTCCAGCGGGAGATCAGATGCGCCGACATGTTGACGAGCGCCATGGTATGGCGCTGGATGAGCCGGCTGTCGCTCGAGTTCGCGGTGGAGGCATCCAGCACCGCGAGAATGCCGCCGTGCGGATCGAGAATCGGCGCTGCGGAACAGGACAGCGAGAGATTGTAGCCACGGAAGTGCTCTTCGCGATGCACGGTGACGGATCCCGACTCGGCGAGGCACGTGCCGATCCCATTGGTCCCCTCATGGCGCTCATCCCAGAGCGCGCCCAGGGACAGTCCGGCGTGCCGGAACTCGCGTTGCAGGGCCGGATCGGTGATGGTGCTGAGGACTGCGCCCTGAATGTCGGCGAGAATCACGGCAAAACCGGAGCCCGCAATCTGCTCGTACAAGCTCTCCATCTCCGCGCGCGCGACCGGGAGCAACTGACCGAGGCGCTCTTGAAGCTGCTTTACGGACTGCGGACTGATGACGCTGATCTGACGCGGCGCGGACGGCTCGATGCCGTATTCGCGCAGGCATCGATGCCACGACCTGGTGACCAGAGGCTCGATTCCGGCGGGCTGCAACCCGCTCTCGACCACCTGGATGATGCGCGACGCATGGCTCGTCACCACACTTTCGTTTTTCAAGAGCCCCCCCTTTCGAGCGAAAACGCCGTCCCTGACTCGCTCGTTCACATCCTATGAAGCCCAAAGCGACGTGTGGTGTTTCCGCCACGCCGCGCCGCCAGCCACTCCCGTCGAAGCCTGTGCGCTTTCACTCAAAGTGGCAATACGCACCGCAACAAGAGCGCAGCCCCCGCCCGACCTTCTGCGCAGGCCCACCTTCTCGCGGCGGACTACGGATTCGCCGGCGCTCCGTACTTGTAGGCGGGATCGCCATCGTAATGCGAGCGAAGGAAAGCGAAGATCTTGAACAGATCGTCGGAATTCTTGATGATCGAGCCGAACGGCGGCATCGGGCCCACCACGTTCTCGTGACCGATCCGCGTATAGCCCGCCTTCTGCAGCTCATCGCTCCCCAGTGTGACGAGACGGAACAGCGTGTCGTCATCACCGCCGTAAACCCATGTGTCGTTGGTGATGGCGGGGCACATGCCGCCGCCGCCGGATCCCCCGTGGCACCCGCTGCAGCTATAGCTGCGGAACAGAGTCTCGCCCTGCGCCACGATGTCGGCCTGCGTGTCCTTGTACGGATTCTTGATCTGGCCTTTCGACGTTTGCTTGACCAGATCGATCGGAGAGATCTTCGTGTAGTCCGTGCTGCCGGCGGGCGCGTCCGCCCACACCCGGCCGAGTGACACCGTCAGGGCCAAGGTCATGAAGCAAGCGAAAACGCTGAAAGCCGCCAAAAATCTTCTCACTCGATCTCTCCTTCTCATCGGTCCGGCACCACAGCCTAGCATTCGCCGTGCTCACCCGGTGGCAGGGGCTGCGCCTTTTTGCGCGCCCTTCAGCAATTGCACCATCGCGTCGTCGTCGTTCGCCTGGGCAATGCCGAGCGCCGTGCGCCCGTCCTCGCTGCGCGCGTCCGGATCCGCGCCCGACTTCAGCAGCACCTCGGCGACCCTGGAATGATTGTTGGCCACTGCGATCATCAGGGCGGTGACCCCGCCGGGATTGACCGCGTTGACGCGGGCTCCGTGACTCAGAAGCGAGTTGGTGAGGTCGGTCGAGCCGGAAATGGCCGCCAACATGAGCGGCGTGTAGCCGCCCTTCGCCACGGGTGCATTGACGTCGGCCCCTGCCGCGACCAGCGCCTCGGCGGCCTTGATCTTGGCATTTTGCGCGGCGATGGCAAGCGGGGTCAGCCCGTCGCTCGAGACGACATCGATCCTGGCGCCGTGCTTTGCCAACATCGTGACGAGCTGCGGATTGTCCTGCCAGGCGGCGAACATGAGCGGCCGCCAGTCACTGCGGTCGCCGAGATTGACATCCGCCTTGTGCTCGGCGAGATAGGTCGCCACGTCGACGAAGCTGAAGCGCGTGGCGTTGATGAGCGGCGTATTGCCCTCTCCGTCGCGCGCATCGACATGGGCGCCGTGCGCCAACAAATAGCGCACCCGATCCAGGTCATTGGCGACGATGGCGTCGCCGAGCTCGTTGTCGGGATTCGCACCCTGCGCCAGCCAGCGCTTGAGGTCGGCCATGCGGGCGCGGTGTTCCGCTTCGATCTGCGCGCGGGTCGGCGGTGCGGTGTCCTCCGGCTTGTAGGGGCCGTGCGAGGGCAAATCGCCCGATATCAGGCAGGCCTCGCACTTCACCAACGGGACGCCGAAGTCGACCAGAATGCGCTGCACCTCATCCTTGTGCTGCTCGAGCGCCTGCTCGACCGCGGACTTGATGTCGGGACGTCCGCGCGGTACCGCGAGCGTCATATCGAATTCCATCGGTACGGTGTCCTCGCCGAGGTTCACCGGCTGGATGACCAGCGGCGCGTGCAGCACCGTCTTGTAGTAGCCGGCCATCGGCCCCCACACGGCCGCGACGTCGAGCGTGCCGTCGATCACCTGTTGAACCTGATAGGAAGGCTGATTGTCGAGCTGCTCATCGGCGTTATGGCTCAGATAGTGAATCACGGTGTTGTTGACGACGCCATGATTCGCGAGCGCTTCACGAATAGCCGATACCTGGAACACGCCGACCCGCAGTCGCTTCAATTGCGGATCGGCAAGGCCTTTGATGTTGAGCCCTTTGTCGTTTCGATAGGCGAGCACGAAGGTCGATCGGTACAGGGGCTTCGACAGCACGACCGCGCCTTCGGTGTCCGAGGCCATATCCATCCATAGATCGCAGTTGCCCTCGCTCAAGGTCGTGCGCATGAGTCCGCGCTCGATGGAAGGCCGCCAGTAATACTGTACACCGGTGCCGAGCGCCTTGCCGACGACCTCGGCGATCTTGTTTTCGAATCCTTCGCCGTGACGATTGGAAAGGGGCATGTTCCCGGGATCGGCGCACACGGTGAGCGATCTGAGCGCCGGCTGCGGGGCGTCGGCGTGCGCGACCTGTCCGGCAAGCACCCCGGCCGCCATCGCCAAGCTGATGAGACGCGCGATGTTGTGATTCATGTCGATCTCCTCGCAGCGTCATCGCGACGACGCCAGCCATTAATCTCCACTCCTGTCTCTAGACTCCCACAACCGCCCGAGGTTTCACACTCCGGCGCCGCGGTATGGACATAGAAAAGCCCGGTGCCTCTCGGCACCGGGCAATTCCTATTCCATCGCCAAAGCTCAGTGCCCGGCGGAGGCTGCGGTCGTAGCCTGCGTCGGACTGCCCGGCATCGGCTCGCCCACCCGGAACGTGAACAACGTCCCGCCCTGCGGAATGTGGTTGAGGCCCGCGGCCTTGGTCATGGCCGTTGCGCCAATCGCGCCGAACTTGTCGCTGAGGTCGAGTCCCGCCGTCACCGGCAGTCCGATCCAGCCACCGATGCCCGACCACACCGACACGTACTGCTTTCCTTTGACCGAGTACGTGATCGGGTTGCCGATGATCCCGGAGCTCAGCTTGCGCGACCACAGAATCTTGCCGGTCGAGCGATCGACGGCCCGGAAGTCGCCGCCCAAGCTTCCATAGAAAGCGAGGCCGCCGCCGGTCACCAGCGCACCACCCCAGTTCGGATACTGGTCGGGAATCTCCCATTCGGTCTTGCCCGTGAGCACATTGAACTTCTTGAACTTGCCCGTCACGCCCGGCTTCTCCGGATACATGTACACGTTCGCGAACACGTACACCGTGCCTTGCTGGGTGTGCGACCGCGCCTGAGGCTCATCTTCCATGCACCAGTTGTTGGTGGGCACATAGAAATTCTCAGGATCGTTCGGGTCGACCGCCACCGGCTGCTGGTCCTTGCCGCCCATCGCGGAGGGACACGCTTGGGTGTTGCCGCCCACCTTCAATGGCGAATGCTCGGCCACCTTCACCGGCCGTCCGGTCTTCATGTCGATCTTCTCGGCCCAGTTCGTGGTGACGTACTTGTTGGCGCGCAACAGCGTCCCGTCCGTGCGGTCGAGCACGTACGCGAAGCCGTTACGGTCGAAGTGCACGAGGCACTTGTGCATCTTGCCGTCGACATTCATGTCGACCAGGACCACCTCGTTGATGCCGTCATAATCCCACTGATCGAACGGCGTCATCTGGTAGACCCACTCCGCCTCGCCCGTGTCGATGTTGCGGGCGAAGATGCTCATGGACCACTTGTTGTCGGACTTGCCGCTGTTGCAGTTCTCCTGTGTAACCGGCTCGATGCAGCGGTACGAAGGGGACCACAACCCCGGATTGCCGGTGCCGTAGTACACCAGGTGCAGGTTCGGATCGTAGGCATACCATCCCCACGCCGCGCCGCCGCCCCGTTTCCACTCATCGCCGGGATAGGTGCTGATGCCCAAATCCTTGCCGGCCTTGCCGTACTCCGGATGTTTCGCATTGGTCTTCGCAGTCAGGCACACATCCTTGTCGCTGCCGGTGGAATAGCAATGCCACGCCACCTTGCCGTCGGCCAGGTTGTAGGCCGTGACCGCGCCGCGCGCGGCGAACTCATCGCCGCCGAAGCCGATGAACACCTTGTCCGCGGCGATGATCGGCGCCGGCGTGATGGTCTCGCCATGCTCAGGGTATGCGCTCTTCACCACCCAATCCTGCTTGCCGGTCGCCGCATCGAGGGCGATCACGTAGCCGTCGAGGGTGCCGAACACCAGCTTGCCGTCGGCGTACGAGAGCCCGCGGTTCACGGTGTCGCAACAAGCACGCGGCACGGCCGACTCGTCGCGGCCGCTGGTCTTGGTGTAGCTCCACACCTGCACCGGATGATCCGGATCGCTCAGATCCATCGCCTGTACGATGTTGGGCCAGCCGCTCTCCATGAACATCATCGGCTTGCCGGCGACATCCTCGATGACCAGCGGTTGGCCTTCGTGTCCGCGCAAGGTACCGCTCGATTGCGACCACACCATCTGCAGATTCTTCACGTTGCCGGCGTTGATTTCCTTGAGCGCGCTGTAGCGATCCAAGTTGAGGTTGCCGGCCGGGGCTCCCCACTGATTCGGATCCTTGAAGCGTTGAAACTGTTCACTATCCGTTGCCGCCAGAGCTGCACCACAGGTCGTGACGAGCGCTGCGACGGCGTATATAACCTTGACCTGATTTCTTGCTTTGAGCCATGTCATCTCGATTCTCCTGCTTGGGTCTGAGCGTTTTCGCCGCCGAAACGAAACGGCGCGCACGAACTCTTCCTGGGTGCTGCGGAAAAAAGTGGATCTTTCGGGTTTTCGTTGCCTGCCAAAACTCCCTCCTTCGCAATACTGTTTTATTTGTCTGGTCGCAAATCCTCGCCACCAGGCTCCCAAGTCAGCGACGCCCACCGCCTTGGACTGCTTTGGAATAGCAATGCTTATGCCATCTCGGCCCGTCGCGGAACATTATCGTCCGCGAGGTGACAGCCCCTTTTAAATCAGTCGCTTACAGTAAGGGCGCGACGCGGCGATATTGCGGCGCATGACGAAGTGTGCCACCGCCGTTACAGTGATTGGCGCGACTGCGCCGTTCATGAGGCTATAAGACAGCCGTCCACGGGCTGGGCCTTCGCATCGGGTCCTCATCCGGTGCTCATCGACGCCCTGCCCGTGGCTCACCGACCGGGCTGCGGCTTGTACCGAAACTGTTACGGTTCGGTGAGCGGCGGGTCATTTTGTCACTCGCCGCGCTCGCGGCCGCACGGCGGCGATCCGAGGTCGGCGCGCGCCGAACGCTCCGATCCTCCGCAGATATCGCGACACATGCATGCCGGCCGATCCGCCCGGGCGGCCGCCGCTTTTCGGCATGTAATTTGCACACTGAACGAGGGGCTCCATCGATGGGCAACCGACTGCAATGCTCAGCGGGTATGCTGCGCCCCCTGGGCGGACTTCAGTGGAAGGATCAAGCTATGAAGACGAAAGCTGCTGTTTGTTTTGAGGCCGGCAAGCCGCTCGAAATCGTCGAGGTCGATCTCGACGGACCGAAAGCCGGCGAAGTGCTCATCGAGCTGAAGGCGACCGGCGTTTGCCATACGGACGAGTTCACCCGTTCGGGACAAGACCCCGAAGGATTGTTTCCGGTGATTCTCGGCCACGAGGGCGCCGGCATCGTCGTCGACGTGGGGCCCGGCGTGACCAGCCTGAAGAAAGGCGACCACGTCATTCCGCTTTACACGCCGGAATGCCGCCAATGCAAGGCGTGCACCTCCCAGAAAACCAATTTATGCACCGCGATCCGCGCCACCCAGGGCAAGGGGCTGATGCCGGACGGCACGAGCCGCTTCCATATCGGCAAGCAGATGATTCATCACTACATGGGATGCTCGACGTTCTCCAATTTCACGGTGATGCCCGAGATCGCCGTGGCGAAGATCCGCGAAGATGCGCCGTTCGACAAGGTTTGCTACATCGGCTGCGGTGTCACCACGGGCGTCGGCGCGGTAGTGAAGACCGCCAAGGTCCAGCCGGGCGACAACGTGGTCGTCTTCGGCTTGGGCGGCATCGGTCTGAACGTGATCCAGGGCGCGCACCTCGCCGGCGCGAACATGATCGTAGGTGTCGACATCAACCCGCGCCGCAAGGCGCTTGCCGAAAAATTCGGCATGACCCATTTCATCAACCCCAAGGAAATCCAGGGCGACCTCGTGGCGCATATCGTCAGCCTGACGGACGGCGGGGCCGACTACAGTTTCGAGTGCATCGGCAATGTCGACATCATGCGCCAGGCCCTCGAGTGCTGTCACCGCGGCTGGGGTGTGTCCGTCATCATCGGCGTCGCGGGCGCCGGCAAGACGATCCAGACCCGGCCGTTCCAGCTGGTCACGGGGCGCGTGTGGAAGGGGACCGCCTTCGGCGGCGTGCGCGGGCGCACCGAGGTGCCGAAGATCGTGGACTGGTACATGGACAAGAAGATCAATATCGACGATTTGATTACCCATACGATGCCGCTCGAGAAAATCAACGATGCCTTCGACTTGATGCACAAAGGCGAGTCGATCCGCAGCGTGGTGATCTATTAATCCAATGAGGAGTTCAACATGACCGTCAAGATTCATCCCGCCGTCGACAATGGTGTCAAGGCCGGCACGCCCGGGTTTTCCGGTGGTACGTTGGTCTGCAAGTGCACCACCGATCCCGTGAAGGTATCGATCGAGGGCGATGTCCTGTTCAACCATGTCTGTGGCTGCTCGCAGTGTTGGAGACCGACGGGCACGCTGTTCTCGATGATCGCGGTTGTGCCGACCCCGAAAGTCAAGGTGGTCGCCAACGGCCAGAAACTGAAAGTGGTCGATCCGACCAAAACCATTCAGCGCAATGCCTGCACGGTTTGCGGCGTGCACATGCACGGACCGATCAACAATCCGAAGCATGCCTTCAACGGGCTGACCTTCGTGCACGCCGAGCGTCTCGACAAGGGCGGTTGGGCGCCCCCGGGGTTTGCCGCGTTCGTCTCATCGGTCATCGAGACAGGGACCAAGCCGGAAGACATGAAGGCGATTCGCGCGCGCCTCAAAGAGCTGAAGCTCGAGCCGTACGATGCCCTGTCGCCGGATCTGATGGATCTGTTGGCGGCCAACGCCGTGAAGGTGAACGGCGTCGCAAAGCCCGCCTCATCGTAAAATCGGCCTTCGCGATCGGGAGCCACTCGAGACGGCCTCGACCATGACGGTCGAGGCCGTTCATTTCATGGCTTCGAAAATCGCTTTGGCGCGGCCAATCTTCTCCAGCACGCCGCGTTGCTCGGGCGGCGAGTTCCAATCGGGATATGCGGCCACGGCCTCGGCGAGCCGGTCGCACCACGCCGCGAAATACGCGGCATCCTCGGGCGAATGCGCCGTCTTGTCCGCGATCGTCACGTAGACGGGACTCGTGGTCGCATACACATAGTTGTCGAGAACCTGCTCGCGGGCGTTATCGGTCGAGGCGCGCAAAACGCACCAGCCTGTGGCCTCGAGCGGAATGGTTCCCTCGACATCCGCGTGGTCGGTCGAGCCTCGCGCGAGCACTCGAACCAGCTTGCCGTTGCAGACCAGCTCGAAGTGATCGACCGGCGCGATCGAGCGCAGGTGCGCGGAGAAGGGAACGCGCGCCTGGGGGCCGGCGAAATTCAAAGTCTCACCCACCTGCGCCCCGCCGAGGCGCAGACCCAAGAGCGGACCGTTGGTCGCGAAGCTGCGGCCAGCCTTGAGGCCGGCGAGCCACTGCTGAACCCGGGTCTGCTCGTCGTTCGCCGCCGAGTCCTCCGGCACCCGAACGTACACCCGGTTCATGCCCACCGGTCCCCGGAGCGATGCGAAGTTCGCCATGGCATCGGTCCCGCCGGCGGCCGGCAGGCGAAACCCCAGGTTCAGCAGCCGGTACCAGACCGCCGCGGTCGTGCGGTGATCGCTGAATCCGGTAATCTCCATGTAATCGACCTTGCCGAGTGCCATGTCGACCGGCAGCTCGTTGGTCAGGGCCTCCTTCGGCTTGTTGATCGGATCGGGATACTCATCGAACGGATGTACATAGCCGACCAGCGCACCGCGCTCGTGGGCGATGTCCGCGACATCGGCATTGGTCGGATAGAGGCTCGCGGCGGCGGTATTCGGATAGCCGACGTAGCCGGGCAGGATGATGCCCTGCGCGATGTCGAGCAGACCGAGGTGCCCCCAGTAGCTGGTGTGATACTCCTGGCCAAACACCACGATCGAAGGCGCCGGCCTTGCGGTGGCGCCCGTGGCCGCCCGCGGAAACGATACGGGGTCGATCTGCCGGCCGCTGTACGCGATGTCCGGAAACCGCCGCTCCTTGTTGACGATCAACGCGTGCACGATGCCGAGATTCTCGGCGGCTGCCTGCATCGCCAAGTGCGCCGGCGCATTCCGGTAATTGCCCCCGTAGTTCATGTGGACATGCACGTCGGAGCTCACCCAGTGACCGGCATCCGGAACGGACCAGGCTCCTTTGGAGAGATCGAAGCTCACGGCCCGTGTCTCGCCGCTCGCGAGCGTCACGCGCCGCTCCTCGATCTTGCGTTCGAGGCCATGCACGACCTTGATGGTGACCTCGCCGGGCGGCACATCGATGGCGACGGCGCCATTCACGTGAATGTAGTGCTGCTCGAAGCGCCGTTGCGCGCGGTCGAAGCCATCGTCACCGTGGATCCAAGCGCCCGCCGGAGCGTGAAAAATCCCGCGCGCATCGGTCACGCTCAAGCGCGCGGCGGCAGGAGCCCCTTCGGCATCCTTGATGTCCACGCGAATGATCGCCGAGGGCGATGCGTAGTGACGCACGGGGAGCGCCCAGCGCTCGACGAGGCCGCCCGGCACCTTCACCAGGCAGATCTCCGTGCTGCCGCCTTGGTTTGAGATGAAGGCGATTCGCGTGCCGTCGGGCGACCAGCGCGGATAGGTCATGTCCCAATCGCCGTAGGTGATCGGAAAGGCATCGCCGCCCATCGCCGGCAGGAGCCAAAGGTTGTGCCAGGACTGTCCGAGGTACGAGCTGTACACCAGACGCGATCCGTCCGGCGACGGATCGGGACGCGCCTTCCAGTTGGTCTCCTCGTAATGGAACTCGCGCGCGGTGCTCGAGCGATCCGTGTCCTCGCCGAGCGCCGCGCCCGCATCGGCGGAAATCCTCCAGAGGCCGCCGGTGCCGTAGATATGATTGCGATTCGAGACGAAGATGATGTCGCGCCCGTCGCGCGTCCAGACCGGGTTGATCTCGTGATCGAACGCGCTGTAATAGTAGCGGGGTAAATCGCTTTTGTGCTCGCCGGTGAGGCGCCGCACCCCGCCGAGCACGCCGTCGGCGATGTCCGCCACGAAGACGTGAAACCGCTTGTGATAGGCGGTCGATGTGAACGCGATCCGCTTGCCGTCCGGCGAGAAGCGCGGCTCGACGTTGACGGCACCGTTATGGGTCAAGGCGTGCGTCGCGCCGCTCGACAGATCGAGGATCCACAGCTCCATGGCGTCGTCTCGATAAGAGCTGTAAATCACCCAGCGTCCATCCGGGGACCAGTCGGGCTGATAGTCGTACGCGGCGGCCGCAGTGAGTTGCTGGGCGGAATCCGAGCCGAGCTTCTGGCGCCACAACGAGCCGGCCATCGAGTAGATGAGCTCGGTCGAGTCGGGCGACCAGGCGAGACTCGACGGACCGCCGGTGAGCTGCGGAAGGAACATTTCCCGGTAGTAATACGGATGCGGCAGATCGATCTGCTGCAGCACCGGGGCACGCTCGGCATGGCCCGGGACAGCCGACAACACTCCCGCCGCGAGCGCGAGAGCGCCGAAGAGTCTCTGGATCGGCATGATGAATTCCGTGGGGCGGGCGGGCCCCCATGGCCCGCCCGCCGGATCGTCTTAGAATTTCTGACCGAACTGCAGCCAGACCGTGCGAGGCTGCACGGGAATGACGTACGGCTGATTGCACGTCGTCGGCGTACAGGCCGAGAATCGGGTCAGCTCACCGAGCGAATTGACCACATTGTCGACGCGCAGCTCGAGCTGGGTGCCGTTGTGCTTCACGCCCGCCGAGAGATTGAGCAACGTGTATGGCGGCAACTCGCCCAGATGCTGCTGGCCCGCAGGACCCGTTTGATAGAACGCCGGAAACAGCAGTGGCACGGACGAATCCTGATAGACCACGGCCGCTTGCCCGTAGGCATCCATATCGCCCAAGGGGAACGTGTAGCGCGACACGATGTTGAGCTTGAGCCTCGGCGTGCCGGGCAACGGGCTTCCCGAGGGCGCATAGGGACCCTTGACGACCGTGCCGTCCGCGAAGCCGATGGGCGATCCCGAAGCACCGCTCATCTGGTTTGGACAGTTGGTGGTGAACACGAGCGTCGTCGTGCCGCAGAAGTTCTGCGTGAGCTTGGCATCGAGGAACGTCGCGCTTCCCGACAGCAGCCAGCCGCCGGTCACCGCCCACTCGAAATTGCTTTCGACGCCTTTGCTGGTCGCAGAGGCCGCGTTCTGCACCACCGTCACGCTGTTCGGGCCCAGGTAGGAGAACTGAAAGTTGCTCCAATCTTCCCAGAACAGCGCGCCGTTCCAACGCACACGCTCGTCGAACCACTGCGTCTTCCAGCCGACCTCGTAATTCTTGAGCTGGTCGGACTGGTACGGCGGGTAGATGGCATGGATCGGGGCGTCGTACACGCGGTTCACGCCGCCGGGACGGAAACCCGTCGAGTACGTCGCGTACACCATGTGATCGGGATCGAACTTGTAGCTCAAGGTCGCCCGCTCGGTGTGCCCGTTGGCCGAGACCGAGGTGTTGAGATTGGTGCACGGCGCGAAATGAAACGGCTGATACGAGGGATTCGGCGTGCCGCCCGGCGGCCCGCAGGTATCCATTCCCGAGGCGTAGCCTGTTATCGCCTGATAGTTCGCCGAGTACCCGTAATAACCCTGCAACGAGTTGTCGTAGTGATACTGGCGTAGACCGCCGGTGAGGGACCACCCGGCGCCGATGTCCCAGGTGATCTGGCCGAAAACCGCCGAGTCGCGGTCGACACGCTGCTCGTCCGTGAGCCAAATGGTGTTGTCACTGAGGGTCGGTATGGTCAACGACTGCGCCAAACCTTGGGTGTTGTACACGTAAGGGTTGCCGCCTGAACCCGGCAGCACGTAGTTCTCCCAGATGTCGTGAACCTGACGCTCCGCGAACACGCCCAGCATGCCGCGAATGAAATACTGCTGCGGCGAGCTCACGCGCAACTCGTTGCTCCACTTCGTGTAGTGATTGTCTTCGATCACGAACTCTTGCGGCTGGGCGTAGGCGCCCGCGGGCGCTCCGCCGGCGGACCCGGGGTTCTGCCGCCAGAACGTGCCCGAGCCGTAGTGTTGGTCGTACCAGTACGAATAGTCCGAGTAATCGGCGATCGAATGCTGATTGCGCACGAACCAGCCCCCCGAATAAACGATGTCGTAATCGGCCACCTTGCCTTCCACCGTGAGCGCGGTCTGGGTGAAGGAATCCTGATCGTTCTCCGGGCCGAAGTGGACCAGATCGAGCGGGCCGACCGCCGGGTCATATCCGAAAAAACCCGTTGCAGCCGTCTGCTGCCCCATGAACGTGGGCGTCACCGACCAGTTGTCGCCGATGTCGACCTTCAGCGCGGCACGGCCGCCCTTGTACTCGACCGTGTTGTAGTGGTTCGAGGCCGAGTACTGGTTGTCGATGCTCGTGCCGGAGGTCGGGAACGTGCGTACGCCGTTGACGATGCCGGCATTCACATCGGTGCCGCGAACGTTGTTGATGTAGCCCGGATCGTGCTCGTCCCATCCGACGAGGCGCACGGCGGCCCACGGCGTCAACGGGATATTGACGAAGGCTTCCGCCTTCCAGCCGGTCCCGCCGCCGTTGGTGACCTCATCGCCGGCGACATCGTAGCTTGCCTCGAACTTGGTGGGATCAGGCTTGTTCGAGATGATGCGGATGGTGCCCGCCTCCGAGCTCGCCCCGTACAGCGTGCCTTGGGGTCCTTCGAGGACCTCGATGCGCGCGATATCGTACACATGCACGTCCACCGTGCCGTCGATCGTCGTCACCGGCTGCTCGTCGAAGTAAGTACCCACGGTCGGCTGCGAGCCGGAATGGTTGCCGTCCTGACCGGAGTTGATGCCGCGCATGTAGACATGCGTCGTGCCAACGCCGTTGCCGCCCTGCCCGATGCTCTTGATCGTGGTGACGCCCGCGAGATACTGAACGTACGAATCGAGGTTCACGATGTTGAGCTCTTGGAGCTTCTGCGTGCCAAGCGCCTCGATGCTGATCGGCACGTTCTGAAGGTTCTCGGTGACCTTCTGCGCCGTGACGGTCACCTCCTCGAGCGTCTCGCTGGTGGCCGGCGCGGCCTCGGGCGCCGCGTGCACCATGGGCGCGGTGCCCGCGAGGACCGCCGAAATGGCGGATGCGAGCGGCAGCCTGCGCAGCGCGAGGCCCGACGGTGGCGCGGCGGCGCCCGGCGCAGCGGCGCCCGGCGTGACTTCGGGGCGATGATGCCTTCTGGTTGATCGGCTACGGCTCATGATTCCCTTGCTCCCTTGAGTATTAATAGGTTGGAACGTCAACTGCAAAGCGCCTCTGACGGCGAAAATTCGGGCACGCTCGGATAGGCATCCAACACCGCACCGAGCTCTCGCTTCAGTGTCCCGAGCCAGGGCTCGAACTGCCGCCAGTACTCCGTTCCGTCCTTGAATATCGGCTGACGCACTTGTTCCGAGCTGGCGGTGCGCACCGGCCGCTCGGTCTCATAAAAACGAAGGCACCGCTCCTCGAAGGGAAGTCCGCAGTGATCGAGCAGGTGCCGGACTTCGGCTTCGGTGTTCTCGATCATCGACTCGTAGAACACGCGGTGTACGCGGCCCGGCAGAACGGCATCGAAGCGGGCCATGAGCTCGACGTACTCCCGATAATATCGGCCGAGGTCCTCGAGAGCGTAAGTGAAGCCCTGTCCGCGGGCGAAATGCTGCTTGAAGGCGGAGAAGCAACAGCCGAGCGGGTGGCGCCGGGCGTCGATGATCTTGGCGTTGGGCAGGATCAGATGGATCAGGCCGACGTACAAACAATTGTTCGGCATCTTGTCGATGAAAAAGGGCGCGTCGGTCTTGCGATGCACGCGCGTCGATTCCAGGTAGCTCTCTCCGAGGGCGCGCAGCTCCCGTGCGTCAAGTGCCGCGAGTCTTTCGAAGAAGCGGCCCTCCTGGACATCCTTGTCGCGGCCGAGGAGGCCGCGCGCGATCTGCGGAATGTCCGGCAGCTCGATCGTTCCCTCGACGGCGGAATGGCTCGCGAGTATCTGCTCGAGCAGGGTTGATCCTGCGCGTGGCAGTCCGACGATGAAGATCGGGTCTGCGGATGGGGAGCCCATCGAGGCGCGTTCCCGGAAGAATTCCGCGGTGAATTGGCTCTTGCAGCGCGCCACGAAGCGGCTGTTCTCCTCGGCGCTGTAAGGATGCGTTTTTCGATGAAGCGCGTTCGCCGCGCTGTAATGCTCGAAGGAGCGAGCGGGTGCGCCCGCATCCTCGAGCGCCTTGCCCAACGCGAACTCGAAATGCACGCGGTCCTCGTCGGCGAGGTTCGTGCGCTTCAGCACTCCTTCCATGGCCTCGACATCGGCGGTGCAGAACCGGAACGTCTTCAAGTTTGCGAGGCTCCAGTACGCCTCGCCGAGCGTCGGCTCCATCGAGATCGCGCGCCGGTACGCGGCCACGCTCTCCTCCTGGCGGCCCTCGGTCTTCAACGCGTGGCCGAGACTCATCCACACCTTGGGCTGCTGCGGATGGCGGCTGAGCACACCTTGGTAGGTCTCGATGGAGCCCCGGTAATCGCCCAGGTTGGCGAGAATCGCCGCTTTCAGATTCAGATAGCCCGGGTTGAGGGGCTCCTTCGCGAGCAATTGCACGACATAAGGCAGAGCGGCGGCCGGCTTCGCCTCGCGATTCAGAACCACGGCAAGGTTGTGGCGTGCCGCATCGAAGCTCGGAGCGAGCGCAAGGCACCGCTCGAGGAGCTCTTGCGCATCCGCGTAGCGCCGCAGTCGTCCCGCCACCTCTGCCCGCATGCGCAGTGCCGCGACATCCGTCGGATGAGCGTCCAGGTGCGCACAGAGCAGCGCATCGGCGGTCGGTAAGTTGTTTTCCACCAACGCCGCACCCGCGGCCCGCAGCCGCGGGTCGTGAGTCGCCGCTTTGAGGTATCGCGCGCGGGCGTCGTCGGCGCCCGCGCCGTCGCCGCGCGCATCGAGACAGTCCGCCAGCAGCCGCCAGCCGTCTGGAGAGCTCGGATTGAGTTCGACCCCCTGGCGCAGGGCTGCCTCCGCATCGGCGCCGCGGCCGCTCTCCGACAGGGCGACACCCAGTTCGAGGTGCACCGATGCCGACTGCGGAAACTCTGCAGCCAAGCGTTCCAACACGTCCAGCGCCGACTGCAGCCGTCCGGCTCGCCGGTGGGCGGCGCCCAGGATGAGACGTGCCGTGGGATGACCAGGATCGAGGTTCAGGACTTCGCAGACCTGCTCCGCGGCGAGATCGGGGCTTTTCTCGAGCAAACGCCGCGCATGCGAAACCGCGAGGTCAATCGACCCAAGGCGCTGCGAGGCCACGTTCAATCCTGCACCCTGACATCCCCAAACTGGTTATGAGCTTATAAGAAACGCCTTGAGGCGCTTTGTCAATCACCAGCTGTTGCGCGAAAGCTGCGGGTTCGTCCGCCGCCGGCACCGCAAATACGCTCGCGAGTCGGTGTACACGACGCTATCCTATCGGCCGGGTGGGTTCGTTTTGGAAGATTGGGGATCAGCAATGGGTAAGATTTTCGGGCTTGCGGTCGCGATGGTAATGATGGCAAACGTGGCATTGGCCGATTCGCCGCACCATCATCATGCGCATCATCATGCGCATCACCATCACGCGCATCACCACCACAGCAGCTGAGATCTGCGGTTCGGCCGCAGAATAAGCTCGCCGGCGTAGCCGGCAGTGGCGGGTTGCACGCGGCGTTTCGGATCGGCCTTTGTCCGCGTTCTGCGAGCGGGCTGGGGGCTGCTGCGCGTGTCATCGGGGGCACCCCGTCAGCAACGGCTGACAGCGGCTTCGGCAATCGACCCGATGCAAAAGAGCACAACCTCGGTGCATTCTTAAGCCGCTGCATCGACTCGAGACTGGCGGATAGCGACGCGATCCCCAAGTCGTCCTGCTCCCGGGCGAACTACCCATCAATATCTACCGGCCTCCCCTCGATGCAGCTTCGCGTGCCTATTGCTGCATCGCCATGACGGCCAACCCCGATCCGTACCGTTTGAATCGCTTCCTCGAGGCACAGGATCCTGTATTCGACGAGGTGTGCCGGGAGCTGCGCTCGGGTCGCAAACGCAGCCACTGGATCTGGTTTATCTTCCCCCAGATCAAAGGCTTGGCGCGTAGCGCCACGGCCGCGCAGTTTGCCATCGGCTCGATCGCCGAAGCGAAGGCCTATGGCGCGCACCCGGTGCTCGGTCCTCGACTGAGCCAGACGACCGAGCTCGTCAACGCGCTGAAGGGACGTTCCATCACCGATATTCTCGGCTCGCCCGACGATCTCAAATTCCGCTCCTGCATGACCCTCTTTGCCCGCGCCTGGCCTGCCAACGCTGCCTTCGGCAGAGCGCTCGACATCTTCTACGGCGGGCAGCCCGACCCGCTCACGCTCGAGCGGATTTCCTAGTCGGCGATCGTCGCAACGCGACCTTTGGTCGGGAATTTCTGAAACTGCAGCGCGTCGTGCCCGGGAACGACGCGCTCCGCCGAGCCCGCAAGGTCGATCATGCGCTGCTGCGCATTCAAATTGGCTGGATAATCGGCCTCGCTGAAGGTCGCGCTCGGCCTGTGCTCGGTGAGATTGCGATAGAGGTACACGTTATCCGAGGCGAGGACGAACGCCGGCTTGCCGGCGACGCGAATGTACTGCGAGGCATACGTGTGCCGCCCGCCGGTATAGGCGCGGATGCCCGGGAAAGATCTCCACGTCGTCCCCCTCCACGAGGTGCACCCGCCCTTCCGTATTCAACTTCGTGAGCTCGACGATGTCATCCGGATCGATCCCCTCGTGATCGCCACCGGGCTGCCAAGCAGGCCCCGTGTAGTACCGGTACTCCTCCTTCTGGATCCAGACGGTCGCCTTCGGAAACAGGTCGATGCCCCCCAGGTGATCCCAGTGCGCATGGCTGATCACGATATCCGTCACGGCCTCGGGCTCGACACCGGCGAGGCGCACCGCATCATCCGGGGACAGATAATTGTTGACGGTCCACTCCTTGAACCAGCGCGCACGATGAAATCCACTATCGAACAAAATGATGCGCCCGCCGCCACGAATGAGCCACACCGCATAGACGGTATCCACACGCTCGTCCCGCGGTGCGCCGATGACCATTTCCGCGACCAAGTCCTGAGGCGAATCGGCGAAGCGGATGGCCTGAATGGAGTAGTGCGGCGGCGCTTCGGGTGCCGCCGCGGCCGCCCGCAGGGCGCCGGCGAGGGCCATGGCGAGTGCTAGAATTACGCTGCAGGGACGGTGCGAGTGCACGGCGATAGACACTGCCAATGTGACCGATAGAGAGCGCCAATTTGACTTGGCGCGGCTTCGCAGTCTACCGTCCCGCTGGTCCGAGAAGTCTGATTTGATTTCCGAGCTTTCAATCGGAAGGAGATAGTCGTGAATTTAAAAGGCAGCAAGACGGAAAAAAACCTAAAGGACGCTTTTGCGGGCGAATCGCAAGCCAACCGGCGTTATCTGTACTTTGCCGCCAAGGCGGACGTCGAGGGTTTCAACGATGTGTCCGCGGTGTTCCGCTCGACGGCCGAAGGCGAGACCGGGCACGCGCACGGTCATCTGGAATACCTCGAAGCGGTGGGCGATCCGGCCACCGGACTGCCGATCGGCGCGACCTCGAACAACTTGAAGGCGGCCATCGCCGGTGAGACCCACGAGTACACCGACATGTACCCCGGAATGGCGAAGAGCGCCCGCGAAGAAGGGTTCGCCGAGATCGCGGATTGGTTCGAGACGTTGGCCAAGGCCGAGCGGTCGCATGCCAACCGCTTTCAGAAGGCGTTGGACAACCTCTAGATCCCCCGCCCGTTCCCGCAACTCTCTTTTCTGCGGGCGCGGCAGAAACCGCAATGGCGATAGCGGGCTCCGTCACGGAGCCCGCTGCTTTATCGGAGATCAATGGTGTCCGACGGATCGACCAAGCCGGGCCGCGAGGGCAGTCTCGAGGCCCCCACGCGTCACCCACTCGCCTGGCAAGACCCGGGGTTCTACGATCACGCCGCGCTCGACAAAGAGCTCGAGCGGATCTTCGACATCTGTCACGGATGCCGCCGCTGCTTCAATCTATGCAACTCGTTTCCCACCCTCTTCGATCTGATCGACGAGTCGAAAACCGGCGAGCTCGACGGGGTCGACAAGAAGGACTATTGGAAGGTCATCGACCACTGCTACTTGTGCGACATGTGCTACATGAGCAAGTGTCCGTACGTGCCGCCGCACCCATGGAACGTGGATTTCCCGCACTTGATGTTGCGGGCGAAGGCGGTCAAAAACCAAGACGGGCATGTGCGCTTTCGCGACAAGGTTCTGAGCTCCACCGATACCGTGGGCAACATCGCCGGCATCCCGGTGGTCGCACAGATAGTGAACGCGGTCAACCACAGCACCGCGGGGCGCAAGCTCCTCGACGCCGCGCTCGGGGTCCATCCCGATGCACCGATTCCCGAATATCACTCCCGAACCTTGCGCCGACAACTCGGCCAGCGGCATGACGCCGCGCCGCCGGCACAGGCGGCGGAAGGCACGCGGGGCAAGGTCGCGCTGTTCGCCACGTGCTACATCAACCGCAACGAGCCCGAGATCGGGCTCGATCTTGCCTCGATTTTCCGGCACAACGGCATCGAAGTCGCGCTCGCCGAGAAAGAGAGCTGCTGCGGCATGCCCAAATTCGAGCTCGGCGACCTCGAGGCCGTGGCCAACCTCAAGGCAAGGAACGTGCCGCAGCTCGTGGCGATGATCGATCGCGGCTACGACATCGTCGCGCCGATTCCCTCCTGCGTGCTCATGTTCAAGCAGGAGCTGCCCTTGATGTTCCCGGGCGATGCCGACGTCGCCAAAGTGAAGGAGCATATCTACGATCCGTTCGAGTACCTCGCCCTCCGGCACAAAGCGGGCTTGCTGCGCACGGACTTCAAGCAGCCGCTCGGCAAGATCGCCTATCACGTGGCATGCCATCTGCGCGTGCAGAATCTCGGCCTGAAGACACGCGACGTCCTCGCGCTCGTCCCGGGCACGAGCGTCGAGCCGATCGAGCGGTGTTCCGGACACGACGGCACTTACGGCGTCAAGCGCGAGTTTCGCGAGACCTCGATGAAGATCGCCAAGCCCGTCATTCAGCGGGTGGAGTCGAGCGGCGCGGATTACTACACCAGCGACTGTCCCATGGCGGGTCATCAGATCGAGAGCGGCCTGTCTCGAGACACCCCGCCCGTTCATCCACTCACCCTGCTCCGGATGGCCTACGGCCTATAGGAGGATCGCATGCAAAAGCTATCACGCGCGGACTTGATGCCGCTCGAGCAATATGCCCTCGAGCGGTCGCGGCTGCGCAGCGAGGTCATTGCGCACAAGCAGCGCCGCAGCGTCCAAGTCGGCCCGAACATGACGTGGATTTTCGAGGACCGGACCACCATCCGCTACCAGGTGCTCGAGATGCTGCGCGCCGAACGCATTTTCGAGCCCGACGGCATTCAGGGCGAATTGGATGCCTACAACCCGCTGATTCCAGGCGGCAGCAATTGGAAGGCGACGTTGCTCCTCGAATTTCCCGACCCGGACGCGCGCCGGGAAGCTCTCTCCGGGCTGATCGGCGTCGAGGACCGGTGCTGGGTCCGCGTGAGCGAGCTGCCGCGCGTATTCGCGATCGCGGATGAGGATCTGGAGCGTGAAAACGCGGACAAGACTTCGGCCGTGCATTTCCTACGTTTCGAGCTGTCGGCCTCGATGATCCAGGCGGCGAAGAGCGGCGCTTCCTTGAGCCTCGGCGTCGATCACGAGAATTACCGGCATTTGGTCGCCCCATTGCCGGAGCCGGTCCGCGAGGCCTTGGTTCGCGATCTGGATTAGCCTTACCCCGGCGGGGCACGGCGTCCCGGTATTTGTTGATAGACTTCACGCCACTTATCAGCCGAGGCCGACCGCGCAATGTCCAACGAGAAGGCGATACGCCGTGAAGTCGGTGCCGTCGCCCTGATGTTCACGGGATTGGGCTCGATCATCGGCTCGGGATGGCTGTTCGGTGCGTGGCGCGCCGCGCAGCTCGCGGGACCCGGCGCGGTTTACGCCTGGATCATCGGCGCGGTCGTGATCACGTTCGTGGCCGTGACCTATGCCGAGCTCGGCGCGATGTTTCCGGAGTCGGGCGGCGCGGTGCGCTACGGTCATTATTCGCACGGATCGCTGGTGGGATTCGTGGCGGGTTGGGCGGCCTGGATCGCCATCGTGTCGGTGATCCCGGTCGAGGCGGAGGCCTCCGTGCAGTACATGAGCTCCTGGCCCTGGAGCTGGGCCCAGCATCTTTACGTCCATGCGGCCAATGGCCACGGCGAGCTGACCCCGCCGGGCCTCGCGATCTGCGCGGTGCTGGTGGTGCTTTATTTCCTGGTGAACTTCTGGAGCGTGAAGGTATTCGCCTCTACGAACAGCGCCATCACCTTCTTCAAGCTCGTCGTGCCGGCGGCCACGGCGATCGCGCTGATGTGCAGCGGCTTTCATCCCGGCAATTTTCGGATCGGCATTCACGGCGGCCGGCATGTCGCCGACATCGCATCCATCCTCACGGCCGTCGCCACCAGCGGCATCGTGTTCAGCTACAACGGATTCCAGAGTCCCGTGAATCTCGCCGGCGAGGCGCACAACCCGGGACGGAGCATTCCCATCGCGATCTTCGGCTCGCTCCTGTTGAGCACGGTGGTGTACCTTTTGCTGCAGATCGCCTTCCTCGGCGCCGTCGCTCCCGAGCACCTGGGCGAGGGGTGGGCCGCTCTCGAGTACAGCTCGCCCTTTGCGCAGCTTGCGCTCGCGCTCAACTTGAACTGGCTCGCGCTGCTCCTGTATGCGGATGCGTTCGTGAGCCCGAGCGGCACGGGCACGACCTATACCGCGACCACGGCGCGCATGATTTACGCCATGGCGCGCAGCGGCTCTTTGCCGGACGTCTTCGGACGGGTTCACCCCCGCTTCGGCATTCCGCGTCCCGCGATGTGGTTCAATCTGCTCGTGTCGTTCACGTTCCTCTTTTTCTACCGGGGCTGGGGCAAGCTCGCCGAGGTCATCTCGGTCGCGACCATCATCACGTATCTGATCGTGCCCGTGAGCGTTGCGGTCCTGCGCCGGACGGCGCCGGGATTCCCGCGTCCGCTGCGCATGCCGGGTCTGGCGATTCTCGCGCCCACCGCCTTCGTACTGGCGACGCTCATGCTGTACTGGGCGCGTTGGCCGCACACCGGCGAGATCATGCTGCTCCTGATCCTGCCGCTGCCCATCTATCTGCACTCACAAGCCCGGGTGGGCTGGCGGGATTTCCGGCGGCACCTTGCCGGTGCCTGGTGGATGATCGCCTACTTCGCCGCGCTGGTCGCGCTGTCGTGGGTGGGGAGCGAGGAATTCGGCGGACGCGGACTATTGAAATACGGTTGGGATCAATTGTGCGTCGCCTTGGTGGCGCTTGCGTTTTATTTCTGGGGGCGCCGGAGCGGCTGGCGCACGCCGGCGCTCCTCGCGATGGAAGACTCCCGATAGCCTCGTGATCCCGGCCCCCTCGCCTCGAAGAGTGTTGAACGTGCTGTTGCCGACCGTCGGCAGCTCAGGCGACATCCATCCGTTCATCGCCTTGGGCCTCGCCCTCAAGGCGCGAGGACACCGTGCCACCGTCCTCACCAATCCCTATTTTCAACCTGCGATCGAAGCGCGCGGACTCGAGTTCCTTGCGGTGGGAAACCTCGCCGACGTCGAGCGCGCGATCGCCGACCCGGATCTTTGGCACTCGCGCAGAGGGTTCGAGGCCGTCGCGCGGCATGCAATCCTGCCCTCGATCGAGCCGGTCTACCGCCTGATCGAGTCGCATGCCGGTGCCGATACCGTGGTGGCCGCCTCCAGCATTTCCTTCGGCGCGCGTGTCGCGCAAGAGCGGCTGGGCATACCCAGCGCCTCGATCCACCTGCAGCCCACCGTCATCCGCAGTCTCATCGACAGCGGCAAGTTCGGCGGCCTGCGCATCTCGGCGCGCCAGCCGATGTGGTTCAAGAGCGCGCTGTTTCGTTTCATCGACTGGGCTGCCATTGATCGCGTCCTCGCCCCGCCGTTGAATGAGTTCCGCCGCCGCCTCGAGCTCGCACCGGTGCGGCGGGTGCTCGAGCGCTGGATTCACTCACCCCAGTGCGTCATCGGCTTTTTCCCCGCCTGGTTCGCGGCGCCCCAGGCCGATTGGCCTCCCCACACGCATCTCGTCGGATTTCCGCTCTGGGACGGGGGCTATGGCGCAAGCGCGCCCGGCGCATCGAGCGAGGCGCGGGAGTTTCTGCAGGCGGGGCCGCCGCCGATCATCTTTACGCCGGGATCGGCGGCCGCGCAGTCGCATCGCTTTTTCGCCGAATCGGTCGAGGCCGTGCGCAGGCTTGGCGCGCGCGCCATGCTGGTCACGAATTTCCCCGAGCAGCTCCCGAGCGATCTGCCGTCCGGAGTGAAGGGGTTTGGCTATCTGCCCTTCAGCGAGGTTCTGCCGCAAGCGGCCGTGCTGGTCCATCACGGCGGGATCGGCACGATCGCCCAGGCGATCAATGCGGGAATCCCGCACCTCGCGGTGCCGAACGGCCACGATCAGTTCGACAATGGCTGGCGGCTCGAGCAGCTCGGCCTCGGCAAAAGCATTCCGCAGACGCGTTATCGCGCCGCGCGAGCCGCCGGGGCGCTGCGCTCGCTCATCGACGATGGGCCGATGCGGCAACGCTGTCGGGAGTACTCGGCACGGGTAAGCTCCGCCGATGCCCTCGCTCGAGCCTGCGAGCTCATCGAAGCGCTCGCGAAGCCCGTCATTTAGACCGCGCGTCGTCCAAAATTGTGACCGGCTTCCGCTCCCGCCGGTCATCCGGCATGGCGATCGTCCGTTTTCTGCATTACCGTCGGTCGAGCTGAGACGAGGTGTCTTTCCCTTGACAGAACACATGCCACTGCGATCGCGCGCGTGCATCCAGGCCTTGAGCCTGGGAGCGCTCATGGCACTCGCCGCTGCGGCCGTTCCATCGGCGCCCCGGCCTGCGGCCTTCGATCCGCTACACGCCGTGCAAGCCTTACGGGAAGGGGGCTGCGGCGGCACCCTTCCGCCCGCGCGCTCGCTGGAGCGCGACACCGCTTTGGACCGCGCGGCTCGTGATTGGGCTGCCGGGCTGTCGCTCGGTCAGGCGACCGAGCGCAGCGGCTATCGCGCCGAGAAAGTCGCGGGATTGCATGTGACCGGTGCCGACTCCTCGGTGATCCTCGAGCTGCGCCGTTCGAGCTGCGTGACCGTGACCAACCCCCGGATGCACGACGTCGGTCTGTACATCCACGGCGCGGACGCCTGGCTCGTGCTCGGCTACAAATACGTGGTGCCGTCGAGCACGGACTCTCCGCGGCTTGCCGCGCGCGCGCTCGAGCTCGTGAACGAGGCCCGGTCGCATCCGCGGCGTTGCGGTGCACGCTCGTTCGCGGCGGCGCCTCCGGTGACGCTCGATGGAACGCTCGACGGCGTGGCTCTCGGACATGCGAGCGACATGGCGGAGCACAACTACTTCGAGCACGAGGATCTTGCAGGACACACACCCGCCGACCGGGTACGCGCCGTCGGCTACCACGAGAAGCTCGTCGGCGAGAACATCGCCTTCGGTCCGCTGACGGCCGAAGAGGTGGTGCAGGGATGGCTGGACAGCCCGGGGCATTGTGAAAACATCATGGACCCGCGATTTGCCCAGATGGGCATCGCCTATGCAGCCGCACGCGCGAAGCGCGGACTCTTCTGGGTTCAGGTGCTGGTCGAACCGAAGGCCTGAGCGGATCGACGGGCCCTCAGCCGCCGCCGCCGGCCACCTCGCAGGTCGAATCCAAGAGGAACTCTCCGGTGAGTCCCGTGCCCGTGAGCACGATGAACCCGGGCCCCGCGGAAAACTGGGCGCCGACGACCACCACCGTGTAATCGCGCAAACGCTGTGCGGCACCGGGCGCGATCGTCGCCACGGTCTCGTACAGATTCGAGCCGTCGAGCGAGTCGCTCGTGATGCGCAACGCCTGAAAGGTCGACCCGACGACGGTAATGGGGGACCAGACGTCCGATATGCGCGAGGACGCCGCGCGCAACGCGTCGGCCACATCCCGCCGTAAGCACTCGATGTGGATGTGAAATTGATCGTAGGCGCGGGTTTGCGCCGTATTCACCACCAGTCCGATGTCGGTCCGCGGCACGGCATGGCCGATGAACTTCGACAGCAGATCGCGTGCGTGCCATGCCTCCGCGAAATAATTGGGCGCATCCCGATCGAGCAGTTCGCTGGTCTCGACGCCCGCCATGGTTTGCGTGGGCACCAGAAGATAGTGTGCGCCGCCGCTCGGATGCTGGAGAATCGCGTAGCCGGAATCGCTTCCGTTGGGATCTGCGAGAAACACACGCTCGCACGGGGCCGGATCGTGATTCTGCTTCCAGTTGAGAACGCACCGCATCTGCACGATCTGCCGGAGGGCTCCGCGTCCGGTGTAAAGAGCGAAGTCGGAGGCGGTTTCTTTCGGCGTCCGCCCACCCGCGGCCCAGGGCGCGAGGGCAGCCGCGCAGGCTAGAACGCAGAGGAAGCGGTTGCGCGAGATTCGATTCATTTCGATACGCCTGTCATGAGAGCTGCATCATGGCAAATCGAGCGCACCTTCGCACCACCCGCAGTTTTGCCATGCGCATGGGTAGTGTGCCCGCGGTCACGTCATCCGATTATTGGGCCGTGCGTTAATAGCTTTACCCCATTTGGGAGGGAGAGACGACATGAATTCAGTACGAGGATTCAAGGCAAAGGCCGGCGGCATGCTGGTCGCGGCGGCGCTCCTCGGCGGATGCGTGGTGGCTCCGGCGCCGGGACCCTATGGCGGCGCCGTGATCACGGTCGCGCCGCCCGCGCCGCGGGTCGAGGTGTATGGCGTCGCCCCTGCGCCGGGCTACATTTGGTTTGGCGGCTACTGGGACTGGGTCGGCGGCCGGCATGTCTGGGTCGCGGGCCACTGGGGTCCGGGACGGGCGGGTTATCACTGGGTGCCGTATACCTGGGTCCGCGCCGGCGGTGGATGGCGCATGGCACCCGGGCACTGGGCGCGCTGAGTCGGCAACCGCTGAGTCGGAAACCCGATTCATTGCTGAGGGGCCAGCGGCACTTCCTCTTTCGAAGCCGACCGGGTACCCGGCTTCGGCGCATTGCTTCGACCATGATAGGTGAACACGAGCGAGAGCTTCACGGCATCGCTCAGGTTCATCCCGGCCGAGTGCAGCACATTGCAGTGAAAGAAGACGGCATCACCCGGCGCGAGTCGGGGCGATATGGCCGAGCGCACGAGCTCGGCATTATTCGCGCGGTCGATCCGAAAGAATTTAGCGGTATCGAACCGATCCGCACCGAACGCCATCGTATGCGAGCCGGGCACGAACCAGAGTCCCCCGTTGTCGACCGTCTCCTCACCGAGCGCCATCCATACCGACACGAGGTCCTCGCGCTCGAATGACCAGTAGCGAATGTCGCGATGCCAGCCGGTCATGCTGCCGAATCGGGGATGCTTCGTCATCACACAGTTGTGGTGAGCGCGAGACATCAGGACGTCCTCGCCAAAATACACCCGCATCCACTCTTGCAGCACCGGCGCGGTGGCGCGGCGCGCGAACACCGTGTCCCGGTCGTACGCATCGAGGAGCCGGCGCACCGTCTCCCCGCCCGCGGCATCGTGCGAGGACGGTGCGCCGGGATATTTGAGATCGGCTTCGAGCTCGAACGGCGGCACGCGGGCGGCGAGCTCGCGCTGCGCGACGCGCCGTAGCTCGGCGAGAGTGTCGTCAGGGACGAATTTGGGCAGCACGACGAACCCCGCGCTTCTCAACGTCGCGATCTGCGCCTCGAGCGCCGGCGGCCTCCGCGACTCTCTCATTGATCCTGCCTGCATCTTCTTTGAGGAAAGCATGCACCCGGAACGCCGCACTCGCAAGGCACCGCCGGCACCGCGGCACCTGCCGGCGTTCGCCGGACGCTGAGCGGCGCCGTGCAGAGCGCGCGGGGAAAAGGTTTAACATGCAACAAGGAAGGATGCGCGGCCGGAGGCGGTGAACATGGTAGATGAAGCGTGTGGGCTCGCCTTCGGATCGAAGGCGCTCTGCGCCCGGGTCGACCCGCTCGGTGCGCAGCTCTGCGAGCTCAGGGACGCCGAAGGGCGCGATCTGTTGTGGGGCGGCGACCCGGCGGTCTGGAGCGGGCGTGCCCCACTACTGTTCCCGATCGTCGGCGCGCTCGCCGGCGGCTCCTATCGGCTCGGCCCGCAGCGCTACGCGCTAGCGCGGCACGGGTTCGCGCGCAACATGGCCTTCGAGCCCATCGCCTCAACGCCCGCTTCGGCGACCTTCCGCTTACCCTGCGATGAGAGCACCCGGCGGGTATACCCGTTCCGTTTCGAGCTGCAGGTGCATTTTGAGATTCAAGAGACGAGACTTTCGGTACAGGCGCAGGTGCGTAACACGGGCGATCAAGGGATGCCCGCGAGCTTTGGCTACCACCCTGCATTTCGTTGGCCGCTGCCGTACGGACAACCTCGAGAAGCGCATTTCGTCGAATTCGAGAAGGACGAGCCTGCGCCCATCCGGCGCTTGAATGCGGAGGGGTTGTTGACGCCGGAGCGCCATGCGACACCCGTGACCGGCCGCCGCCTCGCGCTCGACGACGCGCTGTTTCAGGATGACGTCGTGATTTTCGACGCCTTGTCGAGCCGATCCGTCACCTACGGCGCGGCGAATGCGCCTCGCATCCGCGTGTGCTTTGCGGACACGCCGTATTTCGGTGTCTGGACGAAACCGCGGCACGCCGGTTTCATTTGTCTGGAGCCCTGGCACGGCATCGCCGATCCCGAAGGCTTTGCCGGAGATTTCACGGAAAAGCCGGGCGTATTCCTCGTGCCGCCCGGACAAGCGAGGCGCATGACCATGACGATCGAATGGCTCGCGCACTGATCGCGCGAACCGACCGGAGTCACCTCAGGCGGTTTTGGCGAGTTCGCGATCGATCGCGGCAGCGAGGCGCGGGTCGTCCGGTGCCACGTCGGGCGCAAACCTCGCGGCGACCGAACCATCACGGCCGATCAGGAACTTCTCGAAGTTCCACAGAACTTCTTCGCCCCCATCGGTCTTGATGCCGTAGTCGGCGAGGCGCTTTCTCATGGGCCCCTCGCCGAGCGCCTCCGGCCGTGCGTGGGTGAGAAAGCCATACAGGGGATGACGATCGGAGCCCTTGACGCTGATCTTGCTGAACAGCGGAAAGTGCACGTCGTATTGGGTGGAGCAGAAGCTTGCGATTTCCGCATCGCTCCCCGGCTCCTGGCCCATGAAGTTGTTCGCCGGAAACGCAAGAATCTCGAAACCCGATCCGTGCTTGGCTTGATAGAGCTTCTCGAGCTGCGTGTATTGCGGTGTCAGGCCGCACTTCGACGCCACATTGACGATCAGCAACACCTGTCCGCGATACGTATCGAGGGTCGTCGGTCGTCCGTCGATTTTGTTCACCGGAATTTCAAATAAAGAGTCGCTCATGGGTCACCTCGCGGACGGATTATAACCGAAGCCCGGCGCACCCTGCGGGGCGCGGACTTTGCCCGGCCGGTCCCTCTCAGTGGTGCCGGTTTTCGACCGTGTCGAGTGCTTGCGCCGCGGCCTCGCTCAACTCCTCGATCACTTCTTTGCGGGATACGACCACACCCTCCGGAACTTCGACCGACAATCTCACCCGGTTGCCGCGTATCGCCTTCACGGTAACTCTCACGGCAGCGCCGATGACCAAAGACTGGCCTATTCTTCGTGTCAGAAGCCGCATGGTGACAAACCCCCCCCATTTTTTAGGTTCTAAGAGACGATTTGACTGCCCTCTCCGCCCATCGGGACGGTGGTAAGTTTAGCCTTTTTTTGCACGGCAACTCCCGATCGGGATGCGGTATTTATGCAGTGCAGCGAGAAAGCGCGGTCCATTGCGATCGGCCCGCGGGATTCACCTCCGATCGGCAATCGGATTATATTGACCCTCCAGCGCGGCTGGCTGCTCGCGTAGCCCCCGCATCGTCATATCCATTGGGAGCTTCCTCATGACCGCCACCGCAGCCGCAGGCGTTGTTCGAATCGCGTCCCGCCATTCCGTGGCCGATACCGTCGATCGGTTGGCAGGGCTGCTCCTGGAGCGAGCGATTCTGGTGTTCGCCAGAATCGATTTCAGCGGCGACGCCGCCAAGGCCGGCCTGACGATGCGCCCCGAGCAGCTGCTGATTTTCGGAAATCCGAAGGCGGGTACGCCGCTCATGATGGCCGAGCCGGCCGCCGGGTTGGATTTGCCGCTCAAGGCGCTCGTCTGGGAAGACGCCGCCGGCAAGACTTGGATTGCTTATAACGACCCCGCCTATATCGTGCAGCGTCACGGCCTCAACCCGGCCCTCGCGGCGAATCTCGCGGCCGTCGTGCCGCTGCTCGAGCAGGCCGGGCACTGAACCCCAGCGGTTTTGCGCCATTGGAACCGCCGCCGCTGGCAAGGATCGGTGCGCGGATCTGCGACGAAGTCCCAGTTGTTGCAATGCCACCCGTTACTTAATTCGGGGCTCGGCTGACATAACGAGTTCGAACCTGCGACGCGCCGCGTGCTTTTGCGCCAGCCCCGTTGCCGCGAATTGAAGAACCCACGAGCATCGTTCGAGGATCTTTCTCTTAGGTGCATCGGGCGAGGAGTGCTACATGCTCAAGCGATCGCGGTCCAGCTGGATGGACATTTCGTCTATTTCATTTCATGCGGCCCCCGGCATCGGATGGCGGTTGCACATGTCCAAGATCGCGGCGCAGCGCCGCGCTGTTTTGCCAAACTCGCGCTCGACCATCGGTCGAAGCGCTGGAGGTGAACGCATGAAGTCCATGGTGTTCATTCTGGTGGCTCAGCTCCACGCCGGCGGAGCTCAGACGGTCGGTGCGTATCCGAGCTTGGAGCAGTGCAGAGAGGCACTCAAGTCGGCGGAGACGAATGTCGCGGCCGACTACTCGTGCGAGGCGACCCCGGTGCAGGGAACCTGGACGCAACGGGACTCACGCTACTTCATGGTGAGGCAATGAACATCGCCTGAAGGCGATAGCTCGGCGTCTCGACGCCTACGGGTGAGAACGACGTGCGTGGCATTCGCCGTCGGCACGTGCTCGCTGCAGCGATAGCCCAGCGCCGCGAGATCCAGCCCCGCAAACAGGCTCTCACCCGATCCAAGAACGGCCGGTGCGACGGCCAGATGCATCTCGTCCACCAGGCCCGCTCGAAGGTATTGCTGAATCGTGGCGACACCGCCCCCCAACCGGATATCCAGCCCGCCGGCCTCCTGGCGGGCCCTTTCAAGGGCCGCTTGGATGCCGTCGGTGACAAAGTGAAATGTCGTGCCGCCCGCCATCGTGAATGAGTCGCGCGGATGATGGGTAAGCACGAAGACCGGCGCCCGAAATGGCGGCTCATCGCCCCACCAACCCTTCCATTTGTCGTCGGGCCAATCGCCACGGATCGGCCCGAACATGTTGCGACCCAGGATCCACGCGCCGATGTTCGAAAATCCGCGTGCGACGAAATCATCGTCCACGCCAGTGGCTCCCGCCGCGCCGCCTGACATCGTCCGGAACGTTTTGGTCGAGAACATCCATTCGTGCAGCGCGGCGCCGCCCACACCCAGAGGATGGTCGACGCTCTGGTCGGGACCGGCTCCATAACCATCGATGGAGATGCCGAAGCTTTGCACACGGAGCCTGGACATCGGCTGGACCTTCAAAGACCGTCGCGCTGAATTTTGCCGCCATTCATCCACTACTCCAATAGTGGATGTCCCGCCGGGAGCTGATGCGCATACCACGCCGCGAGGCGGTGGCGAATGGTCTTCTCTGCGACCTGCTCTTCGGGCATGGGCGAAATGACCTTGTCGTGTACGAGCAACCGATAGACGTAGAGCGCTTTGCTGCTTGCCGAATCGGTCGGCTCGAACTCGACCGCCTTTCGGCCCTCCGCGTACTGAACGCCCGCAAGCAGCGCGGCCTTGAACAATTCGCCCTCGTGTTTGAATCGTTTCATAGGGGATCTCCGCTCTTACGCCGAGGCAACCGCAGCGCGACCGCTCGCCGCTCGCGGGAGCTTCAACGCGCCAAATGTGAGAACCGCGACACCGCTTGTATTAGAGCCTGAATGTCGAGCGGCTTGCAAAGATATTCGACGGCGCCCGCACTGATGCACTCCTCGCGCAGCGTCGGCGAGTCGTGGGCGGTGATGATGACGATCGGAAAATTTGCACCCGCTGTTTTCAAAGATTGCTGGACTTCCACGCCCGACAAACCCGGCATCTGCAGGTCGAGCACCAGGCAATCGGGCCGGGCGAAATGCCAGGAGTTTAGGAATTCGGTGCCCGAGGCGAACGCGCGCGCGCTAAAGCCCGCTGCCTGCAGCACACGGACCAACGCTTTGCGAACCGATTCCTCGTCGTCGACTACTGCAATCAAGGTCAACCCACCGGATAAAGTTGTCCCCTTGTCGGCTCATTCGCGCGATTTGGATATTGGACATTGGGGAGGGCACCAAGCGCAGGCCTGCCAAGTAGGTACTGAGGCCAATGGCTGGACAACCGGATTCTCGATACGCTGTCACGCGGTTAAATCCGATCCACGGGGCTTGCAGATTTGCGGCCTGGCGCTCCCGGCGTTCGCGCGCGCCGCAGATCCATAGGACGTTTCGGCACCGCCCCACGCGTCCATGCAGCCAAAGGCGCATTGCTTGTTTCCGATACGCGGCGTGTAGTGAGCGTCACCTCACACCTGTTCTAATCGAGGTGACCGATGTCCACATTTGAGGCTCGTGATACGGCTCCCCGACGGAGCGATGAAGTGGTGCAGCCCATGCCGACCGCCAACGAGCTGGCGGCGGAGCGAACCGACCTCGCGATCCGTCGCACGATCATGGCGGCCGACCGTTCGATGATGGCGTGGATCAGGACCGGTCTTTCCCTGATCAGTTTCGGGTTCACGATCTACAAGCTTCTCCAAGAGGCAGCGAGGCTTCTGGAAGAGCACGGGGAAGCCCTGCGCAGAGAACACAGCCCGCGCAATGTGGGCCTCTTTCTCACTGCGCTGGGCACCATTGCCATCGTGATGGGTACCGTCGAGTACTGGCAGACGCGCAAAGAGCTGATGAAAGAGAAATACATCAGCGTCTTCCGGCCAGTGTTCGTCATGGCGCTGATCATGTCCGCCGCGGGCGTGTTCATGTTCGTGAGCATCATCAGCCGTTTATTGTGAAGCCGCCGACCCACACAACAACGCCAAGTCGTTCAATCCTCACACAATTTCCGCTCTCACCCTATCGGTCATCCGCCTTCCGGGAGTCGCCGCCGCGATCGAGGAGCTCGAGACGCATCTTTGCCATGAAGGGTGAGCCAAACGCTAACTTCTCTTCCGGGTCATGACTCGCCGCCTCAAAGAATCGGCGCGCCAGAGCCAGTTCTCCATAGCTTTCCGCCAGGAGGCCTTGCAGAAGCTGCGCCGAAGACGGCCTCATGGTGCCGCCGTAGGCCGTCACGAGCCGGCGCAGGAGGTCACGAGCTTCCGCTCCTCGGCCATTGATCGCATAGAGACAGGCGAGCGTATGGGTCGCCGCTGGCACGCCCCCCGACAAGTTGGTAACCAGGTCGCGCTCGACGTCGAGCGCCTTCGGGTCGGGAGATTCCTCCGCGACGGCGATCCATCCGAGTGAATTTCGGTCGGGGTTCGTTGCGCGTCCGGAATCTACGAGCTCGCCCAACAGTCGACGCGCTTTCGCAACATCATGCCGCCCAAAAGCGACCTCGGCTCGTAAGCGCAATGCGTGCGCATCCGCCGCTCCCAGCTTCGAGTCTGCAATGGCCCGGTCTGCCGCGTCGAACTCGCCCATCTCAATTTTCGAGGTGACAAGCGCATCAAGCGCCTCATTCCAGCTTGGGTCAGCCTGCAATTGCTCGGCAAACAGGGGAGCTGCTTCGCCCCACCGGGAATCGCGCACATATCCTACGGCGAGCGCAGCGCCGAGCGTCTCCCGAGGCTTACCGCTCGACTCAGCGTACGCCTTTTCCAGAATCCGGATCTCACGGTTCAGAGGTTGACGGGTCGCGGCAAGCGCGGCGGCCGCGATACGCATCTCGTCCTCCGAAGCTTGTTGTCCTCGAGACCATAGACGCGCGAATGCCCGATTTTCGAGGGAATTGACACGCGGCTCTTCGATGCACTCGCGCGCCCGATCGAGCCATTCTCGGGCCAAATCAATACGATGAGCGTCGAGTAAATCGAGCACCAAACTGCCGATCGGCGCCAGGCTCCATTGTGTCGCAAGGATGTGCAATCCCTGCTCGCGAGCCACGAAGAATGACATGGGCCCTGTGCCAATCCCGGAGACTCGAATCTGGTAACCCTTATCGTCGCTTCCCTCTACGCCAAAGCTCAGCCGCGCAAGTGAGAGATCGATCAAGCGATCTGCGGGCTGACCCCTCTGCGCCTGCTGGCGTGCCTCCGCGCCAACCCAATACATTGCGCGCGCGAACTCCTCGGCTGACAGCTTTTGCTGAAGGGTCGGGCTCATTTGAGCCCCGATCTGCCCTATATCGATCGTGCGTCCAAGCAAGAGCTCGAGTGCGCGCTCGACTGGTGCGCGGGGGTCCGACGGCGTGAAAGTGAGATCCTCGTGATGTTGCGCGTGTTTGAGCAATGTAAGTCGAGCGTCTCGCTCAGGGGACTCCCCAAAATTGGCTTCGGTCGCTTCGAGAAGCGCCGCGGCCTGAGAATAGTACCGTTCGTTCTCAAGCCACTCCGTTGCGTGCGCCAACAGTTGCCTTGCGCCGCTCTCGTCCACCGCGAGCGCTTTCGCGGCAGCGATCGCCGCCCCCGCACCCTTTTCGAGGGCGGTTGATGCCAGCGACATTGGTTGACGCGTGGAGGCCGATGGCAGAGCCGCGATCAGCGCGTGCAGTTGCTCATGACGACCTAAGTGCAGAAGGACGTCGAGGATCTCATCGTCGTGCTCACCACCATAGTTGGCGAGCTTGCGGAGCCCCTCGAATTCCTTCTCGGACTCCGCGAGTCGAGCGTCGACTCCAAAACGCACCCCACGCTCGTCGTGTTCCAGAAGCTGCGCCAGCGCAAATCGGTATTCGGGACTTTCGGGATCGAGGCGGATGGATTCCCGAAGCTCACGTTCCGCGCCGGCGTAATCGAAGGGCGGCGCTCGAGCACGGCAAAAAGGATCCATCATCAGCTGCCATCCGAGCGCGTAGTGGGCGTACGCATAGCTGTTGTCGAGTTGTATAGCGCGATTCAGCTCGGCTTTCGACTCCTCCGGCAGGCAGAGCCGATCGAGACCAAAAGCATATGACGCATGCAGGTACGGGTTCTGCGGCGAAGCGCGCAAGATGTTGCGGTACGTCGCCAGCGACTGGCGCTCTGCACCACTTTTGAGCTCCCTCTGTGGTCCGAACGTGAAGAGCATCGACGCGCGCTCCAGCGCGACACGCTGAAGACCCTCGCCGATGGCGGAGCGCTCAGCCGCCGCATAAGCGCCCTGCGGGCTTCGAAACTCCGCGATCAATATCACGCGGCCATCTGCTTGTTGCTCGACCCGCTGCTCAAGCGTCGCAGGGCCGAGGTCAATCTTACGGGGAGCTTGGGGCGAATCGGCGGAATAACCGTCTGGTAACTTGATCTCATATCGCACTATCAGATGGAACGGCGTTCCATTCTTGCCGATTGCCCCCGGCATGCCCGCCTCGATGTGGGCAATGAAAGATGAAGCCATTCGCGCAACGTCAGGCAGCGGCGCAGCCACCGAGCCGCCCTCCATCCCGATGTTGCCTTTGACGGGATCCGATTCCACCAGAAGATGCACCGGACGGTCGTGTTCGACGCAGCCTACGGCGCGGATGACTGGGCTCGAATAGCCGTCTCGCCGGAGGAGCGCACGGATTCCCGTGTCCGAGTTCAGTGCGGCAGAATCCGAGCATTGGTCGCGCATCAGCGCCTGAAAGACACCGACGCCTTCAGCCGTCGTAGCAGACGCTGCGGGGTACCCCGGTATCTTCGAAAACGAGATGGCGTGGTCCAGGGTTAGACGGCTCTCGACCGGCGAACCTTCTCGGCCCCCCTCGTCGGCGCGATCGGATTCCTGCTGCACCGTATGGTGCGATTCCAATTCATCAAGGCGGAATTTTACGTCGAGCAGCGTCGCGGTATCGATCGTTCGTCCATTCTGCTCGGCCGGTAGAAAACTGGCCGATTCATACCATTGCAGGGCCGCGTGATCGAGATCGGGTATGCCGGACGAAACCGCGATACCGGAGTGCGTTGCACACCCGGATGCATTCACTCGAATCGATAGCACTACATCTCCCTCCGTTCCCCCGCGCCTGAGCTCCGCGGGATAGAAGTCCGCCAGTGACCTGCTGCGATCGGCCACCTCCGGACGTGATCCTCCGTAACCGTGTGCAACGCGCGCCGGACACTCTGACTCGCGTGCGTGATAATTGATCGCGGAAGGACGATTACTGAGCCGCGCTGCCGCCGCGTGTCTCTCGTCCACATAAGCGCGCGAGAGCGCGAGCGCCAGCGTGGACCAGTCCGGCCCGGGCTCTCTTTGATCGAAGGCGTCGAAGAGTCGCCGTTCCGCCTCCAGGGTGGCAGGGTCGTGAGGAGTCGCTTCTGGCAGGGAGTTCATGGCGAGAAAGTCTCTCCAGACATCGCGATTGTGCGCGACGCTCGACGCCGAATGCTGCCAATAATCGCATAGGGCCCTGGCCCGCCGGTCCCATTGTTCGTGTACCAGGTTATGCGCTGCCTGCGCCGTCTCTGTGAAGGTACCCTTTCCATCAGAGTGTCGCCGGAGCGAGATAAGATAATCCGCCCAGTCGTCGCTGATCAAACGGCCGCGAACATCTTTCCCGTAAGCTTCATCGACACCATGAGTCCAACCCAACAGCGTCGCATCGGCGGCATCGAAGGACGTAAAACATTCGCCGGGAATCGGCCGCGCGACCGTCGGCTCCGCGCCATGGCCGCGCTCCAGAATCCGAGTGGCTGCGACACCCTCGGACAATGCTCGCGCCGCCGCTCCGAAATCGGGTGGTCCGTCCATCCGGAGGGTAAAGCCGTAGAGCACGTCGGACGACAGCTTGCCGACTTGCTCTCCGGGTACACCGAGCACCGTCGAGACCGAGTAGGTGTCGGCGGACTCGCGAACCATTGTGCCGTCATACGGCGCGTGTGCCTCATGCATCTGTTCGAACGCGTTGCGCAGCTCTGTCCTTGCGGTGGTAGGCGGCTGCGGCTGGCGCCATAGGGTAACGCTTGCTGAGTGCCGTTCATCGCGAATCCACGTTGCGCCCGTCGGGATCCAAGCGACGCGCGGCCCTTCGGTCACAAACTGCATCGTTACGCCGAGCATGCTGTTGTCATCGACCAAAATCACTCCAGGAGGTACGCTGAATTGGAACTTCGACGACTCCAGCGTCCAATGTGGCTTTTTCTCGATCTTCAGATCGGCTAGGGACGCTGGGAGCAGCGATCGCCTGTGCAAGTAGGCCTCCCATTGCGCGAGCGTGCCAAACAACGACACATCGACTTGGTTCGCCAGGAGCATCGCGAGCTTTTGCGATCGCTCGAGCTCGCTGGACGGAGCATATTGGATGACTGCCACGTAACCGTTGGGCGTTGGCAGCAGCACCGCGACCACGTACCGATCCCGATAGGGTATTCGCCAAACGCGCTGCTGCCACCTGCGGCCGTAACCATCGACTTGAATCGCGTCACTGACGGCTGCACCCAGCGACGTAATTCGAACTTCGGCGGAGGCGACCTGACGGCGCAAGTTCAGGCCCTTCAACGCAAGATCCATGAAGGTCTTGGAGTCAACATAAAACGCATCATCGGAAGCCCGCCTACCTCGGTCGAGCTTCAGAAGCACTGCGCCGTCTCCATCCGATACTGCGACAGAACCATCATCTGGAAGATCGGCGGAGGAGTATTCGACGGAATCAGCACCCCAACTTCCGTCGGATCGCTCGGCTATCATTGTCGGGCGATAACCGCGGGGGTCCGAGCTGTACAGTAGCGCCTCGGATCCTGGTCCCTTCGGAAAAAGCTTGCTTGCGTACGCCTTGAGAAACCGCTCACGACCCTCGTCGTCGTGATGAGCCTTGAGGTGCTGATAAGCGTCGGCGAATTCTTGCCATTGAAGCGGTAGTGCAAATTGATCGACGTAGGCATTCGTGACTTCGCCGTGAATGAACGGCAATGTCACCATTTCGCGCGCGTCAAAGCGCGCGGCATGGTCCGGCGCGTCTAATACCCGAGCGATCGGTAGGGCGTAATTGAGGTTTTCATTCTCGGACTTACCCACGATGACGCCGATCACCTGACCGTCGGAATCGAGCAAAGGCCCTCCACTGTTGCCCGGAGACGCGGCGGCGGAGAACCGGATCCACTTCCACTGTCCATCTTTTTCTTCAGGCGTCTCCGAGGTGAAAAGGCCGTCGCGGACCACGATGCCTTCACCGAGGGCATTGCCGACGGCGAGCACTGGGGCATCGATTTTTGGGTCCCGCACAATCGTCAGCACGGGTGGCTCGGGGTCATGCACCAGAGAGAACACGACGAAGTCTTCGTGAGCTGAGAACTTGAGTATCTTGTCGATAGCCAGGATCGATCCCGACGTAGTGCGCAGCGAAGGAGGTCCGTATTGACTGTCGATGCCCGCGACGATGACGTGGGCGGCCGTGACGTAGGTGTTGTGGCCCAACGCGAATGCCGTGCCGATCGAGCGGAATCGATCCGTGCGTTCAGCGTAAGGAAGGAGCTCCGTCGGAAGCGTCTTCTCGTAGGTGATCGGATCAATCTCAGGTTTTTTTAGCACGACTTCGAACGTCGTATTCCGAATTGTGTTGTGCAGCGAGCTCGCTGGTGGGTCGCCTGCCGCGTGCGATCCATTGATGGCGACGAGGGACGAAAGGAATGACAGTATCAGCGCCTCGACCCGTAAGGCGCGGAGCGAAGGCTCACCGGTGAGCCGCGACGAGCTCCGCACGCCATCGCGCCTCACGGTCTCCCTCACGGATTCGTGGAAAGCGTATACGCCACGACCTGATTCCCCGCAGGTACGATGAGGAGGCCGTCGCCTGCCGCAAGTATCGAGTTGTTTTCCGACTGAATCGCTCCGCCCGCATTGACCGCCCACAACTGTTGGCCGGTGGTCGCATTCAGCGCATACACATTCCCGCTGGACGATCCAACGATTACGGCCTGGTTCACGACGATCGGTGAGGTCGTAAGCGTCCCGTCGCCCGTAAAGCTCCAGAGAACCGTGTTGTTGCTGCCGGTCAGTGCGTTCAAGGTGCCGCTCTGCAGGAAATAGCCGGAAGTCGCGCTGAACGCCGGCTCGCCGGTGGATGTATAGGTGCCTACGAGCGTGCCGCTTGACGCGTCGACGACCGCACCTCCGCCGTTTGAATTCCCCTGCGGCGAGTAAACCAGGCCATTGGCCACGACCGGCGCAAGACCGCCGCCGCCTTCGCAGCCGGTGTTGGTGTAAAAGATCTGGGTCCCTGTGAGCGGCTGGAAATCGTACGTGGAGCACAGATAGGACAAATAAATCCCGCTGCTCGTGACCGCCGGCTCACCATAGACTCCGTTGAGTGAGGCTGTACTCCAGACGACGCTCCCTGCACCCTCGCTCAGGGCGAGAAGCGGGCCGTTGCCACCGCCCGTGTAGATCAGCCCATTGAGAGCCGTCAGACCTCCTGAATTGCCCAGATTGGGAAGGGTGATGGTCCAATCAAGCGTCCCGGATTCGATGTCGTAAGACTGGATGGTTCCCGCACTGCCGAGGAAACCGCTGAGAGCGAATACCTTCCCTCCGTCGTAAGCCGTACTGACGTAACCGGTAAGCTGTATCGGGCCCCAGAGTGTCGCTCCCGTCACCTGATCGAGAGCAAGGAGTTGCGTAATGTCGTTGTTGACGGCAGCCGCCACGATCACCTTCCCGTCCGCAATGAGGGCGTAACTTGGGGTACCGCCCACATTCACGCTCCATGTGCTCGCGGTGGGGAATGAAAGTGACTTGAAGGTAATTGCGCCGGCATGATCGGGCGTGACCTGCAAGGCCACGGCGTCCGGTGCTGCGGCCGCGATCTTGAGCGTCATTGGTGCAGTTGTTCCACCGGCGCCGATTGCGTTCTGTACGGTGATCGCAGCGGTACCTATCGATGCGATGTGGCTTGCAGGAACCTGCGCTTGCAGCTGCAGCTCTGAGACATACGTCGTCTGCAGTGCGACGCCATCCCACTGGATTACGGCCGAGGGGACGAAGCCTTGGCCGAGCACCGTGAGCACGAACGCCGGGCCGCCGGCCGTCGCAATGCTGGGATCGATGGAGTTCGAGGTCAGTGCAGGCAGAGGTTGGACCGTGAACGAGGCCGGCGCCGATACCAGCGCGTCGGGCGCCGAGCTGGTCGCAACGGTGATTGGGACTGCACCGGCATTCGTGACCTGAGCCGTCGTGACCGTAGCGGTCAGCTGATTATTACCCTCCCACGTCGTGGGCAGTGCCGCGCCGCTGAACAGCACGACCGAGTCCAGTGTAAAATTGTTGCCCATCACGGTCAGCGTGAAGCCGGGTGACCCGGCCACGACCGAGCTCGGCGTGAGTCCCGTGATCGAAGGCAGCGCATAGACCGACAATAAGAGCTGGTTTGAAAGTGCACTGCTCGCCCCTGCAAGAGAGGGCGCTACCACCACGGTATACGGGCCGGGCTGAGCGATGGTGCTCGCGCTCACGCTCGCGGTGAGCTTGGTCGCCGATACGAATGTTGTGGGTATCGCACTGCCGTTGAAAATGGCTACCGAGTTCGTGTTGAAGCCGCTGCCGTTGACGATGAGCGTAAAGGCGACGTCGGCCTGTACCGTGGCCGGGCTTAGGCTTGTGAGGGTGCCTGGACCAGGGGTGACGGTGTAAGTGACGGATATCGTCTGCGGGCTGTTCTGCACCTGCTGCGAACAGGCACTGTCATAGCAGCCCTCGATGGTCACTGTGTCCTTATAGGTCCCCAGGCCGAGTGAATCGGGCGATTTGAACTGGATCGTGAAGTCGCCGGTGGTATCGGTCGACGCTATCGAAGCGATGCCGTGGGTAGTGAACGATCCCTTGACGTAGAACTCGGTCGACTTTACCGCAGTTGAGAAACCCACACCGAAGCCCGACGTCGGCGCCGGTTGCATGGCAGTTGCAGCTGCCGTCACGTTCGCCGCGCTGAGTACCAGGCTGGCAGTCGGGCTTGGTGGTGGAGTGACCGTCGACGATCCGCCGCCTCCGCCACCGCAGCCCGTGATGAGCAAAGCGGCGGTTATGCCGCTCAGGGACCGGGTCGTCCATGACATCGTACTCAGCATCCCCCTACCTTTCTTAATTATGGTTGCACAATAGCATTCCGCTTCTCATTTACAACTGCGGCGCCAGGGGCATCGGCGAGAAGCCAGAGGATTGGCTGATACAGCTCGCGTAGATCAAAGAATATGTAAGCCGATGCGCCGCCCTTCCGTCTCGAAGACTCCCTACGGCGGTGAATCCCCTGCAGTCAGTAGGGCCTCGGCTAATCGCTGCTGACCCAACGGTACACCGCGCGGCGCCGTTGCAAAGTGAATCGCAGTGATTCAAGATCGGTTTCAGGGAGTGCGTCGCTCTGGACGACAAAGAAATACAAGCGTCTTGGACGTCAACAATAACTCGTGGAGTGCGGCGCCTAGGCGACTCGATCGCCTATTTTCTAAATCGCTTCACAAGAGAGCTGACCTCGCACCAAGAACTCAGCGGTACATCATCGCCGCAGGATCCCCAAGTTACGGAGGATGAATGAGGATCATTGATCTTTGGGCGCGGGCTCCTTTCGCCGCCCTTTTGCTGACAGCAGGTATTGGCAGCCACGCGTACGCCCTGCCTTCGGTCGACATCGTCAATGTCGATCTCGATCCGCTCATCGACGCCTCCGCACCCTACGCGGTACGTTTCGCCGTCAACGTCCCCCACGAGGTATCGATTGGCCGTCAAGGCCAGTGGCAGGACGCCGGTGGAAGGAGCACCTGGACGTACTCGGCACGCATCGCAACCGCCGTCTCCATGTCCTTCCACGCCTCGACCATACAATTGCCTCCGAGTGCGGTCCTCGAGGTGAGAGGAGCACGGTCCAGCGTATCGTATCGCGCTCGCGAAGCGCGCTTGGGTGAGCTCTGGGCACGCCCCTTGATCGGCGATGAGATTACCGTCTCGATCTCGGTGGCAAAGAGTGAGCGCTCGCGGGTGCGCCTCGAGATCGACAGTTTTCAGGCGGGCTATCGAAGTCTCGGCCATGCCACCCCGGACAACCCGCACTATCGCCAGCTGGTTGGTCAAAGTACGTCGTCGGGTAGCTGCACGCTCAATTACTCGTGCCAGGCAGTGGCGGCAAACCAGGGCCCTGCAAATGCTACCGTCGCGATCATCGTCAACAACGAGTATCAGTGCACCGGGACCCTGCTCAACGACACGCAGTCCGACGGCACCCCTTATGTGCTGACGGCCCGCCACTGCGAGAACGGGGAGCTCGGTGGGGGGCTTCCGCAGATCGCGGCGTCGGTCACAGTGTACTGGGATGCGGTCACCCCCTGTGGCCAGACTTTGGCCTCGATCTACAACGGCAATGCGGTGACCCAGTCCGGCGCGGTTACCGTGGTCGAACAGCAGGACGCATGGCTCATTCGGCTATACGATTTCCCGGCGGCCGCCGACGCGTATTACGCAGGTTGGGACGCGACGGGGGGCGTCTTCAGCAACGGCTACTCGATACACCATGCGCTCGGATTCGATAAGCAATACGTCGAGTGGTACGGACAGGCAATCACTGACAATATTTCCGCAGCGACGCTCAAGGTTGGCTATCCATCGACATTTTGGGGCGTTGTAAACCAAGCGGGCAGCGTCGGCGCCGGTGCCTCGGGCGGTGCCCTGTTCGACTCCAACAACCGCGTTGTCGGAAGCGGTTCCCTCGCTGACCTCGTGAACGGCCCGAACACGGCGGGCATCTGTCCCGCTACACCACTGCCGGCGCCGAGTCCCCCCACCGTCACGGCCTTGTACACCTCTTTCGCCGGCGTTTGGAATTCGACTGCCGACACGACCAGTTCGACCGGATCGACGACACTGCAATCCGTGCTCGACAGCGCGCACACCGGAAAACTGGTCATGGATGGCGGCGCATCATTGGCGGTGTCGCTGACTGCATCGAGCGCCGGCATCAGCAATGTGATCACGGGGCAAATGATTACGCTCACTTGGAGCGCCGCGGGATCGAGTTCCTGCACGGCTTTGGGCGGGCTCGGCGGGGACGGTTGGACGGGAACGCTACCGGTAAATGGCAGCTTGCAGCTGACCGAGCAAGCCGGCGGAAACGTTACGTACTCGCTCGCTTGTACGGCCGGCGGTCACTTGGGGGTGCTGCCGTCACGGTGACCTGGCTGTATTCAGCCGTCGTAGTCTCGATCAACGGTCCCACGACACAGATCGGAGCGGGTGGCACGTTTCAGCTGACGTGGGGGGTCAACGGGCAGCCCTGCACCGCCTCGGGCGGCGCACCTGGGGATGGCTGGGCCGGCAGCAAGGTGAGCTTCGGCTCGCAGGATGTCGTTGCGACGACGATTGGAACATTCACCTACACGCTCACCTGCGGAGCGGGTGGCCGGATTGGCAGCGGTGGGGTGACGGTGACCGTGGTACCTCCGTTCGCATCGAGCATGGTTGGTGATGCAAATGACTTGCGTGTCGGCCAACCCGTCACTTTGCAGTGGACCGGGGGTGGGTACTGCGTGGGTAGCGGCGGGGTGCCGGGGGACGGCTTCACCGGCGTGGTCTCCACAACACCCCAGGGCGGCGGGGCCTTGGTGACCGAGACGGTGGCCGGCACCTACACCTTAACTGTCACGTGCTCCGGAGGAGGTCAGTCCGCCAGCACGAGCACCACACTGACGTTCGTGGGGGCTGCACCGGCGGTAGGTCTCACGGCCAATCCCACGAATCTCGAGATCTATACCGATTCGGGCGCCTACAACTCGTCGACCACGCTGACATGGTCATCGAATGTCCGACCTTGCACCGTGGCGTTTGCAGGACCCGGCAACTGGCGCGGTCCGGTGCTGCTGGGACTCGCAACCGGGTATCCCGCGGGATCGGCCGCCGACAGCGAGCAAGTTGCGGGCGCCTATATTTATACGATGACCTGTGGGAGCGGGCAGAACCAGGCCCAGACGTCGGTTCCCGTGACTTATTACACGACGCAGCCCGCCGTCTCCTTGACTCCTTCTTCCCCATGGCCGCAGGGGTTTGCGACGGAAATCAATTGGAGCTCGAATGTCTTTCCCTGCACGGCGACGGGCGGTGAGAGCGGCGATGGCTGGGCGGCGGCCTTGGCAGGGCCTCTAGGTCATCAGATGCTGACGGAGTCTCAGCTCGGCGCAGTCACCTTCGGAATAACTTGCGGATCCGGCACTCAGATCGTGCAAGCGCAAGCTTCGACTCAGGTGCAAGCGGTGACAACCTCGATCAGCCCCAGTGCGACCAGCGTTCCGGTCAACAGTACTGTAACGTTCACTTGGAATAGCAACTTCACTCCCTGCACGCTCAACTCACCTGGGACTGAAGGGCCGCAACCTATCTACAACCCCGGCACTCAGTTTAGTGACTTGGAGCTGGTACCCGGCACCTTTACCTATACAATCGACTGCGCGGGAGAATCTGCTTCGACGCAGGTCACCGTCACGGGCGCCGACCCGCAGATCACGCTGAGCGCAAATCCAACGACGAGCCCCGTAAATGGGCTGGTGACGCTGTCGGTGAGCTTCCTCCCCAATGCACTGGAAAGCGCGCCGTGCACGGCCTCGGGCGGCATCCCCGGTGACGGCTGGAGCGGCGCGGCGTCGCTGTACAACGGGGTATCCAAGGGTGTGACTTCCGCAGTCGCACAAACGGTCGCTTATTCGATCAGCTGCACGTACCGCCAGTATCAAGCGCATGCCACGACACAGGTCACCTATGACCCGCTCAGCGCCACACAACCCGCGGCGCCTGCACCATCGGTCACGCTGACGGCCGGCGCAACTAGCGAGACGGTCGGTACGGGTGTGAAGCTCACTTGGTCATCGATCAATGCGGCCTCGTGCGAGGCCTCCGGCGGCGCGAGCGGTGATGCTTGGACGGGAAGCCTGGCATTGAGCGGCTCGATGACCGTCAAGGAGACGGAAGCAGGCACGGTGACCTACGGTATCGCGTGCTCGGGTGTACCGCCGGCGGCGACGGCGAAAGCGACGGTCTCCTTCAGCGAGAGTAGTAGTGGTAGCGGAAGTGGTACCAGCGGTAGTACCAGCAGTGGTGGCGGCGGCGGCGCTTTGCAACCCGATTTTCTCGCCCTGCTCGCGCTGCTGGTGCCACTGACCCGAAAGCATCGTCATCGCGTCATGACGACAGGGTCGTATCCGTGAATTCTCGAGTACTGGCTCTCGCGCCTGTTCTGCTTCTGGGACGCTGATGTTGACGGACAATTCAAACCAGGTATCGATCTCGGCCAACGGGATCTCCACCATCGCTCAAGGTCTCGCGAGCGGATCGAGCTATTCTATCTCGGTAACCGGGCAACCCTTGTCGCCGGCGCAGCACTGCACGGTCGCCAATGGATCGGGCGTGATCGGCTCCTCGAACGTGACCAACGTTATCGTCACGTGCGCGACCCCAACCTTCCAGATAAGCGCAACGATCAGCGGTCTCACCGGGTCAGGCCTCGTGCTCGCCGACAATGGAGCGGACCTACTGACGGTTACCGCCAACGGCATTGTCTCGTTCAAGACAGCAGTGGCGAGCGGTGCGAGTTACGACGTCACGGTCAAGACGCAGCCCACCAACCCGGCCCAAATCTGCTCGGTGAGCGACGGCTCGGGAAAGGTCGGCTCCAGCATTGTCACGAGCGTCTCAATCACTTGCCACACCAGCATTACGAACGACAATGCAGAGTCAATTGCGATTCTCGGCGCCCGTACCGCTGAATCCTTGCTGCAGCTGAGCTCATTCGCGGGCGAGCTGCTAACGTATCTGTCGGCGCATCCCGCTGCGCAAGTCGTTCAGCAATGCACCGACCCGGCCGCTACGACGCACGGGACCGCGACCTATGCGTTCTCGGATAACGACAAGAGCGGCACCGTATCGGCGGGCGACTCCGTGACCGTCACGCTCGTCACCTGTTACTCGCCGTCGATGTCAGGCTATCCATCGGGCACGGTCAAGATGACCTTGAGCTCGCCGCCCTCGGGATCCTACGCTCTGGCTTTCACTGCGCGGGTCAGCGTGAGTCCGCTGTCCCTCGTCGATCGCACCATCACCGGGACGCTCACGAGCACCTACACCGATGCAGACACCGCCCGGGTTGCATCCGCCATGGTCGCGAACTCAGCATTGACCATCGTCGGAAACTCCGGCGGTTTCTTTCAACAGGACACCGTCACGGTTCACAGCGCGGCAGTGACTAAGTCAGCGGCATATGTCACAGCCCAGTATCAGGACGACTTGACCGTGGACCTGACGAGCATTACCCAGAAAGGACGATTCGAGGTCTCGACGCCGACACCGCTGACGGGGGACCCTTCATGAGCTACTACGGTATCTATCCGACGGCTGGAAGCTTCGAAGTCAGCAGCGGCGCAACGGCCGTGATGTTCACCGCCCTGAACGTAGCGGCCAACGACGTTCCGGATGCCGATCTGAACGATGGCTCGGGGACATTCGCGCCGCTGCAATCCGGCCTTGCATGGAACGGCCTCTTCTCCGGGTTCACGTGGTGGAGCCGCACTCGGGCGCGGTCTTGGCGACTGACCAGCCCGGCTATGCGTATGCAAACGTCGGTAGCTGGGGTATGTCGCTCCTCTACATCGTTCCGTGGCAGGATCCCATTAATGGAATCATCGGCACGGGTCTGCCGGTAACGACGCCGGTTAAAATGTTCTTTTCGGCGCCGGTCGATCTCACCCGCACACAATTCATTTTCGAGCCTCAATACTATCCCGGGACACCTAATATCACGCCATCCATTACCTCGAACGGCGCGATCACCACGCTCACGGCGCCCTTGCAGCACGGCTTCACGTACCAGATCCCCCCGTGAGCCTCTATTCGACCGAGAACATCCCGTTTGGGTTCTTCAACGAGCAGACATTGTCGACCAGCAACAATTTGGTGGCGGACGCGGCACCCCATCCGGCGGTCGCCGCACCCGGCCAGCAGGTCGCATTGACTTTGTCGCGCTCGCTGTCGACCAACAGCACCGTCACGGGTTACGCGTGGCAGCAACTCAGCGGAACTCCGGTCCAGCTCATGAATGCCGCCTCGGCGACCGCGTCCTTCACGGTTCCCGCATCGGCGGCGAACGGCGAGGGGCTCGTGTTCCAGCTGACCATCACCGATCACAACGGCGAAACGGACAGCGTCCCCATCACAACCTTCGTGCTCAACGACTTAACGCAACCTTTCCTGTACTTCCGGCAGCAGCAATCGCCTGCAGTGGGCCAGTTGCCGGAAATGGCAACCCTGGAGTCGCCGGTGACCGGCACGATAACAACCCAACTGTCACCATCGACCTTCACCTGGGGCTACACCACCGGCGCCATGGGAGATTCTTTGCAACTCAGCGCACCTGCTGCCGGAAACCTCGGCCTCGGAACGTTCCAGAGCACCTCCTCGATGATCGTCGACGATGGAAGAATCGGCTTCATCTGCAATACACCGGATCAGTCATTCACCGTGCTCGCCTTGACGGCAGGGTCGAACGGAACTGTCGATCAGTTCGCCGCCGATTTCAGCGAGGATTGCCCGGGGGGATTCTCACCGTTCGTGGGATCGGTACGCGTCAACAGTCTGGCGCCGCTCCCCTGACTTCTGTCTGGGGGATACAGCACTTTGGTGTGTTCTGAGATCGACGAGGGGCTGCGGTTTGTAGGTCGGTTGATGGAAGGCGGGCGAGAGCGAATTCTAGAGGAAGAGGTTCCCACGCCAAAGGCTACTACGCAAAGCCGGTCGAGCCAGGGGAGTTCGAAGTCTGGCTCTCAAACCAGCAAGACTAGGGCGCGTCACGAATCGGGATGACGTCTGCTGGTACACATTCAAGGCGCCGGACAAGAAGCGATCGGTGTTAGCGCTCACTCGCGAGTCTGCAAGTTCGGTACTGAATTCGGTCACCATCACATCGACGATCCGTAGGATTCCCACAGGGCTGTTGTTGACGAAGCAAGATGGCGTGCCTCACACCTGCGCAGCAAACTTCGACAATCTTCAGACCGTACCCAAGAGCAACATCGACGATCGCATTACGCGATTAACGTCACGTAGAATGAAGGAGGAAGCGGCTGCGGTGTCATTCGCGCTCGGGTTCGACGATGAATAAAGGACGCGCTACGCAGGAAGCGAAGTGACGTCGGATTCTGCCCTTAGGACAGCAGTGCATCTGGCGACTTCCGGCCAAAGGACTAAACCGCTCGCGCGGTAGGGGTGGTTTCGATCAGGCCTCACAGAGGCTGACCACTGAGGTTCTGTTTCGTAAGTTGCGAAGTGAGGCATTCCGCCTCGTATCGCAACCGGAGCAGAGCCATGAACGATTCGACCCGAGAGATTTCCCCGCTACGTCAACGGATGTTGGAGGATATGCGACTGCGCAAGCTCGCACCCGGCACGCAGACGGGTTACGTGCGAGCAGTTCGCAAGCTGGCAGGATACCTGCGCCGTCCACCCGATACCGCCACGGTCGAGGATCTACGTAACTTCCAACTGCACCTGGTCGATCAGGGCGCTTCGCCCATCACGCTCAACGCCACGATCACGGGGCTCAAGTTTTTCTTCGACGTGACGCTCGACCGGAGCGAGTTGATGGCGAAGATGAAGCCGGTATTCGTACCTCGAACCTTGCCCGTCGTGTTGAGCCGGGAGGAGGTCGGTTCGCTGATCGCGGCGACCAAGAACCTCAAGCATCAGACGGCCCTGTCGGTTGCCTACGGCGCTGGGCTGCGCGCCAGCGAAGTCATCTCGTTGAAGGTGGGAGACGTCGATAGCACGCGCATGACGCTGCGTATCCAGCAAGGCAAGGGGGGCAAAGATCGCTACGCCATGCTCTCGCCGGTGATGCTCGAGCGGCTGCGCACCTGGTGGCGGGTCGCCCGTGCCCAAGGCAAGATGCTCGATGGCGGCTGGCTGTTCCCGGGACTGAACCCCGTCGAGCCTCTGACCGCCCGTCAACTAAACCGCGCCGTGCATGAGGCCAGGCTCGCAGCCCGCATCGACAAGCAGGTCTCCCTGCATACGCTGCGGCACAGTTTCGCCACCCACCTGCTCGAACAGAAGGTGGATATCCGCGTGATCCAGGTGCTGCTCGGCCACAAGAAGCTCGAGACGACCTCGCTCTATACCCACGTCGCGACCGAGATCCTGCGCCAGGTGATCGGTCCGCTGGAGCCGGGTCCCGCCCCGACACCGTAGCCGCGCGTGGAGCGCCCCGCCCTGGAGGTCGCGGATATCTTCCGCGCCCACGGGCCGACTTGGCGGCAGCAGTCAGCGCGGCCACTTGAGCCTCGGCCAGCTGAAGGTCATGTCGGCCATCGAACAGTGCCGCAGCGTCGCGCTCGGCGGCCACGCGCTGCGCTGCTCGTCGTGCGCCGAGCAGCAGATCGCCTACAACTCCTGCCGCAACCGGCATTGCCCGAAGTGCCAGAGCAGCGCTGCTCAGCGCTGGCTTGAGGCGCGGCAGGCGGATCTGTTGCCCGTGTCGTATTACCACGTGGTGTTCACCTTGCCGGCGCCGATCAGCGCCATCGCCTACACCAACAAGGAGATCATTTATGGCTTGCTGTTCGACGTCGCCGCCGAGACCCTGCGCACGATCGCCGCCGATCCGAAGCACTTAGGTGCCCGCATCGGCGTGACCCTGGTGCTGCACACCTGGGGCTCGGCACTGACGCATCATCCGCATGTGCACGGCATCGTGCCGGGCGGCGGGCTCGCGCTCGATGCCGACCGATGGGTCCCGTGCAAGCCGGGGTTCTTCCTCTCGGTGCGGGTCCTCTCGCGCCTGTTCCGGCGTCGCTTCCTCGAAGAGTTGCAGAACCTGCATCGTGACGGGCAGTTGAAGTTCTTCGGCGATCACGTGGATCTGGCCGACACGCAGGCCTTCGCCGACTGGCTCATGCCGCTGCGCCAGTGCGAGTGGGTCGTCTACGCCAAGCGGCCCTTCGCAGGACCCGAGCGGGTGCTGGCGTATCTGTCTCGGTATACGCACCGCCTCGCCATCTCCAACTCACGACTCATCGCTAACGATGAACGCGGCGTCACCTTCCGATGGAAAGACTACCGTGAGCACGGTCGCACGCGGTACAAAACGATGTCCCTGCAGCACGAGGAGTTCATGCGCCGCTTCCTGCTGCACGTGCTGCCCTCAGGCTTTCATCGGATCCGACACTACGGCTTCCTCGCCAACGCCCGCCGCAAGCACGATATCCCCGCCGTTCGCGAGCTCCTGCATCAACCGCCACCCACGCCGCCCGCTGAGCCCGGCGACGGCAGTACCGATCACGCTTCCCACAGGCCTACCTTCGTCTGCCGACACTGCGGCGCCCCGATGCTCGTCATCGAGACCTTCGCGCGGGCTCAGCACATCCGCGCACCGCCGATCCCTTCGAGGTTGCCATGAGCACACCTTGCTCTACCCCGCAGTCCTCCTCGTCGGCACATCATCGCGCTTGGCTGACGCGAACGCCCATGGTCATCGCCCCCGGCATCCATCGTTCTTGCACACGAGCGTCGCCAATATACGGCTCCGGCCGCACCGGCCTTACACCCCGCAGCGCCGTGGCCTCCGCATCGGTTCCACTATCAAGCTCGCCGCGCCCAGCGTCTTCGTTCAAATCCCCATAACCCACCGCACCCGCTGAGGCCTCAGTGCGGCCCCGCGGTTTCCTCCCTTGGGGCTTGCCCACCATCTGCCCTCAATCCTCGTCGGGTACGGCATGCTCACCTCTGACGGGCAGATAGCGGGCAACCCTTAACAACAGCGGTACTAGAACACATGGGAATGCTTGCCTGGAAGCAGCCGTTCGCGGCTTGCGGTAGGCTAGGGTTGTTCGGCTAATACCAAAGTAGCGCAACAGGGAGTGCACGAGTGTGATCGCAGTATCTGGTGCATTTAATCGACGTTCTGACGCTAAATTAACAGTTGATTAGGATGGTCGCCGATTCTTGGCTTAGATTCCGTTCGTGGCGCATTTTTGGCGCTGCCGTTTACGTCCATCAACATGTTCTCGTCGCGATGGCGGCATTGCTCGTGTTGGCGCTCAAGAACTGGGTTCTGGCAATCAGTTGCCTCATCTCCTACGTGGCGATTATATTTATTCACGAAGTCGGGCATGCTGCCGTCGCGCGCCGTCTAGGATATGAGGTAACTGCTATCCGCATCGGACTTTTGCACGGTCGCTGCGAGTATGAGCACCCTAATTCCGCCTGGGACGCCTCAATGGTTAGTTGGGGAGGCATACTCGCGCAGCTCTTGATTGCGGCGCTTGTATTTGCGATAGCCGCTGCGGTGTCGGGGAGCCTTTCGGATTATTTTGGCCCGATAGTGATCTTCCTGGGATACATAAATATTGTCATCGCGGCGATAAACTTGACACCCCGCGCCCCATTCGATGGATACCTTGCTTGGCGCATCTTTCCGGCGATGATCGATAAGTTCAGGGGTGAAACTGTCGTACGGAGAGCAATCAGGCGCGCCTCAAAGCGCAGGTAATCTAACTGTGAGCACTGTAACGATCAGGCAGGTCTTAATTCGGCGATATTGGTTCGCTATGTGCGGATTGGCGGTGGTTTTGGCGCTCGGCCAAGTCTGGCATGGGACTGAGCAGACTCACAATTTCCGCGTAGGCGTATTGTACGTGTTGGGGCTTTCCCTGGTCGCCATCATTGCCTTTGGGTTCCGGTGCCCTCGCTGCCATGCACTGCTGATCATCCGGGGCGCGTCAATCCTGAGCGGTCAACCAATGGGATGCCCGAAGTGCGGCGTGGGTATGGACGAGCCAATGGATCGTTCACCAAATTGAGGATCGGCCGGACGCCCGATAGAGCCGCTCGTGCCTGGCAACTCAGGGGTCGAAGAGAGACGGATGACGGTTACATAATGAAATCCGTGATTATGAGGAAGTGGATCTTGTATTCCCTCGTCACATTATCGGTGGCGTCGTGGGCGGGTTTCCTGGTGACCTTCTATCATTTTCATGACGGACACCTGCCTAACGTGTCGCAACAATCAACAGGTCACATTTACGAATCGAACAATCATGGGCACATGGCGTATCTCACGGGATCTGAACACACTTTGTTGATCGGCCTTCAAGTAGGTGGCGTTTCATTTTTCTTGCTTGGGTTCGGTTTAAATAGGAAGTGGCGAGTCAGCGTTCACCCGTTAGAAGGGTTAACCGCTCAGCAGCGCTACAACGTCCTCCATGGGCCGAAGGTTGACTATGCCGCGGTTAGGAAGACGTACGACGACGATCATTCCGATGATGCCGAGAAAAAGATCTAGCGGCATGTTCGAGAGGCTCGAGATTCAATACCGCAAAGGCGACGTTACTCACCGGCGGCAACGGGTCGGGACGAGTCGGTGACGGCAGAGTCGTCCGCCAGCGGCTCCGCCCGGCCAAGAGCGGGCGGTGGCCGCCTCGAATCAACCGCCACGAAGCAGCCGCTCGCGCGTCGCAATACTCACAGTGCGTCGTCTTTTCAGTGGCCAATGATCCTCAGAGACACAGCCTTCCATGCTGGGTCGACGCACAGCCAAGCCGCGAGCACCTCGCTGGCTATTCCTAATGATGCGCCGGCGACATAGGCTGGATGCAGTCTGTGCCGCGTGATGATGTCATAAGTGCCAAGTCCCAAAACTAAAAGGATCGTCCCACCAAAAAACTCGACGAGAAACGGAAGAAAGCCGTCGCCAAAGAGGGCCTGAAGAGGGTCGGCCAACCAGCGGCCGAATCCGGCGGTGGTCAGAAACAGCGTAGCCAGCAACATTAGTCTCTTATGGGCTGCCGCATCGCGCCTGAGCCAGATGGCCGCTCCGACCTGAAGGGGGAAGACGATCATCTCGATAAATTCGACGCTTAGAAAAGGCGGATCGCTTAGCTTCGTGCCGAAATGCACCTGTTCGGAAACAATCGCCGCCCACGGTCCGAGCACGACCATGGCCAGGGCGAGCGCACCGCCAAAGGCACCAAGCCTGCGGTGAACGTCATACCGCCGTCCACGGATGAGAGCGACCTGCACGCTGAGTAGCACCAGAAAGCCGACGAAGGCGACGGCATGAATATGGATGATCAGCGGATAGTCGGGTTCGCCGCTGGCAACGTGCCGCATGATGGCCGGCACGAAGCCCAGCAGTATCACGACCCAGATCACGGCGACTGAAAGCGGAAAGAAACTGCGGTCCCACGGGTGATGCTGCGCGAAGCCTGTCGGCGTATTCAACAACATCGCATCATGCCCCCCGGGTAATCTGGGTATCATTCGGTGCAGCGCCGATGGTGTCAACGGCAGCCCCTGGCGCGTCGGCGCGGAGGGCCCGGTGGCGGCCGCAGGGTAAGGTGATCGGCGCTGGCGTGTTCGGGTGCGTCTGTCGGCCTACCGTCGCAGCCTCTTGCGCAGTACTCGGACCTGTTCCTGCCGTCGACCGTGCTTGACTCGAAGTACGGCGCGCTCACGCCGCTCGCGAACGGCGGCTCAGCGTTCGTAGCCGACATGTGCCAGAACTCCCCATGTGTGGCCATTCGTCCGATTGGCCTGCCCGGCAGCGGACACCCACGATCGGCAGCAACGGGTCGTGACTTGCCGGATGCCGCCGGTCTCGGCCTGGTCACGGTGAATGGCCGGAATGGGGACGCGAATCGGTCGGCCGTCGGCCACTTCCGGTCCTTCCCGCCTTGTTCTTCTTGACCCGGAAGCCGACATTCGGTATGCCGTACGCAGCCGGAAAGCCGTGATGAACATTCAAAGCAGGTCCATTCTTGGGAATCGATGTAGCCCTTGTTGACGAAAATCAAGTCGAACTACGGGTGATCGGCGACGTGCGGAACTACCTCGCGAAGCTGGTCACTAGTGGTGAGTGGCTGAACATGGAAGGAAGTGTCTGCCTTCGCTTCGTCGACGCATATGGCCTCACGATATTCAATCAAGCTCAGTTACCGGTTCTTTTGTCAGAACTTGAGCGCACTTCGCACTTTCAGGCAAACCCCGAGATCAGGTCCCACATTCAAGAAGTGTGTCGCCTTGTGTCAGCCTCAAGAGGTATTCACATGTACGTGAAATTTATCGGTGACTGATCGGCGTCTCCCGGCCATGACCGGTCCCTCATCACTTCCTATTCGGCGGTAGAGTCGAGATGTGGCGCGGTGATCGTAGGTTCGGGTTGTCTGTTGCCGCCCCTTTCGTCTGGCGGTGCCCGAGTACCCTCGCCATAGCTCCGTTTCCACATCCCGCTCATCGAACCGGACATGCAGATCTCCCGCATCCGGCTCTCGGACAGAACATCACGCCTTCACCCACGACGGGCCACGCCCAAGCTGAGTCAGGCGTACGAGACCGAAGTACCCGTACAGGTGCGAGAGTGGATAAGTCCCGCCCCGGCGATCGCCTGACTTTGTGCTTGAGGCGCAACCACCGGCGTAACCGCACAGCGGTGTAGTTGTCGAGCGCACGATAGGCGGGTCGGACGGTGCCTACTTGGAAGTAGTTCGCCCAGCCGCGCAACGTGCGGTTCAACTGTTCCACCAGCTGTGTGGTCTCTTGCCACGTTCCGGAGACCGCAGTCAGCGCATGGATCTTCTCGACCATGCGCCGGATGCTCTTCTTGGACGGCCGCATGCCGAGATAGGCTTTGCCGGTCGTCCGCTTATACATCCGCCCGAACGTGTAACCCAAGAAGTCGAACGTCACCTTCCGGAACCCTACAGATTCGAGTCTTCTCCTCGTTCACCGTCAGCTTCAGTTTCCCCATGAGCTCGCGCATGCGTGTGCAGTGCCTCTTCGGCCTTGCCCCGCCTGCACAGGATCACGAGATCATCCGCATAGGTCACGATGCGAGAGCCAAGGCGTCTCTCCAAGCCCAAGCTTCTTCCATCCCAACACGAACCGGCGCATATACAGATTCGCCAGCAGTGGTGAGATCGGAGAACCCTGCGGGATGCCGCGTCCGCTGTCCTTGGCTTCCGTCGTGCGCTTCTTCCGGCCCTCGATCGTCGGTTTCTTCCACGGCGCATTCCAGCCACATCTTGATCAGATGCAGCACACGCCGATCCACGATGCGTCGCGCGAGCGAGCGCATCAGTTCCGCGTGCGGGATGCTGCCGAAGTAGTCCGCGAGGTCGGCGTCCACGACTTCCGGATGGCCTTCGATACAGCGTCTCTTCCACGTCGATCACCGCCTGCTGGGCATTGCGGCCCTGCCGATAGGCGTACTGTTCGGGCGGAAGGTCGGCCTCGAAGATCGGGTCGAGCACCAGCATCGCCGCTGTCATGCACACCCGATCCCGCAGAGTCGAGATGCCCAGCGGCCTGAATTTGCCGTTGGCCTTCGGGATAAACACTCGTCTGATCGGATCCGGTCGGTAAGTCTCCTCCTTGAGCGCAAGCGCCAGTTCCCCGAGCCACCGCTCCACCCCGTACGCCTCGACGTCCGCGAAGTCCTGACCGTCCACACCCGGCGCCCCCTTATTCGAGCGGCACTGGGCATAGGCATGGGCCAGGATGTCCTCGCGGTAAATCTTGTCGTACAGCGCGTAGAAGCGATACCCAGCTTCCGTCTTCGCTTTCGCGTGTAACGCCGTCTGCAGTTTCTGAACACTTGCCGGAGTTGCTAGGTTGCCCAATCTCCGCTCCCTCACTACGTCTTGCGTCAGTCCTGAACCAAGGCCCCTTCCCTCCACCGGCATTACCCGGCTTCATCGGTACTACGAGCCTCTCCGTCACCCCACTGCGCCCGGACCTTCCCTCACGGGCGTCCGGTTGATCCTCCTGACCACGCCGTTGGGGCTTCCCGTGTTGCGTGCGTTTTCCTTGTGTACATGCTGTCGCCACTACCCCGGCGCAGCGGCTGGGTGCACCATCTGCTCGCTTCCCCAGTCGTATCAACCTTCCCCGATCAGGGTTCCGGGTCGGCCCGCGCATCGTCCTTTTCGAGGCTTGCTCGGCGTTCACTCGCGTTACGGCCTGCACACTCGCACCGTCACCGTATTTCGTGACAGCTTTCACCAAAGGCTTCAACTGTTTCGTTACCTCCACAGTTGCTCCGGTTGCTTCCGGCTGGAGCAGTTGCCGGGTGGGCCTTTCACCCACTGGAAAACGCCGCCTTTGCACGGCGCACCCCTGAAGCTGACATTCACGCGCGCATCAAGAACACCCGATCGTCCGCTTATTTCGACGGCTGCGGAATATACTTAACGTTCATCTTATCGATCGCACCGCTGAACTTGAATGGCGCCTTTTCGCGGTAGTCGAGCGATACCGGTGAGCCCAGGGCGATGCCGATGTCGAGGCAGTCGTTTGCGGTGAAAAGCAGAGGAGCGCTGACGGGGACTACCCCGGAGGCGAAGAGCTTGCCGTTAACCTTAATGGCCACCTTCAGCGGTCCGGCTGGCTTAGGCTCTGCATAGACCGTCTCGACCTCGATCTTTGCTTTGCCGACCGGGAGCTTCTGCGTCGCGCGGATCTTAGTGCGCATGATGATGAATAAGTTGTACTCGTAGCAGAGGATCCCATCCTCGACGAACAACGTGAGGCCGCCGCTGTTGCCACCCAGCTTGTAGAGCACGCCGTTGGCGTTGGCCGGAATCTGCGCCTCGATCGTGACGAGGTTCGGCTTGTTGCCCAAAGCGGGTGCCGTGAATTCCGGCATGCGGGTGATGTCGCCGGTGAAATTCCATTCCGTATTGGGAGGCGCCACACGCATCTCGGGATGTAGAAGCGGGACCCAGAGACCGCCGCCAATCGGCAGTGCTTTGTTCTTTGTCGCTTCAATCAGGAACAGCTCTTTCATCTGTGCGAGCTTCTCGGGCATCTGGGTGGCCACGTCGTTCGCCTGACACCAGTCTTGCGTCAAGTCGTAGAGCTCCCAGACGTCCTTATCCGGCGTCCACTCCCGGATGCCGGGAGGCATGCCGGTGACCCATGGAAGTCGCGGGCCGATCGCGCAGGCCATCCAGCCGTCGTGATAGATGGCGCGGCTGCCCATGATCTCGAAATACTGTGTATGCAGGCGGCCCTCGGCCTTGGGGGCATCGAAGGTGTAGGCGAAGCTCACACCGTCGATCGGGTCCTGCGTCACACCGCTCACTTCTCGGGGCGGGTCGATGCCGATGACCTCGTAGATGGTAGGGACGATGTCGTTGCAATGGTGAAATTGCGTGCGTGGCGTCGCGTCCGGCTGGATCTTTGCCGGCCAGCGGATCGCCATCGGGTTGCGCGTGCCGCCGAAATGCGACGCAAGGAGCTTCGTCCCCTTGTAGGGAGTGCTCCCGGCCCAAGCCCAGGCGCCGTGGTACTGGTTGTCGGTCAGTGCAGTTCCGAGCACGTCGAGGCCGCCTAGGGCGTTGAGCGCCGCGATGTGTTGCTTGGTCGTGGTGGGTATGCCGTTTTGCGCCAGCAACTCGCTGATCGTGCCATCCTGGCCCTCCGCCGAAGAACCGTTGTCGCCCCAGACGTAAAAGATCAACGTATTCTCACCGTAGCCGAGTGCCTCGATCTCATCGATCAGTCGGCCGACCTGCGCGTCCACATGCTCGGTGTAACCTGCGGCCACTTCCATCAGGCGGCGCTGGAAGGGCTTCTCATCCTCCGGGATGCTGTCCCAGCCAGCCATGGTCGGATGACGCGGCGTAAGCTGCGCATCGGCGGGAATCCAGCCCTTCTCCTTGGCGCGGTGGAAGACTCGCTCACGGTACGCGTCCCAACCGTCGTCGAACTTGCCTTTATACTTATCCGCCCACTCCTTCATGATGTGGTGCGGGCCGTGGATAGCGCCGCTCGCCCAGTACATGTAGAAGGGTTTGTCGGCCTGGAAGGCCTTATGTCGCCGCAACCAGCCGATGGCGTCATCCGCCAGGTCCTCGCTTAAGTGATACCCCTCCTCGGGTGTGCGCGGCGGCAGGACGCTCGTGGTGTTGCGCACGAGGTTGGGTTCGTACTGCGAGGCCTCGCCGGCGAGGAATCCGTAGAAATATTCGAACCCCATGTTCGTTGGCCAATTCTCGAACGGGCCGGCCGCAGTCGTCTCCATCGCTGGCGTGTTATGCCACTTACCGAAGGCGCAAGTGCTGTAGCCATAGTCCTTCAGAACCTCGGCCGCGAGCGCGCTGCTCTTCGGGATCGTGCCGGCATAGCCGTCCCAGTCGTTGGCGAGTTCGGCGATCTGCCCACTGGCGACCCGATGATGATTGCGCCCCGTGAGCATGGAGGCGCGCGTCGGCGAGCACATGGCGGTGGTGTGGAACCGGTTGTAGGCGATCCCCTCGCCGACGACGCGGTCCATCGCGCGGGTCTCAACTTCGCCACCGAACGTCGTCGGCAGGCCAGGCCCGGCATCGTCGATCAGCACAATGAGAATGTTCGGCGCATCCTCGGGCAGCCGTCGAGGCTCGACGCGCTGCTTGTAAACCGACTCCTGCATCGTGCGGCCTGCGGTGCTGGCCGATGGCGTGGGCGGGAAGGGAAGCGATTCGGCGGATACAACTCGATCCATGGCCATCGTGAATACCCTCTTCGGGACGGGACAGGATGTTCGTCACTGTACCAAACGCCTTGAGCTAGCAAGATTGGGCTACGGTCCCATTGACTCCTGAGGTAACGAAGCCTTCTCATGATTCGCTTCCCCAAAGCCGCCGGTTGCGAAGGACCACAAAGGTTAAGGGTTGTCCGACAGCTGCCGTTGCGCACTGAGCTGTCCAAGTCCGGTGAGGCTTGGGGGCAGCTGTTGGACAAGCCTCCAGGGAGGAAACCGCGGGGACGTGCTAATGAGGATCAGCAGCGGCGCGGCGCTATGGAGATTTGAACGTCGGCAGGAACCGGAGAGGCGAAAGATCGTCGAGGCTGCGTGATCGATGTGTGTCGGTGGCGAGCCAATGACGCAGCGGCAAGGTGAGTTCAAGAGACGATTACCGTGCAAGCAACGGAACGTTTTGCAGCACGAGGCCACGGGCGTTCGCGGCGGCATGATTTTGCAAAATGCCGCGGTAAAGGTTTTTTGATTGACGCGATGCCGATCATGGTTGGATCGAAGAGCGCGGCGGGCCACGGATGTGCTGTGCGCGCGCGAAGGTCTCGATGATGAGCATTCGGGGCGCCGCAGTGTCGGCATACGAAGGTAGGCCTGGGGCAACCGTGATCGGCGCTGCCATCGGCGGGGTCAGCGGGAGGCGTAGGCGCCGGCTGATGCAGAAGGTCGCGAGCGGTGGCGATGTCGCGCTGGCGGTTGGCGTTGGCGAGCAATCCATAGTGACGGATGCGATGAAAGCCGGAAGGCAGCACATGCAGCAAGAAGCGGCGCATGAACTCCTCGGTGGCCACGGTCATGGTTTTATAGCGCGTGCGTCCATGTTCGCGGTAGTCCTTCCAGCGGAAGGTGACGCCGCGATCGTCCAGTGCCACGAGCCGTGAGTTGGAGATCGCGACCCGATGGGTGTAGCGGGACAGATAGGCGAGAACCTGCTCAGGTTCTGCGAAGGGGCGCTTGGCATAGACCACCCACTCGCATTGTCGCAGCGGCATGAGCCAGTCGGCGAAAGTCTCGGTATCAGCCAGATCGAGTTGCTCGCCGAAGAACTTGAGTTGACCGCCACGATGGAGGTTCACCAGCTCTTCAAGGAAGCGGCGCCGGAACAGGCGCGAGAGTACCCGTACCGAGAGGAAGAACCCTGGCTTGCACGGCACCCAACGCTCGGCATCGGGTGCGAAGCCGCCGCCGGGTACGATGCCGTGCACATGCGGATGATGGGTCAGCGCCGAGCCCCACGTGTGCAGCACCAGGGTCGTGCCGATCCGGGCATCCAAGTGCTTCGTATCGGCGGCGATGTCGAATAACAAACCATACATAATCTCCTTATTGGTGTAGGCGATGGCACTGATCGGTGCGGGCAAGGTGAACACCGCGTGGTAATACGCCACGGGCAAGAGGTCGGCCTGCCGCGCTTCGAGCCAGCGCTGTGCGGCGCTCCCCTGGCACTTGGGGCAATGCCGGTTGCGACACGAGTTGTAGGCGATCTGCGGTTCGGCGCAAGACGAACAGCGCAGCGCATGGCCGCCGAGCGCGAGGCCGCGGCACTGCTCAATCGCCGACATGACCTATTTCAATAGCGGCGGCCGACATGGTTGGCTGACTTCCTCGTTCCGCGGACAGCCTATTTTTTAGTCCGCACTTTCCGTTGGCTCTTTACCTCGCTGCGTACTTGGTGGCACCGTGGGTGTCGCGACGATTCCCAATCGTCCGAAGGCCGCCGTGAATAGCGGGCCGGGTTCGGCCAAAAGCAGGCGCTCGTGTGCTGATATCGGGAGGAGTAAAGCTGCGGTTCGACAGTTGAACTGGTGCGGATAGGTACGTGGCGGCGTCCACGCTCGTTGCTCACCTTTGTGCGGTCTTGAACTTCTGCCATATTCGGGTAATCGCACGCGCCTGCTCAGGAGAGTCTTCCAATTGCACGAACAGTCGCTGTTGCTGGTCGGGCGTCGGGTAGATGATCGTGTCCGCGACCGTTGCCTGATCGAGCAGTGCCGTTGCGGCAGCATTGCCGTTGGCAATTCCTGCGTAGTTCGTAATGTTGGCAATGACCTGCGGCTTCATCAGGTAATTAATGAAGAGGTGTGCGTTGTCCACATGCGGCGCATCTCGTGGTATCGCCAAAATGTCGTACCAAACCAGCGATCCTTCCTTGGGAATCACGAAACCAATCTCTGTGCTTTTATTCGCATCTCTGGCGCGCCTGCGCGCCAGCGCCATAGAGTCGTTATAAGCGAGCGCGATACAGATGTCGCCGTTTGCAATCGCTTCGGTATCGAGCGTCGAATCGATCGTGCGAATGTAAGGACGAATTCTCATGAGCACGCCCTCAACATCCGCAAGGTCTTGCTGGCTCGGCGCATTTGGGTTCCTGCCCAGATACTTCAGTACCAGTCGCGTCACTCCAGCGGGCGCATCGAGGATGTTGATCCCGCACTTCGCAAATTTTTCCGCAAATACTGGGTCGAAGATCAGCCTCCAGCTATTGAGAGGTATGTTGGGCAGCGCCGCCGCAACCATTTTCTCGTTATAACCAATGCCGAACGTTCCCCAAGTGTAAACTACGCCATGGGCATTCCCCGGATCATAGGCGGCCGCCCGGGCCATGATTGCCGGGTCGAGATTCACTAGATTGGGAAGCTGTTTCTTGTCGAGGGGAAGATATGCGCCACTGCGAATTTGTCGCTGGAAGTAGGGGCCCGCTGTAACGACGACATCGAATCCGCTATCTCCCGTCAACATCCGAGATTCGAGTGTCTCGTTGCTCTCGAAATAAGAAGCCTGGACCTTAATCCCGGTTACTTTCTCAAAAGACGCGGTGGTATCGGGCGCTATGTAATCAGCCCAATTGAAGAAATTTACAACATTCTCGCCGTGGCGATTCTCAGCCGCTCGATCATTTTCCGGCCCGGAATCAGGGCGGCCGCAACTTAAAAGTAAGGGCACCGATACGCAGAGCGTCGCTACTGAAAACAGATTACACCGAGGCATTCCATGTCCCGCCATAGCGCAACGCAAATGCCGATGCTCGCATGTAGCGGCGAAACACGCCACCTAACTGGTCTGCCCGTGAGCTGACGGTCGTCATCGACAGTTCAGGGCGGTGACCTGCCTATCGACGTGGAGCTGTACGCATCGGGCCGCATACGGCCAAAGGACTAAACCGCTCGCGCGGTAGGGGTGGTTTCGATCAGGCCTCACAGAGGCTGACCACTGAGGTTCTGTTTCGTAAGTTGCGAAGTGAGGCATTCCGCCTCGTATCGCAACCGGAGCAGAGCCATGAACGATTCGACCCGAGAGATTTCCCCGCTACGTCAACGGATGTTGGAGGATATGCGACTGCGCAAGCTCGCACCCGGCACGCAGACGGGTTACGTGCGAGCAGTTCGCAAGCTGGCAGGATACCTGCGCCATCCACCCGATACCGCCACGGTCGAGGATCTACGTAACTTCCAACTGCACCTGGTCGATCAGGGCGCTTCGCCCATCACGCTCAACGCCACGATCACGGGGCTCAAGTTTTTCTTCGACGTGACGCTCGACCGGAGCGAGTTGATGGCGAAGATGAAGCCGGTATTCGTACCTCGAACCTTGCCCGTCGTGTTGAGCCGGGAGGAGGTCGGTTCGCTGATCGCGGCGACCAAGAACCTCAAGCATCAGACGGCCCTGTCGGTTGCCTACGGCGCTGGGCTGCGCGCCAGCGAAGTCATCTCGTTGAAGGTGGGAGACGTCGATAGCACGCGCATGACGCTGCGTATCCAGCAAGGCAAGGGGGGGAAAGATCGCTACGCCATGCTCTCGCCCGTGATGCTCGAGCGGCTGCGCACCTGGTGGCGGGTCGCCCGTGCCCAAGGCAAGATGCTCGATGGCGGGTGGCTGTTCCCGGGACTGAACCCCGTCGAGCCTCTGACCGCCCGTCAACTAAACCGCGCCGTGCATGAGGCCAGGCTCGCAGCCCGCATCGACAAGCAGGTCTCCCTGCATACGCTGCGGCACAGTTTCGCCACCCACCTGCTCGAACAGAAGGTGGATATCCGCGTGATCCAGGTGCTACTCGGCCACAAGAAGCTCGAGACGACATCGCTCTATACCCACGTCGCGACCGAGATCCTGCGCCAGGTGATCGGTCCGCTGGAGCCGGGTCCCGCCCCGACACCGTAGCCGCGCGTGGAGCGCCCCGCCCTGGAGGTCGCGGATATCTTCCGCGCCCACGGGCCGACTTTGCGTCAGCAGTCGCGCGGCCACTTGAGCCTCGGCCAGCTGAAGGTCATGTCGGCCATCGAACAGTGCCGCAGCGTCGCGCTCGGCGGCCACGCGCTGCGCTGCTCGTCGTGCGCCGAGCAGCAGATCGCCTACAACTCCTGTCGCAACCGGCATTGCCCCAAGTGCCAGAGTAGCGCTGCTGAGCGCTGGCTTGAGGCGCGGCAGGCGGATCTGTTGCCCGTGTCGTATTACCACGTGGTGTTCACCTTACCGGCGCCGATCAGCGCCATCGCCTACACCAACAAGGAGATCATTTATGGCTTGCTATTCGACGTCGCCGCCGAGACGTTGCGCACGATCGCCGCCGATCCGAAGCACTTAGGAGCCCGCATCGGCGTGACCTTGGTGCTGCACACCTGGGGCTCGGCACTGACGCATCATCCGCATGTGCACGGCATCGTGCCGGGCGGCGGGCTCGCGCTCGATGCCGACCGATGGGTCCCGTGCAAGCCGGGGTTCTTTCTCTCGGTGCGGGTCCTCTCGCGCCTGTTCCGGCGTCGCTTCCTCGAAGAGTTGCACAACCTGCATCGTGACGGGCAGTTGAAGTTCTTCGGCGATCACGTGGATCTGGCCGACACGCAGGCCTTCGCCGACTGGCTCATGCCGCTGCGCCAGTGCGAGTGGGTCGTCTACGCCAAGCGGCCCTTCGCAGGACCCGAGCGGGTGCTGGCGTATCTGTCTCGGTATACGCACCGCCTCGCCATCTCCAACTCACGACTCATCGCTAACGATGAACGCGGCGTCAGCTTCCGATGGAAAGACTACCGTGAGCACGGTCGCACGCGGTACAAAACGATGTCCCTGCAGCACGAGGAGTTCATGCGCCGCTTCCTGCTGCACGTGCTGCCCTCAGGCTTTCATCGGATCCGACACTACGGCTTCCTCGCCAACGCCCGCCGCAAGCACGATATCCCCGCCGTTCGCGAGCTCCTGCATCAACCGCCACCCACGCCGCCCGCTGAGCCCGGCGACGGCAGTACCGATCACGCTTCCCACAGGCCTACCTTCGTCTGCCGACACTGCGGCGCCCCGATGCTCGTCATCGAGACCTTCGCGCGGGCTCAGCACATCCGCGCACCGCCGATCCCTTCGAGGTTGCCATGAGCACACCTTGCTCTACCCCGCAGTCCTCCTCGTCGGCACATCATCGCGCTTGGCTGACGCGAACGCCCATGGTCATCGCCCCCGGCATCCATCGTTCTTGCACACGAGCGTCGCCAATATACGGCTCCGGCCGCACCGGCCTTACACCCCGCAGCGCCGTGGCCTCCGCATCGGTTCCACTATCAAGCTCGCCGCGCCCAGCGTCTTCGTTCAAATCCCCATAACCCACCGCACCCGCTGAGGCCTCAGTGCGGCCCCGCGGTTTCCTCCCTTGGGGCTTGCCCACCATCTGCCCTCAATCCTCGTCGGGTACGGCATGCTCACCTCTGACGGGCAGATAGCGGGCAACCCTTAACATTTTGAGTCATTCAGGGGACGGAAATGCTCGGAACAAAGCGGACGTTGGATACTGCTGTGCCTCAGCCGCTTATTTGCGCGGGGTTTGGCCTCTCGATATTCATCGCTTGATTCATCTCACGTAACGCGTTACAGTGTAACGCGTTACGCCACAGAGAGAAACAATGGCACGAACTGCGGAGCGGATGAAAGCTATGCGCGAACGACGCCGTACCCGCGGCTTGCGCGAATTGCGCCTGATCGTACCCGATGCACGCTCGAAGGCGGTCCGCAAGCGTGTCGCCAAGCAGGTGGCAGGTTTGGATCGCTCGCTCGAATTGGCGGCAATGCAATGGATGGAGTCGGTATCAGAATTTGATTCCCAATGAAGCGCGGCGACGTGGTGACAGTTGCGGCAAGCGGCGACTACGGTAAGCCTCGCCCGGCAGTAATTGTACAGACGGACGCACTCCCGGCCGGACATGCATCTGTGGTCATCTGCCAGATGACTTCTGAGTGCAGCGATGCGCCAGACTTCCGGGTGACGATTGATCCGACTGAGAGAAATGGATTGCGCGTCAGATCGCAGGTGATGGCCGATAAGCCCGTCACCGTTCGGCGGGAGCGAATTGGACGACAAGTTGGTCATCTCGACGACAAGGACATTTTGCGCCTTAACGTCGCTTTGGCATTTGTCATGGGTTTGGCGGACTAGGCGCAACGGGCCCCATTTGACCCGCCGATCGTGCGGGCGCATACGGCCAAAGGACTAAACCGCTCGCGCGGTAGGGGTGGTTTCGATCAGGCCTCACAGAGGCTGACCACTGAGGTTCTGTTTCGTAAGTTGCGAAGTGAGGCATTCCGCCTCGTATCGCAACCGGAGCAGAGCCATGAACGATTCGACCCGAGAGATTTCCCCGCTACGTCAACGGATGTTGGAGGATATGCGACTGCGCAAGCTCGCACCCGGCACGCAGACGGGTTACGTGCGAGCAGTTCGCAAGCTGGCAGGATACCTGCGCCATCCACCCGATACCGCCACGGTCGAGGATCTACGTAACTTCCAACTGCACCTGGTCGATCAGGGCGCTTCGCCCATCACGCTCAACGCCACGATCACGGGGCTCAAGTTTTTCTTCGACGTGACGCTCGACCGGAGCGAGTTGATGGCGAAGATGAAGCCGGTATTCGTACCTCGAACCTTGCCCGTCGTGTTGAGCCGGGAGGAGGTCGGTTCGCTGATCGCGGCGACCAAGAACCTCAAGCATCAGACGGCCCTGTCGGTTGCCTACGGCGCTGGGCTGCGCGCCAGCGAAGTCATCTCGTTGAAGGTGGGAGACGTCGATAGCACGCGCATGACGCTGCGTATCCAGCAAGGCAAGGGGGGGAAAGATCGCTACGCCATGCTCTCGCCCGTGATGCTCGAGCGGCTGCGCACCTGGTGGCGGGTCGCCCGTGCCCAAGGCAAGATGCTCGATGGCGGGTGGCTGTTCCCGGGACTGAACCCCGTCGAGCCTCTGACCGCCCGTCAACTAAACCGCGCCGTGCATGAGGCCAGGCTCGCAGCCCGCATCGACAAGCAGGTCTCCCTGCATACGCTGCGGCACAGTTTCGCCACCCACCTGCTCGAACAGAAGGTGGATATCCGCGTGATCCAGGTGCTACTCGGCCACAAGAAGCTCGAGACGACATCGCTCTATACCCACGTCGCGACCGAGATCCTGCGCCAGGTGATCGGTCCGCTGGAGCCGGGTCCCGCCCCGACACCGTAGCCGCGCGTGGAGCGCCCCGCCCTGGAGGTCGCGGATATCTTCCGCGCCCACGGGCCGACTTTGCGTCAGCAGTCGCGCGGCCACTTGAGCCTCGGCCAGCTGAAGGTCATGTCGGCCATCGAACAGTGCCGCAGCGTCGCGCTCGGCGGCCACGCGCTGCGCTGCTCGTCGTGCGCCGAGCAGCAGATCGCCTACAACTCCTGTCGCAACCGGCATTGCCCCAAGTGCCAGAGTAGCGCTGCTGAGCGCTGGCTTGAGGCGCGGCAGGCGGATCTGTTGCCCGTGTCGTATTACCACGTGGTGTTCACCTTACCGGCGCCGATCAGCGCCATCGCCTACACCAACAAGGAGATCATTTATGGCTTGCTATTCGACGTCGCCGCCGAGACGTTGCGCACGATCGCCGCCGATCCGAAGCACTTAGGAGCCCGCATCGGCGTGACCTTGGTGCTGCACACCTGGGGCTCGGCACTGACGCATCATCCGCATGTGCACGGCATCGTGCCGGGCGGCGGGCTCGCGCTCGATGCCGACCGATGGGTCCCGTGCAAGCCGGGGTTCTTTCTCTCGGTGCGGGTCCTCTCGCGCCTGTTCCGGCGTCGCTTCCTCGAAGAGTTGCACAACCTGCATCGTGACGGGCAGTTGAAGTTCTTCGGCGATCACGTGGATCTGGCCGACACGCAGGCCTTCGCCGACTGGCTCATGCCGCTGCGCCAGTGCGAGTGGGTCGTCTACGCCAAGCGGCCCTTCGCAGGACCCGAGCGGGTGCTGGCGTATCTGTCTCGGTATACGCACCGCCTCGCCATCTCCAACTCACGACTCATCGCTAACGATGAACGCGGCGTCAGCTTCCGATGGAAAGACTACCGTGAGCACGGTCGCACGCGGTACAAAACGATGTCCCTGCAGCACGAGGAGTTCATGCGCCGCTTCCTGCTGCACGTGCTGCCCTCAGGCTTTCATCGGATCCGACACTACGGCTTCCTCGCCAACGCCCGCCGCAAGCACGATATCCCCGCCGTTCGCGAGCTCCTGCATCAACCGCCACCCACGCCGCCCGCTGAGCCCGGCGACGGCAGTACCGATCACGCTTCCCACAGGCCTACCTTCGTCTGCCGACACTGCGGCGCCCCGATGCTCGTCATCGAGACCTTCGCGCGGGCTCAGCACATCCGCGCACCGCCGATCCCTTCGAGGTTGCCATGAGCACACCTTGCTCTACCCCGCAGTCCTCCTCGTCGGCACATCATCGCGCTTGGCTGACGCGAACGCCCATGGTCATCGCCCCCGGCATCCATCGTTCTTGCACACGAGCGTCGCCAATATACGGCTCCGGCCGCACCGGCCTTACACCCCGCAGCGCCGTGGCCTCCGCATCGGTTCCACTATCAAGCTCGCCGCGCCCAGCGTCTTCGTTCAAATCCCCATAACCCACCGCACCCGCTGAGGCCTCAGTGCGGCCCCGCGGTTTCCTCCCTTGGGGCTTGCCCACCATCTGCCCTCAATCCTCGTCGGGTACGGCATGCTCACCTCTGACGGGCAGATAGCGGGCAACCCTTAACAACTGCGGTCACTGGACGTCCCGGTTTGACCGCCACTTAGCTGACGTTCGAGGCTCCAGCGGTGTACGATTCAAACACAACCACCAAGGAGAGGGTCATGCGAATAACTCAGCTCTTTGTCCTCATGGGTGTTATTGGCTCGGCCTGGCTACTGTCGAGCTGCGCGACGACTTCCCCGATAACGCCGGCAACCGAAACAGCGCGCATCACAGTACTCTACGATGCCTTCGGCAAGGATGCGGCGATGACCAAGGATTGGGGCTACGCCGCCCTGGTGGAGATCAACGGAAAGCGCATTCTGTTCGATACCGGGGATGACCCGGCGATTTTCGCGAAGAACGTTAAGGCCAAGGGCGTTGATCTAACCAAGCTCGACTTCGTGGTGTTATCGCACCGTCACGGCGACCACGTGGGCGGATTTTCCTATTTGCTCACCGTGAATCCAAAGGTCAAGATTTACGCACCCAAGGATGGCCTTGGTGGCATTTTTGGCTCCGATATACCCAGTAAGTTTTACCGCAAGGACGAGGCACTGCCCGCCGAGATGCGATATTACGGCGGCACCCCGCCTGAGATTATGAAATTGGGCACGGTGTTTCCCGGCGCCAACATTCAGTTAATCGACAAGACCACAGAGCTGGTACCGGGCATTACGTTGATTGCTCTGGTGTCCGATGCGCCGGGGACCAAGGAGCTGAAGGAGCTATCGCTGGCCATCAACACGCCCGACGGCATCGTACTGGTGGTTGGCTGTTCGCATCCGGGCATTGAGAGCATCGTTGCCGAAACCGCGAAGATCAATCCGCACATCCACTTCATCGCGGGCGGATTTCATCTGGTGGTGGCCCAGGACCCGGCTATCGAAAAAGTTGCCACTACCCTGCATGACACCTACAAAGTGGACTACATCGCTCCCGGTCACTGTACCGGCGAACCTACTTTCGCTGCACTTCAAAGGACTTTTGGCGATCATTACCTTTACGCCGGGTTGGGGACGACACTGGATCTGGGCGCGAACCCGCGCGCCGCATCGGATCGACGCGCCATAGGTGTCCTGGACGAAGGCGACTTGCGCACCTACCGCACGCTGCTCGCCTCAAGCGATGACTTCAGGGACAGCGCCCCGGAAGCGGTTCGACTCGCGCAGATCCAATAACGGCGCTCATTGCTGACAGCGTGGCGCGCCCCAGTGTCGTCGGCTCACTAAGCGCAGGCTACGGCTTTCCCATGAACGTCATGAAGCGTAATATCCGAGGCCGCGCGCCGCCGGTGAAGGAAGCACCAATGAAAAGACATCTGTTCCTCGTTTTGGTTCTTGCGCTCGCCGTGCAGGCGCTCGCCGGATCACAAGGCGACCACGGGCCACCGGCAGACGTATTAGCTGTGCGCAACGTCGAGGTGACGTTCCATACCGCTGGGAGCGTGCTACCCGAGAAGAACCTGGATCTCATGATGAGCATCTTCGGCGACGATGCGGTCCTCACTGACACTGCGCACGATAACAAGGTCTACACCGGTAAGGCTGAGGTGCGCCGGTACTGGGCGGACGTCAGCGGCCCGTTCCGCCCCGAGCATCACTGGATCGGCTATACACCCGCAATGCGCATGCACGCAGAGGTCGATGGCAACAAAGCGTCGCTCTACTTCGAGTGTCTGTGGATGGAGGTGGATACCAATGCCGTCGGCGCTCACTCCTTCTCGGACATGAAGCTCGCGCGCATACATGGACACTGGCTTGTCAAAGAAATTCGAGTGGGAAAGATCGAGAAACTGTGATTCTCGGTCGCCGAGCGTAGCAAGGATTAGATTTTTCAACGGCGCACCGGCGTCAACGCTCGTTTATGGGAGGTTCCGCGTTTTCGTTGCCCAATTGCTGCCGGCCACGAAGGTCCGCAGGGGGTCGACACCGGGCATCGGTGTTCGCGCAGTAATTACGGTCGGAGTCTCGTGACCCTGCTGTCGATCGCGATTCTGATGGCTGGCGGATGCGCGCGAACTGCATCGAATCCCCCTCAGCCGTCCATAGACTTCCGGCACGGTCCAGGGAAGAAATCCTTCAACCCCGAACTTATTTTTCCAATTTAGCGTTGCTCGCTTCAGGTCCAATTTGGAAGGGGCCGCGATGGTAGCGATCGAGTCAGCGCAGTGCGGTTGGTCAGGGTTCCGCTGAAAAAACAGCGAAACTCAAGCACTATTCGCCTCGCGCAACGCGCATGAAAACAGGCCAAGCGAACACCGAGCGTCTTCGGACTCCCGTCGTTCGCCAATGTGTTCTTGGGACGACGCCGTGAGTGAATCCATGTCACTCAGTCAAGCGGCTGAATTTCTGCACGTTCACCCCGACACATGCGCGAGGCTAACCAAGACGGGAATTATTCCAGGTTGTAAAATTGGGCGGGCGTGGGTCTATCATCGCGCGCTGCTCGATGAATATTTGAGGGAACAATGTCGCTCTACCGCAGAAAAACCGAAGGTCCGTGGTGGGTACGAATCTCGGTCGCTGGGAACAAGATTAGGAAATCTTCGGGCACGAAGGATCGCGCGGCAGCGCAAGAGTTTGAGCAACACGAGCGGGAGCGCGCCTGGCGAGAACTCAAGCTCGGTGAGCGTGCCGCCGTCCCGTGGCGAGAAGCAGCCGCCCGTTGGCTGACCGAGACGAAGAAGCGGACTAAGGCCAAAGACGGGTACATGCTCGCGTGGTTTGGCGGCTATCTCGACGACGAACCCCTATCGGCCATAGACCGCGACACCATTGAGGATCTCAGAGAAGGGCTGCGCGAAGAAGGAGCAAGCGAATCGACCGTCAATCGGTACATGGCGTTGCTGCGCGCGATTCTTCGCAAGGCTCGCGACGAGTGGCGCTACATCGATAACATTCCGAAGGTTCCCATGTACGGCGAGGACGCCGCAGAGCCACGGTGGTTGCGCAATGACGAGTTTGAACGACTGAAGAGGGAATTACCGCCGCACTTGAAGCTGGCGGCCGAGTTTGCAGTGCTTACCGGCCTGCGCATGCGCTCGATGCTGCAGCTCACGTGGGACCGTGTCGACCTCGAGGCACGCCGTGCGTGGGTGCCGCAGTCGCAAATGAAGGGTGGCCGTAGCTTCGGGTTTCCGCTCTCCTCCGCCGCGGTCGCAGTGCTCAAGCGCTGCCGGAAGTTGCATCCGACCGGCAATCGCGTATTCCAGTATGAAGGTGCGCCCGTCGATGATTGCAACACGGCGGCCTTCCAAAAGGCTGTAAAGCGGGCGCAGCTCGAACCGCTGCGCTGGCATGACCTCAGGCATACGTTTGCCTCATGGGCCGTTCAAGGCGGTGTCACGCTCCACGAGCTCATGCAGCTGGGTGATTGGAAAAGCTATTCGATGGTGCTGCGCTACGGGCACCTAGCACCGGATCAGCTATCCAAAGCCGCCGAGTTGGTAGCACAAAAAGGGCACACGGTCTCCCGTGCCAAGGTGGCAAAACGAGCGCAAAATATTGATTTTATTGGTGGTGAGAGAGGGACTCGAACCCTCGACCTCGGCATTATGAGTGCCACGCTCTAACCAGCTGAGCTACCTCACCGTACGGAGGCGGGATTCTGCGAAGGCGGCGCCTCGCTGTCAAGCGAATTCCGCCCTGTAGAGTCCTTAAATCAATGACTTACATCCGGCGGGGCGCCTCCGCCCGGGCGTCAGACGTTGAAGCGAAAGTGCATCACGTCGCCCTCTCGCACGATGTACTCCTTTCCTTCGAGGCGAAGTCGCCCGGCCTCTTTCGCACCGGCCTCGCCCTTGTGCGCCACAAAATCCTCGTAGCCGATGACTTCGGCGCGGATGAAGCCGTGCTCGAAATCCGTATGGATGACGCCGGCCGCCTGGGGCGCGGTGGATCCGGTGCGCACCGTCCAGGCTCTCACTTCCTTGGGTCCCGCCGTGAAGAAGGTCTGCAGGCCGAGCAACGTGTAGCCGGCGCGAATCACACGGTTCAACCCCGGCTCCTCGAGCTTCATCTCCTTCAAGAAGTCCGCCCGGTCGGCCTCATCGAGCTGGGCGATCTCGGCCTCGATGGCTGCGCATACCGGGACGACCACCGCCCCTTCCGCGCTTGCGATTTCACGAACGCGATCGAGACGCGGATTGTTCTCGAATCCGTTTTCATCGACGTTCGCAACGTACATCACCGGCTTTTCGGTGAGCAGGTGCATGTCGCGTATCAACGCGCGATCGTTCGAATCGAGCTTCAAGGCGCGCACCGGCAGCGCCTTGTTGAGCTGCTCGCGCAACCGCTCGAGCAGGTCCCGGTATTTCAGAGCGTCCTTGTCGGCGGTCTTCGCCGCCTTGACCGCTTTCTGATAGGCGCGCTCCACGCTCTCCAAGTCCGCGAGCGCAAGCTCGGTGTTGATCACCTCGATATCGCTCTGCGGGTCGACGCGCCCCGCGACGTGAATGATGTCGTCGTTCTCGAAGCACCGCACCACGTGCGCCACCGCGTCGACCTCGCGGATATGGGAGAGGAACTTGTTGCCGAGGCCCTCGCCCTTCGATGCGCCTGCGACGAGGCCCGCGATGTCGACGAACTCCACCGTGGTGGGCAGGATTCGCTCCGGCTTCACGATGTCGGCCAGGGCTTGCAGACGCGGATCCGGCACCGGCACCACGCCGACGTTGGGATCGATGGTGCAAAACGGATAATTCTCCGCGGCGATCTGAGCGCGGGTAATGGCGTTGAAAAGCGTGGACTTGCCGACGTTCGGCAAACCGACGATGCCGCAGCGGATCGGCATCAGACTTTTACCCCGCGGCTGTGCAATTTGGTCATGGCGCGCTCGGCGCCCTGCTCGATGAGCACCGGCACGCTTTCGGCGGCGGTGTTCACCGCTTCCATGATGAGGTCCTCCTCGGCGCGCGGCGCGCGCGTGAGGACGTAATCGATCACTTGAGCCTTGTTCCCGGGATGACCGATGCCGAGGCGCAGGCGCCAGAAATTCTCGCCGATGTGCGCGATGGTATCGCGCAATCCGTTGTGGCCGCCGTGGCCGCCGCCATGCTTCAGGCGCACCGAGCCCACGGGCAAATCGAGCTCATCGTGCGCGACCAGAATCTGCTCCGGAGGAACCTTGAAGAAATCGCTCAGCTGCCGCACCGACAAGCCGCTTCGATTCATGTAAGTGGTGGGTTTCAATAGAACGATATCCTGATCCGCGACGTTGATGCGCGCCGTCTCGCCGGAGAACTTGCGGTAGTCGCGAAATTCCGCCCCGTGACGCCGCGCAAGCAGATCCACGAACCAGAAACCCGCATTGTGGCGGGTGACCAGATGCTCGGGCCCCGGATTGCCGAGACCGACGATGATCCGCAACGGTAATCCAGCCATCGTGGAAGCCACCTGACCGCGGGCCGAACTTGGTTCGACGCGGCCGTAAAAAAATGAAGGGCCGCCGTATGCGGGCGGCCCCCTGTCAAGGACGCGAGGTTACTTCTTCGCGTCTTTCTTCGCCGGTTCCTTCTTGGCCTCCGCCTTCGCGGGAGCCGCCGCCTTCGCCGCATCGCCCGCGGCTGCCGCCGGTGCCGCCGCTGCCGCGCCGGCCGCTCCTTCGGCGGGCGCCGCCGCGCCTGCCGCTGCCGCTGCCGTCGCCTCGGGCTCCTCGGCACGTGGGCTGTGAATCGCGACGACCGCGGAGTCTTCCTTCGCGAGATCGACGAGCTGCACGCCCTCCGGGACCTTCAGTTGCGACAGATGGATGCTCTCGTTGAGAGAAAGCCCCGATAGGTCGACCTCGATGAACTCCGGCAGATCCTTCGGCAGGCACGCCACCTCGACCTCGGTACGCATGTGCGACACGAGACCCCCCTGCGACTTCACGCCCGGCGAGACCGCCTCGCCCTTGAAGTGCAGCGGAATGCTGATGCGGATCTTCTCGTTCTCCTCGACCCGTTGAAAATCGATGTGCAGGATCGCGTTCTTGAACGGATGCCGCTGCACGTCCTTCAGGATCGCGGCCTGTGTTTGATCCCCGACGCGCAGGCTCAAAATCGTCGAGTAGAAGCGCTCGTTCTCGAGCATGAGCGCGAGCTTCTGATGGCTCAAGGTCAACGCCCGCGCCTCCAGATGTCCGCCGTAAAGAATTGCCGGCACTTTGCCTTCGTGACGCATGCGGCGGCTCGCACCTTTGCCTTGCGTCTCGCGGAACTCTGCCGTGAGCTCAAATGAGGTTTTCATGATCTTCTCCAGTTACTTGCACTTATCGTCCCGGCCGCGACCAGTCCGGAACACCGACCAAATCAATCTACGTACAGCGAGCTCACCGAGTCATCGTCGCTGATCCGCCGTATCGTCTCCGCCAGCAATCCGGACACCGTGAGCTGACGGATGCGGCTGCAGGCGCGCCCCTTGTCCGACAGCGGTATCGTGTCCGTCACCACCAGCTCATCCAATACCGATTTCGATATACGCTCGATCGCGGCACCCGAAAGCACCGGATGCGTGATGTAGGCGACCACCCGGATCGCCCCCTCGTCTTTCAATGCCTGTGCCGCCTGGCACAGGGTGCCCGCGGTATCCACCATGTCGTCGATCAGCATGCAGGACTTGCCCTCGACCTCGCCGATGATGTTCATCACCTTCGACTCGTTCGGACGCGGCCGCCGCTTGTCGATGATCGCAAGCTCGGCATCGTCCAAGCGCTTCGCCAGCGCCCGCGCCCTCACCACGCCGCCGACGTCCGGCGATACCACGATCATGTTCTCGTGCTTCTGCTTCCACGCATCGCCCAAGAGCACGGGCGAGGCGTAGACATTGTCGACCGGTATGTCGAAGAAGCCCTGGATCTGATCTGCATGCAGATCCACGGTCAGCAACCGATCGACCCCCGCACTCGCGATCATGTTCGCGACCAGCTTCGCCGCGATCGCCACCCGCGTCGCGCGCGGCCGGCGGTCCTGCCGTGCGTAGCCGAAGTAAGGCACCACCGCCGTGATGCGCTTCGCCGATGCACGCCGGCAGGCATCCGTCATCAACAGCAGCTCCATCAAATTGTCGTTCGTCGGCGGGCACGTCGACTGCACGATGAACACATCGCGCCCGCGCACGTTCTCCATCAGCTCGACGTTCACCTCGCCGTCGGAGAAACGCCCCACATAGGCCCGGCCCAATGGCACGTGCAAATGACGCGCAATCCCTTCCGCCAGCAGCGGATTCGCGTTGCCGGCGAAAACCGAGATGGACGGAGAATCAAATTCTTTGCTCAGCGAGGACGACATAAATCCATGTTACGAAGTAGCTGGGGTGGAAGGATTCGAACCTCCGTATGGCGGGATCAAAACCCGCTGCCTTACCGCTTGGCGACACCCCAAATGAAACTCGAATCGGCCGCACTCCCGCGCCGCGCCTTTAAGCCGCTAACCTCTCGAGCAAGGGCGAGTCATTCAAACCACGAGCCAATACGCGTCGAATCCCCTCGGCAATCCACCGATGATCTCCCGCGCCCGCGCCGGCTCGCAGGCGATGAACACACAGGCCCCCGTCCCCGTCAGGCGTACGGCGCCGTAGGGCGAGAGCCAGTCGATGGCGCGCGCGACCTCAGGATAGCGGCGCCGCACCACATCGAGACAGTCGTTCCCACCGCCGGCCGCCAGAAAACCGTGAATTGTGATGGGCGGGGTATTTCTTGTCAATTCAGGATCCTGGAACACATCGCGGGTACTGACGAAGACATTTGGCTTGATAATCAGGTAGTTATGCTCAATCGGGGCAAGCGGAGCATAAAGCGGGGTGAGACACTCCCCCACCCCTTCCGCCCACGCCGCCCGTCCGCGCACGAATACCGGTACGTCCGCCCCGAGTCTGAGGCCCAGCGCGGCAAGCTCATCCGACCCCCAGATTCAAGGCCCCACAGCCGGTTGAGCGCCACCAGGCATGTCGCCGCATCGGAGCTGCCGCCGCCGAGCCCGGCACCCATGGGAATGCGCTTCTGCACGCTGATGTCGGCGCCCTGCGTGCATCCCGTGGCGGCCTTGAGCGCGAGCGCGGCGCGCACGCAAAGATCCTCTTCCGGCACGACGCCGAGAGCGCCCGCTCCGCGCCGTACCGCACCGTCGGTACGCCTCTTGATGCTGATCTCGTCACATAGTCGACGAACTGAAAGCAGGTCTGCAGCTCGTGATACCCGTCCAAACGCCGCCCGACGATGTGCAGGAATAGATTGAGCTTCGCCGGGGCGGGCCAGGGCCGCTCGTCCACCAGGCCCCGGAATCAGCGCCGGGTCCTCACAGCGGCATCAGCCATCGGTCCACGACGATGCGCACGCGCGCATCCGCCCGGCTCAGCACCAAGTGCGCCGGCAGCACATCGCCGCCCGCCGGCCGATACTGGTCGTAATCGATGCTCCAGCCGGCCTGTGCAAGATGCTGGGCGCGATCCTGCGCATTGCGCGTGAGATCGAACGGTACGTCCGGATTCGGGATGCCGAGCAGCCAGAACCTGAGATTGTCGAGCGGCAACTCGAAGCCCAGCCGCTCCTGCAGCTTCTGCGTCGACCTCGGGGCTCGGCGGAGCGCCATTGAGCGAGATGCCCGCGGGCGCCACGGTAATGGCGATGCTCCGACGCCCAACGGCCCCGCCAGATGCAGCTCGCTCACCGGCCCGTTCTGCCGCCAATCCGAGACTGGCCTGCCACCCTTGTTGACCGAGCGCCGCGGCCGCCCGGCCGTCCAGCTGCCAGCCCTGCGCGTGCTCGAGCTCCGCAACGCGCTGATCCCACGGTGCGAGCGCGGATGCCGGTGGCGCGGGCCGGTGCAAGGTCGCGCAGCCGGCAAGCACCGTGCACACACGAGGACTGCGAGCGCTTGCCGCACGTTACGGCGCCGCGTGTAGACGCCGGCGCGTTGCATTGAGCACGCGGTTGTCCTTATCGATACGCCCGCCTCGTCCCAAACTTTATCCGCCTCGGTGCGCCGCCCGAGCCGCCACAGCACCTCGCCGTAATGCGCACCGATATCGGCACCCCGGTCGTCCGCGTACGCGGCGACAAGGTAGGGCAATGCCTGTTCCGGGTGCCCTTGCCGGTACAGCACCCAGCCGAGGCTATCGAGGATGGCGGCGTTCGCGGGCGCGGCGACGTAAGCACGTTCGATGTAGGCACGGGCACGGCCGAGCTCGAGATTGTGGTCCGCCAGCGTGTAACCATACGCGTTGAGTGCCGCGGGATCGTCCGGCCGGAGCTTCACCACGTCCTTGAGTTCTTTGAGGGCGGCATTCACCCGTCCCGCCTCCTCCTCCGTCGAGGCGATGGCGTAGCGCAAATCCACGCTGTCCGGATATTGCTGCCTGCCGCGGTCGAGCACCGCCAGAGCGGCTCCCGCAGTCTCCGGCATCGGAGTACATCTTCGCCCTCGCCGCGAGCACTTCCGGGGCGTATCCGGGCTCATCGCGCAGCAGGTGATCGAGGAGTTCCTGGGCGGCATCGCCGGCGCCGTGCGTTTGCAGGATGGCGCTCGCGCGAAGCAGCGCGGACACGGCGTTGTCCCCGTTCTGCACTTCCGCATAGAGGCGCAGCGCCTTCTCCGGCTCCGAATGCCGCTCCGCGATCAGGCCCAGATAATAAAAAGAGTCATCGATGAACTTGCCCGTGGTCAGAAGCTCGGTGAAATGCCGGCTCGCGCCATCGAGATCGTTCTGTTGGAATTCAATCAATCCCAGGAGCCGGAGCGCCACGGGTTGGGAGTCCGCATCGCCGGCGAGCTCCTCGAGCTGCGTAACGGCCGCCGCGTTCTGCCGTGCCGCGAGCAGCAGCAGCGCATAATCGAGGACGTTCGCAGAACTCGGGTCGCTCTGCGCAAGCGCCTGCGCTTCGGCGAGCGGCTCCTGCGCGTCGCCCGCGAGGATCCGTGCCCGCCACAGCCCTTGCTTGAGCTCGCGGCGGCCCTCGGTCGAGGGCTTGGCCTCGCCGCTCGTCGGCGATGGGGTGAGCGCCAGGGCACGGGAGAAATCGGCCGCAGCAGCGGCCGGATCGTCGGCGCGCAGGGCCGCGAAGCCTTGCATGCGCAGCGCCGCGGGAGAGCCGGGGAAGGACGCGGCCAACCGGTCCGCGAGCTGCCGCGCGCCGAACACGTTGTCGCTCGCAGCGAGCTGCGACTCGAGCTCCCCGAGCTCCGCATCCGTCCCGCGGGGAGAGCTCGCGAGGACGATTTGGAATTGCGCTGGCGGACTCCTCGATTCGCGCGAGCTCCAGCGCCGCGCGCGCGGCCGCGCGGTGCGCATCGAGCGAATGCGGCTCGACATCGAGCCAGCGTGCCGCCACCGCGGCGGTCAATGACGGCTGCAGGCACTCGCTTGTGACCTCGCTCGCGCGGGCCATGAGCTTCGAATCCGTGCCGCTTTGCGCCGCGGCGGTATACTGAAGCGCCGCCGTGCGAGCCTCGCCGCGCGAGAGCGCGATCTCGCCGGTCACCGTATAGAAGACCTGCGGCGGCTCGGGCGGAGCGATCCGTGGCCCGGCGCACGCGCAGAGGACCGGGAGAGCGAGAAACAAGCCCGCTTTGACGGGCCACGCGCACATCTTCATGTCGCCGCTGAGGCTGGATTTCGAGAACACGCCCGCACTATAGCCAAATGAGGGGCCCCCTGCCCCGGATTCCCGCTTGATCTGACGGAGTTTCTTACCCAAAATCCTAGGGTTACGAAACAAGCGCGCTCTCATGGCATTTAACGTTCTCGGTCTCAACCACAAGACCGCGCCGGTTGCGCTGCGCGAGAAAGTCGCGTTCAACGAGGACCGCCTGATCGCGGCACTGCGGGCCCTCAAGCAGGAGCAGGGCGTCGCCGAGGTGGTGATCCTGTCAACCTGCAACCGCACGGAAGTCTACTGGTCGGGAGATGCGAGCGCCGCGGAGCTCTCGCAGTGGCTCGAGAATCATCACGGCAACAACTTGAACATCGCCTCGAGCCTCTACGTCCATCAGGAACGGCTCGCCGTCGCGCATGCGTTCGCGGTCGCCTCGGGACTCGACTCCATGGTCTTGGGCGAGCCGCAGATCCTGGGGCAGCTCAAGGACGCCTACCGCGTGGCCCACGAGATCGGAAGCACGGGGCCTTCGCTCAACAAGCTATTTCAGGCGGCGTTCTCCGCCGCAAAGCGCGTGCGCTCCGAGACGCAGATCGGCGCCAACGCCGTTTCGCTCGCCTCCGCCGCCGTGAACCTCGCGCGGCGCATGTACGCGGATCTCTCGGAGCGGACGGCCCTCATGATCGGCGCGGGCGAGATGATCGATCTCACGGCCCGGCATTTTGCGAGCGCGGGGGTGAAGCGGCTCGTGATCGCCAACCGCACCCTGGCGCGGGCACAGGCGCTCGCCGCCGAAGTCAAGGGCTACGCGCTCGACCTGACGAGCCTCGACAAGGAGCTCGTGGATGCGGACATCGTGGTGAGCTGCACGGCGAGCGCCTTGCCGCTCATCACGAAGCGCGCCGCGGCGGCGGCGGTGCGCAAGCGGCGTCATCGGCCCATTTTCATGCTCGATCTCGCGGTGCCGCGCGATATCGAGCCGGCGGTGGCGGAACTGTCGGATGTGTATCTGTTCTCCATCGACGACTTGCAGCATATCGTCGAGGAGAACCGCCGCGAGCGCGAAGTGGCGGCGGGCGGTGCGCGCCTCCTGCTGGAGGAGGAAGTGGCGCGATTCGTCTCCGAGTTGCGCGCTCAGGACGCAGGACCCGCCATTCGCGCGCTGCGGGAGCAGGCCGATGCGATCCGCATCCAGACGCTGCAGCAGGCGCGCCGGATGCTGCTATCGGGTAAATCCGCGGACGAGGTCATCGAGTATCTCGCGAACACCCTGACCAACCGGCTGCTGCACTCCCCCACTCAGGCGCTGCGCCAGGCCTCCGAGTCCACCGATCCCGTGTTGGCGCAGATGCTGGTGCGGCTTCTTACGGAAGAACGCGACCGGGACTAGCGGGAAGCCCGCTATAATTTGCGCCATGAAGGATTCGATCCGGCGCAAATTGGAGAAGCTCGACGAGCGGCACGAGGAAATCGGCCGTCTCTTGTCCGAGCCCGAGGTCATCGGCCGGCAAGCGCAATTTCGCGATCTCTCCATGGAATACGCACGGCTGGGGCCGCTCGTCGACCGCTATCGCGGATTTCTCGCCCTCGAAGGGGATATCGCCACCGCCCGCGAGCTGGCGATGGACGATGAGATCAAGGAGCTCGGCGGGCGTATCGAAGCCGAGGAGCAGGCATTGCAGCGCTTGCTGGTGCCCAAAGATCCGCACGACGAGAGCAATATTTTTCTCGAGGTGCGCGCGGGCACCGGCGGCGACGAAGCCGCGCTGTTCGCCGGCGACTTGTTTCGCATGTACGCCCGCTATGCCGAGTCGAAGCGCTGGGAAGTCGAGGTGCTCTCCGAGAGTCCGGGCGAGCATGGGGGCTACAAGGAAATCATCAGCCGCATCATCGGCCGAGGCGCCTACTCGCTCTTGAAGTTCGAGTCCGGCACGCATCGGGTGCAGCGCGTGCCCGCGACGGAGGCGCAAGGCCGCATCCATACCTCGGCGTGCACGGTCGCGATTCTGCCGGAGCTCGAGGAGGTCGAGGCCGTCGATCTCAACCCCGCGGACCTGCGCATCGACACCTATCGATCCTCGGGGGCCGGAGGCCAGCACGTCAACAAGACCGATTCGGCGATCCGCATCACCCATCTGCCGACGGGCATCGTGGTCGAGTGCCAGGACGAGCGGTCGCAACACAAGAATCGCTCCCGCGCGCTGTCGCTTCTGAAGGCGCGGCTCCTCGCGAACGAACGGGAGAAACAGGCGACGCAGCAGGCCCAGTCGCGCAAGCTCCAGGTCGGCTCGGGAGACCGCTCGGAGCGCATCCGCACGTACAATTTTCCCCAGGGTCGCGTCACCGACCATCGCATCAACCTGACCCTCTACAAGCTCGATGATGTCATGAACGGCAATCTCGACGAGCTCACCGGTGCGCTCAACCAGGAGCACCAGGCCGAAGAGCTCGCGAGCCAGGTCGAATGAGCGCCGGCGCAAGCACCGTGAGGGAGGTCTTGACGCGGGGCGTCCGCGAGCTCATCGCGCGCAGCGATTCGCCCGAGCTCGATGCGGAGTTGCTCTTGAGCAGCGCGCTCGGCGTGGGACGCTCGGCGCTCATCGTGAGGGGCGATGAGCCCGTGGCGGACACCGCCCTGAGCGCCTACCGGCAGCTGATCGAGCAGCGCAAGGGGGGCGTGCCCGTCGCGTACCTCACCGGCCAGCGCGAATTCTGGTCGCTGCCGCTCAAGGTGACGCCCGCCGTGCTGGTGCCGCGCCATGAGACGGAGATCCTCGTCGAGACGGCGCTCGGGCACTTGCCGAAGGACGAGGAGCGCACGGTCCTCGACCTGGGGACCGGGAGCGGCGCCGTGGCGCTCGCCATCGCTTGCGAGCGGCCGCGGGTGCATGTGATCGCGGTGGACATCTCCCCGGGAGCGTTGGGGGTCGCCCGCGACAATGCGCGCGCACTCGCCTTGGCCAATGTCACCTTTCGATTGGGCTCCTGGTTCGACGCAACCCCGGGTCAGCGATTCGACATGATCGTCGCGAACCCGCCTTACGTTGCGGAGGGCGATGCGGCACTGTCGTCGCTCTGCGCCGAGCCCCGGCTCGCGCTGCTCGCCGGACCTCGGGGGCTCGACGCGCTCGAGACCATCGTGGCGCGCGCGCCCTCGCATTTGAACGCGGGTGGATGGCTGATGCTCGAGCACGGAAGCAGCCAGCATCGCGAGGTCGCTCACCTGCTGGAACAGCGTGGATTTAGCGACGTCGAATGCCAACATGATTACTCCGGCCTTCCCCGCGTCACGCGAGGAACCCATCAATCGCTTCACGAGGAAAGCACATGATCCACTTCAAAACCAACCTGGGCGACTTCAGCGTCGAGCTCTTCGAGAAGGAGGCGCCGGTCACCGTCGCGAACTTCTTGAAGTACATCGACGACGGCTTCTTCGACGGCACCACGTTTCATCGCGTGGTTCCGGGATTCGTGATTCAGGGCGGCGGCTTCACCGAGGACATGTCGCAAAAGCAGACCCGCGCGCCCATCAAGAACGAGGCGGATAACGGCCTGAAGAACGAGCGCGGCACGCTGTCCATGGCGCGCACCAACGACGTCAACAGCGCGACCTCCCAGTTCTTCGTCAATCTCAAGGACAACGAATTCCTCGATCATCAGCGCGGCAATTTCGGCTACGCGGTGTTCGGGCGCGTGACCGAAGGGATGGACGTGATCGACAAGATCGCCGCCGTGAAGCGAGGCAAGCGCCGCGGCCACGACGACGTGCCCGTCGAGTCGGTGACCATGACCAGCGTGCGCCGCGCCCCGAAGACCTGAAACGCGGGTCGCCGGGCGAGCAAGTTGGCGAGAGGCAAAACCTTCCCCGGCCGGATCCTTCGGGGCCTTGGCTGGCTGGCGCTCCTTTTCCTGTTGCTTTCCACGCTCTCGGTGGTGCTGCTGCGCTGGATCGACCCGCCCTTCAGCGCCTTCATGGCGCAGAGTCGGATCGCGGCGTGGCTCGCCCGCGATCGCAGTTACGTGTTCCGGCATACGTGGGTCGATCTCGCACGCATTTCACCGAATCTGCCGCTTGCCGTGGTCGCCTCCGAGGATCAGAAATTTCCCGACCATTGGGGATTCGATGTCGAGGCCATCGAGAAGGCCTACGAGCTCAATCAACACAGCCACCGGGTGCGCGGCGCGAGCACCATCAGCCAGCAGGTCGCGAAGAACCTGTTTCTTTGGTCCGGCCGGAGCTATTTCCGCAAGGGTCTCGAGGCGTACTTCACGCTGCTGATCGAAGGGCTCTGGCCCAAGCGGCGCATCCTCGAGATCTATCTGAACATCGCCGAGTTCGGTGATGGAACCTATGGGGCCGAGGCGGCGGCCGAGCGCTTTTTTCACCGGCCGGCCTCGCGCCTGTCGCGAAGCGACGCCGCGATTCTGGCGGCGGTGCTGCCGAATCCCGAGCATACTTCGGCGGCGGCGCCGTCGCATTATGTCCTGCAGCGGCGCGACTGGATCCTCGGTCAAATGCAGGCGCTGGGCGGCCCCGAAATGCTGAGCGAGATCGACGCCTATCCCGAGCGGCGGCATTGAGTAAAAAGAAGCCGCATGCCGGGTGCCCGCGCTATGATAGGAGCGAGGCCGAGCCGCAAGGAGCACACCGTGTCGACGCCCAATAATTACGCCCCGCCGCAGAGCGTGGTGGCCGACATTGCCGCAACCGATGCTCCCTTCGAGAAAGCCACGCGCGCTTCGCGCCTCGGTGCGAAGATCATCGACGGCCTGCTCTTCGGCATCCCCTTCCTTCCAAGCTACATCGTGGCGTTGCGCGTCATGCTCCATTCGCGCCCGAATCCGTTCAACTATTTCGCGTTCTGGGCCGGGATGGCCGGTGCGGGAATCGTCTTCTACGCGGGCGTGCTCATCGACCTCGTTGTGATCGTCATCATGATCGTGCTCATCTCCCGTAACGCCCAGACGATCGGCAAAAAGCTCATGGGCATCAAGATCGCGCGCACCGATGGGTCACGCGCCACGCTGGCTCGGATCTTTTGGCTGCGGTATCTGCTCAACACGGCAATCTCGATGGTGCCGTTCTTTGGCGGCCTGTATGCGCTCATCGACATTCTCATGATCTTCGGCGAGCAGCGGCGCTGCTGCCACGATTACATCGCCGACACGATCGTCATCCGGGCTTGAATCCGGCGATCGACACGCTGCTGAGCGCGGAGACGCCGGAGGGGATCGCGATATCGATTCGTCCCGCCGGCTTCGCGGTGCGCGCGAACGCCTTTCTCATCGATGCGGTCATCCGCTTGCTCTTGCTCACGGCGTGTGCCACGGTGGTCGGACGCGCCGGCTATTTCGGGGGCGGGCTGTTCTATATTTTCCTCTTCGTGGTGAACTGGCTCTATCCGGTGATCTTCGAGCTCACGCCGGCGGCCGCGACGCCCGGTAAGCGCGTGATGGGATTGGTTGTGCTCATGGCCAATGGCTTGCCGCTCACCCCGGCCGGCTGCTTGATTCGAAATCTGCTGCGGGTCGTCGATGTCCTGCCCGTGCTGTATGCCTGCGGCATCGTCTCGCTGCTGCTGCGGAACGACTCGCGGCGCATCGGCGATCTCGCCGCCGGCACCGTCGTTGCCTACCGGTACGAGGTGCAGCCGGGCGGCTCGCTGGCCGAGGCGCAGTCCATGCCGCCTCCCATCCCCCTTTCCCTTCGGCAGCAGATCGCTCTCATATCATTTGCCTTCCGGGTAGGTCGGCTCACCCCGCAGCGCGCGGAGGAGATTGCCGAGCTCGCCTGCGCCGCGGCTCCCACCGCCCCCGCGCAGCTCTCGCTCACGGCGCGACTCGTCGGCGTCGCGCGCTGGCTCCACGGGGATCGCCCGGCCGCCTCTCGCCCGGCAATGGGGCCCGCCGCCACATGACCGCCCTCGAGTTCGAGACCGCGAACGGCCCGCTCTGGTCGGAGCTTGAAAAGGCCATCAGCCGTCCGGAGCGCGAGCTCGATCCCGAGCGCTTCCTGTGGCTGTATCGAACCTGTTGCGAGCATTTGGCGCTCGGGCAGGCGAGAGGCTTTCCGTCCGCCATTCTGGATCGGCTCGCAATCGTCACGGCGCGAGCCCACCAGATCGTCTACCGGCAGAGCGATCTCGGGCTCGCGCGCATCGCGCATGTGCTCTTGAACCGCTTTCCGGCGATGGTGCGCGCGCATCGAGGCTACGTAGGCATTGCGGCGCTGTTGTTCATCGTCCCCGCGCTTGCCCTCGGGGTTGCCGTGTACCACAAGCCCGAGTTGATCCTCTCGCTCGTCGACGGTGAAACGGCCGCCAAGTTCGAGAAGATGTACGACCCGTCGAATCCCGTGCTGGGGCGGCTGCGCGATGCAGGCAGCAACTGGATGATGCTTGGCTACTACATCATGAACAACATCGGCATCGCCTTTCAATGCTATGCGACCGGGGTGCTGCTGGGGGTCGGGAGCGTGTTTTTCATCGCCACGAACGGCGCCTTCGGGGGCGCGATCGGCGGCTACGTCGCCTCCGCAGGCTTCGCCGGCACGTTCTTTCCCTTCGTCGCCGCCCACTCGGCGTTCGAATTGACCGCCATCGTGCTCTGTGGAGCGGCGGGATTGCGGATCGGACGCGCCGTGCTCTTGCCCGGACGGCTGACCCGCACGGCCGCGCTGCAGGCCGCCGCCAAGGATACGAGCATCATCGTATTCGGCGCCGCCGCGATGCTGGTGATCGCCGCGGCCATCGAGGCGTTCTGGTCGTCCGCGGCATGGATCACGCCCACCGCAAAGTTCTCGGCGGCCGCCGCTTGCTGGATTCTCGTCGCCCTGTTCTTCCTGCGCCGCCCCTATGCAGATTGAGTCCATCGCCGTCACCCTTCGCCCCCGCTCCGTCTGGGAGGGCTGCGATCTGGGCGTACGGCTGCTGCATTTTCGGATGCGCTCGGTCTACGCCTGTCACCTCGCCATCGCGCTGCCCACATTCCTGGTGTGCCTGGCCACCTACCCGCTCGAGCCCTGGCTCCCCGCCCTGCTCATATGGCTTTCGAAGCCGTGGCTCGACCGCAGCATCCTGTTTGCGCTGTCGCGCGCGCTCTTTGGCGAGAAGACAACCGTCGTGGATTTGTGGGCGAATGCCCGGCGGGTATTGAGGCCGAGCGTGCTGACGCTCCTGCGCCTGCGCTTGAGCGCCTCGCGCTCCTTCAAACAACCGATCGTCCAGCTCGAGGGACTCACCGGAAAGGCGCAGCGCGACCGCGTGCGCCAGCTCACCTTGCGCCGGCGGGGCGTCGCCCGCGCGATGACGCTTGCTTTCGCCAACGGCGAGCTCGCGCTCTGGGGAAGCGTCCTTGCACTGCAGGTGATGCTTGCGCCGCGCGCCCTCGGGCTCCAGGAGGGCTGGCTGAGCGGACTGGTTGCGTCCCAGACGGGCCTCATTTCCTCCCTCGCTTACGCCGCCGCGGTGGGGTTCATGGAGCCCTTCTATGTCGCTGCGGGGTTCGGTTTGTATCTCAACCGCCGCGTCGAGCTCGAGGCCTGGGACATCGAGCAGGAATTCCGGCGTGCGTTTGCAGCGTGAAGTGGTGCTGCTCATCCTGATGCTGGGCTGCGCGGCGCAGGCGCGGCCTGGCGATGCGCCACCCGGAAGTCCCGGTGCGTCACCACCCTCCGGCGCGCCGGTCGGATCTTATCTTAGCCGCGCGGAGATTCACGCGGCGGCGGCCAAGCTGCGCGCGGATCCGAATCTCGGCGGCGAGAAAACGGTCCGCACGTTGCGCTGGAACGAGCAGCAAGAGGCGAGGCTCTCCACGGCGCCGATGTGGCTCACGGGGCTGGTCGATTTTCTGGCCCAATCCTTGAGCGTGCTGTTGTGGATCGTTGGAGCAATCGCCGCGGCGATTGCCGTGGTCTGGCTGACCCGGCTGTTGCGACGCCGAGTACCCGGCGTCGCGACGATCGAGCCGCGGGTCATCAGCGTCCGCGGTCTGGACATCCGCCCCGAGTCGCTTCCCCCCGACATTGGCGCCGCAGCCCTCGAGCTCCTCGATAAGGCGGGCGAGCGCGAAGCGCTCTCCCTGCTCTACCGCGGCGCGCTGTCCTGCGCCGTGCACCGCCACCACATCGCGATCGGCGCATCGACCACCGAGGGTGAGGCGCTCCGAGCGGTCAACGCGACGCTCGATCCCGGAGGCGCCGCCTACTTTGCGGATCTCGTCGGACTCTGGCAACGAGTGGTGTACGCGCATGAGCGGGTGATGCGCGAGCCGATTGCGCGGCTGTGCTCGGGCTTTCGCGCCTCGCTCGAAGGCGCGCCCGCATGAGCCGCGACCTCTGGATCAAGGTGGCTGTCGCGGTCGTCCTCGCGGCTCTCGGCGTATGGTTTGCCTTCAGCACTCACTGGGAAACCGTCACCGTCCCCACGCCCATGAAGGGCGAAGCGGTGCGAAATCCGTACTACGCGCTCATTCAGTTCGCGGCGAGTCTGGGTTTGCACACGCAGGAGATCTCGAGCGTGCGCGGGCTGGCGCCCGATGCCGTGCTGATCCTCGCCGAGCCCGGCGATGCGTTCACGCGCCCACCCCCCGATGCGCTGGAAAACTGGGTGGAGGCGGGCGGACGGCTGGTGATCGCGGCGGACCTGCTCGACTCCTATCCGACCTTGCAGGCCTGGAGCGGCGTCAAGCCGGTGCATCGGTCGACCACACCGCCTGTTTCCGGCCCCTCCGCCGGCGCCCCCAACCCCCCCGCCGCCGCGCCCGCTCGGCCCGCCGCGCCGCTCAAACCGGCGGCCGACGCCGATGCGAGCTGTCCGCTCATGACGGTCAGTGCCGATGGCTCGGCCACGGGACAGTCCTTCCGGATTTGCGATTCGCTCCGCTTGCTCCGTTTCGATGAGGACCATGCGCCGGCCTGGTCGCTGACGGACGAGCGGGGCATACATGTCATCCGCACCGGCATGGGACTCGGCGAGATCACCGTCCTCGGGCCCCGATCGATCCTGCGCAATGGGATGCTCAAGCGGGCGGATCACGCCGAGATGCTGGCGGCGGCGGCGGGGCTTCGCCACGATGACACGCTGCTGATTTTCCACCCGGCGCGGGCCGAGCCGTTGCTCAAGCTGCTCTGGCGTCTCGCCGCCCCGGGGATTGTGTTCCTGCTCTGCGGCCTGCTTGCCCTCGCCTGGCGCCATGGACCCCGCTTCGGGCCGCCGTTGCCCGCACCGGCGGCGGTTCGCCGCTCCCTCGCCGAGCAGATCCGTGCCAATGCGCGTTTCGCGTGGCGCACGGGGAAGCTGCAGGGGTTGCATGCCGCGGCCCGACGCTCCCTGGATGAGGCGGCAGCCCGCCACATCGCGGGCTACGCCTCGCTCGATGACGCGCGCCGGGCGGAGCGTCTTGCGGCGTACACCGAGCTCGATGGGGGCGCGATCCAGGCCGCGCGCTCCATCGAGACCTCGAGCCGCCCGAACGAGCAGCGCGCCGCCATCACGCTGATGGAGGTCTGCCGCCGAATTCTGCTTAAAATGCGATCCGCTCACCAAAGGCCCCCCGTATGATCGATGAATCTCCTGCCATCACGCGCGCCGGCGAGCTGCTCGTAAAACTGCGAACCCAGATCGCCCGCGCCCTCGTCGGTCAGGCGGCGACGGTGGACCAGACGCTCATTGCGCTGCTGGTCGCAGGGCATGTGCTCATCGAGGGCGTCCCCGGACTGGGCAAGACGCTGCTGGTTCGCGCCCTCGCCCAGGCCGTGGCGCTCAAGGTGGCCCGGATTCAGTTCACCCCCGATCTGATGCCGTCCGACATCACCGGGCACGCCGTGCTCGATGCGCAGACGCACGCGATGCGGGTGGTGCGCGGACCGGTGTTCACGAACATTCTGCTGGCCGATGAGATCAACCGCGCGCCGGCAAAGACGCAAAGCGCGCTCCTCGAGGTCATGCAGGAGCATCAGGTCAGCCTGGAAGGCGAGACCCTGCTGTTGCCGCGGCCATTCATGGTTCTCGCCACGCAAAATCCGCTCGACACCGAGGGGACGTACCCGCTCCCCGAAGCCCAGCTCGACCGCTTCCTGCTCAAGATCGACATGGGCTACCCGACGGCGAGCGAGGAAGCCGACATCGTCACGCGCACGACCACCGATCAAACAGGGGATCAGTTGCCGCTCGCGCATGTCGTGCCCGTATTGAGCGATCGCGCCATCATGGCGCTGCAAACCCTTGCCGGGCGCCAGCGCGTCGATGCGGCGGTGATCGATTATGCGGTGCGCATCGCGCGAGCGACCCGGGACTGGCCCGGGATCGCGATCGGCGCGGGCTCGCGCGGCCCGATCGCCCTCATTCGGGCAGCGAAAGCCGCCGCGCTGCTCGCGGCGCGTTCCTTCGTGACGCCGGACGACGTCAAGAGCGTCGCGCACGCCGCACTTCGTCACCGCATCGCGCTCTCCGCCGACGCCCAGCTCGACGGCCGCAAGGGCGACGATGTCTTGACCGCGATCCTCGACGCCACGGCGGCTCCGCGCCTGTGAGATCGATGCTGGCCTCGATGCTCCCGTCGCGGATCCTGATCGCGCTGCTCGCCGTCACCGGCGCGGTGCTGATTGGCTTGCGATTCACCGACCTGCCCCCGTCCAGCATCGCGCTCACCGCCATCGGCATCGCCGCGGCGATCCTAGCCGTGCTCGTCCTCGATGTGCGGATCAGCTGGGTCGAATGGGCGCGGGCGCCTCTCACCCTCACGCGCCGCCTGCCGCATGCGCTTGCCGTCGGCTCGTCCGTGGGGGTGCAGGTGAGCCTCGCGAATCCCGGCCAAACGCGCCGTCGCGGCCGCTACTTCGAGCTCGCCGATCCGACGCTCAAGATTCCGGCCATGCCGCTGCGTTTCGCGGTGGGGCCTGGTGAGCACGAGACTCTGGAGTTCGAGCTGACCCCCACCGCACGAGGCGTGAAGTGCTTCGAGGCCGGGCAGCTCAGGCTGCGCTCGGCCCTGGGACTGCTCGACTGGAATGTCCTGGTGGGAGCGCCCGAGTCGCGCCGCGTCTTTCCGGATTTCAAGCGCCAGGCGTCCTTCGCCTGGCTCGCGAGCGATCGGCGGCTGGCAGAGCTCGGAATCAAGAATGTGCGCCGCCGCGGCACCGGCACCGATTTCGATCAGCTCGGCGAATACCGGGCGGGCGATCCCATCCGGCACATCGATTGGAAGGCAACGCTCAAGCATGGCCGGCCCATCGCGCGCATGTTCCAGGATCAACGCGACCAGAGCGTGATGTTCTTGCTCGACTGCGGCCGCCGCATGCGCGCCGACGACACGCAATCGGGAATCGGTGCGAGCCATTTCGATCAGTCGCTCGATGCGCTCATGCTCTTGACCTTCGTCGCGCTCGGCCAGGGCGACGCGGTCGGTGCGATGACATTCGGCACGGCGCCCGGAGAGGACAAACGATTCGCGCCGCGCAAGGGAACGCAGACCCTCAATGCGCTCATGGCTGAGCTCGGGGGCGTCGAGCCCTCGGCCGTGTTCTCGGATTACCTCGGCGCCGCGGCCGAGTTGATTCGCCGCCAGCGCAAGCGCGGTCTCGTCGTGCTCATTACCAATTGCCGGGACGAGGATGCGCCCGAGCTGCTTTCGGCCTTGGCCCTTCTGCGCTCGCGACACCTGGTGGTGGTCGCAAATTTGCGCGAGCAGATCGTGGGACAGATTGCCGCACAACCGCTCTCCCGGCCGGAGTCCGTGTTCGAAGTGGCCGCGGCGCTCGGCTACGAGCAAAGGCGCCGCGACATGTTGAAGGGCGTCGCCGCCGGCGGCGCCGTGCTCATCGACTGTGAGCCAAAATCGCTCGGTGTCGAGCTCGTCAAACGCTATACCGTGCTGAAGCGCATGGGTGCGATCTGATGCGGGCGGCGCTTCTCGGGGTGGTCCTCGCCGGCGTCTCGCTCGCGGGCATGACACCGGCCGCTTCACCGCCGTCAAAGACCGCCCCGGTGGCACCCGCCGGCGAGGCATCCTCCCCCCAGCATCTGAGCCATGGCCGATTCAAGGACGTCGTGGTCTACGCGCCCGTCGGCACGCCCAAGGCCTTGGTATTGCTGCTCTCCGACCGCGACGGCTGGAGTCCGGGGCTTTCGCGGCTGGCCTTGGCGCTCACGCGTCGCGGCAGCCTGGTGGCGGGCATCGATACGCGCCAGCTCGAGGTCGATCTCGCGGCCGACGGCGGCGACTGCGTGTTCGCCGACGGGGACCTCGAGAACTTGAGCCACTTCGTTCAAGCCTACTATCACCTGCCGAGCTATCAGCCGCCGTTCCTCGTCGGCGCCGGCTCGGGCGCGACGCTCGCCTACGGGAGCTTGGTACAAGCCTCGCCGAATACGTTTGCGGGCGTGATTACCCTCGGGTTCTGTCCGACCACGAGCCTGCGAAAGCCGTTGTGCAAGGGTGCTGGGCTGCAATTCGAGCGCGCCGATCAGGGTCTGCGGTATCTGCCCGCCGCGCAGCTTGCGAATCCTTGGGTGGCGCTGCAAGGCGAGCAGGCGCCCCTCTGCAGCACTCGGGCGATCCGCGATTTCGCCGCGCATATGCCGGGTTCCGCGGTGGTCTCGGTGCCGGGCGATGTCGAGGCCCTGGATCGCTGGCTGCCGCAGTTTCTCGCTGCCTTCGATACGTTGCTCGAGCGAACGGCGGCAAGCAGCCCGCGGCCGGTACCGGCCGCGCTCGGAAACTTGCCGGTGGTGGAGGTGCCGGCGAGTCCGGGAACGCCGGCCACGGATCTCCTCGCCATTATCCTGTCGGGCGATGGCGGCTGGGCCGGTCTCGACAAGGAGGTCGCTCAGGCGCTCGCCGAACACGGCATTCCCGTCGCCGGCCTCGACTCGTTGCGTTATTTTTGGACCGCACGCACGCCGCAGAGCATTGCAGCCGACCTCGATACGCTGGCTCGCTATTACCTCCAGCACTTCGGCAAGAAACGGGTGCTGCTCATCGGCTACTCGCAGGGGGCGGACGTTCTGCCGTTCGCGGTGAATCGGCTCTCCCCCGCCACACGGCCCCGCGTGGCGCTCGTGGTGCTCATGGGGATGTCCGAGCACGCGGTTTTCGAATTTCACGTGAGCAACTGGATTTCGGATGATAATTCCGGGCCTGCGACCCTGCCCGAGGTAAGCCGCATCAGCGGCGTCCCGATACTTTGCATCTACGGAGACGGCGACAATGACTCACTGTGCCCGAAGCTCGATCCCGCCAAGGTTAAGGTCGTGAAGCTGCCGGGCGGTCACCATTTCAATGGCGACTATGCGAGGCTCGCGCGGGAAATCCTCGCAGCCGCGAATCGATGAGCCGCACCAGCCGCCGCGAATTTCTGAAAGGCGCCTGCGCGTGGCCGCTCGCCGCCGCGGCCGTGTCGTGTGGCGCCGCGGCCCGCGCCGATGAACCGGGCGCAGCCGCCGCCGCGGCGCCGCAGCCGGCGCCGGCGCCCGCGCTGAAATCGATCACCGGCAACGCGCACCCCATTTCGGTCGCGGAGCGACGGGCGCGTATCGCCAAGTTGCAGGGGTTGATGAGCCAGCGCAGGATCGGTGCCCTGCTGATCGAGTCGGGCGCATCGCTCGAGTACTTCACGGGCATCCGCTGGCATCGTTCCGAGCGCACCACCGCGGCCGTCATCCCCGCGCGCGGGGAGGTGCTCATCGTGACGCCCGCCTTCGAGGAGCCGTCCGTGCGTGAAACACTGCTCATCGGCGGTGACGTGCGGCCATGGAACGAATCGGATAGCCCGTTCTCCGCCATCGTCCAGTCCCTGCGCGATCGCGGCGTCCGCTCGGGCTCCGTTGCCGTGGAGCCCACCATGCGGTACTTCATCGTGGAGGGCGTGCGCAAGGCGGCCGGCGGCTATGAGATCGTGTCCGGCGACCCGCTGATCCGAGCGTGCCGGATGATCAAGTCGCCGGCAGAGCTCGCGCTCATGCAGACCGCCAACGACGTGACCATCGGCGCGTTGCGTTACGTGCATGAGCGGGTCGAGCGGGGCATGAGCGCGGCGGATATTGCCACCCTCATGAATGGCGCCACCGTGTCGCTCGGCGGGTCGCCCGAATTCGCGCTCGTGCTCTTGAATGAGGCCTCCGCCTACCCTCACGGCTCGCTGCAACCGCAATCGGTGAAAGACGGATCCATCATCCTCATGGATTGCGGTTGCACGGTGCAGGGCTACCAATCGGACATTTCGCGCACCTGGGTTCATGGTGAGCCGACCTTGCGGCAAAGAAGGGTATGGACGACCGTCAGGCGCGGCCAGGAAATCGCGCTCGAGACCGCAAAGATCGGTGTCGCCGCCGGCGCGCTCGACGATGCCGTTCGCGTCTATTACGAGAGTGAGGGCTGGGGTCCGGGCTACAAATTGCCCGGCCTGTCACATCGGACCGGGCACGGCATCGGTCTCGACGGACACGAGCCGGCCTATCTGGTGCATGGGGATGCAACCCCGCTCGAGTACGGCATGTGCTTCTCCGACGAGCCCGGCATTTACATCCCCGGCGAGTTCGGTGTGCGCTTGGAGGACTGCTGGTACATGACGGCGAGCGGAGCGACGCTGTTCACCGCGCTCGCCAAATCGCTCGACGATCCGATCTGACCGTCCTGCGACTACGCGCCCGCGGGGAGCGCGGAGCTCTTCTCCTCGGGTGCCGATCGCCGTTCGGGCGCCCTGGTTGCCGCCGGCGGTTGCGGCCTCAAGCCGAGCGCATGACAGATGGCATACGTCAGTTCCGCGCGGTTCAACGTATAGAAATGAAACTCCTCGACCCCCTCCCGGCGTAGGCGCTGCACCTGCTCGATGGCGAGGTGGGCCGCGATCATGCGCCGCGTGTCCGCGTCCTCGTCCAGCCCCTCGAACCGCCGGCGCAACCACGCGGGCACCGCGGCTCCGCAGCGCTCGGCGAAGCGCAGGGTCTGCGCAAACCGTGTGATCGGCAGGATGCCCGGCACGATGCTCGCGCGGATGCCGCTTGCCGCACAACGGTCGCGGTAGCGCAGGTACCGGTCGGAATCGAAGAAGAACTGCGTGATGGCGCGGTCCGCGCCCGCATCGACCTTGCGCCTGAGATTCTCCAGATCCGCCTCGATGGTGCCGCTCTCGGGGTGCCCTTCCGGGTAGGCCGCGACGGAGATATCGAAATCGGCCGTCGCTTTCAGTCCCCGCACGAGATCGGCCGCGTACGCGAATCCGTCGCGGCGCGGATCGTATCGAGCGCCCGCCGGCGCATCGCCCCGCAGTGCCACGATCTGGCGGACGCCTTCGCGCCAGTAACTGCGCGCGAGCGCCTGCACTTCCTCCCGCGACGCACCGACGCAGGTCAGATGCGGGGCCACCCGCAGACCGGTTTGGCGCATGACCCGCAGCACGCAGGCATGCGTTCTTTCCCGGGTCGAGCCGTCTGCGCCGTACGTGACCGACACGAACCGCGGACCGAGCGTCGCCAGGCGTTCAATGGCAATCCACAGCTGATGCGCCGCCGCATCGTCGTTCGGCGGAAAGAACTCGAAGGACACTGCAACCGCGCTCGCCATGTTTCACCTCTGGAGCTGCGTCTCGACCTTCAGCATGCGAGCGCCTAAGCTATGAATTCAATCGCAATATCTTCATGCAGAGGATGAAACGGATTCATGGCTACCACCGCCTTGGAATTCAGGCACATGGAGACGCTCGTCGCGTTGGCGGAATGCGGGAATCTATCGAAAGCCGCCGACCGCCTGTGCTTGACGCAGTCCGCGCTCTCCCACCAGCTCAAAGCCCTGGAAAGCCACTACGGGGCGGCGGTGGTGGAGAAGAATGTACGGCCGCTGCGGTTCACCGCCATCGGACAGCGCCTCCTCACCCTCGCCCGCGTGGTTCTGCCCCTGGTGGCGGAGGCGGGGCGCGACGTGGCGCGCTTGGCCCAAGGCCATGCCGGGCCGCTGCGCGTCGCGGTGCAATGCCACAACTGCTTCGACTGGCTCATGCCTGCGATGGACTCCTATCGCTCGCTCTGGCCCGAGGTCGAGCTCGACATCATCTCGGGATTCGTCGTGGACCCGTTGCCGTTGCTCGAGCGCGGCGAGGCGGAGCTCGCGGTCATCCACGACCAGCAGCCGCCCCATCCGCACATCAGCTTCAGCCCGTTGTTCCGATATCAGAGCGTCGCGCTCATGAGCCCGAAACATTCGCTCGCCGCGAAGAGCTGGCTCGAGGCGGCCGACTTCGCCCACGAGACGCTCATCACCTATCCGGTGCCCGACGAGATGCTCGACGTCATGAAACACTGTCTGATCCCCGCAGGCGTGAATCCCAGGCGGCGCACCGCGGAGCTCACCGTGGCCATCCTGCAGCTGGTGGCAAGCGGCCGCGGCATCGCGGCCCTCCCGGCATGGACGGTCGGAAACTACATCGAGCGCGGCTACGTGGTCTCGCGGCCCATCGGCGAGTCGGGTCTGTGCTGCGAGCTCTACGCCGCCACCACCCACGCCGGCGCCGGGGCGGCCTACATTCGTGAGTTCATCGCTCTCACGCGCGAGCAGAGTCTCACGCAGCTTGCCGGGGTGTCGGCGCTCTGATCACGGCCGGCACGCCGATCTGCAAGAACTCTTACACAGAGTTGTCACAGTCTCGTCCTAGCATCGCGGGCTCACCAATAACTCTTCAACGGGGAGCAAGCACTCATGAGACAGATTATTGCATCGAGCGTTGCGGCGCTGATCGCGGCGGGCAGCGTCCACGCCGCCCAGGGCCCCATCCCCGACGGCATCGTGCGGCTGGATCACGTGTTCGTGATCATGATGGAGAACCATGCGTACGGCCAGATCGCCAACAATCCGCAGGCGCCCTTCATCAACTCATTGATCGCCAAATCGAGCCACGCGACGAATTACTACGCCATCGCCCACCCGAGTTCGACGAATTACCTGGAAGTGGTCGGCGGCTCGAATTTCAACAAGCTGTCGGACCAATATCCCGACTGGCACAACACCAGTTGCATCCCGAGCATCGCGCGAGGGCAGACGACCAACACCGATAACCCGAACTCCGGGCTGTTTTGCCCAATATCGGGCAAGGACGGCAAGGACGCCGCGATTCCGGCGCTGGATACCACCACGAACGAGACTTCCGCCCCGCCGCTCACCAACATCAACGGCAAACTCTCCATTCCCGCCGACACGAAGATCGACGGCATATCCATCGCGGACCAACTGGTGGAGGCCGGCAAGTCGTGGAAGTCGTACCAGGAGGGACTGCCCATCATTGGCGCTGACGGCGTCAATGTAAGCGATGGCTTCTACACGATCGGCGGCAACAACGCCGACGGAGTCAATGTCACGTCGGATTTCGCTGCGCTGTCGACCAACGGCAACCCGGTCAGCACTGCGGACGTCGTCTACCTCTACGCGGTGAAGCACAATCCGTTCGCGTACTTCGCCGCGGTTCAAGAAGGCCGCAACAAGGAGCTCAGCTTGGAGCGGATTGTTTCCTTCGAAGGACCGAATGGGCTCTATGCGGATCTCAAGAAGGGCTCGGTACCCGATCTGGCCTTTATCGCGCCGAACCAATGTGACGACATGCACGGTCGCGGCAACGGCACAGCCTTCTGCAATTACGATGCGGATGACAACGGCACGCAGCAAGGCCTCAACCCCTCACTGATCATGCAGGGCGACCTCTCGGTCCAGCGCATCGTCACGGCCATCAAGGCATCACCCGTGTGGTGGAACAGCCGCAGCGCCATCGTGATCCTGTGGGATGAGAACGATTACAGCACGCTCACCACGAATCAGGTGGTCTTCATCGTCGAGAAGAACTATGGCGAGAGGCATATCCAGAGTGACCGGTTCTACGACCACTACTCGCTCACCAAGACGCTCGACGCGGCCTTCCGGCTGCCGTGTTTGAATCACGCATGCGACGCGGGCGTGGAAGTCATCTCGGACTTGTTCCGGGAATAGGCAAAACGCGATTTCTTTTTTGCCCTTGGAGAGAGGTTATCGCTCCGCGACCCTATGCGGAGCCGTTCTTTGGTGTTCGTTCGCCGTGGCCGATGCGGCGCCGGCGGTCGAGACGCCGCCGTTCGACCCGCGCAGCACGCCCGCCGCACCCTGCGGCACGGGCGTGCCTGCGCCCGGGCACGCCCCGCCGGAAGTGCGACCGCGATCCGAAGGGATCACGCTGACCGTGCGCCAGGATGGCAACCGGCTTTGCTACGTCGTCGACGGGAATGCGGATGCTCCCGTCATCCGGGTGCGGCTCGGCTCCGAGCTCACCGTAACGCTCGCGAATGAGATCACCGACCCGGCGGCGATCGATGCCGTTTCGGGTCCTGGAAAGCTGACGACGCCGAACGGGCAGGTCCCGAAATTGGAAGGCTTCTACCGGGTGGTGCCCGGCATGAGGCATCCGGCAACGGGCGCCACGAACCTTCACCTTCATGGTTTCGCCGTACCGCCGGTGAAGCCGCAGGATGACGTGCTGACGGTATGCACCGATCCCGCAAGCGGTCCCGCCGGGTGCGGCCAACGCCGCTTCACCTATCGCTTCCACATACCGGGCGACATGCCGGAAGGGCTCTACTGGTATCACCCGCATGTGCACGGGGAGGTGCAGGCCCAGATGCTCATGGGGTTGAGCGGCGCAATCATCGTCGAAGGCCCGCAGCAGGCGGCTCGACGGGCGGCCGGTATCGAGGATCGGGTGTTGATCATTCGCCAGACGCAGGATGTCGACGCGGCAAAGACACAGGACGCGGCCATGACTTCCGCTCCTCCAGGAACGGCCGGCACGGCGCGGCTACGCGGGCCGCCCAAGCCCGCGACGGCGGTGGATACGGCGCACGAGCTGCTCTGCAACCGTAATTCTGCGATCGATGCAATCAGCCTGAACGGCACACCCGTGCCTCTCGGCGAGGCACCCGACGGCGCCCTCGCCGACTTCAAGATTGCGGCTTCTGGACAGCAGCTTTGGCGAATTCTGAATGCCGCGACCGATGCCTTTCTCGATCTGTCGATCGTCGATGCCGAGGGCGAGGCACTGCCCTTCCAGGTCATCGCCCGCGATGGCAGCCCGTTGGCCGATGATGCGGGAGCGGCCTTAGCCGCTGCCCCCACGCGGCAATCGCAACTCGTGCCCCCCGCGGGTCGACTCGAAATCCTGCTGGACGCGCCGAAGAAGGGGAGCAAGGCGTATCTGGTCACTCACGCCGTCGACACGGGCTGCGCGGGCGATCGCGTGCCTGAGCGTCGCCTGGCCGTGATTGAGGCATCGGCGGCTGTGCCGGTGCGCGCATCGATCCCGGCGTCGTGGAGCGTCGCACGGCCGAACCTCTTCAGCGGCCTGATGAAGCGTCACACGGATCGTGAACGGGTCATCGCATTCGCCGAGTATCCGCGCCCCGGCAGCGAGGACCAGGTCGATTTCTACATTTTCGAGCGCAAGCCCGGTGCCGTGCTGAAGCCGTACGGGATGGGCGATCCACCGGCGATCACCGTCAAAGCGGGCACCACGGAAGAGTGGACCATCGAGAACTGGACCAACGAGCTGCACGCCTTTCACATTCATCAAGTGCACTTTCGGCTGCTGGAAACCGACGGAGAACGCGCGGACGACCCGCCGCTCCTCGACGTCGTAAACGTTCCCTACGCGACCGCCACTGGCTACCACAGCAGCGAAGGGCCTGTCCGGCCAGGCCGGGTTCGCATCAAGCTCACGTTTCCCCCGGAGCTCGCCGGCGACATCCCGTTTCATTGCCATCTCGCCGATCACGAGGATAACGGCATGATGGCCGTCCTGCGCGTGCTGCCGGCAAAGCGAGCGCACAAGGCGCCGAGACCGCGCACCGCGATGTGATTGGTTAAAGCCCGCGCTCCGTTGCGTGGGCTGCCGCCCCGTAGCCGTCGGTCAGGGTTTCCAAGAACGCCACGATGTCGTGCACTTCCACATCGCTCAGCGCGGCGGGCGCGCCCGCTGCCCGGCCGAATGGAGGCTGCTCGTCGACATTGCCGTGGTATGCCGGCGGCAGATCGTCGAACTTCAATGGCTGGCCGTCTGCGCCGCGCGGATACCACTTCTGCGGCGCCGTATCCCGCTCCGCGTAGAAGCGCACCACGTCCTCGAGGCTGTGGAAGACGCCGTTGTGCAGGAACACCCGCTTGCGTGCGACATTGCGCAAGGTCGGAGTACGGAACAAGCCCGCAGTATTCGGCGCGATCCGCAAGATCGGAGCGCAACGGACCGCACAGGCCGAGGTCATGGTAACCAGGATCCGCATTGGCCGGGATGGCAGGATTGCGGGGCGCGCCGAGCGCCGCGAAACCGAAGTCCGTGAACTGCGGAAATGCACCCGCGCGAACCCCGCTCGGATGGCAGCGCGCGCAATTGCCTCGCGCCGGATCGTTGAATAGCCGTCAAGGCCGCGGCGCTCCGCAGCGCTCAGCACCGCCGCATCTCCTGAGATAAGCATCGTACTTGCTCGAGTACGGATAGAAATCGGCCGGCGACTGCTCGAACGTCTCGAGGGCGAGGAGCACGGCCTTGAAGGCCTGCCGGCGATCGGCGAACACGCCGGCGCCGAAGGCCGCGCCGAACTGCGCGGCATAAGGTGCGCGTTCCACCCGGGCGACGACGGAATCGGGAGATGCGTTGGCCATCTCAAACGAGGACAGCAACGGCATTTTCGCCTGATCATGAGCCGACTGCGCCCGTCCGTCCCACATCGCGCCGCCCGACGGGTCCCTGATCGACGCTGTCGTCCCCTTCCGATTCGAAGAAATGCTCGGTAAAGGGCGGCAGGTTCTGCTCATACATCAGCGAAGGAACGGCGCGCACGCCGGGTTGCCGTCGATCGGAACCGCCGCGCTGGACGGGAAGGCGTCTGGCTGATGCAAACGCATGGGCCGGGTCGTGACAGCTCGCGCACGCAAGCGAGCCCGACGCCGAAAGGGTGCGATCGAAAAATAGCGCCCGCCCGACCGCCGTGATCGCTGCCACATCGGGCGTCCCGCCGAAGGAATTGGAGTAAAAAGGCGCATCGTCCCGGATGGCCGCAGCCGCTGGCACGGCGTCGGCGGAGCACACCCCGCTGATCGCGCCTGCGCCCAGCAGTAAGCCCGAGCATCGCGGCGCTCCGATACCTCAACGCCGCTCGTGCACCGTCAATGGACGCTGCCGCCGCCGCTCGCGACGCCGGCATTGAACAATCGCTCGACGTCGACTGCATCGAAAACATAGGCGCGATTGCAGAAATCACAGCGCACCTCGACCTCGCCCCGCTCGGCCAGCACCGAGCGCGTCTCGTCCTCGCCAAGCCCCTGCAACATACCGCCCACGCGCTCGCGGGAGCACCGGCAGCGGAAATAGACCGGCGAAGGCTCGAACAGCCGCACGTCATCCTCGTTGAAGAGCCGTCGTAGGATTTCGCGGTCGGTGAGCGAGCGCAATTCTTCAGGCGTCAGCGTGTCGCCGATCAGCTGCACGCGCCGCCACGCATCGTCGACTTCGGCCGGGCTCGACTGCGCCGTCCCACCGCTCTCGCCGGGCAGACGCTGCAGCAGCATCCCCGAGGCTCCCTGCGCGTCGGCGTACAGCCACAGCCGCGTGGGCAATTGCTCGGAATTCTCGAAGTAGCCTTGCAGCGATTCCGCGAGCCGCTCGCCGCTGATGGGCACGATGCCCTGATAGCGCTGTGCGCCGTCGTCCGTCTCGAGCGTGACCGTGAGATTGCCGGCACCGATCAACTCGCCGATTTGCGCCTCGGGCGCGGCGGCCGCGGCCACGCGCTCGGGAATTCGCGTCCTCGTTATAGCGCGCGAGACCGCGCACGCCGAGACCGCTCGTGCACTGCGCGAGCAGCAGGTGCACCACGCCGTCGCCCTGCAGTTGCAGCGAGAGGACGCCGTCGAACTTGATCGTCGCCGCGAGCAGGAGCGAGGCCGCGACCGCCTCGCCCAGAAGGCTGCGAATGGCGTGCGGATAGTCGCGGTGCTCGATCAGCGCGCGCCAGGAGGCGTCGAGATGCACCAGATGCCCGCGAATCGGATAATGCTCGAACACGAAACGGTGCATTGAGTCCCGATCATGCATCACGAAACGGGCTCGCCGCCCGCCAATTTGGCCTTGAGGAGCTCGTTGAGCTGCGCCGGATTCGCCTTGCCGCCGGTCGCCTTCATGACCTGCCCCACGAAGAACCCGAACAGCTTGTCCTTGCCGCTGCGATACTCGGCGAGCTGCTTCGGGTTGGCGGCGATCACCTCGTCGATCACGACCTCGATGGCGCTCGAGTCGGTGATCTGCTCAAGGCCCCGCTCGCTCGATGATCGCGTCGGCGGACTTGCCTTCGGACCACATCGACTCGAATACTTCCTTTGCGATCTTGCCCGAGATGGTCGCATCGACGATGCGATTCAATAGCGCGGCAAGCGCGCTCGGCCGAGATGCGCGATTGCGCGATCTCGATGTTGTCCCGATTGAGCATGCCCGACAGCTCGCCCATGACCCAGTTCGCCGCGAGCTTGGCGTGCGGCCGGCCCAAGCGCCGCGACCACCGCCTCGAAGTAGCCGCCCGATTCGCGGCTCGCGGACAGGACGCCGGCATCGTAAGCGGACAACGAGAAATCGCGCGCGAAACGCGCGGCCTTCTCGTCGGGGAGCTCTGGCAGCGACTTGCGCACGGCGGCGATGAAGGTCTCCTCCAGCTCCACCGGCAAAAGGTCCGGATCCGGGAAGTAGCGGTAATCGTTCGCCTCCTCCTTGGAGCGCATCGGACGGGTCTCGTTCTTGTCCGAATCGTAGAGGCGCGTTTCCTGGACCACCGTACCGCCGCTCTCGATCAGCTCGATCTGGCGCGCGACCTCGTATTGAATGGCCTTCTCGACGAAACGGAACGAATTCAAGTTCTTGATCTCGGCGCGCGTGCCGAACTTGCCGAGCGCCGCGCGGACGCACCGACACATTCGCGTCGCAGCGGAATGAGCCTTCCTGCATGTTGCCGTCGCAGATCTCGAGATAGCGCACCAGGGTATGGATCTTCTTCATGTAAGCGACCGCCTCTTTGGCGGACCGCATGTCGGGCTCGGAGACGATCTCGAGGAGCGGCGTGCCGGCGCGATTCAGATCGATGCCGCTCGCGTTCGCAAGACCCTCGTGAAGGGACTTTCCCGCATCCTCCTCGAGGTGCGCCCGCGTGACCCCGACCGTCTTTGCGGTGCCGTCATCGAGCACGATGCTGATCGCTCCGTTGCCGACGACCGGATGCTCGTACTGGCTGATCTGATAGCCCTTCGGCAAGTCGGGATAGAAATAATTCTTGCGCGCGAAGATCGACCGCGGTGCGATCTTCGCATTGATGGCGAGGCCGAATTTGACCGCCATGCGCAGCGCCTCGCCATTGAGCACCGGGAGCGTCCCCGGATAGGCGAGATCCACCAGATCCGCCTGCGTGTTGGGCGGCGCACCGTATGCCGTGGGCGAGCCCGAGAATATCTTCGAGCGCGTCGCCAGCTGCGCATGGATTTCGAGACCGATGACGACTTCCCAGTTACCCATTACTCGTACCCGCGCGGCCGCTTGAGATGCCAATCCGTCGCGCGCTGGTACTGATGCGCGGCGCCCAACAGTTTCGCCTCCGCGAAGTGCGGTCCGATGAGCTGCAGTCCGACCGGCAAATCCTCGACGAAGCCGCACGGCGCGGAAACGCCGGGCAGTCCCGCGAGATTGGCACCGATGGTGTAGATGTCGTTCAAATACATGGTGACCGGATCGTCGATCTTCGCCCCGATGGCGAAGGCCGGCGTCGGGGTCGTGGGTCCCGCGAGCAGATCCACCTTCTCGAATGCGGCGCGGAAATCATCCGTGATGAGGCGGCGCATTTTCTGGGCTTTCAGATAGTACGCATCGAAATAGCCCGCCGACAATACATACGTGCCGGTCATGATCCGGCGCTTGACCTCGGGGCCAAACCCCTCCCCGCGCGAGCGCTCATAGAGATCGGTGAGATCCTTCGGACTCTCGCAACGATACCCGTAGCGCACGCCATCGAAGCGGGAGAGGTTGGACGAGCATTCGGCCGGCGCGACCACGTAGTAGGTCGGCACCGACATCGGCAGATGCGGCAGGCTCACCTCCAGAGTCTCGGCGCCGAGCGAGGTGTAGACCTCGAGCGCGTCCCGGATGAGCTTCGCGTTGCGCGGCTCGAGACCGTCGAAAAACTCGCGCAGCAGGCCGATCTTGAGGCCCTTGAGCGGCGCATCCAAGAGCGCGGGATAGTCGGGCACGGGGACATCGACGCTGGTCGAATCCTTCGGATCGAAGCCGGACATGACCTTGAGCACCGCGGCGGCATCGGCGGCACTGCGCGCGAGTACCCCGGCCTGGTCGAGACTCGAGGCGAAGGCAATCATCCCGTAGCGGGAAACCCTCCCGTAGGTGGGCTTCACCCCCGTGATGCCCGTCAAGGCCGCGGGCTGCCGGATCGACCCGCCGGTATCGGTTCCCGTGGTGAACGGGGCCAGACGTGCGGCGGAGGCCGCGGCCGAGCCACCCGAGGATCCGCCGGGCACCTTGGCCGGATCCCACGGATTCTTGACCGGTCCGTAAAAGCTCGTCTCGTTCGAGGAGCCCATGGCGAATTCGTCCATGTTGGCCTTTCCGAGCATGACCGTGCCGGCGGCCCGCAGCTTCGCCACCACGGTGGCGTCGTAGGGCGCGATGAAATTGTCGAGCATGCGCGACCCACAGCTCGTGCGCACCCCGTCGGTGCAGAAAATATCCTTATGAATGAGGGGGATACCCAGGAGCGGCCCCCGCTCTCCGGAGGCCAGCCGCCGATCCGCCTCGGCGGCGGCCGCGAGCGCCCGATCGGCCGTGACGGTGATTAGCGCATTCAGGGCCGGATTGAGCCGCTCGATGCGCGCCAGGAAATGCCGAGTGAGCTCGACGCTCGAGAACTCTTTGGCAGCGAGACGGTCGGCAAGCTCGCCGATGGACAGGTCGTGCAACATCACGGGACCCAAAGGTGAAAGGCTACTCGATGACCCGCGGGACGAGGTAGAGTCCCGCCTGCACCTGGGGTGCGTTGCGCTGATATTTTTCTTGGTGGTCGCTTTCGGTGACCACGTCCGGCCGCAGGCGCTGGTGTTGTCCGACCAGCGGGTGCGCCATGGGCGCAACGTCCGCCGTCGCGACGCGCGACAACTCGTTCACGAACTCGACGATGCTCGACAGGCTCGACACGTACACCGGCATCTCGCGTTCGGTGATCGACAGGCGCGCGAGGCGCGCAATCTTTTCGACGTCGTGACGGGTCAGGCTCATGTGAGTTGTTCAAAATGCGCGCGAGTGCGCAAAAATAAGCAATTTCGATGATACACGTTGCCTTGCTGAAAGTCGTGTCGGTTGTTACATTAGCGCAACTTTTTTCACCCCCTCTCTCACTCGAAAACACCTCATGTTCAAACGCCTTAGAGGTTATTTCTCCAATGACCTCTCCATCGATCTTGGAACCGCCAACACGCTGATTTACGTGCGCGAGCGGGGCATCGTCCTCAATGAGCCCTCGGTGGTCGCAGTGCAAGATGAGCCCACCCGCGGCGGCAAAATCATTGTCGCGGTCGGCGTCGAGGCAAAGAACATGTTGGGCCGCACGCCCGGCCACATCACGGCGGTGCGCCCGATGAAGGACGGCGTCATTGCGGATTTCACCTACACCGAGAAGATGCTGCAGTACTTCATCAAGAAGGTGCACGGCAATCGCTTCTTGAGCCCGAGCCCGCGGGTTCTGGTGTGCGTGCCTTTCGGCTCGACCCAGGTCGAGCGTCGCGCCATCAAGGAGTCGGCCGAAGGCGCGGGCGCGCGCAGCGTCGACATCGTGCCCGAGCCCATGGCGGCCGCCGTGGGGGCCGGTTTGCCGGTGCAGGAGGCGCGCGGCTCCATGGTGCTCGATATCGGTGGCGGCACCTCGGAGGTCGCGGTCATCTCGTTGAACGGCATCGTCTACGCGGCGAGCGTGCGCATCGGCGGCGACAAATTCGACGAGGCCATCACCAACTACGTCCGCCGTAACTACGGCATCCTGATCGGCGAGGCAACCGCCGAACGGATCAAACTCGAGATCGGCTCCGCCTATCCCGGGCAGCAGGTTCGGGAAATCTCGGTGAAGGGCCGCAACCTCTCGGAGGGCGTGCCGCGCAGCTTCACCCTGAACTCGAACGAGATCCTCGAGGCGCTGCAGGAGCCTTTGCAAGGCATCGTCGGTGCGGTGAAACAGGCGCTCGAGCAGACCCCCCCCGAGCTCGGGGCGGACGTGGCCGAGCGCGGCATCGTGCTCACCGGCGGCGGGGCGCTGCTGCGCGACGTCGACAAGCTGCTCATGGAAGAGACGGGTCTGCCGGTGGTGGTCGCCGACGATCCGCTTACCTGCGTCGCGCGCGGCGGCGGACGCATCCTCGAGCTTACCGAGGAGCATGGACCGGGCATCTTCGGACTGGAGTAATGCGAGCTGCAGTCGCTTTTCGTCATTGTACCGATGCCTCGGGCAGGACGTCGGGGCTTTTGCTTCGGTGCGTGCTGTACTGCCTGCTCGCACTCGGTCTGATCATTTTCGACAAGCGCTATGATCACCTCGGCAAGATCCGCCGGGCGCTGTCCTTCGTCGCCTACCCCGTGCAGCTTGCGGTCGCGAGTCCTTTCGAGGGCTGGCATTGGTTCCGGGAGAGCGTTACCACGCGGGACACCTTGCGGGCCGACAAGGCGAGACTCGAGGCGGAGCTGCGCGTCGCACAGTTCCGGCTGCAACGCTACGAGGCCGTGGAAGCAGAGAGCCAGCGGCTGCGTGCACTTCGCGACAATACCGCAGAGGTCGCCGACCGGTTCATTATCGGCGACATCATGGATGTGGATCTCGATGCCTTCCGCGAGCGGGTCCTGGTCGACAAGGGCGCGAGCCAGGGCATTTTCGTCGGCCAGGCGGTGCTCGACTCGGGCGGCGTCTTCGGCCAGGTGGCCCGCATCGAGCAATATACGAGCGAGGTCATCCTGATCAGCGATCCCGCGCACGCAATTCCCGTTCAGATCAATCGCACCGGCCTGCGCACGGTCGCGGTCGGAACGGGCGATACGGGCCACCTCAAGCTGCCGTATCTGCCCACCAGCGCGGACGTCATCGTCGGCGACCTGCTGGTCACCTCGGGTCTCGGCGGCGGATTTCCCGCCGGATATCCGGTGGGAACCGTCGCCGCGGTGAGACGCGATCCGGCGCAATCCCTGGCCGAGGTCGACATCCGTCCCGCCGCCGCGCTCGATCGCTCGCGCGAGCTCATGTTCGTGTGGCTCAAGCCAGCGGCGGAGACGACCCTCGCCGCTGCGAGCACATCGCCGACGCAGGGCACCGCACCGCCGGTTGCCGCTCCAGCCAAACCGGCCCCGCCGGTCTCAAAGCCCACCGCGGCGGCGCTCCCCGCGGCGGGGGCCAAGCCATCGCCCAAGCATCCACCGGCCAAGGAAGCGCCCCACCCATGATGCGCGAGGACCAGATCCGGCGCATGCCGATGGTGATATCGGCGCTGGTCGCGCTCGCGCTCGCCGTCATCCCGTTGCCGGCGCTGCTCGATCCATTGCGCCCCGACTTTCTCGTGCTCGTCGTGTTCTACTGGTCCATCGAGTCGCCGCGTGCCGGCGGCCTCGCGCTGGCGTTCTTCTCGGGTCTCGCGCTCGACGTGATCAATGGTGTGGTGCTCGGCCAACACGCACTTGCGTTGACGCTCATCACCGCGTGGGCTACGCATCTGCGTCTGAGGCTGCGCGTCTTCTCGGTCTTGTCGCAGTCGCTGACGGTCTTCATGCTGCTCACCTTGTACCAGTTCATCTTGTTCTGGGTGGATGGCGCCACGGGCAATCCGGTGGTGAACTATGGCCGGTGGCTTGCACCCGTGGTAGGCGCAGTGATCTGGCCGCTACTGTCCGCCACCCTGAACCGCGCACGAGAACGCTAGCGAGACGCCTTCATGATTTTCGATGAAATGTCTCAATCCCGCACCCGCCGAACGCTCACCGCCGGCGGGCGCACCCTGCGCGCGCTCGGCCTCGACGGACCGCTCACGGGGGTGCTCGCGCTGATCGTCAGCATCGGCATCCTGGTCGTGTACAGCGCCTCCGGCCAGAACGTAAAGATGGTCGAGCACCACCTCGGCAATATCGCCATTGCGATCACGGCCCTCCTGGTGCTCGCCAAATTCTCGAGTCCCCAGTACCTGCGGCTGTTCACACCGGCCGCCTACGTGGTCGGCATCCTGCTGCTCGCCGTCGTCGCCGTGACGGGGCACATCGGCAAAGGCGCCCAACGCTGGCTCGACATCGGCTTCCTGCGCTTTCAGCCGTCCGAGATCATGAAGCTCGCAGTCCCGATGATGTGCGCCTGGTACATGCACGAGCGTCCGCTACCGCCGACTTTCTGGGATCTCATCGTGATGGGCGTGCTGATCATGATCCCGACGGCCATGATCGTCGTGCAGCCGGATCTCGGCACGGCGCTCTTGATCGCCGCCTCCGGGCTCATCGTCATGCTTCTCGCCGGCATGGATTTTCGCATCATTCTGGTATCCATCCCGCTGCTCGGCACGGGCGCTTGGGGGGCGTGGCACTTCATTCACGATTACCAGCGGCAACGCATCCTGACGTTCTTGAACCCCGAGACGGACCCGCTGGGGGCGGGTTACCACATCATCCAGTCGCAGATCGCCATCGGCTCGGGCGGGGTTTTCGGCAAGGGCTATATGAACGGCAGCCAGGCTCAACTCGAATTCTTGCCCGAGCGCTCGACCGACTTCATATTCGCGGTCATCGGCGAAGAGTTCGGGTTGCTCGGCCAGCTCCTGATTTTGACCCTCTATGGCGCCGTCATCGGGCGAGCCTTGTATTTGTCCATGCAGGGGCAGGATACGTTCGCGCGGCTCACCGGGGGGGCCATCGCATTGAGCTTCTTCGTGTATGTGTTCGTGAACTCAGGCATGGTGAGCGGCATCCTGCCGGTGGTCGGTGTACCGTTGCCCCTGATCAGCTACGGCGGCACTTCCATGGTCACGTTGCTTGCGGGCTTCGGGATCCTCATGTCGCTCCATCGTCACCGCAAGTTGATCGGCTCGTGAGCTCGCCCCGCCCGTGCCGCCGGTCGATCGCACTTCTCGCGGCCCTCCTCTGGATCGCGGGGCCGCACCCGGCGGCCGCGATGAACACGCATCGGGCCGACGTCAAAGCCTTCATCGCGGAAGTGTCGGACCAATATGGGTTCAAGAAAAAGACGTTGCGTGCATGGCTCGGCGCCGCGCAGAGCCAGCCCGCGATTCTCGAGGCCATGGAACGCCCCGCGGAAAAAGCCAAGCTCTGGTATGAATACCGGCCGATCTTCTTGACCGACCGGCGCATCCGCGAGGGCACGCAGTTCTGGCTGGCGCACCGACAGGAGCTCGATCGCGCGAGCCTGCGCTCGGGCGTGCCGCCGGAGATTCTCGCCGCCATTCTCGGAGTCGAGACCTTTTACGGCCGGCTGACCGGCAACTACCGGGTGATCGATGCGCTCGCAACGCTGACGTTCGACTATCCGCCCCGCGCCAAATTCTTCAGGGACGAGCTGATCCAGTATCTTTTGCTGACGCGTGAGCTGCGCCTGGACCCCTTGAGTCCCAAGGGCTCATATGCCGGCGCCATGGGAGCGCCGCAGTTCATGCCGTCGAATTACCGCCGCTACGCGGTCGACGCGGATGCGGATGGGCGCATCGATCTGTGGAGCAACTGGGCGGATGTGTGCGCGAGTGTCGGCAACTATCTCAAGGAGCACGGCTGGAACGAGGGCGAGCCGGTCCTGAGCGAGGCGACGGTCGGTTCCGCCGGGGCCGCGGAGCTCGACGGGCGTAAGCTCGCGCTCGACGATACCGTCGGCTCGCTCAGGGAAAAGGGACTCGACTTCGACTCCTCGCTCCCGGCCGATGCGCCGGCGCTGCTCATCGCGGCGGACGAGGCCGACGGAGTCCACTGGCGGGTCGGATACAGCAATTTCTACGCCATCACCCGTTACAATCACAGTGCGCTCTACGCCATGGCCGTGTTCGATCTCGCCAATGCCATCAAGCAGCAAGTGCTGTCGAGCGATCCGCAGCGCCTCGATGCGGCGCCGGGAGCGAGCACGCCGCTCCCCACTCCGCCCGCCGCGGTCGCCGCGGACGCCGGTAAGCGGCCGTGAGCCTGAACCTCATCAAATCGATTGCTACGGCCGCGGTGATCGCGGCGGCAATGAGTGGGTGCGGCGCGCCGCGCGAGCGCGAACTGCCACCCGCGACGCACGCGCCTGCGGTGCCGCCGGCGGGCACGCCGCCGCAGGCGCAGAACGTGCCCGATGCCATCCCGCATTTCGAGCCGCGCTCGATCTACGGCAATCCGCCGTATTACGAGGTGTTCGGCAAGCGCTATTACGTGATGGCGTCCGGCAGCGACTACGTCGAGCGGGGAGTCGCCTCCTGGTATGGCCCCGGATTCCACAAGGAGCTCACGTCCACGCGGGAGCCTTACGACATGTACGGTATGACCGCGGCGCATAAGACCCTGCCGCTGCCGGCGTACGTGCGCGTGACGAATTTGCAGAACGGACGCAGCGTCGTGGTTCGTGTGAACGATCGCGGCCCGTTTGTCGGCAACCGCATCATCGACCTGTCTTACACGGCGGCGGCGAAGCTCGACATGCTGCGTGACGGCACCGCGATGGTGGAGGTGCGCACCCTGCAGCCGGTCGATCCCGCGGGCGACACGCATCTGACGGTGGCGTCAGTCGGGGCCCCCGTCACCGGGATCGGCGGCGCAACGCCCGCGCCCGCGCTCACCCCGGCAGGCGCTCCCGGCGCAGCAAGCCCGGCGGGCGCCGCCCCTGCCGCCGCCGTCACCAGCGCCGCCCTCGCCGGCTCCGTCAATCCTCCAAGGCGGCCCTCCGCCGCACCACCGGTCATCGCGCCGGCCCCCGTGACCTCCGCGCCGGTGCGCACGCTGTACGTGCAGGCGGGTGCGTTCGCCGAGCCCGACAATGCCAAACGGCTCGCGGATAAGCTGCGGGGTGCAGGCTACGGGAAGGTGTTCGTGCGCGATGACCTCGTCGCCGGCCGCAGGTTCTATCGCGTGCGCATCGGTCCGATCCCCGATGTCCCGCAGTTCGACCGCATCGTGATGGCACTCGAGCAGGCGGGCGTGCGTGACGCGCATCTCGCGCTCGACTGACGTGCATTCCCTCTTGCCGATCGTCCGACTACACTCTGTCGCCTTTTCTTCGAGCTCTCTCCTTTATCCGAGGTTTCCACTCAACATGTCTCGTCCATTGCTTGCACTGCTCCTGGTCACCGCGCTCGTTCCCCTCGCGTTCGGCGCCGACGTCCCCATCCCGACGCCGCCGTCGGTCGATGCACGCGCCTTCATCGTCGTCGACTACCACACCGACAAGACCCTCGCGGCCCTGGACCCGGACGCCCGCATGGAGCCGGCGAGCCTCACGAAACTGATGACCGCCTACATCGTCTTTCAGCAGCTCGCGAGCGGCAAGCTCAAGCTGAACGAGCCGGTCGTGGTCAGCGAGCATGCGTGGCGCTCGGAAGGCTCGCGCACGTTCATCGAGCTCGGCAAGCCGGTGCCGGTCGAGTTCCTGATCCTCGGGATGATCGTGCAGTCCGGCAACGATGCCACCATCGCGCTCGCCGAGCGCATCGCAGGCACCGAGGAGACCTTCGCGCAGCTCATGAACTCGAACGCCAAGCGCCTCGGCATGACGGGCACTCACTTCGAGAACAGTTCCGGACTTCCCTCCCCCAACCACTACACCACCGCGCACGATATGTCGTTGCTCGCGATCGCCATGATCCGCGACTTCCCCCAGTTCTATAAGTACTACTCGGTGCGCGAGTTCGAGTACAACGGCATCAAGCAGCAAAATCGCAATGGCTTGCTGGAGAAGGATCCGACCGTTGACGGCCTGAAGACCGGCCACACCGACTCGGCCGGCTACTGCCTCGTCACCTCCTCGCTTCGCGACGGCATGCGGCTCGTGTCGGTGGTGCTCGGTTCCTCGAGCATGAAAGGTCGGGAGAACGCCAGTGCGGCGCTCCTGAACTATGGCTTCACCTTCTATGACACCAAGCTCGTGGTCCGCGGGGGTACGAAGCTCGCCAGCACGCCGGTCTGGAAGGCGGCCGCGACGCCGGTCGACGTCGGCATCGACAACGATCTCTACATCACGCTGCCGCGCAGTCAGTCGGGCGACATCAAGACGAGCGTGGACGTGCAGCCCAAACTCATCGCCCCCCTCGCGCGCAGCACCGATGTCGGTCAGTTGCACGTGACCGCGGCGGGCAAGTCCGTGGCGACGCTCCCCGTCCACCCGCTCACGGCGGTCGATCAGGGCGGTTGGTGGCGCCGGATGGTCGATACCGTGAAACTCTGGTTCGCCTAGTGCCCCTCCCCGTCTGCTACCTGAACGGTGAATATCTTCCCCTGGCGCAGGCCCGCGTCTCGCCGCTCGACCGTGCGTTCCTGTTCGGCGATGCGGTGTACGAGGTCGTACCGGTGTACGCGGGCCGTCCGTTCCGCCTCAGGGAGCACCTCGACCGGCTCGCGCGGAGTCTCGCCGGCATTCGCATGACGGCACCTGCATCGCATGCCGAATGGAGCGAGATCCTCCAGACACTCATCGTCCGCAACGGCGGCGGTGATCAATACGTCTATTTTCAAGTGACGCGCGGCGCGGAGCCCGGCCGCAATCACGCGTGGCCCGCGCAGCTCGCGCCCACCGTATTCGCGTTCACGAACGTTCTGGACCCCGTCTCCCCGGCGTTGCTGCAGGATGGCGTCGCCGCCATCACCGCCCCCGACCTGCGCTGGGCGCGACGCGACATCAAGTCGACCGCGCTCCTTGCGAACGTGCTGTCGAAGAAGCTCGCGGTCGACGCCGGCGCGTTCGAGGCGATGCTGCTCGAGAACGGCGAGCTGACCGAGGGCTCATCCACCACCGTGCACGTGATCGAGCGCGGCGAGATCCATACGCCTCCCAACGGCCATCACATCCTGCCGGGCACGACACGCGATGTGGTGACGGAGCTGGCGGCGCGCACCGGCATTCCGAGCGTGAGCCGGCGCGTCACGGAGGAGGAGCTGCGCCTCGCCGACGAGATCTGGCTCGCGTTCTCGACCCGGGGTCTCGTCCCCGTCACGCGCCTCGACGGCAAGCCGGTGGGGCACGGCAAATCCGGGCCGCTGTTCAGGCGCATGCACGAGGCCTTCGTGAGCTACGTGCGCGAGCTCGCCGGGACGCCCGCGCTGTGACCGAGCCGCTCCAATTTCCGACCGAATTTCCCATCAAGGTGATGGGCCGGCGCGACAGCGATCTGGCCGCGCTCACGCGCGAAATCATCGAGCGCCACGCCGGTTCCCTGTCGGATTCTCAGGTGCGCGTCCGCACGAGCGGCGACGGCAACTTCCTCGCGGTGACCTACACGATCACGGCGCAGAGCCGCGAGCAGCTCGATGCGATCTATCGGGAGCTGACGGCCTGCAAGGCCGTGCTGATGGCGCTCTGAGTGCCGGCGCCCGCCGCCGCGGCGCCGGGCGGGGCGGCGGCACACGCCAAGTGCCGGAGCAGATGCGGCGTCAGTCCGCGTGCCACCGAGGCGATGTCGCATCCGGGGACGAGATCCACGAGGCGCGTCACCCGAAGCCCGGGGTATCCGCAGACATTGATGCGCTGAAACGGCCCGAGATCGACGGTGACGTTGACGGCGAGCCCGTGGTAGCTCGCCCCGCGGCGAACCCGCAAGCCGATGCTCGCCAGCTTTGCGCCTTCGACATAGACGCCCGGCGCCTCGCGCGATCCGCTCGCGGCCACGCCGAGCTCTGCGGCGTAGGACACGACGGCTTCCTCGAGCGCCACCACGAGTTGCCTTATGCCGAGGCCGCGGCGCCGCAGGTCGATGAGCGGGTAGATCACGAGCTGGCCTGGCCCGTGGTAGGTCACCTGGCCGCCGCGGTCGACCTGCATCACCGCAATGTCGCCCGGCGCAAGGAGATGCTCGCGCTTCGCGTTGAGCCCGAGCGTGAACACCGGCGGATGCTCGAGCAGCCAGATCTCGTCCGGCGTTGCGGCGAGGCGCTCGTCGGTGAAGCGCTGCATGGCGCGCCACGTGGGCTCGTAAGGCGCCATACCGAGATGACGGATCTGCGGGAGGCGAGCCGCCGCGTCGCGAGCCGCCGGCAATTCGCTCATCGCGTCTCGGCGCGCGCGGCGCGCGATGCGATGCCCTGGTCGAGTCCGACATTGTTGCGCGCGAGCGCCTGCTCGGCGCGATAGCTCGAACGCACCAACGGACCCGACACGCACTCGAGGAACCCCAGCTCGAGCGCGCGGCCGCGATAGTCGGCGAACTCCCGAGGGCTCACGAAGCGCTCGACCGCGAGATGGTTCGGGGTCGGACGCAGAGTACTGTCCCAAGGTCAGGAGGTCGACCGCGGCGGCGCGCAGATCCTTCATGGCTTCGAGGATCTCGGCATCGGTCTCGCCGAGCCCCAGCATGAGGCTGGTCTTGGTCAGGGCCGAGGGTCGGCGAGACTTCGCCGCCGCGAGCACATCGAGGGTCCGGCGGTAGCCCGCGCGCGGATCACGCACCGGATGCGTGAGCCGCTCCACGGTCTCGACGTTTTGTGCGAACACATCGACGCCCGCATCGAGCACCGTGTGCACGTCGGCGATCACTCCGGAGAAATCGGGCGTGAGCGCCTCGACGGCCGTGCGCGGCGTTCGTGACTTGATGGCGCGCACGGCCGCGGCATAGTGCGCGGCGCCGCCATCCTCGAGGTCGTCGCGGTCGACCGAGGTGAGCACGACGTAGTTCAGGCGCATCAGCTCGACCGAGCGGGCGACGTTCTCAGGCTCCTCCGGATCCAGCCAGCCGCGCGGATTGCCCGTGTCCACGGCGCAGAAACGGCAGGCGCGCGTGCACACGGCGCCCATCAGCATGATGGTGGCGGTGCCCGCATTCCAGCATTCCCCGATGTTTGGGCATTTCGCCTCCTCGCACACGGTGCTCAGGCGATGCTCGCGGACGATGGATTTGACGGCCTGAAATCCCGCGCCCGTCGCGAGGGGCGCCCGCAGCCAGGGGGGTTTGCGGACCGGGGGCGCCTCCGGGGCCGCTTCCGCAGCGGCGGCGCCCGCCGGGGCGGCTGTTTTGATGCCGTCGCGGATGGCGGTAAAGCCGTGGGCCGTGCGGTACTTCTCGCCGCTTCGCCGAGACTCCTCCTCCGCGCTCAAAATCGGGATGTCCTTGAACTGCGACATGCGGCTTATTTTACCCCACCCGGGGCATTGAGCGCGGCCAGCCGCTCAGGCGTTCCCACGTCTTCCCAGAGCCCCGCGTAAAGCGACGCCGAGCAGCGTCCGGCCGCCATCGACCGCACGAGCAACGGCTTCAAGGGAAACGAGCCATCGACGCAATCCGCAAAGAATTGCGACCGGTACATGGCGATGCCGGAAAAGGTGTACTGCACGGGGGCGCTCGCGAGCGCGAGACCGCCCTGGATGCCGAAATCACCTTTCGAGTGCTGCGGCGGATTCGGCACGAGCACGAGGTGCGCATCGCGTTGCGCGCCGAGCGAGATCTCCGAGATCGGATAGTCCGTCAATACATCGCCGTTCAACACCAGAAATGCGCCGGAGCCGAGCAGCGGCAGGGCGCGAAAGATTCCGCCCGCCGTCTCGAGCGCCGTCGGCGATTCCTCGCTGTAAGCGATGTGCACGCCGTATCGCTTTCCGTCGCCCAGCCGGTCGCGGATCATCGAGCCGAGCCAGGCGAGATTGATGACGACGTCGCAAATTCCGGCGTGCGCGAGGCGCGCGAGGTGATGCTCGATGAGCGGCTTGCCGCGCACCTCGAGCAGCGGCTTCGGCACGCGATCGGTGAGCGGCCGCATGCGCTCGCCGCGGCCGGCCGCGAGAATCATGGCGATGCGCGGGCGCTCGGATGGCTGCTCCATCAGGGGCTCGCGGCCCGAGATCCGGACGGCGCGGCCGGTGCACGCGCCCGTGCTTGGGCCGCCTCGAACTGCGGATCGATGCGCTCGGCGATGAACCGGGCGAATTCCGCCGTCTCGGGATAGGCCGAGGCGGTCTCGCGCGCATAAGCAAGCACGCGCGGCAGATCATCGAGATAGCCGGCCTTGCCGTCCCGATAATAAAGACGCGCGAAGATACCCAGGACCTTGACGTGACGCTGAAGGCCCATGAGGTCGAACCATCGGATGAGCTGCGCGCGGTCCGCGCCGAGTTCGAATCCGGCGCGCAGCAGCCGCTCGCGGTACTCGATGAGCCAGCCGACGACGCGTTCACGCGGCCATGCGATGTAGCAGTCCTTCAACAACGAGACCACGTCGTAGGTCACGGCGCCGCGCACGGCATCCTGAAAATCGAGAACGCCGGGATTCGCCTCGTCCGTCACCAGTAGGTTGCGCGAGTGGTAGTCGCGATGCACGAATGTCGCGGGCTGCGCGAGCGCGTTCCGGGACAGCGCCTCGAACAACCGGTCGAGCATGGCGCGCTCTCGCGGCGTGGCCGGCGTGGACAGGTGGTGGGCGAGGAACCAGTCGGGAAGCAGCTCCATCTCGCGCGTAAGCGCCGCGCGATCGTAGGGTGGCAGGCTGCGTGAAGGCACATCGCCGCGGGTCTGCAGGCGGACCAGCGCATCGAGCGCATCGCCGTAGAGCCGGTCTACGTCGCGATCCGCGAGGAGCTCCGGCAAGTATTGACGGGTCCCCAGATCGGACAGCAGGAGCAGCCCGCGCTCGAGATCGCGCGCCAGGATCACCGGAGCGTTCAACCCGATGCCGAGCAGCGACTGCGCGACGCCGATGAAAGGCGCAAGCGCTTCCTTCTCGGGCGGCGCATCCATGACGATGTAGGAATCCGCGCCGCGAACGAGACGAAAATAGCGGCGAAAGCTCGCATCGGCCGAGGCCGGCTCGATGCGCGCGCCCCCGAATCCCAGATCCTCCGTCACCCACCGACGCAGGAGCGCGAGGCGGGAATCGCTTGCATCCATCACACCCATGCTTGACCATTCGGACACCGCAAATGCGGCGGTACGAAGTATACCGATTAAGGCGATCGACTTTGCCCAAGGGATTTCACGTTCGAACCGCATCGGCCGCTGTTTTCTGCCTGTTGGCGGCCGTCACGGTCCGGGCCGCCGATATGTGTCCGGCACCCCCCAAGCGCAAGCTCCCGGCCGCCACCGTGAGCATTCCGAACGACGACCACCGGATCCGGATCGACAGCGATGGCGCATCGCTCGACGCGAATGGCTTCGCCGTGCTCACCGGTCACGTCCAGCTGCATCAGGACCAGCGCACCATCGCCGCCGACCGGGTGACCTACGATGAGCAAACCGGCAAGGTCACGGTCGCGGGCTCGGTGGACTTCGAGGATCCGCGGCTCGGCATCAAGAGCTCGGCCGGCGCCTACGACGCCCTCGGCGGCGCCTTCTTCGACAAAGCCGATTTCCATATCTTCGAGCGCAACGGCCGCGGCTACGCAAAGGAGATGTCGGTGAGCCCCGAGGGCATCGTGCACCTGGAGAAGGTCCGTTACACGACTTGTCCCCTCGGTAACGAGGACTGGATGATCCAGGCGAACAATATCAAGCTCGATACGGACGCTCAGCAGGGCATCGCGCATGGCGTCGTCATGCGATTCAAGGACGTGCCGATCTTCTACACGCCCTATCTCGCATTCCCCCTGGGGGACGATCGTCAGAGCGGCCTGCTGTTTCCGAGCTTCGGGCATTCGGGCAACAACGGCTATCAGCTCGAGGTGCCTTACTACTTCGATCTCGCGCCCAATTACGATGCGACCTTGACGCCCGGGTATCTTTCGAAGCGCGGCGTGCAGCTCGGCGGCGAATTTCGCTTCCTCACCGCCGGATCGCGCGGCCAGCTCGAGGAGAATTTCCTGCCGAACGACGCGATCGCGAACAGCGACCGCTATTACGTGCATTTCACCGACATCACCAACATCGCCCCGGGCCTGCGCTTCGACACGGACGTCGCCGGGGTGAGCGACAGCAACTACTTCTCCGACTTCGCCGTGGGCGCCGACCAGACGAGCGTCACGTTCCTCGAGCGGCGCGCCGAGTTCTTGTATTACGACGACATCTGGCGCGTGCGGGCGCAGGGGCAGAATTTCCAGACCATCGACACCTCGATCGATGCGGGCAACCGGCCCTACTCGCGCGTGCCGCGGGTCGAGGCGTTCGGGCTGGTGCCGTTGCTGGCGGGATTCGAGGTCGCGATCTCGAGCGAGGTCACGAACTTCCTGCGGGAAGTGGGCCCGACCGGGGTGCGCGCGGATCTCTCGCCGGAGCTGCGCTGGGACTTGCGCGCGCCCGGCTATTTCTTCGAGCCGGTCGCGGGCTATCACTTCACTCAATACGACCTGCAGAACGCCGATTCGGGCGACCCGAGCACTCCCACGCGCACGCTCCCCTACGCGAGCGTCGACACCGGACTCATTTTCGAGCGCGATGCCGGCGCGCACGACCAGCGGACCCTCACCCTCGAGCCGCGGCTCATGTACACCTACATTCCGTATCGCAACCAGAATGAGCTGCCGATTTTCGACACCGGGATGCCGGACTTCAATACCGTCGAGCTGTTTCGCATGAACCGCTATGTCGGCGATGACCGCATCGGAGATGCCAATCAGCTCGCCTACGGGCTCACCTCGCGCCTCTTCAACCAGAACACCGGGGACCAGTATTTATCGGCCACCTTTGGACAGATCCGCTATTTCTCGGTGCCGCGGGTGCTCCTGCCGTCGCAGATCACGCAGACGCTGCCGGGCCAGACGCTGCCGACGCTGCCCGGGCAGCCCAACCAGATCATCCTGCCCGGACAGAATCTCCCCACGCTTCCCGGGCAAACCCTGGTCACCGCTCCGCAGGAGGCCGCGCAGCCCTACCACGCCACCGATCTCGTCGGTGAGGTCTCGCTGAGCGCCTACAAGCACTGGAGCGTGAATCTCGACTACCAGTGGAACCCGTATACCTCGCAAACGGACAAATCCGAGGTTCTCGTGCAGTACCGTCCCGACCCGTCCCGGGTGATCAACGTGGGATACCGCTTCCAGCAGGACATTCTGAAGCAATATGACGCCTCCTTTGTCTGGCCCATCGCCGGCCACTGGAACACCGTCGGGCGCTATGTGTACTCGATTCAGGACCGCCAAGTCATCGAGCAGCTCGCCGGCTTCGAGTACCGCAGCTGCTGCTGGAGAATCCAGTTGTTGCAGCGGCGCTACTTGACCAACCGAACCGGAGGACTGGACACCTCGGTTGCTTTACAATTGGAACTGACGGGTCTCTCCTCGGTCGGAAAGCGGTCGGACACGTTCTTGTCCAAAGAGATCAGCGGATACGCGACGCACGAACCCGACGAGCAGCAGTAAGGCCTACCCAATAGGAAGATTTATGCGAAACCCAGTGGTCCTTTGCGGACTCCTCATGGCGGCTGTGCTGGCCGGCTACCGCGCCCCGGCGCAGACACGGGACATCGGCGCTCATGGCGAGCTGCTCGACCGCATCGCGGCCATCGTGAACGACGGCCTCGTGCTCAAGAGCGAGCTCGACGAGCAGATGGACGCGGTCACCAAGCGCCTCCAGGAACAGAAAGTGGAGCTGCCCCCGGAGAGCGTGCTGCGCCAGCAGGTGCTCGAGCGCCTCATCCTCCAGGAGATCGAGAGTCAGCGGGCGAAACACGTCGGGCTCATCATCTCCGACGAGCAGCTCAATGGCGCGCTGCAGGAGATCGCCCAGCGCAACAAGATTCCGTTCGACCAGCTGCCGACCGCCCTCGCCGCCCAGGGCGTCGATTACAAGCAGTACCGCGAAAGCATGCGCAAGGAGCTCACCTTGAGCACCTTGCGGCAGCGCGACGTGATCGCGCACATCAACGTCTCGCCGCACGAGCTCGATCAATATCTCGCCCGCCAGGAATCCTCGGCGTCGAACGATGAGTTCAACGTGTCTCACATTCTTCTGTCGCTGCCGCAGGCGGCGACGCCGCAGCAGCTCGAGGACATCACCAAGAAAGCCAACGACATTGCAGCGCGCGCGGCGAAGGGCGAGGACTTCGGACAGCTCGCGATCGCCAACTCGAACAGCCAGACGGCGTTGGACGGCGGTCAGCTCGGCTGGCGCAAGGGCTCACAGCTGCCGCAGTTCATTCTGGAGCTCGTCACCAAGATGAAGCCCGGCGATGTGAGCTCGCCGGTACGCACGCCGAGCGGCTTTCACATCGTGAAGCTCAATGCGCGGCGGGGCGGCGAGGCGCAGGTGATCGTCAACCAGATCCACGTGCGGCACATCCTCCTGAAGACGAACGAGCTCGATGACGACGCAACCGTCCGTGAGAAGCTGGCCAAGCTCCGTCAGCGTATCTTGAATGGAGAGGATTTCGCCGGCATCGCATCCGCCACGTCCCAGGACCCGGGCTCCGCACCCGACGGCGGCGATCTCGGCTGGTCGGCGCCGGGTTCGTTCGTGCCCGAGTTCGACAAGGAGATCGCGAACTTGAAGCCGAACGAGATCAGCGAGCCGTTCAAGACCCGCTATGGCTGGCACATCGTGCAGATGCTCGGCACCCGCACTTACGACAGCACCGACGACGTTCGCCGCCAGAAGGCGTTTGCCGCGATCCGCGAGAGCAAGGCGGACGAGGAGACCGAGCTTTGGCTGCGGCGGCTGCGCGACGAGGCGTTCGTCGAGATCAAGATGTAGTGCCGGCACCGCGCATCGTCGTCACCTCGGGCGAACCGGCCGGCATCGGACCGGACGCCTGCGTCGCGCTCGCGCGGAAGGACTGGCAGGCCGATCTGGTCATCGCGGGCGACGCGGCGTTGCTCGAGCAAACGGCGGCGGCGCTCCGGGTCGCGGCAACGATATCCCGCTACGATCCCGGCGGAGCGCCCGCGGCCTCGCGAGCCGGTACCCTCAAGATTCTCGACGTACCGGTCGCTGAAGCCGTGGTCCCCGGCCGGCTCGATACGCGCAACGCCCCGTCCGTCATCGCCATGCTCGACCGCGCGTGCGACGGCTGTTTGCGCGGCGAGTTCGCGGCGATGGTGACGGCACCGGTCCAGAAGAGCACCCTCATGGAGGCCGGGTTCGACTTCACCGGACATACCGAATACCTCTCGGCACGCGCGGGCGCCGCATTGCCCGTGATGATGCTGCAGAACGCCTCGCTGCGCGTCGCGCTGGTGACGACGCACCTCGCGCTCGCCGACGTGCCGCGCGCCATCACCGCCGCGCGGCTGCGCGCGACGCTCGAGATCGTGCACGGCGATTTGCGGCGCCGCTTTGCGATCCCTGCGCCGCGCATCGCCGTGCTGGGACTCAATCCGCATGCCGGGGAGTCCGGCCATCTGGGCCGCGAGGAGATCGACGTCATCGAGCCGGTGCTCGCGCAATTGCGTGCGCAGGGACTCGACGTGCACGGGCCGGTTCCCGCGGATACGGCATTCACGCCGCAGTTCCTCGCAGGCGGCGTCGATATCGTCGTGGCCATGTATCACGATCAAGGCCTGCCCGTCATCAAGCACGAGGGTTTCGGACACACCGTGAACGTGACCCTCGGCCTGCCCATCGTTCGGACCAGCGTCGATCACGGCACTGCCCTGTCGCTCGCGCGCACCGGCCGCGCGGATGCCGGAAGCCTGGAAGCCGCGGTGGCGCTCGCAATCGAGCTGGCGGGCAGCCATGGTGGTCCGTAAGCGCTTCGGCCAGCACTTCCTGCACGATCCTGCGGTCATCCGCCGCATCGTCGATGCCGTAGCGCCCGCGAGCGGCGAGCGCATCGTGGAGCTTGGCCCTGGCCGCGGCGCGCTCACCTTCGGCCTGCTCGAGCGCGTCGGACAGCTGGACGCCATCGAGATCGACCGCGACCTGGCCCGGCTGCTCGAGGAGGATCCACGGTCCCGAGGCCGTCTTCATATCCGGGTCGAGAGCATGCTGGACACCGACTTCGTCCGGCTGCGCGCCGCGGGCCCGAAGCTGCGAATCGTCGGCAACCTGCCCTACAACATATCGACGCCCGTGCTGTTCCATCTCCTGGGACAGCGCAGCGCGATCGGCGACATGCACTTCATGCTTCAGAAGGAAGTCGTCGAGCGGATGTCGGCTTCCCCCGGCGGAAAGGAATACGGCCGCCTCACGGTGATGCTCGCCGCCTACGCCGAAGTCGACGCGCTGTTCGACGTGGGACCCGGCGCCTTCAGGCCACCGCCGAAGGTCCGCTCCGCCATCGTGCGTCTGCGTCCGAGCGATGTGCCGCGCTTCGCGATCGGCGCAGAGAGCGCGCTGCGCAGGCTTACAACGGCCGCTTTTTCCCATCGGCGCAAAACGTTGCGCAACGGCCTGAAGGGTCTGTTGAGCGTTGAGGACATTGCAGCCTGCGGCATCGACCCGCAATTGCGGCCCGAGACCCTCGCACCGGAGCAGTTCGGCCGGCTGGCCGTGAGGTACAGTGCGCTCGCGGGTTGAACCGCCCCGCACTCCGCTATACTGGGCCATGACTTCCGAACCGCAACGGCCGAAGATCCGCGTCGAGGTGGAGACCGTCTATATCGAGGAGCAGTCCGACCCGCGCGACAAGCGCTTCGTTTTCTCGTACACCATCACCATCCGCAACGAGGGCCAGGTCCCGGCGCGGTTGCTCACCCGCCACTGGATCATTACGGACGCGAACGGCAACGTGAAGGAAACCCGCGGCGACGGGGTCGTCGGCGAGCAACCCTACCTCAAGCCGGGGCAGGGGTTCCGCTACTCCTCGGGCGCCGTCATCGAAACTCCGGTGGGCACCATGCAGGGCAGCTACCAGATGATGGCCGACGACGGGCTGCAGTTCGATGCCCCGATCGCGCCCTTCCGGTTGGCCATCCCCGGAGTCCTGCACTAAGCCGGTGACGCTCTACGCAATCGGCGACGTGCAGGGCTGCGACGCCGAGCTGGAGGCGCTGCTCGACAGCGCTGCGCTTTTCGCCGGACCGCGACCACCTTTGGTTCGTCGGCGATCTGGTCAATCGGGGCCCTGCATCGCTCGCGGTTCTGCGCCGCATCCGCGCGCTCGGCGACGCGGCCACGGTCACGCTGGGCAACCACGATCTGCATTTACTCGCGGTTGCGTTCGGATACTCGCGCCTGCGCACCGACGATACGCTCACCCCCATCCTGGAGGCTCCCGACCGGGATGCGCTCCTCGCGTGGCTGATCGAGCGCCCGATGCTCGCCGAGGATCGTGCGCTCAACTTATGCATGGTGCACGGCGGCTTGTCCCCGCAATGGGACATGCCCACCGCCCGCGGTTGCGCACGGGAGCTCGAGCGGGCGTTGAAGGAGAATCCCGACAGGCTCTTCAAGCAGATGTACGGCGATAAGCCCGACCGCTGGGACGAAACGCTCGAGGGCGCGGAGCGGCTGCGTTACATCGTCAACTGCTTCACGCGCTTACGCTACGTGGACGGTCAAGGGCGGCTGGAACTGCACGCGAAGCGCTCGCCCAAGAAGTCGCAAAGGGACTCGCTCATCCCCTGGTTCGAGGTGCCGGAGGCGCGTTGGCGCGGCACCCGAATCGTCTTCGGTCACTGGTCGACTCTGGGATTCTTCCAGAGCGACGATGTAGTCTGTCTCGACACCGGCTGCGTCTGGGGCGGAAGCCTGACCGCGCTTCAGCTCGACCCGCCGGCGGCCGCGCCGGTACAAATCGAGTGTCGGGGCCGGGGCTCGGGAGATTGATCGCCGGGCGTTATAATCTGCCGCATGAGCGTCTTACCTCCCTTCAACCTGCGCGCGTGGATCGATGAGCATCGCGAGCTTTTGCGCCCGCCCGTGGGCAACAAGCTGCTGTTCGCCGATGGCGAGCTCATTGTCATGGCGGTCGGCGGTCCGAATGCACGCAAGGATTTCCACCACGACCCGGGCGCGGAATTCTTCTATCAGCTCGAAGGCGACATGCTGCTTCGGACGATTCAATCGGGCCGCAAGGTCGATGTGCCGATTCGCGAAGGCGAGGTGTTTCTATTGCCCCCGGAAATGCCGCATTCGCCGCAACGAGGCGCCGGCACGGTCGGTGTGGTTGTGGAGCGGCGCCGGGCGCCGCACGAGCTCGACGGGTTTTCCTGGTACTGCGAGAACTGCGGCCATCGGCTCTACCTGGAGCGGCTGCATATCCATGACATCGAGAAGCAGCTCCCCGGGATATTCGAGCGATTCTTTTCGCGGCGCGAGCACCGCACGTGCGCACTTTGCGGAACCGTCATGACGGCGCCGGGCAAGGGCCCGGACCGTTCGGGCACACCCTGATCGCCCCGCCGAACCTTGCGGCGAGCGCATCCGAGCTCGATGCGGGTGATCCGCTCGCGTCCTTCGCGGCCGAATTTCATCATCCTGCGGATCCGGGCGGGCGCCGGATGGTCTACCTCTGCGGGCACTCACTGGGGCTGCAGCCTTGCTCGGCGGCCTCTTACGTCGAGGAGGAGCTGGCGCAATGGCGGCGCTCGGGTGTCCTCGGTCACACCCAAGGCACGCGCCCCTGGATCGAATATCACGAGCATGCAGCCCCTCGACTGGCGGCGCTGGCAGGCGCCTCGGTGCGCGAAGTCGTGGCGATGAATTCGCTCACCGTCAATCTGCACCTGATGATGGTGAGCTTCTTCAAGCCCGAAGGGCGCCGCAACTGCATACTCATCGAAAAATCCGCGTTTCCCTCGGACCGCTATGCCGTCATGTCGCAGCTCGCGTATCACGGACTCGATGCCGGGCACCTGATCGAGCTCGCGCCGCGCCCGGGCGAGCAGACGCTGCGGGCGCAGGATGTCCTGGAGGTGCTGGGGCGCGAGGGCCCGCGCCTCGCGCTCGTGCTCTGGCCCGGGGTGCAGTACCTCACCGGTCAGCTGTTCGATCTCGGCAACCTTACGGCCGCGGCGCGCGCCGCCGGCGCCGTGGTCGGGCTCGATCTGGCGCATGCGATCGGCAACGTGCCGCTGCGCCTGCATGACTGGGGCGCCGACTTCGCGGTGTGGTGCAGCTACAAGTACCTGAATGCGGGCCCCGGCGCCATCGGCGGCTGCTTCGTGCACGAGCGGCACGCGCAGCGCTGGGATCTGCCGCGTTTCGCGGGCTGGTGGGGCCACGACAAGGCGCGGCGTTTCGAGATGGCGCCGGAATTCCATCCCATGGCGGGCGCGGAAGGATGGCAAGTCAGCAATCCGCCCGTACTCTCCGCCGCCCCGCTTCTGGCCTCGCTCGAGCTCTTCGAGCGCGCCGGAATGATGCGCCTGCGGGAGAAGTCCATCGCGCTCGCGGAATTCATGCAGCGCTCGATCCGCGAGCGGCTCGCGGGTGCAGTCGAGATCATCACGCCGCTCCGAAGCGGCCGGGACGCGGCAGTCAGCTGAGCCTTCGCCTCCTGCGCTCGTCTTCCTCCGTCCAGGCGTTGCCATGAGAACCTCACCGCCGCGGGCGTCATCGGCGATTGGCGGGAGCCGGACACGTTGCGCCTCGCGCGCCGTTCCGCTCTACAACTCATTTAGCGACGTCGCGACGGCCGTCGACGCGCTCGCGACGCGCGCTCGCGTGAGCGTCGCCGCGCGGGCCGGTGTGCATCGCGGGCGCGGGGCCTACAGGGGCGCTGCTCGCGATTCTGCTCAAGCGCCGCGGGCTGGACGTCAGCGTCTATGAAAGCCGCCGCGATCCGCGCGGCGCCGCGGGAGAAGCCGGCCGCTCGATCAATCTGGCATTGGCGGACCGGGGCATGCACGCCCTCGAGCGCGCGCGGCTCCTCGAGCACGTCGAGCCGCTGATGATTCCGATGCGCGGCCGCTTCGTGCATGCGCCGGACGGCTCCGCCGGGCTGCAGCCCTATGGCCGGCTGCCGAGCGAGGTGAACTACTCCATCTCCCGGCGCGAGCTCAATAGTGTACTGCTCGAGGCGGCGATCCGCGCGGGCGTCGATGTGCATTTCGAGCATCGGCTCGAGGACGCGGATTTTGATGCCGGCCTCGCTCGGATCAGGAATTTGCGGGACGGCCTCACCCTGGAGGTGCCGATGCGCCCGTTGCTCGCGGCGGATGGCGCCGGGTCGCTCGTGCGCCGGCAACTCGCCGCGCGCGGTCTGATCGAGTCGCAGGAATCCCCGCTCGAGCACGCCTACAAGGAGCTCACGATTCCGGCCGGCCCGCGCCGGCGCGCGCTGCTCGAGCGCGAGGCGCTTCACATCTGGCCCCGCGGCGGTTATATGCTGATCGCCCTGCCCAATCTCGACGCAAGCTTCACCGCCACGCTGTTCTTGCCGCTCACGGGATCCGCGAGCTTTGCCGCCCTGCAGACGCCGCAGGCGATCGATGAGTTTCTCACCGCGAGCTTTCCGGACGCGCGGGCACTCATGCCGGACTGCGTGCGCGAGTTCCAGGTGCATCCAACGGGATTTCTGGGGACGGTGTACGCGAGCGGTTGGCACACTCGCGGCGTCGCGGCGCTCATCGGAGATGCGGCGCACGCCATCGTGCCCTTCCACGGCCAGGGCATGAATTGCTGCTTCGAGGACTGCCTGGAATTCGATGCCTGCCTCGAGGCAGGCTCGTCATGGCAATCGGTCTTTACCGATTTTTACGCGAGACGCAAGCCCAACACCGACGCCATCGCGGAGATGGCGCTCGAGAATTACCTCGAGATGCGCGAGCGCGTCGCCGACCCTCACTTCCGTCTGCAGCAGTCGCTCGCGCACGAGCTGGAACGGCGCCACCCGCAGCGCTTCATTCGCGCGTTACTCCATGGTGATGTTCCATCACGAAATCCCCTACCGCACGGCACAGGATCGCGGCCGCGCACAGGCGCGGTTGCTCGCGGATCTCACCTCCGGTGCGCGCGCTCTCGAGCGACGTCGACTACGCGCGCGCGGCGCGGCTCATCGAGTCGACGCTGCCGGCGCTCGGCGATCTCTCGAGCGTGACGAAGCTGTAGGCCGAGGAATTCTTGGCGTCCGCCTCGTGGCGCTCGCGCGAGGACTCCACCCACCCGGGCCCGCGCCAGCTATCGAAGAACGCATCGCCGTCCTCGATCTCGGCGTATGCACCAAGGTCAGGTGGATGCGCTCGGCCCACGGCAGGCATTGCTCGAATACCTCGCCGCCTCCGATGACCATCAAGGGCACGTCACGCCCGCGGCGGCGTGCGCCGCCTCCCGCGCAGCCTCGAGCGTCGGTACGACGATGCAGTCCGCCGGGCTGAATCCGGCGGAGCGGCTCAGCACCAGATTCGTACGGCCCGGGAGCGCCTGGCCGATCGACTCATAGGTCTTGCGCCCCATGAGGACGGGCTTGCCGAGCGTGAGCGCCTTGAAGCGCCGCAAATCTCCCGAGAGATGCCAAGGCAGCTGATTGCGCCGTCCGATGACGTCGTTCTCGGATACTGCAACCACGAATTGCGCGCGCATCGGATTCCATGAGGATTTATACGATGCCCGCGCGCAAACCTCCAGTCGCATCTGCCGTTGCGCGTCCCGCCGGTCCTGGGGCGCTAGTTCTTTGCTACGCGCTTCGTCCCCTGCGATTGCGCCACCAGCGGCAACGGCGATAGCGAGGAGATTTTCCCCCGGCTGTCGGCGATGACAGCGCGCCTGTGCCACGAGCTCTCCGCTCTTTGGGTCGTGAGCCTGCAGATCGAAGGTGTAGCCGATCGAGTAGTACTGCAGGATCGCGCTCGCGTACTGCTCGTCCTTCTCGTGCACTACTTTGAACGTGCGTGCGGCGTCGTCCGGAGAAACGAGCGTCTTCTCGAACGCGCTCACGCACGCCTGGAGTGGAGCATCGCCCGGCCATGCCTGGGATACGGCAGGACCGACGGCGCAGAGAGCGATGATGGCGAATCCCAAACGGCGAGTAATCATGCTGGTATTCCTTGCGTGTCAAAGATGCCAACGCCCCTTCGCTCAACATAGGCAGCGGCCGCGGCTGCAGCAAACGAGAAATCTTTGAGGAGCGTGCGATTTCGCTCACGTTGTGACGTGGATCTCACACATCGGGAGCGGCGGCGAAGCGGTCTGGCCGCCAAAAGGGGCGCCCGCCCCTGATCCCGTGGAGCCCTCAGGCCACGCGGCACTCGCTCAGGATCCAGCGCGTGAGCTCCTGCAAATCCTCTCGCGCGCCGTCCTCAGGACGATGCAGCAGCACGTAGCTCTCGTTGGTCATGAGCTCTTCGGTGAACAATTTGACGAGGCCGCCCGCCGCGAATCGATCGGCGCTGAGACGGGAAGGCACGAGCGCAATGCCCACGCCCTGCTCGGCGGCGAGCACGACCGCGGACATCGTGTTGAGCCGCACCAGCCGGTTCGGCTTGATGGGCGGGATCTTGAGGCCCGCCGCCCATCGCTCCCACGCGTCGCGCCGCTCTTCGTGAAGCAGCAGATTCTTGCCGTTCAGGTCCTTGTAGCTTTCAACCGGGTTCTCGAGCAGGAACCCGGGCGAGCAGGCGGCGCTGAAGCTTTGCGTGAAGAGCTCGTGGACGGTGAGACCTTCCCACGGACCGGGGCCGACCACGATGGATAAATCCGCTTCGGGCGGATGACTCTTGGGAGCGGATGAGGAGGTCTCGATCCGGATGTCGGTCTCCTCGCGCGCCTGCGTAAAGGATGCGAGCCGCGGCAGGAGCAGTGTCCTCGCGAAAAACGGCGGCACGTTGAGCCGCAGGATGCTGCGCCCGTAGCGCATCCGCAGCTGCTCGGTCACCGACTCGAGCTTCGCGAAAATGTCGCCGATGTGCTCGAGGTAATGCACGCCGGCGTCGGTGAGCGCGAGACTGCGCACGCCCCTCTCGAACAGCGCGACGCCGAGTTGTTCCTCGAGCGCCTTGATCTGATGGCTGACGGCCGAAGGCGTTAGAAAAAGCTCGTCCGCGGCGGCCTTGAAGCTCTTCAGCCGGGCGGCAACCTGAAACGTCTTGAGGAATTTGAGCGAGGGTAGACGCATGCGTTGATCAAATCTTAGCAACATTCATGCCAGTCACCACGCCTCGTTGGCGCCGCTGTGACGGAGTCGGCGGCCCCGAGCACTGGCTTTGCCGCATTGCCGGGCGCGGCGGTGCGGCGCTTGCACGAACCTGGCGCATCGGCGCGCAGCGAGGGAAGCGCCTATTCGCGCCCGAGATACCAGCCCGTCAAGCTCAGCCGCGGGCTACGCGTCGTCAGTACCTCATGAGCGCGCCCCTCGCTCAGGAATAGCACGAGTCGACCACCCAGCGGCTCGATATCGCGATAGCGCCCCACGTCGCCGTGCATGCGCAGGATACCGCCGTCGGCCGGCGACCATTGCGCGTTCAGATACAGCACCAGGGAAACGCGGCGACGTTCCCGGGAGAGCGGCCGATCTACGTGGCGCGCATACGACGAGCCTTGCGGGTACCACGCATAGTGCAGCTCGAAGTCGAACAATCCCAGAAACGCGCCTTCGTTCAAGCGCTGCCGCAAGCGCTCGAGTGATCCGAGCAGTTGACGCTCTGCGGCACACTCGCCCTCGGTCAGCCAACAGATGCTGTCGCCCCTGACATCCGCTCGGCGCTGCACGCTGCGCGGCGCGCCGATGCGCGCCTCGACGAACTCGCCCCGGGCGCGGCGGAGTGCCGCCCGCTTCGTCAGCGCGCGCACCTCGGGTGCGGACAGGAACCCGTCAACCACCGCGACGCCATCGGCATGCAATTCCTGCAGGACTCGCTCGAGCTCGAGCTCAAGAGCGCGCACGGCGCGATTGGCGAAGCGGGGGCTTGCGCCCGGTGCGTCGCGAGCGGGAGGCTGCGGCGGTGCGCTTGCGCGGCCGCACCTGCTTGCGCGGCGGTTTTTTGGGCTCGAGCATGCTGCCGCGGCAATTCAGCGCCCCGCACCGGCAGGCGAAGACCTCGTCGACATCGTCCGCATCGTCGGCATCGCGCTGAATCTGGTAGTCGTAAACCAGCTCTTCGCCAGGCTGGATGGTGCGAATTGCCTCGATGTATACCCGTTTCGCCATCACGGCGCTTTCGCAGTTCGGATCGCAGCCGTGGTTGATGAAGCGCGCCTCGTTTCCGTTGCGGCCGGCGTCGATTACGGTCTTGGCGTCCACGGTGAACAGAAATGTATGATTGTCCCGCTCGTCCTTGTCGGCGTAGCGCTCGTCCGCCTCGTCATGCGTGATCCGGTCGCCCAAGTACTCGACCACGGTCGTGCCTTTGCGAATGCGGCGCAGCGCGAACACGCCATAGCCATGAACGGGGGAATGACGGACTTCGATCATCGGCCTGCAGCGGTCGCGCGTACTCATGAGTCGGGGATGCCTTTTCAGACGGCAATCGGCGCTTTGATGGCCGAATGGTGCCGGTAATTGCGGAATTCAAAATCTTCGTACACGTAATCGAACAGGCTCGGCGGCTTGCGCCGAATGACGAGCTGGGGCAACGGATACGGGGTGCGCGACAGCTGCAGGTCCGCCTGCTCCAGGTGATTCAAGTACAGGTGGCAATCGCCGCCCGTCCAAACGAAATCGCCCGCGGCGAGCTCGCACTGCTGCGCCACCATGTGGGTGAGCAGCGCATAGGAGGCGATATTGAAGGGCACGCCGAGCAACGCGTCGGCGCTGCGCTGATAGAGCTGACACGAGAGCCGGCCGCCGGCCACGTAGAATTGAAACAATGCGTGGCACGGGAGCAGTGCCATCCGGTCGAGCTCGCCGACGTTCCAGGCGCTCACGACCAGCCGTCGCGAATCGGGGTTCGTCTTGATCTGCGCGACGACCTGCGCCAGCTGATCGATGCTGCGCCCGTCCGCCGCGCCCCAAGCGCGCCACTGCTTGCCGTAGACGGGGCCCAGATCACCGTCCTCGTCGGCCCATTCGTCCCAAATGCTCACGTGGTGCTCGCGCAGGTAGCCGATATTGGTCTCGCCCTTGAGGAACCAGAGGAGCTCGTGAACGATCGATTTGAGATGCAGTTGCTTGGTGGTGACCAGCGGAAATCCGGCGCCGAGATCGAATCGCATCTGGTAGCCGAAAACGCTCAGGGTACCTGTGCCGGTGCGATCGTCCTTGCGCGACCCGGACAAGCGAATGTGGCGCAGAAAATCCAAATACTGCTGCACGTCAGACCTTGGCGGGAGTCAGGTTGCCGCTCGGCTGCGCGCGGCGATAGGCGTAGAGCATCAAGATTGCACCGACGAGAATCATGGGCATGGTCAGGAGCATCCCCATGGTCAGCCAGCCACCCGCCAGATATCCGATGTTGGCATCAGGCAGGCGCACCCATTCCACGGCAAAGCGGGCACACCCGTACAGGAACAGGAACAGCCCGGTGGGCGCCAACCGCGGTCGCGGTTTGCTGGTGAACCACCAGACGAGCACGAACAGCACCAGCCCCTCGAGACCGGCCTCGTAGAGCTGGGACGCGTGGCGCACCACCACGCTGCCGTCCGGGCCCCGCACGGCGAAGCCCCACGGCACATCCGTCGGTTTTCCCCACAGCTCACCGTTGATGAAGTTTCCGATCCTGCCGGCCATCAGGCCCACGCCGGGAAGGGGGGCCACGAAATCCAGCACATCGGCGAGGTTCTTGTGCTTCACCCGCGCAAAGATGACCATGGCCGCGAGCGACGCCGAGCATGCCGCCATGGAAGGACATGCCGCCGTCCCAGATGCGGAAGATGTTGAGCCAGCTCTCGGCGATCACGTCGTGGCCGTAGAAGATGCACCACCCGATACGTCCGCCGAGAATCACGCCCACCGCGCAATAGAAAATCAGGTCGTCGATATCGAGCGCGCTCCAGGTCGAGCCCGGGCGCCGGGCGCGGTATCGGGCGAGGAGCCACCCCGCTACGAAGCCGATCAAGTACATGATGCCGTACCAATGCACGTGCACGGGGCCCGCGGAGAAGGCGATGGGATTGATGTGGGGATAGGTCAGCATGGGCTCTACTTTAAACTTTCATTGACGCGGCAGAAATAGGTCTTGAGATAGCGTGTTTCCGGAATGGCCGGATGCACCGGGTGATCCGGTGCCTGACCGCCGAGCTCGAGGAGCTGCAAGTGCTTGCCCGCGCCCCGCGCTGCCTTGGCGATCGCCTCGGCGAGCGCCTCGGGGCTCACGTGATGGGAGCACGAGCACGACACGAGGATCCCATCCTCGGCGACCACCGCGAGCGCCAGCTGGTTGAGCCGCTTGTACGCGGCGAGGGCCTTCGGCAGATCCTTCTTGCGCTTCGCGAAGGCGGGCGGGTCCACCACCACGACATCGAACCGCCGGCGCTCGCGCGCAAGCGCCTCGAGCACGTCGAATGCATCGCCCTTGACCGTGCCGATCGCGAGTCCGTTCTGCCGCGCGTTTTCGGTCACGAGCTCGAGCGCATGCGCCGAGCTGTCGACGCACACGACTTCGGCGGCGCCGTCCTTCGCGGCGCGGCCCCCCCAGGCACCGACGTAGCTGAACACATCCAGCACGCGGGAGCCCTTGCGCACGTATTTGCTGAGCGCGCCCCGATTGGCCGCCTGGTCGAAGAACCAGCCCGTCTTTTGTCCCTCCGCGAGCGGTACCCGAAACTTGAGACCGCCTTCGATGACCGTGGCGGCGTCCTCGAGACGGCCTTTCGCCGCCTCGACGTAAGCGGGCAAGCCCTCGAGCTCGCGCGCCGCGCCGTCGTTCTTGAAAATCAAAGTCTCGCATTGCAGGGCGCGCTCGGCGGCCTCGCGGATCAACGGCTTCATGGACTCCATTCCAGCGGTCCCGATCTGCACGACACAGCGCTGACCGTAGCGATCGATGACCAGTCCGGGCAGTCCGTCGGACTCGCCGTAAACCGCCCGGTAATAGGGCGCCGGGTAGAGCCGCTCGCGCAAGGCGAGCGCCGCGCGCAGGCGCCCTTCGAGCCACGCCACGCTCGGAATCGTCCATGTCTCCAGAAGGCGCGCCGTAATGAGCGAGGCGGGATTGACGTAAGCGAGTCCCAGGGCGCGGTCGTTGTGCGCGAGCACACGCACCAGATCGCCGGGCTTGAACTTCGACAGCGGCGTTTGCTGCGTGTCCACCTCATTGCTGAACACCCACAAGTGTCCTGCATTGAGGCGCCGGTCTTCATTGCGCTTCAGCCGCAATGCCGGCAAGTGCGTCACGCGATCGGTATCGGACATGGGATGTGCTTCAGGTTTAAGATGGCGCGCATTCTAGCTGACGCGGACCCAAGACGATGCACCGCAATCGACTCGCCGCCGAGACGAGCCCGTATCTTCAGCAGCATGCGGATAACCCCGTGGACTGGTATCCGTGGGGGGAGGAAGCGCTCGCGCGCGCGCGGCTGGAAGATAAGCCGATTCTGCTGTCCGTGGGGTATTCGGCCTGCCATTGGTGTCATGTCATGGCCCACGAGTCGTTCGAGGATGCCGCGACCGCACAAGTCATGAACCGCCTGTTCGTCAACATCAAGGTCGACCGGGAGGAGCGTCCGGATCTCGACAAGATCTATCAAACCGCCCAGCAGCTTCTCACCCAGCGCGCGGGCGGCTGGCCGCTGACCATGTTTCTGACGCCCGAGGATCAGCGGCCATTTTTCGGCGGCACCTACTTTCCAAATGAGCCGCGTTACGGCATGCCTGCCTTCAAAGACCTGCTCGAGCGGGTGGCCGCGTACTACCACGGCGAGGGGGCCTCCATCCGCGAGCAAAACGGCAGGCTCGTCGCCGCCCTGGACGACTTGCAGCCCGCCGCCGAGCGCATCGCGGGGCTCGACCGTTCCCCGATCGAGCTCGCCCGGAGCGCACTCGAGCGCTCCTTCGACCGCCGCTTCGGCGGTTTCGGCGGCGCGCCGAAATTCCCGCATCCTCAAAGCATCGAGCGTTGCCTGCGCGAGGCGAGTCCGGAGTCCCTCTCCATGGCCGCGCTCACGCTCACGCGCATGGCCGAAGGCGGCCTGTACGATCAGCTCGGCGGCGGATTCGCGCGCTATTCGGTGGATGAGTCCTGGACCATTCCGCATTTCGAGAAGATGCTCTACGACAACGGTCAGCTCCTCGCAGCGTACGCGGCGGCTGCGGCCATCACCGGCGAGAAGCTGTTCGCGCGCATCGCGGGCGAGACGGCGGATTGGGTGCTGCGCGACATGCGCTCGCCGCCCGGCGGATTTTATTCGAGCCTCGATGCCGATTCGCAAGGCCATGAAGGCGAGTTCTACGTCTGGAGCGCGGCCGAGGTGCGCGCGCACTTGAGCGACGCCGAGTATCCGGTATTCGCGCACCGTTTCGGTCTGGATCAGCCGCCGAATTTCGAGGGCCGCTGGCATCTGTGCGTGCGCTCAGCGCTCGAAGGGCCGGCCGCGGCCGCGGTTCTCCAATCGGCCCGCTCGAAACTGCTGGGCGTGCGCACGCTGCGGGTCTGGCCCGGGCGCGACGAGAAGATTCTCACGGCCTGGAACGCGCTCATGATCAGGGGCCTCGCGGTCGCGGCACGCGTGCTTCATCGTCCGGATCTCGCCGAGGCCGCGACCCGTGCGGTGGATCTCATCCATCACTCGCTCTGGCGGGACGGCCGCTTGCTCGCGACGTACAAGGACGGGCGCGCGCACTTGAATGCGTATCTGGACGACTACGCCTTCCTCGCCGATGCGCTGCTCGAGCTCCTGCAGGTCCGCTGGCGGAGCCGCGACCTGGAGTTCGCGCAAGCGCTCGCCGAGGCGCTCCTGGAGCGCTTCGCCGATCCGGATGCCGGCGGATTTTATTTCACTTCATCCGATCACGAGCGGCTCATCCATCGCAGCAAGACCTTCAGCGACGAGTCCATTCCCGCCGGCAACGGCATCGCGGCGAGCGTCCTCTGCCGGCTCGGCTATCTGCTTGCCGAGCCGCGCTATCTCGCCGCGGCCGAGCGAACGCTGCAAGCGGCCTTCGAGATGATGCGACAGTACCCGGAAGGTCATTTGAGCCTGATCGCCGCCCTCGAGGATTATCTGAGGCCCTTGCAGGTCGTCGTTCTGCGCGGGCCGCAAGCCGCTCGATGGGCGCATGCCCTCGCGAGCCGCTACGCGCCGGGACGCATGGTGTTCGCGATTGCTTCCGACGTCCCCGACTTGCCGCCGGCGATCGCGGACAAGCGCCCGGACGGCGAGGCCGTCGCGTACCTATGCAGAGGAACGACTTGTTCGGCGCCCATCAGGCACCTCGACGAGCTCGAGCTGGCGCTCAAAGGGGAAAGCTGAGATGCTGGAGCCGGGAGGCCACATGCCATCGTCATCCGGTTGCGCGAAAATCACCCTGCTGCTCGCCGCGTCGCTCCTCAGTGCGTGCGCCACGAGCGTCTCGGTCTCGGACCTGTACCAACCCAACTTCGGCAGGCACGTGCTGCCGCACTTCGACGCCTCCGCCGATCCGGACCCGCTGGCCATAGCCAATGGGCTCTATGCGCCCCGGCCATTGCAAGATGGGCAGTTCACCGGGGCCGGCTGGGCGCCCTGAAGGACTGTTCGGGGTCAGGCGAATAGCGCTGCGATCGTGCTCACGCGCGCCGACCGATGCCATGCGCCTCAGCCACCTGCTGCGCCCTCGAGATATTCCGCAATCCGCAGCTTGAGCTCCCCATGCCGCGCGGCCGAGAATTCCGGCGCTGCCTGCCAGTCGAGCGCCCAGGGTTGCGCCGTGCGAATGGCCGGCACCTCGTCCGCCCGCCGCGGAAACACATGCGCGTGCAGCGCCGGCTCGAGGTTGCCGAACAGGGCGTAGTTGATGCGCACCGCGCCTGTCGCCGCCAGCACGGCGTCACCCAGCAACGCCATGTCGGCGAGAAACTGCGTCCGCTCGTGACCCTCGAGGGCATTGAGGTGCGGGACGACCGGATCGGGAAGCAGCAGGCAATAGCCCTCGAAGACCTGCCGATCACCCATCACCGCCCATCCCGAGACGAGTCTCGCGACCCGTGCCGGAAGCGCATCTGCGCGGCAGCGCGCCACCATCCGATGGATCGCCGTAAATGGCGGGGTATCGGCCAAGCGGTCAGGGTTCCATTCCGGTCGGCAAGCGCACCACGAACCGCGAGCCCACGCCCTCGAGACTCTCGACGAAGACCTCGCCCTGATGCATGGCGACGACCATGGACACGAGGTGCAGTCCGACGCCCGTGCCCGCGACTCGAGTGGCGTTGCTGCCGCGAAAATACCGCTCGAAGAGCCTCACGCGGTCGCGCGCCGGAATGCCGATTCCGTGATCGCGCACCTGCACCACCAGCCAGCCCGATTCCGCCCGGGCTCTCACCTCGGTGGGGCTCGAATCCGGGGAATATTTGATGGCATTCGAGATGAGGTTGCTGAATGCGTGAAACAGCAGCTTCGGATCGCCGAAAATGGCCGGCGGCAAGGACTCGAAGTCCTCGATGATGACGGCGCCGCGATTCGCGTCGCGGTGGGCCTGACAGGCATCGCGCAAAAGCGCGCCCGGATCGAGAGGGCAAGGATGAAATGCCGCCCGTCCATCGAGCACCCGCGAGGCACCGAGCAGGCTGTCCATGATGTTGGTGATGCGCTGCACGGCGCTGCGGATTCGCGCGCCGCGCTCGGCCGCGTCGGCGGCATCGAGCCGGTCCTGCATCTTGATCAGCCGCTGCGCATGACCGTCGATGATGGTGAGCGGTGTGCGAAATTCGTGCGAAGTCATGGTGACGAAGTCTCGCTGCTGCTCCATCAGGCGACGCTCGTTCTCGAGACCCGCCTCGAGCGCTGCCGCCTGTTCGAGCAGCCGCCGCTGGCTCGTCGCGAGCGCGAGCGCGTTCTCGCGGAACACCGCGACGGCGCGCGCCATCTCGCCGATCTCATCGACGCGCGCGACGCTCGGAATCTCGATGTCGGTGTCGTGGTCGGCGAGCCGTCGCATACCGGCGGCAAGCTTCACCAGCGGCGCGAGGATGCCGCGGACCACGTAGGCGACGACGCCGACCAGCAGGCACGCCGCAAGCAGAATGGCCGTCACGAGCATGGTCCGCGCATGCGCATAAGTCGAGGCTGCGCGGTCGCTGTCGCGGCGCGCCTTGAGCAGCGTTTGATCGGTCAGCCGGCTGAGTGTATCGCTCGACAGATCGAACGCCTGACGCGATTGCGTCTTGTATAGCTCGGTGGCGGCGGCACCCTGGCCCGCGCGCGCCAGGTCGAATACCCGGTCCGCGATGTCCTGATATGCGGCCCATTGGCGCGCGAATCTCGCGTAGAGCTCCGCCTCCGCAGGCTCCTGATAAATCTGCTCGTAGGCTCGCTCGCTCGCCGCGACCGTGTCGCGGAGCGCCGCGATCTCCTTGTCGCTCGCCGCATTCTCGGCGGAGGTGGAGGCGAGCAGACGATTGGCCTCGGCGGCACGGTAGTCGGACATGTAGTTCGAGATGTCGCCGAGGATTCCCGTATCGCGCAGCCAGTGGTTGCGTATGACCTCCGAGGCATGGTTGACCTCGCGCAGGTGCGCCGAGCCGAAGGCGCCCAGGCCGACGATGAGGACGAACAAAAGAATGATCACCGAGTACAGCCGTACCCGGATCGAGTGGGCGCTCAACCAGCGTCTGGAACGCCGCAGGCGCTCGCCGAGTGCGGAGTTCCCCGTACTCGTCGGATCGACCCGATCGGTGACCGCAGCTTGCATCGGGCTCAAGGATCTATCAGGCGACCCGAGCTCGCCTTCACGACCGCCTCGGTTCTCGTCGAGACGTTGAGCTTGCGGCATGCGTTCTCGATGTGAAAATTGACGGTCCGCTTGCTGATATTCACGATCTGGGCGATCTCGGGGGAAGTCTTCCCGCGCGCCGACCAGGTGAGACATTCGATCTCGCGCTCGTTCAGCGCGACATGCCGCGAGAACACCTCGTTGCGCGCCGACTTGCCGAGACGCGCATCGATGATGGAGGCGAGAATCTCGAAGTCGACGGGCTTGGTCACGTAGTCGTCGGCGCCGAGGCGCCGGCCCTTGAGCTCGCTGTCGCGATCGGCGCGCGCAGTGAGGAAAACGAAAGGCGCCGCCTCGTGAGACGGGGCCAGCGCAATCAGCTGCTCCATTACCTCGAAGCCGCTCATCCCCGGCATGTTGATGTCGCAGAGCACCAGGTCCGGATCGGTCTTGAGGATGGCGGAGAGCCCGCTATGGCCGTCGCTCGCGATCGAGACGATGTAGCCACGCTCCTGCAAGTCCTCCGCGATCAGCTCCGCCGTCTCGGCATCGTCCTCGATACACAGGATTCGTTTGGCCGGCGTAGGCATGGGCGCTCCGTCAATTCGCCGTCGCTGCGCCGACCGAAGCCGCGCCGGGCGCCGCCCCGGTATCGCCCGCGCCGCCGCGCTCGACCGCGGGCGGGCGTTCGCGATTCCACCAGCCACCGCCGAGTGCCTGGTAAAGGGCCGCCGTATCGCCGAGACGGGTTGCGCGTGCCTGCACCTCGGTCAGCACCGCCTGTTGATATACCATGGCCGCGGCGAGCTCGGTCAGGTAGTCGCCGTAGCCATTGTCCAGCCGCCTCTGCGCGAGATCCATTGCCGTCTTCGCCGCCCGTTCGGCCTCGGCGGCCGCCGCGAGCGCATCGGCGTCGGTGACGATGGCGTGCAGGGTATCGGCGACATTCTGATAGGCCTGGAGCACTGTGTTCTGGTACTGCGCCGCCGCCTGCTTGAGCGCCTGATCCGCGGCTCGCTTGGTGTGCCAGAGCGTGCCGCCTTGAAAGATCGGCTGGGAAGCATCGCCGATCAACGTCCAGAAAGGCCCTCCCTTGGCGAACATCTGGCTGAACTGCGTCGCCGCTCCGCCTGCCGTGGCCGTGATGGTGAATTGCGGCAGCATCGCCGCGATCGCCGCACCGACATTGGCATTGGCCGAGCGCATGGTCTCTTCCGCCGCGCGGATGTCCGGACGCTGCTCGATGATTTTCGACGGCAGGGATAACGGCAGCCCCGGCGGCAGACTGAGGGAGGTGAGCTCGAACGTCTCGGACACGTCCTCGTCCGGCAGGTTGCCCACGAGCTCGCGGATCAAGTCGCGGTTCTGCTCGAACTGCTTTTGCAGCGGCGGCAGCTGCGACGTCGCCTGGGCGAGCTGAAGCTCCTGGGTGGCGAGGTCCACTGCACTCGCGTAGCCGTTCTTGAACTTCTCGCGCAGGATGTCCACCGACTTCTGATTGTGCGCGATGATCTCCCGGGTGGCCTTCAACTGCGCGCGGGTCGAGGCTTCCTGAATCGCGGCGGCCACCACGTTCGAGGCGAGCGAGATATAGGTCGCCTCGAGCTCGAAGCGCTGCATTTGCGCTTGGGCATCCAGCGACTCGAGCTTGCGCCGGTTCGCGCCGAAAACATCCGGCACGAAACCCACCGTCAGCTGTGCGGTCTGGAAGTTGTAAGTGAGAGGCTCGGCCGGCGCAACCGGAAGGAGGACCTGGCCATTGCCCTGGACACCGGGCGCGGCGGTGGACGCGGTGTTGCCCGGCAGCCTCTGCCGCTCGAAGTTGTATTCCGCGCCGACGCTGGGCCAGAAGTAGCCCTGCTGCGCATAGACCATTTCCTGCGCCTGACGCAGCGCCGCCTGCGCGGAGCGGACGGTCGGATTCGCGCGCAAAGCGCGCTCCACCAAGGCGTCGATGCCCGCAGAGCCGAAGGCTTGCCACCAACGGAAGTCCACATCCTGGCCCATCACGAACTGCTGGGCGTCGCCGGAGGGTCCAGGCGTTGCGGTCGTCTTGTCGGGCAGAGGTGCGACGGTATATCCCGCCTCCTTCGGTGCCTGCGGCCGGTGGAAATTCGGACCCACGGCGCAGGCCGCCAGGGACGCCAGGCCGGCGAGCACGAAGAGAGCGCTTGGGCGTAACGAAATTGTCATGAAGACTCCGGCCCGCCGCGCGTTGCGCGGCTCGCTGGCCGATCCATCGATGTTCGTCTATTGTGCGCCTTCGCTGCGGGTGCATCACTGTGAATGTTCACAGTGATTCATCCCAGTAGCGTCGACGCGAAGACATCGACATCATTCTGCGTCCATCTCAAGAGGTTTTGCACCGTGCGCGGCTACCCGGGATTCGGCGGCACTTCCGCCCTGCTCGCTCTCGCCTGGACGGCCCTCACCGCCACGCTCCCGCCGGACGCACGGGCTTCCCCCGCCGCGACCGCGAGCCCGCCTGCGGCTGCGGTGCCTCATGCGAATACGGTGCGGCTCTCGGACTCGCAGCTGCATTCGATCGCGGTGGCGCGCGTCGCGCAGCGCCCATTCCTCGTCCAGAAACAAGCTGTCGGCTCCATCGAATTCAATGCGAACGCGACCGTCCCGGTGTTCTCCCCCTATCAGGGCCGCATCCTCCGCGCCTTTCCGGATGTGGGCGACGAGGTGAAGAGGGATCAAGTCCTCTTCACCCTCGAGAGTCCGGATTTCATTGCGGCACAATCCAATCTCATCTCGGCCGCCGCGACGCTCGTCCAGACCGACAGCGCGCTCGCCCGCGCCAAGAAGCTCTACACGGACAAGGCCATCGACCAGAACGATTACGAAACGGCGGTGGCGAATCAGCAGAGCGCGGAGGGGGCGCTCAAGGCGGCGCGCGAGGCGGTCGGGATATTCGGTCGCACACCGGGCCAGATCGATCGGATCATCGCGAACCGCCAGGTCGATCACGGGCTCATCGTGAAGAGTCCCGTGACGGGGCGGATCGCCACGCGCAATGCCGCCCCCGGCCTTCTGGTACAGCCGGGCAATGCGCCCGCGCCCTATACCGTCGCCGACGAGTCCGTCATGTGGATGATCGCGAACGTCCCCGAGTCGGACAGCATCGACATCAAAGTTGGCAATCCCGTGACGGCCTCGATTCTCGCGATGCCCGGCCGCGTGTTCGCCGGCAAGGTGACGGCAATCGGTGCGGCCATCGACCCGAGCTCGCGCCGACTCGGCGTTCGTGCGGCCATCGATGACCCGAAGCACGAGCTGCGCCCGGGCATGTTCGCGAGCTTCCGCATACAAACCGCCGCACCCTTCCAGGCGCCCGCCGTACCGCTCGCCGGGGTGGTCCGGGAGGGCGACGGCACGATGTCGGTCTGGGTAGTCGGCGGCGATCCGCATGTGTTTACCCATCGGACCGTGACCATCGGGCTCCAACAGGATGGCTACGATCAGATCGTCCAGGGGCTGAGCGCGGACGAGAGCGTGGCGGTGAGCGGTGCCATTTTCCTGAGCAACATCCTGTACGGCGGTGCGACCTGACTTTGAGGTCGCAGCGGAGACACCCGATTGTTTAGAGCCGTCATCGGATTCGCGCTCAGCCGCCGGGCCATCATCCTGCTCGGCCTGCTGGTCTTCATCGCGGCGGGTGTGGCCGCCTACGTGAAGCTCAATATCGAAGCGTACCCGAATCCCGCGCCGGTCATTCTCGAGATCACCGCGCAAGCCGCGGGACTCTCCGCCGAGGAGATGGAGAAGTACTACACCACCCCGATGGAAATCGGGCTCTATCCGACCTCAGGGATCGACAACATTCGATCGACGTCCTTTTACGGCCTCTCGTTCGTCCGTGTCACTTTCAAATACGGAATCGATTACTACTTTGCCTACACGCAGGCCGCGCTCAGCCTGCAGCAGAATGTGCAGCTTCCGGGCAACCAGGTGCCGCAGATCCAGCAATCGAGTCTCGTCGGCGAGGTGTACCGCTATCAGGTCGTCGGTCCGCCGCATTTCGGACTCACCAACCTGCGCACCGTGCAGGATTGGATCGCGGTGCGGCGGCTGGCGACGGTGCCCGGCGTCGTGGCGGTGAACAGCTGGGGAGGCACGACCAAGGAATTCGAGGTGGAGGCCGATCTCGCGAAGCTCCAGGCCTACAACGTGACCGTGCCGCAGCTCCTGAGCACGCTCGGCAACGCGAACGTCAACGTCGGCGGCCGGGAAATCACGGTCGGCCAGCAATCCGTGAACATTCGCGGCGTGGGGCTCATCAACGACGGCGGCGACGACGACCTCACCCAGGGCGATCACGTCGATGACATCAAGAACGTCGTCCTCGGCCAATACAACGGCGTGCCGGTGCTGGTCAAGGACGTCGCGCATGTCGAGGTGGGTTTCGTGCCCCGATTGGGTATCGCGGGCCGGGATCACGACGATGATGTGGTGGCCTCGATCGTCGTCATGGGGCGCACTCAGCACACGAACGATGTCGTGCCGCGCATCAAAGCGGCGGTCGCGGCTCTGAACAGCGACGGCTCGCTGCCGCCGGGAGTGAAGCTGGTACCTTATTACGACCGCACCACGCTGGTGCGCGTCACCACCCACACGGTGCTGCACAACCTCATCTTCGGTTGTCTGCTCGTGTTTCTGGTCCAGTGGATCTTCCTGGGCGACCTGCGCAGCGCCGTCATCGTGGGCGTGAACATTCCCTTCGCCTTGTTCTTCTCCATCATCCTGATGGTGCTGCAAGGGCAGGATGCCAACCTTCTCTCCATCGGCGCCGTCGACTTCGGCATCATCATCGACTCCGCGGTGATCCTGGTCGAGAACATCTTCCGTAATCTGCAATCGATGCCGAGCGCGCAGCAACAGATGGTCGAGGCGCTGAGGCAGGGCACTTATGGCCGAGATCCGACGGCCTCGGGATCCGGGCCCGCGTGGACCACCCGGCTGCAGATGATTTACGTGTCGGCTTTGCAGGTCGACCGGGCGATCCTGTTCTCGACCGCCATCACCATCGCCGCCTTCGGCCCGCTCTTCGCCATGCAGGGGGTGGAGGGGCAGATCTTCGGCCCGATGGCGCGCACTTACGGCTATGCGCTCTTCGGCGCGCTCCTCGCGACGTTCACCGTCACACCCGTCATGTCCTCGTTCCTGCTGCCGCAGCAGTTCAGGGAATCCGAGACGTTGATCGTGCGGTTCCTGCACCGCGTCTACCGGCCGGCGCTCGAGTTCGCGCTCGCTCGCCGCGGGCTGGTGGTCGGTCTGGGCTGCGCGCTGCTCCTCCTCGTGGCCCTGCTCGTGCCCTTTTTGGGATCGGAGTTCCTGCCGGCGCTCGAGGAAGGAAACTACTGGATTCGCGCGGCGATGCCGCAGTCGATGTCCCTGGAGGCGGGGACGGAGGCGACTCGCAAAATGCGCGAGATTCTGTTGCGTCACCCCGAGATCATCACGGTCGTCTCGCAGCACGGACGCCCCGACAATGGCAGCGATGCCTCGCCCTTCTCGAACGTCGAGCTGTTCGCACCGCTCAAACCCTACGAGGAATGGCCGGCCGGCATGACCAAGGACAAGCTGACTCGGCAGCTGCAGCAGGAATTCGACGCGGCGCTTCCCGGAGTCGTGTTCAATTTCTCGCAGTACATCCAGGACAACGTCGAGGAAGCGCTCTCCGGCGTGAAGGGCGCCAACTCGGTCAAGATCATCGGACCCAACCTGCAGACTCTCGAGCAATATGCCGCCCGGATCCTGAAGGAAATGGAGCGCGTCAAGGGCATGGAGGACATCGGCATCTTCCACATCGTCGGACAGCCGAACCTCAATATCCGGGTCGATCGGTTGAAAGCGGCGCGCTACGGTCTGAACACGGGCGATGTGAACAGCGTGGTCCAGGCCGCCATGGGAGGGGCGGTGGCGAGCACGGTGCTCGAGAGTGACCGGCAATTCAATCTGACCGTTCGGCTCGCGCCCCAATACCGCGACAACATCGATGCGATCAAATCGGTGCCGGTCGCGTATCAGACGCCGGCGGGCACGACGGCCTATATTCCCTTGCGCGAGCTCGCCGACATCAGCGTCGACTCCGGCGCATCGTTCATCTATCACGAGGGAACCCAGCGTTACATCCCGATCAAGTTCAGCGTGCGCGGCCGCGACCTCGGAAGCACCGTCGCCGAGGCGCAGGCGCTCCTTGCCAAGGACATCCAGCTGCCCAACGGATACCGCATCGCATGGGCGGGCGAGTTCCAGGATCTGCAGAATGCGAAGCAGCGCCTTCTCGTGTTCGTGCCCATCAGTCTCGGCCTGATCCTGGTCTTGCTTTACAGCCTGTTCAACTCGGCGCGCGACACGCTGCTCGCGCTCGCCGGCATTCCGTTCGCCGTGGCGGGCGGCATTCTCGCGCTGCTGGTGACCGGACTGCCTTTCAGCATCTCCGCCGCCATCGGATTCATATCGCTGCTCGGTGTCTCGGTCATGAACGGTATCCTGGTGCTCACGTATTTCAACGAGCTGCGCATGCAAGGCATGCGGCCATTCGATGCCATGGAGCGCGCCGCCGAGAAACGCATGCGTCCCATGTTGATGACTGCGCTGTCCGCGTGCATCGGCCTCGTACCCGCGGCGCTATCGCAGGGCATCGGAAGCCAGGTGCAGAGGCCGCTCGCGACCGTCGTGGTGGGCGGCATGCTGCTTGGCCCCATCATGCTTCTCGTGGTCGTCCCGGCGCTGCAGCTCGTCTTCCTGCGCAACATCCACGAGGGGCTGATGGACCCCACGGACCCCACGCCCGACGCGACGGAGGTGTGATGCGCGGCGCTTGGCGGTCCTTCCTCATCGCCGCGCTCGCGGCCGGCGCGCTCGGCACGAGCCGTGCCGAGGACCGCCCGCCGCACACCGGCGCCCAGCCCCCGAAGCCCGCATTTCGGGCACCGGCACTTGCCGTCCCCGCACGTCCCGGCAAGAATCCGCAGACCGCGCTCGGCGGTCCCGCAAAGTACGATGCCAAGAAAGCTGCGGTGCTCGGCGGGGCGGCCCCGCCCCGCAGACGCTAGGAGATTTGAATGAGGGATGAGTGGATCCGCGGATGTTGCCGCGCGCTGCTTGCGGCGCTCATCGCGGGCGGGGCCTGCGGCGCCAGCGTTGCGGCCGACGCCAAGCCCTGGCAGACGCTGCCGCCAACACCGGCATTGCCCCGCGCAACGGTGGGTCATCACCTCGAGGTCCAGGGCGCCCGACTCTGGTATGCCGAGTGGGGTGCCGGCTCGGCCGGCGCTTGCGTCCTGCTGCTGCATGGAGGTTTCGGCAATTCCAACTATTTCGGCAACTTGATCCCCGTGCTGGTGAAGCATCACTATCGCGTGATCGCGATGGACAGCCGCGGTCACGGCCGCAGCACGCGCAGCGACGCACCGCTCTCCTACCACCTCATGGCGCAGGATGTGATCGGCTTGCTCGACCACCTGAGGGTTGCGAAGGTGTATCTGGTGGGCTGGAGCGATGGGGGGATCACGGGGCTCGATCTCGCGATGAATCACCCCGAGCGACTCGCGGGGCTGTTCGCGTTCGGCGCCAACGCAGACCTATCAGGACTCACGGGGGCTCCGGATAAAACCCCCGTCTTCGGCGCGTATCTCGAACGGACCGTGCAGGAGTACCGCGCGCTCTCGCCCACCCCGAATGACTGGGACGGCTTCAGCGCGGCGGTCAACACGATGTGGGAGACCCTGCCCGCCTTCACGCGGGCCGGGCTCGCCTCCATCAAGGTACCCACCACGATCGCCGACGGCGAGTTCGATGAGGCGATCAAGCAGGCGCATGATGAGTACATGGCGCAGGCGATTCCAGGCGCCCGGCTCGTCATCCTGCCCGACGTCAGCCACTTCGCGATGCTGCAGAACCCGCGTGCATTCAACGCGGCCGTCCTGCGCTTCCTGAAGGGCGGCTAGAACTCAGTGCATTTGCGCACAATGCCAGCGGATTGATCCATTGACAGCCCCCGCGCGTCAGGAGGATATATAGCTGGAAGCGAAACTGCTCCCCGCTCGAGCGTGAAGATCTTCGACCGGTAGGGTAGTCGACCGCCTGAGGCCTTGAGCCGTTCGATCGTTCCGTGCGCCGTCCCCTCCTCCCAAGGTTGCACTTTTCGTACAGCTGCTTCCTCGCTGGCGCGCCACGCCACTGCGGCACGCGCCGCGATATGATTTCGACCGTGCCGCTCAGCCTCGAACAATTGCGCCGCTACGCCATCGCCCGGTCGCTCTTCAAAGCAACCACGCTCGGTCGCGCCATCCGGTTGCTGGGTTTCGTGCAAGCCGACCCCATCCGGGCGCCGGCCCGCGCTCAGGACCTCACTTTGCGCCAGCGCGTCGTGGGCTATCGCGCGGGCGATCTCGAGCGGCGCTATCCGCATCTGCCGATCGAGGAGGACTATTTCGTCAACTATGGCTATCTGCATCGCGATCATCATCGGCTGATGCATCCGCGAAAGCCCGCCGTGGCCTGGAGCCGCGCCCGCAAGGCCCAGGCTCAAGAGCTTCTGGCGTTTATCCGCGAGCGCGGCAGCGCCCATCCCCGCACCGTCGATCGCCACTTCGCCCACGGCAAGATCACCAACTGGTTCGGCGGCTCGACCAACGCGACCACCCGGCTGCTCGATGAGATGCATTATCGCGGACTGCTGAGGGTGGCTCGCCGGGATTCGGGGACCCGGGTTTACGCACCGCGCGACACCGATTCCGACGCGACGCCCCTGAGTCTCGAGGCCGGCGCCGTGAGCGCCCGGATGGATACGCTCGTCGATCTGATCGTGCAAAAATACGCACCGCTTCCCGGGAGAAGCCTGAGCCAGCTCCTCTATCACTTGGGCGGGGGCGTGCCCCAGTGGTCGCGGCACCGCGCGACGGCGCTCGAGCGCGCCAAGAGACGGCTGGCGCACGCGCGCATCGACGCCACCGAGTGGTACTGGCCGATTTCGGAGAGCCCGGCATCGCGTCGCTGGCGAGTGCAAGATGCGGTGCGTCTGCTCACCCCGTTCGATCCGGTCGTCTGGGACCGCCGTCGCTTCGAGCTGTTCTGGGGATGGCAGTACCGCTTCGAGGCGTACACACCGGCGGCGAAGCGCAAGCTCGGCTACTACGCGCTGCCGCTTCTGTGGGGCGAACGCGTCATCGGCTGGGGAAATCTCAGCGTGTCGCGTGGAGAGCTCCACAGTACCTTCGGCTACCTCGAGGGTCGTGCACCGCGCGGCTCCGCTTATCGCGAGGCGCTCGAGAGCGAGCTCGAGCGCATGCGCACGTTTTTGAGCCCGCGAGGAAAAGATTCCACGGCGTGATAGTCTAATGTGGAAGTACAACAATTCGAGAGTCGTTCATGAAATCCAGTCATTTCGTTGCACTGATCACGTGCCTGATATTGGGCGGCGCATCGGCCGGCAACGAGGCGCCTGCCTGGCAGGAGGGCAAGAACTACTTTCTTGTTTTGCCGCCGCAGCCCACGTCGGTACCGCGCGGCAAGGTGGAGGTGACGGAGGTCTTCTCCTATGCCTGCCCGGTCTGTAACCGCTTCCAGCCTTACATGCGCAAGCTCAAATCGAGCCTGCCTGCCAACGCCGTGATCGACTATTTGCCGGCGTCGTTCATCCCGACCGAGGATTGGCCGATGTTCCAGCGGGCGTACTTGACGGCGCAGGCGCTGGGCGTGGCCGATCGGGCGCACGAGGCGATGTACGATGCCATCTGGAAGACCGGTGAGCTGGCCGTCATGGATCCGGCCACCGGAAACCTCAAAGATCACCCGCCGACCATCGAGGATGCCGCACGGTTTTATCATCGCGTGACAGGGGTGCCTGAGGCGAACTTTATCGCCACGGCCGGCTCGATGGGGGTCGATACCGCCGTGATTCACGCGGACCTCATGGTCGAGAAGTATGGGGTAACCGGCACGCCGACCATCATCGTGGGCGGCAAGTACCGGCTCGACGTGGGCTCTGCCGGCGATCCCGACAAGCTCATCGAGCTCGTCAAATGGCTGGTCGCCAAGCAGACCCGCTAGCCGTCGCGGGATACCGGGATCTTGGGTCCTCTCAGCCTCGCCAGGTTCGGAACCGGCCGGTATCGAGGTGCACGAAATCGGATTGCCGGTAGTAGCCGACCCCGCCGCACTGCATATCGAGAGCCGTTGCGGCGAGATCCGCGCAATCCATGCGCGTCAAGCGCACGTCGATCGCGCGCCCTTCCATGTGCAGACTGTGGCTCGCCACTCCGCTCGAGCGTTCGTGCAGCATGGCGTTCGTCTGCGGCGAGCGATAGCCCGAGATCACGCTGAACTCGGGCTCGACCCTGGCACGCTGCGCGACATCGTACAGAATATCGAGCAACTGGGGATCGATCGGATGCCGTTCGCCCGTGCGGTAATCGCGTAGCAGGCCCTCGACCCGCTCGAGTGCCGCGGGCAGGTAATTCTCGCCGCTGGCGGTACTCGACGTCGAGGACCTCCCCCGTATGCAGATTCTTGAGGGTGAGGTGCCGCACCGACGCGGTCGCGGCGGTCCCGGCGGCAAGCGCCCGCGAGACCCACGCGCAAGCGACGGTCGCGCCAACGAGGACGCCTCCTGCTTCGAGCAGGCGCCGGCGGCTGAAGTTCATGGGTCTTCTCCTTCGCGGATCAGGCGGCCTTGGTCGAGGGCCAGGACCGTGGCGCGCGGAAAGAAATTGAATTCCGAGGCGGATGCCCAGGTATACGCCCCCATCACCCGTCCGACCACCAGATCGCCCTGTTTGAGCTTCGGAAGATCGATTTGCTCGCGGATGACGTCGATGCTGTCGCAGGTGGGGCCCGCCAGGACCGACGGATATTTCGGACCCTCCGGCACCAGCGCCTGGAGCGGATACTTGGCATGATCGAACATCTGGCCACTGTAGCTGCCGTACAGTCCGTCGTCGAGGTAGTACCACCATTGGCCGTCGCGCTGGGCGCGGCCCATCACGGAGGCGACCGCCAGCGCGCACGGAGCCGAGAGGTAGCGCCCGGGCTCGGCGATGACCTGCGTTCCAGATTCGAGCGCCGAGAGCGAGGTGCGGATCGGCTCGCAGAACTCCCCGATGGGCATGGGCGGGGAGCCTTGGAGGTAGTCGACCGGAAACCCGCCTCCGATGTCGAGCAGCGAGAGCTCATGTCCGCGCTCGCGCGCCTCGCGCATCAGCTCGCCGCAAACCTCGATGGCTCTTACATGCATCTGCGGATTCGCGGCCTGCGAGCCCGCATGGAAGGAAAGGCCCACGACCTTGATTCGCAGCCCCGCCGCGAGTTCCAGCAGACGCGGCAGGATTTCCGGCTCGCAGCCGAACTTGCGCGACAGATCGCAGACGGCATCGCTGCGGAACGCGAGCCGGATCAGGAGCGAGGCGCGGCTGCGGTACTTCACGAACTTGCGCAGCTCATCCTCGTTATCGATCACGAAGCGCGTAACTCCATAGTCGAGTGCCGTGCGAATGTCGCACTCGCGCTTGATCGGATGGGTGTGAATGCAGCGATCGGCGCCGACGCCCAAGCGGCGCACGAGATGCACCTCGCCGTTCGTTGCCAGGTCGAAACAGGCGCCTTCATCCCGGAGCACCGCAACGATCGAGGGGTGCGGCAAGGACTTGATCGCGTAGTAAAGCGCGACCCCCGGCAGCGCCGCTCTGAGCGAGCGGTATTGAGCACGCACGCGCTCGGCGTCGATCAGGAACAAAGGCGAGCCGTAGCGGCTCACCAGATGCTCGACGGACTCGCGCGCAAAAGGGTCCTGTCCGGGAGCGAGACCCTCCGGCGGGAACTCGTTCGACAAACGCCGGATTCGGGAGGTCTTGGCCACTCCTTCGCTAGCCCGCGGACAACTCGAGGGGGTCCTCGCCGACACCGCCGCTTGCCCGCTGCAACCGATCGAGGATCGCCGCCCAGCGCTCGTCCTGCGGCAGCTCCTGCACGAGAATTCTCACGCATTGAGCGCGATCGAGCGTGCGCAGATTGTTGTAGAGATTGTGCGCGTACGCGTCGGGTTTTTTTCCGGCGTTGATCCAGGTCATGTAGCGCCGGGTATGAAGGGGGGGACGCATCGCGAGCACCGCCACCTTCTCGTCGCGCGCGAGGATCTCACCCGCCTTTTCCTCGAGATTCTCCCAGGGGACGATCTGCAGCGGCGTCGATGGCGCGTAGTGCTGAACGCGGTCGCCGGGCGCGCGCGGCGCCTCGCCGCCCACGGTCAACTCTCCCACGACTTGCTGGATTTGCGAACGCGTGATGAAGCCCGGACGCAGCAAGCGCACCTCGCCGTCGAGACACGACACGATGGTCGATTCCAGACCGATGGGGGAATCGCCGCCGTCGAGCATCACATGAACGGCATCGCCCAGCTCGTCGCGAACGTGCTCCGGCTTGGTCGGACTCAGGCGCCCGTAGCGGTTCGCGGACGGTGCCGCGATGCCGCCGCCGAATGCGGTCAGGAGCTGCTGCGCCATGGGATGGGAGGGAATCCGGATGCCGATGCTGTTCTGCCCGCCGGTGACGATGTCGTTGACGTTCTCGCCCTTAGGCAAAATCAGCGTGAGCGGACCCGGCCAGAACATGGCCGCCAATCGCTCGGCCTGCGGCGGCATCTGCGAGACCCAGCGATGCAGGTAGCGCTGATGGTCGATGTGAACGATCACCGGGTGGTCCGCCGGCCGGCCCTTCACCTCGAATATCTTTCGCACCGCAGCCGGATTCGAGGCATTGGCGCCGAGTCCGTAGACCGTCTCGGTCGGAAATACCACCAAGTCGCCCGCGCGCAGCGTTTCCACGGCCTTTTCGATTTCGGTCTGAGAAGCTCTTACCACAGGCCCATGATATCAAATGAGCCGTTGCATGAACTTGAGGTCCAGCCAGCGCCCGAACTTGAAAGCGACTTCCTGCAGCTCGCCGACGACTTTGAATCCAAGCTTTTCGTGAAGCGCGATGGACGTCACATTTTGCGCATCGATTCCGCCGATCATGACGTGCTTCTTGCAGCCGGGCCGCCTCCTCGAGCAGGGCCTGCACCAGCGCCCGTCCGATGCCGCGCCCGCGGCGGTCCACGCGCACATGCACCGTGTGCTCGACGCTGAACCGGTAGCCGGGCCAGGTGCGGAAATCGCCGAAGGTCGCAAAACCCACGACACCGGAGGCATCCACCGCCACGAGGACCGGAAATCCGGCCGCGCACTTCGCGTCGAACCAGGCCTCGCGATCCCCGAGCGTCACCTCGATGTCGGAGAATACGGCGGTCGAATTGCGGATGACCTCGTTGTAGATGTTGCGTATCTCGGGCAGCTGTGTGCGCGCCGCAGCCGCGATCGTGAAAGGCACAGGCCCGGTCAAGGCAGGCGGGCCAGGCTGACGTCCGGATCGAGATCGACGCGCTTCCAGCTGCCGTCGGGCTCGCGATCGAGCTCATAGGCCGGCCAATAGTGATTGTCGAGCTTCAGAGTGATGACGTCAGTCATGCCGTTCCAGCTGATGGTCTTCAGCCTGAGCGATGCGCGGTCGGGCTTGCCGCGCACCGCCTTCAGGAAGGCGTCGAGATCCGGCGTGGGCTGCCCGTCGACCTCCGTAATGCGGCGCCCGGCATAAAGACCGTAATGCGTGGCGGGGGACCCGTAGAAGAAAAACGACACGAAGACGCCCTCCGGTGCAATACCGCGCTGCGCGGCCATGGCACGGTGTGGCGCCTGCAGCGTCGCACCGGCCCAGATCACGACGCGGTCGATGTCGCGCCCGCTGAGCGCGACGGTACGCAAATTCAGGGTCCGGGCGGCGCCGTCGCGCCACACGGTGACTTCCACGTCGGGCTTCTGGACCGCGCGCTCCACCTCGCGGAAGCGATTGACGACCTTGCCGTCGATCGCCAGCAACAGATCGCCGGGCTCCAGCAAGGAGGCCGAGGGCGCACCCGCCACGAGGCGATCGATGCCGAGCACCTGCCGGCGCTGTCCGTCGTGCGCCTCGAACCGCTTCACCCAATCGTCGGTCAATCCGAGCTTGCGGGCGCTCGCCAGCGATTGCACATTGAATTCCGCCTCGAAGGAATACAGGTGTCGCTGCGTGCCGACAATATTGATCATCTCGGTCACGAGATCCGCCGGGATGCCGCGGTTGACCTGCTCGAGCTCACGCTGTGTCTCGAAGGCAAAACTCGACCAGAGCGCAAGCACCTCGCCCTTTTCGTTGGCGAGTACCCCGTCGAGATCGTTCGGCGCGTTGACCAGGTTGACCGCCTCGAGATTGCTGTCGCGGAAGCGCAGGGTGCGCGACAGCGGAAAGGCGACGGGATCGACGCTCGCGACTTCGGTGCGCTGCGACATGACCTTCGAGTCGCTCCGCTCGCCCACGACCCATACATCCTCGCCGGGAGTCAGCTCCTTGGTGACGAAGGTTGCCGCGCGGACCGGAGTGGCGCCGATCGAGCGGGGATCGTAGGAAACCACCGCCAGATTGTGCAGCGGGTGAATGAACTCGACCTTGCCGGGCACCTCGACGGTGCCGTTGAACGTGAGACGCACATCGCCCATGGCGAGCGGCACGGTGTTGCGGTCGATGACGACGAGACCGCGCTTGGTGTCCACGATCACGCCGGTGCCGTGATAATTCTTCTCGGTCACGCCCGAGACCGAATACGGCATGTCGAAGGTGACCATCACGAGCGACGGCGCCAGGCGATCGATGCGCGGATCTCCGGTCTTGGTGTATTCGGTCGAGGCCGGCTCGAGCGGGGGGGCGACGGGGCCGGCGGCGAGCGCCACGCAGGGCCAGACGCCGAGAACGTCGTCGCGCTTGCACTTTCGCGCCGGGAACCAGCGCCGGTCCATGCGAATCACCTTGAGCTGCGGCGTGCGCGGATCCTCCAGAGTCACGTAGCGCACCGGCGCCCGCGCCCCGTCGGCCAACTCCGCGAGCGCAGTCTCGAATTCGGCGAGCGTGTCCGTTTTCTTGCCGTTGAACGAGCTGATGAGCGCACCGTGGGGAATGCCTGCCGCGCCGAACACGTACCCGGGATTCGCGACGTACACCCCCTTGATCGGGAGGCTGTAGTGACGCGCCTGCTGATAGGAGAGTGTATGCACCACGGCCTCGCCGAACTCGATGTACTCATCGGCGGTGATGGAGCTCAGTGATTCGACCTCCAAGGCATGGTGCAAGCTCTCGTTGCCGCGCTGGACTTCCACCTTGATTTCATTGCCCACGTGATTGTCGAGCACGTCCTCGAGGGCAAAGAACTCCGGGATGGGCTTGCCATCGATGGCGACCAGAATGTCTCCCGGAGACAGCACGCCGGCCGCGGCCGATCCCGGCTGTACCTCGTCGACCACCAGCATGCCGGTGAGCTTCGGATAGGCCGCGCGCATGCGCGCCTCGGTCTGGGCATTGAGCCCCAGGCGGCGCAGCTCGTCGTACGGGGTGTACTTGAACACCGTCTCGAGTGTGCCGCGCGGCACCGGCTTGCCGGCATCGATGTACTTCAGGGCGCGCGTGATCGCGGGCAGCGGCAGATAAAAGCTCGATGCGGCGCCCGTCGCGCCGCCCGCATTGAGCGCGACCACCCGCCCCTCGATGTCGATGACCGGCGAGCCCGAGGATCCGCCCGAGGTTCCCGATGCGGCCTGATAATAGAAGGTGTTGAAGTCGTTGTACTTGCCGTAGCCGTACTCCGGCGCCTCGCGATCGAGGCGCGCGAGTGTCCCCGCGAGAATCGACAATTGCTCGCCGGCATCGTTGCCGACGACGCGAATCTCGCGTCCGATGACCGCGCCCGCAGGATACAGGGGCAGCTCCGCCGGCCGGATGAAACGCAGCTTCGACGGATCGTAGTGATAGATGCCGAAGTCGTGCACGGGGTCGCGGTAGACGGGGAAGAGTTGAACTTCCTCGCGATTCTGGAAAATCGCCTGTGCGGTTACCGGGCCCGGGGTCACCACGTGCCGATTGGTCAGGATCAGGCCGCGCTTTGCATCGATCACGAATCCGGTGGCCTGCGCCGTGGTGTTCCATTCCGTGTCGAAGGCCCGCGTGCTGTCGATCTGAATGGTGACCACGCCGGAGGCGATGCGCTCGAGCGTCTGGGCCCAGTTCCCGGCCGAGGCGACGGTCGTCGAGCCGGGTGCGGGTACCGGTAAGGCCGCGGGCGGCGGTCCCGCCGGGATCGGAGCCTCGGGCGGCGGCTCGGAGGGCGGCGGATTCTCGGCCGAAGCGGCCCATAGCCGGGCGGACAACAGAACAACCGACAGAAACAAGGTGCTGCGAAGCATGCCGATCCTACAATTGATGAACGCTAATGTCCGTGATCGGACAAGACGAGGAGCCACACGGTTCCTAGCAATGCGAAACTCAACATCACGGCGGCCGATCCCATGTCCTTCGCCATTCCGGCGAGTGGGTGACGGTCCATGCCGCTGCGGTCCACAACGGCCTCCACCGCGCTGTTCAAAAGCTCGACCACGAGGATCTGCAGCATGGGCCATACGAGCAGCGCGCGCTCGATTCCCGAGCGACCGAGATAGAGGCCTGCCGGAACGACCGCCGCGGCCAGGCAGAGCTCCTGTCGAAAGGCCGCCTCTTCCCGCCAAGCATAGCGAAAACCCTGCGCGGAGTATCCGCAGGCACGCACGAGCCGCGTGAATCCGGTGGGCTTGTCTCGCTTAATCATTCATTCGGCGGTTTCCAGGCCAGATCGAGCTGCTTTACCGCCCGCACATCGTCCAGCCGACGGACCGGCATTGTATGGGGCGCGGATCGCAGTTTCTCGGGTTCCTGTTCCATTTCTCGCCGAATTGCGGTCATTGCATCGCAAAAATGATCCAACTCTTCCTTGGTTTCAGTCTCCGTGGGCTCGATCAGCAGGCATTCCGGCACCAGCAGCGGAAAATAGGTCGTCGGCGCGTGGATGCCGTAGTCGAGCAGCCGCTTGGCGACATCCATGGCCGTGACCTGATAAGTACGGTTCTCCTGCTTCAGGGTGAGGATGAACTCGTGGCTCGCGCGGCGGTTGGGATATGCCGCCTCGAAGCCTGCCTGGATCAATCGCTTCATCAGATAATTCGCATTGAGCGCCGCGAATTCGGCGACGCGCACCATGCCTTCGCGGCCGAGCATTCGCATGTAGATGTAGGCGCGCAAATTCACACCCGCGTTTCCCATGAATCCCGAGAGCCGCCCAATCGATTCCGGCACGTCCGCTTCGGCGAGCCAGCGATAGCGTCCGTCCTGCTTTCCCACGAGCGGAATCGGCAGATAGGGCAACAGACGGGGACCGACACCCACCGCGCCGGAGCCGGGGCCTCCGCCCCCATGCGGGGTCGAGAAGGTCTTGTGCAGGTTCATATGAATGACGTCGAAGCCCATGTCGCCCGGCCGCACCTTGCCGAGGATGGCATTCAGATTGGCGCCGTCGTAATACAGCAGGCCGCCGGCGTCGTGCACGATGCGCGCCACCTCGGCGATGCGGTGCTCGAATACGCCGAGGGTCGATGGATTGGTGAGCATGATGCCGGCGGTGGCGGGACCTACCGCGCTCTTGAGCGCCTCCAAGTCGATATCACCGTTCTTGTCGCAGGGAACCTCCCGCACGTTGCATCCGCACATTGCGGCCGTGGCGGGGTTCGTGCCGTGCGCCGCCTGCGGCACGATGATGTCCGTGCGGGCCGCGTCGCCGCGCGCCTGGTGATACGCGCGAATCATGGCGACCCCGGCGAATTCGCCTTGCGCACCCGCCATGGGGGTAAGGCTCACGCCCTGCATGCCGGTGATCCCCTTGAGCATCTCCTGCAGCTCGTACATGCAGGCGAGAAATCCCTGCGGCTCCGGCCCGAGCGGATGGCGCGTGAGGAACTCCGGCAGCATCGCGTAGCTGTTGCACGCCTTGGGGTTGTATTTCATGGTGCACGAACCCAAGGGATAGAAGTGCGAGTCGATGGAGAAATTGAACTGCGACAACCGGGTGAAATGCCGCACCACCTGCAGCTCCGATACCTCGGGAAGCGCGGGCGCGCGCACGCGTCGCAGATGCGCCGGAATCTGCGGGGCGATGCGATCCTGCGGCACGCACACCCGGGTCCGGCGGGATCTGGCTCGAGGCGCGCCGTCCGGGTTTGCCGAGCGCGAATATCAAGGGCTCGCGCAGTTGCAGCTCGGTCATGACCGCGACCCCGCGAGCGCCGCGCCGAGCGCGCGCTGGTACGCCTCGATGTCGGCGCGGGACTTGGTCTCGGTCGCGCAGACCAGCATCGCGGCGCCGAGCTCGGGGTAGTCCGCGTTGAGATCGAGCCCGCCGGCAATACCGCGCTCCGCGAGCGCCGCAAGCACCGGGGCGACGGGTCGATCGAGGAGGAGCACCGCCTCGTGAAAGCGCGGGCTGTTGAACGCCGAAGCCACGCCGTCGAGCCGCGTGAGCGCATCCACCAGCTCGAGGGTGCGCTGCGCGCTCACGTTCGCAACGCTGGCGAGGCCTGCGGCGCCAAGCAGCGACATGTAGATCGTCGCCGCGGTCACCGTCAGCCCCTGATTGGTGCAGATGTTGGAGGTGGCCTTGCTGCGCCGGATGTGCTGCTCGCGCGCCTGCAGGGTCAGGGTGAAACCCGGCCGCCCCTCCGAGTCCAAGGTGCGCCCGACGATCCGTCCCGGCATCTGACGCACGTATTGCAGGCGCGTCGCCATGAAACCGAAATACGGACCGCCCGAGGCGAGCGGCACGCCGAGCGGCTGTCCCTCGCCGCACACGATGTCGACGCCCCGGTGGCCGCCGATCCCGGCGCCCCAGTCGCCGGGGGCTTTCAACAACGCGAGCGAGATCGGGTTCACGACCGCGATGACGAGCACGTTGTGGGCATGCGCCCAGTCGGTGAGGCGATCGATCTCCTCCAGGTTGCCGAAGAAGTTGGGCTGCTGCAGCACCAGCGCGGCGTAATCCGCGCCGGCGCGGGCCTCGAGCGCCTCGAGCGAGATGCATCCCGACGCACGCTCGTAATCCACCATGTCGAGCTCGATTCCCTGATGACGGGTGATCGACTGCACGACCTTGCGGTAGGTCGGATTGACCGTGCGCGGCATGAGGATGCGGCGCGAGGTCGAGCCGCGGTTCGAGCGCACGGCCATGAGGCAGGCCTCCGCGAGCGAGGAGGCCCCATCGTACAGCGAGGCATTCGCGGCCTCCATGCCGGTAAGGGCGCAGATCATCGACTGAAACTCGTAGATCAGCTGCAAGGTCCCTTGGCTCGCCTCCGCCTGATAGGGCGTGTACGCCGAATAAAACTCGCCGCGCGTGGCAATGGCCCAGACCGGCGCCGGGATGTGGTGCTCGTAAGCGCCCGCGCCGATGAAATTGAGCAAGCGGCCGTCGCCGGCGGCGCGCTCGGTTACGAGCCGCGCGACATCCATTTCGCACAGACCCGGCGGAATGCCATCGAGCGGCTTCGCCTTGAGCGCCGCGGGGATCTCATCGAACAAGGCATCGATCGAAGGCGCTCCGATGACCTCGAGCATGTGGGCGACGTCGTCGGCGGTATGGGGAATGAACGGCATCGGGGCGTTCTACTCGGAGTCCTTGAGAAACTGCGCGTACTCGCTTGCCGCGAGCAAGGCGGCACTTCCCGCCTTCGCATCGAGCTCGATGCGCATCAGCCAACCCGCGCCGTAGGGGTCCGCGTTCAACAGCTCGGGCTTTTGCGAGAGCTCCTCGTTGTGCGCGACCACCCTCCCCGTCACGGGGCTGTAGACATCGGAGGCGGCCTTGACCGACTCGACCACCGCGCACGCCTCGCCCGCGGCGAGCTTGCGGCCGACCGCCGGCACTTCGACGAACACCAGATCGCCGAGTGCGGATTGTGCGTGATCGGTGATGCCGACCTCCACCTGGCCGTCCGGCAACGCGCGCACCCACTCATGGCTCTTGGTGTACTTGAGATCGGCGGGAATCTGTTCGCTCACTAGAAAGCTCCTCTTTCAGCGGATGTCGATCAATGGTTTGCCGTCGCGCACGAACGGCGGCTTCACGATGCGCGCGGCGTGCGGCTTGCCGCGGATGTCCACCATGACGCGGGCACCCGCGTGCGGCTTGAGGCGCGCGAGTGCGATGGAGCGGTTCAACGTCGGAGAGAAGGTGCCGCTCGTGACTTCTCCGAGCGGATCGCCCGCGAGCGGCTCGTCCGCCGCCGCGACGGCGCTCACGGCCTGGTGACTGCGCAGCACGCCGCGCTCCTCGAGCACCAATCCGACCAGTACATCGCCGCCCGCCGCACGGGCCCGCAGGAGCGCCTCGCGTCCGATGAACTCCCGCTCCATGGGCTCGAAAGCGACCGTCCAGGCGAGGCCGGATTCGAGGGGATGCCGGCGCTCGTCCATGTCGTTGCCGTAAAGATTCATCCCCGCCTCCAGGCGAAGCGTATCGCGCGCGCCGAGTCCGGCCGGCCTCACACCTTGCGCGAGGAGCGCACGCCAGACCTCGGGAGCCTCGGCACCCGGCAGCATGACCTCGAACCCGTCCTCGCCGGTGTAGCCGGTGCGTGCGATGAACCACGAATCGACGGCGGCGGCGGCAAATCGCCCGATGCCGAGCGCCGCCGCCGCAGGCGCGGCGCCGAGGAGCGCCGTGGTCTTGTCGCGCGCCTTGGGTCCCTGCACGGCCAGAATCGCAAGGTCCGAGCGCTCGCGCACATCGACCCCGAACCGCTCGGCGTGCCGGCGGATCCAGTCGAGATCTTTTTGCCGAGTTCCCGCATTGACGACCAGCCGGAACCACGACTCGGTCAGGAAATACGCGATGAGATCGTCGATCACACCGCCGGTGGGCAGGAGCATGCAGCTGTACAGCGCGCGGCCCGGGACCGTGAGCTTGCCCACGTCGTTCGCGAGCAAATGGCGCAACAACTCACGCACGCGCGCACCGGCGAGATCGATGGCACACATGTGGGACACGTCGAACACGCCCGCATCCCGGCGCACCGCATGGTGCTCCTCGATCTGCGAGCCGTAGTTGAGGGGCATGTCCCAGCCGCCGAAATCGATGATTTTGGCGTGCAACGAAACATGAGCATCGTAAAGCGGAGTCTTAAGGCCCATCGCACCCTCGCTGCGAAAGACGACGCGGAACCGGCAACGGCACCTCGTGGTACCCGCCGGCCCCTCTGTCCTTAAGACCTGAGAGATCGAGCGCGCGGTGCACGCGCGCTGTTCCCCTTCGGTGGATCACCGCGCCAACGGCGGGATCGCTCTCCAGAGACCGCGAGAGCCTGTCGTACATGAGCCTGAGCGTTTCCGGACCGGTTGCGCCTTCGGCGGTCCTCGACTAGGAGGACTCTCTCCAGACAGCTCTTATCGCGATGCGGTTATGATACACCATTCATATGCCGGTGCGAGGCGCGCGGACTCGGCTCAACCGCCCGACTTCTTTGCCGGCCAGCCGAGCTTGATGAGCGTCGCGACGATCGTGTCCCTGTGATCGCCCTGCACCTCGATCACCCCGTCGCGCACCGTCCCCCCCGAACCGCAGCGTTTTTTGAGCTGTGCGGCGAGCGCTTCGATTTCCGACAGGGGAAGCGGCAAGCCCGAGACCGTGGTGACCCCTTTGCCTGCGCGCCCCTGGGTCTCTCGTCCGACGCGTACCGCGCCGATCCTGGCCGCACCCGGGGCGCCCTTCGGACACACGCATTCGCGCACGGCGCGCCGGCAATTCGGACACAGCGCCCCCACCCCGGTCGAATAAACCAACCTTGCAGCCATCCCCCATTATGCCGCGGTAGAATAGCGACCCATGACATCCCGCAGAAAATCATTGGCCGTGAAGATCGGCAGCGTGACCGTCGGCGGCAGCGCGCCCATCGTGGTGCAATCGATGACCAACACCGACACCGCCGACATCGAATCGACGGTTGCGCAGGTCAAGGCGCTGGCCCGTGCCGGCTCGGAATTGGTGCGCGTCACCGTCAACAACGACGAGGCCGCCGCCGCGGTACCCCATATCCGCGAGCGGCTGGATGCGCAGGGCATCGCGACCCCGCTGGTCGGCGATTTCCATTTCAACGGCCACAAGCTGCTGAAGACGCACCCGGCTTGCGCGGAGGCGCTCGCGAAGCTGCGCATCAATCCCGGCAACGTCGGCCGGGGCTCGAAGCGCGATCCGCAATTTGCCGAAATGATCGAGACCGCCTGTCGTTACCGGAAGCCCGTCCGCATCGGCGTCAATTGGGGGAGCCTCGATCAGGACCTGCTCACCCGCATGATGGACGAGAATTCGAAGCAGGCGCAGCCGCTGGCCGCCCTCGACGTGATGCGCGAGGCCATCGTCGTTTCGGCCCTGGACAGCGCCAAGCGCGCGCAAAGCCTGGGCCTCGGCGCGGACATGATCGTCATCAGCGCGAAAGTGAGCGGTGTTCAGGACCTGATCGCGGTATACAGAAACCTCGCCGGCCGCTGCAGCCATCCGCTGCACTTGGGCCTCACCGAAGCCGGCATGGGCAGCAAAGGCATCGTCGCGTCGACGGCGGGCATCGGAGTGCTTCTCCAGGAAGGCATCGGCGATACCATCCGCGTTTCGCTGACTCCCGAGCCGGGCGGCGACCGCACCCAGGAAGTGATCGTCGCGCAGGAAATTCTGCAGACCATGGGACTGCGCTCCTTCACCCCCATGGTCATTGCGTGTCCGGGCTGCGGCCGGACCACCAGCACCTATTTCCAGGAGCTCGCGCAGAAGATCCAGGGGCACATCCGCCACCGCATGCCCGAGTGGCGCAAGCAGCGTGCGGGGGTCGAGGACATGACCGTCGCCGTCATGGGCTGCGTCGTCAACGGCCCGGGCGAGAGCAAGCACGCGAACATCGGCATCAGTCTGCCCGGAACGGGCGAGCATCCGGTCGCGCCGGTGTACGAGGACGGCGAGAAGACGGTCACGCTCAAAGGCGAGCGCATCGCCGAGGAGTTCCAGGAGCTGGTCGAGCGCTACATCGAGCGCACCTACAGCCGGATTGCCCCATGACCGATCTCGCCTTCAAGAAATGCGCGCCGTGCGAGGGAGGCATCCTGCCGCTCACGCCGCGGGAGGCGAGCGAGTTGCGCGCCGCGCACCTGCATCCGGACTGGAAGCTGGATCCGGACGGGAAATCCTTGCAGCGCTCGCTCCGGTTCAAGGACTTCTACCGCACCATGAGCTTCGTGAATGCGATCGCGCACGTGGCCAACGTCGAGGACCATCACCCGGATCTCGAGGTCGGCTACGACTACTGCAACATCAGCTATTCGACCCATTCCATCGGCGGGTTGTCGCAGAACGATTTCATCTGCGCGGCGAAGATCGACCAGCTCTGAGCCGGGCTCAGCCCGCGGCCTCTTCGGTTCTCATGAACGCGGGCACATCCCCGGCCACCCCCAGGGCACGCAGCGCGAGCTCGCGCTTGAGCACCGGCAGCCGGCCCACGGCGCCCAAGCCCGCGCTGCGCAGCCGCGCGAATACCGGATTCGAGCTCGCGAACAGCCGCTCGAGGGCATCGAGGCCGGCGGCCGCGACCAGGTTCTCGCTCTTGCGCCAGCGCTCATAGCGTCGCAACAGCCTCGGCTCCGCGAGAAGTTCCGCATCGCCGCGCGCCGGCGCCAGCGTCTCGGCGAGCGCGGCGCAGTCGAGCAGTCCCAGATTCAAGCCTTGACCGGCAAGCGGATGCACGGCATGCCCGGCATCGCCCAGCAGAACCGCACGCGGCCGCACATAGTCGAGGGCGTACTTGAGTTGCAGGGGAAAGCCCGCCACTCGCGTCGTGAGCTCGATACCGCCGAGTGCGCCGTCGCTCGCCTCCTCGAGTGCAGCCGCGAATGCGGGCGCATCGAGCGAGCGCAGGCGTTCGGCCTGCGGACGATCGATGCTCCACACGATGGACGATCGCCCGTCCGGCAGCGGCAGGAATGCGAGCGGACCGGTCGGGAGAAACCGCTGCCACGCCGTCTTTTGGTGAGGCTTCGCGGTGCGCACGTGGGCAACCAGCGCATCCTGATGATAGGCATGACCGGCCGACTCGATGCCGAGTAGCTCGCGGCTCCTCGAGGCGACGCCGTCCGCGGCAATCAGGAGCTTCGCGGCGAGATCGCGCCCGTCATTCAGCCGGACGCGCACTTGGCCCTCGTCCACCTGCATCGATTGCACGGAGCCCTCGATGAGCACGGAACCGGCGGCGGCGGCGGACTGGAGTGAGCTTTGCGTGAGCGAGTTCCCCTCGACGATGTACCCCAGGTTGGGCTCGCCGAGCTCGGCACAGTCGAAGGTGAGCGAGCCGGTGCCCCCGGGCTCGCCGCTCGCATCCCACACGCACATGCGCTCGTAGGCGCCGACGCGCTGAGGCGGAAGTCGCTGCCAGCTCCCGCACAGGCGCAGCAGGCGCTGCGATGCGCGGCTGAGCGCGAATACCCGAAGATCCCAGTCCTGGGTCCTCACGCCGGGCGCGTACTCCGCGACGAGCGCCACGCGGCCGGGGCGCACCAGGCGCCGCACCGACAGAAGCGCCGCCATGCTGCTGCCGATGGCACCTCCCCCCACGATGATGACGTCGAAGTCGCGGCTCACGGGGCGGCCCGAATTGCGACGCCGCGGGCGAGCTTCGGGATGCGCCCGGCCGCGCCGGTCGAGAGCGCCGACAAGGCCGCCTTCGCGGGCGGCAGCAGATCGAATGCCAGAAGTCCCAGATTTCGCAGCCGCCGCACCGGCCCCCAGGGGCTCGCGAAGAGACGCACGAGCCCGTCGGTGAACGCGATCACCTCGCGGCGGTCGGCCGCGCGCCAAGTGTCGTACACCGCCGCAACGGTTTCGAGCTCACCGCGCCGTTCGGCGATGAGTTCGGCGAGGCTCGCAACATCACGCAGCCCCAGGTTGAACCCCATACCCGCCACGGGGTGCAGGCCTTGCGCGGCATTCCCGACGATGATGCAGCGGCCGGCGCTCAATCGCTCGGCGCGGCTCAGCGATAAGGGATACGCACGCCGCCGCCCCACCTTCAGGAAGCGGCCGAGCCGGAAGCCGAAGCGCCCCTGAAGTTCGGCGAGAAATTGCTCATCCGTCCAGCCCATCGCCGCCGCGGCGAGCGCGGGACTCAAGGTCAGCACCAGTGCGCAGCGCCCATCGCTCAGCGGCAGCAGCGCAAGCGGGCCGGTGGGCGTGAAGCGCTCGTAGGCCACGTGCTCGTGAAACTTGCGGGGCAACACGGTCGTGATGATCGCCACTTGTTCATAATCGCGCGTCTCGACGCCGATGCCGGCCGCCTCGCGCACCGCGGACTCGATTCCGTCGGCGGCAATGACGAGTCGCGCATCCAACCGCACCGGGCTCCCCGTCGCGAGGCCGATCTCAACCGTCTCGCCGCCGAGGCGGATCGCGGACACGCGCGCCGGGCAGAACACATCCAGATCGGAACGGCCGGCCAAGCGTGACCAGAGCGCCGCCCCGAGCGCGCGGTTGGGAACCACGTGACCCAGCGCCTTCCTTCCCTGCTCCGCCGCGTCGATGCGTGCAAAGCCGAACTGTCCCTGATCCGAGACGTGGATCTTCGCGATCGGTGTCGCCGCCCCCGCCACGCCCTCCCACACTCCCAGGGTCTCGAGGATGCAGCGGCTGCCGTTCGACAACGCGGTGGTGCGCTCATCGAAGCTCGGCTGCGCGTCCGCATCGTGCGGCACCGCCTCGATCAGGGCGGCGCGCACGCCGACGCCCTCGAGCGCCACGGCGAGGCTGGCGCCGACCATGCCGCCGCCGACGATCGCGACATCGTAGGCCGGAGCGCCGGACGTGCGATGGGCTTGGCTCACGCCGACTGCACCAGGCGCTCGACGGCCTCGGGCGTCTTCTCGAGGTCCGCCGTCAACACTTGGGGCGCACCATCGGCGACCAGCACGTCGTCCTCGATGCGCGCTCCTATGTTCCAGAACTCCTTCGGCACTCGCGGCGCCGGTCGAATGTAGATCCCCGGCTCGACCGTGAGCGCCATGCCGGCCTCGAGCACTCGCCACTCGCCGCCGACGCGGTAATCGCCCACATCGTGCACGTCGAGCCCGAGCCAGTGCCCGGTGCGGTGGCCGAAGAAAGGCAGATAGGCCTGCTCCTTGATGAGGCCGGATAGTTTGCCCTTGAGCAGGCCGAGCCTGATCAGTCCCTGGGTAATCGATCGGACCGCCGCCTCGTGAGGGTCGTTCCAATGATTGCCGGGGCGCACTTTGTCGATGGCGGCGAGTTGAGCCTCGAGGACGACCTCGTACACGGCGCGCTGGGCGGGCGTGAAACGCCCATTCACGGGAAACGTGCGAGTGATGTCGGAGGCGTAATAGTCGTATTCGCAGCCCGCGTCGAGCAAGAGCAAGTCGCCGTCGCGCAGCTTCTGGTCGTTATCGCGGTAGTGCATGACGCAGGCATTCGGACCTCCGCCGACAATGGGGTGATAGGAGAGGTCCGCATTGTGCGAGCGAAACTCGTGCAGCAGCTCCGCCATCACCTCGTATTCCATTCGGCCGGGGTGGGCGAATCGCATGGCGCGGCGGTGCGCGCCCACGGCGATTTGCGCGGCGCGCCGCAGCTTCGCTTGCTCCGGGCGGCTCTTGTAGAGGCGCATGTCGTCGAGCACGTGGCCGAGCGCCACGAACTCCTGAAACCGCGCACCATTGACCCAGCCGGCCATGCGTGGATCGAATTCCGGGTGCGTTCCCATGGAGTAGAAGATGCGCGAGCGCTGCTCCATCAAGCCCGGCAGGATCTCGTCGATGTCCTCGATGGGAAATGCGTCGTCCGCCCCGTATCGCTCCACGGCGCCGTCGGTGCCGGCCCAAGCGCCGTCCCACGATTCGCGCACCGCATCGTGCTCGCGCACGAACAGCAGATACTCGGCGTGCGGCCGCCCAGGCACGAGCACGGCGACGGCCTCGGGTTCCGGAAACCCGCTCAGGTAATAGAACTGACTGTCCTGGCGGTACGCGTACGCGATGTCGCCGTTGCGGTGGCGCACCGGAGCGGAGGGCAGCACGGCGATGGCATCCTTGCCGATCATGCGCATGAACTGGCGACGGCGCCGCGCGAACTCTTCTCGATCCTTGCGGCCTCGCGGATTGCCGAGCTCCACGGATCAATGCAACCGCTGGGGGGTCGTCGGATAGGCGCTCTGGCGCAACGGCAGAAGCTCCTCGAACACCACCTGGGCGGCGACACGGATGAACTCGACGAGCTCGGCATAAGCCTGCTCGTTCGATTCATCCGCCTCCGCCTCGTCCCCGGACGCCCGGGAGATCTCCGTGAAGTCGCGTACGATCTCTCCGACATCACCGTTGAGCGCTTCCAGATCCGAAATCTGGCCCGTCCCCAAGCCGTACAAGAACCCGGTGCACCATAATGCAAGGGCGTTGGCGCGCCCGTTCAAAGGCTGTTCGTCATCGGGCAGCAGCGGCTCGAACTCCATCCCTTGCTCCCCGAACGAAGCGGCGGTGGCGGCGAACACCCGCTCGAGCATGGCCGCCGACTCATCGGACAGCGATGCGCCGTCCGGCAAGATCTCATTGACCCAGTCCTGCATCCGGTACGGCGCCACCGAGCAAAGGGCGCCGCACAACGAACCATGCGCCTCGGCAGCGTCGGCAAGACTGCCTGCGGCGGCCAGCACATCCTCAAAATCCTTGAATCGGATGTCCATCATGGTGTCGGGATCATACCGCGTCAGCCGCTTCCGGGGCCAAGTCCGCGCCCCTTTGCATTGCGCAAACGAGCGCTCTATATTGGTCTCCCATGACTGAAGCCAATCCCAAATCCGCCGTCGAGCTCGAGCTGAAGCGGCTGGAAAAGCGCCTCGAGGACCTCATCGTCACGGTGAGCCAGATCAAGGAAGAGAACCGAGCGTTGCGGCAACGGCAGGAGACGCTCACCGCCGAGCGTGCCACGTTGCTGCAGAAGAACGAGCAGGTTCGCGCGCGCGTCGAAGCCATGATCGGGCGGCTGAAATCGATGGAGCAGGCATGAGCGAGAACCAGGCCCGAGTCAGCGTGCGTATCCTCGAGAAGGAATACCACATCACCTGCCCGATGGAAGAGCGGTCCGATCTGCTCGATTCGGCCGAGTTCCTGAATGCCAAGATGCGCGAGATTCGCGACAGCGGCAAAGTGGTGGGCCTCGATCGCATCGCGGTGATCGCGGCTCTCAACATGGCCAACGAGCTGATCCGGTTCCGCAACCGTGATAGCCATCTCGATTCCGACGTGGGAGGACGCTTGCGTATCCTGCGCGAGCGGGTAGAGTCGGCGTTGGAGAAGGGTCGACAGCTCGAGCTTTGAGATTCGACCCGGTCTAGTTCAAGTTTGGCGCTGCCTGCGGTGTTCGATGCGGATCGGGTTACCTCCTGACCCTAATTTTGTAAACCCCAGGGGCCATTGCTTGCTGGCAGCATTGTGCAAGTCCGCCGCGAGCGGGAAGCCTTAAGTGTCGGCAGTTAGCCCCACCTGTTGCTCAGGTCGGGAGCAACGGTCCAAAACGGCACATGCGGGTGGCGCCATCCCCTTAATCATGTCCATCGATGAATCCACGAAAGCCAACCTGCGCAAAGAGCTGCGCACGCGCCGGCGCCAACTTCCCGCCGCGGATCACGCCTTACGCTCGAACCTCGCCGCCTCATCCATCACGCGGCTGGCCGCCTTCAAGCCGGGCGCCCGGGTGGCGGTCTATCTGCCCTTCGACCGCGAGACAAACACCGCCGCTCTACTGGTCGCCGCACGGCGCCGGCGGGTTCGCATCTATGTCCCCGTCATCGAAAGCCGGCGCCACGCGCGGCTGCGCTTCTATCCCCTGTCCGGCAAGACGCGCCGCGGCGTGTTCGGTATTTCCGTGCCGCATGGCGCCGCGCGCCGGCACACGGTCGCCCCGCGCTGGCTCGACCTCATCGTGGTTCCGCTGGTGGGGATCGATGACCGGGGGCATCGCCTGGGGATGGGCGGCGGATTCTACGATCGCGCGCTCGCCTTCCGGCGCAACCGCGGCCACTGGCGCGGGCCGCGCCTGGTCGGCCTCGCCTTCGAGTGCCAGCGCGCCGACAATGTGTTTGCGCAAGCGCATGACGTCGGCCTCGACGCCGTGGCCACCGAGCGCGGCATCCGACAGTTCCCCCGTACTCTCATGGAGAAGGATCTTTCATGAATCACTGGCTGCTCAAATCCGAGCCCGGCACCTTCAGCATCGACGATCTCGCGCGGCGCCCCAAGCAGACGACTTCCTGGGACGGTGTGCGCAATTACCAGGCCCGGAACACGCTGCGAGACTCCATGAAGAAGGGCGACACGGCGTTCTTCTATCACTCGAGCTGCGAAATTCCCGGCATCGCCGGAATCGTTCGCGTCACGAAGGAGGGCTATCCGGACAAGACGGCGTTCGATCCCAAGGATGCGCACTACGATCCCGAGAGCGACGAGAGCGAGCCTCGGTGGTACGTGGTGGACGTGCAGTTGGTGCGCAAGCTCAAGCGGCTGATCACGCTCGATGAGCTGCGCAAGCATGCACACAAGCGGCTTTCGGACTTCGTCGTGTTGCGGCGAGGGAATCGTCTGTCGGTCACGCCGGTATCGCAATCCGATTGGGACTTCGTGCTCTCGCTTGAGTGAGGTCGCTCACATCGCTACCACATTCCGATGCCGTAGGGTGATGTATTGCTTGTAAATTAATTCATCGTGTATATACTCGGTCCCCGGACTAACCCGACTATGGAGTTTCAACATGGCAGCGAAAGCGAAGAAGGCAAAGAAGAAGGCGTCCAAGAAGAAGGCCGCTAAGAAAAAGTAAGCCTTCGAAAGAAAACCAACTGTGCCCGCGAAAGCGGGCACAGTTGTTTCTGAGGGTAGGAAAATAGTTTCATCCACGCAAAAGAAGCGGCGGGCGGCCGAAGCCGCCATTCCCTACATCGAGCCGGGCATGGTGCTCGGGGTAGGCACGGGCTCGACGGTGGCCGAGCTGATCGCGGTGCTGAAAGACCGTAAAATCCAGATCGAAGCCGCTGTCTCGAGCTCCCGTCAAACATCCGCGGCGCTGCATGCCGCGGGCATCCCGGAGACGGACCTGAATGCCGAAGGGGATCTCGACCTCTACATCGACGGTGCCGACGAGGCCGACCGGCGGGGCAATCTGATCAAGGGCGGCGGGGCGGCGCTTACGCGCGAGAAGATCATCGCCGCCTGCTCCCGGAAGTTCGTCTGCATCATCGATGACAGCAAGCTGGTCGCACAGCTCGGCTCATTTCCGTTGCCCGTCGAGGTGGTCCCCATGGCGCGCTCCTACGTGGCGCGACAGCTCGTGAAGCTCGGGGGACAGCCGGTCTGGCGCGAGGGTGTGGTGACGGACAACGGCAACGTGATCCTGGATGTGCACCGGCTCGACCTCGCGGTTCCGACCGCCATGGAAGATGCCATCAACGGCATCGTCGGCGTGGTGACCGTCGGACTGTTCGCGCATCGCCGCGCGGATGTGCTGCTGGTGGCGGGGGATGGGGGTGTGACGACCATCACACCGCCCGGCGGCTGACCACCGTCCCCCGCCGCTAGATCTCGAGGCGGGTACCGATCTCGATGACTCTGCCGGAAGGCAGCCCGTAATAGTCTGCGATCACTTGCGCGCTGCGCGCCATCTGCATGAACACCCGCCGGCGCAACGGCGGCAGATCCGAACGCTGGCCGGGCAGAAGCTCTTCGCGGCTCAAGAAGAAGGTCGTGCGCTCCGGCTCGTACCGCACGCCGTGAGCTTCCGCCTCGCGCAGGATCTCCATGACGTTGGGCTTCTCCATGAAGCCGAACGCCGCGACGATGCGCACGATGCCCTCGCAAACCGGCGTCACCGTGAGCCGCTTCGCGTCGGGAATGCGCGGTTGCTCGCGCGTCACGACCGTCAGCAGCACCACTTGCTCGTGAAGCACGCGATTGAACTTCAGATTGTTGCTGAGCGCCCGTGGGATTCCCGAGGCCTTCGCATCCATGAAGATGGCCGTCCCCGGCACCTTGACCGGCGGATCACGCTTCAAGTCGACGAGGAAATCGCGCACCGGCTTCTGCTCGCGCAGCAGGCGCGCCATTACCGAGGCCCGGCCGGTCGCCCAGGTCTGCATGAGCCAGTAAATGATGAAACCCGAGGTCAACGGGAGCCAACCGCCGTCCTGTAGCTTCGTCAGGTTGGCGATCAGGAAGGCCAGGTCGATGACGAACAGCAGCGACAGACCCGCGCGCAACCATCGGCTCCTCGCGCCCGTGCGCGACTTGATCAGGCTCAAGGTGAGCGGTGTCACGATCGTCATGGCGCCGGACACTGCCAGTCCGTACGCGCCCGCCAAGGCCGCCGAGCTGCCGAAGCTCAGCACCAGGCCGATCGTGGCGAGCATCAAGATCCAGTTCATGACGGGCACGTAGATCTGGCCCGCGTACTCGGCGGAGGAGTGCTCGACGCGTACCCGCGGGAACAGCCCGAGACTCACCGCCTGAGTGGCGACCGAGAACACGCCCGAGATCACGGCTTGAGAGGCAATGACGGTCGCTGCGGTGGCGATCACCACGAGCGGCAAGAGCGACCAGGTGGGCGTCATGAGATAGAAGGGATTGGCGATTGCCGCCGGATTGTCGATGAGCAAGGCACCCTGGCCGAAGTAATTGAGCACGAGCGCCGGCATGACGACGAACATCCAGCTCAGGCGGATCGGCGTTTTGCCGAAATGGCCCATGTCGGCATAGAGCGCCTCGCCGCCGGTGACCGTCAGGAACACTCCGGCGAGCACGGCGAGCGCACCGATCCGATGATCGACGATCAGCTGCAGCGCATACGCGGGATTGAGCGCGAGCAGCACGCGCGGCTCGCGCGCGATCCAGGTGACCCCCAGCACGGCCAGGATGACGAACCAACCGAGCATTACCGGCCCGAATACGCGTCCGACCGATCCCGTGCCCTGACGTTGAATCAGGAACAATCCGACCAGCACGGCGATCGTGATGGGGAGGATGGGAATCTGCGCATCCGGCGCGGCAACGTGCAGACCTTCGACGGCGCTCAAGACCGATATGGCCGGAGTGATGGCGCCGTCGGAGAAAAACAGCGCCGCGCCGAGGATCCCGAGCATCGCGTAGATCTTCTTGCGCGGACTCTGACGCTCCGTGTTCACCACGAGGGCGGTGAGCGCCAGCACCCCGCCTTCGCCCTTGTTGTCGGCATTCAGCACGACCGCGACGTACTTGAGCAGAATGACGAGGACCAGAGTCCAGAAAATGAGCGAGAGCACGCCGAAGATGTGCGCCGGGGTCACCGCGATATTGGCGCCCGTGAAGCAGGCGGACATGGCATACAGAGGACTCGTGCCGATATCGCCGAACACGACACCGAGCGCGCCCAACGCCAGGGGCCCGATGCGTCCTCCCGAATTGCGATCGCTCGACATCGGTACCTTACTTGGCGACTCGGGGTGGAAAGAAAAGGGCCCACCGAAGTGGGCCCTCATTTGGCTGGGGGACTAGGATTCGAACCTAGGTAAACGGTGTCAGAGACCGTTGTCCTACCGCTAGACGATCCCCCAAGAAGCCTTAAGGCCGATTAGCGCTTGGAGAACTGCGTTCCGCGTCGAGCCTTGCGCCGGCCCACCTTCTTGCGCTCGACCTCGCGCGCATCGCGCGTGACGAAGCCGGCCTTGCGCAGGGGGGAGCGCAGCGTCTCGTCGTACGCCATCAGCGCGCGCGTGATGCCATGTCGAATGGCGCCCGCCTGACCGGTGATGCCGCCGCCCTCGACGTGAGCGGCCACATCGAACTTGCCCTCGAGCTGAACCGCGCCGAACGGCTGCTGCACGATCATCCGGCCCGTCTCGCGCCCGAAGAACTCTTCCAGGGAGCGGCCGTTGATCGACACCTTGCCTGTGCCCTTGGTGAGGTATACCCGCGCGCTCGAGGTCTTGCGCCGGCCGGTGCCATAAAAGGAATTCTGGGCGGTACTCAATGCCATGCTTTGTTTCCTAGCGTTTACAGCTCCAGCGCTTTGGGCTGCTGGGCTTGATGAGGATGGGCGTCGCCGCCGAATACGTGCAGTTTGCGGTACATCCGCCGACCCAACGGGCCTTTCGGAAGCATGCCCTTCACCGCGATCTGGATCGCGCGCTCGGGATGCTCCTTGAGGAGCTTGCCGAGGGTGGTGCTCTTCAGGTTGCCGACATAACCGGTATGCTGGTGATACCACTTGTCGGTGAGCTTCGCGCCCGTGACGCGCACGGTACCCGCGTTGATCACGACGATATGATCACCGAGATCCTGGTGAGGGGCGTAGGTAGGCTTGTGCTTGCCCTTCAGACGATGTGCGATCTGAGAGGCCAGACGGCCCAAGGTCTTGCCCGCTGCATCGACGACGTACCAGTCGCCGCGAGTCTCTTCGGGCTTTGAAAATACAGTTTGCATGAGTAATTCCGAACGGTGCCGGCCCAACGAAAGGCGCGAAAGTGTACAGAACCTACGGCCGCATGACCAGCCCGCCGTGTCCGATCGCGGCCGCCCCGCCGAGCGGACGTAGGCACAGCACCTCATGCAATCGGACCGCGTGGCGCAGGCTCCATAATATAATGTGTCGGTGAACGCCCGCCGCTACACTCCGACCGATCGCCTGCTGGGCGAAATTGGTCAATCAATCAACGTGTTAGGGGGCTGCGTTCGCGCCGCCCGCGGGCTGCCCGGGGGCGCCGGCGGCGAGCTCGTGCTTAACGAGGACGAGCGGGCGGAGTCCGCTCGGCTGATGCGCGTGAACCATGCCGGCGAGGTGGCGGCGCAAGCACTGTACCGCGGACAAGCCTTGGGCGCCCGCGATGCGGGCGCTGCTGCTGCGATGCGTCAAGCGGCCGCCGAAGAGCTCGATCACCTCGCCTGGTGCGAGCAACGGATCACCGAGCTCGGCGGACGCACCAGCGTTTTGAATCCGGTTTGGTACGCAGGCTCCTTCCTCATCGGCTCGCTGGCGGGTGCGCTCGGGGATCCGGCGAGCCTTGGCTTCCTGAGCGAAACCGAGCGGCAGGTGGAATCCCACCTCGGCGAGCACCTGGAACGGTTGCCCACGCTCGATCGGCGCAGTCGCGCCATCGTCGAGCAGATGAAGCATGATGAGGCCGCACATGGCGCAAAAGCCGATGCCCTCGGAGCCGCCCGGTTGCCCGGATGGGTCAAGGCAGCGATGCATCTGACCTCGCGGCTGATGACGAAGGGATCGTACTGGATATGAGCTTAGTGCTTGCGATTCCAGTACTTATGTAATAAAAGGGGGCGCCAGAACGGGCGTTTTCACGACACCAGAATTGGGAGAGACCATGGAAGAAGTGGCAAAAGCCTTAAGCGATATCCCTGCGATCAATCGTTTCTTGAGCTACTGCCGGATCCGGACGGTCCCTTCCAAAACCGTGATCATCCACGCGGGCGATCTGCCGGACATTCTCTACTACATCATCTCGGGCTCCGTCGAGGTCATGATCGAGGACGAGGACGGCAACGAGATGGTCCTCGCCTACCTCAACAAGGGACAGTTTTTCGGCGAGATGGGCCTGTTTTACGAACAGCCCACCCGCAGCGCCTGGGTGCGCACCCGTCAGCAGTCCGAGCTCGCTGAAATGACCTATCCGCGCTTTCGTCAGATCGCGGCCGAAAGCCCGGGCTTGATATTCGAGCTGGCCACCCAGCTCGCCACCCGTCTGGACCGCACCAACCGCAAGCTCGGCGACTTGGCCTTCGTCGACGTCACGGGCCGCGTCGCGCACGCGATCATGGATCTGTGCGGCGAGCCCGATGCGATGACGCATCCCGAGGGCATGCAAATCAAGGTGAGCCGCCAGGAATTGTCGCGTCTGGTCGGCTGCTCTCGCGAGATGGCGGGACGCGTGCTCAAAGTGCTCGAGGAACAGGGTCTGCTGCGCGCAACGGGCAAGACCATCGTCGTATTCAACGCGCGTCCTAAAGTGAAGACGCGCCCCCTCATCGTCCCTGTGAAGGCCGGCGCCGGCTCGGCGGCCGGAAAGAGTCCGCGGCCCGAGCAGCATGACGAGGACGATGATGAGGACGACGAGGACGACGAATAGTCGCGGCTCGCCGCGCTTCTAGCCCGCCGCGCGCCGCGCGCGCTCGCCCTGACACGCCCGTTCTCGCAATGCGCGAATCGTAGCGGCGTAGTCGGGGCTGCCGAAAATCGCGGATCCGGCAACGAACGCATCTGCACCGGCACGCGCGATGTCCGCGGCATTACCGGTCTTCACACCGCCGTCGATCTCCAGACGAATGTCCCGGCCGCTCGCCTCGATTCGGGCCCGTGCCTCGGCGAGTTTCCCGAGCATGCGCGGAATGAACTTCTGTCCGCCGAATCCCGGATTCACCGACATCACCAGAATGGTGTCGATCTTGTCGATCACGTAATCCAGCCAGCTGAGCGGGGTGGCCGGGTTGAACACGAGGCCGGGCGCGCAACCCGCCTCCCGGATGTGGTCGATGGTGCGATCCACATGCTGGGTCGCCTCGGGATGGAAGCTGATGCGTGAGGCGCCGGCCTTGGCGAAATCCGCAGCGAGCGCATCCACCGGCGTCACCATCAGATGAACGTCGATCGGCGCGCTGATGCCCGCCTTGCGCAACGCCTCGCACACCATGGGACCGATGGTGAGATTCGGCACGTAATGGTTGTCCATCACATCGAAGTGGATCCAATCCGCGCCTGCGGTCAGCACCGCGTTGACTTCCTCGCCCAGGCGCGAGAAGTCGGCCGACAGAATCGAGGGCGCGATGATGATTCCCATGCCTACACTCTATCAACGCATCCCGCGGGCCGCACGTATTGCCTCGTAAGATTCCTGGATGCGTTGGGTCTTCTCCTTGGCCCACTGCGCCATCGATTCCGGCAGCCCGTTCGCGACCAGCTTGTCCGGATGGTGGCGGCTCATCTGCCGCCGGTACGCCTTGGTCACGTCCGCATCGCTCGCCTCAGCGCTCACCTCGAGCTCCGCGTAGCACTCCGTGAGCGGACGCTGCTGCTGCGTGCCCGCATGGAAACGCTGGCCTTGGCGTGCGCGCAACGCGGCTTCCATGCGGGCGAATTCCAGCCTCGACATGCCCAGCCGCTCCGCGGCACGCACCAGAATATGGCGCGCCGGCGGCGAGATCCCGTTGCCCGCCAAGGCCGCGCGTAGCTGCAGCTCGATGAACGTTGCCAGCAGATCGTAACGCAGGCCGCAAGCTTCGCGGAGCTCCTCGATGCGAAAGCCGGCGTCGTACGACGGCGCTTTTCCGGCGCGAAAGCACTGAATGGCGGCCGCGGTCTCGCCGGGGCCGAGACGCAGCTCCTGCATCAGACGGCGCGCCGCATCGATCTCAGCCTCCGACACGCGGCCGTCGGACTTCGCAACGTGACCCATGAGTTCGAAGGTGGTGCGGAAAAACACCTCCGACACCGAGGCCCCGGGAGCCGCGCCGCGAGCGCTATAGCCATAGCCCACGCCCAAGCCCAAGCCGGCGCCCTGGTCGTACAGAAACCCGATGAGCGCGCCGATGAGGCCTCCCAGAACCGTGCGCGTGAGCAGGAAGCCGACCACCGCCCCGAAAATCGTCCCTTTCAAAGCCATTCGTTGACCTATCCGCCGCGGCCCGCCACAATCGCCGACCTTCCCGCCACAATGGTAGCAGCCACACGCCCGCTCGCATGGATCACTCGCTGCAATCCGCACCGATGTTCGAAAGCCGCATCCGGAGCCTGACGAAGACTCATCAGGGAAAGGTGCGCGACATCTACGAGGTCGATGCCGATCACTTGCTCATCGTCACCACGGACCGGCTTTCGGCGTTCGACGTGGTGCTGCCCGATCCGATCCCGTTCAAGGGTGAGGTGCTCACCAAAATCTCCGAGTTCTGGTTCTCGAAGACGCGGCACCTCGTGCCGAACCACCTGACGTCGATCCGCGTCGAGGACATCATTCACGATCGCGAGGAACGAGCCGCGCTCGAGGGCCGTTCGATGGTGGTGAGAAAGCTGCGCGCGCTTCCCATCGAGGCGGTGGTGCGCGGCTATCTGATCGGTTCCGGCTTCAAAGACTACAAGCAGCATGGCTCCGTATGCGGCATCCGATTGCCCGGCGGACTGCAAATGGCGGATGCGCTGCCCGAGCCCATATTCACGCCCGCCTCGAAGGCACCCGCCGGACACCACGACGAGAATATCGAGTTCGATGCGATCGTGAGCCTGGTGGGCAGAGAGTACGCCTCGGCAATCCGCCGCATCGCTCTTGCGGTCTACACGCTGGCCGCCGCGCATGCGCGCGCCCGCGACATCATCATCGCCGATACCAAGTTCGAATTCGGCGTCGACAAGGCCGGCGATCTGGTGCTGATCGATGAGGTGCTGACGCCCGATTCCTCGCGATTCTGGCCCGTCGCCTCCTACAGGCCCGGCATCAGTCCTCCCAGCTTCGACAAGCAGTTCGTGCGCGACTATCTCGAGTCGCTGCATTGGAACAAGAAGCCCCCGGCGCCACATCTGCCGAGCGACATCGTCGCGCGCACCAGCGACAATTATCGCGAGGCGCTCAAGCTACTGACGGCCTGACGGCCCGCCATGCCCAGCGCACTGGAACGCTTCCAGGACGAATTGTTCCTCAGGTCGCGCTCCATGCCGCCTCCGTGGGGACCGCCATTGCGCCTCCTGCGCTACCCGGCGGCCGTTGCCCGCGACTGGATCGAGGGCGAGATCGACGTGCGGGCGATGAGCCTCGCCTATACCACCCTCCTCTCGCTCGTGCCATTGATGGTCTTCAGCTTCGCGATCCTTAAAGGCATCGGTGCGCGCACGGATCTGCACTTCATCCTGCACGAGTTCTTCCGCCCGCTCGGCCTCGCCTCGAATCAGCTCACCGACTCGCTGCTCGAATTCGTCTCGAACATGCGCGGCGATGTGCTCGGCTCGCTCGGCCTGATCTTCCTCACTTACACGGTGATCAGCACCATTCAAAAGGTCGAGACGAGCTTCAACTTCGTGTGGCGTGTGCACCGCCCGCGCAATTTCGCGCGGCGCTTCGCCGAATATTTGAGCCTCATGATCGCCGCGCCCATCATGCTCGTCGTGGTGCTCGGGCTCCTCGGCTCGGCACTGCACAGTGAAACCGCCCAGTGGCTCGACACGATTGCTCCGCTCTCCTGGGTCTTCACCGCAAGCGCCAGGGTCTTGCCGTATGTGATCGTGTCGGTCGTGTTCGTCCTCATGTATTTGTTCATTCCGAATACGCGGGTCGAGGTGCGCGCCGCGCTGATCGGCGGCGTGACCGCGGGCATCGTCTGGGCGCTGGTGGGTCAGATCTTCACCTCGGTGCTGATCTCCTCATCGCGGCTCATGGCCATCTATTCGGGCTTCGCCATCGTGCTGGCGACGCTCATCTGGGTGTATGTGAGCTGGCTCATCCTGCTCATCGGCGCAGAGCTCGCCTTCTACGTGCAGTTCCCACAGTATTTGCCGCACGGGCACGATTCGGTGACCCTCGACACCCGCGCGCGGGAAAGCCTCGGACTTTCGGTGATGTATCTGATCGGACGCGACTATCGCAGCGGACTCACGAGCTGGACGGTGGGCCGCCTTGCGGGGGAGCTGGATGTGCCTCCGGCCGTGCTCGCGCCGGTGCTGGCGAGCCTCGAGGCGACGGGACTCGTGGTGGCCACCGAGAAGGAGAGCTTTCTTCCCGGACGCGATCCGAGGCACATCAAGGTCTCGGCGGTCGTCGATGCCTTGCGCGCGCCGCATGGCGGGCGCTCGACGCTCACCGGCAGACCAGCGGCACCCGCAGTGGAGCTCATCGTGCAGATCGATGAGATCATGCGCCGAGACCTCGGGGACCGATCGCTCGAGGATTTGATCGGCGGCTAGTGGGGAAGGTGCGGCCGGCGAGGTGCGGCCGGCGGGCCTACTCGCCCGCGATGGTCATCTCTTTGACGAGAACCGATCCGATGCGGATGCCGCCGCGGGGGTCGACGTCGTCGCCGACCGCCACGATATCCTTCAGCATGTCGCGCAGGTTCCCCGCGATGGTGATCTCGGCGACGGGATACTGGATGGCACCGTTCTGCACCCAGTATCCGGCGGCCCCGCGCGAATAATCACCGGTCACGGCGTTCACGCCCTGACCCATGAGTTCCGTGACCAGCAGCCCGGTACCGAGACGTGCGAGCATCGCCTCGTGTCCGCCGACGCCGGTCGGCGCGACCACGAGATTGTGGGCACCCCCTGCATTGCCCGTGGTCTTGAGTCCGAGCTTGCGTGCCGAGTAGCTCGACAGAATGTAGCCGGTGAGCGCGCCGTCCGCGACGAGCTCGCGGTCTCGCGTCTCGACACCCTCCTCATCGAAGGGTGCACTGCCCATGGCCTTCGGAATGTGCGGCCGCTCGGCGATGGAGAATCCCGGCGGAAATACCTGCTGGCCGATGGAGTTCAGCAGGAACGAGGACTGGCGGTACTGGCTGCTGCCGCGAATGGCCGCGGTGAAATGGCCGATCAGGCCGCGCGCGAGCTCCGGGTTGAACAGGATCGGTGCCCGCCGGGTGGACAGCTTTCGCGGACCGACCCGCGCGATCGTGCGCCGCGCGCTCTCGCGTCCAATGGCCTCCGCCGGCTCGAGATCCCGCCAATCGCGCGCGCTGGAGTACCAGTAGTCGCGCTGCATGTCGTCTCCGGTGCCCGCGAGCACCACGCAGCTCACCGTGTGCGAAGTCGTGGGATAGCCGCCGATGAAGCCGTGGGTATTTCCATAGACATGCAGCCCCTGATGGGTGGCGACCGAAGCACCCTCGGAGTTGTTGATCCGGGGATCGAACCCGAGCGCCGCCGCCTCGCAGGTCTTGGCGATCTCGATCGCGCGCTCCGCGCTCAACCCCCACGGGTGGGAGAGGTCCAGATCCGGCGGCGAGCGGGCCATCAATTCCGCATCCGCCAGGCCCGAGCAGGGATCCTCCGCGGTGAACCGGGCGATGCTGCACGCCTTGGCGACGGTCGCCCGCACCGCCTCCGGCGAAAGATCCGCCGTGCTCGCCGAGCCCTTGCGGTGCCCGAAATACACCGTAATTCCCATGCTGCGGTCGCGCTGGTGCTCGAGCGTTTCGACCTCGCCCAGGCGCACCCCGACGGACAGGCCGCTGTCCTGGCTCACCCCCGCCTCGGCCTGTGTGGCGCCGCGTGCGCGCGCCTCCTCGAGCGCCCGCTCGATGATCGATTCGAGGTCGTCCAGGTTGAGTCGGCGCGTGCGGTCGGCGGGGGCGATGGCCATGGTGTTCTCCACGAAATCTTTCGCGGATTCTAGCGTGTAATTCGCCCAGCCACAGAGGTGGTAGCATGAGGGATATGGGCGTCCAGAGCGGATCAGAGCACAACGGCGAGACCGAGGCGGAGCGCCTCAGCAAGAGCGCCCGCAAGCGCGAGGCAGCCTCGTTGCAGGAGCTTGGCGTGCAGTTATCCGCGCTGCCGGAGCAGGAGATCGCCCAGCTCGATCTGCCCGAAAAGCTCTTTGTGGCGCTGCGCGATCTGCGGCGACTGCCCTCGCACGGCGCGCAACTGCGGCAGCGCCAGTACATCGGCAAGTTGATGCGCGAGATCGATCCGGAACCCGTGCTGGCGAAGCTCGCCGAGCGTAAGGAGCGGCATGATTCGGAGATCCGGCACTTTCAGCAAATCGAGCGCTGGCGCGACCGCTTGCTCTCGGAACCCGACACGGCGATGGCGCTTCTCTGCGAGGAGTTTCCGCACGCGGATCGCGATGCCCTGACGCGGATTTTGAAAAAGGCGGGGCGCGAGCGCCTCGAACAGCGCCCTCCGGCGGGAGCCCGTGAGCTTTTCGCGTTTCTGCGGCAGCTGCTCGGGAAGGCTTGATAGACTTAGCGCCATGAAAGCGCGCGTCGGCATCATCATGGGGTCGTCGTCCGATTGGGAGACGATGCAGGCTGCGGCCGATACCCTCGAATCCCTGTCGATCGCGCACGAAGTGCGGGTGATCTCGGCGCACCGTACGCCCGACCTGTTGTTCGAGTATGCGGCCTCGGCGCGCGAGCGCGGTCTGAAGGCCATCATCGCGGGCGCCGGGGGCGCAGCGCACCTGCCGGGCATGACGGCAGCCAAGACCACCGTGCCCGTGCTCGGCGTGCCGGTTCAAACCAAGGCGTTGGGCGGCATCGACTCGCTGTTGTCCATCGCGCAGATGCCGAGCGGCATCCCCGTGGCGACCTTTGCCATCGGCGCTGCCGGGGCACGCAATGCGGCGCTATTCGCCGCGGCGATCATCGCGAACGAGGCCGCGGACGTGCGCCTCGCCCTGGATGCGTTTCGCACGGCGCAAACCGCGGCAGTGCTCAGTAAGCCCGACCCCCGCCAATCTTGAAGTTATTACACGTCGGCATCGTGGGGGCGGGGCAGCTTGGACGCATGATGGCGCTCGCCGCCTATCCTCTGGGAATTCGCTGCATGTTCCTCGACCAGAGCGCGCAGGCACCCGGGGCGCAGGTCGCGCCCGCGCTGGTCGGCGCGCTGGAGGATCCCGCGCTCCTCGAGCAACTCGCCTCGAAGAGCGATGTGCTCACGTTCGACTGGGAGAACATTTCGGGCGAGGCACTCGCGCCGCTCGAGAAGCTGACGGCGATTCGGCCGCCGCGTGCGGCGCTCGAGGTCTCGCAGGATCGGCTGCACGAGAAGGCCCTGTTCGCGCGCCTCAAGATCCCCGTCGCGGCGCATGCCGCGGTGGACACGCGCGAGGATCTGTTGCGTGCGGCGAGTAGTCTCGGTGCGTCCGGAATTCTCAAGACCCGGCGCCTGGGTTACGACGGCAAGGGCCAGTACACAATCCGGCGCCCGGAGGATCTGGACCGCGCCTGGGAGCACATGGGCGGTCAGGGGCTGATCTATGAGAGATTCCAGCGTTTCTCGCGCGAAGTGTCGCTGGTCTCCGCGCGGTCGCTCGCCGGAGACATCGTCCACTATCCGCTGTCCGTGAATTCACACGCCGGGGGCATCCTGCGCTACAGCCGTGCACCGTACGCCAATACGCGGCTGGAGCGCACCGCCAGGAACTACATGAAGCGGCTGATGAGCGCACTCGATTATGTGGGCGTGCTCACCATCGAATTCTTCGTGGTGGACAACCGTCTCGTTGCAAACGAGATGGCCCCTCGCGTCCACAACTCGGGGCACTGGACCATCGAGGGATGCGTGACCAGCCAGTTCGAGAACCATGTGCGCGCGATTTGCGGGCTGCCCCTCGGCAGCACGCGCCCCTTGGGTCACGCCGCCATGGTCAATTTCCTGGGGCAAATGCCCAGCCGCGAGCGGCTTTTGAAGGTCGAGGGCCTCGCCTACCACGATTATGGCAAAGAGCCCCGCCCCGGCCGCAAGCTCGGCCATTGCACCATCCTCCGGACCCGTGCGGGCGAGCGCGACCGGGCGCTCGCGAATGCACTAAAATCCATAAGTTGGTCCTGAAGGGGCGATTTCATCCAAGAGCACACGATCCCGTAGACTGGCACCGCTATGTACCTGGAACTGTTCAAACTGCACGAGCTGCCGTTCCGCTTGAGCCCGGACCCGCAGTTTCTCTATCTCAGCAAGCAGCATGCGCGCGCCAAAGCGTACATGGAGTCGACCATCTGGTTCACCGACGGCTTCGTCGTGATCACGGGCGAAATCGGCGCGGGCAAGACCACCTTGATCGAGACGTTCCTGCGCGAGCTCGAGCCGGACGTGGTGGTGGCACAAATCAATCAGACGCAGCTGTCGCCCACCGCTTTCCTGCAGACGGTGCTGGTGCAATTCGGCTTCACTCCGTTCGACATGAAGAAGCCCGAAGTGCTGGCCACACTCAATCAGTTCCTGACCGAGCAGCACGTCGCGGGACGCAAGGTCGTGCTGATCATCGATGAGGCGCAGAATCTCTCCTACCGCGTGCTCGAGGAGATCCGCATGCTCTCGGGCATCGAGACGACCAAGGAAAAGGTTCTGCGCATCATTCTCGCGGGCCAGCCCGAGCTGAACGACAAGCTCAACTCGAAGGATCTCGTACAGCTCGTGCAGCGCGTACGGCTGCGCTTTCACTTGTCCGCCCTCTCGAGCGGTGAGACGGCCTCCTATATCGACCATCGGCTCGAGGTCGCAGGATCCCAGGGACGGCGCATTTTTGCCGAAGACGTCTACCCGACGATCTACCGCTACACGGGCGGCGTGCCGCGCCTGGTAAACACCCTTTGCGATACCGCCATGATGGCGGCCTTCGGGCGCGAGAGCGACGTCGTGACCGCGGAGGATCTGGATGCCGCACTCCGCGAGCTGCAGTGGGTCGAGTTCAACGCGCGCACCAATCGCATGCAGCAGTTGCAGATCGACAGCACGCCTTCGAGCGCCGCGGAGATCGGTCAGCCCGTGGGACGTATCCTGCTCGCCAGCGGCGGCACGACCATCCTGGAGCGGGAGCTTCGGCCGGGCAGGCTCGTCATCGGGCGTACGCCGGACAACGACCTGCAGATCGACAGCAAGTTCATCAGCCGCCACCACTGCCAGATCGTGACCCAGCCCGACTCGTGCGTCATCGAGGATTTGAACAGCACCAACGGCATCTATGTCAAATTCAAGCGCGTCCGCCGGCATAACCTCAACGACGGCGATGTGGTCGTCGTCGGCCAGCACGAGATCATGTACATGGACGAGCGGCCGCCCCGCACGCGCCACATCGTAGAGGCGGCCGAATCGGAATCCGAAAAGCAGGGCTGAATCCGGCCCTCGCCCAGGAGCGCCCGGCGGCGGCGCCTACCCCCGGCGAACGTCGAGACTATCGCTGCGGTACTCGCGGCTGAGCGCGCGTCGATCTTGACGATGCAGGAACACCGTCAGCGCGGCGATCGCTGCGGCGAGCCCGATGCAGAACGCGACGATGGAACGGATCCGTTCCGGCTCGAAATAGGCGATGACGATGGCGGACGTGCCGATCACCCCATAGATGAGCGGCAGGGACTCGTACAATGGCTTGGATAGGCGCATGAGCTTTGTCTCCAGCTCATGATCCTAAGCCCGCCACGAACCGCCGGACAGTCGATTTGACTTATAACCGGATGTAATCGCGCGCCTACGCGCGCGCCTTGGAGGCGCACCCCGGGCGGCGGGCGCCGCCGGGTCGCCCATTGCGATGATTCAATCCTGGCCGATCAGCAATTCGGAGACTCGTGAGAGCCACGAGGTCCGAAAGCCTTCCACCTTCAGCTGCTCCTTCTTCGGCTTCGGCTGCTTTTTCGATTCGGTCAGAAGATCCTTCGGCAGATTGATCTGATAGGCACCCTTCATCGATTCGTCGATCATGGAAAACTCCGGCGAGGTTTGAAACTGGCTGCAGCGTATCGAGTGCGGCGAGTCGCGAGATGCGACGCGTCGCACGCTATTGAATGTCATCGAGGCGCCACGGAAAACTCGTCGCCATCGAGCGACGCCGCGATTTTTGCCATAATGTCGCGCCGCATGACATTTCCAAAAAACTAGCGAGCGAGCTCGGATTTCCATGCAGAGATCGGATCACCGGTTGGGGTTATTGCTCATCAGCGGCGCGGCGGCATCGTGGAGCTTGGGCGGATTGCTGTCGCGGCTCATCCATGCCGACAGCTGGACCATGATCGCCTGGCGCGGCCTATTCGGCGCGGCGGCGCTCGCCGCCGTGCTCTCGTTCGTGCGCCCTGCGGACACCTGGCGCGATCTCAAGGGACTCGGGTGGACGGGCTGGATGTTCGTTGTCCAGTCGGGCGCGGGCATGATCTTCTACCTATCGGCACTGCGGCACACGACGGTGGCCAGCGTCGCGGTCATCTACGCGACTGCGCCGTTCCTTGCCGCGGCGCTCGGCTGGATGGCACTGCGCGAACGGCCGAACGTTCGATCGGTGCTCGCGAGCCTCGCGGCGCTCGCGGGCGTTGCGGTCATGGTCGGGTTGGGCGGCGGCGGCGGATGGGTCGGCGATCTATACGCGCTCGGCATGACGCTCTCCATGGCGGTGGCCACCGTCGTCGCGCGCAACTCGAAGGGCCTGCCGGTGCTGCTGACGGCGTGCCTGTCCTCGCTCTTGAGTGCCCTGATCGCCTGGCCCTTGCGCTCACCCTTGTCCGCAGGCAGCGATCTTGGCTGGCTCGCGGTGTTCGGCGTCGTGAACTTCGCCATCGGAGTCCCGCTGTTCGCCGCGGGCGCCAAGCTGCTGCCGGCGATCGAAACCGCGCTCTTGAGCTCGCTCGAATCGCCGCTCGCGCCGCTCTGGGTGTGGCTCGCGCTCGGGGAGACCCCGACTCCCGGCACCTTTGTCGGCGGTGCCATCGTATTCACCGCGGTCGCGGCTCACCTGCTCTCGAAGCCGCGCGAGCCGGCGCGCGCGCCGCCGCCGGCCTGCGCTCCCGGGTTACCATGCGCCACCAACGATTTCACAGGAGGGCCTTCGTCATGAAGCTGAGCCGCCTCGCTCCCTCGTGCCTCGCCGCGCTCTGCGTTGCCCTGCTGTCGACCCTCGCGGCGTCCGCCGCGCAGGAGACGCCGACTCCCGTGGGGGATCTCGCCAAGCCCCCCGCCAATGCGCAACGCTTCATCGTCCTGTCGAGCGCCGGCAAGCACGGCGAGTCCTCGCGCTGGGAAACCGGCGACGGTCTGCGCATGGGGCGCGAGAGTTTCGTCCTGCGCGGTCAGGTATTCGAGGTGGACAGCTCCGCCCGGATTGGGCGCGACGGCATGCTGCAAACCGTGAGCGTGCGCGGCTTCACGCCGAACGGGGATGCTGCGGAACATTTCTCGATCGCAGACGGCAAGGCGGCCTGGAAGAGTCCGGTCGATGCCTCGAGCGCGCCGTATACGGGCGCGGCGGAGTACGTGGCCTTCGGCGGCCCCATCGACTTGACGGCCGATCTTCTCGAGGCGCTGGTGGCCGCACCGGGCCGCTCGCTCGCGCTCCTGCCCGGCGGTCGAGCGCGCGCGGAAATCCTCGCCACTGCGACGGTCGGCGAAGGTGAACGGCGGCAGACGGTGACCGCCTATGCGGTGAGCGGCTTGAACAACACGCCCATACCCCTCTGGGTGGACGGCAAAGGGCGCTTTTTCGCCTCGGTGGGCGCTCTGTCCTGGCTGCCCGCGGGCTACGAGAGCGCCGAGTCCCAGCTGCAGAAGATTCAGGATGAGGCGTTGGCGAGGCATTCGCCGGCCGTCCTCAAAGCCTTGCTGAAAACACCGGCGGGACCCGTCGCCTTCACGCACGTGCGCGCATTCCTCGCCGGCACGCATTTTGCCGAGGACCAGACCGTCCTCGTGCGCGAGGGCGTGATCACGCGCATCTCGCCGGCCGCTTCGGCAGCGCTGCCCGAGGGGACGCAGGTCATCGATGGAACGGGTAAGACCCTGGTACCCGGACTGTGGGACTCGCACATGCATTTTCCCGACGATTCCGCGGGCCCCATGCTCCTGTCGCTGGGGATCACCTCCTGCCGCGATCCCGGCAACATCAATGCGCTCACGATCGCGCGGGCGGATCGGCGCGCGCACGATTTGCTGCTCACCCCGCGGGTCTATCCCTCGGTCCTGATCGACGGGAAAGGTCCCAATTCCGCACAAGCGGGGACGATCGCCACGACGCAGGACGAGGCGCTCGCCGCGGTGCGCAAGGCCAAGGCCGACGGCTTCAATGGCATCAAGCTCTACGGTACGTTCAACCCATCCTGGGTGACGGCCACCGCCGCGGAAGCACATCGACTCGGGCTGCATGTGCACGGACATCTGCCGGCCGGGATGCGTCCCCTGGATGCGATCAACGACGGCTACGATGAGATCACGCACATCAATTTCGTGATGATGCAGGCCATGCCGGATTCGGTGGTGAACAAATCGAACGGCATCGCGCGCTTCGAGGGCATCGGCCGGTATGCGAAAGACGTCGACCTCGGCGCGGAGCCCATGAAATCGCTCATCGCCACCATGGCATCGCGCAAGATCGCGGTCGACCCCACCGCCGTCGTGTTCGAGGCGCTGCTCGTGCCCGAGAACGGCGACCTGTCGCCGGCGTATTCGCCTTATCTCGGCACGCTGCCTCCCGCCGTCGAGCGTGGCTTTCGCCAGGGCGGCTTCGCAGTCCCCGCCGATCTCACCCGCGCGGACTACCGGCGCAGCTTCGGCAAATTGCTCGAGCTCGTCGGCGCTTTGCACCGCGCGGGTGTTCCCATCGTCGCCGGCACCGATGGGTCGGGAATGGAGCTCGTGCGCGAGCTCGAGCTCTATGTCGAGGCGGGCTTCACGCCCGCCGAAGCATTGGCGAGCGCGACGCTGGTGCCCGCGCACATGCTCGGGGTCGATTCGAGGGTTGGCGTGATTGCCGTGGGCAAGCAAGCCGACTTGGTTCTCGTGGACGGCGATCCATCGCGGCACATCGGCGATCTGCGGCACACGCGGGTCGTCATGATGGAAGGCAAGCTCATGGACGCCGATGCGCTGCGCGCCGCGGGCGGGTTTGCGGGACCTCCAAAATTCTTTGACTAGCGGCCCGGGCCGCGGCGCGCCTCGACAGGCGCTCAGGCTCCCGGCGATCCGCGCGGCGCGTTTCTCGTCGGCAGCGTGAAAGTGAAACGGGCGCCGCCGCCCGGTCTTTGCGCGGCGGTGATCCGGCCGCCGTGCGCCTCGATGATGGCTTTGCAGATCGCGAGGCCGAGTCCTGCGCCGCCGATGCCCGCCTCGGTCCCGCCGCGCTCGAACTTGGCGAACAGCTGCTCGGGCGGCCCAGGCGGAAGCCCGGGCCCGTTGTCGTCGATCACGATCCGCACGGACCCGCCCTCGAGACTCGCAGATACCGTGACGCGCGTTCCGGGCGGTGTGTGCTTGACGGCGTTCTCCAGCAGATTGACCAACGCGCGCGTGATCAGCGCCGCGTCCACGTCGACGGCGGGCAGATCGGCCGGCAGGCTCACCTGAATCTCATGGCCCGCGGAGCGCCCCTGGAGCCGCGCGAGCGCGCCCTCCACCAGCGCGTCCACGGGATGCCAGTCGCGGTTCAGATGCACTTCGCCGAACTGAAAGCTCATCAAGTCGAGCACGTTGGAGATGAGCTCGGAGATTTGCTGCGCGGTGCCTTCGATGACGCGCGCCAGCCGCGAGCGGGTCTCGGCGTCGGGCGGCATTTTCGGGTCGCTGAGCGCGTGGCTCGCCGCCATGATCGCGGCGAGCGGGGTACGCAGATCGTGCGAGATCGACGCGAGCAGCGAATTGCGCAAGCTCTCCGTCTCGACGGCGACCCGCGCCGCCTCGGCCTCTTCGGCGCGCTGCGCGCGCTCGATGGCAAGAGCGATCTGGCCGGCGAACGTTTCCAGCAGATGCCGCTGTTCCGGCAGGAGCAGCCGCCGGCGCTGCACCGGCTGCACCGCCAGCACGCCGAGCGTCTGCTGCGTGCCGGTGAGCGGCAGGTACTGGGCGAGTGCGGCGGGCAAGGTATCGGTGCCGAGTCCCGCCGGCCGGCCGTGGTCGAACACCCATTGGCCGACCGACAGATCGGGATCTTCGAGGGTGACGAGCTCCGGGCCGTTGAGGGCGCGCAGCCGCCCGTGATCGTCCGGCAAGAGCACGGCCGCTCGTCCGGAGAACGTCTCAGCGACGTGTTTGACGGCGACGCGCGCGAGGTTGTCGAAGCTGCGCGTGGCGGCGAGCTCCCGGCTCATGGCGTAGAGCAGGGAGGTGCGGCGCTCGCGTGCTCCGGCGACGCGCGTCTGCGCACGTACGTTCGCCACCAGATTGGCGATGACCAGCGCGAGGACCAGCATGACCGCGAAGGTGACCAGATATTCGAGGTTGCTGATGGCGAACGTGAAGCGCGGCGGCACGAAGCAGAAATCGAGCGCGAGGACATTCGCGACTGCGGTGAGACTTGCCGGCCCCCGGCCAAGCCGAAGCGCCGCCACGGTGGCGCCCAGCAAGTACACCATCACGAGGTTCGTCAACGCGAAATACGGATACATGATGGCGGCGGCCACCGTGCAGCAGGCGCAGATGGCCAACGCCGCCCAGTAGCGCTGCCACTTGACCTCGCGCGGCATGCTGCGGTCGACTTGGCCGGGGCTCGGTTCGCCCACGCGCGTATTGCGGCGCGAGATCACCGACACATCGAAACCACGTCCTCGCCGTACGAGCTCGGTCGTGGTCGAACGCCGCCGCAGACTGCGCCAGCCCGTGCGCTTCGCTTCGCCGATGACGATGCGCGTGACGTTTCGCAGGCGCGCGTACTCGAGGAGCGCATCGGCGGCGGAAGCACCGTCGAGGGTGACGGTCTCGGCGCCGAGCGATTCGGCCAGGCGCAGCACGTTGATGCGGCGGTTACGCTCGGTTTCGCTCAGCTTGAGAAGCTGCGGGGTCTCGACCGACACCACCAGCCATTCCGCATCGAGCGCGTCGGCGAAACGCTTGCCGATGCGGACGAGCTCTTCCTCCTGCCCGTCCGGGGTGACGGCGATCAGAAAGCGGTCGCGCGCGAGCCAGGGGCGCGACGTCGGCGCCTGACCGGCGAACTCGCGCGCGGCCGCATCCACACGGTCGGCCGTGCGACGCAACGCCAGCTCGCGCAAGGCGAGCAGGTTCGGCTTGCGGAAGAATCCTTCCGCAGCCGTGCTGACCTGCGCAGCGGCGTACACCTTCCCCTGCTTGAGCCTTGCCAGCAGATCGTCGGGCGGCAGATCGATGAGCTCGACCTCGTCCGCCTCATCGAAGATCCGGTCCGGAAGAGTCTCCTGCTGGCGCACGCCCGTGATTCCCGCGACCACGTCGTTGAGGCTCTCCAGATGTTGGACGTTGAGTGTCGTCCAGACACTGATGCCGGCATCGAGAAGCTCCTCGACGTCCTGCCAGCGCTTGGCGTGCCGCGGCAGCGGCTCTCCCTCGGTGAGATTCGAATGCGCGAGCTCATCGACCAGAATGATGGCGGGCGCACGCTTGAGCGCTGCATCGAGATCGAACTCGCGGCGCACGATGCCGCGATAGCGCACGTTGAGGAACGGCAGCTGCGGCAGTCCTTCGAGCAGCCGCTCGGTATCGACGCGGCCGTGGGGCTCGACGTAGCCTACGAGGATATCTGCACCGCCGGCGAGCGCCCCGCGCGCGGCTTCGAGCATCGAGTAGGTCTTGCCCACGCCCGCCGAAGCGCCGAAAAAAATGCGCAACCGTCCGCGCCGCGCCCGGGCCTCTTCCCGCTGAACGTCGGCCAGCAGTCGATCCGGGTCTCGGCGCTCGATCTCGGCCATCGTGGAGCGCATGGGAGCACGAAGCACCGGGCCCGTCAAACCGCCCCCCGTCAGCTCTTGCGTTCGATCGCCTTCTTCGCCAGCTCGGCAAGCGCCGAGAGATCCAGGTCCTCGACGGGCACTTCGATGATCTCATCCGTGGGGGCGGCTCGTCCGGCCGGGGGCGGGGGCGGCGAGGCGCTCGTCCCGCGTGGCGGCGCAGGCGCCGGGCGGCGCGGGCCGGGCGGTGCCTCGGCGCGCAGCGCCGAGGACGCGGGAGGGCGCACCCAGTCGGTCACCTGATCCATCCAGCGCCCATAGCGCTCGAAGGTCCACATGCCTTCTTCCCCGCCCGACTGCAACACCGTCGCCAGTTGACTGAAATTGCCGCCGCGAATGGTGCCGCGCGCGCCCGAGGTCGGCAGCAGAATCTCGCAGCGCGGAACGTTGAGCCGCGGCTCGCTCAGAAACTCGAGCCGCTGACAGCAGACGGCAACCAGGCAATCGGCGAGCTGGGCGCGAACGCTTGCCTGGATATCGGAGGGGAAGGACATGCACAGGCGCGACAGAGCCTCCGCGCAGTTCGATGAATGCATCGTCGCGAGCACGAGGTGTCCGGTCTCCGCCGCATTCAGCGTCAGGCGCATGACCTCGGGCGTGCGCATCTCGCTGATCACCATGCACATCCGGGTTCTCGCGCAACGCATCGACGATGCCTTGCTCGAAGCTCGGCGCGTGGGTTGGGATCTCGCGCTGACGGATGAACGACTGGCGATTCGAGAACAGATATTCGATGGGGCTTTCGAGGGTGACGATGTGGCGCGCGCGCGTCGAATTGATCTCCTCGATGAGCGCAGCCAGTGTGGTCGATTTTCCGGCGCCGGTGGGACCCGAGATGATCACCAAGCCGCTCGAGGGCTCGATGAACTTGCGCAAATCCTTGTGCAAGTTGCAGACGCGCAGATCCTTGACGCTCGGCGCCAGCAGGCGGATCGCGGCCGCGATGCCGCGCACGGTCTGATAGAAGTTCACGCGCAGCCGGATGCCGCCGACGGTTTCGGACAGATCCGCCGAGCCGCGCTCGACGAACTGCGCCCACTGATCGCCCAGAAGATCGCGCGCCACCTGCTGGAGCGTTGCCGCCCGTCACCTGCGCGCCGACCATCTGCAGCTCGCCGCGGATCCGTGCCACGATGGGCGTGTCCGCCTCGAGATGCAAGTCGCTCGCGCCGAGCGCATACGCTTGCTCTATCCACTGCTCAAACAGCATGCATTACCCGCAGAGGCTAGCGTGCCTCGCGCTTGGCCTCGAATTCATCGCCCTTGACCCAGCTCACCGTCCGATCGGCCGTCAACGCCTGCCAACCGAGCGCGAATCCGAACTTGGCGAGCGCGGCATTCGAGGAGAAGTCCATGTCGGGCGTGTATTCATCGCTCGGCTGATGGTAGCGCCTGGCGGTGTACTCCTCGCGCTGCGCCTTCCCCCACTCCGGCGGATGTCCGGCGAACTTGACGCCGGTATTGATCGAGAAGGATGGCACGCCGACACGCGCCAGGCTGAAATGATCCGAACGATAGTAATGGCCGGCGCCGGGCTCGGCGTCGGGTTGGATTTCGAAGCCGAAGGCGCTCGCCGTTTTTTCCACCACCGGAAAGAAAGTGGTGCGCTCGGCACCCGTGACGTTCACCGACTCCGGCATGCCGATGGGCGGTACCGCGTCGAAATTCAAATCGAGCGCGATTTGCGCGGCCGGTATCGGCAGATTCTGGCCGAGGTATTCCGAGCCCAGCAGGCCTTTCTCTTCCGCCGTCACCGACACGAACAGCACGGGGTGCGGCGGCCGGGCCGCGGAGGTCGCAAAAGCATGCGCGAGCTCCAGGAGTATCCCGCAGCCCGTGCCGTTGTCCACGGCGCCGTTGTAGATCTTGTCGCCCGGAAGCGCCGGATTGATGCCGAGATGATCATAGTGCGCGGTGTACATCACGGCCTGCGTGGGCGGGCCCGCGTCGCTCCCCGGCAGAAGGCCGATCACGTTGTAGGAAACGAACTGGCGCACGCGGCTGTCGATGTGGGCCTTGAACCGGATCGGCAGCTCGCGGGCTTTGAACTTGCGGGTCCCCGCGGAGGCCATCATGTCCTCGAGTTTGAGGCCGGATGCGGCAAAGAGGCGCCGGGCCACGTCGAGCTGGATCCACCCGGCCGCCTCGAGCTTCGGAGCGCGGTCGTTGGCAAGATAGACCTGCTCGTTGCTCCAAGAGCTCTTCACGACATTCCAGCCGTAGCTGGCAAGGTCGGTGCGATGGATGATGAGCGCGCCGACCGCTCCCTTGCGAGCGGCCTCCTCGAATTTGTAGGTCCAACGCCCGTAGTAGGTCAGGGCATCGCCGGCAAAGAATTTCGGATCGCTCGATGGCGGCTCGTTCACGATGACCAGCACGACCTTGCCGCGCACGTCGACGCCCTTGAAGTCGTTCCAACGATACTCCGGCGCCTCGATTCCGTAGCCGACGAACACGACGGGCGCGTCGATGTCGACATGTTCGGTCGGGGTCTGATTGCCGATGACAAAGTCCTCGCCCAGCTTAAGATCGATCGGCGCGCCTTGCACCGGCGCGATCGAGGCGGAGGTTCCCGGCAGGGTTTGCGTCCCCTCGAAATCGACGCGCTGCAAATAGCCGCCGTCATCGCCGGCAGGTTTCAGCCCATCGAGCTCGAATTGCGAGGCGATGTAATGCGCGGCGATGTCCCCGCCGCGCGTCCCCGTGCCGCGCCCCTCGAGCAGATCGTCGGCGAGAAACTTCACATGCGCGCGGATGCGCTCGGGATCGACGCCGCGTATGGCCGCCTGCACGGCGGGCGAAAATCCCAGCCGCGCAGCGGCATCGCTCGGATCTGCCGAGGCGGAAAACACCGCGAGCCCGAGGATCGAGCCGACGGCCAATACGCACCCGGCCACGAGGTGCCGACTATTCCGGATCATCGATGTCTCCGCAAAAAAGAGGGAAACGATACCGCAGGCCCGCGGCAACCGCTGCGCAAAATAAAAGCGCGGGCGGGACGCCCCGTCCCAAGCATCCCATCCGCGCTGCGGCCGGTCTCCGGACCGTCTCTGGGCCTTCCTCCTTGATGGGCCGCGCGAGGATTGTGCGCACACCCGCACCCCGTGGCCCAGCTGCCGCGGCCGCGCGATCGCGCAGATACGCGAGACTTACGCCGTGCCGCCGACGGTCAGCGCATCGATTCGCAAGGTGGGCTGTCCCACGCCGACCGGCACCGATTGGCCTTCTTTGCCGCAGGTGCCGACGCCGGTATCGAGCTTCATGTCGTTGCCGACCATGCTCACGCGGGTGAGTACGTCGGGACCGTTGCCGATCAAGGTGGCTCCCTTGACCGGCGTGGTGACCCTGCCGTTCTCGATCAGATAAGCCTCGCTCGCCGAGAATACGAACTTGCCGGAGGTGATGTCGACCTGCCCCCCGCCGAAGTTCACCGCATAGAGCCCGCGGTCGACCGAAGCGATGATTTCTTCGGGGGCATGCGATCCCGCGCGCATGTAGGTGTTGGTCATCCGCGGCAGGGTCATGTGCGCAAACGATTCGCGCCGGCCGTTCCCGGTCGGCGCCATGCCCATCAGCCGCGCATTCAGCTTGTCCTGGATATAGCCCTTGAGCACGCCGTTCTCGATGAGCACGGTGCACTGCGTGGGCGTTCCCTCATCGTCGACATTCAGCGAGCCGCGCCGCCGATCGAGCGTGCCATCGTCGACCACCGTGATTTCGGCGGCCGCCACTTTCTCCCCGATCCGGTTCGAGAATGCCGACGTGCCTTTGCGATTGAAGTCGCCCTCGAGCCCATGCCCGATGGCCTCGTGCAACAGAATTCCCGGCCAGCCGGAACCGAGCACGACGGGCATGGATCCTGCGGGTGCCGCCACCGCCTCGAGATTGACGAGCGCCTGGCGCACCGCCTCGCGGCCGTGAACGAAGGGCACATCGCCTTGGAGCAGCTCGTTCAGACCGAAGCGCCCGCCGCCGCCGCTGTATCCTTGCTCACGCCGGCCGTTTTGCTCGACGATGACGGACACATTGACCCGAACGAGCGGACGCACGTCCGCGGTCAGGGTCCCGTCGCTCGAGGCGATCAGGATGATCTCGTGCACCGCCGACAGCGAGGCCATGACCTGTTTCACGCGCGGGTCGATGCGGCGGGTTTCCCGATCGATTCGCATCAGCCAATCGACCTTGTCCTCGTCGCGTACCGCCTCGAGCGGATCGATCGGCAGGTAGAGCCGGTGGGCCGGCGGACGCTCCCAGCTCTTCACGGCGTTGCGGCCTCCGCTCCGGGCGATCGCGCGCGCCGCCTCCGAAGCCTCGACCAGCGCGGGCAGCAGCACCTCATCGGTGTAGGCGAACCCGGTCTTCTCGCCGCTGATCGCACGCACACCGACACCCTGCTCGATGCTGTGCGAGCCATCCTTGACGATGCCGTCCTCGAGCGACCAGGACTCCTCGCGCGAGAGCTGAAAATAAAGATCCGCGTAATCGACCCCGCGGCTCATGAGAGTTCCGAGCACCGTGGACAGCCGGTTCGAGTCGAGACCCGACGGGGCGAGAATCATCTTCTCGGCCACATCCAATAGGGGGGCGGCGCTCATGCCGGCACCGCCTCGTCGCGGCGTACACCAAGCCGGCGGTTCTCGAGCGCCGGAAACCGCGCCCGCGCTTCGGCCTGCCGTGCCGGATCGAACTGCGCCGTGATGACGCCCAGCCCGTGCGGCAGGCGGGAGAGCACCTGGCCCCAGTAATCGACGATCAGCGTATCGCCGTAAGTCTCGCGTCCGCTCGTGTGGGTGCCCCACTGCGCCGGCGCCACGACGTAGCACAGATTCTCGATGGCGCGTGCGCGCAGCAAAGGCTCCCAATGGGCCCGCCCGGTGGGCACCGTGAACGCCGCCGGCACCGCGAGCCACTCGGCTCCCTGGGCGACCAGTTCCCGGTACAGCTCTGGAAAGCGTACGTCGTAGCACACGGACATGCCGAGCCTGCCCACCGGCGTATCCGCCACGACCGGCTTGCGTCCGGGCATGACGTGCGTCGACTCGAGATATTGCTCGTTGCGTCCGGGAATGGCGACGTCGAACAGATGGATCTTGTCGTAGCGCGCGACGCGCTTGCCGTGCGCATCGACGAGGAGCGAGGTGTTCGACACGCGCCGCGCCGAGTCACCCTTGATGACCGTGGTGCCGCCGAGGATCCACATGCCGAGCTCGCGCGCGGTGTCGCTCAGGAATTGCTGAACCGGCCCCGAGCCGTCGGGCTCCGCCACACCCAGCTTGTCGGCATCGCGCAGGCCGATGAACGGGAAGTTCTCCGGCAGGCAGGCAAGCTCCGCGCCGGCGTCCTTGGCCTCGCGCAGAAGGCCGCGCGCCGCCTCCAGGTTTTCCTCGACGCGGTGACCCGAGGTCATTTGAATTGCAGCAACTGTACTCATAGTTTGGGCGCCTCCGCGGTCGCCGTGGCGGCATCCGCGCTCTTGATCCGTTCGACCGTGGGATTATCCCAACTGCCGGTGATTCGATAATACCCCCGCACCAGGCCCTTCAGCGGCTGTTTGAACACCTGCGTGAACAGTAGGACCACACCGCCGACGACCGGTCCCGCCGCGAAGGCGGGCAGCGCCAGCGTGCCGCTCACATTGCCCGTCACCACCGCAGTTTGGTCGTAATCCTTGTTTTTCAAGCCAACCCGGCCGATCAATCCAATTTCGGCTGCCGGACCCTTGACAAGGAAATCATCGGTATACGCACTCCCGTCACGCAGGTCGAAGTGTCCCCGCACGGTATCGAAGGCAAACCCCTTGTCGGTGAGATCGCTGAAGTCGAGGGCAAGGCGCCGGGGCAATTCCGAGAAGCTCGCAAGCCCGAGCACGCGGCCCGGCCCCGGCTTCAGGCCGACGATCTGCCCCTTGTCGAGCGCCGCCTGCACGCTGCCCGTGGCGGTGGACAGCGCATTGCCGCTGAGCGCCCCGTGCCAATTCAGGTCGAAGCCGAGGTTCCCGTCCTTGGCCTCCAGCACACGGGCGAAGCCCAGCTGCTTGAGCGTCTCCCCGACATCGTTGCTGGTGATCGAGCCCTGAAGATGGCCGCCCTCGGCAAGCCACTCGCCCGTGGCGTTCGCCCCGTAGCTCGCACTCTTCACCGTCAGCTGCTTCAGGCTCAGCCCGCCCTCGACCTTGATGAAGTCGGCGCGCACCTCGCCGAACTGCCGGTCGCCCCAGGTCAACTGCCGCGCATGGAACCGGATCGCGGGAAGGCTGCGCGGATCGATGGCGCCCTTGCCATCCTCGCCGTCCGGCTCATCGGCGGCCGTGCCCGTCTCGGAATCGGCAAACTTCAGCCGCTCGAAGTCCAGATCCCACGGCGCGGTCGCATCACCGGCGGCGGGGAGCGATATTTTGCCCGCGACGTTCGGTCCGTCGAGCACCAGGCGCCAACCCGCGTCCTCTTGCGCAAGTCCGAGCGTCACGTCGCGAAAAGCCAGCCCCATATAATTGATCTGGCCCACCGTGAGCTTCGCCGAGCGCAGCGACATCGCCGGCGGCTTTTGCATCTTGAGGCTCGAGGCGAGCTTCAGCCACCCGGCGAGATCGAGCTCCTGAATGTCGCCGCCCATGTTCATCCCCGGCGCATCGCCGGACGAGGGCTCGCCGCCGCCGAACCAGAGGGCGGCACGGGTAATTTTGGCGGCGCCCGATTCGCCGCTCAAGGTAAGGTCGCCGCGCACCACGGAGGCAAGAGCGATGCGCACTTCGGTCGTGTTCGCCGGCCATTGAACTTCGACCGAAGTGGGCATGGACGAGCCCGCCGGCTTGGCAAGCGGCGCGGGCAGGCCGAGCTCGAGCCCGGCGAGGCTCGAGCTGATGCGCACCGAGCGCTCCCGCGAGGGCTCCGGCGCCATACGCAGCACCGCGCGCCAGTCGGTTTGGCCGCCGAGCGTGACCGAGTCGGGCAACGCGAGCGCCCCGTGCAGCGCCTCGCCGCTCATCGTGCCGCGAAAATCGAGCTGCGTGCGCGAGCTCGTCCGCGCGCGCGGCGTGCGCGCGCTCATCTGGAAAGCGCCCCCCAGAAGACGTCCGCGAACGTCCGCTCGTACGACCTGGGCACCGTCGATGTCTACCGGACCGTTAAGATCCGTCGCCGGCGAGATTCGAGCCCTGCGGCTTCACCGTTGCATCAGCCAGTTCGACGTGCACCAGCACGCGGCGCTGGTCGAACTGCTTGAACGGGAAGAACAGGTCGATGCCGCATCGAATCTTGCCGACGCCCTCGACGCTCGAGAATCCATGCTCCGCCATCGCATCGAGCGGCGTCGCTCGCGAGGTACCCGAGCGCATCGCCAACGTCGCCGTGTGCGGCGGCGTGCACCTGCATCTCGCCGGTCTTGAAGTCGACGAAGCGCACGTCGCCCGAATCGACCTTGAGAGCACCGATGAGCGCACTCCCCACCTTGACGCTCATGCCTTGATTGCGGAACTCGGCTTGCGCGGCGAGGTTCTCGATGCGCGGCCAGTCCTGACGGTAATCGAGCGTCATGTGATCGACGTTGAACCGGATCAGGAAAAGACCGCTGCCGTCGCGAAACGGAAATTGGCGTACCGGGCCATTGAACACCGCATCACCGTGTCCGACGTGGCCGGCGATGAACGCGCGATCGAGCCACTGCAGCGCCGCAGGCGGCAGCAATCGGTGAGGCAAGTAAAGCCGTGCATCGCCCGCATTGCCGTCGTCGATTGAGCCTCGCCAGGGTCAGTTTCGGGGAGCTGCCATCGAGCGGCTGCGACCATGCGAGCTTCGCCGCTCACGTGGGCATCGCGCGTACGCACCTCCAAGCTCGAGGTCGCCAGCAAGAGCTCTTGCGGCGTGCGTCTCCAGTAAAGGGTCGACTTGAGCGCGGGAAGCGCGATCGGCTCGGGGAACTGATCGGGCCAGCTGTAAACGGCGGCTTGGGTGTCGATGACCACGTGTCCCGCCACTTCATTACCCGCGATGGAGCCGCTGACCCCGCGAAGGCCCGGGGCGCGGCCCACGGGCGCAAAGCCCATATCGCGAAACTTCGCATGCACATCGAACCGCCAGGGATCGCTCACCGATCCGCGCGCCAGGGTGAGACTGCATATCGAACCATTCTCCGGTGGGCGCGAGATCGCGCAGCCGCTCGCGAATGTCCTTCTGCGGCATGAGACCGACCAACGGGAGCAGCGCCTCGGCGTGCAGATAGCTCGCCCGGGCGCCAAGCTCCAGCATCCCTGAGTCGTTCTCGCGCCAGCTCGCATCGAGCGTGCTATCGGGGTCCTTGCGTCCCTGGGAGACCGCGCGCAAGTGCCGCCCGGCGAGCGTCCAGCGATCGGCCGTGTGCGTGAGCGCGAGCGCGCCGCTCACCTGATCCAGGACTGCGTGAGAGCCCTCCGCGAGGTGCACCACGACCGCGTGGGCGCTGAATTCGAGCGTACCCTTGCCGATGTTCGCGCCCCGGCCGAGAACCTGAGCCTGAAATGCGCCGGTGCCCGCGTCGAGACGCGTGCAGATATTCCGGCAACAGCTCACGCCATCCGGCAAACGACATCCCGCTCGCGCCCGCGAGCGCGTTCCATTCGAGCTGCGACACATGGTCCGCTCCCCGCGCTGTCCCCGAGACGCTCAACCGGCCGCCGAGCTGGGCGCGGCAACTGCGCCGATGCGCTGGCCGAGAGGAAGTGAGCCACGCGCGTGAGATCGAGATTGACGTCGTGCAGCTCGAGCCGGGGCAATGCGTTGTTCCAGTCCTGCACCACGATCACGCCCGCGGCGGATGACCAGCGTCCCCGCGGGCAGATCGTTGAGAGTCGGATCCGAGATCGAGCTCCCCTGCGCGCCCCAAACGATCTCCGAGGCGAGCGCGAAGCGGTCGGGCCCCAGTCGGGCGATCGAGAGCGAAGGGGCGTCGAGCTCGATGCGCAACGCGAACAGCTTGCCGTTCTGAAGCAGCTGCCACACGTCGGTGCCGATCCGCCCGCGGCGGGCACGGGCGAGCACGCGCAGACCGTCGCTCGAGCGCAATTCGAAATCGTCGAAGGTGAGCTCAGGCCCGTACCAGTGCAATGCGGGCCAAACATGAGCAAAGGCGATGTGATAGCCCGTCCGCCGGAAAACCCAATCCTTGATCTGCGCCTGATACTGCGGAACGCGATCGAGCGCGAGCTTCAAGGCCAGCATGAGAAGCAGAACCAGGCCCGCAAACCCGGCCGCGCTGAACAGCACAATCTTCAGGGTGCGGCGCAGGATCACAGCAGGACGACGTCGTATTGATCGACACCGTAGAGCGATTCGCTCTGCAGCCGTATCGGAATCCCCGTGACCAGCTCCAGCTCGCCGAGCGCAGAGGACTCCTCGTCGAGCAGGCGCTCGATCACGTCCTGGTGCGCGAGCACCATCAGCTGCCGGCATTCGAACTGCCGCGCTTGACGCACAATCTCACGAAAAACCTCGTAGCACACCGTCTCGGCCGTCTTGACGAACCCGCGCCCCTCGCAGGTGGGACAAGCCTGGCACAGCAGATGTTCCAGGCTTTCGCGGGTGCGCTTGCGCGTCATCTCCACCAGGCCGAGCGGCGATACCGAGGAGATGTTGGTCTTCACGTGGTCGTCGGCGAGCGCCCGCTCGAGCGCCTGAATCACCTGCCGGCGGTGCTCGGGTTCCTCCATGTCGATGAAGTCGATGATGATGATCCCGCCGAGATTGCGCAGGCGCAGCTGCCGCGCGATGGTGACCGAGGCCTCGAGGTTCGTGCGGAATATCGTCTCCTCGAGATTGCGATGGCCGACGAAGGCACCCGTGTTCACGTCGATCGTGGTCATCGCCTCGGTTTGGTCGATGACGAGATGGCCGCCCGATTTCAAGGAAACCTTGCGATCGAGCGCCTTCTGAATCTCCTGCTCGACGTTGTGCAGCTCGAAAAGTGGCCGCGACTCGGTGTACAGCTCGATGCGCGGCAGGGCCTCGGGGATGAAGGTCGAGGCAAACTCCAGCATTTCGCGATGCGCGCTCGGCGTATCGATCAGCACTCGATCCACGCCGGGATGCAGAAGGTCGCGCAGGATGCGCAAATGCAGCGGAAGATCGGCGTGCACGAGCTGCCCGGGCGTCGTGCGCAAGCCCTTCTGACGGACGAACTCCCAAAGCTTGCGCAAGTAAATCATGTCGGCGCGCAACGCCTCATGCTTTGCGTCTTCCGCCGCCGTGCGGACGATGAAGCCCGCGGCCTCGTCCGGCTCGAGGCCGCCGAGCACGGCGCTGCGCAGCCGCTCGCGCTCGGCCTCGTTCTCGATGCGTGCCGACACGCCCACGCCGCGGCCTTGGGGCATGTAGACCAGGTAGCGGGATGGGAGAGTGATGTACGTCGTGAGGCGCGCACCCTTGGTTCCGAGCGGATCTTTCACCACTTGCACCAGGATCTCGTTGCCTTCGGCGACCAGCGCGCGGATGTTGTCGGTCCGAGGCGCCTCGAGCCCCAAGCCCGCGTGGCGCGTGTCGAGGATGTCCGAGGCGTGCAAGAACGCCGTGCGCTCCATGCCGATGTCGATGAAGGCCGCCTGCATGCCCGGCAGGACCCGCGACACTCGACCCTTGTAGATGTTGCTGATCAGTCCCCGGCGATCGGGGCGCTCGATGAAGACCTCCTGCAGCACGCCGTTCTCGACCACGGCGGCGCGCGCTTCGTGGGTGCTCGCATTGATGAGAATCTCAGTGCCCATCGGTCTTCAGCCCTGTCTCGCGTGCCGCCCAGCCGGGCACACCGGCTGCAAACAGCATCTGCGCGGTCTCGAACAGCGGCAGTCCCACGACGCCCGAGTAGCTGCCGCGCAATCCGCAGACGAATACCGCGCCGTATCCTTGGATGGCATACGCACCGGCCTTGTCCCGGCTCTCCCCCGTACTCCAGTAATCGGACGCCTCCCCGGGCGCGATCGCCCGGAACGTGACCTCGCTGCGGCTCAGGCGCGACTGAATCCGGTTGTCCGTTGCCAACGCAACGGCGGTCAGGACCTCGTGCGTTCTGCCCGAGAGCAGTCCGAGCATGCGCACGGCATCGGCGCCATCGGCGGGCTTGCCGAGGATGGTGCCATCGACCACCACGGCCGTGTCCGCCCCGAGCACCGGGCGCTCGCGACCGGGTCCATGCCGCATTCGACCGGCCGCCGCCTTCGCCTCGGCAAGGCGCACAACATACCGGTCGGGCGCCTCGTGCGCGCGGGGCGACTCGTCGATCTCGACGCTAAGTACCTGAAAAGGCACTCCTATTTGCGACAGGAGCTCGCGCCGGCGAGGCGAGGCGGAGGCGAGGTAAATGAAATCCACATCCATGCGAGAAGAATACCCTTGATCGCGCCGTGTGCGCCCTTGGGCCGACGGACGGCGCGTCGCGAACGGCAGCGTCGCTTCAGGCGCGGTGATACGGGTGACCGGCCAACAAGCTCATCGCGCGATACAGCTGCTCGGCGACCAGGATGCGCGCGAGGGCGTGCGGCAGCGTGAGCGGCGAAAGCGACCAGCTCTCGTCGGCCCGGCGGGCACAAGCGGGCGCGAGCCCGTTCGGGCCGCCGATCAAGAATGCGAGAGGCTTTGCCTGTCGAAGCTTCGCGGACAGCCACACGCCAAGCTCTTGCGTGCTCATCGAGGCGCCGAGAACCTCGAGCGCCACCACGTGATCCTTGGGTCCGAGGGTGGCGAGCATTTTCTCGCCCTCGCGCGCCATCGCCGGCTCGGGGTTCTCGCCCGCCCGGCACATCGCGATCGGAATCTCCTCGAGCTCCAGAAGGAGCGGTGCTCGCAGACGCCGTTGATAGTCGCGAAAGCCGCTGTTCACCCAGTCCGGCAGCCGCGTGCCGGCGGCGATCAGCCGGCATCTCACGAGGGCATCCTCACCGCGCCTACGCGCGCGCGGTGCGCTTCGAGGTCAAGTCCCACAGCTTTTCGAGCCCGTAGAACTCGCGCACTCTCGGCAGCATGATGTGCACGATCATCTCGTGCAGATCGATGAGCACCCAGTCGCCATCCTTGAGACCCTCGCAGCCATGCGGACGATAGCCTGCCTCCTTGGTCTTCTCGACGACGCGTTGCGCCACCGAGCGTACGTGCCGGTCGGAGGTGCCGCTCGCGATCACCATGAAGTCCGCGATGTCCGTCAGGCCGCGCACGTCGAGCACCGTGATCTGCAGCGCTTTCATATCGTCGAGCGCGGCCAGGATCACGGATTTGAGAGCTGCCCGGGAGGCTGCAGGAGTTTGGGTGCCGCGCGAGCGCGACGCCGCGCTCGCCCTGCTCGCGGCGCGCGGCTTGGCGGCCTTGCTGCGGACGCTGCGCTTTTTCGTGGGCTGGGGTGCGCTAACCGCGCCGTCCTCGACTTTTTTCTTGGGGCTGGAAGGGAAGGTCTTTTTCTCGGCTGGCACTACGGCGTCCGTGATTTGGCATAACAATGGGTGTCGAGGATCAGTTTACGCACTGAATCCGGCATGAGGAAGCGCGGATCGCGCCCCATGGCAATGAGCTGGCGCACCTCGGTGGAGGAGATTTCTAGCTGCGTCACGGCATGAATATAGATGCAGCCCGCGCGCTGCTCGTGCAAGTCGCCGATGCGTCCGGTGCCTCGATCGACGAGAAGCTCTCCCAAGGGCCCCATCCCGGGAGCCCGCCACCCGGGGCGATGCGCGACCACCAGGTGCGCGAGCTGCAGGAGCTCGCGCCACTGATGCCACTTGGGCAGGCTCAGGAATGCATCCATGCCGACGATGAGGCACAGGCTCCGGTCGGGATACTCGTGGCGCAGCTCCCCAAGCGTCTCGACCGAGTAGGAAGGCCCTTCCTTGCGCACCTCGCGATCGTCGACGACGAACCCCGGTTGGCCGGCGGTCGCAAGCTCCACCATCTTGAGCCGCAGCTGTGCATCGGCGACCGGCTGGTCGCGGTGCGGCGGATTGCCCGCCGGCAAGAACCGGATCTCCTTCAGGCGCAGTGCTTGCTGCAGCTCGAAGGCCGTGCGCAGGTGCGCGTAGTGAATCGGATCGAAGGTGCCGCCAAATATGCCCATCGGGTTCATAGGGCTACCCTGCCTGAATCTCGGGTGCCTTGCAAAGCGCCGGCGAGCTCCGCCGCAAGCGCCGTGATGGCCGACCAGGCATCGCCGAGGGCGAGACCCTTGATGATGCGATCCGTCCGCGAGGCTTGCGCGAGCAGCCGCTCGAGCGGCACTTTGTGCAAGCGTCCGAGCGCGCTTTGCGAGGGCCGCGCCGCCTGGTTCCAAGCGCGAAAGCCCGGCCGCGATCCCAGGCGTTGCGCCTCGCGGGCTTGGTACATGCCGCGCAGCTCACGCAGCAGCGCCCACAAAATGAGCGCCGGCTCGACGCCCTCGTTGCGCAGCCCCGTGAGCACCCGGAGCGCGCGCGCCGCATCGCCCGCCGCAGCCGCTTCACCGAGCTGCAGCACGTCGTAGCGGGCATTGTCGCCGATTGCGCGCATCGCCGAGCTCAAATCGATTGGCGCGCCGTTCGCGAGCAGCGCCAGCATGTCGAGCTCCTGCTTGGCGGCCAGCAAATTTCCTTCGACGCGATCGGCGATCGATTGTGCAACGCCCGGCTCGAGTCTCACTCCGAGCGCGCGCGCGCGGCTCTCCAGCCAGCCCGGCAGTGCGGCGCGGCTCACGGGCCACACCCGGACCCAGGCTCCCGCACGCTCGATGGCGCGGACCCACGCAGAGTCGCCGGTCTTCGCATCCAGCTTTCCCGTGAGCAGCAGCAACAGCACATCGGGCGGCGGCGCCTCGGCGAGCGCCGCGAGCAGCGCTGCGCCTTTGTCGGGCTTGCCGCTCGGCATGCGAAGCTCGATCACGCGACGCTCGGCGAACAGGGACATCTCCTGGGCGGCCTGGCGCAGCTCGTCCCAGGCGAATGAGCGATCGACGGAGAACACGATGCGTTCCGTGAAGCCCGCCTTGCGTGCGCAGGCGCGCACCGCATCGGCCGCCTCCCCCGCCGTGAGCGGCTCGTCGCCCGAGATGAGGTAAATCGGTGCGAGTCCTCGGGCGAGGGCGGCGGGGAGTTGGTCGGATTCGAGACGCAAAGCAGTTCGTGACCTTACGCCGTCGGGGGCGCGAGCCGCGCGCGCGCCTTCTCGTACTCGCCGGCCATGCGCTCGACGAGCGTGCTCACCGGCAACACGTCGCGGACGCCGCTGACGCTCTGGCCGGCGCTCCAGACATCCCGCCACGCCTTGAACTCGCTGCTCGCCGAAGCGAAGCTCAACTTGGCTTTATCCGCGGGGGGAAGATTGTCCGGATCGAGTCCCGTGCGCCGCACGCTGTCGCGCAGGAAGTTCGCCGCGACCCCGCTGAACAGCGCGGTGTAGACGATGTCCTCCGCGTCGCTGTCGATCAGCATCTGCTTGTACTCCTGCGGTGCATTGGCCTCCTGCGTCGCGATGAAACGCGTGCCGAGATAGGCCAGATCCGCCCCCATCACCTGCGCCGCGAGCACGTCCGCGCCGGTGCTCATCGCGCCGGCGAGAATGATGGTGCCCGCATAGACCTCGCGAATCTGCTTCACCAGCGCGAAGGGACTCAGCACGCCCGCGTGGCCGCCCGCGCCCGCCGCCACCGCGATGATGCCGTCGACGCCCTGCTCCGCCGCTTTCTCGGCGTGCCGCCGGTTTATCACGTCGTGAAGAACGATGCCGCCGTAGGCATGCACGGCGCTCACCACTTCCGCGGGCGGCCGCAAGCTCGTGATGATGATCGGCACCCGATGCTTGACGCACGCGGCGAGGTCATGCTCCAGGCGGTCGTTGCTCGTGTGGACGATCTGGTTGACCGCAAAGGGCGCGATTTTCGCTGAAGGGTCCGCCCGCCGTGCGGATGCCAAGGTCTCCGTGATCTCGCTCAGCCAGTCCTCGAGCTGCGATGCGGGGCGGGCGTTCAGCGCCGGAAAAGAACCGACGATGCCCGCCTTGCATTGCGCCAGCACCAAAGCGGGCGAGGACACGATGAACATCGGCGCGCCCACGATCGGCAACCTCAGTCGATTCTCAAGCAGGGCGGGCAAGGGCATTATGTCGGCTCACGCGGTAAAACCCGCAGCCATTATGACCGACTGCGGCGTGCGGTACACTTGCCCCATCGGCCCAGGACGGTGTCATATGGAATTCAGGGCGCTGACATTCTTGGAACAGGAGGGCATCGCCCACGTCACGCTCAACCGGCCCGAGCGGCTCAACGCGCTGAATGGAGAAATGGTCGACGAGCTGCGGGCCGCAGCGGAGCGCATCGCCGCGCACGGCGCGATTCGCGCCGTGCTGCTCAGTGCATCGGGGCGAGCCTTCAGCTCCGGCGCCGATCTCATGACGGACGATTTTTTGGACACGCCGGAGCGCACGCTCGGCGAGCTCGTCGGCGCAAGCTTGCGCGAGCGCTTCAATCCGATGGTGAGCGCATGGTATGAGCTGCCCGTGCCCGTGGTGGTGGCGGTCAACGGCATCGCAGCCGGGGCCGGCATGAGCCTCGCGCTGGTCGGCGACATCGTCCTCGCTGCGCACTCGGCGACGTTCGTGCAGCTGTTTGCGCCGAAGCTCGGCCTGATGCCCGATCTCGGCTCGAGCTTCTACATGCCGCGACTGATCGGCACCGCACGCGCCAAAGCGCTCGCCTTTCTCGGCGAGCCGTTGTCGGCCTCCGAAGCCGAGCGCTGGGGACTGATCTGGCGCTGTGTCGACAATGAAGATCTCATGCCGCAGGCGGCGAGCCTGGTACGCCGCCTGGCGCTCGGCCCGACACAGGCGTTCAAGCGCATCAAACAGGTCTTCAATGAGCAGCCGGCGACTCGCCTCGCCGATCAGCTCGCGCTCGAGGCGGCATTGCAAGCGGAGCTTGCCGATACCAAGGACTTCACGGAAGGGGTGCTCGCGTTCCGCGCCAAGCGCGCCCCAAACTTCTCGGGCGAGTGAGGGGACGCCGAATCCGGAGGCCCTAACGGCGGCGCCGGCCGATGTTGCCTGCCGGCACTCGAATCTCGGGGGGACTCGCCGGCGCCTTATCGGACTCGGTCGGGCAGCTGCCGCAGCCGCCGCAGCCGCCCGCACCGGCATCGCGCAACCGCCGCGCGATCGCGTCGAGGTGCAGGCGCGCCGCAAGGGCGGCGAGCGCCGCGCGCATGCGCCGGCGCAACGACACCGGCCCGAGTGAAAAAAGCGCATAGCCCACGCTTGCGGCCAGCGCGATCCCGATCAGCAGATCGTCGAGCAGCGGGCTCATGACGCCGACAAGGCGAGCGCCGCCCGATAGGTGATGAAGGATGCGAAGTAGGCGAGCGCAAACATGTAGCCGGCCATGATCAGCGGATAGCGCCAGGAATTCGTCTCGCGCTTGACCGTCGCGAGCGTCGAGAGGCACTGCGGGGCGAACACGTACCAGGCGAGCAGCGACAGCGCGGTCGGCAAGCTCCAGGATTGCGCGATGAGCGGCGTGAGGGCACCGCTCATGTCCGACCCTGTCGCGGATAGCGCATAGACCGTGCCGAGCGCACCAACCGCCACTTCGCGGGCGGCGAGCCCCGGGACGAGCGCGATCGAGATCTGCCAGTTGAAGCCGATCGGAGCGAACAGCACCGCGAGCCAGGCGCCGAGATGGCCGGCGATGCTGTAATGGATCGCCGGTCCCGTCGCTCCCGGCGGCGGCGCCGGAAAAGAGCTCAATGCCCAGAGAATGACCATCAGCGCGAGAATGATGGTGCCGACGCGGCTCAGGAAGATCTCCACGCGCTGCCACAGGCCGATCGCGAGGTTGCGGGCATTCGGCCAGTGATAGGCGGGCAGCTCGAGCATCAAGAACTGAAATCGCTTGCCCGATCCCATGCGCTTCAGAACATAAGCGACCGCCATCGCGGAAAGCACGCCGACGATGTACAGCGCGAACAGCACGATCCCCTGCAGTTCGAGTCCCGGCCCGAGCGTGCGGCGCGGAACGAAGGCCCCGATGATCAGCGCATAGACCGGCAGGCGGGCCGAGCAGGTCATCAGAGGCGCGATCATGATCGTGGCCAGGCGGTCGCGCGGATTTTGAATGGTGCGCGTCGCCATGATGCCTGGAATGGCGCAGGCAAAGCTCGACAGGAGCGGGATGAACGCGCGGCCGGACAAACCGACGCTGCCCATGATTCGATCCAGCAGAAAGGCGGCGCGCGGCAAGTATCCGGAATCCTCGAGGACCAGGATGAAGAAGAACAAGATGATGATCTGCGGCAGGAAGACGAGCACGCTCCCCACCCCCGCGATGACGCCGTCCACGAGCAATCCCCTGAGCAGGCTCGGCGGCATGACGCTCCCGACCCAGCCGCCGAAGGCGCCGACGCCGGTCTTGATTGCGTCCATCGGCACCTGCGCCCAGGCAAAAACCGCCTGAAAGACCAGGAACAGGATCAACGCAAGCAGCAGCGGACCCGCCACCGGATGCAGCACCACCGCATCGACCCGGTCGCTCAGGGTCACGCCCTCGACGCGACCGCCGACCGCGACACCGAGAATTCGACGCACTTCGGCTTGATCGTGCTCGAGATCGGATGCGCTCGGCTGGTGCCACTCCGCGCGAGGCATCAGCGGGGCGAGGGGTGTCGGAAGCGCCGACGCATCGAGCACCTCGACGAGCGCCTTCGCACCGGAGGCCTTGACGCCGACGGTTTCGACGACCGGCACTCCGAGCTCGCGCTCGAGCTTGCGTGCATCGACCAGGATGCCCTTGCGGCGGGCGATATCGGTCATGTTGAGCGCCACGACCATGGGCAGGCCGAGGCGTTTGAGACTCAAGACCAGGCGCAAGTTCTGACGCAGATTGGTGGCGTCAGTGACGCAAACCACGAAATCCGGAGCGTTCTCGCCGGCACGCCGTCCGAGCAGCACATCCGCCGTTACTTGCTCATCGGGCGTCAGCGGATCGAGGCTGTAGGCTCCAGGCAGGTCGAGCACACGCACCCGCCGCCCGGAAGGGGTCTGCAGCAGGCCCTCCTTGCGCTCGACCGTGACGCCGGCGTAATTGGCGACCTTCTGGCGGCTGCCGGTAAGGACGTTGAAGAGCGCGGTCTTTCCGCAGTTGGGATTGCCGACCAGGGCAACGAGGGGACTCGGGTGCGGACGAGAGAGGGCGTCCATGGCCCTATACGGGTATCGTCTGCTCCGGGCAAACGCGGACGCAAGCAGCCTCGAACAGCCGCAGCGCGAAGGTGCCGGTCCCAACCCGGACCGCGATCGGCTCGCGCGACAGGAAACCGCGTGCGACGATGCGCACCGCCTCGCCCGGAAGGAAACCGAGCTCGGCCAACCGCCGCCCCAACTCCGAGGGCGCGGTCCCATCGCCGGGGTGCACCGACACCACGCGCGCGACGGTGCCCGTCGCGAGATCGGCGAGCTTCACCTCCGCCCTTTCGGCGACTGCCTGTATCGAGCTCATGAATGCAAGTGTATATGAGAATCGTTCCCATTACCATTCGGCAGGCTCAAGACTGGGAGGCGGTTCGCATACCACGGCCAGGGCCGAAGACCCGGTCGCGGCCGACAAATTGTGCATTGCATTAATGGAAAACCGAGGATTCCTGCTAGTCTTATTGGTTTCATGGCATCCGAGGCGTTTTCAAAATGCCCACCCTTTTCGAGAAAATCATCGCCGGGGAGCTGCCCGCGACGATCGTTTTCCGCGATTCGCGGGTCATCGCGTTTCTGGATATTCGACCCGCCGCCCCCGTGCACGTCCTCATCGTGCCGATGAAGCCCATTGCGACCACGGACGACATCGCCGACGACGATGAATCGCTGATCGGTCATATGGTTATCGTCGCGCGCGATCTCGCGCGAAAGTACGGCGTGGCGAAGAGCGGTTACCGCCTCATCATCAACTGCAACCCGGACAGCGGCCAAGAGGTTTGTCACTTGCATTTACATCTGCTCGGCGGCAAGTCCCTGGGCCCTTTGGTCCAGCGAGCACCCGAATCGAAGGAACCATCGTGATCAAGAAGAAAAAAGCGGCACCGCGCAAGGCCACTCGCACCGAGGCCCGGGCGTTGCGCACCCCGGCCAGGACGACCGCCGCGAAGTCGAGCGTGCCCAAGCGCGCCGCGCCGAAGGCTGCTTCCCCCAAGGCGAGGCCGCCGAAGCCCAAGACCCGTTCCGCGAGACCCCGCGCCGCCGCGAGCGCTTCCCCGATCGCGGCGCGCGCCGGGGCGGGCACGGCCCGGCGTGAGCTCTACCCGCCCATCGAGCCCTTCAATCAAGGATATCTGCGCGTCTCCGACGTGCACGAGCTCTACTACGAGGAATCCGGCAATCCCGCGGGCAAGCCTGCGGTGTTCCTGCATGGTGGTCCGGGCGCCGGCTCCGACCGGCGCGCCCGCCAATTCTTCGATCCGCGTCACTACCGCATCGTCGTCTTCGACCAGCGAGGCTGCGGACGCAGTCGTCCGAGTGCAAGCCTCATCGAGAACACCACCTGGCATCTGGTCGCAGACATCGAGCGTCTGCGCAAGCACCTCGGCATCGAGCGCTGGTTGGTGTTCGGCGGTTCGTGGGGTTCGACGCTCGCGCTCGCCTACGCCGAGGCGCATCCCGAGCGGGTCACGGAGCTCGTGCTGCGCGGTATTTTCTTGCTGCGCTACTCCGAAATCCGGTGGCTGTATCAGCACGGGGCGTCAGAAATATTCCCCGACTGCTGGGAAGCCTACCGGGACGTGATCCCCCTCGACGAGCGCGACGACTATTTGCGCGCCTATCATCAGCGCCTCACGGGCACGGATCAGCGCGCGGCCCTGGAGGCTGCGCGGGCGTGGTCGGTGTGGGAGGCCTCCACCAGCTTTCTGCACAGCAACCTCGACAACATTCGCAAGTGGAGCGAGGATCAATTCGCACTGGCCGTGGCGCGCATCGAGTGCCACTACTTCGTGAACCGCGGCTTTCTGCGCAGCGAGACGCAGTTGCTCGACGACGTGCCCCGCATTCGCCGCGTCCCGGCGACCATCGTGCAAGGACGCTACGATGTGGTTTGCCCGGCGACCAGCGCGTGGGATTTGCATCGCGCGTGGCCCGAGGCGGATCTGCGCATCGTCCCCGACGCCGGCCATTCGGCGTTCGAACCGGGCAACGTTCACGAGCTGGTGTCGGCCACGGACCGGTACCGCAGCCGGTGATGCTCGCGACGCCGACGCAACCGGGCGGTTCCGCAAAGGAGGAATGATGTCCGAGCTCGCGGTGCTGGGCCTCGCCCGCGAATCCGACGCGAAGGAGATCGCGGAGATGTCTCGTGATCTGATCGAGCACGGACTCGATTGGTCCTGGACTCACGCGCGTGTGCGTCGGGCGATTCTGGGGCGCGACTGCTGCGCGCTGGTCGCCCGGCGCGAGCCCAAAGTCACGGCGTTCGCCATCATGCATTTCGGGGACGAACTGGCCCACCTCAATCTTCTGGCGGTCGCCGAGGAGCATCGCCGCCAGGGTCTCGGCCGACAGCTCATTGGGTGGCTGTCGCGAAGCGCCATCGAGGCCGGAATCTTTCGCATCGATCTCGAGCTGCGTGCGGCCAACGGCGCGGCCCGCGGCTTTTACGAGCGCCTGGGATTTCAATCGCTCAACGTGGTCCCGGGCTATTACCAGGGACGCGAGCCGGCCCTGCGCATGACGCGCCGGCTGCCGTGAGCATCGAGCGGCGCCCATTCGGTCTCAAGGGCGTCCCGGTCCCCGTCATCGGTCAGGGCACGTGGAACGCGGAGCAATCCCCGCGCGAGGCGGTCGAGGCCTTGCGCGTGGGTCTCGACCTCGGCATGACCCATATCGATACCGCGGAGATGTACGGTGCCGGCGAGGCCGAGACGCTTGCCGGCCGGGCCATCGCGGGCCGCCGCGATGAGGTCTTCCTGGTGTCGAAGGTGCTGCCCTCGAATGCCTCCCGGCGCGGCACCATCGCCGCATGCGAGAAATCACTCGCTCGGTTGAAGACCGACCGACTGGACTGCTACCTCCTTCATTGGCGCGGAGCTCACCCGCTCGAAGACACGATCGCGGCCTTCGAGGAGCTTCGCGCGCAGGGCAAGATCCGCTCCTGGGGCGTGAGCAATTTCGACGTCGCCGACCTCGAGGAGGTAGTCGCCATCAGCGGCGCGGGCCACCCCCGCTGCAATCAGGTGCTCTATCACCTCAAGGAGCGCGCCATCGAGCATACCGTCCTGCCGTGGTGCCGGGAGCGCGGCACCGCGGTGGTTGCCTATACGCCGTTCGGCGAGTCCCGCGCCCTGTTCGAGGATCCGACGAGTCGTCAGGGACGCGTGCTGCGCGAAATTGCGGCGGCCCACGCGGTTACCGCTCGGCAGGTGGCGTTGGCGTTTTTACTGCGCGATCCGGCGGTGTTCGTCATTCCGAAAGCGGCGAGTCACGAGCACACGCGGGCGAATGCCGGTGCGGGGGATGTGCGGTTGACGGATGCCGACATCGCGCGCATCGAGGCCGCCTTTCCCCTCGGCAAGCCGCGGCCGCTGCCGATGATTTGACGCCCCTACTGCTTTGCCGTTCCCGGCGCGGCCTGCTTGCGATGCATTTTCGCGAGCACGCTGTCGGGGACGACGTGAGCGGCGGCGGCGCGAATCTTGTTCGCAAACCCCGCCACCACGCTCACCTCACCGCGCATCATCGCGTCGAAGCCGATTTTGGCGACCTCCGCCGCATCCATCTTCTCCTCGGTTCCGACCTTGGTATCGAGCGTGTTCGGCAGCAGGCAGGTCACGGTCACACCCGTCTCCTTCAGCTCGTTGCTGAGTGCGACGGAGAACGAGTCCAGAAAGGCCTTCGTGCCGTTGTAGACCGCTTGGAACGTGCCGGCTCCGGCGATCGAGCCGGTGATCAGAATTCGTCCCCGGCCGCGGTTACGCATGCCGCGCCCCACATCGTGCAGGAGGCGCAGCGTACCGTCGAGGTTGGTGTGCACCACCTTGAGCGCCTCGTCGATGTCCTGGTCGAGAAACGCCTTGCCAAGCCCGCGCCCGGCGTTCGCGAGAAGCGCCTGCACCGGACGTCCCGTACGGTCGATCTCGGCAATGAGATCGCTGACGCCATCGGCGGTCGAGAGGTCACACTGCACCGGTATCACCAATGCGCCCGTGGCGGCAAGATCGGCCGCGGCTTCCCCGATGACCGGTTCATCCGCCGCGATGATCACATCGTAATTGGCTTTGGCGCACAGCCGCGCCAGCTCGAATCCGATGCCGGTCGAAGCGCCGGTCACCACAGCCAGCTCACGAACCTTGGTTTGCATCGCCCGACTCCTGCGTAGATCGTAGACCCGCCGGGCGTTACTCGTAGTCCCGCCGGGTCACCGGCTTCTCGGTGGCTGGATCCGGATTCTTCGGCGCGTTGGCCTTTCCGGTGGAAGGCGGCGTCTGAGTGCCGACCGTGTCATGCGGCTCATCGTCGGTCTGCGAGGGCTTGTTGACCGACTGGTCTACCCTCGCCCCCTTTTGCTGGTAGCGCCCCTCCCTCCAATCGGCGGGTCGGCCGATCGCCTCGTCGGTGGAGGCGCGCGCCGCGCCATCGTCGCTTTTCTCGCCGTTCATGGAATGTCACCCGCCCGTTGGTTTCACAAGCCTGCATCTTGCTGCCGCCGCCTGGCCTTCGCCCTCGGCTCGCGGCGCATCCGCGCGTAGGCAAGCGTGTCCAAGGCATCGGAATTCGGCCGCAGCGGCATAGTCCGAGACCTACAGCCGCGGCGTCCGCTCAGGCGTCGCCCCGACACCGATTAGGCTTCTGTCTGACGAAGGACATCTGGCGCCGGGAATTGGCGCGGCCGCAGGCCGGCCTCAGGATCGAATCGCAAGCTACTGTGGGGGTCGAATGCCGAGCCGACTGAGGTTCTATTTAAATCTCGCGATCGTTGGGTTCATCATCGGCCGGGGGATTAGTGCGCTGCAGCGGCGGTGGCCCAGAAAACCGGGGCCCCTCGGTTCCTCGTCTGATTGACTCGGGGAGCGTGAACCTGTCCGCGTGGCTTCCCTGGAGAACACGCTGGCTTCGTAGGCGCTAGCGCATTCGCAGCATGTGCGGTCCGCAGGCGGTCACATCGGTCGTCCCCGTGAGCGCGAGCGTCACTTTGAGCTCATCGCGGATGATCTCGAGCGCGCGCGTCACGCCGGCTTGGCCGGCAGCCGCCAGCGCGAACAGGAATGTCTTGCCGATCAATCCGCCGCGCGCGCCGAGCGCGAGAGCCTTTGCCAGATCCTGGCCCGATCGAATGCCGCCATCGAACAGGACTTCGCACCGGCCATCGATGGCGGCGACGATCTCCGGCAGCACGGAGATGGAGGACGGCGCGCCGTCGAGCTGGCGGCCGCCGTGGTTGGAGACCACCACGGCGTCGGCGCCCGCGGCGAGCGCAAAGCGCGCGTCCTGCGCATCCATCACGCCCTTCAAGATCAATCGGCCGGGCCAGCGGCTCCGCACCCACTCCACGTCGCGCCAGTTCGCGGTGGGGTCGAACTGCGAGTGCGTCCACTGCGCGAGCGTGGCTACGCCGCCGGCACCGCCGATGTGTCCGACCAGATTGCCGAAATTGCGCCGCTTGCCGAACATCACCTTCAAAGCCCAGGCAGGCCTGCTCGCTATGCCCCACGCATTTCGCAGCGTGAGCCGCGGCGGGATCGACAAGCCATTGCGAGCGTCGCGCCGCCGCTCGGCCAGGATCTGCAGATCCAGCGTGAGCACGAGCGCCGAACAGCGGGCGGCGAGCGCGCGCTCGATCAACGCTTGATTGAATCCGCGATCGCGCATCAGATATTGCTGAAACCAGAACGGCTTGTCCGTCGCCGCAGCCACATCCTCGATCGAGCAGATCGACATCGTGCTGAGGCAGAACGGAATGCCGAACGCCGCAGCCGCGCGTGCGCCTAGAATCTCTCCGTCGGCATGGTAAAGACCGCACAGACCCGTGGGTGCGATGGCCAGCGGCATCGCGACCTCGCTTCCCGCGAGCGTGCTCTTGAGGCTGATGCCCGACACATCCACCATGACGCGCGGACGGAAAGACAGCGCGTCGAGATCAGCCGCATTGGCGCGCAGTGTGCTCTCGTGGTACGAACCCCCGTCCGCATAGTCGAAGATCGCGCGCGGAATGCGGCGTTTGGCGAGCGCGCGCAGCTCTTCGATGCTCAGAATCATCTGGAACCGGAGCCCGGTATCCAGGAGGTCCCCGCGAGGGGCACGCCGGCCATCGCTGCCGCTTCGACCGTCAGCGCCACCAGGTCCTCGCGCTCGAGATGATGCACGTCCTGTTTGCCGCACGCGCGCGCGATCGTGGTGAGCTCCATGGTCAAGGTCTTCAGATAGTTCCTGAGCCGCTTTGCGCCCGCCGCCGGCTCGAGCCGCAGCTCGAGCTCGGCGTCCTGGGTGGTGATGCCCACGGGACACCGGCCCGTGTGGCAATGATGACAGAAGCCGGGGGCGGTCCCCAAGCGTTCGTAATCGGCCACTGCCGAGACATGCTCGCCGCCGGCCACATAGGTCTCGCTGTTGCAGCCGAGCGCGATCAGCACGCCCTGCCCGATCGCCACGGCGTCGGCCCCCATGGCGAGCGCCTTGGCGACGTCCGCGCCGCTGCGGATCCCGCCCGAGATCACGAGCTGCACGGCGCCGCGCATGTTGAGATCGTCGAGCGCCTCGACCGCCTGACGCAGCGCCGCCAGCGTCGGGATGCCGACGTGCTCGATGAACACGGTCTGCGTCGCGGCGGTGCCGCCCTGCATGCCGTCGACCACGATCACATCCGCACCCGCGTGCACCGCGAGCTTCACGTCGTTGAATACGCGAGTCGCGCCGATCTTCACGTAGATCGGCTTCTCCCAGTCCGTGATCTCCCGCAGTTCCTTGATCTTGATGACCAGGTCGTCGGGGCCGGTCCAATCGGGGTGGCGCGAGGCGGAGCGCTGATCGACGCCCTCGGGAAGGGTGCGCATGCGCGCGACGCGCGGATTCACTTTCTGGCCGAGCAGCATGCCGCCGCCGCCGGGCTTTGCGCCTTGACCGATGACGATCTCGATCGCATCGGCGCGGCGCACATCGTCCGGATTGAACCCGTAGCGCGACGGCAGGCATTGGTAGACCAGGGTCTTCGAGGAATTCCTCTCCTCGCTCGGTCATGCCGCCATCGCCGGTCGTGGTCGAGGTGCCCGAGCTCGGTGGCCGCGCGGCCGAGCGCCTCCTTGACCCTGGCCGACAGCGCCCCGAAGCTCATGCCGGCGATGGTCATCGGGATGCGCGAGCTCGATGGGACGCGAGGCGAAGCGGGTCCCGAGCACGGTCTTGGTCGCGCAGCGCTCGCGGTAGCCCTCCAGCGGATAACGCGACAGCGAGGCCGCGAGGAACAGCAGATCGTCGAAGCTCGGCACCCGGCGCTTGGCGCCGAGGCCGCGAATCTCGTACAGACCGCTCGCCGCCGCGCGCTGGATGTAATCGATGGTCGCGCGGTCGAACGGCGACTCTCCGCCGAGTTCGCTCCGCGCTGAGGCATGCCGCTGGCATCGCTCAGTACTCCTGGTCGGCTTCGGCATGCCAGTGATACAGGCTCTTCGCCGAAGCCACGCGCTTGAATTCGCCGCGGGTCGTGCGTGCGCCCGGCGGCGGCCAGCAGGGTCCTCACCGCCGATCGGTCCGCCTCGCTCATCGGCTCGAAGCGCGCGTCGGCGCCGAGCGATCGCACCTTGCCGCGCACATAGATGACTGCCTCGTAGAGCGAGTCGCCCGAGCGCATCTCCGGCATCGCCGCAGATGACCATTCGGCCGGCCTGGGCCATGAATGCCGAAAAGCTCCCGACGCTGCCGCCCACCACGATGTCGGCGCCCTTGAGCGAGATTCCGCAGCGCAAGGAGGCATCGCCGTCGACGATGAGCAGTCCGCCGTGCGCCGAGGCGCCGGCGGCGACGGAGGCGAATCCCTTGACGTGCACGCGGCCCGACATCATGTTCTCGGCGGCTCCCGGGCCCGCATTGCCGTGCACCGTCACCGGGCATGCTTGTTCATGCCGGCGACGTAATAGCCCACGTGGCCGTGAATGTGCACGTCGAGCTCGGCGTCGAGGCCGCAGGCGATGGAATGCGCGCCGTCCGGATTGTGCACGCCGATCTGCGACACGCCGTCGGGGACGGCCTGCTTGTGCAGGAACAGATTGAGCTCGCGCAGCGTGTCCCGCGCGAGGTCGAATTCGCGCGCTTGCCGGCACCGGCTTCAAATTCGCCATCTGTAGATTTCCTCCGGCTTGGGCTCGAACAGCGAGGCGTTCGCGATGTCCGGCAGGTGCGCGAGCGAGCGGAACTCCGATGCGATGGCGACGTAGTCGTCGCTCTCGGCGACGACGGCCGGCTTGCAGGCGAACGCATCGCGCACGATGAGCAGCTCCTGTCTCGGTGCCCATCAGGAACGTGTAGAAGCCGTCGAGCACGCTGAATCCCCGCTCGACCGCCGTCTCGAGGTCGTCGCCCTCGCGAAGCCGCCACTCGAAGAAGCGGCAGGCCGCTTCGGTGTCGTTGTCGGTCTCGAACTTGATGCCGAGCGGCTCGAGCCGCTTGCGCACCAAATGCGGATTGGAAAGCGAGCCGTTGTGCACCAGGCAGAAATCCCGGCCCGCCGTGAACGGGTGCGCATGCGCCGGTGTGACCGCGGACTCGGTGGCCATGCGCGTGTGCGCGACCAGGTGCGTGCCCTCGAGATCCTCGAATCGATAGCGGCGCGCGATGTCGGCGGGCGCGCCGACATCCTTGTACAGATCGATCGAGCGGCCCACCGAAAGCACGGCGACGTCGGGGGCACGGCGTGAGACCCAGTCCGCCGCCTCGTCGGGATCGCCCCGGGTGATGAGCACCGCATGATTGCCCTTGAGCGGCGATGCTCTGTACGCCATCCACCTCGGCGCGAATATCCTGCGAGCAGCTGCTTGAAATCGACCGCGTGCTCGCCGCTGTACAGGCTCAGCTTGCGCTCCTCCGCCGACGACGGCGGCGTGTATACGGCGAGGCCGGCGGAATCGGGACCGCGGTCGGTCATGCCGACGAGCATCGGCACCATCAGTGCGCCCAGCCGGTCGCGCAGCTCCTCTTTCTTGATCAAGCAGACCTACGATTCCGCACATTGGACTGTCCTCGACGGTGGAATCAGAAGAATTCGAGATAGCGGCGCGTCTCCCACTCCGACACGTGGCGCGAATACTCGGTCCATTCCATGCGCTTCAGCCGGATGAATTCGCGCGCGAGCCCTTGCCCCAAGCCGTTCATGACCACCTCGTCGCGCTCGAGCGCATCGAGCGCCTCGGCAAGGGACTGCGGCAGGAGCCCGATGCCCTTGTCGGCGAGCTCCCGGGCGACAGCTCGTAAAGATTGAGGTTCTGCGCCGGTCCGGGGTCGAGCTTGCGGTCGATGCCGTCGAGCCCGGCTGCGATCAGTGCCGCGGAGACCAGATACGGATTGCATCCCGAATCCGGAAGCCGCACTTCGAGGCGGCCATAAGGCACCCGCACACAGGCGGTGCGGTTGTTGTCGCCGTAGGCGATGTACGCAGGCGCCCACGTCGCGCCCGATAACGAGCGGCCCACCACCAGACGCTTGTAGGAATTGACGGTCGGCGCCGCAATGGCGCAGAGCGCGCGCGCGTGCGCGAGCACGCCGCCGAGGAAATGATACGCCGAGCGGCGACAGGCCCATGCCCGACTTGTCGTTCGGATCGTGAAAGGCGTTCTTCTGCGAACCCGATCCGAGCGAGACGTGAAAGTGCGCGCCGCTCCCGGTTCGATTCGAGAAAGGCTTCGGCATGAACGTCGCGATCATGCCGTGCTTGTGCGCGATCTCGCTCGCGGCCATCTTGACGAAGGTGAAGTTGTCCGCGGATTTCAGCGCGTCGGCATAGGTGAAATTGATCTCGAACTGTCCGTTGCCGTCCTCGTGATCGATCTGATACACGTCGATTCCGACCGCGCGCAGCCCCTCCACCATCTCATCCAGCGCCTCGCGCGTGCGGTACAGGCCCTTGTAGTCGTAGCAGGGCTTGTCGAGATCGTCGGTGACATCCGCCGGCCCCAAAGTGCCGTCGGCACGGCGCGCGAGCAGCATGAACTCCGGCTCGATGCCGGTGAACATGGTGAGACCCCGATCCTCCAGCCGCTGGGTCTGCGCCTTCAGGGCGACGCGCGAGCAATACGGATACGCCTTGCGATTGACGACGCCGTTGCAGATGATGCGCGCGTATCCCGGCATCCAGGGAATCTCGGACAGCGTCGACAGATCTCCCACCGCCATGTAGTCGGGGCCCTCGGGACCGATACCGAGTCCCCACACCGCGAATGCCGCGAATCCGGCCCCGTCCGTCAGCACCATGTCGAGATGCTCGATCGGGACCGATTTGGCCTTGGCCGACGCCGTGAATGTCGACGAACTGCGCGAGCACGTAGCGGATGCCGTGTTCGGCGCAAAACTCTCAGAGCCTGTTCACGATTCATGCTGCACGCCCTTGGGGGTGAGATTGTTCGATTGATTGGTATTGCGCACCGTGATGCGGCCGTCGATGATCTGAAGAGCACGGCGGAAGGCCGTAACGATGAGCGCGATGGAGCATGCGGGGATCGGCGAGGTCTCGTGTAGCCGGGCTCTATGTGCGAATATAAGCACGAATTTTAACTGTGGAGCAACCTAATTTGCGTAATGCGCAAGGCGAGCCCGTGAGGGGCCGGCGGCGCGAAGCGGAAGGCGGATCGCAGGGACAATCCGGCCCTGGATCTCGGGCGCACCGCACGCCGATTGCGCGAGAGTCAAAATCTCACGCTGGCCGATGTGGCGCGGCGCGCAAATATCTCGAGCGCCATGCTGAGCCGGCTCGAGACCGGCCGAGTCTCGCCGAGCCTCGAGACCATCGTGGCGCTCGCCCAGTCTCTCGGAGTCACCGCCTCGATGCTGATGCAGCGGGTCGGCACCGACGACGGCGGCGCGCAGCTGATCCGTGCCGGCGAGGGCCTCGAGACGGTGCGCAGCGGCACCCGCCGCGGCCATACCTACCATCTGCTCGCCGCGCAGCGCGGTCCCCGCAAGGTGTTCGAGCCGTTCCTGGTCACCCTCAACGACCGCAGCGAGGTGTTTCCCGGCTTTCAGCATCCCGGCATCGAGTTCATCCACCTGCTGACCGGAATCCTGCACTACCGCCATGGACGGCATACCTACGTGATGCGCCCCGGCGATACGCTGACGTTCAACGGCGATGTGGCCCACGGTCCCGAGCGGCTGGAGAAAGTGCCCATCAAGATGCTCTCGATCATCATTTACAACACGCCCGAGGATGTGGGCTGACCGTTGGTCGACCGTCGAACGATTCCTCGCCGCACGGGATGTCCGCTAAGCTTTCGGCTGTTCCTAGAGGGAGAGACGCCTTGCCATCCACTGACCGGCCTCGTGGCCCCGCGCTGCGCACCGACCGATATTGCTGCCTGCTGCTGCTGATCGCCTGCGTTGCGCCGGCGACGCACACACGGGCGCTCTCCGCTCAGCCGCCCGGCGCGGTCGACGAGGCGCGCCTCGCGGCCGCCGACTCTGAGCCGCAGAACTGGTTCACCGGCGGCCGCGATCAGGGCGGCACGCTATTACTCCCCCCTCGACGACGATCAACGCCGGCAACGTGAAGAAGCTCGGATTCGCCTGGAGTTACGACCTCGGATCCCCGCAACGCGGCCAGGAAGCGACGCCGATCGTGGTCGACGGGCGCATGTACACCTCCGGCACCTGGGGCTACGTCTATGCGCTCGACGCGGCGAGCGGCAAGGAGATCTGGCGCTACGATCCGAAGGGCGACTGGTTCCCCGCGCGAAATCCCTGCTGCGACCTCGTCAACCGCGGAGTCGCGGTGTGGAAAGGCAAGGTATACGTGGCGTCGGGCGACGGGCGGCTGCATGCGATCGATGCGGCCACCGGCAGGCCGGTCTGGGTCGTCGACACCATCGTCGACCATCGGCTCCCCTACTCGAGCACCGGCGCCCCGCAAATCGCCGGCAACGTGGTGGTTATCGGCAACGGCGGCTCGGACATGGGGCACGGCGGCGTGCGGGGCTATGTCTCCGCTTACGACCTGTCGAGCGGCGTCTTCAAATGGCGCTTCTACACCGTGCCGCCGGCGCCCGGCCAGCCGCTCGAGAGATCCGGCGCTCGAGGCGGCAGCGAAGACCTGGGATGCGCACCGCGATCCGCAATACAAGCTCGGAGGCACGGCCTGGGACGGCTTCGCCTACGATCCCGCCTTGCGCCTGGTGTATTTCGGCACGGCGAACGCCGCGCCCTACGATCTTCGGCAGCTCGGCAATTCCAAACTCGACGGGCTCTACACCGCATCGATCATCGCGCTCCACGCCGACACCGGCCGGATGGCGTGGTACTACCAGACGACGCCGAACGATCATTGGGATTACGACGCCACGCAGAAGCTGATCTTGACGCAGCTGAACATCGGCGGTGCCGAGCGCCGCGTACTGATGCAGGCGAACAAGAACGGCTTCTTCTACGTGCTCGACCGGGCGAACGGCGCACTGCTCTCGGCGAAGCCCTTCACTTACGTCAACTGGGCTTCCGGCAGTCGACATGAAGACCGGCCGTCCGCTGCCCACGCCGCAATCGGACTGGATCGCCTCGCCCAAGAACGTGTATCCCGCCTGGTCGGGCGCGCATACCTGGACCCCGATGTCCTTGAGCGCGCAGACGCACCTCGTCTACATCCCCGTGAGCGACACGCCGGCCGTTTGGGTCGACCTCGCGCACAATGGCGGCGCGGTGAAGTTCCTCGACGGATTCTTCACGACCAATGGCATTTTCCCGGACGAGTCCTACGATGCCGCCGACTTGAAGCGTCTGTTCGGTCCGCTGCCCGAGCTGAAGAGCCTCGCGGCGGAGCGCAAGGTCAAGCTCGTGCGGGAACTGATTCGCGCCTGGGACCCGGTGGCGCAGAAGATCGTCTGGGAGCGACGAAACCTCGAGCGGCATGCTCGGTTACGACGGCGGCGTCATGTCCACGGCCGGCAATCTCGTATTTCAAGGCCGCGGAAGCGGCGGGCTGTGGGTGTATGCGGCCGACACCGGGAAGGTGCTCGGCGTGATCAACACCGGCAGCCACATCATGGCGGCGCCCACCACCTACGAGGTGAACGGCGAGCAATACGTCGCCGTGCAGGTGGGCTACGGCGGCACGGGTATCGCCGAAGGACCGGTCCCTCCCTCGAGCGCGATGGTCAAATTCGAGAATGTCAATCGCATCCTCGCCTTGAAGCTCGGCGGCGGTGCGGTACCGACGCCGCCTGCGCGCATCGAGACGCCCTTCGAGAAGCCGCCGGAGCAAACCGCGGACAAAGCCGCCATCGAGGCGGGCGAAGTGAAGTTCGTCGAGGAATGCTCCCGCTGCCATGCGCTCGGAATCAACGTGACGCCGGACCTGCGCCGGCTCAACCCGGGCCTGCACGCCGAGTTCAAGGACATCGTGCTGCACGGCGTGCTGGGCGCGGCCGGCATGGAGCGGTTCGACGACATCTTGAGCGAGGCGGACGTCGAGCACATCCACGCGTATCTGATCGATCAGGCATGGGTCGCTTACCGGGCGCAGGAAGCGGCGAAGCACCCGTGAGGGCCGGCCCCGGTGACCATCGAATACACCCTGGATGCGGAGGACGTGGCATCGGCGCGCCTGCTCGCGATCGGCGTGCGGCCGCGGGTGGAGTTCACGTTGTTCGCGGTGGTGCTGATCGCACTCGTCGCGCTGTCGGTCTCCTCCTCGAGCTTGGGCGCGACGCCTTGGCCGCTCGTCATCGGGTTGACGGCGTGTCTCGCCGCATTTCGCGTCACTCAGATCAGCAAGGTGCGCCAGGCGGCGCTCGCGGCGTTCAAACGCAACGACACGCTGCGCCAGCCGACCGTTGCGATCTGGGATGACGACGGGGTGACCATCCAGCCGCTCGGCGCCATGCTGGAGAGAATACCCTGGGCCGCGCTCAAGACCTTCAAGGAAAATGGCCGCATCGTCCTCTTTCAGCAGAAAAGCGGCGGCCTTCACGCCATTCCAACGCGGGCGTTCACGGACAAGGCCACGCTGACCGCGTTGCGCCGCAAGGCGCGGTCGACGATCAAACGCAAAGACCGGGAGGACCCGCGCCGATGAGACCCAACTTCCTGATCCTGATGGCCGATCAATTGACGGCGCACGCGCTACCCGCCTACGGCAACCGCATCGCGCGGACACCGCACATCGACGCCCTCGCCGCCGGCGGCGTGGTCTTCGACTCGTTCTATTGCAACAGCCCGCTGTGCGCGCCCTCCCGCTTCTCGTTCCTCGCCGGCCGCCAGATCTCGGCGATCGGCGCCTACGACAATGCAGCGGAATTTCCCGCGCAAGTGCCCACGTTCGCGCATTACCTGCGCGCGGGCGGCTACCAGACGACGCTCAGCGGCAAGATGCATTTCTGCGGTGCGGATCAGCTGCATGGATTCGAGGAGCGGCTCACCACCGACATCTATCCGGCGGATTTCGGATGGACGCCGGACTGGAGCCGGTTCGAAGAGCGGCCCAGCTGGTATCACACCATGGATTCGGTGACGCAGGCGGGCCCCTGCGCCCGCACCAATCAGATCGACTTCGACGATGAAGTGGTGTTCCAGGCCCGGCAAAAGATTTTCGACCTGGCACGCAGCCGCGACCGGCGTCCGTTTTGCCTCGTGGCATCGATGACTCATCCGCACGACCCTTACGTGATCCCCTCGCGCTACTGGAACCGCTACGAGGGGGTCGACATCGACATGCCGCGTGTCCTACTCAGTCCTCAGGATCTCGACCCTCACTCGCGGCGGCTGCGTCATGTGTGCGGACTCGACATTCAGCCCGTGACGGATGCGCAGGTGCGCGACGCGCGACGCGCGTACTACGGCGCGGTCTCCTACGTCGATGATCAGGTCGGCGTGCTGCTCGGCGCACTCGAGGACGCGGGCTTCGGCGGCGACACGGTCGTGCTCCTGCTGGCCGACCACGGCGACATGCGGGGCGAGCGCGGCCTCTGGTACAAGATGAATTTCTTCGAGCCGGCGTGCCGGATTCCCCTCATCGTGCACGCACCGCAGAGGTTCTCGCCCCGCCGCGTGGCGCACTCCGCCTCGCTGGTGGACATATTGCCGACGCTGATCGATCTCGCCGGCGGCCGGCCCGCCGATTGCGTGACGCCGATCGACGGCGAGAGCCTGACCGCGCAGCTTCAAGGCGCGCGAGGCAAGGACGAGGTGATCGGAGAATACCTCGCGGAGGGTGCCATCGCACCGCTGCTGATGATCAAGCGGGGCCGCTTCAAATTCGTGCATTCCCCGGCCGATCCCGACCAACTCTATGATTTGGCCGGGGATCCGGATGAGCTCGAGAATCTTGCGCAGGCACCGGCCCACGGGCAGCGCGTGCGCGAGTTGCGCGCCGAGGTCGAGCGGCGCTGGAACTTACCGGCGCTCCATGCGGCCGTCCTCGAGAGCCAGCGGCGCCGGCATCTGGTGGATCGGGCACTGCGCAAGGGACGCCATACGCCCTGGGACTTCCAACCGATCCGCGAGGCGAGCAAGCTGTACGTGCGCAACGATCAGGCGCTCGGCGATCTCGAGACCATGGCGCGCTTCCCGCCGTATGAGACCCGCGGCTGACGACGCCTGAGGCGCGCCGAGGCGCCCGCGGGGTGCTTGGCAGGCGACTTACGCACCATGCAATTAGTTTTGCACTACAGTAACTCGCATGTTATTAAATTCCGATGGCCGCTCCCCGGGGAACCCCTTCGCGACAAGATCACCACGCAAAAATTTAGAGGATTAAGACCATGGCGCGCGATCCCAAGCACGATATTCTGTTTCAGCCCATCAAGATCGGACCGAAGACGCTGCGCAACCGGTTCTATCAGGTGCCGCATTGCATCGGCGCTGGCTCCGATCGGCCCGGATTTCAGGCGGCGCACCGCTCGCTCAAAGCCGAAGGCGGCTGGGCCGGCATCAATACCGAGTACTGCTCCATCCATCCCGAGTCGGACGATACGCACCGGCTGAGCGCACGGATCTGGGACGAGGGGGACGTGCGGAACCTGCGCGCCATGACCGACCACATTCACAAGTTCGGTGCGCTCGCGGGCGTCGAGCTCTGGTATGGCGCCTCGCACGCACCCTGCATGGAGTCGCGCGCGACGCCACGCGGTCCGAGCCAATACGCTTCCGAGTTCGAGACCCTCACCTACTGCAAGGAAATGGACTTCGACGACATCGCCACCGTTCAGCAGTACTACGTCGATGCGGCGAAGAGATCGCGGGACGCGGGGTTCGACATCGTCTACGTCTACGGCGCGCACTCGTATCTGCCGGTCCAGTTCTTGTCTCCGTACTACAACAAGCGCAAGGACAAGTACGGCGGCACGCTCGAGAACCGGGCGCGATTCTGGCTGGAGACCCTGGAGAAGGTGCGCCGCGCCGTCGGGCAGGATTGCGCCATAGCAACCCGCTTCGCCGTCGATACGCTCTACGGCGATTCGGGGGTGGAGATCGAGCGCGACGGCATGAAATTCATCGGCCTGGCGGACCCGCTGGTCGATCTGTGGGACGTCGATGTGGGCGACATCGCCGAGTGGGGCGAGGATGCCGGTCCGTCGCGCTTCTACAGCCAAGGCCACCAGGTGCCCTGGACCCGCTTCGTGAAGCAGGTGGCGAAGAAGCCGGTGCTCGGCGTCGGCCGGTTCACCGATCCGGAAAAGATGACGGAGATCGTGACCAAGGGAATAGCCGACATTATCGGCGCGGCGCGCCCGTCGATTTCGGATCCGTGGCTGCCCAAGAAGATCGAGGAAGGCCGCTACGACGACATCCGCGTCTGCATCGGCTGCAACGTGTGCATCTCCCGCTGGGAGATCGGCGGACCTCCGATGATCTGCACGCAAAATGCCACGGCGGGCGAGGAGTACCGCCGCGGCTGGCACCCCGAGCGCTTCCCGAAGCGCGGCTCCGAGGATTCCGTCCTCGTGGTCGGAGCGGGTCCCTCAGGGTCTGAATGCGCGCGGGTGCTGCTCGAGCGCGGCTACACGGTTCATCTCTACGACACGGCGGCCAAGATCGGCGGTCACCTGAATTCGGTCGTCACGCTCCCCGGTCTCGGCGAGTGGGGCTATCACCGCGACTATCGCGAATTGCAGATCGGCAAGCTCGTCAAGAAGAGCAAGCAGAGCCAGGTCGCGCTCGGTCAGAAGCCGATGACGGCCGAGGCGGCGATCGCCTACGGCGCCGAGAAAATCGTCATCGCCACCGGCTCGTCGTGGAACACGGACGGCACCAACTGCCTCACGCACGACCCCATTCCGGGCGCGGATGCCTCGCTCCCCGATCAGCTCACCCCCGAGCAAGTGCTCGAAGGCAAGAAGCCGATCGGCAAGCGGGTGGTGGTTCTGAACGCCGACACGTATTTCATGGCGCCGAGCCTCGCGGAGAAGCTCAAGCTCGCGGGCCACGAGGTCACCATCGTGAGCGGTGTGCATCTCGCGAACTACATGCACTTCACGCTCGAGTATCCGAACATGATGCGCCGCCTGCACGAGCTCGGCATTCACGAAACGCACAATGCCTTCGCGAGCAAGATCGAGAAGGGCCGGCTGCAGATCTATGACATCTGGGGCGACGGATCGAAGCGCACCTATCGCGGTGCCGGCCACGTTCCGCGCGAGCCCAACAAGAGCCATCGCTGGGTGGAATTCGATTCTCTCGTGCTCGTGACGGGGCGCCATTCGAACGATCAGCTGCATCGCGACCTCAAGGCACGGCATGCCGAGTGGGACAAGAACGGAGTGAAGAGCCTCTACCTGATCGGCGATGCGGAGGCGCCGCGGTTGATCGCGGATGCCACCTTCTCGGGACACCGGCTCGCGCGCGAGATCGAGGAGCCGAATGCGCAGCTTCCCCTGCCGTACCGGCGCGAGGTGGCGGTCTGGGGCACGCCTTACTTGCCGGGCGGACGCGTCGAGATCGAGTACCAGACTTGACGGCCGGAACGTGAGCCGCGACGACGCCGTCACCCGCATCCTGTTCGAGGCGTTTCCGACAGCCGAGGTGAGGCTTTTCTACGTCCTCGGATACGGCGCCATCGCGGTTTTTTGCTTTGGACTCTATCGCCAGGTGCGCAAGTACCGCCGTGGCGCGCCGCTCCGCCTCGAGGGCGGCATCGCGGCGCGCCTCGCCGACATGGCCGCGCAGGTATTGAGCCATCGCAGCGTCGCGCGCCGGGATCACGCGGCGGCCGGCGCGCACCGGCTGATTTTCTACGGCTTCGCCCTTTTGTTTCTGGGCACGGCCACGATCACGCTGCAGTACGACATCCTCAAGCCGCTCTTCGGGATCGAATTCTGGCGCGGCTCGTTTTATCTGGTGTTTTCATTGATTCTCGATATGGCCGGCGTGGCTCTCATCGGCGGGCTTCTCTACATGATGTACCGGCGCCGCTGGCTCGCGCTTCCGAAGCTCGATTACGCGCGGCCCGACCGCGCGGCCGGTGATCCGGACTTCGACCGGCCGCAGTATCGGCGCGAGGACTGGGCATTTCTCTGGACCCTGCTGATCATCGGCTTCACGGGCTATCTGCTCGAGGCAGCGCGCCTCGTGTGGCTCAACGACCGGCCGGACGTTTGGGATACGCGCTGGTGGTCACCCGTCGGGGCCGCGCTCGCCCATGTCTTGCAGTCAGTCGGGCTCGATGCGCGCGGCGGCGGCGCACTGCGCCACGGACTCTGGTGGTTCCACGGCCTGCTCGCCCTGCTGTTCATCGCGCTCATCCCGTATACCAAGGTGAAGCACATGTTCACGGCCGCGGGTTCACTCATGGTGCGTGATCCGCTCGCCGCGCAACGATTGCCGCGCGTGCCCGACACTCAGCCGGCCCCGGGCGTTGCCAAAATCACCGACTTCAACTGGAAACAGCTCTTGAACCTCGATGCCTGCACCAAGTGCGGCCGATGTCACGAGGCGTGCCCGGCACGCGCCGTCGGCGCGCCCTTGTCGCCGCGCGATGTGATCTTGAGCCTTCGCGAATTTGCGAGGGCCACCCTCGAGTCGGGCACCGTGCCGGCGGCGGCCGAGCTCGACGTGCACGGCAAATCGCCGGGTCAGGTCTCGATGGAGACCTTGTGGTCTTGCCGCACCTGCATGGCGTGCGTCGAGATCTGCCCGGTGGCCGTGGAGCATGTGCCCATCATCGTGCAGATGCGCCGCAAGCTCGTGGAGGACGGCGCCATGGACCCGATCCTCACCAAGACGCTGCAGACCATCCACAAGACGGGCAATTCGTTCGGTGAATCGAAGCGCAAGCGCGGCTCCTGGACGCGATCGCTTCCGTTTCGGATCAAGGACGCCCGCAAGGAGCCGGTGCAGGTGCTCTGGTTCGTCGGCGATTACGCATCGTTCGACCCGCGCAATCAGAAAGTCACTCAAACGTTCGCAACGCTGCTGCGCGAGGCGGGCGTCGATTTCGGCATTCTCTACGACGGCGAATCGAACGCCGGCAACGACGTGAGGCGCGTGGGCGAGGAAGGGTTGTACGAAGTGCTCGCGGGCGCGAACATCGCCGCGCTCGAGGGCGCCTCGTTCGATACCATCGTCACGACCGATCCGCATTCCTACAACACCATTCGCAACGAGTATCCGGATTTCGGCGGCCGCTACGAGATCCAGCACTATACGAGCTTCCTGAAGGATCTCTTCGCCCAGGGCCGGTTGAAGGTGGCCACCCCGGTGCGGCGGCGCGTGACGTTTCACGATCCCTGTCATCTCGGCCGCTTCAACAAGGGCTACGAAGCCCCACGGGAGCTTCTCCGGCTTTTGGGATGCGAGCTCATCGAGATGCACCGCTGCCGGGACAATTCCTTCTGTTGCGGAGCGGGTGGAGGCAGAATCTGGATTCCCGGATCCGGCCGGCGCGGAAAAGCCGGCGCAGAACCGCATGCGCGAGGCTGCGGCGATCCCGGGACTGGAGGTGTATGTGGTGAGCTGTCCGAAGGATTTGACGATGTTCGAGGATGCGCTCAAAACCACCGGCAACGAGGGGAAATTCGTCGTGAAGGAACTGATCGAGCTCGCCCGGGAAGCCGTGGCGGCGCCGCGCGTCGCGGCGGCGCCCGCATGAAAATTCTCGTCGCCGTGAAGCAGGTGGCCGCGCTCGATGAGGATTTCACGATCCGTCCGGATGGCCGCGAAGTCGATGAGGATTTTCTCATCCGCGACCTGAACGAGTGGGACGACTTCTCGCTCGAGGAGGCGGTGAAGATCAAGGAAGCGGCGGGCGAACCGGTCGACATCGTCGCGGTCACCGTTGCTCCCGAGGATGCCGACGAGGCGCTGCGCAAGTGCCTCGCGAAGGGCGCGGACCGCGCGGTTCGCATCTGGGACGAAGCGCTCGAAGGCTCCGATCCGATCGCAATCGCGCGCGTGCTGGCGGCCGTCGCCCGCCAGGAGTCCCCGGCGATGCTCTTCGCCGGCGTGCAGTCCTCCGATCAGGCGTTCGCCACCACCGGCATTGCCGCGGCGGCGTTTCTCGATTGGCCGCACGCCGCCGTGGTGAGCTCGTTGAGCTATGCACCCGGCGCGAGAAGCGCGCTGTTGCGGCGCGAGCTCGAAGGCGGCCTGTTGCAGGAAGTCGAGATCGAGTGCCCGGCGGTGCTCACGATCCAGCTCGGCATCAACACGCCGCGCTATGCCTCGCTCCGCAGCATCAAGCAGGCCGCGGCCAAGCCGATCGAGTTGAAGTCCATCGCCGAGCTCGGGCTCTCCCCTGCGGAGGTCGGCGAGGCGGGATCGGCCTCGCGTGTACGCCGGATGGTCATTCCCGACAAGGGTCAGGCGCAGCTCATCGGCGGCGATGCCGCCGCGCAAGCGGAGCGCCTCGCCGACATCATTCGCGAATTCAAGGGAGCTGCCCCGTGAGCGGCGTGCTGATCGTTGCCGAGCAACGCCGCGGCGAGCTGCGCCCCGTGTCCCTCGAGCTCATCGGCGCCGCTCAGACGCTGCGGCGCGGCGCCGATCCGGTGGCCGTGGCCGTTCTCGGCACCGCCCCCGGACAGCTCGCAGCGGGACTGAAGCTCGCGGGTGTGGATGAGATCATCGACGATCAAGGTCGCCGGCGCGGAATTCGATCCCGACACCTTCGAGGCGGTCGCCACCGCGCTCATCGCCGACCGCGCGGCCGGAAGTCGTGCTGGTCGCACATAGCGTGGATTCCTTCGGCTACGCGCCGCGCATTGGCGGCCCGTCTGGGCCTCGGATTTGCCTCGGATGTCTTCAAGGTCGAACGCATCGACGGCGAGCTCGTCGCGACGCGCGGCGGTTACGGCCAGAAGGTGAACGTCGAGGTCGACTTTCCCGGCCGCAGCACGGTGCTGCTCGCGCTGCGCGCCAATGTGTTCAAGCCCCCGGCGAATCCGGGCGCGCCGCGTGTCACGGAGTTTGCGGCACCGCCGGTGACGAGCCGGTCGAAGGGCCTCGAGTTCATCGAGCTCGCCGCGAGCGACGACGTCGACATGACCCAGGCCGAGTTCATCTTGACCATCGGCCGCGGCATCGGCGAGGAAGCGAAGGTCGCGCAATTCAGGGAGCTCGCGGACGCCATCGGCGCGACCCTCGGATGCTCGCGCCCCATCGCGGATGCCGGCTGGCTGCCGAAGAGCCGCCAGGTCGGGCAGTCCGGCAAGACGGCGAGCGCCTGCAAGCTCTACATCGCCATGGGCGTCTCGGGCGCCATCCAGCACCTTGCCGGCATGAAGCACGTCGCCACCATCGTCGCGGTGAACAGCGACGCGGGAGCATCGATTTTTGGAGTCGCCAAGTACGGAATCGTGGGAGACATCTTTGAAATTGCCGAAGAGCTGCGTCGTCGTTTCTGAGCCGGGGGCCGCATGAGCGCGGCCGTCGAAGGCAGCTGCGGCCGAGCCCGCCGCGAAGAGCGCGGGCCTCGAGCGCGGCATCGACTGGACCGGTGCATTCTGGGTGGCGAGCGGCGTGCCGCCGCTCGTGCTCTTTTCCATCGGCGGCGGTCGCGGCGACCGTCGGCAAGCTCTCCTGGGTCATCTGGATCGCCTCGATCGCGATGGGATTCATTCAATCGTTCACCTACGCCGAGATCGCGGGGCTGTTTCCCGACAAGGCGGGCGGCACGTCGATTTACGGGGCCATCGCCTGGGTGCGATACGGCAAGCTCATCGCTCCGATCTCCGTCTGGTGCAACTGGTTCGCCTGGTCCCCGGTGCTCGCCACCGGCTCGACGCTCGCGGCCGGCTACATCCTGAGCGGCCTGTTCGCGCCCGACTCCGTGGTCAACACCTGGCAGGTGACGCTGCTCGATCTGGGTGCGCTCAAGACCGGGCTCACCTTGCGCATCAATGCGACGTTCATCCTCGGCGCCGTGGTGCTGCTCGCCGTCAAGTTCATCCAGGACGGCGGCATCCTGCGCTCGGCGAATACCACCAAGATCCTCGGCATCTCCGCGATGATTCCGCTGCTCCTGATCGGCATCGTGCCGATCCTGACCGGCGACATCGTGCAGGCCAATCTCTTTCCGCTCGCGCCGCTGGCGCACGACGCCGCCGGACAGGTGACGACGGGATCCTGGAACATGGCCGGCATCACCTTGTTCGCGGCGGGTATGTTCCTGGCGGCATGGTCCACCTACGGGTTCGAGACGGCGGTGTGCTACACCGGGGAATTCAAGAATCCGAAGACCGACACCTTCAAGGCCATCTTCTATTCGGGCCTGCTGTGCGTGGTCGTCTATACCCTGGTGCCGTTTGCATTCCAGGGTTACCTCGGTCTCGGGAATCTCGTGCATCCGGCCGTGCTCGATGCCGCCGGCAAGGTCACCACGCCGGCCGAATACGGCGGCATGCTCGCGCCCGACATCTACGGCGGCACCGGCGTCGCCGCCGTCATGGCGCGGATGGTCCATGCCGGCCGATTCGTCGGCGCAGTCGTCGTGATCATGCTGATCCTCGCGCTGGTGCTCTCGCTGATGACCTCCATGGCCGGCTCCTCGCGCACGCTCTACCAGGCATCGATCGACGGCTGGCTGCCGAAGTATCTCGCGAAGGTGAATGCCAACGGCGCGCCGACCAACGCGATGCTCACCAATTTCGGGTTCAATCTCCTGCTGCTGCTCATGTCCGACACGGTGTTCGTCATCGGCGCCGCGAACATCGGCTACCTCATCTTCAATTTCCTGAACCTGAATGCCGGCTGGATCCATCGCATGGACCGCCCGCGGCAGGTGCGGCCCTGGCGCGCGCCGACCTGGATCCTCGCGGCGGGTGCCGTTCTATCGTTCGTGAATCTCGCGTTCATGGGATTCGGCGCGGACGTGTACGGCGCCGGAACGCTCAAGACCGGCCTTATTTTCGCGGCGCTGATCGTGCCGGTATTCATCTATCGGCATTACATCCAGGACAAGGGCGCATTCCCGCCGCAGATGGCCCAGGACCTGGAGATCGCTCGACGGCGAGCGGCTCATCGAAGCGCGCCGGATCGTGGCCCTACGTCGTGCTGGTGCTCGGCATCGCGGTCGTTGCGATCACGCACGCCTTGGCGGTGTACTGAGGTGCTCGTCACCGGCATCAAGAGCAAGCCCGTCTACGCGCCGCTGCGCGCGGATACACGCGGGCGCTATCACCTCATGCTCGGCCATGGGCGTCCGGCGAGGTGGCGCTGCTGCGGGTATTGCGCGAGATGCAGGAGTCCGCCGCCCGAGGCGCTCGCGCGCACGCGGGTGTTGCTGGTCGATGCCGCAGCGGCGAGATCGGCGGTCTGCCGCTCGAGGAAGTCCGGCTGTTCGATGAGGTGCCGTTGCTCCTCCACGAATTCAAATCGCTCCTCGCGAGCTCTCTCATGGGCACGCGGCTCTACGTCGCGGGTCCCGAAAGCTTCATCGGCCTCGCCATGCAGCTCGCCCTGCAGTTCAATCTTGAACAAAGACGAGATCCGCGCGGAAGAGATGCGGCATCGCTGGCGCGGCGGGTCTACTGCATCCACTGCCGGGCCACCACCGAGAACGTGCGCACCAACATCGTCCGCTGCGTCGAGTGCGACCGCTGGCTCCTGGTGCGCGATCATTATTCGCGCCGTCTCGCGGCCTACATGGGCGTCATGGTGGATGCCGAGGCGCCGGGCGAGCTGCCTCCGCATCAAGGAGGTGTTCGTGTGAGCGAGGCAGCAAACCATGGCCGTCGAGGTGAGCGCGGTCGAGCAGGTCACGCCGCTCATCAAGCATTTCACGCTCTCGCCCGTCGGCGGCGGGACCATGCCGGCCTTCTCCGGCGGCTCGCACATCGTGGTGGTCATGCGCGGCGATGCCCGCGCGGCGGCGGCGTGCACCGCAATCCCTACTCGCTGCTGAGCTCTCCGCACCGGCTCGACGCCTACGAGATCGGCGTGCGCCGCATGGAGGAATCGCGCGGCGGCTCGCACTTCATGCACGACCAGGTCGGCAGTCGGCACCCGCCTCGAAATCGCGCATCCGGTGAACTCTGTTCGCGCTCGACAAGATCGCGCGCAAGCACGTGCTGATCGCCGGCGGCATCGGCATCACGCCCTTCCTCGCGCAGCTCGAGGATCTGCACCACGGGCGCGTGCCCTACGAGCTGCATTACTGCGTGCGCTCGCCCGGAGCACGCGGCATTCCTGCGCGCGCCTGCGTGCACGCGAGGGCGACCGCGTCCACATGTACTACGACAGCGAAGGTCATGCGATCGACTTCGACGGGCTGCTCGTCGAACCAGCCGCTCGGCACGCATGTGTATGTCTGCGGCCCGGCCGGCATGATCAACCATGTCGCCGAGACGGCGCGGCGCTGGGGCTGGCCCGACAGCCATATCCACTGGGAGCAGTTCTCGGCGCCGCCGGTCGGCGACGCCTTCGATGTGTTCCTCGCCCGCTCGAAGCGTGAACGTGCATGTGCCGCCCGATCAGAGCCTGCTGGAAAGCATCGAGGCGGCCGGCGTCGAAGTGCCCTATCTTTGCCGCGGCGGCGTCTGCGGCTTCTGCCAGACGCGGGTCCTCGAGCTCGAGGGCGAGCTCGTGCACAACGATCACTATCTGTCGGAGGCGGACACGGCGGTAAATACATCATGCCATGCGTGTCGCGGGCGAAATGCAAGAGCCTGGTGCTTGATTTATAGGCCGCGACTCCGCCGCACCCAGAGGATCTGATCATGAGCGCCGTCTTCAAACCCCACGAGACCTTCAGGAACGACTTCGTTTACGGCAACAGTCCGGAGGCGATCCGCCGCTTCCCGCTGCCCTTCCCGGAAGACGACTACATGTATTCGGTGAACATCGAGCCGCACACCCGCGGCGCGAGCGGCTCCGTGCTCGAATTCGCGTTCGACGTCGATGAGCACTACGTCGCCGAATGCCGCGAGCGCGCAGTGGTGCTGGAGGCCGAGCCGCTGCGCTATCAGGCGCTGCCGCACATGATGAGCGCGCAATGGGATTGCCTGGAGCTCATCATGGAATCGCTCGCGCGCGATTATCCGCGGCACTTCTCGCTCGAGCGCCAGGGCAACCGCTGGCACTGGATCAACCGGCCGCTTGGCATCGATCAGACGTTCATTTTCGGCGAGCCGGACAGCTTGCCGCGCGAGCCGCTCGATTTCATCACGCGACAGGCGCAGGGCGACTTCGTGGTGATGGACCAGCGGGAGGGCGACCTGTGGACCGAGGCCGGCATGGTCACGACACCGGCCGACTGGTCTCTCGATTTCGACATCGGCATGACGCTTCAAGGAGTGGCACGGGCCGGTGCCGCTCGCGCACGAGCTCGGCGTATTCGATCGCGCGCTCAAGTTCCTGCTGAACCTGCGCCTCGGCCAGCCGGTGCGGCGGCTCAACTGGACCATGACCGTCAACCCACGCCTCGATACCTCGCCCGAGAGCTATCCCATGTGGGGACCGGACCGCGCCGCGGTCACGGCGCAAAACGTGGCGGACTTGGTGCATCTGCGCGTCGAGCTGCAGGGACTGTGGCGTCTGCCGCGCAGCAATGCCGTCCTGTTCGGCATCCGATGCTACCTCATCAGCGTGCGCGAGCTCGCCACCATTCCCAAGTGGGCGCGCCGGGTGCACCGGGTGCTGAAAGGGCTGCATCCCGCGCTGGTCGATTACAAAGGGCTTGACGCGCTACCGCGATACGGTCGTCGAGTGGCTGGCGCCGTTCGACGACGGCTACGCCGACCACGCCGGGCGCCGGCCCGGATTAGCCTTGTTCGATCGGCCGCGCGGCATACCGCCGCTCACGACTCTCGTTCGGTAACACTCTGGAGACATTGCATGGCACTCAGTTGGCGTCACTCGGCCCTGGCGGATCGGCATCGCGCGCTCGGATCGAAGCTCGAGGATTGGAATGGCATGGGCACGGCATGGACCTACGCCAAGGACATCGCGCAGGACCACGTGGCCATCCGCACCAAGGCCGGGCTGATGGACGTGTCGGGCCTGAAGAAGCTGCATCTCGTGGGCCCGCATGCCTCGGCGATCTTGAACTACGCCACCACCCGCGATGTGACCAAGATCTATCCGGGACAAGTCCGCCTATGCCTGCATGCTGAACGATGCGGGTCATTTCATCGAGGACTGCATGCTGTACCGGACGGGACCGAACGCCTGGATGGTGGTGCACGGCAGCGGCGCGGGGCATGAGACGCTGACGGCGTACCTCCCGGGACGCAACGCGGCGATGATCGTCGACGACGATCTGCACGATCTGTCGCTGCAGGGGCCGCTCGCCGTCGACTTCTTGTCGAAGCACGTGCCGGGCATTCGCAGTCTCAACTATTTCCATCACATGCCCGCAACCCTCTTCGGCCGTCCCGTGACGATCTTCGCGAACCGGTTACACGGGCGAGCGCGGTTACGAGATCTTCTGCAAGGCCGAGGATGCCGGGTACCTCTGGGACACCATCCTGAGCGAGGGCAACGCGCTCGGCATCATGCCGGTCTGCTTCACGACGCTCGATTGGCTGCGGGTCGAAAGCTACGCTGCTCTTCTACCCGTACGACATGTCGCAGATGTATCCCTTCGAGCACGATCCGCCCGGCGACAGTCTCTGGGAGCTCGGGCTCGAATTCACGGTGAGTCCCGGCAAGACCGATTTCCGCGGCGCCGACGCCCATGCCCGGCTCAAGGGCAAGGAGCGCTTCAAGATATTCGGGCTGCTCGCGCGAGGGGCAGGTCGCGGCGGACATGGGCGATCCGGTGTACTCGGACGGCAAGAAGGTCGGTGTAATCACCTGCGCGATGGTCTCGAGCCTCACGGGCAAATCGATGGCGATCGCACGACTCGACGTCCCGGCCGCCGTGCACGGCACGAAGCTCGAGATTCGCGGCAAGAACCTCAAGGCGTCCGCCATGGCGCATACCCTGCCGTTCGACGATCCGGAGAAGAAAAAGCGCACCGCCGTCGGCTGAGGCGCTTCAGGGAGCGCCGGATCCCGCCGCGGACTTCGCCTTGAGCGCGCTGGTGGCCAGAGCGGCGAGCAATACGAGCGGTGCGCCGCTCAACAATGCCGGCAGTCCGAAATGGGGCCACAGATCCATGGCGAGGCCTCCGAGGCTCGGCCCGATCACGCCGCCCGCACAGTAGACGATCACGAAGGCCGTGTTCGCGGCGGCGAGCTCCGAGGACGGGAACTCCTCGCCGAGCAAGGCGATGCCTTGGCTGTAAAACGCATAGAGCGTGCCGCCCCACAGGAAAAGCAACAGGCCGAGCAGCGCCGACGCCCCGATGCAAGCGGGAAGGAGCAGCGGGCCGACAGCACTCATGAGCGCGCAATAACCCAAGACGCGGCGGCGTCCGAAACGATCCGCGAGCAGTCCGATGGGGAGCTGCAGCACGACGTTGCCGGCCATGAAAACGGCGAGTAGCGCGAGCGAGCCGCGCTCGCTCAAGCCCGAGTGCAATCCGAACAGCGGCAGCAGCGCAAGATCGGCGGACTCGACTAGGCCTGCGACCACGGCCGCCTGCATCACGAGCGGGGCAAAGCGCACGCTGTGCAGCAGACCCGCCGCCGACCGCGGCGCGGGTATCTCGGACTTCGCCCCCCGAAGCATGGCGAGCGGCACAAGCGTCAGCAGCAAGCAGAGCGCGCCGCATACGAACGGCTTCCAGCCGCTCGTGCCGGTCAACTCGAGCAGCAGCGGCCCGAGGACCACACCGGTGGAAAATACCGCTCCGTAGATGCCCATCACCGTGCCCCGGGCCGCGGCGCTGCTCGCGACGTTCATCCACACTTCACTGCCGATCCACGCGAGGCCGAGCACGCAGCCGCTCAGGAACCGCAGGGCGAGCCAGACCGTGAACTGCGGCCACCATCCCATGAGGAGCAGGATCGCGGCGGCCGCGACGATCCCCGTTACGATGCAGCCCTTCAATCCCAGGCGGCCGATGGCGCGCGGATAGAAGGGACCAAGCACGATCACCGCAATCAGACTGACGGCCGTCACCGAGCCGACCGCGAAGCTCGAGGCGCCGGCGCGGCTCAGCACGAAGGCGATGAGCGGCGGCTGAAAGCCGAAGATCAATCCCACCCCGAGGCTGCTCGCGAACAGCGCCGTCAGCACCCAGCGCGGCGATGACGGTGAAGCGCTCAAAGAGTGCGCACGCATATCACGACTTGCCTGGAAACGGGCGGCCTCGAGCCCTCGTCATCATCGATCGACCCTCTGACGTGCAGATACTCTTGTGCAAAAAACTTGCGTGATAGTAAAGCCTATGCTACGAATTAGTCACAGGGGATTTGTCGCTGGCCCGGTTGGATGAGGCAGCGCCGGGCGCGTAGAAGCAAAAGCTCACGCGCCGGCGGGTTCGATTTAATCAGGGAGATAACGGCGCATGACAATATCCTCGCGAGCCGCGGGCGCGGCTCTTTTGTTCTCATCGTCCGGATGCCTGCCTTTGGCGGCAGCCCTGCTCGGGATGAGCCTGCTGTGCGGACCGGCTGCGGCAGCGCCGGATCCCGCGGCCGCCGGCCCGGCGGCCCCCGCCGCCGAGAGCAAGGGCGAGCTCGAGGAGATCGTCGTCACCGCCGAGAAGCGCGAATCCACGGTGCAGGCGACACCCATCAGCATCACCGCTCTGAGCGGCAATGACCTGGCCGAGCAGAACATTGCGAGCGTCGAAGACCTGGTCGGCAAGGTGCCGGGTATTTCGCTGCGCACCGCGGGTCCCGGCCAGACCGAGTACGAGATGCGCGGTCTGTCGGCCGGCGGCGGCACCGCGGCAACCGTCGGCTTCTACATCGACGAGACCCCGCTCTCGGCGAACGCGGTGTCGCTGAACGGCCGCACGGTCATCGACCCCGACTTGTTCGACTTGAACCACGTCGAAACGCTGCGCGGCCCGCAGGGCACGCTGTACGGCTCCGGTTCGATGGGCGGCACGATCAAGCTCGTCACCAACCAGCCGAAGCTCGGCGCGTTCGAGGCGGCGACCGACAGCAGCATCTCCCAGACGAGCCACGGCAGCACCAACGGCGGCGGCAGCCTGATGTTGAACCTCCCGATCGGAGAGTATGTGGCCTTGCGCACGGTCACCACCGCCAAATACATCAGCGGCTGGATCGATCGCATCGTCGCTCCGCCCGGGGAATTTCCCCCACCCACTCAGCCGGCCGGCAGTCCGGGCGCACCGGCCTTGTGCGCCTATAACTGTGTTCGGGGCGATGTGCTCGACATGCCCGTGCAGCAAGTGATCAAGGGCGTCAACCTGGAGCGATTCGCCTCGGCGCGAGCTTCTTTGCTCGTAAAACCCACCGATGAACTATCGATCACGACCAACCTGATGTACCAGCGCATCGACGCCGACGGCTACAACAACTTTCAGGATCCGCCGGGATCGCATTACCTCGCCATCTATCAGCCTTATAACCAGCCCGAGCCGTACTACGACTCCTTCAAGATGGCGAGCATGAAGATCGAGTACAACTTCGGCTTTGCGACGGTCACGTCCGCAACGAGCTACTGGAAGCGGTTCGTCGAACAATCGACGGATTCGACCGAAGCGCTGCAAAACATCAATGACCTCACGCACCTGGTCAATGGCGCGTACGTGCCGAATTTCATCCAGAATCTCTACCAGGACCACGACCCGACCACCCAGCTCGCCGAGGAGCTGCGTCTCACGTCGAACTCTTCCGGCCGGTTGCAATGGGTGGGCGGCCTGTATTTCGCCCATCTCGACTCGGGCTATATCACCTACAACCAGGAGCCCGGGTTCGCGACCGCACTCACCTGCGGCTATGCAACCTCCTCGCCCGCCGGCTATTGCGCCCCGGGCTCGGTCTCTCCGGTCAACAGCGTGCTGCGCTACCCGAATCCCTATCTGCCGCCGTACCCGAGCCCGCAGGCCGCGAACCCGAACGGCGTGGTGTTCAACGACAACAATCCGAACGAATTGAAACAAAGTGCCGTGTTCGGCGAAAGCAGCTTCAAGTTCACGGATGCCCTGAAGCTCACCGCAGGACTGCGCTACTTCCATTTCGACATCAACAACCACGCCGATCAGGCCGGGCTCGGAACCGCATCGGTGAACCAAGACCACACGATCCTTTTTCAGAGCGCGAGCGGCAGCACGGTACTGCCGAAGCTCAATCTCTCCTACGAGCCGTCGACGGATTTGACGGTGTACGGCACCGTCGCCAAAGGCTCGCGGCCGGGCGGCTTCAATCTGCCCATACCGCTGCCGTCGGCGGCCGTGCTCGCGATCAATCCCTACGCCTACAACTGCGGCGTCGGTCCGGTGCACGTGGAAGCGCAGCCGAATTTCTCGCCCGACAACGTGTGGAGCACGGAGATCGGCGAGAAGGCGAAATTCGACGACAAGCGGTTTTCGGTCAACGCGGATTTCTACTACATCAAGTGGAACAACATCCAGCAAGTGCTCTCGCTCACCTGCGGCTATCCCTACAACACCAACGCCGGCAACGCCCGCTCCTTCGGGCCCGAGCTCGAGGTCTCCGCCCTCGTCCTCGAGGGGCTCACCGTGGATTTCTCCGGCGCGTACAACAACGCGGAAATCAATGACCCCAACATGAACGCCGAGGCGTCGGGGATAACACCCGGCACCCGCGTGCTCAACGTGCCGCGGTTCACGGCGACCTTGGGGGCGAACTACACGCACGCGATCAACGATACGTTGCGGGGGATGGTGAATATCACGAGCTCCGTGGTCGGCGATACACGCGACCAGGCGGCCTATCCTCAGATCCTGCCCACCTACAACCTCGTGGATGCGCGTGCCGGCGTGCTCAGTGACCGGTGGGGCGCCTACCTGTTCGCGACCAACCTCACCAACAAGGTGGCGGAGCTCACGATCAACAACACCGTCTTTGCGTGGCAGACCTATGCCATCACCCGCGTATCGACCAATCAGCCGCGCACCCTGGGCTTGGATTTCCAATACAAATTCTAAACCGGTAGCGCAAAGCTCGCGGACGTCGCCGGAGTCTGATTTCGGGGGGCGCAGTGCCCCCCGATTTCGTAACATAGCGTGCCCGAGATCCAAGGAGGTACAGCCTAGTGAGTGTCGATTCCGGCAGGCCCATCGATCAAGACGCCGAACAACTCCGCGCATTGGGTTACGTCTCGCATTTCGACCGCACGATGTCGAAGTGGGAGAACTTCTCCCTGGGATTTACCTATCTCTCCCCCGTGGTCGGCGTGTACACCATTTTCGCCACCGCCTTCGTCACCGGTGGCCCGCCCATGTGGTGGACCTACATCCTGGTCGGCCTCGGGCAATTGCTCGTATGCCTGATCTTCGGCGAAATCGTCTCGCAGTTTCCGATATCCGGCGGCCTGTACCCCTGGGCGCGCCGATTGATGGGCAAGCGCTGGGCCTGGATGGCGGGATGGGTGTACGGCTGGGCGCTGTGCTGTACCGCGGCCGGCGCCGCCACCGGCATCGCGCCGTTTCTCGCCCAGCTGTTCGGCATGCAGGCGACGCCCCTTGCGACCACGATCATCGCGCTCGCCCTCATCGGCGTGAGTACGCTTTTGAACTTGTCGGGCACCCGGCTCCTGGCGCGTGTCGCGATGTTCGGCTTCATCTGTGAGCTCGTGGGCGCGATCGTGGTCGGCGGTTATCTGCTGCTGTTCGCGCGCCATCAGCCGCTGAGCGTGCTCGTGAACACGACTTTCGTGCACACCAACGGCAGTTACTGGCCGGCGTTCCTCGCCTCCGCGCTCGCGGCGATGTTCTGCTATTACGGCTTCGAAGCCTGTGGCGACGTTGCCGAGGAGACGCCCGACCCGAGCCGCATGATTCCCAAAGCCATGCGCATGACCATCTATATCGGCGGGGCGGCGGCGATCTGGGTGTGCCTCGCGTTCGTGCTCGCAATTCCGGATATCGGCGCGGTCATGTCCGGCAAGGACACCGATCCGATCGTGACCTTGCTCAAGTCCGCCATGGGCGTCACCGGCTTTCGGGCGGTCATCCTGGTCGTGCTGGTGTCGTTCATCTCCTGCGTGCTGAGCCTGCAGGCGGCCGCGAGCCGGCTGACTTTCGCCTATGCGCGCGATCAAATGATTTTCGGCAGCAAGTTCCTGAGCCGCATGTCCCCCGGGCACCACGTGCCGGCCAATGCCCTCATCGTCATGGGCGTGATCCCGGCGCTGATCGCACTCTCGGCGCTGTGGATGCAGGACGCCATCCAGACCATCATCAGCTTCGCGGCCGTCGGGATCTACATCGCATTTCAGATGATCGTCCTCGCCGCACTGATCGCCCGCGCCAAGGGCTGGCGCCCCACCGGCCCGTTCACGCTCGGCTCGTGGGGTGTTCTGGTGAACGTGCTGGCGCTGGCCTACGGGGTGAGCGCCATCGTGAACATTCTCTGGCCCCGCCCGCAGACCCCCACCGACCCTTGGTACACCGTCTATGGAATGCTCGCGACCACGGTCGGTGTGGTGGTCGTCGGCGCGATTTACATGATGATCGGCAAGCCCTACGAGCGCGGCCATGCGCCCGCGGGGGATGCGCACCGCTTAGGGGTAGGGGCCGCCGGTGGCATCGTTGCCCCCATCGACGTTTAAAGAGGCGCCGGTGACGTAGCTCGCATGGTCCGAGGCGAGGAACTGCACGCAGCGTGCGACCTCGACCGGCTGCGCGAGACGCCGCATGGGAATCCCGGCCGCCAGCTGGCGCGCGTTCTCCGCGGGGTCGCCGCCCCGCAGTGCGAGGATCTCATCGACCATGCGCGTGTGAATCTCGCCCGGGCAGACCGAATTGACCCGGATGTTGTCGGCCGCGTGATCGAGTGCCATGCAGCGGGTGATCTGCAGCACCGCGCCTTTGCTCGCACAGTACGCGACATGCCGCGGCTCAAGTAGAAGAGCGCATTGACGTTGACCGCGAACGTATCGAGCCATTGCGCGCCGGTCGTGGCGAGGGCATCGGCGGTGTAGAGAATGCCGGCATTGTTGACCAGCACGTCGAGCCTCCCGAGGCACCCGAGGGTCTCCTCGATCAACCGCGCGCAGGCGCCATCGGCGCGCAAATCCGCCGCGATGAACTGCGCCGAGCCGCCGGCGGCGGCGATCGACTCCGCCACCCCGCGTCCGCGCTCGCGGTCGCGGCCGGTTACTACGACCCGCGCGCCCGACTCGGCGAATATCCGGGCACACGCCTCGCCGATGCCGCTGGTCGAGCCCGTGACCAAGACTCCCTTTCCCGAAAAGCTCATCTCGGCGCCCTTTCCTCGCTGTCCACTGGCGCGGAGTATAGCCGCGGCGCGCACGCGATCGAATTCGCGATACCCCGGAGAATTCCAGGCAGAATAGGCGCGGCTTCCGAAACTTGAGGCAATCGATCCATGGCGCACGAGGACACGGCAACGACGATCGGCGGCAAGAACGAGCTCAGCAAGTCCCTGAAGGGCCGGCACCTCACGATGATATCCATCGGCGGGATCATCGGTGCGGGCCTGTTCGTGAGCAGCAGCACGTCGATCCTGCGCGGCGGGCCGGCGAGCTTTTTGAGCTACGCGATCTGCGGGCTGTTGATCCTGCTCGTCATGAGGATGCTGGCCGAGATGGCGACGGCGCTTCCGCAGGTGCGCTCGTTCACGGAGTTCGCCCGCGCCGGGCTCGGCGAAGGGGCGGGGTTCGTGGTCGGATGGCTGTATTGGTATTTCTGGGTGCTGGTCGTCCCCGTCGAAGCCATCGCGGGGGCGAAGATTCTGGGGCACTGGCTGCCGCAGCTGACGCCGCTCGAGATCGGATTGGGGCTGATGGCCGTGATGACGGGGGTCAACCTCATGTCGGCCCGCTCGTATGCGGAGTTCGAGTTCTGGTTCGCCTCGATCAAGGTGGCGGCGATCATCGTCTTCATCGTCATTGCCGCCTCGTTCGCCTTCGGCTGGACCTCCCCGAACGGCGCCACCTTCGGCAACTTGACGGCCTACGGCGGCTTCACGCCGAACGGCTGGGTCGCAGTGCTCGCTGCCGTGCCGACCGTCTTTTTCGCGATGACCGGCGCGGAGATCACCACCATCGCCGCGGCGGAGTCGGCGCAGCCCGGACGCGCGGTCGCCCGCATGGGGAGCGCCGTCATCCTGCGCATTCTGACCTTCTACGTGCTGTCGGTATTCCTGATCGTCTCGGTGGCGCCGTGGAATACGGTACGCTCGGGCGAATCCCCGTTCACGCTCGCCCTCGACACGATGCACGTGCCCTGGGCCGGAACCATCATGACGGTCATCATTCTCACGGCGGTACTCTCCTGCCTGAATTCCGCCTTCTATGTGAGCTCGCGCGTGCTGTTCATCCTGGCCGACCGGGGCGATGCGCCCCAGATGCTCGTCAAGCTCAATAAGCGCCGGGTTCCCGTGGGCTCGGTGCTCATGGGCGCGGCCGCAGGATTTCTGGGGATCATCGCCGCGACCGAGGCCCCGCAGGCGGTGTTCGATTTTCTCGTGAGCTCCTCGGGCGCACTCATCGTGTACGTCTACATGGCCATCTGCGTGGCGCAGATCAACCTGCGCCTGCGGCGTGAGCGCGCGGGCGAGCCTTCACCGCCGGTCACCATGTGGCTGTTCCCATGGCTGAGCTACGCGGCCATTGCCGCCATGGGCGCGGTCCTGGTGGCGATGGCCTTCACGCCCGCCATGCAGCAGGACTTCAAGGCGAGCCTCGTCACGCTGCTGGTGGCGGTCGGCGTTTATTGCATCGTCCGTCGCGCGCGCCAGCCGCGCAATGCACCCTCGCCGGCGACCTGACCCCGTACTCGGCGACGGCGCCTCGCGTCCGACCTCATCGTATCCGGCAGGTGCTGGCCTTGCCGCCTGTCGGCGGCGCGGCCATTAACACGAGTTCACTCGCTTGTAAAATGATTAAAATTGGACCGTTCATCACAAAGAGTACGTCGCGTTCCGACACCGTTTTGGCAGTATGAAGTCGTCCTCCGGCAGCGCCGCGAGGGCGAAGTTTAGGAGTATCTCGCGCCGGCAAGCCAGCCAACTCCCCCGTCGGTGCGATAATCCGGCGGCGTGGGCTCAAAAGGCCCACGCCGTTTTTTGTTCCGGATCGAGGGAGAATCCATGTCCATCGAGCGCCTGCACTGCGGTCCCCGCATGTCCCAAGTCGTGATCCACAACCAGACGGTCTATCTGGCCGGTCAGGTGGCGGCCCATCCCGAGGGGAAGAACGTCGCGGAACAGACCCGCGAGATACTCTCCGCCATCGACTCCTTGCTGCGGGAAGCGAGAACCGACAAGAGCAAGCTGCTTTCCGCCACCATCTGGCTCACGGACATGTCGACGTTCGATGAAATGAACAAGGTCTGGGAACAGTGGGTCGTGCCGGGATCATCTCCCGCCCGCGCGACGGTGCTCTCTGCGCAGCTCGCGGGGCCGGCCTACAAGATCGAGATCGCGCTCATCGCCGCTCGCGATTGACGGCGGCTACCGCTCGAACTTCGTCGACAGGATGATCGAGGACGTGGTGCGCTCCACCCCGTCGAGGGCACCGATGCGATCGATGACCTCATCCATCTCGGAGACCGAGGCCGTCGCCGCCACGGCGATCAGGTCGACATCCCCGCTGACCGAGTGCAGAACCCGCACCTGCGCGATCGCCCTGAGCGCGGCGGTCACGGCGCGCGCCTCCTTCGGACCGATCTTGATCATGACATGGGCGCGCACCGCGCCGAGATCATGCTCCGGCGCGAGCCGCACGCCGTAACCGAGGATCACGCCCTCCTTCTCGAGCCGCTCGATGCGGCTCTGGACGCTCGTGCGGGAACGGCCCACGAGACGCGCCAGTCGCGCCGTGGGGGCGCGCGCATTCTCACGCAGCGCGAGCAACAGCCGCTCGTCGATCGGGTCCATCGCCATACAATTCGCCTGTTTGTCTATTCGATTCGACTATTAGTACCTCAATTATGCACACTATCCCCCTACTAATCGACGGGTTCGGAGGCGAGAATGGCCGTCGGAACGGCGGTTACTGAGGGTAGGAGGCTGCAAATGGAGCACGTTGCCATCGTGGGTGCGGGAAAGATCGGCTCGATGATTGCCGAGCTTCTGGTCACGTCCGGGGATTATGCGGTCACGGTCATCGACCGCTCGCAGTCGGCGCTCGAACGACTCGAGACGGCCTCGACGGTGACCAGGGTCGCGGCCGACATCACCCAGGGCGATGCGCTCGGGAGAATTCTCGCGGGCAAGTACGCCGTGCTGAGCGCCGCGCCCTATCATGCCACCCGCCTGATTGCCGAAGCCGCCAAAGCCGCCGGCGCACACTATCTCGACCTCACCGAGGACGTCGCCAGCACGCGAGCCGTCAAGCAGCTCGCGGTGGGCGCGCGCACCGCGTTCATCCCTCAGTGCGGGCTTGCCCCCGGCTTCATCACCATCGTCGCGAGCGACCTCGCGTCGCATTTCGACGAGCTGCAGGACGTGCGCATGCGCGTGGGAGCGCTCCCGAAATTCCCCTCCAACGCGCTCAATTACAACCTCACCTGGAGCACGGATGGGGTCATCAACGAGTACTGCGAGCCCTGCGAGGCGATCGTCAATGGTCAGCTGCGCGAGACCCAGGCCCTCGAGGAGCTCGAGGAGTTTTCGCTGGACGGCGTGCTCTACGAGGCGTTCAACACCTCCGGTGGTCTCGGCACCCTCTGTGAGACTCTCCAGGGCAAGGTGCGCAACCTCAACTACCGCACCATCCGTTATCCCGGCCACGCGGCCATCATGAAGGCGCTTCTCAACGACTTGCGATTGCGCGATCGCCGCGAGCTGCTGCGGGACATCCTGGAGAATGCCGTGCCGATCACGCTGCAGGACGTCGTCATCATTTTCGTCACGGTGAGCGGCAAGCGCGGCGGACAGCTCGTGCAGGAAACCTACGCGAACAAGGTCTATGCCGCCCCCATGGGCGGCCGCGTGCGCAGCGCCATCCAGATCACCACCGCCGGGGGCATTTGCGCCGTGCTCGATCTGCTGCGTGAGCGGCAGCTGCCGCAGTCCGGTCTCATCAAACAGGAAGAGATCGGGCTGCAGGCCTTCCTCGGGAACCGCTTCGGGCGCGTCTACGCGACCCCCGCGGCCGCCGCGTCCCACGCCGCCTGAGGGCCCGAGCGCTCGCTGTCGGCCATGGTCGAGGCGCGCCGCCGCGCCGGCAGGCTGAGCGCAGCCACGGTATCGGAGTGCCCCGCGCGCTCATAGAGGCGCAGCGTGACCGCCGCCCCGCACGCAGGGCCGCCGCGAGGCTGCGCGAGTTCTCGGGTGAGACCATGCGATCCTTCGATCCATGGATCAGGAGCGCCGGTGGCGCATCCGGACGCACGAAATTGATGGGTTGGGACTCCGGGTAACGATCCGGTGGTCCGAACATGTCCTGCACATCCGCCTCCTTGAGCGGCAGAAAGTCGTAGGGACCCGAGAGCCCGATGAGACCGGCGATGCGCGGCGCGGATTGCCCGATCTGCGCGAACCAGCTCGGATTCAAGGCGAGGAGCGCCGCGAGCGCCGCCCCGACGAATCGGTACTCGACCTTGTCGCCGGAGCTCCATCTCCCCCCGTGCCAGAACAGCACCAGAGGCCGCGGCGCGGCGCCTACCGCGGCCCAGGGCGGCCCGGCCTGCGCGGCCCGGCCGCGCGGCCCGGCCTGGCGCGGCCCGGCCTGGCGCGGCCCGGCCGATACACGTCCAGCCGCTGCGCAGCGCGAGCCTCAGGGCCAGGTCGGTCGCATACGCCTTGGCGCGCGTGAGCCGGCTACGTGCTGACATCGCCCACCGAGCGCCTCACCGCATGCAGGATTCGTCCTTGCTCGTCGATGAGCCCGTGGTCGACCAGCCAGGCGCGCGCGTCCTGCGCGTCCTCCGCGAACCATCGCGCGGCGCTGCCGAGTCGAAAGCTGTAGCCCCAATCGTCCATATCCCGGCACATGCGCTCGGACCCGACGTTGCGCAGACGATCTGCCAGCAAGATCTGCAGGTAGCACACGGCACTTTCCTCGATATCGTCGCCGCCGGCATCGGTGTCGAGTCCGGACCGCCGCTCCGGCGTCATGCAGATGAAGTGGGCGCTCTCGTGCAGCACCGAATGGAGCGGGGTATCGAGCCGCGCATGGATCTTCGAACCGATCAGTCCCGCTTCACGCTCGCCCCAGTAGGAGCCCGGGATGACTTCCTCGGGCGCAACGAGCGTGAGCTCGAGTCCGAATTTGTCCAACAGGACGGAGAGCTCCAGGCGATCGATTGCGTTGAGGAGCAGCACATCCGCTCTGCGGGCCGCTACCGCAAGCGGGTCAGACGCCGCATCGCCATGGTCGCGAGGTCCCGCGCCATCTGTACCCGCAGGATGTCCGCCTCGTGCTCCTTGGCGAGCAGCTCGTCTTCGTTGAAGCTGTAATCCCTCGACAGGGTGATGGTCTGCGGCGCCAGGATCTGATTGTCCACGCTCTTGACGTCGAAGGTCACCGTATAGCGCAGCTCGTAGTCGGTCGGGATGTTGCGGGTCGATACCGACAAGGTGCGCTGCTCGACCAGATCGCGGGTGACCTCGATGGTCGCGGTTGCATCCTGGCGGCCCGGCTGCAGCAATGCGCCCGAGCCCTTCAACTGACGCTCGAACTCGCGCGAGAAATCGGTGTAGGGATCCTTGACGGACAGATACGGCTTCGCGAGGACCGGCGGCAGATGCTCGCTGCCGGCGAGGCGAAAACCGCAGCCGTCGAGCGCGAGAGCCAGAAGCGCCGTTGCCGCGATCGCGCGCATCTACACCACCACGTTGACGAGCTTGCCGCGCACGACGATCACCTTGCGCACCGGCGCCCCGGCAACGAATTTTTGCACGTGCGGATCCGCGAGCGCGGCGGCGCGCACGCTCTCCTCGTCGGCCGTTGCCGGCACGGTGATGTGGGCGCGCAATTTTCCGTTCACCTGGACGACCATCTCCACGGTCGACTGCTGCAGCGCCGCCGAATCCACCGCGGGCCAGCGCTCATCGATCAAGGCCGTCGAGTGGCCGAGCGAGCGCCACAAGGCGTGCGTCACATGCGGAATGATGGGCGAGAGGCTCACCACGGCGATCTCGAGCGCCTCCTGCATGATGCTGCGATCCTGCGCAGTCGCCTGCGGGAACTTCGCGAGCGAGTTCATGAGCTCCATGACGGCGGCGATCGCCGTGTTGAAGGTGCGCCGCCGGCCGATGTCGTCGGTCACCTTGCCGAGCGTGTGATGCGCCTGGCGGCGAATCGCACGCTGCGCATCGGTGAGCGATGCCTTGTCGAGCGAAGTCACCGGGCCTTGAAGCACGTGATCGTGCACGGCCTTCCATAGCCTCTTGATGAAGCGGTACGCGCCCTGCACGCCCTCGTCCGACCACTCGAGCGTCTGCTCCGGCGGTGCCGCAAACATGGTGAACAGCCGCGCCGTGTCCGCACCGAACTCATCCACCAGGGCCTGCGGATCGACGCCGTTTTTCTTCGACTTCGACATCGTGACCACGCCGCCCGACTCGACTTCCTGACCGTTGGCGCGCAGCACCGCGCGGGATGAGCCGCCCTTCTCGACGAGCACCTCCACCTCGGCGGGACTGTAGTACTCGATCCGGCCCGAGTCGGATTTTCGGAAGAACGCCTCGTTGAGCACCATGCCCTGGGTGAACAAGTTGGCAAACGGCTCCTTGAACTCGACCGCTCCCAGGTCGTGAAGGACGCGGGTCCAGAAACGCGCGTACAGCAGATGCAGGATGGCGTGCTCGATGCCGCCGATGTATTGATCCACGGGCAGCCAGTAATGCACGCGCGAATCGAGCATCGCGCTGATCGTTGCCCGCACAGGCGAAACGCAGGAAGTACCAGGATGAGTCCACGAACGTATCCATGGTATCGGTCTCGCGCCGCGCGCCGGCGCCGCAGCGCGGGCACGGAACGGAGAGAAACGCCTCGTTCTTGAGCAGCGGATTGCCGCTGCCGTCGGGCACGAGATTCTCCGGCAACAGCACCGGCAACTGCGCATCGGGCACCGGCACCGGGCCGCATGCCCGGCAGTGAATCATCGGGATGGGACAGCCCCAGTAGCGCTGGCGCGAGATGCCCCAATCGCGCAGCCGCCAGGTGACCTGCTTCTCGCCGAGCTCGAGCCGCTCGAGATCTGCCGCGACCGCGGCGGTGGCCGACTGAAAATCCAAGCCGTCGTACTTTCCCGAGTTGCTGCAGCGGCCGTGCTCGCTGTACCAAGGCTGCCAGGCCTCGGTTGAGTAGGTGCGCCCGTCGACGTCGATCACGGGCACGATGGGCAGTGCATATTTTTTTGCGAACTCGAAATCCCGCTCATCGTGCGCGGGCACGCCCATCACGGCGCCTTCCCCGTAGCTCATGAGGACGTAGTTCCCGACCCACACGGGCACGTCCTCGCCCGTCAGAGGGTGGCGCACGGAAAATCCCGTCGCCATCCCCTTTTTTTCCTGCGTGGCGATCTGCGCCTCGACGGCCGGCCCGCGCTTGCACTCCTCGATGAATCGGGCAAGTGCCGGTTGGTCGACGGCCGCACGCACCGCGAGCGGATGCTCCGCCGCGACGGCACAGAAAGTCACGCCCATCACCGTGTCGGCGCGCGTGGTGAAGGCATGCAGCACGCCCTCGGTGCCGTCGATCTCATAGGGGAATCCGATCCGGACGCCCTCGCTGCGGCCGATCCAGTTGGCCTGCATGGTGCGCACACGCTCGGGCCAGCCCTGCATGGTTTTCAGCGATTCGAGAAGATCCTCGGCATAGGCCGTGATCTTGAGGTAATACATCGGTATCTCGCGCCGCTCGACGAGCGCGCCCGTGCGCCAGCCGCGCCCGTCGATGACTTGCTCGTTCGCCAGCACCGTCTGATCGACGGGATCCCAATTGACGATACCCGTCTTCTGGTACGCGATGCCCCTCTCCAGCATCCGCAGGAACATCCATTGATTCCAGCGATAGTAGTCGGCTTGGCACGTGGCGAGCTCGCGGCTCCAATCGAAAGCGAAGCCGAGGGATTTCAGCTGCGCCTTCATGTGCGCGATGTTGTCGTACGTCCACTTCGCTGGCGGAACGGCATTCGCCATGGCGGCGTTCTCGGCCGGCAGACCGAACGCGTCCCAGCCCATCGGCTGCAGCACATTTTTGCCGTTCATGCGCATGAACCGTGTGAGCACGTCGCCGATCGTGTAATTGCGCACGTGGCCCATGTGCAGTCGTCCGCTCGGATACGGAAACATGGACAGGCAGTAATATTTCTCGCGTGCCGGGTCTTCGGTCACCTCGAAGCAGCGATTCTCGTTCCAGTAGCGTTGTGCCTCCGCTTCGATTTCGGAGGGCTCATATCTTTCTTGCATGGTAGAGCATCAGAATACCTTAAGATGCGCAGTTCCCGCGAATGTCTAACTATGCCGGGTAGGCTCGACCGCCAATAATGCGCGCTTCAAATTTCTACGTCGGCCTCGGGCTGGTCACCTTGAGTGGCTGCCTGTGGTTCCTGGCCTGTCCGCCCTTCGATCTTTCCGCTCTCGCCTGGGTGGCTGCCGTGCCCATGCTGCTCGCCATCGATCGGGCACCGACCTTCGGCCGAGCGCTGTTTCTCGGCTGGTGGGCCGGGGTGGTCGAGACCGGCGGCGGATTTTATTGGCTGATCGATCTTGCCCATCGATTCGCAGATTTCTCCTGGCCCCTGGCCGCCCTCGTCTTCTTCGCCTTTTGCGCCACGCGCGCGCTCATTTTCCTGCTGTTCACGGCGGTAGCCTGTGCCATCCGCAAGCGGGTGCGGATCCCGTTCGCGCTCCTCGCCCCGCCGCTCATGGCCGCTTGCGAGCTCACGGTCCCGCAGGTGTTCCCGTGCGGTCAGTGGATCTCGCAGGCCTGGCAGCCGCTGGTCATTCAGATCGCCGAGCTCACGGGACCCTGGGGCGTCACCGCCTTGCTCATGACCGTCAACGGCGCGATCAGCGACCTCATCGACAATCCGCGGGCGGCGCGCTGGCCGCTCATCGGCGCGGCCGCGGCACTCGCCGGCGCGCTCATCTTCGGCGCGGTGCGCATGCGGCAAGTCGACGAGGCGCTCGTGCATGCGCCGTGGCTCAAGATCGGGCTCGTGCAGCCCAACATCGCGTACACGGCCGATGGGGTGATCACGTCCGAGGAAGCCGTCCGCGAGTTGACGGCCTTGCAGGAGCAGAGCCGGCGCCTGCAGAAGCTCGGTGCGGACCTCGTCGTTTGGAGCGAGGGAAGCTATCCCGCGACACTGCCGCGGGACATGACCGCCGACTTCACCGAGGACTCCCCGGCCATGATCCGGCGCGGTATCTCGGTTCCGCTCGTGATCGGGGCGAGCACGTATGACACGGCCCGCGACGAGGCGTACAACTCCGCGCTGCTGTTCGCGACGAACGGCAATATCGCGGGCCGCTACGACAAGGTGCGGCTGCTCGCGTTCGGTGAATACCTGCCCGGCATCGAGTACTTTCCGTGGCTGCGCAAGATCCTGCCCATCGGCGCCGGACAGTTCACGCCAGGCGCCGGACCCGCGCTTCTCTCGGTGACCGCACCGGGCGGCACGCCTTGGGCGATCGGCCCCGTGATCTGCTACGAGGACCTTCTGCCGGGATATTTGCGCAGAGTCGGCGCACTGCACCCGAATCTGTTGGTCAATTTGACCAGCGATTCCTGGTTCGGCGCAGGCTCCGAGCCCTGGGAGCATCTCGCGCTTTCGGTGTTCGCCAGCGTCGAGTTGCGTGTCGCCCTGGTGCGCGCCGTGAACTCAGGCGTCTCCGCGCTCATCGATCCGAACGGCCGCCTGCTCGTGAAGACGTACGCCGACGATCCTTACCGTCACCCGCACGATGCGGACGGCGTGCTGGTGACGGCGCCGCGCATGACGGGCGGCGATACGGTGTACGTGAGGTTCGGCTACTGGTTCCCGTGCGCGTGCTTCGCCGGCGTCGCACTCATGGGCGTGACGGCGTTCAGGAGAAAAAACGGCGCACGATCGCGAGGCGCCTCTTCAGCCTGACGAAGACTTCGCGAAGTGTGCGAGATGCGCGCTGGTCGCAGCCCACGCCACTTTGTCCTCCAGAAATACCTCGGCAGTCGGCGGGAATGCATCGGGATCGTCGAGTGAGGCCGAGGTGAGATCGATCGTGTTCGGACTCGCGGCCGTCGCATACGTCAGAGCCGTTCCGCAGCGGCCGCAGAACTGGCGCTTTACCGGGGGCGATGACTGAAACGCAGCCGGCGAGCCCGCCAGGATCTCGAATTGCGATCGCTCGACGGTGATCCAGGCAACCGCCGGTGCGCCGCTCGCGCGGCGGCAGCTTTCACAATGACAGTTGACCGATGAGAGCGGAGAGCCGCTGATGCGGTATCGTACGGCGCCGCACAGACAACCCCCTTCGAGCATCCGCCTTCGGCCCCTACACGCCCGCGAACGGACTGGTGAGCCGCTCGAGCCGTTCGGCCTTGATCTCGAGCGCGCCCGACGAAGTCTGTTCGGTAAACACCACGTCGCCCACGAACGTTTGGTTGTGGTCATCGCCGACGATCACGTGCGCCGACTGTACGTGGCCGACACGCAGACGGGGTCCCGTCCCGGCGGCTTCCGGCCGCGCGGGCTTTTCATCGGCGGTGAGCTCGAGAACGATGTGATCGGCTCTTATCTGGATCGGCATCGGCGTGCCGATGACTTGAATGCGAACGTCGCCGGACAGCCGCATCGCCTCGACCTTCGGATCCATGTAGTCCGTCAGGGCAACCGCATTGTTGGCGGAAAAGGCGGATACGGCGCCCACGGGAACCTTTACCGTGGCCTCGCGCCCGTCCTGGCTCGCATGGATTACGAACGTTTCGGCTTGTATTTGCCCTGCTGTTGCGATGCAGGCCGTGAAGGCGAGGACTACGAATGCTATTTTCATGGGTATTCCTTGGCAATCCGTTGCATGGGGCCATGATCGGCGGCCCGCGGCATCAATGCAATGACCCCAAAGGTAAAGTTCCCCGCAGGGCGGGGTAAAGATATGCAAAGCGTCGGGCCCGCGCCGCGCCGCGCCGCGCCTCGCCGGCCGCGCCTAGCGGCGCAAGCGGCGTTTGACCGCGCCGATGAGGGCCGTCAACTCCTCCACCCGAAGCGCTGCAGCGCACAGCGTGAACACCCCGCCCCCCACGGCCACCGTCGCGCCCAACGCGAGCGCTTTGCTCCACAGGGCCTGCGTGGCCCAGTCACCCAGCAGCCACCGGTTGGACGCGGCACAGACCGCCGCGAGCGCGCCTCCCGCGACGCCCACCTTCATCAGCGTGATGGCCATGCGTCGCGACTCGAGACCTCCCAGATGCCGCTGCATGAGGGCATAAAGGAACAAGAAATTGCACGTCGCCACGCAGCCGGTGGAGAAGGCAAGTCCGCGGTGTCCCCAGCCCAGCCGGAACGTGAAAATCCAGTTGAAGACGAGATTCAGTCCGACCGCCAGAAAGCTCACGATCATGGGCGTCTTGCGCCGATCGAGAGCGTAGAAGGCATTCACCAGCACCTTGAGGGCGGCATAGCCCCCAAGACCGATGGCGTAGAAGCGCAGCGCTCCGCCCGCCTGCGCGGCCTCGTGAGCGTCGAAGCGGCCGTGCTGATAGATGACCGAGATGATGGGTTCGGCCAGCATCATGAGCCCGATGGTGGATGGCACGGTGAGCAGGAACATGAGCCGCAGCGCGCGCGCGAGCTCGGAGCGAAAAGCGCCCATCTCCCCGGCGACCACGAGCCGGGACAAAAGCGGCAACGTGACCGTGCCGAGCGCGACTCCGAACAGACCGAGCGGCAACTGCATCAATCGAAAGGCGATGGCGAGCCAGAAGATCGCTCCGTCGCCCAGCGTCGAGGCGAACATGGAATTGATCAGCACGTTGATCTGGGTCGTGCTCGCCGCGATGACCGCAGGTCCCATGAGCGCGAGAATCGCCGTCACTCCTGCGTCGCGCCAGCCGAAATCGGCATGGAAGCGGTAGCCCAGCCCTTTGAGCGGCGGCAGCTGCACCGCGAACTGCAGTGCGCCGCCGATGAGCGTGCCGATCGCGAGGCCGATCAATGCGCGGGGACCGAACGCGGGATCGATCAGCGCACCGAGTGCCACGCCGCCGACGATCGAGCCGAGATTGAAGAAGCTCGAGGCCATGGCAGGGCGGCCGAAAATGCTCTTTGCATTCAGCATCCCCATGACCAGCGCGGCCAGCGAGACGAGCAGAATGAAAGGGAACATGATCCGCGTGAGAAGCGCGGTGAGCGCTGCCTTCTGCGCGTCGAAGCCGGGGGCGAGGACAGCGACGAGCTGCCGGGAAAAAACCATGCCGAGCACGCAGAGCAGGCCGAGCACGAGCACGGTGAGCGTCGCCACTTTGTTGGCGAGGCGCCAGGCCGCGGCGTCGCCCTCGCGGGCAATGGTTTTCGAGAAGGTGGTGACGAATGCGGTCGACAGGGCGCCTTCGGCGAACAGATCGCGCAGCAGATTTGGAATGCGGAACGCGGCGGTGAATGCGTCCATCATGCCGCCGCCGCCGAACAGCGCCGCGCAGACCTGCTCGCGGGCAAGTCCGAGCAATCGGCTGCACATCACCGCAAGGCCGATCACACCCGCGGCCTTCGTGTTCAGCCGTTCGGTGCGGGAATCGGGAGCGATGACTTCGGCGGCGACCAGGGAGGGGTCGGGATGCTTGTGCGGGCGGGACCTTGAGCTCATGAAACCCTGATGGCCTCTGGAAGCGCGCTAGTTTAGCGCGTCTCGGGAGGACATGAGGCGGCGGCCCGCGAGGCTGCGGCGTTCCTCGAGAATCACCGCGCGGAGCGGCGCGACTTTCCCGCGGTTCCGGTGAGTTTGCGAATGGCGTCCTTGAGGGAGCGCGCCGCGGCGTCGTACTCCTTCCATGCCGCGCTTTTCTTCAACAAGCCGGGAGCGGTGCGAACGGTGAATCGCTTTGGATCGAGCCCGGCTTTCACCTGGGACCAGAGGATGGGCATGGATACCGGAGCGCCCGGGCGCGCGCGCGGCGACAGCGGAGCGACGGCGGTCGAAATGCGGTCATTGCGCAAATAATCGAGGAAGATGCGTCCCGTGCGCTGGGCCTTCGCCATGGTGTCGAGGTATTTGCTCGGACTGTCCTGCGCCATCTGAGCGCACACGACATGCGCGAAGTTCTTCGCGGCCGGCCAGTCGACGGCATGGCCTCGGCTGCCGAGAAGCGGCGTCACCACGTGCAATCCCTTGCCGCCGGTCGTCTTGCAGAAGGACTCGAGCCCGAGCGCCGTCAGGCGCTTGCGCATTTCCAGCGCCGCCACGATCACCGCCTCGAATTTCACGTCCGGTGCAGGATCGAGATCGAAGATGAGCCGGCCCGCGATCTCGGGCTCGTGCGGCGCGCAATTCCATGGATGCAGCTCGAGCGCTCCGATCTGCGCCACCGCCGCCAGCGCTTCCAGCCGGTCGATCTGCACGTACGGCGCGCGATCCCCCTTTACCTTGACGAGATCGAACAGGTCCGACATTCCCGCCATCGCGTGGCGCTGAAAGAATTGCTGCCCGCCGAGTCCGTCGGGGGCCCGAACGAGGGAGCAGGGCCGGCCGACGAGGTGCGGCAGCATCCAGGGTCCGATGCTTTCGAAATAGCGGGCCAGATCGAGCTTGGTCACGGGGCGCCCATCGCCCGCGCCCGGCCAGAGCGGCTTGTCCGGCTTGGAGATGGCGACTCCCATGACGGTCGTTCCGCGAGAACTCGGCACCGGTGCGCGCTTGGCGATGACCGCCGTCGCTGCGGCCGCCACGCGTTTGGGCGGCGTGCGTTTCGCCGCCGTGCGTCTCGCCGCCGTGCGTCTCGCCCGCTCCACGGGCGTCGCGTCCGAATCAGAGCGCGCGGCCGGCAACTCGGCCACCACCTCGGCGGCCGGCTTGTCGAGCCGAAGCCCCTTGAATGCCGCCTGACGGATCATTCCCGACCCGGTCCATCCCGCGAATTCGATCTCCGCGACGAGCTTTGGCTCGAGCCAGCGCACGTTGCTCTGCTTGGGCGGTGCGTTCGCGCCGCCAAACGGGCTCTGATCCGTGGTGAGTGCCTTGAGCTTGGGCAGCAATTCTTCGGCGGTCTTACGCGTATAGCCGGTACCGATGCGTCCGACGTACACGAGGTGGCCGTCGCGATTGACCCCCGCGAGGAGCGATCGCAGCTGTCCGGACTCGCTCGTCCAGCCGCCGAGCACGACCTCGTGACCTGCGCGACACTTGGCCTTTCGCCAAGTGTCCCCGCGACCGGAGGCATAGGGCGCATCGAGGCGCTTCGAGACGATCCCTTCGAGTCCCATCTTGCAGGCAGACTCGAGCACCGAGTCGCCACGCGATTCCAGATGAGACACGAAGCGAATGTGCTCCCCGCCGGACGCCTCGAGCAGTTTCTCGAGCCGCGCCTTGCGATCGCGGAGCGGGAGACCGCGCAAGTCCTCGCGGGACTCGAACAGAAGATCGAACGCGAAGAACACCAGGTTCCTCGAGTCGTTCGCGGAGAGCGCGGCCTGCAGTGCGGAGAAGCTGGGCACGCGCCGATCATCCAGCGCGACTACTTCGCCGTCGATGAGGCAGTCGGGCAAGCTCGCGGCCTCCGTTGCCACCGAGGAGAACTTCGACGTCCAGTCCAAGGCACTGCGCGTGAGCAGCGTCGCTTTGCCGTTCACGACTCGAAGCTGCAGACGGTAGCCGTCGAACTTGACCTCATGCACCCAACCGGGTCCCGCCGGGGGCTCTTCCACCAACCGGCTCAGTTGTGGCTCGACGAAATCGGGGATGCGGCGCACCGCCGCTCCCTTCGCCGCCCGGGCTCGCGTGGCCGTCGGAGCGGCGGCGGCCGGTGCCGGAGCGGCGGCTCCCCGGTTGGATCGCCATACCGCATCCGCGGCGGTGGCGCCCGAAGGCCCGAGCATGAACGGGGCGGGTGCCTTTCCCTTGCCCGCGGCAATCTGTTGCATCGAGCGGCCCGAGGCGACCGACCGGTCGACGCCCAAGAGCGCGGCGCCCCGATCCGACCGTGCGCTCTCATCGCGATGCTTGATGAGGAGCCAGTTGGTGCGCTTGCCCCCGTCGCGGTCATTCCTCATGCGCACGAGCACCCAGCTGCCGTGCAATCGCTTGCCGTGGAGCGTGAACTTCAAGTCGCCTGCACGTAACGCGTCCTCGGGGGATTTCGACCCCTCCGGCGTCCAGTAGCCCCGATCCCAAAGCTGAACGGTGCCGCCGCCGTACTCGCCGGCGGGGATCGTGCCCTCGAAATCGCCGTAATCAAGGGGGTGATCTTCCACCTCGACGGCGAGGCGCTTGTCGGCCGGATCATCGGAAGGGCCGCGCGTCACCGCCCATGACTTGAACACGCCGTCGAGCTCGAGGCGCAGGTCGTAGTGCAAGCGGCGCGCGGCGTGTTTTTGAACCACGAAACGCAATCGATCCGACGGGGCAACCGTATGCTCGCCGCTCGGCTCGGCGGTCTTCGTGAAATCGCGCTTCTTGCGGTAGGTAGCGAGCGCTTTCTTTGCCATGTTCCCTGCCCCTCGAGCTCGGCATCGGACCGGTCGCCGATCCAATTATAGGAGAAAAGCCTCGCAGGCTGGATCCAGGGGATCTCCCGTAAGGCAGCCCTCCATGCGCGCCTTGGCCCGCCGCACCTCGTGGCTGAGCGTGAACCGGACCCAGCGCGCCGCAGCGGTCGGCTCATCCTCCGGCACCGGCCCCACCGCATAGCGCGCGAGTGGAATCTGAGTCGAGCGCGCAAACTCCACACAGACACCCTCCACCGCCTCTCGATCGGGGTGGCCGCCGCGCTCGTGAGGCGCGATGACGGTGTCGGTGTCGCTCGCCAGCGACGAGAGCGAGTTGCGTATTCGATTGACGTGCTGGCCGACCTTGCCGACCGGCAATCCCAGCCGCGTCACGGCGACGTGGGTCGGACACAATTTCCGCAGCGCTTCGGTCATCGCTTCGCGGCGCGCACTCGCCTGCGCCTCGTCACCGCCCGGGGAGCTCTCGCCATCCGATACGCTGAGCACGCGTACGTTGAGCCCACGCGCCGCCGAGTCGCGAATGAGGCCGGCGACGGAGCATAAGTCGCCGGGATGGGCCGCGACCACCAAGAGATCGCGCGCCGGTGCCCACCATGCCGCCGCTCGGATTGCCGTGCTCAACGCGAGACTCCAGAGGCTGCGAATATCGCAGGGTCGATTGATTCTCAGGAGCGCATTTCGCAGCGCCTATCAGTAGGTGAGCCCTTCGACTGTAGGACAAAGCGGCGGCCTCTACTCGGCGAGCCTGTTACCCGAACTGAAATCCCGAGATGGCCTTTCCCGCAATCGACTCGCCGAACGTGCGAATGCCGGCGTCGCCGTCGGCCGCGCCCGCGGCCACCATGAGCGGCAGCAGGTGTTCCGCTCGCGGATGCGACTCCCGGCCGCCGGGCGCGTTCTTCCAGGCGATGAGCTGCTCGTCACGCGAGCGCGCATCGCTCACCGCATCGCCGAGCCAGGCGTCGAACGATGCCGCGGCCTCGCCGCCCCTGCCCGAGAACATGGCGGCCAGGTTGTGGTAGCTCATGCCGCTTCCAACGATGAGTATTCCGCGCTCGCGCAAGGGTGCGAGGGCACGTCCGATGGCGAGGTGCATGGCCGGATCCAGACTCTGTTGGAGCGAGAGCTGCAGGATGGGCACGTCGGCGTTGGGATACATGAGCATGAATGGCACAAAAACGCCGTGATCCAGCCCGCGCTTGGCGTCGACGTCGAGCTCGAATCCAGCATCTTCGAGGAGCTTGCGCACGCGAGGCTCGAGCTCCGGCGCTCCCGCTGCGGGATACTTCAAGCGATACGTGTGATCGGGAAACCCGTAGTAGTCGAATAGAAGCTTATGCCGTTCGGCCGTGTTGATCGTCGGCTGCGCCGTCTCCCAGTGCCCGGAAACGACCAGCACCGCCTTGGGCCGCGCGCCGATGCGTGCGTCGATACCTCGCAGATACGCCGCGAGGCCGTCCCACATATGCGGATCACCGGGCGGTGGATCGACGAAGAAGCACGGTCCGCCGCCATGCGGTATGTACAGCGTTGGAAGTCTGCTAATGGCACCCACCCATCCGTATTCAAGCCGGGCCTCAGGCTAGTCGGGCCGGTCATGCACGTCAATCGCAGACGCTCGCGCCGGGCGCGGCTTTACACGTGGGTGTTCACGTTGGTACCGGTGCTCGCAAGCGACTGCACACCGCCCGCCTGCACCTGCTGCAACAGGTTGTTGAGGAAATTTTGCAACCCCGAGCTCGCCGGCGAGGCCGATCCCGACGCGGCGGCTCCATTGACGCCGGTCATCAAGTTCTGAAAGGTGGCCGTAAGTGTCGATGTCGCGGCCGTAGCTTTTCCGTCCGGTCCGAGCTGAGCGATGAGGCTGTTGAGCGAAGAGACCACATTCCCGGTGCCATTCGAGCTCAATCCGTCCTGTTTCAACGCCTGCAGCAGCGAATGCTGGAATGCCTGGAGCTCCTGCTGCTGCCCGGTGCTCGCGGTACTGGCGGTACCCGAGAGCGGCTGTGTGCCGAGCGCCTGCTGAAACGACTGCACGAGATTGGTGAACAGAGCGCTCGACACGCCCACCGGCAACTGCCCGATGGTGCTGCCGCCCGAGGACCCGGCGGCGCCGGTAAGGTTGGACCCGAGCGATTGCGCGGCGCCCGCCGCGCCGCGCCGGTGACCGTGGCCGTGAATGCTCAGGCTGGGCAGAAGTGTGGACGCGCTGATCGAGTTCATGTGAATACCTCGTGTCTGGACCTGGCGGGCGGCAACGATTTGCCGGCGCGGATATGCCGCGGCGGCAGGGCTTTGCCGCTGCGGTATGCGCCGCATGCCGGTGAGCGTTCATCGAATTCTCGTCGTGCTGCCATGCGGCCCTGGTTTTCCGTGAAGTAAGCCGAAAGTCTCGCGAACGCCGAGCGCCGCTCACCGAAGATCAAGCACCTTCCATGCCAACGCGCGGACGAGGGTCGGGTTCCTACGAGCGCAAGATTGCAATGGGATGACGCGTGCACGCGGGCGCGGTGAAAAAAATTCCGGTTCAAGGGTGGGGCCAATGGGATGATGCGGCGATGCAGTCCTTGCGTTTGGGTCAATTCAAGGTGATCGCCCTGCTCTTCTGCGGCTACGGCGCACTGTATTTTTGCCGTGCGGATTTGTCGGTGGGCACTCCGCTCATCATCGATCAGCTCGGACGCCACGGCGTCGGCCACGATGAGGCCGTGAAACGACTCGGCGACATCGCCTCGATCGGGGTGTTTGCCTACGCAATGGGCAAGCTTTTCCTGACCGGTCTCGGGGATTTCTGGGGCGGGCGGGTCAGCTTTCTCATCGGGCTCGCCGGCGCGACTGCCTGCACGCTCCTCTTCTCGCTCGGCACCTCCCTGCCGCTGTTTGCCGCCGCATGGTTCGGCAACCGCTTGATTCAATCCATCGCCTGGGCGGGATTGATCAAGGTCTCCTCGAAGTGGTTCGACTTTTCGACGTACGGCACCATCGCCGGCATCTTGAGCATCAGCTATCTGGTGGGCGATGCGGTTGCGCGCGGGTCGATGGGAGCGCTCATCGAGCACGGGGCCGGCTGGCAAACGCTGTTTCATTACGCCGCCGGCGTCGCCGGTATCTGCTTCATTGCGAACTGGCTGCTGTTGAGGGAATCCCGCATCGACGCGGGTCATTCGGAAGCCAAGACCAACCCGCTCAATCTCTTCGCCGACAGCGAAGCGCGGGTCCAAGGCGTACGCGCACTGCTCCTGCCGCTGCTGCGCAGCCGGTCTTTCCTCACCGTTTGCGCGCTCTCGCTCGGCTGCACGATAATTCGCGAGACCTTCAACTTTTGGACACCGGTGTATTTGCGTGACTACCTGGGCTACCCGGCCGGCAAAGCAGCGGGCATGAGCGCGGTATTTCCCGCGGTGGGAGCCGTTTCCGTGCTGGTGAGCGGCTGGCTCAGCGATCGGCTGGGCGCGAACGGGCGCGCCGTCATTTTGCTCGCGGGTCTCACGGCGACCGTCGGTGCGCTGCTGCTGCTCACCGCCATGCCGGCGAGCGCCGCGGGTACCGTGCTGCCGCCGCTCGCCCTCGGCACCATCGCGTTTTGCCTGCTCGGCCCCTATTCCTATCTCGGCGGCGCGTTTGCCTTGGATTTCGGCGGCAAGCAGGCCTCGGCCGCATCCTCGGGCATCATCGACGGGATCGGCTATCTGGGTGCGGTCGCGGCGGGCGACAGCGTCGCGCGGCTGTCCGTCGCCTTCGGATGGCAGGGCGTCTTCGTCACGCTGGCGGGCGTGAGCTCCCTGGCGGCATTGGCCGCGGGCTATCTGTATTTCCTCAGCTCCAAAGCGACCCGGGAAGGCAAGCACCTGCCGTGAGCACCGCGAAGATGACCGCTCAAGTGCTCTCGAACGCCGATACGCTGCGGATCGCGTGGCCCGAAGGAGGCGTCGATGAGTTCGCGAGCGTGTGGCTCTGCGACAACGCGCCTTCGCACCGCGACCCAAGCAACGGCCAACGGCTCATCGACGTCGCGGATTTGCCGGAGCAGCCGCGGATCCGGTCGGCGGCCGTCGAGGACGGCAAGCTGCGCATCGAGTGGGAAGGCTCGGTCGAGAGCGCCTGGTTCGATTTGGACTGGCTGGCGCGCCAGCGCGCCGAGCGTCCGGAACCGCATGTTCGCCGGTGGCTGGAGGGAGCCGCGCTCGAGGCCGCGCTCGATTTTGCCCGCACGGCCTTGACCGAGTTGCGCGCGGATGCCGGGGCGAGGTCGCGATGGCTCACGCGGTTGCTTCAGGACGGCATCGCATTCCTGAGCGGCGTTCCATGCACCGAGGATGCACTCCTGCGCTCGATGAGCCTCTTGGGCACCGTCGCGCAAACCAATTACGGCCTCGTCTTCGACGTCCGTTCCGTGGCGCAGCCCGAAAATCTCGCCTACTCGGACCTCGGGCTCGGACTTCACACCGACAATCCGTACCGCGATCCGGTCCCGGGCTTCCAAGCGCTGCATGTGCTCATCGCATCGCCGGATGGGGGAGAGAGCCTGTTCGCCGACGGCTTCGCGCTGGCCGAGCACCTGCGGGCGACGGATCCGCATTCGTTCGCGCTGCTGTCGCGGACACCCGTGCCGTTTCACTATCGCTCGCAGAACGCGGAGCTCTCCGCGGAGCGCCCCCTGATCGAGCTCACGTGCCGCGGCGAAGTGAGCGCCGTCCATTACAATAGCCGCTCGATCGCGCCGCTACGGCTCGGCGCGCGGGAGACCGCGGCATTTTACGCGGCGTACCGGCGGTTTGCGGCGCTGCTGCGCGAGGCCAGGTTTCAGCTCAAGTTGCGCCTACCGGAGGGAGAAATCGTGGTGTTCGACAATCAACGAGTCCTGCACGGCCGTACGGCGTTCTCCTCCGCGAGACACGCGCGCCATTTGCGCGGCTGCTATCTCACCCGCGACAGCATCGCCGGCGGCGCCGCCCTGCTTCGTCGCGAGCTCGGCGAGGGTGCGGCGCCATGAGCGTGGTGGAAGAGATCCTGGCGCTGTATGCGGACAAGGGCGCCGGCGCCTACTACGGCGAGTGCGTCTCGATGGTGGAGCATGGGCTGCAGGCCGCTCACTTTGCGCACGCCGCCGGCGCGCCGCCCTCGCTCATCCTCGCCGCCCTGCTGCACGATGTCGGCCACCTGGTCGCGGAGGCGCCGAATGACCTCGCCGAATGGACCGCGGACGCGGCTCACGAGCGTGTCGGCGCCGGCTGGCTCGCCGAGCGTTTTCCGCCCGAGGTGAGCGAGCCGGTGCGCCTGCATGTCCCGGCGAAGCGCTATTTGCTGGCCACCGACGCCGAGTACTTTGCCAAGTTGAGCCCGGCCTCGGTCGTGACCCTGAAGCTGCAGGGCGGCCCGATGTCCCTGGAGGAGGCTTCCCGGTTCGAGCGGGAGCGCTTCCACAGGGAAGCGGTGCTGGTCCGGCGCTGCGACGATCAGGGCAAAGTCGCCGGGATGGAAACCTCGAGCCTCATCGACTACCGCGAGATGATCGAGGCTCTGCGCCGGCATCCTTGAGGCGGCCACGCCGTCCGGCGAGCGCACCGGCCACGCAATTGCTTTTCGTTCGTTCAATTAGATGCCGGGGTTGCGGTATATTGCCGCCACTGCGGTCGCATGCCGCCAGCGCCTCGAGGGGATGATCATGCCCAAGCCACTGCACGCCGCTCTTTCCGCGGTGCTCCTGCTTCTCTGCGCCGCGTCGAGTGGCGCGCACGCGGACGCTCCCGAGTCGCTCGCGGCGCCCGATGCCGAGGATGCGGACGCCGGGCGGGAGATCGCCGCCGCAACCACCGAGCCGCGCTTCTCCTCGCCGTGGGTGTCCTACTTGCCGGCCTCGGCCACGGTCCCATCGCCGCGAAGTTTCCTGCATCGCATACCCGGTGCTCCCGGCGAACTCGTCGAGTCCGCCACCGCCTATGCCTATGCACGCGCGCTCGCCGCCGCCTCACCGCGGGTGCGCGTGTTCACCATCGGCCGCTCCGAGGAGGGCCGGGACATCGTGCTGATCGCCATCACCGACGAGCGGGGGATTCTCGACCTCGACCGGCTCAAGGCGGACACCGCCGCGCTCGCCGATCCGCGCAAGACCGATCCCGCCGCCGCGGAACGGATCATCGCCGGCGCGCGGCCGATTTATTACTTCAACGCCGCGCTGCATTCCGACGAGACCGGCTCCACGGAGACCATGCTCGAGCTTGCCTACCGGCTCGCCGTCTCGGAGCAGCCCATGATCCGGCGCATCCGCGAGAACGTGGTGGTGCTGATCAATCCGGTGTCGAACCCGGACGGACGCGACAAACAGGTAGAGTGGTTCTATCGATTTCTCAAAGGCAAGACGGACCTCGCGACCTTGCCGCGCCAATCCCCGCCCTACTGGTCCCGCTACGCGATGGTCGACATCAACCGCGACGCCATTCAACTCGCGCACGAGACCACCAAGGCGGTACAGCGGATGTTTTTCGACTGGCATCCGACCGTCGTGCACGACCTGCACGAGTCCGTGGCGCTGCTCATCACCTGGAACGGCACCGGGCCTATCAACGACAACATCGATCCGGTGAGCTACGACGAGCGGCTCGAAATGAGCTTTCATGAAGTCACCACGCTCACCGCGCTCGGCATGCCCGGCGTATGGACCTGGAACTTCGGCGATGACTTCGCGCACCTGTTCCTCGACTCGATCGGCCTCAATCACAACTCCATGGGGCGCGGCTACGAGACATTCGGCAACGGTACGGCAGAGACGCTCGTGCAAACATCACCGCCCGATGAAACCAGTCAGGAGTGGTACCGCCCCGATCCGCCGCCCGCCAAACCCTTTCGCTGGTCGGCGCGCGACAACGTGAACTACATGGAAACCGCCGCCCTCGCGGCGCTCGACATGACCGCCCAGGAACCCAAGACCCTGCTGCGCGACTTCTACCGCAAAGGCCTCGACTCGTGGCGCAAGGGCACTACCGAGCCGCCCTTCGCATTCCTGATTCCGCAAAATCAGGGCGATCCCCGGCGCGTCGCGCAGCTCGTGGCGCTGCTGATGGCGCAGGGCATCGAAGTGCACCGGGCCGGTGCCGATCTGACGCTCAAGGACGGCACGTTCCCCGCCGGCACGTATGTCGTGCGCCTCGATCAACCCTATCGGAACTATGCGGTCGATCTGCTCACCCCGAAGTTCTTTCCGAAGGACGCGGGCGAGCCGTACGACGACATCTCCTGGGAGCTGCCGGCCAACTACCACCTGAACGTGGTGGCGAGTGCCGATCCGGCCATACGCGACGCCGCGCTGTCGAGATTGACCGAGCCGCCGCATGTCGCCGGACGGCTCACCGGCGACGGCCCGGTCTATGTGCTCGAGGACACCGGGCAGGAGGGCCTGCTCGAGGCGCGCTTCCGGCTGTCACGCTTCAAGCTCGAGGTCGCGGAGCAGCCGTTCACCGCGGCCGGACGCGACTATCCGCGCGGCTCCTGGATCTTCAGGGCACAGCCCGGGCTCGAAGTCGCGCTCGCGGACTCGGCCGCCGCGCTTGGGCTCGATTTCCAGCGGCTCGGCACGGCGCCGCAGGCGCGCACGCACGCGGCGCCCGTGCCTCGGCTCTGCACCTGGGTGCCCTGGGCCGACACGGACAGCATCGGCTGGGTGAGGTACGCGCTTGATCAGCGCCACGTTCCCTATGTCTACGTGCGCGACGAGGACGTGCGCCGCGGCAATCTGCGCGCGCGCTGCGATGTCGTGCTGTACGGACACGTCGATCTCGAGCTCGCCGAGCAGATCGAGGGCATTCCGAAGGCGTGGGGACCCATGCCTTTCAAGAAAACCGCGGCGACACCGAGTCACGGCACGCCGGCCGCCTCGGACGACATCACCGGCGGCATCGGTTATGCAGGCCTTGCCGAGATCCAGCGATTCGTGGAGGACGGCGGGCTCCTCGTCACGCTCGGCAACGGCTCCATGCTGCCGCTGGAGGCAGGGGTGGTACGCGGCGTGCGGCGCGAATCGGGCGGCGTACCCCGCAGCGCCGCCGGCGGCGGGGCGGACGCGGCGGGGGCCTCGCAGTTCACCGAGACCCGCACCCCGGGCTCGCATTTGAGGGTGACCTTCGCTCAGCCGGAACATCCCATTGCCTACGGGTACTCTGCTCATACCTACGTGTTCCGAGAAAATTATGCGCTGTATGCGCAGCCACGGCGCTGGCTGCGCATGGCGTATTGCACGACTTGCCTCGATGGCCCCTTCGACCCGAGCGGCGTGGTGATGACCTGGGGCGATACCGACGGTGCGCCACTGGTCGTCAGCGGCCAAGTGTGGGGCGGGGACAATCTCGTCGGACATCCGGCGATCTTCGACATGCCCGTCGGGAAAGGCCGCGTGATAGCCTTCAACTTCAACCCTCTGCATCGCGATTTGAATCGCGGTGATCACCGCATGGTGTGGAACACCATCCTCAACTGGCGGGCGATTCTCGACCGCCGCTGAGCTGGCGGGGGCAGAGCCTCATCAGAACGCAGCGCTCAAGATTCCGCGGCAGGCGGCTCGATGGCGCGAGGTGTGATCACGCGCAGCAGATCGATGCGGCGCCGGTCGGCGCGCAGAATCCTAAACTCCATCTCGCCGATGGAGATGGTCTCCCCGCGGCGCGGAAGCCGCCCGAACTCCTGCATCAGGAGCCCTCCGATGGTGTCATATTCCGCGTCGGAGAAGGCGGTGCCGAAGTAGTGGTTGAAATCCGCAATGGGAGTGAGCGCCCGGACGGTGAACTCCCGCTCGCTCTCGCGCCGGATGGGCTGATCGTCCTCGACGTCGTGCTCATCGTCGATCTCGCCCACGATCTGCTCGATGACATCCTCGATCGTCACGAGCCCGCACACACCGCCATATTCGTCGACGACCATGGCGAGATGATTGTGGCTTTGCCGGAATTCCTTGAGCAGCACATTAAGCCGTTTGCTCTCGGGCACGAACATCACGGCACGCATGTACTCGCGGATCTCGAACGACTCGCCGTCCGCGATCTGCAGACGCAGCAAGTCCTTCGCGAGCACGATGCCGAGAATCTGGTCGCGGTCCTCCCCGATCACCGGGAACCGCGAATGCCCCGATTCCACCATGATCTCGACCAGTTTGTCGGGGGCCTCGTCGCGCTCGACGAAAACCATCTGCGCGCGCGGCACCATGATGTCGCGCACTTGCATGTCGGCGACCGCAAGCACGCCTTCGAGCATGACGAGCGCGTCGCTGGTGAACAGGCCCCGCTCGCTCGCCTCGCGCAGGTCCTCGATGAGCTCCGGCAAGTCGCGCGGCTCGCCGGACATCGATTGAGTGATCCGCTTCAACCAGCGGCCGGTATTGCCAGTGGGCTGCTCTGACATGGGTGGCGTAAGCATACTCGATCAGGCGTACGGGTTAGAAAATCCAAGCCGATCAAGGATTTGAATCTCCCGATCCGCCATCCGCCGCGCCTCATCGTCGCGCTCGTGGTCAAAGCCTAACAGATGCAGTACACCGTGCACGGTCATGTGCGCCCAGTGGGCGCGGGGTGTCTTGCGTTGCGCCCGCGCTTCGCGCGCGACCACCGGCACGCAGATCACGAGCTCGCCGAGCATGCAGCCGCCGTCGGGCAGGCCGCCCGCCCCCTCGAACGAGAGCACGTTGGTGGGACGGTCCTTGCCCCGGTAGCGGGCGTTGAGGCTGCGGCTCCTCGCGCTGCCGACGGCTCGAACGGAGACGCCGATGACCCTCGAGCCGGAGATGGCGGTGCGCGGGGCGGCCGCGAGCGCGGCAGCTCACCCACCGCGAGAATTGAGCGCGAGAGGGCACCCACGGACGGCGCGCCGCATAGCTCAGGTCGAGCTCGAGCACGGGGTCCGTCCTCAGGCGTTCGTCCCGGTATCGGGCGAGTTCGCCTCGTACGCCTGCACGATGCGCTGGACGAGCGGGTGGCGGACGACGTCGCGCGAGCTGAACATGGTGAATGCGATGCCGCGCACGCCATGCAGGATATCGATGACGGTGCGCAGTCCGGATTGCTTGGAGTTGGGCAAATCGACCTGCGTGATGTCGCCCGTGACGACCGCCTTCGAGCCGAAGCCGATGCGGGTGAGGAACATTTTCATCTGCTCGTTGGTCGTGTTCTGCGCCTCGTCGAGAATCACGAAGGAGTCGTTGAGCGAGCGGCCCCGCATGAAGGCGAGCGGCGCGATCTCGATCACGTTGCGCTCGATCGACTTGGCCACGCGCTCGAAGCCCATCATCTCGTAGAGCGCGTCGTACATGGGGCGCAGATACGGGTCGACCTTCTGCGTCAGATCGCCGGGTAGAAAGCCGAGGCGCTCGCCCGCCTCGACCGCGGGCCGCACGAGCACGATGCGGCGCACGCGCTCCGACTGCAGCGCCTCGACCGCGCAAGCCACCGCCAGGTAGGTCTTGCCCGTGCCTGCCGGACCTATCCCGAAGGTGAGGTCGTGGGTGCGGATATTGTTCAGGTATTCGGTTTGATTGGCGCCGCGGGCTCGCACCGCGCCGCGCGCGGTGTTGACCTTGAGCTCGTTGCCGCTCGATTCGGACTCGTTGCCGTCCATACCCAGTTCCTGAAGCGCGATGTGCACCCGCTCGGAGTCCACGGGCTCGCGTTGCGCCCGCGCGTAGAGATCGCGCAGTACGGCCTCCGCGCGCTGCGCAGCCAGTGGAAGCCCGATGATCTGAAACCGGTTGCCGCGCCGCCGAACCTCCACACCGAGCCGTGCCTCGATCTGATGCAGGTGCGAATCCAGCGGGCCGCACAGCTCGACCAGCCGTATGTTGTCGGCCGGCGCGAGCGACAAATCCCGGGTCACGGGAACGGAGCTCACAGGGTGCTTTCTGGCACGATTCGGCCGCGCAAGGAGTTGGGCCTCGCTTCGGTGATGAGAACGTCCGCGAACTGGTTCATCAGATGCGCCGGTCCCTGGATGTTCACCCAGCGATTGTTGTCGGTGCGTCCCGCGAGCTCGCTGCTGTCGCGCTTCGCCGGCCGCTCGATCAGCACCCGCTGCCGGCTGCCCACCATGCGCTCGGAGATGCTGCGGGCTTGGGTGTTGAAGCGGTGCTGGACGAGCTCGAGACGGCGCTGCTTGACCTCGTGCGGCACCTCGTCGGGCATCGAGGCCGCGGGCGTTCCAGGACGGCGGCTGTAGAGGAAGCTGAAGGACTGATCGAATCCGACGTTCTCGATGAGGCTCATGGTCGCCGCAAAATCCTCGTCGGTCTCGCCGGGAAATCCGACGATGATGTCGGTGGAGATCGAGATATCCGGCCTCACTGCCCGGAGCTTTCGCAATTTCTGCTTGTATTCGAGCACGGTGTGTCCGCGCTTCATGGCGGCGAGGATGCGGTCCGAACCGCTCTGCACGGGCAAGTGCAACAGATTGTTGAGCTTGCCGACGTTCGCGTATGCCTCGATGAGACTGTCGTTGAACTCCAGTGGATGCGATGTGGTGAAACGAATGCGCTCGACCCCCGGAACTGCCGCCACGAAATGGATCAAGGTCGCGAGGTCCGCGTCGGTACCGTCCTGCATCGCGCCCCGATAGGCGTTCACATTCTGACCGAGCAGGGTCACTTCGCGAACGCCCCGCTCCGCGAGCGCCCGCACTTCGGCGAGCACCTGCTCGAACGGCCGGCTCATCTCCTCGCCGCGGGTGTAGGGAACCACGCAGAATGTGCAGTACTTGCTGCAGCCTTCCATGATCGAGACGAACGCGGCGGCGCCCTCGGCGCGCGGCGCGGGCAGCCGGTCGAATTTCTCGATCTCGGGAAAGCTCACATCGATTTGCGCGCGGCCCGTCGCCTTCAGCCCGCGGAGCATCTCCGGCAGGCGGTGCAGGGTCTGGGGCCCGAACACGAGGTCGACGTACGGCGCGCGGGCCGTGATGCCCTCGCCCTCCTGACTGGCGACGCAGCCACCGACGCCGATCACCACGTGCGGGCGCTCCTCCTTGTGCCGGCGCCATTCGCCGAGCAGCGAGAACACCTTCTCCTGAGCCTTTTCGCGGACCGAGCACGTGTTCACGAGGAGCACGTCGGCCTGCGCCGGATCCTCCGTGCGCTGCATTCCATGGGCCGCCTCGAGCACGTCATGCATCTTGCCCGAGTCGTACTCGTTCATCTGACAACCGAAGGTCTTTATGTAAACAAATCCTGGCATTCGACTCGGGTAGGCTCGGCTTGGGAAGGCCGCTAAGATACTAGGAACCATGGCAATACGCGACGTACTCAAAATGGGCGATCCGAGGCTCCTGGCCGTATCGGATCCGGTCGTGGCGTTCGGCACGCCCGAGCTCGAGGCGCTGCTGGCCGATATGCGGGACACGATGCAGCAACTCAATGGCGCGGGCCTTGCTGCGCCGCAAATAGGCGTGGGTCTGCGGGTGGTCATTTTCGGCGTCGAGGCGAACCCCCGCTATCCGGAGGCCGAGACCGTGCCTTACACCGTGCTCATCAATCCGGAACTCACGCCGCTCGGCGAGGAGATGGCAGAGGGGTGGGAAGGCTGCCTGTCGGTGCCGGGCATGCGCGGCCTGGTACCCCGCTATACGCATCTGCGGTATACGGGCCGCGACGAGCAAGGGCGGCCGTTGGATCGCAGCGTGAGCGATTTTCACGCGCGTGTCGTCCAGCACGAGGTCGATCACCTCGACGGCATTCTCTATCCGCGCCGGATTCGCGATCTGACGCAGTTCGGCTTCACGGATACCCTGTTTCCGGGTCAGGATCTCGAGGACGATTGAGCCGCGGGCCCGCGGGCCGTCGGCGGTCTCAGAACGGAATATCGTCGTCGAAGTCTTCTTTTCCACCGGCCGGCGCCGGCGTTTGGTCGTAATCGTCCCGTGGCGGCGGCGCGGCGCGCTCGCCCCCACCGCCCATGCCGCCGCCCCACCGCCCGCCCGGCCGCCGAGCATTTGCATGTTGTCGGCGATGATCTCGGTGGTGAATCGGTCATTGCCCTGCTTGTCCTGCCATTTGCGGGTACGGAGCTTTCCCTCGATGAAAACCTGCGAGCCCTTGCGCAGATACTCCGCGGCGATCTCGCCCAGACGGCCGAACAGCGCAATGCTGTGCCATTCGGTGCGCTCCTGCTGGGCACCCGAGGCTTTGTCCTTCCAGGACTCGCTGGTGGCGATGCGGATGTTGGTGACCGTCATGCCGCTCGGCATCGATCGCGTCTCGGGATCGCCGCCCAGATTGCCGACCAAAATCACCTTGTTGACTCCGCGCGCCATGAGCTTCCCCTCGTTACCTTACACATATTGTACACGGCCCCGCCGCCCCAATAACCGCCAATAGCGCCGCGCTTCGGCCAGAAATTGGACCCCTACCGCCGCCCCGGCGGCCGGCGCGTGTCCCTGCTTGACGCCGGGCGTATAGTGATTGGTTGCATGCAAAACATCCGTATCCGGGGAGCCCGGACCCACAATTTGAAGAATGTCGACCTCGATTTGCCGCGGGATCGGCTCATCGTGTTCACCGGGCTCTCGGGCTCGGGGAAATCCTCCCTCGCGTTCGACACGATCTATGCCGAAGGGCAACGGCGCTACGTGGAGTCCTTGTCCACCTACGCCCGTCAATTCCTCTCCATGATGGAAAAGCCGGACGTCGACACCATCGAGGGCCTGTCCCCGGCCATCTCCATCGAGCAGAAGTCGACCTCGCACAATCCGCGCTCGACCGTGGGAACGGTGACGGAGGTGTACGACTATCTGCGGCTGCTGTACGCGCGTGTCGGCACGCCTCGCTGTCCCGAGCATCAGATCGACCTTGCGGCGCAGACCGTGAGCCAGATGGTCGACGCCGTGCTCGAGCACCCGGAGGGCACCGCGCTCATGCTGCTCGCGCCGGCGATCTCCGAGCGCCGGGGGGAGCACGCCGAGCTCATCGAGGAGCTGCAGGCCGGGGGCTTCGTGCGCGCGAGGATCGACGGCGAGGTGGTGGAGCTCGACCGGGCGCCGAAGCTCGATGTGCGGCGCAAGCACACCGTCGAGGCCATCGTCGACCGGTTCCGCGTGCGCCCCGACCTGAGCCAGCGCCTGGCCGAGTCCTTCGAGACGGCGCTGCGCCTCGGCGCCGGCGTGGCGCGGGTGGCCTACATGGACGATCCGTCGCGCGCCGAGCTCGTGTTCTCCAACAAGTTCGCGTGCCCGATCTGCAACTACTCGCTGCCCGAGCTCGAGCCGCGCCTGTTCTCCTTCAACAGTCCGATCGGCGCGTGCCCGGCCTGTGACGGCCTCGGCACTCAGGAATTCTTCGATCCCGCCAAGATCGTGGCGAATCCCCATCTGTCGCTCGCCGGCGGCGCGGTGCGTGGCTGGGACCGGCGCAATGCCTACTATTTCCAGCTCATCCAGTCGCTCGCGCGACACACCCACTTCGATATCGAGGCGCCGTTCGAGAGCTTGCCGCAGAAGATCAAGGACCTCGTGCTCTACGGCAGCGCGGATGAGCAGATCGAGTTCAAGTACCTCGACGGCAAGGGCGGCACGATAAAGCGCAAGCATACCTTCGAGGGCATCGTGAACAATCTCGAGCGCCGGCTACCGCGAGACGGAGTCGGCGACGGTGCGCGAGGAGCTCTCGAAGTTTCGCTCGGCGCGTGCCTGCCCGGAGTGTCACGGCACGCGCCTGAACCGTGCCGCGCGCAACGTGTTCATCGACGGCCGGAACGCCCCGGAAGTGTCATCGCTCAGCGTGGATCGTGCGTTGGAGTTCTTCGCGAGCCTCGAGCTTGCCGGCTGGCGCGGTGAAATCGCGATCAAGATCATCAAGGAAATTGCCGACCGCCTCGGTTTCCTGGCGAATGTCGGACTTGGTTATCTCACGCTCGACCGCAGCGCCGACACGTTGTCCGGCGGAGAGGCGCAACGCATCCGCCTCGCAAGCCAGATCGGATCCGGCCTCGTGGGCGTCATGTACATCCTCGACGAGCCCTCCATCGGATTGCACCAGCGCGATAATCAGCGCCTGCTCGACACGCTCGTGAATCTGCGCGATCTCGGCAATACGGTGATCGTGGTCGAGCACGACGAGGATGCGATCCGCCAGGCCGATCACGTCGTCGACCTGGGACCGGGCGCGGGAGTGCACGGCGGCGCGATCGTCGCGCAGGGCACGGCTGCGGAAGTCGCGGCGCATCCCGATTCGATCACCGGGCAATTCTTGAGCGGCCGGCGGCGCATCGAGATCCCGCAGTCCCGGCATCTGCCGGACCCGAAGCGGATGCTGAGGCTGATCGGCGCGACCGCCAACAATCTGAAGAACCTGACGGTTGAATTTCCCTTGGGCGTCATGACGGCGGTGACCGGCGTGTCCGGATCGGGCAAGTCGACCCTCGTCAACGACACCTTGTTCCGTGCGGTAGCCACTCAACTCAACCACGCTTCGGCAGGCAGCGCGCATTTCGACCGTCTCGAGGGCCTCGAGCACATCGACCGGGTGATCGAGATCGACCAGAGCCCGATCGGCCGCACGCCGCGTTCCAACCCCGCGACCTATACCGGCTTGTTCGCGCCGATCCGCGAGATCTTCGCCTCCGTTCCGGAGTCGCGGGCACGCGGCTATGAGGCGGGACGCTTCAGCTTCAACGTCAAAGGCGGCCGCTGCGAGGCCTGTCAGGGCGACGGCGTCATCAAGGTCGAGATGCATTTTCTCGCCGATGTGTACGTGCCCTGCGATGTCTGCCGGGGAAAGCGCTATAACCGCGAGACGCTCGAAATACGCTTCAAGGGCAAGAATATTCAAGAAGTGCTCGACATGACGGTCGAGGATGCGTTGCCCTTTTTCTCGGCCGTGCCGACCGTGCAGCCGAAGCTCAAGACGCTTGCTCGATGTCGGGACTTTCGTACGTGCGTCTCGGCCAGAGCGCGACCACCTTGTCGGGCGGCGAGGCGCAGCGCGTCAAGCTCGCGAAGGAGCTCTCCAAGCGCGCCACCGGCCGCACGCTGTACATTCTCGACGAGCCGACCACGGGGCTGCACTTCGCGGACATCGAGCAGTTGCTGGTCGTGCTGCACCGGCTGCGCGATGAGGGGAACACGATCATCGTCATCGAGCACAACCTCGATGTCATCAAGACCGCGGACTGGGTTATCGATCTCGGCCCGGAGGGCGGCGATGGCGGTGGCGAGCGTCGTGGCGGTCGGCGCGCCCGAGGCGATCGCCGCGAACGACGCCTCGCACACCGCCCATTATCTCAAGGGTGTTCTGGAGCCGCGGCGCGCCTCTAGCCCCCGCGCGGCCCAGCGCAAGCGCGCCTGAAGACCCGGGCGTGACCAAGCTCCCTCAGCTCCTCGCTCGCGCAGCCTTACCGGCACTGTCGAGCTGGGATCCCGAGCGCGCCCATGATTGGGGTCTTGCCGGCCTGCGCGGTCTGCGTCCGTTCTGGTCCGCGCCGAAAGCGCCGGCCTCCCTCGCGCTGCATCGTCTCGGACTCGACTTTTCACACCCCATCGGGCTCGCCGCCGGCTTCGACAAGAACGGCGACTATCTCGATGCGCTCGGCGCGCTCGGATTCAGTCACGTCGAGCTCGGCACCGTCACGCCCCGGCCGCAACCCGGCAATCGCGAAGCCGCGCATGTTTCGCGCGCCGGGCGGGGCGCTCGTGAATCGCATGGGGTTCAACAACAAGGGCGTCGATCATCTCGTGTCGCGCCTGCGCCGCGCCCGCTACGCGCGGAATCCGCGGCGTCAGCATCGGCAAGAATGCCGACACGCCTCTCGAGCAGGCGGCGAGCGACTACCTGACGTGCCTCAGCAAGGTGTATGCGCTCGCGGATTATATCGCCGTCAATGTATCCTCGCCGAACACCGCACGCCTTCGCGAGCTGCAAGCGCCAGATGGCCTCGAGAGGCTCGTCGGGCCGCTCCTCGATGAGCGCGCCCGCCTCGAGAGGCGTCATAGCCGCCGGGTCCCACTGCTCGTCAAAGATCGCCCCCGATCTCGATCAGAGCAGATCATCGCCGTGGCCGCGAGCCTGCGCTCCCTAGGTGCCGATGGCGTGATCGCGACGAACACCACCACCGACCTGTCTGCCTTGGGTCGCGCGTGGCCCGCGGACCGGCGCGGTGGGTTGAGCGGCGCGCCCCTGCATGCCCGCTCGGTGGCCGTTATCGCGACAACTGCGCGCCGAGCTCGGCGCGGACTTTCCCGATCATCGGCGTGGGCGGTATCGTGGATGCCGAGCGGGCATCGGCGACGTTGCATGCGGGCGCCGACCTGCTGCAGATCTACACCGGCTTCGCCTACCGCGGCCCGGCGCTCCTCGAGGAGATACTGAATGGGCTTGCGAGTCACCGCTGATCTGATCGAGCAATTCCAGCGCGACGGAGCGGCTTACCTGCAGGGGCTGCTCGAGCCGGATGAGATCGCGGAGCTGCGCGAGGGAATCGACCTCAACCTCGAGCGTTTGAGCCCGCGCGCAAAGATCGCGAGCACCTCGACGGACCCCGGCAAGTTCGTCGAGGATTTCTGCAACTGGCAGGAAAACCCGCACTACCGGCGCGTCATTTTCGAGTCGGCACTCGCCGAGACTGCCGGACGCCTCATGCGCAGCCGGCTCGGCCCGTCTGTATCACGACCACATGCTCACGAAAGAGCCCGCGACCCGCCAGCCGACCCCGTGGCACCAGGATCAGCCGTACTACAACATCGACGGCGCGCAGAATGTCAGCTTCTGGATTCCGGTTGATCCGGTCAGCCGGGCTTCGACGCTGGAGTTCGTCGCGGGTTCGCACCGCGGGCCCTGGCTTATGCCGCGCTCGTTCATGGAGCACCAAGCGAAATGGTTTCCGGAAGGCTCGCTCGCCGACCTGCCGGATATCGAGTCGCGGCGCGAGGACTTTCGCATCCTCGGCTGGGAGCTCGAGCCGGGCGATGCCGTGTGCTTTCACATGCTCACGCTGCATGCCTCGCGCGGTGTCGAGGCGAACCGGCGCCGGCGCGTGTTCTCGGTGCGGTTCCTGGGCGATGACATCGTGCACGCGCCGCGGCCGTGGAGCACCTCTCCGGAATTCCCCGGCCTCGCGCAAGAGCTTCCCGCCGGTGCCCCGATGCATCACCCGTTGTTTCCCGAGGTATGGCGCTCGCCGTGATGCGGGCTGCGGCGCAGGCGAAGGCGCCGCAGCCCCGATACGCGTGAGGATCAGCTGCGGATGATCTCGAGCGCGTGGTGCACCGAGTGCTTCGCCTCTTCGATGTGGTGGATCACGCGCAGCTGCAACCCCTGGGTGTCGGGCTGGTCTTCCTCGCCGGAGACGTCGCGTTGCGCCTTGTCGAGCAGCTCCATGGCTTTCACGAAGCGATCGTGACGGCCGAGATGCGTGTCGACCGCCATATGGTCCTGGATGTTCTTGCCGTCCATGATCGCCGCGCGCTTGATCTCGCCGATGGCCTTGTCGATGTGCTCGATCGCGTGCGCTTCCTCGGGAGCCACCGGCTCGTTGGTGTAATGCTCGAGATGAGCGCGCGCATCGCGTAGATCCGCGAGCGCATGCAGATAGGCAGGATGGTGGCCCGGCGTATCGGCCCATGAAGGAATCGCGGCGAAGAGCGCGAGCGCGGCGCCCGTCACCAGAAATCGCATTGAACGCATTAGGGTCTCCTTGACGTTGATTTCGGCGCACGCATTATAGAAAGGTCCGATCCCCCGCGACGGAGTCGAAGCGAGCGCGTCGTCACACTTCTCCCAAATCTTGCGAGCGGCGCACGGGTCCATCGTTAAGTCTGCTTAATGATGGGCCGGCGACGTCAACGCCTTCAAAAACAGGTAATAAAACTCCGCGCCGCGATCGAAGGACTCCACCTTCGAGACGCTCGTCCTTGCCGTGCATCCGCACGTCGTCGCGGTCTATCAGCACGCCGTTGATGCCATAGCTCGGAATGCCGGCCATCATGGTGTAGATGCTGTCCGAGGCACCGGTTTCCATGATGGGCAGCACCGGCACACCCGGCCACATCTTCTGCGACACGCCGGTGAGCGCGCGCATGACTTCCGCGTTGACCGGCGGGGGCGTCATGGCCTTGCGGTCCGAACCGTGCTCGGACAGCTCGCCGCTGTCCGCGCGGTAACGCACGGTAAGCTTCGGATCGTTGATGAGCTTCACGAGCTCGAGGCGAATCTCCTCCTGGGAGTGACCCGGGAAAATCCGGCAGTTGACGTTCGCCTCCGCGCGCTGCGGGAGGGCGTTGAAGGCGTGACCGCCCGCGAGCATCGTCGGCACGCAGGTCGTGCGCATGGTGGAGTTGTAGCGGGGATCCCGGGACAGCCGTGCGATGGCTTACCGTCGGGGGGCGAGGCCAGAATGGCGCGAAGGTCGGCGGCAGTCTGCCCGGTCTCGATGCGCGACATCTGCGTGAAATACTCCCGCGTGACGGGATTGAGCTCGAATGGGAATTCGGTCTTCTGCAGCAGAGCGAGCGCGTCCGTGACGTGATAGATCGCGTTGTCGGGCCGCGGCAGCGAGCTGTGGCCGCCGGGATTGGTCGCGAGCAATTGATAGTCCGCGTAAAGCTTCTCCGTCGCCTCGAACTCAACCGCGATGGGTTTGCCGCCGTCGGCCGACACGCCGCCGGAGTCGGGGTTCAAGGCAAACTCGGCCTCGATGAGCCCGCGATGATGCTTGAGAAGCCAGTCGACGCCGTTCGAGGTACCGCCTTCCTCGTCCGCCGTGAGGGCGAGAATGATGTCGCGGTCGGGAACGAATCCCTCTCTCTTCAAGCGGATGAAAGCGGCTACGGCAATGGCGTCGCTGTCCTTCATGTCCTGGGTGCCGCGGCCGTAGTAATAGCCGTCCTTTTCCACGAACTGGAAAGGATCGGTGCTCCAGTCCTCGCGGCGGGCCTCCACGACATCGAGATGGCCGATGATCAGGATGGGCTTGAGCTTGGACCTGGGGTTGCCCCGATAGCGCGCCACCATGTTCCCCTTGCGGTCGTTGGGGCCGAGCACCACGACGTCGGCCGCGGGAAACCCCGCCTCGATGAGGCGCTTCGCCATCGCTTCGCCGCAACGGTGGTGCTTCCGATAGAATCGGTTGTGTTGATCTCGATCAGCTGCTTGAAGATGTCGCGCGCATCCTGGTGGGAGCCGTTGTCCGCGGCGCTCCATGCGCATTGCAGGGCGGCGGACAGAAATAAGCCGCCGAGAACGGCGCCTGAGGATCTCGAACGATTGCGATATTTCAAGGATGTCTCCGTCGCGGCGATATGAGCAAAAAAAACGCGACGAGAATGTAGCTAAAGCCGGTCGGAGTCAATCGAGCTTGCGAGCGCTCCAACACAACTGAGGAAGGATGACATGGCGAAGACGAAAGGGAAGGTGACGCGCTCGAGTGCCGAAGCGGCGGTACGCACCTTGCTGCGCTGGGCGGGCGAGGACCCTCACCGCGAAGGATTGCGCGACACGCCGAAGCGGGTGGTCGACGCCTATCGGGACTGGTTCTCGGGGTATGCAATCGATCCGAAGGATTACCTGCGCCGCACGTTCGAGGAGGTGGAGGGCTACGATGAGATGGTCGTGCTTCGCGACATCGCCTTCGAATCATTCTGCGAGCATCACATGGCGCCCATCATCGGTCGCGCTCACGTCGGCTATCTACCCACGCAGCGCGTGGTCGGCATCAGCAAGCTCGCGCGCGTGGTGGACGGATTTGCGCGGCGATTTCAGGTCCAGGAGAAGCTGACGGCGCAGATCGCCTCGTGCATCAGTGACGTGCTGAAGCCCCGGGGCGTGGGCGTCGTCATCGACGCCGTCCATCAGTGCATGACCACCCGCGGGGTGCATAAGCGCGGAGTTTCCATGATCACGAGCCGGATGGTCGGCACCTTTCGCGCGGACGCGAGTACCCGCGCGGAATTCCTGCGCTTCATCGACATCGAGGGCAGCACTCTGCGGTGAGGTCACGGCCGCGCTGGCGCGGCCAGGCTCAACGTTTGCCGGGCGGTCGCGTCGGAACCACGTCCACCGAGAAGCTGAATCGGTGGCGCTCGCCCGGGGACAGCGCACCCACGCCGACCACGTGCCGTGCGATCTTCTCACCCTGGTCGTTGGTGATCGAGATCACCACGCAGTATTCGCATTCCTCGCGGCTCGGGTGCTCGATCGTCCCTTCGAGACGCATCGCCGCGTGCCCTTGAGGCTGCGGGCCGGCGTTGCCGACATTGAAGCGGAGGTGGTGCTGGCAGCCAGGGCAAATATTGGCGCTCTGCAGAACAGTCGCCTTGCAATGCGGACATGTTCGCGTCGCGCCAAGAGCGCCTTGACGGACTACGCTCATCAGGAGCCGGTGGCGGTGCCCGGAACCTTCAGCTTCTTCTCGTCATCCCAACCGAACTCGACATGCCCGCGCATGCGCGAGCCGGCGGCTACGGTGATCGATCCGGCCTTGACGTCGCCGACGATGACGCCGCCTTCGAGCACATCGACCCGCTTGGCCGACTCGATGTTGCCCTGCAACTCGCCGCCCACGACGACGACGGCGGCGAGCACCTGACCGGTGAGATGCGCGCCGGGATCGATGTTGAAGTTGCCATCGATGCGCACATCACCCTTGAAGCGTCCGGCCATGCGTACGTTGCCGGAGCCTTCGATTTTTCCTTCGATGGTGAGGTTCGCGGCGATGACCGACTCGCCCCCTCGCTCCGGGGCGCGGGTGCCGGCCGGCGCGGTGCAGCGGCGAGCGCGGCGTCGCTCGAAATTCGATCGGGCGGCCGGCCGGTCCACGGAGGGTGCCGGTGCGGGACTCAAGGCGCCGCCGCCGGGGACGGGCGTCAAGGGTTCCTTGCGGCCCGTGGGTGCCGGGCTGGGGGTCGGTTTCTCGTTCCAAAGTGCCATAACAGATTCTCCCGCCAGTGAGGAATACAAGCCTACACGCTAACCGTTCAGGATGTCACCGGACCAATGTCTTCGATTAGAGACGGGCGCCTTTCGAGCACATTGCGGGCCTCCCCTAGGGGGGTGTCCGAGGAACCCTCGACCCTCCTTGCGCAACGCTCCCGGTGCCGCGGACGCGCCGGATTATAATGAAGCTGTAAAAACGAGGGGCGACGCTTGTTCCATACCATCGACCGCTTGAAGCCGGACCCAATTCTGGGCCTCATGGCGCAGTATCGTGCCGATCCGTTTGCGCGCAAGGTCGATCTCGGCGTCGGGGTCTATCGCGATCTCAGCGGCAATACGCCGGTGCTCGACAGCGTGCGCCGTGCCGAGCGGATCGTCCTCGAGTCGCAATCGACCAAATCCTATGTGGCCGCGGCAGGCCGCGAGGAATACAACGCAGCCGTCGAGCGGCTCGTGCTGGGGGATGCCCATCCGGCGCGCGCGGCACGGCGCGTGCGCACCGCACAGGCGCCCGGAGGCTGCGGCGCGTTGCGCGTCGGCGCCGAGCTGATCCGCGCCGCGGCCCCCTCGACCACGGTTCATCTGAGCGATCCGACCTGGGGCAACCATGCGCCGCTCCTGGGCAGCAGCGGCTTGCGGCTCGAGCGATATCCCTATTACGAGGCGGCGGCGCATCGGCTTCTTTTTGAGGCGATGCTGGATCGGCTGGAGCAGGCGCGCGCGGGAGACGTCGTGCTGGTGCATGCCTCCTGTCACAATCCAACGGGCGCCGATCTTTCGCTCGAGCAATGGCACGCGCTTTGCGAGCTGCTCGCGCGCAAGCGTCTCATCCCGTTCCTCGACCTGGCTTACCAGGGATTCGGAACAGACCTCACTTCGGACGTTGCGGGAGTTCGTCTGCTGACCGAAACGTTGCCCGAGGCGCTCATCGCCGTTTCGCACTCCAAGAACCTGGGCCTGTACCGCGAGCGCACGGGTGCCCTCATGACGTTGAGCGAGGAGCGAATCCCGCGCCGACGCGGTGCAGAGCCACGTGCTGCAGATTGCCCGCAGCATCTACTCCATGCCTCCCGATCACGGTGCGGCGATTGCCGCGTGCATCTTCGCCGATGAGACACTGTTCCGGTGCTGGCTCGAGGAGCTCGGCGCGATGCGCGACAGGATCAACGACATGCGCGCGCTGCTCGCGGCCCGCTTGCGCGAGGCGACCCGCGGCCGCTCGTTCGACTTCATCGAATCCCAGCGCGGCATGTTTTCACTGCTTGGCGTGCCGGGCGCGACGGTGGAGACCCTCCGCACGCAGCATCACATCTACATGACCTCGGACAGCCGCATGAACCTCGCGGGCATCATGCCCGACAACGTGGATTACGTTGCCGCGGCGATCGCCGCAGTCCTTTAGGCGCCGAGCGCCTCGCTCAGCGCGGCGACTTCGGACGCCGAATCGGCCATCACGCGCGCGATGCGCGCTTCGTTCAAGCCGAAGCGGTTCCGCGCCCGGCAGTCCGTCCAGCGTTGCCTGCAGAGCGGGCACATCCGAGGAGTGCCGCGCCATCAACACTGCGATCGCGAGGACGTCGCTCAGATCGGCGCGCGTTGGCTCGGTACGTCCCAGCTCTTCCTGCTCGGCGACAGCTTGCGCGATGTTCTCGGGAAACTCCCAGTTCTCCAGGATCGCCTTTCCGATCGAGGGATGCCATTCCTCGACGATCTGATCGAGCATGTTTCCGCTCGTAAAGAATTCCGGGTGGGCCGCGGCGCGCGTGAGCACATACAGCTTGCCGATGCCGTGCATCATGCCGGTCAGCATGGCCTCGTCGGGATTGACCCCGGTGCCGTTGCGCGCGAGCACGAAGGCGAATGCGGCGACCAAGGTGCTCTGCTTCCACAGGTGCTGCAGCTGATGCTCGAGCCCCTTGAGCTTGTTGCTGTTGCGGATCTGAGCCATGGCGAACGAGATGGAGGCGCTGCGCACCATGTTGTAGCCGATGCGATTGATGGCGGTGCGCAGGTCGGTGACGGTCTTGCCGCTGCGGTTCAAGGATGCCGAGTTGGCGATGCGCAAAAGCCGCGCAGTGAGAGCCGGCTCCGAACCCACCACGCGCACCACCTGTTCGAGCGATGACTTGGGATCGGAGAGGATGCGCCGCACGCGCACCGCGATTTCGGGAAAGGACGGCAGATCGACCTTGCCGCCGGACAGCTCCCCTGCAAGCGCGCGGATGAACCCGAACGCATCCTGGGAATGCGCGGGTGATTCGGAACTCTGCGGTGAGAGGGTCGTCATAAAACGGATAAATTCACGGCGCTACTGTGCCACGCGGGTCTACCCTGTGAATCGGCCGCGCGTCACCATTCTTGAGGGCGCAAACCCTCAATCGGGCGGCCGTCGGAACTGCGGGATCAGCGCGCGGCGGGATGGCTGGTGAAGCGCTGATGCACTTCACCATTCATGGACCGCTCCGTATAGCGGCCTTTGCAATAACCCGTCAAAACGCCTCGCCAGAAACTCACGGCCGCGGGATTGCGCTGGTACTCGACAATCTCCCAGTCGCCCGCGAAGCGGTCGAAGATGAGCTTGGCCGCGTCGCGGCCGACCCCCATCCGCCGGAAGGGTTTGCGGATGAAGAACTCCGACATATGGTAATTGACCTTGGTCTCGCCGACGGCCGCAACGCGCGGCCGGGTCACGAGCGCAAATCCCACGGACTCGGATCCCTTGGAGATGACGAGCGGATGGGTGTGGTCGTTCGAGAACCAGTTCGCGAAGATCTCGTCCCGGTGCGGGTTGCCCGAGCCGAGCACCGAGAACAGCCCGGTGTTCAGGTCCGTCAAGGCATCGAGATACTCAGGGTAGACCTCCTGGATCCACAGGCGATCCTTCTTCGAGTGTCTACAGTCGCGAATGCTGACGAGCAAGGAAGCCTCTACCCCGAGCCTTGTAAAGACAATGCCCGAGCGAACGCGCCGAATCGGCCGTCCGCCCGGGCATGGAATCAGCTATCGAAGCGATATTACTTCGGAGCCGAGGCGGCAGACGCAGCCGACTGTGCGGCGTCGGCAGCGGCGCTGGCTGCAGCAGCCGAATCAGCGGCGGCGGAAGCGGCTGAATCAGAGGGAGCGGGCGTAGCGGCAGGCGGCGGAGTCGTGTCGGTCGTCGGCGCAGGAGCCTCGGTCTTGCTACCGCAGGCACTGAGCACGAGAGCAGCGACGAAAGCGCTTAAAGCAAGTTTGGTCTTCATCTATCGATACCCCAGAAATTTAATGATAACGTTTTAGGCAAGCGTGTTGTTTGGGCTTCCACCCAACTGTCCCGGGCGATTTTAGAGTGTTTCGGCTCAATTTCATATCACTTTCGCGATCATGGAGCGCCTTTAACCTCTCGTTGAGGCGAAAGATTGCCGAGCGGCCAGCGCGGATCCCGTGAGTTGCGGAGTTTGGAGGAGTCAGCGTGCACAAGGCGAGTCTGGATGAGCTGTATACCGAGCATTTGGGCATCTTGATGCGCCGAGCCGATGCGGCACTCGCCGCGACCGGCTTCGACGCGTTGGTGGTTCATGCGGGCACTCCGCCGATGCTGTTTCTGGACGACCAAGCCTACCCGTTCAAGGTGAACCCGCATTTCAAGGCCTGGGTACCCATCATCGACAATCCCGGTTGCGTCGTGATTTACGTGCCGGGCTCGCGCCCCCGCGTGCTGTTCTATCGTCCCGACGACTACTGGCACAAGCCGGCGAGTCTGCCGCGCGAACGCTGGGCTGAAAACCTGGAAATCATCCCGATCGCCGATGCCGCCCAAGCTGCGCCGCACTGGGCCCGACTCGGGCGCGTGGCGTTCATCGGTCCGCGGGAGGTGTTCTCGGCCGAGCCGACGGCGAGCCTCAACGATCCCGATCTGCTCAAGCGGCTGGACTATGACCGGGCGGTCAAAACCGCCTATGAGCTCGAGTGCATGCGCCGTGCGAGCGCCATGGGCGCCAGAGGGCACCGCGCGGCCGTAGCCGCGTTCTTGGACGGAGCTTCCGAGTACGAGGCCCACATGCGCTATCTCGAGGCCTGCGCGCAGCGCGAGGAAGAGATGCCGTACAACAACATCGTGGCCTTCAACGAGAATGCGGCCGTGCTGCACTATCAGCATCTCGATCGCCGTCCTCCCGGGGTCCGGCGGTCTCTCCTGATCGATGCCGGCGCGCAGTTCCGCGGCTACGCCGCGGACATCACACGAACCTATGCGGCAGGCTCCGGCTCCTATGCGGATCTGGTCGCCGCGCTCGATGTCGCCCAGCTGCGGCTGTGCGACGAGGTCGTCGCGGGCCGGGATTATCGGGACGTACACTTGTCCGCTCACCGCCTGATCGGCGATGTCCTCGAGCACACCGGATTAACGAAGCTCCCGGGCCAGGCGGCCCTCGAGAACGGCGTGACCGGGGTGTTCTTCCCTCACGGCATCGGGCACCTGCTGGGCCTGCAGGTCCACGACGTCGGTGGCGTCATGGGCGACTCTCAGGGCGGCGAACGCAAGCGTCCCGAGGGGCACCCGTATCTTCGGCTCACGCGCATGCTGGAGCCCGGTGTCGTGGTCACCGTCGAGCCCGGCATCTACTTCATCGACTCATTGCTCAAGGCCGCCCGTGCGGACAAGCGGGGCGAGCACATCGACTGGAGGGTGGTCGAGGCCCTACGCCCCTATGGCGGGATTCGCATCGAGGATAATGTGGCGACGACGCCGGGTACCCCGGAAAACCTGACCCGGGACGCCTTCGCCCAGCTCGCGGCCTGAAGGATCAGGCTGCCTTGGCTTTGCGACGCTTGGTCGGGGCCGCCGCAGCTTCTTCCTTGGCTTCGGGGGCTGCCTTCTTCGATCGCTTGGAGGGGCGGGACTTCTTCGAGTCCGAATCGCCCTTCTGGGCTGCGACCTTCACCTCCTCGACGAGCTGCATCAAAGCCATATCGGCCGCATCACCCGGCCTCGGCTCCATTTTCAGAATCCGGGTGTAACCACCGGCGCGGGATTTGAAGCGCGGGCCCAGATCATCGAACAGCTTCTCCACCACCGCGACATCGCGCAGCCGCGCGAAGGCGACCCGGCGCTTGGCAGCGGAATCGATCTTGGCGAGGGTGATCAGCGGCTCGACCACACGGCGCAGCTCCTTTGCCTTGGGAACCGTCGTGCGGATGGTCTCGTGGCGCAAGAGCGACGTCGCCATGTTGCGCAAGAGGGCATGGCGGTGAGAGGAGTTACGCGAGAGCTGACGCCCGCTGTTTCTATGACGCATGTCTGAAAGGCCTTATGTCTGTGATCCCGCTCGCTCGCTTAGATGCTGTCGCGGTCGTCGTCGCGCTTCAGCCCCGGCGGCGGCCAATTGTCGATGCGCATGCCGAGCGTCAAGCCGTGGCTCTCCAGAACTTCCTTGATCTCGGTGAGCGACTTCTTGCCGAGGTTCGGCGTGCGCAGCAGCTCGACTTCGGTCCGCTGCACGAGGTCGCCGATATAATGGATGTTCTCCGCCTTGAGGCAATTGGCGCTGCGCACGGTGAGCTCGAGCTCATCGACCGGCCGCAGCAAGATCGGGTCGAATTGGGTTTCGGTCGCCTTGGCGGTCGAATCGTCCTGCCCCTGCAGATCGACGAACACCGACAGCTGATCCTTGAGGATGCCGCCGGCGCGGCGAATCGCCTCTTCCGGATCGATGGTGCCGTTGGTCTCGATATCGAGAATCAACTTGTCGAGGTCGGTGCGCTGCTCGACGCGCGCGCTCTCGACGTTGTAGGTCACCTTGCGCACCGGACTGAACGATGCATCGAGCTGCAGGCGCCCGATGGCGCGAGTCTGCTCCTCGAACGCCATGCGCTGCGCAGCGGGGCGATAGCCGCGGCCGCGCTCGACCTTGAGCGACATGGAAAGCTCGCCCGCTTTGGTCAGATTCGCGATCACGAGGTCCGGATTCAGGATCTCGATGTCATGATCGCCCGCGATGTCGCCGGCGGTCACGGGCCCGGGACCCTTCTTGTGAAGGCGCACTTCGGCCACTTCGCGCGTATGCATGCGGATGGCGACGGCCTTCAAGTTGAGAAGGATGTCGACCACATCTTCCTGCACGCCCTCGATCGCGGTGTACTCGTGCAGCACGCCCTCGATCTCGATCTCGGTGATGGCCGCGCCCGGCAAGGAGGACAGCAGCACCCGCCGCAAGGCATTGCCGAGCGTGTGGCCGAAACCTCGCTCGAACGGCTCGATCACGATGCGCGCATGGCGCGTGGACACGGGCTGCACCTTGACGACTCGGGGCTTCAAGAACTCGTTAATGGATCCCTGCATGGAATACCTCGCTAAAGACTTCGGACATTGCGCAGCACGGGCTGCGATGCCGCCCTCGCAGGGCGGCTTTGAAGGAATGCGCTACTTGGAATACAACTCGACGACCAGGCTCTCGTTGATGTCGGGCAGTATTTCCTGCCGCTCCGGCACCGATTTCAGGACGCCCGAGAACTTCTTGTCGTCCACTTCGACCCAATCCGGGAAACCCACCTGGGCCGCCAAGGCGAGAGCGGACTGCACCCGGGTCTGCTTCTTGGCCTTCTCGCGCAGGTTGATCACGTCGCCGGCCTTGCACTGATAGGAGGCGATGTTGACCACTTTGTCGTTCACCGACACGCCCTTGTGGTTCACCAGCTGGCGCGCTTCCGCGCGCGTCACGGCGAAGCCCATCCGGTAGACCACATTGTCGAGCCGGGATTCAAGAAATTGCAGCAAGGTCTCGCCGGTCGCGCCAGGCCGGCCCGCGGCCTTCTGATAATAGTTGCGGAACTGCCGCTCGAGCACGCCGTACATGCGGCGCAGCTTCTGCTTCTCGCGCAGCTGCAATCCGTACTCGGACAGGCGCTGCTTGCGCTCGCTCTTGACGCCCCCCGGGGGCACCTCGAGCTTGCACTTGGACTCGAGCGGCTTGACGCCGCTCTTGAGAAACAGGTCGGTTCCCTCGCGCCGCGAGAGCTTGCACTTCGGACCGGTGTACTTTGCCATTACGAACCCTTGATCTGGTCAAACCTGGGGCGAATCAAACGCGTCGCTTCTTGGGCGGCCGACAGCCGTTATGGGGGATCGGCGTCACGTCTTCAATGTTGGTGATCTTGAGCCCGCAGCCGTTGAGTGCGCGCACCGCCGACTCCCGGCCGGGTCCCGGACCCATGACGCGGACCTCGACGTTCTTCACGCCATGCTCTTGTGCTGCCGTGCCGGCACGCTCCGCGGCCACCTGGGCGGCAAACGGCGTCGATTTGCGCGAGCCGCGAAAGCCGCAGCCGCCGGAGGTCGCCCAGGAGAGCGTATTGCCTTGCCGGTCGGTGATGGTGATGATGGTGTTGTTGAACGAGGCGTGCACGTGCGCGATCGCATCCAGCACGTTCTTGCGCGCCTTTTTGCGTGCCGGCTTGACCGCGCCGCCGCCGGCCGCGTTCTGTGCGTTATTCTGCTTCTGATCAGCCATAGTTTTGCGTTCCTACTTCGACGCGAATTGCCCGCCGAGCGGGCAATGAGTGAAATTCAATCGCGGCCGTCTTAGACCTTGCCCGGCGGCGCGTTCATCTTGACCGCCTGTTTGCGCGGTCCCTTGCGGGTACGGGCATTGGTGCGCGTCCGTTGGCCGCGCAGCGGTAAGCCCTTGCGGTGGCGGATGCCCCGGTAGCACCCGAGATCCATCAGGCGCTTGATGTTCATGGAGACCTCGCGGCGCAGATCGCCTTCGACCGCGAATTTCGCGACCTGTGAACGGAGCGAGGCGACCTCGGCATCCGTGAGATCCTTGACCTTGACGTCGTATTTGACGCCCGCCGCATCGGCGATGCGCATGGCGCGGCTCTTGCCGACGCCGTAGATGTGAGTCAAGCCGATGACAACGTGCTTGTTCATCGGTATGTTGATGCCGGCGATACGCGCCATCAAAATTCCCCTAGTCCGCGCTCGAGCGAACAACAGTAGCGCCTGCGAAAAAGCAGGCAACTATACACGAAAAGTGCTCTTGTGATCAATGGCGCGGCCCCTAGCCTTGCCGTTGCTTGTGGCGTGCATCGGATGAGCAGATGACATAAACGATGCCGCGCCGCCGCACGATTTTGCAGTTCTTGCAGATCTTCTTGACCGACGGACGAACTTTCATTTCTTACTCCCAATGCCTCGCAGGCTGGATTTCTTCAAAAGGCCCTCGTACTGATGGGACATCACGTGTGATCTCGCCTGGGCGACGAAGTCCATCACGCCGACCACGATGATGAGGAGCGAGGTCCCGCCGAACTGGAACGGGATGCTCGGGTTGAGCATCCGGATGATCTCGGGCAGCAGGCACACCGCCATGATGTACAGGCCGCCCCAGAGCGTGAGCCGCGTGAGCACCTTGTCCAGGTAATCGCCGGTCTGCTGGCCCGGCCGGATTCCGGGGATGAAGGCGCCGGCCTTCTTCAGGTTCTCCGCGGTGTCGCGGGCGTCGTAGACGAGCGCCACGTAGAAGAACGCGAATCCGATGATCAGGAGGGCGAACAGGATGACGTGCAGCGGCTGTCCATAGTTGAGGACCGCCGCTATCTTCTGCAGCGTGCGCTGGAGCGCATTCGGATTGGGGCTGTTGCCGAAGAATTGCGCGATGGTCGCCGGGAACACGAGGAGGCTCGAGGCGAAGATCGGCGGAATGACGCCCGCCATGTTGAGCTTGAAGGGCAGATGGGTGCTCTGGCCCTGCATCATGCGGCGCCCGACCTGGCGCTTCGCATAGTTCACCTGAATCTTGCGCTGCGCGGTCTCGACGAAGACGCAGAACAAGGTCACCAGCACCACCACCACCAGAATGAGCAGCACGATGATCGGGTTCATCTCGCCCGAGCGCACCATTTCCAGGGTATTGCCGATGGCGCGCGGCAGCCCCGCGACAATGCCGGCGACGATGATCATGGTGATGCCGTTGCCGATGCCCCGCTCGGTGATCTGCTCGCCGAGCCACATCACGAACATGGTTCCCGTGGTGATCGAGACGGTGGCGATGAACAGGAACTGCGGGCCGGGGTTCGGCACCAGATTGTTGCCGGCGTTCTGAATCGCGAGTGCCGCCCCGAATCCCTGGAACGCGGCGAGCGCGACGGTGCCGTAGCGGGTGTACTGCATCAGCTTGCGCCGGCCGGACTCCCCGTCCTTGCGGATCTGGTTCCACGGTGCATAGACCATGGAGGCCATCTGCACGATGATCGAGGCCGTGATGTAGGGCATCACGTTCAAGGCGAAGATGCTGAATCGCTGCAGCGCACCGCCCGAGAACATGTTGAACATGCCGAGCAGGGTGCCCTGCTGGCCGTTGAAGAACGTCGCGAACTTGGCCGCATCGATGCCGGGCACCGGGATGAACGTGCCCACGCGATAGACCACCAGCGCCCCGAGGAGAAACCACAAGCGGTTTCGCATCTCCTGGAAACGCGTCATGTCTCCCAAGGCGGTGGCGGCGCTGGCGCTCGAAGTGGCCATCTGGGCTCTCAGACCTCGAAGCGGCCGCCGGCCGTCTCGACCGCACTCTTGGCGCCCTTGGTGGCGCTGATCGCCTTGTCCTTGATCACGAAGGCCTTGCTCACGCTGCCGGAGAGGATGATCTTCACCCGCTCGGTGTACTCCGGAACGAGACTCGCCTCGATCAGCCCGGCGAGAGTGACTTCGCTCGCCTTTACCCGCATCAAATCACTGAGCGTGAGCTCGGCGCGGCTCGCTTTCATGGCGGACCGGAAGCCGATCTTCGGCAACCGGCGCTGCAGCGGCATCTGACCGCCCTCGAACCCGGTCTTGTGATAGCCGCCCTTGCGCGCGCGCTGGCCCTTGACGCCGCGTCCGCAAGTCTTGCCCTGACCGGCGGATGCGCCGCGCCCGACGCGCAGATGCTGCCGTTTGGCGCCGGCCGCCGGCTTGATGGTGTTTAAGCGCATGTTGACTCTCTTACCTTAGGCTCGCTTCTTGGCGGCCGGGGATTTCACTCCGTCGGCCGGCTCTACTCGAAGCATGTGGCCCGCAACGTACATCATGCCGCGATTCGACGGCGTGTCCGCGACCACCACGCTGTGGCCGATGCGGCGCAGCCCCAATCCCCGTGCCGAAGCACGAATGTTGGCGAGCTGGCCCGCCATGCTCTTGATCAAGGTGACTTTGATGGATTTTTCGCTCATGGCTCAGCCCACGATTTCCTCGATGCTCTTGCCGCGCTTCGCCGCGATGTCATCCGGGGTACGGAGCTTGCCGAGCGCATCCATGGTCGCGCGGACCACGTTGATGGGATTGCGCGAACCGTAGCTCTTGGCGAGCACATTGCGCACCCCGGCGCACTCGAACACCGCGCGCATACCGCCGCCGGCGATCACGCCGGTGCCGTCCGCTGCGGGCTGCATGTACACGCGGGTGGTTCCATGCTGTCCTTTGACCGCATAGAACAAGGTATCGTTCTTGAGCGATACGTTCACCAGGCTCTTGCGCGCCTGCATCATGGCCTTGGAAATCGCCACGGGCACTTCGCGCGCCTTGCCATAGCCGAAGCCGACCCGGCCGGCTCCATCGCCAACGACGGTGAGCGCGGTGAACCCGAACTGCTTGCCGCCCTTGACCACCTTCGCGACGCGGTTGACTGCAACCAGCTTTTCAACCAGGTCGTCGCCGGACATCGGCTTTTCTGTTCTCGCCATAGTGTTCTTAAGGCCTCCGTTAGAACTCGAGACCCGCCTCGCGGGCGGCATCGGCTAGCGCTTTCACGCGGCCGTGATACATGAAGCCGGAACGGTCGAATGCAACCTTCCCGATGCCCTTCGCCTTGGCGCGCTCCGCGATCACGCGGCCGACCGCCTTCGCCGCCTCGATGTTGCCGGTCGTCTTCAACTCGCCGCGCACGTCCTTCTGCAGGGTCGAGGCGGATACCAGCACCTTGTCGCCTTCGGCGGCGAAGATCTGCGCGTATATATGGCGCGGTGTGCGATGCACCGAAAGCCGCATGGCTGCGAGCTCTCTGATCTTCACGCGGCTTCGAAGCGCGCGCCGCAAGCGCGTGTCTTTCTTGTGCAGCTTCATGTGCCTACTTCTTTTTCGCTTCTTTCAGCGAAATCTTTTCATCCGAATATTTCACGCCCTTACCCTTGTACGGCTCGGGCGGCCTGAATCCGCGGATCTCCGCTGCGGTCTGTCCGACTCGCTGGCGGTCGATGCCCTTGATCAAGATCTCGGTCTGACTCGGGGTCTCGATGGAGACGCCCTCCGGAATCGCATAATTGATCAGGTGCGAGTAGCCGAGCGTCAGCGTCAAGCTCTTGGCCTGCACCGCGGCGCGATAGCCGACGCCCACCAGCTCGAGCTTCTTCTCGTAGCCCTTGGTGACGCCCAGGACCATGTTGGCCAGGTGCGCGCGTATCGCGCCGGCGATCGCATCGATGCCCTCGCCCGGTGTCACCACCTGAACCTGGAGATGCTTGTCCTGCTCGACGACCTTGATGCCGTTCTTCAGCGGAAGCGTCAGGGAGCCCTTGGCGCCCTTGACCGTCACGCTGTCGGCGCCGATCGTCGCGGTCACGCCTTGCGGCAGGTCTACCGGTCTTTTTGCTACTCGAGACATGATGAAGTCCTTATTGAACGACGAAGAGCACTTCGCCGCCCGTGCCGGCTGCGCGCGCCTGTCTATCGGACATGATGCCCTTGGGCGTCGAGACCACGGCAACGCCCAGTCCACCGAGCACCTTGGGGAGCTCGTCCTTGCCACGATAGATGCGCAGCCCCGGGCGGCTGATGCGCTCGATCCGATCGATGACCGGACGCCCCTCGTGGTATTTGAGCTCGATGGACAAGGTTCTGTTCGCGCTGGCCGGGTCGACGCCGTAGCCTGCGATGTAACCCTCGTCCCGCAGCACCTTGAGGATGGCGAGCTTCAGCTTGGAGGTGCCCACGCCCACCGTCGGCTTGCGCGCGGACTGCGCATTGCGAATCCGGGTGAGGAGATCGGCGATCGGATCTGTCATGCTCATAGCGCGCGCCTCACCAGCTCGCCTTCGTCAGGCCGGGAATCTCGCCGCGGTTCGCCGCTTCACGCAGCTTCGTGCGCGCGAGGCCGAACTTGCGGTACACCCCGCGCGGGCGGCCGGTGATCGCACAGCGGTTGCGCTGGCGGGTCGGGCTCGCATCGCGCGGCTGGCGCTGCAGGGCCGCTTGAGCCGCGGCGCGCTCCTCCTGACCCGTCTTCGGATCGCGGATGAGCTCGCGAAGCTCGGCGCGCTTGGCCGCGTACTTCTTGGCTATCTCGCGGCGATGCTTCTCGCGCATGAGCATGTTGGTCTTGGCCATGGATACCCTACTTGCGAAACGGAAAGTTGAAGGCTTCGAGCAGCGCGCGTCCGCGCTTGTCGTCGCCGGCCGACGTCGAGATGGTGATGTCCATCCCGCGAATCTGATCGATCTGGTCGTACTGGATTTCCGGGAAAATGATCTGTTCCCGGACGCCCAGGCTGTAGTTCCCGCGGCCGTCGAACGAGCGGGCGCTGATGCCGCGAAAATCGCGGATTCGCGGAATGGCGATGTTGACGAGCCGGTCGAGAAACTCGTACATGCGCGCCCCGCGCAGGGTGACCTTGCAGCCGATCGCCTGGCCGTCGCGCACCTTGAAGGTGGCCACGGACTTCTTGGCCTTGGTCACGGCGGGCTTCTGCCCGGTGATCTTCTGAAGGTCCGCTGTGGCCGCGTCCATCACTTTCTTGTCCGCCACGGCCTCGCCGACCCCCATGTTCACGGTGATCTTGAGGATGCGCGGGACTTCCATGACGTTGCGCAGAGCCAAGCTTTGCTTGAGCTGCGGAACGATCTTCTCGCGGTATTGTTGTTGCAGTCTTGCCGTTGCCATATGTTCGCCCGCTTATTTGGGATCGATCATCTCTTTGTTCGACTTGAATACGCGCACCTTGCGCCCGTCCGCCAGCGCCTTGAATCCCACGCGGTCCGCTTTCTGCGTGGCGGGATTGAAGATCGCGACGTTCGAGACATGGAGCGGCGCCTCGTGCTCGATGATGCCGCCCGGCCGGTTCTGGTTCGGGTTCGGCTTCTCGTGCTTCTTGGAAATATTGAGGCCCTCGACACGCACCCGGTCGCCGTCCGACTCGATGACGGCTCCGCGGCGCCCCTTGTCGCGGCCGGCGAGCAAAATCACGGTATCGCCTTTGCGTATCTTCTTCATTACAGAACTTCCGGAGCGAGCGAGATGATCTTCATGAATTGCACGTTGCGCAGCTCGCGCGTGACGGGCCCGAAGATGCGGGTACCGATGGGCTCGAGCTTGTTGGTGAGGAGCACCGCCGCGTTCGTGTCGAAGCGGATCAGCGAGCCGTCCGCGCGGCGCACGCCGCTCTTGGTGCGCACCACCACCGCGTCGTACACCTCGCCCTTCTTGACCTTGCCGCGCGGAATGGCGTCTTTGATGCTCACCTTGATGACGTCGCCCACGGCGGCATAGCGGCGCTTCGAGCCGCCGAGCACCTTGATGCACATCAAGCGCTTGGCACCCGAGTTGTCGGCCACATTGAGCATGGTTCGAAGCTGAATCATGACAGTCCTTTATTCGGCCCGGGCGCGCTCTACGACGCGCACCAGCATCCAGGATTTACGGCGCGACAGCGGCCGGCACGGCTTGATGGCCACCGTGTCGCCCTCTCTGCACTCGTTGTTGGCGTCGTGCGCCATGAGCTTGGTGGTGCGCCGGATGTACTTCCCGTACATCGGATGCTTCACCAGACGCTCGATCGACACCGTGATGGTCTTGTCCATCTTGTTGCTCACGACCTTGCCGATGGCGAGCCGCTCCGGCTTGACCGTCTCGGCGGGGGCCTCGGCGTCCGCACCCTGTGTTTCCGCTGTCGTCGACATCAGACCTTACCTCCGCGGGCGCGCACTTGGGCGAGCACCGTCTTCACGCGCGCGATGTTCTTGCGCACTTTCGCGAACTGATCGGGCTTCGCGGCCTGCCCGGTGGCGCGCGCCATGCGCAGATTGAATTGCTCGCGCCGGAGCTTGAGCAGCTCCTCGCCGAGCGCCTCGGGCGCCTTGCCCTGCAAATCTTTCGCCTTCATGCCCGTACCTGCCGCTTGACGAACGAGGTCGACACCGAGAGCTTCGCGGAGGCGAGCCGGAACGCCTCGCGGGCGATCTCCTCGCTCATGCCCTCGATCTCGAAGAGCACCTTTCCGGGCAGCACCTTGGCGATCCAGTACTCGACGTTGCCCTTGCCCGAGCCCATGCGTACCTCGAGCGGCTTCTGAGTGATCGGCACGTCCGGGAATACGCGGATCCAGATTCGCCCGCCGCGCTTCACGTAGCGCGAGATGGCGCGGCGCGCCGCTTCGATCTCGCGTGCCGTCATGCGCGCGCGGTCGGTGGCCTTGAGGCCATATTCGCCGAACGCGACGGTGTTGCCGCGCTGCGCGCTGCCCGCGATCCGGCCCTTGAACTGTTTGCGGTACTTGGTCCGCTTCGGCTGCATCATGTGTGGTTACCTATCAACTCTGCGCCGGCGCCGGGGTGTCGGCAGCCTTCGGAGCCGCCCCGTCGCCCTCGGCACGCGCGGTCTCGACCTCGGCGCTCTCGGGTTCCGGCTGATCGAACACTTCGCCCTTGAAGATCCAAACCTTGATGCCGATCACGCCGTAGGTGGTCATCGCCTCGGCGAGGCCGTAGTCGATGTCGGCGCGGAACGTGTGCAGCGGCACGCGCCCCTCGCGGTTCGTCTCGGTACGCGCGATTTCCGAGCCGTTCAAGCGGCCGGAGATGCGCACCTTGATGCCGAGCGCGCCGGACCGCATGGTGTTGGTCACCGCGCGCTTCATGGCGCGGCGGAACATCACGCGCTTCTCGAGCTGCTGCGAAATCCCCTCGGCCACCAGCTTCGCGTCGAGCTCGGGCTTTCTGATCTCGGCGATGTTCAGGCGCACGTCCTGCACCGTCATGCCGAGAATCTTCGCCACCGCAGCACGGAGCTTCTCGATGTCCTCGCCCTTCTTGCCGATCACGATGCCCGGCCGGGCGGTGTGGATCGTGATGTTCGCGCGCCGCGCCGCGCGCTCGATATGGATGTGGCTCACCGAGGCATCCGCGAGCTTCTTCGCGAGGTACTTCCGCACCAGGTGGTCGGTGTAGATGTTCGGCGGAAACGCCTTCGAGCCCGCGTACCACTTCGACTCCCAGTCGCGCGTGATACCCAAACGGATGCCGATCGGATTGACTTTTTGACCCATGCTGATTTCCTTGAGTTCGATCCTACGGCGCGTCGTGCTTGCCGTCGGACACCTGCACCAGGATGTGGCTGTTGCGCTTCGCGATGCGCACTCCCCGCCCCTTGGCACGGGCATGAAAACGCTTGAACATCGGCGCGGCGTCGACTTCCACCCGCGTGACCTTCAAATCGTCGACGTCGGCATTGAAATTGTTGTACGCATTGGCGATGGCCGAATCGAGCACCTTGAGCACGATCTTCGCGCCCTTCTTCGGCATGAACTTGAGCGTGTTCACGGCGAGCGTCGCGGACTTGCCGCGGATCGTGTCGACGACGAGCCGGCATTTCTGCGGCGAGATGCGCGCGTAGCGCAATACAGCTTTGGTCTGCATGTGTTACTCCGCCGCCGAGACTTTCTTGTCGCCCGAATGGGCCTTGAAGGTGCGCGTCGGCGCAAACTCGCCGAGCTTGTGTCCGACCATGTTCTCCGACACCAGCACCGGCACGTGCAGCCGGCCGTTATGCACGGCGATGGTCAAGCCGACCATGTCGGGGATGATCATCGAGCGCCGCGACCAGGTCTTGATCGGACGGCGATCGTTTTTCTGGCTCGCCGTCTGCACTTTCTTGGCCAGGTGCAGGTCGACGAAGGGGCCTTTTTTTAAAGAACGAGGCACTGTCGATACTCCAGATTAAATGCGTTTGTTCTTGCGGCGCTGGACGATCATGCTGTCCGTACGCTTGTTGTGCCGCGTCTTCTTGCCCTTGGTCTGCAGGCCCCACGGGCTCACCGGATGCGGGTTGCCCTGGCCGGACTTGCCCTCGCCGCCGCCGTGCGGGTGATCGACGGGATTCATGACCACGCCGCGGACCGTGGGACGCACGCCGAGCCAGCGCACCGCGCCCGCCTTGCCGAACACGCGCAGATTGTGCTCATCGTTCCCGACCTCGCCGATGGTGGCGCGGCAGTCGATGTGAATCTTGCGAATCTCGCCCGACTTCAAGCGCACGCTCGCGTACAGGCCCTCGCGCGCCGCAAATTGCGCCGAGCCGCCCGCGGAGCGCGCCAGCTGCCCGCCTCTGCCGACCTTGAGCTCGATGTTGTGCACGGTGCTGCCCACCGGAATGTGCCGCAGCGGCAGCGCATTGCCCGGCTTGATCGGCGCATCCGCTCCGGAGCGGATCTCATCGCCCGCCTTGACGCCCTTCGGCGCAAGGATGTAGCGGCGGTCGCCGTCCGCATACTTCACGAGCGCGAGATGCGCGGTGCGGTTCGGGTCGTATTCGAGCCGCTCCACCACGCCCGGAACGCCGTCCTTGTCGCGCTTGAAATCGATCAACCGGTAGCGCTGCTTGTGTCCGCCGCCGATGTGGCGGGTGGTCTGCCGGCCCGAATGGTTGCGAGCCCCGGTACGGTTCTTTTTCGTGGTCAGGGAGGCGAGCGGGCCGCCCTTGTGCAGATGCGAGCGGTCGACCTTGACCACGAAGCGCGTGCCCGGGGAGGTGGGTCGCATTTTGATGAGTGCCATGGCCTTTCCCTACTTCGCTGCGCCGGTGAAGTCGATCGACTGCCCGGCCTGGAGGCGCACATAGGCCTTCTTGTAGCCGTTGCGCCTGCCTTCGACGTTCTTGAAGCGCCGGCTCTTGCCGGGCTTGTTGAGGAGATTCACGCCCTCGACCTTCACCTCGAACATGAGCTCGACCGCCTGCTTCACCTCGTCCTTCGAGGCATCGCCGAGGACGCGGAACACGTATTGATTGCTCTTGTCCGTGAGATTCGCGGCCTTCTCGGACACATGCGGCTGCAACAGCACGCCCATCAAGCGTTCTTTATTCATCCGCGCCTCCGAGACGCTGTTCGAGCATGCGCAGTGCGCCGACCGTCGCGATCACCGTCTCGTGCTTGACCAGGCTCACCGGGTCGAGCGATGCGACGGGCATGACGTCCACGTAGGGCAGGTTTCGCGCCGCGAGGAAAATCTTCTCCTCGTAAGCCTCGACCAGGATCAAGGCGCGTGCCGTGCCGAGCTCCTTGAGCTTGCCGATGAGCAGCTTCGTGCGGGGTGCGCTGAGCTCCAGGCTCTCGACCGCCACCAGGCGATTCTGACGAATCAGCTCCGACACCATCGATTGCATCGCCGCGCGATACATCTTGCGGTTGACCTTTTGCGAGAAATCCCGCGGTCGCGCGGCGAACGCCCGGCCGCCGCCCACCCACAGCGGGCTGCGAATGGAGCCGGCGCGGGCCTGGCCCGTGCCTTTCTGGCTCCAGGGCTTCTTGCCGCCGCCGCGCACTTCAGCGCGCGATTTCTGGCGCTTGGTGCCCGCGCGGCCGCCGGCCATGTAGGCCGTCACGACCTGATGGACGAGCGCTTCGTTGTAGGCGCGCCCGAAAGCGGCATCCGACAACTGGATCTCGCTCGCGGCAGCCGCATTCTTTAACTGGAGCTTCATGGCATCACTTCTCGTCGGCTATTTCTTGTCGGTCTTGCCCTTGGGGGCGGGCGCGCCCTTGCCGGCGACGGCGGGCGCCTTGTTCGGCGCGAGCCGGCGGCGGCGAGTCTGGGCCTGCGCCTTCACCGAGGGGCGCACGACGACCCGACCGCCTTCGGAGCCGGGCACGGCGCCGCTGATCAGCAATAAGTTGCGGGTCACGTCGACTTCGACGACGCGCAGGTTCTCGATGGTGCGATTGCGAACACCCATATGACCCGACATGCGCTTGCCCTTGAACACGCGTCCCGGCGTCTGGCGCTGTCCAATGGAGCCCGGGGCGCGATGCGACACGGAGTTGCCGTGCGTCTTCATGCCACCGGCAAAGTTGTGGCGCTTCATGGTGCCGGCGAATCCCTTGCCGACCGTGGTACCCGTCACATCGACGATCTGACCGGGCTTGAACATGTCCACTTTGAGCTCACCGCCGACGGCGAGACCCTCGCCTTCGCTCTTGCCCAGCCGGAATTCCCGGGAGGAGTCGCCGGCCGCTACGTTCGCTTTGGCGAAATGGCCGGCGAGCGCCTTGCCCACCCGCGAGGGGCGGCGGCTGCCGATCGTCACCTGCACGGCGCGGTAGCCGTCGGGTTTATCGCTCTTGATCTGCGAGATGCGATTGGGGAGCGCCTCGACGACCGTCACGGGAACGGTGACGCCGGCGTCAGTGAAAACGCGGGTCATGCCGCATTTGCGGCCAACCAGACCGATGGTCATTGTCAATCCTCATGCCGCGGGCACAACTTACGGCGCCCGCATTCGTTGCAACCGGCCGGCGGTTTGGGTACGCGGGACCCCAGGACCCTCGGGCCGCCCGGAAAGGGCGAATCCTCGGATAACTGGCGTCGGCACCCACGCGCTCCGACCTCAAAATGGACGGCGGAGTATACCGGAAACCCCCTCCGGTTCAAGTTCCACCGCGATTCCGCCGGGGAGGACCCCGCCGGAACGCGCCTTTGGCGCGTTAGTTCAGCTTGATCTGGACGTCGACGCCCGCGGGAAGCTCGAGCTTCATCAAGGCATCGACCGTTTTGTCGGTCGGATTCAGGATGTCCATGAGGCGCTTGTGCGTCCGGATCTCGAATTGATCCCGCGCATCCTTATCCCCGTGCGGCGACACCAGCACGGTAAACCGCTCCATCTTGATGGGCAGCGGCACCGGACCCTTGACGGTCGCGCCGGTGCGCTTTGCGGTGTCGACGATCTCGCGCGCGGACTTGTCGATCAGACGGTGATCGAAGGCCTTGAGGCGGATGCGGATGTTTTGATTGGCCATAAATAACTGTTCCTAAGTAATAACCTTCGACACGACACCGGCGCCGACGGTTTTGCCGCCCTCGCGGATGGCAAAGCGCAGCCCCTGCTCCATCGCAATCGGGGCAATCAGCTCCACCACGATCTTGATGTTGTCCCCCGGCATCACCATCTCGGTCCCCGCCGGCAACTCCACCGCCCCGGTCACATCGGTGGTGCGAAAATAAAACTGCGGCCGGTAGCCCTTGAAGAACGGCGTGTGCCGCCCGCCCTCCTCCTTCGTCAGCACGTACACCTCGGCCTCAAACTTCGTGTGCGGGTTGATCGAACCGGGCTTGCACAACACCTGCCCGCGCTCCACTTCCTCACGCTTCGTGCCGCGCAGCAGCACCCCCACGTTGTCCCCCGCCTGCCCCTCATCCAACAGCTTGCGAAACATCTCAACGCCCGTGCAGGTGGTCTTCTGCGTCGGCCGTATCCCCACAATCTCCACCTCATCGTTCACCTTCACAATCCCGCGCTCAATGCGCCCCGTCACCACCGTGCCGCGACCGGCAATCGAGAACACATCCTCCACCGGCATCAAAAACGGCCCGTCCACCGCACGCTTCGGCACCGGAATGTACTCATCGAGCGCCGCCACCAGCTTCAATACCGAACTCACCCCAATCTCGCTCCCATCCCCCTCGAGCGCCTTCAGCGCAGAGCCCGTCACAATCGGCGTCTTGTCCCCGGGAAACTTGTACACCGACAGCAAATCCCGCACCTCAAGCTCCACCAGCTCCAGCAGCTCCGCATCGTCCACCATGTCCGCCTTGTTCAGGTACACCACGATGTACGGCACACCCACCTGGCGCGCCAGCAAAATGTGCTCGCGCGTCTGCGGCATCGGCCCGTCCGCCGCCGATACCACCAAAATCGCCCCGTCCATCTGCGCCGCGCCCGTAATCATGTTCTTCACATAGTCCGCATGCCCCGGACAGTCCACGTGCGCGTAGTGACGCTTCTCGCTCTGATACTCCACGTGCGCCGTCGCAATCGTGATCCCGCGCGCACGCTCCTCCGGCGCCTTGTCAATCTGGTCGTACGCCTTGAACTCCCCCCCAAACTTCTCCGCCATCACCTTCGTCAAGGCTGCCGTCAAAGTCGTCTTGCCATGATCTACATGACCAATCGTCCCCACGTTCACGTGCGGCTTCGTTCGCTCAAACTTCCCCTTCGACACGGCAAGTACCTCTTAAAGTGAAATGGTTTCGTTACGATGCTTTCTTCATCACGACATCGGCGACATTGTTCGGCACTTCCATGTACTTGGCGAACTCCATCGTATAGTTCGCGCGGCCCTGGCTCATGGAGCGCATGGCGGTCGAGTACTGGAACATCTCCGCCAGCGGCACTTCCGCCGTGACCACCTTGCCGGACGGAGAGTCCTCCATCCCGATGATCTGTCCGCGTCGACGATTCAGGTCGCCGACGATGTCGCCGTAGTAATCCTCGGGGGTCACCACCTCGACCTTCATGATGGGCTCGAGCAGCACGGGCTTCGCGCGCCGGAAACCCTCCTTGAAGCCCATGGACCCGGCAATCTTGAACGCCATCTCATTCGAATCGACGTCGTGATACGAACCGTCGAATATCGTCACCTTGACGTCCACGATCGGATAGCCGGCGATCACGCCGGTCTGAACGGCTTCCTGCACGCCCTTGTCGACGGCCGGAATGAATTCACGGGGCACGGCACCGCCGACGATGCCGTTCACGAATTCATAGCCCTTGCCGGCAGGCAGAGGCTCGAGCTTGAGCCAGACGTGGCCGTACTGGCCGCGGCCGCCCGATTGGCGCACGAACTTGCCCTCGGACTCGACGCTCGCGCGGATGGTCTCGCGGTAAGCGACCTGCGGTTTGCCGACGTTCGCCTCGACCTTGAATTCGCGCTTCATGCGGTCGACGATGATCTCGAGGTGCAGCTCGCCCATGCCGGAAATGATGGTCTGTCCGGACTCCTGATCCGTATGCACGCGAAACGAGGGATCTTCCTTCGCCAGACGCTGCAGGGCGAGACCCATCTTCTCCTGATCGACCTTGGTCTTCGGCTCGACGGCCACCGAGATCACGGGCTCGGGAAATTCCATCTTTTCAAGGATGATGACCTTGTGCGGATCGCACAGCGTGTCGCCCGTGGTCACATCCTTCAGACCGACGGCCGCCGCGATGTCGCCCGCGCGCACCTCCTTGATCTCGGAGCGCTCGCTGGCATGCATCTGCAACAGGCGCCCGATGCGCTCGTTGCGGCTCTTGTTCGGGACGAACACCTGATCGCCGGAGTTGAGGGTTCCGGAATACACGCGGAAGAACGTGAGGTTGCCGACGAAGGGGTCGTTCAGAATCTTGAAGGCGAGTGCCGCGAACGGCTCGGCATCGTCCGCTCGGCGCACCAGATCCTCGCCGCGCTCGCCGTGACCTTTGACCGGGGGCACCTCGACCGGCGAGGGCATGTACTCGACGACCGCGTCGAGCACCGCCTGCACGCCCTTGTTCTTGAATGCCGACCCACAGGTCACCAGGCAGATCTCGTTCTTCAGGGCGCGCGCGCGCAATCCCCGCTTGATCTCCTCGACCGACAGGTCGCCGCTCTCCAAATACCGGTTGAGAAGATCGTCCGAGCCTTCCGCCGCAGTCTCGATCATCTTCGCGCGCCAGGTCTGGCAGTCCTGCAGCATGTCGGCCGGAATGTCCCGGTACTCGAACTTCATGCCCTGAGTCTCGTCGTCCCAGAAGATGGACTTCATCTTGACCAGATCGACCACGCCGACGAATGCGTCCTCGGCGCCGATGGGCAGCTGGATGGGGACGGGGGTGCCGCGCAAGCGCGTCCCGATCTGTTCCACGCAGCGCAGGAAGTTCGCACCCGCGCGGTCCATCTTGTTGACGAAGGCAATACGCGGCACGCCATACTTGTTCATCTGGCGCCACACCGTTTCGGACTGCGGCTGCACGCCCGATACGGCGCAATACACGGCGATCGCCGAATCGAGCACGCGCAGGCTGCGCTCCACCTCGATGGTGAAATCGACGTGACCCGGCGTATCGATGATGTTGATCCGGTGCTCGGGGAAGCTCTTGTCCATCCCCTTCCAGAAGCAGGTGGTGGCCGCGGCGGTGATCGTGATGCCGCGCTCCTGCTCCTGCTCCATGTAATCCATCACGGCCGCGCCGTCGTGCACCTCGCCGATCTTGTGCGACACACCGGTATAGAAAAGAATGCGCTCCGTCGCGGTGGTCTTGCCCGCATCGATGTGCGCAGAGATACCGATATTGCGATATCGCTCGATGGGCGTCGTACGTGCCACGGTCCTTTCCTCGGTGCAGGCGGCCCGCTGCCGCCCAACTCGCTATCTATATAAGGTCGGGCCGGCGATTTGCCAGCCGGCGCCTGAAGGCCCGCTTACCAGCGGTAGTGCGCGAACGCCTTGTTGGCCTCGGCCATGCGGTGAGTGTCCTCGCGCTTGCGGACTGCGGCGCCACGGTTTTCGGAGGCCTCCAGCAACTCTGCGGCGAGGCGATGAGCCATCGATTTCTCGCTCCGGTCGGTCGCCGCCTCGATGACCCAGCGCATGGCGAGAGTCTGGCGTCGGTTGGCACGCACCTCGACGGGAACCTGGTAAGTGGCGCCGCCCACCCGGCGAGACTTCACTTCGACCACGGGCTTCACATTGTCCAGGGCCTGCTGCAAAACCGCGATGGCCTCGCCGCCCGCTCGGCCGGTCTTATCGCTGATGCGGTCGATGGCACCGTACACGATCTTCTCCGCGACGGACTTCTTGCCCCGCTCCATCACCATGTTGATGAATTTGGCCAACATGTCGTTTCCGAATTTCGGATCCGGAAGGATGGTGCGATGGGGGGCTGCTGCTCTGCGAGACATGGGGAAACCTTCTATGCCGTGATTCTGGCTTTACTTCTTCGGACGCTTGGCGCCGTACTTCGAACGCCCCTGGCGGCGATCGCCGACGCCAGCGCAATCGAGAGCACCGCGGACGGTGTGGTAGCGCACGCCCGGCAGATCCTTGACGCGACCGCCGCGGATCAGCACGACCGAGTGCTCCTGCAAATTGTGGCCCTCGCCCCCGATATAGCTCGACACCTCGTAACCGTTGGTGAGCCGTACGCGGCATACCTTGCGCAGCGCCGAGTTGGGCTTCTTCGGCGTGGTGGTATAGACGCGGGTGCACACACCCCGCTTTTGAGGTGAGGCCGCCAGCGCCGGAACTTTGGACTTCCAGGCGGGCTCATTGCGTCCGGTACGGATAAGTTGGGTCGTCGTCGCCATAAATACCTTTGAAAGCCGACTCTAGATCGAGCCCGGCCGGTGGAAAAAACGTAAAGCAGTCCGCGCCTCTGGGCCAAGGCGACAAAGAGCGGGGATTCTAGGAACCGTCTGCCCGGGTGTCAAGGCGCACACCGGGCAAAGGCATGCTGCACCCGCTCGCCCCAGGGCCCACCCCGGCCGGACAGGACGGTGCGGATAGGCGCCCGCGGCGCTCATTTTCTGCACGATGCCACCTGATTGGTCTGTTGACGGCTCGGCGCGGCGGCGGCCACTATAGCTAAACGGACCATTGCTGCCCGCTCAGGCGTAAAGATCATCGACCCGCGGGGGCGGTGACCGCTTCGGGCAAGTCATCCGCTCGGGCGGCAACGCCCGTCCTCCCCCGTAGTGGTTGCATTCTTATTTCAGCACTGACCCGGCGAACGCGGGCTGGGGCGCCCACCCAGGGGAGCGGTGCCGCCTCACGCCGCGCGCGCGCTCCCTTGATGCACGACGCCGACGCAAGGATTGGCGCCGAGGTTGTAACAAAGCTCCGCGGGCCGTTCGATCCTCCACAGCGCGAAATCCGCCCGCTTGCCGACCTCCAGCGTACCGATCACCGATTCGCGCCCGAGGGCGCGCGCGCCCTCGCGCGTCACGCCGGCGAGCGCCTCCTCCGGGGTGAGACCGAACAGGGTGCAGGCCATGTTGAGCGCGAGGAGAAGGGACATGCCCGGGGAGGTGCCGGGATTGCCGTCGGTCGAGACGGCCATCGGCACCCCCGCGGCGCGCAACAGCGGCACGGGAGGCGGGGTGGTCTGGCGCAGGGTGAAGTAGGCGCCCGGCAACAAGACGGCGACCGCACCGGCCTCGCCGAGCGCCCGAGCACCGCGGTCGCTCAGATATTCGAGATGGTCGGCGGAGAGCGCACGGTAGCGGGCCGCCAGCTCCGCGGCGCCCATGTCGCTCAGTTGCCCCGCATGCACGTGGGCACGTATCCCGAGCCGCTGGGCTGCCGTCAGAAACACCTCGGTTTCCTCCAAGGTGAATGCGATGTTCTCGCAGAACGCATCGACGGCATCCACGAGGCCCGCTGCGGCGAGCGATTCGAGCCAGGGACCGCTCGCGGCGGCGACGTATTCCCGCCTCCGATCGCGAAATTCGACCGGTAGGGCGTGAAGACCCAGGAAGGTCGTCGCGACGGAGAGGGGCAAGTGGCGCGCGAGACTGCGGGCCACCTCGAGCATGCGGCGCTCGGTCGCAAGATCGAGGCCGTAGCCTGACTTTATCTCGATGGTGGTGACGCCCTCGGCCATCAGCCGTCGTGCACGCGTGGCCGCCGTGGTGAGCAGGGAGTCGAAGTCCGCGCGCCGCGTCGCATTAACCGTCGACTGAATGCCGCCCCCGGCGCGGGCGATTTCCTCATAGGGCACGCCGCACAGCCGTTGCTCGAATTCGGCGACTCGATTGCCGCCGTACACGAGGTGCGTGTGGCAATCGATCAGCCCCGGCGTCATCCAAAGGCCCCCGGCGTGCTCGATGGGGATTCCCCGTGCCTCGGCGATGCGCCGCCCTTCCTCGGCGGACCCGATCCAGGCGATGTGCTCGCCCTTCACTGCGAGCGCCGCCTGCTCCAACTTGCCATAGGGCAAGCGCCCCGCGACCATGGTCGCGATGCTCATGCCAATCCATACCCGGTCCCACTCGACCCTGGACGATGTCTGCTGCACTGACTGGTCCGTTCCGCTCATGGTTGCCCTTGCGGCGATGATACGGCAAGCTCGCCTGCCTATACAGGTATAGGCAGGTAGCATGCAACGGCTTTTCCGCTTGAGCTGGGCGCTTCTCGAGAATGGCTGGCAGCCCGACGTTCGGGTGGCGATCGATGAGCAGGGCCGCATCGTCGGCATCAAATCCCGCGCGGCCGCCGACCCGATCGGTGCCCCCGATGAGGACGAAGAGGGCGTCGCCGGCTTCGTCGTGCCCGGAATGGCGAATGCCCACAGCCACGCGTTCCAGCGGGGCATGGCCGGAAACACCGAGTATCGCCTGTCCTCCCGAGACAGTTTCTGGACCTGGCGGCGTGCCATGTACACCCTCGCCAATCGGATCACGCCCGCGGATCTCGAGCTGATCGCGACACAGCTGTTCGTCGAGATGCTGAAATCGGGCTACACCTCCGTCGCTGAATTTCACTATCTGCATCGCGATCCCGACGGGACGCCGTATGCGGGCCCGAACGAGCTCTGGGAGGCGGTTGCGAGCGCCGCGGCGACGGCGGGCATCGCGCTCACCTTCCTTCCGACGCTGTATCAATGGAGCGACTTCGGCTCGCAGCCGTTGAGGCGGGAGCAAGCGCGATTTGCGATCGCGACGGATGAGTTTCTGCGCGCCGTCGAGGACCGGGTCCGGATGCGGGGTCAGGGTGGCGCTGCGCTTCAGCGCACCGGGGCCGCCTTCCATTCCTTGCGCGCGGTGGCGCTCGAGACCGTGCGCGAGGTCGCGCGCGCCTTGAAATCCATCGACCCGCAATTGCCGGTGCACATCCACATCGCGGAGCAGTTGAAAGAGGTCGAGGCCTGCCGTGCGAGCACTGGACGGCGCCCGATCGAGCTTCTGCTCGAGGCCGGCGTCGCGGACGAGCACTGGTGCCTGGTCCATGCGACCCACGCGACGCCCGCCGAGATCGAGGGCATTGCCGGGCTGCGCGCCTCGGTCTGTGTGTCCATCAGCACCGAGGCCAATCTCGGCGACGGCGTCTTCGACGCCGCGCGCTTTCTTCGAGCGAATGGGCGTCTATGCATCGGCTCGGACAGTCAAGCGACGGTGTGCCCCGCGGAGGAGCTGCGCTGGATGGAGTATCAGGCGCGCCTGCGCAAGCGCCGGCGCGCCGTGCTCGCCGACTCGACCGAACCGCATGTCGGAACGCGCCTGTGGCGCGATGCGGCCCGTCATGGGGCGGCATCCCTCGGTCAACCCGCCGGAGTTCTTGCGGAGGGCTCACGCGCGGATTGGATCGTGCTCGATCCGGACCACCCGAGCATGGCCGGAGCGCGCGAGACCACGGCGCTCGATCACCTCATATTCAGCGGCGGCAGCGCCGCGATCCGCGACGTCATGGTGGCCGGCCGGTGGGTGGTGCGCGACGGGAGCCACCGAGCCGAGCAGCGGCTCGCGGGACCCTTCAAAGCGCTGCTGCAGCGGCTGGCGCTCGACGGTGAACCGGCCGCACCGGCCCGCAGGCCGCCTACCAGCACGCGTTGATGGATTCGGTCGGAAAGGCAATGCCGGCGACGCTCCATTGGGCGGCGATCCGGGCGATGACCGGCTGCGCTCTCTCGACCCATTCCGGGTGCAATTGCGCGGCCCGCTGCGAGATATCGAACGAAGCTGCGCGCAGTCCGCTTCCATAGTCGTCGTGATATCGCTGCGCGAGCGTCTGCAGGGTCTCGAAAGCGACGACCCGGATGGAGCGACTGGCGGTGAGCCCGGTGGTTGCGAGCGCCTGATGGTAGTGTTCCCAGTACCTGAGATACACCTCGAAGTAATCCATGGTGGCCAGCTGCTCGGAGGTCAGCCCGATGAGGTTCAGATCCCGCCGGCACCACGCCTCGATGTTCGAGCGCACCGCGAACAGTTTCGTCGCGGGCAGGCCGCCGGATTTTTCGTAAGTGGAAATGCACGCCGGCACCGGATGGCGCACGGTCAGGAGATATTCTGCGTCCTCGCCGAGCACCTGATGAACGAGACCGCCTTGATAGCTCGCCTGGGTCAGCTTTTTCGGCACCACGATCTTGCCGCCCCGAGGCATCGTGCCTTCGAAATACCATTCCACCATGGTGAGGTATTCGGCCATGGTTTTGAGAGCCACGACCCAACCGTTGTTGCCCGGGCGGAGCTCGAATGGAGCAATCGTCGGAAAGCTGTCGTGCGCGATGGCCTGCGGAACCTCTTCGGGAGCGAGCCCCAGGGCGCGGTACAGCTCGGCGGTGAGGTACGAGCCGCCGGTGCGCGGAATCCCGATGACGTTGATGAAACGGAAGCGCGACCGCAGCGCTGCCAAATGCTCGATGTTGCCGATCAGAAGAGCGCATAGCAGGCCATAGGCGCGAGCAACCCGCTCGCGGCCGGCCGGCTCGCTCATGACGGCGCTCGCGGCTTCGGCGATTTCCGCCTCGCAGTCCCACTCGATATCCGTGAGCCGTTCCGGCCGCTGTTCCGGCCAGTCCTCGCGTTGCGCAGAGCGCTTGCCCAGCTTGCGCGCGAGAAAATGAATGAAGGCGGGCGAGGCGGGCAGCTCGCGGTCGGTCAGTGTGAACTCGAGGCCCATGCGGAGTGCAGGGTAACCAACCGGGGATCCAGCGGTCCATAGAGTTCGCCGCGCCCCCAGCGGAACTATCGCGCGCGGATGATATCGAATCGGCCCGAACACCCGCGCCTTCAGGGAGAAAAACGAGCATGAGCATTCAAAAGAGCAGGCTGCCTGCGGTCGTCATCACCGGCAGCTCCATCCTGGTGGGATGTGGTTCGAGCGGTTCGTGCGGCTCCGCGGCTTCCTGCAGCCCGCCGCCGGGCACGGGCGGGGTATTCGAAGGAACCGTGCAGGGAACGCCCGCCATCGCGATCCTTGCGGAAAATGGCGACATGCGCATCGGGGCACAGAACGGAACCTATTACCACCTCACCGTCACCCCTCAGACCGCCACCATCGCCGGCAGCTATTTCGCCTATTCGACCGAGACCTCTTTCCGAACGGCACCCGCTCGACCACAGGCACGGTGTCGGCCACCCAGGGAGCGGCCACGTTGAACGGGACGCTGACGGACCACTCGGGCGCCACGGAGGCGCTCGCCTTGAGTAACGACGCGGTCTATAACGACGGATCGGCAGTGTCGACGCTCGCCGGCACCTGGAGCTATACGGCCAACGGCTTCAGCGTGACCGCGACGATCTCATCGGACGGCACCTTCACCGGCACCGATTCCGCCGGCTGCGCTTACAGCGGCAGCTTTACCCTGATCGACGCACGATATGACGCGTATGCCGAAAATCATGTGCTGACCTGCAATGGCGTCAAGGCATCCTATGATGGATTGGCGACCTATTTTGCGGCCTCGGGAACCACCATGGCGCACATCGATCTGCTGGCGGACGACGCGGCAGGCGCCTTCTTGGTCGCGACCTTTCAATAGCGTTCGACCCGGCAAGCGGTGCGCAAGCCAAGTTGACTGTACCTGTATATACAGGTTAGTCTAGCCGCATGAGCACGAAGGCGAGCGCGGCCCTGCAGCCGCTCTATCTCAAGGTCAAGCGCCACATCCTGGACAACATCGGCTCCGGCAAGTGGGCCGTGTCCTCGCGGGTCCCGTCGGAGAACGAGATCGTCAAGACGTTCGGGGTATCGCGCATGACCGCCAACCGTGCGCTCAAGGAATTGAGCGATGAGGGCATCCTGGTGCGCATCGCGGGCGTCGGCAGTTTCGTCGCCGAGCGGCATGCACGCGCTCATCCGCTGGAAATCCGCGGCATCGCCGACGAGATCCGCGAGCGCGGGCACGTGCATCGCGCCGAAATCGTGAGCCTGGAGCGGCTGCGCGCCGACCCCGAGCGCGCCGAGGACTTCGCCGTGGCGGCGCGCAGCGAGCTCTATCACTCGCTCATCGTCCATTACGAGAACGGCCAAGCGGTACAGCTCGAGGACCGGTACGTATCACCGGCGCTCGCACCCGATTACCTGAACGTGGATTTCAACGCGACCACCCCCTATGAGTACCTCACCCGGGTCGCGCCTTTGCAGGAAGCCGAGCACGTGCTGCGAGCCGTGATGCCCGACGAGAAGATTCGCAATCTCTTGGCCATGAAGCGCGACGAGCCCTGCCTGCTCGTCATCCGCCGCACCTGGACGCACGGCGCGATCGCCTCGGTGGCCCGCCTCTACCATCCCGGGTCCCGCTACGAGATGTCGGGACGTTTCAGCCCCTCTTTCGCCCCTCCGGAGTGAACATGCTCGCACCCTTGAAGCCCCGTCTCATTCGCGCTCCGCGCGGCACTGTCTTGAACGCCCGTTCCTGGACGACCGAGGCGCCGCTGCGCATGCTGATGAACAATCTCGATCCGGACGTGGCGGAGAATCCGGCCGAGCTCGTGGTCTACGGCGGAATCGGTCGTGCCGCGCGCGACTGGAATTGTTATGACCGCATCGTCGAGACGCTCAAGCGGCTGAGCGAGGAGGAGACTCTGCTGGTGCAATCCGGCAAGCCCGTGGGCGTTTTCCCGACACATCCCGACGCGCCGCGCGTGCTCATCGCGAATTCCAATCTCGTCCCGCACTGGGCGACGTGGGAGCATTTTCACGAGCTCGATCGTCGGGGGCTCGCCATGTACGGTCAGATGACGGCCGGATCCTGGATCTACATCGGCAGCCAGGGCATCGTGCAGGGTACGTACGAGACCTTTGCCGAGATGGGCCGGCGCGATTTCGGCGGCGCGGTCGCGGGCAAATGGATCCTGACGGCGGGCCTGGGTGGCATGGGCGGCGCGCAGCCCCTGGCGGCGACCATGGCGGGGTTCAACATGCTGGCCGTGGAGTGCCGCGAAAGCCGGATCGCCATGCGCCTGCGCACGGGTTATCTCGATGCCCACGCCCGCACCCTCGACGAGGCGCTCGCCCTGCTCGGCGGCGCGAAGCGCGACGGCAGGCCATTGTCCGTGGGCCTCACCGGCAACGTCGTGGACGTTTTGGAGCGCCTGCTCGAGCGCGGCATCTCGCCCGATGCCCTGACCGATCAGACTTCCGCTCACGACCCTGTGAACGGCTACTTGCCGCAAGGGTGGACCGTCGAGCAATGGGACGAGCGGCGCGAAAGCGATCCGCGGGGTACGCGCGATGCCGCGTTGCGCACCATGGCGAAGCACGTCGAGTGCCTGCTTAGGTTCAAGGCTCAGGGGCTACCGGTTTTCGACTACGGCAACAATCTGCGACAGATGGCGCAGGACGCCGGCGTTGCGCGTGCATTCGACATTCCCGGATTCGTACCCGAATACATTCGCCCGCTCTTCTGTCGCGGCGTCGGCCCATTCCGCTGGGCGGCGTTGTCCGGCGATCCGGAGGACATCTTGAAGACCGACGCGAAAGTGAAGGAGCTCATCCCGGACGATCCGCACCTGCATCAGTGGCTCGACATGGCGCGCTCGCGCATTCAGTTTCAGGGTCTGCCGGCACGCATCTGCTGGGTGGGCCTCGGACAGCGCCATCGACTGGGTCTCGCGTTCAATCAGATGGTGGCGGATGGAGAACTCTCCGCGCCGATCGTCATCGGGCGGGATCACCTGGATTCGGGCTCGGTTGCGAGCCCGAATCGGGAGACCGAGGCCATGCGGGACGGCTCGGATGCCGTGTCGGACTGGCCGCTGCTGAACGCGCTGCTCAATACCGCGAGCGGTGCCACGTGGGTATCCATTCATCACGGCGGCGGCGTCGGCATGGGCTACTCGCAGCATGCAGGTGTGGTGATCGTCTGCGACGGCACACCAGCCGCGGCCAAACGCCTGCGGCGCGTGCTGTGGAACGATCCCGCGACGGGCGTCATGCGGCATGCGGATGCCGGCTATCAGATCGCCATCGACTGCGCGCGGGAGCAAGGGCTCGACCTGCCCATGACCGGGTCGCAGCAGCGACCGTGAACGCCGCGATCGAAATGTCCGCGGGGCGCCTCGCCCTGCCGGCGCTTCGGCAGATCTACGAGGCACCGGCCGCGCTGCGCGTGAGCGAACCCGACCGCGCGCGCGTCGCAGCCGCTGCGGCACGCGTGAATGAGATCGTGGCGGCCGGTCATGCGGCCTACGGGATCAACACGGGCTTCGGGCTGCTCGCGCAGACCCGCATCCCCGACGATCAACTGGCCCAGTTGCAGCGCAATCTCTTGCTCTCGCATGCGGCCGGCATCGGGGAGCCGCTGGCCGATCCCGTCGTCCGGCTGATACTCGCGCTCAAGATCAATGCGCTGGCACGCGGACATTCGGGCGTCTCGCTCGCTCTTCTCGATGCCCTGCGCGCGCTGCTTGCTCATGAGATCTATCCCGTGATTCCGGCGCAGGGCTCGGTCGGGGCGTCCGGCGATCTCGCTCCTCTGGCGCACTTGAGCGCCGTATTGCTCGGCATCGGCCAGGTGCGCGTCGGCGGCAAGATTCTCCCGGCGGCCGAAGGTCTCGCGCGTGCCGGACTCGCGCCGTCGAGGCTCGGCGCCAAGGAAGGACTCGCGCTGATCAACGGGACGCAGGTCTCCACCGCGCTCGCGCTGGCCGGTCTGTTCGGCGCGGAAGACGTGCTCGCCGCGGCCGTGGTCGCTGGAGCGCTGTCGGTCGATGCGCTGAAAGCGAGCGATGCGCCGTTCGATGCGCGTATCCATGAGGTCCGCGGCCAGCCCGGTCAGATCGCGGTTGCCCGCGTGTACCGCCGCTTGACGGCAGGGAGCGGTATCCGCGCCTCGCACCTCGATTGCACGCGCGTGCAGGATCCGTACTCCTTTCGCTGCCAGCCGCAAGTCATGGGCGCGTGTCTCGATCTGATCCGCCAGTGTGCCGCGACGCTCGCGCATCGAGGCCAATGCCGTCACCGACAATCCGCTGCTTTTCGATCAGGGCGACGTGCTGTCGGGCGGCAATTTCCATGCGGAGCCGGTGGCATTCGCGGCGGACACGCTGGCGCTCGCGCTCGCGGAGATCGGGAACCTTTCGGAACGTCGCGTGGCGGTGCTCGTCGATCCCAAGATGAGCGGACTTCCGGCGTTCCTGGTGGAGAACAGCGGCCTCAACTCCGGGTTCATGATCGCGCAGGTGACGGCGGCGGCGCTGGTCTCGGAGAACAAGACGCTTGCAACGCCCGCCAGCGTGGACTCCATTCCCACCTCAGCGAATCAGGAAGATCACGTCAGCATGGCGACGCATGCGGCCCGGCGCTTGTCCGCCATGGCGGACAACGCCGCGGCCGTGGTCGGCATCGAGTTGCTCGCCGCGGCGCAGGGCATCGATTTTCATCGACCCGCCCGGTCCTCCGGGGCGCTCGAGCACGTGCACGAGACGATCCGGGCCGAAGTCCCGTATTACGCCGAGGACCGCTATTTCGCTCCGGATATCGAGGCCGCGACGCGCTGGGTGAGATCGGGGCGCTTCTCACCGCTGGTCAAGGACCTGCTGGTTTCGCGAGAATGAGCCCCATGAAAACCATCCTCGGCCTGCCCGTCCTGCTGCTCTCGGTTTGCCTGGCTCCCACGGCCTCTCGCGCTGCACAGCTCAACATCGCCACCTTAAGCTGCGACAAGTACGAAAACGAGATCGTCGGCTCGAGCGATGGATCACCTCGTGCCGCCTCGGCAGCGCATTACGACCCGATCGACACCGTGATGTGGTTGTTCGGTTATTCGGTGGGCAAGGCCGGCGAGCACGTCATGTACGGTGATGCGCTCACCTCGTTCGGCTTCGCCCTCGACGCCGAATGCAAGAACAGTCCCAGCACGAGCTTGCTCGAGGCACTCGGCACCGTCCGACCCAAGCGCGACAAGCCCATGGATCTCATGACCCTGAACTGCGCGTCCTTCGAAGCGCGCCATGCCGAGTCGGTACACAGCGATGCGGACAGCGCGAACACCATCATGATGTGGCTTTACGGCTATTCGGTCGCTCAGACGGGAGGCCATATATTCGACACGGGCGGAGCCGCCCCGTTTGCAGCAAATCTGCAGGCGCGTTGCACTCAACACCCCGAGGAGAGCTTGTACGAGGCATTGTCCTCGGGCGCCGGCGCGGCGAAGCATTAGTACGCGCGCTTTGGCGCGTGTGGGCCCACTCCGACGGCCCGATGCGCCCCGCTCTGACAGTATTGCCTCCTCGGCCGCTCGAAGAATGGCGGCTCTTCTTCAACTCAGCGTCCGAGGAGACACCACCCATGAGCGCCACGTTCGAGGGCAACAACGTTGCCAATTCCCAGAATCCTCAAGACCAAAACACCGACCGGATGACCGCGCAGTTCAGCGAGCTGTTCGACGGGGTCGAGGACCTCATCAAGCGAGTCTCGGAGGTGAATAGCCCGGAGATACAAAAGATCCGCGCCAAAGCGCGCGTTGCGCTGATGATGGCGAAGAGCGCCCTCGCGGACGGTGCCACCCATGTCACCAAGCAGGCGCGCCGCGCGGCCGACTCCACGGACGACTACGTGCGCGAGTATCCGTGGTATGCGCTCGGCGCCGGAGCGGTACTGGGCCTTACGTTGGGCGTTCTGGTCGCGCGCTCGCGCGACTGAAAGCATCCGCCCACGGCCGCTGGGAGGGCTCCTACAGAGGGTGGCGGGAACTTGCCAATGGAATAGCCCGCGGGCGGTGACTACATTGCGGTCATGGACGAGTGCATAAAAAAGTCCGGGAAAAGGCTGGTGAAACTGGCGTGTTGCGGATTATGTTGCATCGGCGCGTCGGTGGTTCATGCGGCCCCGCCGAACTCCAACGGGACATTCGCCACCCCGGGTCTGCTGGGCCGGGCCTCGGGCTTGCTCGCCGCCAAGTCCGCGCGGATGCAGTCGGGGCGCCTCGACTTCAGCCGTCTCGATTTGCGGCCGCCCGACAGTGCGGTATCCGTGGCGGAGGCGCACCCGGTGGCATCCGAGACCATGGCGTTTCCATCCTTCAAGCGCCAGAACGCGCTCGAAGCGGATCGCGCGAGCAACGACTTGCCGGCGCTCGGCAATAGCAACGTGCGCATCATGAGCAAGCCGGAGGAGATTGCACGGCGCGTGCGACGTGAGGGATTGCCGCTCGCACGCCTCTGGGAAAGTCACTCCGCGCTCCTGAGCCTGGGCTTGAGTCCGCGCGGCAAGCCGGGACTATGGCTCATTCAAAAATTGCCGTAAGCGTAGGATGACGCTGACATGCCGCGCCTTCAGGATGCGTACAGCGCAGCGCTCCTGCCACTCCTTAGACTGAGCTGATGACACTACGCATCTTGTATGTGGAAGACAATCCACTGGTTCGGGAGGTCACTTCGGAGCTGCTCGCGCAGGACGAGCGCGAGATCGTCGCCAAGGCGACCGCGGAGGAAGCGCTCGCGGCATTTCGCGAGGGCCTCTACGACGTGGTCATCACCGATGTGAGTCTGCCCGTGATGTCGGGCCTCGATCTCGCCCGCAGCCTTCTCGCAATCAAGCCCGATGTGCCGATCATTCTCGCCTCGGGATACGCGCTTACTTCCGTCGTGCAGAATCTGGGCCCGAATGTCAGAACCATCGTCAAGCCTTTCGAGGCCAGCGAGATTGATTCGCTGATCAGCGATCTGTGCGCGGCCTAGCGCGAACGGCTCTGCGCCAATTCCTGATCGACCTCGGCCTCGGCCGCAACCCAATCTTCCACCTCGTGACCGGGAGCGAAGCCGCGGCTCTCGGCGCGGAAATACGCCGCCTTGGCGATCATGGCCCGCCGCTCCGCCTCGCTCACCTGCCTCGGGGGCAGACTGAATCGCAACGGATTGAACGCGGCGTGGCGAAACTGAGGATGAGACTTGGTCTGCATGCAGCGCCCCTAGCCTGCGTACAGATGCCGGCGGGTCAACGGTAAGACGGCGGGGCTCTCGGCGCCGCGCTTGCGCACGAGGATCTGGTAGATCCCGAGGTGCCCCGACTCGAACTCCAGAGCGCACGCGGACATATAGAGCCGCCACACCCGGTAGGTGGCCTCGCTGACGTACTCGAGCGCGCGCGCGCGACGGCGCTCGAGCCGCTGCACCCAGGCCCGCAAGGTAAGCGCATAATGCGCGCGCAGCCCTTCGACATCCGCAATCTCGAAGCGCGCATCCTCCATGAACCGCTGGATATTGCTGATGCAATCGAGCTCCCCGTCGGGGAACACGTAGCGATTGATGAATTCGGTGGACAAATTCCGGCTCCAGCCCGATTCCTCGTGCGTGATGCCATGATTCAGAAACAAGCCGCCCGGCTTCAACAAGCGCCGCGCGGTCGAGAAATACGTCGGCAGGTTCTTGAGCCCGACGTGCTCGAACATGCCGACGCTCGCCACCTTGTCGTAAATATCCTCGCCGGCGAGGTCCCGATAGTCCCGCAGCTCGACGCTCACCCGATGCGAGAGTCCCGCCTCGGCAATCCGTTGATTTGCCACATCGAGCTGTTTGGGACTCAACGTGATGCCGTGCGCCCGCACGCCGTGGTGCTGCGCCGCATGGATCACCAGCGCACCCCAGCCGCAGCCGATGTCGAGAAATCGATCCCCGGGCTTCAGCAGCAGTTTCCTGCAAATGTGCTCGAGCTTCGCCTGCTGAGCCTCGTCGAGGCTCGCCTGCGCATGCTCGAAGTAGCCACAGGAGTACACCATGGCCCGATCCAGCCAGAGCTCGTAAAACTCGTTCGAGACGTCGTAATGAAACTGAATCGACTCGCGATTCTCGTCCTTGGAATGGGCAGTGACCGCGCGCCTTCGCAGGTGCGCCCGTCCCGCGGGGGTGACCTCGCGAGCCGCCGGAGTCTCAAACTCCCCGACGGTGCGGTTCATCGAGCGCAACTTCAAAGCCATGAAGAGCGCGCTCACTCGATCGCGCAGCGGAAGCCGCATGGCTTCGAGCTGATCCTTCAGGCACAGCGCCGCAAACAGATCCCCGTCGATGTCGAGATCTGCGCGAAAATAAGCCTCCGCCAGCCGCAGTGGGTCTCGGCCGAGCACCAGGGAGACCACGGCGGATGGATTGCGGAAATGCAGCACGAAGCGCGACGCGCCATCGGCGGCGCAAGCTGCCCCCGGCAGCGCGGCAGCGCCCATGCGGAGCACGGGCCCGCTCCATAAGCGGACGTCGATTCGCACAGGCAAACGTTGGAATAGCTTCGCGAGCAACGCCGCGGCGAGCTCTGCGCCGGCGTACACGCCGCGCTGCCCGGTCTCGCCGCTGTCCATGGCGATGGATTTCGCCCGCCCGAGCGGGCCCGGATACGTCGAATCGCCCATTCATCACCCGTCAAATCGATGTCTTTCTGCCCCCGCGCGGTTCATAAGGACGCCCCGCAATACGTCAAGATTTCTTCTTGCGTTTGGGGACCTTTTTTCCCGCACGCCGCGCTTCGGACAGTCCGATCGCGATGGCCTGCTTCCGGGATTTGACCTTCTTGCCGGAGCGCCCGCTGCGCAGCGTTCCGGCTTTCCTTTCATGCATGGCCTTGGCGACTTTCCTGCCGCTCGCCTTACTATATTTGCTCGCCATCGAGGTCTCTTGCAAGTACGTATTTGTTGCAGGTTTGCACCCCGTCCCGAAGGTCGCTGTCGGCCAAGCGCCCATCCCGCTGTCGGATTTACACGGTGACGGCGGCCTCAGGCGGCGCGCAACTGTTCCGGGCCGCGCGGCACGGAAACACGGAACACGGTCCGGTTGTCGGGTCCCGAATCGACATCGACGCTGCCGGCATGCGCCTTGACGATCTGATACACGATATACAGACCGAGCCCCAATCCCTCGCTGCGGCCCGCCGGCCGCTGGCCGCCGCGAAAGGGATCGAATAGATGATCGACGATGTCGCTCGGAATCGTGCCGGTGTTCGCCACCGTGAGAATCACCTCGTGACGCCGGGTGCCGTCCACGTGCACCTCGATGGGACTCTTGCCGTCGCCATGCTTCACCGCATTGCCGATCAGATTGGACCCCACCTGGGCGATGCGCTCTGCGTCCCAGTCGCCGAGGCAGTCCCCCTCACACCCCATGTTGATGATCCGTCCGGGACCTGCGGCCGCCTGATGCTCGCGCACCACGCGCTCCACGAGGGGCTTGAGGTCGACCGGCTCGCGCTTGATGACGATCCCGCCGGCGAGCCGCGCACGGGCCAGGTCTAGCATGTCCTCGATCAACCGGCCCATATGGTGTCCGCTCGAGAGGATGCGCTGGGCGCCATCCTGCACTTGCTGATCCGAATTGCGGCGCTTGAGCAGCTGCGCCGAGGCCAATATGGCGCTCAAAGGATTGCGCAGGTCGTGCGCAAGCAGCGCGCTGAACATCTCGTTCAAGCGCAGCGTCTCGGTCCGCTCCTTGAGCTCCTGAGCGAGCTGCTGGCGCTGCCGGTAGAGCTGGAAGAACACCTCGGCCTTGTTCTTGAGGATGTGCGGCTCGATCGGCTTGTAGATGAAATCGACCGCACCCGACTCGTAACCCTTGAACACCCGCTGCTGCTCGCGCGCCCCGGCCGTCACGAAAATAATCGGCACGCGTCGCGTGCGCTCGCTGCCGCGCATGAGCTCGGCGAGCTCGAAACCGTCCATATCGGGCATTTGAACGTCGAGGAACGCGAGCGCGAAGTCATGCACCAGCAGCAGCTCCAACGCCTCCGGTCCCGACTGTGCGCTCCAGGTCTCGACTTCCTCGCTCTGCAAGAGCGCCGACAAAGCCAAAAGATTGTCGTTCAGGTCATCGACCAGCAGGCACTTGATCCTCGACAACATGACTCCGTCCAATGTCAGCTCCTCCGCCCCGGCTCCTCGCTCGAACCCAGCCCGCTCAGCAACTCCGCGATCCGCTCCAGACCGAGCACGAGATCGTGAGGCCGGCGCTCGAGCGCGGAAAGTATCATTATCGAGGATTGAGCGGTGTCGGGCTCCTGCACGACGGTCAATCCGCCGGCATCGTGCACGGCCGCAAGACCCGCGGCGCCGTCCTCGCTCGCGCCCGTGAGAATGATGCCGAGCAGATGTTCCCGGTAGATTTCGGCCGCGGAATCGAAGAGCACGTCGATGGACGGCCGGGAATGATGGACCACGTCGTCCGCCGACAGCGCGAGCTGCGGACCGGCGTCGATGAGCAGGTGATAGTTCGGAGGGGCGAAGTAGATGGTCCCCGGCGCGACCGGTTCCTTGTCCTGCGCTTCGCGCACCTCGAGCGCGCATTTGCGGGAAAACACCTCGACCAGCAGGCTCGGCCTGTCGCGCGGCAGATGCAGCACGACGAATACCGCCGCCCGCATGTTCCGGGGCAGCGCGGGCAGCAATACCGACAGCGCCTGCACGCCCCCGGCCGACGCGCCGATCGCGATCGCCTGAATCTCGTGCGGGTGAGCGCTCGCGAGCGTCATGGATGCACGGCCTTTTGGTAGATTTTCTGCTGCGGAACGAAGGGCACGAAGGCCGCCGCCTGCTCGGAGAATCGCAGCGACTCTTTCGAGCCCATCCCCAAGAAACCCTGTCGGCACAGGGAGTCGCGAAACAGCGAGATGGCGCGCTCCTGCAGCGTCCGGTTGAAATAGATGAGCACGTTGCGGCACGAGACCAGCTGCACCTCCGCGAACACGCTGTCGGTCGCCAGGCTGTGGTCGGAGAATACGATGTGCTCCTTGAGGCTCTTGTCGAAAATCGCCCCGCCGTAGGCCGCGGTATAGTAATCGGACAGCGAGGATTTTGCCCCGGACTCGCGGTGCTGCACGGTGAAACCGGCGATGCGATCGATGGGATAGACACCCGCCTCCGCCCGCTGCAGCATGTGCGGATTGATGTCGGTGGCATAGATCAGCGACCTCGCAAGCAAGCCCTCCTCGCGCAGCAGGATGGCGAGCGAATACGCCTCCTCGCCGGCGCTGCAGCCCGCCACCCAGATCTTGAGCGACGGGTAGGTGCGCAACAGCGGCACGACGTGCTCGCGCAGCGCACGGAAATAGCCGGGATCCCTGAACATTTCGCTCACCTGGACGGTGAGATGATCGAGCAGCGCGTGAAAGGTCTTGGGCTCCCGCAACACCCGGTCCTGCAGCTGCGACAGCGTCTGGCACTGCATGCGAGTCAGGGCTGCCTTCAACCGCCGCCGCAGCGACGCCGGAGCGTAGTCGCGAAAGTCGTACTGGTATAGATGGTAGATGGCCTCGATGAGCAGTTGAAATTCGATCTCGAACTTCCTGCTCGCGATCGCGTACTCGCCTGCTATTTCGGCATCCATACGCGCACCAGCGACAACAGCTTCTCGACGTCGAGGGGCTTGGCGATATAGTCGTTCGCTCCCGCGGCCAGGCATTTCTCCTGATCGTCCTTCATCGCCTTGGCGGTGAGCGCGATGATCGGCAGCTTCTTCCACTCGGGATTCTTGCGGATCTCGCGCATGGCGGTGAGGCCGTCCATTTCCGGCATCATGATGTCCATGAGAACCAGGTCGATGGCGCTCGCCTCGGATTGCGCGCTGCGGGCGAGCGTCTCGAGCGCCTCGCGGCCGTTGCGCGCGATCTCGACCGCGGCGCCGTTCGGCTCGAACAGGCTGGCCAGGGCAAAGACGTTGCGCACATCGTCCTCGACCACGAGAATGCGGCGCCCTTCGAGGGAGGCATCGCGGTTGCGCGCAGCCTTCAGCATCTGCTGCTGGGACGCCGGGAGCTTCGATTCGACTTGGTGCAGGAACAGCGTCACCTCATCGAGCAGCCGCTCCGGCGAGCGGGCATCCTTGATGATGATCGACCTCGAATAGCGGCTGAGGCGCTGCTCCTCGCCGCGCGACAGCGAGCGGCCCGTGTAGACGATGACCGGGGGAAACGACACCTCTTCCTGTTGCGCCATTTTCTCGAGGAGCTCGTAACCGGTCGCATCCGGCAGATTGAAATCGAGGACGACGCAGTCGAATGTCGCCGTGGTGAGCTCGCGCAGTGCGTCGTTCGCGGTCTCGACGTCGGTGATCTGCACATCGCCGTTGGATAGGAGCTGGCGGATGCTTTCTCTCTGACGCGGATCATCCTCGACGATCAGCACGCGGCGGACGCTCTGCGATAGCTTGACCTCGAGGCGCTGCAGGGCCTCGATGAGCTCTTCGCGTTTGGCGGGCTTCAACGCATAACCCGCGGCGCCCAGCTCGAGCGCCTCCCGCCGGTAATCGCCGACCGAGACCACGTGCACGGGGATGTGCCGGGTGCGCGGATCGCGCTTGAGATGATCGAGCACGCCGAAGCCCGGAAAAGTCGGGCAAATTGACGTCGAGAAGAATGGCGCTCGGCTGAAATTTCTCGGCGGCGATCAGGCCGTCCTCGGCGCACTGCACCGCGACGCATTGAAAGCTCATTTCCTGCACGAGGTCGCGCAGGATCGACGCGAACGGCACGTCGTCCTCCACCACCAGAATGAGCCGCTTGCCGGGAATCAGACTCTCGCGGTCATCCGGGATGGCGCCGGGACCGGGCGTGCGGTCCGTGCGTGCCGTGCCCGCGGGCGCGGGCGCCTTGAACAAGGGTGCGTTCGCGGTCGTGCTCGCCGCATCGCTGCGCGGTGCGGTGAGGCGCTCCGCGGCCGGCGCCGGCGCGCGTGTACTTGACGGGCAGGGTAAGCGTGAAGGTGCTGCCTGCACCCGGGCGGCTGTCCACGACGATGCCGCCGCCGAGCAGGCGCGCCAGGTCTCTGGAGATGGAGAGTCCGAGGCCGGTGCCGCCGAACTTGCGGTGAATGCTGCCGTCGGCCTGGCGAAACGCCTCGAATATGACCTCATGCTGATGCGGCTCGATGCCGACGCCGGTGTCGTGTACCGCGAAGGACACCGTGCCGGGCGAGGCGGTGAAGATTCGCAGGCCGATCTCGCCCTGATGAGTGAACTTCAACGCGTTCGACAGCAGATTCTTCAGAATCTGGCCGAGCCTTTGGGGATCGGTCTCGATGGTTTTGGGTGCGCCGGGCTCGATGACCACGCCGAATTTCAGGTTCTTCTCCCCGGAAGCCGGCTCGAACATCTTGATGAGCGGCTCGATGGCGTGCGCGAGGCTCAAGGTCTCCGGCATCACATCGATTCTTCCCGCCTCGATGCGCGAGAGGTCGAGCACATCGTTGATGAGCGCGAGCAGATCGTTGCCGGCAGCCGAAATGGTCTGCGCGTACTTCACCTGGCTCTCGGTGAGATTACCCTCCTTGTTGTCCGCGAGAAGCTTGGCCAGGATCAACGTGGAATTGAGCGGCGTGCGCAGCTCATGGCTCATGTTGGCGAGGAACTCGCTCTTGTACTCGTTCGCCCGCTGCAGCTCCAGGGACTTCGAAGCCATCGTGGCGTGCGAGCGAGCCAGCGAGTCCCGCTGATCCTCGAGCGCCTGGGCCTGCTCCTCCAGCTGGGAATTGATCTGCTCGAGCTCGGCCTGTTGCGACTCCAACTGCGCTCGGGACTCCCGCAAGGTCCGCCCCTGCTCCTCGAGCTCCTCGTTGTTGACCCGCAGCTCCTCCTCACGCGTCTGCAATTCCTCGGCTTGCTGCTGCGTTTCCTGCAGGAGCTCCTCGAGGCGAAAGCGGTCCCTCGATGCGCGGATGGCCGCCGCAACGGGCTCCGACACCCGGCTGAGAAGCTCCTCCGGCCCGCTGCCGATCGAGCCAAAGAACCCGAGCTCGATGACCGCGTAGACGCGCTGGTCGATGGCGGCCGGCGAAATCAACAGCTCCGCCGCGTCCGACCGGCCCGTGCCCGAGCCGATCGGCAGATAGTCGGGAGGGACGCCGCGGACTCGAATCAGCCGGTTGTCCTTGGCCGATTGACCCGCGAGGCCATCGCCCGGGCGCATGGGGGCGACATCGCCCGCAGGCAGTGCATGGCCCGCGACGCGGCGGAACACGGCCCCATCGGCGACGAACAAGGCGCCCACCTGCGCATCCAGATAGTGCGTCAGGAATCGCAGTACGTTCTCGCCCAATTGTTCGAGCGGCAGGTCGCCCTGCATCAGCTCGCTCAACCCGATCTGGCCCGCACGCAGCCACGACTCGCGCTGCCGCGCCTTGAAGTCCCGAGAGGTCATGGCCGCGGCGACCACGATCAGCAAGAGCAGCACGAGCGATCCCACCGAGGTGATCCAGAAAGCGGATGTGGCGGCTCTACGCCATTCCTGCGTCCGCTGCCCGACGAGCTGACGCTCGAGTCTCGTCATCTCGGCGGCAATGGCGCGGATCCGGTCCATGGAGTTCTTGCCCCGGTCGGTGAGCACGAGCGCCATCGCCGCCTCCGTCTGCCCCGCGCGACGCAACTGAACGGTATCCATCAGCTCGTTGAGCTTGTCGTTCGCCAAGGCTTGCAGCGTGTCGAGGTGGGTGCGTTGCGCGGGATCATCGCCGAGTAAGGCGCGCAGGTTCACGAACTGGTCGGGCAGAACGCGCTTCGCGTTCAGAAAGGGCTCGAGATAGCTCTCTCGTCCCGTCAGCAGATAGCCGCGCTGCCCCGTCTCGGCATCTTTCAGGGTCGAGACCAGGCCTTGGATCTGCGCCAGAACCTCCACGGTGCGCGCCAGGCTTTCGGATCTCACGTGCGTCTCGCGCAGCGAGTCATAGGACAGCACCGCGATGACCACGACCGCCGCGATCGCCACCAGGAATCCGGCGAACGTTCTTGGCTCCATCGCGAACCGCGTATCGTCCCTTCCGGGTGCCCGAAGGCTCGCAATAGGCATACGGATCAGCCAGCAGGCGCTGGTGCGGCGCTCAAGAGTGGAACGTCAATGGGGGCATCGCCGCAAATTTTGCCACGAGTGCCGGGCGGGGTGGCAAGCGTCGGCCTCAGTGACCGGCGGCGTCGCGTGCCAGAAAACGCCTACACGAATGCGGCCGCGGCGCCGGGCCGGCACGACAGCCCGATGGCGATATGCTGGTGCGATGGTCGATGAGGACACCGGTGGAGCAAGCGAATTCGTTGCGAGCGTCGTGGTATCGCGGCCGCGCCGCGAGCTCTACGCGTTCTGGCGCGACTTCAAAAACGCGCCGAAATTCATGGCCGGCGTCGAGAGTGTGACGGAGGTGGACGCACTGAGCTGGGTATGGACCGTGAAAAATCCATCCGGCGACCGTGCACAGTGGGAGCTTCTGGTGACCGATGACGAGGCGGATCGCATGATTGCGTGGGCCACGTCGGGAAATACCGCGGTTCATTATCAGGGGCGGGTCGAGTTCAAGGATGCGCAGGGCGCCGAAGGCACCGAGATCGTGGCGACGTTGCGCCACGAGGAGCATGCAGGCCTCGTCGAGACGCTCATCGAGGCGGTGGCGGGCTCGCACGCAGAAGCGGGGCCGGTGGTGCAGTCGCGCGAGGATTTGCTGCGCCTCAAAGAATACATGGAGGCCCGGCCGGCCTGAAACGGCATGGGCCGGCGAGCGCCGGCCCACACGGTTCCTCATCGCGTGCGCTTGAAGCGCCGGACGAGCGTCTCAGCTGCGGCCGCCCCGATTCATGTCGTCCTGCTTGCCCCGATGACTCTTGTCATCCTGTCCGCCCGTTCCGGATCCACCGACCTGGCCGCCTCGATTTGGCTGCTGCCCTGATTGCTGCTGACCGCCTGGCTGAGAGCCCTGGCCTCCGTGCTGCGAGCCACCCTGCCCGCCCTGGCCGCCGCCGCCTTGGCCGCCGGCGCCGTGTTGACCGCCTTGATGGCTTTGATTCGACGACTGGCCTTGATTCGCTTGGCCACCGGACCGCTGGCTCTTGTCGGCCTGATTCCTGTCGGCCTGACTTTTGTCGCCGCTCTTCGGCATGCTGTCTTTGTTCATGCTGGACATGAAAATCTCCTGTCTCGTGACGCGGTTTTGGAACCGCACGACTCGACCTTAGTGCGTCGCAATTGCCGGATTTATCCGTATTCCATGACGACCCTCGGTAGGCCCAGGCTGACGGGGTCACACCTACCTTCCGCGGCTGGCCTCACCTACAGCCAAACAGCGGGGGTCCGCGCAGAGTGGGGGTGTCGAACAGGAAGCGCGCCCGTCAAACGCGCATAGGAAACCCCCATGAGACGAATGATGGTGACTCTTGCCGGGATCACGGCGATCGGAGCCTTGGCGGCATGCAACCATGCGAAGTCGCCCGACACTGCGGCGCACGATATCGCAGCGGCCGACAACTCCGCGTCCCGTGAAGTGGCCAACGCGCAGCAAAATGCGCAGAAAGACATGAGCGCGGACGCCTACAGCGTCGCGATCGCCAAGGCGGACGGCGATCATAAGATCGCGATACAGAAATGCGAAGCGCTGCAAGGCCACGACCAGCAAGTCTGCAAGGATCAGGCGGATGCCGATTACGATGCGGCCAAGGCTAACGCAAAGGCTGCCAAAGTCGCGCAGACGCCTTGAGGGTCGAGGGTCACTGACCGCGCGACCAAGGCCGGCGCTGGAATGAGAGCGCGAGGAGCGCGGCGGCCAGCATCACATAGGCCGCGCAGAATTGCAGGGCCGCCGTGCGCGGCGGCCCCTGCAACTCCCACAGAAGATACGCGCCGCCATCGGCGTCGACCGAGTGGATGATTCCGAAGGCACACAGCCCCGCCCCTACGAGCAAGAATGCCGCCGCCGCGCCGAGACGCCGCTCGATCATTTCCACGACCACGGCACCCCATAAGGTCGCCGTGATGATGAAGCCGTTGCCGAGCGCCAGGATGACGAGAAGATTCGAAGGCTCGGCGCCGAGCAGGAGCTGCGAGAAGCGCTCGCGCGATAGAATCGCGGGCGCGGATATCTCGATGGTGAGCATGCGTGCCAGCGAGGGGAACAGGCTCATGACCACGGCGGCCCCGTGCCGTTCCGGCACCGCTCGAAACGCTTGGGTGGTGATATCCGCCGCGATGAATACGAGCACGGGAGCGAGGGCGGCGATCGGCACGATCTCGATGAGATTGCCGAGGTAGCCGAGCATGCCGCCGAGACCGACGAACACGCCGGTGAGCAGCGTGTATCCCCAGCGGGCACCCATGCGCTTGTAAGCGCTGTGCCCGATATAGGGCGTCGTCTGAGCCACGCCGCCCGTCAGACCCGCCGCGAGGGTCGCCACCGCCTCGCCCAACAGCACGCTTCGCACGTCGTAGGCATCGCCGGCTACTTTGGCGCTTTCGGTATTGTTGACGCCGCCGATCACGGTGAGCAGCGCGAAGGGAATGGTCAACGGCAAGAACCTCCAGGCACCGGCGAAGCCCCGGATGATGCCGGGATCGGGATGCGGAAATGCGAGGCGCAAGGTCGGTAGCGCCGGCGGGCTCAGGTCCATGCCGGGGAACCCGAGCGCCCCCAGACCGTAATACACCAGCGTTCCCACGATCACGGCGAACAGCACGCCCGGAATTCGGCCGGGAATCGGCCCGCGCGCGACCAACGCATAGAGCACGAGGCCGAGCGTCAAGAATCCGACCACCGGCGTCTTCAAAAGCTCGAGGAGCGGCAGAAAACCGATCAGCGCAATCGCGATCCCCGCCAGAGAGCCCAGGAGCCCTGCTCGCGGCACGATCCGCTGAACTTGCCGGCCGGCGAATGCGAGCAGCAGCTTCACCAGTCCCATCGTGACGGTCGCCGCCATCCCGACATACCAGGTCTCCAACCCGGCGCTCAGAGGATCGAGTCCGCCTGCGCGAAATCCGGCAAAGGCCGGCCCCAGCACGAGGACCCCCATGCCGATGGTCGACGGTGTGTCGAGACCGAAGGGCATGGCCGTGACGTCGGCACGTCCCGTGCGCCGCGCGAGGCGGATGGCGAGCCAGGTGTAAATCAAATCGCCAACGAGCACGCCGAGCGTGGTGCCGGGAAGCATGCGCCCGAACACGATCGAGGCGGGAACACCAAAGACGCCGATCAAAAGCGTCGCGAGCAGCGCGAGCACGGAGAGGTTGTCGACCACGAGCGCCAAGAACCCGTTGACGTCGCCGCCGACGATCCGCAGGGCACCGCGACCTTGGTCGCCGGCCGGCAAACCCGCTAACTTCCCAGGTTGAGCAGCGCCGTGTTGCCGCCGGTTGCGGTCGTGTTCACGGTCAAGGTTCTTTCGCTCGCGAAGCGGGCCACGTAATGCGGCCCACCGGCTTTCGGCCCCGTGCCCGACAGGCCGCTTCCCCCGAAGGGCTGTACGCCGACGACGGCGCCGATCATGTTGCGGTTGACGTAGGTGTTGCCGATGAACGTTCCCTCGAATACCTCGCGCCAGAAGGACTCGAGACGCGTTTGCACCCCCAGGGTGAGTCCGTACTGGGTGGCGCGGATCGCGGCGAGCACTTTGTCCAAGTGGTTCGATGAGTAGCGCACCACGTGCAAGATCGGCCCGAACTCCTCGCGGGTCAATTGCGACGAGTCATGGAGCTCGATGAGATGAGGGGCGACGAAGCTGCCATGGGCATGCGACTCGTCGAGCCGGCATGCCTTGACGATACGCGCCTCGCGGCGCATGCGCTCGATGTGCCGGTCGAGCGCGTCACGGGCCGCAGGCGTGATGACGGGCCCCACATCCGTCTCGAACAACGCGGGGTCGCCGATCAGGAGCTCATCCATGGCGCCGGCGATCATCTCGAGCACCCCATCGGCGACCTCCTCCTGGAGGAACAGCAAACGCAGCGCGGAGCAGCGCTGCCCCGCGCTCATGAAAGCCGACGTGATCACGTCGTCGACGACCTGCTCGGGAAGCGCAGTGGAGTCCACCAGCATCGCGTTCATGCCACCGGTCTCGGCGATGAGCGGCACGATCGGACCGTTGCGGGCTGCGAGCATGCGATTGACGGTGAGCGCGGTCGCGGTCGATCCCGTGATCGCGACGCCGGCGAGCGCCGGGTGCGCGAAAGCGGCCTCTCCGAACGTGCGGCCGGCAGCAGGGGTGAGCTGCAAAACCTCGGGCGGCACGCCGGCCTCGTGCAACAACGTCACGAAGCGCGCGGCGATGAGCGGTGTCGGCTCCGCCGGCTTTGCCACGACGGCATTGCCGGCGGCGAGCGCCGCGGTCACCTGCCCGGCGAAAATCGCCAGGGGAAAGTTCCACGGGCTGATGCATGCGAAAACTCCCCGACCGTGCAGCGACAGCTCATTCAGCTCGCCGGTGGGACCCTCGAGCCGCTTGCCGTGGGCAAATTCCTCGCGCGCGCGCACGGCGTAATAGCGGCAGAAATCGGTCGCCTCGCGTACCTCGGCGATGGCGTCGGGCAAGATCTTGCCCGCTTCGCGGATCAAGAGCTCGTAGAAGTCGAGCCGCGACTTCTCGAGCAGCGCCGCCGCACGGTCCAGGCACTCGGCACGTGCGACGCCGCCGCGGGCATCCCATGCAGGGTAGGCGCGACCGGCGGCCTCGAATGCATGACCGATCTCCGCGCCGCTCGCCTCGCGCGAGCTGCCCACGGTATCGCGCCGGTCGGCTGGATTGGCCACCCTGTGGGCCGTGCCCGGCAGCAACACGCCGTCGATCAGCGGGCCGGCTACGTGCTCGAGGGAGCGTCGCGACGCGAGGCCCACGCGCACGGCCTCGAGCGTTTGAGGGTTGCCCAGGTCGAGGCCGACGGAGTTGCGGCGATCGGAATAGAGGGCGACGGGCGTCGGCAACCTCGGATGCGTATAGACGTCGAGCCGCTCGAGCTCGGCAACGGGATCACGGACGATCTCGAGAACGGGCACCTGCTCGTCCATGAAGCGGTTCACGAAGGAGGTGTTGGCCCCATTCTCGAGCAGGCGCCGCACGAGGTAGGCCAGAAGGTCCTTGTGCTCGCCGACCGGCGCGTACACGCGCACGGGTGGAAAGTCCTCGATGCGGCGTGCGGCCTCCGCATACAGAAGCCTTCCCATGCCATGCAGCCGCTGAAACTCATACAGCGCGCCGCGCGGCGCGAGCTCGAGCACGGCCGCGATGCTGTGGGCGTTGTGGGTGGCAAATTGCGGAAAAATCACGTCGGTGTGCTTCAAGAGCCGCCCCGCGCAGGCGAGGTACGACACATCGGTGGTGATCTTGCGGGTATAGACCGGATAGCCCTCGAGACCGCGCTCCTGACTGCGCTTGATCTCACTATCCCAGTACGCGCCTTTCACGAGCCGCACCGTCATGCGCCGGCCTGCCTCGCGCGCGATGGCCGCCACCCAGTCGATGACATCCAGCGCGCGCTTCGAATAGGCCTGTACCGCCAGTCCGAGACCCGGCCAGTCCTTCGTCTTCTCGTCGCGGACGAGCGCCTCGATGACGTCGAGCGACAGATCCAGCCGGTCGGCTTCCTCGGCATCGATGGTGAGCTGAATCCCAGCGACCGCCGCGCGGCGGGCGAGCGCAATGGTCTTCGGCACGAGCCGCGCCATCACGCGATCCTTCTGCAGCAGCGCATAGCGCGGCTCGAGTGCGGACAGCTTGATGGAAATGCTCGAGCGCTCGTGCGGGAGCCGGCCCGTGCCCTGGCGGCCGATCACCTCGATGGCGTGCTCGTAGGACTCGAGATAGCGTTCGGCGTCCTTGAGGGTGCGCGCGCCCTCGCCCAGCATGTCGAACGAGCACAACCCCACGTCGGCCTCGCGCGCGCTGCGCTCGAGCGCCTCCTCGATACTGCGTCCCACCACGAATTCGCCGCCGATGATCTTCATCGCGCGCCGCACCGCGAGCCGCACCAGCGGCTCGCCGGCCTTGCGCGTCAGGCGGCGGATCCAGCCCGGTGCATCGTTCTTGATAGCTGGATCGAGCTCGAGAATTCCGCCCGTGAGCATGAGTCCCCACGTCGAGGCATTGACGAACAGCGATTCGGATTTTCCCGCATGCGACGACCAGTCGCCGGTCTTCAGCTGTTCGGCGATCAGCCGATCCGCGGTGGCGTCGTCCGGGATCCGCAACAGCGCCTCGGCAATGCACATGAGGGCGATGCCCTCCTGATTGGACAGCCCGAATTCCTGAAGGAACGCATCGAGGAACGGCCGCTCATCGCGCCGCGAGCGTGCACCTTCGACCAACGCCACCGCCAGGGATACCGCTCGATGACGTGCGCCGCCCGGTGAGTTCGAGCTGATGCAGCAGGCGCCCCACGGCCTGATCTTCGGCCTGCAGCGCATGCTCGCGCGCGGCCGTGCGCAGCGCGTCGGGCGACGGCAGCGCATCGGGCGACGGAGAGACGTACTCAGTCAAGCTGGCGACCATGGCGAGCTTCCTCGAGAAACGGAGTGAGCTAGTATCGGCAAGGACGGCCGGGAACACCAGCGACCGTCGATGATTCGCTTGCGTCGGCCCTACGCGAGTACCGAGGGCGCGCGCTCGAGGGTCTCGCGCATCCGCTCGCGCTCGGGGCCGGGGCGGCGCCGCATCAGCGTGCTCTTGCCGAACAGGGACTCCACGAGGTCGACGGCCAGCACCGCCGTCTTGTTGCGGACGTCCAGCGCGGGATTCAACTCCATGATGTCGAGCGAGCCCACGCGTCCGGTATCCGCGATCATCTCCATGCACAGCTGCGCCTCGCGATATGACATCCCGCCGGGGACGGTGGTGCCGACGCCCGGTGCGATCTCGGGATCGAGCACGTCCACGTCGAAGCTGACGTGCAGATGGGCGTCCTCGCTCAAGGACTCGAGCGCGAGACTCCATCACCTGGCGCATACCCATCTCATCGATGCAGCGCATGTCGAACACCGCGAGCTGCTGCTCGTGCACGAAGCGCCGCTCGCCCGCATCGACGCTGCGGATACCCACCTGCCTGACCCACTGCGGCCTGATCGCCGGCGTGATGCCGTCGAGCTGCACGAGCTCATCCGGTCCGAAGCCGCAGAGCGCGGAGACGGGCATGCCGTGCAGACTTCCGCTCGGCGTCAATTCACTGGTGTTGAAGTCCGTGTGCGCATCGAGCCAGATGACGCGCAGCGGACGATGCGCCTCGCGGCAATAGCGGGCTACGGCGGAGATCGATCCGATCGACAGGCTATGGTCGCCGCCGAGGAGAATCGGCAGCCTTCCAACCCCGAGCTCGCGGTGGACGGCGCCATAGACCTCGCGATTCCAGGCGGCCACCTCGGCAAGGTGGCGATAGCCGCGCACGGCGTCATGACCCGGGTTCGGAGGACCGCTCAAGTTGCCGCAATCGCGCACATCCAGGCCCCGCGCCGCGAGGGCGGGGCCAAGTCCGGCGACGCGCAGCGCTTCAGGACCCATCGAGGCGCCGCGATCGCCGGCGCCGACATCGGTAGGGGCGCCGATGAGGCTCGCCTTCGAGACGCTCATGCGAGACTTCCTTCCCGGACGCCCGCCCGCGGTTGCGCGAAAGCGCCGCCCAGCTTGAGCTCGCCGAACAAGTCTTTCGGATCGTCGAGCCGCGGGATGAGATCGATGACGGTCGATCCGGAGAGCTCGCGGTCGAGCCGCTGCAGATATCGCAGCGAAGAGAAATCGTTGAGCGCGAAGCCGACCGAATCGAAGATCGACACCTGCGCCGGAGCAAGCCGTCCGGGAAGCCGGCCCGACACGAGGTCGGTGAGCTCGATGACATGCGCGGACGCATCGAGCTGCTGAATTTCGCCTTCGATGCGCGCCTGGGGCTCGAACTCGACGACGATGCGTGCATCCGGCCGCCGCAGGATGTCGACGTGCAATTCCGTCTTTGCCCGGGCAATCGCCGCCCACGGCGTTCAAGTGCATGCCCGGCTCGATCATGTCGGGTGTGAGGATGAGCGCGTTGCGTTTATCGGCCGTCACGGTGGTGACGACATCGGCACCGCCGACCGCCTCGGCGACACCGCGGCAGGCACGCACCGTGAGACCCTCGAGGCGCAGCGATTCGAGGTTGAGCTTGAGCTTCGCCGTCGCCTCCAAATCGGTATCGAACAGCCGCAGCTCCCGTATGCCGAGCATATGATGGAATGCAACCGCCTGGAATTCGCTTTGCGCGCCATTGCCGATGAGCGCCATTGCCCGGCAGCGGGGACGCGCCATGTAGCGTGCCGCCAGCGCCGAAATGGCGGCGGTGCGCAGCGCCGTGACGAAGGTCATCTCGGACAGCAACATCGGATAGCCTGTCGCAACATCCGACAGCACGCCGAACGCGGTCACCGTGAGCAACCCCACCGACGTGTTCTTGGGATGGCCGTTCACATACTTGAAGGAATAAAGCCGTCCGTCGCTGGTCGGCATGAGCTCGATGACGCCGCCCGGCGAGTGGCAGGCATGCCTCGCCGACTTGTCGAAGTCGGCCCAGCGGCGGTAGTCGTCCTCGATCTCGGTGGCCAGTGTCTCCATGAATCGCGCGACGCCCTGCCGCGCTACCAGCTCGCGGATGCGCGCAGTACCGATGTAATTGACCATGTGTGATCTCGCTCTTGTGGGAATCGACCGCACGGCTCCCCGCCAGCACCCGCAGTTTCCCCGCCCGCCGAGCCAATAGATAGCCAGAAGACTGATCAAAAAGATGATAAAATTGCTCAAATCGTCATAGTTTTTTAGCGTTTTGTGGATACAACCGACCGAAATCTGCTTTCCCTGCTCCGCGACAACGCGCGGATGCCCATGGCGGCGATGGCGAAGGCCCTCGGCGTATCGCGCGGCACCGTCCAAAACAGGCTCGCGCGCCTCGAGGCCGAGGGCACGGTGCTCGGCTACACGGTGCGACTCAAAGAGTCGGCGGACGATCAGCGCATCCGCGCCTTCATGACGGTGGCGGTGGAGGGAAATCGTACCGATGAGGTGCTCAAGGCGCTGCGCGGTGACCCGGCCGTGTCTGCGTTGCATACGACCAACGGCCGCTGGGACATCGTCGCGGAGTTGCGCACCGACAGCCTCGAGGCCGTCGATCGGGTGCTGAGCCGCATCCGGCAGATCGACGGCATCTCGAGCACCGAGACGAGTCTACTGCTCTCGACTCACAAGTACTGACGGCGCCGGCCCGAGCGTCGCGATGAACACGAATCCGCTCCCGCCGGAACAGGCCGCGATGCGCGCGGAGCGCACCGCCGTTCCGGCCAGAACCGCAAGATCCCAAGGCTCGAGCGATGTCCGACGCCGCGGCGGTCTGCATCGCCACGGGCCCATCGATCGGGAAATACCAGCATCGATTCGCCCTCGCGCAGCTGTACGGATCGCGGATCTTGCAATCGCTCGACACGCGCATGCGCCGCACCCATCGATTTCGAGACCATCAAATTGAGGTCCACGCAGGGTCCGTTCAGGAGCTCGCAGTCGACTCCGAGCGCACCGTCGAACTGCGCCATGTCGCCGGCCGCCCGCATCATGCGGCGACTGCCGTCCGAGAGCTGCAGCACGACACCGCCTCCGCGCAGCAGCACCATGGTGCGCGCGTACCCTGCGAAGTTCGAGAAGGGACCGCCCGCGTCGATGTGAGCGACGCTCACGCGCCAGCGAAATTCATCGGCCCCGCTCCGGCTCGCGCAGCGCCTCGTGCGTGATACCGCCGCCGTTCTTCCACGGCGATGCCTTGAATTCGGACTGGCGAACGATGTGCATGCGCTAGAATCATACCGAGATGCAACGCGAATATGACGTGATCATCGTGGGCGCCGGAGCCGCCGGGACTCGCCGCCGGCGCGAAGCTCGCCAAGGAAGGCCGCCGCATCGCGCTGCTCGAGGCCCGCGAGCGCATCGGTGGGCGCATCTTCACGCGCCACCTGCCGCGCCGCGAAGGGCTCGGTCCTGCGCACATCGAGCTCGGCGCGGAGTTCATCCATGGCCTGCCGCCCGTGACCTGGGCGATCGTGAGGCAAGCACAGCTCGCCGCGTACGAGCTCGGCGGATCGGATCTCTCGTTCGCGAACGGCGAATGGCAGCCGCCCCTACAACAACCCGCGCGGCAGGTGCTCGAGGACATGGTGAAATGGCTCGATGAGCGGCCGGGATGCGACATGAGCTTTGCCGAGTATCTCACCGCAAATCCGCCCGATCCCGCGAGCGCCGCGGCGGCCGCGAATTACGTCGAGGGGTTCAATGCGGCGGATCGGCATCGCATCGGCATCGCCGCGCTCGCCGTGCAGCAGCGCGCGGAGGACAGTATCGACGGCGATCGAATTTCCCACCTCGCGGGCGGATACGATTCGCTGCTCGATTTCCTTGCGGCACAGTTTGGTGCCGCCTCGGGCGAGCTCGTGCTGCGCTCGCCCGTGCGGCGCGTCGCATGGCAGCGCGGCCGCGTCACGGTCGGCACAGGCGATGGCCGCGAGTGGCGCGGCGCGCGCGCATTGATCACGGTGCCTCTCGGCGTTTTGCAGTCCGAGGCGATTGCCATCGACCCGCCGCCGGCCGCGATCCTCGATCAGGCACAGCGCCTCGCCATGGGCGATGTCTTGAGAGTGGTACTCATGTTCCGCGAGCGCTTCTGGCGCCATCTGCACTCGATTCCGGAGCGCGTGCAGCGCGAGCTCTCCGATTTGAGTTTCTTGTTCACACCCGCCGAGATCCCCGCGACCTGGTGGACCGCCAATCCGGACCACACGCCCACGCTCGTCGGCTGGATCGGCGGCCCCAAGGCGACCGATTTCCGGCGCTCGATCGCCGCGGGCGGCGATCCCAAGGCGCTGTCACGCCGGTGCATCGACACGCTCGCTCGTGTGTTCGGCATGCCGAGCGCGGAACTCGATCGTCTGCTCGTCGGGTGTCACGAGCACGATTGGGTCGCCGACGAATACGCGCGCGGCGCGTACAGCTACGTGCCCGCAGGTGCTCTGGATGCGCCCGCGAAGCTCACGGTCCCGGTCGATCAGACGCTTTATTTCGCGGGCGAGCACACGGATGTCACCGGACACTGGGGGACGGTGCATGCGGCGCTCGCGACAGGATTGCGGGCGGCGGAGCAGATCACCGGCGCGGCAAGTTGAGCGGGGACCCGCGCGACTGCCGCCCGACGCACCGCTCGCCACGCGCTCTGTTATAGTCAGCTGACGAAGCGATCCGCAACACCCGAGCCCGAATGGCGCGAGTGCGCCCGGGAAAGTCTGTAGGGTCTGCGGTGCCTCTTGGTTCGGTGCCGCCGATGTTACCAGCCAGCCCAGTCCTACAGCCGGTCCCGTTCGCAGGGCGACAGTGTGCGCCTCGCCCACCTTTTATCTTAGCTCGTCGATAGATCCGTCCACCGCCCGGGAGCCCGTCACTTGCTGACTGAGAATGATATTTATCTTTTCCGCGAGGGCACCCACGCCTCTTTGTACGATGGGCTCGGATGTCATTTGCACGCCGAGGGCAGGGGCGCCTCTTTTTCCGTCTGGGCGCCGAACGCCGCCAAGGTTTTGGTGATCGGGGATTGGAACGGCTGGGGTTCACGCGAGGATGCGCTCACGGTGCGCTGGGATGGCTCGGGCATCTGGGAGGGGTCCATTCCGGACGTCCTGCGCGGCCACGCCTACAAATACCGGATCGTTTCCCGATGGAACGGTTTTACGGCCGAAAAAGCCGATCCGCTCGGCTTCTTCTCCGAGCTGCCGCCCGCCACCGGCTCGCGCGTCTGGTCGCTCGAATGGGAATGGCGCGACGGCGAATGGATGGCATCTCGCGCCGCGCGCAACGGGCTCGTCCGCCCCCATCTCGATCTACGAAGTTCACCTCGGCTCGTGGCGGCGCAAGGACGGTCATTTCATGAATTATCGCGAGCTGGCACACCAGCTCGCGGACTATCTGCGGGAAACCGGCTTCACCCACGTCGAGCTGATGCCCATCACCGAGCACCCTTTCTACGGTTCGTGGGGCTATCAGACGACCGGCTATTTCGCGCCGACCGCGCGCTATGGCACGCCGCAGGACTTGATGTACTTCGTCGATCATCTGCACCAGAGCGGATTCGGCGTCATTCTCGACTGGGTGCCCTCGCATTTTCCCACCGATGCCCACGGTTTGATCTACTTCGACGGCACCCACCTGTATGAGCACGCCGACCTGCGGCAAGGCTTCCACCCCGAATGGAACTCGGCGATCTTCAACTACGGGCGCAACGAGGTGCGCTCGTTTCTGATCTCCTCGGCACTCTTCTGGCTCAAGCACTATCACGTCGATGGGCTGCGAGTCGACGGTGTCGCCTCGATGCTGTATCTGGACTATGCCCGCAAGGAAGGGGAATGGATTCCGAACCGCTACGGCGGACGCGAGAACCTCGAAGCCACCGAATTTCTGCGCGCCTTGAACAGGGCGGTCTATCGCGACCATCCCGGCGCGACCACCATCGCGGAGGAGTCGACGGCGTGGCCCATGGTCTCTCGACCGACGGACATGGGCGGTCTCGGGTTCGGCATGAAATGGAACATGGGCTGGATGCACGACACGCTCAGCTACATGAGCCAGGACCCGGTCTACCGGCGCTACCACCACGGCCAGCTCACGTTCTCTTTGATTTACGCCTTCAACGAGAATTTTGTACTGCCCCTGTCGCACGATGAAGTGGTGTACGGCAAAGGCTCGCTGATCAACAAGATGCCGGGCGATGACTGGCAGAAATTTGCGAACCTGCGCGTTCTGTTCGGCTACATGTGGGGACATCCCGGGAAGAAGCTCCTTTTCATGGGCGGAGAGTTCGGGCAGCGGCGCGAATGGACGCATGAAGGCGAGCTCGAGTGGTGGGTTGCCTCGCTCCCCGAGCATGCGGGGGTACGGCGTCTGATCCATGACTTGAACGCCGTGTATCGCAGCGAGCCGGCGCTGCATCGGGTCGATTTCAGCCAAGACGGCTTCGAATGGGTCGACGTCGACAATGCCGATGCCAGCGTGATCGCGTTCGTGCGCAAGGCCGCGGACAGCCCGGACGTGATGATCGTCTGCAATTTCACCCCCATGCCTCGCCACAACTATCTCGTCGGCGTGCCGCGGCGCGGCGTCTGGCGGGAAATCCTCAACAGCGACGCACGCGAATATGGCGGTGCGGGCTGGGGCAACATGGGGGCCGTCGAGTCGGTGCCGGTGAGCGCTCACGGACGCGTCGAGTCGCTCAACCTGACGTTGCCGCCGCTCGCTGCCCTGATGCTGCGCTGGGAGTCGCATGGCTGAGAAGCCGGATCCGCGCAAAACGCCGCGCGATGGCCGGGTGCGTGTGGTCATCGACCGGCTTGCGCCCATGGTCGACGCCGGCCGCTTTCCCGCCAAGCGCATCGCGGGTGAGCCGGTGTGCATCGAGGCGGACTGCTTCACGGACGGACACGATCAGCTGGGCGTGGTGCTCATCTGGCGGCCGGCCGGAGCCGCGCACGCTCACGAGATCGACATGCTGCCGCAGGGGAACGACCTGTGGACCGCGGAGTTCACCCCTTCTGCACCCGGACGCTACGAATGTACCGTTCTCGCGTGGGTGGATCACTTCGAGTCGTGGCGCAAGGAGCTCGAGCGGCGCGAGGAGCTCGCCGACATCCGCATCGCGCTGCTCGTCGGCAGTGCGCTCGTCTCGCAGACCGCGGCCCGCGCCGGCCGCGACGCACCGCCACTCGAGGAGTGGGCACGGCTTCTGCGCGACAGCGCGGGGCGTGACTCGACCGCGGATGCGTCCACGCTCAAGGCGCTCGCCCTCGACCCCGAACGCGCCCGACTGATGCGGCGCCATTGCGACCGCGGCCTCGCCGAATCGGCCTCGCTCGAGATTCACGCGGATCGCAAACGGGCGGGGTTCAGCAGCTGGTACGAGCTGTTCCCACGCTCCGCCTCATCGCAGCCCGCCCGGCACGGGAATTTCAAGGACGTCGAGGGACGTTTGCCCTACGTCGCCGAGATGGGCTTTGATGTCGTGTACTTCCCTCCCATCCAGCCGATCGGACAGGTGAACCGCAAAGGCCCGAACAATGCGCTGAAGGCGCGGCCCGACGACGTCGGCAGCCCTTGGGCGATCGGCTCGGCCGAAGGCGGCCACAAGGAGATTCTGCCGGAGCTCGGATCGCTCGAGGATTTTCGTCACCTCGCCGCCACGGCTCGCGAGCTCGGCATGGAAATCGCGCTCGACCTCGCCTTTCAGACGGCGCCCGATCATCCGTACGTCAGTGCTCATCCGCAGTGGTTCAGACATCGCCCGGACGGCAGCGTGCAATACGCGGAGAACCCGCCGAAGAAATATCAGGATATATACCCGTTCGATTTCGAAACCGGCGACTGGCGTGCGCTGTGGGGCGAGCTCAAGAGCATCGTCGACTTCTGGGTCGCGCAAGGCATCCGGATCTTTCGCGTGGACAATCCGCACACCAAGCCCTTTCCGTTCTGGCAATGGCTGATCACCGAGGTGCAGCGCGTGAATCCCGATGTGCTGTTCCTCGCCGAGGCCTTCACGCGGCCCAAAGTCATGCACCGGCTTGCGAAGCTCGGCTTCTCGCAGTCCTACACCTATTTCACCTGGCGAAACACCAAGCGCGAGCTCACCGAGTATTTCACCGACCTCACGCGCCCACCGGCGCGCGAGTACTTCCGCCCGAACGTCTGGCCGAACACACCCGACATTCTGCACGAGACGCTGCAATCGGGCGTGCGCGCCGCCTTCGCCGCGAGGCTCATTCTCGCGGCCACACTCTCCGCCAATTACGGGATTTACGGACCCACATTCGAGCTCATGGAAAGCAGGCCCCGGGAGCCCGGCAGCGAGGAATACCTCGATTCCGAGAAATACCAGCTGCGGCACTGGCCGCTCGACCGTCCCGACAGCCTGCGCTCTCTCATTGCGCGCGTGAACCGCATCCGGCGCGACAATGCCGCATTGCAGTCGGACACGTCGCTCCGCTTCTTCGCACTCGACAACGAGCAGCTCATCGGGTATTTGAAGAGCGATAAGTCCTCGGGAAACGTGATCATCGTGGTGGTGAACTTGGATCCGCATCATGTGCAGTCGGGCTGGATCGATCTCGACCTGCGCGCCCTCGGGCTCGACGACGCGACGCCTTATCAGGTGCACGATCTTCTGAGCAATCAGCACTTCGAGTGGCGCGGTGCGCGAAACTTCGTGCTGCTCGATCCGCAGCGCATGCCGGCGCATGTGTTGAAACTGCGGCGCTATCTGCGCACCGAGCATGACTTCGATTACTTCGCCTGAACCGTGAGGTATCGATGAACGATGTCGCCGAATTGGTCCCGCAGTCTTCCTTGAAGGACCCCGGAACCCTGTCCGGGCTCGATGTAGACGACGCGCTTTGGTACAAGGACGCCGTCATCTATCAGCTCAACGTCAAATCGTTCGTCGACTCGAACGACGACGGTATCGGGGATTTCCCGGGCCTCACGTCCAAGCTCGGCTACATCCGGGACCTGGGGGTCAACACCATCTGGTTGATGCCTTTCTATCCATCGCCCCTCAAGGACGACGGCTACGACATCGCCGATTACAAGAACATCCATCCGCAGTACGGCACTTTGGACGATTTCAAGGTCATGCTGCGCGAGGCGCACCGCCTCGGGCTGAAAGTGGTGACCGAGCTCATCATCAACCATACTTCCGACCAGCATCCCTGGTTCCAAAAGGCCCGCCACGCCCCGCCCGGCTCGCCCGAGCGGGACTTCTACGTCTGGAGCGACACCGATCAGAAGTACCTCGGCACCCGCATCATCTTCCTCGACACCGAGACCTCCAACTGGACCTTCGACCCGGTGGCCAAGCAATTTTACTGGCACCGCTTCTTCAGCCATCAGCCGGATCTGAATTTCGACAACCCGCGCGTCATGGAAGCGGTGCTCGACATCATGCGCTTCTGGCTGGACATGGGGGTCGACGGCTTCCGCCTCGACGCCATCCCCTATCTGGTCGAGCGCGAGGGAACGAACAACGAGAACCTGCGCGAGACGCACGAGGTCATCAAGCGGCTGCGCGCCGCCATCGACGCGAACTACAAGAACCGCTTCCTCCTGGCCGAGGCCAATCAGTGGCCGGAGGACGTTCGGGAGTACTTCGGCGACGGGGATGAATGCCACATGGCATATCACTTTCCGCTGATGCCGCGGATCTACATGTCGATCGCTCAGGAGGATCGCTACCCGATCACGGAAATCATGCAGCAGACGCCCGACATTCCCGACAGCTGTCAATGGGCGATCTTTCTCCGAAATCACGACGAGCTCACGCTCGAGATGGTCACGAGCAAGGAGCGTGACTACATGTACAACACGTACGCCGCGGATGTGCGTGCGCGCATCAATCTGGGGATCAGACGCCGGCTCGCGCCGCTGATGGAGAATGACCGCGATCGCATCAAGCTGATGGACAGCCTGCTGCTGTCCATGCCGGGCTCGCCGATTCTCTATTACGGCGACGAGATCGGCATGGGTGACAACGTGTTCATCGGCGATCGCAACGGCGTGCGCACACCGATGCAATGGAGCCCCGACCGCAATGCCGGATTCTCGCGTGCCGACCCGCAGCGGCTCTACCTCCCGCCCATCATGGACGCGGTTTACGGCTATGCATCCATCAACGTCGAGGCGCAATCGCGCGATCCCAATTCGCTCCTGAGCTGGACCAAACGCATGCTCGCCGTGCGCAAGACCAGCCAGGCTTTCGGACGCGGCACCCGCCGATTCTTGAGGCCCGGGAATCGAAAGATTCTCGCGTATCTGCGCGAGTACGGCGAGGACAGCATCCTCTGCGTCGCGAATCTGTCCCGCTCCGCGCAGCCCGTCGAGCTCAACCTCTCCGAGTTCAAGGGGCGCGTGCCCGTCGAGATGCTCGGGCGCACCACTTTTCCCCCGATCGGGGACTTGCCCTACCTGCTGACCTTGTCGGCTCATGGCTTCTACTGGTTCAGGTTGACGGCGGATGCCGAGGCGCCGGCCTGGCACGAGCAGATCATGTCCTTGGACGAACGTCCGGTGCTGGTGCTGTTCGATGGGTGGAGCAGCTTGTTCCGGGACCGCGTCGTACCCTGGCGAATCGCCATGGCGGAGAAGACGCGCGCCCAGATCGAGACCGAAGCGCTGCCCCGCTTCATCGAGACTCAGCGCTGGTACGCGGCCAAGGGCACTCCCATCGAGCGCGCCCGTATCGCCGACCACCTGGTGTGGCAGGATGGCAAGGCAAGCTGGGTGCTCGCGCTCCTCGATGTCATCGCCGGCGGCGACACATCGAGCTATTTCATGCCGTTGGCGCTCGCCTGGGAGGACAAGGATGAGGAGGAGCGCCTGCGCAATCTTTCCGCGGCGGCCATCGCAAAGATCCGCCAGCAAGCGAGTGTGGGCGTGATGGGGGATGCATTCGCCGACGAGACGTTCTGCCGGGCGCTGGTGGCCGCCACGCACAAGCCGCGCGAGATCGCGACCGCACAGGGCAAACTCGAATTTCGTCCCACCGCCGCCTTCGGCCGCCTTGCGGGCAAGAACTTCGCCTCGCTTCGGGCCGGTCGACCGCAGGGCTCGAGCTCGAACACCGTCGTGGTCATGGGCGAGCGGCTGGTGCTCAAAGGCTACCGACGCTTGCGCACCGGCGAGAGTCCGGAGCTCGAGATGGGTGCGTTTCTCACCGATGTCGTGCACTACGCCAACTGCGCGCCGCTCGCCGGCTCGCTCCAGCACCGCGACAAGGACGGGCAGCCTCGGTTGCTTGCGCTGCTCCAAGGCTACATCGCCAATCAGGGCGACGGCTGGACCTATGCGCTCGGTTACCTGCGCCGGCACCTCGAAGAGCACCGCACGGCGCCTGCCACCGACGCGGTGCCTCCCAACACACACGAGGCGTTCCTCACGCTGATCCGACGGCTCGCGGTACGCACGGCGGAGCTGCACCGGGCGCTCGCGACGCGCACCGGCAACCCGATGTTCGATCCCGAGAGCCTCGGCCGCGCGGATTTCGAGGCCTACCGGCAGCGCGCGATCGAGGAGGCCAAAGGTGCGCTCGCCATTCTCAAGGCGCGTCTCGGCGAGCTCACCCCCGCCGAGCGCGACAAGGCAAACGCAGTTCTCGCCCGTCAGGATGGGCTGTTGAAGCGAATGGAGGCGCTTGCCTCGGAAGACACTCACGGAGTAAAGATCCGAATCCATGGCGACTACCATCTGGGGCAAGTGCTTTTGACGCGCAACGATTTCGTGATCATCGATTTCGAGGGCGAGCCGGGGCACAGCCTCGAGGAGCGGCGCGCCAAGCAGTCGCCGCTGCGCGATGTCGCCGGCATGCTGCGATCGTTCAGCTACGTCGAGCACAGCACTTTGCGGGACGTGGCGCACGACGAGGTCGAGCTCGCAAGGCTTGCACCCCGCGCGCGCACGTGGGCGAAGGAAGTTCGCGCCGCGTTCCTGGCGGCATATGATGAGACCGCGCGTGGTGCGTCGCTGTACGGGGAACTGAAGCCGGGCAGCGGGCTTCTCGGGTTGTTCGAGCTGGAGAAGGCCTTCTACGAGCTGCGCTATGAGCTCAACAATCGGCCGGGATGGGCGGGCATTCCGTTGCAGGGAATCGCCGAATCGGGAGTCTTGCCATGAATAACTTGGATCTGTTGCCGGCGACGGCCGATCAATTCGTGCACAAGGCGGCCGCTATGCTGCCGAACATCGCGGTGGCCATCGGAATTCTCCTTCTCGGCTGGCTGCTCGCCAAGGTGGCTCGATTCGCGGTCGAGCGCGGCTTGCGCGCGGTGAATTTCAACGTGCTGACGGAGCGCGCCGGAACGGATCACTTTCTGCAGCAGGGAGGCCTGCGTGGCGACACCACGACCCTGTTCGGTCTATACGCCTACTGGGTGGTGCTGGTGGCGACCTTCATGCAGGCGGCCTCGGAAGTGGATCTCGTGCGCCTCACGGACCTTTTGGACCGGGTGCTGATCTACTCCCCCAAAGTCCTCATGGCGATGCTCATCGCCGTGTTCGGATCCTATTTTGCGCGCTTCGTCGGCAACGCGACCACCACGTATTGCATCGGGGCGCAAATCCCGGACGGCGACATCCTGGGCAAGATGGCGCAGTACCTGATCATGTCGTTCGTCATCATGATCGCGCTCCGCCAGCTCGAGGTGGGTGCGGATATCGTGGAGCTCACATTCTTGATTCTGCTCGGAGGAATCGTGCTCGCGCTGGCGCTTGCCTTCGGATTCGGCGGAAAGGATTGGGCCGCCGCGCTCCTCGAGCGCTGGTGGCCGCGTCACGGCGACAAAGACCATTGACCATGCCCCTGGCTCGGGGCCGCGGCGCGCGAGCCCACGAGATGCCATTCGGCGCGCAATTGCTCGAGGCAGGCGGCACGCGCTTCCGGATCTGGGCGCCGAGCGTCCTGCGGGCCGAGCTCCTGTTGCTCGGGGCCTGCTCGGAGGAGCGCCATACGATGCACGAGATGCCGTCGGGATGGCACGAAATCGAGGTCCCCGCGGCGTCCGCCGGAGCGCGCTACCGATTCGCCCTTCATATGAAGGACGGCACGACTTGGTCGGCCCCCGATCCCGCCTCGCGCTTCAACCCGGACGGCGTGCATGCCGCGAGCGCGGTGGTCGACCCGCGCGCCCATGTGTGGCGCGAGATCTCATGGCGGGGTCGCCCGTGGACCGATGCCGTGCTCTACGAGCTGCATGTCGGCACCTTTACCCCGCAAGGCACCTACGGCGCGGCGGCGGACCGGCTGCCCGAGCTCGCGGCGCTCGGCGTCACCGCCTTGCAGATCATGCCGCTCGCTGCATTTCCGGGCACGCGCAACTGGGGTTACGACGGGGTGCTGCCGTACGCACCGGCGGCGTGCTACGGCACCCCGGATGAGCTGAAGGCCTTCATCGATTCGGCGCACGGCCTGGGGTTGATGGTGCTGCTCGATGTGGTCTACAACCATTTCGGCCCCGACGGGAATTATCTGCACGCTTATTGTCCGGAATTTTTCAACCCCGCGTATCGCACGCCGTGGGGCGCGGCAATCAACTTCGACGGCGCGCAGAGCCGCACGGTGCGCGACTTTTTCGTGCACAACGCGCTTTACTGGATCACCGAGTATTGCTTCGACGGACTGAGGCTCGATGCCGTGCATGCCATCCACGACTCGAGCCGGCCCGACATCGTCTGCGAGATCGCGCAAGCCCTGCGGTCGGGCCCGGGCCGCGAACGGCACGTGCATCTCGTTCTGGAGAATAACCGCAATGAGGCGCATTACCTCGAGCGCGACGCGCTCGGGCGTCCGCTTGGCGCCACCGCCCAATGGGACGATGACGTGCATCACGCCCTGCATGTGCTTCTGAGCGGCGAGCGTGACGGCTATTACGCCGACTACGCTGCCGGCCCGCTCGCCTGTCTCGGCCGTGCGCTGGCCGAAGGCTTCGCCTATCAGGGCGAGCATTCCAATTTTCGGGGCAAGCCCCGCGGCTCGCCTTGCGCGCACCTGCCGCCGGATGCGTTCGTGGGCTTTCTGCAGAATCACGACATGGTGGGCAACCGCGCCTTCGGCGGGCGGATCGACAGCAACGCGGATCCGCGGTACCTCGAGGCCGCCTATGTCTGCCTGCTCCTCACCCCGCTCGTGCCCATGCTGTTCATGGGCGAGGAGTTCGCCGCCTCCTCGCCGTTCCTCTTCTTTTGCGACTTTGGTCCCGATCTCGCCGAGGCTGTCGCGTCCGGGCGCCGCCACGAGTTCAGACGCTTCGCATCGTTCGCCGCGGAGGACGCCGTGGCAAGGATCCCCGACCCGAACGACCCATCGACGTTTGCCGCCTCCAAGCTCGACTGGTCCGAGCGACACCGATCCCGGCATCGGGACCGTCTGGTATTGATACGCCGCCTCCTTGCCTTGAGACGGTCCCGACTCTCGCCGTATTTGACGAAGCTGACGCACGGCGGGCGTTGCCGGATCGAGGATTCGGTGGTCCGACTGTCGTGGGACTTGGGCGATGGATCGGCGTGGCGCGTGCTGGCGCACTTTGGACCGGATACGGCCGAGAGCTCCCGCGAGCCCGAAGACGAGATGATATTCTCCTTTGGCGTGCGGGAGGTGGCGCACGCACCCGGCCTGCGCCTGGCACCGGGAGCGGTCCGGGTCTCGCGCGCCCCTGGCTGAAATATCCGGCGCGGCCTTCCGGTCTTCTCGACAGGCACGATCACATCAACAGAAGGAAACTCACGATGTCGCAGCTTCAACGCACTCGACGGATACATACTCTCGCCGTTCTTGCCGCTTTGGCGTGTGCACCGCTCGCCTTTGCCGACGACATGGCTTCCTTCGCGACCGGCGGCTACGCAAGCGGGCTGCGCACCATGGACGAAATGCACAAAATCGATACAAATGGCGACGGCACGGTATCCAAGGCCGAGTGGATCGCCTACCAGGAAAAAGTCTTCTCGGCGCTGGACAAGAACAAGTCGGGGACCATCGACGAGAAGGAATTCCTGACCCCGTCGAGCGATATGGAGAGCTTCGCAACGGGCGGCTACGCCCGCGGTCTGCAAACGAAGGCCATGATGCACAAGATCGACACCGATGGCGACGGCACCGTCTCCCGCGAGGAGTACATCGCCTATCAGACCAAGGTGTTCGACATGATGGACAAGAACCACACGGGATCCTTGGGTCCGCAGGAATTCCTGGGCAAGTGAGCCGGCGCGGCCGTCTGCGACGGGGCGGCCGCTAGGTCGGCCGCCCTTGGCGCAGAGCAGGGCCCGATGGATTCGGTGATCACCGCTGCCGGGCGCGCGCTCGCGACGGGCGATCCCCTCGGCGCGCTGAAGCGGGTCGCGCTGCGTGACGATGCACCGGCGCTCGCACTTCGCGGCATCGCGATGGCACAGCTCGGCGATCTCGATCGAGCAAGAGCGCTCCTGCGGCGTGCCGCGCGCGCCTTCGGCGCGAAAGAAGCTGTGTCGCGCGCGAGATGCGTCGTCGCCGAAGCGGAAATCGCGCTCGTCTCCCGTGACTTGCACTGGGCCCCCAAGTCCCTCGAGGCGGCGCGAACGACTCTCGAGACGCACGGCGACCGGATCAATGCCATCCACGCGCGCTATCTCGAGGTTCGGCGGCTGCTGCTGATGGGTCGTCTCGATGAGGCGGAGCGAATGCTCGGCGCGCTCGACCCGGCGCCGTTTCCTGCCGCCTCGCGGGCGGCCCACGCGCTCATCGTCGCGGGAATTGCGATGCGCCGGCTGCGCGCGCGAACGGCGCGCGAAGCGCTTGCCCGGGCGGAGCGCGCCGCGCGCGAGGCCGGTATCCCCGCGCTCATTGCCGAGGTCGAGAGCGCGTTGCAGGTTCTCGACGCACCCGCGGCCCGTCTGATCGCGAGCGGGGAGGTGCGCACGCTCCTGCTTCAAGAGGTCGAGACACTGCTCGACTCCCGGGCATTGATCGTCGATGCTTGCCGGCATCTGGTCCGCGACGAGCGCGAGCGCGTCTCGCTCGCCAGGCGTCCGGTCTTGTTCGCGCTGGTGCGTGCACTCGGGGAAGCGTGGCCGGCGGACGTCGCGCGCGATGAGCTGGTTGCGCGTGCGTTCCGATTGAAGCTCGCCGACGAATCGCATCGCGCCCGCCTCAGGGTGGAGGTTGCGCGCCTGCGCGCGCTGCTGCCGACGCTCGCCGATATCAAGGCGACGAAGCGAGGCTTCGTACTGCAGCCGCGGCGCGCACAGGCGGTGGTCGTACTGGCCACGCCGGTCGAGGAGAAGCATGCGGCGGTCCTCGCCTTCTTGGCCGACGGCGAGTCGTGGTCGAGCTCGGCGCTCGCGCTCGCGCTGGGAGCCGGCCAGCGCACCGTGCAGCGCGCGCTCGACTCCCTGGCGGCAACCGGCAAGGTGCAGGCCCTCGGGCATGGGCGGTCTCGCCGTTGGGCGACCCCGCCGGCGCCTGGATTCGCGACGGGCTTGTTACTCCCCGCGCCATTGCCGATTGACTAAGATGGCGACATGCGTCGCTCGACCGCCGACATCATCCGGGAGTACGGACCCTTCGAAGGTGCCGATCACGTGCATGGAGTCACGTACGACGGCGGGCGCGTCTGGTTTGCCGCCGCGGACGCACTCAACGCATTCGATCCCCGGACCGGGAAGATGCTGCGCTCCCTCGATGTCGCGGCGCATGCCGGAACGGCATTCGACGGCCGGCACTTGTATCAGCTCGCCGAGGCGCGCATCCAAAAAATCGATCCGGCAACGGGCGCCGTCCTGTCCACCATCCCGGCGCCCGGCGGCGGCGGCGACTCGGGACTCACCTGGGCCGAAGGGACACTCTGGGTGGGGCATTACCGTGAGCGCAAGATTCATCAGGTCGATCCCGACACGGGCGAGCTTTTGCGCACCATAGAATCCAGCCGCTTCGTGACCGGAGTCACCTGGGTCGATGGGGAGCTGTGGCACGGAACCTGGGAGGGCGAGGAGAGCGACTTGCGGCGCATCGATCCTCAAACGGGGAAAGTCCTGGAGAAGCTCGAGATGCCGTCCGGAACGGGCGTCTCCGGGCTCGAGTCCGATGGCGGCGATCAGTTCTTCTGTGGAGGCGGGGCCGGCGGCAAGGTGAGGGTCGTCCGCCGGCCCAAGCGCAGAGGGGCGACACCCGGATGAAAAGGTGGTGAACCGCGGCGGTTCATTGCCTGATTCGCGCCGTGCGCGTTTGAACGAAGTAGATCGCGATGCTCGCAGCCAGCAGTATCGCGAGGCCGATGATTTCCTCCCGTGCCGCGAGGGCGATCACGATCAGCATGCTGCCGATACCAATGATCGCCGCAAGCCCTAACCAGCGAAAATTGAGCGCCTCACCGGCGAGCGCGACCTCACGCTGCTTGAGCCGCCATGCCGCCGCACAGCCGATGACATACAGCGCCGCAGTCGCCAGCGCCGAGAGCACCGCGAGTTCGACAAAGGTGCCCGTCAACGCGAGCACGCTGGCCAGTGCCGCGTAGACCAGAATTGCGACATGCGGGGCGTGGCTTTGCGGATGTACACGTCCGAGCGCGCGGGGCAGGAGCCCGTCGCGGGCGAAAGCAAACAGCAAGCGCGGGCTTCCCAGGATATCGCTGGCGATGTAACCCAGCATGGACAGCCCGGCGCCCGCCACCATGAGCAGCCGAAGCGCCGGATTGATGCGCGCCATGACATCGGCGAGCGGCACGGTACTATTGGCGAGCGATGGCCCGAGTACGCCTTGCGCAATGGTCTGAATGGCCACGTACAGAAGGGTCGTAGAGAGCAGCGCTATCGCGAGCGCCCGCGGAATGGTGCGCGTCGGCTGCGCAACCTCGCCGCTCGCACATAGCGACGTCTCCATCCCCATGAAGGCGAAAACGCCAAGAATCATGGCGCGGCCCAGGCCGCCGACGCTGGGCGCCACCGTTTGCACGAAATTCGATCGATGCACCGCCGCCGCGCCGACGACGATGAAAATCGCAAGCGGAATCAACTTGATCGCGGTGGTGGCGTTGACCAGGCGCGCACCGCGGGCAACGCCCCCGATGTTGACGAATGCGATTCCTCCAATGGCGGCGAGGATCACCGCCGCGTGCACGGCTCCCGCAGCGGCGGGCGGCACCACGCTCACGACCACGTCGGCCAGGGCGGCGGTGATGCCGCCGCAGGCGAGGACATCGCTCACCCACAGAAGGGTGCCGGCTACGTAGCCCGCGAGCTGCCCAAAGGAGCCTTGCACATAGCCGTAGATTCCACCGCTGGTGGGAATGCGGCTGCCGCCTTCGGCAAAGCAGATGGCGATGGCTCCAACCGCCACCGCGCATACGACGAACGCCAGCGGCGCGTAGGACCCGATGGTCGCGGCCAACGTCGCCGGCAGCACGAAAATCGTGGCGCCGACCACCATCCCGACCATGTTGGCGGCGAGCGCCCAAGCGCCGACCTGGCGAATTAGTCCTGCATCACGATGAAATTCATGCACCATTCGAACGTTAGCATGCCGCTGACAGAAGCCGGCAACGTTTTCTCCATTGAGTTGGAGTGGGACGCTTCAACATTGGCGGACGCGCATCGGGGCCGATGCGGAGGCGGATCGTTCTTACGCCGCATCCGTGTGAGAATGCGGGATGACCCATTCCTCCAAGGCTTGGTATCGCGTCGTCGGCCTGCTGGTGCTTCTCTTCGGCATCACGTATCTCGACCGCGTCTGCATCTCCGTGGCCGGCCCACGGATGCAGGACGATCTTCATATCACGCCGGTGGGCTGGGGTTGGGTGACAGGCGCTTTCACCATTTCCTACTGCCTGTTCGAAATTCCGACCGGCATCCTCGGAGACCGGATCGGGCCGAGGCGCGTGCTCACCCGCATCGTTCTATGGTGGTCCGCTTTCACGGCATTGACAGGCGCGGTGACCGGCTATTATCCGCTGCTGATCACGAGATTTCTCTTCGGCGCGGGCGAGGCCGGCGCCTTTCCGAATGCATCGATTGTCGTCTCCCGGTGGTTCGCACCGGCCCGCAGAGCCACGATGTGCGGTGTGATGCTGATGGCAAGCCAAATGGGGGGCGCCCTCGCGCCCTTGCTGGTCATACCGATCCAGAGCCGTTACGGATGGCGCGCCCCGTTCTTCGTGTTCGGTATTTTGGGCGTTTGCTGGTCGATTGCCTGGTATGCGTGGTTTCGCGATTCTCCGATTCAAAAGCACCCGTCGGAACACTCCGAGCACCCGGATGGACCGAATGCGACGGGGCACTCGTTTCCTTGGCGGGCCGCCTTCCGCTCACAGAGTGCGATGGCGCTGCTGGCGACCGCGTTCTGTTACATCTATGTCTACAACTTCTTCCAGACGTGGTTTCACACGTTTCTCGTCAAGGGGCGCGGATTCAGCGAATCGACGCTCCTGATCTCGGCCCTTCCCTATGTCGTGGCTGTCTTCGCCAACTTGACCGGCGGCGCGATGAGCGATGCGTTGGTGCGACGACTGGGGCCGAAGCGTGGGCGGCAAACGCTAGGCGCAGCCGCACTGTCCTTGGCCGGACTATTCACCATCGCGGCCATGCTGTCCCGGCAACAGATCCCGACGGTGGTATTCCTGGCCGTTGTTTATGGGGCGATCACTTTCCAGCAATCCGGAGTATTCGGTGTTTGCCTGGACATTGGTCAAAAGCACGCGGGCGCGATGGTCGGTCTCATGAACACCACCGCGCAACTGGGAGGACTGGTAGGATCCGTCGCGTACGGCTACATCGTCGAGCATTTCGGAAATTATGATGCGCCATTCGTGCCGATGGCGGCGCTGCTGTTTCTCGGCGCCCTGCTTTGGCTTCGAATCGACGCATCGCAAGAGCTGCGCGTCAAGCCCCCCTTGATGCTGCAGCCCGTTACCACCTAGGGCAAGCACCTCATGAAACGCACGTGGACGATCATTGGAGTCGCCGATGTCCCCGCCAGTTTCAAGTGGTATCAGTCACTTCTTGGTATTCCGGCGACCGCCCCCGCTCATCCCCACTTCGGGCAAATCCTCGACTCCGATGGAACGGTCTTGCTCTGTCTTCACGAGTGGGGCGCCCACGACCATCCGTCGTTGACGAGCGCTGATGCGGCCACGCCCGGCAACGGCCTGCTCTTGTTCTTCCGTGTCGATGATTTCGACGGTGCGTTGCCCAGGGCGCGCGCGCTCGCCGACCGGCTGCAAGAGGAGCCTCATAGGAACCCAAGCACTGGAACGATGGAGTTCTCTCTTCGAGACCCCGATGGCTATTACGTCACGATCAGTTCGCTCGGCTAAAGTCGGTAGCCCGCACCGACGCCGAGTCGATTCTCATTGTTCCCAAGCGAAGATGCGCTTCCAATCGCCTTTCATGCTGACAACCACCCAGCCGCGCCGCTTCGCCTCGGTCATGAGCGCATCGCTGAAGGTGCCGATTTTCGATTCCGCCCCGTAGGCGTACTCGCGAACCGCGTCATCGTGATGCACCAACATCATCAGCCGGGCTCCGCCGCCGTCCTGGGTGTATTCGAGCATCTGTTGATCGCCCGTCGAGTTGCCGAAGGCCGCCACGGGCCGGCGCCCGATCACGAGTTCGATACCGACGGGCTTGCCCGCCTTGTCATTGACGCGCATTCCCTGAGGCACCTTGGTGAGAATCGACTTCCCGCTCTTGTCATAACCAAAAGTTACGTCGGCGGTGGAGCCCACCACCTGCTCCGGTGGGATGCCATATACCCGCTCGGCATATGCGCGCACGAACTCCTGACCGCCCCCAGTGACGATGTACGTCCGGTAGCCATTGCTGCGCAGGTACTGCATCACTTCGAGCATTGGCTGATACACGAGGTCGGTGTAGAGACGGTGAAAGCGCGCATCCCGGGCAGACGCGATCCAGTCTTGGACGCTCTTGCGAAACACTTCCACCGTCATGCCGGTGTGCGTGACGGCGAGAATCTTTTCGATTTCCGGTAGCGGCAGCTGGGCAATGGCCTCCCGATCCCCCGAGAGCACGGTTTTGAACGGTTCGACATCCTTCAGCTTGGGATCTTTCTCTGCCATCGCCCCGACTTGGTGGAACGCGAACATAGCCTGCGAGTACACGGGCTGCTCGACCCAAGTCGTGCCATCCTGATCGAAGGTGGCGATGCGTGCCACCGGGTCAACGAACTCGGGGCTTCCCTGAGTGGTTGTTTCCTTGACGAAATCGATAATCGCCTGTTTCGCGGAGCCGTTGTTCCACGAGGGCAAAGGGTCGCTTTGAGCCTGGGCGCGGGCACCCAGAAGGAGCAACACCAGGGCAAAGATGCGGACGAATACTGGATTCGAGGCAACCATCACTGTCTCCGTGGGGCCTGGGCCTGAATTGTCGCGCAGACCGATCAGCCCTCACATTGGACCATGGTCGAGATCGGGCGGCGCGCAAGAGTGAAGAGCGAAGCTGCGACTTTCAGCCGATGATCGCCCGCACGTGGTGAACTGCGCGATCGTCCGTCAATGCGACACGCGCCGGCTCGACGGGTAGTGCGCGGTCATCGAGCGTGAGGCCGGTGACGCCCCGATTGACGCCGCGCGGATTCTCGACGGTGACTCGATAGGTCGTGCCACGGTATTGGAGCGTCACCTCGAAGCCGGGCCACTCGCGAGGTACACAGGGATCGAGCAGGAGCTCGGCGCCACTCAGGCGGCAGCCCAATATCGACTCGAGCCCGGCGCGGTACAACCACGCCGCGGAACCCGTGTACCACGTCCATCCGCCGCGGCCCACGTGCGGCGGCTCGGAGTACACGTCGGCCGCAACGACGTAGGGCTCGACCTTATAGAGCAGCGCATCGCCGAGAGTCCGCGCGTGATTGATCGGGTTCAGAAAGGAGAATAGCTCCCCGGCCCGGTCGCCATCGCCGAGCATCGCGAAGGCGATGACCGTCCAGACGGCGGCGTGGGTGTACTGACCGCCGTTCTCGCGGATTCCGGGAGGATAGGCCTTCAGGTATCCGGGATCCGCCGGCGATCGGTCGAAGGGCGGCGTGTAGAGCATCACGAGGCGCGCATCGGGGAGCACGAGTTGCTCATACACGGCCGCCATGGCGCGTCGCACCCGCTCCGGATCGGCCGCGCCCGAGAGGACGCCCCAGGACTGCGCGATCGAATCAATGCGGCACTCGCTGTCGGCCGCCGCGCCGAAGGGCGTGCCGTCGTCGAAATAGCCGCGCAGATACCAGCCTCCGTCCCAGCCGCTCCGCTCGATGGCGGCGCGCAGCGTGGCGGCGTGCCGTCGCCAGCGGGCGCCTCGCGCCGTGTCGCCGCGCGCCTCGGCGAGCGCCACGAATCTCGAAAGCGCGAACCCCAAGAACCATCCGAGCCACACGCTCTCCCCGCGCCCTGCGGCGCCGACCCGGTTCATGCCGTCGTTCCAGTCGCCGGTGCCGATCAGCGGCAGGCCATGTTCGCCGACCGCCAGGCTCGCATCGAGGGCGCGGGCACAGTGCTCGAACAGGGACGAGCTTTCCTCCGCCGTCGACGGCTGAAAGAAATTATCCGTCTCATCGTCATGCAATGCCGGGCCCTCGAGGTAGGGCACGGTCTCATCGAGGACGCCCCGATCGCCCGTCGATTCGAGGTAGTGGGCAACACAGTAGCAAAGCCACGCGCGGTCGTCTGAAACCCGGGTGCGCACTCCGCGGCCGGTCTGCGGCAGCCACCAATGCTGAACATCGCCCTCGACAAATTGGCGGCCGGCGGCGCGCAGCAGGTGTTCGCGCGCAAGGTCGGGCTTGGCGATGATCAGCGCCATGGTGTCTTGCAACTGGTCCCGGAAGCCGTAGGCACCGCTCGCCTGATAGAAGCCGCTGCGAGCCCACAAGCGGCATGCAAGCGTCTGATAGAGCAGCCAGCCGTTCATCATGATGTCGAAGGATCGATCGGGTGTTTTCACCGCCACGGCGCCCAGGACCTCGGACCAGAAGCGGCGCACGGTCTCCAGGGACGCCGCGAGGTCGGCGGCGCGCCAGTGCGCGATGGTGGCTTGAGCCTCCGCGGCGGTGGCGGCTTCGCCGAGGAACCAGAGAATGTCGACGCTCGAGTCGGCCTTGAGCTCGACCGAGGTCTGCAGCGCGCCACATGGATCGTAGCCGGCGCCCACCCGCTTGGATAACGGCGCGTCGCCGCTCAGCGCGAGCGGGCGCGCGAGTGTCCCATTGCGGCCGATGAATTCGCGGCGATCGCCGGTCCAGGAGGTTTGCTGTCCGCCCAAGTCCATGAATGCGACGCGCGATTCACGCCCGCTCCATACGTTGCGCGCGAGCATTGCCCCGGTCACACCGTCCATTTCGGTCCAGACATAGGGCGCGGAGATGCCGCGCGAGGTACCGAGCAACCATTCGGCGTACGCGGTCAGCGACAGATGCCTGGTTCGACCGGATACGTTACGGATGGTGAGGCGCGATATCTTGATCGCGGCATCGAGCGGCACGAACTGCAGCAGCTCGAGCGCAATGCCTTGCTCCTCGTGCTCGAAGCGGCAATATCCTCTCCCGTACCGCGCGAGGTAGGGCTCGGTCGGGCTGCGGATCGGGGCCGCCGTGGGGCACCAGAGTGCGCCCGTGTGCTCGTCGCGCAGATAGAGGGCCTCTCCGGGCCTATCGCCGACGGGATCGTTCGACCATGGCGTGAGCTGATTATCGCGGCTGTTGCCGGCCCAGGTGAATGATGCGCCGGTCGCGGACGCCTGAAAGCCGAACCCGGCGTTGGCGACGACGTTGATCCACGGCGCCGGCGTTGACTGACCATCGCGCAACAACGTCACGTACTCGCACCCCTCGGCTGCGAATCCGCCGATTCCGTTCGAAAACTCGAGCGCGGGGATGCGGGTCGGCGAGGCGGCCCCGCCCGGTGTCAATCTTGCCGGCGGCGGCGGCGGCACCATCGGCCGTGTGCTCGCATCGAGCCGCTCGAACTGCTCCGCAAGGCTGCCGCGGCGGCTCAAGAGGACCACTCTCGCGGCAGTCAAGAGCGTCGCACGCGCATCGCCCGACAGCAGGTCGGAGCGCAGGATGAAGGCGCCGCCTTGAGTGGCATTCTGGCGCGAGCCTTGCTGCACGGAGCCGGTGCGAATCAGCGTCTCCAGCGCGGTTTGCATGTCTTGCAGGTAGGAGGTTGCTCTTTCATTCAAGACCACGAGATCTACCGCCAACCGCTTCAGCCGCCAGTACTCGAATGCCCGCAGCATCTGACGCAGCACGTCCAGCTCGTCGATGTCGTCGATCCGCACCACCACGATGGGCAGGTCGCCGGAGATCCCATGCGCCCAGAGAACCGACGGGCCGCCGCCGCCGAGAGGCAGGGCGTCGGATGACGGACGCAGCGTCGGATTGCTGTAAAGAACATGGCCCGCGAGCCGCTGGAACAGGCTCGCCTCCTCGATCGTGACCGCGAGGTGCTGCAGCTGAACCTGCGCTTGCGTCCACGCGAGCGTTTGCGCGCGCTCGAAGGCGGCCGCATCCTGATGCTTGTCCGCAAGATCCAACACCTCGCTGCGCGATGCGGCAATCACGGTCCAGAAGGCGACTCGGGCGGTTACCCCTGGCGCGACTCGGACGCGGCGCCGCAGACTGAATACGGGATCGAGCACCGTGCCGGTGGTTCCGGAGAGCGTGCGCGTTTCCGTGACGGCAAGGGCGCGGCGCAGCTCGCGGTCTCGTCCTATGAAGCGCGCGCGATCGGTCTCGAACTCGAGCTCGCCGACGAGATCGCCTTCCGTGACCGCGAGATGCGCGGCCCACGTCTCGGGCTCGGTCGGCGAGCGGCGCCGCCGAGTCGCGAGCAGCGCGCCGATGGATGGGACATATTCCGTCTGCACGAACAGCTTCGAGAAGGCCGGATGCGCCGTGTCCGCCGCGGGCGATGCCAGTACGATTTCGGCATAAGAGGTCAGCTCGATCGTGCGAGCTCGACTGCCGGTGTTGGAAATCGAGACCCGGCGCACTTCCGCGTCGCTTTCGGTCGACACGGTGACCGTCATCGTCGTGGTAAGGGTTCCATCGCGCCGCATGAACTCGGCGCTCTCCTCGTTGAATCGGACCTCAGAGTCGTCCGGCTCGACGCAGCTCGGCTGGAAGCTCGCGGACCACATGGCGCCGCTATCCACATCGCGCAGAAACACAAAGGATCCCCAGGCATCGCACGTGGCATCCTCGCGCCAGCGCGTTACGGCCAGATCTCCAAAGCGGCTGTAGCCCGAGCCCGCCGCCGTCAGCATGACGGCGTACCGTCCGTTCGACAAAAGGCGGGTTCGGGGCGCTGCATCGTACGGCGAGGGGGCCGGACGGGTGCTGCTCGGGAGGAGCGGGTAGGACTTGGCGGCAGTCGTGCTCTCGGCGGCGCGCACGTGCGCAACGGCTACGTAGCGCGGCGGCCGCTCTTGCAACAACAGTTCCGTCGCTTGAACGCGTGGCTCCGAATGAAAGCGCGCCCGCATCACCCCGTTGAGCAGCGTGTTGGCGATCGCGACGATCGTCATACCCTGATGATGCGCCATGTAGGCGCGCACGATCGCCACCGCCTGGCCGGCGGGAAGCCGCGACGGCGTGTAGTCCAGCGCTTCGAAGAACCCATACGGCCCCTGGGCCGCGATCGCGGCGAGGCGGGCGAAATTCTGAACCGCTGCGTGCGGGTCGATCATCGCGGCGAGCGCGGTCGCATAGGGTGCGATCACGCGGCTTTCGGCCAACCCGCGCTTCAGCCCCAGGCCGGGCACACCGAAGCTCGAATATTGGTACGTCAATTCGAGATCGCGGGCGTTGTAGGCCGATTCCGAGATCCCCCATGGGGTCCCGAGCTCCTCTCCATAGGTCCTCTGGCGCCACACGATCAGACGGCTGGTCTGCTCGAGAAGGCTCCCGGTCGGCGCGCGCATCACGAGCGAGGGCATCAAGTACTCGAACATCGAGCCCGACCAGGAAATCAGCGCGGCGCCGCAATGGATCGGCGTCACGGCACGCCCCATGCGAAACCAATGACGGGCGGGAAGATCCCCGTTCGCGATCGCCACGAAGCTCGCGAGCCGCGCCTCGGAGGCCAGCAGATCGTAGCAGCTCGGATCGAGAGTGCCCTCGGCCACGAGATAGCCGATCGACAGAAGCTTTCGCTCCGTATCGAACAAGAAATCGAAGCGCATTGCTGCAGCCATCGTACGCGCCGTCGCTGCGAGCGCCGCGAGTCGCCCGGCCAGGGCGCCCCGCCCCTCATCCGTGTCCGCCTCGAGATCGCGCAGCTGGCTCGCGATCGACCGGCACCCGGCACGCGCCCATGTCGCCGCCTCGAGGCTTGCCGCGTCGGCTCGCTCGGCGGCGAGCGAGTCCGCACAGCTGACCACCGCGGCCGCCAATGGCTCGAGCGCCCGCAGGCCCGCCGCCGGCCCTGCGAGTGACCCCAAAGCGCCCGCGAGCCGCGCCGCCGGCGAGCCGGGGGCCGCGTCATCGAGACCGGCTGAGCACTCGCGTGCCAGAGCCCACGCATCGTCGATGCCGGTCAACCGCTCGGACTCGGGCGGCAGCGGCCCGCACAGCTGCGTGCACGCATTGGCGAGCGTGATCAAGTGGGCGGCGAGATTGCCGCTGTCGACGGAGGAGACGTACTTGGGCTCGAGCGCGCGCAGGTCCTGCGTCTCGTACCAGTTCAAGAAATGCCCTCTGAAGCGCTCCAGACGCTCCATCTGCGAGAGCGTCGCTTCGATCCGCTCGACCATGTCGAGCGTGCCGATCCAGCCGAAGTCGCGGGCCGTGACGATGGACAGAAGATACAGTCCCAGATTGGTGGGCGAGGTCCGGTGAGCCACGACGGGGCGCGGATCTTCCTGGAAGTTGTCGGGCGGCAGCATGTGATCGGCGGCGGTCACGAAGTTGTCGAAGTAGCGCCACGCGCGGCGGGCGATCAGCCGCAGGGCACGAGCATCCGCGGCGGTCACCCCATCGGCGGCGGCGGGAGCACGGCTGACCCAGCGCGCAACGAGGGGCGAGATCATCCACAGGATCGCGAAGGGGACGGCCAATGGAGCCCTCAAAAATCCGGCACCCACGAGGGCCAGCAAGGCGCCCCCGGTCACCAGCGTGCCTGCCATTCCCCGATAGAACCCGAGTACATCGAGTCGTGGCAGGCGCTGCGCTTGCGCAGCCGTGACCCACTCGAGCAGGCGGCGGCGCGAAACGACCAGCCGGTAGAGCGTGCGGCAGATCGCATCGGCCATGAGCCATGCTTGATGTGCCAGGAATACGACGAGCAGCGCCGTGACCGACAGCGCCAGCCGCAAGTCGCCGACGAGCGCCCGCAGATAGCTGCGGGTGGAGAAATGCCGGCTTCTCGGCACGATGCCCGCGAGAAGCGGCGGCAGCGCCGGAACCGCGAGCGTCGTCAGCACGAATGCGGTCCAGATCACCGCCGCGTGCAGCGGCAGCGTCCAACTCAGGATCAGCACGAGCACGCTGGCAGGCGCCTGCAGCGTGCGGCGCAGGTTGTCGAGCATTTTCCACCGGCCGATGAGCGGCAGGCCCGCACGGTGCCGATCGCTTTGGGCGCTTCGGCGACCCAGTATCCACGGGAGCAATTGCCAATCGCCGCGCGCCCAGCGGTGTGCACGCGCCGCGGCAACGTCGTATCGCGCCGGGTACTCCTCGACGACCTCGATGTCCGAGGCAAGTCCGGCTCTTGCGAAAATGCCTTCGAACAGGTCGTGGCTCAACATCGCATTGTCGGGCACTCGGCCCGCCAGCGCCTCCTCGAAGGCGTCAAGGTCGTAGATTCCCTTGCCGACGTACGAACCCTCGCCGCACAGATCCTGATAGACATCGGATATGGCGGAGGCATAGGGGTCGATGCCGCCCGCGCTCGAAAACAGGCGCTGAAACAGCGAGCCCTCGCTGCCCATCGGCAGCGACGGCGCGACCCGGGGCTGCAGCACCGCATAGCCCTCCACCACACGCCCGCCGGCCGGACCGAAGCGAGGGCGGTTGAGCGGATGCGCCATTTTGCCGATCAGCCGGCGGACGGCGTCGCGCGGTAGTTTCGTATCGGCATCGAGGGTGATGACGTATCGCACGCCGGCCGGAACAGGAGCGAGCGTCTCATCGGGGGGCGTCCCCGCCGCGGGCGTCCCGGCCGCAGGCGCCTCCATCGGCGGTGGGCGGGCGGTCACGAAGCTCGTACCGGTCGAGCCGCGCAACAGCAGGTTGAGCTCGTGCAGTTTGCCGCGCTTGCGCTCCCAGCCCATCCATTGGCCTTCGGCCGCATTCCAGATCCGCCGGCGATGCAGCAGCAGGAAGCGCGCGCCGGCGAGTCCTGGTCCGTGCCGGCGATTCAATTGCGCGATCCCCTCGGCAGCGGCGTCGAGCAGCCCTGCATCGCCCTCGACGCTTTCGGCCGCCGCATCGGTCCAGTCGGTGAGCAGTGCGAAGTAGATGTCGCCGTCGAGGCTCGCGAGATGATGAATCTCGAGCCGCTCGAGTTGCTCCGCAAGCGTCTCTCGCGTCGACAGGAGTGACGGCATGACTACGAGCGTGCGGTACCGCGCCGGCACGCCATCGCGAAGGTCCAGCGCCGGCAGCGCCTTCGCCCCCACGCGGCTCGTGACGCCGGTGTTCACGAGGACCATGGCAGCGCCTATCGCCGGAATGACGCCGAGCACTGCCAGCACGGCGAGGTGGCCGCCGATGCCGGCCACGGTCAGCGCGGCGATCGGCAATGCCAAAATGACCCCGGACAGCGCCAAGACGCTCGCGATATAGCCATGGATCCCCGTCGCCGCGCTCATGCGGGCGGGCCAAGTCCGCAACGGCGCGCGGAAGCCGACCCGCGTCTCGAAGGCTTGGCGACCGCCCGCGATGAGCGCGAATCCGGGATCACGCTCGCGCGACGAGCGACCGCCGCGGGCCGTCTGCACCACGCGATCGGCGATCTCGAGCTCCGTGTAGCTCGAGCCACGCGAGAGCTCTTCGATCGCCCGGCGATAGCGGTCGCGCGTCGGAAAGTCCATATCCGCAAAATCGGTGTCGTCGCGAAGGACCGCGTCCACCAGGCTCACGCTCTCGAACAGGTCGGCCCAATCGACGGCGGAGATCGAGCGCATGCTCGTGATCACGTTGCGAACAGTCACGTTCGAGGCGCCCTGTTGATGATGCTCGTCCAACACCATCGCATCGGCGGCAGCGCGGCCCGAGAGGCGTCCCTCGAGCCACCTCAGGGCCGGTGCGATCTTGGGGTCTTGATCGCGCAGCCGATGCAGGAGCTGTACTGCGAAGGGTGGCGACAGCGCTGCGGCGTCCCATTCCCGCAGGACCACCGACAGCGGCTCGGATGAGGGCGGATCGAGCGCGAGAAGCCGATCGGCCAGCCCGTCGGCCTGTTGACGGTCGGCCCGCCGGGTCGCGATTCCCTCTGCCGCGCGGCGCAGATTCTCCACCAGGACGATTCGCAGCGTGATGGCGACCGCCCACAACTCGCCGATCGTGAGCGGTTGAACGCGCTGATACGCGCGCACGAATCCAACGAGGAGCTGTGCATCGAAGCGGCTGTCGGTATGCGCGACGAATGCCCATGCCAAGCCGAATACGCGTGGATAGCCGGCAAGCGGGCCGTCGGCGAGCTTCGGCAACTGCCGGTAGTAGCCGGGCGGCAGGTCGTCACCGATCTGCCGGATCTGGGCCTCGACGATGTGATAGTTGTCGACCAGCCACTTGGCCGCGGGGGTGATGGCGCGGCCTTCGCCGATGGCTCGCGCAATCGCCCGATAAGCCGCCAGAAGAACCCGGTCATTATCGCGCAGGCGTGCCGCCAGCGATCGACCCCGGCCTGCCCGAGCCGTGACACGCTGTGCGGCCGCCAACGTCTCGGCGTGCTGCTCGAGGCGCTCCGCGCTGAACAGCTCGGAGCGAATCAGCGTCGACGAATTCCAGGCAAAGGCGTCCCGCGAACTGCGGGCGGGGCGAAACAGAACGGATGGCTTCAATTCGTCGGTTGCTGCGGCAGCGCCGGCAATGGGGCTTCAGAGCCACCCTCGTCCGAAGATCGCCTCAGCTCATCGAGCAGGCGTCGCCAGTCGGCTTCCGCCGCCGGGTCGCTCAGGATTCCGGAGTCCGGATTCATGGCTGCGGCCGGCTACCGCTGTGCAGGCGCTTGATCGGCAGACGTGCGTTGAAGGTCGTCCCGCCATTTTTGGTGGAGGTCACGGACAACACGCCTCGGTGCGCCCGCACGATTTGCGAGCAGATGTACAGCCCCAGCCCGAGTCCCTGACGGGTGTTTGAAATATCGTGCCGCCAGAACGGCTCGAACACCTTGCCGATGCTGGGGGCGGGAATCGGTTCGCCGTTGTTCCACACGCTGAAGCTCATATAGTCCGCATCCGCACTTGCGGTGACGCGGATGGGACTGTGCGCAGCGCCATGGGTCAATGCGTTGGCGACCAGATTGGAGGCCATTTGCTGCACGCGCCCGACGTCGCAATGCACGTGCCGCGGGAGGTCGATGTCGACACTGATGTTGCGGTCGGGATTCGCGTCTTGGAGCTCTCTCACGACCGCCATCAAATCCGCCTCGATATGGTCGGTGCCCCGCATGTCGACACCGATGCCGGCTCCGAGGCGGGCGCGGGCAAAATCCAGTACGTCATCGATCAGCGCCGACATCCGCCGCGTGTTGGTTTTGATTCGAGTGGCCAGGCCGGCGAGCGCCGATTCGTCGAGCCGCCGCTCGAGTGTGTCCGCGGTCGCGAAAATCGCGTGCAGGGGATTGCGCAAATCGTGCCCCAGAATCGCGATGAACTGCTCACGCAGCTCGCCCGCGGCAAGCTCATCGCGCAGGGCGCTCTGCTCTTGAACCCGCGCGAGCTCGCTTTCGATCTGTTGGCCGATGAGCTGCGCGAATCGCGTGAATATCGATACGATGCGCGGCGCCATTGTGGCGGGGCTGGGGTCGATCGCGCACAGGTTGCCGAAGTACCGGCCGTTCGGCAGCACGATCGGCACGGACACGTAGCTTTCGAATCCATACAACCGCGGCGCCCGATGCCGGCTGTAAACGGGGTCGGCGCTTGCAGCCTCGATGACGACCGGCGCGCATCGCGCGCGCGACTCGTTGCACAACGTCGATTTCACATCGAGCTCGCTGCCGGTTTGGATGCCGAAATTGATATCGTCCTTGACGGCGCACGCGGTCCAGCGATGATCGGTGACTCGCGCAACCGCGGCGAATCTCATGCCGGTACAGTCGCAGAGCACGTCGAGGAGCGTCGGGATGGCATCGATTCTCGCCACCGCGCGAAGGTCCCGGGCGATCTCTTCAGCGCTGTCGCCCGATGGCGGGTCGGCGCCGGCGGGGGGTGACGAGGCCCCGGGAGCCGCCCATCGGCTGGCTTTTTTGCCCGCATAGAGGGTCATGGATGTCTCCGAAAGGGCATCCGGATCGAGTCCCATCATTTCACGGATTTGTTGCCGTGCCTGTGCATGGGTAACGCCGTCGACGGACGCGATTTGTCGCGCCAGCGATTCGGTGCGGGCGTCGGTGAGCGCAAGAGCGCCCTGATCGTACTCCTCACACTCCGTGGGTGTGCCCGGATCCGATTCGCAGACCGAGCTCTCGCGCGCGCTGATCTCGGCCATATGGAGTGCTGGCAATCCCTGGGCTGTAAAGGTTACAAAATAGCCGAGGAGCGACGAAATCGTCTGTGCGCTGGCGAACGCACCCGCGGACAAAAAGGCCGGCGGCGTCAGAGCGCAGGGCCGGGCGGCAGCAGACGATCGTATTCTTTCTTGACCACCGCGTAACACTCGCAGGTGCGGTGCTCGAGCTGCTGACGATCGAGAACGGTGATGCGGCCGCGGTGATAGCGGATCACCCCGGCCTTATGTAACTGACCGGCGGCTTCCGTGACCCCTTCCCGGCGTACCCCGAGCATGTTGGCGATCAGCTCCTGGGTCATCACCAGCTCGTTTGACCGCAGCCGATCGAGGCTCAGGAGCAGCCAGCGGCACAGCTGCTGGTCGAGCGTGTGATGGCGGTTGCAAACGGCCGTCTGCGCCATCTGGGTCAAGAGCGCTTGGGTATATCGAAGCAGCAGGTGCAGCACGGGACCGGCGCGATTGAACGCCTCCTTCATCACATCCGACCTGAGCCGAAAGCCAGTGCCGGCGCTCTGCACCACCGCACGACTCGGAGTCGATTCGCCGCCCATGAACAGGGAGACGCCGACGATCCCCTCGTAGCCGACGACGGCGATTTCGGCGGATCCTCCGTCCTCCATGACATAGAGGAGCGACACGATGGCCGTGGTTGGAAAATACGCGTGGGCCAGCGTACCGCCGGACTCATACAGCACGTTGCCCAACGGCATTTCCACGGGCTCGAGGTGCGGCAGCCATTGGCCCCACTCCTTTTGTGGCAGGCTCGCGAGCAGGCGATTTTCCCGCGGATCGGGGGGAGACGAAATAGGGAGCTCCGATGGCCATGGGTACGGTAACGTACGCATCCAACATACAGCAAAGGCAGCGTCCCGGTGGTGATTTACAACCGAATCAGCCGGCGGGGCGAAAAGTCGCCTCGTGATCAGCCAAGGCGGCATAGCAGGTGCAGGCCGCCGCTTCGAGACCGTTTCGATCGATCACATTCATCTGGCCGCGGTGGTAGCGGATGAGTTTCCTGCGTTGCAGCTTGGCCGCGGCGACCGAGACGCCGCTCCTGCGCACACCCAGCATCTCCGCCAGGAACCCATGCGTGAGATGGAAATGATCGGCGTGGGCGCGATCATGAGTCATCAGCAACCAGCGTGCGAGTCGCGGCTCGATCTCGTGAAAGCGTGTGCAGGCGGAGGAACGCGCCAGCTGGGAGATCAGCAGGTACAGATAACGGCCGATGATGGGCAGCATCTCGGCTCGACGCAGCTCGCGCCGTGCATCGGCCACCGCCATCCGCAGCGTCGTTCCCGCACCCTGCACGACCGCCCGCATCGGCGCCGCGTTGACGCCGAGGGCGAGCGTCGCACCCAGCATACCCTCGTTACCGATGAGCCCTATCTCGAGCGGGCGATGCTCGTCGAGAATCGAGGTGAGCGAGATGAATCCCGTCAGCGGAAAATAGACGTGCGAAATCGGCTGATCCGCTTCACACAGAACGTCGCCGAAGATCAGCTCGCCCGGTTCGCAGCGCTTCAGAAACTCCGCGCGCACCCGTCGCGGCAGCGCACCGATCAGTTGATTCTTGATGTTCAAGGGTTAGGCGCCATGCCGTCAAACCTGTCGGGCGACGGCGGGAATCGCCGCGGTCAATGCAGCTTCTGCGTGAGCCAAAGGCCCGGCTTGCCCTTTTGGCTGAGACCGAAGCTGAGCAGCGCCGACTTCGATTGCCATAAGCGCGCGATCGGCAGTCCCTCCTCATGGACGCGGCGCGCGAAGGCTTGCGCCGGACTCATCAGCCGGAAATTCAATTCGCCGCCAGCCAGGGCGGCTCGCGGCGGGCGCTCATCCTCGCCGAGATCGGCCTTCGGGAGAGCTCCGAAGTCCGGCGAATGCCGATGATCGGGGGCCATCGCCGCGAAGGACACCCCCGGCGGCCGCAGATCGAGCCGTATGATGGATTTCGAGTCGCGGGCGATGGGCGGGGACGCGATCACGGCGCTCATCACGCCGAGCCCGCACAAGCCGGCGGCACGCGCCAGCCCGGTGCTTCTGTGAGTTCTCGCATGGACTCCGAAAGAATGCACGGGGGGCCTCTCCGGCGGATCGAGCAGCGGCGATAAGGGCTGCACGCTCAGAATGCACCCGAAGAGCGCGCGTGTCGGTGCGCTAACAGACTAAGGCTGCGTTCGGCCCGGTAACTAGTCCCTTGCACCGAATCGTAGAGCCGCTTTGGCTCGAGCCCGTTCTGCCTCGACCGCGCGGTCGCGCGGCTCGGCGGCGGTGAGCAAAGAATCGATGAGCGCTCGGGCCGAGGCCGCGACTTCATCGACGGCGTGATCAAAAGCGGCCCGGTTGGCCTTCGAGGGGGCATTGAATCCGCTGAGCTTTCTGACGAATTGGAGCGACGCGGCTCGAATCTCCTCATCGGTCGCCGGCGGCGTGAAGTTGAAAAGGGTCTTGATGCTCCTGCACACGGTCGTGCCTCCTTCAGCATGAAACGCCAAAAAAATACCCCGGGCTCTTTCGAACCCGGGGTCATTTCTTTACTCGATTATTGTTGTCCGTTTATTCGGCTGCTTCTGTGTCCCCCGCCGGTACTGCATCGTCCGCTTCGCCCATGCCGCCGCTCACGTCCATGAAACTGCGGCGACGGGTATCGTCCGAAGCGCGTCGCCGCCGCGCATGATACGCGAATCCCGTGCCGGCGGGAATGAGACGCCCGACGATCACGTTTTCCTTCAGGCCCCGGAGGTCATCCTTGAGGCCCCGGACCGCCGCCTCGGTGAGGACGCGGGTGGTCTCCTGGAAGGACGCCGCCGAGATGAACGATTCGGTCGCGAGCGAGGCCTTGGTGATACCGAGCAACAGCGGCTCCCAGGTCGACTGGTGCTTGCCCTCGGTCTTTTGCTTGGCGATGACATCGAGCAACCGGCCCCGATCCATCTGCTCACCACGCAGCAACGCGGAGTCGCCCGTCTCCAGGACCTCGATCTTGCGCAGCATCTGCCGCACGATGACCTCGATGTGCTTGTCGTTGATCTTCACGCCCTGCAGTCGATAGACGTCCTGAATCTCGCGGACCAGGTAATTGGCCAGCGCCTCGACGCCCTGCAACCGCAATATGTCATGCGGATTCGGCTCGCCGTCGGCGATGACCTCGCCCTTTTCCACCTGCTCGCCCTCGAAGACGTTGAGATGCCGCCACTTCGGGATCAGCTCCTCGTACTTCTCGCTTTGCTCGTTGGTGATGATCAGGCGCCGCTTGCCCTTGGTCTCCTTGCCGAAGCTCACCGTGCCCGACCGCTCGGCGAGAATCGCCGAATCCTTGGGCTTTCTGGCCTCGAAGAGGTCCGCGACGCGCGGCAGACCGCCGGTGATGTCGCGGGTCTTGGAAGACTCCTGCGGGATACGCGCGATGACGTCGCCCACCGAGACCTTGGCCCCGTCCTCGAGGCTGACGATGGCACCGGCCGGCAGTGCGTACACCGCCGGGATGTCGGTATTGGCGAAGGTGACTTCCTTGCCCTTGGCATTGGTCAGCCGCACCACCGGGCGCAGATCCTTGCCGCCCGAGCCGCGCTGCTTCGGATCGAGCACCACGGTGGAGGTGAGGCCGGTGACGTCGTCCACCTGGGTCGTGACGGTGATGCCGTCGACGAAGTCGGAGAACTTGATCATGCCCGCCACTTCGGTGACCACGGGATGGGTATGCGGATCCCAATTGGCCACCGACTGGCCCGCCGTGACGACATCGCCGTCGTTCACGGTGATGTTGGCGCCGTAGGGGATCTTGTAGCGCTCGCGCTCGCGGCCGAATTCGTCGACCAGGCCCAGTTCGCCCGACCGGGATACCGCGACCAGATGGCCCTTTTCGTGGCGCACGGTCTTGATGTTGTGCAGGCGGATCGTGCCCTTCGACTTGACCTCGACGCCGTTGGCTGCCGCCGCTCGGGAGGCCGCGCCGCCGACGTGGAAGGTACGCATCGTGAGCTGGGTGCCCGGCTCGCCGATCGATTGTGCCGCGATGACGCCCACCGCCTCACCGATGTTGATGCGGTGGCCGCGTCCGAGATCTCGGCCGTAGCACTGGGCGCACACCCCGTAGCGGGTCTCGCACGTGATCGGCGAGCGCACCATCACTTGATCAATGCCCATCTTCTCCAGGAGCTTCACCAGCTTCTCGTCGATGAGGACGCCGGCCTTGACCAGCACCTCGCCGGTCGCGGCCACCACCACATCCTCGGAGACCACGCGGCCGAGGACGCGCTCGCCAAGGCCCTCGACCACATCGCCGCCTTCGACGATGGGGGTGATGGAGAGGCCGTTGACGGTGCCGCAGTCGATCTCGGTAACCACGAGGTCCTGTGCCACGTCAACCAGGCGCCGCGTGAGATAGCCCGAGTTGGCGGTCTTCAACGCCGTATCCGCGAGGCCCTTGCGGGCGCCGTGGGTCGAGATGAAGTACTGCAATACGTTCAAGCCTTCACGGAAGTTCGCCGTGATCGGCGTCTCGATGATCGAGCCGTCGGGCTTCGCCATCAGGCCGCGCATGCCGGCGAGCTGACGGATCTGCGCCGCGGAACCGCGGGCGCCGGAGTCGGCCATCATGAAGATCGAGTTGAACGACTTCTGACGAACCTTGTTGCCCTTGGTGTCGGTCACCTCGTCGGTGCCGAGCTTCTCCATCATGGCCTTCGCCACCTGATCGTTGGTGCGCGACCAGATGTCCACCACCTTGTTGTAGCGCTCGCCGTTGGTGACCAATCCGGACGCATATTGCTCCTGGATCTCCTTCACCTCTTTTTCCGCGGTCCCCAAGATCTTGCCCTTGTTCTGCGGAACCACCATGTCGTCGACGCCGATCGACACACCGGCCCGGGTCGCATAATGGAACCCGGTGTACATCAGCTGGTCGGCGAACACGACCGTCTCCTTGAGACCGACGGTGCGGTAGCACGCGTTGATGGTCGCGGAGATGGTCTTCTTGGTCATGTCCTGATTGATCGCATCGAAGGACAGGCCCTTCGGCAGGATCTCCGACAGGAGCGCACGACCCACCGTGGTGTCGACCACGCGGGTGTTCGGGTTCACCTGACCCTTCGCATCGCGTGTGAACTCCGTCAGACGCACCTTGACCTTCGCCTGGAGGTCGATGTTGCGGCTCTCGTAGGCACGATGGACCTCGGCCACGTCGCCGAACGCCATGCCCTCGCCCTTCGCACCGACGCGCTCGCGCGTCATGTAATAGAGGCCGAGCACCACGTCCTGGGACGGCACGATGATCGGATCGCCGTTGGCGGGCGAGAGAATGTTGTTGGACGACATCATCAAGGCACGGGCCTCGAGCTGCGCCTCGATGGACAGGGGCACGTGCACCGCCATCTGGTCGCCGTCGAAGTCGGCGTTGAATGCCGTACACACGAGCGGGTGCAGCTGGATCGCCTTGCCCTCGATCAGCACCGGCTCGAACGCCTGGATGCCCAATCGGTGCAGGGTCGGCGCACGATTCAGGAGCACGGGATGCTCGCGGATGACTTCCTCGAGAATGTCCCACACCTCGGGTCCCTCGCGCTCCACCAGCCGCTTCGCGGCCTTGATGGTCGAGGCCTCGCCCCGCAGCTGGAGCTTCGAGAAGATGAAGGGCTTGAACAGCTCGAGCGCCATCTTCTTCGGCAATCCGCACTGATGCAGACGCAGGGTCGGACCCACCACGATGACCGAGCGGCCCGAGTAGTCCACCCGCTTGCCGAGCAGGTTCTGGCGGAAACGGCCCTGCTTGCCCTTGATCATGTCGGCCAAGGACTTGAGCGGTCGCTTGTTGGTGCCGGTGATGGCGCGGCCGCGGCGGCCGTTGTCGAGCAGCGCATCGACCGCTTCCTGCAGCATGCGCTTCTCGTTGCGCACGATGATGTCGGGCGCGTTCAACTCCAGGAGCCGGCGCAGGCGGTTGTTGCGGTTGATGACGCGGCGATACAGGTCATTGAGATCCGAGGTCGCGAAGCGTCCGCCGTCGAGCGGCACCAGGGGACGCAGGTCGGGCGGCAGCACCGGCAACACGGTGAGTACCATCCACTCCGGCTTGTTGCCGGACTCCATGAACGCCTCGATGAGCTTCAGGCGCTTCGACAGCCGCTTGATCTTGGTCTCGGAGTTGGTGTTCGCCATCTCCTCGCGGACCTTGACCACCTCGGAGGCGAGGTCCATGGACTTGAGGAGCTCGTGCACGGCCTCCGCGCCCATGCGGGCGTCGAACTCATCGCCGTGTTCCTCGATCGACTCGAGATACATCTCGTCGGTGAGGAGCTGGCCGCGCTGCAGCGAGGTCATGCCCGGATCGACCACCACGAAGGCCTCGAAGTAGAGCACCCGCTCGATCTCGCGCAGGGTCATGTCGAGCATCAGGCCGATGCGCGACGGCAGGGACTTCAAGAACCAGATGTGCGCGGTCGGGCTCGCGAGCTCGATGTGGCCCATGCGCTCGCGGCGCACCTTGGACTGGGTCACCTCCACGCCGCACTTCTCGCACACGACGCCGCGATGCTTCAGGCGCTTGTACTTGCCGCACAGGCACTCGTAGTCCTTCACCGGTCCGAAGATCTTGGCGCAGAACAGACCGTCGCGCTCGGGCTTGAACGTGCGGTAGTTGATGGTCTCGGGCTTCTTCACCTCGCCGTACGACCACGAGCGGATCATGTCGGGCGATGCGAGCCCGATCTTGATCGAGTCGAAGTTCTCGACGGGGACCTGCTGCTTGAACAACTTGAGTAAATCTTTCATGGATTAAGCCTCACTCTCGAGTTCGATGTTGATGGCCAGGGAACGAATCTCCTTGACCAAGACATTGAACGATTCCGGCATTCCGGCTTTCATTTCATGGTTGCCGTCGACGATCGCCTTGTACATCTGCGTGCGTCCGTTCACGTCGTCGGATTTGACGGTGAGCATCTCCTGCAGCGTGTACGCGGCGCCGTAGGCCTCGAGCGCCCACACTTCCATCTCGCCGAAGCGCTGGCCGCCGAATTGCGCCTTGCCGCCGAGCGGCTGCTGCGTGACCAGGCTGTACGGCCCGGTGGAGCGCGCGTGCATCTTGTCGTCGACCAAGTGGTTGAGCTTGAGCATGTACATGTAGCCCACCGTCACCGGCCGCTCGAATTGCTCGCCCGTGCGTCCATCGTGCAGGATGGTCTGTCCGGAGGTCGGCAGATCGGCGAGCGCCAGGAGACTCTTGATCTCCTCCTCGCTCGCGCCGTCGAACACCGGAGTCGCCATCGGCACGCCGAACTTCAAATTGTTGGCGAGCTCGATGAGCTCGGCATCGTTCAGCGACTTGACGTCCTCTTTCTGTCCACCCGTCTCGTTGTAGACCTGGCCCAGGAACTTGCGGATTTCCGCGATCGCGTTCTGCGCCTCGAGCATCTTGCCGATCTTGGCGCCCACGCCTTTCGCGGCCCAGCCCAGATGGGTCTCCAGGATCTGACCGATGTTCATGCGCGAAGGCACGCCCAGCGGATTCAGCACGATGTCGACCGGCGTGCCGTCCGCCATGTACGGCATGTCCTCGACCGGCACGATGGAGGAGATGACGCCCTTGTTGCCGTGCCGGCCGGCCATCTTGTCGCCGGGCTGCACGCGGCGCTTGACCGCCAGGTACACCTTGACCATCTTGAGCACGCCGGGGGCGAGATCGTCGCCGGCCGTGATCTTCGCCTTCTTCTCCTCGAAACGCTTCTCGAACGCCTTGCGCTGCCCCTTCAACCGCTCGGACACCGTCTCGAGCTGGGCATTCGCCTCCTCGTCCTTCAGGCGGATCTCGAACCACTGCTCGCGCGGCAGATCGGAGAGATACGCCTCGTCGATCGGCGTGCCCGGCTTCAACCGTTTCGGGCCCGCTTCGGCGGCCTTGCCGTCGATCATGCCCCGCACACGCTGGAACAAGTCGTCCTCGAGAATGCGCTGCTGATCCGCCAGATCCTTCCGGACCCGCTCGAGCTCGGCCTTCTCGATCGCGAGGGCGCGCGAGTCCTTCTCCACGCCGTCGCGGGTGAACACGCGAACGTCGATCACCGTGCCGTCCATGCCCGGAGGCACGCGGAGCGAGGTGTCCTTCACGTCCGAGGCCTTCTCGCCGAAGATCGCCCGCAGCAACTTCTCCTCGGGCGTGAGCTGGGTCTCGCCCTTCGGGGTCACTTTGCCCACCAGGATATCGCCCGCCCGCACTTCGGCTCCGATGAAGGCGATACCGGCCTCGTCGAGCTTGGCGAGCGCTGAGTCGCCCACGTTCGGGATGTCGGCCGTGATCTCCTCGGGCCCGAGCTTCGTGTCGCGCGCGACGCAGGTGAGCTCCTCGATGTGAATGGTCGTGAAGCGGTCCTCCTCGACCACGCGCTCGGAGATGAGGATCGAGTCCTCGAAGTTGTAGCCGTTCCACGGCATGAACGCGACCAGGAGGTTCTGCCCGAGCGCGAGCTCGCCCAGATGGGTCGACGGGCCATCCGCCAGCACGTCGCCGCGCTTGATGGCATCGCCCGCCTTCACCAGCGGACGCTGGTTGATGCAGGTGTTCTGGTTGGAACGCGTGTACTTGGTGAGCGAATAGATGTCCACGCCCGGCTCGCCGGCGGTGGTCTCATCGTCGTTCACGCGCACCACGATGCGCGACGCATCGACCGAATCGACGCTCCCGCCGCGCCGCGCCACCACGGTGACGCCCGAGTCGATCGCGACGGCACGCTCCATGCCGGTGCCCACCAGCGGCGTCTCCGACCTCAAGGTCGGCACCGCCTGGCGCTGCATGTTCGAGCCCATGAGGGCGCGGTTGGCGTCGTCGTGCTCGAGGAACGGGATCAGCGATGCCGCCACCGACACGATCTGCTTCGGACTCACGTCCATGAAGTCGATCTTGTCCGGGGTCGACAAGGTGAACTCGTTCTGCGTGCGGCACGAGATCAGGTCGTCGACGAACTCGCCCTTCTCGTTCAGGGTGGCGTTCGCCTGCGCGATCACGTACTGGCCTTCCTCGATCGCCGACAGATAGTCGATCTGATCGGTCACCTTGCCGCTCGACACGCGCCGGTACGGCGTCTCGAGGAAGCCGTAGTCGTTGGTGCGCGCGTAGACCGCGAGCGAATTGATCAAACCGATGTTCGGACCTTCCGGGGTCTCGATCGGGCACACCCGCCCGTAGTGCGTCGGATGCACGTCGCGAACCTCGAATCCCGCCCGCTCGCGCGTGAGGCCGCCGGGGCCGAGCGCCGAGACGCGCCGCTTGTGCGTGACCTCGGACAGCGGATTGTTCTGGTCCATGAACTGGGACAGCTGCGAGGAGCCGAAGAACTCCTTCACCGCGGCCGCCACCGGCTTCGCGTTGATCATCTCCTGGGGCATGATCGGCTCGCTCTCGGCGACCGTCAGGCGCTCCTTGACGGCGCGCTCGACCCGCACGAGGCCGATGCGGAAGGCATTCTCCGCCATCTCGCCGACGCTGCGCACGCGGCGGTTGCCGAGGTGGTCGATGTCGTCCACATGGCCGTTGCCGTTGCGGATGTCGATCAAGGTCTTCAGGACCTCGATGATGTCCTCTTTGCTCAGGACGCCCGAGCCGGTGATCTCATCACGGCCGACGCGGCGATTGAACTTCATGCGCCCCACGGGCGACAGGTCGTAGCGCTCGCTGTTGAAGAACAGGTTCTGGAACAGGTTCTCCGCCGCATCCTTCGTGGGCGGCTCGCCCGGACGCATCATGCGATAAATCTCGACCAGCGCCTCGAGGCGGGTCTTGGTCGGATCGATGCGCAGCGTGTCGGAGATATACGGACCGCGGTCCAGATCGTTGACGAACAGCGTGCGGATTTCGGTGATGCCGTTCTCGACCAGCTTGAGCACGGTCGGAACCGTCAGGATCTCGTTGGCCTTCGCCAGAATCTCGCCAGTCTCGGTGTTGACGATGTCGTGCACCAGCACCTTGCCCTGCAGGTACTCGATCGGCACCGGCAACTGCTTGACGCCGGCCTCCTCGAGCTCGCGCACGTGACGGGCGGTGATGCGCCGGCCTTCCTCGACGATGACCTTCTTGCCCACCCGGATCTCGAAAGACGCGGTCTCGCCACGCAGGCGCTGCGGGATGATCTCGAAGGTGACTTCCTTCTTCGAGAGATGGAACACGTTCTTCTCGAAGAACATGTCGAGGATCTGCTCCTCGGTATAGCCGAGCGCGCGCAGAATGATGGTGACCGGGAGCTTGCGGCGCCGGTCGATGCGCGCGAACACGCAATCCTTCGGATCGAACTCGAAGTCGAGCCACGAGCCGCGGTAGGGAATGATGCGCGCGGAGAACAGGAGCTTGCCGGAGGAGTGCGTCTTGCCGCGGTCGTGATCGAAGAACACGCCGGGGCTGCGATGCAGCTGGGAAACGATGACCCGCTCGGTGCCGTTGATGATGAAGGTGCCGTTCTCGGTCATGAGCGGCAGCTCACCGAGGTACACCTCCTGCTCACGCACGTCCTTCACCGGCTTCTTCGCGCCGCTCGCTTCCTTGTCGAGCACCACGAGGCGCACCTTGACGCGCAGCGGCGCCGCATAGGTGAGGCCGCGCAGCTGGCATTCCTTGACGTCGAACACCGGCTCGCCCAGGCGATAGCTCACGTACTCGAGCGTCGCATTGCCCGAGTAGCTGGAGATCGGGAACACGCTGTCGAATGCCGCGTGCAGCCCTACCTCGTCGCGACTCGCCTCCGGCGTATCCGCTTGCAGGAACCGTCGGTACGAATCGAGCTGGATGGCCAGCAGATACGGCGTGCCGAGGATGCTCGGACGCTTGCCAAAGTTCTTGCGGATGCGCTTCTTTTCGGTGAACGAATAGGCCATGTGCGGGACTCTCCAGTACGACTGAGCGCCTTAGGCGCCGAAGTAGATCGTCATCGGGCGCTGCGCCCTTTTCATGAATTCAATCGAGCGGAGTCGCTGCGACCCCGTAAATCCGGCGCGAAGCGCCTGGGCATACTTCACAGAACGGGTCCTACGGGGTCGCTTTCGACCCCGTAGGACCGGCGCGAAGCGCCTGAGAATAACGGCGGTCACTACTTGATAGCAGCCTTTGCGCCGGCGTCCTCGAGCTTCTTCTTGATCGTGTCGGCATCCGCCTTCGGAACGCCTTCCTTGACGGTCGACGGTGCGCCTTCGACCAGGTCCTTGGCCTCCTTCAAGCCCAAGCCCGTGATCTCGCGGATGACCTTGATGACGCCCACTTTGTTGGCGCCGAACTCGGTCAGCGTCACGGTGAACTCGGTTTGAGCTTCCGCAGCAGGGGCCGCCGCGGCTGCGCCGCCGCCACCGCCCGCAGACACCGCCACGGCGGCAGCCGCCGTGACGTTGAACTTCTTCTCCATGTCGGCAATCAGCTCGACCACTTCCATGACGGACATCTTGGAAATCGCATCGAGAATTTCGTCTTTAGTAACAGCCATTTGAATCTCCAGAAAAAACTTTAGATAGGTCTCGCGACCCGAATCAGGTTAACCATCGGCTCAAGCCGCCTGCGCCCCGCCTTTCTTCGCCTCGGCGACGGCAGCGATCGTCCTCACCAGCTTCGCGTGAGGAGCGGCCAAAGTGCCGACCAACTTCGAAATCGGCGCTTTCATGACGCCCAACAGCATCGACACCGCCTGCAAGCGCGTCGGCAATGCCGCCACGCGGTCGATGTCCTGGGGCTTGAGCATCTGCCCGCCCAAAGACACGAGTGTCGTCACCAGTTTGTCGTTGTCCTTCGCAAACGCCTTGACGATGCGCGCAGCCGCGCCCGGATCGTCTTTGGAGAATGCGAGAACAACGGGGCCCTTCAGCGCCGGAGAAATGCACTCGAAAGCGGTGCCGACGATGGCCTTGCGCGCGAGCGTGTTCTTGACGACGCGCAGATACACGCCTTCCTTGCGCGCCTTGGCGCGCAGGTCGGTCATCTGCGTTACCGTCAAGCCACGGTTCTCGGCGCCCACCACGGAGAGGGCTTTCGCCGCCACCGCGTTGACCTCCGCCACCACGACTTTCTTCTCTTCCAACTTGAGTGCCATCGAGTCCTCCCGGTCCTGCAAGCACACACACCAGGCAAGAGCGCCGTCGCTCCCGCCCCCTCCCGAGTACCCTCGTACTCGCCGGTGCGACCGTTACCAGGACATTCCTGATTCGGGTCCCACCATCTGCGCAGGCCCATCCGATTAAGGACCCTCGGCTCCGTCGAGCGTCGGTCCGCCTGCGGTCTTCGACGGTGGGTACACGGCAGCCTTTGACGGCTCCCGCGCCACCCGCCCATCTAAATCCATCAAATTCCTAAGCTCGCCTGATCGACCGCGACTCCCGGCCCCATGGTCGAGGAGAGCGTCACCCGCTTGAGGTAAACGCCCTTCGAGGTCGCCGGCTTGATCTTCTGCAGATCCGCCACCAGCGCGAGCAGGTTCTCCTTGAGCGCCTGCGGCTCGAAGCTCGCCCGTCCGATCTGCGCGTGGACGATTCCCGCCTTGTCGGTGCGGTAGCGCACCTGGCCGGATTTCGCGTTCTTCACCGCGCCCGCCACGTCCGGGGTGACCGTTCCCACTTTGGGGTTCGGCATCAAGCCGCGCGGACCCAGAATCTGTCCGAGCTGGCCGACGATGCGCATCGCATCGGGGCTCGCGATCACGACATCGAAATCGATCTGGCCGGCCTTGACCTTCTCGGCCAGGTCCTCGAAGCCGACGATGTCGGCGCCGGCGGCGCGTGCCGCGTCGGCGTTCTTGCCCTGCGCGAACACCGCCACCCGCACGGTCTTGCCGGTGCCGTGCGGCATCACGGTCGAGCCGCGGACCTGCTGGTCCGACTTGGTGGCATCCACGCCGAGATTCACCGCGACATCCACCGATTCGTTGAACTTGGCCGTCGCAAGCTCTTTCACGAGCTTGAGCGCGTCATCGATCGGATAGCTCTTGCCCGGCGGCAATGCCTCTTTCCAGCTCTTGGTTCGCTTGGCTACATGTGCCATGTCACACTCCCTCCACGTCGACGCCCATGCTGCGCGCGCTGCCCGCGATGGTGCGCACCGCCGCGTCCAGGTCCGCGGCCGTGAGGTCCGGCGTCTTGAGCTTGGCGATGTCCTCGAGTTGCTTGCGCGAGATCTTGCCCACCTTGGCCGTGTTCGGCGTCGCACTGCCCTTCGGGATGCCGAGCGCCTTGGCGATGAGCACAGAAGCCGGCGGCGTCTTCAGGATGAACGTGAAGCTGCGGTCGTTGTATACCGTGATCACTACTGGGGTCGGTAATCCTTTTTCCAAGGTCTGCGTCTGCGCATTGAAGGCTTTGCAGAACTCCATGATGTTGACGCCCTGCTGGCCGAGCGCCGGCCCGACCGGCGGGCTGGGGTTCGCCTGGCCTGCAGGGATCTGCAGCTTGATGTAACCGGTTACTTTTTTTGCCATCGCTCGATTTCCTGTGGGTTCCAGCGCCTTGCGGCTCCCCTTAGTTAGGCGCTTGCGCGCCGGAATCTGCGGGGTCGCTTCGCGACCCCGACCGAAAAAATTAGCCCTTTTCGACCTGCGAGAAGTCCAGCTCCACGGGGGTCGAGCGCCCGAGGATCTGCACCGCGACCTGCAACCGGTTCTTCTCGTAATTCACCGACTCGACCACGCCGTTGAAGTCGTTGAACGGACCGTCGGTGACGCGCACGACCTCGCCCGGCTCGAACAGGACCTTCGGCTTCGGCTTGTCGACGCCTTCCTCGACGCGGCGCAAGATCGACATCGCCTCCTTGTCCGTGATTGCAGCCGGCTTGTCGCTCGTACCGCCGATGAACCCGAGCACCTTCGGCACCTCTTTCACCAGGTGCCAGGTCTCCTCGTCCATCTCCATCTGCACGAGCACGTAGCCCGGGAAGAATTTACGATCGGACTTGCGCTTCTGGCCATCGCGCATTTCGACCACCTCCTCGGTGGGCACGAGGATCTCCCCGAACTTGGCTTCAAGGCCGGCGCGCTTGACGCGCTCCTTGAGCGACTCGGATACCTTGTGCTCGAAGTTCGAGTAGGCGTGAACCACATACCATCGCAAAGCCATAGACGCTCCAGCTTCCATCAGGCCGGCGGCTGGCCGGTCAGAAGCCTGATCAACCAGGTAAGAATGATGTCGAGTACCCAGAAAAACAGGCCCATCATCGCGGCGAACGCAAATACCAGCACGGTCGTTCGAACCGTATCCTCGCGCTCCGGCCACACCACCTTGCGCAGCTCGACGCGCGCGGCCTGCGCGAATTGCCAGAACTCGCGGCCGTACCAGCTGAACCACGCGAGCGCCGCGGCCGCGATCACGCCGCTGCCGACCATCGCCAGCCGGATCGACAGCGCGTCTTCCTCATACCAGTAGAAGGCCACGATACCCGCCAGGAGCGCGACGATCGCAAAGATCATCAACGCGTTGTCCTTGGCCGACGCCCCTTCGGGTGCTTGCACTTCCGCCATGTTTACCGCTTGACCTTAGGACCCGCTTCCGTGGCAGGGCAGGAGGGAATCGAACCCCCAACCTGCGGTTTTGGAGACCGCCGCTCTGCCAATTGAGCTACTGCCCTATTAAAGGCGCTTGCGCGCCGGATCTACGGGGTCGCTACGCGGCCCCGTCCTTGAAAACTAAGAATCAGGTGATGACCTTCGACACGACACCGGCGCCGACGGTTTTGCCGCCCTCGCGGATGGCAAAGCGCAGCCCCTGCTCCATCGCAATCGGGGCAATCAGCTCCACCACGATCTTGATGTTGTCCCCCGGCATCACCATCTCGGTCCCCGCCGGCAACTCCACCGCCCCGGTCACATCGGTGGTGCGAAAATAAAACTGCGGCCGGTAGCCCTTGAAGAACGGCGTGTGCCGCCCGCCCTCCTCCTTCGTCAGCACGTACACCTCGGCCTCAAACTTCGTGTGCGGGTTGATCGAACCGGGCTTGCACAACACCTGCCCGCGCTCCACTTCCTCACGCTTCGTGCCGCGCAGCAGCACCCCCACGTTGTCCCCCGCCTGCCCCTCATCCAACAGCTTGCGAAACATCTCAACGCCCGTGCAGGTGGTCTTCTGCGTCGGCCGTATCCCCACAATCTCCACCTCATCGTTCACCTTCACAATCCCGCGCTCAATGCGCCCCGTCACCACCGTGCCGCGACCGGCAATCGAGAACACATCCTCCACCGGCATCAAAAACGGCCCGTCCACCGCACGCTTCGGCACCGGAATGTACTCATCGAGCGCCGCCACCAGCTTCAATACCGAACTCACCCCAATCTCGCTCCCATCCCCCTCGAGCGCCTTCAGCGCAGAGCCCGTCACAATCGGCGTCTTGTCCCCGGGAAACTTGTACACCGACAGCAAATCCCGCACCTCAAGCTCCACCAGCTCCAGCAGCTCCGCATCGTCCACCATGTCCGCCTTGTTCAGGTACACCACGATGTACGGCACACCCACCTGGCGCGCCAGCAAAATGTGCTCGCGCGTCTGCGGCATCGGCCCGTCCGCCGCCGATACCACCAAAATCGCCCCGTCCATCTGCGCCGCGCCCGTAATCATGTTCTTCACATAGTCCGCATGCCCCGGACAGTCCACGTGCGCGTAGTGACGCTTCTCGCTCTGATACTCCACGTGCGCCGTCGCAATCGTGATCCCGCGCGCACGCTCCTCCGGCGCCTTGTCAATCTGGTCGTACGCCTTGAACTCCCCCCCAAACTTCTCCGCCATCACCTTCGTCAAGGCTGCCGTCAAAGTCGTCTTGCCATGATCTACATGACCAATCGTCCCCACGTTCACGTGCGGCTTCGTTCGCTCAAACTTCCCCTTCGACACGGCAAGTACCTCTTAGTTAATAAATTGGAGCCCACGAGCGGGATCGAACCGCTGACCTCGTCCTTACCAAGGACGTGCTCTACCAACTGAGCTACGTGGGCCCGCATCCAATGGAGCGGGTGATGGGAATCGAACCCACGTGATCAGCTTGGAAGGCTGACGTTCTACCATTGAACTACACCCGCTTTTACACGCCGAAAAGCCAATGGCACCGTTACCCTCAACCAGCTTGGTGGAGGGGGTAGGATTCGAACCTACGAAGGCATAAGCCAGCAGATTTACAGTCTGCCCCCGTTGGCCGCTTGGGTACCCCTCCACAAAATGAGCCGCGTATTCTGGAGCGTACGCAGTCTGGTGTCAATGTCGAACGGCGCCTCAGTCGAGGATGACAACCATCGCCGCTGCGGCCCTTTCGGACCGGACCGGAACGCCGGTCCGGAGCGCCGGCGTGAGTACCCGCAAATCGCGCCGCACCCGGATTGACCTATCGTAAGATATAGTGCACTATCTGTCGCAAGATAGGTTTTACGATAGCTTTTCGGAGGTCATCATGCATCATCGCGCTCACTTTCCGTATCTCTTCGGCCGTCCCCGCGGCGGCCATGCCGGTGGCCGCGGCTTCGGCCGCTCCGGCGGCTGGTTCGCCGATGACGGCGACCCGGGGAGCCGCGGCTTCGGCCGGGGCCGCAAACTGGCCTCGGCGGACTTGCAATTGCTCATTCTCGCGCTGCTCGCCGAGAAGCCGCGCCATGGCTACGAGATCATCAAGGCCCTGGAGGAGCGCTCGAAGGGCTTCTACATTCCGAGCCCCGGCATGGTCTATCCGGCCCTCACCTACCTCGAGGAGATCGAGCATGCGACCGTCGAGAGCGAGGGCACTCGGAAGCGCTTTCACTTGACCGATCTCGGGCGCGCCTACCTCGAGGCGCATCGCGAGGAAACCGACGCCCTGCTCGCCCGATTCAGCCGCGCCGGCGAGCGCCTCGAGCATCTGCGGCGCATCATGCGCGCCTCGCAAGAGCGCGAAGAGGCGGAAGGCCAGGATGGCGCCCGCGGCTCGAAGCCGCTGATTCGCGCACGGCATGCGCTCAAGTCGGCGCTCGCCGAGAAGTGGAATGCCTCATCCGAGGAGCAGGAGCGGGTTGCGCAGATCCTGACGCGGGCGGCGCAGGAGATCGCAGCGAAGTCATCGAAGACCTAGGTCGAGCTCCATGTAGACGACCCCCGGCAGCGGGTTGTCGTAGTACGGGGGAATCTCGACAAAACCGAGCGAGCGGTACAGCGCCCGCGCCGCGGTCAAGCGCGCCAGGGTGTCGAGCCGCATGCGGGCATAGCCGAGCGCCCGGCCCTTCGCGATCAGGCTCTGCGCGAGCGTACGGCCCAGCCCGGCGCCGCGTGCCTCGGGGCGCACGTACATGCGCTTCATCTCGCACACCCCGCCGGTGAGCCGGCGCAGCGCCCCGCAGCCGACCCACCGCTCGCCGGCGCGAGCGAGGAGCAGACTCCCCGTCGGAGGTCCGTACAGCTCGGGCAACTTTTCGAGCTCGCTCTCGAACCCCTGAAAGCACAGATCGACGCCCAGATCGGCCGCGTATTCCCGGAACAGCGCGCGCGCCGCGTCGAAGTCCGCCGGTCCGCGCGCCTCGCCCGGGCCAGGCGCCGGTTGCATGCTATGGAGTCTTCTGCTCGGGCACGAACTCCTCCATCACCGCCCGCCGTATGCAGATCCGGCGGCAGCAAACCCTGCGCGAGGATGAAGTCGTGGAACTTCCTCTGGTCGAACTTCTTGCCGAGTGATTTCTCGGTCTCCTTGCGCAGATCCAGGAGCCGGGTGTACCCGTAGAAGTAGCTGTTGGCCTGACCGGGAGAGCGGAAGGTGAAGCGCTCGACCTCCTCGGTCGCAAAGGCGTGCGAGAGCACCACGTCGGTCTGCAGCACGCGATAAGCGTCCTGCGGGCTGATCTTGCCCGCCTGCAGCTCCGGATCGAGGAACGCCCGTGCCGCGCGCAGCAACCGCAGGTCGAGAGAAAGGAGCTGTCCCTCGGGCGGCATGTACGGCTCGATCAAGTACTCCGAATAGAGCCCCCAGCCTTCGGCGTTGGTCGAGTTGAAGGCGTACTGCGCGCGCGCGATCGAGGTGCCGTGCTCGACCATCGAGTCGAACTGCAGCTCATGTCCGGGACGCGCCTCGTGCGCGGTCAAGGTCCAGGCGACCGCATCGAACGTGAAGTCGTCATACTTATCCTCTGCCCCGCCGCTCGCCGAGGGTATGTTGAGCGGCAGGATGAATTCGCCGCGCTGTCCGGTGTTGTGCAGCAGGGGCGGCGGCTTCATGTGCGGAGCGGGCTGCTGCACGGTCTCCGCGGCGCTCGCCAGCCGGATGATGGCCGGCCGGTCCGGCAGCGTCACGATGTTGTGCTCGACGATGACCGCTTCGATGTCCTTCAGCCGCTTTTCATAGAACGGCAGAATGGCATCGCCGGTGATCTGCGATTTCTTGAGCTCCGCGATCACCGCGCGGTAGTCGCTCGAGGGCAGCTTGCGCTCGCGCGCTATCCGGGCCGCGATCGGCGCCATCTCGGCCTGATAGTCCTTGAAGGCGACGTGCGCCTTCGCGGCGATCTGCGCCGGCGGAGATGTCGATCCCGTATTGCTCGAAGCCGAGCGCGTACTCCTCGGGCGGCAGGCGGAAATCCGTGCGCGCCTTCGGCAATACCTTCGCTTTGATCCAGGCATCGTAGTCGGTGAGCTGCGTCGCGAGCTTGGCGAACGCGTCCTCCCAGCCCGTGAGGCGATATTTCTTGAACAGTGCCGCCATCCCGTCGAGGTAGTTCGAGTTGCGTCCAAGCTCGGTTTCGAGCTCGCCCTTCGACGGATAGTTCATGCCGGGCGTCGCCATCTGCGCCTCGACGCGCTCGCGATCGATCTGCGTGATCGGCAAGTAGCCCGGCTCGATGCCCGCATACTTGCGCAACCGTACGACGGCCGCAGGGCGCCGCTCGGCGGCGACCTGATCGTCGAGGAGCGTCCTTAAGCCCCTGAAGACCTGCTCGCTCGCATTGATGAAGGGGACGTCGAGACGAAGATTGAGGGCGAGCTCGCGATCATCGAGATCGATGGCGTGAATCAGGATCTGCATGTCCTCGGCGACCTTGCGGTCCTTCTCGAGCGGCAGCTGTATCTTGATCTTCTCGATGACCGCATCGCGCTCGGCTCGCTCGGCCAGCGCGTCGGCGATCGTCGGCTTCCTGATCTCGGTGTCGTACTGCGCAAGCCCCTGCGAGGAGCCGTACTCCGGCGAATGGGCCAAGCGCACGTCGATCAGCATCTGCGTGTAGCGGTTGCTGTCGTCGATCCATTGCGGAGCGGCGATCGAGCGCAGCGGCGCTGCGAGTATCAGGAGGGCCGAAAACACTGCGGATGCACGATGCATGTTGAGCCTTTGATGTTTGATCAGAACAGGGGATTCAGAACAGAAAATGATGATGATCGGAGCCGTGCGGCACATTCACCGAAAGATGGTGCTCCTCCGAGGCCCGGGCGATCCGGTACCACTCATCGCAGAGCTTGCCCTGGGGATCGCGGTGCACCTCGAAGCGCCAGGGCCTGTCCCAGGTTTTATCCTTCCTCAGGGCCGTCAATCGGCGGGCTACCGAGTCGCCGTCGCGCGCATGGAGCTCGAGGGTGCGGGCGCCGGCACCATGCACGATGGCCACGAGGTGCTGATCCTCGCCATCGAGCCCCTCGCGGATCACGCGGCTCAAGTTGAGAAGGTGCTGCGTCTCGTGCGCGCCGATGCGGCCCGCCGCATCGAGGGAGCGGGCGGCCGCTTCGATCACGATGGACACATGGAAGGGATAGTCTGCGAGGCTCAGGCGCTCGCGAAGCGTCGTATTGACCGTAATCACCGCGCTCTTGGCCGTGGCCGGAAATCGGTGGCGGCAGATCACCCAGGTGTCGTAGTCGAGCTCGGGCACGGAACGCAAATGACGGCGTGGTGAGCTAAGACCTCACACGTACTCATCGATGAGGGACTTGGGCGCTCGACCCTTGTCTTCTTTGTCCGCCGCAGCAGGAGCCGGGGGGCTGCGCTTATCGGCCGTCCTGCCGTCGGCGGGCGGCTGACCCGGAGAGCCATCCTTTCTGCTGCGCTTGTCCGCGATGGGTAAGGCGGGATAAAGACCCGAATTGCTCAGCCGATCAACTTCGCTCATGAGTGACTTCCCTCATTGGCTCGGCGGATGCGGCGTCTCGGCGGCTGCCGGCGCACCGGCGTCCGGTACGTTTTCGCCCTCGTTCGCATGGCCCTTGACCAGCACTGTCTTGGGCAGCTCCGAAGGCGGCACGCGCCATAATAGCCGATTAGCCGCATCGCCCGCATCCGCCGTCTGCGGACCCGGGGAGGTGTCGGACGGTATCGGCTCGCTCGCGCGGGCGGTGACCGCATCGTTGCCGGTTACCGCCTCGAGCACCAGGATCGCGACGCGCCGGTTGGCGTTGCGTCCTTCGACCGTGTCATTGGTCTGCCGCGGATGAAACTCGCCGAAGCCCACGATCTCGAGCCGCAGCGGGTCGACGCCCACTTTGGTGAATTCGTGCACGACGCTCGCGGCGCGCGCCGCCGACAGCTCCCAGTTGGACGGAAAGGAGGCGTTCTTGATCGGGCGGTTGTCGGTGTGGCCCTCGACGCGGATCGGATTCGGGAACGGCTTGAGCACGTCGGCGAGCTTGTCGAGCACGGGTGCGGCGGCGGGTGAGAAATCCGAGACACCGCTCGAGAACAGGATGTCGGTATTGATCTCGATCTCGAGCCACAGGCTCTCGCGGCGCACCGTCACCAGCTTGGCGTCGATCAACGCCTGCATCGCGTTTTGCACCTCGCGCTCCATGCGGATGAGCGCCCCGGGGGCTTCGTGCGGTTGCGGCGCCTCGAGCTCCGGGCCGCGCGGCGAGCCTTCGCCGCCGATGGGCGGCTTTTGTTCCCTGATTTTCATGAGCACGGTCGGCTGCAGTCCCACCAGGGGCTTCTCGCCGCCCTTGCCCGGCTCCTTCTCGCCGATATTGACCGGCTGCATGCTCTTCGGCGCGCCGTTAAAGGCCGCGATGAGCGAATCCGAGAGCACGCGGAACTTGCCCTCGTTGACCGAGGACATGGCGTACATCACGGTGAACAGGGCGAACAGCAGGGTGACGAGGTCGCCGTAGGGAATGGCCCAGGCCTCGTGATTTGCGTGTTCCTCGTGCTTTTTCTTGCGAGCCATGCTGCCTTCGGCATCAATGGTGGAAGTAGCCCTGAAGCTTCGACTCGATGTTGCGCGGATTCTCCCCCTGCGCGATGGCGATGAGCCCCTCGATGACCATCGTCCGTACCTGCATCTGCCCGTGGATCACGGCCTTGAGCTTGTTGCTCATCGGCAGAAAGAGGAGGTTGGCGAACGCAATGCCGTAGATCGTCGCGACGAACGCGGCCGCGATGCCATGGCCGAGCTTCGAAGGATCCGCAAGATTCTGCATGACCGCCATGAGGCCCATGACCGCGCCGATGATGCCGAGCGTCGGGGAGTAGATGCCCATCGACTCGAACACCTTGGCGGCCTGGGTATCGAAATGCTCCATGGTGTCGAGCTCGATCTCCATGCTCGAACGGATGGCCTCGGGCTCGCCGCCGTCGACCAGCGACTGGAGCCCCTTCTTCAGGAACTCATCCCGTTCCTGCTCGACCGCGGGTTCGAGCCCCAGCAGTCCCTGCTTGCGGGCGATGTTGCTCCACTCGACGATCTTCTCGATCATCGCCGACGGATCCGCGGCCGGCGGCTTGAACACCCAGGAGATGATGCGCCAGGCCCGCAGGAACGTGGACATCGGCGTCTGCACCAGGCTCGCAGCCAGCGTGCCCACCACCACGATGACGAAGGCGGCGCTCCCGACGAGCGCACCGGCGCTCGAGCCCTTCAAGATCGCCCCTCCGATGATGGCGATCAGCCCGAGCACGACGCCGATGAGGCTCAGGATGTCCATGGGCTCAAGCCGGGCTCAGCCATTCCGTAAGGCGTGCGCGCAGACGCACCAGCGCCTGGCCATGGATCTGACAGACCCGCGATTCGGAGACCTCGAGCACCTCGCCGATCTCGCGCAGATTCATGTCCTCGTCGTAGTAGAGGGACAGCACCAGCTTCTCGCGCTCCGGCAGACCGTTGATCGCCGCGGCGAGCGCATCGCGAAAGCCTGCCTCCTCGATGTGATCGAAGGGACCCGGCCGCTCGTCGCGTGCATGATCGGCGGGGCTCGATTCGTCCTCGCCCGAGCTCATCTGATCGAAGCTGAACACGCGGCAGCTCGCCGCATCCTGCACCAGCTTGTGATACTCATCGATCGATACGCCGAGCGCCTCGGCGATGTCCGTCGGCGCCGCGTCGTGGCCCTTGGCGTTCTCGATCTTGCGGATCACCTCCGCCATCTCACGCATGTTTCGATGCACCGATCGCGGTGTCCAATCGGACTTGCGGACCTCGTCGAGCATCGCGCCTCGGATCCTGATGCCCGCGTAGGTCTCGAAGTTCGCGCCTTTGTCCGCCGAGTAGTGCTTGGCCGCGTCCAGCAATCCGATCATTCCCGATTGAATCAGGTCGTCCACTTCCACATTGGGCGGCATGCGGCTGACCAGGTGGTAGGCGATGCGCTTGACCAAGTCCGCGTGCTTGATCACCAGCTCTTGGTGCGGCAGATCCTCGAGCCCAGGCGCGGCCGCCGGGCGCGGGCTTCGCCTGCGCGTACTGGAGTACTGTGTGCTTGCTCTCATTGCAATACCGTCATAGGACCGATCCGGGCCCCCACCATTCGTTCGACGAAGAACTCCAGGTGGCCTCGCGCACCTTGCGGCGCTGACCACTTATCGGCCTTCGATGCGAGATTCTTGAGAGCGATGGACGAAATAGACGCGGGGTAAGCCTCCACGACCGGGGTCTGGCGCTGCACGGATCGCCGCAGGTAATCGTCAAACGGTACGGATCCGGCAAACTCGAGCGAGACATTGAGAAATCGGTCACAGACTCGCGAAATCTTCTGGAAGAGCGCGGGTCCCTCCCCCGCTCGCCGCGTCTGATTGGCAAGGATCTGGAATCGCTGCACGCCGTGCTCGCGGCTCAACACCTTGATCAGCGCGTAGGCATCCGTGATCGAGGCCGGCTCGTCGCAAACCACGATGAGCACGTGATGTGCGGCCTGGCTGAACGTGAGCACGCTCTCCGACAGGCCCGCGGCCGTATCGACGATCAGCAGCTCGACACGGTGATACAGATCGCTGAAGGCGCGGATGATGCCGGCGTGCTCGGCGGCCGACAGCGTCGCCATGTGCTTGACCCCGGATGCGGCGGGCACGATCTGCAGGCCATGCGGACCGGTGACGATCGCATCCTCGAGCGCGCACTGGCCGGCGACCACGTGGCCCAGATGAAACCGGGTGTGCAACCCGAGGTGCACGTCCACGTTGGCGAGTCCCAAGTCCGCGTCGACCAGCATGACGTCGCGCCCGCCGGCCGCGATGGACACGGCGAGATTGGTCGAGACGGTGGTCTTGCCGACGCCGCCCTTGCCGCCGGTCACTGCGATGACCTTCACCGGCCGGGACGAGTTCAGATCGCGCAGCCTTTCGGCCTGGGTATTCGTAAGTTCACGCATGGGCGGCGGCTCGTCCGAAGTTGCGGGCAAAGTAGCTGCCGTCGCGGCCTCGCGGCGCGCGCTGCGTCAGCTTGTGCGCGGCGCGCACCAGCCACACACGGCGCTGGTGCGCCGAGTGCAGATCCTCGGGCACCCGTTGACCGTTGCAGAGATAGGCAATTTTGAGGCGGTGGCGCAACGTGGTCGAAATCACGGCGCCCAGGCTCGCCGCCTCGTCCACCTTGGTGAGAATGCACGCCGCGGGCGAGACCGGGGCGAATGCCCGGATGATCTCCTCGAGCGCCTGCCCCTCGCCCTGGGCCGGCAGCGCCAGCAGAAACTGCGCGCGCGCCGCTCCCGCCTTGAGCGAGGCAAGCTGCTCGTGCAGGCGGACGTCGCGTGGTCCCATGCCGGCCGTATCGATCAGTACGAGCTTCTTCGAGCTCAGGCTCTCGAGCACGCGCGCGAGCTCCTTGCCGGTGTTCGGCGCGTGCATGGAGGCGCCGAGGATGCGGGCATAGGTCATCAGCTGCTCACGGGCTCCGATGCGGTAGGCATCGGTGCTCACCAGCGCCAGATCCTGACTGCCGAAGCGCATGGTCCAGCGCGCCGCGAGCTTGGCGATCGTGGTCGTCTTGCCGGCGCCTGTCGGGCCGACCACGGCGAAAATGCCGCGGTTCACGGTGCTCAGCTTGTCGACGACCGGCAAGTGCTTGAGCAGCAGCGCAAGCGGAATGTTCGAGGGGTCGTCCAGGTTGGTGCGCGAGGGCACGAGCGCAGCAAGCGCCGCCGCCACGTCCGGCGCGATATCCATCGACGACAGATCCTCGAGCACGCGCGTTTTCAGCGGCTCGCGAAATCGCCGGTCGTGCCAGGAGATCTGCGCGAGCTCGCTCTCGAGGAGTGAACGCAGATCCTTGATCTCGCGCTGCATGCTCGCAAAGCCGCGGCGCGTCTCTTCGGCCGCCACGGGAACGGTGCGGGACGGTGCCGCGCGAGGCGGCGGCGCCGGCTGCGCGGCGCGTGCGGCACCCGCGGGTCGCGGCGGTTGCGGGGCGGCGGGCTGCACCGGCACGGCGGGTGGGGCGGGCGGCGCAGCGGCCAGGGCGGCGCTCGTGAACTGGCGCGCCGCTCCGGCCATCAGCGCCTCGTCGTAGTCGACGGCGGCGATGACCTCGATGCCCTCCTGCACCCGGCGGCTCGACAGGATCACCGCATCGGGGCCTTGCTCGGCGCGCACCTGATCGAGGGCCACCCGCATGCTGGGAGCCATGTAACGCTTAATCTTCACGTCGACCTCCATGATTCCAATTCATCAGCGTCCCACCGCCGAGATCACGCGGATCCGACGGCTCTCCGGAATTTCGTTGTAGGCGAGCACCGAGAGTGTCGGGCTGGCGTAGCGCATGAGGCGGGCGATCCACGGGCGGATCTTCGGCGCGACCAGGAGCACGGCGGGCTCGCCCGCGGCCTCCTGCTTGCGTGCGCGTTCGATGAGCGTTTGCTGGATCTTGTCGGCGAGGCCCGGCTCGAAGCCCGGCGATTCCCCGCCGCCCGCCATCGTGTCCTGCAGCACCTGCTCGAGCGATGGATCGAGCGTGATGACCGGCAGCTCATCGCGCAGGCCGCCGATGTTCTGCACGATGCTGCGGCCGAGCGCGACGCGCACGGCGGCGACCAGGGCGGCGGGATCCTGCGTCTTGGGGGCGAGCTCCGCCAGCGTCTCGCTGATGGTGCGCACGTTGCGGATGGGCACACGCTCGAGGAGCAGCAGCTGCATCACTTTGACGACGACGCTCATCGGCAGGATCTTGGGCACCAGATCCTCGACGAGCTTCGGCGCGCTCTTGCCGAGCCGGTTCAGGAGCTGCTGCACTTCCTCGTGACCGAGGAGCTCATGGGCGTGCGACTGCAGGAGGTGGCTCAAGTGGGTGGCAATGACGCTTCCCGCATCGACCACCGTGTAACCCTGGGCCTGCGCCTGGTCGCGCCGCGATTTGTCGATCCACACCGCATCGAGGCCGAAGGCCGGATCTTTGGTCGCCGTACCGGGCAGCGTGCCGGAGACCTGTCCCGGGTTGATGGCGAGCTCACGGTCCGGGAAAACCTCGGATTCGCCCACCGGCGCACCTAGAATGGTGATGCGGTAAGAGTTCGGGCCGAGCTCCAGGTTGTCGCGGATGTGCACCGGCTGCACCAGAAATCCGAGGTCTTCGGAGAGCTTCTTGCGCACGCCCTTGATGCGGCCCATGAGCTCGCCGCCCTGGGCGCGATCGACGAGCGGAATCAGCCGGTAGCCGACCTCGAGTCCGACCGCATCGACCGTCTCGACGTCATCCCAGGAGAGCTCGCGCTGCTCGGTGGGCGCCGCTGCCGGCTTGGGCGGCGCCGCCGCGGCGGCCTTCTCGACCTCGCGCCGCTTGGCCGTCGCAAAAGCGGCGGCGGCACAGGCACCGGCCATGGCCAGGAACACGAAGTTCGGCATGCCGGGAATGATGCCGAGCAGCCCCAGAATGCCCGCGGTGACCCCGAGCGCGCGCGGGTGGCCGAAGACCTGGCTCATGATCTGCTGGCTCATGTCGTGAGGGCGGGACACGCGCGTGACCAGGATGGCGACCGCGACCGACAGCAGCAGCGCCGGTATCTGGGCGACCAATCCGTCGCCGATCGTCAGGAGCGCGTAAGTATGGCCGGCATCGGAAAGCGACATGCCGTGCTGCATGGCGCCGATGAGGATGCCGCCGAATAGATTGATGAACACGATGAGGATGCCGGCGATGGCATCGCCCCTGACGAACTTGCTCGCGCCGTCCATCGCGCCGTAGAAATCCGCTTCCTCGCGCACTTCCTGGCGGCGCACGATCGCCTCGGCCTGGGTGATGATGCCGGCGTTCAGATCCGCATCGATCGCCATTTGCCGGCCCGGCATGGCATCGAGGGTGAAGCGGGCGCTCACCTCGGAGATGCGGCCCGCACCCTTGGTGATGACGACGAAATTGATGATCACGAGCACCGTGAAGACCACGAGGCCCACGGCATAATTGCCGCCGACGACGAATTGCCCGAAGGCCGCGATCACATGTCCCGCGGCGTGCGCGCCGGTATGGCCTTTGATGAGCACGACCCGGGTGGAGGCGACGTTGAGGCCGAGGCGAAGCAGGGTCGCACCCAACAAGACGGTCGGGAAGCTCGCGAACTCGAGCGCGCGGCGCACATAAATCACGCCGAGCAATACCATGAGCGACAGGGTGATGTTGAACGTGAACAGCACGTCCAGCAGAAATGCCGGCAGCGGCAGCACCATCATGGCGAGGATCACCATGACGAGGATCGGGACGCCCAGACCGTTGCGGGCGAATTCGCTCATGATGCCGGCAAATCGGTTCATACGTCGGCGTACTCATCGCCGAGAGCCGGGTCCGGCCGCGCCATGCGCGCCGCCAGAGTCGGATTCAGCGTGCGTATCCTGAAGATGTAAGAGAGCACCTGCGCGACGGCCATGTACAGGCCGGCGGGGATCTCGCGATTCAGATCGGTCGACTTGTAGAGCGCGCGCGCAAGCCTCGGCGAATCGAAGATCGGCACCCGGTGCTCCTCGGCGATGCGGCGAATGTTCTGCGCGACCAGATCGACGCCCTTGGCGACCACCTGCGGGGCCCGCATGTTTTTCGGGTCGTATTTCAACGCCACCGCGAAGTGCGTGGGGTTCACGATCACGACGTCCGCGGTCGGCACCTTGTGCATCATGCGCCGGCGTGCCGTCGCCTGCTGCAGCTGGCGGATACGCTGCTTGGTTTGCGGGCTGCCGTCGTGCTCTTTCGCTTCATCGCGCACTTCCTGCCGGGTCATGCGCAGGGCGCGCTTGAACTGGAAGAGCTGCAGCGGCACATCGACGATCGCGATGAGGGCGAGGGAGGCGCACAGCCACACGAAGGCCCACGATAGAAGTCCCGCGCCCCGGCCGATGGCGGCGCGCGGCGCCATGCGCCCGAGCGCCAGCACATCCTTGAAGAGCCACACCACGACGGCGGCGCAGACCCCGCCGACCACCACGAATTTAAGGAGTGCCTTGGCGAGCTCCGTGACGCCGCGCAATCCGATGAGGCGCTTCACTCCCTCGAGGGGACTCAGGCGTGTGAAATCGGGCACCATCGCGGCAGGACTGAAATTCCACCCGCCGAGCGCCACGCCGGCGAGCAGCACGAGCACCACGAGGCAACCGAAAATGGGCAGCAGCGCGAGGAGCGCGAGCGTCGCCGCCCGGCCGAGCGCGGACAGCATGGATTGCGGATCGACGAGGCTCTGCGCATCGAGCGACATGCCACGCCGCATGAGCTCGCTCATGCGGGCGGCGAGCGTCGATCCGGTCGCTATCAGGGCCGCACTGCCGCCGATCATCGTTGCGAAGCTCATGAGCTCGCGTGAACGCGGGACCTGGCCGCGCTCGCGCGCCTCCTGGAGCCGTCGCTGCGATGGCTCTTCGGTTCGTTCCCCGCCCTGGGCTGCTTCCTCGGCCATCAGGGCACCATCCCCGAGGGAGCGCGCACGAGATCGGCGGCAGCGGCAAGCGCGCTATCGATGAGGCTCGAGATCCCGACCATCAGCCCGTCGAGGCCGACGATCAGCACGAGGAATCCGCACATCAGGGTGATCGTGAATCCGATGCCGAAAAGATTGAGCTGCGGTGCGGCGCGCGTGACGACGCCGAGCGCGAGATTCACGATCACGAGCGCGATCACGGCCGGGAGCGCCACCAGCAATCCCGTCTCGAACACCCGCGCGCCCCAGACCGCGACCGACCACAGGAAATTGCGGTCGAGGTGCGCGCCGCCGATGGGCAGGGTCTTGAAGCTCATCGACAGCGCGCCGATGAGCACGAGATGACCGTTCACGCGCCAGGTAGGCGAGCGTGCCGAATATCGTGAACAACTGGCCGAGCACGGGTGTCTCGGCGCCGTGCTGCGGGTCCACGAGGGTCGCGAAACCGAGGCCCATGGTCGTGGAGATGCTTTGGCCCGCGAATGCCAAGGCCTCGAAGGCGAGCCTCACCACCATGCCGATGGCGATGCCGATCAGCACCTCCTGGACGGCGGCCAGGACTCCCGGCGCCCGAGAAGATCGACAGAGCCGCCGGAACCGGCGCGAGGGGCGCGAGCAGGAAGGCGAGGCCGAGCGACAGCGCGATCTTCACCGGCGGGGGAATGGTGGACTCGCTCGCGATCGGTGCGCTCACCACGAACCCGCCGATGCGCAGCACCGGCCACCACATGCGGGCGACCCACTGCGAGATGTCCGAGGCGTTGATCAGGACGGGCTGCATCGCGGCTCAGCCGATCATCGCCGGAATGTTGGAGTACAGAGTGCGCGTGAAATCGATCAGCACGCGCAGAATCCAGGGCCCCGTGACGAACAGCGCCAGCACGAGCACCAGGAGCTTCGGAATGAAGCTCAACGTCGCCTCGTTGATCTGAGTCGCCGCCTGCAGCATGCCGATGAGGAGCCCGGTGACGAGCGCCGTCAGCAGCAAAGGCGCCGCGATCATGGCGGTCACGGTGAGCGTCGAGTGCGCGAGATCCATGACGTTCTCCGGCGTCATCGGTGAAAGCTCCCCGCGAGCGTGCCGATGAGCAGCGTCCAGCCGTCGACCACGACGAACAGCATGATCTTGAAGGGCAGCGACACCAACACCGGCGAGAGCATCATCATGCCCATCGACATCAAGCACGCTCGCGACGACGAGATCGATGACCAGAAAGGGAATGAAGACCATGAAGCCGATCTGGAACGCCGTCTTGAGCTCGCTCGTGAGGAAGGTCGGCACCAGCACGCTCAACGGCACATCGTCGGCACTCGCGAACCGCTCCTTGCCGGAGAGCTTCGTGAAGAGTTGCAGATCGTTCTCCCGGGTCTGTGCGAGCATGAAGCGCTTGAGCGGCTGCACCGTCTTGTCGATGGCCACCTCGCCGGCGAGCTTGCCGTCCATGTACGGCTTGATGCCCTCGCTATACGCCTGATCGATGGTCGAGCTCATCACGAAGAACGTGAGGAACAGCGCGAGCCCGGTGAGCACCTGATTCGAGGGCGTGGTCGCCATGCCGAGCGCCTGACGCAGGATCGAGAGCACGATGATGATGCGGGTGAACGCGGTCATCGCGAGCAATATCGCGGGCAAAAGCGTCAGCACCGTCATCAGGATCAGCACCTGAAACGTGAGCGAATAAGTTTGCGCGCCGTCCGCGCCCGACTTGATGGCGAGGGCGGGCAGGCTCGGGTCGGCCAGCGCGACCCCCGCGCAGAGGCACGAAAGGCTCAGCGCGATGAGCCCCGCACGCGCGATGCGCGAGCTCACGGCGTGCTTCCGGGGCGCTTCATGAAATCGCGCAGGCGCTCGGCGAAGGCTACCCCGTCGGCCCCGGCCGCCCGCGCGTTGTCCACCGCGACCGGCGTAGCGAGCGGCGTCAGGCTCACGAGCACGCCGGCGCCGACGCCGAGCAGCACCTGCGAATCGCCGACGCGCACGAGCACGATGCGCTCGCGCGGTCCGAACGCCAGCTGGTCGATGACGGCGATGTCGCCGCGGCTGCGCGAGCTGCCGAGCTTCAGCCGCTTGAGCACCCAGCTCACCGCCAGGATGAAGGCGACGATCGCCGCCAGGCTCAAGGCGAGCTGCGCAACGCTGCCCACCGACAGCGGCGAGGCGGGCTGGGCGATGCCGTTCACCGCGCCCGTTCCATGCGCTCGGTCGCGCTGACGACGTCGGTCAAGCGGATGCCGAACTTGTCATTGACGACCACCACTTCGCCGCGTGCGACGCGCACGCCGTTCACCAGCACATCGAGCGGCTCGGTAGCGAGCCGATCGAGCTCGACGATCGTGCCGGGTGCCAGCTGCAGCAGCTCGCGCACCGACATGCGCGCACGCCCGACCTCGAGCGCGAGCGTCACCGAGACATCGAGGATGAGATTCAGGTTCATCTCCTGCCCGGATGCCGGGGCGCCTTTCGGACCCAGATCGTTGAATTGGGCACGCGCCACGCCGGCGGCCTTGGGATCGGAAACACTCATGCGGGACCTCCGGGAAGAATCTTCAATGCATTGCGTCCTTGCGAGACACCGAATCGGCCGTGACGCAACGGAACGTCGCCCGCCATGACCGTGACATCCTGCGGCGCCTCGATCGGAATGATGTCGCCCGGCGCCAGGCTCACCAGCTCGCGCAGGCTGATCCGGGCCTGGGCGAGCACGGCGCGGATCTCGACCTCGGCTTCCTGCAGGGCTGCGCCGAGCACCGGCGTCCATGACTCCTGCGTGCGCACGGGCGCTTTACCGCCGTCCGAGGCGAGTGCCTCGCGGATCGGCGCGAGGAGCGCCTCGGAGAGAATCCACTCGAGCGAGCCCGAGAGCGCTCCGAATTCGCAGGCTGAATCGCACGACCGCCCATGGAGTCCTGCAGAGGTCCGAGCGGCACGAGATGCGGATTGGTCTCGAGCTTTACGATCTCGAGCTCGATCGCCGATACCGGCGCCCAGGCGGCGGCAAGATCGGGACCCAGGCTCTTCAGGAGCAGCGAGAGGAAGCGTTGGGCCGCGGCCGAGATCGGCCGCTTGGGTGTCCGCGGCGGGGCGCCCGGCCCGCCGAAGAATGCATCGAGCAGCGCGAGCAGCAGGGCCGGCTCGACGCACATGAACGCGGCTCCGGCGAGCGGCTTGAAGCGCACTGCCGCGACGATTCCGGGCGCCGGGAGCGAGGCCTGAACGTCGGCGGTCGCTCATCGAATCGATGGCGCTGAATTCGACCGCGACGGGGCGGCCGACCAGTCCGGCCAGAGTGCCCGCGGCGCGTCCCGCGAAGGTCTTGCCGATGGTCTGCAGCATCGGCAACTGAGTACGGTTGATCCGATGCGCCGAGAAATCGAACGGCCGCACCCCGTCGGGGGGCTCTTTTCGAGGAGCGCCGACACTTCTTCCTCGGAGATGTCGTTCGAGGCGCGTGCCGCCGGCGCGTCGGCCTGCGGCATCACTGCACCACGAAGCTGGTGAACAGCAGATCGTCGATGTCCCCGCCGCCCTGCTTCTTCAGCACGGCGCGGATCTCCGCGAGCGCCTCCTCGCGCAGCTTGTCCTTGCCTTCGCGCGACATGAGGCTTTGATAGTTCCGGTTGCTCATGAGCAGCAGCAGGTTGTTGCGGATCAGCGGCATGTTTTTCTGCACGCCCGTCGATCGCCTTTTGATCGTGGGCCATCACCTCCATGGTGATTTGCAGGAACCGCACGACCGAGCCGTCCTCGAAATTGACCACCATCGGCGGATCGATGGCGTAGTAGAGCGAGGTCTTGCCGCCCCCCTCCCCTTCGCCTCCATGCCCGGCGGCCGCCACGGGCTCGACAGCCGTGATCAGTCCATCCTTGCCCATCTTGAGATCGGGAGCGGATGCAGCTTCGCGTTGATGAAGCCGCCCGCGATGACGGCGAGCAGGCGCCATCACGAAGGACACGACGGCATTGACGAGCACACCTCCCGACTTCTTCGACGGGGGTGGGGAGACTTCGGCGGCTTCCTCGGCCATGGGGTTCCTCGCGCGGCCCTATGCCGCACGCGGAGCGGAGCAAGTTCTATGCCATGGCCCGCCTGCCGCCTGCCGGCGCTTATATTTCAGCCTGTTACGCGGGAGGCAGTGGCGGTCGGCAGCGCGCGCAGTCCGCCGGCGTCCGTCGGGAATTTGACGCTCAGAACCGCAACGACACCCGCAACCCCGGCGCCGCATCGTCGAGGATCAGGCGCGCGCCGTGGAGCTTCGTGACCGCCGCCACCAGCGAAAGCCCCAGGCCGGATCCGGGCACCTTGCGCGCCTCGTCGAGACGCACGCGCCGGCCGAGCACGATCTCGCGCTTGTCCGCCGGTATGCCCGGCCCATCGTCCTCGACGATGACTTCCGGGCCCGCGGACAGGCGCGCGGAGCAGACCCGGATGTGGCCGCCGTCGGGGGTGAACTTGATGGCATTGTCCAAGAGGTTCGCGAGCGCCTGCGCGAGCAGCTGCCGGCTGCCCTGCACCTGCGCTCCGCTCGCGACCGCGCTCTCGAGCTGGATGCCCCGCTCCTCGCTCACGGGCGCGTACAGCTCCACCATGCTCGCGACCAGTTCCGACAGGTCGACCGGCTCGCGGGCCACGGTACCGGTCTCCGCGAGCGCGATGCGCAGCAGCGCATCGAGGGTGGAGCGCATGTGATCGACCTCGGTCGTGACCCGCTCGAGCACCCGCCGCTCGGCGGATCCCGGCGTCACCTGGCTCATGGCGCCCTCGGCCGTCGCCTGCAGCCGGTTCAAGGGCGTGCGCAGATCGTGCGCGGCGCTGTCGAGCACCGTACGCATGCCGAGCGTCAATTGCTCGATGCGGTCGAGCATGGTGTTGATCTCGCGGGCGAGGGTATTGATCTCATCGTCCGCGTCGCGCACCGGCAGCCGCTGCGACAGGTCGCCGCGCATGATCTGTGTCGCGACGGCCGAGATGGCGCCGGCTTGCGCGAGAATGCGCCGGCCCATCCAGAACCCGCCGCCGAGCCCGAGCAGCAGCGTCAGCACCACGGCCGCGATCAGGCCGCGCATCATCAGATTCTTGACGTCCTGGCGCTCCTGCACGTCGTGACCCACGAGCATGTTGTAGCCGCCCGGCAGCTTGAAATGGCGCGCGCGCATCTCATGCTCGCGCGTCTCGTCGCCGAACGGGACAGCCGCCTTGAATTGAATCCAACGGCCGTCGTCGGAGTCCGTCTTGGGCCACGCGGGCACATTGCCCGCGACCGGACGCAGCTGCGGATCCACCATGAGATAGACGGCGCCGCGCACGTCCTGATCCTGGGAGCGCTGCTCCACCAGCTCGATGAAGTCGCTGCGCGACAGAACGAGCACCTGCTCGCGCAGGCCCTGGACCTCCGCATCGATGAGATCATCGCTGCTGCGATCGACCACTCGCGAGACCGCGAAGTCGACGACGCCGAGCAAGAGCGCCGCGCCGCAGGCGAACACGATGGAATAGACGATGGCGATGCGGAACGGCGATGTGTCGAGAATCCCGATGAAGCGCTGATCGGGACTCTCGACGCCGCGACGGCGGACACCCACTATTCGTCTTCGCGCAGGCTGTAGCCCGCACCGCGCACGGTATGCAGCAACGGCTTGTCGAAATCCTTGTCGATGGCCTGGCGCAAGCGGCTGATGTGCACGTCGATCACGTTGGTCTGCGGATCGAAGTGATAGTCCCACACGCCTTCGAGAAGCATGGTGCGCGTGACCACCTGGCCACTGTGACGCATCATGAACTCGAGCAGCTGGAACTCGCGCGCCGTGAGCTCGATCTTCTTGCCGTTGCGGGTCACGCGCCGGGTCATCCGGTCGAGCTCGAGATCGGCGAGCTTCAACTTGGCATGGGTCTCGGCGTTGCCCGATTCGCCGCGGCGCGCGAGCGCATCGATGCGCGCGAGCAATTCCGAGACATGATAAGGCTTGGTGAGATAATCGTCGCCGCCGGCACGCAGCCCGGTGATGCGATCGTCCACCTCGCCGAGCGCGGAAAGGATCAGCACCGGGAGCTTGCGGCCCGTGGCGCGCAGCGATTGGACCAGCGCGAGCCCGTCGAGCTTGGGGAGCATCCGGTCGACGATCGCGACGTCGATGGCGATCGACGATGCCATGTGCAGCCCGGCCAGCCCGTCGGCCGCCACGTCCACCGTATGCCCCACTTCCCGCAGCGCCTTCGCCAAATAGTCGCGCGCGACCTCGTCATCTTCGACGATCAAAATGTGCATGGACGATATCTTACAGACGTTGAACCCGTGTTTGTCGGCACGATAAGCTGAGCGACCAGATCCGGAGGCGCTCCCTTGACATCCCCGCTGCGTGAGACATCCGAGACGATCGGCCCGAAAGGGCCGCCCGGCGCCCCGCCGGCGGGCGTCCGGCGCTGCGATGTGCTGGTGATGGGCGGCGGACCTGCCGGGTCGACCGCGGCGATTCTCCTCGCCCGGCGCGGCTACGACGTGGTGCTGCTCGAGAAGTCCCATCACCCGCGTTTCCACATCGGCGAATCGCTCTTGCCCGCCAATCTTCCGCTGCTCGAGCGGCTGGGTGTCGCGTCCGAGGTTCGAGCCATCGGGATGGAGAAGTGGGGCGCGGAGTTCACCTCGCCCTCGGACGGCCGGCATCAGATATTCGAGTTCTCGGGCGCCTGGGACTCATCGCTCGCGCTCGCCTATCAGGTGCGCCGCTCCGAGTTCGACGAGATTCTCATCCGCCGCGCCGGGCAGGCAGGCGCACACGTCATCGAGGGCTGCCGTGCGCGCGAGGTCGTGTTCACGAACGAGGGCGGCGCCGGGCGCGGCGCGCGCGTCGAGGCCACGGGCGATGCGGGCACCGGCTTGAGTTTCGAGGCGCGTTACCTCATCGATGCGACGGGCCGCGACACGCTTCTCGGGCAGAAGCTCGGTGCGAAGCGGCGCAACAAGAAGCACAACAGTGCCGCCATGTTTGCGCATTTCACCGGCGCGCGGCGCGAGGCGGGAAGGCGCGCGGGCAACATCGGCATCTACTGGTTCGAGCACGGCTGGTTCTGGTTCATTCCGCTCGCCGACGGCAACACGAGCATCGGGGCGGTCGTGTGGCCCGCCTACATGAAGACGCGCAAGGTCCCGTTGAGCGAGTTCTTTCTGTCCACCATCGAGTCGTGTCCACCGCTCGCCGAGCGGCTGCGCGACGCGCGTTTGACCACCGAGGTCGAGGCGACCGGCAACTACTCCTACACCTGCGATCATTCGCATGGCGCGAACTACCTTCTCGTGGGCGATGCCTATGCGTTCATCGATCCGGTGTTCTCCTCCGGCGTCATGCTCGCCATGACGAGCGCCGAGGCCGCCGCGCAAACCATCGACGAATGCTGCCGCCACCCCGAGCGCGAGGCCCGTGCCCTCAGGCGCTTCGACCGGGTGATGCGTCACGGACCCAGGCAATTCTCCTGGTTCATTTATCGCGTCACCAATCCGACGATGCGCGAGCTGTTCTTGGGCCCACGCAACGCGCTGCGCATGCAGGAAGCGCTGCTCTCGGTGCTGGCGGGCGACATCTTCGGCCGTACGCCGATCTGGGGCTCGCTGCGCGCCTTCAAGAGCGTCTACTATCTGCTGTCCCTCGCAAACTTAGGTCGATCGCTGCGCGCCGCGCGCCGCCGCGCCGTCAACATCCGCCCGGTAGAGGCAGAGTCGTCGACGGGTTGAGGACGGGTGCCGCGTTTCCTAAAAATAGCGTATGAGTTCTTCGCGCTCTACACCTCGCTCGCCCTTCTGGGAGTCATCTGTCTGAGCTGGTCGGTCTTCGCCCTGCCGCTTTACTACGTACTGCCGCGCAAGCTCGGAAAGAAGGTCGGACGCTGCGGGATCATGCGCGGATTTCGAATCTACGCATGGTCGCTCGCGGTCACGCGCGCTTATCGGCTCGACCTCTCGGCCATCGACTCCCTGCGCGGCGCGCCGTCGATGATTCTCGCACCCAACCATCCCTCGCTGATCGATGCGCTGCTCATCGTCACGCGCCATCCCGATGTCGTTTGCGTGATGAAGGCTGAATTGATCAGAAATGTTTTCTTGGGCGCCGGCTCGCGCCTCGCGGGCTACGTGCCGAATAGATCGCCGCTGCAAATGGTCAAGGACTCGGTGGCGCACCTGCTCGAGCCGGGGTGCCTGCTGCTGCTGTTCCCGGAAGGCACGCGCACGTGCGCGCTCCCCATCAACCCGCTCGCGGCGAGCGTGGGATTGATCGCCAAGCGCGCGAACGTGCCCGTTCAAACCTTGATCATCGAGACCGATTCCCCGTTTTTATCCAAGGGATGGCCCCTGTTCCGCCGCCCCACGCTGCCCATCGTCTATCGCGTCCGGTTGGGCGAGCGGTTCGATCCGCCCGAGGACGTCGCGGCATTCACCTCGGAGCTCGACCGGTACTATCGCGCCGAGCTCGACGGTGCGCTGCAATCGCGGTGGCTGCCAAAAGCCGCACCATGACTCAAGCTTCGGCCACCCACCTCGTCATCATTCCGAGCTACAACCCCGGACCCAAGGTGTACGACACGGTGCGCCGGGCGCTTGCGAGTTGGAATCCGGTGTGGGTCGTGATCGACGGCAGCACCGACGATTCGCCCGCGCGGCTACTCGAGCTGTCTGCCCATGAGCCCGGGCTGAAGATCATCCTCATGGATAGGAACCGCGGTAAGGGCGCGGCGGTGCTGCGGGGTATGCGAGAGGCGGCCGCGCTCGGGTACACCCATGCCTTGACCATGGATTCGGACGGGCAGCATCCCGTACAGCGAATCGCGGAGTTCATGCGCCTCTCGCAGGCGAATCCCGGCGCCATGGTGCTCGGCTGTCCCATATTCGACTCGAGCGCACCGAGAGTGCGCGTCGGAGGCCGCAAAATCTCCAACTGGTGGGCGAACCTCGAGACCTTGTGGAGCGGCATCGGCGACTCACTCTATGGGTTTCGCGTCTACCCCATCGCGCCGCTGATCGCGATCATGCAGCGGCAGCGGTGGATGCGCCGGTTCGATTTCGACGCCGAGGCGGTGGTGAGGCTCTGTTGGCGCGGCGTCACCCCGATGAATGTTCCCGCTGCGGTGCAATATTTTCGCCCCGACGAAGGAGGTGTCTCCCATTTCCACTACGGTCGCGACAACGTCCTGCTCACCTGGATGCACTGGCGGCTGCTGCTCGGGTTCGCGTTGCGTCTGCCGGTGCTCATCGCGCGGCGTTACAAAGCGTCGCGGGACGCGACCGCGGGGCGTTAGCCGGGCTTGCGGGCGCGATACTCGGAGAAAATGCCGAGCTCGACGTGACGGGTCACCTCCACGAATCCCGCGGCGCGCAGGCCGTCGCCGATGATCCGGGGCGGCGCACAGGCCTCGATCGTATCCCAGTAGTAACGCATCAATTCCGGCATATCCCGGTGGGTGCAGAGCAGACCGGCCAAGCGCGGAACGAACCCGTGCAGGTAGGCTTTGAGCAGTAATTTTGGCAGGCGGCTTTCGGGTGCCGTGATTTCGAGGAGCAGCAAGCGCCCCCCCGGCACCAGCACCCGGAAAAACTCATCGAAAGCTGCCGTCAAGTCCGCCACGTGACGCAAGGCATACCCCATCGAGATGAAGTCCGCCGTTGCGGCCGGCGCGGGAATGGCCTCGGCGGTCCCGCGAAGCAGCTGCACGCCCGGGGGCACCTGCGCGCACTCCATCATGCCGGCGCTGGGGTCGACTCCGACCACGGTTCCGGAGGGCCCGACGAGCGCGGCCGCCTGTCGCGCGGTAAGTCCGGTACCGGTGCCGATGTCCAGCACCCGCATTCCCGGCACCAACCCGGCCCGTGCGAGCGCCCGGCGCCGGTACCACGACCCGCTGCCGAAGGCCATCGCACGCTCCATGCGGTCGTAATCGCCGGCGGTGCGGTCGAAGAGCCCCCGGACCCAACCGGCGCGGTCGGCTTCCGCCGGGTAATAGGTGGTCAACGGGGGGTGCGGAGCCTGCATGGCCCACGCATAGTCGCAGAGTCGGCGGATTCCTGCTCGCTCGTTGGGTTGCCGCTACCTCGCGCACCGATATAATGAGCGCGTTTCGGTGAAATCCGTTCCAGTCCGGTCCCAGAGTAAGTGCCAGCCATGTCCGACAAAGCGTCGCTCTTGCAACAGTCGGCGCCGCCGGCAGATGTTCCCCTCGAGCGGGAAATCGCCGAGCTCTTCGTTCAAGCGCTCAACCTCGAAATCGCCGCCGCGGACATCGATCCTGATGCGCCACTGTACGGCGACGGTCTCGGTCTCGATTCCATCGACATCCTGGAGGTCGCGCTCATCGTCTCGAAGCGATACGGCGTGCAGCTGCGGGCGGACAGCCAGGAGAACCACAAAATCTTCCGGTCTTTGAGGCATTTAGCGGATTACATTGCGAAACAGAGAACCAAGTGAGCGGCCCTCCCGGCACGCCCTGAAGACGGCAGCGATCTGCATTCTGATCGTCGCCTATACCTCTCTCTCACACTACTGCAACACGCAGGGTGCACACCGGCTGGGGGCCATTCTCGCGGCCGCACCGCCCCTCGCAGTGCTGATCGGCCTGCTCTGGCAAACCCTGCGGGTGCCGGTTGCCGCGCTCGCGACCGCTCTGTGCGCGCTCCTCTTGTATGATGTGTGGCCCCTTCTCGAGAAGAACTTCTCCGTTGTTTATCTGCTACAGGAGTGCGGGATGTACGGGCTTTTAGCGGTCGGATTTGGGCGCTCCTTGCGCGCAGGCGAAGTCGCGCTGTGCACGCGATTGGCTGATACGCTGCACGGACCATTGAGCGTGGCAGAGCTCCGCTACACGCGGCGCATCACCGTCGCATGGACGGTGTTCTTCACGCTCCTCGTGGCGATGGTCGCGATCCTGTACGCTGCGGCGCCCTTGGCCGTGTGGTCGGAGTTCGTCAACTTCGTGACGCTTCCCTTGATCGCCGCCATGTTCGCGCTCGAGTGCGCCGTACGGCGTCGCGTGCTGCCGCAGGCCGAGCGCCGCGGCATCCTGGAGACCATGCGGCTCTTCCTCGCAAGTCGCTAGTGGCGACGATGGAGCTCGAGGTCCTGCTAGCGCACCGCACCGCCGCGACGGTGGTGGCCTATCGCGGTGGACGCGCCATCACGGCGAGCGCCTTCCTCGCCGATGCAACGGCGCTTGCCGGCGTCATGCCGGCCTGCCGGCACGTGCTGAACGCCTGCGCGGATCGATACCGGTTCGCCGTCGGTCTTGCCGCCTGTCTCATCTCCGGCCGCGTGAGTCTGCTGCCCTCCACTCATACGCCGGAGATGGTGCGTCAGCTCGCGCAGTTCGCGCCCGATGCATTCTGCTTGACCGATGACACCGACTGCGCCATCGAATTGCCGTGCATTCAATATCCCGGCGAGACGGTGCGCGACGCCGCGCCTCTCGAGGACTATCGCCCCCCGCGTATTCCTTCCGACCAGCTGGCCGCGATCGTCTTCACCTCCGGCTCGACCGGTACGCCCCTGCCCTATCGCAAGACCTGGGGTCGGCTGGCCGGTTGCATTCGCCATGCGGCACGCGCGCTCGGCATGCCCGGCGGCCGCAGCACCATCATCGGCACCGTTCCGCCGCAGCACATGTATGGCTTCGAGTCGACGGTGCTGCTCGCCTTGCTCGAGCGAGAATGCCTTTCTTGCCGAGCGGCCGTTTTATCCGGCGGATGTGCGTGCGGCCATTCTCGCCTCACCGCAGCCCCGCGTCCTCGTCACGACGCCGGTCCATCTGCGCACGTTGCTCGCGGAGAGCGCCGAGTGGCCGGCCGTCGAGCGCATCGTATCGGCCACGGCGCCGCTCAGTCAGGAGCTCGCCCGCGAAGCGGAGCGCAGATTCGCAGCCCCGCTCATCGAGATCTACGGCTCGACGGAGACGGGACAGATCGCCTCGCGCCGCACCGCCGAGTGCGAGGCCTTCAGACTCCTCCCCGGCGTGCGGCTGCGCGCCGACAACGGACAGATGTATGCCTACGGGGGACACGTCGAGCAAATGACGGCGCTCTGCGATGTCCTCGAGCAGCGCGGCGCCGATGAGTTCATTCTTCACGGCCGTACGGCGGACCTCGTCAACGTGGCCGGCAAGCGCAGCTCGTTCGGGTATCTGAATGCGCAGCTCAACGCCATTCCGGGGGTGCAGGACGGCGTGTTTTTCCTGCGCGAGGGAGATGCGGGAAGCGTTACCGGCATCGCTCGCCTGGCGGCGGCGGTCGTCGCGCCGAGTCTCTCGGCCGCCGAGCTCATGAATCATTTGAGGCGACGCCTCGATCCGGTATTCCTGCCGCGTCCGCTGGTGATCGTCGAGCGGCTGCCGCGCAACGCGACCGGCAAGCTGCCCCAGCAGGCGCTGCAGGCGCTCGCCGATCGCCGTCCCGACCGGGCGATGCCCGCGAGCGGCATCAAACGCGCGCCGCGCAGGCAATCGTGAAGTGCACACACACGCTCATCGTCGCGGTCGATCATCCGGCCTTCGCGGGACATTTTCCGGGAATGCCCGTGCTGCCGGGCGCGGTGCTGCTCGACGAGCTGCTGCGCATCCTCGAGAAGGAACTGGCGCTCGACCCCATCGAGTGGCAGCTGAGCGCAGCCAAGTTCCTCGAGCCCGTACGCCCGGGCGATACGCTGAGGGTGGAGCACGAATCGACCGGGAAGAGCATTCGGTTTGCGCTGCGCATCGAGGACCGGCCCGCGGTGACCGGCACACTGACACGCCTCAACGACGACCCCGGACATGACGTCTGATCCGGCGCGCCTGTTCGATAGGACTCATTCCGAGCGCGCGGAATGGCTGAGCCATCGCGAGCGCGGCAGCAGTGCGCTGTTGCGGCTGATGGTGTCGCTGTCGCTGCGGCTCGGCCGGCGCGCGAGCCGGGTCCTCTTGTACGGCATCGCCCTGTATTTTTTTCTGTTCGCCCCCGCCGCGCGGCGGCACTCGCGGCACTACCTGCGGCTTGCGCTGGGCCGGCGCCCGACGGCTGCCGACCGCTTCAAACAAATCCTCTATTTCGCCACCTGCATCCACGATCGCATCTACCTGTTGAAGCAGCAATATGAGCGCTTCCACATCACCATCGAGGGCGAGGCGCTCATGCGCGCGCAGCTCGAGTCGGGCCAGGGAGCCTTTCTCATGGGCGCACACCTCGGCAGCTTCGAGATCATCCGAAGCCTCGGCCGGCGGCAGGCGGGGCTCGAGGTGAGCATGGCCATGTACGAGCACAACGCCCGCAAGATCAATGCCATGATGGCCGCCGTCGATTCGCAGGCCAAGGCCGACATCATTCCTCTCGGGGAGCTCGATGCCATGTTGCGCATCGCCGAGCGGCTCGCTCGAGGCGCCTTCGTCGGTATGCTCGGCGACCGCACCTTGAGCGATGAGCCGCTGCACTCCGTCTGTTTGCTGGGCGAGCGCGCCCAGCTGCCCTTAGGCCCCATGCGCGCCGCCGCCATCTTGCGCCGCCCGGTGTATTTCATGGCCGGCTTGTACCGCGGCGGCAACCGCTATCATCTGGTTTTCGAGTGCGTGGCCGATTTCTCGATGACCGCCTCGGGGGAGCGCGAGACGGCGATCGCCACTGCGGTCGAGCGGTATGCATCGCTGCTCGAGCGGTATTGCCGCAGCGATCCGTACAACTGGTTCAACTTTTTCGACTTCTGGCGCGAGCGCAGCGGCCCCTCGATCGCATGAGGCGGCCGCCGCTTTTCATCGGAGCGCTGGCTTTTTGGAGCACGCTCGCATCGAGTCAGCAGGGCGATCTCGGCGAGCTGATGCGCCAGATGGCGGCGCGGCGTCATGGTGAGGTGAGCTACGTCGAGCAGCATTTTCTCAAGCTGTTGAAGCGCCCGGTCGAATCCTACGGCGAGCTCACCTACGACGCGCCGGACCGGCTCGAGAAGCGCGCCATCGAGCCGAAGCGCGAGACGCTCGTGCTGGCCGGCGACGTGCTCACCATCGAGCGCGGCGGCCGCACCCGCACCCTCGACCTCAAGGCCTATCCGACGCTCGTGCCCTTCATCGAGAGTATCCGCGCGACGCTCGCCGGAGATTTGAGCTCGCTCGAGCGTCTGTTCGACGTCGGTTATGCGGGAACGATGGCGCGCTGGAGTTTAACGCTGACGCCGCGCGATGAGCGGGTGGCGAAGACGGTGTCGCTGGTGCGCATCGACGGGATGGGCGATACGCTGACGAGAGTCGAGATATTCGAAGCCGACGGAGATCGCTCGCTGATGACGCTGCGCGATCATCGCCCGCCGTGAGCGCACGCAAAGCCGGGATCATGGCCGCCTGGCTTTGCTTCCTCGTGGCCGCGGGCGCGCTCGCCCTGCACGCCCGCTACATCACGGATCTATCGGCGTTTTTGCCCGCACACCCGACGGCGGCGCAGCGCCTGCTGGTCGAGCAGCTGCGCGACGGCCCGGCCTCGCGCCTGATTCTCATCGGTCTCGAGGGCGGTGAGCCGCAAGCGCGCGCGGCGATCTCCGCCGGCATGGCGCGATGCCTGCGGACCGATGCGGAGCTCTCCACAGTGAACAACGGCGAGGAGATCTCCGCCGACCGCGATCGCGAGTTTCTATTCGCGCACCGCTACCTCCTGAGCGATGCGGTCGACCCCGAGCGCTTCACCGCCGCGGGCCTCGAGGCGGCCATGCGCGACACGCTCGCGGACCTCGCCGCGCCCGAGGGACTCCTGATCAAGTCGCTGGTGCCGCACGACCCGACGGGCGAGACGCTGCACATCCTCGATCGTCTGTCGCGCATCCCCGCCCCGCGGACGGCGGACGGCATCTGGGTGTCCGCCGACGGACGGCGGGCCCTCCTGGTCGCACAGACCCTCGCATCCGGGTCGGATACCGACGCACAGGAGCGGGCGATCGCCATGGTGCGTGCCTGCTTTGCCGCGGCGGCGCGCGGGGCCGGTGCCGCGGCCCGCGGCAGCGTGCTGCGCATGAGCGGTCCCGGGGTGTTTGCCGTCGCCTCCCGAACGAGCATCGAGCGGGCGGCCATGCGCCTCTCGATTGCGAGCAGCGCGCTCATCGTCGCCCTCCTGCTGAGCGTGTACCGCTCGCTCCCGGCCCTGCTGCTCGGCTTGTTGCCGGTCGCGACGGGCGCCGTCGCGGGCATCGCAGCCGTGGCGCTCATCTTCGGTGCCGTGCACGGCATCACCTTGGGATTCGGCATTACCTTGATCGGCGAGTCGGTCGATTACTCGATCTATTTCTTCATTCAATCAATGCGCGGAGCGGCCGTCGGAGCCGCCTGGAAGAGCCGCCTCTGGCCCACCATGCGCCTCGGGATGCTCACCTCGATCTGTGGCTTCGCCTCGCTTTTGCCCTCGGGATTTCCGGGGCTCGCCCAGCTCGGCGCCTACTCGATCAGCGGCCTGCTCGCGGCCGCCGCCGTCACGCGGTTCGTGCTTCCCGAGCTCTTGCCAAAGCGCTTCGAGATCCGGGATCTTTCGCCGCTGGGCACGCGGATCGAGACGCTTCTCGCGCCGGCGCGCAGGATTCGGCGACCGGTGCTCTGGGCTTGCGCGCTCGCGCTCGCCGGCATGGCGCTCGGCGTGCTCGCGCTCGAGCGAGGGAGCCTGTGGAATCACGAGCTCGCCCGCTTGAGCCCCGCCACACCCGAGCAGCAGCGCATCGACGCGCAGTTGCGCGCCGACTTGGGCGCGCCCAATTCCTTGGACCTCGTGGTCGTGTCCGCACCGAGCCGCGAGGCGGCGCTCGAAGGGGCCGAGCGCGCGGTGCTCGCTCTGTCGCCCTCGATCGAGTCGCGGCTCATCGGCGGCATCGACAGTCCCTCGGATTATCTGCCGAGCCTCGCAACGCAGGCGGCGCGGCGCGCGAGCCTGCCGCCGCCCGGCCTGTTGCGGGATAACCTCGATCGCGCGGCCTCGGGACTCGCGCTCGACAGCCGTCAATTGACGCCGTTTCTCGAGGATGCAGAGACGGCACGGCACGCGCCCTTGCTCGAGACCGGGGATTTCGCCGGCACATCGCTCGCCACCGGACTTGATGCGTTGCTGATGCACGAAGGAGATCACTGGAACGCGCTGCTGCCGCTGCGCGCGGCGCCGGGCAAGGAGATCGACCTCGCCCCCCTGCGTGCCGCGCTCGCGGGGCAGCGCTCGCCTGCCGGCGCGGTCACGACGGTGCTCGATCTGAAGCACGAGTCGGACGCGCTCTACGATGAGTACCTGCACGAAGCCATGCGACTCTCGCTCGCGGGCCTTGCCGCGATCGTCGCGCTCCTCTGGATTGCATTGCGATCGGTCCGGCGCGCGGCGCGGGTGCTCGCGCCGCTGGTGCTGTCCGTGCTGACCGTCGCCGCCGTGCTGGCACTCTGCGGGGTCGAGCTCACGCTGTTGCACCTCGTCGGAATGTTGCTGATCGTCGCCGTCGGCTCCAATTACGCCCTGTTCTTCGATCGCCGCAACGACGGTCGTGCTCGCGAAGCGGGCGCGCTCACCCTCGCCTCGTTGCTCATCGCCAATGTCTGCACCGTCGTCGGATTCGGCATGCTGTCCTTTTCGGGTGTCCCGGTGCTCGAGGCGCTGGGCACCACCGTCGCACCGGGTGCCTTCCTCGCGCTGGTGTTCGCCGCGATCCTGACCGGTGATGCGTAGTATCTTCCGACCCTGCCGCGAGCATTCAATCGCGAGGACGCGCGTGGTGTGGCTGCCCGGGGCTCTGGATACACCGGAGCACTTCGTCAGCGCCGGCTTCGTCGAGGAGGTTCGCAGGCGCAATCTCGCCCTCGATCTCGAGTTCGTCGACGTCGAGCTCGATCATCTGGCCGATCGCGGTGCCTTGGGACGGCTCGCCCGCGATATCGTGGAGCCTGCGCGAGAGGCGGGTTGCCGCTCGGTCTGGCTCGGTGGTATTTCGCTCGGCGGCTTGTTCGCATTGGATTACGCGGCCACCGCGGCAGGGCCCTGGGATGGACTGTGCCTGCTGGCCCCCTACCTCGGCAACCGCCTACTGATCGCGGAAATCGCTCGCGCCCCGGGTATCGCCGCTTGGCAGGCGGGGCCGCTTGCGGAATCCGACGAAGAACGCCGAATATGGCGATTCATTCAGGCACTCGGTCTCGAGCGGCGGCCGGTTTACCTCGGATACGGCGGCGGGGATCGCTTCGCCCAGGGGCACCGCCTGATGGCGCAGGCATTGCCGCCGCAGGCGGTGAGCGTGATCGACGGCGGCCACGACTGGGCGACCTGGTCGCTCCTGTGGCAACAATTTTTGGATCTGAGATGGCTATGAGTCGAGTGGTCAAGCACGGCTGGGGGGCGGCATCGCCGCTCCTGTACGGGTCCGTCGCGCTGCACTTGGGAGCCGCGGCGGCGACGCTCGCCCGCCCGCCGCTGTGGCCATGGACGCTCGGCGCCGTGGTGCTCGATCATGCCTTCATCACCGCGGCCGGACTCTGGCCTCGCAGCCGGTGGCTGGGCTCGAACTGGACCCGCCTGCCTGTGCAGAGTGCCGAGCGGAACGAAATCGCCCTCACGATCGACGATGGACCCGATCCGCAGGTGACGCCGCAGGTGCTCGAGGTGCTCCAAGCATCCGGCGTCCGGGCGAGTTTCTTCTGCGTCGGCGAGCGGGTGAGGCGCTATCCGGACCTTGCGCGAGAGATCGTGCGGTGTGGTCACAGCGTCGAGAATCACTCGGAACATCACCGGCATTCGTTCTCACTGCTCGGCCCCCGGCGCATGGCCGTGGAAATCGAGGCGGCGCAGCAGAGCATCGCGCGGGTCACCGGCGAGGTTCCGCGCTTCTTCAGAGCGCCCGCCGGACTGCGCAACCCCTTTCTCGATCCCATCTTGAGTCGGCTCGGTCTGCAGCTCGCAAGCTGGACGCGGCGCGGCTTCGACACCGTCAACGCCGACGCGGCCGATGTCCATCGACGCTTGAGCCGATCGCTCGCCCGCGGCGACATCCTGCTGCTGCATGACGGCCATGCGGCACTCGGACGCACCGGCACGCCGGTGATCGTCGAGGTGCTGCCTCGCTTGCTCGAGGATTTCACCCGCCTGCAACTGCGGCCCGTCACCTTGCGCTCGGCGCTTCAATGACGCCGCTGGTGCTCGCAACCTTCACGGCCACGAGCTGCCTGGGCCGGGGCGTCGAGCAAACACGGGACGCGCTCATCGCCGAGCGCAGTGGACTCGCGAAATGCCGGTTCGAGACCGTCGATCTCGATACCTACATCGGCGAAGTGCCGGGCGTCGACGCCGAGGAGCTGCCTCGCGAGCTGCGCCGGTTCGATTGCCGGAACAACCGGCTCGCCGAGCTCGGACTCGGGCAGGATGGCTTTGGCGACGCCGTCGCCGAAGCCGCGAGCCGCTGGGGCTGCAAGCGGGTCGGTGTGTTTCTCGGCACGAGCACCGCGGGGATCCTTCAGACCGAGCTCGCCTACCGCCGCCGCGACCCGGCCTCGGGCGCACTGCCCGACGACTTCGAATACGCCGCCACGCATAACTCCTATTCGCTTGCCGACTACGTGCGGCGCCGCCTCGATCTTCGGGGGCCTGCCATGGTCGTGTCGTGCGCGTGCGCGTCGAGCGCCAAGGTATTCGCATCGGCGCAACGCATGATCGAGTCGGACCTCATCGACGCCGCGGTGGTCGGCGGAGTCGATTCGCTCTGCCTCACCACGCTGTACGGGTTTCATTCCTTGCAGCTCTGCTCCTCGGCGCCCTGCCGCCCGTTCGACGTCGCGCGCGATGGCATTTCCATCGGCGAAGCCGCCGCATTTGTGCTGCTCGAGCGCGTGTCGAGCCGGTCGGCAAGCGACGCTATCCTGCTGCTGGGTGCGGGCGAATCGAACGATGCCCATCACATGTCGGCCCCGCATCCCGAAGGGCTGGGCGCTCAGCGCGCCATGGAGGCCGCACTCCTCGCCGCCGGGCTCGAGCCCGGTGCCATCGACTACATCAATCTGCATGGCACCGGCACGCCGAGCAACGATCGGTCGGAGAGCCGGGCGGTGACGCGGGTATTCGGCACTTCGACGCCCGCGAGCTCGACCAAGGGCGCGACCGGCCACGTCCTCGGCGCCGCCGGAGCGCTCGAGACCGTCATCGCCGCGCTCGCGCTGCGGCATTCATTCATGCCCGGGAGCGTCAACACGACGCACCTCGACGAGACGCTCGGCCTGCGCTACATCCAGCACAACCGCGGCGCCCCGCTGGCGCGGGTACTCTCGAACTCGTTCGGATTCGGCGGCACGAATTGCAGCCTTATCTTCGGGCGTGCCGGATGAAGCTCGCCGCTTACGTCACAGGCATCGGCATGCTCGGCCCCGGGCTTGACGGCTGGCCCAGCGGCCGGGCGGTGCTGCGCGGTGAAATCCCGTACCGGCGCGCCCCCACGGTGCTGCCGCCGCCTTTCTTGCTGCCGCCGACGGAGCGGCGCCGCACCGGACGCGTCGTGAAGCTCGCGCTCGCCGTCGCGGTCGAGGCCACGGCGCGTGCCGGCGCGGAGCCCTCGCGGCTGCGCGGCGTATTCTCCTCATCGACGGGCGATGGGCAGAATTGCCACGATATCTGCGAGGCGCTCGCCGAGCCCGTGCGCGAGATCTCGCCGACCCGCTTCTCAAATTCCGTGCACAATGCGGCCGCCGGCTATTGGAGCATCGCGACCGGCGCCATGCAGCCCTCGACCGTGCTGTGCGCGTTCGACGGCAGCTTCGGCGCCGGATTGCTCGAGGCGCTCGCACAGGCAACGGTGGACGAGGAGCGGATCTTGCTGGTGGCCTACGACACGGACTATCCGGAGCCGATGCGCACGAAGCGTCCGCTGCCCGATGCGTTCGGCATCGCGATCGTGTTGACGCCGCGGCCGGAAAGCGGCGCCCTCGCAAGGATCGAGGCGCGGCTTTCGGATGAGCCTGCCGAGCGTCTCGCCGATCGGGAGCTCGAGGAGATGCGCAGCACGATTCCCGCCGCCCGTGCGATTCCTCTGCTGCGGCACATCGCCCGCGGCGGGCGCGCGAGCACCGTCGTCGAGTATCTCGACGGATTGAGCGTGTCCGTGGACGTCGAGCCATGCGCCTGAATCGCAACTGGATCGAATCCCACATCCCGCACCAGGGCCGCATGTGCCTCCTCGACGAAGTCATCCGCTGGCAAGACGATCGCATCTGCTGCGCGAGCCGCGGCCACCCGGCCGTGGATCATCCATTGCGCTCGCATGGGCGCCTGGGCATCGCCTGCGGAATCGAGATCGCCGCGCAGACCATGGCGGTCCACGGCGCGCTCGGCGCCGAGGCCGCGAGCACCCGGCCGCGCGCGGGGCTCCTCGCCGGGGTGCGCAGCGTACGGATGTACGCGGCACGGCTCGATGAGGTGCAGGCGGATCTCATTTGCGAGGCGACGAGAATTGCGGGTGACGAGCGCACCGCCGTGTACGAGTTCGAGCTGCGCTCTTCGGACGCGCCGTTGATGACCGGGCGCGCGACGGTCGTGCTCGACGCGCAAGGCCGGTGGTCCCAATGAGCGAACCGAAAGTGAGCGCGTTGGTGACGGGCGGGAGCGGCGCCTTGGGCGCCGCCATCTGCCGGCGCCTCGGCGCGGCCGGCCACTTCGTCCATGTGCATGCGAACCGCAACGCGGCCGCGGCGGAAGCCCTCGCCCGCGAGATCGGCGCCGCCGGCGGCGAGGCGCGCGCGGTGTGCTTCGATGTCACCGATGCACAAGCCTCGAAGCAGGCGCTCGAGCGCATCCTCGAACAGGCGCCGATCCAGATTCTCGGTCAACAACGCCGGGATCCACGAGGATGCGCCCTTCCCGGGCATGAGCGCCGTGCAGTGGCAAAGCGTGATCGACGTCGCGCTCAAAGGGTTCTACAACGTCACGCAACCGCTGATGCTGCCGATGATTCGCACCCGTTGGGGCCGGATCGTGAGCATCTCCTCCGTGGCGGCTCTCATGGGCAATCGCGGTCAGGTGAATTACGCCGCGGCGAAAGGCGCACTGAATGCCGCCACGAAAGCGCTGAGCCTGGAAGTCGCGCGGCGCGGCGTGACGGTGAACGCGGTCGCTCCCGGCATCATCGCGAGCGGCATGAGCACCCCGGTGTTCGACGCGGCGACGATCGAGACGCTCGTGCCGATGCGCCGGGCGGGCACCGCGGAGGAGGTCGCGAGTCTCGTGGCCTATCTCGCCTCTGCGGAGGCGGGCTACATCACCGGACAGATCATCTCGATCAACGGCGGCATGGCCTGAATGAGACCGGAACGAGCGCGGCGCCTTCGCGCGTGAGCTCAGGCGTACGTGTCGAGCATGCCGGTCGGCAGACGGGAGACCTTCTCCGTGGACGAGGATGCGGCGGCGGTGGCCGCGGACGAGCCCGGCGTCCAGACATAGGGTTGCGAGGGTGCAGAGCGCTCCTGAAATGAGCGCTGCGAAATGTCCACGCTCACCTGAGTGAATCCCTGCGAGCTCAGCATGTCGCGCAACTTCGGTACGCTCGATTCGAGCGCTTCGCGCGTGACGGCGCTGTGCGTACTCATCGCCACCTGCGCGTGCTCGCCCTGGACCGCGATCTGCAGCTCGATCGGCCCGAGCTGCGGCGGATTCACCGAGAGCTTCGCACTGCTCCAGCCGTTGTCGACGGCGAACGATACCTTGTCCGCGAGTCCCTGCGGAAAATCGGAGCTGTCGACCTCGGCTTTGATGTGCACCGTGGGCGCAGAGGCCGCATCGCTCGAGGCAGCGGGAGCGGTGGTCAATTGCTGAAGTGCGGCCGTTCCATCGCCGTTGGCGAAGGAACCGGAACCGGCTCCGCCATCGGTGGCCCCGCCGTGCCCCTGCTGATCGCAGCGCCGCTCGCGAGCGAGACCTCGGCTCGAGCCGGCAAGCCCGGTCGCATTCAGCGCGGAAGATGCGGAGTCGGGACCGCTTGTCGCCGTGGGCATCAATGACACCTGTAGGGCGGCGAAGGGCGAGGCAGCCGCGGCCACGGTGACCGGAGCCGCGGAGGTCGATGCGGCCGCAGCCGATGAGGCGGCCGCCTGCAGCGCCGTGGATCCCGTCGCGTCAGAGCCCTCGGCGAGCGCGAGATTCACGAGCGAGCTGTCGGCGAGCGCTGGCGGATCGGTATCCGAGGCGTCGGCCGGCGATGCTTGGGCGAAGGTACCGGATGATGACGGCGTGCTCGTCCGGCTCGCGGTCGGCGCCGCCGCGTCTGCCGGAGTCCTGACGAGGGCCGATTTTCCGCCGGGCGCGCTCGCGGCGACCGCCGTTGCCATCGATGTTGCGGCGGCGGGCGACTTGGGCAGCGCAGCCGATGGCGCGGCCCGGCTGGCCGCCGGATCTACCGCCGATGCGGCGCCGGTTTGCGAAGCACCGGTTTGCACGGCGCCGGCTTCCGCAGCGCCCGCTGCTGCGAGGCTCGAGACGTTCGCGGAGGTCACACCGGCGACCGGTGCGGCAGTCGCAGGGGCGGTGCTCGAGCCGGCGACGACCCTGCTCGCACCCGAGGCTGCGCCGGCGATTCCGCTCGCGGGGGTATCGCCGGTCGATTCGGAAGCTCCGGCGCTCGGCGCCGCAACGCCGCCGACCGACGGACTCGCCGAGTCGCGCTCATCGGCATCCAAGGAAGAAGGCGTCACCGGTGCGCCCATGACCGGCGCGGTGCCGGCCGGCAGCGCGGCCACGCCGGCGACTTGCGCGCCGGGCGGAGCCGCGGCGGCAGGCGGCGGCGTACTGCCGGTGGGCGGCAACGAGGTGCCGCGCTTGCCGGAAGCGGGTCTGCCCGGAGACGTCTTCGTCGACTCGCTCTTCTTTCCCGGCTTGGTGGAGGCGTCATTCAATGCCCCCGCGAAATCCTGTGGAGCCGAGCCACCGGAGGCCGGATTCGTCCCCGGGGAAGCGGTCTGGGTATTCTCGTGTGCAACGGCCGGCGGCGGCACAGGGGCGATGGGAGCCCTGAGGGCGAGGATTGAGGAGTTCATGTCGAAGAGATAGCAAATCACGTGCCAGGGCGGAGCCCGCGTACCGCGGGCGTCTCCCCCGGCAACCCGATAGACTGGCGATTGGCCTGCGACGGTGTCACTCGTCCCACTCGGGAAAGGTTTCGATCGCATCCATGAAGTTATGGATCACGTCGGTGTGCGCATCCTCCTGCCAGCCGCCGGGCTGAGGATTCGAGAACAGGTCCCGCGGCCGGCCTTCGGCGTCGATGCAATAAAGTAGAAAATCGAGCGCCTGCCGCGCCTCGCTCGCGAGGTCCGCGGCGCCGACCGCTTTCGCATAGGCTGCAAGCACGGCGCCGTACGTCGACACCGCGCCGCCCCAGGCTTGCTTGTCCTCGTCCTGCTCGTGACAGACGAGCACGCCGAATTCCCGGTGCGTGAACGTTCGCCGCACGAAATCAACGAGCGTGCCGCAGTGATTGCGCCAGCCGGCGTCCAGGCGCTCCTTCTTCTCGAGCAGATAGCGCGCGAGATTCAGCGGCGCCCATGCGGTCCGGTTCGTGGGCGTCTCGTGGTCCTCGAAGAACTGTGCGAATAGGGCGCCGTCACCCGCGGCGCTTGGAATCTGATAGTGCAGGATCCAGTCCCAGAGCGACCCCCGTGCTGCGGCGAACTCGGCATGGCCCTTCGCCAGCATCTCGTCGTACAGGCGCAGGATGTAGGTCATATTCCCGGACACCGATCCCCGCCCGTCGCCGCTTCGGTAATCGGCCCGAAACGGCCAGGGCGATCGCGCCGAGTCGCCCGTCCCCTGGTTGGCCGCGAGCACGCGCGCATTGTGTAGCGCCTGCTCGAGGTAGGTCTGATCGCCGGTGGCATCGAACAGTACGGAGAGTGCATATCCTGCGATACCGCCCTTGTCCGGCTCGATCTCGAACGGCCGGTCGCCTTGCGAGCCGCAATCCGAGGCGAGCGGAAATCGATCGCGCTTGCCCGTGGAGCGCGTAAACGCAGGATAGTGCCCCTCCTCGGGCGTGCGCGCTTCACGCACCAGATAGTTTCCGAGACCGCGCGCGGTCTCGAGACAGAAGCCCGCCGACTCCGGGTGCCGGGCGGCGTATTTCAGATAGGAGATGATGCCCATGCCACTCTGCGTCGCCGGAATGGTGTCCGTGCGATCCGCATGCGGGTTCCAGCGTGCATCGAGAAACGTCACGTAGGCGAAGCGCGGGTAGCCGCGGTCGCTCGGACACGAGCGATAGAACGTCATTTCCCGGGCGAGCGCCTCGCGCCACGAAATCCAGGGCTGCAGCCGTCCGTCGCCGCCGAATCGGGCTTCATGGCCGGCGATCACCACCGGATCCACACGCGGATCAGGCACGGCGGTCCTTGGTCACGATGTCGACGCTCTCGGTACTCGGGTCGAAGACGATGCGCGCATCACCGCGCTCGAGCAGCCGATGCACACGCCTCACTTTGTCCTCGAGCCCGAGCTCGCGCTCGCCGTAGTCGGTGCCTTCGCGCAGCACGAAGGACTCGATCACCGCGCGCAGCAAATCCTGATCGAGGGCGGCATGCGGCACCTCGATGGGTGTCTTCGCCGGATCGTCCTCCGCCGCGGTGGGGTTCTCTTCCGTCACGCTTCATCCCTTCGTGACCGCTCGTGGTCAGTCGGCACGGCGCCGAAATCCGAGAGTCCACCCAGCTTCGGCCCCACCGCCACGAATTCCCAGCCCAGGTGCGCCGCAGCCGCCCTATCCCACGGCCCGTCACCAAAGTACGTCACGGAGGCAAACGGTCCCTGCAGCTGGATGAGTGCATGCAGCATGATCTGCGTGCGATCTTGGTAGTCATCAGCGCTCGCCAGCGGAATCCCTTCGAGGGGAAAGCCGGCGCTTGTGAGCTTATGCTCCGCCGTCGTCCTCCAGCCCCCGGTTGCGTATGCAACGCGCACGTCAGGGCTTCCTCGAAGCGTATTCAGATACTGCAGCGCCCCCGGGATCTCGCGGTAAGGTCCCTTGGCTTCCATATGGGATCGGAGGAAGCCCAAGTAGACATTCATGACGGCCGTCGATACCGAGCCGTCATAGACCAAGGCGTTGTCGCTGCATATATTAGCGAGCACGCCGGTGTCCGTCACACGCGCGTACTTTTCCCAGGCGTCTCGAATAATCACCGCCCCGAGCGCCGACCGAACCGCGTCGGCGTACATGGAATTATCGACTCCGTAGGAATCGAGCAGCGTTCCATCGATATCGAAGATGGCGGCGCGCATGAGTGCCGCCTAGCAGGAAATGAACGGTTGCATCGAATCAGCATATCAAGGCAGGCGAGAACGCACCCAACGATCGACGCAAACTGCCCCGGGGTTGCACCGGCAACAAATCAAGGGGGAAACGGAGATGAGGGCCGCCTATCGAAAGGGTAAAATTGGCCGTCGCCTATCTACCTCGTTGTCCAAAATTTCGTTCCCGCTGAGAATAACGAGTCAGCAAACGCCAACGAGCAAGGCACGTCCTCGCAGCCTGGTAAAGACAATTTCCTGATTAAATAAGGAGGCCCATGCCGAATCGCAACCTTGCCTTGCCGTGGGCCCTATGTCTGCTGTCCGCCGGGTGCAGCGTGAGCGTTCCGTCGGAGCCGGGTGCAGAAGGAGTGACTCTGACTCACAAAGAGGCCGATGTAGCATCGTGTACTGCGCTCGGCAACGTCGTCGGGCTGGCGGATACGAATTACGTCAGAGATGAGCGCCAGGAGATGCGCAATCAAGCGGCGGGGCTCGGCGGCGACACGATCCTGCTCACAGGTGACGTGGATCCCCCGAAGGGAACCGCCTACCGGTGCAAACGCGCGATCACCGGGGAGAATCATTGACCGACTCGCAGCGCCCGTGACCCGCGGGGGATCCTTCAAGCTCTGCGAGGGGCTTACGGTCAGGTCGTGATGTCCCAGCCCATCAAAACCATCGTCTGGATGCAATCCTCGGGCAAGTACGCCATCCACTGCCGGATATTGCTTTCCGAGTGTTCGATATCGGCCGCGCTTTCGCGCCAGTCCTTCCGCGACATTGCCAAGGATTCCCACTGCATTTCGATGAGAACCTGGCGTTGGGTTTGACTGGCCACCGATCGGCTCCTCAGTGCGGATTTTTTACAATCGTTGCACCAACCCGCCGGCCGCTCTGTGCGGTAGCACACCTAAAGAGCCGCACGATGCGCCGCAGCGCTTTTGACCCAGCTGAAGCCCCGCTTGGCAAGTTTGGCAGGAAAAGGAGCCTGGATAGAGACTCGCGGCTAAAATTGAGGGCATGGAAACTGAAGCTTCAGCGATGAATGAACGATCCGCCGTCCGTCCTACCGATGCGGAAATGGCGAGCCTGGCGCGCGAAACCGATATGCCGCCCGAGCTCATTCACAAAATCTACAGCCGCGAACGCGAAAAGCTGGAAAAAACGGCGCGCATCAAGACGTACGTGCCCGTACTCGCGCATCGGCACGTCAAAGCGCTGCTCCGGGAGCGACGGGCTTCCACGCCGCGCGCCGAATCCTGACGGGAATATTCAGGCGACTGCAATCGCCGCGTCACCGCGGCTCTTCCAACCGACCGGGCTACGGCGAGAGGTTGCGGTTCCGCTCGAACCAGCCGCTCCGCGATAACCGATAATTGCAGTGCGTCCGCAGTGCGTGCCCCTCTGGGACGCCGGGATGCTCGAACGTGGCCGCGTCCATTTGCATGCCCAGACGCTGCATGACGGCGCGCGACCGCGTGTTGGTGGGTACGGTGAACGCCACGATCTCAGGCAGATTGAGGACCTCGAATCCAATCCGTAAGGCGCCCCGTGCCGCTTCGGTGGCAAACCCTTGACGCCAATACGCCCGTGCGAGTCTCCACAGTATCTCCACGCAAGGCGATACCGGCAGGTCCTCCCGCGGAATGTTCAGCCCTACGCAGCCGATGAATTCGCCCGTTGCCTTGATCTCGTTGAGTGCCGCAAATGGCTCCCGATCCGAGGCTCGCCACTGCCTCAGAAATAAACGCTGCGTCTCGAATTCGATCGGGGGAATCACCGTCGCGAATGTCAGCTTCTCTGCCGACTTCCACTATAACTGAGACTCAACCCCAGTCGCGGCGCGCGAGCGAGATGCGCATCGCCGCATCGTCACCTTCGCTCTGCTCGCGCCGGTCGGCAACGGCCTGCTCTTCCTTGCGGAAGCGCTCGACGGCGCGCCCCAGTGATTCGGCCTCGACGCGCTTCTCGCTCCACAGCGTCCGGCGCTTCTCGTACTCGGCGCGAGCCGCCTCGAGGTTCTTCACATGCTGGCGCTTGGCCTCTGCCCAGCCGCTCGAGAAAGGATCGAAAATTCTGCAGCTTTACCGCATCCATGGCGCCGCCGCTCGCCGACGAGTTCTGCATGTATTCCGCCCGGTAGCGGTCGAGCTGTTCCAGCTGGCGTTCGAGCTCGGCGACCCGTCGCGCCGGCGTCCGCCATGGCACGGCTCAGCGCATTGGCGGAATTCGATGCAATCTCTTGAATCGGCTCGAAGCGCTTTGATTTCGTCATCGCTTTTTACACTATCTGCCGGTTGCCCCCGCAGGCGCCGAGAACTGCGTCACGAGTTGCTGGAGATCGGCGTAGCTCTTGGCGAACGGCACCGGCTGATACATGTCCTGCCGCAGGAATTCCTGCATTTTGGGCCACTGCTCGACCGCCATGTCGACGCGCGGATCGCTGCCCGCGACGGTAAGCCCCGACGGTGATCAGGTCTCGATTCTGCTGATAGGTCGAATACACCTGCCTGAATCGGATCGCCAGATCGAGCTGATCGCGCGTCGCGATCTGGTGCATCGCCCGGCTGATGGAGGCCTCGATGTCGATTGCCGGATACAGGCCGCTCTCCGCCAGGCGCCGCGAGAGAACGATATGGCCATCGAGGATCGCGCGGGCGGCATCGGCAATGGGGTCGTTCTGATCGTCGCCTTCCGCGAGCACGGTGTAGAAGGCCGTGATGGAGCCCGGCGCCGCGATCGCTGTTGCCGGCGCGCTCGACGAGCTGCGGCAGCCGCGCGAACACCGAGGGCGGATATCCCTTGGTCGCCGGCGGCTCGCCGATGGCGAGCGCGATCTCGCGCTGCGCCTGGGCAAACCGGGTGAGCGAGTCGAGCAGCAGAAGCACTTTCAATCCGCGGTCGCGAAAATACTCCGCGATCGCGGTGGCGAGCCATGCTCCGTGCAGGCGCATGAGCGGCGGATTGTCTGCCGGCGTCGCCACCACCACCGCGCGGCGCATGCCATCCGGTCCCAACGTATTGGTCACGAAATCCTGCACCTCGCGACCGCGCTCGCCGATGAGTCCGACCACGGTCACGTCGGCCTTGGTGTAGCGCGTCATCATGCCGAGGAGCACGGACTTGCCGACGCCGGATCCCGCGAACAAGCCGATGCGTTGACCGCCGCCCACCGTCAACAACGAGTTGATCGAGCGCACGCCCACGTCGAGCGGATCGCGGATCGCGCGGCGCATGAGCGGGTTCAGCGGCTCGCCGGTGAGCGAGACGGTATCGGTGCAGCGCAGCTCTCCCGCGCCATCCAGCGGCCGGCCGGCGCCATCGAGCACGCGCCCCAACAGCTCCTCGCCCACGGAGACTTCCGAGGCACTGTGCGTCGGAATCACGCGCGCGCCGGGCATGATGCCGCGGATGTCGCCCGTCGGCATGAGAAACAGCTTGTCGTTGGAGAAGCCCACCACCTCGGCCTCGACCTGCTTGCCCTCGGCGGTATCGATGAGACAGCGGCCGCCGACGGCCGCCTCGCAGCCCACCGCCTCGAGTGTCATGCCGACCATCCGGTTCAAGGTACCTTCCACCACGAACTCACGGATTCCGGCGACTCGTTCACGGGCACGGACCAGCGAGTCGATCCAAGGCTTGGCGCGATTGGTCGCCCCGGCAGTCACCGCGGGCTGCCCATCGCGGCGGGTGAGCCCGTCACGAGCCGCTCCGCGGCTGGCGCTCGTTGCCCATGAGCTCGCTCAAGATCGCGCCGAGACGCGTCTCGAGGCGCGCGTCGACGCGCGATGTGGTCGTGCTGACCCGGCACCCGCCGCGCGCCATGACGGGATCTTCGACGATTTGCCAGGCGCGCTCGCTCTCGGTGGGCGCAAGATTCTCCCGCACCACCGCGGCATCTTCCGGATGCAGATGCACGCGCACCTCGCGCGCGGCTACCGGCAATGCCGCAATCGCTTCACGGATGATGCCGATGATGTGCGAAGGATCGGCCTTGAGCTCGCGGCGCACGATCTGCCGCGCGAGCGCCATCGCGAGGCTCAGGAGCTCGCGCTCCACCTCCTCGTCGAGCTCTTTGAACGGCTTCGTGAGATCGTAGAACATGCCCTCGAGGCGCTCGATTTGGGCCCGGACCTCGCCGCGGCCCGCCTCCCGGCCCTCGGCCAGCCCCTGCTCGAAGGCCTCCTTGTAGGCCTCGGCCTGCAGGTCGGCGAGTCCGCTCACGGTCGCGAGCGGCGCCTTCGGCGCGCCCGAGGTCTTCCCCACGTCGGGCGCCGCCCACAGCTCGGCATTCGCCGAGCCGGCCTTGGTGAACGGGCTAGACAAACTCGCCGGCGCCCTTGCCGCCCAAGCTGATCGTGCCTTCCTCGGCGAGACGCTGCGCGATCACCACGATTTCTTTCTGCGCCGCCTCGACGTCGGCGAGCTTCACCGGACCGCGCGCCTCCATGTCGTCCTTCAAAATCTCCGCCGCGCGCTTCGACATGTTCTTCAGGATCTTCTCCTGAACCTCAGGCTCGGCCCCGCGCAGCGCGATCGCGAGCGTATCCGAGCCCACCTCGCGCAGTAGCGCCTGAATGCCGCGGTCGTCCACCTGGAGCAAGTTGTCGAACACGAACAGGAGATCCTTGATCTGCTGATGCATCGAGGTGTCGGCCTTCTCGATCTTGCCGAGCTCTTCCCCGCTCTTGTCGCGCTCCATGGCATTCAGAATCCCGGCGACGGTGCGCGCGCCGCCAATGCGCCGCAGCGGCGTGGGCGGAGCGACGTTCGCCTGCTTCTCGACCAGCTGGTCGAGCTCGGTGAGCGCGGTTTGCGGCACCTCGTTGAGCGAGGCGATCCGCATCAGCACCTCGGTGCGCATGTCTTCGGGCAGGAGGGGCAGTACGCTCGCCGACTGCTCGGGCTCGAGATGCGAAAGCACGATCGCCGCGATCTGCGGATGCTCGCCCGAGATGATCTGGGCGACGGCCTTCGCCTCCATCCAGCGCAGTGCCTCGATGCCCTGGCCGGTCTGCCCGCTCGTGACCCGGTCGAGCAGCATGTCGGTCTTTTGCTTGCCCACCGCTTGCGTGAGCACGCGGCGCACGTAGTCCGGCGACCCGGAGGCGATGTTCGCCCGGCTGTCGACCGTGCCGATGAACGTGTCGAGCACCGCGGTCATCTGCTCGCGCGAGATCTCCTTGAGCTCGGCCATGGCGACGCCGAGCTTCTGCACCTCGCGCGCATCGAGCTGCTTGAGCACATTGGCGGCGTCCTGCTCGCTCAAGCTCATGAGGAGGATGGCAGCGCGCTGCGTTCCTGCGAGATCTCCCGGCTTGTCAGCCATCGGCGGCGACCCAATCCTTCACGACCTGTGCGGCACGCTTCGGATCCTGCCCGACCAAAGTGCGCGCGGCTGCGATCTGCTGCTCGAAACTCGGCTGAAGCTTGATGGGCTTGCCGTCTTGACCCGAGAGGCTCAGCCGGTCCTCCGCCTCGCCGGCGCGGCCGCTTCGCGATGACTTCGTCAGCGATTTCATGAGCGGGCGCAGGATGAGGAATGCGACCAGCAACACGAGCCCCGCGCCAACCGCCTGCTTCGCGACCTGCGAGACCCAGGGTGCCTGCCAGATGGGCAGCGAGTCCACGGGTGCGTTGGCCGGGCTGCCGCGGAAGGCCTGGTTCAGGACATTGAGCTGATCGCCGCGGTCGTCCTTGAGGCCGATCGATTCGCGCACGAGCTGCGTGAAGCGCTTGATGTCCGCGTCGCTCATCGGTTGCGAGGTGACCTTCCCGTCCTCATCCACTTTCTGCCAGTCATCGAGCACGACGCCCACGCTCAGGCGCTTCAACGCGCCGACGGGCTGCTTGATGTAGGCGAGCGTACGGTCGACCTCGAAGTTGCGGGTGCTCTTCTGCGCGTTCGAGGACGGGCCGCTGCCCGTCGAGGCCGCCTGGCCGGGCGGCGAGCCGGGCGTGGCGGAGGCGCCCGCGATCACGGGTGCACCCGAGGTGCCGGGCGGCTGGTTGCTGAGCGCGCCGGGAATGCCTTCCGCGCCATCGCCGCCCTTGCGCGTCTCGCTGCTGGTCTGCTCGCTGCGTATCGCCGTCTTTTGCGGATCGTAATTCTCGCGCGTTTCCTCGGTCATGGTGAAATCGAGATCGGCGGTCACCGTGGCGCGCACGCGCCCGGCACCGACCAGCGGCTCGAGCAGCTCGACGATGCGCCGCTTGTAGCTCTCCTCGAGCTTGTGGGTGTATTCGAGCTGTCGCGTGCTGACGGCCGACTCGGAGTTGTCGTCGGGCGAATTGAGGAGCGACCCCGCTTGGTCCACCAGGGTCACGTCGTTGGCGCTGAGCTCCGGTACGCTCGAAGCGACCAGGTGCACGATGGCGGCGACCTGGCCCGGCTCGAGGCGCCGCCCCGGATACAGCTGGAGCATCACCGAAGCGGTGGCCTTGTGCGAATCCTGCAAGAACACGGAGGGCTTCGGGAGCGCGAGGTGCACGCGGGCACCCTGTACGCCCTGCACCTTCATGATGGTGCGGCCGAGCTCGGTCTCGAGCACCGATTGGTAGCGGGCGTTCTCCATCATCGAGCTCGTGCCGAGCGGAGAGTCCTTTTGAATCATCTCGATGCCCATCGAGTCGCTCTGCGGCAGGCCTTGGCTGGCCAGGCGAATGCGCGCCTCCTGCACCTTCGCCTCGGGCACGGAGACCGCCCCCGACGGGCTCAACTTGTACTCGATGCCGGCGGCGGTGAGCGCATCCATGACCTGGCCGCTCTCCCGCTCGGACAGTTGGCCGTAAAGCACGGTGTAGTTTTGGCCCTGCGACCAGAGCACCAGCCAGACCGCGGCCGCGACCGCCGCCGCGACCCCCGCGAGAAGTCCTATCTGCTTGAGCACGGGGGCCGCTTCGAGCAAGCCGCGCGGGGCCGTGGGTACGATGTCAGCCATGGATCAATCCTTTCGAAGTTCAGACCGACATGTTCATGACTTGGGTGTACGCATCGAGCAGCTTGTTGCGCACCTGAGTCATGGCGCGAAACGCCAGATCGGCCTTCTGCACCTCGAGCATCACCTTCGTCAGATCGACGCTTTTGTCGCCCGTCTCGTAGGCGCCCGCGAGCGCCGTCGCCTGGTTCTGCATGTCGGCGATGCGGTTGACGGACTCTTTCATCAGGCTCGCGAAATCCGGCGCTTGCGTGCCGGTAGGTGCCATGTCGGCCGTGCTGCCCGCGGCGCGCGCCTGCAGCGCGCGCATCTCCGCGAGGACCTGCTGGATTTGCATGCTGCTCATGGCGTCAGGCCGTCACGAAGTCTTCGGCGTGCAGCCGCGGTACCGTCACACCCGCGGCCTTCAATTGCTGCAGCTTGTGCCGCAAGGTGCGCGGGGAGATCCCGAGGCGCTCCGCCGCGAGCTTGCGGCTGCCGCCGGTCACCCGCAACGTCGCGAGAATGAGCTCGCGCTCGCGCTCCTTGAGGTCCTGGCCGAGACCGAGATCTTGAGGGGCCGCGGCATCCGCGCTTGCGCGAGTGATGCAGGTGCCCGGTGCCTGCATGTCGAGATCCGCCGCGTCGATCCGGCCGCCGCTCGCGAGCCAGGCCGCGCGCTGCACGATGTTGGTGAGCTCGCGCGCATTCCCCGGCCAGTCGTAATCGACGAGACGGCGCTCCGCGTCGGGCGAGAGGGACAACGGTCCGTGCGCGCCGCGTGCGCACGCCTGGATCGCCCGGCGCGCGAGCGGCAGGATGTCGCCCCGGCGCTCGCGCAGCGCCGGCAGCCGCAGCGACATCACATTCAGACGGTAATAGAGGTCGGCACGAAAGCGCGCTGCGCGGACCTCGTCCGGGAGATTTCGGTTGGAGGTGGCGATCAGCCGGACATCGAGGCTCAAGGTGCGGTTGCTGCCCAGGCGCTCGACTTCGCGCTCCTGCAGAACCCGCAGGATCTTCGCCTGAAGATTCAGGTCCATCTCGGAGATCTCATCGAGCAGGAGCGTGCCGCCTTGAGCCTGCTCGAACTTGCCGGCGTGCGCCGCGAGCGCGCCGGTGAAAGCGCCTTTTTCATATCCGAACAGCGTCGCCTCGAGCATGTTGTCCGGAATCGCCGCGCAATTGATGGCGACGAACGGCTTGTCGGCGCGCGCGGAGTGGTCGCGGATGTAGCGCGCATACACCTCCTTGCCCGTGCCGCTTTCTCCGGTGATCAGCACCGTCGCGTCGTTCTCGGCGATTTTGCGAGCGAGTGCGAGTGTGCGCTTGGACTCCGGATCGGCCGCCACGAGGTCGCCGGGAGCCGCCCGTGCGGCGAGCTGCCGGCGCGCCATGTCGATGAGCGACTGCGCGTCGAACGGCTTGACGATGTAGTCCGTCGCGCCCTCGCGCATGGCCGCGACCGCTTGAGCGATCGTGCCGTAGGCCGTCATCAGCACGACCGGCAAGTCCGAGCGCAGCCGCTTGATGTCGGCGAGCAGCTCGTAGCCGCTCGCGCCCGGCATTTGCACGTCGGAGATGATCAAGGCGATCTCCTGATCCTCGACGCGCTTCAGCGCCTCGCGCGCATCGGCGGCCGCGACGGCGGCGATGCCGGCGGCACGCAGCGTATCGGTGAGCGCGTCGCGCAATGCGGCATCGTCCTCGACGATGAGGACCGATTCCGTGGTCATGTTCATGCGGATTCCTCGGCGGGTAAATCAATGATGAAAGTGGCTCCGCGCAGTGTTGGTGCGAGACGCACGCCGCCCGCGTGGGCCTCCACGACGCTCTTGACGATGGCGAGACCGATGCCGTTGCCGCGCGCACGGGTCGTGAAGAACGGCTCGAAGATGCGCTCACGAATGTGGCGCGGGCACGCCCGGACCGTCATCGCTCACCACGATCTCGGCGCGCCCGCCGGGCGCGTGGCGCCCGAGGAGCTCGAGCTCGAGATCTGCGCCGGAGGCCTGCAAGGCATTGGTGGCGAGATTCAATACCGCGGAGACCAGCGACGGGGCATTGGCGCGCACCGTGAGACCCGGCGCCTCGGTGCGGATGGTCAACCGCACGCCCCGGCGCAGCGCCGGGCGCAGCCACTGAGCGACCTGCTCGAGCAACGCGCTCACGCTCACGATCTCCCGGGCCGCCCCGCCGTGAGCGAAGGCGAGCATGTCGTTGACCAGCCGATCCAGCTGCTTCAGGCTCGCGACCGCTTTCTCGGCGCATCGCGCGAGGTCTTCCGCCGCGCGGCCGGGCATGCTCATCTGCGAGGCGTACAGCAAAGCCGCGGCCAGCGGCGTGCGAATTTGGTGTGCAAGTCCCGCTGCGAGCTCTCCCATCGTCAGGAGCCGCTGCTGACGCGCCAGAAATACGTTCATCAAGTGCGATTCGGTGACGTCGGCGAGCAGCACGACCTCGCCCCGTGAGCCAGATCGCGCCTCGACAGATTGACGAATCGGCCGTTGCGCAGTTCGGTATGCTCGCCGATGCCGCCGCTTCGCACCGCGGTGCGCGCAAGCACCGCGCTGAACGTCTCGCCGAGCAAAGGCTCGCCGAGAAGCGTCGCCGCAGCCGGATTTCTCTCCTTGATCTCGCCATGGGCATCGAGCACCAGCACGCCGCCCGGCAATCCTTCGATCAGGGCCGACAGCCGCGCGGCGAGGTGCTCCTTGCCGGCGTGTGCCTCGATGAGCTCGGTGCGCAGTTGCGCCACTTGCCGGCGCAGCGCCTCGAAGGCGCCCGAGAGCTGCTCCGAGACGGAGCCGAAGGCGCGAAACGCGGCCTGCAGCTCGTTGCGCTGATTGTCGATGAGGTCTAGGGGCGTGGCGGCCATGCGCTCGAACGAAGCAACTTCTGTGCCTTCGCCGCTTTTCCTCTTTCGATCAACCGCTTATGTTTCGGCCAAGGGGCAGCAGGGGGCGAGCGTCAAATTTTTGTCAGGCGCAGAGCCGGTACTTGCGCAGCTTCTCGACGAGCGTGGTCCGGCGCATGTTGAGAAGCCGCGCCGCCTCGGCGACCGTGCCGTCGGCTTCCTCGAGCGCCTTGCGGATGAGCCCGATCTCGATCGCGGACAGATGGTCCTTGAGATTGATTCCGCCGCTCTTCAACGCGCTCTCGACGGCAGGATGGCCTCATCGGCGCTTTCCGACAGCTCGACTCAAGCGGCCGCACGGGCCATCCTCGTCCATCCCGTCGGGCTCATCGTCGGCGTGCCCGATGCGTGTCTCTTCGATGTCGATGAGCTCGATGCGCACCGCGTCGCCGACGAACGCCGACGGCACGGCGGCGCACGACGTCGGAGCGCACGCCGCGACCGTGCGGTAGCGCTCCGGCAGGTCGGCGCCGCTGATGGTCTGATCCGGATACAGAATCGCAAGCCGCTCGAGCAGGTTCGCGAGCTCGCGGACGTTACCAGGCCAGCGGTTGCGCGCCAGGCACTGCATGGCGGTCTTGTCCAGCCGAATGTGCCGTCCCGCATTCTGACCCTGCCGGCAGACCAGATGCTCGATCAGGATCGGCAGGTCGTCGAGCCGCTCGCGCAGCGGCGGCATCTGCACGGGAAAAACGTTCAGGCGGTAAAACAGGTCCTCGCGAAACCGGCCCGCGAGAATGGCCGCCTCGAGATCCCGGTGAGTCGCCGCGATGATGCGCACGTTGCAGGCGATGGTGCGATTGCTGCCCACGCGCTCGAAGGTGCGCTCCTGCAGAACCCGCAACAGCTTCACCTGCATCTGCAGGGACATGTCGCCGATCTCGTCGAGGAATAGGGTGCCGCCCTCGGCAAACTCGAAGCGGCCGACGCGCGTGCTCAACGCGCCCGTGAAAGCGCCCTTCTCGTGACCGAACAGCTCGCTCTCGAGCAGGTCTGCCGGGATGGCGCCGCAATTGACGGGCACGAACGGGATGACCTGCGCGGCTCGGAGAGCTCGTGGACGTGGCGCGCGACCATCTCTTTGCCGGTGCCCGACTCGCCGAGAATCAGCACGTTGGTATCGTAGGGAGCGACCTGCTCGACCAGGCGGTGAATCGCGCGCATGGGCGCAGACTGACCGCTCGGCCTGAACCGGAAGGCGCCCGGCTGCGTGGGATGGCCGTTGCGCACGTTCTGCGCTTGGTTGAGGACCGCCGATAGGCGGCGCTGCTTGACGGGGAGCTCCAGATGAAGCCACGCGAGATCGCCGCTGGTCTCCGCGATCTTCGGCAGGCCGTCGGTCGACAGATAAATGACGGGGAGCGGCTGCGCCAGCCCGCGCAATCGCGCCACCAGCTCCGGACCTTCTTTCTCGATCGTCTCGGCGCCGACGATCAGCGCCAGCCAGTCGTGGGCACCTTCGGTTTTGCGGCCGAGCTCGGCCAGATCATGGAAGCGAACGGGTGCGAGATCCAAAAACTTCAGTAAGGCCTCTAGGGTTCGCGCCTGCGAATCTGAGGGTTCCATCACAATAACTTTCGCGTCGACCACTCTCGGGGGCTCCTTCCCGTTAGAAAATGTGACGGACTCCACAAATCTCGGGTTCCGTCTTAAGCATCTTTGCTAACCCCTTGGATTTGCTCAATCAATTCCAGAGAGGCGGCTCATACTAACTGAGGAAGGTGAGCGGAAAGCAGTTGGCAAACTCCCGTAATGGATGTAAGGGGATGCCGCAAATTTGCCCTAAGGTTCTTCGGGCAAAAAAACCCGGGAAGCGCTCTACGTACCGCTAGGGCTGATGCGCGCACCTGCGACGAGTCGCCGATGATGGCGAAAAATAAGCTTCTCGAGCATGTCGATGACCGCATCGCTCAAATCGCGGAACTCAAGTTGCGCAACGCGTTTGCCGTCGCGTGTGCGCTCGTCCACCACGACCGACGGGAATCTTGAGTGGCTGCGGCAGCGCACGATTGATATAGAGGTGTACGAGGCCGGTGCTGCCGCGGGGCGAGGCCGGCGCACCCACCCATTCCAGTCCGTGCGCGCTCAAGGCGACGGGCTGCGGTGCGGGCAGCGGGCTCGCACGGGCCGCGAGGTCCGCGGTCAGCCTCAACAAGATATTGAGCTTGTACTCGAGGCGCTGCAGCTCGTGCACCAGGGCGGACGACTCCTCCTTGCTGAGCGCCTCGGAGACCCGCGCCTCATCGAGCGTCGATTCGGCACCGAGGAGCTGATGGTTGTCCGCATTCAGGCGGGCGAGCTCCAGGCCTCGCGGCAGGGGTCCCGCGATCCATTCGATCGGCAGCAGTTCCTCGAATTTCAGACCTTCGCCGAGGAACTTCTCTGCCATGGGAGCGCTTGAGCTAGCGCGTGTTGGCGTAAGCGCGCAGCGCGCGCCGTCCGGCCGCCAGCATATCCATGTCGCGGCACTTGGCGCGAAAGCGGTGCTCCATCCGACCGATGGATCGGGCGTTCAGATCGGCGATGGCGCGCAGCACGGTGCGATCTTCCTGGCTCATGGGTTCGATGGCATGACGCGCCGACTTTAGCAGCACGAGCCGCTCAGCGTCGAGCCGCAGCACTTCGTGCACCTCGCCGCGATCCGCTACCGCGATCAATTCGTGCGACAGCTCGAGCGCGCGGTTGAGCGCCGCGACGGCCTCGTCCCGGCTCATCGCTTCTCCGTGACGATCTGGTCCCAGCCGCTCTTGACCTTGCGCAGCAGGTCAATCGCCTCGCCGACGATGCCGGCATCGAGGCTCGCGTTGGCGAGAGTCAGTCGCGCCAGGATGTACACGTACAAGGCGCGCAGATTGGCCGCCACCTCGCCGCCGCGCTCCATGTCGAGCGTGACGTTGAGCTGATTGATGAGACGGATGGCCTTGCTCATCGCCTTACCCTTGGTCACCACCTCGCTCAGCGGCAGGTTGTCGCGAATACGCTCCATGCAGCCCTGCGCGATGGCGAGTTGCGAGAGCACTTCCTCATACATGATCTGCACGATGCGGGTCGGACTCGCATCCTCGACCCGTCCGCGGGCGGATACGGCGCGGTATTGGGCAACTCCTCGCTGCGAATGCATCATGACGCCGCGCCTCAGGTACCGAGCGTACCGTTGCCCAGGCTGCTGGTGGAGGAGCTGGAGCTCGAGGACTGGTTCGGATTGAACTCGGCGGTGAGATAAGTCTGGGTCTCCTTGAGCGAGGCGACTGCCGTATCCATCGCGTTGTATTCGGAGGTGAGCGTGGCCGAGTAGGTCGCGAGCTCCGCCTGCAGCGCCGTTTGTTGCTGCGAGACGTTGCTCAAGCTCGACTGCAAGCCCTGATTGATGCTCGGCGAGCAGGCCGCCCGGGCCCCGAATACTGGGTGATGAGCGTATTGATCTGAGTGGCGATGCCTCTGAGTGCCGCCGAGGAGATTGCCGACGGCGGTCAAGTTGGAGCTCAACGCATTGCCCAGCGTGGTCGAATTGGTATCGAGCTGTCCGCTGTTGGCATCCGCCGTGATGCCGAGGTCGGCCAGCGACGCCACCCGCTTGCGTGTTGCCGGTCTTGACCGTGTCCAGGATGTTTTCGAGCTGGTTCTGGAACGATTCGAGCGTCGCATTGCCATTCAGCGGACCGGCCGTCTGCGTGCTCGCATCGTAGCCGGTCAGGCTCTGAATGGCGCTCAGCACGCCGTTGACGGCGGTGACGAACGTGCCGATCGACGTCGAAGCGGCGGAGGTATCCGGACTGACGGTGATCAGTCGTGGGCGTACCCGCCGCCGAGGTCCCGAGCAAGCTGAGCGTTACGCCGCTGATGGCCCCGCTCACCACGTTGCTCGCGCTCGTGGCGGGGTACCCATTGATCAAGTAGTTCGCGTCTTTCGCGTCCTGGGTATCGGTGAGGCTGGTCGTGCCGTTCGCCGGATCGTAGACCAGCGAGGAGAGCCCTCCATCGCCACCCGACTGGGTCACCGTGATCGCATTGGCGGCACCGGTCGCCGTGCCCGTCAGCACCAGCCGTGCACCCGCGGTGGTGGTGATCACGCTCGCCGTTACGCCGGGATTATTGGGCGCCGCGTTGATGGCCGAGGCGATGCCCGATAGGGTGTCATTGCTCGAGTCGATGGTGATCGAGGTCGAGGCATTGCCGACCGCGAGCGTTGAGCGTACCGGTGCCGATCGTCGTGTATCGCCGCTCGCCACCGGAGCCGAAGTGAGCGTCGCGGCCGTCGCGAGATTCTGCACTTCGAGCGAGTACTGGCCGGGCGCCGCATCGGAGCTCGTGCTGGCCGAGGCGATGGTCTTGTCCGCGACCGTCGCATCGTAACCCGCGAGCGTCGAGGGGGTCTCCAGTGACGAGAGCGTCGCCTGCAGAGTGTAGAGTGCGCTCGAGAACGTACCGAAAGCCGATACCTGGGCATTCAGCGAGGTCTGCTCGGCCGACAGCTCGTTCGTTTGCGCGGCGCCATAGGCGGAAGTCAGGGAGGATACGATGGCGCTGATATCGAGCCCCGATCCGATGCCCGTGGAAGTGATCAGCGAGCTGTTCGAGCTGGACGAGTTCCGGTGCTGACGAATATGGCTGAGCTCATAGGTGGCCCTTAAACGCGATTAGTCGATGTATCGGCATGAGCACCCCGGAGACTTAAGCAAGCCGCATACCAAACGCGGCTGACCGGCCCGTAGATCGTGCTCGTCGATCACCGCTCGGGAGATGCCGAGGCTCGTGCCAATTCGCCGGGAACGATGATGGCCGGATACTCGGCAATGACCGCGCCCGTGGCCGGATTGACCTCCTGGATGAGCGAATTGGAATTTGGATCGACGCTGGAACTGATCCGGCCGACCCGGAATCGTTGAGATACTTGTTGAGGAACGCGACCTGCGCCTGTACGTCGGTGCTGCGGTTGGCGGCATCCGAGCGCGCACCTGCGGCGGCCGAGGGGCCGCAGGCTTGCCGGCCGGCGGCAAAGCTTTGCCGCTCGGCGGGGAACGTCACTGTCGTAGGCGCCTGACTTCCGTGCACGAGGCTTGTCACCGGTATCTGTACCGGGTTTCCGTCGCTCGCCATGATGACACCTGCAAAGTAATCGATCGGTCCGCGCTCCTCGAAGGCCCTTTGTGAAGCCGCGGCCCGGTCGCGTCGACGCGGCCGGGCCGTGGGTTACCCATCCTTGGGTTATCGGCTGTTACCCGAAGAAGCTTGAGGATCAGCTGCGGCTGCTGGTTGGCTTGCGCCAGCACCGAGATGCCCGCCTGTTCCAACACCTGCGCCTGCGTCAGAGTTCGCCGTCTCCTGCGCGAAGTTCGCATCCTCGATGGTGCTGCGCGACTGCGTGAGGTTCTGGCTGGTCGATTGCAGGTTGCCCACCGCCGCGGTGAAGCGGTTCTGGATGGCACCGAGCTGGCTCTGGAAAGCGCTCACGGTCGTCAACGCCGCGTCCACCGAGGGGATCGTGCTGTTCGCGTCCGCCACCGTCAGCACGTCCTGGTTGGCAAGCGTCGCCGTCGCGCCGGCGGAGGTCGTGCTCAGGCCGGTCGCCTGACCGCTGGTGAATCCCAGGGACGCCGAGCCGCCATTCGTGCCGACGTCGGTGATGGTCACCGGATTCGAATCCGTGAGGGTCACGGCACCGAGGTGGTCACACCCCCGGCGCTGGCCACCGTGGCCGTCGCACCCGTGCCTGCACCCGCGGCGGCGCCCACGCCGTTGCCGGCGGCGCCCAGGGTGACCGTCTGCACGGCATCGATGTTGCTGCCGTCGGTGTTGCTCAGGCTAAGCTCGCCCGAGGCATTGACCGTCGCTGTAACGCCGGTCGTCCGGGTGGTACAGGTTGATCTGCTGCGCGACCTGGCGCCCGTCGGGTGGATGCCCACGGCCCGTTGCCGGTGCCGCCGTAAATCACGGTGCCGTTGATGGTCAGGTTGTACGTGGAGGCCGTCGCGCCGGTGCCGCCCGTGCCCTCGTACACGCCGGAATCGACTGAACGCGGCGGTGTCGGTCACGCTGGTGTTCAGCGCTCGCCGTCAGACCCTGAGACCCGGCCGCGTTGATGGCGGCCGCTTTGGCGTAGGCCGACGTGCGCCCTGATAAGCGGTGGCGCTGGCATAGTTGGCCGTCGGACCGACTCATGACCGTCGATCTGCCGTCCTGATTTGACGGCCTGGGCGCCCGTGAGTGCCGCGTTGGTGACGGCCGCGGTGCCGGTGGCCGTCGAGTACTGGCCGATCTGATCGGCGCCGACGCCCTGCGGCAGACTGACGGCAATCGTGTCGCCCACGTTCGCGCCCACCTGATACACGGTGGTGCCGCTCGAGCCGTTGAGCACGTCGAGACCGTTGAAGGTCGTCTGCTGCGCGATCTGCGTGATTTCCGCGATCTGCTGCTGTACCTGGCTGTTGAGCGCCTGGCGATCCGACGCGCTGTTCGAGCCGTTTGCGGCCTCGACGGCGAGCGTGCGGATGCTCTGCAGGTTGTTGACGATCGTCGAGAGCGCGCCGGCCGTGGTCTGAGCCTCGGAGACGGCGTCGTTCGCGTTGTTGATCGCCTGGTTGGTGCCGTTGATCTGCGTGGTGAACTGCTGGCTGATCGCGAGGCCCGCGGCGTCGTCCGCCGCGCTGTTGATGCGCAGACCCGAGGACAGACGCGTGAGCGACTGCGACAGCAACGACTGCGATCCGGTCAGATTGTTCTGCGCGACGACCGAGTCGATGTTGGTGTTGAGTGTTAATGCCATTTGAATGCTCCGTGTTGATCTTCCGGCCCTGAAAGGCCCCAATTACCCGTGTGCTCACTTCACCCGCCTAGCGGGCGGACCGGTGATCACATTCCAAGGGTTTATCGGATTCTCCCGGCCGATCTTGAGGGGTGATGGCGGGCGTTTTTTGGGGTTTCAGAGCACCGCATCACGTTTTGCGCTGCAGGCATTTGACAGTGCGAATTCGAGCCCGCGAGGCCCGCGAGCGGAACCTTTAAGGTAAAATGAGGCTTTGCCCCGCCCCACCCATTGAAAACCTCCTCCCGCAAATCGCCCAAAGTGGGCTTCGTCAGCCTCGGCTGCCCCAAGGCTTTGGTCGACTCGGAACGCATCCTCACGCGCCTGCGCGCCGAAGGGTACGAGGTCGCGCCGAGCTATCGTGCCGCGGATCTGGTCGTGGTGAATACCTGCGGCTTCATCGATGCCGCGGTCGATGAGTCGCTCGAGGCGATCGGCGAGGCACTCGCCGAGAACGGCAAGGTGATCGTCACCGGGTGTCTCGGAGCGCAGCCGCAGAAGATTCTCGCGCGCCATCCGCAGGTGCTGAAGATCACCGGGCCGCAGCGCTACGAGGAAGTGGTCGCCTCGGTGCACGAGTACTTGCCGCCGAAGCATCAGCCCTTTATGGACCTGATGCCGGCCGAAGGGGTGAAGCTCACGCCGCGCCATTACGCCTATCTGAAGATCTCCGAGGGCTGCAACCATCACTGCAGCTTCTGCATCATTCCCTCGATGCGCGGGCGCCTGGCGAGCCGGCCGATCGGCGAGGTGCTGCGCGAGGCGGAAAATCTGGCGCGGGCGGGCGTGAAGGAAATCCTGGTCATCTCGCAGGACACGAGCGCGTATGGCGCCGACTTGAAATACGCCGAGGAATCCTGGCGCGGCGTTGCGCGGCGCACGCGTTTTTACGATCTGGCCGAGGCGTTGGGCGAGCTGCGCGTGTGGATCCGCCTGCACTACGTCTATCCCTACCCGCACGTCGACCAAGTGGTCGATCTCATGGCCGAGGGCCGGGTGCTGCCCTACCTCGACATTCCCTTCCAGCATGCGAGCGAGCGCATCTTGAAGCTGATGCGCCGCCCTGCGGCGGCCGAGAACACCCTCGATCGAATCGCGGCGTGGCGCCGTGCGGTGCCGGACATGGCGATCCGCAGCACCTTCATCGTCGGATTTCCCGGTGAAACCGAAGAGGACTTCTCGAGCAGCTGCTCGACTGGCTGCGCAGCGCCCAGCTCGACCGGGTCGGCTGCTTCGAGTATTCCCCGGTCGAAGGCGCGGCGGCCAACGCGTTGAAACGAAGCGCCCGTGCCCGACGAGGTCAAGCACGAGCGGCGGGCTCGGTTCATGGAGCTCTCGGCGGAGATCAGCGCCAAGCGGCTGAAGAAGAAAGTCGGCCGCACGCTGCAGGTGCTCATCGATCGCGTCGAGGGCGATGTCGCGATCGCCCGCTCATCGGCGATGCGCCCGAGATCGACGGCGTGGTGCGCATCCTGGGCGGCGGCGGGCTGCGAGTGGGCGATTGGGCGCAGGCGCGCATCACCAAAGCGGGCGCCTACGACCTCGAGGCGACGAATCGCGAAATAGTCAGGTAAGCTTGCCCCGTCCACGGCGCAGAGGAGAATCAAGATGCAAATTGCGGCAGACAGCGTGGTGCTGATCCACTACACGCTCAAAGACGACGAGGGCAAGGTGCTCGACAGCTCCGCGGGCGGCGAGCCGCTCGCCTATATCCAGGGCCACGGGAATCTCGTGGCCGGCCTGGAGAAGGCGCTCGAGGGCAAGACGCAGGGCAACCGCGTCGCAGTGTCGCTGTCGCCCGCCGAAGGCTATGGCACGCGGAACGAGGCGCTGGTGCAGCGCGTCCCGAAGCGCTCCCTGCAGCGCGCCGGCGAGATCCGGAAGGGCATGCAGTTTCAAGCGCAGACCGACGAGGGCATGCGTGTGTTCACCGTGACCACGGTGGTGGGCGACATGGTGACCCTCGATGGCAATCATCCGCTCGCCGACCAGACGCTGCATTTCGACGTCGAGGTCGTCGAGGTGCGCAGCGCGACCGCCGAGGAGCTCGAGCACGGCCACGTGCACGGCGCCGGCGGCCATCACCACTAGCCCCGGCCGGTCCCGGGGCCCCGCCATCTGACTAGGATACTTGAACAGCGACAAGCCCTTGCGTCTGCGTGTAAGCCTGCATCGCGGCGCTCAAGGTCGTGTTCTGCGAGTCGAGGGTCGTGATGGCGCTCGCGTAATCGAGGCTCTGCAGGTTCGAGATCGATTGCTGGAGCTGCGTCTGCTGAGTCGTTGCGACCGACTGCGCGGTCGTGATGGTGTTGAGCCGCGCACCGACGCTCGACTGCACCGTTTGCGTCTGGTCGAGCGCTTGGTCGATGCCGTTGATGGCGCTCACGATGGAATTGTTGAGCTGTGCCTGCCCGGCCGGCGTGGCGGTGCTCTGCTGCAAGGCGTTCGCGAGATTCTGCACCGTCGTGAAGACGCTCTGATCGGTGCTCGGCGCGATCGCGAAGGAGTCGCCGGTGGCCGGTTGACCGGATAGCGTGACCTGCACGCCCGCGAACGAGATCGCTTGCCCGCTCGTGTAGGTGCCGGAGGTGACCACCGTCCCTCCCGAGTTCACCACCTGGTAGGCATTCGGGGCGGTGAATTGGATGGCATACGTCCCGCCGGCATAGGCCGCCGGGTCGGTGACGGTGGTCGCACCGAGGATGCCGGTGCCGGTGTTCGAGCTTGCGGCGGTGACGTTGAACGTGCCGTTGCCGGTCTTGACCTGGTTGAACACCAGATCTCCGTTGTCGCCCACCACGACCGTCTGGCCGGCGCCTACCTGCACCTGGCGCTGCCCTTGATCGCCGCTGTAGGTCGCGCCGGTGGCGCTCTGCGCGAACGGCTGAGTCTGCGTCGCATAGCCGGCGAAGATGTAGTTGCCGCTGCCGTCCTGGGTATTCGCAATCCCGAGCAGGCTCCCTTGGATCTGCTGCACCTGGGTGGCGATGGCGCTCAGGTCGGCCGGTGACTCCGAAGCATTGTTCGCCTCGAGCGCGAGGTCGCGCAGGCTTTGCAGCTGATTCTGCAACTGCGTGAGCGCGCTGTCCTCGATGTTGAGGCTCTCGCTCGCGCTGTTGCCGTTGGCCGTGTACTGCTGACTTTGCGCGAGCACCTGGTTGTAGCCGGCGACAAGCCCCGCCCCGACCGGATTTTGCGAGGCGGTGGTAAACGACAGTCCCGTCGAGATGCCGTTTTGCGTGGTGGAGATGCTGGACTCGAGCTGATTGAGCGCGCTCAAGAACTGCGCTTGTTCCATATTCTGTGTGACGCGCATCGATGGGTACTCCCGTGCCTCAGCTGTAGGTGCCGTTGACGGAGTCGAGCAAGCTCGTGAACAGGCCGTTGGCGACGGCAAGCGCTTGGGCGGAGGCTTGGTAGGCTTGCTGCCATTGCATGAGATTGGCCGCTTCCTGGTCGAGATTCACGCCGGTGACGGACTGAACGTTGGTTTGCGCCTGCGTGTTCACGGCCGATTGCGCGGTCTGAGCCGTGTTGACCTGCTGGGCCTGGGCACCCGCGCCGCTGATCAATGCGCCCACCGCACCCGACACGCTGATCGTGCCATTCGAGAGGATGCCCGCCGTCTGCTGGTTCGCGTTCGCAAGCGCGTTGGTGTTGTCGCCGGTGCCGCTCGCGTTACTTTGCACGGTGAAGGTATCGCCGGTGACCGGAGCGCCGCTGATCTGCACCTGCCAGCCGTTGAGAGCGATATTCCCGCCCGGGGTGTAGGCGAAGCTGCCGGCGCCGTTCACCGAATACGTGGTCGGCGTCAGGAATTGGATGGTCGTGCTGGCGAGCAGATTCGGGTTCGACGCATCGAGCACGGTGCCGGCACTGATGGCACCGCTCCCGGCATTGCTGTCGGATGCCGCAGTCTGGATGGCGCCCGCCGCCGCGAGTCCCGAGGGATCGCTGAGTGCGACGCCGATGGTCGAGGCGGCCTGCGCCGTCGGTTGGATCAGAAACTGATCTCCCGCGGCCGGCGTCGCCGACAACACGATGGACAAGCCGACCGAGCTTGCGGTGAGGGGACTCGCGCTCGTGCCCGCGCCCGTGAGTGCCACCGTGGCGCCGGTGCTCGCGTCGGTCAGCGTGTACGCGCCGCCGCTATACGAGAGCAGATAGTTGTCCGAGGTCAGCGCCCCCACATTCGTCAGGGAAACGCTCGCCGTCGTGCCATCGGTGTTCGCACTCGAGGCCGATGCGACCGGTGCGCCGATGGAGAACAATGCGGAGCCCAGCTGGCCGTTCAAATCGAGCCCCGAGGCTTGCTGCGAATTGGCGCTCTGGACGACCGCCGTCGCGATCTGCCCGAGCTGGTTGAGCGCCGGATTGATGGCCTGCGTCCGGGCCGCGAGGAGCCCGCCGAGATCTCCCGAGGTGAGGGAGCTGCTGATCGAGTTGCCGTCGGAGGCGGCGCTCGCGACCTCGAGCTGCGAGGCGTTGAATTGGTTCTGGACGGTGCTCAGCTGATAGGTGTTCTGATCGAGCACCAGCGGCTGTCCGTTGCCCACATAGACGTTGATCGAGCCGTCGCTGTTGCTCGTGGTGGTGACGCCCACGATCTGGGAGAGACTCGATACCAGCTGGTCGCGCTGATCGAGCAGCTGGTTAGGGGTCGCCCCGAGACCGCTGCTTTGTGTGATCTGGGAGTTCAGATTCGAGATCTGCGAGCTGATGGAGTTGATCTGCTGGACGTCCGCGGTGATCCGCGTGTTGACGTCGGAATTCAAGGACTGGAGCTGCGAGCTCGTCGAATTGAGGTTTGCCGCCAGCGCGTTCGCGTCTCCAAGGAGCGCCTGCCGGGCGGCAGTCGAGGTCGGATTATCGGCGACCGCGGACCAGCCGCTGTAATAGGTCTGCAGCGCCGTGGTCAGCCCGCCCGCCGTGGTGCCGAAGAGGTTGTCGATCTGGCTCGTGTAGTTCTGCAACGCGTTGAGCTGGCCGAGGCTGCTCTGAGAATTATTGAGCTGAATCGCCGCGGCCTGGCTGTAGGCGCGCTGCACGCCCGACACGACGACGCCCGCGCCGATCGCGACGCCGCCCGTCTCCTGGGGCGGCGCAGCCGTGAGATCGATCGATTCCTCGTCGTATCCCGGCGTGCTCGCGTTGGCGACATTGTTGCTCGTCACCGCAATGGCCTGTTGGAAGGCCTGAAGCGCCGATACGTCGATTCCAAATATGCTCGACAAGTTCTTCTCTCCGCGGTGCCGAGATTTACTTCACGCTATATCGGCAGCCATCGCCGGTTCTAAAGCTTGGTGAGCCGCGCGCCGAGCGCCGCCCGCAATGTGCCGCTGTTCAACACTTGATTTAACTTATTCGCGTACTCGGGATCGGTGGCATAACCGGCCCTGGCGATGCTCTGGATGTAAGCCGCCGGGTTCGACCCCGCCGCAACCACCTCGCGATAGCGCGGTGAGGCGGCGAGCAGGCGGGCGAAATCCCCGACACTCTCCTCGATTGAGCCGTAGGCGCGAAAGGCGGTGCGCTGCTGCCGCGCGACGCCGCCGCTCATCTCCACGGTGTCCGCGACGGCACGCGCACCGTTCCATTCGCTGCCCGCCTTGACCCCGAAGAGGTTCAGGCTCGAGTTGCCGTCGGCCGTGCGCGGCATGCGCTGGCCCCATCCCGTCTCGAGCGCCGCCTGCGCAAGCAGGCCGAGCGGATTGACGCCGATGGCGGCCGCCGCCTGGCGGATCGTCGGCAACACCTGCTTCACGAACTCGACGGCGTGCTCGGCGATGTTCGCGCCGGTCGCCGGCGCGGGCGCGCGCGACTGCGCATTGGTGCCGGGGACGGTGGATGCGGGCCGCGATTGCGGCAAGGGCGCCAACGCCGGCACGGATTTGCCGGCGGCCGGCGGGCGCGCGCCGAGCTGGCGCTCGAACAGGCGCGCGATGCCGAGATCTTGACGCTTGCTCAAGGTGAGCGCCACTTGTTTGTCGAACATGTCCTGATACATGCCGGTTTCATTGCTCGCCGGCTCGCCCGCGGCCTCGCTCGCATCGCGCATGCTCTTCAGCATCATCTGCAGGAACAGCGCCTCGACCTGCTCGGATACGGCTTTGATCGTAGCGGCGGATGCGGGCGCGTTCTTGAGCGCCGCGAGGCCGTTGAGGTCCGTATAGGTATTGGCCTGCGCCGAGGCATCCGGTGCGCCGGCGAGCGGGGAGAGCGAAGTGGACAGCGCGGAAGTCATTCGAAACCCTCTGAAAGCTAAATCACGATCAGCTCGGCCTGCAGTGCGCCCGCCTCCCTGAGTGCCTCCAGAATGGCGACCAGATCGCCGGGCGCAGCGCCGACCTCATTGACGGCATGCACGATTTGTTCCAGCTCCACGCCCGGTTTGAACAGAAACATCCGATTTGAGCCCTGATCCACATTGATGGTCGAGGCGGTGGTGACCTGGGTATTTCCGGTACTCGAGAAGGCGGAGGGCTGACTCACCTTCTGCTCTTCTTTGATGCTCACCGTCAGAGAGCCGTGCGAGACGGCGGCGGGGCTCACCCGCACGTTGCTGCTGATCACGACAGTGCCCGTGCGTGAGTTGATGATGACCCGCGCCGGCGCGCTCGCCGGATCGATCTCCAGATTCTCGACCGTGGAGAGAAAGGCCACCCGCTGCGTGATGTCGAGGGGTGCCCGCACCCGTACCGACCCGCCATCGAGGATGGTCGCGACGCCGTCGCCGAGGCCCTTGTTGACGGTCTGAACGAGCCGGGTCGCCGTCGTGAAGTCGGGATCGTTCAGGTTGAGGATGATGGCATCGCCCTGCGCGAGCTGCGTGGGGACGGACTTCTCGATCGTCGCCCCGTTCGGGATGCGGCCCGAGCTTGGCACGTTGACCGTGAGCTTCGATCCGTCGTTGCCCTGCACGCCAAAGCCGCTCACGATCAGGTTGCCTTGGGCGATGGCGTAGATCTGGCCGTCGAGGCCGTGCAGCGGTGTCACGAGCAGCGAGCCGCCGCGCAAGCTCTTCGCGTTGGCGATCGAGTTCACGGTGATGTCGATGGTCTGGCCGGGTTTGACGAAGGCCGGCATCACGGCATGCACCGATACCGCGGCCACGTTCTTGAGCTGCGGCGTGACGTTTGCGGGCACCGTCACCCCGAGCTGCGCCAGCATGTTGGTGAGCGACTGGATGGTAAAGGGCGCCTGGCTCGTCTGATCGCCGGTGCCGTCGAGACCCACCACCAGTCCGTAGCCGACCAGCTGGTTGGTACGCACCCCCTGCACTTGTGCCATGTCCTTGATGCGTTCGGCATGGGCGGCCGGTGCGACGGCCGTCAAGGCGACGCTGCCGGAGAGGCCGATGAGCAAGGCGAGGCGACGGATGAGCTTGAGCATGGGTCGGTACTTCAGAACGGCGACAGGACGGAGTTGAAGAAGCGCGTGAGCCAGCCCATGCGGTTCGCGTTGGCGATGACGCCTTTACCGGAGTAGCTGATGTGCGCGTCGGCAATCTTGTCGGACGTCACGGTGTTGTTGGTGGTCACGTCGGCGGAGCGCACGACGCCCGAGATGTGAATGAACTCATCGCCTTGGTTGAGCTTGAGTGTCTTGTCGCCGACGACGACCAGGTTCCCGTTGCTCTGCACTTCCGTGACGGTCACCGTGAGGGCGCCCACGAAGCTGTTGCCTTGCGACGCGGTGCCCTCGCCGTCGAATGTATGCGAGCCGGAGAGCGTCGTGTCGAGGATCGGCACGCCGTGGGTGGTGATGGATCTGCCGAAGATCGTCGGTCCGGTGTCGGTCACCGCGGAGGTCTTCGAGGTCGTGGTGGCCGCGTTCTTGCTCGCGGTGGTCGCCTCGTTCAGCACGACTGTGAGCACATCGCCCACCCGGCGCGCCTTGAGGTCGGCGAAGAGCGCCATTTCCTGTCCCGTCTGATAGATCGCACCGTCCGTACGCGGCAGGGGCGGCGGCAATGCGCGTGCGGCAACCGGCTCGGGCTTGTGATCCTTCGTGCCCGGCAGCAAAGCGCAGCCCGCGAGTCCGATGGGGCCCACGAGCACGATCGCGAGCAGGGCCGAGACGACCGCGTCCCGGAGCACCACGTCCCGAAGGCGCGCGTGGCGATGGAGCAGAGTGAGTCGAGCGCTGCGCGGGCTCATGACAGGTTGGTCGTCAGGTAGTCGAGCATCTGATCCGTCGTGGTGATGGCCTTGGAATTCATCTCGTAGGCCCGTTGGCACTCGATCATGTTGACGAGCTCGGTGACCGTATTGACGTTCGAGGTCTCGAGCGAGCCCTGCTGGATGGTGCCTAGACCGTTCGCGCCCGCCGTGCCCGTCTGGGGCGATCCGCTCGCCGCAGACTCGATGACGAGGTTGTTGCCGATATTCTGCAGGCCCTGCTCATTGATGAAGTCGGCCAATTGCACTTGACCGATCTGGGTGACCTTGCCGCTCGCGGCAACCGCGGTAACTGCGCCGTCCGTACCGACCGTGACCGATTGAGTGCCCACTGGGACGGTGATCGCGGGCTGCATCGGGTAGCCGCTCGCCGTCACCACGTTGCCTTGATTGTCGAGCGTGAACGAGCCGTCGCGTGTGTAGGCGAGCGAGCCGTCGGGCATCGTGATCTGGAAAAATCCGCGGCCGGATATCTGCAGATCCAGCGGATTGTTCGTGGTGGTCGAGCTGCCCTGCGTGTAGTTCGCCTCCGTCGCGACGATGCGCACGCCCGTGCCGAGCGTGAGCCCGGTGCTGTACTGCGTGTTCTGCGTGCTCTGCGCGCCGACCTGTCGGACGTTCTGGTACATGAGGTCCTGAAACGCCGCGCGCTGCGACTTGTAGCCGGTGGTGTTCGCATTCGCGAGGTTGTTGGCGATGATCGCCATCTGCGTGTTCTGGGCGTCGAGACCGGTCTTGGCGGACCATAGTGCGAGATTCATGTTTGCTGTCCTTGAGTTCGTGTGGTGTCGCGCAGCGTCTAGGCGGCGTTCGACATCATTTGCTCGGCCATCTGCTCGTTCTGATCGGTCGAGTTCATGCTCTTGACCTGAAAGTCATACAAGCGCTGCAGCTCGATCATGTTGATCAGGGACTGCGCCGCGTTGACGTTGCTCGACTCGAGCACACCCGAGGTGAGCGTCACGCTCGGATCGGTGTCGGCCTTGCGGCCGTCCTTGAGCCTCAGCAACCCATCGGCGCCCTTCTGCAGGTCCTGCTCCGGCGGATTTACCAGCTTGATGCGATCGGTGGGCGCGATCCCAATGGGATTCAATCCGAGCGGGAGCACGGAAACCGTGCCGTCGTCGCCGATGGTGACCGTGGTGGCGGGCGGTATGTTGAGCGGCCCCGATTCGGTGAGAACCGCCTGGCCGCTCGCGGTGGTGACGGCGCCGTCGGCGCTCACCCGCAAGTCGCCGGCACGCGTGTACCCTTCCGTGCCGTCATTGCCCATGACGGCGATGTAGCCTTTGCCGTTCACCGCGACGTCGAGGTCGCGGCCGGTGCCTTGCATCACGCCGCTCGAGAAGTCGGTGCCGGCATCGCTCGCCACCGCGTTCACGCGGGTCGGAAATCCCACGCCGTAGATCGGCTGACTCACGAAGGACACCGTGTCGGCGCGGAAGCCGACGGTGTTGATGTTCGCGATGTTGTGGTTGTTGACGGCCTGCGCTTGCATGATCTGCTTCGCGCCCGTCATCGCCACATAGAGCCCTCTATCCATTTTGTGCGATTCCGATGACGGTCTGCGACAACTGGTCGGCGGTCGTGATGACCTGGGCATTCGCCTGGAAGGCGCGCTGCTCGGTGATCATATTCACGAGCTCGGTCGTCAAATCCACGTTCGAGCTCTCGAGCGCGCTCGACTGCACCGTGCCGAACCCCGCCGATCCCGCGGTCCCCTGCACCACGGTGCCGGAGGAAAAGGTCTGCGCCCAGTTGGTGTTGCTCAGCTGCTGCAGGCCCTGCGGGTTTGGGAAGTTCGCGATCGCGAGCTGCCCCAGGTCGGTGGAGCGGCCGTTCGTGTACACCGCGGAGACGACGCCTTGGGTGTCCACCGAGACGGTGCTCAACTGCCCGGTCGTGTAGCCGTTCTGAGTGATCGAGCTCACGCCGAATTGCGTGCCGTACTGCGTCGTGTTCGCGAAGTTGAAAGTCATGTTCATCGGCACCGCGCCGTCGGGCGGATTGAACCCGGCGAATGCGACGTCGCCGTTGGCGGGCGTCGTCAACAGGCCCGATGAGGAGAACGTCATGGTTTGCGCCGCGCCGACCTGGGTGCCGTTCACCGTCATGTTCACGTCCCAGGTTCCCGGCGTGGCGGTCTGAGTGAAGTAGAACGTCGCCGGGTAGGAGTTGCCGAGCGAGTCGTACACGGTGGTGGAGGTCGACTGATTGTAGGTGGCAGGGTTGGTCGGATCGAACGGCGCCACTGTGGGCTGCGTGTCGTTCGACGGCAGATTCAGGGTCACGTTGCCCGTCGATGTCGCGAGGGGCGCACTCTGGGCCGTGTTGAGGTTGAGATTCTGCAGGGCGCCGGTGTTGAAGCCGCCGTTCGCGAGCGGCGGATAGACCTGCAGGAACTGTCCGGTCGCGCTCACGACATTGCCCTGATTGTCCTGCTGGAACGTGCCGTTGCGCGTATAGACGTAGCCGCTCGGGCTGTCGAGCGTGAAGAACCCGTTGCCGCTGATCGCCATGTCGAGCGGTGAGGACGTCGTGGTGATGTCGCCCTGGGTGAATTGCTGTGCGGAGGATATGAGCTGCACGCCCTGGCCCGCGGTCGAGGTATTGAGATTGACCGCGCTCGAGGAGAACACATCGCCGAATTCCGCCTGGGAATTCTTGTAGCCGGTGGTATTGGCGTTCGCGATGTTGTTCGAGGTGATGTCCAAGGCCGAGCTGGCGGCCGTCAAACCCGAAAGTGCAATGCTGAAGGTAGCCATTCGAAGCTCCTGAAATTAATTAGTTGGAAATCTGCTGAACGCTCGAGAACGGCACGCTGCCGAGCCCGGCGATATTCAAGGTCAACCCGGCCGAGCCCGAGCCCATCGTGACGCTGTCGACCGTGCCGCTCACCAAGGTGCTGATGGCCGTGCCGCCCGCGACGCCGCTCACCTGCGCGCTCAGGTTGTACGTACCCGCGGGCGCCGCCGAGCCGCTGCTCGTCTGTCCGTTCCACGAGAAATTCGCGAGCCCAGCCGGCTGCGCGCCCAGATTGATCGACTGCACCAGCACGCCGGCGCTGTTCGTGATGTTGAGCACCACCTGCGAGCTCGTCTGCGGAACACTCACCGCCCCGTTGACCGTGCCGCCCGCGCTGCTCAGCGAGGCGGTCGAGCTCGCGACCAACGCCTGGTGGCCGAGGAGCGAGGAGGCCTGCAGCGCCTGACTCGACGTGAGCGAGCTCGACAGCGTGGAGAACGAGGTGTTGAGCTGATTGATGCCCTGCACCTCGCTCAAGGAGGCGAGCTGGCTCAGAAACTCGTTGCTGTCGACCGGGCTGGTCGGATCCTGATTCTTGAGCTGCGCCAGCATGAGCGTAAGGAAGTCGGCTCCGCCCAACGAGGTCGCCGAGGCGGCGCTCGAGCTCGAGCCGGTGCCCGAGGAGCTGCCCGTTCCCGTGCTGGAGCCGGTCGAGCCGGTGCCGGTCGTGCCCGTCGTTCCGGTCGTGTTGGTCGCTGCGAGGACGTTGCTGATCATGATTAGTGGCCCATGGAGATGACTTTGAGGAGCAGATCCCGCGCGGTGTTGATCGCGAGCACGTTGGTCGCGAAGGATCGGTTGGCGGAGATCATGTTGGTCATCTCCTCGATGGAATTGACGTTCGATGTGTAGACGTAGCCGTCTTTGTCGGCGAGAGGATTGTCGGGCTCATAGGTTCGCAGCGGCGGCGTGGCGCTCTCCACGACCCCGAGCACACGCACCCCCACCGAGGCATCCTGATCGTCCGAGGCCGCCTCGTTGTCCATCAGCGATTGAAATACCGGATGGCGCGCACGATAGACCTTGGTCGCATCGCCATTGACGCTCTCGGCATTCGCGAGGTTGCTCGCCGTCGTGTTGAGACGGATCGTCTCGGCGTTCATCGCGCTGCCGGAAATATTGAATACGCTGAATAGCGACATGGTCTCTCCTTAACGCTGCTACTGGCCGGCGATGGCGAGTTGCAGCTCGGCAATTCTGAGATTGATGAAATTGAGGCTGGCCTGATAGCGCACGTTGTTCTCGGAAAATGCCGCCTGCTCGACCGGCATCTCGACCGTGTTGCCATCGAGGGAGGCCTGATAGGGATTGCGGTATTTGAGCTCGCCCGCCGGTAAGTCGGCATCGTCGAACGTGATGTGCGCGGCATGCGTTACTTGAAGAGGCATTTCCGTCTCGCCCTGCGTGTGAGCGAGCACGGCGCTGAAATCGATATCGCGCGCCTTGTAGCCCGGTGTATCGGCGTTCGCGAGATTCGCGGCGAGCACCCCCAGGCGTTGACCGTGCAACGTGAGTGCCTGCTCGTGTATTCCAAAAATGTTGTCGAACATCGATAGATCTCCTCGCGGAGGATCAAAGCAAGAGGTGTGCCAAGGGGGCGAATCGCGCATTCGGGCGGCCGCGGGGCTGAATCGGGCGCTAGTCGGTTCGGGTGCCGGCGCGATTCATGCCGCCGGCGCGCCGCCGAGCGGCAAGGCTTTGCCGCAGGCGGCGGAGGCATCGCACCGCCTCTGGCACGTCGCTTGCTTGTCATGGAGGACCATGCAACTCCCGTCAAAAACTCGTCGCCGCCTTGTGGGCCTTGGACTCGCTCTAGCCTTCCCCGCCTTTGCCGCCAGCGGCTTGGGCGCCGAGGCACCGGCCGCAGCGCCGGCGGGCGGCGGACTCGAGGATTTGGCGCGATTGGAGGCGCTCGCAAGGAACGAGGCCGCCCGGGACCTGCCGCCGCTCACCAGCCGGCAGCGATTCGTGGCCGGCCCGATCGAGGCGCATGTGCGGCTGGAGCGGTGCAGCCAGCCCGTCACGCCCTCGGTCGGTCCCGGAAGCCATATGCGGGACCGGATCCTCGTTGAATTGCGATGCCAGGGGCTGCCGCCCTGGCATTTGTATGTGCCGGTACGAGTCGTCGGCACCTCGGTCGTGGCGGTCGCGGCGCGGGCGATCGTGGCCGGCTCCGTGCTTACCGATCGAGACATCCGAGTCGAGCAGCGCGACATCCCCGAGCTGCCGCCGGGCTATGTGGACGATCCGACCGTGGCCCTCGGCTTGACCGCCGCCCGGCCGATTTCCAGCGGGGCCGTGATCACCAATCAAATTCTCTTGGGCGCCAAGGCGGTGCAGCGCGGTCAGACGGTCACCCTGGTGGCCGATTCGGGTGCGATGAGCATTCGCATGGCGGGCCGGGCCCTTACCGATGGCCTTATCAATCAGCGGGTTAAAGTCGAGAATCTGTCATCCGGGAAGGTCGTCGAGGGAATCGCGCGATCCGAGCAGGTGGTTGAAATTGTTTTGCAATAGGCCCTTCAGTGATGCACGTCTCAGCCGATACTCATACCAAGGTCGACTCGGGCGGACCATTAAAGTCCTTTGCGGGCCGGACGATAACCAGAGCTAGGGCCTCGTTGCGGCCCAGGAGTGATTTCGGTGCCATCAAAAATCAGTGGATACCCAACGTCGGAGCCGGTCGCACCCCTCAAAGGGTCGAACGCCGGCAGCGTTGCTGCTGACAGGTCATCGACCGACGCATCGGCCGCGAGCCCGGCCGCGCAGACCGGTGATCAGGTCACCTTGACGACGTCGGCGCGCTCCTTGCAGAAACTCTCCGATGCGATTGCCCAGGCGCCGGTGATCGATGCGTCCAAGGTCGCCTCGATCAAGCAGGCCCTGAGCAGCGGCAGCTACGCCGTCGACTCTTCCCGAATTGCCGACAAGATGCTTCAGGCCGAGCGCGAGCTGAAGTAACCCCATGAGCGAGGATGCGCGGCGCCGGCTGGAGGAGATCCTCGATCAAGAGATCGAGCTGGCCCGCTCGCTCGCCGCCGTTTTGGACGCCGAGCGCACTGCGCTGACCGGGGCATCGCCCGACGAGGTCGGGCAACTGGCCGAGGAGAAGGTGCGGCTGCTCGGCAGCATCGAAAAAATGGAAGACGAGCGTCGCATGCTCGCCACCGCCGCCGGACAGGCGCTGCCCGGAGCCCGCGTCCCGCGCGAGGCCGGCGTGGCATCCGCCATCGCAGAGCGATGGCGGATGCTGATGGAAATGATGGCCGGCTGCCGGTCGGCGAACGAGGTGAACGGCTACATCGTTCATACGCGCCGCAACCAGCTCGAGCAGCTCCTCGGGATCGTTCGCGGCGCAGCCCCGCTCACCTACACCGCACAAGGGAAGGCCTTCTCCCGAGCCCTGCGGGCGCTCGCGAAGGCGTAACCCATGCTCGTACTCAGCCGCCGTGCGGACGAATCGATCGTGATCCAGCCTGCCGACGGCGTGGACGCCACCATGACGCTCGCTCAATTATTCGCGAATGGGCCGATTTTGATCACGCTGCTCGGCGGCACCGGCCGTCGAGTCAAGATGGGAATCGAAGCGCCGGAACAGCTGGCGATCCGAAGAAAAGACATCGCCTAGGCCCTCCCGCGGCCCCTGCCGGCGTCGAGCCGGCGCATTATGTTGTCCGACTTTACTTATCGATAAATGCGCCATGAAGCGCTTCGCGAAGCGGCTCTTCGTGTGCATAATGGCTCCTCCCTCAGTACAAGAATCAGGACCGAGATGGAGCGCCGTCTGCACACCCGCCACCGCGCACGAACCACCGTGTACGTGATCCTGTCGGGGCGAAAGAGCAGAATATGCAAAGCGAAGAATCTGAGTGCGAACGGCGTGTTCGTCGAGACTGAAAATCTGGGGCTGCGCAAGGGACAGCAAGTGCAGCTCGCATTTGCAATCAATCTCGGATTGATCACGAAAATCCACCGCCGCACCGCCATCGTTGCCCACGTCACCCGCGGCGGCACGGGCCTCATGATGGAGCAGTTCGCGGGCAGGTAGCTTGCTGCCGGCCGCGCTCCGTCCGAGAGCGCTTGAAATGTCGCGTGCCCAGGAGCTCGCCTGTGACTAGCAACCCGATCGCGCCCGTCATCCGCTCCGCGCGCACCGACGATGTGCCTGCGCTCGCGAGGCTCGTCGAGGAGTACTGGTCCTTCGAGGGAATCTCCGGCTTCGATCTCGACCGGGTGCAGCGGATGCTGAGCGATGCATTGGCGAGCGGGCACGCCGTGTGCTGGCTGGCCGAATGCGGGGGCGAGGTCGGCGGTTATCTCCTCGCCGCGTTGTTGTTCAGCCTCGAGCACGGCGGCCCGATGGCGGAGGTCGACGAGTTCTTCGTCGCGCCCGCTTTTCGAAAGAAAGGCATCGGTGCGGCGCTATTGCAGCGGGCCGAGTCCGCGCTCGAAAGCCGCGGCGTGCACCGCCTTCAACTGCAACTCGGGTCGAGCAATGCGAACGCCCGCGAGTTCTATACGACGCGCGGATACGGCCGCTCGACTTTCGATCTTTGGGAGAAGGCGCTCGGGTTATCGCCTGAGGCTTGAGCGCTCGGTCGAACTGGCGGGGTCTAGTGTGGAAGCGATTCGGCGCGGAGCCGTCTCTGATCTGTCGGCGTTTGCGAGGCGAACGTGGTGAAGGTATTCGACTTGAAGACGCGCGCGATTCGCGCGAGCATCCAGACCGGGGGAGGGGCCGGATGCAATCCTGTAGGATCCCCGCACCCAGCGAGTCTTTGAGACCTCGATTCCGGCCGAGCGATCGCCAGCGACAACATGACCTTGAGCATTCAACGGGGCGCGAGGACCATCGCGCCTCGACCCGAAGACGCATCGGCTGTACCTGCCGACGGCAGAGCTGAGCCCGCCCCCGCCCCGACGGTGGCAAGGCCGCATCCGCGACCCAGCCCGGTCCGGGGGGCGTTCGTCGTGCTGGTAGTCGAGCCCACGACCTGCTGAGGACCCCGGTGAAGCGAACCGATGCGACCCGGGTACTCTCTCGAAGCGTTTCGAGAACCGGCTCTCATGCGCTCCTCGCTGGCGCGCTCGCGAGCGCCCTGACGCTCCTCCTGAGCTGCACGACATACGCTCCGAAGCCGCTGCCGACGCATGACGATTTGGCCGCCCAGGTGCCCCCGGCCGATGCGCCCCAGGGTCCCGCCCCGCTCGACATGGATGCCCTCGCGACCCTCGCGGTCTTAAACAATCCGACCCTCAAAGCGGCGCACGCCAAGCTCAAGGTCGCGGCAGCGCAAGCGTTCGCCGCCGGGATCTTGCCCGAGCCGCAGTTCAACGCGAGCTTCGAACACCCGACCGACCAGGTGACCTCGCCCCGGGATCCGCGCTACCCGGAATACAATGCCTACGGGTTGGGTTTGGCGATCGACCTGCAGGCACTTCTCACGCACTCGAGCACCCAGGCGGCGGCGAGCGCCGCCTACGCGCAAGCGCAGGCTGATCTTCTGTGGCAGGAATGGCAAACCGTGGCCGAGGTGAGAACACAATACGTGGCGCAATCGATCGCTGCGGCGCGGCTTGCATTCCTCGCCCCCGCCGCCGAGCAATACGCACTGGCCGCGGACCGCTCCGCACGCGCCCTCGCTCAAGCGAACGTGACCCTCGAGCAGGCGGACGCCGATCAAGCCGCTCTTGCCGCGATCCGAACGCAAGAGGGCACGGCGCTGCGCAACCAGCTTAAGGCCGAGCAGTCCATCCGCGGCCTGGTGGGGGTACGGCCCGATGTGGTTGTGCCCCTGCAGTCGCTCCCCCCGCCGCCAATGATGGATCGTGCGCAGCTGATGACGGCGGTCCACCAATTGCCTCGGGTACGCCCCGATCTGCGCGCTCTGCAGGAGGGGTATCGCAGCGAGGAGGCCCAGGTTCGCGCAGCCGTACTCTCCCAGTTTCCGAACATCGTTGTCGGCGTAACGCACGCTCGTGACGTATCGGACGTGCATACCTTCGGCGGCACCGTGTCGCTCGATCTGCCCCTGTTCGACCGCAACCGCGGCCACATTGCGATCCAGCGCGCCACGCGGGCGCAGCTTCGCGCCGAATACCTCGCCCGGCTGGACCAGGCGACGGCGGATATCTGGCAGTTGTGGCATGAAATGAACCAGCTCTCGAGCGAGCTCGCCGATCTCGATCGGCGCCTGCCGCTGTTGGAGCGCAGCGTCGAGAGCACGCAAAGGAGCCTCGCAGCGGGCAACATCGCGGGCGCGGACTACCTGGGAGCGGTCAATGCGTACCTCTCCGCCCAGGCGAGCCGATTCGATCTACAGCAGGCTATATGGATCGATTCCATTGCGCTCGCGACGCTGACGGGCACGAAGATCCAAGTCGCTCAAGAGGATCGGACGACACCATGATGCAGCGGGCAGGGTTGATTGCGGGTCTGTGCGTAAGTGCAATGGGTTTCGCCGCTCCTCAAGGCGCCGATCAGCCGAGCGTACTGGTGCAGACGACCCCCGTTGAGCAGGGCAGCCTGCCGCGGCTCATCGTCGCCTACGGCACCGTGCAGGCAAATCCCACGGCGCACGAGAGCGTGATGGCGCCGGTTGCGGCCATCGTTACCCATCTCTACGTGCGTGTCGGGCAGGCGGTTGCAAAGAGCGCCCCGTTGGCCCAGCTCGAGCCGACACCGCCGACCCGCGCCGCATACGCAGCGGCGGTCACCGCTCAGCGCGTCGCGAACGAGGATCTCATTCGAACGCAACAGATGTTGGCCGAGTCCCTGGCGACTGCACAGCAGCTCGCCGCCGCACAAAAAGTCGATGCGGACGCGCGCGCATCACTCGCCGCAATGAAAGCCCAGGGAGCGGCCGGGCCCACGACCCTGCGCGCGCCGAACGCTTCCATGGTGACCGCGGTAACGGTCAGCACGGGAGCCATCGTCCCTGAAGGTTCGCCGCTCCTCGAGCTGGCTGCGCGGCACGCCTTGGTGCTCGTCGCGGGTGTGGTTCCAGAGCAGGCTGCATCGCTGAAGCGCGGAGATGCCACGACGGTTACACCGGTGAGTGGCCCCGGCAAGTTCGCCACCCAAGTCGTGCTGCGCGGCTCGGTCGTAGACCCGAGCAGCGGCTTGGTGCCGATCGACATCGCGTTGCCAGATGGGGCCCTGCTGCCCGGCGAAACGGCGCAAGCATCGATTACCGCCGACGAAGTGCACGGATTCGTGGTGCCGCATGCGGCAGTGCTGGTACACGACAACGGCGAGACCTACGTGGTCCAGGCGGTGAATGGCGTCGCCAAGACCGTGCCCGTGCATGTGCTGGTCTCGGTCGGTGCGAAGGATGCCCTCGAGGGATCGCTCGATCCGTCGGCGCCGCTCATCCTGTCGGGCAACTATCAGCTCCAGGACGGCATGAAGGTGCGCGTCGCGAGCCCTCCCCCACGGCCCGGCCCGTGAATTTCATCCGCCTGCTCGAGTGCCATCGCGGCCCATTGCTCTGCGTCGCTTTCGCCCTCGCGCTCGCAGGCGTCTTCGCCGGCATCGGCTTGCCGGTCGGGCTTTTCCCGGTGACCAGCTTTCCGCGCATCCGCATCGAAGTGAACGCCGTCAGCATGCCGGCCAAGCAAATGCTGATCGAGGTGACGCAGCCGCTCGAGGAAGTGGCGCGCGCGGTGCCGCGCGCAGTAGATGTCGTTTCCACCACCTCGCGCGGCTCGGCGCAGATATTTGTCGATTTCCCGTGGGGGTCGGATATGACCGAGGCGCTTCTGCGGGTGGACAGCGCCTTCGCACAGACCCTGCCCGACCTGCCGTCCGGCACGACCTACGATGCCATCCAAATGAGCCCGAACGTGATCATGCCGTTCGTGTCCTACGCGCTCATCTCCGAGCAGGTGTCGGCGGCGGATCTGCGCCGCATGGCGAAGTACGAGATGGCACCGCTCCTCGCCGGGATTGCGGGCGTGCGACGAGTGGGCATCACGGGCGGCCAAACGCCGGAGGTTCAGGTGTCTTTGAGCGCGCTCGCTCTCCAAGCGCACGACTTGACGCTCGCCGATGTAGCGCAGGCCATCAGCTCGAACAACACGATCAGCGCCATTGGGCGTCTCGAGGACAACGGCCGGCTGTACTTGAGCCTGGAGAACAACGCCTTTACCACCGTTCAATCGATCCGCGAGGTAACCCTACGCACACCCAAGGGCGGACTGATACGCCTTGAGCATCTCGGCGAGGTCACCATGGGGTCAGTCCCGCAATGGCTGCTGGTGAAGGACAACGGGAAACCTGCAGTGACAATCGATGTCTATCAACAAGACAGTGCGGACTCATTGAACCTGGCCAAAGGGGTCGATGCGGCCGTCAATACGTTCATGCATGTCCAACCGGGCAGCGTGCATCTTTACAAATGGTACGACCAGACCGAGCTCGTGCGATCCTCCATCGGCGCCGTCGAGGAAGCCATTCTGATCGGGCTCATCCTGGCGGCGTTGGTCGTCCTCGGGTTCCTGCGCAATTGGCGAGTTGCGGCGGTCGCCCTCACCATCGTGCCGCTGTCCGTCGCGGTCACGGTGCTCCTGCTCTACGTTCTCGGCATGACCTTCAACATCATGACCCTGGGGGGGATCGCGGCGGCCATTGGGCTCTTGATCGACGATGCCATCGTGATGATCGAGCATATCGCCCGGCGCGCCGGTGATCCTGGTCTCGAGCACCCGAAGGACGCGGTGCTGCCGGCTGCCCGGGAATTCCTCTCGCCACTTTTCGGCTCGAGCCTGGCGACGATCATTGTGTTCGTGCCGCTTGCGTTTCTCTCCGGTATCACCGGCGCGTTCTTCAAATTCCTCTCCCTGACGATGGCCTCGGCGCTGATCATTTCATTCGCACTTACCGCGCTGATTGTGCCGTTGCTCGCACGAAGTCTCATCGACTTCCAGTCCTGGCATGACCCCGCCCAGGGCCGCGACAGCTGGCTCACACGCACGCACCGCCGAGCGCTGAACCTGCTGTTTGCGCGCCCCGTGCTGATTGCGCTCGGCCTCCTGGCGCTCGTGGCGGTCGGGTACGTGTCATACGTGCATGTCGGCACCGGGTTCCTGCCAAAAATGGATGAGGGTGGGTTCGTGCTCGACTATCGCACCGCGCCGGGCACATCGCTTGGGGAAACGGATCGCGAGATTGGGCAGGTCGAGAATCTATTGAAGCAAAATCGCGACGTAGCCACCTTTTCTCGCCGCACCGGCGCCGGACTCGGCGGGGATCTTGTGGAGTCCTATCAGGGAGATCTCTTCGTCCGTCTGGTCGATCCGACCAAGCGCCCTCCGATTTGGACGGTCATGGACGATCTCAACACCGCAATCACAACGCAGGTGCCCGGCGTCAAATTCGATATCCACGAACTCCTCGATGACATGATCGGCGACATGGTCGGTCGCCGCCAGCCGGTGGTAGTTCAGCTCACCGCCCAAGATCCCGACGTTCTCGACAGCGTCGCGGTGCACGTCGCGGATGCGATTTCCAAAGTGCCCGGCATCGAGCCTGCATCGGTCGACAACGGGGTGATTCCCGCCGGCGATGCGCTCGAGATCCATGTCGATGCGGCGGCCGCAGCGACGCAGGGTATGACCCCGGCGGAGGTCAAAGACCAGCTCTATCACCATTTGAACGGCAGCGTCGTGACGCGTTATCTCGGCAAAGTTCAGGATGTGGGCGTGCGGCTCTGGCTCGAGCCGCTCCGGGGTTCGCTCTACCGCGACGAACTCGGCAGCCTGCTCGTTCGATCGCCGAGCGGGCGCACCTTTCCCTTGAGCACCGTCGCCACCACGCAGTTCGTCAGCGGACAGCCGGAAATCACGCGCGATAATCTCGCGCAGGTCGCTGACGTCACCGCGGAAATCGGCGGCGGCCACGATCTGGGCTCCACCATTGCAGCGGTGCAGAAGGTGCTGCGGAATCCTGCCGTTCTGCCTCCGGGCGTCCGTTACACCATCGGCGGCGCCTTTAAGCAACAGCAAATCGCCGCTCACGGCATGCTCAAAGCCTTCGCGGCCGCGGCGGCGGCCGAGTTCATTCTGCTGCTGTTTCTCTACAACCGATTCTGGGTCCCGCTCATCATCATCGTAAGCGCGACGCTGTCTAGCAGCGCCATGCTCTTGGCCTTATGGATCACGGGTACCGAGCTCAATATCACGGCGATGATGGGCATGGTGATGATCGTCGGCGTTGCGACGGAGATGGCGATTTTCTTTGCCTCCGAATACCAAGAGTTGACTAAGACTCTGGCGCCGCGCGAGGCGCTGCGCGGGGCTGCGATCAATCGGCTACGACCTATCGTGATGAGTACGCTCGCCATGATCCTTGCTCTAATCCCCCTGGGCGCCGCCATCAGCGGCTCCGGCGATCAAATGTTACAGCCGCTCGCCATCGTGATCATTGCGGGGATCATTGTGCAGCTTCCGCTCGTGTTGCTCGCGATGCCGGTGGTCATCGGACTGACGGTGCGCGTAGATGGGGGGCGCGCGCTGGCGTGAGCTACTTCGTGAAGCCTTCGTAGGAGCATTGGCATACTTGCTTGCGCCGGATTCCGACTTAACGTCTTCCCCGGCCGTGCTAGCGTGTAAATTGCCGACGGCGGCCGTGTGTGCGTAGCAGGGGTCGCAGCCTCAAACGGAGAGTTTCCATGAAAATCCTCATCGCGATCATTGCATCGATCTTTGCCTTTGGTGTTGCCGATGCGCAAATGACGCAAACGTCAAAGTCGAATGGGCCGGAAGGTACCCAAGCGGCGGCTTCCCCAAAGTCCGACGACGAGGCGACGGAGGCGCGAAAAGTCGAGGCTCATATCAACGAGCTGCGCAACGAGCTCAAAATCACCACTGCCCAGGAGCCTCAATGGAGCAGCGTTGCAAAAACAATGCGACAGAATGCGGAGGATATCGATCGAGCGATCGATAAGCGAGAGGACACCATTAGGACCGCGACGGCGGTCGAGAATCTTAACTCTTATGCGGATGTCGTGCAGGCTCATGCGGCGGCGGTCAAAAGGCTCGCGGACTCATTTTCGGCCCTGTACTCCGAGATGTCCGATAGCCAGAAAAAGACGGCCGACGAGATCTTCAGCCATCGCCGTCACGCAAGAACCGCGGCGAGAAGCTGAGGTTGGACAACCGGTGCGGCGGCTGCCGAACGAAGGAATGATTACATGAAGAATCACGGTATTCGAGCACTAGGTTTAACGGTAGTTTCGCTGCTGACGGGTACCGTCGCGGACGCCGGGATACAGTTCAACGTCGATCTCAATCCATTCGGCTGGGGTCCACCCCCGCCTCCCGTCGTTTACGAGCCGCCCCGTTATTACGCTCCCCCTCCCGTCGTCTACTATGGTCATGGATATTGGGGAGATCACGATTGGCACCGCCATGACGAATGGCGGAGAGAGTGGCATCACCACGACGATCGAGGGCGCCATGACGACGGTGATCACAGACACTGACGGCCAGCGATGAGTGCTCTGGCCGACCTGGTGCGATTTTCGCCGCGATGCTATGCGGAGGCGCGAATGTGGACGGTGACCCTACCCGAATGCTCCAAGAATTCGGCCCTTCTGTTTTCGCCGCCGAAGGCCCCGTCCTCTCTCTCTTCGGCTTTCCTTACCCTACTCGCATGGCCGTGGCGCGACTATCTGACGGAGGCCTCTGGGTATGGTCACCGGTTGCGCTGACGAGAGAGCTTGCGAACGGGGTCGAGTCAATCGGACCAGTCCGTTACATTGTCTCGCCGAACAAACTTCATCGTTTGTCCCTCCACGAGTGGGCCGATCATTGGCCCGAAGCGCGCCTGTACGCCCCTCCCGGCCTCGGCAGGAGAAGACCCGATCTTCGTATCTATGCTCAACTGGAGGACAAACCCGACTTGCCCTGGGCCCGGGACATCGATCAAGCGGTCTTCCGTGGCTCGATTGCCATGGAGGAAGTGGCCTTCTTTCACCGCGCCTCACGCACGGCGGTCATTGGCGATCTGATTCAACGGCATTCTGCCTCAAAGATGCCGGGCTGGAAGTTCATGTTAATGCGGCTCGACGGGGTGGCCGGCGAGGATGGAGGTACACCGCGCGAGTGGCGCGCCGGCTTTCTGCGACGCGCTCCGGCCCGCGCCGCACGAAATAAGGTGCTCGAGTGGAATGCTAATCAGCTTCTGATTGCGCATGGCGTTGCGTACGCGAGGGGCGGCCCGAGTAGTCGCCGCGGCCCTGAGCTGGATTTGGAGTGTCTGCTCGTCGTAAACCTCAACGGGCGCTGACCGGGCAATGCAGCGGCAGCTTTCGCCACCCGGGTTTTGCCGCAACGGGCAACATATCGAGCCACCTCGCCGCCGCCGGTTGAGTGTCCGCGTCGAAGAGCAAGGGTGGTTACTAGTCCAACAACCTCATTTTTTTCAGCATCGCATCGTACCGTGGGTCGCCCTTGAGATTTTGAGCCAGAGGTTCACTCTTTAACCATGAGAGGTCGCGATCGTGTCTTGAGTAGGCATGCTCGAGCCAGGCGAACGACTGGTCGATATCACCCCGGTAAGCGTGAATCATGGCTATCGTGAACGCTTCCCTGTCGCCAAAGCGCTTCTGCAGATCAGCGAGCGCCGCGTCGGCCGCAGCCCGCTGTCCGAGCGCATATAGCGCGAGCGCACGTCCCCCCAGTCGATCTTCTTCATCCGGGCTCCGCTCATATTCGGTGAGCGCCGCTGCGCTCTCTTTGCCGAGCAGCAACGCCTCGCCAATTCCCGAATGACCGCCGAGGTCCGGATTCAGATTAGCCGAACGCTCGAATGCCAGCCGAGACTCCTGCCATCGTCGCGCCGCCAAGTATGCCGCGCCGAGAATCTGGTAATTGGCCGCCTCCAGCGGATCGCGGTCCACCGCGGAGCGCATCACGTCTATCGCGTCATCAGACCGACCGCGAATCAGGGCATAAACTCCTGCGTAACGCAGTGCGTCGCTGTCGTTCGGATCGAGTTGCCGCGCGAGCTTGATCTCGTCATTCATCGCGGCCCAGTCCCAGTCGAAAAATCCATGGACGCGAGCCATTGACACGTGAGCGGCACAAAGCCCCGGATCGAGCGCAATCGCGCGCGTGGCGGCCTCGCGCGCCTCGTCACCGGCCTGCTGAAAACTGATGCTCCCGGCCTCGTAGAGAATCGTGCGCGTCTTAGCATATAACGCCCACGCCGGCGCGAACTTCGGATCTAGATCAAGCGCCTGCTTCAGGTAGACGGCCGCCTCTTCCGTCCCCTGCCTTGATGGCTGCACAAGACGCGCGCGTGCCTGTAGGAACAGCGTATAAGCTTCGGTGTCTTCCGCGCTGGCCGCCTTCGGCTTTGGGACTGCGGGCAACGACAGCTTTAGCGCATCGACAACCGCTCGGGCGATCTCGTCCTGCACCTTGAAAATGTCGTTTGGCGTGCGGTCATAAGTCTGCGACCAGACGTGGTAGCCGTTATCGGCGCGAATTAGCTCGGCAGTGATTCGGAGACGGTATCCCGATCTACGAACGCTGCCTTCAAGCACATGTGCTACGCGAAGTTCCCGGGCTATCTCCGGAATCTTCATTTGTTTCCCCTTGAAATAGAACGACGAAGTGCGTGCCGGTACGCGTAGATCGGGGACCTTCGTCAGCATATCGATCAGTTCCTCTGACAAACCGTCAGAGAAGTATTCTTGGTCCCTCTTTTCACTCATGTCGGCGAATGGAAGGACGGCGACCGACCTTTCCGGGATTGCGGATGCCGCAGTCTCATCGGTTGGTGCGGGCGACGCCACCATAGGCACCGCGCTCGCAGTCGATCGCCGTTCGGGCTGCCAGTATATGTAGGCCGCGTAAGATGCGATTCCCGCGACCACCACGGAAGCCATTACGATTGCCGTACGGTATCGCGGTGTGTTGCCATCCGTGGGGTAGGACACCCGGAAATCACTTCCGCCAACGCGTTTCTCTGCTGTCGCACTCGGTGGAGCTGCAGGTTTTTTAATTGCGAGACGAACCGCGGAGACCAGCTTTGGGAATGAGAGGGCGATATTGCCGCTGACGGCATCCAGCCAATGAGACGTGTTTAGGAAATATTGGAGACCGGCTGGTAATTGAGCTTGATCGATGCGTAGCGAAAGCACTGGGCGGCGCTTGGAGGTACCACGCTCAATCTCGCGGAGAACATGAGGAGAGGCCGCGGCGTTGTTTGACAGAATTAGGACAATCGCCTTGCAGGCGTCGATCGCATGAACGATCTCATCGGCATAGAAGGCACCGGGTGTCACGTCCCGAGGTGCGATCCAGCACCTGATACCTTGGCTCTCCAGGGCGGCTGAGACGTCATTGGCGACAGCCGCGTCATGCGATGCGTAGCTTATAAATACGTCGTGCGTGCCGGAATGAGCATCCATCGCCTGCGCTTCGCCACCGCGTTCAGCCACGTCGATCCTCTCCGACAATCACGTCATATTGGCAGATGCACCTCGGGTCGATCAAAGTTTAGCGACAATGCGCTGCGCTTAGGGTCGAACCGATGCGGAACGTGCCCTACAACATGAAACGCGCGATGCGGATCCTCGGAGTCGCCCCGCTCTTGGCGGCAATCAGGCCCGCGCATCCCTCACGTTTTGACAGGGCTCGGCCGGGAGCCGCCCGTAGTGACGGATTGCTTTCGGGTGGCAGCTCAATGACCGTCGCCGAGAGTCCCGCCGAACCTACTCCGGGAGCCTCATTTTTTGCAGCAATGCCTTGTAGCGGGGATCTTCGACTAAACTGCTGAGAAGTGGGTCGCCTTTGATCCAAGTTATTCCGTCGCCGTACACGGTAAATGCTCGATCAAGCCAGGCGAAGGCCCGATCGGGGTCGCCGCGCACGGCGTAAACCATGGCGATCCAGTAGCCCATTTCGTCGCCGAACTTCTGCTGCGCGGCCCCAAGTTCCTTGTCCGACTCGTTGAGCTGTCCCAGCGCGCCGAGGGCTAGTGCCATCCCGACGTGGCGGAAGCGTGGGTTTGCTTCCTTCTTCATCTCCGCGAGCGCTGATTCGCGTTGGCCCCTGGCGATTAGCGCAGCCCCAAGAAGACAGTGGAATTTCCCGGATCCCGGAGCCAGGTCCAGCGCAGTTCGAAAGTTGGCCTCCGCCTGCGCGAGCCGCCCGGAGCGGTAGGCCGCATAACCCCTCGCGATGTAGTTCCATGGTTGGAGAGGATCGAGCCCAATGGCCTTGTCTGATTGCTCGATCGCTTCATCAAATCGACCATACGTCGTTGCCAGGTACCCCGCCAGTCTGTGCGCCTCAGCATTGCCAGGCTCGAGTTCAATTGCCTGCTTCAGTTCTGCATCGGCTGCCTGCCAACTCCAATCGACTTCATATAGGACGCGCCCCAGTACGATGTGGATTGGCAGCAGGCTCGGTTCCAGCTTTCTGGCCTGGTCCAGTGCGGAATAAATCAGCGCTCGGGCTTCATCGTGAGGCTCAACATCAAACAAATTATAATCTGCGGCCAGGAAGGCCGCGAGGGTTACCCATCCCTGCGAAAACTCCGGATCGAGCCTTAGCGCTGCGTGCAGGTAGTCGATTGCCTTACGCGAGCTCTCCAAAGAATTACCGCGGTAGTGGATTTCCTTGGCTTGCAGATAAAGCAAGTAGGCATCGGGGTTGGCTGGCGTCGCTCTCGAGATCATCCCTCCTAGCACAGACACCTTGAGCCCGTTGATCACCGATTTGGCGATCTCATCCTGGATCTGGAAGATATCGTCGAGCTTCCGGTCGTAGGTCTCGGACCAGACGTGATAGCCGTTGTCGGCGCGAATCAGCTGCGCAGTGACGCGAAGGGTGTTGCCGGACTTGCGCACACTCCCTTCTAGAACGTGCGAAACGCCCAGCGCTTTGGCGATATCGGCAATGGTCGCTTGCTTGCCTTTGAAGTAGAACGACGACGTGCGCGCCGGCACGCGCAGACCCGGGATCTTAGTGAGCATGTCGATGAGTTCCTCCGACAGGCCGTCGGAGAAATATTCCTGATCCTTGTGCTCGCTCATGTCGACGAACGGCAGCACCGCGATCGACTTATCGCTGACAACGTTCGTAGCAGCAGCGCTGACCGTTACCCGGGAAAGGCCCTCGCGGTATCGCGCATAACCCACCACGGTAAGAATCGCGGCGAGGGCTGAAACGCTGACTGCGAGCAGCGCTCTATTGCGCAATATGAATTTGCGCAGGCGGTAAACGAGGTGTGCCGGTCGGGCCCGGATGGGCCTGCCATCCAGGTAGCGTCGCAGATCCTCCGTGAGGGCGGCGGCACTTGGATAGCGCTGCGTCGGTTCCTTCGCCAGTGCCTTCTGTACCACGGCATCGAGGTCCCCACGCAGCTGCCGCGCTAGCCGTTCGGCCGTACTCGCGCGGCTGGCGGCCGCCGACTGCTCGAGCTGCATGCTGGGCTTCTTCACCTCGATTGTAGCGATGGCTTGATCGAGTGCGCCGATCGAGGCCGCGCTCTTGAGCCGATAGGGTCGAGTACCCGTCAGCAGCTCGTAGAGCAAGACGCCGAGGGAGTAGAGATCGCTGCGCGCATCGATCGGATCGCCGCGCAACAGCTCCGGACTGGCGTAGTCCGGGGTCAGCGCTCGGCCGTAGACACTCGTCAGTGCCGGCTGCTCCGTCTCTTCGCCCTCCAGCAACCTCGCGACGCCAAAATCCAGCAGCCGCACCTGCCCGGACTCGGTCACTAGAATGTTCGAGGGCTTGAGGTCCCGATGGATCACGTTCTTTTCGTGGGCGTACTGCACGGCCTCGAGCACCTGCAGGAAAAGCCGTAGGCGCTGGGGTATCCCGAGCCGGTGTGAGTCGCACCAGTCAGTCAACAGCGCGCCCTGCACATACTCCATCGCCAGGTAGGGCAGCCCTCGCGGATCGACTCCTGCATCGTAGAGACGCGCAATATGGGGGTGCTCCAGACTGGCCAGGATGTCGCGCTCGCGCGCAAAGCGCACCTCCAGACCCGCCTGCAGGCGATCGCGCATCGGCAGCTTCAGCGCCACCTCGCGCCTGAAGGCGCCATCGGCGCGCCGTGCCAGCCACACCTCGGCCATGCCCCCGGCGCCCAGCGGCCGAATCAGCTGATATGGACCCACACGTGCCTCGGGCGCGAGGCCGCTCGCGGCCGGAGCGCTTACCTCAGCCGCGGCAACGAGCTTCGGGAGGCTCATCAACGCTTGTAGCTGCGCTGCCTGCGCCGCCCCCGGCAGCAGCGCCTCGCGCAACGCGGCGGCCAGATCCGGATGCGCTCGCGTAGCCGTTTCAAGCCAGACGCGCCGACCAGCCTCATCCAGTGCCAGCGCCTCCTCCAGCAGCTGGCTCATCCGCGCCATCTGAGGGATCGATAGGGCCACCGGTCGGATCATTCCCTCAGCGCAACGCGGCCGCGAGGATCAGCCGGGCCTTTTCCCAGTCGCGCTGCACCGTGCGTGTGGTGATCTCCAGCGTTTCGGCAATTTCCTGCTCGCTGTAGCCGCCGAAGTAGCGCATCTGTGCAACCTGCGCCAAACGGGGATCGGCTTGTTCCAAGGCCTCGAGCGCCTCGTGCACGGCCAGAACGGTCTCTTCGGCCGCCGGCGCCTCGGCCCCAAGACCGTTGGATAAGGTGAGCGGGGAGCGATTGCCGCCGCGCTTCTGCGCGATGCGTTCGCGCACGCTGTTGACAATCACTGAGCGCATCACCTGGGAGGCGAATGCGAAAAAGGCGCGGCGATCCTCGGCACGCAGCTCGCCTGTGCGCACAAACCGAAGGTACGACTCGTGCACCAAGCAGGTCGTGTCCAGAACTGTATTGCGGCCGCCGTCGCGCAGCCGTGCATGCGCCAGCCGGTGCAGTTCGCCGTAGGCGGCCGCAAACAGCGCGTCGCGTGCCCCCGCATCGCCCGCCTGAACTCGTCCCAGCAGCTCCGTAAGTTGGCTCATTGGCCGGCCAACTTAGCGCGTCCTCGAGGCCCGTGCCATGCAATCGGTGGATTGGATGTCGGGTTTGGCACCCGGAAGGTGTCTGTATGGGTGAGGCAGCGAATTTGGGCCAGCGGGGTACCCCCCGGCAGAGGCCGGGAGAGCACCTCGTGACGATCGACCCAGTAACCCGAACGGCTTTTTCCACCCTTCCAAGGAGATCACCATGAACACGATCACTTCCAAATCCCTTCGCACCTTAGTCGCCGGTGCCACCCTCAGCGCCCTGGCCTTCAGCTTCGCGACCGCCTCCCGCGCCGATGACAGTACGGCTCCCCCGCAGGTGGTTGTGAAATTTGCGGATCTCGATGTCTCGACTTCACAGGGCGCGGTTGCACTGTACGGCCGGATCCATGGCGCGGCCGTTAATGTGTGCTCGCGAATGTACGTCATCGAACTAACGTACAAGTTCCACAAGGACGCCTGCTTGCAAAAAGTGATCGGAGACGCGGTGGCAAAGGTCAATCGCCCAGCGTTGTCCGCTGTTTTCGCGTCCAAATACAGCGTGTCAGCTCCGATAGTGCTAGCCGCGGCGGGGATTCACTAGCCCCGTGCGGCAGCTGCCCACCTGGCAGCCTAGGGGACTCGGGCTCAACGCTAGCATGCGTCTGGGCCCTTTCCTCGTCGCGCAGCATGTCTGTTAATCGAATGACCGCACATAGGCGCGCATATTTGCCTGTCGAGCGGCGCAAAGTGGCCGCCTGCTGCCCGATGCGCAAAGCATCAGTGTCGAGCGACAGGTCGCGGACCCGATGCCGCCTGATGCGACTGGCCGCTTCCGACCAACAAAGTTGCGAACTTCTCGATAGGAACTCCTTCAGCGAATCTATTTCGAATTTGCAATTCGACCGATGAGCCTCATCGCCCGGCGGTCCGCGGTCAATACGGGACCGCACGTACCAAGGACCCGGACGGAAACACCACGTAACCCGCAACGACCGTCCCCCCCGTGAGAGGGGATGGTAGGAGTTCACCATTACCAAAGAGTACCGCTCCGGTCGTCAACGAATAGATTGTGTTTCGGGACGGCGAGTAGATGCTATCGGAGGTGACGGTCTCGAGACTGAGAGTTCCTCGGGCTGAGTCAGCGATGCCAGCACGGTTCCCGTCGGCGAATAGATCGTTGCGCCGGTGTATTGGCCATCGCCATTGTAGTTGTTGACGAGCAGCCGTGAATTATCGATCCAGCCCACCGCCGATCCATTGATCGTGGCTGTGGGGTTGTAGTTCTGGAAGATCTGCGTTCCCGGAGGCTGCTGCGTCGGAGTCGTCGCGATCAGCGTTCCATCGGGAGAAAAGAAGACGCTCGGGTAATATCCCGAAGTCGGACCGGTCCATAGCGCCGGGCCGCCGGTAACCGCCGTCACTTGTGCAGAGTACGCCGGAGGCGCCCCAGGAATGGGGAAGGGAACGAGCGTACCCCGAGCGATCAGCTTGCCGGTGAGCGCCAGCGTAAAGGGGCTGCCCCCAGGAATGCCGAACGCGTTGATCAGTGTGCCGGTGGGCAACGAGTATATGTTGAGTGAGCTATCGGATTCCGACAGCGCGGCCAGCACCGCTCCGTCGGTCGACATCTGGACATTGGCGGCCGGAAACTCGATCGTGTTCTGCACCGTCTGGGTTTGCGGATCCATGACGTATATCTGTCCCGATGCGGTCGCCACCGCCACGAGCCCGCCGCCGCTGGCAATGCTCCACGCGGTACCGAGCGTCAAGAACTTCGGCGTCGAGGCGAGGCTCTTCCCGTCGAGCAGCACGCCGCTCGAGTTGCCGATGTACCAATTGGAGGCCGAGGTTGCCGCGTAGGCGGTATTGATCGCGATCGGCAGCGTGTAGTTGGCCGCAATCGCACTTGCCCCCGACAGATCGATAATGGTCACCTGAAAATCGCCATTTACGGCAGCGCCGGGCATGAGCGCGAGGGTCGCGCCGGAGGCTATTTCATAGGCGGCGCCGATGGGCCAGTTTGGGATGGAGAGCGCCGGAGTTTGGCTCGCACCCACTGCGTAGATATCGATAGAACTCGACGAACCGCCCGAGGTGACCCAGAACCAGTTGCCCGTCCCAGAAATCGCGGAAGGAATGTTTTGATACGACGGAAGTGTCGGGACCGTCTGATCCTCTTGCAGGCTTGCACTCGAATAGGTCCACACCGTCGTCGATGTGGTCGTCGACATCGTGCTCTGAAAGTGACTGCCGTCCACGAACCACTCGCTGAATGCGCCTTGGAACGCGGGCCCCAACGAGGACGTGCCGGTACTCAAGGAAATGGTTTGGATCACGCTCTGGCCGAGCGGCCCGAGTGCCACCCGAATTTGCCCTACCGCCGCAAACGCCTTCGCTTGCGAGTAGTCGCCCGCGGTCGAGTACAGGCTCTCGCCTGTGGGGGACCACGCGGTAAGCCCCGTGGCGCTACCGGTCGCGATGTAGCTGCCATCCGGTGCCAGCTGCCACCAAGAGTAAGACGTCGGGATCGTCGCCTGCACCTGTCCATCGGAGGCCGCCAGCACCTGCAGGCTGCTCGCCCCCGCTGTCACGATGGTCGCGCCGGCCATACTGATCGAACCGCTGCATGCAAAGCTCGTCACCTTCGCATCGGTTGCGCTGTCCCACAAAATGCAGTGTCCGGCGCTGTCCTGACTCAAGGCGCGCGAATCCGTGAGTTGAAGCGCGGTGATTTGAGTCACATCCCCCAGATCGAGGACCACCCCCGACCAGACCTGGATCGTCACCGCGGCTTCGGTGCTGCCGGTCGTGTTGCTGGCGGTCACCTTATAGGTGGTCTTGGCGGCGACGGTTGTCGGGGTGCCCGAGATCGCACCGCTCTCGGTGTTGAGCGAAAGCCCTGCCGGGAGCGCCGGGCTTACCGCGTAAGCCGTGACCGTCCCCGACACGGTCGGCGTGAGCGGCTTGATTGCCGTACCGACTACGAAAGAAGTTGCCGATGGGTAGCTAAGATCCGCGGGTGCCGGCATCGGCGACGAGCCGCCTCCGCCGCAGCTGGACAGCTCGAGCGCCACCAGCAGAATGGTCGCACGGTACTTAATGTGCGCTCCTTCGTCGATTGCCGTCGGCGGTATGCGGCGGCCTCAAGGGTCCGCGGCGCCTGTATCCTCGCACTTCCCTCCGCAGGCGCCAACTAACGTACAGTTTCCGAGGGAATGCAAATTATCGCCCTCTCCGACACAAATGGCAGAGCTTGCATCACCGATCCGTATCGCATCCAAGTTGCGCTACCTAAGGCGCGAACGGCCGCTTCGTGGCAGTCATTTCAGAGCCATCAATGACGGGCGATGGCCCGCAATACGCCGGTCGTCCCGTCCTTTATTTCTTTACGACCCGCACGCGCCCGGTGAAATCGCGCTTGCCGATCTGCACGCCCTTCCATCGCAGGATGTCGTAGGCGGTCGCCGCGTGAAAGTAGAAGTTCGGCTGCGAGAAGGAGAGTAGAAACTCCTCGGCCTTGAAATCCAGACGCCGCTCGCCGAACTCGAAGCGCATGTCGCGGCCGATGAAGGCCTCCAATTCGCCGGGCTCGATCGCGCCAAGCGCCGCGCGAGCCTCGGCAACGCGCGCTTTCAGCGCCGCGAACGTCTCTGGCGGCGTGGTCATGTCGGGGGAGAACACGCCGCGGCGAACGCCTTCGATTGCGCCGATCGAGTGCACGGCGGTCGATTTCACCTGGTAGGCGAACGGATGCATGTCCTCGGCGAGCCGAGCCTGGATGATCTGCTCAGGCGCGAGCCCCTTTTCGGCACAGAAGGCCTGCGCCTTGTCGACCAGACCGGAAACCGAGTCTAGTATTTGCAGGTTGGAGGGGATTATCGCGGCATAAAGGGAGATGCTCATGAGGCGCGAGTCTAGACCTACTACCGGCAAAGTAAAACAGCGTGCCGCGATCGCCGCCCGGCGGCTCGCGCTATTGTGCGCCGCCGCCACGCTCGTCCCGGCGGCGCGTCCGCAGCCGGCCGCCGAACCGTTCGAGCACCTGAAATCGCTCGTGGGCGACTGGGAGGCCGATCTGCCGGGCTACGGCAAGATTCAAGACTCGGTGCGCCTCGTATCGAAAGGAACCGCGATCGAGGAGACGATCGGAACCCCGGCGGACAACGAGACTTCGATTTACACCCGCGACGGCAAGCGCATTGTGATGACCCACTACTGCGCCCTCACGCCCGACGGACACCAAGTGCGCTTCGAAACGGAATCCCTCGAAGGAGCCCCCGATCGCCTCGAGTTCGTCTTTGTCGGATCGACCAATTTGCATGATCCGAAGGCCCCGCACATGCGTCATATGACGATGTCGTTCGCCGGCGATCATCTCTCCGAGCGGTGGACGAAGACCGAGGCTGGCAAGGACACCGCGTTTGACCTGAACTTCACACGCCGTTGACCGCGCCGCTATCCGCTGACCCCCCACCGCGGGCCGCATGTCTTGTGCCTCGGCCGCTATTCCGTGAGGCACTGGGGATCGAATGCGTACTCGCCGCGCAGAAAAGCCGCGACCTCCCGCGCATAAGGATTTTGTGCTTCCGCCGCGTATCGATCGAGCATGGCGCTGCGTCGTCCGGCGTCGATCCGGCCGAGCCCCTCCCGTTGCAAAAGATCCAGATCCTCGAGCAAGAGCGCTGCGACCGGTGAGCCGCAAAGCTCGCGGCAGATGTCCGGCAGCACCTGCCGCAGGTCCGGCGCGCCCGAAAGAAGCTGGCGGTAGCCGCACAGCGCGATGCGCGACAGATGCGGCTGATTCATGGGATTGACCGCGAGGCCGGCCGCTGCTTCGGCGGCGAGACTCCACGAGCCTAAGGATGGATCGAGATACAGATGATTGGTGCGACTCTTCGCGTCGTTGGCGATGTGATTGTCCCAGATGAAAGGCTTGCGTCCGATATCGGCGGCGACCTCGCCGAGATGCCGGGCGGTGTATTCGTTCGAGATGATTTTCTCGCCGGTCCAGAAGCAATCGATGCGCGGGTCGATGAGCCGTCCGAGATCCCGCAAATACGCCTGCGGCGGAGCACCGAACTCCCGTGCGAGCCGGGGATCATAAGAATAGTAGGTGGGACAGACGATGCAGCGGCGCGCCGTGCTCATGCCGCAGACCTCGTCGATCACCCGGGCTTGCATCTCGGCAATCCCCTCGACATCGCCGCGCATGTCATCGAACAGGATGGCGAGCGTAGCGGCGCCGGTATCGTTGAGCTGTAGGACTTTCGATCGAAGACAGTCCCGCGCGCTGCCATCGTAATTCTGATAGATCTCGAAGGGTGTGAGTCCGATGCCGAAATCGATGCCGCGATCCAGGCATCTCGCGCCGAGCCGCGCCAGCTGATCGAGGGTCTCCCGCGGCATGGGCTCGCGCCATTTGCGCCGCAGATAGGCATCGCCCTTCGGGGCGTAGATATAGAAGCCAAAGCCATAGTCCCGCAGGAAATCGATGGCGCTGAGCCGCGCGGGCCATCCCCAGGGCTGACCGAAGAATCCCTCGATGACGCCCCTCGGAAGGTCGGTGTCCATAGGAGCCTATGTTCATGGACCGGACGCCCCCTGGCAACCCGTGCGGTATATAATGGGGTCAGTTTCCATCTTTGAGCCGCTGTCGTTCCCCCCGCCGGGCCGAGCGGCTACCCGACTATTGAAAGGTAAATGCCGCCTCTAGATCCGTTACCCGCGGATGCCATTCGCATTCGCGGCGCACGCCAGAATAACCTCAAGAATCTCGACCTCGACATCCCCGTCAATGAGCTGATCGTCGTGACGGGCGTGAGCGGGTCGGGAAAGTCCTCGCTCGTCTTCGACACGCTCTACGCGGAGGGGCAGCGGCGCTACGTGGAGACCTTCTCCCCTTACGCGCGCCAATTCTTGGACCGCATGGACCGCCCCGCGGTGGATGCCATCGAAGGCATCCCGCCCGCGATCGCGATCGATCAGACCAACCCCGTGCGCACCTCCCGTTCGACGGTGGGCACGATGACGGAGCTCAACGATCATCTGAAGCTCCTGTTCGCGCGCGCGGCGGTGCTGCACTGTCGGGGTTGCGGACACGCGGTACGCCGCGACACCGCCGACAGCATTCGCGGGATGCTCGCGGATCGCTCCGCCGGCGCAGGCGACCCGCGTCTGCTCCTGACCTTCCCGGTGCCCGTGCCGAAAAACTTCACCGTGACGGAAATCAAAGCCCTCCTTGCAGGGCAAGGCTACACCCGGATCCACGAGGAGCGGGCGGGCACGCTGCAGGTGATTCAAGATCGGTTCCGCTGGTCGGCGGTCGAGCCGGCGCGCGCCGGCGATGCGATCGAGGCGGCGCTCAAGGTGGGCCAGGGGCGGCTCGATGTCTATCCGTTGCAGGATGACGGCTCGACCGGTGCCCCGTGGCGCTTCTCGACGGCGCTGCACTGCCCGGACTGCGATATTCACTACAAAGAGCCGAGCCCCAGCACGTTCAGCTTCAATTCCCCCATCGGCGCTTGCGAGAGTTGCCGGGGCTTCGGCCGTACCATCGGGGTCGACTTCGGTCTGGTGATTCCCGACGCGGCACTATCTCTTCGAGACGGCGCCATCAAACCGTGGCAGACCGAGTCAAACAAAGAGTGCCAGACGGATTTGCTCAAGTTTGCGCGCAAGCGCGGCGTGCCGGTGGATGTGCCGTGGTCGGCGCTGACGAAAGAGCAGCGCAGCTGGGTCATCGAAGGCGAGGGCGAATGGAAGAAAAACGTCTGGTACGGCGTCAGGCGGTTTTTCGCGTGGCTCGAGACCAAAGCCTACAAAATGCACATTCGTGTGCTGCTCTCCCGCTATCGCTCCTACACGGAGTGCGGAGCTTGCGCCGGTGCGCGGCTGAAGCCCGACGCCCTGCTGTGGCGACTGGGCGAGCCGGGACTCAACATTCGCGAGCTCATGCTGTTGCCGATCGACGAGGCGCGGGAGTTCTTCGCGAAGCTCGCATTGCCGGCACCGCTCGATGAGGCCGCGGACCTGCTGCTCACCGAGATCCGTACGCGGCTCAAGTATTTGACCGATGTCGGCCTCGGGTATCTGAACCTCGATCGACAGTCGCGCACGTTGTCGGGCGGGGAAGTCCAGCGCATCAATCTCACTACCGCGCTCGGCACCTCGCTCGTCAACACCTTGTTCGTGCTCGATGAGCCCTCGATCGGGCTGCATGCGCGCGACGTCGGCCGCATCGTGGGCGTCATGGAGCGTCTGCGCGATGCCGGTAACACGCTCATCGTGGTCGAACACGATCCGAAAGTCATGCAGGCCGCCGATCGGTTGATCGATATCGGCCCGGGTCCGGGCGAGCACGGCGGAGAGATCGTGTTCGATGGCCGTTTCGGAGCGCTCGCGCAGGCGCGCGGCTCGCTCACCGCCGACTATCTCCTCGGCCGCCGCCGGGTCGAGATCCCGCCTGCCGGCGAGCAGCGTCCGAGCGGCGGGGTGTTGCGCATCGAGGGCGCGGCCGAGCACAACCTCAAGGGCATCGACGTCGACATTCCCCTCAATCGCCTGGTCTGCGTGACCGGGGTCAGCGGCTCGGGCAAATCGACGCTCGTCCACGACGTGCTCTACCCGGCGCTGCGCCGGGCGCACGGCAAGCCCACCGACAACCCGGGACTTCACCGGGCACTGCGCGGCGCGGGTGCGATCGACGGCGCGATCATGGTGGATCAGAGCAGCATCGGCCGCACCACCCGCTCGAACCCCGCGAGCTACGTCGGCGCTTTCGACGCGATCCGCCGCCTGTTCGCGCGCCTGCCGCAGGCGCGCGAACGCAAGTACACCGCCGGGACCTTCAGCTTCAATTCCGGGAACGGGCGCTGTCCGGGCTGCGGCGGCAACGGCTTCGAGCACGTCGAGATGCAATTCCTGTCGGATGTGTATCTGCGCTGCCCGGACTGCGACGGCAGGCGCTATCGAGCGGAGATTCTCGAATGCAAGCTGAGCCGCGAGGGCTTTGCCCCGCTCAGCATTGCGGACGTGCTCGACCTTACGGTGTCGGAGGCGCTCCTCCTGTTCCGGAGCGACGCCGAGGTGTGCCTGCGCCTGGCGCCGCTCGCGGAGGTGGGGCTCGACTATCTGCGTTTGGGTCAACCAGTCCCGACGCTCTCCGGCGGCGAGGCACAGCGGCTGAAGCTCGCGGGTCATCTGGCGGACAACGCCGCGCAGAAAAAGAAGCCGTCCGAGCGCGGCTCGCTGTTCCTGTTCGACGAGCCGACGACCGGGCTGCACTTCGACGACGTCGCGAAGCTATTGCGCGCGTTCCGTCGGCTGATCGAGGCGGGTCACTCGCTGCTCGTGATCGAGCACAACCTCGACGTCGTGCGCGCCGCGGATTGGATCATCGATTTGGGTCCCGAGGGCGGGGACGCGGGCGGGCGCGTGGTGGGCACGGGCACGCCCAAGGACATCATGCGAATCGCCGCCTCGCACACCGGGCGCGCCCTCAACGAGGCGGCGCGCCCGTCGGGCAACCTCTCGCTCGCGAACGGCGTCGCCGAGGCGGGTGCTCGCGCCCTGCGCTCGAGCGCGCCCGCGGCCATCGAAATACGCGGTGCGCGCGAGCACAACTTGAAGCACATCGATGTCGACTTGAAGCGCAACCGCTTCACGGTGATCACGGGCGTATCGGGCAGCGGCAAGAGCACGCTCGCCTTCGACATCCTGTTCGCCGAGGGCCAGCGCCGCTACCTGGAGTCCTTGAACGCCTATGCGCGCCAATTCGTGCAGCCCGCGGCCCGCCCCGACGTCGATGCCATCTTCGGCATTCCGCCGACGGTGGCCATCGAGCAGCGCACGAGCCGCGGCGGGCGCAAGAGCACCGTCGCGACGCTCACCGAGATCTATCATTTCCTGCGCCTGCTGTACGTCAAGCTCGGCGTTCAGTACTGCCCGGTCTGCCGCGCCCGCATCGAGCCGCAATCCGCCGATGCGATCGCGGCGCGCTTGCTCAAGGATTACCGCGGCAAGAAGATCACCCTGCTCGCACCCTTGATCGTGGCGCGCAAGGGCCTCTACACCGCGCTCGCCAAGTGGGCTCGAAGCAAGGGATTTCGAGAGCTGCGGGTGGACGGGGCGATGCTGCCCACGGCCAAATGGCCGCGGCTCGACCGCTTCGTCGAGCACAGCATCGAGCTGCCCGTCGCCACACTCAAGGTGAGCACGACCGACGAAATCGAGCTGCGGGATGCGCTCCTCGCTGCGCTCGAGCACGGCCGCGGCGTCGTCCACGTCGACAGCTCGTCGAACGGCACCGCAGCCGGCGCGCCGGCGGTGTTCTCGACCAAGCGCGCGTGTCCGAATTGCGGCACCGGCTTCCCCGAGCTCGACCCGCGGTTGTTCTCCTTCAATTCGAGGCACGGCTGGTGCAAGAGCTGCTTCGGCACGGGCCTCTCGCTGCCGGAGTTCGATGCGGAGCAAAGCGGCGAGGAGGCGCAGTGGCGCGATTCGGGCGACGGCGCCGAAGGGCCCACGGCTTGCACGGAATGCGCGGGCGAGCGTCTCAATGCCGTGGCTCGCAATGTGCTCTTTCGGGACCGCTCCATCGGCGCGCTCACGGACCTTCCGGTCGACGAATTCGCCGCTACCGTCGCCAAGCTCAAGCTGACGGGCCGCGAAGCACAGATCGGTCGCGACCTGCTCGCCGAGCTGATGGCGCGCACCACATTTCTGCGCGATGTCGGCTTGGGCTACCTGCAGCTCAACCGTGCGGCGACGACCTTGTCCGGTGGCGAGGCGCAGCGGATCCGCCTGGCCGCCCAGCTCGGCTCGAACCTTCAGGGGGTCTGCTATGTGCTCGATGAGCCCACCATCGGGCTGCACCCGCGCGACAATGTAGCGCTTCTCAATACACTGGAGCGCTTGCGCAGCAAGGGCAACACGTTGGTGGTGGTCGAGCACGATGAGGATACGATCCGCCGCGCCGATCACGTGATCGACCTGGGGCCGGGTGCCGGAACACGCGGCGGCATGCTGGTTGCGCAAGGGACGGCACGCGAGCTCGAGCGCATGCAGGAATCGCCCACCGGTCGCTGTCTCGCCGCGCCGCTCAAGCACTCGCGCACTCGGCGCCGCGCGATCCTCCCCGACACACCCTCGATCCGCATCCGCGGTGCCGACCTGCATAACCTGCGCAAAGTCGATGCGCGCATTCCGCTCGGCCGGCTGACGGTGGTCACGGGGGTGTCAGGCTCGGGCAAATCCTCGCTGGCCCGCGATGTGCTTCTCGGCAATTTGAAGCGCCTCCTCACGCAGAAGCCGGCCACGAATGGCCGGGCCACGAACGGCCGGGCCGCGAACGGCCGGCGCTCGGAGACGCTGGTCGAAGGCTGCGCCGCGATCGAGGGCTGGCAGACGGTGAGCCGGGTGCTCGAGGTCGACCAGACGCCGATCGGCAAGACGCCGCGCTCGTGTCCGGCGACCTACATCGGATTCTGGGACTCGATACGGCGCCTGTACGCCGACACCACGGATGCCCGCATCCGTGGCTTCACGGCAAGCCGGTTCTCGTTCAATACGGCGGGAGGCCGTTGCGAGGCGTGCGAGGGGCAAGGCGTTCAGCGCATCGAGATGAGCTTTCTGCCCGACGTGCAGGTACTGTGCGACGTGTGCGGCGGCCGGCGCTTCAACTCCGAGACCTTGGCCATTTTGTTCAAGGGCAAGAGCATCGGCGAAACCCTCGCCATGTCCGTCGATGACGCGCTGGAGTTCTTTGCCGCTCACCGCGCCATACAGCATCCGGTCCGGCTCCTCGCCGACGTGGGTTTGGGCTACTTGAGTCTCGGCCAGCCGAGCCCGACGCTCTCGGGCGGCGAGAGCCAGCGCATCAAACTGGTCACCGAGCTCGCCAAGTCGCGCACGGACGCCGTCGGCATCGATATCGCGCGCCGCGAAGGACAGCACACCTTGTATGTGCTCGACGAACCGACGGTGGGCCTGCACATGGCGGATGTGGAGAAGCTGGTGAAGGTGCTGCAGCGTCTCGTCGATGCCGGAAACACCGTAGTGGTCATCGAGCACAATCTCGATGTCATGGCGGAAGCCGATTGGATCGTCGATCTCGGTCCCGAAGGCGGCTCCAACGGCGGGCGCGTGGTTGCCGAAGGCGACCCCGACAGCGTCGTCCGCAAGGCGGGGAGCAGTCATACCGCGCGCTTTCTCGGCGCGTTCCTTCAAGAGCGCAGCGTCCGATAGCGCGTGGCCGGGTCCTGATGTCGACATTCGGGACCCTGCTCGCGACGCTCTCCATCGCTTTGGCCGCGGTCTGGGGCGCTCTCGCCCTCTGGTACCGCGCATCGGAACACCGCCGGGTGCGCTCGGTCTCGTTCGGGGTGTGGGCCGCGTTCGCTTTGGGGTGCATCGGCGCACTGTGGTGCGGGTGGCCGTGGGCCGGACTCGCCGCCTACGCCGTCGCTCACGCGCTCCTCTTGGTCTGGTGGTGGAACCTTCGTCCCTCGAACGATCGCGAATGGGGGGACGATGTATCGCAGACGGTCGGCGGGACGATCGAGGGAGACATCGTCGTGCTCGACAAGGTGCGCGATTTCCTCTGGCGCACCGATACCGATTACGTTCCGCGCTGGATCGCGCGCAGCTACGACCTGGCGCAGCTCGAATCGCTCGACATGATCGTCTCGTACTGGTCGCGGCGCGCCATCGCCCACATGCTGATCTCGTTCGGATTCGGCCCCGACCAGCACGTCGTGTTCTCCGTCGAAATCAGGCGCCAGAAGCATCAGCGCTTCTCGGAGCTGGGTGGGTTCTTCAAGGAATTCGAGGTCGTCATCATCGCCGCCGAGGAGCGCGACATCGTGCGTCTGCGCACCAACGTGCGGCGCGAGCAGACCTATCTGTTCCGCCTGAATTTTACGCCCGAGGTCATGCGCGCCCTGTTTCTTGCGTACGTCGCCGAAGCCAACGCGCTCGTGCGCACGCCGCGCTTCTACCACACCATCAGCTGCAACTGCACGACCGTGCTCTATGCCATGTTGAAGCGCATCGTCGGGCGTCTCCCCGCGAGCGTACGGGTGCTGCTGTCGGGTTACATGCCTGAGTATTTCTACTCCATCGGGCGTCTCGATAATCGCTACCCGCTCGAGCAGCTGCGCACGCTGGGCTACATCAGCGAGCGTGGCCGCATGGCCGACACCAGCCCCACCTTCTCCTCGGACATCCGTCGCGGCATCCCGCCGCTCTGATCCCACCGTACCGAAGAATTCACCGCCGTCATTGCGGAACAGGCTTGTGCTGCTCGGCGGCCTTCTTTTTGGCCGCGGCCTCTTCGGCCGCCTTCTTTCTCGCTTCCGCCGCAGCCGCCGCTTCCTCCTTGTTGCGCAAGGCGGCCTCTTCCTGCGCCCGGCGCTGCGCCTCGGCCGCCGCTTCCTGCTGCTTGTTCCTCGCAGCGGCCGCCTCCTGCGCCTTGCGTTTCGACTCGGCGGCGGCTTCTTGCTCTTGCTTGGCACGCTCGGCCGACTGAGCCGCATTTTGCTTCGCATGTGCCTCCTGCGCAGCACGCTCTTGCGCAGCACGTTCTTGCGCCGCTCGCTCCTGTGCCGCGCGCTCCTCGGCTGCGTTGCGCTGGCCCGATGGGGCGCGCTCCGCCGCGGGCGGTGCGCCGCGCGCAGTCTCCCCACGGACGCTTTCCGCGGCGCGCGGATGCGCGAGCTCGGGGGGGACCTCCGCATGAACCATGACCGGCGGTGGTAGAGACACTGCGCGTCCCGGCGCATACGGCGGCAGCGGCTTCGAGGTCGCCGGCGTCGGTGCGGATACGCGCACGACCGGCGTCATCGCGGCGGCGAGATGCGCCGCCGCCGGCACCGTCGTGTTCACCGCCGCGTGGGTGGCGGTCGCGCTCGCCGGCGCCACGATCGTCACATTGTTGACGGTGGTGTTGTTGATGGTCGTGTTGGTGATCGTCGTATTGGTAATGTTGGTGTTCGTGTTGTTGACGATGCGCATGCCCGGAGCGATCACCGGCGGTGCCGATGTGACCACCGCGGGGGTGTTCCGATGGGTGCCGGCACGATCATGCCGTAGCGCGAGCCGGGCGGCGGCGGAACGAACACGCCTTCGGGTCCCATCGGTGGGGGACCGTGCTCGACTCCGGGAAGCACCATGGCGAGGGCTATGGCCAGTCCCACCGCGGGCGCAACGAAGGAGATTCCCGGCCGCGCCCAGAATCCGTTGACGAACACGACATTGGGTCCGCGGTGATCATAATACGGCGGCTCGTAGTGATAGCCGGGTTGGGGCGGGGGCGCCCAGCGTCCGTGGATCCACACCCAGTTGCCATACCAGGCCCAATAACCGCCGGTCCACACGTACTGCGGGCCGGGCGGCGGGGGCGGCGGTTCGACCAGCATGGGCGGGGGCGCCCAGCCGACCTCGACCGGAGCGGGTTGCGATTCCGGGGGGTCCTGATACGCGCTCACCACCGGCATAGGCGGCGGCGGGGTGTACTCCTCCGCGGCGCCCGCCGGCGGCGGATTCGCCGCGGTTTGCTCTGCGGGCGGCGCCGTCTGCTCAGGCGGCGGTGGTGCGGTTGAGGCGCTTTGATCAGGCGGGGGCGCGGTCTGCGAGTTGCAGGCACAGAGCGCAGCGCTCAGGACGATCAACGCAACGATTCTTTTCATGCTGAGAATTCCCCCGCCGATGGACGCGAAAATTGTACACAGTACGCTGCGCGCCTCGGAAAGGAGTTTGTCGGCAGTGAGCGACGGTTGGTGTAGGACTCGATTTACGCTTGCTTGTCAGGCGCAGCCCCCGCAAACGCGGGCAGCTCGCGGCATGCGGCGTCGATCGCGACGATGCGCGGATACGGATTCAAGTCGAGCGAGTAACGGCGCGCGTTGTAGACCTGGGGCACCAGGCATACGTCGGCCATTCCGGGGCGATCGCCGAAGCAGAACCGTCCGCGTGTAGCATCCCGTCCCAAGATGTCCTCGATCGCCGCGAATCCGGACGCGACCCAGTGCCGATACCACTCGTCTCGAGTGCTTTGATCGATCCCGAGGGGCGATTCGAGATACTGCAAGACGCGTAGATTGTTGAGCGGGTGAATGTCGCACGCGATGATCTGGCAGAGACTTCGCACTCGCGCGCGGGCACGGGGCTCTGCGGGCAAAAGCGCAGGCTCGGGGTGCGTTTCCTCCAAGTACTCGATGATGGCAAGCGACTGCGTGAGCACCGTCCCGTCCGCAAGCGCCAGGGCGGGCACGAATCCTTGCGGGTTGATTCGCAGATAATCCTGCTGCTTGTGCTCACCGCGGCGTAACTGCTTTGTCACCGGGGCCGCCTCGATCCCCTTCAGTGCGAGCGCGATGCGCACGCGGTATGCGGCGGAGCTCAGGGAATAGCCGTAAAGGGTATAGTCGGCAGCGGTCATGCGAACTCCTCTTCGAGATCTCCATTATAAAGCGTTGCCGGGGACGGCTCGCGGACAGGCCGCTCTTCTCGTCATCGCTCTGCTGGGTGCGCTCGGCGTGGGGCTTTTTGCGCGAGGCTATTGGACGCCGGACGAGCCGCGGGAAGCCGACATCGCCTGGCGCATGAGCTGGCAAGCGGACAAGGCCGTTCCGCTCCTCGCCGGGGAGGCGTTCTGCGAGAAGCCGCCGCTCACCTATTGGGTTGCGGGCGCTTCCATTCGGACGTTCGGCGCTGCGGCCTGGGCTGCGCGCCTGCCGAACCTGCTCTACGCGCTGATCGCAGCCCTCGGGGTGGGGCTGCTCGCACGGCGGAGCATCGGAGTCGCGGCCGGGTTTGCCGCGGCGGCGGCCCTGTCGACGTTCCTGTTGTCGTATCAGGTTCTCCTCTGGTTGGCGACGGACGCGCCGCTCCTCGCCGCCGTCTCGGTGGCGCTTTACGGGGCGTACGAGGGCTTCTATGCGGATCGCACCACGGTCCGCCTGCGCGGCTATACCGTCATGCACCTGGCGCTCGCCGTGGGATTCTTGAGCAAGAGCGCGGTTGCCTGGATGGTGCCTTCGCTTGCCCTCCTCGTGCTCGTCGTGTGGGAGCGCCGCTGGCGCGAGCTTTTGCGGTGGGAGCTGTACATCGGCCTCGTGCTGGAGGCGCTCATCATTCTGAGCTGGGTCGGCGCGGTGTATCGCGGCCCGGACGGACCCGACCATCTCAAAGTCTTCTTCTGGAACAACCTCGCCGGCCGCTTCGCGCACGTCGATGCGCCGCAGGACCTGCAATATGCCGCGGGACATCGAAACACGCCCGGCAAGTATCTCATCGAGCTGCCGCTCTATCTCTGGCCGTGGACGTTGCTGGTTGCGGCGGCCCTGAGGCGCGCATGGCGAGCGTGCCGCGCCGCCGCCGCGCCGAGCGGCGCCGTGACCGAGCTGCGGGCGGTGCGCTTCGCGCTCGCGGTCGCATTGCCCTCGCTCGCCCTGCTCTCGGTGGCGGCGACCGCGCGCAACATCTACTTGGCGCCCGCTCTGCCGGGATTCGCGTTGCTGCTCGGATGGTGGTCGCAGGCCCCGCCCGATGGATGGGACATCCGCGCACTGCGGGCGACGGCGTACCTCATGCTCGCGGCGATCCTCGCGTTCGTCGCCGCCTACGCCGTGCTGCTCGCGCCGGGGATGCGCGGCGCCCCGAGCGTGATCATCGCGCTCGGCGCCGCGGCCGCTGCGATCCTCTGCATGGTCGCGGCAGCGGCCGCACGACGGGGCGAGATCAGGGGTGCGCAGATCGGGCTCGTGCTCGCCTACGGTGTGGCCTTGATCGCACCGGCGTGGCCGCTCTATCGCGAGGTCGACGCGTGGCAGGACTTGCCGAGCGTGGCGCGGGCGATGGCGGCGGACGCCGCCGGACGGCCGCTCATCCTGATGGCGCCCGACGAGACCACGCGCGCCGTCATCGACATGTACGCACGCACCGATGCGCAGCTCGTTCGGGGACCGCTCGATGCGGCCGCGTTGGGCGAGCTGCAGAATCGCCTGGTGCGTGAGCCGCGCGCGCTCATCGTCACCCTCTTGCCGGGCCGCGAGCTCGAGGGCGCGTTGAGGGACGGCGCGAAGCGCTTCGGCTTCGGCGCGAGCCTGCGCGACGATGCACTTCCGCCGTGGATCGCGGCGTCGCGCTTGCAAATCGCGCGTCGTTACGCGCTGCCGAACGGCCGGCGCTACGCGTTGCTCGAAGCCGCTCCCTGAGCCGTGGCGCGAAACACCTCGACGTAACGGGTTACCTGCCGCCCCCACGAGAAATCCTCGCGCATGGCGTTTTGCATCAGGTGTTGCCAGCCGGAGCCTGTGGGGCCCGTCAAGTCGCCGAACCAATCGAGCGCGGTGTTGATTCCCCAGAGCGCAGCCGGCGGGTCGTAGTCGTTGAAAACGCACCCGGTGCCCTCGCCCGTCGCCGGATCGAAGTGCCGCACCGAATCGGCGAGGCCGCCCGTGCGGCGCACGATGGGAATGGTCCCATAGCGCAGACTGTACATTTGGTTGAGCCCGCAGGGCTCGTACTGCGAGGGCATGAGGAACAGGTCGCTTCCCGCCTCGATCAGGTGCGCCAGCGGTTCGTCGTGGCCCGAGTGAAATGCGACGCGCCCCGGGAAGCTGCGCGCGAGCGACTCGAAGAACGAGCTGTAGCGCTCATCGCCGCTGCCGAGGACCACGAGCCCGAAGTCGCGCGCGCGAAGGGCCTCGGGCAGCGCGTCCATGAGGATGTCGATGCCTTTTTGCGAGGCGAGACGGGTGACCATGCCGATGAGCGGGGTCTTCGGATCGATCTTGAGGCGGGTGACGGCCGTCAGCCGCTCCTTGTTGACCCGCTTGCCTCGCAGATCGTCGTATGAGTAATGCTGCGCGATGTGGCGGTCGTGGCGCGGATCCCACTCCCGATAATCGACGCCGTTGAGAATGCCGATCACGGCTTGGGCACGCGCCCGCAAGCTCTCCTGCATTCCCATGCCGAGCGGCGTTTCGGTGATCTCGCGCGCATACGTCGGGCTCACGGTGGTGACTGTATCGGCAAATTTTATGCCGGTTTTCAATGAGTTGATGACGCCGAATTGCAGGTCGCGGGCATCGAGCCGCGCCTCGTCCTCTGCAAGCCCGAGATCGGCTATGAATGCGCGCGGGATGACGCCCTGGTAGCCGATGTTATGAATGGTGAGCACCGAGCGCGAAGTTTCGAACAGCGGCACCGGCGCATAGATCGACTTGAGGAACAGGGGCAGGAACGCCGTGTGCCAGTCATGACAGTGAAATATATCGGGGGCGAATCCGAGCCGCAGACAGCTCTCCATCACCGCGCGTGTGAACAGCAGGAACCGCCGGTGCTCGTCCGGATCGCGGGTATAAATGGCAGGACGGTCGAAGAGCTCCGGACAGTCGATGAAATGAACGGCGATGCCGGTACCGGGCACATCGGCGATCCGAACCGAAAAGGCATAGGCCCGGCTGCCGATGGTGACTCCTACATTCTGCAGTCCAAGCACCGGCTGCATGGCAGGGTGCGCCCGCCTCACCGCGGAATAGAGCGGCATGAAGGCACGAATCTCGTGGCCGACCTCGGCGAGTTCGCGCACCAGCGCGCCCACCACATCGGCGAGGCCGCCCGTCTTTGCGAACGGCACCATCTCGGAACTCAAAATACAAAGCTTGAGCGCGGCCATCCGGTCAGTCTAGCAAAGGCGTTTTGTCCCGCACGGCGAAACCCGTCGCGAAAAAGCTGATGCGGCGCGGCGCACACTGTGGCACGCTGAGAGCGGTTTCAGGACCCATCCATGCGACACGCCGCTCGAACCAATACCGGACGCTACGTCAGCCGATTGACGAGCGGCACCTTGGCGGTCGTGATGGCGGGAGGGCGCGGTGAGCGGCTCAAGGCCCTGACCCTGAATCGCTGCAAGCCGGCAACGCCGTTCGGCGGCAAGTTCCGGATCATCGACTTCGTGCTCTCGAACTGCGTCAATTCCGGCATTCGGCAGATCGCCGTCCTCACCCAATACAAGGCGCAGCCCTTGATCCAGCACATCCAGCGCGGTTGGAGCTATCTGCGCGGCGAGTTGGGCGAGTTCGTGGAGCTCATTCCCGCGCAACAGCAGATCGGCGAATTCTGGTATCGCGGCACGGCCGATTCGGTCTATCAAAATCTCGAATTCATCCGCTCGCATAATCCGACGCACGTGCTGATTCTCGCCGGCGATCATATCTACAAAATGGACTACGGTCCGATGATCGCCTATCACGAGCAGTGCGAGGCGGACATCACGGTGGGTGTGGTGGATGTGCCCATCGATCGTGCGCAGGAATTCGGGATCTTGACCACCGACGACACGAATCGCGTCATCAAATTTGCGGAGAAGCCGCAGAATCCCGATCCCATTCTCGGCCACGACGACATGGCGCGGGCATCCATGGGCATCTACGTCATTGCGCTCGACCGGCTGGAAAAGCTGCTCATCGAGGACGCGCAGAATCGCGAGAGCAAGCACGACTTCGGGCGCAATATCATTCCGCGGGCGATCGAGCGGATGCGCGTGTTCGCGTATCCATTCCATGACGTCGAGACGCGGGCGCAGAACTACTGGCGCGACGTCGGCAATGTCGATGCGTTCTACGAGGCGAACATGGAGCTCGTCGCGCTCAACCCGGAACTGAACATTTACGATCATCACTGGCCGATCTGGACCTATCAGGCTCAGCACCCACCCGCGAAATTCGTGCTGGATGAGGACGGCCGGCGCGGCATGGCGGTGAACTCCATGGTCGCGGGCGGCTGCATCATCTCGGGCGCGCAGGTGCGTCAGTCGCTGCTCTCGAGCGATGTGCGCATCGAGGACCAGAGCGCTATCGACAGCTCGGTGCTCCTGCCCGGCGTGACCGTCGGCCGGCGCTGCAAGATCAAACGCTGCATCATCGACGAGGATTGCGTGATACCGGACGGCACGCAGATCGGCTACGACGCCGCCGCGGATGAGAGCCGGTTTTATTCGACCAAGCGCGGCGTCGTGCTCGTGACGCCCGATATGCTGCGCGCCGGCACCTGATCGAGCCCGCGCCGCGCGCGACCCTCGCTCAGGGGTAACGCAATTCAAGCGCCGACCAGGCATCCATCACCTGGGCGGCCGTGATCCCGAGCATGCTCGGCTCTCCCTCGACCTGTCCGGTCAGCACCTTCACGTCGGCGCCCGGCGTGCCCCACGGCCGGTACAAGGCGGGTGATGCACGCCCGAACAGCACGACGAGCGGACAACCGACCGCAGCGGCCGCATGCGCCGGTCCCGAGTCGACGGTAATCAGCCCGGCGGCTCTCGACAGGAGCGCGGTCAGTCGCGGGATGGGCAGATCGTCGGCGGCGTTGCAGACATCCGGGATACGCGCGGCGCCCATGAGCTCTTGGTTGAGCTCGTATTCGGGCCCGGTGCCGAGAAGCACGATCCGATGCCCGGGGCAGCGCGCGCGCAGATAAAGCATGACCGCGGCCCAGCGCTCCGTCGGCCAGTACTTGTGATTCACCGCGAGCCGGCGCAACCCGCGGCGCATGGTTCGCTTGTTGCCCGCCTGGACCAGCACCAGCGGGGCCCCCTGCAGCCCTCGGGCGCCGAGCCACGCCTCGAGATCCGCCTGCTGGCGCGCGCTGACCGCGAGGTACGCCCCCCGCGCAGCCGCGCCCGTGACCTCGGCGCGCGGCGCCGGCAAACCATCCGGCATGATGTCGGCAAGCCGGCGCCAATGTTCGACGACATGCTCTCCGGACTCGAGCGGATGATCCTTCACCTCGACGATGCACCGTGCGGCCAGGCCGGCGCGCTCGAGCATCGGCCGCGCCGCATCGTTGGCGTCGCAGAACCACGTGGGTCCGGGGCCACGCGCGCGCAGCCGGCGCACCACCCGCCATTGATCCGGCGCGAGCCAATAAGGCGTCTTGCGGCTGCGCACGCACAGCACCTCGCCGACGCCGGGCTGACCTTCGAGCAGCGGCTTGCTCCAGGGTCCCGAAGTGACGATGTCCACGGGCGCATTGAATCGGGCGTGCAGCGGGCGAATCAGCGCGGTGAGCAGCACCATGTCGCCGAATGCGCCGCACCGGACGATGAGCGGTCGCGGTGCCGGGTCCGCGCGCTGAGGCTCGCCGTCAACCACTCGGTACCGCGGCTTGACGCTCGGCGATTCCCATATGCACCTCGCGCCAGCCGCCGAACTGATAATAGAGGGCCGCCATGGTCACCGAAGCGATCGAGGCGATCGGAAAGCTCCACCAGATGGCGTCCGCTTGCCAGCGACCCAGCAGCGCATACGCAAAGGGCACGCGTATGCCCCAGAGCGCGAGTGCGAGCATGAGGAGCGGGGGCACGACGGCACCCGTGGCGCGCACCACGCCGTAGAGCACCATCGACATGCCGAAAAACAGGAATGACCAGAGCACGATGGCATTGAGGTGCACGGCGAGATCGATCGCCGCGCCGTGCTTCGGCAGGAACAATCCGAGCGCGGGACGATCGAGCAGGTAGAGCAGCGCGATCAACGCCCCGCCGCTCGCGAGATTGAACAGTACGCCCGTCGCGGCGACACGCCGCACGCGGTCCCAGCGGCCGGCGCCCACGTTCTGCGCCGCCATCGCCGATACCGCCGCACCGATGGCGAGCGCCGGCATTTGCACGTAATTCCACAGCTGAAGCGCGGCGTTGAACCCGGCGGTTTCCTCGGAGCCGAAACGATTCACGAGCGACATGAGCGCGATCATGCTCGAGGACACGACGAACATCTGCAATCCCATGGGGATGCCCTTGGTCACCAGCAACCGCACGAGCGACCAATCGACGATGAACAGGCGCAGCTCGCCCCGTCGGATGCACAGAAAATGATGGATGCGGTACAGATGGATGACCAGCGCCGCGAAGCTCACGGCCTGTGCGATCAGGGTCGCGACCGCGGAGCCGGCGATCCCCAGGCGCGGCACGGCTCCCCAGCCGAAAATGAGCAGCGGATTCAAGCCGATGTCGAGCACCACCGCGAGCAGCAGGTAGATGAAGGGTGTGCGCGAATCGCCGGCGCCGCGCAGCACCGCCATGAGGAAGAACAGTCCGCCCATGAAAGGCAGCGCGAGGAATATGATCCGCATGTACTCGAGCGCCAGAGGCAGTGCGTCCGGCGGCGTGCCCAGCCAGCCAAGCAGGTAATGAGTCAGCGCGAAACCGGCCACGCTCATGAGCAGGGAAAGCGCCAAAAAGAAGACGGCGGCGGTGCCCACCACGCGCTTCGCCTCCTGGATGTTCTTGGCGCCCACGCACTGGGCAACCATGATGGTCGAGGCCATCGAAAAGCCGAACAGCACGCCGAACAGGAGGAACATGACGACATTGGCATTTCCCACGGCGGCGAGCGCCGCTTCGCCCAAAAATTTGCCTACCCAGATCGCATTGACCGATCCGTTGAGCGATTGAAGCAAATTGCCGAGAAGAATGGGCAGCGAGAAGAGCATCAAGGCGCGTGGAATCGAGCCTTCGGTCAGAGAGTGATTGGATCGCACGGCGCGTTCAGTATAATTCATCGGTATCGACGCGAGGGATCACGAAAATGACGACAGGCCGATCTCGGGGCGGATTCGGTGTGCGCACCGCAGGGTGGCTCGCCGTGACACTGCTGGTCGCGTGCGCACACGACAAGCCCTTGCCGCCGCCCGATGTGCCGCCTGCCTTGCAGGTCCCGACCGGACCGAAGCTCACCCTCATGTCGCACGGAACGGGCGTGCAGATCTATCAATGCACGGCGAGCGGGCAAAGTCCCCCGCACTACACCTGGGTTCTTCAGGGGCCGAAGGCGGACCTGTCGGATCGCTCGGGCAAGGACATCGGCCGCCATTACGAGGGGCCCACGTGGGAAGGCAACGACGGCAGCAAGGTCGTCGGAGAGGTCATGGCGCGCGCCGATGCGCCCGTTCCGAATGCCGTTCCGTGGCTCTTGCTGCGCGCGAAGACGAACGTGGGCAAGGGAATCTTCGGCAAGGTGCAGTGGATCCAGCGCCTGCACACGATCGGCGGGTTGACGCCCCAGAGCGCCTGCGATGCCGCACACGCAGGGCAGCGGGTCCGCGTCGCTTACTCGGCCGACTACTACTTCTACGTGCCCCGCCGCTGAGCGGCTCTAAAGCGTCCGGATGAGGTAGCGCACGGTTTTGCCGCCGTCCGGCAGCACTGCGCTGCCGACTTCCGAGAAGCCGAGCGCCGCGTGAAAGGCATCGGAGGCCGGGTTCGGCGGGTCGATATTCACCTCGCAGCCGATGAGCCCATGGCCGGCCCGCGCGGCGGCCGTCGCGAGCTCCTCGTAAAGCGTGCGTGCCATTCCGCGCCCGCGCTGCGACGGCGCCACTATGATCCGATCGATGTAGACGAAGCGCGCGTAACGCGACCGGAACCAGTGAAAATTCGGGCTCCGCGAAGCCGCGTCCTGATCGAGTGCGATGAGGAACGCATGGCGTCCTCGATCACGCGTGCCCACGTGGAAGGCCTGAGTGAGGAGCGCACGCAAGAGCGCTGCGTCGAGCGCGGAGGTCTCGGTGAGGTGCGCATGATTGAGCGCGAGGATCGCCGCTTCGTCGAGATCAGTCATCGGCCGCGTGCAAGCGCATCTGGATATAAAGCGGCTCGAACCCGGCCTTCTCGTAGGCCCTGACCGCCGGTTGATTGCCGTGGTAGACCTCGAGCCGCATCTCCGGGACGTCTCGCGATCGGCACCAGCGCTTCAGCGACTTAAGGATCATGGCGTTCACCCCGGCGCCGCGAAACTCCGGCTCGACATACATGAGCCCGACGTACGCATGCCGCGCATGCTTGAGGAAAGGCTTCGACGGCTCGATTCGAGCAAAGCCGCAACCGATGATTCGCGGGCCGCAGTCCGCGACCAGGTACTCGACGTCGTCGCTCGCGAGCATGCCCGCGATGTCGTAATAATGGATCGTGCCCTCCCCGAGCGTGGGGTCGAATGGGCGCTCTGCCCGCACCACACCCTGTTCGAAACGCAGGAGCGTTTGGAGATCTGCGGGGGTCGCTCGCCTGATGAGGATATGATGCATGCGTCGATGCCGGTTTGGTTTACTATCTGCTCGATTGTAGCGCCCGAGCTGCCGACGGGGGGATGCGCGATGAGACCGATGATCAGAACTGCCTTGCTCGCGCTCTCACTGACCGCCGCAATCGCCGCCGCGCCGGGCGCCGCCGCGCCCGCTCACGCGGCCGATCCGAATTCACCGATCGGCGTGTGGAAAACCTTCGACGACAAGACCGGCGCGGCGCGGGCCATCGTGCGCATCTACGAGGACAACGGCAGACTCTTCGGAAAAATCGAGAGCAGCTTCACACCCGGCGCCGAGCACCGGGTGTGCGGCCTTTGCAGCGATGAGCGCAAGGATCATCCCATCATCGGACTCATCATCATTCGCAACATGAAACGCGTGGACGACGACCAGTACGGCGGCGGCGACATTCTCGATCCGGAGAACGGATCGGTGTATCGCTGCAAGATGCATGTCGAGGGCGGTACGACCCTGATCGTTCGAGGCTACATCGGCATCTCGCTGATCGGCAGAAATCAGACCTGGCAGCGCCAACCGGACAACCCTAGCTCTTGATGAGCATGAGTCCGCAGAGAATGAGGCCGATCGCAAGCCACTGGTGGGCCGCAACGACGGCGCGGTCGATGAGGCGGGACATGAGCACCGTCACCGCGCTCGCGAGCGTGCTCAGCACGATCACGATGGCCACGTGGCCGGTGGCCTGGCCGGCCGTCAACGCGGCGTAGGCGGCCGCGCTGAACAGGCCCGCCGCGAGCACGGGCACCGCCTGCGCACGTCTCGGGGGCGCGAGCTCCATTCCGATGACGGGCTTGAGCATCGGAATCACCGTGACGACGATGCCGTACGACAGCCACACCGGAATGAACGCGCCGAGCGTGGGAACCGCGAACGTTCCCTGCAGCCAGAAGCCGACTCCATAACACAGGGCTGCGCCCGCGGCCCAGCCGAAGCCGCTCGAGCGCAAATGCCGCCGGATTTCACGGCCCCCACCCGGGGGGATCGACACGACGCAGACGCCCGCCACCGTCACCAGAATTCCGATCGAGGATTTGCCTGCCAAATGCTCGCCGCTTGCGAGCGACAGGAGCGCAGCGATCGCCCCGTAGCTCGCCGCCACCGGCGCCACCACCGCGAGCGCGCCGTGCATGAGTCCGCGCGTGAGGAGCGTCGCCGCGGCGAGGAGAATGAGGCCCGAGGCGGCGGATGCGGCCCACGCGGCGGCGTGCGAATCGAACGCCCCGGCCGCTTCCGGAGCGTGGAGGAACCAGGCGCTCAGAACGAGGAAGGCCAAAAGATCGCCATAGAACATGCAACGCCAGACGCCGACCGCGCGTCCGGCAATGCGCGTGAGGTAATCGGTGATGCCGTAGCACAACGCCGAGGTCAACCCCAAAAGCAACGCCGAGTTCATTGCGCTAGAATCGCTCGATGTCGCTCTTCAACGTCTTCATTCTCGCGATCGTACAAGGTTTGGCCGAGCTGCTGCCGGTATCGAGCTCCGCGCACGTCGTGGTGGTCGAGAAGCTGCTCGGGCTCGACCCGTCCTCGCCGCCCATGACATTGCTGCTCGTGATGCTGCATACGGGGACGATGTTCGCCGTGATCGCCTATTTCTGGCGGCAGTGGCGCGGTGCTTATTTCTCGAGCGCGGCGGCGTTCAAGTCCATCGTGGTGCGGCTCATCGTCGCCACGGCGCTCACCGGGGTGATTGGCGAGCTGATCGTCAAGGTCATCGAGCGGACGGCGCTGCGCGGAATGCCTCATTCCGAGATCGAGGATCTCTTCAGCCATCTGGAATTCATCGCGCCGGCGCTCGCCGCGGCGGGGGTGCTGATTCTGATCGCCGGCCTTCGCGAGCGGCGACGGGGCCGGGCTGCGGCCGCCGATGCGGGCGAGCTCAGCTTGAAGGAGGCCGGAATCATCGGCGCGGTGCAGGGACTGTGCCTGCCCTTTCGCGGATTTTCCCGCTCGGGTGCGACCATCTCGACGGGCATGCTGCTCGGCGTTGCGAAGCCGCGCGCCGAGCGTTTCAGCTTTGCCCTCGCCGTCATTCTCACGCCCGCCGTGGTTGCGCGCGAGGCGCTGCGGCTGGCACACGCGCCGCCGTCCCACGAGAGCTTGCAGTCGGTTGCCCTCTTGAGCGTCGTCGGGGCGGTGTTCGCGTTCCTCGCCGGATTGATCGCACTCAGGTGGCTCAGCCGATGGCTGGAAAGCGGCCGCTGGTACTTATTCGGCGTGTATTGCCTGATCGCCGCGGTCGGCGTGGCGCTGCTGCATCATCACGGCTTTTGAGAGGCCGCACTCGCGCCGGCATCTCGCTCGACGGCGCGATACAGCTCGAGAAACGATTCGGCCGCCTTGTGCACGTTGTCGCGCCAGTGCTCCGCGGCCGCGTGGTCTGCGCCGTCGGTGACGTATTTTGCGCACGCGAAACGCGCGCCTGCCACCCGGCACGCCTTGGCGAGCGCGTAGGCCTCCATGTCGACGACGTCGCACTCGATCGAGCAGGCGCTCGTCGCGAACGAATCCCCGCTGCCGCAGAGCGCCGCCGGCAGATGCACGAACCGCGGCTCGAACACGAGTCGCGGCGGCGTCTCATCGTAGGGCGTCACCCCGAGCTCGAATCCCAACCCGGTCACGTCCATGTCCCGCTGCACGAATTCGTGACAGGACACGAGCGCACCGGTGTCGTGCACGCGGCTGCCCACCGAGCCGAAATTGACCACGAGCGGCGGGTTTTGGACGTCTTGCGCATACCGGCACAGCGCCCGCGTGAGCGCGACGGCCGCGTTGACCTTACCCACTCCGCAGTAGAGCACGGGGACGCCCGCGGCTTCGAAGACACCGTCCGACTCGACCGCGAGGGCCATCACGACGAGCACCCTCGGTAGCTCGGCCATGCGCGATCAGTAGTTGATGACGGCGCGCAGGCCCATGTCGCGCCATCGATAGTCGACCACGAGCTTCAGATCGATGAGCGCGGCGAGCGCCGCCACCGAGTAGCCCGCGCGCAAACAAAGCTCCGCCGAGGCGCTCATCGTCCCGCCCGTCGCGAGCACATCGTCGATCAAAAGCAGGCGTCCTTGCCCCCGTTGCATTTCGAGCACGCCCGAGCCGTACTCGAGATCGTAGGCCACATCGACCACGGGCGGCGGCAGTTTGCCCTGCTTGCGCACGGGCACGAAGCCCTTGCCGCGGTGGAGCGCGAGCGCCGAGCCGAGAATGAATCCGCGCGACTCGATGCCCGCCACGGCGTCGACGCCGCCCCACTCCGATTCCGAGAGCAGGCCGTCGAGCGCCTGGATGGTGGCGGCGAAGTGACTCTTGAGGAGCGGCGCGATGTCGCGGAACAAAATTCCCGGCCGCGGAAAATCCGGCACATCGACAATGGCCGCCTTGAGCGCCTTCGCTGCCGCCGTGTCCGTCACATTTGCCCCGCCATGCCGCTCTTCGTCTTCTCGATGAATGCCGCAACGTTCGAGTGCAGCGCCTTCAGATCCGGCTCATGCGCGTAGACCATGTGTCCGGAGGTGTAGAAATGGGTCTCGATGTTGTCCTGCAAGGATTTTTCGATGGGCAGATGCTGAAGCTCGAACAGCGCCGCGAAGTACGGGGTGGCGAGATCGTAGTAGCCTCCATTGACCTGGAGCTTGAGCTTCGGGTTCTGCTTCATGGCCGCCGCCAGGTCGAGCATGACGTTCGTTGTGCCGGGCAGCTTCATGGGGGCCCCCGGCGGCTGGTGGCCGAAATCCCAATACTTCTCGACGTCGATTTCCGGCTTGTAGGTCATCCGGTCGCCGAACTTGAGCGTGTTGCGTACGTAGTCGTTGAACGCCGAAACGTAGGCGGAGGAGATCGCCGCGGACTGCGGATCGTACTCCGCTTCCTTGCTCATCGGATCGAGCGTGGGGCCGGAGAACCGGGTATCGAGCCGGCCCGTGGTGGTCTCGCTGCCGAGCAGCGTCTTCTCGAACTCTCCACCGTTGACGCGCAAATCGGCGCGCTCGATGTAGTCGGTCGGCAGGCCCGTGTACTCGTGCAGCTTGGCGGCGATCGCGGACTTTCGTTCGGCGCTCAACGTGTTGCCCGCGGCGAGGGCCAGCGCATAGTCATTGAGCGCGAAACTCTCCACCTCGCGCAGCAGCGGCTCGAGAGCCGGCGGCTGATTCGGCAGCTTGTGGTGATACCAGGCTGTCGCCGTGTAGGTGGGCAGCGCGAGCATGTAGGGCAGATCGACACCCGGATTGAACTGCGGTGAGTCCGCGTTGTCGTCGAAATTCAATATTTGAGACAGCAGAATGATCCCGTTCAGGTCGACGTTCTTTTCGTTCCCGAGGATGCTCGAGAGAACGGCCGATCGAGTGGTGCCATAGCTTTCGCCGAACAGGTACTTCGGCGAGTTCCAGCGCTTGTGACGCGACAGAAACTCCACGATGAAGTTGGCAAAGGCATGCGCGTCCTGATCGACGCCGAAGAACGCCTTCTCCTTGTCATTGCCACGCAGATGTCCGAAGCCGGTTCCCGGCGCGTCGATGAACACGAGATCGCTCACATCGATCAGGCTGTACTCGTTATCGATCACGCGGTACGGGGCGGCGGCGCTGTGCGTGTCGTCTGCCGTGCGCACACGCTTGGGACCGAACGCCCCCATGTGCAGCCATACGGTCGAGGAGCCCGGGCCGCCGTTGTACAGGAATGTGATGGGGCGGTGCGGATCTTCCTTGTCGCCGCGGAAATAGGCGACATACGACATGCTCGCTTCAGGCGGGGGCGGCGGCGGGTTGCCGTGCTCGTCTTTGGGCGGAGGCGGATCGTCGTCCAGCGGGTCTTTGACGTGGACGACCATCACTCCCGCTTCGGCCTGGTAGGTGATCGCGTGTCCGTCGACGGAGATGGACCCTTGCGTCGTTTGATGGGCATCGTGCAGCAGCCGCGGTGACTCGCTCTGCTCCTCGGGGTTCGCGGGCTTGCTCTCCGCGCTTTCATTCGAGGCACCGGATACGGCGGCGGCACCGATCGGGATTGCGGCCATTACCCCCCAAAACGCGGAGCCCATCAGCAGCCCGGCCCTGAATATCGTCTTTTTCACCTTGAACAGCTCACAGAGTTGGCGCGGTCGCCGCGCGATGCGCAAGCATGCCGGGAAATTGAAAAACTTTCACTCGGACTTTCTCTGGCGCCTTGACAGAGCGGGTTGGACCCGCCAACTCGCCGCGCGCGGCGGGCCCGCGCCGCCGGCCGTGTGCCGTGCGATTTGCGGTACGATGCGCCCGTGCCGCTTTTCGCTCGTTCACGAACCTTGAAACGCTTGTGGGGTGCCTGCGCGCTCGCAGCGTCCCTCGGGACTGCGGCAGCCCCTGCGTCGGACCCGCCGGCCGCTTCTCCTCCCGCCGCACCGGCCACGGCGCAGCCGGCGACCGCGGGGTCCGGCGCCGGTGCGCTGTCCGCGCCGATGAGCGCGGCGGAAGTCATCCAGATGCTGGATGAGACCGTGGATTGGTACCGCACCCTCGGCATTCAGCAGCAGATCGCGGACGAGCCGAGCGACCTTCTGATCCTCTCGGAGAATCGCCAGATCGCCAATCAAGTGGTCGGACTCGCGTTCGATTTCGCCCGGGCGGGCGCCGACCTGCTCGTCGATGACCCGGCGGCCGCGGCCGCGGGCGATCAGGCGAGCACCTCGCTCGCGGCGCGGCAGCGCAAGCTCGACGCGCAGGCGCTTGCCATCCAGAACGAGATCGAGTCGACGCGCACCAAGCTCGCGGCCGCGTCAAAAAAAGACAAGGCGACCTTGCAGGCGAAGCTCTCCGAGCTGCAGGGCGAGCTCGATCTGGTCAGCGCAAAGAAGAGCATGGTCTCGAGCATCGCCACGGTGGCCAGCGGCAGCGATGCCAAAGACGCGGGCGCACTGCGCTCCCAAATCGACGCGATGGCCATCGCGTTGCCCGCTGCGGTGGCCGGCGGCGCGGCGGGCGCGGCGCCGCACCCTGCGGGCGCCGCCGCATCGACTACCGCACCCGCCGCGCCGGTCGCACCTTCGCATTTCGGGCTGTGGGACGAGGCCGCCAATGTATTCAAGCTCTCGGAAAAGGCGTCCTCGATCGACGCGATCGATAAGCGCACGGTCGCTCTGCAAGACTCGCTATCGCAGATCCAGAGCAAGCTGGTCGTTCAATTGCGCGCGCTCTCCGCGCGCGGCGATGCGCTCATGGCGCAGGCGGATACCGCCGACAGCGCCGGATTGAGCGGCATTCGCGATCAGCTCGACGCGGTTGCCAAGCAGTTCAAGCAAGCCTCGGCGCTGTTCGTGCCGCTGCGCAAGCAGGCCGCGCTGCTCGATCAATACCGGCGCAATCTCAAGAACTGGCGCGACGCCGTCGACGGTCAATCGCGAAGCGCGATGAAGTCCCTTGGAGTTCGCCTCGGCGTGCTTGCGCTCATCTTGGGCGCCGTGTTCGTTCTCGCCGAGCTGTGGCACCGCGGCGTGCTCAAGTATGTGCACGATACGCGCAGGCGCTACCAGCTCCTGCTCCTGCGCCGGATCGCGCTCTGGACCTTGGTCGTCATCATCATCGGATTCACGTTCGCGAGCGAGCTCGGCTCGATCGTGACCTTCGCCGGTCTGATCACCGCCGGTCTTGCGGTCGCGATGCAGAGCGTGCTCGTGTCCATCGTCGGTTATTTTTTCCTGATCGGAAAATACGGGATTCGCATCGGCGATCGGGTGCAGATCGGCGAGGTGAGCGGTGAGATCATCGAGCTCGGCATGGTGCGCATGTATTTGATGGAGGTTGCGGGGCACGGCAGTTCCAGCCCCACGGGCCGGGTCGTCGCCTTCCCCAACTCGGTGGTGTTTCAGGTATCGACCGGCCTTTTCAAGCAGCTGCCCGGCGTGAATCTCGCCTGGCATGACATAACCCTCGCCCTGCCCCCGGGCGCGGACTATGAAGCCGCGAAGAAAAAGCTTTTCGTCGCCGCCAACGAGGCGCTCGCCGACTACCGCGAAGAGATCCAGCGGCAGACACTCGAGCTGCACCGGACGACGATGTCGCGCACGGGCGATGAGCCCTTGCCGACGGTCCAGTTGACGTATTCCATCAAGGGAGTGGACGCGCACGTGCGCTATCCCGTGCACTTGCCCCATGCCGCTGAGATCGACGAGCGCGTGTCGCGGTCCCTCCTGCAAGTGATCTCGGAACTGACCCCTAAGGGATCAAGCGCGCCGGCGGCATCGGCCTGAGCACTAATGTTATGCTCTCGCGCCTTGCCGCGGTCCGCGGTGGCTTCGGGAGCAGCGGCTTCTCATGATTCTGGTCATCGACGTCGGCAACACTCGCCTCAAGTGGGCATGGTTGACCAGTACTGGTCTGTCCGACCAGCAAGCCGTCGTGCACCGCGATGCGAAGCCGGGTATTTGGACTGCGGCGCTGTTCGAGTCCGGGCAGCGCCCCTCCCGGGTATTGGTGTCGAATGTCGCCGGACCGGTGATGGCCAAGACCTTGAGCAAGCTCACCAAGAAAGTATTCCACGTGGACGCCGAGTTCGTCACCGCGGTCCCCGAGTACCACGGTCTGGTGAACGGATACCTCGATCCCAAGCTGCTCGGCGCCGATCGATGGCTCGCATTGATCGGTGCCTGGACCCAGGCGCGATCCGCGCTGTGCGTGGTCGATGCGGGCACTGCGGTGAAAATCGACAGCATCGATGCATCGGGTCATCATCTCGGCGGCTTGATCGTCCCGGGCATCCACATGATGCGCGAGGCGCTCATGAGCAAGACCAGCGACATCGCATGGGCCGCCGAGCACAGCACACCGTCGCTCGCGGGCGTGCTCGCCAACAACACGATTGGAGCGGTCTCGCGTGGCGCCGTGTTTGCCCTCGCCGGCATGGCCGACCGCGCCGCCGAAGTGATCGAGCAGAGCACGGGCGTCAAGCCCAAGCTCTTCATCACGGGCGGCGATGCGGGGATGATCACCGGCACGATGCGCTCGCGCGGTGAGATCGTACCGGACCTCGTGCTGCAGGGTTTGGCGGTGGTCGCCGGACAGCCGCGCTAGTCGCGCGCGCGGGCGCTTAGCGTCGCGGGACCGGCGTTTCCGCAACCGGCGCGGACTGCGACCGCGCCGGCAGGGTGGCGCCCGCGTCCGAATTGAGCGCCGAAGCATCGGCCTCGAGGCCGACCGTGGCGATCACCCCGTCCGCCTTCTGCAGCACCTCGCGAGCATAATCCCAGTGGATGGCCACCGTGGTATCTCCGACCGCCTTCTGCAGCAGGTCCGAGAATTGATCCACGTTAGGTTCGAAGCTTTGACCTTCCGCGTCGACCGGCGGATGCGCCTCGAGCAAGAGCTCGCCGTCGACCCAGGCAACCTTGATGGGCTCGTTGATGAGACGCACGGGAGTGCCCACCGGCACCAATGGGAACAGCGCCGCGACATCGTCCGGATACATACGGATGCAGCCATGCGTCACGGCGAGTCCGACGGCGATGGGATTGTTCGTGCCGTGGATCAGATAAGTGCCGTTGCCCGCGGCGAGCCGCATGGCATACGCGCCGAGCGGATTGTCCGGTCCGGGCGGCACGGCCGGGGGCAGAGGATCGCCGGCTTCCGCGTGCTCTTTGCGCACCGAGGCCGGCGGATACCACGTCGGGTCCTTCTGCTTGGCAATGACATGCGTGAGGCCGAGCGGGGTACGCCAGTCCATCTTGCCGATGCTCACCGGATACGTAATGACTTCCTGCGGCTGGCCGCGCTTGGCCTTCGGGTAGTAGTAGAGCCGATGCTCCGGAAGGTTGACGACGATGCCTTCACGCGGCCCGGGCGGCAGGATGTGGCGTCCGGGAATGGTCACCTGCTTGCCCGCCCCGGGGAGCCACGGATCGATGCCGGGATTGACGCGGATCAGCTCTTCGGACCCGAGGCTGTACTTGCGCGCGAGGTCATACAGCGTGTCCTCGTAGACGGTCACGACCGTCTGATCCTCGCCGAACACCTCATCGGTGCTGTGCACCAGCGGAAATACCGTGGCCTGAGCCTTCGGGACGGCCATGCAGCCGAGCGCGGTGCACACGAGAGTCACCGCGAAAAAGCTCGCCTTTCGCCCATTTTTCATGGCATTAGCTTAGCACGCCCCGCGGCCCTCGCGACCGCCGCAGCGGCCCGGGCATTGACATTTAGTAAGTATTTACTTACCGTAAGTCATGGCTTACTCAAACGCTCTCGCCGCGCTTGCCGACCCCACCCGCCGCGCGGTGTTCGAATCGCTGCGCACCGGGCCTTCGGCGGTGGGCGAGATTGCGGCCGGTTTGCCGGTGAGCCGTCCGGCCGTCTCGCAACATCTGCGGGCATTGAAGCAGGCGGGCCTCGTACTCGACCGCGCGGAGGGAACGCGGCGGGTGTATTTCATCGATCCCGACGGGCTGGGTCCTCTGCGGCGCTGGCTCGATGAGTTCTGGACGGATGCGCTCGATGCATTCAAACGTGAAGTGGAGCGCTCGGACCCACCCGGCAAACGCTCGGAGCCCGCGAGAAAAGGAGCCCGCAAATGAAATTGCAAATCACCCCGGTGCGCAGAACCCTCGTTGTGCGGGCGACGGCACAACGGGCGTTCGAGGTCTTCACCGCCGGCATCGATCGATGGTGGCCGAAGACGCATGGGATCGGCGCCGCACCGCTCCTCGAGAGCATCATCGAGCCCTTCGTCGGCGGGCGCTGGTACGGACGGCATGCCGACGGCGCCGACGTCGTCGTGGGACACGTGCTCGTGTGGGAACCCGGGCAGCGCTTCGTGTGCTCGTGGGAAATCAGCGCGGAGTGGAAACCGGATGCGCGTGCCGCCTTTGCCTCCGAGGTCGAGGTTCGCTTCGTAGCCGAAGGACCCGCCACGACGCGCGTTGAGCTCGAGCACCGGAATTTCGAAAAGATGGGGACACCGGCCGGCGAGAAGATGCGCAACGACGTCAACGGAGGATGGCCCAAAATTCTGGAGTTGTTTGGCGAGGAAGCAGCGAAAGGAGAGACCGCATGAACGAGATCAGGGTTTACAGCATTCCCGGCAGTCCTTACGGGCGCGCAGTGATGGTCGCGCTCGAAGAAAAACAGGCCGCGTACCGGCTCGTTCCCGTCGCGCCGGGAACGTTCCGGGCGCCCGAGCATCTGGCGCGTCACCCCTTCGGCCGGGTGCCGGTGCTGGAACACGGCGATTTCCGTCTCTATGAGACCCAGGCGATTCTGCGCTATCTCGACCGGGCGCTGCCCGGGTCCACGCTCACACCGCCCGAGCCCCGCGCCGCCGCGCGCATCGATCAGCTGATGAACGTCAATGACTGTTATCTATTCCAGGGAGTGGGCAACGTCATCGTCTTCCAGCGCATCGTGGGACCCAAGCTCATGGGATTGAAGCCGGATGAGGCGGCCATCGCCGCCGCCATGCCGAAGGCCCATCACGTGTTCGCCGCCCTCGCGCACGAGCTCGGCGAGGGAAGCTATTTTGGCGGCGAGTCCATGAGTCTCGCCGACGTCCTGATCGCTCCGCAGCTCGACTTCTTCGCGGCGACGCCGGAATGGGCGCAGCTCACGGCGCAGACTCCCAATCTCGTGCGCTGGCTGGATCGCATGAATGGCCGTCCGAGCATGCGCGCCACCACCTGGGAACGCGTATCGGAGATGGCGCGGGCGAGTTGATCTTAAGGGGCGCGGTGTGGGCTCATTCGCCCCTTGAAAGAAGCGACCCTGCGGCAAGCGCCATCACCTTCGAGGACGCCACCAGGTCCTCGATGAGCACGTACTCGTCGGGTTGATGCGCGAGGTCGAGAATGCCGGGCCCGTAGGCGATGCAGTCGCGCAGCTTGCCGACGCGATCGATGTGCTTCTGATCGTACGTGCCCGGCGAGCAGATGAACTGCGGATCGCGTCCTAGAATGCGTCGGATGGCGGCCGCTGTCGTGCTCGCCACCGGCCCGTCGCGATCGGCCAATGTCGGCCTGACCTCGAAAACATCGCGCAGGCTGTATGTGAAGCCGCTGCGCTCGCGGACCAGCTGCTCGAGCAGCTCGCGTATTTCGTTCTTGACGCCGTCGAGATCCTCCTCGACGAGCCAGCGGCGGTCGATCACCATCCGGCAGGAGTCCGGCACGCAGGGCGAGGGCAACGCGCCATCCTCGAGCTCCGGCAGCCCGCCATGGATCGAATTGATGTTCAAGGTCGAGTGGCGAGCGCCCGAAGGCACCACGGGCATCTCCGTCTTGCGCGCCGCGAGCTTGGGATAGAGCTCCGCTTCGAACCGATCGAGCACCGCATTCATGTGGCGCACCGCACAGTCGCCGAGAAACGGCATGGACCCGTGCGCGATCCGACCATGGGTCTCGATCTGCGCCCACCACACGCCCCGGTGCCCAATGCATACCCGGTCCACGTTCAAGGGCTCCGGAATGATGACGTGGTCGACGCGCGGCGGCGAGAAGTAGCCGCGCTCGGCGAGAAAATGAACTCCGCCATAGCCGCCGGATTCTTCGTCCACCGTCCCGGAGATCTCGAGTGCGCCCGGAAGTTGAGCGCCCGAGTCGATCAGCGCTTCGGCCGCCACGATGGCTGCAGCCAGCCCTCCCTTCATATCGCAGGCCCCGCGGCCGAAGAGCTTGCCCTCGCGCACCACGGCGGCAAAGGGCTCGACGGTCCAACCGGCGCCCGGCTGCACCACGTCGATATGGCCGTTGAAGTGCACGCAAGGTCCCCGCGTGCCGCTCTCGCGGCGCGCGATCACATTGATGCGCGGCCAGCGTGCGCTGTCTCCCGGCGTCCCCTCGGCGCGCACGTATTCAACGGCGAATCCACGCCGCTCGAGGCGTCGTCCGATGAACTCCGCGCACGGCCGATAGGCCTCGCCCGGCGGGTTCACGGTCGGGAACCGGATGAGATCCGCCGTGAGCTCGACGAGCTCCGCACGCCGCTCATCGATCGACCGACACAGACCATCGATCAGATCGGCGGCGAGATTCAACTCGGACATGGAGTCTTGTCCGTGTGCCGGGCCCGGGTCGCCGCGGCACGCGCGCGCGCCGCCTGTGCGAGCGGTGCGAGCCCGAGATCCTCATAGACAGCGGCGAGCGCGGTATTCAGCGGGACGCCGTCGGGATCCGCCGCGCGGCGCAGCTCCAACGCCTGCTGCGCCAGAACGGTACGGCCGCTCTTGATCGCGGCGTCGAGCAGCACCTGCTCGAACAGATCGCGCTGCGCGTGGCTGCCCCCGGTCTCGATCATCCGGGGCATCGCTCGGCCGAGCTCGCGCCACGCTCGATCGTATCCTCCCTGCGCATACTCATGAAGTCCCTCGCTCGCCGGCAGCATGACCGCCTCCCAGAGCTCGCGCACGTCGGGGTGCGCGCTCCGTGCCTTTTGCCGCACGGCGTCGAGCAGCCGTTGCGCTTCGGGCCGCCGCGCCCGGGCCAGACCGTAAAGATACTGCAATGTCAGGAATGGCTGGACGGTGTCCCCGGCGCGCGCGACCAGGTAACCGGCGAGCTCCTGCCAGCGGCTTCCGACATCGACGCCGGCAATCTCCAGGCGGGCGAGCAACGACACGGCGCCCACCTGATCCTGCGAATAATCCTTGGCGACGCCCCAGCAATGCCGGTCGTAGATCTCGAGCGCCTGGGCAAAGCATCCCTGGCTCAGCTTGAACAACGCGACGTGCCACCATAAGTGGGTCAGCATGAACGAGTTGAGTTCTGTCCAGGTAGGGGAGACGCACTCCAAGAAGTGCGCACCCTCATCGATGCGGCCCTGGGTGAGCATGACGTGCGCGAGGGCGTGCTGCGCCCAGGGCTCCTTGGACTCGAGCGCAAGCGCTCGACGCGCCGCCTGCTCCGCTTCGTTCAGCAAGTGGCATTGCTCGTAGGCGAATGCCGCCATGCCGTGCGCATAACAGACCTCGCTGTTGCGATCGAGGACGCGCAGCGCGGCGCGCAGCATCGCCGGGGAATTGCCGCGGTTGAATTCCAGGTACTGCTGGAGCTTGAGGATGACCAGATCCTGAGGAAACTCCTCCGTCACCCGCTCGGCGGTGCGCAGCGCGCCGTGCACGTCGTCGGCCACCCACGCGCGCAGGAATTGGAGGTTGAGCCGCTCGCGGGGCATTGCGGCGCCGGCCGCCGACTCTGCCGCGGCCACATAGGGTGCGGCGTGCTGCGGAGCCTGGGGCGCTTCCAGCAGCATCCACAGACACCCCGCATACACGTTCGCGATGCACGAGCCGGCATCCTCGTCGGCCGCGCGCACGATGTGCTCCGCACGCGTCTCATAGCCCAGGAAGCCGCGGATGAATTCATCGACCGCCCGCAAGGTGCCGGCCGGTGCGGCGCTCAACGCATTGCCCAGACAATCTTGCGGCATGCGACCGATGATACCTAAGCCGCGCGGCGGCGCGTTACCTGCGGGTAAACCACCGTAAAGACACCCCGTCTCCCCTTGTAATCGGCCCGGGCGGCCGCAACAAATCCCATGATCGATCTGCACCCGGAGACTTTCAGGATCTATCCATGAGCCACACTCTGAACGATGCACTGCACGTCGTCTGCGGCCACTGCGACTCGGTGGTCCGCCTGCCCACCGCGCGCCTCGGTGAGTCGCCCCACTGTCCAAAATGTCATTTCGCCCTATTCGAGGGCAAGCCGTTGAGCCTCACCGAGGCGAATTTCGATAAGCACCTCGGACGGGAGGATTTGCCGCTGGTGGTGGATTTCTGGGCACCGTGGTGCGGGCCATGCATCGCCATGGCACCGCATTTCGAGACCGTGGCGCGTGAGCTCGAGCCGAAGATGCGTTTCGCCAAGTTGAATACGCAGGATGAGCCGGCACCGGCCGCTCGATTCAACATACGCAGCATTCCCACCCTCATCGTGTTCGACCACGGCAAGGAGATCGCACGCCAGTCGGGAGCGATGGACGCCGCTCGTCTCGCACGCTGGCTCGGCAGCGTCGTGCACTGAGCCGCTGCGGCCATCGGCCCCGGGGTACCCTGCGCTCAGTTTTGGCCGCGGAGGGGCCGATTTTGGCCATCGGAGCCGATTTTCACCATCGGGATAACGGTCCGTCTAAAATGGGGCGTGACCCCTTTGGCGACCGCGTGATCATGAGCGAATCCAACTTGCGCAAACCCGTGACGCTGCGGCGTCTTCACGAGATGTCACGCACGGGCGAGAGGATCGCCATGCTGACCTGCTATGACGCCGCATTCGCCCGCGTTCTCGACGAAGCCGACGTGGATGTCTTGCTCGTGGGCGACTCGCTCGGCATGGTGATCCAGGGACACCCGTCGACCCTCCCGGTGTCGATGGAGGAAATGGAATACCACACCCGATCGGTGGTCCGGGGCAACCGCCGCGCATGGATCATTGCCGACATGCCGTTCGGCTCTTATCACGAGTCGATCGACCAGAGCATTCGCAATGCCGTGTTGCTCATGAAGGCCGGCGCGCATATGGTGAAACTGGAGGGCGGCGGCTGGACACCGCCGAGCGTGCGGGCGCTGGTCGAGCGCGGCATTCCCGTGTGTGCGCACCTGGGGTTCACACCGCAATCCGTGTACACCCTTGGCGGATACCGCATCCAGGGCCGGGACGACTCCGGGGCGGGCGCCATGCGCCGCCAGGCGCAGGAGCTGGCCGATGCCGGCGCTGGCATGCTGGTGCTCGAGCTCACGCCGGCTGCGCTCGCGCGCGAGATCACGGCCTCGCTGTCCATTCCCGTGATTGGGATCGGTGCCGGTGCGGGTTGCAGCGGCCAGGTCCTGGTTCTGCACGACATGTTGGGCGTGACGCGCGGAAAGCAGCCGCGCTTCGTGCGCAACTTCGCCGAGTCCGGCCTCTCCGTGGATGAGGCCGTGCGGCTCTATGTATCCGAGGTCAAGAGCGGCCGCTTCCCGGATGACGCGTTGCACGGTTATTGACGGCCGACGGCGTGCGCATCATCCATACCATCGCCGAGTTGCGCGCGGTTCTCGCGAAATCGCGGCGGCCTTCCCTGGTGCCGACCATGGGCGGACTCCATGAGGGCCATTTGTCGCTGATCCGGATTGCGAAAGGTCTCGGTCGTCCGGTCGTCGCCAGCGTCTTCATCAACCGGCTTCAGTTCGCGCCCACCGACGACTTCGATCGCTACCCACGCACGCTGTCGCGGGACGCAGAGCTCCTGGAGCGCGAGGGTTGCGACATCCTGTTCGCGCCGTCGGAAGGCGAGATCTATCCGGAGCTGCAGAGCTACAAGGTTCATCCGCCCGAGGCGCTCGCTGGTATTCTGGAAGGACAATTCCGACCCGCCTTTTTCGAGGGTGTCTGCACGGTGGTCCTCAAGCTGTTCCACATCGTGCAGCCGGAAACGGCGGTGTTCGGCAAGAAGGACTACCAGCAGCTCCTTGTCATCCGGCGCATGGCGAGGCAGCTCGCGCTCCCCATCGAGGTGATCGGCGCCGAAACGATACGAGAGCGGGACGGGCTGGCGATGTCCTCACGCAACGGCTATCTGAGCGCCGCGGAGTGGGTCGAGGCGACTCATTTGCACACCGTTCTCGAGCGCATTGCCGAAGCGATTGGAGCGGGCAGGTCCGACTGGAGCGAATTGCAACGCGAAGCGAGCGAGGCGCTGATCGCCCGCGGCTGGAAACCGGACTACGTGGCGATACGAAGCCAGGACGATCTGCTGCCGCCTGAAGTGGGCGCCCCGCTCGTCGTGCTCGCCGCCGCCAATTTGGGCAGCACGCGGCTGATCGACAACCTCGAAGTCCCCGCTCCGCCGTAGCGACCGCACCAGGACGCCCAAAAGTCCAAATAGACCACCCGCCCGCGAAATCCATCGAGATCGATCGGCGCGTCCGCCCGGATTGCGGACGCCAACAGCAGACAGACGACCAATAAAATAGCTTGCATGAGACCCGTCCGTGCGATTACTTTGCGCCACAGAGCGACAATACTTTGTCGTGCAAAGTAGTTGGATGTCAAGCGGGAGGCCGAAATGGTGGCGGGCATGGTTGGCGCGATGCGATGGATATTTCTGTTCTCCACGCTGCTGCTCACGGCATTCACGGTCCACGCCGGGGGCGGCCCGTTTGGGATCGATCATGAATTGCCGCTGGATCAAAACGGCATCTGGGCCCGGCAATACCAGACGGGAATCGAGTACGGTGCGATCGCCGCGGAGATCGCCGGCAGCTTATGGTTTGGAAACGACAACGAGCTGGGCCACACCTTCTGGCAAACGATCGATGCATCCACCATCTCCGGCCTCGCGGCGACGGTGCTCAAAGATACGGTCGGCCGTCCCCGTCCCTATCAGGGCGACGATCCCAATGTCTGGTTCAAAGGCCGCAGCTATCAGAGTTTTCCAAGCGGCGAGGTCACCCTGCAGGCAAGTTTCGTGACGCCGTTCATTGCGAACTATGCGCGCCAAAACCCGTGGGTGTGGTCCCTCGAGGCATTGCCGATCTATGACGCCATCGCGCGATTGAAAAGCCGGGCGCACTGGCAATCGGACGTCATCGCCGCCTGGGCCTTGGGCACGGGCGTCGGCTATTGGAGCACCACGCGGGCCACGCCGTTGTCGGTGCAGATTCTGCCGCGCGGGCTTTCGGTGGGGTTCTCCAAGCGCTTTTGATGCGATGGGGCCGCGGGCGGCTTAATGGGTGCGGATGGCGTATGAGACCAACCAGCCGTTCTTGACCGGCTGGAACTGAACCGTCCCGCGGTTCTGGGCGTCCTGACGATTCAGCACGAATTTCGCGGTCGCGATGCCGAGCGCGGCTCCGGCAACGGTATCGGAGAGCCAATGCACGTTCTCCTGGACTCGAGCATAGGCCGTGGCGCCGGCGACGCCGTAGCCGATGATGCGGCGGACCCATCGGTACTCGTCGTTGCCGGATTCGGCGAATACGGTTCCCACCGCAAAGGCGACGGTCGTATGGAGCGACGGGAACGAATCGCTCCCCTTGCCCCACTCGTTCGGCGAGGTCGTCGCATCGGGACGCTCCCGACCGGTCGCGTACCCCAGCGCTTCGGCCGTGACCCCGCTGAATGCGCCGGCTTCGATCAATGCCCAAGTCTCCCGATAGCCATCCCGATCATCGATGAACAACGCCGAGAGCCCGGTGCCGGCGACCAGCGCAATCGTGGGGGCTGCATCGCGCAGGCTGTCCTTGTCCTGCCCCCCGTTCAAAACGGCCTTCGAGCCCGTTGCGAAATGATCGCGGACCCTCGAATCGAGCGAGTGAGCGGCACCGATGGCAACCAGGGCGCCGCCGAAATACAGCCAATCCTCTTCATCCCACCTCACGGGGGCGGTGAAATAGAGCTTGGTATCCTCGAGCGTGGTGCTCACGAGGGAATCGGCGGCGCAGGTGCGGGCGGAAAAGAGCGTCGTGCCCACCCAACCACTCAGCGCCAGGGTCGTTCCCAGCTTGCTGATCGCACCGCCAAATGACTTCATTCGACCGTAAGCTCCCTTTAACAATATGAGGGCATCCTCGAAGCGGGGGCCCGGCTTCGGCGGCCCCAACGCATCCTCGAAAGGCTTGCGTTATTCAGCTGCATCTTATACTTTGCTTTGCAAAGTGGCCCCGCTGATTGCGGTCACGGGTCCGCGGCGCGGCGATTCATTCGGCTTCAGCGTGGAGATGCGGCGTGGCCGCCCAAGCCAGACACTTCCCCTATTTTTCGCGCGGCGTCGGCTCTCGCCAGAGCCTGCGTTGGGCGCTGTATGGAGGCGCCGCGATTATCGTCGCCGCCGTGGGCGTGCTCAGCCTCATAAGCGCATCGGCCGCCCGGCGCTTCATCGAATCGTGGATCGACATCCATGTGCTGTTCGGATTGCTCCTCGGGAGCTTGGTGTTTGCGCGCTTTCGATGGCGCCTCACGCACTCGCCCGGCCTCCAGCCCTCCGATATTCGGAAACTGTCCCGCCACCTCTCGCACCTCGTGTATCTGATGCTGTACGTGGTCATCGGCGCGCGGCTCGGAATCGGCGTCCTTGACTTTCTCTGGCATGGCGGGGCGTCCGGTTTCGGGCCGTCCGCGACGCTCAGCATCGGCGTGAGGCCGTTTCCGACGGGCGATTACCAGCTGTTTTTCGCATCAGGCCTGTGCGTTCTGGTGGCGGTTCGCGTGCTGGCGGGGAGGCTCGGCGTACGCCTCGGCCGGACCGCCGCACCGTAAGCTCGCCGATGACGGCGGTCACGATTTATCACAATCCCGCCTGCGGCACGTCGAGGAACGCGCTCGCCCTCATTCGAGACGCCGGCATCGAGCCCACAAGCCGCGTCAGCTGCTGCGCGAAAAGGGCTCGCTTTATGCCGAGCTCGGCCTGGCCGATGAGCGTTTGAGTGATTCCGCATTGCTCGACGCCATGCTCGAGCATCCGGCGCTCATCAACCGGCCGATCCTCGTGACGCCTCGGGGGGTGAGACTCTGCAGACCCCCCGAAGCGGTACTCGATATTTTGCCGCGCTAAGCCCTCTATCTGACTGCGGAGTAATGGCTGGCGACCAGCTGCCATTTCCCGTCCGGCATTTTCACCCAGGTGTCGGTCCAGCGCAGATGCTCGTCAAAAGGCTTGCCCGAATCGGTGCCTTTTCCCTTGTAGCCGCCGGTCGCGATCGCGACATCGCCGTAAGCCACTACTTTCACGTCCTCGTATTCGGCGCTGCTCCACTTGCGCGCCTTGGCATCCGCCAGCGTTTGCGCCTTGTCCTCGAGTTTCCCATCGGGTCCCGTGGCGACGTACTTGTCGCCGAACAGTGTCGTGATCATGTCGGGGTTGTTCGTCTTTTCCGACTGCAGCCATTGGTTCTCCAATGCGTTGACGGCTTTCTCGGTCCCGCTGCCGGACGTTTGTGCGTGCGACCCGGTCGCCGCCGCAAGGCAAATCGATCCCACCAGGCTCAAGAGTAATTTGTGTTTCATGGGTCCCTCGTTGTGGATGTTTTTTTAAATTCGGCCTGGAACGGCCCTTAGCCTGGGAATTAGAGGCTTTATGCGGCGCCTTGTCCACTACGCGCAGCGAGGAGCGCGGCGAGGCTCACCACTCCCGACGCCGAGAGATAAAGTCCCACGGAGGCGACGCCGTGATCCGCCGCGAGCCGGCTCGCAATATAAGGTGCGAGGGATGCGCCGAGAATCCCGGCCAGATTGAATGCAAGCGAGATCCCGGTGTAGCGCACGGCGGTCGGAAACAACGCGGCGAGCGCGCTGGCCGTGGGACCGTAGGTGAGTCCCGTCAGTGTGAAGCCGAGCGCGAGGAACGCGCTCACGCGCGCGGTGTTGTGCGCGCCGAAGAGCGGCGCGAAGGCGAAGCCGAATGCAATGATCGAGAGCGTCGCGATGATGAGCATCGCCCGGCTGCCGATGCGGTCGGCGATGGCGGCGGACAGCGGGACGGTCAGTCCGAAGAAAAGCACGCCGGCGAGCTGCAGGATGAGGTAGTCCCCGCGCGCGAACCCGAGCGAGTTGGTCGCCCAATTCAGCGCGAACACCGTCATGAGATAGAACACGAGGAAGGTCGTGACCGTGCCGAGCGTCCCGAGGACGAGCGCCCGCGGATGGCGCGAGAGCACCGTGAGCAATGGCACCCGAGCCTGTTCGCCGCGCGCGATCGCGCGGCTGAACGCCGGAGTCTCGGTGAGCTTGAGCCGCACGTAGAGCCCGACCAGAACCAGGACGGTGCTCGCGAGAAAGGGGATGCGCCACCCCCAGGCGAGAAGCTCGGCGCTGCCGAGATGGGTGCTGATCCAGAGGAACGCTCCGTTCGAGCACAGCAGTCCGAGCGGCGCTCCGAGCTGCGGAAAGCCGCCGTACCAGGCGAGCTTGTGCGCGGGCGCGTTCTCGGTCGCGAGCAGCACGGCGCCGCCCCACTCGCCTCCCAATCCGAGGCCTTGACCGAAGCGGCAAAGCGCGAGCAGCGCCGGCGCCAGCACGCCGATGGAGGCATACGTCGGAAGCAGACCGATGAGCACCGTCGACAATCCCATGGTGAGGAGTGCGGAGACGAGCGTCGCCTTGCGGCCGATGCGGTCGCCGAAATGCCCGAACAGCGCCGAGCCGATGGGCCGGGCGACAAAGGCCAGCGAGAACGTTGCGAGCGATTGCAGGGTCGCGGTGGGTCCGTCCTGCCTCGGGAAGAAGAGTGTTGGAAACACCAGTACCGCCGCCATCGCGTAAATATAGAAATCGAAGAACTCGATGGTCGTACCGATCATGCTCGCGAGCAGGATGCGGCGCACCGGGAGCGGCGTGGGCGCGCGCACTAATGCGCTTTGCCGCGATCGGGGGGATGTCTCGCCATGCGCTCCATTCGGTTCAGCGGGTCGTGCCGCCGCCGCGATCATCGATCAGGCTCGCGCTCGCGGTCAATCGATGCAGCCTCGGCTGCCGTTTCGCGCGCGGTCTTAGCGGGGACGTCTTGGGATGGATGGTGCGGCACGGCCGCCGCCGGCGTGCCCGCCCGGACCATGGCGGGCATCGCCGAAGCGTGCGGGGTGAGCGCCATCCTCGTGCCATGCGCCACCGCGCGGCGGGCCGACATGATAGTGCCCGCCCCAACCACCGTAGTCGTAGCCCCAGGGCTCCCAATAGTCACCCACGTAGCCGACATCGACCCCACCGTAGCCGTCGTAGCCCGGGCCGCTCACCGCACAACTACCCAGCGCACCGAGCGCGGCCACGGCGGCGACTGCGATTACCGAGCTCCTCATGGCGGCATCCCCGGGCTCGGCGGAAGTGCCGCTTCCGCCCTGCGGTCCTCCGCCGCCCATTCCATCAAGCCCACCGGGGCACCGGAGGGATCCGCGATGACGGCGACGTGGCCGCCGTGGCGATCGAGGTAGGGCTGCACCAGCACGCGCCCCCCGAGTGCAACGGCTTGGGCGGTGGCCTGCTGCGTGTCGTTGACGCGCACGAAGTTGAGCCAGTGCGGGTGCCGGTGTCCCGCGGGGAGCGTGTGTATGCCGGCGCGCGCGTAATCGTCGCTCGCGAGAATGACGTGCTGCGCACCATCGTCGCTTGGCAGATCGAATACTTCGTATCCGAAAACGGCCTTGTAGAAATCCGCGCTCTCGACGGGTTGGCTGGTGAGCAGCGAGCTCCAGATCCACTCGCCGGGTGCGGCGAGAAAGTCCGCCGAATCTCCCGTGGAGGAGGCGAGCACGGCGAACACCGCACCCTGAGGATCGGCAAGCACCGCTTGGCTGCCCCGGTGGTAGTACGTTCTGGGAGGCGCAAGGCTTTTCGCACCATGCGACAGAGCGATGCGCATCGCGGCCTCGACATCCGGAACGGCAATGAACGTCACCCATGCCGGCTGGCGCTTGGCCCCCGCAGGTATGTCCCGCTGCAAGAGTCCTCCAACCGGCCGACCGTCGAGCATCGCGATCGCGTAATCGGCCCCGCCTGCATGGCTATCGCGGAACGTCCAACCGAACAACGCGCCGTAGAAGTGCTCCGCGCCGGCCAGGTCGGGCGTCACGAGGTCGGCCCACACGACCTTGCCGGGATGATGCTCGCCGGCCACTCCAGCAGCGATCGGCGGAAGATCCATGGCGGGGGCGGCAAAGCTCGCCAACGGGCAGATTAGTCCGTAGAGCCAGACCAGCGCAATTGCACGCGAAACGACAGTCATCGCCTTTTCTCCACGGCGCTCCTCGCCTGTGCGGGCACATGTGTGATGGTGCCGCGGCCGCAGACACCGGTCTGTACGCTTTCGCGCAGCGGCCGTCGTCGGAGTCGGCCTACAGCACCGCGCTCACCCGGCGGCAGCTGGCAATTCACGCTCATTCCGTGCAGTCTTGAGATAGCGGCGAGGTGCAAATGGCGATCCTCAATTCAAATAAATTCCGGGTGCGCGAGGGAAGCACGGTCGATCTGCAACGGTGGCCCACGCGGATCGATCCCGTGTATCGGGATGAGGCCGATTACGAAAGGATTCTCAAAGAGCATATCAAGGAGATGCAGGCCCAGCAGGAGATGCTCTATGCCTCCAGCTCCTATGCGGTCCTGCTGATATTCCAGGCCATGGATGCGGCCGGCAAGGACGGCGTCATCTCGCACGTGATGTCCGGGGTCAATCCTCAAGGCTGCGACGTGCACAGCTTCAAGCACCCGAGCGCGACGGAGCTCAAGCACGACTTTCTGTGGCGCACGGATCTGTTTCTCCCGGAGCGCGGGAAAATCGGCATTTTCAACCGCTCTCACTACGAGGAAGTGCTGATCGTTCGCGTGCACCGCGAGATCCTGCTCGGGGAGGGCGTGCCGGGCCTGCCGAAGGATGAGAAATCCATCTGGGAGGAGCGCTACCGCTCGATCCGCCATCTGGAGCGGCATCTGGACCGCAACGGCACGCGCATCGTGAAATTCTTTCTCCACATCTCCAAGGAAGAGCAGCGCCAGCGCTTTCTCGCGCGCATCGATGATCCGGACAAGAACTGGAAATTCAGTCAGGGCGACATCGAAGAGCGCAAATACTGGAAGGATTACATGAAGGCCTATGAGAAAGCCTTGAGCGCCACCAGCGTCAAGCATGCGCCCTGGTACATCGTGCCGGCGGACGACAAGCTCAACTCGCGTGTCATCGTCTCGCGGATCGTGCTCGACACCTTGTGTGATTTGAAGCTCGCGTTTCCAAAGATGCCGGCGGCGCGAAAGCGCGAGCTGCAGAAGCTGCGCAAGCAGCTCGAAAAATAATCTAAGGAACGAGCACCGCGGCGCCTTCGAAACGCCCCGCACGCAAATCTGCGAGCGCCTCATTCGCCCGCTCGAGCGCGTAGGTCGTCGTTTTGGTGACGATTCCGATCTGCGGCGCCAACTTCAAGAAGTCCATGCCGTCCTGGCGGGTCAAGTTGGCCACCGACATCAATTCACGCTCTTCCCACAACAAGCGGTACGGCATTGCAGGAATGTCGCTCATGTGAATGCCGGCGCATACCACCCGCCCACCCTTGCGGACGGCGGCGAGCGCGAGCGGCACGAGATTGCCGACCGGCGCGAAAATGATCGCCGCATCGAGCGGCTCCGGGGGCCGCTCTTCCGAGGCGCCCGCCCAGACGGCGCCCAGCGAGCGCGCGAATTCCTGAGTCTTGAGGTCGCCGGCGCGGGTGAAGGCGAACACCGAACGGCCTTGCCACCGGGCGACCTGGGCCATGATGTGCGCGGCGGCGCCGAAGCCGTAAAGACCCAGGCGTTGCCCGTCGCCGGCGATCACCAGCGCGCGCCAGCCGATCAGGCCGGCACAGAGCAACGGCGCGAGGGCGACGTCGCTGCCCTGCTCGTCCAATGGAAAGGCGTACCGGGCGTCGGCCACCACCGCGGCGGCGTACCCGCCGTCGCGCGTATAGCCGGTAAAGAGCGGCCGGTCGCACAGATTCTCGCGATGCATGCGGCAATAAGGACATACCCCGCACGTATGGCCCAGCCATCCGACGCCCACCCGCTGGCCGATCTCCAGACCGCGCACTGCGCTGCCGAGCGCCGCGACGCGGCCGACGATCTCATGGCCCGGTATCACAGGAAGGCGGCCCTCCCCGAGCTCGCCGTCGACGACATGCAGGTCGGTGCGACACACGCCGCACGCGTGCACGTCGATGCGAATCTCCTCGCGCGCCGGCTGCGGCTCGGCGAGCTCGGCACTCACGAGCGGCGTTCCGGGTTGCCTCAAGAGCATTGCACGCATCAATCCGACCCCGGCGGCCCGGCGAGCGTCGTCAACGCCGCGGTGACCAATAAGATGAGCATGCCGACCATCATCTCGGCGGCGATCGATTCACGCAAGCGCCGCACCGCGCCCGCCTCGCCCGCCATGATGCGTGGCACCAGATGCAGCTTGTTCAACGCGGCGAGGGCGAGCAGACACGCGACGAGCGCGATTTTCGTACAGGCGAGGCGGCCATACGCGCTGCCCCACAAGTCCGACGGACGGGCGAGGAGGAGGCAGAGCGCGCCGGTGCCGGCGGCGAGCAAGACACCGACGCCGAGCAGTGCCACGCGACCGAAGCGCGCCGCAAGAGCGCCCACCTCGCGCATCCCGCCTCGGCGCGCGTGAATGGATAAGGGCGCGAGCGCGCCGAGCCAGAACGCCGCCGCCACCAGATGCACAGCGACGATCCCTGGTGCGGCGGCGGCTGATGCGGCGTGCGTATGACCCACCCAGGCAAAAGACGTCGCCGCCATGGTCGCGCCCAACACCGCGAGCCATCCCGGCCTGCCGTGGCGAGCGAGGGTCGGGACCATGAGCAACAACCCGCCGATGCGAATCGCCGCCGCCCGGCCTTCGCCGTCCCGCCACACCAGCGCGAGCATCCTCGAATCCAGCATGCCGGCGGCCTCACCGCTCAAGGAGGCGGCGGTGACGAGCACGCGCGCCGCGCTCGCCGCGATGGCGAGCGCGCCGAGCACCGTGAGAAGTCGCGCGATCGCAAGCCGGTCGCCGGGCTCGAGCAGCGAGCGGCTGTAGGCGAGGAAGTACAAACCGCCGGCGGTGCCCAACGTGGCGGCGTACAGCACCGCTTTCACGACCACCGCCGACCAATCCCACACGCCGATACCCACGTTCTTGGACAGACTGCGCGTCAGTGAGCGTCCACAACGACGAAGGAGAACGTGCCCTTGACCACGTGACCGTCATCCACCGTGAGCACGCTCCATTGCACGCGGTAAGTACCCGGCGGCAGTGACGGCAATGCGACGCTCACCTGCGGCGCGGCGGCTTGAGCCCGATCGAGCGCGAGAGCGATGTCCTTGCCGTCGGTCGACAACTTCAACGCGCCGAGCTCGACGGCCTCGTTGAACTTGAGCGTCAGCTGCTTCGGTGCTTGCGTGAGGCGCTCGCCGGCCGCAGGCGCGGTGACGATCAATTTCGCGTGCCCGAGCGCGGCGAGCGGCAGCATTGCGGCCACGGCGAGCCCCATCAGCCAGATTCTTCTGCGCATCATCCGCCCTCTCGCATGGCACCGCAGCTTCGAGCGGCGCGGATCTCAAGCCTAGCCGAGAATGGGCGCGCGCGCGTGTATTCTCGCCGGGCGGGTGCTATGTTTTGCGTATGCGATCGCCTCGCACCTCCAGACTCCTGCTCGTGCTGCTGTTGACGGCTTGGCTGCCGTTGCGGGGCTACGCAACCCTCCCGCCCTGTGCAGTTGCGCACACCGCGCACGCAGCGCCTTCGCCACATTGCACGCCCGACGCGCCGGGTCACCTGTCGGCGCGCCTCGCGGCTTGAGACTCAAGTCGCCGCGCCTCTTGGGGCACGGCATTTCGTCCCTTGCACGAGGATGGCTCATTCGAATCTTTCGCGCGTGCACGCACCGGCTGCGGACGGCGCTGGAATCCTCGGGCGTTCGCGAGCTGATGGCCACGCGCACACCATCCCGCGTCGATTCCACGAGGCCGCTCGCGCACTCACGCGCCTTTCGCGACGGATTTCTGGTCGCGCTCCTCAATCCGAAGACCGCGCTGTTTTTCGCAGCCTTCCTGCCCCAATTCGTCGATCCGGCCCGGCCGCCGCTCGCACGGAGCCTGACTCTCAGCGCCATCTTCGTGGCGATCGCCGCCCGTACCGATACGCTGTACGTGCTCGCCGCGGACCGGCTTCAAGCCGCGCTCGGCAGCCGGCCCAACCTCGGCCGCTACGCGGCGGGGATCGCTTTCATCGCACTCGGTGTCTTGGTCGCGTGCAGCGGCGCGCGTTCGGGCAAGTGAGCTTCACGGCCCGCTCGATATCGCTTGTCGCTCGTCGAGCACGCTGCGCTCCTCGCGCATGCGGTCGGTGGTGTAGATGAACAGGCTGTTCCCCGCGATGCTGATCGCGAACAGCGCCAGCGAGGCCGGAAGCACGTCGAGCACCTTGTGCAGACCGAGCCACTTCACCGGCGCGTCGAGCCAATGCGAGAGCGCCGCGCGCCATCCGGTCAAGCCGTCCGCACCGGCCAGATGCGCGAGTGCCGCCCGCATGCCGTCGTTCACGCCGACGTGCGTCCACTCCCCGTCCTCGAACCAGCGATACACTTGAAAGCCGATCAGGGCGAGAAACGCGGCCAGATGGACGTAAGCCACGATCGCACCGACCACGCTGCCCGCCCGCAAGAGGACATGGCGGGCGCTCATGAGGGCGGCGCTGCGGCGGAGGGACAGGATTTGACCTCGAGACGCTGGATGCGCCCCGCATCGCTCTGCAGATCGCTCGGCTTGAGCACGCTGTCCGTGGCCTTCAGGTCGATGTCGATCCAGTACACATCGCCGCTGCGCTTTCGGTCGGCGATGCCGGGGTTGAATCCGAGCGCCTGCGCCTGGGCGACTCGCGCCTGCGCGCGCTTGGAGTCCGAGTAAAGACCGAGCGAGATCACCGAGCCCTCGTTCGGCCCCGGCATCTCCAGCGCATCCTCGATACCGGCGGACTTGAGCTTGCCCAGCAGCTGATCGCTCGAGTGGTAGGGTGCAATGGGCAGATAGACCCAGACGCCCGCCCACACCTCGCCTTCCGCGACCCGCTGCCGGGGATCGTAGCCGCTCCCCCGCAGGGTGCTCGCCGCGTGCGCGGTCTCCGCCACGTCGCGGAAAGGTCCGATGCTGATACACCGCTTCACATTGGTCAGCAGTCCCGGCGAGGGTTCCACCGGCGCCTCGGCCCCCCCCCGGGCGCCGACGATGCTGCCGGCGCCGGCCGGACCGTCATCGGGGCGTATCGGCGCGACCGGCGGGGCGGCCGCGACCTCCGAGGCCAGCCTGAGGCCGGGGGCCGGGGCCGGTGTGCCTTCCTCGAGCGGATGGGCGATGCCTCGCGACCAAAGGAAATAGCTCACGTTGGCGAGCGCGAGAAACACCACCAAAGCCTTCAATAGCGTCACGCCGCATCCTCGTTCAAACGCAAACTCGCCTCGCCGGAAATGAAGCTGCGGAGCTCGCCCGAGACCTCCATGAGCAACGCCCCATCCTCATCCACGCCCCGTGCAATTCCCTCGACGGCGCCGCCCGCGAGGAGTACGCGCGCCGGACGACCCGCGAGCGCATCGATCGACCGCCACTCGTCCCGGAACGCCCCGAAGCCGCGGCGCTCGAACCCTTGCAGCATACTCAAAAGCTCTTCCAGCAGGGCCGCGGCGAGCGCGTTTCTCGACAAGGGCGCCGGACACGCCTCGGCGAGCGCGGCGGCCGTGAAGTTCCCGACCGCGCGGCGCACCTCTTCCGTCGGCACGAGATTGAGCCCGACGCCGACGACGACATGCGTCGCGGCGCCCTCGCTCTTGGCTTCGATGAGCACCCCGCCGACTTTTCTGTCGTCGAACCAGATGTCGTTCGGCCACTTGAGGCCAATGTGGCGCGCGCCCACCCGAGCGAGCGCGCGGCTGACGGCTACGCCGACGGCGAGACTCAAGGTGGGGGCGGCTCCCTCGGCGCGGCGAATTGTCCAGCCGAGCGACAGTGCGAGGCTCGCGCCGAACGGCGCGATCCAGCGGCGCCCCTGGCGGCCACGGCCCGCCAGCTGCAGCTCCGCGAGGGCCGCATCGCCCCGCCCTTCGGGCGGAGCCGCACGCCCGAGCAGGCGCGTGTTCGTGGAATCCACCTCGAACAGCACCTCGAGATGGTGAAGGCTGCGCACGGCCTCGGGCGCCAGGAGCGCAAGGATGCGATCGGCATCCAGCAGCTCGAGCGGCGCCGCGAGCCGCACGCCGCTCGGCGCCGTTGCGCCGATGTCGACACCCCGTGCGCGCAGCTCTTCGATGTCGGCGTCGATCTGCGAGCGCGCCGCGCGCAGCTCGCGCGCCAGCCACGCGCCGTCGCGCGGCTCTCCGGTCGCGAGCAGCCCGAGCAGCGCGCGCCGCCGGTCTAGGCCGTTCGGGAACGAAACAGCCATAGCCGTTGCACGCGATGCTCGTTGCCTGCCCGCATGCGCGCGATATTCCCGCGGTGGGTGTAGATCACGAAGGCTTCGATGGCCGCGCAGAAACACAGCAGAGGGACGTTGCCCGGCTCGAAGAAATACACGAAGGCGATCAGCGCCGCGCCCGCGATCATGCTCGCGAGTCCCACGTAACCCGTGAGCAGCAGCACGGCGAACCAGCTCCCGAGCACCGGCAGCAGCAAGCGCGGCTCGAGGCCGCCCACGACGCCGATCATGGTGGCGACGCCCTTGCCGCCGCGAAAAGCGAACCACACCGGGTACACGTGGCCCACGATGACCGCGAAACCGCATGCGAGCGTCAGCCAGGCCCGCGGCATTTGAGGGTCGACCCAGAAAGCGATCCGCGGCACATAGAGGACCGCCAGAACGCCTTTGCCGATATCGACGGCCAACACCGCGAGCGCGAACAGTTTGCCCTGGGTCCGCAGCGCGTTGGTCGCTCCCGCATTGCCGCTGCCGAGCCTGCGGATGTCGACACCACGCAGGCGCCCGAGGACCAGGCCTCCGGGCAGGGCGCCGAGAAGATATGCGAGGAGCGTCTTTACCGATAGTTCCAACATGCGGCGATTATGACACCAGACCCGCCGCTAGAGCCGCGGCGGCAGATGCACCTCGGCCAGCATGCAACGCACGCCGCCGCCGCCGAACCGCTCGATCACGGGAATATCCGCGGCGAGCACCTCACCATGCCGCTCGAGCGCTCGCCGCTGCCGCGGCTGAAGGCTTGCCCATGCGGTGCTCGAAAGAGCGATCACCCTCGAGCCGGGGGGCGCGAGCTCGAGCGCGTTGCCCGCAAAAGCCTGCATCTGCGCGAGCGTGATCTCGATGATTTCCCGCCCGCTCGCCCGCAGCGTCGCGTGCACGGCATCGCGGCAGCGCAGCTCGAGGATGGATTCGCTGCATACCACGGCGAAATCGCCGCCGATCGCCATCATCACGTTGGTGTGGTACACGGGCCGGCCGGCGGCGTCGACGGACTCGAAGGTGACGAGATCGTAATCGAGCTGCTGCGCGAACTCGCCGAGCGCGTCGAGATCGGTGCGGGGCGAGACGTTCGCGTACGCCACGTGCCGCGGCCGATCGAGCACGAGGCTGCCGGTCCCTTCCAGATAGCGGCCGCGATCCTCGTGATGACACAGGTCGACCGTGCGCGTGATGCGGAAGGTGCCTGCGGCGGCGACCTCGTGAATCACCTCTTCACGCCGCTCCAGGCGCCGGTTGATCGCCATCATGGGATACAGCACCACCGTGCCGTCGCGATGGAAGCTCACCCAGTTGTTGGGGAAAATCGCGTCCGGTTTCGGGGGATCGACCGTGTCGTGCGCCATGATCACGCGGACGCCGGCGTTCGCCAGGCGCTCGGCCAACGCGTCGAACTCGCGAAGCGCGGCCTCGTGCACCTCCGGGGGGTGCACCGTCGAGTCCCCGGCATGCTGAAACGCGTTGCTTGCCGCGGTCTGCGGATTGAACCCGAAACGGGCCGGCCGGACCATGAGAACGGCCGCGGCGCTCTGGGGTTCCTTGTGGGGCGCGGATTCTGGCATCGAGCTAAACTATATCAGGCTACCCGCCGCGTCAGGCCGCCTGGGACCGTTCCGGGCAGGGGCGGCTTGCGCATTCGTCAGCTCGAGGAAAATGAACCTTGCCGGTTGCAATCAGAAAATGGATGCTCGCGACGATTTTGACGGCGGCTTCGGGCGCCGCCGCCGTCGCCGCGAGTCCGCATGCCAAACATCCAAAGCCCGCAAAGGCGCCGCCGGCCGAGGCTGCCGGCGGGTATCCCTTCAGCTACGACACGCTCCTTGCGGAGGCGAAGCGGCTCGCGGCAAAACCGTACGCCCCGCAGCGCAGCACCTTGCCGGCGGGCCTGGACAAGCTGAGCCCTGAGCAATACCGCAGCATTCACTTCAATCGCGACGCGGCAATCTGGCGCGAGGAGGGACTGCCGTTCCGCGTCGAGCTGCTGAGGGCGTATTTCAATTTGCAGACGCCGCCGGTGACCGTCTCGACGGTCGAGGACGGCATGGCGCACGATCTCGTCGCCACCCCGGAAATGTTCGACATGGGAACCGCGGGAACGCAGCTCGCCAAGGTCTCGCTGCCGCTCTCGGGCTTTCGTCTCGTCACCCAGATCAACTCGAAGAAGGCGTGGGACGAGTTTCTGGTGTTTCAGGGGGCGAGCTACTTCCGCGGTGTCGCGAAGAATCTCGTGTACGGGCTCTCGGCGCGTGGGCTCGCCATCAATACCGCTGAGCCGGCGGGGGAAGAATTTCCCGCCTTCACGCATTTCTGGATCGAGCGGCCGGATCCGCATGCCACCTCCATCGTGATCGATGCCCTGCTCGAGAGCGAATCCACCACGGGCGCCTACCGGTTCAAGGTGGAGCCGGGAACCGCGACCGTCATGGACGTCACGTGCTCCCTGTTCCCGCGCAGCGATCTGCACGTCGTCGGTATCGCGCCGCTCACTTCGATGTTCCTGTTCGATGAGACCAACCGCGGCCGCCTCGATGACTACCGACCGGAAGTGCACGACTCGGACGGACTGCAGATCACCGCGAGCAACGGCGAGCACATCTTCCGCCAGCTCGCCAATCCGACCAAGCTGCAGGTGTCGACGTTCACGACTCAGCCCCCGCAGGGCTTCGGTCTCGTGCAGCGCTCGCGCGATCCCAGCGATTTTCAGGATTTCGACGACCTCTACGAGCGCCGCCCCAGCGCCTGGATCGAGCCGAAGAGTGAATGGGGCCCGGGCGCGGTCGAGCTCGTCGAGATCCCCTCCGGCCGCGAGAGCAACGACAACATCGTCACCTTCTGGCGCCCCGCGCAGGGTTTGAGTGCCGGTCACCCCGCGGAATTCGCGTACCGCCTCACGTGGCTGCCCGAGCCCTTGCTGCCCAAGGGGCTCGGCGAGGTGATGGCCACCCGGTCCGGCGCGAGCCTCGACGGCAAGCGGCGCGTTTTCGTGCTCGACATCGTCGGCGCGGGCGAGAAGACCGCGGGACTCACCGTGGATGTCTCGGCTTCCCGGGGGAAGGTCTCGAACGTTGCGCTCACGTCGAACGCGTCGATGCACGGCCTGCGGGCCACTTTCGAGATCGATCCGGGCGATGCGGACCTCATCGAACTGCGGTTGCGGATCATGCACGGCAGCCAACCGGTCAGCGAGACGTGGCTCTACCGGTGGACCGCCCCTTGAGCTCCGCGGTGCGCCTCGAGTCCCCGGACAGCACGCGCGGCATGCCGCCCGAGGAACGCCTCAGCATGCTCCCACAGGATCTCGACTATGCGCCGCCGCGCCTGCCGATGCCGCCGGCCTCGGCGGCCGTCTGGTTCGCCCGCTTCATCCTGCTTGCCACGAGCCTCGGCATCACCACGTACGGCGTCTATCAGATGCTGCAGGTCGTGCGCTTTGCCAGCATGACCGTGCTGCAAGGGATGATGATCTTCTTCTTCGGCGTGTCGCTCGCATGGATCGCGTTCTCCGCAGGATCGGTGATCGCCGGCGCCTCGAAGCGCCGCGACCCCCGGCCGGACCCGCGCGCCGGTCTTCAGACGCGCACCGCGCTGGTCATGCCGATCTACAACGAGGATCCGACCCGCACCACGGCGGCCCTCGAGGCCATGGCCGAATCGCTGCAACGAGTCGGCGGCAACCGTGCCTTCGAGATCGTGGTGCTGTCGGACTCGACGAATGCCGATGCGTGGATCCGCGAGACCGCGGCCGTCGAGCGGCTGCGGCACGCGCTCTCGACGATCATGCCCGTCTGGTATCGCCGGCGCTGGCGTAACGTCGCGCGAAAATCGGGCAACATCGAGGAATTCGTGAGCCGATGGGGCGGCCGCTACGATCACATGATCGTGCTCGACGCCGACAGCCTGGTGGACGGCGCCACCCTCATCCGGCTCGCGCAGATGATGCAGGCCGACTCGACGCTCGGCATCCTGCAGACCGCTCCGCAGCTCGTCGGTGCCGCGACGCTGTTCGGCCGGCTGCAGCAATTCGCTGCCTGCGTCTACGGACCGGTCATCTCGCGCGGATTGGCGGCCTGGTCCGGAGACAGCGCGAATTACTGGGGTCACAACGCCATCATCCGCATGCGGGCCTTCGCTCAGAGCTGCGGATTGCCCGAGCTCGAGGGCCGCAAGCCCTTCGGCGGCCACGTGCTGTCGCATGACTTCGTGGAGGCGGCGCTGATCCGGCGGGCGGGCTGGAAGGTGAGCATGACCACCGACTGCGGCGGATCTTGGGAGGAGTCGCCGCCCTCGCTCATCGACGTCGCGATACGCGACCGGCGCTGGGCGCAAGGCAACCTTCAGCACCTGAAGATCATCGGTGCGCGCGGCCTGAGCTTCGCGAGCCGCCTGCATCTGGGCATCGGCATCATGAGCTATCTGTCCTCGCCGCTGTGGCTGCTCATGCTGTGCATCGGGTTCGCGCTCGCCGTGCAGTCGCATCTCATCCGGCCGGAGTATTTCAACCACGACTTTCAGATGTTCCCGACGTGGCCGCGGTTCAACGTCGAGCTGATGATGGCGCTGTTCTGGTTCAGCATGGTGGTACTGCTCGTGCCGAAGTTTCTCGGGCTCATCCGGGCCTTGCTGTCCCGCCGCCTGCGCCGCCGCAGCGGCGGCGTCATCGGTGTCGGCGCGAGCTTCGTGCTCGAGGTCGTGCTCTCGGCGCTGTATGCACCGGTGATGATGCTCATGCAGAGCCGCCATGTGTTCGAGGTGTTCATGGGGCGCGACTCGGGCTGGAACCCGCAGCGTCGCGACGACGGCGGCACCAGCTGGTCCGCCGCCTGGCATTTCCACAAGCGCGACCTGCTGATTGCCGTCATGACCGGCACCGTGCTGTGGTTTCTCTCGCCCCCGCTGCTCGCCTGGGTCTCGCCCGCGTTGCTCGGCTTGCTTCTCGCCGTGCCGCTGTCGCGCGCCAGCGGCTCGAGCACGATGGGCCGTGCCCTGTCCCGCTGGGGCTTTCTGCGAACGCCCGAGGAAGCCGACGCGCCGGCGCTCGTCAAGCGCCGTGCGGAGCTCATCGCGCAGGCGCGTGCGCTGCCGGAGGATGGGCTGCGGTACCTCGCCCGCAACCGCGAAGCGCGCCTCGCGCACGTCGAGGGAAATCTCGCGCGCCCTCCCGACCCGCCAGGTCAGCCGGATCCCAATGCCTTCACCGCGCGTCAGAAATTGGCCGATGCACGCTCGCTCGAGGAAGCCCTCGGATGGCTCACGCGCGTCGAGCGCGTCGAGGTCGCGGGCAGCGAGCAGCTGCTCAATCAGCTGTCGCTTTTGCCGGACGCGCCGCGTAGCGCCGTCGTGATATGAGCGGCGCAAATCGAATTCGCACCTGGACAGACGAGGACCGCAAGCAAATGACCGATCGACGAGCCGTGATCAAGAGACTGGCCATGGGGATTGCCGGCGGCACCTTCGCCCATGCGGCCTTCGCGCGCGCCGCGCAGCAGTCCGCACCTGGGCCCGTCCCCCCGGGGGCGGCAGCGCCAGGACCGGCGCTACCGGGGCCGGCCATGCCGCCCGCGCAGCCGTTTGATTTCGCGTGGCTCAAGGGACAGGCGCACTGGCTCGCGAGCAACGCCTATCAGGCCTCCAAGGATCTGGTGCCGCCCGCCATGGGAGCGCTCGGTTACAACGAGTATCAATCGATCCGCTTTCGCACCGATCATGCGTTGTGGGCCGATGCCGGACTTGATTTTCGGGTGCAGTTCTTTCATGTCGGCCGCAACTTCAAAGAGCCGGTCCGCATGTACGAGGTGGTGGACGGCCAGGCCCGCGAGATCGTTTACGATCCTGGAATGTTCGAGTGGGACAAGAGCGGGCTCGACCCTTCGGTCATGAAGGATCGCGCGGGGTTTGCCGGCTTTCGGGTGCAATTCGTCACCGACTGGCGGGACGATGTGGCTGCATTTCTGGGCGCGAGCTATTTTCGTGCCGTGGGGGGCGACACGCGCCAATACGGCCTGTCCGCGCGCGCGCTCGCCGTCGATACCGCGTTTCCGCGGCCCGAGGAGTTTCCGCGCTTCACCTCCTTCTGGTTCGAGCGGCCCGCGAAGAGCGGCGGGACCTTGACCTTGTACGGGCTTCTCGACTCGCCGAGCGTCGCGGGTGCAGTGCGCTTTCTGATCACGCCCGGCGGGACGCAGATCATGAACATCGACGCCGCGTTCTATCCGCGCAAGCCGATCGAGCGCATCGGCATCGCGCCGCTCACGAGCATGTTCTTCTACGGCGAGAACGATCGCCGCACTGCCAACGACTGGCGTCCGGAGATCCACGACTCGGACGGTCTCTCCATGTGGACCGGCGCGGGCGAGTGGATCTGGCGCCCGCTCGTGAATCCTCCGCAGCTGCACCTCAACTCGTATTTCGACGACAATCCGCGCGGCTTCGGACTGCTGCAACGGGATCGCAATTTTGATCACTACCAGGACGACGGCGTGTACTACGACCGGCGGCCGAGCCTGTGGGTCGAGCCGAAAGCGGGCCCTAACGGCGGTTGGGGAAAGGGCGCCGTTCAGCTCGTCGAGATACCGACGGTCGATGAGACCTTCGACAATATCGTGGTCTTCTGGAACCCCGCCGACAAACCCAGGCCCGGGCAGGAGCTGCTGTTCGGTTATCGGCTCTACTGGGGCGAAAAGATGCCCTACTCCTCCCCGCTGGGTCAGACCATCGCGACGCGCACCGGTATCGGCGGCACGGTGGGGGTGAAGCGGCAATATTATTCCTGGCATTTCGCGGTCGATTTCGCCGGCGGGGAGCTCGGGGCGCTGCCCAAGGATTCACCGGTGGAAGCCGTGGTGACCACCTCGCGCGGCACCACCGAGCACGTGACGGCTCATTACGTTTCGGAGTTCGGCGGCTATCGCGCGCTGTTCGACGTGCGGCCGGCCGATGACTCGGTCGAGCCCGTCGATCTGCGGATGTACCTGCGCATCGACGGCAGGCCGCTCACCGAGACCTGGATCTATCAGTGGACGCCGCCGTCGGCGAAGGACCGCAAGCTCGCGATCCAGTGAAGGAACACCGGAGCGCTCGGCGCACGAGCGCGCGACCGGCTTCAACTCTTCCAAGGTCTGCGCAAGCTCCGCAGGCGCTGCGTGTCTCCCGTGGCGCGGCGCAGCTCCGCCTCGCGCTTCAGGAACGGCTGTGCGGCGCGCGGATCCAGCACCGCCGACCGCTGCACGCTCAGCTGATGCTTGAGCAGCGGAAGCAACGCACGCTGCGACCCGACCTCGTCCGGCGGACCGATCAAGGAGCGGCAATAAATCTCGAAATACTCTCCGTAGAGCTCCTCGTAGCGCTGCATGGGATCGATGAACGCCGGATCGTTCACCACGGTCGCGCCCACGTGATTCGTGCATAAGAGGCTCAAGGCTTTGCGCAGGTACTCGCCGTGCTCGTGGACGATGGCCGCCTCGTAGCTGCGTCCCGGACGAAAGTGCGCGACCAGCCGTACCCGATCGAAGCCTCGCACGCCGCCTTTGTGCAAGTATTGAAACAGTGCCTTGCCGTGCAAGAGCCGGAACGCGGTCTGCTTGAGCGCATCGACCTGGGGTCGCCCGGCCGCGCAGCCCGCCACCTGACGCATGAGCTGGGAATGAGCCCGCTCCCACAGGTCCCAGCACGACGCGCTCTCGGCAACGCGGCGCGCGACCCGCTGCTCGGCGCCTTCCTCTTCCCTGAGCACCGCCTGGACGCGCTCGGTCGACTCGCGCATCAGACGGGCATGATTGAGTGTCGGATGAGGCATTGCCTTCCCCCCGAGCCAGATTCTGTCAAACGGCCAGGGGAGTCAAAGCGTTGCCAATGGCCGACACCGGGGAACACCCGAGCCGCGGGCACCGGACCGGCCTCGCGCCCGGCGGATCTCAGTAGTGCCGGGTCAGCAGCCAGTTCGCCAGCGAGCGCAGCGGCGCGGCGCGCTCGCCGAACGGCTCCAGCGACTCGAGCGCCTCGCGATGCAGCAGGCGCACTCGCTCCTGGGAGGCCGGGATGCCGATGACCGTCGGGTGCGTGGGTTTCGCGTGCTCCCGGTCCGCGCCGGTCGGCTTGCCGAGCGTCGAGACATCGCCCAGCAAATCGAGCAGATCGTCCTGGATCTGAAAAGCGAGGCCAATGGCCACCGAGAAGCGGTTGAGATCGGCATAAGATCGCGGCGCAAGATCCGGGGCGCATTCGGCCGCCATGAGCACGCTCGCCCGGATAACCGCTCCGGTCTTGCGCGCATGCATATCCTCGACTTGGGCGATGTCGAGCTTCTTGCCTTGCACCTCGAGATCGATGGCTTGGCCGCCGGCCATCCCGAACGTGCCGCTCGCTTCGCTGAGCAAGTTGATCAAGCGCAGGCGCACCGCCGGGGAAGCGGGCAACGCCGGGTCGCGGGCCAGGAGCTGAAACGCCAGCGGCTGCAGGGCATCGCCGACCAGGATGGCGGTGGCCTCGTCGAAGGCTTTGTGGCACGTCGGGCGTCCGCGGCGCAGATCGTCATCGTCCATCGCGGGCAAGTCATCGTGCACCAGCGAATAGACGTGGATCAGCTCGATGGCACACGCGGCTGCCTCGACCTGGTCCTCGCTGAGCCCCAAGGTGCGCGCGGTCGCGAATAGGAGTGCCGGCCTGATGCGTTTGCCGCCGCCGAGCACGCTGTAGCGCATCGCCTGATGCAGGCGCTGCGGCACTCGGTCGACGGCGGGAAGCCGCCGCTCGAGCGCCGTCTCCATGCGGGCCTGCCACGCCTCGAGTTGCAGACCGAAGGTATCGGCCGAGTCTGGGACGGCCCTGCGACCTGCTTCGCTCAACCGCTATCTCCCGCGATTGCGGCGTGCGCTCAGCGCGTCGCCGCGACTCCCGCGGAGTCGCCGGAACCGCGGTTCAAGTGCTTGATCTCGGAGACCGGAACGGACGCAACGGCCGGTTGGGGGCGGGCGGTGCCTTCCGCGTAGCGAATGGGCAGCTCGGGCGCCATCGGGCCGAACACTTTCGGTCCGCGCAAGGACGTCATGAACGCCTTGAGCGGATGGCTGAAGGCATCGTTGACCGCCGTTCCCTCGAAGCCGCAATGCGCCATGCAATTGTCGCAGCGGGGATTGCGGCCGACGCCGTATTTCTCCCACTCCGTGTCCTCGATGAGGGATTGGTACGTCGGAGCGTAGCCTTCATCCGTCAAGAGGTAGCAGGGCCGTTGCCAGCCGAATACGTTGTAAGTGGGATTGCTCCACGGCGTGCATTGATAGGTCTGATTGCCGGCGAGAAAATCCAGGAACAGGCTCGAATGATTGAACGACCAGGACTTGCTCGTCGGCCGCTTGCGGCGCTTGAAGATCTCGCGGAACAGTTGCTTGCTCGCGTGCCGGCCCAGGAACACATCCTGCCGGGGCGCGTGGTGGTAGCTGTAGCCCGGCGAGACCGTGATGCCTTCGATGCCAAGGCCCATCGCGGTGTCGAAGAAATCGGCGACCCCATCGGGATCTTCGCCGTTGAAAAGCGTGCAGTTGATCGTCACGCGAAAGCCCTTGCTGCGCGCCAGCTGGATCGCCGCGACCGCCTTGTCGTACACGCCTTCCTGGCATACCGACTCATCGTGGCGCTCGCGATTGCCGTCGAGATGGATCGAGAACGTCAGGTAGGGCGAGGGTTTGTACTCGTCGATGTGCTTGGCGAGCAGGATGGCGTTCGTGCAGAGATAGATGAATTTCTTGCGTGCGACGATGCCTTCGACGATCTGCGGCATCTCCTTGTGGATGAGCGGCTCGCCGCCGGGAATGGAGACCATCGGCGCGCCGCACTCATCGACCGCCTTGAGCGCATCCTCGACGCTCACGCGCTTTTGCAGGATCTCCTTAGGATAGTCGATCTTGCCGCAGCCGGCGCAGGCGAGATTGCACTGGAACAACGGTTCCAGCATGAGGACCAGCGGGTAGCGCTTTACGCCACGAAGCTTCCGCCCGGCCAGATACTTCGCCACCCGATAAACTTGCAGAAGAGGAATTGCCATGATCTATGGTACCGCGACGGGCCGCATCAGGGCCCGACATTAAGATTGCCTCATCAAGCCGTCAAGGTGGCCCCGCCAAGCCGAGCACCGCGGGCCGGTGATCGCGCCATACACACTCCCATTCCAGCATGAACCAGGGGGTGTATTTCGTTCTGTCGGATCCTGACATTTCGCGCTGTAGGACATCCGGGCTGATCCAACGAAAGTCTTGGATCTCCCCCCGGTTGATGACCAGCGGTGCGTCGCTGCGGCCGACGAAAACCGAGCACAGCTCATGCTCGGCGCCGGTGGCGTCGAACTGCGCTTGGTACTGAAATTTGAACAAAAAATGCAGAGGGCAGCTTATTCCGAGCTCCTCGTGGAGCCGCCGCCGCGTCGCATCTTCCATGCTCTCCATGACGCGCGGATGGCTGCAGCAACTGTTCGACCAATAAAGCGGCCAAAGCCGCTTGGTGGGCGCCCGTTGCTGCACGAGCAGCTCGCCGTGACCGTTGAAAATGAGCAGCGAAAACGCCCGATGCAGCAGCCCGCGCCCTTCGTGGCAGCGCTCCTTGCTCATGTGACCCAGCCGGCGGTCTGCCTCATCCACCAGGATCAGGGCATCCGAATCTGCCATAATCCCAGCCTGATCATCGAGACGATCCACGTGCCTGATCACATCCATATCTTCAATCCGACCAGCCGGCCCTCGCCTACAACGAGCGCGGATGATAACTGCTTGCGAAACATCCACGCCAGCGCCAGGGTTTGCCGACCCCGGAGTTGACGCATGATGATGACGGCTTCCGTCTGGATGGTCTGGTTCGGCGGTGCGCTCACGGCGGCGGCCGCCGTGTATACGCTGGCGGCCGCGGTCGCGGTGCGCGTGCGCCTCACGGCTCATTACGGCGCGCGCCCCGGCGCGGCGCCGGCGGTGACGATCTTGAAGCCGCTGTGCGGCGACGAACACCAGCTGTACGAATGCCTGCGCTCGTTTTTCGATCAGGACTATCCGCGCTTCGAGATCGTATTCGGCGTCTCGGACGGCGACGACCCCGCCGCCGACGTGGTGGCACGCCTGCAGCGCGAGTTTCCGCGAGTCGACGCGAAGCTCGTCGTCGACCGCCGCCAGCACGGCAGCAGCGGCAAGGTCAGCAATCTCATCAACATGATGCCGCTCGCGAGGCATGACTACCTGGTCGTCTCCGACAGCGATGTGCGGGTGCCACGCGACTATCTTTCGAGAATCGTACCGCCGCTGCTCGATCCCGATGTAGGCATCGTCACGTGCCCGTATCGCGGCACTCCGCGTCCGGGACTGTGGTCGCTCCTGGGATCGATGTTCATCAATGACTGGTTCATGCCGTCGGTGCGGGTCGCCGCCATGTCCGGCTCGCGCGCTTTCGCCTTCGGAGTGACCATCGCGCTGCGCCGGCAGGTGCTCGCGAGCATCGGCGGCCTGGCGGCGATCGCCAATCAGCTCGCCGACGATTACCGCCTGGGCGAGCTCACCCGCAGCCGCGGACTTCGCACGATTCTCTCTGAGGTGGTGGTCGAGACCTGTGTCGATGAGCGCAGCTTCGGCGAGCTCGTGCGGCATGAATTGCGTTGGCTGCGCACCATTCGCGTGGTGCGTCCGGTCGGATACACCCTCTCGTTCATGACGTTCAGCGTCCCCGTGGCTGCACTCGGTTGCGCGATCGCGCGTGCGGCGTGGCCCGCGGTGGTTCTGCTCCTCACGACCGCGTTCGGCAGGCTCATGCTTCATCTGCGCGTGCGCGGTACGAAATCGGACCTGGCGCGCGATCTCCTCGTGCTGCCGCTGCGCGACGTGTTGAGCCTCGCGCTCTGGAGCTGGGGATTCGTCACGCGCCGGGTGCGTTGGCGCGATGCCCGGCTCCATGTGACCAGCGACGGCTCGGTGCAGCCCGTGGTGAGAATCACCCAATGAGGGCGGCGCGGTGAGAGTGGCGCCGCCGTGAAGCGTTTGATCGTCACGGCCGACGACTTCGGCGCCGCCCGTGAGGTGAACGAAGCCGTAGAAATCGCGCACACCACGGGCATCCTCACGGCTGCGAGCTTGATGGTCGGCGGTGCACAAGTCGATGACGCGGTGGCGCGTGCGCGGCGGCTGCCGGGATTGCGGGTGGGACTGCATCTGACGCTGGTGGAGGGCCGCCCCGTGCTCCCCGCCGCCGCGGTGTCGCGGCTCACGGACGCGAGCGGCGCATTCCGCTGCGACATGGCCGCGATGGGTGCGCTGTTCGCGACCAGCCCGCAGGCTCGACGGCAGTTGGCCGCCGAAATCACCGCGCAGTTCGAGGCATTTCGAGCCACCGGGCTTGCGCTCGATCACTGCAACGCTCACAAGCACTTTCATCTGCACCCGTTCATCGGCGGACTGATCGCGAGCATCGGCTCCCGCTTCGGGCTGAGGTCGGTGCGCGTGCCGCTCGAGCCCGCCGGGGTCTTGCGCAAGCTCGAGCCGGACACACCGCGCATCCCGGCACTGGCGATGGCGCCTTGGGCGTTGCTGCTGCGGCAGCGGCTTCGAGCCGCAGGACTTCTCACCAGCGATCGCGTCTTCGGCCTGCAATGGTCGGGACGGATGACGCGCGAGCGCCTGCGCGGGCTGATCACGAATCTTCCGGACGGCCTCAATGAGATTTATCTGCATCCGGCAACCGGCAGCTACGCCGGCGCCGCACGCGGATACTGCTATCGGGAGGAGCTCGAAGCACTGACCGCGCCCGACGTCGCCGCAAGCTGTCGGGACCTCGAGCTCGGCGGCTTTCGCGATTTCGGTACCGGTGAGCCGGAGGGGGCCTCGGTCCACCGCGCCGCGTGAGGTGGCGCGTCGCCATCGTCGCGGTGCTCGGCGTCGGGCTCGCGTTGTACCTCCTTTTCTACATCGGTTTTGCGCCGGTCGCATCGGCCGTGGCGCGCATCGGCGTTCACGGATTTCTCTGGCTGTGCCTCTACACCCTCGCGGCGTTCCCCCTCCTGGCGGCGGCGTGGCGCGTCTTGCTGCCCGCCGGATCCGCCGCCGGCTTTCGCGTCTTGCTGTGGGCGCGGCTGGTGCGAGCGCCGCCGGCGTTTGGATCGCGTCCGTCTGATGGGGGCGCCGGTCGATTTCCTCGCGGTCGTTGCGGTCGAGAGCTTCGTGTGCGCCGTGAAGAGCGCGGCGGTGATCGTGCCGGCGGGCTTGGGCGTTCAGGAGGCGACGTACGCCGTGCTCTCCCCGCTCCTCGGGGTGGGCGCCGACATCGGGCTCGCCGTGTCGCTGTTGAAGCGGGCGCGCGACATCGCCCTCGGCGTGCCGGTCCTCCTCATCTGGCAGGCCGTGGAAGGCCGGCGCGCCTTTAGCCGCGGGCAATTTCACGGGGCCGGAATGAGGCCCCGCGCGCGAAACCATTGCACCGCGTCGGCAAACGCTTGCACCGGCGGGCGCCAGGTGTAACCCAAGTCGCGCTGCGCCTTGGCGCTCGAGAAGAACATGTGCTTTCGCGACATGCGCACGCCCTCGAGGGTGACGCGCCCGGTCCGTCCCGACACCCGGGCGATCGCTTCGGCGACATAGGCGATGGGCAGCACTGCGGCGTAAGGCAGGCGCACCCGCGGCGCGTTTCTGCCCACGAGCCGGGCGATCTCGGCGAGGATTTGCCGCAGGGTCATGTCCTCGCCGCCCAGAATGTAGCGCTCGCCCGCGAGGCCGCGTTCAAATGCCAGCAGATGGCCGCGAGCGACGTCATCGACATGCACGATGTTGAGCCCCGTATCCACATAGGCCGGCATGCGCCCGCGCGCCGCATCGAGCACTACTTGTCCGGTAGGTGTGGGCTTCACATCGCCCGGCCCCACCGGCGTCGACGGATTGACGATGATCACCGGCAGCCCCGACCGCGCCTCCTCGAGGACCGCCTGCTCGGCGAGAAACTTGGAGCGCTTGTAATGCCCGATCATCGCCTCGAGCGCGACCGGTGTCGCCTCATCGCCGGGGCTGCCGTCGCGGGGTATGCCGATCGTCGCGACACTGCTCGTGTAGACGCTGCGCTCGATGCCCGCGCGGCGCGCCGCCGCCAGAATATTGCGGGTGCCTTCGACGTTCGTCCGGTAGAGCTCTTCGGGATCGCGCGCACCCAACCGGTAGTCGGCCGCCACGTGAAATAGGGCCCGGCAATCGGCGGCCGCCGGCTCGAGCGAGTTCAGATGGGTGAGATCACCGACCGCGATCTCCACCGGCAGGCCCTCGAGGTTGGTGAGGTCCGAACCCGCCCGCGTGAGGGCTCGCACCTGCCAGCCGTCCGCGAGCAGCGCCCGGGCGACCGCAGCACCTACGAACCCCGTGGCGCCCGAGACGAGCGCCCTCACGCTTCGCTCGAGCGCGCGGCCGCGCCGGGCGGCGGCGTGAGCCCGCCGAGACGGGCGATGGCCTCCAGCGAACGCAGGGCCACCCGGTAACGCCGCGCCAGCCTCAGGAGCGGTCCGATTTGCAGCGGGGAGCGCAGCAGCCCCAGGACCAAACGCCCCAGCCGCACTTTCCCGGCTCGACTCGCACGCGCCACCGCGTCGGGAATACCGTCCCGGGCGGTGTCGACAATGACGCGCACGGCGATGAACGGCACGCCGTGATCGTCCGCGACCTGGGCGACGGCTGAGCTCTCCATGTCCACGGCGCAGGCGCCGGTCCGGCGCCGTGCCTCCTGCTTCGCGGCCGTGGTCGCGAGAGCACTCGCCGCGGTGAGCAGCGGACCCCGGCCGACACCGCGGCCGGGCGGCAGCGCGGACGAGACGGATTCACACCAGGAGGGCGCGGTCCCGAGACGGGTACCATCCGCCGCAATGACTTCGCGCGGCACGCACACATCCCCCGCCTCGAGGGCGGGGTCCAGACCGCCGGCCAGGCCCCAGCTCACCAGGGAAGTCGCACCGGCCTCGAGCAGGCGCAGCGCCGCCCCGCGCGCCGCATCGGGGCCGATGCCGCTGACCGTGATGAGATTGCCGTCCTTGAGGACCGCGTAGCCGCTGCCCGTCGATTCTGCCGGACCCAACGCGCGCGCCTCCGCGGCCAGCGCCGCGACGACGCCCGCTGCCTTCAATGCGGGGTCCCGGCTCGGGTCAGGGTGCGATAGCTGCCAAGCGCCCACAGGGGAAAGTAGGCGCAGTAGCCGTGATACTTCAGGTAAAAGACGCGTGGAAAGCCCGGTGCCGTGAAGGCGGGATCACTCCAGAGGCCATCCGGCTGCTGGGTACGCAGCAAATGATTGACCGCCCGCCGCACGGCGTCCGAATGGGTCTGACCCGCTGCCAGGAGCCCGAGAAGCGCCCAGGCCGTGTGATATGGCGTGCTCGCCGCCCGTCCGGCCCGGGTTCCCTTGAGATAGCCGTCGTTGTTCTCGCCCCAGCCCCCGTCGGAATTCTGGCGCGAGAGCAGCCAGTCCACGGCGCGCCGCACGGCAGGGTCCTCGGGAGAAATCCCCGCCTGCGCGAAGGCCGTCAGCACGGACCAGGTGCCGTAGATGTAATTGGTGCCCCACCGTCCGAACCAGGAACCATCCGGCTCTTGCTCGGCCCGCAGATAAGCCAGGGCCCGCTCGAACGCGGGGCGGTCCTGCGGGCGGCCGATGAGGCCGAGCACGGTGACAACTCGCGCGCTCACGTCGGCCGTCGGCGGATCGAGCAGCGCGCCGTGGTCGGCGAACGGGATCTTGTTGAGGTAATACGAGGTATTGTCGGCATCGAATGCGGCGAAGCCGCCGTTCTTGCTCTGCATGCCGACGAGCCAATCGAGCGCGCGCGCCACGCTCTCCGTGTAGTCCGCGGCATTCGGCGCTTGATGCATGGCCCAGGCCACCACCGCCGTGTCGTCGAGATCGGGGTAGTAGTCGTTGGCGAACTGAAACGCCCAGCCGCCGCCCTTGAGGTTCGGCCGGTCGACGCGCCAGTCGCCCGGCTCGTCGAGCAGTTGCTCGGGCTGCAGCCAGTCGAGCGCCCGCGTCGATGCCTTGGACGAGGCCTCGCAGCCGACCTCTTGCAGCGCCCGGCTGGTGAGCGCCGTGTCCCACACGGGCGAGACGCAGGGCTGACAGTAGGCGCTCGTAGGACCGATCACCAGCAGCTTCTCGAGCGCGCGCTTCGCGGTCACGCGGCGCGGATCGCCGGCGGGATAGCCCAGAATCGTCATCACCTCGAGCGCATTCACCATGGCGGGGAAAATCGCGCCGAGCCCATCCTCGCCGTTCAGGCGAGCGAGCATCCACTCCTCAGCCCGCTGGGTCGCCCGCTCGCGTGTGCTCGCCGAAATGAGGGGATCGAGACGGCGGAAGATACGCTCGACCACCAGCATGACGCGCCCGAGCAAGCCGCCCTGTTTGCGGGTGTCGCGAAAATAATTGCGCTCCTGCTCCGGCGGCGTCGTGAAGAGCTCGCGGATGTGCACGTTGCGCGGATTCTTCGCGACCGGCTTGCGCGTGCAAAGGATGAACAGCGGCACCATGACCGTGCGCGACCAGTACGATACTTTGTCGAGGTGGAAGAAAAACCACTTCGGCAGCAGCATGATCTCGACGGGAAGGTAAGGCACGCCACGCCAGGGAATCTGCCCGAACAGCGCGAGCGCGATGCGCGTGAACACGTTCGCGCGAGCGGCGCCGCCGCGCTCGAGAATCGCGGTCCGCGCCCGCACCATGTGTGGCGCGTGGATGTCGTCGCCGGCGAGCTTCAGTGCATAGTAGGCCTTCACCGTGCAGCTGATGTTGAGGTCGCCCCCGTGGTAGAGCGGCCAGCCGCCGTGCGCCATCTGATGCGACCGCAAGTAGGCTGCGAGCTTCACCTCGAGCAGCGGGTCGATCTCATCCAGGAAGTGCATCATCAGGATGTACTCGGCCGGGATGGTGCAGTCCGCTTCGAGCTCGAACAGCCAGTATCCGCTCGCGTGCTGGCGGGCGGTCATCGCATCGCGTGCGATCGCGATGGCTCGGTCGAGCAGCGTGGATACGGTCTTGGTGAGCGAGAGCGCGACGATGTCGGCGCGTGCGTTGTCGTCGTCTCCCGGAACGATCGCGGGCTTCTCGGCGATGCGACGGCTCATGTGCCCGAGCTCCCATAGGAGCGGCGACGCGGCTCGCCGCGCTGCGCCGCCGTGAAAGGCTCCATCGGCGACACATCGAGCTCGGCGCGGCCGGGCTGAGGCCGGCTCACCTCGGGCAGCCGCGCGAGCGGCAGTCCGCGAGCGGCCTGCGCGAACAAGCGGCGCAGGAGCCAGTCGTTGCGGACGGACAGATTGGCGAAGAAGCGCGTCCAGGACACCGCGGAGCGCGAGATCTTGACCTGCGAGCCGGCCGTGAAACCGGGATTATTATTAATTTTTTGCAATGTAAGCACCGCTAATCCGATGGCCCATAAACAGAAACGCCGGATTCCCGTCTCCGCCGACGGGATGAACAACGTGTAATCCAAGGCATTGCGCAGATGCGCATGCGCGACGCCGATCAGGTCGCGCATTCCGGCATCGAATCCGGGGCCCGCCGTTTCGGGCGAGAGGCGCGCGAGGTCCACCTGATGCGCCGTGAAGACTTCCCGGGGCAACCAGCAGGCGCCGCGGCTTCGGTCCTCCCACACATCCTTCAGAATATTCGTCATCTGCAGCCCTTGCGCGAACGACACGGCGAGTCTTTGGAGATTCGCGCGATTGCGCGCGATATCCGGGGAGTACTCGCAAAAGAGCTCCGTGAGCATGTCTCCGACCACGCCGGCCACGTAGTAGCAGTACTCGTCGAGATCGCTGCGCCGGGTCAGGCCTTCGAGACTGGTGGCCGACTGAAAGCGCGGCATTCCGTAGCACATGAGGTCGACGCACCGCTGGATGGCCGCGCGCTGCGGCGGCGACAGGGATGCGGTGACATGAAGCACCCGCGCCATGTTGACGATCAGATCGCGCTCGGTCGCGAGCGTCCGGTTGGACAAGCGCTGCGCAACGTCCGTGGCCAGAGCCGCGGGATCCCCATGACCCGCTACCACGGCCTTGAAGCGGTCGAGCAACGCCAGCGTGTCGGAGGGCGACAACGCGGGCTCATCCTCGATGGTGTCGGCGATCCGGCACAGCAGGTAGGCATTCGTGACGGCCACCTTGAGGCGGGCCGGCAGCTGCGGAATGGTCAGCGCGAAGGTGCGCGAGACATGCGGCAGAATCTGGTCTTGGTAACCTTCGTCTGAAATGCCGGAATCCATAAGAGCAGTATCTCGGAAAGTCAACGCGATGGCACCTGTGGGGGAGTTGTTGTGGCGCGAAGTACCCACTGCAATGCAGGGGAAGCGGCCCCATAACCCACCCACAACTATAGCGGGTACGCCCACGACGCCGCAACGTCGCTCCGCGGCGGTGGCAATTGTGCTACAAAAGGGCGCACGCTGATACCGGCCCGCATCGCGCCTGGTATAAACTGGCGGGAATGGTGCCTCCGCCCAACTCTTACCCGCTGCTCGAGTCGATCCGGGTACCCGACGATCTGCGTCGACTGCCTGCCTCCAAGCTGACCGCGGTCGCGGACGAGCTTCGGCAGTTTTTGATCCAGAGCGTCTCGACCCGCGGTGGGCACTTTGCCGCCGGCTTGGGCACGGTCGAGCTGACCGTCGCGCTCCATTACATTTTCAATACGCCCTACGATCGGCTGGTGTGGGACGTCGGTCACCAAGCCTATCCGCACAAGGTGCTCACCGGCCGGCGCGAGCTGCTGCACACGATCAAGCAGCACGGCGGCCTGGCGCCGTTTCCTTCGCGCGGTGAGAGTGAGTACGACACCTTCGGGGTGGGCCACTCCAGCACTTCCATCAGCGCCGCGCTCGGAATGGCGGTCGCGGCGGCCCGGCGCGGCGAGGACCGTCGCGCGGTGGCGATCATCGGCGATGGCGCCCTCACGGCCGGAATGGCGTTCGAGGCCCTGAACCATGCCGGCTCTTCCTCGACGGATTTGTTGATCATCTTGAACGACAACGACATGTCGATTTCCGAGAATGTGGGCGCTCTGTCCAACTATCTCGCCCGCGCGCTGTCCGGGCGCATGTACGCGCAGCTGCGCGAAGGCGGCAAGAAGGTGCTGCGCCAGATGCCCACCGTCTGGGAGCTCGCACGCCGCTCCGAGGAGCATCTCAAGGGCATGGTCCTGCCGGGCACGTTGTTCGAGGAAATGGGATTCAACTACATCGGGCCGGTCGACGGTCACGACGTCAAAGCGCTGGTGAGCACGCTCGGCAACGTAAAGAAGCTGCGCGGGCCGCAGTTTCTGCACGTCGTTACGCGCAAGGGCAAAGGCTACGCCCCGGCCGAGGCGGATCCGATCAAGTGGCATGGTCCCGGCCCGTTCGATCCCGCCAGCGGCAAGATTTTCAAGGAGGCGAGCAGCGGACCGACGTACTCGCAGGTTTTCGGCCAATGGCTATGCGATATGGCAGAGCGCGAGCCCAAGCTCATCGGTGTGACGCCGGCGATGCGCGAGGGCTCGGGTTTGGTCGAGTATTCCAAACGCTTTCCGGATCGCTATTTCGACGTGGCCATCGCGGAGCAGCACGCGGTCACCTTCGCGGCCGGTCTGGCGGCGGAAGGCTTCATTCCGGTGGTGGCCATTTACTCGACGTTCCTGCAGCGCGCCTATGATCAGCTCATTCACGATGTGGCGCTGCAGAACCTGCCGGTGGTGTTCGCACTCGATCGCGCCGGGCTCGTCGGCAGCGACGGCGCGACGCATCAGGGCAGTTACGATCTGAGCTTTCTGCGCTGCATTCCGAACATGGTCATCATGGCGCCGGCGGATGAGAACGAATGCCGCCAGATGCTGTATACGGCGACGACCCTGTCGGCACCCGCCGCCGTGCGCTATCCGCGAGGCTCGGGCCCGGGGGCCGCGATCGCCTCCGAAATGACGGCGCTCCCCGTGGGGCGTGCGCAGCACCGCCGCGAGGGACGCTCTGGGCTCGCCATTCTCGCCTTCGGCACCCTGCTGGAATCGGCCCGCAAGATCGCCGAGCGCCTCGACGCCACGCTCGTCAACATGCGATTCGTCAAGCCGCTCGATGAGCACATGGTGCTGGAGATTGCGGCGCGGCACCGGGCGATCGTGACCCTTGAAGAGAATGCGGTGATGGGCGGCGCAGGATCGGCCGTCGGTGAAGTACTCGCCGCGCATGGCGTGATGGTCCGCCTGCTGCATCTGGGTATCCCGGACCGATTCATCGAGCACGGCTCGCGCGACACTTGTCTGGCGGCGGCTGGCCTCGATCTCGCGGGCATCAGCGCGAGCATCGACTCCTGGTGGACGCTCGAGACTCCGGAGCGCGTGCGCTCAGTCAGAAGCGTCTGACGACCCGCGCACCGCAACTTGCGGGCGCGCGCCCGCGCGGCGAAAATAATTAATGGAATTCCGAGAGACAGAATCATGAGAACCTTGTTCCTTCATCCGCCCTCATTCGACGGCTTCGACGGCGGCGCCGGTGCCCGGTATCAGGCGAAGCGCGAGATTCGCTCGTTCTGGTACCCCACTTGGCTCGCGCAGCCCGCGGCCCTCATTCCGGGCAGCAAACTCATGGATGCACCGGCTGACGGCACGCCCATCGAGGACGTACTTGCAGTGGCGAAGGATTACGACCTCGTGGTCATGCACACGAGCGCGCCGTCGTTCTTGAAGGACGGACACGTCGCGGAATTGCTCAAGGAGGCGAATCCGCAGCTGCTCATCGGCATGGTCGGCGCACAAGTGGCGGTCGATCCGGCGGGCTCGCTCGCCGCCTCGAAAGCCGTGGATTTCGTCGCGCGCGAAGAATTCGATTACACCTGCAAGGACGTCGCCGACGGTCTCGCCCTCGACGGCATCGCGGGATTGAGCTTCAAGCGCCCCGACGGGACGCTGCAACACAATCCGCCGCGGCCGATGATCGAAGACATGGACGCGCTCCCCTGGGTGGCACCGATCTACCTGCGCGACCTCAAGATCGAGAATTACTTCATCGGCTACCTCAAGCATCCCTACGTCTCCGTCTACACGGGCCGCGGATGCCGTTCCAAATGCACGTTCTGCCTCTGGCCGCAGACCGTCGGCGGTCACCGCTACCGGGTGCGCAGTCCCCAGAACGTCATCGACGAGGTGCGCTGGATCAAGGAGAACATGCCGCAGGTGAAGGAGATCTTCTTCGACGACGACACCTTCACCGACTTTCGGCCGCGCGCCGAGGAAATCGCGCGCGGGCTCGGCAAGCTGGGGGTCACCTGGTCCTGCAACGCCAAGGCGAACGTCCCTTATCAGACGCTCAAAGTGATGAAGGACAACGGCCTGCGGCTGCTTCTCGTCGGCTACGAGTCCGGCAACGACCAGATCCTGCACAACATCCGCAAGGGCCTGCGCACCGACATCGCGCGGCGATTCACGGCCGATTGCCGCAAGCTCGGCATTGCGATCCACGGCACGTTCATCCTGGGGCTGCCGGGCGAGACCAAGGAGACGATCCGGGAGACGATCGACTACGCGGTGGACATCAATCCGCACACCATCCAGGTCTCGCTCGCCGCGCCGTACCCCGGCACCGAGCTCTACAAGCAGGCCGTCGACAATGGCTGGCTGACGGAAACCGACGCATCCAAGCTCGTCAATAATCAAGGCGTTCAGCTCTCGCCGTTGAGTTATCCGAATCTCAATGCCGAGGAGATTTACCGGTCGGTGGAAGTGTTCTATCGGCGCTTCTACTTCCGGCCCCGCAAGATCGTCGAGATGACGACCGAGATGATGAAGAGCTGGGAAATTACGAAGCGGCGGCTGCGGGAAGGCGTCGAGTTCTTCCGCTTCCTGCACGCGCGCGAGGCCTAGCCTCAGCGCTCCGCGGGCTGCGCGCCTCAGACCCTGAAGCGGTAGTCGGCTCCGGGCTTGCGCTCGATATCGGGCGGGAAATTCGCGCGCTTGTCGGCGAAATACTGCGCGCAGTGATCGCCGTGGCTTTGCGCGTTATACGTCAGGTAGAGAATCCGGCGCGCCCGGTCGGTCTGATTCACCTTGGAGGCGTGCGGCACGTAGCTGTCGAAGAACAGCACGTCGCCCGGCTCGGAAGGAATCGGAATCAGCGGATATCCCGCCATTTGTTCACGCGTGAGCGGCCTCCATTCCTCGCCGATCAAGCCGGCGAGCCGCGGCGCATCGGCGATCTCGAGGCAACCGTTGGCCGTAGTCGCCGCATCGATTGAGACGAGCGCGGTCACGAACAGCGGAGCATAGACAGACCAACCGGCTTGCTGGTCCTGGTGCGCCTCGAAGCCGGCGCCGCCCGCCATTTTGAAGTTGATCTTGTCTTTGAAGAGCAGAGCGGGCTCGCCGATCAGCGCCTCGATCGCGGCTTTGAGCCGGCCCCGCACGAGATCGCCGAATCCCGCATGAAACGGGCAGAAGTTTTCGATCCTCTGTATGAGGCTCACCGACGGGTCCGAGAACTTCGGCTCGTGATAAACCATTTCCACGCCGGGCCGCTCGGGACGCCGCTCGAGCTCCTCCACCCAGTCCGAGATCTGTGCCGTCTCCGCGGGCGAAAAAAAGCCCGGAACCGCAACCCACGCCTTTCGCGCGTAGTGATCCAGTTGATCGACGCTCAAAGGGTGGGTCGTCTTCACACCGGCCTGCCCGGAAGGCGGCGAGCCTCGCGGCTCCTCAGGCGCAATCGCACCAAGAGAATGAGCGCGATCACGCTCGTGACGACGGCCGCTGCCGCCAGAATGGGCGCGAGCCCGTGCAGCCAGACGAAGAGCGGCGACAGATACAGGGCATCGTCCGGCTGAAATCCCCAGCCGCCTTCCCAGACTCGCTCACCGGTGGCGAGTTGGTTCTCGTAGGCTTCCGCGAGGAGGCAGCGAGCCGCCATGGCGAGGCACGTCACGATCCCGGCGGGAATCGCCCAACCGCCGGCGTGGCGCAAGTTGATTCCGGCCGCCAGGAAAAAAGGCGAATTGAGGACGACATCCGTGTAGCAATCGAAAAGATGGCCGCTGCGGCTTTGCATGTGGCCGACCCTGGCGAGCTCGCCGTCCGCACGATCGAGAAACGCCGAGATGAGCCAAAGCACGCACGCCACCGCGCCCGTCGCGAGGCGCAACATCGTGATGTGGTTCGGCCGGACGCGAGTTCCCACCAGCGGGCGAACGAGCGTTCGGGCTGCCGCGTGACTCCACGTGTGGTTCATGCACGACAGTCTAATCGCGAACCCGGCGCCTCGAAAGGGCGGACGGCGGAGGCTTGCCGGCGGTGCCCTTTGCCGACCGCCTGACCGGCCGCGCCGACAGCCCGGCCAGTCGGATGCCGGGCCCATGCATTTACTTTGGCCCGAAGCTCCCATACTTTCCCGACATGCTCACACCCCCCGGCTTCTCCTGGCTCCGCGCTCTGCCTCCTCTGTGGGCGTTGCGGCGGTCGGCGCCCGTTTCGCGCATCGCCACCGACCCCGCCATCATGGCGCTGTGCCTGGGCTCCCTCGCCCTCTGGGTCGGTCTCGACTACCGGCGCGCGGGAGCCGGTGCGCAATTCGAGCCCGTGGCGGTGGCCATCATTGCGCTCTATGCCTTCGCGGTGCTCGCCGTCGCGTTCGCCTTGTCGCGCAGCACGCGGCCGAACGCCGATTACCGAAGCGTTCTAGCCGCCGTCGTGGTGCTGCTGCCGGTCATCATCGGCGCGGGTTTCCTGATCGACCTGCGCTGGAGCGGCCGCGCCGCCGGGATCGGCTCCGCGCTCCTCGGTCTGTATGGAATCGCCTATCTTGCGAATGCCATGCGCGCGCTCACCGGCGCCTTTCAGGTCCGCGCCGTCCTCGTGTCACTCGTGTGCCTGGGAGCGCTGTACCCGCTGAGCCGATTCGGCGATTTGAGTCCCTGGCTGTGGACGCCGCCAGCCGCCGCGGACGGTGAGGACGATGGCGACATGTCCCCCCTGACGGCGGAATCATTGCTGTTCGAGCAGCGCGCGCAGATCGACGAGGCCGTCGATGCCATGAGACCGGCCTTCGGAGCATCGCCCGTCGTGTACTTCGTCGGCTTTGCCGGGGTGGCCGAACAGCGGGTTTTTGCCGAGGAGATCAAGCTGGCGGCGCGGGTGGTCGATGAGCGTTTCGGGACATCCGACCGCCAGCTCCTCCTGATGAATGACCGCCGGGACGTCGACACCTTCCCGATCGCGACCGCGAGCGGACTGGCGTATGCGCTCAAGGCGATCGCGGACAAGATGAACCCGGACCGCGACATTCTCTTTCTGGCGCTTTCCTCTCATGGATCCGCCGACGCATCGCTCGCCGTATCCAACGGCGGCCTGCAGCTCGAGCAGTTGACCGACGAGGATCTCGAGGCGGCGCTGCGCGATTCCGGAATCAAGCGCCGCATCATCGTCATCTCGGCTTGCTATGCCGGCGGGTTCATCAAGCCGCTCGAGGATCCCGACACCATCGTGATCGCCGCCGCCGCCCCGGACCGAACCTCCTTCGGCTGCTCGGACGACCGCGACATGACCTACTTCGGCGAGGCGTTCTACCGGGATGCGCTGCCGGGTGCGAAAACTCTGCAGGACGCCTTCGAGAAGGCGAAGGCCGCGATCTCGGTGCGCGAGCGGGCAGAGCATGAAACACCGTCCGAGCCTCAGGCCTATTTCGGCCGGCAGATCAGCGCCGTCCTCGAGCGCAATCCGATGCGCATCGAGCCGCACGGCATCGAGCTGCACGCGGGGCTTTGAGTCGAGCGCGCCTACAGCGCGAGCGACTCGCGGATGGATGAGAGCGAGCGTCTTTGCTGCCCGGCGCTGTCGAAGTTTGCGGGATCGAGCCAGTCATCGAACGCCGTTCGGATGCGCGGCCATTCCTGGGCGATGATCGAGAACCAGGCGGTATCGCGATTGCGGCCTTTGTAGATGACGGCGTTCCGGAAAATCCCCTCGAAGGTGAACCCGTACCGCAGCGCCGCCGAACGTGAAGGGCCGTTGAGGCTGTCGCACTTCCACTCGTATCGCCGGTAGCCGAGATCACCGAACACCAACCGCATCAACAGGTACATGGCCTCGGTGCCCGCGCACGTCTGCTTGAGCCGGGGCGAATAGGCGATCGCGCCGACCTCGATGACGCCGTTTATGGGGTCGATTCGCATGAGTGCCGCGGTGCCCACCGGCTTTGAGGTGCGCACGTCGACGATCGTGTAATGCAGAGGATCGTCGCTCTGCCCAAGCCTGTTCAGATAGTCCCTGAACAGGGTGCGGCTCTTGGGGCGCTCCGCGAAGAGATAGGTCCAGTCGCGATCATCCGGAGCATCGACGTACGCTGCAAAGAGATCGGCGGCATGCCGATCGACGTCGATCGACTCGAGCCGGCAATAGCGTCCCTGCACGACCTGGCGCGACGGACGAGGCCGCTCGCTCCAGCCGAGCACCGCGGCCCCGATGGGCTGATCATATTTGTTCCGGCGCTCGCTCATGTCGGGTTCCCTCCGCGCGCGGTCTTGCGCATGGGCAGCGCAACGTTGCGGCCACCATCTTAGCGAATCCCGTCAGCGGCGGGACAGCCGCGTGCTCGCTGCGCCGCCATTGACGGTGAGAACGGTGTTGTTACCCTCGCCTCATGAGCCCGATTCACGTCCGCAGTCCGATCGTCGTCATGGGCGTGTCCGGCTCGGGCAAGAGCACGGTGGGGGCGTTGCTTGCGGCGCAACTCGGCATGCCTTTCATCGACGGTGACGCGCTTCATCCCGCGGCGAACAAACGGAAGATGGCCGCCGGGATTGCATTGGACGATGCCGATCGCGCGCCGTGGCTGGATGCGATTGCCCAAGCGCTCGCGCGCGCTCCGGCGGTGATCGCCTGCTCGGCGCTGAAGCGCCGCTACCGCGACCGCTTGCGAATGGCGGCGCCCGACCTTAACTTCGTCTACCTCGCAGGCTCGAGAGCGCTTCTGGCGCAGCGGGTAGGCCGCCGGCGCCACGAGTTCATGCCGCCGGAACTGCTCGACTCGCAGATTGCGCTCCTCGAGCCTCCCGGCGGCGACGAGGAAGCCTTGACCTTCGGCATTCACTTGCCTCCCGGGGCGATTGCCGACTTGGCCGCCGCGCGCCTGAACGACTCACGAAAGGAGATGCCGCCATGATCGATCACACCGGCTTCACGGTTTCCGACCTGAAGCGCTCCAGGAGCTTTTACACCGAGGCGCTGCGCAGCCTCGGAATCACACTCCTCATGGAGGTTACCGCCGAGCAGAGCGGCGGCGTCGCTCATGCCGGATTCGGCAGCGGCGGCAAGCCTTTTTTCTGGCTCGGCGATCACGGCCGGGCGGGCGGCCCGGTGCATATCGCCTTCACCGCGGACTCTCGAGCGCAGGTCGATTCCTTTTACGAGGCCGCACTCAAGGCCGGCGGCAAGGACAACGGTGCGCCGGGTCTGCGGCCGCACTATCACGAGAACTACTACGGCGCGTTCGTGCTCGATCCGGACGGCAATAATGTCGAAGCGGTCTGTCACCGGCCGTCTTGAGCGCCAAAGGGGCGTGCCCCCGATCGAGATTCGCGAACCGGTTCCTACCCCACCGCGCAGTCGATGAGATATAGGATGGAATCATGGGAAGCATGATTCTCCTGGATCTGACCGGCGGCGTGGCGCTGCTGCTGTGGGGCCTTCACATGGTCCACAGCGGGATCGTGCGTGCCTTCGGATCCGACCTGCGGCGCTTCCTGGGGAGGGCGCTTCGCAACCGCTTCGCAGCATTCACGGCCGGAATCTTCGTAACGGCGCTTCTGCAGAGCAGCACCGCGACCGGCCTGATGACCGCGTCCTTCGTCACCGGCGGCACGGTCGATCTCGTCCCCGCCCTGGCGATCATGCTGGGCGCGAATGTTGGAACCACCCTGATCGTCCAGGTCCTCTCGTTCAACGTTTCGGCCTTGGCGCCGCTGCTCTTTCTGGTCGGCGTGATCACCTTCAAGCGCGGGGGACAGACACGCACGCGCGATCTCGGCCGGGTAGCCATCGGCGTGGGCATCATGGTGCTGGCGCTGCACATCTTGCTCGACACGCTGGCGCCCGCGGAGAACGCGCCGGCCGTCCGCACCCTGCTCGGCGCGATGACGGACGAGCCCCTGCTATGCCTCCTCATCGCCGCCGCGCTCACCTGGGCCGCCCATTCGAGTGTGACCGTGGTTCTCCTGGTGATGTCGCTCGCGTATTCGCACTTCATCTCGCCGGTCGCTGCGCTCGCCCTCATCCTGGGCGCGAATCTCGGAAGCGCCATCAACCCACTGCTGGAGGGTAGCCGAAGCGACAATCCGGCAAGCCGGCGGCTGCCGCTCGGTAACCTGCTCAATCGTGTGGTGGGATGCGCCCTGGCGCTGCCCTTTTTGAATCCCATCGCCGAGGGGCTCGCCCGCCTCGAGCCCGATCCTTCGCGCATGGCGGCGGATTTTCATACCGCTTTCAATCTGGCCCTGGCACTCCTCTTCATTCTGCCGCTGAAGAGCTTGGCATCCGGGTTGACCCGGCTTCTGCCGGAGCGCGTGAAGGCCGCCGATCCATCCACCCCTCTGTATCTCGACGACACTGCGCTCGCGACGCCTTCCGTGGCGCTCGCCTGCGCCGCTCGCGAGACGCTGCACATCGGCGACGTCGTCGAGGACATGCTTCGCCGGACGATGACGGCACTGATGACCGATGACCGCAAGATGGTGGCCGAGATCTGCCGCATGGACGATGCGGTGGACAGGCTCGACGAAGCGGTGAAGCTGTTCGTTACCAAGCTCACTCGGGAAAGCCTCGATCAGCAAGACGCGCACCGCGCCATGGAGATCATCTCGTTCTCGATCAACTTGGAGCATGTCGGAGACATCATCGACAAGAATCTGATGGAGCTCGCGGCGAAGAAGATCAAACGCAAGGTCGTCTTTTCCGCGGAGGGCGCGGCGGAGCTGGAATCGTTCCATCGGGAGGTCGTCGACAATCTCAAACTGGCATTCAGTGTTTTCATGTCGGGCGACGTCAAGATCGCGCGCCAATTGATCACCGAGAAAGCCACGCTCCGCGCGGCGGAATTCGCGGCGGCGGAGAGCCATTTCGCGCGCCTGCGGGACGGGCGCTCGGAAAGCATCGAGTCAAGCTCGTTGCATCTGGACATACTGCGCGACCTGAAGCGCATCCATTCGCACATCTGCTCGGTCGCCTATCCGGTGCTCGAGCGTGCCGGTGAATTGCAGGTGAGCCGACTGAAGGAAGTCGAACGGCAGAGGGACTCGGTGGCCATCGGCGATGCAGCCACCGCAATTCTGAGTCCGAAGCGCTGAGGCGCCGACCGAGACGCATGCGCCGCCCATCGAAAGGGCGACGGGCAGCGCGCCCGTCGCCCTCTTCGAACCGCCTCAACTAATCGTTGAACACCTGGCGCGCTGCATGAATGGCGCCGTCGATGTGTCCCAGGGCGCGGTCACGCAGGCCGTTGGCGTAGGCGTTATCTTCCTCGCGTGCGATGTCGGCACGTGCCTTGCCCAGGAACTGCACGGCCTGGTGAATGCGGCCGCGATTGTCCGGGTGTGCGTCCACCGGCGGGCGGGCATTCGCATTCTTGCCGTCGTCGTAGGCCGCTCGCTTGATCTCGGCGATTGCCGCATCGATCTGCTGAATCGATTGCTGCTCATAGGCCGTTTGCGTCCAATCGCCCGGGCGATGCTCGATCAGCCAGCGCGCCGCGCGCAGATCCGACAGCGCATGCAAATACGCCGGATGTTGAGCCGGCGCGACGACGACGCGCGGCGGCGGAGGCGGCGGCGCCGTGACGCAACCCGCGAGTGTCCCGGCGGCGACCATCGCAGAGATGACGGCCTGTACTCTGATCCCATTCGACATAAATCGCTCCCGTATGAAATTGTTTACCCAATGCATAACGCCGGAACCCAGGTTTCGGCTCGGACCATGAAGACAATGTAATGGCCCGATAATTACTTATTCTGGGCGGGCTCATCGCTTGCGGGCGTGCCACGCTTCACGGATCGCGCTTTTTGCCGTTTTGCCGCGTGTATACGCGCACGGGCGCAAGCGCGCGCGCTTCCGGGCGCACCAAAGAAAAAACCCCCGCCGGCTTTCGCCGACGGGGGTTCGTTCTCGATTCAAGAGCCTGGCAGTGACCTACTTTCACATCGACAAAGTCGACACTAGCATCGGCGCGGAGCGTTTTCACTTCCGAGTTCGAAAAGGGATCGGGTGGTTCCCACTCGCTATGGCCGCCAGGCAAACCGGTCGCAACGGGCGAGTCATGGCTCGCCCACCGCTAATTCGTACAATTTGTTTCGACGTATGTCGCATTCAAGTCAGTACCCAATCACGATCTGCCACGTTAGGGACAAATCGCTTGGGTGTTATATGGTCAAGCCTCACGGGCAATTAGTACTGGTTAGCTAAACGCATTACTGCGCGTACACACCCAGCCTATCAACGTCGTAGTCTTCGACGGCCCTTTAGAGACCTTAAAGGTCTAGGGAGAACTAATCTTGGGGGGGGCTTCCCGCTTAGATGCTTTCAGCGGTTATCCCGTCCGCACATAGCTACCCGGCAGTGCCACTGGCGTGACAACCGGTACACCAGAGGTGCGTTCACTCCGGTCCTCTCGTACTAGGAGCAACTCACCCTCAATTCTCCAACGGCTACGGAAGATAGGGACCGAACTGTCTCACGACGTTCTGAACCCAGCTCGCGTACCACTTTAAATGGCGAACAGCCATACCCTTGGGACCTGCTACAGCCCCAGGATGTGATGAGCCGACATCGAGGTGCCAAACTCCTCCGTCGATGTGGACTCTTGGGAGGAATAAGCCTGTTATCCCCGGAGTACCTTTTATCCGTTGAGCGATGGCCCTTCCATACAGAACCACCGGATCACTATCACCTACTTTCGTACCTGCTCGACATGTCCGTCTCGCAGTTAAGCACCCTTATGCGATTGCACTCTATGCGCGATGACCGACCGCGCTGAGGGTACCTTTGCACTCCTCCGTTACTCTTTGGGAGGAGACCGCCCCAGTCAAACTACCCACCATACACTGTCCCCAACCCGGATTACGGGCCAAGGTTAGAACTGCGAAGTTGTCAGGCTGGTATTTCAAGGTTGCCTCCATGAAGACTAGCGTCCCCACTTCGTAGGCTCCCAGCTATCCTACACAAACAAATTCAAAGTTCAGTGTAAAGCTATAGTAAAGGTTCACGGGGTCTTTCCGTCTTTCCGCAGCTACGCCGCATCTTCACAGCGATTTCAAGTTCACTGAGTCTCGGGTCGAGACAGTGGGGCCAGCGTTACGCCATTCGTGCAGGTCGGAACTTCATGATTTCCACGATTACTCGCGGCATAGACTATACGTTCACCTGACCACGATGATTTAAGCAGATCTCATCGCTTTTTGAAGTCAGGGCCGGCGTGTTATGGACTTGATGTCTAGACCATCTGAGGGTCTCACACCCTCAAGTCGTTACGGGGAAACGAAGCGGCGCCTACGCGCTTGCTTCGAATCTTACCCTCGGTATTGCCCTCGACGCACCTGTACAGACGTCGTTAGGGTTCCACCGATTTGAGCCGGTCATCGGAATAGTGTCGCCACTACCCTGGGCAATGTTACTTACCCGACAAGGAATTTCGCTGATCCATGTTATTGATTTGCTTGGTATTTTTTATTCGAATCAATGGTGAGGCTTTCCTTAAGGCCTTCACCCTGCATGTCGCCATGCAGATCGGACTATATCTTCACCGATCGAATGTCGGCGTCTGGCGTGTAGTCTCTGAGGATTCTGATAATTTCAGTTCGTGGCTTTTTATGATTCATGGTTTCGGCGATTTCGACGATCTTGATCAACCCACTCGACAGTGAGGTGAGCGCCCGTTCCCATCAAATCGATGCATTCCGCAAACCTCAAGAAGTTGCCTTGCTTGGAAGTTCGCAGTGGATACCGCTCAAAGAACGGAATGATGGTCTTCACCAAATCTTCCCGAGCTCGAACACAGTACCTATACAAATGTTCCTTGTGGTTGTCGTATCTCCTGTTGATATAGACATTGCCAACACCAAAGAACTTGATGAGCAAGTGAAGACTATCGACGCTCGACGCGCCTTGAGTCACCGCAAACTCATGTGCCACTTGGAAGCCGGTTTTGTACCCTCGTCGATTATGATCGATGAGGCTGACGAATGAAGTTGATTGAAAAGCAACCTTCTCCGTCGACATAACCGGTTATCCAACCGATTTTTATCAGCCTTTCCTGCTGATTTTCCGCAGCTGACGAATTTTCACTGCCGTACGACTCAGACAAATCCGGTTCGCGGACCTGTTCTTCGTTATACAACGAGTATCGCAGCATTCACGGGGATTCCAGCATATGGCCAAATTTTACTAAGGCAGCGTTTGTTCACCTTAGGACCGTTCTGGTCGTTACATCAACACGCAAAAGTCACGTGTCGATGGAGTTATGCATTGCGCCTAACTCCTGCATGTCGCCATGCAGTTCGGACTTTATCATCTCTTCAGAATAAGGAGCCTGGCGTAAAGTCTCTGAGGATTCCGGCGGAGTCCGGTCTTTCCTGCTGATTGACTGCACTGAAAGATTTTCACTACCGCCTCTCCATCCGTGAGCGATGAGTACTTTCAGATACTCAGTGTTTCCAGCATATAGCCAAGTTTATTTACGTAACTACAACTATAGAAGTTGTCCTAATTTTCTTACCCACGAACTCTACATCGTCGACTCGACTCTAGCGTTTACCAAATGCCTATAGTTACGGCCGCCGTTTACCGGGGCTTCGATCAAGAGCTTCGCCTTGCGGCTGACCCCATCAATTAACCTTCCGGCACCGGGCAGGCGTCAGACCCTATACATCCACTTTCGTGTTCGCAGAGTCCTGTGTTTTTGGTAAACAGTCGCAGCCCCCGATTATCTGAGACCTCTATCAGCTCAGGGAGTAAATCCTCATCACAATCAAAGGCACACCTTCTCCCGAAGTTACGGTGTCAAATTGCAGAGTTCCTTAACCCGAGTTCTCTCAAGCGCCTTAGAGTTTTCCTCTCACCCACCAGTGTCGGTTTTCGGTACGGACGTCATTATCTGAAGCTTAGAGGCTTTTCCTGGAAGCGTGGCATCAACGAGTTCGGTCTCCGAAGAAACCTCCTACTCAGCTCTCGGGATTAACGAGCCTCCGGATTTGCCTGGAAGCTCTCCCTACGACCTTGAACCGGGAACCAACCCCGGCTCGTTTAGCCTTCTCCGTCACCCCATCGCAATAATGATCGGTGCAGGAATATTAACCTGCTTTCCATCGACTACACCTTTCGGTCTCGCCTTAGGATCCGACTCACCCTCAGCTGATTAACATAGCTCAGGAAACCTTGGGTTTTCGGCGTGCGGGTTTTTCACCCGCATTAACGTTACTCATGTCAGCATTCGCACTTCTGATACCTCCAGCAAACCTCGCAGTTCACCTTCGCAGGCTTACAGAACGCTCCCCTACCGCTTAAACGATCCGAAGATCATCCAAACCCATAGCTTCGGTGCTTGGCTTAAGCCCCGTTAAATCTTCCGCGCGGGCCGACTAGACTAGTGAGCTATTACGCTTTCTTTAAAGGATGGCTGCTTCTAAGCCAACCTCCTAGCTGTTTTAGCCTTCCCACATCGTTTACCACTTAGCCAAAACTTTGGGACCTTAGCTGATGGTCTGGGTTATTTCCCTCTTCACGACGGACGTTAGCACCCGCCGTGTGTCTCCCGTGATAACACTCCCTGGTATTCGGAGTTTGCATAGATTTGGTAGAACGGGATGTTCCCCTAGTCTAAACAGTGCTCTACCCCCAGGGGTGAATTACACGAGGCACTACCTAAATAGCTTTCGGGGAGAACCAGCTATCGCCAGCCTTGATTAGCCTTTCACTCCTATCCACACCTCATCGACGCACTATTGCAACAGCGGTTCGTTCGGGCCTCCGGTAGGTGTTACCCTACTTTCACCCTGGACATGGATAGATCGACTGGCTTCGGGTCTACTCCTAGCGACTGAAACGCCCGATTAAGACTCGGTTTCCCTACGGCTCCCCTATTCGGTTAGCCTTGCCACTAAAAGTAACTCGCTGACCCATTATACAAAAGGTACGCAGTCACCCCCTTGCGGAGGCTCCCACTGCTTGTACGCACACGGTTTCAGGTTCTATTTCACTCCCCTCTCCGGGGTTCTTTTCGCCTTTCCCTCACGGTACTGGTTCACTATCGGTCGACAGAGAGTATTTAGCCTTAGAGGATGGTCCCCCTATGTTCAGGCAGGATTGCACGTGTCCCGCCCTACTCTTCGTTCTCCATGCGCTTGCCGTTTCGTGTACGGGGCTATCACCCACTATGGCCAGACTTTCCAGACTGTTCCACTACAACTTACGCAATTATGAGAACTGGGCTGTTCCGCGTTCGCTCGCCACTACTAACGGAATCTCGGTTGATTTCTATTCCTCCGGTTACTGAGATGTTTCAATTCACCGGGTTCGCTCCTTTAACCTATGTATTCAGTTAAAGGTACCGCCGAAGCGGTGGGTTTCCCCATTCGGAAATCTTCGGATCGAAGCATATTTGCCGGCTCCCCGAAGCTTATCGCAGGCTATCACGTCCTTCATCGCCTTCTGTCGCCAAGGCATCCACCATGTGCGCTTATTCACTTGACCATATAACCCCAAGCGATTTGGAGTCATATAAAAACATATAAACTGGTTCTCGAATGCGACATCTCATCCGTAGATAGAGATGTATCTACGTTTGAGTGTCAAAACAAATTGCCGAATTTTTAAAGAACTCACACGG
>CAVYNI010000004.1:0-511339 GCA_963769815.1 uncultured Gammaproteobacteria bacterium | reverse complement strand
AGGCATCGTGAATCAACAGGACGCTATGGCCGAACTCGATCATATCGAACGGTTGCGCGGCGCTAACCGTTCGGTTAGCGTAAGCAGGGCAGCGAAAGGGGAACTGGCGCTGGTGAATTCGCACGGCAAGCTGCATCCTCGCTTCCGTTGGGAATTACATTCCTGGATTGTCGCGCTCTACAAGCTCTTACAAGAAACTGTGGTTGGCGAGCGAAGGAGATACAGGGGCTAGTAGGCGCGTAGCCGTGTAAGAGCAGTGAGGTCACAAGCATGTCTCAGCAATCCGCCTCGATAGCCGTTTACGATCCGTCGACCGAGGAGAATATCGGCGAGATCGCCGATGGTGGCGCCAAGGCTGTTAATGATGCGGTCGGGCGAGCCCGTGAAACGTTCAGGACCGGTGTATGGCGCGACAAGACGCCTTCGGAACGTGCCCGCATCCTCAACTATGCGGCTGACCTCATCGAGAAAAGGGTGGAAGAGCTAGGGGCTATCGATTCACGCAACGTTGGCATGGCCCGTGGCCATGCTCGTAATCTAGTCTTCGCGGCCGCCGAGCAAATTCGCTATTACTCGGGCTGGTGCACCAAGATCTACGGAAAGTCGGCCGACCTCAAGATGGCCGGAGGAATTACAGGCAAGACAGCGCACCTATTAGGCTACACCCTAAAGGAACCAGTCGGTGTCGCTGGCTGCATTATTCCGTGGAATGGACCGGTGATCAACGCGATTATAAAGCTTGCACCTGCACTGACGGCGGGTTGCAGTGTGGTACTGAAGCCTGCGGAGGAAACGCCGCTATCGGCACCGGTGCTCGGTGAGATTCTGACTACCGCGGGGGTTCCCGAGGGCGTGGTCAACATTGTCAACGGATACGGCCACACCGCCGGGGCCGCCCTTGCGGCTCACTCTGACGTCGACAAAATCGCGTTCACGGGCTCGACCGAGGTGGGCAAACTGATTGTGCAGGCGGCGAGCGGTAATCTGAAGAAGGTCACGCTGGAATTGGGCGGCAAGTCGCCCGTGCTGATTTATAACGACGCCGATCTGCCGAAGGCCATCGCGGGTGCAGCACTCGGGATCTTCATCAATTCGGGGCAGGGCTGCATATGTGGCTCACGCGTCTACGTCCAGCGCGGCGTCTATCACGCGGTGCTGGACGGTCTCGCGCAGGCGGCCAAGGCGCTACGGCTCGGCGGTCCGCAAGATTCCAACGTGGATCTCGGCCCGCTGATCAGTCGTAAACAGCTCGAACGAGTTCTGAAATTCCTCGATGAAGGACGGCGCGACGGCGCGGAGATCGTCGCGGGGGGCGAGCGGCTCGACCGCCGCGGTTACTTCGTCAAGCCGACGGTGTTGACTCGCGTGCGCGAGGACATGCGTCTGATGCGGGAGGAGATATTTGGTCCCGTCGTCGCCGTCGTGCCGTTCGACGACGAAGAAGAGGTGATCGCGTGGGCGAATGACTCGGTCTATGGTCTCGCCGCCGCGGTGTGGACGCAGGACATCACCCGCGCTCATCGTCTCGCCAAGCGACTAGAAGCCGGCACCGTCTGGTTGAACGCTCAATTGGCATGGGACCCAGCCATGCCTTTCGGAGGCTACAAGCAATCTGGTTGGGGGTACGAGTACGGTCTCGAGGGCGTCGAGGCTTACATGAAGACGAAGTCGGTGTACACAGGCCTCTAAAGATGTCATCGGCCATGCGGTCATTGCACGTCTCGTGGGCCCTAAGTGTGACGCTTCTCTGGGCCGTCTTTGCATCCGCCCTGGCGGGTAACGCCGAGCATTGGACGATTCGTAACGGCTTTGCCGATGAGAGTGTCTTCAGCGGCCCCACGCAGATTGACAGCATCTGCGCACCTTACCGAGCGGCTATGGGCCACACCATCGAGAAAGACGCGTGAAGAGCGTCGCAGATGTAGCAGATCGCCCGATCGCCGAACTCGTATCCCTTCGCGGACGCGTCGCTGTGGTGACGGGTGGCGGCCGCGGCCTGGGCAAAGCGATCGTCCAGCGATTGTGCGAGGCGGGGGCAAGCGTCCTCATCGGGGATATTGACGACGAACTCGCCAGCAAGGCGGCCGCCGATATCGGGCGCCGGTATGGGAAAGCCGTGCTCGGCACATTCATGGATGTCGCGCAAACGACGTCCGTGACGGCTGCAGCAGACCTTGCGGCCAAGACCTTCGGCGCCATCGACATCTGGGTCAACAATGCTGGCATTTTTCCGAGCGTGCGAATTTCGGAAATGACGGACGAACTGTGGGATAAAGTCCTCGATATCAACGTCCGCGGGGTGTTCGTCGGCGCACGCGAAGCGGCCCAACGAATGACCGCCGCGGGTCGTGGCGGTGTGATTGTCAACATTGTGTCGACCGCGGGCTTCAAGGGAATCGCGCCCGGACTTGCGGCCTACGTCAGCTCCAAGCATGCCGTGCGGGGGCTGACCAAGCAGATGGCGCTCGAGCTCGCCCCCGAGGGGATCCGCGTCCTCGGCGTCGCGCCTACCTTTTGCGTCACTGAAGGCAATCTGCTAGCAATGTCGCAGCACCCGGAGCTAACCAATAGCGCGAAGGAAATCCCCGTTATCATGAGTAGCCGGCTCGGCCGGGTAGGGGTGCCGGATGACATCGCCCGCGCCGTCCTATTTTGTGTGTCGGATCTTTCGATCTTCATGACGGGAAGCACGCTCCTCGTGGACGCGGGCGAGACGATCTAACCTGGGAAGAAGACATCATCATCCGGCGCTATCGAGCGTTTAAGCCCCGTTAGACCTCTTCCGGGCGCAATCACTTCCGTCTCTTGGCCGATGGACGACGTCGGGGCGAATGTTGTGTTTTCTTCACAGGCATCGGCCGGTGATCCCCCTCAAGCCGTCGTAGAAGCCAATCGACAATCGCTCTGACCTCTCTGTGACCGCCGGAAATTCCGAGCGCCGATTCGAAGCCCAGTAGTCCACCGAGTGAGGTCAGGCTCAACGTGATGCCGAACGGCGTGAAGAGGCTCGTATCACCAGCCGCCCGACCCAGTCGGCCCGAAAGCCTATCGGCAACGGTGCGCCGCATTCGCTCGCCGAAAGCAACGGTCTCGGTGCGGATCAGCTCGTTGTGATTCGACAACGCCATGTATTCGAGCGAAAGCGCCGCATCGGCCGGATCGGAGGCCGCGCTCCAGAGCGAATGCAATGGACAATCGGAGTTCAACGCCGCTTCCGTTCGCTCCATAACGCTCTGCGTGCGACGACGATAGGTGGTAATTAGCAGGTCATCCATTGACTCGAAATAGTAAAAAATCGTCGGATATTTCAGACCGGTCAGTGCCGCGATCGAGCGGGCGCTGACGGCGGCGTAGCCCCGTTCTCGCATCAAGGACTCAACTGCATCCATGAGAAGGACGCGGGTAGCCGCATTTGCCGGCGCCATTCGTCTCTTGACCGTCATTGCCCCTCGCCCCTTGATTCTTACGAACAGTCCAGTATTGCCGGCGGACCAAGCTCGGCTGACGGCGGTCTGCATCACAACGCCGTATGAGAACTGCTGCTGCGCAGCGTTAGGCCATCGTGTATTGCTTTTTGCCTCATGTCCATGCTAAACGACCGGTTAGCATTAAGAAAACGTCTTGCCCGTAGGAGCAGAATCATGCAGACCATCGCCGACCTTGATCCACCGGACTTACCCGTAGAGACCCCCGAATTCGCGGAGAACCCGCATCGCTTCTTTCGCGAGGCGAGAAAGAAGCATCCTTGGCTTGCCAAGTCCAGTATCGGGCTCCTGATCCACGAGTACACCGCGATCCGGGAACTGCTGGGTCAGGACGAGAAGTTCCTGCCAGCCTATGAGGGCATCGTCGAGGTGCTAGGGGCCCACGGCACACCGTGGGGACGCTTTACCGAAGAGCAGCTGATTTCCTTGCCGACTGATAAGCACCGACTGCTTCGAAATACGTTTGCTGCCAAGTTCACGCCACGGTTCGCCAATCAGCTAAGGCCGATGATGCGCGCTCGCATCAGCCTGCTGCTGGACGAATGGGTGCCAAGAGGGAAGATCGACTTCGAGGAGTTTGCCTCTTATTTCCCGATTTCCAACATGTTCACGCTCGTCGGTGCGCCAGTCGATGAAGTCCCCATGGTCCAGGAGAGCCTCGAGACACTGGGGCTGGCGCTGGCCATGGACAAAACCAAGCTTCCTCAGATCAATGCCGCCTTCTTACGCGTCGAGGACCTGGTCCGCAGGCTCATCTCGCAACGGCGAGCAGAGCCGGGCCGAGGTAAATCCGATGACCTTCTCGACCTCCTTGTCACGATCGCAGAGCGAGGCGAGGTGGCCGAGCGACAGCTGATCGATCTAATCATTTTTTTCTTCATCGCCGGTTATGACACCTCCAAGAACGTGCTCACCTATACCATGTGGGCCTTGCTCGATCGACCTGAGGTCTACCAGCGCTGTGCCGTTGACTACGAATACTGCGCCAAGGTGGTCGAGGAGGGGCTGCGCTACTTCAACCCGGGATCGGTTCCGCGAATCACAGCGCACGACATGGTGTATCGCGACGTGCTGCTCCCCAAGGGCACGATGGTCTGGTTTAACGTCAACATCGCAGGACGAGACCCAGATGTGTTCGATGATCCTGACACGTTTGATCCCGATCGCCGGGTCACGCCGAATCAACGCCATGTCGCCTTCAGCCTGGGAAAGCACATGTGTCTCGGCCAACATATTGCCCGCGCTCAACTTCAGGAAGGTCTGCACCAGATCGCCCAACGAATGCGCAGTCCCCGTCTTGCGGGCAAGTTCGGGTGGCGGCCGTACCCTGGGACTTGGGGTCTGAAGGGGTTACCGATCGAATTTACTCCAGCCCCAGCAACCGAGACCGTGGAGGCCTGAGGTGGTGCGGATCACTTTTATCGAGGCGAATGGGACGACACATGTTGTCGATGCGAGGCTTGGCTCGTCCGTCATGCTGGCTGCCACCGAAAATCGCGTACCCGGCATCGTGGCCGAATGCGGCGGCAACTGTGCATGCGGAACATGCTGCGTCTATGTGGAACAAGGTTGGCGAGAGAAGTCAGGCCAACCTTCTGATATGGAAGGCGCGACAATGGAAATCCGCGATGATCCGACTCCCGGCCGACGTCTTTCCTGTCAGGTGGCAGTGACCGAGGATCTCGATGGGCTTATTGTTCAAATACCGGAGAGCCAATTCTAGCTGGGTCGCTGGCGTTTTCCGGAAAAAATGGAAACCATGACGGGAGAGAAAGCTTCGCGCAACCAGAAAAAGGAGTATGCACAATGACCGATGCAGACCCGCCACCGCGCATGCCGCCTATTCGTCAGGAGGAATTGAACAATGAAATGACTGCATTTTTGCAAAAATGGACTGGTGGCATTTTCACACAGGCTGGCAGCAACCCGGTGCTACTGACCTTCGCTCACCACCCGACACTGGCGGAGGTGTTCTCTCAGTTCAACATCCATCTACTCACCACCAATACTCTGCCGATCCGCTTGCGACAGATCGCCATAATGCGCACCGCATGGATCTGCAAGGCCACTTACATGTGGTCGAGCCACCTCAACACAAGCATCCGGTGTGGCCTGCCACCGAGCATATTTCGGCCGATCCAAGTGGGTGCGGATGATCCTTACTTCACGCAGTTTGAGCGTGTTGTCATCCGTGCTACGGAAGACCTGATCAGGGACAAAAAGATCAGCGACGCCAACTGGCAGGAGCTGATGCAGGAGTGGAGTAATCAACAAATGCTAGATTTCCTGTTTACGGTGGGTGCCTACGTCACCGTCGCAGGAGTCATGCGCTCCACGGGAGTGCAGCGCAATCCGGATTTGCTAGCGCTTGCCGCCGAATACGGCGCGCCGTCGTGAAGCGGACGGGTGCATACAATGGCAAGCGATGGCTCAATTGCGTACGCGATAATGGCGTAGTAGATTCACAGGAATAGATCGCAAGGTACTGATTATACTGGCTCCCCGGGACGGATTCGAAATCGCGATGAAAATGCCGGTAATTTCAGCAGTTTCGCGGCTGCGCTCCAAACAGATACCCCCAAATGTTCCCCGGCCGATGACTGGCTTCGCAGACGCTCCTGGCGTGTCCTGGACGTAATAGTTAGTCCCGCTCATCTCCCTTGACTGGATCCACCTTCGGCGCGCGTCGAAGGTATTTAATCAGGTCCTTCGGCCTGGCGGATCCAGCGCGTTGCTGCAGGAACTCGCTGGCCGTGCGTAATGCCCCAACCTTCTCCGCGACGGCGGCTGCGATGAACTGATTCAGTGACACCCCGTCAATCTTCGCGAGTTCGGCAGCGGCGTTCTTCACGGAATTCGGCAGCTTCAGGGGATACGTGCTCTTACTCATTTGGCTAGCTCCTTCAAAAACTCGGCTGGTGTCAGCGTCCGAACGCCGAACTGTGTGGCTGCAGGTCGAAAGTCGTCGACATTGTGCGTAACTACCGCGGCAGCTCTTCCGTTGACGGCGGCCTCGAGAACCATCTCATCTGCCGGATCCCGCAATTGCGGGCGCCAGAGAAAGTTTAGCTCGATGGGTTCCGCTGCGCTCGCAAACGCTGCAAGGAATCCTTCCACATCCGTAGCATTGATGCCGGTTGCGAGTTGCTGCTCCGCCCGCAGCAACACTGACTCGTACTCGAGAAAGAGAGCGGTCGTTACCAGTGGTACGCAGCGCCTCTCAGCGAGGGCAAATAGCACCCGATTGCTGGCTCCACGTTGACTCCTCAGCCCCGCCGCTAACACAGAGGTGTCGAGCACAACACGCATATTCGAATAATATGTGACATCCTATGGGATGTCTAGTATATGCGAAGCAGCACCGTTGACTGCAACGGAGTTTCGGGCCGAATGACCGGAATCGGGCCTGACACAGGCGCCTCCCGGCCCGACTCCGGTCTGACCGTATAGATTCGCGCCAATGCAACGGCGAACTGTGCTATCGGCCAATTCCTGCTGTACGCGAGATGAGAATACTCACCTGGACGTTCGGTGAGCATCTGCGGGCCGTGCGATCGCGGCAATATGTATTGCGCCGGCGAGTGTGCGGCCGTGTCCCGCCGCGCGTCGAACCGGCGTGCCGGCGCGCGGTATCAGCGCACCCGTCGTGGAGCCCGCCGGCACGCGGCTCGGCAACAAGCCTGGCGCGATCGGGAACTTGAGAAAGTGACGCAGCAGGGATGTGCACCGGTGGGACCGGTGTTCACCATGTCGATCACGGTCGATGTGGCCGCGATCGAGACCGCCGATGCACGCTGCAGCCCCGAAGAGACGATCATTGCGCTGCCGAGGCGTGACAATGGTGGTCAGGGCCAGGTTCGACGGTGCGATTTTTGTCATGCGCCGCTGCCGGCGTTCACACGTCTGCGCACACGACGGGGTTGGGGCTTCGGTTGAGCGGCACGGATGATAAGTCGCGCGGTGGAAGCCGAGGTGCTGCGTCTGCATCACGCCGAACGCTGGCCGATCGGCACGATCGCGCGGCAGCTCATGCTGCATCACTCGACGGTGCGACGCGTGCTCGCACAGGCCGGCGTACCGGCGGCACAGAAGACGACGCGTCCGTCGATCGCGGATCCCTTCATCCCGTTTATCCTCGAGACGCTCAAAGCATATCCAAAGTTATGCGCGAGCCGCTTGCACGTCATGGTGCGCGAGCGCGGTTATCGCGGGGGCTCGGATCACTTCCGCGCCATTGTCGCGCGCTTCCGGCCGCGGCTGGTGCCGGAAGCCTATTTGCGCCTGCGCACCCTCGCCGGCGAACAAGCCCAATGCGACTGGGCGCACTTCGGGACAATCACCATCGGCAAGGCGAGTCGGCCGCTGATGGCCTTCGTGATGGTGCTGTCGTACTCGCGGCACTTGTTCCTGCGATTTTACTTGAACGGCGCAATGAACAACTTCCTGCGCGGCCATGTCGAGGCATTTACCGCGTGGGGCGCGGTGCCGCGGGTGGTGCTCTATGACAACCTCAAAAGCGCAGTCCTCGAGCGGCGAAGCGATGCGATCCGCTTCCATCCGACGCTGCTGGAGTTGGCTGCCCATTATCAGTTCCAACCGCGCCCGGTGGCGGTCGCCCGCGGGAACGAAAAAGGCCGCGTGGAACGGGCCATCCGTTTTGTTCGAGACCGATTTTTTGCGGCGCGTGCGTTCAAAGATATCCATGATCTGAACGCCCAGGCAACGACCTGGTGCCTCGAGGAAGCGGACTTGCGCGGCTGTCCGGAAGATCGTGATCGCAGCGTCCGTGCGGTGTTCGCCGAGGAGCGGCCGCATTTACTGCCGTTGCCGGACAACCCCTTTCCCACCGAAGAACGCGTGGCGGATGCCATTGCGCGGAAAACTCCGTACCTACGCTTTGATCTGAACGATTACAGCATCCCGCATACTCACGTCGGTCGGCAAGTGGAGATCATCGCCTCGCTCGAGCGGGTGCGTGTCCTCGAGGGCTACGCGACGATCGCGGATCACCCGCGCAGCTTCGATCGCGCCCAACAGATAGAAGATCCCCGTCATGTCGAGGCGTTGGAGGCGCACAAACGCGCTGGCCGCGCACATCGTGCGCTCGATCGGTTGCACCATGCCGCCCCCGAATCGAAAAAGCTTTACAAGCTCGCCGCCGAGCGCGGCGTGCACTTGGGCGTCCTCACCCGCGGCCTCCTGCAGCTGCTCGACACCCACGGCGCCGATGCCCTTGCGCAGGCGATCGAGGCTGCACTCGGCGAGAACGCCGCCACTTGGGCGCCGTGCGGCACTTCATCGATGCCCAGCTCGCCCTGCGCGGTGAGCGCCCGCCGGTCGCCGTCACGCTGCCGAACGATCCGCGCCTGCACATCACCGTACGGGCACACGATTTACGCGATTACGAACAACTGACCACGGAGCCGACCGATGAGCACGAACCCGCCGAACGAACCCTTGAACCTTGAGAACTTGCGCGCGCGCCTGCTGTACCTCGGCCTGCATGGACTGCTCGCCAACATCGAGACCATCATCCAGGAACCCTGGCTGCCCCAGCTGCTGCAGATCGAGGAAGCCGAGCGCTCGCGGCGCAGCTTACGCCTACGTCTGAACGCCGCCCGGCTGCAGCGCTACAATCCGATGGCCGGCTTCGAATGACTTGGCCCACCCAGTGCGACCTGCTCCTCGTCGAAGAGCTCTTCTCCCTGAACTTCATCGAGGAACCGGCCAACATCGTGCTGATCGGTCCGAATGGTATCGGCAAGACGATGATCGCGAAGAATCTGTTGCATCAGGCCGTCCTGCATGGCCACACGGCCCGCTTCACGCTCGCCTCCGACATGCTGCACGACTTGGCCGCCCAGTACTCCTCCACCTCGCTCGCGCGCCGCCTGCGTCGCTATACCAGCCCGGGAGTTCTCGCGATCGATGAGTCGGATATTTATCCTATGACTCGCGCTATGCCGACCTCTTCTTCGAGGTCATCACGCGCCGCTACCAGAAAAATCCGGTCATTATCACCACGAACAAGCCGTTCGGCGAAAAGCTGTCGTTCGACACTGCTTGCACGTACCGCGTGCCAAACGGTGTAGACAGGCGTTCAATGTTGACCAGAATATCAGGCCGCTGCGCCAATTCGATCAATATGTTGCGGCGCCTGTTTAGAGGTTCAAGTCGAGGTCGCGCCAGTTGAGGGTAGGGTATCTCGTCGCATCGTTAGTCGGCGAGCTCGTAACGCACGCTCCGGCCGGCACCTTGCGGTTGCAATATTCCACGTTCTGCGAGCTCGGCGAGGTCGCGCTGCGCCGTGGCGGGGCTGACGTGAGTCAGGTGTGCGTACTTCTTGTTGGTCATTCCGCCCACAAAACCGGCAGGGCCTGTGTCGAGCAAAGCATTCAACGCCTTGCGCTGCCGCTCGCTAATCGCTGCTTGAGCATGACGCATCGAGAAGCGAGCCTTGCGCAGCACTCGCTCAACCGTGCCGGCACTCTCACCGCAAGCGGCGACCACCTGCTCGAGGAACCATCTCAGCCACTCTGTCGCGTCGAGGTCTCCGCGCGAGAGCGCACCGAGCGCATCGTAGTACTCGCTTCGAACGGCCATCAAGCGCGCGGAGAGGCTATATAGCCGCGATGATCGATTCTCATCCTGCGCCAGAGCCCGATCGAGAAGGGCGCGACCCACACGTCCATTACCGTCTTCGAATGGATGAATCAGTTCGAACCAAGCATGCGCCACTCCCGCGCGCAGCAGTCCGTCCACGTGCGCGGGCGGCCTATTGAACCAGCCCAGAAAGCGCTTGAGATCCCGTTCGAGGCCGAGCCGGGGTGGCGCCTCGTAATGGACACGCTGCCGGCCGATCGGACCGGAGACGATCCGCATGGGCGACGCTCCGCGCAATGCGCCGACGCGGATCTTGCTTAGCCCCGAACGTCCGGTAGGAAAGAGCGCGGCCTGCCAGCCAGCGAGCGTTCTTTGCGTCAGAGGCTTATCCCGCTGCTGAGTGGCGTTCAGCAGTACATCGACGAGGCCCTCGAGGGAACGGGGCGGGGCGGGCAGTCCGGCAGTCGGCACCCCCAGCCGGCGAGCCAAGGAACTGCGCAGTGCATTGGGATCGAAGTGTTCGCCTTCGATAGCGCTGGTTGCAACTCCTTCCGACGTGAGTACCTCCAGCTGAGCGTGCAGGTCGGAATTGGGATCCAGCAACCGGGCCATTCCGCTGAGTTCTCCCTGTGCCCTGCGCGCAGCAGCGAGCGGTTGCGCCAGACGGGCCGAATCCCAGTAAAATTCGGGCCACTCGGGGCGCTGCCAAATCCAGGGCTTGAGGTGCTTAGCTGCCATAATCGCCTCAAAACATGAGGTGATTATAGCCCCTAATCACCTCACGAGGCGTGTCCGCATCACGATACCGCCCCCGGCACGGTGTTCATTGCACAGAGCTATCTCACGGCTCATCCGTCTTCCCACCTCTGCGCCGAGCAGCAATTCGGCGCTGCAATTCTTCACGTGCATCCGGCGCTCGTTCTCGTGACGTTGCCGTTCTTCTTCGGCGGCGTGCCGCCGGGCCATGGCGGCTTCGATCGCTGCCCGCTCGGCCTCACGTGCTGCGAGTTCGCGCGCATCCCATGCTGCAGCTGCTACGGGTACCGGTAGGTCCGAACCACCGGCTGATCGCCAGAGCCCTCGGCTGATGCCCCACTGATCCGGGTGGGCAAGCTCGTGGACCAGTGGCAGATTCAGCGCTTCGAGTACCGGTTGCCACGATCGGCCACGCCCATCCCGGCGGCGGATCGCAAGCCGAGGATTGATCTGATACCAACCGTGCGCAATGCGTTTGAAAAGCCGCCGATTGTAGGCGTACTCACGTTCGACTTCGTTGCGCGACAATACATTGGACAGGTCGCTGCGCTTGTTGCGCTGGGGCTTGAGCACGCTCGCCGGTAGCGTCGCCCACGCATCGAGTACGGCCTCGGTGTTGACGCCGGCCGGTTGATCGAGTCCCGAGGCGCTAAAGGTCTGTTTGAACAGCACCCAAAGAGTCTGAAAGACCCAATATTCGCTCAAGTGTCGGTCGAGACGGACGAGCCGCTCTTCGACCTGCAGGTCGATGAATGCGGGAGCGACGCGCTCGTACAGTGCGGCGAACGGTCGGCGCGCGAAATCTCGGTCGCGAAACGCCTCGCGCATGGCGATATGCAGCGCGTTGCGTCCGAGATGGTCGTGCGCATCGGTGTCGGCGCCGCGATCGAGAAGTGCCTCCACGAGCGGCAGGTTTCCGGCCGCTGCGGCTGCCATCAGGGGTGTGTAGTTCATCGCAGTGCGGTGATCGACTCCGTGGCGGTCGCAGTTCTGCAATATGCCCTTGTAGTGACGCCCGGCAAAATCGTTGAGATGACGCCGGCCCAAGGTGGCGCGCTGCGGTCCGAAGCCACGCGCTTGTTCGAATTCGACTTCCTCAAGCAGCCACGCCGCGAGCACGGGTTCATCGTAGGCCGTCGCATATTCGAAGAGCTGCTGGCGCGGCTTACCGCCGGGAGCGAGATCTCGGAAGACTTTGGCGAGCAGCTCTCTCAATCGCGACTCGTCGAACACAGGCCAAGGGACGGGAGCCTCAGGTGCGCCCAGCCGGCGTTCTAGCCCTCTGCATTCAGCATGCGGTACAACGCGGCAAGAGTTATGGACCGAACGCTGGAGGGCAGGGCGAACGAGGTGCTCCTTTCATCCGGAGAGGCACCGCCGCCGCTGATTCGGGAGAGCAGCAAATCAGCTTCGCTTCGCTCCAAGGCACGAGTGCGAGCCGTTGCAAAGCAGCGACCCGGACGCACCAGCGCCTCGTCGATGTCCCCGATGTTCGGCAGATTGGTCGTAAAAATGATCTTGCGGCCCTGCGCACGTACCACCCCGTCCGCAACGGCCAAGAAGCGGTGCAGATCCACGTTGCCGCTGGCGCGAGCCATGAGCAGGTGATCTGCATCCTCGATCACAAATGCATCGTGACTGCCGGTGATGAATTCGACGAAGATTTCGTCGCTCTCTAGCGCGCGCTTGTCAGCCGTATAGAGCACCTTGGCGCTGTCCGATTTGCGGGCTGACATCGCTGCCAAGATCGCGCGCACCAAACGAGTTTTGCCGGTCCCGGGCGGTCCCTGAAGAATGAGCACGGTTTCGTGAGAGGCGAGGTAGCGCCCAATGAAGGCTGCCACCGGTTCCTTCAGAGTCGGGTAAGCCTCGTCGTACGGTGCTGGATCTGCTATTTCGTCGAACGACGCGCTTGATAGGCCCATCTGACCGCTGCAGAAGTGCCAATCGATGGTAAACATCTCTTGGCGCACCAGTTGCTCGCCGACGATACTGAGCAGGGTCGCTCGGACCGAATTCAAGCGGGCGAGGCTTTCGGCCCAGATGTCGAAGGTGCATGAGCCGTAGTCGATCTTGCGCCGGCCACGGGCACTGACGAATACTCCGGGGCCGTCGAGTAGCAGCGATGTGCCGTCCAGGCGCTGCGCGGCGAAACCGCTGTGTAATGCGAGCTCATCGAAGAGCTCTTCCAAGGGGCGGCGAACGGCGCAGCGCACGGTGCGCTGGACGGCATAGCGCGCGGCGCCACGGTCGAAGGACAGCAGCGCGCGTAGCTTCAGCAGCGTGTCGGCCGGGTCGGCGAGATCGCCTCGCACCGTCAAGTGCATCGGTAAGCCGTCACGCGCATCCGCGATCGTCTCAAGGTCGAATTTCAGTCCTTTCATGTCGGCACTACAGGCAACAAAAAGCCCCTGGTGAAAACTCGCCAGGGGCTCCGTCGTGGACGCGCCTTCCCGGCTCGAAGCGTAGGCTTCGAGCCCGCAACCCGAAGCCGTCAATTCAATCGATGACTACACTCTGTATGCAGTGACCCGCGGGCCATGGCCTTCTCCGTTGTGCGGCTCGCCGCACGCGGCGGCAAGAGGGCCGCGTAGATTACTCTCGGTGATCGCTGTGTCAAGATGAAGCCGAGCAAAGGCCAGTGGTCTGATGTAGCGGTGGTGATCTCAACGGCGTACGAATCTTGTGGCAAGTTCTTGAGAATCAAGATAAGAGAATATCCATAAACTATTGATTTTACTGTCTCCCCGGGACGGATTCGAACCGCCGACCAACGGATTAACGGTCAACCTTAGAACTTAAGAGTGTGGCTGTCAGCGCTGTCAGGTCCAGACGCACTCAACGTTAGCCGCTGCCGCGATCGTCGGGTCTCGGGTGATGAGGGGAAGCTCGAGTGCCACCGCGGTAGCGGCGATCAGGCGATCCCCGCGCTCCGCGATGTTGTAGAGGCCTTGGGCTGCGAAGACGATGTCGGCCGTCAACGGCGCCTCGTGGAACATCCGGCTCACGAATGCCGCGCGCACCCACTCTTCAAATGGCGCGCCGCTGGTAATGGTCACTGTGCCCCGGTGCCAGGCTTCCCCGAGCTCGACCAGAACTAGAGATGGAATATAAATCGAGCACTTGCCGGTCGCGGCGCGCTCGAAGATGCGTTTGGCAGCCTTACCGAGCTTATTGAGTTTTCCCGTCGCCATCCAAATGAGCGCGTGTGTATCCGTTACCGCAAGAGGCGCATCTGGGGCGCTCACAGCTACCTACCGAAAGACTTAAGCTTCTTCTCCCGAAGGGCATTCTGTTCGGCACGAATGTCAGCGACCGGGTCGTCAACGCCGTCGGCGACTCGCATACTCCCGATCAGCTTGAAATCTGGTGCCGGCTTCGCCTTCCCGGATTCAATGTCCCGCAATCGCTTGGCGGCAGCTTCCAGCTCATTGAGATAGGACTCGCCCACGAGCACGGCGTGATCCTCGCTACCCCGGCTGGTAATGACGACCTTCCGCCCCCGCCGGCCCGTGACTGTCTGAAATAGGGAAAAGAACTTCTGACGCGCGGTTGAAATAGTAAAGACGAGTGGCGCCATGGCGTTCAATTACATGTACAAATGACTCGTACATGATAAGTGATTGCGAGCCGCGAGGCAAACCAAGGACGAAACGGTTGTGGCGCATTGGCGCGGCCGGTCGAGTCATTCAAACCGTCCTCATGAGCCGATCAGTTGTTTGTCTTTTTGGCTCTCCGCGACTAGCCTTCCCCTATGTCCGCTCTACCAACTACCACCACGGTTCCTCTGTCCACCGACTCGGCGGGAACGATCTGTGTGCGCGGTTCTCGTATCACGTTGGATGGTGTCATTGCGGCATTTTGCGCCGGGGTCACACCGAATAGATGGATGCCTATCTCGGTCTAACTCTCACACGAGGCCGCGACACGGAGATCGTTACTGAGTATGGAGAAACGGGAATTCCGCGCTGCCAGCTCTCTTGCCGCCGTCTTTTCGGTGAGACTTCTAGGCTTGTTCATGATTTATCCGGTTTTTGCGGACTATGCTCGGCAACTGTCGGGGGCTACACCGTACAAGACCGGTTTGGCGCTTGGCATTTATGGATTGAGTCAGGGACTATTGCAGATCCCGTTCGGTCTGCTGTCCGACAAGATCGGGCGAAAAGTGATGATCGTCCTCGGATTGATCATATTCGGGATCGGCAGCGCTGTGGCTGCCGTGTCGACCTCTATCGACGGCGTCATTGTCGGCCGTGTGCTGCAGGGTGCGGGCGCAGTCGGCGCGGTGATATTGGCGTTGGTGGCTGACCTGACGACCGAAGAGAGCCGCACCCAGGCGATGGCCATGGTAGGCATCACCATCGGAGCATCATTCATGGTCGCATTGGTGGCGGGCCCGATCCTCGCGGGCTTCGTCGGGGTGTCGGGCATCTTCTGGTTCATGGTCGGCCTGGCATTGCTAGGCACCGCCATAACCGCTTTTCTCGTTCCTGGCGCCAGATACGAGAGAGTGCACCGTGATGCGGAAACGGTTCCGGCCATGATCGGGCGGATTCTGAAGAACACGGAACTTCTGCGGCTGGACTTCGGCATCTTTGCACTGCATGCCATGTTGACAGCAAGCTTCCTAGTGGTGCCGGCGCTGCTGCGCGCGAGGCTGAATGTGAATAGCCACAGCCAGTGGATGATCTATCTGCCGGTGCTGCTGATCTCAGTCGCGGTGATGGTCCCAGCCATCATCATTGCGGAGAAGCATCGCCGCATGAAGGCCGTGTTTGTCGCGGCCGTTGCGGCGCTGGTCATGAGCCAGTGCATGCTCCTCGTCGGTAAAGACGACGTTTACATCGTGCTCGCAGCCATCACGCTATTCTTTGCAGGCTTCAACGTGATGGAGGCGAGCCTGCCCTCGCTCGTCACCAAAACCGCGCCACCCGATGCCAAAGGGACCGCCACCGGAATCTATTCAAGTTCGCAGTTTCTCGGGATTTTCATCGGTGGCGTGGTGGGCGGGTGGGTACACCAGACGACAGGTGACGGAGGCGTATTTGCCTGTTCGGGGGGTCTCGCGTTGTTGTGGCTTCTGGTTGCGGCGACGATGAAACAGCCGAGCTATCTGACGACGCGGCTGATCAGGATCAGAGAGGGGCGGGCGGTCGATGCGCAAGAACTGGCGGCTAGGCTGCGCCAAGTTCCGGGCGTAGCCGAGGCCGTAGTGATCGCCGAGGAAGAGCTCGCCTATCTCAAGGTTGATTCGAGGACCTTCGACGCGGACATGGCGCAATCACTCGTCGCGACGATGTAGCTTGCTCGGCAACGCCCGGCATCATCGGCGCTCGGAGGGGAGCTCCGAGCCAAGGGGACAGAAACAGGGCAAACGGTTCAGAGTCATTCTACAAAAGTATGGTAACTTATTGATTTGTTGGCCAGGGACGGATTCGAACCGCTGACCAACGGATGAATAGTCCTGTGACACCAGCCCGACTTCTGTCCCAACATCACGCCGTCGGGCAGCGCGCGCCTGCAGGCGCTGCAGTACAAGCAACTGGGCCTTCCCACCAGTTTGCGATCGGCCGATCTTTGACGCTGCCGATCTTCGAGGACGGCCGTCTCGGGGTCGCCGACTTCGGACCGGCACGTCCCTCTCTTCTGAGCGCCACGCGGCGTAGGCAAGCGCCGCTCGAATATCTGCGGACTCGAGGTAGGGATAGGCAGCCAGAATCTCCGCCTCAGACCGCCCCTCGGCAACAAGGCCCACCACTGTGCTCACGCTCACGCGCATGCCCCGAATGCATGGCTTGCCGCTCATGATGGTGGGATCAAAGGTGATTCGGTCGTTCCAAATCATGTATCGCTGCTCGTAATGCGGCGTCGTCACTGCTGCACGAAGGAGAGAATAACCACTGGCGAGAATCGACGCGATCACGACCCTCGTCGGACGGCCATCAAATTGAGTTACTCAGGCTGTGGGCTTGGCATACTGCACCCGAGGTGCATATTCGGTGTTAAATTTTAACAGTCATTCTCCTCTAACCTATTGTTTTTGTGGCTCCCCGGGACGGATTCGAACCGCCGACCAACGGATTAACAGTCCGTCGCTCTACCACTGAGCTACCGGGGAATTCGGAGGAGGCGCGGATTGTCGGGAAGGCGGGCGGTTAAGTCAAGGAATGCGCGGGCCGGGTCAGCGATGCCCGGCGACATCATGCGGTACGTACGGCGCTTCGAGCTGGGCGACCTCCGGCTCCGAAAGCTGCAGCGCGAGCGCGGCGGCGGCGTCATCGAGATGCCCGGGCTTCGTGGCACCAACGATCGGGGCGGTGACCACGGATTTATGCATCAGCCACGCGAGCGCCACTTGCGCACGGGACACCCCCCGCGCGGCGGCGATGGCTCCGACGCGCTGCACGACCTCGCGATCCGAATCCTCGGATCCGACAAACAGCGTGTTTCCAAATTTGTCGGTTTTAGTACGCGGCGTCTCGGTCTTCCACTCGCGTGCGAGCCGCCCGCGGGCGAGCGGGCTCCACGGCAGAACGGCAATGCGTGCATCGACGCACAGCGGCAGCATTTCGCGCTCCTCTTCGCGGTAGAGGAGGTTGTAGAAATTCTGCATGCTCACGAAGGGTGTCCAGCGATTCTCGCGCGCGAGATGCAGGGCCTTCGCGAATTGCCAGGCGTACATGGAAGAGGCGCCGAGATAGCGGACCTTTCCCGCCTTGACGAGATCGTGCAGGGCCTCGAGCGTTTCCTCGATCGGTGTGGCGGGGTCCCAGCGATGGATTTGATAAAGATCCACGTAGTCTGTCCCGAGCCGCCGCAAGGAGGCATCGATCGCGGTGAAGATGGCCTTGCGAGACAATCCTCCGCCATTCGGTCCCTTGCTCATCGGCAAGAACACTTTCGTCGCGATCACCGCCTCATCGCGGCGCGTGTAATCCTTAAGGGCCTGGCCGACGATCTCCTCCGAGGTTCCATCCGAGTAGCCGTTCGCCGTGTCGAAGAAATTGATGCCCATCTCGATCGCTTTGCGGATCAGCGGGCGGCTCTGCGGCTCCGGCAGTGTCCAGGGGTGATCGCCTCGATCCGGCGCCCCGAAGCTCATGCAACCGAGGCAGAGCGGCGATACTTTGAGACCTGTATTGCCGAGATTGCGGTACTGCATATATAACCTTAAAAATCAGATAATTAATCAGTTAACTTAAGGTGATGTAAGAGACGGCCTTATTCCAAGGTCGCGCCCGCGCCAACCAAACCGAACGCTGGCAAGCAACGGCGGCGCACGCTCCTTCGAGGGCCATAGACCCTCGCGGAAAACTCACCTAGCCGGTGCGCATCGCCGCTGCGGAGGTCAGCGCCCGCTCGATGCGAGTCACGGCGTCCTCGAGCGTTTTCATGCTGCACGCAAAAGAGATTCGCATGTGCGCCGGCGCGCCGAATCCGGATCCAGGCACCACGGCAACACCTGCATCGGTGAGCAAGTATTCGGCGAAGGCGTTGTCGTCCTTGATGCCGAGCGATCGCATCGCGCCCGATACGTCCGCGAATGCGTAGAAGGTGCCCGCGCCCGGCGCGCAACGGATTCCCGGTATGGCATTCAGCGCAGCCACGACGAAATCATGACGTGCCTTGAACGCTTTGTTCATGTCGGCAACGCAGCTCTGATCGCCGTTCAGGGCGACCGTCGCCGCGCGTTGCGAGATGCTCGATGCGTTCGAGGTGGATTGACCTTGAACGGTCGCCATCGCGGCCACTATTTCCTTCGGGCCGCCGCAATAGCCGATTCGCCAGCCGGTCATCGCATAAGCCTTGGAGACGCCGTTGATGGTCACCGTGCGGTCATAAAGCTGCGGGTTCGCCTGCGCAAAACTCAACAGCGGTTCCGGTGCCCAATAAATGTGCTCGTACATCTCGTCCGAGGCGACGACGACTTGGCTGTGCTGCGCGAGCACGGCGCCGAGCGCCTTCAGTTCGGCGCCCGTGTAGGCCGCGCCGGTGGGATTGCTCGGACTGTTGAGGATGAACAGCTTGGTGCGCGGGGTAATGGCGGCGGCGAGTTGCGCCGGCGTGATCTTGTACCCTTGATCCGCGCCCCCATCTACGATCACCGGCGTTGCATCCGCGAGCAGCGCCATGTCCGGGTAGGAGACCCAGTAAGGCGCGGGGATGAGGCACTCATCGCCCGGATCCAATAGCGCAGCGCACACATTGAAGCAGGTCTGCTTCGCGCCCGAGGAGACCAGGATCTGGTTGCGCTCGTAGACCAAGCCGTTGTCGCGCTTGAACTTGCCGATGATGGCGTCCTTGAGCTCGGTGGTGCCGTCGACCGCGGTGTAGCGTGTGAGGCCCTTGCGGATCGCCTCGATACCCGCCTCCGCGATGTGCGCCGGGGTATCGAAATCCGGTTCGCCCGCAGCCAGGCCAATGATGTCCTTGCCCTCGGCCTTGAGCTTCGCGGCGCGGGCGGTCATCGCGAGGGTGGGGGAGGGCTTAACCTTCTGAACTCGCTTGGAAAGTGACACGGTCAACGAAGTGATTCCTGCTATGTCAAAAAGGGCGCTCGAGTGTACGAAAAACAACGCCTGTGCGCCAGCGCACGGCGTGCTCCCATCCCAGGCAACGTGAGAGAATAGATCGATGCGTTTTGAACTGTTTTCCGATTATCTCCCCGCGGGGGATCAGCCTCAGGCGATTGAAAAGCTGCTCGACGGTCTCGAAAGCGGCCTCGCCCACCAGACCTTGCTGGGAGTCACCGGATCGGGCAAGACCTTTACCGTCGCGAACGTCATCCAGACGCTGCAGCGCCCGACGCTGGTCCTCGCGCACAACAAGACGCTCGCCGCACAGCTGTATGGGGAGTTCAAGACGTTCTTCCCGAAGAACGCGGTCGAGTACTTCGTCTCCTACTACGACTACTACCAGCCCGAAGCGTATGTGCCGGCGTCCGACACCTTCATCGAGAAGGACGCCTCGATCAACGAGCACATCGAGCAGATGCGCCTGTCCGCGACCAAAGCACTGCTCGAGCGCCCCGACTCGATCATCGTCGCGACGGTCTCGGCAATCTACGGCCTCGGCGATCCGCAGGCCTACCTCAGCATGGTGCTGCACATGTCGCGCGGCGACATCCTCGATCAACGCAAGCTCCTGCGGCGTCTCGCGGACATGCAGTACACGCGCAATGAGATCGATTTGCGGCAGGGCACCTACCGGGTCCGGGGCGATGTCATCGATATCTTCCCCGCCGAATCGGAGCGCGAGGCGGTGCGGGTCGAGCTCTTCGACGACCGGATCGAGAGCCTGAGCTTCTTCGATCCGCTCACCGGCGAGGTGATGCGCAAGGTGCCGCGCCTCACGGTCTACCCCTCGACCCATTACGTCACCCCGAAGGAGCGCATCCACGGCGCGGTGGATGAGATTCGGGACGAGTTGCGCACGCGTCTTGCCGAGCTTCACGGCGCCGGCAAGCTCCTCGAGGCGCAGCGCCTGCAGCAGCGCACGTTGTTCGACCTGGAAATGATGAACGAGGTGGGCTACTGCGCCGGCATCGAGAACTACTCGCGCTACCTCTCGGGCCGCCAGGCGGGCGAGCCGCCGCCGTGCTTGTTCGATTATCTGCCGAAGAACGCCCTGCTCGTGATCGACGAGAGCCATCAGACCATTCCGCAGCTCGGCGCCATGTACCGGGGCGACCGGTCGCGCAAGGAGACGCTCGTCGAGTACGGGTTCCGCCTGCCTTCGGCACTCGACAATCGGCCGCTGCGTTTCGAGGAATTCGAGCGCCTCGCGCCGCAGACCATCTTTATCTCGGCGACGCCCGGGCCTCACGAGCGGCAAATCTCCGGTCAAATCGTCGAGCAAGTGGTGCGGCCGACGGGGCTGATCGACCCGGTGGTGGAGGTGCGGCCGGTGCGTGCGCAAGTGGATGACCTGCTGTCCGAGATCCGGCTGCGGGCGCAGGACAACGAGCGCGTGCTCGTGACGACGCTCACCAAGCGCATGGCGGAGGACTTGACCGACTATCTGAATGAGCACGGTGTCAAAGTGCGGTATCTGCATTCGGATATCGAGACCGTCGAGCGCTCGGAGATCATCCGTGACCTGCGCTTGGGCAAGTTCGACGTCATCGTCGGCATCAACTTGCTGCGCGAGGGATTGGACATGCCCGAGGTGTCGTTGGTCGCCATACTCGATGCGGACAAGGAAGGCTTCCTGCGCTCGGAGGGGTCGTTGATCCAGACGATCGGACGCGCGGCACGCAACGTTCGAGGCAAGGCCATCCTGTATGCCGATCAGCGCACCGGCTCGATCGAGCGGGCGATCGCCGAGACCGATCGGCGCCGCAGCAAGCAGGTCGAATTCAACGTCCAGCACGGGATTACACCGCGCACGATCATCAAGGCGGTGGGCGATGTCATGGAAGGCGCACGCTCGGTGCAGGAGGGAGCCGTGCGCGAGTCCGGCCTGGACTATGCGCTACCCCCCGAGCAGGCGGTGAAGCGCATCAAGAAGCTCGAGGCGGAAATGATGAAGCTCGCGCGAAATCTCGAGTTCGAGCAGGCCGCGCGATTGCGTGACGAGATTCAACGGCTGCGCCAGTCCGCATTCGGCGCACCGAACACGATGGCCGGCTAGGAGGCTGCATGGCGTTCGATAAGGGGCAATCGAAAGAGGTCGATCTGGATCGCACCGACAAGCTTCCCATTCTCGAGGGCATCTCGATCGATGAGGACGTCGAGGACGATTCGGTCCGGCTGGAATATTCCGCGACCCTGCCCGGCACCGTGCTGGTGGCGAGCCCTGCGGCCGTCCCGGAGGTCCGCCCGAGCGGGCTGGATTTGCCCTCCCTCGCCGAGAGCGTGCGATCGGTCGAGGAGCGCATCGCCCGCCAAAACGCCGATTACGAAGCCCTGAACCGCCTGTACGAGAAAGCGCGCGATGCGCAGCTCGCGGCGGGCACGCGCGCCGATGAGCTCGCCTCGGAGCTCGGCGTGGTGCACTCGGCGCTGGCGGTCGAGCAGCACCGCCTGCGAGAAGCGCAGGCGGCGCTCGCCGAGAAAAACGGCACGAGCGAGCAGCTGCGCCTGCGCGCCGAGGAGGCCGCGCGCGAGTCCGAACGGGCGCAGAGCGAGGCCCGAACGCTGCGCGATGCGCTGGTGTCGCGAGATGCCACCATCGCCCAGGTCCTGCACTCGCTCGGTGAGCGCGACGCCCAATTGAGCGCGCTGCAGCGCGAACATGCCCAGATCGTTCCTGATCTCGAGGCGCGCTCCATCGCGGGCGCGAAGCTCGAGGAGCAGCTGCGCGAGGCGAGGGCACAGGCCGAGGCGTACACGCTCGATTTGAAAGCCAGCCGGCAATCGGTGTCCGAGCTCATGGCGCGCCTCGCGCGCGGGGACTCCGAGCTCAACGCGAATCGCCGGGAATTGGCCGGCGCCCGCTCGCAGGTGGAGTCCTACCTCGAGGTGCTGCGCACGCGGGAGTGGCGAGCCGGCTTCAACACGAATCTGTTCCGCGAGTGGGACGATAAGATCACGGCCGCGCAGAGCGGGCGAGGAGAGCTGCAGTCGGAGTGCGATCGCTTGAGACTCATGGCCGAGTCCTTGAACGGCAAGCTTGCCGAGCAGGGCGCGGCACTCGAGAAGCTCAACGCCGCGAGGGCGAGCGATGCGGCCGCGCTCGCGCAGAAGGCGCGGGAGATGCAGGAGAGCGAGCAGACCCGCGGCGAGCTCGTGGCGAAGATCGAGGAGTTGGCGGTGGACCGCAAGCGTTTCGAGGCGGAGCTCGGGGCGCGAATGCGGGATTTGACCGAGTTGCGCTCGCAGGCAGCCGCCGAGGCGCAGCGCGCCCGGGACGCTGTTGCCGCCGTCGAGGCGGGGCGCGCGCAACTCTCGGCGCGTATCGATGAATTGGAGGCGCAAGCCGTCACGCACGAGGAGGAGATGACCGTGCTGATGGCGCATCTCAACGAAGCGCGCCGCCCCATGCAGGAGGTGCAGGCGGATCTCAGGCACGTGAAGGAGGAGCTTGCCCAAAAGACGCTGAGCCTCGAGCAGCTGACCGAAGAGAATCGAACGTTGCGGGCGAACCTCGAGCGCACGCGAGGCGCGCTCGAGGAACGCGACCTCCTGATCCGGCGCCTCGAGCGCAGCGCGAACAACAACGCCAACGTGCTCGGACGCCTGCAGACGAGCATCGAGCGGCTCGGTTCCGCGGCGGCGACGCCCACAGCGGGGGCCGGGGACTACACGGCGGAGCTGGTGCGCGTCGACGGCGAGCAGGAGATGACGTTCACGCTGGCGCGCCGCACCCGGATCGGCCGCTCGCCGGGATGCGAGCTGCAAATCGATTCGCAGTCCGTGAGCCGCAATCACGCCATGATCCTGAAGGCGGCGCGCGAGCTCATTGTCGAGGACTTGAACAGCACCAATGGGGTGCTGGTGAACGGCCGCAAGGTGACACGCCACTTGTTGAACGATGGCGACGTGCTCACCGTCGGCGAGATTCAATTCCGGTGCGTGATCAAGCCCCGCCCGGGCGAGTCAGCCGCCGACCCGGCAGCGACCAGCGCCCAGGCGGCACCCACCGGCATCGCCAACCTCTCGGAGCAGGAACCGCAGGCCTGATATTGGCGGTTCGCCCTTTATAGGAGCCGCGGAATCCGGTATCTTTCGCGCCCTTCGTGCGCGCTTAGCTCAGCGGTAGAGCATCACCTTGACATGGTGGGGGTCAGTGGTTCGATCCCACTAGCGCGCACCACTTCATGGAATGAGGTGCCGGTCCTCGAATTGGCCGGTTTTTTTCGGGATTTTCGCGGATACCAGTAGGGTTCTATGCCCGTAATTACACTTCCCGACGGCAGCCAAAAGGCGTTCGAGCGGCCCCTGACGGTCGCCGAGCTGGCCGCCAGTATCGGCTCAGGCCTCGCCAAGGCGGCGCTCGCCGGCAAGGTGAACGGCCGTCTGGTCGATACCTCGGCGACGATCGACCACGATGCCGCGGTGAGCATCGTGACGGACAAGGACCCGGAAGGCCTCGAGATCATCCGGCACTCGACCGCCCATCTGCTCGCGAACGCCGTGCAGGAGCTCTTTCCGGGCGCCCAGGTCACCATCGGCCCGGTGATCGAGGACGGCTTTTACTACGATTTTGCCTACAAGACCCCCTTCTCGAGCGACGATCTGGCCGCCATCGAGAAGCGCATGGCGGAGATCGCCGGGCGCGACCTTAAAGTTCACCGCCGCGTATTGCCGCGCGATGCCGCGATCGAGCATTTCAATCGGATCGGGGAGCATTACAAGGCGGAGATCATCTCGGCGATTCCGGCCGGGGAGCAGATCAGTCTGTACGGCCAGGGCGAATGGGAGGATCTTTGCCGCGGGCCGCATGTGCCGAGCACGGGCAAGCTGAAGGCGTTCAAGTTGATGAAGGTGGCGGGCGCGTACTGGCGGGGGACTCGCGCAACGAGATGCTGCAGCGGATCTATGGGACGGCGTGGGCCAACGAGAAGCAGCTCAAGGAATACCTGACGCGTCTGGAGGAGGCCGAAAAGCGCGACCATCGGCGCATCGGCAAAGAGCTCGATCTGTTTCCATCTGCAGGAAGAGGCGCCGGGCGCGGTTTTCTGGCACCCGAAGGGCTGGGCGCTGTTCCAGCAGCTCATTGGCTACATGCGCCAGCGTCAGAACGAAGCCGGCTACGTCGAAGTGAACACGCCGGAGATCATGGACCGCGAGCTGTGGGTGCAATCGGGGCACATCGCGAATTTCGGCGAAAACATGTTCATGACCAAGACGCCCGATGAGCGCACGTTCGCCATCAAGCCCATGAACTGCCCCGGACACATTCAAGTGTTCAAGCAGGGCCTGCGCAGCTACCGCGAGTTGCCGCTGCGCATCGCCGAATTCGGCAAGGTGCATCGTTACGAGCCCTCCGGGGCGCTGCACGGGCTGATGCGGGTGCGCGCCTTCACCCAGGACGATGCGCACATCTTTTGCACGACGGATCAGATCACGGCCGAGGCGGTGAAAGTCACCGAGCTCATCTTGAGCATCTACCGGGATTTCGGCTTCAACGACGTGCGCATCAAGTTCTCCGATCGCCCCGCCAAGCGCGTCGGGTCGGATGCGGTTTGGGATATCTATGAAGGCGCGTTGCGGGAGGCGGCGGCGGCGGCCGGCATCGAGACGACCCTCAATCCGGGCGAGGGCGCGTTCTACGGGCCGAAGCTCGAGTTCGTGCTGCGCGATGCCATCGGCCGCGAATGGCAGTGCGGGACGCTGCAGGTCGATCCGAACCTTCCCGAGCGCCTCGGCGCAAGCTACATCGGCGAGGACAGTCATCGTCACACGCCGGTCATGCTGCACCGGGCCATGTTCGGATCGCTCGAGCGATTTATAGGCATTTTGCTCGAGCATCATGCCGGAAAGTTGCCCACTTGGCTCGCGCCGGTGCAGGCCGTGGTGATGGGAATTACCGAGCGGCAGGACAAATACTGTGCTCAAGTCACCGAAAACCTTAAAAATCATGGGCTTCGAGTCGAAACGGACTTGAGGTCGGAGAAGGTAGGCTTTAAAATCCGGGAGCATACACTTAAGCGTGTCCCCTACTTGCTGGTCGCTGGCGATCGGGAAGTAGAGGGACATACCCTGGCCGTACGCACGCGCAGTGGCAAAGATCTAGGCAGTTTGGCGCTCGATGAGCTCACTGCCTTACTTTGCGACGAAGCCGCGAGCCGCGGCCGTCTTATTTTGGAGGATCGTTTATCGCAACGTCGAAGCGCGTAAGGCGCAATGAGGAGATCTCCGCACCCTCGGTGCGTGTGATCGCAGCGGATGGAAGCCAGGCAGGAGTCATGACGCGCGCGGAAGCGCTACAAATGGCAAGCTCTCAATCACTGGACCTCGTCGAGGTCTCGCCGATGGCGGAGCCCCCTGTCGTCAGAGTAATGGATTTCGGCAAATTCTTGTTCGAGCAGAACAAGAAGGCGCATGCGGCGAAGCGTAAACAGAAGCAGATTCAAGTCAAGGAAGTGAAGTTTCGTCCCGGTACGGAAGAGGCGGACTACCAGGTCAAGCTGCGTAGCATCGTTCGATTCCTGACCGAGGGTGATAAGGCCAAGGTGACGTTGCGTTACCGCGGCCGTGAGCTCGTACATCAAGACATCGGCCGGCGCTTGTTGGCGCGGATTTCTGAGGATCTCGCCCCGTATTCGGTGGTGGAGCAGAACCCGCTCATGGAGGGCAAGCAGATGGTCATGGTGTTCGGGCCCAAAAAGAAGTGAGCGGCAGGCCTTAAAAACCTGCCACATCCGCCGGTGAGCGGCGCCCGCGGTGCTCGATGAGGGCACCGGGACGCTTGTGAGCCAAGGCTACAATTAGGAGTCGACATGCCCAAGTTGAAAACCAAACGGGCTGCGGCGAAGCGTTTTCGCAAAACGGCGAATGGCTTCAAACGCGGCCAGTCCCATCGACGTCATATCCTGACGAAGAAACCCAGCAAGCGGAAGCGCCAGCTACGTCGCGAGATGCTCGTGGACGAGACCGATGTGAATCGGATCAAACAGCTGCTTCCTTACGCCTGATCGAGGGGACATACCATGGCACGAGTTAAACGAGGCGTCATCGCAGGACGACGCCACAAGAAGATTCTGAAGAAGGCGAAGGGCTACTACAACGCGCGGCGCAAAGTCTTCCGCGCGGCGAAGCAGGCGGTCATCAAGGCCGGACAATATGCTTACCGCGGTCGGCGGGAGAAGAAGCGCGAGTTCCGCGCGCTGTGGATCACGCGCATCAACGCGGCGGCGCGTCTGTGCGGCATGAGCTACAGCACGATGATCGACGGCCTGAACAAGGCCGGATTGGCCATCGACCGCAAGATCCTCGCGGATCTCGCCGTGCATGACATGCCGGCGTTTACAGCGATCGCAGAGAAAGCCAAGGCCGGTCTCTCGGCCTGAGGGATCGAGCAGAGCCTCGAGATCGGCCGGTAGGCCGGTCCCGAGCCTTTGTAGGGGTCATCCATGGCCGAAGTTCTCAGCGAGCTCATCGACCAGGCGCTGGCCGATGTCGGCGCCTCGCATACGCTTCCCGACCTCGACGAGGTGCGGGTGCGCTTGCTCGGCAAGAAAGGCTTGCTGACCGAACAGCTCAAGGGATTGGGAAAGCTTCCCGCGCAGGAGCGACCGGCGGCAGGTCAGAGGATCAACCAAGCCAAGAGTCGCCATTCAAGCGGCGACTCGAGGCACGACGCGAGCTGCTCGATCGCGAATCACTCGATGCGGAGCTCGCGCGGGGCACGATCGATGTGTCGCTGCCCGGGCGGGGGCAGGAGAAGGGCAGCATCCATCCGGTGACGCGCTCGCGGCTGCGCATCGAACGCATCTTCATGCAGGCGGGATTCGAGATCGCGACCGGCCCGGAAGTCGAGGATGACTTTCACAACTTCGAGGCGCTCAACATACCCGCCAATCACCCGGCTCGTGCGATGCACGACACGTTCTATTTTCCGGACGGCCGACTTTTGCGCACGCACACCTCGCCAGTCCAGATTCGCGCGATGCGCGAGCGCAAGCCGCCGATGGCGCTGATCGCCCCCGGTCGGGTGTACCGCAACGACTCCGACATGACCCATACTCCCATGTTCCACCAGGTCGAAGGGATCGTGGTCGGGGAGAGCGTGAGCTTCGCGAACTTAAAAGCGATGCTGCATACATTCGTCGAGCATTTCTTCGAGCAGCCTCTCGGCATGCGGCTGCGCCCGTCCTATTTCCCGTTCACCGAGCCCTCGGCAGAAGTGGACATCGAATGCGTCTTTTGCCACGGCGGGGGCTGCCGCGTATGCAAGCAGACCGGTTGGCTCGAGATCCTGGGTTGCGGAATGATTCACCCGAATGTGCTCGCGGCGGCGGGCATCGACAGCCAACAGTGGCAGGGGTATGCGTTCGGGATGGGCATCGAGCGGGTGACCATGCTGCGTTATGGCGTCGATGACCTGCGCCTGTTCTTCGAGAACGATATTCAATTCCTGAAGCAGTTTCCGTGAAGATCACCTATTCCTGGATGAACGAATACACGCCGCTCAGCGTGGCGCCGGCGGACTCGCGCAGCAGCTCACGCTCGCGGGCCTCGAGGTGGAATCGCTGGCCGCGGTCGCGCCGGCCTTCAATGGCGTCGTCGTGGGCGAGGTGCTCGAGTGCCGCCGACATCCCGATGCGGACAAGCTCTCGCTCTGCGAGGTGACGACCGATGCTGAGAACCGTCTGCATATCGTATGCGGCGCCCCGAACGTGCGGGCGGGACTCAAGGTGGCGGTGGCGATGGTCGGCGCGCAGTTGCCCGGCGGACTCAAGATCAAGCGCGCCAAGATACGCGGCGTCGAGTCGAATGGCATGCTGTGCTCCGCGCGCGAACTCGGTCTCGGCGAGGAGCACGACGGCATTCTGGAGCTACCTGCCTCGCTCCCCCTCAACGTCGATGTGCGGGAAGCGCTGGATTTGGACGATACGGTGCTCGAGGTGAACGCGACGCCGAACCGCGGGGACTGCATGAGCGTGTTCGGTATCGCGCGGGATTACGCCGCCGCGCAACAGCGCCGGTATCTGAAGGCTGCGGTCAAGCCCGTGCCCGCCACGCAGCCCTCGATGTTCCCGGTGCGCATCGAATCCAAGAGCGACTGTCCGATCTTTTGCTCCCGTGTCATTCGCGGCGTGCGCCCGGGCGCGACTTCGCCGGCATGGCTGCGCGAGCGGCTGCGTCGAGTGGGTCTCGCCAGCATCTCGCCGATCGTCGATGTGACCAATTACGTCATGATCGATCTCGGACAGCCGCTGCATGCGTACGACTTATCGCGCCTATCGGAGGGGATCACCGTGCGCGCCGCGCACGCCGAGGAACGCATCACGCTCCTCGATGACAAGGAGTACTCGCTCGACCCGGGTTTTCTGGTGATCGCCGATGCGAATGGCGCGGTCGGCCTTGCGGGCATCATGGGCGGCAAGGACACGGCTATCGGTGATGATACGACCGATGTACTTCTCGAAGCCGCGCATTTTACGCCCGCTGCGGTCGCCGGCCGCGCACGCCGCCTGGGCCTTCTGACCGATGCCGCCCAACGTTTCGAGCGTGGCGTCGACCCCACGCTCCCCCCGACTGCGCTCGAGCGTGCGACGGCGCTGCTTCGCGACATCGTCGGCGGCGAGCCGGGCCCTGTCCAGGTGACGACCGCGCCGACGTCTCGACGCAGGACGGGGAGTGGGTGAGTCTGCGGCGAAGCCGTCTGACGCGTCTGCTGGGGGCCGACATTCCCTGATCGCGACGTTGGCGAGATTTTGACTGCGATCAGTGGTCGAGCCGAGCCCGAACAGGCGGGCTGGCGCGTGCTTCGGCCACAGCACCGCTTCGATGTCCGAATCGAAGAGGACCTCATCGAGGAGGTCGCTCGTCTTCGAGGCTTCGACAGCATCGCCGAGACTCACGCGGTCGCGCCGCAGATCGCGGGCTATGCCACCGAGACCCGCGTACCCAATGATCGGCTGCTGAGGGCCATGGCCGATCGCGGTTATCGGGAGGCCATTACCTACACCTTTGTCGATCCCGAGGTGCAGCGGCTGCTGTTTCCGGAAACCAAGGGCCTCGCGCTCTCGAACCCGATATCGGCAGACCTTGGCGAGATGCGCGTGTCGCTCTGGAGCAGCCTCGTTCCGGCGTGTCGCGAGAACATGCGCCGGCAGCAAAGCCGTGTGCGATTGTTCGAGATCGGCAATAAGTTCGAGGTCGAGGGGCAGGCCCTGCGCGAGATCGAGACGCTGGCCGGCATCGCGACCGGAGCGCGCTGGCCCGAGCAATGGGGCAGCCCTCGCGAAGCGCTCGACTTTTACGACGTGAAGGGCGATCTCGAGAATGTGCTCGCGCTTGCGGGCGATCACGCATGCGCTCGTTTCGTGGCGGAGTCGCTGAGCTGTCTGCGTCCGGGACGCGCGGCTCGCGTCCGGCGCGACGATGTCGCGGTCGGATGGATTGGAGAGTTGCACCCACGTTTGGTCAAGGCGTTGGGTTAAGTAATACGGTATTTTTATTTGAACTCGAAATAGAGTCAGCATTTACGTCTAAGCCATTGCAACTAAAGAGAATCTCGAAGTTCCCTAGTGTGCGTCGTGATCTGGCCGTGGTGGTCGATGAAAATGTGCCCCTCGCAGTATTGCGGGAAAATGTTACTGTTAGCGCATCCGGCCTTTTGAGCGACTTACGGGTGTTCGATGTTTATCGAGGACCCGGGGTAGATTTTGGACGAAAAAGTGTCGCTTTAGGCTTGATTTTGCAGGACTCCTCCCGCACTCTTACCGACGATGACGCAGACGCCGTGGTGACTTCAGTGGTCACCCGGTTACGGGATGTTTTGAGCGCCACGATAAGAGATCAATAAACATGGCAGCCCTGACGAAGGCAGAGATGGCTGAGGCCCTATTCGACCAACTGGGTCTCAACAAGCGCGAAGCGCGCGAGTTGGTGGATCTGTTCTTCGAGGAGATCCGTGCCGCACTCTCGTCCGGGGAGCAAGTGAAATTGTCCGGCTTCGGCAATTTCGATCTTCGGGATAAGAATCGTCGGCCCGGCAGAAACCCAAAAACCGGCGAAGAAATTCCCATCAGCGCGCGTCGCGTCGTTACCTTCCGGCCTGGCCAGAAATTGAAGGCACGCGTCGAGGCGTATGCTGGAACCAAGCAATAACAGCGAACTGCCCCCGATTCCGGGCAAGCGCTACTTCACCATCGGTGAGGTGAGCGATCTGTGCGGCGTCAAGCCGCATGTGCTGCGCTACTGGGAACAAGAATTCCCGCAGCTCAAACCCGTCAAGCGCCGAGGCAATCGCCGCTATTACCAGCGGCAGGACGTGCTCGTCATTCGACAGATTCGTAGTCTGCTGTACGAGCAGGGCTTCACCATCGGCGGCGCGCGCAACCGCCTCACGGGCGATGATGCGCAAGTCGATCTCAACCAGAGCCAGCAACTCATCCACCAGATGCGGCTCGAGCTCGAGGAGCTCATCAAGATTTTACGCCGCTAGCCCGGCGTCGCAGCAAACCGTTCGATCGCCATTTCGGCTATGATGCGAGTCCGGTCGGGGCGTGGCGCAGCCTGGTAGCGCACTTGCATGGGGTGCAAGGGGTCGGAAGTTCGAATCTTCTCGCCCCGACCAATACTTACGTGAGCCCGGTGGAATCTCTTTGGTCCCATCCGTGGTCCCAATCCCAAACGAGGATTCCAGAGCGCCGTTTTGTCCGGCCTCTGGTTCTTGCCTGCCGACTGAGCGGCGACAGCCTACGACAGGACGAGCAGGGATTCCTCGGGCGAGATCTCGAATGTTCGGATCTTGACCAGCGCCGAGCGGATGAAAGCCTCGATTCCGTCAGTGGATGCGTTGCCGATGCGCAGCCAGATGACCTTTGGCGGTGCGCCGTTCACCAACGACAGACTCCGAAAATCATCGTCCTTGGAGATCACCGTGAAGCCATGCTCGCGCGCATAGGCCCAGAGCTCCTGATCGGTCGCGCTGGCAAGGCCAACCAAGTTGACATGGGAACTGTCGGGGAACTGATCAGCCAATGCGCCAACGAGGCGAGCTCAAGTTCTCATCGAACAAAAGCTTCAAGACACCGCAGGCAGTGCACTCAGGCGCCGTTCACGTTCCGCGGCAAAGCTGAGAACAGCCTGTATGTGCTCACGTCGCAACTCCGGGAAATCGGCCAGTATTGCCTGCTCATCCATGCCGCTCGCCAGATACTCGAGTACATCGGAGACAGTAATGCGCGTTCCCTTGACGCAGGGTTTGCCACTCCGGACGCCGGGGGTAATTGAGATGTAGTCCTGCCAATTCATAATGGATAAAGCATAGGCCAGCGTTAAGAATACGGCAAATCCAATGCGGGCAACATTCCAATACTTTTATGGTTACACGCAAACGTTTTGATCCCCGATCGGCTCTGCCAGGAAGTCCGTTCTTGACTCACATCACATTGCGTGAAGATCGCGTGCAGCCGGGGGTTCATCCGTTCACCGTGCCGTGGCTACTTCAGACTTTGGATTTGGAACTCTCGGCACCGGTCACGTTCCTTGTCGGCGAGAACGGAACCGGCAAATCGACGCTGCTCGAAGCGATCGCCTGGTCCGTCGGCTTCGGGGCACAAGGTGGCAACCGTGACCAATCATTCACAGAAAATGCTGATGGACATGCGCTCGGGCGGGCTCTGCGTTTGAGCCACGTCATCGCCTCGGTTCTTCCGCGGGACAGGGAAGTAGCGCTGCAGCTTGGCGCCGACGAGGTGATCTCGCGTCCCAGTGAGGAGGCGTCACCCCTGCGCGGACCTTTGGACACAGTCATCGACACGGTCGGAGGAAAAACCCAAACGGAGTTGTTCGCCTATGTGCGCAAGGGTGGAACCTTAATATCCTCAGTTTCGGCGCCTCGTCTCGATGGAAACCAGATGCGGTGAGCCGATCTTTGCTCAAAGCGCTCCAGCTCGACCCGAAGCACGTAAAAGCAAGAGAAGCGGTGGGCGACAGAGTTAGGGGAACTCTCAGATCGCTTGCGTGATTCTGATCAGTGACTTCCCCTTTTCGGCGCTCTTTATGGCGAGCGACTCTCATCGACCGAAGGCGTCCTCGGTCAAGGTCGGCTTTCGGCATCCTGAACATCGACCCGCTCGTCGAGTGGTAGATTGCAGCGATTCACTCAAAAATCGCAGTAGCGGAAATCCCGCACTGAATCTTCCATTGTTTCGAAATTTCTCCGGTACCTAAGGTAGCGGGCGGTGGCCCACCTGGTGTCGATAATCCGTTGAGATACGCTAAATATAGTGTGGTGTTTTTCGAAGCCTTCACCGTCTGCGCAACAAACCGCACCGTGCCGTCGCTTCCGTCCAGTTCCTGATAATGGTATTGCAACAACGGGTGCATCGACCCGTTGTTGAACCAAGTGCCCGACTCCACGTGATCGACGCGAGGCGTCTTGCACAGGACCCTCATCATGCACAGCACCTCCCGTCGAGAGGACGGCGGGACATCGCTGACATTTGCATGGGCAGGCAACGAGATAATTCCCGATAAACAATGCATCCCGTCGCGAGGAAACGCGACGATTTCTTAGTATGAATTTGACGCACGCCCAAGTTGCCGATGGACTCGTGAAACATCTACTTTAGCTTACCGCAGACGGCGAGTGGCCGGTTAGTGGCAGGTATTTGCGGAGGTCGAATGACTGAAAGTGGTCCGGTCAGACCGTCGCCCGGCGTCGGGCGCCCATTGGGGGCTACGCGCCCACCGTCACAGCCCGGCCTGGGCCGACTTGGCTGGCCGGCGGAAGAATGGCCGGAATGTGTGGCGTGAGGTCAATAATGCGATTGGAGCGGGAACGCACTACTACGATTCCATACGGCAGTAGCTGATCGAGGCGCTTGGCGAGTTCCTTGTTCGAGCTCAAGAGCTCGCGCAGCTGTACGAAGGCGCGAACGACGTAGATGCTCATCTCGACGGCCCGCGGGCTGTTGAGGACAGTGGCAGCCATGATGGCGCCGTGCTCGGTGAACGCGTAGGGAGCGTAGCGGCGACCACCGCGGCGGGAGTTTCGAGATCACAGATTGTGATCTTGAAGCCGCCGCCTGCGCAGGGGTGAGCTGGAACCGGAAGTCCTCCGGAAAGCGCTCGGCGTTTCTCCTGACTGCTTGGTTGAGGACGCGTGTCTCGACGCCATAGAGCGCGGCGAGCTCGCTGTCGAGAAGCACCCGGTGGCCACGCAGGATCAGGATCTCGCGCGTGATGTCCTCGAGGGGGACAAGCGCCTGGCGATGGGTCGACGCACTCAGCTCGCTCCCTCGGCGCGTTGGTCTCGGCCGTCCCGCACGAGGCCTGCTATTTACCACCGCGGAGCGCCTGTAGGTGATCGGCCCATCGAGTTAGCGCATCGCGCTTCTCTTCGAGATAGTGATGAGTGTCGTACGTCGCGATGATTCCTGGCTGCGCATGATTCAGGCATCGCTCCGCGAGGTCCGGCCGGATCCCGAGCCTGGCAAGCCCGGTGCGTACCGTTCGCCGAAGGTCATGCAGCGTGAAGGCACCCACTTTGTGCTCGGCGAAGGTTTCGAGATGCCGTGCGATGCTGCGGGTCAAGAGCCTCGCATCCACGGCCCCGTCACCGGTTTCTGCGGGGAATACCCATGGGCTTCGGCCGGCCAGTCGCTTCAGGCGCCTGAATTGTTCCACCGCCGGCGGAGTCAACGGGACGGCGAGACCAACGCCGGTCTTGGTTCGCTCGGCCGGGATATTCCAAACCGGCGCCTTGGCCTCCAGATCCAGCTCGGACCAGCGGGCTCCGGTAAGTTCCGATCGCCTGACAGCAGTCAGCAGAATCAGCCGGATTGCGACCGTTGAATCACTTCAATTGAGTCGCGCTGCGCCGTCGCGCTGACGGGCGCCGCGTAATTCCTCTTAGCATTTTTTGCAACGCCGCGGGAGCTGGGACCCAATTTGGGACCGGCAGGGCTGAACCGAGGTGCGGCCTGAGCGGCCGCCGTCCGGATGCAACAGCCACTCCTCATTGACATTCACAGCATGTCGCCGGAGAGTGGAGGTTCGCATTTTTCGTCCAGCGTCGCGCTGTAGTGAGCGCTGGTATGGCTCTGCGTCGGCCGCCCAACAGATTAAGGAGACATCCATGCCGAGGATCGCAGCCCGTGACGGTACCGAGATCTACTATCGTGATTGGGGCAAGGGCCCGCCCATCGTCTTCTCGCACGGCTGGCCATTGACCGGGGCTGCGTGGGAAGCACAAATGCTTTTCTTCAACAGCAAAGCTTACCGAACGGTCGCCCACGACCGGCGGGGTAACGGCTACTCCGATCAACCTGGTTCCGGAAACGACGTCGACACCTGGGCGGACGATCTGGCTGCCATTATGAACGGTCTCGATCTTCGCGACGCGGTCCTAGTCGGGCATTCGACCGGGGGCGGTGAGTTGGCGCGCTATATCTCACGTCACGGGACGTCGCGCGTTTCAAAGATGGTGCTGCTCGATACGATCGTACCGGTGATGCTGCAAAAGGAGGGGGTACCCGGGGGCGTTCCGAAATCTGTTATCGACAGCATCCGTGCGGGAGTCGCACACGATCGCTCATCCTTCTACAAGGAGCTGTCGGCCCCTTTCTTCGGCACGAATCGCCCGAATTCCCCCGCAACCCAGGGCATGCGCGACTTGTTCTGGTTTCAGGGCCTGCTTGGCGGTGCCAAGGCTCAGTATGAAACCACCTACAGCTGGGAGCTCGACTACACCGCCGATATCGCCAAGTGCGATAAGCCGCTACTGGTCCTGCATTGCGAAGACGATCAGATTGTGCCGATCGGCCCGACCGCGCGCCGCGTACCCTCTATCGTTCCGCATGCGATCCTCAAGGTCTACCCAGGCGGCGCCCACGGTATCGCGATCATCGATCCGGAGCGCGTCAACGCTGATTTGCTGGCTTTCATCAAGGGTGAGATGAAATCTTAAGCAGGCTCGTCGCCCAATGCGAGAGCCGCCGCAACGCAGTGCAGTCCCTGTCCTGTCGACAACCCTCAATTGCTCCGTTCATGGGCTGCGGTCATCGATTCCATCACCCGGTCGAGGCTAAAGCTGCCGGGTTTCATGCGGGGCGGAAACTCCCGAAAGCTCTGCAAGCTGCCCGCGCTTGGCGAGGCCGGTGCGCTGGAAAACCCATGGGCTTCGTACGGCCACGGCGTTTCAGGCGCTTGAATTGCTCGAGCGCCGCCGGCGTCAGCGGCATAGCGAACGCGACATCGGTCTCCGCAGATGATCGCTCAACGACCCTCGCGCGCCTTCACCAACGGAACGCCGCACCGATGAGCGGGCCCGTGTACCGCACCTTCTGCACGATCGGCCGGTCGGATAGGTTGTAGGTCAGGTTGCGGGCCCCGAGCGCTATGTCGCCCCAGCGAAAGTGGTAGCCCACGGCGAGAAATTCGTTGTTCTGCCAGTTTTTGTTGCCGTCGGCGACATCCGCCTCATACGGCAAAAACCACTTGCCGTCGGGGCTGAGTCGGAATGATCCCTTCACGCCGACCAAGCCATCCGTCGAATCCGTGGTCGGCCAGAAGCCGCCTCCCTTCATCAAGTTGGTGGGTGGAGCAGTGAATTCGTAGGCGAGGGAGACTCTGAAACTCGTGTAGCGCAGGCCGACCAGAACGTCGAGTGTCCCGATGTTGTTGTTCATGACCGTATACCCGGGCGCTAGCGTCCAGATCGCCATCCGGACTGAGCTGTCGATTTCGCGGTTAACCGATAGCAGCGGGTCGCCGCCGGGCAAGCCGATCTCCCGCGTATGGGAGGGACTGGCTTTCAAGTTTAAAAACACGAGATCCGTCCACAAGCTCCAGTCGCCCTTGCGTACGCTAGCCTGGGCCAACACGGCGCCCTCGAGGTGCTTGAGGTACTGATGCGGCTCGGTCGTGATCGTCTGACTGCCGCCGCCGGCGATCGGCGGCAAATCCACCGTGCTGTAGATCCAGGGCACCCAGCCGTAAATCGTCGCGTCGTAGTGCCATTGGCCATCCCACATGTTGACTCCGTCGGCCACGGCGATCACGTCCTGAGCCTTCACTTTCGCGGATGCGACCGCGGCTAGGCCGAGCACCAACGCTGCAACTCCGAATTTCAACTTTTTGACGTCTTGCATGATGACCTTTTTTTGGCTCTGTAAGCGCTAACCCTTGGATGGCGAATCAATCACCCTCGACCGCTCCGGGGAGCGAGGCGATAGCAGCCTCGAGTTCACACCCCAGAGGCGGGCTTTCCTATTGGACCTTGGTTACCGTTGCCGAATCGCGGCACTTCGCGGCGGTTGGGGGCGGGCGAAACGCCGCTGCCGCCTTGATAGCGGCCTTGGCTATGAGCGGGCGGCGCCCCGTTGTCGGGCGGCTCCCACACAACATCACAAAAAACGCGCCAAGACATCCGCAACGGGGTCAAGTCGAATAAAAAACAGTGGCTGGAGCGCCGATCGTGACGGGCGGCACATGGGCATCGTGACGAGCGGCACACTTCTTGAATCTCGTATTGCCGGGAAGTCGAGGAGTGGTTACAGATAAGTTTTATGTCACTTGCGACATGAAGAGGAACACGCGATGCACGATTTATTGGCAAGCATCTCTCAGTTGGAAAATCTCGCCAAAAGAAATCTCAAGAACATCGAGACCGCCAACCTCCAGCGCTTGAAAGAAGTCATCCAGCTCGTTCGCTATGGCGTGTGCACTTGTCACTGCCACTACAGCACGAGCGTCTATCATGCGGCTGCCCCCTGCTGCGGTAATGCCAAGATAAAGACGACGCCATAGCGGATAGATTTTATCCGCCCTGCGACGTCCAGGCGCTCGCGCATCGAGGCGCCCAGCCCGTCGCATTGTCAGATCACACCTACCCGAAGTAGCCCGCGAGCAGCGGCAGGATGCGGCCTCCGTTGCCGCTCCCTGTGGTATGTTGATTCAGATGCATTGCAAAGCCGTCGACGGAGGTCGCGAGCCTCTCGCAAAAGTATTCACAGCCATCGCCCGCTATTCGGCCGCCGCGTGGGTTCTGTGCTGCCTCGTTCCCGCTTCAGCCCCGGCGCAGACCCCCTCGCCGCTGCAGGAGTGGCAATACTCGAGCGGGATCGCGCTCGAGAAGCTGTTCGAACCCAACTTGCCCGACTGGCGTGTGAACGTCGGTGCCGCCGTGATCCACAAGCCGCTGTACGAGGGCGCATCGCTCACACGTACCGAGGGCGGGCCCCTCATCAACATTCGGTACAAGGATCTCTGGTTCGCATCCGTGGGCGAGGGCGTCGGCATCAATCTGGTGCACGGCGACCATTACCGCGGTGGAGTCGCGCTCGCCTACGATTTGGGGCGGTACGTGCACGACGATGTGACCCACCTGACCGGGCTCGGCGACATCAAGATGGCGCCGGCCGCGAAGGCATTCCTCTCTTACGCGATCTCCAAGAGCTTTCCCATGGTGGTGCGCGCCGACGTGCGGCAGATCATCGGCGGCGCGGACGGCATGCTGGCGGACTTCGATGCGTATATGCCGCTGCCCGGGAGCTCCCGGCATTTCATCATGTTCGCGGGTCCCTCCTACACCTGGGCCAACCACCGCTACATGCAAAAGGAATTCGGTGTAACCGATTCGCAGTCGAACGCCTCGGGCTATCCGACTTTTGATGCGCACTCGGGATCCGATGCCGTAGGGTTCGGCTTCAGCTCGACCGGCTTCATCACGCCGCATTGGCTCATCAACTTCGATACCGCGATCAACCACCTGCTCGGCAGCGCCGCCCAGAGTCCGATCACGCAGAAGAAAACGCAGCACGTGTTCGTGATATCGGTGGGCTACAACTACTAGCAACCCCCCACCGACCGGCGGGGCGACCCGGCGCGTGAGGCCGACATGGACCAAATGCCAATTGCCGCCTGGGCCCGCCAATGTACTGATGGCGTACAGAATCGTCACGCAGGGGTCGGAGTTCAACCATGAAAGTCATCGTGCAAGTGTGCTTGCTGGTCATCGGTTCCATGGCGGTCGCAAGGGCGGATGAGGTCATCAGCAATGCGCGGGCCGCCAAGCTTTTGACGAAATACGGCTGCCAGACATGCCACTCCATGGGTAACGCCACACTGCCCGGCCCCACGTATCAAGCCATCGCAACGAAGTACGCGAGCGATCCGCAGGCCATCGGGGACCTCGAGCAGAGCGTCGTGAATGGCAGCAGCGGCGCGTGGGGAAACAATGTGATGCCGCCGAACTCGGTCCCGGATAAGGACCTTAAAGCGCTGGTCGTGTGGATTCTGCAGCTGACGCCGTAGAGACGGGGGATGGCGGTTGGGGGCACCTGCGCTAGAGGGGGATCTTGCGCGTGACGATGTCCCACCAGAGGCGCCCGTCGCCCATCAGGCTGAAGCACGGATACCGGAACGTCGCCGGCCTGTTGCGCTCGAAGAAAAAATGTCCGGCCCATGCAAAGGCGTAGCCCGAGATGACGGCGGCCAGCATGAGCCATAAAATATGCGTCGCGAGCGCTGCCACGAGCAGGATCAGGGCCAAACTCGTGCCTGCGAAGTGCAGGCGGCGCGAAGTCCGGTTCGAATGCTCCCCGAGATAGAACGGATAAAACTCGGCGAACGTCCGGTAGGGCGGGTCGCCGCTCGTCGCCCCTCCTCTAAAGGCCGGCATTGCGTGCAACGGAGAGGCCGATGGCGGACCAATCGACATCTTCGCCCTCGCGATCGATCGCCTGCAACAGATGGTCGCGTATCACGTTCAGCACGGGCATGGGCACGCGCAGGGTCTCGGCGGCCTGACCGGTGAGCCGCATATCCTTGAGCCCCAACGGTGCCGCGAAGCCCGCCGGCCTGAAGCGCTCCTCGACCAGCGCCGCTCCGTAGTTGCGGTACACGGGGGCATCGAAAAGACTCCCCGTCAGGACTTCGAGGAATCGCTGCTTCGGGACTCCGCCCTTCTGGGCGAGCGCCATCGCCTCGGCCATGGTCTCGATGGTCGCGAGGATGGCGAAATTCCCGCAAAGCTTGACCAGGTTGGCGGCGGAGGGCTTCTCGCTGATGTGGAAGACTTTTTGACCCATTGCCGGAAAAATCGCGTTCGCCGTCGCGAGATCCGACTCCGCGCCGCCCGCGATGATGAAGAGCTTCCCGGCCGCGGCGGCTTCGGGACGGCCGAACACCGGTGCGCTCAAGAACTTCAATCCCCGCTCGGCGTGCTCCGCAGCCGCACGATCCGCGGTGCTCACCGCGATGGTGCTCGATGAGACGTGCAGCGCGCCCCTCGGCAGTCCCTCGTAGAGTCCATTCGATCCGTGGAGCGCTTGCTCGAGCGCGGCATCGTCGGCGAGCATGCTCACGACGATGTCGCGGCCGGCGGCCGCCGCCCGCGGGCTCGGCGCGAGCACCGCGCCCTGTGCGACGAGCGGTTCGGCTCTTTTCGCGGTGCGATTCCACACCAGCACCTCGTGGCCTGCGCGCACGAGATTGGCGGCCATCGCTGCACCCATGTGTCCGAGTCCCAGGAATCCGATTTTCATGGCGGTCTCCTCAAATTGATGGAAGTTCGCGATCAAACGCGGCATCATCGCTCGGCTCACGGTCGAACTCGCGCGCGTACCGATGCCCGGCGTAGACGGCGGCCGCAATCGTGCCCGGGGCCCAGCAGTCGCCGACGGACGTGATCGAGATGATCCCGGCCGATGCCGCTGCCTCGGGCGATGCGCTCAATGCGCGGGCAAGATCGTCATTCTCGATGCGCGAGGTGACACTCACGATCGATGAGGCGCCGCGCCGCGAGCGCCGGCCCGTGTAGACGCACGCAAGCGTTGCCGCGGCTCCGTCGAACTCGACCAGATTGTGATTCGCGACGATGGTCACTCCGAGCTCCAGCAGGCGTTTTTGAATGACATGCTGCTCCAGGGTATTGACCGTCCAAGCCGAGGCGCGTTCCGCCGGTGTGACGAGCGCGACGTCCAGTCCGCGCGCTCGCAGCATTTCGGCGATGACGCCGCCCAAATAGTAGTGATCGTCGTCGAAGACGAGCACGGCGCCTTGCTGCGGGAGCTTTCCGTCCATGACATCGTCGGGGGTAAAAATTTGCGCGCTCGGATCGAGCCCTGCAATGGGGCTCGTGTTGGCGCGCCCGACGCCGTCGCGGCGCCAGCGGGCGCCGGTGGCAAGAACCACGCGGCGTGCTCCGAACTCGAGGACCTCCTCGGCGCTCACGCGGCTCGAGCGCAGGACCTCCACATTCCCCATGCGGTTCAGCCGGTTCATGCGGTAGTCGCGTACGCGCGCCCAGGCGGCAAGTCCCGGAAGCCGCGATTCGCGCGTCACCCGTCCGCCGAGGTGCTCCTCCGCCTCGGCGAGGTACACGCTATAGCCGCGCTGTCCGAGCAGCTGCGCGCACTCGAGGCCCGCCGGGCCCGCGCCCACGACGAGAAAGGTGTCATCGCCGGCGCGGGGCGGCACGCGCTCGGGGTGCCAGCCCTTGCGCCATTCCTCGCCCATGGTCGGATTCTGGGTGCAGCGGATCGGCGTCATGGTGTAGTCGCCGCTCACGCAGATGTTGCAGCCGATGCATTCGCGGATGTCGTCGATCTCGCCCGTCTCGATCTTGCGTGGCAGGAACGGGTCGGCGATGGAGGGACGCGCCGCGCCGATGAAGTCCAGGACGCCGCGCCGCACCTGAGAGACCATGGCATCGGGCGAGGTAAATCGCCCGACGCCGACGACCGGTTTGGTGGTCACGGTCTTGACGAACTTCACGAATTCCTCTTGGAACCCCTCCGCGGCGAAGCGCGAGGTCTGCGAGTCGTTCGACCAGTTGCTCACGTTGACGTCCCAGAGGTCCGGCAGCTCGGCGAGCAGCGCGACGACCTCGCGGCCCTCCTCGGCGGCGCAGATGCCTTGGGCGCCGAGCAGCTCATCGACGGCGAAGCGGACGGCGACGGCGCAGTCCGCGCCGACGGCCTCCTTGGTGTCCTCGATCAGCTCGCGCAGCAAGCGGGCGCGATTCACGAGGGAGCCGCCGTATTCGTCGCTCCGATGGTTGTAGCGCCGCTGCAGAAAGTGCATGGGGAGTGCGAGGCTGTGCGCGGCGTACACGTAGATCACATCGAAGCCGGCGCGGCGCGCGCGCAGCGCCGCTTGACGATGCCATCGACGAAACGCCTGAATGTCGGCCTTGCTCATGCCGCGGGCCTGCGCCGGGTAGTAGCTCGCCGGCGAGGCGATGGCGCTCGGCGCGAGCGAAACCTCGCGCGAATACAGATTGGTGGCGTTCATGCCGGCGTGCACCAGCTCGATGGCCGCCAGCGCGCCATGGCGGTGGACGGCATCGGTCAGAAGGGCGAGTGCCGGCACATCGGAGTCATCCCACAATCGTCCTTCGATGAAGGGCGAAACATCGCTCGAGGCATGAATCTCGACCTCCTCGGTGCTCACCACCGCCCAGCCACCTTCGGCCTTCACGCCGCGCATCGCGGCGTGCGCACGCGGCCGGGCGTAGCCCATGCCGTTGCAATGCGGGACTTGGAAGAATCGGTTCTTCGCCACGACCGGGCCGATCGGCACGGGCTGGAACAGAACATCGAATCGGGCGTCGCGCGACATGTCGTTATCTTAGCCGCAAGGGATCTGCATAGCCCGTGAGCTCGAGGTAGCCGCGGCCGACGGGGCGATCGGATTCGAGCGCGCGGACCGCGCCTTCCCAATAAACCGCGCCGGTCGAGAGGCGCGTGTCGTTCTCCTGATCGTCCATCAGCGGCTCCAGATCGAGCTGCCGGGCACCGGCCCTGATGTGCCATTCGACCGGATACGAGGTACCGGTGCGCGGCGAGGTCCACTCGCGCTTCGGCTCGAAGCGGACCTCATCGGGCGCGAGGATGCGTATGCCGCCGCCGGCGTCCCGCAACGTCCCTCCCGCCCAGCGCGACTCGTTGCCGGCGCCGCGGATTCGGAATGCCATGAGCGCGCCGCCATCGGTGAAGTTGATGCCGATCCAATCCCAGCCGACGGCGCCGTCCTCGAGATACTCGCTCGACCACTCGTGGTCGAGCCACGCCTCGCCGTGCACCGGAGCGCGCCGGCCACCGCGGGCGATGGTTCCGCTCGTCGCAAGGTGCGGCAGACTGTAGTAGTAGCTCGCGGCCTGCGGGGAGGTGCCCTTGCGGCTGACACCGTTCGCGCCGTTGAGGAGCGGCGGCTGTGTCGGGGCAAGCACGAGGTCCAGGGCGAAGTCCTCGGCGTCCATGCGGGCGGTGTACACACCGCCCGAGCGCCTCAACGTCCACTGATCGATCATGACGTCGGTCTCACCGACGGCTGCGCGGGCGAGGCCAAAGCCGGCACGGCGGATCTTCTGGTCTTGCCATAGCCGGCCGCGCTTCGGATCGCTCAGCGCCGCATGGGCGATCAGCAGTTGCCGAGGCGTGAACGCGCTCGGGTTGGCCGCATCGATCGCCGGCCGGGTGCGAAAGAAGGTCATCTGAAATCCGAGCGGTTCACCGGAGTCCGTGGTGAGCCAACCGGTGACGTACCACCACTCGGTTCGAAAATCGGGATGGCTCCCGAGATCCTGCGGAAACTCGATCGCGCGATCCGGGGTCACGGCCGCGTAGTCGGCGAGCGCCACCGGCATCTGAATCGCGGCGGCGAACATCGCCAGGGTGCGGGCCAGGGTGCAGGCGACGCTGCGCAGCACGGGCACCCTCACCAGTCCTCCCGCACGGCGCGCACGGCCTCCTGACTCATCGCACTGCGGCCGCTCCACACCGCCGTCACCGCCGCGGCCGCGATCAAGATGCCGCAGAGCACGGCGAGCTGCCACAGCGGCACCGCAAAGTCGATGCTCCAGTTGAACGACTGGCGGTTGACCACGAAGACCAGCACGAGACTCAACGCGCCCCCAAGCCCCAAGCCGTAGATCACCCCGAACAGGCTCATCAGCACGCCCTCGCTGGCGAGCATGGCAATCACTTGCCGGCGCAGCATGCCGAGGTGGCGCAGCATGCCGAACTCGGCGCGGCGCGCGAGCGCGGTCGAGCTCGCGGCGAAGCTCACACCCATGAGCCCGATGAGTACCGCAACCGCCTCGAGCGCGTAGGTGATGGCGAAGGCGCGATCGAAGATGCGCAGCGAGCGCTCGCGCAGCGCCGTGCTCGTGAGGATCTCGAAGGACGAGGGCCGCGCGGGATCCCCCTTCGAGTGCGCATTCGCGAGCGCTTCGCGAAGCAAGGACTCGACGGCTGCGGCGGAGCTGCCGGGCGTGAGCCAGACCGACGCCTCGTTGGCGTCGGTATCCCGGGTCGCCTCGATGTACGCCGGACGGGTGATTACCACCGCGCCGAAGGTACGCGCGTAATCGCGCCAGATGCCCGCGACCGAGAAGCGGCGGCGCTGTCCGCCGAGCGGCAGCTCGATGATGGCGCCGGGCTCGTAGCCGTAAAGGTCGTGGATCGCCTCGGAGATCCAGGCCGGCGGGACTCCAACGGGGAGCGGTGCGTGCGCGCTTCGAATCAGCGGCAAAGCGTCGATGACCTCCTGGGCGCGCGCGCCGCGTGCGATGAGCGTCACGGGTGGCCGGGCCGGATCGATGAGCAGCGGCCGGGTGCGCCGGAATTCGGCCCGTGCGACGCCGGGAACGGCTGCGACCGCGCGCTGCTCGGCCGCGCTCCAGTAAGCCGTATCGTTGCCGAGCGGCTCGCGCAGCTGCAGATCCGCCGGTAGCAATTTGCCGAGCCATTCCTCGAACGAGACGCGGAACGAATACACCATGATGGCCATTGCGACCATGAGGCTGAAGCTGACGATGATCGAGGCGAGACTCATCGCGGACAGGCCGATGTTGTCGCGCAGCTGCGCGAGCGCGGTGTCCGGCACGACTCGATGGGCACGGGGCGCGATGCGCAAGATCCACATCGTGAGGCTCGGAACCAGCATGACGGCCCCGAGCAAGAGAGCGGCGATCGCGAGATAGCCGAACACGGGCAGCCCGTGGATCGAGGGGAGCCACGCCAGAGCGCCGCCGAGCGCAAGCAGCACGATGCCGAGGATCCAGCCCCGGCCCGTAATGATCGATGCCGGCCCATCGCCTCCCTTCAGCGCCTGGGCAGGGGGCTGCCGGGATGCCGCGCGCGCGGGCAGCCATGCGCCCGCACCAGCCACGGCCGTTCCGATCACGATGAACGCAAGCAGACTCGCCGGCGCGGCCCGGATGACCATGCCGGCTGCGTGCAGCTGCGCATTGCCGAGATCGCCGTTCAACAATTTCAGAAGCGCCGTCGCGCAGAGCAGAGCGAGGCCGACGCCTGCCACAGAGCCGGCAAGCCCCAGGACCGCCCCCTCGCCGAGGAGGGCCAGCTCGAGCTCGCGACGGGTGACGCCCAAGGCGCGCAGCAAACCGAAGGCGCGGCGGCGGCGCATGGCCGACAGAGACTGGCTAGAGAATACGAGAAATGCGCCCGTCCACAACGCGACCAGCGCCAGCATGTTGAGATTGACCCGGTAGGCTCGAGTGACGGTGACGGCACGGTCGCGCTCGGCCTTGGGCGCGATGGCGAGCGTGCCGGCCGGCAGGCCTCGATTGAGCGCGGTGCGAAACGCCTCGGCGTCGGTGCCGGGCTTCAGCGAGAGGTCGATGCGGTTCAGGCGCCCGAGCCGCTGAAACATCCATTGGGCGGAGGCGATGTCCATGATGCCGAGCGGCTGGCCGTAAGTACTCTCGGGGAGGATGTCGATGACCCGAAGGTCCTTCGCCGCATCGCCCACGACGACGCGCAGCGGATCGCCGCGGCGAAGCGCGAGCTGCGCGGCGGCGCTGCTGCTCAGGATGATCGCGTCCGGCTTGAATAAATCGAGCGCCTCACGCTCGACGTCGCCGATCAGGGCCGGCTGCAGGCTGGCGGCGACGAAGGGATCCAGACCGAGGACCTTCAGCGTGTCGTGGCTTGCGGGTACCGCCACGTCGAGCTCGAGCACGGGGCTTGCGAGGCGCACGGCCGGATCCTGCGCGAGCTCGCCGTACAAGGCTTCGGAGAATCCCTCGCGCGGCCCGCGTATCACGACATGGGCTTCGCCGACCAATCGCTGTGCGGCGAGCCCGAATTCGTTGAGCGCCGCCGTGTTCACGAGGTACACGGCGGCGCCGAGCGCGACACCCAAGGCGATCGAGAGCACCGTGACCAGGAGCCGGCCCGGCTGCTCGCGCCACTGCGAGCGCAGCAGCATTCGCCCGAGCGAGAGGGCGCCGCGGCCTGGATGAGCGGGCGCTCAGCCGCGCGTGCAAGGCGAGAATCCCGTGGCGTCGAGCAGAACGATGCGGTCGGCAGTTTCCGCCGCTGCCCTCGAATGCGTGATGAGGACGCCGGCGCCGGCGTGAGTCTTGACCTGCTCGCGAAGCAGCGCAAGGATTTGTGCGGCGGTGCGCGGATCCAAGTTGCCGGTGGGCTCGTCGGCAAGCACCAAGCGAGGCCGGTGCACGAGTGCGCGCGCGATGGCGATGCGCTGGACCTCGCCGCCGGACAGCTCACGGGGATAGCGGCGCGCCGCGGGGGTAAGTCCCACGGCCGCCAGTATGGCGGTGGTGCGATCGTTGCGCTCGCGCTCCGCGACCCCGAGGAGCTCGAGCGGCAGCGCGACGTTCTGCGTGACCGTCAGGTAGGGCAGCACGTGAAAGGCCTGAAAAACGAACCCGACGCTTCGCCGGCGCAGCAGCGTTCGCGCATCATCGCTCAACGTGCCGAGCTCCTCGCCATCGAGCCAAATTCGACCCTCGCTCGGGTCATCGAGGCCGGCGAGCAGGTTGAGCAGGGTGGATTTGCCGACGCCCGATTCGCCCATCACCGCAAGGTATTCGCCGGGCGCGAGGCTGAGGTTCAACCCTTCGAATATCGGCGCGCGGTCGCTGCGATAGCGCTTGGCCAAATTCTCGAGGCGCAGTACGGCGCGCTCGCCCGCCGTGGGCTCAGGCGGCATCGACGCCGATGACGGCCTTGACCTCCAGAAAATCGCGCAATCCGAACTCGCCGTATTCGCGCCCGTTGCCCGACATCTTGAAGCCGCCGAAGGGCGTCTGCATGTCGCCCGAGGCGCCGTTGATGGCCACCTGACCCGCCCTGATGCGGCTTCCCACCCGCCGAGCGTGTCCATTGTCCTCGGACCAGACGTAGGCCGCGAGCCCGTAGGGCGTGTCGTTGGCGATCTCGATGGCCTGCTCCTCGCTCTCGTACGGCAGGATGCACAGCACCGGCCCGAAGATCTCCTCGCGCGCGATGGTCATGTCGTTGCGCACGTTGGAGAAGATCGTGGGCTTGACGTAGTAGCCCTTCGAGAGTCCCTCGGGACGGCCCGCGCCGCCGGCGATCAACTTCGCACCCTCGGCCATGCCTTTCTCGATATAGCGCTCGACCCGATCGAATTGCACTTTCGAGACGAGCGGACCGACGTTGGTCTTCTCCGACGCCGGGTCGCCGACCACCACGTCGGAGGCGACGCGCTGGGCGATCGCCTCGACCTCTGCGAGCTTTGCCGCCGGCACCAGCATGCGAGTGGGGGCGTTGCATGACTGACCCGAGTTCTGGAACACGTGCAGCACGCCGCGCTTCACGGCGCGCTCGAAATCCGCATCCTCCAGCAGTATGTTGGGCGACTTGCCGCCGAGCTCTTGATGTACGCGCTTGACCGAAGCCGCGGCATTGCGTGCGACCTCCGTGCCGGCGCGGGTCGAGCCGGTAAAGGACACCATGTCGATGTCGGGATGGGAGGAGAGCGGCGCCCCGACCCCCGGCCCGTCGCCGTTGATCAGATTGAATACGCCCTTCGGAACGCCGGCCTCGTGCATGACCTGGGCCCAGAGAACGGCGCTGAAGGGCGAATACTCGGAGGGCTTCAGGACCATGGTGCAGCCCGCGGCGAGCGCCGGGACGACCTTCGCCGCGACCTGATTCATCGGCCAATTCCACGGCGTGATGAGTGCACAGACGCCGACCGGCTCCTGCATCAGGCGGGTGGTGCCGCGCACTTCCTCGAATTTGAAGCGCTTCAACACCTCGATCATGGCGCTGATGTGACCCACGCCGATGCGAGCCTGCGAGCCTTTGGCGAGCGACACCGGGGCGCCCATCTCGGTGGAGATGGCCTGGGCGATCTCCTCGTAGTGGGCATTGTAGGCGGCAAGCACCCGCTCGAGGAGGGCGAGCCGTTCGGCCGGACTCGAGCGGGCGTAGCCCTCGAATGCCCGGTGCGCCGCCGCTACCGCACGGTCGACGTCCTTGGCAGTGCCGAGCGAAATGACGCCCGCCGGGGCCTCCGTGGCCGGATTGATGACCGTGAAGTCCTTCGGCTCCGAAGGGTCGACCCAGGCGCCATCGATATAGAACTGGCGGTTGTCGTAACTCATCGAGTGCCCCTTCAGTTTGGCCGGTGGAGGGCGGCATTCTACCCGCTGGCCAGGGCCTTGGTTCGGAGTCTGTCGCCGTCCGCCGACGGCCGAAGGGCGGTCACCCCGCGCACCGCAGGAGGCGCGCTTTGCGGCAGCAGTTCGCAGTTCCGCAACTCCGGAACGCCTTGATTCGGATATCAGTTTAGCCTTTAGGCCGAACGGCGCCGATGCGGCGCCGCTGGAGCGCTCGAGCATGAATCGCGTGGGAAAGCTGCTGACGATGGCCGCATTGACCTGCTCGGTCGCGGCAACGGCCGGCGCCTCGTCGGGACGCTTCGAATACAACCCCGTGCCGCTGCCGCCCGTGGTCGTGGGGCCCGAAGCGCATCGGTTGATCGTCGGGTTTCGCATCATGCCGGCTGCCGCGGTCTCCACGACCGCCGTTGCACGCCATCAGGCTCGCGTGGTGGTGCAGGCGCAAACGGACGCCGCGGACGTCGCGGCGCTCATCGCCCGCGTCGGACTGCCCATCGCCAAGTCGCGGCAGTTCACGCCCAGCATGCACGTCTTGTTTCTTCCGAAGACGCTCTACGGCGCGGACGTCGTCTCCGCACTCGCGCGGTTGCGGGCGGATCCGGCCGTGAAGTTCGCCGAGGTGGACGAGCTGCGCCACATCGAGAGTGTCGTGCCGGACGATCCGTTGTTCACGCCGAGCGCGGGTGCAAGCGGTCAGTGGTACTTGAATACCCCCAGCTCGACGATCCTCACACTCGAGGGCAACTCGACGCAGGACTTGGCCGCCACCGATGCGATCTCCGCGTGGGGCCTCACCACCGGCAGTACCGGGATCGTGATTGCCGACGTCGACACCGGCGTGCGATTCGATCATCCGGACCTGCTGCGCGCAGGCCTCGGCGGACGATTGCTGCCGGGGTACGACTTCGTCGGCCAGGATTACGATGCGACGAGTGGCGCAGCGCTCGGCACGTTCTTGATCGCGAATGACGGCGACGGCTGGGATCCCGATCCGTCGGATCCGGGCGATTGGATCAGCACCGCCGATACCGCGAACGCGTTGTTCAAGAACGCGACGGTCGAGAACAGCTCCTGGCACGGCACGCGCGTCGTCGGCGTGTATGGCGCGATCACCAATAACGGCACGGGCATCGCCGGCATGAGCTGGGGACCGTGGGTGCTGCCGGTTCGCGCCCTCGGCAAGGGTGGGGGCTATGATTCGGACATCATCGCCGGCATGGAGTGGGCGGCGGGTCTGCCGGTCAGCAACCCTGATGGACCGCCCGTGCCGCCGAATCCCTATCCCGCGGACATCGTGAACTTGAGCCTCGGCGGCAGCGGCGCCTGCCCGAGCTCCTACCAGGACGCGCTCGCGCAGGTGACGGGGCTCGGCGTGCTGGTGGTCGCCTCCGCCGGCAACGGCGGGGCGGGCGGAACGGCCGCGCCGGTGGATGCGCCCGCGAATTGCAGCATCCTCGTGCCGGGCGTCGTGGCGGTCGTGGGACTGCGCAATGTCGGCACCAAGGTCGGATACTCGAGCTTCGGCACGGGCGCGAGCATCGCCGCACCCGCGGGCAACTGTGTGCAGAGCGCCGGCGATTGCCTGCGTTCGATCGACACCACCACGAATCTCGGCAGCACGGTGCCGGGCGAGAACAGCTACACCAACGAGACGAATCCGAATTTAGGCACGAGCTTCTCGGCGCCGATCGTTTCGGGCATCGCGGGACTCATGCGCTCGGTGAACTATAACTTGACGCCCGCGCAGCTGGCGGAGCGCCTGAGAGGAGCGCAACGGCCTTTCCGGCCGGCGCCGCCGGCGTTCCCACCTGCCCGACCACGGACAGCTCGAGCGGCGAATGTGTCTGCCCGAACGATGGCAGCCAGTGCGGCGCGGGCATGGTGAATGCGTTGAGCGCAGTGAAGGCCGCGCAGAGGCCGATCGGCGTGATCGTGATTCCGAAAAATCTCACCGCGGGTGCCACCCTCGATGCGAGCGGCAGCGTCGCCGGCTGTGACGGCGATGCGACGCCGCCCGCACCCTTGAGCATCGCCTCGTATGCGTGGAGCGCCTCGCCGGCCAGTCTCATCGTGAGCGGCGCGAGCAGCGCGCAAGTCAACGTGAATCCCGCGCCGGGCACGCTGACGTTGTCCGTGACGGATTCGCTGGGCAATGTCGATGTGGAGACGGTCACGCTCACGGCCGGCGGCGCGACGAGCACCGCGCCCGTATCCGCCGGCACCAGCGCGAGCGCCTGTCCCGGTGCGCTGACGGTGAGCCCGAAGGCGCCGACGGTGAGCGAATCGTTCTCGCCGTCGACCGTGACCCTGAACAGCGTATCGATGCTCACGCTCACGCTCGTCAACTCGAACGGCTTTGCGCTGACCGGTTCGCATTTGGCGCTGACACTGCCGGCGAACCTTAGCGTCGCGACCGGCGCGGCGCCGGCGACCTCCTGCACCGGCGCCGCGCTCTCGCTCAGCAGCACGGCAACCTCGGTGAGCCTCGCCAATGCGAACATTCCCGCCGACGGCAATTGCACGATCACGGTGCCGGTCGCCAGCACGCTGGCGGGCCGCTACACGGCCTCGGTGGCCGCGCAGTCCCTGACCACGGCGCAAGCCGGTCCGAACAGCGCCGCAACCGAGGCGAGCCTCAGCGTGAGCGCGCCGAGCAGCGGCGGGGGCGGGGGCGGCGCGATCGACTGGCTCGATATTCTCTTCGTGGCGGGGGTGCTGCTCGCGCTGCGGCGCCCGGCGTTCAGGCCGACCACCGCGCGGGGGCGCCCGCGCCGCGAGCGCTCCCGCAGGTAGAATGGGTCGATGTCCAAGCTGCAATCGACGGCGGTGCGCATCGAGTCGGTGAAGACGCACCGCGACGCGCGTGGAAGCCTGTTCGAGCCCCTCAACGACACCGAGCTCGCCGCCCAGCGCAATGTGCACGTCGTGCTCACCCAGCCCGGCGAGGTGCGCGGCAATCACCGGCATGCCAGCGCAGTCGAGATGACCACCGTCGTCGGCCCGTGCTTGGTGCGGCTCAAGGAATCCGGTGTGATCCGCGACCTCGAGGTGCCGGCGGGCGAGACCTGGCGTTTCACCATTCCGCCGGGCGTGGCGCATGCCTATCGCAACACCGGGCGCGAGGCGATGGTGCTGATCTCCTTCAGCACCGAAGTGCACGATCCGGCCGCGAGCGATACCACCCGCGAGCCGATCCTCTAGCCTCAGGCCATCCGGCAGGCTTCCTCGAACGAGAGCCGCGGACTGCGCGCGAACAGCATCTCGGTGGTGCCCACGCCGAGCGCGCACAGAAAGTTCGATTTGACCGAGGTGCCCGTGAAGAACGCCGCATCGACCTTCTCGTTGCTGAAGCCGGACATCGGACCGGTATCGAGACCGAGCGCGCGTGCGGCCATGATGAGGTAGGCGCCCTGCAGCGTCGCGTTGCGCATCATGTGGACGGGACCCAGCTTCGGATCCTTGAACATCTGGGCGACCTCCGGCTTGTGCGGAAACAGGTAGGGCACCTTCTCGTAGAACTTCTCGTCCATGCCGATGATGGCGGTGACCGGCGCTTGCTGCACCTTGATGACGTTGCCCTCGGAAACGCATTGGGCGAGCCTCGCCTTGCCTTCCGGGCTCGCCACGAAGACAAAGCGTGCCGGACAGCAGTTGGCGGAGGTCGGGCCCCACTTGAGGAGCTCGTAGAGCGCGCGCAGCTGGGTCTCCGGAACGGGGTCCGAGGTCCAGCGATTGTAGGAGCGGGCCTTGCGCAGCAGCGTGTCGAGCGCGGCATCATCGAGCGGCGGGTTCATGGGGCTACCCTCGGAAGTGGTGGCTGGGCGGGTTACTCTGCACGAGACATTTGGGCGGCGTCAAAGGGGAAGGCGAGCTCGTAGCCGCGCTTGAAATCGCGAATGTGCTTCTCCATCCAGCCGCGCGCCACCTCGCTTTGCTTGCGGTTGATCGCATTCGCGATTCGCTTCTGAGCCTCGATGATCCGCGAGCGCGCTTGCGGCACGCGCTCGATGATCTGAGTGAGGGCGGCCGCGAGGAGCGCATTGACGGGTGCCTGGGCCAGGGCGAGGACTTGATTGCCGCTCGCTTCCGCCACGGCGTTGAAGAAGTCGAGCACGGCAGCGACGGCGGCGGCGGTGTCCGCGGCATCGCGCCGGAAGCGCGCGCTCGTGCGCGTGAGCGCCTGCAGTTGCGCGGCCGTCCGTCGCGTCGCCGCGTATTGCGCAGCCGCGGGCTCGATCGCCATCATCGCTTCCCATAGCTCGAGATAGGTGACATCGTTCAGCGTGAGCGCGCGGCTTACCCCCGAGCTTACGTGCATGGGCGAGGGCGCGGTCACGCGCAAGCGCTTCTCGCCGCGGCCCCGACCCAACAGTCCCTGCGTCTCGAGCTCGCGAATGGCTTCACGGACGGTGGACCGGTTGACGCCGAACTGCCGCGCCAGGTCGCTTTCCGAGGGCAGCGGGTCGCCGAGGCGCAGTACTCGTCCGACGATGCGCTGCTCGATGAGCTTGGCGATCTGCCGGTACGCCGGCTGATCGTCGAGCGGCTCGAACAGATCCCCATCGCCCGACTCGCTCGGCCGGGCGGCGTTCATCCGGCTTCCCCGAACAGCTCGCGCCCGATGAGCATTCTCCTGATCTCGGAGGTACCCGCCCCGATCTCATAGAGTTTCGCGTCGCGCAGCAGCCGTCCGGTGGGGTAGTCGTTGATGTAGCCGTTGCCCCCGAGCAATTGAATGGCATCGAGGCCGGCGCGCGTGGCGGCCTCGGCGCAGAACAGAATGCACGCCGCCGAATCCTTGCGCGTGGCATCGCCGCGATCGCACGCCGCGGCGACGGTGTAGGCGTAGCTGCGGCAGGCATTGAAGGCGGCGTACATGTCGGCGAGCTTGCCCTGGATGAGCTCGAAGGTGCCGATCGGCTGCCCGAATTGTTTGCGCTCGCGCACGTACGGCAGCGCCACGTCGAGCGCCGCCGCCATGATGCCCAGGGGTCCGCCGGAGAGGACCACGCGCTCGTAATCGAGGCCGCTCATCAGCACGTTCACACCCTTGTTCTCCTTGCCGAGCAGGTTCTCCGCCGGCACCTCGCAGGCATCGAAAACGAGCTCGCAGGTGCTCGAGCCGCGCATGCCGAGCTTGTCGAGCTTCTGCGCCCGCGAAAATCCCGCAAATCCCCGCTCGATGAGAAACGCACTGATGCCGCGCGGGCCGGCCTGCGGCTCGGTCTTCGCATACACCACGAGCACGTCGGCGTCCGGGCCGTTGGTGATCCACATCTTGCGTCCGTCGAGCACGTAGCGGTCACCCCGCTTCTGCGCCCGCAACTGCATCGACACGACATCCGAGCCCGCGCCGGTCTCCGACATCGCGAGGGACCCGACGTGTTCGCCGCTCAGAAGCCGCGGCAGATAGCGCCGCTTCTGTTCCTCGGTGGCATTCAATGCGATCTGATTCACGCAGAGGTTCGAGTGCGCTCCGTAGCTCAAGCCGACGGAGGCCGAGGCCCGCGATATTTCCTCCATCGCGACGACATGCGCGAGATAGCCCAGGCCGGCGCCGCCATGCTCGGCCGGCACCGTCATGCCGAGGAGGCCGAGCTCGCCGAGCTCGCGCCACAGCTCGCGCGGGAACTCGTTGCTGCGATCGATCTCGGCGGCGCGCGGCGCGATGCGCTCCTCGGCAAAGCGGTGCACCTGATCCCGCACGCTGTCGACCTCCTCTCCGAGACCGAAGTTGAATTCACGGTAGGCGGCGGTGGGCATATGCAGGACCCCATTGTCTTCCGACCCAGAATAGTTGGATAATCGGATTGTCCGACAATTCTGCGCCCAGCGGACCGGAATGACAATCCCGGCCGGCGCCCGAGGCGTGTCCAGGAGTGATATGGCGAAGATTGCCTCGAGCGTCGACGTGCGCTCGCCCGAGTTCGCGGCCAACCGCGCCGTCATGCTGGAGCTGACCTCGCAGTTGCGCGCGCTGCTCGCGCGCAATGCGCTCGGCGGCAGTCCCGCCGCGCGCAAGAAGCACCAAGAGGCCGGCAAGCTCCTGGTACGGGAGCGTATCGATGCACTGCTCGATCCCGGATCCCCGTTCGTGGAGCTCTCCGCGCTGGCGGCACATCAAGTGTATGACGATGAGCTGCCGGGTGCGGGCCTGGTGACGGGCATCGGACGGATCTCCGGGCGGCCCTGCATGGTGGTTGCCAATGATCCGACCGTCAAAGGCGGCACTTACTACCCGCTTACCGTGAAGAAGCACCTGCGTGCGCAGGAGATCGCGGGCGAGAATGCATTGCCGTGCGTGTATCTCGTGGAGAGCGGCGGCGCGTTCCTGCCCAAGCAGGACGAGGTGTTTCCCGATCGCGACCATTTCGGCCGCATCTTCTTCAACCAGGCCCGTCTCTCGGCCGAGGGCATCGCTCAGATTGCCGTGGTGCACGGCTCCTGCACGGCGGGCGGTGCGTACGTGCCCGCCATGTCGGATCATGCCGTCATCGTCCGCAACCAAGGCCGGATCTTTCTGGGTGGTCCGCCGCTCGTGCGCGCGGCCACGGGCGAGGAGATCGACGCGGAGTCGCTCGGCGGCGCCGATGTGCATTGCCGAAAGTCCGGAGTCACGGACTACTACGCGGAGAACGACACCCACGCACTCGCGCTCGCAAGGCGCGCGGTGGCTCGCTTGCGCCCGCCGGCGATCGCGCCGGCACGCACCGCCGCGCACGAGCCCGATTACGATCCGGCCGAGATTTACGGAATCATTCCGCAAACCTCGCGCAAGCCCTATGACGTGCGCGAGATCATCGCGCGTCTCGTGGACCGCTCTTGGTTCGACGAATTCAAGGCGCTCTACGGCACGACCCTCGTCTGCGGATTTGCGGATATCTGCGGCATGCCGGTCGGAATTCTCGGCAACAACGGCATCTTGTTTTCAGAGAGCGCCTTGAAGGGCACGCACTTCATCGAGCTGTGCAGCCGCGAGGGCATTGCGCTCGTGTTCCTGCAAAACATCTCGGGTTTCATGGTCGGGCAGGCGGCGGAGGCGGGCGGCATCGCGAAGGACGGTGCGAAGCTCGTCACCGCGGTCGCCTGCGCGGCGGTGCCGAAGTACACGGTGACGATCGGCGGCAGTTTCGGCGCGGGCAACTACGCGATGTGCGGGCGCGCGTATTCGCCGCGGCTCCTGTTCGAGTGGCCGAACGCCCGCACCTCGGTGATGGGCGGGGAGCAGGCGGCGAGCGTGCTCGCCACCATCAAGCGCGATGCGCTCAAGCGCACGGGCGGCGAGCTGAGCGATGCCGAAGAGGAGCAGATCAAGGCCCCCATCCGCGAGCAATTCGAGCGGCAGGGTCATCCCTACTACGCGTCCGCCCGCCTGTGGGACGACGGTGTCATCGATCCCTTGGACACCCGCCGGGCATTGGGGCTCGCGCTTGCGCTCGCGAGCGCGCAGCCGGGCGCCGCGACCAAGTACGGCATTTTCAGAATGTAGGCGCGGTCCCGGAACACCATGACAACGAAGCACACCGTCAACACCGGCCTCACGCGGCTGCTCATCGCCAATCGCGGCGAAATCGTCTGCCGCATCGCGCGCACGGCGCGGCGGTTGGGATGGACCAGCATCGCGGTGTACTCCGACGCCGATCGCGGCGCCAAGCACGTTCGCGAGGCGGACGAGGCCTACTATCTCGGCCCGTCGCCCGCGACGCAGAGCTATCTCGACCGGTCCCGGGTCATCGAGCTGGCGTGCCGTGTGGGGGCGCACGCGGTGCACCCGGGATACGGCTTCTTGTCGGAAAACGCGGACTTCGCGCAGGCCTGTCTCGATGCGGGCCTGGTCTTCGTCGGGCCGCCGCCGCAGGCGATACGTGCGATGGGCTCGAAGAGCGCCTCCAAGGCCGCGATGGCCGCCGCCGGCGTCCCGGTGGCGCAGGGATATCACGGCGGCGAGCAATCGAATGCGCACCTCGCCGCAGAGGCCGAGCGCATCGGCTTCCCGCTCATCATCAAGGCGAGCGCCGGCGGCGGCGGCAAGGGAATGCAGGTCGTCAACTCCACCGCCGAGGTGGCGGCGGCGCTCGAATCGGCCAAACGACTCGCCCGCACCGCGTTCGGCGATGATCGGCTGCTGCTCGAGCGCTACTTTCCGAGCGCGCGGCACGTCGAGGTGCAGGTGTTCGCCGATGCGCACGGCGAGACCATCGCGCTGTTCGACCGCGACTGCTCGGTGCAGCGCCGGCATCAGAAAATCATCGAGGAGGCCCCGGCCCCGGGACTCTCCGATGAGGTTCGCACCGCCATGGGACAGGCCGCGGTCACGGCGGCTCGAGCCGTCGGTTATGTGGGGGCGGGAACCGTCGAGTTCCTGGTGGACCCCGAGCAGCGCTTCTACTTCATGGAGATGAATACGCGTCTGCAGGTCGAGCATCCGGTGACCGAGCTGATCACCGGCATCGACCTGGTCGAGTGGCAGCTCGTGGTCGCGCGCGGCGGGCGCCTGCCGCCGCGCCCCTCGCTGGCACCGCAAGGGGCCGCGATCGAGGCACGCCTGTATGCCGAGGATCCGGCGCACGACTATCTGCCGAGCGTGGGCACGATCACTCACTTGCGCTGGCCCGGCGAGTCCTCGGGCGCTCTGAGGCTCGACGTCGGAGTCGATGTGGGCGATGAGGTGTCGCCGTTCTATGACCCCATGCTGGGCAAGCTCATCGCGCGCGGTGATTCACGCGAGCAGGCGATCGACGTCCTGCACCGCGCGCTCGAGGCGCTCGAGATTGCCGGCGTGACCACCAACCGCACGCTGCTCGCGAGCGTGCTCGCGGATCCGAAGTTCCGGGCAGGCGCCGTCGCGACTCACTTTCTGGAGACGCGCCGCGCGCATCTCGCGTTCGGCGAGCCCGCCCCGGCGCCGAGCGATTACATCCTGGCCGCGCTGTGGCTCGCCTCGAGCCGCACCGATGCGGCCGCACTCTGGGCCGACAGCTCGGGATGGCGCTTGGGTGCGGCGCCCCTCACGCGCTGGCACTTCGGCGATGCGCACGTGACCGTCGAGCGCCTCGCGAGCACCGGGGCGACGGCGGCGCCGCAGTACCGCGCCCGGCTCGACGACAAGGCGTATGAGCTGCGGCTGATTGCACGCCACGAGGGCTTGCTCGAAGCCGAGGTGCAGGGCACGCGCGAGCGCGCGGGCGTGGTCTCCTCGGGCGCGACCATCCAGCTTTTCCGCTCAGGCCGCCACGTGATATTGCGCCTCGCCAGCACCGAGGATGCGCTGCAGCCCACCTCGGAGGCGGACGCGGGGTCGCTGGTGACGCCGCTCCCCGGAACGGTGGTCGCGGTCCATGTGAGCGTCGGGCAGAGCGTTGCGCGCGGGGCGCCGCTGTTGACGATCGAGGCCATGAAAATGGAACACACCGTGGCGGCACCCTACGCCGGCACGGTGCAGCGGCTGCCATTCGGGCTCGCGGACCGCGTCGCGGCGGGATCGGTGCTGGCGGAGCTCAAGCCCCAGGGCGATTGAGCTAGCCCGCTTGCTCGAGTGCGAGCGCCGGCGCTTCGGCCGGCAATGGCGGCAACGTGACCTTGAAGCGGGTCTCATGGCCGAGGAGACTTGCGAGCGCGACCTTGCCGCCGGCCTCGTGCACGTAGCGGCGCACCAGCGCGAGGCCCGTGCCGTGGGCAGGCTCGCCGGGCGTGGTGGGCAGCGTCGAGAACCCCGATTTGAAAATGAGCTTGATCGCTTCGCGATCCCGCAGCCGCGACGCACCCTCGCCGGTGATGATGCCGCGTGAGATGGCCGTCGCGCGCACCGTCTCGGGATTGAGGCCGCATCCATCGTCCTCGAACAGCAGCTCGTACTGGCCGTCGGCGGCCGTCTTGAATTCGAGCCGCATGGTGCCATTCGGCGTCTTGCCGGCCTTGACGCGCTCCACCGGGGGCTCGATGCCGTGCATGACGGCGTTGCGAATGAGCTGGATGGCGATGTTCTTGATCGCCGATTGATAAGCTCCCGGGACGAGGGCGAGCCCGACCGCCTGCAACGTCAGCGTCTTGTTGTGCTCCTGCGCCACGTGATCGGTGAGCGCGCGCAGTGTGTTCTCGAGGCTTCCGGCCGGCGCCGACAGGTGCGTACCCGGCACCGCCATGGGTCGCGCCGCGTCGGCCATGAATTTCGGCGATTCGATGATCTGCGTGCCGTTGGCCGTCGTATTCGGCGCCTGCGCCGCGGGCTCGACCGGGCGGCCGTTGCCCGATACGGCACCCAATGTCTTGAGCAACGCAAACTGGCCGTAGAGCTGATCGAGTTTCACGGCCAGGGGCAGGAAGTCGCTGCCGCTCAGCGCGGGACGGCTGCGCAGATCGTGCAGCGCGTCCTCGAGCACCCGCGCCGAGGCCTCGAGCGCCGAGAGCTGGAATGCCGCCGCGTCGCGCCGCACGCGGTCGACCTCCTCGAGAGCCTCCTCGAGCTTGTTGCGAAACGCATCCTGCTCGCGGGCCGGCTTCTTGAGCACCGTGTTGATGGTCTTCATCGAGGCGTCGGCTCGATGCAGCAATGCCGCAAAGCGTTGGGCGCCCGCATGCATCACGCTGCGCAGGATCTCGCCCTGGGTCTGCAGCTGCACGCGCAGATCCTCGAGCTCACGCCCGGTCTGCACCTTGAGCGTGATGTCGGTGACGCGCACGAGCCACGCGCGCTGCTCGGGCGCCATCTCGAAGGGGCAGATATCGAACGAGTAGTGCGCCGCGTCGAAGGACCCATCGCCCTTGGGCAGGCGGACCTCGACATCGCCGAGCGGGTTCGGGATGGGCGCGGGCTCGGTGATGAGGAGCGCGATGTAGCTGCGCACCACGCTCAGCACCTTGGCGGTTACCACGGGTGCGAGCAGCTTCTCGAACGTCAGGTTGGCGAAGTCCTCGCGGCGGAACAGTCGCGCGAGCGAGGCGGAGATTTGCGGCAGCACGCGATTGCGCGCATCGAGAATGAACAGCCCCTCGTCCGCGTTTTTGAGGATCGCGTCCGTGATGCGATTGCCGGCGCTGACGAGCTCCGCTTTTTCGCGCTCGTACTGTTTCCGTGAGATGAACATGTCTCATCCAGCGTGCCAAACGCGGGGCGCGGCGCACAGGAGCAAGATCACAGCTTTGCAGTAATTTTTACATATGGCGCGGCAGGGGACGGGCGAACGTGACGTGCGTCACACTCAGGCGACTGCGGCGACGAGCGGCCCGAGGTCCGCGAGCAGCTCATCCGCGGAGGTGTAGCGCTCGGAAAGGTTCTTCGCCATCAACCGGTCCACCAGCGCCTGTTGCAGGGCGACGTGGGACGGCAACCGGGGAACGGCCGCGGTCGCATGCTGCTCCATGATCTCCATGGCGCTTTTGCCGATATAGGGCCGATGACCGGTGAGCATCTCGAAGAACATCACGCCGAGGCTGTACAGGTCGGTTCGAGCATCCACCTTGAAGCCTTGCGATTGCTCGGGGCTGATGTAGTAGGGCGAGCCGAGCACCTGGCCGACGCTCGTCGTGCCGATCTCGACCGAGCGGCGGGCGAGGCCGAAATCGATGAGCACGGGCGAGTTGTCCTCGCGCAGCATCACGTTCGCCGGCTTCAGATCCCGGTGCAGAATACCGAATACATGGATGACCCGCAGCGCCTCGGCAATCGTGCGCAGGTAGTACAGGCTCTCGTCGATGCTCATCGGATTTCGCAGCCGGTCGCGCAGGTCCCCGCAAGGGATGTACTCCATGGCGAGGTACTGATGCTGAGGCAATGCGCCGAAGTCGTAGATTTCCGCGATGGCGCGGTGAGCGATGCTCGAGATGATCTCGTACTCGCGCTGAAAGCGCTCGCCGTCATCGATCTCGCGCTGCGTGGTCCCCCGGCTCATGACTTTGAGCACGATGTTGCGCCGCAGCCGCTCGCTGCGGGCGAGGTACACCGAGGAGAAGTTGCTGGTCGCGATTTCCTTGACGATGCTGTAACCCGGTACCTTGATCGAGGGGGTATCCTCCGCGGGCGTCAGCAGCGCATCCGAGGCGAGCGCCGCGGTGCCTTGCTTGGCGCAGGCCTCGGTGACCGCCTTGAGGAGAAGGTCGCGCGTGACGCGCGCGAGCGGCAGGTAGTCCTTCGCGCCACATTTGAGCGCTCTCACCGCCGACAGCTCGCTTCCGTGCTCGGCGAGTATGATGCAGTGGACGGTGGGCTGCGCGCGCAGCATTTGGGTGAGGTGGCTCAGGCCCATGCTGGCGAGCGCCTCGTTGCTGAAGTCGATTTGCAGGATCACCGCGTCCGGGGCGCGCTCCTGGACGAACCGGGCAAGGGACGCCGCGTCGGCGCTGGGTGCGGTGGTCACCTGGGCGCTCGGCCAATGGCTGGTTACATGATGGTTCAGCCACTGCAGGCGCTTGGCGTCGCCGCCCACCACCAACAGCACGGGACCGGTTGCATCGGGCATAAACGGAGGGTCTATACGTTCAAGGAACCTCAGCCTAGCCGCGCCGCGCCGGGCTGGCACGTCGGGATTTCACATTTTTGTGCCCATTTGGCGCAAAAACATGGGTAGGAAGGTCCAAAAACCTGGAAAATTGAAACGATGACCTCAACTCGAGGTCTGCAGTCAAGGGCGCGGGAACACGTATGAGAGGACATATTGCCATGGGAAGCGTTAGAACCTGGTCGCTCGCGGCGGTGGCCGGCATCTTCGTGGTCGTCGTGACCCACCAGCGCTCGAACGCCGACGCCGGGGATGCGCCGGCTCCTACGGCGATCCCTGCCCCGGCGACGGCCCCGAACCCTGCGCGCGTGACGGGACTGCCCGACTTTTCGGGTCTCGTGGCCGAAAACGGCCCGGCCGTCGTCAACATCAGCGTCGTCGAGAAGCCGCAAAAGCTCGGCGCTGCGGGCGGCAGCGAGGAGGGCGGCGGCGATGAGGATCCGCTGTCGCAATTCTTCCATCGCTTTCAGATGCCGAGTCCCGAGCACATGCCACCGGCGCACGGCATCGGCTCGGGCTTCATTGTGACGCCGGACGGCTATGTGCTCACCAACGCCCACGTCGTGGCGGATGCGTCCGAGGTCACGGTCAAATTGACCGACCGGCGCGAGTTTCGCGCGAAGGTGATCGGCGTCGATAAACGCAGCGACGTCGCCCTCATCAAGATACCGGCAACCGGTTTGCCGGTGGTGCGCTTCGGCGATCCGTCGAAAATCCGTCCGGGGCAGTGGGCCATCGCCATCGGCTCACCGTTCGGCTTCGACAACAGCGTCACCGCGGGAGTCATCAGCGCCGTCGGACGACCGCTGCCCGATGACAGCGGCAGCTCCTTCGTCACCTTCATCCAGACCGACGCCGCGGTCAATCCCGGCAACTCCGGCGGCCCGCTGTTCAACCTCGAAGGCGAGGTGGTCGGCATCAATGCGCAGATCTACAGCCGCACCGGCGGTTACATGGGCATGTCGTTCGCGATTCCGATCGATATCGCCTTGAACGTCCGAGACCAGCTGATGAAGAACGGCAAGGTGAATCGCAGCCGCATCGGCGTGTCCGTGCAGGACATCGGCCAGCAGCTCGCGCTCACCTTCGGCTTGAGACTCCGCATGGCGCCCTGATCAGTGCCGTCGAGCCGCAGGGACCGGGCGAGCGCGCGGGCTTGAAGCCGGGCGATGTCATCACCAGCGTGAACGGCCGGAACATCGACCATTCCTATGATCTGCCGAGCGTCATCTCGCAGCTGCCGCCCGGCAGCGAGGCCCACCTCGGCGTGTGGCACGATCGCAAGCTCACGGAGTGAGCGTGAAAACCGTGCTGCTCGAGGACACACCGCCCCAGGCGGCGCGCAATGGCGGCCAGGACAGCGGCGGCGCCCTCGGCCTCGCCGTAAGACCGCTCGATCCGGGCGAGCAGAAGGAGCTGCACACGCGCGGCCGGCTCGTCGTCGAAGACGTCTCGGGTCCTGCGCTCGCGGCGGGTCTTCAGGCGGGCGATGTGGTGCTCGGCGTGAACGGCTCGGGCGTCTCGACCGTGGCGGATCTCAAGCGCGAGGTGGCCCGGGCCGGGCATACCGTGGCGCTGCTGATTCAACGCGAGGATGCACAGATCTACATCCCGATCGACATCGGCTGATCGGCCGACCATGTCCAGCCGTCTATCCTCGAGTGCGCAGCCGCTCCTCGCATCGCCCGCGCCTGCAACGGCGGCTCCTGCGCCGGCCGCCGCACCTCGGCCGGCGGCACCCTTTCTGCCCACGACGCGGGCCGAGATGGACGCGCTCGGCTGGTCCCAGTGCGATGTCATCATCGTGACCGGCGATGCCTACGTCGATCATCCGAGCTTCGGCATGGCCATCATCGGGCGCGTGCTCGAATCGCGCGGCTTCAAGGTGGGCATCATCGCGCAGCCCGGCTGGCGTGATGCACAGGATGTCGCGAGGCTCGGCGCGCCGCGTCTGTTCTTCGGGGTGACCGGCGGCAACATGGACTCGATGGTGAATCGCTATACGGCGGACCGTCGCGTTCGCAGCGACGATGCCTACACACCCGGCGGGATGGCCGGCAAACGTCCCGATCGCTGCGTCATCGTGTATTCGCAGCGGCTGCGCGAGGCGTTCAAGACCACGCCCATCGTCATCGGCGGGATCGAGGCGAGCCTGCGCCGCATTGCGCATTTCGATTACTGGTCGGAACAGGTGCGCAGATCCGTCCTGGTGGACGCGAAGGCCGATTTGCTCGTGTACGGCAACGCCGAGCGACAAATCGTCGCGCTCGCCGAACGCCTCGATGCGGGCGAGCCGATGCCGAGCATTACCGGCTTGCGCGGCACCGCGCTCATGCGCCGGGCGGTGCCCGCCGATTGGATCGAGATCGATTCGACCGAGCTCGAAACGCCCGGCCCGCTCTCCCCGCCGAGCGATCCCTACGCCGATGAGGGCGCGCGCCTCGCGGCGGCGCACACCGCGCCGCCCGCCGCCGCCCCCACGACCGCTGCCCCGCCAAAGCCGCCCGCGCCCCAGGTGGTGAAATTTTTTCGCAAAGTGCCGAATGCACAGCGCGAGCGCAGCGTCATTCGCATGCCCTCGTTCGAGCAGGTGAGCGCGGACCCCGTGCTGTACGCGCACGCTTCCAGAATCCTGCATCTGGAATCCAATCCCGGCAATGCGCGCGCGCTGGTGCAGCGCCACGGCAACGCGGAGCTCTGGGTCAACCCCCCGCCGATTCCTTTGAGCACGGCCGACATGGATGCGATCTACGAGCTGCCCTATGCGCGCCGCCCCCATCCTTCCTACGGCAGCGAGCGCATCCCGGCTTATCACATGATCCGGTTCTCGGTATCGATTCAGCGCGGATGCTTCGGCGGCTGCACCTTCTGCTCGATCACCGAGCACGAAGGCCGCATCATCCAGAGCCGCTCGGAGGATTCGGTGATTCGCGAGATCGAGACCATCCGCGATACTACGCCGGGCTTCACCGGCGTCGTGTCGGATTTGGGCGGCCCGACCGCGAACATGTATCGCCTGCACTGTAAGAGTGCAGCCATCGAGACCGCCTGCCGGCGGCCCTCGTGCGTCTATCCCGGCGTCTGCCCGAACTTGAATACCGACCACGCGCCGCTCATCGATCTGTACCGCCGTGCGCGCGCGCTCAAGGGCATCAAGAAAGTGCTCATCGCCTCGGGCGTGCGCTACGACCTGGCCGTCGAGTCGCCCGAGTACGTGAAGGAGCTCGCGACTCACCACACGGGCGGCTACCTCAAGATCGCGCCCGAGGCCATCGGCGAGGGCCCGCTGTCGAAGATGATGAAGCCGGGCGTCGGTGCCTACTACCGGTTCAAGGAACTGTTCGACAAGTACTCCAAGGCGGCCGGCAAGGAGCAGTATCTCATTCCCTATTTCATCGCCGCACACCCCGGCACGCGCGACATCGACATGCTGGAGCTCGCCGTGTGGCTCAAGAAAAACGGGTTCCGTGCCGATCAAGTGCAGGCATTCCTGCCCTCACCCATGGCCACGGCGACCGCGATGTATCACTCAGGCAAGAACCCGTTGAGACGGATCGCGCGCAACAGCGAGGAAGTCGTCATTCCGAAGGGCACTCGCGCAAGGCGCCTGCACAAGGCCTTTTTGCGCTATCACGATCCGCAGAACTGGCCGCTCCTGCGCGAGGCGTTGCGGCGCATGGGACGCGCCGATCTGATCGGCAACGGCAAGCATCACCTGATTCCGGCCTACCAGCCGGTTGCATCGCGCACGGCCGCGCGGCCGTTCCGCACCCAGCACACCGGGCTCCCCAAATCGGGCTCCGGAACGAGAACGAAGAGCCGCGCCAAGCGCGGAGGCGAGGGGGCCTCGCGCCGATCGTAAGGTTCGCAGGCTATTTCACAGCTTGGCGCTTGCTACCCCGGCCGCCGTGCGATTAAAGTTCCGGGCTGTCTAGCGGTAGCCGCCCGCCAAATCATCATTATAGGACGCTAGGAATCACGCTCCAGCGGTTGAGCGTGTGTGAAGTATGGATAAGTGGATCGTGCACAAATTCGGCGGGTCGAGCGTCGCGGATGCGAATTGCTTCCGGCGCGTCGCCGACATCCTCGAAGCCTCTGCGAATCCACGCGAGGCCGTCGTCCTATCCGCCTGCCGCGGAGTCACCGACGCGCTGCTCAATTCCGTGAGCCTCGCCGAGCGCCCCGACGGGGACGTGACGGGCGCCATCGAGGATCTGTGGAAGCGTCACGAGAAGCTCGCGGCCGAGCTGTTGTCGGCGCCCGCCTGCGAGACCTATTGCATGCAGCTCGCCCGCGATTGCAAGGACATCGCCGGGGTGCTGCAGACCGTGCGCCTCATTCGCGCCGCCACCTACTCGATGCGCGACGTGATCGCGGGGTATGGCGAGATCTGGTCGACCCGGTTGTTCGCGCCCTTTCTGCGGGAGCGCGGCCGCATCGAAGGCGAAGTGCTCTGGATCGATGCCCGCGAGGTCATCATCGTCGAATGGGGCCCGCTCGGACCGACGGTGCAATGGGCCGAGAGCGAGCGCAACCTCGCCGCCCGCGTGCCGGCGGGATTTCGCGGACGGCTCATCGTCACCGGGTTCATCGCGACCACCACGAGCGGCATTCAGACGACCCTCGGGCGCAATGGGAGCGATTTTTCCGGCTCCATTTTCGGAGCGCTCCTCAAGGCCCCCGAGATCATCATCTGGACCGATGTGGACGGTGTGCTCTCGGCCGACCCGCGCCTCGTGCCCAACGCGCAGACGATCGATCAGCTTTCCTACAACGAGGCCATGGAGCTCGCCTACTTCGGTGCCAAGGTGATCCATCCGCAGACCATGGAGCCCGCGGTCGCGCGTGACATTCCCATCTGGATCCGCAACACCTTCTCGCCGGAGAAGGTCGGCACCCTGATCTGCGCAAATCCTAAGTCGGCGCTCAAGGTGAAAGGCATCACGACCATCGATCCGGTGGCGTTGGTGAACCTCGAGGGTGCGGGGATGATCGGGGTTCCCGGCACCGCGCACCGGCTGTTCGGTGCCCTGCGCGATGCGGGCATCTCGGTCATTCTGATCTCGCAGGGCAGCTCCGAGCACTCGATCTGCTTTGCCGTTCCGGCCGCTCAGGCACAGCGCGCCGAGGAGGCGGTCCGCCGCGCCTTCGATTCGGAGCTGCGCGATGGCCAGATTCAGCACGTCGACGTGGCGCGCGACCTCGCCATTCTGGCGGTCGTCGGTGACGGCATGGCCGGAGCGCATGGCGTGGCGGCGAAGGTGTTCAACTCGCTGGGCGATGCGGCGATCAGCGTGCGCGCCATCGCGCAAGGCGCCTCGGAACGCAACATCTCGCTGGTGGTCGACGGCAAGGTCGCCGCCAAGGCGCTGCGGGCGGTGCACGCCGCGTTCTATCTCTCGCCGAACACCCTCTCCATCGGGCTGATCGGTCCGGGCACCGTCGGACGCGTGCTGCTCGCGCAGATCGCAAGCCAGGTGCAGCGTCTGCGAGCGCTGAATCTCGATCTGCGAGTGCGCGGCATCGCGAGCTCCACGCGCATGCTGCTCGCCGAGAGCGCCATCGATCTCGCCAATTGGCCCGCGCTCCTCGAGCAGAAGGGCGAGCCGCTCGACCTGGACAAGTTCGCGGCGCATGCCCGAGGCCGACTACATTCCGCACACCGTCATGATCGATTGCACGGCGAGCGCGGAGGTGGCGAGCCGCTACCGCGACTGGCTCGCCCGCGGCATCCACGTGGTGACGCCGAACAAGAAGGCGAACAGCGGCGCGCTGCCGGCCTACCGCGCCCTGAAGGAGGCGGCGCGCGCCGCCGGCACGCATTATCTGTACGAGGCGACGGTCGGTGCCGGCTTGCCGGTCATTCACACGCTGCGCGATCTGCGCGAGACGGGCGATGAGATCCTCCGGATCGAGGGCATCTTCTCGGGCACGCTTGCGTACCTCTTCAACGTGTTCGACGGCAGCGAGTCATTCTCCTCGATCGTCCTCGCGGCCAAACAAAAAGGCTATACCGAGCCTGATCCGCGCGACGATCTGTCGGGCATGGATGTCGCCCGCAAACTGATCATCCTCGGACGCGAGATGGGATTGACGCTCGAGATGTCCGACGTCGAGGTCCAGGGCCTCGTGCCGCAGGCGCTCGATGGCTGCAGCGCCGAGGAGTTCATGCGCCGGCTGCCGGAATTCGACGGGATGATGGCCGGCCTCCTCAAGGAGGCGCAGGCCGAGGGGCAGGTACTTCGCTACGTGGGCCGCGTGGATGCGCACGGCAGGGCGACGGTGGGGCTCACGCGTCTCGACTCGAAGCACGCCTTTGCCAACATTGCGCTCACCGACAACGTGGTGCGCTATGCGACGCGACGCTATTGCGACAATCCGCTCATCGTGCAAGGTCCGGGAGCAGGGCCTGAGGTGACGGCCGGTGGCGTGTTCTCGGACCTTTTGCGCTTATCGGCTTATCTCGGCGCGCATCTGTAGAGCGCGAAGCCCGATGCAGAACGAGGTCACCGCATTCGCACCCGCCACGGTCGCCAACGTCGGAATCGGCTTCGACATTCTGGGACACACGATCGAGTCCGTCGGCGATCGGATCCGGCTCAAACGAATCGATGAGCCGACCGTGCGAATCGGCGCCGTCAAAGGGATCGCCGGGAACTTGCCCGTGGACCCGAAGAGCAATACGGCCGGCCGGGCGGTTCAGGCGATGCAGGCGGCGCTCAAACTCGAATACGGTTTCGAGATGGAGATCGACAAGGGCATTCCGCTCGCCTCCGGCATGGGCGGCTCGGCGGCCTCCGCCGTGGCGGCGGTGGTTGCGGCGAACGCGTCTGATCGAGCGCCCGTTGCCGCTGCTGCGGCTGCTCAAGTTCGCGATGGAGGGAGAGATTGTCGCGAGCGGATCCGCACACGTCGACAACATCGCCCCGTGTCTGTATGGCGGCCTGGTGCTCACCGTCGGCATCGATCATCCGCGAGTCAAGCAAATTCCCGTGCCGCGCTCGCTTCGCTGCGTGCTGGTGCATCCGCACATGCATTTGGGGACGCGCGAGGCGCGCGCGGTGCTCAAAAGCGACGTGACCCGCTCCGATTTCGTGTGGCAGAGCGCAAATCTCGCCGGATTCATCAGCGGCTGCTATTCGAACGACCTCGACATGATCCGCGAGTCCTTCAACGATGTGATCATCGAGCCGCAGCGCCAGAATCTGATTCCGGGCTTCAAGGACGTGCAGCGCAGCGCCATGGCGGCCGGCGCGCTTGGCTGCTCGATCTCCGGAGCCGGGCCCGCCATCTTCGCGTGGGCGGAGCTGCCGCATACCGAAGCGGTGCGCGCCGCGATGATCTCCGCGTTCTTGAACCACGATCTCAAATCCGACTCCTGGATTTCCTCGATCGACAACCCGGGTGCCCGCGTGGTGAGCAGCTGATGCCGGCGCTGAAATTCTCGAGCTCGCGCAACGGCGCCCCGCTTGTCAGTTTGAGCGAAGCGATCCGCCAGGGGCTCGCGCCCGACGGCGGCCTGTATGTGCCGACGCGGCTGCCGCATGTCGATCCGGGTGCATTTGCGCATCTGACGCGCCTGCCCGAGATTGCACGCGCCGCGCTCGACGGATTCTTCGATGGCGATCGGCTGCGGCCCCAGCTTGCGCAGATCGCCGAGGCGGCGCTCGATTTTCCCGCGCCGACGACCGCGGTGGACAAGTGTCCCGACCCGCTGTTCGTGCTCGAGCTTTTTCACGGCCCGACGGCGGCGTTCAAAGATTTCGGCGCGCGCTTTCTGGCCGAGACGCTCGAGCGCTCGCAATCGCCGGCGGAGCCCCCCATGACCATTCTGGTCGCGACCTCCGGCGATACCGGGGGCGCCGTCGCCGCCGCATTCCACCGCCGGCCCTGGGTGCGGATCGTCATTCTCTATCCGAAGGGTCTCGTGAGCTCCCGCCAGGAGCACCAGCTCACCTGCTGGGATGAGAACGTGACCGCCCTGCGCATCGGCGGGACCTTCGATGACTGCCAGCGGCTGGTGAAGGAAGCCTTCATGGATCCGAGGCTGCGCGCCCGCCATCATTTCAGCTCGGCGAACAGCATCAACGTCGGCCGCCTGCTCCCGCAGATGGTGTACTACGTCGCCTCGAGCCTCGAGGTCGAGCGTGCCACCGGCAAGAAGGCCTCCTACGTCATTCCCGCCGGAAATCTCGGCAACGCCTTCGCCGCCATGTGGGCCCGTGCCCTCGGGTTCCCCATCGAACGCATCGTTCTGGCGCACAACGCCAATCGCACCGTCCCGGATTTCCTGCGCGACGGCGAGTGGCGGCCCCGTCCGAGCGTGCAGACGCTCGCCTCGGCGATGGATGTCGGCAATCCCAGCAACATGGAGCGGGTCCGCACCCTGTACCCGAACTTCGAGGCGCTGACCGGACACTTGAGCGCGCAGAGCGTCGATGACGCTACAATTCGCCGAAGAATCGGAGAGGACTTCATGCGATTTGGACGCGAATGGTGCCCGCACACGGCCACCGCTGCGGAGGTCTACCAGCGTCTGAGCGAGCGCGAACGGCGTGACAACCCGTGGATCGTGGTGGCCACCGCGCATCCGGCCAAATTCAACGACATCGTGGAGCCGATCATCGGTACCGCGGTCGACGTGCCGCCGGCGCTGGCGAGGCTTCTCGCACTGCCGCAGCACGTTCAGGACCTGCCGCCCTCGCTCGAGGCGCTGGCCGCGGCGATCCAATGACCGACCTCAACATAGAGCCGCAATGGATCGCGGCCGGAATCGCGGTCGTCGTCGTCGGAGTCGGCGGCTATATGGCCGTGGGCGCCTACCAGCGCCGGGCGCGCCGCAAGCAGCTCCTCGCGCGGTTGGACCGGATTGCCTACGAGTCCGCCCATCAGGTGCTGGTTCCCGACGGGATGGGCGGGTATATCCATATCGACCACTTGCTGCTGACGCCCCGAGGGCTGCTGGTGCTCGACACGCGTCGCGTCGCGGGTTTGATCTTCGGGGGCGATCAGATGAGCGATTGGACCGTGATCGGCCGCCGCCGCTTCACGTTCGACAACCCGCAGCCCGCACTCTATGACCGTATCGCCGCCGTGAAAGCGCTCGTCGGCGATTATCCGGTCGAGGGACGGCTCCTGTTCTCGAACATCGGCAAGTTCACGAAGGGCATGCCCAAGTACGTCATGATGCTCGACGGCATCGAGGTGGAATTTCCAAAGGTCGACCGCAGCCTCAAAGGATCGGCCTCGCTCGAGTCATCCGCGGAGATCTGGAGCCGGGTGGTGGCGCAGCTCAAACCGAGTCCGCACCTCTTTACCAATCTTTAGGCGGACGGTCCCAATCCAAACAGGCGCTCGGCGTTCTGCGTCGTCGCGTCGGCGACGCCATCGAACGACTCCGCACGCAGCTCCGCCACCGTACGGGCGATATGCGGAAGGTAGGCGGGCTCATTGCGGCGCGACTTCGGCGGCGGCGAGAGGTCGCGCGGCAGGAGGTACGGGGCGTCGGTCTCGATCAACAGCCGGCTGCGCGGGATGCGCGGCACGGCCGTGCGCAAACTTCCGCCCCGGCGCTCATCGCAGACCCAACCGGTGATGCCGACGGACAACTCGAGCTCGAGGTACGCCTCGAGCTCGGCGGGCCCTCCCGTGAAGCAGTGCGCCACCCCGCCGACGAGCGCCGCGCGGTGCTCGGTGAGAATCGCGGTGAAATCCTCGTGCGCGTCCCGCTGGTGCAGGAACACCGGCTTCTTCGCCGCCGCGGCGATCTCGAGTTGCGCGACGAATGCCGCCCGCTGCGCAGGCCGCGGCGAGAAATCCCGGAAGTAATCGAGACCGCATTCGCCGACGGCCACCACGCTCGGCATCTCGAGAAGCGCTTGCAAATCCGAGCGGTGCGCCGGCTCGAAGCCCGCGGCGTGATGCGGGTGCACGCCGGCGGTGCTCCAAAGCATCTGCGGATGTCGGGCGGCGAGCTCGGCGGCGGCGCGTGAGCTCTCGAGGTCCGTGCCGGTCACCACCTGGCGGGCGACACCGGCGTCGATGGCGCGCGCGATCACGGAATCTAAGTCCGCGGCGAAGCTCGAGTGCGTCAGGTTTGCCCCGATGTCGACCAATGCGTGCGCCAAGAACCGCCACCTCGTTGTGATATCTTCGCCCCGTATCGTACACGCGGCTTTCCGGGAGATCGCAGGTATGCGAGGAGCGAGGGGTTTGAGGCTGGTGCTGCTGCTGTCCGTCGTGTCGCCGTGGGCTGCGGCGCCGCTCCTGGCGCAGGAAGGCGGGGACCTGCAGGCACAAATCCTCTACGCCTATGAGACCGAGGATCTCAACGAGCTCGCGAACCTCGTGCAAAATCTCGGCAATCAGGTCAAGGCGGGCGGGGCGGATGCGGCGCTTCGCTACCATCTGGCGCACGCGCAGTACCGGTTCGGATTGCTGGCCGAGCAGAAGCGCCCGAAGGCCGCGGCCCCGGCATTCGCGGAGTGCATCGATCAGCTGAAGCCCATCCTCGAGCAAGATGTCAAATCGCCGGAGGCGCTCGCCTTGCAGTCCGCCTGCTACGGGGAGCTCGCGAAGGAGCGGCACCTCGAGGCGGTGGTGCTTCGGTCCCGGCAGGATGAGCGGCTGAAGTCCGCGTTCGCGCTCGCGCCGCGCAACCCGCGCGTGCTCTATCTGCTCGCCATGGACGGCCTGTCGAAATCGAAGCCGAACTCGCCGGAAAATCAACGGGCTCTCGCGCAACTCAAGGAATCGGCGCAGCTGTTCGAGCAGACCTCCGCCACGCGCAACGATGTGCCGGGGTGGGGTCATGCGGAGGCTTACCTCGCGCTCGGCGTGCAGCTCGAGGCGCACGGCGATGTGCTCGGCGCGCGCAACTGGATCGAGAAATCGCTGATCGTCGCACCCGATTACAAAGCGGCGCAAAAACAACTGGCGACGCTGGTCCGGCGCTAGTCGGCCCCCCGCCTGGAGCGGCGCCAACCTGTTATCATTCGCCGCGATGAAGCCAGAGGGAACCCAACTGTCGCTGTTTCAGACGCGCAGCTCGGGCGGCGCGTTCGCGGTGCGCGTGAGCGCACGCGCGCGGCGGCTCACGGCGCGCGTGCACGTCGGCGGACGGGTGGAAATCGTCGTTCCGGTGGGCGTGAAGGCACGCGCGGTGCACGACTTCGTACAACGCTTCACCCCATGGATCGATCGCAAGGTGGCGGCCATGCGCTGCTTCGCCGAGCCCGCCGCGTCCGTGCCCGCGCGCATCGACTTCTCCTATACCGCCGAGCGTTTCGAGGTCGAATGGCAAACGGCGCCTCGGCGTGAGCTATCGCTCGAGGGCTCGCGGCTCATGGTGCGCGCGCCCGACACCGAGCAGGCGCGCCTGAAGCTCAAGGAATGGCTGAAGCAGGCGGCGCAGGAGCGTCTGGCGCCGCCGCTCTTCCAACTTGCGCGCGATTTGAATTATTCCGTCGAGCGCGTGGTCATCCGCTGCCAGCGCACGCGCTGGGGCAGCTGCTCGACGCGCGGCACGGTGAGTCTGAACTGCTCGCTGGTGTTCCTGCGGCCCGAGGTGGTGCGCTACTTGTTCATCCACGAGCTTGCGCACACCAAGCACATGAATCACTCCCCGAACTTCTGGCGGCTGGTGCAGAGCCTCGAGCCGGACTACCGCCGGCTTGACCGGGAGCTGCTCGCCGGCTGGCGGACGGTGCCGTTGTGGGTATTCGGAAGTTAGCCATGAGCGAGGATGAGCCCGCGGTCAGGCCGTTCGTCGACGTAAGCGACGAGGAGGTCCACTGGGACCTCAAGGATTCCTTGAGCTATTCCCAGTATCTCGGGCTCGACAAGCTCCTCGATGCGCAGCGCCCGCTGTCGTACCAGCACGATGAGATGCTGTTCATCGTGATTCATCAGGTGTCGGAGCTGTGGATGAAGCTCTGCCTGCACGAGCTCAACGCGGTCATCGACTGCGTCCGCCGCGACGATCTGGGACCGACGTTCAAGATGCTCGCGCGGGTCTCCACCATCCAGCAGCAGCTGCTGCAGACCTGGGATGTGCTCGCGACGATCACGCCCTACGATTACTCCGCGTTTCGCAATACGCTCGGCCGCTCCTCGGGATTTCAATCGGCGCAGTACCGGCTGCTCGAGTTTTTGATCGGCAACAAGAATGCGGATCTGATCGAGGTGTTCCGGGCCGATCCGCCGACCTACGAGCTGCTCGAGCGCGCGCTCAAAGCTCCCAGCTTGTACGACGAGGTGCTGCGCCTCCTGAGCCGCCGCGGCCTCGACGTGCCGGCGGAGGCGATCGACCGGGACTTCACCCAGCCCTATCAGGCAAGCAAGCAGGTCGCCGCGGCGTGGCTGAGCGTGTACCACAACTCGGTCAAGGACTGGGATCTGTACGAGCTGGCTGAGCGGCTCGTCGACCTCGATTACAAATTCCAGCTGTGGCGCTTCACGCACGTGAAGACCGTCGAGCGCATCATCGGCTACAAGCGCGGCACCGGCGGCACGGGCGGTGTGTCGTATCTCACCAAGGCGCTCGATTTGAAGTTTTTTCCTGAGCTTTGGACCATCAGAACGTCCATGTAGGCGGGCAGCGAGTGGCAGAATTCCAAGACAGATTGCAGAACGTCAACGTCGCATCGAGCGACTTGTTGGCGACTCCCGAAGAGGTCAAGCGCCGCCTGCCGCTCACCGCGCGCGCCGCCGAGACCGTGCTGCGCGGCCGTGAGGCCGTGCGCGCCATCCTCGAGCGGCGCGATCCCCGGCTGTTCGTGGTGGTCGGACCGTGCTCCATTCACGACGTCACCGCTGCGCGAGAATATGCGGGGCGCCTGAAGGAGCTGGCCGATCGCGTGGCCCCGACGCTGTTGCTCATCATGCGGGTGTATTTCGAGAAGCCTCGCACCACCGTCGGATGGAAGGGGCTCATCAACGATCCGGATCTCGATGATTCCTTTCACATCGAGAAAGGGATCCTGCTCGCGCGCGAGCTGCTTCTATACGTGGCCGAGCTCGGTTTGCCGGCGGGCACCGAAGCGCTGGATCCCATCATGCCTCAGTACCTCTCCGAGCTCATCACCTGGACCGCCATCGGCGCGCGCACCACGGAATCGCAGACGCACCGGGAGATGGCGAGCGGCTTGTCGACGCCCGTGGGCTTCAAGAACGGCACCGACGGCGCGCTCGCCACCTCGATCAACGCGCTCGAGTCGGTGCGCCACCCGCATCACTTCTTGGGCATCACGCAGCAGGGCCAGTCGGCGGTGTTCCGTACGCGCGGCAACCCGCATGCCCACATCGTGCTGCGCGGCGGCGGTGGGCGCGTGAACTACGATGCGGTCAGCATCGCGCTCGCCGAGCGGCAGCTCGCGCAGGCCAATCTGCCGACCAACATCGTGGTCGATTGCAGCCACGGCAATTCCAACAAGGACCCGAGCCTGCAGCCGCTGGTCGCCGAGAACTGTGTCGTGCAGATCGTCGACGGCAGCCGCTCCATCGTGGGTCTGATGCTCGAGAGCCACTTGAAGGCGGGCAGTCAGCCGATCCCGAAGGACTTGAGCACGCTCGAGTATGGTGTCTCCATCACCGATCCGTGCATGGATTGGCCGAGCACCGAGGCGCTGCTGTTGAAGCTTCACGGGTCTCTGCAAACCGTCGAGCGCTAGCGGGGCGCGCCGGCCCCTAACGCCAGTCTCGCCGTGGGGATGCCGCGGCGCATCGCGGCGCGCCGCGCCGCCGTGCTGCCGTTGACGAGCAGCGCCCGATCGGCACGCGCGAGGTGCGGCAGATCCGACGCGCTGTTGCCGTAAGCGGTCACGGTCGCGTGCGGGAATTCTTCGCGCAGCAGCGCGAGGCAGCGAACTTTCTCCTCGCCGCGCCGGTTCGCGGTGCGCAAGCGTCCATCGAGCCGGTTGCCGTTCCAGGCCACCTCCGTGCATACGGTCCGGTCGAAGCGCAGCAGCCGTCCGATCAGCGGAACATACAGATCGGGGCTTGCGGACAGGAGCACCAGCACATCGCCCGCCGTGCGGTGCGCCTCGAGCGCCGCGAGCCCCCCGGCGCGAAACGCCCCGTTGCCCGGCAGATCGGCGACGAACTGCTCGGCCCAGGCCTCGATCGAGGCGCGCGGCTCGCCGCCCATCACCGCTTGGATGGCCTGCGATTTCAGCCGCCCGCGATCGCCTCCGCCGAGTGCGTACACGAGGAGCGCGGGAATTAGCGGCCACAGCCGCGAGCGGCGTGCCGGATGGCGCGCAAGATAACCGGTGAGAAACGACAGGAGCGTGTCGCGATAGGTGAGCGTGCCATCGAGATCGAAAAGCGCCACGGCGCGCGGTGCGGCGGGCGGGGCGAGGTCGGGCTCGGGTCGATCCATTTAAGTTTTATATATTACAACAACTTAAAGGAGATATCTCGAAATAAAAGCGACCAGGGGAGCGCGCCGGATGCCGCCGCCATTTTGCGCTTGCGCTATTCCACCTCCACCCTGATGCGGGAGATGCGCGTCGTCTTGATTTGCCAGGCTTTGCCCACCCTGACGTAGGTCTCGTGATAGAAGCCATAACCGGTCAGGCGTGATATGCCCCCGCCGGCGGGGAAGAACATGCGATCGGTAAAGGCCCAGATTCCGTTTGCCGCGTCCGGGCCGGTGATTTCGATTTCCGCCTGATGGCCTTGATGCACGCTGACGATGCCGAAGCGCGCCATACCATCGGATATCCACCCGTCACGGCCGCGCAGCGTTACGTTCATTGCCGGTAGATGATCGACGTTCGTCTGCGGGTCTGTGCAGCAGCCGCGATAGTCCAGCTCGCAATCTTCGGCAAGAACCGAGCGCACCAGCTTGCCATCACAAAGGTCGACCCCTCGCCAGTAACGGGCTCTGACTTGTTTGATTGCCTCGATCGCTGCGAGGCGCTCTGTTTCTGTCACTGTGGTCTCCCGGTCGGTGTGTTTTCGGGGGCTAGCCAATTACCGGAAAGCGTTCGTCATCCAATTCCTTGTGGAGCGTCAGCCCGTCGGTCTGGAAGGCATCCGCGGGGCCGCCGTTCCAGCAGGCGTCGGCGGGGTTCACGATGACGATGTAGGTCCAGCGAGGCTCGTCTGTGACATTCGTTCCGGCCGAATGCACCGTCAGATTGGAATGCACGGTGACGTCCCCCGCGCAGTAGGTCAGGTTGCCGCTGCTGGCGCATTCGTCGAGCAGCTCCGGATAGCTATCGAGCAGGTTCCCGTCGCCGTAGGTGGCATAGTGCCCCATCACGCCGAAGCGGTGTGACCCGTTGAGGAACGCCATCGTGCCTTTTTCGGGCAGCATGTCGGTCAACGCCGTCCAAAATACCATCCCGCCGGATCTGTCCGAGGCCGAGGCCGCGTAGTCCTGATGCCAGTCCGATCCGCCGGCGCCGCCGCGATTTACCTGTTTCTTCTTTGTGGGCTGTTTGACCGCGAAGAAATCGGTGAAGTAGCGAATGCCGACCCGCGCGCGGCGCGCCATCAAGGCACGCGCGCCACGCCCGCAATGCTCGATGATCGGCCCCATCAGCGGATGCTTGAGACCGCGCAGGGTCAGCGGGTTGAAGTAGGTAAAAGCCTCGGGCGGGAGGTCTCTGTCGCCATTCTCGCCCATTCGATCCTTCGCCATCGCCAGCAGTTCGGCGACCTTCGCGCGCGGAATGAAGTGGTTGAGCTTGACCCAGCCGAATTTCCGATAACTTGCGATCTCCTCAGGCGTGACCGCCCGAAAGCCGCCATCGATAGACATGGGCTGCGTTGCCATGGTCGCGCTTCCTCCCGCAATATCTCTTCGTGCATTTATAACCGCAGACATGGACGGGAGAGCCGCTAGTTGTTTGACCCCTGAAGCATCAGCGATGGGCGGAGAAGCGATCGAGCAGGCCGTGCAACTCTCCCATGATGCGTTCAAGCGCTCGACGATCCGCATCCGGGAGCCGGTATAGCTCGCGCACGAAATGCGATTCTTGCGCAACCGCCGAATGGATCGCTTCGACCAGGGCAGCTCCCTCGGGGCTGAGCTGCAACGTAAAGGCGCGCGCATCGCCTGGCACCGGCGATTTTGTCAGTAAGCCCTTCTCGCCGAGTTTGACGACACGGGCCGTCAAGGCGCCATTCGATACCTGCAGGGTGACCGCGAGATCCGTGGCTCGAAGTGGCTGCGGCCGGTCGATCCGCAACGCCCCCATCAAGTAGAAATCCGCAATGCTCAGGCCAAACTGCCGACAGATTCGATCCAAATCGTTCGCGAGCAGGTGGCCGACGCTGAATGTATGCCACAGCGCTGAGAAGTAACGGACATCCTGGCCGATACTCGCGTAGAAGGTCCGCGCCGCGGCCACTTCTTCGATCGGCCGCTGTGCCGGACGTGAGGTTTTGTTCATCGTGTCCCTGCTCCGGGTAACGGGACGATCACGGTGCTTTCGCAGGTAAATCGGAGTACCCAAGGATCAATGGTAGTCCTCTTCGCGTCGATGGCGCACGGCCGAGCGCGAGCCGAGCGTGCGAAATTCGCTGCGTTCGATAAGATCATGGGGCCAGAGCGGTGGGCTGCCGGCCGTTCGGGTGCGGCAAATAGGAGATCCGATGACGAAGGCAACGATGGTGGGCGGGCTCATTCCGGCAGCGGCGCTCGCGCTCGGCTCGGTGGCGGCGCATGGCGCCGGGCCGGCTGGTGGAATCGCGGCTCCTGGCTTTACCTACGTGAAGTCGCTCGGCGGGATCGATGAATATCGGCTCGAGGCGAATGGACTCGATGTCCTCGTCATGCCCGATCACTCGGCGCCCGTGGTGACCTTTCAAGTCACCTATCGCGTGGGCTCGCGCAACGAGGTGACCGGCACGACCGGCGCGACGCATCTGCTCGAGCACATGATGTTCAAGGGCAGCGAGCGCTTCAATGATGCGAACGGGCACAGCATCAAGCAATACCTCGAGCGCGTCGGCGGCCAGTTCAATGCCACCACCGCGTACGATCGCACCAATTACTTCGCCACCCTCGGGCGGGGCTTTTTGGACGGCTATGTCGAGATCGAAGCCGATCGCATGCGGCACCTGTCGCTGCGCGAGTCCGACCGGCAGGCGGAGATGACGGTGGTACGCAACGAATACGAGCGCGGCAAGAACAATCCGAACACGGTCTTGATGGAGGAGGTCTCGGCGGCAGCCTACGTGGCGCTTCCCTATCACCACCCCGTCATCGGCTACAAGAGCGACATCGAGCACGTGCCGATCGAGAAGCTGCGCGAGTTCTACGACACCTTCTATTGGCCGAACAATGCCACCGTCAGCGTGGTCGGCGACGTCGAGCCCGCCGCCGCCCTGGCGTTGGTCATGAAATATTACGGCGCGTATGCGCACTCGCCGCAGGCCATCCCGAGCATTTACACCGAAGAGCCCGCGCAGATCGGGCCGCGCCGCGTCGTGGTGAGGCGGCCCGGCGAGCTCGGGACGGTCATCATTGCGCACAAGGTGCCGAACGGCCGCGATGCCGATCAGCCCGCGCTCGAGATGCTCGACGGCATCTTGAGCTCGGGCAAGAGCTCGCGCCTGTATCACGCGCTCGTTGACTCCGGACTCGCGTTGGGCGCGGATTCGGGAACGGATTTGCGCCACGATCTGTCGCTGCATACGCTCTATGCCACGCTCGCACCCGGCGCGACGCACGAGAAAGTGGAGCAGGCCTTGCTCGCGGAAGTCGAGAAGATCAAGAGCGGCGGGGTGACCGCGCAAGAGATCGCCCGCGTGCGCCGGCAAGTCCTCGCCGAGGAGGCCTACAAGCGCGACGGCACCGCGGCGGCGGCCAGCGAGCTCAACGAATGGATCGCGATCGGCGACTGGACGCTGTACGTGACATTTCCGCAGAAGGTCGAGCAGGTGACCCCGGCCGATGTGCAGCGCGTCGCGCGGCAGTATCTCAACGAGAGTCAGAGCACCACCGGCTGGTTCGTGCCGGCCTCGCACGACGCGCAACCCCCGGGAGAGAAGCCATGAGGACCTCAGCGCGCCGGCGCTCGATCGGCTGGATCGGCGCGGCCGGTGCGATGGCCATCGCCGTGCACGCGGGGATGGCTCGAGCGGCCGCCGCGGCGGGTGCCATGGCGGCGAGGGGTCACCGCGCACAGACCGCCGGCATCGATGTGGTGACCTACCACACGAACGTTCGCGACGTCGTCGTGCTGATGGGTGCGCTGCCCGCGGGCGATGCCATGGCCGGGACCGGCAATGCCGCCGTGCCGACGCTCACGGGCATGATGCTCGACCGCGGCACGAGCACCTTCGACAAATTCGCGATCGCCGAGCGGTTGGAGAATGCCGGTGCGACGATCTCCTTCGGCGTGGGCACGCAAAGCCTGGAAATCCGCGCCAAGTGCCTGCAGAAAGACCTGCCCATGGTGCTCTCGATCCTGGCCGCCGAGCTGCGCTCGCCCGCCCTCGCGCCGGCGGAGTTCGCCAAGGCGCGACAGCAGTTCATCGGCTCGCTGCAGGACTCCTTGCAGAATACGGGCGCGCGGGCGCAGGAGGCCTTCGCGCGTGCGATCTTTCCGCCGGGACATCCGAACCGACCGCATACCGTCGAGGAGTTCCTGAGCGCCGCGCAGTCCGCGACGCTCGAGGAGGTCAAGGCCTTTCACGTCAAGTACATCGGTCCGAAACACATGACGCTCGTCCTCGCGGGCGATGTCAGCGATCGGGCGGTACGCCGCGAGATCGCCAAGGACTTCGCAGGCTGGAGCGGCGGTGAGGATTACCTGCGGCCGCTCGAGCCGGCGATCGCCGCCCGGGAGGCGCAGCGGACGGGCCCGCTCGAGGTGCCCCTCAAGGACAAGCCGAGCACGACGGTCATCATGGGACAAGCCACCGGGCTGCGCTATCACGATGCGGATTCGATTCCGCTGCGCGTCGGCACGGCCATTCTCGGTCAAGGGTTCACCGGACGTCTGATGGGCACCGTCCGCGACCGCGAGGGGCTCACCTATGGGATCGGCGCCGGGGTGACGGCGGACACGATCGCGGACGGCGCGTGGAGCATTTCGGCAACCTTCGCGCCGGCGCTCCTCGACAGGGGAATCGCCACGACCCGACAAGTGCTCGAGCAGTGGTGGCGCGACGGCATCACCGATAGTGAGCTCGAAGCGCGCAAGCAAGGCATCGTCGGCGGCTACTTCGTCGGCTTGTCCACGACCGGCGGACTCGCGAGCGTCATCCTCACCGACTTGCAGCGCGGTTACGGGCTCGACTGGTTGGACCGCTATCCCGAGGTGGTGCAGGGTGTGTCACGCGAGGCCGTCGATCACGCCGTGCGGGCGCACCTCGATCCGGGGGCGATGGTGGTGGTCGAGGCCGGCAGCATCGGCGCGACATCCGCCGCGCCGACGGCGCCCGGCCACCCCTCCGGTCCTTAGGAAGCGCCGGCGGCCTACGCGGCCTTGCGGCTTCCCGCGAGCTGCCGCAGCACGTAGTGCAAAATGCCGCCGTGGCGGTAGTAGTCGAGCTCCTTGGGCGTGTCGATCCTAAGACGCGCCTGGAATTCCTTCGTCTTGCCGTCCGCGCCGCGCGCGACCACGGTCACCGACTTTGCGGCGCCGCCATCGAGGCCGACGAGGTCGAAAGTCTCCTTGCCGGTGAGCCCGAGCGTCTGTGCGTTCTCGCCTTCCTTGAATTGCAGCGGCAGGACGCCCATGCCGATGAGGTTGGAGCGATGAATGCGCTCGAAGCTCTCGGCGATGACCGCTTTGACTCCGAGCAGCATGGTGCCCTTCGCCGCCCAGTCGCGCGAGCTGCCCGTGCCGTATTCCTTGCCCGCCAGGATCACGAGCGGCGTGCCGTCCGCCTTGTACTTCATGGCGGCATCGAAGATCGACAGGGATTCCCCGCTCGGGATGTGCAGCGTCACGCCGCCCTCGGTGCCCGGCAGCAGCAGATTGCGCAGCCGGATATTCGCGAAGGTGCCGCGCATCATGACCTCATGATTGCCGCGGCGCGCCCCATAGGAATTGAAATCGGCGGGGCTCACGCCTTGCGACATCAGATATTTGGCGGCGGGGCTCGACTTGGAGATATTGCCTGCCGGGGAGATGTGATCGGTGGTCACTGAATCCCCGAGCAGCGCGAGCGCCCGCGCGCCCTTGATGTCCGCCGTCGCGGCGGGCGTCATGCTCATGCCCTCGAAGTAGGGCGGATTCTTCACGTAGGTAGATTTGCCGTCCCAGGCGTAGATCTTGCCCTCCGGCGTCTTGATGCCGCGCCAGCGCTCATCACCCCGGAAGACATCGGCGTAGCCTTTGGTGAACATGGCGGAGTCGACCGAAGCACCCATGGTCTTCGCGACCTCCGCGGCGCTCGGCCAGACGTCCTTCAAGTAGACGGGCTTGCCGTCCTTGCCGGTGCCGAGCGGTGATGTGGTGATATCGACGTCGAGACTGCCCGCCAGTGCGTACGCCACCACCAACGGCGGCGAGGCGAGGAAATTCATCTTGATTTCCGGATGCACGCGGCCCTCGAAGTTGCGGTTGCCGGAGAGCACCGAGCAGGCGACCACGTCGCCGGCCTTTACCGCCTCGGAGATTTCGGGCTTCAGGGGGCCGGAATTACCGATGCATGTGGTACACCCGTACCCCACCGTGTAGAAGCCGAGCGCCTCGAGGTCCGCCAGCAAGCCGGCCTTCTTGAGGTAATCGGTGACCACGCGCGAGCCGGGGGCGAGCGAGGTCTTGACCCAGGGCTTCGACTCGAGCCCCAGGGCGCGGGCCTTGCGCGCGAGCAGCCCCGCCGCGACGAGCACCGCGGGGTTCGAGGTGTTGGTGCAGCTCGTGATGGCGGCGATGAGGACGGCGCCGTCCTTGATCTCGGCGCTCTTGCCGGCAATGACCGCATTCGATTTGCCGCTCGCGCCGGGATTTTTCTGTGCGCGCTCCTCGGCCATCTTTTTGAGGCTGCTCGGAGTAGACGCTTTGCGCCGAGCGCAGCGGCACGCGGTCCTGAGGACGCTTGGGACCGGCGAGCGAGGGCTCGACGCGCGCGAGATCGAGCTCCACGACGTCGGTGTAGTCGGCGGACTTTGCGCCGTCCACCCGCCACATCCCCTGGGCTTTCGCATACGCTTCGACCAACGCAATCTGCTCCGGGGCCCGGCCCGTGAGCTCGAGATAGCGGATCGTTTCCTCATCGATCGGAAAGATGGCGCAGGTCGAGCCGAATTCCGGCGACATGTTGGCGATGGTTGCGCGATCGGCGAGCGGCAGTCCCTTCAGGCCGTCGCCGAAGAACTCGACGAATTTATCGACGACTCCTTTTTTGCGCAGTATCTCGGTCACGGTGAGCACGAGGTCGGTGGCGGTCGTGCCCGCCGGCAGGCTGCCGGTGAGCTTGAAGCCGATCACCTGGGGAATGAGCATGGTGACCGGTTGGCCGAGCATGGCGGCCTCGGCCTCGATGCCGCCGACGCCCCATCCGAGCACGCCCAGACCGTTGATCATGGTGGTATGCGAGTCGGTTCCGACCAGCGTGTCGGGGAATGCGCGCGTCACACCGCCCGAGTCCTGCGCGAAAATCACTCGCGCCAGTCGCTCGAGGTTCACCTGATGCACGATGCCGGTGTTCGGCGGCACCACCTTGAAATTGCTGAACGCCGTCTGACCCCAGCGCAAGAACATGTAGCGCTCGCCGTTGCGCTCGAACTCGATCTCGTTGTTGCGCTCGAGCGAATTCGCGCTGCCGTATTCATCGACCTGCACCGAGTGGTCGATGACGAGCTCCGCCGGGGCGAGCGGATTCACGCGCTGCGGATCGCCGCCGAGCTTGACGATGGCCTCGCGCATCGCCGCGAGATCGACGATGCAAGGCACGCCGGTGAAGTCCTGCATGATGACCCGAGCCGGCGTGAAGGCGATCTCGTGATGCGGCGCCGCCTTCGGATCCCAGGCGAGGATCGCCTCGATGTCGCTGCGCTTCACGTTAACCCCGTCCTCGAAGCGCAGCAGATTCTCGAGGAGGATCTTCAGCGAAAAAGGCAGGCGGTCGACGTTCTGGGATTTCAGAGCGCGCGAGGCTGAAAATCTCGTACTTCCGCTTGTCCACGTCGAGCGTCATCTTTGCCTTGAAGCTGTCCGTCATGATCCCTCCAGCGAAAGATGAGAATTATACGAGACTCCGCGCTCGGATCGCCGAGCGGACGCGGCGACTTCTTGCGCTCGGCGATCACGCCGCCGCCGAGACAGAGCTTCGTCCGAATAAAATACCGCATACTGTCCGGGAGTGACCGCCCGCGCGGGCTCGGCGAGCGTTACGCGCGCCCGGCCGTCGCGCCCGATCCGCACGCGGCAGGATAGATCGGCTTGCCGGTAGCGCGTCTTCACGGCGCATTCGAGCTCCGAGCTCTCCCCGGCAGCGACAGAGCCAGTGCATCCGCTCCACCGCGAATGAGTCCGACATCAGCAGCGGATGCTCGTGATCCTGAACGACGATGAGCGCGTTGCGCTCCGGTGCCTTGGCGGCGACGTACCACGGCGCCTCCGCGGCGCCCGCTCGACCGCCGAGACGCGAGCCCCGAGCGCTGGCCCAGGGTATAGAGCCCGAGACCGCGGTGCTCGCCGAGGACCTTGCCCTCGGCATCCTCGATCGGGCCGGCGCTGTCTCGATATAGCGGCTGAGAAATTCCTGGAATGGCCGCTCGCCGATGAAGCAGATTCCGGTACTGTCCGGCTTGTCATGGACATGCAGACCTGCGGCGTGCGCTCTGGCGCGCACCTCGTGCTTGCGCAGCTCGCCGAGGGGAAACAAGGTGTGCGCGAGTGCCTCCGGGGCGACGGCGTGCAGGAAGTAGCTCTGATCTTTCGAGCGGTCCGAGGCCTTGAGCAGCTCGATGCGGTGTTCCGGCGGACCGCACCCGCGCATAGTGTCCGGTGGCGACCTTCGCGGCACCGAGCCTTGCCATGTAGTCGAGGCACACGCCGAACTTGATCTCGCGGTTGCACAGCACGTCCGGATTCGGGGTGCGGCCCGCGGCGTACTCGTTGAGGAAATGACTGAACACGCGCTCCTTGTACTCGCCGGCGAAGCTGACCCGGTGCAACGGGATATCGAGCGTTTCGCACACGCGCCGTGCATCCTGAAAGTCGCTCGCGGTCGTGCAATAGGCGTCTTCGTCATCCTCCCAATTGGACATGAACAGCCCCTGCACGGTGTATCCCGCTTCCTTCAGAAGAAGCGCCGCGACCGCGGAGTCCACACCGCCCGAGATGCCGACGATGACCGGTGCCGGGCGCGCATTCTCGCCGGAGTCGAGGGATAGATGGGAGAGGAGCCGGGCATCCGCCAATTATAGCGGTGCGCGAGCGAGAGGTGGGGGCGCGTGCAACGGGCGCGCGCCGTGCGATGGGCCGCGCTACATCAGCATTTGTCGCATCTGCGACTCTTGCATGCTCGTTTGCCAGACCTCGTCGAAAAAATTCAGATAGCGGCGTACGACGGCCGGATCGTTCATGTCCGAGATGCCGTCCCAACGGTCGGCCTGCAGCCGGTACACGAGCGCCTTGTCGTCGGCGATGATGAAGGCGCCGGCGCTCGCCGGATACTCGGGGCTCATTGCACGCAGATCGATGCAGCTGGTCAGACGGCGAGCGAGCGCGAGGAATCGATTGTTGTCGACCATCGCCCGGGACGGGTCGGCGAGCAGCACCCGCACCTTGGCATAGGAGCGCGCAAGCACCAGGCGCTTGATCGCCTCGAGAAACGGCTCTTCACCGTAAATGAGCGGCTCGAGGTCCTGAGTGAAAATCGACAGCAGACGGGTGGCCGATTTGGCCACTTTGAGGCTCGCTTCGCGGACCTCGGGCATGGTGCTGAGAATGGTGCGCGTGCTCGAAACGTTACCTTGAACGGCCACCCGGTCCGGGGTGAGTTGCGTCCTGTCGTTCGAGTTACCCGCCATAGAATCGATGCCTCAATTGGAGGTGACAGCTTCCGAAGCCTGTACCTTGGATTCGATACTACCGTGCGCGTACCGAGCGTCGTGCCAACTGTGTCACGTTTCGGACCGGGAACGGGGCCTGCAGCGCCCCTCAACGGCCGTTTACCGCCTGCCGGCGGGCCAGGAGCGGCGCAATTCCCAGGTATTTTCCGGGCTCGAGGTCGAGCAGGCGCGTCTTTTTCCTCGGCCGGCAGGGGCAGTGACGCAGATGAATTCCCGCAATGCAACCTCATCGATCGGCCGCCCCCGAGTGAAGGCCTTCAGCCGATCGTAGGCGTCGGGTATTCCCTGTGCCCGCATGACGGTCTGCACGGCCTCGGCGAGCACCTCCCAGGCCTCACCGAGATCCTCCTCGAGGCGGGTCTCATCGAGCTCGAGCTTGGATAGACCCGCCTCGAGGGACTGGTAGGCGAGCACGGTATGGCCGACGGCGACCCCGAGATTTCGCATCACCGTCGAGTCGCTCAAATCCCGCTGCAGCCGAGACACCGGCAGCTTCTCCGCGAAGTGCGCGAGGAGTGCGTTGGCGAGCCCTAAATTGCCTTCGCAGTTCTCGAAGTCGATGGGGTTCACCTTGTGCGGCATGGTGGAGGAGCCGACTTCCCCTGCGACCGGTCTTTGACGGAAGTAGCCGAGCGAGATGTAGGTCCACATATCGCGGGCGAAGTCGATGAGCACCGTATTCGCGCGTGAAAGGGCGTGGCAGTACTCGGCGATCCAGTCGTGCGGCTCGATCTGCGTCGTGTAGGGGTTCGGCTGAAGGCCGAGCGAGAGGATGAAGCGCGCGCTGAAATCCGGCCAGTCGACGCGCGGGAGCGCGGCGATGTGGGCGTTGAAATTGCCCACCGCGCCATTCATCTTGCCGAGAATCTCGACCCGCGAGAACCCGATGCGCTGGCGCTCGAGGCGCGCCGCGACGTTGGTGAGCTCCTTGCCGACGGAGGTGGGCGAGGCCGCCTGGCCGTGAGTCCGCGCGAACATACCCACATCGGCATGGCGAACGGCGAGCGCATCGATCCGTTCGCCGAGCGCCGCGAGCGAAGGCACGAGCAGCGCCTCACGGGCGCGCTTCAACATCAGCGCGTAGGCGAGATTGTTGATGTCCTCCGATGTGGCGGCGAAGTGCACCCACTCGAGCTGGGCGGCGCTCGCGCCGCGCTGCTCGAGCTGCGCGCGGATCCAATACTCGACCGCCTTCACATCGTGCTTGGTGCGCGCCTCGATCCGCTTGATGGCGAGCACATCCGTCGCGGATGGATCTGCGGCGAAGCGCCGCGCCCAATCCCGTGCCGCATCGGGAAGGGAGGCGAGGACGGCGGCGGCCGGACCCTCGGCGAGCGCGAGCAGCCACGCGCTCTCGACCCGTACCCGCTCGCGCATGAGTCCCGCTTCGCAGAAGATTTCCCGCACCGGCGCAAGTTTCGCGCCGTATCGTCCATCGAGCGGCGAAAGCGCGTCGCTGGCGTGATCCGTGGTGGGCGTGGACATCTCGGATGCCGTCGCTAGGTGATAGAATCCTCGAATCTTACAGGAAACATGACCGGCTTTAGTAGGAAGACGCGATGACCCCATCGGACTACCGCGTCGAGCACGACAGCATGGGCGCGCTCGACGTACCGGCGCAGGCGCTCTGGGGCGCCCAGACGCAGCGTGCGATCCAGAATTTCCCGCCGAGCGGATTGCGCATGCCGCGCGCGTTCATCCGCGCGCTCGGCCTCATCAAGCACGCCGCCGCGAGCGCAAATGCGGAGCTCGGCGATTTGCCGGCTCCCGTCGCAGCGGCCATCCAGGCGGCGGCATTCGAGGTCGTGGCGGGCCTGCACGACGACCAATTTCCGGTGGACGTATTCCAGACCGGCTCGGGCACCAGCAGCAACATGAATGCGAACGAGGTGATTGCCACCCTCGCAGGCCGCCGGCTCGGCGAGAAGGTCCATCCGAACGACCAGGTCAACATGAGTCAGAGCAGCAACGACGTGATCCCGACCGCGATCCACGTCGCCGCCGCGCTGGTACTCAACGAGCGCCTGCTTCCGGACCTGCGGCACATGGGCTCGGTGCTCGAGGTGCGAGCGCGCGAGTTCGAGGAGTTGGTCAAGACCGGACGCACTCATCTGATGGACGCGATGCCGGTCACGCTCGCCCAGGAGCTCGGCGGCTGGCGTGCGCAGATCGACAAGGGCTGCGCACGGCTCGTATCGACGATGCCGCGGCTTCTCGCGCTCGCACAGGGCGGCACCGCGGTGGGTACCGGCATCAACGCGCGCGAGAACTTCGGTTCAGTCTTCGCGCGCCATCTCGCCGCCCAAACCGCGCTCGAGTTCCATCCGAGCCATGACTACTTCGAGGCGCTCTCGAGCCAGGACACGGCAGTCGAGCTCTCGGGCCAGCTGAAGGTCGTGGCGGTGAGCCTGATGAAGATCTCGAACGATCTGCGCTGGATGAACAGCGGCCCGCTCGCGGGACTCGGTGAGATTGCGTTGCCCGCGCTGCAGCCGGGGTCGAGCATCATGCCGGGCAAGGTCAATCCCGTGGTGCCGGAGTCCGTCACGATGATCGCGGCGCAGGTGATCGGCAATGATGCGACCATCACCATCGGCGGCCAGTCGGGCAATTTCCAGCTCAACGTCATGCTGCCCGTGATCGCCTACAACCTCGTGCAGAGCCTCGAGCTCCTCGGGATCGCGAGCCGTAATCTCGCGGACAACGCGCTCGCCGGGTTCACCGTGAACGAGGCGCGTCTGCGCGAAGCGCTCGAGCGCAATCCGATCTTGGTAACGGCGCTCAATCCCATCATCGGCTACGAGAAGGGCGCGGCGATCGCGAAGAAAGCCTATGCGCAGGGCCGGCCCATCCTCGAGGTGGCCGCCGAGGAGACGCAGCTGCCGCAGGGCGAGCTGCGCCGCCTGCTCGATCCGCTCGCGCTCACCACCGGCGGGGTCAAAGGCTCGGGGTCCGCCGGTTGACGATGGACCCGCTCTACACGAAGGCGCACATCCGCGAATCTCTACAGCCGCAGCCCTCCGCGCCGGATGACGATATTCTGTGGCTCGCGGCAGGCCGTCCGGAGATCTTCGAGCGCGTGCGCGCCGCGAGCCTCACACGCCGCACGCCGGCCGCCGTGCTCGTGCCCTTGGTCGAGCGCGAGCCCGGATGGACCGTGCTGCTGACGCAGCGCGCCGCAACCCTCAAGGACCACGCCGGACAGGTGAGCTTCCCGGGCGGACGCATCGAGCCGCATGACGAGGGGCCCTGGCATGCGGCGTTGCGCGAGGCGCACGAGGAGATCGGTCTCTCGCAAAGCTTCGTCGAATTTGCCGGCTACCTTCCCGACCATTGGGTCGGCACCGGCTTTCGCGTGACGCCGGCGGTTGCTTTCGTGAATCCCTCGTTCGAGCTGCGCATCGCCAGCGCCGAGGTTCACGACGCCTTCGAGGTGCCCCTGCAATTCATCTTGGACAGCGCCAACCACGTACCGCGGCTCATGCAATTCAACGACATGACGATCGATGTCTGGGATATCCCCTACGGTGAGCGCCTCATCTGGGGCGCGACCGCCGGAATGCTGCTCACCTTCCGGCGCATGCTGCAGGCGACGCCGCAACCGGCGCCATGAGCTCGCGCCTCGAGGAGCTGCTTGCGATCATGGAGCGGCTGCGCGCGCCCGACGGGTGTCCCTGGGATCGCGAGCAGACCTTCGAGAGCATCGCCCCGTACACCCTCGAGGAGGCGTACGAGGTGGTCGATGCGATCGAGCGGCAGGACCTCGCTCACCTCAAAGACGAGCTCGGCGATCTTCTATTCCAGGTCGTGTTCCATGCGCAAATGGCCCGCGAGCGCGGGGTGTTTGATTTTCAAGCCGTGGCGGGCGCCATTTGCGAGAAGCTTCTGCGGCGGCATCCGCACGTGTTTGCCGATCGCGCCGCGCTCTCGGCGGTCGAGCAGAGCGTGATCTGGGAAAACATCAAGGCCGAGGAGCGCCGTGCCGCCGAGCGCCCGCCGCCCGACGGGGGAGGCGCCGCGCCCGATCCGGCCGGGCGCAGTGCGCTCGATGGCGTGCCGCGAACGTTGCCGGCGCTCATGCGCGCCCACAAACTGAGCAAGCGGGCAGCGCGGGTGGGTTTCGATTTCGAGCATCCGAGCCAGACCGCCGACAAAGTGGCCGAGGAGCTTGCCGAGGTGCGTGAAGCGGCGGGCCCGCCACAGGCCGGCCCGCGACAGCAGAATGCCTCCGGTGCCTCACCGGAGATTTTCGAGGAGATCGGCGACCTGCTGTTCGCGGCGGCCAACCTGGCGCGCAAGCTCGATGTCGACGCCGAGGCCGCGCTGCGCGCCGCGAACGCGAAATTCGAGCGGCGCTTCCGGGCCATGGAGGTGCTGGCCGGCGCGCGCGGGCAGACATTCTCGAGCTTGAGCCTCGCGGCGCAGGAAGCGCTGTGGCTGGACGTGAAACGTGCCGAATGAGGCATCGGCGCAAACGCCGGTGCCGTTAATTTTCAAGCATGATCCCGATCTGCCCATCTTCGCCCGCCGGCAGGACATTCTCGATACCCTGGTGCGCCACCAGGTCCTGATCGTCGCCGGCGACACCGGCTCGGGCAAGAGCACACAGCTCCCGAAATATTGTCTGGAGCTTGGGCGCGGGCCCGGATCCGGGCGGGGCGGGGTGATCGCGCACACTCAGCCTCGCCGGCTGGCGGCGCGTGCCCTGGCCGCGCGCATCGCCGAGGAGATCTCCGAGCCCGTCGGGCGCACCGTCGGCTTCCGGGTGCGATTCGCGGATCACGTGTCCGCCGATACACGCCTGGTGCTGATGACGGATGGCTTGCTGCTCGCCGAGCTCGGCTCGGATCCGGAGCTGCGGCGCTACGACACCATCATCGTGGACGAGGCGCATGAGCGCTCGCTCAATGTCGATCTGCTGCTCGGGGTTCTCAAGCGCTTGTTGCCGCGCCGCCCCGATCTGAAGGTGATCGTCACCTCCGCGACGCTCGCTCTCGAGCGTGTCTCGCGCTTCTTCGACGAGGCGCCCATTCTCACCGTCAGCGGCCGCAACCACCCCATCGAGGTGCGCTATGCGCCCCCCCTCGAAGAGAGCCAGGACCCGGATCTGCCGGCCGCCGTGCTCGGCGCCTATCTGGACATCGCCACGACGCCGGGTCCCATCGGAGCCGGCGATGTGCTCGTGTTCCTGCCGGGAGAACGCGAGATTCGCGACGTCGCGGAGCTGCTCGAGCGAGAGCTCGAGCGGGTGGAGGTGCTGCCGCTGTTCTCGCGTCTGTCGTGGGAGCAGCAGAGCAAAATTTTCAAGCGCGGTCCGGATCAAAGGATCGTGCTCGCGACCAATGTCGCGGAAACCTCCATCACGGTACCGGGCATTCGCGCGGTCATCGACTCCGGACTCGCGCGCATAAGCCGCTACAGTCCGCGCAACCGCTTGCAGCGGCTGCCCATCGAGCCGGTGTCGCGCGCGAGCGCGGAACAGCGCAAGGGCCGCTGCGGTCGCATCGGGGCCGGGCTGTGCGTGAGACTGTATTCCCAGGAGGAGTTCGAGGCGCGGCCCGAGTTCACCGAGCCGGAGGTGCTGCGCACGAATCTCGCGGCGCTCCTGCTGCGCCTGGCCGCGGACGGCCTGGGCGAGGCGGAGATATTTCCCTTCATCGATCCGCCCGAGTCGCGCGCCCTCACCGACGGCTATCGCGTGCTGCAGGAGCTCGAGGCGCTCGATGCGGAGCGGTGCATCACCAGCCGCGGGCGGGCGATGGCGCGGCTGCCATTGGATCCGCGGCTCGCACGCGCGCTCCTCGAGAGCCGGCGCTTTCGCGCCGAAAGCGAGCTGCTTGCGCTCGCCGCGGGATTGAGCGTGCCGGATGTGCGCATGTCGGCGAGCAAGGACGAGACCGGCGATGACGATCCGGCCGCGACATTCGATGATCCGCGCTCGGAGTTTTCGGGGCTGGTGCGGCTGTGGCGCGCCTACCGCAAGGCGCGCCAAGGACCGCGACGAGAGCTGCGCCTGTGGTGCAAGCAACGCCAGCTCTCGCTCCTGCGCCTGTCGGAATGGGACGATGTGTACGCGCAGGTCGCCGACCGCGCGGCGGAGCTGCGCATCGTGCCTCAGCCCCGGCCCGCGAGCTATGCGGCGGTCCACCGCTCGCTCCTCGCGGGTTTCTGCACCACGGTGGGCGTGCGCGCGGAGGAGGGCGAGTACTTAGGTCCGCGCGGCATCCGCTTTCACATCTTTCCGGGCTCCCCGCTGCGCCGGCGCAAGCCCAAGTGGGTGATGGCCGCTTACATCGTCGAGACCAGCCGGGTGTACGCGCGGCGAGTCGCGGAGGTCGAGCCGACGTGGATCGAGGCGGCGGCCCGGCATCTGTCGAGACGCGAATTCCTCGAGCCCGACTGGGACGAGAGCCGCGAGCAGGTGGTCGCGCGGGAGCGCATCACCTTCTTGGGGCTCACCTTGAGCGCCAACCGCATCGTCAACTACGGTCCCATAGCGCCCGAAGAGTCGCGGCTCATCTTTGCGCGCGAGGCGCTGGTCTACGGACGGCTGGGACGGCGGCCGGAGTGGCTCGCAGCCAACGATGCGGCAATCGACGCCGCCGAGCTCCTCGAGGAACGGCTGCGCGTCCGCGATCTCGTACAGCCGCCGGAATACTTCGTCGACTTCTACACCGCCGCGTTGCCCCGCCAGGTATCGAGCGCCGCCGCCCTCGATCACCTCACGCGGCATTTGACCGAATCTCAACGGCAGGCGCTCACCCTCACGCCCGATCGCATATTCGCGCGTGCCCCCGAGGGCGAGCTGCTCGCGCAATTTCCACAGGCCGCGGCGATCGGCACGCTGTCGATCCCGGTGGACTATCGCTTTGCGCCCGGCGAGCCGGACGATGGGGCGAGCTTGCGTGTGCCGTTGCTCGCGCTGCCGGCGTTGACCCGCGCAGCATTGGCCGCGGCGGTCCCGGGACTCATCGAGCCGCGCGTGAGCGCGCTGCTGCGCTCCTTGCCGAAGGAGGCGCGCCGCGGCCTCATCCCCATGGGGGCCGCGACCCAGAGTTTCCTCGCCTCCGGGTCTGCTGCCGGCGCCGACCCGGCAGCGCTCAAATCCTGGCTCGTCCAGTCACGCGGTGTGCCGGAGTCTTTGGCGAAGTTCGACCTCACCCAGGTTCCGCGACATCTCGAGCCGCGGGTCGTCGTGATATCGCAGGGACATGAGCTCGCCTCCGGCACCGACCTCGGCGAGCAGCGACGGCTCCTCTCGCGCGAGGCGCGCCGCGAGCTCGACGAGCGCGCCCGCGCGGCCTATCCCGGCGCGTGGCGCCGCTTCGAGTGCGATGAGCTGCCGCAGACCCAAGCACTCGCGCTCGCCGAGGGGCCGCTCCTCGTGCACCCCACGCTCGCGCGCGTCGCGGGCACGCTCGAGGTTCGGTTCGAGTGGTCGGCGGAGGAGGCCGCGCGCAGCTTTCGCGACGGCGCGGTGGCGCTCGCCCGCATCATGCTCGAGCGTCAGACGCGCGATCTGGAGCGCCGCATCGGCGGCGATGCGCAGCTGCTCTTGAGCGCAGTTCCTTATCTCAGCCGCGGCGCGCTGGTCGAGACGCTGCTCGAGCTCGCACTTCGACGCGCCTGTTTCGGTGAGAACGAGGTGCCGCGAACGAGAACGGCGTTCGAGGCGGCGGTTGAGGCAGGTCGTGCGCAGCTTTACCCGGCACTCGAGGAAATCGCCGCGGCCGCCGGCGGCTGGTTTGCGCAAGCGCGCGCGGTGCGCCAGCTCCTGGACGATGCACGCCAGCCCAAGGCGCTCGCGCCGGCGGCGCAGGAGACGCGCGCCCATCTCGAGCGCGTGCTCGAGGCGGGCTTTCTCCGATCGCTCGCCGCCGATTGGCTGCGCCAGATCTCCCGCTATCTGCGAGCGGAGGAGCGCCGCTGGCAGCGGCTACTCGCCCGCGGCTCGGAGCCGCCGCAGATGCTCGAGGAGCTGCGCACGTGGACTTTGCGCCTTCAGGGCCTTTCGGAACGGGCGGCTGCGGAGCGGCGCCGGCCACCCGATCTCGATGAGCTGAGACTCTGGATCGAGGAGTACCGGGTTTCGCTCTATGCGCAGGAGCTCAAGACCGCAGGGCCGGTGTCCGCCGCGCGGCTCGCGGAGCGCGCCGCCGCCATCGAGGCGTGGCTCGCCCGCTGAGCACCGCGGTGGCGCTCCACGGACTCACAAGTCGAAGCGGATGCCCTGCGCCATCGGCAGCTCGGCGCTCCAGTTGATGGTCGTCGTCTGCCGCCGCATGTAGGCCTTCCAGGAATCGGATCCTGCCTCGCGTCCGCCGCCCGTGTCTTTCTCCCCTCCGAACGCGCCGCCGATTTCCGCGCCGGAAGTCCCGAGGTTGACATTGGCGATCCCGCAGTCGCTGCCGTTCGCGGACAGAAATCGCTCGGCCACCTGCAGCCGGTCCGTGAACACGGCGGACGAGAGGCCGTAGGGGACGTCGTTTTGAAGCGCGATCGCCTCATCGAGGCGCTCGTAGCGCACCAGGTACAAGATCGGCGCGAACGTTTCGGTGCGCACGACGGGCATATCGGCCGAGGCGCGCACGATGGCGGGCTCGACGAAATTTCCCGGCCGATCGAGGGTGCGGCCGCCGCAGAGCAGCGTCCCGCCCTGAGCTTTCGCGGTCGCGATGGCCGTTTGGTAGCGCTCGACGGCATCCGCGTCGATCAAGGGACCCATCAGCGTGCCGGGCTCGAGCGGATCCCCGATGCGCACTTGCCGGTACGCGGCGAGCAGCTTCTGCTCGAGCTCTTCGGCGCGGGAGCGGTGAACGAGTACGCGACGAGTGCTCGTGCAGCGTTGCCCCGCGGTGCCCACGGCGCCGAATACGATGGACGGCACCGCCAGATCGAGGTTCGCGGATTCATCGACGATGATGGCGTTGTTGCCGCCGAGCTCGAGGAGGCATTTGCCGAGCCGTTCGGCCACCCGTACCGCCACGCGGCGTCCGACGTGGGTCGAGCCGGTAAAGGACACGAGCGCGACCCGGCGATCCTCGACGAAGCGCTCGGCGAGCTCGTTCCCGGCGTCGATGAAAACCTGAAAGATCGCCGGCAACTGGTGCCGCTCGAGCACGCGGTTGCAGAGCCGCTGCACGGCGAGCGCGCACAACGCAGTCTTGGGAGAGGGCTTCCACACCGTGGCGTTGCCGCAGATGCACGCGAGAAACGCGTTCCAGGACCAGACTGCGACGGGAAAGTTGAACGCGGAGATCACTCCCACGACGCCGAGCGGATGCCATTGCTCATACATGCGGTGCTGGGCGCGCTCCGATTGCATGGTCAGGCCGTAGAGCATGCGTGATTGACCGACCGCGAAATCCGCGATGTCGATCATTTCCTGCACCTCACCGTCGCCCTCCGCCTTGATCTTGCCGTTCTCGAGCGCGACCAAGCTCCCGAGCGCGTCCTTGTGCGTGCGCAGCTCATCGGCGAGCGCACGGATCACCTCGCCGCGCTTCGGCGCCGGCACAGCGCGCCAATGCTTCGCTGCCTCGACCGCCGCGGCGATCACCCGCTCGTAGTCCGATGGGGAGGCCGCGCGCACCCGGGCGAGCGTGTGTCCGGTCGTCGGATTGACCGATTCGATCAGAGGGCCGGCTTCGGAGGCGGCCCAACCGCCGCTGCCCGACCAGACTCCGGGATTGAGCTCCGCGAGCCCCAAGGCCGCGAGCGTTTCATGGGCTTTCGACATACAAGTGCTTCCGCATTTCGGGGCCGGCATTCTGCCGCGCCGGCGCTCGAAGCGCCACCCGGCGCCTTTTGCGCCTTCGACGCCCGCTGTGTAGCATCGGGGCGATGTCCAAAACGCCGTCTTTGACCAATTGGCACCCTGCGAGCTGGCAGGCTCGGCCCGCCAGCCAGCAGCCCCGGTACGCCGATTCCGTGGCGCTCGAGCGGGCGGTCGCCTCGTTGAGCCGGCTGCCGCCGCTCGTGGTGTCCTGGGAGATCGAGGCATTGCGGGCGCGTCTGGCGCGGGCCCAGTGCGGCGATGAGTTCCTGCTGCAGGGCGGTGACTGTGCGGAGAGCTTCGCGGACTGCGAATCGGACAATATCGCGAAGCGCTTGAAGATTCTTCTGCAGATGAGCTTGGTGCTGTTGCAGGGCCTCAAAAAGCCCATCATCCGGGTCGGCCGGTTCGCCGGTCAGTATGCGAAGCCGCGCTCTGCGGACACCGAGACCCGCGGCGGAGTGAGTTTGCCGACGTACCGGGGCGACAACGTCAATCGGCCGGGTTTCACAATGGCCGAGCGCGAGCCCGATCCGGAGCTGCTGCTGCGCGGCTACGAGCGCGCCTCGCTCACGCTCAATTTCGTACGCGCGCTCATCGACGGCGGGTTTGCCGACCTGCATCACCCCGAATACTGGGACCTGGGGTTCCTGCGTCACGCCGCGCTGCGCGATGCGTATCAGAAAATCGTCGACTCGATCGCCGAGTCGCTCGAGTTCTTCGAGTCCATGAGCGGGCTTCAAGTGCATGCGGCGACACGCGTGGAGTTCTACACGAGCCACGAAGGGTTGCACCTGCTGTCCGAGCAGGCGCAGACCCGCTACATCGAGCGTCAGAAGAAGTGGTACAACCTCTCGACGCATATGCCGTGGGTCGGCATGCGCACCGCGCAGATCGAAGGCGCGCATATCGAATACTTTCGGGGTATTTGCAATCCGATCGGCGTGAAAGTCGGAGCGTCGATGAGTGCCGAGTGGCTGCAGGAGCTCGTGGCGGTTTTGAATCCGCAAAACCAGCCGGGCCGCCTCACCTTCATTCACCGGTTCGGGGTGAAGGACATCGCCGAGCGATTGCCGCCGATGATCGAGGCCGTGCGGGCCACGGGATCCCAGGTCCTGTGGGTGTGCGATCCCATGCACGGCAACACGGAGACCACGGCGGGCGGCATCAAGACTCGCCGCTTCGACAACATTCTGGGCGAAGTCGAGTCGGCATTCTCCATCCACGAGGCGCTTGGTTCGCGCCTCGGCGGCGTGCACATCGAGCTCACCGGCGAGGACGTCACCGAGTGCATCGGCGGGGCGCGCGACTTGAAAGAGGCTGACCTCGCGAGAGCGTATAAGTCGCAAGTCGACCCGCGCCTCAACGCCGAACAGGCCCTCGAGCTCGCCATGCTCATAGCCCGTCGCGCGGGGGCTCGGCGCGGCTCGGGCAAACCCCTAACTGCCCCATTTCGCTGAAGTGTAATACGATAAATAACTTAATAAAATCAATTAATTAATAGATATTTCTAGAATAGATCTTATTCGCTGGCCGGCGGTTTCGAAAAAACTCCATTGCGATGCGCGGCGCAGGTGCTATTCTGCGGCGCAAACCTGTCCCGCCCCTTCGATCAGCGCGTGGTACGTCTTTCTAGCCCCGCGCAGAGGGTCTGGCTACTGCTCGATTTACTGCACGGACCGCACGCAAAATTTATAGCTGACGCGCGGAATCTTTGCCGCGTTCGCGGTCCAAGATAAGCGTCGGCACGCCGCGGAGTCGCTACCCGCTGGCGGCACAAGGTTGGGTTGCGCTCGGGTTAGTCCAAATTCGAGGCGCGATCGACGGCGGGCTACGCGGCAGAACCGCGTAGCCCGTTTTTTCTCAGCCCCGCCAAGTCCTGGTAGGGTGACGGTTTTGCCCCCACTCTATCCTCTACATGAGCAGCACTTACGATTCCCGCTGCCGGCGCTGCGGGCGCCTGGCCGCTTTTCTTGATTCGGTCCGGCGCGACGAGCCGGACTATTTCTGCAAGCCGGTACCGCCGTTCGGCGACGCCAAGGCGGCGCTGCTCATCGTCGGCCTCGCCCCGGGGATGCACGGAGCGAACCGAACGGGGCGCCCCTTCACGGGAGATTTCGCCGGTATCCTGCTCTACACCACCCTGCACAAGTTCGGTCTGGCGAGCGCGCCCGAGTCGATCAGCGCGGATGATGGACTGATGCTGCGGCGTGCGCGAATCACGAACTCGGTCAAATGCCTGCCGCCGCAGAACAAGCCCCTGCCGCTCGAGATCCAGCAGTGCAACGCCTATCTCCAGGCGGAACTGGCGCAAAGCCCGGAGGCGCGCGTTATTCTTGCGCTCGGTGCGATTGCGCACCAAGCCGTGCTTCGCGCCCACGGCTTGCGCGGCGGCGATCTCAAGTTCGCCCATGGGGCCGAGCATCGCTTGAGCGGAGGACGGGTGTTGCTCGATTCCTATCACTGCAGCCGCTACAACACGCAAACGCGCAGGCTCACCGCCGCCATGTTCGAGACGGTCGTCGAGCGGGCGGTCGCGCTCATCGATGCCGAGGTCTGCGCCGATCGATGATGCACGATTCCCCCAACGAAGAAGCGCGGCTCGAGGAGCCCTCGAAATTCGATGCGAAGTCTTTCGTCGACGCGCTACCGGCGCGGCCGGGCGTCTATCGGATGCTGGATGCGCATGGGACCATTCTCTACGTCGGCAAAGCGCGCAATCTGAAGAGCCGGGTCGGCTCCTACTTTCAGCCGAGCAACGTGCAGCCCAAGGTGCAGGCGCTGGTGGCCAAGACCGCCCACATGGAGGTCACGATCACCAATTCGGATACCGAGGCGTTGCTGCTGGAATTCAACCTGATCAAGAAGCATCGGCCGCGCTTCAACGTGGTGTTGCGCGACGACAAGAGCTTTCCCTACCTGCACCTGGAGACGAACCACGCCTTCCCGCGCCTGAATTTTTATCGGGGCTCGCGCAAGGAGGCGGGCCGGTACTTCGGACCTTATCCTTCCGCCGGTGCGGTACGCGAGACGCTCGGTCAGCTCCAGAAGCTGTTTCGGCTGCGCAACTGCGATGATCTTTATTTCTCCAACCGCTCGCGCCCGTGCCTGCAGTATCAAATCGAGCGCTGCACCGCGCCGTGCGTGGGGCTCATCGCCGCACCGGACTACGCCCGCGACGTCGAGTCGGCGATCAAGGTGCTCGAGGGCCGCAACGATGAGGTCCAGGTCGAGCTCGCGCGGCGCATGGAGAGCGCCGCCGAGCAGCTCCATTTCGAGGAGGCCGCGCGGGTGCGCGATCAGTTGAAGCATCTGAAGGTGATTCAGTCGCAGCAGATCGTAAACGCGGACCTCGATCACGATGCCGACGTGATCGCGATCGCCTGCGCCCACGGCGAATATGCGATCGCGCTCATGTTCGTCCGCGGCGGGCGCAGCCTCGGCAGCACCACGTTCTTTCCCAAGGCCCCGCTCGCGGAGTTGCCCGAGGTACTCGAGGCCTTCGTGACGCAGTACTATCTCGAGCGTGATTCCCCGCCGGAGATCATCGTCGAGCGCGACTTCGACGAGATGCGCGTGCTCGAGGCGACGCTCGCGGAGCGGGCAGGGCACAAGGTGCGCATCAGCTCGCAAGTCCGGGGGATCCGGGCGCGCTGGCTCGAGATGATGCACAACAACGCCGAGCAGGCGCTCAAAATGCGCGCCGTTGCGCACTCGAGCATCGAGGCGAGCCTCGAAGAGCTGCGCGATGCGTTCGACCTCGAGGAGACGCCGCTGCGCCTGGAATGCTTCGACATCAGTCATACGGGCGGCACGGAGACCGTCGCGAGTTGCGTCGTTTTCGGTCCCGAAGGTCCTGTGAAGAGCGACTACCGGCGCTTCAACATCGCAGGCATCCAGCCCGGCGATGACTACGCCGCGATGTATCAAGCGCTCACCCGCCGCTACAAGCGGGTGCGCGATGGTGAGATCGCGGCCCCCGACGTGCTGCTCATCGACGGCGGCAAAGGCCAGCTCGCGGCGGCCGCGAAGGTCCTCGAAGAGCTCGGAGTCTCGGGCATCCGCTTGATCGGGGTCGCCAAGGGGGCGGACCGCCGCCCCGGGCAGGAGCAGCTTTTCACCCTCGACCGGGACACGCCGACGATTCTGCCGCCGGATTCGAATGCGCTGCATCTCATCCAGCGGGTGAGGGATGAGGCCCACCGGTTTGCGATCACCGGGCATCGGCGCAGGCGCGCCAAGCGCCACAGCCAGTCTATACTCGAGACGATTCCGGGCCTGGGTCCGGTGAAGCGACGCGAGCTGTTGAAGCAGTTCGGCGGCATGCAGGGCATTCTGCGAGCGGGCGTCGATGATTTCGTTAAAATCCGCGGCCTGGGGCGCGAACTTGCCGAAGCGATCTATGAGCACCTCCACCCCGGAAAATAAGAATCCCTGGTATTCGAGCCTGCCGAACGCGCTCACCTGGCTGCGCATTCTCATGATTCCGGCGGTCATCGGGCTCTTCTATTTGCCCTATGGATGGAAGGATCCCGCGACTTGCGGGGCCTTCGCGCTCGCCGGAATCACCGACAGCCTGGATGGCTATCTGGCGCGCCGCTGGGGACAGACCTCGCGCCTCGGTGCGTTCCTCGACCCGGTCGCCGATAAACTCATCGTGACGGCGGCGCTGGTGCTCATCGTGAGCCGGGACCCCCGCTGGTTCATCGTGATCGTGGCCGTCGTGATCATCGGCCGCGAGATCGCCGTCTCTGCGCTGCGGGAGTGGATGGCGGAGATCGGCGCCCGCGGCCGCATCAAGGTGTCGGTCTGGGGGAAGTACAAGACCATCATGCAGATCGTCGGACTTTCGTTTCTGCTGTTCAGGCAGAACTTGCTCGGTCTGCCCATCTACCGGATGGGCCTGGTGCTCACCGGGGTCGCCGTCGTCCTCACCCTCTGGTCGATGTTCCTGTATCTGCGCCTGGCGTGGCCGGAGCTGCGGGGGAGCTCGAGATTTTAGAGCGCCACCGGCGCTTTTGTGTCCTGGCTCAAGCGTTTAGGAGCGATTTTCGGGCGCCACGGCTTGACTCCCTGTGGTAGGGCCCTACAATTGCGCCTCTGCGAAAGGCGCGGGAATAGCTCAGTTGGTAGAGCGCAACCTTGCCAAGGTTGAGGTCGGGAGTTCGAGCCTCCTTTCCCGCTCCAGCAAATTAAGTCCGGCGCATTCGTCGGTTGGATTCTGACCCGGGGCTAAGTGGCAGAGTGGTCATGCAGCGGCCTGCAAAGCCGTGTACGCCGGTTCGATTCCGACCTTAGCCTCCATTTGAATCGTCCTCCGTGGAGACGCGGACGCTCGCCATCGCGGCAGTGGGCCGTTAAGCGCCCAATAGTCTGCGTGCCAGCAAAGACCCCATGTCGCGGCGGCCGTCGGTGACAACGTAAACGATCACTTGCTTCGAGTGCACCCTGTAAATCAACCGGTAAGGCTTAAAGAGGATTTGTCGATATTCCGAGATGCCAAGGGAGCGCAATTCGTCTACATAAGATCCACGGTCAGGAGACGTTCTCAGCGCTTCTGTCGCCCTGACGAGCCGATCGAGGACGCGGTCGGCGCTGGCTGGGGAATCGTGCTCAGCGATGTAGAGGTAGATCTCTTCCAGGTCACGCTCTGCGTCCTTCGTCAGCGAGACCTCATGGAGCATCAGGGGCTGGTCGCCTTCGCGCGCAGGCGGGCTGCCGCCTCCGCGATCGGCGTAATCTCCCCGCGTTCAACTTGTTGGTTGCCGAGCGCAAGAATCTTTAATAGCGCCAGCGTCTCTTGGGTTTCCTCGTAAGAGGCAACGTCTTGAATTACGGCCTTGGCTTCGCCATTTTGCGTAATGATCATGGGCTTACGCTGCGCCTGGAGCACCTGAAGGACCTCGGCGGCATTCGCCTTCAAGTAGCTGATAGGCCTTATTTGGGTCGAGTAGCGCACGGCGGCTCCATTTGATTGCAAGACTTAATATAGTCTTTTTATGGTCCAGTCGCAATATCGCATATCGGCCTAATACCTACATCGGAAGAAATGGTAGCCTGCACGTACATCCAGCCGGTCGACGCCGAGACAGCCACTGATAAAGGAGATTGACGTGAAACGTTCGATCGCCGCCTTCTTCGCCGGAATGATTGCGTGGATCCTCGTCGTCTCATTGTTGAACCGGCTGTTGCGGCTCGGCATCGAGGGCTACGCCGCCTCGGAGCCGGCGATGACGTTCACGCTCGGCATGATGCTGGCACGGCTCGGCATGGCCGCGGTCGCTTCGCTGGTGGCCGGGGCGGTCACGCGTTGGATCGCCCCGTCCTCGGAACGAGTGGCCTGGGTCATGGGCCTCGTGATCCTCGCGCTGTTCGTTCCGAGTCACGTCATGCTGTGGCACTCGTTCCCGATCTGGTATCACCTGACGTTCCTCGTGACGCTCGTGCCGTTGGTGATGCTCGGGTCTCGGTGGGCGCGCGCACGCACGGCTTCCGTGGCACCGGATCCGGCCATGCCCGCGAGCACTTAGCTGGCAGGACTCCACAAGCCCGCTCGCCGGCACTCTACCGCCGGTAGACGACGGGAAAATCCGGTGCATCGAACGGCGCGCCATCTTGCAGCGTGAGGTGCGGAAGGGGCGGTGAGCCGCGGGTTCCTCTGTGAACAAAGCGGGCATCGGCCCCGACCCAACGAGTCGAGAAGACCCGCCGCGGCGCACTCGAGAAGTTCGCGGGGGCGCCATGAACGGTGCGGAAATCAAATGCCACGGCATCGCCCGGTTCCATGTTCCAACCCCGAATGGTGAGCGACTGCCGCTGGGCGTCGATATCCGGCATTTCCTCGAAGTCATCGTCGGCGTAGAGGGGTGTGCCGTCGAACCGCGTTGGACGAAACCCGGTCGTGCTCCATCGATGCGATCCGGCGACGCATTCGAGGGTCACGGCGCGCGATATCGGGTCGAGCGGCGTCCAGAAGCTGACGGTCTGAGCGCCCTCGACGCAGTAGTAGGGCTGGTCGTGATGCCACGGCGTCACCGTGCTGTTTCCCGCCGGCTTCACCAGGATGTGATCGTGGAAAAAGCGCGCCTCGGGTGATTTCATCAGCTGCGCGGCGATCCGGGCGGCAGGTGACTCGAAGACGAAAGTGCGAAATGCGGGGATCCGGGTCCAGTTCAGATAATCCTGGAAGAACGCGGCCGAACCATCCTCGGGACGGTAGGTCCGCTCGAGGGGGCTCGGCCGACTCATGACCTCTGCGATGCCGCCGCCGAGCACTTCCACCCAATCCTTGAATATTCCACGCAGAACGCAGACGCCGTCCGTCTGAAAGTCCGCGATGGTCGAGTCGGATAGGGGCTGCATCGGAGGGGGTGGTCTCGCGCGTCGGTGTACTATTTACGTCATTATGCCCAAGCCCCGTATCCCGTGAGCGTGGACTTGCGCCGCTCGATCGCGACGGGCCCGATCACGGCGTTTCAGCTGGCCGCCATCGCGATCTGCGTCGGTTTGAACATGCTGGATGGGTTCGATGTGCTGGCGATGTCGTTCGCAGCCTCCGGGGTCAAAGGGGAGTGGCACCTCATCGACAGCCAACTCGGCGCTTTGCTGAGTGCGGGTCTCGTGGGCATGGGCGCAGGCTCGTTGACCCTGGGGCCCTGCGCCGACCGATGGGGTCGCCGGCGCGTCATCTTGCTGTCGGTGTCCGTCGCTGGGCTCGGCATGCTCGGCTCGGCGTGGGCCGGAGGATTCTACGAATTGCTCTGGTTGCGCGTGGTCACGGGCATCGGCGTCGGCGGCACCATCGCGAGCGTCGCCGTGGTGGTATCGGAATATGCCCCCGATCGCTGGCGCGGTCCGGCGCTTGCGGTCTACGCCACCGGCTACTCGATCGGCGCCACCCTGGGCGGTGCGCTGGCCGCCTACACCATTCCGCGCTATGGATGGCGATCTGCCTTTGCGATCGGCGGAGCGATGTCGCTTTTGCTGCTGCCGCTCGCCTGGTGGCGGTTGCCGGAGCCGCACGATTTTCTGCTGACCCGCCGACCCGTCCCGGCCGCGCGGCTGCCTGCCGCCGATCTTGCACAGGGCGGCAGTCAGCGCTCATTCCGCGAAGCCATCGCATTGCTCTTGACACCCTCGACCATGCTCGTCTGGCTCACCTTCTTTTGCACGATGGCCGGCTTCTATTTCATCGTCAGCTGGACCCCGCGGCTGTTGAATGCCGCGGGCCTCAGCACGCGGCAAGGGATGACGGGCGGGGTATTGCTCAATTTGGGTGGAATCGCCGGATGCGGTCTGTTCGCAATCGCCTCGATACGCGCCAATACGCAGCGGTTGCTGTGCGTTTCCCTGCTTGGCGCCGGCGTTGCGATCATCGCGTTCGGCGTGACCATGACCCGGGTCGAACTGGCCCTAGGGACGGCCTTGCTGCTCGGAATCATTGCCAATGCCGCCATGGCCGGCCTGTATGCGGTTGGACCGCCGTTGTATCCTGCGGCGGTGCGGACTACCGGCATGGGATGGGCGATCGGTATCGGACGCTTCGGTGCGATCCTCGCGCCGCTCCTGAGCGGTGCGCTGCTCGATCGGGGAGCGACGCCCGCGCAACTTTATTTCTTTTTCAGCATACCGTTCGCGGTGGCCGCCATCGCAATGTTTCTTGTCGGTACGACTCGCGCGGCGGCGGGGGCGCTGGAGTAATGGCACTCACGTCGTTCGAGAAAGGCAAGCTGAAAATCGCCGCGCACGTGCGCGAAGAGCTCGAGCTCGCGCGCATCCCGTTCGAGTCGATTCACTGCAAGTCCGGCTCGCTGCACATTCCCCCCGGCATCGCCCGGCTCGTGGTGACGGTGAACGGCACGGTGGCGCACCTCGACCTCGGTACGCCGGAGGTCGAGGACTGCGAGATCCTGGTGACCGGCGAGACCTGGCACAAGATCGCCGGATTCATCGCCCGGCTGAGGCAGGCGCGCGACGCGCAACAGGGGTGAGAACTCCTAGGTAGCGCGGGGCCCGAAGCGCTACAGTATGCGCGGGGGACCAATCGGAGAGCCCGCGATGTCGACGTCGGAAGATAGTTCAAGCCTGACCAACCTGCGGCTGGCCGATAGCCCCAATGACCTCGACTTGCGACGCGTCGGCGCACATCCGGACTACTGGTATCCGGTCGCCTGGTCCGATGAGCTCAAGCCGGGCAAAGTGCTCGGGCGGCGCTTCGCCGGCGAGCCGATTGCGATCTATCGAGGCGTGAGCGGCCAGGTGTTTGCGCTGGAGGATCGCTGCGCGCACCGGCAGGTGCCGCTGCACCTCGGCGTGGTCACGGGCGATGAGCTCAAATGCCACTACCACGGCTGGACCTACGCGCAGAGCGGCAAGTGCGTGAGCGTCCCCTATCTGGGCAAGGAGCGGCTGCCGAACGGTGTGAAGGGCTATCCGGCGCGTGAGATCGACGGCTTGATTTTTGTATTCCCAGGCGATCCGGCATTGGCCGAGGGCCGCCTGCCGCAGCGCCTCGGGGCCTCGCAGCGCAAGGATTACAAAACCCGCCGATTGAACCGCGAGGTGGCATGCCACTACACCTTCATGCACGAGAATCTCTTCGACATGAATCATCAGTTCATGCATCGCAAGCAGATGGGCTCGATCCGGGCCAACTGCCTCGGGCGCAAGCACGGCGAGAACTGGGCACAGGTCGAGTACAGCTTCAGCCGCACGGGCGGCAAGCAGTCCATGGGCGAGCAGGTGATCATCGACCTCATGCGCAAGCGCACCGAGGCGAAGAAGGATTTCTCCGATCACATGCGCATTCGAACCGACTACCCGACCCAGAGCCTGAAGGTCTGGGTGGGACGCAACATTCAGGAGACCGATGATCCGGTGCTGGAAGTATGGCTCGCGTATACGCCGCTCGATGCGCAGCAACGGACCAATCGCACCTACGGCTACCTCTCGGTCAAGAAACCCAAGGTGCCCGTCGTGATCCACGCCGTATGGCCGTTCGTGGTGTGGTTCACGGAGAATATCTTCCGAGAGGACAAGGAGATCGTCGAATACGAGCAGCGCGCCTACGATGCTCAAGGCGCGGATTGGAACAACGAGGTGTTTCCCGCGATTCGAGATCTGCGCGGGGTGCTCGCCCGTTGCGGCAAGCCCATGGCGTAGCGACCGCTACTTGGGCGGTGGTTGCCTGCGAGTCGCGTGTCCCGGATACCAGTTGAATCGGCCGCCCAACGCCATGACGGCGGGGACGACGAAGGTCCGGATCACCGTGGCATCGACCAGGACCGCCACGCATAATCCCACACCCATCATCTTGAGCACCGGCAGCTGGGCGCCCACGAAGGCGCCGAATACCGCGGCCATGATGAGGCCCGCCCCCGTGATCACCGGAGCCACCGCGACCAGCCCCGCGATCGTGGCCCGATTGTTGTTCTGATCGATCGCGTATTCGCGTTTGATGCGAAACAACAGGAACAATTCGTAGTCCATCGACAGGCCGAAGCTCAGGCAGAACACCATCATCGGCACCTCGAGGGGGATCGCCGAAAACGGATGTTCGAGACCGACCAAGCCGTTGAGCCAACCGAGCTGAAAGACCGCCACCACGGCGCCGATTCCGGCGCTCACCGCCAGCAGATTCATGAGGATGGCCTCGACGGGAAGCAAGTAGGAGCGGAACGCGAAAAACAGCATGAGGAGCGTTGCGCCCACCACGAAGGTGAAGATCTTCGGCAGACTCTTGAACATCGCGTCATCGAAATCGTTGTGCTCGGCCGGATCGCCGCCGATCTCGACCTTGAAGGGTCCGGCGGGGGTGATCGATCGCAGATCCCGGGCGAGCCGCTCGATCTGCTTGACCTGCAGCGTGCTCACCGGCGTGATCTGAAATAAGGCGGCCTTGCGGTCGCGGCTCAAGTACAGCTCCGCGATTTGCGGATGCGCACGCAGTGCCTCGTCGAGGTTCTGGTAGAACCCGGCGTACTCCCTGGTCCCGAATCCCGGCTGCAGCGAGACCGGAGAGCTCACCGCGGCGACCCGCCGATCCAGCTTCAGCCGCTCGGCGTAGTCGACCAGCGGTGGGATGTGCGCGGCATCGAGTATCGGGCTGTCATCGGTCGCGCGCACGATGGCGTAGATCGTAAGCGAGGAGTTGTCGTCGCGAATCTGCGCCAGGATGTCGGCGCCCACGCGCGCCTCGGCGGCGGGCGGGAGAAACCAGCGCTCATTGCTCACGCCCGTGGTCGCCTTGGTCAGCGGCAGTCCGAGCGCGACCACGCAGGCGCATGAGACGATGAGGATCATGACGGGGTGCTTGATGATCCACTCCCCGAGCCTGCGCCAGAGTGAGGTGGTGTTGCCGAGGCGCAGCCGACGCGGCACCACCGACCAGCGCTCGATGTAGGGCCCGAGCAGCACCAGCGCCGCCGGCAGCAGGGTGAGCGCGGCGAGCACCGAGACGCACACCACCAGCGCGCCGCCGATGCCCGCGCAGCGCGTCTCCAGGATCGGACTGAAGAGGAGCCCGAGAAAGCCGATCATCACCGTGATGCCCGACCACGTGATGGTTTGACCTGCGCGCGCCACGGTGTCCGCGACGCGTTCGGCGACGCTTTCGTTGGGCTGATTTTCCCGGTAGCGGGTCACCATGAGCAGCGAATAGTCGATGCCGATCGCGAGGCCGACCATCGTCACCACGTTGCTCAACAAATTGGAGACCGGTACGAACTTCGCGAGTATGAACGCGGCTCCGAGCGCGACGGTGGTGGTCGCGAGTCCCATGAGAAACGGCAGGCTGGCCGCGATCAACGTCCCGAAGGCCATCAACAGGATGATGAGGGTCAAGGGCAATGCGCTCTTCTCGGCGCGATCGCCCCCCGTGGCGCTCAGTGCGTTGACGTCGTAATCCGCCGCGGGACCGCCGGTGACCGCGACGCGCGCATGGGGATCGAGGTTAAGAAGCGCGGTGCGCAGCGGCTCGACCGCTTTGCGAACGGCCGCCACCGTGTGCTGCTCTGCGGCTTCCTCGGCGGGACCGAGCCCGATGAGGATCGTGGTGACATGGCCGTCGGCGGAGCGCAGATCGGGATTGTGCGTGCCGGCATAATCCTCGACGCGCGCGACACCCGGCACCCGGGACAGCGCGCTCGCGGCTTGCTTCGCCCACCCCAGGAACGGTTCCTGATCGGCGACAAGTCCCGGCGCGGAAACCGCCACCAGCAATGGATTGATGAAGGGATTGGCGAACTGCGTGCGCAGCGCCTCGTTCGCGATATCCGACGCGCTGCCCGGCACCCCCGCGGCGCCACCCACGGCCACTTCCGGCAGCTTGTGCTCGCCCCACGCACCCAGCGCAATCGCCACGATCCAGGCAACCAGGATCATGCGCGGATGTGTGGCCACCCATTGCCCAAGCCTGAGAAATCCGAAGTTCAACGCATCGCCTGTAGGAGTGGCTGCAAACGCGATCTTAACGCCTTTCCGATATTTGTGGCAGCTCGGGGTTTTGTCGGTTTGATTTTGATGACAAAATCAAACCGGCGGCGCGGTTAATTTTGCGGACTCACACCGTATCGACTATGGACGATCCGAATCACGGCATTTGCACGAGCTCCACCGAGAAACGTCCTTGGGATGCGCGCGTGGCTCGGCGCTTGGTCGAACCGCTGAAAGAAAGCTCGGTCGCGCCCAATCACCTCACCACCGCGCGATTGCTGGTGGGTTTGGGTTCGGCGGCTGCTTTCTTGCCCGGCACTTATGGATGGTCGAACCTCGGCGCCTTGCTCCTGGTCCTCTCGAATTTTCTCGACCACGCCGACGGCGAGCTCGCGCGCATCAGCGGCAAAATGAGCCGCTTCGGCCATTTTTACGATATCGCAAGCGATGCGCTCGTCACCGTGGCGATCTTTGTCGCGATCGGCATCGGTGTCGGCGCGCATTCCAAAGCCGCTCTGGTCGCACCGCCGGCGATCCTCGGCCTGCTCGCCGGCGGTGCGATCGCCTTGATCTTCCTCTTGCGCTTGCGCATCGAGGAGCTTGCCGGCAAAGCAGGCACGCTGCAGGCCTTTGTCGGGGGATTCGAGGCCGAGGATGTTCTGTACCTGCTGCCGATCGCGACCTTGTGCGACAGCACTCTGCCGCTGTTGATCGCCGCCGCGGTGGGCGCGCCGCTCTATGCGATCATCGCAGGACTCGAATACCGGCGCGTGACGCGCAAGCCCCGCTCGATGCTCTCGAGCTCCGACTGACCCGTCATGGCCGCTCTCCGGCGCCTCGATTTGCCCGCGCTGCAGCGCGAATTTCGCAGCCAAGGCGCGTTTCTGTTCATTCCCGAGTTTCTGACGGCCGGTCTGACTGCGCGGCTGATCGAAGCCGCCGAACGCATCGAGCCCGCGCTCAATCGCAATTACCTGCCCGGACACAAGCAAGGCGGAAGCGTCAGCCGTCACGCGATCGATCGAATGGCGCCGGGCATCGCCGAGCTGTACCGATCGCCGCTGCTGCTCGACTGGCTCGCGCAGTTGACGGGCGAGCCTGTGCAGCCATCGCCCGCGCAAGATCCGCATGCCTACGCGCTTTATTTCTATACCCGGCCCGGAGATCACATCGGCTGGCATTACGACACCTCGTATTACGCCGGGCGCCGTTACACGTTGTTGCTCGGTCTGCTCGATCGTTCGTCCTGCCGACTCGATTACGAGTTGCACACGCGTGAGCCGCGAGCGGCGGTCGAGCGCGGATCCGTGCGAATCCCTGCCGGCGGCATGGTGTTTTTCGACGGTGACAAACTGCGTCACCGGATCACTCCGCTCGGCACCGGCGAGAAGCGCGTGTCGCTAACATTCGAGTACCTGACCGACGTGCGAATGCGCTTCGGGCGCCGGCTGATTTCCAACATGAAGGATGCGGTGGCCTATTTCGGCTTCCGGCAGGTGTTTCGCGGCACGGCGAAGTCCGAACGCTCATCGCCATGACTCGCGGGACTCGCTGGCTGTTGTCGGCCGGCCTTTTGATTTTCATCGCCGTGCTGGCGTCGCAGGGATTGCCGACGGTCCTGTCTACCCTGGCGCTCGCCGGATGGGGGCTGGTCCTCGTCGCGCTGTATCACATCGTGCCGCTCGCGATCGATGCCGTGGCGATCCGCGTTCTGTTCGTCCCGCAGACCGCCGACGGAATGCGCCAGGCGCTCCTGGCCCGTTGGGTCGGCGAATCGGCGAACAGTTTGATGCCGGCCGGCCAACTCGGTGGTCCTGTTCTCATGGCGAGGCACCTGTCGCGCCTCGGCATGCCGATGCCGGACGCCGTGGCCGCGATCACCGTCAGCACGACGCTGCAGACCTTCGCGCAGGTGGGCTTTGCGCTGATCGGCGTGAGCCTGCTCGGCGCGCATGCAGGCGGCATGTCCGAGGGCACGCTGCGCGTGTCCTCGTTGGTCGCGAGCGCGTTCCTGATGCTGCAGATCGCGGGTTTCTATCTGCTGCAGCGGCGTGGATTCTTCAGCCGGTTGCTGCGCACGGCGGCGCGCGTCATGGGCAAGCGCGACTGGTCGTACTGGCTGCATCACGCGAAGGCGCTCGACGCCGCCGTCGAAGTGACCTATCGGCGCAACCTCGCCGTCGCCGCGAGCTTTACCGCGAGCCTGATCGGCTGGTTCGTCGGCACCGTCGAGGTGTACTGGATCCTGCAACTGCTCGGCGCGCCGGTGAGTTGGACCGACGCGTTGCTGCTGGAAAGCATCGGGCAGGCCATTCGCGGAGCCGCCTTCGCCATTCCGGGCGCGCTTGGCGTGCAGGAGGGCGGTTATCTGTTGCTCGCCGCGCTCGTCGGCCTGCATCCCGAGACCGGGGTTGCTCTGTCGCTGGCCAAACGGGCACGCGAGCTCATGCTGGGTGTCCCGGGGCTGCTCTATCTGCATCTGTCCGAGCGGGGGAGCGCGCGCTCGGTTCGCGCCGCCAGGCCCTGAGACAAGCCGGCGCATCTCGGCTAAGGTAGGCGCATGCGCGCCATCATTCTCGCCGCCGGACGGGGACAACGTCTGCAGCAGCCGGAACATCAGCAACTCCCGAAGTGTCTGTTGCGTTTCGGGGGCAAGACCCTGCTCGAGCGGCACCTGCTCGCACTCCGGGAATGCGGAGTCGAGGAGGTGGTGCTCGCGCTCGGCTTCAAGCGCGAGCTCATCGAGGAGGAGCTCGCGCGCCTGGGAATGCGGCCGGCGCCGCAGATCATCGTCAACCCGCATTTCGAGCGCGGCAGCGTGCTCACGGTCCACACGGTGGCGGATGCGCTGACGCGCGGGGGCGAAGTGCTCGTCATGGATGCCGACGTGCTCTATCACACACGGATCCTGAGGACGCTGATGGCGGCGTCACGCTCGGCCGTGCTCATGGACCGAGAATTCGAGGCGGGCGATGAGCCGGTCAAGCTGTGCCTGCGCCGCGGAGTGCCGGTCGAGTTGCGCAAGCAGCTCCCGGCCGATCTGGAGTACGACCTCATCGGTGAGTCCGTCGGCTTCTTCCGCTTCGATGAGACACGCGCACGCCGCCTTGCCGACCTGGTGGCGGGCTATGTGGCCCGGGGCGCGAGCGATCTGCCGCACGAGGAGGCGGTCCGCGATCTGATTCGCGAGGCCGGTGAGGCGTTCGACGTCGCGGACGTGACCGGAGCACCCTGGATCGAGATCGACTTCCCGGTCGATGTGGTGCGCGCAGACCGGGAGATCCTCCCGGAGCTCGATCGCGCGTAGGACGGCACGGGCTGGCGAACCCCGCCGCGCGCACGTATCATCTCGCCCGCGGCCGGCTTGGGCGCCCCCGAAAAGAGTGCCGATCTGCCCGTCATCGTCGCTCAGGGGATGTGACCGGACCCGGATGGGCCGGCTTTGCCAAGCACGGCGTTCAAGCGGCGAGAATTGCACGCAAGCCACGGGTGGTCTTGCGCGCCTTAACCGGCGGGTATACCGATCAGATGCTGGATGATGCGCCAAAGGCAGAGGATTTCGTGATTCGCGCGGTCGCTTGAGTGGGAGCGTTCACATGAGCGCCCCGCGGTCGCGGCTTGTTGACGGCACGATCCGCTGCGCCTGGGTGCTCGCCTGCGCCTACGGATTGGGATTCGCCTCGCCCGGCGCTGCGGCCGATGCGCCGGTCGCCGCCGTGCCGCCCTTGCTCGCGCAGATCGTGCCGGAGGCGCCGGTCCCCGTCACCCCGCCGCCGGCGCCGGGTCAGCCCGGACCCGTGGCGCCCCCCGGTGTTCCCACCGAGAAGGAGGGCGCGGAGGGGCCCCAGCCCAAAAAAGCCGAGCCGCCCAGCCCGAAGCCTTGGTACTCCTCGATCACGCGCTGGATCGATCCGAAGACGGCGCCGTTCATTCCGGTGCCGGAAATCGCAGTCGATCCGGACTCCGGCACGACCCTCGGCGTCATCCCCACCATCCTGGTGACCGACGAAAACGACGATATCCGCAAGATTATCGCGCCCGACATCATCTACAACCCGTATTTCGGCTGGGGCGTGCACGGCCGCATCTACAACTACACCTCGCAAGATGAGCAATGGTCGATCGTGAGCGGCATCCAGGAGCGCGTCGAGCGTGAGTTCGACGGTGAATACCAGATCGGTCGCCTGCGCGAGACTCGCTGGTCGTTCAACGGCAGCGCCATTTACGGCGTGGATGGAACTCCGCGCTTTTACGGCGTCGGCAACGAATCGCCGGCGATCGATCAGACCGACTACACCGCGCAAACCTACCTGCTGCAGAGTCAGCTCGGCTACAACATCAATCATGCCGTGCAGCTGCAGTACACGGCGCGCTTCGAGGACGTCGACGTCCTGCCGGGAACCTTGCAAAACATTGCATCGATCCAGACCCGCTTCGCGGCGCTCCTCGGCGAGGGCACCAACAAGCTGGTGCTGAACCGCATGTCGTTCGTCTACGACACCCGCGACGACATCATCATCCCGACGAAAGGCGCACAGCTGGTCGCCTACGGCGGCATGGCGAGCCGCGACGGCATTTTAAACGACTCGCTCTACACGGAAGCCGGGTTCGACGGGCGGGCGTTTTTTCCGGTGCTCGAGAAGACCGTCATCGCGACGCACATGTCCATCCGCTATCTCCCGAGCGCGCAAAACGTGCCCTTCTGGGCCTTGAGCAGCATCGGGGGCGCGGATACGGTGATCGGCGGCGCACAACCGCTGCGCGGGTTCGGCGAAGGCCGCTTCTACGACCGCGACTCGTTCTCATCGTCGGTGGAATTTCGCCGCAATGTCGCCACGTTTCATGCGGTAGCGACGCAGGTCGAAATCGAGCTCGCGCCGTTCGTGGACGTCGGCCGCGTCTTCGACCGCGCGAGCACAGTGCCCCTCGATCAGCTGCACAAGGTGGTCGGCGTGGGATTTCGCGGCCTCGCGCGGCCTTATGTCGTGGGCTTCGTGGACATCGGCTACGGCAGCGAAGGGGCGGCCGTCTTCACCGGCATCAACTACCCCTTCTAGCGCTCTTGCGCGTGAACGGGCGCCTTACCGCGACATCTCCATGATCGCCGAGGGCGGCATCATATTGCCGTTGAGGTGCGCCATGATCCACAGCGTGCCCGAGACGATGAGCGTAACGATCAACAGACCGAAGGCGAGTGCGACCACGTTGTTGGTGTTGTCGGGGCCGGTGCTGATGTGCAAAAAGAACACCAGGTGCACGCCCATCTGAGCGATCGCGAGCACGGCGAGGCCCGCCGGCACTCCCGGTCCCCACAGCAGCTGGGTCTGCGATACCACGAACGAGGCGCCGGTCAGCGCCAGCGCGAACACGAGGCCCGTCGTGTAGAGAAGGATGCTGCCGGACGCGTCGGGTTCGGCATCGCCCGGCGGGCGTTCCGCACCGATCACCGCTTCTTTCGTAGGATCCGTCATCGTGCCCCCATGAGGTAGACAAGGCTCAGCAATGCCACCCAGATGATGTCGAGTGCGTGCCAGAAAAGACTGAAACAGAGCAGGCGCCGCCGCACGAAATCGCGCGGGCCGTAGCGGAGGGTCTGGGCCACCATGAACGCGAGCCACACCAGGCCCGCCGTGACGTGCGCGCCGTGCAAACCGACCAGCGAGAAGAAGGCCGACAGAAAAGCGCTGCGACTTGGCCCGGCGCCGCGCCCGATCAGCCCGGCGAACTCGGAGAGCTCCAGACCGAGGAAAATGGCTCCGAGGACGAACGTGAGCGCCGCGCAGCCATAGAACGCCGGCATCCGGCGGCGCTCCACCGCAAGCAGCGCGAGCCCGCAGGTGTAGCTCGAGAACAGCAGGCTCAGCGTCTCGACCCCGACGCGATGCAGCTCGAAGAGCTCATGTCCCGACGGTCCGCCCGCCGTCTGCCCGCTGAGCACCGCATAGGTCGCGAACAGCGCGGAGAACATGATGATGTCGGAGAGCAGGAATATCCAGAATCCGTATGCCACCACGATGCGCGTCGGCGCAGGGCCGCCCATGCGCTCGAGCGCCGCCGGATGGGCGCTCACGCCGCGGTCTCCGGCCGCAAATGGGCGCGCTCGTCGGCGGCGAGCGTGTCGGCGGAGACTTCAATCTCCTTGCGCTCGATCCAACCGAAGGCGAGCAGGGTGAGCGCGGCGCAGGCGAGACCCACGGTGGCGAGCCACCAGATGTGCCAGATCATCGCAAAACCGGTGATGACGGCGAAGAACGCCGTGACGAATCCGTTGGCGCTGTTGCCCGGGATCTCGATGGGTTCGTAGCGCTCGGCCACGGTTCGGCCGCCGGCCTTCTTCAGGGCCCAGAATGCATCGAGCGATTCGACGCGAGGCAGCACCGCGAAGTTATAGAGCGGCGGCGGCGAGGGCGTCGACCACTCCAGGGTGCGTGCGTCCCAGGGATCGCCGGTCCGATCGCGGCGCCGCTCGCGCGTGCGGATGCTCACCACGAGCTGCGCGATGGTCGCCCCGATGCCGCAGAGGATGATGAACGCGCCGATCTCCGCCACGATCAGATACGGCTGCCACGTCGGATCCGCATAATGCTGCAGGCGTCGTGTCATCCCCATCAGGCCCAGCACATACAGCGGCATGAACGCGACGTAGAAGCCGACGAGCCAGCACCAGAAGCTCACAACCCCGAGGCGCCGGTCGAGCGTGAACCCGAAGGCCTTCGGAAACCAGTAATTGAGGCCCGCCATGCCGCCGAAGACCACGCCGCCGATGATTACGTTATGGAAATGCGCGACGAGGAACACACTGTTGTGCAGCACGAAGTCCGCCGGAGGCACCGCGAGCAGCACGCCGGTGAGCCCGCCGATCACGAAGGTCACCATGAATCCTATCGCCCACAGGACGGGGGGCTCGTAGCGGATGCGTCCACGGTAGAGGGTGAAGAGCCAATTGAATACCTTCACGCCCGTTGGAATGGCGATGATCATCGACATGATGCCGAAGAAGGCATTCACGTCGGCGCCCGCGCCCATGGTGAAGAAATGATGCAGCCACACGGTGAAGGACAGCACGCAGATCGCGAGCGTCGCGCCGACCATCGAGCGGTATCCGAACAGCGGCTTCCCCGCGAAGGTCGCGATCACCTCGGAGAAGACGCCGAAGGCGGGCAGGATGAGGATGTACACCTCCGGATGTCCCCACACCCAGATGAGATTGAAATAGAGCATGGCGTTGCCGCCGCCGTCATTCGTGAAGAAATGCATGCCGGCGTAGCGGTCGAGCAGCAGCATGCCGAAGGTCGCGGTGAGGACGGGAAACGCCGCGACGATCAGCATGTTCGCGCACAGCGCGGTCCAGCAGAACACCGGCATCCGCATGTAGGACATGCCGGGCGCGCGCAGCTTCAAAATGGTGGTGACCAGATTGATGCCGGCGAGCAGGGTGCCGATGCCCGAGATCTGCAACGCCCACAGGTAGTAGTCGACGCCGACGTCGGGCGAGAACTGCAGCTCCGACAGCGGCGGAAAGCCGAGCCACCCCGTGCGCGCGAAATTGCCGATCACCAGCGACATGTTGACGAGCAAAGCGCCGGTGGCCGTGAGCCACAGGCTGATGGCATTCAGCACCGGAAACGCGACATCGCGCGCGCCCAGTTGCAGGGGCACGACGAAGTTCATGAGCCCCACCATCAACGGCATGGCCATGAAGAAGATCATGATCGTGCCATGCGCCGAGAAGATCTGATCGTAATGCTCGGGCGGCAGGTACCCTTGCGCCCCGCCGGCGGCGAGCGCCTGCTGCGTGCGCATCATGAGGGCGTCGATGAAGCCGCGCAGCAGCAGCACGAGCGCGAGAATCACATACATCACGCCGATGCGCTTGTGATCGACGCTGGTCAGCCATTCGCGCCAAAGGTACGGCCACCATCCCTTCCACGTCACGAGCGCGAGAATGGCGAAAATGAGCACCGTCATGAACAGCGAGGCGGCCATCGGAATCGGCTGGTCGAACGGAATGGCGCTCCAACTCAGCTTGCCGAACACCTCAGGGCTCCTTCACCGGGGGGTGCACGGTCGTCATGACGATCCACTCGTACAGATCTGGAGCGACGCTGCGATACGTTTGAGGCGCGGCGGTTCCGGGACTTGCGAGCCCGCCATAGGCGGGCCGATCGAGCGCCGCGCCGCCCTCGCGGGTCTGCTCGACCCAGGCGGGGAAATCCGTATCGCTCACCGCCCGCACCATGAAGCGCATGTCCGAGAATCCATCCCCGCTGTAGTGGGCGGAAAACCCCGGATAGTCTCCGCCGCTCTGCGCCAGCAGGTTGAGCCGGGTGGTCATGCCGGGCATGGTGTAGATCTGGCTGCCGAGCTGCGGCACGAAAAACGAGTTCATGACCGTGGCCGAGGTCAGGCTGAACTCGATGGGTGCGCCGGCGGGTACCACCAGCTGATTGACGGTGGCGATACCCTGATCGGGATAGATGAAGAGCCATTTCCAATCGAGCGAGACGGCCTGGATGCGAATGGGCTTGGCGTTGGACTTTATACTTCGCGCGGGATCGAGATCATGGGATCCGCTCCAGCCGACGCCGGCGAGCAGAATGACCACCATGGCCGGTATCGACCAGACCACCATCTCGACCTGACCCGAATATTCCCACTCGGAATCGTACCGCGCGCGCGGATTCGAGGCTCGATACCACCAGGCGAAGGCGAGCGTCATCAGGATCACCGGCACGACCACCACCAGCATGATGCCGGTGGCGTTCAGCAGGATCAGCCGTTCCGCTGCGGAAATCGGACCGTGCGGATCGAGGATGCCCTCGCGCATCTCAACCGCCCCCCGCCAGCAGCTGCGCGCCCAACGACCCGGCGCCGAGGGGCTGGCTCTGTGAGCTGCGGGCGCCCAAGCGCCCGGCCACGATGTCCGCAACGCGCAGCGCGTTCGCGATGATGGTGAGCGTCGGATTCACGGCGCCGATCGAGGGAAAGAAGCTCGCATCGACGAGGTACAGATTGTCCAGCTCGTGCGCTTTGCAGCTTGCGTCGAGCACGGAGGAGGCGGGGTCCAACCCGAAGCGCGCGGTGCCGGCCTGATGCGCGGTGCCGCCGATTGGGATTTCCTTTCCCAAGTACAGGGTGCGCTCGAGCAGGAGCGGATGCGCACCCACTGCGCTCAGCATCTGCTGCAGCTTCTTCCTGAGCCGGTGATGCGCTTCCATGTTGTTCTCCTTCAAGTCAAGGACAACGCGCTCGCCGTCATAATAGATCCGATTATCGCCGCGCGGTAGGTCTTCGCTCGACAGCCAAAAATCCATCGAGTGCCGTGCGATTTGCTCGAAGGGCGCTTTGGGCAGCCACTCGAGCCAGCCGGGCAGAACTTCGCCGCGCACCTGCGCGCCGTGCGAGGTCGCGCACATCTGGATGAGTCCCAGCGGATACTCCCAGTCGTCGGCGCGGAAATAGAAATCGCTCACGGCGAGGGTTTTCTGAAATACCGTCTCGTTCGGCTGCCGCATGAGCGCCATCAGCACGGACTGATTGTGGCGCATGTAGTTGCGTCCCACCTGACCCGAGCCATTGGCGAGACCCGCCGGGTGCGCGGTATTCGCGGATCGCAGCAGCAGCAGCGCCGAGGACAGCGCGCCGCACGCGCTCACCACGATGTCGGCGGAGTAGCGCTCGAGGGCGCCGTCCCGCCGCACGGCCACCGCATCGATCCGCTTGCCTGACGGGTCGGTCTCGAGGCGCTCCACATAGGCCTGCGTGAGCAGCGTGAGGTTCGGATACGCCCTGATGGCGGGATCGACGCACATCACCTGCGCATCGGCCTTGCCATTGAGCGGGCATGGGAATCCGTCGAAGGTGTCGCAGCGGATGCAGGTACTGGTGGGCGTCGCCTTGCCGTCCTGCTCATCGAGCAGGATTCCGAGCGGCAAGTGGAACGGGTGCAGTCCCTGACGGCGCAATCCCTCGTCGAGCCGCTGGATCGCCGGCTCATGCGACACCGGCGGATACGGAAACGGCCCGCTCGAGGGCGGCTCGTTCGGATCCTCGCCGCGCTGGCCGTGAACGTGGAACAGGCCCTCCGCCTCTGCGTAATAAGGCTCGAACACCTCGTACGGCACCGGCCAGCCGGGCGAGATTCCATCCGAATGCCGGATCGCCTCGAAATCCCGCTCGCGCAGACGCAACAGGGCCGCGCCGTAGACCTTCGAGTTGCCGCCGACGTAATAATGCAATCCTGGATGGAATGCGCGGCCGTCGGCACCGTACCAGGTTTCCTTCGTCTGATAGGCGCCCTCGACGAACACCGTCTGCGAGTCCCAATTCAAACGCGAGCGCGGCAGGTATCCGCCGCGCTCGAGCAGCAGGATGCGAACGCCGGTCGCGGCAAGCTTTTGGGCGAAGGCGGCTCCGCCGGGACCGCTGCCGATCACGATCACCTCGTAGTGCGCGTCCGGCACGCTCAGCCGCCCGTCGCGAAGCCCGGATAGAGGGTCATGCCGCCGTCGACGAAGAGCGTGCTGCCGACGACGTAGTCCGAGTGGTCCGAGGCGAGCCAGACGGCGGCGCGCGCCACGTCCTCGGGCTCGCCGATGCGACCGTAAGGAATCAGCGTCATCAGCGAGTCATAGGCGGCCTTGGTATCCCAGGCACTCTTGTTGATGGGCGTGCGGATCGCACCGGGCGCAATGCCGTTCACGCGGATGCGATGCGGGGCCAATTCTTGCGCCATGCTCTCCATCAGCATCTTGATGCCGCCTTTGGAGGCCGCGTAGTTTGCATGTCCCGCCCACGGAATCTCCTGATGCACGGAGCTCATGCAGATGATCTTGCCGGCGGCGCACGAGACGGACGCCACGACGCCCCGGCGCAGGAACTCCCCGACCGCCGCGCGAGAGCACAGGAATTGCCCCGTCAAGTTGACGCCAAGCACCGTATTCCATTGAGTCAGGCTCATGGTCAGCAGGGCGGAATCGCGTTGCAAGCCGGCGTTGTTGACCAGGATGTCGATGGTGCCGAATCGGCTCATCATCTCGGCGAACATCGCCGCGACTTGCGTCTCCGAGGAGACGTCGGCCTTGATCGCATGCGCATCGGAGCCGCCGGCGCGAATCTCCTTCACCACCGCTCCCGCGGCATCGTCATCCGTCACATAGTTCACGATGACATCGGCGCCCGCCTGGCCGAGCGCGATGGCGACGCCGCGCCCGATGCCGGAATTGGCCCCGGTCACGAGCGCCTTTTGTCCGGCGAGGATACGCTGCGGGGGGAGCGGAGGGGAGGTCGGCATGGGATTTACTCCTGGAAGGCTCGAGCGGCGTCAGGGACGCGCCGCTCCGCGTTGGTTGGTGTACAGGGCGTACAGGACGTGCGAGGCACAGATGAACAGGCGGCTGCGGTTGCGGCCTCCGAAGCAAAGATTCGATACCGCGTGAGGCAGCTTGATCGAGCCGAGCAGCATCCCGTCGGGCGATATGCAATGCACACCATTCCCGGCGCTCGACCAAAGGTTGCCGTCGACATCCACCCGAAAGCCGTCGGCATAGCCGGGTGTCACCTTGTGGAACACTCGTCCTTCCGAGAGGCTCTTCCCGTCCGCGGTCACCTCGAAGACCCGGATGTGTCGCGTCGGGTTCGAATCGAACTGATTCCCCGTCTCGGCGACGTACAATAGATCCTCGTCGGGCGAAAACGCGAGACCGTTCGGGCCCTCGAAGTCATCGGCAACGACATCGAGCGCGCCGTTCGCCGGATCGAGGCGGTATACGCAGGGCGGCAGCTCGGATGCCTGTTTGCCGCCCTCGTAATCGGTGCTGATGCCGTAAATCGGATCGGTGAACCAGATGCTGCCGTCGGAGCGGCAGATCAGGTCGTTCGGCGAGTTCAGACGCCGGCCGCGATAGGAATCGGCGAGCACCGTCACGCCGCCGTCGAGCTCCGTGCGCAGAATGGAGCGATGTTGATGCGAGCAGCTGATGAGACGGCCCTGGACATCGCGGGTGTTGCCGTTCACGAAGTGCGCGGGCTCACGAAACACCGCTACCCCGCCCGTGGGCGTCCAGCGCAGCAGCCGGTCGTTCGGCAGGTCGCTCACGATGAGCGATTCGTGATCGGCGAACCAGGCGGGACCTTCGAGCCAGGCGAAGCCCTCGCCGAGCGTCTCGAGCAATGCGTTCGGCAACACGTAGCTGCGGAAGCGCGAATCGAGAATTTCGTAGGATGGCGACATTACTTCACGTGGCAGGGTGCTTTGACCGGCGGTACGTGCAGCTGCACCGTCATGAGTCGTGCGGGCTCCCCGCCGATCGTGCCCGAGCGGTGACCCTTGCGCCCCGCGGTGAGGATCGAGCCCTGGTCCTCGCCCAGCGAGAACTCGCCAGGACCCTGCTCGATGCGAGTGCCGTCCATGGATTCGATCCACCACCGCCCGGAGAGTACGACGATCCACTGGGGTGCCGGGTTCTCGTGCCAGTCGCCCACCCAACCGACCGGCTGCTCGGTGAACACCACGGTTGCCTGCGAGGTCGGCTGGCGGTCATTCCATTGAGGGGCGGCGGCGGCCACGCGCGCGATCTCGAATTGCGTCAGACGGCATCGGGTCTGATGAGTGACGCCATCGCCATCCGTCCACAGATGCCAGTAGGCGACCTCGGGCCGCGGTCCCACGCTTTCCCTCATCGCCGCGCTCCGTTACTCTCCAACTCATCGTGAGCTTCCTTAACGATTATGCGCCCCTGGTGCTGCGAATCTGTCTGGTGGTGCTGTTTCCATTCAGCGCCCTCGACAAGATCGTGAATTGGCAGGCGGCGATGAAGCAGTGCAGCGGCATGCCGTGGCCGGCCGCAATGCTGATCGGCTCGATCGCAGTCGAGCTCGGCGCGCCGACTTGCATCGTCACCGGGTGGCACGATCGCGTAGCGGCCGCGGTGCTTGCCGGGTTTTGCGTGATCACCGCGGTGCTGTTCCATCCATTTTGGAAATACGGCGATTTCTGGCGTTTCAAGGAAGGCGAGGGGTTGCAGCATTTCTGGGACTTCCTCAAGAACTTCGGGCTGGTGGGTGGACTCGGCTTCATTGTGTTGTCGCATTGACGAGCAGCAATCGATGGCCATCGGGATCGCTCAGGAGCCGCATCGAGCCTGCGGGCCGCCCGGACGCAGCGGCGACGATCCAGTCGCTGCACATATCGGTCACCGCATAGGGCGCGCCGCGGCCGGGGGGCTCATATTCGAGGAGCTCGATGCCGGGGCCGTCGGACGAAGCCGGGCGCAGCGAGTTCACCTCCACCCGCGCCGCATCGAGGCCATCAAGAGCCGACTGAGCCGGCCCCTCGTTCAATGTGCTCGCGCCCACGCGCATCCCGAGCGCCCGATAAAATGCGAGGCTTCGCGAGGTCGAGCTCACCCCGAGTGCGGTGTGATCGATGCCGAGGAAGGGCGAGGTGGGGTCGGGCATCGTCTCGGTGGAGCACGCAGCGTCCTGCCATCGCGCGCGGCCGCTTCCCGGTGGAAACCACAGCAGCTCGAGCGGATGACCGTCGGGATCGCGGAACTTGAATGCCTGCACGCCACCGCTCGAGGACGGCAGCGTCTGCGGTCCGCACCGGCTGATCGGACACCACGGCGGCGCAGCATCCTTGTTCGCCGCGCTCGCGCCGTCCGCGGCATGAGCCTCGAGCGCCGCATACGCGGCCGGCATGTCGCTCACGACGATCGCCAGGTGCTGAAACCACAGATCGTTACTGCGACTATCCGGGGGATAGGCGCGGCCGGGCGCCGCGAACTCGACGAGGGCAATCTCTTCACGGCCGAGGCGCATGCGCACCTCGAGGGCTTCGGTCGGCGGCGCGCCCAACGCGCAGAGCATCTGCCGGTCCGCCGGCCCGCGCGTCACCGGTATGAAACCGAGTGCGCCATAGAATCGTTGCGCGCGGCGCGCGTCGGATACCACGCGGCCGATGTGCAGGATACGATCGACGGTGGCGGCGAGGCCGTCCGACATCGGCGCGTGATCGCTGCAGGCATCATGCGAGGCCGACCACTGCATCGCTGCGATCTCCGCGGGAGGAACGCCGATCGTGACAAGCCGTGCGGCGGGCGCTAACTGGATCGCGGCCGATGTCGTCGTAGGATTTCACCGACAGGGCACTTTATGGACCGACTGACCGATTTCCCGATCACCTCGAAATGGCCGGCGCGCCATCCCGATCGCATCCAGCTGTATTCGATGCCGACGCCCAACGGAGTGAAGGTCGCGATCATGCTTGAAGAGACTGGATTACCCTACGAGGCGCACCGGGTGAGTTTCGAGACGAGCGACCAGCTGAGCCCGCAGTTCCTGTCGCTCAACCCGAACAACAAGATTCCCGCCATCATCGACCCGAACGGGCCGGAAGGCGCGCCGCTGCCGCTGTTCGAATCCGGCGCCATTTTGGTGTATCTCGCCGATAAGGCCGGCGGGTTCCTGAAACCGGGCGCGGCCGGACGCTACGAGACGCTCCAATGGCTCATGTTCCAGATGAGCGCCATCGGTCCGATGTTCGGGCAGGTCGGGTACTTCCATAAATTCGCCGGCAAAGACTATGAGGACAAACGGCCTCGGGACCGGTATGTTGCGGAATCGAGACGATTGCTGACGCTGCTCGAGCGGCGCCTCGCGGATCGGCGGTGGTTGACCGGCGAGCACTACAGCATCGCCGATATTGCAACATTCCCGTGGATAAATAACCTGGTGGGCTTTTACGGCGCGGCGGAATTAGTGGGATTCAGAGACTTCAAGAACGTGGATCGGCGCCTCCAGGAGTTCCTTGCCCGTCCGGCCGTGATCCGCGGGCTGCAGGTCCCCCGGGCGGGGTAAAGTTGGTCCCGCGCCACGCCTCACTTTAGTGCATACTCATTAGTGCATACTCAGGCGGGCGGCGGGGCCGGGAGGAACGCGAGTTACATGGGGAATTTAGGCGGAATGCTTGAGGGATAGGGTGCGGGTGTCTCCCAAGGTTCGAGCCACTTCATCGATGACGGTCACGCGCATCACGCGCCCGCGGGTCGCGAAGACCGCGCGGCGGACCGTTCTGTTTGCAGATTTGCGAGGCTATACCGCCCTTGCCGAGCGCCTGGCGCCGGCGCGCATCGTCCCGCTGCTCGATGAATTTTTCGGCGTCCTCGCGCAGGCGACTGTGCAGCATGGCGGCCAGGTTTTTCACATGGCCGGCGACGACATGATGGCCGGCTTCGGCGGAAGCGGCGAAAGCGACGGCGCGCGCGAAGCCATTCGCGCGGGACATCTGATCCTGCAGAATTTCGCGGAAGTCGCCGCGCGGTGGCGCCGCGATCTGTCCATCGAGACCGGAGTCGGCATCGGACTGCATCTCGGCGAAGTGGCACTCGGGACCTTGGGGCCGCCCGGCCATAAACGCACCACCTTGGTCGGAGACACGGTGAACGTGGCGGCGAGACTTTGCGGACGTGCACGGGCCGGCGAGCTTTTGCTCTCATGCACGGTCGCTGCCGCGCTCGATGCCGCGCGGGCGGCGAATGGGCATGAGGTCATGCCTGTTGCGTTCCTGCAGCTGCCGCAGTTCGAGCTGCGGGGCCGCACCGCACCCCTCGATATCTGGTGTGTCCCCGCGCCCGAGCGGGTAACGTTCTAGGGCGCCGGCCCCCGTGGCGGAATCGGTAGACGCAACGGACTTAAAATCCGTTTCCCGCAAGGGAGTGCCCGTTCGAGTCGGGCCGGGGGCACCAATTGAATCAGGAACCGGGTCGTCAGGCGGCGGGAGGGGCGGGCGGCTCTGACATCCCGAGCCCGCCATTGGGCTTGAGGGCCTCGCTCCCCGCGAGCGCGAGCGCCAGCGTGTTGCCGTAGGGATTCATGCTGTCGACCATCGAGCTCGGCATCAAGATCGTCGCTCCGCGCTCCTTGGTCGTTTCGTAAATGATGTTCATCGCTCGCAGTTGCAGCGCTTCGGGATGCCCCGCATAAACACTGGCCGCCTCGACGAACTTGCCGGCAATCGCCGCCTCGGCGGAGCCCAGAATCACCCGCGCCTGTTTCTCACGCTCGGCCTGCGCTTGACGCGACATCGCATCTTGCAGCGCCACTGGAATCGCGACGTCGCGAATTTCCACCGAAGTCACCGATATACCCCAGGGAGCGGTTTTCTGACCAATTTCGATCTTCAGTTGCTCATCCGCGTCTTTGCGGTCCGACAACAGTGACGCCAACATCGAGGAGCCGATCATTTCGCGCAACGAGGTCTGCGCCACCCGATCGATTGCTTCGCGGTAATTGGTTATCGCCAAGGCCGCCTTCTCCGCGTCATGCACATGCCAGAAGATGATGGCATCGACATTCACCGGAACCGTGTCCTTGGTGAGCGCCTGCTCGGCGTTGAAAGCCGTCGTCTGGATGCGCCCGTCGATGACCGCGACCACGGCATCGAGCACCGGAATGATCGCGAATAGGCCTGCGCCTTTGACGCTTTGCAGCTTTCCCATCCGCAAGATCACGAATTTCTGCCACACATTGGCCATCTTCAGCGACGCGCCCACCAGCACCGCGGCAATGAAGAATGCGGCTCCGACATACAAGTTGACAAAAAAGCCCGTGCCCGCGGCGGCGAGGAGGAGGGCGAATACCAAGAAGGTGGTGATCGGGTTCATGAGTGAAGGCTACGCGCATTAAATGCAGTCGTCGGTGCGGTGGCGCGCCTACGCTGAGTGCGGCGGCGTACAGACGATCCATGACGGTTCTCGCTATGTTGTCGTGGTGTTCCAGTCGATGGCGGCCTTGGTGGGTCAAGCAAGAGGTAAGCGATGTTGCGCAGCATGAAGGATATGGAAGATTGCACGATCGGTGCGACCGACGGCGTCATCGGCCGGGTGAGGGACTTCTATTTCGATGACGAGGCGTGGGTCATCCGGTACCTCGTCGTCGACGCCGGCGACGCCGGCGCCGCGGCGCCACGGCGCAAGGTTCTGATTTCGCCGATTTCCATCGGTCAGCCCAATTGGTCCGAAAAGCTCCTTCCCGTCTCCCTGACGCGAAGGCAGGTCGCAGACAGCCCCGACATCGACACCGATAAGCCGGTGTCGCGTCAACAAGAGATGGGCTATCTCGGCTACTACGGTTATGGCAGCTATTGGGGCGGCGGGGGACTTTGGGGCGCAGGCATATACCCCGACGAGCTGCAGGCGGGACTGCAGTCCAAAGAGTCACGCACGGGGGTGGCCGCCCGGGATCTCGACGAGGATCCGCATTTGCGCAGCAGCAACGCGGTCATGCGGTACTACGTGCATGCAAGCGATGGCGATTTGGGTCACGTCGCAGGCTTTCTCGTCGACGAGAAGTCCTGGGCAATCCGCTACCTCATCGTCAACACCAGCAATTGGTGGCTGGGTCACAAGGTGCTCATTGCCGTGCAGTGGATCGATCAGATCGATTGGACCGAATGTACCGTGTCGATCGATATGACCCGGGAGAGCATCAAGCACTCCCCGCCCTACGACGCCACCAAGCCGCTCGAACGCGAACATGAGGCTGGGATACACGCCCATTATGGCCGCTCCGGCTACTGGTCTCGGGAAGGGACACACGAGGGATCGCTTGACGGATCGTGACGCTCGCGCGTACGGAAAAGCCGCAATGCGATCCACGTTTGCGCGCATAGGCCGGCCCGCTTAAGACTGCTATCTTTGGTGTGGGGCATCAGAGGAAAGGCCTTCAAAATATGAACACCGCCGAACATCCCGGGACGTTCTCGAGATCGCGACTCGCTCCGCAAATCGCCCTTCTTCTATTGTCGTCGGGGCTGCTGCTCGCGGCGTGGCCGCTGATTGTATTGGCCGACCAAGAAGCACAAGCCGCCGCCGCGGCGCCGGCCTCGGTGCCGTACACGCAGCAGACGCCCGAGGAATTACAGCGGCTGGTTGCGCCAATCGCGCTCTATCCGGATTCACTGGTCGCGCAGATTCTGGCGGCAGCCACCTTTCCCGAAGAGGTGGTCGAGGCCGACCGATGGCTCCTGGCGCATCCGGATTTGAGCGGCAGCGCGTTGGGGCAGGCGGTGGATCAGGAGCGCTGGGATCCGAGCGTCAAGGCGCTCACCGCGTTTCCAAGCGTGCTTGGAAACATGGACAAGAATCTTTCCTGGACCTCATCGCTCGGCGATGCTTACTACAATCAGCAGCAAGAGGTGATGGATGCGGTGCAGGCGATGCGTCAGCGGGCGCAGGCCGCAGGCTCCCTACAAAGCACAGCGCAGCAAACCGTGGAGTCACAAGATTCGGCGATCAGCATTCAACCCACCAGCCCCGATGTCGTTTACGTCCCAGCCTATGATCCGTGGGTCGTCTACGGCTATCCGATCGTGGCTTGGCCGGGTTGGTACCCGTATCCTGGAATTTGGTACACCGGTCCCTACCTCTCGTGGGGAATCGGCTTCGGTATCGGCTTCTTTGGCGGGTTCGGATGGGGCTGGGGGCATTGGGGATTCGATTGGCACAACCGCTACCCGGTCTACAACCACCAGCGGTACTACTCCAGGAGCAACACCTTTTACAACCGCAGCAATTACTATCGGGCGGGAGGCGCGCACGGCGTACAAACGAACGTCGAGCATGGATTGAGCTCCAATCGAGGTACGGCGGAGGGGCGAGCGGGGGGCGCTTCGGGCAGGCCCGGCAGTCCCGGCGAGCGATCGGGCGGTGTCGCGGGGCGACCCGGTGCGGCGGCCGAGCCTTTTGGCGGACACTCCGAGGCGGCTCGGGGCTTTGCCGAACCCCGCGGCGAGAGCGGGACGCGCTCGAGCGCTTTCAGCGGCTACGATCATGGCGCTCAGGCAAGAAGTTTCTCCTCCCGCGGAAGCTCGAGCTTCCGCGGCGCAAGCCACGGCGGCGGTGCCGCGAGCCATGGCGGCGGCGGCAGGCCGCGATGAGCAGGTGGGTCATGAAAACGGAGCCGCGCCACATGCGGCGGGCAAAGTGGGTTATGAAAAAATCGCGGCGGACCGATTGGCTCGAATTGGCCGTATTCTCCATTTTTTTCGGCTGCCTTCCGTTGCCCTCGATGGCCCAGCCGGCGGGCCAGAAGACATTCTCATCGCCGCAGGAGGCAAGCGATGCGCTGGTCGCCGCAATGCAGAGCAACGATGAGAAGGCGATGCTCGCGGTCCTCGGACCGGATGCGGAACATGTCGTCTCGTCCGGCGATGCGGCGGAGGATGCACGTAGCCGCGCGAATTTCGTGCAGAAGTATCTGGAGATGCACCGGCTGGTGAAGGAGCCGGATGGAACCACCACGCTGTACATTGGTGCGAAGAACTGGCCCACGCCGATTCCCCTTGCCGAGAAGGGCAGCACTTGGTATTTCGACACCGAGGCGGGCAGCCAGGAGATCCTCTTCAGGCGAATCGGCCGCAATGAGATATCGACCATTCGCGTCTGCCAGGAACTCGTTGCGGCCGAAAAAGAATATCGCGATCTGCAGCATGACCAATATGCCGAGAAGATCGTGAGCGATGAGGGCCGGCACAACGGTCTTTATTGGAAGGCGGCGCCCGGCGGCCCGCAGAGTCCCGTCGGGCCGTTGGTCGCATCCGCGGTGACGGAAGGTTACTCGGATCAGGCAAAGAGCGCTTTGACTCCGTATCGGGGTTATTACTTCCACATCCTGAGCCAGCAGGGGAGCCATGCGCCGGGCGGCGCGAAGAGCTACATCGTCGACGGCAAGATGACGGGCGGGTTCGCCTTCGTGGCTTATCCGGCCGACTATCGGTCATCGGGTGTCATGACCTTTGTCGTCGCGAGTGACGGAATCGTTTACGAGAAGGACCTCGGCACAGAAACCGGCATCCGCGCGAAAGCCATGAAGACGTATGACCCGGATGGCAGCTGGCGCAGGGCCGAGGAGACGCAAGGAAGCGCAGGCGACTCGCGTGCCAAGTGAAAGCGCCCGGTTGGCTCACGCAGTGCAGAAGATGATTCGGCTGCCCGCGCCGCGGCGCGAAGGGGGCTCTCCGCTGCTCTCCGCGCTCAATCTGCGCCGCTCGACGCGTGCCTACGCGAGCCGCTCGCTGACGCCGGCCATGCTCTCGGATCTGTTGTGGGCGGCATTTGGCATCAATCGGCCCAACGAGGATCGTACCGCGCCCTACTGGCGTCACATCATGGTCATCGACATTTATGCCGCGCTCGCCGATGGGGTTTGGCGCTACGAGCCCAAAGCGCACGAGCTGCAGCCGTACATGCCGCAGGACATCCGCGCCGAAACCGGCTCGCAGGATTTCGTCGGAAGTGCGCCGCTGAACTTGATCTATGTCGCCAACGGCGAGCAGATGCAGGATCTCAAGCTCGAGGAGCGCCGGCTGTACAGTTCCGTGGACACCGCCTTCATCGGACAGAACGTCTATCTATTCTGTGCATCCGAGGGACTCGCGACCGTCTTTCGGGGCGCGCTCGACACGGCGAAGCTCGCGCAAATCATGAAGCTTCCGGAGCAGCAGTTCGTGACCTTCGCACAGACCGTCGGCTACCCCGCGAACTAGCCGCGCAGGCCCCGCGCGAGCCAGCCGCCGGCGCCGCGGAGAGGGCGGTTCGAGCGGAGCCACGCCGGCGGTAACCAGAGTAAATACAGTAATTTACCGTGTAAATCTGGCGTACGTTCTGTTATCGTCTCCGCGCGATCGACTAGAGCTGTCGACCGGCGCAAGGCCTGTCCGTGCTCGTGTCCTTAGAATCTGCGCCCTTGACTCATCGAGGATAGAGCAAAAGAGATGGTGAAGAGCCGCCGGGCGCAGATCAAGAACTCCTTCGCCGAGAACCGGCTATTCACCGTCCGCAGCATCGTCGCCGGCATACTCGCCTCGATTCTGCTGCTCGCCGTTGCAGGCCGACTGTTCTACCTGCAAGTCTTGCGCTATCAGTACTACTCGGAGCTGTCGCAGGGCAACAGGATCCGCACCGAGCCCATTCCGCCGAGCCGTGGGTTGATCCTGGACCGCAATGGGCTGGTGCTGGCCGATAACGCGCCCGCATTCAACCTGGAGCTCGTGCGCGAACAGGTTGGCAACATGAAAGCGGTCGATGCGACCTTGCAGCAGCTGGTGAGCATCGGTGTGCTGCGGGCGGAAGAGGTGAATGCCATCCACCGCACGATCCAGTCCCATAAGGTGTACGAGAGCGTTCCCGTCAAGCTGCAGATGGACGAGGAGGAGATGGCTCGCTTCGCGGTGCACCGCTTTCAGTTCTCGGGCGTCGACATCCATCCGCGTCTCGCGCGCCACTATCCGCTGAAGGAGATCGGCGTTCACGCGATCGGCTACGTGAGCGCCATCAACGATGAGGACCTGAAGAGCATCGACAGCGCCGAGTACGCGGGTACGAGCCTCATCGGCAAGCTCGGCGTCGAGCGCGCCTACGAGGCGCAGCTGCACGGCAAGCCGGGGTTTCGGGAGATTCTGGTCAATGCCGCGGGCCGCCCGGTGGACCGCGTGGGCGAGTATGCGCCGGAGCTCAAATCACGCGCGCCCATCGCGGGCGACGATCTCATCCTCGGCATGGATTTGCGCGTGCAGAAGGTGGCCGAGGAGGCTCTCGCCGGCAAGCGCGGCGCGGTGGTCGCCATCGATCCGAAGACGGGCGATGTCATCGCGCTCGCGAGCACCCCCGGCTTCGATCCGAACGACTTCGTCAAAGGTCTCACGGTCTCGCAATACGGCGCACTCGCCAACGACATCGACGTACCGCTCCTGAACCGCGCGCTGCGCGGCGCCTACCCCCCGGGCTCGACGGTGAAGCCCCTGTATGCGCTGGCCGCGCAGCACTACGGCATCCTCACACCGGAGCAGACCCAATACTGCAGCGGCATCTTCATCCTTCCGGGCAACCCACGTCCGTATCACGACGACAAGAAGGGCGGCCACGGCAATCTCAACATGCGCCAGGCCATCTCGGCATCTTGCGATGTGTACTTCTTCAAAGTGGCTGAGCGGCTCGGTATCGAAAAGATGTCCTCGTTCATGACGGCGTTCGGCTACGGGGTGCTGACCGGCATCGATATTCCCGGCGAGAAGGCGGGTCTCATGGCCTCACCGGAGTGGAAGAAACGCGCGTTCAAGCGCAAGGCGGACCAGGTATGGTTTCCGGGTGAGACCATCAGCATGGGCATCGGCCAGGGGCCGATCACCGTGACACCGCTTCAGCAAGCGCACTTCGCCGCGGAAATTGCGGAGGAGGGCAAGATCATTGCGGTGCCGCGGCTCGTTGCCGGGGTGCGACCCGCCGGCTCGACGGAGATTCAGCGCAAGAACCCGGTCATGATGAAGCCGGTGGACTTGGCGACCGATGAGCAATGGGCCGTGGTCCACGACGGGATGGTCGGAGCGGTCTCTCCCGGCGGTACCGCCTACGCGGCCGGCGTGGGTGCGCAATACAAGATCGCGGGCAAGACCGGCACCGCTCAGGTGTTCACGCTCAAGGAAAACCAGAAGTACAAGGCGAGCGAGATCGAAGAGCGCCTGCGCGATCATGCCTGGTTCATCGCCTACGCACCGGCCGACGACCCGAAGATCGCGATCTCGGTGCTCGTGGAGAACGGAGGATTCGGGGCCTCCGCGGCCGCGCCCATCGCCCGCAAGGTGCTCGACACGTATTTGCTCGGACCCGAGGCGGCCGAGTCGAAAAAGCCAGCCGCGAAGCAGGGAGGCTGAAGGCGCCGCGGCGCTAAGCCCGCGGGACTCAGCCTGCGGGGCTCAAGGCCTTACCGCGGTCACCTCGATCTCCACGAGAAAGCCGGGGTTTGCGAGGGCGGCGACCTGCATCGCCGAGCGCACCGGAAGATTCGGTTGTGCGGGCGTGCCGAAAAATTGGGTGTAGCCCTGCATGAATCCCGCGAAATCCATCTTGCCGCCCTTGGACGGATCGCCCGCCAGGAACACCTGCATCTTGATCACATCTCCAAGGGTCAGGTGCAGACTCTCGAGCTCGGCCTTGATGCTGTTGAGCGCACCCACCGTCTGCGTCTTCGTGTCGCCGTAGGCGGCGATGCTGTCCTTCGGGCTCTTCGGGTCGACGGCCGGCGGCACCATGCCGCTCAGGAACACGAGTGTCTTGCCCGCAGGGACTTCGACCGCGGCGGAGATCGGAAAAGTACTGCCGTTCGGCAGCTTGTGCCGCACCACGTCCTGCGCCGCGGCGAGCGATGACACCAGCAGCAGCGGGCCGAGCCATCGAATGGGCTTTTGCATGAACTCTCCTCGGGTTAGGGCGTGTGAAGATCCGGGTGGCGGCGCAGTGCTTTCACGTCCGCCGCGCTGATCGTTCCCTTGAAATGATTGCCGAAATGCGTTCGTACGTAATTGGTCACGGCCGCGATCTGCTCATCGTTGAGCGTCGGCACGATGTAATTGAATCCTTCCTGTCCCACGCCGCCGAAGGCCGGCATGTTGCGCCGTCCCTCGATCAGCGTGAGGGCCATGAATTGCGCCGACAGCAGCGCCCGGTCGCCGGCGAGCGCCGGATAATGCCCCGCGCCGGTTGCGCCGCGCCCATCGGGCATGTGACATCCCTGGCAGATCTGGGCGTAGATGACTTCTCCCGAGGTGCTCTCGAGCTGGCCCGTGCTGAACATGCCCATGGTCGTATCCGGCCGCGCACCGCCGGCGGCCAGCAACAGCGGCAGGGCCGTCGCCACACCGGCCGCGCCCTTGCGCCAGCTGAAAATGAGCCTCACGAGGATGCTCCCTGCGCCAGGGCGCGCTGATGCAATCGACCGATGGCATCCACGGCGGAGGTGAGCGCACCCTCCTGCCAGGCCGGCATGAACGAGGCATGCTCACCCGCGAGAACGATGCGGCCGTCGATCGCACAAAGATTATCGTAGTGTCTGGCGCGCGCCGCCTCGGTCCACATACCGAAACAGCCGAGCGTGAACGGCGAGCGGTGCCAGGCGACCGCGACGCCATTGTCGAACTCCTGAGGATACTGCGGATGAATGCGGCTGCCGTATTCGACCGCTTTCGCGACCCGCTCCTGCGGCGACATGGCGGTGAACTCGGCGGCGTGCAGCCCGAACAGATAGCCTCCCAACAGAACGGCCTTGCCGGTCGAGAAATACCCATGATTTGGGTAGGCGATATTGCTGATGGGCAGGTCCGTGTACGTGATGCCGCCGTAGATCTGCTCGTCCTCTTCCCAGAAGCGCCGCTTGAACTGCAATCCAACTTTCACCGACGCCGCATACGGCACGGCGGCAATCGCATCCGCCATGGGCGCGCCGACCTTCATGGGGATTTGCCCGAGAATCGACAGCGGGATGGTGCAGACGCACCAGTCGGCGCGCGCCGTTTGCGGACTCCTCGCGCCGCCCGTGTTCGAGGGCGAGGTGTCCTCGAACGCAACGCTCACGCCGCGTTCGTCCTGCGCGATGTCGATGACTTTCGCGTTGTAGCGGATCAAGGATCCGAGCTCCCGGGCGAACGCTTGACCCACCTGGCCCATGCCGCCGACCGGCTGGAACATGGTCATTTGCATGTCGTAATTCTCGGCGAGCAGCATTCCTTGCCACAGGCCCGAGCCGAGCACCTCAGGCAGCTGCACCGGTTCGGAATACACCGGGCGGCCGCTCAAGCCGCCGCCGGGCTTTTTTTCAAAACCGCGCACCTCGCTCGAGACCGGCCCCTTCACGTACCGGTAGCTGTTGTCGAGCGCTCCCCATTCCTTCAGTGATTCGAGCAGCTTCTCCTGGTCCTCGGCGCTCACGGCCTCATCGAGCGACTTCGCGCGGGTGGCCTTGGCGAGCAGTTCCGCGACGTGGCCCTCATAATCGGCCTTGACCGTGCGATAGCGCTGCGGCACGCCGCCGAACGCTCGACTGCTGTGCAGATAGGCGTTGTAATTGGTCTGGACGAAGGGCTCCAAGGCGACGCCGAGGAGCTTGCAGTAATGCAGCATCCCGCGGTGATGGTGCGATAGCCGCCAAGGTCCGGGGTTGATATACAGGCCGGGATCGAAGCGGCATTCCTGTGCGAATCCGCCGAGCTCGACGTAGCGGTCTCCGCCTCTCAAGCTCCAGTTGCGCCCGCCGGCGCGGGAGTTGTACTCGAGCACCTGCACTCGATAGCCGGCCTTGCGCAGCTCGTAGGCCGCAACCATGCCTGCAATACCCGCTCCCAGGATGAGCACGGACGCGCCCGCGGGCGCCTGGCTCAATGAGATCGGATCCTTGAAGCTCGATTCCGAGGCGAAGCCCAGGCTCGACATCGCCTGATACATGGCGGCGCTTCCCGCGCTCGTCCCGATCATGGCAAGCAACTGGCGCCGCGTAATGGCGCCACCGATCAATCCGTCTTGCATCCCCTCTCCTGTTGTCGCGGCACGCTCGCGGGTGGCGTGCGCCACCTCTCTATAGCACAGATGAGCCGGCGTGTGCCCGCGTGCTGTCTATGGGTGTGGCACCCGTTCTTGCGTCGGCAAGCGCCGATTTTTTTTGGCTGTGCGCAAGTGTAGCATCGCGCGTCCTTGATTTTAACGGAGCGCAACGATGCAGAAGTTCTCCACCTCGCAGGGATACTGGGTGTTATCGGCCGCCCTGCTGGCCGCTGCCGCGGGCGGCACGGCCGCCGCGCAAGAACATGGTGCGGAGCACGCCGCCGCGCCTGCCGCCCCGCATGCAGCTGCGCCGCACGCAGCGCCCGCGCACAGCCAACCGCACGGCGAGCCCCATGCGGGCCCGCAGGGCTATCAGCGAGTCACCGAGCCCCACGGCTGGGATGCGCGGCCCGCGCAGGTCGATCGCGGCGCGTATCAGCACAATTATCAGGCGGCTCGCAGCTACCACATCGGCCCCTACCACCGTCCGCCGGGCTGGACCGCGCATCGCTGGGCGTACGGAGAGGTGTTGCCGCGGGCGTACTGGGGGCCGCAATATCTCATCGGCGATTACTGGTTGTTCTCCCTCGAGGTGCCGCCGGTCGGCTACGAGTGGGTACGAGACGGCGCCGATGCGCTGCTCATCGACACGAGCAGCGGGGCAATTCTGCAGGTGGAATACGGCGTATTCGCCTAGCCGCTGCGGCGGGGAGGATCGCCTACAGCCGAATCCGAGGAGTCCCACAATTCAATTGGACCTTCGTGGCCAACCAACGGCGCGCACAAACGTTACAACTATGTGACGGAAAAAGGCGCAAAGCAGCCCCGGCAAGGTCGGAACGAAGATGGCTTTCTTTGAACATAAAGGACGGGCGATCCATTATTTGGAACGCGGCAGCGGCGAACCGCTGCTGCTGATCCACGGACTGGGGTCGAGCGGTGCGGACTGGGCCTTGCAAGCCGCTTCACTCGAGGGACGCTTCCGCTTGATCGTGCCCGACTTGCCGGCGAGCGGACATAGCCCGCCTTTGCGAGAAGGCTACAGCGTCCAGGGCATGGCGTCGGCGCTGTGGGCGCTGTGCGATCACTTGCGGCTGGAGCGTCTCAACATCGTGGGCTTCTCCCTGGGGGGTGCGGTGGGACTGGAGATGTCGCTCCAGCGTCCCGATCAGGTCGCGCGGCTCGGACTCATCAACAGCTTGGCGAGCTATCGCCTGGACCATTGGAGCAAGTGGCTGGAGGCGGCGCTCACCTTGCTCCTGATACAGCTTCTCGGCATGCGCCGCGCAGCGCGGCTGGCGGCGAAGCGGCTCTTTCCCATGCCCTGGCAAGAAGCGTTGCGCGAGCGGGCCGCGACGGCCGTGAGCGCCGTTCCCGCGGGCAACTATCTCGGTACCGGCCGCGCACTGCTGCAGTGGTCGGCGCTCGAGCGGCTCGAGCGTCTCAAGGCCAAGGCGTTGATCATCGCCGCGGAGAACGATTTCACGCCGCTCGAGGAGAAGCGCGCGCTCGCCGACCGCCTCGGCGCACAATTCGTCATGGTTCGCGGCTCGCGTCATGGAACACCGTTCGATGCCGTGCATGCGACGAATGCGGCGCTGCTGGCGCACCTCGGCGATGAACCGCTGCCGCCGGTGGACCGCTGGATCTACGATGAAGCCGGGCGCTGTGAACCGCTGCCTTTCGCCGGCACCCTCGCCGAGGAGCATGCGGTCAGCCTCGCGAAGCGGACCCTCGGCGGCGCATCGATTCGATTGCCGACGGGACTCCCGGGATAAGCCCAAGGCGCCACGCCGGAGACCGCCTCGCGTCAAGTTTGACAGGGCAGGGGCCCGGTACTTAGCATCCGCCCGCCTTCGACTTGAAGCGTGAGAGTTTGAACAGTGCGCACCCTTCCGCCGCTTCGGTGGCTCCCGCGCTTCCGGCTGGGTCCCACGGATCTGTTGCGCGACCGCTCGTATCGGCGCTTGTGGACCTCGATCCTGATTTCATCCTTCGGCGGACAAGTCACGCTGCTCGCGTTGCCGCTCTCCGCCGCCGTGTTGCTGCACGCCTCGCCGACGCAGATGGGGGCGCTCACGGCGGCAGAGATCGTGCCGTTCGCGCTGTTCTCGTTGCCGACGGGCGTATGGCTCGACCGGGTGCGCAAACTTCCCGTGTACGTCGTGGGCGAGATGACGATATCGGCGACCGTCGCGTCCGTGCCGCTCGCGTGGTGGCTCGGGTGGCTTTCCATGGAGTGGCTGTATGTGGTCGGTTTCGTGATCGGCGCCGTGAACACCACCGCCGGCAGCGCCGCACAGATCGTGCTCACACAGATCGTGCCGCGGGAGCGGCTGGTCGAGGCGCACGCCAAGAATGCGCTCGCATCCTCCACCGCCGAGGTCACCGGACCCGCTGCCGCGGGCGCATTGATCAAGTTGACGGGCGCGCCGCTTGCCCTCTTGGCGGATGCGATTCTGCTGCTCGTCTCCTCGACCATCCTGCGCGGGGTGCCGCTGGAGGAAACGCCGAGCACCAGCAATGCGCCATTCTGGCCTTCGATGCGGGCGGGGCTCGCGTTCGTGGGCAGCCACCGCCTGTTGCGCACGATGGCGGTCTGTGTCGGCGTCTGGCAGATGTGCAATCAAGCCGCCATGGTGGTGCAGATCTTGTTTGCGACCCGCAATCTGGGACTGTCCGAGCGCGGCGTCGGCCTGAGCTATCTCGGGTTGGGTGCCGGGACGGTGGCCGCGAGCACCTTCGGCTACCGCATCGTGCGCCGCTTGGGACCCGGTCCGACGCTCGTGCTCGGCTTCGCCATCTCCGCCACGGGCTGGCTCGTCCTGGCCGCGGCACCACTCAACCGGCTCGGCATCGCCGCTTATGCCCTGATGCTGATGTCGTATGGCGTGGGCGCGGTCTTCATCTTTGTGAATTTTCTGTCGCTGCGCCAATCGGTAACGCCCGGCCCCCTGCTCGGCCGCATGACGAGCACCATGCGCTGGCTGATACTGCTTCCCGCCGGACCGGGAGCGCTGCTCGGCGGCTGGCTCGGACAGAGATTCGGGCTGCGCACGGCGCTCGGGTTTGCCGGCTCGACCGCCCTCGTGCTTGCCGCCGTTGCCCTTCGCCTCGAGGTGATTCGCAGCGTGAAGACACTGCCGACGCTGCGGGCGGAGGCCATCACGCCCTATTCGGCGGATACCGAGACGGCCTCACCCGGCAGTGAGCCGGCGTGACCCAGTTCTGCTAAATCGCAAGTTGCGGACCCGTCCTACAGACGACCCACCGACGTCAACCGACGATTGGTGCCGCACGTTGATTGCTTAACGGTTCAACAATCATCCCTTGCCGAGCAGGAGAACTATGCAATGAAGAAGAATGGAAAAGCGCTCATCCTGAGCCTCAGTCTTGCGGGCAGTGCGCTGCTCGCGCCCGTTATCGCCTCCGCGCAGATTGACATCACGGTGGCGCCGCCGGCTCCTCGCGTCGAGGTCGTGCCCGCCCCGCGCGCCGGTTATGTCTGGGCTCCGGGCTATTGGGGATGGCGCCATGGAGCGCACGTGTGGATCGGGGGACACTGGATCGTCGAGCGCCCGGGCTGGCGCTGGGTACCGGACCGCTGGGAGCAGCGGGGCGATCATTGGCACTATTGGAAGGGTCACTGGGAACACTGATCGCCTGACCCCGACGCGCGGGCGGGTGCTTGGGCGCCCCCCGCGCCTTCGCGTACCGACGGCTCACCGCGGTCGCGATATGCGTCACACATGAATTGGTAGCGCCAACTTATTGATTTAGCTACCATCGCGGCCTCATGGAACGCGCGCCGCAAGGTCTGACGATCGAAAAGGTCCACGTATGGCGCGGCGATCGCCACGTGCTGAAGAGCGTGAGCCTTGCGCTCGACCCGGGCGAACTGCTGCAGGTGTCCGGGCCCAACGGCACCGGCAAGACCACGCTCCTGCGGGTCGCCTGCGGCCTGCTGCGGCCCGAGCAGGGCCGCGTCGCCTGGCGCGGCGTGCCGATCGCAGCCATCCGGCCGCAATTTCAGAATGTGCTCGCCTATGCCGCGCACGAGCCGGCGCTCAAGAGCGATCTCACGCCGCTTGAAAATCTGCGTTATCTGGTCGGTCTGAAGCGGCCGGTGCGCACCGCTGAGCTCGAGGCGGCGCTCGCGCGAAGCGGGGTCGCCGGTTGTGCGCAGTTGCCCGTGCGCGTGCTGTCGGCCGGCCAGCGCCGGCGCGTATCGATGGCGCGGGTGCTCGCGATGCGCTGCGCGGTATGGATGCTGGATGAGCCGTTCACGAATCTCGATACCGCCGGGTCCGCCTTGGTGAGCGATCTGCTCGAGGAGCACGTGAGCGCGGGAGGCATGGCCCTCGTCGTCGCGCACCACGAGCTGCGCGCCTCGACGCGCCTGCGGCGCATGGAATTGCCGGCATGAGCGGCGTGCCCGAAGTCTCGATGCTTCAGGCAATGGCGCTCATCGTGCGGCGTGAACTGCGTCTCACTTTCAAGCGGCCCGAGCAGGTGCTGCAGCCCCTCGTGTTCTTTTTGATCGTGACCACGCTCTTCCCGCTCGGATTGAGCCTGCAATTGTCGCTCCTGCGAGACATGGCGCCCGGTGTCCTTTGGGTGGCGGCGCTGCTATCGTCGCTCCTGTCGCTCGATTCCTTGTTCAAAGGCGATGCAGACGATGGAACTTTGGATCAGCTCGCGCTGTCCGGGCAGAGCCTGACGGCGATTGTCGTCGCCAAGACGCTCGCGCATTGGCTGGTGAGCGGCGCGGCGCTGGTGCTGGTTTCGCCGCTCGTGGCCATCGCGTTGGGAATTCCACTGCCGGTTTTCCCGACCATGCTGGTGAGTCTGGCGCTGGGCACGCTCACCTTGAGCTGGCTCGGCGCGATCGGCGCGGGTCTCACGGTGGGATTGAAGCGCGGCAATGTGCTGGTTTCCCTGATCGTGTTGCCGCTGGCCATGCCGCTGCTGATCTTCGGGGCGGGCGCGACGGACCGGGCGATATCCGGGATCAGCTCTCAAGGAGCGCTGTATTTTCTGGGCTCACTATGCGTGTTTACCTGTACTCTAGCGCCGTTCGCGACGGCCACGGCTTTGCGGATCACTCTGGACTAGGCGAGAACACGGAAGCAATGTGGACCTGGTTTTATAGGCTCGCCTCTCCTCCCTATGTCTACCGGACGGCGGCGGTGCTGACGCCGTGGTTCATGACCGTGGCGGCGGTTGCCATCGGAGCCGGCCTGCTCGGCGGCTTGGGTCTGGCGCCGGCCGACTATCAGCAGGGCGATGCCTTTCGCATCATCTATGTGCATGTGCCGAGCGCCTACATGTCCATGTCCTGCTACACGATCATGGCGGTGGCGGGGGCCATTGGGCTCATCTGGCGCATGAAGATGAGCTATGCGCTTGCCGCCGCGACGGCGCCCATCGGGGCCTCGTTCACGCTGCTCGCCCTGTTCACCGGATCCCTGTGGGGCCGGCCCATGTGGGGGACCTACTGGGCGTGGGATCCTCGCCTTACCTCCGAGCTCATCCTGCTGTTTCTGTACGTGGGGGTGATGTCCTTGCGTTCGGCCTTCGAGGATCCGGCGCGCGGCGATCGCGCCGCAGCGCTTCTCGCCATCGTCGGGGTCGTGAACGTTCCCATCATTCATTTCTCGGTGGTGTGGTGGAACTCACTGCATCAGGGCGCCACAATCGCTAAAATCGGCAAGCCGTCGATGCCCGGGAGCATGCTGTGGCCCTTGCTCGCCATGCTGCTCGGGTTCATGTGCTTCTACGGGGCGGTAGTTTGCATGCGGCTGCGCGGCGAGGTCCTCAATCGGGAACGCCAATCGGCCTGGGTTCGGGAGGCGATCAGTTCATGAATTTTTGGGCCATGGGAGGCTACGCACGGTTTGTGTGGCCCTGTTTCGCCGCGGCGGGCCTCGTGCTCGTCTGGAATGTATGGTCGGCCCGCCGCTATCACGCGGCGGCCCGCGTGCGCGTACAGCGTGCGCTTCAGATGACGGATGATTGAGTGACCCCACGTCGTAAACGCTTGTTTGTGGTGCTCGCGATCCTCGGCGGTGTGGCGGCTTCGGTCGCACTCGCGGTCGTGGCCTCGCGCGAGAACATCATGTTCTATTACGACCCGAGCCAAATCGCGGCGGGTCAAGCGCCGCTGCAGAAGCGCTTTCGCATCGGCGGCATGGTGGTCAAGGGGAGCGTGACGCGCAAGCCCGGCGACCTGCAGGTGCGCTTCGTTCTCACGGACTTCGCGCATCAGGTGCCGGTGGAATACACCGGGGTGCTGCCTGACTTGTTCCGCGAGGGTCAGGGCATCATCGCGCACGGAACGATGGGGCCCAACGGGGCGTTCGTCGCCGACGAGGTCCTCGCAAAGCACGACGAGAAGTACATGCCGCCGGAAGTGGCGGCCTCACTGAAGCAGAAGGCGGCGGCCGCGAACGCCCCTGCGCCGAAACCCACGGGCTAAGGGAATACAGTACATGGCTCCCGAGCTCGGCGTATTCGCTCTCATTCTGGCCTTCGTCCTCAGCCTGTCGCAGGCGTTCTTCGGCCTCATCGGCGCGTGGCGCGCGAAGCCCGAATGGATGAGCGTCGCGCGCCCGGCGGTCGCGGGGCAGTTCGTGTTCGTCGCGATGGCGTTCGGGTGTCTCGTGTACTCGTTCGTGCACAACGATTTCTCGGTGCTGTACGTTGCGCGCAATTCGAATTCGCATTTGCCGCTTTTTTATAAAGTGGCGGCCCTGTGGGGTGCTCACGAGGGGTCGCTGCTCCTCTGGATAGCGATCCTCTCCATCTGGAGCCTCGCGGTCGCCGCGTTCAGCCGGCAGCTTCCGGCGAGCTTCTCGAGCCGTGTGCTCGGCGTGATGGGCCTCGTCAGCGGCGGCTTCATGCTCTTTACGTTGTGGACTTCGAATCCCTTCGAGCGGCTGATGCCCGCGGCTCAGGACGGCGCGGACTTGAATCCGGTGCTGCAGGACTTCGCGCTGGCGATCCATCCGCCGATGCTCTACACCGGCTACGTGGGATTCTCGGTGGCCTTCGCCTTCGCCTGCGCGGCGATGCTCGAGGGAAAGCTGGATCAAACGTGGGCCAAGTGGACCCGGCCGTGGACCCTCTTCGCCTGGGTGTTTCAGACCATCGGCATTGCGCTCGGGAGCTGGTGGGCCTATTACGAGCTGGGATGGGGCGGCTGGTGGTTCTGGGATCCGGTCGAGAACGCCTCGTTCATGCCGTGGCTCGTCGGCACCGCCCTCATTCACTCGCTCAGCGTCACGGAGAAGCGCGGCATCTTCAAGAGCTGGACGCTGCTGCTCGCGATCTTTGCCTTCTCGCTGAGCCTCGTGGGGACTTTCCTGGTGCGCTCGGGTGTTCTGGTGTCGGTGCATTCCTTCGCGACCGATCCGACGCGCGGTCTGTACATCCTCGCCTTTCTCGTCATCACGATCGGCGGCTCGCTCACGCTCTACGCCTGGCGTGCGCCGAAGCTTTATGCGCCCGGCGGTTTTGAGATGTTCTCGCGTGAGTTCTTCCTGCTGGTCAACAACGTGATCCTGGTGAGCGTGGCCGGCCTGGTGCTGTGGGGCACCCTGTCGCCGCTGGTGTACGAGCTGTTGAACCTCGGCAAGATTTCGGTGGGTCCGCCGGTGTTCGCCGTCATGTTCCTGGTCCCCATGCTGCCGCTCATGATTTTTCTGGCAGTCGGCATGCATTCGGCCTGGCGCCGCGGCAAGCTCGTGGTCGCCGCGCGGCCGATCTGGTGGATGCTCGCCACGGCCGTGGTGCTCGCCGTCGTCGTGCAGCTCGGCTTTGGAACGTTCCACTGGGTGGGGCTCGTCGGCATGGTCTTCGGCATCTGGATCATATTGTCCGCGCTCCTCGAGCCCGTCCGGCGTCTGCGCCAGGGGCAGACGCTCACCGCGGGGCTTTTGGGCATGGCGATCGCGCACGCCGGCGTGGGCGTGTTCGCCATCGGCGCGAGCGGCGTGGAGAGCTACAAGATCGAGAAGGACGTCGCGCTCAAGCCCGGCATGAGCTTCTCGATTGCGGGGTACGATTTTCGCTTCGTCAAGGCGGTCGACGTGCGCGGTCCCAACTATGATGCCGTGCAGGCCACCGTGGAGGTGAGGCACGGCGGCAAGCTGGTGACGACGCTCCTGCCGCAGAAGCGCCACTTCTGGGTGCAGCAGACCGACAACAGTCAGGCGGCCATCTCGGTGAATTGGGCGCGCGATCTGTTCGTGGCGATGGGCAACCCCTTGGGCGAGGGCGCATGGAGCATGCGCATCCAGTACAAGCCGCTGGTGCGCTATATCTGGCTCGGCGCGATCGTGATGGCCCTCGGCGGCATCGTCGCTGCGACCGACCGGCGCTACCGCGTGCGCGTCAAGGCCGCCTCGGTCGATTCTGTGACGGTCGGACCGGAGCCGAGCTTAAGGTCAGCCTGATGTGGAAGTACCTGTTGCCCATGGCAGCCTTCATCGCGCTCGCCGTGCTGTTCGCATTTGGCCTCAACCCGAACCGCGACATCCACGCGCTGCCATCGCCCCTCATCGGAAAGCCCGCGCCGTTGTTCAACTTGACCGATGTCATGAATCCCGCGCAAACGGTGAGCAACCAGGCGCTCAAGGGCCAGGTGTACGTACTCAACGTCTGGGGAACCTGGTGCGGGGCCTGTCGCGAAGAGCACGAGGCGCTGCTCGGCATCGCCCGGCAGCACGTGCTGCCGATCATCGGCCTCGATTACATGGATCAGCGCGAAAAGGCGCGGGAATGGCTCACGCAGCTCGGCGATCCGTACACGGCGGTGGCCTTCGACAGCGATGGGCGCACCGCCATCGACTGGGGAGTCTATGGTGCGCCGGAAACTTTCCTCGTCGATGGACAGGGACGCGTGATTTACAAGTTCATTTCGGCGATGACGCCCGAGGTGTGGCAGCGCGAGTTCCTGCCCCGCATCGAGGCTGCGCGCCGGAGCGGCGCATGAGGCTCCGCGCGGTGTCGTCAATCGACCGGCCATTCGCGCTGCTGTGTCTCGCCGCGCTCTTCGCCGGCCCGCTCGCGGCGCAGGCCATTAAGGAGGCGCCGGCGCCGGCCGCGGCTTCAACGCCCGCGCCGATCGATGCCTATGGCCAGATCGAGAATCCCGCATTACAAGCGCGCTTCGAGCAGATCACGCACCAATTGCGGTGCCTGGTGTGTCAGAACGAGTCGATCGCGGACTCGAACGTCGAGCTTGCCTCCGATCTGCGCCGCCAGGTGCGCGAAATGCTGCTCGCCGGCCAAAGCGACGATTCCATTTTCAAGTTCATGACCGATCGCTACGGTGAATTCGTGCGCTTCAACCCGCCGCTCGAGGCGAAGACTCTGCTCATCTGGGGTGCGCCCTTTTTGATGCTGCTGCTCGGCGTGCTCATCGTTTATCGCATCATGCGCCAGCGCTCGCGCATGCCGCTCGACGACGAGCCCGCGCCCGGACCGATGTAATTCATGACCACATTCCTCGTTATTGCGGCGGTGATGGCTGCCATCGCCGCCACGGCCGTGGCATTTCCGCTGCTTCGCAGCCGTCGAAGCCGCATCGCGGGCGCGGTTGCGGGACTCAGCGTGATGGCCGCCGCCGCCGCCTTGTACCCGCTTTGGTCCAATTGGGACTGGCACGCCGCCCTGATTCAGAAGCCGGCGGCGAGCCGGCAAGTCCTCGAGATGGTGGACAAGCTCGAGCGGCACATGAAGGAGGCGCCGGACGACCTCACGGGCTGGCTCCTGCTCGGGCGCTCCGACATGGCGCTCGAGCGGGTCGACGATGCCATCACCGCCTACGGGAATGCGCACCGGCTCGACGGCAAGAACGTCGAGGCGATGCTCGGTCTTGGCGAGGCGCTGAGTGTGCGCGCCGGCGGCAACGTGCCGCCCCCGGCCATCGATCTGTTCGAGCGGGCGATTGCGCTCGAGCCCGACAACCCGAAGGCGTTGCTGTACTCAGGCTTCGGGGCCGCGACGCGCGGCGACCGCGGGGCGGCGCGTTCCCGCTGGATCAAATTGAAAGGGATGCACCCGCCGCCGGAAATCGATGCCATGTTGAACGATCGGATCGCGGAGCTCGGAACCGCGGATCTCGGCGCAGCGCCGGCCGCCGCCGCCGTCGCGCCGGCCGCCGCCGCGGCGGGTACCGGGGCGCCCGGGGGGCAGGTGCCCCCGCCGCGCAGGCGACGGTTAATATCCGCCTCGCCCCCGCCCTCAAGTCGCGTCTTGACCGGTGATGCGCCGCTGTTCATTTTCGCCCGCGAGCCCGGAGGGCAGGGGCCGCCGTTGGCCGCGAAGCGTCTGACGAGCGCAGCCTTGGGAACCGAGGTGCGCTTGACGTCGGCGGATTCCATGATCCCCGGCCGGATGCTCGTTTCGGGGCAGAAAGTCTCCATCACCGCCCGCATTTCCTTCAGCGGACAGCCGCTCCCTGCCGCAGGCGATTTATACGGGGAACTTACCTATGATGTCGGCAGCGACGGTGTGCGGGATCTCGTCATCGATCGAGTTGCGCAGTAGGTTCCTATGAGTGTTGCCAAGAATCTCGTCGCAGGACGTATCGTCGAGGAGAGCCTCTTCCCCTATCCGCGGCTGCAGGAGAAGGATCGGGAAGTGCTCGGTCAGATGATCGAGGCCATCGATGAGTTCCTCGCTCCCCGGCACGAGGATTTCAAGCGTTGGGATCGCGAGGCGGCCCAGCCGGCGGAGTTCATCCAGGGCCTGCGCGACCTCGGGCTGTTCGGGCTGATCATTCCCGAGGAGCATGGCGGTATCGGCCTGTCGAACGCCGGCTATGCACGGGTCCTCGGCCAGACCAGCTCGCACGACAGCTCGGTCTCGCTCACCATCGGCGCGCACAGCTCCATCGGCATGAAAGGCATCCTGCTGTTCGGAAGCCCCGAGCAGCGCGCGCGTTATCTGCCCAAGCTCGCCACGGGTGAAATGATTGCTGCCTTTTGCCTGACCGAGGCAGGTGCCGGCTCGGATGCCGCCTCGATTCGCACGCGGGCGGAGAAGGACGCGGACGGGCGCTGGACGCTCAACGGCGAGAAGATCTGGATCACCAACGGGGGCATCGCCGATCTGTACACGGTATTTGCGCGCACCTCCTCGGAGGCAGGCAAGATCACGGCGTTCATCGTGGAAGCCGGCTGGCCCGGCGTGAGCCACGGACATCACGAGGACAAGATGGGTATCCGTGCCTCATCGACCACCACGGTGAGCTTCGTCGACGTCAAAATACCGCCCGAGAACATCCTCGATGCCGAGGGTAAAGGCTTCAAGGTCGCGATGGCCATCTTGAACAATGGCCGCACGGGCCTCGGCGGGGGCGCGGTCGGGGGCATGAAAAGCCTCATCGCGCTCACGACCGGGCAGGCGCTCGCACGCAAGCAGTTCGGCGAGCCCATCGCGAATTTCGGCCTGATTCGCGAAAAGATCGCGCAGATGACGGTCGAGTGCTTCGCGGCCGAAAGCGTCGTCTGGATGGTCGCCCATTACATCGACTCGGGGGTCGAGGACTATTCGGTCGAGGCCGCCATCAGCAAGGTGTATGCAAGCGAAGCCATCCAGCGCGCGGCCTACGAGGCGTTGCAGGTCGCGGCGGGCAACGGCTTCATGCGCGACTTCCCCTATGAGCAGGCGACGCGCGATTGCCGCATCCTGTCGATCTTCGAGGGCACCAACGAGGTGCTGCGCCTGTACATAGCGCTCTCGGGCCTCAAGGAGCTCGGCAAGTCCTACGGCGAGCTCAAGGCGGCGGTCGACGACATCTTCAATAGCCCGATCAAGGGCTTTGGAGTGCTGGCGGACTATGCCGAAAAGCGCCTGACTCATGCCACGGGGGTCGGCCGGGACAAGATTCTTGGCAAGATTCCGGCCCCGCTTCGCGAGGCGACCAGCACCTACGAGAAATATACGGTGGAACTTGCGAAGGCTTCCGACTATCTACTCCGGAGGTACGGCAAGAGCATTGCGGGCCGCCAGCATGCCCTGAAGCGCGTCGCCGACATGACGATTGATTTGTTCGTCGGGCTTTGCGTATTGTCGCGAGCCACGGCGCTGGCCGCCGAGCCGGGCGAGGAAGGTCGACAGGCCGTGGCGATCGCCCATACGTTCGCGCGCCAGGCCAAGCGCCGCATGGCCAATAATGTGCGCCGCATCGAACGCAACGAAGACGAGGAGATGGATCTTCTGGCGGGGTTCATCACAGACAAAGGACGTTACCCGTGGGACATCGTTAAATGAGCATCTCCTGGGACGAACGGGGCAAGATCCCGGCGGGCTCGCAAGCGTCCGCGCGCGTGGCTCACGCCCCGCCGCGTCATGCTGATTTTCGTCGCGATCGTGGCGCTGGTGGCCGTCGCCGTGGCGCTTCGCCTGACCCAGACGCTCGCGACGAAAAAGTCCGTCACCCATCGCATGATCCCCGCCGTGACCGTTACCGAGGCCGGACGCAGCGCCGCCCCCACGACCGTCAGCGTCAATGGCACGATCGGGGCGCGCTACGACACGCCGATCGGCTACGACGGCGACGGCGGCCGGGTGGCTGCGGTGCTCGTCGAGGCCGGCGATCACGTCAAGCGCGGGCAGCCGCTCGCGCGCATCGACACCTCGATCCTTGCGCCTCAGGTCGCCAATCTTCAGGCCTCGCTCGAACTCGCGCGCGCCGAAGCGGAGCTCGCCGCCGCGGAATATCACCGCGCGATCGCGGTCGGCAAATCGGGTGCCTTGTCGGCGGAAGAGACCGAGCGTCGCCGCTCGACTTCGGTGACCGCCGAAGCCAAGGTGAAAGTGGCCGCGGCTCAGCTCGCGGAGGCGCAGGCGCGCCTCGCCCGAGCCGAGGTGCGTGCACCGGCCGATGGGATGATCCTCACGCGTTCGGTCGAAGTGGGGCAAACGGTGAGCCCCTCGAGCGGCGCGTTGTTCCGGATGGCCGAGGGCGACGAGGTCGAGTTGCGCGGTGATGTCACCGAGCAGGACCTGCCGCTGCTGAAAGTCGGCCAGCCGGTGGACGTGCGGCTCACCGGCAGTGCGCAGGTCTATCAGGGGCACGTGCGCCTGCTCGGCGCCGTCATCGATCCGCAGACCCGCCTCGGCATGGTGCGCGTCGCGCTCACGCCCGACCCGAATCTGCGCCCCGGCGCTTTTGCGCGGGCGGAGGTGACCGTCAGCAATCAGCAGCGCATCGTGCTGCCGGAGACGGCGGTGCTGACGGATACCAAAGGCAGCTACGTGCTGGTGGTGAACTCCGACGACAAGATCGAGCGCCACGCCGTGCACGTCTCGGGCATGGTGGAGAATGGGGTGACCATCGCCGATGGCGTGAGCGCCACCGACCGGATCGTCGCGACGGCCGGCGCCTTTCTGCAGGTGGGAGAGACGGTGAAGCCGGTGACCGCGCCGGCGAGCGCGTCCTGACCGGGCAGCGCATGCGAGGGGGGCGCTCGTGAAGAACATTTCCGCGTGGGCGATCCGCCATCCGGTGACGCCGCTGGTGCTGTTCGTGGTCCTTACGTTCATGGGCGTCGTGGCATTCATCCGCCTGCCCGTCGATCTAAATCCGGACATCTCCTATCCGGTGGTGAACGTCACCATCTCGCAGCCCGGCGCGGCACCGACCGAGATGGAGACCCAGATCGCCCAGAAGGTCGAGGGCTCCATCGCGAGCATCGGCAACATTCACAACATGACCACCTGGATCATCGAGGGCGAGGTCAACATCGGCATCGAGTTCCAGATCGGTACGCCCATCGATCGGGCCGTCACCGACGTGCGCGACGCGGTCACCAAGGTGCGCAACGATTTGCCGCAGGGGATCATGGAGCCGCTCATCGAGCGGGTGAACGTCGACGGCGACGCCATCTCCTACTACGCCGTCACCACCACCTCGCGCACCCCGGAGGAGCTTAGCTGGTTCATCGACAACACGGTCACCAAGCGCCTGCTCGCCGTCCCGGGCGTTGCGCAGGTGTCGCGCAGCGGCGGGGTGAGCCGCGAGATCCGGGTCGAGCTCGATCCGGCACGGCTGCAGGCCCTCGGCCTCACCGCGGTCGAGGTGAACGAGCAATTGCGCGCGCTCAACCTCGACGCGACGGGCGGCCGCGCCGAGGTCGGGGGCGGCGAGCAGTCGATCCGGGTGCTCGGCGGGGCGAAAACCGCAGAGGATCTCGGGGACACGCAGATCATCGCCCGCGGCGGGCGCTCCTATCGGCTGCGCGATATCGCGCTGGTGCACGACGGCATCGAGGAGGTGCGCTCCATCGCACGGCTCAACGGCCGGCCCGCCACGGCGTTCGGCGTATTCAAGGCCAAGGGCGCCTCCGATGTGGCGGTGGCGAAGGCGGTGTCGACGGAGCTCGACAAGATACACGCCGAGAATCCCTTCCTGCAGATCACGCTCATTTCGACCACCGTCGAGCACACGCTGCGCACCTATCATTCCTCGCTGAGCGCGTTCATCGAGGGCTCCATCCTGGCGGTGGGCGTGGTCTGGCTCTTCTTGCGCAGCGGCCGGGCGACCATCATCTCCGCGCTCGCCATTCCATTGTCGGCCATCCCGACCTTCGCCTTCATGCAGTTCATGGACTTCACGCTCAACCAGATCACCCTGCTGGCGCTGTCGCTGGTGGCGGGCGTGCTCGTGGATGATGCCATCGTCGAGATCGAGAACATCGTGCGCCACATGCGCATGGGCAAGAGCGGCTTCCAGGCGGCGCTCGATGCGGCCGACGAGATCGGTCTTGCGGTGGTGGCAACCTCCTTCAGCATCATCGCGGTGTTCCTGCCCGTGAGCTTCATGGGCGGCATCGTCGGCCAGTTCTTCAAGCAGTTCGGGCTCACGGTGGCGGTGGCCGTGTTCATCTCCCTCATGGTGGCGCGGCTCATCACCCCCGTGCTTGCCGCCTATTCGTTGAGCGGCGACTCGATGCCGCACCAGGAGGCCGACGGGCCCATCATGACGGCGTATTTGTCCGCGTTGCGCTGGTGCGCCGTCAATCGCTGGAAGACCGTGGGAATGGCCGTGCTATGGCTCGCCGCATCCTTCGGCATTGCGTTCCTCGTGCCTTGGACGTTCATGCCCCCCGAGGACTTCGCGAATGCGCAACTGCAGATCGAGCTGCCCCCGGGCGGCACGCTCGAGGACACGGCACGCGTCTCGGCGGCGGCGACGGCCTTGCTGCGCAAGTCCCCCGAGGTGACCGACGTCGTCGAGTTCATCGGATCGAGCGATGGGCTGATACAGGACGCCGTCCTCTATGTGAGTCTGGTGCCGCGCAATCACCGCTCGGAGAGCCAGAAGCAATGGGAGCAGCGCATGACGCCGCTCCTCAATCAGGTGCCCGACGGCCAGCTTTATTTTTCCGACAACGGCGGCGGGCGCGACCTGCAATTTTATCTCACGGGCGATGACCCGCCGCTGGTCGAGAGCACGGCGCACCAGGTCATCGCCGAGATGCAGGACCTCAACGAGATCCGCAGCCCGCGGATCCGGGGCGACCTGCCGCGGCCCGAGATCATCCTGCATCCGCGCTTCGCCGTCGCGGCTCAGCTCGGAGTCAGCGTGCAGGCCATCAGTCAGACCATCCGCATCGCGACCTTGGGCGATCTGCCGCAGAACGGCGCCAAATTCTCCTTGAGCGACCGGCAGATTCCGATCCGGGTGAGCTTGCTCGAGAGCGCGCGCCGCGACCTCGCCACCCTGGAGAATTTGCCCGTTCCCACCGCATCGGGCGGCGCGGTACCGCTCAAGACCGTCGCGGACTTGAGCTTCGGACAGGGGCCTTCGGCGGTGCGCCGCTTCAACCAGACGCGGCGCGTGTTCATCGAGGCGGACTTGAGTCCCGGCGTGCAATTCGGCACCGCGAGCAAGAAAGTATATGCGCTGCCGACACTTCAGCATCTGCCGCAAGGCGTCCACCTCGTGCCTCGGGGCGACAGCGAGTATTTCGGCGAGATGATCAAAAACTTCGGGCTGGCGCTCGGCGCGGGAATCCTGATGGTGCTCGCCGTGCTCGTGCTCTTGTTCGTGCGGGTCTTTCAGCCCTTCACCATTCTCTCGGCCCTGCCGCTCTCCTTGGGCGGCGCGGCCCTTGCGCTGGTCATCACCGGACAGCCGTTCTCGCTTGCCGTCGTGATCGGCATTCTGATGCTCATGGGGATCGTCGCGAAGAACTCCATTCTGCTGGTGGATTTCGCGATCGAGGAGATGCGGGCCGGCAAGTCCCGGATGGAGGCGCTGCTCGAGTCCGGGCACAAGCGCGCGCGGCCGATCGTGATGACCTCCGTGGCCATGGTCGCGGGCATGCTGCCCGTGGCGATCGGCTGGGGCGGCGACAGTGAGTTCCGTGCGCCGATGGCGATCGCAGTGATCGGGGGACTGCTCACCTCGACGGTGCTGACCCTGGTCGTGGTGCCGGCTGTGTTCACCATTCTCGATGACTTGGAGCGCTGGGTGGCGCCGCGCGCTGGCCGGCTCCTCGCCGCACCCCCCGGGGCCGTTTCGGGGGATCCCGCGAGCCCCGGCACGCCGGGGGCCGCCCGGGCCGCCAGCGAGACTCCGCCCTGAGGCGGGAACCTTCTGGCCCCGGGGAGGTTCTACCCTATATGAGGGGCATTCTCACCGGCTCCATGTCCTTGCGTCCGATGCGGCGGTTCGGGGATCCGGTATTGCCGCGCCGGTCGCTTCTCGATGGCAAGCGCCTCGATCCGGGCGACCCTGCGATCTACGCCATCACCGATTTCAAGCGCGATTTCCCCATGACCGTCGAGTCCGAGCGGCAGATCGACGATGCGCTCACCGATATGATCCACCTCGGCGTGCGCGCACTGCTCGTGGTCAAGGATCAACGTCTGGTAGGTCTCGTGACCTCATACGACATTCAGGGCGAGCGCCCGATGCAGTTCCTGCAATCATCCAACTTCAGCCGCCACCAGGACATACGGGTCCTCGACATCATGACGCCGTGGGACGAGCTGCTCGCCCTCGACTGGGAAAGCGTCGAGTCGGCGCGCGCGGGGGAGCTCAGGGCGGTGTTCGAGCAGACCCATCTCACCCACTTGCTGATCGTCGAGATCGATCGTACGACGTCGCGCTCGGTCGTTCGTGCCCTGGCATCGCGCGCGCGCGTGATGCGCCAGCTCGCGGGCCGCGAATCAGCTCTTCTGAAACCAGGCGACGGTGCCGATGCCCGCGACGGTCATCAGCAACGAGCCGATCAAATGCGCCCCGATCGCCATTAGCGCCGCGCTCTTGCGCCCCGATTGCATGAGCATCACGACCTCGGCCGAGAAGGTGGAGAACGTCGTGAGCCCGCCGCAAAAGCCCGTGGTCACGAACAACCGCCACTCGGGCGCGAGTGCCGGATACTGGAGGAAAAAAGCGATCGCGACACCGATGATGTAGCAGCCGATGAGGTTCGCCGCGAGTGTCCCGGGCGGCAGCGCCGGAAACAGCCTGTTCAAAAACACGGCGAGCAGCCATCGAAGCAGGCACCCGAGCATGCCGCCGATCGCGACCGCCACGAGCGATCGCCACCACATCATGCCGGCGGCCTGCGCAGGGCGATCGCGATCGCCGCTGCGCGGAATATCCGCCGAGGGCGCGCCGCCGGGTTCATGGGAAAAATCGCATCGGCGCGATCGTAATCGGTTTTCCGGACGCAAAGCAACGGCGCGCTTCAGGGTGGACGGCGCATGCGGGAAATCGCTGCGAGGCGGTGCGCGTAGTGACCATGATCGCCGCCGGGCACTATGATGGGGGCCGCATGAGGCAAATCGCGAGGTCGGGGATGAGGGTTCGATGGCGGTCCGTGTTCTTGATGCTCGCCGCGTTGCCGCCGGTTTCTCTACACGCGGCATTGCGGGAGTATGGAATCGCCTCGCGCATCGAGGCGCACCCGTATCTGCGCATGCCCGCGACGCCGGCGGGCGCCATCCCGAAGCTTCTGTCCCAGACCGGTGCCTTCAAGGACCTTCGCCATCTGGTGCCGAGCGATGGGCTCGTCCCGTACGATCTGATCGTGCCGTTCTGGTCGGACGGGGCAGAGAAGATGCGTTGGATCGCGGTGCCGAGGGGCGAGATCCAGTTCTCGCCGACCGGCGAATGGGTCTTTCCGGCCGGCACGGTGTTCGTGAAGACCTTCGAGATGCCGACGGATGCGCGCGACCCGAAGGTGCTGCGTCGACTCGAAACGCGCCTTCTGATGGTTCAGGGGGGGGGCCTGGTGTACGGCGTGGTGTACAAATGGCGGGATGACCTGAGCGATGCGGATCTGCTGTCGCAAGGCAGCCTGACCGAGACCCTGCCGATCGTGAATGCGGCGGGGGAAGCCCGTTCCCAAACCTGGTACTACCCGAGCCGCAAGGACTGCAACACCTGCCACACCAAGCTCGCGGGCGGCGTGCTCGGCCTGAAGACCCGACAGCTGAATCACGACTTCACCTATCCGTCCGGAGTCGCGGACAACGAGCTGCGCGAGTGGAATCACCTGGGATTGTTCGCGCCGGCCTTCAAGGACGCCGATCTGAAGGATTTTCCGCGCCTTGCGCCATCCGGCGATACGGCGCGGAGTCTGGAGGATCGCGCGCGCTCGTATCTCGACGCCAATTGCTCGGGGTGTCACCGTCCCGGAGGGACCGTGGCGGGGTTCGATGCGCGCTACGACACGCCGCTCGACCGGCAGAACCTCGTGAACGGCGAGGTGCTGCTCGATCAGGGCATCGATCATCCGCACATCATCTCGCCGCACGATATCTGGCGATCGATCGCCTACATGCGCGTCGATACCGTGGGCGACATCCGCATGCCGCCGCTCGACCGTGAGACCATCGATGCGCACGGCGTCGCGCTGCTGCGGGAATGGATCGACAGCATGCCGGGGCGGCCGGTGCTCGCTCCCCCGGCCATCGAGCCGGCGGGCGGCACTTACGGGAAGCCCGTGGAGGTCAAGCTGAGCGAAGCGGAGCCCGGGGCGGACATTCGCTATACCCTGGACGGCAGCGTTCCGGGCGCCTCGGATCCGCTTTATGAGAAGCCTTTCGTCCTCGAGGGCCCCGCGGTCGTGCGTACACGGGCATTCAAAGCCGGTTTCACGCGCAGCATCACCTCGCAGGAGCTGTTCATCGTCGGACGCTAGCGGCTCCGCTCCCTAGTCGCCCGCCACCACCGCCAGCGACCAAGGGCTTTTGCCGGCCTTGACCCGTTTGATCTCCTGGTTGGTTTTGAGATCGACGACGGAGATGTCGTCGGATGGACCGTTCGCCGTGAACAGGTATTTTCCGTCCGGCGAGACCGCCATACCCCAAGGTCGCGTGCCGACTTTGATCTCCCCGACGACCTCCTCGCTTTGGACATCGATCACCGAGACCGATCCCGCTCGCCCGTTGCTCACGTACAGGAAGCGGTCGCCGTTCCCGAGCTTCACGCTCATGGGGCGCGCGCCGCCCGGCAGGGTGATGACCTTCACGGGAGTGAAGCTCTTCGAGTCGATCACGTTGATCAGACCCACGGATTCGGAGGGCACGAAGGCGAGGCCGGCGCTCGGCAGAAAGGCCACCGTCCGGGGCCGCGGGTCGACTTTGAAGTGCCCGACGATCGTGTACCCCGAAGTCTCGATCACGTACACATCCCCGCCGCTCTCGCATGTCACGTAGAACTGCTTGCCGTCGGGCGTTACCGCGACGCCCTCGGGCTCCTGCCCGACGGGGATGATGTGCTCGACCTTGCCTTTGGCGATATTGACCACGCTCGCCGATTTGGTGTCCTCGTTGGAGACGTAGATCCGCGTCCCGTCCCTGCTCAGCGCGAACTCTTCGGGATCGGAACCGGCGAAAATCTTGCCTTTGAGCTTGCGAGCCGCGACGTCGATGACGCCGATGCCGTCCGCCGTCTTGTCCGATTCGCTGTCGTTGTCGTCGCTGTCGCTGCCGCGTTTGAAGATGGGATTGCCGTGCGCGTCGAGCTGCGGCGGGGCCGCGATGGGCGTGCCGCTCATGGCGACATACACGAGTTTGCCGTCGGGGCTCGCGTGAATACCGCGCGGACGCTTGCCGACCGGAATGGTGGCGACCACGGAATAATCGGCACCGCTGATCACGGTGATGTCATTCGAGCGTTCGTTCGAGACCATGATCTGATAGGAGCTCGCCGCCACTGCGGTTCCGCCCGAGGAGGCGACCGATAGAGCGGCAAGTAGCATCAATTTCGATGAGCGGTATCTACCCGTGAGCATGCTTGATGTCCCCCTCTTTTTTGGCGTTGCCGAACGCGCCTGCGGCACCGGCAGAGGGTGCCGTTTCAAGTGTTCAATTGCAAGCGCCGGCCGGACCCGCCATCGCGATATAATCACCCCGGCTTCGATTGTCCAAGGCATCGCTACGAGGAACGGGCGTATGAAAAAACATCACATCAAGACCGACTTGCCGGGGCCCAAAGCGCGCGAGCTGCTGGCACGCGACGCCCTGGTCGTCTCGCCCTCGTATCCGCGCGATTACCCCTTCGTGATGTCGCATGGCAAGGGCGCGGAGGCTTGGGATGTCGACGGTAACCGCTTCCTCGATTTCGCGGCGGGTATCGCCGTTTGCAGTACCGGACACAGTCATCCCGCGGTGGTCAAGGCCATCAAAGAGGCCGCCGACCGCTTCCTGCACATCTCCTCCGACTACTGGCACGAAGGCCAGGTGCGGCTGGGGGAACGCATGAACGAGCTGTCGCCGATCAGGGAGCCGGTCATGAGCTTCTTCGCGCAGTCCGGGACCGAAAGCGTCGAAGGGGCATTGAAGCTCGCGCGCTACGTGACCGGTCGCGGCCGCTTTCTCGGTTTTCTCGGCGGATTCCATGGCCGCACCATGGGCTCGCTGTCCTTCACCTCGAGCAAGTACACGCAGCAAAAAGGCTTCTTTCCGACGATGCCGGGCGTCACTCACGTGCCGTACCCGAACAACTATCGCCCGTTGTTTGCAGGATCCGACCAGGGACAGGCGGTCTTGCGCTACATCGAGGAGGAATTGTTCGTGCACAACGTCCCCGCGGGCGAAGTCGCCGCGGTGCTGATCGAGCCGATCCAAGGCGAGGGCGGTTACCTCGTTCCGCCCGACGGCTTCTTGGCGGGATTGCGCCACCTCTGCGACCGGCATGGCATTCTTTTGATCTTCGACGAGGTCCAGTCCGGTATCGGGCGTACCGGCAAGATGTTCGCGGCGGAGCATTGGGGCGTCGAGCCCGACATCATGACGCTCGCAAAGGGTCTCGGGTCCGGGCTGCCGATCGGCATGGTGGTCGCCAAGCGCAGCATCATGCAGAAGTGGACGCGCGGAGCGCATGGCAACACCTTCGGCGGCAATCCGATCTGCTGCGCGGCCGCGCTCGCGACCCTCGATCTGGTGGAGCACGAGTATTGTGCGAATGCCGCCCGGGTCGGCAGCTATTTTCTGAAGCGATTGCGCGCTCTCGCCGACGAATACCCCGTCATCGGCGAGGTCCGCGGCAAGGGCCTGATGGTCGGCATGGAGCTCGTCATCGATCGCACGAGCAAGGTGCCCGCCAAGAAACTCTGCGATGCGCTCATCACCCGCGCTTTCCACAACGGCTTGCTGTTGCTCGCGTGCGGCCAGAGCACGGTCCGCTTCATGCCGCCGCTGACGATCGGCGAGGCTGATGTCGATGAGGCCGTGGAGATCATCGAGAAGTCGCTCGCGCAGGTGCTCGAGAGCGAGCGTCCCGTCGATCGAGGCGTCGCCGCCGTCTGAACGGCTCAGCCGGTGAGCCGTCCGTACTTCTTCAACACGGCCCGCAACTGCTCGTGCGGTAGCGCGATGACTTTGTGATCGTCCACGCCGGTCATGTCGTGGGCGGCGACCATGGCATTCACGATCGCCTCCTCGGTGGCCTCGACGGTGGCCCGGAACACCGGATCGAGCAGATCATTGGGCAGCATCTTGAGCTCGACGACATGGTCCGCGGCGGCTGCGCCGGAGTTCGCCGTCGAGAAGGCGATGAAAATGTCGCCCGAGCCGTTCCCCGAGATGCTGCCGTTGCGCCCGAGGCCGAGCGTGACCCGCCGGGCGAGCCGCTTCAATTGATGCGCGAGGAGGGGTGCGTCGGTGGCGACGACCACGATGATGGAGCCGAGCTCCTGGATGTCCGAGGGGACGAACACGTACGGTTCCGGGGCGGGAATCTCCCGGCCCACGTTGATGCCGGCGATGCGCAGGTTGTCGCGCGTCCCGTAGTTGCACTGGACGAGGACGCCGATCGTATAGCCGCCGCTCTTCGCATCGAGGCGTCGGGAGGAGGTTCCGATGCCTCCCTTGTAGCCGTTGCAAATCATGCCGGTGCCACCGCCCACGCTGCCTTCCTCGACGGCACCACCGTGCGCGCTATCGAGGGCCTTGAAGACATGCTCGGGCTTGACGTGAAAGCCGTTGATGTCGTTGAGCCACCCGTCCCAGGTCTCCGCCACCACGGGCAGGGACCACCAATCATCGTCGTCGGGACCCGGCTTGCCGTGGGCGACCCGCCATTGAATGACCGCATCGCGCACCACGCCGACGCTGTGTGTATTGGTGATCATCACCGGCCCGGCGAGAAAGCCGGACTCATCCACCCAGGTGGTTCCGGTCATCTCGCCATTGCCGTTCTGCGCGAACCAGCCGGCGAACACCGGGTTCAAGAGCGAGTCGGGACCACGGGGCAGTACGGCCGTGACACCGGTGCGCACAGGACCCTGGCCGACCTTGAGCTTGCCGGAGCCTGAGATGAGCGTGGTGTGCCCGACCAGAACGCCGGCCACATCGGTGATGGCATTGGCGGGGCCGGGTGTCCCGTCGAAAGGTATCCCGAGATCGCGCGCCCGCGGCTGCGCGGGGGTGCCCGGCGCGGTGGCGACCGGCGTGGCGGTGCAGGTCATTGCGGCAATCGCGCAACACAGCAATACAAGCAATCGGCTCACTCGGCACGGCTCTCTCCCTCCGGGGCGTCGCGGTCGCGCGCGATGGTACACTTCGCCCGATGCCGCGCAGCCGACCCCCTATTCTCGCACGAGCGCTTCTTTTTGTTCTCACGGCTCTTCCCGCACTGACATTCGCGGCCGAGGAGAAGCGGCTGTTCATCTACAACTGGTCCGACTTCATCGCGCCCGACACCGTAGCGAAGTTCGAGCGGCTCACCGGCATCAAGGTCACTTACGACGTCTACGACGCCGAGGAGACCATGGAGGCGAGGCTGCTCGCCGGCGGATCCGGCTATGACGTGGTGAGCGCATCGACCGATTTCTTCAGCCGCGAAATCAAGGCCGGTGTATACGAGACCTTGGACAAATCGAAGCTCCCCAACTGGAAGAATCTCGACCCGCGAGTCCTGGCGATCCAGGCCGCCTACGACCCCGGCAACGAGCATGCGGTGCCGTACTTGCATTCCATGAACGGCTTTGCGTACAACGTCGACATGGTGAAGGCTCGTATGCCGAACGCGCCGGTCGACAGCCTCGACATGCTGTTCAAGCCGGAGATCGTCTCCAAATTTGCCGACTGCGGCGTGACGTTTCTCGACTCCGCGGAGGATGTGATACAGCTCGCTCTGAAGTATCTGGGGCTCGACCCCAATAGCACCCGGCGCGAGGACTTCAAGGCGGCGGAGGAGCTGCTGCTGAAGGTGCGACCTTATGTCCGCTCGTTCGATTCCTCCGAATACCTGAACGGACTCGCGAACCGCGAGCTCTGCCTCGTCATGTCCTGGTCGAGCGACTACGCGCAGTCCCGCGCCCGTGCCAAGGCGGCAGGCGTCAACTTGAATCTCGCGTTCACGGTGCCGAAGGAGGGTGCGAACGAGACGTTCTCGTCTCTATTGATTCCGGCCGGAGCACCGCACCCGGAAGCCGCGTACAAGTTCATCAATTTCATCCTGCGGCCGGACGTGATCGCCGAGATCACCAACGCCGAATACTACGGGAACGACAACATCGCCTCGCGGCCCCTGGTAAGCCCGCGCATCCTGGCCGACGAGACGCTCTATCCCACGCCCGAGATCGAGGCGAGGCTCTACAAATCCGCGGAAGTGGATGCGGCCACCGAGCGCATTCGAACGCGCACTTGGACGCGGATCAAGACCGCGGAATGAGGTTGACGTGGCCGGCGACACATCGCATATGAACCGCATGGTCGGTTTCACGCAAATGAAGGACGGGACCCGCGAGGATTACGAGCTGCTCGAGATCCACGAGCGTGAATATTTGCGCGAGCTGCCCAACCGCATCATGAGCTCGCTCGGGGCGCTGCAAACCGGGCTCGGCGGTTATCGCGTGACGCGCCTGGAACATTCGCTGCAAGCCGCGACGCGTGCCCGGCGGGATGGGGCGGACAACGAGCTCATCGTCGCTGCGCTCATTCACGACATCGGCGATGACCTGGCGCCCTATAACCATGCGGAACTGGCCGCGGGCATTCTGCGGCCCTATGTGCGGCCCGAGGTCACCTGGATCGTCGAGCAGCACGGTGTCTTCCAGAGCTACTATTACGCGCATCATCTCGGCGGCGACCGCAACGGTCGCGACCGGCACCGCGACCACCGCTGGTACGGGGCCTGCCGGGACTTTTGCGCCAATTGGGATCAAAGCTCGTTCGACCCCAGCTACCGCTGGGAGCCGCTCGAGTCCTTCGAGCCCCTGGTTCGCGAAATCTTCTCCCGCAAGGCCTGGGACCCGCGCCACGTCGGCGCGATCTGAATCGGGGCGGACCGGGGCAAGCCTGCCGGCCGGCCGCCTCAGCGCTCGGCCATCTGCGCATCCAGGACGCGTTGCCGCTCGCTTCGGCGCATGAGATACCCGGCCGCCAGAACGCAGAGGCCGACCAGGCAGATGATGAGGCTCGCGAGGGCGTTGATGTCAGGCGTCACGCCGAGCTTCACCTTGGAGAAGATCACCATCGGCAGCGTGCTCGCGCCGGGTCCGGAGACGAAGCTGGAAATCACCAGATCATCGAGCGAGAGGGTGAAGCTCAGCAGCCAGCTGGAGGCGAGCGCGGGCATGATGATGGGAAGCGTGGTATCGACGAATGCGCGCACCGGACCGGATCCGAGATCCATGGCCGCCTCCTCGAGGGAACGGTCGGCGCTCTGCAGGCGCGATTGCACGGTGATGGTCACGTAGGCCGTGCAGAAGGCGATGTGCGCGATGGCGATGGTGGTGAATCCCCGATGCGGCCAGCCGAACAGATGCAGCATGGCGATGAACAACAGGAGCTGCGTGATGCCGGTGATGATTTCCGGCATCACCAGCGGTGCGTTCACCATGCCGGTCAGCAGGAGCCGTCCCCGAAAGCGCCTGAACCGCACGAGCGAGACGGCCGCGAGCGTGCCGAGCAGCACCGCTCCGGTCGACACGACGACACCGATCTCGAGCGACAGCCAGGCGGCGTCGAGGACTTGATCGTTGTGTAGGAGCTCCCGATACCAGTTCGTCGAGAATCCGCCCCAGACGCTCACCAGCGAGGAGGCATTGAACGAGTAGCCGATCAGCACCAGGATCGGGATATAGAGGATGGCGATGCCGATGCACAGGATCGAGATGAGCAGCGGCGAAGGTCGGTCGCGCACCTCAGGCCTCGAGCTGTTTGGTGCTGTAATGCTGGTAAAGCGCGATCGGGCCCACCAGCAGGACCAGAAAGGCCACGGCGACCGCGGAGGCGACCGGCCAGTCGCGATTGCCGAAGAACTCATCCCATAGGACGCGGCCGATCATCAGATTGTCGGGGCCGCCGAGGAGCGTGGGGATGACGAATTCGCCCACCGCGGGTATGAACACCAGCATCGAGCCGGCGATCACGCCGGGCATCGACAGGGGCAGCGTGACGTCGAGAAATGTGCGCCACGGCGGGCTGCCCAGGTCGGCCGCGGCCTCCAGGAGCGAGTGGTCGAGCTTCTCGAGCGTCGCGAACAGCGGCAGCACCATGAAGGGCAGATAGGAATAGATGATGCCGAGATACACCGCCACGGTGGTATGCATGATCTTCAGGGGCTGATGGATCAGCCCGAGCCACAGCAGCGCCGAATTGAGCAGACCGGTCTCGCGGATGATGCCTTCCAGGGCGTAAACCCGCAGCAGGAACGAGGTCCAAAACGGTAAGATGATCACGAGCAGCAGCACGCTCTGCGTGCTTTTGGAGGTGCGGGCAATCGCGTAGGCCATTGGATAGCCGAGGGCGAGACAGATGAGCGTGGAGAAAAACGCAGTTCGTATCGAATAGATGTAGGAGAGGCCGTAGACTTCGTCGGTGAACAGATACTGGAAATTGCCGAGGCTCAGTGTGAGGTGGATGTGCCAGTCGCGGCCTATCGATAGAATGTCCGTGTAAGGGGGAATGCGCAGCGCGGTGTCGGCAAAGCTGATTTTCAGCGCAAACGCGAACGGGATGAGGAAGAAAACGACCAGGTACAGCATCGGCGGCAGAATGATGAGCCATTTGCCGTACCGCAGGAGCCATCCGCCGCGATCGCTGCGCGCGGGCGAGCGTACTCGCATCAGCCTCGTCCATCATCCCGCATCATCCCCCGCCATGAGCACGCGAAAGAAAAGGTCCGCCACCGTGAGCGCGCCGCGTGCGCGCTCGGCGCGCGGTCTGCAACGGCAGCGCTTGATCGAGGCGTGCATCTCGGCCCTGCACATACATGGCCCGTCGCGCACCACCGTGGAGAAGGTGGTTGCGATCGCGAAAATGTCTCCCGGCATCGTGCGTTTCTATTTCGATTCCAAAGCCGCGATGCTGATCGCCTCGCTGCAGTTCCTCGCCTCCGAATTCGAGGAACGGGTCCTGCAGCCCGTATCGAAGCTGAAGTCGAGTCCGATCCCCGCCCTCGAGCTTCTGGTCGATCTGTACCTCGATCCGGATATCGCCAGCCCGCGCAAGGTCTCCGTGTGGTACGCCTTTTGGGGCGAGGCCAGCTCGCGCCAGGAATACTACGACATTTGCGGAAAGAAGGACGAGAGCTTCGCGGTGCTGGTGCGCGAGCTGATCGAGCGCTTGATCGAGGACACCGCGCAGCCGCAGCTCGATGCCGACGCGATCGCGCTCGGTCTCATCGGCGTGCTGGAGATGCTGTGGCAGGATTTCGCGTTCCGCTCCGAGGACGACATCGATCGGCCGGCGGCGAGACGCCGCGCCATGGCCTACCTGCGATCGGTGTTTCCCGGTCGATTTGCAGAGTCGGCCGCGACCCGCGCATCGCCGGCCGCCGCGGCCGGCCTTGCCGCATGGGTGTACGCCGACCCGCGGGCCGCCGTGCTCGAGCGCGAGTCGCTGTTCCGGCGCGCCTGGCAGATCGTCGCGCATTCTTCGCAAATTCCCCGCCCCGGCGATTTCCTGACCGCCGATCTCGGCGCGGAGCGCATCCTGCTCGTGCGGGACGCGCTCGGCGTGCTGCATGCCCTGCGAAACAGCTGTCCCGAGGTGCCGCATGCCTTGGTGGAGGAGAGCCGCGGCCACTTCGGGCGCACGATGAGATGCCGCATTCATGGCCTCGAGTTCGGTCTGGAGGGACGCGCGCTGGACGGGCATGGAGGGCGGGGCGATCTGACGCCGCTCGGGATTCAGACCGCCGAGGACTGGATCCTGGTAGGCCCACCGGGCCCGCTCGAGACCGCGCCGCGTTGGGGCTGGCTCGAGGGGGAGGGGCCGAGCCGGCGCGATCCGGGCGCGGGGGCAGCCGAGATCCGGGAGTGCGAGATCGAGGTGGCGGCGAACTGGAAGCTCGTGGTCGAGCAATGGCTCGAGGAGGCACAGCCGGAAGAGGTTCCCGGATCCGCCGCGGAGTCGATCGTCTGGACCTCGCGGCCCCTCGAGGGCGCGAGCTTCAGCGCGCGGCTCTATCGCTCGCTCCTCAAGAATGGCGCCGCCGAGGGCTGGCTGCAGCGGTTCGTCGCGCCGAATCAGCTCCTGCAATGGCGTCCGGACGGGTTCTCGATTCTTCAGGCCCTTCCGGCATCGCCCGGGCGCTCCCGAATCAGATTGCTCGAATTCGCCCGCCGCCCCGCGGGTCCGGAGACGCGCGCGATGCATTATCTCGCCCGCCGGCTCACACGCTGGACCAGGCGCTCGACCCGCGCGATGGCCGAATCCGCGCAGCGCGGCATGGAGGACTTCGGCTACCGCGCCGCCGCCGACCTGAGGCCGGCGGTGCTGTGGTTTCGGCGTCACCTCGCCGCCCGGGTGCCGGCGCTCAAGCTCGAGCGGCCGCCGACCGCTGTGTAGCGGAATTCACTATAATTCGCTGTTTCGGCCCCTGACGATCTTTCGGGAGAAGACGCATGACTTTGGCATCCTTGACCACCAGCGACTGGCAGGCGCGCGCGACGCGCGTGCATTACGAGACACGGCATTTCATCGACGGCACCTTCGTCGACTCGGTCAAGAAGGGCCGCTTCAGCGTGGTCAACCCCGCGACCGGCGCGGTGCTGTGCGAGGTGAGCGCGGGCACCAAGGACGATGTCGATCTCGCCGTGGCGGCCGCGCGCAAGGCTTTCTATTCCAGGGTTTGGAGCCGCAAGGCACCGCGCGATCGCATGGCGGTGCTCGCGAACTTCAGCCGGCTGATCAAGGAGAACACCGAGCGCTTCGCGTTGCTCGACACCTTGTGCATGGGCAAGCCGATAACGGACATGGTCAATATCGACGTGCCGGCGGCGGCCCTGAATTTCGCCTACTTCGGCGAGCTCATCGACAAGATCGACGGCCAGGTCACGGCCACCGCCCAGGATGCCTTCCATTACATCCTGCGCGAGCCGCTCGGCGTGGTGGGCTGCATCGTGCCGTGGAACTACCCGCTGCTGATGGCGGCATGGAAGGTCGCGCCGGCGCTCGCCGCGGGCAACTCCGTGGTGCTCAAGCCCGCGGAGCAATCGCCGCTTTCGGCATTGCTGATGGCCGAGCTTTTCGTGGAGGCGGGCGGACCGCCCGGCGTGTTCAACGTGGTGAACGGACTCGGCGAGGCGGCGGGTGCGGCGCTAGCGCTGCACATGGACGTCGCCAAGATCGCCTTTACGGGCTCCACCGAGATCGGCAAGCAGATGCTCGTGTATGCCGGACAATCGAACATGAAGCGCGTTGCCCTCGAGTGCGGCGGCAAAACGCCGCAGATCTTCCTGCGCGATTTGCCGGACATGGACGCCGCCGTCTCCTACGCCATCAACGGCATCTACGGCAACATGGGAGAGGTCTGCAATGCCGGCTCGCGCCTGCTGATCGATAAGCCCATTGCGAAGCAATTTCTCGAGCGCTTCATCGAGAAGGGCAAGGATGCCTATCGCGCCGGCGATCCGCTGAATCCGGCGACCAATCTCGGGCCCCTGGTCACGGCCTCGCACCGCACGCGCGTGCTGGGCTTTATCGACAAGGGCAAGCGCGAGGGCGCGAAGCTCGAGTTCGGAGGCAGCTCGCCCGACTTGCCCGGCGCTTACGTCAATCCGACGCTGTTCACCGGTGTCAAGAACAGCATGACCATCGCGCAAGAGGAGATTTTCGGGCCGGTGGCCGCCGCGATCGAGATCGACGGCGTCGCCGAGGGGCTGCGGCTCGCGAACGACTCCATCTACGGCCTGGCGGCGTCCGTTTGGACCCGCGATCTCACCGTCGCCCACAAGACCGTGCGGGACCTGGAGGCGGGCGTCATCTGGGTGAATTGCTTCGATCACGGCGATATGACGCAGCCGTTCGGCGGCTACAAACAGTCCGGACAGGGACGCGACAAGTGCGTGGAGAGCCTGATTTCCTATACGCAGACCAAGTCCGCCTGGATCAATCTCGGCTGAGCGCCCCCGGGGCTCAGCCCCCCGGCGAGGGGCCCCGGCTAGGCGAACTGCGCGGGCGGATGAGGCAGGCGGAATTCCGGAATCCGCTCGCGCAGCAGGTTGTGGAACTCGTGCATGTAGCGCTCGAGTCCCGATAGCGGGCCGGGCTGGTAGCTGCCCGATGCAAGCCCTCGTTGCACGCGCCCGCACAGCCATTTGTCCTCGTTGTTCACCTGGGTATTGATGCGGTTCGACAGAAAGCGCGCGGCGTTGAGCGCCGGGGTGGCATTCGGCAGGCCGAACGTGGTTCCCCGCACGATGCATTTGCCCGGCCCTCCCGGCAGCAGCTGGAAAAAGTCCATCTGGTCCGGAAAGACATCGATTCCGAGGTTGGGAAGCGCGCTGTAAAAGCGCCAGCAACGGCGCAGCGACTCCGGCAGGTGCGCGGCCGCCTCGCCAATCAGGCGCTGATACAGCCGCTCCGACCAGCGCGAGGAGGGTTGCTCGCGCATCCAGCTCACGCCACGTGCGACGCCGGGCACCTGCGCCTGGTCCTCGTAGTCGGGGGTGAACATGCGATAAAGCCCCGGATGACCGATCGGCACATGATAGGACTCGAGGTAGTTGTCCATCGCGATCTTCCAGTCGACGTTCCACACGTCGGTGGTGATGGGCGCGAGCGGCACCATGTCCTCGAGTCGATAAGGCGCAAGCTCATCGGCGAGTTTGCCCCAGGTCTTGGCGACCGGTGGCGGATCTCCCCGCAGACACACGAACACGAAACCGAGCGCCGAGTCGATGCGCACCGGGCGCAATCCATGCGCCGCGCGATCCAGACCCGGGAAGGTCTCGCGCATCGGCACCCCGAGCAGCGCACCGTCCTGACGGTAGCTCCAGCCGTGATACGGACAGGTGATGGTCGCCGCGCAGGTGCCGAAGCCGTCGAGCAGGCGTGCGCCGCGATGGCGGCAAACGTTGTGAAAGCCCTTGATGGAGCCGTCCTTGTCGCGCAACACGAAGATGCTCTCCGGACCGAGGTCGAAGGTCGCGTAATCCCCGGGCCGTGGGATCGAGTTCTGGTGACAGACGATTTGCCAGCTCGGCATCAGGATGCGCTCGATTTCGAGTGCGGCGAGGCCCGGGTGACTGTAAACCCAGGCGGGCAACGCATGCGGCGGGGAGGGCGCTTCCTGGTCGAGCTTCGCGGCTGACAGACCGGTCATGATTGTTCCCCGTGCGTGTTATATGGTTGTTTAATCTAACCGCAACATGCGGTTCCTGGCAAGCCGCGGTGCAGCAGAGGATTGCTGTTAAATCCCCTTAAAAGAAGGGCGGCGAGCGGATCCAAAGCGCGCGCCGGGGATGCGCAATCGGAGATGCAATGATTTATATAGTCATATAAACTGCCACTCCGAGCCGCCGGCGCGAAGCGGCAGCACTGCAATCAGGAGACCGCCATGGCCAGAAAACTGACCAATAACAATGCCCAATTCCAGCGCGCGGTGAAACGTCTGCCGTTGGGTGTCGCCTCCAATTTTCGCTACTGGGGCGAGGACCGGACGATCTACGTGAAGCACGGCAAGGGTGCCCGCATCGTCGACCTCGACGACAACGTGTACGTGGATTACCGGATGGGATACGGTCCGGCGATCCTTGGCTATGCCGATGAGCGCGTGGACGCGGCGGCCCGCGACGGGATGAGCGTCGGCGGTGTGTTCGCGCTCGCGACCGAGCGGGAGCTGAAAGTCGCGGATCGCATCGCCAAAATGGTGCCTGCGGCGGAGCTCGTGCGCTTCTCGAATTCGGGAACCGAGGCGGTCATGGCCGGCTTGCGCCTGGCTCGTGCCTACACCGGGAAGGACGATTACGTCATCCTCGAGGGCAGCTATCACGGACTGTTCGATGCGGCGATGTGGTTCACGCCGATGGACAAGTGGACACAGATCGGCGAGCCGGAGATCAAGCCCTACAGCGAAGGGGTGCCGGTGAGCACCAAGAGCTTCGCGCATTTCGTGCAGGCGAACGATGCCAATCAGCTCGAGGACGTTTTCAAGCGTCACGGCGGCAAGATCGCCTGCATGCTGATCGAGCCGATCATGGGCAACTGCCTCGGCATCGCCGCGGAGCCCGAATATCTGCGCGCCGCGCGCGAGCTTTGCGACAAACACGGCGTGATCCTGCTCATCGATGAGGTGAAGACCGGCTTTCGAGTGGCGCGCGGCGGGGTGCAGGAGCTCTACGGCGTCAATGCGGATCTTTGCACGTTCGCGAAGGCGCTCGGCAACGGCTACCCGATCTCGGTGCTCGCCGGCCGCGAGCACATCATGCGCAAGATCGGACGCGGCGTCGCGCACGGCGGGACCTACACCGCGCACTCGGTATCGCTCGCCGCGGCGGAAAAGACTCTGGAAATCCTCGACGAGACGGACGCGCTCGAGCGCATCGCCGACTACGGTACGAAGCTGCGCAACGGCATGCGGGCGGTGCTGCAGGCGCGCGGCATCGCGCACAGCTTCGTCGGACATCCTTCCATGAGCGGCCTGTATTTCGCTCAGAACCCACCGCGCAACTATCGCGCCTGGAAGAGCAGCGATTACTCGTTCTACGATGCGATGGCGCAGGTCCTGCACGATGAGGGCGTGCTGTGCGAGCCGGACTCGCGCGAGCCGTGGTTCGTGTCGGCGGCGCACGATACGCAATGCCTCAACGATACGCTGAAGGCTTTCGAGATCGCCGTGGACACGACCCTTCGGGCGGGTGGCGCGACTCACAAAGTCACCGCTTGAGCACTCCGGCACGCGGTGAGCCCCTCGATGCTTTGATCGTGGGCGCGGGACACAACGGGCTGGTGGCGGCCTGCTATCTGGCGCGCGCCGGGCTCAAGGTGCAGGTGCTCGAGCGCAATCCCTACATCGGCGGCGCGGCCGTCAGCCGCCGGCTGTACGAGGATTTCACCTACTCGAACTGCTCCTATGTCTGCAGCCTGCTGCGTCCGGAGATCATGCGCACGCTCGAGCTGCCGAGGTTCGGCCTGCAGGTGATTCCATACGAGGGCGGATGCACGCTGATGCAGGGCGGCGGTCATCTTGCGATCTACGACAATCACGATGCCTTGCGGCGCGAGATCTCGCGGCACTCCAAGCGCGATGCCGAAGCCTACGACCGCTATGCGCGCGACGTGATGCGCCAATGCAAGTTCATCAAGCCGCTGCTGATGCGCGAGCCGCCCGATCCGACCTCATTCAAGCCGCGCGACATCAAGGAGCTGCTCTATCTCGGCCAGCGCTTTCACAACCTCGGCGAGGAGCGCATGTACGACACGCTGCGGTTCTGGACCATGAGTGCCGCGGATTTTCTCGACGAGTATTTCGAAAGCGAGATCGTCAAGGCGCATTTCGCCGGCAGCTCGATCATCGGCACGGCGCTCGGACCGCGCTCCCCGGGAACGGCCTACGTGCTGTTGCACCATTACATGGGCGACATCGACGATACCGTCGGCGCCTGGGGATTCGCGCGCGGCGGCATGGGGGCGATCAGCAATGCGCTCGGCAAGTCGTTCGAGGCGAGCGGCGGAAAGATCCGGGCTGCGGCGCCGGTCAAGCAGATCCTGGTGAAGAGCGGCCGCGCGGCCGGGGTCGTGCTCGATGACGGCGAGGAGATCCACGCACCGCTGGTGATCTCGAATCTCGACGTGCGCAGAACCTTCCTCAAGCTCATGGACGGGAAGGATCTGCCGCAGGAGTTCGTGCACCGCGTGCGCAACTTCAAGATCCGCGGCTCATCGGGCAAGCTCAACATCGCCCTCGACGGACTGCCGCAATTTCCCGCGATACCGGCGGGCTCGCCGTGCACGCGGGGCGACATGCATGTCACGGACACGCTCGAGATGATGGAGCGCGCCTACGACGACTGGAAGGAGGGGCGCTGGTCGCGCGCGCCGTACATCGACATGCTGGTGCCTTCGCAAATCGATCCGACCATGGCGCCCGACGGCAAGCACTACATGTCCGTGTTCGTGCAGTACTGTCCCTACGAGCTCGCCGACGGGGAATGGACTGCGGACAAACGGCAGGGTTTCGGCAAGACGGTGATCGATACCATTGCCCAGCACAGCCCCAATTTCAAGAATCTGATCCTGCACGCCGAAATACGCACGCCCTGGGATATCGAGAACGAGGTGGGCCTTACCGAGGGCAATATCTTCCAGGGCGAGCTCACCATGGACCAGCTGCTGTTCAACCGGCCGGTGCCGGGCTATGCGCAATACCGCGCGCCGGTGCGTGGGCTCTATATGTGCGGCTCGAGCACGCATCCGGGCGGCGGTGTCATGGGAGCACCCGGCGCCAACGCGGCTCGCGCCGTGCTCAAGGACCTAGGGAGACTGCATTGAGCGAGCGCTACGACTGCATCGTCGTCGGGGCCGGCCATAACGGCCTGGTGTGCGCCGCGACGCTGGCGCGTGCCGGCCGCTCGGTGCTGGTCCTCGAGGCGCAGCCGCAGGTGGGGGGTGCCGCGCTCACGCGCGAGTTCGCGCCCGGCTTTCAGGTCTCGGCGTGCGCCCATCTCGTGAACCAGTTGCGGGCCGATCTCGTTCGCGAGCTCGACCTCGAAGCCCATGGACTGAAGTGGGCGGCGCAGGCGATGCCGACCACCGCGCTCGGCGGCGGCGGGGCGCGCTTGCGCATCGGCGAGGCGCTCGGCTCGGACGCGCAGGCTTTCTCCAACTACAGTGCGCAGATGCGCCGCTTCGCGCAGGCGCTTGCGCCCGTGCTCGCCGCCGTGCCGCCGCGGCTCGGAACCTCCGATTGGCGGGATCTTGCGGCGCTCGCGAAGATCGGCTGGCGGATTCGAAGACTCGGGCGCAGCGACATGCGGGAGCTGTTGCGTATCGGCGGCATGAACGTTCACGATTTGCTCGAGGAGCATTTCACCAATCCGTTGCTGAAGGGTGCCCTCGGGTTCGACGCCGTCCTCGGCACCAATTTCGGCCCCCGCTCGCCGGGCACGGTGCTCACCTTGCTGCATCGGCTCGCCGGCCAATCAGCCGCCGGCGCGGGACTTTCGCAGCCGGTCGGCGGTGTCGGCGCGCTTTGCGAGGCGCTCGCCCGGTCGGCAACGACTCGCGGCGCGAAGATCCGGTCCGGCACGCCGGTCAAGCGCATTCTCATCGAGGCGGACCGGGCGGCGGGTGTCGAGCTCGAGTCGGGGGAGCGCATCGCCGCCACGACCGTGATCTCGAGCGCCGATCCGAAGACCACGTTCCTGCAGCTGCTCGGTACGGCCCATCTCGATACCGGCTTTGTACGGCGGGTCGCGCATCTGCGCTCTCAGGGCCTCACGGCCAAGCTGCATATCGCGCTCGACCGGCTGCCCCAGTTCGCCGGCATCTCCGAGGCCGATTTGCGCGGCCGCTTGCTGCTCGCGCCGTCGCTCGAGTATCTGGAGCGCGCGTTCAATCATGCGAAATATGGGGAGTACTCCTCCGCGCCGGCGCTGGAGATCACCGTGCCGACGCTCAACGACCCCTCGCTCGCACCCCCCGGCAAGCACGTGCTGTCCGCCGTCGTGCAATACGCGCCGTACGCGCTGAAGGGTGGCTGGTTGAAGGAGCGCGAGCGATTCACGGCTCTTTGCCTCGCGGTGCTCGAGCGCCACGCGCCCGGCCTTTCGAGCAGCGCCGGCGCGGTCGAGCTGCTCACCCCCGCGGACATCGAGCAGGAATTTCGGATCAGCGGCGGCCATTGGCATCATGGCGACCTCGCGTTCGACCAATTCTTCCTGGTCCGTCCGGTGCCCGGTGCCGCGCGGCACGCGACCCCGGTTCCCGGCCTATATCTGTGCGGCGCGGGCTGCCATCCGGGCGGCGGCGTGATCGGCACCGCCGGCTTGAATGCCGCACAGCAAGTCCTGAAGGCCGCTTGAGATGAACCGGCCGCACTTCGAGAAGCCGCTCCTTCCGACGCCCTTTCACGAGCGCGCCCGCGCCCTGAGCCAGGTCGACAGCTTCATTCCCTGGTCCGGCTACACCACCGTCGATGTGTTCACGACGGTCGAGCAGGAATATTTCGCGATCCGCAACGCCACAACGCTCTACGACCTCACGCCCATGGTGAAGTACCGAATCGCCGGTGCCGATGCGCTGCGTTATCTCAACCGGCTGGTCACGCGAGATATCGGCAAGCTCAAGCCCGACCGGGTGGCTTACTGTGTGTGGTGCGACGATGCCGGCCACGTGCTCGACGACGGTACGGTGTTTCGCATGGGCGAGGGCGAGTACCGGCTCTGTACCGCGGAACGGCAGCTCGACTGGCTGCTCGCCTCGGCGATCGGTTTCGACGTCGAGATCCGCGAGATGACCGAGGAGGTCGCGGCGCTCGCTCTGCAGGGCCCAACCTCCTACGCGGTGCTGAGAAGGCTTGGTCTCGCGGGCATCGAGCGTCTGAAGCCGTTCGAGATCGGGTACTTCGCGATCGGGCGCAGCCCCGTCATGGTGTCCCGCACCGGATTCACCGGCGACCTCGGCTATGAGCTGTGGATGTCCCCCGACGACGCCTTGGGGGTGTGGGATGCACTCATAGAGGCGGGCCGCTCGCGCGGAATTCGCGCCATCGGATCGCAGGCGCTCAATCTCGTGCGCATCGAGGCCGGATTCTTGAGTCCGAAGGTGGATTTTCTGTCGGCCGAGCAGACGATTCGCATCGGTCGCGACCGCTCGCCGCTCGAGCTCGGCCTCGGGTGGCTGGTCGATTTCGGCAAGGGCCACTTCAACGGTCGACGGGCGCTGCTTCAGGAGCGGGCGCGTGGTCCGCGGCGCCAGCTCGTCGGGCTCGACATCGAGGGCAACAAGCCCGCGCAGAATGCGCTTCTGTACGCCGAGAAAGCGGGAAAGCGGGAAGTCGGCAGCGTGAGCTCGGCGATGTGGTCGCCGACTTGCAAGCGCAATGTCGCGCTTGCTATGGTCGATGCCCCGCATTTCTCAGTGGGCAGCATGATCTGGGCGGATATCTATCTGAATCGAGAGCTCGTCTGGGAGCGCCGGATGTGCCGCGCGCAGATCGTGGAGCGGCCGTTCTTCGCCCCCGAACGCCGGCGCGCCACCCCGCCTGGCGACTTCTAGCGCCGTGGCGGTTTCGCAGCAGCAGAAGTCGACCGCCGACCGGCCCTGGGTCGACCCGCACGCCAAGCCGCAAATCGTCATCGAGGGCATCAGCAAGCGCTTCGGCGGCTTCACCGCCGTCGAGGACATCAATCTGCGCATCTACAAGGGCGAGATGTTCGCCCTGGTGGGCGGCTCGGGGTGCGGCAAGACGACGCTCCTGCGCATGCTCGCCGGATTCACCGACCCGAGCACCGGGCGCATCCTCATCGAGGATGCCGACATGAGTCACGTGCCGCCTTACGAGCGGCCGGTCAACATGATGTTTCAGTCCTACGCGTTGTTTCCTCACATGACGGTCGCGCAGAACGTCGGTTACGGTCTGCGGCGGCTGAAGCTCGACGATGCCGCCCGCGCGCGCCGCATCGAGGAGGCGCTCGAGATGGTGCAGCTCGGCGCACTCGGCAAGCGCAAACCGCATCAGCTCTCGGGAGGGCAGCGGCAGCGGGTCGCGCTCGCCCGGGCGCTCATCCGCCGGCCCAAAGTCCTTCTTCTCGACGAGCCGTTGAGCGCGCTCGACAAGAAGCTGCGCGAGCAGACGCAGTTCGAGCTCATGAACATCCAGTATCAGGTCGGGATCACGTTCGTGTTCGTGACTCACGATCAGGACGAGGCGATGGCGCTGTCGACGCGCATAGCGGTCATGGATCGGGGCCGGGTCGTGCAGGTCGGCACCCCGTCGGAGATCTACGAGTTTCCGCAGACCCGCTTCGTGGCCGACTTCATCGGCACCACCAACCTGTTCGAGGGCACCATCGAGGGCGGGGCGCCCGGGCATGTGATGGTGCGCAGTACGGAGGCCGGATGCGACCTCATCGTCGACCATGCCGGTCACTACAACCATGGGCAGCGGGTCTGGGTCGCTCTGCGTCCGGAAAAGATCCGTCTGAGCAAGGCGCCTCTCGCACCGCAGTCGGCGACGAATCAGATCAAGGGCATGGTGTGGGAGCTCGGCTATCTCGGGAATCGCTCGACTTATCGCATCAAGACGGAGACCGGCAAGATGGTGACGGTATTTGCGCAGAACGACCGGCGCACGTCGGAATGGTCGATCGATTGGAGCGATGAGGTGTACCTGAGCTGGACGGAGGATTGCGCCGTGGTGCTGAATCAATGAAGCGTTGTGTCGTCCTATGTTTGCTGATGCTATCCAGCGGCGCCGCTCTGGCGGGCAAGACGCAGAACGTGGTGCTCATCGTGAGCGACGGGCTGCGCTGGCAGGAGGTCTTCACCGGCGCGGAGGAGGACTTGCTCAACGACAAGGCGGGGGGCAGCTGGATGTCGGACGAGGAGCTGCGGCAGCGCTATTGGCGCGACACGCCGGCGGCACGGCGCGAGGCGCTGTTTCCATTCCTGTGGGGAACCGTGGCCAAGCACGGACAGCTTTTCGGCAATCGCAACGCGGGCAGCGATGCGCATGTCACCAACGGCAAGGCCTTCTCTTATCCCGGCTACAACGAGATGACGACCGGATTTCCGAACGCTGCCATCGACAGCAACGAGTTCGGGCCGAATCCGACTCCGACGGTGTTCGAATGGCTCGATCATTTCGATGAGTTCCACGGGCGCGTGGCGGTCTACGGCACATGGAAGGTGTTCGACAACATCTTCAACAAGGCGCGCAGCGGCCTGACGATGCAGACGGGGTGGACGCCGCCCGTGAAGGCGCACGAGAGCCCGAGGGACGCGTTGCTGCGGCGTCTGTACGAGACCTCGACGCGGTTCGACGAGGAGGATGTCGAGGATTCGCTGCTGCAAGTGCCGCTGCTCGACTATGTGAAGACCGCCAAGCCGCGGGTGCTCTTCGTCGGCTACGGGGAGACGGACAATTGGGCGCATCAGGGGCGCTACGATCTGGTGCTCGACAGCGCCCATCGGGTCGACGGCTTCGTCAAGGAGCTGTGGGAAACCATGCAGGCGATGCCGCAGTACCGCGGCCACACGACCTTCATCATCACCTGCGACCACGGGCGCGGCAGCGGCCTCACCGAGTGGAAGGAGCACGGCGTGGAGGAGAAGGGTTCGGAGAACGTCTGGATCGCCGTGATAGGCCCGGACACCTCGCCGTTGGGCGAGCGCAAGCACAGTGCGCCCGTCACGCAGGCGCAGATCGCGGCGACCGTCGCGGCGCTCCTCGGCAAGGATTACCCGGCCGCCGTGCCGCGGGCCGCCGCCCCGATCGCGGACGTGCTCCACTAACGACGCGCGACATCGAAGCGCCGGCGCGGCTTCCGCGGAAGCCGCCGCCTTCGGCCGTGCCGCTGGTTTTTATATTATAGTCAGGATATTATAAAGATCGCTGAGCGTTTAAAGGGCAAGCCATGCGGGACGTAAAGACACTGGGTCTTCTGGGAACGGGCGTGATCGGCGGTGGATGGGCGGCGCGCGCCATGCACTTCGGCATCGACGTGATCGCGGCCGACGTCAAGCCGGAAATGGAGGACTGGATCCGGGGAGCCGTGGCGAACGCCGAGCCCGCCCTGGCGAAGCTCACCTTCGCCCCGCTTCCACCGAAGGGCAAGCTGTCGTTTACGACGGATGCCCGCGAGATGGCGAAGGCGTCCGACTTCATCCAGGAGAACATCCCCGAGCAGCTCGCGCTCAAGCAGCGCGTGCTCGCCGAGATCAGCCGGCACACGGCAGCCGATGTCATCATCGCCTCGAGCACCTCCGGCCTCACGCCCACGGACCTGCAGCGCGACATGCTCCACCCGGAGCGCTTCTGCGTCGCGCATCCGTTCAATCCCGTGTACTTGTTGCCCCTGGTCGAGCTCGTTCCCGGCGCCAAGACGGCACCCGCGACTATCGAGGCCTCGGCGAAATTCTTCACCTATATCGGCATGCATGCGCTGCGCGTGCGCCATGAAGTCCCCGGCCACCTGACCGATCGATTGCAGGAGGCAATGTGGCGGGAAATTCTGCACATGGTCAACGACGGGGTGGCGACGACCGGTGAGCTCGATGAATCGATCATCTACGGCCCGGGGCTGCGCTGGGCGGCGATGGGCATGAACCTCATCTATCACCTCGCCGGCGGAGAGACCGGCATGCGGCACATGCTCGCGCAGTTCGGGCCGGCACTGAAGTGGCCGTGGACCAAGCTCGAGGCGCCGGAGCTCACCGAGACACTGATCGACCGGATGGTGGAGGGGACGCAGGAGCAGGCGGCCGGGCGCTCGATTCGCGAGCTCGAGCGGCTGCGCGATAACTATCTGGTCGCCATTCAGCAGGTGCTGCGCCAATTCGACATCGGCGCCGGCTCGACGCTGCGCAAGCTCGAGGAGCGGCTGTACGAGGACGCCCGCTGCGAAAGGCGCCGCGCGCCTGAGCAGCCGGAGCGCCGCGGAGCTGCCGCGTTTCGAGACGATCGTGCGTGCCGAATGGGTCGACTATAACGGCCACATGAGCGATTTTCTGTATGGCTACGTCTTTGGCGAGGCCATGGATGCGCTGTACCGCAGCGTCGGAATCGATGACGAGTCGCGCCGCAACGGTCGTATGTTCTACACCGTCGAGAGTCACGTGAAGCATCTCGGCGAGGCGAAGGTCGGGGAGTCGCTGTACGCGACGACGCAGATCCTCGCGGTCGACGACAAGCGTCTGCATGTCTTTCATCGCCTGTACCGGGCGCGCGACGGCGTTCTCATCGCGAGCGGGGAGCAAATGCACCTGCACGTCGATACTTCCAAGCCCCAGGCGGTCGCCATGGCGGCCGATTTGCGCTCGCGGCTCGATGTCCTGCGACAGGCGCATGCGAAGCACGAACTCCCTCAGGGCGCGGGCCAGCCCGTGGGTAGCCGGGCCAAGGGCTGACGTGCCCAAGATCGTCGACCACGCGAAGCGCCGCGACGAGATCGCGCTCGTTGCGTGCCAGGTCATCGCCGAGCACGGCTTCGAGCGCACGACGGTGGCGCGGATAGCGGCCGCCGCGGGCTACACCACCGGCATGGTGGCGCATTACTACGAATCCAAGCAGGACATCCTGCTCGGATCGCTACGGCTCATCTTGAAGCGCATCGAGGAGCGTCTCACGCGGGAGCGCGATGCGGGCGAGGCCAACCTGCTGAGCGTGTTGTCGGAGGCGCTGCCGATCGATTCGCAGCGCTTCGTCGAGTGTGCGTTCTGGATGGCCTTCTGGGGACAAGTATCGGCGGACCCGAAGCTCAAGCGGTTGAACGCGTGGGTGCACCGGGAGTACATGCGCTTGTTCGCCCGCTGCTTCGCCGAGTATTGGCCGCAGTGGCGGACGCATACGCCTGCGGTGCGTGATCGGGTGTTGCGATCGGTGGTCATCTGCATGAACGGGCTCACCGCGAGTGCGGTGACGAGCCCGCGCGACTGGCCCGCCCGCCGGCAGCTCGAGCATCTCGAGCTGCAACTGAACCTGCTGCGCCGCTGGGGCGTCGCGGGACGCGATGAGGCCGAGACGGCAGACAAGGCCCGCGCTTAGAACCAGGGGGAACTCATGGATTTTTCATTGAGCGATGAGCAGCAGATGATCGTGAAGACGACGCGCGACTTCGTCGTCAATGAGCTCTATCCGCATGAGAAAGAGGTGGAGGAGACCGGCGTGCTGCGCGAGGAGCTGCTCCTCGAGCTCAAGCAGAAGGCGATCGAGGCCGGCCTGTACGCGGCCAACATGCCCGCCGAGGTGGGGGGCGCCGGTCTGGACACGGTCTCCTGGGTGCTCTATGAGAAGGAGCTCGGGCGCGCCAACTACGCGCTGCACTGGTCGTGCGTCGGCAGACCCTCGAACATCCTCCTGGCGTGCCGCGGAGAACAGCGCGAACGCTATCTTTTGCCCACGGTGCGCGGCGAGCGCGTCGAATGTCTGGCAATGACCGAGCCCGGCGCGGGGTCCGACGTGCGCGGCATGAAGACCTCCGCCGTGGAGTCCGGCGACGACTTCGTGATCAACGGCACCAAGCACTTCATCAGCCACGCGGACCGCTCCGACTACGTGATCTTATTCGCGGCGTCCGGCGAGGAGTCCACCTCGCGGGGCACGCGCAAGAAGATCACGGCGTTCCTGGTCGACATGGGTCATCCGGGTTTCGAGGTCCGGGATGGCTATAAGAACGTCTCGCATCGCGGCTACCTGAACAGCATCCTCGAGTTCAACAACTGCCGCGTGCCGAAGAGTGCCGTTCTGGGCGAGGTGCATAAGGGGTTCGATGTGGCCAATGAATGGCTCGGCGCCACGCGCTTGCAGGTGGGGGCCACCTGCCTCGGCCGCGCGGAGCGCGCGCTCGAGCTCGCCAAGCAATGGGCGGTCGATCGGGTGCAGTTCGGTCAGCAGATCGGCAAGTTTCAGGGCGTGAGCTTCAAGCTCGCGGACATGGCGATGGAGCTGCGGGCGGCCGAGTTGCTGGTCCTGGAAGGCGCCTGGAAGCACGATCAGAAGACGGCCACCGACATGGACATGGCGATGGCCAAGCTCAAGGCCACCGAGATGCTCGCCATGGTGGCGGATGAGGCGCTGCAGATCCATGGAGGCATGGGCGTGATGTCCGATCTGCCGCTCGAACGAATCTGGCGAGACGCCCGGATTGAACGGATCTGGGAGGGCACGAGCGAGGTGCAGCGCCACATCATCTCGAGGGCGCTGCTGCGCCCGCTCGGGGGATAACCGCCCTTCGCGTGGATGACATCCACGGCGTCTGACATATGTCACATCGCCGCATCGGGCCGGTTGCTGCAAACGCGCGACGCTCAATTCGCGAATCGGGCACTCAAATGATCGATTGTGTTGTTCATGCAACATAATCCCAGCGCCGATGCCCGCACGCGGATACGTGTTATTCCTACAGCAATCGGCCGTCAAATCCTTGAGAATAGTGACGCAGTACCGATATGGGTATTGCCTATAAGCATGAAGGGGCAGACCATGATTGATCCAGAAGTTGCGCGCTTGCGACGATTACGCGACGAGGCGTTGCGAGTCCGAGAGATCGCCCGCCGGCTGAGTGCGCTTCCATCGACAGCCGACCATTCACTGTTCGCTCGCGGCGCCTGCATCGCTTGGCGCATCGCCCGTATCGTCTCCGGAAAGCTGATTGCCCATCCCTATCCGCGCTATCAGAAAGGCGCCGGCATGGGCTCCTTGGTCGGCAATCGCATGGCGGCCGCATTCTTCGGGTTCGCCGCCAAGAGTCGGCCACAGGCGCTCAAGGTGTTCTTGGCCCAGTTGCAGTCGCTGTCCCGGCAGTTGGATGATGCGCGCGCGCTGACCTGGTCGACTGAATTCAGCGACTCCCTCGGCCGGTGCCGCGTCGAGATCAAGTCCCTGATGCAAACGTTGGAGCTCGAGACCCAAGGCGTACCGATCGAGCGGTCGCCGCTGCGTCCGGCGCGCGCCGATGGTCCAGCCCGTACGGATCGGCTGGTCGGGGAGCTCGCTCAGGGTCTGGAAGGGGACTGGCCTTACTTGGCGTTCTGAGTCCGGGGGGCGGTACCGGCGGCATACGCATGCCGCGGCGGTACGACCGCGCCAAGACTGGCACGAGCGACCCAGCCCGATAGGCCGCCGCGCGTGCGAACGAGCGTGAACTCATCGTGCTCTGCCGTCATCGTGACGGTCTGCGCCTCCGACAACACAAAAGCGGTGTCGCCCATGGGCACCGGCGCCACGCGAGCCGGTGCCTTGTCGATGAGGACGACCGCCGCATGCATGCGCGGCCAGATGAGCGCCGCGTCGGACACGCTGAGGCCGACCAGCGCGGCTCCGGATAAAATGACCGCCTGCCGCACCCGCCGATAGCGCGGGGCGCGTGCTCTCCACAGCAGGCCTGCGCCGATCAGCGCAATACCGAGGATGCCTCCCCAGGCCGCCAGGGTCGGATTGACGGCTTGGACGATGCGAGCGAAGCGGCTGCGCGGTTCCGGCGGCACGTGCGCCAAAGCGCGGACATTCTGGAGATTGGCGTCGATATCCGGGTCGTTCGGTGCGAGGAGTGCGGCGCGCTCATAGTTGAGCACGGCCAATCCGGGCTTGCCGGCTCGTGCATATGAATTGCCCAGGTTGTAAAGGGCATCCGCCGAATAGGTGGGCGCCGGCGACTGGGCGCACGTCAGGCCGCTCCACAGGCCGAGACCGGCAATCAGCAGCGCGAGCGTCGATGCGCGCACTTAACCGCTCTCGCCCAGGAGCTCGCCGCGAACCAGCCTGAGCCACCGCTGAAGATCCATCCCACCCGTCTCGTATTGCGAATACTTCGCCTCGTCGGCGAGCGCAAACAGCCGCTCGATATCCTCGCCCGCCGTGCCCAATCGCGTTTTGAGGTCTGCGGATGTGATTTCATCGGGAGGAATCTGCCAGCGCGCGGCGAAGGTTTGCAGGAGCGCTTCGCGGGCGCCATCGAAGAATTTGGAAGAATCGCCGGATCGTGCTGCCGCCGCGAGCTGCGCGAGCGCACGCTCGGCTGCTTTGGCGGGAGCACGCGCGGCGCGCGAGCGCAGGACGAGGCCACTCCCGGCCAGAAGCAAGATGAGCGCGGGCGGAATGGCGAGAAAGGCCGGACGAAAATAAAGAGGCCGCAGCTCGCTCGCGGCGCTCTGCGGCGGCGAATGATCGGGGCGCAACCCTTGGGCAAAGCGGCTCGCGGCACCGCCGTTCGGATTTTGCGCATCGGCCGGGGCGCCGAGTCCGCTATCCGCCGGGGCGGCGATCATCACCTGGATGGACGGGGTGCTCGCACGTTCGTAGCGACGCGTGTTGGGATTGAAAAAACTGAAATCGAGTCCGGGGATCGATTGCTCGCCGGGCTGCGCGGCGATCAGCGGCTGTTCGAATACCTTCTGACCCTTGTACCCAACCGCATCGCTCGGGATAAAGGAGGATTTCGCCGGGTAGGTCTTCCAATGATCGAGGTGCTCGAACATCGTGGAGGCGACGCGGTCGAAGTTGCCGACGCCGGTGATATGCAGCTTGAGCGTGAGCGGATCCCCCACGGCTACTCGGGCCGGCGAAATCTCGCTCGATACCTCGAAGTCGCCCACCGCTCCCCCGAAGTCCTTGGGCCGTCCTTCCGTCGGGAGCGGCAACACCTCGAGCTCGGAGGAGGGACTGGCGATGGTGACATCTTTTGCAGCGATTCCGTTGTACATGCTCTGCAGGAACGGGCCTCCCAGCCAGGCTGCGAATGCCATGTCCTCCGGCGAGCGCGTATTGATCTTCACGCTGAGGGGAGTCTCCACCGACAGGGAGAAATGGCCCGGCTTCACCGCCCCGAGCACGCTGTGCCAGGTCATGATCAGAAACGGGCTGCCCTCGATGACACTCTCGCGGCGCTCGGGTTGTCTCGAGAGATTGTTCAGCGTGAATTCCCCGCCATTGAGCGTCGGCAGGCCATTCATCGAGGTGACGATCCCCGGCCGCAGGCCAACCTCGATATCGACCGGCACACTCTCGCCCACATAGACGGCGCGTGTCGGAACGACCAGTCGCACGAACGCTGCCCCGCCTGCCTTCATCTGAACACCCTTCGGGAGCGGCGCGGTCGCGAGCAGCGGTGGCGTGGGGGTGGGTTTGTGGCTGCTCAGCGAGGATGGGTTGGGATCGTCCCGGGTGACCACGTCGAGTACCAGCGACTCGGATTTCGGGGTGAGTCCGGGGATGCTGAATATGCCCGCCATCTGCGGTGTGACGCGGATCAGGATGGAGGACGACGGAATCGATGTCCCATTGGAGAACTCGAGGCCCTCGGAGTGACCTATGAGCTCGAATGACAGCCCGGAGACGACCGGCAAGGGAACGCTTTTCAGCTCACCGTCCAGGCTGGTCACCCGCAGGACCGCCGATTCCCCGAGCCGGATGCGTGACGGTTGGATGGTTTCGTAGGCCAGTCCTCCTTGCGCCATGGCGTAGGAGGCCGGCGCGAGGAGGCCCAAAACCGCGAGAATTGTCTTGCTCCATTGCACTGCGCAGATCCGCATCACCAGTTTTTGAATGCCTTGTCCGGCGCCTGATCGGGGTCACGCGGTCGGGAGGGCACGCCGAGCGACCGGCGTTCTTCCGACTTGGCGGAGTCCAAGAGCTCGCGCGCCTCTTCGGCGGTCATTTGCCCGGGCGCGCCCTGATTCTCCGCCGCACTTGTCTCATCATCATCTGCACCCGCGTCATCGGCTCCGGCCGACGCGGCGGCGCGCGGCGTTCCTTGCGTTGGGGTGGGCGGCCGATCGGGGGAGGGCTCGGCAGGCGCGCGCGCGCCGGCAGCGGGCTGCGGCGCGGGAGGCGGCTGCTGCTGCGGCGGCGGCGATCCCTTTGGTTGAGGCGGCGGCGGTGATCCCCGCGGTGGCGGCCGATCCTGACCTTGGCCGCCGCCCTGACCTTGGCCGTCGCCTCCGCCCTGGGGCGGCCGGAGTGCGTCAATCTTCCGCTGCACGAAATCGCGGTTGTATTTGCTGTCGGTGTCATCGGCGCGCAGCTGCAACGCCGTGTCGTAGGCCTTGAGCGCCTCGGTCCACTTGCCGATAGCCTCCTGCGGCGCGGATTTCTCGAGCTGCTGGCCGGCGCGATACAGGGCATTGCCGAGGTTGTAGTAAGCATCCTCCTGATCCGCCAGGCGCTTGGCGTCGCTCGCGGGCGCTTCCTTCACCGATTTCTCGAACGCCTGCGTCGCCTGCGAGAATTGTCCCGCCCGGTAGGCGGAGGTCCCCACGTTGTACTCCACGACCGGAGCCTTGGCGGACGCTGCCGCGGCCCCGGCGTCCGCCGGCGCGGCGCTCCTCGAGTGCAGCGCCAACGCGAGCGCGCCAATCGCCGTGGATATCGCGGCCGCGTGAGGCATCGCTACCGATCGATTGCGCCGTGCCCGCCGCGTGCCCACCACGAGGCTCCCCAACAACAGCAGACATGAGGCGGCGAGAGGCCATTGATAGCGCTCGGTATAAATCCTCTGCTGTCGGTAACTCAAATCATGCTGCGACACCGCGCCGAATACGGTTCGCAGAAATACTTCGAAATCATCGCCCTGGCTTCCGAGATGCACATACGCGCCACCCGTCGCGGATGCGATCGCCTTCAATGCAGCCTCATCGAGATGGGACTTGACCAAAGCACCCGTTTCATCCCGGACGAAGCCGCCCCCGAGATCGGGCGGCAGAGGGATCAGGTCGCCTTCCGCGGACCCGATGCCGACCGTGTAGATCTTGAGGCCGTCCTGCTTCGCAGCCTGCAATGCGGCAGCCAAGGATTCTCCCTCCAGGTCCTCCCCATCCGTGACCAATATCAGGATCTTGTCGCCGCCGGGATGGCGCCGCAGTGCCGCGCGCGCCTCGAGAATGGCACTCGAGATATTGGTGCCGCCTCGTGGAATCGTGTGAATATCGATGGCATCCAAGGATTCGTGGAAGGCGCCGTAGTCGAGCGTGATCGGACAGACGAGAAACGCGCTGCCTGCAAAAGCGACGATGCCGATGCCGTCGCCTTGCAACTGACTCGCCATGTCATCGATCGCCAGCTTTGCGCGCGTCAAGCGATTGGGTTTGCTGTCGGGCGTCAACATACTGCGCGACGTATCGATCGCGAAGATGACTTCGTTGCCGCGGCGGCTGATTCTCTCCCAGTGATATCCGATCTGCGGGCCCGCCAGTGCCGCGAACAGAAACAACGCAGAGGCGCAGAACAGGCCGCGCTGCACGATGCGGCCGGTCCGGGACACCGAGCTGGTAAGGCTGCCCCGAAGGTGCGGTGCGACGAATTTGGCCAGCGCCGCCCGTTGCCGACGGTCATGGTAGCGCCACAGCCCGATGAGCACGATGCACGTCAGCACACCCGCCAGCAGAAAATAAGGATAGGCGAATCTCACGGTAGCCTGCGATATCGGGTTTGCTGCAAGAGCACGCCAAAGCCCAAGAAAGCCCAGCGACGGAAAGAGGGTCCACCGATAGAGCTCTTCGACGTGCTCGAATTTCTGAACCGTTTGGGCCGAGGTCTCGTAACGGTTGATCTGCTCGTATATTTTTTTCAGCGAGTCCGTATCGGTCGCGCGATAGAACTGTCCGCCGGTCTCATGGGCGACCGCCTGCAGTGTCTTCTCATCGACGTCCACGTTCATCATGATCACGCGGGTCCTGCCGGATTCATCCCGCACGGGGATGGGCGCCTTGCCGCGCACGCCGACGCCGACGGTGTAGACCTTCACGCCCAAGGCGCGTGCGGCCTCCGCGGCGGCGAACGGCGATATCTTTCCGCTGTTGTTGACGCCATCGGTCAAGAGAATGACGACCTTGGATTTTGCCCTCGTGGTGCGCAAGTGATTCACGGCGGCCGCAATGGCCGAACCGATGGCGGTGCCATCGTCATCGCCGATGCCGACGTTGACTCGCTCGAGATTCTGCAGCAGCCAGTCATGATCCAGGGTGAGTGGACTCACGATATAGGGAGCCGCCGCAAAAGCGATGAGACCGATGCGGTCATTGGGGCGCTCGTCGATGAATTGGGAGACGACCGACTTGACCACGGCGATGCGGTTGACCCGGTAATTGTCCACCATGAAGTCGAGCGCCTGCATCGATCCGGAGACGTCCAGTCCAAGAACGATGTCGATTCCGTTCACGGTGACTTCGGTACGGCTGTGGGTGCGCTGCGGTCTGGCCAATCCGACGATCATGAGCGCCGCCGCGATGATCGGCAGCAGCCAGAGTACTCCGCCGATACGGCTCCGAGTGCGGCGTGCGATGTCGCGCGCCAGGCTCACGTCGGAATATTCGACGGCGGCGACCGGTCCGCGCCGGCCCCGCCACAGAACCGCGAGCGGCAGCAGGCTCAATGCCCATAGCCACTCGGGCTGAAGAAACCGGATCATGCGGGGCGTGGCTCGGCGGTCTCCCGCACGAAACCGCGGGCGTGATGCAGGAGCGACTCCAGGTCCTCAGCCGCCAGCGAGGTGCCGGCGAATTTGACGAAGTCGCATTGATGCAAGAAATCGGCGAGCAGCGAGCGGTGGCGCGCGAGCGCCTGATTCGAGCTCTGCAGCAGCGACTGCAGAAATTCCTCGGTCGTTCGTTGCGTCGCGATGACCTGAAAGCGCTTCTCGATGTAGTCTCGGATCACCTCCGATGCGGCGATACCGAACTCCCGGGCCGTGGCCGGACGCATCAGGGTTCGTGTCGCCTCCAAACGCGCCAGGGTTTGTTCTGAGAGGCTCAGCTCGCGGCGGCGAGGTTCCCGATGACGCCGGCGCCAGAGGGCATAGACGAGGAGCGCTGCGAGGATCGCGCCGGTCAGCAGCGCGGGCAGCATCGAGGATGCAGGCACGGCCTTTGGACCGCGAATGTCACGGATATCCTCGGCAGATTCGGCGAGCGCGGCGAATAGCAGCAGCGCGAGCGCGGGCCCTGTCGGCATGCCACGGCGGGCGCGTTCGAGCATCCTCATACGCGCGGTCGGCCGCGGGATTTGAAGAATCGTTGCAGCGGCGCAATGTACGGCATGTCCGTCCGCAGCTGCACGGTGTCGACCCCTTCGGCCCGCAGATCGCTCGTCAACCGCAGCGCACGCTCGGAGGCGAGCTTGGCGAAGCCTTCACGCACGGCGGTACGCGCAGTGTCGAGCTCAATGAGTTCGCCCGTCTCGGCATCTTCCAGGGCGATGATCCCGACGTTCGGGAGCTCCTTCTCGCGCGGATCCTCGATGTGAACCGCGATCAGGTCGTGGCGGCGATTGGTCTGTCGGACCGCTCGTCGCAGCTGCGCCCGGGCTGAAGCGGGGTCGCCGCTCGATTCGAAATCGGAGATCAGGAACACGACGGCGCGCCGGTGCAGCACGTGGTTCACTACATCGAGCATCTTCACGGTATCGGTACCGATGCCCTGCGGCTCATGATAGAGAATGTCACGAACGACCCGCAGTACGTGGCGCCGACCCTTCCTCGGCGGCAGATACCGCTCGACGCGATCGGTGTACAGGATCAAGCCGACTTTGTCGCTGTTGCGAATGGCGGAAAAGGCCAGCACGCTCGCCACCTCCGCGGCGAGATCCCGCTTGGCCATCGCGCCCGAACCGAAGTTGCCCGAGGCGCTGATGTCGACCACCAGGAACAGGGTGAGCTCGCGTTCTTCGGTAAATTTCTTGACGAATGCGCGGCCGGCACGTGCCGTCACGTTCCAATCGATGGTCCGAACCTCATCTCCCGGGCTGTATTCGCGCACCTCGTCGAAATCCATCCCGCGGCCCTTGAAGACGGAGTGATAGGCGCCCGCCATGCTGTCATCCACCATGCGGCGGGTGCGGATCTCCAGCTGACGCATGCTGCTGAGCAGCGCCTTGGTCGATTTCGGGGCGTCCGCCATCCGGAGTCTCCCCGCTCAGGGCACCGGCAATGTGTTCAAGATGCGCTCGATCACATTCTCGGACGTGACGTTCTCGGCCTCGGCCTCGTAGGTCACCGATACCCGATGGCGCAACACATCCATCGCAACCGATTTGACGTCCTGCGGGATGACGAAGTGCCGGCCGCTGAGAAAGGCCATGGCGCGTGCCGCCAGCGTGAGCGCGATGGTCGCGCGGGGCGATGCGCCGTTTTGAATATAGCCGTCCAGCTTGAGCGCGGGCGCAATGGGCGGCCGTGTCGCAAGCACGATGTCCACGATGTAGTCCCGCACCTTCTCGTCAACGAACAGCATATTGACGACATGACGGGCATCGACGACTTGTGATGCGCTCACCACGGTGTTCGGCACGGCCATGGGCTCCGTGGTCGCCATCGTGTCGAGAATCGCGCGCTCCTCGACTCGCGTCGGATAGTCGACGACGACCTTCATCATGAAGCGGTCGATCTGCGCCTCCGGCAGCGGATAGGTGCCTTCCTGCTCCAACGGATTCTGCGTCGCGAGTACCAGAAACGGCGCGGGCAACGGATAGGTCTCCTCGCCGATGGTGACCTGGCGCTCCTGCATGGCTTCGAGGAGCGCGCTCTGAACCTTGGCGGGCGCGCGGTTGATCTCGTCGGCCAGAATGAGATTGCTGAATATCGGCCCATGCTTGGTGCGAAACGCGCCGTCGTGGGGGTTATAAATCATGGTTCCGACGATGTCGGCAGGCAGCATGTCGGGTGTGAATTGCAGACGCTTGAAGCGCACGGCAATGCAACTCGCCAAAGTCTTCAGGGCCAAGGTTTTCGCGAGACCGGGGACGCCCTCGAGAAGCACATGCCCATTGCTGAGCAACGCGATCAACAGCCGATCGAGAAGGTGCCGTTGACCGATGATGACCCGTCCCATCTCTTGGCGTAGGGGCTCGATCCACGTTGAATTCGCGGTAATGAGCTCCCGTGAAGCACGAGTCTCGGGACCCAATGTCGAGGGCCCACCGCGCTCTGCGAGGGTGGGCTGATATTTCGGATTGGGGACCTGCTCGCCGGCGGGCGGTGCAGATTTCAGATTCATTCAGCGCTAATCCTTCATGATGAAGTGGCTAAATCCGGGACGCCGGCATGCGCCGCGCGATCAACTGCGCGGACGGATTTAGATCAATGCCGAAGCGCGCTCTTCGCGATTTGGCGGCGCTGAAGATGAACGCAGAAAGGCAACGGGATAGTAACCTGCCGAGCCAGAATTTTAAAGCCAATCAGTCAATTAGCCGTGTAAAGAACTGTCGTTACTGAAGCACGGCCGCGTGCCGGCTGCGCGGCAGCTGCCAAACCCCACCATGCTGCTCCACCGCCCGCGCGCGGGCTGGAACTCGACGGCGGTCATCAGCGCTTTCTGACGGGCCTTCTGCGCAACCGCCGAGTGCGCGATGTCCGGGCGGCAGTCATCGTCACAACGATGGACCCGATCAAATCAGCGCCGACCCGGGTCAGCCGGCGGCATTTCCTGCAGTCCGCGGCCACCGCCGCCGGAGTGGCCACGCTGCCGGCGCTCGGCGCCGGAACTGCGGCCGCGGCGGTAGCGCGCGACCCCCGGCCCGCCGAGCCGCCGGTACCCGCCGCGGTCGGCATCACCCTGCGGGTCAACAAGCAGGTGCACGAGCTCACGGTCGAACCGCGACTCACGCTGCTCGACGCCTTGCGCGAGCATCTGTCGCTGGCGGGGACCAAGAAGGGCTGTGATCGGGGCCAATGCGGCGCATGTACCGTGCTCGTGAACGGCCGCCGCATCAACGCCTGCCTTGCGCTCGCGATCATGCATGTCGATGACGAGATCACGACCATCGAAGGGTTGACGTCCGCCGACGGGGCTCTGCATCCCATGCAGGCCGCGTTTCTGCACCATGATGGGTTTCAATGCGGATATTGCACTCCGGGGCAGATCTGCTCGGCAGTCGCGCTGGTGCAGGAGCACCGAGACGCGGGTGGCTCGAGCGCGCAACTGACCGACGATGAGATCCGCGAGCGCATGAGCGGCAACATATGCCGGTGCGGGGCCTACCCGAACATCGTTGCGTGCGTGCGCGAGGTGCTCGAGGGTGCATAACTTCGGCTATGCGCGGCCGCGCGATCTGGACGCGGCGCTGCACCTGATCGGCCAGCCCGGCGCGAGCCTGATCGCCGGAGGCACAAATCTCGTCGATCTCATGAAAGGGGGCGTCGAGTCTCCAACCCGCCTCATCGACATCACACAACTCGGTGGGCTTGCAGCGATTCAGGAGCTGCCGCAAGGCGGCGTGCGTATCGGCGCGTTGGCATCGAATGCCGATACGGCCATTCACCCGCTGATTCGACAGCGCTATCCGTTGCTGTCGCAGGCGCTCCTGTCCGGAGCCTCCCCGCAGCTGCGGAATATGGCGACGGCCGGCGGCAACCTATTGCAGCGAACGCGATGCTCGTTCTTTTACGACACCGGGTTTAGCGAATGCAACAAGCGCGACCCTGGATCGGGCTGCGCGGCGCTCAATGGCTTCAACCGGCAGCACGCCATCCTCGGGGCGAGTGAGCGCTGCATCGCCGTCAACCCCTCCGACATGTCGGTCGCGCTCGCCGCCCTCGATGCGGTCGTGCAGCTGCGATCGGCGCGCGGCGCCCGGCAGCTCGCGCTCGCTGAATTTCACCGCTTGCCGGGCGATACGCCGCAGCAGGATACAAACCTGGCGGCCGGCGAAATCGTCCTCGCCATTGATCTGCCGCCGAACGGGTTCGCGTCGCATTCGCATTATCTCAAGGTGCGGGATCGTGCGAGCTACGCCTTCGCCCTGGTATCGGTGGCGGCGGCGATGAGTTTCGAGAACGAGCTCGTCAAGGACGTTCGTCTCGTCCTCGGCGGCGTAGCGCACAAGCCCTGGATCGTCGAGGAGGCGCAGCAGCACTTGAGCGGCATGCGCTACGACTCGAAGGCTGCGGATGCCCTCGCGCAGAGCGCGCTCAGCGGCGCGAAAGGGTATCGCTACAACGAATTCAAGATCGAGCTCGCCCGCCGTGCCATCGTGCGTGCGCTCGACGAGGCCGCGCAGCCTGCGAGCGGTGCGCGCACGGGAGGCTGACATGGAATTCATCGGTGCGGGAATCGATCGGGTCGACGGCGTGCTCAAAGTCACGGGCCAGGCGTCCTACAGCGGCGACTTCACGGTGCCGCGCCTCGCGCACGCCGTGATGGTGCTGTCCACAATCCCGAGCGGCCGCATCCAGCGCATCGAAAGCGCGCGCGCCGAGCGCATGCCGGGGGTCCTCGCCGTATTGACACATCTCAATGCGGCGAAGTTGCCGGATGGGGGACGCGCCGGTGTGAACCCGCCGGCGGGGCGCGTGCTGTCGTTGCTCCAGGACGATGTGGTGCATTACAACCGCCAGCCGATTGCCGTGGTCGTAGCGGAAACGCTCGATCAAGCCACCGATGCCGCCGCCCGCATCGTCGCGAGTTACTTGGAGCAAGCCGCGCCGCTGAATTTCGAGTCGGCACGCTCTGCGGCACATGCACCCGAGAAAGCGAATCAAGAGCCGACCGATAGCGAGCGCGGCAGCTTGCCAGCGCAATCCTTTGCGCAGATGAAGGCGGTCTATACGACGCCCATGGAGCACCACAATCCGATGGAGCCGCATGCGACCCTCGCCAAGTGGCAGGGCGATCAGCTCACCTTGTACGATGCCACCCAATACATCAGCGGCTGCCAGAGCACGGTCGCCAAGACCTTGGGCATTCCCAAGGAGAACGTGCGCGTAATATGTCCTTTCGTCGGCGGGGGATTCGGCTGCAAAGGCTCGGTGTGGTCGCATGTCGTCCTCGCCGCGATGGCGGCACGTCAAGTCGGACGTCCGGTCAAGCTGACGCTCGAACGACCGCAGATGTTCGGCCCGGTCGGCGGACGCCCCCGCACCGAGCAGCACCTGTCGATTTCGGCGGATCGGGATGCCCATCTCTCCGGGATCGAGCATGCCGTGTTCTCGCACACCTCCCTGTTCGAGGACTTCACCGAGCCCTCGGCGTTGCAGACCCGGATGCAGTACAGCTGCGCGAACGTCAAGACCTCGCACCGGCTGGTGCAGCTCTCGGTCGGCACACCGACATTCCAGCGCGCCCCGGGCGAGGCCACCGGTACCTTCGCCCTGGAATCGGCCATCGATGAGCTCGCGTACCGGCTGAAAATCGATCCGGTGGAGCTGCGGCGCCGGAATGAGCCGCGCATCGACGAAGACAAGCGGATTCCGTGGTCTTCGCGGCACGTGCTGGCGTGCTACGACAGCGCCGCCAAGGCCTTCAACTGGACCGCGCGCTCGGCCGAACCGCGTTCGATGCGCCGCGGCCGGGAGTGGATCGGGCTCGGCATGGCGAGCGCGACCTATCCGGCAAATCGCTCCGCCGCGACGGCCCGCGCGCGGCTTTCCCGCGACGGCGTGCTCACCGTGCAAAGCGGCACCCAGGATCTCGGCACCGGCACTTACACCATCATGACGCAGGTCGCGGCCCAGACCATGGGCTTCCCCTTGAACCGCGTTCGCTTCGAGCTGGGCGACAGCCAGTTTCCGCAGGCACCCGTTTCCGGGGGCTCGCAGAGCGCGGCGAGCGTGGCGCCGGCCGTGCAGGCCGCGGTCGAGGAGCTGCGTTCGCAGCTGATACAGCTCGCCGTCCGCGATGAGTCCTCGCCTGTCTTCCAAGCGCCGATCGAGGAGGTGCTCATCGAGGACGGGGCGATCGGGCGACGCGGTCGCGGACGTCGCGAGCCGGTGGAGGCGGCGCTCGCCCGCAGCGGCGGTGGCGATCTGGAAGCCCAGGTGACCGCCAAGCCCGGGGATGAGAAAAAGCAGTTCTCGATGCATTCTTTCGGCGCGGTGTTCGCGGAAGTGCGCATCGATCGGGATCTTGGCGTCATCCGCGTTCCGAGAATCGTCGCGCGGTACGATATCGGCCGGCTCTTGAATGCGAAGACCGGGCGCAGTCAGCTCATGGGGGGCGTGGTCATGGGCGTGGGGCTCGCCCTCATGGAGGAATCGGTCCTCGATGAGCGCACCGGGCGCATCCTGAACGCCAACCTGGCGGAGTATCACGTGCCCACGAATGCGGACATCGGTCTGATCGACGTCGACGTGATCGGCGAGGCGGATCCGCATATCGACCCGCTCGGTGCCCGCGGCATCGGTGAGATCGGCATTACCGGAGTCGGCGCGGCCATCGCGAATGCCGTGTACCACGCGACCGGCGTAAGGGTGAGGGATTTGCCGATCACGCTCGATAAAGTAATGTCCTAAATTGCCGCGCCGTGCCGCCTTTGCGCGAATCGCGTATGATGTTGCGCTTGGGACCGATGGAGCGGGGTAGCGCGTGCACGGACAGGCAGCATTGGACGCCCGGAACCTGCCGGATCAGCTGGCGGACCAGCTGGTCATCATGATCGCGACGGGCGAGCTCGAGCCCGGCCAGCGCATCTTCGAGAAAAAGATCTGCGAGATGAAAGGCGTCAGCCGCATTCCCGTGCGGGAGGCGTTGCGGCTGCTGCAGGCCCAAGGGGTCGTGCGCACGGAGCCCAATCGCGGCACGTACGTCACCGAGTACACCTCCGATGAGATGCTGGAAGTCCAGGAGATGCGCCTCGCCGTGGAGCGCATTGCTTTGCGTCGCATCGTCGAGCGGCGGACCCCGAAGACGCACATTGCAAGCCAGCTCTGCGAGGCCATCGACGCCATGCGCCGAGCGGCTGAATTGGGTGATCGACTGGCGCTTTGCCAGGCGGATCTTTGGTTTCACGATCGCATCATTGCCCTTGCGGAAAGTCCCGTGCTCAAGCCCACCTGGCGGCTCCTGTCCCGCGGCTTGCTGGTTTTCCTCATGAGAGAGCAGGAGACCGAGGTCGCGTTCGACGCCTGGATTGCCGAGCACGAGCGATTGCGGGTCATGCTCGAATCGGATTCGATCGAGTTGCTCGATGCGGCGATCGAGCATCACATCCTCGACTGCGTGCGCGAGCGGCGCGCGCAGGTTCAAGGTGCGGCGTTTCCACCCGTGACGAGTCGCCTGGGCGTCTGACTTTTCCTACAGCCGGCGAGGCCCTGAACCGATCCACGCCGCCCGGAGGCTCTCCCATAATGACGCCGCGAATTGCAGCGCATCAGGAGGCCGCCATGTCCAGCATTCATGTCCCACGGGGTCAGGAAGGCGTCCCGCCGCCCCCGAGTCCGGAACGCCCGCCGCTGGCGCCTCACGACCCGCCGGATCCGGCGCCGCAAGCTGCGGCCTGGGATCGGGCGCTGCGGGTGATTTTCACGGAAAGCGTGCACCATCCGGGCGATCCCTCGGCCCGAGGGCGCACCTGGAGAACCAACAAGCGCGGGCGGGCGGTCGCGAAGCGCGCACGCGGACACTGAGCGCCATGGGTATGCGTACATCGAGAGGGGTGGTCACCGAGAGCAACGGCGTCATGGAACACAAGCAAGCCATTGCGTTTGAGATCGCGCTGCAGACGCACGTGCTGCAGACCTGTCCGGTGCATAACGAGGTTTTCTACGACGACGAGGTGGATCCCTCGAGCGCCTTCGCGTTGGCGGTGGAACTGGTGCGGCAGCACAAGCCCTACGTCGATGAGTTCCGCGACGATGCGCACGCACTCACGGATCTGTTGAGCGAGACCATCGGCTCAGTGCCGAATACTTGCCCGCATTGTCCGGGTGCCGCGGTCAGAGCCGCGGAGGAGCCGCCGGCCCTTCGACTGATCTGACGCTGGATTCCCGAGAGGCGGCCGCGTCGCTCAACGTCTTTTCGAGCATCGGCAAGTCGTAGGGCTTCGGCAGGAAGAATACATTGGGGTGGCGAGGGCCCATGCCGAACTCCAGTTTCACGGAACCGTAGCCGGAGGAAATCACGACCGGCAGGTTCGGGTATTGCCGGGAGAGCTCTTTGGCCAGGTCGATACCTGACATCCCGGGCAGGCTGACGTCGGTCATGACGGCGTCGAAATTGCGCTCGGCGAGGCGTGCGAGCGCCGATTCCGCGGCCGGAACCGCAACGGCGGAGTGGCCTAATTCCGTTAGATATTCAACGGTTATCAGGCTTACCTCAGAATTATCTTCAACGAGCAAAACTTCCATTGAGCGGAAGCATGGACGCAAATGCCGCGCATGGCTAGAGTGCGCCAGAAATATCGGCGGCGAGCAGTGTGCCCTCGAATCAGCGACCCCTGGAATCAGCGGCCGGTCCAGCGCGGCTTGCGCTTCTCCGTGAATGCGCGCGTGCCCTCGATGAGATCCTCCGACCGGATGACCTGCTGGACGATGTCGAGCGAGTCGTGCAACTCGAAGGCCTCGTGCTCGGGGACCATCTCGGTGTGACGCAGAAGCTGCTTGATCGCCGGAAACAGCAGCGGCGGACCTTCGGCGAGCTGATGCGCGATTTCGCGGGCTTTGGCAAGGCTTTGTCCCTTGGGCACCACGTGGTTGGCGAGCCCCCAATGCTTGGCCTCCGCGGCGTCCATCCAGCGCCCGGTCAGCAAGAATTCCAGCGCGACATGGTAGGGAATGCGTCTGCGCAGCTTGATGGTGCCGGCATCGGCGAGCACCCCGACATTGATTTCCGGCAGCGCGAACTTCGCGTGCTCTTCCATCACGATGATGTCCGTGCCGAGCACGACCTCGAACCCGCCGCCGCAGGCGATGCCGTTGACGGCGGCAATGATGGGTTTGTTGAGGTTGCGCGGATAGTTGAGCCCCCCGAAACCACTCACGCCCCAATCCTCGTCCGATTTCTCGCCGCCCGCTGCCGCCTTCAGATCCCAGCCGGGAGAGAAGAACTTCTCGCCGGCACCGGTGATGATGGCGATGCGCAGGGACTTGTCGTCGCGAAAATTGACGAATACCTCGTTCAGCCGCCGGCTGGTGGCAAGATCGATCGCGTTCGCCTTGGGCCGGTCGATCGTGACTTCGAGAATGCTGCCGTCTTTGACGGTCTTGACTCCATCGGACATGGCGGACCTCTTCTGGTGTTAACCGGGTTGTTTGAGACGGATCAGCGCATCGACCGCGACGGCACCGCGCCCGGCGGCCCGCACGATCACGGGATTGACGTCAATCTCCAATAGCGTTGCGCTGTTCGCTGCCGCGTAGCGCGCGATGGCGGCCACGACATCGACCAGCGCCTCGACATCGCCGCGCGGCTTGCCGCGAAACCCGTCGAGGAGTTTCGCGACTTTCAGTCCCCGCAATGCGCCGCGGATCGCATCGCGCGTGAAGGGCGGCAGAAGGGTCGCCGAGTCGGCGAGCAGCTCGGTGAGCACGCCGCCGGCGCCGAGCACGAGGACTTGCCCGAACTGCGGATCGCGGATGAGGCCGACGAGAATCTCCGCGACTCCGTCGCCGATCATTTCCTCGACCAGCAGGGTTTCGGACAGTGCGCTCAGGCGCTGCGCGGCGGCGGCGGCCTCGGCGGCGCTGCGCAGATTGAGCGCGACGCCGCCGACTTCGGTCTTGTGCTCGAGATGCGCCCCGACGGCCTTGATCACCACCGGGAAGCCCATGGTCTCGGCGCAGCTTGCCGCGGCGGCCGGTGCGACCAGATGACTGCGGGGCACCGCGACCCCGAAAGCGGCGAGCGCGGCCTTCGCGTCCGATTCGGTCAGACTGCGGCCCTCGTCCGTGCCGCAAGCCGGCTGCGGCGGCGCCCGGCAGGGCGAGCTGAACGCCGGGACCCGCGCGCCACGCGCTGCCGACGGCGGCCGCGGCGGCGAGCGCCTCCAAGGCCTCGCGCTGGCCCTGCAGCGGCACGACACCGCCGGCGAGACAATGCTTGCGCACGCGCGCGCTCAATGTCTCCGGCAGCGAGGAGATCAGCGCAACCCGCGAGGGTGCGCCGTGCGAGGCCTCGATGTAGGCATCGATCGCGGCGTCGAAGGAGGAGGCGTCGGCCTTGCCTTCCGGCGGGAAGTCGAGCATGAAGCCGACGGCATCGTAGCCTGAGCGCATCGCGGTGGTGAATACGCGCTTGAGCGCCGGCGGGTCGAACCACAAATAGGTGTGAATATCGAGCGGATTCGCGACGGTCACGCGCTCGGTAAGCAGTGCTTGCAGCGTGCGCGCCTGCTCGAGCGGAATCGGTGCGAAATCGAGCTCGACGGTGCGCGCCACGTCCGCCGTCATCGCCATGTCGCCGCCCGAGGCGCCCATGATCAGCACTTTGCGGCCCGCGAGCGCGCCGCCCGCGTGGAACAGCTTGAGCGTCTCGCACAGCCCGCCGAGGGTATCGCAGCGCGCGAGCCCGGCTTGACGGCAAAACGCATCGAACACGCTGTCGGCCCCGGCGAGTGCGCCCGTGTGGCTGTGAACGGTGCGCGCCGCGGCGGCGGTGCGGCCGGTCTTGATCACGGCGATCGGCTTCCCGGCTCGCCGCGCTTTGTCCGCCGCGGCGGCGAACCGCTCCGCGTCCTTGATTCCCTCGAGGTACAGGCCGAACGCCGTCACGCGCGGATCGTCGCACAGGGTCTCGATGAGATCCTCGACGGCGAGGCGGCTCTGGTTGCCCACCGAGAAGAGATAGCCGATCGGCACGGAGCGCTCGTTGAAGCTCAAGCTGAGGGAGATGGTGCCGCTCTGGCAGATCAGCGCAACGCCGCGCTCGAGCGGCTCTCCGACGACCTGGTCGGGCAGCATCGCCGCCTGGTCGAAGAAGTTCACGAAGCCATAACAGTTCGGGCCGAAGAAGGGCAGGCTCCCGGATCGCACCACGAGCTCATGGGCGAGCTCTCGCCCAAGCGGCGTGCCGAGCTCGCCGAACCCCGAGCTGAAGCAGACGAATCCTCCGGCATCCCGCGCGGCGAGCGCCGCGGCGACCGCCGGCGCCTCCTGATTGGGGACGGCTATGAAAGCGGCGTCGGGGGAGCCCGGGAGCTCGGCGACGGAGCGGTAGACCGGTCGCTCGGGCGTCGAGGCGCGGGTCGGATGCACGCGCCATATCAGCCCGCGATAGCCGATGGCGGCATTGCCGACCGCCACGGCGTCCGTCCAGGCGCTCGCGCCGATGAGCGCGATGCTGCGCGGCGCGATCAAACGTCGTAGATCATAAGACGGCATGGTGTCTATCGCGGCTTGAGCTCGATCTTGCGGGAGCCCGGTCCACGCTTCTCGAGGGTCTCGGGCGAGAGCCTCAACGCCTCGAGGCGTGCGGCGATCTCCGGCGGGAAGGAAACGACGCTCGGTTTCTCGCCCTGATGCACATGCAACAGCATGACCTCGGCCGTTGCCGCGGGGCCCTCGATTCCAGGGCACAGAAAATCGCAGGCCGCGTGGATGCGCTTGCGGTCCGCATTCACGATCGAGGTCACGACGGAGAGCTCATCGGAGCCCTTGATCTCGTGCAGGTAATGCATGTGCAGCTCGACCGTGTAGAGCGTGCAGTGGGTGCGCTCGCGGTACGCGGCATCGAGTCCGAGATGCTCCATGACGTCATCGATGGCGTAGCTCATCACCACGCAATAAAACGCATCCCGCAGATGGCCGTTGTAATCGATCCAATCGGATTCGATGGTCGCTCGATAGGGCGGCAGCGCGGTCACCGGATCTTCTCAATGAAGCTTCAGGCGCTCGCGGGCCTGCGCCGGGGTGAGAATGCGCGCCCCCATGGCCTCGACGATGGTGCGGGCCTTCTGCACCAGCTGGGCATTGCTCGCATAGACGCCTTTGCTCAAATACAGGTTGTCCTCGAGGCCGACGCGCACGTTGCCGCCGAGGAGCACCGATTGCGCGACCCAGGGCATCTGCATGCGGCTGATGGCGAAGCTGCCCCAGTTGCAGTTCTCGGGCAGCTCGTTGACCATCGCGATCAAATGGCCCACATCGGCGGGAACGCCGTACGGGATGCCCATGCAGAGCTGAATCAGCGCGGGAGCATCGAGCAGGCCCTCCTTGATCATCTGCTTCACGAACCACAAGTTGCCGGTGTCGAATATCTCGAGCTCCGGCTTGACCTTCAGGTCGCGGGCGATCGCGGTTCCCTGGCGCAGATAGTTCGGCGTGGAAATGTACGCACGGTTGCGAGTCGCCGAAGTTCAAGCTTCCGCAGTCGAGGGTCGCGATGTCGGGACGGTACTTGCCCTCGTGGCACAGGTCGATGATGTGCCGCATGCGCTCTTCCTGGGTGACGAAATCGCTGCCCGGCGCAGGCGTATCTTTCAGGCCGTGCTCGCCGATGACGATGTACCCGCCCATGCCGCACGTGAGATTCACCAGCACATCGACGTTGCTTTCCCGAATGCGCTTGACCACCTCGCGGTAGTACTTGGTTTCCATGCTGAATGCGCCCGTCTCCGGATTGCGCACATGAATGTGAACGATGGCTGCGCCTGCCTGGGCGGCTTCGATCGCCGTCGCCGCGATCTGCTCCGGGGTAATGGCGCAGTACGGGCTCTTGGTGACCTTGGTATCGTCGCCGGTGACGGCGCAGGAGATGATGACGTCGTGATTCATGGCCATGGCGGGTGCCTCGTGACGGAGCGGGAGTCGGTTTATATTATCTCGATGATAATATTTAAAACGCGCGCCGGCAACTGCGCCGTGGATCGGGGGGAGGCAGGCGGCGGCTACCCGGGTGTTGCGGCCTGCGCCCGCTTAGTGGCGGCTGCCTGCGAGCGCGCGGATGATCTCGGCCTCATCGCACACCCCGACGATCCTGCCCTCATCGGCGAGCAGTACCGGGTGGCCGGTGAGCTGGCGCAGCCGGATGATGGATTGCAGGGAAAACGACGCCGGCACCACCGCAAGGCCCGGGCTCGAGGGCGGCGAGCCCGGCCTCGTCGCGCAGGTGGCGCAAGGTCTGCTCGACCCCATCGAGGTGCAGGGCGAGCGCCTCGCCGGTGCCGCCCACGGACAGACGGTAGCGTCGCCGCGGGTCGAGCCAAAGGCTGCCGTCCTCCGCGCTCATGCGCGCCCGCTCGCACATGATCATGCTGCCGGTCAGCACGTCGAGCGGGTTCATATGACGGACGAACTCCGCGACATAATCGTCCGCCGGCGCGAGCACGATGTCCTCCGCCGTTCCGGTCTGGATGATCCGCCCGTTCTGCAGAATCGAGATCCGATCGCCGAGACGCAGGGCCTCATCAAGGTCGTGGCTCACGAACAGGATGGTCTTCTTGACTCGTTCCTGCAGCGCCAGGAGCTCGCCCTGGAGCTTGCCGCGGATCAGCGGATCGAGCGCGGAAAAGGGCTCGTCCATCAGCAGAATATCGGCATCGGTGGCGAAAGCGCGCGCAAGACCGACGCGCTGCTGCATGCCGCCCGAGAGCTCGCTCACGTGGCGGTCGGCCCATTGCGAGAGGCCCACCAGCTCGAGCTTCTCGGCGACGATGCTTTTGCGGGTCGCCGCCGGCTCGCCGCGCAGCTCGAGCCCCAACCCGACGTTGTCGCGGACCGTGCGCCAGGGGAGCAGCCCGAATTGCTGAAATACCATGGCGACGCGCTCGCGGCGCACCCGGCGCAGTTGCGCCGTGTCGCAGGTCGCCACGTCCACATCCGATTCGCCGTCGCGAATGCGCACATGACCTCGGGTCACGCGGTTCAGCCCATTGGCGGCGCGCAGCAGTGTCGACTTGCCCGATCCCGACAATCCCATGAGCACGGAGATCTCGCCCTGTGCGACGCTCAAAGTGGCGCCCGCGACACCCACGATCACGCCGTACTTGCTTTGAATATCGGCCCGGCTCGCACCGCCGTCGAGGGCCGAAAGCGCCTCGCGCAGGGCCGTCCGGCCGCTGCGTCCCGGCCCGCGCGGGAACAGAATGTCGACGTCTTGAAACTCCACCGCTGCGCTCATCGGGTTTCCTAGTGCTCTTTCGGGCGGCTGATTCGATCGAGAATGATGGCGAGCAGCACGATGGTGAAGCCCGCCTCGAAGCCCATGCCCACCTGCACGGAGTTGAGCGCGCGCACCACCGGGACCCCGAGTCCGCCGGCGCCGACCAGCGCCGCGATCACGACCATCGACAGGCTGAGCATGATGCATTGGGTGATGCCGGCAATGATGGTGCCCGCCGCGCTCGGCAGCTCGACCTTCCAGAGGAGCTGCATGGGGGTCGCTCCGAATGCCTCTCCCGCCTCGATCAGCGGCCGCGGCACCGAGGAGATCCCGAGATGGGTGAGACGGATGGGAGCGGGCAACGCGAATATGACGGTCGAGATGAGCCCCGGAACGACGCCCAGCCCGAACAACACCAAGGTGGGGATCAGATAGACGAACGTCGGCAAGGTCTGCATCAGGTCGAGCACCGGGCGCATCGCCGCGTACAGCCGCGGGCGGTGCGCCGAGGCGATCCCCAACGGGACGCCGATCAGCGCCGAGGCCACGGTCGCGACCACCACCAGCGAGAGCGTCTCGAGGGTCGCGTCCCAGTAGCCTTGATTCAAGATGAAGAGCAGGGCGAGCACCACGAATACCGTGAGAGACCAGGAGCGGCGCAAGATCCAGGCGAGCGCGGCGACGAGCGCAATCAGCAAGGGCGAGGGCAATGCGCGCAGCAGCGCCGTCACACCGTCGACCGTGCCGCGGATGACGATCGAGATCCCGTCGAACAGCAGGGTGCCGTGCGCCTTCACGGTGTCGATCGCGACCGTCATGGCATCGCCCACCGGAATCTTGTGGCTCACCACCCAGTCCTCGAAGCCGGCGGCGCGGTGCTGCGAGACGCCCGCGAGCGCCGCATAGGCGGGACGTCCGTCGAAGGAGCGCACGCCCTCGAGCCAGCCCTTGACCACGTCGCGATGCGCGTTCAGCCATGTATCGGCGGCGATGGCGGGTTGCTCGTGCCGATCGAGTATCGCCGCCATCATCTCGCTCTCGCCGCGCAGGTTGAATTTGAGGTTCGCGAGCAGCCGGCCGACGTTCGGGCATTCGCTCGAGTAGCCCTTGCGGGTATTGGTATAAACGGTGGCGCCTCCGAAGTTCGCGCCGAACACGGCATCGCCGCCGGCGAGATACTTGATGTCGAAGCGCATGTTCATGGGATGCGGCTCCCACGCCAGGAACACGATCGGCTGCCTGTCGCGATAGGCGCGGTCGACCTGGGCCAGCATGCCTTGCTCGCTCGATTCGATCAGCTTGAAATCGCCCAGGCCGAATTGATTCTCCTTCAGCATCTTGAGCACCAGGCGGTTTCCATCGTTGCCCGGCTCGATGCCGTAGATAGAATGGTTGAGCCGGTCCGCAAAGCGATGGATGTCGCTGAAATCCTTGAGACCCTCCTCGTAGAGATACCGGGGTACGGCGAGCGTGTATTTCGCACCGAACAGGTTCGGGCCCACCACCACGACCGAGCCGTCGGCGTCATAGGGTGCGCGATCGGCGGCCTCGGCGGGCATCCAGTTGCCCAGGAATACGTCGATGTCCTTGTTCTTCAGGGAGGCGAACGTGACCGGCACCGAAAGCACCGTGATGGTGGGCGTGTAGCCGATGCGCCGCAGGAGCTGCGCCGTCAGCGCCGTGGTCGAGGTCACGTCGGTCCAGCCCACATCGGAGAACCGCACCGTGCGGCAAGCGGCCGGGTCGGCGGTCGTAGCCGGGGCGTCCGCCGCGTGCGCTGGAACTGCCGGCGCGGCGAGGGCGGCGGCAAGGGACGCGGCGACGGCCGCGACCCAGGTCAGCCCATACCGAGGCTTGACCCGCTGCGCCGGCGGGCGGCATGATGAGCTCGTGCGAGGTGACTTTGAATGACTGTTCAACGGGCTGTGGTCAGCGCTCACCTTGTATCCCTAAAGAGCTGATATAAAAGTATAATTCTATTGGCCTCATCTTAAGCGGTGGCGCGTCCGCGCGTCCATCCGCACGCACGCCGACACCGCGAGGACGACTGCATTGAACAACCAATCAACGGGGTCGGTGGATCTGCCCGGGGAGCTCCCGGAGGAGTCGCGACGGTCCCAGCTCATCGAAGTCACGATCGATAGCCTAGCCGAAGTCGGCTATGTGGGCACGACGCTCGCGCAGATTGCCGGCCGCGCCGGTGTCTCGCCCGGATTGGTCGCCCATTACTTCGGCGACAAGGACGGGCTGCTGGACGCCGCTTTCCGCTCGCTCGCGCGGCGCGTGAGCGACCAGGTGCGCGCGCGCCTGAAGACGATCAGCACGCCGCGCGCCCGCATCCAGGCGATCATCGATGCCAACCTGGCGCCGGAGGAATTCGATCAGCGCACCGGCACGGCGTGGCTCGCGTTCTGGGGCCAGGTGCTGCAGGTGAAGAGCTTGAGGCGCGTGCAGTCGGTGTATCAGCGCCGCACCCTCAGCAACCTCAAGAGCTCGCTCAAAAAGCTCGTGCCGCGCGAGGAGTCGCAGAGTCTCGCGGCCATGATTGCCGCGATGATCGACGGGGTGTGGTTGCGGGCCGCGCTGTCGGGCTGGCGCGAGGCCGATAGCGCGAGCGCTCGTGCGCTCTTGACCGAGTTCGTCGACCGGCGCCTGAATGCGGGGCGCATCGGCTCCGAGGATGAGCTCAAGTCAGACAAGGCCCGTGCATCCGCGAGTGCCCGAGCGGGTGCGCAGCAGCGTTTCGCGTCCATCAATCCGGCCACCGGTGCGGTGCTCGGCTACGTCAACGTCGCGGGTGCCGCGGAGGTCAATGCTGCCGTGCGCGATGCGCAGCGCGGCCAGGCTCGCTGGGCGGCGATGAGCGGAGCCGAGCGCGCCCGCATCTTGCGCCAGGCCGCGCAGATTCTGCGCTCCCGCAACCGCGAGCTCGCCGAGCTCGAGTCGCGAGACACCGGCAAGCCGGTTCAGGAGACGCTGGTCGTCGACGTCATCTCCGGGGCGGACTGCTTCGAGTACTTCGCGAGCCTCGCGCAATCCTTGAGCGGCGAGCACATCGACCTCGGCAAGCAGGCCTTCGGCTATACGCGCCGCGAGCCCCTCGGCGTGGTCGCGGGCATCGGCGCGTGGAACTATCCGCTGCAGATCGCCTGCTGGAAGGCGGCGCCCGCGCTCGCCTGCGGCAATGCCATGATCTTCAAGCCCGCCGAGCTCACGCCGTTCAGCGCCGTGAAGCTCGAGCAGATTCTGCTCGAGGCCGGACTGCCGCCGGGCGTGTTCCAGGTGGTGCAGGGCTTCGCGGAAACCGGCCAATTGCTGACGCGCCATCCGGACATCCGCAAGGTCTCGCTCACCGGTGAGGTGGGAACCGGAAAGGCCGTCATGAGCGATGCGGCCGCGACGCTCAAGAACGTGACGCTCGAGCTCGGCGGCAAATCGCCGCTGATCGTCTTCGAAGATGCCCACCTCGACAATGCCGTATCGGGTGCGCTGCTCGCCAATTTCTACTCCTCCGGACAGGTATGCTCGAACGCCACGCGCGTGTTCGTGCACGAGTCGATCAAACCGGCGTTCCTCGAGCGGCTCCTCAGGCGCGTGAGCGCCATGCGCATCGGTGACCCGATGGATCCGCAAACTCAGGTTGGACCGCTGGTTTCGGAACAGCACATGCAGAAGGTGCTCGGCTACATCGCACGCGGCCGTGCCGAAGGTGCGCGCGTGCTCGTCGGCGGCCATCGCGTCACGGACGGGGAGCTCGCGAAGGGATACTTTGTCGCGCCGACCGTGTTCGATGGCTGCAGCGACACGATGTCCATCGTGCGCGAGGAGATATTCGGGCCGGTCATGTCGCTGCTCACGTTCAAGACCGAGGCCGAGGTCATCGAGCGCGCGAACGCCACCGAGTTCGGTCTTGCCGCGGGGGTATTCACCAACGATCTCACCCGCGGGCATCGCGTCATCGCGCAGCTGCAGGCGGGCACCTGCTGGATCAACCACTACAACGTCACTCCGATCGAGCTGCCGTTCGGGGGCGTGAAGATGTCGGGTCTCGGGCGCGAGAATGGGCGCGCGGCCATCGAGCATTACACGCAGCTGAAAAGCGTCTACGTCGCGATGGGCGATGTCGACGCCCCTTATTGACCGGAGCTCATCTTGGCGGAACCAAATTTCGACTACGTCATCGTCGGGGCGGGCTCGGCAGGGTGCGTGCTGGCGGACCGGCTGAGCGCGAGCGGCGCCCACCGCGTCCTCTTGATCGAGTATGGCGGGGCGGACGGGTCGATCTATATTCAGATGCCCTCGGCGCTGTCCATTCCGATGAACATGCCGAAGTACAACTGGTTCTACCATACCGAGCCCGAGCCGCATCTGGACGGCCGGCGCATGCACACGCCGCGCGGCAAGGTGCTGGGCGGCTCCTCGTCCATCAACGGGCTCGTCTACATTCGCGGGAACCCGCAGGATTTCGAGCGCTGGGCACAGGAAGGAGCGACGGGGTGGGCGTACCGCGACGTATTGCCTTACTTCAAACGCGCCGAGCGTCGCGAGGAGGGGGGCGATCAGTACCGCGGCGCCTCCGGCCCTTTGATGACGAGCTACGGTGCATTACGCAACCCGCTGCATGCGGCTTGGCTCGCCGCGGGCGAGCAGGCGGGCTATCCGCGCACGAGTGACGTCAACGGTTTCCAGCAGGAGGGATTCGGCCGCATGGACATGACGGTCGGGGAGGGCCGACGCTGGAGCGCGGCCCGCGCCTATCTGCATCCGGCGATGCGCCGGCCGAACTTGAAGGTGATCACCGGCGCCTTGGCGACTCGCGTGCTGTTCGAAGGGCGGCGCGCTCACGGGCTCTGCTACATCCAAGGCGGAAAAACCCATCAGGTGCGCATCGACCAGGAGCTGATCCTCTGCGGCGGCCCGATCAACTCGCCGCAGCTGCTCAAGCTGTCGGGCGTCGGGCCTGGCGCCGAGCTGCAGGGGCTCGGCATCGAGGTCGTGCAGGATCTGCCGGGCGTCGGCGAGAATCTTCAGGACCATTTGGAATTTTACTTTCAGGTCGCCTGCACGGAGCCGATCACGCTGTATTCCTCGATCAACCCCTGGAGCCGGGCGCTCATCGGTGCGCGCTGGATCCTGCGCAAGGACGGCCTCGGGGCGACCAATCACTTCGAGACCTGCGGCTTCATCCGCAGCCGCCCCGGAGTCGAATATCCGGACATCCAATATCACTTCCTGCCGATGGCCGTTGCGTACGACGGCTCGACGCTCGCGCAGGAACATGGGTTTCAAGCGCACGTCGGCCCCATGCGCTCGAAGAGCCGCGGCTGGGTGCGGCTTGCCTCGAAAGATCCGTTCGAGAAGCCCAAGATCCTGTTCAACTACTTGAGCGCGCCCGATGACCGGACCGAGATGCGGGCCTGCGTGCGGCTGACCCGGGAGATCTTTGCGCAGCCGGCCTTCGATCGCTACCGCGGCCGCGAGCTGCAGCCCGGATCGGGGGTGCAAACCGATGAGCAGATCGATGCCTTCGTGCGTGCCAAGGCGGAAAGCGCGTATCACCCGTCGTGCTCGTGCAAAATGGGGGCGCCCGGCGACCGGATGGCGGTGGTGGACCCCCAGGCCCGCGTCCGCGGCCTCGAGGGCCTGCGTGTGGTCGATTCCTCCATCATGCCCTCGATCACCACCGGCAACCTCAACGCGCCCACCATCATGCTCGCCGAGAAAGCCGCCGATCACATCCTGGGCCGCGGAATGCTGCCCGCGGACGATGCGCCTTTCCATCGCGCCGCCCGCTGGCAAAGCGCGCAGCGCTGAAGGGTGAGCCGCCAAGGCCGGTGAAACGCGTTCTGATCATCGGCGGCTACGGGAATTTCGGCGGACACATCGCCCGCTCGCTCGCCTCCGATCCCGGCATCCAGCTGCGTATTGCCGGACGCTCCCTCGATAAAGCGCAGCGATTCATCGCACAACTCCCGGGCAACCGCGAGGCGTTGCCGGTCGCGCTCGACATCGGCACGAATCTGCGGACGGTGCTCGCCGAGACGAGCCCGGACATCGTCGTGCACACCACCGGTCCCTTTCAAGGCCAGAGCTACGCGGTGGCGGAGGCTTGCCTGCAGCAGGGCTGCCATTACATCGACCTCGCCGATGCGCGAGGCTTCGTCGCCGGCATCGAACGGTACGATCGAGAGGCCCGTGATCGCGATGTGCTCATCGTCAGCGGCGCGAGCTCGGTGCCCTGTCTGAGCGCCGCCGTCATCGATCACTACCGGGAAAAATTCCAGTCTCTGCAAAAGATCGACTATGGCATCAGCGCCGCGCAGCGGACGAATGGCGGCCCGGCAACGCTCACCGCGATCCTGAGCTATGTCGGCAAGCCCTTCAAATCGCTGCAAGAGGGTCGCGAGCGGATCGTGTACGGCTGGCAGGGTCTGCACGCCCAGCGCTATCCGCGGCTCGGCCGGCGATGGTTCGGCTACTGCGACATTCCGGATCTTGAGCTCTTTCCGGGCAGATACCCGGACCTCAAAACGCTCCGGTTTTCCGCCGGCACGGAATTGTCCGTTCTGCATATCGGGCTCTGGCTTCTCAGCTGGCAGGTCCGGCTGAGAATGCTGTCGATGCCGGGTCGATTCGCGCCGCGCCTGCTGTCGCTCGCTTCGTTGCTCGACCGATTCGGGTCGAACCGCAGCGGCTTTCACATGTGTCTGTCCGGGCTCGACCGCGACGGGATGCCCCGCACCGAGCGATTCTTCATGCTGGCGGGATCGGGCCATGGTCCCTTCATTCCTTGCATTCCGTCCATCCTGCTGGCCAAGGGATTGGCGAACGGCCGCATCACGGCGAGGGGTGCACGGCCTTGCCTCGACTTGATCGATCTGCAGAGCTACCTCGATGCGCTGAAGGCGCTCGATATCGAGGTGATCCGCCTGACCGATCCGGCATCCTGACCGACCTCTGCGCCGCGGTTTGACCCTGCATCCGGCGTTGTTATACACTTGTTCAACAAGCGATGGATCCGGAGACGGCAAATGATGAAGGCGACACAACGCGAGATTTCGGGTGCGGCACTTCTGGCGGGTGCTCAGGTCATCGAGGGAGATGTGGAGGTGTCGTGGCGGGGATATCCCTCGGCCGAGCGATTCTCCCCGTTCTGGCTGCGCGATCATTGTCATTCGCGCGACAGCCTCCATCCGGACACGCTGCAGCGGCAGGTCGACACCTTCGAGATCCCGGCGGATATCGCACCGGAACGGCTGGCTGTCGAGGAGGGCGGAGCCACCTTGCGCATCGTCTGGAAGCACGATGGCAGCGCGAGCGTCTGGCCTGCCTCGTTTCTGTGGGATGTCGCGCAACGCCGGCGGCAGCCGCCGGCACCGCGCCGCTCGCTCTGGAACCGGCGGACTCTCGGCGAGGCTTTCCCGGCCATGACACACGAGGAGATCATGTCCGGGGATGCGCCGCTCTCGCGCTGGCTCACGCTCGTGGAAGAGTACGGCTTCGCGCTGGCGACCGGCGTTCCCGCAACTCTCGAGGCGACTCGCGAGCTCGCCACGCGCATCGGCTATGTACGCGAGACGATATTCGGCGGGATGTGGGATTTCACCGCCAATCTCGCCTTCAAGGACACGGCGTATACGTCTGCGGCCATCGGCCCTCACACCGATGGCACCTACAGCTTTGATTCGCCCGGATTTCAGATGTTTCATTGCCTGCAGTTCGACGGCGAGGGCGGCGACAGCACCTTGGTGGACGGATTCAAAGTGGCCGACGACATCCGCCGAAGCGATCCGCAAGCGTTCGAGGTTCTCTCGAGCGTCAAAGTGCCGGCGCAATACTTGGGCGACGGGGTGCATCTGCGGGCCGAGCACCCCATCATCGAGCTCGATACGCATGGCGATCCGATTCAGATCGCCTACAATAACTACGATCGGGCTCCGTTCAGCTTGCCGAGCGCAAGGATGAGCGCCTTTTACCGGGCACTGAAGATATTCAATCGCATGGTCAATGATCCCGCGAACGAAATCATGATGCGCCTGGCGCCCGGCACGGCGCTGCTGTTCGATAACTGGCGGCTGCTCCATGGGCGGCGTGCATACCGCGGCTATCGCCGGCTGTGCGGTGCCTATTTGAACAAGGAAGACTTCGAAAGCAAGCTGCGGGTGCTACGCGCGGCGAGGTGAACGATGGCAGACCCGTTGACTCGTAACTTCGGCAGCGACAATGTGTCTCCGGTCTGCGCGCCCATCATGTCCGCGATTCAAGCGGCGAACGCGGCTCCCTCCGGATCCTACGGCGCCGATCCCTTTACCGAGCGCTTGACCCAGGTGGCGTCCGCCGTATTCGAGACGGAGGTCTTGATCTACCCCGTGTCGACCGGCACGGCGGCCAACGCGCTCGCCTTGTCGCAGATCGTGCCCCCGTACGGCGGCATCTATTGTCATGCCACCGCGCACATCGTGACCGACGAGTGCGGCGCGCCGGAGTTCTACACCGGCGGCGCAAAGCTGCTCGGGTTGCCCTCGCCGACGGGCAAGGTCGCCCCGCAGGCGCTCGCCGCAGCCGTTGCGTTCGCCGAGGAGATGGGCGTGCATCATGTGCGCCCTTCGGCGCTCAGCGTGACGCAGGCGACCGAGTTCGGGACCGTCTACGGGCTCGAGGAGCTGTCGGCGCTCACGGCCGCAGCGAAGCAGCATGGGCTGCACGTGCATATGGACGGCGCACGCTTTGCGAATGCGCTGGCGAGCCTCGATTGCACGCCGGCGGAAGCGACTTGGAAGCGCGGCGTGGACGTGCTCTCGCTCGGCGCCTCGAAGAACGGTGCGCTATGCGCGGAGGCGGTCGTATTCTTCGATCGCTCGCTCGCCGGGGACTTCGAGCGACGGCGCAAGCAGGCGGGGCATCTGTGGTCGAAGCTGCGTTACCTGAGCTGCCAACTCCTCGCTTACCTCGAGGATGGCCTGTGGCTGCGCAATGCGAGGCAGGCGAATGCAATGGCCGCGCGGCTCGCTCGAGGTCTGGCGGATATCGGTGCCGCGCGTCTGCTGCAGAGCGTCGAGGCGAACGAGCTATTCGTCGCGCTGCCGGATAAGCTGATCGAGCGTCTCGAGAAGGCGGGCTTTCATTTCTATCGCTGGCCGCTCTGCGAAGTCCCCGAAGGCGCGGCGGTCCGGCTCGTGACGTCGTATGCCACCACCGAGGCGGACGTGGAGGATTTTCTGCGGGAGATCCGCGAGCTCGCGTGAATCAGTCGGTCTCGCGGCGGCCGCGAGTTTGACGGCGATCGTCGGTCGTGCGCGGGGCACCTTTCTTTCCCTCGCCCCGCCGGGGTGGGCCGCGACGATCCTCGTAGTGGCGGTATTTGCAGCGACATTCCGCGGTGTTGCACTCTTGCAGCGGTAGCCGCGGCGCCTCCTTGGACAGAAAGCGGCGCCCCCTGCAGCCTTCTGCGGCCGCGCAGGCTCTCGCGCCGGGGACGATCGCCACTGCATGCCATTGCTTGTTCGGGCCCCGCTTTGGGCCCTTGGCCGTGGTCTCGTCCGGACTATTCCCTGTCTCGATCAGCATATGACCGAAATTATCCGACCTCCGTGCGACACGGCGGCCAAGTTTACATAAGTTGCATTAAGGGTTTACATACTGCCGCTTGCATCACAATCCCTTAAGGGCCCGCGCATCAGCCCTGAAAGGTCAGCAGGATGTACGCGATGAACAGGAGCAGGTGCACCGCCCCTTGAAGGACGTTGGTGCGTCCGCTCGAGAAGGTCACGATGCTGAGCGCGAGCGTCAGCACCAGCATCACGAAGCTCGTGTTCTGAAGACCGAGAAAGATCGGCGCTCCCAAAAAATGGTTGACCAGAAGCATGAGGGGAATCGTGAGGCTGATGGTGGCAAGGAGGGACCCGAGGCAAATATTGATCGATCGCTGCAATTGATTTGCAAGCGCCGACCGCACGGCACCGATCGCTTCGGGTGTGGCCACCAGCGCCGCGATGATGATGCCGCCGAGCGCCACCGGTGCGTTGAGCCGCGCGATCATCGCGACGATCGGTTGACCGAATTGCTCGGCGAGATACACGACGGGAATCATGTAAGCGACGAGAAGCACCGCATGCGTGGTGGTCGATGAGCCGCCGGCGAGGTGGTGCGCCGCATCCCCTTCGGATTCCAACATGAAGTATCCGCGATGGCGGCCGGTCTGCACCGCGAGAAAGGCGGCATACAAGCCAAGGAACATGACGGCGAGGAACACCTGCTGCGCAAACGAGAGCGTCGGTCCCGGGGTGGTTTGCGTGAAGTCGGGCATGATGAGGCTCAGCACCGCGAGCGGAATGATCACGCTGAGATAAGTGTTCGCTCCCCGCAGATTGTAAGACTGCTCACGATGCCGCAAGGCGCCCACCAGGAGCGAGGTTCCGACCATGCCATTGAGGATGATCATGATGACGGCGAACACCGTGTCGCGCATCACGGTGGGCTGATCGCGCGAATGCAGCATCACGGCCAGGATGCTCGCCGCTTCGATGACCGTCACGGCCAGCGTGAGGATGAGCGTGCCGAGCGGTTCGCCGAGCCGTTGGGCAAGGTGCTCGGCGTGACGCACGACCGCCATCGCCGAGCCCAGAATCGAGGCGAAAAGCCAGACGAACACCACCGACTGCGCCGCGGGCCCGAGAGAATCATCGTGGAGCTTATCCCCGAGCAGGAGGAATGCGAGGCTGGTGGCGACGCTGGCCACCAAAAACCATTCGGCGCGGAGCGGGCGGTACGTCAACGCGATCCTTTGTGCCGGCGGCGGGCGACGCCCATGATAACCTCGCTTTGCCCAATTCCACAGACTGCGCCGCGGCCTCGTGCCCGGCCTTGCTCGAGGTGCCACATGCCGATCCATCGGGTCCGCTGCCATCGTCGGTTCTGGGTTCGCGTTTTCTCGGGAGCGCTGGTCGCGCTCGCCGCCGATGCGTCGCCGCCCGGCGGGTCCGAGATGTCGGGCATGGCGGGTCACATGCACATGACCGAGCTTCGACCCCAGGCTCCGGGCGATGCGCAGAAAGCGGACGCCATCGTTGCCGCCGCCAAGAAGGCGATGGCGCCGTACGAGGACTATCGCAAGGCGATCGCGGATGGCTACGAGATTTTTCTGCCGAATGTCCCGCAGCCCCAGTATCACTTCACCAACACGGCGAATGCGTTGGCGGCCCGCTCGCAGTTCGATCCCTCGAAGCCCACCTCGCTCCTGTACAAGAAGACGACGGATGGCGGATACCGGCTCGTGGGCGTGATGTACACCGATCGCGTCGACGCCCCTCTCGCCGAGATCGACGATCGAATTCCCTTGAGCATTGCCCGGTGGCACCAGCACGTCAATTTTTGCAGGGCGCCCGCGGGGCACAAGGCCGAGTACTTCGGCCCCAACGCGAAATACGGCCTGTTGGGCTCAATCGACACGAAAGAGACGTGCGATGCCGCGGGCGGCACGTTCTATCCGCACATCTTCGGCTGGATGGTGCACGTGTACCCCCTGGAGAAAGATCCCAAGCTCGTGCTGGTCCACGACCGACGACGATGCCGGGCATGACAACATGGACAGCTCGGGCATGCCGGCCATGAAAATGAACTGAGGCGCCGGCGTGGCAAATCGCCCCGACGAGGTCACCGCGCACATCGATTCGCTGATGCAGGCCTATCAGGGCGAGGTGCCCGGGGCTTCGGTGTTGGTCGTGCGTGAGGGAAGGTCAGTCGCGCGCCGGGCTTACGGCTATTCGGATCTCGAGCATCGGGTCACGGCAAGCACCGCGACCAACTACCGTCTCGCCTCGCTGACCAAGCAGTTCACGGCGGCGGCCGTGCTTCTGCTCATGGAAGAGTCGCGCTTGCGTTTCGATGCCAGCATCCGCGCGTGGCTGCCGAGCCTGCCGACATGGGCGGATGCGGTGACGCTGCGCCATCTGCTCACGCACACCTCCGGAATCATCGACTACGAGGATCTCATCCCCGCGAGCCGCCGGAATCAACTGCGCGATGCCGATGTGCTGCGATTGCTGGAATCCGTGGATCGAACCTATTTTCCGCCCGGCAGCCGCTACCGATACAGCAACAGCGGTTATGCGCTGCTCGCGCTCGCCGCCGCCGCCGCGTCGGGCCTCGATTTCGCCACACTGCTGCGTACCCGCATCTTCGCACCGCTCGACATGCGTCAGACGGTGGCGCACGAAGAAGGCGTATCGACCGTGCTCGAGCGCGCGTACGGCTACAGCGAGCGGGATGGCCGCTGGCTGCGAACGGACCAGAGCCTCACGAGCGCAGTGCTCGGCGACGGCGGGATCTACTCGTCGGTCGAGGATTGGCAGAAATGGGATGGGGCGCTTTCGGACGGCCGGCTGCTAAGCCCGGAGTCGTTGCGTCTCGCCTTCACGGCGGCGACGCCCACCGATGATCCGACGGTCGATTATGGGTTCGGGTGGCGCATCACCGGCGATCACGTGTGGCACTCGGGCGAATCGATCGGATTCCGCAACGCCGTGGTGCGCTTCCCCGGGCGCCGCGTGACGGTGCTCGTGCTCACCAACCGCGATGCGCCCGGGCCTTACCCCATGGCGCTGCGGATCGCGGAGCTCGTCAGTCCTCGTTGTTGAACGCTCGGCGCTTGCCCGGCCGCGTTCATTCGGTGTTGTTGGCCGTCGCCTTGCCCCAGCGATAGGACAACCTCACGCCGAAGACGCGCGGCTCGTTGGTGGTGAGCCGCAGGTCGAAGTTGCCGGTATTGCTGTAAACGATCGCGTTCTTGTTCGCGAGATTGGTGACGTAGAACTCCGCAAACCAAGCCTCACCGACGGGGTTGACCCCCATGCGCAGGTTCATGATGATGTACGAGGGCTGCAGAATGCGCGGCAATCCCGTGTTCTTGTCGTCCGGATTGAGGCCGTTGAACATGTCGCCCTTGTCCGCCATATCGAACTGCAGGTAGCCCTGCAGGTCGCTGGCGACGTGTCTCTGGTAGCGCGCCGTTCCAGCTCCAGCTGAAGTACGGCGCAAACGGCAGCCGTTCATTGACGTAACTGTCGTAGGCGGCCGTGGATGCGGATGTTACGCGGGCGTCGGTATAGTTGACCGATGCCTGGAGCGTCAAGTGCTCGTCGATCTTGTAGTCGACGTTCGATTCCATGCCGTAGATGCGCGCGTCGCCGACGTTGATGTTGTAGCTCGAAGTGGGACAGACCGCGGCGTCATAGATGAGCGCCTGCAGATTTTTCCAGTCCATGTAGTAGGCCGCGCCGTTCCACAAGCAGGCGCCCGCCCTGGCTGGTCGTCTTCCAGCCAACCTCGTAGTTATTGAGCGTGTCCGGAGTATAGGTTTGGGTCACGCCATTGCTGTAGCAACCGGAAGGTAATCCGGAATTGCTGCCACCCGGCCGGAAGCCCTGCGCCCAATCGGCGTAGGCCAGCACGTGATCGGTGATTTTGTAGTTGACGCCGGCCTTGCCGTCCGTCTTGTGCGAGGTCTCGCTGAAGTCGCTCGGCGTGTTGGGCGCGTAGGCAAAGCCCAATACCGGCGTGTCGTAAGTTCGAATAGGAGTGGAAGTAGACGGCGCCCGCTTCCACATTCAGCTTGTCGGTCACGTCGAAACTGATGTTGGCGAATTCGCTGGTCTCGAGGTCGTGGCTGGTCTCGGTGTAGGTGTACCAGACACCGGGCGGCAGCGAAGCCTGAGTAAGATGATAGGCGTTGAGCTCGTACTGGAACGCCGCACCCTTGTATTGCAGCCCGGGCATGTAGTACGTATTGCTGTAGTTGTGATCGTTGGTGACCTGCCAATATCCGCCCACGAGCCAATGGAATCGTCCGCCCACCTTGGACGAGAGGCGCAGCTCGTTCGACCAGCGCTGCGGATTGACGTTGTACGAGTAGAACTGCGTCGCCGGGTTGCAGCCCGTGAAGGGGCCGCCTCCGTAATAGGGGTCGTTCAGGCAGGTAAAGCCTTCCTGGGTGCCCCCGTTGTAGTTCTGCTCGTATTCGGAATATTCGTTCCACTGCCGCCGTTCCTGGTTCCAGAACGCGCTGGCGAACACCAGATCGCCGATGCCGACATCGCCATCGAGGTGGAAATCGACCATGTTGGTCTCGAACAGGTTCTGCTCCGGGCCGAAGCGCGCCACGGTGCGCGGCGCCAGGGTCGGATCCTCGTCCCACGCACCGTTGGTGTGCTGTTGCTGGAAGCCATAGGTGAGCAGCGCGTTCCAGTCCTCGCCGAACTGCGCCTTGAGCGCCAGGCGGCCGCCCTTGACGTTCTCATGGTTGTAGTCGTGGCCCGCCCACTCCGCATTGTTCGACACGGCACCGTTGACCCAGGTGCGTGTCGTCAACTGGTTGTTGATGAAGCCGCCGTTGGAGACACTGAAGGCCGATGCCCTGAAGCCCAGGACGCCGTCGATCAGCGGAATGTTGACGAACGCCTCGTAGGTCTGATTGGTGCGCGGCGGACTGGATACGGCCGACGTCGGTGTCGACGCCGGCGCTGAAGGCGTGCAGGTCCGGCTTGTTGGTGATGTAGCGAATCGCACCGGACATGGCGGCCGCGCCGTAGGTCGTGCCCTGTGGTCCGTTCAGCACCTCGATGCGCTCGATGTCGTAGAGATGCAGGTCGGGCTGCGCCACCGCTCGTAGTTCATCGACAGGTCATCGACGAAGAAGCCCGTCGAGGCGGTGTTCGGATAGTTGGGGTTGCTGCCGTCGGACACCCCGCGCATCACGAACAGCTGGGTGCCGGGACCTGTGCTGATGTACGAGATGGACGGCGTCTTCTGCAAGTAGTCGTCCATGCTGGCGATGCCGAGGTTTTTCATGTCCTTCGCAGTGAAGACGTCGATACTGATGGGAACTTCCTGCAGGTTCTCCGCGACCTTGCGCGCCGTGACTACGATTTCCGCGAGGCCGCCGGATGCGGACGGCTCGGACGCTCCAGGTGCCACCTGGGCGAAGCTCGGCAACGCGTGTGGGAGTGCGGCGCCGGCCAGCGCCGCGGCAACGGCAAACCGGAGGCGCGAGCCTCCCACCGGGACACCATTTACCCTGCTCGCCCGTAGCTTTGGCTTCGACCCCATGGACTATCCCTCTCGATTGATGCTATTTATTGATTCGGTCGCACCTACGGACGACCTGCGTGATGATCGTCGCTGTGACGGCCGTTAGTCAACGCCCGTTCAGTACCGTCTCGGCCGACGGCTCCGCGAAACGCCCCAAGCAGTCACCGAGCGCGCGACGCAGGGGCTCGAGCTCGCGCTCGAAATGGCGCCAATAGTCGACCCCCGAGCTGTACAACGGCTGGCGAACCTGCTCGGCGCTCGCCGTGCGCACCGCGCGGCGCGTGGCGTGAAAATTCAGACAGGCGGGCTCGAAAGCGAGGCCGCAGTGCGCCAGCAGGCGGCGAATTTGCGCCTCCGGCTCACGTACCAGTGCCTCGTATTGCACTCGCAGCACCTTGCCCGGCAACACGGTGTCCCAGTGGTCCATAAGAGACAGGTAGCAGCGGTAATAGAGACCTAGGTCTGTCAAGTCGTAGCTGAAGGTCTGTCCTTCGGCAAAGTGCTGCTTGAAGGCGCTGAAGCACGCATCCATCGGGTGCCGGCGCGCGTCGATGAGGGTGGCATTTGGCAGGATCGTGTGTATCAGGCCGATATGGCTGAAATTGTTGGGCAGCTTGTCGGTGAAGTGCGGACGTCCCGAGCGCAGCGGCGCGGTCTCCTCGAGATAGCGGTCGCCGAGCGCGGCGAGCTGCGCGAAGGATGCGCGGCTGACCGTCTCGGGATAGCCGTCACGGCCGGGGGTCAGGTCGTCGAACTGCGCCACCATGTTGAGGATGTTCGGCAGCTCCATGGTGCCTTGCACCTGCGAGTGGCTGGCGAGGATCTGCTCGAGCAGCGTCGAGCCGGAGCGAGGCAAGCCGACGATGAAGATCGGCGCGGGACTCGGGTGGCGCGCCGCGATGCGCTGCGAAGAAGTCGGCGTCGAAGAACGCCCTGATGCGTGCACAGCGGCGCTCGAAGACCTCGATGTCGAACGGCTCATCCAGACGGCGCAACGTATTACCCGAAGCGTAGTGCGCGAAGGATTGCGCGTAGGCCTCGCGCTGCTCCAGCGCCTTGCCGAGCGCAAAGTGCAGCTGCGCCTCGGTGGAGCGTTGCAGCTCCTCGTTCGACAACTGCCGCTGCATCGCGGCGATGTCCGCGTCGCTGAAGACATAATTCTTGAGGTCGGCGAGGCACCACCACGCCTCCGCTCGGCCGGGATCGACCTCGAGCGCCGCCTTGTAGGACGCCTCGCTCTCGCGGCGCCGGCCAAGGGTCTTCTGCAGATGCCCGGCGGAGATGCGCAGGCCCGCCTCATCGGGCTTGAGAAGCGCCGCGCGCTCATACGCGTCAAGCGCCTCTTCCTGGCGCATCATGCGCGTGGCGACGGAGGCGATCGCAACCCAGGTTTGCGGGCTGTCAGGCTCGATCTTCTCGAGATATCGCACGGCCGCCTCCGCCTCCTTGAGGCGCCCGAGTCGCACCAACGCGGGACCCAGCCCCCGATAGGCGAGCGGGATATAGGCGGACTGCCGCAATGCGTGGCGCAGAAGTCGCTCGGCGTCGGCTGGGCGATCGGCACTCAAGGCGAGCGCCGCAAGTCCACAAAGCGCTGCCACATGATCCGGTTCCTCACTGAGGATCTCGCGGAACAGCTCCTCGGGTTTGCGGCGCTCGTCCGCCACGAGGGCGGCCGTCGCCGCCTCGATCCGTGTCCGCTGCGGGTCGGTCAGTCGCGCGCGCTCGAAGGCCACGAGCGCATCCGGGTACTTTTCGAGCTCGGCGAGCACATCCCCGTACGCGAGCCACGCGCGGTGGTGGTTCGGTTGGGAATCAAGCACGTGCCGTATTTCCTCGCGCGCCCGCGCAGGCTGCCCGGCGCGACGATAAGCGCGCGCAAGATCAACGCGCGCGTCGGCGAACGCAGGCTCCGCGACCACGACGTGCTCGAGCGCCTGGACGGCCGCGGAGGTCTTGTCTTGGTCGAGGAATGCGACACCGAGCAGTCGCAGGCTCTGCACCTCGCCGGGCGCGGCCGCCTGGATGGCGCGCAGCTGCCGCTCGGCCGTGGCGGCTCGCCCAAGGCGCAGCATCTTCCGCGCCTCGGTATAGGCCGCGCGCAAGGCCTCGGAGTCTTTGTTGCTCAACATGCCCTGCAGCTTAGAGTCTCGAGCGGCGCAAATCGAGCCGCGCTATGCGGGATAAAACTCCCGCGCGATCTCGCGCAGCAATCCGCCGACATAGCCGGCGAACGAGCGCCACACCTCGAGGTGGAACGCATCCTCGCGCGTCCGCCAGAGCGTGATATCGGCCTTGGCGAAGACGGTGCGCGTGCACATGCCCACCGGGAATTGACTTAAGTCCAAATCGAGCGGGCAGCCGCCGCGCAGAATGGTTTCCGCGTGTGCGCCCCGCACTTCGAGCGCGAATTGGCGGTGGCTGACGTCGACCAGCGCGTGTCCTGCCTCGGCGGTCGCCCGCTCGAGCGCGGCGCTTAAAGTGCGTGCGGCCTCGGAGCTGCCATCCAGCAAGGCGAAATCGAGCAGCAACCGCTCATCGGGGCCGAGCCAGAGCGCTGCGCGGGTTCCGGAGAGGGCCGCGCGGCACGGCGCATCGGGAAATTCCACGCCCCATACGGGGGCTGCCAGGGCGCGTACCCGGGCATCGCCGTGCAGCACCCAGCGGGCCGCCGGCGGCAAGGTGTTCAGCCAATCGGTCTCGGCGATGATCGGCGGCTGGCGCAGGGCGGGTTCAGCCATTCAACCGCTCTCCCTTCGGGTCATAGAAAACGGGCGAGGTGACTTCGACCTCGATGTCGCCGTCCGGCATGGGCACGTAAAGCGTCTGACCCATGAGCGCTCTGCCGCCGGCGACCAGGGCCAGCGCGATCGGCGTCTTGTGTACGCTGCTGAAGTACGCGGAAGTCACGTGCCCGATTAATTTCATGGGCGGCTTTTGGCCCGGACTCGCCGTGACTTGCGCGCCCTCTTCGAGCAAGGCGCCGCCGCGCGCCCGCAGCCCGACGAGCTGTTTGCGGTTCGCGGCCCTCATCGATGGCCGCTCGAGCGAGCGCTTGCCCACGAAGTCCGCCTTGTTCTTGCCGACCGCCCAGGAGAGGCCTGCATCGTCCGGCGTAACCGTGCCGTCGGTATCCTGACCCACGATGATGTAGCCCTTTTCCGCGCGCAGCACGTGCATGGTTTCGGTGCCGTACGCCACCATGCCGTGCGCCTGTCCGGCGGCGTGTACGCGCTCCCACACGGCGGCGCCATAATCGGCGGGGACGTTGATTTCGAAGCCGAGCTCGCCCGTGAAGCTCACGCGGAACAGTAGCATCGGCACGCCCGCGATCCGGCCGCGCGCGACGCCCATGTGGGGCAGGGCGGCCGCGCTCAAGTCGACGTCCGAGACGAGCGGCTCGAGGACCCGGCGCGCCTGGGGCCCCTGGACCGCGATCACGGCCCATTGCTCGGTGGTGGAGGTGAGCCACACCTTGAGATCGGGCCATTCGGTCTGCCGGTAATCTTCCATGAGGGCGAGCACGCGCGGTGCACCGCCGGTGGTCGTCGTCACGTGGAAGCGATCGGCAGCGAGGCGTGCAACCACGCCATCGTCGTAGATGAAGCCATCGTCGCGGCACAGGATGCCGTAGCGGGCGCGGCCGGGCGCGAGCCCCGTCCAGCTGTTGAGGTAGAGCCGGTTCATGAACTCCGCGGCATCCGCGCCGACCACCTCGATCTTGCCGAGCGTGGAGGCGTCGAAGATGCCGCAGGCGCTGCGCACCGCGAGGCATTCGCGCGCGACCGCCGCGTGCATATCCTCGCCCGCGCGGGGAAAATAACGCGCGCGCATCCACAGGCCGACATTCTCGAACACGGCGCCTTGAGCCTCCGCCCACGCGTGCGTCGGCGTCGTACGTTTCGGATCGAACAGATCGCCGCGCGAGATGCCGGCGAATGTGCCGAACGTCGTCGGCGTGTACGGGGCGCGAAAGGTGGTAAGACCGACCCGCGGGATGGAGCTCGCCAGGTCTTGCGCGACGATGGCGAGGGCATTCATGTTCGAGGTCTTGCCTTGATCGGTCGCCATGCCGGTGGTGGTATAGCGCTTGACGTGCTCGATCGACTGAAAGCCTTCGCGCGCCGCGAGCTTCACGTCGCGCGTCGTGACATCGTGCTGCCAGTCGACGAAGGACTTCTGATGGCTTGGCGCAGCCGCGGGGAGGGCGCCCAAGTGGGCGCCGGCATGGCGGCTCGCGGCCTCGACCTCGAAGCGCAGCGCCGGCCGATTCGAGCCATCCGCCGCGCTCGCGATTCCCGCCGCGGCGGCGCCCGCGGCAGCGCCGTCTGCCATGGCCTCCGCCAGGTCCATGAGGCCGCGGCACGCGCCGGCCGACCGCTCATTCTCGGCGGACTCCCGCGGCACGAATGCCTGCAGCGCCTCGTCCCATGCAAGCTTGCCGCGCGATTGCGAGAACAGGTGCACGCTCGGCGTGAATCCGCCCGACATGAGCAGCGCATCGCATTCGAAGCGCTGCGATCCACGACTGGTACCGCTCCCGGTGGGGGCCAAGGTGACCGCGCTCAGTCTCAGGTTGCCTTCCGTCGCCTCGACCGTGGTTCCCGGCAGCACGGGCAGCCCAGCGCGGCGGGCCGCCTGCGGTAATTCACCCGCCGGATCCGTGCGCAGATCGGCGATGGCCGCGACGACCGTTCCGGCCGTGTGCAGGTCGAGGGCGGCCTGATACGCGGCGTCATCGGTCGTGACGATCACGACGCGACGCCCGACTTGCGCTCCGTAGCGGTTGAGGTAGGTCTGTGCCGCGCCCGCGAGCAAGATGCCCGGCCGGTCATTGCCCGGAAACACCAGCGGACGCTCGATCGAGCCGGTGGCGAGCACCACCCGCCGGGCACGCACTTGCCACAGGCGCTCGCGCGGCAGATGCGCGGGCGGGTCCGCCAGATGATCCGTGATGCGCTCGCTCAAGCCGAGCATATTGTGCGGAAAATAGCCGAACGCCGTGGTACGAGGCAGCAGCGTCACGCGCGGGACTCGCGCGCAGCACGGCGAGCGAACGCTGCACCCATTCGGTCCCCGCGATGCCCTCGATTCGTGCCGCACCATCGCCGAGGAGGCTTCCGCCGAATTCGGAAGACTCGTCGCACAGCATGACGCGTACACCGGTTGCGGCCGCAGCGAGTGCTGCGGCAAGGCCCGCGGGTCCGCCGCCCACCACGAGCACCTCGCAATGCGCGTAGCGCTGCGCGTAGCGGTCCGGGTCGGGGCGGGTCGGGGCGACGCCGAGGCCCGCGGCGCGCCGGATGAGGGGCTCATACAGCGCCTTCCACGCCTTGCGCGGCCACATGAATGTCTTGTAGTAAAAGCCGGCGGGGAAGAAGCGCGACAGCCAATCGTTGACGCGGCCGACGTCGGTCCGAAGACTCGGGCCAGCGGTTCTGGCTGTGCGCCGCCAGGCCGTCGTAGAGCTCGACCTGCGTCGCACGCAGATTCGGTGTCCGGCGCGCCTCGTCGCGCGTCACCGTCACCAGGGCATTCGGCTCCTCGGATCCGGCACCGAGAATGCCGCGCGGTCGGTGATACTTGAACGAGCGGCCCATGAGGTGCACGCCGTTGGCAAGCAGCGCCGATGCGAGCGTATCGCCGGCGAAGCCTTCATACGAGCGGCCATCGAACGTGAAGCGCAGCGGCCGGCTGCGGTCGATTCGCCCGTGCGCCGCACGTACGAAAACTCACGGTGAGCGTTCCTGCATTTCCTCGAGCGACGGCCGAGGCTTGCCGGTCTCGTAGGTGGCGAGGATGCGGTCGGTGGTCGTATCGCGCAGCGCATTGAAAAACCGCCCGCAGCCGCGCGCATGCCGCCAGCGCTCGGCGTGGATGCCCTTGGTGTTCTCGCGCATGTAGAGAAATTCGCTCCATGCCGCATCGTCGAGCTCGGCCGGTCGCGCAGGTCGCGCGATGTGCGCTTGGCCCCCGTAAGCGAACTCGAGCTCGGGGCGTTCGCCGCAGTAGGGGCAGGCGATGAGGAGCATCAGTGGGCCACGGCCGCGGCTGCGGCCTCATCGATCAGGAAGCCGTCGCGAAAGCGCTCGATGGTGAAAGGCGCGTTGATGGGATGAGGCTCATCGCGGGCAATCGTCCACGCAAACACATGCGCCGAGCCCGGTGTTGCCTTGAATCCGCCCGTGCCCCATCCGCAGTTGACGTAAAGCCCCGGCACGGGGGTCTTGGCGATGATCGGAGAGCGGTCGGGCGTGACATCGACGATGCCGCCCCAGTTGCGCAGCATCCGCAGCCGCCGGAATTGCGGGAACAGCTCGCAGATCGCATCCAGGGTGTGCGTATTCACGTGCAAGGCGCCGCGCTGCGTATACGAGGTGTACGCATCCGTGCCCGCGCCGATCACCAGCTCGCCCTTGTCCGACTGGCTGATGTAGGCGTGAATCGTGTTCGACATCACGACGCAAGGGAAAAATCGGCTTCACCGGCTCGGAGACGAGGGCCTGCAGCGGATAGCTCTCGAGCGGCAGGCGCACCCCTGCTAGCTTCATTACGACGCTCGTCGAGCCCGCGGCGGACACGCCGACCTTGCGCGTGCGAATGAGGCCACGCGTCGTCTCGACCGCTTCGACCGCGCCGCTTGCGTCCTTGCGGATGCCGGTCACCTCGCAGTTCTCGATGATGTCGACGCCGAGCGCATCGGCGGCGCGCGCATAGCCCCAGGCCACGGCATCGTGGCGCGCGGTGCCGCCGCGGCGCTGCAGCGCCGCGCCGAGCACCGGATAGCGGATGTTGCTTCTCGAATGTTGAGGGGGGGGCAGAACGCCTTGGCCTGCTCCGGCTCGAGCCATTCGTTGTCGACGCCGTTGCAGCGGTTCGCGTGGACGTGGCGCTTGAAGACCTGAATGTCGTGCACCGTGTGGGCGAGCATCATCACGCCGCGTGGGGAGAACATGACGTTGTAATTCAAGACCTGGGAGAGATCCTCCCAGAGCTTGACCGCGTGGTCATACAGCGCGGCGCTTTCGTCGAAGAGATAGTTGGAACGGATGATGGTGGTGTTGCGGCCGGTATTGCCGCCGCCGATCCAGCCTTTCTCGAGCACCGCGATATTGGCGAGACCGTGCTCCTTCGCCAGATAATAGGCGGTCCCCGAGACCGTGACCGCCGCCGCCGACGATGAGCGGCATCATAGCTCGGCTTCGGCGAGGCTTTGCGCCATTGCGGCTGCCAGCTGCGATGACCCGAAAGGCCGCGCTGGATGAGCGCGAAGGCGGAGAACGCTTGCCGGCTCATGACGGTGGGGCCTCGGTCAGCGTGACCCGGTCAGGCCCGCAGCTCCTTGTTCTCCGGGTCGTAAGGAGAATCGATGAGCACCGTGGCGGCCTTGCGCTCGCCCAGAATCTCGATCTGGAACTCCGTGCCCACGCTCGCGAACTCGGGCTTGATGTATCCCAAGCCGAGACTCTTGCGCAGGGCGTGGCCGTAATAGCCCGCTGTTGCCCGACCGACGAGGCGGCCTTTGGCGTCGAACAGCGGCTCATTGCCCAGCGGATCCGCGTCTTTGACGCCATGCACCTCGAAGGTCACGAACCGGTTCGGCACGCCTTCGCCAAGCTGCTGCTGCAAGGCCTCTTTGCCGACGAAAGGTCCCTTGTTCAGCCGCACGAAGCGGTCGAGACCCGCCTCGTAGGGCGTGTAGTCGGGCGTCAGGTCCGTGCCCCACATGCGATAGGATTTCTCCAGGCGCAGCGATTCCATGGCTCGCATGCCGACCATGGAGATGTGGTGCTCGGCACCTGACCTCGAAGATCGCGTCGAACAAATGATGGGCGTACTCGATCGGGAAGTGCAGCTCCCAGCCGAGCGCCCCGACAAAGTTGACGCGCAACAGATAGACATCGGTCGCGAGACCGACCTCGGCCACCTGGCCGGTGAGCCAGGGAACGCGGCATTGTCGAGCGGCGCGTCGACGAGCTTGGAGAGCACGTCGCGCGAGCGCGGCCCCGCGACCACGAAGCAGCCGCGGCTTGCCGTGATGTTGCGCAACGTCACGCCGTCTTTCGGCAGCATGCTGACCAAGTAATCGCTGTCGTAGCGTTCTGCCGCGCCCGCGCTCACCACGTAGAAATGCTCCTCGGCGATCTTCGTGATGGTGAACTCGGAGCGGATGCCGCCGCGACGCGTCAGCGCATGGGAGAGCGCCATGCGGCCGATCTTGCTCGGCACCTTGTTGGCGACGAGACCATCGAGCCACGCTTCGGCCCCGGGTCCCGTGACCTCGTGCTTGGTGAACGGCGTCAGATCGATCACGCCCACGTGTCGCCGCAGGTTCAACGCCTCGCGGCCGACATGCTCGAAGTAGTTCGAGCGCCGGAAGCTCCACTTATCCTTGGCCTCGACCCCCGGGGGCGCGAACCAATTGGCGCGCTCCCAGCCATAACGCTGGCCGAACACGGCGCCCATGCGCTTGAGCTTGTCATAGACCGGACTCGTCTTGGCCGGCCGCGCATCGGCCGCTCTTCGTCGGGAAAGTGGATGACGAAGACGTTGCGATATGTCTCCTCGTTCTTCTGGACCACATAGCGCTTGCTGGTGTAAGGGCCATAGCGGCGCGGATCGACCGCCATCATGTCGATGCCCGGCTCGCCCTCGACGATCCATTCCGCCAGTTGCCAGCCCGACCCGCCCGCCGCAGTGATGCCGAAGCTGTGGCCCTCGTTCATCCAGAGATTCCGCACGCCCCACGCCGGCCCGATGAGGGGACTGCCGTCCGGCGAGTACGGGATGGGCCCGTTCACGATGTCCTTGATGCCGCACGTGGCGAGGGAGGGCACGCGTCGCTGCGCCGCTTCCACGTGCGGAAGCAGACGCTCGAGATCGCCTTCGAAGAGACTCTTGCCGAACCAATCGGGCACGCCGTCCGCGAATCGCGCCGGAGCTCCGGCCTCGTACGGGCCCAGGATCCATCCCATGCGCTCCTCGCGCAGGTAATACGACTGGTCCGACTCGCGCAGCACGGCGAGCTCCCGCCCGCCGCCCTTGCGGTAAGATTTGAGGTCCGGAGACTCATCGTAAACGATGTATTGGTGCTCCACCGGGATGGAGGGAATGTTCAAGCCGAACAGCCGCCCCATCTGACGGGCGTAGTTTCCCGTGGCGCACACCACATGCTCCGCAACGATGTCGCCTTTGTTGGTCGTGAGCTGCCACTCGCCCGACGCTGTGCGTTTCACGCCGGTTACTTCGGTCTGCTCGTAGATTTCCGCCCCGAGGGTACGCGCGCCCTTGCGCAGCGCCATGGTGAGATCGGCCGGGGCGATGTGGCCGTCGTCGGGATGGTAGAGCGCGCCGATGATGTTCGGCGTGTCGCCGCCGTTGCCGATCTCCGACCAGCGGCCAGAGTTTCTTGACCTCTTGGGGCGTGATGATCTGAAACGGCACGCCGATGGTGTTCGCGGTCCCGCAATACTTCTGATATTCGTCCATGCGCTCACGGCACGTGGCGAGGCGCAGATTCCCGGTCACGTGGAAGCTCACGTCCTGGCCGGTCTCGGCGGGCAAGCGCTTGTACAGATCCACCGAATATTTGTGGAGCTGCCCGACCGTGTAGCTCATGTTGAACAGCGGCAGAAGACCGGCAGCATGCCAGGTCGATCCGGCGGTCAATTCGGAGCGCTCCAGGAGCACCGCGTCCGACCAGCCTTTATGGGCGAGATGGTAGAGCGTGCTGACGCCGACGACGCCGCCACCGATCACCACGACGCGGGCATGAGTTTTCATTGACGATCCCCGACTGCGAATGCGCACCGCAGTGTAGCGAGCGCCCACGCAAACAAGACGCTAATAGCGACAAGCACTTGCGCAAATGCGCCACCCGGCCGGCGCCCCCGAGCCGATCCGCCGCACGCGTCCGCGGGGACCTTCTTGGGCGGCGCGCTGTCTGAAAAACGACACAATGTGTCGGAAATAGAACTTTCGGCCTGCCCTGGTGGCATAATGGCGCCTGCCGGGTGGGATTCCGGCTTTCGGGAGATTTGCTTGGAATCGCCGGCCGTTTTGCGCAAGTGCAAGTACGCGTTCCTCACGCTCGCGAACTATTCCCTCATCGCCGTCGCCAATGCCATCGAGCCTCTGCGGATGGCGAATCGTCTGGTCGGCAAGGACGTCTATGAATGGTCGGTCATCAGTCTCGATGGCTCACCGACCGAGTCGAGCGGCGGACTGAAGCTCGACCCGACCGCGATGCTCGACAAGCTCGAGCCCATCGACATTCTGTTCGTCTGCGGCGGGGTGAATATCCGCGAGGCCGTCTCCCCGGCGCTGCTCATGGCGTTGCGGCGCATGGCCGACCGCCGCGTCGCGCTCGGCGCGCTGTGCACGGGCGGTTATGCGCTCGCACGTGCAGGACTTCTCGACAACTACCGCGCGACCATCCACTGGGAGAACATCTCGGCGCTGCGCGAGGAATTTCCCCGCGTGCTGATCAGCGATCAGCTCTTCACCATCGATCGCAATCGGTTTACCTGCTCGGGCGGCACGGCGCCGCTCGATTTGATGCTGAATCTCATCGAGGCGAAGCTCGGCTCGCGCGTCTCGCAGCGCGTTTCCGAGCAATTCATCGTCGACCGGGTCCGCAAGGACAAGGACCGCCAGTACATTCCGCTGCGCGCCCGGGTGGGCGTCTCTCATCGCGGACTCATTCGCGTGGCCCAGCTCATGGAAGAAAACATCGAGAAGCCGCTGTCGCTCGAGAAGATCGCCCGCACCACGGGACTCTCGCGCCGTCAGATCGAGCGGCTCTTCAAACGCGACCTCAATTGCGTGCCGAAGCGATATTACCTCGAGATGCGTCTGCGCCGCGCCCGCGAGCTCTTGCTGCAGACGGCGATGCCGATCATGGATATCACGGCCGCGTGCGGTTTTCAGTCACCGCCGCACTTCTCCAAGTGCTATCGCAATCAATACGGCTATCCGCCGAGCGCGGAGCGCAAAATCGGCGAGACCCGCGCAATGACCGAGGCAAGCGCCGCGAGCCCTGCCGGGCGGGGCCGCGTAGAAGCCGGCGCCCGCGCAGCCTCAAGTCGCCGAGCGCCACCACCGGGATTCAGCTGGACTAAAATTCGCTACCCGCGGGAGGCCGGACGGCGCGGGTGTGGTCGAAGGGATCAAGGCCCGAAGCGGCCGACTGCCCTTACCGGTCGATGCTCTTCATGGCTTGAGTGGGTAGCAATTCCGCTTCAGCTATATATCACCTGCCGCGGCGCCGGGGCTGTCAATGCGGTCAATCGGCTGGCATTGCGCAAAAATGCCCGGTGCGCGGCCATGCAGAGATCCTGGCCGGGATCGTTTCAGGGCGCGGGCATCCGCGCCGCCACCCGCGCCCCGCCATCGTGCCGCGAATTTCGGCGAGCGCGCCCGCGGCGGCGCCGGGCGCGCCGGAGGCGGCGCAACCGCCGCATCGTCGTCCCATGCGACCTCGAGCGCGCCCGACAGCCGTTCGGCCCCTGCGAGAACGAGGTGAGCACGGACGTTGCCCGCAGGACCGCGCGCTTTGCGTATCATCCCCGATACCGCGAGGTCCTCCGTCCAGCGCACCTTATTCAGTTCGATCACCCGCATGCCGCCGTGCGCGGCGATGGTGAAGCGGCCGCCGCGAAGGCCCACGCCGTGGCCGCTCGAGTTCATGCGAAGCCGCGTCACCACATCGCCCGCAGTGAGCACGGCGGCGCTCGCGAACCGCAGTTGCAGCTCGGAGGCGGTATTCGACGGGAGAGCCTCCGCGGGGGCGAGATCGCGGGCGCTGGTCGCAAAGCCCGGCACCAGCCGCACCGGCGGCACTTCGGAGGCGCAGCGCGTGTCGCCGACCTCGTGGGTCTTGATGAACTGGCGCACGAGCTCGGCGGCACACGGGCTGCGGGCCCGCGGCAGCGCATTGACGTGAAAGCTGTTTGCAACGATCACTTGCCGGCCATGCGGAAAGGCGCGCGCGACCGCGGCGCCGTCCGCGACCGTGGTCATGTTGTCGAGCTCTCCGGAGACGATGAGCGCCGGCACGTCCGGATACGGTGCGGTCGCGGGCACGACGTGCGAGGCGGGGTGGCTCGCGGGTGCGACCGGCCAATCGACGCATTGATCGATAAAGCTGTAGTCGAGCGGCATCGCCCGATACTCGTCGATGGTGAAGGGTGCGTAGGTTTTCGGAAAGGCGCGGCGCCGTTCGGCGATGATACGATCGCGCTGCGCTCGGCGCTCCATGGGCGCCAAGCGCATGTCGAAGATCTGCGGCGGATCCTGGCACATGACAGCGGCGGCGAGTCCGGCGCTCCAGTGCTTCGGATCGGCCTCAGGGTCCCTGGAATCGACACCGCTCGCGGTCTCGGCCATGAGCCGCAGCAGCGGCTGCCGATCGCCGCGCTCGAAGGCGCGCGCCGCGGCATCGACCTCCTTGACGGTCGCGAGGGGCGGGGCGCTGCCGAACATGACGATGGCGAGCTCCGCGGCATTGGCTTCGAAGGTGCGCGCCTGGCCGTCGCTGTCGAAGGCGCGCGCGGGGAACGGCTCGCGGCGCAACTGCTCGAGCACCGGCTGGACGTGCGCCACGGAGCTGCCGGGGAAGCGCGAACAGGTCGCTGAGCGGCGGCAGGCGATGTCGAACTTGTCGCGCATCGCCGGTGCATAGGTCGGGTACCACGCATAGTCGGGACCGTCCAATGGATAGGCCCCGTCGAGCACCACGCTGCGCAAGGCGTCGGGATGCAGCAGCGCGAACACCTGCTCGAAGTACGTGCCGTAGGAGTCGCCGTAGAGATCGATCGGTCCGGTCCCGAGGGACTCGAGGATGGCGGCCAGATCGTCGGCGGCGTAGGCCGTGCTGTAGAGGGCCGAGCGCTCACCCAAGGAAGCGCCGCACGCTCCCACCAGCTCCACCGTCCACCGGTCCGCACGCTGAAGCTGCGGACAGTCGATGGCGCCGGATTTGCCGGTTCCGCGGTTGTCCATGAGCACGACGTCGCGTGAGGTCCGAAACGGCGCGAACAACGCCAGATAGTCCGCCCGCGATTCGGTGGCCGGATAGCCGGGGCCGCCCTCGGTCGCGACCAGCGTCCCCTCGGACGGGGCCGCCGATGTGTGCGGGTAGAACTCGAAATAAATCGCGATCCGGCCGGCGATCGCGCCGGTGGGGTCGAGCGGACGGTCGATTCGGCCGCAGTAGACCGGCCCCGCCGCGCAGCGCTCGAGCATCATGCGGCCCACTCGCTTGGACTGCGGCGGCGTAGCCGCGCGCGCGGTTCTCGCCGAGGCGGGTGCAGCCAGCGCTGCCAGGCTCGCGAGGCCGAGTATGAAACGGCACAGGATCATCGCGCGCGCGTGAGGCATCATGCAGCGCAGTTTACCCAGAATGCACGCGAGGCGGTCGCTTCCCCGGTGGAACACGTCGCGCGCAGTCATGCCGCGCCAAAGGGCTGCTGCTAGACTGAGTGCCCGCTGATTGAGGGGATCGAGCCCATTGCAAAAGTCCATATGAGCGCGCGCGAGGTCATGCTCGACCGGCTGCGGCGCCGCAAGCACGAGACCGCCCTCGAGCGGGAATTTTACTGCGGCGAGGAAGAGCATCGGGTCGACCTCGAGATGATCTGGTATCGGGACTGGCTGTTCGTCGGTCATGACTGCGAGGTGCCGAATCCCGGCGATTACCTGACGGTGCAGATCGGCGAATACCCGGTCGTCGTGGTTCGCGACCGCAGCGGTGAGCTGCATGCGTTTCACAATGCCTGCCGGCATCGCGGCTCGCGGATTTGCTCCGCCGAGCGCGGCTCGGTGACCCGGCTGGTGTGTCCGTATCATCAATGGACCTATCATCTCGACGGGCGCTTGTTCGCCGCGCGCGACATGGGCGCCGGATTCGACCGCTCGCAATACGGTCTGCATGTCGTGCACTGCGCGAGCGTCGGCGGCTACATCTGGGTGTGTCTTGCCAAGGTGGCCCCGGATTTCGAGGTGATCCGCCGGCACATCGAGCCCTACTTCTTGCCGCACAAGCTGCACCAGACGAAGGTGGCCTTCGAGACCACCATCGTCGAGCGCGCCAACTGGAAGCTCGTGTGGGAGAACAATCGCGAGTGCTATCACTGCTCCGCCAATCACCCCGAGCTCATTCGCACCTTTCCGGAGACCCCGACCGTCACCGGCGTCGAAGGCGCGGAGAAGAATCCCTTGATCACCAACAAGTGGAGTCACTGGGAATCCCTCGGCTTGCCGAGCCGGTTCCATCTTGCGGAGAACGGCCAGTACCGCACCTCGCGCATGCCGCTGGTCGAAGGGGCGGTGAGCTTCACCATGGACGGCAGGGCGGCGGTGCGCCGGCCGCTGATCGACAGCATCGCCGAGCCCGACCTCGGCACCTTGCTGCTGTTTCACTATCCGAGCACCTGGAACCACGTGCTCGCCGATCACGCGATCTCGTTTCGACTGTTGCCGGTGAGCCCGACCGAGACGCTGCTCACCACGAAGTGGCTGGTTCACAAGGATGCCGTGGAGGGCGTCGATTACGACCTGAAGCGCATGACCGAGGTATGGCTCGCGACGAACGAGGCGGACCGGCGCGTATGCCAGGAAAACCAAATCGGTGTGAACTCTCCCGCCTACGATCCCGCGCCGTACTCGCCCGTGCACGAGGGCGGCGTCATCCAGTTCGTGGATTGGTACTGCACGGAGCTTGAGGACCGGCTCGAGCAAGCGGCACAACAGCGCGCCTGCTCGCCCGAGCGCTGAGGGGTCCGCCGCTGCCATACTCGAGAAATTACTCCGCCTGGGGGTTGCTGCGCGGCGCCCTTGCGGGAGATGAATTCTGGCGCCCGGCATGGCGCGATTCCGAGCCTTCACCGCGCTATGACGTTCTGATCGTGGGCGGCGGCGGTCATGGGCTCGCCACCGCCTATTACCTCGCGAAGAATCACGGTGCGAAGCGCGTCGCGGTGCTCGAGCGCGGCTGGATCGGCGGCGGCAACACCGGGCGCAACACCACCATCGTTCGCTCCAACTACCTTTATCCGGAAAGTGCGCGGCTCTACGACTTCTCCCTCAAGCTGTACGAGGGATTGTCGCGTGAGCTGAATTTCAACATCATGCTGAGTCAGCGCGGCCTCATTCTTCTCGCGCACAGCCGTCACGACCTCGACGCGATGGCGCGCTGGGCGAATGCCATGCGCATGAACGGCGTCGCGGCGGAGATGCTGACCGCGGCCGAGATCGCGGCGCTCGCGCCCTCGCTCGCGGTATCGCCTCACGGACGCTTCCCCGTACTCGGCGGCTTCTGCCAGCGCCGCGCGGGCTGCGCCCGGCACGATGCGGTGGCCTGGGGCTATGCCCGCGCAGCCGCGGCGCTCGGCGTCGACATCATCCAGAACTGCGAGGTGCAGGAGTTCATTCAGGAGGGCGGCCGCGTGAGCGGCGTGAAGACCACGCGCGGCACGATCCGCGCCGAGCGCATCGGCATTGCGGCGGCCGGTCACAGCTCGGTGCTCGCGAAGCTCGCGGGATTCCGGTTGCCGGTCACGAGCTACGCCTTGCAGGCCATGGTGAGCGAGCCCATCAAACCGATCTTGGACACCGTGATCCTGTCCCCCGGTACCGGCGCCTACGTGAGCCAGTCCGATAAAGGCGAGATCGTGATCGGCGCGATGCTCGATTTGTTTCCCTCTTACGCACAGCGCGGCAGTTTCGCCGTCAAGCAGTCGATCCTGGCGGCGACACTGGCGCTCTTTCCGTCGTTCAGCCGCTTGAGCTTGATGCGCCAGTGGGCGGGCATCGTGGACGTCGTGCATGACTCGAGCCCCATCATCGGGCCGACGCCCATCCCGGGCCTGTACATCAACTGCGGCTGGGGTACCGGCGGCTTCAAGGCCATTCCCGTCGGCGGTTGGACGTTCGCGCATGTGCTCGCAACCGGGGTCAATCATGCGCTGGCGGAGCCCTTTCAGCTGGAGCGATTCATCTCCGGACGTCTGATCGACGAGGCAGCCGCCTCCGGCATCGCACACTAGGCCGGAGCGTTCGACATGATGCTGATCCCTTGCATTTACTGCGGCCCGCGCGATGAGAGCGAATTCGTCTGCGGCGGCACCTCGCACATTGCGCGGCCCGCACTTTCGGCCGACGATGCCGCCTGGGGCGAGTATCTGTTCTTCCGCGACAATCCGAAGGGACTGCACCGCGAGCGCTGGCGCCATTCGTACGGCTGCGGCCAATGGTTCAACCTCGTGCGCGACACCGTCACCCACGAGATCGTGCGCGTGTACGCCATGACGGATGCGGCAGACCCATGAGCTCCTATCGTCTGCCCGCACCGGCCGGCGAGCGTCTCGACCGCTCATCGAGCATCGCATTTCGATTCAACGGCGAGGCCTTCACGGGGTTCGCGGGCGATACGCTCGCATCGGCGCTGCTCGCCAACGGCGTGCAGCTCGTGGGTCGAAGCTTCAAGCTGCACCGACCGCGCGGAATTATCTCCTGCGGCGTCGAGGAGCCGACCGGACTGGTCGACATCGGCTCGGGAGGCCGGCGCACGCCGAACGTGCGCGCAACGCTCCTCGAGCTCCATCCCGGTCTCGAGGCGCGCAGCGTCAATTGCTGGCCGAGCGTTGGCTTCGACTTGGGTGCACTCAACGGCTTCTTCTCCGCGCTCTTGCCCGCCGGCTTCTATTACAAAACGTTCAAGTGGCCGAGCTGGCATCTGTTCGAGCCCTCGATCCGCCGTATGGCGGGCTTGGGCCGTGGGACACGCGAGCTCGATCCCGACCGCTACGATGAGACATCCATCGAGGCGGACGTCGCGGTGGTCGGCGGCGGCATCGCGGGGCTTGCGGCTGCATCCGCCGCGGCGCGCGCAGGGGCGCGCACGATCTTGATGACAAGCGGTGCGCATTTCGGCGGCGCGCTGCGCTCAGGGAGCGATGCGCGAATCGCCGAGCTCCTCGCGGCCGCGGCCAATGCGGGCGTTCGCATGCTCCCCCGTGCGCTCGGCTTCGGCGTGTACGATCACAACCTGTTGTGCGCGCGCGAGAATCTCGAGGACCGCAGCGGCAATCCGGAGTCGGGGCGTTTGCGCGAGCGCCTCTGGAAGATTCGTGCCCGGGCCATCGTGGCGGCGACGGGCGCCATCGAGCGCCCGATGCTTTTTCCGGACAATGACCGGCCGGGTGTGATGCTCGCCGGCGCAGCCCAAAAATACGCGGCACGGTTCGGCGTGGCCTGCGGCCGCCGCGTGGTGATTGCCGCGAACAGCGACTCCGCTTACCAAATGGCCGAGTTTTTGGCGGCCGCCGGGATCGACGTCGCTGCGATCGTCGATCGCCGGGAACCTGCCGACCCCGGCGCCCGGGGCGCGGCGCCGAAGGGCGTGCGCGTCTTCGAGTCGGCGAGCATCGTGCGGGTCGCCGGCGTCCGCGCGGTCGCGGGCTGTACCGTGCAGAGCGGCGAGCGCCGTGCGCCGGTCGCGCTCGAGTGCGATGCCGTCTTGAGCGCCGGAGGTCATGCGCCCGCCGTGCATTTGCACTCTCAGGCGGGGGGCAAGCTCCGATGGGTCGAGGAGTGCGCGATGTTCGTGCCCGACGGTGCGGCACGCGGCCTGTTCAGCGTCGGGGCGTGCGCCGGTGTCTTCGACGTCGAGTCCGCGCGCCTGCACGGCGCCGCAGTCGGCGAGGCATTGGCGCGCGGCGCACCTGCGCCGCCTGCGCCCGTCGGCGGCGCCGGCCGATCGCTCGCCCTCACGCAGGCGCCGGACGGTGCGCGCCACCGCTTGCGGGCGGGCAAGCGTTTCGTGGATCTGCAGAACGATGTGACCCTGGACGACGTCGCGCTCGCCGCGCGGGAGAATTATCGCTCGATCGAGCATCTCAAGCGCTACACGACCACCGGCATGGGAACCGATCAGGGCAAGACCAGCAACGTGAATGCCTTGGTTTCCATGGGCGATCTCACGGGTCGCGCACCGGGCGAGGTCGGCACGACGAAATTTCGTCCACCCTTTGCCCCCGTGACCTTGGGGGCGCTCGTGGGCCGGCGCCGTGGCGAGCTCTACCGTCCCTTGAAGCGACTGCCCGACGAGCAGTGGCACCGCGAGCGAGGTGCGCTGTTCGAGCAATTCGGCTCCTGGTACCGGCCCGCGGCCTATCCTCGGGCGGGCGAAGACCTCGAGTCCGCGGCGCGGCGTGAGGCTCTGGCGGTGCGCCGAAGCGCGGGGCTGCTCGACGGCTCGCCGCTCGGCAAGCTCGAGGTATTCGGCGTCGACGCCGCCGAGTTTCTCGATCTCATGTATGTGGGCACGATGTCGACGCTCGCACCGGGTCAGGCGCGCTACGGCGTGCTGCTCAACGAGAACGGCATCCTCGTGGACGACGGGATCGTCGCATGTCTCGGCGAGGGACATTACTGGGTCAATACGACCAGCGCGGGCGTCGAGCGAACGGCCGCAGCCTTCGAGGAGTGGCTGCAGTGCGAGTACACCCATCTCAAAGTGCTCGTCACCCAGGTTACCTCGCGGTGGGGCAACATTACCGTGGCCGGGCCCCGAGCGTGGGACTGGCTCGCCGCGGCCGGATTCGACCCAGCGGCTCGCACCGGGCGTCATGAAGCATATGACCCTGCGCGCGGCCTCGCTCGATGGGGTGCCCTTGCGCGTGCTGCGTGCGAGCTTCAGCGGCGAGCTGGGCTACGAGATCAATTTGCCGGTCGCGCACATGAGGCCCTTCCTCGACCGCCTCTGGGCGCTCGCGCCGCGAGTGCAGGCGTGCCCTATGGCATCGAGGCGCTCGAGATCTTGCGCACGGAGAAATGCTTCATCCACATCGGTACGGACACCGACGGCACCACCTTGCCGGGCGATGTCGGCCTTAGCACGCGGCATCGAGCGCAAGCAGGCGAATTTCGTCGGGCGCCGATCGCTGCTTCGGCCCGCCGCACGTGCGGCGGAGCGCTTACAGCTGGTTGCGCTGGCACCCGCAGATGGCCGTACGCGGTTGCCGGTTGGCGCGCAGATTGCATCCGCGCCGCCACCGACCCTGACGGAAGGCCATGTGACCTCGAGCTACTATAGTCCGGGCTCGAGGCGCCCGTCGCGCTCGGCATGCTCGCCCGCGGGTTCGAGCGTGTGGGCGAGCGGGTGTTGGTACACCACCTGGGTTCGACGCTCGAGGCCATGTGTCGTGAAAGGCCCCTTCGTCGATCCCACGGGCGAGCGCCTGCGTGGCTGACCCGGACTCGCTTCAGCATCGACCTTGCCGGAATTTAGGATGCGCCCGAGAACCGAGCTCATGGCCGGCTGTATTGCGATATTTCAACGCCGCGCGATGCGTTCCGCACGGTGTCGCCGAAATCATCGGGGGCCCGCTACCCGCACCGCTGCAAGCGGTGAGTCGCCCGGCACGCGGCTCGCGGCTCACCCTGGCCTGGCGCACGCCCACGGAGACGTTGCTGCTGTGCGCCGATGGGGCTATTCGGAGGCCTTGCGCAGTGCATGACGGCGCAAGTGACTGGGGCTGCTTCGTGGATCAGACCGGAGGCCTGCGGTATGGGAAATCACTGGCGCTCGTACGCGCGAGGTGCTCGCGCGACTCGGATCGGCCGCCTCGATGCCGCGGTTCGGCGAGGCTCGCACCAGCCGCATGGCCGACCTGTCCGTGCTCGCAGTGCGGCTCGATGAGGCCACCACGCTGCTTCTCGTCGATCGGCTGTACGCCGAGCATATGCTCGCCTGGGTGGAGGACATCGCCGCGGATTTCTGACGCCCATGACTAGGCGTACCATAGGCGGCGAGCAGCAAGTCCTTTAGCGACGAGGCCGAATAACTAAATAGAAAGGAAAACGCCATGCTATGTCCAAAGTGCAACCAGTCCGTGGCCGATGATGCGCGATTTTGTGGTCACTGCGGTCAGCCGCTGAGTTCCGCCGGCAATCCCGACGCGTCGACCGACCAGCCGCCCCGAGGTCCGGTGAGCGACGCCGGTGCTCGAGCAGCACGGCGCCGCCGGGCACTCCACCGGAGGGGGGATGCCGCCGGGCGGCTATGCGCCGGCACTGCGGCCTGGGATTCGGGCTCCACGGCATCGACGCGCACGCTCATCGACCGCGTCAAGAATATCCTCATCACGCCGAAGACCGAGTGGCCGATCATCGCGGCCGAGCCGACCAGCGTGGCGCAGCTTTTCAAGGGCTACGTCATTCCGCTGGCGGCCTTCGCCGCGGTGATGAATTTCATCCGGATGTCGCTCATCGGATTCGGCTTCTGGCGCCTGCCGGTGATCACCGGCCTGATCTATGCGCTCACCCGATTCGGCTTTGCGCTCCTCGGTGTATATCTCGTGGGACTGATTATCGATGCGCTTGCGCCGACCTTCGCGGGCAGCGCAATCAGCGGCAGGCAATGAAGTGCGCCGCCTACATGTTCACGCCGGCGGCGGTCGGCACCGTATTCGTGTTGTTGCCCGGGCTCGGCGGGGTGCTCCAGCTCCTGGCCGCGTTGTACGGCATCTATATTCTCTATCTCGGCTTGCCGGTGCTCATGCGAAGTTCGCAGGACAAGGCCGTCGGCTACACCGCAACGGCGGTGGTTTGCAGCATTTTCGTCGTGCTGCTGCTGGGCGTTCTCATCTCGGTGTTCGGCCGCGTCACGGGTTATAGCCTCTATCCCAGCCCGTACGGCTTTCAAAGCGGCTTGACTCGCGCGGAGCGCCAGCAGCAGGCCGCCGCCGCGATCGGCAGCCTCATCGCCGGCGCGGCGCAGACGCCCGCGGCAGCCCCCGGCGCGCAGACCCCGACCGCGGGCGCTCAAGGCGCCGCGGCGACCGCCGCGGTGGTCGCCGCACTGGGCGGTGCGATGTCAGGGAACCGCCGGGTCGAACCCGTCGATTTTCAAACGCTGAAGACGCTCCTGCCCGATGCGCTGCCCGGTATGCAGCGAACCGACTCGGCCGGCAACAGCCAGGGCGCCATGGGCATGAAGGCCTCTTCGGCCACCGGGGAGTACTCGGGCGCGGGCGGCACGCACGTGCAAATCAAGATCGTGGATGCCTCGGCGGTGTCGGGCTTGCTCGGCCTTGCGGATGCGATGGCCGCGAATGCGAGCTCGGAAAGCGACACGGGATTCGAGAAGAACGCGACGGTCGCCGGCCGGCCCGTGCACGAGAAGTACGACAGCCGGTCCAAGCACGGGGAGGTGATCGCGATCGTCGCGCGGCGCTTCACCGTAGATGTGAGTGGGGACGGCATCGATATGCCCGCCATCGAGCAATGCGCCGCACTGGTCGATTACTCCAAGCTCGATGCGATGCGCGACGCGGGCCTCCAATCGCAATAGAGCAAAGGGTGGCCATCCCTGCCACCCTTCGAGCGTCAGAACTTGTAGCCGAACGAGCCTCCGAGGATGCGAGGCCGCAGGGGCGTCTGCTCGACGATGAACTGATCGGTGCTGATGAAGGTGCTCGCGTTCGAATTTGCGAGGTTCTGACCGTACAGGTTGACCCACCAGTTATCCTTGGTGACGCCGATCGAGGCATCCACGGTCGAGTAGGCGGGGACTTCGAACCGTCCGCGGGAGGTATTGATGGCTCCGCCGGGCAAAATGGTCGGATTCGATCCCGCCTGCGTGAAGGAATGGCCGGTGTGGGTGAAGCTTGCTTGAACGAACGGTGAGTAGGCCGCCCATGTTCCAATCGTAGCGCGCGCGCCCGCTCATCTGGATCGGCGGCGCATCGGCGCTCGGCGCGCCAACGGGGCCGAACGGATTCGAGACGGGAGCGCAGCTGCCCGTGTAATACGAGCCGCCGCAGACCGTCGTGATCGGCTTGCCGAAGTTCGCACTGGCCGGATTGTTGTTGATCAGCGCGGGCGAATTCGTCTGCACGCTCTGGTTCCAGGCCGCCGAGTATTGCAGCGTCAGCCCGCTCGTGACCCGGGCGACCAGTTGGGTCTCGATACCTTTGATGCGGAAGTCCTGACCGTTGGTGTCGTAGAACAGGTTGCCGACCACGCCCGGATTGAAGAACTCGATCTGCACATTGTCCCAGTTCTCACGATAGACGGCGCCGTTGAACTGCAGGCGATGGTCGAACCATTCGCTCTTCCAGCCGATCTCGTTGTTGGTCAGGTTGTCGGATGAGTACGAGCGCGGAATCAAGTATTGCGCGACTTGATCGGGGCCGTAGGCATGCATGGCATCGCCGTTCTGATTGAAACCGCCCGGGCGAAAGCCCTGTGAGTACGTGTAATACACCATCACATCGCGCGTGATGTGCCAGGTGAGATTGCCGCGGCTCTTGAAGCCCGATTCGGTGTCGCGAAGATTGTCGGCGTTGAGGTTGTAGCTGTAGGCGGGATTGTGGCATCCGCCGGCCGGCACCCCCGCCTCGAAACAGCCGAAGCTCGAGAGCACGCTGCCTTCCATGGAGTTCTGAAAGAGGAAATGGCGCGTTCCCGCCGTGATGGTCAGCACCTTCGGAATGATGTCGAAGTCGCCGGACGCGAAGAAGGCCGTCTGCTTGGTCTGGCGAAACTGGTCCTGATAGAAAGACGTGCTGTCGCCCTGCACCCCCGGATTTTGAACGTAGGTGCCCGGGAACGTCCCGACGTTCGACAAGCAGCCCGAGTTGCCCGGTGTGCCCGGCGCTCCGTTCGACGTGCACGGCGGAAGGGTCTTGTACATCCAACCGGTCTGATCGTAGAGCTTGTTGTCCTCGTAGAAGGCGCCGGCGATGGCGCGCAGGCGCCATTCATCCGGCGTGCTGAAGCGCAGTTCATGCTGCATATGCTCGTTCTGTTCGGTCGAATGCCAGGTGGCGCTCGGCGAGTAGCAGCGTGAGGTGGCTACGCCCTCGGAGGGGCCGACGCACTGATAATAGTCGGCATAAAAGCCGCGGGCGTAATTGGTGTAATCGCCTTGCTGCTCGACATGACGATCGAGGTAACCACCGGTATAGACGGCCTTGATGTCGGCGAACTTGCCGTTGAGGGTCCAGGCGGTGCTCTCGAACCGGTCCTTGTCGTAGGCCGGATTGAACAAGGTGACCTCGAGCGGCTGGAGCGGAGCGCCATCGGAGGCATTCGGCTGCTGATAGAACACCCCCTGCGCATTCATGTCCTGGTAGGACTGCGAGAGCAGCACATTCCAGTCCTCGTTGATCTTGTACAGCGCCTCGACGCGCATTCCTTGATAGTCGACCGAGTTGATGTTGTTGCCCACGAGGCTGCTGTTCTGGAGCCCGGGGCTCCCCGGTGGGACCTGGCAGGGCGGCGCGCCCACCGCGTTGCAACCGGCCGGATAATCGCCGTAGCCTTCAACCGCGATCCCGAGGTCGGTGTTCTTGCGCGTGAACGTCGCCGGCACGTTGTCGATGTAGCCGCCGCGTTGGTCGTCGTAAATCACCCCGCGCACGGCCAAGGTGCCTTCGATCAGCGGCACGTTCAATACCGCCGTCACATCGCTGTTCGGATCGCCGTGCGCCGTGACGCTGTAACCCGCCTTGACGTTCCCCTCGGTGACGTCGAGCTTCGGCTCGTTGGTGATGTAACGGATGACGCCGGCCTCGGCGCCCGCGCCGAACAGCGTGCCCTGCGGACCCTCGAGAACCTCGATCCGGTTCATGTCCGCGGCATAAATGTCCAGGTTGCGGTTTGGAAGCTGAGCGGACTGGTTGTCCAGGTAGATCGCGACGTTGGGCCACAAGCCCGTCGAGCCGCTGCCCTGGCTTGCCTGCGAGCCGGCGCTCAAGCCGCGCATGAAAACCTCGTTCTGGCCCGGCCCGTTACTCGCGGTCGTGACGTTCGGCAAGTACTTGATATAGTCGTTGAACGTCTGGACATTGAGCTGCTGGAGTGTTTCGCTCGTGAGTGCCTGGATTGAAATCGGCACGTCTTGGATATTCTCGGTGCGACGCTGTGCGGTGACCGTGATCTCGGAAAGGGTGTCGCTCGCGGGGGTCGTACCCACCTCCGCGGTGTCGGTCGCCGGGCCCGCGTAGGCGATGCCGGCGGAGGAGCCGCCCAGGATCGCCGCAATCGCGCAGCACAGCTTCGTATTGGTATTCATCATTCATCCCTCGTCTTTATTGTCTCAATCGTTTCTAGAGTTGGTCGGCATCGACGATCACATGATTTGCCCCCCGGTCACGCCGCGCCGCACAACCCGCCGAGCGCCGTCTTCAGCGGTCCCAGCCAAGGCTCGAAGTGCCGCCATTGGTCGACACCTTCCTTGAAAATGGGCCTGCGCACCTGTTCGGAGCTCGCGGTACGGATGCTGCGCTCGGTCTTGTAGAATTCCAGACACGCCGGCTCAAAAGGCAGACCGCAGAAATCCAATATGCGGCGCACGTTCATCTCCAGGTCCTCGACCACGTTCTCATATTGCACGCGCAGGATCTTCCCCGGCAATGCCGCATCCCAATGCTCCATGAGCTCCCAGTAACTGCGATAGTAACGCGCAATGTCCCCAATACTGTAAGTGAACTCCTGACCGGAAGCGAATAGCTGCTTGAAATTGCTGAAACAGCAGGCCATCGGCTCGCGGCGCGCATCGATGATCCGGGCGTTCGGCAAGATCAGGTGCATGAGCCCGATGTGGCGAAAATTGTTCGGCATCTTGTCGATGAACCGCGGCTTGCCGGTCCGGTAAATGCGCGTATCGGCAATGTACTTCTCGCCGAGCTTGCGACAGTCCTCCGCGCCGAGGCGTCCGAGGATGGCCGGATAGCGCGGGTCGCGGGTGTCCGGATCCCGGCCCTGCAGGTCCCCGACGAAGCGCAGGATGTTCGGGAGCTCCATCGTGCCTTCGACCTCCGAATGCGAGGCGAGAATCTGCTCGATCAGCGTCGAGCCGGCACGCGGCAGCCCGACGATGAAAATCGGATCGATCGCATCGCTCCCGAATCCCGACCGAGCCGCGAAGAACTCCCGGGTGCATATCGTGCGCTGGGCCTTCGCATTATTCTCGATGGTCTCGATATTGAAGCGCAGAGCGGCTTTCTTGAGCGCATTGCCGCGCTCGTAATAGCGGAACGATTCGGCGTACTCGCCGCAGTCCTCGAGCGCCTTGCCGAGGGCGAAGCACAGGTGATAGCGGTCTTCCTCCCCGGTGCGGGGAGATTCCTCTTGCGCACGCATCCGCGCCATATCGTCTTTCGAAAACCGGTAGGTTTTGAGATTGGCGAGGCTCCAGTACGCATCGCCGTAGGCGGGTCTCAGCTCGAAGGCGGTGCGATACGAGGCGACCGCCTCGGGCTGTCTGCCGAGCGTCTTCAAGGCGTGGGCGATCGACAGATGCAGATCGGCCGCCTTGGGCATCTCCTCGAGGATCGAACGATAGGCATCGATCGCCTGCTCGAGGCGGCCGACGCCGACGCTCGCGGTCGCGTGGGTGATTCGGTAGGCACGATTGTCGGGCTCGATCAAGAGCAAGCGGTCCAGTTGCTCGAGCGCCTGCACGTGCTTGTGCCGTTCGAGGAGCGCGAGCACGTAATCGTAGCGCATGGCGTGATAATCCGGCTCGAGCAGCAGCGCCTGCTCGAGCAGGAACTCGGCATCGTCATAGATCTCGAGCTTCATGCCGATCTTTGCGAGCAGCCGCATGCCCTCGACGTGATCGCCATGCGCCAACAGATAGCTGCGGACGAGGCTCTCCGCCGGATGGATCTCGCCATCGGCGAACATGCTCATCGCCGTCACGATCTCCGGCGGCAGCGTCGCGAGCTTTTCGAGTTCCGCGGCGGCCTTATCGGCATCGGCGGGGCGGCCCGTCATCTTGAACAGAACCTTGAGCGCGTTCCAGCTCGCATGCAGCGAGGGGTTGATGCTGGTGGCGCGCATGAAGGCTTGAATCGCGGGCTCCGCGCGGCGCAGTGCGACGAAGCAGTGGCCGCGCTCCTGGTACAGGCGGCTGAAATCGGGATGGAGCTCCTCCAACCGTTCGAGCGTCGCGAGCGCCTCGGGTAGGCGCTCGAGGTACCTCAGACTCACGGCAGCGCAATACCAGGCGTCCCGGTTCTCGGGCACGATCTTGAGGAGCTCCTGCGCACCGTCGAGCACCCTTGAATACTCCCGCTGCTCCAGAAGTGCGCGCAGCTCCCGCACCTGCGTCTCGATCGGTAAGGGAGTATCCCGAGAGGTGATCAACTCGACGTACATCCGGTAGTGGCGGGCGATGCCCTTGAAACTATAGGCGAACCGTTGTCCGGCTGCAAAAGGCGCAAAAATTGGGGCTCAGGTGTGCTCGGGTCCCAAGCGTGCGGGAAATCCGGGCGCCCGCAGCGAGGTGCCGACCGCATCCTCCAAGAGCTTGACGATCATCGACGACCACGCCGCCCCACCGTAGCGCGCACGTCCCTCGATGAAGGTCTGCTCCATCACCGAGGCGAGCCGCAGCGGCACGCCGAACCGGCGCGCGAACTCGATCGCGAATCCCGCATCCTTGCAGGCGAGATCCATCGTGAAACCAATGTCATAGCTGCCATTCAGGATCACCTGGCTCTCGGTCTCGTGCACGAAGCTGTTGCCCGAGCTCGCGGCGATGGCATCGAAGGCGGCACGCAGCTCGACGCCGCCCTTCGCACACAGCATGAGGGCCTCGCCGGCGGCGATGAGATGAATGAAGGCGAGCATGTTGGTGACCACTTTGGTGACCGCCGCTTGCTCGATACCGCCGAGGTGGATGACCCGGCCGCCCATGGCGCGCAGCGCCGGTTCATGCGCCTCGAACAGCTGTTGCGGGCCGCCGACCAGTACGGTGATGTCGCCCGCTTCGGCGCGATGCACGCCGCCGGTGACGGGACAGGCGAGGGTGCCGATGCCCGCCGCTTGAGCCCGCCCCGCCAGTGCCTCGATCTCGGCGAAGTCGTTGGTGCTCATCTCGATCCAGGCACTGCCCGAGCGCATGACAGGCAGCGCCTGATTCATGACGGCGATGCTCGCCGCCGGCGAAGGCAGGCAGGTGATCAACGCGTCCACACCCCTCGCCAGCTCGGCGACCGAGGGTACCCACTGCGCACCGGCTTCGAGCGCGGAACGGGCGGTGGAGCGATCGAGATCGAAGACGCCGAGCTCGAAACCCTCGCGGGCGAGATGGGCCGCGAGGTGGCGCCCGAGATGACCCAAGCCAACGAATCCATAGCGCATGGTGTTCCTGTTCAGCCGAGCGGCCGATGCTCCATCTCGAGATGCAACCCATCGCCCGCGTATGGATGCGCGAGCGCGACCGCCTCGTCGAGCTCGACACCGAGCCCGGGCGCGGTCGGCGGAATGACGAAGCCCGCCTCCCAACGAATCGGCGTTTTCAGAATCTTCGCGTGAAAGCCGCCCCATTGCTGAATGCTTTCGAGGATCAAAAAGTTCGGTGAGCAGGTGGCGATTTGAATGTTGGCCGCACCCACCACCGGACCGCAGTACAAGTGCGGTGCGATTTGCGCGTAGTGCACTTCGGCGAGCGATGCCACCTTCTTCGCCTCGAGCAGACCCCCGACGCGGCCGAGATTCATCTGCAGGATGTTGGCGGCGCCCGCGGCCAGTACCCGCGCGAATTCGTACTTGGTGGTGAGGCGCTCACCGGTGGCGATCGGAATGCTCGTGCCGCGGGCGACCAGCGCCATCTGCTCCGGCATCTCGGGCGGCACCGGCTCTTCGAACCAGAGCGGATCGTAGGGCTCGAGGCGCTTCGCGAGACGAATGGCGCCCGACGGCGTGAACTGGCCATGCGTGCCCATCAAGAGGTCCGCCTTGTCGCCGACCGCCTCGCGCACCAGGCGTGTGAGCCGCACCGTTCGCTCGATCTGTTCCTGCGTGGGCTGGCGTGGATCGTAGACCGAGTAGCCGCCGGTGGGATCGAATTTGAGCCCGGTGAATCCTTGCGCTACGTATTCCGCGGCACGCGTCGCCGAGCGCTCGGCGTCGTGGTAGAACTCCTCGGTCTCTCCCGCGGCGGGATACAGGTACGTGTAGGTGCGCAGCCGCTCGTGCACCCGGCCGCCGAGCAGCTGATAGACCGGCTGATCGACCGCCTTGCCGATGATGTCCCAGCATGCCATTTCCAGGCCGCTCACGACGCTCATGAGCGATAGATCCGGCCGCAAGGTGAATCCCGAGCCATGGCACTCGCGCCATAGCGCCTCGATATGAAAGGGGTTCTGCCCGAGGAAGCGTCGCGCGAAGACATCCTCGATCATCGAGGCAATGACGTGCGGGCCGAAGGTGGCGGCGTAGACCTCGCCCACACCCTCGATGCCGCAGGCGGTTCGCAGCTTCAAGAACACGAAGTACCGGCCCCCGTAGCCCGGAGGCGGGTTGCCGACCACGAAAACTTTCAAGTTGTCGAGCTTCATATGTTCTCCGTCCTGGTGAGCTTCACGAGGTCATCCGGCCGCGATGAGATCGGCGGCCTTTTGCGCGACCATCAAGGTGGGCGCATTGGTGTTCGCCGATGTGACCGCGGGAAAGACCGAGGCATCCACGACGCGCAGGCGCTCCATCCCGTGCACCCGAAGCGAGGCGTCGACCACGAAGCCCTGCGGGCTTCGGCCCTGCGCGCTTCGGCCCTGCGCGCCTGGCCCTCCGGCGGTCGGTCCCATCCGGCACGTGCCTACCGGGTGATAGACGGTCGCGGCGCGTGCGCGAAAGTCGGCAATGAGATCGGGCTCGCTCATGCGGAGCAGGTCGGGCTCGAGCGGCTCGCGGATGAGGCTGCGGATCGCGCGCGTGCGGGCAATGGCCTGCAGCAGCCGCGCCCCATGCAGGACGTCGCTCACGTCCTTCTCGGTGGACAGATAGTTCGGTGCGATGCACGGGGCGGTGCGGAAGTCGGCACTCGCCAGATCGATGCGGCCGGTGCTGGTGGGACGGGTCGGCTGAAAGCATAAATAGAAACCCGAGAAGGCGTCGACCGTGATGCGGCTGCGCGCCGCATCGCCGGCCCCGTAGGTCACCGGATTGAAGTACAGCTGCACGTCGGGCCGGCGCGCGCGCGGGTCGGCGCGCAGAAATCCGCCGAATTGATTCACGCTGAGGCTCACCGGCCCGCGGCGCGTCAATAAATAGCGCATTCCGGCGAGCAGCTGGCGCGCGGGCGAATGCAGCTCGTCGTTGAGGGTCGGCCGCGCCGCCTTGAAGGAATAAACCACGGCGAGGTGATCCTGCAGATGACCGCCCACGGCGGAGTTGTCGAGCACGGTCTCGATCCCGTGCTCGCTCAAGAGCCTGCCCGGGCCGATGCCCGAGAGCTGCAGGAGCTGCGGCGAGTTGACGGCGCCGGCGCACAAGATGACTTCGCGATCGGCTCGCGCAAAGCACGGCTCGTTATCGCGAAAGAACTCCACGCCCGACACGCGCCTTCCCTCGCAGCGCAGCTTGCTCGCCCACGCGCCGGTCTCGAGCTTCACATTAGGGCGTTTCAATGCGGGGCGAAGGAAGGCGTCGGCGGCCGACCAGCGGCGGCCGTTGCGAACATTGAGTTGATAGCAGCCGAGGCCCTCGGGATTCGGGCCGTTGAAATCGGCGGTGACGGGAAGTTTGAGCTCGGCCGCGGCCTCGAGCCACTCCTTGCGCATCGGGTGCAGATAGGGAGTCACGTCCTTGACGTCGACCGGGCCCTCGGTGCGCGCCCGCCCGTCGGGCGCAACGCGGCGCTCCAGTCGCTCGAAGTACGGCCGCACCTCTTCCCAGCCCCACCCCGGGTTGCCGAGGTCCCGCCAGTCGTCGAAATCACCCGGCATCCCGCGGCAGTACACCAGCGCGTTGATGGAGCTCGATCCGCCCACGACCCGGCCGCGCGGCCAATACATGCCGCGGCCATTGAGCCCCGGACTGCCCTGTGCCTGATATTTCCAGTTCACGCGCTCATCGGCGAACGTGAAACCGTAGCCGATCGGTGCCTTGATCCAGAAGCGCGCGTCGGAGCCGCCGGCCTCGAGCACGAGAACCCGATTGCGCCCGCTGGCGGACAGCCGGTCCGCGAGCACACATCCTGCGGTCCCGGCGCCGACGATGATGTAGTCGAAGCTCTCCACGCCGCGCAGCTTAATACTCCCGGCGGGGTGCGCTATGCCATTTCGCGATTCACCCATGTCATTTTTAGGCCCGCGCGCGGGCCGTCGCATATCGCGGGCGAAACATGTATGGTGCGGAGGATTGCAGGCACGGGGTGTCCGGGTTTGAGCAGCACCACCATCGATATCACCGAAGCGCGGTCGCCGCCGTCGATCCTGCGTTGGTACGTGCTGATCCTCACCTGTCTCATCTACGCCATCAACATCGCCGATCGTTATGTCGTATCCACCGTGCTCGAGCCCATCCGGCTGGAGCTTCATCTGAGCGACAAGGGCGTCGCGTTCCTCACCGGCACGCCGCTCGCGCTGTTCTACGTGGCCTTCGGGATTCCGATTTCCTGGTGCGCCGACCGGATGAACCGGCGCAACATCCTCGCGATATCCCTGGTCGTCTGGTCGGCGTTCACGATCCTCTGCGGACGCTCGCGCAACTATCTGGAGTTCCTGCTCGGGCGCATCGGTGTCGGGGTGGGCGAGGCGGGGGGCACGCCGCCCTCGACCGCCATCGTGTCGGATTATTTCCCGGCGGACCGGCGCCCCATGGCGATGACGGTGCTCGCCCTCGGCGCGCCCATCGGCGCCTACCTCGGCGCGGATTTCGCCGGCAAGGTCGCGCATCTCTACAACTGGCGCGCCGCTTTCATCGCGCTCGGCGTCCCGGGCCTGATCATGGGCATCCTCGTCTATCTCACGGTGCGCGAGCCGGTACGCGGCCGTCTCGACGGCGTGCTCGACGAGCTGCGGCCATCGCTGCGCCAGTCGCTCAAATTCCTGTGGCAACAGAAAGCGGCCTTTCACGTGGTGGTGGGCGGCGGCCTGTGCGCGCTCTGGGGTTGGGGCCTGATCTGGTGGACACCCACTTTTTTGCAGCGCGCCTACCATCTGGACGTCGGTCAGGCAGGCGCGGTTACCGGCAATATCCATCTCATCGGCGGCTCGCTCGCCACGATCGGCACCGCCTGGATCCTGTCGCGGCCGCGCATGGCCGATCCGCGGCGCGTGGTGTGGCTGCTCGCCGCCGGCATCGCCTTCGCCACCATCCCCTCGATCGTCGCGTATTGGACGCATTCGCTCTTCGTATGCAAGCTCATGTTCTGGATGTTCATTCCCGCGATCTACTTCTACATCGGTCCGTGCTTCGGGCTGCTCAACAATCTCTCGCCCTGCCACATGCGCAACATGTTCATCGCGATCTCGCTTTTGGTCGCGAACATCTTGAATATCGTGGTCGCGCCGCAGGCCGTCGGCGCGCTCAGCGACTGGTTCGCGGGTCCGGGCGGTGTGGACGCGGCTTCGCTGCGCCTGGCGCTGCTGATTCTCGCCCCGAGCGGATTCTGGGCGGCCTATCACCTGTGGCTCGCCTCGCGCACCATCATCGAGGATCAAAAGCGCGCGATCGGCTACACCAAGGCATGGTCGCCTTAAGGCCGCGGTAGGTATGGCGAGGACTTCGATGGATCGCCGCTGGTTGCCGTTGAACGCGTTGCGCGCGTTCGAGGGTGTCGCGCAGCATCTGAGCTTCACGGCCGCGGCGAACGCGCTCCTCATCTCGCAGAGCGCCTTGTCGAGGCATGTGATCGCGCTCGAGAAGCTGATCGGCGTGCAGCTGTTCGAGCGCCGCCCGCATGCGCTCGTGCTCACCAAGGCCGGCCAGCATCTGCTCACCGCGGTGATGAAATCGTTCGATCGGCTGGAGTTCGCGCTCGACGACATCCGCAATGAGGGCGTGAGCCCGGTGCGCACCCTGCGGGTGCAGATGCCGCCGACGTTCGCCGCGCATCTGGCGGTGCCGATCCTGCGGGACTTTCGCCAGATCGCCCCCGACGTCGAGATCGACCTGGTGAGCCCCTATGGCGTGGGGCCGCCGCTGAACGAGGTCGACGTCGCGGTCGTGTATTCGAAACCGACCGTGACCGACCTGGTACGGGATCTGTTGTGGCCCGTCCGGCAGAGCCTGCTGTGCCATCCCTCGGTGGCCGAGCGCCACAAGGGCAAAAGTCTCACCGAATTCATCGAGGCGAACGAGTTGATCCATGTGCGCCTCTCCGACTTGCCTCGGCATTATCTGTGGACGCAATTTGCGCATCTCGCGGGGCTGCACGCGCTCAACGTCGAGCGGGGTCTGGTATTCGACACCGCGCTGCTGGCCGTTCAGTACGCGTTGAGCGGCGAGGGTGTCGCGCTCATCGACAACTACCTGTTCGGGGACTATATCCGCTCCGGCCGGCTCGTCCGGCCGTTCGACAACGTGCTGGACGATGGTTTCGGCTATTACCTCGTGACCCATCCCGAGGGACTTTCGGATACGGCGATCGCCCTGTTCCGGTCGTGGTTGATCGAGCGTTTCGGCAATACCACGGGCGCCGTCGCGCCCAATCTGCATCTGGCGGTATCCAATCAATGAAGACTCACGCGCAAGTCGTCGTGATCGGCGGCGGTGTCGTCGGCACGAGCGTTCTCTATCACCTCACCAAGGCGGGGTGGAAAGATGTCCTGCTCATCGAGCGGGCGGAGCTCACTTCCGGTTCCACCTGGCACGCCGCCGGCGGCATGCACACCGTGAACGGCGATCCGAACGTCGCCAAGCTCCAGCAGTACACCATCCAGCTCTATAAGGAGATCGAGCAGATCTCCGGTCAATCATGCGGCGTGCACATCACCGGCGGCGTCATGCTCGCCGGAACCCGCGAGCGGCTCGACTGGCTGAAGATGGCCAAAGCGCGTGGCCGCTATCTCAAGATGGAGCTCGAGATCATTTCCGTCGACGAGGCCGCCAAGCTCTTCCCGCTGATGGACAAGCGGCATTTCGTCGGCGCGATGTACGATCCCATCGAGGGACACGTGGACCCCTATGGCGTCACGCATGCCTATGCCAAGTCAGCACAGATCGGCGGTGCGGAAATCGTCCGTCATACGCGCGTCACCGATTTGCAGGCCCGCCAAGACGGTTCTTGGGACGTCATCACGGACAAGGGCAACGTGCACGCGGAGCACGTGGTGAATGCGGCGGGTCTGTGGGCGCGCGAAGTGGGCCGCATGGTCGGGCTCGAGCTGCCGGTGCTCGCGATGGAGCATCAATACCTGATCACCGGCGACATGCCCGAACTCGCCGGCAAGAAGGAGCAGCTCCACGCCATCGATTTCGAGGGTGAGATCTACCTGCGCCAGGAGCGTGGCGGGATGCTCATGGGCACCTACGAGCGGGCCGGGGTCCCCTGGTCGCCGCAAACCACGCCCTGGGATTTTGGGCAGGATCTGCTGCCGAACGATCTCGAGCGCATCGCGCCGAGCCTTGCGGTCGGGTTCGAGCATTTCCCGGCGCTCGAGCCGGCCGGGATCAAGAAAGTGGTGAATGGACCGTTTACCTTTGCACCCGACGGCAATCCGCTGGTGGGCCCCATTCGCGGGCTGCGGAACTTCTGGGTGGCGTGCGGCGTGATGGCGGGCTTCAGTCAGGGCGGCGGCGTGGGCCTTGCGCTCTCGCGCTGGATGGTGGACGGGGACCCCGGGGCCGATGTCTGGGGCATGGACGTCGCCCGCTACGGGGATTGGACCACGCTCGCCTATACCAACGCGAAGGTGCGGGAGAACTATTCGCGCCGCTTCAGCATCCGCTTTCCGAACGAGGAGTTGGCGGCGGCCCGGCCCCTGCGCACCACGCCGATCTACGAGCGGCTCGAGGCCGAGCACGCGGTCTTCGGCGATTACTGCGCGCTCGAGCATCCGCTGTGGTTCGCGCCGACGGCGCAGGAGGCGCACGACGAAGTGAGCTTCCGGCGCTCGAACGCGCATGCGCACGTGGCGGCGGAGTGTCGCGCGGTCCGCGATGCGGTCGGCCTCCTGGAGATCTCCAACTACGGCAAATTCGAAGTGCGTGGCGCAAAGGCCGCCGAATGGCTGTCGCGTGTGATGGCGAATCGCGTGCCATCGCTGGGCCGCATCGCCTTGACGCCGATGCTGAACGAGCGCGGCAAGCTGATCGGAGACTTCACGCTCTGCCGGCTCGCCGAGGACCACTTCTTTCTCATCGGCACCTACGCGGCCGAGACGTACTATATGCGCTGGTTCGAACGCCACGCGCCTCCCGCGGGAGTGACCATCAGACCCTGCGCCATGCAATACACGGGACTCTCGATTGCCGGTCCGCACGCGCGAGCGCTGCTGCAGGGCCTGGTGCGCGGCGACCTCGGCACGGCCGCGTTTCCGTTCATGGCGTTTCGGCGCCTGGAGATCGGCATGGTGCCGGCCTATGTGGGACGGCTGTCCTTCACGGGCGCCCTCGGCTACGAGTTCTGGGTGAGCTCGGAATATCAGCGGGCGCTTTACGATCTTTTGATGAACGCCGGGCGTGATCATGGGCTCAAACTGTTCGGCGGCCGCGCGCTCAATGCCATGCGCATCGAGAAGGGGTTCGGCTCCTGGGCGCGCGAGTTTCGTCCAATCTATGGCCCGTTCGAAGCCGGACTCGGCCGCTTCGTGGCGCTCGACAAGCCCGATTTCATCGGACGTGCGGCCGCCGTCTCGGAAAAGGCGACGGGCGGGGCGCTTCGGCTGCAATGCTTCAAGGTGTCGGCCACCGACGCCGACGCGATCGGCGATGAGCCGATATGGCACGACGGCAAGCCAGTCGGCTGGGTGACCTCGGGTGCTTATGGGCACCGTGTCGGTGCTTCCCTCGCGCTCGGCTACGTACCTGCGGAGCTCGCGGCGGCCACTTCCGGCTTCGAGATCGAGATCATCGGCGAGCGGCGCGCGGCGCAGCCCTTGAAAGAGCCGCCCTTCGATCCGAGCGGTTCCTTGATGCGCGCCTGAAAGAACTGGAGGAGAGATCCATGCTGGGCACACCGGATGCAAAGACGCCGCACTACAACGGCCTGACCGAGCTCACGGAGGGACTGTCCGCGGAGGCGTACTTCGATGCGCGCCGCTACGAGATGGAGCTTAGGCGCATCTGGTATCGCAACTGGCTCTACGTCGGCCGCTCGAGCGAGGTCGCGGCGAAGCGGGCGTTCCGGCGTTTTTCAATCGGCGATCAGAACATCCTGCTGGTGCGCGACGATGCGGGGATCCTGCAAGGCTTCCACAACACCTGCCGCCATCGCGGCGCGCAGCTGTGCCACGAGAGCGCGGGCTCGCTGCGATCCGCCGCAATCGTGTGTCCCTACCACGCCTGGGTCTACAACCTGCAAGGCGAGCTCCTGCGCACCTCCTCGAAACTGCATGCGGACGGTTTCGATGTGGCGGACTATCCGCTCTACAAGGTCGCGGTGCACGAGTGGCGGGGGTTCATTTTCGTGTCGTTGACGGACAATCCGCCGGCCTTCGAGCGCTCCTTCGATCTCCCCCCGAGTCGGCTGGATGCGTGGCCCTTGGAGAATCTCGAGGTGGGGCACGTCCTGACGAAGAGCATCGAGTGCAACTGGAAGATCTTCTGGGAGAATTACAACGAATGCCTGCATTGTCCGGGCGTTCATCCCAAGCTCTCGAGCCTCGTTCCCATCTACGGGCGTGGCCTGCTCGAGGAGCGCGACGATCCGGAATGGAGCCGCCACGCGGCGGATGCCGACCCCAGGTACAAGGGCGGATTGCGCGAGGGGGCGGCCACCTGGTCGACCGACGGCCGGTCGACCGGGATTCCGTTCGCCGATCTCACGGAGGAGGATCGCAAGCTGGGTCACGTGTATGTGACGGGCTTGCCCTCGATGTTCATCGTCGGCCACGTGGACTATGTGCGGGTGGTGCGGCTGAGGCCGCTCGCGCCCGAGCGTACGGAGCTGCGCGTCGAGTATCTGTTCTCCCCGCAGACCCTCGCCGCGCCCACCTTCGACATGCAGCCCGTGATCGATTTCACCAACCAGGTGATGACCGAAGACGCCGAGATCTGCGAAGTCAATCAGCGCGGATTGCACGCCCAACCGCACGCACGCGGCGTGGTCATGCCCGAGGAGTATGTCATCCGGCAGTTCCACGATTGGGTGAGCACTGAACTCGCGCGCCCTTAAACGCGCTTTCGCGATCGCGGCCGCACTGCTCGCGTGCGGCTGCGGGCGCTCGGGTCCTGCCGCTCCGGAATCGCAGCAGGTCCTCAACATCTACAACTGGGCCGATTACATCGGCTATCGAACCATCGCGGAGTTCGAGCGCACGACGCACATCAAGGTGGTCTATCAGACGTACGACTCCAACGAGACTCTGGAGGCGACGCTGATGGTCGGCCATTCCGGTTTCGACATCGTGAGCACGACGACCGGGTTTTACGGCCGGCAGATTCGCGCGGGCGCGTACCTGCCGCTCGACAAGAGCAAGCTGCCCAACCTGCGAAACATCGATCCCCAGGTGCTCGCCATCCAGGCCCAGGTCGATCCCGGCAATCGCTACGCGGTGCCCTATCTGCATGCGATGAACGGCTTCGTGTACAACGTCGATGAGATCAAGGCACGCATGCCCGATGCGCCGACCGACAGTCTCGCCATGCTGTTCGACCCCGCGGTCATCTCGAAATTCGCCGGTTGCGGAGTGACGTTTCTGGATTCCGCCGACGATGTCATCGAGCTGGCGCTCGCCTATTTGCACCGCGACCCGAACTCGCAGAATCTCGATGACTTGAGGGCGGCGGAGCGCCTCGTGATGGCGGTGCGACCGTACGTCCGAACGTTCGATTCGAACGACTACTGGCATCAACTGGCGGCGAAGGATGTGTGCCTGTCGGTGGCGTGGTCGAGCGACTATGCGGTTGCGCAGGCGCGGGCGCGCGAGGACGGGACCGGCGTGCACCTTGCCTTCACGTTGCCGAAGGAAGGCTCGAACATCACCTACAACGCTTTTCTCATCCCGGCGTCGGCGCCGCACCCCGAGGCGGCCCACAAGTTCCTCAATTTCATCCTGGATCCGAAGGTGATCGCGGAAGTCACCAACGACATCCATTACGGGAACGACAACCTCGCGGCGCGGCGTTATGTCGAGAAGTCGATCTTGGACGATCCGTCGATCTATCCGCCGCCCGCGGTGCGGGCCCGGCTGTACCTGCCGCTCGAGCTCGGCGCCGATTACGAGCGGGCCCGCACCCGCGTCTGGACGCGCATCAAAACGGGGCAGTGATCACTCCCGCCGGGCCGCCGGCGGCGTGTTTTTCCATCATTTCAGCCGGTTCTGCGACCTGGCTCAATCTCCGCAAACCTTGGAAATGTTAACTTGCGCCCCCATGTAAGCCATCCCCTCGCGAGGTGCGATGGGAGAGTGAAGAGGAGAATATCGATGATCAGTCTAGTTGCCCGTTGGGGCCATAATGTGTTGCTTGTTGGGGCGAGTTTTCTGGTGCTCGCGGTGCTTTCGGTCACCATCTAAACGCTCAAGGTAGAGATGCCGGCGGGGTTTCCAAATCACCCGCCGTGATGTGCCGCGATTTCCACAGCACCCAGCTGTAGTAGCACACGTAATAGCCGATTAACACGAACAAGATTGCCACCGTCAACGGGCTCACCACCATCGCCCGCGGCCCGGCCGCGGGCATGGTATTCCCGGCCTGCACGAAACGATAGGCGAGCCGGCCGACGAACAGCAGCGACACCGCGATGCCGGTGTAGGTGTGCGGAATGTAGAAGCGCCGGCCATTCTCGCTGACGAAGCGCGTGCGGCTCGCGCCCCACGCCGCGAGCGCGATGCCCACGAGCAGGCCGCCGATTTCCTCGAGCGCATAGCGTCCCCGCCAAGCGAGCGCGACGCCGAGGACGCCCAAGATTGCGATGCGCACGATCATGCGCCCCGGGCTCAGCAGTTGCCGCCCGAAATTTCGCCGGAACCGCCGGTAGAGTGCGAGGGGAATGAGGAGCGCGAACACCCAGGGCAAAAATCGTAAGTAGTCCGGCGGCATTTCGCCGATACTACACCAGGGATGACTCAAACTAGCGCTGAAGCGGCGGCCCCGCAGCTGATTCGTGGTGTCGGGATGTGGGCGGCGATCGCCGTGAACGTCTCGAACATGATCGGCGCCGGCGTGTTCCTGAAGACGCGCGTGATGACATGCAATGTCGGCAGCGCCAAGCTCGTCATGCTGGTCTGGATCGTTGCCGGATTGCTCGCGCTCGCCGGCACTTTTTGCTACTCGGAAGTTGCCGCGCTCATGCCGGAGGCCGGCGGCGACTATGTCTATCTGCGTCGTGCCTACGGACGCATCGTCGGGTATTTGTTCGGATGGATGGCATTTGCCGTTTTCCGAACCGGTGCGCAGGCCGCGCTGGCCGTCGGCCTCGCCATTTTCATGAATGTCGCACTCGGCGGCGCGCTCGCCGGCTGGCACTTGGATGCACACATCGCGCACCTGCCGCCCCTGCAGGGAACGACCGTCGTGGCGGTCGCGACCATCTGGGTGGTGACCCTCATCAATTGCGCGAGCGTGGCGACCGGCGGACGCACCGCGCTCGCCGTCACGCTCGCAAAGCTCCTCCTCGTGCTCGCGGTGGGCGTCGGTGCGTTCCTGTTCGCCTCCGGCGACTGGCATCACTTTCTCGCGTCGGGCACGGGCGGCACGTGCGAGGATGTGGCGGTGAGCGCGCGCGGCGGCTTCGCCGGCTTCGGAGCAGCCATGCTGGGCGCGCTCTGGGCTTATGACGGGTGGAACAACGTCGCGCCGCTGGCGGGAGAGATTCGCGATCCGCAGCGCAATCTTCCGCGGGCCTTCATCGGCGGCACGTTGGTGGTCGCGGCGCTGTATTTGTTCGTCAATGCCTCCTATTTCTACGCGCTCAGCCCGTTGGAAATCGCGAGTGTTCCGAAAATCTCCTCCGTCGCCACCGAGGTGTGCAAGCGCTTTCTGGGTCCGGTCGCGGTCGCGTTCACCGCGGTGGCGATGATGATCTCCTCATTCGGTTCCCTGCACTCGAGCGTTCTGTCGAACTCGCGCATTCCATTCGCCATGGCGCGCGAGGGGCTGTTCTTCAGGAGCCTCGCGCGGCTTTCCGGCCGATCGGTCCCCGTGCGCGCGCTGATCGCGCAGGGCACATGGGCGAGCCTGCTGGCCGTCTCGGGCACCTACGACACACTGACGGATTCCGTGATATTTGCCTCCTGGCTTTTCTACGGACTGGTGGCCGGTGCGCTGTTCATATTCCGGCGCACGTTGCGTGATCAGCCGCGGGCCTACCGATCTCCGGGCTATCCGGTCATTCCCGCCGTGTTCTTGCTTGTGACGGTGGTGCTTCTCATCAACACGTTCGTGGCGACGCCCCGTCAGGCGCTCCAAGGAATGGCGGCGCTCGTGCTGGGCCTGCCGTTCTACTGGTATTGGACGCGCTCTGTTCGCGCCAAACAGCCGTCCGGGTAGGAGAGCCCCTACAGCGTCTATCGCGCGGGCGCTGCTGCCCTGCATCGAGAGGCAGGGTTAGTCTTACGCCCCGTTCGCATTGCAGATCGCAATCAACGCGCTTGGCGCTGGGAGAAGAACATGTCAATAAGCACCATCCTGCTCATCCTCTTGGTCTTGCTGCTCATCGGCGCACTGCCGACCTGGCCGTACAGCTCGGGTTGGGGCTATTACCCCTCCGGCGGACTCGGTCTCGTGGTCATCATTCTGCTCGTGCTGGTGGTCGCGGGCCGCCTATAGACGCGCTGGGAGATTTCATGGGGAACGCAGTCGTCAGCCGTCCGGCCGTCCTGCTGACGCTACTGATGATGGGATTCCCGCCCGCCTTCGGTCAGGGCCGGCAGGCGGGTGGGGAGTCCGCGCAACCCGTGCTCGATGCAGGGACGGTTCTCGGCGGCGCCGAGAAATGCCCGACGCGGTTCGATTATCTCGTTCTGGCGAGTTTCGCCGACGCGCAGCATCTGCTGAGCCTTTCCACATATCGCTTCCGAAACCAAACCGGCTTCAGCAGCATCCGGCTCACGGGCTTTCAGCGCGTCGGCTACGCCGGCGAGCCGGCTTCCGATTGCCGCGCGCGCGATTTCGCGTCGCGGAGCCAGTCGGGCTGAGATCATCCCGGCGCCGGCCGGTGTTCAGGGCGGCGGGCTGGCCGAGATGAGGGCCAGGTCCGCCGAACGTCGCTCGTCCCATATCACGTAAGTTCCGCTGGCGATCACGACGGCGGCACCGGCAATCAAACTCGCGGACGGTGTGGCGAACCAGAAGATCCAGTCGATTGCGAAAGCCCACAGGATCGAGGTGTACTCGAACGGCGCGACGACCGCGGGCGGCGCGCGGCGGAATGCATCCGTGATCCAGTATTGACCGAGAGCGCCGGCGACTCCGATCGCACCGAGCCAGGGCCAATCGGCCGGCGGCACCGGGCGCCAATCAAACAAGGCGAGGGCACCGGAGCCGAGCCCGACGAGGGTGAAATTCCAAAAGATGGTCGCAAGACTCGAGTTGCGCGCGGCGAGCGACCTCACGGTCAACGCGGACAGGGAATAGCAGATCGTCGCGATCGCAGCCGCCGCGGCGGCCGCGAGGGATACCAAGCCCTTGCTCCAGGGATGCAGGATGATGAGCACGCCGCCCAAGCCACAAGCAATCGCGAGCCAGCGCCGAGCGGTGACCACCTCACCGTGCATGGGCACGGAAAGAGCAGTCATCAGGAGCGGCGCCGCCAGGAACAGCGAATAGGTCTGTGCCAGGGTGAGGCGGTGCACTGCATAGACGAAGCAGCCGAGCATGGCGATGCCGAGCGCGCCGCGGCCGAGGTGCAGCAGCGGCTGCGCCGCCCGCACTCGCGGCCAGCTGCGCTGGAACGTGATCGCGCACGCGAGCAGCGCGAGCGAGGAAAGGCAGCGCATGCAGGCTACCTGCATGGGCCCGTAATTCGAGGACAGGCGCTTGAGCAGGGAATCCATGATGGAAAAGGCAAATACCGCGGCGATCATCGATACGATCCCGCGCAAGCGGTCTTTCGACGGCGAGCGAGGCGCCGTCAACGAGAAAGTCGGGTTGCGCATAGCTGGTGCGCGATTGTAGAGGATCGCGCGGCCGCCGGAACCACTGACGGGTTGAATCGCTTGCGGCCTAAAGATTCCCAATGGCGAACGCGCAGCACCGCAGGGTATGCCGCCTGCTACGTGCCCGGCCAGGCGCGCTCGAGCAGCAGGGGTAACACCGTGCCGGCCGCCCCCCGCAGCGAATAGGTCACCGCCTCCTCGATACCGGTTGAATTCGGATTCACCTGCACGGTCACGGCGCCGGCGCGCGCTGCAAGGGGGGTGAGGGAGGCGGCCGGCTGCACGAGCGAGGAGGTGCCGATGCAGAGAAACAGATCGGCCTGCAGGGCCGCAGCCTGCGCGGCCTCCCATTCCGCCGCGGGCAACGCCTCGCCAAACCAGACGACCCCGGGCCGTACGCGCGCGCCGCACGCCGTGCATCGCGGCGGCTCGATCGCGCGACCTTGCGCCTCCGCCAGGGGACTGGCTGAAAACGTATGCGGTCGGCGGCAGGCCTCGCAAGACGGATGGGCGAGCCGCCCATGCAGATGCAGCACCGACGGACTGCCGGCGCGTTCGTGCAGGTCGTCGACGTTCTGGGTCACGAGCGTGAGCTCGGGCACCTTGCGCGCAAGCTTCGCGATGGCATGATGGGCGGCGTTCGGTACGGCGCGCGCGACGGCGGCGCGCCGCCATTCATACCAGCCCCAGACGAGCGCCGGGTCGCGGTGAAACGCCTCCGGCGTTGCAAGCTCGGCGGCGTCGAAGCGGCTCCACAGGCCCGTTTGACGATCGCGAAATGTGGGGATCCCGCTTTCCTGCGAGACTCCGGCGCCGGTCAGAATCACCACCCGGTGAGCGGTGCGCAGTCGCTCGAGGAGCGCCGCGGGAGGGCTCATGCGCGCAAGCTAAGCGAGCGGGCGATATTGGCTGCGAGGTCGTCCTGCAAGAACGGCTTCTCGAGGTGCGGCAAATCGGAGGGCAAATTCAACACGGCGCGCGCGAGCTCCGGTCCACTCATCGATGGCATGAGGTGATCCGTGATCAGCAAATCGATGTGCGGCAGCCGGGAGAGTTTTTCGAGCGCGTCCTCGCCGCAGTGGGACTCGATGACGAGCTTCTCGTTCGCTTCGATCAGACTTGCCCAGCATGCGTCGCGTAATGAGGCTTCTTCGTCGGCGTCGAGCACGACGCCTATCCTAGCAGCGGCGCTTCAATATTTCATGGAGGAAACCGCCCGGGTGTGCGGCTGATCTCAAGGAGTCCCCCGATAATGGCCGCAAAAATCCCGCGCGTCAGCCTCCGGCGAGCATGTGCTCGAGCTCATCCGCCGACATCATGCCCGCGCGTACGCGCCCATCGGAGAACACGATGGTGGGCGTCCCGTCGATGCGCAGCTTCTCGCCCAGTGTCAGATTGCGGTCGATGGGGTTGGCACACTTGGCGGCGGGCGGGTCGATGCCCTTCAGCATCTTGTCGTTCCAGGCCTTTTGCCGGTCCTTCGAGCACCAGATGCCGAGCGCATGCTCGTAGGCGTGGGGATGGATGGTGGTCAGCGGATACAGAAAGACATGGAACGTCGCGTTGTTGATCTTCGGCAGCTGTTCCTCGAATTTCTTGCAGTACGGACAATCGGGATCCTCGAAGAGATAGAGCTGACGTTTGCCGTCGCCGTGCACGACATCGAAGGCATCGGCCAAAGGCAATTGCTTCACATCGATCCGTGTCAGCGATTCCAGCCGCCGCTCGGTGAGATCCTCATGCGTATCGAGATCGAAGAGATGTCCGTTGAACAGGTGCTTGCCCGAAGAATCGCTGTAGATGATGTGGTTGTCCTGCATCAGCACTTCAACGATCCCCTCGACGCCGCTTGGCGAGATGTGCTCGATGGTGTATTCGGGCAGCGCTTTGGCGAGTCGGCGTGCGAGCTCGGCGTATTGGGGCGAGATCGAGGGTACGGCGGGCGCCGGCGACGCTGGGGCAGGTGCGGCGGGCGCGGGCGAAGCGGTACCGGCGGCGGCTGGCGGTGCGTCGCCCGCTGCGCGCGCGTGCGGTGCGGCGGCGAGGCAGACGAGCAGCGCAAGCACGGATGGGGCCGCCAATCCAGATCTGAAATTAGACATGCAGGAGCCTTGTGATGAGTCGACGAGCGAGGGTTTTACCACGATTACGGACGCGCGGCTCGCGGGTGCGGGCGGCTCATCCGCCTCTCATTGCCCGCGGGCGGCCCGGCGGCAGCTGCTAAACCCATGGCAATCGATCGGTGTCCTTGGACATGGCTGCATTGTACGACGGCGAGCCGCTGCGGCACGTTGGGTGTCGAGTGACCCTCGGATCGACGCCTGTCGTGGCACACATTGAGTGAAACGCCGCACGATGCTCGGGTAACATGCGCGTCTTGAGCGACTTCGAGTCCAATTTGCGCAGGCCGTTGCTTGCCGCCGGCAGAGGAGCCATCGGCCGTTGAGCCTGGGCGTGTTGCTGCTCGTGCTGTTGGGCGCGCTGTTGCACGCGAGCTGGAACCTGCTGGTCAAGGCGAGCGGCGACAAGCAGGCGGCAACGGCGCTCGTTTACATCACTTCCGGGGTACTCTCCGGTCTCGCGCTGCCTTTTCTGCCTCACCCGGCGCCGTCCAGCTGGCCTTACCTCGCAGCATCGACGGTGACGGAGCTTCTTTATGGACTCATCCTGGCCGCCGCCTATCGCGTCGGCGACTTGAGCCATGCATATCCGCTCATGCGCGGTACGGCCCCGCTCCTGGTCGCGCTCGCCGGCACGTTCATCGTCGGCGAGCATCTGTCGCGCAACGTCTGGATCGGCGTCGGGCTTCTCTCGGGCGCGATATTTTTCTCATCTTCGACGCGCGGAACCGGAATCAGTCGGGCGCGGCCACGGCACTGGCGATACTGAACGCCTTCATCATCGCCACGTACACCGTGATCGACGGCGTCGGCGGCCGTAGGTCCGGCGCGCCCGTCGCGTACAGCCTGTGGCTGTTTCTGTTCATCGGCGTGCCTTGGGTCGCCATCGCCTGCGTGCGGTATCGCGGGCGGCGCGCCGAGACGCTGCGCGCCCAGCTTCTGCCGGGCATCGTGGGAGGCGCCTGCTCGCTCGCATCCTATACGGTGGCGCTTTGGGCCATGACGCGGGCGCCGATCGCAGCGGTGGCTGCGGTGCGCGAGACCTCCATCGTGTTCGGCATGGTGCTCGGTGCCTTGGTCTTGCGCGAACGGGTCACGTGGGTGCGGGCGCTTTCCGTCGTGGTGATCGCGGTGAGCGTCTGGGTGATCGGCTCTTGAGGGACTTGCCAAGCGCTCTTTTGTCGCGGCTGTGACCGTGTTCGTTTTTTTCCCCGCGTCGTGCGCCAATGTGCGCACGTCGTTATCGCCCATCCTTGCGCTGTCCGAATCTCCATAGAATGAAATCCCGCTCATCCGTCGCGAAGGTAAACGCCCAGGCATTGGGCATTGGGGCCATGAGCTGGCGAGAGTTCGAGCGGCTGATCGGCGATGCATTCCGGCGCAGGGGGTTCAAAGTGACGGGATTCGGCGCCCGCACCGTCGGCGGCACGGCGGATCTTGCGCTCACCCGCGGCGAAGAGCGATTCTTGGTCCAGTGCAAACACTGGGCCAAGCCCGAAATCAGCTTGTCGCTGGTACGGGAATTGAACGGCGTCGTAACCGCGGTGGGGGCACACGGCGGCTACGTGGTGACCGCCGGCGAGTTCGCGCCGGAGGCGCGCGACTTCGCCCGGCATACTGCAATTGAGCTCATCGACGGCCATACCTTGGCCGGCTGGATTTCTCCCGCGATGACGGCGAAGATCGCCTGACGTCAACCTGCGACAGGGGTGACCGTTGGGGTAGGTGAGGGCTCGGTTTAGGGAGGTGCTGTCATGTCTCACACGAATTTGAGCGACTGGGCCGCGACTCGATCCCGCTCCATTGCGCTCGGCTGCGCGCTGCTCTTGGCGGCGCCTATTCTCACGAGCTGCGACGACAACAACTGGTGTGGGAATTGCTACCCCTCCGGGCCGCCGAGCGAGGTGGCGAGAGGCGTGGTGGCGGGGAACTTCAACGGCAACGGCCACACCTCGGTGATTGCGACCAGCACCGTTGTTTATTATCCGCAAGACAATCCCGGCTATCTCAAGATCTATCCCTCGACCGGCGCCGGGTCGTTCGGCACACCGGCACTGACGCCGGACGGCGATGACCCCCTGTATCTCGCAAGCGCCGATCTCATCGGCAATGGACAGCTCGACGTCGTCTCTGCAAGCTTCGACGACGGCACACTGACCGTGTTCCTCGCCAACCCCAACGCGCCGGGCACGTTCGGCTCGCCGGTGATGCTGTCGTCACCCGGCGCTTCGCAGGTGGCGATCGGGGACATGAACAAGGATGGGCTCCAAGACCTGGTGTCCGCCGATTTCAACGTCTCGCTGTTCATCCAGACCTCGCCGGGGACTTTCGCGAGCCCCGTGAGCCTGTATTCCGGGGGCGCCAACTGGGTGGCGGTCGGCGACTTGAACGGCGATGGGATTCCGGACGTCGCGCTCACCGACTCGGTGGGCGTCAAAGTGCTGCTGCACACCGGCGCCGCCAGCAGCATCACTTACGCCGCCCCCGTCGCGGTCTTCACGCAGAGCATCGATCCGGGGATCACGGGCGCCAATTTGATTGCGATTGCAGACGTGAACGGCGACGGCTTCAATGATCTGGTGATCACCGATCCGGGTCCGGCCGGCAGTCCGCCCACGGTCAACATCCTGCTGCAGGATGCCAAGTCTCCCGGCACATTCCTCGCACCGGTGAGCTATCCGCTGTCCGCCGACAGCATTCCGCTGTCGATCGTGGTCACCGATGTGAACGGCGACGGACGTCCGGATATCGTCATCGGCGGGTCCACCGAGGTGAACGTGCTGCTGCAGTCGGCCGCCGTGCCGGGCACGTTCCTCGCGGCAACGAGCTATCCGGTGAGCAGCGCCACCGAGATCGCGGTCGCCGACGTGAACGGCGACGGGTTGCTCGACATCATCGTCCCCATCGGCGTATCGCATCCGCTGCAGAACGGGGTGTACACCAATAATCCGGGCGTGCTCCTGCAGGTGGCCGGCACACCGGGCACCTTCGGCGCCGAACAGGATTTGCCCTAGCCGACCGCCGCCGAGGGCCTGGCCGGGCTGACTCGTTCGGCATTGCATTGTAAATGCGAATCGTTCTCGATATCATTCGCAATATCATTATGAGCGCCCGGCGTGGGCCCAAAGCGGATGACGGCCAATATCGGACGATGGCTCCGGAACGGGAGCGGGGTACTGACGGTGATGGCGCTGGCGGGCTGCGGCGGCGGCAGCGGGGCGTACACCGGTCCGGCGGCACCGTCGGATCAAGGCCCGAGCGCGGCGGCGATCGCCGGCAAGGCCATTTTCTTCGACACGAGCTTGTCGGCATCCGGCAAGCAGAGCTGCGGCACCTGCCACGTGCCGGCCCGCGGGTTCACCGCGGACCCGGCCACGGATCACGGGCTGCCGGTACCCCTCGGCGGTCCGAACATGGACCAAACGGGGTTTCGAAACACCCCCTCGCTCGCGTACGCCTCCTTCACGCCCCCCTTCTCGTTGACGAATGGTCCGACGGGCGGCTTCTTTCGCGACGGCCGGGCGTCCTCTCTCGCCACCCAAGCCGAGCTGCCCTTCGTCACGCCATTCGAGATGGCCAATCAGGATGCGGCGCAGGTCGTGAGCCGGCTGCGAAACTCTCCCGCCACGCTGCAAGCGTTCGTCGCGGTGTACGGAGAGGCAATCCTCGACGATTCGCAAGCCGCGCTTCAGGACATGGGTCTCGCGCTCGCGGCCTTTGAGACCGAGGATCCCTCGTTCCATCCTTTCAGCAGCAAATATGATTATTGGTTGCAAGGGCAGGCCGAGCTCACCGCCGCAGAGAAGAGCGGGCTCGATCTGTTCAACGATCCCGCCAAGGGCAATTGCAATGCGTGTCACCCGAGCCACGCGCAAGGTTACGACAGCCACGCGCTCTTCACCGACTTCACCTACGACAACGTCGGTATTCCGCGCAATTGGAACATACCGGCGAACACTCCCGGGTCGGTAAGTCCCGTCGACGGCGCGCCGCTCCTGACGATGCCCGCCCTCGTGGACGTCCCCGATGATGCGGAGTACGCGTACTACGACATGGGCTTGTGCGGGCCTTTTGCGCCCGCGCCCGGCGATGCCGACGCGCGGGTGAGCTTGTCGGCGACCACCGCCCTCTGCGGATTCTTCAAGGTACCTTCGTTGCGCAACGTCGCGGTCACCGCGCCGTATTTTCACAACGGCGTGTTTCAGACGCTGCATCAGGTGCTCGAGTGGTACGTCACCCGCGATATCAATAACGACGCGGGCAACAACCCGAATCCGGTGGCGGCCGGCGCCGGCGGAAATCCCTATATGTCCGGCGGCACCTTTTATCTCACTGCGAGCGGGTCGCCTGACTTGTACGAGTACAACGACCTGCCGGTGGCCTACGACGCCAACGTGAATATCGGCGAGGTGCCGTACACGCCGCCGACGTTCGGCGGTGGACAGGCGCCGACCCTGACGGCGCAGGAGATCGACGACATCGTCGCATTCCTCTGCACGCTCACCGACGGATTCGATCCCTCCAATCCACAGAGCTATCAAGTCCCCGCGCAGTGCCAGCCCATTGCATCGACCAGCAGCATTCAAGGAAGCCGCCCATGACGCCCAATACAGACCGAGTGCCCACGGCAAGCGCGACACGTTGGCTGGGGTCGATCGCCCTGACGCTGTGTTCGGCGAGTGCCGCCTTGGCGCAGCCGGTGGCGAGTGAGCAGCAACAGATCGATGCGCTCACGCGGCAACTCCAGGCGGTGCAGACGCAGCTCCAGGCGCTCGCCGACCAGAACCGGCGCCTGCTCGAGCGCGAGCAGGCATTGGAGCGCCAGATGGCGCAGGCGTCCCCGGTGGCCGCGCCTACGCCGGCCGTGCCTACGCCGGCCGTGCCAAGTCCCGCGAATGCTGCCGCCAATCCGGTCCCGCCGTCCTCCAATCCGGTGCCGCCTGCGAGTCCGGGGCCGGTGATGGCCGCGAACGGGGCTTCGCCGTTCGGGGGCCTGAAGCTCTGGGGGTATGGAGAGATCTATTACACGCACCCGACGAGCGATCCGAACCAGACGCAGGCCGATCTCGCGCGCGCGGTGTTCGGTATCGGGTATACCTTCGACAGCCGGACGGAGTTCAATTCCGAATTCGAGGTGGAGCATGCGGTCGCATCCGCGAGCGATCCCGGCGAGTTCGAGGTGGAGCAGTTCTACATCGATCGGCAGCTGAACGATGCCGTGGCGCTGCGCGCCGGGCTCTTTCTGATGCCGTTCGGATTCTTGAACGAGCATCACGAGCCCACCAATTTCTACGGCGTGCAGCGTAATTTCGTCGAGACGCTGATCATTCCGAGCACCTGGCGCGAAGGGGGCCTGAACCTGCACGGCGATACGGGCTTCGGCCTCGGCTGGAATGTCGGACTTACCACGGGGTTCGATCTGTCCAAATGGAATTTCGCGCCGGAGTTTCCGTTGTACACCACGGCGCTCGATCTCGAGGACAGTGACTCGGCGCCCTTGCAAGCCACGCATCAGGAGCTCGCGCTCGCCAATGCGCAGCACCTGAGCCAATACCTCGCGCTCGGGTATTACGGCGTGCCCGGCCTCACGGTGGGCGCCGCGATCAGCAGCGGCGATGCGGCGAAAGTGGCGGCACCTCCCAACGTGCCCATCCCCGGCAATCAACGCGTCACCTTGTGGGAAGGTCACGTCCGCTGGACGCCGGCGAGGTGGGATCTCGCGGCGCTTTACGCGCATGGCGCCATCTCCAACCTGGCGATTGCGAACGAGTCGAACCCCGGGTCGCCGAATCCCATTCCGTCGCAGTTCTATGGCTATTACGTGCAGAGCGCGTACACGCTCTGGGATCACAATGAATATCGCCTGGTGCCGTTCGCGCGCTGGGAGCATTACAACATGGGCTCCGGCTACGAGGGCACGGCGGGGCCCGTGGTCCCCATCGGGCTCGTGCCCATTTCGGCGACTCCCGGGAACTACGGCTATTGGCCCATCAACCACGACCGCGTGTGGACGGTGGGGGCGAACTTCTACACGACCCCGCACGTGGTCTTCAAGGCCGACTATCAGTGGTTCGAGCTCAACTCGGACTTCAGCCGCTTCGACCTCGGCCTGGGGCTCGCATTCTGATGGATCACCTCGCTCGCATCGAACTCCTCGAGCAGCCGGCGCTTCCGCGCGCGCCCGGCGAAGAGCAGACAGGTGGTCAGGCCGTCCGCCACGGCCGCGTCCGATGCGAGCACCGCGATCGTGGCGCTCGCCGGCGATACACCGAGGCGTCCGTGATAATGACCCCGATGCTCCCCTGGACGCGAGCTGCCGTCGACGCTGGTCGTGGCGAGCGCGGCATCGCGCAGGTCGAGGACGGCCGCGCCGTGCGGAGCGCGGCACACGATCCGGCGCGCGCGCGCGCCAAATGCGGCGAGATCCCCGCCCGCATTCACCAGACCGGCGGCGCAGCCCGCCGCGCGCAGCGCATCGATGGCCCGATCGACCGCGAATCCCTTGGCGATGCCGCCGAGGTCGATATGCACGCAAGCGCGCGCGATGACGCCGTGATCCGCGACGAGCTCCACATCGCGAAGTCGTCCCGCGGCCGTGTGCAGACAGGGATCGAAAATACCCCGCGAGGCGTGGTGCAGTCGCTGACAGAGCTCGAGCAGCGACCAGGTCCACGCGTCGATCCGCACCGGCCGACCCGGAGTGCACGCCGCGAGCCGCGCGAGATCGCTTCCTTCGCGCGTGGGATGCATCAAGCGCTCGACCCGCGAAATCGCCTCGAATGCTTTGGCGATCGCACGCGCGGCCGAGTCCACGTCGGGCGTTTCGGCCTCCACGGCCACGAAGGTGCCGAGCGCGGGGCGCAGTCTGGACATGACGTGGGGCATCGAGGTGTCGGGCACGGGTCCGCCGTTGTCAGGAGTCCGAAAGTAAATGATAATAATTCCCATTACTATTAGCTAATTTCCCACGTGGCCTACTCATCAGCTATTCCGGGCTTGATTCTGACGGCGCTCGCGCCCGCGTCGCTCGTGGTGGCCGCCGACTATCTGAGCGTGGACGCGGCGCAGAAAGCCGTCTATCCCGATGCGGACGCATTTGCGGAGATCGTGGTGACCCAGAGTCCCGAGCAGATCAAGGCGCTGCTCGCGCAAGCCGGCCCGCAACCGACGCACGGAACCATCCGTATCTTCAAGGCGACGCGCAATGGCGCAACGCTCGGGCATGTCTTTGTCGACGAGGTGATCGGCCGCGAGAACCTGATTACCTACGCCATCGGCATCGACCCGGACGGCACGCTGCGCAACCTCGAGATCATGTCGTATCGCGAGAGTCACGGCGGGGAGATTCGCAATCCCGCCTGGCGCGCGCAGTTCGACCACCGGAACTCGCTCGATCAGCTGCGCTTTCGCACGGACATCAAGAATATCTCCGGCGCGACTCTTTCCTCCGAGCACGTCACGCAAGGCGTGCGCTGGCTGAAGGCGCTGTGGCAGGCCACGTTGCGGCCGCCGAACACCGCGGGCTAGCCGTGCGCGCCGGCCGCATCCCTCGGCGCCGCATGCCGCGCCGGCAACGGATGGGCGTCTATCTCATCGGGGGCGCGCTATGGGTTTCCGGGTGCGCGTGGCTGTGTCTCGATCAGTTCTTCGCGCAACGCGGGCCGTTCGGAAACATTCCGCATCCGCTGGCCGCGCCTTTGCTCCTGGTGCACGGCGTGACGGCGATCGCCAGCCTGTATCTGTTCGGCTGGATCACGGCACATCATGCCTTGCGCTGGTGGGCGGCGGGTCTGCGCCGCTCGAGCGGCGCGGTGCTGGCGGGATTCGTCGCGCTGTTGATCGTGAGCGGCTTTGCGCTTTTTTTCGTGAGCAGCGATGCGTGGCAGCGCTATGCCGCCGCGGTGCATGACGTGCTCGGGGTCGCCGTCACGTTGTTCGCGATTCGGCACTGGTTTTTCGGCAGACGAGCTCAGAAGGACTCGCGGTAAGGCCGAAGATCGAGCTCGTGCGTCCAGGCGCTGCGATGTTGACGATGCAGATGCCAGTACGTCTCGGCGATGGCGTGCGGATCGAGCAGCTGATCCGCAGCTGCCGCCGCGACGCGCTCCGGAGCGCTGCTGCGCAAGCGCTCGCCGTCGATTCCGCCGTCGATGACCACGTGCGCGACGTGCACGCCGTGCGGCCCATATTCGCGCGCGAGACTTTGTGCGAGCGACCGCACACCGGCCTTGGCGGCGGCAAAGGCGGCGAATGGGCCGCGGCCCCGTAATGAGGCCGTGGCACCCGTGAACAAGAGCGATCCCCCGCCGCCGGCAAGCAGGGGAGGCAGCGCGGCGCGCGCGAACAGGTAGGCGGCGTAGGTGCTGCCGCGCCAGGTCGCCTCGAACTCATCGGGCGAGACCTCGAGCGGCGTGCCCCGCACGGCATTTCCGGCATTGAATACCGCGCTCGCGAGCGTGCCGAGCGCTTCGAGGTCCCGCGACAACCGCTCGACATCTTTCTGCGAGCTCACATCGCCCGGCAGGGCTCGCGCTCGACCGCCGGCCGCGGCGATTTCCTCCGCGACGGCTCGGATGCGCGCGGCGTGCCGTCCGGTCAGCGCGACCAGACATCCGCCGGCGGCGAAGCGCCGGGCGAGGGCGGCACCAAGACCGGCGGAGGCGCCGACGCCGGCGATCCACGCGACAGGTGCATCAGAGCTGCTCATGGGCTCGAGTATCGCACCACCGGGATGCATGCGCATCCGCGGCAGGCGAAACCGCTTTACTAGTGCGCAATCGCGGAGCAGCGACTAGAATCGTTGAGAACACAAAAGCAATTGCTCGGGCTTAGGGGGAACACTTGACGACCTCGCACCGTGGACGGAGCAGCGTTTCGACACTCTATGCAATCGGCATTTTCTTGTGGACGGGTGCGGCGAGCACCGCCATCGCCGATCCGCCGCCGGGCGAGGCCTCGGCCGCAAGCGCCGCGGAACCCGCCGGGGCGCCCGAGACCGAGCCGAATTCGCTCCCGCAGGATGGCCTTTTCTCGTCCATCAAGCAGAACCTGAGAGAGAGCGAGCAGGAAGTGGTGCGCGGGCATTTCGACCTCGGCTCACCCCCGAATGTTCGTCGTTATTACTGCCTCGTCGATCCGAAAACCGGCCGGCACGAGCCCAATGGTGTGGTCGGCGACCCGGTGACGCGGCCGGATGGCATGACGGGCATCAAGATCAGCGCAGTCTCGATGTACCTCTGCGCAAAGGCCGAGCAAAAAGGCTATCTCGTCTCTGCAGGCTACGTGTTGCATCTTCCGCGCCATGCGCGTGCCAGCTCCCCGCCGCCGCCGCCGCCGCCGTCGGCCGCCGCCGGGTCTTCGGCTGCCGCGCCCGTACCTGCCCCGGCACCGGCGGCCGCCGCGGCACCCGCCTCACATATGCCGGCCGCGCCCGTGCCGCCCGATCGGATCGATGTCGCGGGCATCAAGCTCGGCATGTCGCCGGACGAGGTGCGTGCGGTGCTCAAAAGCAAGAACTTGCTCCATAACAAGGAATGGAACGAATCGCTCAGCTTTCTCGCCGGCGGCAAGGGTCCGAATCAACCGATTGCAAACGGACGGTTCGTGAACGTGATCGCCGCCTGGACGCCGTCGGTGTCACCGGCCTCCGCCGAGTTCGAAGGCAACGGAGAATCCTTTGAAATCATGTTCACACCCGTGCCGGGCGCGGAGCGGGTGATGGCGATCATTCACACGCAGGGGTTCTCGCAGGCGGATGCCATCCATGAAACGGCGCTCGATGCGGGTCTCGTGAAAAAGTATGGCGGTTATCTGAGCGCCGGCGATCTGCCCGAATCGGTTACCTGGCGTTTTCAGGGCGACGGGAGCGTGCAGGTGGGCGATGCCTGCGGGCGGCGCGCCGCTTTTGGTGGTCTTGGGGGGCTGAGCGTATCCAGCGCCCCGCGCGAGAACGTCGCGTTACGTAAAACGCCCGACGAATTGCGGGCGGAGGTGGAGCGCTGCGGAAATGCGATGGTGACCGCCGATCATTTCACGCCGAACGGCGGCGCGCTGCCGGCCGATCGTCTCGTCACTCGCTTCACGGTCACCGCATTCAGTCCCGCCATCGCCCTGGAGGGCGCGAAGAGGGCGTCGCAACTCATTCAAGCGGCGGGCCGCCCCGCGCCGGAGGCACGGCCTTCGGATGTGAAGGCACCCGACCTGTAGCGCATGCCGATCGTGGCGCCCAAGACCATCATGGTGGTCGAGCCGGACGTGCTCGTCCGCATGGTGATTGCCGAATACCTCAGAGACTGCGGCTACCGCGTGATCGAGGGTGTCGCGGGGCACGAGGTGTGGGCCGTGCTCGCAGGCTCGCACCGGGTCGATGTGCTGCTGGTCGATGTCGCGCTACCCGGCGCCGAGAATGGCTTCGAGCTCGCTCACGGTGTCCGACAGAAACATCGCGAAGTCGATGTTATTCTGACCTCAGGGATCGCCGGCGCCGTTCAGCAATCGCATGAGCTTTGTGAGGAAGGACCCCTACCGAAGCCTTACGACCCCAAGGATGTGGAAGCGCGTATCAAGATCTTGCTGGAGCGTCGGCGGGCTTCGAAAAAGCCTTGAGGAGAACCCGCATGGGACCCGTCTCGGTCGAGCAGGATGTCAATGATCACCCAAGCACGGTGCTCGTGGTCGAGGATGAGCTGCTGTTGCGCTGGCCAACTGCGGAATATCTGCGAGATGCGGGATATCGGGTGATCGAGGCGACGACGGGCGCAGAGGCGATTGCGGTGTTGTCGAGCGGTGCGCGCATCGACATCGTGTTCTCGGACATCAACCTCACCCCGGATATGAACGGACATGCGCTCGCGGGCTGGCTCGCAAAGACCTTTCCTCACCTGCCGATGCTGCTGACGTCGGGAAATGGCGAAGATCTCGGGCGCGTGCGAGTCGGTGCGACACGCTCGGTACTTGCGAAGCCCTACGAGCTTGCGGAGCTGGGCCGGCGCATCCAGGAACTGCTATCGGCGGCGTGAGCTCAGGTGCCGTGTGCGGGTGCACCCGTCGCATCGGCCGGTCCTGCCTCGTCGGACTCATCGCCTATGTCACGCTGAGCGCGTTCGCGGGAGCCGCAGAGGCCGGCCGGCCCGCGCGGCGAGCCGATCTTCTGGGCGCATGGCAGCTGGTCGGCATGCGCTATACGGGTCCGGACGGCCTGCACGCCGATCCTTTCTATCAACCGGGATCGACCGGCATTCTCGTCTATGACCGCGCGGGATGGATGAGCGTGCAGATATCGGCGCCACGGCGCAAAGCGGATGACATTCCCGCGGATCGCAATGTGCCGGGCCGGGGCGCAGACTCCGTGGACAAGGCGGCCGCCTTCGATACGTACTACGCGTATTACGGGACCTGGAATTTCGATCCCGCAACGGCCATCGTGACTCATCATGTAACCGGTGCGCTCATTGCGGCCGAGATCGGCCGTGATTACGCCCAGTCCGTCCGGCTCGAGCATGGGCAGCTCGTGCTCACCACGCGGACCGGACCTCCCGGGCACGAGACCGTGCGCGAAAAGCGGTGGGCGCGGGCAACCTCATGAGCCGACCAGTCCCGGGCGGCGGGCGCTCGCCTGACCGTGTACCGCCTCGCGCAGCCGGCGCAGATCCTCGTGCCGGCTTGCGATGTCCGAGCGCGGCGCCGCGAGCCTCAGATCGCGCAACACCTCGAGCGAGCGCAGCAGCACGGGCAGGGGCGGACCGCTCGCGGTGATGCCTTCCAGATCCCGGCTCTCAAGACCGGCGGCGGGCGCGGCAATGAATCGCTGCACCAGGCCGTCGTGATGCTGAGCGGCGTAGCGCCCGAACAGGTCGCACACCTCGAGACAAGCGGCGGCATTGTGCTGAAACCAATCCGCGCCGGCGTATTCGCCGGCGAGTCCGAGCAACTCATCGAGTAAGCTGGTGCGTGTCATGCACTCGCGCAAGCGTTGTTGATCGCCTGGAATCATGAACAACATCTTGTCGACGAGGAGCTGGGCATAGTACGGATCGTTGGCGCGGCACACGCCGAGCAGCAGGTCGATCTCGTTGATGCCCGAAAAGTCGCCCGCATTCGCGCCGCGATATTCCTGGCGCCCCACGCGATAGGGTTTGTAGTACGGCCGCACGCAATAGAAGAACCGCTCGACGTCGAGCTCGCGCATCAGCCGCTCGTTGAAGCGGATCACATCGTGCAGCGCTGCCTTGGCCTCCTCGAACATCACATCCGCGACCGGGCTCGATACGCCGAGCTGCACGATCCGGCCGAGCGCATCCGCGGCGCGCTGCAGGGAGAGAATGCCGCGGGTGTTCTCATCGATGAACAGGAATTCGTCCGCGAGCGAGGTAAAGCTCTTGCGGATCCCGGCGCGCGCGCGGTTGTGGGTCGACAGATGCGCGGTGGAGAATCTCGGCGCCATGCCGAGCGATGCGCCGAGATGCAGCGCAAGCGATGACGCCTCGACGAACGGCGAGCGCTCCTCGCGCACCGGGTTGGTGAGCTCGTGCCGGCGCAACGCCGCGAGGTACATGCCGACGCTCCCGAGCACACCGAAGGCGCTGTCGAAACCGTCGCCGGTATTGCCCTCGGCGAGGAGCTGCGCGACGTAGGCGCGGCCTTCATCGCGCAGCGCCGCCTTGATCGGCTCACCCCGGCCGATGACGGCGGCGCGGTCGGGTTGAGCGAAGTAGAGCTCTTCGAGCTCGGTATTCATCTCGACGAAAGAGTTGCGGATCCACTGCTCGAAGGATTCGGCGCGGCTGGTCATTGGGTTACCTTCAGGCCCCAAGTATACGAGCGGGTGAGGATTTGCGCGATCGTGAGGTGGCGCGCAGCGAAGCCGCGGTAAAAAGGGCCGTCCCTGGCCCTCGTTCGCAACCGGGCGCAGAGTAGCATCGGATTCTTACACACCGATGACTGCGCCAGCCCTGCGCACCGCTCGCCGCTGCGCGCCGGCTCAATCGATCGCGATGGATTGCGGCTCGATGCCCGCCGAGATGAAGGACGGGGCCGCCGGCGTGAGGACGCCCGTTCCCGCGTCGATGCTGTAGACGTAGACATCGTTTGTGCCGGCACTCACGGCGTACAGGAATTGGCCCGACGGGCCGATGGCGAGACTCACCGGCGTGGCGCCGGTCGATGCCGGCGTGCCGCTGACGGCGAGGGCACCCGATGCGTTGATGGAGAGTGTCGCCACGCTGTTGGCCGTGACGGCATTTGCGGCGTAAAGATAGGGAGCACTCGAGTCGATGGCGAGGGCAGTGGGCTCCGTCAGCACGGGCAGCGTGCCGATCGCCGTCATCGCCCCGGTGGCGGGGTTGATCGAATAGGCGGAAACCGTCGTCCCCGTCTGGTTCGCCACGTAGGCCGACGTTCCGGCGGTGTCGATGGCGATCGAAATTGCGCCGCGGCCGGCCGGGAACGGCGAACCCGAGATGCTCTTCAGTGTCCCGGTGGCGGAATCGATCTGCAGGACGGAGACATTGCCGCTGCCGGAGTTGGCAACGTACAGAAAATCCCCGGCAGGATCGACGGCAAGCGATACCGGCCCGACGCCGACCGGGAAGGGTGAATTGGCCAGCTCGGTCAAGGCACCGCTCGAGGCGTTGATTGCGTACGCCGATACATCGTTCGAGGCTGAATTGGAGACATAAAGATACCCGTCGCTCGCATCGATGGCGAGACTCGACGGCGCAGAGCCCGCGGGAACGGCGCTGCCCACGAGACTTAAAACCCCCGTCGCCGAGATGGTAAAGGCGCTCACGTTGTTCGAGGCACCGTTCGCGACGAACAGAAAACTACCGCTGTGATCCACCGCGACCGACTGGGGCGCGCTCCCCGGCGAGACGAAGGGCGAGCCCGGGACCGGCGTGAGCGCGCCGGTCGTCGGGTTGATTTGATAAGCGGAAATGTTGTTGGAGAGCCGGTTCGCGACATAGGCGAAATGCACGATCGGTGCGCAATTGACCAGCACGTTGGTGACATCGAATTGCCCGATGCTCCCGGATCCGTTGCTCACCGTGCAGGTCTGCGTCGGATTCACCGGCTGAGACTTGACCGTGACCAGATAGGCGGCGCCCCTCACGAGCGACGTATTGAACTGGAAGCTGCCATTCGCCGAGATGCTGATCACCTGGCTTTGCTCCCCGCTCGCGGCGTTCTGGAGCACGAGGCCCGATCCTTGGAGGCCGCTCACGCTGCCTCCGAGTCTGTATTGCGTGGCGGCCAAAATGCTCGAATCGCACGCCGGCAGCAGGGCACTCAGCGCGGCCAGGGCGAGTAATGCGGGTCTTTTCACCGAAGCCTCCTTTTCGGTGAATCATATCCTCTTCGGACGGCTAGGACTTGATGAACCCCAGCAGATCCTCGTTGATGGTGTCCGCTTGCATCGTGCTGGGAAACGCAACGATGCCGTCGAAGACCTCCTTTACGAGTTTTAGAGCTTGCGGCGCTCCGCGACATCGAGGGCGGTCACGCCGGCGTGCTTGCCGCCGAAGTGCGACACGACATAATTCGCAAGCGCCGCGATTTCGGCATCCGAATACGCCTCTGCGAAGGACGGCATGAACACCTCGGTATCGCCGACGCGCATTTTTGCGCCCTGGAGGATCGCCGCCGTCACGTTTTGCGCGGTGGGATCGTTGACGGTGCGCGTGCCCTGCAGCGCGGCGTAGGGCGTCTGGCGGCCGGCGCCATTCCACTGATGACACGACGCGCACGCGCCCTCGAACAGCGCCAGCCCTTGCGATTCGCTGCGCAGCTCCTCTTCTCCGGGCAGCGTTGCATTCGACGCGGCGAGCGCAGGGGGCTGGGCATCGACGCTGATGGGATGCTTGCCCTCGTGCGCGGGCACCGTTCTCAAATAGACGACCAACGCGGCGGCGTCGGCCGGGCTCAGGAACTGAAGGCTGTGGGACACCGCCTCCAGCATCGGGCCGCCGGCCGAGGCATGCGCGGGCGCATGACCGGTGCCGATGTACGTGAGGATGTCCTGATCCGACCAGGAGCCGATGCCATGCTGGGCGTCGGAGGTGATGTTATAGGCACGCCACCCTTGCAGCTCCTCGCCGGCGAGCTCGCGACCGTGCTCGAGTCCGAATCCGAAGTTGCGCGGCGTGTGGCACTCCGCGCAGTGGCCCAGGGCAGTCGCCAGATAAGCGCCGCTGTTCCACTGCGGGGATTGTGCGGGATCGGGCGCAAAGCGCCGGCTCTTGAAGAACGCCGCGTTCCAGAACGCCATCCCCCAGCGCTGATTGAATGGGAAGCCGAGCTCATTGGGGTGATTCGGCTGTGCCACCGGCGGCAAGGTGGCCAGGTACGCCTTGATGGCCAGCACATCGTCACGGCTCATCTGGGTATACGAGGTGTAGGGAAAGGCCGGATACAGATGCTGCCCGTCGCGGCGCACGCCCTCGCGAACCGCGCGCACGAACTCATCGTCCGTGTATGCGCCGATGCCGTAGGTGGCATCGGGGGTGATGTTGCTCGAGTAGATGGTGCCGAACGGCAGCTTGAATGCGACACCGCCGGCAAAGGGCTTGCCGGTCTCGCCCGCCGTATGGCACGCGGCACAATCGGCCGCCTTGACCAAATATTCGCCGCGCGCCAGCGTATCGGCGCCCGTCGGTGCGCCGGCGATCGTGGGCGCCGTTCCCGCGGAGGGATCGGAGCGGCTCAGAAAGACGAACGCGACGGCTGCGATGACGATCAGCAAGGCGACGATCAGTAGGAAACGTTTCATGCCGGTACCCGCGCCTCGCCCGTCAATTGGTACATCGCTTGTCGGTCCCCAGTCGAGATACCCGGCGAGGCCGGGTCGAAAGGATTCTGCGCCAAGCTCTGCAAAAAGCGAAGGGGGGTCACGGCAGCGCGTGGCATGATGCGGGGCAATGAGCACGCCACGCGAGCCGGAACGAGCGGATCGTCGCGACGATACGGCCGCGCCGGATCTGCGGGCCTTCGTGTTCGCGCTGTTTTTCATCTTCGGCGGGATCACGAGCTTGAACGATGTGGTGATCCCCAAGCTCAAGGGATTGTTCACGCTCACCTATGGCGAGGTGATGCTGGTCCAGTCCGCCTTCTTCGCCGCTTACTGCGTATTCTCGGTGCCGGCGGCCGTCCTCGTACGCCGCGTCGGCTACATGCGCGGCGCATTCATCGGTCTCGTGCTCATGGCCGGCGGCTGCCTGCTGTTCGTTCCGGCTTCCGCGGCGGGCGTGTTCGCGACCTTCCTCGCGGCGCTGTTCGTGCTCGCGGCCGGCATCACGGTCGTCCAGGTCGTCGCCAATCCGCTCATCTCGCTGCTGGGCCCCCCCGCGACGGCCCACAGCCGGTTGACGTTTGCCCAGGCATTCAATTCGCTCGGCACCACGATTTTTCCCTATATCGGCTCGATGCTGATTCTCGGATCGATCTCCAAAGTCGATCCGGCCCGGCTATCGGATGCGGCACGAGCCGCCTTCAGGGCCCATGAAAGCCACCTCATCGTCCGGGTGTACATCGGGCTTGCAGCGGCGATTCTGGTGGTCGCGGCCGTGGTGTGGATGCGCCGCGACCGGCTGCAGGAGAGTCCCGATGCGGATCACTCCGTGCTCGGCCATCCGGGAGCGCTGCTGCGCCGGACGCGTTTCGCCTTCGGAGTTCTGTGCATTTTTCTCTACGTCGGTGCCGAAGTGGCCATCGGCTCGCTGATCGTGAACTATCTCATGCAGCCGAACGTTCTCGGCTTGAGCGCCCTTCAGGCGGGCAAGCACGTGCCGTTCTACTGGGGCGGGGCGATGGTCGGACGATTCATCGGCGCCTACCTGCTGCGGGTCGTCTCCCCGGGCCGGGTGCTCGCCTTCAATGCAGCGGCGGTCATCGTGCTGCTGTTCACGTCGGCTCACTCGAGCGGCGGCGTGGCGGCCTCATCGCTTCTCGCGGTGGGGCTTTTCAATTCCATCATGTTTCCAACGATTTTCTCGCTGGCGAGCGAGGGACTCGGGCCCCGCTCGAAAGAAGGTTCGGGTATTCTGAGCATGGCCATCGTCGGTGGGGCGATCGTTCCATTCATCGCGGGCCACATCGCCGACTGGCGCGGACTGCAATTTGCGTTGCTGGTCCCCGCCGTATGCTATGCGGGGATCCTGGCATTCGGCCTGTATGCACGCCGGCCGCTGCGCGGCAGTGCGGACTGACGCGGACGCGACCGCGCGGCCCATTCAGAAAAAATCTTTCGCCATGCCGAAAGGTAATTTGTAAGATCGAGACCGGACCCCAAGAAGGGGCATCTCACACAACGGAGATCGGGGTGTCCAGAAATCCATATTGGGTCTTCGCTCCCGTACTCGCGCTTGCGGCGGCGGTTCTGTGCGGCTGCAGCCGCTCGGGGGACGCCGCCCACGCCGCACCCGCTCCCCCGGAGGTGAGCGTCGCGCAAGTCGTCGTCAAGCGTGTCCGGGACTGGGACGAATTCACCGGCCAATTCCAGGCCGTCGAGACGGTGCAGCTGCGGCCGCGCGTTTCGGGCTATATCGACAAAGTCGCCTTCAAGGAAGGCGGGCAAGTCACGAGCGGCGATCTGTTGTTCGTGATCGATCCACGACCGTATCAGGCCGAATACGACCGCGCGGCGGCGGATCTGAAGCGCTACAAGACCGCCCTCGAACTCGCCCGCATCGAGTCGGTTCGCGTGCAGCGGCTGCGCGAGAGCGGCGCGGTGTCTCAGGAGGAACTCGACGAGCGCACCGCGACCGTCGCGCAAGCCGAGGCCAATGTGGCGGGCGCGCAGGCCGCGCTCGAATCGGCCGGCCTGAACCTGAGCTTCACCCGCGTCACGAGCCCGATCAGCGGACGGGTGGGCCGGGCGGAAGTGACGCGCGGCAACCTGGTGACCGGCGGAAACAACGCGGGCACCGTGCTCTCTTCCGTCGTCTCGATGGACCCCATGTACCTGTATTTCGACGCCGACGAGCAGGCCTACCTGCGCTATACGCAGATGGCGAGGAGCGGCGAGCGCGTCTCCTCGCGCGAGGCGCCGAATCCGGTGCAAGTCGGTCTCGCCAACGAGGAGGGCTTCCCGCATTCGGGCACGGTGGATTTCGTCGACAATCACCTCGACCCGCAAACCGGCACGATCCGCGCGCGCGCGATTCTCGCGAACAAGGACGGTCTGTTCACGCCGGGACTGTTCGCACGCGTGAAGCTGGTGGGAAGCGACGAATATTCGGCCGTTTTGATCGAGGATCGCGCGGTCAATACCGACCAGAACGAGCGCTATGTGCTCGTGCTCGATCAGGACAACAAGGTCGAGTACCGTAAAGTGAAGCTCGGCCGCGTGGTCGATGGACTGCGCATCGTGCGGGAGGGCCTGAAGGCGGGCGAGGTGGTCGTCGTCGACGGCCTCCAGCGCGTGCATCCCGGGATGACCGTCACGCCGCAACGTGTGGGGATGGGCAGCGATACGCCGGCCAAGGGCGTCTCGTAAGCGCCTCATGAACATCTCTTCTTTTTTTATCGAGCGGCCGATCTTCGCCGCGGTGCTCGCGATTCTCATCACCGTGGCGGGCCTGCTGGCGATCCCCTCGCTCCCCATCAGCGAATACCCCGAAATCGTGCCGCCCACGGTCGTGGTGAGCGGCCAGTACCCGGGGGCCTCGCCGAAGACCATCGCGGAGACGGTGATTACGCCGCTCGAGCAGCAGATCAACGGCGTCGAGAATGCGATCTACACCAATTCCACGGCGACGCCCGACGGCAGCTTCTCGATCACCGTTACGTTCCGGCTCGGCACGAATCTCGATATCGCCCAGGTGCAAACTCAAAACCGCGTCTCGCAAGCCGAAACGCGCCTGCCCGACGTGGTCCGCGCGATCGGGCTCGTCACCCAGAAGCGCTCCCCGGACCTCACGATGGTGGTGTTTTTGAAGTCCGCGGACGGCCGCTACGATTCGCTGTATCTGCGCAACTACGCCGTCATTCAGATCAAGGACGTGCTCGCCCGGTTGCAAGGAGCGGGCGACGTCGAGGTGTTCGGATCGGGCGACTATGCCATGCGCCTGTGGCTCGATCCCGCCAAGATCGCCGCACGCAGCATGGACGTCGACGAAGTGCTCGCCGCGGTGCGCGAGCAGAACGTGCAGGTGGCGGCCGGGCAGATCGGGGGCCAGCCGGCTCTGCCCGGTACCCAATTCCAATACATCGTCAATGCGCAGGGCAGACTGCAGACCGAGCAGGAATTCGGCAACATCGTCGTCAAGAACGGCGCGAACGGCGAGACCACGTATCTGCGCGACGTGGCGCGCCTCGAGCTCGGTCCGGATACCTACGCGCTGCGCAGCATGCTCGATGGCGGACCCGCGGTCGCCATCCCCGTGTTTCAGCTGCCGGGCGCGAATGCGCTCGATCTGTCGACGGCCGTGCGCGCGACCATGAAGGAGCTCGCGAAGAATTTTCCACAGGGCGTGAGCTACGAGATCGACTACGATCCCACCGTTTTCGTGCGCAGCTCCATCGAGGCGGTGGTGCACACGTTGTTCGAGGCCGTGCTGCTCGTGGTGCTGGTGGTGGTCGTGTTTCTGCAAACCTGGCGGGCGAGCATCATTCCGCTGGTCGCCGTGCCGGTCGCCATCATCGGCACCATGGCGGCGCTCTTGGTGGCCGGATTCTCGATCAACTCACTCACCTTGTTCGGTCTGGTGCTCGCAACCGGCATCGTCGTGGACGATGCCATCGTGGTGGTGGAGAACATCGAGCGCAAGATCGAGAACGGACTGAATCCACGCGCGGCCGCGCACGCCGCGATGGGCGAGGTGACCCGGCCGATCATTTCCATCATGCTCGTGCTCTGCGCCGTGTTCATTCCCGTCGCCTTCGTCAGCGGTCTCACCGGCCAGTTCTATCGGCAGTTCGGCATCACGATCGCGGCGAGCACCATCATCTCGACGTTCAATTCCCTGACCCTCTCGCCGGCCCTGGCCGCGATCCTGCTGAAGCCGCGCAACGCCCCGCCCGATGCGTTTCAGCGCGCGATCAACCGGGTGTTCGGAGCATTCTTCCGCGTCTTCAATCGCGTGTTCGAGCGGGCCTCGGACCGCTATGGCCATGGTATCGCCCGCATCACGGCGCGGCGCGGCGCCGTCCTGATGGTGTTCGCGGTGCTGCTGGCCTGCACCTGGGGCGTGTTTCACGTGGTGCCCGCCGGCTTCATACCCGGCCAGGACAAGCAGTATCTGATCGGCATCGTGCAGCTTCCCGATGCGGCGTCTCTCGACCGCACCGAAGGGGTGGTCCGGCAGATCTCCGAGATCGCAAAAGCCACGCCCGGAGTCGATCACGTCATCGGCTTCAGCGGCCTGTCGGTGCAAGGCTTCGTGAACTTGAGCAACGCCGCCGTGTGCTTTTTTCCGTTGAAGCCGTTCGATGAGCGCAAGAGCAAGGATCTCTCCGCCGCGGCCATCGCGGGCGCGCTCAACAAGCGCTTCGGCGCGATCAAGGACGCCGTGATTTTCGCGGTGCCCCCGCCTCCCGTCCAAGGCCTCGGCAACACCGGCGGCTTCAAGCTGTACATTCAGGATCGTGCGGCGCACGGCTACGACGAGCTCGCGCGCGTGACCAACGAGGTCATGAACAAGGCGCGGCAGCAGCGCGAGCTCAATCCTTACGCGACCTACACGACGTTCCAGAACAGCGTCCCGCAACTGTTTGCGGACGTCGATCGAGTGAAGGCGAAGCGTCAGTCGGTGCCGTTGTCGAGCGTGTTCGACACGCTGCAGGGATATCTCGGCTCGGTGTACATCAACGACTTCAACCGCTTCGGCCGGACCTACCGCGTATACGCGCAAGCCGAGGCCAAGTTCCGTGCTCAGCCGGAGGATGTCGCGAATTTGAAAATGCGCAACGCCAACGGCGAGATGGTGCCGATGGGGGCGATTGCCGACGTGCGCTTCGAGCCGGGGCCCGACCGTGTGTCGCATTACAATGTCTACCTGGCGGCCGACATCAACAGTCAGGGGGCGCCCGGGGTGTCCTCCGGTCAGGCCGCGGCCGCCATGGAGCGGGTTCTCAAGGAGACGTTGCCGAACGGCTTCGGCTACGAATGGACGGACCTCACCTTCCAGCAGAAATCCGCCGGCAACACATCGCTCGTGGTTTTTCCAATCTGCGTAATGCTGGTGTTCCTGATCCTCTCGGCGCAATACGAAAGCTGGGCGTTGCCGCTCGCCGTCATTCTCATCGTTCCGATGTGCCTGCTGTCGGCCATGGTGGGCGTGTGGTCCAGGGGATCGGACAACAACGTGCTGACCCAGATCGGCTTCATCGTTCTGGTCGGCCTTGCCTGCAAGAACGCGATCCTGATCGTGGAGTTCGCGCGCGAGCGCGTGGAGGCCGGATTGAGTCCGCAGGATGCCGCCATCGAGGCCTGCCGGTTGCGGCTGCGGCCGATTCTCATGACCTCATTTGCCTTCATCATGGGCGTGATTCCGCTGGTGACTGCGGCCGGCGCCGGGGCCGAGATGCGCCAGGCCATCGGCATTGCCGTTTTCGCCGGAATGCTGGGCGTCACCACCTTCGGCCTGTTCCTGACGCCGGTTTTCTTCGTGACCATCGAGCAATGGCTGGCGCGCTACTGGCCGTCGGCTACCGGCAGGCCGCTCGGCTACTCGGGCATCGCAACGGAGCACTCCGATGCGTGAGCTGCGATGGGCCGGCATGGCGCTCGCGATCGCCGGCGGCGCGCTGATCGGCGGGTGCGCCGTCGGGCCGAATTATCATCGTCCCGACGTCCCGGTGGATGCGCATTTCGAAAATGCCGCCGAGCCGGGCCTCGCGCAGGGAGATCCTGCCGAGCGGTACTGGACCCTGTTCGATGATCCGCTGCTCACCGGCCTGGTCGAGGATGCGGTGGTCCACAACAAGGACCTTCAGGTCGCGACCGCGAACCTGCAGGCGGCGCGTGCGCAGCGGCGGCTGGTCGGCTTCGATCAGTTTCCGACCGTCACGTTCGACGGGACCTACGCCAAGGTGCTCGAGTCCGCGCAGGAACTGCCCGGCTACACCTTCCAGGAGCGCGAGTTCGACACGGCGCAAGCGGGCTTCGATGGACTCTGGGAGCTCGACCTCTTCGGCCGCGTCCGGCGCAACATCGAGGCGGCGCGCGCCGAGGTGGGTGCGAGCGAAGCGACGTTGGCAGATGCGCGGGTCAGCGTCGTAGCGGAGGTGGCTCGCGACTATTTCATTCTGCGCGGCCTGCAGGACCAGCTCTCGCTCACGCAACGCAATGCGGATATCCAGGCGAGCTCGCTCAAGCTCACGCGCACGCGCCTCGAAGCCGGGCGGGGCAATGAGCTCGACACCTCGCGCGCCGAGGCCGAATGGCAGACGACGCTCGCCTCCATTCCCTCGCTCGAGGCGTCGATTGCGACGACGATCTACCGCATCAGCGTACTCACCGGCCGCGCGCCGACGGCACTGGGCGCGATCCTTGCCCCGCAGGCGCGCCTGCCGGAGCTGCCGCCGTTCAACGCCATCGGCAGTCCGGAGCGCCTGCTGCGCCACAGACCCGACGTCCGTTTGGCGGAACGGCAGCTGGCAGCCGCGACCGCCCGGGTCGGCGTCGCCATGGGCGATCTGTTTCCGAAGGTGACCCTGGTCGGGGAGGTGGGCTACTGGGCGCCGAGCTTCAGCGAATTTGGCGAGAGCCAGGCGCGCTTCTTCCAGGTCGGTCCGAGCATCTCGTGGGCGGCCTTCGATATGGGTCGGGTCCTCGCCCAAATCGGATCCGCGCGGGCGCAGACCAACGCCGCGCTCGCGCGCTACCAAAGCGCCGTGCTGAATGCACTGGAAGACGCGGAGGGGGCGATGATCACGTACGGCCGCTCGCAGACCCGGCGCGATGCGCTGCAAGTGGCGGCAGCCGCCAGCGACAAGGCCGCCGATCTCGCCAAGAAACGCTTCCAAGGCGGATTGATCGACTATCTCGAGGTGCTCGATGCGGAGCGCACCGCCCTGAGCGCCGATCTGCTGCTCTCGCAGGGTCGTACCGACACGGCGACCTCGCTGATCGCCGTCTACAAGTCGCTCGGCGCCGGCTGGGCGATCCGCGAGTCGAGCGCGCCGGTGGAGGCGCGTCGCTGAAGTCTCACAACCTGCGGTTATGAGGCTATAACGCATCGGATTAGTGGGCGTTTGCCCGCGAGCTATGATGGCGGCATGGCGCAGGGATTGAAAGCAACGCTATCCCGCTGGCTCAACGACAGTGAGCTCGACGAGCGCCGTGCGCTCGCGAAAATCAGCCGGGGGTTCGCTTCGCTGTCGGCGAACCGGCGCGTGGAGCAAGCCGCCGAGCTTCTGCCCGGCCCGCACGTACTGACCTCGAGCTTCGGTGCTCAAGCCGCCGTCATGCTGCATCTGGCGAACGAGGTGATTCCACAGATACCCGTGATACTGATCGATACGGGTTATCTATTCCCTGAAACCTATCGTTTCGTCGACGAATTGACGGAGCGGCTCAAGCTCAATCTGCAGGTCGTGCGCTCGGACGCCTCGCCGGCGTGGCAGGAATCGCGCTTCGGCAAGCTATGGGACCAGGGCTTGGACGGCATCGAGCAGTACAATCGCCTGAACAAGCAAGAGCCCTTGGAGCGCGCGATGCGCGAGCTCGGCGCCGAGACCTGGTTCGCCGGATTGCGCCGTGCGCAAGGGCCGACTCGCGCCCAGATCGCGCCGATCGAGTACCGGCGCGGGCGCTACAAAGTGCATCCGCTGTTCGACTGGAGCGACCGCGAGGTCGGGCAATATCTGCAAGCGCATCGGCTGCCATACCATCCGCTCTGGGACAAAGGCTATTTGTCCATCGGCGACTGGCACACGACGCGCTCGCTCGCCGAGGTGGACCGCATCGAGGAGCTGCGGTTCTTCGGCCTGAAGCGCGAGTGCGGATTGCACGAGGCCTGAATCATCCGGAGACGAACATCCGTGCACTGACCGCTCCCAGCATGATCGCGATGAGGGTGCGTGTGGCGGGTGCGGGCAGGCGAATGGAGGCGCGTGAGGCGAGCAGGACGCCCGGAATGGAGCCGACGAGCAGACATGCGAGCACCCGCAGGTCGGTATGCCCGAGCGCCGCATGTCCCGCGGCTGCCAGCATGGTGATCGGAAGCGCATGCGCGATGTCGGTCGCGACCAGGCGGTCCGGCGTGAGCCGCAGGGGATAGAGCGCCAGAAGCGCCACCACGCCGAGCGCGCCGGCGCCCACCGACGTCAACGCGACCCCGGCGCCCAGAACCGCTCCCGCAATGATCGTCAGCGCCAACTTGTCCCGCTGTGCACGGTCGAGCCCTGCGGCGGTGATCGAGAGACCGATTCGCCGCAACATCGGCTGCAGCAGCAGGGCGAGGGCGGCCGCGCCCAAGATGAATGCCAGGCACCGGGTGATGACGGCGTCCACCGCATCCGGCGTGCGGCGCGTCCACCAGAACCAGGCGATCACTGCGGCACACGCCGGGAGGCTTCCCAATGCAAGCCGCCCGACGAGGCGAAAATCCACGCGGCGGCTGAAGCCGAAGGAGGCAGTCGCCGCCAGCTTGGTGGTGGCCGAGAACACCAGATCGGTGCCGACGGCCACGGCGGGCGGCTGGCCGAAACCGAGCACCAGCAGCGGCGTCAGCAGCGAGCCTCCGCCCACGCCGGTGAGTCCAATCAGGGCACCGACCGAAGCGCCACACAACACGTAGAGAAGGGCATGGGGAATCATGAACGCAGCATCATCGCGAGCCGGCGGGCGATTGTCCTCTGCCCGTCCGGCATAAGCTGCTGCGAATCAAGCATTCTCAAAGGGGGATGCATATTATAAATAACATCAACACATTTATACTAATAATTGATATTAAACATGTTATAGCTGGTGAGATCGCTCATGCCGCGCCCTCGGTCCGGCAATGTCGGCGCGCACCTACCGATCCTGGCGCTGTTTCGGACTGGGCGCGGCGGCGCCGCAACCGTAGCGTTAGGCGGCACCGGTTCTCAAGGAGCATCATCTATGGCCAGTACCCCGAACGTGCCGCCGTCCAAACACGGGCCGAGCCACTCGGATACGCATCCGGACAAGAGCGAGAAGAAAGCCATCGAGGAGAGTCAAAAGCCTACCGTATCGAAACCCGGAGGCTTCAAGAACGACCCCGATGACCCGACCAACCCCAATGAGGCAATCGAAAGGGCGCGCAGAAACCTTCGGCCGTAACATACCGTTGTGGAGCAGGATCCGGGACTTCGGGAGCCTCTTCGCCAAAGCGGTCTCGGCGTGGATGGACCACAGCGCGGCCAGCATGGGCGCGGCATTGGCCTTCTATACGCTGTTCTCGGTCGCGCCGATTCTGATCATCGCCCTGTCCCTGGCCGGCTACTTCTTCGGTCCGCACACCGCGGAGACGGAGCTGCTCTCACAGCTGCGCGACCTGATCGGCGTGGCCGGCGCCGACGCGCTGCGTACGCTTTTGCAGAGCGCGCAGGACAGCAACAAGAAGGGATTGGCCGCGGTGGTGGGTATCGTCACGCTCATCGTCGGTGCCACGAGCGTATTTGGCGAGTTGCAGCATGCGCTCGAGGTGATCTGGGGCTCGACGCGCAAGCCGAAGGCGCCGTGGTGGGAATTGTTGCGGCGCCGACTGCTGTCCTTCGGCATGGTGCTGGGCGTCGGCTTCCTGCTGCTCGTCTCACTCATTGCGAGCGCGCTGCTCGCCGCATTCGCCGGGTGGCTCGAGGCGCGCATCGGCGGATTGCAAATCGTATTGCCGATATTGGACATGATCGCGAGCTTCGCGATCTCCGTGCTGCTCTTCGCCATGATCTATAAATACGTGCCGCGCGAGACCATCGCCTGGCGGGACGTCTGGGTGGGCGCGGCCGTCACCGCCTTCCTCTTTGCCGTGGGCAAGTCGCTGATCGGCCTGTACCTCGGGCGCAGCTCCTTCAGCGGGGCCTACGGCGCCGCGGGTTCGCTGGTCGTGCTGCTTCTGTGGGTGTATTACTCCGCCCAGATTTTTCTGCTGGGCGCCGAGTTCACCCGGGTGTTCACCTATTCGCGCGGCTCGCGCGGCGTATCGGCGGGGGTTTCGAATGCCGCTGCCGATTGAGCAGTACGCGTTGATCGGGGATTGTCACACGGCCGCTCTGGTTGGATCGGACGGCTCGATCGACTGGTTGTGCCTCCCGAGTTTTGACGGCGGTGCATGTTTTGCGGCGCTGCTGGGGGAGCCGACGCACGGCCGCTGGCTCATCGGCCCCGCCGGCAAGGTGCTCGGCACGCGTCGCAGCTACCGCAACGACACCTTGATTCTCGACACCGAGTTCGAGACCCCCGAAGGCCGTGTGCGGATCACCGACTTCATGCCCGCATCCCCCACCCGGCTCGATGTGGTGAGGATCGTCGAAGGCTTGAGCGGCCAAGTCGCGCTGCGCTTCGAGCTCATCGTGCGCTTCGATTACGGTTCGATCGTTCCATGGGTGCACCGGAGCGGCGACGCACTGCTCATGACGGCGGGGCCGGACACGATCGAGCTCACCGGCTCGGTGCCCGTCGAAGGCAAGGACATGAAGACGGTCGCCGAATTCAGCGTGCGCGCCGGGGAACGCCAGTGGTTCTCCCTCAACTATCGACAGTCCCATCTCGATACCTTGCCTCCCATCGATGCCTTCGAGGAGCTCGAGGAGGCCGATGAGCGCTGGCATGAGTGGTCGGGGCGCAGCAAGATTGAGAGCCATTGGCGCGAGCCCGTCATGCGGTCGCTGATCACCCTCAAAGCCCTGCAGTACATTCCGAGCGGCGGGATCATCGCCGCGCCCACCACTTCCCTGCCGGAGCAGTTGGGCAGTGTGCGCAACTGGGACTACCGCTTTTGCTGGCTGCGCGACGCCACATTCGCACTGAATGCCCTGTTGCTCGCCGGATTCATCAAAGAAGCGACTCTTTGGCGCGAGTGGCTGCTGCGTGCCGTGGCCGGATCACCCGCGGATCTGCAGATCCTGTACAGCATCACCGGCGTTCGCCGCCTCGACGAGTACGAGATCCCCTGGCTTCCGGGCTACCAAGGGTCCCGGCCGGTGCGCGTGGGCAACGCAGCGTCCAGGCAGTTCCAGCTCGATGTGTATGGTGAGGTGATGGACACGCTGCACCTCGCACGCGTCAGCGGCCTCGACCCGGAGCCCGCCGCCTGGTCGCTTCAGCTGGCGCTGATCGAGTTTCTCGAATCGCACTGGCAGCTGCCGGATGACGGCATCTGGGAGGTGCGCGGGCCGCAGCGGCATTTCACGCACTCGAAGGTCATGGCATGGGTGGCCTTCGATCGCGTGATCAAAGATGCCGAACGCGACGGCCTGGAGGCGCCGCTCGACCGCTGGAAAGAGGTGCGGGCGGCGATTCACGCCGAAGTGTGCGAGAAAGGCTTCGACGCGAAGCGCGGCGCTTTCGTTCAATCGTACGAATCCAATCACTTGGACGCGAGTCTGCTGCTGATTCCGCAGGTGGGCTTTCTGCCGCCCGACGATGCCCGCGTGCTCGGCACCATTTCGGCGATCGAGCGCAACCTCATGGTCGAGGGATTCGTGCTGCGCTACTCGACCGCCACCGATGTCGATGCGTTGCCGGCGGGCGAGGGCGCGTTTCTCGCCTGCTCATTTTGGCTGGCGGATTGTTATGCGCTCACCGGTCGACGCCAAGAGGGCGTGGCGCTGTTCGAGCGCCTGCTCGCGTTGCGTAACGACGTGGGTCTGCTGTCGGAGGAATACGATCCGCGCGCCAAGCGCATGCTCGGCAATTTTCCGCAGGCCTTGACCCATATGGCGCTCGTCAATACCGCGCGGCTTCTCTCGATGCCGGAGCAGACGGCGCAGTCGGCGGCGGAGCAGGGTGAGCGGCCGACGACGGTTGCCGTGGATGCGGCCGGCGGGGCGCCTGGCGGCCGCACGGATCGCACTGATAATCGTTCGCAAAGATAGCGTCCTCGCTCGCGGCGCGGCAGCGTTTCGCCGCGGCCGATATTCCTTTAGTATTTGGGCCCGCTGCGATTTCGGTATCGCGGCATTCGAGTTCTCACCGACAGGATGACAACATGCAACACAAAATTTCTCGTCGTGCGTTGGTCAAGAGCGGCCTCATCGCCGGTGCGCTGGCTCCCGCGATCGGGCTCATGGGCAGCACGGCGCGCGCGGATGCGCTCACGCCCTTGGATCCGAGCGACCCTTCTGCAAAAGCGCTCAGCTTCGTGAACGACTCGGCCAAGGTCGATGCCGCTGCGAACCCCACCTTCAAGGCGGGCCAGAAGTGCGGTACGTGTGCGCAGTTTCAGGGCAAGGCGGGCGCGACGACGGCCGGCTGCAATATTTTCCCCGGTCACAGTGTGCCGGCAAACGGCTGGTGCAAAGTCTGGGCGCCGAAGAGCTGAGTCCTCGCGGGCAGCCCGCGCTTCCTCAGGCGCTCGCGGCGGCACGCAGTCCCTTCGCGATGCCGAGGGCCTGCTCGAGTGAGGCAGCGATGTGCTCACCGCCGAGTTGGCCGAGGATCCCGGCGCGCTCGAGCTTGTATTGAACGTTGGGCCGCAGCTCGGAGAGCAGCACCGTGGTTCCGTGCCGGCGGAAATCGTGGATGATCTCCTCGATGGCGAAAATTCCCGTGGCGTCGATGAAGGGCACTTGGCCCATCCGCAGGATCAGCGTTTGGGTGCGGCGCTGGATGTGGGCGAGGCTGCGCTCGAGCTTCTCGGCGGCCCCGAAAAAGAACGGTCCTTGGATGCTGTACACCACGACATCCGGGGTAGCCGCTGCGCCACCCTGGCCCTTCGGGGGCCCCTCGCCGGTTTCGCGCTCCGCGACGGCGTGCTCCTCGATCTGCACCGCCTCGGCGGAGCGCCGCATGAACATGAGCGAGGCGACGATGACTCCCACATTGACCGCCACCACCAGGTCCACGAACACGGTCAACAGAAAGGTCAGGACGAGAACGGAAGCATCGGGTTTCGGTGCCCTGCGTACGAGGCGTAATGCCTGCGGCAACTCGCTCATGTTCCACGACACGATGAACAGAATGGCCGACAGGCAGCACAGCGGAATCGCCGAAGCGAGCGGTGCCAGCAGGACGATCACGAGGATCAGAAAGCCGGAATGAACCAGCGCCGCCATCGGTCCGGTGGCGCCGTTGCGGATGTTGGTCGCCGTGCGGGCGATCGCCCCCGTCGCCGCGAAGCCGCCGAGAAGGGGCGCGACGATGTTGGCAATGCCTTGTCCGATGAGCTCCTGGTTCGAGTCATGGGTGGTGCCGGCCATGCCGTCCGCGACCACCGCGGACAGGAGCGATTCGATGGCGCCGAGAAGCGCGATGGTGAACGCCGGTCCCACGAGCGAAATGGCCTGTGCCACGCTGACGGCCGGGAATGAAGGCACCGGAAAGGTCCTCGGAATACCCCCGAACGCCGAGCCGATGGTCGCGACGCCGTTGAACTTGAGGATCGACTGCAGCGCGGTAATGATCACGAGCGCGAGGAGCGGCGCCGGTACCCGCTTGAGGTATCTCGGTCCGGCGATCAGGACGAGGAGCGCGAGCAACCCGAGACCCGTGGTGGCCGGGTTGAACGTGGGAAACGCTTCGACCAGCGACCAGAGCTTTTGGTAGAAGCGCAGGCCCGAAGGCGCCGGGGTCAGGCCGAAGAAGTCCTTCCATTGACCCACGAAGATGATGACGCCGATGCCCGCGGTGAACCCCGCGACCACCGGACGGGGGATGTACTTGATCACCGATCCAAGGCGCGCGACGCCGAACGCGAGCAGGATCACGCCGGCCATCAATGTCGCCATCTGCAGCCCCGCGATGCCGTACTGCGCGGTGATGATCGACAAGACCGCGATGAACGCTCCGGTGGGTCCCGAAATCTGCATTCGCGTGCCGCCGAAGAGCGCGGTGAGGGTGGCGGCCACGATGGCCGTATACAGCCCCTGCTCCGGGCGCGCGCCGCTTGCGATCGCGAAGGCCATGGCGAGCGGCAGCGCGACCACGCCGACGATCAGCCCCGCAATCAAGTTGGGCCGCAGCTGGGATCGAGACCAGAGTCCCTGCGCCATGGCTTCGAGCAATGCAATCATGAGATTCGGACCTGATGCAACCCGTCAAGCATAGCTCAGCGCCGGGTGGGCGACTGTGACGAGCGCGGGTATTATCATTGCGGCGTGGCCAAGGACATCCACCAAACCGTTCGAGAGCTCTGTTTGTGGCTGCCGGAAGCGGAGGAGTTCTCTTCGCACGGCTCGCCCAATTTCCGCGTCGGCGGCAAGACGTTCGCCACCTATGTCGTCAATCATCACGGCGACGGCCGGGTGGCTTTGTGGCTGCCCGCGCCGGGCGGCATGCAGGATTTGAACGTGCGCACCGCCCCCGAGCACTTCTTCGTGCCACCGTACGTCGGACCCCGCGGCTGGCTGGGCGTGCGGCTCGACCGGGGCCTCGACTTAAGGCGCGTCGCGCAGCTCGTGCGTGAGGCGTATCTGCACGTTGCGCCGCGACGCTTGCAGGCGGCCGTCGGGCCGGCGCCCGAGATTGCCGGTCCGCGCAAGATGCCGGCGCCCGGCGATATGGATCCGTATCAATCACGCCGCGGGAAGGCGGTGCTCTCGACCCTGCGGGCGATCTGCCTCACGTTGCCGGAATCGAGCGAGGCCGTGCAGTTCGGCCATCCGGTGTGGAAGGCGGGCGCACGGACATTCGCAATGGCACGTGCGCAGGAGCGCCGGCTCAGTGCCTGCTTCTGGGTGGGAATCGATCAGCAGAACCTCCTCACCGCCGATCCGCGTTTTCACATCCCGGCATACTTCGGACATAAGGGCTGGATCGCGCTGGATGTGAGTGAAAGCTGCGAGCGCGCCGAGATCGCGGCGCTCGCCCTGCAAAGCTATCGGCATTTCGCGCTGAAGCGCATGTTGAAGGCGCTCGGGGCCGGGCTCTAGGCCGGCGCCGGGCGCGGTTGTGACCGAAGCGCGCTCCTCGTACCATAACCGCCCCACCCGCAAGTGAAAGGCCCCCGATGCGTGATCTGAAGTTCTGGCTCCTGCTCGCCGCACTGTCGGGGGCCACGGCGCTCGCCGCCGCGCCCGCCGCGCCAGACTCACCGCCGCCGAGCGCCGGGGCGAAGCCGCCCGCGGCACCGGTCAAGCCCGTGACGGAGACTCTGTTTGGCCGGCAGGTCACGGACAACTACCGCTACATGGAGGCGCTCGATCCCGCGACGATCGCGTGGATGAAGGCGCAAGGCGCCTACACCCGAAGCGTGTTCGATGGAATCAAGCCGCTGGCGCGCCTGAAGGCCGACATCGGGAAATTTTCCGCGAGCTTCGGATTGATCCAGGGCTACGTCGTCTATGGCGGCCGGCAGTTCTACGAGGAGCGCGCGCCCGGATCGGACAACTTCGACTTGATCGTCTCGGATGGCGCCGGGCGGCGCAAGCTCGTCGACATCGCGGCGTTGCGCGCCGCGAATGGGGGCAAGCCCTTTGCCATCAATTATTTTCTCGCCTCTCCCGACGGCGGCAAGGTGGCGGTCGGGATTTCCGAGGGCGGCTCCGAAGATGCTTCCATCAGCGTCTACGATGCCGCGAGCGGTGCCCGGATCGCGGGGCCGCTCGATCGCGCGCAATTTGGCGCAACCGCCTGGAGCGACGATGCCCGGACCGTTTATTTCAACCGCCTGAAGAAGCTCGCACCGTCCGAGGCTCCCACCGAGAAGTACCAAAATTCGACGCTGGACGCCTGGGATCTGAAGGCCGATCCGGTGTCGATCCTCGGTTCGAGCGTGGGGCATGGTCCGCCGTTCAAGCCGACGGAATTTCCGGTGCTCGGGCTCACGGTGGGTGCGCCGATGGCGGCCGCGCTGTCGATCAACGGTGTCCAGAACGAGCTTGCCGTTTGGCTTGCGCCGGTCGCCCGGCTCGCGGACCCCAAGACGGCCTGGACGCCTTTCATCACACGCGAGGACGGCGTCACGGGCATGGACATGCGGGGCTCGGAGATCTTCTTGCTGTCGCACAAGGATGCGCCGACCTTCAAGGTGCTCGCTTTGCACGCCGGGCGGCCGCTGGCTTCGGCCACGGTGCTCGTGCCGGCTGAGCCCGATCGCGTGATCGAGGGGATCCATGCCGCCGGCGACGCCCTTTACGTGCTCGCACGCCGCGGCGCGTATTCGCAGCTGCTGCGCATCGCGAAAGGATCGAACACCGTCGAGGAGATTGCGCTGCCCGTCGAGGGCCACATCGGCGATGCGTTCTCCGATCCGCGCACCGCGGGAGTCGCGGTCGAATTGTCGAGCTGGGTCGTGCCGCCGGACATCTACGCCTACCGCCCGGCGTCGAAGTCGTTCAATGATCTGAAGATCGGCACGCGCGGCGATATCGACCCGTCGGCCTATTCGGTCGAGAACCTCGAGGCCAAGGCGCGCGACGGCGCGATGGTTCCGCTCTCGCTCATCGAGCGCAAGGGCGCGACCGGGCCGCAGATCACCCTGATCGAGGCGTACGGCTCCTACGGCATTTCCGAGCTCGCGGACTTCAGCGTCCGCCGCGCGGCCGCGATGCGCGAAGGCATCACCTATGGCATCTGTCACGTGCGGGGCGGCGGGGAGCTCGGCGAGGCGTGGCGCCTCGGCGGCAAGGATGCGAACAAGCACAACACCTGGGAGGATCTCATCGCGTGCGGGGAGTTTCTGGTCTCTCGCGGGACCACGGTGAGCAGTAAGCTCTTCATCATCGGCGGCTCCGCCGGCGGCATCACCGTGGGACGGGCGCTCACGGAGCGGCCGGAGCTCTTCGCCGGCGTCATCGACTTGGTACCGGCGAGCAACACGCTGCGAGCGGAGTTCTCGGCGAACGGGCCGCCGAACATTCCCGAGTTCGGTACCGTCAAAACCCCGGAAGGGTTCGCCAATCTGTATGACATGGACACGATCGCGCACGTCAAGAGCGGCGTGCAGTATCCGGCCGTGCTGATCACCACGGGGCTCAATGATCCGCGCGTTTCCCCGTGGGAGCCGGCAAAGCTCGCGGCCGCATTGCAGGCCTCGGGCAGCTCGAAGCCCGTCTTGCTGCGCATCGATCAGGAGGCCGGGCACGGCATCGGCTCGACCAAGACTCAGACCGATGCGCTCGCCGCCGATTGGATCGCTTTCGTATTCTGGCGCGCCGGGTTGCCGGAGTGGCAGCCGAACGCGGCGCCCTAGGAGTGCGCATGGCAAAGGGTTATTTCATCAGCGTCTACCGGCAGGTCAAGGATCCCGAAAAGCTCGCGGCGTACGCGAAGCTCGCAGGTCCCGCCATCGAGGCGGGCGGCGGGCGCTTCCTTGCGCGCGGCGTGCCGAGCAAGGCCTACGAAGCGGGGCAGCTCGAGCGCACGGTCGTCATCGAGTTCGACTCGGTCGCGCAAGCGATTGCGATGCACGATGGACCTGCGTATCGGCGCGCACTCGATGCCCTGGGTGACGGCGCGGTGCGCGACATCCGAATCATCGCCGGCGTCTGAGAATGGACGCCGCCAACGCCGCACTTCCGAGCGCCGCCGCGCGCGACCTGCTCGAGCGGCTGATCGCTTTTCGGACCGTATCGCGCGATTCGAATCTGGGGCTCATCGAATGGGTCCGTGACCATCTGGCCAAGCTCGGCGCGAGCACGCGTCTCACCTACGATGAGAGTGGCAAGAAGGCGAACCTCTTCGCAACGCTCGGTGCCGGCGCGAGCCCCGGTCTGGTCCTCTCTGGACACACCGACGTGGTTCCCGTCGACGGCCAGAGCTGGGATACCGACCCCTTCACCGCGGTCGAGCGCGACGGCAAGCTGTACGCGCGGGGCTCGGCGGACATGAAGGGATTCATCGCCGTTGCGCTCGCCCATGCGCCGAGGTTTCTCGAAGCGCTCAACACCGGACGCATCGATCGGCCGCTGCACTACGCGCTGAGCTACGACGAGGAAGTGGGCTGCCTCGGTGTGCGGGGTCTCATTCGCGACTTGCAAGCTCACGGCATCAAGCCGGCCGGCTGCGTGGTGGGTGAGCCCACCTCGATGCAGCCCATCATCGCCCACAAGGGAATGAATCGCTTTCGCTGCACCGTGCGGGGACGGGAGGCGCATTCGAGCTATGTGACCCACGGCGTCAATGCGATCGAATACGCCGCCCGGCTGATCGTCTACATTCGCCAGATCGCCGACCGGCTGGCCCAGTTCGAGGAGCGCGATTGCGGCTTCACGGTACCCTACACCACGCTCTCGACGGGGCTCATTCGCGGCGGGATCGCCGCGAACGTGGTGCCCAAGGAATGCGAGTTTCAGTTCGATCTGCGCACCTTGCCGAACGCATCGGCCGAGGCGCTCTTCGAGGAGATCCGCGGCTTTGCGGATCTGCTCGCGCGCGAGATGCGCGCCGTCGAGCCGAACGCCGGCATCGAGCTCGAATGGGCGAGTCAGACCGTGGGCCTCGCGGCGTCGGAAAGCGATGCGATCGTGCAATGGGCGATGCGGCTCGCGCGCAGCAATTCGACCGGCAAGGTGTCCTATGGCACCGAGGCGGGATTGTTTCAGCAGATGGGCGTGTCCACCGTGATCTTGGGGCCCGGCGACATCGCCGAGGCGCATCGGCCGAACGAATTCGTCTCGCTCGACCAGCTGGCGCAGTGCGAGACGTTCATGGCCCGCCTCGCGGAGGGGGGGCTGCCGGCATGAAGGAGCGGACAGGCGCCGGTGTGCAGATCGTCAAAGGCGCTTGCCCGCACGATTGTCCCGATACCTGCGCGCTCGAGGTGCATGTGAAGGACGGCATCGCCCTCAAAGTGACGGGATCCGCGGCCCACGGGCCGACGGCGGGTGTCTTGTGCACGAAGGTGGCCCGCTACACGGAGCGCACCTATCACAAGGAGCGCCTGCTGCATCCCCTGCGGCGCATCGGGCGCAAGGGAGAAGGGCGCTTCGAGCGCATCTCCTGGGACGAGGCGATCGCGACGGTTGCGGATCGGCTCCAGCACATCGCGGCGACGGATCCGCAGGCGGTGCTGCCTTACAGCTACGCCGGCACCATGGGCTTGGTGCAGGGCGAGTCGATGTCGCAGCGCTTTTTCCACCGTCTCGGCGCGAGCCTCCTCGATCGCACCATTTGCGCAACCGCAGGTGCCGCTGGGCACAAGATCACGCTCGGCGCGAGCATCGGCATGGACATGGAGCTTACGGAGGAGGCGAAGCTCATCATTTTCTGGGGATGCAACGCCGTCACCTCGAGCGTGCATTTCTGGGCCCGCGCCCAGGCGGCCAAGCGCAACGGGGCGCGGCTCATCGCCATCGATCCCTATCGCTCCCTCACGGCCGAGAAGTGCCACGAGCACATCGCTCCTCTGCCAGGCACCGACGGCGCCCTCGCGCTCGGCCTCATGCACGTGCTCATCCGGGATGATCTGATCGATCATGACTACGTCAATCGCCATACCCTCGGATTCGATCAACTCGCCGAGCGGGTGCGCGGGTTCGACCCGGTGCGCGTTGCGGGCATTTGCGGCATCACCGTGGACGAAGTCGAATCGCTCGCTCACCGGTACGCGGCGATTCAACCCGCGTTGATCCGCGCGAATTACGGCCTGCAGCGGGTACGCGGCGGCGGCATGGCCATGCGCAACATCGCCTGCCTGCCGGCGCTCACCGGGGCGTTCCGCCATGCGGCGGGAGGACTGCTCCTGTCGACCGGCGGCAGCTTTCCCATCGACCAGGCCGCCCTTTCCCGGCCGGACCTGCTCGGAGCGCGTCGGCCGCGAACCATCAACATGTCGAGCATCGGCCGCGCCCTCGAGCTCACCGAAGAGCCCATTCGAGCGCTCGTCGTCTATAACTCGAACCCCGTGGCCGTGGCACCCGATTCGACGCGCGTGGTCGCCGGGTTCGCGCGCGAGGACCTCTTCACGGTGGTGCTCGAGCAGTTCCAGACCGACACGGCGGACTATGCGGACATCGTTTTGCCGGCGACGACCCAGCTCGAGCACCTCGATGTCGTGAAGCCGTACGGGCACTACGACATGGTGGCGAACAACCCTGCCATCCGGCCGGTCGGGGAGGCGAAACCGAACACGGAGATATTCCGTCTGCTCGCCCGCGCAATGGGCTTCACCGAGCCGTGCTTCGAGGATTCCGATGCGCAGATCGCGCAATGCGCATTGGCCGAGGAGTGGGATTTCGATGCGGTGAGGGCGCAAGGGTGGAAGCGCGTCGGTGCGAAGCGCGGGGTGGCGCGTTTCGCGGACGGCGCGTTCCCGACGCCCTCCGGCAAAGTCGAGTTCTACTCGAGCTCGGCGATCGCCTTGGGGCTCGATGCACTGCCCGATTACATCCCGCCGCTCGAGGACACCCGGGGCGAGCTGGCGCGCCGCTTTCCGCTCGCCATGATCTCCCCGCCCGCGCGCCACTTCTTGAATTCGAGCTTCGTCAACGTCGCGAGTCTGCGTGCCGTCGAGGGTGAGCCGTGGCTCGACATTCACCCCGACGATGCCGCGCAGCGGGACATCGTCGACGGCCGTTTCGTACGCGTATTCAACGATCGCGGGTCACTCGAGCTGCGGGCCCGGGTGAGCGCCCGCGCGCGGCCCGGTGTGGTGGTGGCCTTGTCGGTCTGGTGGCGAAAACTCACGCGCGACGGCAAGAACGCGAACGAGCTCACGCGCAGCGATGCGCTCACCGACATGGGCAGAGCGCCGCTGTTCTACGATTGCCTGGTCGAGGTAGAGCCTGCGCCGCTCTAGAATCCGTACTGCCCCAGGTACCATTGCTGAAAAGTCACCACGCGCCGCTCGTGCTCGGAATAGCGCCCCGGCTGATAGCGAGTCGATTCGATGCCGGCCTGATTGTTCTCCGTGATGATCTTGTCCTGGCGGGTGGTGCGGTCCCAGCCCCAGATCATCTTCGGCACGTCGACTTCGCGGGCGTTGCCGTCGACCAGCCAGTAAAGATCCACATCGGTGCCCGAGGTGCCTCGCGGCGTGAAAAGAAACAGCACGGCGAAATCGTTGGTGGCCACGAGCTGTGTGAAGGGGCTGAACGAGAGGTACATCCGGCCCTGGTCGGATGACGTGCGCTTGCCCATGAGCGGTGCGGCGGGCGTGCCGTCCTCGGTCTCGCTCTCGAACCCCTCGCGGATAGTGCGCTGCAAGAGCATCCGCAGATGTGAGGATTCGGGCCCATCATCGACGGTCCCCAAGGGCCGGCCGAGCGCCGATGCGCGCGCCTCCCAAGCCCTGAGCGAGGGCAGGTAGGCGCTCACCGCCTCGGGCGGTCCGGAGCTTGGGCCTGCACCGAAGGCGACGAGCGCCTGCGGCGGATGCATGGAGCTGAATTCCGGGTGTGCGGGCGTACAGTGATAGCACTCGACGAAGTTCTCGACCACGAGCTTCCAATTGGCGGTCGTGGGATAGGACTCGGTGTGGGCGATGCGGGCATCGGCGAGCCCATGGAAATCGAGATACGGACCCAGGTCGGCGAACGTGGCGTCGAAATCGACCGGCGCTTGCTCGGACAGGTTGATGAAAATCAAACCTTGGAACACGCGCACGTGACAACGGTGCAGGCCATTGTCCGATTTTGAGAAATCCGCGGGCATGAGCCGCGCGCTCAACAGCGCGCCGTCGAGACCGTAGGACCAGGCGTGATAAGGACACGTCAGGCGCGCCACGTGGCCTTCCCGCTCGGTGCAGATCACCGATCCTCGATGACGGCACACGTTATAGAAGGCATTGATGGTGTGATCGTCGCTCCGTACGACGATGATCGACTCCTTGCCGATCCTGAACAGAAAGTAATCGCCCTTGCGCCGCACGCGATCGACGTGCCCGGCCACGATCCACTTGCGCGAGATGATCTCGCGCATGTCGGCGGCGAACACGTCGTCGTCGCAGTAAAAGCGCTGGTCCAGGCTGTAGCCCGGCCGGCTCTTCGCAGCCAACGCTGCGACGAGGCTCAGTTGCGCAATCGCTCGATCCTGATTCTGCATGTCATCTCCGGTGAAAACGCATCCGCCCTAGCGGCGGATGCGCTCTTGTTTGGGGTCATAAAGCGGGCGCAGCGAGGCGAGGGCGGCATGCCGCACGCCGGCGACCTCGATCTGATAGGCGTCCGGGTCGAGCCCTTGTCCGGCATCCGTGACGTAGCCCAAGCCCACCGCGGCACCGAGCGTGTGCGCATACATGCCGGAGCGGATGTAGCCGACGATGGCGTCGCCCCGCCATACGGGCTCGTTGTGGTAGAGCAGGGGCTCGGGCGACTGCAGCTTGAATTGCACGAGACGCTTCGGGAGGCCGGCTTCGCGCTGGCGTAGGAGCGCCTCGCGGCCGATGAAGCCGCCCGGCTTGTCGAGCTTCACGCCAAAACCCAGGCCCGCCTCCCACGGAGTGTCCTCGTCCGTGATGTCATGACCGAAGTGCCGGTAGGCTTTCTCGATGCGCAGCGAATTCAACGCGTGGTAACCGGCATGCACGAGGCCATGGCGCGTCCCCGCCTCGACGATCACCTCGTAAACGCCCGCCATGAATTCGGTCGGGATGTAGAGCTCCCAGCCGAGCTCGCCGACGTACGTGATGCGTGATGCGCGCACCAGCGCATACCCGAGCTCGATCTCCCGGCTGCTCGCGAAGGGGAAGGCTTTGTCGGACAGATCGTCGGGCGTTAGCGGGGCAAGGAGCTCCCGGGCGAGCGGCCCCATGACGGACAGCACGCCCATCGCGGAAGTGACATTGGTCGCAACGCAATGCTTGCCCGGGTCGATATGGCGCTTGAGCCAGTTGAAGTCCTTGGTCTCGGTTTCCGCGCCGGTGACGATGAGGAAGGCGGCTTCGTCGAGCCGCGTCACGGTGACGTCGGCCTCGATGCCGCCGCGGTCATTGAGCCACTGGGTGTAGACCATCCGGCCGGGGGCGACGTCGATGTCGTTCGCACAGATGCGGCCGAGGACGTGCGCCGCATCGGCACCCTCGAGGCGAAACTTGGCGAACGAGGATTGGTCGAAGAGGCCCACCGTCGAGCGCACGGCGCGATGCTCGAGGGCGGACCGCGAGAACCAGTTCTGCCGTCCGTAACTGTATTCGTAGACCGGGGCCATGCCGGCGGGCGCGTACCAATTCGCTCGCTCCCAGCCGAAGGCCTCGCCGAAGCAGGCGCCGGCCTGCGCCAGCCGGTCGTGCACCGCGGAGCGCCGGACGCCGCGCGCGGTCTCGTACTGCCGAAACGGCCAATGCGTCGCATACAGAAGGCCCAGGCTCTCGCGCACGCGCGCTTGCAGATACCTGCGATTCACCTGGAACGGCATGTTCCGCCGGACATCCACCTCCCACAGATCGACCGGCGGGTGACCGTCTCGAATCCACTCCGACACCACCTTGCCGATGCCGCCCGCCGACTGCAGTCCGATGGAGTTCAGCCCCGCGGCGACGAAACAGTTCTGAAGCTCCGCGGACTCGCCGAGGTGATAGCGCACATCCGGTGTGAAGCTCTCGGGGCCGCAGAAGAACTTCTGAATGCCTGCGCGCTCGAGCGCGGGCACGCGACGCATGGCATCCATCAGCACGGGCTCGAAGTGGGCGAAATCCCCCGCGATCTCACCGAAGGAGAAATCATCGGGGATGCCCTGCGTGCCCCAGGGTCGCGCATGCGGCTCGAATGCGCCCACGAGGAGCTTGCCGGCGTCGTACTTGAAGTAGCTGCAATGATCATAATCGCGCAGCACCGGCATTTCCGGATTGAGTCCCGGCACGTCCTGAAAGAGTACGTAGTAATGCTCGCACGCCTGCAGGGGCACCGTGACGCCGATGCTCGCGGCGAGATCGCGTGTCCACATACCCGCGCACAGCACGACATACTGCGACTCGATCGTACCTTGCTCGGTGTCGATGCCGGTGACGCGTCCGCCGTCGCGGCGGATGGCGGTGACCTTCAGGTCCTGAAAGATCTTGACCCCGCGCGACCGCGCGCCTTTGGCGAGCGCCTGGGTGATGTCGACGGCGTTGCCGTAGCCGTCGGTCGGGATGTGAATGCCGCCGATCACATCGTCGAGATTGGCGAGCGGATACAGATCGCGGATTTCGGCCGGCGATACGACATGCACCGGCAACTCGAAAACCTTGGCCATGGAGGCGTTGCGCTTGAGCTCTTCCATGCGTCCGGGGGTCGTTGCGAGCGAGATGGATCCGCACTGCCGGTAGCCCGTCGCCTGGCCGGTCTCGGCCTCGAGCCCTCGATACAGCTCCGCCGTGTAGCGCGCGAGCCGCGTCATATTCATGCTTTGACGCAGCTGTCCGATCAAACCCGCCGCATGCCAGGTGGTGCCGCTCGTGAGCTGCTTGCGCTCGAGCAGCACGACATCGCTCCAGCCGAGCTTGGACAGATGGTAGGCGATGGAGCAGCCGATGACGCCGCCGCCGATGATGACAGCCCGGGCGTGCTTGGGAAGGTCGGCCATGCTCAAGCCCGCATCCGTGCATTGTCCGGATCGTACGCGGGCGCAGCCAGCACGCGCGCCGCGCGCAGCTCACCCTGCAGCAGGATCTCGAACGCGCTGCCGGGAGATGCGAACTGCGGATCGACGCACGCGAAGGCGAGACTTTTCCGTACGCGATGACCGAACCCGCCGGAGGTGGTCACGCCGATGCAGCGGCCGCCCGCGAGAACCGGCTCGCCGCCGCGCGCATCCGTGTCCGCGGCATCGACTTCCGCATAGACGATCTTGAACGGTCGGTCCGGTGTAGCGAGGGTCGCGGATTTGCCGACGAAGTCCTCCTTCGACTTCGCAAAAAAGCGTGCCATGTCGGCCTCGATGAGCGTGAGCTCATTGGTGAGCTCGCTCGACCAGCCCTTGTACCCCTTCTCGAGGCGCATGCCGTTGACGGCGTACAGACCGTAGTTGGCGATGCCGAGTCCGCGGCCGCGGTCCCACAGCGCCTCGTAGAGCTCGCTCAAGGCCTCGATGGGCGGATGCAGCTCCCAGCCGAGCTCGCCGACATAGCTCACCCGCAGCGCCCGTACCTCGTGTCCCAGGAGCCGGATCTCACGGCCGCTGAGCCACGGAAACTCGGCGTTGCCGAGGTCGGTTTCAGTGAGCCCCTGCAGCAGCTCCCGGGATTTCGGTCCCGAGAGAACGAGCACGCCTCGGTCCTCGGTGACGTTGTCGATCTGCACGCGCTCGCCGGGCCGCAGGCTCTGGGTGAGCCAATCCCGATCCCGCAGCTCCGCCGCAGCGGCGGATAGCGCGTAGAACCGGTCGTCGGCAAGGCGAGTCACGGTCATCTCGCCGAGGATGCGGCCTTGCGGGGAGAGCAGGTGCACGAGCCCAATGCCGCCCGGCTTGCGGGGCATGCGGTTGGCACAGACCCGATTCAAGAAGGCTTCGGCATCCGCGCCCTTGATGTCGAATTTGGCGAATCCCGTAAGATCCAGAATGCCGACGCGGCGCTCGACCGCGGCGACCTCATCGCGCACCACCTCGAAGACGTTGCCGCGCCGGTAGCCGGCTTCCTCGGTGCGCCCATCGAGCGAGAACCATTTTGGACGCTCCCATCCGAACGTCTCGGTGGAGACGCAGCCTTGAGCCTTCAGTCGCTCGTACAGCGGGCTCGTCTTGCTCGGCCGTCCCGCCGGCTCTTCCTCGCCGGGCAAGCGGGTGGTGAAGGTAAGGCGGTAATCCTGAAAGACCTTGTCGTGCACGTAGGATTTGGTGGCGAACTTGCCGAAACGGCGCGGATCGAATTCCGTCATGTTGATCTCGGAATCCCCGTGCACCATCCACTGCGCCAGATACTTGCCGCAACCGCCGCCTTGGGCGATGCCGAACGAGGTGCCGCAGCACATCCAGTAATTCACCAGGCCCGGTGCGGGTCCGAGGAGCGGCGCGCCGTCGGGCGTGTGCGGAATCGCGCCGTTGATCACGCGCCGGATACCCACCTCGCCGAATATCGGCATACGCTCGATGGCGCGCTCGAGCCAGGGGGCGATGCGATCCAGATCGTCCGGGAAAAGCTCGTTGGCCGCGTCCCATTCCGGGTGTCCCGCCGGTGCCCAGGCTTCCGTGAGGCCGCTGCTTTCGTAGATCCCCATGAGCCCCGATTTTTGCTCCTGCCGCAGATATCCCGAGGTGTAGGAGTCGCGGATCACCGGAATCTCCTCGCTGCGCTCCATGAACGCGGGAATGGGGTGGGTGATCACGTAATGATGCTGCATGTTGGTGATCGGCGCGTCCGCGCCGACCATGGCGGCGACTTCGCGCGCGTAACAACCGGCCGCGTTCACCACCTGCCCGGCGACGATGGTCCCTTGCTCCGTGATCACTTCCCATTCGCCGCTCGAGCGCTGCCGCACGTCGGTGACCCGGTTGCGCCGGACCACGGTCGCGCCGAGGTCGCGCGCCGCCTTGGCGAGCGCGTTGCAGAGCCCCGACGGATCGCCGTGGCCATCGTCGAGCGTCCATGCCGCGGCGAGCACTCCATCGGTGGTCAGAAACGGGTTCAAGCGCCGGATCTCATCGATCCCAACGATCTGCATGCGAAAACCGACGCTCTTCGAATAGCCGAGGATGTACTTGAGCCATGCCAGCTCTTGCGGGTTGTTGGCGAAACGCAATCCGCCGCTCGGATGCCAGCTCACGTATTGCCCGGTGAGCGCCTCGAGCCGCGGATAGAGCGCGTTGCTGTAGGCATGGATCTTGGCGAGGTTGTAGCTGCCGGTGATGCTCGGACATTGCCCCGCCGCGTGCCAGGTCGACCCCGAGGTCAGCTCGCTCTTTTCGATCAGGACGGTGTCGGTACAGCCCTCGAGCGCGAGGTGATAGAGCAGGCTTGCGCCCATCATCCCGCCACCGATTACGACGACGCGTGCATGTGTTTTCATCAGGGTCTCATTTGAAGGAGAGGCCACAATAAATTGCCCCTCGTGGCCACGCAAACGAGTATTTTACTATCTTTGGCCACGAAAATTTGAACGGTGGGATCCCTTTGAACAAAACGCGGCCCTTGGTGGGGTTGCCCACCTTGACGTGGCTGCGCGCCTTCGAGGCCGCGGCGCGTACCTCGAGCTTCAGCGCCGCCGCGGCCGAGCTGCGGCTCACCTCGGGCGCGATCAGCTATCAGATCAGAGCCCTGGAGGCGCACTTGGGGTTTGCGCTGTTCGAGCGACTTCCGCGAGGCGTGAAGCTCACTGCCATGGGGGTCGCGTACTTACCCCCGGTTCGCAAGGCGTTCGAGCAGCTCGCGGACTCGACGGTCGGATTGTTCGGCGGCTCCGAGCGCGGCGAGATCAGCATCCATGCGCCGGTCTCACTCGCCTCGCTCTGGCTCGCACCGAAGCTGCCGGTGTTCAGCGCCGCGTTTCCCGGAATCGATGTGCGGCTCTCGTCGGTGATCTGGGACAATCCCGTTCCCGAGGAGAGCACGGATCTGGAGATTCGCTACGGCGCCGGCCATTGGCGCGGTTATCGATCCGAGCGATTGCTCAGCCAGCGCATCGTCGCCGTGTGCAGTCCCTCGCGCCTCGAGGAGCTGCGCTCGAGCGGCGATGCCTCGGCATGGCTCCCTCGAAATCTCATCCGCATCACGGGCCACGAGAATCACTGGCTGCAGGTGCGCCAGGCGCTGATGCTCGGCGACGTCCCGGAGCGCCCCGGCCCGGCGGTGGATACCACCATTGCCGCGCTCGAGCTCGCAGCGAGCGGCGCAGGGTGCGCGCTCGCGCATCGTGTTTTCTTAGGCGCTTACGTGTCGACCGGACGGCTGGTGCTCGCGCTCGAGCATGACTTCGCCGACGACAGCGCCTATTTCCTCGTCGCGCCCGAACGCCCGCAGCGGCCGCGGCGCGAAGTCCAGCAGTTTCGAGACTGGCTGATCGAGGCGGCGCTCCGCGAGGCGGCGGTCAGCGAGGCGGCGGTCAGCGAGGCGGCGCAAGCGCCGGTGTCCGCGCATGCAGCGCCATCGAAATGAGCGCCGAGCCGCCGAAGACGAGGTTGATGCCGACCAGCAAGCCGATTGCCCAGGCGGCCGTGCCCGGCAGTCCCACGAAAATGAGCGCCGCGAGTACGAGATCTACCAGGCCGCTGAACAGCAAAATCCCCCAGCGGGCGGAATACCCATGCCGCGATCGCAGGGCGAGCATGATGGAGGCAATGCCCTCGAGCACCAAGAACACGGTCAAGATCAACGTGAGGGAGACGACGCCCGAGAGCGGCCACATCAGCAGCACGACACCCGCAGCGATGCCGATGACTGCGGACAGCAGCGACCAGCCGAAGCCCGGCGCACCCCGCATGCGAAACGTGCTGATGAGCCCCACGACGCCGCTCACCAGCAGCAGCCAGCCGATCAAGATCGCCACGGCAATGCTCGCGACGACGGGGATCAAAATCGCAAAGAGCCCGAGGATCAGCAAAACGATGCCCTCGAGGAGATAGAACCGCCAGTGTTCATGGAGCGATCCGGCGACCGCGGACTGGAGGTTTTGGATCCGGGTGTTCTCGGTGGCCATGGCATTCCTTGCGAGGTTGCAAAGTGGGGCGTCCATGCTACGCCCGGATGGCGGGGATCGTAAGGCTCTCCCGATCCGAGAGGCGGGTTATCGAGGCTCGGTCTCGAAGGTCACATTGTTGTTGGCCTGCAGCGCCCCATCCCCGAACTTGATGGCACCGCCGGGCAGGGGAACGGTGATCGGCGCCACCACGACTTCCGTCACGCCGGTGCGCCGATCCAATCCGATCTTCTGGGCGGTGGCGGGCGAGAGGTCGACGATACGGCCGGCCACATAGGGCCCGCGATCGCGAATCGTCACGACCGCCGTTTTCCCCGTCTTGAGATTGGTGACGCGCGCCGTCGTGCCGAGCGGCAAGGTCAAGCTCGCCGCGTTATTGCCGGCCGGCTGCATCCGCGTGCCATCGGCCATCTTGCGGCCCGCGAACATCCGGGCGTAAAACGATGCCTTGCCCACGCGCCGACGGCCGGTCCGATCGGCTGCAAACCGCATCGACGGCGACAGTCGCTTGAGCTTCGGCCGCTCGGAGCGCGCCGTATTGACGGTGTCGGGGGCGGCCGGCGCGTCCTCGACGGCCCCGGCCACGGCGTCGGGACCCGCGGCCACGGCGGCACCGACGAGGGACAGGGCGGCGGCGGCCAAGAGGGTGACGACGGCGGGCGGTTCGCGCGCCGGACGCTCGTCTTGCGGTTCCGGCTGGTTTTCCGGTGCAACGTTTTGCAGGTCTGTAGGGTGAATCATGGGGCACACTATGTCGTGTTGCACCGCGGCGGGTCTGTCGGGGCCCGCGCCCCGCCGCGGGTGGGAAGACTCGCCGATCGCCGGGCGCAGAAGCGACGCGGGCTGTGGGCAGGGCCGGAAAAGCGCGTCGTGGATGGCCTACGTCCTTGTAGGATAAGAGAAAATTTCGACCGTCCGAGCCCTCGCTGGGGCAATTTTCAACGGCGGCATCGGAAAGTTTCAGTACACTGCGCGATCCCAAAAGAGCGAGGAATTCGATCATGGCCCGAACGGGCGGCAGCGGATTTGGCCTCAGTGACTTACCCCGGATCTCCCATGGCAAGGGGTCCTACTTATATGACGAGGCGGGCAAAGCCTATCTCGACGGATCGGGGGGACCGGCCGTCTTTTGTTTGGGGCATGCGCATCCCGAAGTGAACGCCGCCGTGTCGGCGCAGCTCGACTCGATCGCCTACGCTTACCGGTACCTATTCACGAGCGCCGCGCTCGAATCCCTCACCGACCTCGTGCTGCGAGTTTCGGGCAATTGCTTCCAGGATGTTCTCTACAGCGCCGACGGCTCCGAGGCCGTCGAGTCTGCACTCAAGGTCGCCCTGCAGCATTTCGCGGCGCGTGGTCTCCACAAGAAGCGCCGTTTCATCGCGCGCCGGCGCTCATGGCACGGCAACACGCTGGGCGCCCTGTCGGTGTCCGGATTCGCCGCGCGCCGGCGGGCATTCGAGGGCAGTCTGCTCGATGTGATTTTCGTCTCGGCAGCCAATGCCTACCGCCCTCCGCAGGAATGTGATCCCGCCTCGCTGGTCGAGTACCTCGCGGCGGAACTGGAGCAGGCGATCGTCGCGGCCGGACCCGATACGGTCGCGGCCTTCATCTTCGAGCCGGTCGTCGGCGCCGCCGGGGGGGTCGTCCCCGCGCCTCCCGGTTATGCCGCCGCGGTCAAGGCAGTCTGCCGCCAATACGATGTCCTGGTGATTGCGGATGAGGTCATGTGCGGTTCGGGCCGCTGCGGAACCTGGCGCGCGCTCGAGCACGACGGGGTCGAGCCCGACATCATGAGCATCGCCAAGGGACTCGCGGGCGGCTATATCCCGCTCGGCGCAACCCTGGTGGCGGCGCAGGTCTCCAAACCCATCTTGAGCGAGCACGGCGCATTCATGACCGGGCACACCTTTTCGGGGCACACCGCCGCCTGCGCGGCGGGTCTCGCCGTGCAGCGGATCATCGAGCGCGACCGGCTGCTCGAGCGCGTGCGACGGGCGGGCGCGGAGTTTCAAGACGCGGTGCGGCGCTCGCTCGCGCGCTTCGACGAGGTCGGCGACGTGCGCGGGCGCGGCTTCTTCGTCGGCCTCGAGTTGGTGCGAGACCGCAGAACGCGCGCGCCTTTTCCGGCTGACCGCGGATTGAGCTTCGACATCGGCCAGAGAGCCTTCGCCGATGGCCTCATCTGTTATCCCTGCTCGGGCAATGTCGACGGCGCCGGCGGCGATACGGTGATCCTCGCGCCTCCTTACAACGCAAGCGATGCCGAGCTCGAGGAAATCGTCGTGAAACTCGAACGCGCGATCGGCGCAGCGTTGGCATCCGGCTCGAGGTAGTAGAGGTTCGCCTACAGTCCGCGCGCGAGATCTTGAGGTACTCTAGCCGCCGATGAGCGACGTCAAGTCAGGCGAGCACGATCTTCTCACATTTCTCAGCCCGGACTCGCTGATCGGCGCGTTCGCGTACCTGGCGATATTCGTGGTGCTGGCGCTCGTGCTGTCGCGGCTGCTGCGTACCGCCGTGCACGCCTCGATGACCCGCAGCGGCCACATCGACCGCACGACCATCAGCTTCCTCCAACAGATCCTGACCGCGCTCATTTGGGTGGCGACACTGATCTTGTACGCGCATCTCATCCCCGTGTTGCGCTCGCTGGGTACGGCGCTCCTCGCCGGCGCGAGCGTCGCCTCGGTGGTGATCGGACTCGCGGCGCAAAGCACGCTGGGCAATCTGATCGCCGGGGTGTCGATCACCATCTACCGCCCGTTTCGCCTGGGCGACACGCTGCAGGTCGCGGCGCCCACCGGCACGGAAATCGGGGTGGTCGAGCTCATCTCTTTGGGCTATACGACGCTGCGCACCGCCGCGGGCCACCTCGTCGTGGTGCCGAACAGCCTGGCGGCGAGCCAGGTCACCATCAACATGAACGCCAACTCCTCGTTTTCACCCTGGCCTCTGGTCATCACCCTGCATCTGCCGCGCGAAGTGGACACCGAAGCCGCCCGTGAGCTGGCGCTCCAGGTGGCCCGGGAGAAAGGCGATGCGAAGGCGGTGCTGGGATGCTATTTGACCAAGGTGGAATCGAGCGGGATCACGCTGGAGCTGCGGCTCGTCGCGAGCGGCGCGGCGCAGCGCGATACCCTTCGGTCGACGTTGCTCGTCGAGCTCTCGCGGCGGTTCGCGCAGGCTCATCTCGGCGGCGACGGGGCAAACACCGCGAGCTTCGCCTGAACTCCCACATCCGCTAAGGGTGTGCTCTGACAGATCCATGGGACGCTGACCGGCTAAAAGACAGCGAGCAAGCGAAAGAGGTCCCAACGCCATGGCGGCGATCTTCGGTCCGGCCGCTAACCTGGCGATAAAGGTCGTCTTGTGCGTCCTCGCCGCAATCCTCGCCGGAGGAACTGCGTTCTGGTGGCTCTGGCCGCGCGGCGACTACGCGCGTCATCGGCGCGAGGCGCTCGATCAACCCGTGCCCTTCAGTCATCAGCATCATGTCGCCGGTCTTGGGATCGATTGCCGGTTCTGCCATAGCGCCGTCGAAGTCTCCTCGAACGCAGGCCTGCCGCCCACCTCCACGTGCATGACGTGCCACTCGCAAATCTGGACCAATGCGGCGCTCCTCGCGCCGGTGCGCAAAAGTCTGGCCGAGAATTTGCCCATGAAGTGGTACCGGGTCACCGACCTGCCGGATTACGTGTACTTCGACCATAGCATTCATATCGCGAAAGGCGTGGGCTGCCAGAGCTGCCACGGGGCGGTGGAGACGATGGCCCTCACCTACAAGGCGAAGACGTTGACGATGGAATTCTGCCTGGACTGTCACCGCAACCCGGGTCCGCGCTTGCGGCCGAGGAGCGCGCTCTACGATACGAATTGGACCCGTGGCGCGGATACGCCGGATGCCGCCGAGCTGCTTGCGGCCTACCACGTGCCGGACAGAAACCTCACCGACTGCTCCTTGTGTCATCGTTGAACCCGGCAAGCGACCGCCTGTGGCGCAGCTTGGAGGAAGCTGCGGGAGATCCTGCGTTCCAGGCGCATGTGTCACGGGAGTTTCCGGGTCTCGCAGCCGCTCTCGCCGAGCCGGTGGACCGCCGTCAGGCACTCAAGCTCATGGGCGCCACGCTATTGATGAGCGCGCTCGGAGCGTGCGACTCGAAGTTCGGCGAATCGCTGATTCCGGCGGTCAAGATGCCTCCCAACATCATTCCGGGCAGGCCGAATTTCTATGCCACCGCCCATGTGCTCGACGGCTACGCCACCGGCGTGCTCGTCAAGCACAACATGGGAAGGCCGGTACGGGTCGATGGCAATCCGAACCATCCGGCAAGCCTCGGGGCGAGCGATGTCTTCGCTCAAGCGGAGCTGCTCGGTTTCTATGATCCGGATCGTGCCGCCCAGCCGAGCGCGAAGGGAATTCCCTCCGACCGGGCGAGTGTCGAGCGGTTGCTCGCCGGCGAACGCGCCGGGTGGGCAGCCGACGGCGGCCGAGGCTTGAGGATCCTCACCGGATGCGTGACCTCACCCACGCTCGCCATGCAACTCGATTCGGTGCTCGAGCGCTACCCGCAGGCGCGCTGGATCCCGTGGGAGCCCATCTCCCGCGAGGCGGTCCGGCAGGGCGCATCGCTCGCCTACGGGAGCGCGGTGGAGAGCGTGGTCCACCTCGAGCGCGCCGATCTCGTGCTCTCCATCGATGGGGATCTTCTGGAGGCGGGACCGGCGCGGCTGCGATACGCCCATGACCTCGCGAGCCGCCGCAATCCGACGCGGGGCCCGATGAGCCGGATCTATGCAATCGAGCCCACGCCCACGTTGCTCGGCTCGAGCGCCGATCATCGCTTCATCGCCGGTGTGCGCGAGCTCCCGCGCATCGTGTCGCTTCTGGCGCGGGGCGTGCTGGGCGCCGGCCAACCCGATGCCGCAACTGCGCAGGATGCGCCGCGCTGGCTTGCGCCGCTGATCGAGGACCTGAGGGCGGCGCGCGGGCGGGTCTACGTGCATGTCGGCGCTTCGCAGCCTCCCGAAGTGCACGCACTCGCCCATGCGATGAACGAGGCGCTCGGTGCTCGCGGGGCCACGTTCGACTTGATCGAATCGCCGGCTCACGCGAGCAGCCATGCTCAAAGCCTGCGGGAGCTCATCGAGGACATGCACGCGCGGCGCGTGACGAGCCTCGTGATCATCGACAGCAATCCCGTCTACTCGGCCCCCGGCGCCTTCGGTTTCACCGAGGCGTTGAAGCAGGTACCGCTCAGCATCGCGCTCGCCGGCCGAGCCGACGAGACGGCGCAGCGCACCACCTGGTTCGTCCCCCAGGCGCACGACTGGGAAACCTGGAGCGATGCGCGCGCGTTCGATGGAACCGCGACGCTCCTGCAGCCGCAATCACTGCCGCTGTATGGGGGCTTGAGCGCGAACGAATTGCTCGGGCTTTTTCTCGATTTCGCTCCGGCGAGCGCCGAGCAGGCCGTACGCGCCACATGGCAGGCGCGTCTCGGGGACCACTTCGAGGAACGCTGGCGCGAAGCGCTGGCGATGGGCGTCGTCGCGGGAAGCAGCAGTGCAAAAAGCGGCGCCGTGCTTCGCGCCGAGGCCGCGCAGCTCTCGCCCGCGGCCGGCGCCCCGTCCCCGGCGGCTTCGCTCGACGTCCTTTTTCGTCCGGATCCGTCCCTCTGGGACGGGCGCTACGCGAACAACCCCTGGCTGCAGGAGCTGCCTCGACCGCTCACCAAGCTGGTGTGGGACAACCCCCTCCTGATATCGCCGGCGCTCGCGCGGGAGCTCGCGCTCGGCAATGGCGACCTCGCGCGTCTCGCGGTCGGGGAGGTGAGCGTTTCGGCGCCGGTGTGGATTCTCCCCGGTCAGGCGCACGGCTGCATCACCGCATTGCTCGGATCCGGCCGCAGCGGCGCCGGCAGCATCGGGGACGGCGCGGGCGTCGACTATTACCCGCTGATGGGGGTGGCCGGCGCGCCGAGCCTTGCGAAAGCCGCCGGCCGCGTCGAGCTTGCAAGCACGGTGCACCACAACCTGCTGCTCGAGACGCCGGCGGAGATCCTGCGCCACGGCACCCTGGCGCAGTATCGCGCCGATCCCCGATTCGCCGCGAACGAGGAGTCCGAGCCGCATCTGTATCAAACCCGGCCTCCCGGGCCCGCCGCCTGGGCGATGAGCATCGATTTGAACGCGTGCATCGGGTGCAACGCCTGCATCATCGCGTGCCAGCAGGAGAACAACATCCCGGTCGTGGGCAAGAAGGAAGTGCTCCGCGAGCGTGAAATGCACTGGCTGCGCATCGATCGGTACTTCGAGGGCGCGGCCGATGATCCGCAGAGCTTTTTCCAGCCGGTCCTCTGTATGCACTGCGAGCAGGCGCCGTGCGAGAACGTCTGCCCGGTGGGCGCGACCGTGCACGACTCCGAAGGGCTCAATGTGATGGTATACAACCGTTGCGTCGGCACCCGCTTCTGTTCGAATAATTGTCCCTACAAAGTCAGGCGATTCAATTTCTTCGGCTACGCACGCCAGCAGCACCGGCCTCCCGAGTCCTGGAACGCCGAAGTGACGGTGCGCGCCCGCGGGGTCATGGAGAAGTGCTCGTACTGCGTGCAACGGATCGCCGAGGCGCGCATCGCTGCGGATCGGGAGAGCCGTCCCGTCGGGGAGGTGAAGACCGCCTGTCAATCGGCGTGTCCCGCCCAGGCGTTCAGCTTCGGAAATCTCGCCGAGGCGGGGAGCGACGTGGTGCTACGCAAGCGCAGCCCGCTCGCTTTCGCGATGCTCGAGAAGCAGAACACCCGACCGCGCACCACCTACGAGGCGCTCGTCCGAAATCCGAATCCGGCGATCGGTACCGGGAGCGACCCGGTATGAAGATCCCGGCGAACGGGGAGCGGGCGCTTCTTCGGTACGATGCGCCGCGCGCGGAGGATCCCGTCGTCGATCCCCGCCTGTCGATGGCTCGATTGACGGACCGCATCTGTGCGATCGCCTTGCGCGAGCGTGCCTACCTGTGGTGGTGGATCGCGCTCGTGCCGTGCATGGCACTCACGGGGCTCCTCGTGCTCTCGATCGGCTACCTCTTCTATGCCGGCGTCGGCATTTGGGGAATCGATTGGCCGGTCATGTGGGGCTTCGCCATTCTGAGCTATGTGTGGTGGATAGCGATCGCCTCGGGCGGCACCATCATCTCGGCGCTTTTCTATCTGGTGCGGGCGGATTGGCGCGATTCCATCAATCGAATCGCCGAATCGATGATGCTCTTCGGCGCGGCGGCGGCGGGCGTTTATCCGATCCTGCACCTCGGGCGGCCGTGGCTTTTCTACTGGCTGTTTTTCTACCCGAACACCATGACCCTCTGGGCGCAATTTCGAAGCCCATTGCTGTGGGACTTCTGGGCGCTCTTCACCTATGTGGTGGGGTCGGTCCTGTTCTGGTATTTCGGACTCCTGCCGGATCTTGCGAGCGTGCGTGACCGCGCGCGCTCGGCCGCCAAGCAAAGGATTTATGGATTTTTCGCGCTGGGCTTCCGCGGCAGCGGCCGCCAGTGGAGGCACCTGCGTGCAGGCTACGGCGTCATGGCGGCGATCATGGCGCCCGTGGTGGTGTCCATCCACAGCATCGTCGGACTCGACTTCGCGGGCGCCGCGACGCCCGGATGGCACTCGACCGAGTTCCCGCCCTTCTTCGTGTTCGGTGCGCTCCTGTCCGGATTCGCCATCGTCTTGCTCCTCGTGATTCCGTTGCGAAAGCTGCTGCACCTCGAGGACATGATGACCGGCAGACACCTGGATGTGCTCTGCAAGCTGCTGCTCATGAGCAGCCTGCTCATCTCGTACGCCTATCTGATGGACGCATTCACCACGTTCTACGGCAACGATCGCGCCGAGCAGGTGATGTTCGAGGCGCGGCTCTTCGGCGCGTACAAGCCCGTTTATTGGGGCGCGCTGCTCTTCAACTGTCTGCTGCCGCAGCTCTTCTGGATCAGGCGGCTGCGCGTTCACACCCCCGCGATCGTGCTGATCTGTCTGGGCGTGGTGGTCGGCATGTGGCTCGAGCGTTACGAGATTGTGGTCACGAGCCTTCATCGGCCGAATCTGCCTTCCGCGTGGGGGAATTACCACGGCACCTTCTGGGACTGGGCGACGCTCGCGGGAACCGTCGGCATGTTCCTCACCGGCATTTTGCTCTCGGTGCGCTACATACCCATCGTCTCGATGCATGAAATGCGCGCGCTCGTCGCCTCGCGATCCTCCCGAGCGGGCGCATGAAGGAGTTGCTGTTCCGGTTCGACGATGCGCAGGCGCTTAGGGACGCGCTTGGGCGGTTGAGATCGATGGACTTCATCACGGTGGAGACCTACACGCCGATGCCCTTGCACGAGGCGGGGGCCGGCCGGCCCGATTCCGGCTCGCCGCTGCCGCTCATCATGTTCGCCGCGGGTCTGCTCGGGTTCGTGGGGTTCTTCGCCCTGATGGCGTACGCGGACGTCTATGCCTATCCGCTCGATATCGGAGGCCGTCCAAAACTGGCGTGGCCGCCGTTCGTCCCGATTGCCTTCGAGCTCGGTGTCTTGTGCGCGATGGCGGCGGGATTTTTCGGGTACTTCGCACTTTGCCGGATGCCGGTCCTGTACGAGCCGGTCGATGAATGCGAGGGCATCCGCGACGCCTCGCGGGACGGCTGGTTCGTGCGGGTTGGCGCGGGCGATCCCGAGCGACTCGAGGCAGTGAGAGCGATCCTTCAGCCGCTCGGGCCGATGAGCTGCGAGGAGTTTCAATCATGAGCAAGCGGGGCCTGCCCGGGCTGGCCTGCGCGCTCCTGCTCCTCTGCGGATGCGACGATATGGTGGTTCAGCCCAAGCAGAAAGCGTATTCGCCTCTGGTCGGTCCCGCGGCGCTGCCGGCGGACACCGTCGAGTTCGGGAGCGATGAGGCTGCCGCACCCTCGCTCACGCTCTCGCTGCTCGAGCGCGGACAGGAACGCTATCGCATTTATTGCACGCCCTGTCATTCGGAGGTCGGGGACGGGCGCGGCATGGTGGTCCAACGCGGCTTCCCGGCGCCGCCGTCCTTTCACATCGAGCGGCTGCGCGAGGCCTCGCCTCGATACTTCTACGACGTGATGACCCAAGGCCGCGGCGTAATGTACCCGTTTGCGGACCGAGTGCAGCCGCAAGACCGATGGGCAATCGCCGCCTACATCAAGGCGCTTCAGCGCAGCCAAAACAAGCCCGTGTCGAGCGTATCGCCGGGCGGCTTGGGGAGATTGCGATGAGGCGAATGACGGCGCAGCGCAATGCCTGGATCATCGGCGGCCTCGGCGTTCTGGGATCGATCGCGGCGTGGCTCATCGCGCCTTCGGTATTTCCCCACGCCTGGCTTGCCGCGGTGAGCTGTTTCCTCGCATGGCCCCTCGGCAGTCTCGCGCTCGTGCTGATTCACGCGCTCACGGGCGGACGGTGGGGATTGGAGATTCGCCCGCAGCTCGCGGCCGCCATCTCGACACTGCCGCTGCTGCTGCCTGCCGTGATTCCTCTGCTGTTCGTGACCCATGACCTCTACCCCTGGATGCACGCCGAGGCGCGGACACTGCCCAACCGCTTCTACTTGAACCCGCCTTTCTTCTATGCCCGGTGGGCACTCTATCTGGCGATCTGGCAGGGCCTTTCCTTCAAAGTGCTTCGGGCACTGCGCGCTGACTCGCCCGACCCCGACCTGTATCGCCTGGCGCCGCCGGCGCTCATTCTGCTCGCGCTCACGGTGACCTTCGCCGCCATCGATTCGATCTTGTCGATGGAGCCGCAATTCAAATCCAGCATCTTTGGAATGCTCGTATTCGCCGAGGCCATCCTTTTCGCGCTCTCCGGGGCGCTCCTCCTGCAGCCGCGCGCTCCCCGGCCCGAGGCGATCCGCGATCTCGCGCGCTTGCTGCTCGCGCTCGTCGTGCTGTGGGCGTATCTGGATTTCATGCAGCTGCTGATCATCTGGAATTCGGATTTGCCCGACGAGGCGGGTTGGTATCTGCACCGCCTGCGGGGCTTCTGGGGGATCGTCGCGGCGGCCGTTGCCGGTCTGCATTTTGCGCTGCCGTTCTTCGCGCTCCTCTCCTCGAGGGTTCAACGGTCGCCTTCCGCGGTGCGAGCGGTGGCTGCGATGCTCGTGGTGACGGGGATCGTGCGCGCCTGGTGGCTCGTCGTCCCGGCCTCCGGGCGCCTCCTCGGCTGGCCGGATGTCGCGGCCATGGCCGCCGTGCTGGGTCTCGCGGCGGGATTGACGCTGCACCGGCTCTATCCTCGGCAAGGATCGGCGGGAGTGCCGGCCTATGGCTGAAGAGACGAGGCTCCTGCCCGCGGCGCGCGTCGAGGAGAGGGATATTGGCCCGGGATTCATCTGGGCCGCGGTGGCCACCTGCGCGGGCACGCTCCTGGCCTGTGCGCTGCTCGTCGCAGGGCTCTATCCCCGCTCGATCCGGGACCGCCGGATCGATGCGCCGCTGCCGTCGTATCCGCAGCCCCGGCTGCAGCCCGATCCGGCCGCGGACCTGCGCCGATTCAAGGCGCAGGAACTCGAGCGCCTGAACACCGCCGGCTGGGTCGATCAGTCGCGGGGCATCGTGCACATTCCGATCGCTCAAGCGATGGACGAGGTCGCCCGGGACGGTATTGCCGGGTGGCCGGCGGCGCCGGGGTCCCCATGAGGCGCGCACTCGGGCTCACGCTCCTTCTCATCGCCGGCACCGCTCGGGCGGTGTCGCCGTTCTCTGCCGCCGAGTTGGCCTACCACCCCCAGCCGGGAGCGCGAGCGCCGGTTCAATTGACGTTCCAGGATTCCGACGGCGCGCCGCGTGCGCTCGAATCCGCGCAGGCGGCGGCGCCGCTGATTCTCGTCCCCGCGTATTTCAACTGCCCGAATCTGTGCTCCGTCGTGCGGGCGAGTCTCTACGGTGCGCTGCGCGCCACCGGGCTGCGCGCGGGCCGCGACTACAGCATCGCGGTGCTTTCGATCGATCCGGCGGAATCCGCGGCGGATGCCAGGGTCGCGAAGGCCCGCGATGTCGCGGCGTTCGCGTTGCCGGGAGCGCAGGAATATTGGCATTACCTGACCGGCACGGCGGAAAATATCCGCGCTGTACTCGAGGTCGTGGGATTTCGCGATCGGCGCGATCCGCGCTCGCGGCAGATCCTGCATCCGGCCGGAGTCATCGTCTTGACCTCGACGGGCGTCGTGTCGAGCTACCTCCTCGGTGTCGGTTACACGCCCGCGCAGGTCCGATCGGCGGTCGAGCGGGCCCGCGCCGGCGATATCGCCGCGGCCGCCTCGCCGCTCCTGTTGCTCTGCTTTCACTTCGACGAGACCACCGGCCGCTACTCGCTCGAGGTGCTGAAGCTCATCCGTCTCGCGGCCATCCTGACCGTCTTGACGCTCGGTGGCATGGTGTTTCTGCTCGTTCGCCGGGGGCGGCCGTGAGCCTGTGGTTACCGGCGGCCTCGCAGAACGCGGCGGAGATCGATCGGCTGTTGTGGGCGCTCCTTCTCCTGTCGCTCGCCGTGCTCGCGCTCGTGTTCGGCCTGCTGTTTCGCTACGTCGTCAAATACCGCGCGAGCAGCACGCTCGATCGCGGCACGGTCGCGCAGAAGACCTGGCGGTTCGAGGTCGCCTGGACGGCGGCGACGCTCGCGGTGTTCTTCGGATTATTCGTGTGGGGCGCCGATTTGTATGTACGGTTGTCCGAACCGCCGCGCGACGCGCTCAAGATCTACGTGATCGCCAAGCAATGGATGTGGAAGGTGGAGCATGCCGGAGGGCAGCGCGAGATCAACGCGCTGCACCTGCCGGTGGGGCGGCCGATCGAGCTCGTCATGACCTCGGAGGATGTCATCCACGATTTCTCCGTGCCGGCGTTTCGCATCAAGCACGACGTGCTGCCCGGCCGCTATGAAACGCTCTGGTTCACCGCGACGCAACCCGGCGACTATCACTTGTTCTGCACCCAGTTCTGCGGCCTTGATCATTCCAAGATGGTGGGCGAGATCGTGGTGTTGCCGGCGGCGCAGTTCGGCCGCTGGCTCATGCAAAACGGGGGCAGCGGGACGCTCGCCGAGGAGGGGAAGGTGCTCTACCGGCGCTACGGCTGCAGCGGCTGTCATGGAGGAGCGGGCGAGGGGGGCACCCAATCGGGCAGCACCGTGCGCGCACCGGCCCTTGCGGGTCTCTACGGCAGTCCCGTTCCCTTGTCGGACGGAAGCGTGGTCAGGGCGGATGAGCGCTACCTTCACGATTCGATCCTATGGCCCGATCGACAAGTGGTTGCCGGCTTCGCGCCCAGCATGCCGTCCTTCGAGGGTCAGATGGGGGAGGAGGAGGTCTTGAAGATCGTCGCCTACATCCAGTCGATCGCCGCGGAGCCTGCCCCATGAGCAGCATCCCACTGGACGGCGTTGCGGTGCCGGCGGGGGACGTCGAGGGATCGTATCTCACGGACGGCTACACCTTGCGAAGCTGGCTGCTGACCACCGATCACAAGCGCATCGCGCTCCTTTATCTCGGCAGCATCACCGTCTTCTTCTTCATCGGCGGCATCGCGGCGGCGCTGGTGCGCCTGAACCTGCTCGTCCCGCAAGGTCTTTTGGGATCCTCCGAAGCGTACAACCGGCTCTTCACCATGCATGGGGTGGTGATGGTCTGGTTCTTTCTCGTGCCGGCAGTACCGGTGACGCTCGGTAATTTCCTCATCCCGCTGATGCTCGGGGCGCGGGACCTGGCGTTCCCTAAGCTGAACCTGCTCAGCTGGTATCTTTTCATGGCCGGCGCCGCCATCACCTTGTGGGCGCTGTTCGTCGGCGGTGTCGATACCGGCTGGACGTTTTATACGCCGCTTTCGACCGCCTACTCGAAGAGCCATGTGATTCTCGCCGCTGTCGGCATTTTCGTTTCCGGATTTTCGAGCATCGCGACCGGCCTGAATTTCATCGTCAGCATCCACCGGCTGCGGGCGCCCGGCCTCACCTGGTACAAGCTGCCGGTGTTCCTCTGGTCTCTTTATTCGCTGAGCGTGCTCCTCGTGCTCGCGACGCCGGTGCTCGCCATCACGCTCCTGCTGGTGATTCTCGAGCGCGCATTTCACATTGGGGTATTCGATCCGGCCATCGGCGGCGACCCGCTGCTCTTCCAGCACCTGTTCTGGTTCTACTCGCACCCGGCGGTTTACATGATGATTCTGCCGGGTTTCGGGGTGGTGAGCGAAATCATCCCCGCGTTCTCGCGCAAGCGCATTTTCGGCTACAAGTTCATCGTGTGGGCGAGCGTCTCGATCGCCGTGATCAGCTTCTTCGTCTGGGGGCATCACATGTTCGTCGCCGGCACCTCGGTTTATTCGGCGGTGCTGTTCTCGATTTTGAGTTATCTCGTCGCGGTGCCGTCGGCGATCAAGGTGTTCAACTGGCTCGGCACCATGCACAAAGGCTACATCTCCTTCGATGCCCCCATGCTCTACGCGCTGGGCTTCATCGGCCTGTTCACGATCGGCGGCTTGACCGGACTGTGGGTCGCGGCGCTCGCCGCCGACGTGCATTTGACGCAAACCTATTTCGTGGTGGCGCATTTCCATTACATCATGGTGGGTGGGATGGTGTCGGCGTTCTTCGGCGGGTTGCATTACTGGTGGCCGAAGATCACGGGACGGATGTATCCGGAGATGTGGGCCCGCATCGCGGCGCTCATCATGTTCATCGGCTTCAATCTGACGTTCTTCCCGCAATTCATCCTCGGCTATCTCGGCATGCCGCGCCGTTATTCCTCGTATGCGCCGGAGTTTCAGGTGCTCAACGTGCTGTCCTCGGCCGGCGCCACGATTCTTGCGGCGGCCTATCTTCTGCCGTTGGCGTATCTGGCCTGGTCATTGCTCTACGGCAAGCGGGCTCCCGCGAACCCCTGGGGCGCGACGGGGCTCGAATGGCAGACCCCATCGCCGCCGCCGACGGTGAATTTCTTGAGGACGCCCGTGGTCACGCAGGAGCCGTACTCGTATGCGCCGCCCGAGGGAAGGTCCCATGGCTAGCGCGACGCTCGAGCATGACTTTCAGTACCCGAGCGCCTCGCACCAGGTGCAAACGGCGGTTGCCGGCATGTGGCTGTTTCTCGCCACCGAGGTCTTGTTGTTCGGGGGTCTCTTCCTGTGCTGGATCTATTCACGGCACTGGAATCAGCTCGGTTTCGATGCCGGCGCACGCGAAAGCGTGCTGTGGATCGGTACGCTCAACACGGCAATTCTGATTACCAGCAGCCTGACGTTCGCAATGGGCGTCGCCTGCATACGCGCCGGCAGCACGCGCGGACTGATTCGAGCCTTGGGCGCCACCTTGGCCCTCGGCGCAGCGTTCCTTGCGCTCAAGTTCGGGCTCGAATGGCACGAGGATTTTCGCAATCATTTGTTTCCGGGGGATCCGGACTTCAAGATCGTGGGTCCCGAGGGCGGTGGCGCGCGGCTCTTTTACGTCTTCTACTTCATCGGCACCGCCTTGCACGGGGCGCATATGACCGTGGGTCTCGGACTCGTGATGTGGGTGATGATGCGCGCGCGCCGCGGCGACTTCTCGGCGCTCTATTACACGCCGGTTCTCGTCGTCGGACTGTATTGGAGCTTCGTCGACGTGGTGTGGATCGTGCTGTATCCGCTGATCTATCTCATCGGGAGAGGATGATGCGTGTCCGCGAGGAAACGGCCGCAGGCGCGCTCGCGCCGCTGCGCTCTCAGATTCGGCGATTGCTGCTGACCTGGCTCCTGCTGGTGCTCCTCGGGGCCGGCGAGTTGGCGCTGAGCTTCATTCACATGTCCCGGGTGCTGCGTCCCTTGGTGATGATTCCGGGCGTGCTCATGGTGATCCTCGTCGCGGTGAGCTTCATGGAAATACGCAAGGGCCCGGTGATCATCCGCGCCTTCGCGGTGGCGGCCGTGTTCTGGCTGCTCGTGCTGCTCATCTTGGGGAGCGCCGATGCGCTCACTCGGATCGATTACTACGTTCCGCGATGAGGCGCGAACTCGCCGCGACCTCGCATATAATCGCGGCATGATGAAAAACAGTGTTCTGATTCTATTGCTCGCATCGCTCGCGATAGGCGTCCACGGGCAGTCCGTCGTGAGCGGATCCACCGCCTCGCCGCCGCTCGATCCCGCGGCCGCCGGGCGTTTCGCCGCTCTCGCGCTCAAATGTTTGCACCAGGAATATCCCAACCACGTATCGCACACGCTCGCGAGCGATGCGGACGCGCGCCCTCCGCGGGAGCTGACTCCGGCTTTCTACGGCTGCTATGACTGGCATTCCGACGTGCATGCGCATTGGCTCCTGGTGCGCCTGGCGCGACTGTTTCCGGACGCGGACTTCGCCGCCGCGGCGCGCGCCGCCGTCGGACAAAGTCTCACGGCCGAGAATATAGCGGCCGAGCTCGCCTACCTGCGTCAGGAGGACCAAGCCTCGTTCGAAAGGCCTTACGGTCTCGCCTGGCTGTTGGCGCTGTGCGCCGAGCTGCGGTCGTGGGACGACCCGCAGGCGGCGCAATGGTCCAACGTCTTGAGGCCCCTGGAGGGCGAAGCCGCCACGCGGCTGGAAAATTGGGCGGGGAAGCTGCGCTATCCCATTCGGGTGGGCGAGCATGATCAGACCGCCTTTGCGTTCAGCCTGGTGTGGGACTGGGCGGGTGTCGCGAGCGATCCCCAGATGCGCAGCGTCCTCGCGTTCGCCGCACGCCGGTTCTATCTGGCCGATCGGGATTGTCCGTTGAGCTATGAGCCGTCCGGCGAGGACTTTCTCTCGCCCTGTCTCGGTGAGGCGGATTTCATGCGTCGCGTGCTCGGTCCCGATGCGTTCGCGCGCTGGCTGTCGGAATTCCTGCCGGACATTCCCACGCGTCCCGGAAAGCCGTGGATCGAGCCGGCCGTCGTCATCGATCGCGCGGATCCGAAGCTTGCGCACACCGATGGCCTGAATCTGAGCCGCGCCTGGATGCTCGAAGGCATCATCGAGGGGCTTCCTGCGCGGGACCGGCGCGTGCCGGCGCTGCGGGCGGCCGCGCAACTGCATCGCGAGGCGGCGCTCCCCGCGGTCACCGGAGAGCATTACGAAGGCGGCCACTGGCTCGCGGCGTTTGCCGTCTATCTGACGAGCGGCGCCGGACTCAAATAGCTGCAGGGCGGGCGAGCGCGAGCTCGGCCGCGACCAGGTCCTCGAGCGCCGTGCCCACGCTCTTGAAAAGCGTGAGCGCTCGTGCGTGCGTGCGCGCGAATCGCCCGGATGCAAGGTCGCTGAGCTCCGCGCGTATGTCGTGCGCCGTCAAGACGCCGCGCGCGAGCGCACCGATGATCTCGCCGGACTCCGCCAGGGCGCCAATCCGGGTATCGACGTAGAGCTCGGCCCGGGCGAGCGCCGCATCGTCGGCCTCGCACATCTGCGGCGTGAAGGCGCCCACCAGATCGAGATGTTGCCCCGGGCGCAGCCACGCTCCGAGCACCAAGGGCGCGCGCGCGAGGGTTGCGCAGCTGACGATGTCGGTCCAGCGAACCGCAGCCTCGAGATCCTCCGTGGCCTCGACGTGCAGTCCGGGCCCGTTCAGATGCGTGGCCAGCTTGCGGGCGCGTTCCGCGCTCCGGCCCCAGATCCGAACCTCGCGGATGGGGCGCACCAGGGCATGGCTTTGGATGAGGTGCGGCGCAAGACGTCCCGTGCCGACCATCAGCAGTCGCGAGGCATCCGGCCGCGAGAGATGTCGCGAGGCGAGTGCGGATGCGGCGCCGGTGCGCCTCAAGGTGAGCTCCTCGCCGTCGAGCAGCGCCCGGGGCTCGCCCGTGGCGGCGTCGAGCAACAAATAAGTGGCGGCGACGGCCGGCAGGCGCCGCTCGGCGTTATCCGGATAGACGGTCACGAGCTTGATGCCGAGCGAGGCGCCCACTCGCCATGCCGGCATGACCAGCAGCGTGCCGGGCCGGCCGCCGGGTTGCGCCGACTCGATCGTGTAATGCTCTCGGCCGGGAACCACGATGGGCTTGCGAAACGCCTCATCGAGCGCATCCACCAGCGCGCGGCGGTCGAGCCGGGCGGCGAGAGCGGTCGCGTCCAGTTGCAGCACTCGCTAGCGTCCCGTCAAATGACGATGAGCTCGCGCAGCGGCGCCCCGGCGAGGTATCGGGCGTACGACAGCGGTGCAAGATCGAGGGTGCGGTAGGCGCCGTAGCAAATGTATTCCGCCAGCCCGCGCCCGATGGCGGGCGATTGTTGAATGCCGTGTCCGCTGAAGCCACTCGCGAGCAGCAAATTCTCGATCCCGGGCACCGGACCGATGAAGGCATTTTGATCGAAGGTATTATAGTCGTAGTGACCGGCCCAGGCGGAGGTCATGCGGACCGCCTCGAATGCGGGCACGCGGTGCGCGAGGAGGGGCCAGGCGCGCGCCTCGAAAGCGGCGAGGTCCACCTCGAAGTCCTGCGGAGAGACGTCGGGGTCCGGCTGCTCGGGCGGCCCGCAAATAAAGCGCCCGCCGTCCGGTCGAAACCACAGGCCCGACGGATCGATCACCAGCGGACAGCCTGGAATGGATGCCGGGCAGCTGAACACGAAAACGTTGCGCTTGCGCGCGACCACCGGGAGCTCGACGCCGACGGAGGCGGCGAGGGCGCTCGAGCGGGTGCCGGCGGCGTTGATGGCGAACCGGCAGGGAAGGCGGCCGCGCGTCTCGAGTGTGACGGCGACGAGGGACCCGCTGCGGGCGCGCTCGAAAGCGGTCACGCGATCCCGAACGTACTGAACGCCCAGACGCTCGTTCGCGCGGCGCAGGGCGGCGAGCAAGGAATGGCCGTCGAACCAGCCCTCACCCCGAGCGGTATCGCAGCCTGCGGCCAGATCGTCGGTGTTGAGCCAGGGATAGCGCGCCGCCAGCGCCGCCTGGTCGTGCAGCCGCGCGGCGACCGCGTGTGCTTGCTGTATGGCGACCCGCTGCTCGAGCGCCTCGCGTCCCTCGGCGGTCGCGAGATATAAATAGCTCGACTCGACCAGACCCAGATCGAGCGCGGGATCAGCGAGGCGGCGCGGCGCATCGCGCAAGAACTCCATGCCGAACGCCGAGATCTGGATGTTGACCGGCGTCGAGAATTGCTGGCGGATGGAGCTCGCCGAGCGGGTGCTGGCGGCCTCCCGATAGCTCGGATCCGGCTCGACGATGAGCACCGGCGAGGCGAAATCCGGGTTCGACTTCAGAAAATAGGCGCAGGCCGATCCAATGACCCCGCCCCCCGCGATGACGACGTTGTGCTCGCTCAGGCGCGCACCCGCGTCGATTTGGGATCGTACAGTGGCGTGAGCGATGCCCGGGCGGGGACTCTGCCCGTGGGAAGCTCGATCCGGTAGCGGCCCGCCGCGACGAAGGCCTCGCTCACCCCCTCTTCATGTGCGACATACCCGAGTCCCACGGCGGCGCCCAGGGTGTGTCCGTACATCGCGGAAGTCACGAAACCCACCCTCTCGCCGTCCCGGTAGATGGGCTCGTTGTGAACCAGAAGTGGTTCGGAATCCTCCAGCAGAAACTGCACGAGCCGTCGCCGCACCGGGCCCGCCTCACGCTGCGCCAGAAGCGCATCGCGACCTACGAACCCCGCCGGCTTCGCCCAATCGCAGGTGAATGCGAGACCCGCCTCGAGCGGGGTATCGGCCGGTCCGATGTCGTGCGGCCAGTCGCGGTAGGCCTTCTCGATGCGCAGCGAGTTCAACGTGTGGTAGCCGCAGTGGCGAAGTCCATGCGCGCGGCCGGCAGCGATAAGGGCATCGTAGACCGGCTGGGCGAACGAGGTCGCCATGTAGAGTTCCCAGCCGAGCTCTCCCACATACGTGAGGCGCAGCGCAAGCACGGTCTGATAGCCGATGCGAATCTCGCGACAGGTGGCGAACGGAAACGCGGACGGCGAGAAATCATCGCTCGAGACGGATTGAAGCAACGCGCGCGAGGCCGGCCCCTGAATATTGAGCATGGCATAGGCGTCCGACAGGTCCGCGACGCTGCAGAAAACATCCTCGGCGATGGAGTTGCGGATCCAAGCCTCGACGTGCGTCTGGGTGAATGCGGCCGTCACCACCAGGAAGCGATCGACGGCGAGCCGGGTGACGGTGAGGTCGGCCTCGATGCCCGCGGCCGCGTTCAGGAACTGCGTGTAGACGCAGCATCCCACGGCGACATCGACGTTCGCCGTCGAGAGCCGATTGAGCACGCGCACGGCATCGCGGCCCATCACCATCAGCTTTGCGAACGAGGACTGCTCGAACAAGCCGACGCGCTCGCGCACCGCCGCGTGCTCCTCGGCGTTGTTCGAGAACCAGTTCTGGCGACCCCAGCCGTAGACATACGCCGCGGGCTGCCCCTCGCGCGCATACCAATTCGGCCGTTCCCAGCCGGCCGACTCGCCGAAGCACGCACCGGCCGCGGCGAGCCGATCGTGCAGGACGCTCTTTTTGACATCCCGGGCGGTCACCGCCTGACGGAAGGGCCAGTGATCCTGATAGCCGATGCCCAAGGTCTCGACGACGCGGTCCTTGAGGTAGCGGTCGTTGTTCTGCCAGGCGTGGGTGCGCCGCAGGTTCACGCTCCACACATCCATGGGCGGCCGTCCTTCCGCGATCCAATGAGCCATCACCATGCCCACGCCGCCCCCGGAAAGGATGCCGAGCGAGTTGAATCCCGCCGCCACGAAGAACCGCTCGAGATTCGGGGCCTCGCCCATGAGGTAGTTGTGATCGGCAGTGAAGGACTCGGGACCGCAGAAAAGCAGCTTGATGCCGGTGTCGAGGAGGCACGGCACCCGCCGCATCGCCTTCTCGATGTAAGGCGACATGCGGTCCCAATCGGGCGGAATGTCGCCGAATGTGAAGCCTTCGGGAATGCCATCGACGCTCCAGGGCTTCGCTTCGGCCTCGAACAGGCCGAGCATGATCTTCCCCGCCTCTTCGCGAATATATGCGGAATTACCCGGATCTCTCAAAATCGGCAGCAGCGGGTGCACGCCGCTCACGGGCCCGGAGATGAGGTAATAATGTTCCGCCGCCTGCAGCGGAACATCGACACCCGCCATGCGGCCAACCGCTCTGGCCCACATGCCGGCGCAGTTGACCACATACTCGGCGCGCACCTCGCCGTCGGCCGTCCGCACGCCGACGGCGCGTCCGCGCTCGATGAGAATTCCGATGACGGGCGTCTGCTCGAAAATCTGCGCGCCGCCCATTCGAGCCCCCTTGGCGAGCGCTTGCGTCACGTCGGTGGGATTCACGCGGCCGTCGTCGGGAAAATGGAAGGCCGCGGTCAAGTCATCCACCCGCGCGAGGGGCCATAGCTGTTTGACCTCGGCGGCGCTGATTTCGTGGGCCTCGACGCCGAAGCTGCGCGCCATGTGCATGCCGCGGCGCATTTCCTCGGCCTTGTCCGCGCTCATCGCGAGTTGGATGGAACCGCAGCCGATGAGTCCGGTTGCTTGGCCGGTCTCGGCCTCGAGTCGCCGATAAAGCTCCTGCGAGTACTTGGCGAGGCGCGTCTGCGTCTCGGTATCGCGCAGCGAAGTCAGCAGGCCCGCCGCATGCCAGGTGGTGCCCGAGGTGAGCTGCGCGCGCTCGAGCAGCACCACATCCCGCCATCCCAACTGGGTGAGGTGATACGCGACCGAGCATCCGATAACCCCGCCGCCGATGATGACCACGCGTGCGTGGGCCGGCGGCAGCTTGCTTGTCATGCTTGAAATACCTCGCGGCGCTCCGGCGCCCACGGCGGGCATAGTAATCGAAAACACCGACGCACTCTTGGGGCGGCGGCCGACCAAAATTACGCCCTGCGCCTACAGCGATCGCCGCGGCGGCCGGGCGTAATGGGAGCCGGATTTTCGCGAGGAGTCATCATGGCTGCAAAGAACACGGCCGTATTCGGCATCTACAGAACCTCCGCGGACGCAGAGCGCGCGGTCGACACCTTGATCGCTGCCGGGTTTGCGAGCGCCGCGATTTCGGTGCTGCTGCCCGACACGGCAAGCACGCGTGATTTCGCACATCACAAGGACACCAAGGCGCCGGAGGGTGCGACGGCCGGTGCAACCGCCGGTGGCGTCATCGGCGGTACGCTCGGAGTGCTCGTCGGCGTCGGAGCACTGGCCATTCCCGGAGTGGGGCCCTTCATCGCGGCGGGTCCCCTCGTCGCCGGGCTGGCGGGTCTCGGGGTCGGCGGCGCGGTCGGCGGCCTCCTCGGCGCGCTCATCGGAATGGGCATTCCGGAATACGAGGCGAAGCGTTACGAAGGCCGCGTGAAGGACGGCGGAAATCTGCTGTCCGTGCACTGCGATACCTCGGACCAGGTGGCACGCGCGAAAGATCTCCTGAAGTCGAGCGGCGCGACGGACATCGCCGCCACCGCGGAAGCCGCGGGGGCGAAGATCGATGATCGGCGCCGGGTGGCCGATGCCGCGGAGCCGCGCTACGCCGCCGATCCGCGCAAGCGGCGGGATCCTGCCGAGCCGCGCATCTACCGATAGTCAAAGCCGGCGCGAGATCGGATTTCGGTCTCGCGCCGCTCACCCACCGGGCACCGCTTCGCCGGGCGCCTCGATCGCGTAGCCACGCCCGCGCAGCTCATCGAGCAAGCCGCCTTGCGCGAGCAAGAGGTCCATGTTCACCACGGCGATCGTGGTCCCGGGGTTCTGCAAAGCCCGCAGCATGGCATCGAGCCAGCTGCGGCGGATACGTCCCGGGAGATCGCCGGCGGAAGCGCCCGAGTCGAGGGCCTTGAGGCACGCATCGACCTCGGCGGGCTCGGGATGACTCTCGATGCTCGCGACGTCGCCGGTCGCCCACGCCCGCGCACGGTCGATGAGCCGCGGCAGCCCGCTCTCGACCGTGACCACCGAGGCATCGACGCAGGCATTCTCGGTTGCGGGAGGCATGGTCTTCAGCGCATCGACGAGATCGCCCACACCGGCGATTTTCACCTCCTCGACACGAACATCGTGCTTCTTCGCGAGTATGCGCAGCGCGGCACCGAGATCGAGCTTGGCCGAGAGCCCGACGCTGTGGAAGGCCTCCCTTTCCAGGAAGGCCGAGGCCACGATCGGCCGGTAGCGCTCCCACTTGTCGGGGTCCGTGGTGAACCGGGCGCGCGCCCGCGCGAACCGGGCGTACAAGCCGGCCGGCATCACATCCCGGAGGCGCTTGCCTCCATGCACCATCAGAACGCCGTGCTCGGTGATCAACAGCCACAAGATTCGCACGATGCCGATCTCGAGCGGCTTGGGCACGAGCACGAGGTTGGTCGAGGCCAGCAGCCGTTCCACCTGCGTGGAGCGCCAGGTGATGCCCTTCGGCAGCGGCGATATGCTGCCGAGGATCCACAGCTGCGAGGTGCCCCGATGCACATGCCACAGGCCGGGGCCGGTGCGCTCCCCGGTCACCACGAGCTCCTGCAATTGCTCCGGCGGCGGCTGCGGGGCGGCGTGCAGCTCGGCGACCGACGCGAGTGCGAGCCATGCCGCCATGGTGAGGGAGCCTTTCATTCGCTCGGGCTTTCAGTCGGCGGCGCGCCGCGCGAACTCCCGCAGCTTGTGTTCGCGCTCGATGACATCCTTGTTCGGACCCAGGAATTCGAGCAGCGCGTGGCCCCGATTCGAGTGGGCGGCAAGGACTTTGATCGCGACCAGCACCGGCGTTGCCAGCAGGATACCCGCGATTCCCCAAAAGAGGCCGCCGAACCAGAGCGAGAGAAAGACGACCATCGGATTGACGGCGAGGCGCCGGCCGACCAAGAGCGGCTGCACGATTTGACCCTCGATCGTGACCAACGCGAGATAGCTGCCGGCGACTCCGGCGATCCGCGCCAAGCTGGTGAACGATACGAACGCCACAATGGTGATCACCAAAAGCGTCGTGCCTGCACCCACGTACGGGATGTAGTTCAGCACCGCGGCGAGCGCTCCCCATAGATACGGATTCGGCATGTCCCAGGCCATCATGAGCCCGGTGGTCGCGCAGCCGAGCCCCAGGTTGATCAGCGTGGTGGTGATGTAGAAGCGCCCGAGCTCGGCACGTACCTGCGTGATGAGGGCGAGCACGTGCCCCGCATGCAAGTCATCGACGAAGGCCGCAGTCATGCGAGCGAGCATCGGTGGACCGCCCGCGAGCAAGAACAGCGTCAAGATGGCGAAGGTGACTGCGCCGATCAGTGCGTTGCGCGTTACGTCGAGCAGCAGCGCCGGACCGCTGGGCTCGGAAACCGCGACGGTCGCGTGCGCGGCGTCGGCGGCGGGACGGGCCTCACCCAGGGCATCGGCCGTGCCGCGCAGCTCGTCGAGGTGTCGCATGTAGCGGGCGAGCGGCGTGATGCGTTGTTTGATGGTTTGCAGCGTCTGAGGCGCCGAGGCGAGCCAGTGCTGCGCGGGTTTCCACAGCAGATCGACGGTACCGGCGGCCAGGCCGAGCGTGATGATGAGGATCAGCAGGGCGCTCACACCCCGTGGAACCCGCAAGCGGTGCAGCGCCTCCACCGGGCCCGAAAGGATCAATGCGAGCAGCAGCGCGAGGGCAAGCGGGATGAATGCCGTATGAGCCTCATACAGGAGCAGTCCGATGGCACCAAAGACGAGGATTTTGCCCGCGCTCCCGCCCCCAATGCGCGCGGGGCTGGGCGCTATTTGCGCCGGACTGTCAGCATCAGCTGACATTCGAAGGGTCTTTTGAGTAGGTGGGCCCAAGGGCTGGTTACGTTAGTGTATCTCGTCGTTCGGATCCAGGTTCTGGAGGGAGATAGAGACATGTTGCATTATGCCATCGTCTTCTTGGTCATTGCGTTGATTGCGGCCGTGTTTGGGTTTGGCGGAGTTGCGGCGGGTGCCGCCGGGGTCGCGAAGATCCTGTTCGTCATTTTCCTGATCGGCGCCATCGTGTCCTTCATCATGCACAGTGGACGGCGCATCTGAGGATGCGATCCTCACCTGCTCCAGGTGCAGCGATGCAGCTCGATGTAGGTACGCTGATCCGCTAACCGGTATGCCGCGACGTAGTCGCGGCCAACCGACCATTTGAGGCCGTAAAGCGCAGGATCCCGGCCGAATCGCGGGTCGTGGGTGAGGTCGGTTTCGCTCGCGAGCGTGAGCTTCTGTCGATACCAGCTCGCCACCACCGGCAGCGAGTCGGTGGTGGTCGCCGTGAACCGCGCGCACCAGCGCCCAAAATCCTCGGTGTGGAGGACGGGGTCCATGGCCGCGCGATCGAGGTTCGGATAGGTCGGCAGACCCGTCAGATTCGGCACCGTGACCGCCCCCCACCCGGGCGCTGGCGACAGCGGCCCGAGCATCCCAAGTGCGAGTACCCCGAGAGGCATTGCAAGTCGGCGGATGCGCATCTCCCGGTTGTCGGCCGGCCCGGGCAATTCTTCAGGACGTCGCATCGTTCGGCGCGAGTACACTAGGCGCGGGGCCGGACCGGCGGCCCATCGCGGAGCTAGCGCGTGAGCAAAGGATCAGATCTTCTCGTGGCAGCGCTCGAGAATGAGGGCGTCGAGCGTATTTTCGCCGTGCCCGGCGAGGAGAACCTCGATGTCGTCGAGTCGCTGCGCCGGTCTCGCATCGAGCTCATCGTCACGCGTCACGAGCAGCCCGCGGCCTTCATGGCAGCGACGCACGGCCGGTTGACCGGCCGTCCGGGCGTTTGCATGTCCACTTTGGGACCAGGCGCACTGAATTTCACCACCGGTGCCGCTTATGCCCTTCTCGGCGCCATGCCCATGCTCATGCTCACCGGCCAGAAACCGATCAAGTATCCGCGCCAGGCGCGCTTTCAAATGGTCGATATCGTGGGGACGATGCGTCCGCTCACCAAAATGACGCGGCAGATCGTCTCCGCCGCCTCGATCCCGACCATCGTGCGCGATGCGTTCCGGATCGCCGCCGAGGAGCGGCCCGGTCCGGTTCACCTGGAATTGCCCGAAGACATCGCCGCGGAGAGTGCGGATGCCGCGCTCGTGCCGCCGCATCCGATCGATTGGCCGATCGCCGCGCCCCACACCGTCGAGCGGGTGGCCGCGATGATCCGCGCGGCCCGACGCCCGCTCATCATGATCGGTGCCGCCGGCAACCGGCCGCGGCTGGTCGATTCGTTGTCGGATTTCGTGCGCCGGGCGCGCATTCCTTTCTTCAACACTCAAATGGGCAAAGGGGCGGTCACCGGAAGCTCCGACCTCTACATGGGTACGGCGGCGCTGACCGAGCGGGACTATGTGCATGATGCCATCGATGCGGCCGATCTCATCGTGGCTATCGGGCACGACACCGTCGAGAAGCCGCCCTTTCTGAGAGAGGGCGGCAGCGCGGCGCTGCGGCTCGTGCACGTCGGCTTTCTGCCCGCCAACGTCGAGCAAGTGTTCTACCCGGATGCCGAGCTCATCGGCGATATCGGCGCCAACGTCTCGGCCTTGGCGGATCGCATCGAAGGGCGGGTATCGACGGATTCGACGCTTCAAGACCTTCGCCCGGTCATCCTCGAGCACCTCAACGAGCGCGCGGATTCTGCCCGGTTCCCCGTCATCCCGCAGCGACTGGTGCACGATGTGCGCGCGGTCGTGCCGGAAGAGGGCATCGTTTGTCTCGACAACGGCATGTACAAGATCTGGTTTGCCCGCAATTACCGCACCCGGGTCGCGAACACGCTGCTGCTCGACAATGCGCTCGCCACCATGGGAGCGGGACTCCCATCGGCGATCATGGCAAAGCTCCTCTATCCGGACCGTCCCGTGCTCGCGATCTGCGGCGACGGAGGCTTCATGATGAACAGCCAAGAGCTCGAAACGGCCGTGCGGTTGAAGTTGAGCCTGGTGGTGCTCATCGTCGTCGACGGGGCTTACGGCATGATCCGCTGGAAACAAGCGGTCGACCGGTTTCCGGATTACGGCATGACCTTCGGCAATCCCGATTTCGTGACGTACGCCGAGGCCTACGGGGCGCACGGCCACCACGTGGCCTCGGCCGAAGCGCTCGCACCGACCCTCAAGGCCGCTCTGGCGGCCGGCGGCGTGCAGCTGGTCGCGGTTCCCGTCGATTACAGCGAGAACTTCCGCGTCCTGGTCGATGAGCTCGGCCGACGTCCCTAGCCGAGACGCACCTGCGCGACGTTCTCGGCATACTGCTTATTCGCATCCGCACCGAGGAGCACCTTGACTCCGGTGAACACACTCGACTCGTGCAGCCAGATCTGCGCCTGCTGGGCGTCGAGGCGCAACAGCGCCAGATGCTGTCGGACGATTTCCCGTCGAGAGGCCGGCAGGGAACGGATAAGATCGTCTCATGCCGCAGCGATCGGGCAGTGCGAGTTTGCCGTTACACGCGGGCCGGGTGCCGGCGTGGCTGGCCTCGCGGATGGCGGCGCTCGGCCGCGTCCTCGTCGAGGCGATCGTGTACGAGTACGGGCGTGCCGAGATGCTCCGGCGGTTGGCGCATCCCTTCTGGTTTCAGTCCTTCGGGGCGGTCATGGGGATGGATTGGCATTCATCGGGCATCACCACGAGCGTGGTCGGTGCGCTGAGGCGCGGACTCGCGCCGATTCAGGATGAGATCGGGCTGTATGTGTGCGGGGGCAAGGGGCTCAAGGGGCGGCAGACGCCCGCGGAGCTCGCCGCGGTGGGCGAGCGTACGGGGATCGATGCGGATGCGCTGACGCGATCGAGCCGCTTGGTGGCCAAGATCGACTCCGCCGTCGTGCAGGACGGATTCGACTTGTATCTGCATGCGTTTTTCGCAACCGCCGACGGCGCCTGGTGCGTGGTACAGCAGGGCATGAGCGAGAGCCTGCGGGAGGCGCGCCGGTACCACTGGCAGTCCGAGGGCCTCGATGGATTTTTCGACTCGCCCCATGCCGGCATCGAGGGACGCAACGTCGGGGTCATCGTCAATCTCGCCGATGCGCGTGCCGAACGCAGCCGCCTCGCGGGTGTCGAGCTCGCCCGCTCGGATCCCGATGGCACGGTGCGCTTGCTGCGCAGGCTGCGCGATTCCGGCAACGCGGCACCGTCGCTCTTCCCGGATCTCGATCCGATCCCGCCGCCGCATCTGGTCATGCCGCATCATCACGAGGTCCGCGCAACCGACCTATCGCTCAAGCGCCTGCACGCCACGCTCGCGGCTGCGGCGGCGAGCGGACCGCACGACTTTGCCGACCTGCTGCTGCAGCCCGGCGTCGGTGCGCGAACGGTCGCGGCGCTTGCATTCGTCGCCGAGGTCGTGCACGGCGCCCCTTCGCGTTTTGCCGATCCGGCACGCTTTGCATTGGCGCACGGCGGCAAGGACGCTCATCCGTTTCCGGTACCGCTGCAGGTGTACGACGAAACGATCCGCGTGCTCAAGCGCGCGGTCGGGCGGGCGAAGCTCGGCTCGACGGACACGCTCGAGGCGCTTCGGCGGCTCGATATCCAAGCGCGGCTCATCGAGCAGTGCGCCGAGGGTCCGAGCTTCGAGGCGCACGTGGCGAGCGAATGGGCACAGTCCGCGATGCTCGGGGGACGAAGCGTCGGGCGTTGAAGCCGGGCGATCGCCCCGGTGTCGGCGTCGACCTATCCCCGTTGGCTCTATATTTGACTTTAATATAATTCTGTAAGTCATTTAATATTATTGATATTGTCGCGGTAAGCTTCGTGACGTGCAGGACTCCGCCGACGCCATGACGGCCAAATTTGCAATGGGGCTCCCATGCGCATTTGCCTACGCTTGTGGGTAGCGGAGAGTCAACGGAGAAGAACATGCAACGACATCCACTCGGGCGCGCCGCGGTATGGGGCGCCGCCATCCTCGCGATCACGGTTTTCTCGGGTTGTCATCGGGCAAACACACCCGCCACCACCGCTTCCGATGTCGCGGCCGCGCAGACGCAGGCCCAAACAGAAGTGAACGATGCCCGCGTCGAGGCGCGGAAAGAAGTGAAGAGCGCCGCCAAGCTAGCCGGGGGCGATTCGAAGAATGTGGCGGTCGCCAGGGCGACCGGCGACTTCGACATTGCGATGGCGAACGCGGACGGTGCGCACAAGGTGGCGCTCGAGCAGTGCCTGATGCTCGCCAAGGATGCGCAGCAGGGCTGCAAGGACCGCGCCGATGCGGACTATCAGACGGCGGCGGCCAACGCGAAGGCCATGCGCGTCGCGCAGCTTCAGAAGATCCACGTAACAACAGATTCGAACATCAACAGATTTCAACCACCAATAAAACCGGGAGAAACGATGGCCATTCATCTGCGATTATCATCCGCTCTGGCACTTGCGGCTTGCATGCTGGCTGCCTGTCACCAGGCCAAGTCCCCTGAGCAGGTCGCGAAAGAGGTCGCGAACGCGCAGGACAAAGCGAACACGGAAGTCGCGCGCGCCGAAAATCACGCCGATAAAGATGTCAGCTCGGCGGCCAACAAGGTGGGCGACAAGCTGACCGACCTCAACAACGATGCCGCGACCGATGCCTACAAGATCGCCGTAGCCAAGGCCGACGGGGACCACAAGGTCGCCCTCGCGCAATGCGACGCCATGAGCGGCGATCCGCAGGCCTCGTGCAAGAAGCAGGCGGACGCCGATTACGATGCGGCGAAAGCCAACGCGAAGGCCGCGGAGCAATCCCGCAAGGAGTAGGGGACCCGGGCCCTTAAGCGGGAGCGTGCTTCATTCGCCGAGCACGTGCAGCACGATGCGGCGCTCGTGCGGCCGGCGCCGGTGCTCGAAGAGATAGAGGCCCTGCCAGGTGCCGAGCGCGAGCTTCCCGTCCACGACCGGAATGCTGAGGTGCACTTGCGTGAGGGCCGCGCGCAGATGGGCCGGCATGTCATCCGGTCCCTCGTCGTCGTGTTGGTACGCGCTCGGGTCCTCCGGCGCGATGCGCTCGAAGAACGCCTCGATGTCGGAGCGCACCGCCGCTGAGGCGTTTTCCTGGATCAGGAGCGAGGCGGAGGTGTGCGTGCAGAACAGCGTTGCGAGCCCGGTGTTGATCCGCTGCGCATCGAGCCAGGCGCTCACTTCGTGAGTGATTTCGATGAGCCCCCGTCCCCGGGTGCACACCGACACTGAGCCGGTGGCCTGGCGCATGGCGGGCTCTAGACCTGCGCCTCGTCCGCGCTCGGGCGCATCCGAGCGAATGGGCGGCGTCCCTGCAGAAAGAATTCCAGAAAGCCCCGGGCCTCGGTGCTGGTGTAGCGGCCGCTCGCGAGCGCCGCGCTCGCGCGCTCCCGCAGATTTCCATCCAACACCAGCGTCTCGCGAAAGGCTTCCTTGATCTCCCGCAGCACGTCGCGGCTGAATCCGCGGCGCTTCAGGCCGACCACGTTCAGTCCGTACACGGTGTTGCGCTCCGTCGCCAGGCAGAATGGCGCCACGTCCCCCGAAATGCGCGCACCGCCGCCGATCATCACGCTCTCCCCGATGCGGCAAAACTGATGGAGGACCGCGCCGCCGCCGAGAAACGCGCGGTCGCCGATGCGGATATGTCCTGCGAGCAGGACGGCGTTGGCGATCACCACCCGCTCGCCGATGCGGCAGTCGTGCGCCACATGGCAGCCGGTCATCAGGAAGCAGTCCGCGCCCACGGTCGTGTCCTCGCCGGGCTTGGTCGCTCGATTGACGGTGACGTGCTCACGAATCACGGTGCGTGCGCCGATGTGCACGCCGGAGCGCGTGTCGGGCTTGAAGCCGAGATCCTGCGGATCGCCGCCGAGCACCGCGTAGGGATGCACGATGACGCCCTCATCGAGGCGGCAATGCCGGCCGACGAGGGCGTGCGCATGCAGTACGCAGCCCTTCCCGAGCGAGGCGCCGTCTTCGACGATGGCCGTCGGATGAATGCTCGAGGCGGCAGTCACCATGATGCCAGTATAAATGACGGGCGATGAGGCACGATGCGCCTCATTCCTGATCGGCGTAAATCTTGATCAGCCGGTATAGAAAGTCCCGGCAGTCGAGCAGCGATTGCACGCTCACATACTCATTGAGCCCGTGGATGTGACCGAGGTCCGGCCCCGCGAACAGCGGCTCGATGCCGTAGGTTGGAATTCCCGCGGCATTCAGGAACTGACCATCCGTGGCTCCGGGCTGCAGGATGGGCACCACGGGCACTCCGGGGAAGAATTGCGCCGCGAGCTTCTCGACCGGCCCCAAGATTTGACGGGTCAGCGGCGGCGGCGGCGAGCTCGGGCCGCGCGTCTCCAGCGTCGCGACCTTGACCGCGGGATCCGCTATGAGCTCCTCGAGCTTTGCGCGGACCGTTTCCGCCGAGACTCCGGGGAAAATGCGGCAATTGATATTGGCGCGCGCACGCTGCGGGAGCGCGTTGGTGGCATGGCCCGCATCGAGCATCGTCGCGACGCAAGTGGTGCGCAGGGTGGCGTTCCAGCTCGGATCCTTGGAGGAGACGAGCGCGATGGCGGAGGCGTCGTTCGGATCCTTGACGAGGGCGCGCATGGCGTCGGCCACCTGTGTGTTGCCGCGAGCGGCTTGGATCGCAGCCATGCCGCTGAAGTAGGCGCGATTGCCCTCGTCGAACTGTGCCGGGAATTCGTAGCCCTGGATGCGCAGCAGCGCCGCCGCCAACCGGTAAATGGCGTTGTCCTTCACCGGTCGGGAGCTGTGTCCGCCGGGGTTCGTCACCTCGAGCCGGAAGTTCTGCGCGGTCTTCTCGCCCGCCTGGATCTCGAGCAACACGCGATGTCCGTCCGCGTCGAGCTCGCCCCAGGCCCCTTCGTTCACGGCGAAGGCGGCATCGATCAGCTCTCGCTGGTTCGCAACGAGCCAGTGCGCGCCGTTGAATGCGCCGGCCGTCTCCTCGCCGCAGGTGAGCGCGAGCTTGACGGTGCGCCGAGGGACGAAGTGCTCCTGCTTGAAGCGTGCGAGCGTATCGACCCAGATGGCCGCTTCGGCCTTGTCATCGATGACACCCCGCGCATAGAAATTGCCGTTCTCCTCGACCAGCTTGAACGGATCGCGGGTCCAATCCTCGCGCTTCGCCTCCACCACATCGATGTGGGCGAGCAGAAGCACGGCCTTGAGCTTCGGATCCCGGCCCGGATACACGGCGACGAGACCGCCTTCCTGCGGATGGTCGGGTGCGGCGAAGGGGTGCAAGTCCGAATCCGCAAAGCCTGCCGCCTTCAAATGCGCGGCCATGCGTTGCGCGGCGAGCGTGCAGCTGCCGCTCGAAAGGCTGGTGTTGGTTTCCACGAGCTCCCGGTACAGGTCCCGAAAGGCCGCCTCCCCGGTCCGATCGCCGGCCACCGCGCCGAGGCTCAACACAAGGCCTGCCAGCATGGGCGGCACAATCTTGATCATTCGCGAATCCCCTCAGGTCATTCAGGATATTAAGTTGGGCAAAGGATCCGCATCATAATGTGACCGGGCTCGCCGAGCGAGAGACTCGCCGGATCAGAGCCGGGGGCGCGAGCTCGCCAAAGCGAGGCCTGGGTATCGGCGCCCGCGCTCGGCAGTGTGATACCTAGGGCCCCATGGAAGAGCCACTGCGATCGAGCGAGGGTTCCCCTCAAGCCCGAGGGGTGCCTCAGGTGAGGGGGGTGCCCCCGGACGACCTCGGGGCGCTGCTGCGCTCGCGGGTTCCCATCGTCGTCATCGAGTCGCTCGACGAGCCGCAGGTGCTCAAGGCCTTGCTGCGCGCATGCTCGCCGGCGGGTGTCGTCGGCAGCAACTTGCCGCTCTTTCAATGGACCGTCACCGACGGCCTGAAGCGTATCGATGCGGATTTCGGCACGGCCCAGCGCACGATCGCCGAGCCTGCCGAGGTACTCAAGCACATTCGTGCCACGAACAATGCGGGTGTCTTCGCGCTGCTCGATTTTCACCCCTACCTGCACGAGCCCACTCACATCCGGCTGCTGAAGGACATTGCGCTCGACTATGAGCGCTGCCCGCGTACCGTCGTGCTCATCAGCTACGAGCTGCCGGCACCGCCGGAGATCCAACATTTGAGCGCTCGCTGCGAGCTCGCGCTGCCTGACCGCAATGAGCGCCGTCAGCTCATCGAGGATGTGGCCCGGCAATGGATGCGCAGCAACCCGAAGCAGGCCCTTCGAGTCGACAAGCACGCGCTCGCGCTGCTCGTCGAGAACATGAGCGGCCTGTCGGCTTCGGACACCCAGCGTCTTGCCCGCAAGGCCATATTCGATCACGGCGCGATCCTCGCCTCCGACGTGCCGATGGTGATGAGGGCGAAATACGATCTGCTGAATCGTCAGGGAATCTTGTGCTATGAGCACGAAACCGCCCAATTTGCCGACGTCGGCGGACTGGCAAACCTCAAGGGCTGGCTGGAAAAGCGCTGTCCCGCCTTCGACGGCTCGGCGCCGCAGCTCGATGCGCCGAAAGGAATCCTCCTTCTCGGCGTGCAGGGCTGCGGCAAGAGTCTCGCCGCAAGCGCGTGTGCCGGCATCTTCAAGGTGCCGCTCCTGCGGCTCGACTGCGCGGCGCTGTTCGACAAGTACGTGGGCGAATCGGAGCGCAACCTGAGAGAGTCGCTGAGCACGGCGGATCTTTTGGCGCCCTGCGTGCTGTGGATCGACGAGATCGAAAAAGGATTCGGCACCGGCGATTCGGACGGAGGCTCCTCGCGCCGCGTCCTCGGCGCATTCCTCACCTGGCTGGCGGAAAAGCAATCGCGTGTCTTCGTGGTGGCGACCGCCAACGACATCTCCGTGCTGCCGCCCGAGCTGATCCGCAAGGGCCGTTTCGACGAGATCTTCTTCGTCGATCTGCCGGACCAGAAGACGCGCGCAGAGATCCTGCGCATCCATGCCGCCCGTCGCGGCATCGAGCTCGATGCCGCCTCCCTCGAGGCGCTCGCCCAGGCGTGCGAGGGCTTCGCAGGGGCTGAAATCGAGCAGGCCGTGGTGGCCGCGGTCTACAGCGCCAATGCGCAACATTGCCCCCCGGATGCGCAGATACTGCGTGCGGAAATCGCCGCCACCCGCCCGCTCGCCGTGGTGATGGCTGAAAAAGTGGACACGCTGCGCGAGTGGGCGGAAGGCCGCACCGTCTCGGCAGCCTAGTAACGGCCGGAAATTAGACGCATTTCGCACGATTTTTCGCCCGCGCGGCCGATGATAAACGAATGCCCTCCCAGCCCAGAACCCCGCTGCGATCATCCGCGAAGCCGACCGCGCCCGACCCCGCGCCACGCGCGCCGCTCGTGATCGCGCCTCCCCGGGACCGAAGTACCGGTCAGGCCGCCGCGTTCGCGTTTCTTCAGAAGCTCGGCGATGAGCTCGTCTCCGGACCGCTCAACCTGCCTTGCTTTCCCGACATTGTGCCGCGGGTTCGTCAGGCACTCACCGATCCGAAGAGCACGTCCGACGACATCGTGCGCATCGCCGGTACCGAGCCGCGACTGGCAGCGCGTCTGCTGCAAACGGCCAATTCGGTGGTGTTCAATCCCTCGGGTGTTCCCTTCTCGGATCTTCGCCATGCCGTGACGCGTCTCGGTCATCACCTGGTGCAATCCGTGACCATGGCCTTTGCACTCCAGCAGCTCAAGGCGGAGCCCTCGCTGCGCCCCGTCGCGAAGCAGCTGAGCGCGCTGTGGGAGACGAGCGTGGCGGTCGCCTCGATCTGCCAGGTCATCGCCAATCGGCTGCGCGTTCCCTCCGACAAGGTATTCCTCACCGGTCTTCTGCACGGCATCGGCTACTTCTACATCATGGTGCGCGCGGCCGAGTCCGGCAGCGGCATCACGCTCGATGCCTCGTTCGTCGACTTCGTGACCGAGCGGCATCCGGCCCTCGGCCGGGCGGTGATGGAGAAGTGGAACTTCGAGCCGGTCATGTGCGAGGCGCTCGGCAATCAAAGCAACTATGAACGCAAGTCCAAGCGCCGGGCGGATATCACGGACGTGTTGATCGCCAGCGTCATTCTCGCCGACGCGCTCCTCGAGCGGGGGGGCGACCTCACCCGATGCGCCGGGGTCAACGCGTTCGCGGCCCTGCAATTGAGGGAAGAGGAGCTTCGGGCCGTGCTCAAGCACACCGAGCTCGCGCTCGAGTCGCTGCGCGACGCGCTCGGCCGTTAGGCCGGTCATCATTATTCCTACGGCACTCGCCTGTCGAGGGCGCTTGCGTCTCGCCTCGAAAATCCCCTAACTTCGGGCATTGCGCAGCGCGCGCCCGATACGGAGCGACGGGGTGGACGGGTCAGTGATCGAGACCGATGTGCCCGCCCGCATGGATCGACTCCCATGGTCGAGGTGGCATCTGCGGATTATCGTCGCGCTCGGCACGTCCTGGATCCTCGATGGGCTGGAAGTCACGCTGGTGGGCTCCTTGTCGGGGGTGCTCGAGAGCCGCAACGGCCTCTCGCTGAGCGATCAACAAGTGACCGGCGCCGCCACCGTCTATCTTGCGGGCGCGGTGCTCGGCGCGCTTCTGTTCGGCCGTCTCACCGACCGCTTTGGACGCAGACGCTTGTTCCTCGTCACACTCGCGACTTACTCGCTCGCGACCCTCGGAACCGCCTTCTCGGTGAATGCGCTGTCATTTTTCATCGCGCGATTCATCACGGGACTCGGCATCGGCGGGGAGTATGCGGCGATCAATTCGGCCGTGGATGAGCTCATTCCGGGCAAGATACGCGGCCGCGTGGACCTCCTCGTCAACGCGACCTTCTGGATCGGTGCATCGCTCGGTGCGCTCGCGACGATGTTCCTGCTGGGTGCCCACGGGCCGCCGCATGCGTGGGGATGGCGCCTCGCGTTCGGGATCGGCGGCGTACTGGGCTTCGGAGTGCTCATTCTGAGGCTGGGGGTGCCGGAGAGCCCGCGCTGGCTGATGCTGCGCGGCCGGGAAAAAGAGGCGGGCAGGGTGGTCGACGCCATCGAGAACGACATCCGCCGGCACACGGCGCTTCCGCCGGTGCAGGAGCAGCCCCTCAGGCTCAAGACCCGCGACCATACCCCGTGGGGCGAGATCTTCAAGCACATGCTCGGCGATGCGCGCAAGCGCTCGGTGCTCGGGCTCGTGCTCATGGTCGGCCAGGCGTTCTTTTTCAACGCGCTGTTCTTCACATTCGGGCTCATCGCCAAGCGATTCTTTCACCAGAGCGATGCGCGGCTGCCGTTGCTGCTGTTGCCCTTCGCCGTGGCGAGCTTTCTCGGCCCGACCCTGCTCGGGCCGTTGTTCGACCGCGTCGGACGCAAGCCCATGATCACCATCACTTACGGCTCATCCGGCATCGCGCTTGCGGTGGTGGCTTGGCTGTTCGTCGATGGATCGTTGGGGTTGACCGGCCTCACGGTATCCTTCGCAATGATTTTCTTCATCGCCTCCTCGGCTGCGAGCGCAGCCTACCTGACCGTGAGCGAAATTTTTCCGCTGGAGATCCGGGCCCTCGCGATCGCAATCTTCTATGCGCTCGGCACGCTGATCGGCGGCGTCGGCGCCCCGCTTTTTTTCGGTGCGTTGATCGCGACAGGCTCCAAGATGGAGCTCGCGATGGGCTATCTCCTCGGCGCCTTCCTCATGCTGGCCGGCGCGCTGTGCGAGCATTTCATCGGGATCGAGGCAGCCGGCCGGTCGCTCGAATCGGTGTCCCGGCCCTTGCAGAGCGCCGACTCACCGCTCTGATCCGCTTTCGCACCCCGCCCTGACATAAAATCCGCCCCGTGCCGGTCTCATACCCATATTAGCTAGGGAGGTCGCATGGAGATACTGGTGGAATGGCTGATCGACCGGCCGCGAAGGGTCGCGCATCATCTGATGTGGCTTGCGCCGCTCTTTGCGCGCATCACGGTGGGGTGGGTGTTTCTGTGGAGCGGTTGGGGAAAGCTCAACAATCTGCCTCAGGTAACCCAGAATTTTATCGAATGGGGGATTCCGTTCCCGCATCTTCTGACTCCCTTCACTTCGGGTGTCGAGTTCTTCGGCGGCTTGTTCCTGCTGCTCGGCCTGTTGACCCGCATTTCGGCCGGTGCGCTCGGCATCACCATGATCGTCGCCATCCGCGCGGCCAAGTGGGGCGATGTCGATTCTCTCGAGTCGCTGCTCGGCTTCGATGAGTTCGAGTATTTGGCGTTGTTCTTATGGCTGGCGATTGCCGGGCCGGGTCCGGTGTCCATTGATCACCGGCTCGAGCGCTGGTATCTGCGCCGGCGGGACCGCGCGGCCACGAGCCGCGAGGCACGGGCGTCCGCGACGCTCTAGGCGCGTCGGCCGCGGTTTTGTAAGAATTACAGAGGAGTTCGCCGCGCGGTGGCGCGCTAGGATCGCGCGCGGCGAATGAGTTAGTCTTGTGGCGATGTGCCCATCGCCCGTCTCCGGCCCTGCGCGCGCCGGCGTGTCGGATTCACCCGGCTTCCTCCAAGGGGGCGGTGAGATGGGCGCCCGGATGCGCGCGCTCGATTGGAGCCGCACGCCGCTCGGCCCCGCGCGGGACTGGCCTCAGTCTCTGAAAACGATCGTGCGCATGATGCTCGATTCGCGCTACGCGATGTGGATGCTTTGGGGTCCGGAGCTCACTTTCTTCTGCAACGATGCGTATCTTCCGACCGTCGGCATCAAGCGCGATTGGGTGCTCGGCGCGCGCTCGGACAAGGTGTGGGAGGAAATCTGGCCGGACATCGGGCCGCGCATCGCGCACGTCCTCGAGCACGGAAAGGCGACCTGGGACGAAGGGCTGCTCCTGTTCTTGGAGCGCAGCGGATTTCCGGAAGAAACCTACCATACATTTTCCTACAGTCCCGTTTACGACGATGACAGCCGCATCGCCGGCATGCTGTGCGTCGTCACCGAGGTCACCGAGCGGGTGATCGGCGAGCGGCGCCTACGGGCGCTGCGCGAACTTGCCGCACGCGCAACGGGCATGGAGACCGTGCGGGATACCTGCGATCGCCTGCTCGGCGTGTTGGCCGAGAATTCCTTGGATGTACCCTTCGCTTGCTTGTACGGCTTGGAGGAGGGCGGCAAGAGCGCGCGTCGCCTCGGCTGCGTCGGATCGATCCCGGAGCGCCTGCGCCCCGGGCAGGTGCTCCTCGACGGCACACACTCACCGTGGCCACTCGCTCAGGCGATCTCGACCGGACTCGCGCAATCGCTGCGTCTGCCGTCGAGCGAGGAGCTCATCATGAGCGCGCACTGGAATCAGCCGGTGTCGCAGGCCCTGGTGCTGCCGGTGCAGCGTCAGGGCTCGCTCAGCAGTGTGGCGGTCCTCATCGTCGGGGTGTCGCCGCGCCGGCCGCTCGATGACGGCTATCGGGGATTCTTCGACCTCATCGCCGCGCAGTTCGCCGCGGCCATCGTCGATGCTCAGCAAAAGGAGGCCGACAGGCGCCGGGCGGAGGCATTGGCCGAGATCGATCGGGCGAAGACGACGTTCTTCTCCAACGTGAGTCACGAATTTCGCACGCCTCTCACGTTGATGCTCGGCCCCATCGAAGCCGCGACATTGGATCCGGCGACGCCGCCTCGCGTTCGTGCCGAGCTCGAGCTCGCGCAACGCAATTCGCTGCGTCTTCTGAAGCTCGTCAACTCATTGCTCGACTTCTCGCGCATCGAGGCGGGGCGCATGCAGGCTTCTTTCGAAGGGGTCGATGCGGCGGATCTCACCCGGGACCTCGCGAGCAACTTTCGCTCCGCCATGGAGTCGGCGGGTCTCGCATTCGAGGTCGACTGCGCGCCTTTCGATGAGCCGGTATTCCTCGATCGCGAAATGTGGGAGAAGATCGTGCTGAATCTTCTCTCCAACGCATTCAAGTTCACCTTCTCGGGCAAGATCGCAGTGCGCCTGCGCGGTGAGGGACCGGACGCCCTGCTCGAAGTGGCGGATACGGGTGTGGGTATCCCGCAAGAGGAAATCCACCGGCTGTTCGAGCGCTTTCATCGGGTCGAGAGCACGAAAGGGCGCACTCAGGAGGGCTCGGGCATCGGGCTCGCCTTGGTCCAGGAGCTGGTCAAGCTGCACGGTGGCCGGATCGACGTATCGAGCGTCCTCGGGGAGGGCACGACATTCCGGGTGCGGGTGCCGCTCGGCACGGCGCACCTGCCTGCCGAGCGTATCAAGGCGCCTCGCTCGCTCGCCTCCACGGGCACCTCGAGCCAGGCGTATGTGCAGGAGGCGTTGCGCTGGATCCCCGAGGCGAAGCGCCCGCGGTTCTCGCTCGAGGATGTGCCGGCGCCGCCCGTCGATCCGCGGCTCTTCGCAAGCGCGGGTGCGCGAATTCTCGTGGCCGACGACAACGCCGACATGCGCGAGTACCTTTACGATCTGCTGTCGCCGCATTATGCGGTGCAGACCGTGCCCGACGGTGTGGAGGCGCTGGCGGCGATGCGGCGGGCGCGTCCCGACCTGGTTCTTTCCGATGTCATGATGCCGCGGCTCGATGGGTTCGCGCTGCTGCGCTCGCTGCGATCCGACGACGTGCTTCGCTCCGTTCCCGTGATCCTGCTCTCGGCCCGCGCCGGCGAGGAGTCGCGCATCGAGGGATTGGCGGCGGGCGCCGACGATTACCTCGCAAAGCCTTTCTCGGCCCGGGAGCTGACGGCGCGGATCGGCGCTCATCTTGAATTGGCACGCGTGCGCCGCGAGGCCACCGCGGCATTGAGCCAGAGCGAGCAGCAGTTGCGCCTGGCGCTCGATGCGGCCGCCATGGGTACGTTTCTGTGGGACGTCGCGGCCGATCGGGCGGAGTCGGATTCGCGGATGCTGTCCCTGTTTGGTTTGCCGGCGGGCAATACGCTCACGCTCAAGCTCGCCCTGGAGTCCGCCATTCATCCGCAGGACAGGGACCGATATGCGCGGGCCGTGAAGCAGGCGCTCGACCCGCAAGGACCAGGGGAGTTGCATCAGGATATCCGGGTGCGGCAGCCGGACGGCGCCTACCGCTGGCTCGTGATCTCCGGCCGGGTGCACTTCGAGGGTGAGCCGGCGCGCGGCGTGCGCATTGCGGGCGTCGCGGTGGACATCACCGAGCGCAAGCAGGTCGAGGAAGCACTCCGGCAACGCACGTTGCAGAACGAGGCGTTGATCAACGAGGCGCCGGTGGGCATGTTGGTGATCGATGCGCAGTTTCGGATTCGCCAGATCAATCCGATGGCGCTTCCGGTTTTCGCCGGTATTGCGAATCTTCTCGGAATGGATTTTGGAGATGTTGCCCGCCACATGTGGCCGGCTGACTTTGCGGACGAGGTGGTGGCTCTGTTCCGGCGAACGCTCGAGACGGGCGAGCCGTATGTGGCGCCCGAGCTGATCAAACCCAGGGTCGATCGCGGCGGCGAGATCGAATATTACGAATGGCAGATCAATCGGATGCCGTTGCCCGACGGGCAATCCGGCGTCGTGTGCTATTTTCGCGATATCTCGGCCCGTGTGCTGGCACGCAAGCGGCTCGAAACCGCGGACCGGCAAAAGAATGAATTCCTCGCGATGCTGGCCCATGAGCTCAGAAATCCGCTGGCGCCGATCCGCAACGCCGGAGAGCTCCTCTCGCGCTCGCTGCCGGCGAGTCCTCGCGCGAAGGGCATCACCGACATGCTCAAGCGTCAAGTGAACGTGCTCGTGCGCCTCGTCGATGATCTGCTCGATGTCTCACGCATCACCCAAGGCAGGATCGTGCTCAAAAAGCGGCCCGTCTTGCTCGCCGAGATCATCGCCCAGGCCATGGAGACGGTCGAGCCACTGGTGCAGGAGAAACATCACCAGATCTCCGTGGTGAGCTATCGGCCGCTGCGCGTGAACGGCGATGCGACCCGGCTCGTACAGTGCGTGGTCAACGTGCTCACGAATGCCGCGAAATACACCCAGTCGCGGGGCGTGATTCGCGTGGAAAGCTCGGAGGATCAGGGCGAGGCCGTGCTCACCATCTCGGATAACGGGCCGGGCATCTCCGCCGATCTTTTGCCCCATATCTTCGACCTGTTCGTGCAAAGCGAGCGGACCCTCGATCGATCCCAGGGCGGCCTCGGCATCGGCCTATCGCTGGTGAAGCGGCTCATCGAGATGCATGGCGGACAGGTCGTGGCCCGAAGCGCGGGGCCGGGCGCGGGCTCCGTCTTCGAGATTCGGCTGCCCTTGTCGAGGCTCGAGGTGGAGCAGTCGCAAGAGCCGGCGCGGGAGATCGCGCTCGCCCGCATTCTGGTGGTCGACGACAATGCGGATGCCGCGGATTCCTTGGGGAGCCTGCTGCAGCTCGAAGGCCATCGCGTCGCGGTGACGTACCGCTCGAGCGATGCGCTCGCGAAGCTGGATGAATTCAAACCCACCATCGTGCTGCTCGACATCGGCTTACCGGAGATCGATGGCTACGAGATTGCACGGCGCATTCGGGCGTCGGGCAATCACGATCGCGTACGCCTGGTCGCCCTGACCGGCTACGGTCAGGCCGATGACAGGCAACGGGCCAAGAGCTGCGGCTTCGACGATCATCTGGTGAAGCCGGTGGAGTTCGCGGCGCTCCGGCGGGTGTTGGCGGGCGGCGCATCGAGCCTGGAGGATTGAGCCGCCTTTCCGTGCGAATTTTCCTACGGGTGCGCGAGTGCCTCACCTACAGCACGCAATCCGCGGCGCCCGATAGCATCGATCCTTCGTCATTTCATTCGTGGGGTTCGCCGCATGTCCCCTCCCAGCCGCCGGGAAGTCTTGCTTGGCACGGCATTCGTCCTCATCGGTGATGCAGCCTCGAGAGCAGGCGTATTGCGCGGCCAGCTGCCCTGGCATCCGAATGCAGGATCACCGCCGCAACCCGCGACCGATGCAGGCTGGCTCTTTTTCTCGGCGGATGAGGCCGTTGCAGTCGAGGCGCTGGTCGATCGCCTCATTCCCCCGGATCCGAACACACCCGGTGGCAAGGATGCGGGGTGCGCGGTGTACATCGATCGACAGCTGAGCGGGCCCTTTGGCAGTAGTGCGGGTCTGTATACGCGCCCTCCGTTCATCAAAGGCACGCCGCAACAGGGCTCTCAATCGGCGGATCCGCCGGCCGTCGTCTATCGCAAAGCACTTCAAGCGCTCGACCGCTATTGCCGTGCCGAGGGAGGCAAGCGGTTTTGCGCAGCTGCCGCCGGAGCGGCAAGACCCGCTGCTGAGCGGTCTCGAGGCGGGCACGGTGCAGCTCGAAGGAGCCGACGGGAAGGCGTTCTTCGAGACGCTCCTCAAGAATGCGCTGGAGGGCTTTTTTGCCGACCCGATCTACGGGGGCAACAAGGACATGTGCGGCTGGAAGATGATCGGATATCCCGGCGCGCACTACGACTATCGCGACTGGGTCAGCCGGCACAACGAGCGCTATCCGCATCCGCCGGTGAGTATCGCGGGGCGTGCCGAGTGGACACCGAAGGGAACTTGAGCCCATGGCAACGAAGCTTGCGCGCAAAGATGCGGTCGTCATCGGACTGGGGTGGACAGGGTCGATCCTTGCGCAGGAGTTGACCGAGGCAGGTCTCGACGTCATCGCCATCGAGCGCGGCCCCTGGCGTAACACTGCGACCAATTTCGCGCCCAACTACGCACAGGACGAGCTGCGCTACCGGATTCGCCACGAGCTCTTCCTGCAACCCGCACAGACCACCTTCACGTTCCGGAACAAAATGGACCAGGCCGCGCTGCCCATACGGAATTGGGGCGCATTCATGCCCCCAAACGGGGTCGGCGGTGGGGGCGTGCACTGGAACGCCGAGACCTGGCGGTTTCTGCCGTCCGACTTCGTCGTCCGGTCGCATTTGACCCAGCGCTACGGCGCCAAATTCCTGCCGCCCGACATGACCATTCAAGACTGGGGCGTCACTTACGATGAGCTCGAGCCGCACTATGACCGCTTCGAGTATCTATGCGGCACCTCGGGCACGGCCGGCAACCTCAAGGGTGCAATACAGCCGGGCGGCAATCCCTTCGAAGGCCCGCGCTCGCGTCCCTATCCGACACCGGCCCAGCTGCAGCCCTTCAGCCACGCCCTGTTCGGCAAAGCCGCTGCAGAGCTTGGATACAAACCCTTTCCGCAACCCTCGGGCAACCTGTCGCAGGCGTATACCAATCCGTTGAACGTGCGCATGGGTCCTTGCACCTACTGCGGGTTCTGCGAGTGGTTCGGGTGCGGCAACTATTCGAAGGCGAGTCCCCAAACCACCCTGCTGCCGGTGCTGGTGCGCAAGCCGAACTTCGAGGCGCGTGATTTGTGCGAGGTCACGCGCATCAACACCGACTCGACCGGCAAGCGCGCGACCGGCGTCACCTTCGTCGATGCGAGCGGCAACGAATTCGAGCAACCCGCGGATCTGGTGATCTTGAGCGCATTCTCGATTTTCAACGTGCAGCTGCTGCTGCTGTCGAATATCGGTGCCCCGTACGACCCGCAGGCCAACAAGGGGGTGGTCGGCCGCAACTTCACCCATCAGACGGTCTCCGACGTTGAGAGCTTCTTCGACAAGTCGAAGTTCATCTTCAATCCTTTCATCGCCTCGGGCGCGATCGGGATGTGCATCGATGAGTTCAACGGCGACAATTTCGATCACGGCCCGCACGGCTTCGTCGGCGGGGGATACATGGGTCAGGTGCAGAGCAACGGCCGCCCCATACAGACCATACCGCTTCCGCCGGGCACACCGCGCTGGGGTGCAAAATGGAAGGAAGCCGCGCGCGATAACTATCTGAGCGGGCTCAAACCGGGCACCGGCGTGCACGGCAGCATGTACAGCTACCGCGACGTGTACGTCGACCTCGACCCGACGTATCGCGACCGCTTCAATCGGCCGCTCGCCCGCATCACCATGGATTTTCACGACAATGAGATCAAGCAGAACGCGTTCCTCACCGACAAGTTCGCCGAGATATTCACCGCGATGGGCGCGAAACAGGTGCATAAGATCTATCGCAAGCCTCCTTACGATGTGACCGACTACCAGACGACGCACTTGTGCGGCGGAGCGATCATGGGAACCGATCCGAAGACGAGCGCGGTCAACCGGTACTGCCAGAGCTGGGACGTGCACAATCTCTTCGTCATGGGCGCGAGCAATTTTCCGCAGAATGCGGGCTACAACCCGACCGGAACCGTCGCGGCGCTGGCGTTCTGGTCGGCACAGGCGATTCGCAACCAGTACCTGAAAAATCCCGGCCCGTTGGTGCACATGTGAGCGAGCGGGGCCGCTGCTCGCGGGCAGGCATTGCGGCATGGGTCGCGCTATGGCCCCTCACGGCCGTACAGGGCGCGACGTTCGGGGCTTTCGATCAGCAGAACTTCGCGCAAATCGAGCGCGGCCGCTACCTCACGCGGGTCGCGGACTGTGCGGCCTGCCATGCGGGGGTTGACGGCGCGGCGTTCGCCGGCGGTCGACCGATCGGCACGCCGTTCGGGGTCGTTCTGGCGCCCAACATTACGCCCGACGCCGCCACCGGCATCGGCAACTGGAGCGAGGCACAGTTCGATGGGGCGGTTCGGGAGGGCCGGATGCCGGACGGGAGCCGTGTCTATCCGGCGATGCCGTACCCCTACTACACCAGGATGTCGCGAACCGACGTGCTGGCCATTCGCGCCTATCTCAATACGGTGCCGGCGGTGCGCAACGAGGTGGACTCCAATCAGCTGCCGTTTCCCTACAAGATGCGCTCGCTGATGGGCGTGTGGGACGCGCTCTATTTCAAACCCGGCGTATATCGCGAGGACTCCTCGAAATCCGCTGCTTGGAATCGGGGTGCGTATCTCGTCGAGGGACCCGGTCATTGCGGGGCATGCCACACTCCGAAAAGCGCTCTCGGGGGCGATGAGCTCAAGCACGCCTATCAGGGCTACACCCTGCAGGGCTGGTTCGCACCGGACATCACGAACAACGAGGACACGGGACTTGGCCGGTGGTCCGCGACCGATATCGTCGAATACCTCAAGGGCGGCCATAACCGGTACGCGGCCGCGTCGGGCCCCATGGGGGAGGAGGTCATGGACTCGAGCTCTCAATGGACGGATGCAGATCTGCAGGCGATGGCCGAGTATCTGAAAGGGCAGCCGGTTGAGCGCGCATCCGGCCGTCCACCGCCCGCGAGCGACCCTCTCATGACCGCGGGCGCTGCGATTTATTGGGATAGCTGCTCGGCCTGCCACAAGGCAGACGGCTCGGGCGTCCCCTACCTCTTCCCGGATCTGGCGCACGCGCCTTCGGTCGCGTCGCGCGAGCCGACCACGCTCATTCGCGTGGTCTTGCAGGGAGCCAACTCCGCCGCCACCGACGAGGAGCCGACCGGGCCGCAGATGCCCGCCTTCGGCTGGCAATTGACCGATGCGCAGGTCGCCGCCGTCACGACTTACATCCGAAATAGCTGGAGCCACGCCGCCCCCGCGGTCACCGAGCGCGAGGTGCACTCCGCGCGCGCATCGCTGGCCCTCGAGCGCTAGCCCCTCTGCGGTCATAGGAAAAGTGCATGCGACAGCTATCGATCTTTGCCGTGGTGTTGGGCCTTGCCGCATGTGCATCGTCGGGCCCCGTGATGCTGGGACCGGCGCGGCCGCCGATCCCTGTCGACCAAGTCAAGATTTATTGGACCCCGCCCGCGGCGTTTGAGCCCATCGCGGACCTCAACGCATCGACGCACAGCGTTTTCAAACCCGGCGGCCAGCAAGAAATGGATCAAGTGATTGCCCGGCTCAAGGACGAGGCGGCCAAGCTGGGCGCGAACGGCATTATGCTCGAGGGCTTCTCGGACGCCCAAACCGCCTCGCTCGGCACGGGCGTCGGCTCCGAGTCCTATTCGCGCAATAGCGCGGTCGGCGTGAGTGCCGGCGGGGCTTTCGGCGTTTTTAAGAAAACGGGCAGAGCCCGCGCGATTTACGTGCCGCCGGGCTAGCGGGGAGGGTATTTGCGCTTTCCCTGCCGCGGCAGTAAACTCCTGCTTTCTCTCGACAGGAGAATGCAGGAGAACCCATGAAGCACGCGGCTCAGCGCAAGGCGCAGCGGGCGCCGACCCCGCCGATTCCGGCGGCGCTCTACGAGGAGGCGCGCCGGCGGCTGCTGCAAAACGAGCCGCTCCTCGATCGGCCTCCGGCCGGGCTCGGGTTGAATGCGGCGGCTTTGTCGGCCGGCGAGGTCGCGGCCTTGGAGGCGGTGGGACTCGCGACAGCCCCGTATGGGACGCAGCCGGGTAAGCCCGGTATCGATCCACTCGCGCAATCGGTCGCGGACTACATGGCGCTCCTCGAGACGAGCTACACGACCAGCGAGGCGGCGAAACATTTGAAGGTCGACGTGAGCCGCGTTCGTCAGCGGCTACGGGAAGGCACGCTGTTCGGCCTCGAGTATGACGGGGAGCGACGGCTGCCCCGGTTTCAGTTCGAGCGCGGCCAGGTGCTGCCCGGGTTGCGCGAGGTCATGAGCGCATTGCCGCGCGAATTGAATCCGCTCGATGTCGCGCAGTGGTTCTTGTCGCCGAATCCCGATCTCGAAGCGGGGGCGCAGAGCCTAAGTCCGCGGGAGTGGCTGATGCGCGGCAAGCCGGTCGAGGCGGTGATGGCGCTCGCTCGCGGGTTCGAGTGAGCCTCTCCGAGAGGCGCGGCGTTTGGCCAAGTTTCCGTATTCGCCGGGGGTGGCTGCGCTCCGCGAGGTGACGCCCGGCATTCGGCCGTTGCCGAAGAACACGACGCTTGCGCGTGTGTATTTCACCCGCAGTCCTCACGCCATCGCCTGGAACGCATTTCGGCATGTGGGGCCTCTCAATGCGCGCTGGGACCATCATGTGCCGGATGCGCAGGGGCTGGCGATCACCCAGGATCGAGCGATCTATTACGCGGCGAGCGACGCCAAGACGTGCCTGGCCGAGGTGTTTCAGGATACCCGTCGGATCGACCGGGTCTTTCAGGCCCCCTGGCTCGTGGTCTTCAGAACGCTCAGGGCACTCGAGGTGCTCGATCTTTCCGGCGATTTTGCGACGCGCCTGGGCGCCTCCATGGCGATTCACTCGGGAAGCCGTGCTCGCGCGCGAGGATGGGCGCGGGATCTGTATGAGGCGTTCCCCGCCGCGCAGGGCCTTCTCTATGCCGCCTCGATGCACGGCGGGGCGCCGGCCTTCGCGCTCAACGAGCGTGCGCTCGAGGGTGGACCGTTATTTCCCGTGCGCCCGGAGTTTCACCGCGCGCTCGCGGACGACGCGCTGCTCGATACGCTGAAGCATGCGGCGCGGGCGCTGGGATACGCGCTCCGATAAGATACGGCATTCACTCTCAACGGCGCAGTCAACGAGGAGAGACCCATGCCATCGAATCCACCCGAAAATACCCCGCGGATCACGCCCTACCTCCTGTACGAGGATGTGGCGGCCGCGATCGATTGGCTCACCGCCGCATTCGGCTTTCGCGAGAGGATGCGAATCCCCGGGCCCGGCGGCGGGGTCGCGCATGCGGAAATGCAGCTGGCGGATGGTCTCATCATGATGGGATGCCCGGGATCCCAGTACCGAAATCCAAAGCACTTGGGTCAGGTGACGCAGCATCTGTACGTGTATGTGGACCATGTGAACGCCCACTTTGAGCGCGCGCGGAAGGCGGGCGCAAAAATCGTGGAGGAACCCAAGGACCAATTTTATGGGGACCGGCGTTATGGGGCGGAGGATCCCGAAGGTCATTGCTGGTATTTCGCCGAACACGTTCGCGACGTTTCTGCCGAGGAGATGAAAGCGGCGGCTCAGCCGCCATGAGGCCGGGCGGCGTGCGCCGAGCCGCCGTCAGCCCTCGATCAGCATCCGGCACACTGCGGCAAACGCCGGCATCGTGATCGGGTCGTTGGCGGTGTTCGTGGCGATTGGATGGGAACTGAAACGGGCGATCACCACCTCTGCGGCGGGGGCGACATATAGTCTTTGCCCGTGAATGCCGCGACCCTCGAAGACGCCGAGCGGATCGTGCGAGACCCACCACATGTTGCGGTAAGAGTAGCCGGCGAGCCGCGTGTAGCCGGCCATCGCGAACTTGGCGGGATCGGAGCCGCGGCGGATGTCGGCGATGACCGCGGCAGGCAGGACCTGATGTCCCCGTGCGGCGCCCTCACACCGCATCAATTCGCCGAAGCGCGCCAGATCGCGCAGGCTCGCGCTCAGACCCCCGCCGCCCATCGCGACACCGATCGAGTCCACCGTGAGGTAGCCGTCTTGCTCGCAGCCGATGCGCGACCAGATGCGATCGCTGAGCAGCGTCTCGAGCCGCGAGCCGGTGACGCGTTTCATCACCCAGCACAACACCTCGGTGTTGACGGTCTTGTATGCGAATGCAACGCCGTGATCGCCCTTCTTGCGCAAGGTGAGCAGCGACTCGTAAAAGTTGTCCGGTCCCGAATAGCCGGGCGGGCGGGCACGTAAGCCGCCCGCCCGCGCATAGGCCCAGACCTCGGCCTGGGGATCGGCATATTCCTCGGAATAGTCGACGCCGATCTGCATGTCGAGCACCTGGCGCAGGGTCGCATCGCCGTAAGCGGTGTCCGCCATCTCGGGCAGGTAATGGCTCACGAGCCGCGTATCGGTGAGCACGCCCTCATGAATCAGCGTGGCGGCGATGGTTGCCGCGTAGGATTTGGTGATCGAGAAGCACGCGTGGGGGATGTGGGCCTCGAGGGCGCCGAGATAGCGCTCGTAGACGCATCGTCCGCGATGCAGAACCAGGATGCCGTCGGTATAGACATCGTGGTGCGACCCGCCGAACGTGCGGCGCCGGCCGGTCGAGTCCTCGAACTGGACCGCATCGATCGCCGCGGCGGTCGCCGGGTCGATGGCCCCGAGATCGGCCGCGGCCTCCGTCCCGCGCCACACGTTCGTTGTTGCACAGAGCTCGCGCATGTGTGACAGCGCCCAGCGGCTTTGCGGAAATTCCAAAAACCGGTCGTCCTGAAAGCGAATCCGCCGGCCGGGCGGGGGCGGGGAGCCTTCCATGAAACCGAGCAACCGGGGGTCGGAGGCCTCGCCGTCCAGGTACCGCTTTCCGTCAAACTCCAGCATCCCCGGCATCATGTGCCCTCGTGAGCTTCAAACAGGGCGGCAAATACAACACGATCACCGGATGCCTGCAAGCCGGCCTCAAAGTTGCATTGGCGCGGGGCCCTATGTAGACTTACTACTATGGTAAAGAAAGCGGGCGATGTCCGTATCTCATTGCAGACGCTGCGAATTCTGGAAGTGTTCCTGAGCCAGCCGTTGGAGCAGCTCTCCGGGGCCGACGTGCATCAGCGCTGCGGACTCGCTTCGGGCACCCTGTATCCGATCCTGTTGCGTCTCGAGGCGGCGGGCTGGCTCCTCAGCCGCTGGGAGAACATCGATCCCTCGAGCGCGGGCCGCCCGCGGCGCAGGCTGTATCGTCTCACCTCAACGGGATTGAAACGCGCGAGCGAGGTGTTCGCGAGCTTCAATCGAGGAGTGCTCGCATGAGTTCGATGACTGTGGATGCGCTCGCGGCCTATCTGGTGCGGCACGCCGCCCGCACCACGCCGAGTGCTCTGTGCGCGCGACTCGAAGAGGAGTGGCTCGCGGACCTTCGCGGCGCACGGCGACCTTTTTGTTGGTGGTCGGTTTGCATGCCGCGTTATTCTATGTGCTTATCGCGACCGGCTTGAGCGGCCAATATCACAAGTGGGTGGCGCCGCCCTTCGTGGTGAAGACCCTCGATCGGCCACCTCCGGTGGTCGTGCCCACCCTTCCGAAGACCGACTTGAATTGGCATACGACGATCGAGCTCCCGCGCTTGACGGAGCTCGTCGTCGCGAAGGCTCCCGACACCCTCGCAGGGGCCGGCGAGGATCCGCCGCTCCGTTTCGAGCCCCCGCCCCCGCCGCCGCCACGCGAGGTGAATCGCCTGGTCGGCGGACCCGGCGCCGGATTCCCGAATCCCGACGCGTATTATCCATCGGCCGCCAAGCGCCTGGAGGAGCAGGGCGTCACCACGGTTCGCGTGTGCGTGGATACGAGGGGAGAGCTCACTTCAGAGCCCACCGGGGCGCTGTCCTCGGGAAGCACGCGCCTCGACGCGGCGGCGCTCAAGCTCGCCAGAGCGGGGTCGGGACGCTACCGCCCGTCCACCGAAGACGGCCGCCCGGTCGACTCCTGTTACCTGTTCCGGGTACGGTTTCAAATCAGGAACTGATTTGGGCGCGCACGCGACTGCGCCCTCTCGATGGGACGCAGCCGCGCCCGCGCGGATCTCGCGCTATTTATCCTGCGGTTGATCCTGCGGCGATGATTTCGACCCTGCCTGCGGCCCCGACGAGAGATCATTGCCGTCCTTGTGCAGCTTGTTGACTTTCATCTCGTTCCGGCACGTCGTTTTCATGGCCTCATTCGTCAGACCACTGTTGGTGGCTCTCTGGCGCGCCATGCATTGCTTCATCGTCTCGGCCTTGTTGCCGCTATTATTGCTATCGTTGTCCGATTGCATCGTTTGCGAGCCCTGCGGGGCCTGAGCTTGGGCGATGGCACACGTGCCCGCCGCGAACAGGCCCGTGAGGGCTACACTCATCAAGAGGCGTTTCATGATCATTCCCCCAAAGAAAGATGGACGTCTCGAGCATAGGGAACACGCGGTGCGCGGGGCTAGGCTGAAGCGTCCCCATTGCATGTCCCCGAGGTCCTACACGATGTGGATTGCTGCGCGGTGTCACTCATGAGACGTCTACTGCGGCTGTCGTGGCTGTGGGGTTGGGCCGGCCTTGGAATCGGTCACGCGCATGCGGGCATCGCGCCGGAAGACTGGCACATCGCGCTCGTGAACGGACACCGAATGTATTATGCGGTGCAGGGCAGCGGCCCGACGCTCGTGCTCCTGCACGGCGGGGGCGATTCGGGTGAGCACTCCTTCGAGCGCCAGCTCGATTTCTTCTCCGAGCATCACCGCATCGTCGCTCCCGACCAGGTGGGTCAGGGCCGCACACCCGATGTACCGGGACCTCTGAGCTATACCGGCATGATGGAAGACACGGTGGCGCTGCTGCACAAGCTCAAGCTCACGCACATCGACCTGGTCGGCTTCAGCGATGGAGGCATCCTCGGACTGATGCTTGCGATTCGACACCCTGAGCTCGTGAAGAAGCTCATCATCAGCGGGGTCAACATCGCGCCCGATGGGCTGAATCCTCAGGATCTCGAAGACCTGCGCGCAAACCAGATCCCGAAGCCGAAGACGATGGACGAGAAGCTCGCCCAGCTGTGGCTCACCTCACCCACCAACGAGCAGCTGAATCTCGCGCTGCTCGCCAAGATCGATCAGCCGGTCCTGCTCATCTCCGGCGATCGGGATGCCATCACGCTCGAGCACACCTTGAAAATATTTCACGCGCTCCCGAACGCGGAGCTTTGCGTGCTTCCGGGGACGGACCATGCCACCTTCTCGCGCCGGTCCGAGTGGCTGAATCCGATGATCGGCGCGTTCCTCGATCGGCCCTGAGTCCTGGTGCATACTGGGTTCGCTTCCCCGAGGATCGAGCATGAAGTTCAATTGCGCCAAGTGCCCTGGTTATTGCTGCAGCCATCCGCGCATCGCGGTATCGGATAACGACATCCGCCGGCTCGCGCGTCACTTCGGTCTGAGCGCGCGACTCGCACGGCGGCGGCTGAGCTACCGCTATCGATCGGGCGAGATCGACGAGTACATCCTGCGGCATCAAAAGGACCATATCTACAGGTCCGTGTGCCGCTTCCTCGATCGCGAGACTCGACGATGCACGGTCTATGCAGCCCGGCCGAGCGTATGCCGGAAGTATCCGTACGGAAAGGCATGCGGCTATTACAGTTTTCTCGCCTTCGAGCGCGCTCACCAAGACGACGAGGATTTCGTTCCGACTGCCTGATCAGAACTCTCGAGCCATCAAAAGGGGAAGCACGTGACTGAACACCGTCGATTGGATCCGGCATTTGTGGAACGCCAACGGGGCAGGCTCCTCGAGCTGCGCAATCAGATCGTGAGCGCCCGACGTCGCGAGGCGTCCGAAGGGGCTGGCGCCAACGCCGAGGTCAATGACCAGCCTCATGAGTACGAGGATGATGCACAGCGGCTCACCACGGTCGAGCTCGAGGAGAACCTCATCGCCGCGGACGATGCGCGCCTGGTCGCCATCGAGCGGGCGTTGCAGAAGATCGAGGCAGGGAACTACGGCTTCTCCGACGAGAGCGGCCAGCCGATACCGCTGGACAGGCTCGAGGCGGCGCCCGAAGCCGCCTACACGTTGGACGAGCAAAGGGCTCGCGAGCGCTAGCCCAACGGCAACCGGTGCGGCCTCACCAGCATATGCCAGTCCTGGTGCTCCTCCAGGATGAGGGAGAGGGCGGACTCGACGGCATCTCTCACGAGTTTGGCGACCGCCGCGGAATCATGAACGAAACTGATGGAGCTCGTGGACCGCGGCAGCCCTGCTTGAGCGGGACCGGCCGCCGCTTCGCGGATTCCTCCGACCGCCATGCGCAAATCCTTCGCGAGCCGGTCCGATGCGACCTCGAGCCGGTAGGCCTCGGACTGCGCGAGCGCACCATGGAGGGAGGCACCGAGGGCGGGAAAAAACGTGGTCACAATGGATAGATACAGCGAATGCAAAGCGAGGTGCGTCAGCGCCCCGACCGCGGTCAGACCGAAAAGCCAAATGTTGATCGTGTGGATTCGGTGCTGCAAAACCTTCTGACGGAGCACGACCGAGCGGTGATAGTACTCCTGGTGCTCGAGGATGCTCGCTGCCCAATCGGCATACGCGGCGACGAATTGCGTATCGGCCCACACCGAGGCGAGCGCTTCGCGCATCTGCGACTCATGGCGGCGGCACAAGCCGGTGACCTCGCGATTGCCGCGCAAATGCTGGCCGGGGTCGAAAACCCTCAAATACCAATCCGCCTCGTCCGCGCCGCGCCGGAAGTCGACGAGCGGCGCCAGGATCGGCAAGTAGCCGATCAGCTCCGCGGTGGTCCGGGCGCGCAGCCATTCTCCCTGCCAGTCTCGCCGATGGCCGAGCCAATACACGGCACCGACCGTGCTGATGACGATGACTTCGCCGAGCGCCCAGATGCCGAGGTAAGGATGCAAGACGTGACGGCTGTCGTCCCATCCGAGCGCCAGCGGCAGGACGGCGAACAACACCGCCACCGCGCTCAAGAGATAAATCGTCCAGAAGCCGCTGCGGTACCGTTCCCCGAAATGCAGCGCGCGCTGATCGTAGCGGCGGCGCTCGGCGGCCAGCTCCTCGATGAGCGGCTTGATCGCGGCGGGAGGCTCGGCGGTTCGCGGCCGGGGCAAACGGTTCACCGGCGCCCGAAACAAAAGAACCTTCTCGACGACTCGATGCAGCACGGCGCTCAACCCACGACTTCGTAGGTGGAGTCGAAGATCGTCGGGGAGACGATGCCGAGGCTGCCATCCCCATAATCGACGAGCCAATCCCCCGCGCGTCCCGTGAGCTCCGATATCCCATCGCTCAGGAGCACCCTGAATCCTTGCGCCATCCGCAGCGCGAGCACCCGATAGCGCTTGGCGCGATAGCGGCCGGACTCGCCGTCGGCGGTCGGCGGGACGGGCTCGTATTTGTCGGGAAAATGCGACCGGGAGACGCGCCAGTGCTCGCCCGAAGTGCCGGTGAGAATGGCATCACCCGGCTTGGCGTGCACCTCTCCCTCGGCCGTGCGCACCACGCAACTTTGCTCGGCGAAGCGCACATCGACTTCGCGTGCCAGCTTGCGCGCGGTCACGTGCGACGGGGAATTCCGGACGGCGCTGGAAAAGCCGGGGGTCCCGGTGCCGCGGAAAAGAAGTGTTTCGCTCATGCCGACGTGGTCTCCTCGCGCCATTACACACATCCGGCACCGGCTTGGCAATGCGATGAGCCCTTGAACAGATGTTCAGTCGCGCTCCGCTGAGCGGCGAGCCGGTGCTGCGGGCCGCGGGCCGCGCGTTTGCGGGCTGCATGACTAGTCTGGCAAACTGGCGGCGGCGATTCACTCGGCCGTTTTCGGTAACGTCATGAATTTGCTCGTGCGGATCAATCTCGCGCTCGGGGGCGCCTTCATCCTCTCGGCGCTCGCGCTCGGGTATGCGTGTTCGCGGCTGCTCGAGAACAATGCGCGTCACGAGCTGCTTCGCGAAGCGGGACTCATGATGGACAGCGCGGTCGCGACTTTCGCATACACTTCCGAGGAAATCGTGCCGCTGCTTCAGGAGCCCCTGAAGTCGACCTTCCTGCCGCAGTCCATACCTTTTTATGCGACCACGCAGAGTTTCCTCAAACTCCACGCGCAGCATCCGGAATATTCGTTCAAGGAGGCGACTCTCAATCCGACCAATCCTCGCGATCGCGCGATGGATTGGGAGGCCGATCTCATCCAGCAGTTCAGGAACTCCGCCGATATGCGCGAAATCATCGCAGAGCGGGATACACCGACGGGACGATCGCTGTATCTCGCCCGCCCGATCCGCGCCGACGCCGAGTGCCTGACCTGTCACGGCTCTCCCGCCGCGGCGCCCGAGACCTTGCGCGCGCGTTACGGCATCGACAATGGATTCGGGTGGCAGCCGGCGGAGATCGTGGGGGCGCGGGTGATCTCCGTTCCGCTCGAGGCCGCGGAGGCCGATGCACAGCATGCGTTTCGGGGCATCGTCATCGCCATAGCGGTCGCCTTCACGCTGCTCCTGTTATTGGCCAACGTGCTCGTCTACCGTCTCACCGTGCGCCCGATGCGCCGCATCGTGCGGGTGGCGGATGTGTTGAGCCGGGGTGAGACGCCTGCAGAGAATTTTCCGACCGCCGGCAGCAGCGAGGTGACGGCGCTCGGACGTGCTTTCGAGCGCATGCGCATCAGCCTGGAGAAGACCCTGAAGCTTTTGGAGCGTTGAGCGGATGAGTCCGGACGTTTTCTTATCGTATTCGCAGCCCGACCGGCAGCAAGCGTTCGAGATCGTGGCGCAGCTCGAGTCATGCGGCGTGCGGGTGTGGGTTGCGCCCCGGGATATCGCACCCTCTGCGGAATGGGCCGCGGAAATCATCGAGGCCATCGGCGCGTCGAAGGTCATGGTGCTGGTGTTCTCCAGCTCCTCCAATGGCTCCGCCCAGGTTCGCCGCGAGGTCGAGCGGGCGGTGCACCGCGAAGTTCCCATCCTGCCGGTGCGCATCGAGGATGTGCTGCCGACCAAGAGCATGGAGTACTTCTTGAGCTCGCAGCACTGGCTGGATGCATTTCCTCCGCCGTTGTCGGGGCATTGCGAGCAGCTGTGCCGGCACGTACGCGCGCTGCTGCAGACGATGAGCACCGCGGCCGGCCCCGCGGCGGCACCTGGCCCGTCAGCCCATGTCCGGGCGCCTGTGCGAGGCGTTTTCACGGATCAGCAGCTCGGATCCTTGCAAAGGCGCTTGGCCGAGCATGTGGGACCGGTCGCCGGCATCCTCGTGAAGCGCGCGGCGGCAACTGCGGCGGACTGGACGGAGCTCACCGCACAACTCGCGGCGGAGATCGATGGGGCACCGGCCCGCCAAGCCTTCCTCGCGAGCTCTCGCCCCGGATGAAGATTGACGGCATTCATTATCGTACGATCTGGCCGATCGACGGCGGATCGGTCCGTGTCATCGATCAGTCGCGACTGCCCTTCGAGTTCGTCACGCTGGATCTCGCGCCGTCTCGAGGACGCCGCCGCCGCGATTCGTACCATGGCGGTGCGCGGTGCGCCACTGATCGGGGCGACCGCCGCCTATGGCCTCGCGCTCGCTGCGCGGGCGAATCCGGCGGAATCGAGTCTCGATGAGGCCGCAGCGGTTGCTGAAGGACACGCGGCCCACGGCGCATAATCTCGGCTGGGCGCTCGGGCGCATGCGCCGCGCGCTCACCGATGTACCGAGCGCCGAGCGAGCTGCTGCCGCGTATCGAGAGGCGGCGCGCATTTGCGAGGCCGATGTGGAGCAATGCCGCCGCATCGGCGTGCACGGTCTCGCCATCCTGCGTGAGCGCGCGGTCCGATGCCCGGCGCCCGGTCCAGATCCTCACTCACTGCAATGCGGGCTGGCTGGCGTGCGTCGACTGGGGCACGGCGCTCGCGCCCATTTACATGGCGCATGATGCCGGTATCGACGTGCATGTGTGGGTCGATGAGACGCGACCGCGAAACCAAGGCGCCTCGCTTGACCGCCTACGAACTCGCGGCTCACGGCGTGCCGCATACGGTCATCGCCGACAATGTGGGCGGACACCTCATGCAGCGCGGCCGTGTGGATCTCGTGCTCGTCGGCAGCGATCGCACCACCGCGAACGGCGATGTGTGCAACAAGATCGGCACCTATCTGAAGGCGCTGGCCGCGTGGGACAACGAGGTGCCGTTCTACGCCGCGTTGCCGGTGAGCACCATCGATTGGTCGCTCGAGGATGGCGCGGACATCCCGATCGAGGAGCGCGCCGCGACCGAGCTGAGCCACATTCGCGGGAGGACCGCCTCCGGGGCCATCGAGACGGTGCGGGTGGTGCCCGAGGCGAGCCCGCGTTGCCAACTATGCGTTCGACGTGACTCCGGCGCGATTGGTCACCGGGCTCATCACCGAGCGCGGGGTTTGCTCCGCGACCAGTGCAGGTCTCAGAACCCTGTATCCCGAGGAGCGGACGGCGGCATGAGCGGGCCGCAGGCGATGAAGGGCTGCAGGCAGGCGATCATCGCCGGTTGCCGGGAGCTCGCGCGCCGCGGACTCACTCCGGGCACTTCGGGCAACGTCAGTGTGCGCCGGGACGCGCGCGGTTTTTTCGTGAGCCCGACCGGAATGGCCTACGATGTGCTCGAGACCGGCGATGTGCCGCTGGTCTCGTTCGACGGCCGCTGATTCGGCAGTCGGCGCCCGTCGAGCGAGTGGCGCTTCCATCGCGACATCCTCGAAGCGCGCGGCGAAGTCAACGCCGTCGTCCATACCCATTCGCTCAAAGCGACCGCGCTTGCGTGCACCGGGCGCGGCATTCCGGCGTTTCACTACATGGTGGCCGTTGCCGGCGGCGCCGACATCCGCTGTGCTCCTTACCGCACCTTCGGCTCTCAAGCGCTGTCCGACGCGGCGCTCGAGGCGCTCGCAGGCCGTCGCGCCTGTCTGCTCGCCCATCATGGCGTCATCGCGCTCGGCGCCGACGTTGCGGGCGCGCTCGCGCTCGCGGGAGAAGTGGAGGACCTCGCGGCCAAGTATTGTGCCGCGCTCGCGGTGGGTGAGGTCGGGCACGCTCGATGCGACGAAGATGGCGCGCGTGGTCGAGAAATTTCGCACCTACGGGCGGCAGGATGTCGCCGAGCCCGGGCTCGCTTTCGGCGGCATTGCACCGCCGCCCGCCGCGGGCCATTAGCGTGGGCAGTGCCGACGCGCCTTATCGGATTCTCGACGCGAAGACGCTTCCTGCGTTCCTTGGCGGCCCGCGAGGAAGTACGCGGTCGGCTCGGCGGCTCGCCCGCCGAGTGGCAAGTGCGGAAGTCGGACGACGGCAATCTCAATCTTGTATTCATCGTCCGCGGACCCCAGGGGTCGGTATGCCTGAAGCAAGCGCTTCCTTATGTGCGCGCGGCGGGGCCGGCCTGGCCGATGTCGCCCGAGCGGGTGTATTTCGAGAATGCCTATTTTCGCAGCGTCGCGCCCCACGTGGGCGGATCGATTCCCGAGATTTACCACTACGATCCGGAGCTGCATTGCATCGTCATGGAGTGCCTCTCGCCGCACATCATCCTCCGGCACGGCTTGATCGCGGGCCAATCGCTATCCTCGCGCGGCGCGCGACATCGGGGAGTACGTGGCACGGGCATGTTTCTTCACGTCGGATTTGGCGCGGACCCTTCGAGCACAAGCTCGATGAGGTGGCGCGCTTTGCGCGCAATCAGCCGCTGCTGCGGATCACGGTCGACTTGATCTTCGCCGAGCCGTATTTCGCGGCGGCACGCAACCGCCATACCTCCCCGCATCTCGACGCTTGCGTGCGCGACGCTGCGCGCCGACGGCGCCTTGAAAGCCGCCGCCGCGGCCTTCGGGTATAAGTTTCTCACTACATCAGCAGGCGCTCATCCACGGCGATCTGCATTCCGGATCGGTGATGGTCACTGCCGACGACACCCGCGTCATCGATCCCGAGTTCGCGTTCTATGGGCCCATCGGCTTCGATCTCGGCGCATTTTTCGCGAATCTATTGCTGAGCTGGTACTCGCAGCCGGGGCATGTCTCGGCAGGCGATGACCGGATCGCCTACCGCGGTTGGATCCTGGATCAGGTACGGGTGTTCTGGATGAGCTTTCGGGAACGGTTCCTGCCGTTTGGCGGAGTGCGCCCGCGGCGATGGGTTTCCGAGGGCGATGTTCGCCGGGCCGGGCGATGCCGAGTCGCTCGCGCGGGCCCGCGAGACGTTCATGAATGCGCTTTTTGCCGACATGCTGGGTTTCGGCGCCTGCAAGATGATCCGCCGTATCTTGGGGTTCGCACATGTGCTCGACCTCGACGGCATTCGCGACGAGCGCATGCGCGCCGACTGCGAGGCCTCCGCGCTGTCGCTCGCCCGCGCGCTCCTCATCGGCGCCCGCCGAGTTCGCCTCGATCGACGATGCTGCTCGACGCGGTGCGGCGCATGGCCGTGTGACGCTCCCGACCCCTGCACGGTCTCTCGGCCGCCCGCAGCATGGTGTGTTCTGCACATGGACGCTGCTCCGCGGCACGGCATTTGCTACACTGCAATGCATGGCTCCGTCTTGAGTCTATTCCCAAGACCGGTCCACCCATGTTCATCAATGCAATCGGCACGGCTGTCCCGGATACGCGCTACACGAAGGCGCAGTGCCTGGATGCGTTCAAGAAATCCGCGTGGTTCGCCCGAGCTCGATGCGCGCACCCACTATGTCGCCGAATCCGTCCTGCGCAGCGACAACGGCATCGAGGCACGGCTGGCTCGCGCTCGACTCCCTTGCCGAGGCATTCGAAATCGATCCCGATACCTTGGCGCGCCGTTTTGCTCGACACGCGCCGAGGCTCGCCGCGCGAGCGGCGCGTCAGGCGCTGGCGACGGCGGGACTTGCACCGAGGCGATCGATGCGGTCGTCGTGAGCACGTGTACCGGCTATCTGTGCCCCGGGCTTTCGGGCTATGTCGTCGAGGCGCTCGATCTGCGCGCCGATATCCAAGCGTTCGACCTGGTGGGGCAAGGGTGCGCGGCGGCCGTGCCGAACCTCTCGCTCGGCCGCGCATTGCTGGAGTCCGGGGCGAGCGAGCATGTACTGTCGGTTTGTGTCGAGGTCAGCTCCGCCGCGATGTATTTGGACGATGATCCGGGGGTTATCGTCAGCGCCTGCTTGTTCGGCGACGGCGCAGGCGCAGCCGTGCTGTCGCGCCGCCCGCTCCGGCGCGTCCTCGAAAGATCGAGTGGAGGGACAGCGCCTCGGTTATCGATCCGTCGTGCCGAGAAGCGCTCAGGTTCGAGCAGCGCGGCGGCATGCTGCGCAATATTCTGACGCGGGCGGTGCCGGCGTTGGCGGCGGACCACGCGCTTCAGGTGCTCGAGACGGTGCTTCGCCGGTCCGAGCTCGGTTCCGGCGAGATTAGCGCCTGGATCGTTCATGCCGGTGGCCGCGATGTGCTGGGCGAAATGGAAAAACGCTTGGGTTGGATCCACTGAGCCTGGCTACAGCGCGGCGATGTTGCGCGAGTACGGAAATCTATCGAGCGCTTTCGTCTATTTCGTCCTGGACGCGGCGCTCGCCGCGCAGCGCCGGGCGGGTGGTGGTGGCTCTCCTCCTTCGGCGCCGGCTTCAGCTGTCACGGCGCGCTGCTGCAAGTGCAATAGCTCGTGCGCGCGACTCGACTGTGTGGCTCGCGCATGATGCATCCCCGAGTCATCAGCGCGGAATTCTCGATGCGACTGGGTGCCGAAGATCCCGCCGCCCTGCGTTCGCGCCGCGACTTGCAGCGCATCCACCGGCTCATGCGCACGCGCACGATCCTCAGCACGCGCTGCTGCCCTACGGGGCAGGCCCGCCGCGCGGGCATTCCCTTGCGCGTGCTCGAGTTGGGGGCCGGCGACGGCACCCTCTGCTCGGCGTCGGACGGCGATCCACGCGGATGGCCCGCAGTCGAACTCACATTGCTCGACCGCGTGAACCTCATGGAGCTGCGACGATGGCAGGCTATGCGAAATCGGGTGGAGCGTCGCCCCGACCGTCGTCGACGTGCTCGAGTTGGGCGAAGGGGCATCGGACCGCTTTGATCTGATTGTGGCGAATCTTTTCCTGCATCACTTCTGCACCGCACAGCTCCAGTGCTCCTCGATGCCGTTGCGGCTGCAGCGGCGCCTTCTTCGCGTGCGAGCCCCGCCGGTCACGCGTGTCATTGCTGGCAAGCCATCTGATCGGTGCGATCGGAGCCAATGCCGTCACGCGGGCCGATTCGGTGGCGAGCGTGCGCGCGGGGTTTGCGCGCCATGAGCTGCGCGATCTCTGGGGCGATCGGGCCGGGGGCTGGGCGGTGGAGGAGTATTCCGCAGGTCTCTTCAGCCATTGCTTTCACGCGCGCCGCGACCGGGCCGGAGCGACCGGCGGCCATGCACATTGATGCCCTCATCAGCGGCGCGGGACCCGCCGGATCCACCGCCGCCATGCTCTTGGCGCGCGCCGGATGGTCGGTCATGCTCATCGAGAAGGCCGCTTTCCCGCGCCGCAAGGTGTGCGGGGAATGTATTGCGGCGAGCAATTTCGCGCTGCTCGAGGCGCTCGGCATCCAAAGCGACATCGCGAGCCGGGCGGGCCCGGAGCTTCGGCGCGTGGCGCTGATGCTCGGCGAGCATACGCTCGAGGCGGATCTGCCGCGGCTTGCCGATGCCAGCCATCCGTGGGGCCGGGCGCTCGGGCGCGAGACGCTCGATCAGTTGCTGCTCGAGCAAGCCCGGGCCGCGGGAGCGATCGTGCTGCAGCCCTGGTCGGTGAGTCGCATCGACCGGGTCGCGAACGGCTACCGAGGCACGGCACGGCGCGCCGGATCGCGCGATAGGCTGGAATTGACCGCTTCCGTCGCGATTGCGGCTCATGGATCCTGGGAGCCGCTGCAGGGGCGGCCCCGAGACCGGCGGCCTTCCGATCTGTACGCGTTCAAGGCGCACTACACCGCGGCGGATTTGGCGCCCGGCGTCCTGCCGGTGCTGTCCTTCGAGGGCGGGTATGGCGGCATGGTGCTGGCGGATCGAGGCCGCTTGACGCTCGCCTGCTGCATTCGAGCCGATCGGCTCGCCTCGCTGAGAGAGTCGCAGCCGGGCGCGACCGCAGGCGATGTGGTCGGCGCGGCGCTCGGGCGCGAATGCGCCGGAGTCGCCGCGGCGCTGAGGACGGCGACCCGCAGCGGCGCGTGGCTCGCCTGCGGACCGCTCGATCCCGGCATCCACTTGCGCCCCGACGATGAGGTGTTTCGTATCGGCAACGCCGCCGGTGAGGCGCACCCCATCATCGGCGAGGGGATGAGCATGGCCATCCAGTCGGCGTGGTTGCTATGCGCGCGCCTTCTCAAGGACGCCCCACCCCCGCGGCTGCGAGATCGCGCCTGGCAGCGTGGCATAGCCGCCGCCTACGAGGCGCAATGGCGGGCGCATTTTGCACCGCGCCTGCGGCTCGCCGCGGCCTTTGCCCACGCGGCGATGCGGCCGCGGCTGCTGGCACCGCTCTTGCCGGTGCTGCAGGCGACCCGGCTGCTCGCCCGCAGCGCCGGCTGGAGCGGCAAAGTCCGCTGCGCGCTCGATGTCGATACGACCGCGCGGCTCGCATCGAGCGGGTCGCGGGGTACGCGGAGTCAGGCTAACCTCGCACCCTCCGCCCGAACGTTGGAGGTGGGTCATGATGAGCACGTTTGAGAGGCTCAAAAGCGTTCTGCTGAAAACCTATCCCGTCGATCCGGACACGGTGACGGAGGAGCGGCCGCTCGAGGAATTGGGCCTCGACTCCCTGGGAATTGGATTGCTGCTTTTCGACGTGGAGGATGAGTTCAAGATCAAATTTGCCTCTGACCCGGGACCGTTGCGCACCGTTCGCGACGTGGTGAATTACATCGACGGGATGCTCGCAACGCACCCGCAGCCGGGGTCATGAGCCGGGTCGCCGTCACCGGGATCGGCGTCGTGTCCGCACTCGGGGATCGTCCCGAGGAGCTGCTCGAAGCAGCACGCGCCGGCACTTCGGCGATCCGCGTCCTGGAAAAGCCGTTTGCCGGCCGCCTCATGAAGTGGCCGGCGGTGCCCGCGGCGTTTGCAGGCGCGAACCATTTCGAGCCGGCCAAGCTTCGAATGCTCGATCGGGCGAGCCAATTCGGCATCGTCGCCGCGCAACGCGCGCTCGCCGACTCGACGTTGAATCTGTCGCAGGTGGATCGCAGCCGCGTCGGCGTCTTCGTCGGCACCGGCATGGGCTCATCACAAACCCTTGATGAGGGATACCGAACTTTGTATGGGGATCGATCGGATCGCATCATGCCCTTGACCGTGCTCATGGGAATGCACAACTCGCCGGCCGCTTGGATCGGTCTCGAGATGCAGCTGCCCGGGCCGAATATCACCTACTCGACCGCCTGCTCGTCCTCCGCGGTGGCCGTCGGCGAGGCGTGGTCGCGCTTGAGGCGGGGCGAGCTCGATATCGCCGTGGCGGGGGGCACGGAGGCCCCGCTGTCGCTCGGCTCCTTGATGGCATGGGACGCGTTGCGCACACTCGCGCGAATCGATGAGCGCAATCCCGGTGCCTCCTGCAAGCCGTTTGCAAAGGATCGCAGCGGGATGGTGCTGGCCGAGGGTGCCGCCATCGTGCTCCTGGAGAGCTGGGAGCATGCGCGCGGACGCGGCGCAACCATCCATGCAGAGCTTTTGGGCTATGGCCTCGCCACCGATATCGGGCACATCGCGCGCCCGAGCGTCGCGGGACAGGCGGCGGCCATGCAGGCCGCGTTGCGCTCGGCAGACATCGAGCCATCGCGGGTCGATGCCATCAATGCACATGCCACGGGGACCCAAGTCAACGATGCGGTCGAGACGGCGGCCATTCGCTCGGTCTTCGGCGCGCGCGCGAAGGACATCCCGATCAGCGCGACCAAGGCCATTCACGGCCACCTGCTGGGCGCGGCCGGTGCTTTCGAGCTCGTGCTTTCGATCCTTGCCCTGAAAGCGCAAGTGGCGTTCCCGACGATGCATCTTGCCGAGAGTGATCCGGAATGCGATCTGGACTACGTGCCGCAGGTCGCACGCCCGCTGCCCCTGCGCATCATGCTTTCGAGTTCCTTTGCCTTCGGAGGAACAAACGCGGTGCTCGTGGTCGGGAGTGGATCGGTAGCCGCTTCAGCGCGATCCGCGACGCTATTCGAGTTTGCGGTTCTCGCCGATCACGCCGGCCGGAATTCCGGTAATGCCGCTTTCGCGGCGGCAAGGAGATAGGAGCCGCGCCCGGGGGCGATCCAATATTCTGCGCGCTCGATGCGAACGCGCAGCAGGGCGAGGCGCGGATCTTCCGGGCCCTCCGGATAGTAGGCGCGCTGCTCCACCAGTCCAAAGCGCCCGGGCCTTTGCCGGATCGCGCAGGAGGGTGCGAGGTGCCGCTCACGGCGACATAGGAATGCCGCGCCGGGCTCGCATACGCGAGCGCGACTCGGACATCGTCATGCATCTCGTGCACCTTGGGACTGCTCCAGTCGGTGAAAAACCAAAGCGTCTGCCGGTCCTCGACCTGGAGTGTCTGCAAAGGCCGGGTATGGAAGTGGCCCTTCGGATCCACCGTGGTCAACAGGCCGATGCCGATATCCCGGATCAGGTGGTCGAGTTTCTCCCAGTCGCCGGGCTGCGATTCCGGGGTGATCGTGTTCTTTTCGCTCGGCACGGCGGGACCTCTCTGCTTAAGCGCTCCCGCCTAATCTGCCCGAAGTCGCTCTCGATCCGCCTGGTGACATCATATAGTTATATATATCAATAGAATACTAGATATATATCTAAATTACGTAAAGATATTGTAAGGGGGCGGGCGCAGCGATTCGTCAGTCTGACATGTCGACGAAGGTCTTTTGACCTGTCAGACTGCCAGCCGAGATCCAACACCGGAAATGCGATGAACGACGGTCGGCGGGGCAACGACGGGCTCACGCGATGTTCGCACTCGAGGGCGCGGCGTCGCTCACGCTCAACGAGAGGGCGTACGAGCTGATTCGTCTCGAGATCCTCACCTTCCGCCTACTGCCGGGGGAGAGAACCTCGGAGCGCCTGCTCGCGTCGCGCTATGGCCTCGGTATGGCGGCGATCCGCGCGGCGGTGCCGCGGCTCTTGCAGGAGGGCTTTCTCGAAAAGTCACCCGAGCGTGACACCTCCATTGCGCGGCTGACGCTGCGGGGCGTGCGGGACACCTACCAAATGCGCTACCTGCTCGAGCCGCAGGCCGCCGAGCTGGCAGCCGAGCGTGGCATGGACGCCGCGCACCTCGAGCGGCTCGACTATCTGCGCGAGGTTTGCGAGACCGCGTGGCCGGATGAGAACGAGGCGCTCACGCGCGTCTTGCTCGCAAACCGCGATTTCAACCTGGCCATCGCCGAGGCCAGCGGCAACGCGCTCTTGGCGAAGACCATTGGCCATCTGCAAAATCTTTCGCTGCGCGTGCTGTTTCTGGGGATCCCGCCTCACGACGCCGCGAGTTTTTGGAGCACGGGTCCCGCCAAGATCCGGGACGCCATCGTCGCCCGCAACGGCGCACTGGCTCGCGAGCTGTACACGGCCGATCTTGCCGCCGGAGAACGGTGGGCGATGCGGGTGATTACGGCGCTGCCCGAGATCGAGAACATCAATCTGGCGCAACTCGTCCGCACGCGCGCGACGATCCCTCGCCCCTGATTCGGAGTAGTGCCCCATGTCCATGAACGCGCGATACGCCAGTCTGTTCGAGCCCGTCCGTATCGGCCCGGTGACGGCACCCAACCGCTTCTATCAGGTACCGCATGCGAGCGGCATGACGAATGCGTTGCCGCACGTGCGCGCAAAATTTCGCGAAACCAAGGCGGAAGGCGGCTGGGGTGTGGTGTGCACGGGCGCGGTATCCATCCATCCGAGCTCGGACGATGCACCGTTGCCGTGTGCGACGCTGTGGGACGAGAACGATGTGCGTTCGCATGCATTGATGGTCGATGCGGTGCATCGCCATGGCTCGCTCGCGGGAATCGAGCTGTGGCACGGCGGGGCATCGGTGATGAATCGTGCGAGCCGCCTGCCGCCGCTCTCGCCGTCCGGCATTCCCTGGATGGCCACTCACGTCGGGTTCATGGGCAACCAGCGCCCCCGCGCCATGCATCAAGACGACATCAACGCGCTCCTCGCCTGGCAAGCGGAAGGCGCCCGCAAGGCGCGTCGCGCGGGTTTCGACATCATCTACGTGTACGCCGGGATGGGGTATCTGCCGTACGAATTCCTGCTGCCCGAATACAACCGCCGCACGGATGCCTATGGCGGCAGCATCGAGAATCGAGTGCGGCTCGTGCGTCAACTGATCGAGGTGACGCGCGAGGCGGTCGGTCCCGATGCGGCGGTCGCGTTGCGCATCAGTCTCGAGGAGCTGCGAGGGCGGCCGGGACAGCGCGGCGAGTCCGAGGCGCACGAAGTCGTGGGACTGCTCGCGGAGCTGCCGGATCTATGGGACGTGAAAATGGATTCGAGCCCGACCGACTGCGCGCCGTCGCGCTTCTCCCCGGAGGGAAGCCACGAGCCGGTGATCGATTTCGTCAAGCGGCTGACTTCCCGGCCGGTGGTCGGTGTAGGGCGCTTCACCTCACCCGATACCATGGTGTCGCAGATCAGGCGCGGCGTTCTCGATTTGATCGGCGGCGCCCGCGCATCGATCGCAGATCCGTACCTCCCGAGCAAAATTCGCGAGGGTCGTGAGCAGGACATTCGCGAGTGCATCGGATGTAACATTTGTATCTCGAGCTGGCACGATGGCGTGCCGGTGCGCTGTACGCAGAATCCGACGGCGGGCGAGGAGTGGCGGCGCGACTGGCACCCCGAGCGCTTTGCGCGCGCCGCCAGTTCGGCATCCGTTCTGGTGGTGGGCGGCGGTCCCGCCGGTTTGGAATGTGCCTTGACTTTGGGGCGTCGCGGCTACGCCGTCACGCTCGCCGAAGGCTCGACGGAATTTGGCGGCCGGCTCGTGTTCGAGACGAAGTTGCCCGGCCTCGCCACCTGGGCGCGCGTACGCGACTGGCGGCTCTCGCAGCTCGCGCAGTTGAGCAACGTGAGCCTGTATCCCGGCAATCGGCTGGATGCCGACCAAGTGCTCGAGCTCGAGCACACGCACATCGTCATCGCGACGGGTGCGCACTGGACGCGCATGCTGTACTCCACCATGGAGGTCCCGACGGCGGAGATCGACGCGCCGCGGGTGTACACCCCGGATGATGTCGCCGCCGGCGTCAAGCTCGAGGCGCCCGTGGTGGTGTTCGACTTCGATAATTACTATCTGGGCGGCGCCTTGGCGGAATATCTGGCGGGCGCGTGCGGCGGCGCCGTGAGCTACGTGACGCCGGCCGGGCACGCCTCGGCATGGACGCTGATGACCAACGAGCAACCGCAAGTCCATCGTGCCCTGGCTCGCGCCGGGGTCGCACTCCACACGTTGAGCCGAGTCGATGCGTTCGACGGGGAGTTTGCGACATTGCGCAATCAGTTCACCGACGTAGAAACCCGGTTGCCCTGTCGATCGCTGCTCATCGTCGGCTTGCGCCGCCCCAACGACGCGCTTTACCAGCGCCTCTGCGAGCGTCGTGAGGATCTCGAGGCCGCCAAGATTGCTTCGGTCAGGTGCATCGGGGACGCCGATGCACCGGGCGCCATCGTGCATGCCGTGCACAGCGGTCACCGGTATGCGCGCGGGCTCGATGCCCCGGGGACGGAGCTCTATCGTCGCGACCTGCCGATGAGCGGCGCAGCCCCGCTCATCTACGCGGAAACCTCTTAAGACTAATCCGCCAGCGCCGCTGCTTCCTGCCTACAACGGATGGACGCGGCTGCCGACATCCCGGGCGAGGGCTTGGCCGTAGCGTTGACTGCGTCAAAACGCTGGCTCACGCAACCAAGGATTACTTCATATGATCAAATCGCTCGCAATCGCCGCACTCGCTTTGGGTTTGACCGGCGCGGGAGTCGCGGTGGCGCAATCCACCGGCGCGCCCGGCTCATCAGGGAGCCCCCCCGGCTCGTCGGGCACGACCCCTGGGTCCTCGACCACACCAGGCTCCTCGGGGACCATGCCCGGGTCGACCACGCCGCAACCCGGCGGAACACATCCCGGGTCGCCGGGTTCGGGGAACTATCCCGGGTCAAATCGCAATAACCCCGGGAATCGCAATAACCCAGGAAATCCCAGTAATCCGGGTCCGGGCGCGCCCGGAACGAACCCGGGGGCATCAGGCACCAACCCCAACGGTCCCGGGGCATCGGGATCCAATCCCGGCGCTGCTCCTCCGCACTGACCGCTCCCCCCAAAGGTCGCGCGCGACGCTTCAGTCGCGCGCCGCCTCGGCGGGATTGCTGCGACGCCTGAGGCCGGGCGCTAGTCGGCCAGGCGATGCGCATCGACGCGCCAGGGCTTGCCGAAATACACCAGCTGTACCCGCAGCCAGTCGCCTTGGCGCTCGATCCAACTCGGCAAGAACGCGCGCTTGCCGCCCAAGCCCATGGTCTCGGCCACGCACATCTCGTCGCTCGGCGCCTGCACGACGATACGTGATTTGCCGAAGTCACCTGCGAGCGCGCACGCCTCGAGGGGCAACCATTGCGAGCGGTCGAAGGTGGCGGCCTTCACCGAGGCCTCCTCAACGGCGGGGTTCAGGGTGTAGGGGACCACCTCGAGCACCTTCTGTACGGCGCGGCGGGATACGTTCATTGCCCAGACCGCATCCAACGAGGTGTCGGACCCTGCCATTTGAGCGACGTCGGGGTCGACATCCATGTGTACGCGCCACAGCTGCCAGTCGGCGCTCGGCGTAGGCTCGATCGTGATGGTCACATGTTGAGGCGGAGGCCTCATCGACTTCTCGGCCACGAGTTGCGCGGCGTTATCGTATCGGCCGACGAAGGATGCGCCGATCGCGGCAATGTCGCCGGTTCCCGTGCCGAGGGCCGGGCACATTGCCCCCATGGCGGCGGCAATCAGAATCAGAGTCCATGCGCGGGACGCAACGATTGGTGACATCGGATTCTCCAATGGGGCGTGCCGGCATCGTACCAAGTCCGGCAATTCCGAGGATAGTTGGCCCGGGAGCGTTGAGCACGAGAAGCCGGGGCACCTCCGCCTCCAAATTTCTCCACGCCGGCCTCACTGCCCGGGGAAAAGGCGTCTAGTCGGTCACGCAATCACCAGGGCGGCCGGCGGTAGCCTTTTGTCCTTATGCTCTGGATTCTGGCGTCATTGTTTTTTTTCTGGTGTGCGTATCGCGAAATCCGCAACAGCCTCGTCGCCCGGCCGGGCTACGACACGCCGGCGCCCGTCACGAAGCCTTATCTGGCGCTCGTATTGATCCTCGCATTCGGCCTGGCGTGGCCCCCGGTGCACACCTGGTATTTCGAACGCTTCTTGTCCATCAGGGCGACGCTGCTCGCGGACAATCACCGGGCGAGCGTTCATTGCAATACCATCTTCGACACCATGCTCGACACCGAGATGCTCGCCGCCGGCCATGCGAATCCGCAAACCGGCAAGATCGGCATTCAGCACCCGTGGTGCAAAATCCTGGCGGCATATCTTCGGCATCCGGGCCGCGCGAGCCAGCAGGAGCTCGTGAGTCTGGACATATTCACGCACGAGAGCATGCACATACGCGGCGAGATGAATGAGGCCCGCACCGAATGCCAGGCGGTGCAGCGCAACTACCGTTCGGCGAAGCTGCTCGGGGTGCCCGACGGCATCGCCAAGCAGAATGCACTCGACTATTACAACATCAGCTATCAGGAGCGCGGGAAAATAGGCGGCATGCAGTCAGCCTATTATTCCGATGAGTGCGCGCCTGGGAAGGCGATGGATGAGCATCTGCCCGATTCGACTTGGGCGAGCCCGTAGCAGGAGGGCCGTCAGCGGCGCAGTAGGGACGCATACAGCTTGCGGGTCGGGAGCGAAGGCCGTGACTGCAGCAGGGTCGATAATACCTCCTCGCAGCGTTGGTACACCTGAAGTGCCTCGGCATCCCGGCCCTGCACCATCAGGCAATGCATCAATCCCCGATACACCGGCTCGGCGAGAGGCTCGATCTCGAGCACGTGCTGGTAAAAATCGGCGAGCGCCTCATAGCTGTGCGATGCCTGCAGCACGTCGCTCAACTGCGCGACGCAGCGCAGGAATCGGCTCCTCAGACGCTCGCGCGCCGCAAATGACCAGGGTTCGGCCTCGTCGGGCAGGAACGGTCCGCGGTACAGGCTCAGCAGGCGCCGAGCTTGCTCGGCCGGCGGCTCATCGGCCTCGTTGGCTTCGCTCAGCGCTGTCAACGCAAAAGCATCCACCCACACGGCATTGCGATTGAGCATCAGGCGTCCCTGCTTCAGCACGATCGCGTCCTTGTGCCTGAGGAGCTTGCGGAGGCGAAAAACCGCCAAGTCGAGCGCATTGCGGGCTGAATCGCCGTCGAGGTCGGGCCAGAAGTAGTCCATGAGCACGTTGATCTCGGTGCCGCTGCGGCTGACCAGGATTGCTTTGAGCAGGTTCAGCGGCCGACGCTGCGACTTACGAGACACTTCCAGGGGCTCATCGTCGACTCGCACCTCAAATCGACCCAGCGAATGAACTTGCACCGGCCATGGCCAATTGGGAACCAAAGAAGCCGGCGGCGGATAGCGGTGCTTGCGGACCAACGCCCGGCAATACTCGACCTCGATTCCGTGCCGCAGGGCATACGGGACGAGGCGAGGCAGGAATACGCCAAAGGCATGAATCTCATTTCGGTAGCCCTGTGTGCGGCCGACCGCAAGTGCCGCAGACAGCGCCGCGATGAACTCGGCGCGGCGGCCCTGCCGGCGCGCGATTTCGGCCTCGATCAGTCCGTAATTGAAATCGAGCAGCGGCGATCGAAAGCCGACGAGCGTGCTGCGACGTCGCAGCAGAGCATTCGAGGCCTCCTCGAAGTGGCCCATTTCGCAGCGGATTTGGGCCAAACCCAGATAGATGAGCGCCTCCGCCAGTGGATACCCCGCCTCCTGCGTGTGGAGACGGGCTGTTTCGATCGCACTATCGGCGGCCGGCAAATCGCCTTCCGCCAGCTGAAACATCGCATAGAGATAGTGATACTGCGATCTCAGCAACTGCGGAGCGAACGCGAACTCCGGCTGCAGGCGCGCCAGTCCTTTGGCTATTTCCGCCCTGTGGACCGCATGACTGCTCGCCTGAAGCTTCGATAACACCAGCCGAGTCGCGAAAGCGGGCAGGTTGTTCTGTTGGGCGATCCGTACGCCGGCGTCGACCAAGGTGTGGCATCGGGCGAGCTCGCCCGTGAGATGATACTGATATCCCTGCATCCACAGAGTCTGGATGCGCACCGCCGGACTCAGCTCCTTGTCGTCGTGATCGAAGTCCGAGTCCGGCAACAGGGCACGCCAGCCCACGATGTCACCCGTAACGGCGAAATAGTTCGTCAGGGCAACGGCGGCGGTCGTTTTGCTCTGCGAGTCGGCATCGGAACGTACCAGCTCGGCCACACGGTCCAGGCACTCCGACAAACGCGTGTTGGACGGGTCGGCCAATGTAATCGCAGACAAAAGGCTGGTGAACACCAAGACCTCGACACTCTTCGAGGGAAAGACGATCTCCGATCGCAACAGCTCGCTGAGGTTCTCGATCCAGGGCAGCATCCGGCCGAAAGCGGTGTAGCTCACATGGATGTGCTGAAGAATCGCGGCGATCGAGAGTATCTGTCCAAGCTTGTCATGCTCGTGTACAAAGAGGTGATAGGCTCGTTCGAAGGTCGACTCGGCCTTCGGAAAGGCGATCGCCATCTCCACCATTCCGCGCCAATAGGTCATCCACGCGGCTTCGCGCTCGATGGGCTCGGGTATGGATGCCATCCAAGCCTCGAGCGTTCTGAATCGTCCTTGCTGAACCAGCGAGGGCGCCATTTGGATCACCATCTGCGCGGCTTCCCGCCATCGGCGAGCCTCGAGCAACAACTCGATCGCCATCTCGGGATCATTATTTTCACGGAGGATTTGCGCGGCGCTCGCGAGCAGCTGCGGCCATTCGTCCGCCCCGAAACGCGCGAGCGCCCGGGTGCGCAGCAGCTCTCGGAACAGGGGATGGTAGTAATAGGAGTCGGAGGCGGGTCGCTGTAGCGTGAAGGCGTTGGTGCGAACCAACGTGTCGAGGATTTCGCGCGCAGCCGGGTTGCCGGTCAATAGACGCGCGACGGGTATTGTGATGTATTCGAGGCAGGAGGTCTTCAACAGGAAATCCTTGACCCTGTCGTCGAATCGATCAAAGACCTCGGAGGTCAAATAATTAAAAATCGACTGCGTCGCCGCCTGGTCAATTTGCAAGCGCTCGAGCGCCGGTCGAGCCTCATGGCGCAGCATGGCGGCAACCGCGACCGCCCAGCCTTGGCTGATCGCATAGAGCTCGCGCGCCGGCATGATGGTGCGCTGATTTGCTGCGGGCTTGTAGAGCCGTGCGATGTCCGCCGTTTCCTGCTCGGTGAGCTTCAGTTCCTCCGCGTCGAGCATCGCCATTCCGCCGGAGTAGTCGAAGCGGGCCAGGTTGCGGGGGGGTGCCTCCCGGCTGATCACCAGCAGGGCTATTTCCGCCGGGATCTGCTCGATGATGACCGGCAGCAGTTCCCGCAGCGGCGCATCGACCGGAACGTCCTGCCAATTATCCAGCACCAAAAAACTCGGTGCCGTGAGGCGCGCGAAGAACTCTCGAAAGTAGTTGCGAACGAAGGTGGACAGTGCCGGATACAATTCCGGCGAGAGGGCGGGAAGAGGATGACCGCTGATATCTTGGTGGTGAGTAAGGGCGAGCGTAAGGAAATGGAAGAAAGAGGCAAGGTCGGCATCGCCCGCGTCGCACTGGTACCAGATGACGCGGCGATTCCGCTGCTGCAGCCAGCTTGCAATGGTCGTGGTCTTGCCGTACCCGGCAGGGGCCGATATCCAGATAACCTTTTGGCTCGAATAGCTCGCGAGCAGCTTGAAGAGGCGGCGTCGCTTGTATACATGGGGAAGTCGAGGCTTGTCGATTTTCGCGACCCGGCGTTGAGGCTCCGAGGTGGGCGAGCTTTTGACCTTATTCTGGCCGGCCTTTTTTAGCGATTGACCCATCGAGGAGCTGATCCCTGATCCCGCAAGTCAGCCTCGAGCGTACTCGATCGGAAGCCTCCATGTAAGCCGGTGGCGGCGTGCGGCCGCTCGCCCGAGCCTCAACCGCTCGCGTACCGCTCCGGTCGGAAGCGGATATCGACGCGTAGTCCCGGATGCGCATCGCCGAGCACGAGCGTTGCGCCATGCAGCTGCGCGATCGCAGCCACCAGCGACAAACCGAGACCGTGACCTTCGGAAGATCGGCTGGCGGAACCCCGATAGAAGCGCCGCACCACTTTGTCGCGGTCTTCGGGCGGCACGCCGGCGCCGTTGTCGATGACAGATGCCAGAATATGTCCGCCCGTCGCCTCGAGGTTCAGGGCGATCGTCGTGCCGGGAGGAGTATGGCGGATTGCATTCTCAATCAGATTGCTGAACAGCTGCGTCAGCAGCTCCTCATCGCCCCGAACGGACACATGGGCACAGAGATGGCGCGAGAGCGGGTGTCGTGAGTCCTCGGCGAGCGGCAGGTACAGCTCGTACACGCGCTCGAGAAGGTCCGATAGGGCGACCTCGGCGAAGCTCTGTACTCGCGTTCCTGCCTCGACCTGTGAAATCCGCAGCACGGCAGAGAACATCGAGAGGATCTGATCGGTATCGTCGATTGCGCGCGAGATCACGGCGGAAGATTCCCCCGTGTGTCCCAACTTGACGCGGGCATCCTCGAGGCGGTTTCTCAAGCGGGCCAATGGCGTCCGGAGATCGTGCGCGACATCGCTCGAGACCTGTTGCAGATTTTCGAGCAGCAACGAGATCCGGTCCAGCATCTCGTTGATGGCGCGCGCGAGCCGATCCCATTCGTCGCCTCGGCCGCGCATGGGAATCCGTTCGTTCAGCCGACCCGCGATGATTCCTTCGCACGTTCGAGTGATGGCATCCACGCGTGCCATGAATCGCCGGCCGAGAAACAAACCGGCCAGCATGGCAAACGCACAAGTACCCAGTGCGACCCACCCGAAGGCGTGCAATATGCGCTCGCTCGTGGCGCGCATGCCGGCGGTATCCCGGCCTACGAATAATTCGAGCCCGTCGGCGAGCTGCACGCAGCGGCCGAGCACCGCGGCGGCGTGGTGCTCTCCCGGCCGGGCAGGCAGGGTGATCCGCAATGTGCCGGGCGCACAGGCGATGGAGGGCAGATTGCCGACGATGGCCTCGCCGGTCGTGCGCTCGATGAGCATGTAAGCCTCGGGACGCAGACGGCGGCCGTGTGTCTGGTCGATGCCGGGCGTTCCGAGACGCTGGCGTACGACCTCCATCGCCTCGTCGAGTCCTTCGGCGCGGAAGCCGTTCGTGACCGTGGAAATGTCCGCTTCGTTGGCGGCCATGAGCGTGGTTCGCTCGGCCTCCTCGACGATCCAGAGGACCGTGCCGATGAGGGCACCCGTCAGCGCCAGAAACAGCAGCGCAAACAGCGCGGCAAGCCGGAAAGATTCCGCCATGAAGATCCTAATTGGACGCAAGCAGCCGATATCCGATGCCGCGGACCGTCTGAATCGCATCGACTTCGCAAAACGCATTGAGGCGTGCGCGCAGCCGGCTGATGTGGCTCTCGACCACGCTGGTGTGCGGGTCGAAGTGAATGTTCCAGACATTCTCGAGCAGCATCTTGCGCGTCACCGCGCGGTCGGCATTGCGAAGAAGGTATTCGAGCAGCCGGAATTCCTGAGGGAGAAGCTCGATCGCGTGGCCATGCCGGGTGACCGTGCGCTGCACCAGGTCCATTTCGATGGATCCGGCAAAGAGCTTGGAGGAGGGCGGGGCGAAGCGCCGTGTCATGACGCGAATCCGCGCGAGCAGCTCCTCGAACGCGAAGGGCTTGATGAGATAATCGTCCCCTCCGGCCTCCAACCCGCGGACGCGATCGTCGATCCCGCTCATCGTGGTCAGATAGATGATCGGAGTCGCCTTCGCCCGCCGCACCGCCTTGACGAGCTCCAAGCCGTCCATCCCCGGAAGCATGCGGTCGACGATGATGGCATCGAAATCCTGATGCGTGGCCTCGCGCAGCCCCTCGACGCCCGTCCCCGACGTGCACAACCTCGTAACCCTGCTCACGGAATCGCTCGATGAGTGATTGCGCCAGCTCGATGTCGTCTTCGGTCAGCAAAAGTCGCATGTTCGGGGCAGTCTCCAATGGACCTCGCTCACGGAGTTTATCGAGAGGTGTGTGGGAATGTCAGTGGGTGCCCACCACCAGCACCGTGAAGGTATCGGGGACCGGAGCGGGTCGGGGATGCGGCTGCTCGGCGGTGGGCGGTGGCGCGGCTGTGAAGTCCGCGGTGACGAGATAGACCTTGCCGCTCGCCGGGTCGAGCGCCATGGTGCGTGCGCCACGCTGGGTTTTCACCGTGTCCACGACCCGGTACCGGTCGGGAGATTCCTCACGGACCCGCGTGAGCGTGCCTTCGCCGTTCGAGCTCAGGACGAGGTTGCGCTTCTCATCGAATGCGGCTGCATCGGGACCCTCGCCGATCGGCACACGGGCGACGTTGCTGCCGTCCTCGGCATTGGTGACGGCCATGACCTTACCGTCGCACACCGAGAAAAGACGATGGTGGGCGCGATCGATGGCCAAGCCGCTCGGGCTGTTGCATCCCGTCAGAGGCCAGGTCGCCTTGACAGCGAGCTTGCGGCTGTCGATGACCACCATCTGGCCGGGCTCGGTCTCGATATTGACGAAGATCTGTCCGGCATGGTCGTCCACCGCAAATTCCGGCTTGTCCGGAACCGCAATCGTGGCGACGACCGCGAGCGTCGTGGCATCCAGCACGGTGACATCCTTGCTCTTGCCATTGAAGGTAAACACATGCTTGCCTAATGGCTCGTACAGAATGGCATCCGGGTTGTGGGCCGGGATCTTGACCTCTTGCATCGTCTTCAGCGTGTCGAGATCGAACACCGTGATCGAGTCCCCTTTGCCGTTGCTGGTGAAGCCGCGGTGCAAATCGGTCGCCAGCGCAATGCCGTGGACGCCCGGGGTATCGGCAATGGTTCCGACGACCTGGCCGCTCTGCGTATCGAGGACCTCGACGCGGGTGCCCCGGCTGATGAACAGACGGTGGGTGGCGGGGTCGAACGTGAGATAGTCCCAGCCGCCGGCGCCGCCGAGTTTCCATCGCTGTACCACTTGCATGGTCGGATCGGCGGGAGCGGCATGCGCGACCATGCCGGTTGAGAGAACGGCGAGAAGACTCAGCCGGACGGCTCTTGCGATCAAGTGGGTGGACAAGGGAGCCTCCTCAAGCAGTCATGTGACCTGAGATCGTGGCCGCGGAATATACCGGCACGGGCGCCCAAGATAGCTTACAAAGATGTACACCTGGCGAACGTCCGGCCTTGGTAGGCTGAGTGAAATTGCGAATCGAGGACGCCATGTTTCGGGGCTGGCAAGCACATGGCCGCGGCGTGCGCAGTGGCGCTGCTCGCTTGCGCGGGCTGCGCGCTGAAGGCACCCAAACCGGCGGTCCCCGGAGTGCCGGCTGCGTTCGAAAACGGAGCGTCGGGGAACCCGGTGTTCGGTGCGCCCGGCCCGCCGGCCGTGTGGCCGGGCAAGGACTGGTACAGCGGCTTCAAGAGTCTTGAGCTCGATGCGCTCATCGCACAGGCCGCGAGCGCGAACCTCGATCTGGCGGCGGCGCGCGCCCGCCTCACACAGGCCGATGCCCGCGCGCGGCAGGCGGGCGCGGCCATTCTCCCGAGCGTCGATGCGACCGCCAACGGCAATTACTACGCGGGCCATTCGGTCAACGGAAGCGCGCATGAGTTCGACTGGTCGGCGTTGCTGTCGGCGAGCTACGAGATCGATTTCTGGGGCAAGAATCGCGCGACCGCGAACGCGGGGCGCTTTCTCGGACGCCGCGGCGCGCGCCGATCGCGACAACATCGCGCTCACGACCTTGGCGGGCGTTGCGAACGGGTATTTCGAATTGTTGTCGTTGCGTGAGCGATCGAAGATTGCCCGCTCGAATCTGGAGGCCGCACGCGGGCTGCTCGAGGTGGTTCAGGCGAGATTCCAGAACGGCGTGGCGAATCCGGTGGAGCTGGCCACTCAACGATCGGTGCTTGCCGGCGCGCAGCTGACCCTTCCCGAGCTCAAACAGCGAGAGGAGCAGGCGAGAACCGCGCTCGCAATGCTGCTCGGCCGACCCCCGGAGGGATTCCGCATCGAGGCGGCATCGCTCGATGCGCTCGCCGAGCCGCGAGTCGCACCGGGGCTGCCTGCCGATCTGCATCACCCGACGCCCGGATGTCTTCATGGCCGAGGCCAATCTGCGTGCCGCGGATGCAGACCTGGTTGCCGCGCGCGCCGCGCTGCTGCCGAGCGTGACGCTCACACCGGCGGCGGGTATTCAGAATCCGGCGGTGAATGCCGCCGTCATCGCTTTGCCCGGCGTCGGACCGGGCGTGAACCTGGGCGCGGGACTGGTGCAAAGCATATTCGACGGCGGGCGGTTGCGGGCCGCGCGCGACGAGGCACGCGCCAAGGATGAGGAGCTGCTCGTGAGCTATCGGGCCAGCCATCCTCGCCTCGTTGGTCGATGTCGAGAATGCGCTCGCCGCGATCCGCAATCTCGACGACGCGCGTGAGTTCCAGATCGAGGGCTTGACTCAGAGCGAGCGCGCCTTCGAGGGAGCGAAGTTGCGCTACCGTGAAGGCGCGGGAGATTTCCTCGCCGTGCTCGAAGCGCAGCGGACCTTGTATGCCGCACGCGATCAATACAGTCAGTACCGACTGGCGCGTCTTCAGGCGGCGGTCTCGCTGTGCAAGGCGCTCGGCGGCGGCTGGCAGCTTCAGGAGGAACATGTCCATTAGCGCTATCGATATCGCGCAGGCCGCGAGGTGCACGCGGGCCGCCGCGGCGGCGTTGTGCCTCGCTAGCCTCGGTCTGGCGGGGTGTCATCGCACGCCGCCCGCGGAAAAGGCCACAAGTGCCGAGGCGGCTCGACCTGGCCCGGCAACGCAAGGCACCGAAGGCGCGGAGGGCGTTACCCTGACGGCGGAGCAGGCGCAGACGCTGGGCGTCGCGACGCAGCCCGCAAAGCCCATTCAGTATACGGCTGAAACCTCGGGGTTCGGCCTCGTCATTCCCCACGACGCGATTGCCACGGCAGTCGCGGAGCTCACCACGGCGCAGGCCGCCGCACGCCAGAGCCAGGCAGCGCTCGAGCGGGCGCAGCACTTGAGCGGCACGCCCGGCGCAATGTCGGCCGACGCCGTGGAGAGCGCAGCGCGCCAGGCGCAGACCGACCGCGCGGCACTCGGGCTCGCCGAACAGCGCCTCACCACCATCGTCGGATCGGGGCCTGCGGCCGCGGTGGCGAAGAACGGGCCGGTGCTGCAGCAGCTGGCGAGCGGCAAGATCAAGTTGCTGCGCGCGACGTTTCCGTTGGGCGCGCTTCAAGGGCCTGCGCCGGCCACGCTGCGCGCGGCGCATATCGACGCCCTGTCCCCCGGCGCCCCGCGCCCCCCGCAAGGCTGGCGCTTGAATACGGTGTGGGCGGCCCCCGCGGATGCGAGCCTCCCGGGCCGCAGCTTTTTCGGCCTTCTGAAGGATAGCGACGCCGGCGAGGGCGAGCGGCTTCTGGTTTGGGCGCCGGGCGCCGGGCCATCGCAGCAGGGTGTCGTGGTACCGGCCGCTTCACTGGTGATCAGCGACGGCAAGTACTGGTGCTATCTCGAGACAAAGCCCCATATCTATGTGAGGCGCGAGATCGACCCCGACCGGCCGGCCGCCGACGGCTACTTCGTCAACGAGGGGATCGCCGCCGGGCGACAAGATCGTCACCGCGGCCGCCGGCCTGCTGCTGGCGCGCGAAACGAATCCCAGCACCGAGGCGGACTGAGTGATGCGGGCGCTGGTCGCTTGTGCGTGCGCCGCTTCGGCGCCGTCACCGCGCTGACGCTGCTGGCGCTGATCCTCGGGGTCTGGGGCGCACTCAACTCGCCGCTCGATGTGTTTCCGGAGTTCGTTCCCTCGCAGGTCGACATCCAGACCGAGGCGCCCGGATTCTCGCCGCAGCAGGTCGAGGAGCTCGTCACCAAGCAGGTCGAGAACGCCGTCAACGGCGCCGCGGGCCTCGCGACCATGCGCTCCGAATCCATTCCGGGGCTCTCGGTGGTCACCATCACATTTGCCGACGGGGTCGATGTGCACATCGCGCGCCAGGGAATCTCGGAGCGACTGTCCGAGCTCGGCAGCAGCTTGCCGGCCGGCGTCGGCGTGCCGAAGCTCTCGCCGCTCGTGTCGAGCACCATGGACCTGCTGAAGATCGGCCTGCTGTCCGACAAGGTCGATGCCTACACGCTGCGCGACACGGCCGACTGGGTCATCAAGCCGCGTCTGCTCGCCGTGCCCGGCGTGGCGCACGTCATCGTGTTCGGCGGCAACGTGCGGCAGATCCAGATCCAGCCCGACATGCGCCGACTGGCGAGCTTCGGCATCACGCTCACCGATGTGGCCGATGCGGCCAAGCGCGGCGCTGCCGCTGCGCGGCGCCGGCTTCATCGACATCGCCAGCCAGCGCGTGCTGCTCGAGTCGCCGATTCCGGCGCCCGACACCGCGTCGCTCGGCGAGGCGGTCGTCGCGGTGCGCAATAGCGTCCCCGATCCGGCTGCGCGAGGTGGCCGAGGTCAAGATGGCGCCCGGCGCTGCGCTCGGGCGACTCGCTCATCATGGGCAAGCCGGGCGTGCTGCTGTCGCTCGCCAGCCAGTACGGCGCCAACACGCTGACCACCACGCTCGCCGTCGAGCAGGCGCTCGGCGAGCTTGCGGCCGGCGCTGAAGGCGCAGGGCATCACGCCTTTACGCGGCTCTGCACCGTCCGGCCAACTTCATCGAGCGGGCGCTCGGCGATCTCAAGCAGTCGCTGATGATCGCCGGCGTGCTCATTCTCGCCGTGCTGTACCTGTTCCTGCGCGACATCCGCGCGGCGCTGATCGCCTTCACCGCCATACCGCTGTCCCTGCTCGCGGCGATCGCCGTGCTCGACCGCATGGGCCTCACGCTCAACACCATGACGCTCGGCGGATTTGCGGTCGCGCTCGGCGTGCTGGTGGACGATGCCATCATCGGCATCGAGAACATCCTGCGGCGCCTGCGCGAGAACGCGCTGGCTGGCGCAGCCGCCTGCCGCGGCTCGAGGTCATCCGCGAGGCCTCGCTCGAAGTGCGCGGTCCGGTGATCTACGCGACGGCGGTCGTGATCGCGGTGTTTCTGCCGGAGCTATTCACCTCCAGCGTGCAGGGCCACTTCGTCGGGCCGCTCGCGCTCGCCTTCATATTCGCGGTGCTCGCCTCGCTCCTGGTCGCGATGACCACCACGCCGGCGCTGTGCGCGCTGCTGCTGCGCCGGCACGATGCCCGGCCGGAATCGCGCTGGCTGGTGCGCCTGAAGGCGCTGGCAGAGCTCGGCGGTGCACGGGGTGGCGGCCCACTTCAAGGCGGTGGCGGCCGTGCTGGTGCTCTGCGTGATCGCGGCCGGCGCTGCGCTGCCCTTTCTCGGCGGCACGTTCATGCCGGATTTTCGCGAAGGGCATTTCGTCATGCAGGTGTCGAGCTCGATCCCGGGCACCTCGCTCGACGAGATGCTCGATGTGGGCAAGCGCATCAGCGCCGAGATACTGGCGCTGCCGTATGTCCAGAGCGTCGAGCAGCAGGTGGGCCGGGCCGAACTGGGCGAGGACACCTGGGGTCCGCACCGCAGCGAATTTCACGTCGAGCTCAAGCCCGACGCCAAGGTCGATCAAGGCGCCGCGCAGGAGGAACTGCGGCGCATTCTCGAGCACTATCCGGGCATTCAGAGCGAGGTGGTGACCTTCCTCGGCGATCGGATCAGCGAGAGCCTGAGCGGCGAGACCGCGCAGGTGGCGATCAAGGTCTTCGGCGACGACCTGGATGCCCTCGATGCGACCGGCGACAAGATCGTCGCCGTGCTCGGCAAAATACCCGGCGTCGTCGACCTGCAGTTCAAGCGCCAGAGCGGCACGCCGACGATCGCGATTCAGCTCGTTCCCGCCGCGCTGCCGGCGAGCGGGCTCAAGGCCCAGGATGTGCTCGATACCATCGAGACGCCTACACGGGGGCGATGGTCGGGCAGACCTTCAGCGGCACGCGCACGGTGGATGTGGTGGTGCTGCTGCCCGATGCAGCTGCGACATCAGCCGGATCGGTTGTCGCAGCTCATGATCAGCGGTGCGATGGGCCCCGTGCCCCTGTCGCAGGTCGCCCGTATCGCCGTCTCACAGGACCGCTACAGCATCGAGCATGACGGCGGCCAACGGCGCATCAGCGTGACCTTCAACGTGAGCGGCGCTTCCCTGCAAAGCGTGGTGCGCCGCGCCGCAGGCGATCGCGGCCCACGTGAGCGCTGCCGACCGGCGTTTACACCGAGTTCACGGGAGCCGCGCAGGCCGAGCAGCAGACGCGCAACGAGCTCCTGCTGTATTCGGGGCTCGCGCTCGCGCTGATCGTGCTGATCCTATTCATGGCGTTTCACTGGCGCGTGAACAGCTGGCTGGTGCTCGCGAATCTGCCGTTCAGCCTGATCGGCAGCGTCGCTGCGATTGCGGTCACGGGCATCGGCATTTCGCTCGGCACGGTCGTGGGCCTCGTGACCGTGTTCGGCGTGAGCGCCCGCAACGCGATCTTGCAGCTGGCGCACTACGAGCACCTGGTGGAGGTCGAGGGAGCGCCCTGGGACACCGAACTCGTCGATGCGCGGCGCCAACGAGCGGCTGGTCCCCATCCTCATGACGGCGGCCGTGACGGCGCTCGGGCTCGCGCCGCTGGCCTTCGGGATGAATCTGCCGGGCCAGGAGATCGAGGGGCCGATGGCGGTCACCGTGCTCGGCGGACTGCTGTCCTCGACCATCTTGAATCTATTCGTGCTGCCTGCGCTCGCGCAGCGCTACGTCAGAATGTGACTTCCCCCACGGTCTTGCCTTGCAAAGAGCGGGGTGCCCCCACGGAGCAGGCCACCGCGCTCTGCGCGAGCAGGGCGCAACCCTGGATACTGGCGACGACCATCATCGCCTCCAGCATGGCGTTCATCGACGGTACCATCGTGAATGTCGCGCTGCCGGCGTTGCAGCGTTCCCTGGGCGCGACCCTCGCCGGCAGCCAGTGGGTCGTGGAAGCCTACGAGCTCCTGCAGGCCGCGTTGCTCTTGGTGGGCGGCGCGGCGGGGGACCGTTTCGGCCGCCGTCGTCTGTTCGTGATCGGGGTCGTACTGTTCATCAGCGCCTCCATGCTCTGCGGACTGTCGCAATCCGTCGGCCTGCTGATCGCGGCGCGCGGTCTTCAAGGCGTGGGCGGCGCGTTTTTGATTCCGGGAAGCCTCGCGCTGTTGACCGCATCTTTCGATAAAGACAGACGCGGACGGGCGATCGGGACCTGGTCGGGCTTCACGGCCATCGCGAGCGCGTTCGGTCCCGTGCTGGGCGGCTTGATCATCGATCATTTCACCTGGCGACTGGCGTTTTTCCTGAATGTTCCGCTGGCACTCGCGGTGCTCGTCCTCACGTACCGATTCGTCCCCGAGAGCCGCAACGAATCATCGCCCAAGGCGATCGATTGGTGGGGTGCGGTGCTCGCGGCGCTCGCGCTGGCGGGCATCGTCTACGCGCTCATCGAGTCGCAAACCGCCGGCTGGGGAACGTGGCGAGTATGGGGGTCGCTCGTGATCGGGATATCGATGCTGCCGATTTTCCTGGTCGTCGAATCGCGGCACCCTGCACCGATCATGCCTCTGGGCCTTTTTCACTCGCGTGATTTTGCCGCAACGAATCTGTTGACCTTGCTCTTGTACGCGGGCCTCGGCGGGAGCCTGTTCTTTCTTCCACTCAATCTCATTCAGGTCCAAGGCTATTCGGCGGCGGCGGCGGGAGCCGCGTTATTGCCGTTCGTGCTGCTCATGTTCATCTTGTCCCGTTGGTCGGGTGGGCTGGTCGACCGCTACGGCGCCAAGCGACCGCTCGTGATGGGTCCTATGATTGCGGCCGCCGGGTTCGGATTATTCGCCCTGCCGCACATCGGCGGCAGCTATTGGACCACCTTCTTCCCCGCAGCGCTGGTGCTCGGATTCGGAATGGCGCTCACCGTCGCTCCCCTGACGACGACGGTCATGCAGGCGGCGCCAGCGGATGCCGTTGGGGCGGCCTCGGGGATCAATAATGCGGTGGCCGGGGTTGCGGGCCTTATGGCCATCGCGTGTTTCGGAATGGTCATGTCGGGCACGTTCAGCGCCGAGCTCGAGCGCCGCATCGCCGTATCGAATATCCCCCCGCCGATCGCTGAGGCGGTGGTGAGGCAACGCGCGCGACTCGCCGCCATCGAGCCGCCCGCGAGTGCGGGCCCCGACATCGAAGCGGCAGTACGCGGGGCGGTGGATGAGGCCTTCCTTTTGGGGTTTCGCCGGGTGATGGGAATCGCCGCGGTGCTCGCCCTCCTGAGCGCGCTCAGCGCCTGGGCGATGATCGGTGAGGGTACCCCGCGCTCAGGAAACCGCAGTCCCTTCCGGCGCGCCGCGATGTAGCACGTCGGGAAGCCTCTCGCCTTTCTCCGTGAATGACAGCGAGACCGAGTTCAGACAGTGGCGCTCGCCCGTCGGGGGCGGACCGTCCGGAAAGATGTGGCCGAGATGGCTGCCGCAACGGGCGCACACTTCCTCGACCCGCAGCATCCCGTAGCTCGTGTCGCGGATGCGCTTGATGTGCGTTTCATCGAAGGGCTGGAAAAAACTCGGCCAACCCGTGCCCGAGTTGAACTTGGCGCTCGACCGAAACAACGGCAGTCCGCAGAAGCGGCAGGTATAGACACCGTCCTTCTTGTTGTCGAGAAAAACGCCGCAGAACGGGGCTTCAGTCCCATGTTGCAGCAGGACGTGCCGCTCTTCATCGCTGAGGCCTTGGGTGATCTGCTGGCGCTGGGACTGGGACGGTGGGCTGAGATCGAAGGCGGGGGGTGTCATCGCGGCTCCAAGCTATTAACGTTATGATTTTGCGAAGTAAATAAGGGATAATTCAACGAGAGTCCTTGGGTTCTCGACCCGCGAAGCATAAGCATGCCAATACTTGAAGGCTGGGACAATTTTTACGTCATTCTCGGCTCGGCCGCTGCGGGACTGTTGGGTCTCACGTTCGTCGTCATTGCGCTGCTCTCGGATGCGCGGCGCGCGAACGCGGCGGGGCTCAGCGGCTACATCACGCCGACCATCGTCCATTTCGGGACGGTTCTCGGGCTCGCTTGCTTCTTGAGCGTGCCGCGCCAGAACGTGCTGAGCCTGAGTATCGGGTTCGGCTCGGTAGCGCTGGCATTGCTGATCTACACGGGGGTCATTGCCGCGAGCATGCGCCGATTCGCCAAGGACTACGTTCCGGTGCCCGAGGACTGGATCTGGCATGTTCTGTTGCCGGCCTTTGTCTACGGGACGCTGCTCGCCATGGCATTTCTCTTGTGGCGTCAGCCGCGACAGAGCATGTACGGCATTGCCTCATCGCTGGTCCTGCTGCTTTTCGTCGGCATACATAACTCATGGGACGTCGCGGTGTCGGTCACCATGCAGAAGAAAAAGGACGAGGAGAAGGAAAAGCGAGCGTAGGGCGCACCTGCGGGGGGCGCAAGCGATGCGAGGTCAGTGCATGACGGTCGAGCCGAGCCCTCCACTGTTGAGCTCGAGCAAAAACGCGCTGAAATGCCGCTCGTCCCGGAACCAAATCGTGGGTTGCCCACGATCGAAGCCCAGGAACCACTGATCGACTTCCCGCAGATCATAATCGCCGGAACGTCCGGGTCCGATGAAGCTGAGGAGCCATTCCTCAACGGCGCGCAGATTGGCGCCGTCCCGCAGTCGTACGGGCTTCAGCGAGGTGTCCTTCGGAGGCGATGACGTTTGGGATCCGATAAACATGGGGACCGTCCTCCAATCGACCGCAAGCGCGTTCGGTGTCATCTTGGAGGGTATCGGGTCCTCATACTGCCGAGACGATCACAACTTCTTATGACAAAACGAAAGGGCGCTGTTGCACCGCCTCAGGGCGTCAGCACCACCCGAAAGCGCGCCTTCCCGCTCATCATGCGTTGATAGGCCTCCTTGGCCTTGGCCAGCGGGTAAGTCTCGACCATCGGACGGACGCTCGACTGCACGCTGAATCGAAGGGTGTCCTCGGAATCGGGCGCCGTACCGGAAGGCCACCCGGCGATGGAACGTCGTGCACCAATCAGCAGCAGCGGCGAGACCTCGATCGGCTCGGGACTCGCGCCCACCACCAGCAGCTTGCCGTCGATGCCGAGTCCGGGGATGACCGAGCTCATGCTCTTGGCGTCCGTCACCGTGGCGAGGATGACTTTCGCTCCGCCGAGTCTGGTGAGCTCCTCGGCCACGTTCTGGGCGGTGCTGTCGATATACACCTGCGCGCCGAGTTTTTTGGCCAGGGGTCCCTTGTCGGCGCCGCGCGCGATCGCGACGGTCTTGAATCCCATCTTCGCCGCGAATTGCACGCCGAGGTGACCGAGACCACCGACACCGAGGATCGCGACGAGGTCGCCCGGACTCGCACCGCTGTGGCGAAGCGCATTGAACGTGGTGATCCCGGCGCAGAGCAGCGGCGCCGCTTCTTCCGACTTCAAGTCCTCCGGTATCGAGGCGAGTGCTTCGAAAGGCGCGATCATGTACTCGGCGTAGCCGCCGTCGTAGGAGATGCCGGGAATCTGTCCTCGCGTGCACGTGATGAAGTCGCCACGGCGGCAAGAACTGCAATGTCCGCAATGACCTCCATGCCAGCCCACGCCGACCCGCATACCCTCTTTCCAGTCCGGTACGTCCGCGCCGACGGCATCGATGAGGCCGACGACCTCGTGGCCGGGCACGCGCGGATACTCGATGCCGGGAAATGCGCCGGCGACGGTGAACATGTCGCTGTGACAGATGCCGCACGCCTGTACTTTGATGCGCACGCGGCGTGATGTTGGATCAGGGCGGTCGCGCTCCACGAGCTCGAGCTCGGCATTGGGCTTGGCAACTTGAACGGCCTTCATACGCGGCATGGAAACCTCCTTTGAGTCGGCACTGGTCCGCTACCATATACCTCTTTGCGGCGCGGCATGATCACGGCATGTACCTACACGAGGTCCGTGCGCCGTCTGACACGCGAGGCCGGCGTCGCCGTTTAGGGTGGCACTCATGAACGCGACGTTTCACTCGATGAGCGACTTGGTGGCCGATGCCGAAGATTTGTTGCAGAAGCTCGCAAGATCCCACAGTCCCGAGATACGCGCATTGACCGAGCGCGTTCAGGGCTCCATCGACGACATGCGGGTGAGTTTGCGGCGCAGGGTCAAAAGACGCGCGAATCGCGGCGTCGGGCGGTCCTTGCTATGGGGTACCGTCGGGGGTGTCGCGCTGATCTCCATTCTCGTGGCCGTCCGCCAAGCGCGCCGATAAGACCCGCCGGTGCTTATAGCCCGAAAGCATGAGGGCATGCCCACATGCTATGCGACCGGGCGAGGCGGCTGTCTTAAGCTGACGCCACCGGTTCAACGAGGCACCTTACATGGCGGACGTGGAGTTGGGCAGTCTTCCGCTGCCTGTTCGGGAATCCGCTTGGAACGAATTCATCCGGACCGAGGACTGGTGGGCCGTATGGATCAGCCTGGGACTCATCGGCGTTGCCGTGGCGTTGTTCCTGAGCGGCAGCTCGCTGCAGTGGATTGCCGTCGCCCCGCAGAAGTGGAGTGATCCGGCGAGCCTGCTCGCTCAGCTGCATCCACAAGTCCTCCGCTATCTCGCCTTGTGCCTTTTATGGGCGGTTGTCTTCGGCACGGGCGCCGCCGCACTGGGCTTGAAGTTCTCCAGGTTCTTGCTGGCATTCGTTCCGCTGTTCGGTGTCGCGGTCGTCATCTATTGTCTCGGTTTGTGGGACCAGGCGGCGCGCTACAATCTGGAGCCCCCGCTCGTCGCACTCGGCCTGGGCCTGTTGGTGTCGAACACCGTCGGCGTGCCGCGCTGGCTCGAGCCTGGGTTGCGCATGGAGTTCTACATCAAGACTGGCATCGTACTGCTCGGTGCCAGTCTGCCACTCACACTGCTCGCGTGGGCTGGACCGGTGGCCATGCTGCAGGCGGCGATCGTCAGTCTCGCCACGTTCGCGGTGATTTATTTCAGCGCGCTACGGCTGGGATTGGATCGACGGTTCGCAGCGACGCTCGGGACCGGTGGCGCAGTTTGCGGCGTGTCCGGCGCGATCGCCATCGGCGGAGCGGTCGGCGCCAAGAAGCAAGACGTCTCGATGGCCATTTCCTTGGTCGTGATATGGGCAGTGGTCATGATCTTCGCGCTGCCGCTCATCTGCCGCAGCCTCGGCTTGCCGACCGGCGTGGCCGGTGCATGGATAGGCACATCGGAGTTCGCCGATGCGGCCGGTCTGGCCGCGGCGCAAACCTATGGGGGGTACGCCGGCCACGTCGCGGGGATCGCGGGCCGCGCCGAGGACGCCGTGGCGGCGTTCACGCTGATGAAAGTAATCGGTCGCGACGTGTGGATCGGGGTGTGGGCGTTCGTGCTCTCGCTGATCGCATCCCAAAGATGGAGTCGCACCGGAGTTCAGAGTCGGGCGGCGAAGAGCGACATTTGGCGCCGCTTTCCAAAATTCGTGCTGGGATTTCTGCTCGCTTCGGCAATTCTCACGCTCATGTCCCGGGGCTACTCCTATGCGCAGTATAAGAAGGAGCTGGTTCCTGCATTGATTGCGCCCCTGCAGGTGCTGCGGACGTGGACATTTACATTGGCGTTCCTGAGCATTGGCCTCACCACGCGCGTGCGTGAGCTGAAGACGGTGGGTGCGCGCCCGTTCTATGCCTTTACGATCGGCGTTTGCGTCAACCTCGCGCTCGGCTTCGTGCTGTCCACCCAGGTGTTCGCAGATTTCTGGACTCGGGTGGGTCAATGAAGAGGGATCCGCGGGCGTGCCGCACGTGCCGGCATTTTGAGCAGCGGGCTGCCATCATCGAGGCCGAATTGGCGGGGTTGACCGCTCTGAGCTCGGCTTACGGCTCGGTTCGCTCGCGCGACGGCTTATGCAGCGTGTGGGGGCGATACGCGGCGGATACCAGCCTGTGCTACCTGCACAAGCCGCAACAGATCACCGGAAGCGTCGCACGCTCGCCTCATCCGGATCGCACTCCAAGCGGGCCGCTCTGAGCTGCCTCGTGGAGTCCTCCGTACGGAGCTGCTCCAACATCTCCGTGTGCACGAACACCGGATCGCCGCTCTCGGCCGAGTTCTCGAAATCGAGCTGCCGACACGCTTCCTGCATCTCCTCGGACCACCCGGCCTCCAGATACTCATGCAGCAGGAAGATCTCCTTTTCACTCGCTTCCCAACTGACGGGATGGCACGTCGCATAAAGACGAATCTCGCCGGTGCGAAGCGCGTCGGAAATGACCGATATGCGAAATCCGCTCATCGCCTCGCGCTCGCACACCGGACATTGGACGGGGAACAGTATTTCTGCCTCGGTCATAACTTATTCCGGTACCGGGTTGCCGGCCTTAAGTGCCGCTCCTGGCGGCGGCATTCGATGCGTCGAGGGCGCTGGAGCGGCGCATATCTTCGGGAAATTCGGCCAGGCGCTGTCTCACGGCGTGCAACTCTTTCTCTTGTGTGACGCGGGCACCCCCCGGTTGTCGCATCGCCCTTTCCAGCTCGGCCTGCCGCATGAAGAGCTTCAATAATTCATTGACCGATTTCATCGAGCCGTCCTCTTGGTGATCCTCGATCGGGTGAGACGTCGAGCCTATGTGGATGCCGCCGACTCACCGTTGCCGTCACTATGAAGCGCTCTTCGGTGCACGCAGTGTGATGTGACTCGCGATAAAGTCGTCGGCCCCGGTTCTGTCAAAACGGGTGGTTGTCGCCGTCGGCAGACGGAATTGCCGGCGATGAATCCGAGCGTGAACCGCGTCCTATGGCGGCCTTGCGGGACTCTCTAGGGTGTTCGCATGTACCGAGCCACTTCGATGAAGATTATCCAACCTCCGGCGAAACCCAGCGTTGCGCCGGACGCCTCAGCCCCGAAGGTCGCGAACGATCCGAATGAGCCGCTGCGCCCCATGCAGCGGCAGGCCGCAATCACCAAGGGCTTGCTGACGGTGAACGATTACAAGCAGTGGGCCGGGCGGGTACGGGGTACCTGGAAGCCCTAGCAACGCCGCTGGCCGGTGCATGGGGTATCCTTCCGCTCATCGAGCGCTGAAGGTTCAAAAGACATGAAGAAGGGATGCCTGCCGACCCGGCCTATTGCCGTTGCCGCGATCTTGTGTCTGATGTGCGGCTCTGTGAGTTCGGGGGCCCACGCGGCTGCCGCAGCGGCCGTTCGCGCGCAGATCGCGCAGATGACTCCGGGCGCGGATATGTTACTGGGGGCCTCGACCGTGGCGCACGGCGGAGCCCAGGCACTCAAAGACGTCTATTTCGCCGCCGGAAACGCGCCTCTGTGGAGCGTGGAGGGGAATGCCACAGCGCAGGCGCAGGCGCTGCTGCGCGAGCTCCAGAATGCGGAGGACTATGGACTGGAAGTCGGCGATTATCGGACCGTTGAGATAGCACAGCTGCTGAATGAGCCGCAATCGGCTGCCACCGAGGAGCTCCGATGGGCCCGCTTTGACGTGATGCTCTCGGCCGAAGCGTTGCATTTCATTTCGGATTTGCATTATGGACGCGTGACCGCGGAGGCCGCCGGTTTCAAGCTACGTCAAAACCGCGTGCGCCCCGCGCTCGATCTCACCGCCGTGCTTCACGAGCTCAGCGGCGCACCGCAGGTCGTCGCGGTGATGCAATCGGTCGAGCCCACCTTCTATCATTACGGGCTGTTGAAGAAAGCGCTGAGCAGATTGCGCGCCGTCCTACAGCAACAGGACTTCGCGCAGCTGCCGCCGCCTCCTGCGCATCTGAAGGTGGGCGCTGCCTACGCGGGCGCACCGGCCCTGCGCAGGATGCTGACGACGATGGGCGACCTCGCCGTGGATCACGGCGTGGCTCCGGCGGATGCCACCTTCGATGCGAACTTGAGCGCCGCGGTGCGAAAGTATCAGCTGCGTCACGGCCTCGATGCCACCGGAACGATGGACAAAGCCACGTTCGCGCAGTTGAGTACTCCACCGTCGCGGCGGATACGGCAGATCACCCTGACCCTGGAGCGTTGGCGCTGGCTCACCCCCTTCGAGACCCCGCCGATCATCGTCAATATCCCACAGTTTCGATTGTTCGCCTTTCGAACCACGGAAGACCGGGTGGCGAACATTCTGCAAATGGATGTGATCGTGGGGCGTACCTTTCCGAAAACCCAGACCCCGGTCTTCGAGGGCGACATGCGCTATGTCATCCTGCGCCCGTACTGGGATGTCCCCTACAGCATCACGCAGCATGAAATGCTGCCGAAGATCCGCGCCAATCCGCGCTACCTTGCCGCGCAGCACCTGGAAATCGCCGCAGGACCCGACGATTCATCGCCGGCCGTGCCGGCGACGCCGGAGAACCTCAAGGCGCTCGCAGCGGGGAAACTGCGCTTGCGGCAGCAGCCCGGCGAGGACAACGCCTTGGGGCTCGTCAAATTCATGTTCCCGAATAGTTACAATGTTTACCTGCACTCGACACCCGCGCACGGCCTTTTCAAGCAATCCGTGCGCACCTTCAGCCACGGCTGTATCCGGGTGAGCGATCCGCTGGCATTGGCGAGCCTGGTCCTACAGGACGCTCCGGGGGATTGGACTCCGGAGAAAATCCAGTCGGCCATGAACGGTACGGCGACGATACGCATCGATCTGAAACGCCCGATCGACATTTTGATTCTCTACGCGACCGCGCTCGCGACGGAAGCCGGTCCGGTCATGTTCTTCGACGACATTTATGGCTATGACAAGAGGCTCGAACAGCAGCTCGGACTGAAGCCCGCTTCCTGACCTCATCCCGCCCGCGCTTCTGTAACGAAACGCTCATATCGAATTGCGTGCGAGCGATCAGCGCCGCCAGCCAAGCTAGCGCGCCAGCAGGCCCAGGTTGCCGACGGGCAGCGGCAGCCTCAAGCTGTTCTGATAGTAGGCGACGGTCTTGTACTGACCGGCGAGGATCACGAGCTCGATCAGCTTTTTGTCGTTGTAGAATTCCTGAAGATCCGCCCACGTGTCGTCGCTGATCATCGAATCGAAATGCAGCTCCTCCATGGCCCGCACGATGGCGCGATCCCGCTTGTTCCAGCCGGCGGCGGAGGATCCCTCGATAATGCGTGCTATTTCCTCGGTTGTGACGCCGTTGCGCTTGGCGATCTTGACGTGAGACCCCCACTCGAAGGGGGCCTGGGAGAGCCAGCCGATGCGCAAAATCGCCAATTCGCGGTCGCGGATGCGGATCTCGCAGTCCGACAGGTACTTCTGCGCGACCTCCATGTGGGCTTTGTAGAGCTCGGCATGCCGGATCAAAATCTCCAGAGCGGCTTTGTCCTCCCGGGGCTTGCGCACGCCGTCCACGACCACCATGCTGATTTCGTCGAACAGCTTCTGCTGCCGCTCGGTTCGTTCCTCCGGCGGCAGGACCGGCAGACGCGGCGGCCGCCCGCGGATGTTGTCTTCCCGCTCTTGGATGTCGGAGGCAGAAAGCGGGTGCGGTTTCGTGGAAGTTGTCATGGCTGGACCTTCGATGGGACATCGTGCCTGTAAAGACATGATTGTCACACAATTGCGGGGCGCGCTCCCGCGTCCGTTTCGCCGCCCCGGAACGGTGCCCCGCTTGTCGCGCGCGTTATCGGGGTGCATGATGGGACGAGGGCTGCGCGCAAAGACCTAAGCCATGTTTATACTAAGCCTTGATCATGTGAACATCCGGGTGAAGGATCCGGCGGCGACCATCGCCTTTTTCAACGATGTATTGCAGATGCCATCCTCGCCGGCGCGCAAATTCTGGCTGACGGACGCTGCGGGAAATCCCGTCATTCATGTGGGCAGCGCTGATGGCTCCTATCCATCCGATGGCTGGCGTCCGTTTACGCCACGCGGCGACAGCGGCGCAGTCCATCATGTCGCTTTGTCATGCAGCGGTTTTGATGCGGTTCTCGCGCGGCTGCGCGAGCGCGGTCTTGAGCATCATACGAACGAAGTGCCGGGCATGGACTTCAGACAGATCTTCGTCGCCGAACCGGGCGGAGTCCTGCTCGAGCTGAACTTTCGAGGTGAGTGAGCGCCCGCCGCCGGCTTCAAGCACGCAACGTGAAACCGCTCACGGATTCATTTCAAATGAACTGCAGAACGAGCACGATCGTCAGGACCGCGAGGCCACCCAGCAAAAGCCGATGAAGCCGATGAGCCCTTTACGGGCACCTGAACGATGGTGCCCACCGACTCGTCGCGACCCAATGCGGGCATTCGCCGCTGACCCCTCTCGGGAACGACATTAAGCGGTCGATTTTTTCGATGACGATGCCCGGCGGCTGCCACGAACCATCGCCCGGCGGCAGAATCGACGGCGCAGTGTCTTTCGGCCAATATGCGCCAGGTAGATCGTGCCGTCCGGGACGGGCAGCCCGTTAACCTCCTTGGCGCCGCCCGGCGAGTCTTTCTGGATGAATGACCTGAAAAGACTCATCGTGATCGACCGCAAGCACAGTCAGACCGTTCACGCAGCACCCCGCAATGTTCCGCTGTCTAACTTTGAAACGTGAAGTTCAACATAGAACGCTGCGCCGTGGCGCTCACCATTTTCAACCCAGATGCGGCCGCCGTGGCTTTCGATAATGGAGCGCGCGATCGCCAATCCCAGCCCCATCCCGTTTTGCTTGGTGCTGAAGAATGAATCAAACAATTTGGGCAGGTTTTCCATCGAGACGCCAGGACCGTGGTCACGCACGGTAATCACTATGGTGGATCGCGCTCGCCTCATCGAGACTTCGATGAGGCGCCGATTGTCGGGAAGATCAGTCACCGCATCCATCGCGTTCAGCGCAAGATTGATGAGCACCTGCTGAAGTTGTGTCTGATCGCCCTCGATGATGGCCGGCGACGATGATGACTGTACGTTGAAAGTGACTTTGCGTCTCTCGGCCTCCGGGCGCAATATCATGGCGACATCGGCGATCGCTGCCCTCACGTCGAACGGTCGCCGCTCGGGCGCTTGCTTGGCGAGTAGAGTGCGTAGCCGACGAATGACTTCGCTCGCGCGTGTGTTATCGCTGCGTATACGGGTCACAATGCGGATGAGGGCTTCGTCACGCTCGGGCCGCGCTTGCAGCATCAGATCGGCAGTGTCCGCACTCGTCTGCACTGAGCCCAGCGGCTGATTGATTTCGTGGGCTATCGAGGCGGTCAGTTCACCGGCGACTGCCAAGCGCGAGGCATGTGCAAGTTGGGTGTTGAGCGTTTGCATCGTCGATTCAGCGACCGAGCGCCGGCGCCGCTCGACGTAGAGGGAGGCAATCAGGGTCGTCTGAATTAAGAAAACCGAAATTACGACAATCACCGCTGTGCGATGCGCCTCCCATAGCGTCGGGTGTCGAAAATGCACGACGGCCTCAGCGGGGATCAGCTTCTTGTCAATTCCCCATCGTTGCACTTGGCGCCAATCCACATGCAAGGTTGTGGGCGTGTCGTGAGCTAATCGCAGTGCCGCCGGGGCGGTGCCAGCCAAGAGAGCCTTGACTGTTTGGGCTGCCTGCGCTCCCATTTTTTCAGGGCTTGGCATGCGACCGCCGACGATGCCGGTGCCGATAAATGGAAGCCAGGGACCATAGACGGGCGCCGCGGAGGCGGCGGCAATAAGGGCGGCCATATCGCGCGGAGTGTACTGATTCCCATCGCCGTCTTGATAAAAGCCTGGCGTGAAAACCACCGCATCGGGTCCTAACGATCTCAACTTCTTCTCAAGCACCCCCCTCGGCAAACCCGACCAATACTCGGGTATTGCGCTGCCTGCAATGGCGGGTACCTCCTTGCGCAGACGCACCTCATCCTCATGGTCATACGCTGATGCGCCCGTAACGAGTATTAAGCGCCGCGCGTTCGGATGCCATTGCAACGCTTGAACGATGGTGCCCGAGTACTCATAGTTGTTGGGCGCCCCGACAATGTCAGGGCGCATTGGTTGCAGAGCCTGCAGTGTCTTACTAAAAACCAGGACATGGACGACGGGAGCGCTTGGGAATAACTCCGCTCGATGATGAACAACAAAAGTAAGCGCGCTGTCCGACACGGCGATAATGACATCGGGAGGCGCGCTCGCATATTTCTCGTGTAGGTAAGCAAGCATTGTGCTTTCATAGGCCTCGCCGCCGAATTCGGGTTCATCGAGAAATTCGGAGTGCATACGCAACGCCCGCTCGCTGTCGTTCAACAACGCAGCACTGAGGCTCTGATCGATCAAGACGTTGCTCGGCACCAAGCGGCTGTGGGAATATAATATGAGGACATGCTTCGGCGAGTCTGCGGCTTGAACCACAGATAAAAGCGCGAGTGCCGAGGATGCGATAGTCAGGTATCTCGCTATCTTTCGGATCAGACCCGCCACGCTCATCCCAAGTAATTCAACGCAGGAATGCTTCAGGCGACAGCCTCCACGGCACGGCGCCGAACGATGCTCGCCTAAGCTCAGCCGCGCCGAATGCGGGCGCGGTAGTTCCGGCTGTCTGTGCGTTCATGTTGATAGCTCCGGTTCGCCGAAGGCTCACCTGAATTCGTGGCGCGCGCCGCTCCCCGCTCCCGCGGCGGGGCGGATGTAGGTAATAGCCTGAAGTTCACTGAAAAATATATGAGACTTAGGGCCTAGAATGCCGCGCGGATGGTCGGTCAAGTTACAACCCCGGAATCAGGTAATCCTCACACAGACTCTTCGCCCTCCCATCCGACCCTTCGCGCGCCAAGCCGCCTGATCTGAGTGCCGCTTACAGGCAATCAGTTACGCAACGGGATGACGGCCTTTGGCCTGTTGAGTGATTCGACCGCACCTCCGGAGGAAAGACGAGCGCGATCGCGTTTTGGAGCGCGCAAAACTAAGCCTTACTTCAGCGTCGATGACAGCTGTAATGAACGCGGATTTCCCCTCCGAATAGGAGTGTGGCACCTGAAACAGAGCCGATCACTGGATGTCGCAGCAACCCGCGTCGAAAGTTAGCGAAATCCTTCCGGCTCGGCCGCGTAAACTGGCAGGCCGAGGCGTATCCCATGGACGTGAACGTCGGGTTGTCAGCCATTGCCGTTTCGCTGCTCGCGGGCTGCGGCGGCAGTGCCATCGTCACGGCGATTTTCGATCCGCCGATACCGAACGCGGCGCAGCCGCTTCCGGGCAGGCGACGCTTTAAAATGGATTCTTCGTCCAGGGTCCCGTGCTGTGCGTGGTGGTCGCGCGCGCTGTATGCGGTCTTGAGTGATGGCCAGATCGGCGGGGCCGCGGAGTAGTAGTCAATCGTGCGACGATCGCCGACCCAGTTGGCACCAAACAGCTATGCTCCCGGCGATTTGCCAGAATCCGCGAACCGGTTAGGAGATATTGATGCACGGCAAAAAGTACCTACTGCCAGCAGTGGCCGCGCTGATGCTTGCAGGGACGCACTTCACCTTCATTCGAGCTGCCACGATCGCACCAAAGGGGTATGTGATCGCTGAGATCAATGTGACCGACTCGGAAACGTATAAGAGCTACGTCGCCGCCGTCGGCCCACTGGTTGCCCACTTCGGAGGAAAATATGTTGTTCGCGGCGGCCAAATCATCGCCGTCGAAGGCGATCCACCGACTGGTCGATTTGTCGTAATCGAATTCGAGAGTCTTGCAGCAGCAAGATCCTTTGAAGATTCACCCGAATATCGCGCTATAGCGCCCCTACGCCTGAAATCTGCGCGCAGCCGCGTATTTCTCGTCGGAGGGGCCTCTCTATAACTCACGCGATCGGAGCAATTGCGTGTTCGTCTTGGCGTACTGTCCGGCTGGGGCTGAACGCGGCCGACCGGCGCAGGCCCATGCATACAAAAGCGCCGAGAAGGGCGAGGGCCGCGAGCCCCAGGAACGCCCCCGAATCGCTACCGGTCGTTTGCTTGAGAAATCCGATGATGCTCGGCCCAAAAAAGCCGCCCGTTGTACCGATCGAGCTAATCAGCGCAATTCCTGCAGCCGCCGAGGGCCCTTTGAGAAATTTCGTCGGCACACACCAGAACGAGGTCATGAATATCGGGTTGCCGACCTGAAGAACCACCAAGGCGGCAACCCGAAGCATCGTATGCGGTAACAGCGCCACACCGACGCCACCGACACAATAAAACGCGAGGCCGAGTGCCGCCATCCCGCAGCGGTCATCCCTCCGATCTGACAGCATTCCGGCAAAGGGGTATACAAGCGCTGCAAGCAGATAGATGCCGCCAACGATCAGACTCGTGGCCGAATTACTTGTGCCGAGCGCATCGCGCACGAGCAACGGTGTCCAAAAAGTCGCGCCGTAGGCTATGGCGCAGAGCGCAAAATACGGCAAGATGAGAACCCACAGCACAGGATGACCGAGTGCGCGAAATGGGGAGACATGTGCCGAGACAGTCTGCTGCCGCTCTTGCTCAATCCGGCTTGAGAGCCAGTCGCGCTGAGCCTTTGGCAGCCATTGAGCATCTTCGGGGCGATCCGTGAGGTAGGCGAGCGCCGCGAACCCAAGCACCACAGGCGGCAACCCCTCAACTAAGAATAGCCACTGCCAGCCCGATAAATGTCCTACACCCGTGAGTCCTAAGAGGGCACCGCCGAGCGGCGCACCCAGTACTTGCGACAGTGGGATACCAACGATGATGCCGGCGATCGCGCGCGCCCGGTAATTCGCCGGAAACCACAGACTCAGATAGTAGATGACTCCCGGAAAGAAACCCGCCTCCGCCATTCCCAGAAGAAACCGCACTGCGTAGAACTCAAGCGGGGTTCGGACCCACATCATTGAGCACGCGAGCAACCCCCAAGTAATCCCGATTCGCGCGAGCCAACGACGAGCACCGACGCGGGCGAGTATCAAGTTACTCGGCAGCTCGAACAGCGCATAGGTCAGAAAGAAAATGCCCGCGCCGAATCCAAACACCGCTGAGCTGAACTTCAACTCGCTGTTCATCTGCAAGGCGGCGATACTGATGTTGCTTCGGTCGAGCCAGCAGAAAATGTAGAGCAGGAAGAGGAATGGCAGCAGCCGGAAGCTCACGCGCCGCATCGTTGCAAGTCCAACATCCTGTTCGGTCACGCTTCTGAACTCCTAGCAGAGCGGGTGCGTCATCGCCGGACGCTTATCTTCTCAAGGCATTTTGTCGGTATAAGAGTGCGCCCACCGCATCTCGCTTGCAACTCCCGCCCGGTTTTGCGGGCATTGAAGTGGTTGGATTGACGCCGGGGCCATTAGACAAAGGATGAGCGTCGAGCGATCGGCCTTTCTTCGGCGGCTCGGTACCGAGCCGCGGGAACTGGCGCTACCGAGCGCTGCTCTTGGCAGCCCGTCGACGGCTCTCAATTTGGGGGTGCTGGTGGGTTCGGAGGAGGTGAGTCGCTTGACTTCCATTTTGTCGGGCGATGTTTGTGTTTCGCGGGCTTTGGCGGCGACCAATCCGGCGGTAACAAATTTGGCGGCAAGAAATTCGGCGGTAAGGGAATCGCATGCGGCGGGTGCCCCATATCCATAACCACCCGTGGTGGGACGCACAGTCTGTAGTAATAATCGATGCCCAAGGTCGACTGCAGTTTGCCACGGTCCGACATAAGCTCCAAACGCCGGCGGTCACTGCATGCCGGTAATGTTCGCCGCTTTCGTAGTGAGTGTCCCTGAGCATCTTCTGGACCTCCTCGATCAGTCGGGGAACGGCTTTCGTGGTTTCGTCTACCACATAGGGTGCTTGGGCCATTCCGTCCGTGCCAATTTTAAAATGGAGAATCACCTCTCCAGTTTCATGGGCGCGTCTGGAAGCGTCGGGGTAATACTCGGAGGGGCTAAGATTTTTTGCGAGCGAGCGCGGTGCGAAGCGAATGGTTTGAGCGCCTCGATCGGGTTGGCCGTTCGTGGTGGAGCATGCGGCCACCAGAAAAAACGCCAGCACCAGCCTGAGTTCGGCCGGTACCAGGCTAGAAACGCATTGACGAGCGCGATTGTTTGGCTGAACGTTCATGCGGCTTCCGATTCCCGGTCAAGCGTCTCCGGGAAAGGCATCGTTCCCAAGGCATCATTGCTTTTGCTGCGTCTCTGCTGATTTCTTCTGAAGCCGCATCAATTGGGAGGTCAAATCAGCCGCGCCAAGCTCTTGAACAGTTTTCTGAAGGTCAGTGCTGGCTTGCATCTTCGTTCTCGTCTCGCCTGATTGGTTCTTGCGTTTGTGATCCAAACCTCCTTTGCCTTAATCACGTCGGATGCCGCACCCGCCTTTTCCACTACTTCGCGTGCTTTCTTGTACGGCGGGACTGCCCCAGACAGGTAGTAAGGTTGCGTTACAAGCATCGGCACGAACTTAAAAGGGTCGTCGAATACTGCGGGATTGCATGTCCACAGACTCTGCCTCATAGACAAGTTTGCGGCGATCCACGGCGTCACACCCATTTCGTCGGCATCATTGATGCGAGCGATTACAAGTTGGGATGTCAGCAAGGCCGCAACAACATTGGGGTAGCCCATGTAGGCGGCTGTCGCCAGCGGAGACTGCTTGCCCTTCTCCTTTGCAAGAAGGCCGTCAGTCGAACCAGCGTCGATATATTGGCGAACTTGATCGGCAACCTTTATCTTCGGCGGCCACCATGTCCGCGACCTTACCGCTCGTTTCTCCTACTACGTATATTTGATCGGCCAGGGCGTTGAGCACTACCGAGGGATCGCGCGGAGGGTCTGCGGCGTCCGCGGCGCTCACGCTCAGCATCAGAACACAAACGAGTGGCATTCGCATGATTCAGACATTCCCTGTTGAATCCTCCGGATATTTCTGAATAGTCGCGCGGAGTGCCGTGAAGAGCCTCCCATATTGCCTGTGAACACTGCTCATTACCCCAAGTCGCACCTTGCGGCGCTCGGCGGCGGTGCCGCCAAGACGGTCTCGCGTGGCCGGCCAGGCGTGAGCGGGAAGCCCAGGGAACCGGGCCAGTGGATGGGTAACGACGCGACTTTCTCGCGCCCTGATCTAAAGGCAGACGGTCGCTTAGCGACCTCGGCGCTGAAGGCGCCTCTGAGGAGTTTAGCGAGGGCGAATTGCCACAGGATGTGGCAAGAAGTCCGCGAGGCGAGCCGGAGTCGCGCCGGGCCGCGAAAGGCCTCTGGGTCGCCGACGCCGTGCGAGGGCAGGAGCCCGAACGGCGCGGCCGGCCAGGCCCGGCCAGACGGAGAATAGCCGGACCGGGTGGATGCGTTTGGGGAGGTAGCGTTTGCGTGGGGGATGATCTTCTCAGTCGTGCTGACGCTGCTGCCCGCGGTGGTGGTGTTGGGTTATGCGGTGTGGCGAATCTTGGTGCGGTAGTCTTGAAGGCGGACGCCGCGCTGTAGCGCGGCTCGGCGTTCCGCCAAGAAAGGTTTGGCGAAGGTAATACGGTGACTGAGGCCGCTCGAGAATTACGTGTCACCAAACTCGCCCGAGAACTTGTCGACCTTAAACTCGTGGCGCCTCTGTCCACTGTAGCTCCTCTGTGCTGGAGGTATCCACGGTATAAACTCATCCAGTATTCGGCCTTGGCGCACTACTGGATGCGCGTATCTCGAGCGGACAACGCGATGCCGGAATGAGAGAATATCGGCATGTGCGGACGCTATGTGGGGTGCTGGCATGAGTGATCCCGCTCACCGGAGAAAATCTCCTGTCGCGAACCCGCCCATGGAGGCCCTTATCCATGTGATTCGGGGCCAAAAAGTCATGTTGGATTCCGATTTGGCCCGGCTATATGAGGTACCGACGAAGGCCTTCAACCAGGCAGTTAGACGCAATGTGGAGCGTTTCCCCGAAGATTTCGCATTTCAGCTCTCGAAATCGGAGCTGGAACATTGGAGGTCACAGATTGTGACCTCCAATCCGTCGGCGAAAATGGGGTTGCGACGCCGTCCATTCGCTTTCACCCAAGAGGGGGTCGCCATGCTCTCCTCGGTGTTGCGCAGCGATCGCGCTGTGCAGATGAGTATTGCGATCGTGCGAACCTTTGTCCGCATGCGGGAACTCATGGAATCCAGCCATGAGATCGCCGTCCGGCTAGAAAAGCTCGAACGCTGCCATGACCGCACGGCGTCCGTGATCGAGATATTGGTCGATGATCTCGACCGGCTTGCCCGTGAGGTCAAAGACATGAAGGCTGTGCCGCCGACTAAAAAGCGCCGCATCGGTTTCGTCATTGACGAGGAGTGAGCGCGTCGAAAATGGAAGTCACAATCTGTGACCTCCATTTCACACGTGTCGCCGCGAGTAGGACAAATCGATACCTAGATGAGAGATATCGGCATGTGCGGACGCTATGTATCTCCCGACGAAGCAGCGATCGAGCGCGAGTTCATTCTCGTGCATCAGGAGTGGCAGTTGCCTGCGTCATTCAACGTGGCGCCGACCCAGCCGGTGCCGATCCTGCGCGCGATCGGTGGCGAGCGCCGTGGGTCGATGGTGCGCTGGGGGCTGATTCCCTTCTTTGCCGGGGGCGAGGCGCCGAAGTACTCGACGATCAACGCGCGCATCGAAACGGTCGAGACGGCAGCGTCCTATCGGGGACCGTGGAACCGGGGGCAGCGCTGCCTGCAGTTCGCGACGGGATTCTACGAGTGGCACGTGGATGGGGATAGGGGGGCCGCCGAGGCGCGCAAGGCGCCGTATTACATCCACCTGAACGATCAGGCGGTGTTCGCCTTTGCCGGCCTCTGGGATCGATCGATCAAGCCGGACGGCAGTGCCATCGAGAGCTGCGTGCACATCACGCTACCGGCGAACGATCTCATGCGCGAGATTCATAACGGGGGCAACAATCCGTATCGGATGCCGGCAATCTTGAGGCGCGAGGACCAGGAGGCGTGGCTCGAGGGCTCGGTAGCGGAGGCCCGGGCGGTGTTGCGTCCGTATGATCCAGGCTTGATGGCGGCCTTCGAGGTAAGCACGGCCGTGAACTCGCCGAAGAACAACAATGAAACGCTGATCCAGCCGGTGGGACGGAGCGTGAGAACGAAAATCGCGGCGGGGTAGGGGCGAGGGCGAGAGCCGCCTGAGATATGCGCCGCATCTGAGATTGTTCTCGATCCCCGCTGTCTCATGGATTGCCTTCGCGGGAACGTTGGCCAAAAAATTGTGGAGACGCGCCGCTGAACAAGCAGTTAGCATTGAGCGTTATGGTAACCAGCTCACTCACTGCCGGATGCGCACAGAGCTTGGCGACCTTGATGAGCACTGGTTCGCCGAGACCCTCACCGCGATTCGTTCTGATGCCGCGCGATAGCGGCAACGTGTACCACGGCGTCGTGACCACCAATGGTTTTGGGTCTCGTACGAGCACCATTAACGTCGACGGGCGAACCTACACCGGTCCGTTTGCCAAGACCGGGTCAACGATGCTTTCGTCCGGTGACAACCATAGACTTCATTGCGATACGCAAAGCGATGGGGTGGGGACCTGCGTGGACGACTTTGGGCGCGTCTACGATGCCATATTGCGTGAGTAAGGCGGTACCCTACACAGGTCGACGGACTTGCTCTGACCAGTGAGGTATCCACCAGCAATCCACAGGAGGGACCGAGCGACCCCTTTGCAAAACGCCGTGCGCGCTAACTTCCAATCCGAGTGATGTCGACAAGGATTTCTGAACCTGGCACTGAACATGCCTTGAATGTGCTATGCGGTGGGCAGTGTAAGGCACGGATTGGCAATCAAAAAGTGAGTCGTATCGAGGTTCCGCGACGAGGGTAACAAGGCGCACGGCTTTGTTTGCCGACTAATTACTGTTTGGCTCCGACGGGTGGGAGTGCCGAGGACGCTCCAGATTTGTCATTGCCGGAGCTTCGATTGGCTTTTGTAGCCGCGGGGGTCCAGAGGCGCATTCTCATGGGCATGTTATTACTCTCGAGTTCGCGGCGTCAGCCCCTCGACTGGGAGTATTCGATGATGCCGTATTTTCGGCCGTCGAATTGGGTGAATGTGATTTGTCCGAAATCGTCGGCGGTCCGCGTCGTGCTGCCGTTGCCTTTCGCATCGTCGCCCGCGTGGTTGGTCATTGTGGAGTTTAACAGCCACGAGTTTGTCGCAGGGGAATACAGGAACTCAAAGTACCGCTCGGTGTAGTTGCACCGATCTCCGGAGGAATTGCTAATTAGGAAAACACCGGGCAGCGTGCTCCAAACCGAGTGAAACCGACCAGCCTCGCCGGAGCCCTCGTCGCCATCAATTTGTACGACGGTGTGGTTGACCGCCTCCAGGCGAAGCGAACCGTCTGGCTCCCGATCGAGAATGGATACGGAGCCTACCTTCCTGGGTGCTTTCGTTGCCATGAGATATCGGATCCCCGGCCGCTCGGGCACTGTCATGCAGGCCACCATCAATAGCCGCTCGTCGCTGTGGATGAAAGGCAAGAACTCTTTGAATTGCGAGGGCAGGGCCTTGGTCTCGAGCTTGCCACCAGGACCTTCTCCGAGCTCTGCGCTTGTCTTGCAGACAGGATCTATCTCGGCAGTCTCGTTTTCGGATGCCTCACCGGTCGCGGAGCTGACCACCCAAAGGTGGGTTAAGGCAATCATGATCGCGGAGTTTTTGGTAGCAAAGATCGATCCCATTGGTCTTCTCCGGTCTGGCTGCGATTTGGAATATCCCATATAAAACGGCAATGGAGCGGCGACGAAGGGCGGGTTGTCGCGGGGTTCTGTTTAGTAAGCACCGAGCCTTGGTCTTGCCGGCTCGAGCGGCAGATCTGCAAAAGAGCCGGCCTTTCGGCGAGTTTCGAATACGGTGCAGCTAGGTGTTGCCTAGGACGCTCCAGTCGGCGACCAGCTTCCAGATCTCGTGCTCGATAGATTGCCACTGAGAGAGGTCACGAACGTTGGTCGTCCAATACACGAGGAGCCCACCGTACCGCTTTGACTCGTAGCTCGCATGGATCTGGACAAAACCATCGCGCTGCCAGTACCTCAGGTGCACCGTTTCGAAACCGTTGAAGCCTTCGCACCAATAGTCGCATCTTAAGCCATCAGTTTCTTGCGCTGCGAGGGCAAACTCCTCGTCCCGCTGTCGGCCAAGTTTCTCCCCACTCTTGCGTTCCTCGACAGACCGCTGTGGCTCGGGAGGTGCTCGGTCAAGCCGCACGGTGAGCCACTCGGATCGAACGCCTGCTTGTGGGACGTTGGCCGAAATCACATTGTTTGGTTTAGCACCGGAGGACCAGTCGCCCAGCACGAAGAAATAGAGGTACTGATGCGTGAGTAGATCGCTGAGTTTCGTGCAGGTGCGAGGCTCGTGGCCCAGTGATCCGGCGTTCGGCAAATACTTCTTCGGAACGGCCAAGACAAATTGCTGGTTGAGCTTGAAGACGGGAAGTTCGGGGCCCGGACCGGTCTCAGTATTCTGCGCGATTTTCTTGAAGTCGGGCCCTTGGCAGTTCGCCCAGCCCAACTGCCATCGAGAATTGCGTGGCTTGGCACCGCACCACGCCGAATCACTGTATTGCCTATCCAGTAGCCGATAGTCGCCATCACTCACATAGCCGGACCTTCCGTCTGGCAATTGAATTTTGTAAATCGAATAGTCCGCCTCATCGATGCAGGCAATCACGGGGACAATCGCATCAGGCTTCAGTATGGTCAGACGAGTGCCGGTGGATGGCGTGATCGAGTCTTTCTGGGTGGCAAAGACTGAAACCGTGTCGCCGGTCACCAGATGCATGTCACCGGGGGCGCTCGTGTCGCACGAGGCCACCAACGCACTTGCTGCCATAAAGGCAACCCACTTTTTCTGCAAGGATCTCCTCATGCCCCGATCGTAGTGTCTATCGGGGAATTCTTCGGTGACCAACGACGCGTTTTGCGACGATCAGAATCGGGGAAACGTGGCATTCTAGGTTAAGCGCGCCGGCCGATGCATTGTAGCAGTTGAGTGGTAACAACCCAGGAGACGATAGCCGCTGCCGCGATAGTGAGTGGCGGCCATAGGTATGGATCAGCATTTTCGCACATTTGGTCAAAGTAACCTGGACGGATGCATTCGCCGACGATAGCAGCCCATTCAATCACCAAGACCGCGACGCCGAGCAAAGCAATTTGGCGCTTAGTGCCTGTCGAGGCGCGCCGTCTCACGATCAGCCAGTACGGCAGCGAGCAGCAGAGTAAATAAAGGGGACCGTAAAGCAGGCCCTTGAAGGGCTTGTAGCGATCCACGAGAAAATCACCTCCGCCGCAGGGATTCTCGACTTCCGTTTCGACCATCCCGTCGCCCCTAAGGACGCCGGTGCCCTTCTGGTCTTGGTGAATTAAATCGTTGAAACAGCTGCTTTCTCGCCTAAGGGCTTCATCGATCACCCGATGCTGAAAGAACACAGCGCCGTTGGTGAGGATCCAGCCTAAGACCGTAGCCGACGCGATGACGAACCACCACGGCACGTGGAAACGTGCACGAGCCGCGAGCAATACAGGCGCCCCCAGCCAAAAAAATGCGAAGCATGCCAGCCGAAGGGCCAGAGCTAGGTATAACAACGATTTCTCCTGCCGGATCCATATCGGCGCGCCATCTTCGGCCGCCGGATGCCCGATGGATGATCGTACCTCGGACGGCCATCGGTACCTCACGGCAGTTTCTGAAGCAGCGTTTCGGACTGCCGGACACGGTACCTGACGAGGCGGACTAGAGATCGATTACCAGAAACAGAGGGGTATACAATGCCGCTTGCTCGGTCCGTGCTCGGAGGCGATTCCATGGAAGGCGTCATGAGACTGTTGCCGATCGCGCTTACAGTGTGGTCGTTTGCCAGCACGGCAAGCTTTGCGGATTCCGGAGAGTCGTCACTGCCGACGTTTGGCTTTTATGTCGCCGGCGAGACGGGCACCGATGTGTTGGACACGGTCATTCCGGAGCTGGCCCGCATGGGGTTTGCCGAGTCGCTACCCCGAGAGATGTCGAGTGAACACCTGCCGATGGCCGTGTTTCAGCGCGCTAATGGGGACGAAGTTCGAGTCATCGCTGCGAAGCGCTGCGCATTGATTACGTTCTCCGCTGACCTCGTCCCTTCCGGTGCGGACGTGAAGGCGTATGGGCGTGCCTACGAAAAACGGACTTCCAGCCTGCATGCGAGCCTGAAGCACTATCTGGCGCAGTTGCCGCCGCCGCATCCCGCATTTCTAGAAGAGATCCCACCGGTCGGCCTGTGTCCGGGCGAATTTCAATGAACCTTCCCGAAGAGATGCGATCATGGACGCACACGATTAGATGGAGTGGTATTGCTGTCATTGCAATCTTCACTGCGCTTCATGCGGGTTGTGCAACAACGACTACGCCGCGGCATCAAGAAATGCCCGCCGACATAGGGAATCCGGCCGAACGTACATCTCCCCGCCTTGACCCCAATCATCTGCCGCATATTGGTCAGGCATATTATCCAAGGGAGTCGCTAGCCATTCCCGAAGAAGGGATTTGCAAGATGTCGGTAACGATCGAGTCAGATGGCAGCGTCTCGGCAAGCCACTTGGTTGAATCGAGCGGCTTTCCGCGCCTCGATGAGGCCTGTAGCAATGCATTTCCTGCGGATGTTCGCTTCTTTCCAGCCACCAAAGGCGGCACTCCTGTCAGAGCCACCATCATTATCCCTGTCGTCTGGTGCCTGGGCGTCAATTGCGTTGCGCGACTTCGCTAACGCTACGGCAACGCAGTTATCAGCCGCTGGGCCAGGGCGTTCTTCTCTTTCAGCGCTTTGTCCGAATTGTGGCGCGCGGTTGCGGTGATCGCCAACGTGGGGAGGGGAGGCGGACGCCGCTTGCCGCGCGCGCGGCTAGGCGACAGTAGTCGCCAAGAGTAGTTTAGCAGTGGGACGGTTCTCTCAGCCTATGAGGGCAATCGCCATTTCCAAGGTTGCGAGTTCAATCGCTACCGGGATCGCATATAGCGATAGACCGGTAGGCATATTGCTACCGGAGTTCCTTGCGTACGACGAGCCTCAAGCCAGACCAAACCTCAGTGACGGCGCACACCTTGACGTCAACGAAACCGATCGGAAGCGCAAGCTCGCGGATGGTTCGTTCGGTGATGGTCGTAGGCACATGCGATGCCTTTTTAGGCCACGACACCCAGACTGTTGCGTTCGGTGCGAGGTTCTCGCGGAGCGCCACCAGTATCTTCGCAAGTCGATCCTTTTCGGTCGCGAAGACATGCACAATGTCAGTTGACCTATCGACGACCCGCTTAAATTTAACGCCTACCGGTAGCGGCTTTAGCAGTAAACGATAGTCGGGAGGAGCGCCGATCGTGTGAATCGCACACCCCGCTTTGACACCAAGCTTCTTCACCAGCGGGGTTCCTGAGTATCCTGGCATTGCCGGTGCTCCTTGTTCTCCCTGCGGCATTATCGCCCACTTCGACTGCCAGCTGAAACGCCTGATAGGTGCCACTCGTCACTGGTGGCAGAGGGGTCGCGACCTGTCTACCGAAGCATGTATCAAGATGTCCATCCAAGCAAATCGGCCGGGACTTGCAGCTCGAATCCAAGAGTCAACGGTCATGGTCGTGCGTATCGATACACCGGCAGCGATTCCAGGAAGGGCTGGGGCTCGAGTTTCGATTCCCACTCGCGTTTCGGCGCGGCGGCGCCCGGCGAGGCGTCCCCCGGCTGATCGTCATCGACGGGCGGGGGAAAGCGCACGTCCGGGGGTGTCGCGCGGCGGGCTTTGGGATAGAGGAGGGGGAGCTCGGCGGGCGACCTGGACACGGCCGCGACCGCGGGGGTCGAGGTGGGCGTAGAGAATGTTCGCGCGGGTGTTCGCATAATGGCGCTTGACCAGCGCGAGATGGTTTTCGCGGCGGGGGAGGGCGACTAATCGCGCGCGGTCGGCGATGGCCTTCGGACCCCTCGCGATTCCGTCCGTTGTGCTGGCAGATGGATGTGTTATAGGCGATGGGCAGCGCGAAGTTGTTGGTCAAGAAGATCAGCCGCTTCCCAGTCTTCGGATCTTTGAGTCGAATGCGCCGCAGCGGCGTCTGGAAGCCTTTGTGCGAGTAAAATCCCGTGAGCACGATCGTCTGATCGCAGATCAATCCGGTAGCGCGATCCACCGGATGGGAGTAGCGACGCTGCGCTTTCAGATTCGCCTTGCCGCGCGTGACAAAGAAGCTGCCCGCTTCGTGAAAGCGAAACAGCCGCTCGAAATCCAAGAAGCCGCGATCCACGATGTAGAAAGCCCCAGGCTCCGGCTCGAGTTGATCGAGGATGTTGACCTCGTGCATTTTGCCGTCGCTGATATGAATAAAAACCGGGATATTGCCGCGCAGATCGAGCAGCGTGTGCAGCTTGACCGCGCCTTTGGCACTGCTAAACCGCGCCCACGGAAAGACGGACAGGCACAAGTCGATCGTCGTGGTGTCCAGCGCGTAGACCGTTTCCTTCAGATCCACGCCAAAGATTCCTGAACCGACGGTGAATTTTATGAGTGAATTCCTAAAGTTAGAAGCGAACGCGCCGGCCACCCTCGGGGCCGTCGTCGAAGCCGTCACGCGCTTGAGTACGTACCCCGAGGCGGAACTCCTCGAGCTCGTTTCCGCAGGAAAGATCGGCGATGTATTTCCATTCCGTCCGACCGCCCCCGCGACTCTGGAGCCCGACACGGTGGAGGAGGAAGCGCTCGCCGAAGCATCCGCGATGCCGCTCAGTCGCGAGCAGCGTGCGGCCTTGATTCAGTCGAGCCTTCCGCAGACTTCGACCGCGGTGAACTCGAGTCCCTCTCGGCGACGGCGAAAAAACAAGGCATGAGTTTTTTCGCGCTCGGGCCGGCTCCGGGGTCGATCGCTGTCAGTCGATCGGGAGCACTGAGCGCCAGCTGGGAATTTCGTCGACACTGCGACTATCCGCTCAAGGGTCCATGCCAATTCCAATCTCACGGCCGCCGAGGTCCTGTCCCAGGAGATGAAAATGGCCGAGAAACCACCCACGACCGATCAATCCGCGCCGCCCAACGAGGCGCCGAACGAGACCGGCGCGGATGTCACGCCGAACCCCGCGTCCCAGGACGAGGCGTACAAACACGCGCTCAGGGTCGTGTTCATAGAATCCAAGCCCGGCTCGCCCCGACATTTACGAAAATGGAAGAAGCAAAAGCGCGGGCCCAGGCGTCGGTCGTAGCGTAACGGCTACGGGTGGCGCCGGAGCGAGAGCGACCGTTCCAAAAAGGGACCTAATTGTGCTTGCCTCTGCGTCGACAGGCTCACATGATGCCTCGTTGCGATTTTGGGCAAACAAAAATGAAGCTTTTCGCCGGACTGAAAAAGATCAGGGATTACGAAAAGCTTCAGCTGCCATTTCTCAAGTCGATGCTTGAATTCGACATTGTCATCGAGGTTGGCTACGGCGAAGAGCAGGGCGAGCCCATCAGCATCAAACAGCTCTTCCTTTTGAACATCTGCTCACGCAACACGGTGCGGCGTAAGCTCGCCCGACTCATCGATCAAGGAATCATCGTTCGCCGTACCGATAGCGCTGATCATCGCGCCAGCCTCCTGCGGATTGACCCGACCACGATCAAGCTGCTGGGCAAATATGGAGGCGCCCTCAGCTCGGTCGCGGCATCGCATTTCAAGTGACTGCAGCCGGTAATTCATTCGAAAGATAAAAATACGTTCCGTAGCCTCGCCATGCGGGCTTCTACCATCAATCACATCAGCTACGCTCCGGGCAACAGTTTTGACGACTTCACCGTGAAGTTGGAGAAACAGCTAGAGCGGCCCACCGGAATCAGTTACGAGAATGTTCTTGCGGAGCGCGCCACCGCCCGTCCTGCAAAGGGCACCACAGAGTCGCCAGAGGCTGCGCGCAGCCTCATGGTTTTTGCCACTTACGATCAGGGAGGGCTTCTAAAGTCTATGGGATCTGTGCGCAAAGCCCGCTTGTATGTCATCGGTAATCCGCTGGACATGGCACGGATGGCTCAGCACGATATTCGTACCGCGCTGTACACACCGTTTCCTATGTTGGTGTTTCTCGACTCAGCGGGTCACGTCAAAGTCGATTACGACCAGCCCTCCAGCGTGTTCAGACAGTTCAATCACCCCTCGATCGATGTATTGGCAAGGGCAATGGATGTCCGTCTTGCGACCTTGGTGCAAACGGCTTCGGCGGATTTCTACCCCCCGATAAGATAGGCAGCTGGCCCTGGGAACACGGCGCGCTTCCCTTGCGATATCTTCTTGAGCGATCCGCTAAGATCGTCGCATATGAAGCATCGGAGAGCTCATGCAAAAGAAAACGTTGCAGTTCGGCAAGGGATTTAAGGTGGTGTTGGGCAACCAGCGGGTGCAGGCGGCGCAGATGGTCATTGCCCCGGGGGACTCGGAAGGGGGACCTGCGAACCGGCATCGCGGCGCGGATCAGTGGCTCTTTGTGGTATCAGGCCGTGGGGTCGCGATCGTGGGCGGCCGGCGGCACCCGATCGCGCAGCATTCGCTCATCTTGATCGAGCACGGCGAGCGGCACGAGATCCGCAACACGGGGAAGACGCCGCTCAAGACGCTCAATCTTTATTCGCCGCCGGGGTATACGAGGGGCGGGGTAGAATTGCCGGCGGGGAGAAGTTAGCGGCACTATCCCACGAGATGGGCCGAAAGGAGTATTCACTATGAGAAAGGGCTTATTTCTAGCCTCCTGTTCATTGGCGCTCACCGTCTTCTGTATGAAGACGGCGTCGCCGGCGAATTACGATTCGCAGGCGAAAACAAGTGAATCACCACAAGCGGTGCTGCAAGCGTTGATGACCGCCTTTAACCGCCACGACTTTGCGGCGCTCGACCGGCTCGTCGCCCCGCAAGGAGTCTATGAGGATTTCGCGGCGCGATTTCGGGGCGTGGGGCCTGCGGCGGTCAAGCGTTTCTTGCGTGGGGTAATCGAAAAGGAGCCTGACTTCAACTGGCAGCTAACGAGCGCGATACAGTCGGGTTCTACCGTGGCGGCAGAGTGGAGTTGGACCTCTACTTTTACCGGCCAGGGTCCCGACGGCAGGCACCTGGCGGCCGTGAAGGTCGCCGGCCGGGGCGCGACCGTCGCCGTGATTGAAAACGGTCAGATTAAAGAACTTCACGACTACTATGACGACGCCAGTTTCTTTCCGATGGCAGCGTCTAATGGTCACCCGTAAGTCAGATGAGCGCCATCCAGGGCGAATGCACGGGCGCTGAATACGCCCGCGGCCCGGCGGGGAAGACCTAAATATTCGGATAGATCTCACGTGACTTCGCCCGTGGCGATTACGGCCGACGGCGAAACGTTCGCTCATCCTCCCAGTCGCTTGATCCTAGTGACACGGAGTTCGGAATCATGACCAGTAATGTCCCCCTCGGAAGGGGGAGGTCTAGGACGGCAAGTGCTGTACCAACGGTCGGGCGTACCGAAACTGCGGGCGAGGGGGACGGTGGCGACGGCGATCGCGATGATGACCAGCAGACTGAAGACTTTGGCCATTTGAATCCTCCCAGGGCTACGTTATGAGGCCACAGAGTCTGAGTGCGCGAAGCGGCGTTTGGTTCTGAGCAATGTCGGTTACACCCCCTCGCTTCTATCCCGGATCTCGAACCGGAACTGCCAACCCTCGAAGCCCATCACCATCCGTCCGAAGCGTTCCGAGGAAATCTCTTTTCCATCGATCACGAGCATGGGGAGGCGGCCGTCCTCATTGTCGTCCCAGATGATGCGCCCGCGCACCAGGAGATCGGCGATGTGCAATCCAGGCATGTGGGGCTCGGTCTTCAGGTGCGGCTGAGCGAGCGAGCGGCGGATTCGGGGGACCATTTGGCCCATGAGCTCGAATAGATCCTGTTCCGCGTCGCCGAGCACCTGAAACTGATAGCCTCCTGGCGCGTCGTCCACGAGTTCGAAGGCCTCGAGGGACACCCGGTCGCCGAGCAGGTGTACCTCGAAGTGAAATCGGTGGGCTGCCCCGGCGGCATCGGTGATCTCGAGCGGCTCGAACTGCACGTGGGAGAAATCGATGCCGCCCGCTGCTGCGACTTCCTCGTTAAAACAGCGGTTGCAGAGGTCGCGGTAGCCGCCTTCGATCGAGCCGTAGTGCACCTGACGATCTGGGTGATCCCTCGTCGAGCGGAGCCCAAGACGCCACGCGATATGCGTTCTTCCCCGAGAAAGGACTGCTGCTGATCGAGCGCGGCGGTCGGCAGGAGAGATTTCGCGCGGGCGAGCATCGCATCACGGGCGTCTCGCAGGCGAGCGCAGGAGCTGCGCTCGCCTTCACCAGTTCGTACGGCCCGATCCGCCTCGAGGACTTGGAGAAAGTGAAGTGAGGAATTCCTCGGGTTCGCAGAGACTTCAGACCCGGGGCGGATAGCCCCCGCGGCCGGCGCGCATCACCAGTAATCCCCCGCACCAATAGGCGAGCGCCCCCGCAGCCGCCGCCGGAAGCGAGGCGGTCAGATAGGAATAAAGCGCGTTCGATTGGTAACTCAGGGGATTCAATAAACCGATGTACACGCAGCAACCGACGGCCAGTGCGATGATCGCGGCCGGATTGAAGCCGCCCCAGAACCGGTAATCGCCTCGAGCGGTGTAGATGGCGCGCACATCGACGCGGCGGCGTCGCAAAACGAAGTAGTCGACGATTTGAATTCCGCAGATCGGCGCGAAAGCGACCGCAATCAGCGCGAGAAAGTTGCCAAATTTGGCGAAGAACAGCTCCGGAATGAAAGCGCCCACCAGAGCCACCGGGGCGATGGTCATCAAGAGCAGGGCGGCCCATGAGCGTCGCTGCAAGGCGCGGAAGTTCCGCAGGCCGATGGCCGAGGCGTAGATGCCCGCCGTGGTGGTGCCGAGATTCGCTGCCGTTACGAAGGCAAGCGAAATGATCGCGTACGTGGGGCCGCCGACGGTGCGCAGCCACTGAGCCGGGTCGGAGGATTTGAGAACAAGCACCGCTGCAAGTCCAATGAGGCTCAAGACAGGGACCGGGGCGCACATCCCGAGCATCACCGGCAACACCACGGTGCGGCCATTCGGCGCCATGCGAATCATGGCGCCGATGTAGGGCCACCACGATAAGGTTGCGCCGATGCCGAGCTCGACACCGGTGGTGTAGTTCCATCGGGGTTGGGCACTTGCGTAGGCGGGCTGCGCCGAGATGAGCTCGGGCCAGCGATGGGATACCAACAGGTAGAGCATCCAAATACCCACGAACACGTGGATGAAAAGGATGTTCGAGACCAACGAGACGCCGGCTGCGCCGCGGCGCAACGCAAGAAAAATGGCGCCGCAGGCCACGAGTGTGAGCAAAGGCACGAGGAGGGCGCTCCGCGCACCGGCATCGAGCAGCCCGAGCGCCACCGCCAGCTGAACTGCGGATTTGGCAAAGAAAATGATCAAGAGGGAGTTCCACCCGATAATCGATATGCCTTGCAGCACGGCGGGCACTATCCAGCCGCGCGTACCGAACTGCGGCTTGCTGGCGGCGATCGAGTCGATGCCGAAACGCAGGCACACCGGACCGGCTGCGAGGAGCACGAGAAGCATTCCGATAAAGCAGCCCGCGGTCAGTGCCAGACCGCCCTTGACGAATCCGAGATAGCTGCCCACGGATTCGCCGATCAGATAGCACCACGTCGCCGCGGCAGTGGTCGCGAGAGTCAACGTCAGCCGTGCAGCTCCCCACGTGCGCTCGTGCGGCAGCATCGGCCACGCGCTCTCATCGGCCGGGACGCTCGAGCCGGCGCTCATAGGCGAGAGCCGATCACCAGCAGTGCGAGCGGCAGCATCACGCCGAACAGGATCATCAAGATCCAACTCCGCGCATCAAAGTCCGACGGCTCGCGGTCCCGCTCGAGGTCCTCGATCCGCGCCTCGAGTTCGGGCGACAGCTGTCCTTCTTCAATCAAGCGAGTGACCGGGGAACGACTCCGAGTCCGCGTAGGGAAACCACCAGAAGTCGTGGGCCTTCGCGCCGTGGTCGATCATGGCGAGCTTGGTGTGGCGGAAGGTATCCAAGCCCTCCGAGCCGAGCTGACGGCCCATCCCCGATTGCTTGCGGCCACCAAAGGGACCGGCGTCATTGTCCAGCAACGGCGCGTTCACCCAGACCATGCCGGCTTCTATCTCATTGACCGCGCGCATCGACTCATCGAGATCCATCGTATAAATCGTCGCGCCCAAGGCATAGCGCGAGCGGTTCGCAAGCGCCACGGCCTCGTCAAAACTCTTCACGGCGCAGACCGGAGCGACCGGTCCGAATGTCTCATCGTTCATGATGGGCGCGTCAGGCGAGACTTCGCCGAGGACCGTCGGCTCGACGAACCAGCCCTTCGTCAGATGCGCAGGGCGACCGCCGCCCGCCAGCACCTTGGCACCGCCGGTATTTGCGGGCTCGAGCAGCGCCAGATAGCGCTTCAGTTCGCGCTGCGATGCGAGCGGTCCCATGTCGATTTTCTCAAGACCGTTGCCGACGCGGATCTCGCGCGCGTGGCGAACGAGTCGATCCATGAACTCCTCATAGACCTTCTCGTGCACGTAAAAGCGCTCAGCGGCCGCGCAGACCTGACCGCAGTTCAGAAAGGCGCCGAATGCGGCGCCGCGCGCGGCGACATCGATGGGCGCCGATGGCATGACGATGAACGGATCATTGCCCGAGGTCTCGATCAGGCTCCGCTTGTAGAGCCGTCCGCAGACTTCGGCAATCCGTCGACCGGTCTCGATTCCGCCCGTGAACGCCACCATGTGGGTTTCGGGGTGCTCGACCAGGTGTCTGCCCGCGCCGGCGGTACCGGTAATCACCTGCACAAGACCGCGCGGCAACGCGTCGAACGCCTGGATGAACCGCAGTGTCGTCAGCGAGGTCAGCTCGGAGGGCTTGACGATGACCGCGTTGCCGCTGGCGAGCGCGGCAGCCGCCTGCCAACAGAGAAGACACAGCGGATAGTTGAACGGCAGGATGATCACGACCACGCCCAAGGGATCCTTGGTCGTAAAATGGAATTGACCGTCCACGGACGGACCCAAAACCTTGCCGTTCTCATGACGCGCGACTTCGGCGTAGTAGTCGATGGCGCTCGCAGACCACGACACCTCGTCGGCCGATTCCTTGAACGGCTTGCCCATTTCCCGGGTCAGCATCTCGGCGACGAGCGGACGATCGGCCAGCACGCGGCGCGCGACTTCATGCAGCAATTCTGCGCGCCGGTGGTGATTCACCTTGCGCCAGCTGCGCTGCGCCTCGTTGGCCGCACTCACGGCCAGAGCGACGTCTTCGGCGGTTGCCTCGGCAATCTCCCCGATTTGCTCCTCGGTCGCAGGATCGATGACGGCGAGCGATACGCCTCCCATCGCGCGCGCCAATTGACCGTTGATCCGCTGAGATCCGCTCAGGCGCTTGAAAGCTTCACGCGCGCTCATTGCCCTCTCCGCGTACGCCTTGCCCGTACCGGCCCCGGCTCACTTGAACGTCCAAGAACACATTAGCTGGATTCAATGGTTTGCCCCTGACCGCGCGCGGGCGCTGCGCATCAAAGAGTGGCAGAAAATCGTGTCGCTGGAAAGCACTGGCTGCGAACGCGTGCTGCGTTCGGGTGACTTTATTGGGCACGTCGATACAGCCCAACCTTTGAAAGCTCCAAGGCCATTGCCGTATAGTGCGTCTCATGTCCAGCGACGCAGCGTGGCCTCCGCTTCCTTACCCGGCGTGGAAACCAACGTGCGACACCCTGCACCTGTGGTCTCAGATCGTGGGCAAGATCCGTTTGAAGCTGACCCCGTGGCTCAATCACAGCTGGCACGTGCCGCTCTACGTGACCGCGCGCGGGCTGTCGACCTCGGTCATCCCTTACCAGAACGAGGACTTCGAGATCCGATTTGATTTCATCGATCACACGCTCGACATCGACGTGAGCACCGGAGGGCGCCGGCGCATCCGGCTGGTGCCTCAGCCGGTTTGCGATTTTTACGCCGCGGTCATGCGGTCGCTTGCGGATCTTGGGATCGAGGTCCAAATCAGGGAGCGGCCCTGTGAGATTCCGGACGCGCTCTCGTTCAGCGACGATACGGTTCATGCTGCCTACGATCCCGACGCCGCGCACCGATTTTGGCGCGCTCTGGTGCAAGTGGATCGCGTGTTCAAGAAATTCCGCAGCGGATTCATCGGCAAGGCGAGCCCGGTTCATTTTTTCTGGGGGAGCTTCGATCTGGCCGTCACTCGCTTCTCCGGCCGGCGCGCGCCGCCATTCACGAGCAAGGTTCCTGGTCTCTCGACGGCGGTCATGACCGAGGCGTATTCGCACGAGGTGAGCAGCGCGGGCTTCTGGCCCGGTGGCGGTGGCATCGACTATGCCGCCTTTTACTCTTATGCCTACCCCTCGCCGGATGGATTCAGGAATGTCCCGGTGGCTCCCAAGGGTGCTTTTTTCGATGCGCAACTCGGGGAGTTTCTGCTGCCCTACGAGGAAGTCCGGAGCGCGGCGGATCCGCAGGCCTCGTTGCTGTCGTTTCTGCAAAGCACCTACGAGGCCGCGGCCGTGACGGCGCAGTGGGACCGGGCAGCCCTCGAAGTAACTTTCGGTGCACTGCCTCCCGAACCCGGGGTTCGCGCGGCCAGCGGTTAGCGCCTGCGGGCCGCTTGAATGCTGCGAGCGATCAAGCGTCTTTTTGCTACACTCGGAAGGTAGGGCACGCCGATCGGGCGGCGGGGCGAGGTGCTTAGCGTGCTGCGTTTCTTAGGGACGAGGGTTGCGCGCATCGTGGCGATCGTGGCTGCGGTCGTCGGCTTATACGCCCTCGCCGGGTTCGTGATCGCGCCCAAGATCCTTCGCGCCAAGCTCCTCGAGGAGATCCCGAAGACCCTGAACGTCACGCCGTCCGTGGGCGAGATCCACATCAACCCGTTTCGCTTCGAGCTCGACGTGAGGAACTTCGCCCTCGCGGACCACGGCGGCGCAAAATTGCTGGGGTTCGACCGGCTGTTCGTCGGCTTCGATTTTTCCTCCTTGTGGCATCGTGCGTATACGTTCAGCCATATCGAGCTCGACGCCCCTGTCCTCAATGCGGTGGTCGCTCCCGACGGAGTGATCAACCTGATGGCGCTCAAGCCCAAGCCGTCCCCACCCCCCGCGCGACCGCCGGCCAAAAGCTCGCCGCTCCCGGGCGTGCGGATCGCGTCTTTTAAAGTGACGCAGGGCTCGGTGAGCTACGAGGATCGGAGCCGTCCGTCGCTCTTTGCGGCGCGCATCGAGCCGATCACCTTCGAGCTCAAGGATTTCACCACCGGCGTTGCCGGCGGTCTTTTCATGTTCACCGGCGCTTCCAAACTCGGCGAGCGTGTTGAATGGCATGGGCATTTGTCGCTCCAACCCGTCTCATCGGAGGGCGAGCTTCATATCGAGGGCCTGAAAGCGCGCACGCTTTGGACGTATCTCGAGGATCAGCTCAACTTTGTGGTGGCGTCCGGCACCATCGACGTACAGTCGACCTACAAGTTCTCGCTGACCGATCAAGTGAACATGGCACTCAATGTTTCGAAGGCCACGGTGGCCGACCTGGCCGTCCGGCCGAAGGATTCGGACACGGACTGGGTCAGCCTGCCGGCGCTGGACATGACCGACGCTGCGGTGGATCTCGGGCGACATTCGGCCAGCATCGATTCCCTGTCGCTGACCGGGTTGAAAGTGCTTGCCTGGCTCGAGCCCGGCGGGGCGGTCAATTTGCTCAAGCTCGCGCTGCCGGCAGCACACCCGGGAGCCGCGCCGGCTGCCGCACCGGCGGCGACCGCCACCGCGAGCGCGACCGCCACGAGTCCTTGGACCGTCAATCTGCGTGAATTTGCGGTTCGCGAGGCCCAGATTTCAGCCGAGGACCGGACGACTCAACCGGCTGCGAAAGTGCTGCTCGCGCCGCTATCGCTCACGGTGAATGGCGCGAGCCTCGACATGTCGAAGCCCGTCAAGGTGGCGCTCGACGCCAAGGTCAATGAGACAGGCTCGCTCGCCGTGGACGGGCAGATCACGCCGCAGCCGTTGGCGGCTACCGTGAAGCTGAAGCTGGCCGGCATCGACCTCACGGCGGCACAGCCCTATGTCGCGCAACGCACCGCCTTGATTCTGCGCAGCGGCAAATTGGGCGGAGCCGTGCAGGTGACCTATGGCGTCAAGCCGACCCTGAAACTCGCGGGTGACCTGTACGTCGAGAAGTTACACACGGTCGATGCCGCGCTTCACGATGATCTGATCAACTGGGAACGTCTCGATGTCCGGGGGATCGATCTTCAGCAGGGACCCCAGCAAGTCATGATCGCCGAGATCGTGGCGCGCAAGCCCTATGCACGGGTCATCATCGAGCCGGACGCGACCCTGAATGTTGCGCGGGTGCTCAAGACACCGGGAGCCGCTGAGCCCGCATCCGCAGAGACCCTGCCCACAGCGGCAGCGCCGGCGGCTGGAGCTCGACGGCCGAAGCCGAAAGGGAGCAAGGCGGTCACCGTCAAGGTCGTCGAAGTAAAGCCCGCCCCCGCGCAGCCATCCAGCCCCATGGCTATTAAGAAGATCCGTCTTGAGGCGGGGCGGCTCGATTTCACGGATCTTTCGGTCAAACCGAATTTCTCGGCCGGTGTGCGCGGTCTCGAAGGGACGGTGCTCGGACTCTCCTCGAACCCCAACTCGCGCGCCAAGGTGGATTTGCACGGCAACGTCGAGCAATTCTCACCGGTATCGATCACCGGGGAGGTCAATGTGCTGAGCGCGGCGCTGTATACCGACCTCACCATGGATTTCCGGAACATAGAGCTGAGTATCTTCAATCCCTATTCCGGAAAGTGGGCCGGCTACAACATCGCGAAGGGCAAGCTGTCGACCGAGATGCATTACAAGGTGGTCGGGCGTCAGCTCGACGCGCAGCATCACATCGTCATCGACCAACTGGAATTCGGTGAAAAAACCGCGAGCAAGGACGCCGTTTCCCTGCCGATCAAGCTGGCGGTCGCGTTGCTCAAGGATCGCAACGGTGTCATCGACCTGCCGCTGCCGGTGACTGGCTCGCTCGATGATCCCAAGTTCCGCTTGGGTCCGATCATCTGGAAGGTGCTGGTCAATATTTTGGAAAAGGCGGTGACCGCACCCTTCGCTTTGCTCGGATCGTTGTTCGGCGCCGGCCCCGACCTTCAGTTCGTCGATTTTCAGCCGGGCTCGAAGGAGCTGACGGCGGCGCAGTCCGACAAGGTCAAGTCGCTCGTGAAAGCAATGCAGGCGCGCCCTCAAATCAAGCTCGAAATACCGATCGCCACCGTACCCGAGCTCGACCGGCCGGCGCTCATCGCCACGACGCTCGATTCGCAAATCGCGCAGATGCAGACTGAGACCCCAAAGGGCGCGCATAAGGGCGCCGCCTCGTCCACGCCACCATCGTTCGATCAGCTCGATCCGGCGGCCAAGCTCGACCTTCTTGGACGGCTCTATGCCCAAGACTTCGGCGGCGAACCGAAGTACCCGGACTCGGTGACGGCCATCAAGCAGAAGCCCGATCTCATCGCCGCCAAGATCGATTTCCTGAACACGGCGCTGCGTGGGCACGTCACGGTGGGCGAGGAGCAATTGACCGCCCTCGGCCAGCAGCGCGCGCTGACGCTGCAGCGGGCGTTGCTCACCGATACCGAGATCGATCCGGCACGCATCTTTCTCGTGGTGAGCGACAAAGCGAAACCGAAAAACGGCGCCGTGGAGATGGAGTTATCGCTGCGTTGAGACCCTGCCGGAAACGGCCGGCGTGCTGGGTCACAGTTTCAGCGTGTCAATCCAAACTGCTCGCGGGGGCGTTCCGGTCCAAATGAGTGCACGCCGGCGCGCGCACTCGAATGGCAAGTCAGGATCGCCGCCGCGTCGTAGCGCCCGTAATCACCGCGTCCATCGGAATGTCGTGGGGCTGCGGGAATATCGTGCGCAGCTCGCCCTCCGCGTAGCCCACGCCAATCGCGAACGGCCTGGGATCAAGGATCGCCAGCGTCCGATCGAAAAAACCCCCGCCGTATCCGAGCCGGTAGCAGCATGGATCGAACCCGACGAGGGGTGCGATGACGATGTCGGGTGTCACCACCTTCCCGTTCACGGGGTACGGAATGTTCCACAGGCCTCGCGCAAGCTCGGCATTCTCGCGCCACTCCCGGAACAGCAAAGGCTCGGCCAACGCGAGGGCCACCGGTAAGGCAACACGGACCCCCTGGCCCGATAACGAGCGCATCCAGGGCCGTAGATCCGGCTCTGAGCGAATCGGCCAATAGAGACTCACCGTCGGCGAGTTGATGGCGAAGCTCGCCATGAGAAGGTCGAGACTCTTGCCGATGAGCGCTGCCTGTTGCGCGCGATGCGCGACGGTCAGCTCGCCTCGCGCTTTGAGCAACCGCGCGCGCTCCGCCTTCCGCCAGCGTGCGACGTCGGTGGCTTCCTGCGGATCGAAAACGGGCACTCCCTCCACCCACCGCTCGCTCATCAGGCACGGCGAGGAGGCGAGCCGGCCGACCGGCTCTTCGTCGGGTTTCTCTTTCGCCATCATCGCTCTCCCGCATCATTGAAGGTGGACAGCTCGCTCACGCCAAATGCGTCGCGCAAAGCCCTGAGTTCCGCACGGTGCAGCAAAGCCAATCTTTCGAGACTCCTCTCGCCTTTTCCGGACAACTTGACGTGCACCTCGCGGCGATCGGCCCGGCTTCGCTCTTTGTGCACCAAGCCCAGTTGCTCGCAGCGTGATACGAGCGCGACCACGCCGTGATGCTTCGCCTGCAGGCGCTCGGCGAGCTCGGTGATCGTCGCCCGGTCGCGCCCCGGAAATCCTCGCAGATGCAGAAGCAGCAGGTACTGCAGCGGCGTGATGCCCGCGCGACGGACGGCGTGCTCACTGAAGCGCAGAAATCGGCGTATTTGATAACGCAGCTCCGAGATTGCCTCGAAGTCGCGCTTATCGAGCGCCTGAGCTTTTCTAGATTCCAAGATCATCCGGCAGCCTCGATGGCGAGGTGGCAATTATATCATGACATGATATGTTGAAGGAATGCAGGAACGAGGCGGAAAGACGATGAATTCACAGGCTGACAGTTCGCGCCCCCGCGTGCCGTCGCGGCTCGGCGATTACACCATCAGCCCGCGTATCGTGATGATCGCGGGGCTCGCGGCGGTGGTCGGTGCGGTCTCGGCGGTATTGGCGGATGGCCTGTTGAAGCTGATTGGATTGATCACCAATCTGGTTTTCTATCAACGCGTCGCTACTGCCTTGACCGCGCCCGGTATGGGCGCGCATCCCTGGTGGCTGATCGTCGCCGCACCCGTGGCGGGCGGACTTCTTGTCGGTGTCATGGCCCGCTTCGGATCCGATGCGATCCGGGGTCACGGTATGCCGGAAGCGATTGAAGCCATCTTGCGCGGGGGCAGCAAGATCAGGCCCCGCGTGGCGCTTCTCAAACCGGTGTCGGCCGCAATTGCCATCGGCACCGGTGGCCCATTCGGCGCGGAGGGACCGATCATCATGACCGGCGGTGCGTTCGGGTCGCTCGTCGCGCAGACACTTTCGCTGACGGCCGATGAGCGTAAGACCTTGTTGGTCTCAGGAGCGGCCGCCGGCATGGCGGCGACTTTCAATGCGCCTCTGGCATCGATCTTGCTTGCCGTGGAGCTCCTCTTGTTTGAATTTCGGCCCCGCTCGCTGGTACCCGTATCGATCGCGGTGGTGACCTCGACGGGATTACGCTGGCCGCTGCTCGGGGTCGCACCCATCTTTGCTACCAATCATGCATTGCCGGCGTTGGGACTGCTCGACCTGCTGTTGTGCGCCGCCGCTGGCATCGTCGGGGGCTTCGTCGCCTGGCTGGCGACCTCGCTGGTCTACGTCTCCGAGGACGCGTTCCGCAAACTACCTATTCACTGGATGTGGTGGCCGGCAATCGGCGGGATCATCATCGGAGTGGGCGGCCTGTTCGAGCCGCGCGCGCTTGGTGTCGGGTACGACGTGATCGGTGCCTTGCTCGCCGGCCATGCGACCGAATCGCTGATCGTCTCGGTGTTGATCGTGAAGACCACGATCTGGAGTCTGTCGCTCGGATCGGGTACATCGGGGGGTGTGCTTGCGCCGGTCTTCATGATCGGTGCCGCGCTAGGCTCGCTTCTGGCGTACGTGTTGCCACCCGTGGCGCCGGGATTCTGGGCCTTGATGTGCCTCGCGGCGGTCGTCGGCGGGGTGATGCGCAGCCCGCTGACGGGTGTCGTATTTGCAATGGAGCTTACGCATCAGTGGGACGCGGTCATGCCGCTGATCGTCGCCTCAATGGTCTCGTTCCTGTTGTCGGTCTTGGTCCTCAAGCGCTCGGTGCTGACGGAGAAAGTCGTACGCAAGGGAACTCACGTGGCGCGCGAGTATTCCATCGATCCACTGGAGGTTTTCCTGGTCGGCGAGATCATGCCGACCAGCTTTCTATGCTTTCGCCGCGGGGCGACGCTCCACGCTGCGATCCAGCAGGCGTGCAACGGATGGGGCGGGTCGGGAGAGCGAAAACTTGCGCATAGTCAGCGGCTGTATCCGATTCTGGACGACAACGACCGGTTGATCGGAGTACTCACGCAGCATGAACTGATCAGTCGGGCGTCCCGGCTTGCCCCGAACCGCGGGTCCGTCGTCACCGAGCTGATGATCGGCGATCCCATCGTCGGGTATGCGGATATGACCCTGCGCGAATTGGCCAATCTGATGGCAGAGCGCCAAGTCTCCAGCGTACCGATCGTCGATCGGCAAGATGTCGGACGCGTTCTGAGCGTCATGTCGGTGGACCAAGTCCTGGAGGCCCGATTGCGGGATCTTAATGAAGAGCATAAATGCGAGCGAGTTCTGAATCTCATTCAGATGCGTCGGATCAGGGGCGATCGGGTTTTGGTTCGAACCGGGTCAGGCGGCGAGCGGGACGGTTAGGACAACGGACTACACGGTCTCGAGGGCGCCACAGACGTGCATTGATCGGCTGCGCAGCCGACACTTGTCGGCATCGCGCAGGCATATCGACGGAGAGCAACGCATGTCCGAGGAAACCCACGCTGTCGAAGAATTGGCGTACCTTCTGTGGGAGCGCCGCGGAAGGCCCGAGGGCACGGCCGAAAAGGACTGGCTGGAAGCGGAGCGTCAGCTGTCGGCCCCGAAGGTCGCCGCTGCGAGCTCTGAAGCGCTATGCGAAATTCAAGACCGCCGGCGCGAAGCGACCGGTGACACGAGAGCCGAGGGCAAAGTAAACCGAGGCGCCGCCGTCTAACGCGCCGCCATCCGATGGGTATCCTCCCAGCCTCCGCCGAGCGCACGGATGAGGTCGACGCTTGCCCGCAACTGCAGCGTGTCGAGATTGAGGTCCTGGAGCTGGGCCTGCAATAGGGCGGTCTGCGACGTCACGACCGTGAGATAGTCCGCGGCCCCCTGCTTGTAGAGCGCGAGCGAGAAATCGAGCGTGCGTTGCGCGGCATCGACCGCGGCCTTTTCCTCGCGGGCGGCATCGTCATAGTGATCGAGGCTCGCGAGGCTGTCTTCGACCTGTTGGAATGCCGTGACGACCACACCACGGTAGTCCGCGGCCGACGCATCGAACTGGGCGCGTGCCTGCGCGACCTGGGCGCGACGCAGGCCGCCGTCGAATACGCTGAGCAAGGCGTTCGGTCCAATGGCCCAGAAGCTGCTCGGCGCACTCAGCCAGTTCGAGAATCCCGTGCTCTGAAAGCCGCCTTGGGCACCCAAGGTGATCGAGGGGAAGTACGCGGCGCGCGCGACGCCGATGTTGGCGTTGGCGGCGATCATGCGCCGTTCGGCCGCCGCGATGTCCGGGCGGCGCTCGAGAAGCGTGGCCGGGACGCCGGTCGGGATTTGCGGAAGCTTGATGTCCACCAGAGCCGGCGCGATGGAGAACGTCGAGGCCGAGAGACCGAGTAGCGCCGCGATGGCGTGTTCCATCAGCGCGCGCTGAGCCAGAATCTGGGCCGCTTGCGAGCGCGCGGTATCGAGCTGCGTTTGTGCCTGCGCGACGTCGAGCCCAGGGGCAATGCCGGCGCCGTGGCGCTGCTCGGTGAGGGTCAGCGCATGATCGTAGGCCTTTACCGTAGCGTCGAGGATCGCCTTCTCACGGTCGAAGCTTCGCAGCTGTATATAATCGTCGACGAGTTGAGCCAACAGCGAGAGGCGCGCGCTCTCAAGATCCGCCGCGGAAGCCTGTGCATTGGCCTCGCCTGCGAGGACCTGGTTGCGAATCTGTCCCCACAGGTCGAGCTCGTAGCTGACCGTGCCGCCGAGGACATTGTCATCGTAATAGCGCGGTGTGGCCGCCCCGATGAGCGGTGCATGCACCGATTCGCGCGCCCGCGAGACGCCCGCGTTCACTCCCAGCGTCGGGAAAAGACCGGCGCGGGCCTGATCGCTGAGCGCCCTGGCCTGCGCATAATTGGCAAGTGCCGACGCCAGGGTGGGATTTCCGGCGATCAACCGCTTCTCGAGATCATCGATCTCGGGGGCGTCGTACAGCATCCACCAGCTGTCGCGCGGCAGGCGGTCCGCCGGCTGCGCGAGCGTCCATGGGCCGGTTTCCTTGTACGCATCGCCGGTCGGTACGTCCGGAACTTTCATGCGCGGCGCGAGCGAGCAACCGCCGAGAACCAGCACGAGCGCAGCGAGTGAAGGCAACGCCTTAGCCATGATCGTCCTTGGCTCTGGGCGGCGTCACCGCGACCGAGGACACCGCGGTCTTGGGCCCGGCGATGATGTGCACGAGATCACCGGAGGCGACCCCGTCCGGCGGGTTTTGGATGATTTGATCGCCCCGGGCGAGCCCGGATGCGATCTCGATCGTCCCGCCCAAATCGCGGCCAATGGTCACGGGCTTGAGGAGAACCCGATTGTCGGCGCCCACCGTCGCGATCGTCAGCCCCTTGGCGTCGAAGATCACGGCACTCGAGGGCACGCTCAGCATGGCCGCCGCGGGAGCGGCTTGCAGTCGGATGCTTGCATAGTCACCCGGCATCAGCTCGCCGGCGCTGTTGTCGACAATGATCTGCATGAGCGTCGTGCCGGTGCTCGGGTCCACCGATTGCGCGGACGCCTCGACCGTTCCGGTGTAAGTCTTGCCCGGGTGCTCGGGGACGCGAATGGTTGCCTTGGTGCCGGAGGGCACGCTCGGCACGTAATTCTGCGGCACATTGACGTAGACGCGCAGCTTCTCGGTCTCCGACACCACGAACAGCTCGGCCCCGCCCGTCGCGCCGACGTTGATGAGCTGACCGATGTCGGTCTCGCGGGCGGTCACGATTCCATCGAACGGCGCGATCAGGCGCTTGAACCCGGCCTCGGCCACGAGGCGATCGACGTTGGCCTGCGCGGCCTTGACCTGCGCGATGTTCGCATTCCAGGAGAAGGTACGCTGGTCGACGTCTTGTTTCGCGACGGCATCGGTGCCCTCGAGCGACTGCCAGCGCTTGGCGGTGATCTCCGAGAGCTTGGCGTTCGACTGGGCGACGTTCAAATCCGCTCGCGCCTGCATCAGCTGCTGATCGAGGTCGGGTGTGTCGATCTCGGCGAGCAGCTCGCCCGCTTTGACTTTGCTGCCGATGTCGTGCTTCCAGCTCTTCAGGTACCCGGGCACGCGGGCGTAGATGGGCGCGCGTATGAACGCCTCGAGCCGGCCGGGCAGGTCGAGACCCGTGAGGTTCTCCACGCTGCTCGGAGCGACGACTGCGACGTTCGGCACGGCCTGCGCCTCGGTGAGATCGTGCAGCCGGGAGTTCTGCGCCGCTCTCGACACCACCCCGTAGACGAAGACGGCAATGATGAGAATCAGGAAGGAGATACCGGCCAGCCGGAGTTTGCGCAGATCCGGACGGCGGCTAGTTTGATCAGGCGAGGACATGTGCTTCTCCCAAGCTCGCTTCCGGCCCCGGGATGGGTCGGTAGTTGCGATGAACAATGCTGAACACGACCGGCACGAAGAACAGCGTCGAGACCGTCGCAAAGATGAGGCCGCCGATCACGGCACGGCCAAGCGGCGCGTTCTGCTCACCGCCCTCGCCGAGGCCGAGCGCCATCGGCAGCATGCCGATCACCATGGCGAGTGCCGTCATGAGGACGGGTCGCAGACGCACGAAGCCCGCCTCGAGCGCCGCCTGGGTGGCATCGCCCAACTCGGTGAGCTTCTCGCGAGCGAAGCTGATCACGAGGACACTGTTCGCGGTCGCGACGCCCATGCACATGATGGCGCCGGTCAAAGCCGGAACCGACAGGGTGGTGTGAGTGGCGAACAGCATCCACACGATGCCGGCGAGCGCCGCCGGTAACGCGGTGATGATGACGAAAGGGTCGGTCCACGATTGAAAGTTGATCACGATGAGGAAATAGATGAGCACCACGGCGCCCAGCAGGCCGAACAAGAGGCCGGAGTACGCGCTATGCATGGTCGCGGTCTGGCCGACCAGGGCGATGATCGAGCCCTTCGGCTTGTCCTTGTCGTTGCGGGTCATGATGTCCCGAATGTCCGCAGATACGGCGCCGAGATCGCGGCCCTGAGTGGTGGCGAAGATCTCCACCATGGAGGAGATGTCGTACTGAGAAACCACCGCATCGGCGTGCGAGCGACGAATGTCGGCGATGCCTCCGAGCACCGTGGTCGGCGCGCCGGAAGCATTGATGGGCAGATTCTGCAGCGCCGGCAGGCTGTCGAGCTTGTATTGCGGGGTCTGCAGTGCAATCGGATAGGTGACCCCGTTCTTTTCGTTCAACCAGTACGTGGGCGCAACCTGGCTGGAGCTTGCGAGATTGACGACCAGACTGTTCGTGACGTCCGCCGCGGTGACGCCGGTATATTGGGCGCGCGTGCGGTCGATATTGACGTTGAGCGTCGGCAGCCGCGTCGATTGCTGGATACGGGCATCGGCGACCCCGGTGACGTGGCGAATCTGGGTCAAGAGCTTATTGGCATAGGCGAAGTCCGCGTTGAGATCGTTCCCGCGGACCTGCACGTCGATCGGTGCCGGTGCGCCGAAATTCAGGATCTGGCTCACGATGTCCGCCGGCAGAAACGAGAAGGTGAGTCCCGGAAAGCGCCGCGGCAACTCGTCACGCAGGCGCGCCACGTACTTCGCGCGTGGGCGCATGGCCCTCGTTGAGCGAGATCTGGATGTCTCCATCGGATTCGCCGATGGTGCCGGTGTTGTTGTAGATCGTGTTGATCGACGACAGGTAAGTGCCGATGTTGTCGACGATGGCCCCGGTCTCGGCAGGAGGTATGATTCCGCGGATCGCCTTCTCGACGTCGCCGAAGCGCGCGGCGGTTTCCTCGATGCGCATGCCCACCGGCGCCCGTACGTGCATCAGGATCTGTCCGCCGTCCACCTGCGGAAAGAAATTGCGTCCGAGGAAGGGCGCCAGGAGGAAGGAGAGCAGCACGAATCCCAGGAAGCCGGAGACGAACATGCGCCGGTGCTCGATGGCGAGGGCGAGCAGATCGTGATAACCGGCGCGCAGCCGCATGAAGCGTGCCTCGAATCCACGCTGAAAGCGAACCAGCGGATTGCGCGTCGGGAGCCTCGTGGCCGATGTCATGAGTCTGCCCCGGTGCGCGCGCAGCAGATACTTCGCCATCGTCGGCACCAGGGTGCGCGACAGCAGGAACGAGAAAACCATCGCGAACATGACGCTTTCGGCCATCGGAACGAACAGGATAGCGCGCGACGCCGCTCAAGAAGAACATCGGCACGAAGACGATGCAGATGCAGAGCAGGGACACGAAAGCGGGAACGACGATCTGCGAGGCGCCGTCGATGATCGCCTGCTCGGCGCCTTTGCCCTGCTCGAGATGGTAATTGATGCTTTCGATGGTCACGGTCGCTTCATCGACCAAAATGCCCACCGCGAGCGCAAGGCCGCCCAAGGTCATGATGTTGAGCGTCCCGCCGATCGCCCAGAGCGTGCCGATCGCACCCAGCACCGACAGCGGTATCGAGGTCGTCACGATCAACGTCGAGCGCCAGCTGCCGAGGAACAGCAGAATCATGAGGCTCGTGAGGGCAGCGGCGATCACGCCCTCGCGGATCACGCCCTGGATGGAGGCGCGTACGAACACCGACTGATCGCCGATCGCCTTGATCTCGAGCGCGTCCGGCAGCGAGGGCTTGATGACGTCGAGCATCTTTTTGATGCCGCTCACGATATCGAGGGTGGAGGTCGAGCCGTTCTTGAACACGCTCAAGCAGCACCGAGCGGCTGCCATCGACGTGGACCACATTGGTCTGCACCGCGCTGCCGTTGTGCACCTGCGCCACGTCGTGCATGTACACCATCGCCCCGCGCACGCTCTTGATCGGCAGGTCGGCGAGGTCCGAGACCTTGGACGGCGCATTATTGAGGTTGACGGTGTACTCGTAGTCGCCGATCTTCTCGGTCCCGGCCGGTGTCAGAAGGTTCTGAGCGGCGAGCGCGTTGGCGACATCCTGTCCTGTCAGGCCGAGGGACTGCATGGCGCCGGTATCGAGGTCGTACATGACCTGCGGCGACTTTCCTCCGAATGGAAACGGAATACCGGCACCCTGCACGGTGACCAGCCGCGTGCGCACGAAATTGAGCCCGAGGTCCGCGAGGTTTTGCTCCGTGAGACCCTTGCCGGACAGTGCCAGCTGAATGATGGGCACCGTCGAGGCGCTGTAGTTCGAGAATCAGCGGCGGTGTCTCGCCGGGCGGCATCTGCTTCAAAAGCGTCTGCGCGATGGCGGTTACCTGCGCATTGGCCGTGGCGATATTGACCGACGGATGGAAGTAGATTTTGACGATGCCGAACGTGGTGTACGAATTGGCCTCGATATGCTCGATGTCGTTCACCGTGGTGGTCAACGCGCGCTCGAACGGGGTGATGACGCGCCCGGCCATCTGATCCGGGGGGCAGACCGGTGTATTGAAAGGCAACGCCGATGATGGGGATGTCGATGCTGGGAAAGATGTCGACGGGCATGCGCAGCGCGGCGAGGGTGCCGAGAACGAAAATCAGCAGCGCGACGACCACGAAGGTGTAGGGGCGGCTGAGGGCAATCCTGACTAGGGCAAGCATGCGGGCAGACTAGCCGGCACCCCGAATCGGGACCATTTCGGCCTTGTTTCAATTGAAATGTGCGGCCCGCTTCTTGACATCGCCGCGCGACAGGAGAGCCGGAGGATGGCGGCTATGCGGGACATCCGAGACATCGTCATCTATGAAGAGGACTTCCTGACCCGCGCATTGCTCGAGGAATGGTTGGGAGAGGAGGGCTATCGGGTCCGGGTCGGCGACCGGTGCAATCCGGGCGCCGATGGGCCCTGCGACTTGGTCATCTTGAGCATTTACATGCCGAAGCAGGGGGGCGCGCAGTGTGTTCAGGGCGTCCGGGATGCGCATCCGGGAACGCCGTTGATCGCCATCTCGGGCCAGTTTCGGACGGGCCTCGCGGCTGCGGGTTCCACCGCCGACCGGCTGCAGGTTCAGCAAGTCATCGCCAAGCCCATCGTGCGCAAGGAACTCCTGGAGTCGGTGCGCGGTATAATCACAGGCTGATTTACCCCGCCTGGAGCCCCCGCACTCCTGTCATGTTCCCAGCCAGCGCTCCTGCCCCATCCGATACCGGCACGGTTCGATTCAAGCGTCTGCAGATCGGCGTCGTGATCATCGGCGTGCTCCTGATATGCGCCTTCGCGGCTTCTTCGGCATACGATGCGTGGCGCTCTTACCGCTACTCGGTCACGGCAATCCAGCGGGAGCTCGGAAACGTCGCCAACGCGCTCGCCGAGCAGACGGTGTGGACCCTGGAGGCGGTCGACCTGCTGTTGCTCGATACCGCGCGCTGGTACGGCACCGAGAGCAGGCAGATTCCGCGGCAGGGTCTCGATGCCGCGCTCGCGGCGCGTGCCGCCGGCGTGCCGCCGGTGCGTGAGGTCACGATCATGGATGCGCAGGGCAACCAGCTGTATCGATCGCGGGGATTCTCCATTCCCAATCACAATGCGGCCGACCGTTCCTATTTCATTGCGCAGAGGGACGACCCGAACCGGGGTCTATACATGAGCGAGCCGTTGACGACGCGCTCCGAGGGGCGAACCGCGGTGATTCTTTCGCGGCGCATCGATGACGCCGAGGGCCATTTTGCGGGCATCGTGACGGCCAATGTGGATCTCGAGGATCTCGATCAATTCTATCGAGCTGTCGATTTGGGACCCCAGAGCCATGTCGCGCTATCTGCGCGATGACGGCACGCTGCTCGTCCGCAATTCCGCACGTGCCGGATATCGTGGGCCGCCGGTTTCCCGCACTCGTGCTGGCGCCCGCCGCCGCGGGCAATCGGGTACTCAATCCGATCGACGGCCGCGAGGACTTCATTGCGGTCGCTCCGGTGAGGAATACGCAGCTGCGGCTTGCGGTGACGCGCGATGCGCAGGCCGCGCTGCGGCTTTGGCGAAACGAGACGATCCGGGTTGCCGTCCGAACCCTCATCGTTGTCGTCCTCGGGGCGCTCCTGTTGGCGCTGCTGCTGCGGCAGATCAAGAGGGTGGCGAGCAGCCAGCGCGCGCTGCGCGAGAGCGAGGAGCGCTACGCGCTCGCCATGGAAGGAGCGAACGAAGGGCACTGGGACTGGGACGTTCCGGCCGACCGATTGTTCCTGTCGCCCCAAATGAGAGTGCTCGATGGCCAGAGCGCGGGCAGCACGGTGAGCTCCGGGTCCGAGTGGATGAGTCACATCGTGATGCACGAGGAGGATCGGGCGCGAGTCGAGGCCGCCGTACGGGATCACTTCGCAGGACGCGTGCCTCGATTCGAGTGCGAGTATCGGGTGCGTCATCCCGACGGCGAATGGCATTGGCTGCTCGCGCGCGGACGCTGCTCGCTCGATGCAGGAGGCAAGCCGTCGCGATTCGTCGGCTCCGCCATCGATATCACCGAACAGAAGCGGGCACAGCTCGAGAAAGAGCGCTTGGAATTGCAGCTGCGTCAGTCCCAGAAGATGGAGGCGGTCGGTACGTTGGCCGGCGGGATCGCGCACGACTTCAACAACGTGCTCGGCGCAATTCTCGGCTACGGAGAGCTCGCGGTTCAACATGCGGGCGGCAACCGCGATCTGCGCCGGTACCTCGACAATGTCATGCACGCGGCCGAGCGGGCGAAGCTCTTGGTCGAGCGCATTCTGGGCTTCAGCCGCAGCGGCCTCGGCGATCAGGTACTGGTCAACGTTCAGTCGGTGGTCAACGAGACTCTCGAGCTGCTGGCGGGATCGCTGCCGCCCGGCATACGGCTCGAAACGCGGTTCGAGGCCGGCAACGCGGCGGTCATTGGTGATCCGACCTATCTTCATCAGGTGACGATGAATCTGTGTACCAACGCGGTGCAGGCGATGGAGCGGGGCGGCGTGCTGCGCGTGAGCGTCGGGCGCGAGCGGGCGGGCGAGTCGCGCACCCTCGCCCGCGGCTCCCTCGCTGCGGGCGACTACGTACGGCTGGTCGTCGCGGACTCCGGAGCGGGTATCCCGGCCGAGGTCCTCGAGCGCATATTCGATCCCTTCTTCACGACCAAGAACGTGGGGGAGGGAACCGGCTTGGGTCTGTCGCTCGTGCACGGTATCGTCGCCGATCTGGGAGGCGCGATCGATGTGAGATCGACGCCCGGGGAGGGCACGCGCTTCGAGATCTGGCTTCCGGTGGCGGGCGAGGCGGCACCCACCAGCACGGAGCCGGCGGGCAGCTTCCCGCGCGGCCACGGAGAGACCGTGATGATCGTCGACGATGAGCAGGCGCTCGTCGAGCTTGCCGAGGAGGTGGTGGCCCGCCTCGGCTACGAGCCCGTGGGATTCGTGTCGAGCAGTGCCGCCTTGCAGGCTTTTGGCGCTGCGCCCGAGCGTTTCGACGCGATCATTACGGACGAGATGATGCCCGACCTCATCGGAACGGAGTTCGCGCGCAGAATTCGCGGGGTACGGGCTTCGATTCCCATCCTGTTGATGAGCGGCCGCGCCGTGGCGTCCGTGGTCGAGCGCGCCGCGGAGGTTGGCGTGAACGAGGTGTTGCGTAAGCCCCTGCATACGAGGGACATCGGGGAGGCACTCGCCCGTGTCCTCGGCATCCATGGTTGAGCTCACCCGCCCGCATGTCTTGGTCGTCGATGACGATCAACAGATTCGCAGCTTGCTGAACGAGTACCTCGGCGAGAACGGGCTGCGGGTCACCACCGCCTCGAGTGGAACGGAAATGATGCGGATCCTCGGCGAGGAGACGATCGATCTCGTCATTCTCGATCTGCGCCTGGCGGACGAGGACGGCATGGCTCTCGCGAGGTCGTTGCGCGAGCGACTGGCGATTTCGGTCATCATGCTGACCGGCGTACGGGACGAAGCGGACCGGGTGATGGGTCTGGAACTGGGCGCCGATGACTATGTCACGAAGCCGTTCAGTCCCCGGGAACTCCTCGCGCGCATTCGCACCGTGCTGCGGCGTGCGAGAAGCGCTTCGCCCGAGGCAAGCCAACGGCGGGAGATTCGTGCCTACCGATTCGGTGAGTTCGAGCTCAACCTGCGCACACGCCGCTTGAAGCGGCAGGATGGACAGGCGGTCAATCTGACCAATGGCGAGCTCAACTTGCTTGCGGCGTTGCTCGCGGCGCCCGAACGTATTCTCACCCGTGATCAGCTCCTGGAGGCGAGCCGGGTGCACGACAACGAGGTCTACGACCGAGCGATCGACATTCAAATCCTGCGGCTGCGGCGCAAGATCGAGCAGGACCCCGCGCATCCGCGCTATATCGTCACCGAGCGGGGCGTGGGCTATATCTTCAGCGCGCCGGTGGAGGTGCTTTATTAGACTACCGCAATCCGATGGCTAGGTTCGTCGCGCTTCTGCGGGCAGTGAATGTCGGGGGCACGGGACGGCTGCTGATGCAAGACGTGAGGTCGATATGCACCAGTTTGGGTTTCGAGCGTGTGCAGACCTATATCGCAAGCGGCAATATCGTCCTCGAAACCAGCGCGCCCGCGGCTCGCGTCAAGTCGGCGCTCGAGCGGCGGCTTCGGGAGCATGCAGGCAAGCCGATCGAGGTGTTCATCCGCACGGCCTCGGAACTCAAAGCGATCCTGCGCGCGAATCCGTTTCCAGAGGCGCAGCCCGGGCGTATTTATGCATTTTTTCTCGGCGAGCGGCCGCCCGCGGACGCCCTCAAAAACGTACGCCGTCAGGCCAATGAGGAAATACGGGTCGGTAGACGCGAGATCTACGTCCATTACCCTGGGGGCATGGGCCAGTCCAAGCTGGTGATTTCCGCAGCGACTCGCGGCGCTGCTCGAAACATGAAGACCATTGCCGAGCTCGTTGCGCTGAGCGCTGCCCGGTGAACTCAAGGGGTAGCGCCTGGCGCAGCTCGCGTCAGGGCGTGAGGCGAAGTCCGTCCGTCGCGAATGTGATGGAGCCGTGATAACGCGCCGCGATGGATTCGGTCACTTGGACCCGGTTCTGTTCGACCGCCGGCGAGAGATGACTCAGCAGCAACCGGCCGATGTGATCGCGAGCGGCCAGCTCACCGATCGCTTTCGGCGGGCTGTGCAACGAATAGAGAATCTCGGGTGAGCCGGGCGGGTCCAGCACCACGGCATCGAACACGAGGAGATCCGCGCCTTGCGCGATCCTCGCGAGCGCGGGAAGCCCCTGGGCGTCGATGTCGCCGCTGAAGACGATGCTGCGGCCGCCCATCTCGACCCGGTAGATGATCGCCGGTGCATCGTCATGATGTCCTCGGATGGCGCTGATGAGCACCCCAGCCTTCCTGTAGATGATCTCGGGTCGATCGGCAGGTGCCGAGGGCCGTGGCAGATCCTGCACGGTATAGCTCACCGGTGCGGCAAAGTCCCTGAGATAGGCAAACGCGCCGTCGGCGCCGAACAGCAGGTCCATGAACCGGCGGGTCGAGGGAAACGACGGGACGTCGCCGTGCGCGGGATGTCCCGCAGGTCCGAAGACATCGAAGTGGATCGGGTGCCCGGCCGCGACTGCCCGTGCCTTGACGATCCCCGGCAACTCCGCCGCATGATCCACGTGGAGGTGCGTGAGCAGAATGACATCGAGCGCTCCGAGATCGACCTGCGCCTCGCCCAGCCGGACAAAAGACCCCGGACCGGCGTCGAGGAGGATGCGCGCAACCCCATCGATCGATAAGAGGTAACTCGAGGACGCCCGACCCTCTGCGCCGGGTCCGCCCGAGCCGAGCACGAGCAGCTGCAGGCCGGCCGCGGAGGTCGCGGTGGACGGCGCGGGCGCCGCGGCGAGTGGAAACGCAAGGAGGATCCAGAGCGAACTGCGGAGAACTCGGCGGACGGGCTGCAACGGCATTGACTCCCTCGTCTGCGCAATTTACCCGCTTTCACCCGGCGAGTGTGCGGCGGCGGCGCTTCACAGAACTTTACCTGCGCGACAACGGCTGTTTACCGGGCGGGCGCATCGTTCAGGGGCGTTAGCTCTCCACCGGTCTCTATCCAAGGAGTTTGCCATGACCGATCCATTGCCGAGTGGCTCGACTCAACCGTCGATCCGTCGATTCATCTTCAACCGCTACACGGCCGCTGCGTTCCTCGCGGGCGCCACCGCCGTGGCCGGGGTGGGGGGGCTCGCCCGCAGCCAGGCGATGAGCGGGTGGCATCATGGGATGATGAGCGGCCCGCAAAGCCCCGCCGAGGTCTCTGCGCATGTCGACCACATGCTCAAGCATTTTTATGCTGAGGTCGACGCCACCGAGGCGCAAAAGGCGCAAATCGGTCCCCTGGTGAAACAAGCGGTCGACGATCTCTTGCCGCTGCATTCGCAGGTCCGTGCGGCTCATGTCCAGGCCGTGCAGGCGCTCGAGCAGCCGACCGTCGATCGCGCCTCGCTGGAGGCGGCGCGCATCGCGCACCTGCAATTGATCGATCAGGCCTCCAAGCGCCTCGTACAGTTGCTCGCCGATGTGGGCGATGTGCTCACGCCGACTCAGCGCAAAGGCCTCGCCGAGCACCTCGAGGAGATGCATGCCATGCCCCACTCATGATGCGCTGGTGAATTCGGACGGCAAGCTCTAAAGTCAATTGCGAGATGTCCGAATGCATCCTGCTGGTAGAAGATGATCCCCGCCTGGCCGACATGCTGTCGGAGTATCTCGGCCGGGCGGGATTCCGTGTAACGGTGGCGCCGATCGGGGCCGCGGCGCTCGAGCATCTGTCGAGCACCGATTTCGATGCCGTGGTGCTCGATTTGATGTTGCCCGACATGGACGGTCTGGATGTGTGCCGGCAATTACGCGGCAGCTCCGATACGCCGGTCCTGATGCTGTCAGGTCGCGGTGATGCCGTTGACCGCATCGTCGGCTTGGAAATGGGCGCGGATGATTATCTGCCGAAGCCTTTCGAGCCGCGCGAGCTGCTCGCACGACTGCGCGCCGTCCTGAGGAGGGGCCGTCGCGGGCGTGCCGGCGAGGATCAATGCTTGCGTTTTGGACGCCTCGAAATCGATCCGGCGGCACGCACCGTGCGACTCGATGGCGCATCATGCGAGCTCACGAGTTATCAATTCGACTTATTGGTAGCCCTCGCAACCAAGGCGGGTCGGGTGCTATCGCGCGATCTGTTGATGGACCTCGTGAAGGGAGAGAAACCCGAGGCCTTCGACCGCTCGATCGACGTCCACATGTCGCGCATCCGCGCCGCGATCGAGGACGATCCCAAGAAGCCCCGGCGGGTGATCACGGTCCGTGGGGCCGGGTACGTGTTTGCCAAGGCGCAAGACTGATGCTGCGTCTGTACCTGCGCTTCTATCTCGCATTGGTGGCAAGCCTCTTGCTGTTCGTTCTCGCCACAGCGGCTCTGTGGCATTTCACGGGGCGGTCGGCGGAGCAAGCCGGCATCACGCTCGGCCGGCTGGTTCAAAACGTGCTGCCGCCGGCCACCGCCCCGCCCGCCGAGCAGCAGGAGGCGCTGCGACGGCTGGCCGCGGGCTTGAACGGGGACGTGACGCTCTTTGACGGCAGTGGAGTCGCATTGGCAGCCATCGGGCATCCATTGCCGGCGCCCGATGTGCGCCGTCCGCGGGCAATGGCGCTCGCGCCTTGGATGCATCACTCCGTGTCCTACGTTCATCTGGCTGACGGGCGCTGGCTCGCCGCCGGTGTGCCGATTGCGTTCGGCCACATGAGGCTCGTGTTTCACGTCGTGTTGACCCTGCTCGCGGTGCTGATCGGGGTTGCCGCCTATCCGATCGTGCGCCAGCTCAGCCGGCGATTGGAGCGGCTGCAGCGCGGGGTCGAATCGCTGGGCGCGGGCCGTTTTACCGCGCGTGTCGCGGTGGAAGGGGACGACGAGGTGGGCCGGTTGGCTTCGAGCTTCAACCGTGCCGCCGCGCAGATCGAGCAGTTGGTGCAAAGTCACAAGGCGCTGCTGGCGAACGCCTCGCACGAGTTCCGAACGCCGCTGGCCAGAATCCGCTTGGCAATCGAATTGTTGGACGACTCCGTGCATGGCGAGCGCAAGCGGGGGCTCGAACAGGACATCGCCGAGCTTGATTGGCTGGTGGATGAGATCTTGCTCGCCAGCAAGCTCGAGGCCGTCACGGAAGCGTTGGCTTGTGAGGAACTCGATCTACTCGCGCTCGCGGCCGAGGAGTGCGCACGATACGACGGGGTGCAGTTGGAAGGCTCCGTGGTGAGCGTGCGCGGGGATGCCCGGCTGTTGCGCCGGCTGTTGCGCAATCTGCTCGAAAACGCCCGCCGGCATGGCGCGCCGCCGGCACATGTGCGAATCGATCGAACGGGCGAAACCGCGGTTGTTACCGTCTGGGACAGCGGCCCCGGCCTTCCTCAGGCGGAGTTCGATAAGGTGTTTCGGCCGTTCTATCGTCCCGAGCCGGCGATCAATTCCGCGGGAACCGGCTTAGGTCTCGCGCTGGTGCGGCAGATCGCGCGACTGCATCGCGGTGAGGCGCATTGTGCCCTGATGGATGACGGACGCAGCTGTTTTGTCGTGACGCTGCCGGCCTAACCTCGACCGGCGCTTATGTAAAAGGATGGCCGCATGCGCGCCGTCGAGCCTCGTCAACGATCCACAAGGCGGCGCGTTGAATGAGCGGAGCATCAGCAACGCTCTGGGATCGACTCCGTGCATCAACCTGCGTATGTGACACCGACGGCGGCTCTGGGAACGGTATCTGTCGTATTGCCGCCGGCGGGGGGCGGCCGATGGCACCGGCTCTACTCCAGCGGCGGATCGATCGGCTACGGGCTGCTTCGGCTCGCGATCTGCACGGGGCCAATATTCAATTGCTCATGGCCGATTGCGATACTGGCACGCCCGCTCCTCAACTCAGTGACGTACTGAACAGCGTCAGCATCCGACGCCAAGCCTTTTCCGCTTGGTCGTGATCGTAGACATGCGAGTCGGGCGGGCACCAACCATGCTGAGTGCCCGCATACACCTCAATTTCGGCCGGGAGGTGCGCTTTGGCAAAAGCCGCGCGCAACACGTCCTTGGCCTCAGGCTGCTTCTGATCGTCGTTCGCGGCAATCGCGATCAGGAAATGGGCCTTCATGCGCGGGATCAACAGATGCGGACTATCCGGCTTGTCCGTGACCAGACCGCCGCCGTGAAAGGTGGCCGCGGCGCCGACGCGGTCCGGGAAGCTCGCCGCCGTTCTGAAGACGAACGGGCCGCCCATGCAGTATCCCGTCGTGCCCAATTTTTTGCCTTTATCGACGGAGGGCTGAGCGTCCAGAAATCCGACGAACGCCGTGGCATCGGTCACCGCGGTCTGGGGGCTCAGCGTACCGGCAAGGCTCATGAGTGCATCCCGAGTGGCCGGGTCGTTGAAATCCGGATGCTCGGGTGCAGTCGGCGCCTTTTTCGTGCGATAGAAAGGATTGATGACCAGGACCGAATACCCGGACTCCGCCAGACGGGTGGCCATTTGCTTGAACGTCGGGCGTAATCCGAAGATATCGGGCCATATCAGCACACCGGCCGACTTGCCCCTCACGGGATGCACGTAATACGCGTCCGCCACGCCGTCCGGTGTCTTTACATCGATGTCCGTACCGTGCGTCTCGGCGGCGTTCGCAAGCCTCGGCAGCGCCGCCGTCAAGCCTGCGCCGAGCGCCATTGCGCCGAACTGTCTGCGCGTGACGTCGTTCGAGCGCCGCGCGAATTCTTCCAAATCATCCTGTGCACACATATCGGCTCCGAGGAGTTCGCGCGCGGGTGCGCGACTGATTGGAAAATATAATACAGGGCGCGATTGGCACGGGCCACCCTAAAAAAATGTAGGAGGTACACTACCCGATTTACCGTGCCCGGATGCTTTCGTGATTCAATCAAAAAATGCACCGTCCGTTCGCCGCCCGCTCGATTCGCGCGCCGTCGGCTTGATGCTCGTGCTCTGCGTGATCTGGGGTATTCAGCAAGTCGCCTTGAAGGCGGTTGCGGCCGATGCGGCGCCCGTGATGCAGCTCACGATACGCTTCCTGGGGGGTGCGCTGGTGTTCGGTGCGTGGCTTTTATTGAAGGAAGGGCGGGCGGCATTCAGCGATGGGACGCTCCCGAGCGGAATCCTCTTGGGGGTGCTGTTTGCGCTCGAGTTCGTCTTCGTCGGCGAGTCGCTCCTACACACGAGCGCGGCGCACTCGATTGTCTTCCTCTATACGGCGCCGATCTTCACCGCACTTGGATTGCAATTCCTTCCCGAGGAGCGCTTGACTCGCGGCCAGTGGACGGGGATCGCGATCGCCTTCGTCGGGATTGTCGTCGCGTTCCTCGGCTTCGGCGACAAGCCGGTCAAGGAATTGTTGGCGGGAGATGCGCTCGCGCTCATCGCCGCCGTGAGCTGGGGCCTCAGCAACGTGGTGCTGCGGCGTGGCCGCATCGGCGGCGCAGCGACCGCGAAGACGGTTTTTTATCAAGTGGCGACGGCTGCGATCCTATTGGGTGCTTTCGCCGCGGCGACCGGCCAGACGCACGTCAAGCTGTCGGCGATGACGATCTGGTCGCTGCTGTTTCAGACCATCGTCGTCGCAATCGGGAGCTATCTGATCTGGTTTTGGCTGTTGCGCCAGTACCTGACGTCCCGTCTCATGTTGCTGTCGCTGCTCACGCCCCTTTTTGGCGTGCTGTTCGGCGCGGCGCTCCTTGGAGATCCGATCAGTCTGCGGTTTGCTCTCGGCGGTTCACTCGTGCTTGCCGGCATTTTGATCGTCAATCTTCAGCGCCTTTTGCAGCGATCCGATCCACTGCGGGATTCCCCTGCCGCAACGGACTCGGCCGAGGCGCCTCGGTCGGGATAAGGATGGTTTATGATGACCGCCAGCCATTGCAAAGGAAAGCCCGTGAGTTACCAACGTCCTGGTTTGTGCAACGTCTTCGCGATTCTTCTCTGCAATGCCCTCTTGGCGCCGATCGTTGCGAACGCCGCCGGCGATGCATACGATGTGGCCCTGACTCGTGCCGGACGGCCCGAGGCGGATCTGAAGCGCGATCCCACCGACCATCCGGCCGCCATGTTGCGCCTCGCCGGGATCAAGCCGGGAATGCAGGTGGCCGATCTGATCGGCGGCAGCGGCTATTACTCGGAATTGTTGAGTTACCTGGTGGGTCCGACGGGGCGCGTGCTTCTGATCAATAACAAGGAGTCGGCGCAGTGGAGCAGCGGACTCGAGGCTCGCCTCGCGGGCAATCGATTGCCGAACGTGCAGAGCCTCACGGTCGATCTGAATCACATGAGCCTTCCGCCGCATCGCCTCGACGCGGTCCTCCTCGTCAAGATCTACCACGATCTCTATTGGGTGGATCCGAAGGACTGGCCACAAATCGACGTGGGTTCGGTGCTCGACCAGGTGGCGACGGCGCTGAAGCCGGGCGGGGTGGTGCTGGTGATCGACCATTCCGCCAAGGCAGGCACCGGCGCGGCGGACGCGAGCCCGTTGCACCGAATCGATGAGGCCTACGCCGTGACGGATTTCGAGCGTCACGGCCTCAAGCTGGTCGCCAAAAGCGACCTGCTGAGGCGCCCCGACGATGCCCGGGATCAAATCACCTACAAAGGCCCCATGCTCGGCAAGACCGATCGATTCGTCCTGCTGTTCCGCAAGTCAGGCTGATTCAAAGCCCTTATCGTCGTTGGCCATCGGGAGTTCTCCATGTCGCGTGACACCATCAATCTGACGGATGCCTTGAGCGATTACATCCGCCGCGTAGGCGTTCGCGAAGACGCGGATCTTGCGGCGCTTCGACAGGAGACGGCGGGCCATCGCTTCGCGACGATGCAGATCGCACCGGAACAGGGTGCGTTCATGGCCTTGTTGGTCCGCTTGCTCGGCGCTCGAAAGACCTTGGAGGTCGGGGTTTTCACCGGCTACAGCGCGATGGCGGTCGCAAAGGCCATGGGTCCCGAGGGCCGCGTCGTCGCGCTCGATGTGAGCGAGGAATTTACCGCGGTCGCCCGCCGGCATTGGGCCAAGGCCGGTGTCGCGGACCGTATCGACCTGCAACTCCTCCCCGCCGCGGACAGCCTCAAGGCCCTCGTGGCCGCGGGCGCGAGCGGCTCGTTCGACTTCGCCTTCATCGACGCCGACAAGGCGAACTACGACACCTATTACGAGCACGCGCTCAAGCTCGTGCGCCGGGGCGGCCTCATCGCCATCGACAACGTGCTTTGGGACGGCAAAGTGATCGATCCGTCCGATAATTCGGCCGATACGGTCGCGATCCGCGCGCTCAATGAAAAGATCCACACCGACCCGAGGGTCGATGTGGCGCTCGTGCCCATCGGTGACGGACTGACGCTGGCGTTGATACGCTGAAAATTCAGCGGTTGACCCGCGCTGGTCCGGTGTTGCGGATGACCGGCATCAATCGGCGCGCAGCCGCTTGGAGACCAATTCCCGCATGGCGGCGCTCTTGATCTTGGCGCTGCCGGTCAGCATGACGTCGTTCTCGACGAAGAACAGCACGCGACGCGGGACTTTGTAGCTGGCTAGACGCTGTTTGAGGAAGGCGCGCACCGTCGCTTCGTCCAATGTCACTCCCTCGTGCGGCACGATGCAGCTCACGACCATTTCGCCCAGGGTCTCGTGTGGGATACCGACCGTTTGGCCAATTTTCACTCCCGGACAGGTGGTCAAGACAAGGTCGACCTCCACGGGAGACACATTGGCGCCGCCTGTCTTGATGATATCCGTCAGCCGACCCTCGAAATGCAGCCGGCCGCGCTCATCGATGTAGCCGCCATCGCCCGTATGGAAGAATCCTTCCTCGTCCAGAGTGTCGCTCAGCGGAATGCCGAGGTAGCCGAGCATCAGCGTCGGGCCCTTGACCGCGATCTCGCCGCGCGCGCCGCGCGGCACGATGGCGCCCGTCGCAGGATCCACGATTTTGATGGAGTTGCCCGGTAACGCCTCACCATGGCTGCCTTGCGCCACCTCGGGAGGGGCGTCGCTCGCGTAGGAGGCGGAGATGGTGAACGTCTCGGTATTACCATAGGACCACAGCGGGTCGCGCCACTCGGAGGCACGGAACGTCGGGTGCCGGGCGGCCGGCCTGCACGCATCGACGTAGCGCAAGCTGCTGAGGTCGGCGGAATTCCAGTTCGGTGCCGATTCGAGCAATGCCCACTGGTGCGGCCAAGCGTGCGGCCAAGTGACCCGTTCGTTCTCGATGAGTTTCAGTGCCTCGATCGGCTCGAACATGCGCTGCAGAATGATCGTACCCCCCACCGCCAAAGTGCCGCCCAGCGCACTCGCAAAATTGCCCGACCACATGAAGCCGTTGGCAGTCCAGGTGCGGACATCGTCTCGCAGCGCGAACATGCGAGGCCAGCGCCAGCACTGGATGGCTACGCCGCGGTGGGCGCTCTGAATGCCCTTCGGTCGGCTCGTCGACCCCGATGAAAGGAATAGGGCGGCCGTGTCCGACGGCTTCAGTGTGGAGGCCGTCGCCTCGACCAGCGCCGCGGGTACGCCCTCGCGTCGTGCGAGGAAGCTCGACCAACGCTCGATGCCCCGGGAGTCCGGCGCCGGGTCGACGGCGACGAGGTGCCGCAGGAATGGAAATTTAGCCGACAGGAGCTCACCCGGCGTTGAGGTCGCGATTCCAGGCTCGAGCTCGAGCAGCATGGCCGCGAAGTCTTTTTTGGCCACTGAACGCTCGAACAGAAGAATCGAGACACCGGTGGCCTGCAGCAGATATTCGAGCTCCGGCGCGGTCGAGAACGTGCTGAGCGCCACCGCCACACCGCCCGCGATGCCGACGCCAAAGAAAGCAGCGATCCACTCCGGTCGGTTGGTCATCAGGATGCCGACGCGGCTGTCCTTGCCGACACCGGATGCCCGCAGCGCCCGTGCGATCTCGACGGCGCGCTCCCAGAGCGCCGTATAGGTCCAGCGCATCACACCGTCGGGCGTATGCATCACCAAGGCTTCTCGTTCGGCGTAGCGGGCCGACACTTCCCGCAGAAAACCTGGAAGTGTCAGGGCGCCGATCCCGGGTTCCTGATCGAGTGGGATGCCTTTGATGATCGACAGCGATCCCGGTACGTCGGATCCGATATGCATTCGCTAGCGTACTCCCACGCTGCCGCCGAGCGTTTGCTGCCAGCGCGCGAGTGCCTGGGCCACTCGCTCGCCGGCGGCGGCGGGTGTCAAGGCCACGAGCTCCGGGCTGAAGACTTCGATCTCCATGGTGACTTGCGGCGTGTTGTCCAAAATGGCCTGGACGATCTGCGCGAGAGGGGCATTGCCCTCGCCCGGAAGCGAGCGACTCGAAACCTCCCCTGGCGCGGGCTCAAGCGCATCCGCGCGGCGATCATTCAGTTGCACCCCGGTGAGGGATCCGGGCGGCAACGCCCGGATATCACCGGCATTGCCGCCGCCTCGCAGCAGGTGCCAGGTATCCAGCATGAGCCCGACATTCGGGGCGCCGGAACGTTGCACGATCATTGCCGTGTCGGCGGCGGTCGCCAGACTCGTTCCCGGCATGAACTCGAGCGCGAGCTTCAGACCATGCCGCGCGGCCCGCTCGGCGAGTGCCGCGATGGCCTGCGCCATCTCGGGCGCGTGCACAGGTTTGCCCAGGAAGTGGGTGACGTTGATGGTGGGCGCCTCGAGCGCCTGCGCCATTTCAATCAAATCGTCGAGCCCGAAGCTCCAGTTGTGCCGCCACAGCTCAGGAATGTCTTCGCTGCGCGGCGCACCCGGTAGATCTCGGGTGAGGGCGTCGATAACGGTTACGCGGACTCCACTTTGCGCCAGGCGCCGGCGCAGGCTCGTCAGGGTCGCGCCGGAGTCCACATATTGTTCGACGATGTGAGGCGGAACGGTGATCGTCGGAAATCCATGCATCTCCGCGGTATCGATGAGCTCGAGGAGCGAGGATTGCCGGATCGTTCCCCAACAAAGTCCAACCGCGGGCCACATCGCCTGATCCGCACCGCTTACCGAATGATGTTCGGGTACTGAACCCGGGGCGCGACGCCGTGGGTCGTGCGATAGGAGGGCGGCTGTCGTCCGTTGAGGTCCGTGAGACCATATTTCAATGCGATTTCTGCACCGATGACCGTTTGACCCGTGAGCTGCATCAGGTCGGGATCGTTGAACAGCGCCCAGATGATGTGGCCGGTGAATTCGGGGGTCTCCGCCGCATCGGCGAGTGCGCCGTACTTCTCCGGGTTGTGTTCGATGAGCAGTTTCAGCCGCTCGGTGAGCAGCGGACCCATCCAGATCGAGAGCGATGCGATACCGAACGGCTCGAAGTCCACCGCCATGTCCGCGGCGAACTTGTCCATGCCTGCCTTGTGAGCGCCATAGGCGGCACCGAAGACGTAATGGACCGCGCCGGAGCCGGAGGTGAAGATCACGAGTCCCCGCTTCTGCGGGAGCATGAGGGGTGCCGCGAAGTAGCTGGCGACATAGCTGCTGCGCAGTCCCACGTCGAGCATGTCGACGACGGCCAACGGCTTTTCCCAGAAGTTGACCGGACTCATGACTTCGTCGCGGATGAGGCAGGCATTATTGACGAGGATGTCGATTCGACCCTCGTCGCGACCCACCTGATCGAACAACGCCTTCACCTGGGCATCGTCCGCATGATCGACCCGCACCGCAATACCCCGTCCCCCTGCCGCGGTGACCGCGTCGGCGGTCGCATAGATCGTTCCGGACAGCGGCGAGTCCCCCGACTTCTCGGATCGCCCCGTGACGTACACGGTGCAGCCGTGGCTGCCCAACGCTACGGCGATGCCGCGGCCGGCGCCTCGACTGGCACCGGTCACGACGGCCACAGGCTTTGATTGCGTCATCGTTCGCTCCCCGGCGGTCGGCATTGCCTTTATTCTACCCTGAGGAGCCCGCAAAACGCCTTCAATTGCTCGGTCCACGCGAGTGGCGGATGGCGCTCGTACTATTCGGAAGCGAAATTGGGCATCATCGGGACAGGGGAGGGGGCGAGTCATGCAAGTAGGATTACAGCTGGGATATCAGAATCTGCATGGCATGCCTGACGCTGAGTTTTTCCGCAAGGAAACTCAGCTCGCCATCGAAGGCGAGGCGATGGGATTCGACTATGTCGCGCCCGTCGAACATCACTTCACGGACTACGCGGCGTGTCCGGACAATTTCCAGGTGCTGAGCTATATCGCCGCCAAAACGAAAACGCTCAAGCTCATGACGGGGGCGGTCATCCTGCCCTGGAACGATCCGCTGCGGGTGGTCGAAAAGACCATCATGCTCGACATATTGAGCGAGGGGCGCATGATTCTCGGCATGGGCCGGGGGGCCGCCCGCAGAGAATTCAGGTCATTCGGGGTCGATCTGGCCGATTCGCGGGAAATGTTCGATGAGGCGGCGCTCATCATCATGGAGGCGCTCGAAACGGGGTTCCTCGAAGCCGATACCAAGTGGTACCAGGTGCCGCGGACCGAGATTCGCCCCAGGCCCCGACAGTCCTTCAAGGACCGCATCGTGATGGTCAGCATGTCCGCGGGCTCCGTCGAGGTGGCGGCGCGCTACGGCCTGAAGTCCTTGAGGTTCTCACAAGGGCGGTGGGAGCGGGCGCTGCCGGAAATCAATGAGTACCGAAGTGTTTTCAAGGCGCTTCACGGCCGGGAAGCTCCACCGTTCATCGTCTGCGACTTCATCGGGTGCTTCGATGAGAAGCGAAAGGTGATTGAATACACCGACAAATATTTCAGCGCATTGTTTGCCCAGGTCGCGAACCACTACGAGTTCGGCGGAGCGCATTTCAAATCCCTTCCGTCCTACTCGACCTACGTGATCCTAGGAGAGTTATCCGCGGCGGCGGGCGGCCCGGAAAAGGCCTATAGAGACTATATCGGGGCGAATCTCATCGGTACCCCCGATGAGATATGGCAGCAGCATCTCGCACGCAAGGCGCTGGTCGGTGACTATGACATCCTCGCGAACTTCAGCTACGGGGGCATGCCATTCGAGATCGTTTATGAACAGATGAAGCGCTTCGCCGATGAGGTACTGCCGAAGCTCAAGGGTTAAGCAACCATTGGAGAGGACACCAATGCACGCCGAGGAAGAAATCAAGCAAATCCGGTCGACGCTTCAGCACCTGAAGGATCGCCAGGACATTCTCGATTGCATCACGCGCGAAGCGCGTGGCCGCGACCGCCACGACGCCGACCTTACTTCGAGTTGCTACTGGGAAGACGGCTCGGATGAGCACGGCCGAGTGATCACGCCCGGCCCGGAATACGGCGAGAAGGCCAATGCCGGGCATCGCTTCGCGTTCAGCGCAAATTCCCACAATCTCGCGAATCACACCTGCGAGCTTCAAGACGATGTCGCACATTGCGAGACCTATGTCGTTGGCGGTCTGCTCTCCCTTGACCGAAAGACCTGCAAGATTGCCATGGGCCGCTACCTCGACCAGCTGGAGCGTCGAGGGGGCGAATGGAAAATCAAGCGGCGGCGCACGGTCATCGACATGGTCTGCGAAGGCGATGCCGCCTGGCTGGAGTCCCCGGCGATAGCGGGATTTCTGAAGGGATTGCGATCCAAGGACGATCCTTCCTACCGGCATCCAAGGCGTGAAGTGCCGGCGGAGCGCTGGTGAGCACGGCTGTCAGACGGGGACCGTAGCGGGGTGGGGTGAAAGTCCGCTGGTCAAATCGGAGATTTCGGCGCGAAATCCGCTCTCCGTCAGCCCACCCTCCTTCATGGTGAATTATGAAAGCAGTCCGCATCCATTCCTTCGGCGGTGCCGAAGTGTTGCAATTGGAAGAGATCGAGACGCCTACACCGAAGGATGGCGAGGTCTTGGTGCGGGTACGCGCCGCGAGCGTGAATCCGGTGGATTACAAGATCCGTGAGGGTAAGTTTCCCAAGATTACGCAGCGGGATTTGCCGATAATCCCGGGCAGGGATATTTGCGGCAGTGTCCAGGGACGCGATGCCGGGGCATCAAACGAGGTGATCGCCCTGCTCAACTGGGGCGCGGGGGGGTATGCCGAGTTCGTGGCGCTGCCAAAGGCCCTGTGTGTACCGAAGCCTGCCAATCTCAGCGCCGTCGATGCCGCCGCCATTCCGTTGGCCGCGATGACCGCCTGGCAGGGCCTCTTCGTACATGGACAATTGCAGCGAGGACAGCGCGTGCTCATCCATGCCGGGTCCGGCGGCGTCGGGCATTTTGCGGTGCAGCTCGCTGCAACACGGGGAGCGACCGTGATCAGCACGGCTTCGAAGGACAATCTCGAGTTCGTGAAGAGTCTCGGCGCGGAAAAGGTCATCGACTACACCTCGCAGCGTTTTGAAGATCTGGTCTCGGACGTCGACTTGGTGTTCGATCTCGTGGGGGGCGAGACCCGCGAGCGTTCTTGGCAAGTGCTTCGCCGCGGAGGCATTCTTGTCTCCACGTTGGGTCAGCCGAGCGAGCAGGAAGCGGCAAAATTCGGGGTGCGAGCCAAAGGCTACATGACGGAGCCGAATGCGGCGCAATTGACCGAGATCGCGAGCCTCGTGGCTGAGCAGCGCGTTCGACCGGTCGTCACCAAAACCTTCAAGCTCGCGCAAGTGGCCGCGGCGCATCGCTATCTGGAGCAGGAGCATCCCCGCGGTAAAGTGGTTCTGGAGGTCTGAGCCCGCATTGCGAAGGGAGGCCGCTGTCGGCAAGGTCGTGCTACCGTAACGGCGTCGAACCAATCTCGTCGCCGGCAGGAATCCTGGTAGCGGACTGTTCATGAAATCTGCGAGCAAGGGCTTCGTCGCGGCGGTGAGTGCTTTCGCGATCTGGGGAATATTCCCACTTTATTTCTACCCGCTGCGCGAGGTCTCCTCGCTGCAGGTGATCGCACACCGCATTGCGTGGTCATGCGTGTTCGTGCTTCCCTGGATCGCTCTGCAAGGCCAGTGGTCTGCGCTGCGCGAGGCGCTCACCAATCGAAGCGTGGTGTCGCGGCTCGCCGTTTCGGCGACCCTCATATCGCTCAACTGGCTCACCTACGTGTGGGGCGTGACGCACGGCCGGGTCGTGGAAACCAGTCTGGGCTATTTCATCGGACCACTCGTGAATGTATTGCTCGGCGTGTGTCTTTTGGCGGAGCGCCTCACACCCGCACAATGGACTGCCGTCGCGATCGCCGCCGTGGGCGTCGCCGATTTAACCATCATGACCGGAAAGCTGCCGTGGGTCGCTCTGACGCTTGCGTTCTCGTTTGCCACCTATGGTCTGATTCGCAAGGTCGTGAAGGTCGAATCCTTACCCGGACTCGCAACGGAGACTCTGTTGCTGGTTCCCTTCGCCGCCGCGTACTTATGGTGGTGTGAGACCGCGGGTAGCGGCGCGTTGGGCCACGCGGGAGCGGCGGTGAATGCGCTCCTCATCGGAAGCGGCCCGCTTACCGCAGTCGCCCTGTTTCTGTTCGCGTATGGAACGCGTCTCCTTCGCTATTCGACGGTGGGCTTGCTTCAGTACATCGCCCCCACGCTGCAATTCGCCTGCGGGGTGTTCGTCCTTCACGAGCCGTTCGACCGCGCGCGTGCGCTGGGCTTCGCGATCATCTGGGCGGCACTGGTCATTTACGCCGGCGAAGGGGTGCGGCTGTCGCGTCGGCGACGACCCGCTCAGATCCCCTGACGAGAATTTTATAAATATAGTGTAAATATATGATTATAATAATATTATGTGAGCTTAATATCCTGAGATGGTGGTCTCGTCGGGACGATGGGTGTGCGCCGCCGTCCGTTCGCGGCGCTCTCGACCGCTGCTAGATGACCACATTGAGTCAGTCTTCTCCGACAGAGGGGATCGGCGTGCGCCTACCTCGCCGAATCATGCGTGCTCGGACTCGTGCGGTCGAGGCCCCTATAATCATTCGCTCCCATCCGCGCGGCGATGCATGCGAAAGCACGAAATAGTAATCAATGGCGAGGAGCTCACCGAGAGTGAGTGCCAGAGCCTTTGCGTCGCCGTGTACACCCTGGCATGCGCGCTCGCCGAGGACGTAGATTCGGAGCCAGGCCTCGCGGCGGCTTCCGAACGCTACCGCGAGTCGCTTCGCTACATCCTCACGCTCGTGGAGGGGAGCGATCCCGCGGACTTTCCGATTTTTTGACTTCAGCCGTTGTAAAGACTACTGCGGCGTCGCCGGGGCCCCGTATTTGTATCCGGGATCGCCGTCATAGCGGGAGCGGATGAAGGCGAGGATTTTCCAAAGATCATCAGAATTCTTGATGAGGGGACCCATGGGTGGCATCGGGCCCACCACCGCGGCGAAACCTTGGCGGGTGTAGCCTTTCTTCATCAGCTCGTCGCTACCCAGCGTCACGAGACGAAATAGCGTGTCATCGTCGCCGCCGTAGATCCAGTCGCTCGAGGTCAAGGGCGGGCACATCCCGCCGCCGCCGTCACCGCCATGGCAGCCGGCACATGGATAGCTGCGAAACAGAGTCTGGCCTTGCGCCACGATGTCTTTCTGGCTGTCCTTATAGGGATTGTGCAGCTTTCCTTTGGGAGTCTGGTTGACGAGCTCGATTGCGGAGGGCACCGTTTGACCGCCGTTCGAGGAAGCGGCACGCGCCCGAGCCTCCCACAGAATAGCGCCGCCGATGAGGAGCTGAAATACGGCGGTTGCAGCTAGGGCGACCATGCTTCTCACGATCGGTCTCCAAACCGCGAACGGATGCGGTTATCGCGGATGGTGCGACTGGGCGTGGCGTTTCGCTGTCGGTACTGAGCCGGCAGACGAGGTCAGCCGCGGCCTACGCGAAGGCTCAGCCGAGCCGAGCGATGATCTGCGGGTAGGTCGATGGTCGTCTGGATTCCGGCCGGCGCCTCGCAAACATAGGGCACCGCATTGATCGGGCGGTGCGCGGTCAGGCCCGGTGTCATGTCGGCGTAATTCTCGAGCGGGCACTGGAAAGGATATGGAGATGTCGAGTGGACAGTCTCCGAGCAGCACGATGTGCCAACCCGAAGGAGAGCGGAACTCCCACTGCTCTCCGTCGCTCGTGTCGACGTCATCCGACACGAACCAGTTCGTCGTGAAGGTGAGCAACGGCTTTCCCTTGCGCATGCCCGATATGATCGTCCTCGTCGCGGCGACGGTTCCGGCCGGAACGACGCCTGCGGCGATATGCACGTCCTTGCGGGCGAATCCTTGCGCGCCCACGACTGCGATATCGTCGAGCGGCAGCCCGAGCGCCGAAGCCACCAGCTGAAGCGATGGCCCGAAGCTTGTTCGCGCATGATGCAATTGTCCTTGGCTCGCGGGACCCGGAGGCTTCCCAAACCCCATCATATCGAACAGCATCTCGGGCGAATTGCGCGACGAGCAATCAGCGAACTCATCGATGCGCAGGTTATCCAGCCGACGTTGAATGGAAGCGAGCACGATCGGCATCGCCTCGGTGATGAAGCCCGGGCTCGAACCGGTCGCATGGATGGAGCTGTTGCCGCGCCGACAAGCTTGCTCGATGCGGGCGCAAATCGCGGCATCGAGCGCTGCCGGGTTCTGCAATTCCATTCGCGTGGTGACGATGTTCGACCCCGATTCGAGGATTCGGCAGATCTCGTCGAAGTCACAGACGTGCGGCATATACAGTACGCAATCGGGCTTGAGCGCGAGCACATCCTCCATGCGGTTGGTCGCGGCAACTCCGATGGGTGCGATTCCCGCGAGCTCGCCGGCGTCGCGGCCGACCTTGCTCGCGCTGTGCACCCACACCCCCACGAGCTCGAGATCGGGATGCTCGATCGCGCGTCGCAATGCGCGCGAGCCCACGTTGCCCGTCGCCCACTGGACCACCCGGTAACGCCTCTTTCCAGTGTTGGCGCGTGCACTCATTGGCGGATCTCCTCCCATATCGCAGATCCGCACATTACCTTGCGGGGGAAGACTCGGCAAATCGCGGCGGCTTGCAAAATCGGCGGGATGGAGAGCGTGCGCGCCGATTCATTTGCCCTTGCGCCGCAGCCCATCCATGAGAATGTCGATGACTCGCCGTGCGCTCTCCTCCCATCCTTGCTCGGGATTCCCGTAGCTCACTCCGACCATTGCTCGGAGCAGGTCCGTCGGATCGATGCCCTTGCGCACATCGCCGCTTGCGACGGCTCGCGTCACGAGCGTGGAAATCGCCGCCGTGATGAGCTCGGCGGAGGTTGCGTACAGAGCGGAATTGCGGCCCGAGGCGGCCCCCAACGAGGGCGCAATCAGGCGCTTGGTGGCGATGTAATCAACGAACAGGTGCATCCAGCGATGCAACGCCTCGCCGGGCGGGGAGGCCTCGAGCAGTTGCGGAACCGCCTCGGCGAGCTGCTCGACTTCGCGGCGGTACACCGCCTCCACAATCGCCTCGCGGGTTGGAAAATGCCGATACAAGGTTCCGATTCCGACGCCGGCGCGGCGCGCTATCTCTTCGAGGCTCACGTTTGCGCCCACGTCGGCGAAGCCTATTTTAGCGGCATCGATGAGCAATTGGCGATTGCGCGCGCTGTCCGCGCGCGGTCTGCGCGCCTGGTCGGCTAACTGTCGTTTCATAGTCGCCCGTGGTAAGTCTCTTGCAAAACGGAGGGAGCCTCCGTATATTAAGCGGAGGATCCCTCCACTTCCAATTAAACCATGTTTGCCTGGGGCAGCGTTAGCGCGCCGCAGGAGGAGAACACCGATGCTGACATCAAACGCGTGTCCTGAGCACACCGGACCGTCCGACGTGCTCATTCCCCTGATCCGCGCGGCCGCGACCATCGGCTTTGCAATCGCGCCGTGTTCACTGGGCTTCGTCATCATTGCGGTGTCCGAGCAATTGATCCAGTCGATCATGGTCGGGGACGACCCGGAAATGCTCATGAGCGATTTGCAGAATCAATTTCCAGACCACGCGATGGAGATCATGGAGCGTGACGAGGCCGGAGTGGTGGGGCGAGTGGTGGACTTGATCGGGCACCCGGGCGCGCAGCCTTCCGCGCCTCTCGATGCACTCGATGAGGACTTGGAGGCGCGCGTCCGGGATGCGTTGCGGAACGGCGGCGCCCGCTAAGGCGGGTTTCGGAAGGTGGCTTCCTTGGCGTCCGACACCTCGACCCACTTCTCGTCGGGCGTGGTTTCAGCGTCGTAGTTGTCGTGCCAGTTCCACCATTTGTAGGGCGGCGTTTGCGGGTAGCCCGCCGGCGAGTCCTCCCAAGTCTCCTGACGGCCGAGCGCCGTGATATCGAGGTAGCTCCAGGTGGTTCCCATCGCTTCATCGCCGCGCTCGTTGATGTAGTAGGTGCGGAACACCGCATCCCCATCGCGGATGAAGGCGTTGTGGCCGTGCCACTCGTTGACGCCAAAGTCGGTGTCGAAACTGTCGGTGATGCTATACCAGGGCATCGTCCAGTCCATCCGCGCCTTCAGACGCTGAATGTCTGCCTGCGGCGCGCGGGAGGCGTATGCGAGCGTCGTGTCGCGGGCATGCAGATGCGCCAGATGGGCGACCTGATCGGCGCCCAAGGAACAGCCACGGCAGGCGTGTTCGGGCCAACCGAACACCCCCGGCTCGAAGAAGGCGCGATAAACGATCAACTGCCGGCGGCCCTCGAACAAGTCGAGCAAACTCACCGTGCCCCGAGGTCCCTCGAAACCATAGGGCTTCTCTACAGCCATCCACGGCATTCGGCGGCGCTCGGCCGCGAGGGCATCACGGGAACGGGTGAAGGCCTTCTCCTTGAGGAGCAGCTGCCGACGTGCCGCCTCCCACTCTTGCCGCGCCACCACGGGGGGGCTTTTGATCGCGAGCTGCGCTCTGCTTGCCATGTCATTTCTCCTGGGATGTCTTCGACGACGCGGGACGAGTGGTCCCCAAAATATTTCTGACCTTACCGACGCACAACGCAAGAATGCCTCCCGTGGATCCGGCGCCGGCGGCCATTAAGGCCGTGCTTGCAATGCAGATTGGACACATGAAGTTCTCCTTGGGGACTGCGAGGCTAGGGCTCGGGACATACACTAAGGCACAGCCCTCGAGGGGTGGGAGTGACAAGTGTGACGGGATTCCTGAGCAGCCTCGGCTGAAGAGGCGCCAGCGTCAATCACGCCCCTGGCGAATTCGTAAGTCGGCATTTGTGATCATCTTATTGTCAGGGAATGCCGACACGCGCGGCTCCCTGCGATCCGGTGGTAATCTGAATGCGCGATGATCAATGGGAGCTGCCTGAGTCCATGAGTCACCGGTACATACGGTCTACCGCCCATGGTGCGTATTGGACGCTCGCGTTCTCGCTCATCGCCTGCGGCGGTGATGGATCAAACAACTCCTCGAGCATGTCATCGCCGGTTGCGCCGCAGATCACCACACAGCCTGCCAATCAGTCGGTGAGCGCGGGCCAGGCTGCGAGCTTCAACGTCACGGCGACGGGCACCACGCCGTTGCACTATCAATGGAGCAGAAACGGCACGGCGATCAGCGGGGCCACGAATGCCGCCTACACGACGGCGGCAACCACGAGCGCCGACAACGGCGCGAGCTTCACCGTGGCGGTCAGCAATTCGGCCGGCAGCATCGGCAGCCAGGCGGCGGTGCTGACCGTAGTCCCGGTCACGACCGCCGGAACCACGGACGTCCTGACCTATAAATACGATGCGATGCGCTCCGGACAGAATGCGGCCGAGTCGACGCTCACGCCGGCGAATGTCACCGCCTCGACCTTCGGCAAACTCAATAATCTCATCGTGGACGGCAAGGTGGATGCTCAGCCCCTGTATGTCTCGAATCTCGCCATCGCCGGCGCCAATCACGACGTCGTTTTCGTCGAGACCGAGCACGATTCCGTCTATGCGTTCGACGCCAACGCCGGGACTCTTTTATGGCATGTGTCGTTGCTCGCTGCGGGCGAGACGACGAGCGATAGTCACGGCTGCAATCAGGTCATCCCCGAGATCGGCATCACATCCACTCCCGTCATCGATAGGAACGCCGGCACCCATGGCGCCATTTATGTGCTGGCCATGAGCAAGGACAGCTCCTCGAACTATCATCAACGGCTGCACGCCCTCGACCTCACCACGGGCGCGGAGCTCCCCTCGGGCGCCACGGAGATGCAGGCGACGTACGGCGCCACGAGCTTCGTGCCCGGACAATACGAGGAGCGTGCCGCGCTGCTCCTCACGAACGGCACGATCTACACGACCTGGACCTCGCACTGCGATGCGGCTTCCTATGGAGGCTGGATCATCGCAGTCAACGAGTCGACGCTTGCGATCAGCGGTAGTCTCAATGTTGCGCTCGGTGCGAGCGGCAGTGGTTTTGCGAGCCAAGGCCCCGCGATTTGGATGAGCGGCGGAGGGCCTGCCGTCGACTCCGCAGGCAATGTCTACCTCCTCACGGCCAACGGCCGCTTCGAGACCACGCTCAATGCCGCCGGATTTCCGAGCGGCGGGGATTACGGCAATTCCTTCCTCAAGCTCTCATTCTCGGGAGGCACGATCTCGGTCGCCGACTACTTCACGATGTCCGGCGAGCTCTCGGAGTCCGCCAACGACGAGGATCTCGGATCGGGCGGAATCATGCTGCTTCCCGACATGACCGATGCCGGCGGTACCGTGCACCACCTTGCGGTCGGAGCGGGTAAAGACAGCAACGTGTACGTGGTCGATCGAGACAACATGGGGAAATTCTCTTCGGTCGGCAACAATATCTGGCAGGAGCTCGTCGGCGTCTTGGGCGGCGGCATATGGTCGACCCCGGCTTACTTCAATTCCACTGTGTATTACGGTCCGCAAGGGGGGCCGTTGAAAGCGTTTTCCCTCAGCAACGCGCAATTGTCGAGCGCGCCGGCTTCGCAGACCGCTACCCAGTTCACCTATCCCGGCACACTGCCCGTGGTGTCGGCGAACGGCACGAGCAACGCCATCGTGTGGGCGTATGAAAATACCTCGCCCGCGGTGCTGCATGCGTATCTCGCCGCGAACCTCGCCACCGAGCTTTACAATAGCAATCAAGCGGCGAATGGACGGGACCAGTTCGGCTCCGGCAATAAATTCATCGTCCCGGTGGTCGTGAACGGGAAGGTGTTCGTTGCGAGCACGAATAGCGTCGCGGTCTTCGGCCTCCTGCCGTAGCCGGGGATCAGATCCGGTCCCAATCGATCGGGTGTTTGATGTCGATGAGCGGCAGTTCCTCCGACACCGCTTCCGGGTACTTTTGCGCAGCGCCGGTGTTGAAGACGACGATCCGCTCCTCCGGCCTCACCGCACCGCACGCGAGCAGTGACTCGAGTGCCGCCAGGCACACGGCCGTCTCGGGGCAGATGGACAAGCCTTCGAGGCTGATCGCTTTTCGCATCCATGGCGCTATCCGCTCTTCGGGCACCGCGACCGCCGTGCCGCCGCTCTGTCGCACAGCCTCGAGGATCATGAAGTCACCGACCGCTACCGGCACGCGAACGCCGCTCGCGATGGTCGCCGCATTCTCGAATTTCTCCGCGAATCGCGCGCCCCGCTCGAACGCTCGCGCAATAGGGGCACAGCCCTCGCTCTGGCAGGAAATCATGCGCGGCTTGCGCGGCGAATCGAGCCAGCCGAGCGCCGATAACTCCGCAAACGCCTTCCACATCCCGATCAAGCCGGTGCCGCCGCCCGTCGGGTACAGGATCACGTCGGGCAACTCCCAGTCCAATTGCTCGGCGAGTTCGAGTCCCATCGTTTTCTTGCCTTCGATGCGATAAGGCTCCTTGAGCGTCGACAGATCGAACCAGTGCTTGTGGACCTTGCCGTCGCCCACGATCCTTCCACAGTCGTTGATCAATCCATTGACGTGGAAGGTCTTGGCGCCCGCCAGCCAGCATTCCTTCGCGTTGATCGCCGAGGTGTCTTGCGGCATGAAGACATACGCCTCCATGCCGGCGCGCGCGGCATAGGCCGCCATGGCGCCGCCGGCGTTCCCGGCCGTGGGGGCGGCAACCCGGCGGATGCCGAGCTCGCGCGCCTTCGAGATGGCCATCGCCATGCCGCGGGCCTTGAAGCTGCCGGTTGGCAGGCGGCTCTCGTCCTTGACCAGAAGCTCGCGCACTCCGAAGGAGGCGGCGAGGCGCGGGGCCGAAAGCAAGGGGGTGACTGTCTCACCCAGGGTCACAACCGTTCCCATATCGCGGACGGGCAACAATTCGCGGTAGCGCCACATCGTGTTCTCGCGTTCGGCGAGGCGGCGTCTTTCGATATGGCGTCCTACCGCATCCAGATCGTAGCGGACCCAGAGCGGCTTGTGGCATTTGACGCATAGTCCGTGGATGAGACCGGGGTCATACCGCTCGAGGCAATTCGCGCATTCCAGATGAGTGACGAAGTCAGTCATTGCCTCTCTCGCCCGTGCAGTCGGCCAATAGCGTAGAGCAGAGCCCCGAAAGCGGTCAAAACGGCCACATCGCGAGTCGCCGCGTACGAGGAACTCGCGAGCAGCCAGCCGATCAAGGCGAGCGCAGCGGCGGGTATCAGCAGGCCGCCGGGGAGTACGAAGCGCGCCGCGGGCGCGCCCGGGCTATGCCTGAGTTTGGGCATGGTCGCGCAGGTGACGCCGAACACCAATAGCCGGGATATCGTGCTCACCGTCAGCAGATAGACGAATTGCTCGCTCAGCGTGAGTCCGAGCACGAGAAGACCGGAGAAGACCACCGCGACATGGGGCGTGCGATAACGAGGGTGGACCGCCGCGAGTGATCGAGGCAGCTGCCCGGCCGCGGCCATGGCGTAAGGCAGTCTGGAGATCGTGATCATCGAGCCATTCAGGGTCCCGAGCATGGAGATGGCGGCACCGAGGGTGATCATGAGGGCGCCGGAGGACCCGAGGAACGTCCGTCCAGCGTCGACGAGGGGGCGTTGCGACGTCGCGAGCCCGGGCAGGGTACCGATGCAAACCAGTTGAATCAATTCATACAACACGGCGACCAGGATGAGGCCGGTGATCAGCGCGCGCGGTAGGTGGCGCCGCGGGTCCTGGGTCTCGCCCGCCGAGACGACCACACTTTCCCAGCCGACGAAGGCGAAGCCGAGGAGCAGAACGGCTTGCGCGAAGTGCTCGTTTTGCGGGGGGCGCGCGTGCTGAAAGCGGCTCCAATCGATGTGGAAGAGGCCAATCGCGACGAAGATCAGCAGCGGGGCGAGCTTGGCCAAGGTCACCAAATTCCCGAAGAACGCCGCCCGCCGGATGCCCTGCACGTGAAGCACGGTCAAACCGCCGATAATGGCCGTGGCTGTCGCGATACGGCCCGCGCCGTGGTTCATGGCCGGCTCGAGGTCGGCCAGGTATTCGAGCAGCAGCGAACATATGGCGCAGCATCCAGTCACTCGAGCGATCCACAATGCCCAGCCGGTCAGAAATCCGAACAACGGGCCGAAAGCCGCACCGGCGTATACGAAGGGCCCCCCGGTCTGCGTGAATCGGCTGGCTACTTCGGCGAAACAGAGGATCACCAGACCGATGATCGCGGCACAGGCGAGGATGGCCGCGAGACCGTACACGCCCAACAGCGCTTGCACCTTGGCGGGAAGGCCAAAGATACCGGCGCCGACGATTCCGTTGATGACCAAGGCGAGCAGGTCCCAGCGACCCAGCGCACGCAGAAGGCTCGGCTGCTCGGATCCGGGTGACTTGATTCGCTTCATGAGCCGGCTCGACTTGCTAAGGACGCAAGTTGAACCTCCTGGGCCGCGATCGCGCGTGCGCCCGAGCGCGACTTCTAGCCGAAGATCTCATACGAGAAATCACTTCGCCCGCGCTTCCCGCGAACAGCATGATCGAGGTAGGAGGCCTGCGGCAGTCCATCGGGAGCGGCCACGACCGGGTCGAAGCGCTCGAGGTCGTAAACGACCGTTCGGTGCGCAATTCGCCACTCGCCACTCCGCCGCTCGAAGCGGTCGACATAGCGGCCCGCATGCAACCAATCGATGGCGCCGGCCTCATCGGGAATTCTGACGATCACGATCACGTAGGATTCGCATCGGGCAACGTCGCCGTCGATGTCGATGAGCACATTGCAGATATTGTGCATCGACGTCGTTTTGGATGGCGGGTTCCCGCTGCGCGCCGCCTTCAATGTCCAGATCGCTTCACGAAATGGCAGCACAACGCCAAAGTGGTTGTCGATCGCATCGTCATGGAAGGCGGCCTCGACCAAGTCCGGATCGCTTCGATCCACGCCACGACAATAACGCACGATGACGTCGTGAATCGCTTGCCGGTCTTCGATGAGTTTCAGACGCGTCTCAACGGTGTTGGGCGGACACTGCGATTTTGTGGGTTCATCGCTCATTTGTTTTCCCCTTCGCGGTAGCGCAGCCGCCGTGATTCCGGCGGCGATAATCGGAAGTTGTCTCAGAATTGCCTTGCCTGGCCGGCCAGTCGTTGCATGAAACGAGCGATGTCGTCCAATGAAAGTGGGGCCTTCATGCCCATGGGCATCGCGCACGCGAACTCGGTGACCCCCGCCTCGCGCATCGCCGGTACGTTCGAGAACGTCGCATCCCAGTCGATCTCGCCATCTTCGGCCCGCTGAGGAAAAAGATGGCTCTTGACAATCAGCTGGCCGGGATTGCGTCCCGCGGCCGCGAACGCTTGGCGATAAATCCGCACGCCGTCCTCGAGCATGTCCAACGACTTGCTATCGTCGGGGCCGCTCTCCCAGCCGTCGCAGAGCTCCGCGACCAGAGTGGCGTTCTTCTCGTTCGCTTTCGCCGCCAACAGGATGGGGATCCGCTTTTGGACCGGCTGGGGCATCGAGAACAGTCCTTCGAAAGAGACGGTCTCGGAGCGGAAGGTCGTCGGCTGCGCCTGCCAGAGCGCGCGGCAAGCCGCGATATTGTCCCGAAGGATCTGTCGGCGCTTGCTGAAGTCGACATTGAGTGATGCGTACTCATCCCGGCTCCAGCCGGTGCCGAATACGGGTTGGAGTCGGCCCCGTGACAGTACGTCGATCGTCGCCAGCTGTTTGGCGAGGAGCACCGCGGGCCGCAGTGGCGCCAACAGTACGCAATGAGACAACTTCACCCGGGATGTGACGGCAGCGAAGGCACCGTGGAGGGCCACGGGTTCCAGGTAAGGCTTTCGGCCCCCATCGCCATACCGCAGTCCGCCTTGGTAAGGATAGCCCTCGAGGGAAGAGCCGAGCGAGACGTGTTCGCCGATGGCGATGGCATACAGACCCGCTTCGTCGATGATTCGCGCGACATCGACGGCGTGGGCCACGTTCGACTCGCCGAGGAGCCTGTCGAAGCTGCCTAGCATCATGGTGATCTTCAGCATAGTTCTGTCTCGGATTTTTATTTGACGTGCGAGGGGCGCCGGCTACTCCGGGTAGGCCTTGATGCTGTCGGCGACCGAGTCGGCGACGTGCTCCTTGGTAATCACGCCGGCAATCTCCCCGCCGCGAACAACCACTGCCATGATGGCATTCCTGCGCCACATATGCCGGATGACCTCAAACGCGGTCTCGTTCTCGGATACCACGATGAAATTTCGGCTGGCGACATCACGGAGGCTCACACCGGTATCCGCCGTCTCGAGCCCGCGCCGCAGGCCCGTATTGACGCGAATCACTCCATAGATATCGCCATTGACGGTGACGACCACGTGACGGAGCCGCCCGGCATGCTCGGGCTGACGCAGGTAGTCATCGAAGCTCGCGTCCGCGGGGAGGACTTGGATGTCGGTGTCCATCACCTCGCCGGCCGAGCGGACCAGAAACATGTTCGCGTGGCGCGCCTTGGGAATGGCCTGCCCGCGGCGCACCAGCTTCAACGTGTAGATGGTCTCGCGGGACAGCATCCGGCGCACGCCGATGCTCATGGCCACGGCCACGATCATGGGCATCACGATGCTGTAGTCGAGCGTCATCTCGAAGATCATTGTCACCGCGGTCATTACCGCGCCGGTTCCACCGCCAACCAGCGCGCCCATTCCGACCATGGCAAAAGCCGGCACGCTCAGATGAATGGGAAAGCCGGCGGTGTTCAGCAGCGCCGCGAACCCGCCGCCGAGCGTGGCGCCCATGAACAACGAGGGGGAAAAAATGCCGCCGGACGAACCCGACCCCAAACTGAGCGAGGTCGCGAGCGCCTTGCAGACGCTCAACAACCCCAGCAGCCAAAACGTCGATATCCCGCCCGCCAATACCGCCTGGACGGTCGCGTAGCCGACGCCGTCGACGTAGTATTGCCCGAGCGTGCGCAGGAGGAGGTACATGAGTACGCCCACCATCAACATCCCCAGCGTGTGCCGTAGATAGACAGATTTGATTCGCTCGAACCAATCCTCGGCCAGGTGCAGTCCATGTATGAAGGCGGCGGCCCAGGCGCCGCAGAGTGCGCCCACGACAGCGAATAGAACTAGCACGAGGAGGGCGCTCGAATCGATCGACAGCGCTTGGATGGAAGGCACAAGAAAGGCCGGAGTATCACCGAAGAACCAGCGGCCCACGAACGTTGCCGCACCGGTCGCGATGGCAACCGGGAGAAAAGTCTCGACGCTCACTTCGGGCATCATCAATTCGATGGCGAACATGACCCCGCCGATCGGCGTGTTGAAGGTGGCGGCGATGCCGGCGCCCGCGCCGGCAGCGACCAGAGAAATGCGCTGCCACACCGGCATGCGAATAATCTGCCCCATGGTGGATCCGAGCGCCGAACCAATCTGGATGATCGGGCCCTCGCGTCCGACCGAGGAGCCGCTGCCGATCGCGATGGCCGATGCGAGTGATTTGACCAGCGCCACAACCGGTCGGATGATGCCGCGCTTGTAGTAGATCGCGTCCATCACCTCGGGTACTCCGTGCCCTTTGGCCTCGGGCGCGAAGTTGTTCACCAGGAACGTCACGATGAGTGCGCCGAGGACCGGCACGAGAATGACCAGCGCACCCCACGGCGAGGGCGCGGTGAACACATTGGCGTCATATTGGGCGACCCAATGGCCGGTGAAGAGCAAATTGTGAATGAGGCCGATCAAGAACCGGAAGAGAACGGCGCCAAGACCCGTCACAGCGCCAAGACCCAACGCAAGCAGGCACAGTTGCGCCAGCGGCAATCGGCGACGCTCCTCGACGTCGATTACTCCACCGGCCGCTTCCGTTGTCATTGTTTGCCCAGGTATGTATTCAAGAGGTGCCCGATCGCCGCTGCATCTCAGCGTAACAGAGATGATTGTGCAAGAGCGCCCGTGCTTTGCGGCGTCGAGTGGTTCGGAACGCCGGATGGCGCGAGCGCGCGGCGCGCGCTGTGGCGCGCCGCCGGCGCCTCGCCCCTGCCCCTATGGCGAGCCGATGAGCGGTCGGCCACGCGGCGCGCGGCCGACCGCTGCCGGCTAACTCTGTCCCTGATCGGCTTTCACGACTTCGCAGGGCTGATGATCCCGCTTGAGCGAAGTGCAGGCGGAATTGGCATCTTGCCGATCCATGAGCCCGGACATTACGCGATATTCCTTGTTCGCCGGGTCAGGTGCCAACACGTCGATTTCCGTGAGCACCTTGCTGAATCTCGACTTCAGTTCTGAGCGCTTGCTTTGAGCGGCGCGCTCATTGCGAAAGTGACCCAACTCGGCGCGATAGCCGGACTGGACCGAAGCGAGCCTCTGTCGAGCCTGGTCGGCTTCCGGCCCCTGCGGATATTTCTGCAGGAATGCCTGCAACGCCGGCGCCGAGCCGTCGGACTGCGCCGTCTTCCACGCGTTCGCCCGATCGAATCCCGTGATCTCGTCGCGCGCCGCTTGGGCGTGAGCGCCGCTTGGCTCGACCTGCAGATAAGCTTGGTAGCTGTCCGGGGAATTACCGCCCTGTGCCGTTTTCCATGCGGTCTCATCTTGCAGCGCCGAAATACGCGTTCGCGCCTCTTGCGCATGCTCATCTTTCGGGTGTTTGTCCAAAAACGCTTGATAACCGGAGACCGTATTGGCCGCGCTCGCGTTGGTCCAGTCCTTTTGGGCCGTGCCGCATGCCGTAAGCGCCAGCGCGCCGCCAAGCATCAGAGGTAGTAAGTACGAGTACCGCTTGTTCATAAATGAGACCTCCAGTGGATTTGTTTTGAGCGAGTCTCAGTCCCTCGCGATTCTGTTCTACATAGACCCTTTAGTATTGCGCTTGTATCGGGGTTCATATATACGATACAGACCGTTTGATAAAGTTCCGCACCATGTCCTCTAATGCCAGGCATCGAAGACCCGCAGCTCCCACTGCCGTCCGGGCCCGTGGCCGGCCGAAGAACCCGTCCATTGATGCCGAAGTGGTGGCTGCGGTGCTCAGAGGGCTCCGGTTGCATGGTTATCGAGGTGTCACCATCGAGGGCGTCGCGCGACAGGTCAAGCGTGCCCGCACCAGCCTGTATCGCCGTTGGCCGAGCAAGCGCCATCTGGTCGCGGATGCGGTCGTGGCCGAACTCGGGGCCCAACCCGCGCCGGATACGGGCTCATTGCGCAAGGACTTGAGGGCAGCGGTCGGGACCTTGCTGACTGCCTTTGGGGGACCGATGGGAAAAGCGCTGCCGGGCCTGGTGGCGGACATGGCGCTCGATCCTGCGCTCGCGCGGATGATTCGTGAAAAAGTGCTGGTGGCTCGGCGGCGATCGATCCGCTCGGCTTTCGAGCGAGGCATGGCGCGCGGAGAGAGCGGTCGAGGGTTCGACATCGATCTGTTGATCGACATGTTGACCGCGCCTTTCTACTTCCGAGCCCTGTTCGGCCATCTTCCGTCGAATCCGGCGATGCTGAATAGCGTTGTCGATTATGTGCTCTCGATCGTACGCCCGGGCACCGCCGACGCGTTGCCGGGGAGGACACGATGAGGTCTATCGTCGCCGTCCGGCCTAGGTTTCCGGCCGGTGCCGGAGCTCGGCATCGGTAGCGATCGCGCTCCAGGTGGCAAGGGCGGCGATCAGAAGGCCAACGACGATGCTATTCCATCGCGCCCCCCCGTTGGTCGAGTACTCGTAGGCCCAAGGCGAGGCGACCGTCCAGAATGCGAGCAAAAGATTGATGCCACTCAGACCTGCGCTGTTGTGTAACGAGGCGCGTCGGATGCAGGCCAAGAAGGCAATCAGGACGCCGACGGTGACACTACTCAGGACCGCCGATTTTTCACTGTAATCAAAGATCCAGGGCGAGATCGTCAGCCAAATCCCAAGGAGGATGTTGGCTCCGCTCGCGGCGCGTGCCTCAACGGCATGGTCTCGCATCAACATGAGGCACCGTTCCTAGTCCTTTGGCTCGCTGTCCCAGACCGACATTAGATCAGCCGGCGCGCTGCATCACCGTGCAAAAATGCCCGGCATGCTCGAGCGCTTCACAGGCTCGGCTGGCATCTTGCTCGCTCATGGGCGCCGACGTGATTCTGTATCCCCGATCATTAGCATCCGGCGTGAGCACGACGATCGGTCGCAGATCCTTGCCGAAGCGCCGGGATAGCGCATCCCGCTCTCGGTTCGCCAGTCGCAGACTGTGCGCGGTCCCCAATTGAGCGCGATAGCCGGCTATGGCTTTGAGCCTCTCGCGAGCTTCAGCCGCCTCATCACCCGATGGATACTGATTCAGGAAATCCTGCAGCGACTTCGCGGATTCGTTCGTCTGCGCGGTCCGCCAGGCGGCGTCGCGCTCGCGCGTCCGGACTTCTTCGCGCGCCACTTTCGCATGGGCGCCGTCTGGCTCGGCGGCCAAATACTGCCGGTAACCCTCAGCGCTCGAGGCGATTTGCGCGCTCGTCCAGGCGTGCTCGTCCTGAAGCGTGGCGATGCGATGTTTCGCATCGGCAGCGTGCACGTTGTCGGGATACTGGGATAAGAACTTCTGATACGCGGTGATGGTGTTGAGCGTACTCGCGTGTGACCAGTCGTACCCCGCACCACAGGCGCCAAGTAGTGCGGTGCCGCAAAGTATCCCGAGAGGTAAGAGACGGCGCACGAGCATAAATACTCCGTGGTCAATCGTCCGTATCCAACAGACCCTATATGCGATACAGAGTGTATTCTAAATAAAAAGTTCAACCGTCATTCGGTTTGCCACCGGAATTTCACCCCGGGGCGATCGCCCATGGCGAATGGTTTCCCCACTGACTCCGCCCGGGCATCGCTGGAGGACGGCACCCGCAGTGGCGACTACGCGCTCTTCGGCCTGTTCTTCGCCAACGATCACACCATGTACGTGACCGACGAGGGCAGGGACGGGAAAGGGGCACATTGAAGCCGGGCGGCCGGCGATTAGCCGGCGTCAGGAGCTCGCGCTTGGCCGTGGGACATACCCTGACCCCGGGTGCCCGGCGTAACCGATTCAGAGGTCAACCGCGAGGCGGCTGGCCGCGTGTGGTCGCGACGCTTTCCTACACGGTGTTGCGCCGCTTGCGAGGGATAAAGAACCTCAAGGCGGGTAGCGTAGCGGCCACTCGCTATACGCGCCATTGCGGCCGCGGCGATTCATTTGAAACCTGATCAGAGGACATTTATGCCGACAACCCCATCGAAAGGTGACCATTCGCAGCAGCACGACGCCATTGCGCTGCTCATGGCGGATCACAAGAAAGTCAAGAAGCTCTTTGCGGACTTCGACAAGCTCAAGGACGAGGGTGGCGATGACGAGAAGGCCGCCCTCGTCGAGCAGATCTGCAATGAGCTCAAAATTCACACGACCCTCGAAGAGGAGATCTTCTACCCTGCCGTTCGCAAAGCCATCGAGGACTCCGATCTGATGGATGAGGCGCTGGTCGAGCACGCCGGGGCGAAAGAGCTGATCGCGCAACTCGAAGACGCCTCGCCCGAGGACGATCTTTACAGCGCCAAAGTAACCGTATTGGGCGAGCAGATCGATCACCATGTGAAGGAAGAGGAAGGGGAGATGTTCCCGAAGGCGAGCAAGGCCAAGGTCGACACAGCTGCTCTGGGCGCGGCGATGATGAAGCGCAAGGCCACGCTGACGGCCGCATTGGAAGGCAGCGCGACGGCGTAAGGAGCAGCGCTCACAGCGCTCGCGGGTGAAATCGCACCAAACAAATGGCAAGTAAACGAGGAAATGTCTATGAGTTATGCAGCTAAGCAAGGGCAGGATTCGGTCGAAACGTTGACCGACACGATAAGTGGGCGAGCAAAGCAGGGCATGGATGCCCTGAACGATGTCAGGGGTCGGGCTAAGGACGCGATGTCCGGCGCGTCGGATTCAATTATTTCTTACACCAAGGAAAATCCGGTGAAAGCGCTTGGCATTGCGGCTGCGGCCGGGATGCTGGCGTACGCCTTGATCAAGGCGCTGATTCCGTCCCGCGACTGAAAGGCTGGGAGGCGCGGGGGAGTGATTGCTCCTGCGCCTCGGCCTGTTCGGCTCTCTGATGCCCTCGATACCGGAATTCGGTGCGGCACCGACGTTGTCTGGTCACATCGACCAGAACATCGAAGGCGTGGTCGCGCTGCAAAGACGGGAATGGGAGACGGTGAGCCTCGCGCAGCGGCGGGTTGAAGTGGTCGGCCGATGGTTGGGCCGGCCGCTGTATCTGGTGAGTCTATTGGGCGCGATCGCAGTGTGGGTCGCCATCAATGGGATCAGGCAAACGCGAGGCGGCTGGGATCCTCCGCCTTTCGAGCTGCTCGACGGCGTAATGACCCTCATCTCCCTCGTGACCACCACGATTGTATTGATTGCGCAGAACCGACAGACCAAGCTCGAGCAGCAACATACCCATCTCGGATTGCAGGTATCGCTCCTGACCGAGCAGAAGGTGTCGAAACTCATCAAGCTCATTGAGGAATTGCGCAGAGATATGCCGATGGTGAGGGACCGGCACGACGCGCATGCGGAAGCACTGCAAGAGAGCGCGGATACCGCAAAGGTCGTAGCGGCGCTCGAGGAAGGCGGCGCGACGCCCTCGGTTCAGGAGGCGACGCCAGCGGTCACGGGGCCGGGCGCAGCCCCCCATAAGGATTAGCGGGGTCAGCTGGTCGACGTTCTTGGATCGGCGCACTCGATGGCGATGAGCCGCCGCGCCTGCTCGCGCCGGCAAAACGCACAGGCGAGATCGCTCGAGAAACGCTCGAGCGTCCAGCCCAAAGCGGCGTGCGATGCGAGGGCATGCACGAATGCCGCTTTCAGATCCGTGCCGGGTTCGAGCCACCGAGATTCGATCAATTCGTGATCCATGCGCCGCACGCAGAGCCAGCGCGACTCGTTCACGGGCACCAACGGATCGAATGAGGCGCGGCGTTTCACCATGGAGTGAAGAGCGTGCCGTGCGACTCGCCACGGGTCCACTACCAATTGCATATACAGTATTCTCCTCCGCGAACCACTGGATGGGCGCGTCTGGGCCGTCACTTGGGACTCAACTCTCGGTGACCACACCCGGGGATGTTCCCTCGCGCTCGGGCGGTGTTTCCGGCAGATTCATCTTGTGCAGCAGAGCTTGGTAGCGCGGGTCGCTGCGCAGGTCCGAGAGCAGCAGGTCGACTTTCATTTCGACGAGACCCCCGTCTCGCTGCGTGTACGCACGCTCCAGCCACTCGAACGCCTTGTCTCTCTCCCCGCGCCACGCATAGACCTCCGCGATCTGATAGGCCGCGTCCGCCGCGTGCTTTCCGATGAGCTCATCGAGGGCGCGCTGCGATTCCTTTGGATTCTTCAGTGAGTGCTCGGCCATCGAGACGCCGAACAGCCGGAAAGCGTCATCATCCGTGATCTTCTTGAATGTTGCGAGTGCCTCCACCGGATCGCCCTCGAGCAGCTGCAGCGTACCGAGGTAGTTCAGCGCGCGAGCCGATTCAGGTTCGATTTCGAGCGCCCGGCGCAGTGCCTCATGGGCGCCGGCAAAATCTCGATTCTCGATCAGATAGCGGCCGAGGCTTCTCCAGGCGAGATTCGACAGCGCATCGAGCTCGGCGGCCTTCCTCTGTGCGGTAATCGCCTCCGGCAGCCGGCCCAGACCTGCCAGCAAGAAGCCATATAAGCGCTGGACCTCGCTGTCGGACGGATCGAGTGCGAGCGCCTTTTCCAGATCCGCCCGTGCCCCGACCCAGTCCCAAGCAAATGAGGCACGCAGGTCGGCGCGCGCTGCATAGCCCGCCGCTTCGTTGGGGGCGATTGCGATCGCTTTTTCCGCTGCCGCCTCCGCCCGCTTGAGGCCCGCCGCATCGCCCATCCAATCGGCGAGGTATTCCTCCGACAAAGCAAGGCCGGCGTAGGCCGAGGCATAGTTCGGATCGAGCACGATGGCTTTGCGGTAGGCTTCGATGGAGCGCTGCCAGCCCTCGAGGTTCCCACGATTAAAAAACTGGCGCCCCAGCAGAAACTGGTTGTAGGCCTCGATGTTGGAGGTGCGATAGGAGGAGCCGTGCGGGGTGGGAGCGAGCGTGACCTTGAGCGCCTCGACCACGGCTCCGGCGATCTCGTCCTGAATCTTGAAAATGTCCTTTACATTCCGGTCGTAGCTCTTCGACCAGACGTTATAGCCGTTGTCCGCCCGAATCAGCTGCACGGTCACCCGAACCGTGTCGCCTGCCTTGCGCACGCTTCCCTCGAGCACTTGGCCGACACCGAGCGCCTGCGCGATTTGCTGGACGGTTGCCTGCTTGCCCTTGAAATAGAACGAGGAGGTGCGGGCTGGCACTTTGAGATGCGGCACCTGTGCCAAAAGATCGAGCAATTCCTCCGACATGCCGTCGGCGAAGTACTCCTGATCGTGCTTCTCGCTCATGTCAACGAAGGGCAGCACGGCGATCGATTTGTCGGTTGATGCCGCCACGGGCACTTGGACCGTCACACGCTTCGACCACCAGAGCTTGTCTGCCGCAAGATAAGCCACCGCGGCGAGGAGTGCCGCGGACAGCACGAGGGCGCCACGCCGCTTCGGTGCGCTGCTTGTCGCCGGGCTGCGGGGGAGGGCGCTTTGCGCGGGCTCGAGGGTCTCCTGCGGTGCATCATCCTCCGTACTCACCGAGGCCAGCAGCCGATATCCGCGACGCGGAACGTTCGCGATGTAAGCCGGCTCCTTCGCATCATCACCAAGGAGCCGTCTCAAGGAGGCCACCGCCTGATAGACGGAACCCGAAGAGACCACCACACCGGCCCAGACCTGATTGAGCAACTGCTCGACGCTCACGACCTCGCCCGCGTGCTCGGCCAAGCACATCAGCAATTGCATCTCACGCCGTTCGAGCTTGACGGTTTGTCCCGCCTTCGATATCTCATCGAGCGCGGGATCGACGCGCCACGCGCCGATGCGCAGAACCGCGGGGGCTTTTGGAGTGGTTAGCGTCATTGGCTAATGGCCTGACGCTACTATACCGGCATCAGTCGTGGCGCGGCGCCGCGGATTGCAGTGACATTGAGGTCCCCAGACCGTTTACCGGCCCAACCGCCGATGGCCTGCGCTCGGCAAACGGCCGGGATTTCGCCGATGTACTCCGTCTAATCTGAGCGCATCGGTGTGGGAGGGGATTGTGCCGCGGCTGCCGGGGCGCTTTCCTCGACCGCTCCGATTGTGAAACTGCGCGTTGGGAGCACGGTCGAGATCGCATGCTTATAGATCACTTGGGCCGAGACGCCGCGCAGAGAAATAACGAACTGATCAAATGATTCGATCAGCCCCTGCAACCGAATGCCATTCACGAGAAAGATGGACACTGGGATACTCGCTTCGTGCAAGCCTTCCAGGAACTGGTCTTGCAGGGAATCAGCGCGGCTCATGTGGGCACCTTAACCTCATACGGATCTAGTGGGTCGCCGGCGCACCCTCATAAATGGCGTGCAGCAGTTCGGGCAGCCGCGAGAAATCGCGCGCCTTGTCTAGAAAATGCGCGGCGCCCAAGGAGAGCGCTGCATTCTTGTATTCGGGCAAATCATAGTTGGTCAAGACGATGACCCGAATATCGGACTGCGCCGTGTTCAGTGCGCGCATGACGCCAAAGCCGGTGCCTTGCCGCAGGTGCAAATCAAGGATCAGTACATCGGCGGATTCGCGCCTGGCAAGGTCCACGGCCCGATTTTCGCCGTCCACGGTGCCTATCCATTCCACTTCAGGAAGCTCGCGGAGGGACTCCGCCAGGCGGTCTGCCAAAACCTTGGAGTCTTCGACCAGTAAAACGCGCAAAGGTCGAGTCATAGATCCGTCCTGGTGAGCAATCAAGTAAGGTGCCGACCCAGCTAGGCTACGGCTTGGCAAGTCATTGCTCCACCTTGTACGCACCGCTCTTCGTGTAGGAGGACGCCCTCAGAAGGAGACAAACAAAAGGGGCGTCAGTCAGATGTGCGCCCCTGCCTCCGTGGGCGTGCGCGGTCCGCTAGCATCATCCGTCGCGCGGATCTAAACCGTGGAGTCGCCGTGGGTAGCATTCGTTGGAGATTGACGAGGTCAACGAGGTCATTCACGCCGTCGATGCGCGCCTCGAGTCGCTATCGCTCGTGCTGAGTCAGCGATGGCGAGAGCTCACGGAAGGGTCGTGATGAGAACTAAATTCGCTCTCCGAGCCGATCGCCCGAACCCATCCAGTGCTCGTGCAAATAATCCACGAACGCGCGCACCTTCGGCAGGAGCAGCCGTGTGCGCGGGGTGAGGATGCTCAACGGCGTGGGCGGTCGCTGGTAGGCCTCGAGCACGACCTTAAGGCGGCCATCAGCCAGATAGTGCGCCACTTGCCAGGATGGCACTCGGAGGAGCCCGGCGCCCGTCAAAGCCGCACTGACTAACGCATCGAAATCATTGGCGCAAAGCCGGGTTGGAATGCGCATTGATTTTCGCTCCGCGCCGTCTTGGAAGCTCCATTCCGCGACGCCGGATATCTCCCCGAAGGCCAGGCAATCCTGCCCGAGCAAATCATCCGGAGTCGAAGGCTCGCCGCGTCGGCGAAGATATTCCGGTGCAGCGCAGACAACGAGCTGAATGTCGTCGAGCTTGCGGACAATGAGGCCGGAGTCTTCCAGCGGTCCAATGCGAAGAGCGACATCGATGCCTTCCTCGGCAACGCGTACCGGGCGATCCACGAGCATCAGATCGACCGAGACCCGCGCCTGCTCCCTCAGAAAGCCGGGCAGCATGGGTGCCAACCGCAACCGCCCGAGCAGCGACGGAGCGCTGACATGCAGCCGCCCGCAGGCGACGTCCGTTTGCATCGTGAGGCCGCGTTCCATCTCCTCGACCTCCTCCAAAATCTGCTTCGCACGTTCGTAGTAGAGTCGACCGGACTCGGTCAGCGCGAGATGGCGTGTCGTGCGTTCGATGAGCGTGGTGCCGAGGGCTTGCTCGAGTGTCATGAGTTGGCGGCTGACGGAGGTGAGAGAAAGGCCCAACTGGCGGCCTGCGGCCGACAGTCTTCCCGCATCCGCAACCTTCACGAACACCCGCATCGCGGCGAATTTGTCCATGGGCTAATTATCCCACAAACCGGGAATATGTTTTGAGAATGGTCTGGATATTCCCTTAAGTCAGGAGAATCTATAATGCATCTCGCGGGGGAACAGAGGTGCGACTCATGAAGATCTGCGTATTCGGGGCCGGGGCGATCGGCGGCTACATGGCGGGGGAACTCGCATTGGCGGGCCATGAGGTGTGCGCCATTGCCCGCGGCCCGCATTTGGCGGCCATTCGGAGCCACGGGCTGAAGCTCATCGTGGAAGGACAGACACGCACGGTGGACTTGCCGGCAAGCGATGACCCCGCTGCGTTTGGTCCGCAGGAGCTCGTGATCTGCGCGCTGAAGGCGCAGCAGGCCCACGCCAGCGCGAACGCGTTCGCACCGCTTCTCGGTCCGCGCACCGCCGTTCTGACGGCGATGAATGGCATCCCCTGGTGGTATTTCTACAAGGAGGGTGGACCGCTCGATGGCCATCACTTGGAAAGCGTCGATCCCGGCGCCGCGCAATGGAATGCGATCGGGCCCGAGCGCGCCATCGGCTGTGTTGTCGATCCCGCCTGCGAGGTCGTGGCCCCCGGGATAATCGAACATCGCTTGTTCAAGCGCTTCACCATCGGCGAACCCGACGGCTCCGCCTCGGACCGCATCGTGGCCCTGCGCAATGTGTTGGTTTCTGCCGGGTTCGAGGCGCCAATCCGCGACACCATCCGCTGGAACATCTGGCTGAAGTTGTGGGGCAACCTCTGTTTCAACCCGATCAGCACCCTGACCCTCGCGACCTTGGATCGCGTAACCTCCGAGCCGGGCTTGCGCGCCCTATGCAAATCCATGATGGGCGAAGCGCAGGCGATCACGACCGCGCTCGGTCTCGACATTCCCGGGCAGATGATGGAGAGGCGACTCAACGCAGCCGGTTCCGTGGTGGGTCATAAAATCTCAATGCTGCAAGACCTCGAGCGTGGGCGACCGCTCGAGATCGATGCCCTCGTGACCGCCGTCCAGGAAATAGGCCGCCTGGTCGGGATCGCAACGCCGACGATCGAGGCGGTGCTGGCGTTGGTACAGGAACGTGGCCGGCAGGCGGGACTCTACGGTCGTGATCCCTAGTTCCGCCGACAGGGGCACGGGATATCAACCGGCAGTAACCGCCTTGGCTCCGCTATCGTGGGACCATGGACTGCGCGCCTTTCAAGATTCTCGCGTTTGCGCATCAGGGCGCCATTTACGCCGGTAAATGGCGGGAGACGGTGTATTCGGTGACCGCTCGCTACGGACAGCGCGAAGTATCCATGACGGCTGTTGGGCCGCACAAAATCCACAAAGCCAGAGCGCTGCTACCCCGACCATTACCCGTCGCGTGAATGATCGGGTTCCGTCTCGGTCACCGGCTTCATCCAGGCACCCATGTACTGGCGGATTTGCTGCAGCTCCCACGGGCTCGCGGTCCAATAATAGTCGTGACAGGGGGCGTACAGCTTCAACTCGACGCTTCTGGAAAGCAGGGCGTTCGCAACATCGGCCACCGGGTGTTCGGTGATGGCCTCTGTCCCGCAAAGCGGGCAAGTGCTGGGAAACTGAATAATTGGTTCGTTCATGGCTGCAATCCCTCAGACAGTTGGAGAACGAATGTCCCTTTTTTAGCAGGGCACTTTGCCTTAAGACCTGCGATCGACCCAAGACGAGCCGATTTTAGGGGCGCGAATGGCCAATTCAAGGGGCGGGTTGATCGAGGGGATTCTCGAGGTCCCGGTCTGACTTCCCGATGCCGGTCAGGGGTCTTTTAGGCTATGGAAAATGATCATTCCAATTCCGATGCTCACGCCCAGATCGAGGGCTAACACGAGCGGGGCGGAAATCAGTACACCCCATCCAATGGCATCTTCGCAATTGGGGTATCTCGCGTATCGGATCTTTGCAAAGGCGGATGCCAACTTGAGAATGATTGCCGGAATGGATACGAACACGAGTGCTGCCGCAGCAATCGCGGTCCCGGCCACGACCATAGACGTCGTTGCTTGATTTCGCCGCCCGCTCACAGTGACCTGCCTCTTAGGGCGCACTAGATCACTTGCCGGTTAGCTCGTCAATCGAGTTCGATGCCCATATCCGCCATTTCACGTTCAGCCCAGAACAGGCGACCGGTATACTCCATGGGATTCTCGCACCGCGCGAAATAAACCAGCATGCGGGAAGGAACGGTGACCGGCACGGCGACGCTATCGTCGAGGCCCGCGTTCTTTACGCGCAGTGCCACCAATTCGGTAAATACAAGTCCGGGATGCATGCCGATCACCGCAATATTCTTTCGCGCGAGCTCAGGCGCGACTGCATTGCCCAGCCGGTCCAGCGCTCGCTTGCTCGCATAGTAGCCCGGGACCTCCAGGCTGAACGCGCCAACTCTTTGCAACTTCTGCGGCTCTTCCGGAAGTCGGAATACTTCGCCACTTCCCGTACTGAGATTGATGATCCGCCCCCCACCTCTTCGTTCCATGAAGGGCACGACGCGCTGCATCAGTGTGAAAGGCGCATGCACATTAACTGCGAACTGATGGAGCCATTCCTCTCTGCTGAGTTCGAGGAATCGCTTTGACCAAGCGGCGCCGGCGGTCATGGCCGCATTGTTTATGAGGACGTCTACACCCCCGAAATGATCGACCGTCGCGGAGACCAGATTGCTCAAGTCCTCTTCACTTGCAAGATCGGTCGGAATCGCAAGCGCCTCTGCATTCAGGTCTTCTATTTGTTTCACAGTCTCTTCAAGCGAGCCGGGCAACTCGCCGTTCGCCGTTACCGTGCGCGCGGCGAGCACGACGTGGGCACCGCGCCGCGCGAAGTCGAGTGCTGCTTGTTTGCCAACGCCCCTGCTTGCACCCGTGATAATCACAATTTTTCCAAAGAGACTGCCTTCTCGTTGTCGCTGCACGGAGGTCACCTCATCAAGCACTTTGCGGAGCCAGAGGCCACCTTAAGAGGTCTGCGCTATTTCTGTGAAAATATCACTTGTGGCGTGGAGACAATTCTTTCGAATAGGAGCAGCTGTCCTGGTCATCTCGCGCATGCGCGAAAATTTCGCATCATCTGGTTCTGTATATCGTCTTTCTCGAGGTATATCGGCTCCGCCATATTAGTGTGGTAGAGCCCTCCGAGAAAGGCGAGATCACCAGCCGTAATGGCAGTCGGTTTGTCTCGATCGCGGCATCCGGTCGACGTCAAATCCAGGATGCTCGGGAGCAGGAAGTTGACCGCGCCATGGGAAGCGGGGCGCCGTTCAGATTGTTTTTCCAGCGACCTCGCGACTCGGAGCGCGAGGGGTGATGACTACCTCGACCGCCATCTAGGGGACTGTTCCGCTGGTCGCGTCGGGTGACTGGCCTCAATCGCGCAGCGCGCTTTCGCTGCGAACACGGTGCGGGTGCGGTTCGCTGTCGGTAGCACGTGCTGCGGCGCACCGCTGGAACAGCACTGTTTGCATCGAATGTACGGCGAGGCCTAGTATTGTCTTGACGGGTTCGACGCCGTAAATCCCGCGAACCAAGAGGGAAGGCGGGTCCGCTTGCCTAGCGATTTGAGGGCTTCGCGGCTGCCCCGACACCCGCACTCACCGCGTACATTCGGAGACGGACTGTGAAGCGCATCGTCTTATTCGTGCTCACCAATCTCGCCGTGATGATTGTCATCTCGGTCATGGTGCGCGTCTTCGGGCTCGATCAGGCCCTCGAAGCGCACGGACTCAACCTCGGCGCGCTCTTGGCTTTCTCGGCGGTGGTGGGATTTACCGGCGCGGTCATCTCGCTTCTTATGTCGAAGTCGATGGCGAAGTGGTCGACCGGCGCGCAGGTGATCGACGCCCCTCGCGACGAGAGCCAAGCATGGTTGTTAGGCACGGTGAAGCGGCTCGCCGACAAAGCCGGCATCAAAATGCCGCAGGTAGCCATTTATCAGGGCGAGCCCAACGCTTTTGCCACCGGTGCATTCCGCGATGCGGCGCTGGTTGCGGTCTCCAGCGGATTGCTGAGCTCGATGTCACGCGAAGAACTCGAAGCCGTTCTCGGTCATGAGATCGCGCACGTCGCGAATGGGGACATGGTGACGCTGGCCCTGATCCAAGGCGTATTAAATACCTTTGTTGTCTTTTTAGCCCGCGTGGTCGCGTTTTTTGTCGACAAGATTGTCTTTCGCACGGAACGCGGTACCGGTCCCGGGTACTTCGTCACGGTCGTGGTCTGTCAGATCGCGTTCGGTGTGCTTGCCGCAATCATCGTGGCCTGGTTTTCCCGCCGGCGCGAGTTCCGCGCTGACGCAGGCAGCGCCCAATACGTCGGCAGCCCGCAGCCCATGATGCGTGCCCTGGCGCGGCTCGGGGGGTTGCCGGCGGGAGCGTTGCCCAAATCGCTGAGCGGATTCGGCATCACCGATAAGTCGAGCATCGCATCACTGTTCGCGACGCATCCCCCGATCGAGGCGCGGATTCGTGCGCTGCAGGCATCACACTGAGAAATTGCCCATCGCGTCTCAAGAAAAATGTACTGTCCGCTCGCGACAGAATTCACATACGGCGTGAAGCTGACTTCCGCGTTGACGAGGCTGTAGGCCGACTGACGAGGCTGAATTCTAGGACGATAATGAAGGGGACGATGCAACTAGAGGGGTTGGTATGAACGATCTTGAAAAGATACTGGCCATTGAGGAAATCAAGCGGGTCAAGTCAAAGTATTTCTACGGGCTGGATCACAAAGACTGGGACCTGTGGAGACGGGAAGTGTGGGCACCGGATGGCAAGCTTGTCGTGCCAGAGGCAGCGATTGAGGCGGTCGGGTTCGACGCCGTAATCGCCTACGTGTCGACGAGCACTGCGGACCAGGTCTCCGTACACCATGGACACATGCCCGACATCGAGATCACGTCCGAATCGACCGCTACCGGGATCTGGGCCATGGAGGATCGCCTGTACCGAACGAAGGAGCATCCGTTGGCGGACGGTAGCACCTACCTGCATGGCTTTGGCCATTATCATGAGGAATATGTTCGGCTGCCGAGGGGCTGGCGAATCGCATCAACGCGCCTGACGCGCCTTCGGGTCGAGCTTTCGAAAATCTTCTGAGAGAACGTCGGGTTGGCGGGTGCGACCACTCGAATCACCTCACGGAGTTTTCAGATGAAAACAGCTTTTATAAAAACGGCGAGGTGCCGGCGTCCCCACGATCCATTCGGACAAGTCCAGCTACCCGCCGCGAGACGGCGCCAAAGACGAGCAGCCGACTATTCGCCGGCTTCCACGTCCATATGCATGCCGCCCCATTGTTGCGGCTCGTTGGGATAAACATGGGTCATCCATTCCAAGACGACTGGGATCCATAGGCCATGCGCGGCGACGCATTCTTCCTCGGTGTGGATGCTGCCTTGCGGGCCAAAGCGCGCGTTCGATCCGAACTGCTCGCTCTGCGGTAAGGTTTTTGGACCGCCGCAAAAATCGACATGTCGATGCCAGGTTGCAACGCTTAAAGGGGCGATCGCGTTCAACTGCGCCGGCGTTGAATCGGTGGGGGCGATATACATGACGCCTACCGCTTTTAATCCGTCGGCTGTTCGCTTGTAGAGAATCGAACCGGGTCGGCTGTATTCGATATGGTGCAGCTCAAGGCGTCGATTACGATAGTTGGTGTAGTGGATTTCTTCGCCGATTTTGCCGCTGGGGAAAAACGGTTTGTAGCCGTCATGCACCGCTGTCTTTACGTCGCGGTAGCGCGATAGCACTCCAGCCGCTGCGCTAAGAATCTCGCTTGCGCGTTCTGCATCGCCTGGCGCTGCATCGCCCTTCAGCGACATCTGCATGTGTCCCATCTTCATCGATGGGACAGGAGTGTCGTCTGTCGTGTCGCCGTAGTGCTGCAGGATGCGCTCCCACAGCGGGAAAGACTGCGCCGATGCGATGGCAGCGCAGGTGGTCAATATGACAAACAGCAGTGTCCTTTTCGTCATGGATCTCTGGAAGGGTGACGCTGCGCGACCCCTGTCGGACGCCTCCCGCGGTCATATTGTCTGTCCAAGATCATCTCGATCGATGGAACATCGTTCGGCCCAAGGATAGCCGAAGGTCGGCGAGAAAAGATGAGGGGTATCAGAATCTGTCGCTTTGGAGAGTCGGAAAGTTCGCGATTTCGCTTGCCTCCAGGCAGTCACGACAGACGGGAGTACACCTTGCCGGCGACTCGCCGCGTGATAGTCTTTGATCGGCCAAGATTGGAGGCGACAACAAAAATGGAGAGCTTGTGAAAGCCACGTGGCATGGTCAGGTCATAGCCGAAAGCAATCAGACGATCGAACTTGACGGCTATCACTACTTTCCGCCCGGGTCGGTACGCATGGAATTCCTACAGTCGGCTCCCAAGACGGAGGCCGACCATCGCTGTCCCCAGGGTGTGCAGTTTTTCAATCTGACGGACGGAAGCCAACGCAGCGAGCGGGCGGCTTGGGCATACCAGGCACCGCGCGCCTCCTACGCACCTGTGGCTCACTGGTTTGGGTTTTGGAAGGACGTTAAGCTGCAGCGTTGAGCGAACAACGCGTCGGCACACGAGGCGATGCCGCAATCGGTGAAATAAATCATAGGCCACTCGACATTGCGGCGGCGGTATGGCTGCCTGAATACACTAAGCCGCGGGAACCGGGGACGAGGCATGCCAAGATTTAGGATTGCTGTGACGGTCTTGGGACTGGGACTCATCCTCCCCGGACCCGCAGCATGGTCGCAAGCCGAGCCCGGCGGGGGCCTCTGCGGGGGGAAGACGGATCCGCCATTCTGCAAAGCCGTGCGCGGCGCCCGCGCCGAAGGCTGGCCTGCCCAGAGCCGATCCGAGGTCATGGCGCAGCACGGGATGGTGGTCACGAGTCAGCCGCTCGCCGCGCAAGCGGGATTACAGATATTGAGGGGCGGCGGGAATGCGGTTGATGCCGCGGTCGCGACGGCCGCAGTACTGAACGTGGTCGAGCCCATGATGGAAGGCCTCGGCGGCGATCTCTTTGCGGTCATCTATGTCGCCAAGGAGCGCAAGGTCTATGTGCTGAACGCGAGCGGTACGGCTCCCACGGGTGCTACCGCCGGGCAGTTTAACAAACTTGGCTATCACTGGAATTCGAAGAACTGGGGTCCTGGGTCGGGAATGCCCGTTCACGGGATCCTGCCGGTGACCGTTCCGGGCGCGGCCTGGGGTTGGCAGGAGGTGCTCAGACGTTTCGGGACCATGACCTTCAAACAGGTCCTCGAGCCTGCGGTCCAATATGCCGACAATGGCTTTCCGGTCTCCGAGCGCATCGCATACGACTGGCGCCTTCCCGAGGCGCTACCGCTGCGAGGCTGTTGCACACAACTGGATCCGGACTCGGTCAAAACTTGGTATGTAAACGGCAGACCTCCGAAGGCGGGAGAGATCTTCAAGAACCCTGACCTCGCGCGGACGTTTCGTCTATTGCAGGCGCAGGGCGCCGAGGCGTTCTATCAGGGGGTGATTGCGAGGGCCATCGTCGCCAAATCGACGGCGCTCGGTGGAACGATGAACCTCGAGGACCTCGCTCAATACCACGGAGAATGGGTCGAGGCCGCCCGCACTCGCTATCACGACTACGAGCTTCTCGAGCTTCCTCCGCCGGCGCAGGCGTGGGCGGCGAACGAGATGCTGAACATTCTTCAGGCGTGCGTACAAAAATGGGCACCGGGGAAAACGTTGGCCTCGCTGGGTCCAGCGAGCCCGCTCTACTGGCATTTGTTGGTAGAAGCAAAAAAGCTCGCGTACGCTGATCTTTATCGATACAACGCTGACCCCCACTTCGCGGCGGTTCCCCTCGGCCGGCTGCTATCGGAGTCCTACGCAACCTCCCTGTGCGCCAAGGTCGATCCGGCGCATGCATCCACGCCGGGCCCCGCAGGGAACTTCTCGATGGGGGGCGATACCATCGTTCTGTCCACCGCAGACGCCGAAGGCAACATGGTCTCTTGGGTCAACAGCAATTTCGACGAATTCGGATCGGGCCTCACGGTGCCCGGCTTCGGCTTCATACTGCATGATCGAGGAGCTTTGTTCACACTCGATCCCAAGAGTCCCAATGTGATCCAACCGCACAAGAGGCCCTTCAACACCCTCTCCGCGGGTTTTTTGTTGCATGAGAACATGCCGGTGATGACCGTGACGCTGATGGGCGGCGATATGCAAGCCCAGGGACATGCCCAACTCTTGGTCAATATTCTTGATTTGGGCGCCAACCTACAGGCTGCGGTCGACATGGCGCGGTTTCGCCATAGTCAAATATCGAACGTGCTCGGCTTAGAAAGCCCGTTGTACGATCTCGTGGGTCAACAGTTAGCCGCCATGGGGCATTCCGTGACATCCATCGACGGGCAGTCCGTGGGTGGTGCTCAGCTCATTATGTTGGTTCCGGATGTTAAGGATTTTGATAGCGGTGGCGCGAACCATAGCGGCAACTATTATTACCGCGCAGGGTCAGACTTCCGGAAGGACGGGCAAGCCGTCGGTTGGTGACGGGTTCGTGCCGCCGAGCGGCTCGGACCGGGCCAGGTCCGGACGGTCGGCCCGCAGATATCGTTTCCCATAGCTGACGTCCATCTCAGGTCGGTATAGTCGGCGATGCTGAACTGAGGTCAATCATGCGCATTGCGCTGGTCTACGATTTTCCGCCATTTGAGACCGGTCTTTTTGACGCTGCCGAGTTTCTTATGGCGGGCGAAATGCACGGCTGCTCATTAAAGTGGCAGAACATTCAAACATCATCGTGCAATTCAAGCGCGTGAGATGGCATGAGTTCACCGCGTTGTACAACTGCTCGGCGGAACAAGTTAAGAGCGCATACTTCAAACTTGTGAGACTCGATGAGTCCGAGCGCCTCACGAAGTACATCGCGGCAGACAGAGCGGCCTCGAAGGCATACGAGTGACTTCACCATTTCCGAGTTTTCCTAGACGAATATGGCTGTCACGAGCTATTCGCGGAATCGTTTAGCGCCGTCCCCGACAATGGTCGGTGACATCAGGCAGATTAGGAGCAATTTGAAACGATGGACAATGAAGGTGCGTCGTGGCCAAATCCAAACAGGGTTGAACGGTGCTAGAGGCGGAGATTGAAGGGCTCGGCATAGTCAAGGCGGGTCAAAGGACTCGATTTGTCCGTGTCCCGGCGTCTCCCGCTCGCACGGTAAGCACTCGATCTGCGACGGCCTGGCTATTCGACGCGCAATGCCAGCACCTCGAGGATGAACGCCAGAACGCTTAGCGTCGCACGTACTGTGTGCACCGACTCCCACGGGGCCCAGAGATCGCGAACATTCGGGGGTGGGGCCGCCGCGCTCCACGTCATCATCGCATCGTTGATGGGGAAGTTCACGATCCGTGTCATTGCGGCCACGGCGACCATTGCGGCAGTGGCGAGGGTGACTAACCAAAACTCTGTAGTTCGCCATCGGGACCGCAACAACCAGATCCAGGCCAGACCACCGAGCACAGCACCGAGCGTGATCGGGATTAGCAGCGGCTTAAAGTGCACATGTTGAATTTGTTGGAAGCGGATAAAGTCGGCAACGGTCAACGCGGGCCTTGCGTAGCTGGCACCCATGTGGTCGCCGAGAATGATGCCGGCGTAAAGGCCCGTGCACACGACCGCCAGGACACGCGCCTCGCTTAGGACGCGCATGGTAGTTCCCAGTGCAGCAGCACCGCGACCTGCTCGATGGTTTGCGCGGCCGGCAACTCAGTGAACAAGCAGCGCAGGTACGCGTAGGGTTCGAGCTCGTTGATGCGAGCGATCTGTACCAGACTCGCGCGGTCGGCCTCTCGGCGCCTTAATTGATCGACTTCGCTTTCCAGCAAGCCGATGCGTTCCGCGCCATCCATGGCGTCGGTGAGTGCATCCGCTTTGCTTTCCAGCACGCGAGAAGTATCGCACGATATGATCTTAAGTGCACGCGGAAGTGCCTATATTTGTGGTCTTTAATCACTCAGAATCATCCTTGCAGAGAGCAAAGCGCTCGAGACTCGCGCCATCTGAACCAGTCTCAGTTGAGCGCCGGTCGCCGGACTTGATCATCGAGCTGTGCGACTGCGATGCGGATGGCTATCCCATGGAGAGCCTATACTACGCAGAGCAATAGAGAGGCCAACTTCATGTTCGAAGCACTGAGTGGCGCCGGCCGGCGGCAGAGAATAGCTATGGTCTCAATGCTCAATCGCCTGGTTACGGCGGCAATCTTGCTGACGATCGTCGCTTGCAGCCCAATGAGCGAGACCAAAGATCCCATCCCGAAGAGCGATGCGCCGCGAGCGCAGCTGAACATCGGCTACAGCCTCCTTTATCAAGAGGCGGACGGAATTCCAAAGCTGAAGTGGCTTTTGATGTTCAAGGACAAGTCCGAAGAAATGGGGCGAGTTACCAATGAGTTGGTCGGCTATTACCAGCACTTGGCTGAAACCATGCGGAGGCTATCGAAGGAATATCCTGCCATGCGCATCGACGTGGACCCAATGCCAAAGATCGAGGCTGACGAGCGTAAAGCCATCGGCACAGATCTAGCAAAGGATTTCGCCCCCGCTATTGGCAAGAGCGGCATCGCTTTCGAACGCGAGGCGCTGCTCATGTTCTACAACGGGCTGAATGAGCAGCGTCATCTGACCGGGGTAATGATTGGGCTCGAGACCGATCCCGAGCTGAAGAAGTTTTTAGAAGCCACGAAAGCCCAACTTGACGCTCACTATGCGACGGTCGGGGCGCTATTGGACCGCCGCTATTTTACTCACTGACAGCGGAGCATTTTGTCGGCCACTGAAACCTCAAGGGTAGGCGGGGCTCTGCAGCACGGCACCCAACTCACGCAGGGAGCGCAGGCATGACCAAGTCGCTGATCCGGTCCGCCGTGGCGAGCAACAGAGACGCGTGGAATGCTTCCGCCGACGGCGATCGCGATAATGATCAGCAGGCTGAAGACTTTGTTCATTTGAATCCTCCCAGGGCTGCGTTATGGGGCCACAGCTTCCGAGTGCGTGGAGGTGGGTTTAGTTCTTGGAGATGTCGGCGAGGATGGCGTGCGGCGCAATGCAGGGGAGCTGGGAGTTTCCCGGGTCGGCGGCGCGGTGCCCAACTACCGAGCTGCGGCTGGGTAGTGACGCTTCTTTTGCTTGGCAAGCCTGTCCACACACCGCTCATCGGGCCGCCCCGCGCGGCGCACTGCGATGCAATTCCAGCCTCACTAAAAGGCTGTGGACCTTCTGCCCATATACAGGTGCATCGGTTTAAGCGTATGTGGATGGGGTTCTTGTCGTTAATGGCAAAGCCATCAGGTCAGCCTAAGACGTGCAGTGAAGTGATGGATAGGCGGGCTTCCCAGGAGATGCACATGAAAGTTCTATTGATTCTTGCGTTCACACTAGTCGCTTCGGATGCGTTTGCCGATGACTGCGTTACAACCGCCACCGGGAGGACCATTTGCAGGCCCGTTGAAAGAGGGGCCGCCGTCAATCCGGCGTCGGATACGGTGACTACTGCGCAAAGGTACCCGGGCGGGGTGACGACTGCGGAAACGAATACGGGTAGCAAGGCTGCGTACAACCCCAACACGGGCACGGCGGTAACTTCACAAAAGTATGCGAACGGGGTGACCACGGCACAATCGAATACGGGTGCTAAGGCCATTTACAATCCGAACACGGGCGCGGCGGCCACATCACAGAAATATGCGAATGGAGTGACCACCGCGCAATCGAACACCGGCGCAAAAGCCGCCTACAATCCCAATACCGGGAAGGCCGCAACGCAGCAGACCAATCAGAACGGAGTGAAAGATACGCAAACCAGCGCCGGCGGACAGGCCAAGACCAAGAATGGAATGGGAGTCGCTGAAACTCCTGGTGGCACCAAATGCGCGAGAGGCGCCAATCACGAAGGCTGCAAGCCGTGACGGGGCGGAATCGCTCGTTATGATTGTTCTCCGGTCTTAAACCGAGAGGCCCTCTTCGGCGCGCCTGGAAGTGGGGCATAGGACCCGCCGTATTGCGGTCAGCGTTGCGTGCGGCTTGCTTTCGGCTTCCCGGGATTCCGCGTTTTCCCCTTTTTTCCGAGCCGGTGGAGTTTTGCGGCGCGCGGTTGGGACGCAGTAGATGTCTCATGTTGAGTCGTCTTCCGAAGACTGTTCTTCTTCGGCCTTCGCGCACGCGCGAAGATTTGGTTGTCCAGGTCGGAGATGCGAGCCGATTGGGCAACGATTGTCGCCTGGTCCTTGCGTGCCCTCATCTCAAGCGCACGGAGCTGGAGGCGTAACTCCTCGACATCGCGTTCGCGGGCATCGAGGCGTCCCTTGAGCTCGCCTTCGCGCAGGGTGAGAACGTGGGAGCGGACTTCGAGGTCGTCCTCGAGCTTGGCGGCGCTGCGGGCTTGGCGCGAAAGCTCCTGTTCGGCGCGCCGGCGGGCTTCGTCGAGCGCTTGCATCCAGAGGGCTTCGGCGACGTGAACAACGGGCTCGGGTAGTCGGTGGAGCGCGGCGGGGCCTGCGTCCAGGCGCGCCGCGAGGCGTTTCCACCAGGCATCGAGGAGCGGATTAATGGTGTTCGGCGAGCCGCGGCCGATCTTCTCGCGCACGCGCTCGATGGTTGGGCGCTCGCCGCCGCGCAGGAGCGCGTCGGCGGCGAGTTCGACGTCGCGGCCGGCGATGCCGCGAGCGGGCGGGCCGTAGGGGCGCGGGGGCGGAGTCACTTCCTGCATGTAATAAATAATACACCTATCACGACCCATATGATTTAATATATTGTGCCTAGTGATAATTGAACGTATCGATACTCGTGGTAAAATGCGCAATTGGCGGTGGTTGGACGCCACCTTTTTTCGACCGTGATAGGCTCTTCCTATGCGCACCCTTAAATTCGTCGTCGAACGGCATTCGGGTGGCTATCTGGCATACCCATTGGGAATGCGTGGCGTTGTCATGGGTCAAGGCGACTCGTACGAGCAAGCGTTACTGGACGCGCGCTCTGCCGCTCAAGCCCACCTTGAAGCCTTTGGAGCTGAAGCCTTTGACGAGACTGAGATTGAAGCTGCGCATGTCGCTGAGGGCAATATCAGCAGCGCATGAAATTCCCCGTCGACGCACCTCGTAGTCGGGTCGTCAAAACGCTGCAAGCGTTGGGCTTTGAATTGTGGCGAGCGAGAACACATCTCAATGCGGCGGGCGAGCTCCGACGGCACGGTCACGCCACTCACCTTGCCGAATCATGCAAAGCTCAAGGGATCAACCCTGCGAGCCATTTGCTACCAGGCGCAGATTGCGCGTGATGACTTCATCCGCGCATACGAACGCAATTAAACGACTCCATGCGTACCAACGATAACCCTCCGGAAACTGTTCATTCCGGTTCGCTTGCACCTCTGACGGAATGGTCCTCGATGGCACGGGGCGCCTTCGCCGCGAATACCGTGCGGGCGTGGAAAGCGGATTGGGAGATTTTCGCGGAATTCTGTAGGTCTCGCGGTCTACTGTCCCTGCCGGCCTCGCCGCAGATGGTGCGGGAGTTCGTCTTCGAGTGTCTCGCGAGCGGCAAGAAGCCGGCGACCGTTCGCCGCTATGTGTCGACCATTGGGCGAGCGCACCGGGCGGCGGGGGTTGCCGATCCAACGGCGACGGAGGCGGTGAAGCTCGGGCTCAAGGAAATGGGTCGGCGGGTGCCGGCGCGCCAGCGGCAGGCCAGGGGCCTCGTGTGGAAAGAGATCGAGGAGTTCCTGGGGTTCGAGCCGAGGAACCTGCGGGACATTCGGGATCGGGTCTTGGTGGCGGTGGCGTACGACACGATGTGCCGGCGCGAGGAGCTCGTGAATTTGCGCATCGAGGATATCGAGGATGCGGGCGATGGGTCGGGGAGCGTGCTCATTCGGCGGTCGAAGACTGACGTGGTGGGGGAGGGTGCGACGGCGTATCTCTCGCCGTTGACGATGCGGCTGGTGGCGACGTGGCTCCGGGCATCGCAGCTCAAGTCAGGGCCGATTTTCGTGAGAGTCATCGGCGCGGGAATTTGCGCCATGGATGGCGCAACGGACTCGAGGGGGCGCGGACCGGGAGTCCGGAAGGCGAGTCAGAGTCGCGCCTCTGACTCGCTGTCGCCGGGCGAGGGCATGGAGCCCGAACAGCCCGGCCAGACGGAGAATACTGGAAATGGGATCGGCGATCAGTTGACGGCGCAGATTGTCACGGCGGTATTTAAGAAAGTTGGACAGTGGATCGGCTTGCCAAGAGAAGCGTGGGAGAGGATCTCCGGGCATTCGTGTCGGGTGGGGGCGGCGCAAGACCTCTTGGCACTGAATATCGATATGGCGTCGGTGATGCAGGCCGGCAGGTGGCGAGATACGCGGATGCCGATGCGATATGGTGAACGCGTACTTGCGGCGCGAGGAGGGATGGCCAGAGCTGCTAAGACCCAGGGTCGCGTTTAAATCGCACCTTGCCACAAGGAAGTGGCAACGGCCGGCCGACGCGGGCGCCGACAAGCCGGTATCGGAGTAAACTAGGCGGAGGTTTCGGCTTTAAATGAGGGCACCCATCATGAGCGCAATTCAAATCGAGGTAATTAAGCCGGCCATCGGCGGTATCGTCCATGTTGCCAAAGAAGATTTGTCAAATGATGGCGTCATCAGCGCCATTCGCGAGGCGCTCGATGATCGCGGGGTGCTTGTATTCCCCCGTATAGGTCTGACTAACGCCGAGCAGCTGGCGCTCACCGACAAAATTGGTAAGCGGCTCAACTACGTCAGCAAGGCCCCGGGGAGCGGCGCGACCGGCGACACGGACGTGTACACGATCACCTTGGACAAGAAGATCAACAACCAGCCGGAATACGTGTTGGGCACTTTCTTCTGGCACATCGATGGTGTGACGATTGACCAGCCGCTACCCAAAGGGACCCTCCTCACCGCCCGCAAGCTCTCCTCAACCGGTGGACAGACAGAGTTCGCTAGCACGTATGCTGCTTACGATAGTCTGCCCGATGAGGATAAGCAGGCATATGCGGATCTGAAGGTCGTCCACAAAATGGAGGCTTCGATGCGGCCTGTATTCGAGGCACTGTCAGAGGAGGATCTTGCTCGCTGGCGCGGTATGTCGACCGTCATGACTCACCCGCTGGTATGGACGCACAAGTCGGGGCGCAAGTCACTCGTGGTGGGTAGTCACGCCGACAGCATCGTCGGCCATCCAATTCCACACGGGCGTTCGCTGCTGATACGTCTCCAAGAATGGGCTGCCCAACCTGCCTTCTCGTACCGTCACGAGTGGCAGGAGGGCGACCTCGTCATCTGGGACAATCACGGTCTCATGCACCGCGTCGTTCCCTACGACGTGGATTCTGGGCGAACGATGCATCGGACGACCCTCAAGGGCGAGGAGCGGGTTGCAGCCTGATCGCGCCGGAGCATTGCGCCGATCTTTAGGCGCGTCGCGCAATGGATTGGGATGCCGGAACGGATAGTCGGACGGATCAGTGGGCATTCGACCCGAGTGGGAGCGACTCAGGATCTGGCGGCGATTACGCAGACGGGGGGGTGGAAGTCGATGCGAATGCCGCAGTATGCGAGAAGGTCGATGCGGGAGATCGGGGATGCCAGGGCGGCTAACAAACAATTTGCTCAAAGACTGAGATGCGGGCCGGACTCAAGAACAATCTCTGATTCAGTCTCACTTCTGGTCAGCCTGGACATTCGTCTCAGCGAGTAGAGCTCGACTGGGAACCTGACACGGAAGGCCGAAGCAATGCTTTTCCCTTCAGGCTAATGAGCCTTCTCTTGGCGCTCATTGAGAGGCTTCGATCATCCAGTATTTTCTGGGCTTCTTGATTGAACTTCGCAACCTCAGCATCGAATTCCTTTTCTGCTTGGGTTACGCCGCGTTGCTTCTTCATTGTCCGACTCCTTTGAGGATTAAAGGCTCCACTAGTGCAGCTGCATATCGTCCAGAAACTCGACTCGGCCGTCTGTGACGGCATCGAGTGATTCTCGGATTTATTTTGTGACAGGAGCGCCGCGTAGAATGCTGCACCGCATCTTTCGTGTTGCGGAAAATGACTACGTTCGCGCCGGGGGGCGGAGCTGCACAGGTCGCCTCAAGCCGGGCTGGATACGCGCTTACCGCCACCGCATTGCCAAGTGGTTGGCAACGCGGGGTTGCCTTGATTTCCGTTGGGAGACTCCCAATTGGCCGTCGATACGCACGGCTACACGGACGTAGCCATGACATTGGCGCGCGGTGTGGGTCTTGATCTGTGTCCCTGCCTGAAAGAACTCAGCGACCGGCATCTGTTCTTGCCCCGCGGCAGCGACATTCCCGAGAACCTGAAGGGGCTCTGCCACGTCACGATTGATCCGGCCAAGGCCGCCATGCAGTGGGACGCGATGGTGCATCTATTTGCCTCCGTGCACAGTGGCCACAGTAGCGCCATCACCGTCCTGGCCCGCTACGGTTCTGCCGCGCGTGGTATCGCCGCCGTTGCTCTGGCGAACAAGAATGCGCGAATCGTCTGGGCGCTACTGGCGCATGGTCGTGAATACCAGGCCGGTTACCGCCCGGCAAACAAGATGGCGGCGGCGTAATCGCCAACATTTACCATTTTTCTCACCACCGATTGCACAGGCGTTTTTCAAAGTGATGGCATCACAGGTAAGACCAGGGTTGACTCAACCTTATAACGGCACGGGACCTTCGACAGTCCGCAAAAGTGATCAGGCGTCAACCAGCTTATTCCATCAGGGCCCGCGACCTTCGGAGTCGCACACACAGGCCGAATGTATGGCTGCGATCTCTTCTTGTGAACAAAAACCGAAAAGAAACGCTTGGCATGGAGGGGGCGTCCATGTATGTCGTTCTGAGCGCTGTGAAGCAGCATTGCTAACCAGGAACCGCGCGGGGTTACGCTTCACCTGCTAGGTATGGGGTACCGTTATAGATTGCGAGTGAAGGCGCAAATTGAGTACCACTCTGCGCGACCTGCGTTGCAGGTGTCCAATACGAGCCATTGTAGATCGAAAAATAAATCGAAGCGGATTGGCCAACCGATTTCCAAGCACATATCAGTATCGAAGTACCCGGGATGTCGACGAGAGCAGACTTGCGTCAGTGTCCGCCTCGCCGCGAATGACTTCATGGAAATCCCAAAGTAAGCCAAGGCGGGCTTCAAAGCGCCCCGTGGACCACCACAGTTTCGTCGAGTTTCCTGGTCGTTTCCACACGACGGCGATTTGCCCAACGTACGATGCCGCCGCAGGTCTGATGTTTGAGTAAGCTCGTGGGATAGTCAGCGGCGGCATGAAGGCTCCTACGATTGATTCAGGGACTGGGCTGACCCGATGCGTGGCACTCCAGGCGAGATTAACTTCAATAATGGTGGCCGCGGCGTATATTTTCTTGGGCCCGATGGACATCTCCTGGAAGCCAGTACATCGAGCGATCTGGGGGTACCGCCGGGTATCCATGCATTCGTCCTGTCAGAGGTACCTGTCGGACTTGCTCTTCGGCCCGTGCGCTCACGGCTCACGGGGCCTGCCGATTCAAACCAAACGCGCAGCGTACCGAGTACAGCGGCGTTTCAGACCGCTTTAACGCCCAAGTAGCGGGCGTTCAGGCCGGCGTGAGTTCGGCATATTCCGCCCCGTGCCGTGCCACGAGCTTGTAGGGCATCCCGCGCACCCAGATACGCTCCACCTCGATGCGAGTCCATGTGTCCGGCAGAATAACCGGTCGCTTGGGCCAATTCTTGACATCGCCCGGCGCCGGTTGAAGTCCCGGAAAGCCCGTCAACAGGCCAATCAAAAACCCGCCAAGATTGGCAAAGAATGGACCAGCCCGGGGTTGGTCAGGGAACACGTCGGGCCGGTACTCCAATGTTTGCTGCGAAGCGCCCAACGGAGAACTGACCGTACCCCTCGTCCATCAATTTTGCGGAAAGCCGACGGTCGCCTGCATAGGCAGCCCAGACCCCATAGAGGGCAGACAGCATGGGGCTCCCGATGTAACCCTTCCTAAGGCCGAGGTAGTACTTCAAGGTCGCAGCTTCTGACTCACGACCCAGGTCGAATCCCAGCGGGAAGATACCCATGAGGGGATCTGGGGTCCCACCTTTCTCCTCTTTCGGTTTGAAGCCGTCGTGGGAGATGATCACCGGACCCTTGCCTTGGTAGGACGATATTGGCGGCGACCTCGATCCAGTCGGGATTCGCGGCCCGGCCCAACGTGTCGGCGGCGTTGATCGCGTCGCGAAGAACGACCGCCGCGGACATGTTGGTGAAGGCCGCGTTGTCGGCTTCCTCCTCGCGTTCCGCGATGCCCATGGCAGCCTTGATCTCGTAGCCGCGATTCAGTTTTCTACAACTCGACTCAAGATCCAGTTCGCAACGCCCGACAGAATGGGCCAGCATTTCTCTCGCAGATACTCCACGTCGCCGGTCACGGAGGAATGAAACGCAAAGGCCCGCGCGACGTCCAGGGATACGTGGTCCTCATGCCATGAGGCCGAGCCCGGCATCGGCGCCGATTCTTGTCCCGAGGACGGGGCGCTCTCCCAGGGGAATTGCAGGCCACGCCGGCCCCGCAGACGGGCGTTGCTCGATGCGCCGGCTAGCTCGCGGCTTCGGTAATCGAGAATGCTCTCCGCAACGTGGGGCTGCAGGAGACTGAGCGCAGGAACCACGAACGTTTCGATGTCCCACATGACGTGGCCATAGTAGTAGTGGTAGTTATGCCATGTCGCGAGACCGAAGATGGAGGTCGAGGCGGGAGAGGCGACATGGGTTGACGTGAAGAGATAGAAGAGTGCTGCGTCGGCCAAGGCCTGCCACCGGCGATCGGCACCGACGATCTTAATCCGCCCCTTCCATAAGTCGCGCCACACGTCGCGGTTGGCGGCCCGTAGGGCGTCAAAGCCTTGCTTGCGGGCGAGTGCTACCTGTCGGACCGCCTGAAAATCCGGTTGAGCATGGGTAACGCTCGGTATCAAGCTCGCGATTTGACGCAGGTGATACGTACGGCCCGCGGCGGCTTTGAACGCATAGCGGGTGAACAAGGTGCGATTTTCGAGCGGCGGTGTTTCAGGTTCCGCCTGTACGCCCATGAGCTCAGTGATATAAGCGATGCCGCAGGTCGAAAGCGCCCCCGCACTTTCCCATAATGCCGCACCATCGCATGCCGGTTTATCCTCGCCCGGCGTATCGCGTAGCCACCGCAGCGCGCGCCCGTCGACGTGGCGCCCATCGATGAGCGCCTTTAGGGAGAGGTCGGTGCTTTTATCGACTTTGACTGCGATGTCCTGGCAAACGAGGCTTGGTTCGTCGCGGCTGCAGAAAAGCAGCACCTCAATGCTAGCCGTGCAACCGCCTGCCGTAAATTTGAATCGGCTTCGTAATTCGCCAGTCCCGAAATCATAGGCCTGGTCGATGATGGTCACGGCTTGCGGCGAATCCGACAACCAGACGCCGGCGAGCTGAATGTCGCCGGCAACGGGGTACGGCGCAACCGCGATGGCCTCGATCCGCCGTTCGGGATGCTCCCCCGTGTAACCGCTGATGAGGGTGAGCCCGCCCGCTAAGGGCATTTCCCGGACGCGAAGGCCCACGACACCGTTAGCTACATAGGCGGGTAACTCGTCTCGGCCGCCGCCTTTGACCGGCGCCGGGCTGATGGGCGATGTCATACTCGCTCCACGGCGTGAGACGGCGACAATGAGGTCCCACTGTTCACCGAGGGACCGCCGGGAGCATGCTGAGCACCACGCCTTCGTTGCGCGCGCAGGTGGATCTCGGCAGCTCCGATTGGACGCGGGCGGTCCAGATAGGTCGAAAGCAGCGCTTCTCGGATGGGCCGCTCGGTGCGTAAGACCTGCTCACGATGGGTCATGTTGAGCGCTATCAACAGTTGTTGGTCCTGAGCCTCACGCGCGTAGGCGAGCACGCTCTCGGCCGCAGCCACCAGTCGGAATGCCCCTACTGAGAGGAGATCGCTGTGACGGCGCAGCCGGATGAGCGCCTTGTACAGCGACAACATGGAGCTCGGATCGGCGGCCTGAGCCGCGACGTTCAAGGCGCGCGCATCGGCGTCGAGCGGTAACCAGGGGTGACCTTCGGTGAATCCCCCGTGTCGTCCCGATGTCCAAGGCATCGGAGTCCGCACCGGATCGCGGCCTAAGCCGAATCCAGGAACGTTGAGCTCGAAAGGATCCTGCACCTGATCGGCCGGGATCGCTACATCCTGCATACCAATCTCCTCGCCTTGGTAGATCGTCGGCGTCCCGCGCAGCGTCAGCAGCAGCATGGCGCCGACGCGTGCCTGTGCGGAGCCGATGCGGCTCGCCACCCGCGACCGATCATGGTTGCCCAGCACCCAATTTGGCCACCCATCGCCCGGCAACGCCGCCTCATACGCTTCGATGAGCGACGCGATAGATTGCGGGTCCCACGGCGTGGATATCAGATGGAAATTAAACGGCAGATGGAAGCCGGTCAGATCCGTGCCGTAATAGGACATCAGCCGGTCGATCGGCAGATACGCCTCGCCAATCATCACCCTGTCGGAATACTCATCTGAGACGCGACGCATCGCCGCGATGGATGCGTGAACGTCCGGCTGATCGATCGTCCTGATTTGCAGCCAGCGCTCGTTCGGCGGCATCCCTTCCCGCCAATTGGGGTCCGGCGGATTGTCACGACCCTCCTCGTCTTCAATGAGATGGTGAATGGCATCGACCCGAAAGCCGTGCACCCCGCGATCAAACCAGAACCGAAGGACATCGCACATCGCCCGCTCAACCTCGGGGTTGCGCCAATTGAGGTCAGGCTGCTCCTTGAGATAAGCGTGGTAATAATATTGGCTCGTGACCTCATCGAAGGTCCACGCCGAACCGCCGAACTCACTTTCCCAGTTGTTCGGCTCGGAACCGTCGGGCTTGCCGTCGCGCCAGATGTACCACCCCCGCTTTGCGCTCCTTTTTGAGGATCGACTCTCGAGGAACCACGGATGTTGGTCCGATGTGTGATTCGGCACAAAGTCCAAGATGATCTTTATCCCCGCCGCGTGAGCGGCGGCGAGCAACGCGTCGAAGTCCGAAAGCGTCCCGAATAGAGGGCTGATGTCACAGTAATTGCGGACGTCGTAGCCGAAGTCACGCATGGGGGACGGAAAGATCGGGGAGATCCAAATTGCATCGACGCCCAGATCGATGAGGTGCGAAAGCCGCTGCGTAACGCCCTTTAAGTCGCCGACGCCGTCGCCGTCTGTGTCCTGAAAAGATCGGGGATACACCTGATAGATCACCCCCGTCTGCCACCAAAGGTATGGTCTCGGGTTCATTAAAAAAAGCGTGTTCGATTCACAAGCTCCGTACGCGACCCAGCCCTTGGCGGAATAAGCATAGACACTCGACGCTCCGGATTTTGATTCGTTGCACACTGGGCTGTTAAATCTAGCCAGCGAGCGGTTAAATCCGATAGCCGCGTTCGCGTCGCTTTCACTGTCGGGAAACAGACAGCGAGATGTAGGGTTTCGGCTACGCGCGATCGCTCGGTTTTTTTACTTGCGACTCGCGCGGGTTCAGTCGCAGCCTACGCACGACCCGTTCCGCGGAATGCCCAGTCAAATCGCTGAGGAGGTGCTATGTCCATCGTAGATAAGGTCGTTGCGGCGGTCACACCGCCGGAGTCTGAGGAGGCGCGCATGAAGGCTCGTGCGAAGGCGCGAGCGGCGGCCGGGCCGGGGGATTGGCTTGCGATGGTGCTCGATCATCATCTGCAGATTGAGTCTGCGTTTGCCAAGGTCAAGGATGCGGCCGATCCTTCGGGTCGTACACGGGCACTCAAGGAGCTTGCGACACTTCTCACGGGACATTCCATGGCCGAAGAAGCCGCCCTCTACCCTGCTATGGCCCAGGCAGATGAGAAGGGACACGCAACCAAAGCTTATACCGAGCAGTCGGCTGCCAAGCTACAGATGGGGTTGCTCGAGGATCTACCGCCGATGAGCCAAGAGTTTACCGACAAGCTCGAGCATATTCGCGGCGCGGTGGCGCACCATGTTTATGAGGAAGAGGGTAATTGGTTCCTGGACCTCAAAAATTCCGAGAAAGTGGATCAGGCGAAACTCACGATGCGCTACAAGGAGCAGTTCGAGCGCTATATGGGTAAAAGCCCGCGCACCGAGGCCATCGGCGCAAGCCCGGCGACGAAGCCTTTGAGCTCACAGCCGGGAAGGGTAGACGGACCAGATCGCCTCTGACCCTTAAGCAAGCCGCCCGGCGGTGCGTAACGTCGGCACCGTCGGGCGAACCTATTGCGGCTTTTTTTACTCGCCACCCGCGCCCTCCAAATCTCGGTGCGCCGCGCGCAGTCGCGCGAGCGAGCAGGGGGTGATGCGCTGCCACAGGAATTCTGTCGGTAAACGCCCGCGCGAACACAGGCGGATTTCTCCTATCACGTCCCTATGGCTTCCAGGAATACTCCGAATCCCTCGAGGCCACCCTGCGCCTCAATCATCATCTTTTAGGAGTTGCGATGCGCGCATTGTGTTGGCATGGCCACGGCGATGTTCGAGTGGATACGGTTCCCGATCCCATCATTGAGCATCCTCGGGATGCGATCATTAAGATTACCAGCTGCGCGATTTGTGGCTCCGACCTGCACTTGCTCGACGGATATCAGCCGACGATGAAGAGCGGCGATATTCTCGGGCACGAGAATATGGGCATCGTCGTCGAGGTGGGTGCCGAGGTGCGGAACCTCAAAAAGGGCGACCGCGTCGTGGTTCCTTTCACCATCAGCTGCGGAGATTGCTGGTTCTGCAAAAAGGGGCTTTTCTCTGCATGCGAGCGCACCAATCCGAATGCGGAAATGGCGGCCAAAGCAATGGGACGCTCACCCGCCGGACTGTTCGGCTTCAGTCACATGCTGGGCGGATACAGCGGAGGGCAGGCCGAATACCTCCGGGTACCTATGGCGGACGTCGGTCCCATCAAAATTCCGGAGAATCTGACCGATGAGCAGGCGTTGTTCCTGTCGGACATATTTCCCACCGGGTATATGGCGGCCGAAAATGCACAAATCAAAGACGGCGATACGGTCGCCATCTACGGCTGTGGGCCGGTGGGTCAGTTTGCCATTCGTTCAGCGCTCATGATGGGCGCAGGACGTGTGATCGCCATTGACGAAGTCCCCGAGCGGCTTGCGATGGCGGAGGCCGGGGGCGCCGAGACGCTGGATTTTTCGAAGGTCGACGTCTACGAAGAACTCACCTCCCGTACGGCGAACAGGCGGGGTCCCGACAGCTGCATCGACGCGGTGGGGTGCGAGGCGGCGGGGCATGGAGGCGCCGATGCCGTTCTCGATAAAGCGAAGGCGGCGGTGAAATTGGCAACAGACCGGGTTCACGTCCTGCGTCAGGCGATCATGGCGTGCCGCATGGGAGGAACACTCTCCGTTCCCGGAGTGTACGTAGGCATGGGCGACAAGATTCCGATTGGGGCGCTCATGAACAAGGGACTTACGGTTAAGACGGGACAGACCCACGTCCAGGCCTATACGAAGCCCTTGCTCGCGAAGATCGAGGCGGGCGAGATCGACCCGAGCTTCGTGGTCACTCATCCGGCCTCGTTGGAGGAGGCGCCCACGATGTACAAGAAGTTTAGAGACAAGAAGGACGGGGTGATCAAGGTCGTGCTGCATCCGGGCGGCTGAGTGGCGGCTCGCGGGTAAAGGCAACGATATTCGAAATATCGGACTCCGTCCGACCTCCGACGACGCCTTGCACCGAGGCGGTGCGCTCCCAATTGCGCTAAAGTTGTGTGACTTTCGGAGGACGGGCCCATGGTTAACCGGTCAATCGCGTCCCTCTCGCTCACTTTTGGCTTGGTGTCCATCCCGGTCAAGCTGTACGCGGCCACCGGGAGTTCTGCGCCAATCCGGTTCAAATTGATGGCGTCCAGCGGCGCGAGATTGAGGCAGCAATACGTAGCCGCCGATCCTCCGCTGCTGGCTGGGCAGGAGCCAGCGGTCGTTCAGGACTTCGCCGCCGAGGAGCCGGTCGTGGAGGTCGAAGAGCCGCCGCCTGAAGCGCAGAGCGGGAGAATGAGCGAGCTTGCGGCAAAGGTGGTCGACTTTCCCGCCGCTCGGTTGGTCCCGCCGCCGTCACAGGCTACACAAATCGCCCAAACCGATGAGTCCGTGATCGATCGCTCATCGATGGTCAAGGGCTATGAGTTCGAAAAGGGGAAATTCGTTCTTTTTACGCCGGAAGAGCTCAAGGCGCTCAAGGCGGCTTCGAGACAAACTGTCGACATCGTTTCGTTCATCCCCGAGAACGCCATTGATCCAATCTATTACGATAAAGCCTACTTCCTCGCGCCTGATAAGCGGGGCGCGAAACCGTACAGTCTTCTGCTTCGGGCGATGCGAGACACGGGGCGGTGCGCCCTCGCGAAGTGGGCATTTCGGTCGAAGGAATACGTCGCGCAGGTCCGCGTGGCCGACGGTGGCTTGGTGTTACAGCAATTGTTCTATGTCGAGGAAGTGCGCTCAATGGCAGGGCTTCATATCGAGCTCGTCGATGTCCGAGATGCGGAGCTCAGCCTCGCGAAGCAACTGATCGAGCAGATCTCGGCCGATTCCTACGATCCGACGCAGTTCGTCGATGAGGAGAAGGAGCGGATTCTGGCCGCCGTGGCTGCGAAGGTCGCGGGCGAGCAGATCAAGGCGCCGGCGCAGGCTGGTGGTCCAGGTCAAGTGATCGACCTACTCGAGGCGTTGCGAGCGAGTCTTCAGCCAACACAAGGCGCGCACGGGACGGCTAAGACTTCTAAGCTTGAGCGCAAGCCGGTCAAGCGCGCGACGGGGAAGTCGCTCAAAACGCCTGCCGCGCCGCTGAAGGCACGAGGCCGGAAACGATAGCTGGCGAGAGTTCGTCCGCCGGATGTCAGGCTCGAGGCGATTCGCCACATTACTTACCACGGGATTTTGAAGGTAGAAAGCGTGCAACCGGAAAAGTGAAGGTTCTATTTGTCGCATGGTTTGCTCCAATTGCTCGCGAGACGGCGACAAGCCGCAAACTCTACGGCGAAGCCATCGGTATTCTTTTCGAAGAGGAGCTGGATGGTACTTCATACCGAAGACCTTCAGGGTGTAAGACCGTTGCCATTAGCAACAGGCAAATGCAACGACGAATGTCCCCATGCCCAGCGCGAGCCACATGATGTATTGCCTGACATCCCCGCTATGAAGGAGGCGCAAAAACGCCCAGAGAGGACGCAGTTTGCCGAGGGCTTTCGAAAATGACGTCGGCAACTCACGATGATAGAGGCTGAATACGGCGATCAATAGCGCCAAGCCGACGGAGATCCATGCAACCGGTGAGGGAGCCGCCGAACCCAAAGCACTTGATGCCGCCGCGGCGGGTATCGCGCCGGCGAGAAGCGCCGCATTGTCGGGGTGCATGAACCGCAACGCCGCCCCTGAGATGGTGTTCGAGGCAAACCGTGTGCCGAGGAGCGATATAACCAGTAAAAGGCCTGTCGGGCCGAGCATGAGCCAGAGCGGGCGGTCGGCTTTCTCCCGGTCGCTCTCCGTGGGCGAGAATCGCTCCTCGCCCGCGGCGGCACCGAGGCCCAGGAAGACCCGGCCGCTGGCTCGCAGCACCGCTCCGCCGGTGCAAGCGGCGCCGGTTATCACGATCCCCAGAAGCCAGCCTTGACCCGAAGCCCGGGAGGCGGCGGCAATGAAGTCGCTGCCGCCACTCATGAGGCCCCACGGGAGCCCGGCCAGCAGCAATCCGCCCAGCCCCATCGCAAGCCCCGCCGGCCAAATCGAACGTCCCCGCCCTCGCAGGTCGATCTCATCGATGCTGCCGCACAAGGCCAACAGAATTCCCGCCACCATGAAAAGAGCGCCTTTGGTGAGGCCGTGGCCTATGAGGTACACGAACATGCCGATGAGGCCGCGTGGCTCCCAAAGCGCCACGCCGATGAGTAACAATCCGACATGCGAGATGGTGGAGAAGGCAAGAAGTCTCTTGATATGTCTTTGCAGCAAAGCCATGACGCCGCCGACAACGGTGCTGAAGGCGCCCATCCCGAGGAGGAGCGTGCGGATCACGTGCTGGATGTGGGCGGACGGCGCAAAGACGGAGCATGCGAGCTTGGATATTCCATAAACACCGATGGCTACCATGACGCCGGAAAAAATCACCGACACGGGACTCGGCGCGACGGCATGTGCGTCGGATAACCACGCTTGAAACGGCACCTGGGCGGCCTTGATCAGCAAGGCTGTGCAGAGCAGCGCGAAGCCGCTCGCGATTCCAATGTCGTTCGGGTATGCGGCTACGCCAAGCTCCAGTGCCGAGAAATCCAATGCGCCGATGCGCATGTACACAAGTCCGATGCCGGCGAGGAACAGATAGCTCCCGACAGCATTGGTGACGGTGAAATTAAGCGCTCCTTCGAGCGCGGAGGTCCGCAGCTGGTAGCCGGTCAGCGCAAAACCGGCCACACTCAAGACTTCGAACCAAACGAACATGTTGAAAAGGTCATGCGTCAGGCAAAAGCCGATCATTGCGCCCATGAAGAGGAGCATGAGGACATGAAAATGCGCGTGAACCTCGTCGTAATATCCCCAGGCGAACACCAAGGTGCCGGCAAACAGAAAGGCGATGAACGCGCCCATCAACGCACCGATTGGATCGACGACGAACCCCACTCCGACCGGAAAGCCCTGTCTTGGCGCCCAGCCGCCGAACCAGTACACCAAAGGCTGATCGACGGTGTGCCGAACCATCGCGAAGCAGACGGAGCACGCAAAGAGCGCGCAGATCAGAGCAACGATATCCGGCACGGGACGGGGCAGTTGATGGCTCGCGGCAAGCAGTAGACCCGCAACCGCCAGCGGAACGATGACCGCGAGCGGCGGCAACTGCGCGACCCAAGTCATGTGCCATTCTCCCGGGTCAGCGGGCGTAATTTATCGGGCTTGAGCGTTCCCCGCCGCTTATGGAGCTGCAGAGCCAGCGCCAGCAGCAGCGCCGTCACGGTGGCGCCGACGACGATGTCTGTGAGAACCAGCGCCTGTAGCACGGGATCGACGGCGGGGGTACCGGGCGCCGAAGTATAAAAGATCGGTGCGATCGACTCCCAGCGAAAGCCCGCCGACAGCAGCAACACATAAGTGGATGCCTGTACCACCGACAGACAGCCGATGAGGTGTATGTAGTGGCGGCTCGTGACCATGCCGTAAAGGCCGAGCCCGAGGAGCCACGCGGAGACGCCCCACGGAAGCGCGCTCATCGGCGGCCGGGGCGCGACTCGGCGCGGGTCTCTTCGAGGAACTCACCGAATAGAACCGTAAATCCGCCCGCCACAGCCAGCGCGACACCCGCGTTTTCAACCAACATCAAGCCGCCGGAGAAGACGTCGCGTAGCTGCCCCAAGGGCAGAATGTTCGCCAGGAACGGTGCTCCGGCGAGGAGAGATGCGAAGCCGCACAACGCGAAAAGCGCTGCGCCGAAGCCCTCGGCTGCATCATAAGCGGCGGAGGGCGCGACCCGCCGCCAGGCTGAATATCCCTCCCCCAGGAATACCATCAGCGAGGCGCTGGCAATGATGACGCCGCCTTGGAATCCGCCGCCCGGCGTGGTCATGCCGTGCAAGGCGACGTAGATCCCAAACAACACCACGATTGGCGCTAGCAGGCGATTCATGACCGAGACGGCATCGCTGCGCGCTCGAAGCGGGCGCTGGTCGACCCGTCCGGGCGGCGCATCGGCTTGCTCGCCGCGCTTGCTTCGCAACAGCACCACAACACCTGTCACCGCACAAACCAACATGAATTCCTCGCCCAGTGTGTCGATGCCTCGATAATCGAAGTTGACCGCACTTACCATGTTGGTCACGTGCCGCTCATGCGGCGCCCTCCCGTTGATCTCATCCCCATAGGGAAGCGCATGCGCGCCGAAGGTCGGAAGCCCAAGACTGAGCATGACCACCGCAGGCAACAGGCAAGCGCAGGCTAGCAAGAACAGCGCCACTCTGATACGCGGTGTCATGAGTCGGCGCCCTTGTCGTCCGCGGTGTCGGCAGTCTGCCGCGACGGTACATGATCCATCCGAGTGCTCGCGAGAACGACAAAAAATAGGAGCGGTAGCGCCGCCGCGCCGACGACGATTTCCGCAAAAGCCGCGTCGGGCGCCTGCAGTCCCATGAACAATAGCGCCAAAACGAGGCCATTTGCGGACATTGCGAAGACCTGACGGCGCGGAGAGCGAGACAGTACGACGGCGGTGCCCGCCATGGCAGCGAGCAACAATAAGACGGTGATGTAAGCCCTCATTCAGGTCGCTCCTCGCTGCGAGAGCGCCCGAGCAGTCGCGTGCGACACCACCGCGCCGCTCAACAGGTTGACCGCGACGATGAGGACGATCTTAAACGCCCGGTCCGAGATCCCGTCGCTTACGAATGCCGCGCCGATGAGCCCCAAGCCGCTCACCACGTTGACAAAAGCGACGCAGTGGAGACGGTCTAGGGCGGACTTGAGCCTCACAAAACCGCTGACGCCAAGCCAAGAGGCGCCCACGATCACCGTGAGCAGTCCATCGATCACAATGCTCCTCATAACCATCTCTCGAGAAACAGCGCCATCAGGAGACTGCCTGGCAAACTCAGCAAAGCGAGTGCGAGCGGCAAATCGATGAAGGAGCTCTGGTCGAGCGCAAAACTGAGCAGTACCAAGATGACCGTGGCGGCCGCAATGAGCACTTGCAACGCCACGAATCGCATCGCCGGCAGCCGGCGGCCCGCGGCAATGACAGGCACTGCCAGAGACAATGAAAGCGCAAGGCACGCTATCCACCAAGCGTTCACTGAGTATCCGCCAGCCGATGCACGGTAAGGATGCGCGGGTCAATGTCCACGACGAACTCATTCGGCGCGATTGACTTTGCCAGAATGAGGGCAGCCCGGCGCGCGGCCGGGTCCGCTCGCGTGGTGCCTTCTAGGTGCCTATCAATCGCGAGGCGGCGCAGCGAGCCCACCGGACCCGCGGGGCGCTGGCGAATGACGCGTATTAGAACCTGGCCGACCGCCACAGAATCAGTCACGAGTGCGAGGACAACGCCGACGCACTCGGGCGGCGACAGTGAGACTCGCCGCCCTGGCCGGGCCGCACAGCAAAGAAGCGATTCGAAGCCCCATGTTAGCGCGCAGGCTATGAACGCTGCGGCGGCCTCCTGCATACTCCACTTGCCAGCAAACAGGAGATACCATGCCCCGCAACCCAGGCAGACAAGGCTTAGTTCGGCGGCTCGGCGCAACTTACACCGTTGTGATTGCATTTCGGCAACACGATGCACAGCAACCCTACGCAAATGGGCCGGACGAATGCGGATATTTTTGTCGGAAAACCGCCCGATGAAAGACTGCGATGGCCGACAAGAAAGGTAGGCGCGGACCCGAGCCTCGGGGTCAGGCCCACGGCACTAGATAATCGGACTGGCACCCGAAGGCCAGGCCGGCATCGCCAATGATGACCGCGGCATTCTGGCAAGCATCTTGCCGCGCTAAGCCGACGAAGAGTGGCGCACGGGTGTATCCGCTTCACTACTCAATCTGGGGAGGGTGACGGTAAACGTCGTCTCAGTATCATCGGATCGAACGGAAATATCCCCCCCATGGGCACGGGCGATCAGACGAGCAATATACAGGCCAAGCCCGATGCTTCCATCCTCCCGGGTACCGCTACTTTCATTGTCGCCGCGAACCAGCGGATCAAAAATATGGTCGATTACCGCGGGCGCAATCCGTGCGCCCCTATTGAGTACGCTAAATCTCACCGGCTCGTGAATACCGTCAACCGTGACACTCACATCTGAATCATGGTCCTCATACTTCAAGGCATTAATCACCAGGTTACTGAGCAGCTGGTGCACACGGTGAGGATCCCATCGGCCTTTGGTTTCGCCGCTGATTTCGAGATCGATAGCACGGCCGGGATAGCCCGTGCGCAACTGCTCGAGGGCATCAATAAAAAGCTCTGCTAAATTCACTTGCACGGGCGCAATGGGAATTCCTAGACCCCAATTCGCGCGGTTGAAGTCGATCAGATCGTCGAGCAGGGCTTTCAGCTGCGCACCGCTTTTGGCAATGCGCGCGGCAGCCGTGGAGACCGAGGCCTATGAACTGGCCCGCCCAAGCAAGGTAGCGGACATTTGAATAACGTTTAGAGGGCCGCGCATATCATGACCGAGCATCCCCAGCAATAGATTGCGGTTATCCGTCAGCTCTGCATTGAAAAACGCGATTGACTCGGCGAGCGCCTGATCTATCGCCTCATTGAAACGAACCATATCCTTAACATTCGGCCCAGATGACTTACAAGCCTTAGCCCACAAGCGCAAGACACTAGCCCGTAGCGCCCGATATTCCGCGGTCATTTGGTTAATATTGAAGCCACTTCCGGCTCGCACCAATGCTCCCGCGCATCTCAAGGTCGCGACCAAGGACGCGACTGCTGCGTCGACTGAAGCCGCTCAGCAAAACCATTAGGATCTACGGGGGGGGGGGCGCGGAGACGCCCGCTGATGATTTGCGGCCCGCGGCGGCCGGCGGTGATTAGAATCGAGATGAGAGGGACGGTAAGGTGCAGCATCCTGATGTCGGACTTTAGGGGAGACGCTGGCGTTATGCTAAACCCGCCGGTCAGTCCTCTCCTCAAAATGCGTCGCAGATTCCGAGCTACACGCGCGATGTGGAGATTTAGTCGACGACGCGGTCACGCTAGATGCGGCAGCCAGCTCGCAGAACGATCACGGTTCAGCTTGCATTTTGGAACGAAGGAATCCGGCGTAGCGGCGTAATGATTTCATTGACCCTGGCGCGACTAAGTTGTAGCTCCCGCATTCGCACTTAACGAGCAGCTGCAAGACTTTGTACTGCAAGGCTACTTCCGCGGCGCCTAACCGTGCACAAGAATCGCGCACAGCGGTCACACACCAAATTCATATCCGCATTTCCGCTCGCAACCGGCGCGCCGCCGCAAGTGAGAATCGTGGCGTCCGGAGAAAGGTAACGATTGAGTGAGAAACGTAGATCAAGTCAAATCAGAACCCAGCAAGGCGACAAGCTAAACCATGGAGGGGGTCAATCCCATCGATTGCGAGCTGTGCTTTGTTACAACCATAAGACATGAGCTCGTCATAGGTCGGAACAAGATTCCTGTTAGGCGCGAGCGAGCGCCCCGAGACGAACTTCTTATATATCTAGACGCCGCTTAACACTTCTTGACGCTGATGTTTCAACGGGCGTATACCTGTTGTCGACGCCCAGTTACGGCGCGCGTTCATGCCCAAAAACATCAACCAAGGGGAACATGGAATGAAACTCATTGGATCGTTGTCGACAGCACTAATCGTGTCAGCGGTATCGAGCTTTGCTCCGCTGACGTCGATGGCACAGGGTATAGAGCCCACACCATTTGTTGTTGCCTCGGGGCTGGAGGGACCTCGGGGACTACGGTTCGGTCCCGATGGTGATCTATATGTCGCGGAAGCAGGCACGGGCGGTTCGAATAGCACCATTGGCCAATGCGCTCAAGTTCCCGGACCTCCGGGGGGGCCAGGTCCCGATACGGGGGGGCTGACCGCACGAATTTCCAAGATCAGCCCGACTGGGAAAGTAACTACCGTCGCTTCTGGTTTTCCTTCGGTCACCATCGGCCCGGGTGGGGTCAACGGGACCATCGGAGTCGCGGACGTCGTATTCTTGGATGGTAATCTATACGCGTTGATAGGTGGTGGTGGCTGCTCGCACGGCAATCCGAAAAGCCCAAGCGGCATTGCAAAGGTAGACCTCAAGAATGGAAGCTGGCACCTCATCGCCGATATCGGCGCTTGGTTGAAAACCCACCCGAGCAAATATGAAAGCGCGGACGATTTTGAACCTGATGGCACACTCTATAGCGTGATTGCGCACGACGGAAAGTTACTCACGGTAGAGCCCAATCACGGACAAGTGATCTCAGTGACCAAGGAGGGTGACATCGAACAAGTGATCGATATATCAGCCTCAGAGGGCCATATCGTACCGACCTCGATAGTCGCTCGCGATGGGTCCCTATTTGTTGGAAACCTTAATTTGTTTCCGATCGACCCGCAGTGGGCGCGGATATTGACCATTTCGAAATCAGACTCAGACGACTTCGACAATGTGCCGCCGGGATTGCAACCCGCACACGGTCATCGCATCGTGAGCTCGAAGGCCGGCTTCACGACGGTGGTTGCGGTGGATTTTGGGCCGGATGGTCTACTTTACGTGCTTGAACTGTCCGATGCTGCTGGTTCGCCCACGCCAGGATTTGGCAAAGTCGTCCGAGTGAAGAGATCGGGAGAGATTGAGGAAGTTGTTACAGGTCTTTCGGTCCCGACCGGCATGACCTTTGGCCATGACGGCAGGTTGTACGTATCGAATCTGGGGGCCGCCCCGGCCGGAGCTGGTCAAATTCTCCGATTTGATATTTCGCCGGGATGGTAATGCACGAAGAGCCTTGACGCACCCCGTCTTGCAACGGTTCAGGCGTAGTTTCAGTCTCTATTTTTGTAACGACGTGACCCGGCTTCGGGCCGGGTCACGCACCGGCAGATCGGTAAAACGTTGCCGGAGCTTACCGCGCATTGCGCAGACGAGCCTCTTCATCTGGCCCGAACGTTCTGCTGTTCCCTGTGACATCAAAAAAGCTGCCATCGCCGTCGTTTCGCGAAAACATCGACTTCGGCAAGAGGCTAGTCGAGCGATCAAATCTCTCGGCGCACAAAAGCGCGCTGGTCAAAGACTTCCTCGCGGCGCATCCGGAGGTCCGCCTGCACTTCACGCCCACCTACTTCTCGTGGCTCAACCAGGTCGAGCTGTGGTTCTCCAAGATCGAGCGCGATGTCATCGCCCGTGGCGTCTTCACCTCGGTCCCTGATCTGAAGAGAAATTGATGCGCTACATCCGTCACTACAACAAGGCTCCCAAGACCGTAAAGTGGAATACTTTGATCCGAGCAAAAGAATTACTCTCAGTCGTTACGGGCCACTAGTGATGGATTGAGCACTGGTGGCGGCCCTGGTCGCGCAGCTTGAGCGACGCATGGACTTTGATTTATCCGTGTCGCAGCGAACCCTGTACGTGTCGATGGGCGAGGAGGCGCTGACGGGAAGGGTGGAGTTACGACGTCTGCATTCATAAGACTCTTGTGCGCGCTGCCGCCGAACTTTGACACTCCTTCATCGCGCAGCGTGTACTGCTCCGCGATCTCCGTTTCAATTCCAAGTCCTTTCAGATAAGCACGAGCGTCCATCAAAGGTACGTACCATAGCTTGTCCAGGAAACGAAGCCCGCGTATGCGGCCGGCATGCGGGTGTCGCCCGCTGGGCTTCCGTTTCGCTGCCCGCGACGATCAGGTGCCATGGACGACTTGACGAGGGTCGATGTGCGAGAAGAAGACTCGCGGCATGAGGGTCTAGATCCAGCGTGTCATATCGGTGACGAAGCGGCTGCGTCGGTCGCTCTGTGTCCGTCGCGCGCCTACAAGAGTCGGCGCACATAGCCGACAGTGTAGCTCAGGAGATCAGCTTACCGTCGCCGCAATATTGAAAAAAACGCATTGAGTCACGAGGACTAGTCCATGCCCCGTCAAGTTACCTCCCTGACGCTCGCGGATGCCCGAAATCTGATCGCAGCGGGTGAGAAAAAAGCAGCAGAGCTCGGAATCCCTTACAACATCGCCGTCGTCGACGCGGGCGGCGGTCTGATCGCCCACGTGCGGATGGATGGTGCCTGGCTGGGCAGCGTCGACATCGCCATCAACAAAGCCTGGACCGCGCGCGCGTTCGACATGCCGACCGAGAAGCTCGCGAAGATGGCGCAGTCGGGGAAGCCACTGTTCGGCATCGACAGTACCAACCACGAGAAAGTGGTCATCTTTGGCGGGGGGGTGCCCTTGAAGATCGGCGATGCGGTCGTCGGCGCTTTGGGGGCGAGCGGCGGCACCGTGGATCAGGATCTGGAGGTCGCCGAAGCGGGTGCCGCCGCATTCGACGCGAGGCACTGACTGCTTTCCTATCCAGGGGACCAGCCGTGATACGACAAATACCTTACTGCGGCTCCGCCCCTTCGCCGGGTGAGCTGCTTTCCCGTTTCAATCTCGACCCGATCCTGATCGCCTGCCTCGTGGCGGTCTGCGCTTTGCATATCCTGCTGCTGAAACGTGCGGGCGGATTGGATCGTCGCCGGCGTTCGGCGTTTGCCCTGGCGGGATGGGTCACGGCCGCGGCCGCTTTGGTGTCGCCGCTCTGCGCGCTGTCGGTGGCGCTGTTCTCTGCGCGCGTGGGCCAGCACATGGTTCTGATTTTGGTTGCGGCGCCGCTGATCGCGATGGGCCTGCCCCGGGCGGCCGCATGGAATCACCTGTGGCGCCTATGGGCGAGTTCGGGCGCATTCCTGCTCGCCCTCTGGTTCTGGCACATGCCGGTTCCCTACGATGCGACATTCGGATCGGCCTGGATCTATTGGGCCATGCATCTGACGCTGTTCGGCAGCAGCATCTTTCTATGGCGGGAACTGCTGGATCATTCCGCCGCGCAGACGGCGCAGGTGCTGGTGGCGGGCACGCTTAGCTTTGTGCAAATGGGTCTGCTCGGAGCGGTGATCACCCTCGCCGACCGGCCCATGTTTCAGTGGCATCTGATCACCACGCAGATATGGGGTCTCACGCCCCTGCAGGATCAGCAGTTGGGTGGCGCGGTCATGTGGGTGCCGGGGATGGGGTTGTTTCTTTGGGTCGCGGTGCGTTCGTTGGTGCATATGTGGCACTGCGTCGAACGGGCGCGACCCGCATGAATGCGCAACATTGGCCGCTGAACTATCTGACCTCGGCGGGCACACGTGCCGCAGGGGTACTGCCGCTCACCTGGTACATGCTCGGGGTCTCGATCACCGTCTGCGTGGTGATCGCGGTACTGCTGTGGATGGCGGTGCGGCGCGCCCTGCCTCAGGACCGTGGCGCCGAGATGAGCGCCATTCCGGTGGAGCGCGGCGGGAACGGCATCCGCTGGATCGGCGTCGGACTTCTGGTATCGGCGGTTCCGCTTGTGACCGCGCTTGTATGGACCATGGTGACGCTCGCCGCAGTTGCGGGGCCGCCGGTCCATCCGGGCCTCGTGCTCGATGTCACGGGCCGCCAGTGGTGGTGGCAGGTGCAGTACAACGGATCCGCTCCTGCGGATGTGTTCGAGACCGCGAACGAGATTCACATCCCGGTGGGCGTCCCGGTGCTGGTCCGGCTGCACGGCGGGGACGTCATCCACAGCTTCTGGGTCCCGCAGCTCACGGGAAAGACCGACACCATTCCGGGCCAGACTCAACATCAGCTGGATGGAGGCTGACAAACCCGGGCCGCTACCTCGGCCAATGCACGGAATTCTGCGGGTTTCAACATGCGCACATGCAATTCGAAGTGGTCGCCGAGTCGAAGGCGGAATTCGATCAATGGCGTGACGCAGCAGCGGCAGGCGGCGCCGCCGCCCGCGAGCCCTGAGGCAACCCGCGGCATGGAGTTGGTGGAGTACCGCTGCGGTCTCTGTCATCAAGTTCGCGGTACCCTGGCCGGTGCGTTGAGCGCGCCGGACCTTACGCATCTGATGAGCCGGCGAAAGATCGCGGCCGGCACCCTGCTCAACAACCCGGGAAATCTCGTCGGCTGGATTCAGAATCCGCAGAACATCAAGCCGGGCAATCTCATGCCGAACCAGTCGCTGTCCGCGGCACAACTATCCGACACGCTGTCCTACCTGGAATCCCTGAAATGAAACTGAGGCCGCGGCATGATGCCACCTGAACTGCGCACGCCGGCGGTGGATGTCGACAGCATCGAGCATGAGGCGCGGCTCTCGTCGCTCTGGGAGACGCCGCCGGGAATCAAGGGATTCTTCAGCTCGGTCGATCACAAGGAAATCGGCATCCGGTACATCGTGACCGCGTTCGTGTTGCTGGCGCTCGGCGGCATCGAGGCACTCGTCATCCGCCTGCAGCTGGCGGGTCCGAACCTCTCGCTGCTGACGCCGGACGAATACAATCAGTTCTTTTCGACGCACGGCATGACCATGATCTTTCTGTATGCCGTCGCCCATTCTGTCGGGATTCTCCAATTATCTCTGGCCGCTGCTGCTCGGCAGCCGCGACATGGCGTTTCCGCGCCTCAACGCGCTGAGTTATTGGATCTATCTCGCCGCGGCCCTGTTTCTTTACGCAGGATTTCTCACCGGCAATGGGCCGAACGACGGTTGGTTCAATTACGTTCCCTACGCCTCGCGGGATTTCAACCCGGGGCTCAATCAGGATTTCTACGCCCTCGGGATGGTGTTTCTCGGCATCTCGACGAGCGTCGGATCGGCCAATTTCGTCGTGACGTTTTTTCGCACCCGAGCACCGGGAATGTCGATCAATCGCATTCCCATCATGGTCTGGGGAACTATGACCGCGAGCGTGGCCAACCTGCTGGTGGTGCCCGCGGTCAGCCTGGCGTTCTTCATGCTCTGGATGGACCGGCAATTTGGCACTCATTTCTTTGATCCCGGGGGCGGCGGCCAGCCGCTGCTCTGGCAGCATCTGTTCTGGATTTTCGGGCATCCGTGGGTCTACGCCATCGTGCTACCCGCGATGGGAATGGTGTCGGACGGGCTGCCAGTGTTCTGCCGAAGACCCCTGGTGGGATACTCGCTGGTGGCGCTCGCCACCGTGTCCACCATGATCTTGGGCTTCGGCGTGTGGGTGCATCACATGTTCGCCACCGGATTGCCGGGCTTGGGGCTGTCGTTTTTCTCCGGCGCGTCGATCATGATCGTGCTGCCGTCGGCCGTGGCCGTTTTCGCCTGGCTGGCGACGATATGGCTCGGGCGGCCGGTGATCACCACGGCGTTCCTGTTCTTCTCGTCCATGATCCTGTTGTTCGTCATAGGCGGCGTGTCGGGGTTCATGACGGCGAGCGTCCCCGTGGACTGGCAGCTCACCGACACCTATTTCGTGGTGGCGCACATTCATTACGTATTGATCGGCATCAACGTGTTCCCCGTGGTCGGCGCGATGTATTTCTGGTTTCCCAAGATGACCGGCCGGATGCTCGATGAGAAATTGGGCCGCTGGAATTTTTGGACCATGTTCATCGGATTCAACCTCGCATTCCTGCCGATGCATCTGACCGGACTGCTCGGCATGCCGCGCAGGGTCTACACCTATGCCGCCTACGGCGGGTGGGGGACGCTGAATCTCATCACCTCCATCGGCAGCTTCGTGTTCGCCGCGGGAGTTTTGATGCTGTTCATCAACGTCATGAGAAGCCTCAAGAGTGGCGCCGCAGCGGGCAGAAACCCGTGGGATGCGCCGACGCTCGAGTGGTCGGTGTCCTCGCCGCCGCCGCCGTACAACTTTGCCGTGATTCCGACCGTGGCCTCGCGGCATCCGCTGTGGGAAGGGCGGCTGGGCAGCGAGGGCGGCCTGTCCTCCGTCAATCGCGGCATGTTGCTGGCGGAAGGCAAGGAGACGATCGGTACCACCGGTCTGGATGCGGAGCCGGACATGGTGCTCGAGATGTCCGAGGACAGCTTGGCGCCGATCTCATTGACGGTGGGCATGTCCATCGTGTTCGTCGGATTGCTGTTGAAGCTTTGGATGGTGGCAATCGTGGGCGCGGTGGTCTGTGCGATGGCGTTGCTCGCGTGGTTTTGGCCGCAGCGCGAGCTGCGCGAGCGGGAGCCGGCTCGTGGCTGAGGTGCTGGTCTCCGCACCCGAGAATTTGCCGGTGGGGCCCACCGGGCGGTTGGGCGTGGGCTGGTGGGGCGCCGTAACGCTGGTGGTGAGCGAGGCGGCGCTGTTCGCCTACCTGCTGTTCGCTTATTTCTATACGGGCGCCACAGCGCCGCACGGCTGGCTGCTGGAGCCGGCGCCGAGCCTGCGGCTGGCGCTGCCGAATACCGTGATGTTGTTAATCTCGAGTGTTGCAGTCTGGTTGGCCGAACGCGGTCTCATCAAGGGACGGCGCGGCCAGGCGCTCCTGGGGCTTGGCGCCGCACTCCTGCTCGGCGCAGCGTTCATGGTCATCCAATGCGCCGAATGGCGCTCGAAACCGTTTCGCCTGGGTGATTCGAGCGATGCGTCGCTTTATTTCGTGACGACGGGGCTGCACCTCGCTCATGTGGCGGTGGGAGTGCTGGTGCTGGCCGCGCTCTTATGGTGGACCGCGCTGCGCTACTTCAGTGCCCGCCGCCGCATCGCCGTGGCGGCGGGCGCCCTGTACTGGCACTTCGTCAATGGGGTCTCGGTGTGTGTGTTCCTCACATACTACGTGACACCGTACCTGGGGTTCGCGCGATGAGGGCGGCGAACGCGCATGCCGGCCATCATCCCGCGCCGCAGGCGAACCGCGTATCGGCGGGCGAAAGCTTTTTTGGGTTGTTCGCGGGTCCCCTGGCATGGGTCGCCCAGCTCTACGGCGGATACGCACTGGCAAGCCAGCCGTGCTTCCGAGGCGGCGCGCCGTCCGCAGCGCCGCCGCCGGCGCTGCACTGGACTTGGCCGGCCATGATTGCGCTTACCGTGGCGGCAGTGGCGGTGGCTCTCATCGGATTCGGGGTGTCGATGCGAGCCTTCAACCGCACGCGGAACGAGACGCAGGGCGGGGCGCATCATGTTATGGAGATCGGGACGGGACGGACGCGATTCCTGGCGCTTTGGGGAATGATCTTGGGCGCCGGGTTCGCCCTGGCGGCCGCGATCACCGCAGTCGCTTTCATTGCGGTGCCGCGATGTACAGGATGACGGTCTGGCCGGTGGTCGCCCTGCTCGCCGCCTGCGGCAGCCGCGGCGAACAGCAGCGTCTTCACCACGCCCGGCGCCTGATCGCCGATCATTGCGCCGCGTGCCACGAGGTGCCGGGCGTGCCAATGGCGCGCGGCCGCGTGGGCCCGTCGCTCGCCCACATCGCCTCGCAGCAGATCATCGCCGGCTACTTCCCCAACAATCCCGACACGCTGTTCGAATGGATTGCACATCCCCAGAAACTATTGCCCGGCAATGCGATGCCGGAGATGGGCCTGTCGCCGGGCGATGTCTCGTCGATCGTCGATTATCTCTATACGTTGGAATGAAATCATGAGAACCGCCGCCCTGATGCTGAGCCTCGCCCCCGCTGTCGTGCTCGCGCAGTCGATGCCTGCCCCGGTACCGGAGAGCGAGGTATTCAAACGGGAGGACATCGGCCACGCGTTGGCTGCGCCCACACCGGAGGCGGGGCGTACCGCCCCAGCCAGCGCCAATGCGCCGCCCGACGACGGCCAATGGACCATGCCTTCCAAGAATTACGCCTCTACCCGTTTCTCGGGCCTCGACGAAATCACCGTTGCCAATGTCAAAAACCTGACGCCGGATTTCAGCTTCTCGCTGGCGGTGAACAAAGGACAGGAGGCCGCACCCATCGTCGCCGACAACACGATGTACATCGTGACCGCCTATCCGAACATCGTCTACGCGCTCGATCTGACCAAGCCGGGCGCGCCCCTGAAATGGTCGTTCGCGCCCAAGCCCGCCCCTGCGAGCCAGGGCGTTGCCTGCTGCGATGTGGTGAACCGGGGCGGCACAGTCGACGGCGGCAAATACATCTTCAACACCCTGGACGGGCAGACCATCGCCGTCGACGTCAAAACGGGACGTCCGATCTGGCGCACGCAGCTCGGTAACATCAACAAGGGCGAGACCATCACGATGGCCCCCACGGTGGCGCAGGGCCGCGTGTACGTCGGTGATTCCGGCGGCGAGATGGGCGTGCATGGCTGGCTCGTGGCCCTGGATGAGAACACCGGTAAGCTCCTCTGGCGCGCCTACAGCACCGGACCGGACACCGACGTGTTGATCGGGCCCGATTTCAAGCCGCACTATCCAAGCGATCAAGGCAAGGACCTCGGCGTGAGTTCATGGCCGCCGCAGGCCTGGAAGATCGGCGGCGGCGCGGTCTGGGGCTGGGTCACGTTCGATGCCGAGCTCAATACGTTGTACGAGGGCGTCGGAAATCCCGGACCGTGGAACCAGGAGCAGCGTCCCGGCGACAACAAATGGACCGCGGGAATCTTCGCCCGCGACCCGGCGACGGGCTCGGCCCGGTGGTTCTATCAATATTCGCCGCACGACGAACATGACTACGACGGCGTCAACGAGCAGATCCTGCTCACCATGCCCTTCGCCGGGAAGATGCAGAAGGTGCTCGTGCACATCGATCGCAACGGCTACGTATACGTCATCGACCGGCAGACCGGCGCGGTGCTCTCCGCGGATCCCTTCGGCCCCGTCAATTCCACCAAGGGCGTGGACCTGCAAACCGGCCGCCTGATCATGAACCCGGACAAGGAGACGAAGCTCGGCCAAACGGTGCGCAACATCTGTCCGACGGCCTCTGGAGCCAAGGATTGGAACCCCAGCAGCTTCAGTCCCCAGACCGGGCTTCTGTACATCCCGCACGAGAACATGTGCATGGACTGGCAGAGCGAGCAGGTGAGCTACATCGCCGGCACGCCCTATGTGGGCGCCTTGGTGCACATGAAGCCGGGGCCCGGCGGCAATCGGGGTGAATTGACGGCATGGGATCCGGTCCAGCGGCGGCCCGCCTGGGCGGACAAGGAAAACTTTCCGATCTGGTCGGGCACGGTGGTGACCGCCGGCGATGTCGTGTTCTACGGCACGATGGACGGGTGGTTCAAGGCCGTGAGCGCAAAGACGGGCGAGCTCCTCTGGCGCTACAAGGTCGACAGCGGAATCATCAGCCAGCCCGTGAGCTACAAGGGGCCGGACGGCCATCAATACATCGCGGTGCTGTCCGGAGTCGGCGGCTGGTCGGGGGCAATCGTCTCGGGTCCGGTCGATCCGCGCGACGGGTCCGCCGCGCTCGGCATGGTGAACGTGATGTCCGATTTGCCGAAATATACGACGGCTGGAGGAACGCTCTATGTTTTCTCGCTTCCCCATTAAGTGGCCGCTCTGGCTCGGCATTGCGCTCGCATCGGGATGCAACCAAGGCTCGCACATCGCCATGCCGTCGCGCGAGCCGGTGCAGCTCGGTGTCATCGATTCCGAGCAGACACCCGGCGTCGGCCATAGCCTCGTCACCACCGACCCACGTGCCGCGGCGTATTACAACAATGCCGAGGCGGTCAACACCGGCAAACGGCTCTTCTCGCAGTACAACTGCTCGGGATGCCATTCGAGCGGCGGGGGCGGTATGGGGCCCGATCTCATGGACGATGTCTGGATTTACGGCAGCCGGCTCGAGCAGATTCATCAAACGCTGGTCGACGGCCGGCCGAACGGCATGCCGGCCTGGGGCGGTAAAGTACCGGACGAGGAATTGTGGGACCTGGCGACGTATGTGAGGTCGATGTCGTTGCCCCAAACGATCGCCGCGGAAACGGGCAATACGCCGTCACAGCTGCCGGCGCCGGTGCCTCCCGAAGTCGATCAGGACGCAGGCTGGGCGCCGCCCCCCGGTACCACCAACGACTATACGTCGACGATCGTCGGTCCCTCCGGGCCGCCGGTCGCGACCGCAAACATCGGACCGAAGGATCCCGCTCCTTCTCAGGCGATGAGCACGCATTGAGTGCGGGGCGGTGTCGCTCGGCGGTTACGGCGGCGCTGCTGGCCGCTGGCCTGCTCGTCGCCAATCTGGTGACGCCCGGAGAAGCGGCGCCCCTGAAAACGATGCGTGCGGCAGCGACGCCGGAAGTGACGGTGACGCCCGCGCCACATGCGCGGCTCAGAGTATGCTCCGATCCCAATAACCTGCCCTTCTCCAACCGTGCGCGACAGGGGTTCGAGAACAAGGTTATCGAACTCGTGGCGAAAGATCTCGATGCGGAGGTGACTTACCTCTGGTGGCCTCAGCGGCGCGGCTTCATCCGCAAGACGCTCAATGCCTCCCGATGCGATGTGTGGCCCGGCATTGCGACGGGCGTGGAGCTGGCGGCGACGACCACCCCGTACTATCGCTCTACCTATGAATTCGTGACCAGGGCAAGCGCGCATCTCGAGCATTTGACGCTCGACGATCCGCGGCTGCGGATCGACCGGATTGGTGTCCAGATGGTCGGCAACGATGCAATGAACACCCCGCCGGCGCATGCCATTGCCAGCCGCGGCATCACAAGCAATGTGCACGGCTACATGATTTACGGCGACTATGGCCGGCCCAACCCGCCTGCGGCGATCGTCGCCGCGGTCGCGGACGGAGGAATCGACATTGCGCTCGTCTGGGGACCGGTGGCCGGCTATTTCGCACATCGCTCGCGGGTGGCGTTACGGCTCGAGGCGGTGACACCTGCGGGCGATCCGCGATGGCCCATGACGTTTGACATCTCCATGGCTGTCCGACGCAGAGATCGGAAGCTGCTCGATCAGATCAACGTGGTTCTCGAGCGCGAGCGCTCCGCAATCGACGCCATCCTTCGGCGCTACCACGTGCCGCTGGAACCGCTGAGCGCGCCGACCATCGGGTAATAACCGTCCGAATGGCGGAGCGCGAACTCCCTGGTTCCCGTGGCGGGGGCGGGTACCCTTTAATGCTGTCAACTTATCCCTTTAAGGGGTCGCTTACTGTTCATGTCAAAAGTGTCGTTCTGAGCGCAGCGAACCTGCATTGCACCAGGTACCCATGAAGCGTGAAGGCCGACCTGAGGAGATCGTGGACACGATTCTCTTTTTGTGCAGCGATGCAGCGGGCTATATCACCGGCCAATCGATCTCTACCGTCTGAAGGTGCCGGCCACAAGACGAGACGCGCTCGCCCCGGGGGCCGCCCTCTCATTCGCAATTACGCAGGAAACGCAACCGGCCACCCACCGACATCGCGTTGATGATAGGGACATGTGGCTGTTCCCGTAAGAATTGGCGGGGAGAACTCTCATTTGAACCCGCATGCCAGGTCGTGCGAACTTCGCGGTCCAGGAAGCAGTCCATTTTTGGACTGGCCGATGCTGGCGCCGGCAATCTTGGAGACTGTTGGCGTCCGAATTGGAGTGGCCCCTCCAGCGCAGAGCTGGAGGGGCGGCTTACGATCTACGGCAACGCCTCTTGGGTGTCGGTGTCGATGGTGACACGAGTCGCGACAATCTTGCCCTTGATCAATGCAGGCAGCGCCGGGGTTTTACCATCTGCCTTAAGCTGATTGATGGTGAAAGTCCCCGAGTAGCTGTTCTTGTCTTTCGCCAGCGTCACATATTGTTTGATGAAGGCAGGGCCGCCCGGAACGTTGTTGACATTGTCCCAAGAGAGCCCGATGTGATTGAGTTCGTAGGTCCACTCCCCAGTGCGCTTCCAGACGCCGAGACACACGTCACCCGTATCCGGAGCACGCACACCCGACACGGTATTTTCGTTGCCGTCCGCGTACCAAAGGTGTTGCCCCCGTCCACGATGGCGCCATCGGGGATGCCGAGGGTCTCCATATTTCCCTTCGAGATGTACTTGAATGCCCAGAGACCGACGATTGGCGCATGCCGGGCAGGTGCATCCCAGCCCCATTCCTCCCGCGCCAAACCTTCATGAACGTGAGTGACCGAAGGAAGTCCTCCGGGGATTGCCAGCGGACCGTCTTTTTGGGCGCCTGGTAGTCCAAGCAGCCGGCATCGGCTTGCGGCGCATAAGCAGCGGCGAAGCACATTATGGCTAGCCCTGACACCCAGCCGCTTAATTTGTGCATCAATTTCAGATTTTCAGTGTGCATGATTTCCCTTCCTCGTGTTTTGCGTCAATGATCAGATCGACACTTGCTGAATGGGCACGCTTCTTGAGTCGTTACGGCGCGCCCACAAGCGCTTCTTGCTGGTATCGTTCAGTAGGAGTCCAAAGGGAGGTATTCGGGTACCACTATTTTTTGGTACCCGAATTCCACGTGCGCCACTCCTAGACATTGCAGAGGGTTCGATAGCGTCGATTCGAGCGCTCGGGTGCCAATGGCCGAAACAAAGAAATCACTCGTGGAACGGCTGTTTGCGCAACAGGGTGGCGCCCTTCGCGCTTCCTATATCGGCGCGTGCGCCGGCACTCTGATGCCGCGGAGCTTGCGCAAGAGGTGTATGTGCGCATGTTGCGAGTGCCGGATATGACGACGGTTCGCAATCCGGAGACCTATCTGTTCGCCATTGCGAGCAATCTCGCGAAGGAACACAGCCATCGCGGGCCGCGCGAGTCCAGCGTGCTCGACATCGACGATCCGGTGGTGCAGGAGCAGCTCGCAGTGTTACCTGCCTTTGGAGGGGAGCTGGATCGAGAGCGACGGGTCGACCGGTTGCTCGAAGTGCTGGACCAATTATCCCCGAAATGCCGTGCGGCGGTAGTGCTGCAGTACTGGCATGGATTGAGCTACGAGGAGATTGCCGGACGGCTCGGAGTGTCGACGAATATGGTCAAGAAATACCCTGAGCCAGGCTCTGATTCACTGTCGGCGCCGCATGGCCCGGTTGGGAGTGAGCCCGATGAGCCCGCACGACGAGCGCCAGCGTACCCTCATCGCCGACCAGGCCGCCGATTGGTTCGTGACTAACCGTGGCAAGCTTCTGCCGGTGAGCGGGAGGATTTTGTGGCCTGGCTCGAGGCCTCTCCGATACATGTCGAGGAGTATCTCGGCATGGCCAGAATCGCCACCGATCTTCGGGACGCGTGTGCTACTCCGCCCCCTGCGTCGACTATTGGTGGCACGCGCCCGTGGCGCCGCGGAGCCGGTCCGCACTCTGGCCACGGCCGACGATACCGCGACGCTCTTTCTCGCGTTGGCATCGGCCCGTCGCGGGATTCGCGGCGGCCGCGACGCTCGGCCTCGTTCTGTTCGCGTGGTGGGCTTGAGGGTCGCACCTCGGTTTCCTACTCCTGAGGCGGCCGTGACGCTCCGTTTTGAGACCCGTCACGGCGAGCACGAGAGCCATCGCCTCCCGGACCTTCGGTGCTGCACCTCAATACGGATAGTTCGTCGCCTGAGTTACAGTAATTCCGAACGCATTGTGGTGCTCACCGCCGGCGAGGCCGACTTCGAGGTCATCCACGATCCCAAGCGCCCGTTCCGCGTGTTCGCAGGACCGGCCGAGATGGTCGATATCGGGACCCAGTTCGATGTCCGCCTGGAGCACGGCGCGACCATCGTCACCGTCCTTGCGGGCCAGTGGCAGTGGGGCCCTCTCGATGCTGCGTGCGGAGCGGGATTCCAGCCAGTGACTGCTGGTACGGTTCGTCGCCCTGGCTGCCGACCAGCAGATCACGGTGACCCAGGGGAGTTGGCCGGCCGCGCCGATCGCGGTCGACGCGCACCGCACCGCGTCATGGCTGCACCGGCAGATCTCTTTCGATCATGAGCCGCTTGGGCGTGTCGCGGAGAATTCAATCGCTACTCGACGGAACCCATGAGATTGACACGCCAGGTCTGCGGGACCTGCCAATCAGCGGCGTGTTCGCCACCGACGACATCGACGGGTTCGTCGCCTTCCTGCGCAGCCTCAGGGGCGTGCAGGTGGAGGTGGCTGCGGACCGCATCCGCGTAAGGTGGGACTAGATCTGCCTGAGCCGCTACACTAACTGCCAAATAAGGCAAAAACTAGTCAGGTAGCGCATGCGGCTTCGCTCGCGTCACCCATCGGCGGATATCGCAACTGCTATCGCCATAGTGCTCCGCACCGTTGCGGCCGCCGTGCCGGTAACGCTCGCGGGGGCCGCTGGCTCACCGGTGTGGGCTGTCGAATCGACGAAGCTTACTGCCGATATTCCTTCCCAACCTCTGGCGCGTGCACTTGAGGCATATGTCGATCAGACGGGCCTGCAGCTCGTTTATGTGTCCGGCGTTGTGCGCAACCAGCTCTCGAATGCGGTGCCGGCGAGAACTGGCGCGCAGGAGGCGCTTACGCGTCTGCTGAAAGGAACAGGACTCCGGTTTGAGCACCTGACGGAGCGCACCGTGCGCATCGTCGAATTCAGCCGCCCCCGAGCCCGGTTCCGTCTCGACCGAGTGAGCCGTTGCCCGAAGTGATCGTCACGGCGAACCGTCGCGAGCGAGTCGCTTTCAGGACGTGCCGATTACGATTCAGGTGCTGACAAGCGCCACATTGCAGGGATCTAAATATGCGATGACTTTTGACGACTACGTAGAGCTACCTGCCGGGCGTGACCGCGCATGGAGTGGGGCCTGCGCAGAACAATATCTATATA
>CAVYNI010000003.1:0-76067 GCA_963769815.1 uncultured Gammaproteobacteria bacterium | reverse complement strand
TCGTAGTCGCAGTGATGATTTTATAGGTTCTTATTTTTCAACCACTTAGCAGGCCCGCCCTCACTCAAAACAGGCACCGTAGCGCACGAAACGGCATCAAACGCTACGTTTTCGCTACGGTGCCATTTCGCGGTGTGTATAATACACACGATGCAGAGTCGCGAGCTGATCAAGCTCTTGCAGGCGGATGGCTGGCAACTTCAGCGAACTCGCGGCAGCCACCACCAGTTCGTGCATCCGACGAAGCCGGGCACTGTTACGGTTCCGCATCCGAAGAAGGATCTCGGCAAAGGCTTGGTGCGAGCGATTCGAAAGCAGGCTGGTCTGAGGTAAGGTGGCCAAATTATGCGATATCCCATTGCAATTGAGACGGGCGATGCCAAACACGCGTACGGCGTCGTGGTGCCCGATTTGCCAGGTTGCTTTTCGGCGGGCGATACATTGGATGAGGCGTTGACCAACGCGCGGGAGGCCATCCTGCTTCATCTGGAAGGTCTACTCGATGACGGCCTATCCTTTCCAAAGCCGTCCACTATCGAACAGTTGCGCAGCAAGCGGAGCTTTCGCGGCTGGACTTGGGCGATCGTTGACGTAGACGTCAGCGAGCTTGGGGATAAAGCAGCTCGAGTCAACATTACGTTGCCGCAGCGGATTCTCCGCGCAGTGGATGCTCACGCTCGTAAACAGGGCGAGACGCGATCGGGTTTTCTTGCTCGCGCGGCGCTGGACGCGATGCGAAAACCGGCGTGAGCAACAAGCAAATCGCCGGTCGCTGATCCGCCAGAAGCCGCCGCAAACGTGCATCGGCAGGAGCCAGAGGCTAACAAAACATGGCGGGTGGCGGTCCCGACAGTCTGTCTATTAGACCTGCCCGCCATCAATCGAATTGCGCGCGATCGTAATTGGCCCGTGCGTCTCCGACCCCGGTTATTTAGCGAAGGTTAGCTAAGGTATCGACTCATTCGCTGCTGGAAGGCAACGCATCATGGTTAGCACGACAATCCTTACCACGTATTACATGGCGAGCGGGTTTCTAGAGCAGGCGTTTGCATCCGCCGCGGCGGCGGATGCGTATTCGGCACGATCGCGGATTGCGAACACGATGACACTTAATTTTCTGATGGGTCGAGCGATCGAACTGGCAATCAAAGCATACCTACTCAGCAAAGGGATTTCGATGGAAGTTCTCCGGAACCCCAGACAATTTGGCCACGATCTGGAAGCTGGTCTTGCGCTTGGTCTGGAAAAAGGGTTCAACACAGAAGACTTTGCGACTCCGAGCGATCAGGAAGTCATCGCCGAGTTGAATTTTCACTACTCCGAAAAGGATTTCGAGTACCCGCAAAAGTCTCATATGAGCGGCTTCAACGAAGGGATTGTGCGCGCGACGACCAACCGAGTGCTGCGGACTGCCGCGATCGAGGTCTGGGGTCGGGAAGCCTATAACCAGCACGCTCAGAAACCTGAGGCCCTGCTCAATGGAATTCTCATTGCACCGGACGCGAAGTTTTAGGGGTTACCGCAAGAAAGGAAAAAATAGCCCCCTAAGACCGTGTCGAGACCCCGGAATTGACTGCATCGGGCAACCGTCGGCCAACAGCGGCCGGTCACTCAGTCCTTTCGATTTTCCCCATAGCGGCTGCTCTCCCCGCAGCTATGAGCTTGAGGGTGCTCGCAGGGCCAGGTTCAGACAGCAAGGCGCGAAATTGACAGCCTTGCCACTGCCCACAGTAAACTCGACCTGAGCGGCGGAGCTGGCGCTCTCGAGACTCCCCGCCGGACGATAACCAACAAGACCCGGGGGCACATCCCTTGACCGAACCTTTGCGTGCTGTATTCGTCAGCTACGCCTCGCAGGATGCCGAGGCGGCTCAGAGGATTTGCGAGGCCCTGCGCGCCGGCGGCATCGAGGTCTGGTTCGATAAGAGCGAGCTGCGCGGCGGGGATGCCTGGGACCGATCCATCCGCCAACAAATCCACGACTGTGCGTTGTTCCTTCCGATCATCTCCCAACACACGCACGAGCGGCTCGAGGGCTACTTCCGCCGGGAGTGGAAACTAGCCGTCGATCGGACGCACGACATGGCTGAGATCAAGGCGTTTCTTGTTCCGGTCGTGATAGACAGCACCACGGAACGGGATCCGGCTGTCCCGGACAAGTTCCGTGAGCTGCAGTGGACGCGCCTGCCCGCCGGCGAGACGCCGCCGGCTTTTGTTGAGCGCGTCCAGCGTCTGCTGTCGGGGCAGACACCGACCCCGGCAAGACAGCAACCACCGCCATCATCAGGGTCGAAGCGCGTCCTGCCCGTGGCCGTCACCGGAGCGATCGTGGTGGCGCTGCTCGTCGTACTCGGCTTTTTCGGGCTCGAGCGGCTGCGAGGATCGAGGCCTCGCGCTCAGAGCGAGTCGATCGCCGTGCTACCGCTCGGGAACGAAAGCGACGAGGCGAGCCAGCAGTACTTCTCGGACGGGATCTCTGAGGATCTGATCACGGCGCTGTCGCAGTTCCCGAATCTCAAAGTGATCGGCCGCACGTCCTCCTTCCAGTTCCGCGATACCAAGGAGGACAGCCGCAGCATCGGTGCGAAGCTCGGCGTCGCGTACCTACTCGAGGGAAGCGTGCGCCGCTCCGGCGATCTCGTACGGGTGAGTGCCGAACTCATCGACACGCAAGATGGGAGCGCCCAGTGGTCCGAGCATTACGATCGCCCCTACAAGGATCTCTTTGCGCTCCAGGATGAGATCACACGTTCGGTTGTCGGGGCGCTGCGGACAAAGCTCCTGCCGGGTGAGTACGCGGCGGCACAGACGGAGCGGCCCCCGGGCGGCAGCCTCGAAGCCTACAGTGCCCTGCTGCAGGGCCAGTTCTATTATTCCCGCACCACGGAAGCCGATTGGCGTAAGGCGATCGACTACTACGCGCAGGCGACGCAGCTCGATCCACAGTATGCGCTCGCGTGGAGCTATCTCTCGCTAACCCGGACCGGCCTCGGTGGGAGGTTCCTCGAAGGCGCAGCGGCACAACAGGCATACGCGGAGGCGCGCGTCGCGGTCGACCGCGCGCTCGCCCTCTCGCCGGACCTCGCGGCCGCGCATATTGCCCGCGGTTATCTGCATCTGTATGGCGACTTCGACTGGCGCAGAGCGGAAGCTGATCTTCGTCGTGCGCTGGCTCTGGCGCCGAATGACGCCGAGGCGAAGTTCTACCTCGCGAGGCAGCTCGCGACTTTCGGCGAGGTCGAGCAGGCAATCGATCTCACGCGGCAGGCGCTCGTCATCGATCCGCTGCGGGCCAACTGGTACGGCTGGCTCGCCAACTATCTTTCGGGACTCAACCGCCTCGATGACGCCGAGTGGGCGATCCGCAGGGCGATCGAGCTGCAACCCGGGGCGGCGAGCTATCGTGAGAGGTTGGCGATTATCGACGTCCAGCGTGGGCATGTGCAGGCAGCGTTCGCCGCCGCGCATCAGGAGCCCGATGCGACGTGGCAGGACGCTGCGCTCGCCCTGGCACAGCAGATTGGCGGTGACCGGAGTGCGGCCGATGCTGCACTAAAAACTTTAATCGACAAGGATGCCGGAGGTTCCGCCTACCAGATCGCGCAGGTTTATGCGCTGCGCAATGATGCCGAGTCGACCTTTGCATGGCTCGATCGAGCTTGGGACCAGCGTGATCCGGGCATTACGTTCGTCCTCTTCGACCCCTTCATCCTGCGTTACAAGGACGATGCGCGCTTTGCAGCCTTCTGCCGCAAGATCGGACTGCCCGTGCCGGGCGTGGCGTCCGCGCACAAGTCGACTTGACGAATCCCTCGGCCGACACACTGTCCGCTGCTCGCAAGCTGAATGGCAGGTTTTGGGAATAGCGAGGGGCAGCACCGGGTCCGACTCCATTCACACGACGGTATCCAAATCCCCTTAGTTAAATGGCTTAGTTCCCATTGGTCGCCGCGGGTGTACCCCGCCGCCCAACTGGCCAGGTTCGCTTTGAGAAGCGCCTTGGTGTTATCGCGTAACGCCAAGCAGATCTTCAGCATCGCCCGGAACTCGACCCGTACCGAACCGGGCACCTCTCCGCCGCCGCTCACGGCCGTAGCGATCTGATTGATATTCCGACCAATCGATCCCAGCTCGGCGATGCTGCGCTTGAGCGCCAGGAGTTCATCCTTCGGTAGCGGCGTGAGCTGGCGCAAATGCGAACGCAGCAATACGGATGCGTATGTGGCCGGTCGCATGCCACGCGCCTCGGCCCGAGCATCCAGGAGCAACCTGTCATCGGCTGATAAGCGCACCAGCATAGGCTTGCCAGCACCATTGATCCCAGGAGTCGCGCTGGTCGGCTCCATGAGATCGTTTTCGGCATCTGATTCGCAGTTGCGAGCCCGAATCTCGCGCAACACGAGGCGCTTGAGCCAAGCCGCTTCCGACAGGAATTCTCGATCCGCAACCGCCTTCGCGTTGAGTTTTATCTCCGGCGAGACACTCGTCTTCAGAATTTCGGTACAGCGCATTGAGACCTATTTGGCCCTAAAAGTAAGCCGGCGCCTATCCTGCATAATGCGGTTTATTCAGCGAAACTCTAACCACGCCGCGATCATCAATCGAGCACGTCTGTTCACGGCCGCGCTGAAAACGAGTGCGAGCGCGGTTCGAGTTTCGCTGGAATCTCCTCGAAACTCGCCCTTACGAAAACCTCTTCTTGCGTCATAGTCGATGCTGGAAAAGCGCCGATGAAATCGCTCGGAACCACACATCAAAATCTGTTTTGACGCACGTACATGCCATGCCGAATCGCACGAACCCGTCGCAGTTGCGACAAGATTCCTCTCCGCCTTCCGGACAACTGCCGCTCGATTTCTCGATGCCGGCGCCGTGGCTACAGTTGTCTCGTTCAAAGTCGTCCAGCGCCGTCCGCGAACTTCCACCGGCCGCCGCGCCCTCCCGCTACCTCACCCGCCGTGAAGCCGCCGCCTATGTCCGCTGCAGTCTCCGCTTCCTCGATGGCATGGAATTGCCCTTCATTCGCAAGGGCCGCTGCAAGGTCTGCGATCGGATTGATCTCGATGCGCGAATGCAGCAGGATAAGTGCCGAGGGCGGGCCTGGAAGGAGACTGTATGGCCCGTGAACGTGGACTCTACCGCCGCAAGGATTCGCGGTTCTGGTGGATTGGCCTCGTTCTCTCAGATGGACGCCGCGTATGCCAAAGCACTGGGTGTATCAATCGCACCGATGCCGAAAGCTACTTAGTCCGCCTGAAGAACGAAGCAATTGAAGCGAAGCAGCAGGGGCTCCTCGGCATTTTCGTATGGCAGCAAGCGGTCGTGCGATATCTCGAGGAGTTTGCCGATAAGAGGAGCCTCTCGGATGATAAGGATCATCTGAAGAAGCTCCATCCTTATCTGCGGTCCCTGAAGCTGGATGCGATCGACATGGCGGCATTGCAGCCGTTCATTCGCGATCGCAAGGTGAAAGATGGTGTCTCGAACGCGACGGTCAATCGCGCACTCGAGGTGGTTCGGCGGATATTGAATGTCGCGCATCAGGACTGGCGATGGCTCAAAGGGGTGCCGAAGATTCGTATGTTGAAGGAACCCCGCCGGCGTGTTCGTTTCTTAAGACGCGAGGAGGCTGACCGATTGATCGAGGCGTTGCCTGAGCACATGAAACCGATCGTGGAGTTTGCGCTCGCGACCGGTTGTCGTGCGGGTGAGATCTTGGGGCTCGAATGGAACCGCGTGGATCTTGACCGGAAGGTGGCCTGGCTCGATCACGGCACGACGAAATCGGGCGACGGCCGCGGCATCCCCTTGAATGCGGATGCCGTAGCGGCGCTCGAAGCGACGCGGGGACAGAACCCGCGCTGGTGCTTCACCTTCGCAGGAAAACGCATCCAGCAAAGCTCCACCGCCTGGGGCTTGGCGAAGCAGCGCGCCGGCATCGAGGACTTCCGCTTCCACGACCTGAGGCACACGTGGGCCTCCTGGCACGTGCAGAGCGGCACTTCGCTGCCGGAGCTGATGGAACTGGGCGGATGGAAGTCCTACGAGATGGTGCTGCGCTATGCGCACCTGGCCCCGGAGAAACTCTCCTTCGTGGCCGGACGCATCGAGCGGCAGCCGTCAAAGCTCGTGGACCAAACGCTACGGAGCGAAAACGTAGCAAAAAATGCTACGTTGGCGCTACGGTCGGTGCACTGATGCTCGGTATCGCGGTAGGGACGCCCGTTACCGGGCGCCCCCCGCACAGATCCCGGCGGGCGCGATTCGCGCACCGGGCTCCCACCTGGGGTGTTTGACGGCAAAACGGACGCTGGGCCAGGGATGAAGGATGCGGACCGGGGGAAGATAGGTCGCCACCAGCCGTGAGATCCGCTCCCAACTGGTCCAGTCTTTCTGACTGCGCCGCCGCAGCGTGCGATGCCAGAGGACCGTCACATGGTAGCGAAACGCAGCCAGCCGCTGGGCATTGGTGGGCACCGCGTGGTACGCGAAATATCCGCGGACCACTTGGGCCAGCCAGCGCCCCTGCTCCGGAATCGGAGCATGCATCCGCCGACGTAGCTCCCCTTTGAGGGCCTTGAGCTTCACCCGCATACGATCTCGGCGAGTCTTCCGCTTAAGCTGGAAGTACCCCGCTCGAGAGCGTCCGCAGATGTGCGTAAAGCCCAGAAAGTTGAACGTATCCGGCTTGCCAAGGCCCCGCTGCTCTCGGTTGTCCACCGCATGGCGGCCAAACTCGATAAGGCGCGTCTTGTCCGGATGCAACGATAGCGCGAACTTCTCCAACCGCTCACGCAGTTCCGCCAGGAAACGCACGGCATCGCTCTCATGCTCAAAGCCAGCGACAATATCGTCGGCGTAGCGCACGTAGATGACGTTGCCGCGGGCCTCGTGGTGTCGCCACCGCTCGGCCCATAGGTCAAAAGAGTAGTGCAGATAGATGTTGGCGAGCGTCGGGGAGACCACTGCCCCTTGCGGAGTACCAGCCTCACTTGAGCTCCACTCCCCATCATCCATCACTCCTGCCTTCAACCACTTGCGAATCAGGCGGATCATGCGTGGATCGGCAATCCGATGCTCAACGAACCGGATGAGCCAATCATGACTCACCGTATCGAAAAAGGATCGAACGTCGATGTCTACAATCCAGTTCACCGGCGTCTGGGTAATACCGACGGCGAGAGCGTCCAGCGCATCGTGCTGGCTGCGCCCAGGTCGAAACCCATACGAGAACCCCAGAAAATCTTCCTCGTAAATCGCGTTGAACACTTCCACCACCGCACGCTGGACGATCTTATCCTCCAGCGCCGCGATCCCTAACGGTCGCTTCCGTCCATCCTCTTTCGGAATGAACTTGCGCCGCGAGGGCTGCGCCCGATAGGCGCCGCGGTGAACGCGTGCATGCAAATCCACAAGGTTGACTTCGATGTTCTGCTCGTACTGCCGCCAGGTCAGTCCATCCACCCCAGGAGCCGCATCCCGCTTGAGCCAGGAGAAGGCCGCCCGCAATAGATCAACATCGACATGGTGCAGCAGAGCCGTGAACCGTTCCTTCTTCTCGGTCTTCGCTCGCTCTCGTACACGCTCAAGTCCCGAAGACATGTTTACCCGGCTCGGTGTCCGGCGCATGCGGTCCTTGCTCGTGTTCCCCTCGGCCCCCTCCCTTCGCTCCGCCGACTCCGCCTCCGATCCTTCGGACTTGTTCGCCGGCTTCACCGCTACTGTAGAGGGGTCTGACTTCTCCGGCTCGTGCATCATCGGCTACGGCTCCTCGCCTTCCCGATGCGGACCACCCCAACATGCGAGTGATCGAGCTGGAGATCTCCCGGTTCCCGTACAAGGAGCTTCCGTACATGCCAGGGTCTCAGACCACGCAGGGCCGCTCGGACACTCGCGCTGGCGTGTCCGCCCGTCTTGCCTTCCGCCAAACTTACGGCGTCGGCACCCTGAGATTTATCACTTTCGCGGCTCAATGGCTGGCCTATACGCTCCCCTGCCGACGCTTCGCCGACATCCTCGCGGATGCCTGCGCACGGCTTGGGGTCAATGTGGGTCGCTACTCCTTCATTGTGGCGGACTCTCACCGCCTACTCCCTGCCGGTCTCCCGGCGCACAAGTTCTTGATTGATTGGTGCGCCCGGAGAGATTATTCGGCCTTCGGCCTCACCCCTTCGGGGTCGCCCTGCGGGCGATCAACTTGGCCTGCGGCCAAGTTGTCGAACTCTGCTTGATGTCTGCCGGGAGTTCGAATTCGCCGCGTCGAGCCGCAGCCAGCGCAGAACGGCTCTCGGGCAATCTAAGTAATGGTGCGCCCGGAGAGATTCGAACTCCCGGCCTCCTGGTTCGTAGCCAGGCGCTCTATCCAACTGAGCTACGGGCGCAACTTTGCAACGCACATCGACGGCAATCCTGGCGGAGAGGGAGGGATTCGAACCCTCGATGGGCTTTTGACCCATACGCCCTTAGCAGGGGCGCGCCTTCGACCACTCGGCCACCTCTCCGGACCGGGCAAGGGCCCAAATCAAGGAGCGCGGGATGATACCCGTGTGGAGCAGTCCAGGTAAAGCCGAAGGTTAAGAACGCTTTATCAAACGTCGTCGACGAGGTTCGGCACGGTTCCGGAGGTCCGACCCTCCTGGTCTTCCTCGCGCTTGATTCGCTCGTAAATCTCCTCGCGATGCACGGCAACGTCCTTGGGCGCATTCACCCCGATCCGCACCTGGTTGCCCTTCACGCCCAGCACTGTGACGGTAACTTCGTTACCGATCATCACGGTCTCGCCGACGCGTCTCGTCAATATCAACATATACTTTGCTCCTACGCTTCCTCGGCACTTCGCGGTGCGACGACCGCGACTCGAATCACGCCGCCAAGCCTCAAGTTCCAATCCACTCGTTCGACAGTGCTTTCGTCGGTCGAGCAGAATACAAGAATCCTAGTTCCTATGGATCCGATTTGTCATTAGTAATAGCTAATCCGTTCAATTAGCGAGCCGATTGCGAACCAAGCCCTCCACGCTCGCAAGGGCCGCTCCCAGGTTCTCCGGTTGCGTACCGCCAGCCTGCGCAAAATCAGCGCGACCACCGCCCCGTCCACCCACCTGAGCGGCGACGGCGCCGGCAATGTCGCCCGCCTTGAGCTGAGCGACCAAATCCGACGAAACGCCCGCAACCAGCACTACTTTTCCATCTTGGACCGTCGCCAACACGATGACCGACGATCCCAGCTTTTGCTTCAGCTGATCAACGGAATCGCGCAGGGCCTTAGCGTCTGCACCCTCAATCTGTGCAGCTAAAACCTTAACGCCGCCTACGGCTTTTGCCTGAATCGAGACATCGCTGCCTTGGCCGGTGGCGAGCTTCGACTTGAGCTGCTGGACTTCCTTCTCCAGCCGCTTGGAGCGCTCCACCAGCTCGCGCACCTTCTCGTCGACCTCTTCGCGGGTGCTGCGCACGACGCCCGCGATATCGCGCAGCACTTGATCCAGGCGAACGACCCACTCGTAAGCCGCCTGGCCCGTGACCGCCTCGATGCGGCGGACACCTGCGGCAACACCCGTCTCGCTGAGGATCTTGAACAACCCGATGTCGCCGGTTCTTTCGACGTGAGTACCGCCGCAGAGTTCCATCGAGAAATCGCCAAAAGACAAAACCCGCACATCGCTCTCGTATTTCTCGCCGAACAGGGACATGGCGCCGGCCGCGACGGCATCGTCGAGGGCCATCACCCGTGTCTGGGCGGGGTCGTTGCGGCGCACGGCGGTGTTCACGAGCTCTTCGATCTTGCGCAGCTCCTCGGGCGAGACCGCTTGGGTGTGCGAGAAGTCGAAGCGCAAGCGATCGGGCGCCACCAAGGATCCTTTCTGCTGCACGTGCTTTCCCAAGACGGTCCGCAGTGCGGCGTGCAGCAGGTGGGTCGCGGAATGATTGAGCGCGATGGCGGTGCGGCGCTCGCCATCCACACGCGCCTCGAGCTCATCACCGACACGCAACGATCCGGCCTCGACGACGCCGAAGTGCGCGAATGAGGCACCGATTTTCTGGGTATCGCGGACCGTGAAGCGGGCCTCTCCTGCGCAGAGCGTGCCGGAGTCACCCATCTGTCCCCCACCTTCCGCGTAGAAAGGCGTTTGGTCGAGAATGACTTGTCCTTCCTGACCCACGCTCAAACGATCGACGACCGCGCCGTCGAAAATCAGCGCGGTGATGCGACCCACACCGGATAACCGGTCGTAACCGGAGAAATCGGTCTTGCCGCTGAGCTTCACCGAGTCCTTCACCGAGGTCGCGAACTTGCTGGCGGACCGGCCGCGACCACGCTGTGCCGCCATCGCGGCATCGAAACCCTGCTGATCGATCGCGAGCCCGCGTTCGCGCGCCACATCCGCCGTGAGATCAACCGGAAATCCATAAGTGTCGTACAGGCGAAAGACGGTCTCGCCCGGGATCACGGAGGATTCGAGCTTGGCGGTCTCGGCATCGAGCAGCGCCATACCGGTCGCGAGCGTCTCGGCGAAGCGGCTTTCCTCTTGCGCAAGAACCTGGGCCGCGCGGGCCTCGCCCGCGACCAACTCCGTGTAATAGCCGCCCATTTCACGGACCACCGTGTGGACCAGCTTGTGAAAGAAGGGCTGCGTCTGGCCGAGCTTGTACCCGTGACGAATCGCCCGACGGATGATGCGACGCAGCACATAGCCGCGGCCCTCATTGGACGGCACCACGCCATCGACGATCAGGAATGTGCAGGCTCGGATGTGATCGGCTATGACTTTGAGGCTCGGGGATTCCAGATCGCGGCTACCCGTAACCTCCGCGGCCTCCCGAATCAAGGACTTGAATAGGTCGATGTCGTAATTGCTGTGAACGCCCTGCATGACTGCGGCCACGCGCTCGAGGCCCATGCCGGTATCGACCGATGGCTTCGGGAGCGGCACCAGGACGCCATCTGCGGATCGGTCGTACTGCATGAAGACGAGATTCCAGATCTCCACATAACGATCGCCCTCCTCGTCAGGCGATCCTGGGGGACCACCCGGCACATCCGCGCCGTGATCGTAGAAAATTTCGCTGCACGGACCGCACGGACCGGTCTCGCCCATCGACCAGAAGTTTGATTGCTCGCCCATGCGGGTGCAGCGCGTCGGATCGATGCCGATCTCCTGGGTCCAAATCCGCTGCGCCTCATCGTCTTCCTTGTAGACCGTCACCCAGAGGCGCTCTTTCGGAATACCGAGCGTGCCGGTGACGTAATTCCACGCGAAGTGGATGGCTTCGCGTTTGAAGTAGTCCCCGAAGCTGAAGTTGCCGAGCATCTCGAAGAAGGTGTGATGGCGCGCGGTGTAGCCGACGTTTTCCAGATCGTTGTGCTTGCCGCCCGCACGCACGCAGCGTTGCGCGCTCGCCGCACGCGAATAGCTGCGGGTGTCCTTGCCAAGGAACACGTCCTTGAACTGCACCATCCCGGCGTTGGTGAAGAGCAGCGTCGGATCGTTGCCGGGCACCAGCGAGCTCGACGGCACCACGGTATGGCCATTCTTTCTGAAAAATTCCAGGAAGCTCGCCCGGATTTCCGAGCTCGTCATCATTCTCAATTTAGGGTCGCGTTTCATATGTCGTCTTTCGTATCGGCATCCAAGTCGGTGTCAAAGCCCAATGCGGCTCGAATCTGCGCGCCGCTGAATCCCCGGTAAGCCAGGAATCGAGCTTGGCGCTGCCGATCAGCGTAATTGGTCGGCACTGAAGTTCCAAACTTCTTTTCGCGCGCCCGCTTAAGTTGCGGGGCCCACTCAGGGTAGGCACTCAGGGAGGCTTCGACCAGCGGGCCCGGGAGCCCGAGGTGGCGCAAGTCCATGCGGATGCGATTCGGGCCCTGGCCGCGCGCAGCGTGGTAGGCCACGAAGTTCTCGAGATAGCGGCCGTCGTCGAGCAGCTTCTCGGCGCGAAGCCGCTCGATCAGCGCATCGACGAGGGTTGCGTCGTATCCCTTCTCGCGCAGTTTCTCGCGCAGCTCCTCGGAAGAGTGATCGCGCCGCGACAACCTGTCGAGCGCCGCGGCGCGCGCTGCGCGGGCATCGTGAGGGTCGACCTCGCGCCCCGCGCTTCGGCCACTACGCCTCTTTGGCGTCGCCACCGCGGTTCATGGTCGCCTTCTCCGGGATGAGCTTCGCGCGGATCTGCGACTCGATGTCCGCCGCGATCTCCGGATGCTGCTGCAGGAAGGTGCGCGCGTTGTCCTTGCCCTGTCCGATGCGCTCGCCCTTGTAGCTGTACCAGGAGCCGGACTTTTCCACCAGATTGTGCAGCACGCCGAGCTCGATGAGCTCGCCTTCCTTGGAAATGCCGGTGCCGTACATGATCTCGAATTCGGTTTCCCGAAAGGGCGGCGCAACCTTGTTCTTCACCACCTTGACGCGAGTCATGGACCCCACCACTTCCTCGCCGTTCTTGATGGCGCCGATCCGGCGAATGTCCATGCGGACCGAGGAGTAGAACTTGAGCGCATTGCCGCCCGTCGTCGTCTCCGGGTTGCCGAACATGACACCGATCTTCATGCGGATCTGATTGATGAAAATCACGATGGTGTTCGAGCGCTTGATGTTGCCGGTCAGCTTGCGCAGCGCCTGCGACATGAGCCGCGCTTGCAGGCCCATATGCTGATCGCCCATTTCGCCTTCGATCTCCGCCTTCGGCGTGAGCGCCGCGACCGAGTCGACCACGACCACATCGACCGCGCCCGAGCGCACCAGCATGTCGGTGATCTCGAGTGCTTGTTCGCCGGTATCCGGCTGTGAGACCAGGAGGTCGTTGACCTTGACGCCCAATTTTTCGGCGTAGACCGGATCCAAGGCATGTTCCGCGTCCACGAACGCCGCGGTGCCACCGTGCTTTTGGGCGGAGGCGATGACGGCCAGCGTGAGCGTGGTCTTGCCCGAGGATTCCGGACCAAATATCTCGATCACGCGCCCGCGCGGGATGCCGCCGACACCGAGCGCAATATCGAGGCCCAGCGATCCCGTCGGGATCGACTCCACTTCGTAAGTCGCGCCCGCGTCGCCCAAGCGCATCACGGAGCCCTTACCAAATTGCTTTTCGATTTGGCTCAACGCAGCAGCCAGAGCTTTCTTACGATTCTCTTCGATCATGGGGAGTCCTCGACAACGTGTGGCGCTATTATTTCATATCCAGCGCTCGACGCTCATCCCATATTCGCTCAAACCCCAGAGATTTATTGGGCGCGCGCTGCCTTATCCAGTAACGGCCAGCGGTCAACTACTGTATAAACGGATCCCTCAGCGGATCTCGCGGAGCGGGTCAGCTGGAAATCGTGCACGGTCCAGGAAAATGGGGACATTGCTTTGAGCACAGGCGCTTGCGTGACTTTTCTCGCAAGCGTTACATGCGCCCGAAAGGCTATCGCATCCGCGGGCAGATTCAGGCGTTCGAAATCGGCGCGCAGTGCACGGTGAAGCTCGAGCAGCACCGCGGGGCATCGGCTCGCGACGGCCGCCACGACTTCGGATTTCTGCCAGTACTCGCAAGTATCGAAACAGACGTCGAACGGCGGGCAGCGCATCGCAGCGCCAATGGCGCGTAGCGCGATCGCTTGCTCTGGTGACGCCCCGCCCACGAAAGCGATGGTCATGTGGTAATTCTCGGCGGCCACCCGCCGTGCGTCCTTGGGCAGACCGATCCCGGCGACGGTCGAGGCGGTCCAGCGCCGGACGGCGGGCGTGGGGAAAGCCGCGAAGAAGAGTCTCAGGGGCACCTGAGCTAATCAGCGTCTCAGCAGGCCTGCGAGTGCCCAGCGCACCGTCTTTCGCCGGACGGTCTCGCGATTGCCGCGAAAGCGCTTGCGCTCGGCCTCGAGATGCACGCGTCGGCCGTGCATCGCCGCCCAGCAAAACCACACCGTGCCTACCGGCTTCCCGGGGACTCCGCCGTCGGGACCGGCGATGCCCGTCACGGCGACCGCCTGTGAGGCGCCCGCGCGCTTGATGGCGCCGCGCGCCATGGCGCGCGCCACGACCTCGCTTACGGCACCGTGAGTGCGCAGAGCCGAACGCGGCACCCCGAGCCGCCGTACCTTCGCCTCGTTGCCATACGTCACGAATCCCTCGCCGAACCATTGGGAGCTGCCAGGGACGTCGGTGAGCGCCTTGGCGATCCAACCGCCGCTGCAGGACTCGGCGGTCGTCACGTGGCCGGAACTCGCGAGCAGCCGGCGGCCTAGGCGCGCGGCGAGCCGCGCGAGCTCGGCGTCATCATATTTAGGGACGCTGCCGGACATCGTCTCAGGGTTGACAGGCGTGCGATGCTGATGCGCCGCGCATCAGTCGGCCGGCGGCTCGTTGAGGTGTGCGGGCGGCAGACCTGTCTGGTAGCGCTCGTAAATGGCCTCGTACGCCGCCTCGAGATCCTTGGTGTACCGCTCCGTATCGAAAAGCGGCGTGGGTCTCTGCGCCAGCGTGCGTCGCGCCTCCTGGAGACGAATGGGGTCTTTGGCCAATCCCGCGGCCTTCTCCTCGTACTCCGCGGGAGAGGTGGCGATGAACTCCGGCAGCCCCGCGGTGCGCAACAAGCTCGCTGCCACCCGGCTCGCAAAGCACTCCCCCGCATAGGTCAGCAGCGGCAGGCCCGTCCACAGAGCATCCATCGCCGACGCATGCGCATTGTAGGGAAAAGTATCAAGAAACAAGTCCGCAACTCGAAGACGCGCCAAGTGCTCCGCCAATGACGCCATTCGGTCCGCGAAGATCAGCCGCCCTCCCGCCACACCGCGCCGCTCCGCCTCCTTGCGCAAATTGGCGGCCGCTAGGGTATTGGCCTGCGACAGCCACAAGACGCTGCCCTCGACCCGGCTCAGAATCCGCATCCACCGATCGAAGACCGCTGGCGTGATCTTGTTGTTGTTATTGAAACAACAGAAGACGAACCCCTCAGGCGGCAACCCCATCTCCTGGCGGGTGAAGGTCCTCTCCGAAATCGGATAGCTCGAATCAAAGGGCATGAAACTGTTCGGCAGATAGATGATCTTCTCGGCGTAGTGAACCTGCTGCGCACGCGGGATCACAGTCCCGTCGGCGATCATATAGTCCATGAACTCCGCACCCATGGTCCCGGGATAGCCGAGGAAGTTGATCTGAATCGGCGCCGCCCGCAATGCGAAGATTTCGGTACGACAGTGCTCAGTTAGATCCGTTGAGATCGACCGCAATCTCAATCTTTAGATCGCGAGCCAAAGCGGTCACCTCAAGATCGGATTTCTGACGCACATCGACGAAGCGATCGAACGCCTTCCCCAGACGCGCGACGATCGCATCACTGGCCTCGGGCCCGAATGCGAACGCCGTTACATCGAACTTTGATCGGTCGTGGCGCTCGAAAATACCCGCCATGAGGCAAGCCACTGGATGCGCTCGGAAATCGGCGGAAAAATATCCGATCCGGATCTGCGGTCGAATGAAAAGCCACGGGCATGTCCCGTTGAGGTGGTCCTCCCGCACGATCAGGACCTTCCTGAACCCAGCTCGCTACAGGCCTTTCAGCGCAGGAAGTCCAGCAACTGAGCGAAAGCTATTGCAGACGCGCGTCCCCTCGCTTATGCCCTTCACGATCTGATCGAGATCCACGCCCGACCCTCGCTGTACATGCATCTTGGCGCCGGCTCGGCCATGATAATATCGCTGGTCGAGCGCATAGCTTTGTCGAGGCTTGCAATCGCATGATCGGGCTTGCCCGCACTTATATCCTTGGCGACGCGATCGATATCCTCGCGCCCAGTCGATCCCGATGACTCGACACGCATCTTTGGTGGCCTCTCGTGACGACCGACATGCCGAGCAGATATTTCGATACCGGCCCTCCGCGAGATTAATTTCTAGTGTGCCTTGTCGTAGTCCTGCTGAGCCTCGCTAAAACGCTTCAGAGCATATCGGGAGACCCCCCTGCCATGATAAGCCTCGACGATCGTGGAGTTGAGCGCGATGGCACGTCCGAAGCTCTCAATCGCCACTTCGTGCAGGCGCAGCTGCTGCAATACGTTTCCGCGATTGACGTAAGCCTCGGCATAATTCGCATTGAGCGCGATGGCCGCGTCATAACTCGCGAGTGCTTCCTCCAAACGCTCGAGGTTCTTCAGCACTGCACCGCGATTGTAGTGCGCCATCAGAATCCGTCGGATCCAATGCGAGCGCACTGTCGTAGCTCGCAAGCGCCTCATCCCACCGCTCGAGCCGCTCCAGCACCGATCCTCGGTTGCACAAGGCGTAGGCATATGATGGATTGAGACTGATCGCCCGATCATAATCCTGAAGAGCCGCCTCCAGCCGCCCCAGGTCATTCAGCGCGTTGCCCCGCTTGTAATAGACCTCCGCCCGATTCGGTGTCGCCTCAATAACCGAGGCGTAGAGGCCGATCGCCTCCTCAAGCCGGCGCCGCTGATGCAGGCCTTGTGCTTGCTCGAATAAATTCTCCACCGATAGCCCACTCGCGGACGGCCTCGCAATCAAGGTTGCCGCGGTCTTGGACGACGATCCTGAGTCCGACACGGTCGGCTGGCCGGTCGGAGAGCCAGACTTCGCCGTCGGCTTGAGCAGATCCCGCAGTCTTCGAAGCATCCCTCAATCATATCAGCACTAAAAGACACCTCGATTTTAATCCCGGCACACTTCCGCCGTGCCGGTGGCGACGCGGCCGCAGTGCCCGCCATTGGACCACTTTCGCACCGCGCGATGCGTGCGCCAGCATATGCGAAGATAGCGGGATGGATTCAGGCACCGCAAATAAAAACCTCGACGGTCATACGCCGATGATGCAGCAATATCTGCGCATCAAGGCTCAGTACCCGGGTGTCCTGCTTTTCTATCGGATGGGTGACTTCTACGAAATGTTTTACGACGATGCGCGCCGCGCGGCGCAGCTTCTCGATATCGCACTCACCCAGCGCGGCTCATCCGCAGGCGCGCCTATTCCGATGGCCGGTGTTCCCGCGACGGCGGTCGACACCTACCTCGCGCGGTTGGTCCGCAAGGGCGAGTCGGTGGCGATCTGCGAGCAGCGCGGCGATCCCGGCAAGGGCAAAGGTCCCATGGACCGTGAGGTCGTGCGCATCGTCACGCCTGGCACCGTCACCGACGAGGCGTTACTCGATGAACGGCGCGACACCGTGCTAGCTAGCATCTGCGCGGCCAAGGACCGGTACGGCTTGGCGTGGCTCGATCTGTCAGCAGGACGATTCACCGTCATGGAGGTGGAGGGTATGGAGGCGCTCGAGACAGAGATCGAGCGGCTGCGACCGGCAGAAATCCTGGCGGCGGACGGTCCGCCGCCGCTCGGCGGGGCTCGCACCATCGAGCGCCCCTGGCGCTTTCGTCCGCCGTGGCACTTCGACAGCGCCGCCGCATTGCGCGCGCTGAGCGAGCAGTTTCATACGCGCGATCTGTCCGGCTTCGGCTGCGCGGACAGGCCGTTGGCCGTGGCCGCGGCCGGAGCGCTTCTCGCCTATGTGCGCGAGACTCAGCGGGCAGCGCTGCCGCATCTGCGCTCCCTCACCACCGAGGAGCGCGACGGCGCACTCATCATGGACCCGGCCACCCGGCGCAATCTGGAATTGGACGAGAGCCTCGCCGGCATGCCGGAACTCACCCTGGCGGGCGTATTCGATCGCACCGTCACCGCCATGGGCGGGCGCTTGCTGCGTCGCTGGCTGCATCGGCCCCTGCGCGATCGGCACATACTCCGTGAGCGCTACCAGGCGGTCGCCACCTTATTCGAGGCGTCTCGGCACTCGACGGTCGCCGAGGGCTTGCGGCCCATCGGAGATCTCGAGCGCATCTTGGCGCGCATCGCGCTCCGCTCGGCACGACCGCGCGATCTCGTGCAGCTGCGTGCGGCGCTCGGCGCACTACCTACCGTACGCAAATCCCTCCTTGAGGTGCACGCACAGACCTCCTCCCCGCTCCTCGCGCGCCTCCTCGAGGCGCTCGGCGATCACCGTACCGAGCATGCTTTGCTCGCGCGCGCCGTGGGCGATTCACCGCCGCATTTTCTGCGCGACGGGGGCGTCATTGCGTCCGGCTACGATGCGGACCTCGACGAGCTGCGCCTGCTCGGAAGCAACACCGAACAGTTCCTGCTCGAGCTGGAGCGCCGCGAACGCGAGCGCACCGGCATTTCGAACCTGAGGCTCGGTTTCAATCGCGTTCAGGGGTTTTACATCGAGATCAACCGCTCTCAGGCGGACAAGGTGCCGGCGGAGTATCAGCGCCGGCAGACCGTGAAATCCGCGGAGCGATTCATTACGCCCGAACTCAAATCCTTCGAGGACAAGGTCCTCGGCGCCCGCGATCGAGCGCTCGCACGCGAGAAGGAGCTGTATGAGGGACTGCTTGATCTGCTCATCGCGCAGCTCTCAGTCTTGCAGAAGACGGCCGGTGCCGTCGCCGAGCTCGACGTATTGGCATGCTTCGCCGAGAGAGCGGCCGCGCTCGATTGTGTAGAACCCGAGCTCGTGGAGGAGCCGGTGCTCTGGATCGAGAGTGGCCGTCACCCGGTGGTCGAGCAGGCGAGCCAAGAGCCCTTCATACCAAATGATCTGTGCCTCGATGACGCGCGCCGTATGCTGATCATCACCGGTCCCAACATGGGCGGGAAAAGCACTTACATGCGACAGGCGGCGATCATCGTCATTCTCGCCCACATCGGATGCTTCGTGCCGGCGAAGCGCGCCGTGATGGGGCCCCTGGACCGCATCTTCACGCGCATCGGCGCTTCCGACGATCTCGCAGGCGGGCGCTCGACGTTCATGCTCGAGATGACTGAAACGGCGAACATCCTGCACAACGCGACGGACCGGAGCCTCGTCCTGATGGACGAGGTCGGCCGCGGCACGAGCACCTTCGATGGGCTCTCACTCGCTTGGGCTTGCGCTGGGTTCATTGCCAAGAGGATCGGGGCCTTCACCTTGTTTGCGACTCATTATTTCGAGCTTACGAGTCTTGCTGGCGAAACGCCGGGGGTTGCAAACGTGCACGTCGAGGCGGTGGAGCATGGCGACACGCTCGTGTTTCTGCATAGTGTGAGGGAAGGACCCGCCAATCAGAGTTACGGATTGCAGGTCGCGGCACTGGCCGGCATTCCGAAGGCCGTAACAAGCGACGCGCGCGACTACCTGACAGAGCTCGAGCGCGAACGGGATGCATTGCGAAATTCCGTCTCGCCGCAATCGCAGCTGCCGCTGTTCGCAACGCCCGCGCCAGGCAGTCCCCCCACGCCGGAAATACCGGCTGCACTGCGCGCGCTGCGCGCCTCCGACCCCGACGGATTGAGTCCGCGTGAGGCCTTGAGCTTGCTGTTTCACCTAAAGCAGCTCGACCACGACGATACGCGCTGAGGATTCAATTGAGCTTTGTCACCAGACGCCTTACCACAGTGACGCATGCGCAAATCCGAGCGCTCGCAGAACTGTTGGTCGATTGCGTGGAGGGTGGTGCCTCGGTGAGCTTCATGAGTCCATTGAGCATCGACAAGGCCATGGGTTTCTGGCGATGCGTAGCTGCGGCAACAGCGCGCGGCGAGCGCGCGCTACTCGTCGCAGAGGACGAGAGCGGCATCATCGGCACGGCGCAATTGATTCTCGACTTGCCCGAAAACCAGCCGCATCGCGCCGACCTCTCTAAAATGCTCGTGCATCGCCGCGCGCGGCGCCGAGGCGTTGGAGCCGCGGTCCTGCGCGCGGCAGAGGAGCTCGCGCGCGAGTTCGGCAAGTCGGTTCTCGTGCTCGACACCGCCAGCCCGGACGCCGAGCGGCTTTATGCGCGGCTTGGTTGGGTGCGACTTGGGGCCGTTCCCGACTATGCGCTCCTCCCCCACGGCGGTTTCTGCGCAACGACGTTCTTCTATCGACGCCTCGGCCCCGAATCCTAAAGGGCCGTTTCAGCCGCGAAACGCCCGTCACGCAGGAAGGAGGCAGTCTCGCGCGCCACAACCGCGGAGTACACCATGCCGCTATGAGTCGTGCGCAATGTCAGATGCTGCTTCGCGCCAATTAAATGCGTCTCATCGACGAGCACCGTGCCATCGCTGGGCGAGTCAAAAGGTCCCATGAACCTACCGAAACCCACCGGAATGCTGCCGGCGATGACGCCCACATCGCGGGCGCCGGTCCAGCGCCTGTCGCTTGCCGGCAGCAAGACTTCGTGGGCGGTAAGTCCGAGGACGCGCCGCCCTAAAGGCGACTGGGCGAGATTTCGAGCCGCAAGGCTTCCGCGCACGGGGGAACCCAAAAGCACGATGCGTCCGGGCGGCAGCAACGCGCTGCCCGCGGTCTTGTCATCCGCGGCGGCCCGAGTCTCGAATAATTCCAGAATCATCAGGCCACCCATACTATGGCCCACCAGGTGCAACGTGTCCGCGCGAAGCTGCATCAGGAACGCGGCGAGCGCCCGGGCGTTCTCGCGCAAGCCCGCGCCCACCGACGAATAGTGGAACGACAGCGCTTCGCAATTCAGCTGCCGCGACAACCGCCGGCGCAGAAGGAGCGATTCCCAGCCGTTGAGCCATAGTCCGTGCACATAAACGACGACTGTGCGCACGGTGGCGTCTAGTGGCCTGTACCAACTGATTGTGTACTGATGTGGCGCGACGGATCTGCGTATTTCCATTTCACGGTCCGAGGCGCTTTGTTGTAGTGGCGGATGTAACGCATGAGCTTTCTCCTCAGATCGGAGACGGAAGTGAAGACGCCGCGGGCAATGACGTCGCGCTCGATCTTGCCGAACCAGAGCTCGACCTGGTTGAGCCAGGAGGAGTAGGTCGGAGTGAAGTGCAGATGAACCTTCGGGTGCGCTTCGAGGAAGTCTTTGACGGTCCGCTCTTGTGGGCCGAGAGATTGTCGGCGATCACGTGGATCTCTTTGCCGCGCGGCTGGTTGATCACGATGTCGGTGAGGAAGGCGACGAACTCAGCCGAGGTGTGCCGCTCGGCGGTCTTGCCCAGGACCTCGCCGGTCTTGGTATTGAAGGCGGCGTACAGCGACAGCGTGCCGTGACGGAAGTACTCAAAGCCATGGCGCTCGGCCCGCCCGGGCGAGAGCGGCAGCACCGGATCCTTGCGATCCAGGGCCTGAATATGCGTCTTCTCATCGACACAAAACACCGCGGCGTGGGCCGGCGGGTTCAGATACAGCCCAATGATGTCGGCCGCCTTCTTCTCAAAGTCCGGGTCGTTCGAGGCCATGTAGCGCTCGATCCGGTGGGGCTTGAGTCCGTGCTTGCGCCACACCCGCGCCACCATCATGTGGCTGATGTCCAAGTGCGCGCCGAGCTTGCGCGTGGTCCAGTGCGTCGAGCTCGCTCGGCGCGTGGCGCGTGGCCTCCAGAATCCGCGCCTCCAGCTCCGGTGTGAGCACCGTCGCCACCTGGCCGATGTGCCGGCTGTACAGCCCGGCGATCCGCTGCTCCGCAAATCGCTTGCTCCAGCTGGCCACAAAGCCGCGGCTGCAATCGATCCGCTCGGAGGCCTCATCCCACGTATGGCCATCGGCCAGCAACAAAATCAGCCGCGCCCGTCGGGCATCTTCCGCCCGATCCGTCCGGCTGCTGGCTCGCCGAGTCAGTTCCATACGCTCCGCGCTCGTCAAGGTGATGGTGTCTGTCATAGACACCATTATAGTCTATAAATGGTTGTTACAGGCCACTAGTGACGAAGCTGCCGGATGACGGCGCGGTCGCTGCTCGAGGAGGCCGTCGCGATGGCCTCATCGGCAGGTAGCCAGCGAAACTGTACATGCTCGCTCAGCCGCACCGGTACGCGCTGCAGGAGCTTCAAGGCGAAGGCGTGCTCCAAATTGCGGGTGATGCCGGGCGCATACTTCTTACCGAACGAAGGCAAGATCTCGTACACCTGCGTCCATTGCAGATTGCGCAAGAGCCCCTGGGTGATGCCGGTCTCCTCGATGAGCTCGCGGCGCGCGGCCGCATCCGCGGTCTCGCCCCATTCGAGACTGCCGGTGACCGATTGCCAGAAACCCGCGGGCTTGCGCCGCTCGAGCAACAGAAACTCGCCGCCGCGGTATAGATCACGACGAGGACCGATTCCGGGCGTCGAAAAGACTGCAACGGCTACTCGACCTTGGGAGGCACGCGAACGCGAATGTGCAGCTCCTTCAGCTGCGCCTCGCTCACTTCCGTCGGAGCATCCATCAGGGGATCGGCCGCAGTTTGCGTCTTCGGAAAGGCAATGACATCGCGGATGCTGTCGGCGCCCGCCATGAGCATCGCGAGCCGATCGAGCCCGAAGGCGATGCCGCCGTGGGGCGGTGCACCGAACTTCAGGGCATCGAGCAGGAACCCGAATTTGACTCGTGCCTCCTCGGGCGAGATGCCGAGGAGGTCGAACACGACCGACTGCAGCTCCTGCGAGTGAATGCGCACCGACCCGCCGCCGATCTCGGAGCCATTGAGTACCAGATCGTACGCCTTGGCGAGAGCATCGCCCGGGTGCGCCTTGAGCGCGGCCGGGTCTAGATTCGCGGGACTGGTGAAGGGATGGTGCATGGCCGCCCAGCGCTTCGCCTCGCCGTCCCACTCGAACATGGGAAAATCGACCACCCAAAGGGGGCACCACCCGGACTCGATGAGCCCAAGATCCTGACCGAGCTTCAAACGCAGGGCGCCGAGCGCATCGCTCACCACCTTCGCGCTGTCGGCACCGAAGAAAATGAGATCGCCGTCGGCCGCAGCGGTGCGCTCGAGAATCCCGTGAATCGCCGCGTCGCTCAAGAATTTGAAGATCGGCGACTGCAGGCCCTCGCGCCCTTTAGCGATCTCATTCACCTTGACGTAGGCGAGCCCCTTGGCGCCAAACCGCGCGACATAGGCGGTGTAATCGTCGATCTCCTTGCGCGAGAGCCGGCCGCCCTGGGGCGCCCGCAACGCCGTCACTCGGCCGGCCGGGTCGGCTGCGGGCGCCGCGAACACTTTGAAATCGCACCCACGGACGAGATCCGCCACGTCGACGAGCTCGAGCGGCACGCGCAGATCCGGCTTGTCGGACCCAAAACGGCGCATGGCCTCGGCATAGGTCAGGCGCGGCAGCGGATTTGGCAGCTCCACCGCGAGCACTTCCTTGAACAGGAAGCGCACCAATCCTTCCATGATTTCCTGGATCTGCGCTTGGTCGAGAAAAGAGGTCTCGATATCGAGCTGCGTGAATTCGGGCTGACGATCGGCGCGCAAATCCTCGTCGCGGAAACAGCGCACGATCTGGTAGTAGCGGTCGAAGCCCGAGATCATGAGCAGCTGCTTGTAGATCTGCGGCGACTGGGGCAACGCAAAAAACTTGCCGGGGTGGGTACGGCTCGGCACGAGATAATCGCGCGCGCCCTCTGGGGTCGCCTTCGACAGCATCGGAGTCTCGATGTCGACGAAGCCCGCATCGTCGAGGTAACGGCGCATGGCCCGGGTGATGCGATGGCGCAGGAGCAACCGCTCGCGCATCTCCTCACGCCGCAAATCGATGTAGCGGAAGCGCAGGCGCACTTCCTCGCTCACATGCTCATCGAGCTGAAACGGCAAGGGCTCCGAGCGGTTCAGGATCTCGAGCGACTGACACACGAGCTCGACCTTGCCCGACTTCAGATTGGGATTCATGGTACCGGCGGGACGCAGGCGCACCGTGCCCGTGACCTTCAGCACGAATTCGTTTCGCACACGCTCCGCCTGGGCGAATACCTCCGGCGTGTCCGGATTGAACACGATCTGCAGCAGGCCCTCGCGGTCGCGCAGATCGACGAAAATGACCCCGCCGTGATCGCGACGGCGATGGGCCCAGCCGGCGACGGTGACGACCTTGCCAACCAACGATTCGCCGACCTGACCGCAATAGTGAGTGCGCATAAGCTCTAGAAACAGCAGGGAAGCGCGCGATCCTAAGGCTTGGGACCCGCATCGGCAAGCCCGCGCCGCCTCGCCCGGGGCCCGCCAAACAGTTTCGGTGCTACCGGCTGCGGGCGGGCTTGGCGCGGTTGCGCTTGATCGCGGCACGCGCGGGCCGCTTGGCCGGCTTGCGCGCGCTCGTCTTGTGGGTGCTCGACGCCCGTTCGGTGCGCGCCGATGATTTCTTGGCGGAGTCGGTCGAAGGGGCCTTTTCCGCCGGCTTCTCGGCCGGCTTGTCCGCCTTCGCCTCAACGCCCGCCGCTTCCTTGGCCGGCGCCTCTTTCTTGTCCTCCTTGGGCGCCGCCTCTTCGGGGCGATCCGCGAGATTGCGCTTGTTGTCCTGGTCCGACTTGAAGTCCGTCTCGTACCAGCCCCCGCCCTTCAAGCGAAACACCGGCGCGGACATGAGCTTCTGCAACTGCGACTTGCCGCAATGCGGACATTTCTTGAGCGGCGGATCGCTGACCTTCTGCATGGCTTCGAGCGAATGACCGCAGTTATTGCATTGATACTCGTAAAAAGGCATTTGCTTCCTTCATCCCGGCATGGATCTCATCGCCCGCCAGTATAGCCAATGGTCGAGCCCTGCCGGTCGGCCCGCGTGCGAGGGCGCTTTCGGCGCGGGGCTCTAGTGCAGGCGCTGCTTCTCGAACACCAGGCCCTCGCGCTTGCCGGCTTTGACGACCACGCGGTCACCCGCCGTGAAATCGCCCTGCAGGATTCGCTGTGCGAGCGGATTTTCGATCTGCGATTGAATCGCTCGCTTCAAGGGGCGTGCGCCGTACACGGGGTCGAATCCGGCCTCGCCGATCCGATCGCGGGCGGCATCGTCGAGCGTCAACTGAATATCGCGCTCCGCCAGGCGCTGGCGCAACCGGGCGAGCTGGATATCGACGATCGCGCGGATCTGTTCGCGACCGAGGGAATGGAATACCACGATCTCGTCCACTCGATTGATGAATTCCGGCCGGAAATGCTGTGCGACCACCTGCAAGACCGCGCCCTTCATCGCTGCGTAGTTGGATCCGACGCCGAGCTCCTGGATCGCCTGGCTGCCGAGGTTCGAGGTCATGATGATGACCGTGTTGCGGAAATCCACCGTTCGGCCTTGACCATCGGTGAGCCGCCCGTCGTCCAGCACTTGCAGCAGCACGTTGAATACGTCGGGATGCGCCTTCTCGATCTCATCGAGCAGGATGACGCTGTAGGGCCGCCGCCGCACCGCCTCGGTCAGGTGACCGCCCTCCTCGTAACCCACATAGCCGGGCGGCGCGCCGATGAGCCGTGCCACGGAGTGCTTTTCCATGAACTCCGACATGTCGATGCGGATCATGGCCTCTTCGGTGTCGAACAAGAACTCGGCCAGCGCCTTGCAGAGCTCGGTTTTGCCGACGCCGGTGGGCCCCAAAAACATGAAGGATCCGGTCGGCCGATTCGGGTCCGACAGTCCCGCACGCGAGCGGCGAATCGAATCCGCCACGGCCTTCACGGCCTCGTGCTGCCCGACGACTCGCTTCTCGAGCACATCTTCCAAGCGCAGGAGCTTCTCGCGCTCCCCCTCGAGCATGCGCGAGACCGGAATGCCGGTCCATTTCGAGACGATCTCGGCCACCTCGACTTCGGTGACGGAGTTTCGCAGCAGCTGATTGGGCTTCTTCTCGGCCTCGAGCGCCCGCACGAGCCGTTGCTCGAGTTCCGGGATGCGGCCGTATTGAAGCTCCGACATGCGTTGCAGGTCCTGGGCGCGACGGGCCGATTCGAGATCCTGCCGGGCGCGCTCGAGCTCCTCCTTGATGTGCGCGGCGCCCTGCACCGAGGCCTTCTCGGCCTTCCATACCTCGTCGAGATCCGCGTACTCCTTCTCGAGCGTCCGGAGCTGCTCCTCGAGCGTTGCGAGCCGCTTGCGCGATGCGTCGTCGGCCTCCTTTTTCAACGCCTCGCGCTCGATCTTCAACTGAATGATGCGACGGTCGAGCCGGTCGAGGGATTCGGGCTTCGAGTCGATTTCCATGCGGATGAGCGAGCCGGCCTCGTCGATCAGGTCGATGGCCTTGTCCGGCAATTGCCGGTCGGCGATGTAGCGATGGGAGAGCGTCGCCGCCGCGACGATGGCCGGGTCGGTGATCTCGACGCCGTGGTGCACTTCATAGCGCTCCTTGAGGCCGCGCAGGATGGCGATCGTGTCCTCCACGGAGGGCTCGTCCACCAGCACCTTCTGGAAGCGCCGCTCGAGCGCCGCGTCCTTCTCGATGTACTTGCGGTATTCATCGAGCGTGGTCGCCCCGACGCAATGCAGCTCGCCGCGCGCGAGCGCAGGCTTCAGCATGTTGCCGGCATCCATGGCGCCCTCGGCCTTGCCGGCGCCGACCATGGTGTGCAGCTCGTCGATGAACAGGATAATCCGCCCTTCCTGCTTGGAGAGGTCCGTGAGCACGGCCTTGAGGCGCTCCTCGAACTCGCCGCGGAATTTAGCGCCGGCGATCAGGGCGCCCATGTCGAGGGCCAGAATTCGCTTGTCGCGCAGGCCCTCCGGCACCTCGCCATTGATGATGCGCTGTGCGAGACCCTCGACGATGGCCGTCTTGCCGACACCCGGCTCGCCGATGAGCACGGGGTTGTTCTTGGTCCGCCGTTGCAGCACCTGGATGGTTCGACGAATCTCATCGTCACGGCCGATGACCGGATCGAGCTTGCCCTGCTCCGCGCGCGCAGTGAGGTCGATGCTGTACTTCTCGAGCGCCTGGCGGTTCTCTTCCGCGCCCGCATCCTCCACCTTCGCCCCGCCCCGCACTTCGTCGATCGCCGTCTCGAGGGCGGCACGGTCCGCACCCGCGGCCTTCAAGATGCGCCCGAGCTCACCGCGATCGTCGACGCCGGCCAGCACAAAAAGCTCGCTCGAGATGAACTGATCGCCGCGCTTCTGCGCGAGCTTCTCGGTCAGGTTGAGCAGCTTGTTGAGATCGTTGCTGAGCAGCACCTCGCCGCCCGATCCTTGCACCGTCGGCAGCCGATCGAGCGCCGATCCGAGCTCGGATCGCAACTTCGCCAGATTCACGGCCGCCTTTTCGAGCAACGGCCGTGCGGTACCGCCGTCCTGATCGAGCAGCGCCGACATCAAATGCACGGGCTCGATGTACTGATTGTCGCGGCCGAGCGCGAGCGACTGGGCATCCGCCAGGGCGGTCTGGAATTTGGTCGTCAGCTTGTCCATGCGCATAGCGGTACCCTTCGAATCTTTTCGGAATGCTCAGTAGGTGGGGGTCGTGCCTCGCAATTCAACGGCCTCGTGGGTGGCCCGGTCCTATTCTTCGAGCCATATGAGGGTCGCCTGCCGCCCGGTCCGCCCATCGCGCCGGTGTGAAAAATACTGCTCCGCGGAGGCGTAGGTGCACGCGCCGCCGCCGTAGATGCGCTCGATCCCCAGACGCTCGAGCCGGCGGCGGGCGAGCCATGGGAGATCGGCCATAAATCGGCCGGTGGGGCTTGGATCGAACGCCGCGGCCGCCTCCGGGTCACCGCACAGGAGCTCCGTGCGCACCTCGGGGCCGATTTCGAAGTGACCGCGCCCGATACCGGGCCCGATCCAGGCCAAGAGCGAGCGGGGCGGCACCGCCAGGGCGTCCACCGTCGCCTCGATGACCCCCGCGGCCAGACCGCGCCAGCCGGCGTGCGCGGCGGCGACGCCACGGCCGGAGTCGTCCGCGAGCAAAAGAGGCAGGCAGTCGGCCGTCAGGATGGCGCACACCCGGCCGGGAATGCGGGTGAGGGATGCATCCGCCACCCGCCCTTCACCGGGCGCATCGAGGTCGAGGACTCCGGTGCCGTGCTGCTGCGACAGCCACACCGGTTCGGTGGGCACTCCGGCGGCCGCGCACAAGCGGCGGCGGTTCTCGGCGACCGCCTCCGGTGCATCGCCGACATGGCCTCCCAGATTGAGCGATTTGAAGGGCTCGGTGCTCACGCCGCCCGCGCGCCAACTTGAGAGCGCGCGAACCGCGGGCGGCGCCGGCCATTCCGGGGTCAGCCAGTCGATCAACATCTCAGGCCCCCACCGAACGCGGCATCGCGGCATGGGCAGGCGCATCCCTGCGCAGTGCATCGAGCAAGGAAGCGAAATCAGCGGGGGGCGGCGCCTCGAACGCGAGCCGCTCGCCGCTCACCGGGTGATCGAAGGTCAGGGCCGCCGCGTGCAACGCTTGCCGCTTGAAGCTGCGCAAGGCCTCGAGGAGCGCATCGCCGGCACCGGGCGGCCGCGTGAGGCGGGTGCCGTAGACGGGGTCCCCGATCAGGGGGTACTTGAGGTGCGCAAGATGCACGCGGATCTGGTGAGTCCGGCCGGTATCGAGCTTGACTCGCAAATAGGTGTGTCCGCGAAAGCGCTCAATAATCGCGGTAATGCGTGCGCGCCGGGCGCCCATCGCTGCGCACGGCCATGCGCAGCCGATCGCTGCGATGGCGTCCGATCGGCTCATCCACCGTGCCCCCGCCCGTCATGACGCCGACGCAGATCGCGAGATACTCACGCTCTACCGAACGGGCAAGCATCTGCCGGGCGAGCGCCGTGCGCGCGGTCGGCGTGCGCGCGACCACCAGGAGACCGCTGGTGTCTTTGTCGAGACGATGGACGATGCCTGCGCGAGGCAGCGCGGCGAGCCCCGGATCCCGGCCGAGCAAGGCATTTTGCAGCGTGTGGTTCCTATTGCCCGCCCCGGGATGGACCACCAGCCCGGCCGGTTTGTCGATCACAAAAACCTCGGCATCCTCGTAGATCACCGCAAGCGGGATCGTCTCCGGCAGAACCTCGCGCTCGGGGGGCGGCTCACGGAGAGTCAGGCGGATACGGGCGCCTCTCGACACCTTGTCGCGAGGCTTCCCGGAGAGGCGACCGACCTGCACTTCCCCGGCTTCGATCCAGGCCTTGATGCGGGTGCGGGAATGCTCCGGAAGCAGCCGCGCAAGGGCGCTGTCCAGCCGCATTCCCGCCAGTTCCTGCGGTATTTCCAGCTCGAGAACCTGGAACTCATCTTGCATGGAGCGACTCGAAGCTAGCGGCGGAGCATCGGGTATACTGCCGCGCGTTTGGAATGGGCCATTGTAAGGAATCGGATGTGAGACTGCGTGATCTAGTTCGCCCGGGTGCCGCCGCGGCGCTTGCCCTCGGCATGGCGCTTCTTGGGGCGGGCTGCCGCAGTCACAAGGCGGACGATGCCCGATCGGGGCCCGAGACCATCTACGCCAAGGCCCAGAAGGCCATGAAGAACTCGAGCTACGGCGAGGCAATCAAGCAGCTCGAGGCACTGCAGTCGCGCTTTCCGTTCAGCGAGCCTGCCCACCAGGCGCAGATCGACTTGATCTATGCGTACTACAAGAACCGCGAAACGGACCCTGCGATCGACGCCGCGGACACCTTCATCCGGGAAAATCCGACCAACCCCCGCGTCGACTACGCCTATTACATGAAGGGTCTCGTGTACTTCGAGCGGCAGGCGACTTTCCTGGAGCGTTGGTTCAACGTCGACCTCTCGCGCCGGCCGCCGATCAACGCCAAGAAATCCTTCGACTCGTTCGATGAGCTGATCAAGCGCTACCCGCATAGCCAGTATGCCGGCGATGCCCGCCAGCGCATGATCTTTCTGCGCAACCGATTGGCCGATTTCGAGCTCTACGTAGCCCAGTACTACATGCGCCGCGGCGCCTATGTGGGCGCGCTCAACCGCGCGAAGTACTGCATCGAGTACTACGACGGCGCACCTGCGGTGCAAGGCTCCTTGAAGATCATCGTGCAGGCCTATCGCAACCTCGGCATGACGGACCTCGCGGCGGACGCAGAGCGCGTCTACGACGCAAACTATCCGGCCAACTCGAAGGATGTCCAGGCCAAGAAATCTTGGTGGCGGCGGATTATCTAACCTAGTTCCCCGTCCACGAGAGCTTGGGAGTTGCTGCCGTCAACGGTGCTTTCAGTGCGATCTGTAGCCACTCGTGATCGGATAGCGCCAATCGCGTCCGAATGCCCGGCCGCTCACCCGCACACCGGGTGGCGCTTGGCGGCGTTTATATTCGTTGCGTTTCACCAGATCGAGGATTCGCCCGACGGTCGCGCGATCGAATCCGCGTGCGGTTATCTGATCCACGGATAGATCCTCTTCGATGAATGCCTCGAGAATGGGATCGAGAATCTCATACGGCGGCAGGCTGTCGGTGTCCTTCTGGTCGGGCCGCAGTTCCGCCGAAGGCGGCCGCTCTATCACCCGTGCCGGAATTACGCGCGACTGCGCGTTGCGCCAGGCCGCGAGCCGGTAGACGAGCAGTTTGCTGCAGTCCTTGATGGGCGCGAAACCACCGGCCATGTCCCCGTACAAGGTCGCGTAACCGACGGCCATCTCGCTTTTATTGCCCGTGGTGAGCAACATCCGTCCGGTTTTGTTCGAGATAGCCATGAGCAGGACACCTCGACACCGCGATTGGATGTTCTCCTCAGCCGTATCGGGCGCTCTGCCGGCGAATTCGTCTTTGAGCGCGGCCAGCGTGGCCTCGAACATGCCCTCGATCGAGATCTCGCTGTGCTTCACCTTGAGCCACGAAGCTTGTAAAGCGGCATCGTCCTTGCTCATTCTCGAGGTATAGCGCGAGGGCATCGCCACGGAATGCACACGGTCGGCGCCCAACGCGTCGACCGCGATGCAAAGGGTCAGGGCCGAGTCGACGCCGCCTGAGAGTCCAAGCACCACCCCTGGAAACCGATGCTTGTCGACGTAGTCGCGGGTGCCGAGGACCAGAGCACCGTAGACGCTCTCCTCCTCCCCCTGGAGCCGTGCGAGCTGCCCCGGAACCGGCTCGATTGCACCGCCCGCACCCGGCTCGAGATCGACAGAATACAGTCCCTCGACGAACGCAGGCGCCCGAATTGTCACCTCACCTTGAGCGTTCATGACGAAAGAGTTGCCATCGAATACCAGCTCATCCTGGCCGCCGACCAAGTTGATGAACAGCAGCGGAACGCCCGTCTCCGCAACGCGCCGGCGCACCACCTCGCGTTCCCGCTGATGTTGCTTGTTGACCTCATAAGGAGATGCGTTGATGACGAGCAGCACCTCGGCGCCGGCGCTCCGTGCCTGAGCGGCGGGCTGGGGCTCCCATATGTCCTCGCACACCAGGATGCCCGCTTTGATACCGTTCAATTCGACGATGGTGGGGAGCGTGCCCGGTGTGAAATAGCGCTTCTCGTCGAACACCCGATAGTTGGGCAGGCAGGCCTTACGATGATTTCCGAGCACAACGCCATCCCGGATGACTACGGCGGAATTGAATATTCGATCGCCTTCGTATTCGGGATACCCGGCTATGAGTGTGATGCCTCGTACGTCAGATTTCAGCCGTTCGATCGACCGGGTAACCTGTGCTCGCAAACCGAGATGAAACAAGAGGTCCTCTGGTGGGTAGCCCGATATGGCGAGCTCGGGCAGCATGACCACGTCGGCGCCGAATTCATCACGCGCCCGGATGGCCGCCGCGATGATGCGCGAGGTGTTGCCCTCGACGTCGCCAACCACCAAGTCGAGCTGTGCCATGACACAGCGCATCCGCCGCTCGTCACTCAACGCGTCCTCCTATCCGACTGCTGTGAATTCATGGTTTGTCTGCAAGTACCGAGCCGGTCGCATCGAGGAGTGGTATTCTGAATTAAGCTGGGATCCAGAGCAAAATGAACCCCCAGGCTCAAGTGAACGTTCCGAACCGACAATTCGCGGCCGCCGTCCCAAAGATCGGGCTGAACTGGCGCGTCCTCGGGATCTTGAATCTATACCGAGTCCTGGTCCCGATCGTACTCCTCGGCCTGTATTGGCTGGGTGGATCACGCGGCCTGCCGGTCGAGTCGCCGCAACTCTTCGCGGGCACTGCCCTCGCGTACCTCTGCTATGGTTTCGCAAGCATCGTCCTGGTGCGCACGCGCCTGGCGGGCGCGTACATCCAGACCGTTCTCCAGGCTACGATCGACATCACCTGCTTGATGCTGCTGTTGCACACCTGTGGCGGGATCTCGAGCGGTCTCGGGCTTCTGCTCCTGCTCCCCGTCGGTGGCCTGGCATTCTTGCTGCCCCCGCGACATGCTCTGTTTTTGGCTGCCGTCACCGCCATCGCGGTCCTCGTGGACACCATCTGGCAGCAGATCAGCGGCCACAGCGATATCGCGGTATACGCCACCGCCGGGTTCCTGGGAACGGTGCTTTTTACAATCGCTGCATCAGCGAGCGTGCTCGCTACCCGGGTAAGGGAGAGCGAGGCTCTAATACGCCAGAGAGATTTGGATCTTGCAAATCTTGCGGACCTATCGCAATACATCGTTCAGCACTTGCGTGAAAGCCTGCTGGTCGTTGACGGCGGCGATAAGATTCGGCTTATCAACGAATCGGCAGCCGAGATCCTCGGCGACGTGCATGCAATTCCCGGAGCGCTGGTCGGCGAGGTATCGCCTCGCCTCCTCTATTCATTGAGCACCTGGCGACGCACCGGGCCTTCCAATGAAGCGCCGTCGACTTTCGTCGCCGACGACGGCGCGCGCCTCATTCAACCGCATTTCGCTCCTCTGGACGCGACCGCCCCGGGACCAACGCTGATATTTCTGGAGGACACGAGTCTCCTGGCGGAGCGGGTACAGCAGAGCAAGCTGGCGGCGCTCGGCCGTCTGTCGGCAAGCATCGCGCACGAGATACGCAATCCTGTCGGCGCCATGAGCCACGCAGGGCAGCTTCTCGCCGAGAGCCCGAACATCAGCCCCGCGGATCGCCGGCTCACTGACATCATCTGCAACAATTCGGAGCGCGTCAGCACGATCATCAATAATGTTCTGCAACTATCGCGGCGCGAGTCCAGCCGACCCACGCGTCTCTCGCTCGGTGACTGGCTTAAGGAGTTTTTGGCCGAATTCTCAGAGACCATGCAGGTGCCTCTCGCCGAGATCGGAGTGTATCTAGACCCGGATGATCTCGAGGTGCGATTCGACCCTAGCCACCTCCACCAGGTCGTCTGGAACCTGTGCGACAATGCAATCAAGTACGGAGAGCCGAGCGGCGGTATCAAGACCGAGATCCGCGTGAGCCGCCTGCCTCCGAGCTATCGGCCCTATCTCGAGGTTGCCGACCGTGGACCCGGGATCGAGCCACAGGCGGTAGATCGCATTTTCGAGCCCTTTTTCACAGATCGGAAGGGCGGAACAGGGCTTGGCCTGTTCATCGCGCGCGAACTCTGCCAGCTGAACCGGGCCATTCTGCTCTACGAGCCCCGCGCTGGCGGCGGCAGCGTTTTCAGAGTGGTGTTCAGCGATCCTCAGCGGTGGGAGGAATAGCAGTGTCGCCGCTCGCATCGATCGACCGGCGTTTCTATGCAGCACTCAGTCCTTGCTCAGGCTGAGCAACGGACCGATATACTTCTCATAGTTACGCCAGCGCGCAACAGACGTGTTGTAGATTTTTTCTCGCACTTGCCGATAGCTCGCGGTCGCTACGACCCGTCGAGTCTGATCGAATTTCAAGCATTGGGGGCTCCACTCGAGGCCGATGAACCCAACAATCTTTCGGGCCCACCCTTCCGGGTTTGCGACGAGTGCCTCGTACGGCACCTCCAGAATCGTTTCTGGCGGAAGCACTTTGAGCCAGTGAGCGATGATGCGTCGATGCTCCTTGTAATAGTGCGCCAAGTCGGCGAGATCGAGCGTGTAGCTGAGGCTGACAGGAAATCCTTGGAAATAGCACGACAAGCAGGTATCGATGGGATCGCGTCGCATATAGATGATGCGCGCCTTCGGAAACACAGAATGAATTATGCCCAGATAATCTGCATTAACCGGGGCTTTATCGACGATCCGCAACACGGAAGTCAAAGTGTCGTTGGGCGTACTCCCAACGCGCTCCTCGAGCGCGCGAAGGTAGGCATCCGCCAGCTCTTCCCTAGCCTGCTCATCGGGCAAGACCTGGTTTTCGCGTTCATGCATCAATTCCGGCCAAAATTCGAGCTCCCCAGCTCCTCTCGCTTGTGGGTGCGAAGCGATGATCTGTTCGACGAGCGACGTGCCCGAACGTGGCATCCCGACGACGAACACCGGTCTCATCGAATCAGATGCGCCCTCCACCGCACGCGCGAGAGCCTCGCGAGAGTGCGCTTGTATGATCTCCTGCACCTCGCGCACCCGCGCCTTTCGGTCGTAAGGCTCCGCGGCGCTCTTCAGTATCTCATTCGCGCGCCTGAAGCTCGGGAAAGCACGGTCGAAATCAGCGACGTCGTCCAAGTATTTCCCGATGGCATAGCGCAGGGCCGCCTCTTGCGGAGGACCAATCTCTTTCGCCGCGAGTTTCTCGGCGGCTTCTAGCCAAGGTGCGTCGGCGAGTGTCATCTTGCGCACTCCTGCTTGAGCCGCCAAAGCCGACGCATTATCGGGCTCCATCTCCAATATCCGGGCGAACAGCTTCTCCGCATCCTGCCACCGACCTTCCGTCAGAGCGATTTCGCCCATGCCGTGCAAGGCCACAACATTGCCAGGCATCGACTTGAGCACTTTTCTGAAGCGCCCTTTTGCCTGATGTATGCGGCCCCCCGAAATGAGCGTCAACCCAAGCCGCAATGCGCGTCCAGATAAGTCGGTTTCAGCTTGATCGCGCGTCGCAAAGAGGCCTCTGACTCGGCGAGGTACCCCCTCTTGCGCAGAACGTTCCCCAGATTACGATGCGCTTCCACGAAGTCGGGCTCGATCGACAAGGCTCGGCGATAATACTCCTCGGCTTCAATGAAGCGGCCAAGATCGAGTAGGGCCGAGCCCATGTTATTGAGCGCAACCGCATGATTGGGGTGGTCTGTGAGCAACTGCTGATACAGCTCGATGGCCGATGCAAACTCGTGCTTCGCCGCGTGGCGATTGGCTTTGGAAAGAAGCTCGCCGGCTGACAAGGGATGTTTCCAGTCGATACAAGAGCGGTGGCCGCAGCTCCATGATTCAATGAGAGGTCCATCACGAACGACTGCGTGACCTCATACGCGACTGACTTTTCAATCCCGTTCTCAATCAATTTCCATTTGAAGGCGTTTGCCAATTTTGCGCGTTGATAGAAATTGAGTCTAAGATCACGCACCTCGAGTCTTGCCTTTTTCACGATGTCCCGCAACGTATCGCTTGTCGCAAGGCCGGAATTTCCAATTCGCGCGGCGGCGGGCGTAAGCTTGTCAGCAAGTGCGGCGCCAGCCTCAGTCGCCCGGCGCGCGTCGAACCATTGGAGGATCATCAGATCGGGCTCCGTCAATCCGTCGTCGGCTTTCTTCAAAGGAGTGGCAGCGAGCCACGACAAATCCATCGCTACAGTCGCGTTGAAGATTGCTTTCTACCTTAAGCATACTGCTTACGTAAAGTGCGCAATTGAACTACCACATCAGCTGGACGTCTTATTTCCGGGATTAGTGAGGGTGCTCACATTTATTGGCGCGGCGGCGCCGCTCCCGCAGGAAGATGGGAAATCGTCCGCGGAGCGGCCCGAGATCGCTGAGGCTACAATATCGCCATGCTCGAAGCCCCCTGTACTCATCGTCGATGACGAGCCGGATATATGCGAGCTCCTGTCCATCACGCTGGAGCGAATGAGTCTCGCCCCGCGCACCGCCAACACGATTGCTGCGGCGCAGAGACTACTCAAGAGCCGAGCGCTTCGATCTTGTGCCTCACCGACATGCGATTGCCCGACGGGGACGGCCTGGATCTGGTGAAATGGATCCAGCAATACACCGCGAGCGTTCCGGTCGCGGTGATCACGGCACACGGCAGCATGGAGACCGCCGTGCGCGCGCTCAAGCTCGGTGCTTTCGACTTCGTCTCCAAGCCGCTCGATCTTCCAAATCTGCGAAAGCTTGTAGCGACCGCCATCAAACTTTCGGAGTCGAGCGACGGCAGCGACACGAGCGTATTCGGCCCGCGGCTCTTGGGAAGCTCCGCAGCCATGCAGCACCTGCGCGAGATGATTGCGCGCGTGGCACGCAGCCAGGCACCCGTGCATATCTACGGAGAATCGGGCACGGGCAAGGAGCTAGTCGCAAAGCTGATCCACGAATCGGGTCCGCGCCGCGACGGCCCCTTCGTGCCGGTGAACTGTGGGGCCATCCCCACGGAGCTCATGGAAAGCGAGCTCTTCGGGCACAAGCGCGGCAGCTTTACCGGAGCGGTCAGCGACAAGAAAGGGCTGATCCAGTCCGCCGAAGGGGGCACGCTTGTTCCTCGACGAGATCGCCGATCTGCCGCTGCATATGCAGGTGAAGCTGCTGCGCGTCATCCAGGAGAAGGCGGTCCGTCCGATCGGCGAGTCGGCCGAGGTCAGCATCGATGTACGGCTGCTGTCCGCGACTCACAGGAACTTGGCTCAACTGGTCGCCGAAGGCAAGTTCCGCGAGGACCTCTTTTACCGAGTCAACGTCATCGAGATGCGCGTGCCGCCTCTGCGCGAGCGGCCTGAGGATGTGCCGGAGCTGGCCGAGGCGGTGTTGCGGCGATTGGGGCGTCGGATGAAGATCACCCCGCCCATGCTTGCTCGCGACGCTTTGGCTGCGCTCGAGTCGTATGCCTTTCCGGGCAATGTCAGGGAGCTCGAGAACATTCTGGAGCGTGCCATCACCATGAGCACGGGCGGCGAGATTCATGCGGCGGACATTCAGCTGCGCCCCTCGCCTGTCGGATTGAACGCCGGAGCGAGCGCGGCCGGCGGCCCATTGGGAGATCATCTAGAGGAGGTCGAGCGTGACGCCATCGTCAAAGCGCTCGAACAGACCAGGTACAACAAGACCGCAGCGGCAAAGATGCTGGGAATGAGCTTTCGCGCGCTTCGGTATCGAATCAAGAAGCTCGGCATTGAATGACGCGTGGACCCAATGGGCTACTTGCAGGTAATGAACCTCGTTGCCGAGCGGCTCACCCGGTGAGCGCGGAGGATCCGAATTAACATTGCACAATGCGCAAGCTTCATATCGGTGGACAGGTCCGGACACCCGGTTGGGAGGTTATCGACGCGAATCCGGGTCCTTGCGTCGATCATGTGGGCAACGCCGGGGATCTTTCACGGTTTGAGGCCGCAACGTTTACTGACGTCTATGCATCCCACGTGCTGGAGCACTTCGACTACAAGGATGATCTCGTCACAGCCCTGAAAGAGTGGCGCCGGGTGCTGGTACCCGGAGGCACGCTGCACGTGAGTGTGCCCGACCTGGACATATTGGCTCGACTGTTCTGCGAACGACAGCAGCTGTCGCCGCAAGATCGCTATCATGGCCATGCGCATGATCTTCGGCGGTCATGTGGATCAATACGACTATCATCTGGTGGGATTGAATGAGGAGTTTCTCATTCAATACCTCCGCGCAGCGGGTTTCACGAACATCCGTAGGGTCGAGGAACTCGGGCTTTTCGATGACACGAGCACGGTGACACTTCGCGGCGTGCCTATAAGTCTCAATATGACCGCCGTTAAGGCGTGACAACGTGATGCCGGGCCACTTCGCACCATAATTCACCCCGCATATTGGCCGTCGACCGTCGTGAGCGACTGGCCTCGGTTACCCTCACATGGTGACAGATATCCTCGATTACCCCAGCAGGCGCGCAGCAGCCCCTACTCACTGAGGCGCGTCGCGGTCCGCAGAATCGGTTGCCGGCCCGGTACTCGTGCTCCTACCCGTGGCGCTGTGGTGCCTGACCCATCAATATCGTGGACTGCTCGGTGACTCGGAACTCTATGCCGTACAGGCTCTCGCACGGAATAATCCGAGCCTCGCGCGCGATGTGTTCCTGAGCGGACCTTCGCAAGACCGCTACACGATCTTCTCACCCATCTATTCCCTATTCATCAGAATTCTCGGGCTGCGACAGCGGCCGCGATATCGCTCCTGGTTGTCTTCAAGGTCTGCTTCTACGGCGCGGTCTGGGCATTCAGCCGCCGGCTCTCCGGCTCACGAATGGCGATTCTTACGATGGCCCTCGCTATCGTGATACCCGGCGAATACGGCGCCTATCACGTCTTTCACATCGCCGAGGACATGCTGACTGCACGGACGGCTTGCCGAGGCGCTCGCCATGACGGCGCTATGCTTGTACGTATACGGGCGCAAAAGCGCAGCGCTCGGATTAGCCGCCGTTCCCCTTTGCGTGCATGCATTGATGGCGCTGCCGATGGTCTTGCTCCTCTTGGGTCTCATGCGCAGGAATCAGGGCAACCATTTTTGGGGCGCTCGTGATTGTCGCTCCTACTCTGCGCGCAGCTTCGGCGGCTGCGCTGGCGCCGCACTGGACGCCGGGCTTTCTTGCGGTGATGGACCCTGGCTGGCTGGAGATGGTTCGCGAACGCTCGCAATTCGTTTTCCTGCAGCTCTGGCAGTGGGCTGATTGGGAGCTGAACATCCGGCCCCTCCTTTCGCTGGTGCTTGGCCATGCTTGTGCTGAAGAGACGGACCGGTCCGCGCACTTTGCGCGGCGGCGCTGGTCGGTCGGCATCACGGGGCTTGCGGTGGCGCTCGTCTCGGGCGTCATCGGCCCGCTCGCCATCTTGCTTCAGGGCCAGGCTTGGCGGTGGCTGTGGGTACCGGATTTGGTAGGTTTACTCTTGGTGGTGCCGACGGTGCTCCACCTGTGGCGCTCCGGTCCATGCGGGCCTCTGTGCGCGGCCTGTTGCTGCTCGTGGGCTGGTTGTCTCAGCGATCGACGGTGTCTTCTGCGTCGCGGCCTCGCTGTGTCTCTGGGCCGGCCGCAAGCATGTGCCGGAGAGCGCCGGTCCTTGCTTGCGGCTCATTGCGCTCGCGATGGGCGCATTGGTCATCGCATGGGTCCTCATCCAAGGTTGGCCGGCCCCGTCGTCCCCACTTGCCGCAAGCGGGACGGAAAACAGACCTTAATCTTTCGCGCAGCATCATGGGCCTGGATGGCCTGCCCGTCATTTTCGCGTTCCTCGTTCACTCGGGTACCGTTGCGCAGCCGATCGATCGCGGTGTCGGGCGCGATAGCGCTCGTGCTGGGAACCGTGACTGTGCTTGCGGCCCCCGGTGCACTCGAGGACCATCGCGCCGAGGGCACCACGGCGCAGATTGCGGAATTTGCCGATGGCGTGACGTCATTCCTCCGCGGCGCCAACGTCTTCGTCGCGAACCGGTATTACTCGGCCGGGCTTTACCTGGTTCACGTTGCAGCGCCCGAGCTACCTCACGGTCGATCAGTCTTCCGGGCGTGATCTTTTCGAGTGCCACCGCCGCCGAGATCCGCCGCCGATCGGAAGTATTACGCCCAATCGAAGAGCCGGACTGGCGGCTGCTCACCCGACGCGCGATCACGGTGCGAAGTTCGATGCCCGGGCACTGCCGCTCACGAAGGACCGCCTGCTGCAGATCTGCGCCGACCCGGCGCTCGATTTCGTGGTGGCGAAGGAGGATGTCGGGTTCGGCCTGCCCGATGCACCATAACTATCCTGGGCCCTGGAACGGTTGGAATCTCTATGACTGCAAGCGAGTCGACTCGCCTGGAGCGCCCGGGATGAAGCACGGCGGCGAAAGTCGCAGTCGTCGCGGGCGCCGGTCCAGCAGGTCTCACGGCCGCGCTCGAGATGTTGAGACGCTCGGACATCATGCCCATCGTTTTCGAGGCAGACGGTCAAGTGGGCGGGATATCCAAGACCATCAATTACCGCGGCAACCGCATGGACTTGGGCGGCCACCGATTCTTTTCCAAATCGGATTGGGTCATGCGCTGGTGGCAGGACATCTTGCCCTTGGCCGAGGGCGAGGCGGAGGCCGGCAAGGCGCTGCGCATCGCCTACCAGGGGCAGGAGCGCGACGTGATCCCGAAGACATCCGGCGCGGCAGGCGTCCGACGCCGTGCTGCTGGTGCGCCGCCGCTTGTCGCGAATTTTCTATCGGCGCCGTTTCTTCGACTATCCGCTGAAGATCAACCCGAACACCATCAGGAATATGGGCGTCCTCGAGACCTTGCGGGCCGGGCGCAAGCTACGCGCATGCGCAGCTCGCGCACCGCTCGCCCGGAGGCGTCCCTCGAGGATTTTCTCATCAATCGATTCGGCGATCGACTCTATCGGACGTTCTTCAAGAGCTACACCGAGAAGGTCTGGGGAGTTCCTGTGCAGCGAAATCTCCGCGGAATGGGGGGCCCAGCGCATCAAGGGTCTGTCGGTCGGCAAGGCTGTCGCGCACGCTCTCAAGGCCCGTTCCGCTCGTCGGCGGACACGGCGCAAAGAGGCACGGAAACCAGCCTGATCGAGCGCTTTCTGTATCCGAAGCTTGGCCCGGGTCAGATGTGGGAGGAGGTGGCGCGCCGGATCGCCGAGCGTGGTGGGGATGTCTTTCTCAATCACCGGGTCGTGGGAATCGAGCGCACGGATCTGCATATCACGGCGGTCCAGGTGCGCGACGAGACGACGCGAGCCGTGCGCACGGTACCCTGCGACCACTTCATCTCGACCATCCCGGTGAGCGATCTGATCACGATGCTGGAGCCCGGCGATCCGCAACTGCTGCGGATCGCGGACGGGGCTCCCGTATCGGGATTTCATGACGGCCGGGTTGCTGCTGCGAAGAATGACCTTGCCGCGCAATCGGCCAGACGCTCGCCTCCGAAACGGACTGCCGCCCGACAACTGGATCTACATTCAGGAGCCCGACGTCCGAATCGGGCGCCTTCAGATCTTCAATAACTGGAGCCCGTCGCATGGTGGCCGACCCGGCCACCATCTGGCTCGGCCTGGAGTACTTTCTGCCGCGACGGCGACGATCTCTGGTCGATGGCAGACGGCCGATTCATCGACTTCGCGGCAGGCGAACTCGCACAAGATCGGCATGATCGATCGAGAGGACGTGCTCGATGGCACGGTGGTGCGCGTACCCAAGGCCTACCCTGCCTATTTCGGCGAATACGCGCGAGTTCGGCAAGATACGGGCCTATCTTGACCGCTTCGCCAATCTTTATCCCGTGGGGCGCAACGGCATGCACCGCTACAACAATCAGGATCATTCCATGCTGGCGGCCGACGCTGCGGTCAGCTCAATCGTGAGCGCGGGAGCAGGCAAGGCCGACATCTGGCTCATCAACACCGAAGAGGACTATCACGAGGAGTAACGGCGAAAGTTTCGACCGACGACGCGCACGCGGTTTGAGGGGCGACGGCATGCCGCTCCTCGCGATTGTCGGGCCCAAACTGACATTTTTTGTCAACTTGTGACGCAACGCGGCCCGATATGCGCGTCCGACGGCGACACTTCTATGTCAAACGCACCTGCGAGCACGCCCGAAAATCCTGTTGATTCAATAGCTTGGTAAACAATGATCGAGCGGCTGGCATGGTGCTTGCTTAGTCCTCGTCACCGGCGCAAGCCGTTGCTTTAAATGTTCCACTCAGGAGTAATCATGCTTAAGAAAGTGCAAAAGGGTTTCACCCTCATCGAGTTGATGATCGTGATTGCGATCATCGGCATCTTGGCCGCGATCGCGATCCCGGCTTATCAGAACTACACCATCCGCTCGCAGGTCACGGAAGGTTTGAGCCTGGCGGACGGATGGAAAACTTCCATCTCCGAGTACTATGCCCAGAACGGCAAGTTCCCGCCAAGGCGCGGCTGTCGCCCCCACGGCGAACCAGATCGCCATCACCGGCGTGTCGCAGGGTAAGTATGTTTCGAAGATCACCGTGGTTTTGGGTGGCCAGATCCAAGCCACTTATAGCGGTCCGCAGGCTAACGCGAAGCTCACGGGTTTGGTCTTGTCAATCGACCCCGGGCCTCGACGCCAACCAGGACGTGATCTGGGTTTGCGGCACGAGCGCAACGCCGGTCGGCGTCACTCTCGGCGACGGCACGAACGCGGGTGTCACCACGGCGACCACGGTCCCGGCGGCCTACCTGCCGAACTCTTGCCACGTGTAATAGCTGTCCAGCGACTGTTTTCGACAGTCAAAGGCCCCTCCTCGGAGGGGCCTTTCTTTTTGCGCCAGGCCGCCGGTTCGAATTGGGAACGAAGTCACGCAGCCCGTGCATGTCATATGCGACCATTGCCGCTCATTTGACAGTTGCTCGTCGCTGTCCGGGAGTAGGCTAGTGCTTTCCAGTCGGTGGGGTTCCTCGTAAGTCCATGAATGACAACGCCACAGCGCTAAGCGGCACCAACCGCACGACCCTCGGCGGCCTTGCCCACCGGCTCGTCCAAGACGGCCTCCTCGATGAGGCGGCGATGCTGGACGCGGTGACCAAGGCGAAGGAGAAGCGCGCCAACCTGGTGACGCACCTGGTGGCCGCGAACCTCGCCACGGCTCGGGACATCGCCATCTCCGCCTCGAACGAGTTCGGCGTGCCGCTCCTCGATCTGGACGCCGTCGCGGTGGACATGGACGCGGTGCGGGCGGTCAGCGACAAGCTGTTGCAGAAGCACCGCGTGTTGCCGCTGATGAAGCGCGGCAAGCGCCTCTTCTTAGCCGTTGCCGACCCCACCAATCTGCACGCGCTCGACGAAATCCGCTTCCAGACCTCGATGAGCATCGAGTTCGTCGTGGTCGAGGACGACAAGCTGCAGACGGCGGTGAATCGCGCCATCGATCAGGCCGACGCGGCCATGCCGTCCTTCACGGATGACGATCTGGATCTCGAGAATCTCGAAGTTACCGGTGGGGACGAAGATCCGAATTCGGACGCCCTTGGCCGCGACGATGTGGAAGATGCCCCGATCGTGCGCTTTGTGAACAAGATCCTCTTGGACGCTATCAAGAAAGGCGCGTCGGACATCCATTTCGAGCCCTACGAGAAGATGTTTCGAATTCGCACGCGCATCGACGGCGTGCTCAAGGAAGTTGCACTGCCACCGGTTCAATTAGCAGTGAAGATCGTAGCGCGTCTCAAAGTCATGTCGCGCCTTGACATTGCCGAGCGGCGCGTGCCACAGGATGGCCGCATCAAAATGCGGCTTTCCAAAAATCGCGCCATCGATTTTCGTGTGAGCACGTGTCCCACGCTGTTCGGCGAAAAAGTCGTCACCCGTATCCTGGACCCATCGAGCGCGATGCTCGGCATCGATGCTCTGGGATACGAACAGCTGCAGCGCGACACTTATTTGCGGTATCTCGCCAAGCCGCAAGGCATGATTCTGGTGACCGGCCCCACCGGCAGCGGCAAGACCGTGTCGCTCTACACCGGGCTCAACATTTTGAACACCGAGGACACGAATATCTCCACAGCCGAGGATCCGGCGGAAATCAACTTGCCCGGGATCAATCAGGTCAACGTGAACAACAAGGTGGGGCTCACGTTCGCCGCGGCGCTGCGCGCATTCCTTCGCCAGGACCCCGATGTCATCATGGTCGGCGAAATCCGCGACCTCGAGACGGCCGAGATTGCGATCAAGGCCGCGCAGACGGGGCATCTGGTGCTCTCGACCCTGCATACGAACGATGCGCCTCAGACTCTCACCCGCATGGTCGACATGGGGGTCAAGCCCTACGCGATTGCGACCTCGGTCAGCCTCATCATCGCGCAACGCCTCGCGCGCAAGCTCTGCGGCAACTGTAAGCAACCGGTAGACATCCCGGCCGAAGCGCTGCGCAAGGAAGGCTTCGAGGAAGCCGACATCGCCAACGGAATCCGCGTGTACAAGGCCGTAGGCTGCAGCCAGTGCACCGACGGATACAAAGGCCGAGTGGGCATCTATCAAGTGATGCCGGTCACCGACACCATCGGTCGCATCATCATGGAAGGCGGCGGCGCCATCCAGATCGGCGATCAGGCGGCGAAGGACGGAATCTGGAATTTGCGCCGCGCGGGCCTGGAGAAAGTCAGGGGCGGCATCACCAGCTTGGAAGAAGTCAACAACGTCACGGTCGAATAGAGAGTCAACGCAAGGATCGATTTATGGCGGTATCTGCGACAGCATCCAGGAAAGAGACCCAGTTTCTCTGGGAAGGCAAAGACAAGCGCGGCAACAAGGTACGCGGCAAATCGCTCGCGGCAAGCGAGGCGGCATTGCGTGCCGATTTGCGGCGCCAGGGCGTTGCTGCCACGCGCGTCAAGACTCAGGGGAAGCGGCCGTTTAGCGGCGGCGGCAAAGTCACTGCCGAAGACATCGCTGTTTTCAGCCGCCAGCTGGCCACCATGATGTCGGCCGGCATTCCGATGGTCCAAGCGTTCGAGATCATCGGCAACGGTCACGAAAAGCCAGCGATGCAGAAGCTCGTGCTCGACATCAAGGCGAACATCGAGGGCGGCAGCACGTTGCACGAGTCGCTCGCGAAGTATCCGCTTTACTTCGATACGCTGTTCGTGAACCTCGTCGAGGCCGGTGAGCAAGCGGGTGCGCTCGAGTCGCTGCTCGACAAGATCGCAACCTACAAAGAAAAGACCGAGGCGCTCAAAAAGAAAATTAAAAAGGCGATGTTCTATCCGATGGCAGTTCTCGCCGTCGCGGTAGTGGTTTCGATTATCTTGCTGATTTTCGTGATTCCGCAGTTCGAAGAGCTGTTCAAGGGCTTCGGGGCCGATTTGCCGGCATTCACCCAGATGGTGGTCAATCTGTCGCGCTTCGTTCAGCACCAGGGGTGGTGGCTGGCTTGCGTCGTGGGCGGTAGCGTTATGCATTTTTCTATCTCCTCAAACGCTCGAAAAAGATGCAGCTGACCTTGGACCGAATGCTGCTCAAGTTCCCGATCATCGGACCCATTCTCGTCAAGGCCGCGATCGCGCGCTTCGCCCGCACCCTGTCGACCATGTTTGCCGCGGGCGTGCCGCTCGTCGAAGCCATGGGCTCGGTGGCCGGCGCAACCGGCAACATCGTGTACGAAGAAGCGGTGTACCGGATGAAGGACGAGGTGGCCACCGGCCAGCGGCTGCAGCGCGCCATGGAAAACACCGGTCTCTTCCCCAACATGGTCGTGCAAATGATCGCGGTGGGCGAGGAGTCGGGCGCGCTCGACACCATGTCGAGCAAGGTCGCGGACTTCTACGAGGCGGAGGTCGACAACGCGGTCGACAGCATGTCGAGCTTGCTCGAGCCGCTGATCATGGCGATCCTGGGCGTGCTGGTCGGCGGCATGGTCATCGCCATGTACCTTCCGATCTTCAAGCTCGGTCAAGTCGTCGGTTAGACCTTCGCCGGCGAGCATCGACTCCGCGCATGCTCACCGACGTCGTCGATCTGTATGCGGCGTATCCCGCGTTGTTCGCGGCGTCCGTGTTCGTGATCGGACTCGTCGTCGGCAGCTTCCTGAACGTCGTCATTTATCGTCTACCCATCATGATGGAGCGGGAATGGCGCGCTCAGGCCGCGGAGGTCACCGCCTCGGCGGCGGCGGCATCCTCGCCGGCCGTGCCCGGCGCGCCCGCGGCGCCTCCGGCCGAGCCCTTTACGCTCGCCACGCCGCGATCCGCCTGTCCCGCCTGCAAGGCCCCGATCAAGGCCATCCACAACATCCCGGTAATCAGCTGGCTCGTGTTGCGGGGACGCTGCGCCGCGTGCAAAGCGAGCATCTCTCCGCGCTACCCGGCGGTGGAGCTCGCGACGGGAATCCTCTCCGCCTGGGCCGCATGGCATTTCGGCTTCGGCGCGGCCGCGGCTTGCGCGGTCCTGATCACGTGGGCACTGGTCGCGCTCACGGGTATCGACATCGACCATCAACTCTTGCCGGACAGCATCACCTTGCCGCTCCTGTGGGCGGGACTCCTGGCATCGGTCCTGCTCGGGCCCCAGCCGGGAGCGGCACTCCCCGTCACGCCGAAAGATGCGATCATGGGCGCCGCCGCCGGTTATTTGAGCTTGTGGGCGGTCTTTCATGCGTTTCGGCTGATCACGGGCAAGGAAGGGATGGGCTTTGGAGACTTCAAGCTGTTCGCGGCGCTCGGCGCCTGGATGGGCTGGAGGGTGCTGCCCTTGGTGATCCTTCTCTCGGCTGCAACCGGGGCGGCGCTCGGAATCTTCATGATCCTGCTGCGCGGCCGCGATCGGGCCGCGCCCATGCCGTTCGGGCCCTACCTCGCCGCGGCCGGCTGGCTCGCCATGCTGTACGGCCATGAGCTCGTCGACGGCTATTTGCGCGTGTCGGGCCTGCGGCACTGAGCATGCCGCGGCGCCTGCGTATCGGCCTCACGGGCGGGATCGCAAGCGGCAAGAGCACGGTGGAGCAGCGGTTTCGGGAGCTCGGTGTTCCCGTCGTCAATGCCGATGACTCCTCGCGCGCCGTGGTGGCCCCTGGAGAGCCCGGGCTCGCCGCGGTGGTCGCCCACTTCGGCAACCACATGCTCACCCCGGAGGGACAGCTCGATCGCCGCGCGCTGCGCTCGCTCATCTTCGCCGAGCCGAAGCGCCGCAAGGAGCTCGAGGCAATCCTCCATCCGTTGATTCGATCCGACATGGATCGGCGCGTCCTCGAGTCGGATGGTCCCTACGTCGTGCTGTCGATCCCATTGCTGATCGAGGGCGGGGCGCGCGGCCGGGTGGACCGTGTGCTGCTCATCGACGCCGATGAGTCGCTGCAGCTCTCGCGACTCATGAGCCGCGATGCCGTGAACGCAGAGGAGGCGCGCGCCACACTCGCGGCGCAGGCCTCGCGCACCGCGCGGCTCGAGGCGGCGGACGACGTCATCACGAATGCGGGCACCGTCACCGAACTGCGACAGGCCGTGGATCGCATCCACCAGCGCTATCTCGCGCTTGCCGCTGCGATGCCACCTTAAACGCGGGTTTACCATGGACCTTCTATTGGATCAGAATAGAGCCATGAACTCTTACCCCGAACCGCATCCCGACGCCGATCCTCAGACGGCGCCCGTGGTGTACGAACAGCCGCTCAACGAGCGCATGCGGACTTTTCTGCGCTTGGAGTTCCTCTATACCCAGGCCACCTACCATGCGGAGCTCGAGAACGCCTGGAGCTCGCGCGCCGCGGTATCGAGCCTGCTCGAGATCCTGGCCATTACGGCGCGCGGCGATTCGCGCAGCGATGTGCTCAAGGAACTCGAGCGCCACGTCAACGTCCTCAAGGAATATCAGTCCAAAACCGGGGTCGACCCGAGCCGGCTCAAGTCGCTCGTCTCGAACCTGCTGAAGCTGCGCGAGGACCTGGCGACGGTCGGGGCGAACTTCATGGGGCCGCTGCGCGATTCGGAGTTCCTGAGCGCCATCAAGCACCGCAGCGCCATCCCGGGCGGTACGTGCGATTTCGATTTGCCCGACTACTCGTACTGGCTCAACCGGCCCGCGCCGATGCGCACGGCCGAGTTCGGTACGTGGCTCACCCTCATCCGCCCGCTCTGCGACAGCATCGCCGAGCTTCTGTGGCTCACGCGTCAGAATGCGAAGCGCAAATCCGAAACGGCCGTGGGCGGGATCTTCCAACTGCAGTTCGATCGCGAAAATCCCTGCCAACTCGTGCGGGTGACCCTGCCGCCGGACAGCCTCCTGTTTCCCGAGATCAGCGGGAGCCAACACCGGTGCACCATCCGCTTTCTGCAGTGGGCGGACACCACGAATCGGCCCGTGCACGTCGAGACGGACGTGCCGTTCCTCCTGACCTGCTGCGCGTGATCGGTCTGCCGTGCCCGCGGTGGTGAAATGTCCAACCTGCCACCGGCCGGTGGAGTGGTCCGAGCAATCCGCATTCCGCCCGTTCTGCAGTGACCGGTGCCGCTTGATCGATCTGGGTGCCTGGCTCACCGAGCAGCACAAGATTCCGGCTGAAGAGGGCGCGGATCCCGAAGAGTCCGCCGATGACTCCACTTCGGCCGACAGTCGATCCTGATGGAGCCGGATTTCTGGCACGACCGGTGGCGCAGCGGGCGGATCGGCTTTCATCAAACGAGCATCGATAGGAGCCTTCGCCGTCACTGGCCCTCGCTCGATCTTCCCGCCGGCAGCCGGGTGTTCGTCCCGTTGTGCGGCAAGAGTCTCGATCTGCTCTGGCTGCGCGATCAGGGTCTCGACGTGGTGGGCGTCGAGCTCTCGTCAACCGCCGTCGAGTCATTCTTCCTGGAAAACGGCATCCCCGCACGGCGCCGGGTGCAGGGTCCGTTCGACCTCTACGAGGCACCCGGCATCCGCCTGTTTCGGGGCGATTTCTTCGCGCTCACGGCCGGGATGCTCGGAGACCTCGCGGCGGTCTACGATCGCGCCGCGCTCATTTCCTGGACGCCCGCCCTGCGGGGACCCTATGTCGAGCATCTGGCACATCTGCTCCGCCCCGGCATCCGCATGCTGCTCATCTCGCTCGAGTACGCACAGCCCCAGATGGCCGGCCCGCCGTTCTCGGTGACGGCCGATGAAGTCAGGCGTCTTTTTTCACCGCACTTCGAGCTCGAGGAAATCGACCGGCAGGATATCCTCGAGCGCGAGGCGAGGTTTCGCGGCGCCGGTATCCAGGAATTATTCGAAGTGTGTTATCAGCTCGTGCGCCTTTGACCACGACAAGGCAGGACATGGCCGAATCTCGTTCCTCTGGACGCTATCTGGCACCCGCGCTGGTCGCGTGTGCCGCGGCCTCCGCTCCGTACGCGGCCTCCCCGGCCGAGCTCACCATCGATCGGCTGTTCGATGCGCCGGCGCTCGCGGGTCCTTCCATCGCGGGGTTGCGGATATCGCCCGACGATGCCTGGGTGACCTACCTGCAGGGCAAACCCGACGACAAGGACCGGCTCGACCTGTGGGCCTACGACCTCAAGGACAAGAAGGTGCGTTTGCTGGTCGATTCCAGAGCACTTGCGCCGGTCGACGGCAAGCTCTCCGAGGAGGAGATCGGCCGCCGCGAGCGCCAACGAATCGCAGGACTATCCGGGATCCTCGAGTACTCATTTGCGCCATCGGGACGGGCGCTGCTGTTTCCACTCGATGGCAGGCTCTACTACTACGACCTGTCGAAAGCGCCGCAGGAAGCCGTGCTCGCCGTCACGCCGCCCGATGCCTTCGTCACGGACGCGACGATCTCGCCGCGCGGCGGGTACGTCGCTTATGTGCGTGACCAGAATGTCCATGTCTTTGATCTCGCCGGAAGGGCCGACCGGGCTCTGACCGGCGACGGCGGCGGCGCCATCAAGAATGGCCTCGCGGAATTCATCGCCCAGGAAGAGATGGGCCGCAGCAGCGGCTACTGGTGGGCACCCGACGACCGGCACGTCGCCTTCGTGCGCGTCGATGAAAGTCCGGTGAAAGTGACGCAGCGTTTCGAGATCACGGCGGATAACGTCGAGACCTTCCCGCAGCGCTATCCGGCCGCCGGCGGCCCGAATGTGAGCATCCGGCTCGGCGTCGGCGACGTGCGCACGGGCGCGGTGACTTGGATCGATCTCGGCAGCGATCCGGATATCTACCTGGCGCGCGTGGACTGGCTGCCCGACGGCAAGACCTTGGCGGTCCAGCGCGAGAGCCGTGATCAGCGCCGGCTCGATCTGCTGTTCGCAGACTCGACGACGGGCGCGACCCGCCTGGTTTTGACCGAGACCAGCAACACCTGGATCGATCTCAACGATGAGCTCTCGTTCCTCCGCAAGACCAAGCAGTTCGTCTGGGCATCGGCGCGGGACGGATTCACGCATCTGTATCTCTACGATTACGACGGGAATCTACTGCGCCGGCTCACGGCGGGGCCGTGGTGCGTGGACGACTTCCGGAACCGGGCGGTGAAGTCGATCGACGAGAAAAAGCGCCTGATCTACTTCACGGCCACGGAAAAGAGCCCGGTGGAACGCCAGCTGTATCGCGCCTCGCTCGACGGCGGCGATCCCGAGCGGCCCGAACGCATCTCCCAAGACGATGGGGTACATGAGGTGGCCATGTCGCGCCACGCGCGCTTCTACGTCGACGCGTTCACCAGCCGCCTGCAGCCGTTGCAAGTGAGCGTGCATCAAGCCGACGGCAGCCGGACGGCCTACATCCTCGAGAATCGTCTGGATGCACATCATCCGGACGCACCGTACCTCCCCGACAACGCGGTCCCTGAATTCGGGACGCTGCCGGCCGCGGACGGACAGACGCTCAACTACCGGCTGTTCAAGCCGGCGCATTTCGATCCGGCGCGGCGCTATCCGGCCATCGTCGAGGTGTACGGTGGGCCCGGCGTCCAGCGCGTGCTCGACACCTGGACGGGCTCCTCCTTCACGCAGATTCTCACCCGCGCGGGATACGTCGTGTTCCAACTCGATAATCGGGGCAGCGCCTCGCGCGGAACGGCGTTCCAGGCGCCCATCCACGGCCGGCTCGGGGAAGTCGAGGTCGACGATCAAGTGCGCGGCGCGCGCTGGCTCGCGCAGCAGACCTACATCGATGCATCGCGCATGGGTGTGTGGGGCTGGAGTTACGGCGGGTACCTCACGCTCATGCTCATGTTCAAGGCGCCCGGGCTGTTCGCGGCCGGTGTGTCGGGGGCGCCCGTCACGGACTGGTCGCTCTATGATACGCATTACACCGAGCGCTTTCTCGAGCGCCCCGCCGACAACGCGTCAGGATACGAGGCGAGCTCGGTCCTGCCTTACGCCAAAGACCTGCGCGGCAAGTTGTTGGTGATTCATGGCATGGCGGACGACAATGTGCTGTTCCTCAACAGCACCAAGCTGTTCCGCCGGCTCCAGGACCTCGGCAAGCCATTCGAGGTGATGGTCTATCCGGGCGCGAAACACGGCTTGCTGCGGCAGCACGACGGCCGCCATGCGTACGCGACGATCCTCGCATTCTTCAACGCGAGCCTCATTCGCGACTGACCAGCCTACCCCCGGTCACATTGTGCCGCTCGCCCGCGCCCACGCGATCATGTTCCCGACGCTCGCCCGGAGCATCAGCCCGCCGACCGTGCCGGAGCGGCGCAGCCCGCCTTGAAGGAGGCTCTTCAAGCCGCGCGGGATGGGCAGAAGCCGCGCCCAGTAGTGCAGCGGATACTCGTTCGCGAACGGCTGAATGTCCGCCTCCGGGAATCCCGCGCGCCGCAGTGCCGCGGCCAAACTCGACGGCGAGAAAATCTGCAGGTGCTCGAGGTCGATGATCGGCGAGCGGGCGCCGAGGAGGCGCATGAGCCAATGCCGGTAATTGTGCGACACGAGCATCAGGAGACCGCCGGGCTTCAACAGCCCGTGCGCGGCGCCGAGGAGCTCGAGGGGAGCCGCCACGTGCTCGATAGTCTGGTTGATCATGACCAGCGTGAAGTGCGCGGCCGGCAGGGTCCCCGGATCGAAGCATTCGATGCGGATCGAGCCGCGCACGCCGGCGGGCGCCGAGCGCGCGGCTTCGCCCGAGGGCTCGATCCCGACCAGCTCGGCGAATCCCAGGGCGCGCAGCCGCTCGAGGAGCGCGCCGTTTCCGGCGCCGATGTCGAGCGCGCTCGCCCGGTCCGGCAAGGAGTCGAGCCGGCGCCGCAGGGCGTCCGCATAGCTGTTCGCCGCATGACACGCCTCCGCATGCGAGTCGTAACCCGCTTCGGCGTAAGCACGCGCGAGATACGCCGGGGACGGCACACGCGGGGCGTACAGAAGATCGCATCCCGGGCATACCACCATCCTCAAGCGCATGTATTCGGGCTCCTTGCGCGAGGCGTAGGACAGCGCCCCGAGGCGCGCGGGATCGATGCGCTCGTCGAACCGCTCGCGCGTCGTGTCGGCATTGCCGCAGACCGGACAGACGCGGGAGAGCACGGGCCGGGGCGCGAGGACCGTCATGGCGAGCAGGCCGTCATGGCCTGTGCGCGAGGACCGTGTAGCCGAGCGTATCCTCGGCCGTTCCGGGGAAGCGCAGCCCCAGATGTCCGGCCAGCACGGCGACCGCGCCGAGGGGCAGCAATGCGGCGCCGAGCACGCGGGCGGCCAGGCGGCCGGCCGCACCCCGCCCGCCGCCGCCGGCCAGGAGCAGCACGACGAGCCCCCACACCTTGTATCCCGCGACCGCCAGCGCTCCGCCGCGGGCGTACACGCGGATCTCGCGGAAGCCCGCCTGCGCGAGGATGCGCTCGAGTCCGGCGGGTGTGAATCGCCAATAGTCGTGCGGGACGAAATGCCAGCGCGCCGCGAAAGGCACGGTCAGGATCAGCCGCCCGCCCGGCGACAGCACGCGCCTCAATTCGCCCACGAAGGCCGCGGGCTCTTCGGCGTGCTCCAAGGTCTCGGTGCAGAGCACGGTCTCGACCTCGCCGTCGGCGAGCGGCAGGCGCGTACCGCGGAAGTAGCGCGTGTCCTGCGCCCGGTAGCCGAAGTGCTGCTCCGACTCCTCGATGTCCACGCCGATGTAGCGCACCTCGTGCGTCAGCAAGTCCCGGAACGGCTGCGCGCCGGCGCCCACGTCGGCGAGCGCGCCGCGCACCTGCGGCAGCAAGACGGTCAGGTCCTTCCAGATCGAGCCGAACTGCAGATCGGCGAGCCGGCGCAGGCGCACCCTGAGCCGCCCCGCCGTATCGCGTGCGCGCTCGTGACGGGGCGGCGGCAACGCTTCGCCCTGGCGCGTACGCAGGCCGAGATCCTCGCGGTGCAGCGTCCAGTCAGGCACGGGGCTCAGACACGGTCGCCCGCCTTGCGGATCTCGCCCGCGCGGATCAAGTGACGGCGAATGAAGGGCGGCCGCGCCTTCACTTCCTCGAAGATCTTGGCGACGTATTCGCCGATGAGACTGATCGCGAGGATGGTGAAGGATCCGAAGAACATCACGAGCAGCACCACGGTGGTGATGCCGCGCGGCGCGAGCTGCGGGTAGAACAGCCGCGCGAGGAACTGGGCGAGTCCGAGCAGTATGGACACGAGCACCAGGAGCACGCCCGTGAAGGTGAGTACATCGAGCGGTGTGCGGCTGAATGACAGGATGCCCTTCTTCGCCCAGCTGAAATTCTTGAGCAGGCTGTTGGTGGAGCGCCCGAACAGCCGCTCGGGCCGCGTGTAGGGCACACCCGTCTGCCGGAAACCCACATACGCACGCAGCCCGCGCAGGAACAGATCGCGCTCGCCGCACGTCAGCAGCCAGCCCACCACCCGGCGCTCGATGAGCGAGAAGTCCCCGGCATCATGCGGTATCGGCACCGACGAGAAGTAGTCGAAGATCCGGTAGAACGCCTTGTAGGCGATCTGCATGTACCACACCGCCTCGCGCTTGACCCGCTCGCCGTAGACCACGTCGAACCCCTCGCGCCATTTCGCGACGAACTGCGGGATGAGCTCCGGCGGGTCCTGCAGATCCCCATCCATCAGCACCACCGCATTCTTCGCCGCGATTTCCATGCCGCTGCGAAAGGCGGCCTGCGAGCCGAAGTTGCGCGAATGCGTGATGCCGAGGATCCGCGGATTCGACGCGCTCAGGCGCCGGATCGCCTCCTCCGATTCGTCGGGGCTGCCGTCGTTCACGAAAATGATCTCGTAGTCGATGTTGAGCTTCGTGAACACCGTGACGAGCCGTTCGGCCATGATGGGAATCGCCTCCCCGTCCTTGTAGCAGGCGATGACGGCGCTCACGCTGTAGACGCTGTCGAGCGCGCGCTTCTTGGAGGCGCGCTCGTACATCGACACGTCCTCGAGACCCGCGTACCAGCGCGCCATGCGCCGCAACCCGTCATCGAGGGCAACCTCGGGCCGCCAGCCGATGATCTCGGCCGCGCGCGCCGGATTGGCGTACCAGTCGGCGAGATCCCAGGAGCGGGGCGGCATGGTCGAGAATTCGGGCTCCCCCTCGAGAGCGAACTCCTGCTTCGCGAGATGCGCGAGCGCGCGGATCGTCGTCTTGCGGCCGCTGCCGATGTTGAACGAGGCGCCATAATGCTCGGGGCGCAGCAGCACCGCCGCGCATAGAAACGCCCGCACCGCATCGTCGACATACAGGAAATCCCGCGAGGTCTCCGGCTCGACGAAAGGCGGCAGGCGGTGCTCGGCCGCATGCGCGATGAGGGTCGGCATCAGCCGTGATCGATCCTCGAGCGGCCCGTACACCGAGTACAGGCGCAGATTTGCACTGCGCAGCCCTCGATGGTGCCCGCAGAAATACACCAGTCCCGCCGCCGCGCTCTTGGTGACGGCGTAGTGGCTGTTGGGAGCCGCGGGCGCGTCCTCGTCCGGACCCGCCGAACGCGCGCCGTATTCGGACGAGCTGCCGGCGTGAACGTAGCAATGCACGCCTCGCTCGAGGAGTTCCTCGAGCAGCTCCTGCTTGAACACGACGTTCGTCTGGTACATCCGCTCGATGTCTTGCTCGAACGAATAGCCGCCGTAGGCGATGCAGTCGAACACCGTGGCCGGTTGAACCCGGTCGAGGAGCCCCTGCAGGTTCCCGCGCGCCAGCAGATCGACCGTGGCGACGGAATCCGCGGCGCACGCAGCCAGGCGCCAAGCCGGCTCGCGCGAGGCGGTGCCGACCACATCGGCGCGGACCGCCGTGAGCGCGTGCATGAGATTCGCGCCGATGAAGCCGCTCGCACCGAGCACCAGGACGGGCCCGCGCAGCTCACGCGCCAGCGCCTCGCTCGTACTCATAGGCTCGCGAGAATCGCCGGCACGTCGAGCCCGCTTTCACGCCGATGCCAGGTTTGAGAGCCATAGCGTCCGGACGGATAACCCTGTGCGTGGGCATGCACCACGGTGGGAATGCGCCGCCCGCCGAGCGCGAGAAAGTGCACGAACCGCTGGCCGAAGCCGCCCTGCGCCACGTGCTCTTCGATGAGCGTGAGCTTGCGCGCCCGCGACACGGCCTCGAGCAATTCCGGGGGGGGCTCGAACGCGCGCTCGTCGAGCTCGCTCAACGACCAGAGCGCCGGACGATCGGCCACGGGCCGATCGCGCAGCGCGCGCCACAAGCCGCCCGCCGCCGGCCCCACGGCGATGAGCACGCCGCCATCCCCGTCCTGGAGGCGCCGCCAGGGCGCATAGGGCGGCACCGGCCGCTCGTCCTCGAGCTCGGAGCGGCCGAGGCGCAAGTAGCACGGCAACCTCCGCGCGCTCATCGCCTGCACGATCGGGCGGACATCGGCATCGAACGCGGGAATGTAGGCGCGCATGCCGGCGAGCGTGAGCAGTACCCCATAATCCTCGAGCGCATGGTGTGTCGCGCCCATCGAGCCGTAGGCATAACCGCCGCCGTTGCCCACCAGCCGAACGCCCAGGCGATTGAGACACAGGTCGTTACGGATCTGCTCGAACGGCCGCGCGTAGCAAAAAGGCGCAATGCTGTACACCCAGGGCTTGGCCCCGACGCGTGCCATGCCGGCCGCGACCGACACCATGTTTTGCTCGGCGACTCCCGCATTGATGAACCGGTCGCCCAACACGTCGCGCAACGGCTCGAGGGCCATGAACCCGAGATCGCCGGTGAGAAAGAAATAGCGCTCCTGTGCCGCCAGCTCGATCATGGCGTTGCAAAACGCTGCCCTCATGGCGAATCGACCTCGCGCAGCGCGATGGCATACTGCTCCGCACTGAGCGGCAGGTAATGCCACTCCATGCGGTTCTCCATGAAGGACACGCCTTTGCCCTTGACCGTGTGCAGCAGGATCACCGCGCCGGGATGATCGCGCACTGCCTCGGTGATGGCGCGATGATCATGGCCGTCGATGTGAACGACCGCAGCACCGAATCCCTCGATGCGCCGGCCAAGATCCTCCATCGAGGCGACCTCGCGCGTGCTGCCAAAGCCCTGCAACCCGTTCAGATCGACGAGTACCGTGATGTTGCGCAGGCGCCGGTGCCGCCAGAAGATCAGCGCCTCCCACATGGCGCCTTCCTGCCATTCCCCGTCGGAGGTGAGGCAGTAGACATGACCGCCCTCGCCATTCAGCTCGCGCGCGAGCGCCATACCGAGCGCCACCGGCAGGCCGTGCCCGAGACTGCCGGTCGCGACCGGAATTCCGGCGCTCCAACCCGGAACGGGATGGCCCGCGAGCACGGTGCCCTCCGCATGAAAAGTGCGGAGGTCTTCCTCGGAGAGGACGCCCAAGCTCCACAGCGTGACGTACAGCGCTCCGGCGGCGTGGCCCTTCGACAAAATGAAGTGGTCTTCCGGCGACATCAACCCATGATGCAGGCAGATCAGGGCATCGAGCGCCGAGAGATTGCCGCCGAGATGGCCGATCCGGCTCTCGTAGTGCATGGCGAGCAGCCGCCGCCGCGCACGGCGCGCGAGGCGCTGCAGTTCCTCTATGGCTTTCACCGGCTGTCTCGCTTGCGCTGGATCTCGAAGGCCGGATTCTCGCATGCCGACGGACCGAACGGACCTGGGATGAGCGGATGGGCCGGGCGCAGGAGCCGTGCGATCGGCGGCGCGTCGAGACGCGCGACGTAATGCGCCGGATAGCGGCCGCAGTCGGCTCCGATCAGGGTCGCCTCGGTATTGACCGGCCATCGAGGAAGCACGGCGGCGCGTGCAAACTCCTGGAACGGGGTCACCGCACCGAGTGCGAGAACCGCGCCGAGCAGCGCCTTCTTGACGCGCAGGGCCGCCGTCGAGGCGGGCTCGGCGAGTGCGCGGCAGGCCGTGATTGCGAGCACCGCCAAGCTCGGGATCGATGCGCGCATGACGAGGTCGTTGGCCGCACCGAACCTCACCAGCGGCAGCAGCGCGAGCAGCACGAGCGCGAGCACGGCGGCCCGTGATGGGCGCAGGGCCAGAAGGGCGGCGCCCACGAGACCCGCCTCGAGCACGAAGAACTCGGCCTGTATCGCAAGATCCGAAAGCGCGGTGCCCGCACCGCCGGCTCCGACGATCCAGCCTCTGGGAATGCGGCTCGAGTCGAGAGTGAGATAGGCGGCCACCACTCCGCCCACGATCGCCGCCGGGAGCCAGGCCCGCGGATCGAGGAGCCGGAGCGATCGCGCCTGGTGCATAGTCTCCCCGACGCGAAGCAGCGCGAAGGGGATCAAGCCGAGCGCCGTGAGCGGCGACCACAACGCCACCGCCACCATGAGGATCGGCAGCGTCGGCTCGAGTGCGCCCCGGGGGGAGCGCATCAGAAGCCCTACGGCAACCCAACCGCACAACGCGTGATTCGGCACCCAAAACAGTTGCGTCGTCATCGAGGAGTACTGGTAGCGGCCGGCCCACCATTCCAGGTGCTTGGTGAAATCCCAGTGCGCAACCGGCTCACGCAGAAGCGTTCCGGCGATATCGAGTCCGCTGAAGAGCACCAGCACCGCGGCGGCCATGATGGCGGCGCCGAGCCGGCGCGGCAGGGTCGACATCACTTGCAAGAGGAACAAGGCCGCCCCGCCCGCGGTCCACGCGGCCATCGCGGCATGCGCGGCCATCAGTCCCGCCGCTTTGCCGATCAGCGCCGCCGGCAAGTAGTACGCGACCGGCGCGCGCAGCAGTCTCGAGACGCCGTCGGGCGAGGCATAGGCCACCGGCCATGAGCCGGTCACGAGATCGTGAAGCACCGCATCGCGCACGTGCCAGTCGGCATTCGCGAAAACCAGGTGTGCGGTGCCGCCGCACACGGTCCAAGCGCAGGCGACCGTGACCGCGATCGCGACCTGCGCGCGCGTCGGCTCGAGCCGCGCCGGCCCGATCCCGATCAAGGCCTTGAGCGAATAGACCAGACACCCGAGCAACGGCAGGGCCGCCCAGATCTTGAACCAGCCGGCGAGAAAAATGGCGAGCGGCAACAGCAGGTAGGCGAGTGCGAGCCGGTCGAGCACATCGAGCGACGGCGCACGGCGGAGCTCGGCGGGACTGCTCACTCGCTAGCCCACGATCGCGTTGATTCCGGTCGCGCCCTGCGCCCATGCCCGCTCGAGCGTGACGCCGCGCGCGAAAATCGGAACGGGTACGCGCTCGCACAACGCGGCGAGCTCGACCGCCGGCAGCGCACTGCGCAGCGCCAGGAAGTGGGCCCCAGCTCGAGCGGCCGTCTGCGCCTCGCGCGTTCCCTCGCAGAGCGCGCCTTGGAGGCGGCCGGAGCCGCTCACGGCCGGAGCCGGGAAGTGCCCGACAGCGCGCACCGTATAGTGAGCCGTCGACGTGAGGCGCAGCCGCTCGGGCAGGCGCAGTGCCGCGACGATGGGGCGATCGGCGGGAAGCAGCTCCGCGTCCGTCAAGGCGCTGCGGCTGCACCAGCGCAGCGCTTGACCGTCGAGCCCGCGTGGCTCACCCCGGTAGCGCCGCACCACCCACACATCGAGGAGCACGTCGCGCTCGGGATAGGCGTGATGCAAGCGCAGCAACGGGCGGGGCCGCTCGAACGTGATGCCCAACTCCTCGTTGAGCTCGCGTGCGAGGCCCGCGAGCCGCGTCTCGCCGGGTTCGAGCTTGCCTCCGGGAAATTCCCAGGCGCCGGCGAGGTGCTTGCCGGCAGGCCGCTGCGCAATGAGGACCCGGCCGCGGCGGTCGATCAGCACGGCGGCGGCGACGTGCACCGTGCCGGCCGATCCCACCCCCGTCGGCCCGTTCAACCGCTCGCTTGTTGCAGGGCGCCGTGGCAGTACTTGTATTTTTTGCCCGAGCCGCACGGACACAACTCGTTGCGTCCGACTTTCGGCACCGGCCGAACGAACGGCGCCGCCGATGCGCCCGCGCGCGGCGCTATCTCGAGCGGGTTGCCGCCGAAGTCGCCGGGCGGCGCATTGCCCAGGGGATCGCCGGTGTCGCCACCCGGTATCTCGATTGAAGCCCCGGCCTGAATGGGCGAGATGGCCTCCGCGTGCTGCAGCTGCAGCGCGCGGGCGAGCCGCTGCTGCCGCTCGAGCTCCTCGCGCTCGACCTCGGCCTGGCTGCGTATCTGAATCTTCGACAGCATCGTGATGGTGTCGAACTTGATCCGATCGAGCATCGCGGAGAACAGCTCGAACGCCTCGCGCTTGTATTCCTGCTTGGGATTTTTCTGCGCGTAGCTGCGCAGAAATATGCCTTGGCGCATGTAGTCCATGGCCGCCAGATGCTCCCGCCAGTGCGTGTCGAGGGTCTGCAGCATGATCTGCTTCTCGACGTGGCGCATCATCTCGGTACCGACCGCGGCTTGCTTTTGATCGTAAGCGGCCGCAAGCGCCTGAATGATCTTCGTCCGCAGCAGCGCGACATCGCCCGTCTCGTCGGCACTCAGCCATTCCTCGACCGGCAGCCGCGTGCCGAAATCGCGCTCGAGCGACTGCACGAGCTCGGCCACGTCCCAATTCTCCTGAGGAGCTCCCTGCGGCATATATTGGTCGGTGAGCTGCGCGACGACGTCCTCGCGCGCACCCACGACCGCCTCGCTGACATCCTCCGCGGCCATCAGATCGGTGCGCTGCTGGTAGATGACACGGCGCTGGTCGTTGGCGACATCGTCATACTCGAGCAGCTGCTTGCGGGCATCGAAGTTGTATTGCTCGACGCGCCGCTGCGCGCGCTCGATCTGCCGTGTGAGCATGCCGCTCTCGATAGCCTCTCCCGGCTTCATGCCGACGCGCGTCATGAGCGACTTCATGCGCGTCGGGTCGCCGAAGATGCGCATCAAGTTGTCCTCGAGGGACAGGTAGAAGCGGCTCGACCCCGGATCGCCCTGGCGGCCGGAGCGGCCGCGCAACTGGTTGTCGATGCGCCTCGACTCGTGGCGCTCGGTCCCGATGATATGCAAGCCGCCCGCCGCGAGCACCTGCTCGTGGCGCTTCTGCCAGGTGTCGCGAATCTCTTTCACCGCGGTCTCGTCGGCGCTGCCGCTCGCCTCGATCTGCGCCTGCGGATTGCCGCCGAGAACGATGTCGGTGCCGCGGCCCGCCATGTTGGTGGCGATGGTCACGGCGCTCGGGCGGCCGGCTTCGGCGACGATGTGCGCCTCGCGCTCGTGCTGCTTCGCGTTCAACACCTCGTGCGGAATCTTCGCGCCCTGAAGGAGCTTCGCCAGCCGTTCGGAGGTCTCGATCGAGGTGGTGCCGACCAGCACCGGCTGACCGCGCTTCACGCAGTCCTGGATGTCTTCGAGAACCGCCTGGTACTTGTCGTGCTCGGAAAGGAACACGAGATCCGAGTTGTCCTTGCGGATCATCGGCTTGTGGGTGGGAATGACCACCACTTCCAGGCCGTAGATCTGCTGGAACTCGAACGCCTCGGTGTCGGCGGTGCCGGTCATGCCGGAGAGCTTCGCGTACAGCCTGAAATAATTCTGGAACGTGATGGAGGCGACCGTCTGGTTCTCCTCACGCACCTTGACGCCCTCTTTCGCTTCGACCGCCTGATGCAGCCCGTCGGACCAGCGCCGTCCCGGCATCGTGCGCCCGGTGAACTCGTCGACGATGATCACCTCACCCTGACGCACGATGTACTCGACGTCGCGGCGATAGAGCGCGTGGGCGCGCAGTGCGGCGTTCAGGTGGTGCATGAGCCGGATGTTGGTCGCGTCGTAAAGGCTTTCGCCGTCCCGCAGGAGGCCGATCTCGGCCATCAGTCCCTCGACCTTCTCGTGGCCTTCCTCGGTGAGCGTGGCCTGCTTGGTCTTCTCGTCCACGGCGTAATCGCCCGGGCCGTTCTCCTCTTTCTGCCGCGTGAGGCGCGGGATCAAGGTGTTGATCTTGATGTAGAGCTCCGTGCTCTCCTCGGCCGGTCCCGAGATGATCAGCGGCGTGCGCGCCTCGTCGATCAGGATCGAGTCGACCTCGTCGACGATCGCGAACGACAGCTTGCGCTGCACCCGGTCCTCGAGACGGAACGCCAGATTGTCGCGCAGGTAGTCGAAGCCGAATTCGTTGTTGGTGCCGTAGGTGATGTCGCGTGCGTAGGCGGCGCGCTTCTCGTCCTGCGATTGGGCATTCTTGATGACGCCCACGTCCATGCCGAGAAACCGGAAGACCGGACCCATCCAATCCGAGTCGCGCTGCGCCAGGTACTCGTTGACCGTGACCACGTGCACGCCCTCTCCGCTGAGCGCGTTCAGATACGCCGGGAGCGTCGCCATCAAGGTCTTGCCCTCGCCGGTGCGCATCTCGGCGATCTTGCCGAGGTGCAGCGCGAGGCCGCCGATCAATTGCACATCGAAGTGCCGCAGCCCGAGCACGCGGCGGGACGCCTCGCGCACCAAAGCGAATGCTTCGGGGACCAGCGCATCGAGCGCCGTGCCGGCGGCGAAGCGCGCCTTCAACTCCTGGGTCTTCTGGGGAAATTCCTCATCCTTGAGCGCTCGAACCCCATCCTCGAGGCCATTGGTGGAGCCGACCGTGCGGCTCAGCTCTTTGACGAGGCGCTGATTACGGCTGCCGAATACTTGGGTCAGAAGCTTCCACACGCTTGAGAAGTCCTCGGAAAACTGAGCATTGTACGGATAGACAGGAGGACCGGTAAATCGTTTCGCGTGCGAAGGGGGCGACCCGCCCGCTCCGCCGCCGGTTCTGTCCTGTAATAATAGCGGCCAATTTCAACGGGTTGTCAGCGGCGGCTCACCCGGTCGGGGCGCGGCGCAGCGGTCGGATCCTGGAGCTTAGCGGTCCTCGCCGATGTAGTGCAGCGGGTCGACCTGGGTGCCGTTCTTCAGCACCTCGAAGTGCAGATGAGGTCCCGTCGAGTGCCCGGTCGAGCCGATCAGGGCGACTTCCTGGCCCTTGCTCACCATGTCGCCCTGCTTCACCAGGAGCTTCTCGTTGTGGCAGTAGCGCGTCGCCAGTCCGTTGCCGTGGTTGATCTCGACCATCTCGCCATAACCCGAGCGGTCGCCCGCGAAAGTCACCAGTCCTGCAGCCACGGCCGACACCTTCGAGCCTTGTGCACCGGCAAAATCGACGCCTTTATGCACCGTGAGGTAACCGGTGAAGGGGTCGGCGCGGCGCCCGAAATAGGAGGATATCCACCCGTCCTGGACGGGGCGGCCTTCCGGATACACCTGCTTGTCGAGCTCGCGCGTCAGAATCAGGTTCTCGAGCACACCGAGCTCCTGCTCACGGCTCGATAATTGCGTCTGCAGGTCATCGACCATCGCCGTGAGGCTCGGGATCTGCGCGGGCTGTCCATCCGCACCTTCCCCACCGCCGAGCGGCGGGGGATTTCCGAAATCGAACTCGCCGTTGTCCAGGTTTGCCATGCGGGTCAAGCGCTTGCCCAGCGCGTCGAGGCGAATGACATTGGCATTCATTTGTCCTACGCGCATGGCGAGCGCGTTGACCTTTTCCTGCAGCATGCGCCGCACATCATCGATCTGCGCCTGCTCGCGCACCAGCGCCGAGGACCAGCCGCCGATCTGCTCGACCGCGTTCGCCCCACGATGGCGCGCGCCCAGGCCGACACCCACGGAGAAGGCCCCGCCCACCACGAGGAATACCAGCGCTGCCGCCGCCGCCAGCACCACGGGATGGCGCAGATCCAATTGTTTGACCCGGCCGCTCTTTCGGCCTACAAAAATCACATTCATTAAAAGTCCGAGCCTGTAGTAGGTGCTACGTCATGCTGCACGGGCGAACCCGGGTAGACTATGCAGAATAAGGTGAGTCAAAACAAGGATATTAAGCACGCTTTTATTGTCAGAATAGGCCAGGCTCCGCGAGCCGATAAATGAAAAAACATAATAATATCAAGGAATTATTGGAATCACCGGACGGGCGGCTCATGAGCCTGCGGGTCCGGAGCCGCGAGCGCGGCGTGATTCTGTCACATGTGCGTGCCGCCCTGCCGGCGGATCTCGAGGGGATGGTGCTGACCGCCGGAATCGATGCCGGCCGCCTTACCGTGGGGGTTGCGGCGGGGGCCTGGGCGACGCGACTACGCTATCGCGCCGAGGCATTGCGCTCGCACGTGGCCGGCACGCTCGGGAAGGAAATCCACAGCGTACGCATTAAAGTGGTGCAACCCAGTTCGGGCGAGTAATTCCCGCCGGCGTGGCGCGCGCACCCAGCGGGCGAGTCCTGTGCTTGAGAGCCTACACTTGCAACCGGCTGACGGCAGCGAGTCATCGCGCGGCGGGGTAGCGAAGGATCAGCGTATTCCCGCCGGAGCGGGTAGCGCTCTCTCGTCCTGCTAGATATATCCGCTCCCGCGTTGGGACGGTCAAGCGGGCAATTTGCCGTGAATGCCCACAAATCCAAAGCTGAGTCATCGCGCGATGCCGCTTCCGCGGCGGGCCATGGGCCACCGGCGGAGTCGCGCCTTCAGGCGCGTGCGGCGGCAGCGGCTACGTACGAGATGGGTGCCTCGGCAAGGCTTTCGAACGTCACTTCTTCCCAGGCGCTTTCCGTGGCGATGAGCGTTCGCAGCAAACGGTTGTTGAGCGCGTGTCCGGACTTGTAGCCGCTGAACTCGCCGATGAGACTGTGGCCGAGCAGGTACAAATCGCCGATCGCATCGAGGATCTTGTGCTTCACGAACTCGTCCTCGTAGCGCAGGCCATCCTCGTTCAAAACGCGGTAGTCGTCGAGAACGATCGCGTTGTCCATGTTGCCGCCGAGCGCGAGATTGCGCGCCCGCAAGCTCTCCAGATCGCGCATGAAGCCGAAGGTACGCGCGCGACTCACCTCGCGTAAAAAGGAGGTGGTCGAGAAATCCATCGAAGCGACCTGCGAATGCTTCTTGAAGGTCGGATGATCGAATTCGATCTCGAAATTCACCTTGAAGCCGTCATAAGGGTCGAAGCGCGCCCACTTGTCGCCGTCCTGGACCTTGAGGCTCTCGCGAATGCGGATGAAGCGCTTCGGTGCTTTTTGCTCCTCGATACCGGCCGACTGCAGGAGAAAGACGAAAGGCCCCGCGCTGCCGTCCATGATCGGTACCTCGCCGGCGCTCACCTCGACCAGGGCGTTGTCGATCCCGAGGCCCGCGAGCGCCGACAACAGGTGCTCCACCGTCGAGATCTTGACTTCGCCGCTTTGCAGTGTGGTTCCCATCATGGTGTCGCCCACGTTCTGCGCGTGGGCCTTGATGTCGACCGGCAGCGCCAAGTCGGCGCGCCGAAACACGATGCCGCTGTCCGGCAGGGCCGGGCGCAGCGTCATCAGGACTTTCTTCCCCGTATGCAGCCCCACTCCGGTCGCGCGAATCGAGTTTTTCAGAGTTCTTTGATTCAGCATCGAGCAAGTCCGACCCTGGGCATCTTAAGTAATATCAGAAGGTATCATACGCAACAAACCGGCTGAAGATGCCGCAACTCCTACAACTTTTTCGGCACGGCGCCCTTGAGCAATCCCGATCGCGGGCGCCACTGCCTCAAGCTTCGACGACGGCTTATCGACCCGGGCGTATCCGCACCGGGTCAATCCGCCTGCCGGCGCAGGAATGCCGGAATGTCGAGCAAGTCTTCCGAATCGCTTTCCGACCGCAAGCCATCACCGACGGCGCGCTGCCGCTGGACGGTCGGCTTGTCGAGCATGGCGTAATCGGTCGGCGCCATCGGTGACTTCGGTCTCACTACGCGCATGGTCGGGGGCGGAACGGCCGCTTGCGCGGGCGGCTGTGCGACCGCACGAGCGACGGGCTTCCCCAAACCCGTTGCAACCACAGTCACCCGGATCTGGTTGGACATGTCCGGATCGATGACCGTTCCCACCACCACCGTGGCGTCGTCCGAGGCGAACTGCTTGATGACGTTGCCGACTTCCTGGAACTCGCCGATCGACAGGTCCATGCCGGCGGTGACGTTGACCAGGATGCCCTGGGCGCCCGCGAGGTTGATGTCCTCGAGCAGCGGGCTGGAGATCGCGGCCTCGGCCGCCTCGCGCGCGCGGTCCTCGCCGGCGGCAGCGCCCGACCCCATCATCGCCATGCCGGTCTCGGACATGACGGTGCGCACGTCGGCGAAGTCGACGTTGATCAGACCCGGACGGGTGATCAGCTCGGCAATGCCCTGAACCGCGCCCTGCAGCACGGTGTTGGCCGCCTTGAAGGCATCGAGCAGCGTCGTCGTGCTTCCCAGCACCTGCAGCAATTTCTGGTTGGGGATGGTGATCAGCGAGTCCACATATTTGGACAGCTCCATCATCCCCTGGTCAGCGACGCGCGAGCGCTTGTTGCCCTCCATCTCGAACGGCCGGGTGACCACCGCCACGGTGAGGATTCCCAGCTCCTTCGCGACCTGCGCCACCACGGGCGCCGCACCGGTGCCGGTGCCACCGCCCATGCCGGCGGTGATGAACAGCATGTCGCAGCCCTCGATGAGCTCGATGATCCGGTCCCGATCCTCCATCGCCGCCTGACGGCCGACTTCGGGGTCGGCGCCGGCGCCCAGGCCCTTGGTGATGTTGCAGCCGATTTGCAGTGCAGTACGCACTTTGGAGTGCTTGAGCGCCTGCGCATCGGTGTTGATGCAGATGAAATCCACGCCCTCGAGCCCCGCTTGCACCATGTGCGAGACCGCGTTGCCGCCGCCGCCGCCCACGCCCAGCACCTTGATGATGGCGCTCTGACTGTAAGAGTCCATTAGTTCAAACATTCAAGTTCTCCTATCGGTTGTAACACTTACGGGCCTGGCTCAAAAATTCCCCTGAAACCAGGCTTTCATTCGATCGAAAATCGACTTCATGCCGCCGGCAAGGAGCGGCGCCTCGGTGCGCTGCGCTTGCAGATTGCTCTTCGCATACAGAAGCAGCCCGACGCCCGTCGCGTGAATCGGGTTGCTCACCACATCGACCAGTCCGCTCACGTACTGCGGGATGCCGAGCCGCACGGGCATGTGGAACACTTCCTCGGCGAGCTCGACCGCGCCCTCCATCTTGGAGCTGCCGCCGGTGAGCACGATGCCGGTTGCGACCGCCTCCTCGAGGCCGGCGCGGCGCAGCTCATCGCGCACCAGCGCGAACAGCTCCTCGTAGCGCGGCTCGACGATCTCGGCGAGGGTCTGGCGCGCGAGACGGCGCGGCGGGCGGTCCCCGACGCTCGGCACCTCGATCGTCTCGTCGGGATTCGCGAGCTGCGATAAGGCGCAGGCGTACTTGATCTTGATGTCCTCGGCGTACTGGGTCGGGGTGCGCATGGACACGGCAATGTCGTTCGTCACCTGGTCGCCGGCGATGGGAATGACGGCCGTGTGCCGGATGGCGCCGCCGCTGAATACGGCCATGTCGGTGGTGCCTCCGCCGATATCGACCACGCATACACCGAGATCCTTTTCATCCTCGGTGAGCACCGCGTAGCTCGAGGCGAGCTGCTCGAGCACGATGTCGTCCACCGCCAGACCGCAGCGCTGCACGCACTTGACGATGTTCTGTGCCGCACTGTCGGCGCCGGTGACGATGTGCACCTTGGCCTCGAGCCGCACGCCGGACATGCCGATGGGATCGCGGATCCCCTCTTGCGCATCGATGATGTATTCCTGCGGCAGCACGTGCAGGATCTTCTGATCGGCCGGAATGGCGACGGCCTTTGCCGCATCGATCACGCGCTCGACGTCGTCCGGACCGACCTCCTTGTCCTTGATCGCGACGATCCCGTGCGAATTGAGGCTCCGCACGTGACTGCCCGCGATGCCGGCATAAACGGAGTGGATCTCGCAGCCCGCCATGAGCTCGGCCTCCTCCACCGCGCGCTGAATCGATTGCACCGTCGATTCGATGTTCACCACGACGCCTTTCTTCAATCCGCGCGAAGGGTGGCTGCCGATGCCGATGATCTCGAGCTCGCCGTCGGGTTTCATCTCGCCGACGATGGCGACGACTTTGCTCGTGCCGATGTCGAGCCCTACGGTCAAGTTGCGGTCGGAACGTTTGGCCATGTCGAGTCGGTTTTCCTTCAGGCGTCGGAGTCGTCGGGGTGCTTGGATGAGGCCGCCGGCGTCTGCGCATTGCGCCATCCGATCGCAAAGCCGTTCGAGTAGCGCATGTCCACGTAGCTGATCTCGGACAAGCGGTGCGCGATGACCGCCGAGACGGTGCGGATGAAGCGGTCGATGCGCTCGTCCACGTCGCGACGGCCCAGGCGCACCGTCACGCCGCTGTCGAGATCCATCTCCCAGGCGCCGCGCTCGTCGAGCCGCAGCGCCGCGATGCGCATTCCCGCCTCGAGCACCCGCCCTTGCGCGGACAGATAGCGCTGCGCGACCTGGGCCTCGGTGCCCGGAGGGCCGGCGAGTCGCGGCAACTCGGCAGGCACATGCGTCGCGAATCGTTCGAACAGCTCGCCCCGCGTGTTGAGCACGCCCGAGTCTCCCCAGCGCGCCGCGGCCGTCTGCTCGACCACCGTGACGTGCAGGCTGTTCGGCCAGCGGCGCTGTACGCGGGCGTGGTCGACCCAGGGGAGTGCCTCGACCGCGCTCTGGATCGCATCGAGATCCGCGGACAGAAAGCCCGAGTGAGCGTACGGCGCGACCGCCTTCTCGATCTGGCCGGGCGAGACTCGCTGAAAGCTGCCGTCCATCGAGATGGTGCGCACGGGCCGGTCGAGCGCGAGCCCCAGGCCCGCGAGCACCGAGGCGCTGAGCGCGGCCAGCGCCGCGCGCTTGCCGTATTTGCGCCACTCGACCATGACCTTCGGCCACTGCCAGGGCTTCTTCTCGCTCTTTGGCTTGTTCTTGAACCGGTTGCGGCGTATCAGCCAGTTGAAGTTCATTTTCGCTCCCTCATGAGGCTGGTCTCGAGCACGCGCCAGACCAGCTCGTCGAAATCGATGCCTGCCTGGCGTGCGGCCATCGGCACCAGGCTGTGGTCGGTCATCCCCGGCGTGGTATTGATCTCGATGAAATAGAACTTGCCGGTGGCGGACTCGCGCATGAAGTCGACGCGGCCCCATCCCCAGCAATCCGTGACCCGGAAGGTGGCGAGCGCCGCGGCTTGAAGCTCCGCCTCCGCCCGTGCGTCGAGGCCGCTCGGACAGTGATACTGGGTATCGTCGCGGAAATATTTCGCCTGGTAATCGTAGAACTCGGTCGCCGGCTGGATGCGTATCGAGGGAAGGCCCTCATCGCCCAGCACGCCGACGGTGAACTCATCGCCCTCGACGAAGCGCTCCGCGAATACGATGGGATCGACGGCGCGCGCCTCCGCATAGGCGCGCGGCAGCTCCTCCGAGCGCTTCACCTTGGTGATGCCGACGCTCGAGCCCTGCGAGGCGGGTTTGACCATGAGCGGAAGGCCCACGTCGGCCAGCGCGCGCTCGAGATCGGCGGGACTCGACAGCACCGCATACGGCGGAGCCGCCAATCCGGCGCCGACCACGACGCGCTTGGTCTTGAGCTTGTCCATCGTGAGCGCCGAGGCGAGCACGCCGCTGCCGGTGTACGGGATGCCGAGCCATTCGAGCGCGCCCTGCATGAGGCCGTCCTCGCCGCCCGGCCCATGCAGCGCGATCCAGGCGCGGTCGAATCCCGCGCTATTGAGGTCCTCCACCGCACGCTCGCCGGGATCGAAGGCCGCGGCGTCGACGCCGCGGCGCAGAAGCGCGGTGAGCACCGCGTTGCCGCTCACGAGCGATATCTCGCGCTCGCTCGAATCGCCGCCCAGAAGCACGGCCACCTTGCCGAACTCGCCGCCGCTGCGCGCGCGACGCGCCGCGTAGGAGGTCACGAGCCGGCTCATGCGGCCTCTCCCACGATGCGCACTTCGGTCGCGAGCTCGACGTGGTGGACGAGCGCCACCGTGCGCCGCACGTGCTCGATGAGGGCCTCGATGTCGGCGGCGCGCGCGGCGCCGTGATTGATGATGAAGTTGGCGTGTTTCTCCGATACGGAGGCATCGCCGAGGCGAAATCCCTTGAGGCCCGCGGTCTCGATCAGACGCGCCGCGTGATCGCCCGGCGGATTGGTGAACACCGAGCCGCAGCTCCACTCCCCGATGGGCTGGGTCTCGCGGCGCTTCTCGAGAAGCGCGGCGATTTCGCCCGCGTTGACGCCCGGCTTGCGCTCGAACTCGAGCTGCGCGGCGACGAACCACTCGTCGGCAGGCCCGGCGACGCTGCGATAGCCGACCTGATAATCGGCGGGCTTGCGGGTGCGGCGTGCGCCCTGTCGATCGATGACTCCGACCTCGACGACGTGCCGCCAGGTCTCCCCGCCCCAGGCGCCTGCGTTCATGGCCAGCGCACCGCCCAGCGTGCCGGGAATCCCGGCGAAGAATTCCGCGGGGCCCAAACCCCATTTCACGCACTGGCGAGCGATGCGCGCGCACGGCACCCCGGCCTCGGCGCGAATGCGCGTTGCGCTCAAGCGCTCGAGGCCGCCGAGTGCGCCGTGCGTCGAGACCACCGCGCCGCGAATCCCGCCGTCACGCACCAGTAGATTGCTCCCGAGACCGATCCAAAGCGCCGCGATGGCCGCCGGCAGCTGGCGAAGAAAGCTCGACAGGTCGGCGACATCGCGCGGGGTGAAAAAGAAATCGGCCGGCCCTCCCACGTGCCACGAGGTGTAACGGGACATGGGCACCGCGCGAAGCACGCGTGCGGCAAATTCCGGTGCGATGGCGTCCGAGCGCAACCGGCCGTTCATGCCGCAGCCCCCGCCGCGAATCGCGCCCTGAGATCCTGCGCCACCGCTCCGATGTTGCCGGCACCCATGGTGAGCACCACATCGCCGTCGCGCACCACGGCGCGCAGCGCATCGGCCAGCTCGTCGACCCGCTCGACGAATACCGGCTCGATGATCCCGCGCGTACGCACGGCGCGGCAGATCGCCCGTCCGTCGGCGCCGGCGATCGGCGCCTCGCCGGCCGCATAGACCTCGCTCACGAGCAGCACATCGCATTCGCTCAAGCTCCGGCCGAAATCGTCGAGCAGATCGCGCGTGCGGGTGTAGCGGTGCGGCTGGAATGCGAGCACGAGCCGGCGCTCCGGCCACGCCTGGCGCACGGCCTCGAGCGTGGCGGCGACCTCGGTCGGGTGATGCGCGTAGTCATCGACGAGGAGCGCGCGGCCGCCCGGCCAGCTGAGCTCGCCGAGCTGCTGCAGCCGGCGCTCGATGCCCTGGAAGCCGGCGAGCGCGCGCTGGATCGCCGCATCCGCGACGCCGAGCTCGGTGGCGACCGCCACGGCCGAGAGAGAGTTGAGCACGTTGTGCCTGCCGGGCAGGTTGAGCGTGAGTTCGAGCGGCGCAAGTCCCGCGCGCAACACGGTGAAATGCGACTGCAGACCGGCGCGCCGTACCTCGACGGCCCGGATGTCCGCGCCGGCACCGAACCCGTAGGTCACGAAGGGCCGGGGAACGTTCGACAGAATGCTGCGCACCTCATCATCGTCGCTGCAGAGCACCGCGAGACCGTAGAACGGCAGGTTGTGCAGGAAGTCGACGAAGCTCTGCTTGAGACGCGCGAAATCCCCGTCATGCGTGCCGAGATGATCGTTGTCGATGTTGGTGATGACCGCGATCATGGGCTGCAGATGCATGAATGAGGCATCGCTCTCGTCCGCTTCAGCGACGAGGTAGCGGCCGGCACCGAGCCGCGCGTTGCTGCCGGCGCTCTTCAGGCGCCCGCCGATCACGAACGTCGGGTCGAGGCCGCCCTCGGCGAGAATGCTCGCGACCAGGCTCGTGGTGGTGGTCTTGCCATGGGTGCCGGCGACCGCGATGGAGTAGCGAAAGCGCATGAGCTCGCCCAGCATCTCGGCGCGCGGCACCACGGGCGTGCGCCGGGCGTGCGCCGCGGCAAGCTCGGGATTGGAGCGATCGACCGCGCTCGAGACGACCACCACGTCCGCTTCGCCCAGATGCTCGGCGGCGTGGCCGACGAAGATCTTCGCACCGAGGCGCGCGAGGTGCTCGGTGACGGCATTGGGCTTCAGGTCCGAGCCCTGCACGGCGTAGCCCAGATTGAGCAGCACCTCGGCGATCCCGCCCATGCCGCTGCCGCCGATGCCGACCAGGTGGATGAGATGGATGCGGCGCATGCGATCGTTCATGCCGGCACGCCTCCCGCCGCCGCCACGCATAAGTCCGCCATCCGCGCGGCCGCATCGACGTTGCGCGAGGCGCGCGCCGCGCGCGCCATCTCGAGCATCCGCGGGCGATCCGCCGTGAGTTCCGCGAGCTCTCGTCCCAAGCTCTCGACCGTCAGATCACGCTCGGGCAGGACACGGGCGGCGCCGGCACGCACCAGGGCCTGCGCGTTCTTGGTTTGATGATCGTCGGTTGCGGCCGGAAACGGGACGAGAAGCGCGCCGAGGCCGGCGGCTTGCAGCTCGGCGATGGTCATGGCGCCCGCGCGGCAGACTGCAAGATCCGCCCACGCATAGGCGGCCGCCATGTCCTCGATGAATGGCAGCACCTCGGCCTCGAGCGCGACCTCCTGATAGGCGGCACGCGCCGCCGCGAGGCCCCGCTCCCCCGTCTGGTGTCTGACTTCGGGGCGGCGCGCCGGATCGATGCGCGAGAGCGCTTGCGGCACGGCGGCGTTCAGCCGCTGCGCGCCCTGGCTACCGCCGAAGACGAGGAGGCGCGCGCGCGGTCCGCGCCCCGCGAAGCGCTCCGCGGGCGGCGCGATGGAGGCGATGTCGGCGCGCACGGGATTGCCGACGGTCTGCGCCTCGACGCCGGGGCCAAAACTGCCGGGAAAGGCCTCGAGCACCTGGGTGGCGAAGCGGGCAAGCCATCGATTGGTGAGGCCCGCCACGGCGTTCTGTTCGTGGATCAGCAGCGGAATGCGCAGCAGCCATGCCGCGATCCCACCCGGTCCGCTCACATAACCGCCGGCACCCAGCACCGCCCGCGGCTTGAGCCTGCGCAAGATCCGCGCCGCCTCGATCACGGCGGCGGCGACCCGGAAGGGCGCCGCGAGCCAGGCCTTCCAGCCCTTGCCGCGAATTCCACGCACGCGCACCCACTCGATGGGAAAGCCGTTCGCGGGCACGAGCCGCGCCTCCATGCCGCCCGGAACACCGAGCCACACCACGGGCACGCCGCGCTCGCGGAGCACTTTGGCCACCGCGAGGGCGGGGAACACGTGACCGCCCGTGCCGCCGGCCATGATCAGCACGGGGCCTCCTGCGGCGGCGGGGCGAGCCGCGCTCACCGCGCCGCTCCCGGCACTCGCATCACGGCGGAGCGCGACGTGCATTTGACTTCGTGATAGATGCGCAACAGCACGCCGAGCCACGCGAGGCTTACCAGCAGACTGCTGCGGCCGTAGCTCAGAAGCGGCAGCGTCAGACCCTTGGTCGGGAGCACGCCCATGTTCACGCCGATGTTCACCAGCGCCTGCACGCCGAGCCACACGCCGAATGCAAGGGCGAGATATGACTGAAATTGCATGCCCGCCTGCGCAGCGAGACGCGAGATCTGGAAGGACCGGCAGACCAGTGCCACGAACAGGGCGAGCACGCCGATCACGCCGACCAGTCCGAGCTCCTCGGCCAGCACGGCGAACACGAAGTCGGTATGCGCTTCGGGCAGATAAAAGAGCTTTTGTACGCTCGAGCCGAGACCGACGCCGAACCACGAGCCGCGTCCGATCGCGATCAACGATTGCGTCAGCTGGAATCCGCCCTTGAACGGATCGTCCCACGGATGCAGAAATCCGGTCAGGCGCTTCAGCCGGTAGGCCGAGGTGAGTGCGAGCACGGAGAAGGCGAGTGCCGTCCCGCACACCATCAGCAGAACGTAGCGCATGCGCGCGCCCGCCACGAACAACACCGCGAAGCCGGTGGCGAACAGCACGGTCGCCGCGCCGAAATCAGGCTCGAGCAGCAGCAGCACTGCGGAGAGGCCGAGCAGTCCCACGGGCCTCGCGAGTCCCGCGAAGGTGCTGAGAAGCTCCGTGCGCTTGCGCACGCAGTAGCTGCAGACCCAGGTGAGCACCAGGACCCGCGCGAGCTCCGAGACCTGAAAGTTCATCGGGCCCACGCGCATCCAGCGGCGGGCGCCGTTGACCGTGGCACCGAGCCCGGGGATCAGGACGAGCAGCAGCAGCAAAAGGCCCAGCAGGAGCAGCGCCAGGCTGTACTTGTCCCAGAGCACCGCCGGCACGCGCGTGATCACCCAGCCCCCGGCCAGGCCGACCATGCAGAACACGAACTGGCGCTCGAGGAAATAGAACGGATCGCCCAGATCCTTCGCCGCGATCGACATCGAGGCCGAGCTCACCATCACCAGACCCACGAGGAGGAGCGCCGCGGTGAGCCCGAGCGTGATCGGATCCCAGGCGAAGGGCATGCGCTCTCGAGCCCGCACGCCGTAGGACATGCTGGTCGCGTTCATGCGCCGCCCTCGAGTGCCCGCACCGCCCCGGCGAACACCTCGCCCCGGTGGTTGTAGTCGCGAAACATGTCGAAGCTCGCGCAGGCAGGCGACAGAAGCACCGTGTCGCCCGGCAATGCGGCGGCGGCGGCGGCGGTCACGGCGGTCGGCAGACTCGCTGCGCGCTCGACCTCGCACGCGCCCTCGAGCGCGCCCGCGATGGCGGAGGCATCCTTGCCGATGACGATGGCGCGCCTGACCTTGTGGCGGAACGCGGCCGCGAGCGGCGCGAAGTCCTGACCCTTGCCCTCCCCGCCCGCGATGACCACGAGCGGCCCTTCGAGCCCGTTCACCGCTGCGATCGCTGCGCCGACGTTCGTGCCCTTCGAGTCATCGATGTAGCGCACGCCGCGCACGTCGGCCACCCACTCGGAGCGGTGCTTCAGGCCCGGGAATGCCTCGATCGCCCGCAACATGGCACTCAGCGGCAAGCCCGCGGCCTCGCCGAGGGCGAGCGCCGCCAGCGCATTCGCCGCGTTGTGCTGCCCCGCAATCTTCATGCGCGCGGTGTCGAACAGTCCCTCGCCGCGGCGCGCGAGCCAGCTGTTCCGTCCCTCGCGCATGAGGGTGAAATCGGCATCGCCGCGCTCGGTGGAGAAGGTGACGACGCGCGGCACCGGCGCCCAGGCGGGACGGCCCGAGACGGCCTGGCGCATCGCGAGGAAAAACGGATCGTCGGCATTCAGAACGACGGTCGCCGCGTTCGCGACAATCCGCGACTTGGCGCGCGCGTACTCGGCGAGCGAGGCATACCGATCCATATGGTCCGCGCTCACGTTGAGCACCGCGGCGCCGAGCAGCTCGAGCGAGCTCGTCGTCTCGAGCTGGAAGCTCGATAGCTCGAGCACGTACAGATCGGGCACCGGCTCCTCGAGCAGATCGAGCGCCGGCTTGCCGAGGTTGCCTCCCGCCAGCACGGTCAACCCGGCCGACTCGGCCATGCGCGCCACCAGACTCGTCACGGTGCTCTTGCCGTTCGTGCCGGTGACACCGATGACCGGCGCCGCGACCGCGCGGGCGAACAGCTCGATATCGCCCAGGATCTCGATGCGGCGCGCCCGCGCCTCGGCGGCGATCGGCTCCTGCGGCGAGACACCCGGCGACAGGAGCACTTGCGAGGCACCCTCGAGGAGCGATGGGTCGAAGGCGCCGAGACGCAGATCGATCCGCTCGGCCAGCTCCCCGAGGTCGGCGAGGCCGGGGGGGGCGGCCCGCGAATCGGTCACGGCCACGGCAATCCCATGCTTCGCGAGATAGCGCACGCACGAGGCCCCCGTCTTTCCCAATCCGATCACCACGGTTCTCCTCATCGGATTTTCAACGTGGCGAGGCCGGTGAGCATCAGCAGGAAGCTGATGATCCAAAAACGCACGATGACCTTGGGCTCGCTCCACCCCTTGAGCTCGAAATGATGATGCAAGGGCGCCATGCGGAAGATGCGCTTGCCCGTGAGCTTGAACGAAGCCACCTGCAGCATGACGGACACCGTCTCGAGCACGAACACGCCGCCCATGACGCACAGGACGATCTCCTGGCGCACGATCACGGCCACCGTGCCGAGCGCGGCGCCGATGGACAGCGCGCCCACGTCGCCCATGAATACTTCCGCCGGATACGAATTGAACCAGAGAAATCCGAGGCCTGCGCCCGAGATCGCGGCGCAGAACACGATGATCTCGCCGGCACCCGGGATGTAGGGAATCTGCAGGTAGCTCGCAAACTTGAAGTTGCCGGTGGCGTACGCGAACACGCCGAGCGCCGCGGCCACCATGACGGCCGGCATGATGGCGAGGCCGTCGAGCCCGTCGGTGAGATTCACGGCATTGCTCGTCCCGACGATGACGAAGTACGCATAGGCGACGAAACCCGCCGTCGTCATGGGGACCGCGACGGTCTTGAAGAAAGGCACGTACAGCGAGATCTCGGCGAGCGACTGATGCATGCCGTGCAGGCTGAAGGCGATGCACAAGGCCGACACCGATTGCGCCAGATACTTGTAGCGCGCCGGCAGGCCCTTGGAGTTGCCGATCACCAGCTTCAAGTAATCGTCGTAGAAGCCGATGCCGCCGAAGGCGAGCGTGGTGCCGATGAGGATCCAGACGAAGCGATCGGACAGGTCCGCCCACAGCAGGGTCGCGATCACCATGGCCACGAGAATCAGGCCGCCGCCCATCGTGGGGGTGCCCGACTTCTGCAGATGAGACTGCGGACCGTCGGTGCGTACGCGCTGGCCGATCTGATGGTGGCTCAACGCGCTGATCATGCGCGGACCGATCGCCATCGCGATCGCGAGCGCCGTCATTGCCGCGAGGATGCCGCGCAAAGTCAGGTACTGGAACACGTGGAAGCCGGAGTGGGTCCGGGCCAGATATTCGGAAAGATAGAGCAGCATGCGCGTCAACTCGCTCGCATCATGGGACCGGAATTCGCAGCCCCGCCGAGCAGCGCCTGCACCACGCGCTCGAGGCGGTTCACCCTCGAGCCCTTCACGAGCACGGTGACGCCCGGCGCGATTTCCGCGCGCAGCCGCCGCGTGAGGGATTCCGCATCGGCGAACCACTCGCCGCCGGTGCCGAAGGTCTCGACCGCGCGCGAGCTCTCGGTGCCGAGCGCGAACAGGCGCTTGACGCCGCATTGGCGCGCGTAGCGGCCGAGCTCGGCGTGGCTGTCTGCGGCATGCGCGCCGAGCTCCGCCATGTCCGCGAGCACCAGCCAGGTGGCGCCCGGAAGCGTGCGCAGCACGTCGAGTCCCGCACGCACGGAGCTCGGATTGGCGTTGTAGGAATCGTCGATGATCCAGCTGTCGCGCAATCCCGCCTTGAGCTGCAACCGGCCGGCCACGGCGCGAAAATCGCCGAGGCCCGCCGCGATGTCCTCGAGCGATGCGCCCGCCGACGCGGCGGCGGCCGCCGCTGCGAGTGCATTCGAGACGTTGTGCGCGCCGCCGGCTCTTAGCACGATGGAGCGCTCGCCGAGCGGGCAGCTGAGCGTGAAGCGCGTCTGAAAGTGCCCCGACTCGATCGACTGCGCCACATCCTTCGCCGCGAAGTCCGCGTCGCGCCGCACGCCGAAGCTCACGACGCGCGACGTGCCCGCGACGCCGCGCCAGTATGCGG
>CAVYNI010000002.1:0-410871 GCA_963769815.1 uncultured Gammaproteobacteria bacterium | reverse complement strand
CGTAGGCATCATCGGCATTGATGACGGCGGCGGCGCCGGACTCGAGCCCCGCGACCATCTCGCCCTCGCCGCGCGCGACGCCGTCAAGGTCGCCGAATCCCTCCAGGTGCTCCGCGCCGGCGTTGGTGACGAGGCCGACGGTCGGCCTCGCGAGGGCGACCAGCGCCGCGACATCGCCGATCCGGTTCGCGCCCATTTCGATCACGGCGAAGCGATGCGAGCCGCTAATTGCAACAGCGTCAGCGGCACGCCGATGTGATTATTGAGATTGCCCTGGGTGCAAAGCATGGGAAATCGCCGCGAGAGAATCGCCGACGTCATCTCCTTGGTCGTGGTCTTGCCGTTGCTCCCGCCTACACCCACCAGACTTATGGAGAAATCGGCGCGCCAGGCGCCGCGAGCTGCTGAAGCGCCTCGAGCGCATCCGGCACTCGAATGAACGGCAAGGGCTGCCGGCCGGCGGCCGCTCCAGGATGGCACCCGCCGCGCCGCGCGCGAGCGCAGCGGCGGCGAAATCCGCGCCGTCGAAGTTCGGTCCGCGCAGCCCGACGAATAGCGCGCCCTGCTCGAGCGTGCGGCTGTCGGTCGACACCGTATCGAACACGCCGGTCCTGCCCTGTGAGCTGGTGCACCGAGCACGCGTGCGGCCTCCTGCAGCGTGCGCTTCATGCCGCAACCCCCAGGCTCTTGAGCGCTTCCGTGCGATCGCTGAAGCTTCGGCGCGTGGCGCCGTAGATCTGGTAATCCTCGTGGCCTTTGCCGGCGATGAGCACGACGTCACTCCGCCTCGGCGCGGTGAAGCGCCGCCGCGATGGCCGCGGCGCGATCCGGAATGACCCGGGCTGGATGCGCGTTGATGCCCCGGGTGATGGCGCGAATGATCTCCTGGGGATCCTCGGAACGCGGGTTGTCGTCGGTCACGATGATCTCATCCGCGAGCTCGTCGGCGATCGCTCCCATGATCGGGCGCTTGCCCGCGTCCCGATCTCCCCCGCAGCCGAACACGCACCACAGGCTGCCGCGGCAGTGCTCGCGCAATGAAGTCAAAGCCTTCGCGAGCGCGTCGGGCGTGTGCGCATAATCGATCACCGCCAGCGGCTTGCCGGCCGGCCTCGACCATCTCCATGCGCCCGGGCGGCGGATGGCACGCGGCGAGTGCGGCGGCCGCTTCGCCCGGCGACACGCCGAGCGAGAGCAGGCATCCGAGCACCACCAGCACGTTCTCCGCGTTGAAGCGGCCGAGCAGCCGGGTGGAAACCGCAATCTCGCCGCTGCTTCCCTGATGCTCAGCGAGATCCCGTGCAAATCGATACGCACCTCGCGCGCCTCGAGGTAACGCTCGGCCAGCCACGCGTCGGCGCCGGACCCGACCCAGACCGCGGTCAACGGCGCACCGCCCGCCAGCTTGTGCGCGAGCTCGCGCCCGAAGAAATCGCCGACGTTGATGATCGCCTGCTCGAGATCCTGCCCGGCGAAGAGTCGCGCCTTCGCCTCGCCATAGGCCTGCATCGAGGCGTGGTAGTCGAGATGATCGCGGCTCAAATTGGTGAATGCCGCGGAATGAAAGCGCACACCGTCCACGCGTCCCTGATCGAGCGCATGCGAGGACACTTCCATGGCGACCTCGCGGACGCCGTCGGCCTTCAAGCGCGCCAGCAGGCGGTGCACGGTCACCGCGTCGGGCGTCGTATGCGTCGGCGCCTCGAGGCGGCCGATGCGGCCCCAACCGATGGTGCCGATGTAGGCGGCATTGCGACCCAGGCCCTCCAGGCACTGCGTGATGAGATAGGCACAGGTGGTCTTGCCGTTCGTGCCGGTGATGCCGACGATGCGCATCTGCGAGGACGGCCAGCGGAAGAAACGGTCGGCGATGCGGCCGACCACGGAGCGCAGATTCGGGATGGGCGCGGCGAACGGCCTGCCCGCAAAATCGGGCGGCTCGACGCCCGCCGCGGGCTCCCACAACACCGCGCTCGCGCCTCGCGCCACTGCCTCGGCCGCATGGCCGGAGCCCGTGGGACTTCGTGCCGCGCAGCGCCAGGAATAGCGAGCCTGCGCGCACATCGCGGCTGTCGATCGCGAGATCGACGATCTGCGCATCGTTGTCCGGGACCGCGGCAATCCCGTCGAGCAGCCATTTTAAGGATACGGTCACGGGGCCTTCGCCTGAACCAGCGTCGCGGCCGGAACGTTTTGCAGGTCATCGGGCGGCACGTCCATGAGCCGCAACGCACCGGACATCACGTTGGCAAACACCGGCGCCGCCACCGTGCCGCCCTGCGCGAGCGTGCCGACCTCGCGCAAATCCCGGCTCGGCTCGTCGATCACCACCACGGTGGCGAGTTTCGGGTGCGACGCCGGCACCAGGCCGGCAAATACCGCCATGATGCGATCGGTGGAGTAACCGCCGGCCTCCGATTTGAATGCCGTACCGGTCTTTCCGGACACCCGGTAGCCGACGAGCGAGGCGCGCACCGCGGTGCCGCCCTTCTCGACCACCTGCTCCATGAGCTGCACCAGTTCGTGCGCGATCTTGGGGTCGAGCACCTGATCGCCGGGCACGGGACCGCCGGAGAGCCGCTCGAAGGAGATCGGACGCTTGATGCCGCCCGCGCCGATGGTGGCGTAGGCATGCGCGAGCTGCAGCGGCGTCACCGACAGACCGTAACCGTGGGAAAGAGTGGCGATGCCGATGGGCCGCCAGTGGACGTAGTTCGAGAGCATGCCCGCCGACTCGCCCGGAAATTCGCTGCCCGTCACCTGTCCGAAGCCCAGGGCCGAGAGCGTTTTCCAGATCTGCTCGGGCTTCAGGGAGAGCGCCACCTTGGCGGTGCCCACGTTGCTCGACTTGGCGAGAATCGTCGCGAGGTCGATGACGCCCAGATTGGTTTCGTCCTCGAATACCTTGTTGCCGACCTGAACGAAGCCGGGCGAGGTATCCACCACGCTGTCCGGATGGTATTGCCCCGAGGCGAGCGCGGCGGCCATGATGAACGGCTTGATGCTCGAGCCGGGCTCGAAGATGTCGGTCGCCGCGCGATTTCGATAGAGCCCCGGCTTGAGCTGGTCTCGATCGTTCGGGTTGTAGGAGGGCTGGTTGACCATGGCCAGCACTTCACCCGTGTCCACGTCGATGACGATCACCGAGCCGGCGTGCGCCCGGTATTCCTGCATCGCCGCCTTGAGCTCCCGGTACGCGAGATACTGGATTCCGCAGATCGATGCTGGTAACGAGATCGCGGCCCGGCCGCGGCGCGCGAATGCTTTCGACGTTCTCGACGTAGCGGCCGTAAAGGTCCTGGATGACCCGCTTCGCGCCGTCCTCGCCGTTCAGCAGCTGATCGAAGCTGAGCTCGAGGCCTTCCTGCCCCTGATCGTCCAAGATTCGTGAACCCGACCACGTGGCCCGCCACCTCGCCCGCAGGGTAATAGCGGCGGTATTCCCGCAGCAGGTAGACGCCCGGGAATGCCGAGCGCCTTGATGCGCTCCGCCTGATCGGGCGGCATGTGGCGCTCGAGATAGAGAAACTCGCGATCCAAATTGCTGGTGATGCGCCGTGCCAGCAGCTGCTGATCCTGCTTGAGCGCCTTCGCGAGCTTCGGCAGCTGATCGATGTTCTCATTGAGCTCCTGCGGATTGACCCACACCGTATCCACCGGAGTGCTCACCGCCAGCGGCTCGCCAGAGCGGTCGGTGATCGCACCGCGATGCGCGGCGATCTTGACCACGCGCATCGAGCGCTGATCCCCCTGCTTCGCCAGAAAGCCGTGGTCGATCAGCTGCAGCTCCACCGCGCGCGCGCCGAGGCCCACCGCGCCGCATACCACGAGGCCGAGAATGAGCGCCGAGCGCCACCGATAGCTCTTGAGCTCCGTGCCACTTTCACCGGTCCGAGCTTCACGGCCGGACGATCCGCACATCCCGGGTCTGCGGCAGGCTCATCTGCAACTTCGCATTCGCCACGCGCTCGACGAAGGCGTTCGACGACCAGTAGCTTTGCTCGAGCTGCAGCCGGCCCCACTCCATCTCGAGCGAGTCGCGCTGCGAGTTGAGCTTCTCGAGCCGCACGAACATGTCGCGCGCCTTGTGTCGGGCATAAATCACCTGCACCGCGGAGCCGAGCACCGCGAACCAGAGCAAGGGCAGAGCCAGCGGCAGGAGCTTCGCGGTCTTCATGCGGCGATTCCTTGGTCCAATCGTTCGGCGACTCGGAGGCGCGCGCTGCGGGCGCGCGGATTGGCGGCGATTTCCTGCGCGTCGGGCTCGATGGACTTACCCACGAGCTTGAGCGTGGGCCGGGCGTGCGCCGGGATGTCGGGAAGCCCTGCGTACATCGGATCGGGCTGCGCATGATCGCGCATGAAGCGCTTGACCATGCGGTCCTCGAGCGAGTGGAAGCTGATCACGGCGAGACGTCCGGCCGGTGCGAGACGCGCGAGCGCGGCCCGCAACGCGGTCTCGAGCTGCGACAGCTCGCCGTTCACGTGGATGCGCAGCGCCTGAAAAACCCGGGTCGCCGGATGCTTGTGGCGCTCGCGCGTGCGCGACACGCGCTCGATCAGCGAAGCGAGCTCGCGCGTGCGCGTGAACGGCTGCTTCTGCCGGTCGGTGACGATCGCGCGCGCGAGGCGTCCGGCGAATCGCTCTTCGCCGAATTCGCGGAAAATCCGCGCGAGCTCGGCTTCTGGTGCACCATTCACCACGTCGGCCGCCGACGCACCCTCGCCCTTGCTCATGCGCATGTCGAGCGGGCCATCCTGCATGAAGCTGAAGCCGCGCTCGGGGTCGTCGAGCTGCGGGGAGGAGACGCCGAGATCGAGCAGGATGCCGTCGAGCTTGAGTCCCGGCTCGAGCGCATCGGCGCAATGCGCGAGCTCGGAGAACGGCGCGAGAAATATCATCACGCGCGGGTCGGAGCCGAAGCGCGCTTTTGCCTCGGCGATGGCGACGGGGTCGCGATCGAGACAAAGCAATCGACCGTCAAGCGTGAGCTTCTCCAAAATCGCCTCTGCGTGTCCGCCCCGCCCAAAAGTGGCATCCAAGTACCTGCCACTTGCCCGTATGTTCAAAGCCGTCAATACCTGAGGTAGCAGTACTGCCGTGTGCCCCCTCGCCGCCTCGCTCATCGCTCGAGACCGCCGCCGCGCGCTCAGAGCGACAACGTCTGTAGTTCGGCGGGCAAGTCGGCCGTGGCGACACCGCCCGCCAGCCACTCGTCGCGCCGCTCGTTCCACCGCGCCTCGTCCCACAACTCGAAATGCAATCCCTGCCCGATGAGCATGGCGTCGCGCGTCAGCAGGCCGAACTCCCGCAAGTTGGGCGGCAACAGCACCCGACCATGACCGTCGAGCTCCAGATCCGTCGCGTGTCCGACCATGAGCCGCTGCAATCGGCGCGCATCGGGATTCATGGACGGCAGACGCATGAGCTTGCGCTCGATCTCCTCCCAATCCGGCAGCGGGTAGATGAGCAGGCACTGGTCCTTGTCCACCGTGATGACCAGTTTGCCGCCGCACCGCTCCTGCAGCCGCTCGCGATACCGCGTCGGCATGACCATGCGGCCCTTGGCATCGAGCGTGAGTTTATTGGCGCCCCGGAACATCGCTGAATGGGTCCGCGCGACCCATTTTCTCCCACTTTTTCCCACCGGCCACCACTATAGGGAGCAGCACCGCGCACTGTCAACGTCTTAAGTTAAAAAAAACTCGCGACAACAGTGACTTAGATCACATTCGGAGATTACCGCCGATCAGCGTGATCCGATGTGTTCGGAATCAATCCCTTATATGGTTTTTCTCACGCGGCGATCGCGCGCGATTGCCGAAGCTCGCGCCGCTGCACCAAAAAATGCGCGCACCAAGTTTTTCTTTTTCTTCTTTTCCAACACCCTCTAACGGGGTCGCTTCGACCCCGTAGGAGTTGCGCGTCAGCGCATGAGAAAAGAGTCGGCCGATAAGCCGGGTTCTGTCGTGGGCAGCCATTCCTCTGGGATGCGCGTCGCCGCGCAGCTCTAGCGACCTACCCGGAAGCCCATGCGGGCCACATGTTGCGGCCAAAAGCACCGCCCGCTTCCCTATTTGGTCTTGCTCCAGGTGGGGTTTGCCGTGCCGCCGTGCGTTGCCGCCGGCGCGGTGCGCTCTTACCGCACCATTTCACCCTTACCGGCGCCGCTTGCGCGGCGCTTAGGCGGTATCTTTCTGTTGCACTTTCCGTGGACTCGCGTCCCCCAGGCGTTACCTGGCACCATGCCCTGTGGAGCCCGGACTTTCCTCCGCCCGTCCCGCTTGCGCAGGCCCGGCAGCGGCTGCCTGGCCGACTCTTGGCGCGCAGATTACGCCTCTTTGAGCTGCAGCGCCCGCTTATAGGCTTCGTTATCGCGCACTTCAGCGATTTGCGCCGCGAGATGGGCGGCCTGCTTCAACGGCAGCTCCTTCAGCAAGGGCTTCAGCGCCCGATCGAGCGCCCCCGCATGACCGTCATCGCCCTGCGCGAGGGTTTCCGGCGCAGCTCCCGCGATGACCAGTACGAGCTCCCCCCGCTTGATGTCCGCATCGGTCTGCGCGCGCTCGAGCAGCTCCGCGAGCGACCCCCTGTAGAGCGATTCGTGCAGCTTCGTGATCTCGCGCGCGAGCGCCGCCGGCCGCGCAGTACCCAACTGCGCGACGCAATCCGCGAGCGTTTCCTTGATCCGGTGAGGCGACTCGTAGAGCACGAGCGTGCGCCGCTCCGCGGACAGCTCGCGCAGGCGCGCGCGCCGCGCGGCCGGGCGCGCAGGCAGGAACCCCTCGAAACAGAACCGGTCCGTCGGAATCGCCGCGATCGAGAGCGCCGCCACGAAGGCACAGGGTCCGGGCACGGCGATGACCTCGATCCGCGTCTCGGCGCAGGCGCGCACCAGCGCGAATCCCGGATCGCTGATTGCGGGTGTGCCCGCATCGCTGACCAGCGCGACACTCGCGCCCTCGCGCAGTCTCGCGAGAAGCTCCGGCACGCGCTGCGCCTCGTTGTGGTCGTGGAGCGAGATCATCGGCGTCGACACGGCGAAATGCGCGAGGAGCACGCCCGTGTGGCGGGTATCCTCGGCCGCGATCAGCGCACAGCGCTTCAGCGTATCGAGCGCGCGAGCCGACAGATCGCCCAGATTGCCGATGGGCGTCGCCACGACGTAGAGGCGACCCGCTGCCGGGTTTGTCACTATACTTCTCGCTTTGCTTCAAGTCAGGGTGAGCGGGAATGCAGGGTATGGCAGCGATCTATCGGCGTCCACGCTTGGTGCGCGGCGCGACCCCGCGCGCAACCACTCGCGCGTCGTCCTCGCGGGTGGCGGCCATCGCTTTCGCGGCGATACTGTCGGTGAGCTTCGCGGGCTGCAGCCTGATGAAGACCGAGCAGCCGGCGCCGGTCTCCCCGCAGGAGCATGCGCAGCGCTTGGCAGCAGCCGGACAACATGCCGCGGCCGCCCAAGCGTACGCCGACCTCGCCGCGCAGCAGCCGGCGGATCACGACAATTACCAGCTCCTGAGCGCCGAGCAATGGGTGCTCGCGAGCAACATTCCGGCGGCCAAGCAGGCCTACGCGACGGTATCCCCGGCGGCGCGCAGCACGATGCCGGCCTCGCGGGCATTGGTGGCCGCGGAAATCGCGCTCGCCGACCGGGACGGCGTCACCGCGATTCACGAGCTCGACTCGATTCCGGTGCCGACGTCCACCGCGCTTGCGCAAAGCTACTGGTGGCTGCGCGGCAAGGCCGCGTTCCTCACCGGCCATCCGGTCGAGGGCACCCGCGCCTTCGTCGAGCGGGAGCGCTACATCAGCGACCCTCAAGCGCTCAAAGCGAGCCGTGACGAGCTGCTGGCGCTCATCCGGGACGCCGCGCAGCGCGGAATCTCGCTCAAAGCGCCGCCGCGAACCGATCCGGTGGTGGTCGGCTGGCTCGCGCTCGGCCCGGTCACCGTCGAGATGGCCCGCAATCCGACGCAGGCGCAGACCGCCCTCGCCGAGTGGAAGCGCACCTACCCGCAGCATCCGGCCCTCGCGAGCCTGACTGCGGGTCCGGGTCCGACGCCGCCCACGGCGCCGCCGGCGCCCTATCAAGTCGCCGTGCCAACCAGCTATCCCGAGCAGATCGCGCTGCTCCTACCGCTGTCGGGCCGCTCGGAGAGCGTGGGTGCCGCCGTGCGCGACGGGTTCATCGCCGCCTATCTGCTGCAGGACCCGGCGACCCGTCCGCGCCTTCGAATCTACGATGCCGCCGCCGAATCGGTGGCCACCGCCTATCGGCGCGCCATCGATGACGGTGCGGTGTTCGTGGCGGGCCCGCTCACCAAGGAGGATGTTTCGGCCGTCGTTCCTGTTCGCTCGCCCGGAACGCCCGAGCTCGCACTCAACTTTCTCGCCGACTCGGTGAATGCCGGCCACCAGTTCTATCAATTCGCTCTCCTGCCCGAAGACGAGGCACGCGGGGTGGCACGGCGGCTGATCGCGGACGGCAAGACCCGCGGCGTCGCCCTCATCGCACAGGGCGAGCTCGGCACGCGGGTGCAGAAGGCGTTCGTGGAGGAGTTCACGCAGCAGGGCGGCACCCTGGTGGACGGGGGCCGCTACGATGCCTCGCGCGCCGATTTCTCCGACGTCATCAAGCAGGTCCTGCAGGTACACGGCGTCAAAGGCGAGCCCTCGACCCATCGGAGCGATGTCGATTTCATTTTCCTCGAGGCACCGGCCTCGGCGGCGCGGCTGATCATGCCGCAGCTCAAGTTCAACTATGCGGGCGACATTCCGGTGTATGCGACCTCGGATTCGTTCGAGCCCAATCCGAGCGCGAACTCCGATCTGGACGGCTTGTTCTTCGCCGACATGCCGTGGATGGTCTCCAGCGATCCGACGGTCGATCAAATTCGCGACACGGTACGCGCGGCATGGCCCTCACGCACCCTGCGGCTCGATCGGCTGTATGCCTTCGGGTTCGACGCCTATCGCCTGGTTCCAGTCCTCAAATCCGATTCGCTCACCGCGAACCGGGAGTTGGCGGGGATGACGGGCAAGCTCTCCCTCGATGAGCACGACCGCGTGCGACGCGAGCTCGAGTGGGTGCAGATCAGGAACGGCGTGCCGGTGCCGTTGTAGGCGTTTGCACGCGAACGCGCGCGATTGACCGCGCGACACCGCCCAAGCTCGAGGCGCACGCTCGCGCTCATGAATGGGAAGTCTTCCGAGGATCTCGCGGCCGCCTATCTGGGATTGCATGGGCTCGAGCTGCTCGCACGCAACGTGCGCTGCAAGGCGGGGGAGATCGACCTGGTGTGCCGCGACGGGCGCATCCTCGTGCTGGTCGAGGTGAGGCAGCGCGCCCGCGGCGACTACGGTGGTGCGCTCGCCTCGGTTGCGGGCGCGAAGCGGCGCAAGCTCCTGCGCGCGGCGCGCTTTCTCCTTCACACCCGCCCGGCGTGGCGCGGCTGCTTGATGCGATTCGACGTCGTCGGCATTCAAGGCGTGCCGACCGGGAAGCACGAGATCGCGTGGATCAAGGACGCGTTTCGCGCCTGACGGGTGCGTCTACTTGACGACCTGGAGCTTCGGCTTTTTCGACGCGGGCGCACCGGCGCCGGGTTTCCCGGGCGCGCTCGGCGGGGCATCCGTCGGATCCGGATCGGCATCGCCTTCGGGGAAAATCATGCCCTGTCCTGTTTCCCGGGCGTAAATGCCGAGCACGGCGCGCACCGGCACCTGCACCGCGTGGGATACGCCCCCGAAGCGGGCCTCGAAGCTGACGAAATCGTTGCCGAGTTTCAGCGCTTGGGTGGCCGAGAAGCTCACGTTCAGCACGATCTTGCCGTCCTTGACGTACTGGCGCGGCACGCTCACGCCCTGCGCGGCGGCATCCACCACGAGGTGCGGGGTCTCCCCGCTGTCGGTGATCCACTCGTGCAGCGCCCGCAGCAGATAGGGCCGGCGGGGCTTCAATGGCGCATGTCCCGTTCGGCGACGCTCAGGCACGCACGGAACGCCGCGCGCGCGAAGATCGTATTCATGTACTTCACGATGGGCTGCGCCTGAGGCGGCAGCTCGATACCGTAGAACGGCAATCGCCACAGGATGGGCGCGATGCTCGCATCCACCAGAGAGAACTCGTCGCTCAGGAAAAAGGGCTTCGCCTTGAACACCTCGGCGCTCGCGCAAATGGCCTCGCAAAGGATTTTCCGGCTGTGCGCGGCGTTTTTGCTCTCGCGGTCGATCTCGATTTCCTGGGCGAGCCCGTACCAATCACGCTCGACGCGGTAGAGAGCGACCCGAAACTGCGCGCGGGTCACCGGGTCGATGGGCATCAGCGGGGGATGAGGGAACCGCTCGTCGAGATAGTCGATGATCACCCGCGAGTCATACAGCACCAGGTCGCGGTCGACCAAGGTCGGGACGCTGTGGTACGGGTTCAAATCGAGCAGGTCTTCCGGGAGCTTGTGCGGATCGCAATTGACGAGCTCGATGGCGATACCTTTTTCGGCCAGCACCAAGCGCGTCCGATGACTCCACGGGTCAGTCGGCGCCGAAAAAAGGGTCATCACCGAGCGACGTGCCACTAACGCGATCTCCTAGGACCATGAGCGGGCAGGCCCCGCTGCTGCGTCAGTGTACGTCCTTCCAATATTCTTTTTTCAGCAGGTAAGCGAACACAAAACCCGCCAGCAAGAATAGTGTGACAAACACGCCGAGTGACTGACGCTTCGCTTTGACCGGCTCGCCCGCATAATCCAGAAAATTGACGATGTCCCGGACGAACCCATCATACTCCTGCTCGGACATCGCGCCCGGGGTCGTCAATTTGACGCCCACCAGCACCATGTGGGAATTACCTGACGAGTCGGGCTCGTTTTTGAACACCGGCTCCTGCAGGCCCTGCAGGCTCGCCAGCACGTGCGGCATGGCGACGCCGGGCAGGTACAAGTTGTTCACGCCCCACATCCGGGTGTTATCGAGATAGAACCCTTTCATGTACGAGTACAGATAGTCGATCCCGCGCTCGCGGGAGATCAAGGACAGGTCCGGCGGGGCCTTGCCGAACCAGGCGGCCGCATCCGCCGACGGCAGGGCGCTCTCGATGGAATCGAACGGATTGCTCGAGGTGAACATGAGGTTGGCCGCGAGATCGGCCGGCGGAATCTTGAGATCGGCCCCCATCCGGTTGTACCGGAGATATGTCAAAGAGTGGCAGCCCGAGCAGTAGTTCATGAAATCCCGCGCGCCGCGCTCGAGGGAATTGATATCGTTGATATCGGTCCCGGCATGCTGGAGAGCGATCTCGCTCTCCTGTGCGACCGCGAGGCCCGCCGGCGAGAGCGCAAAGGCGATCAATAGCAAGCGCTTAATCATGGAATACGACCCTCTCCGGCACGGGCTTCACGCTGTCGAGGCGCGTGTACCACGGCATCAGCAGGAAGAATGCGAAATACAGGACGGTACAGATCTTGGCCAGCATGGGGTAGATGCCCGCCGGCGGCTTCAGGCCGCAGATGCCGAGGGTGATGAACGACACCACGAGGACGGCCAGCATGAACTTGTAGATGGGTCCGCGATAGCGGATCGAGTACACCGGCGAGCGGTCGAGCCACGGCACGAAGAACAGCACCACGATCGCCGCTCCCATCACCAGAACGCCCCAGACCTGCGTGCCCCAGAACGAGGGAACCGCGCGCAACATGGCGTAGAACGGGGTGAAGTACCAGACCGGCGCGATGTGCGGCGGAGTCTGCAGCGGGTTCGCAGGCTCGAAGTTCGGGGATTCGAGAAACAGTCCTCCGAAGGTCGGCGCAAAGAAAATCACGCCGGCGAAGATCACGAGAAAGAACATCGCCCCCATGATGTCCTTCACCGTGTAGTAGGGATGAAACGGCACGCCGTCGAGCGGGTGCCCGTGCTCGTCGTTGTGATCGTGGATCTCGATGCCGTCGGGGTTGTTCGAGCCGACCTCGTGCAGCGCCGTGAGGTGCACGACGACGAGGAAGATGAGTGCGAGCGGCAACGCCGCGACATGCAGGGCGAAGAAGCGGTTGAGCGTTGCATCCGCGATGACGTAGTCGCCGCGAATCCACTCGACGAGCGATCCGCCGATCACGGGAAGGCTGCCGAACAGCGAGGTGATCACCTGCGCGCCCCAGAAGCTCATGTTGCCCCAGGGCAGCACGTAGCCCATGAATCCCTCGGCCATCAAGACGAGGAAGATGAGGCAGCCGAAGATCCAGATCAGTTCCCGCGGCTTGCGGTGCGAGCCGTAGAGCAGCGCGCGAAACATGTGCAGATAGACCACGATGAAGAAGGCCGATGCACCGGTGGAGTGCATGTAGCGGATCAGCCAGCCCCAGCTCACGTCGCGCATGATGTACTCGACCGATGCGAACGCCTCGGCCGACGAGGGCTTGTAATTCATCGTCAGGAATATACCGGTCACCAGCTGGTTCACCAGCACGAGGAGCGCAAGCGACCCGAAGTAGTACCAAAAATTGAAGTTCTTCGGCGCGTAATACTCCGATGCCTGGCTGCGCCAGAAGGCCATCACGGGCAGACGCGCTTCGATCCAGGCCATGAGGCCCTTGCTGCCGGCGGATTCAGGTGCTGCGGCCATCACTCAACCTCGTGAACGTTCAAGCGGATTTGGAAACTTGGTCTTCGCCGATCACGATGCGGGACACGCTCGCGAACGCATAGGGCGGCACGGTCAGGTTCTTGGGCGCCGGCATGCTCTTGAAGACCCGTCCCGAAATGTCGTACTTCGATCCATGGCAGGGACAGTAGAAGCCGCCCGGCCAATTTCCCCCGAGGTCGGTGCCCGCGACCTGAAACGCATTATTCGGCTCGAACGCGCCGAGCGGGGAGCAGCCGAGATGGGTGCACACGGCCAAACCCACCCAGTATTCGGGGTTGCGTGCGCGGACGGGCCCGGATGCCTTGATGTAGGCCGGCTGCTCCGAGTCGTCCGAGTTCGGGTCGGCCAGCAAATCGTTGTGGTTGGCGATGGCCTCGAGGACCGCCTTGCTCCGGCGCACGACGAAGATCGGCTGACCCCGCCAGGCGACCTTGAGCATCTGGCCGTCCTCGAGCTTGGAGGCATCGACGGTGACCGGAGCGCCCAGCGCCTTGGCGCGTTCGCTCGGCTGCCACGATGCGATGAACGGCACAGCGGCGAATACGACGCCGACGGCGCCGATTCCCGCGGTCGCGGCGGTCAGCAGTCGGCGGCGGCTGTGGTCGACCGCGTGCACATCGTCGACCGGAATCGCTGCTTCAGCCGCCGTGGCGGCGGCCGCCTTCAACACACTGTGATGGCCGCGGTCAACCCGCTCGTCGCTCATTCGTTATCCTCGGATTGTTTGCAAGTTTCACGAAAACCGCTGTGGGCGTAGTGTTTCCCAATCAATAGCGCGGGCGCATTATACACAGATCGCGAGCCTCTTAAGCTTGCCTCCGGAGTGGCATTGCAGAACGCACGCAGCCTCGCAGGATTCCTGCTAAGAGCGGCGGTGGTCGGCCTCGCCGCCGCCTTCCTCCTCGTGTGGTGGAAACCTGCGCTCCTGGGCGTGGATGCCGCTCCGCGCTCACCGGCATCCGCGCAAGCCGCACCGATCGTGCTGCAGAGCTTTGCCGACTCCGTCGCGCGGGCCGCACCGGCGGTCGTCAACATCTATACCGCACGCGTGATCACCGAACGGCGACAGGCGGCGCCGCTCGATCAGCTGTTCGGGGATTACTGGCCGAGCAATCGCCAGCGCATCGAGCGCAGCCTCGGGTCGGGCGTGATCGTCGACGCCAAGGGCACGATCGTCACCAACCAGCACGTGATCTCGGGCGCCGATTCCATCCGGGTCCAGCTTTCGGACGGCCGCATCGCCGATGCGGCCGTCGTCGGCCAGGATCCGGATACCGACCTCGCCATCCTGCGGCTGTCCATCGACAAGCTTCCGGTCATGCCCATGGGGCGCTCCGATACCTTGCGCGTGGGGGACATCGTGCTCGCCATCGGCAACCCGTACGGGCTCAGTCAGACCGTGACCCAGGGCATCGTGAGCGCCACGGGCCGCGGCCAGCTCGGACTCGCGACCTTCGAGAATTTCATTCAGACCGATGCGGCGATCAATCTCGGCAATTCGGGGGGCGCCCTCATCGATGCGCGGGGCGACCTGGTCGGCATCAATACCGCCGTCCTCAACCGTGCCTACGGCGGCCCCGAAGGCATCGGTTTCGCGATACCGGTCAATCTCGTGCGCGGCGTGATGGAGCAGATCCTCACGCGCGGTCACGTGGTTCGCGGCTGGCTCGGTTTCGTGCCGCAGGACCTCTCGGCCGAGCAGGCGGCGCAGGTCGGCATCACCGCTGGCGGCGTCACGGTGGTGAACATTCTCGTGAAGAGCCCGGCGTTCGATGCCGGGGTGAGACCCGGCGATGTCATCACCGCGATCGACGGGGAGACCGTCCGCTCCTCGCAGGATCTCGTGAGCAAGCTCGCACAGCTCATGCCGGGCTCCGAGGTCGAGCTCGCCGGCCGGCACGGGACCGACCCCTACAAGGTCAAGCTCCCGGTGAGCGAGCGGCCGACCCGCCTCGCGCAGGCCGGCGTCCCGGGCCAACCGCGATAAGCGCCGGCCGAGACCCCTACCCGGGCGTGCGGCGAATGCGCGCCCCGAGCTGCTGCAGCTTCTCCTCGATGGCCTCGTAGCCGCGATCGATGTGATAGATGCGCTCGACCTCGGTGCGTCCGTCCGCCACGAGGCCGGCGAGCACCAGACTCGCCGAGGCACGCAGGTCGGTCGCCATCACCGGCGCGGCGGTGAGCCGCTCGACGCCCTTGATGATGGCGGTGTTGCCTTCGAGGCGGATCTCCGCGCCCATGCGACGCATCTCGAGCATGTGCATGAAGCGGTTCTCGAACACGGTCTCGATGATGGTGCCGACGCCCTCGGCCACCGTGTTGAGCGCGGCGAACTGCGCCTGCATGTCCGTGGGGAAGGCGGGATACGGCGCCGTGCGGATATCGACGGCCTTCGGACGGCGCCCGCGCATGTCGACTTCCACCCAGGAGTCGCCCACGCTCATTTTGGCGCCCGCTTCCGTGAGCTTCAGGATCACCGCGTCGAGATGCTCCGGGCGCGTGCTCTTGATGCGGACGTGGCCTCCCGTGATCGCGCCTGCGACCAGATAGGTGCCGCTCTCGATGCGGTCGGGGAGCACTTCATAGGAAGTCCCGTGCAGGCGCTCGACCCCCTCGACGACGATCTTGTCGGTGCCCGCTCCCTTGATGCGCGCGCCCATGCCGATGAGGAAATGCGCGAGATCCACGACCTCGGGCTCGCGGGCCGCGTTCTCGATCACCGTCTCGCCGTCGGCGAGCGTGGCCGCCATCATCAAGTTCTCGGTGCCGGTCACGGTGACCGTCTCGAGCACCAGCCGCGTCCCCTTGAGCCGCCCTGCGCGCGCCTTGATGTAGCCGTTCTCGATGTGGATGTCCGCGCCCATCGCCTGCAGGCCCGCGACGTGGATGTTTACCGGCCGGGCGCCGATGGCGCATCCCCCGGGGAGCGATACGTCGGCGGAGCCGAAGCGCGCCAGCAAGGGGCCGAGCACCAGGATCGAGGCGCGCATGGTCTTCACCAGTTGATACGGGGCAAAGTGCTCCTTGATGGTCGAGGCATCGACCTCGATGCGCAGCTTCTCGTCGATGGTGAGCGAGACGCCCATGCGTCCCAGCAGCTCGATCATCGTGGTGACATCCTGCAGATGCGGCACGTTCGAGACGGTGACGGGACCGTCGGCCAGCAGGCAGCCGGCCAGGATCGGCAAGGTGGCATTCTTGGCGCCGGAAATTCGGATCTCGCCTTCGAGCGGGATGCCGCCCTGAATCTGAAGCTTATCCACGGGCGGGGCTCGCCCGGCCGGCGTACTCCTCCGGCGTATACACCTTGAGGGCGAGCGCGTGGATCTCGTTGCCCACGAGGCTGCCGAGCGTCTCGTAGACCAGCTTATGGCGCTGCACGGAGCGCAGCCCGGTAAATTTCTCCGCGATCACCACGGCCTCGAAATGCACGTTGTCGTCGCTGTCGACCTGGGCGCGGCTCCCGGGAAGCCCCCGCTGGATGAGCTCGGCGATCTGTTGTGGATTCATGCTGTCTCCTCAAGTTGTATCATCCGCCGATGGACCTTGACTACACGGATGAGGGTCTCATCGACCTGGGGCGCGCCGCGCTCACCGTCGAAATCGACGGCCTGCGCGCTCAGCTGCCCCGCTTGGGACACGAGTTTGCACTCGCGTGCCGGATTTGTCTTAACTGCCGCGGCCGCATCGTCGTCACGGGGATGGGCAAATCGGGGCATATCGGCGGCAAGCTCGCGGCCACCCTCGCGAGCACCGGTACCCCGGCGTTCTTCATGCACCCCGGGGAGGCGAGCCACGGGGATGTCGGCATGATCACCCGCGAGGATGCGGTGCTGGCACTGTCCAATTCGGGCGAAACGGACGAGATCATGACCATTGTGCCGGCGATCAAGCGCCTCGGCGTCCCGCTGATCGCCTTCACCGGCAATTCGAGCTCGGCACTCGCGCGGGTCGCGACGGTGCACCTCGATATCGGCGTTCCCGCCGAGGCCTGTCCGCTGAACCTCGCACCCACCGCGAGCACGACGGCAGCCCTCGCCGTGGGCGATGCGCTGGCGGTCGCGCTCCTCAAGGCGCGCGGGTTCACCGAGCAGGATTTCGCGCGATCCCATCCCGCCGGCGCGCTCGGCCGGCGGCTTCTGCTGCACGTCAAGGACGTCATGCGCACGGGCGATGCCTTGCCGCGGGTGCCACCCGGTATGCCGCTCGGCGAGGGGCTCCTGGAGGTCACCCGCAAGGGCCTGGGCATGACCGCGATCGTCGATGAATCGAGCCGCGTGCTCGGCGTGTTCACGGACGGCGATCTGCGCCGCGCGCTCGACCGCGCCGCGGATCTGCACCGCACGCGCATGGACGAGGTGATGACGCGCGATGCCAAGCGCGTGCATCCCGCGACGCTCGCGGTGGAGGCGGTGCTGCTCATGGAGACGCACCGCATCACCTCGCTCATCGTCGTGGACGACGAGGACGTGCTGGTCGGTGCACTGAACGTGCACGACCTTCTGCGCGCTGGTGTCGTTTGAGCGCAGGCCTCGGTGCGCGCCGACCCACGCCGCTCGCCCGCATCGAGCTCCTCATGCTGGACGTCGACGGCGTGCTCACCGATGGGCGGCTGCATTTTTCGGGACGCGGCGAGGTGTTCAAGTCGTTTCACGTGCGCGACGGCCACGGCATCAAGCTGCTGATGGGCAGCGGCGTCACGGTGGCGGTGGCCAGCGGGCGCCGCTCCGGCGCCGTGAGCGCGCGCATGCGCGAGCTCGGCGTGCGCCATGTGGCGCAAGGCTGCGCCGACAAGGTCGACGCGCTTCTGAAGCTCACCCGCCGTTTGGGGATCGATCCGCTCGCCGCCGCATGCCTCACGGACGATACGCCCGACTTGCCGTTGATGGCGGCGGTCGGCTTCGCCGCGGCGGTCGCCGATGCCCATCCGCTGGTGCGCGCCGCCGCGCACTGGGTGAGCAAAGCCCCGGGCGGTGCCGGCGCGGTGCGCGAGCTGTGCGATACGCTGCTGCGGGCGCGCTCGACCCGGCGAGCACGCTGATGGCGTTTCGGATCTTCACCATCCTGGCCGTGATCGCCCTGGGCGTGAGCACCTGGTTCCTGAGCTCGCCGAGTCGCCGGCCGTCGGGCGACTCGGCGGGCGCGCTCGCGCAGCTGCCCGGCTATTATCTCAAGAACGCCGTGCTCACCGATTACGACCTCAACGGCGCCGTGTCCATCCGGATCCATGCCGACCGCATCGATCAGGTCGATCACACCACCGAGGTGGCGCTGTACCACGTGCGCGTCGACTATCAGTCCCCGCAAGGCCAGGCCTGGGTGCTTCTCGGCGACACCGGGCATGTGGAGTCGAACGGGCAGATCATCGATGTGGCGGGCAACGTGCGCCTGGAGGAGACGAGCTCGGATCGCGCCGGAACCGCCGTGCTGCACACCGACACGCTGCGCTACAGTGTTCCCGACGCCATCGCCACGACCCAAAGCGACGTGCGCATCGATTTCGGGGTCCATACGCTCACCGCCCGGGGACTCGAGGCCAATTTGAAAGAGCGCACCATGCGCCTAGAATCGAAGGTCAATGGTCGCTTCCAACCTTAAGCTCAAGGCCCTCGCCGCCCTGCTCGCGCTCGCCGGCACATGGGTCTCGGGGCCCGCGGCCGTGCTTGCGGCCGCGCCGCCCGCCGGGCCGATCAATCTGGATGCGCAATCCTCGGAGCTCGACCTGCGCACCAACAACGTCTTCTTTCGCAAGGTGCGGATCGCGCAGGGTGCCAATTCGGTCACCGCGGATCAGGGCCAGGCGACGCGCGAAGCGCTCGGCAGCAACATGGACAACAGCCTGTGGGTCTTCCGCGGCAATGTAAAAATTACCATGCAGGGCGGCCAGCTCTCGGCGGACGAGGCGCAGATCGACTTCGCCAAGAAACTCTTGTCCAAGGCGGTGGCCCACGGCAAGCCGGCCGAGTTCGAGCAGCGCATCGAGAAGACCGGCAAGATCGCCCACGGCCATGCCGATGACATCGACTACGACGCCGCCAAGGGCGTGGTGCGCCTGACCAAGAACGCCTGGCTCAGCGATGGACAGAACGAGGTGCGAGGCGAATCGCTCAAATACAACGTGCTCGCCCAGAGCATCGTCGCCGATGCCGCCGATCAGAATTCCCAGCGAGTGCACATCATCATCACCCCCACACCGTCCAAACCATGAGCGTCCTGCGGGCGCTCAATCTCGCCAAGAGCTACAAGTCGCGTCAGATTCTCAAGGACATCTCGCTCGAGGTCGAAAGCGGCGAGGTGGTCGGGCTGCTGGGCCCGAACGGCGCCGGCAAGACCACGGCGTTCTACATGATCGTCGGTCTCACGCGCTGCGAGCACGGCGAGATCTACCTGGACAACAAGGACATCGGCCGGCTGCCCATGCACCGCCGCGCCCAACTCGGTGTCGGCTATCTGCCGCAGGAGCCCTCGGTCTTTCGCCGCATGTCCGTGTCGAGCAACATCATGGCCATTCTGGAGACCCGTCCGGGCCTCGACGAGGCGAAGCGCAGTGCGCGGCTGGCCGAGCTCATGGACGAGCTGCACATCAGCCACGTTCGCGACAGCCTGGGAATGAGCCTTTCGGGCGGCGAGCGGCGCCGGGTGGAGATCGCACGCGCGCTCGCGGCCGACCCGCGGTTCATCCTCCTGGACGAGCCTTTTGCCGGCGTCGATCCGCTCTCCGTGTCCGATATCCAGAGAATAATCAGGCACTTATCCGATAGGGGCATCGGCGTGCTGATTACCGACCATAATGTGCGCGAGACCCTGGGAATTTGCGAGCGTGCCTATATCGTGAGTCAAGGAACCGTGCTGACATCGGGTTCTGCGGATCAGATTCTTGCCAACCCGCAGGTGCGTGAGGTGTACTTGGGCCAGGATTTCAAATTGTAGGCTTGGGGCCTCGAACGAAACATGTTGAAGCCAAGTCTGCAGCTTCGTGTCGGTCAGCAGCTCACGATGACGCCGCAGCTGCAACAGGCCATCCGACTGCTGCAGCTCCCCTCCCTCGATCTGCAGGCCCACGTGCGCGAGACCCTCGAGACGAACGTGATGCTCGAGGCCGAGGATGAGCTCGCGCTCGAACCGGTTCCGGAGCCCACGCGCGAGCCGGAGGCGCCGGCCGAGGAAAAGTATGCGGAGCTCGACGGCAATGCCGCCGCGCCGGCCGACCAGCGTGAAGAGCCCGAGGTCGAGATCGCCGACGAGGCGTGGGGCGAGCAGACGAGCGGCGTCTCGGACAGCCCCTGGTCCGGGGATGACCGGAGCGGCGACTTCAGCGACCAGCACGGCCAGACGCTGCAGGAGCAGCTCATCGAGCAGCTCGAGCTCGCGAAGCTCTCGCCAACCGATCTGGCGATCGCCCGGGTGATCGCGGATGCGATCACGGACGACGGCTATCTGAACGACGATCTGGAGGAGATCCGCCTGAGTCTTCGTCCCGAGATCGAGGCGGCTTACGAGGATGTCGAGCGCGTGCTGGCCGCCGTGCAGTCGCTCGAGCCCGCCGGCGTGGGTGCCCGCAGCCTCGGCGAGTGCATCGCGCTGCAGCTGCGCCAGCTGCACGCCGAGACGCCGGCCCGCGACATCGCGATCCGCGTGGCGCTCGAACACCTGGATCTCGTCGCGAACCAGCAGCTCGTGCTGCTGCGCCGCCAGCTGCGCTGCAGCGAGGGTGATCTCGAGATGGCGCTCGCGCTGGTGCGCTCCTGTCACCCGCGGCCCGGTGCGGCCGTCAACCCGGCGCAAGCGGAGTACGTGATCCCGGACGTGTTCGTGCGCCGGACCGAGCACGGCTGGACCGTCGAGATCAACCAGGCGACGGTGCCCAAAGTCCGCGTCAATCAGAGCTACGCGAATGCCATCTCGCGCGCCCCCGATCACGCGATGCTGCGTACCCAGCTGCAGGAGGCGCGCTGGCTGATGCGGAGCCTGGAGATTCGCAACGAGACCTTGATCAAGGTGGCACGCTGCATCGTGCAGCGTCAGACGAGCTTTTTCGAGCAGGGCGAGGAGGCGATGGAACCGCTCATCCTCAAGGACGTCGCCGAGGCGGTCGAGATGCACGAGTCCACGATCTCGCGCGTCACCACCGCCAAATACATGCACACGCCTCGCGGCGTTTTCGAGTTCCGCTATTTTTTCTCGAGTCACGTCGAGGCCGCCGACGGCACCGAGATGTCCTCGACCGCGATCCGCGCCAAGATCAAGAAGCTCATTGCCCACGAGAACCCGGAGAATCCCTGGAGCGACAGCAAGCTCGCCGAGATCCTGTCGCAGGAGGGAATTCCCGTTGCGCGCCGCACGGTCGCCAAATATCGCGAAGGCATGCAAATCGCTCCGTCGAACGAGCGCAAGCGGGCGCAGGTGCGCGCGTCTTAGATCAGATTTCAAGTGACCAAAGCGTTAGGAGAAACTCATGCAGCTCGATCTCAGCGGTCATCATGTTGAAGTCACTCCGGCCTTGCGCGGCTACGTGCTCAAGAAATTCGAACGGATCTCCCGGCATTTCGAGCAGCTCATCGACGTCCACTGCGTCCTCACGGTGGAAAAAGCGCGCCACAAGGCGGAGGCCACCCTCATGCTGCGCGGGAACAAGATCTACGCCGACGCGACCGACGGCGACATGTACGCCGCAATCGATGCGCTCACCGACAAGCTCGACCGCTGCGTCAAGAAGCACAAGGAGAAGGTGTCCGATCATCACCCCGAGGAGGTCATCAAGGCCCGCTCATTGCTTTGAGGCAATGAGCGCGGAAGTCCTCCCTGCATGCGCCTCGTCATCGTCAGCGGCTTGTCCGGATCCGGCAAAAGCGTGGCCCTGCATGAGCTCGAGGACATCAATTTCTACTGCGTCGACAACATTCCGGCGGCCCTGCTCAAGCCGTTCATCTCACACACCATCCGAGGCACCGACGAGGTCTACCGCCGCACGGCGGTGGGCCTCGACGCCCGCAATCGACCGAACGAGATAGAGACCATTCCCGCGCTGGTGAGCGAGCTGCGCCGCAGCGGCATCAGCTGCGAGGTGCTGTTTCTGCACGCGAGCGACGAGGTGCTCCTCAGGCGCTACGCGGAGACGCGCCGCAAGCACCCGCTCGTCTCCGCGGAGGTCAGCCTGCGCGAGGCCATCGAGTGCGAGCGCAAGCTCCTCGAGCCGATCACCACCGCGGCGGATCTGGTGATCGACACGTCGAGCATGGGCGTGCATGCCTTGCGCGGGCGGATCCGCGAGCGCGTGGATCGCGAGGCGGAGGGAAGGCCCGCGCTGATGTTCGAGTCCTTCGGCTACAAGCACGGCATCCCGGGCGACGCGGATTTCGTGTTCGATGTGCGCAGCCTGCCGAATCCCTACTGGGAGCCCTCGCTGCGCCATCTCACCGGACGCGACCCGCAGGTCATTGCGTTTCTCTCTGCGCATCCGAGCGTGCGGGCGATGATCCAAGCGGTCGCCGAGTTCCTGGGCCCGCGGATCGCGGAGTTCGAGCAGGCGAGCCGCGGCTATCTGACCATTGCCATCGGCTGCACCGGCGGACAGCACCGCTCGGTGTATATCGCCGAGGAGCTCGCCGCGCATTTCCGCCGCGGCTACCCGCAGGTGCTCACCCGGCACGATTCCTTGCAGAAAGGGTGACCTCTCCCCGCGCGAGGAAATCGCGTATCTCACCGGCGCGGTCGCGCGCATCGGCGAGCCCGAGGGCAATGAGCTCGCGCGTATAGCCGCGCTCGAACAACAGGTAGCTCAACAAGGTACCCGCGCTCGCGCTGCCGGCGCTCGCGCCCATCGCGCGCATCAGCGCGCGCAGGCTCCGGGGCAATTCGGAGCGGTAGCGGCGCGCGATCTCGGAAAGATCGCGGGAGGGAGTCAGCACCAGCGTCTCGATCCGCCCCGCTCCCGGCTCGGGCTGGCTGCTCAGGCGCTCCAGATCGGACTGCAGCTGATCCATGAAGAGCGAATCGAGCATGAACCCGAACATCTGGCCGAAGGTGGGCTCCGCCCGCGACTTGGGCATACCCAAGCCGGCCGCGGCGGGATCTCCGACGCCGATCACGAACAGCCGGTTGGCCCCGAGGTGAATCGCCGGGCTGAGCGGCGAGAGCTGGCGCATGGCGCCGTCGCCGAAGTATTGCTGGTGCAGGAAAATCGGGCGGAACAGAAATGGAATGGAAAGGCTCGCCATCAGGTGCTCGAGCGTGAGCTGCACGCGCGCTCCTTTGCGCGCCGCGCGCGTCCACGGCTCGATGGGCCCGGCGCAGGCGTAAAAGGTGACGGAGTCGGCTTCCGAGTAGCTGGTCGCGCAGATGCCGACCGCCTGCAGGTGCTGTTTGTACATGCCGCGCGGAATGCCGTCGAAGTCGAGATTTTTGGCGAGCAGCTCCCAAAGCGGCGAGTTGTCGAACAGCGAGCGCGGCGGCTTCACGAGCCAGCCGCCCGACAGTAGCGCGAGAATCCAGTGCAATCCGGATTTGAGCACGCTCGCGACATCGGCCTTGATCACATGATGCACACGAAACTCGCGCCACACCCTCTCGATGGAATACACCGCGTGGCGGAAATGCGCGGGATCCGAGGCGATGGCGATGGCGCTCACCGCGCCGGCGGAGGTGCCGGTGACTATCGGGAAGGGGTTGCGGGCGCCGCGCCCCAACAGCTCGGCGATGCCTTTGAGCACCCCGACCTGGTAGGCGGCGCGCGCACCGCCGCCGGTCAATACGAGTCCCGCCAGGGGACGCGGCTCTTCGAACGGTTCGCTCACCGGACTGGCGCGCCCGCGGAGCTCAGCGCGCCGATGGCGTCGTCGAGTCCCGACAATGTCAGCGGATACATGCGGCCCTCGAGGATGTCATGGATGATCTGCACGGACGGCGACTGGCGCCAGCGCGACTCGGGCTGCGGGTTGATCCAGGCAAAATGCGGGTAGGCACGCGTCAGGCGCTCGATCCATGCCCGGCCCGGCTCGGCGTTCCAGTGCTCGACGCTGCCGCCCGGGTGCTCGATCTCGTACGGGCTCATGGTGGCATCGCCGACGAAAATGAGTTTGTAGTCCGCGGCGTACTTGCGCATCACGTCCACCGTGCCGATGTGCTCCCGGAAGCGCCGCCGGTTGTCCCGCCACAGCGCCTCATAGGGACAATTGTGGAAGTAGAAATGCTCCAGATGCTTGAACTCGCTGCGCGCGGCCGAGAACAGCTCTTCGCAGGTCTTGACGTGATCGTCCATCGAGCCGCCGATGTCGAGCAGCAGCAGCACCTTCACCACGTTGTGACGCTCCGGCACCATCTTGATGTCGAGCCATCCGCCGGATCGCGCGGTCGCATCGATGGTATCGTTCAGGGCGAACTCGGTCGGCGCGCCGCGGCGGGCAAATTTTCGCAGCCGGCGCAGCGCGAGTTTCATGTTGCGCGTGCCGAGCTCGACACCGTCGTCGAGATTCGCGAATTCGCGCTTGTCCCATACCTTGACGGCGCTGCGGTTGCGCGAGCCATCCTGCCCGATGCGCACGCCCTCGGGGTTGTAGCCGTAGGCGCCGAACGGCGAGGTGCCCGCGGTCCCGATCCACTTGTTGCCGCCCTGGTGCCGCCCCTTCTGCTCCTCGAGCCGCTTCTTCAAGGTCTCCATCAGCTTATCCCAGCCGCCGAGGGCCTCGATCTGCGCCTTCTCCTCCTCCGTGAGATCCTTGACGAGGATTTTCTCGAGCCAGTCCGCCGGCAGCTCCCGGGAGAGGTGGGCGAAGACCTCCTCCGCGCCCTTGAAGTGGGCCGCGAACGCGCGGTCGAAGCGGTCGTAATAGCGCTCGTCCTTGACCAGGCAGGTGCGCGCCAGATGATAGAAGCGCTCGGCGCTCGCCTGTCCCAGGCCGCGCGCGAGCGCCTCGAGCAAAGTCATCAATTCAGTGATCGTCGCCGGAACCCCGGCGCTGCGCAGCAGGAGGAAGAACCTAACGAGCATTCCGGCGATTGAGGAACAAGAGCTGCTCGAACAGATGCACGTCCTGCTCGTTCTTGAGCAGCGCTCCATACAGCGGCGGAATCAGCTTCTTCGCATCGTCGCTGCGCAGCGCCTCGGGCGGGATGTCCTCGGCGAGCAGGAGCTTGATCCAGTCGAGGAGCTCGGAGGTGGTCGGCTTCTTCTTCAGGCCCGGCATCTCGCGCACCTTGAAGAAGGTCGAGAGCGCCTCCCGCAGCAGCTCGCGCTTCAGGCCCGGGAAATGCACATCGACGATTCGCGTCATCGTGGCCTCGTCCGGAAAGCGGATGTAGTGGAAGAAGCACCGCCGCAGGAACGCGTCGGGAAGCTCCTTCTCGTTGTTCGAGGTGATGATGATCACCGGCCTGTGCCGCGCGACGATGGTCTCGCGCGTCTCGTACACGAAGAACTCCATGCGATCGAGCTCGCGCAAAAGATCGTTCGGGAACTCGATGTCCGCCTTGTCGATCTCGTCGATCAACAGCACCGGCTGCACGTCGCACTCGAACGCTTCCCAGAGATTGCCCTTGACGATGTAGTTCTTGATGTCCTTGACGCGCGGATCTCCAAGCTGCGAGTCGCGCAGTCGCGAGACTGCGTCGTACTCGTACAGGCCCTGCTGCGCCTTGGTGGTGGATTTGATGTGCCACTCGTACAAGGGCTTGCCGAGCGAGCGGGCGATCTCGGCGGCGAGCAGCGTCTTGCCCGTGCCGGGTTCCCCTTTGATGAGCAATGGGCGCGCGAGCACCATGGCGGCGTTGACCGCCTCCATCAGCTCCTCGGTTGCGATGTAGCGGTCGGTGCCGCGAAATTCCGGCCGGGTGGGGTCTTTCAAGGGGCTCGCTCGCGCTACTTGCGCACGACCTGGAGGATTTGCATGGAATTGGTGCCGCCGGCGACGCCCGTGAGCTCGCCCTTGGTGAGAATGATCAGATCGCCTTCCTTGACGAGCTTCAAGTCGAGCAGCGAGCGGAATATCGAGAAGTAAAGCGCATCGCGGTCCTTTTCGGTGACATCGTAGGCCACCGGATACACCCCGCGATAGAGCGTCACCCGGCCGCGCGTGGCCTCGTGCCGGGTGAAGGCGTAGATCGGAATGTCGGATCGCACGCGCGACATCCACAGGGTGGTCTCGCCGGATTCGGTGAGGGCGACGATGGCTTTCACGTGCAGATGGTTGGCGGTGTACATCACCGCCGCAGCGATGGCCTCGTTCGCGCGGTCGAAGTAGCCGGAGTTGCGCTGGCGAATGCGCACGTGCGCACCTTGATATTTCTCCGCGCCGCAGATGATCTGCGCCATGGCCTCGACCACCTTGGCGGGGTGCTTGCCGGCCGCCGTCTCCGCCGAGAGCATCACCGCGTCGGTCCCCTCCATCACGGCATTGGCGACGTCCGAGACCTCGGCGCGGGTCGGGATGGTGCTCACGATCATGGATTCCATCATCTGCGTCGCCGTAATGACCAGGCGATTCTGATGGCGCGCCTCGTGCATGATCTGCCGTTGCAGCCCTGCGAGCTCCGCGAACCCCATCTCGACCCCCAGGTCGCCGCGCGCCACCATCACCGCATCGCTCGCCCGGACCACATCGGCCAGGTTCTTGACCGCCTCGGCGCGCTCGATCTTGGCCACCAGGAGCCCGTGACCGCCGGCGCTGCGCAACAGGCTGCGCGCCTCGTTCATGTCCGCACCGTCGCGCGGAAACGAGACCGCCAGATAATCGACTTTCAGCGCGGCCGCGATCTCGATGTCCTGCCGGTCCTTGTCGGTGAGCGCGCCCGCGGACAGGCCGCCGCCTTGCCGGTTGATTCCCTTGTTGTTGCCGAGCTCGCCGCCGACGAGCACGCGAGTCCTGATCTTCGGTCCGTCGATCGCCTGCACCTGAAGACTGATTTGGCCGTCGTTCAAGAGAAGCACATCGCCGACCGATACGTCGGAGGGCAGCTTCTTGTACGCGATGCCGACGGCATGCTCATCGCCGGCGTCGACCGCGAGCGAGGCGTCGAGGACGAACTCGGCGCCGTCGGCGAGCTGCACCTTGCCCGCCACGAAGCGCTCGACGCGGATTTTCGGTCCTTGCAGATCGCCGAGCACGCCGACGTAGCGCCCCGCCGCGCGCGCCGCCTCCCGCGTCAAGTCGAGACGGCGCTTGTGATCGGCGAGCTGGCCGTGCGAGAAGTTGATCCGCACCACATCGACCCCCGCCCGCACGACATCGGTGAGCACCTTGAGGTCGTCGGTCGCGGGTCCGAGCGTCGCAACGATTTTCGCCCGGCGCAGGATGAAGCTCATGCGGCGCGCCGCTCCAGGACGTCCACGGCGGGCAATTTCTTGCCCTCGACAAACTCGAGAAATGCACCGCCGCCGGTCGAAATGTACGAGATGCTGTCCTCCACGCCGTACTTCTCGATCGCGGCGAGCGTATCGCCCCCGCCGGCGAGCGAGAATGCCTTGCTGCGCGCGATGGCGTTCGCGAGCGTGCGCGTTCCTTCACCGAACTGGTCGAACTCGAAAACGCCCACCGGACCGTTCCAGAGAATGGTGCCGGCGCCGGCGATGAGCTTCGACAGATGCTCGGCGCTGTCCGGACCGATGTCCAGGATCATCTCGTTGCTTCCCACGGAACCCACGGGCTTCACGTCGGCCTCGGCGACGGCCGAGAACTCGGTGGCGACCACGACGTCGGTCGGCATCGGAATGACGATCCCGCGCTTTTGGGACTGCGCCATCAGGCGCCGGCAGATGTCGAGCATCTCGGGCTCGTGAAGCGACTTGCCCACATTGAAGCCCTGCGCCGCCAGGAAGGTGTTCGCGATGCCGCCGCCGACGATCATCTGATCGACCTTCGAGAGGAGCGTTTCGAGCACCGTGAGCTTGGTGGACACCTTCGATCCGGCGACGATGGCGAGCAGCGGGCGGGCGGGCTTGTCGAGCGCGGTCTCGAGCGCGGTGAGCTCGCTCACCAGCAAGGGTCCTGCGCAGGCGATGGGCGCGTACTTCGCGACGCCATGGGTGCTCGCCTCCGCGCGATGGGCGGTGCCGAAGGCATCCATCACGTAGATGTCGCAGAGCGCCGCCATTTTGCGCGACAGCTCCTCGTCGTCTTTCTTCTCACCTTTGTTGAACCGCACGTTCTCGAGCAGCACCACCTCGCCGGGGGCCACCTCGACGCCGTCCAGCCAATCGCGCCTGAGCGGCGTCGGCACGCCGAGCAGCTGCGTCAGCCGCTTCGCGACCGGAGCAAGCGAGAACTCCTCGGAGAACTTGCCCTCCTGCGGGCGCCCCAGATGCGACATCAGCATGATGCGAGCCTTGGCGGTCAACGCGGCGTGGATGGTGGGCAGCGCCGCGCGAATCCGCGCATCGCTTCCGACCTCGCCATCCTTGATGGGCACATTGAGATCCTCGCGGATCAGCACGCGCTTGCCCTTCAGATCGAGGCTCGTCATTTTGAGGATCTTCATGTGGGTGTCCGCGCCACTCGCCTCGAGGCTCAAGAAGCCTTGGACCAGGCGGTGACGGTGTCGAGCATGCGGTTTGAAAAGCCCCATTCGTTGTCGTACCACGAGCAGACCTTTACGAGCGTCCCCTCGATGACCTTGGTCAGCGTCGCGTCATATATCGAGGAATGCGGGTCGTGATTGAAATCCACCGATACGAGCGGCTGATCATTGTAGGCGAGAATGCCCTGCATGGGTCCGGCGACCGCAGCCTTGATGAGCTTGTGAATTTCCTCGACGGAAGTTTTGCGCGCGGCGGTGAACGAGAGGTCCACCAGCGAGACATTGATGGTCGGCACCCGGATCGCGAATCCGTCGATCTTGCCTTTGAGCTCCGGCAGCACGAGTCCGACGGCCGCCGCCGCGCCGGTCTTCGTCGGAATCATGGACATGGTCGCGGAGCGGGCGCGCCGCAGGTCCGTGTGGTAGACGTCGGTCAGCACCTGATCGTTCGTATAGGAGTGGATGGTATTCATCACACCCTGCATCACCCCGATCCCATCGTGCAGAACCTTGACCAGGGGCGCGAGACAGTTGGTGGTACATGAGGCGTTCGAGATCACGGTGTCCGTGGACTTCAGCCGCTGGTGGTTCACACCATACACGATGGTGGCGTCCACATCGTCGCCGCCCGGCGCGGAAATCAAGACTTTCTTGGCGCCCGCCGTCAGGTGCGCGGAAGCCTTCGCCTTGCTGGTGAAGAGTCCCGTGCATTCGAGGACGATATCGACGCCAAGCTCGCCCCACGGCAGCTTCGTCGGATCGCGCTGCGCGATGACGCGGATCCGGTCGCCGTTCACCACCATCGAATCGCCGTCGACGCGCACGTCGCCGTGGAACCGGCCGTGCGCGGTGTCGAAACGTGTCAGATGAGCATTGGTATTGGCATCGCCCAGATCGTTGATGGCGACGATTTGTATCTCAGCGCCGCGCTTCGCCTCGTAAAGGGCCCGCAGGATATTGCGGCCGATGCGGCCGTAACCATTGATGCCCACCTTGATTGCCATCAGATCACTCCCTTTTGATGCTGGAACGACGGCGCATTACGCCGCCAATGTCTTGTCGATCGCCTCTTCCACGTGCTCGGCCGTGAAGCCGAACCGCTTGAACAGCTCCTTCGCGGGGGCCGACGCGCCGAAATGATCGATGCCCACGATCTGGCCCCCGAGTCCCACGTATCGCCACCACGGCTGGGTCGCCCCGGCCTCGACGGCGACGCGGCGCACGCAGGAGGGCGGCAGCACGCTGTCCCGGTACGCGGCGTCCTGCCGATCGAAGGTGGTGGTGCTCGGCATCGATACGAGGCGCACCTTGCGACCCTTCGCAGAGGCGCTGCGCACCGCATCGGCGGCAATGCCGACCTCGGACCCGGTCGCGATGACGATCACCTCCGGCGGCCCGTCCGAGTCGATCAGCACATAGCCGCCGCGCTTGATCGCCGCGAGCTGCTTGGGGTCCCGCGGCTGCGGCGTGACCGCCTGCCGGGTGAAAATGAGGCAGGTGGGGCCGTCGATACGCTCGAGCGCCGCACCCCAGGCCGTGCCGGTCTCCGCACCATCGCAAGGCCGCCAGAGCTCCATGTTCGGAATGGCCCGCAAGCCCGCGAGCTGCTCGATCGGTTGATGAGTCGGTCCATCCTCGCCGAGGCCGATCGAGTCGTGGGTGAACACGAAATTCACGCGTATTTCCATGAGCGCGGCCATCCGCAGCGCATTGCGCGAATAGTCGCTGAAGGTGAGGAACGTGCCGCCGTACGGGATGAATCCACCGTGCGCGGTCATGCCGTTCATGATCGCCGACATCCCGAACTCGCGCACCCCGTAATGGATGTAGTTGCCTGCGGGCGCCTCCGGCGTGAGGACCACCGAATCCTTGCGCAGCGTGCCGTTCGAGGGGGTGAGATCGGCCGAGCCGCCGATGAGCTCCGGCAGCGCCGGGCCCAATGCGTTGAGCGCCGCATTGGAGGTTTGTCGCGTCGCAAGCGGCTTCCCTTCCTCCTGGGCCTGCTTGATGAATGCCGACACCTTGTCGTCGAATCCCGACGGCAACGCTCCGCGCATGCGGCGCTCGAGCTCGGCCGCCGCGTCGGGAAATTCGGCCTTGTACGCCTGATAGCGGCTGCGCCACTCCTGCTCGGCCTGTCCACCCTTCTCGCGCCGATCCCATTGCGCGCGGATGTCGGCAGGGACCACGAAGGGCGGGGAGTCCCACTTGAGGTACTTGCGCGCAGCGGCAATTTCGTCGTTTCCCATGCCCTCGCCGTGCATGACGGCGGTCCCCTGCTTGTTCGGGGCACCCCAGCCGATCGTGGTCTTCGCGCAGATCAGCGAGGGCCGGTCCGTGACGGCGCGCGCCTCGGCGAACGCTTTCGCAACCGCATCGCGGTCCTGCCCGTCCACCTTCGCCAGCACATGCCAGCCGTAGGCCTCGAAGCGCTCCGCCGTGTTGTCGCCGAACCAGCCGGTCACCTTGCCGTCGATCGAGATGCCGTTGTTGTCGTACACCGCGATCAATTTGCCGAGCTTCTGCATCCCGGCGAGCGAGGCCGCTTCGTGGGAAACGCCTTCCATCATGCAGCCATCGCCCATGAACACATAGGTATGATGATCGATGATCGTATGACCCGGCCGGTTGAAGGTCGTCGCGAGCGAGCGCTCCGCGATGGCCATCCCGACCGCGTTCGCGAAGCCCTGGCCGAGGGGCCCGGTGGTGGTCTCGACACCCCCCAGGTGGGCCTCGCGCTCCGGGTGACCGGGCGTCTTGGAGCCGAATTGGCGAAAACGCTCGATCTGCTCGATCGGCAGGTCGTAGCCGGTGAGATACAGCACCGAATAAAGCAGCATCGAGGCGTGACCGTTCGACAGCACGAAGCGGTCGCGATCCCACCAGGACGGATTGCCGGGATTGAACTTAAGCACGTCGCGCCAGAGGACTTCGGCAATGTCGGCCATGCCCATCGGCGCGCCGATATGACCCGAACTGGCCTTCTGGACGGCATCCATCGTCAGAGCGCGAATGGCATTGGCGAGCTCACGGTGTGTGGGCATGGCGACTTCTTCCGCAGGAAATGGGGCGCCATTCTCCCCGATGCGCGCCGCTCCATCAATATCGGGACCCACGTCTCTGTTTGTCGGCGAATACGCGCTTCGAGGGGAACGCGTTCACACAATCGTAGTCTCGTTATGTAGCCGGGCGCGTAGCCGCCGTCATGATGCAGTTCACCGTCGGTCGCGGCCCGTTTTGCTAACATTTTTTTGTATGAAAATTCTACAAATAACCGACCCGCATCTGTATGGCCGCGCGAGCGCGAAGCTGCGCGGCGTCGAGACCGATTCGAGCCTGCGAAACGTGCTCGACGATGCGCTCACGGCCGTCCCCGACTACGCCGCGATCCTGGTGACCGGCGACCTGGTGCAGGACGATCCCGCCGGTTATTTGCGCTTCCGCAGCATCTTCGGCGAGCTGACCAAACCGGTGCTGTGCATTCCGGGCAATCACGACGATCCCGAGGCCATGCGCCGAACGCTCACGGATCCTCCCTTTCAGCTGGGCGGCACGTACTCGGCCGCCGGCTGGCAGTTCGTCATGCTCGACAGCTACGACGCGGGACGCGCGGGCGGACGGTTGACGCAGCACGAGCTCGAGCGGCTCGATCGCACGCTGGGTGAGTGCGCCGCCCACGCGATGGTTTGCCTGCATCACCATCCGATCGATATGGGGAGCCGCTGGCTCGACAGCGTGGGTCTCGCCAATCCGGAGGAGTTCTGGCGCGTCATCGATGCCCATTCGCATGTGCGCGCCGTCGCGTGGGGCCACGTGCACCAGGATTACGAAGGCGGGCGCGGCTCGGTTCGCCTGTTTGCGACGCCCTCCACCGGCGCGCAATTCCTCCCCGGGAGCGACCGATTCGCGGTCGACTCGCGGCCGCCGGCCTACCGCCGTTTCGCGCTCCATCCCGATGGGAGCATGGAGAGCGGCGTGCGCTGGGTGGACGCGCCGTCGATGCCGCTCGCGGCCTCCGCGCGCTGAAGCCGCGGATGCGGACCCTTAAAGCGGCGTCCTCTCTATGGGCGCTTTGCGCTCTGCTCTGCGCCACGCTTGCATCGCCGCGCGCCCGCGGGGCCGACGGCGAGCTGCATACCTTGTGGGAGCTGCACGGCAAGCACAACACGGTGTACGTGCTCGGATCGATTCACACGCTGCGCGCGAGCGACTATCCGCTCGCGCCCGCGATCATGGATGCTTACCGGGACTCGAAGTCGCTCGTCATGGAGATCGACCTCAACGAGATCGACTCTCCCGACGTTCAGGCCGAAATGCTGCAGAGCGCGATGCTGCCCGCGGGCAAAACCCTGGCGGAGGTCATCGGACCGGAGCGCTTCGCGCGCGCGCAGGGTCTGGTGCATGACGTCGGTCTCGATCTATCGCTGTTCGGACAGTTCGCTCCCTGGTTCGTTGCCGAGGCCGTCACGCAGATGCAGCTCGAGCAACTCGGCTTCGACGCGCAGTCCGGGGTCGAGATGTTCTTCATGGAGCGCGCCCGGAGCGACGGAAAGAGCGTCGAGGGGCTGGAAACCGCTCACGAGCAAATGGCCCTGTTCGAGGGAATGCCGATGGAGGCGCAAGCCGAATATCTGATGTCGACGCTCAAACAGGCTCACGACCTGCCCAAGCAGGTGGACGAGATGGTGAAGGCCTGGCGGCGCGGCGACACGGCCTGGCTGCAGACCGAGGTGGCGTCGGACCTGGGAAGCGATCGCGGACTCTATGAGTCGTTCGTGGTGGCTCGCAATCGCAAATGGATCGCGAGGATCGAGGCGCTGCTCGACGACGACAAGAATCATCTCGTCATCGTCGGCAGCGCTCATCTCGTCGGCAAGGACAGTGTGATCGCTCTTCTCAAGAAGGACGGCGTCGCCGCCGTCCAGCGTTGATTCCCATCACTCCTGGGAGGACGGGGCGCCCGAGTGCTGCGCCTTCCAGTCCTGCATCCGCTCCTCGCGCTGCGCTTGCGCCGCAGCCACGATGCCCGGGATCGCGTCGCGCTGAGGCTGGGTGAGGGCGTGCTGGTACACGTCGGACCAGGTCTCGCTCATGAGCTGGATTCGCGCCGCAGCATTTTTCTGGGCCGTCGCGATCAGGGCCGCATAGCCGGCATCCGTCGGCGGCGTCGTGGCGAGCGCCTCTCTGTTTGCCTTCGAGCTCGCGCGCAGCGACTCGAACTGACCCTTGTAACCGGACATGATCGTCTTGACCTGCGCCTTCTGAGCGTCCGTCAGGTTGAGCTTGTGCATGACCATGCCCATGAATCCGTGATGATGACGTCCATGCCAGTGCTGCGCGCCTGTGCTCGCGGTCTCCGTCGCCGGAGTGGTGGTGGCCGCATACGCCGCCAGTCCCGACAGCGAGGCCGTGATACAGAGAACAGGAACGACTTTCCGCAGGGTAAACATAAAGAGCCTCCTAGAATTACAGTGAGATCAGTCTACGTTTAAAACGGCTGCAGCCGCCGGTGTGTTGACGCAATGTTGCGTGAATGCATGCAAAGAATTGTCAATTCGTTTACTACGCCGGATGATGGCGGGACACTGGAATCATGGGACACGAGGATATGGCAAGCACGCTCTCGAAATCGGAAGGCGGATCGCAGCCGCGCGTGCTGTTGGTCGATGATGATCGCGAGCTTTGTCAAATGCTCACCGAATACCTGAGCGCCGAGCACTTCGAGGTGAAGAGCGTGCACGACGGGGGCGATGCGCTGAGCGAGCTCAAGGTGAACGATTTCGAGATCCTGATTTTGGACGTGATGCTGCCGAGCGTCGGCGGCTTCGACGTGCTCCGCAAGCTCGGCGCCGGCTACGACACGCCGATCCTCATGCTGACCGCGCGCGGCGACGACGTCGACCGCATCGTCGGCCTCGAGCTCGGCGCCGACGACTATCTGTCGAAGCCGTTCAATCCGCGCGAGCTGGTGGCGCGCATCCGCGCCATCCTGCGCCGCTCGAGCAGCCGTCCGGCGCGCGGCGCGACCGCGGAGGAGATCACCGTCGGCCCCATCGTTCTGCACTCGGGGATGCATCAGGTGCGTGTCGCCGACCGCACGATCACGCTCACCGGCGCGGAGTTTCGGGTGCTCGAGATCTTGATGCGGTCGGCGGGCCAGGTGATATCGCGCGAGTCCATGACCGAACAGGCGCTCGGCCGCAAGCTCGTTCCCTACGATCGCAGCATCGACACCCACATCAGCAATTTGCGCCGCAAGCTCGACCTCGAGCCCGGCAGGAACCCTGAGATCAAGAACGTGCGAGGTTCGGGCTACACACTGACCTGCGCGCCGCCTTAAGCTGCGCCATGCATAGTCTCTTCGTACGGATTTTCGTGCTGTTCTGGGTTGCCATGGCGATCATCGTCGCCGGCAGCATCGCCGTGACGTTCACCGTGGCGGCTCGCGACTACGAGTCGCGCGAGTTCCAGCGCCGGCCGGCGATGGCCCTGCAAGCCTCCGAAGTGCTTGCGAAGGGCGGCATCCCGGCGCTGCGCAAGTGGCTCTCCGCGAACGAGCACGTCACGCCCGATCGTGATCTGTACATCATCGGTCCGGGCGGAGAGGACATTCTCGGGCGGAGCCTCTCCGAGAGCGCCGCGCGGCGGCTGGAATTCTTCCGCGATTCGATCTCCGAGACCGACCCCGGAGCCCCCCCGTTCGCAGGCCCTCCGTCCGCGCGCCCGCCTCCCGGGGGACCACCGGGAGAGCCGCCCGGCGCGCCGCCGCGCGGCCATGGCAACTTTCGTCCGCAGCGCGTGCTGCCGCAGATCGTCGCGCCCGACGGCACGGCCTACACCGTGATGCTCGTGCCGCACCGGCCGAGCATCTTCGGTGCGCTCAGCTTGCCGGGCATTTCCCTTCGCATCCTGTGCATTGCGCTCGTGGTGAGCGCGTTCGCAAGCTGGTGGCTCGCACAGCACTTGAGCGCTCCGATCCGGCGGATCCAGGAAGGCGCCCGAGCGCTCGCCGGCGAGAGCCTCGATGTGCGCGTGAGCGCCGGCCTCGAGGGCCGCAAGGACGAGCTCGCGGTGCTTGCGCGTGATTTCGATGCCATGGCCGACCGGCTGCGCGCCAACCGCAGCGCCATCACGCGGCTGCTGCGCGACATATCGCACGAGCTGCGCTCGCCGCTTGCGCGGATGCGCCTCGCGCTCGGACTCGCGCGCCAGCCGAGCGCCGATCTCGCGCGCCAGCTCGACCGGCTGGAGCGGGAAATCGAGCGCCTGGATGCGCTGATCAGCCAGGTGCTCAAGCTCGCGAAGCTCACCGGCGCCGACGCGCCGTTCGAGCGCGAGACCTTCGATGTGGACGAGGTAATCGAGGAAGTCGTGCGCGATGCGAACTTCGAGGGCGCCGCCAAGGGCTGCCGCGTCGAGACCCGCGGCGCCGCGCGGACCTTGATCAACGGCAACCGCGATCTGCTGCGAAGCGCGATCGAAAACGTGCTGCGCAATGCAGTGCGCTATAGTCCCGAGGGTGCGCCGGTGGATGTGGCGATCGAGCGGGACGATGCGGGGCTCACGGTGGCGGTCCGCGATCGGGGGCCGGGTGTGCCCGCGAGCGAGCTCGAGCGCATTTTCGAGCCCTTTTATCGCGTGGCCGAATCGCGCGATCGAGACACCGGCGGCGAGGGCATCGGTCTTGCCATCACCTCCCAGGTCATGAAAGCGCACGGGGGGACGGCACGGGCCGACAACTGCGCCGGCGGCGGCTTCGAGGTGCGGCTCAGCTTCCCGCTCGCGGCACTGGCTAAATGACGGGGGAGAGGATGAGTCTGTATCAAGAAGCCTGCCGGTACATTCCGGGAGGCGTGAATTCGCCGGTGCGCGCCTTCCGCGGCGTCGGCGGCGAGCCGATCTTTCTGAAGAAGGCCGCAGGCGCTCGCGTGACGGCGGCGGACGGCCGGCATTTCATCGACTATGTGGGCTCGTGGGGCCCGATGATCCTGGGGCATGCGCATCCGGAGGTCATCGCCACGGTCCAGCGGGTGGCGGCCGATGGCCTGTCCTTCGGCGCGCCGACGGAGCTCGAGACGCGCCTCGCGCGGCGTGTCACCGAGCTCGTCCCCTCGATCGAGCTGGTCCGCTTCGTCAGCTCGGGCACCGAGGCGACCATGAGCGCGATTCGCCTGGCACGCGGATTCACCTCGCGCGACACCATCGTGAAGTTCGAGGGCTGTTATCACGGCCATTCCGATTCGCTGCTCATCAAGGCCGGCTCGGGCGCCTTGACGTTCGGCGTGCCCACCTCGCCGGGCGTCCCGCGCGAGCTGGCCGCGCATACCGTCACCTTGAGCTTCAACGACCCGGATCAGGTGCGCGACGCGTTTCGCGAGCTCGGTGCGCAGATCGCCTGTGTCATCGTCGAGCCCATCGCGGGCAACATGAATTGCGTTCCGCCCGCGCCGGGGTTTCTCGAGACGCTGCGCCAGGAATGCGACCGCTCGGGCGCCCTTCTCATTTTCGACGAGGTGATGACGGGCTTTCGCGTGGCCCGGGGTGGCGCTCAGGAGCTCTACGGCATACGGCCCGATCTGACCACGCTCGGCAAGATCATCGGCGGCGGCATGCCGGTCGGCGCCTTTGGCGGGCGGCGCGAGATCATGGAGCAATTGGCCCCTCTGGGCCCGGTCTATCAGGCGGGCACCCTCTCGGGGAATCCCGTGGCCATGGCGGCCGGTCTCGCCACGCTCGATCTGATCGCGGCAGCGGGCTTTTACGAGCGGCTGAATGCGACCACCGACAGGCTCGTGCAGCGGCTCGCCGGCGCCGCCGCGAGCGCCGGCATCCCGCTCGCGACCAATCATGTCTGCGGCATGTTCGGGTTTTTCTTCACCGGGGAGCGGCAGGTGGACCGTTTCTCCAAAGTGATGGCGTGCGACACCGAACGCTTCAAGCGATTTTTCCATCGCATGCTCGAGGAAGGCATTTACTTCGCGCCTTCGGCGTTCGAGTGCGGATTCGTGTCGGCGGCTCATTCTTCCGAGGACATCGACGTGACCGTCGCGGCGGCGTTGAAGACGTTTCAGAGTCTTCGCTCCTAGAGGCGCGCACCGGGGCGCCTCGACGTGCGGGCTTTCGCATCCTTCCTCGGAGTGTTGATCGCGGCCGGTCTTGCCGCGGCGGCGATTGCATATCCGGTCTTCGAGCTGACCTCGCGCATCGCGCCGTGGCCGTTCCACCGCGTTTATGGGCGCATCGCGATGCTCGCGGCCCTGGCCGCGCTCGCCTACTGGTGCAAGCGCTTCGGCGTCGCGAACCGTCGCGACCTGGGTTACGGCCTGCCGCGGGGCCGCTTTTGCATGGTCGCCTTGCAGTGCGGCCTCTTCGGCATCCTCACCGCCGGCGCAGGCGCCGCATTCCTGCTCACGCAGGGCATCCGCATCGTGCCGGATCCGGCGGCGTTGCTCGCCCCGGCGCGCCTCCTGCACCTCGCGCTCATCGCGCTCTCCTCCGGGATCGCGGTGGCATTGATCGAGGAGACGGTGATGCGCGGCGCGCTGCACAGCGCGATCGCGCGCGAGGCAGGCGAATGGAGCGCCCTCGTATGTACGGCGCCGCTGTTCGCCGTGCTGCATTTCTTTGCGAAGACTCATGTCGATGCGCCGCACTGGGCGAGCGGCTTTTACCTGCTGGCGCGATCGTTCGCGCCGCTCGCCGACTTCACCAGCGTGCTCGATTCGTTGCTGGCGTGGACGGCCGTGGGCGCGGTCCTGAGTCTCACGCGCATCCTCACGGGCAACATCGCCGCCGCCGTCGGCCTGCACGCCGGCTGGGTGGCGGTGCTGCGGATCTTGCAGGAAGCCAGCGGCTCGGGGGCCGTGCATTCCGCATGGGTGGGGCGCGTCGATGGGCTGCTCGGCTACTGGATGCTGCCCTGGTGCGCCGCCATCGCAATCGCGCTCTGGGCGACGCGCACCGTGTGGGTGCCTTACGCCTCCGGCGACGCCACCGGTGCCAGCAAGGCGAGCTTATCCAGCCGCTCGAGCGGGTCATCGATCTCGAGATAGCTTTGCTTGTCCTCGAGCGGGATCGGCAGGATCTCCGCCAGCCGGTGGCCGACCCACGCCGCGTCATCGAGCCGCATCTCGATCGTCGCATACGCCTCGCCGAGCTGCGGCAGCACGTTCTTGAGCAGCGCGGGCAGACGCGCATGACGCGCCGGCACGGGCAAGGAGGGCTGGTCCTCCAGGATCCGCACCTCGCCCAGATGCAGCCCGTCCGCTTGACGGCTGCGCCCGATGATCCGAAAGCGCCGGCGCCCGACGCAGGACAATCCCAGCAGCCCGTCCGAGAGCTGATGGAAATCCCTGATTTCCGCCATCGTCCCCACCTCGTGCACCTGGACGTCGGCGGCGCCCACCTCGTGGCCCTCGCGGATCAGCACCACCCCGAATCCGTGCCCCTCGCGCATGCACCGGCGCACCATGTCGTAGTAGCGCGTCTCGAAAATGCGCAGCGGCAACGGGCCGTCCGGAAACAGCACGATCCGAAGCGGAAACAGCGGGATCTGCGTCACCGCGGCGTCGCTCACGCCGGACCGCGTGCGCGCAGCGCCGCCAGCAGCTTCTCGTGCAGGCCCCCGAATCCGCCGTTGCTCATGACGAGCACTTGATCTCCCGGCCGCACGTCGGCGGCAATGGCGGCCACCAGCGCCTCGACGCTGCCGCCGATGTGCGCGCGCGCGCCCAGCGGGGCGAGCGCGGCGGCCAAGTCCCAGCCGAGATCCGGCGATCTCAGAAACCACGCGCTGTCGGCCGCCGCGAGGGCGGGTGCGAGCTCGTCGCGATGCACGCCGAGCTTCATGGTGTTCGACCGCGGCTCGAGCACCGCGATGATGCGCGCATCCGGCACGCGCGCGCGCAGGCCCGCGAGCGTGGTCTCGATTGCAGTGGGATGATGCGCAAAATCGTCGTAGACGGTGACGCCCCCGACCACGCCGCGCACCTCCATCCGCCGCTTGACGCCGCGGAACTGGGTGAGCGCGAGCGCCGCGCGCTCGGGCGCGATTCCCACGTGGTCGGCGGCGGCAATCGCTGCGAGCGCATTCATCACATTGTGCTCGCCGAGGAGCTGCCAGCGCACCTGCGCCACGGGGCGGCGCTCGCGATGCACCGTGAACGCGCCCCACGAGGAACCCGGCTCGGGTGTCGCCCCCCAGAAGGCGTCCTGATGCAGCCCGAAGGTCTCGCGCGGCGTCCAGCAGCCCGCTGCGATCACGGCCTCGAGCTCCTTGTCGCCGGCATTCTGCACGATGCGGCCGCGGGCCGGGACCATCCGCAGCAGCAGCGAGAATTGCCGCCGGATCGAGGCGACGTCGGGATAGATGTCGGCGTGGTCGTATTCGAGGTTGTTGAGGATCAGCGTGCGCGGGCGGTAGTGGACGAACTTGGCGCGCTTGTCGAAGAACGCGGTGTCGTATTCATCCGCCTCGATCACGAAATGCGGGGAGGCGTGCGCCCCGCCGCCGAGGCGCGCCGTCACGTCGAAGTTGCTCGGCACGCCGCCGATCAGGAAGCCCGGCGCGAGGCCGGCGTGCTCCAAAATCCAGGCGAGCATGCTTGCGGTCGTCGTCTTGCCGTGGGTGCCCGCGACCGCCAGCACGTGACGGCCCGCCAGCACGTTTTCGGCGAGCCACTGCGGTCCGGAAACGTAGGGTGTGCCGCGGTCGAGCAGCGCCTCGATCACCGGGCGCCCGCGGCTCAAGGCATTCCCGACCACCACGATGTCGGGGTCGAGATCGAGCTGCTCGGCGCCATAGCCCTGGATGAACTCGATGCCGAGCGCGGTCAGCTGATCGCTCATCGGCGGATAGACGTTCAGGTCGGAGCCCGTAACGCGGTGACCCGCGGCCTTCGCGATAGCCGCGACGCCGCCCATGAACGTCCCCGCGATCCCCAGAATATGCACGTGCATGGTCAGGACTTCGGCAAGAGCTGCTGCTCCAGCATCATGGACAGCAGCAGATAACCCACGCTGATGGCCGCTCCCAGACCGAGCCTCGCATCGAGCGCCGCGCGCCAGATGTTCGCGCACGCCAGCAGGTACCAGATGAGACCGATCAAAAGAAGCACGCCGACCGGAAGCGAGAAAGGGCCTTCGAAGCCGATGAAGTTCAGCAGCGAGCCGAGCGGATAAAGCACCAGCTCCGCGAGCACGGCCACGCCGAGGAGCGCCGTCCCGGTCTGCAGAAATCGCTGGCGCTGCCGGGCGATTGCCAGCACCACCCACGCGAACAGGAGCGGCAGGCCCACGGACAGCGCGACGCGCATGAGGATCTCGCCCGGCGGTGCGAGCGGCAGCAGCGCACCGATCACCTCGAGCAGCGTCGCCGCGGCGGCGACCAGACACAGCAGCAGCACCGAGGCCGGAAGCTCGCCCGGGGACTTACGCCAGAGCGCGATGTCCAAAAAAGCTTTTGCAAATCTCAGCATCGCTCGATTCGGTCATAATGAGTCGTCAAATTGTACTGGATCGACGGCATGCCTGATGTGATTTGGATCGAGCGGGACGAGGAGCTGCAAGGGCTCGCGCGAGCCCTCGAGCACTCCGCCTCGATCGGCCTCGATACCGAATTCATGCGCGAGCGAACATTCTTTCCCGGGCTGTGTCTGCTGCAGCTCTCCGCGGGCGCGGATATCTGGTGCGTCGACCCGCTGCGCTGCAGTCTCGAGCCCCTGGTACCCGCCCTCACCTGCGCTTCGCGCAAGGTCATCCATTCCGCCCGCCAGGATCTCGAGGCGCTCTATCTGAACGTGAAGCACGGCCCCGCGCGCGTGATCGCTCCGGTCTTCGACACGCAGATCGCCGCCGGTTGCATCGGGCTGAAACCGCAGATCGGTTACGCGGATCTCGTAAAAACGCTGCTCGATGTGAGCCTGCCCAAGGGGCAGACGCGCACCGACTGGTCGCGGCGTCCGCTCACGCCGGCGCAGCTCGAGTATGCGGCCGACGACGTCGCGTACCTGAACGAGATCGCGGATCGTCTGAGCGAGCGGCTGCGCTCGCTCGGGCGCGAGCCGTGGGTAATCGAGGATTGCCGCGCCCTGGAGAACCCGCTGCTCTACGAGCCCGATCCCGCGGACGCATGGAAGCGCCTGCGCGCGTTGCGCAAACTCCCGCCGGCCATCCGTGCGCGGGCGAAGGTGCTTGCCGCATGGCGCGAGAAGACCGCGCGGCAGCGCAATTTGCCCCGAGGCTGGGTGCTCACCGACGAGGCATTGTTCCAGACCGCCGAAAGCCTGCCGCCGACGGCGGCTGCACTCGCCGCGGCACTCTCGTCCCGGCGGCCGATGAGCGAGGCGCTGGCCGAAAGTTTGCTCGAGGAGCTGAGCGGCGCGGTCCTGGACGGCGAGAGCGCGGCCCCGGCCGAGGACCTGCGGCCGACCCCGCAGCAGAAGGCGCTTGCCGAGCGCCTCGCCGCGGTGGTCGATGCGCACGCCGCGAAGCTCGGCATCAGCGCCGAGATCCTGGCGACGAGGGGCGAGCTCAAGGCACTTGCGATGGGGGAGCGGGGCGTCTCTGCGCTCTCGGGCTGGCGGCGTGCGGAGATCGGGGAGAAGCTGCTCGAGACCCTCGGCTAAAGGCGCGCGCTCGCCCTCAATTCGGCGGGGCGCCGCCTTCGACCGCGCGTTGAATGCTCTTGAACACCGTGTCGACGTCCGCATCGGCATCCACGATGCGCAGCAGCCCTGCTTGCTGATAATGCTGGATGAGCGGCTTGGTCTGCCCTTCGAACACCTCGAGCCGCTTGCCGATGACCTCTTCGCGGTCGTCGGGCCGCTGGATGAGCCGCGCTTTGTCGCCGCACTTGTCGCACCGGAGCAGGGCATCGGGCGCGGTGTAGATATTGAAGACCCGGCCGCAGCCCTCGCAGATCCGCCGGCCCGTGAGACGCTTGAAGAGCACTTTGAGGTCGAGATTGAGGAGCACCACGGCCTCGAGCGGGAGCTTGAGCTCGTCGAGGAGCCGCCCCAACGCCTCGGCCTGAGCGATGTTGCGCGGAAAGCCATCCAGGATGAAGCCCTTTTGGACATCGGGCTGCGTCATCCGCTCGCGGATCATGCCGAGGACCGTGGCATCGTCCACGAGCTTGCCGGCTTCCATGGCGGCCTTCGCCTTCAGCCCGAGCGCCGTCCCCTTGCTCACCGCATCGCGCAGCAGGTCGCCGGTCGATATTTGCGGCGCGCCGTAGGCATCCACGAGCTTTTGGGACTGTGTTCCCTTGCCGGATCCGGGCGCGCCCAACAGGATTATTCGCATGATTCTCCGCGCGTGAAAGCGCGCTAACCTACCCGCGCCGGGTGCCACCGTCAAACGCCGCGCTTCGCGCGCGGGCTGTGCCTGGCGCCGCCCGATCGGCTATCCTGCGGCGCTGTAACCGCGGCACCCCAATCATGAAGCGAACCAAGAATGCCTTCTATGCCCAGTCGGGCGGCGTATCCGCCGTGATCAACGCTTCCGCCTGCGGCGTCATCGAGACGGTCCGCAAGCATCGCGGCAAGATCGGCAAGCTCTATGCGGGCCGCCACGGCATCGTCGGCGCGCTCACCGAGGACATGATCGATACCGGCAAGGAGAGCGCCGCGACCGTGCGCGCCCTGCGCCATACACCGGGCGGCGCGTTCGGCTCGGCGCGCTACAAGCTCGGCGGACTCGACAAGAGTCGCGCGCAGTACGAGCGCCTGATCGAAGTCTTCCGCGCGCACGACATCGGCTACTTCTTTTACAACGGCGGCAACGATTCCATGGACACCGCCCACAAGGTGGCGGAGATGGGGGCCCGGATGGGCTATCCGATCGTCTGCATCGGTGTGCCGAAGACGGTGGACAACGATCTGGCGGTGACCGATTGCTGCCCCGGTTTCGGCTCCGCGGCCAAGTACATCGCCGTGGCGACGCGCGAGGCGGCGCTCGACGTGCTGTCGATGGCGCGCACTTCGACCAAGGTGTTCGTGCTCGAGGTCATGGGCCGGCACGCGGGCTGGATCGCCGCGGCGGGCGGCCTTGCCGGGGAGCGTGCGGGGGATGCGCCGCACATTATCCTGTTTCCCGAAATCGCGTTCGACCGCGCGGCCTTTTTGAGCAAGGTCAAATCGAGCGTCGAGTCCTACGGCTATTGCGTGGTCGTCGTCTCCGAGGGAGTGCGCGGCGCCGATGGCAAATTCCTCGCCGAGGCGGGCACGAAGGACGCCTTCGGCCACGCGCAGCTCGGCGGCGTCGGACCCGTGGTCGCGCAGATGACTCAGGAGGCCTTCGGCTACAAGTTTCACTGGGCGGTCGCCGACTACCTGCAGCGCTCCGCGCGGCACATCGCCTCCAAAGTGGACGTCGAACAGGCCTACGCCGTGGGCAAGGCCGCGGTTGAATTCGCTTTGAAGGGCAAGAACGCGGTCATGCCGACGATCGTGCGCAAATCATCCTCGCCGTATCGCTGGAGCATCGGCGAGGCGCCGCTTGCCGCCATCGCCAACCAGGAAAAGAAGGTGCCGCGCAACTTCATCACGGCCGACGGATTCGGCATCACGCCGGCCTGCCGCCGCTACCTGCTGCCGCTCATCGGCGGCGAAGACTATCCCCCCTACAAAGACGGCCTGCCGCGCTACGTCGCCCTCAAAGGCGCGAGCGTCGCGAAGCGCCTGCGCCAGGGCTTTGTGGTATGATCTTGCGCCGCCAAGTTCAATAAATCCTTAGCTTTCAACAACATAAGTCCTTCGAGATCATTCTAATGACCCTTGATAACGCCTTGTTTCTGGCCATCGGTGCCGGCATTCTCGCGATCATTTACGGCGCATTTTCCGTTCAGTGGATATTGAAGCAGCCGGCCGGCAACGCCCGGATGCAGGAAATCGCCGCCGCCGTACAGGCGGGCGCGCGCGCCTACCTCAACCGGCAATACACCACCATCGCCATCGTCGGCGTCATCCTGTTCGTGCTGCTCGGCATGTTTCTCGACTGGGCGACGGCGGGCGGCTTCGCGGTGGGTGCGGTTTTCTCCGGTCTCGCCGGATACATCGGGATGAACATCTCGGTGCGCGCCAACGTGCGCACCGCGCAAGCCGCGAACAACGGCATCAACGCCGCCCTGCAAGTCGCATTCCGCGGCGGGGCGATCACCGGCATGCTGGTGGTGGGTCTGGGGCTTCTCGGCGTCGCGGGTTACTACCTCATCATGCGCCGCCTGCTCGGCGACACGGAGGACGCGCTGCGCTCCCTCGTGGGCCTCGCGTTCGGCGGCTCCCTGATCTCGATCTTCGCGCGCCTGGGCGGCGGCATCTTCACCAAGGGCGCGGATGTCGGCGCCGACCTCGTGGGCAAGGTGGAAGCCGGAATCCCCGAGGACGATCCGCGCAATCCGGCGGTGATCGCGGATAACGTCGGCGACAACGTCGGCGACTGCGCCGGCATGGCGGCCGATCTGTTCGAGACCTACGCCGTCACGCTGGTCGCAACCATGCTGCTCGGCGGCCTGCTCCTCGGCCAGACGGCGGTGCTGTTCCCGTTGATCCTCGGTGCCATCTCCATCGTCTCCTCGATCGTCGGCACGTTCTTCGTCTCGACGCGCGAGGGCGGCAAAATCATGAACGCCCTCTACAAAGGCGTCATCGTCTCGGGTGTGATCTCGGCGATCGCGTTCTATTTCGTGTCGCGGCAGATCATGGGAGAGCACGCCATGAGCATGTGGCTCTGCACGCTCGTCGGCCTTGCGCTCACCGCGGCCATGATCGTGATCACGGAGTACTACACGGCAACCGAGTACGGTCCGGTGCAGCACGTGGCCGCCGCCTCGCAAACCGGTCACGCCACCAACATCATCGCCGGCTTGGGCGTCTCCATGAAAGCCTGCGCGCTGCCGGTAATCGCCGTATGCCTGAGCATCTGGGCCTCCTATCGGCTCGAAGGGCTGTACGGCATCGCGATCGCCGCCACCGCCATGCTCTCCATGACCGGCATGATCGTCGCGCTCGACGCTTACGGACCGATCACGGACAACGCCGGCGGCATCGCCGAGATGGCGGGCCTGGACAAGAAAGTGCGCGACATCACCGATCCTTTGGACGCGGTCGGCAACACCACCAAGGCGGTCACCAAAGGATATGCCATCGGCTCGGCGGGCCTGGCGGCGCTCGTGCTGTTTGCGGACTACACCCACAAACTCGAGGTGGTCACCGGACATGCGAGCGCGTTCGATCTGTCGAATCCGGCGGTGATCATCGGCCTGTTCATTGGCGGACTGATACCGTACCTCTTCGCTTCCATGGCGATGGAGGCCGTCGGGCGGGCAGCCGGCTCGGTCGTGAACGAGGTGCGCCGTCAGTTCCGCGAGATCAAGGGCATCATGGAAGGCACTGCGAAGCCCGACTACTCGCGCGCGGTCGACATGCTGACGCGAGCCGCCATCAAGGAAATGATCGTGCCCTCGCTGCTGCCGATCGTGGTGCCGATCATCCTCGTCCTCGTGGTCAATCTGCTCATGGGTCCCGGCAGCGGCGTGCTCGCCCTCGGCGGCCTGCTGATCGGTACCATCGTCACCGGCTTGTTCGTGGCGATTTCGATGACCACCGGCGGCGGTGCATGGGACAACGCGAAGAAATACATCGAGGAAGGCCACTTCGGCGGCAAAGGCTCGGATGCCCATAAGGCCGCGGTGACCGGCGACACGGTCGGCGATCCCTACAAGGACACGGCCGGCCCCGCGATCAATCCGCTGATCAAGATCATCAATATCGTGGCCCTTCTGCTGGTGCCGCTGCTCGCCAAGCTCACCTGATTTGAACGCAGCGGACGCCGCCCGCCGAGCGGGCCTTCAGATATCGAAGTAGATCGCGTCCGGCTCGGCTGCCCCGTCACGCGAGGCGACGCGCAGATCCGGCTCCTTGAGCGATACGCGCGAGCGCGGCGGGATGCTGCGGGTCAAGAAGACCGAACCGCCGATGACGCTGTTCGCCCCCACCACGGTCTGACCGCCGAGGACGGTGGCGTTCGCGTACAGCGTCGCGCCATCCTCGACGGTGGGATGGCGCTTGCGTCCGCGGATGATGTGCCCGGCCGGATCCTTCGGCAGGGACAGCGCGCCTAAGGTCACGCCCTGGTAGAGCTTGACGCCTTCCCCGATCTCCGTGGTCTCGCCGATCACCACGCCGGTGGCGTGGTCGATGAAGAAGCCGCCCCCGATTTTTGCCCCCGGATGGATGTCGCAGCCGGTCTTGGAATGCGCCCATTCGGTCATGATGCGCGCCATCATCGGCACGCCGAGATCATAGAGCGCATGCGCGATGCGGTAGACGCTGACGGCGAGTACGCCGGGATAGGCGAGAATCACCTCGTCGAGGTTGGTGGCGGCCGGATCGCCGTCGAACGCGGCCTGGACGTCGCGCACCAGGAAGGCGCGGATCTCGGGAAGGCGGCGCAGAAAGACCTGGGTGAGCTCGCGCGCCCGGGGCGCGCATTCACCGAACTCGGCGCTCGCCTCGCGCTCGCGTCCGTAACACAGGCAGTGCTCCATTTCCCGCTCGATCCGCGGCGCCAGGTCGGCGAGCGCCTGTGCGACGTAGTCGCCGAGATTCTCGTAGCTCAAGTCGCCGCGCCCAAAATACCCGGGGTACATGAGGTCGAGCACCCGTTGCAGAATCTCGGCGATCACCTCGCGCGAGGGCAGGTAGCGGCGCGCGATACGGCTCGCCCGCCGATCGGTGAGATAGCTCTCGAGCAGCTCTTCGCCGAGCGGCTCGAGCCCGCGATGGCCGGACTTCGTTGGGGCCGCGGTGGTCATGGACCCCTCAGGCGACCGCCTGCATCTTCTCGACGTCCTCGAACAAGCCCTCGAACAGCGCGCCCGACAGATAGCGCTCGCCGGCATCCGGTAAAATCGCGACGATCGTCTTGCCCGCGTACGCGGGCTCGCGGGCGAGGCGCAACGCCGCGGTCATCGCGGCGCCACACGAAATCCCGCAGAGCAGGCCCTCCTCGCGGGCCAGCGCGCGCGCCACCGCGATCGCCTCCTCGTTGCTCACCTGCTCCACCCGGTCGACCAGCGACAGATCGAGATTCTTCGGAATGAAGCCGGCGCCGATTCCCTGGATCTTGTGCGGGGCGGGAGTCGGAGTTTGGCCCGCGAGCGTCTGGCTGATCACCGGCGAGTTGGTCGGCTCGACCGCCACGGTGAGGATCTTCTTGCCCTTGGTGTGCTTGATGTAGCGCGACACGCCGGTCAATGTGCCGCCGGTGCCGACGCCGCTCACCAGCACGTCGATCTTGCCCTCCGTGTCGTTCCAGATCTCCGGTCCGGTGGTGCGCTCGTGAATCCCCGGATTCGCCGGATTGTCGAACTGGCGCATCAAGAGGTACTGGCTCGGATCCGCGGCGGCCAGCTCCTCGGCCTTGGCGATGGCGCCCTTCATGCCCTTCGCCCCGGGCGTGAGCACGAGCTTGGCCCCGAAGGCGATCAGCACTTTGCGCCGCTCCATGCTCATGGTCTCGGGCATGGTCAGCACGCAACCGTAGCCTCGGGCGGCGGCCGCATAGGCGAGCGCGATGCCGGTGTTGCCGCTGGTGGCCTCGACCACGGACATGCCGGGCTTGAGCACACCGCGCTCCTCCGCATCCCACACCATGGCGGCGCCGATACGGCACTTCACCGAGTAGGCGGGATTGCGGCCTTCGATCTTGCCGAGAACCGTCGCAGAGCTCGTGGCGTCCAGCCGGTTGATGCGCACGAGCGGCGTGTGGCCGATGGACTTCGTGTTGTCTTCATAGATGGGCATGCGACACCTCGACTTTTGCGGGAATGAGCGAATTTTCCTCCTAAGCGCGGGGGAAAAGCCATAGTAGTTTGTTATGAGCGCCTGCCCGGCGGTTATAAGGTGTTGATTTGCAGAGGCAGAGGCGTGATCGACAGCGGCTGGGGCCGGCCGATGAAGAATCCTTGGACGAAGTCGATGCCCATCTGCTTGACCGTATCGAGCGAGAGCTGATCCTCGACCTGCTCGGCAACGATGCGGAATCGCAGGCTCCTCGACAGCTCGATCATGGCGCCCACCATCGCCTGATTCACCGTATCGACGGCGAGGTTGGCGATAAAGGAGCCGTCGATCTTGAGATAATCCATGGGCAGCGTTTTCAATGTGGCGAACGAGGAGAGCCCCGAGCCGAAGTCATCGAGCGCGAACTCGCAGCCCATGCCGTGCAGCACGGCGATGAAGCGGCGCACATGATCGAGATTCGCGACCACCGCGCTTTCGGTCACCTCGAAGCAGATGTCGCCGGGGTTCGCACCGGTGTGATCGAAGCAATCGACGACGAACTCCAGGAACTCGGCGTCGCCCAAGGTCTGGCCGGAGATGTTGATCGCGACGCTGCGCCCGGGCGGCAGCCGCATGCCCCCGCGGCCGAGCGCAGACAGCACGGCCTGCACCACCCAGCGGTCGACGTGAGGCATCAGCCGGTAGCGCTCCGCGGCGCGAATGAACTCCGCCGGCGGTGAGCTCGGTTGCCCGGCCTCGGCCTCGAGACGTATGAACACCTCGAGTGCCGGGCCGCGCTCGACGTTGCTCTGCGCCGGCACGATGGGCTGGTAGTAGAGCTCGAATCGATTGTCGCGCAGCGCGCCCTGCAGCTTCTGCAGCCAGTGGATCTCGCCGCTGTGACGGGCGTTCGCTTCCTCGCGCGCGGAGTACACGTGCACGTGCACCCCGCCCTGCTTCTTCGCGACATAGCACGCCGAATCCGCGGAATTCATGATGTCCTCGATCGAGCCCCCGCCGCGGCCGATCTCGACCAGTCCGATGCTCACACCGATGTTGAATATCTTGTCCTTCCAGATGAAGCGGTAGTCGTTGACCGCGCGCACCACATCGTCGGCGATCTGGCGCGCCTTCTCGAGCGGGCAGCCCACGAGCAGGAGCGCGAATTCATCGCCGCCGATGCGGCCCGCGGTGTCGGAGTCGCGTACGGCATCCTTGATGATGGTGGCGACCTCGCGCAACATGTTGTCGCCCGCCGTATGTCCGCAGGTGTCGTTCACGACCTTGAATCGATCGAGATCGAGGTAGCACAGCGCGTGCGCCGAATCGCCGGTCTGCGCCGCATCCATGGCTTCGCGCAGCCGCCGCTCGAACTCCCGGCGGTTGACGAGGCCGGTCAAGGCGTCGTGGCTCGCCTGATAGCTCATCTGCCGCGTAAGTCCGCGCATCTCGCTCGTGTCGTGCATCACGAGCACGAGCCCGAGCGGAAAATCGGTGCCGTTGGATTTGAGCGGCGTCACGCTGATCTCGACCGAGCGCTCGAGCAAGCCGTTGACGGGCACGAGCACCGCGCGCTTGCCCATGGTGACGCGCCCGCCGGTCGCGAGCGCCTTGCGTACGGGATCTCCGAGCGAGCGGCGGTCGGTCTCATCCACCAGTGAGGCGACGTCCGGAAAGGTCTTGCCGAGGACCTGGTCGATGCTTTGACCGAGGAGCGTCGCGGCCGCGTGATTGATGTAGTCGATCCGTCCCTCCGCATCGACCGTGATCACGCTTTCCCCCATCGCATCGAGCGTGACCATCGCGCGCGGCCGTGGCGGCGCCGGTTCGTTCGCCACGCTCGGCAGCATCTCGAGCGCCGTGAGGAGCAGCGCCGGCGCACCGGCGCTTTCGATGATGGTGCTCGAGAGCTCGACGCGGCTCACCTCTCCGTGCTTGCCGACCAGCTCGATCTCGTAGCGCTCGGCCGCGGGCTCGCCGGCGAGACGCCGGCGCAGATTGCTTTGCACCAGGTCGACGTATTCCGGCGCTGCGAACTCCGCGAGCGACTTGCCGACCACCTCGCCGGCACTCATCCCGAGCATGTCGAGAAAGCGGGCGTTGGCGAACACGATGTTCTCGCGGTGTACCAGCACCGCGTCGTGCACCGTCTCGACCAGGCGCTGGAAGAGCTGCTCGCGATCCTTCAGGCGTGTGCCGCGCTGGTCGAGGTCGTCGAGCAATCGATTGATGGCACCGCCCAGCTGCCCGAGCGGCTCGGAACTTTGGGCGATGCCGATGCGTCCCGCGGGGAGATCCGCGCTGGTGAGGGCTTGCAATTGCTTCGAGAAATCGGCGACCGCCTGTTCCTGACGGCGCTTCCAGCGCAACAGCACGCTCACACCCACGGCTACGATGGCTGAGGTCAAGAGCAATAGGGCAAGAGGAGACAAAATCAACGATGACCTCGGTTGCGATTCCTGCGACGCTTTGTGTAGGCCCCCCCTGTTGGGCGCGTCTTGATCGTCTGCGATTGAGAGAATACCCCACAGGCATGGCCAAGCCTGCAGAAATTGACCATAATCAGCGGGTTAATCGACAAGGAAACCATGGATACTCTGGCGGCTCGACAGCAGATGGTGGATCAGCAAATTCGCACGTGGGAGGTGCTCGACCCGCGCGTGCTCGATGCGATTGCGGCTGTTCCGCGCGAAGCCTTCGTGCCCGGTGCCTATCGTGACCTCGCGTTCGCCGATGCGCCGCTGCCGATCGGCTGCGGCCAAAGCATGCTCGCGCCCAAGATCCAGGGCCGGATACTGCAGGCCCTCGGCGTCAACGTGTCGGACGTTGCTCTGGAGATCGGTACCGGGACGGGCTATCTCAGCGCGTGCCTGGGCCTTCTCGCGAGCTCGACGCGCTCGATCGAGATTCACGCCGAGCTCAGCACGCGAGCCGCCGCGAACTTGACCGCGGTCCCCGAGGCGCGCGTGCGGCTCGAGACCCGCGATGCTTTCAGCCCGGAGCCTCTCGGCGAGTACGACGTTATCGCGGTCACGGGATCGCTTCCGCTGTACGATGCGCGCTTCGAGCGGGCATTGCGCATCGGCGGCCGGCTGTTCGCGGTGGTGGGTTCGGCGCCGGTGATGGATGCGATTCTGGTGCGACGGGTCGGCGAGGCGGAATGGATTCGCGAAAGCCTCTTCGAGACCGTCATCGACCCATTGATCAACGCGGCGGCGCCGCGGGGATTCGTTTTCTGATGTTCGAGAACCTGACGCCGCAGCAGTTTTTGGACCGGCGCACGGCCGGAGAATCGCTCGTGCTCCTCGACGTGCGCGAGGACTGGGAGACGAAGCTCGCTCCCGTCCCCTCGCCGCATCTCCACATACCGATGGGTCAGGTCGAAGAGCGCCTCGGCGAGCTCGACCCGAAAGCGGAAACGGTGGTGATTTGCCGCTCCGGCGGGCGCAGCGCCGAGGTCGCCCGGTTCCTTGCGGCGCGCGGGTTCGCTCGTGTGTTCAACCTCGCCGGAGGCATCCTGGCGTGGTCCCGGGACCTCGATCCGAAGATCCCTCAGTACTGATCCCTCTGGCGTCGGTCAGGTGATATAGTCATATATAACACCTCATGAAACTATTATTCGTCGTTTTCATTGGCTGTCTTTGGGGCGGTGCCGCGTCGGCGGCGGATTTGCTCGCGGTCTACCAGCGGGCGCTGCAGAACGATCCCCAGTTGAAGGAAGCCGAGGCGACCCGTCTCGCCGCGCTCGAGTCCAAGCCCCAGGCGATTGCCGCCCTGCTGCCGCAGATCGCGGGCTCAGGCACGATTTCCCGCGAGAAGGACGCGGGACAATCGAACCAAACTCAGGAGGTGCAGGTGAACGGCCAGACCCTCATCGAGTCCTATCCCTTCAACGGCCGGGTGACCACGACCACCCATAAGTATGGCGTCGATCTGTCCCAGAACCTGTTCAGCTGGCAGAACTGGGTGGCCTTGCAGCGGGCCGACGCGCAGGTGGCCCAGGCCGAGGCGGACTATCAGGCCGCCCAGCAAGACCTGATCTCCCGAGTCGCCCAGCGCTATTTCGACGTGCTGGCCGCCCAGGACGACGTCGATGCGCAGCGGGGCAACCTGGCCTCGGTCAGCCGGCAGCTCGAGCAGGCGGAGAGGCGCTACCAGGTGGGATTGATCGCCGTCACCGACGTGGAGGAGGCGCGAGCCGCGCACGACAGCGGCGCCGCCGCGGTCATTGCCTCGAAAAGGCAGCTCGCCTCGGCGCAGGAATTACTGCGGGAAATCACGGGCGAGGCGTTCGACTACCTGGCACGCCCCATCGAGCCTTTCGAACTCGCGACCCCGGATCCGAGCAGCGAGGATCGCTGGGTCGACATGGCCTTGCAGCAGAACTTGTCGCTGGTCTCGAGCCGGCTCGCGGCGGACATCGCGCGGGAGAACGTGAGCGCGGCGCGGGGCGGCCATTTTCCCTCCCTCGACTTGGTGGCGAGCCGCTACAAGAACTCGGTGGGCGGGGACTACATCAACGCGAACGGCACCCCTTACGGAAGCACGAGCCTCGATCAGTACCAGAACGTCATCGGTCTGCAGATCTCGGTGCCGATCTATTCGGGCGGCATGGTGGCCTCGCAAGTCAGGCAGGCGGTCTATCAGCATCGGGCGGCGAAAGAGCGGGTGGAGCGCGTGGCGCGCCAAACCGAGCACGACGCGCGCGATGCCTACCTCGGCGTGCTGTCGGAAATCTCGCACGTCAAAGCGCTGCGCCGTGCGCTCGAGTCGAACGCCATAGCCTTGAACGCCACCGAGTCCGGCTATGAGGCCGGCACGCGCACGGCGGTGGACGTGCTCGAATCGCGCAGGCTCTGGATCCAGGCACAGACCGACTACTCGCGCAGCCGCTACGATTACATGGTGAACATGGTCAAACTGCAGCAGGCCGCGGGCATTCTCACCGAGCAAAGCTTGAGCCGCTTGAACGCCTTGCTCACCGACGAGCCGCCGAAGCCCGACGCGCCTGCGGACAGCGGTGGCACGGACGCGCCCCAAGCCCCCTGATCAGCCGGCCCCGAGCAACGGCTCGATGAGCTCGAGGAGCCGGGCAAGGCTCCCCCGATGCGCCTCGACGAAGCGCCGGGCACACTCGCCCATGCGCTCGCGGAGCGCCGCATCCGCCATCAAGCGTGCGACGATGGCGCCGAGCGCGGCGCCATCGGCCGCTTCGAGGGCGCCACCCGCCTCGATCAGCCGCCGCGCGATTTCCGGACCATTCGCGGTATAGGGTCCCGTGATCACCGGCACGCCGAGCGCCGCAGGCTCGAGCAAATTATGGCCTCCCACCGGCACCAGACTTCCCCCCACGAATGCGGCGTCCGAGGCCGCATAGAAGGCCGTGAGCTCGCCCATCCGATCGACGAGCAGGACCTGCGCTTCGGCACGAACCGCCGGGACGCCGCTGCGCCGGTCGAAAACCACGCCGCGCTGCGCGAGCAGGCTCGCGACGCTCTCGAAGCGCTCCGGATGGCGCGGTACGAGCACGAGAAGCGGGGCGGCGGCCGCGGCAACGCCGCGCCGGAGCGCGGCATGCGCCTCGAGCACCTGGGCTTCCTCCCCCTCGTGGGTACTGCCGGCGGTCCAGACGGGCCGCGAGCCGAGTACGAGGCGGCGCAGCTCGCGCCCCTTTGCGATCACCGCCTCGCCGAGCTGCATGTCGAATTTGAGGTTGCCGACCACCCGGGTGCGCCCGCGGTCGGCACCGATGGCGATGAACCGCTCGGCGTCCGCTTCACTCTGGGCGGCCACCCAGGCGTTGCCCACGGCGGCACTGAACAGCGGCGCAAAACGGCGATAGCGCGGCACCGAGCGCGCTGCGAGGCGCGCGCTTGCGAACACGACGGGCACGCCCCGCTCGCCGCACGACCGGAGCAGGTTGGGCCAGAGCTCGGTCTCCATGATGATCGCCACCCGGGGACGGATGCGTGCCAGGAATCGCCTGACCGCGCCCGGCGTATCGTAGGGCATGAACCGCACCTCGATATCCGACCCGAACAAGGCCACCGCCTGCGCGCGTCCTGTCGGCGTGGCGGTGCTGAGGACGAGGGGAACGCCCGGATGGCGCGCGCGCAGAGCGCGCACCAGCGCCGCGGCGGCGGTCACCTCGCCGAGCGATACCGCGTGGAGCCAGATGCTGGGGGCGGGCACCCGGGGTCCCCATCCGAAGCGCTCGGTCAGGTGCGCCCGGTATGCGGGGTCCTTCATTCCGCGCATGAGCGTCGCGGCGAACACCGCCGGCGCGGCGACCGCGGTCAACAGGCAGTAGAGAAACCGCATCATCGAAGCGGCACTGCGAGGGACTCATAGCCCGCGAGCAATATCGCCCACTCCGCGGGCGATGCACGGATGGCGGGCGATCCGGCCGCTATTTTTGCGAGCGACCGCCGCAGGCGCTCGAGATTGCGCTGACCCCACGCGCCGGGCTCGCGCAGCCGGCCGCGATCGAAGTCGATGACGCGCACGCAGCCGTCGGAGCCGATCAACACGTTGTGCGCGTTGAGATCCGGATGATCGACGCCCGCGCGGTGCAGGCAGGCGACCGCGGCGCCGACGGCGCGCCACGTCGCCTCGCTCAACGCGCCGTCGGCGAGCAGCGCGCTCATGGGCCGCGCCGTCTCGATGCGCTGGGTGATGAGATCGCAACGGTAAGTGAAACCGCTGCGCCGGTAGCGCGCACCGATGGGCGCCGGCACGGGAAGGTCGCGCCGATTCAAGACGGCGAGCAGGCGGTATTCGGCGAACGCGCGCACCCGCGCCTCGCCCAGCCAGACATACGAATCGCTCGACAGCCGCGCGGCTGCCCCCCCACGCCGGTAATGCCGAAGCACCCAGCGATGCGGCGGCGGCCCGACGAACCACGCGCTGCCACGGCCCCGGTCCGCAGGGATGAGCTCCCCGCGCGCCGCCCAGTAGGGCGGCTCGAACAACGAGTCTCCCACCCTCTCGAGCAGAGAGTCTTCGACGCGCGTCGGATCGATGAGAAGGGCGCCATCGGGCAGATCGATGCGTCGGCTGCCGTCCTTCATTGCCATGCCGCGTCCTCGAGCACCTTGGTCCGAGTTTAGCATCTTCGGCGGCCCTCGAATTTCGCTAAGATGCCGCCCATGAACGAGATCAAGGTGCCGATTTCACCGGGCGAGCTGTTGGACAAGATCACGATCCTCAAGATCAAATCGCAACGCATGGCGGATCCAAAAAAGCTCGAGAACGTGCGCGCCGAGCTCCAGGCGCTCGAGCAGATCTGGAATGCCTCGCCGCACGCGGCCGTGGACGTCGCGCGCGATGTGCAGGCGCTGCTCGCGGTGAACGAGCGGCTGTGGACCATCGAGGACGACATCCGGAACAAGGAGCGCGCGAAAAGCTTCGATGCCGAGTTCGTGCGGCTCGCCCGCGCGGTTTACATCGAGAACGACGAGCGGGCGGCGATCAAGCGGCGCTTGAACGTGGCGCTCGGATCAGCCCTGATCGAGGAAAAATCCTATGCCGACTACAAAGCCTAGGAGCTGACAGGCTGCTCTAGCGCGGGTCTCGCACGCCGTCAATCGCGATTGAGCGTGTATTCGGCGCCGCAGTAGTTGCACTTCGCCCACCCCGTCTGCTCGATCGGCAGATAGACCCGCGGGTGCGAGTTCCACAGGTACATGCCCGGCATCGGACACGACAGCGGCAAATCCGCGGGCGTGACCGTGTATTGATGCTGCGCATTGGCCGGGATCAAATTAGTCGTTGCTAACATCGTCGCGTTTTCCCGCAAGTCTCATTGGAATCCAGTCATCAGCCGAAGGTCTCGCGCCAGATTTGCCGCACGCGCGCGCGCCTCTCTGCGTATTCGGCGGCCTCCACCACCCGTTCGCCGCCTTCGAGCGACAGGTGATGCAGGAGCGTACGATAGCCTATATAGGTTTCCTTGAGCCAGTGTGCCGTCTCAAGCTCGACCAGCCCGGCGGCGGCCAGCGCATCGAGCTGGCGCACGTTGTCCGAATAGGTCACGAGCTCTGGATGGTCGCGGGCCCACTCCAGCACCCAGTATTGAACCAGGAACTCGATATCGGCGATCCCGCCGGCGTCCTGTTTGATGTCGAACTGTCCGCCGCGCGACAGCGGCAGCTCGCGCCGCATGCGTTCGCGCATCTCCGCGACATCCGCGCGCAAGGTGTCGCGGTGCACGGCGGTGCACAGCACCCGCCGGCGCGCCGCCTCGAAGCGCTCGCAAAGGGCCGCATCGCCGCCCACGGCGCGCGCGCGAAGCAGCGCCTGATGCTCCCAGGTCCAGGCGTTCTGGCGCTGGTAGGTCTCGAACGCATCGATGCCCGTCATGAGGAAGCCGCCCTTGCCGTTCGGACGCAGCCGCATGTCGACCTCGTACAGGCGCCCGGCGGCCGAGTGCATGGTCAGCAGATGCACGATGCGCTGTCCCAGGCGTAGAAAGAAGACGCCGTTGTCCACGCCGCGCGTCGTTTGCTGAAACTCGCCCGCCGAGTCGTGAAGAAACACGAGATCGAGGTCCGAGCCGTAGCCGAGCTCCAGACCGCCGAGCTTGCCGTAGCCGGCCACCGCGACCTTGACGGTTTCCGCGGCGGCCTGCGATTCCCCGCTCCGCGGGACCCCGTGCGCAGCGGTCATCTGCGCCCACGCCAGATCCATGCAGCACTGCACGATGAGCTCGGCGATATCGGTGAGCCGATCGCTCACGCGCATCAGCGGCAACCGCTCGGTGAGGTCGGCGAGCGCCACCGAGAAGGTGGCGACCTTCTGGAACACACGCAGCGCCTCGACCTCGCGCTCGGGATCATTCGGCGGCAACCGCTCGGTGCGCGCCGCGAGCTCGCGCGCGAATCGGGCGCGCGACGGCAGCTCGTCGAACGCCTTCGCGTCGATCAGCTCATCGAGGAGCAGCGGAAAGTCGGCGATCTGACGCGCCAGAAACCCTGAGATCGCGCACACATCGATGAGCCTGTCGAGCGCGGGTGGCTGCTCCTTGAGAAGGGCGAGATACGAGGAGCGCGCACCGATCGCGTCCAGAACCCGCAGCACCCGGTCGACCACGACGGCCGGTGCGGCTTTGACCGCCGCCGCCTCGAGCAGGCGCTCGAGGATGATGCGCACGCGCCGCCGGCCGGTCTCGTCCAGTCGACGGTAGGGGGCCGCCTGCCTGTAGGCGCTCAGCAGCGCCGCGACCGGGGCTCTCGCGGCGTCCGGAAATTCCGCGCGGGCGAGCTCCTCCGCGATGTCGCTGTCCGCCGAGTCCAGCCAATCGAGGCCGGGCTCCTCATCCGCGCGCCCCCCGGGCGCTGCAAAAAGCCACGCCTCGAAACGCCCCGTCACCCTCGCGCGCGCGCGCTCGATTTTTGCCGACGTCTCGGGCCAGCTGCCGGTACCCATCGCGACGCAGAGCCGTGCGCGGTCCTCGGCATCGTCGGGGATGCGGTGCACTTGCTGGTCACGCATCATCTGCAGCGCGTTCTCCGCTTTGCGCAGCGTCAGGTAGGCCTCCAGCAGCTCCGCCACCTCCTCGGCCGTCAAGAGCTTCGAGCCTTGCAGCATGGGAAGCACCTCGAGGAGCGATGCCTGCTGCAGGCGCCGGTCTGCGCCGCCCCGCACGAGCTGCATCGACTGCACGATGAACTCGATCTCCCGGATGCCGCCGCGGCCGAGCTTCAGATCCTGCTCGAGCTCGCGTCGGGCGACCTCGCGCGCAATCAGCGCCTTCATCTCGCGCAGCGACTCGAACACGCCGAAATCGAGGTAGCGTCTGTACACGAACGGACGCACGAATTCCTCGTACGCCGCCGCGTAGGCGGCCGCGCCGACGATGGCTCGTGCCTTGATCCACGCGTACCGCTCCCAGTCCCTGCCATGCTGCTGCAGATAGTCCTCCAGGGCGGCGATGCTCATCACCAGAGGGCCGCTCTCGCCGAACGGGCGCAGGCGCATGTCGACGCGAAAGACGATTCCTTCCTCCGTCCTCGCACCGAGCAATCGGATGACCTCGCGGCCGAGGCGGTTGAAATACTCCTCATTGGCCAGTACCCGCGGCCCATCCGTTTCCCCGGCTTCGGCAAACAGGAACACGAGATCGATATCGGAGGAGAAGTTCAGCTCCCCGCCGCCGAGCTTGCCCATGCCGAGCGCGATGAAGTGGACCTCCGAGCCGTCCGCATCGCGCGGCGTGCCGAAGCTCGCGCGCAGGTGCGCACCCGCCGCCTGGACCGCCGCGCGAATGCAACCGTCCGCGAGCTCCGAAACGTCGCGCAAGGTTTCCCGTACCGATGCGTGGCCGCAGATGTCGCGCCACGCGATGCGCAGCATTTCGCGGCGCCGCCACTCGCGCAGGATTTGCGGTGCCTGCGCGTGCCCCGCTGCGGCCGCGCGTCGCTCGTAGTCCTCGTTCGCGCTGCGGACGGCGGACGCATCCACCAGCCGATCCGCCCATGCGAGCGCTGCGCGGTCTTGAAGCAGGACCGAAGCTGCGAACTCGCTCGCCGCCACCAGCCGCGCAATTTGCGACCACCGCTCGCCGCTCAGATCGTCGTAGTCCGGACCCTCGCCGCGAGCGCGCTCGATGAAGCGCTGCACCGACGCGCGCAGGATCTCCGGTACCGGTTGCAGCGAATGAGCGGGAACGTTCACGCGCCAGGATTGAATCACATTCCATTCGGGTTTACCGTGTCCACGTCGGGAGGATTTCGACCGATCGGAAGGATTCGACGGGGAGAGGAGCCGGTGGTGGATGCATCGGAACGCGTGCTGCGCTCTCCCGGATCACGGGTCATCCGGTGGATCGCGGTATTTGCGGCGATTTTCCTGAGCGGCGCCGTGGGCTTCGCGATGCCGCACTTCGGCAGCCGCGTCAGCTTGGTCGTTCTGCCGAGCGGTTTTGCCGTTGCCGCCCTATGCCGCTGGGGATGGCGCCTGTGGCCCGCCGTGTTCCTCGGTGGTGTCGCCATCGAGCTGTCCCAGCAGCAGCCCCTCATCGCCTGTCTGGGCGTCGGTGCGGGACTCGCCGCGGGGTCGGCACTCACCTTCTGGATCCTGGATCGCTGCGGCTTCGATCACACGTTCACGCGCGGGCGCGATGTGCCCCTATTCACCTTCGCCGCGGTCGTTGGCATGGTGCTCGCGCCCGCCCTCGGATATGCCGGCTTTCTGCTGGCGGGCCGCTCCCCACCCTCCGATGCGATGCTGTGGATGCGCTGGTGGGCGAACACCACCGCGGGCGTACTCCTGATCGCGCCGGCGCTGATGGCCGCCAGCGCGAGGAGCGTAGCCCCGCTCGAGGAACGCGGCGTGGAGGCGGTCCTCTGGCTGATCGGGATCATCGCATGCTGCGCGCTCGTGCTCTTCGGTCCCGGCGAATGGGCGCGACCGGTGATCGCGCTTTTCGCGCTGATGCTCATGGTCATAGGCACCATGCGCTTCGGCCTCGTGCCGGCAGCGGTGGGCGCGTTCGTCATCTCGTTGACCACCGCCCTGAGCTTCGCATTCCAGCTCGGTGCATTCGGACCGCTCACCGAGCTGCCCGGACTCGTCATCTGCTGGACCTTCGTGGCCGCCCTCGAGTTCGTCTGCCTGAGCATCACGGCGCTGCTGCAGGCACGGCTTGCGGCCGAGCATCACTACGCAGAGATATTCGAGGGAAGCCCCCAGCCGATCTGGGTGCACCACCGCCGCTCGTTGCGGTTTCTCATGGTCAACAACGCGGCGCTGCGTCAGTACGGATGGTCACGCGAGGAAATGCTCTCCATGACCACGAGCGCGCTCCTTCCGCCGGGCGAGCCGCAGCCGCCGTACGACGAGCCCGGGGAGGACACGGCCGGCGGCGAGCCCATCGAGACGCTGCACCTCACGCGCAGCGGCCGCATCCTGGAAGTGGAGGTCTGGAGCCGGCCGATCGATCTGGCGGGCGAGCCGGCCGAGCTCGTGTTCGCGATGGACGTGACCGAGCGGCGTGCGTTCGGGCGCGCGCTGCTCGACGCGATCGCGAGCGAACAGCGGCGGATCGGCCAGGAGATGCACGACGGCCTCGGTCAGGAGCTCACCGGGCTCGCGCTCTCCGCGCGCGCGCTCGCCAATCGGGCCGCACGCGAGCGCGACGCGATTGCCGTCGATCTGAATGAGCTCGCGTTGCTCGCGACGAGTTGCATTCAGGATGCACGCCTCATTGTTCAGGGACTGTCCCCGTTGACCGACGCGGATGGAAACCTCGACGCCGCCCTGGCGGCGCTCGCCCGGCGCAGCTCCTTGAGCGGCACCGCGGTGCATTTCCATGCTCAGCACGATGCGCCTCTGATCCTCGACCTCAAAACGCGCAATCATCTCTACCGCATCGCTCAGGAGGCCGTTCAGAATGCCCTCAAGCATGCCGGCTCGAGCCGTATCGACATCGAGCTCAGCTATCGGGACGACAGCGTGCGACTCGCCGTCGTCGATGACGGACGCGGCCTGCCGGCCGATCACTCGAACGGCGCGGGATTAGGGATGCGCACCATGCGGTTCCGTGCAAGCGCCATCGGCGCGCGCCTCAAGATCGGCCGGCGTCCAGACGGCACCGGCAACGCGGTCATATGCGACTTTCCGCAGAAGCTCGCCCGCGGGTCTGCCGAGTCCGCGCTGCAGGCGTAGCGGGCCGCACCGTCAGCGCGTGGCCACGATGAAGAGCCGCGGAAAGGGCAGCAACACCTCGCCGCCGAGCGCGGCCGGATGGGCCTGCGCGATGCGCTCGGTGTAGCGCGCGAGATATTCGTCGCGCTCCGGCGGATCCAGAGGATCCAGGAACGGGCGCAGTCCGGTGCTCTTGAACCACTCGACGATTGCGCCCGCGTTCGCGAGCGGATGGTAATAGCTGGTCCGCCACACATCGACGCGTTCGCAATGCGGGCGCAGCAGCCGGTAATACCAATCGGACGGCTCGATAGGCACCCGCGCCCGCTCGGCGCCGGCCAGCTTGTCCCGCCACGGGCCCTCGCGTGCGATTTCGCGCATCAGAATCTGCGCGCGCTCGCCGAGATTGTCCGGCACCTGCACGGCGAGACTCCCCCCGCGCGCGAGCTTGCGCACGAGCGCCGGGAACAAGGCCGCATGATCCGGGACCCATTGCAGCACCGCGTTTGCGAGCAGCACATCGATCGGCTGCGACGGTGCCGCACCCCCGGCGTCCTCGATCCAGATCTTCAGATCGAGCACCTCGAACCGGAGGTTCGGCAGGCGCCTGCGCGCCGCGTCGATCATGTCGGCCGAGCTGTCGAAGCCGCGCACGTCCGCTTGCGGATAGCGCGCCGCGAGGACCTCGGTGGAATTGCCGGGACCGCAGCCGATATCGACAGCCGAGTGCACGGCATCGGTGGGCACGGCGGACAGCAGATCCCGCACGGGACGGGTCCGCTCGTCCTCGAAGAGCACATATTGTTTCGCGGACCACGTCATGGGAGTCGCCCCGCGGCAAGCACCGGGCTTCCCGCCGCACTCATCGACGCGCCCCGGCGCTCGGGGCCGAACGCCGCCAGCAGGATGATTGCGATCGCCACGATGCCGATCACGATGGACAGCGCGAGTCCGTAATCGTTGTTGTGAGCCTCGGCGATGTACACCTGCAAGTTCAGATTGACGGCGGCAAGCAGGTTGCCGAGCTGGTAGACGACGCCGGGAAACGTGCCGCGTATCTCCGGCGGTGAAAGCTCGTTCAGATGCGCGGGAATGACCCCCCACGCGCCCTGAACCGACAGTTGCATCAGAAAGGCGCCGGCGCCGAGGATCAGCGCCGTCGAGCCGAACGCCCAGAACGGCAGCGCCGGTAAAGCGATGAGTGCCGCGATGATGATCGCCCGGCGCCGACCGATCTTCTCCGACAGACTGCCGAACAAGAGGCCGCCGCAGATGGCGCCGACGTTCCCGATGGCCGTCAGAAGCGAGGTGAGCCGCGTATCGAAATGATGCTGTACCTTCAAGAACGTGGGGTAGGCATCCTGCGAGCCATGGCTGAAGAAGTTGAAAGCGGCCATCAATACGACGGCGTACACCGCCAGCTTGACGTTGCGCCCGATCACCGCAACCACGCCTGCGCGCGCCGCCCCCTGCCGTTCCTGCCACGCGGGCGATTCATCGATGCCGCGCCGGATGAAGAAGACCAGGATCGCCGGAACGGCACCCAGCACGAACATGTATCGCCAGCCCAGGCGATCGTAGAACAGGTACACGGCGAGCGAGGCGAGGAAATAGCCCGACGGGTAGCCGACCTGCAGCAGGCCGGAGACGGCGCCGCGCGCCGCGGCGGGAATGGTCTCCATGGTGAGCGCCGAGCCGACACCCCATTCGCCGCCCATGGCAATGCCGAACAGCGCCCGCACCAGGAGCAGCGTACCCATCGTGGGCGCAAAGCCCGAGGCCATCTCGAGCAGCGAATACGCCACGATGTTCCACATGAGCGTCGGCTTGCGGCCGAAGCGGTCCGCGAGACGTCCGAACAGATACGCGCCCACGGGACGCATACCGAGCGTAAGGAGAACGGCCGTCGACGCCACCTGCATGCTCGAGTGCAGCTCGGCGGCGATATCCTTGAACATGAAGACCATGAGGAAGAAGTCGAACGCATCCAGAGTCCAACCCAAATACGCCGCGACGACGACGTTGCGCTGCCTCTTGGTCCAAGCCATCGACGCCCCTCAGCACGAATCTCCCGCTCCGGACTATACTGTGTCACGAACCGTTCGGTGAGGCGGCACGAAATGCGGGCACTGATCGTCGCGGCGTCGCTCCTGCCGATCCTGATCCTGCCGGGTTGCAGCCGGAATGGTCCATCCTCTGCCGAGCAGACGCTCAACATCTACACCTGGGCCGGCTACATCGCCCCCGACACCGTCGCCAACTTCGAGCGCGAGACCGGCATCAAAGTGCGCTACAGCACCTTCGATACCAACGAGGTGCTGGCGACGCAGCTGCTTACGGGTCATACCAACTACGACATCGTGCTTCCCTCGGATTTCTTCTTCGACCGGCTGATGAAAGCGCGGGTGTTTCGCAAACTCGACAAAGCGGCGCTCCCGAACCGCGCGAATCTCGACCCCGAGATCATGCGAAAGCTCGCCGTTCATGATCCGGGCAACCTGTACGCCGTGCCCTACCTGTGGTTCACGACGGGCCTCGGCTACAACGTCGATAAGGTGCGCGAGCGGCTGGGACGAAGCGACTTCGACAGCTGGTCCCTGCTCCTCGACCCGAAAAACGCCGCAAGGCTCGAGGACTGTGGCATCCAGGTCCTCGATTCCCCGACGGATGTATTCTCCTCGGTGCTGATTTATCTCGGCAAGGATCCGGAGAGCCGCGACCCCGCCGACTTGAACGCCGCCGCCGATGCGCTGATGAAGATTCGCCCGTTCGTGCGCTCGATCGACTCGGTGGGAACGGTCGGCGAGCTTGCGAACGGCGGTGTCTGTCTGATCCTGGCATGGTCCGGGGACGCGACGGAGGCGCGCTACCGCGCCCTGGAGGCCTCGAATGGGGTGAACGTCCGCTATTTCGTTCCGCGGGAAGGCGGGCTGATCGCCGCGGACATGATGAGCATCCCGGCGGATGCGCCGCATCCCCAAAACGCCGAGAAGTGGATGAACTATCTGATGCGGCCCGAAGTGATGGCCAGCATCACCAATGCCGTGAAATATCCGAACGGCAACAGCGCTTCGCTGCCCTTCGTGCAGGCCTCGATCAGGAACGATCCGGCGATCTATCCCGATGCCGAGACTCGCGCCAAGCTCCACGTCCTACCGGCCATGACGCCCGAGGAGACGCGTCTGGTGACGCGACTCTGGACGCGGTTTCGGACGGGGGAGTAGCGGGCGAGCTACACTCGATTACGAACCGAGGGCTGAGGCGACCGACATGCGCGCACTGCTCAACTCGCTGGGTTTGGCGCTCTGGGGCTCCATCGCGATCGTCCTCGCGGCCGGCGTGGCGCTCGTCGGATACCGCGTCTCGCTGAGCTTGCGAGATTTGACTCCCGCGATGAACGCCCCGCCGACCGGCGCGGCCGGCAATCCGGGCGCGTCTGCCGCACCAGCCGCATCGCAGCGTTCCTCCGACGGAACTCCGTGGAGCGCGCAGCCCCTCAGCGACGGTCACAAGATCAGCCGAATCATCGGTGAGGAAATGCTGGCCGCACAGAGTGCGCTGCAGGCCTCACAGTGGTCAGAAGCGCTCGACGAGTTGGGCATGGCCGTGCAGAAAGCGGGCATTACCGCTTTCGATAAATTCAAGATCCACGATTTCAAGGGATTCGCCGAATTCAAACTCCGCAAGTACAAAGAGGCGCAGGCCGATTACGAGGCGGCGCTCGCGGCGGGGCTGTACACGCCGGCCGAGGCGGCGAGGACCACCAAGCTCCTGTTCCGGGTAGCCGCACAAAACCAGCAGTACGCCAAGGCGATCGAGTATGGACACCACGTCGCCGGCTCGGGCGCCGCCGCGCCGGATGACCTCAACATCATGGCGCAGCTCTATTATCTGCTGAAGGACTGCGAGGACACGGCCGCCTGGGCGGACAGGGCGATAGCCGCGTCCAAGGCGGCCGGCGAGACGCCGAAGGAGAACTCCTATGAGCTCAAGCTCCAGTGCGCCTCCGACGCCCGCGATACGGCGGGAATGGAAGCTTCGCTGATCGATCTGATCAAGCTCACCGACAAGCCCGCGTACTGGAACATCCTCCTGCGCCTCGAGCGCCAGAATGAGCCGGACGATCACCATCTTCTGATGATCTACCGGATCATGTACGGCAGCGGTGCGATGACCGCGGATACGGATTACATCGAGATGGCTCAGCTTCTGGGCGATGCCGCTCTGCCGGCCGAGGCCGCGGCCGTCCTCAACGACGCGATGTCGTCGGGCATCGTCAAGGACGAGCACAAGGAGCGCGTCACGAGATTGCTGCACTCGCTCCAGGAGCGGTCCGACTCGGACCGCAAGCGGCTGGCGCAGCAGGAGCTCGAAGCGAAAGAGAGCGCCCGGGGCAACCTCGACGTCAAGCTGGGGGAGATCTTTTACGGTTTCGAGGACTATCAGAGGGCCGTTGATGCGATCACGCGGGGACTCCAGAAGGGCGCCATCACGCGTATCGACGAAGCCTACGTATATCTGGGACTGGCGGAGCTGCGCCTCGAGCACTTCTCCGCGGCCCGGCAAGCCCTCGCAGGCTTGAAGGGGTTAGTCCGCTCGAGAACCTTGGAGTTGTGGGCGCTGTACGCCGACTCCGCCGCCGGGCGTCAACCACTGGCAAATGCGGGCGACTCGCGCTAGCCGCTACGACGCATCGAACCCCTGCGCCCGCTTCCAGGCCGGCCGCGCCATGCAGCGAGCCGCGTAGGCGTCGAGAACCGGATCGTCCTGGATGAGACCGAATTGCTTCAGGAAGAATGCACTCGTTCCGAGCAGCACGTCGGCGGCCGAGAACTGATTGCCCAATATCCAGTCGCCTTTTGAGAGCTCGGCCCGCAACGACCCCACCACCAGATCGAAGCTGCCCCAACCATAGCTCGTCGGCCGGGACTCGAGCTTGGCGAACTTCTCGGCCATCGCGGGCTCGATCGAGGAGTTCGTGTAGAGCACCCACTGCAGGAATCTCGCGCGGTCCGGATGCCCGACAGGCGGACCGAGCTTCGATTGAGGATATTGATCGGCGATATAGATGCAGATGGCGCCCGAATCACAGAGCCGCGCCGGGCCATCTTCCAAGGCCGGCACTTTGCCCATGGGAGACACGGCGCGAAACGCGGGGTCGTCCTTGGCGTGAGGATCGCGAATATCGATGCTCAATCGCTCGTACGGAAGTCCAGACTCCTCGAGGAGCCAGGCGATACGAAACGCGCGGGTATTTTTGCACCAATAGAGCCTCATGACGCGATCTCCTCACCGTTGCGCCCGTCCGGGGACATGGGCGATGCTAGCCCGGAGCGATGACGATGGCCATCACCTCTTTCGAGATCATATCGGTGCCGGTTCCAACGGCCGCCCGCGGTCCTGTGGCCCGCTAAAAAAAGAGCGGGCCGAAGCCCGCTCTTTTTGGACGGTAATCAGTCGTTGCGCCCGGTCGCCCGGGCGCAACGTCGGGATTACATATCCATGCCGCCCATTCCACCCATGCCGCCCGGGGCGCCATGTGAGTGCTCCTCTTCCTTCGGAGCCTCGGCAATCATCACTTCGGTCGTGAGCAGGAGACCCGCGACGGAGGCTGCGTTCTGCAGCGCCAACCGCGTGACCTTGGTCGGGTCCAGAATGCCCAGCTCGATCATGTCGCCATACTCGCTCGTCGCGGCGTTGTAGCCGAACGTGCCCTTGCCCTCGCGGACGCGGTTCAACACCACGGCGGCGTCTTCACCGGCATTCGCGACGATCTGACGCAGCGGCTCCTCGATGGAGCGGGCCAGGATCTTGATTCCCGTCGTCTGGTCCTCGTTGGCTCCCGTGAGCTTCTCGATCGCCTTCAGCGCGCGCACCAGCGCAACGCCGCCGCCCGGAACCACGCCCTCTTCGACGGCCGCACGGGTCGCGTGCAGAGCGTCTTCGACGCGCGCCTTCTTCTCCTTCATCTCGATCTCGGTCGCAGCGCCGACCTTGATCACGGCAACGCCGCCGGAGAGCTTGGCCACGCGCTCCTGGAGCTTCTCCTTGTCATAATCGGAAGTCGCTTCCTCGATCTGCTGACGGATGCTCTCGACCCGCGCCTTGATGTCAGCCGGCTTGCCGGCGCCGTCGATGACGGTGGTGTTCTCTTTCTCGACCAACACCTTCTTCGCCTCGCCGAGATCGTTGAGCGTCGCTTTCTCGAGCGACAGACCCACTTCGTCGGAGATCACGGTTCCACCCGTGAGCACCGCGATGTCCTGCAGCATCGCCTTGCGGCGATCGCCGAACCCCGGCGCTTTGACGGCGGCAACCTTGACGATGCCGCGGATGGTGTTGACCACGAGCGTGGCAAGCGCCTCGCCCTCGACGTCCTCGGCGACGATCAGCAGCTGGCGGCCGCCCTTCGCAATCGCCTCGAGCAGCGGGAGCAGCTCGCGGATATTGGAAATCTTCTTGTCGACCAGGAGGATCAGCGGCTTATCGAGCTCGGCGCTCTGGCTCTGCTGATTGTTGATGAAGTAAGGCGAGAGGTAGCCGCGATCGAATTGCATGCCTTCGACCACTTCGAGCTCGTTCTCGAGGCCCGAGCCCTCTTCGACGGTGATGACGCCTTCCTTGCCGACCTTCGCCATGGCGTCGGCAATCGTCTTGCCGATGCTCTCGTCGGAGTTCGCCGAGATCGTGCCGACCTGCGCGATCGCCTTCGGATCCTTGCAGGGCTTGGAGAGCTTCTTGAGCTCCTCGGTTGCGGAGACGACCGCGAGGTCGATGCCGCGCTTCAGGTCCATCGGGTTCGCGCCCGCGGCGACCGACTTCAGGCCCTCGCGGATGATCGCCTGCGCAAGAACCGTGGCGGTGGTGGTGCCGTCGCCGGCCTCATCGGAGGTGTTGGACGCGACTTCCTTTACCATCTGCGCGCCCATGTTCTCGAACTTGTCCTTCAGCTCGATCTCCTTCGCGACCGAGACACCGTCCTTCGTCACGGTGGGGGCACCGAAGCTCTTGTCGAGAACCGCGTTGCGGCCCTTGGGTCCCAGCGTCACCTTCACGGCGTTCGCCAGAATATTCACGCCCTTGAACATGCGCGACCGGGCGTCGTCACTGAAACGTACGTCTTTAGCTGCCATTGTCTTGATTCCTCTTGTATAACTTGATAACGATACGGCTGAATTACGGCGGGAGGCTTACTTGCCCTCGACCACGGCCATAACGTCCTCTTCTCTCATCACGACGAGCTCGTCGCCGTCCATCTTCACTTCGGTGCCGCTGTACTTGCCGAAAAGGATCTTGTCGCCGACCTTGACGTCCAGCGGACGGACTTCGCCGTTCTCCAAGATCTTGCCCTTACCGACTGCCACGACCTTCCCAAAAACGGGCTTCTCGGTGGCCGTGTCCGGAATGACGATCCCGCCAGGGGACTTACGCTCTTCTTCTTCGCGCTTTACGATCACACGGTCATGAAGGGGTCGAATCTTCATAAAACAAGACTCCTGCTGCTTTGAGTTACGGGTTGCTGATGGGATGAGTGTTAGCACTCCTCCCTCGTGGCTGCTAATGATAGCGGCGGAAAGGGCCGAATCAAGGGGCCGCGTAGGATATTTCTGCCGGATCTGCGGGGCGCCCGCGGGATTGCGCGGGTGGCGGTCATCCGGGCCGCATCTATTGTAGAGTGTGCCTGCATGAAGCTCAGCCGCCTCCTCATTATGGTAACTCTGCTCCTGGCAGGCGGTGCGGCCCTCGCCAAGCCCTGGTGGATGCGGGGCATCGAGTCCAACGAAACCGATTTTCTACCGCCCGACGTCGCTTTCCGGGTCGGGGCTTCGGCCGACGGACATGTGGTGCGGGTGCGATGGGTGATCGCGGACGGCTACTACCTCTATCGCCAGAAGATCGCGGTTAGCGCGGAAAGTCCGGATCTGATGGTATCGGGGGTGGCGCTGCCACGGGGCATCCTCAAGACCGACCCCTATCTGGGCACCAACGAGATCTTTACGCAGCAAGTCGAGGCCACCATCCCTTATCGGCGCCTGGACTACGGGGCGCACCCCCTGCAGATCAAGGTGAGCTACCAGGGCTGTGCCGAAGCGGGGCTATGCTATCCCCTGATGACCAAGGTGCTGTTTCCCACCCTGGTAGGAGGAGCGACCCCCGAAGTCGCCTCTCACCGCTGGGAAGCCGTGGCCATTATCGGGGGTTTTCTCGCGTTCCTGGTGGCCGGGTTGGTCTTGCGTAAGGGGCGCACGCTCGCAAGCCCCGCATGAGGGACCGCGGGCTGCGCGTGGCCGCCGCCGCGCTCGTCATCCTGGTCGGCATTTGGGCCGGTATCCGTGTGCATTCGAGTTGGCGTGCCCCGGCACGGACTGGCGCCATCGCAATCCCGGTGGGGGAGGCCAGCCTTCCAACCCCGAGCGACCTCGTCGACCAGCCGAAGGCGGGCCTGGCGGGACCCGATGTGCAGGTCCCCGAACGTCTCCCCTCCTTTGCCCTGCGGGATCTTGGCGGTACCCTGACACCGATCGATCACTTCAGGGGGAAATCCCTGGTGATCAATTTCTGGGCAACCTGGTGCGCGCCGTGCCGGCGCGAGATTCCGATGCTGGGCCACCTTTCGACGCAATGGGCCGATCGGGGCGTGACCGTGATCGGCATCGCCGTTGATCATGCTCAAGCGGTGTCGAATTACGCCCGGGAACTCAAGATTCCCTACCCGCTGCTCGTTGGCGAGCAGGACGCCCTCGACGCCGCACTGAAGCTCGGCATGTCATCGCCGGTGTTCCCTTTCACGGTGTTCACCGACGCGGCCGGCCAAATCGTGGCGCTCTACGTGGGTGAGCTGCACCCCGGTCAGGCCGAGCTCATCCTCTCCCGGGTGCGCAGCCTCGACCTGCATGAGCTCACCCTCAACGAGGCGCGCCGCAGCATCGGCGCGGGCCTCAGCCGCCTCCCCGAGGTGGGCGAGGGGGCCGGTTAGCGGCCGGGTTCCGCCGCCCGATCACCCGATCCTTCCCATCGGGCGTTCCCTGACTCGTCCGGCGAAGTTCGCGCGAGAACGTTGCCATATCCACTCCATTTCTGGTTAATATCCTGCATCTTCCAAGTAGAACCCACGGGGTCGTCGCCGACAATGGCGCGAATTTTGTTGCTAAACGGACCCAACTTGAATCTTCTCGGGTCCCGCGAGCCCGGGATCTACGGCACTGTCACGCTCCCCGAGGTGGAAGGCACGCTCACGAGCCGAGCCCGTGCCCTTGGCCATGAGCTCCTCGCCGCTCAGAGCAACGCCGAGCACGAACTCATCGGACGGGTGCAGACCGCACGCGCGGACGGCATCGTTTTCATCATCATCAATCCGGGCGGCCTCACGCACACGAGCATCGCCCTGCGCGATGCCTTTCTCGCCGTTTCGGTGCCCTTCATCGAGGTGCATCTGAGCAATGTGTTCGCGCGCGAGGAATTCCGGCACCGCTCGTATCTGTCGGACCTGGCGGTCGGATGCATCGTGGGCCTGGGTCCGATCGGCTATGAGCTTGCGCTCGAAGCGGCTTGCGCGCGCCTCGCACCATAGAAGCAGAATTCATCGAAGGGGTTGGTAGGAATGGACATTCGCAAAGTAAAGAAACTGATCGAGCTCCTGGAGGAATCCGGCATCTCGGAGCTCGAGATTTCGGAGGGCGAGGAATCGGTACGCATCAGCCGCCATCCGCGCACGGCGCAGCCCGTGGCGAGCTTCGCTCCCCAGCCGGCCCCCGTCGTGGCGGCGCCACCGCCGCAGCTTCCGGCAACCGCCGCCGGGGAGCACAAGCCCCGCAACGATGACCAGACCATCACCTCGCCCATGGTCGGCACTTATTATTCCGCCTCCGCGCCGGGCGCCAAACCGTTCGTCGAGATCGGCATGGAAATCAAGGTCGGACAAATTCTCTGCATCATCGAGGCCATGAAGATGATGAACCAGATCGAGTCCGACAAGACGGGCCGCGTTGCGGCGATCCTCGCCAAGAACGGCGAGCCGGTCGAGTTCGGCCAACCGCTGTTCGTCATCGAATAAATCCAATGATCGAGAAAGTCGTCATCGCTAACCGGGGCGAGATTGCGCTACGCATATTGCGGGCCTGCCGGGAACTCGGCATCAAGACTGTCGCCGTGCACTCGACCGCCGATTTCAACACCAAGCACGTGCTGCTCGCGGACGAGACCGTCTGCATCGGTCCGCCGCAGGCCTCGCTGTCCTATCTCAACATGCCCGCCATCATCAGCGCCGCCGAGGTGACGGATTCGGTGGCGATCCATCCGGGATATGGCTTCCTCTCCGAGAACGCGGACTTCGCCGAGCGGGTCGAGAAGAGCGGCTTCATCTTCGTTGGACCACGCGCCGAGACCATACGCCTGATGGGCGACAAGGTCTCCGCGATCAAGGTCATGAAAGCCTCCGGCGTGCCGTGTGTGCCGGGATCGGACGGCCCGCTGGGGAGCGACGCGGATGAGAACTTCCGCATCGCCAAGGACATCGGCTATCCGCTCATCATCAAGGCATCCGGCGGCGGCGGCGGCCGCGGCATGCGCGTGGTGCACACCGACGCCTCGCTCTTGAATGCGATCAGCGTCACGCAATCCGAGGCGCTCGCGGCCTTTGGAAACCCCCAAGTCTACATGGAGAAGTTTCTCGAGCGGCCGCGGCACATCGAGTTCCAGGTGCTGGCCGACAATTACGGAAACGTCGTGCATCTGGGCGAGCGCGATTGCTCCATGCAGCGCCGCCACCAGAAGGTTCTCGAGGAAGCCCCGGCTCCCGGACTCACGCCGAAGCAGCGCAAGACCATGGGCGAGCGCTGCGCCCGCGCCTGCCACGAAGTCGGCTACCGCAACGCGGGCACCCTCGAATTCCTGTATCAGGACAACGAGTTCTACTTCATCGAGATGAACACCCGCGTGCAGGTGGAGCATCCGGTCACGGAGCTCGTGACCGGCATCGACATCGTCAAGGCCCAACTGCTCATCGCCGCGGGCGAGGCCCTGCCTTATACGCAGAACGACATACAAATTCGCGGGCATGCCATCGAATGCCGCATCAACGCGGAGGACCCGAAGACTTTCGCACCCTCGCCCGGGCCGGTCCGGCTGTGGCATTCGCCGGGCGGTCCCGGCATCCGCGTCGACAGCCATGTCTATACGGGCTATAACGTGCCCCCGTTCTACGACTCCATGATCGGCAAGGTCATTGCCTCCGGCGATACGAGAGACACCGCGATCGCCCGCATGCGCAACGCCCTTGCCGAGATGGTGGTGGAAGGAATCAAGACCAACATCCCCCTCCACCAGGAAATCTTCAACCACTCCGCGTTTCGCCAAGGCGGCACCGACATCCATTATCTGGAGCGGCGACTGGGACTCAAGTGACCGGGCGCTCGATCACTCGCCGCACCCGGATGACGCCGACCTGCGCCGATGCACTATGAGATCGAATTTCCGCTCGGCGCGTTGAGTACGGACGTGGTCGAGGCCGCCCTCATCGAGGCGGGCGCCCTCTCGATCACCTTGTCCGATCGCGGCGATGAGCCGGTGCTCGAGCCGAAGCCGGGCGAAATCAGATTGTGGAGCGATACGCTCGTGCGGGCACTGTTCGATGAATCGAGCGATGCGACGCAAGCGCTAAGCCGCGTGGCGCAGACGCTCGGAGCGCACATCACTCGATCCGCGGCCGTGCGCGCAGTCGCGAGCCGCGACTGGGAGCGCGTGTGGCTCGAGGACTGGAAGCCGATGCGTTTCGGGCGCCGCCTGTGGGTTTGTCCGACGACCAGTGCGCTCCCGGAAGATCCGCAAGCGGTCGTGGTGCGGCTCGATCCCGGGCTCGCGTTCGGCACGGGCACGCACCCCACCACCGCCTTGTGCCTGCAAATGCTCGATGCCATGCCGCTCGCCGGCCGCTCCGTCATCGACTACGGATGCGGCTCGGGCATACTCGGCATCGCGGCCCTGAAGCTCGGTGCTTCTCGTGTGGTCGCGGTCGATCTCGATCCGCAAGCACTCACGGCCACGCGCGACAACGCTGCCCGCAACGGCGTGGAGGAGCGGCTCGAGATCCAAGGCGTTCCGCCGAGGCTCGACGCGGCGAGCTGCGTATTCGCGAACATATTGGCCGAGCCGCTGATCGAGCTGGCGCCCGCGCTCACGGCGGCATGCGCGCCCGGCGGCGATCTGTTCCTGTCCGGCCTTCTGAGAACTCAGGCCTATGCAGTGAAGGCGGCGTACGCGGCATCTTTTGCTATCGTGCAAGTGATTGGACGCGACGATTGGTGCGGCATCCACGCTCGGAGAGCGGCTTAGCTTGTTCACACAATGCCCCAGGTGCGATACGGTTTTCCGGCTTTCGGCCGAAACCTTGCGTGCAGCCGGTGGTCAGGTGCGGTGTGGCCGATGCAGCGAGGTGTTCAACGCGCTCGCGCGGCTCGCCGAGGACGCGAGCGCCTTCTCGCCCGGCGAATCCTCGCCCGGCGAATCGTCGCCCGGCGAATCCTCGCTCGAAATGGAAGCGCGCGCCGATGAGATCCTGCATACGCCTACGCCTCCCTCGCCGCCCGCGCGTCCGGCCGAGGATGAGGATCTGGCCGCGGGGGTGGTCGACTTCGCGCGGCTGCAGCTCATCGAGAAGTTCAAACCCGCGCGGCCCGACAGCAGCCCGCCGGCGCGGGAGCCGGGACCAGCCCCGCGAACCGATAGCGGAGCTCCCCGGCCGGATGCCGTCGCGCCGCGGCCGGCCCCGCTGCCGCCCCCGCAACCGCGCACGCCGACTCCGGCGGCGCGAGCCGCGCCTCCGGCAGGGCCGGGCAAGCCCGCGCCGAAATCCGCGGAGACGCCGTTGTCACCGACGGTGCCGCCGGCGGCCGAGGACGGCCCAGCGGCGGACGATGGCTCGCTGGAATTCACACTGCCGCCCGGCGATCTCGACCGCGTTTTCATCGATCCCACCGTCGCGCGCACTCAACACCCGGGGCTCGCGGGAGACCCGCAGACGACACGCACGGCGCCGGCCGCCGAGGGCGAGGCGATGAGCGGTGCGCGCGCTCATGGGCTCGACGTCGCGGAGCACGTTCGCCGCGACGTGCTCGCCGGAATGATGCAGCGACGGTTCGACGATTCGGCAGCACCGCCCCAAAGCACCACCGCGCATTGGGCGTGGGGCGCAGCCGCCGCCCTGCTCGCACTCCTGCTGCTCTTTCAGCTGTTGCATGAGAACCGCGAATGGCTGGCGGTGCATGCGCCGATGCGCGGGGCGCTGCGTGGACTCTACGGAGCGATGGGCGTCAGCGTGACGACGCCGGCGAACCTCGGCTCTTATCAGTTGCGGCAGTGGGGTGTCACGGGCGATCCGAACGCGGTGGGCACGCTGCGGGTGCGCGCGAGCATTCTCAATACCGCGCCGCAATTGCAGCCGTATCCGCTGCTGCGCGTGACGCTGGCCAACCGCTTCGGCACGCGCATCGGCACGCGCGACTTCGAGCCTTCCGAATATCTGGGCAAACCCACCGTGCGCATGATGGCGCCCGGCGAGCGTGCCGATGCGATTCTGGACATACTCGACCCCGGCAAGGACGCCGAGGGCTTCGAGATCGACGTGTGCCTGCGCGGCGCCGACCGGCAAATCTCATGCACGGCGGATGCTGCGCCGCAGGCGGCCGCGCCCCGGCCGAAGGCGGGCTCATGACGTCGACGTCCGGTGTGTCCATCGGCCCTTACCGCTTGAGCTCGAATATCCTCCTCGCGCCGATGGCAGGTGTGACCGACCGGCCGTTTCGCATGCTGTGCCGCGAATTCGGCGCGGGCCTTGCCGCCTCCGAAATGCTGACCTCGGACGTGCGCCTCTGGAACAGCGCCAAATCGAGACGCCGCATGGATCACCGCGGCGAGCCGAGCCCGCGCAGCGTGCAGATCGCCGGATTCGATCCGGACATGATGGCCGAGGCGGCGCGCCGCAACGCCGATGCCGGCGCGCAGATCATCGACATCAACATGGGGTGTCCGGCAAAAAAAGTTTGCAACCGCCTGTCCGGCTCGGCGCTCCTCCGCGATGAGCTTCTGGTCGCGAACATCCTGCAGGCGGTGGTGGGCGCGGTCGATGTGCCGGTAACGCTCAAGACGCGCACGGGGTGGGACAGAAACAACAAGAACGGGATTCGCATTGCACGGATCGCGCAAGACTGCGGCATCCAGGCGCTCGCGATTCACGGCCGCACTCGCGCCGACATGTATCAGGGAATGGCCGAGCACGAGACCGTGCGCGCCATCAAGGAGAGCGTGCGGATTCCGGTATTCGCGAACGGCGATATCGACTCGCCGCAGCGCGCGCGGGACATTCTCGCCGCGACCGGATGTGATGGAATCATGATCGGCAGGGCCGCTCAAGGACGGCCATGGATTTTCGACGAAGTCAATTTTTTTATGTGGACGGGTAAATTTCGCGAGGAGCTAGCGCGAGAAAAAGTCCGTGATATTATTCGCGCCCACCTCGAAAACCTCTACGATTTTTATGGCGACGAGACGGGTGTTCGAGTGGCACGTAAACACTTGAGTTGGTATTTCCGTCAGCATCCTGGGCAAGAGACGCTGCGCGACCGTCTCGTTCGAATCGAGACGCCACGAGAGCAACTTGCTACGCTGCTGGAGCAATTCGAGACGCGTGTCGGACGAGCGGCATAGCGTACATAGTTAATAAGAAAAAGATTTTTGGGATATCGCGGGTGAACTATGGTCGCAAAAAAGAAGTCAAGAGCTCGCAGGGAGCTGGTACCGTCCTTCAATGGGCGAGATCTGAAGGTCAACGGTAAGGGAGTGCCGTTGCGCACGCAGGCGGAAGAGGCGTTGCAGAGCTACTTCGAAGCCTTGAATGGTCATAAGCCGGCGCATCTGTACGACCTCGTGATGCGCGAGGTCGAAGAGCCGTTGTTCAAGGTGGTGATGGGTCACGTGCAAGGCAACCAGAGCCGCGCCGCGACCATTCTCGGCATCAATCGCGGCACTTTGCGCAAGAAACTCAAAGAGTTTGGGATCAGCGAGTAACGAAACATTGCTCACGCCCGTCCGTCGCGCGTTACTCAGCGTTTCCGATAAAACTGGAATTGTCGAGTTTGCGCGCGCCTTGAAGGAACGCGGCATCGAGCTGCTCTCCACCGGCGGCACCGCACAGCTCCTGGTGCGACACGGCATTGCGGTGAAGGAGGTCGCGGAGCACACCGGCTTCCCCGAGATCATGGGGGGGCGGGTGAAAACTCTTCATCCCAAGATCCACGGCGGCCTTCTGGGGCGCCGCGGGCTCGACGAGCAAGTGATGCGCGAGCACGGCATCGAGCCGATCGATCTGCTGGCCGTCAACCTCTATCCATTCGCCGCCACCGTGGCGCGACCCGATTGCACCTACGACGACGCGGTCGAGAACATCGACATCGGCGGACCTGCCATGGTGCGCGCCGCAGCGAAGAATCACGCCTCGGTCACCGTGGTGGTCGATCCCGCCGATTACCGCGGTCTGCTCGATGAGCTCGCCGCGAATCAGGGCGCGACCGACACCGCGATGCGCCAGATGCTGGCGGCGAAGGCGTTTGCGCATACGGCGCAATATGATGCGATGGTGTCCGCCTATTTCACCGGTGTCATCGCGGCAGAGTCGCCAACCTTTCCCGACGATCTGAACCTGTCGTTCCGCAAACGGCTTGACTTGCGCTACGGCGAGAACCCGCATCAGCGCGCCGCGTTCTACGCCGATTCGCGCGCGATCGGCGCCTCGGTGGGAGCCACCACGCAGGTGCAGGGGAAGGAGCTCTCGTACAACAACCTCGCCGACAGCGACACGGCACTCGAGTGCGTGCGGCAGTTCGAGGAACCGGCGTGCGTGATCGTGAAGCATGCCAATCCATGCGGCGTCGCGGTCGCGGGCACGGCTGCCGCCGCCTATGAGCTGGCCTATCGCACCGATCCGACTTCGGCCTTCGGCGGCATCATCGCATTCAATCGAGAGCTCACCGGCGAGGCCGCGCGGGCCATTCTCGGCCGGCAATTCGTCGAGGTCATTCTCGCGCCGGCGATATCGAGCGAGGCAAAGTCGGTGCTCGCCGTGAAAAGCGACGTGCGGTTGCTCGAGGTGGGCGATCTGCGCGCCCCCGTCTCGCAGCTCTTCGAATACAAGAGCATTGCGGGCGGGCTCCTCGTGCAGACCCGCGACGTCGCCTCGGTTTCCGCGCAGGATCTTCGCGTGGTCTCGAAGCGCAACCCCACCGACGGCGAGCTCGAGGACCTTCAGTTCGCGTGGCGGGTCGCGAAATATGTCAAGTCGAACGCCATCGTGTGCGCCAAGGACAAGGCCACGGTCGGCATCGGCGCGGGACAGATGAGCCGGGTGGTCAGCTCCAGAATCGCCGCTTTAAAGGCACGGGACGAGGGGTTGTCGCTGGAAGCAGCCTCCGCCGCCTCCGATGCGTTCTTTCCATTCCGCGACGGTCTGGACGTGCTCGCCGGGCTCGGCATTCGCTCGGTGATCCAGCCCGGCGGATCCAAACGAGACGCCGAGGTGATCGCCGCCGCGGACGAGCATGGCATGGCGATGGTGTTCACCGATACGCGCCACTTTCGCCACTAGCGAGGGGGCGAAGCCGATGAAAGTGCTGATCGTGGGTGGAGGAGGTCGGGAACATGCGCTCGGCTGGAAGTGCGCGCAGTCCGCGCAGGTGGACACCGTGTTCGTCGCCCCCGGCAACGCGGGTACCGCCCGCGAGCCGAAGATGCGCAACGTCGACATCGCCGCCGGCGATATCGACGGGCTTCTCGAGTTCGCGTTGCGGGAGAACGTTGCGCTGACGATCGTCGGTCCCGAGGCACCGCTCGTCGCCGGCATCGTGGACCGATTCATGCAAGAAGGATGCGCGTGCTTCGGCCCGACGCGTGCCGCAGCGCGGCTCGAGGGATCCAAGGCGTACACCAAGGCGTTCTTGAGGCGTCACGGGATCCCGACGGCGGGTTACGCGGTGTTCACTGCGGCCGACTTCGATCCGGAATTCGTCCGCGCGCAGCGGTTGCCGGTCGTCGTCAAGGCGGACGGCCTCGCGCAGGGCAAGGGCGTCGTCATCTGCGATACCCACGAGGAAGCGATCGACACCGCGAGCCACATGCTCTCGGGCCGCTTCGGCGCGGCGGGCAACACCGTGGTGGTCGAGGAATTTCTGCGCGGCGAGGAGGTGAGCTTCATCGTCGTCGCGGCGGGCGAGCAGGTCATCGCGCTCGCGACCTCGCAGGATCACAAGCGGCGCGACGATGGAGATCGAGGGCCCAACACGGGCGGCATGGGCGCGTATTCGCCCGCGCCGATCGTCACACCCGCACTGCATGCGCGCATCATGCGCGAGGTCATCGAGCCGAGCTTGCGTGGTTTGACGCTCGACGGCACCCCTTATCTCGGCTTCCTGTACGCGGGGCTCATGATCGGCGACGACGGCACGCCCTACGTGCTCGAGTTCAACTGCCGGCTCGGCGACCCCGAGACCCAGCCCATGCTCATGCGCCTCGAGAGCGATCTCGTCGCGCTGTGCCGGGCCGCCATCGAAGGATCGCTCGCCGGCGTGGACGTGAAGTGGGATGCGCGCGCCTCGCTCGGAGTCGTGATGGCCGCAGGCGGATATCCCGACCACTACCGCATGGGTGATCCGATCTCCGGCCTGGATGCGGCCGCAGCGCTTCCCGGCAAGGTATTCCACGCCGGCACCCGCGCGAGCGGCGAGCAAGTGCTCACGGCCGGAGGGCGTGTGCTCTGCGCCGCCGGCCTCGGCGAATGCATCGCCGATGCGCGACGCCAGGCCTACGCGCTCGTTCAAGCGATTCACTGGGACGGCGTGCAGTATCGGCACGACATCGGCCAACGCGCATCCGCAACTCGAGGGAAATCCTCATGAGCAGCATCCCATCCGCCATGCCCCGTCCCACCGTCGCGGAGAAACGGCGGGCCTTCCGCGCCATGCACCGGGAAGGATGCTTCGTCATCCCAAATCCATGGGATGTCGGCAGCGCGGTGTACCTGCAGAGCCTCGGCTTCAAGGCACTCGCCAGCACCAGTTCCGGATTCGCCTGGTCCAAGGCGCGCGCCGACAACACGCCGCGGCGTGAGGACGTGCTCGGGCATCTGGCGGAGCTCTCGGCTGCGACCGATGTGCCGCTCAATGCCGATTTCGAGAACGGCTTCGGCGCCGACGCCAAGGGTGTGGCCGAGAGCGTGCGTTTCGCGGTCGAGACCGGCATCGCGGGAGTCTCGATCGAGGATTCCGTCGGGCCACGGCTGCAGCGAAGCGCTGCCGCAACGTCGGATCCGCTGTTCGATCTCGAGGCTGCGGTCGAGCGCATTCGCGCCGCGCGGCGCGCGATCGACGCGACCGGCGGCGAGGTGATGCTCATCGGACGAGCGGAATGTTTTCTCGTCGGACTCAAGGACATCGAGGCGACCATCGCGAGGCTCGTGGCGTATTCCAATGCCGGTGCCGATTGCCTGTACGCGCCCGGCATCGAGACCCCCGAGCACATTCGTCGAGTCGTGGAGGCCGTGCACCCCAAACCCGTGAACGTGCTGGTGATGTCGCCGCGCACGCAGACCGTGCGGGGGCTGGCCGAGCTCGGGGTGCGCCGCGTAAGCGTCGGCGGCGCGCTCGCCCGGGCGGCCTGGGGCGGACTCATGCACGCCGCCGAGGAGATCGCGGGTCAGGGACGCTTCGAGGCCCTGGCGGGCGCCGCCTCCGGACAGCGCCTGAATGCCTTGTTCGACGACGCTTAGTGCGCGAAACCGAGATCCGACGGCGCGGGGTGATGCGGCCTGAACAAGCGCCCCCGCTCCGCCACCAGAACGCACGCGAGGGCGATGAGGCTGCCGAATAGGGCACCGCGCGGAATCGGCACGATGCTGCCGTGATAAGAGCGACCGATGAGGGCGGCGACGAGCGCCGCTCCGCCGGTCGATATGAAGCCCTGGAGGGATGCGCCCATCCCGGCCACCGATCCCACCGGATCCATCGCCATCGCGCTGAAATTCGAAGCCGCCAGCGCAAAGGCGGCCATGGTCGCCCCTTGCAGCGCGACGAAGCTCCACATGGTGTCATGGCCGAGCGCCGCCACCGCAAGATGCAAGGCCGCCGCACCGATGTACACGAGCAGCGCGCCGTGCGAGATGAGCCGCATGCCCAACCGCTCCACCAGCCGCGAATTGCAGTAAGCGGCGAGGCCCATGAACACGGCGCAAACCGCGAACATGGCCGGCATGAGCCCCGGGCGCCGAAACACGTCGGCGAACACCTGCTGCACCATGGCGACGTAGGCGAGCAGCGCGCCGAACAGCACCGCCGAGGCGAGTGTGTAGAACAGGGAGATGCGGTTGCCCAAGACGAGTCTCGCGGCGCCGAGCACGCGGCGCGGGCTCAAGGTCAGCCGATATTCGGGGTGCAGCGTCTCGGGCAGGCGCAAGTACGCCCACACCCAGACAAGGATCCCGAACGAGCTGCAGGCGATGAAGATATAACGCCACGATGCGCCGACCAGCACCAGCTGACCCAAGCTCGGCGCCAGGATCGGCACGGTGAGGAACACCATGAACATGAGCGACATGACGCGCGCCATTCGCCGGCCCGAGTACAGGTCGCGTACCGTCGAGCGCACCACAGTCATGCTGGCGGCAGAGATGCCATGCAGGCAGCGCCAGGCGAGCAGCACCGGAAAGCTGCCCGCGAGTCCGCACGACAGCGCGGCGGCGACGTACAGCGCGAGACCGCCCAACAGCACCGGGCGCCGGCCGAATCGATCCGACAGCAGTCCCCAGAACAGCTGGCCCACGCCGAGGCCGGCCATGTACGCGGTCACGATCCACTGGCCGCGATTCGCATCGGCCACCCCGAGCGCCCGCACGATGGCGGGCAGCGCGGGCAGCATGCTGTCGATGGCGAGGGCTTGGGTGGACTGCATCGCCGCGGCGAGCGCGACGAACTCGGCAAATCGAATGGAGACCGCCGGGCTCGCAGGCCCGGCGGACGGGGCGGCATCGCTCAAGACCTGACTACTGTTCCGGCGGGCGCCGGTGCCGCGGGTGGGACTGAACCGGTCGATTGCGTCCGCGCGATGCTGGTCGCCATGCTCACGATCGAGGCGAGGTCGGTCAGGTTCGCGGGCACCACCAGGGTGGTGCCGCTGCCGGCCAGCCTGCCGAACTGTTTGACGTATTCCTCGCCGATGCGCAGCTGCATCGCCTCGATCCCGCCGCGGTCCGAGAGCGCGATGCCCACTTGCCGCAAGCCCTCGGCAGTCGCCGTCGCCACCGCGAGAATGGCCTGGGCCTGCCCCTCGGCCTCGTTGATCTGCTGCTGCTTGTTCGCCTCGGACTGCTTGATCACCCGTTGCTTGTCGCCTTCGGCGGCGTTGATTTTCGCGTCGCGCTCGCCCTCCGAAGTGAGGACCACGGCGCGCTTTTCACGCTCGGCGCGCATCTGCTTCTCCATCGCGGAGAGCACGTCCTTGGGCGGGGTGATGTTCTTGATCTCGTAGCGCAGCACCTTCACGCCCCAGGCTGCAGAGGCCTTGTCCAATTCGCCGACGACATTGGCGTTGATGACGCCGCGCGCCTCGAAGGTGCGGTCGAGCTCGATCTTGCCGATCTCGCTGCGCAGCGTCGTCTGTGCGAGCTGTGAGATGGCGAAGCCATAATTGGCGATGCCGTAGGACGCCAGATGCGGGTCGAGCACCTGCATGTAAAGCACCGCATCGACCCCGACCTGGACATTGTCGCGCGTGATGCAAATCTGCTCGGCGATGTCGATCGCGATCTCTTTGAGACTATGCCGGTACGCGATCTTCTCGACGAACGGGATCAGAATATGGAATCCGGCCTGCAGGGTTCGGCTGTATTTGCCCAGATACTCCACCACGTACGCCATCTGCTGGGGGACCACCGTGGCGGTCTTCGCGAGCATGACAATGACGATGAGCGCCACGACGATGGCGCCGAAACCCAGCGGAATCTGCAATTCGTTCTCCTTTTACAATGGACGACCGTCGGCGTGAACCACGAGCGTCAATCCCTCGACCCGGTCGATTCGCGCGCGTCCCCCGGCCGCTATGACCGAGCCGCCGCCGTTCACCGCATTCCAGGAACAGCCGCGAAACTCGAGACGGCAGCTCTCGCCGGGGGGCAGCTCGGCCGGCAGAATCACGGTCTCGCCTTTGGGACCGAGCTTGATGTCGGGCAACTTGCGCCGGATGCGCTCATAAACCCGGCGCCGGAAGGCGATCAACGACACGATGGCGAGCAGCGCGAAGAGCGACCATTGGATCCAATCCGCGGGCACGGCCCCGGCGAGGCTCAAAAAGCCCACCACCAGCGCCGCGGCACCGACGAACACCAGATAGAACTGGGCATTGACGAACGTCAGCTCCGAACCCAAGAGCATGGCGCCGACGGTAATCCAGGCCCACCACTGCATGACTTCGCGCCTCGCCTCCTGGCCCGCCGAGCTTTCCTACCGCTTCATCGCATCGAAGAAATCTGCGTTCGTCTTCGTGTCCTTCATCTTGTCGAGCAGGAACTCGATCGCGGCGAGCTCGTCCATCGGATGCAGGAGCTTGCGCAGGATCCACATCTTGGAAAGCTCCGCCGGATCGGTGATGAGCTCCTCCTTGCGGGTCCCTGAGCGATTGATGTTGATCGAGGGGAACGTACGCTTCTCCGCGATGCGGCGGTCCAAGTGTATTTCCGAATTGCCGGTGCCCTTGAACTCCTCGAAGATCACATCGTCCATCTTCGAGCCGGTATCGACCAGCGCGGTGGCGAGGATGGTGAGACTGCCGCCTTCCTCGATGTTGCGGGCCGCGCCGAAAAAGCGCTTCGGGCGCTGAAGCGCGTTCGCATCGACGCCGCCGGTGAGCACCTTGCCCGAGCTCGGCACGACGGTGTTGTAGGCGCGTGCCAAGCGCGTGATGGAGTCGAGCAGAATCACGACGTCCTTCTTGTGCTCGACCAGCCGCTTCGCCTTCTCGATGACCATTTCGGCGACCTGCACGTGGCGGCTCGCCGGCTCATCGAACGTCGAGGAGACGACCTCACCCTTGACGGTGCGCGCCATCTCGGTGACTTCCTCGGGCCGCTCATCGATCAGCAGCACGATCAGGTAGCACTCCGGGTGATTGGCCGTGATGGAGGTGGCGATGTTCTGCAGCAGCATGGTCTTGCCGGCTTTCGGCGGCGAGACGATGAGGCCGCGCTGGCCTTTGCCGATGGGCGCCACGAGATCGATGGCGCGCGCCGTGAGATCCTCGGTCGAGCCGTTGCCGCGCTCGAGCTTCAGCCGCTCGGTCGGATGGAGCGGTGTGAGGTTCTCGAACAGCACCTTGCCCCGGGAGCTTTCCGGGCTGTCGAAATTGATCTCGCCGACCTTCAGGAGCGCGAAGTAGCGCTCGCCGTCCTTCGGGGGACGGATCAAGCCGGAGATCGAATCACCGGTGCGCAGATTGAACCTTCGGATCTGGCTCGGGCTGACGTAGATGTCGTCGGGGCCGGCCAGATAGCTCGAATCCGAGGAGCGCAGGAAGCCGAAACCGTCCTGCAGGATCTCGAGCACGCCGTCGCCGTAAATGTCCTCGCCCTTGCGGGCGTGCGCCTTGAGCACGCCGAAGATGATGTCCTGCTTGCGCGAGCGGCCCATGTTCTCGAGACCCATGGTCTCGGCGAGCTTGACCAGATCGCTGATGGGGCGCTTCTTGAGCTCGGTGAGGTTCATCGAGCTGCGGCTGCGCGCTAGATCGGCCTGAGCAATGATCTCCAGATCATCACCGCCCTCCGGCAGATCGCCGTAATCCTCGTGCGGCGGGCGACCCCCGTTGGTATTGCCGTTGCGGTCGTTGCGCTGGCGATTGGAGCGGTTCGAGCGCCCGCCGCCCTGACCGCCGCCGCCCTGCTGGCCGCCCTGGCCGCGGGACTGATTGCCGAGATAGCCCCTCACAGGTTGCTGTCCAGAAAGGCCGCGAGCTGCGATTTGGTGACTGCTCCCACCTTCTGGGCCTCCACGGTGCCGTTTTTGAACAGGATCAGCGTGGGAATTCCGCGGATGTTGAACTTCGGCGGCGTCGCCGGATTGTCGTCGATATTGAGCTTCGCGATGCGGATCTTGTCTTTGTACTGATCGGCGATCTCATCGAGGATGGGCGCGATCATCTTGCAAGGACCGCACCATTCCGCCCAGAAATCGAGCAGCACTGGCTTTTCGTGCTTGAGCACGTCGTTATCGAAAGTCGCGTCGCTTGTGTGAACGATGCTTGAGTTACTCACTGAACGGTTGCCTCCTGTTGGAGCTTCATTGGTCTTGGGGCGAGAGTGGCTTTTTTTGAGGAAACGGGGCCCGATCCTCGCGCGAAGTGACGATGCGCGGCCGTTCGGGCACAATACAGCGGGTTTAGCGGTCTTGATTACCTTAAAAGGGTACCGATGATACGGTCGAGGGAGCGGATAGACCTGCTCCGGGTTGGCCGTATTTTTAACCGGACCATCACCAATTTGCAAGTTTCTGCTATTCAGAAAGGAAAAATGTCAGACGCCCATCTCAGTCAACTCACATTCGATTCGCTCGCCATCCCCGAATCCGTGAAGCGGGGAGTCGCCGAACTCGGCTTTACACGATGCACGCCTATCCAGGCCCAGACATTGCCGCTGGCGCTTGCCGGCCACGACGTTGCGGGTCAGGCACAAACCGGCACGGGGAAGACCGCAGCGTTCCTGATTGCGCTGTTCAACCGCCTGCTGACGCACCCGCGCGTACCGAATCGACCCGCCAACTCGCCCCGCGCCATCGTCATCGCGCCGACGCGCGAGCTCGCCGTTCAGATCCACTCCGATGCGCAGGCAATCGGCAAATACACGGATCTTAAGCTTGCCATCGTGTTCGGCGGAGTCGACTACGAGAAGCAGCGGCGCACGCTCGAGGAGGGGGTCGATGTTCTCATCGGCACGCCGGGCCGGATCATCGATTACTTCAAACAACATGTGTTCGACTTAAGAGCAATTCAAGTGGCAGTGCTCGATGAGGCCGATCGGATGTTCGATCTCGGGTTCATCAAGGACATCCGCTTCATCTTACGGCGATTGCCTGAGCCGACTCAGCGCCTGAACATGATGTTTTCGGCGACTTTGTCCTACCGGGTGCTCGAGCTCGCCTACGAGCACATGAACAATCCCGAGCTCATCCGCATCGAGCCGGACAAGATGACGGTCGATCGGGTCCGTCAAGCGCTCTACTTTCCGTCCACCGAAGAGAAGATACCGCTCCTGATGGGGCTTTTGCGCCGCATCGACGCGCACCGCACCATGGTGTTCGTCAACACGCGGCGCAGCGCCGAGGTGCTCGAGCGCACGCTGACCGCGAACGGCTTCGTGGCACAGGCTCTGTCGGGCGATGTACCGCAGACCAAGCGATTGAAGATGATGCGCGATTTTCACAACGGCGACGTGGCCGTGCTCATCGCCACCGATGTGGCATCGCGCGGACTGCACATTCCCGACGTGAGCCATGTGTTCAATTTCGACCTGCCGAACGATGCCGAGGACTACGTGCACCGCATCGGACGTACCGCGCGCGCCGGCGCCGAGGGAGATGCCATTTCCTTCGGCTGCGATGAGTACGCCGTTTCCCTGCCCGACATCGAGCAGTACATCGGGCATCAGATTCCGCGCGCCTCGATCGACCCCGCCGATCTCGCCGCCGTTACTGCACCGCCGCCCGCTCCTTGGCGCGAGCGCGCGCCGCGACCCGGTCAAGGCCGGGGTGGACGTCCGGGCGGCGGCGGACGTCCGGGCGGCAGCGGACGTCCGGGCGGCAGCGGGCGCCCAGGCGGCGGCTCCCGCTCCGGGCGCCCCGCCGGCGGCCCTCGCCGGGCCCCGCCGCCTGCGGGCGCTGCGGGATCGGGAAACGAGGCGGCGCCCGCACCGGCCTCGCAGGGATCGCAGGGATCGCCCGGTGCGGAGGGCGCGGGCCGGCGCCGGCGGCGGCGCAATCGCGGCGGCAAACCGGGCGGCGGCGCCCCCGCGCTTACATGAGCTCGCTCACACCGTCCACGGCCACATAGTCGCCCGTATCCTGCGGCGGGCGGTGCGAATCCGGCACCCGCACCGCCCGCAGCCATGCAATCCCGAAGCCGCGTGCCGCGTCGAGCACGGGGATGCTGTCGTCGACGAACAGCGTGCGTTCGGGGCGGAATGACTCGCGGGATTTGAACCGCGGCCAGAAAGCGGCGTGCTCTTTCGGCGCGCCGAAGTCATGCGTCGAGTAGCAAACGTCGAAATGGCCCGTGAGCTGCACCCGCTCGTTCTTGATCGCGAGCGTCTCGGGGTGCGCGTTGGTGAGCAGGATGAGCCGCTTGCCGCACCGCTCGAGGCGCGCCAGGAAATCCTGCGCCCCCGGTAGATACTGCACCTGGGCGAGCGCCGCACGCTTCAGCGCGGCGATATCGAGCCCGAGCTCGCGGCTCCAGTACTCGATGCAATACCAATCCATGGTCCCGCGCAGCGCACGGAATTTCGGCTCGAGCACTGCGCGCGACTGCGCCTCGCTCATGCCCGTGGCGTGTGCGAGCCGCATCGGCACGTGCTCGTGCCAGAACCAGTTGTCGAACCTGAGGTCGAGGAGCGTGCCGTCCATGTCGAGGAGCACCGTGTCGATGCTCGACCAGTCGAGCCCGGGCGATTGCGGCATTTGCGTATGATATCAACCGATGAGAGATTTGTTGGGACTCGCCGACGGCCTGCTGCCCGTCGCCACCCGGGCGGCCGAGGCCATCATGGCCGTCTACAGAAGCGCCTTCGCGGTCGAGCGCAAGGACGATGCCTCGCCACTCACGCAGGCGGACCTCGACTCCGAGCGCATCATCGTCGCGGGACTCGCGGCGCTCACGCCGCGGGTGCCCATCCTGTCGGAGGAGTCCGCCCACGCGCCCTGGAGCGAGCGGCGCCGCTGGCGCGAGCTGTGGGTGGTCGATCCCCTCGATGGCACACGTGAATTCGTCAAGCGCAACGGCGAGTTCACCATCAACATCGCGCTCGTGGTGGAGCACGAGCCCGTGCTCGGGCTCGTGGCGGTTCCTGCGCAGGAACGAGTCTATTTCGGAGCCGCGGGCTGCGGCGCGTATCGGCGCCTGCCCCGGGGCGAGGTCTCGAAGATCCAGGTCGCGCCGCCGGCGGCGCCGCTGCGCGTGGTCGGGAGCCGGTCGCACACGAGCGCGCAGACGAACGCTTATCTCGAGCGCCTGCCGCCGCACGAGTTCCAAGGGGTCGGCAGCGCCCTGAAGTTCTGTCTGTTGGCCGAGGGCAGCGCCGATCTCTATCCGCGCTTCGGCGCCACCTCGGAATGGGACATCGCGGCGGGTCAGGGGCTTCTCGAGGCGGCGGGTGGACAGGTGACGCGCATGGACGGACACCGCCTGCGCTACAACTGCCGGGAGAGTCTCATCAACGGCGACTTCGTGGCGTTTTCCGAGGTCGCCGTGCTGCCGAGGCCCTGAGGTTCGGACCTAGGCCCGGCCGGCCGGGTCGCAAAGCTGCAGCGTCGCATCGAGAAGCGTCGGGATGTCGAACACCACTTCGTCCTCGAGCATCGTCAGGCGCGCCACGCCCGCGGCCGCGATCAGCGCGGCGGGAATGTGGTACTGCGCGGGCTTCTGCGGCGTCATCCACGGGCTTACGCGCGGATCCTGGAAGGCGCGGTTCAAGGCGTTCCAGCGCAGCTGCGCGGCCCGCGCGCGCGAGACGTCGCCGCCCCACTGAAGCTCGGCGAGCTGCGGGGCCGCAATCAAAGTCTGCACGTACTGCACCATGTCCTCGGGATCAACCCGCACGGCCATATAGGACTTCTGGTCATTGGTAATTTGCGGTTTCATAACCCCTCTATGGGGCGTGCCGCGGGGAAATCCAGAGTAAGCTTTGCGCCATGAACGAGGATCTGGCGGTATTTGTGGTCGGAGCAGCCCTTCTGGCGGCGGCCTACCGGCTCTGGCACACCGCTCTGGAGGCGCGCGAAGCCGCGAACCGCATCGCCCGCGATACCTGCTCACGCGCCGTCGTTCAACTCCTCGATGGCACCGTGGCGTTCGCCGGCTTTCGGCTCGGCCGCGACGCCGGCGGGCGGCTAAAGCTGCTGCGCACGTACACATTCGACTACACGCACGATGGCTTCGAGCGCGCCCAGGGCTTCATCGTGATGGCCGGTCCCCACGTTCAAACCGTCGGTCTCGCGGGTACCTCGTGACCTCTGCGCTCGCGATCGACCTGCACACGCACTCGAGCTGCTCCGACGGAGCGCTCGTCCCCGCGGAGCTCGTCGCACGCGCCGCCGCAGCGGGCATCGGCACGCTGGCACTCACCGATCACGACACCCTCGCCGGACTCGGCGAGGCGCACACCGCCGCACGAGCCCTCGGCGTTCGGCTCGTCCCGGGCGTCGAAGTCTCGGCCTCCTGGCGCCACCAGTCGATCCACGTGCTCGGACTCTGGATCGACCCGGCGTCGGCTGCGCTTACCCGCTCGCTCGAGCGCCAGGCGGAGCTGCGCCGGGCGCGCATGCGCAGAATGTGCACCGCGCTCAGCAAATTGAGGTTGCCGGGCGATGAGCTGCTCGCCGCGGTGCAGGCCCGCCCCGGCATCCCCACGCGCTCGCATCTCGCGGCGGCATTGCTGGAGCAAGGACACGTGCACCGCATGCAGGATGCGTTTCGCAAGTATTTGGGCCGCGGCAAGCCCGCGCACGTTGCCGCCGATTGGCCCGCCCTGGCCGAAGTGGTCGGCTGGATCCGCGAGGCGGGCGGGATTGCCTGCATGGCGCATCCGGCGCGCTATGCCCTGTCGGGCGGCGCCATCAAACGCCTCACGGCGGAATTCGCGGCAGCCGGCGGCACCGCGCTCGAGCTGGTGAGCGGCGCTCGAGACGCCCCTTCCGAGGCCTGCGCAGCCCTCGCGCGCGAATTCGGCCTGCTCGGCTCCGCCGGCTCGGACTTCCACGATCCGCAACTCGCTTGGAATCCTTTGGGGCGGTTGGCTAAGCTACCTCATGGGATCGTCCCGGTATGGCTCGGCCGCGACCTCTAGTTTCATCATTAGATTCATAAAAAGACCCCAGTGAGCGACGAAGACAGCAACGTCAATACCGACCTTTTCAAGAACATCGAGCGTCTGCGGCAACTTCGCATCGAGCACCGGGACCTCGACGACGTGATCTCGCGGCTGTCCCTCGACTTCAAGGTGGACGAGCTGCAGATGAAGCGGCTGAAGAAGCGCAAGCTCATGCTGAAGGATCAGATCGCACGGCTGGAGAGCCAGCTGATTCCGGACCTGAACGCATGACGGAAGCGTGGCTGCACCTGCAGGGATTCTTCGACATTCTCTTCACCCGCAATGTGCTCGCGGAGATCGCGGCGCTCGTCGTGTGCCTCGCCATGGGTTGGACGGCGGCCGTCCTGCTTCGCGGTCACGAGCGGTTCCGCGGGATGAGCGCCGCCCTCACCGGCGCCAGCGGCGTGAATCTGCTCGCTCAGACCGTGCTCACCATCATTCCGGCGATGTCGGTCCTCGGCCTGGTGCTGCTGGCGCGCGGCATTCTGCAGGCCGCGCACTTCGACGTCACGATCTTGGATGCCGCATTGCGCCTGGTCGGGGCGTACATCGTGATCCGGGTCGGGGTACTGCTGTTCGCGGCGAGTCTCGGCAACAAGTCCTGGATGCAGAATCTGGAGAACCGGCTCACGCTGTTCATCTGGCTCGCGTTCGCCGCCGATTATCTGGGCTGGCTCGACCCGATCATCCAGGGCCTCGACCGGATCGGCATCACCTCCGGCAATACGCGCATCACCGTCTGGTCGGTAATGAAGCTGCTCTTCACCCTGACGCTGTTCGTCCTGGTGGCCATCTGGATCAGCCGCTGGATCGACCGCCGCTTGAAGCGGCTTCACACGCTCGCTCCCTCGACCCGCATCGGCCTCGCCAAGTTTGCCAACGCGCTGCTGATCGCATTCAGCATTCTCGTCGGACTGAACACGGCGGGAGTCGATCTCACCGCGCTGACCGTGCTCACCGGCGCCATCGGCCTCGGCCTCGGATTCGGTCTGCAGTCGATCGCATCGAATTTCGTGAGCGGCTTCGTGCTGCTCATGGATCGCTCGATCAAGCCCGGGGATGTGATCAGCCTGTCGGGACAAAGCGGCACGAGCACGGAGAATTTCGGCTGGGTACAGGAGCTGCGCGGCCGCTATGTGGTGGTGCGCGACCGGGACGGCATCGAGATGCTGGTGCCGAATCAGCAGCTCATTCAGAACGCGGTCATCAACTGGAGCTATACCGATCCACGCATCCGCCTGAAGCTGCCGGTCCGCGTGAGCTACCAGGACGATCCGGAGCTTGCGCTCAAGATCCTGCTCGAGGCGTGCGAGGGCCAGCGGCGCGTGCTGCGCGACCCGCCGCCCGTCTCGCGCCTCATGCAGTTCGGCGATTCCGGGATCGAGCTCGAGCTGCGCTTCTGGATTTCCGATCCCCAGGAAGGGGTGAACAACGTGCGCTCCGAGGTCAATCGGACGATCTGGGCTTTGTTCAAGAAGAACCAGATCACCATCCCGGTGGCGCAGCGCGAGATTCGCGTTCTGAACGCTCCCCCCGAGCTCGACTGAAGGCTGCGCCCATGGCGCTCATCGTCTCCGAGGACATCGCCATTCCCGATGAGGAGCTCGAGTGGAAGTTCATCCGCTCCTCGGGCCCCGGTGGCCAGAACGTGAACAAGGTGGCGAGTGCGGTGCAGCTGCGATTTCTTTTGTCGCGCAACACCAGCCTGCCGGCTGCCGCGCGCAACCGGCTTCGCCGGCTCGCCGGACAGAGGCTGATCGACGACGGCAGCATCCTGCTGACCGCGCGTGCCGAGCGCAGCCAGGAACAGAACCGGCGCGCCGCCCTCGAGCGCCTCGCCGCCCTCGTCCGCGCGGCGCTCGTCGAGCCGAAGATTCGAAAGAAAACGCGCCCGACCCGCGCGTCCAAGGAGCGGCGCATCGACGCCAAGAAGCACCGCGCCGGCACCAAACGCGGGCGCAGCGGCCGCGCGTGGGACTAGGCCGCTACTGGCCCAATGTGACCTGCAAGATGTCGTGCCGAAGCTGCTCCGACAGCACGAACTGGGCATCCGCGGCGACCCCGAGCAGCGCCTCCGCGAACTTTATTTCACCGTCCTCGCCCGTGGCAATCACGTTGCGCCGGCGCAGCAGGTCGATGAAATCCCGGAACAGGTTCTTGTCGAAGAACTCCGGTGAGTTCAGTCCGTACAGCACCGACATGCGCTGCGCGGTGAGATGACAGCGCTCCTCCAGCGCCTCCTGGCTGATCGCGCCCGACCCCGCCTGTAATAGCAGCGCCACCACGAGGTAATAGCGCTCGATGGTCTGAATCGTCGCCTCGGCGAGGAGCGAGAGCTGATAGGCCTCGAGCGAGGCGGGCGGCGGACGCTGCCACTCGCTGCGATCCTGCGCCGGATGCAGGAGCCGCAGGCGCGCCATCGCCTCGAGCAGGCCGTCCACCACGGCGCCGATCTCGTCCTCGCTCCAGCGAAGCGCCAGCTCCGCCTTGATGTACGGGTAGACGCGCCAGACCATGCGCTGGATGTCGACGGTGCGCATCCGAACATTGCTTACGAAGCAGCACGCGAGCAGCGAGGGAATGGCAAAAAGATGCAGGATGTTGTTTCGATAATAGGTGGCGAGGATGGCGCGCTCGGCGGTCATGCGCAGAATGTCGCCGAGCGGATGCCGCTGGCGCTCGAGCATGCCCATCGACTCGGCATAACGGGTCATCTCCGGACCGCTTTGCGCGGTCACCGTGATCAGCGGCGAGTACGGCGCTTCGAGCAGCAGCTTTCGGTACAGCTCCACCTGACGATCGAGATCGGCCTCGCCCATGGCCTGGCGCGGCGTCGCGAGCAGCGCGAGGGCGACCAGATTGATGGGTGTCACCGCGGCCGCGGCATTGATGCCGCTGGTGATGCGGCCGGCCAAATCGGCGACCGCCTCGCCGAGCCAGCCGGGCGGCGATCCGCCCTCCTCCACGACGGTTCCCGGCGCATCGCGCCACCCCGGGTTGTACCTGGCCAGAAGCTCATCGAGCACGATGGGCTGCCCGAGGTTGACGTGCACGGTGCCGAACTTGCTGCGCAACACGGACAAGGATTTGATGAGGCCGAGCACACTTTCCTTCTTTTTCGGCACACCCGACAGCTCGCCGATATAGGTACGCCCTTCGGCGATGCGCTCGTAGCCGAAATACACCGGCATGAACACGACCGGCCGGTTGGGCTCGCGCAGATAGCTGCGGACGGTCATGGACAGCATGCCCGTGCGCGGCGCGAGCAGGCGTCCCGTGCGGCTGCGCCCTCCTTCGATGAAGTACTCGAGGGGGTGACCGCGCGCCATCATGAAGGCAAGGTACTTGCTGAACACGGCGCTGTAGAGCGGGTCGCCCCTGAAGCTGCGGCGGAGGAAGAACGCGCCGCCCTTGCGCAGGAAATGTCCGACCACCGGTAGATTGAGATTCACCCCCGCGGCGACGTGCGGCACGGCGAAACCCTTGCGGTAGATCACATAGGACAGCAGCATGTAGTCCATGTGGCTGCGGTGGCACGGCACGTAGATGATCTCCGCGCCGTCGCCGACATCATGCAGCATCTCGACGTGCTCGAACTCCACTCCGTCGTACAGGCGTGTCCACAGCCAGGCGAGAACCGAGGCCATGATCGTGACGAAGGTCTGGGAATAATTCGCCGCGATCTCCATCGCGTACCTGCGCGCCGCCAGCAGCACCGCGCGGCGATCCGCGCGCTTGAGCGCGCGCGCGCGTGCCCGCCCGCGCAAACCGCTCGCCTGCGCCTGCCGCGCGCCCATCTCGCGGCGCACTGCGTGACGCACGGCTTGCGTGCGCAGGATGTGCGCGACCATGGTACGGCGATGCGAGAGGTCCGGCCCGATGGTGGAGGCGCGCTGTGCCCGGAATTCCGCGCGCAAGGTACGCAGCACACGGCGCACGGCACGCTGCGGCGGCAGATCCGCCATCGCTTCGCGCAACCGCACCGGCTCGCCGAAGTACACGACGGTATTGCGGCCGTTGAAGAGCACGTTCAGAAGCTTGCGGAAGCGTCCGAGCAGCACCCAATCCTCGGTGAACACCAACCGCCACACGCTTTGCTCCTTCTGCGGAGCGCGGCCGAGATAAATCGCCACCGGTATCAGGTCCACATCGAAATCCGGATCGCCGCCGGCCGCATCGATGAGCTGCACGAGGGATCGGGGCGCGCGCAGCCGGCTGCGCGTGCCGAGAAACGGGGTCTGACGCACCAGCGAGAAGCAGCGGTCGGGCTTCGGGATCCCGAGTGCCGCGCACGCATTGTCGAGCACGGCGAGATCGGTGTGGCTGTCGTACTCGAGCACGTAGCACACCGGACGGCTGCGCGCCGCGATGATGTCGGCAATCTCCTCGGGCTTGACGGTCACCTTGACCCACAAGCCGAGAATCTTGCGAACGGTGAAGCGCCACGCCCGAATCACACCGCGGAACGGGCTCATGCGAAGAGGTTCTTTTTGATCGTGCGGATTATTGAGCGGAGTCGCCGCGTTCCTGCGCAGCGACCGCGCGCTGGGTATTCTCATTGGCGGGCTGCGGCGAATCGGGGGGCTGCGTCGGCGAGGAGCATCCTTCAATGAACAAAATGCCGAGGCACAGAGTCCAACGGTTGAGCACGCCCATTTGCAACCTCGCTAACAGCCGGCCTGCGGGACCTTCAGTGTACAATCCCGGGGGATACATAGTCACTCGGAGCGGCGCATGCTGCGTTTTGCATTTTTACTGATGTTCTGCGGCAGCGTCCTCGCCGCCGAGCCGGCGGTCGACATCGACAGTGCCGCAAAAATCTATCAGGAAGCCGCCATCCGAGATCAGGTGCGCGCCTCCCTGGTGACGATGCCCAAGCAGATTCGCGACATGTTCTCGCGCGACGCCTCGGCGCACTTGACCAGCGAGCAGCTGTCCGCCGTGGATGCGGCGGCGGTGCGCGGCTTTCGCATCGATGTATTCGAGGCGCCCGCGCTCGCCGCGCTCGCGCACGGTCTCGACGCAGCGACGGTGGCCAAGACCCAAGCCTTCCTGCAGAGCGATCTCGGCAAGCGCATGGTGGCGGACGACGTTGCTTCCGCCACCATGGGGGAGACCAATATCGACAAGGTGATGAGCGGCGAGGTGTCGACGCCCTTGACGCCGAAGCGCACCGCTCTGATCGACCGGTTGGAGCACGCGACGCACTCCACCGAATCCACCGTGCAGATCTTTCTGAGCATGGGTCAGGCCGTCGCGCTCGGCACCGCCATCGGCTCGGGGCTCGACCAGCAGAGCGTCGCGGAGCGCGCTCACAAGTCGGGCGAGGCCAGCCGGGCGGGACTCGAGCAAGACATGCGCAAGCCCATGTTGCGCTTTCTCGCCTACTCGTATCGCGATCTATCCGACTCGGATCTGAAGCATCTCGTCGAGTTTTTCGAATCGCCGGCGGGATCCCGCTTCGTGATCGCGTACAACGCCGCGATGCAGGCGGGCTACGAAGCCATGGGCAAACGCACCGGCGAGCAGCTCGGCGAGAGCCTGCGCGAGCTGGCGCAGGCCAGTATGCCGCCGCCGGCGGACAGCCAGGCACCCGAGGAGCCGGCTGCGGCCGCGCCTCCCCCGACACCGGACCCCGCGCCCGCGCCCCCGTCCGGGCCTTCCCCGCACTGAAGCAGGGCTCGATCGGGCCGCCGCGAGAGCGGCATCAGTTCCGCGGCAACAGCTCGAGCTCGGCGAGGAAGTCCTCGAGCAGCGCGCAAATCGCCTCGATGCGATCCTCGAGGCGATGGTCCGAATTGAGCACATGAAGCGCGGCATGGTGCTCACGCGCCCAGCGAATGCTGTTCTCGACCGGCACGATGTCGTCGTGCCAGCCGTGCACCAGGCTCGCCGGGCAGGGCACATCCTGCGGGGTGTAGGCTTCGTAGCCGGGCATGTAGAACGCCGGCGCCAGCAAAAAGACGCCACGCGGCCCCACTCGACTCGCCGCCGCCGCCGACACATGCCCCCCCAGGCTCGAGCCGACCAGGACGAGCGGCTTCGGCAACCGGGCCGTCGCGGCCACGAGCTTCTCGACGCGTGCCGACGGATCGTCCATGCCCCGATAGTCCACCGACTCGACCGCGCAGCCGAGGTCCCGCGCCAGGGCCGCCATGGCCGTGATCTTGCGGCCCCAGGGACCACTCTCCTTGCCGTGGGAGAACACCAAACATGACATAAGCCTTGGGCTCCTGCGTTAATGTTAAAGAATCACGATCGCCCGGCCGCTAAACCGACATGGCCTTGGAGGAAGAACCGTCGGGCGCTGCGCAGGAATTGCGCCGGGCCATCGATTGTCTCGAAAGCAGCGTCGACCTCGAGGGCGTCCCCCGGACGGCCCTCGCCACGCTTGCGGCCGGAGCCGTGCATTTCTCCCTGCCCGCCGGCGATGTGCTGTTCGAATCGGGTTCCCCGCCCCTGGGAGTATATCTGTTGGCGAGTGGCCGGCTCGGCGTGCGGGTGGCGGAAGGGCGGCGTGCGGCAGATCGCTCGAGGCGAGCTGGTGGGCGAAGCCGGATGGCTGCTCGGCGAGCCACGCAGCGCGACGGTGACGGCGCTGCGCGATTCGGAGCTCGTGCTGCTGCCGCACGCGGCGCTCGAGGGCGTGGCGGCCGCTGCAGTGAATTCTCGCTCGCCCTGGCGCAGCTCTGCGCGCGACGGCTCCGGCGCAGCAACGTGGTCCCGCGGCATCAGCGCCGCAGCCGCGTATTCGCGCTCGTGCCGAACAGCGATGACATCGACACCATTGAATTCGCGACGCGGCTCGCGAGCGAATTGGCGCGTGGCGGCCGCACCGAGCTCGTCTGGGACGTGCGCGCGGTCACCCACACCTCCGGCTGGTTCGGACGGCTCGAGGAGCAGAACGACTACATCGTGTATGTTGCCGGCGCGGCGGACTGCGGCTGGACGCGCCAATGCTGCCGCCAGGCCGACGTCATCCTCACGCTCGCCCGTGCCGAGGCGCGAGCGCGTCCGTGGCCCGCCGCTGTTTCGGCTGCGGCGGGGCGCGGAACGCGGGTGGAGCTCGCGTTGCTGCATCACGAAGCGTTCGTCCCGGGCGCCGCCGCCCGCTGGCTCAAGTCGCTCGAGGCCGCACAGCACCATCACGTCATGGATGCCGAAGATCTCGCGCGCATGGTGCGCCTGCTCACACGGCGCGGCGTGGGCCTGGTCCTCTCCGGCGGCGGCGCCCGCGGCTTTGCGCATCTCGGCGTGGTGCAGGCGCTGCGCGAGGCTCGGGTGCCCATCGATTTCGTCGGAGGCGCGAGCATCGGCTCCATCATCGGCGCGGGCGTCGCCATGGGTTGGAGCGATGCGGAGATGCGGCATGCGATACCGCCGCAGCTTCGTCGACAGTAATCCCGTCAACGACTACACCTTTCCGTTGGTGGCGCTGACGCGCGGCCGCAAGGTCTCGCGGCTCCTCGAGCGCGAGTTTGGAAGCATGCCGCTCGAGGACCTGCGAGTTCCATTCTTTTGCATCAGCGCAAATCTCACTGCGAGCCGTGCGGTTGAGCATCGCGAGGGTCCGGTATGGGAGGCGCTGCGCGCCTCGGTCGCCATTCCCGGCGTGCTCCCGCCCGTCTTTCGCGGCGAGGACATTCTGGTGGATGGGGCGACCATCAACAATCTGCCGGTCGATGTCATGCACACGCATGCGCCGGGTCTCGTGATCGGTTCCGACACCGGGGCGGATCATCGTCTGCCGGCCCACGCGGAGGAGGGACCGCCGTTGTGGCGCCTGTTTGCGCGCGGCGGGCGCCGCTTGAACATCTTTCAGATCCTGATGCGGGCCGGGATGGTGAACAGCGCCTCGAGCGCCGCGACCCAGCGGAGCCTTGCGGACCTCGTGTTGAAGCCGCCGCTCACGAACATCGATTTGCTGGACTGGCATGCCTTCGATCGCGCCATCGAGGCCGGTTACGGGTATGCGCGAGGGGTGCTTTGCGAGGTCGACAACCTGCCGCGCATCGCGCCGGTAGCCGGCATCCGGCCGGCCGTGAGCTCGCTTTCCGCCGAGATCGAGCGGCGCCTCGCTAAGGCACGAGCTGGCTAGCGAGCGCGTCGACCCACTTGAGCTCCTCGGGGCAGAGCTCGGCAAGCTTCGCGCGGTTGAGGCTCGCGGGGACCACGCGGCTGCCCGAGGCCGAATGCGAGATGCGGTAGGTGTGAAACTCTCCGGCACGTGCGGCGGCAAACCCAATCAGGAATTGAAACTCCCCGGCACGCTCTCCGTCGGCCGCATTGAAGCGGCGATCGCAGATGACATAGAACGACTGCTCCTTTCGCCGGGACCCGAAGGCGCCGTCCTCGTGGAGCTGCTCGAAGAACGCCCTCACCTGCGTTGCGACCGCCTGAGCGAGCTCCGGAGTAGGCACCGCCCCTCGGGTCCAGCGCGTGCCGCGCTCGATGCAATTCACGATGAAGAGCGCCAGGCGCCGCGCGGAAAGACTCTGCCAGTCGGAGGTGCCGGCGGCACCGGCGGCGAGCGTACGCGGCTTGATGCCGATGCGGCTCACCGAGCGCACCGACTGCACCGTATTTACGCCGCGCAGCAGGAGCCGCGCGCGCCGGTCCTCGGGCACGAGACACACCGGCCGATAGCCCGGCCGCAGCACCGCGTCGTCCGAGCGCGGCTCACCCCAGACCGGGTGCGTCTGGTCGCTCCGCGCAAGCAGACCGGCGACCGCGCCGCAGGGCGCAAACGATTCGAAGTGACCGCGCAGCTTGTCGCGCGCAAGGACGCGGGGGAAATACATGAGTGCATTTTCGGATTTGATCTCCCAGTCGCGCAGTCCCGCAAGCGCATCGTCGGCGGTGTGCCATGCGTAAGGCGGATCGACGATGAGCATCGCGCCGCGCTCCTTGCAGTAGCGCGCCGCCACCATCAGCACGGCGAGTCCCACATCCTCGGTCCGCGCGAGCGGCGGAATGCACAGCAGATTGAAGAACTCGCAACCCTCGAGCGCGAACAGCCCGTATGCTCGATCTCCGAGCCGATCAAATCGTAATCGCTGAGCGGCGCGCCATCGTCGCCGTCCGTGTTGGAGCTCACGTAGGCGGGTCCGCCCGACCCCATCGATGGTGCGATCCGGGCGCTGAGCGGGAACCCCGCCCACGCTTCGGATCAGCTCGGAGCGCGACAGCACCGAGGCCACGAAGCGCTCATGGCCCGGCACCACCGAGAGCTGCGGGAAGATTTCCTGATCCTCGACGTGGCTGCCGCCCTGGATGCGTACCCGCTGCACGGTGAGGTTGAATCGCAGGTCATCGTGCGGCGGAATGTTGTCGTAATCGACGCTCGCCCGCAGGAATTCGCGCGTTCCCGGGCTCGCCGCCTGCAAGGTCAGCACCTCCCTTCCCGCACGCAACGTCAGGGTCGCGGCGCGCGCCCCATTCACGACCCGGACGATGACCGCCTGGCTGCCGCCGTTCTCAAAAAACTGCTCGACCGCATAGGACAGCCGGCTCGGCTGCCACAGGCCGCCGAAAGTATGCTGAAACTCGACGAAGCTCTCGATGAGTACCGGGCGATTGAGTGGGCCGCGCAGCGTGCGTCCGACGAACGCCGTGCGCGCGGTGGGCAGGCGCGCGATCGAGCGGTCAGGACCCCGTTCTTCTTGTAGCTCAAGCCCCAGGGTGCCCGGCGTGACCAATTGTCGTCCTTCGAGGTGCGGTCTTCCTCGAACTGTAGCAGGAATCACCCCTTCGGGCGATCCACCGGCGACGCGGCCTGCGCGGCCTGCTCCTCCTCACGGCGCCGTTGCTCGAGCTGCGCCTGGTCGGCGTCGGCCCGCTTGCGCTCGATCTCCTCGAGCATCACCTTCATCCACTCACTCATCATCGGAGGTCTCGGACGCTGGCTTCACGATGGCGTCCAGGGCCGCCGCCGTGTGCGCCTGGTACATCGGCCGCGCCGCCGCGATACACGCGCTTCGCGAGCGTCTCTCCCGCCGGCGTCTTCATGAGCTCGACATAGATCGGTGCGAGCAGCGTCTGACGGCCGTTCGCCGCCAGAAACCTCTCGAGCCGCGCATAGCCCGGCTGGTACTGTGCTCTTGACCACCAGCACGAACCAGCTCGCCGCAATCTCGGCGTTTGCAGCTCTTGCTGAAGCCGAAAGTCTGATCGAGCTCGGCCATCTGATCCTTGCGCAGCGGCCCCGGCATGTTGTCGAGAAAATACGTCCATTGCGGGGTGACCCAGCCGCGCGTGTCGAGCTTCTTCGCGCGCACCGCGACCCGACAGCCACGCGCTCCTCGCCTCGTCCACCGAATCGTAGGGATGCGCAGCAAGCAAGGGCGCGTCTCGTGGCAACCCCGGCTCTTCGACCCAGGCCGCGACCTGCGCCGGGGTCACGATGCCCGGGAACCGATCCAGGAGATTCTGCTTCAGATAGCCCAGGAACTCTTCGGTGGTGATGCTCTTGTACGCGAAGTGATCGAAATAGCCCTGCAGAAATGCGTCGAAGTGCTCGCGGCCGAATTTGGCGTCGAGGAAGGTGAACAACAATCCGCTCTTCTGGTCGGCTGCGCTTCTCGGCACGGCCGGATCGCGTGATCGCTGATCGACCGCAAGCAGCTGGTCCGCGCGACTCATCTGTGCGACATCCTCGCGCACCGAGCGCTCGGCGAAGACCCGATCCGCCGTCTCGCGCGCCTCGCCGTAGACTTGCTGGACGATGCGGTTCTGCATGTACACCGCGAGGCCCGCGGCGATCCACGCATCGCGCACGGTGGCGCCGCTCACGAGATCCCCGGACCAGGCTTGAGCCAGCGCAAGCGCCACGATGGATTCGCGGCTGCGATCGCCCGTGATGGCGGTCGACGAGATGAAGGGGATCCTCGGATTGCCAACCTCGGCCAGCGGAAAGGCGGGCGGGAGCACGACCAGATCGCAGCGCTCGAAGCGATAGGCGCCGAACAACGTCTCGCCGGTCTTGAGCAGCGTTTCGGTATCGGCAAACTCCTTTGCCGCTTCCGCGAGCAGCGGTTTCTCCGCGTACACGCCGGTGCGTGGGCCGGTCGCCTTGAAGCGCAGGTCGCCGACGGCGAGCGCGATGCGGCTCGGCGGCATCGCGTCGCGCATGACGAACGCGTATTCGCCGTCGTGCTTGACGTCCGGGTCGTTGCGGGCGCTCATGACCGCGAGAAAATCCCGGTCGGTATGGATCAACGCGGAGTAGGTCACGCGTACCAACGGGGTGTCCTGCAGCGGGATCCAGCCGCGGGCGCCGATGGGCGCGGACAGGGTGTACATGAGCGGATGGTGCTTGCCCGCGGTTTGCCCGTCCGCGAGCCAGTGCAGCGAGTCCGCATCCGGCGAGGTGACGTACTCGATCTTGATGATCTGCGTTGAGCGCTTGTGCGGCGGCAGCTCGATGACCAGTGGGCTTCCGAGGATGGGATCGGCCTTGTCGAAATGAAACGGCCGGCTCACCCAGGTCGTCTCGCTCTTCGCCAGCGCGCCGACGACGCTCGTCGGTTTCTCGCTCACGTCGCGAATGTCGAGGCCGCGCGTGTCGAGCACGAGCTCGGTGGCGTTGGGGTCGAGGCGTTTGACTTCGAGCGCCGCCTCGCCGAACAGTACCTTGTTGCGGAAATCGACGCGCAAGTTGAGCTCGACGTGGCTCACCCGGAACTGCTCGACATTCGCAAAAGAATGATAGTCGAGGCCGCTCTGTATGGGCGCGAGGTCCGGCCGCGAAGCGGAAATATCGGCCGGCGTTTCCGGCGAACTCGCCGCGTGGACGCCGCCCAGCAGCGCGCCGCTCGACAAGGCAAGCGCGAGGCCCGCCGCTCTCCCGCGCGCTGGTTGCCTCATGCGTTACTGCGTGCCGCCCGACTCCGCCGCGGCGGGCGGCGCAGCCGCTGGAGCCGTCGCGGGCGACGCCTCGCTCTTCCCGCCGACCAGCTCGTTGAACGTCTTCTCGTCGACCAGCAGGCCCGTCTTACCGTCCCAATTGGACCCTTCCGGCAACGTGTTCTCCACGAGCAGCGAGTGCTCGATGACTGCATCCATGCCCGGTTGACCGCCGGTCACCGGCACCGGGATGGCGCGCGGGTGGTGCGCGAGGTCGCCGACCCGCTGCCAGTCGACCTCGTTGTCCAACCCCTCGATGCGCTGCCCGATTTTTTTGCGCTGCTTGGGGTTCATGAGGTTGTCGAGCAGCCGCTTGCGATTCTTGTCCCAGTCCCGGGAGTCATCCTCCATGACGGCGTACGCCTGGAAATAGACCGTGCCGTCGCGCCAGCCGAATGCGTAGGGCTGATTGACCACCGTCACCTTGGTGCCGACCGGAATCAAATCGTAAAAGACCGCGATGTCCTCCGGGTAGAGGCGCATGCAGCCGTGACTCGACCGCATCCCCACCCCGTAGGGTTTGTTGGTGCCGTGGATCAGGTAACTCGGCCAGCTGAGCCGGAACTCGTACTGGCCGAGCGGATTGTCGGGTCCCGCCGGAACCACCGCGGGAAGCATGTCGCCGTCCTCGGCGTGCTCGGCGCGCACCGACTTCGGCACCACCCACACCGGATCCTTGAGCCGGGCGACGATCCGGGTAGTGCCCTCGGGCGTCTTCCAGCCCACCCGTCCGATGCCGATCGGATGGGTGTACACCATGGCCGGCTCGCCTTTCTTGTGCGGCGGATAATAGAAAATCCGCATCGCCGCCACGTTCACGACAACGCCTTCGTGAGGGGCGGCCGGCAACACGAACTGCGTCGGCACGACCACTTCGCGCCCCACCCCCGGCAACCAGGGATCGACTCCGGGATTGGCGAGGAGCATCTCCTCATAACCGACATCGAAGCGCCGCGCGATATCGGGCAAGGTATCGTCCTTGCCGACCGTGGTTTTCTGAACGTAACCGACGAGGTCGCCATCCTCGGGCGTCAGCTCGAATTTATGGGTGGCCGTCGGTTTGGGGAGCGGCGGTGCCACGACCGGCGGCGGCGGCGGGGGCGGCGGCGGGGTGGGCGGCGACAGGTGCAGCAGGGAGCACCCGGCGGCGCCGAGGCTCAAGGCGAGGACGCAGCCCAGGCGTTTGGGGGATCCGAACATTTCGAGAATCATGACGCCCTATCTATAGCAAAGCCCGGCCCCTATCTACAGCAAAGTCGGCCGGTCCGGCAATTCATTACTCCCGGCGGCCCGTTCGGCCGGACGCGGGGGGAAGTGCCGGCCGAGCAGCCCTCCCACCGCCTCGACCCCCGCGATCGCGCCGGCCTTGAAGCGCCCCGCATGGAAGTGATCCTTCATCATGCGGCATACGGCTTCCCATTCCGGCGCCGCGACGCGGGCAGCGACGCCGCGGTCGGCGACGATCTCGACGCTCCGATCGGCGACGAGGACGTAAATCAGCACGCCGTTGTTGTGCTCGGTGTCCCAGACGCGCAACTCCGAGAACACCTCGAGCGCACGGGCTCGGGGGCCGGTCTCTCCGATGATGCGACGCGGCGGCAGCGCCGTTTCGATGGCGAATCGTATCTCGCCCGCGTGAGCGCGCTCGGCGCGCGCCACGGCTTCCTCGATGGCATCGAGGGTGCTCGAGGGAAAAAGCATTCGCGTGCGCCAATGCAGGGCCGCCGCATGGCGCATCAGGCGGCGCATCCTCATTACCAGCTCCCCGAGGCGCCGCCGCCGCCGAAACCACCGCCGCCCCCGCTGAATCCACCCCCGCCGAGTCCGCCGCCGCCAAATCCACCACCGCCCCTCGTGCCGAACCCTCCGCCCCATCCGGACCCGCCGCCGAATCCCCCGCCCGGGCTCGACCAGCCGCGGCTCGATCCGAAAAGAAGGGCGAACAGGAAGGCCAGCGCCCCGGCCCCCAGTCCCAGCGGCAAAGCGTGGGTCAGCAGCCAGGCAATCACACCGGCAAGACCGCCTGCCGCGGCCGAGCCCAAAAGCCGCCCGAACAACGCGCGCAACAGGCCGCTTGCGACCACCACCACGATCAGCGCCAGCGGCAAGACGTTCTGCATGCCGTGGTGCCGCTCCCACTTGCGATCGGGCTCGGGAAGCGGCTCGCCGTTGATGACGGAGATCATCTGTGCGACACCCGCCGCGACACCCCCGTCGTAGTCGCCCAGCTTGAAATGCGGCGCAATGGTCTCGTCGATGATGCGGTTCGCCACCGCATCGGGTAACGCCCCCTCGAGACCGTATCCCACCTCGATTCGCATGCGCCGATCGTTCTTGGCGATGAGCAGAATGGCTCCGTCATCGACACCCTTGCGGCCGAGCTTCCACTGATCGGCCACGCGAATTCCGTATTGCTCGATCTCCTCCGGACTCGTGGTGGGGACGATGAGCACGGCAATTTGACTGCCCTTGCGCGCCTCGAGGGCCGCGATCTCGGACTCGATGCGATTCACCGCACCGCCGGAAAGCAAGCCGGTGACATCGACCACGCGCGCAGTGAGCGGAGGTACGGGCACCTGAGCGAGCGCGAGCGGGGCGGCGAGGCACAACACGGCTGCGGCTGCCCACGCGCAGGCCGCGCCCACTCGTCCCCGCTCCAACGCTTCGCGTGCGAGGCTCAGAGCGAGCCTACTGCGCCGGCGCAGGTTTGTCCGGAGCGGGTGTCGGCGCGGAAGGCGCGGACGCGGCCGGCCCGGAAAAATCCACGGCAGGTGGCTTGGATATCGCAGCCTCGTTCTCGACGGTGAAATTCGGCTTGATCTTGAAACCGAACATCGAGGCAGTCAGATTGTCCGGGAAGGTCCGCACCGTCAAGTTGTAATCCTGCACGGCCTGGATGTAGCGGTTGCGCGCCACGGTGATGCGATTCTCCGTGCCCTCGAGCTGCGCCTGCAAATCGCGGAAGTTCTGGTCCGACTTGAGCTCGGGGTAGCGCTCGGACACCACCAGCAGCCTCGACAGTGCCCCCGAAAGCTGCGCCTGGGCGGCCTGGAATTTGGCGAGCGCCTGCGGATCGTTGACCATGTCCGCAGACGCCTGAATCGAGCCCGCCTTGGCGCGCGCTTCGGTGACCCCCAGAAGCACGGTCTGCTCCTGCGCGGCGTAACCCTTGACGGTGTTGACGAGGTTGGGAATCAGGTCGGCCCGGCGCTGATATTGGTTCAGCACCTCGGACCATGCCGACTTGACCTGCTCGTCCTTGGATTGCAGCGTGTTATAGCCGCATCCGGACAAGCACAAAAGGGCGATTGCACCGAGCCAAAGTGCGCCCCGGCGAAACACGGTTCCACGCATGCTAATGTCCCCTGTACCCCTCGAAAACGGAGGCCTGCGAGACAGTCTACCACCGGATAAAAAAAAGCCCCGAGTGTTGAGCTCGGGGCAGGAATGCGGACTTCAATGAAGGGAAGTAAAGCCCGCTAGGGGATTCAGTGCAGCTGGTGCCACTGCAGCACCTGGATATCCATCTCCTCCAGGTCGAAGCTACGGGCGAGCATGCGGGCGATGTCCCGGTTGCCTTGCACCGTGCCTTGAGTTCCGAGCAACTCGACGACGCCGCGATACTCGCTGTACTCGATGGCGCCGTCCGATTGCGCGATGAAGTGGGTGTAGTATTTAGCGCTCATGGGTACAGAGCTTAGAGAGATCGACCAACCATAATCTGTGAACAACTGCTCAGTCGATCCAAGAAGTGCAAGACCTCGTTCACGACTTGGCAAGCGAGTCATATTGCACCGTGTCAAGATATCGTCCTCCAACCCCCGCCGGCTCCAAATACATCACGCCCGAGGGCGCCAAGCGCTTGCGGGACGAGCTTCACGAGCTCTGGCACAACGAGCGCCCGCGCGTCACCACCGCGGTGGCCGCCGCCGCGGCGCAAGGTGATCGCTCCGAAAATGCCGAGTACACGTACGGCAAGAAGCGCTTGCACGAGATCGACCGGCGAGTGCGTTTTCTGCGCAAGCGGCTCGAGGGCATGGTGATCGTGGACGTCGCCGCGGAGCAGGGGCGCCGGGACCGCGAGCGTGTCTACTTCGGCGCGTGGGTGCAGCTCGAGCACGCCGATGGAAGCCTGCGCTGGTACCGGCTCGTGGGACCCGACGAGTTCGACCTCGCGAGCGACTACGTCAGCATGGACTCACCGCTCGGCAAGACCCTGCTCGGCAAGCGTCTCGACGACGAGATCACGGTGGTGCTGCCGGCCGGCGCGCAGACCTTCACGGTGATCGCGGTCAGCTACGAGCCCCGCTAGCTGCGCGCCGCTCGGCGCGCCCCGCTCGGCACGCCGCCCCACTCGGCGTGCGCCACTAGCCGTGCGCCACTAGCCGTGCGCCACTAGCCGTGCGCCACTAAACGACGCGGACGTTCTTGAATTGCCATGGATCAGCGTTATCGAGATCCTCGGGGAAGAGCTCTTCGCGCCCCTCGAGCGGTGTCCAATCCGTGTACCGACCGACGACCGTACCCAGATACGGCATGCAGATGCCGAGCGGCCGCTCGAAGTCCATGTCGTCCGGCTCGATGAGACCGCGCGCCGGATTCTCCATGGCCCACACCATTCCCGCGAGCACCGCGACGGTGACCTGAAGGCTGGTGGCGCTGTTGTAAGGGACGAGCTTGCGCGCCTCCTCGACGGAGAGTTGCGAGCCGTACCAGTAGGCATTTTTCTTGTGACCGGCGAGCAGCACTCCGAGCTCATCGATGCCCTCGGCGATGTCGTCGAGCATGATCCGCTTGTGCTCCTGCAGCCGCCAGTTGCGGCCCGCGAATTCGTGCAGCGACAGCACCGCGTTGTCGCACGGATGATAGGCGTAATGCGTGGTCGGCCGGTAGGCGACACGGTCGCCGTCCCTGACGGTGAAGTAGTCGGCGAGCGAGATGGCTTCGGAATGGGTGATCAGGAACCCGTGAAAAGGGCCTGCCTTCGGAGTCCAGGTGCGCACGCGGGTACTTGCGCCCGGCCGGTTGAGATAAATGGCGCACCTCGAGCCTTGTCCGTGCCGTCCGCCGTCGGCGGGAAAGTGGCGCTCGTGCGTGCCCCATCCGAGCTCGGCGGGCTGCGCGCCTTCGCTCACGAAGCCGTCGACGGACCAGGTATTGACGAACTCGTCCAATTTCTTCGGCAGCCGGCTCACCTGAGTGTCGCGCTCGGCGATGTGAATCACCTTGATGCCGAGCGTCTGGGCGAGGCGCGCCCATTGCTCACGGCGTTGCGGCACGGCGACCTCCACACCCGTGTCGTGCGCGATGTCGAGGAGCGCCTTTTTCACAAAGTGCGACACCAGCCCCGGGTTCGCGCCGTGCGTCAGCACCGCGGTCGGGGCATTCTTCGCCCCGTCGCGCAGGGTGAGCGCGTCGAGGCGCATCTGATAGTTGCTGCGCTTCTCGACCGAGGCGCTCGGATCGAAGTAGCCTCCCGCCCAAGGCTCGATGCAGGTGTCCAGATAGAGTGCGCCGCGCTCGCGCGCCAGCGCGACCAACGCGGCGCTCGACACGTCCACCGATAGATTCAGCAGGAAATCGCCCTCGGCGATCAACGGCTCGAGCTGCTTTCGGTAATTGTCGCGGGTCAGCGCGCTATTCACGAATTTGACGCCGTACTTCGCCGCCTCGGCCCGCCCCGCCTCGTCCGCGGTCACGATGGTAATGCGGTCCGCCGAAGTGCCAATGTGACGCAAGATGAGCGGCAAGACTCCCTGTCCGATGCTGCCAAAGCCGACCATGACGATTCGGCCCGCAAATTTCACATGCACTTCGTGGCTGCTCATGATTCGATAGGTGACCCTTTTGTTAGTTGTATCGCGCCGCGTACCGGCGGCCCCGCCCCAGCCTACAGGGTGCCCCGCCGTATGCTCAAGTCTCGGCCTTGCGAGGCCTCAATGCCAGTGGGGCGGATAGGTGCGGGAATAGCCGGGCAAGGACTCGATGCGCACGATCCAGCGCGCGAGCGCCGGGTAATTCCTCTCCATCGGCAGGAAGCGCGCACCGAGCTCCGCCGCCGCGTTGCGATTGAGCGCGCGTCGCAGCAGCTGGATCCATGGGAATATGACCATGTCGGCCGCCGAATAATGGTCTCCCACAATCCACTGCTCCTTGCTCAGGCGGCCCTCAATGGTCCGCGCCTCGCGCCCGACCACATGCATGGCATCGCTCAGCTCTTCGAAGGCGTCCGCGACGCCGCCTTCGAAGATGGCGTTGACGATGCGTGAGAGCGCGGGTTCGGCATACGCTTGAAACTCGCAGATGACGCGCATGATGACCCCGGCCTCCTCGGGCGTCGCGCCGAAGATCGGCACCGCGGGATATTTCACATCGAGGTAATAAAGAATGGCGACCGACTCGAAGACCACATAATCGCCGTCCTTGAGCACCGGCAGCCGGCCGCGGGGATTCATCTTCAGCATCGGTGGCGACTGATGCTCCTGCTTGTCGAAGTGCAGGAGCTGCGACTCGTACGGCAAGCCCTTGTGCTCGAGGGCGAGCAGTATCCGCCAGGAGTCCGGACTGCCGCTGCCCCAATACAACGTGATTGCCATTGGCAGATTGTAGCGGATGAAGTCCACGACACATCGCGCTAGAGTCGAGCCTTGGCTTTCACCACCCTCATCGACGTCGATTCGCTCCGGACGCTGCTCGGCAAGCCCGGCGTCGTGGTGCTCGACTGCCGCTTCGATCTGGCGCGACCCGAGGCCGGGCGCGAAGCGTATCGGCGGGGTCACATTCCCGGCGCGCGCCATCTCGATCTGAATCGCGACCTATCCGCGCCGGTATCCCCGGTGAGCGGCCGCCATCCGCTGCCCGATCCGCGGGCGCTGCTGGCTCGCCTGGCCGCGCTCGGCGTCCTCGCCGGCACGCAGGCGGTCGTCTACGACGAGTCGAACGCCTCGTTCGCGGCCCGCGCGTGGTGGCTGATGCGCTGGCTGGGACATCCACAGGTCGCCGTGCTCGACGGGGGCTTCAGCGCCTGGCAGCGCTCCGGTGGCGGCATCGAGACCGGTGACAGCGACGGGGCATCGCCACCGGCCACGCCGGCGCGCCCCGCCGGGCAGGGGACCGCGGCCGGGATTGTGGGCCGCACTTCGACGACGCCCGTCCCGGTCGATCGCCGGGCGGCGCTCGATGCCGATGAGCTGATCGCGGCGCTCGAGGATCCGCGCACCCTGCTCATCGATGCGCGCGCGCCGGAGCGCTTTGCCGGCACGGTCGAGCCCATCGATCCGGTCGCCGGTCACATCCCCGGCGCGGTCAACCATCCCTTTGCCACGAATCTGCGCACCGACGGCCATTTCCTCGCCCCGCGGGAGCTCGAGCGGCGCTGGCGCGAGCGGCTCGGCGGCCGGTCGGCGGCCGACGTGGTCGTCATGTGCGGCTCGGGCGTAACCGCCTGTCACAATCTGCTCGCGCTGGAGCACGCCGGCCTCCCCGGCGCCCGCCTCTACGCAGGCTCGTGGAGCGAATGGATCCGCGATCCAAAGCGGCCCGTGGCGCGCGACTGAAACGTCCCACGCCCGCATCAGTGATTCGCGTCATTTACATGCAGCCTCAATTTGTTATGGTGCGCGCACATGAATAGACCCGCAAAGCTGCTTCCGGCGAATCACGCCTGGAAGATCGAGGAATCGCTCGATCTCTATCAGGTCGAGGCCTGGGGCAAAGGCTACTTCTCCATCAATCCCGAAGGCCACGTCGTCATCCGACCGAGCATGGACGCGGAGCGCGAGATCGATTTGTACGAGGTCGTACAGGGACTGAAGGCGCGCGATCTGCATACGCCGGTGGTCATTCGCTTCTCCGACATCCTCGCGCACCGGCTGCGGCATCTTGCGGAGGCGTTCGGCACCGCCATTGCGGAGAACGAGTACCGCAATCGCTATGCGGCCGTGTTCCCGATCAAGGTCAATCAGCAGCGCCTCGTGGTCGAGGAGGTCTACCGCTACGGCAAGGAGTTCGGGTTCGGCCTCGAGGTCGGCTCCAAACCGGAGTTGCTCGCGGTCATGTCGCTCACGGAGGACGCCCCGGACCGGCTGGTGGTCTGCAACGGCTTCAAGGACGACAGCTATATCGAGGCGGTGATCATCGCCGCGAAACTCGGCCGCACCATCATTCCGGTGGTTGAGAATTATGAGGAAATTCATCTCATTCTGAAGCATGCGGAGCGTTATGGCGTGCGCCCGCGCATCGGGGTGCGCGTCAAGCTCGCAAGCGACGGTGCCGGCCGCTGGCGCGATTCCGCCGGCGAGAAATCCAAGTTCGGCCTCTTCGTGAGCGAGATTCTCGACCTGCATGCACTGCTGAAGGAGCGCAACATGCTCGACTGCCTGCAGCTCGTACATTGCCACCCGGGCAGTCAGCTGCAGGATATCCGCCGCGTGAAGGACGCCATCAACGAGCTCGCGCATGTATACGCGGAGCTGAAGCTGATGGGCGCCGGACTCCAGTACATCGACATCGGCGGCGGCCTCGGGGTCGACTACGACGGCAGCGGCACCAACTATGAGTCGTCGATGAACTACACGCTCAACGAATACGCGAGCGATGTGGTGTATCGCATCAAAAGCGTCTGCGATGCACGCGACGTGCCGCATCCGATGATCGTGAGCGAATCGGGCCGCGCCATTGCTGCGCAGCACAGCCTGCTGGTTTTCGATGTCCTCGGGGCCTCCAAGCTCGATCAGTTCAAGGTTTCGGGCCGCCCCGAAGAGGACTATGCGGGGCGGCAAGAGCTGCCTCAACCGGTTCGGGACTTGTTCGACAGCTATCGGTCGGTGAACGAGCGGCGCCTGGTCGAGTGCTATCACGACGCCCTGCAGGCGCGCGAGCAGGCGCTGCAAATGTTCAATTGGGGCTACCTGAGCTTGGAGTTCCGTGGGCTCGCCGAGCGACTCTACTGGGCGACGTGCACCAAGATTCGCGATCACTGCCGCAAGCTCCACAAAGTCCCCGAGGAGCTGGAGGGCCTCGAGGACATGCTGAGCGATATCTACTTCTGCAACTTCTCGGTGTTCCAGTCGCTTCCCGACAGCTGGGCGATCGGGCAGCTGTTCCCGATCATGCCCATCCAGCGCCTCGGCGAGCGGCCCACGCGCAACACCGTTTTGGCGGACATCACCTGCGACTCGGACGGCAAAATCGACCGCTTCGTTCACCCGCGCGTGACCAAACGCACCCTTGAGGTGCACGAGCTCGTGCCGGGCGAGTCCTACTACCTGGCCGCGTTCCTCGTCGGGGCATATCAGGAGACCCTCGGCGATCTGCACAACCTGTTCGGCGACACCCACGTCGTGCACATCCGGCTGCGGGACGGGGGCGGCTGGTGGATCGAGGAGGTCGTCAAGGGCGACACCGCGAACAAGGTGCTGGAATATATGGAATATGATACCGACGAGCTCTATCCGCGCATCGCCCGGGACTGCGAGCGAGCCATTCAGGAGGGCCGCATGTCCATCACCGAGGCCCAGGTGGTGAAGCGTTTCTACGAAAACGAGCTCAACGGCTACGCCTACCTCGAGGTCGAGAGCGGGCCCGGCTCGACCTGATCGAGCGGCCTCGCGAGCGGCCTCGCTCACCGGCAAACCCTGGATTTCCCCGTTTGCCAACAGTTTTTCCCTGGCGTAGCATCGGTTCGTAGGTCGTCCTGACATCAAGCGGTTCAAGTGCGCGACCGAAGGTACAGGCGACGCCGCTCGCGAAAAGGAGGCGTCGGCTGCTTAGTGAAACCGCGCGCGAGCGGGAACACCGATTTTGCGCGCACTGTTAGAGAGACTAGTTGAATGACGACGATCTACGTTGGCAACCTGCCATTCACCGCGACCGAAGATGAAGTACGTAGCCTGTTCGAGCGCTATGGCAAGGTCGATTCCGTCAAGCTGATCAACGATCGCGAAACCGGCCGCCCGCGCGGCTTTGCGTTCGTCGACATGGCGGCAGGTGAGGCTCAAAACGCGATTCAACAGACGAACGGCTTCCAGATGGGTGGCCGTCCGCTGCGCGTCAACGAAGCCCAGGAACGGGCGCCGCGCTCCAAGCCGCCGGGTGGCGGGGGCGGCGGCGGCGGACCGCGCCGCTGGTGACCGATCGCGGCTGATCGCGGATCAGCCGCCCGATTCGATCCGCGTCTTGCCCCGAGCGAGGTGTGCGGTCACCACATTTCTTTGAGCTGCGCGCCCACATCCACCGAGGCCGCGGCGCCGCCCACGGCGGCCTCGGTCGGCCGCAAGCTGTCTCCAGCCCGTGCGCTGCGGTAGGTCGTACGCTCGAAGCAATCGAGCAGCTTGTCCGTCATGAACCGGCTCTTGGCGCCATACACATGGGCATCGCCGTCCTTTGCCTGCTGAGTCACCGAATACTTGAGAGGCGCGCAGATATGCAGCTCGTTGCGTGCGCGGGTCATCGCGACATACAGGAGCCGCCGCTCTTCCTCGATCAGCTCGGGCTTGCCGTTGGAGAACTCGGAGGGGAAGTTGCCATCCGCGACGTTCAGCACATAGACGAAGTCCCACTCCTGGCCTTTCGCCGAGTGAATGGTCGATAGGATCACGTAGTCCTCGTCCTTCGAGGCGGCGCCCGACTGATCGCTCGTCACCGCCGGCGGGTCGAGGGTGAGGTCGGTCAGGAATCGCTCGCGCGTCGCATGCTGCGTCGACATATGCTCGAGCTGGTCGAGGTCCCCCGCACGGCTGAACGCGGCATCGTAGAGGCGCTCGAGCTGGGGCTTGTACCAATCGCGCACCAGAGCGACCTGCCCGGGCCAGGGAGTCGCGGGGTCGGCGAGCTTCTCCATCAGGCCCGCGAAGCGCTTCCAATCCATCTTCGTGAGCTGCGGGGCGTCGAAGTCGGCGAGACTCTTGACCGCGTGGCCTTTCGCCTCGAGATGCTCGAGCGCCTGTTTTGCGTGCGCGGGACCGATGCCCGGCACCAGCTTGAGTACGCGGAATCCCGCGACGCTGTTGCGCGGATTCTCCGCCCAGCGCAGCACCGACAGCAGATCCTTGACGTGCGCGGCCTCGAGGAACTTGAGGCCGCCGTATTTCACGAATGGCACGTTGCGCCGGGCGAGCTCGACCTCGAGCACATCGCTGTGATGCGAGCTGCGGAACAGAATCGCATGGCGCTTCAGCGACCCACCGACCTCGCGCGTCGCGAGAATCTTGTTGCAGATGTATTCCGCCTGCGACACGGCATCATCGAGCGAAACGTACAAGGGCTTGAGCTGCGATGGGCGCATGCCGAGCAAGGTCTTGCGGTGCTGGCGCGCGCCCTCGGCCATGAGCGCGTTCGCCGCGTCGAGTATGGGCTGCGTCGAGCGGTAGTTCTGCGAGAGAACCACCGTCTCGGCCTTCGGCTTGTAGCGCTCGGCGAATCCGAGAATGTTCTCGACGGCGGCGGCCCGGAATGAATAAATGGCCTGCGCATCGTCGCCGACGACCGTCACGCCGGCACCGTCGGGCTTGAGCGCCTGGATGATCTCGCCCTGTAACGAGCTCGTGTCCTGGTACTCATCGACCAGCACATGATCGAAATTTCCGGACAAGCTCTGCGCGAGCGCCGGGTTCTTCATCATGGCGTGCCAGTAGAGCAGCAAGTCGTCGAAATCGAGGACGTTGTTCTTTTGTTTGCGGGCGACGTACTCGCGGTAGATCTTGGTGAGATCCTGCTCCCATTCGCTCACCCAGGGAAATTGCTCCTCGAGCGTCTGCTTCAGCGACAACCGCGTGTTCACCCGGTAGCTGTAGATCGCGAGGCACACGTCCTTGCGCGGAAAGCGCTTCTCTTTGCCGGAGAATCCGAGCTCGTGACGAATGACGTCCATGAGATCCGCCGCATCCGCCCGATCGAGCACCGTGAAATTGGGATTCAAGCCCACGTGTTTCGCGTAGGAGCGCAGGATGCGATTGCCCACCGAATGAAACGTGCCCGCCCATGCGAGCCGCGACTGCACGCTGCGGTCGCCGAGCTTGCCGCGATCCGCCATCACGGCGGTAACGATGCTTTGCGTGCGGCGGATCATGTCCTGAGCGGCGCGGCGCGTGAACGTCAGCATGAGAATGCGGGCTGGATCGACGCCGTTCAGCACCAGGTGCGCGGTGCGGTGCGCGAGCGTGTTCGTCTTGCCCGTGCCCGCGCCGGCGATGATCAGCAGCGGGCCGGCACCGATCCCCTGATCCTTCACGGGCGTACCGAACGTGGCGGCGCGCCGCTGCTGCGGATTGAGGGCATCGAATGCGGAAGTCGTTTTCGCCTTGATCATAGCCGGAATATACCGATGAACTGTATGGATATCCAGATCACAAACATACCGGCAGTCAGCATCGCGCGCTTCGGGCGCCTCGCGCGAGGAGGCGCATCACAGCGGCGATGATTCGAGGGCGGCAAGCAGCGCGTCGAACGCGTCGGGCGCACCGCTCCGGAACACGAGGCGGGGCCCCTCGAGCGCGAGGAAGACGGGCGGCTCGCGCGCGCGGCGCTCGAGCTCGGGCAGGGGCATGAGCGCGTCGAGATGACCCGCGTGCCGCGTGCGCGATGTGAAGCGGCGCACGATTTCACCGGCGTCGGCGAAGCAGCAGATCTGCTGCCCGCGCGCCCCGCAGGCACCGAGCACCTCGGCGAGCAGCGGCGTGTTCACGGCGCGCCAGTTTCCCTCGACGATGCACGATTGGCCGAGCGAGAGCTGCGCGCGGGCCAGACGCGCCAGTGTCACGAAGCTCGCCTCGCTGAGCAGGCGCGACCACGCGCGGTCGCCTGGCCCGAGCGCATCGAACAGCCCTTCCTTGACATCGTCCTTGCACAGCAGCGGCACGGACAGGTGCCTCGACAAGCGCCGCGCGAGCGTCGTCTTGCCGCTGGCGGGACTCCCTAGGATGATGGTCAGTTTCGCAACGGGATCCATGAGGTACTGACATGTTGAAACCAACGGTCGTCGCCAGCAACCGCGTTTATCGAGGCCGCGTGATCGAGGTGTCCACCGAGACGCTCCGCTATGCCAATGGGCGCGAATACGAGATCGACTTCGTGCGCCACCCCGGTGCCGCCGCGGTGGTCGCGGTCGATGACGGCGGCCGGGTATGCGTGGTGCGCCAGTACCGCCACGGCGTCGAGGATTTTCTCTGGGAGATTCCAGCCGGCAAGCTCGACCGGGGCGAGGCGCCCGAGGTCTGCGCGGTGCGCGAGCTCGCCGAGGAGACCGGGGTGGCGGCGCGCCGCTGGACGCCGCTCGGGCTGTATGTGCCGGCACCGAGCATCTTCACCGAAGTGATCCATTTATACCTCGCCCGGGAGCTGGAAATAGGCGCGCCGACGCCCGATCCGGACGAGGAGCTGGAGGTGAAATGGGTGCCATTCGGGGAAGCGATGAGCTGCATCCTCAAGGGCGATTGGAACGACGGGAAAACCGTCATGGCGCTGATCCGGGCGCAATACCGGCTGCAACTGTGATGCCGCGCTTACTTCTTAACCTATTCATTTGACTTGGCTTTAAAGTCCATTAAAAAGGAATCATGAGTACTGGAAACTCCAAGAAGCCTCCCGTGGGCGGGGCCCGGCCCGGCACCGCGGACCCCGCGCAGGACAAGGCGGGCGATCCGGCGTCGTCGAAGAAGCAGACGGGGCGTGTGCAGTTCGACGAGCGCGGCAACGCCATCTGGGAGTGGTCGGTGAGCACGGGCGCCTTCGGGCGCGAGGTCACGACGGAGCGCATGAAGCGGCTCGAGAACCCCGGGCTGTCACTCGCCGATGATGCGCCGACGCCGTTCGACAAGGTGAAGCCGAATCCCCTCGGCGTGGTCAAAGGCTACAATCCGTACGACAGCGGCAAGCTCGCACGTGCGGGTCTGCCGCCCAAGAAAAAGGATCTGCGCAAGCTCGGCGACTGGCTTCAGCTCAAGAAGCAGGCCGCGACCAAAAAAGACGACGACGAGTAGCCCACGGGCCTTCTGCCCCAGGCGCCGCACGGCGCGCGAGCCGAAAGCTCGCTACGCAGCGTAATTGAGCTTGGCGGCGCTCCCCAGGCGGTAGAACTTGCGCAGCTCGCGCACCATCGCCTCCACTTGGGTGCTTCCGCGATTCACGAAGCGTCTTTCCAGGCGCCGGCAGAAATTCGCCGCGCAACGGTGCGCCGTGCGGTAGCGATGGAATTGCTCGGGCTCGAGCCGGGCGTCGAACGCGACGCGATCGAACAGGCGCGAGTGCACCTGCGCCGGATAGCCGCCACCCTGCTGGTCGGCGACGAGAAACACGGTCGCGGCGTACTTGTCCACCTCGGCCTGAGTCTCGAGCTCGAGGAGCGATACGGGCGCATCGCACTCGAGCCGCCACGTCGAGTAGACGAAGTGGCTGACGCCCTCCAATGCCGTGCAGTAGTCGGCGAGATTCCCCTCCGTCAACGCCCCGAGTGGATCGCAATCCTCCAGCCGCCCGAGCAGGGTGGGGTCCATGTAGAGGGCCACGCCTGCCCCGTCCGCCGTCTCGGCGAGGAGGAGCTGCTCGTCGAGCTCGCGGTGATCATTGTGGGGCACGACGCCGGCAAGCGCCCGCCGGTCGGTGACCAGGTAATCGTAGACGTCGTGCTCGACTCGGACGTCGTAGAGCCGACTCAGAAGGGATTGCAGGCCGCGCAGAACCACGGTCAGTGCTGGACGCCGGGACCGCCCTGCCGAACCGGCCGCACTCCGAGACGACCCAGCAAGTCGTGCGCGCGCCGGCTGCCGGTTTTCATCCAGATCTCATAGAGACGCAGGATGTCCGCATCGGAGTGCACATAGGACATCTCGCTCACTTCATTCAGAGCATCCACCAGGCGCTGGAACTTCTGCGCGAGCTCCGCGTAGATTCCGGCGATCGCTCGGCTCGATGCCGAGCGCTGCATGGAATCGGCGAGCGAGCCGTAAGCGTTGCCACCCATGGCGATGTGGTAATCGATGTCGATCAGCTTGCGGGCGAAGCTGCGGGCAAAGAAGCCGGCGATGAAGAGCGACACATCGCCGAGGCGCTGCAGCGCTCTCTGGCGGGCCGCTGCGCTCGGCGCATCCACCGCCTCGGCCAGCATATGGGCGAGCGGCCTGATGCGCAGCCCCTCCGGGGTCTTCTCGTAGAGCGCATCGGCGCGAGAGAACATGGTGAGCAGATTGACGACGTATTGCTCGGACTGCTCCTCGATCTCGAGTTTCTGATGCTCGGTGGCCGCGTGGAATGCATCACGAAAAAATTCCCGCAACGAGCTCACTGCAACCAGCGACTTCTCTGCCATAGCTTGCATGCACGGTTCCTTTCGCCTGTACCCGAATCCATCCTATCGGTTTCGTATACGCGAAGTGAAGTACAAAAACGCGAACTGAAGTCAGAAAACACCGATAAAAACAGGGTTTTTTGTATCAGCAGACGAGACCATCGGCTGCTAACGCCGCGTGCTCCGCGACGGTGCTAGATGATTTCGTCGAGCGTCGAAATGGTGCGCGAAGGCGGAGCGAGAGCGACGGGCCACACCCGCGCGTGATTGCGGTTCAGCCAAACGGTTTGCATGCCCGCCTGCCTCGCGCCGACCACATCGGTGATCGGATCGTCTCCGATATGGAGAATTTCCCCGGCGGGAACGCCGGCCATGTCGCGCAGCGCTGCGAAGATCTTCGCATCCGGCTTGGCGGCTCCCGCGGCGATCGCGGTGACATGGCCGTCGAAGAGCTCGCCGATACCGCAGCGATCCAGGTCCGCGTTGCCGTTGCTCAGCGCATAGAGCTTGTAGCGCGCGCGCAGGCGCTCGAGCGCGGGACGCGCATCGGTGAAAAACTCGACCCGGTTGCGCGCGGCCAAGAACACCTCGAACGCTTCCTCGCACGAGGATTCTGCGTAGCCCGCCGCGGCCAGTTGCGTGCCGAGAGCCCGCCGCCGCAGAAAAGACAGATCATGGCTCTGCTCGGGAAATTGCGCGGCGATCCTCGCCCGCAGGGCGCGCATGCTGTCGAGGGTGTGGCCGCGCACGGCCCGCGGATAACGCTGCGTCAGCCACTCGAGAAGCGCGGCCTCGGCGGCCGCGATCACCGGCCCGACCGGCCACAAGGTGTCGTCCAGATCGAGACTGATCACGCGCGTCACGCCCATGTGCTGATTCTGCTCCGCGTCCGGCTACAATTGCATGCCAAGGGAGGGGAAATGAGAATGCACGCTCGTCGTCGAATCGGGATCCTGGGCTTGCTCGCCGTCGCAGTCTGCGCCGGCTCCGGCGCCCGGGCCGGCCACCGGAGCGCCGCGAGCGCGGTCCTACCGCCGTTTGGCGCCGCCGAGCTCGTACGCCTGGCGCGCGTTTCCGAGCCCGCCGTATCGCCGGACGGCAAGCGTGTCGCCTATGTCCTGCGCAGCACCGATATCGACGCCAACAAGGGCCGCACCACGATCTGGCTGCTCGAGATCGGCAAGCGCAAGGCGACGCCCGTGCGGCTCACCGATCTCGCCGCGAACTCGACCGCGCCCGAGTGGAGCGCCGACGGCCGGTTCCTCTATTACGTATCCAATCGCAGCGGCTCGAGCCAGGTATGGCGCCTCGCGCCGGGGAGCGAACCCACCGAGGTCACCAATCTGCCCCTGGACGTCGGGTCGTTTCGGGTCTCGCCGAAAGCCGATCGCATCTTCGTCAGCGTGGAGGTGTTCCGGGATTGTCCAACGCTCGCCTGCACCAAGCAGCGTCTCGATGCCACCGCGCACGCGGCCGAGCATGGGGTGCTCTACGATCGGATCTTCGTGCGTCACTGGGACACGTGGAGCGACGGCCGCCGCTCGCAGCTCTTCGCCCTCGCGCTCGACGCCGCCGGCGCCGCGAGCGGCGATCCGGTCAACCTGAGCGCCGGGCTCGATGGCGACGTGCCGGAAAAGCCTTTCGGCGGGCGCGAGGATTTCGCGGTGAGTCCGGACGGAAGCCAGGTCGCCTTCTCGATTCGCGCCGTGACGGTGGGCGAGCCTTGGTCGACGAACTTCGATGTCTATCTCGTCCCGGCCTCAGGCGGCACGCCGCGCAATCTCACGGCCGACAATCCGGCCTGGGACGGCCAGCCCGCCTTCTCGCCGAACGGCACTACCCTCGCCTACGCCGCCATGGACCGGCCGGGGTATGAGTCCGACCGTTTTCACCTGGTGCTGCTCGATCTCGCCAGCGGCGCCAAGCATCCGCTCACGCAACACTGGGATCGCTCGATCAGGAGCTTTGCGTGGTCGCGAGACGGCAAGATCCTGTTCGCGGCGACGGATCACCTCGGCCAGCATCCCCTGTGGGCCATCGACGCGCTCACGGGACGCGCCTCGGCCATCACGGGCGACGGCCACGTCGAGGCGTTCAGCGTCGGCCCTCATCGCATCGTGTACACGCAGAGCAACCTCGCCCACCCGGCCGATCTCTATTCGGCCGCGTACGATGGCGGCAAAGCGATCCAGCTTACGCACTTGAATGACGCGGAGATCTCCGCGCGCGCCCTCGGCGCGTATGAGCAATTCAACTTTCCCGGGGCGAACGGCGACAATGTCTTCGGCTACGTCCTCAAGCCGCCGAACTTCAAGCACGACCAGAAATATCCCGTGGCGTTCTTGATCCATGGCGGTCCCGAGGGAAGCTTCGGGAACGAATGGCATTATCGCTGGAACGCTCAGACCTTCGCGGGCGCCGGATACGGCGTCGTGATGATCGACTTCCACGGGTCCACCGGATACGGCCAGGCTTTCACCGACGCGATTCGCGGCGATTGGGGCGGAAAGCCGCTCGAGGATCTGAAGCTCGGTCTGGAGGCCGCCCTCAGGCAATATCCGTGGCTCGACGGCGATGAGGTGTGCGCGCTCGGCGGCTCTTACGGCGGGTTCATGGTCAACTGGATCGCCGGACAATGGCCCGACCGCTTCAAGTGCCTGGTGACCCACGACGGGATCTTCGACAACCGGAGCCTCTACTACGCGACGGAGGAGCTGTGGTTTCCGGAGTGGGAAATGGGCGGCCCGGAGTACGAAAATCCCGCCGGCTACGCCAAGTTCAATCCTGCCGACCACGTCTCGGCGTGGAAAACACCGACCCTCGTGATCCACGGTGAGCTCGATTACCGCATCCCCGTGAGCCAGGGAATCGCGGTATTCACCGCCTTGCAGCGCCGCGGCGTGCCGAGCAAGTTCCTGTACTACCCCGACGAGAACCACTGGGTCCTGAAGCCCTCAAACAGCCTCGAGTGGTACGACACCGTGCTCGCCTGGATGAAGCAGTGGACGGCGCACTGAGCGAGGAGCTGCCGCGGGCGGCTTAGAGGTCCTTATATCGCCAGCGGGCTGAAGGTCATGGCAGCGCCACGCCGGCCGCAGCGCCGCTGCGCTCGTCCCACTTCGCGATGTTCACACCCTTCACCAGAAGCCACAGGCAAAAAGACGACTCTCCGATCAGCGGCGGAAGCAAAATGGCGGGAATGATCAAATCCGCGACGGCGGGGGCGAAAAGCGCCGCAAAACAGGCGACGAGATAACTGAAGCCGGCGAGCTCCATCAATATGCCGATGAGCTTCGGAAAATAGCCGGACTTGAAGATCAAATAGCCATTCACCAGACACGTGCAGCCGAAAAATATGAGAGAGATGCTGAAGGCGATGTCATGCGACTTCAGGGCGAATTGCGCGAGCAGCTCGAGCTGCTGTGGGGCGAAGGTGTGAAGCTGGTCGCCGCCGCTCAAAGTCGGCATCACGGCGAGGAGAAACAGCTTGCTCACGGGCCGCAGCAATAGATATTCGATCCAGAGCAACGGCACGGCATACAGCACGATGATCGCGAGATACAGCACGCCCCCCGCTCGGGCATAGCGCTGCGGAAAGCCGGGACGGCGGGTCGGTTTCGCGCGCTCAGGCATCGAGACCGCGCCAGGCGGCGGGATAAGCGGCTCCGAGCTTCAAGATGCGCCTGAGTACGTCCGGATACGCAATGCCCGCGGTCCGCGCCGACTGCGCGAAATCCTCGGCTTCGCTCAAGTTCGGATTCGCGTTTGCCTCGAGCACATACAGCGAGCCGTCGGGGCGCAGCCGAAAGTCCATGCGCGCGTAGCCGGTCAAGTGCAAGGCGCGAAAGATTCGCTTCGACAGGAGCTCGAGCCGGGCGATGACATCTTCGGGCAGCTCTTTTGCGGCCGCGGTGGTGATGCCGTACTTCTTTTGATAGTTCCTGTCCCATTTCACCTTGCGCGTGGCGATGGTCGGGTGGCCATGAGGAAGCGAGCCGAACGTCATCTCCCACACGGGCAGCACTTTCAGGCGGTCGTTGCCGATGACTCCGACATACAGCTCACGTCCCTCGATGTACTCCTCCACCAGGGCGTCCGAGTGCGTCTGCTCGTGGATGAAGGCGATGCGCTCCTTGAGCTGGCGCTCATCGGTGACCACGGAGGCATGCGCGATGCCGAACGAGGCGTCCTCGGTCGAGGACTTCACGAACATGGGAAAGCGCAGCCTCTTCGGAAGCCGCGGACGGCGACCGCGCGGGAACACGACGAACTGCGGAGTCGGTACGCGGTGATAGGAGAGAAGCTGCTTCGAGAGCACCTTGTCCCGAGATAAGAGCATGCCGCGCGGGTTGCAGCCCGTATAAGGCTGATGCATGAGCTCCAAGAACGCGACGACGTGCTGATCGTAGGTAACGATCCCGTCGAACTCCTCCAGCAGGTTGAACACGATGTCCGGCTTCCATTCCATGATGGCGCGCCGCAGATCGGTGAGGTTGTCGTCCACGCCGAGCGGCATCACCTCGTGGCCCGCCAGCTTGAGATGGGAGATGACGTCGTATTCTGTCCGCCACTCGTCGATTTCCCGCTCCGGAACCCCGCGCAGGGAGTCCGGGGGCACGAGCGTCGCGTGCACCAGAACCAGCGCACGCAGCTTCTTCATAGCGCAACTCGCGGCAGCTGGCGCTCCTCGTGGGATTCGGCGAGGCGCGCGATCACCCATAGAAGGTGCTGTTTGAGCTCGCGCCGCGACCCGCGCAGATACAGATCGAGTGCTTCACAGCGCGCGATCATGAGCCTGAGCACTTGGTGAACGAGGTATTCGCTGAACGCCCCCGAGCGCACGATCTTGAGCCGCAGCTCGTTGCGCATCTCGCGCAGCACACTCGCCGCCTTCGGGGCGGCGACCGACCGCGGCACGGTGGTGAACACCTTGAGCAGGAGCTCGTCGGCGCCCGAGCGCCGGGGCATGCGATAGCGGGCGAGCTTGCGCTCATAGTGCTGGCGCAGCGTCGAGGGTTCTTCGGCGATATCCTCGATGCGGCTTCGATCGATGACCTTCGGCGCCGTTTCCCCGATCTCGGCGGCGAGCGCGTCGATGAACTCGAGCTTGGCGAAGGCAGGCCAACCCTCGTACTGCCGGCGCCAGGCGGATCGCGGCTTCAGCCACACCGCGAAGGTCTCCGCGAAATCCTCGGTGGGATGAGCCTGGGCATACCAGGCGCCCAGATGCTGCACGAAACGCCGGCTGCCGGGCCGGGGGCGGTACGTGTCCGGATAAGGCAGCGAGGCGGGGCCGAACACCTCGCGCCACTCCCGCCGGCGGCGCACGCGATAGGCCGAGTCGATGGCATGGCCGGCCTCGTGACGCAGGATGCGCATCAGCCAATTGCGGTTGCCGCCTTCGACCTCGCGCATGAAGCGCCGCTCGATGCGCGCCAAGCGCTGATGAGCAAGATAAAAAGGAACCGCGATGCCGGGGATACCGTCCGGCGAGAACCACTCCTGAGACAGCCAGCAATGCGGGCGAAAGCGGATGCCGCGGGTGGCGAGCTCGCGGTACAGCCGATCGATCGCCTCTTCGAGCTCAGTACCGGCGATCGTGAGCCCGAGGTCGCAAAATCGCAGGCTCAACAGCTGGTCGTCGGAGAGCGCTTCCCATGCGTACCGTTGCCGCCGGCGCTTGGGCCGCGCGCGCTTCGTGGCGATTGGCAGCGCGGCCGGCGACATCAGCTCAGGCCGGCGAGGTCCCAGGGCTCGCCGGGCATGGACTCGCCGGCATCACCCGCGCCGCCGGCGCGCTGCGCGCCGAGCGCTTGCGCGCGCAACCGCTCGAGTCCTGCGAAATCGAAAAGCGCGGGATCCGCGAGCTGCGAGGGAGCGACGTTCTTGATGCTCGCGAAAATCGTCTCCGCGCGCCCCGGAAAGCGGCTCTCCCAGTCGTTGAGCATGGCCTTGACCGCGGCGCGTTGCAGGTGCGTCTGCGAGCCGCAGAGCGTGCATGGAATGATCGGGAATTCGCGAGCCGCGGCGTAGCGCGCGATGTCGCGCTCCGCAATGTACGCGAGCGGCCGGATCACGATGTGGCGTTGGTCCTCGCTCAGGAGCTTCGGCGGCATGGCCTTGAGGCGGCCGCCGAAGAACATGTTCAAGAACAAGGTTTCGATCACATCGTCGCGGTGATGACCGAGCGCGATTTTGGTGATGCCGTTTTCCGCGGCAAATCGGTAAAGCGCTCCGCGCCGCAACCGCGAGCACAGCCCGCACATGGTCTTGCCTTGCGGGATCACCCGCTTCACCACCGAATAGGTGTTCTGCTCGATGATGTGGAACGGCACACCCAGGCGCGTCAAATAGTCCGGCAGCACGTCGGCTGGAAAGCCCGGCTGCTTCTGATCGAGATTCACGGCGATCAGGTCGAAGGCGACCGGTGCGTTGCGCTTCAGGCTCAGCAGCATGTCGAGCAGCGCGTAGGAGTCCTTGCCGCCCGACAGGCACACCATGATCCGATCGCCCTCGGCGATCATGCGGAAGTCCGCGATGGCCTTGCCCGTTGCGCTGCGCAGCTGCGCCTCGAGCTTCTTGAAATTATTCGAGACCCGGCGCTCTGCGGCAGCGCCGATCACGGCGCTTCCAGATATTTGGCTTCGAGGTAGCGCAAGTACGCCGCGGCGGTGAGCGGCTTTCCGGTCGCCCGCTTGATGAGCTCCTGCACCGGCAGTCGTGCGCCGACGCCGTGCACGTTCTCGCGCAGCCACTCCATCACGCCCCCGAACTGGCCGGCGGCGATCTCCGCGTCGAGCGACGGCCGCTCGGCGCGCAAGGCCTCGTTGAGCTGCCCGGCGATCACCGCGCCGAGTGCGTACGACGGAAAATATCCGAAATGTCCCACGGCCCAGTGAATGTCCTGCAGGCAACCATCGACGTCGTTCGTCGGGCGAATGTTCAAGCGCTGCTCGAGATGCTCGTTCCACGCCTCCGGCAGGTCCGCCACCGGCAGCGCGCCATCCAGCATCCGCTTTTCCAGATCGTAGCGCAGCATGATGTGCACGGGGTAGGTGAGCTCGTCGGCGTCCATGCGGATGAGGCTGCGTTTTACGCGAATGAGGTGGCGATACAGATTCTGCTCGCTCCATTCCTCGCCGCTCACCTGCAGATACTTGTCGAGCAGCGGCTTTAGGTACGTGACGAACGCACGGCTGCGGCACAGGTTCATCTCGAACAGGAGCGACTGGCTTTCCTCGAGCGCGAGACCCCGGTCGCGTCCCACGGGCTGGTCACGCCACTTCGCGGGCAGACCGAGGTCGTACATCGCGTGGCCGGTCTCGTGCACGGCGCCGAGAAGTCCCGAGAACGGGTCGATCAGATCGAAACGGGTGGTGACCCGGATGTCGCCCGGGACGCCCTCCGTAAAGGGATGCTCACTCTCATCGAGGCGGCCGCGATCGAATGGAAAGCCGAGCGCCTTCAACACCTCGAGTGCGAGCTGGCGCTGCCGCACGGCGCTGAACTTGCCGGTGAACGGGATGGGCGCGAGGCTCGCTTGCACCTCGATGGCCTGATTGATGAGCCCGGGGAGCTTGCGCGAGAGCGCCTTGAAAATGGTATCGATGTCGGCCGTGGAGATTCCGGGCGTGAAGGCGTCGACCAGCGCGTCGTAGGGCGCGAGACCCCGCGCCTGGCCCAACAGCGCCGCCTTGTCGCGCACGAGCTTGACCACCTCTTCGAGGTGCGGGGCGAAAATCTTGAAGTCGCTCGCCTTGCGCGCCTCGACCCAGAACACCTCGGCGCGCGCCGTGGCCCTGGCGAGGCGCGCGATCAGAGAGGGGGGTGTCGCGATCGCATGGTCGCGCTGGCGGCGCATCTCGCGCAGATTGGCGAGCGACCAGTCCTCGAGCTGCGAGGCGCCGGCTTCGGCGCGTTCCAAAAGGCGGGCGACCTTGGGCGTCGTCAGCAAGGCGTGGTGCTCGGTCTCGAGCGCCGCGAGCTGCTCGCCCCGCACATCGGCGCTGCCCCGCGGCATCATCACCGCCGCGTCCCAGCGCAGCAGCGACAGCGCGCCGCGGAACGCATGCAAGCGATGAAATTCCTGCTCGAGTTGTTCGTAGGGTGTGAGCGCCATGGTGAGAACCGCACGGGGCAGAGCCCCTATTTTTGCGCTTCACTTTACCAGATTGTGGTCGTCCGGGAGCGACCTTGAGCGCATAAGTTCAATAATTTCAAGTAATTAACGAGGCTGCCGGAGCGAGAATTTGCCCGTCTGGTGGAACGGCAGGTCGTGCAGGAACGCAAGATCGAGGCTGGCGGCGCCGCTGACTTCGTACTCCACCGAATCGCCATGCTGATTCGCCAGTTGCAGCAGTGCGAGGGCCATATTGGCCGTGATGGTCATGTCGAACTCGCTCTCGCCCATCGGTGGAACCACGAAGCTGCGGTTGCTCACCCCGCTCGCGATGCGCTGGCCGGCAATGCTCAACTCCGCGTGCAGCCCCTGCACCGGCAGCGGCCGCTGGTTCGGGTTCTGCACTTCGAACTTGACGAGGAAGCTCTGCTGCAAGAGATTCCCACTCTGCAATTCGATGCTCTTCACGCTCAAGTCCGGCCGCTCGAACTTCGGCGCGCACCCCGCGATGCACAGCCCTAGCACGAGCGCGAGACTCCTCAGCATCAACATTCCGCGAGGCGCGTCTGGCAACATGAGCAAGATGATACCGATTGTCCCCGTGAAAAGAAGGCGAGCGGCGGCCGGCGCTTTGGCCGCGTGCCTCACCGCCGCGCTCCTCGCGCCGCCCATGAGCACGGCCGATGAGGCGCCGCCGGCCCCGCCCGGCACTTTCACCTTGCCGGGATCCGCGGCAGGCGCATCCGCGGCTCCACCGCCCGCGGCGGGTCCTGCAGTGTGTCTGGCCTCCGGGGATGGCTACTTGCGCGCCCGAGTGGCGGGCGCGGTCGAGGCCCGCGTCGATTGGCGCAATAAGGGGCTGCGGTGCGAGGGAGAGTCCAGGGACTCGCCACCCGGTGTGCGTCTGAGCTTTCAGCGGCCGGGAAACAAGCCGGACTTGCTGTTCGTGTTTGGCCTCACGGGGGTGCGCGAGGGGCACCCGGCCCACGAAGTGGCGACCAATCTCACGGTCATCGTGCAGGGGACCGACCGGATTTACGGCACGCTCGGCGATTCACGCTGCACGGTCGACTCGCTGGCGCAACGCCCCCTGGCCGACGGCAAGCGCTACCGTGTCGAGGCCCGCGGCTTTTGCACGCAACCCGCCCATGCGGTTCGGGGAGAGGGAGCGGTGCTCGTGAGCACGTTCGAGTTCGCCGGCGTGGTGAACTACGAGACGTCCGCCGAGGGCAACCCCGCGGCACCATGATGCGGATCGCACGCCTCCTGCCGGCGGGACTGCTCGCCTGCCTCACGCTCATCGCACCGTGCCCGGCCGCGGTGCCGATTTACGATTACGAGGTCGTGCACGTCTATCCGCACGACCCGGATGCGTTCACCGAAGGCCTGTTCTACTTGAACGGATTTCTATATGAGAGCACCGGGCTCGAGCATCACTCCTCGATCCGCAAGGTGCGGCTGAAGACCGGCGAGGTCATCCAGCGATACGACTTACCGGAACGCTATTTCGGCGAAGGCATCGTCAACTGGGGTTCGCGACTCGTCGAGCTGACATGGCAGTCCCGGGTCGGATTCGTCTACGACCTCAAGAGCTTCAAGCGCCAAAGTGAATTTCATTACGAGGGCGAGGGCTGGGCGCTCACGCAGGACGGCACGCAGATTTACATGAGCGACGGTACCTCGAGCCTGCGTGTGCTGAATCCCACGACCCTGCTCCCCACTGGCAGCATCGCGGTTACTTTGGAGGGCAAAGCGGTCGAGCGCTTGAACGAGCTCGAGTGGGTCAAGGGCGAGATCTACGCCAATGTATGGCAGACGAACTGGATTCTGCGCATCGACCCCCACGATGGACGCGTGGTCGGCGCCATCGATATGAGAGGCTTGCTCCCGACCTCGGATTTCGTGCCCGGCAAGACCGACGTCTTGAATGGCATCGCCTACGACGCTCAGGGCGACCGGTTGTTCGTCACCGGCAAAAACTGGCCGAAACTCTACCAAATCCGCCTAAAAGCCCGCCCTACACCGCCTCCCTGATTTGACAGAATCCGTGGAGGGGGTCCTACGCGACCTCACGCGCCCTACCTACAGACTTCAATTCTCTCCGTTGCTTAAATGCCACACCGACAGAGCGACATCATCTGATGACGCTAGATCGAAGCCAAATTGCAGACGTTTTCGAGTGATGCAATTCGTGCGCTTCGGGCCAACCACCTGTTGGATTTCAGCCAAACAACGGAGATGAGATATGAAGCGTGTTATTGCATTGAGTTTAGCCGCCGCCGTCGGGGTGGCCTGTGCGCCGGCGTACGCCGACAACCCCCCTTCGGATGCGCCCTCCGTTTACATCGCGCCCATGATCCAGTACAGCCTGCAGGGAAATGACCCGCAAATTAAGGATAACTTCGGCTATCAGGCCGGCATCGGCGTCAATCTTCCCCATTCCTGGGCACTAGAGGGTGATTTCAGCCGCGGCGTGTTCGACATCAAGCGCACCGACGGTACCCGCCAGCTCGATGCGTATACCATCGATGTCATCAAGAAGTTCTTTCCGACCGACATCATGGAAAAAGTGATGATCAACCCGTATGTGCTCGCGGGCGGCGGCGAGATGAACGACAGGACCGCCTATCCGGGGTACGGCCATTACACCTACCACACTGCTACGGCGGAAGCGGGCATTGGCCTCTTGACCGGCCTTGGGCGGCAGGACGGCTCGACGCGGGTGCAGCTGCGAACCGAAGCGAAATACCGCATGGAGTTTGCGAGCGCCGATACGTTCGGCGTCAAGGATCCTTCCGGCTTGGTCTTGGGACTCGGCATCCAGATGAATTTCGGCGCTCCGGATGACCGGCCGCCGAAGATCGTCACGAAGGAAGTGGTGCGTGAAGTGGTGCGCGAGGTGCAGGTCCAGCCGCCTCCCCCGCCCCCGCCGCCACCCCTGCCGCCGCCGCCGAAGGGCGACATTCGGCTCCAGGGTGTCACGTTCGCGAAGGATTCAGCCGATCTCGTGCCGCAGGCCGAAGGGGTGCTGGACACGACCATCGCTTCGCTCAAGCCCTATCCAAACCTCAACATCGAGGTGCGCGGCTATGCCGATAGCACGGGCTCGCAGGCGTACAACCTGAATCTCACGCAGCGTCGGGCCGAGACCGTCATGCACTACATGCAATCGCACGGGCTCAGCAATTCGATGACCGCGAAGGGATTCGGTAAGGAGAATCCGATCGCCGACAACGCAACGCGCGACGGCCGGCTCGCGAACCGCCGGGTGGAGCTCCACATTACCGGCGGCGACACCGGCGGCGGCTCCTAAGCGCGCCGCGCACCGCTTATCGCCCCCGAGGACCTTCCCACTCGGGGGTTTTTTTTCACCCGCTTACAGGCCGACGGTCTGCTCGGCCGCCCCGCGCACCGCGCCGGGACCCGGTTGCTGGACGAACGCCACGATCCGCAGCGGCTTGCCCTGGAGAGCCGGCCCCAGCGGGACCGAGAACGACTGACTCGAGGGGGCGCCGGGTGCGACCGTGCCCACGCGCACGAGCTCGCGCAACACCGCGACGTGGGTGAGATGCTGGCCGCGATTCTCGCCGCGCAGAACCTGGGTCTCGGCATGGTCGAGGGCGACGGCGACGAAAAGCTCGCAGGGTCGGTCGTCCGCCGCGCTCCCGACGTTCACCACGCCATTGATCGCCGGCGTTCCACCCCCAACGACTTGCAGCGACTCGATGGTGACGGGGATCTTGGCGGAGCCCGCGGCGGCGAGGAGCTGATCCTTGATCCGCTCACGACGGCTGAGGCTCATGTCCACGGTACCGTCGACGACGAACTGCGGCGTGAAAGGCTCGCTCAACTTGAGCTTGCGCTCGTACGCCACTTGCCGATCGGTGAACGCCTTCGAGGCATACGGGTCGGGCCAGCCTTGCCGGTCCCAGTAATCGACATGCTCGCTCAGGACGATGAGGTGAGCGCCCTGGATTGGTTGGGCGGAATCGAGCTGACCCAAGAAGTGATCCGCCGGCGGACAGGAGGAACACCCTTCCGCAGTGAACAATTCGATGAGTACCGGGGCATCGGCCGCCTGCGCCATCGATACGGCCAGGAGCCCGGGCAAAACGGCGGCGAGCGCGAAACTCGCGCGTCGGCAACGGCGACTTGGGCGATGACTCACGAGATAGAGATTAGCAGCGCCGGGCAGGCTAAACCAGCGCCGCAGGGCGCTCGCCTGACGGCGCTCTCCTCTTCAAGCGATACTATCGGCTGAGCGCCCCGCGCTCGTTGGACAGGAGGAGTGAGCCGTGGCGGCACGCCCTGGGACCGTAGACCTTTCGACCAGCCCCAGCTGGTATCCGCTCAACGTCGCGCCACGCGGCGTCTCGTTGCTTCGCCTTTCGGAACGCGATTACGCGGCGGCGAGCTTTCTGGACGAACGGCTGCTCGAGCGGCATGCCGCGACGGTCAGCCTGCCGCTCGAGGCGCTCGCCGCGGCGAGTGCGAATCTGCGCGCACGGGCGTACTACCTGTTCCATCTCGGGCACGTGGGTTCCACGCTGATCTCGCGCCTGATCGGCGCGCATCCGACGCTCTTCTGCCTGCGTGAACCCGCGCTTCTCCGCGCGCAGACCCGGCCGTCGCCCCCGGCGGGCGGCGAACCGTTGTCGCTTCGGACGCTCCTCGCCCTATTCTCACGCACCTGGCGGAGCGAGCAGCGGGCGGTGATCAAGGCCACCAGTACCGTGAATGAGATTGCCGGACGAATTTTCGCCGCAAGCGAGGCGCCGAAGGCGCTCCTGATTTGCGCGAGCCCACTCGCTTATCTGCAAGGGATCCTGGGCGGCCCCAACTCGCGCATCGAAGCACGGGTGCTCGGCCCCGATCGCCTGCGCCGTCTTGCGCTGCAATTCCCACAAACCGATTGGAGCGTGGCTCCGCGTACCGAGGGTGAATGGATCGCGAGCAGTTGGCTGTGCGAGATGGGCGCCCTCGAAGATCTTTCGAGACAGCATCCCGCAAACACCCGGTGGCTCGAGTTCGACTCGTTTCTCCGCGAGCCCACCGCCGGGCTCGCGGCGGTGTTCGCTGCGCTCGGGGTGACGCCGCAAGCCGCCGAGATCGAATCCATCCTAGGAGGCCCGATCATGCAGCAATACTCCAAGGCACCGGAGCATCGCTACGATTCAGCGCTCCGGCGTGCGGTGCTCGAGGCGGCAGACTTCGAACACGGCGCCGAGGTCCGTCAAGGCATGCGGTGGCTCGAGGAGCGAGCCCGGGCGGACGCCGGCATTCGGCGGGTCATCGAGGCCGGAGGTTTCCTCAGACGCCGGCCCTGAACGGAAAAAGGGGCGAAGGGTGTGACACACCCTTCGCCCCTTGTACTACCCAAACCTAGAACTGAACCGTCAGCTGGGCAAAGAAGTACCGGCCCAACGGGTCATACACCTGCGGGAACGTGTTGCCATTGACTGCGGGCAGCGGCTGGTCGGTCGATCCTCCGATGGCGGGCGCCTGCTTGTCGAGCAGGTTGTTGCAGCCGACGCGCATCGTGACCTTGTCCATCACTTTCATGGCCGCGGACAGGTCCACGTACGTGTACGAAGGGATGCGCTGATCCGTGTTCGGAATGCAGCCGCTCGCGACCGTGCAGCCTGGCCCCGCCGACAGATTGGGGTTGCTGCTGAGGGTCTCGAGCTGAACCGCGGAGAAGTAACGCACCGCCACCGTCGCCTCGAGGCCATCCCACGGCGTCATCCAGGTGGTGCGGATGTTATTGCGCCAGCGGAATACCGGCGCGCCGGCGGCCGAGTTGAACGCGCTGCACTGGGGTCCCCAGTAGCCCGCGCAATTGCGCTCCGTGCCGGGACTCGATTGGAGCGGCGTGATGTTGTAGTTATTGACCCACGTGCCGTTCAGGTCGGTATGCAGCCTGCCGAACGCTCCCAGGTCGTAGGCGTAGGAGATATCGATATCGATACCTTTCTCTTGGAGCTTTCCGACGTTGGCCAGGGTGTCGGTGACGTAGCCGCTGCTCGACAGCCACAGAGAATAGACGCTGTTGCGATGGATCAGATTGCAGAACAAGCCGTCTTGCGTGCATTCCTGCAAAATGGTGTTGGAGCCGATGCTCTGAATGACGTTTTCGATGTTGATGTCGTAGTAGTCGACCTGAACGCGCAGATTCGGCACGTACGACGGCGTCCAGCCGAGGCCGAACGAGGTCGTCAGGGCCGTTTCCGGCTGCAGGTCGGGATTGCCACCCTGCAAGCCGTTGTACTGGCCGGCCGAGTTCTCGAGGACTGTCCCGTAATGGCTAAGGGGTACGCCGGCGAGCACGCACTGCGCCGGCGTGGCCTTGGGCGTCGCGCCGGCGCACGGATCTTGAGTTCCATCGAGAGCAACCGACTGGGGCGAGAACAACTCGCCGATGTTCGGCGCACGCACCGATCGCGAGAAGCTGCCGCGCAACCGGTAGTCGGACGTCGGCACCCACTCGAGGCCGATCTTGTAGGTGTTGGTCTTGAACCCGAGCGAATAGCTCGAGTAGCGGTAGCCGACGTCCGCCGCCAGGGACTGCGCGAACGGCTTGTCCTCGACCAGCGGCAAGTTGGCTTCGATGAACGCGTCATTCGAGATGATGCTGCCCGAGACCGGCTCGGTGAAGGCACCCTGTCCCGCCAGATCGCTCGTTTGAAATTCCTCATCCGGCTCGAAGAAGCTGCGCTCGTCGCGATTCTCGTAGCCGACGTTGACCTTGAGGCCGTTGTTCGCCGTCGGCAGCTGCACCCCATACTGGCCGAGGTCGCCCGTGAAATTGAGGTTGCTGATGTAGGTCTTGACCTGACCGCGCTCCAATCCCGGCGTGTCCAGATACGCGACCGCCGCCGGCGTCACGCCACCCGGCGTGAATATGTTCCAAGGCACGCAGCCGTAGGCCTGGCCGAACTGGGCCGCGGTGGGGATGTTTACCGTGCAGTCGGTTCATTGGTCGCCGGGTTCACTTCGCGACATTCAGTGAGTCCTGAATCTTGGTCCTGGAAACGTCGTTGTAATAGGTTTCGCTCAAATTCACGATCGAGGCCTGGAAGCTCGCATCGTAGGTCCAGCCGTCGATGACTTTACCTTTGACGCCCGTGACGACGCGCCAGTCCGTGTGCTCGAGGTCGTCCTGGCGATCGCCGCCTTCCACGTTGCGCCGGCCGATATAGAGATTCGTCGTGCCCGGAGCGGCGCCCGTGAGCGCCGAGTTCGCGCCGCACCAGGTGTTGACTTCCTGCTGAGTAAGGTACGGATTGGTGCAGGGAATGTTGTACACCGTCTGGAACGCGCCCGACGGTGCGATTTGCGCAATGGAACGGTCGTCCATGAACATGGTGTTCGCGTACACCGTCGCGTAGTCATTGAACTCGTAATGCAGGAAGGCGCCGGATGTCCAGCGCTCGTCGGGCCGCTGGAAGTAATTCAGCGGGCCGTAATTGAACCGATTGGCGTTCGTGAACGGTACCAGCGCTCCTGCGGAGTTGATCGTGTTGTCGTTCAGCAGCCCGTTTGGCCCGACCTGAAAAAAGCGCGCGGGGTTCGTGGTACCGGATCCGGCGCAGCTCAGCGGATTGCCCGAATAGCCCGACGCGAGGGTACAGGCGCTCACGGCGTACTTGCTCTCGAGCACGGCATTGACGTTGCGATACGTCGTGTAAAAGGTCGCGTTGCCTTTATCGTCCGGCGAATTCAATCCGGCGATGAACGCGATGCCCTTCTGCGCCCCCGAATTCACCACGCTCGGTGCGGAGGCGAAATCGTTGCCCGTCGAGGCGTTGAAGTCGGTGATCGCGTCCTGGGTCCCGTTCTGATTGTTGTTGTGATGCTCATAGATGCCGCCGGTGGCGATGAGCTTCACGCCCTCGAAGTGATCGTTGATCTTGAAGTTCACCACGCCGGCGACGGCGTCGGCGCCGTAAACCGAGGAGGCGCCGCCCGTGAGGACCTCGACGCTATCGACGAGCTCCGGGGGAATCATGTTGATGTCGGACGCGCCGGCGCTAAGCGGATCGCCGGGACCCAGGCGCTGGCCATTGACCAGCACCAACGTGCGCTTGGCATTGAGGCCGCGGAGGTTGACGGTCGCGGTGCCGTCCGAACCATTGGACAGGAACGAGCCCATCGAGGGCGCGACCTGCGGCAGCTGGTTCAGCACATCCTCGATGCGGGTGGAGCCCACGCTCTGGATCTGATCGGCCGTCACATTGGTGATGGGGCTGATTGAGACCTGATTCGGAACCGAGATGTGAGAACCGGTTACGACGACTTCCGCGAGGGTATTGTCGGCGGCCGGCGCGGCCGAAGGTGCTTGCTGGGCCTGCGCGACGCCACACGTCGCGGCGATGGTACCGCTGCCGATCGCGAGTCGGATCGCGCGTCGAAGCAAGACGTTGCCCGCATTGTCGTTAAGCATAGAGTGGTTCTCCCTGGCGGTTCATTTCTGGTGCATAAAGAGGAGTGAATGTCGTTGACGAGCGCGATTGCCGACCGGACTGCATCACGGAGCGTGCCCGGATGAGCACTATGTGTGTTGCGTAGTCGCTACAGTTTGCATCCCCGCGCGAGTATCGTCTTCGGGCATCCCTCACGTAAGGGGCGAATATACCATAGCGTCCGAGCAGTACAACCCATTCAAATGAATCAATGTTCGCTCCGCCATCCGTCGCGCGTGGTCGACACGCAACGGGCTGTGGCTACCGATGGACGGGGCGGGTGGGCTGTCGCATGATTCCGACCCATGACATCTAGCGGATTTTCTCGATGAGCAGTCCTTCCGTGGCCCAGTTCGAATTCGAAATCGGCGCGCGCATGTCGCGGGGCGACTGGGCGGGTGCGACCCACATTGCGCGGGCGTGCCGAGAAGCTTGGCCGGCGGCCGCTTCCGGCTGGCTCTTTGGCAGCATGGCGGCGCTCTTCACCGATCAACGACACGCCGCACTCGCCCTGATCGAAGAGGGGATCGCGCGGGATCCCGCCAATGTGCAATGCCTCATCCAACAGGCCGAATGCCATCTGGCACTCGGAAATCGCGAGCAATCGCTCGCCGCCGCAGACGCCGCCACCGCGGCGACCCGCGACCCGCGTGCCCTCGACGCCATCGGCGTGTTCTTCGCAATGGCCGACGACTACCCACGAGCGCTCGAGGCCTATAGCCGAGCGCTCGCCGTGGCACCGGACGACTGCGCGATGCGGGTGAAGCATGCCTTGATCCTTCGCTATCTCGGCCGCTTCGATCTGGCGGCGGACGACTACCGGCAGGTCTTGTCGATCTCCCCGCATTTCGCGGACGCCCTGAAGGGGCTGGCGGAGCTCGATAACCAAACCGTGGAAAACAACCGCATCCCGGCCATGGAGGCGGCGCTCGCGGCGGCGCCGGCGGGCTCGAGCGATGCGATCACGCTGCGTTTTGGACTCGCGAAATCCTATGAGGACCTGGGCGATTACGCTGCCAGCTGGCAGCACTTGAGCGCGGGCGCGAGGCTCGAGCGCGTCAGAATTCACTACGATCCCACGCAAGATCGCGCCGTCGTCGATCGCATCATGTCCGGTTTTGCAAACGTCGAGCCGGCACTGACGGACACGAGCGGCGAGAGCCCGATATTCATCGTCGGCTTGCCGCGGACCGGCACGACGCTGGTCGAGCGCATCATCGGCAATCACTCGCAAGTGCACTCCGCCGGTGAGCTGCTGGCGCTACGGGACGCGATCGGCTTCGCGGTCGACCACATGGCACCGCATCTGTCGTCCAACTGGATCGACTTCGCTCAGGCCTTGGGCGGCATCGGTGGCGAGGTGGTGGCACGCGAATACCTCGCGCGTTCACGCGCGAGACGAGGCGATCGGCCGCGCTTTTCGGACAAGGCGCCCGCGAATTTCTATTATTGCGGCCTCATCTTCCGCGCATTCCCGAACGCCCGCATCATCCATGCGACCCGGCACCCGATGGCGGCCTGCTACGCGATCTACAAAACCCGCTTCAGCGGCGGCTTTGCGTTTTCGTACGACTTGGGAGAGCTCGCGGACTACTATCTCGGCTATCGTCAGCTCATGGACCACTGGCATCGCGTGCTGCCGGGCAGGATCCTGGACGTCGCTTATGAGGATGTGGTCGACGCACAGGAAGCGACCACGCGGCGCCTGCTCGATTATCTGGAGCTGCCCTTCGAGCAGGCCTGTCTCGATTTTCATTTGAACCCGGCCCCGACCTCCACGCCGAGCTCCGTCCAGGTGCGCCAGCCTCTGTACCGGTCATCGGTCGAGCAGTGGCGCCACTACGCCGAGGGGCTCGCGCCGCTACGCGAGCGGTTGATTGCCGGCGGAGTCGCGCTCGACGAGCCCGCGGGATCGATCAGCGCACGCGAGTGACTTTGCAGCCGCGCCGGGTCGGCGTCTCGATCCAATAAGAGCCCAGAAAGGCGCGCGAAATCGTCACCGAGTCGCCGGGCTTCACGAACAGATCGGTATCCGCCGAGAGCTGGCGCCACACTTGATTGTTATCCAGGGTAAGGACGGCGCGGCCATCGCCCGTCATCGCCAGCGCCACGATCCGGGCCTCGATTTTATCGGCATCCGGGGCCCGGGCGCCGGCGGCGACTTCTTGTTTTGCGACCTCGCGCTCAGGCAATCCGAACTGCTGCTTGGGATCCGGCGGAGGCACGGCCCGGGCCGGTGTGACCGCCGCCGGCGCCACCGCGGAGGCGGCGCCCGATGAGCCCAGTGTCGCAACGGGGGCCGCGGGAGCCGCGGGAGCGGATGCAAGGGCCGCCGACTCGCGATCGAAACAGGCCAGTCTCGCGCTCGCATCGGTGAGGTCGCGGCACGCGAGCAGCTTCGAGAGCGTATCGCCCGCCCGGCATGACTCACCAGCAGCACTCAAGGCAGCCAACAGCAACAGGGCGAGCGGCCAATCGAGCCGCTTCAATTCGCGTGTTCCGGTTGCGAGGCTTCGGCATCCTCATAATCGACGAGCGTCGTCATGGCTTCGCGAACCAGATCGCGCTCAAGAGAAGTGAGCTGGGGATTCCACACGTCGAATATCAATATTGCGCGCGCCTGATCGGAGTCGTTCCACGCCTCGTGCTCTATCGTATCATCGAATACCCATGCGGTGCCCGGCTGCCATTCGCGCGTCTCGCCGCCGACGCGGAATCGGCACTCACCCGGCACGACCAATGGCAAATGCACGGTCAAGCGCGTGTTCGTCGATCCGGTGTGGGGCGGAATTTTGGTGTGCGGTTCCAATATCGAGAAGAAGGCGGTCGGCCCGCGCCGGGGAATGTCCACTTGCGGCAACGCCGAGAGTGCCGCCGCAGTGCGCGGACAGCGGGCGAGATGCGCCTCCTGGCGCTCGCCCTCGGACCATAAGAAATAGGCGCCCCAGCGCCTGGAATGATTCAACTCCGACCACTGATTCATGGGCAGCCCTGCCTCGCGGGCGATGTAGGGCACCACACCCGCATCGTCCTCGCTCAACGCGGCGAGCAGCTCGCTGCGGATGTCCGAGGTCGAGGCCTCGAGGCCTTCGAGCCAAGGGAAATGCTCGCGCGGGAAGAATTCGTAGTTGACGAGAAAGGGGAACAGCATGAACGTCGGATCGGACGTATAGATCCGCGTCCGGCCGAGGAGGCGGTCCAGACAGCGGTCGAAGCGCTTGCGCTCATCGGCCGTGTTCGCGGATTGGGTCAATGGGACCAGCCGCCGCTCGATGGCCTCGGCCAGTTGCGCAGAATTCGCAGCCACACGCTTCCTCGCGTGAGCCACGTGCGCTTCAATTCCCGGCGGGAGCCGTGCGCCTGTCGGCAGCGATTGCAGCGCATGCGTGTAGACCGCGGCCGCCGAGCGCGGCTTGGCCATGAGATCCAGCACCGCCGCCTTTTGCAGCAGCACGATGGGATGCGTCGGATCGAGCGCGAGTGCGCTCTCGAGCGCCGCCATTTCCTCATCGCGCAGCCCGAGCGCGCGGTGTGCCGCCGCGAGACTCAGCCAATATGGAATTTGCCGGGGCGCGATCGAGACCAGCTGCTCGAGCATGCGCCGCGCCGCCATCGCATCGCCGGCACCCAACGAGCGCCGCGCTCGCTCGTGCAGCTCCTCCGCGGCGGGTTCGATCGGCGTGCTCATGCCCGATGAATTATAGCGAGACGTGCTCGCGCGGTGTAAAGGCCGCTACAATTCAGCCAGCGCCCGGCCGCCCGTCTATTCAAGGAGCGCACATGCAGCCGCCCGAGCTCATCAACATGTTTGCCGTGCCGTTCGCCTTCAGCCGGCATCCGGACCCCGCCGCATTGAACGCCGCACTGAAGCGGCACATCTTCTCCGTGGAACAGAGTGGCGTGGCGGCCAATCCACGGCCTCTGACCCAGCGCAACGCGCCGCTGTTCGAAAGTCATTTCGATCTGTTCCGTGACACCAACGCGGCGGTGCAGGAACTGAAGGTCTTCTGTTGGGATCAATTGCTCGCACTGATCGGGCGCCTCAACGGCTACGACCTGCCGACCTTGCACCGCCTGCAGATCTTCAATGACTGCTGGTTCCACGTGACGCGGCGGGGTGGATTCTTCGGCCTCCACAATCACCCCAATGCCGCGTGGAGCGGCGTTTACTGCGTCGATCCCGGCAAACAAGATCCCCAGCGGCCGGATAGCGGGCGTCTTACCTTCCTCAATCCGAACGTCATGGGCGCCATGCACTTGGATGCCGGTAACGACAGAATGAAGCTCCCCTACGGCCCTCAAGTCGCAAGCCTGTCGCTCGAACCCGGACAACTCGTCATGTTCCCGTCATGGGTCTTGCACGACGTCAAGCCCTTCGATGGCGAGGGCGAGCGCGTGACCATTGCCTTCAACTGCTGGTTCGCACTGCCGGATCAGCGCTAGTCTCGTAGAGAAAGCGTTCGAGCCAAGGCTTGAGCAGCGGCAGCACCGGTGCCATATGAGATCGATAGCGATGCCACTGACCCAGGCCCTCCGTATTCAGGCCCTTCGCCAGTTGAGCTGCGCTCGGCGTGAGCACATTGCGCCGCTGACTGCGCAGCGCGAAATCGCCCATGGCCGGATCCCACTGCAGTCCCAGAAAGCTGCATACGCGCTTCATCTCGCGCGTAAACTCCGTCACCACGTCCTCGTGACGCACCAGACACATGTCGAGCGGCGCCACGTTGGCGAGATGCACGATCAGATGCATGACCGCGTCGTAATAGCGTGCCGCACCCTCGAGGGTCAGCAGCTCATAGATCGGCGCACTCATCTGGAATCGGTGGCGGAAGCAGCTCAGCACCACGTCACGCGGGTCGCGGCAGGCGAACACTATTTTCGCGTCGGGGAACAGGCGCGCGATCAACGGCAGCTTCAAGCTGTTCAGCGGATTCTTGTCGACGAATACCTTGCCCTGCACGTCCACACCGCTGGTCGCGACGCGGCGCCAGTACGTCCCCCGCAAACGCTCGAGCGTCGCTGCGGGCGCCGCGGCGAAGCGCGCCAAATCCTCGGGGCCGTCCATGAATTCGCCGACCGCCTCGATCAAAGACTCGTTCTCCTCGAGACTCACGACGTTCGCATGACCCTCGAGCACGATCTCGAGCAAGGTTGTGCCCGAGCGCGGGAACCCCAGGACGAACACGTGACCGGCGGCACCCGTGCGGCGCGCATCGGGCGGCGCTTTGCGGCGCCACTCCGGGCGCGCATCGTCGAAATACTCATTCAGTGATTGCAGAAAGCCGAGCGCAGTTCTTCCCGTGGCAAAGCGGCCCGCGTAGGTTCGCTCGAGCTCCTGATTGCATGCGGTATAGGCCGCGAACGCCTCATCGGTGTAATTCTTGGCATCCAGCACATCACCGAGCAGGCCGTTCGTGTGCGCGCGCTGGAGCGGCTCCAGTCGCGAATCCTCCAACAGCTGCCTCAATCGGGCTTCGGCGGCCGGTCCATGACCCTCGCCGAGCTCCGCCCGTGCCATGCACAGCACCGCGTCCGGCACCCCGGGCAGTACCGCGAGGGCTCGCTCCGCCCAGCCTCGCGCAGCCGCGTAGGTGCCGCGACTATTGGCGAGCCTTGCGAGCCCGATCAGCGCGCCTCCTTGATTCACATCCCGCTCGAGCGCACGGCCGTAGCTCGTCTGCGCCTCCGCGACCAGGTTCAACGCCAGGAACGCATTCCCCAAATTCGTATGGGCGAACGGGAGCGAGTCATCGAGCGACAGCAGTGCGTCGAACTGCGCGATGGCCTCCTCCGGGCGTTCAAGGCGCATCAGGCAAAGCCCATAGGCGTTGCGCGCGGCCGGGTCCGTGGGCCCGACCGTAACGGCGCGCGCCAGGAGCTTCTCGGCCGCAGCCACATCGCCGCGTTGCTCCAGATTCAGAGCGGCGACATTGAGCAGCAGCGGGTGCTCGAGCCCGTCCGCGAGCGCAGCCTCAGCCCGCTCTGCGGCCTCGCGGTGCCGGCCGGCACGGGCCATCTCCAGCACGGCGCCCAAGGTGGCACGATCCGCGGCTATGTCGCGCGCCATATCATCCCGGCCAAGCTATTTGGCCCACATGCGCTGAAGGTTCGCGATGGCGTACTCGAGCTGAGTCCGATTGCGCCAGTCCATCTTCAGCCCCTCGAGCGCGCGTACTTCGCCGAGCGAATATAAAATGTCGCGGCGCATGGGATCGGCGATCTGGCTCTCGATGAAGGTGATCATGACGAGGCGCTCGCCGGCGGTAATGGGCGCCACTTGATGAACCGTGGTCGATGTGTAGAACACCGCGTGACCCGCACCGCCCTTGATGCGCACCTCTTCCGATCCGAGATACACGATGAGCTCGCCGCCTTGATAGCTGGCGGGATCGGAGATGAATATGGTGCAGGACACATCCGATCTCATCGGCTCCGGCGCTCCGGGCAAGAATGCCGAGTCGATGTGCGCCCCATAGGTCATGCCGGTGCCATAACGGGTCAGCACCGGCAGCGCCACGCGTTTGGGCAGGGCGAAATTTCTCGCCGGTTCGCTGCGCTGAATGGCGGTAAGGGCAATTTGCGCCGCTTGTTTGCCCTTGGGATCGTTCGGGTCGGCGATCACGTTGTTCTTGGTCGGGTTGTGCGGATTCGAGCGCCTGCCGTCGATGAATGCGGTCTGTCGAGCCAGCTCCGCAATGGCATCCACTTCGGCGGCAGTGAGGAAGTTATCGATCTGAAGAAACATCGCTCATCCTCGAAAGCTTCGAACGTGACCGCATGAACCGGGCGCCTACTCGCCGGCCGCCAGATACGCGCTCAGCTGCTCCAAATGCTGCGAATAATGACGAGCGCGACCGGAGGAGCGCTGGTAAAGCGGCTCGCGCGCCTGCCAAACACTCGCTGTCTTGATCGTTCGCCCGGTGGCCGGAACGCTGCCGCATCGATCGTCCCAATCGAGAGAGAGCGACGTGAGGAGCGGTTCCAGCGTCTCTCTCGGCTGACGCACGAGCATGTCGTAATTCACATCGATGATATCGAGAGGATACAGCGCCTTCCAGTGCTTCATCAAACGCCGGTATTGGAGGTAGTGATGGCCGGTGTCCATGAGGTCGAGCGCATAACTCATCCCCTGGTGCAGATGCAGGAAGTAGATGGATAAGCAATTGTCCAGCGGGTCACGCACCGTGTGAATGATTTTCGCATCGGGAAACAGGCTTTTGATGAGGCCTACGTAAAGCAGGTTGTCCGGCCGCTTATCGGTCACCCATTCCGCCGCCGGAAACAGCCCGGCGAGCGTCTGGATATATTGGGAGGCCAAGGCGCCGCGTTTGGCCGCCGACATCGCGGCGGCGTCCTCCGGGAACGTCGCAAACGCGGTTCCCGCGAGGTACGGCAGAGCGTCGATCTCGCCGCCCGCCGTAATGCGCGGATGACCCGCGAGCAGCTGTTCCAGCAGCGTCGAGCCGGAGCGGAACATGCCGAGAATGAAAATGGGCCGCGGTGCGGCCGGAGGATCGAGTCCCGGGCGATCGACGGGGGCCGGAAACGCGCGCATCAAACGATCGACGAAGCGTTCCTCGCCGGGTCCGTCATAAGACCCCGTCCCCGGCGCGGCACTGGATCGGCTGTCCCGGTTGGCCGCGGCATACGCCTCGAATGCCGCAGCGTAGTCGGCGCAGCCGTCGAGCGCGCGACCCAGGGCAAAGCCCAGGCTCGCTCGCTCATCGATGCTCACGCGAGATGAAGCCATGGCTCGCCGGAGCTGCGCGATCAACGGGTCCTCACGCGAGGCGAACGCCTGCATATTCGCGCAGCGCGCCAGTGCCTGCGGCGACTCCGGGTCAATCTCGAGAATCCGCTGATAGACGGTGAGCGCAGCGTCGCGCTCGCCACGATCCTCGTGCAGGTTGGCGAGATTGAGGAGCGCCGGCACATAGACCGGATTCAACGCAAGCGCCGCTTGCAGCTCGCGCTCCGCGGCCGCGTCCTGCCGCAGGTCATCCGAATAGATCACCGCGCGATTCAGAAGGACTTCTTCGGGCTTCTTCACGCCGTGCCGCAGTGCCTGCAGGTAGGAGTCGAGCGCCGCCGCGAAGAGTCTCGCTTTTCGCTGTTGTACCGCGAGGCAGTACCAGCAATCGCCGAGCATCGGCCACCTACGCAACACTTCCTGATAGGCGGCGATCGCGTCGGCGATGCGCCCTTGCCGATCGAGCGTCAACGCGGCGCGGACCATCCGCTCGGGCGTCTCATCGGGGGAATCCATCAGGTGACTACTCGGTCCACTGGTGCCGCGAGCCATCGAATTGGTCGATGGCTTTGAGCGTTGCCGCGATCAGCTCACGCTCCTGCGAAGACAGCTCCGGTCTCCACACGTCGAAGATCAATACGATGCGCGGCTCGGTGCTTGAATTCCAGGCCTCGTGCTCGATACTGTCATCGAACAGCACAACCTCTCCCTCGCGCCACTCCCGAGTCTGATTGCCCACACGAAGCGCGCAGCCCGGCGGCACGATCAGCGGCAAATGTCCGATCATTCTTGCGTTGGTGAACCCATGATGCGGGGGAATCCGAGTTCCGGGCCGCAACAACGAGAAGAGCACCGAGGGCGTGCGCTGGTCGATCCTGCACAGCGGCACCTCGGACAGCGCGGCCATGGTGCCTGGACAGAGCGCGGCGTTCGCCTGCACGACCTCCCCATCCTTGATCAGAAAGAACGCGCCCCAGTTCCGATTATCCAGAAGCCCGCGAACGTCGAAAGCCGGACGGTTCGCGGCGCCCTGGATATAGGGGACGAACCCCGTATCGTGCTTGAGCACCGCGGCGGCCTCGGCGCGGATCCCCGCAAACTCATGCTCGAACCGTTCGATCCACGGGAATCCGCGACGATCGAAGAATTGGACCTGCGGGAGCTCCGGATAGTAGAAATACTTCGGCTGCTGCAGATAGATCTGCTTCTTGCCGAGCAGCAGATCGATCGCGTGGCTGAACCGCTCCGTTCCCGGGATGCCGAAACCCGCCGGGCCGAGCGCCCGGAGCAAGTGAGCCTCGTAATCCCGGGCGTATTGCTGCGACAACGCCTGCGCCCGCCCAAGTGCCGCGCGCCACTCGGGCGGCAGCGAGGGAATGTTCGGTGCGACCTTCAGCGCTGCACGATAAAAGGAATCAGCGGCGCGCAGGTCGCCGCGCCTGGCGAACAAATCACCCTTGGCGAGCAACGAGGGTAAGTGGTGCGCATCGAGCCCAAGCGCCCGGTCGAGCGCAGCGCTCTCTTCGGCGGGCGTCCCGAGCGCTCCGTGGACCCGGGAAAGGCCGAACCATAGGGACGCATCGGCACCCCCCATGGCCACCGCGCGATCAAAGTACGCCCGCGCCGCCTGGTGGTCGCCGCGATCGAGGGCGGCGAACCCAGCCGCGGCGGCCGTCGACTTGTCGATCGGAGCGGCTACCACGCTCAAACTCCGCTGGCGACGCACAACAGGTTGTCGGTCATCTGCGGAAGTATCGCGGCCTCGCGCCATGATGTCGATCCAAGAGGATGCCGTCGGTCAGTTGCGCGTTTCGATTGCTGCGTTGCAGCGCAATGCCACCGTGCGCGGAAGAAGAGCCTGATTGCGCCGGAATCACTCCGCGGCGTATAAGGCGGATGGAACCCGACCCCCACAAGACACGAGGACACTCCCGTGAGACATCGGACATTCTCCCCCTCCCTCCTCATGAGTTTGATGATTGCCGCGCTGCCCGTATACGCCCAGGAATCATCCACACCACCGCCGCCGGCGAGCTCGGCTCCGGCGAGCACGCCCGCACCTGCCGCGGCGACTCCGACCTCCCACGACGGCCGCACCCGCGGCATCAACGCCTGCGCCGGCGAGTTCCTCCGACGCGGACCTGAAAAAAGCCAGGGCGGCTGGATTGCGTCCGGAGACCCGCAAGGGGGCGACAGTCTATTGCTACGAGGATTCCAATATCGGATCTCACTTCACGACCAAGAAGTGCGTGGATGCCAGCCAACTGGATGCGCTGATCGCCCAGCGCCAAGCGACCAAGAACGCGGTGATGCAGGGCCCGATGATGGGTACGTCCAGCAAGTAGGCCCCGCAGGTGCCCACCGCTCCGCGAGCTCGTCGAAAACCGACATAGCGTCATAACCGTGGGTAATAATCCTCTCGCTGCCCCGGTCTAGGTTGACGTTGGGCAGCAATTTCGCTGCGGTCCATTACAAGAGGAAGAAACATGCAGATCAACAAAGGGTCGAGTGCGGCGTTGGCGGTTGCGGCCGCGATGTTGTTGACGTCGGGGCTGGCGGGAGTGTCGGTGGCTGCGGATACGGCCACTGTGAAGTGCACGGGAGTGAATTCCTGCAAGGGCACCTCGCAGTGCAAGTCCGCTAAGAACAGCTGTAAAGGCCAGAACAGCTGCAAGGGACAGGGCTGGATGTCGATGTCGAAGGCCGACTGCGATGCGGCCAAAGCCAAGGCGAAGTCCGGCGGCTGATACGATCTGACGGGACGGGGTCGGCGGTCGCCCGAAGCGCCCGCACGGCCCCGGCCTCTTGGTCATGCAGATCAGCGGTTTCGGTCTGGGCTTGCGACCCTCGCACTACGAGGCCGTCCTCGGCGAGTCTCACGCCATCGACTGGCTCGAGATCATCACCGAGAATTATCTGGTGCCCGGCGGCAAGCCCCTCCATCATCTCGAGCGCATTCGCGGCCGCTTTCCGATGGTCATGCACGGCGTATCGCTCTCCATTGGAAGCACCGATCCCATCAACCGGGAGTATCTTGCCGGCGTGCGCGAGCTCGCCGGCCGTGTCGAGCCGGCCTGGATCTCCGATCATCTGTGCTGGACCGGTGTCGAGGGGCGCAACGTGCACGATCTGTTGCCGCTGCCGTACACCGAGGAAGCGCTCGCCTGCGTCGTCGATCGCGTGAGCGAAGTGCAAGACCTCCTCGGGCGGCAGATCCTGCTCGAGAACGTCTCGAGCTATTTGACCTACCGCTCCTCGGAGATGACCGAATGGGAGTTTCTGAGCGAGGTCGCGTGCCGCGCCGATTGTGCGATTCTGCTCGACATCAACAACATCCATGTGAGCGCCGTGAATCACGGGTTCGACGCGTTGCGATATCTGCATGCCGTCCCCCGCGACCGCGTGCGCCAGTTCCATCTCGCCGGCCATAGCGACATGGGCGATCACCTCATCGACACCCATGACCATCCCATCGCCCCGCCGGTGTGGGAGCTGTATCGCAAGGCGGTGGCGCATTTCGGCCCGGTGCCGACGATGATCGAGCGCGACGACAACATTCCGCCGCTGGCCGAGCTGGTCGCAGAGCTCGACATGGCTCGCGCGGTCGCGGCCGGCGAGACACTCGAGGCGGCTTGATGTTGCTACGGCAGTTGCAACGCGAGCTGCAGCGCGAGCTGCTCGGTGGCGCGAGCTCGATCAGCGCCGCGATTGCCGAGACGGCGCCGCTCGCGACGGAGACGCGCCTCGGCATCTATCGACACGCCTACGTGGCGCGGCTCATCGAGGCGCTCGCGGATCACTATCCGGTGCTGCATACCATCCTGGGGGATGAGGATTTCGAGGCACTCGGTGCTTCCTTCATCAGAGCCTACCCGTCGGTGCATCGCTCGATCCGCTGGTACGGGCGGGAGATTGCGGACTTCCTTGCCGCGCGCCCGCCATTCAACGAGCAGCCGATCCTCTCGGAGGTCGCGCGGTTCGAGTGGAGTCTCGCAGAGGCTTTCGATTCGGCCGATACCGCCGTTGTCGGACGTGAGGCACTCGGCGCCGTCGGGCCCGCAGACTGGGCCGAACTCACGTTCAGTTTTCATCCGTCGCTCCGCCGCCTCGCGTTCGAGTGGAACACCGTGGCGGCTTGGAAGGCCGTCACGGCTGGCACCGATCCGCCCCGCCCCGAACCTTCGCCCGAAACGGTCGAATGGCTCCTCTGGCGGCGCGACCTCGAGAATTACTTTCGTTCCCTCGATCGAGTCGAGGCGATCGCGCTCGATGCGGCCCTGCGCGGATGCAGCTTCGCCGAGATCTGCGGCGGCCTCACGGAGCACTTGCCCGAAGAAGAGATCCCGCTGCGCGCCGCCTCACTCGTAGCGACCTGGCTGGACGGCGGTCTGCTCACGGGTTTTTCGAGCGGCGTCGAGGATCGGCGATCCTGAAGCCTCGCTTCACGCTCCCGGCCGCCAGTATTCGCCCGGACGAATAATCGGAATTTCCTGAACCGCTCGTACCGCCAGGTCGGTCGGGTCTCGGCACAGGTCCGGGGGCAGAACGGCGGGCTGCACGAGAATACCGACTCGGCGAAGCAAGGCGCCGAGCTGATCCGTCTCGCGCTTGGGGAAATTGAATTTCTCGATGAGCTTTCGCCCTAGCTCCTCGAGGATAAAGTCGGAAATCACCAAGTCGTGGTGAAGCAGAATATCCTCGAGCATCTCCGCGCAGACACCCGCACGGGTGATGTGGGCGGCGATGAGTACCGAAGAATCGAGCGCGATCCTCACTTCCTATGGAGTGCTTCGAACGCTTCTTCGTCGGTGTTGATCCCGCCCGCCTGCGCACGCGCAACCAGCTTGGGCCGCAGCGTTCGGAACTCTGCCACGCGCCAGCGAGAGCGGCGGCCCGCAGATCGAGCCGCCGCCGCGCGCTTTGTCCGCACCGCTTAGACTTAGAGCAGCGTGCCCATCTCCCCCATCATCTCCTGCCGAACCATGGGAATCGGCGGACCCCCGTAAGACAGGAACTTGTCGTGGAAATCATGCCACAGCGCCTGATCGCCACCCGCTCCGGGGCCGCCCGTCATTGCCGGCCCCGTCATTGCCGGACCGGACATGGCGGGACCGGTCATCGCCGCCGAGGCGGGAGCCGCCGGGGCGGCCTGCGCGGGCGCTGCGCCGGCACTGCCGTGCATCTTGGCCACCCAGTCGGTGCGCAGTTTGCGAATCATCAGTTTGCCGAGCGTGTAATTGAGATACGCGGGGTCGTAGGTTCCGCGGGCCGCCTGCTGGCGGGCATTGCCCGGGATCCTGGAAGGCCTGCTCCCGGAACATCTTTTCCGATTGCGCAACCGTCCAGCCCTCGGTGTGCAGTCCGATCGAGGACAGCAATCGCACATCCCGCAGCAACGCATCCATGATCTGGCCGATGTGCATCTCGGGGTCGCCGCGGCCGAGCCCCTCCTCGTACATCATCTCCTCGCAGTAATGAGCCCAACCCTCGGCAAACGCATAGCCGACCCAAAGCGCCTCGAGCTTGTCGGGGTTCGCGTTCGAATGCAGAAACTGCAGGAAATGGCCCGGCCATACCTCGTGGACCGAGGTGAACATGAGGCTGGCTTCGCTCGGAATATATTGGAGCTGCTCGGCCTTGGTCCACTTCGGATCCGGCGGCGCGATATTGAAGGTTGCCGGCACTCCTTTGTCGTACGGACCCGGCACCTGAATGAAGGCCGCGTTGTTGCGATTGTAGGGGGGCGCCTCCGCGACGAGGGCCTGATCGTCGTTTGGAATACTGACCACGTTATTTTTCTGGACGAAATCGCGCAGCATCGGCAGTTGGCGGCGCGCCGCCTCGACGGCGCCTTCGGGCGGCTTCTTGGCCGATACCTTCGCGACACAGGCGGTCAGTGTGCCCTTGGGCAGATACGTCGCGCACTCGGCCTTGAGCGCTGTGGTGTTGCGGTCGAGGTCGGCGCGGCCTGCCGCTTCGATCTGCTCGATGGGCACATCGACCTGCTCGGTATCCTTCACCATCTGCGCATACAAGTCCTTGCCGATCGCGAAGTTCTCCGTCGCGGTCTTGCGCAGGCCCGTCAAATAGTTGGTGAGGTTCGCCATCGCATTGGCCGCATTGGTGTCGGCATCGGCCAGATCCTTCTGCATGGCCTGATCGTCCACCGACGCGAACACGGCCGTGACGTCCTTCTTGTAGAAGTCGACGAACCCGCCGAACACGGCTATGCCGAGCTCGACGTAGCTCTTCGGCAAGGGACCTTTCAAGTTGTCCTGGATGTCCTTCGCCACCTTGGGGATCCCGCGGGCATACTTGATGTAGGCCTTCATGCGCACATTGAGGGGCGCGTAGGGGCGGCTCAGATACATGTCCGGATCGATGTTGCCGAGATACCAGTAGGGATTGGTGGAAGGATATTTCGCCTTCTCCAGCCAATAAAGATCACGATTCACGACGTTCAGGAGATACGCGCGGTCGAACCGTTCCTTCGGCTGCAGCTGGCTCGGATCGACGGCGTTCAACTGGTCGCGCTGATCGTGCAGGCGGGCGATCTCGCGTTTGATGCCGTGAGCGCTCAAGTCCGGCAGCTGCCCGTCATACTCGTGCTTGCCCGATTGCGCGGCGAAGAAAGGTTGTGCCGCAAAATAGCTTTGGACGAAGCCGTCGGCGGTCTGTTGCCACTGCAAACTCGCCTGCGACGGGGGACGCTGCGCCGGCGTCTTCGATTGCGGAGACTGATTACAGCCCGCCAAACCAATCAAGACCGCCGCCCAAGCCACACCCAATTTGGTCGATAAGGACATGTGTCTCCCCCGTTTCGTTTTTGAACTTCTTTCCAAGCAACGCCGTGTCCCGGGCGGCCCCAAATCCGGGCCGGCCACTCCCGGTGGACGGTCTTGGCAAATTCTCGTCTAAACTGCGCTCATTTCAAAGGACTCGATGGCATGAACACGACACACACCCGCGATGACGTGCGGATCATGACGCTGCAGGCCCATATTCTCGCGGAGCAAGACCGCCATGCCCACGCGGGAACCTTTTCCTGGATCTTGTCGGCGCTGTCCATCTCCGCCAAGATCATCGCCGACAAAGTCCGGCGCGCACGTCTCGAGAACGTGCTCGGGAGCGTCGGTACCGAGAATGTGCAGGGTGAAACTCAACAGAGGCTCGACGTCCTCGCCAACGACGTGCTTTTGGGCACGCTCGGCAGCCGCGAGGGGGTGGCGATCGTCGCTTCCGAGGAGAACGAGCAGCCCATCATCCTGCGCGAAGACAACCGCGGCGTCTCCCGCTATTGTGTGCTGTTCGATCCCTTGGATGGGTCCTCGAACCTGGACGTTTGCGGAGGCGTCGGTACGATTTTCAGCATCCTCGCGCTCGATGGGCTCCACATGCCGGCGGCGCAGTCGCTGCTGCAGCCCGGCCGCCGGCAAATCGCCGCAGGCTACGTGCTGTACGGCTCCTCCACCGTTTTCGTACTGACACTCGGCAAGGGGGTGGATATGTTCGTGCTCGACCCCGGGGTCGGCGCCTTCATGCGGGTCGAGCGGGCCCTGAAGATTCCTGCCGGCAACCCGACGTACTCGGCGAACGAAGGTAACCGCCAAAGCTTCCCCGAGGGCTACCGCCGCTATCTCGACTGGGCACAGGGCAACGGTTATTCCAGCCGCTACACGGGCGCCATGGTCGCTGATGTGCATCGGATCCTGTTGAAAGGCGGCGTATTCCTATATCCGCCGACGCGCAAGGCGGTCGACGGGAAGCTGCGTCTCATGTACGAGGCTAATCCCATGAGCCTGATCATCGAGCAGGCGGGCGGCAAGGCAATGGCGGGCCTGGACAAGCCGATCCTCGACGTCGAGCCGACCGGGATTCACCAGCGCACGCCGGTCGTCCTCGGCGCTGCCGAGCAAGTCGATCGGGTGCTCGCGCATCTATGAGCTCGCATCAGGCCGACGCCCCGTCATGATCGTAGCGGTAGGGGCCCGTAACGGGCGCCGTGAACTTCGCACGAAACTTCTCGAATGCGGGCATCGCCTCGCATCGAGCGGTTATCGCGCTCAGGCCGGGATAGGTCACCCACGACTGACCGACATCCACGGCGTCGCATAAAAAGCTGAACACGCAAGTGGCCGTGATGTCCGCCTGCGTCATTCGTCCGCCGACCAGCCACTCCCTGGAGCGCGCCTGCGCGAGCCGATCGATTTCGGCCAACGCACCGTGCATCTGATTGCGGCACCGCTCGATCCACGGAGCGTAGCGCCTGTCCTCGGGTCTGAAGAGCAGCTCGTAGAGCACCAGCACACCCTTATCTGCCGCGCCGACCGCGAGCGATATGATGTGCTGAGCCCGGCGGCGCTCATCGCCCGAGGGCGGCAGGAGCGCTCGCCCGGGTCCGACCGTGTCGTCGATGAAATCCAGAATCGCCACCGAGTCGATCAGGACCTCGCCGTCGGGCAGCACGAGAGCGGGCACACGGCCGAGCGGATTGAATTGCCGCACCAGCTCGAAGTCTTTGCCCACCGACCAGTTGCGATGCACGAACGGCACCTCGAGCAGATGCAAGCTTATCGCCACCCGCCGCACGAAAGGCGAGTCGAACATGCCGATCAATATCATGCCGCTAGTGTCCACCTTTCACCTTGAGGCCTTCCTCAGTCAATCGTTGCGCGAGCTCCACCTCGATCCACGCGGCTTCCGCGCGCTTGATCGACTGCAAGTGCAGCGAGAGCCCGGTGAGAACTTCCAATCCTCGCTTTAGAACGCTCCCGGCGGCCCGAATTCCCGCCTTGTGCTGGTCGAAGCGCTCCGCTGGGGAATAGTTGCTCATGCCTACGTACACGCCATACGCCTCCGTGCGCTGGTCGCGATAATCAAGCAATACCAAGTAGATGTTCGACCGTCCCTTGTCTTTCGCGCGGAAGCCGAGCGCCACTTCGTAGGCTTTCGGCAACCACTCCACATAGCGCATCGGCAGCCACTCCGGAATCGATGCAGCGGCACACCGCCACAACCGCTCGAGCGCAGTCTCGATATTAATGGACATTTCACCGCGCATCCACAGCTCGTGAATACAATGCGCAGCGACGGGACCGTCGCCGCGCTCGAGGGCGGCCTCGAAGCGGGCGCCAATCCGCGCACGACTCTCGCGTAGGAGAGGTCGGGCGGTCGGCAATGAGTTTACGCCGGCGATATCCAAGGCCGGCGAATAGTAACCGCGCGCGGCCGGATCAAGAAGCCGGGCGGCCCTCGAGGCTCGCGGCGGGGCTCGTGCCGGCCGAGCGCTGGGCCGTGCACAGATGCACATCGCCGCTCTTGGTCTCGATACGTACGCGGGCATTGGTGTCGCCGGTTTTGAACTCGGCGCGCGACCCCGGACCGTAGTGCGCATGCTCCGCCTTGGGCCCGAAGCAATTATCGATCGAGCCGCTGAAGGACTGGATGTCGAATTGCGCGGCCGGCGGGGACGGGAACGTGAAGCGCAGGTTTCCACTGACCGACTCGGCGTCGAGCTCGCCGTCCGTGGCGAGCGACAGCTCGGCGGTCAGGTTGCCCGATATCGTCTTGAAGCGCCCGCGGCTCAAGGCGCCGAGCTGGATCTTGGCGTTGCCGCTCACGGTAACGACCTCCGCCTCGCTCGAGCCGCCCGTGATCTGGATATCTCCGTCGATGGTCTTCGCTTCGATCATTCGGGCCGCGGGCGCGGCCATGTGGATGTAGCCGGTCGCCGTGTTCGCGCGGAGATTCCCGCCCACGTCGCCGCTGATGTTGCCGCTCACCGAACGCAGATTGGCCTCACCCGAGATCCCGTGCACCTTGATGTCGGCGCTCACCAGGGTGACCGAGAGGGGACTTCGGGTGGGCACATGAATGGCGAGCGCCTGCTTGCCGCCGCCCGGGAGCACGTCGATGACCGTCCGACCACTGTGGGCATTGATGCGCACCCGATTGCGCAGGTCCTCTGGTCCCTCGATCTCCACCCGCGGCTGATCCCAGCCGCTCACCTCGACCGAATCCGTGACACCGATGATCTCCACCATGCCCTGCGGATCCGCGTCTTGGCTCTCCCGAAACGGCTCGGCCGCCCGGACCAATGCCGCGGGAATCATCGCGGCGACGAGCACCGCCGCAATCAAGGCAGGGAGAGGCCGCATTCGTGTCGTTATCATGGTCATATTCTCGCCAAAGTGGGTTGTGTGGTTTTGATCACGTCGTCGTAAAGGTCGAACTCATCGTGCCAGGCGCTCTCCAGGAGCTGTTCGAGCACCGGGCTGCCCGGATCCGCCGTGAGCGCCTTGCGAATGTCATCGCGCGCCTTATGGATCACCGCCAGATTTGCCTCGATCTTCGCGCGTGTGGGCGGGTCGAGAAGTGCGAGACGCTCCTGGAATGTGTCGAGCAGCTCGGCGCGGGCGGCGAGGTAGCCGGGATCATGTGGCTCGCCGAGGCTCATGGCGAACATCGGCGTGGCCGAAGGCGCGGTCGTCGCGCTGCGCGCATGCAGCACCGCCCAGATGATGGCAGCGGCGAACATCATTACGGCGACAGACGCCGCCGCCGCAAGCACTACCTGCGAGGCCCTGGGCGGACTGCGCCCGATTTCCCGCTCGATCGAGGGCCACAAGTACCGGGACGGGACGACGTCGCGCGGCAATTTCGCGAGCCGCGCATCGAGAGGATTCCCAATCTGGTTCTTCATGCGTCCTCCAAACCGAGCGCCGCGCTCAGCAACCCGCGCGCGCGATGCAATTGAGCCTTGCAGGTCCCCTCAGCCACGCCGAGCGCGCCCGCGGCTTCGCCGTGGCTGTAACCATAGATGCCGACGAGCACCAGGACGTCCCGCGCGCCTTCCGGGAGGGCCGCAATGGCCCGTTCGAGATCGATGGGCGGGGCGCCTCCTGCATCCGGTACATCGGGCAGGCCCGCCGCCGGCTCGCCAACCTCGTGGCTCGCGCGCAGGCCGCGGCGGCGCGCAAGCACCGTGCGAATCGCGATCCGCTGGAGCCAAGTCGAGAACAGGCTTCGCTTCTCGAAGCGGCGGAGCGAGCGCCAAGCCGCGACGAACGACTCCTGAGTGCAATCCTCGGCCGCCTCCCGCTGACCCGTAAGGCGCAGGCACAAGCCGTAGATGCGGGGCGCGAACTCCCGGTACACGGTCTCGAACGCCGCCAAATCACCGCGCACGGCAGCCGCAATCGCGGCCTCAGTGCCGGAATCCCCGTTCTCCGCGACTCGCCGAAACTGAGCTGTCCCCACCATGTGCCCCGCAAAATCGACCATTGCAGTGTTAGAGGCGAGGAAGGCGCCAAAGGTTTGAATCGGGTTCAAGGATTTCGGTGGGTATCGCCCGAGCGCCAGCCGATCCGGCCCACGCAGGGATCGAGCAGCCGCTCGAGCTCGTACACGAACCCCAAGGTGCGCACCAGCGCGAAGGCTCGGATGCGAGCGCAGGGAAATGCCTCCCGCAGGCGCATCGCCGCCGCGAACAGCGTCCTGCCTCTCGTTACGACGTCATCGACCAGCAATAGACCTGCATCCTGCGGTAACGATTCGGTTCGCACCACACGAAGGGAGTCATAGTGCGCGACCACGGTGGGGCGCCGTCCCGGGGCCGCGAGGGAGGACTTCGTCACGGCGCGGGTCCTGGATAATCCTTCCCACACGCTCCCGGCCAACCCGTGTGAGACCAGCGCTTGCGCAACTTGCTTGGCCGGCGAATCACGCGGCCGGCCCGGCGCGCTGGCGGGGACCGGTATGAGCAAGTCGCCCGGGTCGAAGAAGCTCGCGAGAATCGAGGTGTTATTCACCTGCTCGAGGACGCCCCGGACACAGACCGATGTCAGTTCGGGCACAGCCGCTTTGATCAGTGCGCAAAAAGAGCGCGACCTTGCCGAGACAGCGCACATGCCACACGGCGAGTAGACATAGCACGAGGCGAATGCGACGGATTGAATCGCGGGCTCGATCGGTCGGATCGACGGCCTGGTCATAGGGCTAAATCGTCTTTCCCGTCGCGCCCCACCGGCCGCTCGTGTCCTACAGCTTGGTCGCCCCGCTCGAGCCGATCGCTCGCGCCGATTCGGTCCTGGGCCGTGCTTTCACGACCGGCCGTGCGGGCGGTCTCTTGCCGCAGCGCCTCGCGGCGGTAGCGCAGCCAGTTGTCCACCGCTTGCTGCCGGACATCCTTCAAGCTCGTGGCATTCGTCCCTTGGTCGCGCGACTTGAGCGCCGGCGCGCGGTGCGCCTCGACCCGCGCCCAATGCTCTGCCCGGATGCGTTCGGCGACAGGGCTTCTGAAACCGCGCCTCTCGACCTCATAAGGCACTCTCGGGATCCAGAGCTTTGGTTCGCGCGAGATCCCCTGCGCCTCGAGACTGCGATGATCGATCCTCGCATCGAGGTGTGCCGAGATGAGCGCCTCGTTGGCGACCTGCGCCCAGCGCTCACGCACGAACAAGAGTTCGTTGATGACTGGTGCGAGCCCGAGCTCCCGGCGATTCGAATCGTTGAGCTCGAGGGAGGTCTTGCGCCCGAGCCCCTCCAGCGACACTTCGCGGGTAGTGGCCAAAAGATGCGCATGAAAATTTCGCGGGTCGCTTCCAGGGAAATCGCGAGGCGCGTGGATAGCGACGTCGACCGCAAACCGATAGCGTTCCGACAGCTCTTGCGCGAATCCGCGCACCGCGCGCACGTGCTGCTCGTGCCTGAGCTCGACAGGCAAGGCGATCAGGTACTCACGGGCGACCCTCGCGTTTTTGCGCGTCTCGGCCGCCTCGGCAGCATTCCAAAGACTGGCGCGATCGGTGGCCCAGCTCATGTCCGCATCGGCGTACCGGGCCGGCAGGAGGATCTCCTTGTGCATGACGTCCTGCCGAGCGGTGTGATCGTAGCTACGTCCTGTGCGCTCGTCGCGAATGCGCTCGCCGGCGCGATAGGCGGCCGCGGCCGGCGCGCTGCTGCCTCCGGAGCGTCCGAAGGTCTTGATGTTGAGGAAGTAGACCGCCACTGCGCGGTCAGCTCCGCGACCATCGATTCGAGGAATTGCGGGGCGCAGGCGTAGCCGATCGCACCGGCTTCGAGGAGCTGCGGAATCCGCACGAGCATTATGGCAGCGGCACTCGCGGGGCTCGTGGGGAGGAATGCTCCGCCCGGCTCGCAGAACAGATCGTGGTCGTGCATCGGCACGCCGCAGGCAGACGCAATGATTCGCCCAGTAGCATCCTTGCACGGGGTCGTCGCAGGAGAATCGGTATCCGCGCGAGAACTCGCGCAGCCTCCGTTGCACGTGGCGAGGCAGATACTCAACGTAGAACAAGAACGCGGTTGCGGCCGCGCTTTCCCAAACGTACTCGGCGAGTTCGTCTCGAAGCTCGTCCCCTGCGAGCGCGAGCGATTGGTGTCCCGCCGGTAGCGCGAGCGCGACCAGGCGGTTCGTTGAGCGACATTGCGCGCAGGTGCCGGTTGTATGGGCAATCCAGTAGCCATCCGAGCGTACGTTGATGCGGCTGCTCGATTCTGCGTCCATGCACTTCACCCCTGCTGTCAGAAAAGCCGGCTCGCCCGGCAGTGCGAGCGTTTAGGCTCTGGACGTTCGAAGGAGACTTTGAGCCACTCGCCCGAGGAGGCCGTCTTGAGATAGCCACAGAAATCGGGCAATCGTTCGATCTCCGACGGCATCACCGCGGCCTCCGTCACGTGTTGCTCGCTGGTATTTCTTGATCGGCGGGCGCCGCGCCGTCCGAACGAGGCCTCGTGATCGCTCCCCCGCGACACCTGTCTGCGCAGCACCTCGCGATCGCCAATCAGTCGCGAGGCGAATTGGGAGGTGCCGCCGTGCTCGCTCGATGAGCAGCGAAGGATCAAGCTGTTGCAGCAATTCTCAACAATCGCGTTCGAATCCCCCGCGTACGTGCTGGAAACCTGCGCAACGGATTGGAATCCCAGGACGCAGCGGCCCCCGAATTTGCGGAGGCGTGCGAGCGCGTCCTTCAGTCCATCGATTGCACCGAGGGCGTCCAGTTCGTCGATGACGAACCACAGACGCTGATCGAAACCTTCGTCGGCGTGCATCGCTTCGAAAATCGCGAGCCGCATCCATGCGGAGATCATCGACTTGAGGGCCGGAATCTGCCCGGCCTTGTAAGGAATAAAGAGGGACGAGGGCATTCGCCGCCTGACCCAACCTCCAACGGAGAACGGAGCAGCACGTTGACGGGCGACATGCTCGAATGCGGCGAGGGCCGATACGGCGACCGAGCGGATCGAGCCGAACATGCGCGCATTCTCCGGATCGAGAAACGGCTGCGCGGGCGTCCCGACGACGACCGGCCTAATTCCTCGGCAGAGGCTTCAGAGAGGAGCCGCCAGAGCTCCATACAGTCGCCGTGCGACCCTCGCCCGACAGCGGCGTAACAGCGCGCCGAGGAACGTACGTGCGTAGGCGCGCCATTCGCCCGCCGCAGGATCCTGAACCGACGGAATGAGGCTGTTTGTGAGCTGCTCGATATCGTAGGGATGCCGAATCTCCGAGAAGGGATCCCATTTAACCGAACCCGGCTCGAAAGGATTCAATACGATGTCGCCCCGATGGCGATCGAAAAATCGTGCCAGATAGCCGCCATCGGGATCGGCAAAAACCGCGCGATCCCCGCGGTCGAGAGCTCCCGCCAGCAGCTCGCCGATGGCGGTAGATTTTCCGGTGCCGGTGGTTCCGAGCACCTTGAAGTGCTTGGTCTCATCGCTAGGCCTGAGCGGGACGCCCGCGAACGCGAGCCGCGGCTCACCCGGTCGGTCGCGAAACGACTTTTGCCACCCCATGCGCCGCGCTGCGCGCCGTGCCGCGACGCCCTCGAGCACGAGGACGCCGCGCTTATGAACCTCGGGCATGCTTCGCCGTAGCGCCTTAACACAGCCCGCGAGCCCGAGGGCAAACGCAGCCACGACAGGCACGGCATTCTTCCAAGCGTGGCGACGACCCAGTGCATATCAATAGCCCTTCACGATGAAATATTCGGCCTTATCGCCGTACGCCGGAGCGGAGCGATCGACGCGAACGCACAAGCGTGCCTGCTCACCGCAATGCCGCCACTCGATGCGGCCTCCCCCCTGCTCGAGCCGTTGAATGCTCGCCTGCAGCTGGTCGCGCCGCGTTCTCGCCGCATTGATCTCGGAAGTCGAGGGCAGCAGCCAATACGCGACCGCGCCCGGAATGATCGTCGACAGCAGAACGGCCGAGAGGCTCCAGAGCAATCCTCGAAGCTGCGCAGCGCGCTTCATAGCGCCGAGCGCCTGCACCGCACGTCGGCTTTCATCCGTGAGCTCGGCAAGCTCCTCAATGAGCGTGCGCCGGATTTCCTCGCGCACCACGCCGTCGAGATCCTGAGTATGCGCGCGCAGCTTCTCCAGGTGGCTCTCAGCCATTTTCTGGTGCGCCTGCGCACTTTCCATTAAAAGACCGAATTTCACGGTTGCCTCGTCGAGGACAGGCGCACGCTCAGTCATGCACGTGAGCCTGGTGCGATTGCGCAGCCCCGGCGCTGGATGCCGCTGCGCCTCCCGCCTCTGCCGCTCGGGCGCTCTCCCACGCCGTTCGAGCGTTCAGCCGGACACGCTGCCAACCGGGATCAGAGGCGAGCTTTAAGTACCCCGTGAGATCCGGAAGCTGCTCGATCTGCGAGGGCAGCAGCGCCTGCTCGATGTTCACGTGCTCACTATGCGAGGTCGTGCCCCACATCTCCGTCGCCCGCCGGCTCCTCGAGACGGTGGTGCGCAAGACCTCCCGCTCGCCGACAAGTTGCGAAGCGAACCGTGCGGTTCCCCCGCCCTCGCTCGCAGAGCAGCGCAATATCAAAGTGTTGCCGCAGTTCTCGACAATCGTGTGCGCGTCTCCGTGCCCATACGTGCTGGAGACTTGTGCGATCGATTGGAAGCCCAGAACGCAGCGCCCGCCAAATTTGCGCAATCGAGCGAGCGCATCTTTCAATCCGTCGATTTGCCCCAGTGCATCGAGCTCGTCGACCACGAACCAGAGTCGGCGCGACTCGCCGGAGGACAGCGTCTCAGCCGAGCCCGGCCCCGACGGGCTGCGCGCGTCCATGGCCTCAAAGATGGCGAGGCGCATCCAGGCTGAGATAGTTGACCGCAAGGCGGCGATCTGCCCAGCCTTGTATGGCATGAACAGCACGCCCGGCCGTCGATCGGCTACCCAGGAGCGGACGGAGAAGCCCGGACCATCTTGCTGCGCGATGTATTCGAGGGGTCCGACCGCTGCGCTCGCCACCGATCGAATCGAGTCGAACATGCGGCTGTTGTGCTGCTCGAGAAAGGGCTGGGCAGGGGTGCCCTCGACGAGGGTGCGCAATTCGCCACTGTCGGCCACCACCATCAGCCGATACAGTTCGGCCATGTCGGTGACTCCGGCTGCGTGCGCCTGGCGCGTGACGGCGCTGAAGAAGGTTCGCGCATAGCCCCGCCAGCTTCGGTCCGACCCCTCGTGATCCGGAATCAGTGAGCGAGCCAGCTGCTCAACGTCGTAAGGGTTCTTGATCTCCGAGAACAGATCCCATTTCACGCTCCGCTCATCGAAAGGGTTGAGTAAAATATCGCCCCGAGCGGGATCGAAGAACCGATCGAGGTAGCCGCCGTCCGGATCTGCGATCACGGCGCGATCGCCGCGCGCGAGCGCGGCATCCAGGATTTCCCGAATAGCCGTGCTCTTGCCGGTTCCGGTGGTCCCGATCAGCTTGAAGTGCTTGCTCTCGTCCTCGAGGGTAAGCGTACGGCCCGCGACGCTCACGGGTTGAACCTCCGTACCGACCGCACGCGCAGCGCCTGGCCGCCGTTCCGCAACTAATGCCCCGCGCCGATGCCGCGTGTCCCGGGGCGTGTCCTCCGCCAGCGTGCGGCCGCCCGCATAGCCGAGGACGGCGCTCATGACCGTCGCAAGCGTGAATTCGGCAACCCCCTGCGCGCCCCCGAATGCCGATAGCAGCGGCATCGACAGGCTTGCCGCGCCCGCAACAAGCACCGCCATCGGAGCCGCGACCAGCGGCGAGGCGAGATACCGGTGCCACGCGCCGCGCCCCCGCACGAGACCCGCGACCATTGGCATCTGTACGGCGGCGTAGCCGGCGACAATGCTCGACCAGCCGTGCAAGAGCGACAGGTCCGGCATCAACCAGCTCCACCCACGACCCACCGTTCGCCGCAAGCGGCGCGCCGCTTACGCTCGGGGTCGTACCAGATTTCCTTGATGAACCGTTGGTGCGCTTCCACGCCGAATTGGATGACGACATCGATCAACAGGTACAGCATGCTCTTGATGTCGTCGCGCGAGAGGTCGCGACCACCCGGGTTTTGTTTCACGAGCAGCACCAATTGTTCGAACGCCAGTTCCGCACTGGAAGCGTGGATGCTCGTGATCGATCCCGGATGACCCGAGTTAACGTTGCGCAGATAATCGAACGCCTCCTCGGATCGCAGCTCGGCCAGCAGGATACGATCGGGCTTCATGCGCAAGCAGCATTCGAGAAGCTGCTTTGGTGTCACTCTCGCTACGCCTTGGTCGTCCTTCGAGTAAAACAGCCGCACGTGATTCGGATGGCGATCGAGCACCAATTCCTCCGCGTCCTCGATGGTGATCAGTCGTTCGGCGGGCGAGATCTCGCGGATCAGCGCCTTGGTCCAAGTGGTCTTGCCGGACCCGGTAGGACCGGACACGAGGATGTTTTTGCGGGCCGCGACGGCGAGGTGCATGAACGCCGGATGATCGCCCGCCGACAGCAGACGGAGGAGTTCCTTTTCGCCATCATCGAGCGATTGAGCAGCCCGGCGTGTGCGCCGGAAGATTCCCCGCTGCGCCAGGTCATCGATGCTCCACACCTGGTCTGCGGGCCGCCGAATCGCGATAGCTACACAGCCGGGCGAGGTCGCCGGCGGTAGCACCACCTGCACGCGTTCCCCTGTCGGCAGGGAGGCAGACAGAAGGGGCGCGGTTGAGTCGACGCGCTGCTGAGTCGAGTTGGCAATGAGCTTCGCGAGCCGGCTGCACCACTCGTAGTCCGCGCAAGGCAGTGCCCGGCGTTGCCAGCCGCCGTGCGATTCGACGAAGGCTTCCCGCGGCCGGTTGATGCAGAGTTCCGTGACTTCGCGATCGGCGAGGAGCGGCCGCAGGGCGCGCATCGTCAAAGCGAGCGCCGACGATTCTTCCGCCCGCTCAATGGGTGGCGCGCAGCTCATACACCGACCTGAAGTCCACATCTCGCGCGACCAGTACGGCGATGCGGTCGCCGTTCTGCTTCGTGATCGTTGGGGGAATATTGATCGTTCCCTTCAAGACTTCCGTCATCACACCCTGTGAGGTCGAGGGATCGACGATGACGGTGCCCGTCCCGTTGCGCGATGAGGCGGACTCGACGGCTCCGCCGATGACGGATATCAGCATGGCCGCGCCGAAGCGTTCCCAGAAGTGACGGTTGACCTCGCCGGGCAGACCCGCGCGCCCGAGCTCGTCAGCACCCGGCGATGCTAGAGGCACTACCACCCCGGCGGGGGTGCGCGCCTCAGTCCACAGCACGAAGATTCGGGCTTGGCCCTGCTGCACCTGACCACGCGTCTCACCAATCAGCTTGGTGCCACGCTCAAGCAGCACCACTTTGCCGTCGACGCCGAAAACGTCCGTCGCCATCACGCACGTGGTCATGCCGGGCAACGTCGAATCGATGGCCGTCTCCAGCGTACAATCGATGAATGCGCCCTTCGGCAGCAGCAGGCGCTGCGCCGGCAGCACCTCGGCTCGAACTGCCGCCACCGGCGTTGAGCGCAATAGCGAGGGGAGATCAGCCGAAGGCGACACGGGTTGGGCGGCGGGAGGCGCCGAGGACCCTGGTTGGGCACTCGCTTCCATCGGCGGACCGGCACTGGGCACCGCAGCGTTCGAGAACACCGCGCCGGAGAGTTGCCGTTGCTGCGCAAGCTGCTCCGGTGTCGGCGGTGCCGACGCCGCGTAGGCGCCGTTGCCGGTGAGGGGAATCTCAGGCAACGTGTTTGCGTCCAGCGAAACCCGATCTACACCGGGCTCGGATGCGGCGCCGCCCTCCATCACCGGCGAGATCTGAGGTGGTGGCGCGGGGGGATCGATTCGCCCGAGGCTCGGCAACACGGTGTCGCCCGCCGCGTGACTCGAGGCTGCACGTTGCACGTCGCTTCGCGCGCGATTCTGGCGCGCGGCGTTGCCCGCGTAATACCAAATAAGGGCGCCCAGCCCGAGCACGGTCATCAGCGAGAGCGCGAGGATGTTGCTGATCCGCGATTGGACCGACACCGATCGGTTCACGAGAGTCGTGCCGCGTTCGCCGGTGACCTGGTCCGGTCCGCCCGCCTCGGCGCTCACGGCACGACCCCGGGGACCAAGCGCTGCACCTCGGGCGTGACGGTGCCGGATTCGAGCCGTAATCCACCGCCGTTGAAACCTTGATTGATAATGCAACCGGCGAGCTTGCCGCGACGGAGAATGAACCGGCCGGCGACTCGATGTACGACAACGTCGCCTGAGTCCATGCTGAAATTGAGAAGCGATTCACTGCCGTCGGCATTGCGTACGAAGATCGCGGGAAGATCGGCGTTTGCGGCGAATCGCAGCCGCGTATGCACCCCATCGTCCGATGCGGCGACTGGCCTCAACGCCTCACTTCCGCAGTACCAATAGTCGATGTTCTGAGGGCGCGTGGAGGCGCTGTTGAGCGCAACGTCGATGCGCTCAGCCGCTTGCTCGGCCGATGTTCGCGAGGGCGGCGGCGGATATATGAACCGCACCGCGAATATGACGTCCGGATCATCCGTCTCAGGACGCTGCGCGGCGGCCGTGTAATCGATCTGATAGCGGCGGCGGTTTGTCAGCACGGTCAAATTTGTGCTCACTTTGGCCGCCTTGGGCTTTAAGAACAGATGATTGTCCGCACCGAAGAACGAAAGTCCCTCGAGGTCTCCAGCCCCCAGTCCGACGAAGGTTTCACCGGCTTCGAACTCAAAATCGATCTGGTATCCGACGAAGCCCCGCACCCGATACACTTGGTCGCGGTCGTAGAGCGCAGAACGGACTCGACTGTCCGCGATCCCCCGCACCGGTACGACCTCCGCGAACAGCGCCGAGGAAAAAATGGCGCACTGGAGCGCCGCCGCGGCCATGAGTGCTCCCGCGACACTGCGGGAATTCCTGTCATGAATCATGATGATGGTCCTTCTCCTCATCGACTCCGGCCTCCGCCTCGGACTTGAATTCGAGGACTTTGAAGCCCAGCGGATTCCAGCGCCGGGTCCTCGGATCCTTGGCAGGCTCTGTGTATGCGTATTGAACGGTTGCAACCCAATAGCTGAACTTTTCGTCGGCGCCTGGACCCGCGCGCAGCGCCTTGAGATAGCGAACCTGCGCGAGATCCGCGAGCCCGCTGGCACGGGTGAAGAAGCTCACGGACCTCACCTGCACGCGCACTGTGCTGCCGTCTTTATGAACGTTGAGGGGAGAGGAAGGGTTGGTGGCCGTCCACATCGCGTACCAGGCTTGGTTGCGTTGCGGGGAATGAAACGAGCCACATTCCTCGTAGTCGCTTTCCGCGGTAGCGAAATTGAAGCGCTCGCAGATCATGACGTAATGCGTGAGAAAGTACCGCGTGACGGCCTCCTGCGGCGTGGCGCGGCCGTCATACGCCGGAACGACGTCCACGACGCCTGTGGCACTGTCGACGCGCACGACGAACGGATCGACGCGCTTCAGAGGCATGAGGATCATGAGCGCGATGGCGCCGCACACCGCGCAACTCCAGCCGGCCGCAGCCACCCACCAGGCGATTTGGGCGCTTCGACGATGTTCAGCGGCCCGGTCGGCCTCCCACGACCGGGCTTCCAGGAAATAAGCTTGCAGCTCGGGCTCCGCAGTCACGGGGTATCGCTCCGGAGTATTTTCGGCTCGTCCCGCGAGGTGGGCGGCGCCGGCGCGTTGATTGGCGAGAGATGAGCATCGCAATTCGGGCCGCGCGCGGCGCAGCCGCTCAACAAGATCAGTGCAAGATAAAGGACTCGCATGTTGCCCTCCGTGGCAATTGATGAGGTGATACGGCGGCGTTCACGTTCGAGGGCCTCGCGCGCCGTCGCGAAGCGCCCGCAGGCTGTCGCTGGCGCGACGGTAAGCCGCGTGCCCGGCTTGAGAACCGGCTGCCGCGGCCCAGTACGCGCTGCGGGCGATGATTGGCCTCGCAAACTTGGCCTCCCGCGCAGCTATCTCCCGGCCCTGGAACATGCTCCATGCGAGCGTCCTGCTCAGCAGACCGAACGAGTTCAACGCCGCCCCACCCGCTACGCTTGCGGCAATCGGCATGACCTGCCGCAGAATCAACAGCACCAGTCCGGCCATCAACAGCATGTTCAGAGCGTCCATAGTGAAGATCGCACTGCCACGCGCCGCCGTCTGCGCGGCGTAGGACCGCATCACTTGCAACATCAGAGCCGCCACCATCACGGTGAGGATGCTGATGAGCGCATAGTTCGCGAGCTGCGCAATCCACGCCGAGAAAAGCCGGCGTGTGGTGTCAAAGAACAGCATCACGATAAACAGTGGACCGAGCGCGAGCAGTACTGCGAGGGCGATGTTGGAGAGCGCGATCAAGAACATGGTATAGATGCAAAGCAGGCCCATCAGACACCAAACCGCGGCGGCGGCGAGCAGGAATCCGAATCCACTCAATAAATTGCCCTTCGTCCAAAGATTACCCGCCACCGCCCCCCCACTCTCCCAGATGGCATCGACGGTGCCGACCGGATCGCCGGCGCCGACGACCGCAGCGGCGAGCTGCGCGGGCGCGCTGTAGAAGGTGTTGACGATCACCGTGTTGTACAACCACAAGTTGAGGGTGACGCCCAGTACGACCGCTAGCATTACGATTCGCTTGAGTCCGGCGACGAAAGGCTCCTCGATTTGACCGGTGAGCTGCAGATAACCCCAAGCCATCACATAGAGCACGGCGAGGGTGACGACGGTGGGCTCGAGCACTCCCGCCAACCGAGCGGTATTGGTCCCTATGTAGGTCGCCAACTGACCGTTGAGCCAGCTCCAGAATGTCGCAAAGAATCCCATGACCATTACGGCGCCGGTTGAAAGCGGGTCTCGAATTGCCCCTGACCTAAGATGAGTTGCTCATGCTGCCGCTGCGCATTCGCTGCGGTGATGGCATCGCTCGCTTGCGCGAGAACCTCGAGCTTCGTCTGCTCGTTCTGCAGCATCCCGAGCTCTGCGCTAATGCGGGCCTGTAGATCCAGTATGCCTTTCTGATCGCGGGCGCTTGAGATAGCGGCAATCAGCGACTGAATTGAGGCAAAGCGAGTGCTTGAGTTCGTCAAAGCTTCGGCGGCGACGGCTTGTCGAAGCGCGACCGCTTGCCGATCGGCGATGACCAGCTGTTGTGCTGCTGGCGACAGGATGGCCAGCTGCGCGGGGGATAGAACCGCATTCGCGCTTATTGCGGTGCGCACGTCCGAGGCTAGCCCGGTGTAGCCGCCGCCTCCCTGTGAGGCACTCATCAGCTGCGCCGAGCTGGTCGGCAGGTAATTGCGGACGGTCCCTCCAAGCAATTGCTGCATGCCGCGATTGCCGGTCATCGAATCGAGTGCAAGCTTGGCTTGATCGAGCTGGGATTGCGCGGTCATGAGCTGCTGGTGCAAGGTTTGCACTTCCTGAATCAGCTGGCCGATAGCCCCGACGTCGATCACGGCCCATTGCGCACGCGCGGTCGGTATAGCACCGATCGACACGATCAAGCTGAGCAGCGCCCACCGATTCCTGTTCATGATTGCTACCTCACGCTACTGGAAGAATTTAGGCTCACCGGCTCCGGGATTTGGATTGGCGTCGCTACCGGTGCCATCATTAGGCTTCATAAAGGCTGACAACCATCTCTCCGAGGCGGTACCGTGGACGGCAATCAGCTCGCTCATTCGGGCGACCTCCGCCGCCCGTCCGGAAATCACCGCGAGCTCCCCATCGAAACCCTTAAGATCAAGCTGGCAGACCACGCTGTGGTGCGATTGCTTCACCAGGAACGTCCGTGAGCCGGGCTCGAGCTGTTCCTTGATGAGTTGGAATTCGCGATGGGTCAGGCCGAAGCCTTCTGTGTATTCGCTCCGGCTCGCGTCGGCGTTAGGGAAGAATATTTTCGTGGGCGTTTGCTCTACCAATGTTCGGCTGATCGGGCTCTGCAGCACATCGCTCGGGCTTTGTGTGGCGAGACACATGACTGCGTTTAGCTTGCGCCAAGTCTTGGGTCCATCTTTCGCGAAATTCTCGAAGGCTGGATCGGCGAGTAGCCGCCAGAACTCATCCATCCAGCACACCAGCCGGCGCCCGTCGAGAAGCTGCCGCACGAGGTGAAACAGATAGAGGGTCACGGGTGAGCGCGTCCTCGGGTTATCGAGAAACTCAGTCACGTCGAATCCGATGACCGGGCAACCTTCGAAACGGTGCGCCATCGTGTCGACCGGATTGTCGAACACCCACGCGTAATCACCACGCCGGCATGAGCACCAGCTGGCCAGCCGCGCGTACAACCCCTCCGGATCGGTCGGATCCAGGAACTCGACTAGCCGTGACAAACGTCGCGCGGAAATGTCAAGCGCCAAGGTACCCCGGAGCGCTTGCTCGAGATCGGCCTGCTCCCGCACGCTGCTGGAATGCTCACCACCGCTAGCCGGTCCACCGCTCAGCTCGCGCAGCCAACCCTTGAGGAACTCGATGTTCGACGGTGTGGGTGGCAGCTGCAAGGGATTAAAGCCCGTCGCGACCCCAGTCCTCAGCGGAAAATAATCTCCGCCCAGCGCGCGCACCAGAATCTCGAGACCGCGGTCCTTGTCAAAGATCACCTGCGTGGTGTCTCGTCGGGCAAGCATGGTGACGAGAAAGCCGATGAACACGGTCTTGCCGGAGCCAGTTGGCCCGCAGATCAACGTGTGACCGGTATCCTTGCGACTACCGCCGTCGGCATCATTGGGATCGCTCGCGTGCAGGGAAAAATAATACGGAGAGCGCGCGCTCGTGACGAGCATGGTCAATGCGCGTCCCCAATGATTGCCGTCCTCACGACCCAGCGGATAATTGTGAAAAGAGGACATTGCTGCAAAATTTCTGGAAGTAATAGGTGACTTGCGCGGTCGGAATGAAAAATTGCCAGGCAGTTGTGCCCAGAAAGCCGCTTCGAGCGCGAGATCCTCTCTAGCGACGAGCATTCCGGCATCTGCCAGGATGCTTCTCGCCTGCGCGACCTGATCGTTAAGCGCCTTGAGTCGCACGAGGGAGCTAAGCGCCTCGCTGGCATCGAGCTCGGGCACGTCGACCAGCAATTGCAGGGAGAAATGGTGATCTCCCATCACGAATTCGTTGCTGGTAAGCGCATCGAGGGCGTCTTTGAGTTCTGCTGTTTGCGAGGTCGCGAAATCGCCCGCGTTCACCATCCGGTTGAACTGACGCTGCAGCAGGGCCTGGCCCGTCGCCTTGCTCAGAAAGGCAAATGATTGAGTAAGCACGAATGACAGCGGCGCCGTGAGCAGTCGGTCGTACATGCCCACCACAGTCGGTGTGGGGTACTCCTTGATGCCGAGGACTGCGCCTACCCGTGTCTCCGTCGGAGTACGGTATTCGATGGCTTCCGTACCGAAAAACAGCCGGGTGCTTGCGAGAGCCTCGTTGAGCGGCCCACGCGGCAACGGTATGCGCTGACGTTCTCCGTTTACCAGGAGTCCGAAATACTCGAGCAGCGAGGAATACCACGTGCTTCCGCAGCGATAGCATCCTAGAGGCTCCGGCTCGTAACGTGCAAGGGATGCAATGAGCGTTTGTGCCAACTTGTCACACGCATCGAGCGCGTCCGCGATCTCGGCTCGCCATGCATCGCGCTGCCTCCGCGCGAGGGCGCGCGCGAGAAGCCCGGTGGCCGTGCCCGGCACTGGGCGATACGACACCGCGAGGTAAAGTTCGTTCAGCATCAGCGTTTCGGTGCCGAGACGACGCCGGTACCGCCGATGTAGCGATTCGGCGAAGACCCCGCCGTTTGGTCGCTCGACCGCGGCCTGCAACGAGAACCTTCGCCGGACGGTATGAGACCACAGCGCGATTCCTGGGCTCGCAATATTTCTCCACAGCACATTTAGGCGTGCATGCCAATTGTTGAGCTCGGCGTCGTCCCGACTCTCGAAGCTCCCACCGTCCAAGCGCAACGCCTGAACGTAATCGCCGAACTGCGTACGCACGACAGTTGGGGAGACGTGTACGCGGTAGGGAATACGCGCGCCCACTGTGAGCTCACGTCTCAACGCCGCGTCGCGCGTCACGGTCGGCACGACGCACCGTCGAGATGCGAATGGGGTAGCTCCACTGTGTGCGTGCGGCGCCTTCCGTCGCTATTCGGCAAAGTCGACGCCAGAGGTGAATAGCTGCTGGCCTTCCACAAGCGACCATTGGCGAGGAGCGCCGGCAGCCGTGTCCGGGCGCACAGCAACATCAGGTCGAAGAACCTCGCGTCTCGCGCGCACAACAACATGCAGATACCGTGGATGGGCGCGCACAGAAGCAGCGTTAGCAGATTCTTGGTGAGCAAGAACGCCTCCATCGTAAGAACCATGTTGAAGAGAAGGGCGGTATAGGTCACTCCCCACCGCATTGGGGGGCGGGTGGCACCTACGAAGAGCGGATCCTCTGTCAACCCGGGATTCATCTCGTTCATGGCCCCATCCCTAAACGCCGAACATTCCGCGGACCCATGTCACTATCTGAGGTGCGCCGAATGCAATCGCTATCCCCAAAATCGCACCCAAGCACCACCCCCATGACATCCGGTTAGCCATAGCCATGCCACCCAAGACCATGATCAAAATGATCGCGATGGGCGTGAGCCATGCGAGGATATTTGTCTGAAGCGCGCTCGCGCCGGTCATGAAGGGCGAGGCCTGCGCGAACGACAGCTCGGGCGCGCACAGGGCTGTCACGATAAAAAGCAGTGTCCCTGCGATGCAGGCACGGCGAGGCGGAGAGTGACGGGGGTGGTGCATGGCGACTTCCTTTTCCTGTCAAAGCTGAATTGCGTTTGCGGCTACATCTCCGTCTCGAGCGCGCCGAGCTCGCGATGCGCCCGTTCTTCGCGCTTCGCCCGGCCGGGGGCACCGAACCTGAAGCCCTTCGCCACGAACGAATGGTCGTACTGTTTCTCGCCGTCCTTGTCGGTCCAATTGCTGGAACGCACCTGCGCCTCTACGATGAGCTGATCGCCCTTGCGTGCATTCTTCGCAATGAACTCTCCGAGACCCTCGAACGCGACGAACCACAAGAGCGTAGTGTTCTCGCGAACGTTCCCCTCCTCGTCCTTGCCGGCATAGTCATTGCCAACCAGGCAGAATTTCGTGTAGGTCGTATCGCCCTTGACGGCGAGCTCTGGATCCTTCGCAAGATTGCCGACGGCGGTCAGGTTGAAACTGTTCATGTATCTTCTCCTAGAGGTTGAGGGCGCCGCGGAACAAGGTGCCGCCGCGTGATGCGCAGTCTGCGAGAGAGGGCCTCGCGCGAGAACAAAATTAAGTGATCGATACGCGAAGAAAGACGATGAACGCTCGATGGCGAGAAAACTGTGCATAATCGTGCGATGACCGACTTGACCCGCAGAGACGCCGCCGGTGCGCTTCCGGAGAAATCCGCCCTGCGGGTTGCTGAGCTGGGCAAGCGATACAAGAATGTAATGGCGCTCGAAGGCGTGTCGTTCACGGTTGGACGCGGCGAAATCGTCGGCCTTCTCGGGCCTAACGGTGCCGGCAAGACCACCACCATCAACATGATTCTCGGTGTGCTCGAGCCTACGAGCGGCAGCGTGGCGATCGACGGTGCCGACATTGCCAAGGCACGGGCGCTCGCGCTCAGGCGCACCAACTTCGCCGCCGTATACGCATCCCTGCCAGGCAATTTGACGGTGAGTCAGAACTTGCGTTTCTTCGGGCTTCTCTATTCGATGGATCGGCTCTCGGCTCGCATTGGCGCGTTGATCGAAGAATTCGATCTCGGGCACCTTCGCGATACCAGATGCGGCTTGCTGTCCTCGGGAGAACAGACCCGCGCCGCGCTTGCCAAGGCGCTCATCAACGACCCGACACTTCTCCTGCTCGATGAGCCGACTGCATCCTTGGACCCCTCGGCCGCGCAGACCATACGCGAGAAGATCAAGAGCCTCGCGGCTCGTCGACGCTGCGGGATTCTCTGGACTTCACACAACATGCACGAAGTTCAGGCCGTGTGCGACCGCGTCCTTTTCCTATCGCGCGGCAAGCTCCTGCTCGAAGGCGACCCGAACACCCTCCCCAAGGAGCACGGTGCCGCGAGCTTGGAGGATCTCTTCATCCGTGTCGCGCGCGAGCCTTTGCATGGCGTCACGGGACCTGACACATGAGCGCGCGGCCGATCGCGGCAATCGTATTGCGCCAGCTTTATCTGCTGCGCCAAAGTCCCGTCCGCGTCTTCGGACTGGTCGTCTGGGTGACCATCGACATCGTTTTGTGGGGATTCATAACGCGCTATCTCAACACGGTGAGCGGCAGCGGTGTGAACTTCGTGCCGACGTTGCTGGGGGCGGTGCTTCTGTGGGATTTCAGCGAGCGCATCATGCAGGGGGTGAGCACCGCCTTTCTGGAAGATGTGTGGTCTCGCAATTTCCTCAATCTGTTCTCTTCCCCCCTCTCTATCGCGGAATACATCACCGGGCTCGTCATCACCAGCATGCTCACCAGCTGTCTCGGCCTCATCACCATGTTGGTGGTGGCCACCGCGGTTTTTCACCTGCAGTTTTTCTCCCTCGGAATCTCGCTGGCTGCTTTCATCTCGGTGCTTTTCGTATTCGGCATCACGCTCGGCATCGTGGCGACCGCCCTCGTGCTGCGGTTCGGGCCGGCCGCGGAATGGCTGCTCTGGCCGCTACCCGCGCTGCTCTCCCCGTTCGCCGCGGTTTTTTATCCGCTCGCCATATTGCCCGGATGGATGCAGGGGGTAGCGCATGCGCTACCGCCTTCATATGTGTTCGAAGGAATGCGTGGATTGCTGGCGGGTGGACCGTTCCCCTCGAGACTGCTCTTCCAAGGCGCGCTGGTTGCCGCGGTCGAGCTTCTCGCCTCGGCTTACCTGTATGCGCGGGTGTATCGGCGCGCGGTCCGAACCGGCCTTCTCGCGCGCTACAGCGCCGAGGGTGCTACGTGAGGCGCGGGCGCCGCGGCCCTCGCAAAATCGCCAAGCAGTTTTTCCATCTGATCGAGGTCGACGGGCTTGGTCAAATGATGATCGAAGCCGGCGGCGCTCGCGCGCTCCTTATCCTCCGGCTGGCCCCAGCCGGTCACCGCCACCATCAACACGTGTGCGCCCCATGGTTCCCCGCGAACCGCGCGCGCCACTTGATCGCCCGTGATCAACGGCATCCCAATATCGAGAATCATGGCCTCGGGCATCGCGTCGCGCGCCATCCTCAGCGCCTCTTCGCCATCGTGAGCGATCAGCACCTCATAGTTGCTCAACTCGAGCAGCGTCCCCAAGCTGATAGCCGCATCGCGATTATCGTCGGCGACCAATACTTTCATATCCAGCCCCCATGTTCGCGTTGTACGGCTCGATCTAAGCGACGCCCGCGCGCGCAGTTTGGGGCATGCTTTGCGGGAGGGTCAAGTGGGCAGCCGGACGCAACGGCCGCGGCGCGGTCGTTGCACCCCGCAGGCCGTTCGCTTAACGTGCGCCATGGAGGACGGTCTTACCCGCATGCAGGCCGCCACCGCCGCCGGCAATCCGGTTTTCATTCCCTGGCGTGTGGCGCCGCCGCTGCTCAGCACGGCGTTGATCATGCTCGGCGCCGGCATTTTGGGCTCGCTCCTGCCTCTGCGATTCTCTGCCATGGGCTTGTCGCCCGGGATAATCGGGCTCATTGCGACCGCTGAGGCGCTCGGATTCCTGGCGGGGTGCCTTTATAACCATAAGATCATCGCACCGGTCGGACTTGACCGGGCTTATGCGGCCTTCGCTGCCATGAAAGCGGTGGCCATCTTGAGCCTGTACTTCGCGCAGAGCGTGCCCGTCATGGCATTTTTCAGGTTCATGATCGGATTGAATGCCGCGGGGCTCGCGATCATCGTCGAGAGCTGGCTGAACGCCCTGGTGGCGAACGAGCAGCGCGGTCGGATATTGACCCTCTATGTGCTCGTATACGGTTTGTTCTTCGGTGCCGGGCAGCTGCTCGGTCAGAATCTCGACGTGCAAGGGCCTGAGTTCCTCATCATCGCCGCCATCTCGACTACTCTTGCCCTGGTGCCGATGGTCGCCATCAATGTCCGCGCCCCGCAGCTCCCGCAACGCGTCAGGCTCGAAATCCTCAAGGCGTTGCGCACTTCACCTGCCAGCGTGATGGCGTGCCTGCTCAACGGACTCATCCTCACGGGCTTCTTTACGGTGGGACCGCTGTTCGGCGTACGCATCGGTTTCGACCAGCAGCACATCGTCGTCCTGATGGCCTGCGTGTCGCTTGGCGGTCTCTTTCTGCAGTGGCCCATTGGCTTTCTGTCGGACAAGATCGATAGGCTCCATGCGCTGATCGGGCTGGGAATCGGGATCCTCGGAGTATCCGCTGCACTCTTGACCGTCGATAAGCGCATGCCCTTCGTCCTGATCGGCGTCCTATTCGCGATCTTCGGCGGTTTCGGCGAGAGCCTGTATGCGGTCGGGGTCGCGCATGCCAACGATCGGGCCGATAAACGCGATTACGTGGCGCTCTCCTCCACCCTCCTCTTCATCTGGGCGCTCGGCGCCGCCATCGGGCCGACCACCGGAACCTTCGCCATCCAGCTCATCTCGCCGAGCGCCTTTTTTGGCTACGTAATTGCACTCACACTGATCTTCACGGTCTTTGCGAGCTGGCGCCTCCGCCGGCGCAGGGACGACCGTCGCGTCGAGGAACGCGAGCACTTCCTGCAGTATCCGCAAACCTCGCCCGAGATCTACGCGTGGCTTCCGTACCATAAGGACGCGCCCGACGAGGTGCCCCAAGCGGAAACCGCGCGCCATGCTGCGGGGACCTCCACGAACGTGGGGAGCGACATTTGAATCTTCGACCCATCATGAGCAGCCGAGTGGTCACCGTCGAACTCGACGATTCGCTGGAGACCGTGAAGGGGATCTTCGACTCCGCCCGATTTCATCATCTCCTCGTGGTCGGATCCGACAAGAAGTTGCTGGGAGTCATCTCGGATCGCGATCTGCTGCGAGCCATCAGCCCCTACGTGGGAACACTCGCGGAGCAAGCACGCGATCTCGCAACGCTCAGGAAGCGGGTGCACCAGATCATGACTCGTGAGCCAATCACGCTGCCGCCCGAATCGAGCGTCCAGGACGCCATTCGCCCTGTTCCTCGAGCATCGCGTGTCATGCATTCCTATCGTGGACGCGCGCTTCAGGCCTGTCGGCATCGTGACTTGGAGAGATATTCTAAAGTCGCTTGCGCAAGGCTCGAGCAGCTGAGCCGCTGCCGCGCGACCCGAGTCGTTCCCTTCGGGCCGGATCGATACGTTCCCGCTGGGGCGGGTAGCAATTTCGCCTCAAGCTATTATATCCCGCACCGCCGAAGAACCGGTCAACCTCCAAATCCCGCGCGATTGCCGATTTAAGTGCTGCTACATTAGACCCATGATCCTCAATCAGCTCCAAACCGAGGGATATGCAATCGTCCGTGGATTCTTATCGCCCACCGAGACCAAGGAGATCGCCGTCGAGACGGACCGGCTATACGCCGAGGGACTCAAGCATCACGCGACCTATCGGGACAAGAATCTGCTGTTCGAGATCCTCGACGATCCCAAAGCCAAGCGACGCGTGCTGTTACAGGCGCACTGGACTGCCTGGATTAGTCCCATCATGGAGCGCATGCGCCGAAGTACCGGGTTCTTCGAGCTGCTCGCCCCCGTGCTGGGTAAGGATATCAAGCAGATCACGCACCAGCTTCATTGGAAGCCGCCGGGCGCCAAGTACACCTCGTATCGGTTCCACCAGGATGCCCGCTTCCGGGCGGGCCGGATCAGGGATTTCGACTACCTGCGGAGTACGGTCACCACCGGGCTCGCGATCGATCGCCAGACGGTCGATAACGGCGCCCTGCGCATCATTCCGCGAAGTCACCAGCGAGGCTATCTGGGACTTTCCGATGACGGGCCCATCATGATTGGTCAGACGCAGGACGAAGAGCTGCGGCGCGCAGGCTTGGATCCCAGCTCGATCATTACCTGCGAGATGGATCCGGGAGATTTGCTGCTCTGGACGCTTTTCACGGTGCACGGCTCGGCGCCCAACGTGAGCGACTACGATCGACGTTTCATGATCAACAGCTACATGCGGGCGGCCGATAGCGATGGCCGCGGGGAATGGGCGTTCCGGAACGGCGAATCGACGCCGCTCGGTGCGGAGCCCGAGATCTGCAAATACGAGGCACTTCGGGAGCGCCCCGGCCCGTTCTATATCGAGTCCGACTGGACGGAGGAGGCCAAGGCAGCCGCAGGCGGGCGGGAGCCGTGAGAGTGGTCCGCATGCTGATCGTCGCCGCCCTCCTCGTCTCGTGTACGCGCACGCCGCCCTCTCATACATCGTTGGATGAGCCGGTGCTGATCCATACGCCGCCGATCAAGCAGCTCGATCTGAAGCATCTGAAAGCACTCTCCATGGAATGCGAGAAGTATCTGGCGGGTCAATTCGCCCGCGGACCTTACGATGCGGCCTATTGCCAGGCCGCCATCGATGCCTGGGGCGATGCGCCGTTGCAGATGGTGCGGATCCCAGAGGGGACCGCCCCCGCCAACTAACATCCGGCGCTACGGCGAGATCTGGTCAATCCCGCCGCGGCCAGCAAGTAGTGCAACGATCCCCAGGCGAAGAATGCGAGCGTGACGAGCAGCCCACGGCGAGTGGCGAGCGCGAGCGTCGATCGACAAGCCAGGTCAAGACCGGCCGCTGCGTGCGGGGGCGCGGTCCCGCCCGGACAGCTCGAGGCGAACGAGAATCCAGCGCTCGAGGACAGGCCCATCGCCGACCGATCGATCGCCCACCCGGCGAACATGGGTCCAAGCCCTAACGCGATGACGCTCAAGCCTATGTAGAGGAGTGCGGTGGCGGTCGCGCGCCGCTGCGCACCGACCGCGTTTTGGACGACCCCGAAGGTCGGACCGAGCGAGGCGTACTGAAAGAATCCGGCGGCGCCTAGAGCCCACGCCGCCAGGTGCCAATCCGTGGCTGAAACGGTAACGACGTAGAGTGGCAGCGCCGCAAGTCCCCCGAGCGCGGGCACCAACGCAACCCATCGGGGATCATGACGCGCGAGACGGTCGGCCACGAACCCACCGGCGAGAATGCCGGCCCCGACGGCGGCACCCCCGGTGAGCGCCGCGATGTAGCCGGTGGCCGCCACACCGAGACCGAAGGCTCGGGTGAAGTACGGCGGAACGAAGGCGTAGAAGCCATAGGCGGCGAAGCCGCCGATCGTGACCCCGAGCAGCATGTGGCGAACGGGTGCCTCGCGCAGGAGCACCCCCGCGACCGCACGCAATTCGCGTAGCTCGTCGCGTAGCGATGGGCCGAGCGCTCCCGCAACCAGCGAGGACGCCCCCGGAGCATCCAAGCCGCCGCGAGGCGGCTCGCGCACCACCGCCTTGATGAGGAGTGCCGCAAATACGCCGGGAATGCCGACCGCTGCACAGGCTGTGCGCCAGCCCGCGTGCTCGGCGACGTAACCCCCGACCACGGCGGCAAGAATGTAGCCCAGGGAGATTCCACAAGAATAAATGGAGAGAGCCGAGGCGCGCTCGGCCGGTGGGTGATAGTCCGACAGAAGCGAATGCGCCGGCGGGGAGCAGCCGGACTCGGCGAGGCCGACCCCCGCACGGATCGCGAGCAACGATACGAACCCGGCTGCCATGCCGCAGAGGGCAGTGAGCCCGGACCACACCAAAAGAGCGGCCGTGATGATATTCACGCGGTTCAGCCGCTCGGCCAATCTCGCAATCGGAACGCCGCCGAACGCATAGAGGGCGGCGAAGGCCGTACCGCCCAGCAGCCCCACCTGGGTGTCGGTGAGTGCGAGGTCGGTCTTCAACGGCGTTGCGATGATCGAGATGATGGTCCGGTCCATGGAATTGAAGGTGTACGCAGCCATCAGCAGCACGGTGACCGTGCGTCTGTAAGCGGTACTTTCGATGTTCGCCATCCCGACCTCGATGTCTTCCGCAATGCCGCGGAGGACGCATTATGCGGTGGCGCGGTCTTTGCTGTATCGACGGGCCGGTCGCGGTCGGCCTCGCGTTGCCTCGCGCCCGGAGTTATATTCCAGGGGGGCAAATACGCTCGAGCTTAAAGCAAGATTTCTCTCCAACGCCAGGAGGAATGCGGCCATGGGCACGACACTTGTTTCGGGTGAGCACCGGACTGCGCATCTTGAGATTCTTCATGTTCCAGTAACCCAGCCGCTGCGCTGGCTCGGCTGGGGCTGGCGCGACATGCGCCTTCACTGGGGTGCGAGCTTGGGCTACGGCGCGCTCATCGTGGCGCTCGGCTGGACGCTCTTGGTGTTCTGCGCGACACACCCGTACTTTGTCGCGGCCGCCATCACGGGCTTCTTGCTCGTGGGTCCCGCGATGTCGGCGGGGCTTTGCGAGCTGTCGCGGCGCGACGCGCTCGGTCAGTCCGCGAACTTCGATACCTCTCTCGAGGGATTCGCCCGCAACACTCGAGCGCTGATCGAGTTCGGCGCGATCCTCGCGATCTTCGCGGTAGTCTGGTTCGTGCTCTCCGCGATTCTGCTGGGCAGCGTGTTTCATATCGCCGCGCCGAGCGTGACCGAGACGATGTATCGCGGCTTCATCGATTCCGCGAACCGGGCACAGGTACTCGGCTACATCGGTGCGGGCGGCATGCTCGCCGCCGTGGTTTTCGCCATCTCCGTGGTCTCGATCCCGCTCATCATCGATCGACAGGCGACGGCGACGGATGCAATGCTCACGAGTGTCAAGGCGGTTCTCTTCAACATTCCCGCAATGATTGTGTGGAGCGCTTTGATCCTGACGCTCACCGTCATCGGATATGCACCCTTGTTATTCGGATTGCTGATCATCGCACCGCTCCTCGGTCATGCCACCTGGCACGCCTATCGCGATCTGGTGCGCACGAGCTGACCTCTCGCCGAGCTGCTGGGACGCAGGAAATCGCGGCCATTGAATGGTATGGTCGCGAGGTGACAAACGAGGCGGAGGGTGAGGCCGGTTCCGACGGCACGGCCGGCGGGGCGCGGGCCATCATCGCAGCCTCGATCGGCAACGTGCTCGAATGGTACGATTTCTCGGTTTACGCGCTCTTCGCCATCGCGATCGGAGCGAACTTCTTTCCCGGCGGCAACCCCGCCGTCGGATTGCTCAAAGCCTTTCTGTTCTTTGCCGCCGGCTTCGTCATCCGGCCCGTCGGCGCGATCGTCATGGGCGCCTACGGCGATCGCGCCGGCCGCAAGGCGGCGTTGACCGCCACGATCTTAATCATGGCGAGCGGCACGCTGATCATTGCGGTGGCGCCCAACTATGTGGCCGTCGGCCTCTTGGCGCCTCTGATCTTGCTCGCCGGGCGCTTACTGCAAGGCTTCTCGGCGGGCGGCGAGATCGGCAGTGCCGCAGCGTTTCTGGTGGAGCATGCGCCACCTCGCCGGCGCGCGCTGTTTGCCGCATGGCTCCAAGGCAGCATGGGAATCTCGAACATTTTAGGCGCTCTGGTCGGTTTCCTCATCAATGCCTCGCTGCCCCCCGGCGAGATCGTTCGCTGGGCGTGGCGCGTGCCGTTCCTGCTGGGGCTCTTCATCGTGCCCTTCGGGGTGTACTTGCGCCGCACGCTCAAGGAGACGCCCGCGTTTCGTCAAGAGCTCGGGCACCCGAGGCCGCACCCGGTCAGGACGGTGTTTCGCGATCACGGACGCGCGCTCGTCGCAGGATTCGGCATATCCGTACTATGGGCGGCGGCGGTGTATGTGCTTTTGATTTACATGCCGGTGTACCTGCAGAGAGTTCTTGGCTTCTCCGCCACGCAAGCCTTCGGTGGATCGATCGTCGAGAATCTGTTTTTCGTCGCGGGTTGCTTCGGATTCGGGGCATTGGCGGATCGAGTCGGACATGCGCGCGTGCAGGCCCTCGGTGCGCTTGCGCTTCTCCTCGCGACGCTGCCACTTTTTCTATGGTTGAATGATGTGCGATCGACTGCGGTGCTGTTCACCGTACTTGCCACCCTCGGTTGCCTCGCGGCGAGTTTCACGAGCGTCGCGCCCACCATGCTGTCCGAGATCTTCCCGACCCGGGTGCGCGTGACGGGCGTCTCGCTCGTCTACAACGCAGCATTCACCGTATTCGGGGGATTTGCGCCGGCGATCTTGAGCACGAGCCTCGCCGCCCGGACGGGTCTCGCGCCGGCTTGGTACGTGACGCTCGCCGCCCTTCCGGCGTTGCTCGCCACCCGGATCCCGATTCGAGCGGTACGCACGCCGTGATGGATGAGATCTTCGCGGACGGCCTCGATCGCGAGGCGCTCAGGTCCCTCTCGCAGCGCTCGAATGTGCGCGGCTTCGTGCAGCTTGGCGCGCATGCGCTCCTTCTCGCCGCAACGGCATCTCTGGTATGGATGAGCCGGGGCTGGCTCCGGTTTCCGGCCCTGGTGCTGTACGGCATCGCTTTGAACTTTTTGTTTTGCGCCTTGCACGAGACCATCCATCGCACGGCGTTCGCCGCGCGTCGCATGAACGATGTGGTCGCGTGGTTGGCGGCGGCGGTGCTGCTGCTGCCGCCGCAGTACTTTCGAGCATTTCATTTCGCCCACCACCGGCACACGCAGGATCCCGCGCGCGATCCGGAGCTCGCGCTCCCCCCACCCGGGACGCTGGCCTCCTATCTATGGCGCGCATCCGGTATCCCCAACTGGTGCAAGCGCGCGGGTGCCACGCTCAAACACGCGCTTACCGGCCGGGTGACGGAGCCGTTCATCACCGAGAGCAAACGCGCGAGCATCGTGCGCGAAGCGCGCCTCTTGTGGCTCGGCTACGCCGCCGTTCTCGCGCTGTCGCTCGCGTGTCACTCGACCGCTGCACTGATCTACTGGATCGCGCCGGTGATTCTGGGGCAGCCCTTCCTGCGCCTGTATCTCTTGTCCGAGCACTGGGATTGCGCGCACAGCGAGGACGTATTCTCGAACACGCGCACCACCTATACCCACGCGCTGGTTCGCCTGCTCGCCTGGCAAATGCCCTTCCACGTCGAGCACCATGCCTTCCCCGCAGTGCCTTTTCACAAGCTCCCGCAAGTCAACTCGCTCATCCGCAGCCGCATCCGCAAGGACGCTGACGGCTATCTGAAGCTGCACGCGGCGCTCTTGCGCCGCATGCGGCAACGGTGACGACCGATGTGCGGCCGATATGTATCACCGGACCAGGCAGCCATCGAACGCGAGTTCAATCTCGTGCACATGGAGTGGCATTTCCCGGCGAGCTTCAACGTCGCACCCACCCAGGAGGTGCCCGTGGTCCGCCTGCGCCGGGGCGAGCGCGAGGGAGTGCGCCTGCGCTGGGGCTTGATTCCGTATTTCGCCCAAGGGATCGCGCCCAAGTACTCGACCATCAATGCGCGCATCGAGACCGTTCGGACTGCGGCCTCCTATCGCGGGCCGTGGAGCCGCGGACAACGTTGCCTGGTGGTCGCGCGCGGATTTTATGAGTGGCAGACTCAGGCCGACGGCAAATCGCGGATCCCCTACTACGTCCATCTCAACGATCAGGAAATATTCGCCTTCGCCGGGCTCTGGGACTCCTCGCGCGCATCGCAAGGCGCCTGGATCGAGTCGTGCGTCCACCTCACCATGCCCGCCAATCGTCTGCTCAGTGAGATCCACAACACCCAGCATCGCATGCCGGCGATCCTGGCGAAGGAGGACCGTGAAGCGTGGCTCGCGGGATCACCGGAAGAGGCCTGGTCCGTGCTCAAACCGTATCCGGACGATCATATGGTGGCGTGGCCGGTGAGTCCGCGCGTCAACAAACCGGCGAACGATGACGCCCAACTGATCGAGCCGGTCCGCGCCGTGTGAGGCCTCGGAATGCGGCGTTTGGGATGGTTTCGCCGGCGCGGCGTCTGCTCAGCAGAGGCCGGCGTGGCGATCGTCGACCCGCAGCTCTTTCCGGTACTGCGCGATCCGCCCGCGGTAGTGATCGGCGATGAACGCGATCAATCTGCGATCTTCAGCGTCGACCTCGCGCACGATCTTACCCGGCATGCCCATGACCACCGAGCCGTCGGGAATCTCCTTGTCGGGCGGCACCAGGGCGCCCGACGCGATCAGACAGTCACGTCCGATCCGCGCTCGATCGAGAATGCGCGCCCCATTCGCGATGAGGGTCGAGTCGCCCACGGTGCAGCCGTGCAGAAGCGCGCCATGGCCGACCGAGACGTTCTTGCCCAACCTCGCGGGCTCGCCCTCGTCGACGTGAATAATGCTGCCGTCCTGAATGTTGGTGCCTTCCCCGAGCTCGATCCAATCGCTGTCGCCGCGCAGCACGCAATTGAACCAAACGCTCGAGCCCGCGCCCAGCCGGACGCTGCCGATGACGCATGCGCCCGGTGCGACGTAGAAGTCATCGCCGGCCGTTTGAATCCGCCTGTCGCCCAATGAAAATATCACGCGCACCTCCGACTGGCACCGGCCCCCGTCTTGCCGCGCAAGGCCAAAACCAAATAATAGACGATGCCGATCGCGATCCAGCATCCGCCCATGATCTTTGCGGACCGATCCATCTCGTACAGCACGAACAGGATGATGGACAATCCGAGCAGCGGACACGCCACGTGCCGCAGCCAGCGGCCGCTTCGCTGCCGCCGCCAGTAATGATTGATGACGGACAGATGCAGCAGCACGAAGCTCGACAGCGCGCCGAAATTGACGACCACCGCGAGGTCATCGATTCGTGCGGCGAACAGCAGTCCCACCAGCAGCGACACGACGGCAACGCCGATCGTGCCCACATAGGGCGTATTGAAACGCGGATGCACCTTCGCGAGCACGGCCGGAAGCTTCCCGTCGCGCGCCATGGCGAAGAGCACCCGCGCTACGGCCGCCTGCGCTGCCATGGCGTTGGCGATCGCGGATGCCAGCACCACCGCCACGATGGTGATGATCTTGAGCCATGTTCCGGCCGCGCGCTGTGCGATGTCGTAAAAGGCGGTCTCGGGAGACGAGAAGGACATTCCGGTCGAGAGATCGGTCGCGATCCAGGTTTGCACGATGAACAATGCGCCCACGAGGATGAGCGATAGCACCGTGGCGCGCGCGATCGCATCCGGCCGGCCGCCGTTTTCCTCGGCGAGGGTCGAGATGCCGTCGAAGCCCAGAAATGAAAGCACCGCGACCGAGGTGGCGCCGGCCACGGTCGCCCAGGAAAACGCGCCCGGGTTGTAGAGGGGCGTCCAGGTGAGGTGGCCGGCGCCGGATCCTGCATAGAGCGACGCCAGTCCGAAGCCCACGAACAAGGCGAGCGTCGCGAGTTCCAGCAGGAGCATGTAGCGATTGACGCGGGCCGTGAGCTCGATGCCCACGAGATTCACCGTGGCATTGAACGAGATGAAGAGGAGGAGCCAGAGCCACGCAGGAACACTCGGCACGAGCGGACGCAGCGCCACCGCGCTGAACAGGTACAGAAGCGCGGGCACGAGAATGTAATCCAGGAGGATCAGCCAGCCGGAAAGAAATCCGGCCGTCTCGTGCAAGCCCCTCTGCGCATAGGTATAGACGGAGCCCGCCAACGGAAAGGCGCTCGACATGGCGGCATAGCTCAAGGCGGTGAAGATCATGCCCGCGAGCCCGAGAAGATAGGCGAGCGGCACCATGCCATGGGCAGCTTGCCATACGAACCCGTATACCGAGTACGGCGCGATGGGCACCATGAACACCATGCCGTAGATGAGGAGATCCCGGGTGCTGAGCGCGCGGCGTAATTCCTGTCGATAACCGAATTCTTCCAGCGACAATGCGATCCCCTATGGCTCGGTGGATCGTAGCTCATCCATGGCTCGCAGGCGGAGCATCGATGAGTACAATGGGCCGATGACGCATCGACACACCATCCACAAATCCCACATCGGCTGGGACAACAGCTTCCCGCCCGTGGCACGCATTGCGCCGGGCGAGACTTTGGAGTTCGAGATCCTCGACTCCTCGGGCGGCCAGATCTCTCCGGCCTCCACGGTCGAGGATGTGGGACGCCTGGATTTCGGCAAGGTCAATCCGGTCGCGGGCCCCGTGTTCATCGAAGGTGCCCGGCCGGGCGATGTGCTGAAGGTGACGTTGCTCGGATTCGAGCCGTCCGGATGGGGCTGGACGGCCAACATCCCGGGGTTCGGATTGCTCGCCGATGAGTTCAAGACGCCGGCGCTGCATATCTGGAAGTACGAGCCGAAATCGCTCGCGCCGGCATTGTTCGGCCGCGCGGGCAAGGTGCCGCTCAAGCCCTTCACCGGCACGATCGGGGTCGCGCCCGCGGCGCCGGGTAGACACAGTATCGTTCCACCGCGACGGGTCGGGGGCAACATGGACGTGCGCGACATGGCGCAGGGCACCGAGCTGTATCTGCCCATAGAAGTCGCCGGCGCGCTTTTCTCGGTGGGCGACACACATGCGGCACAGGGGGATGGCGAGGTCTGCGGAACCGCCATAGAAAGCCCCATGAAAGTCGCCTTGAAGTTCGACCTCATCGAGCAGACTCCGCTCGCCTTTCCCCGCTTCCGCACGTCCGGCCCGGTCACTCGGCACCTCGATGCGCAGGGCTACGACGTCGCCACCGGTATCGGTCCAGACTTGATGGAAGCCGCACGCGATGCGGTGCGCTCGATGATCGACCTGCTGACTCATCGGCACGCCCTTTCGGCGATCGATGCCTACCTGCTGTGCAGCGTTTGCGGCGATCTGCGCATCAGCGAGATCGTCGATCTGCCTAACTGGACGGTGTCGTTTTATTTTCCGCGGGTGGTTTTCGACTAGCGCTGACGCGCTTCGCGTGAGGCTTGGGATGAGTGGGCGCCGCCCCCGGGACGGCGGGTGAACTTCCCGGCGCCGCCGCGTCCTTCAACGCCAGGGCGAGCGCCTTGCCCGCCTCCACCTGCGTGACGCGCGCACGACATTCGGCCGTTGCTTTCAGGTCATCGAACGGGCGCTCGCCATGAAGCACCGCCTTTTCGAGCGCATCGTTCCATTTGCAGTTCTTGGCAAGAAATTTCTCGAACGATGGGGTCTTCCAGCCGAGCGCCTCCTCCTCGATTTCCGACAGCCAGTACACGTCCGTGGCGGGACGCTTGAAGACTTCCTCCACCAGCTCCCCAGGCACCTCGTTCTCGACGAGGTAGTCGCGCACCGGCGCCTGCATGCTGTCCTCGAGGAGCGCTGCCTGCGTCGTCGGGATGCCGATCCATTCGGACTCGGCCAATCCGGGTCTGCGAAGACCGAGGAGGCTCTCACCATCCGTGCCGCGGTCGACGGCGGCGGCGTAGATCAAAAAGCAGGCTCCTGAGCAGCGTCCCGTATGGGGGCCGACGACCACCCGCGTGTAGAGCGATTTCAAGAGCCTGCCGATCTTCATGGCCTCGGCGGCGTTGCCGTCAGTCGAGGCCAGAATGAGCTTGTTCTCGGACAAGAACCGCTGGCGGTCCTCCGCGATCCGGGTGAGCAGACGCTGGTAGTCGCCCGGCACGATCTCGCCCGACAGCACGAGCGGTCCCACCGGCCCGACGTACTCGTTGCTGAAGGCGTCGCGGTCGAGGTAATAGAGCTCGGCACCGCGCGCCATGGTGCCGCAGAGCAGAAAAATGGTACAGGCGAGCGCACGACGCATAAGGGCCGATTGTCGCTGAAATCGCGCGCAAGACCGCCGACCACTTCACGGGAGCGCAACCGGGCGGGTGCAATCACCGAGACGCTTGTCGGGTGGGCGGGTTCAGGCGGTCCGCGTCACGCGATGGAGCATGATGGTGCGCAAGGCGTCACCTCACCGCCCGGCGCGGGTGTCGCGGCGGTGCGCGGCAACACCATCTGGACGCACTCCAGGCTGTCGACGATGGCGATCCCCGGCGCCGTCCCGCCGAACTCCGCGATCCAGATGGATTCACCGGATTCAGGAACAAGGAGTCGGGCAACTCGCTCATCACGCTGCGCATTGTAGCGCCGCCGCCTGCTCGCGGATGTACCTCGAGGCGCAGGACCTCCGGTTAAGGCTTTTTGGCGTCCGCAGCAGCGCCCGGCGCTTTCAAAACTCCCCGACGCAGCTGATCGCGCTCCATGCTCACGAACAGCGCGCGGAAGTTCCCTTGGCCGAATCCATCATCGCCACGGCGCTCGATGATCTCGAAGAAAATCGGGCCAATCAGGGTCTCGGTGAATATCTGCAGCAGGAAGCGGCCTTTGCCGCCATCCAGCAAAATGCCGCGCTTGCGAATCTGCTCGACCTCGACCCCATGTCCCGGCACTCGCTCCTCGAGCATCTCGTAATACGTTTCCGGCGGAGGCGTCATGAACTTCACGCCGTTGGCGTTCAGCCGATCCCAGGTCGTCAGGATGTCGTTCGTGCGCAGCGCGACGTGCTGAATGCCCTCGCCGCGATACTGCTCGATGAACTCCTGGATCTGATCGACCTGATCGGTTCCGCCTTCATACTTCGACTCGTTGATCGGAATGCGGATCTTTCCGCACGGAGAGGCCAGTGCTCGGCTGGTGAGCCCCGTGTACTCGCCGGTGATGTCGAAATACTGATGCTCGTGAAAATTGAAAACGCGATGATAAAAATCCTGGAAGAAATTCATGCGGCCCTTGCCCACGTTGTGGGTCAAGTGATCGATTTCCACGAGGCCGGCGCCGGGCGGATTCGGGTCCGCGCCGGGCTCCATCACGAAATCGATATCGTAAATCGAGGGGCCCGTGTGACGATCGACCAGGTAAATTAGGCTGCCGCCGACCCCCTCGATCGCAGGGATGTTGAGCTCCATCGGTCCAACCGCACCGCGCACTTCCTTGGCGCCGGCCGCCACGGCGTCGCGCAAAGCCCGTGCCGCATCCTTCACGCGGAACGCCATGGCGCAGACGCTCGGCCCGTGCTCTCGCGCGAAGCGCTGCGCGAGACTGTTGGGCTCGGCGTTCACGATGAAGTTGATGGCACCCTGCCGGTAAAGTGCCACATCCTTCGAGCGGTGCCGCGCAATGCGGCTGAACCCCATGCGCTCGAAGAGCCGAGCGAGATGGCCGGTATCGGGCGCGGTGTACTCGACGAACTCGAAACCGTCCGTGCCCAGCGGGTTGGCCGGGAGAGAGGCTTGGCCGGCTGCGGCCGCTTCGCTCGGTTCACTCACGGGACCTCCTTGATTCCATTTGGATTCGTATAGCGGATTTCGCGCGCACCTCGCAGCGCCCTGCCGTCACAATACGGCGTTCGCCGGGCCGATACCTGCCATAATACGGCAGATATAGGCAAAGATCCGGCGATTTGCGCCGGTTACTGCGAAAAAACCGGAGCAATATGCCATGGAACTCAAAGCGGCAGATCACCGTATTTTGCGCGAGCTCGCGCGCGACGGGCGGCTGTCGAATGTCGAGCTCGCGCGGCGCGTGGGTATGTCCGAATCGGCGTGCCTCAGGCGAGTCCATGCGCTCGAGGCCGCAGGCGCCATCGCCGGCTACCGGGCTGTCATCAACCCGGCGGCACTCGGCCGAATCCTGTCGGCCTACGTGCTGGTGAATCTCGATCAGCGCGGCGCAGCCGACGCGAACACATTCCTCGATGTGATTCGAGACGACGAGCGCATCCTTACCTGCGCCGCCGTGACGGGCGAATACGATCTGATCCTCGAGGTGTCGGTGAAAGATGTCGCCGACCTCACCGATCTGACCCTCGACACGCTCTTGAAACTCCCGACGGTGCGGGATGTCGTGACCTGCCTGGCGTTGCGCGCCTATAAGGCGGACGGCGAGCTCCCCAGCCGCTGACGGCCGAAACCCGCCGAGGCGTCCCGAGACCTCGCCAGTTAACAAGATGTCGACCGTGGGCCGAATAAGCGATCCAGCGCACGTCGCCATACGACATATAGTGATCATGGTCACTGCGGCCGCTTGAGCGGGCGGACTACAGTTTCGAGCATGAAAAACCTTACCCGCTGCGCCAAGACTCTGTCGCTGTGCGCGTTGAGCCTGCTGGCGGCGGCGTGCGATAACAACGGCTCGGTGCCGTTCTTTCCAATCACCGTCGGCGGCTCGGTCAGCGGGCTCGCGCCGGGAGCGACCCTCCAGCTGCAGGTCGATGGCGATCGGGCGATGACCGTGACCGCCAACGGCAGCTTCACACTGCCGCAGGCAATGCCGATCGGCGCTCTCTACATAGTGACGGTCTTCGCGCAGCCGGCCGGACAAAGCTGCGTCGTCTCGAACGGCAGCGGAACGGTGGGTCCCCGACCTGTGGCGAGCGTACTCGTCAGCTGCACGACGCAAGATCACACCGTCGGAGGAACGGTCACCGGACTGCTGGGCGGCCGCACGCTCGTCCTCGAGGACAATGGCGGCAACGCCACCCCCGTTTCGGGCAACGGCAGCTTCAGCTTTGCAACCACCGTCGCGGGCGGCTCGAACTATGCGGTGACCGTGTTCACGCAGCCCGCCGGTCAGACCTGCTCGGTGACGAACGGATCCGGCACGATCGGCGCGAGCGACGTGCAAGACGTCGAAATCAATTGCTCGGACAATAAATACAACATATCGGTGACGGTGTCCGGCCTTGCCGCGAGTGGTCTCACGCTCCAGGACAACGGCGCGAGCACCCTCTCGATCTCCGCCAACGGGACCTACAACTTCAATACGCCGGTCGCCAGTGGATCCGGCTACTCGGTCACCGTGGCGAGCGAGCCCTTGGGCCAGAGCTGCGCGGTGACGAATGGCATGGGCACGGTCGAGAGCAGCAACGTCAGCAACGTCGCGGTCACGTGTGTCTCTAACCTCTATCAGATCGGCGGCACGCTCGGCGGGCTGCTCAGCGGCCGAAGCATCGTGCTTCAGGACAACGGCGGAAATTCAACCACCGTATCGGCCAACGGACCGTTCATGTTCTCGACGCCGGTCGCGAGCGGATCGACCTATTCCGTGACCATCTTTACCCAGCCGGTCGGACAGACCTGCTCGGTCGCCATGGGCAGCGGTGTGGTGGCAGGCACCAACGTGAGCAGCGTGACCGTCACCTGCTCGGATAACACGTACGACATTCAGGTCACGGCCTCGGGACTTCTGCGAAGCGGGCTCACCCTCGAGAATAACGGCGGGGACAACCTGGTCATTGCCGTGAACGGCACGTACGATTTCTCAGTCCCCGTTGCGAGCGGCTCCGCCTATGCGGTGACCGTCTCGAGCTCGCCCGCGGGCGAGAGCTGCTCCGTGAGCAACGGCTCGGGCACGGTGGTCGGATCCACCGTCACCGGCATCACCGTGAGTTGCGCGCCCAACTATTACTCGATTGGCGGAACGGTCGGCGGGCTCCTCAGCGGCAATAGCCTGGTGCTTGAGGACAATGGCGGCAACTCGACGACGGTGTCGAGCAACACGCCCTACACCTTCTCGACGCAGATCGCGAGCGGCTCCCCGTATGCCGTGACCATCGCCACCCAGCCGCCTGGCCAGAATTGCTCCGTGAGCAACGGCTCGGGCACCGTCTTGAGCTCGAACGTGACGAACGCGAATATCACCTGCACCGACAACAGCTACAACGTGCAGGCCACCGTCACCGGGCTCCTGAGCGGCAACAGCGTGGTGCTGCAGGACAACGGCGGCGACAACCTGAGTGTATCCGCGAACGGCACGTACAACTTCGCGACGCCGGTCGCCAGCGGATCTGCGTATGCGGTAACCATCCTCACCGCTCCCGCCGGCGAGAGCTGCAGTGTCTCGAACGGCTCGGGCACGATCGCGAGCAGCAACGTGACGGCCACCGTCAACTGCACACCGATTACGTACTCGATCGGTGGTTCCGTCGGCGGACTGCTCGCCGGCCGCAGCATCGTGCTCCAGGACAACGGGGTAAATTCCACGACCGTCTCCTCGAACACCACTTTCACCTTCTCGACGAAGGTTGCGAGCGGCTCGAGCTACGCAGTGAGCATCTCCACTCAGCCGGTCGGACAGACCTGCACCGTCACGAATGGCTCGGGTACCGTCGCGGCCTCGAATGTGAGCAACGTGATCATCGATTGCACCGACAACGACTACGACATCGGTGTGACGGTCTCCTCCTTGACGGGCACGCTCGTCCTGCAGGACAACGGCGGCGACAATCTCACCGTCACCTCGAGCGGCACCTACACGTTCGCGACAACGGTCCCCTCGGGCTCGGCCTACGATGTCACGGTGCTCACGCAGCCGAGCGGCCAGCTCTGCACGGTCACGGGTCCATCGGGGACGGTTGCAGGCAGCAACGTGAACGTGCCGGTGCACTGCGTCAACACCTACACCATCGGCGGCACGCTCGCGGGCCTGACCTCGGGCTCGCTCGTGCTTCAGGACAACCACGGCAACAACCTCACGCTGTCGGCGAACGGCGGCTTCACCTTCACCACGCCGCTCGCGCAAGGCGCCGCGTACGACGTGACGATATTGACGCAGCCCACGGGGCAGGAATGCACCGTCAGCAGCGGCACGGGCACCGTGGGGGCCGGGAATGTCACCACGGTGTCGATTATCTGTGCGGGCGCTTGGACTTGGATGAGCGGCTCGAACACGCAAGGCGCCGGCGGCGTGTACGGGACGCAGGGCACGGCCTCCCCGAGCAACGTTCCGGGCTCGCGGTACGCGAGCCTCACGTGGACCGACGCATCGGGAAACCTGTGGCTGTTCGGCGGGGCCGGTTACGACGCCCAAGGCCACAATGTGCTCTTCAACGATCTGTGGAAGTACAGCAGCGTTTCGGGCTGGACCTGGGTCAGTGGCTCGATGAGCACCAACACGAGCGGCGTGTACGGCACGCAGGGCACGCCCGCCGCCGGCAATGTGCCGGGCGCCCGAAGCACCCCGGTATCCTGGGCGGACTCCGCGGGCAATCTGTGGCTGTTCGGCGGATACGGCTATGACGCCGCGGGCACGGTGGGGAATTTGAACGACCTGTGGGAATTCAACCCCACCTCGGGTCTGTGGACCTGGGTCAGCGGATCGACCACCGGAAATGCGTACGGCGTCTATGGAACCCTCGGCACGGCCTCGATGAGCAACGTGCCCGGCGCACGCAACCTGGCGGTGTCCTGGACCGACGGCACCGGCAATCTCTGGCTGTTCGGCGGAAACGGGCAGGCGCAATCCGGGACCGGTGGCCAGCTCAACGACCTGTGGATGTTCAACAGCACCACGGGCTGGACGTGGATGTCCGGGTCCAATGGTATCGATGCCGCGGGCAGCTACGGCACGCAGGGCTCGGCCGCCGCCGGCAATGTGCCTGGCGCGCGCGAGGCCTCGAGCGCTTGGATCGACTCATCCAACAACCTGTGGGTATTCGGCGGCCAGGGCTACGACTCGGCCGGGCACTTCGGCTACATGAACGATCTGTGGCAATACAATCCGGGAGCGGGCACGTGGACCTGGGTCTCCGGCTCGAACACAGATGCCGCGCTCGGTGTTTATGGGACCAAGGGGGTCGCGGCTGCCGGCAATGTTCCGGGTGCGCGCGGTTATTCGAACTCGTGGATCGATTCGTCGGGCAACCTGTGGCTGTTCGGCGGGTTCTCCTACAACGGCACCGGAACGCAGGGCGTCATGAACGATCTGTGGATGTACAGTCCGGCTGCGGGCTCCTGGACCTGGATCGGAGGCTCATCGACCGCCAATGCCGGCGGCGTGTACGGAACCAAGGGAACGACGGCGGCCGCCAACGTGCCCGGCGCGCGGTATTCGGCAACCGGGTGGACCGATCGGTCCGGCAATTTCTGGCTATTCGGCGGTGAAGGATACGATTCGACCGATGCGGGCGGTGTGCTCAATGACCTCTGGGAGTACGTGCCTTAAGACGCACCCGACTGCGGCGGGATACCGCCCGTGAGCATCCGGATCGTGCGGCTCGGATCCGCGCGGGATGCGGATGAGGGGCTGCGGATCGGCACCGTGCGGCGGCCGCCGCGCGGCGTACGCAAGAGCGATTACGCGCGCCGCGATTTTTTCGATGTATGGTTTCCCCTCCTTGCGCCGAGCGAGGCGCTCCTGCGTGAGGCGAAGTCATCGGGGGGCGATGCTCGCAGCTGGCGCCATTTTGTTCGCCGCTTCAGAGCCGAGATGAGCACGCCCGAGGCGGCGCGTTCGCTGGACCTCCTCGCGGCCCTTTCCCACAGCACGTCATTTTCCGTCGGATGCTACTGTGCTGACGAATCGCACTGTCATCGCAGCATTCTGCGCAAACTCCTCGAAGAACGAGACGCCGCGCTTCGTTAGGTATACCCTCGGTCCCCCCCTGATCCCCCTCAAGCGTTGCTGTAGGGCAGCGCCGACATGGGGTCACGGGCCGGCGCTCTGGCCGCCGCTCGCGATGTCGACATACTAGTCACTGCGGAGCAGCGTGACATCGTGGCACGAAAACCACGGTAGCGAGGGAACATATGAAGCGTCTAATAACAGCCGTAGCGACAAGTCTCGCCGTCCTGGCCGCCGCTCAAGCTTTTTCAGCCGATTGGAAGGGACAGCCTCTCGCGGTCAAGCGCCAGATCGTCACCCAAGTCATTGGTTGCATGAAGAAACGCATGGCAGCGGATCGAGTCGTCTCCTACAACCAAGCTTCCAAGGAATGCCGGGAAGAGGTATCCGCTCGCTTCGAAAAGGCCTCGGCAGGCCCATTGGTCGCGGTGGACAACCCCGTCAAATAAGCCCGAGGTCCGGCAGCCCGCTCTCATCCGGTAACATGCGCGGATGAGGATCGTCACCTATAACGTCAATGGGATCGCCGCGCGTCTCGGAAATTTTCTCCGCTGGCTCGGCGAACGGGCGCCCGATGTCGTCTGCCTTCAAGAACTAAAGATCCCGCAGGAAAAATTTCCCGAGTCGGCCATTCGCGAGGCAGGTTACGGGGTGATCTGGCACGGTCAGAAAAGCTGGAATGGCGTGGCCATTCTCGCCCGCAACGCAGAACCCCAAGAGATCCGCCGCGTGCTGCCCGGCGACCCGGACGATGCACACAGCCGCTACATCGAGGCGACGGTCCATGGGATTACCGTCGGATGCCTGTATCTGCCGAACGGCAATCCGGCCCCGGGTCCGAAGTACGACTACAAGCTCAAATGGCTCGCCCGATTGCTCGCGCACGCCGCCGAGCTCGCGTCGAGCGCGACGCCGGTCATCCTCGTGGGCGACTATAACATCATCCCCACCGAGCGCGACGTGTATAAGCCCGAACGTTGGGTCGATGACGCGCTGTTCCGGATCGAGGTGCGCGAGGCGTTCTCCACGTTGCTTGGGCAAGGCTGGACCGACGCGCTGCGCTCGCTTCACCCGGACGAAACGATCTATACCTTCTGGGACTTCTTTCGCAACGCCTACGCACGCGATGCGGGCCTGCGCATCGATCATCTGCTGCTCAATCGCGCGCTCCTCCCGCGACTCGAGGCCGCGGGCGTCGAGCGGGACGTGCGCGGCTGGGAGAAGCCGAGCGACCACGCGCCCGTGTGGGTCGACTTGAGGAGCTGACGCGGCGCTTAAAACACCGACTCCATCAAGTCGTAGCTTTCGACACGGCCGACCCGGACTATCGCGGCCTGCACGTCGCCGCGCGCGATCACGGACTGCCAGCGCATCCGCATCAGAAGCTGCCGGGACGTGCCGGGCTCGGGCAGGTAGGTCTGCACGCTATCGAGCGCTTGCTGGCGCGTCTCGAGCCCGGCAAGCTGTCTTCGCAGCTCCTGCGCCGCACGATCGAGCTGATCGGCCACGATCAATGCGCTCAAATAGGTAAAGGGCGCATCGCTGCGATGAGCCCGTACATAATGCAGGGAGCGCTCGACCTGCGCCGCGTCGCCCTCCTGGGTTGCCGCGTCGAGCCTCACGATTTCCATCTGCATGAACCCGAACGCGCTCAGGGCGCCGGTGAGCTGAGCCAGCACCGAGCGTGCTTCCGCTGGACGGCCGAGATCGCACTCGAACGCCGCCAGATCGATCGCTCCGCCCACATTGTCGCGGTCGTGCTCGAACTCGCGGGCAGCGGCGGTGAGCTGATCGAGGGCCTCATCCCAGAGCGCCAGGTCCATCAGCGCAAACGCCCGCTCGCTGAGCAACCCGGCGTATTCGGAGAGATAATCGACATAGAGTCGCTCCGGATAATTGGTTGCGCGGATGCCGGAAATGGCCTCGTCGGCAATCGCCAGGGCGGCGGGCGCATGTTGCCGCCGCATGAGCGCAGCCATCAGGCGGGTCTTGACGCGCAAGGACTTCGCCTCGGCATCTCTCGCCTGCAGCGCCTTGATCTCCCGCAGGGCGGCGGCATTCACGTCGAACCGCTCCGGGTGTGCCGCGACAATTGCATCGAAACGCCGATCCGCGCGCATGTCGACCAGAACTTGCGGATCCGTAATGCGCGCGGCGACATCGGCCGCCGCGTCGAGCTTGCCTTCCCCGATGAGGAGGAGCGCCAAGTCGCGCCAGGAGGCGCTCGGCTCGATGCCTCCTTTCGGCTTCCAGCCCGCGTCGTACAACGCCTGGAGCAACGCGCGGCGCGCGCCGTGCGGCAGTTGATTCGCGGTACGCAGCACGTCCGTGAAGTAGTCCTCATCGATCTCGCCGAGGTGATCGGGCCAGCGCCTCGCGAGGGTCGTCAGCGCATCGACGACCGCCGCATCGTCGTGCAAGTGCCACTCGATGGCGATCAGGCGGAGCTGATCCCTCGCGGTCGCCCGAGGCATGGCCGCGGCGCGGATTGTGTAGCCTCGCGCAAGCGCCCACCGTTCAAAGCCGACCTCCACCTGACCCGCCTTGTCGAGCGCCCGGTATTGCTCGTCACTCGAAAGGCTCGCAAAAGATCGGGCGTCGATGACGGCTATGAGCGCCGGCAGGCCCTCGTCGAATTGCTTCTTCGATATCAATTCGAGGGCGCCGGCGAGGCGCTCGCTCGCCGAACGCCCCTGCGCATCCGTGCGCGGTGTGATGGGCCGGGTGTCCCTCGCAGGATTCGCCGTGCACGCCGCGAGGGCGAGCGTGAGCAAAAAGGAAGTTCGGAACGCCGGCAATGCTGACCCAGCCTGTGAATATCGCGGGAGGCATTGAAACCGCGGACGTGGGCGAATGCAAGCGATGTCATCCGCGCGGCTGGAGAAATTACTCCTTGACTTCGTCGGTCCAGACGCGAAATACCTGCAGATAATTAGGACCAAACGCCGTGCTGATGGCGACATCCGCTGCATCGCGTCCTCGTGCGATGAGGATCCGGCCGATGCGGCGCGACTGGTTGCGCGGGTCAAAGGTGTGCCACGCGCCGCCGATATAGGCTTCCAGCCAGCCGGCGAAGTCCATCGGCGCATCGGCAACCGGCACGCCGATATCCCCGAGATACCCGGTGCAATAGCGCGCCGGAATGTTGAGGCAGCGCAGCAGCGTAATGGCGAGATGCGCGAAATCCCGGCACACGCCCTGTCTTTCGGCGTACGCCTCGGCGGCGGTCTTGGTCGGGCGCGCGAAGTGATAGCCGAACGAGATGTGATCGTGCGCAAAATCGCACACCGCCTGCACGCGGCCCCAACCGGGCGTCACGTTGCCGAACAGGCGCCAAGCCTCGTCCATGAGACGCTCGGTTTCGCAGTAGCGGCTGCCGAGCAGAAACACGAGCGCCTCGTGCGGCAACGATTCAACCGGATGCTCCTGGGCCTGCTCGAAGACCGGCTCTGGGATACCCGAGTCCCGGATCAGGGCATCGGCAGTGAGGCGAATGCCGCCCGCCGGCGCGAGGATCCGTGTGCAGGTGTTGCCGAAGCCATCCATATAGATATCGAGCGGGACCGCGGGGTCCGTCGTCAGACGATCGGGCACGAGCAAGTCGGCCGCCCGGCTCGAATGCGCATGAAGCATGAGGATCATGGGCGTCGGCTGCGCGCAGCCGTACACCAGTTCATAGCCGAAACGGATTTTCATTCGAGCCCTCTCGATCGCCGCTCTTTATGTCACCTGTCCCTCATGGCGCCCGTAGGACCGCGCAGCGACTGCGCGTAGGCGCCGCGCCATGGCGGGCGCCCGCCGCTCCGCCCACTCGGCGATCCAGCGGGCAATCCGCCGCGCGTCGGTCATCCGCCGACATGATCCTGCTGCAACGACTGATCGCTTACAATCACGCTTTACGCATTAATGCGGCGGCGGCCTCGATGCGCCATTGATTTGCACCACGGCGCCCAACACTAACCTTACTGCCGCCGCTCCGAGCCATCGATGAAGACTTTTCATTGCAGTCATTGCCAGAATCTGGTGTTTTTCGAAAACATCCGTTGCCTGAATTGCGGGCGCTCGCTCGCGTTCCTACCCGATCGGCGCCTGATGGCCGCGATCACGCCGGGCGACGACGGCGTATGGAAGGCGGAAATCCCCTCGCTCGGCCTTCTGCCCTATCGCCTGTGCGCCAACTACGACCAGGTGAGCGTCTGCAACTGGGTGGTGCCGGCGGAGGAGTGCGGTGATTTTTGCCGTTCGTGCCGGCTGAACCGGATCATTCCGGATCTGTCCTCGGAACGGAATCGCCTCGCCTGGTTCCGGCTCGAGGTGGCCAAGCGCCGCATGCTCTACACGCTGTTGGGTCTCGATCTTCCGGTCGAGCCGAAAGACGGCAACAACGGCGGCCTCGCGTTCGAGTTTCTGGAGGATTCGAAGGACGGCGATGCCAAGCGGGTGCTGACCGGACATGACAACGGCCTGATCACCATCAACATCGCCGAGGCCGACGATGTGCACCGCGAGAAGCAGCGTTTTCTTCAGAAGGAACCGTATCGCACCCTTCTAGGGCATTTCCGGCATGAAATCGGTCATTATTTCTGGGATCAGCTGATCGCGTACGCACCGCTCCTGCAGGACTTCCGCGCGCTGTTCGGCGATGAGCGTGCCGACTATCAGAAAGCCCTCGACCGCCACTACGGCGAAGGACCGCCGGCGCAATGGGAAGACAGCTTCATCAGCGCCTATTCGACCATGCATCCGTGGGAAGACTGGGCAGAGTCCTGGGCGCACTACCTGCATATGGTGGATGCGCTCGAAACCGCGGGCGCGACCGGCCTCGCGCTGCGGCCGAAGCGGCGCGACGAGCCGCAAATGCAGCCGCCGCCCGACCCCCTGAATCCGAACTACCGCGATTTTGACGCGATGATCGAGGCCTGGCTGTCCCTCACCTACGTGCTCAACAACTTGAGCCGCGGGCTCGGACTGCCCGACAGCTATCCCTTCGTGCTGTCCGCACCCGCCATCCGCAAGCTCCGGTTCATCCACGACACCATCAATGCGCATCGCGAGGCGAATGCCCGAGCGGCCTAAGCGGCCCGCGGCGTTTCCTTGAGCGTGACGCGCGTGCTATACCTGGGGGCCATCCCCTCGGAGCTCGTTCGGTGTCCATTCACGTAGCGCTCAACCATCTGCTGCATTACCGGTACGACCGGCCGGTAACACTCGGGCCGCAGATCGTACGGTTGCGGCCGGCGCCCCATTGCCGCACGCGAATCCTGGCGTATTCGCTCAAGATCGATCCGGCCGAGCATTTCATCAACTGGCAGCAGGATCCGCAGGCGAACTACCTGGCGCGTCTGGTCTTTCCGAAGCTCACCCGGGAGCTGCGCATCGAGGTGAATCTGACTGCCGAGATGGCGGTGATCAATCCATTCGACTTCTTCCTGGAACCCTACGCGCAGCAATTCCCGTTCAAATATGAAGCGGCGGAAGAGCGCGAGCTCATGCCGTACTTGTTGACGCGGCCGGCGACACCGCTGTTCACGAAATATCTGGCGGGCATCTCCCGCGAGCGCCGGCCCACGGCGGACTTCCTGGTGGAGCTCAACCGGCGCCTGGCGGGCGATGTGCGGTACCTGATCCGCATGGAGCCGGGCGTGCAACCGCCCGATGTCACGCTCGAGAAGCGGTCGGGCTCATGCCGGGATTCGGCCGAGCTCCTGGTGCAACTATTGCGTCACTTGGGGCTCGCCGCGCGCTTCGTGTCGGGTTACCTGATCCAGCTCGTGGCCGATCACAAGCCGCTCGAGGGTCCTGCCGGTCCGAGCCGGGATTTCACGGACCTGCACGCCTGGTGCGAAGTGTACCTGCCGGGTGCGGGATGGATCGGCCTCGACCCCACCTCCGGACTGCTCACCGGCGAGGGGCACATACCCCTCGCCTGCACGCCCGATCCACAAGCTGCGGCAGCGCTCTCCGGCGCGGTCGATCCCTGCGAGACGACGTTCGAGTACGCCATGAGCGTCGAGCGGATCTGGGAGGCGCCGCGCGTCACCAAGCCTTATTCGGAAACCCAATGGGCCGCCATCGAGGCCCTGGGAAAGCGCGTCGACGAGGATCTCACCGCCGCCGACGTGCGACTCACCATGGGAGGCGAGCCCACGTTCGTGTCGAGCGAGGACGCCACGGCGGCGGAGTGGAACACCGAGGCGCTGGGCAAGAACAAGCGCCGCATCGCCGCCGAGCTCTTCTGGAAGCTGAAGGAGCGCTATGCGCCCGCCGGCCTCGCGCATTTCGGACAGGGCAAGTGGTATCCGGGCGAGCAATTACCGCGCTGGTCGCTCAATTGTTTCTGGCGCCGGGACGGCGAGCCCGTCTGGACGGACCGGTCTCTCATCGCCGACGAGGAGCGACGGTATCCGGAGGCTCGAGCGAACGCGCCACGACTCCTGGCCGCGATCGCCGCGGCGCTCGGCGTGTCCGCGGACCACGTATTCCCGGCCTATGAGGATGCATTCTATTACGCCTGGCGCGAGCGCAAACTCCCCGGCAACGTCGATGCGCTGAACTCAAAGACCGCCGATCCCCTGGAGCGGGCACGTCTGACGCGGATCTTCGAGAGCGAGCTCGACCAGCCGGTGGGCTTCGTGCTCCCGATTGGGCGTCCCGTCGACGGCGCGCCCTGGCGAAGCGGTCCCTGGTTCCTGCGCCGCGAGCGCTGTTACCTGATTCCGGGCGATTCGCCGATCGGCTACCGGCTGCCGCTCGACTCTCTGCCCTGGGTGAGGCCGGAGGATTTTCCGTACCTTCATCCGCCGGATCCGAATCAGAGCTTCGCGTCCCTGCCGGCGCATCGAAATCTTGCGCCCGGCGCAGCGCCCGGTCGCGGGTCCGAGGATTCGGTGCAACCGGCCGAGGTGGTCCGCACCTCGCTGTGTACCCAGGAGCGCGGCGGGGTCCTTCATGTGTTCATGCCGCCGACGCGCAGCCTCGAGGATTATCTCGAGATCGTGGCTGCCGTGGAATCCTGCGCGAAGGCCTTGAGGCAACCGGTCGTGATCGAAGGCTACGAGCCGCCCGCGGATCCGCGACTCGTCAATTTCAAGGTAACGCCGGATCCCGGTGTCATCGAGGTGAACGTTCAACCGAGCTCGAGCTGGGATGAGCTGGTCGCGCTCACCACGCACTTGAATGAAACGGCCCATGCTTTGAGACTGCGCTCGGAGAAATTCATGGTCGACGGCCGCCACGTGGGCACCGGCGGCGGCAATCATATCGTGCTCGGCGGAGCCACCCCTCAGGACTCGCCGTTCTTGAGACGACCGGATCTCCTGCGCAGCCTCATCTCGTACTGGCACAACCATCCGTCGCTCTCGTATCTGTTCTCGGGACTGTTCATCGGCCCCACGTCGCAAGCGCCGCGCGTCGATGAGGCACGCAACGATTCGCTCTACGAGCTCGAGCTGGCATTCAAGCAGTTCCCGGCACCCGGCACCGAGGTCGAGCCCTGGCTCGTGGACCGGCTGCTGCGCAATCTGCTCATCGACGTGACCGGCAATACGCATCGCGCGGAGTTCTGCATCGACAAGCTGTACTCCCCCGACTCCGCGAGTGGGCGCCTCGGGCTCTTGGAGCTGAGAGCCTTCGAGATGCCGCCGCACCCGCGCATGAGTTTGGTGCAGCAGCTCCTGCTGCGCTCGCTCGTCGCGCGATTCTGGCGCGAACCGTATGCGCCTGCGCGCCTGGCGCGCTGGGGCACGCAGCTGCACGACCGCTTCATGTTGCCGCACTTCATACTGCAGGACTTCGCCAGCGTGATCGAGGAGCAGGCCCGTGCGGGCTTTGCGCTGCGGCTCGAGTATTTCGCGCCGCACTTCGAGTTTCGCTTTCCGAAGCTCGGCGAGCACGCGCTGCGCGTCGCGCATCTCGAGCTGAGGCAGGCGCTCGAGCCCTGGCACGTGCTCGGCGAGGAGGGCACCCCGGGCGGCACGGTGCGCTATGTCGACTCCTCGCTCGAGCGCATCGAGATCAAATTGAGCGGACTCGCCCCGGATCGGTACGCCGCGACTTGCAACGGACGCGCGCTGCCGCTGCGCTCGACCGGCCGCGAGGGAGAATACGTCGCCGCCGTGCGCTACCGCGCCTGGCAGCCGTGGTCGGCGCTGCATCCCAAAATCGGCATTCATTCGCCGCTGACATTCGATATAGTCGATACCTGGATGCATCGGTCCGAAGGCGGTTGTCGATATCATGTGGTTCATCCGGGCGGCCGCAGCCATGAGACTTTCCCCGTGAACGCATTCGAGGCCGAGAGCAGGCGTCTCGCACGATTCTTCCGCATCGGACACACGCCCGGCCCGATGAGCGTCGCTTCCCCGCAATCGAGCGACGAATTCCCCTTCACCTTGGATCTGCGTGATCCGCCGACCCGGTGAGCGATCCGAGACTTCAGAGTTACCGCAGCGATCCGCGCCGCTATGACGAGCTGTTGGACCGGGAGGGGCGCGTCCGCAGTCATTGGCGATCGCTGATCGACGGTGTGCTCGAGGACGATGCGCGAGCTGCACGGCGCGCCACGGAGTTCACGCGGCGCATGATCGTGGAGAACGGCATCACGTACAACGTGTACGCCGATACCCAGGGACGCGACCGCCCGTGGATTCTCGATCCCCTGCCCTATCTGGTGACCGCAGAGGAGTGGCGCGAGATCGAATCGGGCGTCGCGCAGCGCGCGACGCTTCTGAACCGCGTGCTCGCCGACCTGTACGGGCCGCAGGAGCTGCTCGCACAAGGCGCTCTGCCGGCGGAGATCCCGTTCGGACATCCCAATTTCCTATGGCCCTGCATGGGCGTACGTCCTCCACAGGATCGATGGCTGTCGCTCTATGCGGCCGATCTGGCGCGCTCCGCGGACGGGCGCTGGTGGGTTCTCGCCGATCGCACGCAGGGCCCTTCCGGCCCGGGGTACGCGCTCGAAAACCGGCAAATCGTGCGCCGCGCCTTTCCGCATCTCGCGCAGTCGATGGACGTGCGCCCGCTGGGCTCGTTCTTCGCCACGCTGCGCGCGGAGCTTTTGCGCGATGCCGGAGAAGAGCCGCTCGCGGTCGTGCTCACGCCGGGCTCATTCAACGAGACCTATTTCGAGCACGCCTACCTCGCGCGTCAGCTCGGGTTCCCGCTCGTCGAAGGCCACGACCTCACCGTGCGCGATGAGCGCGTTTATTTGAAGACGCTCGCGGGACTGAAGCGGGTGCACACGATCCTGCGCCGGCTCGACGACGATTTCTGCGATCCGGTGGAGCTGCGCGCCGATTCGGCGCTCGGCGTGCCGGGGCTTCTCTCGGCGATCAGGCGGGGAAACGTGGTCGCCGCGAACGCGCTCGGCAGCGGCGTGCTCGAGTCGGCGGCGTGGCTGGGATTTCTGCCCGCCCTCGCGCCGCGGCTGATCGGGGAGGCGCTCACGCTGCCGTCCGTCGCGACGTGGTGGTGCGGCGAGCGCCCGGCCTTCGAATCGGTGATCGCGAATCTCGACAAGCTGGTGATCAAGCCGACGTTCCCGGATCAGAAGCTCGACCCCGTGTTCGGGAGCGATCTGGACGCGGAGGGGCGTGCGGCGTTGATCGATCGCATGCGCGCGCGCCCCTATGCATTCGTGGCGCAGGAGCACCTCGCGTTCTCGCAGGCACCGGTGTGGTACACCAAGAGTCCGGACCGCTTCTCGGCCCGCGCGCTCGGCATCCGCGTGTATGCGATCGCCACATCGCAGGGTTACAAAGTCATGCCGGGCGGTCTCGCCCGCTTCGCCTCCGACGCGCACGCGGAGATCGTCTCCATGCAGCGCGGAGGCGGCAGCAAGGACATCTGGATCCTTTGCGACTCCGAGGAGATCGTCGAGGAATCGACCGCGCCGGTCGCGCGCATCGACCGCACGGCGCCACGCCACCATGACCTTCCCTCGACGCTCGCCGAGAATCTGTTCTGGATGGGGCGCTACGCTGAACGATGCGAGTTCAAGATGCGGATGCTGCGTGCGACCCTCGGATTGCGCCGCAATCTTCCCTTCTGGTCGCAGGCGATGGAGATCTGCAAGCACTTCGCCGCCGCGAGACTCTTCGATGCGCAGAAACGATTCACGCTGAGCGGCGACATCGGGCGCCTGGGTGAGGCCGCGGCGCGAGTGCGCGGCAGCCTGTCGGGCGAGAATTGGCGGGCGCTCAGCGTTCTGTCCCGCGATTATCGCAGCGCAGAGAGCAAGCGGGATGATGCCCGCGAGGCGCTCGATCGCCTTCTGATCTCGCTCGCGGCGCTCGCCGGTTTTGCGCACGATGACATGACGCAGGACGATGGCTGGCGCCTCATGATGATCGGGCGCCGCCTCGAGCGGCTCTTGTTCCTGTCCGCGGTGATCGCCCGCCGGCTGGGCGCTCCCGCGTCGCCCATGCGGCAGGAGCTCGAGTGGCTGCTCGAGCTCGGCGACAGCGCCATCACCTACCGCACGCGCAATCGCGCGCCGCCGGTGTGGGGACTGACGGTGGATCTGCTGGTCTACGACGAACGCAACCCGCGCGCGCTCGCTTTCCAGTGGCGCGCCATCAACACGCTCCTGATCGAGCTCGCGGAATCCCTGGGCACCCGCGCCCAGGACACGCTCTACGATCCCATCTCAAACTTGATCGCGCTCAAGTACGCGGCCGCCGAGGGCGATGTCGAGATGCCCGCGGAGACCCGCCGGCGGTTCGCCGAATGCTTGACCAGCTTGAACACCGCGGCGGGGCTTCTTTCAGACCAGCTCACCTCGCAGCACTTTTCCCACGTCGACTTCGAGCTCGGAGCGGTGTCCGCCTGATGCGCTATGCGGTTCGTCACAAGACGTTGTACGAGTACGGCGGAGAAGTCGCGCACTCGCATCACCTGCTGCATTTGAAGCCGCGCGAATTCGCCTATCAGCGCTGCCTCGATCACTCCCTCAAGCTCGATCCGGCGCCGAGCTCGGAGCGCGAGGATCTCGATGCGTTCGGCAACGTCATCGCACGCCTGGAATACGACCGGTCACACGACCGCTTGTCGGTGGTGGCGGAGATGACCGTCGAGATCTTCCCGCGCGTCGCGGCGCCGCTCGACGCCTGCGAGCCCTGGGATGAGCTGCGCGAGCGGTTGAGCTATCACGCCTCGCCGCTGTCGGCGGCGGAAATCGAGGCCTGCCGCTACCGCATGCGCTCGGACCATGTGCCGATCAAGGATGTCTTCTGGAACTATGCCGAGGAATGTTTCCCGCCGGGGCGGCCGATGGGCGCCGCCGTCGAGGCCCTCATGCGCAAGATCTTTCGTGAGTTCAAATATGCGCCGGGCACGACCACCAACCGCACCTCCATCGTCGAGGTACTCAAGACGCGCCGCGGCGTGTGCCAAGATTTTGCGCATCTCATGATCGGGGCGCTGCGCGCGGGCGGCCTCGCCGCGCGCTATGTGAGCGGCTATATCCGCACCGTGCGGCCGGGCGGAGCACCCGCGATCGGCGGCGATGCCTCTCACGCCTGGGTGTCGGTATACTGCCCGCCGCTGGGATGGGTGGATTTCGACCCCACCAACGACCACCTGGTCGGCGAGGGGCACGTGACGCTCGCCTGGGGTCGTGATTTCGGCGATGTGTCGCCGTTGCGCGGCATCCTGTTCGGCGGCAGCCGCCACAAGCTCACGGTGGATGTGAGAGTGCAGCCGCTTTAAGCGCCCAGGCTTGATCGATGAGCCACGCATGAATCGCGTGCGCATCGCCCGGCGAGAGCACATCGTCAAAACGCGCCATGCCTTTGACGGAGTATGCGCCACCGAGCACGATGGAATCGAAGAGCGCGTGGGTCACCGGCGTGATGCGCCGCAGATCCGGAAGATTTCCGCGGCCCATCACGTGACAGCGCGAGCAATAGCGGTTGTACAGCACTTCGCCCGCTGCGATCTGCCGGGCGTGCACCGGGCGCTCGGGAAGCTCAGGCAGCGGGGAATCGGCGCGCAGCGGCGGAATCGGCGGCGGTGCTCCGCCGAGCTTCAAAGCGATGATGCGTCCCTCGTTGCCGTACTTGTAGGCCGCCGACGCGGGATCCAAAGGCGCACCCAGGATGACGCCGCCGCCGCCGTAGCCGGCGACGATGGCGATGTATTGCGTGCCGCCAACCTCGTACGTCATGGGCGCCGCCATCATGGAGCTGCCGAGCGCGAGCGATGCGAGCTTCTTGCCGTTGTCGGCTGCATAGGCGTTCAAGTACCCATTCGCATCACCCTGGAAGACGATCCCGCCGGCGGTCGCGAGCACCCCACCGTCCCAACTCGTCGCGGTCTGTGCCTCCCACAGCACCCGATGCTCATCGACGCTCCAGGCGCGCAAGAATCCCCGCGAGGCGGGATCGGTCTTCAGTCCCCGCTCGAGCTGCGCGAGCGGGGGCAGGTCACCGTAGAGGGAGCGCAGAGCCTGCGGATCATAGAGCTCCGGCGGCAGCGCCGGCGTCGTGAACTGGCCCTCGACCAGTCCGGCGCGACGGCCGCTCGCCTCGAGGATGATGTTGCCCGCTTCGATCACCGGAAGGAAGGTGATGCGATGAGCCGGGTCGTAGGCCATGGGCTGCCAGCTGTGCGCGCCGGCCTCGCTCGGAAACACCAGCGCCGGGCGGCGGTCGTAATCGGCACGCGGATCGAGCAGCGGGCGGTGCGTCGCCGGATCGATGCCGCGGGCCCAGCTCACGAAGGCGAACGGATCGGCCGACAGCAGCTCGCCCGTTGCACGGTCGAGGACGTAGTAATAGCCGTTCTTCGGCGCCTGCATGAGCACCTGACGGCGCCGGCCGCCGATGTCGAGGTCCGCGAGAACGAGCTTCTGCGTGCTGTCGAAGTCCCAGCGGTCGCCCGGTGTGGTCTGGTAATACCAGGCGAGTGTCCCGTCGCCCGCGTGGATCGCGACGATGGACGCGGTGTAGAGCTGATCGCCGCCCCGCCGGCCGCCCAAACGCGAGTTATACGGCGCGGCATTGCCAGTGCCGATATAGACGAGCCCGAGCGTGGGATCGTAGGCCATGCCATCCCACGCGGTGCCGCCGCTCCCCGCCGGCCACGGATGCCGCCGATCCCAACTCTTCACCGCGGCATCGAGATGAGGCTGGTCCTGCGGACCGTCGGCCGGATCACGCGGCACCGTGAAGAAACGCCAACGCAGTGCGCCGCTCGTCCGGTCGTATGCGCTCACATAGCCCCGCGCGCCGGCAAAGTCCGCGCCGCCGTTGCCGATGACGACGAGATCCCCCGCGAGGAGCGGCGCCCCGGTGATGGTGTAGGGCTTTCGCGTGGTGCGCCCGATGAGCGTATCGACCTTCCACACGCGCCGGCCCGTGCGGGCGTCGATCGCGTGCAGCCAGCCGTCGAGCGCGCCGACATATAACAGTCCGTGGAAGGCTGCGAGTCCGCGATTCACGGCGTCGCAGCACGCGTATCGCGCCCACTGTCCGTCGATCTGCGGGTCGTAGGTCCAGAGCTCCTTGCCGCTCGCGGCATCGAGCGCATACACGCGCCCGAAGTTGCCGGTCGAATACATCACACCGTCGATCACGAGCGGGGTGGACTCCTGGCCGCGGTAGGTTCCGAGGCGATAATCCCAGGCGAAGCCGAGCGTTGCGACAGTGCCGGCGTCGATGGTTGTGAGCGGCGAGAAATAAGTGCCCGCGCCATCGCGACCGGCGGCCACCCAATCCTGCCGCGGAAGGTGCGGCGAGCCGTGCGGCGGTCACGTCGGCGGCGCGCTGCAGCGGCCCCGCTGCAGCCGCCGACAGGGCGAGCGCCGCGGCTACGGCGGCGGCACCCCGGCCCTTCGCCTGCTTCATCATCCCCTTTCCGTCAGAAACCGGCGACGACCGGAATGATCTCGCGGCCGAATACCTCGAGCGGCGTGATCTGCTCGACGCCCGGCATGTTGAATATCGCGTGCTGCACACCGAGCGCCGCGAGCGCCTTGCATTGCGCGAGCACCCCGGCCGACGGAGAGCTTGCCGTCGCCGAACTCGAGAGTGCCGAGGGTCGTCTTCTCGATGGCATTGTAATCGCGCCCGAGCGCCTCGCAGTGGCCACGCAGGATCGCGAGCTTCGCGCTCACGACGGCCGGCGCTCCATACACGTTGCAGGCATCCCCGTACTGTGCGACCAAGCGCAGGGTTTTCTTCTCGCCGCCTCCCGCGATGAGGATCGGCGGATGCGGACTGCGACAAGGGCAGCGGGCGGCACAGGGTCCGCTCGAGCTGCTGGTGTTTGCCATGATAGGGCTCATCGCGCCCGGACCACATCTGCTTTGCGATCTGCAGCGTCTCCTCGAGCCATTCGAAGCGCACGGCAATCGGCGGGAAACGGCGCGCCGAGACCCTTGGCCTCCGCCTCGAACCAGGCGGCGCCGATGCCGAAATAGGAGCGGCCGCCCGAGAGCACATCCAAGGTCGTCGCGCTCTTCACCAGAATGCCGGGATGGCGATAGACGACGCCCGCCACCATCGGACCGAGCTTCACGCGGCGCGTGACCGCCGCGAGGTAACCGAGCGTCGTGTAGCACTCGAGCATGTCGTTCTCGGGCGGACCCACCATGCCGATCTGGAAAAAATGGTCCATGACCCACAGACTGTAAAAGCCGGCATCGTCGGCAGCGCGCGCGATCTCGGCCAGCTTGCTCGCGATATGCGCCGGGCCGCCCGGCCAGGTGAAGTTCGGGACCTGAAGACCGATTCTCATGGGCACCTCCAAATAAGCCGCAGCCGAAGCGGTGCTCCCTGCACGAGGCGCGCCGCCCAGCGCATCGTAGCGCAAAGCCCCGCCGCTGTTGTTATACGATGCAGGCATCCACCCAACGGAGGCTGCTCTTGGTTTTCGGTCTGCGAATCATCGCCGTCGCCTGGCTCTTGATCCTGTCCACGTCGTGGATTTCCCCTGCCTTCCCGGCCGGTGCGGCCGTGGCGCTGCCCTCGCTCGCGCCCATGATCAAGGTGGCCTCGCCGGCGGTCGTCAACATCGCGACGCGCGGCACGCTGACCGAGCGCATCCCGCGAAACAATCCGCTGTTCGATGATCCGTTTTTCAGGCGATTCTTCAATGTGCCGAACGAGCCGACGGTCCGGCACCGCAAGTTTCAGAGCGCCGGCTCCGGAGTGATCGTCGACGCGCGCAAGGGCTACATCGTCACGAACCGGCATGTGATCGAGAACGCCAGCGAGATCACCGTGACCTTGCTCGACAACCGGCGGGTCACGGCGACCGTGGTGGGGAGCGACGAGGGCACCGACATCGCCGTGCTGAAGGTTCAGGAGCCGCGCCTTTCGGAGATGCCGCTTGGCGATTCGTCGCACCTCGAGGTGGGGGACTGGGTGGTCGCGATCGGCAATCCGTTCGGCCTTGCGCACACGGTCACGGTCGGCATCGTGAGCGCGCTCGGACGCACCGGAATCAATCCCCGCGGCTACGAGGATTTCATTCAAACCGACGCGTCGATCAATCCGGGCAACTCGGGCGGCGCGCTCGTGAATGTGCAGGGCGAGCTCGTCGGCATCAATTCCGCGATCCTCTCCGGGGAGAACGGCGGCAACATCGGCATCGGCTTCGCCATCCCGGTGAACATGGTCAAGGCGGTCATGCAGCAGCTCATCACCTACGGGGCGGTGAAACGCGGTGCCCTCGGAATCAAGCTGGCGGATGTGAGCTTCGAGCGGGCGGAGTCGCTTGGGCTCGTCAACTCGCACGGCGCACTGGTCACCGAAGTGGCCCATGGCTCACCGGCCGAACGCGCCGGCATCACGTGCCGGCGACATCGTCGAGTCGATCAACGGCATGGCGCTCGCGAGCGCGGCCCAATTGCGCAATGCCGTGGCGTTGCTGCGCGTGGGTCAGTCGGTCGAGCTGCGCGTTTGGCACAAGGGAGCCATCCGCGCGATGGCGGTGTCGATCACCGGACGGGACACTGAATCCCACAATCAGCCCTGGCGCTGAGCCTGGCCGAGGGTCTGTCGGCGGACCCCTGCTAAATAAGCAATTGAATTTGTTGAATTATTTCTGTATAGAGCCTGCGCTGCGCATTCGCAGTGGCCGGGCGGCTTGACAGCGCTCCTTTCGCGTGGATAATAGCTGCCCAAGCAGAGATTGTTTAAGCAGTAATTGCCGAGGCACTAAATGTCTGAGCAGCATTATCACGCATCGACCTATAAAGCGCGGAAGAGCATCGGCTACCTCATCAAACGCGCGCAATCCATGATGATGGACGTGCTGGAGAACGTGTTCGCGGCGCACGGCTTCAGCTTCATTCAGTACGTCATACTCACCTGGGTACGGGACGGCATCGCCGTCAATCCGAAGGACATTTGCGAGCAGTACCGTCACGACAGCGGCGCGCTGACCCGGGTCATCGACCAGCTGGAAGAGCGCGGCCTGATCGAGCGCGTACGGCGTGATCGCGACCGGCGCAAGGTGGAGCTGCAGCTCACCGAGTTGGGACGTGAGACGGTCGAAAGCCTCATCCCGCTGATAGTCGACAAGCTCAACCTCGCACTCGGCGATTTCTCGCGCGACGAGGTTTCGCAATTCAAGCGGCTGCTCACCAAGCTCAATAGCCGCCTCGAGTCGACGCTCGATATCAGGGCGAGGGCCGAGGCCGCCTCGAGCCGGGAAGATTGAGTGCCGCCATGCGCCCCAAGTTCTCATTGCTGCTCGCCACGCTGCTCTTCGCAGGCTGCGTCACGCCGCCGACCGAGGATCCGCATCCCCGCCGGCTCGCCCATCAGGACGTGGGGCTCACAGGCGCCGCGGTCGAACCGGCGGCCGAGAGCTGGTGGAACTCCTTCAACGATCCCCAGCTGGACCGGCTGATACGGCAGGGCCTCAAGGACAGCACGACCTTGGCCGAGGCGCAGGCGCGCGTCCGCTCGGCGCTTGCACAGGCGCAATCCGCGCGTGCGGCGTTATTGCCGAACGCCAATCTGGATGCAAGTACCCTGTATCAGCGCGCGCCGCAGAACTACATCATTCCGCCGCCGCTCGCCGGTCATACTTTCTGGATGAGCCAAGCCGGCGCGAGCCTGAGCTGGGACCTGGATTTCTGGGGTAAGCAGGCGGATGCCCTGCACAGCGCCCAGAGCCTCGCGCAGTCCGCGCGCTTCGATGAGGACAACGCGCGACTCATGATCGCGGGCGCCATTACCCAGGCCTACATCGAGCTGTATCGCGAGAACGCGCTGGCCGACATCGCGCAGCGCTCCGAGGCGCAGCGGCAGAACATTCTCGACATCACGCGCCGTCGCGTGAGTGCCGGGCTCGATACACAGCTCGAGATTCGCGAAGCGGAGGGCGAGCTGCCGCAGGCGCGCGTCGCCTACGAGCAGGCGCGCGCCGCAGCCGACCTCGCCGTTCACGAGCTCGCCACCTTGACCGGCCAGGGCGCCGCGGCCTACGCATCGATTCAGCGTCCCGTGCTCGATGTTCAGGCGGCGCTCCCTGTTCCGAGCGACTTGCCCATTAATCTGCTCGCACGGCGCCCCGACGTGCTGTCGGCGCGATCGAGCGTCGACGCAGCGGACGCGCAGCGCCTCTCCGCCAAGGCCGCGTTCTATCCGGACATCAGCTTGCGCGCGATTGCGGGCATCGGTGCATTCGGCCTCAATAACCTGGTGCAATGGAACGCGCGCGGATACGGCGGCGGTCCGGTCCTCTCGCTGCCGATCTTCGATGGCGGACGCCTGCGCGCCGCGTACCGCGGGAGCGAGGCGCAGCTGGACGCGGCCATCACCAGCTACAACGACACGGTGTTGCACGCGGTCGAGCAGACTGCCGATCAGCTCACGCGGCTCGATGCGCTCGCGAGCGAGCAGCGCGAGCAGCAGCAAACGTTGGACGCCACCGAGGCGGCCTACAAACTGGCCGAAGAACGTTACCGCGCCGGTCTCGCGAGCTACTTGTCCGTCCTCAACGCCGAGACGCAGGTACTCGCCGCGCGCCAGTCAATGGTGGACATCCTGGCGAGCCAGGCGGTTGCGCGCGTGACGATGCTCCTGGCGGTCGGCGGCAGCTTCGATACGCACACCGATCCGAATTCCTCCGAACTGCTGACTCGAGTAAGCCCATGAACACTCCCGAATCCGAAGCGAACCCAATTACGACGAGTTCTCCGCGCCGGGCCCGGCGCGCTGGCCTGTGGGGCTTGAGCGCCGCCGTTGCGCTCGGCGCGCTGGCCTATGGCGGCTATTGGTTCCTCGATGCCCGCCATTACGAGTCGACGGACGACGCCTATGTCGACGGAGACGTGGTACAGGTAACCAGCGAAGTGCCCGGTACGGTGCTGTCCCTGAAAGCCGACGATACACAGCTCGTCAGTGCCGGACAGCCCTTGCTGCAGCTCGATCCGGCGGATGCGAAAATCGCGGTGGCCAATGCGGAAGCCGACCTTGCGCGCGCCGTTCGGCAGGTCCGCGGCCTGTTCGCGCAAAGCAAGGAACTGAAGGCGCAGATCGACCAGCGTGAGCAGGCGGAGCGCACCGCCGATGAGGATCTGAAGCGCCGCGGCGGACTCATTGCGGACGGGGCCATTTCGGCCGAGGAGCTCTCGCACGCGCGCGACGCCGTGACCACCACCCGCGCGAACGTGGCCGCTGCGCGCCAGCAGCTCGATCAGACCATCGCGCAGATCGACGGGACCACGATTGCCGACCATCCTCAGGTGCTCGCCGCTGCCGCTGCCGTGCGCAACGCGCAGCTCGCCCTGCACCGCACCGAGCTCACCTCGCCCGTGACCGGGATCATTGCAAAACGCTCCGTGGAAGTGGGCCAACGTGTCGCGGCGGGCACGCCGCTCCTCGCCGTAGTGCCCTTGGACGATGTCTGGATCGATGCGAACTTCAAGGAAGTGCAACTGCAGCGCATGCGAGCCGGCCAGCCGGTGACCGTACGCACGGATCTCTATGGCCGGGGCGTGACGTATCACGGCCACGTGGTCGGCGTCGCCGCCGGCAGCGGCAACGCGTTCGCGCTGCTGCCGGCGCAAAACGCCTCGGGCAACTGGATCAAGATCGTGCAGCGCGTCCCCGTGCGCATTCTTCTGGATCCGCGGGAGCTCAAGGAGCATCCGCTGCGCGTAGGCCTATCCGCCTCGGTACGCGTTGACTTGCGCGATACCTCGGGCGGCCCGCTCGTGACCACGGCTGTGCGCAACGTGCCGCTGCCGACGCAGCAGAGCGCAGGCGACGATCCCACGGTGGACGCGCGCATCGCGCAGATCATCGCGGACAACGCCGGCCCGAAGGCCTACGAGGCCGCTCATCTCAGCGATAACGCCCCGGCACGCGGCGTCGCTTCGGGCCGGGATTCCGCCGTGGTGGCTGCAGGCCCGTGAGCGCGACGCCGGCCGCCATTGCCACCGAGGCGCCGACGCTCGGCGGCACCATCAAGGCGGTGACGGCCGTGGCCCTGGCGTTGGGCACCTTCATGCAGGTGCTCGACACCTCGATCGCGAACGTATCCATCCCGACGATCAGCGGCGATCTGGGCGTGAGCTCGGATCAGGGCACCTGGGTCATCACGTCGTTCGCGGTCGCCAACGGGGTCTCCGTCCCCTTGACGGGCTGGCTCATGCAGCGCTACGGCGTGGTGCGCACGTTCGTGGTGTCGGTCGTGCTGTTCACGATCGCCTCCTTGCTCTGCGGCCTGTCCTGGAGCCTGCCCTCGCTGATCGTCTTTCGCGTCCTGCAGGGTGCCGTGTCGGGCCCCATGATTCCCGGCAGTCAGGCTCTTCTCATCAACGTATTCGGGCCCGCGAAGCGCAATACGGCGCTGGCCGTCTGGTCGCTGACGACGCTGGTGGCACCGATCGCGGGCCCCTTGCTCGGCGGCTATATCTCGGACAACTACGTATGGCCCTGGATTTTCTTCATCAACGTTCCGGTGGGCATCGTCTGCGCGCTCATCTGCTGGAACAATCTCAGATCGCAGGAAACGCCGACCCGCAAGATCCCGATCGACCGTGTCGGCCTCGTGCTCCTGTTCATCTGGGTCGGCGCATTGCAGGTCATGCTCGACAAGGGCAAGGATCTCGATTGGTTCAACTCGCCCCTCATCGTATCGCTGCTGCTCGTCACGGTGATTTCGCTGGCGGCCTGGCTCATCTGGAACCTGACCGAAGAGCACCCGATCGTCGACTTGAGCCTGTTCAAGTCCCGCAGCTTCACGCTCGGCACGATCGCCATGTGCCTGGGGTATGCGGTGTTCTTCGGCAACATCGTGCTGATGCCGCTGTGGCTGCAGAGCTATCTGGGATACACGGCCACCTGGGCGGGCTTCGTGTCCGCGCCGAGCGGAGTGACCGCCATCATCACCTCGATCGTCGTCGGCCGGCTGATGCGCCGTTTCGATCCGAGGATGCTGGCAGCCAGCTCGTTCGGCTTCTATGCCCTCTCCTACTACATGCGCGCCCGGCTTACCGCGGACGCGAGCTTCTTCGCCTTCACGGCGCCGCAGCTGGTGCAGGGATTCGCGATGGGAACGTTCTTCGTGGCCATGCTGGCGGTGATCTTCGATGGATTGCCCCCGCAGAAAATCCCGGCGGCGTCGGGCCTTTCGAACTTTCTGCGCATCACGGCCGGCAGTTTCGCCACGTCGCTGACGACGACGTTCTGGGATCGTCGTGCAGCGCTGCATCAGACGCGGCTGGCGGATGCGGTGAATGTCTACGCGCCCGCGTACCAGCAATCGCTCGCGCAGATGCACCAGTTCGGCCTTACCGACCAGGCGGCGGCGGCGGCAATGACGCGGGGACTGGTCGGGCAAAGCTACCTGCTTTCCTCGCTCGATATCTTCTATCTATCCACGTGGCTGTGCCTGGCCCTGGTGCCGCTGTGCTTCCTGGTGAGGCGCCCGGCCGCGCATGGCGAAGTGGTGGCCGCGGCGGACTGACCGGCCGACGCCTACCCCGGTCGCCCGTCGGCCGCTCAGTGAGGCGTAGCGGGCGCGGTCAGCTCGATCGGCTGAGTTTTGACTTCGACCGCCACGGTAAGACCGAGGCGACCCAGCAAAGAGAGCGATTCGGGCAGAAACTCGAGGCTGAAGTCGCCGCGCGCGAAAATGCTCACATGCAGCTCGGCGAGACCACCCTCCGCTTTGAGCGTCACCAGGAAGCCGAAAGACCTGCGCAGCAGTGCGAGCGTGCGTAGAACCTCGCTCTCCACACCCACCTGATCCGCGGCGAGCTCGGGCTTCTCCATCAACCGTCCCACCCAGTAGCTCTCGCGGTAGGTTCCGGAGAGCTCACCTCCCGCCGCATCCCGCCGCGGGTCGCCGGCGCGCCAGGTATGCTGCGGCTCGATCCCCAAGTTGCGCGTGATCTCGCCCGGCTCGATGCTTGGGTGACGGATGCGGAGCGAGAGCGTGAACTCGTAGGCGCCCATACTCAGGCACTCACGGCACGCAGGTTGGCCGCGAGTGCCGGTGCCGAAATCAAACGAAAGCTGAGCTGCATGCGGCATTCCTTTTGGCCGGCCAATTCACGCAGACGAACCCCTTGGCACTGCATGCGACCGCTGCTCGAGGCATCAATCCGCCGGCGCCCCGCCACGCTCTCGATCAACGAGGCGACAGCGTCCGTCAGATCAAAATCCCCGTCGCAATCCGCGCACGGACAGGCGAATCGGAAGAAAGCCGAGGCGGCGGGAAACAGCGTGTGCAATTGCGGCGAGGGCGTATACGCGCTCGCATCGTTGAATACCAGCTCGATCCGCAGCTCATCGACGTTGGGGAACACGTCGCGCAGCGGCGCAGAGCGTGTGCGCTCGTTCATGAGCCGCTCGCGCCCCGTGATCTTCGCACTCTTACGGGCAGTGATTCTCATACAGAGCTCCATGAAAAACGGCCTCGAATACCCGCGCCTGCGCCAGGCCACCGGCGCAGCTGAGGCAAAGGTAGGCGGCTAGACCGGTTTCGCAGGGGCGATCGCCGGTTCCCCCGCCGGCTCGTGCTCGACGGCGGCTGCGGTCTCTTCCTCGGCTCGGGACTTGCGCCGCTGCTGCTTCTCGGCCTGGCGAACCTTGCGCGCCTGCTCTTTGCTCTTCTTTTGTTGCCGGTAATTGGGCTTGGCCATCTCAGCTCCTTCGGCGCATGCCTAGTGTGCCGCAGCCTCGGCGCAGCCTCTTGGGGCGAGGCTCGAATGGATTCACTCTACCACTTTGCGGGTGGACGAGACGTCCTGTCAGATGGAACCCGCAGACTTCGGCGACCGCGCATGAGCCCGCATTTGCTGCTCGGCCAACACGTCGCTCCGGCCAAGCCCGGTATTTTCGGCGATGATGTCGATCAGGCGATGAGTGGGGTCCCGCGGCAGATCGATCTGATGGAGCCGCTCCCAGATTCTAATTCGGGCCGATGGATCGTTGTGCGGGGAGGACTGCTCGTGCAGCTCTTGCTGCCTGCGCTCCTGCGCCTCGGCATGCACTCGCGCCAGGCGCTCGCGGTAATCGCCGTTGGTCTCGCCAACCTGCGGGCTCATCGCAGATGCACCGCGGCCCGGCGAATTCTCCTGCCCCATGGCACGCTCCTTGAAAGACAGGCCCGGACTTGCCGGGCCTTGGTGATCAGTCACCGCGCGGCTCAATAGCGGCCCGCGCCGCTCCGCATGCCGCCGCCGCCACCCGAGCGCGGCTTGTCCTGCGCTTCGTTGACTCGCAAAGCACGCCCGCCGAGATCCTTGCCGTTCAGGCTTCTGGATCGCGCGCGACGCATCGGCGCGATTCATTTCGACAAAGCCGAACCCGCGAGGACGACCGGTTTCCCGATCCATCGGCAGCGAGACACTTTCGACCGTGCCGTGCTCCGCGAACAGGGTGCGAATTTCCGCATCCGTAGCAGTGAACGGCAGATTACCAACATAAATTTTCGCCATTAAAGAAGACTCCAGTTGACTCGAAGCGGCTGGCTTGGCCCTTCAGGGCATGAGCGCCGCTCAACACGGCAGGAACGACAGTCAAGTCAAGGAGAGATCGTCTCACGTGCTACGAACCGCATACCTGTCACCAGATCGCAGGTGACTCAGTCCAATTCGACACTCTCTCGAGAGCAGCGCAGGGATGGGCGGGGACGTCGACGATCAGGACGTAGCGTAGCACAGCGGCGGTGCTCGAGCATGACAATCGAGCGGGCGCGATCTTGGTGCATAGCGGGCGCTTCCATCGGCTCCGCTCAGATGCGCACGCCGCCGGTGACCGGTATCACTTCGCCGGTGATGTATGCGGCCCCGGCGCAGAGATATACGATGACTTCAGCATAGTCGTCGGGGTCGCCGACGCGCGCCAGCGGCACCGTCTCCCTGACCGCCGCCCCCACATCGCCAAACGAGCATTCCCATGGGGAGTTGACGAAGCCCGGCGCGATGCCATTCACGCGCACGGCCGGAGCCAAACCCCGCGCGAGCTCGCGCGTCAGGCCGGCGAGTCCCGCCTTGGCGGTCGCATAGGCCACGCTGCTGCCGCCACCGCCGAGCGCCGCAATGGATACCGTGTTGACGACCGCGCCCCGCGATGCGCGCAGATCGGCGGCGAGCGCCTTCGTCATCCAGAAGGCGCTGAGCAGGTTGATCCGCAGGATGCGGTCCCAGAATTCATCGGTGAGGGCCCCGAGATCGGCAGCCGGTATGGGCGTCCGGGTCAGCGGCGCGCCCGCATTGTTGACGAGATAATCCATGCCGCCGAGTCGCTCCACCGCATCGCGCGCGACGGCATGCGCGGTCTCGGATCGCCCCAAGTCGCCGGGGACCCCAACAACGGCAAGTCCCTCGCTGTTCAACCGATCGATCTGAACGGCCAGCTTCTCCGTCGAAATGTCGTTGAGCGCCACCCGCGCACCGCTTCGCGCCAGGCGCTCGGCGCTCGCGAGTCCGATGCCCGACGCCGCGCCGGTGACCAGCGCGCGGCGCCCCTCCAACCGAAATTGCACCGGTTCGCAATCAGCGGTCTCCATCGCAGGCTCATAGATTCGACGAGTACGTGGCCGGCTTGAGCACCGGATTCCACGGTCTCGTGGGCCTTGGCCCCCTGCGAGGCTGAGCGCGCGGCGATCAAGGAGGAAGCGCGCCGTCCTCGAGCGCGGCGGCGATCGTGCGCACCACCGCAGCTCGCTCGGTCGGCGATAGCAAGTAGACGAGCAGCATGCGCAGGTGGTGTGCTTGAACATCAGCTCGTAAAACGGCAGTGCGGCGTGTCCGCTCGGCCATCGACCCATAGGCGGCGATGACGCCGCCGGGCTTGAGTACTTGCTTCGTCGTCGCGAGGTTACCGCCGAATTCGACTTCCACGATCCGATCGACTCCCGTGGCCGGCGGTGATCGCCTCGATGCGCTCGGCGACGTTCTCTTTGCGGTAATTGATGACGATGCCTGCACCGGCTTCCTGGGCGATCGCTCCTTTCTCCTCGCCGCTCACCGTGGCGAGATCGCGCGCCCCGCCCCACTCGGCCGAGTTGAATCGCATAGCGCCCGACGTTGCCGGCACCGCCCGTCACGAGCACCGTCCTCCCCGACACCGGCCCATCCGACAAGAGCGCATGACAGGCGGTCATCACGGGAATGCCGATGCAGGCACCCATGGCAAAGTCGATGCCGTCGGGCAATGGCACCGCCTGCTGCGCCGGCAAGCAGACGATCTCGGCGCATGTGCCCATCGGCCGCTTCCACGCGGCATTCCATACGTAGACCCGCTCGCCCAGCCGGGCCGCCGGCACACCGCTCCCCACCGCTCGATGACACCCGCACCATCGGAGTGTGGGATCTGGAACGGATACTTGAGCGGTCCGCGCGCGCCCGTGCGCGCCTTGACATCCGAAGGATTCACCCCCGAGACCCGCAAGCGCACGCGAACCTCGCCGGCCGCGGGCTCGGGGTCGGGCAGATCACCCAGTTCACGAGGACTTGCCGGGCGGGACCCGCCTGCGAATACCAGACTGCTCTCATAGAAATAGCCGCCGCCTGAACCCCCGAAGCCGGCATTCTAGTCATTTGCCGCATGCGCGGTGCAATCGATCGACCAGGCTCCCGTTCGGCGACCGAAGCGCAACGCTCGCGGCGAGCTGTCAGCTTCCTCCGACCCCAATCCAGCAATTTCCCCAATCCCTCACGACGGGGCGGCTGCGATAGGCTTTATCCCTGCCGAGGACGTCACTTGCCGCTCTGGACAATCGCATGGTCGGTGTTGGGTACGCTGGTCATCGTGATCCTCGTGCTCAATTTCCGAAAGCCGGAGAAAGAGCCGCAGCACCGGGTAGCGCGCCACTACGACATCCTCGACCCGCAATTCCGGCGTGAAATGGGCGTGCTGCTCGGCCCCGCCATCGTGCCGGGCAATCGAGTCGAGGCATTGCAGAATGGCGACGAGATCTTCCCCGCGATGCTCGAGGCGATTCGCGGCGCGAAGCGCACGATCACGCTCGAGACTTATATCTACTGGTCGGGGGACATCGGCGAGCAGTTTGCGCAAGCCCTGATTCAGCGGGCGCGCGCCGGGGTTTGCGTGCACCTCATGCTCGACTGGGTGGGCTGCGACAAAATCTCCGCACAGCTGCTCGCCGAGATGCGCAGCGGCGGAGTCGAGGTCGAGCGTTATCACCCCGTTCGCTGGTTCACGCTGGGCCGGCTGAACAACCGCACGCATCGCAAAGTGCTCATCGTCGATGGAACCTTGAGCTTTACCGGAGGCGTCGGCATCGCGGATCAATGGTCAGGGCACGCCCAGGATCCCGCGCATTGGCGGGACATGCACTTCAAGGTCACCGGGCCCGTAGCCGCGCAAATGCAGGCGGCCTTCCTCGACAACTGGATCAAGACCACGGGCCACGTCCTGCATGGCGATGGCTATTTTCCGCACATCGAGCCGAGCGGCGACCAGCCCATGCAGATGTTCATCAGCTCCCCCGAAGGCGGCAGCGACAGCATGCGGCTCATGTACCTGACGGCAATCACCGCCGCAGAGCACGCGATCGACATGGAAGCGGCCTACTTCGTCCCGGACCGGCTGATGATCCGCGAGCTGATCGGGGCACGACGCCGCGGCGTGCGCATCCGCATCCTCGTGCCGGGCAGTCACATCGACTCGAAGGTCGTGGGCATCGCCTCCAAGCACGCGTGGGGTCCCTTGCTCGAGCACGGTGCGCAGATCTACGTATACCGGCCGACGATGCTCCACTGCAAAATGCTGATTTTCGATCGCTACATGGTGTCGGTGGGCTCGACCAATTTCGACATGCGCTCGTTCGAGCTCAACGACGAGGCGAGCCTGAATGTCTACGATGCGGCATTCGCGCATCAGATGACCGAGGTGTTCGAGCAGGATCTCGCCTCATCGACGCCGTATACGCTCGCGCACTGGCAGCGTCGGGGGTGGCGCGAGAGGATCGAGGAGATCATCCTCAATCCACTGCGTTCACAGTTGTAGCGCACGGCTCATGCTCATGACGCGAGCCACAGAACCCGCTTCCCGCTCGTACCGCGGAGCAGGCTCACTGAGCCCTTGGGAGCGATGCGTCGGCCATGCCGGATACATCGCCGAGGGCGTTTTATATCTGTTGGTGGGTTTCTTCGCGCTGCTCGCGGCATTCGGTCACCAACAGCCCAACGGCTCGAAGGGCGCGCTCGCCAGACTCGGAGGCACGCTTCTCGGAGATGCGCTGCTCGCCGCCCTCGCGCTCGGCCTGGCGGCGTTCGTGCTCTGGCAACTCGTGCTCGCCATTGCCGATCCCGAGCACCGAGCAGAGCGGCGCAATCCGCGGCGCCGGATGGCGCGGCTCGGGTATTTCTTGAACGGAGCGTTCCACACGGTGTTCGTGGGCGAGGCGGTGTGGAGCATCCTCGGCCTGAGCCGGGCGGACAATGAGAAGCAAAGCCAAGTCCATTGGACGGCCCGGGCATTCGCGCTGCCGCTGGGACGGGATGTCGTGGCGATCGTGGGCGCCGGGATCATCATATTTGGACTCTGGCAGTTCTATCGAGCGGTCACTCGCGACAAGAACAAACGCGTTGATCTTAGGCGCACGCGATTTCGACTCGCCATCAGCGCACTCGGCGTCTATGGGCTCGCGGCGCGCGGTACGCTGCTTTGCCTCGTCGGCGGCTATTTGGTCAATGCCGCCTGGCGCCACGACCCACGTTATTCAGGCGGCATCGCCGGCGCCCTCAGCGGACTGAATCAGCAACCCTACGGCGAGTGGCTGCTCGGTGCCGTCGCGTGCCGGATTGCTGTGCTACGGCCTGTACCAGATCGTCAAGGAGCCGTACCGGGAGCTGGGGAAGAGCTGACAGGTGCATGGCGCGGCTACGGGAATGGGGTAGCGTTGGGCTAATGCGCGCCCGGCTCGAGCTCCATCGAGGCGCGCGTGAGGGGGTTATCGGCACCGAGCGATGCCGTCAGCGCGATGGTCGCCCGCCGTGCCGTCTCTTGCATGCCGCTCAGATCGTGAAGAGCGCCCTTCGCGCGGGCCACCTCGAGCAGCGACTCGCCCACATCGGCGCTCTCGGCCGGGACGCGAGCCCGCCGCTCGCTCTCGAGCAGCGCCTCCGTCGCGCGGTCCAGCGCCGCTGCGTAACATCCTTGCGCCATCGCCGCATCGACCGCGTCGAGCAGCGCCGGCACCAGGAGTACGCTCGTGCTGCTGTTCGCGACGCGTGCCGTGGTCGCGATCCGGTCCAGTATCTCCTGCGCTTGGTCCGGATGTCTCTGCGCCAGAAGCAGCTCGGCACGGAACATTCGGGCGCGCGCCGCCGGCAAATCGCCAAAAGGAACGAACGCCCGAGCGAGCGCGTCCACGCGATCGAGTTCCGCCGACGCCTCGGCGAGGCGGTTCATCCGGATCAGAGCGGCGGCACGATATGCACGCGCGTGCATCTGGAGATACGCCTCGTTCTCGCTCTGCGCCGCCGCGAGCCCCGCGTCGTACCAGAACAATGCGTTGGCGAACTCACCCGAGCTCTGAAAACATCGGCCATACAGCACCGCCATCGCCGTGATGACGGTCCGACCGGTGGCTTGGAGCCTCGAGACCACCTCCGCCTCGCGAGCACAAGCGTGCTTGACCTCGCCGAACCCCATGAGGCCCGATGCGACGTTATGCTTGGCGGTCATGGATGCATCCGTGTCGCCGAGACCGTTCTTCTCGGCGACCGCCAACGCGCGCTCCACGTATTCAAACCCCTTGTGTGAGTTTCCGGTGGCCTTGTAGTAATCCGCGATGCGGCCCAGCAGCCCGGCATAGCGCACGTCGTGTGTCTCTCCGGCTTCCTCCAGCAAGGCGAGCGCTTTCTCGGCGTACTGCGTGGCGGCTGTCGGGTTGCCCTGTGCCTCGGCCAAATCGGCTTGTGCCTCGATGCAGTCTTCCACGAACAACGGATCTGGATTTCGCACCCGGGCGAGCGCACTGCGTCCGTTCGTCAAATGCTCGAGGGCCGCGCCCATGTGACCCAAGTCCATTTCCGCTTGCGCGAGACCGCACTGCACGCGCGCGACGAGCGGCGGATCATTCAACTTTCGGGCGATGGCGTCGGCCTCGAGCAGCAGTGCATATTGCTTATTGGTCAGATTCAAATCCGCATAACGTGCGGACAAGTTGATCAATGCGGTCGCCCTGAAGGGCGCGTCGTCGATGTAATGCTCCCCGAGGAGCTTGTGCCCGGCGTCGAGCAGCTGCTCCGCGGTGGTCGGCTTGTACCCCACCGTCGACATCATGAAGGTGACGAATTCCGCCTGCTTTTCCGCTCGTTTGGCCTGGACCAGAACCCGGTCGCGCTGTCGTTGTGCCTCGCGCATTTGCAGCGAGGCAAACACCGCGGCGCCGATCAAGACCGCCGCCGCAACCGCGGTGCCGATGACCGCCGCCCGGTATCGTCGGACGAATTTACCGAAGCGGTACCTGAGCAGATTGGCCCGGGCGCTCACCGGCAGGTGATCGAGGTATCGCTCCAGGTCGTCCGCGAGCGCTTCCGCGGTCGCGTAACGCTCCTGCGGCAGCTTGCGCAACGCTTTCGAGGCAATCGCATCGAGATCCCCGCGAAGCTCGCGCCGCAGGTGACCCGAGGCGGCGCCCGATAACCGCAGCGGCTCGCCATCGAGCGCCGCCTTGATGCGCTCGGCGCGCGTCGGACCCGCCCCGATCAGGGGCAAACGGCCTGCGAGCAGCACGAACATCAAGACGCCAAGCTGGTAGACGTCGGTGGCGATGGTCGCAGGCTCTCCCAGCAGCTGCTCCGGCGCGGCGAATTCCGGTGTCAACGCAGCCTCTTCGATCCGGGTTGGCGAATCCCCCTCCTCCGTGTCGGGATTCAGCAACTTGGCAATCCCGAAGTCGAGCAGCTTGACGGAGCCATCCTCCGTGACCAGCACGTTCGAGGGTTTGATGTCTCGGTGCACGATGAGACGGGCGTGCGCGTGCGTAAGCGCCGCGAGGACGTCCATAAGCAGTCGGACGCGGGCGTGCACGGTCAAGGCGTGCGCGGCGGCGTAATCGTCGATGCGCCGGCCGTCGACATATTCGAGCACGAGATAGGGCCGACCGGCCGAGGTGACGCCTGCGTCGATCAGGCGCGCGATGTGCGGGTGCGACAGTCGCGCGAGCAGCCGTCCTTCGCGCCGGAATCGCGCGATCGCGGCCGGCGAGGTCGCGTAGCTGTCCAGAAACTTGATGGCGAACTTGCCTTCGAACCGCCCGTCACTGCGCAGTGCGAGCCAGACCTCTCCCATCCCTCCGTGACCTATGGCGGACTGGATGGTGTAAGCACCCACGACCTGCCCGACGAGCGAGGCCTCTTCCGGCATCGCCACCATGGAGGTCTCCAGAAATCCAGTCGCTCTGAGCTCATCTCCATCGGCGAGGAGCTCCGTCAATATCAGCGCGATGCCGGCACGATCCGCCCCGAGGAGCGAGACATACTCCTCCCGCTCGCGGCCGGACAGCTCCAGGGCGCGATCGAGATAGGGCTCGACCTCCTGCCAGGTGTATTCCCCGAGCGTGCTCTTCACTTCGATGATCCCGAACCGTCTCGATAACATACCCCACCCGCGCCTGGCGTGGACAGCGGCCGCTCAATTTTGCTCCGCGCGCGTTTATGGGTATCTTGCGTGGCATGACGGAGGATGCACTCGAGCAGCTGATCGCATCGGCCGACGCCGGGGATGCGACGGCGAGACAGGAGCTTTTCACCGTGCTCTACGGCGAGCTGCACCGCATGGCCGAGCGGGAGCTGAAACGCGGCGCCTCGCTCACCGTGAGCCCGACCACGCTGCTGCACGAGACTTACCTCAGCATGCGGAAGCGCGACTCCGCCTTGTTCGGTGATCCCTCACAGTTCATGGCGTATGCGGCACGCGCCATGCGGGGTCTGCTGATCGATTACATCCGCAATCGCATGGCGCAGAAGCGCGGTGGCGGCTTTCAGATCACGAGTCTTCCTACCCAGATACCCGAGGCGCCTACAGCCGAACTTGAGATCGACAGGCTGGCCGGCGCCCTCGAGGAGCTGGAGGCCACCGATGTGCGCCTGGCGAGACTGGTGGATCTGAAGTTCTTTTGCGGATTCTCGTTCGCCGAAATCGGCGAGCTTCTCGGTATCTCGGAACGGACCGCGCAGCGCGACTGGGACAAGGCACGCATCTACCTGCATCGAGTCCTCATGGAGCAGGACTAGAAAGCTCGATTCCGGCTGCTAGCTCATCCGGTCTCGGAGGCGAGGAGCACCCTCGTAATGAAGGACTCCTCGCACGCGCCATCGTTCTGCTCGATTGCCGGACCCAGTCGCTCCGGTTGCAGTGCGGGAGCCTGGGTCTTCTCGCAGCTCTGCGGCGGCTCATCGAGATCCGCACGGACACCCATGATGCAAACCATCGTCAGCACCGCCGCGATCGTGACCGGGATCGCCGCCTCAGCCGATATTTTCATGTTCGTGCTCTCCGTGAAAGGTCGCCGGTAATGCAACTGCGGGTACCCGCTCTACCGGTATCGAAAACGGAATGCAGAAGACGACAGACCGGGCTGGATTCCCGGTCTCGCGCTAGACTCCCGGACCGTGCGTAGACCGGCCGCTGCTCTCTGGCTTTGTATATCGCTGATCCTCCCCTGGGGGACGGCCGTCTGCGCCGATGCGGGTCCCCTCGTGATCCGGGTGCCGCAAGGGTTCGAGGGCCCGACCCGGAACGACGCGAATGGGGGTGTGAGCGTCGCCTGGGTCGAGCACCGGCCCGCTTCGGACGGCGGCACATTGCTCCAGGTGTCCGCGATCGACGTGGGGTCCTCGCTCGATGGAATAACGCACGCGCAGCAGGTGGAGGGCGCGAATCATTACCTGATGGAGTTCGTTCGCGGCATCGGGGAGTCGCTCGAGAATTTCCAGTTTGGCGAGTTCGAGCAGCTGTCGCTGGCGGGGCTGCCCGCCGCTCGGGTGCGTTGGACGGCAAGCATATCGGGGCATCCCGCGATCGGCATCATCTACTGCGTACTCGTGGGTCACTCCGTCGTCAGCCTGCAGACGCAGGATGTCGGCTCCGAGATCACACCGGCGATGTACAGCGCCGTCAGTGCGATCGAGAGTGTCCGCGTTCGTTGAAACGGGCAGTCCCGTCAGCCTCGCGATGTCGGCCTCAGCGGCGCCATGCCGGCTCCGGGAGCCTCCAGCCCCAGATCAAGAGCCATAGCATAAAGAACAGCTCGCCCCAGACCGTGATCTGGACGTAACCGAGATGCGCTCCTGAAAATGCATAGGGAGCGATGCAAGCGATCATCCATCCCAGACCATTGATCACCAATAAGGCGCCCAGGATTTTCGGGATGTAGCCCGACCTATAAATCAACCCACCCAGCAGGACCAGATGGATTCCGAACAGGACGAGAGCGAGTGACCAGGTGTACCGGAACGTATGGATCAGCAACATGACCTGGGCATGCAGTGGCCCGGCGCCGAAGGCGTTCAAGTACTCCTGCGAGATCAGCAGGCTGTGAACCGAGACGAGATTGACGACCCCGCCCAGCGCGATCGCCGCGTACACCAGCTGAAACCATGCCATCAGCATCGACAACGGCCGGCTCACCGGCCTGAGCAGGTAATACAGGGCCCACGCAATGACCACATCGCCGATGAAGCTGATCAAGTAGCAACCAATGGCGATTAGAAAAAGCCCGTCGTGGGCGATTATGTTTTGCGCAGTCCGCTCGATGTCGCCTGCAACAATCAGCTTTGGAAATATCGTGAACTCCGCATAGCTCACCGGATTCAATAGATAAGCAATCCCGGCGATGAGTGCCGCCTGACGTAATGAGAGTCCGTCGCTGAGCTTCGGTCGCTCGATGGTGCTCATCAACTGGATCATAACCCCGCGGCCGGTTCACGGGTCAGGTATCCGCGGCGAATCAGTTGAGGAGCGCGCTCACGGCGGCGTTAATCGCAAAGCCCCCTAAGATCAGCCAGCCGAACAAAAGGGCCGCCAAACCGAGCGGTTTGCTGCCGGCCGTGCGGATGGCGGACGCTTGGGTGGCCACCCCGAGGGCGGCCATGGCCATCGAGAGCAGCAGTGTATCGATGGAGATCGCGCCGGCGACGATGGGGCGCGGCAAGTGGACCAGCGAGTGAAGCGCGGCCACCGCGACGAATCCCAGCGCGAACCAGGGAATCCTGATCGAGCGCTCGCCTGCGGACGGGCGCGCGGGATCCCTGAGTCCAGGCCCCGGCCGCCGCGCCAGATACACCGAAAGAGCGATCAGGAACGGAGCCAGCATCATCACGCGCACCATCTTCGTGATGACCGCGGTGTTGGCGGCCGCCTCGCTCACCGCCCGTCCCGCCGCCACCACTTGGGCCACTTCGTGAATCGTTGATCCGGCAAAGACACCGTACCGGCCAGGATTCAGGGGAACCAATTGATAGCGCATGTTCAGATGGTAAAGGGCCGGATAGAGAAAAATCGCGAGCGTGCCGAACGCCACCACGGTCGAGACGGCAACGCTCACTTGCTCGGCGCGTCCACGCACGACCGGCTCCGCAGCCATGACGGCAGCGGCACCGCAGATGGAGCTCCCGGCTCCGATCAGCATGGCGGTATTGCGCTCGAGACCGAAAATGCGGGTTCCGGCCCACCAGGACAGCGCGAAGGTACTGCTCAACACCAACGCATCGATGACCACGCCCGCCACGCCAACACCCGCGATGTCCTGAAACGTAAGACGCAGGCCGTAGAGAACGATCCCGGCCCGAAGCAGAGTCTGCTTCGAGAAGACCACCCCACTGGCGGCCGCCGGCATGCGTGGATAGACCGTGTTGCCCACGATCATGCCCAAGGCGATCGCCAAGGTAAGCGCACTGATGCCGTTGGCCCGGAACCAGGAAGCCTCGGCGGCGGCGATGGCGAGGAGCGCGAGGAGCGCGGTGAGCCCTAATCCCGGCAGAAGCCGGATGGACCCGTGCGACGTCTCGGGCATTCCGGCGTGCGAATCGCCGGAGCGCGGCCTGCGTGCAGCGCTCGAGGTTTTCATGAGGCTGACTATGAGCGCGGCACCTTTGATTGTGAAACCGATTTATTCTGTATGATTAATCTACTGTGTAGATTACGCGCGTGCGAAAAGGGAACCCATGCACATCACGCTCCGCCAGCTCGAGATATTCAGGGCCGTCGCGTTGACGGGCAGCACGACGGCAGCCGCCGCGAACCTGCCGCTTTCGCAATCCGCCACCAGCACGGCGTTGAGCGAATTCGAACGCGGCCTCGGTGCGAGGTTGTTCGACCGCATCGGCAAGCGCTTGCTGTTGAACGACAACGGCCGCGCGCTCCTGCCCCTCGCTCTCGGCGTCCTCGACGGCGCGCAAAACGTTGAAATGGCGTTTGGCGCGAGCGGGTTGAATCTGGCAGCCGAACTCAAGCTTTATGCGAGTACCACGATCGGCAATTACATTCTGCCGCGACTGCTCGCAAGTTTCCGCGGCGAGGCGCGTGCGATGCATCTCGATGTGCGGATCGGCAACACGCTCGATGTAGTCACGGCCATACGGGAATTCTCGGTAGATCTCGGCTTGATCGAAGGCCCGTGTCATGCCCCCGACGTGACGGTGACGCCCTGGTTCAAAGACGAGCTGGTGATCGTTGCCGCGCCCCGACACTCGCTCGCGAAGTCTGCAGCCCGCCATCCCCTGACGGCGCAGCAGCTCCGAGAGGCGCCCTGGTTGCTCCGCGAGCCGGGATCCGGAACACGCGAAGCGGTCGAGCTTGCGTTGATCCCGCACCTCAAGAGCATTCAGCCGGCCATGACGCTCGGGAGTTCCGAGGCCATCAAGAATGCGGCAGCCGAGGGCCTCGGTGTAAGCTGCCTATCACGATCCGTGGTCAAGGACCTCGTGGCGGCGCGCCGACTGTGCATGCTCAACACCCGGTTGCCACGGCTCACGCGGACACTGGCCTTGGCCCATCATCGCCGCAAATTGCTATCGGAGACGATCCGCCGGTTCATGCGGCACTGCCAGAGTTACCGCGAACCGGACTCACCGAGCCGCTAGCGTCCCATTGGCAGAAGCTCACCGTTGATGACCCACGGCGTGCCGAACTGATCCGTCAGCATGCCGAAGCTCTTGGCCCAGAACGAGGGCTGCATCGTCATGGTCACCTTGCCTCCAGTGTGATCCCCACCCCGTGGACCCCCTGATAGCCCATGGCGGCCCGCGCGTCGCCGCCGTAGAGCGTGCCGCCGTCCGGCAGCACCAGCCGTGCGTGCAAGATGCGGTGCGCCATTTCCTCCGGAATCTGGGCCGCCATGGGCGACTCGGCGCCGCTCATCATGATTTCGAAGTAAGGCGTGGCGGGCTCCTGAATGAATGCGCTCTACTCCTACGACGAATGGGTCCCTGGAATTTCGACGGGCCATGAGCGTTGGCGGGTCGAAATGAATCCCGTCCGTTCGTCGTACCGGTGAAGACCCCGTTTCCGCGGCACTTGCCGACAGGAGCGGGTGTCTCCACGTTATCTAGCCTTCAAAGGAGAGAATCATATGAAAGCCTTGGTCATGGTCAAAGCAACGGCAGAGAGCGAGGCGGGCGTGCTGCCCAGCCAAGAAACCTTCGAGGCCATGGGGAAGTTCAACGAGGAGCTCGTCAAGGCGGGCATCCTGCTTGCGGCGGAAGGGCTGAAGCCGAGCTCGAACGGAAAGCGCGTCCACTACTCGGGCAAGAGCCGAGCCGTGATCGACGGGCCTTTTGCCGAGACCAAGGAGCTCGTCGCAGGCTTCTGGCTGTGGCAAGTCAAGTCGATCGAGGAGGCCGTCGAGTGGCTCAAGCGATGTCCCAATCCGGGCCCCGGCGAATGGATCATCGAAATTCGCCCTGTCTTCGAGCCGGCCGATTTCGGCGAGCGGCTGACGCCGTCGATGCGGGCGCAGGAGACGCTACTGCGCGCGCGGATCGAGGAATCCGGCGGCCACTGAGCCGCTGCGGAATTCGTTCATAATTGGCGGAAGCGAATTGCGGGAGGTCCCCATGGGGTATGCGCTCTTGATCGTCGAACCGGCAGGACAGCGGGAGGAACGAACCGAGGCCGAGGGGCGCGAGCTTTACGATCGCATGCTGAAGTTCAGCGCCGACCTCAAAGCGCGCAGCCTCATCACTCTTTCGCAGTCGCTCACATCGGACAAAACCGGCGCGCGCGTTCGCATCGAGGGAAATCGACACACCGTCGTCGATGGGCCATTCTCGGAGTCGAAGGAGATGATCGGCGGATTCTTCCTACTGACCTGCGAGACGCGGGAGGAGGCGATCGCCATCGCCCGGGAATGCCCGGCGGCACAATGGGCAACGATCGAGGTGCGAGAAATGGGTCCGTGTTTCACATGACCGGCATTCCGTCAGACTCGATACGTCATACGGTCGAGGCGGTCTGGCGCATGGAATCGGCCAAGATCATCGCCAAGCTGACCCGCATGCTCAAACAGGTCGGGCTTGCCGAAGAGTTCGCGCAGGACGCGCTGGTCGCCGCGCTCGAGCAATGGCCGGCGCGTGGCGTACCCGATAACGCCGGAGCGTGGCTCATGACCACCGCAAAGAACCGCGCACTCGATGAGCTGCGTCGACGCAAGCTTCTCGAGCGCAAGGGCGAATGGCTCGCGGGAATGCCGTCGGCCGGGTCGACGCGCCCCGATCCGGAGCACGACGCGGATGATGACATCGGCGACGATCTGTTGCGTCTGGTGTTCATCGCCTGTCATCCGGTGCTTTCGACCGAAGCGCGCACGGCGCTCACGCTCAAGATGCTCGGCGGGCTCAGCACGGCGGAGATCGCCCGAGCCTTTCTGGTGCCGGAATCGACGATCGCGCAGCGGATCGTCCGGGCCAAACGAACCCTCGGCGAGGCTCGCGTGCCGTTCGAGCTGCCGGGCGCCAATGAGCGCGCCGCGCGGCTTTCCTCGGTCCTCGAGGTGATCTACCTGATTTTCAACGAGGGCTATTCCGCGACCAGCGGCGAGGACTTGATGCGTCCGGCGCTGTGCGAGGATGCGCTGCGATTGGGACGCATCCTTGCCGAGCTCCTGCCCGCCGAGGCGGAGATCCACGGCCTCGTGGCCTTGATGGAAATCCAGGCCTCCCGCTCGAGCGCCCGGGTCGATGCTGCGGGCGAACCTGTCTTGCTGCTGTCGCAGAATCGGGCACGCTGGGATCAGCTGATGATCCGCCGCGGTCTTGCGGCGCTCGAGCGGGCGAACGCGCTGCAGGGCGCTCTGGGACCTTATGGCCTGCAGGCTGCGATCGCCGCCTGTCACGCCCGCGCGGCGACCGCCGCGGACACCGACTGGACGCGCATCGTCGCGCTCTACGATGCGCTCGCCCAGCTGACCCCCTCGCCCATCGTCGAACTCAACCGGGCGGCGGCCGTCTCCATGGCCTTCGGCCCCGCGGCCGCGCTCACGCTGGTAGAGGCACTCGGCGCCGACCCGAGACTCAAGACCTATCATTTGTTGCCGAGCGTGCGCGGCGAGCTGTTGGAGAGGCTCGGCCGTTTCGAAGAGGCGCGCACGGAGTTCGCGCGCGCCGCGGGCTTGACCCTGAATGCCCGCGACCGAAAGTTGCTGCTGGGACGCGCCGCCACCTGCGGCAGCGCCGCTCAGTAGCCCGAACCGCAACGATGAAACACATCCTCACGCTGTACGAATTTCCGCCGACCCGGTCGATCCGTGTGCGCTGGACGCTGCAGGAAATGGGTCTCGATTTCGAGAGCATCCTCGTGAACCTGCCGGGCGGCGAGCATCGCCGCGCGGATTTCCGCAAGATCAACCCCGCAGGCCGCATCCCGGTTCTCGCCGACGGCGACCTGGTGCTCATCGAATCGGTAGCCATCGTGGCGTATCTTGCGGACAAGTATCCCGAGAAGGGATTCACGCCCCGGACCCTCGAGGATCGCGGCCGGATGACCCAATGGCTCTTATTTGCAGCCACCGAACTCGAGCAGCCGCTCTGGCGCATCGCTCGACACACACACCTCTATCCGAAAGAGCGGCGCATTCCGGGCGATGTACCCCTGGCACGCGAAGATTTTCTCGAGATGGCGGCTGTCCTCGACGCGCATATGCAGGACCGGGAATACGTCCTCGGCGACAAGGTCTGCGTCGCCGATTTCGTCCTGGCGTACACCCTCGATTGGGCCGATGAGCTCGAGTTGCTCGAAGCCTTTCCACGACTCAAAGGCTACATGCAAGCACTGTACGCGCGACCGAATGCGCCGGCGCGCATCGCGCAGGCGATGCAGAGCCTCAGACCGGACGCCAGGACATGAGCGATCGCCGGTGCCAAGGAACCTTGACCAGGCCGACCGGGTCTATCCACGAAGTTCCCATCGGAGGTGCCTGATGTTCCGTTTGCTCCGTCTCTGGCGTGTGGGCGCTCAAGACGTCCGGTTGCTCTGGTATGCATTGCGGCACCCGAACCGGCCGTTATGGCTTTTGCCGGTCGCGGCCCTCTTGACCTTCTATGCAATCGAGCCGCTCAATCTCGCGGTGCCCGTGCTCGGCGTCGTGGATGATTTCCTGCTGCTGCCGCTGGTGCTGCACTGCGTGGTCCGATTTCTGCCGAGCGATATCCGCTACGACTTCGGCCGCCAGTCGTTCCGTTAGGGGTAGCAGAAGCCTTCAGAGCTCGAGCGCCGCCAGCAGGAAGACGCCGAGCCACGTCATCACGGCCACCAAGAAATAGCCCACGGCCAGCGCGAATGCCTTGAGCAAGGTCAAAGGCCAGCCGTTCTTGAACACCCGATGCATCGCAATGACGGTGTAAACCGGCAGGCCCCAGCCCAGCAGCGTTCGGATGAACCCGAGTGTGCCCGCAAACCGTGGCGAGCGGTCGGCGATGTCTCCCAGCAAGATGAGCACGATACCCACTGAGAAGAAGAAAGCCTGCAGCTGCACGAGAAACAAGAGGTGCTCCGCGTAGCGGCGCCGCGGATGCCAGTAGAGAAGCATGTGCAGAAAGGCAATCAGGGGCAGGAAGACGAACATGGCCTTCGGCAGGCCGGCGATGAGATTCTTCTTCAAGCCCCTCGCATTGTCGCGCCTGATCTCGGTACAGGCGCGCTTGACCCGCTGATCGAGCGCGGAATATCCCGTATCGATTGGCAACTCGTCGCAGATCTTCGAATGCCCCTCTGTCGCTTCGGACGGGGTCACCTCAGGCGCTCGGAACGAGAAATTCGTACTCTGCGAGGAGGCTACGACCAGAAAGAACACGATGCTGATGATGAGGTAGAGGCGAAATGGCGGCAGCGAGCTCGCCCGCCGGCCAGCCATGAACTCCTCCGTGAGCTGCCCGGGTCTGAGCCACAGCAACAAGAGTGTGCGCCACAGCCGCGAATCCGAGTGCGTGAGGCCCTCGAGCGCCTCATGCAAGAGCTCGCGTGTCGTCGGCATGTGCACGTCGGCGCGCTGACCGCAATTGGCACAATAGCGCCCGGCGAGCCGGGCGTAACAATTCCTGCAGCGGACTGCCGGCGGGGCGGCTTCCGCCACGTCGACCGGAGTTTCGAGCGCGCCGGCGGCCGGCATCGGTGCATCGCCATCATCCCGCATCGCTGGCCGCCCTTTGAGGTTCTCCACCCAGTATACGGCGCCGCTTTGTTTGCGCGTGGGCATCCGGCGACATGTGCGGTCGTTCGCTTTTTAGCAGCCGGGTCGCATGCTAACCTCCCCCGGTCGCACGGCTAGGTGTCCCATTGAAAAAATCGCTTCTTATTCTCTTGGCCCTTGTGTCCGGCTGCAGCTGGTTTCATCGAAGCAAGCAGGCGCCGGATCCGCCCGAGCTGATCGTCACCGGCATCGCTCCCGGTTCGCTGATCTTCATCGACGGCGTGCAATCCGGGGAGGCACAGGAGCGCGGCGTGCGGTCACGGGTGGTGGATGTCACTCCCGGCATGCACACCCTGGAAGTGAAGATGGGCGATACGGTGACCTATCAGGAAACGACCTACGCAGGTCCGGGCGACAAGCGCGCCGTCACCGTGCTCTCGGGGAATAGCCGAAACTAGCTTCGCTTTTAGGGCACGCCCCGTCGCGACCGGAGACGCCGTACTTACGGTCGCCGGCGGTATAACGCATCGAAACGCCGCTCGAGCTTCGCGTTCGTCCCGCGCAGCTGATCGATGACCCGTTTTGCCCAGTCGAAGTATTCGCGCCTTCGAGCGAGCGACCAACCCCTCGGCGGACTGGTGATCATGTCCGAAAGATTCGCGATCTTGTCCGCGAGCTTGACCAGCTTGGCGCTGCGGGAGATATGGGGGGCGTGCAGGACCTGCAGCTCTTTGCGTCGTTGCTTCGGCAGTCTCTTGTCGTCGGTCACTTCCTGCACGATGCCGGTGATCTTGGGGCCGAACGCGGCTCGCAATTCCGCCGGGCTGGTATCGGTATCCTCGAGCGTGTCATGCAACAGTGCCGCGGCCAGCACGTCGGCGCTTCGCACGCGCCCGTCGCCGCTCAGAATCTCGGCGAGGGCGAGCGGGTGGTTGATGTAGGGGGACGCGGATGGGTCCTTGCGACGCTGATCACGATGCTTTCGGCCGGCGAATTCCGCGGCTCTCAGTATCAACGCAATTCCTCCAGGCGGCTTCGCCCGGTTGGTAACGCGGCCCTCAGCCACCGGTAACATTGGGATCGCGCCAGACGCGCTCGAAGGGAAGACGCCACGCATACGGTGCCACGAGCTGATGAATGGCATTCGGTCCCCATGAGCCCGGTGCATAGGTTCGTACCGGTGGGGGATTCTCCAATAGCGCGGTCGACACCTGCCACAGGCGCTCGATGCCGTCGGCCGTCGTGAAGAGCGTTCGATCGCCGCGCATCGCATCGAGGATCAGTCGCTCGTAGGCCTCCAGCACATCCCCGATATGGCTGGTATCGTGCATCGCGAACTGCAGGCTCAGCTTATCGAGCCGCATTCCCGGGCCGGGCCGCTTGCCGTAGAAGGACAGCGAAAGTTTTGCGGCATCGGCCAGATCGAAGGTCAAGTGATCGGGACCCTGGGAACCGATCCCGGACCCTTCGGGAAACATGCTTTTCGGGGGCTCGCGAAACGCAATCGAAATGATCCGCTGGCCTTCGGCAAGCCGCTTGCCGGTTCTCAAAAAGAACGGCACCCCCGCCCAACGCCAGTTGTCGATGCTGCATTTGAGTGCGATGAAGGTCTCGGTGTCCGAATCCGCAGCGACACCCTGCTCCGATCGATAGCCGATGTACTGACCGCGCACCACCTCGCTCGGCTTGATGGGCAGCATGCTGCGAAACACTTTATTCTTCTCTTCGCTGATCGGCGCCGGCTCGAGAGAGGTCGGCGGTTCCATGGCCATGAAGCCGAGAATCTGAAACAGGTGGGTGACCACCATGTCGCGGTAGGCGCCGGTCTGCTCGTAGAAGGCCGAGCGCTTCCCCAACCCCAATGTTTCGGGCACGTCGATTTGCACGTGGTCGACGAAATTGCGGTTCCAAATGGGCTCGAATAACCCGTTGGCAAAGCGGAAGGCCAGGATGTTCTGCGCCGGCTCCTTGCCCAGAAAGTGATCGATGCGAAAAATCTGATCCTCGCTGAAAACCTCGTGCAGTCTCGCGTTGAGCTCCACGGCGCTTGCGAGGTCCGTGCCGAAGGGCTTTTCCATGATGACGCGCGAGCGGTCGACCAACCCGGCCTCGCCGAGCAGGCGCACCGCCGACAGAGCCGCGCTCGGAGGGACACTGAGGTAGTGGAGCCGGCGGCTCTCCTTGCCAAGGGACCGCTCCGCCTCGTCCACCGCCGCCTTGAGCGCGACCGGCCCGGCCGTCAGGGGCACATAAGTCAGCGTTTGCGCGAAGGCGCTCCATTCCGCCTCGTCGAACTTGCGGGTCGAGAACTCGGCGACTGCCCCATGCATCTCCTCGCGGAAGGCCTGGGTGTCGAGCTGATCCAGCGAGACACCCACGATGCGACAGCCGGGGATAAACCCGGCTCGCGATAGATGAAACAGCCCGGGCATGAGCTTGCGCTTCGAGAGGTCGCCGGTCGCGCCCACGAGCACCACCACCTGGGGGTAGCTCGGGCCCACGCCGTTCGAAATCTTGGCCATGGTCGGTCGTTCCTCTGTTTTCCATAACATAGCAAACCGCAATGCACGCATGGCTGATGGATTTCACGCTGCGGTGGGTTGCCGGCACGGGCCGCGCGCGTGTTTGGGCGGCCCTGCGAGGCTGGGGCGTCGGTGCCGCAAACACGCATAAGCGTCTGAGCACTGTAGGAATTCTCACCGCACTTTGTCGGCCGATTCCGACCCCGACTGTCGATTGACAGGGCGCGCCCTTCCTACGCAGCATTCACCGTTGGGATCACAACGCAACCGGCCGACCGCCGGCCATTCAAATTACATGGATCCAATCCACCCGCAAAGCATCCGCTGCATGAGGACTGCGTGGAGCGCATCGCTCACCGCTCTCCTGCTCCTCACCGTGATATTGGCGGGCTGTGCCTCCCGGCCGCCGCAAAGTACCGGCAAGCCGGTATCGACGGCACTGAAGGATGGGCGCGAGACGAAGCTCGGGCGGCAATTCCTCGACCTCTCGCAGGAACATTCGGGGCTTTCGGGCTTCTATCTCATCCAGGCCGGCGCCGACGGGCTCGCTGCGCGCGTGCAGATCGCGCGACATGCGGAGCGCACGCTCGATGTGCAGTACTTCATTTTTCGCGGAGATCAAACGGGCACCCTGTTCTTGGAAGAGCTGCGGCATGCAGCCGACCGCGGCGTTCGAGTGCGCATCCTCGTCGACGACGGAGACACCAAGCGGGGTGATGAGCATGTGCTCGAGCTCGACGGCCATCCCAACATGGAAGTGCGGGTGTTCAATCCGTTCGACTATCGCGGTCACATCGCGATGCTGCGCAACCTCGACTTCTTCTTTCACAAGTCGCGGCTGGACTATCGCATGCACAACAAGCTGCTCGTGTCCGATGACGGCATTGCCCTCATCGGCGGCCGCAACGTCGGCAACGAATACTTCCAGCTCGACCCGCAAATGCAGTTTGCGGATGACGACGTGTTCGTCGGCGGACCCATCGTTCAGACGCTGTCGAAGACCTTCGATGAGTACTGGAACAGCGATCTCGTGGTCCCCGCCCGGGCGCTCGGTCAAAAGCCCTACCATCCGCCCGCCGCGATACCGGTGGTGCGCGGAAGCGGCATCGACTACGAGGCGCGCATCAACGCCGGCGAGCCTTATGCGAGCTTGATAGCCGGACGCCAGCCGCTCGTCTGGGCGCCGGCCAAAGTCGTATGTGACAGTCCCGAGAAGCAATTCATCGAGAAGCGCGAAGAGCTCGGACGCTTGATGAGCGAAGCGGTCGAGGCGGACATCGGCAATACGCGCACGGAGCTCCTGCTCGTATCGCCGTACTTCGTGCCCTCGGACCACGAGCTCGGGCTCCTCGAGAAGGTGCGCGACAGGGGCGCGACCGCCAAGGTGCTGACCAATTCCCTGGAATCTGCGCCGAGCCTCGCGGCTCAGTCCGGCTACGACAAAGTACGCGTTCCGCTGTTGCAAGCCGGCGTGAAGCTCTACGAGATCCGAGCCCGCCTCGACAGTACCCGCGGCAGCGGACAAACCGCGCAGGTTTCGAAGTACGGCAACTACTCACTGCACGGCAAGCAATACGTGTTCGACCGGCGTCGCTTCTTCATCGGCTCCTGGAATTACGATCAGCGTTCGCTGCACATCAACACCGAAATTGGGCTGATCATCGACAGCGAGGAGCTGGCCGGTCAGATGGCGAAGCGCATCGACGCCATGATCGCGCCGACGGCTGCTTACGAAGTCATTCTCCTGAACGATGCCCACGGGAAACCCAGGCTCGCGTGGGTCACCGAAGTGGACCACCAGAAAGTCACGCTGACCAAGGAGCCTTCGCGCGGCTTCTGGCAGAAAGAAAGCGAAAAGGCGCTCTCCCTCCTGCCGCTGCAACCTGAGCTCTAAGTAGGACCGCCCGCGCCGTCCGCGGCCTCAGCGCTAGCCCGGCCGCTGATCCGGGACCGGCTTGGGGTCAGGACGGGGAGCAGGCTTCGTGTCCGGTCGCGACGCGCCGCCGCCGGGCGTGGTGGGTCTACCCGTCGAGGGACGACCCCCGTTCCCGGAGGAGGGCGGCTTCCCCGGGGAGGGCCGATTCACCGGCGGCTTCGGCCGCGGCGGGGGATCAGGACGCGGCGGGGGCCGTGGCGGCGCGATAGGATGCACCGGCCGGGGCGGGGGCCGAGGGTAGCGCGGAGGCGGCGGCCGGTGCACCCAGTAGCTTTGCCGGCCGTACCACGGCCGGCCGGTGTAATAACGGCCCCAGTAATCGCCGATGCTGAACGTGACGATGCCGATTCCCAAACTGGCGCCGAAGCCCAGGACGGGGACGCGGCGGCTTTGGTAGTCGTAATACAGATACTTGCCATACACCCAGCCGCGATTGCCCTCCCAATCCACATCGCACCAGGTCCAGTCGCTGAGACAGCCGTACACGTTCAACAGATTATTGGGCGGTATCGATACCACCAGCGGATATTCGGAACTGGGCCCGGCGCGCAGGTTCAAAGTGCCCTGGGTATAGGCATTTCCGGCCCGGGCGGCGGCACCGAAACCGATCGCCAACAGGACGAATAGCGCACCCGACATCCGCTTCGGCGAACCGCCCGCGCAAGATCCTTGCTCGCCCGAGCCTCCCGACGCGAGGTCAGCCCGAAGCCGACACATCGGGGAGCGGGACGAACGATCCGTATTTTCCGGCGAAATATAGAAGCGGCTCGCCGGGGCGCGTGGCCGCAGCCTCGACCAGCCCGACGACGATCGCGTGATCGCCGCTCATCACGATCTGGGAGGTCAAGCATTCGACTTGCGCGAGGGCATCCGGGATCAGGGGCACATGCAGCACACGCCCGTGCTCGAGCGTCGTCCGCGAGGCCTTGTCGCGCCCCTTGCGCGCGAACAACGCGGCGATGTCCCGCTGGTGACTTGCGAGCAGGCTCACACCGAAGGCGTGGCTCGACACGATCGACTGATAGCTGTCGGCCTTATGCTGGATCGCGAACATCACCATCGGAGGCTCGAACGACAGAGTCACGAAGGACGAGGCTGTCAGCCCCATGATCGCATCGGTGTTACGGTCGTGGGCGGCGACGATGCATACCGAGCCCGCGCCCGTGCGTCCTATCTGTTTGTAAAGGTCCCCGGTGATCGGCATGTCAGCGATGCTTCAGCCCGCTCCTGCCCGGGTCCAAGCGGATGCGCAGCGCGTTCTGAGAATAGGCAATCGCGACGTATTGCCCGACCAATGCAGGGAACTCGATCAGCTGGCGCTCGTTCCAGGTGCGCGAGAGCACCCCCCAGGTCTCGTCCGAGATCATTTGATCGTGGATCAGCTCCTCCACGCCCCGCAGAATCGCGGCTTCATGGGTGGTCCACCCGGCTGCCGAAGAGCCCTGCGTCGCCCGCTCGACTTCCGCGGTCGTCACGCCATAGCGCTTGGCGATCTCGACATGCTGGCCCCACTCATAAGGCGCGCGGCACAGCCAGCCGACCCGCAGAACCGCGAGCTCCCGCTCGCGCGGCGGAAGTGCGGCATCCTTGCCGACGAGTTGGATGCTCATTTCCATCTGGCGGCGATAGAGTCCGGGGTGCTTCAGCATCGTGGCGAAGACCTCCGGGATGACCGAATGCTCGGAAAGGCCCATCGATTCGCGGATGTTGATGACGAGCGCCTTCGCATCCGCGTCGAACTCGTCGGATCTGAGAGGGGCGATGCGTTGCGGCTTGCCGAGCACCTCGGCCTCGCGCGCATCGGTGTCGAATCCGGCGTTGTCGGTTGGTTGCGTCTTCATACGAACGAGAGTATCCGCTGCGACTGCCGTGCGGAAGTCCCGGGTAAGGAGGCGTCGCGGGCCGCTTCACCTGCAGATATATCACTACGGGCGTACCCTATGGGGCAATGGACTGCACGGATCTTTGGAATTAGAGTCATCCCCCCAACTTGAGCGCAGGGAGTGCTTGCAATGTCACGACGTCTCGCCGCGGAATTCATCGGTACGCTGTGGCTGGTACTGGGAGGCTGCGGCAGCGCCGTGCTGGCGGCCGCGTTCCCGAATCTCGGAATCGGCTTCGTCGGGGTCGCACTCGCCTTTGGTCTGACCGTGCTTACGATGGCCTACGCCATCGGGCATGTGTCCGGTTGTCATCTCAACCCCGCCGTGTCGGTGGGCTTGTGCGTGGGCGGACGATTCCCGGCCAAAGACCTGCTGCCCTACATCCTCGCACAGGTGGCGGGAGGCATCGCCGGCGCCGCGATCCTGTATGGCATCGCCAGCGGACACGCGGGTTTTGACCTAAGTGCGGGATTCGCGTCGAATGGTTACGGCGAGCACTCGCCGGGAGGCTATTCGCTCGCGGCATGCCTGCTCACGGAAGTCGTAATGACGTTCGCATTTCTGTTCGTCATCATGGGCTCGACGCATGGCAGCGCCCCCAAGGGTTTCGCGCCGCTCGCAATCGGTCTGTGTCTCACCCTTATTCATCTGATCAGCATTCCGGTGACCAATACCTCGGTGAATCCCGCCCGCAGCACCGGCCCGGCGATATTCGTCGGCGGCTGGGCGCTGTCGCAGCTGTGGCTGTTCTGGCTGGCGCCGATCGTCGGGGGCGCCCTCGGCGGTATCGTGTATCGCTGGGTCAGCGATCAGCCGCTACCCGTTCCCGTGACGGGATCGGACGCCGCCTCGCGCTGAGGACGCTGCGCGGTACCGACATCTCCTGGTGTCGGTATTCATCCTACGTGAACCGGTGACTCACCGACGTGTCCGGTCGGCTGCGCTTTCGGCACGCTGGCGGGACGTCTCCACACGAAGGCAGCCATGACTCGCGCCTCTCAAGTTCTCTCCCTCGCGGCGCTCTGCGTCGCGGTTCTCGCAGGTTGCGGGGGCTCGGACAGCAGCTCGACGGCGACCCCCTCGACGCCGCAGCGCGGGGAGCTGCTCACCAATCCGCCGACACTGCTCGCGAGCTACGGCGCGGCGGATTTGCTGGCCCTGCTTGGCGTCGACACCCTGGGACAAGAGCTCCTGACCCTCGGTTACTCGCCCGTCTGCACCATCAACGTCTACCGGCTGAACTACGAGACGGTCGGTGCCAAATCCGAGCTGACCTCGGCCACGGGCGCACTGATGGTGCCGAGCGGCAACGGCGCCGCCTGCCAGGGCGCACGCCCGATTGTCGAATACGCCCATGGCACCTCGCCGGACAAGGACTACGACATCGCCCAGCTATCGGGCGCCAATGCCAGCGGCGAGGGACTCCTCCTTGCGGCGGTTTTTGCGGCCGAAGGCTACATCGTCATCGCGCCGAACTATGCGGGCTACGATAGCTCGACGCTGAGCTATCACCCGTACCTCGTCGGCACACAGCAGGCGGACGACATGCTGGACGCGCTCGCGGCGGCACGCAGCGCCCTGCCTTTGTCCGCGGCACCGACCGTGACCGACAACCACAAGCTGTATGTGACCGGTTATTCTCAAGGAGGCTATGTCGCGATGGCCACGCACCGCGCGCTCCAAGCCGCCGGACAGACGGTTACCGCCTCCGCGCCCATGTCGGGTCCGTATACGCTCGCCGCGTTTGGCGATGCCATATTTCTGGGCGAGGTCAATGCCAGTGCAACCGAAAACCTCGCGCTCCTCGCAAACGGCTACCAGCACGCCTATGGGAATCTGTACTCGCAGCCCGCGGATATGTTCGCATCGCCGTACGCAAGCGACATCGAAGGCCTGTTGCCGAGCACGACCCCGATCAGCACGATCTACACGGAAGGACTCCTGCCGTCGAGTGCGCTCTTCAGCTCGACCCCACCCGCTCCGCAATATGCCTCGATCACACCGGCGACGAGCCCGGCAGACCTTGCGGTCGTTTTCGCAGAAGGATTCGGCAACCCCTACCTGATCACCAACGGTTATCGGCTCGCGTATCTCGAGGATCAGCAGGCCCATCCCGATGGCGGCTTTCCAGTCATTACCACCGGGCTTCCCGGCTCCGCCCCCGCCAACTCGCTGCGGGCCGACCTCAAGACGAACGATCTGCGCGACTGGACCCCGAATGCGCCCCTGTTGATGTGTGGCGGCAACGAAGACCCCGACGTGTTTTTCTTCAACACGCAGCTCATGCAGCGGTATTGGACGGTGAATTCCCCGGCCGCGGTGTTGAGCGTGGTGGATGTCGATTCCTCAGCGTCGTCGGACGATACGTACGCGGACGAAAAGATCGGATTCGCTGCCGCCGTCAAGGCCGTCGAGATCGCTGCCATTGCAGGCGGAGCCACCGACGGCGGGCACGCGGCCGTGCTCGCGGACTACCATGTGAAGCTGGTTCCGCCCTTCTGCCTCGCCGCAGCGAAATCATTCTTCGACGGTCATTGAGGAAGGCCTGCTCTCTGCCGAGCCTTAGAGGCTTTGCGCCGCGAACGTATCGCAACCTTCGATCTTTCCGGAATCGACGCCGCGACGAAACCAGCTCACCCGCTGCGCACCCGTGCCATGGGTGAAGGACTCCGGCACGACGGTGCCTTGCGAGCGCCGCTGCAGCGTGTCGTCGCCGATCTGCGATGCCGCATTCAGCGCCGAGTCGATGTCCCCCGGCTCGAGCCGCCAGCCCTGCTCCTGCTGCGACCGCATCGCCCAAACACCCGCCAGGCAGTCCGCCTGCAGCTCGAGCCTCACGCTGAGCGCATTCGCCTGGGCCTCGGATGCCCGCGAGCGCTGCTGGTCGACGCGCTCGAGAATCCCCAACAGATTCTGAACATGGTGACCCACTTCGTGGCCCACGACATAAGCCCGCGCAAATTGACCGGGGGCACCCAGCTGCCGGCTCAATTCATCGAAGAACGTCAGATCGATGTAGACGCGCCGATCGCGGGGGCAATAGAAGGGTCCCGCGGCGGCCTGGCCTTCGCCGCAGGCCGTCGGATAGCTGTCGCGGAACAGCACCAGCTTCGGCTCCTCGTAGGTCGAGCCGCGCTCGCGAAAAACATCCGTCCAAACCTGCTCCGTGCTGCGCAATACCTGCGAGACGAAACGCGCCTCGGGATCGTTCGCGGGCGGGGCCGACAGGGATTGATCCGGCGCGGTGGTCGCCGTCCCCGCGCCGCTCATCACACCGAGAAGCTGCAGCGGGTTGACGCCAAAGACCCAGCCGCCGATCAGCGCGAGGGCGATCGTGCCCAGTCCGATACCGTGGATGGGGCGAAACCCGCTCGAGCCTCGAGCGTCCTCGACATTCTGGCTCTCGTCTTGACCTTCCATCCGCATGGCCGTCTCCTCGCTCGTTTCGGTGCGTTAGATTGTAGAGAAATGCACGCCAAGTCATCGCGTCTTCCTGTAGGACGGCGTTGGACACGGAAATGACCCAGAATAAACCTAACCGCGACGTCCGAATCGAGGCGGCGCTCCTCCGATGCTGATCTCGCCGGCGCACATCGTGACGTGGGCCATCGCCGCACTCGCCGTGTTCGGTGTGGTCGCCCGACCCTGGAAGCTGCCCGAGGCCGTCTGGCCCGCGGTCGCGGCCCTGGTGCTCGTAGCCTCGCGATTGATTTCGGCACCCGCCGCGGCCCAAGCCGTGCTGAAGGGCGTGGATGTCTACTTGTTCCTGATCGGCATGATGGTGCTGTCCGAGCTCGCGCGCCATCAGGGACTGTTCGACTGGCTCGCAGCGCTCGCCGCGAAATACTCGAGGGGCTCGTCCTCCCGCTTGTTTGCGCTCATCTACATCGTCGGGACCGTGGTCACGATATTTCTCTCGAATGACGCGACGGCCGTTGTTTTGACGCCCGCGGTCTACGCGGCCGCGCGACGCGCGAACGCCCGCCCCCTGCCTCTCCTTTACACCTGCGCCTTCATCGCAAACGCCGCGAGCTTCGTACTGCCGATTTCAAATCCTGCGAACCTCGTGGTCTATGGGGCTCACATGCCATCGCTCCGGGTCTGGCTGGCCGAGTTCGGATTGGCATCGATCGTTTCGATTGCCATGACTTATCTGATTTTGCGCTTTGCCCAGCGCCGCGAGCTGACCGGCGAGCGCTCGCGCGAGATCGCACTACCGGCGCTCTCTGTCGGAGGCCGGGTGGCGGCGGGCGGCATCGCTGCGACGGCCGTGGTGCTGCTCATCGCCTCGGGTCTGGATTGGCCTCTGGGGTTAGCCACCTTCATCGCAGGCTGCACGTGCGCCGCGACGATCCTGATCCTGAGACGTCTCTCGCCCTGGGTGATCGCGAAGGACATTACGTGGAGCGTGCTGCCCCTGGTCGCCGGACTGTTCGTACTGGTGGAAGCCGTGGAGGGAACCGGACTTCTTGGGCCGATGATCACGTTCTTGCCGTCGAGCGCCGCATCGGCGCCGCACGCCACCGGATTCGCTTTGGGATTGATCGTCGGGCTCCTCTGCAACGTGCTCAACAATCTGCCCCTGGGGCTGATCGCCGGCACGGTTGCGAGCGGCGCACATCTCTCGCCCCATATCACGGGCACGCTCCTGATCGGCATCGACCTCGGGCCCAATCTGTCGGTGACCGGATCTCTGGCCACCATCCTCTGGCTGGTCGCCCTGCGCCGGGAAGGTCAGGCGGTGAGCGCCTGGAAATTCCTCGGGCTTGGCTGTCTGGTGATGCCGCCCGCCCTCCTCGCATCGCTCGCCACATTCATCTGGCTCAGATGAGATGCTAGGCGGCGGGTGAAACGCGCCCGGAGCGGCGCGCTTCACCCGCCGTTGAACCGTATTACTCCTGCACCTCGCAGTCAGGCGATTCGCGATCCCATGGCCCTCTGCAGTTCAGGACCACCCCATGGATGGCCTGCTTGCCGAAATGGCCGCTCGCGGGCAGCCCCAAGGTCAGGGTGATATTCGAGAACGCGACATTGCTCGCCCCGAGCACGCAGATCGTCACCTGCGAGGGGTTTCCGAATGGCGGCGGCCCTCCGTTTCCGGTGATGTAGGCCGGGCCGGTCACGACGAAGCCGTCGCTGACCGGCGGACTGAACGAGGGGCAGCTGGTCATCCAGTCGCCGGACACCATTCCGTCCGTCATGAGAATGTGGTGGGTGTGGGCGTTGCGGGTGGTCGGATCATCCTTGTTGACCGTGCTCTGCACGATGCCGTAATCCGAGACCTCCATGTTCAGGGCGGCCGAGAACCTGGCCGTGCCCCGTCGCTCGTCCACGTCCAGCGACCATCTGCCACGCATTTCATAGGGACCACCCTTGACCACCGCAGCCGACGGCGTGTAGTCGTTGAGCAACCCGCTGTAATGCACCGGGGCTGGGGGTGGTGATTCCCGATCGGCTGCCGACACCTGGGTGAAGCTGCTGGAAGCGGCCGCCAGAACCGCGATCCCGCGTGCGATCCACAATTGCTTATTCATCGTTCGATCTCCTGGTTGTCATGTGGTGTGAGCTCACCGAGGTTCACCATGAAACCCGGCGGGAGGTGGCGGCAAGCGGCAAAGCGCGGCACCGCGGGGTTGAGGGGAAGCGTGCCGTGCATTGCCGCGTTTTGCCGCCGGCCGGGCTTCCATGCAAAAATCGAGCGTGACGGGTCCCGTACGTTCGGAGTGAACCTTGGACGAACCTAAAGCCCGCCCGGATCCCGCAGCCCCTCATCCGCCGGCGGACCGGCTCGATTCCTGGAAGAAGATCGCGGTTTACTTGAAACGCGACGTGAGCACGGTGCAGCGGTGGGAACGGCGTGAAGGGATGCCGGTGCACCGTCATCTGCACGACAAGCAGGGCTCCGTGTTCGCCTATCGTTCGGAGCTCGACCGGTGGTGGGAAACCCGCCGGCTGCAGCTTTCCGCACCACCGCCCGCTGCACCGCCAGGACCCCCGCCCCGCTCCCGGCTTCTGAGCGCACGCCACATCGCGGCGTTGGCGCTGCTGCTCGCAGGCAGCCTTGCCTGGCTCGTCATCGACCGGACGTTCTCATGGCGCAATCCGCTGGCGAATGCAAAATTCTCACGGCTGTCGGACTTCGAGGGCACCGAGCAGGCGGCCGCCATCTCTCCGAACGGCAAATACGTCGCCTTCCTCGCGAGCCGCGCCGGCCGGATCGACGTTTGGGCCGGCGAGATCGGCAGCGGCGTGTACCACAATCTGACGCAAGGGGCGCTGGCAGAGCTCGCCAATCCGTCGATTCGAACACTGGGCTTCTCGGCGGACTCCGCCCTGGTCTCCATCTGGACCCGCCGCGGCGACGGCACGCAACCAGGGGATGTGAGCATCTATGCCGCGCCGACCGAGGGTGGACCGCTGCGCCCGTATCTCGAGGACGCCGCCGAGTTCGACTGGTCGCAGGATGGCCGCCTCGTATATCACACCACTGCGCCGGGAGATCCGCTGTTCGTGCGCGAGCGGGGTGCGGCCTCAGCGCATCAAATCTACGCTGCCACGGCGGGCGTGCACTGCCACTATCCACTGTGGTCCACCGATGGTGCTTTCATCTATTTCCTGCGCGGGGTGCCTCCGAATGATTGGGACATTTGGCGCATCCGACCCTCCGGCGCGGGCCTCGAACGATTGACTCATCACGACGCACACCTCGCCTACCCCGTGATGCTCGATCGACGGACGCTTGCGTACCTCATGACCGAGGCGGACGGTTCCGGGCCTTGGATTTACGGTCTGGACACCGAGCGGCCGGTTCCCCGCCGGCTGACCTGGGGGCTAGAGACCTATACCTCGCTTGCCGCCAGCGCCGATGGGAAGCGGCTCGTCGCGACGACCGCCAATCCGCACGGGAGTCTATGGCGGGTGCGGCTCGGCGACGCCAAGCCGAGCGCCGGCCGCCCGGAGTTCATTGCCGCGAATGCGGTCACACCCCGCCTCGGTCCCGGGTTTCTGGTGTTCCTCTCCTCACGCGGCGGCGCTCAGGGCATCTGGACCCTCACACAGGGCAAGATGCGCGAAATCTGGCATGACGCGCGGGCCCGCATCACGGGCGCACCCAGCATCTCGTCCGACGGCCGGCGCATCGTGTTCAGCGTCGACGACGGCGCACGCGCGCGTCTGCTCGCGATGGAGGCGGACGGCTCGCATTTGACCGTATTGACTCAGTCCCTCAAGTTGGCGGGAAACCCCGTCTGGGCACCGGACGGTCAATCGGTTGTCTGCGCGGTGCTGTACGACGGCGAGCCGCATCTGACCCGGATTTTTCTGAACGGCGATCCACCGGTCGCGATGCTCGGCGAGTATTCCATCGATCCGGTGTGGTCTCCCGACGGCCGATTCCTCGTCTATTCCGGCCCCGACATCGGCACGACGTTCCCCGTGCGAGCGGTCGCCGCCGATGGGCGGCCATATGCGATCCCCAGTCTGCTCTTGACGCGCGGCGCGCGCCAGCTGGTGATTTTGAGAGATCCGCCGGCCCTCGTGGTGTTGCGTGGCGACCTCGGTCACAAGGATCTTTGGGCCATCGATCTGCAGGGCGGGGGCGAGCGCGCGCTAACGGCGCTGCCTTCGGACTTCACGGTCAATGACTTCGACATTTCCGCCGACGGCTCGGAGTTGATTCTCGACAACGTCGAGCAGAACTCGGACTTGGCGCTGATCGAGCGGCCGGGTTAGACGTTCGGCAAACGATACGGCGCCGCTCACTCCTCGGCCCGAACGTTCATCAGCTTTGCTTCGCGCAGATCGAGTTCCCGCTCGATCCGGCGCCTTGCTTCGTCTTTGAGCTTACCGGCCCGATACAGGTCGTTGATCTGTTGCCGCTCGGCTTCGATGAGCAGTAATTCGATCTCATCGTGCGATTCGACCAACTCTCGATGGGCCTCGACCTTGTCGCTGCGATACTCGATGTCCTTCAGCCGCTCGTGGTAGAGCGCATGCAAGGGCCTTACGATATCCTCCGGTAGTTGGCGCTCTGCACCGAGCTCATCGAGACGCCGGCTCGCGGCTTCGATGGCCTGCCGGCGCGCCGCAAATTCTTCGCCTCTGATGATCTGGCGCTCGCGGCGGCCGGCATTTGCGAGTCCCAGTGCGCGAATCACGACGGGCAGCATCAAGCCCTGGCCCACGAGTGTCACCAGAATCACCGAGAACACGAGAAACAGGATCCGATCCCGGCCCGGGAATGGCGCGCCGCTGTCGGTGGTGAAGGGGATCGCGAGCGCCGCGGCGAGCGAGACGATTCCGCGGACCCCTGTGAATGCCAGCGCAAAGGGCCACTGCCAGGGCGGCGAGGGGTCGCGACGCGCGATGGAGGGGAAGAGCCAGCGCGGAAGATATGTCGCGGGAAACAGCCAAATGAAGCGCGCGGCAATGATCACGCCGCAGACGACGGCGGCGGAGATGGCCAAGTCGTACCAGGAATCGCCGTGAATGCCGGCCATCAACGTTCGCGCTTGCAGGCCCGTGATAAGGAACACGAACCCCTCGGTCGCGTAGATCAGAAAATCCCAGAAGAATATGCCCTGCAGCCGGGTCTCGGCGCTGATCAACCTCAGCCCGTTCCAGCTGATATAGAGTCCGGCCGTCACCGTGGCGAGTACGCCGGAGCCGCCCATGCGCTCCGGCGGCCAATAGGCGACGAAAGGTGTGAGGACCGAGAGCATGATCTCGATGCGAGGATCCCGCACCCAGCGCCGCAGCCGCAGCATGAGCCATCCCACGCCGATGCCCCAAAGAATCTCGCCGAAGATGATGGCTGCGAAGGTGCTCGCCGCCTGACCGAGCGAAAATGCGCTGGCGCTGACGGCCACCACCGCAAATCGATAAAGAATGAGTGCGCTGGCATCGTTTGCGAGACCCTCGCCCTCGAGGATCACGAGCAGCCGCCTGGGGAGTTGCATCCGGCGTGCAATGGAGAGCGGTGCCACGGCGTCGGGAGGCGACACGATGGCGCCAAGAACGAAGCCGACCGGCCAGGAGAAGCCGAGCAGCCAATGCGTCGCGGCGGCCGCGGCGACGGTCGTGAACACGACACAGCCGATGGCGAGCAGCGATATGGGGCGCAGATTGAATCGGAACTCGCGCCAGCTCATCGCCACGGCCGACGAATAGATGAGAGGCGGCAGCACCAGCAGCAAGACGAATTCCGGTGCCAGCCTCACCGTCGGCAGTCCCGGAACGAGCGCCAGGATGACACCCGTCATCACCAGCAGAATCGCCGACGGAATCTCGAGGCGCGCCGAGACGACTGCCACGGCGGCGATCACGACCAAGAGCAAAACCAGGACCTGAATGGTCGGTATCATCAGCACCCTGTATCTGGTGTCGGCTCGCCTCGCCCCGGCGGGCACTCCAAGAGTCGCAGCGCAGGATATCCTAACCGCATGGAGGGCTTATGTGGCGCCGCGGAAGCGTGTAACAGCCTTCGATCTGCGCGTGCTGTCGACACAGAGCGCATACGGAGCTAGCCTGGGCAACACACCTTAAGTGGAGATTGTTCAATGAAAACAGAACGAGCCATTCTCGCGGGCGGCTGCTTCTGGGGCATGCAGGACCTCCTTCGCCATTATGACGGCGTGCTGTCGACTCGGGTCGGCTACACCGGAGGCGACGTACGCAACGCAACCTATCGCAATCACGGATCGCACGCCGAGGCGCTCGAGATCCTATTCGATCCCGCCAAGGTGAGCTATCGGCGAATTCTGGAGTTTTTCTTCCAGATCCACGACCCGACGACGCGCAACCGTCAAGGCAACGATGTGGGGACGAGCTATCGCTCTGCGATTTTCTATACGAACGAGGAGCAGAGGCGAGTCGCCGAGGACACGATCGCCGATGTGAACGCCTCAGACTTATGGCCGGGAAAGGTCGTAACCGAAGTCGTCCCGGCGGGCGACTTTTGGGAAGCCGAGCCTGACCACCAGAATTACCTCGAGCGCTATCCGGACGGCTACACCTGCCATTTCATTCGTCCAAACTGGCGACTTCCCGTCCGCGAAACGCGCAGCCCGAAGGACGAGGAGCACGCGGCACGCTGAGGTAGGAGGCAGCAGCAGCCATGGCCACGATCGTCTTGATGATCAACGGCGACAGACGGGAGGCCGACGTGCCTGCCGATATGCCGCTGCTTTGGGTGTTGCGCGACGTGCTGGGACTGACGGGCACCAAATTCGGATGCGGCATCGCGCAGTGCGGCGCCTGCACCGTGCTTTTGGCCGGTACGGCGGTTCGCTCCTGCGTCCTGCCCGTCAGCGCGGTTGGATCGAAAGCCATCACCACCATCGAGGGCATCGGCGCTACGCCGAACGGGGCGAAAATTCAAAAGGCGTGGCTGGACCTTGAAGTCGTCCAGTGCGGGTATTGCCAGTCGGGCCAGATCGTCTCGGCCACCGCGCTGCTCGAGGCCAACCCGCACCCCGGCGATGCCGACATCGACGCAGCCATGGCCGGCAACATCTGCCGCTGCGGTACCTACGTGCGAATCCGGCAGGCGATCAAACACGCGGCAAAGGCGCCCGATGACCATGCTTGAGCCCTTCGACGCGTCGCGTCGCCGCTTCCTCGGCATGTCGGCCGCGGCGGGATTCATGCTCGGGTTTTCCGTCCCAATGCGCACGGCTCGCGCCGCCGCAAGCGCCGCGACGTTCGCGCCGAATGCCTTCATCAGGATCGACCCTCGAGGGGAAGTCACGCTGATCATGCCGCAGGTGGAGATGGGCCAGGGCACCTATACTTCCATTTCGATGATCCTCGCCGAGGAGCTGGATGCGGATTGGGCCCGGGTGAAGGTCGAGCATGCCCCGCCCGACGAGAAACTCTACGCCAACCCCGACCTGAGCATCCAAGCGACGGGCAACTCCAACTCCATCCGCGCATTCTGGAAACCGCTGCGTACGGCCGGTGCCGCCACGCGGGCCTGTTTCGTCGAGGCCGCGGCGCGCGCCTGGGGCGTGGCTGCGGCTGAATGCCGCACGGAGAACGGCAAAGTGATCCACGACCGGACGCACCGCACCCTCGACTATGGCGCATTGACGGGCCGCGCCGCGGCGGTCACGCCACCGAAGGACCCGCCGCTCAAAGATCCGAGTGCCTTCCGGTTGATCGGCCGGTCACTGAAGCGTCTCGACACGCCCGAGAAGATCGCTGGTCAGGCGAAATATGGGATCGACGCGCTGCCGCCCGGCGTCAAGTTTGCAACGCCCGCCGCCTGCCCGGTGCTCGGCGGAACGGTTGCGCATGTCGACGACACGCGGGCGCGCGCGGTCCCCGGCGTGCGTCAGATCGTCGTGCTGGACGATCTGGTTGCCGTGGTCGGCGATCACATGTGGGCCGCGAAGTGCGGGCTCGAGGCACTCGACATCGCCTGGAACGAGGGACCGAATGCCGGAATATCCTCCGAGGTGATCTGGTCGCGCCTGCGCAGCGCCAGCGAGCGCGAGGGCGCGGTGGCAAAGGAGGTCGGCGATTTCAAGAGCGCATGGGGGGCGGGCGGAGAGGGCTCGAGCGAGGTGCTCATGGCCGACTTCGAGATGCCGCTGCTTGCGCACGCCTGCATGGAGCCTTTGAACTGCACGGTCCATGTGCGCCCGGCCTCGGCCGAGGCCTGGATAGGAACGCAGGTCATGGAGCGGGTCCATGCCGCCGTCGCCAAGGCCGCTGAGCTTCCGGAAGCCCAAGTGACCATCCACAATCACTTGATCGGCGGCGGCTTCGGCCGAAAGCTGGAACCGGACATGGCTTACACCGCCGCGCGCATCGCCAAGCATGTCGATGGGCCCGTGAAAGTGGTTTGGACCCGCGAGGAGGACATCCGCCACGATGTATATCGGCCGGCCTACCGGGACCTGCTTTGGGCGCGCCTTTCGGGCGGGAAAATCGTCGGCTGGAAACACCGCATATCCGGCTCCGCCGTGATGGCGCGGTTCCTGCCGCCCTTCTTTCAGAAGGGTGTGGATCCCGACGGGGTCGACTCGGCTCAGGATATTCCCTACGACATTCCCAACCTTCGGGTGGAATTCAACCGGGAGGAGCCACCGGGCATCATCACCGGCTTCTGGCGCGGCGTCGGCCCGAACAACAACGTGTTTGCCATCGAGAGCTTCGTGGAGGAGCTGGCCCGCAAGGTGGGCCAGGACTCGATCGCCTTTCGCCGCGCCCATCTCGACAAGACGCCCCGCTTGCAGGCAGCGCTCGATCTGGTGCGCGACAAGTCCGGCTGGGGTACTCCGTTACCGCCGCGATGCGGGCGCGGCGTCGCAGCGCAGATATCCTTTGCGAGCTTCATCGCCACCGTCGTGGAATGCGAGGTGGACCCCGCCGGCGAAGTGAAGCTGCGGCGCGTGACGAGCGCGGTCGACACCGGGATCGCAGTCAACCCGGACACGGTAATGGCTCAGGTTCAGGGCGGTTTGGTGTTCGGCTTGACCGCCGCGCTCTACGGTGAGATCACGCTGAAGAACGGCCGGATCCAGCAATCCAACTTCCACGACTACCGGATGCTGCGCATCGATGAGGTGCCCCCGATCGATGTCCATGTGATCAAAAGCGCAGAAGCGCCGGGCGGCATCGGCGAGACCGGCGCGACCGCCTCGATCCCTGCGCTGCGCAATGCCATTTACGCGGCGACCGGCGTCGCGTTGCGGCGCATGCCGGTCGATCGCCGTCTGCTGAAAATGACGAGCGCCTGATCCGGCACCCGATGAACCTTAAGGCCGCCGCCGGGATCGCCGCTCCCTGGATTCATCGCATTCCCGGCAACGGCAGGCGAACATCGATAATCTCCTCGCCCCGAAAGAGGAATGTGTAAGTCCTCGGGCCGACGTAGCCGTCCTCCGATTCCTTGGCATTGACGGTCGCTTTGACCGTCCAACCGTATTCACGCTGCTCGCTCATCAGAAAGCCCCCGGTGACCTTTGTGGTGTACCCCTCCCGCGGTGTCGTGATCTCCCCATATTGGACGGACTCCGGATATTTCAGGTGCTCTTGGAAGTACTGCCGGATGGCCTGCTCGTACTCGACCGGCATCTCACCGTACTTCGAAGCCGCCGCGCGCGCCGGCGCCGGTGTTCCAGGCTTCGGAGCCGCCGGTGGCGGCGGCGTTTGCGAGAGGGGCGCGGCCGGGGGTGCGGTGCCTTGGGCAACGGCCGGCGATACCGCCGAAGACGGTGCCGCGGGCTCGTCCAAATTCCACGTATCCAGAATGCATTTCCAGCCGCCGTCGGTTTGCTTTCTCCAAGTCGCAAGCCGTCGGCCTCGATCCGATACCCGCGCCCCGTGCGCGTCGTCGTAACGCAGATCATAGGCCTCGATCAGGAAAGCGAGGTCGCCCGACCGGGCGACGTTGACCTCGACCGGGCGCCATGCGATCGAGAGGTGCGGCCGTGCCAGGAGGCGTGTCACGGCGTGGCGAACCGGCTCCCGACCGCTCGCGAGCGGCTCATTGGGTAAAAGGACGATCGCATCGCCGGCGTAGAACGACATCCATGCATCGACATTGGCGGCGCGCCCTGCCGCGGCCCAATCCGAGTCGGCCTTGCGCATGGCCGCGTCATCCGCCGCCGGGTCGACGGCAGCCCCCGCGATGCCACCGAGTGCGCCCGCCAGCAGTGAGGTGACCGCGAGCGATGCGAGGGACGCCCGTAGCGCGTTCTTTTTCATTTTTCGCTCCCGAATGCGGATGGCAGCGGCGAGGCCAACGCCCTCCGCCACCCCCGGAATGTTACCCTTCTCCATGATCCAGTATCCGCTGTAGGCCGTTCGAGTGCTGATGATTCGGGTGATCGCGTGATCGCTCGAGTGCGACCGGCGCGCTCGCGGCTTCGGAGAACGACCCGTTGAAAGAACAGAATCACACGTTGGCTCGCGAATACTTCAGGGCGGTCAGCAACGGCGACCTGCCGGATGATTTGCTCACCTCCGACATGACCGGCTGGATCACGACGGGCGGCACGATGGACAAGGCGAGCTACCAGCATCTGATCAAATTGCTCGCGGTAATGTGCGCTCGTCCGCTCGAGTTCACGATCCATTCACTGACTTCGGAGGAGGATCGGGTGGTCGCCGAGGCCGAGTCGGAGGGCATCCTGGTCAATGGTCAGGAGTACCGCAATTCCTACGTTTTCGTCTTCCGGATTCGCGACGGGCGGATCGCGAGCATCGCCGAGCATTACAACGCGCTGATCGTGCAGGAGAAGCTCATGCCGCTCATCGAAGCGGCGAAGACAAGGCTGGCCGAGCAGAGGAAATCCCGCGGCGAGCGATGAGCTCACGCGCCTCCAACCAGCCGGGCGGCGAGCGCATCGCGCGAGATTCCTCCCTCCACCTCCAGCATCTTGCGCCGGCTGGCAGCGCCCGAAACGATCCGCACCGAATGCTTTGAAACGCCGAGCCGGCGCGCCACGAATTCGATCAGGGCCCTATTGGCCGCATTATCTGCTGCCGGTGCGGCGATGCGTATTTTGACCAGGCCGCCATGCATACCCGCGAGCTCCGATTTCGACGCGCGAGGTTGTTAGACTTCGAGGCGAACGTGCATCGTGGGTCGAGATCCTCGAGATCCTAGAACGGCACGCGCAGTCCGAGCCCCGACTGCAACGCGCGCTGGTAAACCCGATGCGCGGCGGCGAGATCCTGCGCCGCGATCCCGAGGGATTTGTAGACGGTGATATCGGTTGGGCCGGTGCGGCCGGCGACGACGCCGTCGAGCACTTCGCCAATCTCGCCTTGAATGTGACGCTCGGTCACCGCCCCGGACTTGATGGCATGCCGCAACTCACCCGCCTGAGCAAGCGCCGAGGGCTTGAAATCCACGAAGAATCGCGAGCGTGCGACCACCGCGTCATCCGCTTCGCGTGCGGCCGCGATACTGGCCCCGACCAGATTGACGTGCGCTCCCGGCGACAGCCACTCACCGCTCAAAATGGGCTCGCGTGAGGCGGTCGTCGTACAAACGATGTCGGCCGCCTCAACGGCTTCGCGCACCGCCGCTCGGACCAGGACCGGGGCACTCTGAGATGACGCGTGACGTGCGACGAACGCCGCCGCCCGATCCGCGTTTCGTCCCCAAACACGAACCTCGCGCAGCGGGCACACGATCGCGAGCGCTTCGAGATGCCGCGCCGCCTGCTCTCCGGTTCCCAGGATTGCCAGGATGCCCGCATCCTCGCGGGCGAGAGCCCGGGTTGCCACGGCACTCGCAGCGGCGGTACGGATTGCCGTCAGCTCCGAGGCGTCGAGGATCGCGACCGGTTTGCCGGTCGCGGCATCGAAGAGCGCGAATACGCCGAGGTGCGAGGGGCCGGGACCGGTCGAGGACTGCGAGCGGACGGACAGCAACTTCGCTCCGAATGAGGCGGGCTCGTCGAGGCAACCGGGCATCGCGCCGAACAGCAGATCGGATCCCGGCACCTCGAGGATGGTTCTTAATGGCATCTGCGCACCGCCACGCGACACGCAGCGCATGACCGAGCTCATGGCATCGATGCAATCGCGCATCGGGAGGGCCCGATGGATCGCCTCGCCGTCGAGAATCAGAAGTTCCGTCATGAGTGCAGGATACCGCCTATAGGTCCGACCATCAGTTCTTCAGGAGCGCACCGTATCGCTCGAGATCGATATTGCCGCCGCTGATCAGGATGCCGATTCTCTTGCCATGCAAGTGGGATGTCCTCTCGCGGGCGGCGGCGAAACCCAGACAGCCGGTCGGCTCGACGACCATTTTCATGCGCGCAGCCAAGAAGCGCATGCAATCCACCAGCTGCGCGTCCGATGCGGTCAGCACGTCCTCCACATCGCGACGGATGATCGGAAACGTGTACTCGCCCAAGTGCTGCGTCTGCGCGCCATCGGCGATCGTCCGGGGCGTCGCGATGTGTACGATGACGCCGGCGCGAACGGACTGCTGCCCATCGTTGCCCGCCTCGGGTTCCACGCCATAGACCTTGCAACGTGGCGCGAGGGCGCGAGCGGCCAGTGCGGAACCGGCGAGCAGACCTCCGCCCCCGAGACACACAAAAAGGGCATCGAGCGCCCCGACCTCCTCAATGAGCTCCATGGCCGCAGTTCCCTGTCCGGCGACGACGTCAGGATGGTCGTAGGGTGGAATCAACGTAAGGCCGTGCTCCTTCGCGAGGTCGCGGCCGATTTGCTCGCGATCTTCCGTGTAACGGTCGTAGACGACGACTTTGCCGCCATAGCCCTTGGTGGCGGCCACCTTCACCGCCGGCGCATCGTGGGGCATGACGATGGTCGCCGGAATACCCAGCAGCCCGGCCGATAGCGCGACCGCCTGGGCATGATTGCCGGAGGAAAAGGCGACGACGCCCGCGCGCCGCTGATGCGCGTCGAATTTCGACAACGCGTTGAATGCACCGCGAAACTTGAATGCGCCCGACCGCTGAAAATTCTCGCATTTGAAGAACACTTCCGCGCCGAACTCTCTGTTGACCGTGCGGGAGGTGATGACGGGCGTACGGTTGGCATGGCCGTTGAGTCGATCCGCGGCCGAAGCCACGTCTTGAAACGAGGGCAGCTGAAGCGCGTTCATGGAAAATACACCTCGGCGCATGACCAGCGCGCCATCCGGCGATCATAAAGAATCAGACGGGCGGCCGTGAGCCGGCTTCGCCCTCTAGGCCGGGGCCTGCATGAACCCGACGTTGCGCGTGCCGGCGTCGAAATTGGAGAGATTCGGAAAGATCGTCAACAGGTCGGAATCCCCGACACCGAACCAGGAGCCCAAGGTCGCACCGAACTGATCCACCGCCATGGTCGGTATGAAGCGGCCGCGGCCTACGTCGAGCGGGCCGGGCGTGGTCAGGCTCGGGGGCAGCACAGGCGCCGTGCCGTAGAAGCTCTTGCCGTTCACGGCCCCGCCGAGAACGAAATGGACGCTTCCCCAGCCGTGATCCGAGCCGTCGCCATCCGAATTCAGGGTGCGCCCGAAGTCCGAGACGGTGAAGCTCGTGACGTTGTTCTGCAATCCGAGCGCATTCATCTCGGCGTAGAAGGCCGCCATCGAGACCGCGACATCGGATAAGAGCGGCGGCTGGTCGGTGACGACGGCGTTGTGGGTATCGAAGTTGCCGGCGCCGACCATGAACACCTGGCGGGTCGCACCCACGCCGGCTGCGTCTCTCGCCGCGATAACCCGGGCGACCATCGACAGCTGGGCCGACAGATTCGTCTTGGTCGTCGCAGGAAACGTCGTCACGGTCGTCTTTGGCAGTGCAGCGCCGAGAATTTGCTGTCCTACCAGCGAGCGGCTGACGACGTCGGCGTAGGTCGCCTCGAACAGATTCGCGAGATTGCCGCTGGAGTCGGTGCGCTGCGCCGTGGTCAAGGTCTTCATCACGGCCTGGCAGGCCGAGGAGCCGAACAACGGTGCAACGATGCCCTGGATCGGGATCGCGCCGCCGGTCGGCGAAATGGAGTACGTTTCGGTACTGAGACCGGTGAGGAAGAGACTCTCTCCGGCCGGCGAGATGCACGTGAACAGGGCGTTGCCGTTACCCGCGGCGAACCTATCGGCGATTCGGCCACCCCAGCCCGAGGTGTTCCCGACCGGGCCCTCGGCCTGATAAAAGGCGCGCTGATCGAGGTGCGAGAAGAGCTGGGGCGGCAGGCTCGCGGCCGGCGCATCGGCGTACGCGGCGGCCGATGCGATCGGATCGATCAACGTGCCGATGTTCAGCATGACCGCCAACTGTCCACCGTTGAACAGCGGCAGGAGGGGACTGAGAGCGGGTGCCAAGGCGAACTGCTCGCCGCCGGGAAGGGGCGTCGCGGGAGTGAGCAGCGTCGGTGTCAAGGCACTCATGGCCGTGGCGATGGCCGGCCGCTGCTGGGTGTAGATCGCGAAGTTCGCGGCATCGTAGGGAACGAGCGTATTGAAGTTGTCATTGCCGCCGATCATGAACACACAGACGAGCGCCTTGTAATCGGTGGCGGCGGCGGCGGCGCTCTCGCCGAGCGCCGCGAGGTTCAGGGCGAGCGGCGGCGCGAAGCGCGTGGCGGTGAGGGCGGCGGCGAGCTTCAGAAATTCACGTCGCGATGCGGGCTGGGTCACGGCGGATTTCCTCACTTCTGAACGAGATATTCGGGAGCACACATGACGAACGTCAGCGCCGCGTACAGCCGGTTGTTCGCCCCCGTCGGCGTGCTCACATCGATCGTGTCGAGAGCGCCTTGCATCAGGCTCAAGGTCGCAGCCGAGATCTGCCCGGCGGCGAGCAGCACGTTCAGCTCGGCGAGCAATGCGGCGGAATTGCCGGCCTGATTCACCAGGGGCTGCAACGCGCCGTAGTTTCCCGCGACGCCGCCGATGCCGTTCGCAACGAGCTTCGTGATGAAATTCATGTAGCCGGCGACCGAGCTTTCGTTCGTGATGCCGAACTCAGGCGCAGTGATACCGTTGGCTTCGAGCGCAGTCTGTGGCGGGAGATACCCGGGCTGAAAGAAGAAAAACACATTGGGCGACTGCAGTGGACTCTCGGCGAGCGCGTACGAAGGACTCGCGAGGTCGCCGATGCCCGCCCATGCGGCCGCATCGCCCGCGGCGAAATTCAACTGGAAGGTGCGGGCCCATTGAATGAAGCGCACGACGGGCTCACGCAGCTTGCCGGCCTGCGGGTTCGACAACAGCGCATCGGATGTCGCCGCCGCGTCCGTCAGAATCGCCGTGATGATTGATTTCATGTCGCCTTGCGTCGACTGGAACACAGCGGCGACGCGGGAGACGTAATCGGGAGACGGATTGCTCGTCACGAGGCGCTGTATGAACTGGCGCGAGATGAAGGGCGCGATGTTCGGATGCTGCATCAGAATGTCGATTGCCGCCTCGAGCGTCTGCTCGCCGTCCAAGCCGGCGGCGATGGTCTTGCCGAGCACGTACTTTTCGGTGGTGTCGAATCCGGCCGGATTGTTGATCATGTCGGTGGCCGCCGATGCGCCCGGATACGCCGACGCGGCGGCGTTAAGCTTCCAGCCCGTGAACACCTTCGCCATATTGAGCACGTCCGTCTGGCCATAGGTCGCGAGTGCCACCCCCGGATCGCTCGGATTGGCGAGCGGCGTTCCGTCGAGATTGAGCTGGACGACGCCGATGGAGAAGAGCTGCATGACCTCGCGCGCATAGTTCTCATCCGGACTCGTTCCCGTAACCGGATTGGCCTTGACGCTATTGAGGAAGGTCAGATACTGGCCCATCGCGGGCGTGTGCGACACGGCGAGCAGCAAACTCCTGAAATTGACGAATGCATTCGCCTCGAGTTGATCGAGGTAATAGGCGGCGGCGGCCCCCCGATAGTTGAGCGTGGTCGCTCCCGTGTTGACGACGAACAGATCCGTGAGCGCGAGCATCATTCGCTGCCGGAGCACGTCGGGGCTCGATATCAGTTTGCGCCAGAACGAGCTCTGAACACCGGTCGTATCGAACTCGATCGAGATGAGCGCGTTCGCCTGCATCCACGCGACATTCGACAATTGTCCGGACGGATTGACCGGAATCGCGAACTGCTGCGTGAGCCAGTCCTGGATGCCATTCGGCTGGTTCTGCACGTTCAGAATATCGGCATCGGAGCCGCCGAATGCGGCCTGGGCAAGGAATCTTGCGGCCTGGGTGCGCGACAGCGCTGCCGGGGTCGCCGCGACAGCCGCCGAGTTCGCGCTCGAACCGCTCGAATCCGAGGCCGCTACGACGTAGTAATAAGCCGTACCGTTCGTGACGCCGGTGTCGGTGAACGAGGTCGAGGAAGATTCGCCGGCCGTGGCGAACGGCCCCGTGCTGCTCGTGGCACGGCCGATCGAGTATCCGGTCGCGCCCGGACTCGCGGTCCAGGCAAGGGCGACCTGGTTATTCCCCGGCGTGGCGGTAAGGCCGCCCGGTGTGGCCGGCGCCGACGGCGATGGGGAGACCGTGCCGCCGCCGCCGCACGCGCTCAATCCCAGCGCTGACAGCGCCAGCACGGGCGTCGTCAATCCAAGTTTACGGCCCCCGCCGACAACATCCGGTGGCGCGTCCACGGCGGTGCATTCATCGCCAGGAGGCGGCTCGATCGCGCAGCGGTTTGCGTCCATATTTCGCGTCATCCCCCGAACTGTCTGCCGTCGTTACTGCAGGGGATAACGGCGACGCGCTGATTGCGTTGACGCCGCAGTTGTCGGTCTATCGCGACAACGCGCCGCCTCCGGCGCCGCTACGTCACCGATCGACTAACGGATCACTCGATGCTCTTTGAGTATCTCCAACGTCTTTTCAATGGGCAGCGCCTCGACCGTGTGGCCGTTTCCGGTCATCGTGGTCGCCTTGAACATGGAGTTGTACACGGCCTCCTCCGTGGCTTCGATCACCGCCAGGAACAACGGCGACATCGCATCGTTGCTCATCACTTCCACGCGCCGCGTCAGGGACTTCTCATCGGCGTGGATGCGAACCTGCAGCGCGGTCGAGAATGCGATGGCATAGTCTCCGCTCCCGTTCGACGCCGAACTGCCCGTCCGCGCGACACCCAGCCATGCCCTCGCGGCGAGACGTTTCAAGTTGCGCGCTTCCATGGGCGCATCGGTGGCGATGACGATCATGCAGGACCCATCTGCCTTGTCTTTCGCAGTGCCCGTCTGTTGCAGCTCCTTTCGTAGATAGTACTGGCCGAGCGCCTCGCCGACCGGCGCGCCCGCAATGCTGAGGACACCACCGAAATTGCTCTGCACGAGCACCCCCACCGTGTAGCCGCCGAGGCTCGCGGGTAGGCGCCTCGATGCCGTCCCGATACCGCCCTTCCAGCCGAAAACGACGGTCCCCGTGCCCGCACCCACGTCGCCTTCCTCGACGGGGCCGCCCTTCGCACCCCGGATTGCCGCGAACACATCATCGGGCGTGATGTGCCGCCCTCTTATATCGCTCAGGTAACCGTCGTTGGTTTCGCCGACCACGGGGTTGATGGACAGCACCTCTTCGTTGCCGGGCAGGCCGAGCATGTAGGTGATCAGCGAATCCGCAACCCGCGGTACGCTGGTCGTCGAGGTGAGCAAGATGGGTGTCTCGATGTCGCCCATCTCATCGACTTGGGTAGCGCCTGCCAGCTTGCCGAAACCATTCCCCACGAAGATCGCGCCGGGCACTTTCTCGCGATACAGATTGCCGGCATGCGGCAAGACGGCCGTCACGCCGGTACGAACGTCATTGCCGCGTATGATGGTCGTCTGCCCGACTTCGACACCGGCCACATCCGTGATCGCATCGAGCGGGCCTGCGGGGAGAACGCCGACCTTCAGACCCACATCGGCGACGCGCGGGCGTGCGTTGGCGGCGGCGGCGCGGCCGTCGACGACCACCATCCCCAGCAGGGCTGCCGCCGCGATCAAAGTCTTGATGCGCATCGCCCTAGCATAAATCGAAAGCGGCGCCGGATGACATCCCGAACCGTCCAGCCGAGAGAGTAAACTCACGCCTTCGCGAGACATCCGAAGCGGCCGCCAGAACCGCATCGAGTGGAGGTCAAGTGGGACACCGCAAGTTTCGAACGGTCATCAGCTTCGATATGCGGGCACCGGATTTCGGCGCACCGGTCGCCGAGCTCTACGATGCCGCGCTCGACATGTGCGCCTTTGCCGACGAGATCGGGATCGAAGGCGTCATCTTTCCCGAGCATCATGCCTCGGAGGACGGCTATAACCCGGCACCCGCGCTGATGGCTGCCGCCGCCGCAGCGCGGACCCGGCGGATGGAGATCATCCTCGGTGCAATCGTCTTGCCGCTGCACGATCCGGTCGAAGTCGCCGAGACCATCGCCGTAACCGACATCATCTGCCAAGGCCGCCTCACGACGACCCTCGCCGCCGGATATGTCCAGGCTGAATTCAACATGTTCGGCAAATCGATCCGGGATCGCGCCCGGCTGATGGACGAGGGCATCGAAGTCATCATCCGCGCGCTGAGCGGCGAGCGATTCGACCATGGCGGTCGCCACATCTTCGTGCGACCCCTGCCACGCAGCCGGCCGCCCAAGATCTTGGTCGGCGGCGGCGTACCCGCGGCGGTGCGCCGTGCCGCAAAAAACGGTCTCGGCTTGTGGGTGCTCCAGCCCGAAATGACGCCGGCCTGTCAGAAGCTCGTCGCGCTTTACGAAGAAGAGTGCCGCAAGTATGGCCGGGAGCCCGGGCCCGTCATGTCGAGCAGTCCGGCGGTTCACGTCACCCACGACCCCGAGGCGGCCTGGGAGGAGATCGGATCGCACATTCTTCACTTGGTGAAAAGCTATGCATCCTGGGCCGGCGACGTGAATACGACCACCTCGCCGTTCTATGGCTTGGATAGCGTCGAGTCGGTGCGCGCCGCGGGCTTCATCAACGTGCTCACCCCCGAGCAGACGGTGGAATTCGCGCGCAAGACGCCGATCTCGCTGGCGCCGCTGATTTCCGGGCTGTCCCCGAAGACGGGATGGCAGATGCTCGAGCTGTTTGCCGCCGAGGTGTTGCCGAGAATCCAAGGCGTCTGAGCAAGAGAGCTTTGCACGCCCGCGTATTATTCGGTGCGGGGTCGTGTCACTATTTCCGCCGCCCAGGCCATCTCAACTCCCGGAGAGGGTAATGTCCGAGTCACGTGAGACTATCGCCGATGTACCCCTGACGCAGGTTCGCTACGAGCTCAGCGCCCCCAAGGTCGCGCGTATCGTTCTGGATCGTGCCGCCAAGCGCAATGCTCAAGGCACCGTGATGACCTATGAATTGGACGCCGCCCTGCGCAGGGCATGCCATGATGACGATATCAGCGTCATCATCCTGGCAGCGGCCGGCCATGATTTCAGCGCCGGTCACGATCTGAGCATGACGGAGGCCGCCAACCCCGGTTCTGCCGAGCGCGTGACGCTGTGGGGCGACTATGGCGGGCCGGGCTGGGAAAGCTATTACTCGCGCGAGAAGGAAGTCTATCTCGAGATCACCGAGCGATGGCGCAACGCGCCGAAGCCGGTCATCGCGGAAGTTCAAGGAAGCGTGATCGCCGGCGGGCTCATGCTGATGTGGATGTGCGATCTCATCGTCTGTTCCGAGGATGCGCGTTTTCGCGACAATACCGGATCCGACATGGGCGTGCCGGGTGTCGAGTTCTTCAACCACCCCTACGAAATGGGTGTGCGCAAGGCGAAGGAATTCCTGTTCACCGGCGGCTGGCTGAGTGCCGCCGATGCGCTGGCCCACGGCATGGTCAATCATGTCGTACCGCGTGATCAGCTGAGCCCGAAGACGCTCGAGCTCGCAAAGGCCATCGCGCGCTCCGACCGCTTCGTGCTCAAGCTGATCAAGGAGTCGATCAACAACGCGCAGGACGCCATGGGACGGCGCGAATCGATGCGCACATCGTTTGCCAATCACCAGATCGGCCACTTACAGAACATGCTGCTGCACAACTTTCCCATCGACGTGAGCCGCCTGCCGGAGAGTGTGCGGACGAGGCTGGAGCAGGCGCTCAAAGCGCGGAAGGAGAGCGGCTGACCGCCCGCCCATGCCCAAAGGCAACGCCCGATGACTGAGCTGCTGCTGGGAGACGTCCCCGACCATCACGCCGCTCGCCTGGGCCCGGATCGCTGGGCGGTCCGTCACGATTCGGAGGTTCTCACCTGGGGCGAGCTGGCCGATCGGGCATTGCGCCGAGCGCACGCCTTGGCGGCGGCGGGCGTGAGACAGGATGATTTCGTCGTGCTGGCGCTTCCGAACGGCAATTCGATCTACGAATTGACGTTTGCCCTGTGGAAACTCGGCGCGACACCGGCGATCGTCTCGCCGCGGCTGCCCAAAGCAGAGCTCGTGCCGGTGATCGAGACGGTGGGTGCCCGATGGGTGATTGCCCATGACCCTGCCCTCGTGGCCTCGGGCGGCGCTCTGCCCGAGGACTTCGGCCGCAGCCATCCGGACACGACCCCGCTGCGCAGCCGCGTCGCGAAGCACTGGAAGGCGATGACGTCCGGCGGATCGACCGGGCGCCCCAAAATCATCGTCGATCACTACAGCTCGCGCTTCAGCATTGGCGCGCCGGCGCTTCTCCTTCCGCAAGACGGCGTGATGCTCAATCCGGCGCCGCTTTATCATAATTTTCCGTTTGCGCTCACGCACTCGGCCATGGTCCATGGCTGCTCGGTCGTCGGCATGACCAAGTTCGATGCCGTGAAGATGCTGGAGCTCATCGAGCGCCACCGGGTCGAGTGGATCAACCTCGTTCCCACCATGATGAGCCGGGTCGCGCGTCTTGCGCCCGCGGTGCGCAGTGCCTACGACCTGTCGTCGCTCAAGACGATTTGGCACACCGCCGCCCCAATCCCGGTGTGGCTGAAGCAGATGTGGATCGACTGGATCGGACCGGAACGCATCTGGGAAATGTACGGCGGCACGGAGGGATTCTGCGTCACTCAGTTGAATGGGGTCGAGTGGCTGGCGCACCGCGGCTCGGTTGGCCGCGCCCTGGCCGGCGAGATTCTAATCCGCGGTCCGGATGGGTCCGTGCTGCCGCCGCTCGAGGTCGGTGAGATATTCATGCGTGGACCTTCCGGCACGACCCAGACCTATCATTATCTCGGAGCAGAGTCGCGACGGCTTGCCGATGGCTTCGAGTCGTTCGGCGACTACGGCTGGGTCGACGCAGACGGCTATCTTTACATCGCCGATCGCCGCACCGATCTCATCCTCTCGGGCGGCAGCAATGTCTACCCGGCGGAGATCGAGGCGGCGCTCATGGAGCATCCGGGCGTCGAAATGGCCATCGTGATCGGCCTGCCCGACGAGGACTTGGGGTCGGTTCCCGCATGCCATCATCCGCACGGAGCACGGCGGCGATAAGCCGACCGAGTCGGAACTACGCGCCTTCGTCGCCAAGCGACTGTCGAGGCACAAGCTGCCGCGCAGCTACGAATTTACCGATGAGCCCCTGCGCGACGAGGCCGGCAAGGTGCGGCGCAGCCGTCTACGCGCGGACCGGCTGAGTAGGCGCGCTTGAGCGAAGCTCAATATCCCTTGAGCGTGGCATAGCGATCGATATGGAAGGCGGCATCGCCGTACAGCAGTGCCGCCACCCGGCCGCGCTTCAGATACAGACCGGCATCGTGCGCATCGGTCATGCCAATGCCCCCATGCAGCTGAATGGCCTCGTAGGATACGATCCGAATGAGCTCCGCGGCCGATGCTTTCGCCAATGAGGCGAGCAGCGGCGTATCAGCCGCCCCCCGGTGCAACGCGTCTATGGCGGCGGCGACACAGCTGCGCGTCAGCTCCAGCTCGATAAACATCTTTGCGGCGCGATGCTGCAGCGCTTGAAAGCTCCCGATCGGTTGGCCGAATTGACGCCGCGTGCGCATATAGTCGAGCGTGATCTCGAAAGCCCGACTTGCGGCGCCGAGCATCTCCGCCGCCAGGCCGATGCGCGCACAGTCGAGTGCATGCGCGACCGGATTGCTGCCGTCGAGATCGGTCAGGAGGTCCGCGATCGGCACCGACTCGAAGCGAATGTCGGCCATTCCGCGGCCATCGATCGCGGTCAGCGCATGCACCTCGACGCCTGGCGAGTTGGCGCTCACCAATGCGAGCGAGACCTCGTCACGGTGTCTTGCCGACACCAGCAAAAGATTGGCCGCAAGGCCATCCGCCACAAAGCGCTTGGCGCCATTCAGGCGAAGTTCGCCCGCCGTAGAGGTCACGCGCGTTGCCGGCGGGCCGTCATGAGAACCCTCATCGACGGCGAGTGCCGCGATGAGGGTTCCTGCGGCGATGCCGGGAAGCCAGCGTGCGGCGGCCTCGGCAGCGGCGTAGCGGCCGATCACCGTCGCGGCCACCAGCGCCGTGGAGGCGAGCGGCAGCGGAGCGAGCGTCTTGCCCATTTCCTCGATGATGGCCGCGAGCGCGCGGACACCCAGGCCGCTTCCCCCGAAGCCCTCCGGGATCGCGATGCCGGTCCAGCCGAGGGCGGCCAATTCGCTCCAAACGGCCGCATCGAAGCGCGCCCGGGAATCATCATCGCGCAGGGCGCGCGAGAATCCGATCGGCAACCGCTCAGCGACGAATTTCCGGGCCGCCTCCCTGACGAGCTGTTCCTCTTCGCTGAGCACGAAGGGCCTGTGCGGGGATGCGGTCACCGGCATCAGCCGGCATCCGGCAGGTGAAGGATGCGTTTGGCGATCACGTTGAGATTGATCTCCGTCGTGCCCCCCTCGATGGTCGCGCTGCGCGATCTCAGCCATTGTTGCAGGTCGATCGCGCGGGGCTCGAGCGATCCATTCTCCTCGAGCAGCGACTGCAGGCCCAAGGCGTCGACGAGCAATTCCTGCCGGTCCTGCCGAAGGGTCGATCCGGCCACCTTGAGTGCGGAAGCGAGATGGGACACACCGTCCGCCTCGCTCATCCGCGTGAGGGTGAGGATCAGCGCGTGCTCGCGCATGTCGAGGCGCGCCACGCGCTCACGCATCGCAGGGCCGATGGTCCCGCACCGCCGGGCGACGGCCTCGTTCAAGGGCTCGCTCGCAATGAAGGCGGCATCCGAGATGGCGCGCCGCTCGTATTGCAAAAGGCGCTTTGCGATCTCCCAGCCGCCGTTCAGCGGCCCCACCATCTGGTCCTTGGGTACTCGCACATCGGTAAAGAAGGTCTCGCAAAACGGCGAGGCCCCGGAGATGAGCTTGATCGGGCGGCGCTCGATGCCCGCCGTCTCCATGTCGATGAGAACGAAAGAAATCCCGCCCTGCTTCACCGACCGATCAGTGCGCACCAGACAAAACATCCAGTCGGACAGATGCGCATCGCTCGTCCAGATCTTCTGGCCGTTGATGAGCCAATGATCGCCCCGGTCCTCGCAGCGGGTCTGCAGCGCGGCGAGATCCGATCCCGCATTCGGTTCGGAATATCCCTGGCACCAGCGAATTTCCCCGCGGGCGATCGGCGGAAGGAAGCGGCGGCGCTGCGCCTCGGTACCATATTCGAATAAAATCGGCGCCAGCATCCACAAGCCGAAGGAATTGAGGGCCGGCGGCGCGGATATCCGGCGAAGCTCCTCGGCGAGGATCCCGGCCTCCGGCTCGCCCAGGCCCGCGCCGCCATAAAGGGCCGGCCAGGTCGGCGCGATGAAGCCGCGCTCCGCCATCACGTCCATCCAGCGCAACGCCTCGGCTGCTTGGCCGGTCCGGTTGCGCCCGCCCCAAGCGGCGTGCTCGGCCCGGCGGCCGCGAATCGATACGGGGCAGTGGCGGTCCGCCCAGGCTCGCCAATCGGCGCGCATCGCCGAGAGATCGGTGGTGTGCGTCAAAGTAGCCTCTCGAACAACTCCGGCCGTCGGTGCCGCAACGCGAGCACGAGCGTCGCGAGCTTTCCGTCCGCGATGCGCGCCTGATCGACGTCCTGCGCGAGCTCTGCGAGCGTGCGCTCGACCACGGTGATCGCCTCGTGTTCTCCCGCGACGCCACCGCCCTCACTCACGCGATCTGCGCGGGCGTAGGGCGCGAGAAACATCGAATGCCGTTCGGTCGAGACGCCCGGGCTCGACCAAAAGCGGCCGACGAACTCGAGCGACCGAAGATCTACCCCCAATTCCTCGTGCGCCTCACGACGCGCCGCAGGCTGCGCGTTCTCGTCCGTCACGATCATCCCGGCGCAAGCCTCCTCCAGCACCTCCTGCCCGGTCGTGTCGAAGACTGCGACACGGAACAAACGGGCGAGGAGCGCACAACGCCGTTCCGCGTCATAGGGCAGAATCACCACCGCTTCGCCGTGCTCCTCCACCTCGAGCCACACCTCAGCGCCGTCCGCCAGCCTCACTCGCAGCCGCTCGACGGTGAGATAGCCGCTGTAGACCGTTTCCCGTGCCAGTATCGTCGGTTTCATGTGGCTGGCACCGCGGGCGGCGCATCAGAAGCGCGCCGTGAGACCTGCGAGCACCTCTCCTTCGAACACGGCGGTTCCGTTGATCGCGACGGTGCAGCCGTTATTGCCGCCGCAGAAGAGCACTCCGTTGTGATTGAGCAGGATAGCGTAACCGCGGGCCTCGAGCTTGATTCCTACGTGGGCGCCGAGGGGGATCATCCATCCGATCCCGACATTGCCGGAAAAGAATGTCTCGGAATTCAATCCGGCCTGATCCGGTGTGGCCGTCGTCCCGCCGAGCCCTCCCATGACATAAAGACCGCGACCGGTCTCCTCGATGAAATTGGTCCCACCGATCTGGTAGTTGTGGAGGACGAGTCCGCGATTATTCGCCTGCGATGAAAAGGCGCCGGAGGACAGAGTCGTCCGCTGCTGGCTATAGAAAAGCTCGATCTGGCGGTGAGGGTCCAAGCCGATATCACCGGCAACGGCGAAGCTCGAGCCATCACCCAGATCGATGCTCGCATCGTTCGCCGTATCGGTGACGCTCCCGCCGAACCGGTAACCGCCATAGAGCGTGACGCCATTCTCGTACTTGGGACCCGGAGCGGTTTGCGCGAAGGCACACTCGAGTGGCGCGGCCAGCGCGATGAGGAGGACTCCGATCATCACCGGCAAACCACGGTTCGGTGGGAGGAATTCCTGCGCGAATTTCGAGACCAGCACCACCATCTTCACCTCGTCGGCGCGCCAACCAGGCACAGTTCAGGGAAGCGGGTGAGCGCTCGAAAAGCCGAACTGCGGTCGTTTGGTTGGGGGGATTTCGCGGCCGTATCTTATGCGCCACGGGCCGGCGAGCGTCCTCGACCGCGTCTCATCTGCACTGTGCATTCGGCGGCCGGCCGGCGGGGTACCGCTCCGGCATTCATGAGCACAGCTCATAGACCTATGTGTATTCTGTTATCTAAACAGCGAGCGCATCACCTGCTAAGTTGGCCTTGAAGCGGAAAGATCGACTGAATGGAGGAGGACGGGGAATGGGCCAAATCGTCGTCATCGGCGCCGGATCGATCGGCGTGGCCATCGCCCGCCGGGTGAGCTCAGGCAAGCATGTTCTCCTCGCATCGAAGGAGAAACAGCCATGGAAATCAAGCGCAGTGGTCCCAGCCATCCGCAAAAGGACCCGTGCAAGGCTGCGGCTGGACCCAATGTTGGGGCGAACCCAAGGAGGAAATCCGTCCGGGCGATGTCGTGTGGTGTCCAGCAGGCAAAAAGCATTGGCATGGCGCAACCGCCAACACCGCGATGTCGCATATCGCGATCGTGGATCTCCCTGCGCCTGGGCGAAAGCTGGACGGCAAGGGGGTCGATTGGCTGGAGAAGGTCACCGACGAGCAGTACTTGTCAGTCAGGTGAACTACTCGCAGCAACCGCGGCCTCATACCAACTCCAGAACTCGGTTGCCCGCGCACGCTCGACGAGATACACGCGCCGCAGGAATGAGGGCGCTCCTTGTACCGGGCGCAGGCGCCCCGAGCCAATCAGCGGACCCGCCACGCGCGAGGGCAGATATCCTTTTGAATCGGTTCGCAACAAGTACTCCAGCGCCCAATCAGAGGCGGCGATCGTGACCGGCGACGCCCGCGCGTCCGGAAACGCCTCGGCATGCTGGCGCCGGAACTCATCGCCGTGGTCGATGTAGACGTAAGTTGAATCGAGCGCAGGCGATCGATCGGCACCCGCCGAGACCAGGATGAGCTCGTCCTCGAGCAGCAATCGGCTGGTGTACTCCTCTCCGGCATGCGGCACGTAGCAAAACGCGATGTCGATCAATCCCATCTCGAGCCATCGCTGCAATTGCCGCTGCTCGCCCGGCCACATCGCCGTGGCGATGCCCGGCGCGTGTGCACGCACGTGATCGAGAAAGCGGCTCCCGACGTTGCGCCACAGATCGAATTCGAGACCGGCATTGCAAACGCCCTCCACCCCGGGGGGCAGCGCAATCTCGTAGCGGGCCTGGCGCCAAACCTGGGTCATGAGTTCGGCGTAGCGTTGGAATTTGAACCCTGCAGAGGTCAAAGCTGCGCCGGACTTACGGCGGTGGAGCAGCTTCTGGCCGAGCTTTTCCTCGAGGGTGCTGATTCGGGCCGTCACGGTCGAGGGAGTGACGTGCAGATGACGCGCGGCCGCCACCAGGCTTTGAGCTCTGACCACCTCGAGAAAAGTACGCAGCTCTTCGAGATCCATGATTCGATAATACCGAATTAAATGACAAAAATATTTCGCTTTTCACGATTGAGGCAGTCTGGCACCGTAGCGTCCACGGCGATTCGGAGGTCCGATGCAGTTCAACAACTTCCTAGGGGCTTACTACCGGGACACGAGCTACGGCGGCGATCGCCTTTATGCCGACATGCTCGCGCAGGCAAAGCTGGTCGATCGGCTGGGGTTTCGCGGCGTCACGATTCCCGAGCACCATTTGATCAATATCCTTTTGATCCCTGATCCCCTGCAGTTCGCAGTCAAAGTGGCCTCGATCACCCAGCATCTGGAGATCGTCACATCAGTCTGCCAGTTGCCGTTGCACGACATGCGAATTTTCGCCGGTCAGGTCATCCAGGCGGATATCCTCTGCGACGGCCGGCTCGTACTCGGCGTCGGCCGCGGTGCGTTCGCGTACGAGCTGGCGCGAATGGGAAAGCCCATCGAGGAGTCGCGCGAGCGTTTCGACGAGTCGCTCGATGTACTGATGGCTCTTCTGGCGCGCGAAGAAGTTGCCTGGGATGGAAAGTATTATCGATTTGCGCCGATCACGGTGATGCCGCGGCCGCGCGCGGCCGGTTCGCCGGCCATCATGATCGCCGCACTCGCACCTGAATCGATCGAGGCTTCGGCACGCCGCGGATTTCACATCCAAACGACGCCGCTCAATTCAAGTATCGATAAGATGCGCGAGCAAGTCGACGCATTCAAGCGCGGCAAGGCCGCTTGCAGCGAAGCCGGCTGTGATCTTCGCCTGGCGGTGATGCGCGTCTGCAGTATTGCGAAAGACGATGCTGATGCGCGCCGGAAACTTGACCTTGCCTACGATTACTATGGGCGGTTTCAAAACGTATTTACGGGCCCCGGGATCGTAGAACACGGTGCAATCAAGGCGCTGCCGCTCAAACAGACCAAAGAACAACTGCGCGAAAGTCTGCTGATCTGCACCGCATCCGAGATGATCGACCGCCTCAAAGCTTACGAAGAGCTTGGCGTGAACGAACTCATCGTGAACGGCAATATTGGACACAGCAGCCAAGAGTCGCTCGAGGCGCTCGAACGATTCGCGACCGAGGTGATGCCCAACTTCTCTACGGCGATGCCGCGCAGACCGATCATGCAGGCGACCGGCACATGACGGCGGAGCGCAACGATTTCATTCGCGCAATGCGCTCGGTCGCGAACAGCGTCGCCGTGGTACCCCGTGCAGCCGGGGCGTTGATGGCCGACAAGTATCCGGATTGAAATGAGCGCGATTCAATCGGCTTACTCGGTCGAAGGCAGCGGACCTCCCCTCATTCTGATTCATGGGATAGGTGCCTCGCGGCACAGCTGGGATGGTCTCATCCAGCATCTCAAGCAGGATTTCCGCTGCATAAGCTACGATCTGCGGGGACATGGCCGCTCGCCCCTGCGGCCCCCGCCGTATAGCCTCGATGATCTCGTCGACGATCTGGAAGGCTTGCGCCGCGAGCTGCACATCGAAAAGGCTCATTTCGCGGGGCATTCGCTCGGCGGAATGATCGGTCCCGCGTACGCTCGGCGCTATCCCGACCGTGTGCTGTCGCTCGGCTTGTACAGCACGGCGGCATTTCGCACCGAGGACGATGCTGCAAAAGTGCGCGGCGTCGTCGCTGCGATGCGCGCGAAGGGAATTCCGCCCGTGCTCGCGACGCTCAAGGAACGATGGTTCACTCCCGAGTTCGCGTCACACAGCCCTTCGGTAATCGAACGGCGCATGCAGCAGGTCATCGATACCGACAAAGAAGTATTTCTCAGCGTTTTCGACATATACGCCGAGACGGAGATGGCTCCTTGGATCGGCGAGATTCGACATCCCAGCCTCGTCCTCACCGGCGAGAACGACGGCGGCTGCAATCCGCGCCTGAACGCGCAGATCGCCGATTCGATGCCCAACGCAGAACTCGTGATCCTGCCGTCGCTACGCCACGCCATACTTCTAGAGGCGCCGCAAATCGTAGCGGCGCCCGTGCTCGAATTTCTGCGCCGTCACGCCGGTGCCTGAACGGCGCAACGAGTCTAAAAGGCGCCGCGTTAGAGTGAGTGCATGACCGCTCCGACGACCGCAGTACCCCTTCTCCTGTGGCTAACGCCGGCTCTGCTCGCGCTCTTACTCTACGGCCTGGGCCAGGGCTTCGTGAAGATGTGGATCTTGGAGGTGCCGCCCGCGCGCTTTTGCCTGTACTTCGCCTGCGCGCGCGCGGTGGTGATGGTCTGCTATTTCTTCGCGAGCCCGCAGACACCGGTGTTTGCATCGGAAAGCCGCCATCTGCTCGCCATCGGCGTGCCCGCTGTGCTGTGCGCTCTCCCGACTATCCGCTCTTCGGATCGAACACGACGCCCAAAAATAGGATGGTCTGGGTCGGCCGGTCCTCGATCATGAAGAGGAACGGGCGATCCACGATCATCTGAAACGGCTCGACGGGCCGGGTGAGTGCAGTCAACGTCGCGGCGATCCCCGTGACCGCCGCCGCCTCGGTACCCTCCTCGTTCACCTCCATGAAAGTCTTTTGTCTCGCTGCCGAAATGAAGAGCCTCGGGCCGATTCCCGAAAAGTCGGCGGTATTCGGATCGAACGCCGCTTGCATTCCGAGCGACTGCAGCGGCTGCGCAAGCTCGACGGTGTACTCGAGCTTGAGCTTCGGCAATAGGAGGCTTCCCTCCCGGCTCCTGAAATCTCTTCTCAATCCCTCCCAGACATCGCCGTTGAGCGTTGCGACGAGATCCTCGAGGCTCGAGTCGCTTGCGGGAAGAAAGACATACATCGCGAGATTCTCGCCGGCGTAGGGCAATCGCACGGCTTGATAATCCGGTCGCTCGAGATAACCGAAGCTGCGACTCTGCGCCATCATCGGCACGCTGTCTTGGGCGCCGCTGCGCAGATGGAATGGCCGCTCCTTCGTGTCCTCGGCTTTGAAGGGGTGCGCCCACTTTCCCTTGAAATAGACCGCGTCGGCGAGAAAGAGTCGCGTGTTGCGCGGATCGATCATTCCATCGGCGATGCGCGTGATCTTCCCGTGCGTCTTCTCGCCGGCCCAGTCGTTGATCACGTCCACCGCGTGGGGGCTGGAAAAATCGAGCGGCTCGACCGTCGCGTCGTAGAACTCTCGATTGATCGCCACAAATCCCGGATTGATCTTCGTGCCGGCCCGGTACCACATGGCATCCGCCGTCTCGAGCACGATTTGATCGTTTCCGCCCTTCAACGAGCTCGCGATGCTCTTATGCGCGGCATTCATGTTCGCGGCGGACAGGCCGGCCGTTCCGAGGAGCTGCTGCATCTCCGTCTTGGTGCGCCCGGCCGCTCCGTTGACCATCATTCCCAGCGCCGCTCCGGCGCTGTAAGGCGATATCGAGATATTGGTCGCCGGGTGATCTTGCGCCAGCTGCCTCAAGAGACGGAAGGGAAATCCCGTATCGGACACCGCGACCGGTGGCGTCTCAGCGCGACCGAGTGTCGCAATCCATGCACAGACGATGCCGAAGGCGATTGCTTTCAGGTTCATACCAGACCTCCGTGAAGCAGAGTACCTCGGGCGCTGTCCGTCCGCTCATCCGCGGACGCGCCCGCCTGTGCCGAGGCGGCAATATCCCTTCATTGCATCTGCAATCGAGGCTATATTGCGGCCACCTTGCTCGACCCCAGGTGCAACCCTATGGCCGCTCCCCATGACGTGTTCGAGAAACGCGCGGAGCCAGCCGTTCGAACCACTCCGATGCGCCGAGGCAGACTCGTCAACGGGACGCGCGGGCTGCTGCTTTCGGCCGTGGCGCTGATGGGGTGTGCGGACATCGTGCGCGGTGCTGTTCCCGAGGCGGACAACGCCCCGGGCTATACCCTCGAGCAGGCCTTGAGCGGACGCGCCGTGTACGGCGAGAAGTGCGCCGCATGTCACGGGGCGAGCCTGGAAGGACTGGCGGCACCTGCCCTCAAAGGTCCCGCATTTCAAAAGCGGTGGATGAACGGCGATCAAAAAATATCGGATCTCTATACAAAGATGCAGCAATCGATGCCCGTGGGAGCACCGGGCACCCTGTCGGGAGAACAATACTTCGACCTGATCACGCTGATCCTTTCGCAGAATGGCTTTCAGCCGGCGACCGACCCACTCGCCGCCAGCGAACTCGGCAAATTCATGACCGCGCCGCCCGGCGCGGCGCCGGTGGCCTTGGATGAGCCGGCCGATCCCGCCGGACCATTTCCTCAGCCGCCCACGGTCCACGGCACCGCGAGCAGTTCCGGACCGGACGATGCGGAGCTTTCCCAGGCTAATGATGCCGTATGGCTCATGTACAACAAGAGCTATGGCGGTCTACGCTTCTCGGGCTTGGAGCAGATCAACGCGGGCAACGCGGCGCGCCTCGTGCCGGTCTGCCTGTTTCAACCCGGCGAGATCGGTACATTCCAATCGGCACCCGTGATCTACGACGGACTCCTCTACATCACGACGCCCTACAATACGTTTGCCATCAATCCCGCCACGTGCGCGAAGATCTGGGAGAACCGACGTCCACCCGATGCCTCGGCCAAGTGGTCGGTCAACCGCGGCGCCGCGATCTATCGGGGCAAGCTCCTGCGCGTCACTCCCGACGGTCATCTCCTTGCATTGGACGCCAAGTCCGGCGCGCTGCTGTGGGATGTTTTGATGGTCGACAAGCGCCACGGCTACTCGTTGAGCGGAGCCCCGGTCGCCCACGAGGGGCTCGTGTTCATGGGCACCGCCGGCGCGGATTGGGGCGCCAACGGAGTCATCGAGGCGTTCGATGTCGAGACCGGGCAGCTGCGTTGGCGCTTCAACGTCATTCCGAGCGGCAAGGAGATCGGAGCCGAGACCTGGAAGCAAGGCTCCGAACGCGGCGGCGGATCGTTTTGGTCGACCTTCGCCTTCGATCAGGCCCAAGGACAGTTGCTGATCCCGGTGGGGAATCCGGCCCCCGATTTCTTGGGCGCGATGCGCCCGGGGGACAACCTCTTCACCGATTCCGTCGTCGCGTTGAATGCCAAGACGGGAAAGCTCGCCTGGTGGGTGCAGCAGGTGGCGCACGATGTGCACGACTGGGACACCGCCGCGGCACCCGTTCTCTACGAGCAAGATCATCGAAGCTACATGGCCGTCGTCAACAAGGGCGGCTGGCTCTACCTCTACGATCGCGCGACCCGGGCGCTGCTCGCGCGCTCCGAAATCAGCCCGCATGAAAACATCGATGTGCCCTTGAGCCGGCAAGGCGTGCATCACTGTCCGGGCACCCTCGGCGGCGCCTCCTGGAATGGTGCGGCTTATTCACCCAAGACCCGGGCGCTGTACGTCAATTCAGTGCACTGGTGCGGTACCACCGCGGTGCTCGATGACCGCTACATCGAGGGATCCATTTACCTCGATGGGATGCCGATCTTGGATGCCATCGGCGAGGCGAAGGGCTTCACGCGCGCCTTCGACGCGGCGACCGGAAAGGAGTTATGGGCACGCCGTTTCGATAGCCCGATGCTCGCAGCGATCACGCCGACATCGGGTGGCGTTCTATTCACCGGCTCGCTCGGCGGCGACTTCCTGGTTCTGGATGCGCGCGACGGCTCGACGCTCTACCGCTTCAATTCCGGTGGCGCCGTGGCGGGCGCACCCTCCACGTATCTCGTCAAGGGAAAGCAATACGTCGCGATCGCCACCGGCAACAGCTCGCGCCTGCTCTGGCACTCCGGGGGGTCGATGATGGTCGCCATCTTCGCGCTGCGCGAGGAATGAGCGTCGGGACTCACCCCTCGTCGTCGGAGTCGGTCTCATCGGCAGCTTCCACATCGCCACGCAAGGTGGGCAATCGGGCCTGCGCCAGCGCTTGGTTCAAGGCGGCGAGGTCTTTCTGCCAGAGGCGTGCCGACGTTGCGGCCAGCGCCTGCCATTCCTGGAGCAGCGTCTCGGCGGCCGAGCGCTGTGCCCGCGTCGGGGCGGCATCGACGTCGACGACCGCCTGATACAGCGCGCCAATCTCGCCATTGACGCGCTTAAGACCCGCGGGAGCATCGCCGCCTGCAACATTCGGGGAGGGCTCCTCGAGATTGCGCAGTTCCTCATCGAGCGACTTGGCCAACGGCGCGACCGACCCCGCGTTTGCCGCACCGAGTTCCTTGAGTTTCCCGCGCAAATACTTCACTTGCAGCAGCTTCGTGCTGCTCGAATCAAGCCCCTGAGCCAAGCCTTCGGCGAGTGCCAGCTGCGCGACGTAGTCTTGCTGGCTGATCCCGACGCGCGGGTCCGGGAGCAGCGTCAGCGGTTGCTCCCATTCGCGCTGACCGATTTGCAGCCGCACGCGATAGGTGCCGGGTATCGCGCGCGGTCCCCGCGGCTCCTGCGGCGTGTCCCCGGGCACCGCGGATATGGGGTAGCCGCGCCTGGCGGCATGCGGCGTGGTGTAGCGGAAATCCCAGACGAAGCGGTGCATGCCCGCCGTGCGCATCGGCGGTCTGGGCTGGCGAATCCAATAGATTGGGATAAGCTCGTGCGCCCGCTCCTCGTCGCCCAAGCCGTCGGGATCGCCGCTCGTCACGCGCCGCACGATCCGGCCATGGGAGTCGAGAATCTCGATGGCTACTTCGCTTTTTGCATCCTGCGGCAAGAAATAGTCGATGACCGCGCCCGCGGGCGGATTGCGTCCGGCAGGCTCGTCGGGCGGAATGGGCGTATCCGTTCCGGTACTTCGCCGCGCGAGCACCGCGGGGGAGGGCCGCAGCAAGCGCGTGTCCGCGTGCGCCATGATGTCCGCGGCCTCGCGAAGAGGTCCGATGTCGTCAAGAATCCAAAACGAGCGGCCATGGGTCGCGACGATCAAATCCCGGTCATGAATCACGAGATCCCGCATCGAGGTATGCGGCAAATTGAGCTCGAGCGAGCGCCAGTGGTCCCCGTCGTCGAAGGAGATCCACACCGCCTTCTCCGTGGCCGCGAACAACAATCCGCGCCGCGCCGGGTCTTCGCGAACGCTGTTGACCGGTGCGTCCGAGGGCAGGCCCGTCGTGATCGCCTGCCAGCTCTGACCACCATCGCGGGTCCGGTACAAATAAGGCTTCAAGTCATCCAATCGAAAACGGCTCACCGACGCATAGGCCACGTGGGCATCGAAGTGCGAGGACTCGAGCTGCGTGACCTTGCTCCACGGGGTCAAGGCCGGCGGAGTCACATTCTTCCACTCCTTGCCGTCGTCGAGGGTCACCCAAATCCATCCGTCATCCGTGCCCGCCCATAACAGTCCCTTCACCAGCGGCGATGCACTGACGGAATAGATGACGCCGCGCTGCAACTCGGCCTTGTCTTCATGCATGTTGCCGACGCTCGCCGGGGAGCCCGAGATCGGGCGGGTCAGATCATCGCTGATCTGCTGCCAGGAGGCGCCGGCGTCATTCGAGGCGTAAAGGCGGTTGGCCGCGTAGTACAGCCGGTGAGGGTCCTGCGGCGAGAACAGGATGGGCTCGGTCCGATCGGTGCGAATGTCCGAGGACCGCACGGGGATGGGACTGATGTCCTGCACCTGACCCGTCGAAAGATGGGTCTTGGTCACGACATTGCGCCCGGCGCCATAAATCACATCGGAATCGAGCGGGTCCGGGGCGACATAGCCGTACTCGATGACACCCACCGGATGCCAGTCGCGAAAAGTAATCTCACCGTCGTTGCCGCGACTCGAGATGCAAACCGAGCCGCTCTCCTGTTGCCCGGAACAGAGGCGATACGGGAAGGTGGGTGTGATGCCGATGTGATAGAGCTGCGCGGTGGGCTGGTTGTACCAGCTGCTCCAGGTCCTGCCGCCGTTCACGCTCACGACGACGCCCTGATCGCCGGCCAAGCCGATCCGCTGCGAGTCCTCCGGACTGATCCACAGGTCTTGATAATCGTCGCCGCCGGGGGCGCCCTTGAATGAGATCCAATGCGAGCCGCCATCGACCGATTTCATCAAAACGATCGAGGCGCTATAAAGAATGTCTGCGTTTCTGGGGTCCACCTTGATGAGCGGCAAATCGCCGCCGCCGATGCGCAGGACCGCACGCGCATCGCTCGTCGCCGCGTGCCAATGCTCACCGCCATCCTCCGAGCGGTAGATGCCGACGCTCCCGGCGGCCCCGTATTGCGCCGTGGGATCCGAGCTCGTGGCGACCGTCGCGTACAGTCTGCCGCGCAGGCTCGGCGCGACTGCCACGTCGATCTGCGACAGTCCTTGCGGCAGGCCGTCCTTCAGCGTGCGCCAGTGCTCTCCGCCGTCGGTCGATTTATAGAGCCCACCGTTCGGGCCGTTGTACACGTTTTTGTCTTCCCACGGTCCCGAACGTGCATCCCAAAATCCGGCGTAGACGGTATTTGCATCGAACGGGTCGATTCGGACGAACGAGCTGCCCGTATTCTCACCGCGATCGAGCACCCGAATCCACGTCGTACCGCCGTCGACGGATCGGTAGAGGCCGCGCTGCGCGCTCGGTCCAAACGGGTGGCCGAGGACGGCGGCGTAGAGGCGGTTGGCATCGTGGGGATCCACGGCGATGCTCGGAATTTGCTGCGCATCATCCAAACCCAAGTGCGTCCAGGTCCGCCCCGCGTCGGAGGAGCGATACATGCCGTTACCAACCGACAAATCGGGTCGGTGCAGGCCCTCGCCCGATGCCACGTAAATGATGTTGGGATTCGAGGCCGCGACGGCGATCGCGCCAATCGATTGCGTGGGTTGTGAATCGAAGATCGGTGCCCACGTCCGGCCGTCGTCATCGGACTTCCAAACACCGCCGTTCACCGCGCCCGCGAGCATGCTGTGGGGCTGGCCGGGCACGCCGGAAATCGCGCGTGTGCGGCCGCCGCGAAACGGGCCGACCATACGCCAGCTGAGATCTTGGGTGATCGCAGCGAGATCGGGTTCGGCCGGGATGGCACTCGAGCTCGCGACCGTCAAAAGGCCCGCGAGCAGGATTCGCCGGAAACATCTCCTCGCGGAGGCCGACTTGCGCCTGGGAAATCCAGCGCGGGCCGCTTGGCGGGGAACCTGCGCTTCGAGCATCGGCATCCAGTGATCAGCCCGGCTTCGGGACGAAATCCTTGGGTTTCTCCGACCCTTCGCCGAAGAAGAACTTCTCCATTTCCTTGACCAGAAAGGCGCGGGCCTTCGGCTCGATGGTGGTGAGGCGATTCTCGTTGATCAGCATCGTCTGGTGGGCCACCCACTGGGCCCAACCCTCCTTCGAGACGTTCGCATAGATGCGTTTGCCGAGCTCACCCGGATAGGGCAGGTAGTCGAGGCCCTCGGCCTCCCGTTTCAACAGAACACACTGAACCTTGCGCGCCATGGATGAATATTACGCTACCGACGCCGGGTTGAGCATCCGCTCGAAGAGCCGGTGAATGGGCTGGGGCAGCCCGAGCTTGGGCGGCGCGTGCAGCGCGTACCAGATCCGGCTTTCCGCCTCGCACACGGCGGAGCTCGGCGAGCAGCGCACCCGCAGCGGTTGCAAGCGCAAGTCGAAATGCGTGAACGCGTGCTCGATCGCGGGCCCGGATTCCATGCCCTCGACATCGCCCAGCTCGCGGCTGCACCATGCCAGCGCCTGCGCTTCGCTCACGAATTGCGGCGGCGACCACAGACCTCCCCAGATTCCGGACGAGGGTCGACGCTCCAGCAGCACCGAGTGAGAGCCCCCCGCGCCGGTCTCGGCGATCAGGAGAACCGCCGACCGGGAAGGCCGCGCGCGCCGGCGCTTCGCGCCGGGTAGCTGCGTCTGCCGTCCCTCGCGGGCGGCGACGCACATCTTGACCAGCGGACACACGGTGCAGGCCGGTCGCTTGAGCGTGCAGAGCGTTGCCCCGAGATCCATGATCGCCTGCGTGTAGTGCGCGACCCGGCGGTGCGGCGTACAGCTCTCCGCGGCCGACCATAGCCGCTCGAGCACGCGAGCGGCGCCCGGATCCCCGTCGATCCCGTACACCCGGGCCAGCACCCGCTTGGCGTTCCCATCGAGAATGGGATGCCGTTCACCGCGCGAGAGTGCCAGGATCGCCCCGGCGGTCGAACGCCCGATACCGGGGAGGGCCGTGACTGCCTCGAGCCCTTCGGGGAAGTCCCCGCCATGCGCCGCCACCAAGGTTTGGGCGCACGCGAGCAGGTTCCTCGCCCGTGCGTAGTAACCGAGTCCCGTCCACAGATGCAGCACCTCATCGACAGGGGCTTCGGCGAGGGCCTCGACGGCCGGAAATCGCGCCATGAACCGCTGGTAGTACGGGATGACGGTGGCAACCTGGGTTTGCTGCAGCATCACCTCGGACACCCACACCCGGTAGGGGGTGGGATTTTCCTGCCACGGAAGGCTCTTGCGGCCGTGCTGGTCGAACCAGGCGAGCAGCCTTGAGGCGAAGACTTCGGCTTTCTGCGGATCGGTCACATCGATGCGCCCAACTTGCCCTTTAAAATCGAGGCAAATCATAGCTCAAGGCGTTGCGGCGCCGGCCGATAAATGACGAGGGCGAACTGGATTTTGGAAGCAGCATGCGCAGTGGGTCGATTCGCACCAAGATGATCGCCGGGGCGGCGGCGGCTCTCGCCGCCGCGCTGCTCCTGACCGCGCCGGCCGACGCCCGCCTCGCAGGGGCGCTCGGGTGCGCGTTGGCGATCGCGGTCGCCGCCACGGCAATCCTCTGGTCGATCGATAGCACGCGCCGCGTGCGCGCCGTGCGCGAGTCGCTCGCCTCGCTGGCGGACCCGAATGCTCCGCCCGCCACCGGGGCCGACGAGCTCGACGCCCTCGCCGAGGGCGTGCGCAATGCCCTGCGCCTCTGCGGCGCCCGGGAGAGCGAGCTGCACCGCTCCGCAGAGTTCCTGCGTTTTGCCCAGTGCGCCGGTGGATTCGGCATCTTCGATCTGGATCTGACGAGCGGCGAGATCGAAGCGACGCCGCTTTTCTTCGAGATCGTCGGCATTCCCGCGCACAGCCTCGGATTCCATCGCGACGACTGGCTCGCCACCGTGCACGGGGAGGACTTCGAGACGGTCGTTCAAGCCTTCAGTCATGCAATCGGCAGCGGCCTGAACTTCGATGCCGAATACCGCACGTTGACCGCGGACCGCACCATGCGCTGGATCGCCACGCGCGGTGAGATCGCCCGCGATGCCAATGGCGACCCAGCCCGCCTCATCGGCACGATCACCGATGTCACCGCCCGCAAGCGCCTGGAGGAGTCGCTCAAGGAGAAGGCCGAATCGCTCAGCATCGCGCAGACCGTCGCGGGCATTGCGACCATGGACCTCGATCTGTCGCGGCAGCGCTGGGTATGCTCGGAGAACTTCTACGAGCTCATGGGCCTGCCGGCGGCCGCGGCGCTCGCCGAGTGGGACGAGCGACTGCGCAACGTGCACCCCGACGACCTCGAGCGCATTCGCCGCGCGCCGCTCGACACGAGCCCGGAGCGGCCCACCTATCGTTGCGCATACCGGATCGAGCTTGCCCACGGCCTGGAGCGCTGGATCGGCGAGAAAGCGGACGTCGTCTACGGCCCCAACGGCAGGGCGGTGCGCTTCACGGGTGCGCTCATGGATATCACCGAGCTCAAGCGCGCAGAAGCCGCGCTGACCACGACCGAAAAGCGCCTGGCGCGTACCATGCGCGGCACGCGCGACGGGGTGTGGGAATTCGACGTCGCCTCCGGCGAGTTCTGGTTCGGTCCGCGATTCGAGGAGCTCCTCGGGCTCGGATCCGGAGCGCTCGCGCGCTCGCGCGAGAGCTTCGAGCGGCTGATCCATCCAGAGGATCGCGGCGAGGCCCTCGCCGCGATGGACGAGCACCTCGACTGTGACCGGCTGTTCGATGTGGAAGTCCGGATGCAGCACCGGCACGGCCACTTCGAGTGGGTGCGCCTGCGCGCCCAGGCCGAGCGTGACACGCACGGCAAACCCGTGTGGCTCGCAGGTTCCATGCAGGTCGTGACGGACCGCAAGGTGGCCGAGCAGACGGCCCTCGATGCAAAGCTCGCCGCCGAGGCGGCCAACCGCGCGAAGAGCAACTTCCTCGCCAATGTGAGTCACGAGATCCGCACGCCCATGAACGGGGTGATCGGAATGTCGCAGATCCTCGCCGAGACGCGCCTCGATGCCACCCAGCGCGAGTACGTCGACATCATCCTGGGCAGCGCCCAGTCGCTCCTCTCGCTCATCAACAACGTGCTCGACATCTCCAAGATCGACGCCGGGCACCTGGAGCTCGAGCGGGTGGACTTCGACTTGCGCGACGTGGTCCACGATACCGCAGCGGCGAGCGCGTTGCAGGCCGCGGTCAAGGGCATCGAGCTCGTGATCACCATCGATCCCGACGTGCCGGTCCTGTCGCACGGCGATCCCGTGCGCGTAGGCCAGATCATCATGAACTTGATAGGCAATGCGGTGAAGTTCACGCACGAAGGGCACGTGGTCCTGCATCTCTCGAGCCATCGCGGCGAGAGTGGCCCGAACTTCGTACGGATCGAGGTCTCCGACACCGGCATCGGGATTCCCGCCGACCGGCTCGATCGGCTGTTCAAGAGCTTCTCGCAGGTGGATTCCTCGACCACGCGCCATTACGGCGGGACGGGCCTGGGATTGTCGATCGTCAAGCGGCTCGCGGAGAGCATGGGCGGACAGGCGGGCGTCTCGAGCGAGATCGGCCGGGGATCGAAGTTCTGGGTCGACCTGCCGATCCCCTCGCCACGCTCCCAGTGCGCCCCGAGCGGCATGGGCGCGGGCAAGAGGGTCCTGGTGGTCGACGATCTCACGGCGAGTCGCGAGAGTCTTGCGACCAAGCTCCGGCTCTTCGGCTTCGAGCCGCAGATGGCGGGAGGTGTCGACGAGGCGCTCGACCGGCTCGAGACCGGGGAGGCGTTCGACCTCGTGCTGGCCGACGAACTGATGCCTGTCAAGGGCGGCCTTGACCTGCTCACGGCCCTCAAGGCAGATCCGCGGCACGCGACGCTACCGTTCATCATGCTCTCTCTGTTGGGCGCCGACCCGGTCGCGCTTGCCGACTTGAGATACCGCCCGGATGCCATCGCCTTGAAGCCCATCCGTGCCTATAGGCTCGCGGCACTCGTCGATCAGGTGCTCGCCGGGCGAACGCAGGAGGTGCCGAACGCGGTGGTGACCACGGCATCGCCAACCGCAAAATTCAGCGGCTACCGAATCCTTCTCGCCGAGGACAATCCGGTGAACCAGCGTGTCGCGCAGCGGCTCCTGCAGAAAATGGGAGCGGAGGTCCTCATCGCCAACAACGGCGCCGAAGCCCTCGAGCGCGTGGCCGAGGGCGGCTTCGATGCCGTGCTCATGGATTGCCAAATGCCCGGCATGGACGGCTATACCGCCGCGACCCGCATTCGCACCGCGGAAGCGCACGGCGGATCGGGCAGGCGTCTACCCATCATCGCACTGACAGCCAACGTCATGACCGAGGATCGGGAGCAGTGCCTCGCTGCCGGCATGGACGCGCATCTGGGCAAACCCATCGTCCCCAGCCAGCTTGCCGATTGTCTGGAGCGCTACCTCGCCAAAAAGGGGCATCATGAGGTCGATCTTGCGGCGCTGCGCGAAGTGACGGGCGGCGACACCGAGTTCGAGCGCGAGCTGATCGCGACTTTCATTACGAGCGGCGATCAATGCCTCGCCGACATCATGCAAGCGGTGCAGTCGAGCGACTACGAGACGCTCGGCCGGCGCGCCCACGCGCTCAAGGGGGCGAGCGCCAACATTTACGCGCACCGCCTGAGCGCAGCCGCGGCGAACTTGGAAACTGCCGCGCGCTCGAAATCCTTGCGCGAGATCGACGGCCTGGTGCGTCAGGTGAAGGAGAACCTGCGCTCGGTGAACGCTCAGCTGCTGAAAACCGGCTGAACCGCGCGCTACGCGGATTGGGCAGCCGGCGCCAGCGAGATTGCGGCCGGGATCTCGACCCCGGTCGCGCGATTTCGACCTGCATCCTTGCTCATGTACAGGCACTCATCGGCCGCACGGATGAGCGTCTCGCTCTTGAGCAGGAGGTCGGGGCCCTGGGCATCGGTCGAAGCCACGCCGAAACTGCTCGTGGCCGGCACGTCGCCCGTGCGGGTCATGAACGGCTCGCTGGTCATGATGGCCCGAAGCTTCTCCGCGACGAACATCGCGCCGCGGTGCTCGGTCTCCGGAAGCACGACGAGAAATTCCTCGCCCCCCAGGCGCGCGATCCAGTCGCTGTTCGAACGGATTGATTTCTGCATGCGCGTCACGAATTGCTGAAGCACGTCATCCCCGGCGCTGTGGCCACGCTGATCGTTTACTTGTTTGAAGTGGTCGATGTCGCACATGATCACCGACAATGGGTTCCCGTAGCGGCGACAGCGCTCGAGCTCGCGCGGCAGCTGCTCCATCATGTAGCGCCGATTGAAAGCGCCGGTAAGCGCATCGGTGATCGACAAGATGCGGTTCCTCTCGTTGGCAGCGCGCAACGAATGCTCGAGCGCGAGGATGCGCCGTCCGGTGTTCAAGCGCGCGATGAGCTCGGGCTCGTGCACCGGCTTGATCAGATAGTCGTCGGCCCCCGCCTCGAGCCCCGCGATGATGTGCTCCTTGGCATTGCGGGCCGTCAGGAGGAGCGCATAGACGTAGCCATCGAGCTGCAGGTTGCGCACCGCCTTGCAGAGCGCGACACCGTCCATCTCAGGCATTTCCCAGTCGGTGACGAGATAGGGGTAATAGCGCCTCGACATGTGCTCGAGCGCCTCGGTGCCGTTCGCCACGGCATCGACCTCATAACCCGCCTTCTTCAGAAAGCGCATCATGAGCATGCGGGTCACCGGGTCATCCTCTGCCAGCAAAATGGCCGTCGAGGTTTCCTCCCCTGTGATCTGCATCACGGCTTCGGCGTCAGACACGATAATGAGCTCCACGGCCCTGTCGTACTCATCCTAGGGTTATCGGCGCCCCGCACTGCGACTTGATCGTCAGTCAGGGGGGTTGCCCCGGACCACTTACGAAAAATGTGCTCCACGGCATCAGGGGTTCACCTAGGCCGGCCCTAACATCCTTAAAGATGCCGAGCAATGAGGCCGATACCCCTCCGATGCAGGATGCGCACCGCCCCCGCCCGAAAACCATGACCCCCGGCTTGCGCGCGCTCGCGGTATGCGGCGACGGATTCTGGGAATTCGACCTGATCGACGGCTCGGTCTGGTTCAACGACTGGTTCTACGCCAAGCTCGACTGGGCTCGCGACGCCAAACGCCCCACCTTGAGCGATCTCGAGCCCGCAGTTCGCCCTCACTCCTGGCTCAAGCTCATGAGCGGCATCCGCGATCATCTGGAGCGAAGCCTGCCGCTCGACGTGGAGCTCGAGGTCGAGATTCCCGGCAGACAGCCCGAGCGCTGGCGCATCCGCGGCTCGGCGCAGCGCAACGGCGCCGGACAACCGGTTTACCTCGCCGGCAGCATGTGCGATGTGAGCGATGCGCCCGATCGCTCCGAATTGGGCACGCTCGGGTGCCTGCGCAGCGCTTTCGATGCACTACCCGTGGCGGCGGCACTGCTCGATCGGCACGCGGCGGTTCTCGCCGCCAATCAGCTCTGGAGTGCATTTCCCGCCGCGACAGCGACCCACGCGCTCGCCCGCCTGCGCGCCGCGAACAGCCAGACGGCGATCGAATTCTGGCTGGATGAGACGGGAGCCGCCGCCGGCGAGAGGCAAGTGCGTGTGCGCGCCGTGGCCTTCCAGCACGACGGTGAGCGGCACCTCGCGGTCACGCTCGAGGATCGCCGCAGCGACTAGATCTGGCGAGTCTCCTCCGGCTCGCTGCCGCGACCGCTCCCCTCGCGCCCGGTGAACCAGTTCACCGCGTACTGCACGAGCTGCGTGCCGGTGGAAAGATTGAGCTTGCGCTTGATGCGCTGGCGGTGCGACTCGACGGTCTTGATGCTCAGGTTCAAGGAGTGCGCGGTCTCGCGCGTGCTCATTCCCTTGCCGATCATGTGCAGAATCTGCAGCTCGCGATTGCTCAATCGGTCGATCGGATTTGCGGAAATATAAGATCCGCCGGCGGCAAACTTCTGGATCATGTTGTTGCCGACGGCCTCGGACACGTAAATGCCGCCATCCAGCACGCGGCGCAACGCCACGAGGAATTGCTCGCTCGCCGCCTGTTTCATGATATAGCCGTTCGCCCCGGCCGACAGCATCCGCTCCGCGTAGATGGTCTCATCGTGCATCGAGAGCACGAGGATCGGCAGCTGCGGATGGTGGGCGCGCACATCGCGCACCAGCTCGATCCCGTCGCCCTGCTTCAAACTGATGTCGGCGATCACGACATCGGGACCGTGCTCCTTGATCGCGCTGCGCGCGTCGCGTGCCGTTTCCGCCTCACCACACACCACGAGGTCGTCCTCGTTCTCCATGACGCGACGCAACCCCTGACGGACGATCGGATGATCGTCGACGATGAGCACGCGCCGCGGCTTGCGCTTGCCGCTGCTCACCGGGGACGCCGCCGAATGCATCCATGTATTGCTAGCGCCCATACTCGCTTCCTCCATAAATCGCATGACCATTGTGTACTCCGCCCTGGCGGGGCGGCTGCTCTCCCGATACTTTGACGAACGTTCCCCGCGGAACGTTCGGCCCGATTTCGATCTTTGCACCGATCATGCCGGCCCGATACCGCATGGTTTTCAGACCCATGCCCGCGACCGGCGTGCCCGCAGCTGCAATTCCCACCCCATCATCCGTGATGCGCAACAAGAACGTGTTCTTGGTGGCCATTAACAGAATATCAACCCGTGAAGCGCGCCCATGCCGCGCCGCATTGGTGAGCGCTTCTTGTGCTATGCGGTATAGGTGGCTCGCGCTCGCCTCACTCAACGTTATCTCTGGCCATATTTCCGCCCGAAAGTTCACCGCGAGGCCGTATAGATCGCGGCTGCGGGTCGCAAGCTCGCGCAGCGCAAACGGCAGTCCGCCGCTCTCGGTGCGCACCGGCAGCAAGCCGCGCGCGAGCGACCGGGCCGTCTCGATCGACTGGTTCACGAGCGCGACGATCTCGTTGATGTCCGCCACACCGCCGGCAAACTGATGCTTGAAGCGCGTCGCAAGGCTGCGCAGCATGAGCGCGATGCCGGTGAGCTCCTGCCCCAAGCCGTCGTGCAGATCGCGGCCGATGGAGTGCCGCTCCCGGCTCGAGACATCGAGGATATCCCGCTCGAGACGCTTGCGCTCGGTGATATTGGTCACGCTGATGGAGATGCCTGTGCCGATCCCGTCATCGTGCACCAGTACCGCGCGGTTCTCGAAGTACTCAGGCTCGCCGCCCTGCTCACGCGATTCGAACTCGTAATTCGTCGACTCACCCGTGTTCAGCACATGGCGCAGCTTCGCCACCACCACGCCGCGCGCCGCCTCCGGCAGGAGCTCGGAGATCTCGCAACCCACGATCTCCTCGATGCTCAAAGCGCCGATGCCGCGATTGATGAACCGGACCTTGAACTCGGTATCGATCAGCATGAGCGTGTCCGCGGTGTTCGCGGTGGTCGTGCGCAGGAGCTGCTCAGAACGCCGCAGCTTTGCCTCCGACTCGCGCCGTGCAGTCACATCCTGTGTGACGCCGACGAAACCGAGCGGGGTGCCGGCGGGATCGAACAGAGGCCGCGCGATGGCAGCAAAAGAGCGGTAACTTTGATGCTTGACGCGCAGGCGAAATTCAGTCTGAAGCTCATTGCGCGTCTGGAACGATTCCTCGATCGCGCGACTCAAGGGAACGCGATCCCGTGGGTGAAGATTCGCCATCAGCTCCTTCATGCTGGGGAAGGCGCTCGGCAAGTGGGTCTTCTTGTGATCCACGATGGCAAACTCGAACCGGTCGGCGGCTTTGTCCCAGCGCCATGCGTGCATGTGCGCCATCTGCATCGAGAGCTTGAGCCAACCCGTGCTGGTTTCGAGGGCAATCTGCGCCAGCTTTTGTTCCTGGATGTTTTGCACGGACCCATAGGCTCGGACCAGGCGGCCGTCGAACCTCTCGATGTGACCGATGAGACGCACCCAAACGCGTTTTCCCCTTCGCGTCATGATCTCGAGCTCAAGATCGAAATGGCCGTCGGTCGCCTCTGCTCGGTTTCGCTCTTCCTGGAAGCGCTCCAGGGACTCGGGCGTGCATTGGGCGATTGTCGTCTCCCACGAGAGGACGAATTCCGCCGGCGTGGTCTCGAAAATTCGGAACATCTCCTCGGTCCAGGTCAGCTCTCCGTTGAGGTAGCTGTACTCCCACCCCCCCATCTGCGCGGTGCGCTGCGCCTCCGCCAACAGATCCGTGAGGCGCTTGATTTCCGACACATCGACGCAGCAGCCGATGGCACGCACCGGGTCGCCGTTGGCATTACGCTGGATGAGCCCGCGCTCGAGCATGGATCGATACCGGCCGCGCGCGTCTCGAATGCGATAGGTGGTAGTCCAGCCCCGGCCCTGAATCAGCGCAAGCCCGATCTGACGGGTCGCGGCATCGATGTCGCTGGGGTGAACGCGCTCGCGCCACGCATCGACCACGGGAGCCATGTCCTCGGGCTCGATGCCCAGAATCTCACGTACACCGCGCGAGCGATGCACGACACCGCGCGCCAGATCCCACTCGAAGATGATCCCGTCGACGGCGTCGGCAGCGAGTCTGAATACTTCCTCGCGCTGCGCGAGCTGCGTCTCCGCACGCTTGCGCTCATCGATGTTGCGCGAAGAAATGGCGACACCGTTCACCAGCGGGTTGTCAAACGCCGCGACGTAATGCGACTCGAACCAGGAATGGCTGCCGTCGACCCGCCGGACGCGGGCCTGGTGCGAGAACCCATGAATGGCGCCCGACACCAATTCCTCGAATCTCGCCCGCAGAACCGGCGCATCCTCCGGATGCAGAAATTCGTCAATGGTCACCGGGAGCTCGCCGATGGCGGTGCGCGCGCCCTTGCTCGCATACAGCAGCTTGCCCTCCCGGGAGGCGACGCCCAAGAGGTCCATCGACTCCTCGATGAGCGATTGCAGGTATCGCTCGCCGTCGCGCGCGCCGCTCCGCACCCCTTTTTGCCCCAAATCCCCGGCAAGAACGATCAAGCCCTCGATGCCCGCGGCTCCCTGAAGCGGTTTCACGTCGATGACGAAGTGCCGAGCCACGCCACCCGGGTAAGGCACGCGAAGTGACTCATGATGAGTCTGGCCGATGAGCGCCCGCTGGTAGACCTGTCGAGGCAACGCATTCGTGGGATGAAGCCCGAGGGCTGAGCGCCCGATGATGTCACCGGCGATGCCGCTCGAACGCGCGGCACCAGGATTTGCGTAAGTGACGTTGAGATTTCGGTCCAGCAATAAGAGCCCGAGCGGCAACTGGTCCACCGCCGTGGCGATATCGAGGCCCGTGAGGCCGGGATTGAACGTCAGCATGATCGAGCCGCTGATTCTGGGAAGCCTCCAGCAGCTTCAGCTCCGTCAGGATGGTGCTCTCGCCGTGCGCGGTCCGCCATCCCAAGGGACGGTCAGCAAGGGATCGGAATCCGATAAAGGACCCAGCAGGGACTCGATGAGCGATGCGGATGCCGGTGCGAGACAGCCATACAAGGACGATTGGGTCAGCTCGGCAGTGTCCCGGCCCGTCAGGGATTCACGGGCCGCCCGGTTCGCCAGGACCACGGGCAGATGCTTGGCGCGGGCGTCGATTACGATGACGGCATCCCGTGCCCCATCGAAGGCCATCTCACCCAATGTGCGCGTCGCGCTCGTGGCGAGACGAAGAAAGTCAGGCGATCGCGCCATCCGTCGCCACCTCTCAGTTCCCTTGGAAGGTAAAAAAGCTAGCGGGCGTACTGTATACACAATGGAATCGCTTGCGGAAGATGGCGAGCACCATAATGAGGGAAACCCTTATCGGTGCGCAGGGCGGCTGAATGCCCAAAATGCTCAGCCAAAAGGACGGCGGATGCGTTAGCGCTACGCGCCGCTATTTTCGGAAAAGATCATCGAGGGCGGACTTCGCCTTCTCGACTTCCGCGGTGTTTTTGGCCACGTACGCTCCTTCCTTCGGCTTGAAGTGATCGCAGAAGTTCGCTTCCTCTTTTTTACGAACCTCTTCAGCCGTCGGTTCTTTGCAGTGCTTGGCCTTCGATGTGTCGTACTCGATGCACATCTTGCAGACATGGAGCTCTGCATTGCATGCCTTGCAGACATCGAGGCGCCGCAGAGGAAGGCTGAGAGCGGATAAGCTACTTCCGCAACGCCAACAGATGAGGGAGTGGGACATCCAGAAACTGCAACTTCTCGGATAACTTCGAGATACGACTGCCTGACGCGCGGCCCGTGCGGCGGCCGCGAACTACTCACTTGCGATCGGACTTGAACAGGTCGCTTAGTCGCTACCGGATTGGCTGTCGCTACCCGATTGACTATCGCTGCCGCTCTGGCTGAGAGGCTTGCGCGAAGCGATGACCGAGTCGCTGCCCGATTGGCTGTCACTACCGGACTGACTATCGCTGCCGCTCTGGCTAAGAGGCTTGCGCGAAGCGATGACCGAGTCGCTGCCCGATTGGCTGTCACTACCGGACTGACTATCGCTGCCGCTCTGGCTAAGAGGCTTGTGCGAAGCGATGACCGAGTCGCTGCCCGATTGGCTGTCACTACCCGACTGGCTATCACTCCCGCTCTGGCTAAGAGGCTTGCGCGAAGCGATGACCGAGTCGCTGCCCGATTGGCTGTCACTGCCGGACTGGCTATCACTCCCGCTCTGGCTAAGAGGCTTGCGCGAAACGATGACGGAGTCGCTACCCGATTGGCTGTCGCTACCCGACTGACTATCGCTCCCGCTCTGGCTGAGAGGCTTGCGCGAAGCGATAACCGCATCGCTGCCCGATTGGCTGTCGCTACCAGACTGACTATCGCTCCCGCTCTGGCTGAGGGGCTTGTGCGAGGCGATGGCTTTGTCGCTGCCCGACTGGCTATCGCTACCCGACTGGCTATCGCTACCCGACTGGCTATCGCTCCCGCTCTGGCTGAGAGGCTTGCGCGAAGCGATAACCGCATCGCTGCCCGATTGGCTGTCGCTACCAGACTGACTATCGCTCCCGCTCTGGCTGAGGGGCTTGTGCGAGGCGATGGCTTTGTCGCTGCCCGACTGGCTATCGCTACCCGACTGGCTATCGCTCCCGCTCTGGCTGAGAGGCTTGCGCGAAGCGATAACCGCATCGCTGCCCGATTGGCTGTCGCTACCAGACTGACTATCGCTCCCGCTCTGGCTGAGGGGCTTGTGCGAGGCGATGGCTTTGTCGCTGCCCGACTGGCTATCGCTACCCGACTGGCTGAGGGGCGAAGCAGTCACTTTGCCGTTGTACGCATAGAAAGCGGCAATACCGGCGTACTCAACGCCACTGAAAGAAGCAATGAGCCCCTTCGCTAAGCTGCTCGCGCTAAGTGTGTGTAATGCTCCGTCGTACTTAATCGACAGCGAACCGATTCGAACTACAGCATTCGCTTCATCTACGGAATCCACCGCACCCTTGAGATAGAGTTGCGTTGCGCCGGGCACGAAATTCATACCGTGCATTTCGGTGACTTGCGTCGCTTTGAGAGTCCCGTCTGATTTTAGCGACCCGTGCACGGCAACCATGTGGCCCGCTAGGTTCGCTATTTCCGAGCCTCGTTGACTCGCGGGGAGCACGACATCTTGACCGAGCACTTGCACTTCAAATTTCGCGGCGTCTACCCTTTCCACTGGACCAAGCAACAGGAGGTCACTACTACTGAGTGCTTGAAAGGTTGAATCTGAGGTCGTCGCCCCAGCGCTGTTGAGTGGCGTCAACACAGCTACGGCGATCGCGCCCGTGCCAAATACGGTAGCGACGCGCCTTGCGAAGCGCGCGAAATTAGTCTTCATCCCTGTTCCCCTTCCATCTTCAACGCCCTTCCAAAATCTTTTTCGTCGTCGTCGTTGACGACGTAATGGTAAAACCCTATGCCCGTTTGTACGGTATCCGGATGACTTTCTTGTGACCGATCAGATAGCCAGTTATCAATATCGTCAGCAAAAAGCTGCCCCCTCTCACGCACATACTTATCAAAGGCAGCGAGGTCATCTGGCCTCAACCCATAATCCGCATATATGGTTCGCTCGATGCGCCCTGTTCCTCGAACGGATCTGCGAAGGTTGACCTCCAACGTCTCCGTTACGTTGTGCACCACCTGCGCGAGTCGCCGGATGCTTTCCGCGCTCAACTGTTGCGGCACATACAGTCGCGTCAACGCCCTGTAGAACCCGTTCCCTAAATCTTGCACGCATTCCGTCCTGATCAATTCGTCTAAGACGACCTTCGGGGGTATCTCCGGGCAGTACCGCCTAGATAAATCAACGAAACCACTCACATCCTTCTTCGACTGCGGCTCCGCCGCCGCAAACGCGAGATCCCTAACTAGACCATACGGCCCAATGTAATCCCTGTCTGTGTGCCACCCGAGCAGAACCCGAGCTACCGAATTCATCTGCCGTTCGGCAGTACCCAACTCAACAACATCCGGCGCCTGCAGCACCTTTGCCACCTCTGAGACATCGATCTCCGTCATGAGGGAGATCGCATCCGCCGAGACGACACTACGCGAAGCTGTTAACTCAGCGCTGGCGACCTTAATGTAGGCATCCCTCAACGCGCCGGCGAACGCCCCAAACGTGACCCCGTTTCGAATCGCTATCCGAACCAGCGGCCGCATTAAATGCCGAAATGCTGCTAATAAATTGTGTTTAACAGATTGCGACACGGCGCAACATAATACAACTATTATTGTGACCTATCGCCCAAATTCAGGGTTTTTCCTGTCAGTGCTGCTTTGCAGCACGAGGGTTTTTGGCGGTGAATTTAACGTAATGGCGCCCGAGACCCCCTCCCTATTCCGTGGCACTTGGCCCGAGGGCTTGTAGTCCGCCTAGGAGGCCCGTTTCAATATGACGACGAACCTACCTGGGCTACAACGCGCACGATGTGCGGCGGCCGCCTCACTCGTCACCATTTTTATCCTAATTGGCGGTTGCCATTCCGAAAACGGATCTCACCAGCAAGTCCCGAATTCAACTGTCCTCAGGAGAGGTCTAGGTGGCGAACCAACGTCATTGGATCCCGGTATCGCCGCCGACACGTTCTCATACGAGGTGATTCGCGATTTGTACGAAGGCCTCGAAACGGAATCAGCGAACGGAGAAATCGAACCTGGGGTCGCAAAGTCTTGGAGTGTCGACGAGAGTGGAACGGAGTACACCTTCAATATTAGGCATGATGCTCTGTGGTCGAATGGGACCCCCGTTCGTGCTCAGGATTTTGTCGCCGCTTGGAGGAGAGTCGTGGACCCTAAGCACGCCTCTGCCCTTGCGGAGTTTCTTAAGCCGATAGCCAATGCTACGGAAATAATTGCTGGCCAAAGACCCACTAGCGAACTGGGCGTTCGGGCGGTACGCGATGACTTACTTGTGGTTAAGCTGCGCCAGCCAACGCCGTATTTCTTGCAACTACTGACGCATACCGCAACTTTCCCCATTTTTTCCGAAGAGACTGCTGGCGCACACACTTCGCAGCGTTGGATCTCTAACGGCCCTTACGTCTTGGAGAGTTGGACCCCAGGAGGCAACCTAGTTCTTGCAAAAAACCCAAGGTACTGGGACGCCCGGTCTACTCGGATCCCAAAAGTGCAATACGTCGTTACCACCGATGAGCACTCCGAACTGCAACAATACCGCGCCGGCGAATTAGATATTACAGCCACAATTCCCTCGTCAGCGGTAGCTGATCTCAGAGCGGAGCGCCCAAAGGAGATGCTAGTGGCGCCTTACCTCGGCACGGTCTACTACGCCATTAATCTTCACTCAACAACCTATTCGCGAAGCACGAAATTGCGGCAAGCTTTGGCGATGGCGATAGATAGGCATAAGCTCCAATCGACCATTTTGGTTTTTGGGCAAACACCAGCCTATGGCTTCGTTCCACCAGGAACTTGGAACTACGAACCACAATCCTGGCAGTGGAAATCTGTTCCCGATGATGAGCGCATATCACAAGCACGAATACTGTATAGCGCTGCAGGTTACTCAAATCGCAATCCATTGCATTTACGTTGCCTTCTGAACGAAGGATCGGCGATAAAAACCATTGCCATAGCCATTGCATCAATGTGGAAAGAGACCTTGGGTGTAGATACCGAAATGATCACTGAAGAATACCGAGTGTTCCTTGACTCGCGTAAAGACACCTCGCGGTGGGATGTAGCCAGGCTTTCATGGGTGGCAGATTACAACGACGCCGGTAATTTTCTGGACGTGTTTAAGAGCAACTCCCCAAATAATGACCCAGGTTACATGAACGGACATTACGACTCCCTTCTCGACGCGGCCGCAATAACGCCAAGCGAAGCTAGGCGAAAGGCAATCCTCGAGGAGGCTGAGAGAGTGATGCTGTCTGATTACCCGATTATCCCACTTTATTTTTATAGCTCGAAGCGGCTAATCAAACCGTATGTGAAGGGTGCAGGCACAAATCCGCTTAACAGACTATATTCGAAAAGCTTATATATCGAAGCGAGCTGACGTAGGGTCGCAACTCAGAAGCCAAATAGTTAACTTTGCGCAAGCATGCTTAAGAACTTCGTCTTAAAAGCTCTCCTTTGAATCACTCGGGTCGTCGTCGAAAATTGATCCGGCTCCTAAAGGAGCCCTTCCGTGAGCCCCTTCGAAGTGCTTCGTGACAGAACACGGTTACCCCTACAGACCCGTCTCGTCGTTTGCCGTGCCCAAGTGCCAACACCTGCTGAACCTCCGACAGGAATTCAGCGCTTTTTTTGGACAACTCCTTTCTGATTAGTGGGCGCAAACCTGTCATCGCAGCCGACGACGTAACCGTTGCTATAAACAGAGGATTTTTCGGGTCTCTCATATTCGAAAGCATTGTCGACAACAGATCCGCGGCTCTATCGCCGAACGCTTTTATCACCAGAGGACTCAGCCCACGATGTATCGCCACCGGAGTCCGCGCACGAATCCGTTGATCAGGCATTAGTTCCACTGCACGCGATCTAAGCAGTTCGTCAAGTACGGCGCGGACCGGGATGCCACGGCCGTGCGACTTTACGAGCATTTCGAACGTACCACCTCGACCATACAATTTGAGCTGCGCCGGCTGACCATTTGCGTCCGCAAATTTAGCTTCACTATGCCAGGCAGCGAGGATCCTATTTGTTGACTGTTGCGGCCTATCGAGCTTCTGTCCAGGCCTCGCATTCTGGTGTTTCAGTATTCGCGAAATCTCAGCTCTGGATATTCCAGTAGTCGCAGCGATCCCAGAGATATTCACGCGGCTGGAGGTTTTAAGTTGTCTGTTCGCGATGCTGCGTACGGATGCTTCACGCAGCAGTGCGCATACGTCCGCGGTGCTGAGTCCAGCGTCGACTGCAAACTCCGCCATGGGCTCTAGCATCTGCAATATGGCCTTGCGAGCTAGCATGCTCACTTCATTTCGGGTGACGCTCATGCTTCAGACCGACCATGCTGCGAAGCATTGAAGGAGGATGACCTCACGCGCATTGTCTCTGTTGCGAATCACGCGGCTGGCGTTCGTGATGGTGTCGAATCATGCCAAGCCGAACCATGGCGCTCGCTGGTCGCGAAGTATCAAATATGCTCACTTAATTCTCGCCTGTAAGATCACGCGTGCACCCCACCATTCCCATCAGCAGAAATTTAGTCGTACCTGACTGAGAATACCTCTTGATACAAATGCTCCAGTCCTGCGCATATCGTACTACTCGATTGTGTAATACGATCGCTCCGGATTCCAACGGGCAGCGCAGATGGCATTGACGCTCAGAAGATCTTCTGGGACCTCGCCCAGGAGTCAGTCGGTAGCGGAAGCTGGCTCGCTGATAACGTCGCAGCTGAGTTCATTTACCCAATACCCCGATCTAGGCGATGCCCCTTCATCATTGCAGGGGAAATCTCCTCAGTCCATGATTGGGCTTTCGCCCGCGACGCGGGTCTTCGACTTATCCACTTTCAGCCAGGCGAGCATTTGGCCAACCCACCATACAACGAGATGTATCCGAAGGAAGGCACCGCGCGGTCCCACTACCAGCGGTATTCCGACTGGCTGATAGCCCAGCCGCCCGAGCGCCTGGCTCAAAAGCGGGCGGAAGCCGATGCCCTGTTCCACCGGGTGGGCATTACTTTCGCGGTCTATGGGCAGGAAGAGGGCGCCGAACGGCTCATTCCCTTTGACATAGTGCCCCGAGTCCTGCCGGTGGAGGAATGGGCCCGGCTCGAGGCGGGGCTCAAGCAGCGGGTCAAGGCCCTGAACGCCTTCATTCACGACATCTACCACGATCAGCAGATCCTCAAAGCGGGCGTCGTTCCGGCGGAACAGGTGCTGTGCAACTCCCAATACCGCCCCGAGATGCAGGGGGTGGACGTTCCGGGCGGCATCTATGCCCATATCGCCGGCATCGACATCGTGCGTGACGACGCCGGTGAGTTTCGGGTCTTGGAAGACAACCTGCGGGTGCCGTCAGGCGTCTCGTACATGCTCGAGAACCGCAAGATGATGATGCGGCTCTTCCCCGAGCTCTTCTCGGAGCACCGCATCGCTCCCATCGACCGCTACCCGGATTTCCTGCTCGACAACCTGCGCAGCGTCGCGCCGACCGGCGTCACCGATCCAACCGTGGTTCTCCTGACGGCGGGGGCGGCCAACAGCGCCTATTTCGAGCACGCCTTTCTCGCCCAGCAGATGGGTGTCGAGCTGGTCGAGGGCCAGGACCTCTTCGTACGCGACGAGGCGGTCTTTATGCGCACCACCCAGGGTGCCCAGCGGGTGGATGTCATCTATCGCCGCATCGATGACGATTTTTTGGACCCGCTCGCGTTTCGCCCGGATTCCATGCTGGGTGTTCCCGGTCTGCTGGCGGCCTATCGCGAGGGACGCATCACCATCGCGAACGCCATCGGCACCGGGGTTGCGGACGACAAGTCGATTTATCCTTACGTCCCGGAAATGATCCGCTTTTATCTCGGCCAGAGTCCCCTGATCGGCAACGTGCAAACCTGGATGCTGCGCCGGCCGGACGATCTCGAGTACGTGCTCGCCCACCTTGCGGAGCTCGTGGTCAAGGAAGTCCACGGTGCGGGCGGCTACGGCATGCTGATCGGACCCGCCTCGACAACTCAGGAGATCGAGCATTTCCGCAAGCTCATCATCGCCTCGCCCGAGCGCTACATCGCCCAGCCGACCCTTGCCCTGTCAACGTGCCCCACCTTCGCCTCCCAGGGCCTGAAGCCCCGGCACATCGACTTGCGGCCGTTCGTACTCTCGGGCAAGGACATCACCATCGTCCCGGGCGGACTCACCCGGGTGGCGCTGCGCGAGGGATCCTTGGTGGTCAATTCCTCCCAGGGCGGCGGCACCAAGGACACTTGGGTGCTCGAGGACCTATGCTGAGCCGCACCGCAGATCATCTCTACTGGATGTCGCGCTACATCGAGCGCGCCGAGAGCCTCGCGCGCCTGGTCGATGCGCATTATCGGATGTCGCTTCTGCCGCAGTCGGTGGATAACATGGCGCAGTCCTTGAGCTCGACCATGACGGCACTCAACATCGAGCACGCCTACCGGGAGCGCCACGAATCCATCGTTCCCATGGCCGTGTTCGAGTTCGTGAGCCTGGATCGCGAGTACAGCGGCAGCATCGTCAATTGCCTGCGCGCCGCCCGCGAGAACGCCCGCGCGGTGCGCGGCTCGCTAACCTCCGAGCTCTGGGAGACGCTCAATTCCACCTGGCTCGACGCCCGCTCTTTCATGGCGCGTAGTACCCCGCGCACCGACATCGGGCATTTCGTCGAGTGGGTCAAGGAGCGCTCGCATCTCACCCGCGGCGTCACCATCGGCACCATGCTGCGCGATGAGGCGTTCTACTTCACGCGTATCGGCACCTTCATTGAGCGCGCCGACTCCACCGCGCGCATCCTGACCGCGCATCAGAATGATCTGCGTCCGGGCGCGGACGCCAGCGTGGTGCCGGACCCCTACCAGTGGAGCGTGCTGTTGCGGGCGCTGTCGGCGTTCGAGGTGTATCGTCGCGTCTACCGCGACGTCATCACGCCGTACCGGGTCGCGCAGCTTCTGATCCTGCGCGATGACATGCCGCGCTCCTTGACCCGGTGCTGCAAGGAGGTGTATCACAACCTCGAATCGGTCCGGAACGAGTCCTCGCGGGAGACCGAGCGGCGGGCGGGGGAAATCCACGCTATGCTGCATTTCACCCGCATGGAAGCCATCATCGAGGTCGGATTGCCGTATTTCCTGCAACAGTTCTTGGCGCGCCTGCGCGATCTCGGAGATCGCGTGGCCTCGGACTTCCTGGTTCCCCCGGCGGAGGCCTGAAGCGCCATGCAGCTCCACATCCGCCACGTCACGCGCTACCGCTACGACCGGCCGGTCAAGTACAGCGTGCAGAGTCTGCATCTCACGCCGCGCCGCGACAGCTGCCAGCGATCGCTCTCCTGGACCATCACCGCACCCGGCCGGCGCCTGGAACAGGTGGATGCCCACGGCAACATTTCGCACCTCCTCACCATCGAGCAGCCGCATCGGGAGATCCAGATTGTGGTGCGCGGGGTGGTCGAGACGGTGGATACCGATACCCGGCAGGACGACGGGCCTCTGTCACCCTTGGCCTATCTCGCACCCACCACGCTCACGGCACCGAACGAGGAAATCAAAGCGTTCGCGCGCAAGACCTTGGAGCACGTGACCGATCTGCGCGATCGGGCGCATGCACTGGCGGATGCGGTGTATCAGGCAGTGCACTACACCCCGAGCTCGAGCGACGTGGGGTCTTCCGCGGTGGAAGCTTTCAAGAGCCGTGAAGGGGTCTGTCAGGACCAAGCCCACGTGTTCATCGCCTCGGCACGCTCCATCGGCATGCCGGCGCGGTATGTGAGCGGTTACCTCTACACGGGCGATTCGAGCGATGCCGCAAGCCATGCCTGGGTGGATGCGTGGCTCGGCCCCGACATCGGATGGCACAGCCTCGATGTGACCCACCGCCGGCCCGCCGTGCGCAACTACTGCCGCCTTGCGGTGGGACGGGATTACCTCGATGCCGCCCCAGTCCGGGGCGTACGCCACGGCGGCGGTGGCGAGCGCATGGAAGCGAACGTGCTCGTGGCCGAGTCGGCCCAGCAACAGTGATGTAGAATTTCGACATGACTTACTGTGTCGGCCTGCTGGTCGATACCGGTCTGGTTTTGTTGTCCGACTCCCGGACCAACGCCGGTGTCGATCAGATCAACACCTTCCGCAAGATGACCACCTTTCTGCGGCCGAGCGAGCGGGTGCTGGTGCTCATGTCGGCCGGAAACCTCGCCATCACGCAGGCGGTGGTGAACCTTCTGCACGAGAATATCGATAACGCCGAGGAGCCGGCGCGGATCTTTCGCGCGACGAACATGTTCGAGGCCGCACGCGTGGTCGGCGATGCGCTGCGTGAAGTGCATCAACGCGATGCCGTGTACTTGAAGGAGCAGGGCCACGAATTCAACGGCACGTTCATCTTGGGGGGTCAGATCCGGGGCGAGGAGCCGCGGCTCTTTCACATCTACTCGGCCGGAAACTTCATCGAGTCCTCGCGCGAAACGCCGTATTTTCAGATCGGCGAATCGAAGTACGGCAAGCCGATCATCGATCGGGTGATCTCGCGCTCGAGCAGCCTAGCTCAAGCGGCGAAGTGCGCGCTCGTGTCCATGGACTCGACCATCCGCTCGAACCTCACCGTGGGGCCGCCCTTGGATCTCGCCATCGTCCGGCGCGACGAGCTCAAGCTCGCGACGCATATCAGCATCGATTTCGATCACGAGTACTTCCGGATGATACGCACCCGCTGGGGCTTTGCGCTGCAAGAGGTGTTCAGCGAGCTGCCAAACCCCGAGTGGTAGCCCCCTTCGCCGCCGGCGCCGCGGCCCCCTTCCGCGCGAGGTTCCCCGCACGCCGGTCATTTTAGTTGACGTCGTTCAAGGGAAAGCGGTAGCCGGTAAGCGACTGGGGTTTGCCGACGAGGAAACCTTGCGCGAAGTCGACGCCGAGCGCGCGCATCGCCTGCAGCTCCGAGTCCAGCTCGACCGATTCGGCGACAGTCAGTACCCCGAGATCCGCCGCCATGCGGACGATCGAGGAGATGACGGCCCGCGCCACGCGGTCGGTGGGCGCGGCCCCGACGAGCGATGAGTCGATCTTGAAGTAATGCGCGGGGACCTTGCGCAGGTACCCGTAGGATGGAGCATTCGCGCCGAAGTCATCGAGCGCCACCTCGCATCCCAACGCCTCGAGACGTTTCATCGACTCGGCGACACTGATGTTGCCGGAGGAGGCAAAGCGTTCCGTGATCTCGAAGCACAACACCTGCGGGGGCAGACCGCTCTTGCCCACGCACGATTCGACGTAGCTCACGAAGTCCGCGTCCGTCATCGATTGCGAGGACAGATTGATTGAGAATACCGCCGCCACGCGCGCCCAGAGCTTGCGGTTGTTGACCAGCCACATGAGGAGCGTGCGCACGACCCAGCGGTCGATCGAAGGCATGAGGTTTCGGTGCGCGGCGGCATCGAGGAACAGGCGCGGCTCGAGCAGCGCGCCATCCGGCATGCGCAGGCGCAGCAGCACTTCGTAGTGGCTGGTCTGGGGATTCTCGCGCAACGATCGGATGGGCTGCAGGTAGAGCTCGAATCGCTCCGCATCGAGCGCATGGTCGATCAGCACCAGATCATCCGCCACTGGCGCCACAAGCGCGGCGTGACGGCGCTCGAACTCGGCTGCGAGGCAGATCATTACCGGTGCGAGCCTCGCCTCGAGCGGTTCCCGCGTGCGCTCGTCGGCTATCGACGAGTCGATGGACAGACGAACCGCGCCATTCACCTCGCCGCGTGCGTCGCGCACCGGAATGGCCACCGAGTAACGCGAGCCCTCGCGCGTGCCATAGTGGACCGAATGCGTGCCGGTCTCGCCCACCGACAGGCATTCCTCCACCAGCTGATGATCTTCGGGGAGCAAAAAATCCTCGCTCATCAGGAGCGTATCGGCCGCAAAGTCATGGAACGACACGCTGCAGACTTCCGGTGCGAGTGCGCAGATGAGCTGTGAAAACGCATCGAGCGTCTTGCTCGAGGCCTCCTGTGCGGATTCTGTTAACTTGTTGAACATTGAGACACCCACTATCGAACCGTGGGGCCGATCCTAGGCACAGGGCATCGCCGCAGGAATGTCGTCGGGTGACGACGTAGGGATCGAGCGACGCGTCTTTTCAACGCCTTACGGGCGCGCTCGCCGCCTTGCGCGCAAACCGTGAGTCATATCACGCGCCTAGTGTGCGCTGGATCACACGCAAAACTTACCCCGGGGCGCGAATCGGCCGGCGATATTGGTTCCAGTCGATGGGCACGAGCCGCGGCACGAGGCCGATCCAGCCGATGAGCCCCGCGAGGCTCATGATCGCGCAGGCGATGAAAGCGAGCGTGAAATGGCCCGTGCGGTCGACGATGAAGCCGGTGAGCCAGGTCGAGATGGCGCCCGAGATGTTGCCCACCGAGTTCTGAATTCCCACCCAGCGGCCGGAGGCGCGGGGGCCCGCGAGTATCTGTGACATGGCATACACGCCGGGCGATGAGGCGCCCATCAGAACCTGAAAGCCGAACATCGAGACGACCGCCATGCGCTCCGAGCCCAAGGCCATGCCGAGCATGCACGGCACGGCACCCGTGTGCGCCACCACCATCACGATCTTGTAGGCGAAATTTGGCGAGGTGCGCGGTGCGATGAAACGGTCGATGGCATAGCCGATGCCCAGTGCGGAGAGTCCGTTTACGAGGTAGCCCAGCGTACCGACGTGCTCCATCTCGTGCATGGAGAAGCCGCGCTCGGAGACCAGGAACCCCGGCAGCCAGCCGAGCATGAAGTACCACATGTAGTTCGAGGAGAAGAGTCCGAGACTCGTGCCCCAGAGGCCCTTTTGCTCGAGGACCATGCCCCAGGTCGGCGTCGCGGCATCGGCGCGCGCGGTCGCGAGCTTCGGTAGTTTGACGAATGCCCAAGGTACGAGCCATAAAAGCGAGATGAGCCCGAAGGTCACGAAGGTGCCGCGCCAGCCGACGTGATCGATCAGAAGTCCGGCCGCGAAAATGCCGGCTCCCGGCGCCATGAGATAGCCGAACCCGACGATACCGTTCGCGCGGCCCAGCTTTTCGACCGGCACCACCGCGGCCATCAGCTTCGAGACGCACGGAAAGCCCGCGCTCTCGCCAAGGCCGAGCATCATGCGCAGCGCAAGCAGCATACCGAAGCTCGAGGTGAGGCCCACCAGCATGGTCGCCGCGGCCCAGACGATGAGCCCTCCGGCCAGAACCTTGTGCGCGCCGTAACGCTCCGCGAGCCAACCTACGGGGATCTGGATGAAGGCGTAGACCCAGAAGAAAGCCGATAAAAGCCGGCCGACCTCCTCATTGTCGAGGTGCAGATCGTGCTGGATGAGCGGCACTGCGGTGGGGACGGCACCTCGATCGACGTAATTGATGAACAGCACGGTCGCGAGAAGCGCGACGACGAGGAAGGGCCGCGTGTATCTGCCCACCGCCTCGCCTGCGATGCCGGCCGCGGGTCCCGCGACGGGTTTCAAGTCCGGGCTCAGCTCGCGTAATCCGATTGGCGGCGATCGAGCAGGCGCTTCAACGCATCGAAGTGCAGATCCGCGCGGTCGCGGCCACCCACCTGACCGCCTGTGGAGAATTGCGCCACGGTGGCGCGAATCACTTTCTCGGGGATAAGCTTCAAATCGCGGCCGGTGGAGAGCGCAAGGACTTGGGCCTTTGCCGCCCGCTCGAGAAAATACAGCCGCTCGAACGCCTGCGGCACCGTATCGCCGACGACCAGCACGCCGTGATTACCGAGCATCAGCACGTGCTTGGCGCCGAGCACCTCCGCCATGCGCTCGCCCTCCGCGACATTGAAGGCGAGGCCGTTGTAATCGAGGTCGTAGGCGATGTCCTCGTAGAAGCCGAGGGCGCTCTGCACGGCCATCTCCAGATGCGGATTCTCGAGCATGCAGAGCGCGGTGGCGTACGGCATGTGGGTGTGCAGCACGCAGCGCGCCTGCGGCGCGAGGCGATGCACGGGCAGGTGAATGTAGAGCGCCGTGTCCTCGATCGGTCCGCGGCCGCTGGCGATCTGGCCCTCGAAATCGACCACCATGAAATCGCTCGCCTTGACCTCCGACCAGTGCAGCCCGAAGGGCGCCAGCAGGAACCGGTCGGCATGCCCCGGCAAGAGCATCGTCATGTGGTTGTCGATGCCCTCGTTCAACCCGAAGTGATCGGCCAGCCGGTAGCACGCCGCAAGATCGATGCGCGCCTGGCGCTCGCTTGGGCTCGGCATGGACTTGAGACTTGCGCTCATGGCGACCGACTTTATCATTTCCGGCCCGCGGCAGTCATTTTCACGTGCCGTTCACATAGAATGCGCAACATTGCTCGTTGGCCCCTATACCGTCGGGGCTGAGCTCCTCAAGGTGCATCGCGCGCGGGCTGTGACAAGAACAATCGATCTGGTTTATTTCAACGCGGGTGGTGGGCACCGGGCTGCAGCCACGGCCCTGGAGACCGTGATCCGCGCCGAGGGGCGCCCGTGGACCGTACGCCCCATCAATCTCATGAACGTGCTCGATCCGAAGGACGTGTTCCGCAAGACCACGGGCATGGACTGGGAGGACATCTACAATACGCGCCTCGCGCGCGGCTGGAGTGTCGGGCTCGCGCAGGAACTCAAGCTCCTGCAGGCGCTCATTCGATTGAGCCATCGTTCGATGGCGAGCCGCCTGCGGCGCCACTGGCGCAAGAGCCGGCCGGACCTGGTGGTGTCGCTCATCCCCAACTTCAACCGTCCGATGTTCGAGGCCGTGAGCACGCTTTCGCCGCGCGTGCCCTACGTCACCATTCTCACCGACTTCGCGGACTATCCGCCGCATTTCTGGATCGAGCCACGCCAGGCGCAGCACTTCATTTGCGGAACCCCCAGGGCGGCGGCGCAGGCGCGCGCCCTCGGCTGCGCCGCGGAGTGTGTGCACCTCACCTCGGGGATGATCATCCGTCCGGATTTTTACGCGGACGTCACGATCGATCGTCGCATGGAGCTTCAGAAGCTCGGCCTCGATCCGGACCGTCCGACGGGCCTCGTGATGTTCGGTGGACATGGCTCGCGGGTGATGCAGAGCATCGCCAAGCGCCTGGATGATGTGCAGCTCATCATGATCTGCGGCCACAACGCGGTGCTGGCGCAGCGCCTCGCCGCGATGAGCGCGAGCGCCCCCCGGGCGGTCCTCGGATTCACCTCGCAGATGCGCCACTACATGCAGCTTGCCGATTTCTTCATCGGCAAGCCGGGTCCCGGCAGCATCAGCGAGGCCGTGCAGCAGGGCCTGCCCGTGGTCGTGGTGCGCAACGCTTGGACCATGCCGCAGGAGCGCTACAACACCGACTGGGTGCTCGAGAACGGCGCCGGTATCGTGCTCGAGTCGTTTCGCTTCGTGGATGCAGGCGTGCGTGAGATCCTGGAAAGACTCGATGAGTTGCGTGCGAACTTGAAGCGCGTCGAGAATCGCGCCGTGTTCGAGATCCCGCGCATCCTCGAGGACATTCTCGAGTCCGGCGCTCGCGTGGTGCGCCCGGTCCCGGCGCAGAGCCCGATGCCAGACACCGCGACGCTGGTCGATTGATCCCGGTGGCAACCTTCCTGCTCGCCTTCGGCGCGCTTTTCTCCATCGTCAACCCGCTCTCCGGCGCCTTCATTTTCTTCGGCGCCACGCAGGGCATGGAGCCCAAGACCCGCGCGGCGGTGTCGCGCTGGGTCGCGATCTACGCCTTCTGCATCGTCGCGGCCTCGCTCTACATCGGCGCGTACGTCCTGAGCTTCTTCGGCATCTCGATCCCGGTGCTGCGCGTCGCGGGCGGCATCGTCGTGTCCATGTCGGGCTGGCGCATGCTGAACGAGCCCGACGCCACCGAACAGCGGCGCAGCGAGGCGCCGTCCTATCCACGGTCCATCGATACCCCGCCGAGCCGCCTCGCGTTCTATCCCCTGACCATGCCCCTGACCACCGGCCCCGGTACGATCTCGGTCGCGATCTCGATCGGCGCCAGCCGGCCGGCCGGCAATTACGCAGCCCTGATTGCGTTCTTCCTGGAGACGCTCGCCGCAGCGCTCCTGCTCGTGCTCCTGGTCTACGGCTCTTATCGCAACTCCGGGCGCCTCGCGGATCTCATCGGCCCGACGGGCACGAGCATCATCGTGCGCCTGTCGGCGTTCCTGCTCTTTTGCATCGGCATCCAGGTGTTCTGGAACGGCGCGGCGGAGCTGCTCGGGCATCTCTCCGCAGGCGCAGCGAGCAGCTGAACGCTCAGCCGGATCCTCAGCCCTCGAGCCCCTGCGCCTTCAGGTACTCATCGTACGTGCCCTTGAAATCGACCAGCTTGCCGCCCGGCTTGAGCTCCAGGATGCGGGTTGCGAGACCGCCCACGAACTCTCGATCATGGGAGACGAACACCAGCGTCCCGATGTAATGTTCGAGGCCGATCTGCAGCGACTCGATGGTCTCCATATCCATGTGGTTGGTGGGCTCGTCCATGAGCAGCACATTCGGCCGCGTCAGCATGAGCTTGCCATAGATCATGCGGCCCTTCTCCCCGCCCGACAGAACACTCACCGACTTCTTGGTCTCCTCGCCCGAGAACAAGAGGCGCCCCAAGGTTGCGCGTACGATCTGATCGTCGTCCGCCTTGCCCGTGTACTGGGACATCCAGGTGAAAAGATCGCAGGGCGGCAGGAACTCGGCCTGCGGATCCTGCGGCATGTAGCCCACCTGCGCATTTTCCACCCACACGATGCGGCCCGCCTTCGGTGAGAGCTCCCCCGCGAGCAGGCGCATGAGCGTCGTCTTGCCGGCGCCGTTCGGGCCGATGATGGCGATGCGCTCGCCCGCCTCGATCTGAAAGTTCACCTTGCTGAGGACGTCGTGCTCCGTGCCGGGATAGCGGAATGACAGGCCCTCCACGGTGACCGCCGAGCGGTAGAGCTTTCGCGCCTGCTCGAAACGGATGTAAGGATTCTGTCTCGAGGAGGGACGCACCTCCTCGAGCTTGATCTTCTCGAGCTGCTTCTTGCGCGAGGTCGCCTGGCGCGCTTTGGAGGCATTCGCGGAGAAGCGCCGCACGAACTCCTGCAGGTCCGAGATCTTGTCGCGCGCCTTCGCGTTCGCCGCCTCGACCCGGGCGCGGGCCTGGACCGATGCGAGCATGAAGTCATCGTAATTGCCGGGATACACCTTGAGTTGCTGATAGTCGAGGTCGGCGATGTGCGTGCACACCTGGTTCAAGAAATGCCGGTCGTGGCTGATGATCACCATGGTGGCGTCGTATTCGTTGAGCGCGCGCTCGAGCCAGTGGATCGAGTGAATGTCGAGATTGTTCGTCGGCTCATCGAGGAGCAGCACGTCGGGCCGCGAGAACAAGGCCTGGGCGAGAAGTACCCGCAGCTTCAGGCCCGGCGGCACCTCGCGCATCGGGCCGTTGTGGCGCGATTCGGGAATGCCGGCATCGGTGAGAATGGCCCCTGCACGCGCCTCCGCATCGTAGCCGCCGTACTCGGCGAACACGGCCTCGAGCTCGGCGGCTTTCATGTAGTCGGCGTCGCTCGATTCGGGGTTTGCGTAGATGCGGTCGCGCTCCGTCATGGCGCGCCATAGCTCCGCGTGGCCCTGCATGACCACATCGAGGACGCGCTCATCCTCGTAGCCGAACTGGTTCTGGTTGAGCTTGCCGAGCCGCATGCCCGTCTGCAGCATGACCTCGCCCGCGCTCGGCTCCAGGTCGCCGCCCAGCACCTTCATGAGCGTCGACTTTCCCGAGCCGTTCGCCCCGATGAGGCCGTAACGATTGCCGTCGTAGAACTTGACCGTGACCTGCTCGAACAGGGGCTTCGCGCCGAATTGCACGGCGACGTTGGACGTAGAGAGCATCGACTTCCGCTGGATAGTGGGGGATGGCGGTCGCGGCCAAGGGTTGGGCGCGCTGCCGGGCGCGGATTTTAGCCGAGGCGGAGCCGCCGCGGGTAGATATCCGGCAGGGAGCGGCCGCCCTGGGAGGGTGGGTTGTCATTTGACAACCCACGGGCATCTTTATAACTTGAGGCGCCAGGGGTCAACCCGCGGGTCGTGGTCCGGCATGGAATACGCCTTCACCTTGAAATTCGTATTGCCCGCGAGCCCTCGCCGCCTCGATGCGCTCGCCGAATACCTCGGCAACGCCGGCCGGGATGGCGTGTTGCCGGACGTCGGGGCGGCGGGACGGATCGCCTTGGAATTCTCATGCGCGTCGGATTCGGCCAAGAGCGCGATCTTGAGTGCGCTCGCGACGGCGAAGGCGGGTCTCCCCGGCGCCAAGCTGATCGAGGTCGCGCCGGATTTCGTGGGCTTGAGCGACATCGCCGCGCATGTCGGGGTATCTCGTCAGAACATCCGCAAGCTCATGCTGAGGCACCCGGATGATTTCCCGGTGCCCGTCCACGAGGGGAGCGCGGCCCTGTGGCACCTCGCACCGGTCCTCGATTGGCTGCGCACCCGCGCCGGCTATGCGATCCCGGCCGTGCTTTTGGAGGTCGCTCACATCGCCATGCAGATCAATCTGGCGAGAGAGGCGAATCAGGCCGACCGCAACGTGCACAGCGAGCTTATTGCACTGGTCGTATAGCGCCCGCGCAAAGGAAATGGCAGTGCCGCAACCTCACGCCGTCCTTCATTATTTGCTCATCGGGTGCGCAAACGGTAGTAGCATCGGCCAGAGAACAACAAGAAATCCAGGTGTCCCTGTGCTGACCATCCCCCCCGGCGAACTCGCCCGTATCGGCCTCGAGGCCGCACCCGACGCGATGATCTTCATCGATGCGTCGGGCACGATCCGGCATGCGAACCGCCAGCTCTCGGTTCTATTCGGGTACCCGCCTGATGAGATCATTGGCCACGGCATCGAGAAGCTCATGCCGGCGCGTTTTCGAGCCCGCCACATCGGACACCGGGAAGGCTACGTCGGCAATATTCACGCACGACCCATGGGCATGGGATTGGATCTGTTCGGATGACGCCTCACTGGTGGGGCAGATCCTGAGGAACCTCGTTTCGAACGCCGTCAAGTACACGCGCACCGGCGGGGTACGGTTGTGCTGCACGCACGATGCGGCCCTGGTCCGCATCGACGTGATCGATTCCGGTATCGGCATTCCTGCCGACGATCTGCCGCATATCTACGATGAGTTCTATCAGGTCGGCACGCCGACCTACGGATCACGCGAGGGCGCCGGACTCGGGCTTTCGATTGTTCGGCGATTGGTCGATCTGCTCATGCTCAAATTCGATGCGCGATCCGAGGTGGGACGAGGATCGAGGTTTTCACTCTTTCTACCGGCCAGCACCCGTCCGGTTTCGACGTCCCGCCCGGCTACGGGCAGACCTGCCGTCTCGGACCTGCAGCACGTCCAGAACGGCAATGGCGTCGATCTGCTGATCTGTGACTACCATCTCGAGGACGGACAAAGCGCCTCCGATGTCATCGCAATGCTGCGCGAAATCTTGGGCGTATCGCTGCGAACCATCGTCGTGACCGGAGACACCTCGTCGGCAATCAAGCAACTGCCGGGCGATCCGCACGTGCGCATCATGAGCAAGCCCATCGACTCGGAAGAACTCATGACGGCGATCCGCTCGCTCGCCGCCAGTTAGACATCCCGCCCTCCTGGCGCTGCACCGTATCGCCGGGCCGGCTCTATTTACAACCTTGATTGTTCGGGCCTTTGACACAGGTGGTGCCGTTAGGCCCCGTAGCGACGCCCACGCCATTCTTGGTCTGGGCCTTCACGCCGCGGCTCGTCTGGGTGGTTCTCACTCCGTTTTGATTCGTCTGCGACACCGCTGCGTTCCCGGTATGAGGGTTATAGGCCGCCTTTGTGCCATTGCTCTTTTGTACGGTCGTCACCCCGCCGGGCGCCTTTTGCGCAGTCGTCACCGTCCCCTGATTGGGGTTGACCGCGACGGCGCTTTGCCCATTGGCGCAAACCACTTTACCCAGTGCGTTCGTGACGCAGTCGGCCGCAAAGGCGCTCGAAGCAATCGATACCGACGCCATGATCCATAGAGCTTTCATCATCAGATCCCCCCTCCCCAGCGATACTGCCAAGCGATGCCGTACAACTTGTAGCTGTTGCTCGTGCGCGCCGAGACGCCGTCGCTCGCGTAGAGCTTGATCGAATTGCGCCGGTTGACCGGCAGCGCGAGCGTGGTACCGACGCGCCAGTTCTGCTGAAGGTCGGCGTTCTGCGTCCCGTTGATCGTCGACCGGCCGCCCTCGTAGTAGGTGGCATCCACCGAGGCCCAAATGCCGAAAGGAAAACTGCGAATGACGTGCCCCTGAATCGAATAGAGCGGCGCCTGCGATCGCGTACTTCCGCCGTAAAAATCATTGTTATCCGTGTAGAACGTAACGGCCGCCGTGGACTCCAAGATCCAGTGACCGAGGGCTTTCGAAACACCCACGCTCGGCTTGAAGAACCATCGATGGGTCGCGATATTCACGAGACGCGTGTCATCGTATTGGCCGGACGGCGCCGATACCTTGAGCGCGGCACCGACGATCCAGTCCTGCTTGTAAGAAGAGAAATCCTTTAACCCGACGGGCGGGGCACCCAGCAGATTGACGGACAATTCGAATTCCGGATCGCCGAATCCGTTGACGGTGCGTTGCACGGGCTTTCCCTGGTAGTCCGCCGATCCCGATAGCCAACTGTAGGGCACGGAGGCGTTGAATTTCCCCGAGAAGCCCCAGAGGTCGAGCGAGCGTGCAAAGCCGATCCCGCCGGAGTTCGTCTGGAGATGGGGGTTGGTGACCGGCAGCGAAGGGTCGAACGATATGCCGCCCTGCGTGTAGGCGTAACCGGCGATGAGGAAATTCACGCCAACCGGCGTGTTCGACCACTTGCGCGGCTCGATGTCCTGGGCCTGGGCTGCCGAAGCGGCCAGGAGCCATGCCAGCACGAGGAGCCCAGCGCCCAGGCGCAGCCAACGGCGAGCGACCGAGTGGCAAGCCGACTGACGGTGTGCTTCGAGGAACGGACGATGGCTACATCCCGGCATAGTGGCGGTCTACTTCGATTCTTCGAGCACGGCTTTGAGCTTGCCGCTTTTGACTGCGCGCTTGAGCACCGCGTAGTCCGCCTCATTCTGGTCCGCGTAAGCGACGGAGAAGGCGGCGATTGCCTCATCGAATGTCTCGCTCTTGCCCAGGTAGCCGCTGATGAGGGCGGGATCGCCCGAGCGCGCATGCGAGAGCGCCAGTGTGTGACCACACCACCCTGCATCCAACAGCATCAAGGATTTGCCGAACGTCTCCACGGCGAACTTGATCTTGATGTCGCGCAGCTGACGGATATAGAAGTGACGTCCCCGCCTGCTCTTCGTCCACCCGAGAAATATGTCGCTCGCCGGCTGCATGAGACGCTGGCCGTTCACCACGCGCTGTCCGTGGTTGGGGAAGACGCTTTTAGCGGCATACGCCTCCAGCACCGAGGCACGCGCCTCCTTGACCTGGAGGAAGAGGGGATTGCCATCGCCATCCGTCAACAAGAGCACGGCGCAGGCCGTGCCGACGCTGCCGACACCGACGACTTTGACCGCGGCATCCCGCAGCTCGTACTGATCGAGTAAAGCTCGCGTCGATGCCGGCAGGCTCTCACGAAACAGCGCGAAGCCCGCGGCGGTGTCCGCGTGGATTTTCCCGGGTTTGTGTCCCTTCCAGTGATAGATGGTCGGAAACTGGTCTCGGATGACCGCGGTATTGGTCGCCCCACGCTTGAACGAAGGAAAAAGGTCTTCCTCGACACGACGCGTCCGTTCCTTCGCCATGCGATTGATCCCGCGTTTGCGCAATTCGGGGTCGTCCACGGTGGCGAGGAGCGCTTCCGAATCGACAACTCGGTACCAACGATCCAAGGCGCTCATGTCGCTGAACTCGTGCATGTGCTCGCGGTAGGAGCGGACACAGGTCAGGGCCGCTTCCCTGGCGGTGTCTTCGCTCAGGCCATTGTTGCGGCAGACAACCACGAAGCTCGCCGCAAGACGCTTGAGGTCCCACTCCCACGGGGCGGGCAAGGTCTCGTCCAAGTCGTTGATGGCGAAGATGATCCGCCGCTCCGGTGTACCCAGGCCGCGGAAGTTGCCGAGGTGGGCGTCGCCGCAGCATTGCACGCGCACACCGGTTGCCGGAGTGCGCGCGAGGTCAACGGCCATGTTGAGCGCGGATCCCCTGTAGAAGGTGAAGGGCGACAGCGCCATGCGTCCATGACGAAGGGGAAGCAGCTCCGGCAGACGCCCCTTGTCCGCTTGGATGACCAAGCTGACCGGGTCCGGCCGATTGGCGGGAGCTTTCCACACGGCGTGCGACTCTCGCGGGCAAGCGTCCCGCAATTGCTTGCCGGCCGTCTGACGCTCGGCTTGCGAACGATGATGGGGGACGAGTCGGCGTCGCTTGGATGCCTTTCGCGCCGGACCCGTACGCGACTTCAGTGGCGGCGCACGCATGTCCGCGCCGACCGCTTAGTCGCAGGCACGCGAGGTCACGGAAAGGTCATCGCGACACGGTCGAATTTTGCGCCGGAGCCGATGCTTTACTCCCGTGACTGACGGTTACTCCAGCACAAAGGATCGCGGAGACGCAGCAGCGCGTCGATTGATACTAAGTCCAATGACAAAACCGGCGCGCGCGTGCCTGCTGCGCAGCGATTTCATGAAAAAGGCGTCCCGCGCGGGGAACGCGGGACGCCTGAACGACACTCAGCTTGCCTGATCGTTTTTGTTATTACTCGTTGATGAGCTTCGGCACCCAGGGAACGCCGAGACCCGTCACATCGTTATATCCGGGGCCCGTTCCGCCGGCCGAGGCCTCGGAGGTGTAGTTGAACACCTCATCGACGCCTTCGCAGATCGCGATGCCACAGGTGAAGATCCCGTAGGGCGCCGTCAGAATGTTGAAGGGCACCGAGTTGACCGTGACCACGCGCGCCTCGTTCAGATTCGACAGATAGCTGCGCAAGACCGAGGTGGGCTCGGTCGGCGCAATGATCTGATTGATCGCCGAGTGCAGGGCAACCCCGTTCCCTTGGCTGCCGATGCTGTAAAGCCAGGGATTGGCGAATCCGACCACCGGCTCTCCCTTGGCCGCTCGCTTCTGGTCGATGATGGCGATGACGCCCGCCATCAGGGGCGAGGAAAGGCTCGTGCCGCCAATGGCGCCCTCGCAGTACTCCTCGGTCTTCGAGATCGGCGTGCAGCCATAATCGGCGATCGAATTGCCGGCGATCGTGTAGGTCTCTCCGTACAGGTATCCCGTGTACGGATCGGCGACCATCGCGATGTCCGGGCTCACGCGCATCGGATTCGGCAACGGCTCGGTGTAGGTGCTCGCCAGATTGAGCGTCGTCGCCAGCCAGTAGGGGACGAGGGCTGCCTGATACGCCGGCTGCGACTCGAGCAGGCTGATGCCGCCGCCGGCGCCCGCGTAGAACGAGTAGTCGTCGTAGGTGTAGCCGAAGTTGGAGGTCGTCGCGACACCCGAGGTCTCGATCAGGGTGGAGCTCTTGACCGTCACGTCGGTGAGGAAGGCCCGATAGGTCCCCCAACCGTACTCGGACTTGTTGCCGGTGTAACCGGCGATCTCGAGCGTTGTCCCGCCGACGCCGGTGACCCATGCGCTGGTGGCCGGCCACGAGCCGGAAGCGACCCCGTTCGCCGCGGACAGATCGCCGCCATCGCCCGAGGAGAACAACACCGTCACGCCTTGCGCCGCGCCTGCCATGACGGCTTGATCGAACGCGGATTGCGATCCCGGCGCGATCGACTCGCCACCGTTGCCCCAGCTGTCCGTGACCACATCGGCCAGATGGTTGTAGACGGTATTCATGAAGGCGACCGTGAGCGACGTCGCGCAATCTCGTGAGCCCACGAACAGGATCTTGGCCCCGGTCGCGCTGCCATGGACCGCATCGACGTCGAGCGACTGCTCGCCCCACCAGCCATAGGGATCGCACGACTCGCTCGGCGATACATTGTAGATGCCGGCCGGAATCAGCTGCGAGAAGTTCTTGGCGGTGAGCGCGGGCAGGTGGTGGTTGGTCGAATAGCGGTTGGCGTCGGCCTCCAGGGTCGGCGAGGCATACGCATCCACGATCGCAACCGTCACACCGGAACCGTTATACGAAACGCTGTCGAGCCCATAGGCCGCTCGGATCTGCGTCGGCGTGTAGCCGCAGTTCATCCAGGGTATCGAGGCCCCATACACATCCGCAGCCGTGGTCAGGGTGGCGATTTTCTCGCCCGAACCGTAATCCTGATTGCAATGCGCGGGCGGGTTCGATGCCGCCACCGGCGGCGGCGTGGTCGCAGGCGTGCTCGACTTGGCATCGGGGGCGACCAGCGCGCCCATGGTTACCGAGTGATGGAACGGCTGCCGCAAGGTCGATGTATCGTCCAGGCCTTCGATGTAGAGCACCTTCCCGCCAAGCGCGGCCGGAATGCGTCGGGCGCTTCCTTGTTGGCGCGCAGGGTCCTGCCCTGGTACGAATACAGATTCTGGTGACACCTTGAACGCGCTGCGCAGCTGGGCGACTGTCGCCGTAGCCGTCACGTACATGCCGTGCGGACCCGCCTCCACACTGCTCATGCCGGAGTGCTCGAGGAGCGTCTTGACCGCGGCCACATCCGCGCTCGCCGGCGCGAAGCGCTCGCCGAACTGCTGCGGCGTCAAGTAGCGCCCATATTGCTTGCTCTTGGGATTGGACACCTCCGCGGCCAGCAACTTCAGCCCCGCGGTATTGGTGGCACTCAAGTGCACCGCGATGGTGACGGAGGTCTCGGCCGATGCCGAACCCATGAGCTTTGCACTTTTGACCCAATTCGCGACGTTGCCGGCGACGGTCGTCGTCCCGGCGGCACTCGCCATGCCTGCGGCACAGGCGAATGCGGCGGTCGCGAGACCGCCTACGATCATTCGATATCTTGTCATCTTGACCACGAGAAATCCCCCTTTAGATTGGACGTTGGCAGGCGCGCCGGCGCCTCGGAAGGCCTCGCGGCTCGTGACCGGCATGCGGCCGGCTGCTTTAGTGGATGTCACCCCTTGATTGTTTGCGATTGTTTGGCCGACCCGCCGGCGGCGCCGGCAAGGAAGTGCGTCTCAATTTGCAAAAAGCAATAGCCGACTTGACCACAGCTTTGCACTTCACCGCAAGTGGCAAAAAATAAAAACCACCCCCGGGGTGCATTATGGCAAATTCACCGTGACGCGACGCCGTCGCGGCTAGGGGAGGGAGCATGGGATCGATGGTTCCGACGATGAGCCGCGCGCGCCGACTTCACGGCCGCACGCGACCGTCCGCGATGCATTCTCATGATCCTCGCACTCGCGGCCGCGACAATGGCCTCGGCCGCGGACGGGGCGGCCGCGCCGATTGCCGCGCGCGTCGCGCGCGTGCTCAAGCAGACACCGCTCATCGACGGCCACAACGATCTTCCCTGGGAGATCCGCGAACGCTTCAACGGTCGGCTCGCGGCCCTCGACCTCAAATCCGACACCTCGAGCCTTGCGCGGGGGCCGGATCAGGCGCCGCTCATGACCGATATCCTGCGGCTGCGAAAAGGGCATGGTGGGCGGACAGTTCTGGTCGGTGTGGGTGCCGGTGGATGTGCCGGGCGCGCAGGCGGTGCAGACGACGCTCGAACAGATCGATCTCGTCAAGCGCCTCGCCGCCCGCTATCCGGCGGATCTGGAGATCGCCTACACCGCGGCGGATGTGCGCCGGATCCATCGCGCGGGCAAGATCGCCTCGCTCATCGGCATCGAGGGCGGCCACCAGATCAACAATTCGCTCGGCGTGCTGCGCCAGATGTACGACCTCGGTGCGCGCTACATGACGCTCACCCACGTACGCACCACGGGCTGGGCCGATGCGGCAACGGATACCCCGCGCCACCATGGGCTCACGCCCTTCGGCGAGGAGGTGGTTCGAGAGATGAATCGCCTCGGGATGCTGGTCGATCTGAGTCACGTCTCGCCCGACACCATGCGGGCCGCGCTCGCGGTCACGGCCGCGCCGGTGATGTTCTCGCACTCCTCCGCGCGCGCGCTCGTCGACCACCCGCGCGACGTCCCGGACGATGTACTCACCCTCGTGGCCGCGAACGGCGGCGTGGTCATGGTGAATTTCGCCCCGTCCTACGTGTCGGAGGCGCGCAATCGCTGGGAGGCGGACCGCTCGGCCGAGATCGCACGCTACGAGAGCCCGCCCTACGGCGGGCTCTACATCGGGCAGCCGGAACGCGCCAAAGCCGCGCTCGAGACCTGGGAGCGCGAGCATCCGAAGCCGGTGGTGACGCTCGAGCAAGTCGCGGATCACATCGAGCACGTGCGAGCGGTCGCCGGCATCGATCACGTCGGCATCGGCTCGGATTTCGACGGCATTCCCGAAGGGCCTCGCGGGCTCGAGGCGGTCGACAAGTATCCCGCGCTGCTCGCCGAGCTCATGCGGCGCGGCTGGAGCGACACCGACATCGCCAAGCTCGCGGGCGAGAACATTCTTCGGGTCATGACGGCCTGCGAGCGGGTCGCCGCGGGGCTGCGCGCGCGACCGCCTTCCGAGATGCTGTTCGAGGCGAGCGAAAAGCACTGAGCGCGGCACACCGCGAGGGCTTTAAGTCTTCGAGGTGATCCAATCCATCAGGGCGAGCAGAACCCCGGAAACGACGAAGGTCAGGTGAATGGCAAGCATCCACCCCATCCGGGCACCGTCCACCGGAATGCCGGGATCGCCGAGCGTCAGAAAGGCGCGCAGCAGTGCGATTCCGCTGATTGCGACGATCGATGCGATCAGCTTCAGCTTGATCCCGGAAAAATCCACCGTGCCCATCCAAGTCGGGCGGTCCTCGTGCTCGCCCGCGTGGATCTTCGAGACGAAATTCTCATAGCCGGAAAACATCACGATCAGCAACAGATTCCCGGTGAGCGACAGATCGATGAGGGTGAGGGCAAGAACCAGTCCGTCCTCGGCGTCGACGTTCGGGATATGTCCAAGCTCTCCCACGAGCTCGCGGACGAACACGAAAAGGATGAGGGCGATGGCCAACACCATGCCGAGATAGAACGGCGCCAAGAGCCACCGGCTCGAATACAGCGCGCGCTCGACTCCTTGCTCCAGCTTCGATCTCAAGTGGGCCATGCTTGAGTTTGAATCAGCCTGCGCGATGCTTCAAGTGATCACCCCGGCGTGTCGGAGGCATCGGCGTTGCGGATGAGCGCCTCGAGCTTCAGGAGCTCGGCCCACCCGGTGTCCGAGACCGCACCATAATGCAGATCCCCCTCCTTCCAGAACGCCAGGCGGTAGCCGCTGCGCGTGGAGTCTTTGAGGAGCGGACCGTCGCCCGCCCAGCTGAAGACGTTGATGAGGTGCGCGCCGTGCTGATAGACGAGCGCCGCCGCACGCTGATGCGCGAAGTAGTCGGCGCGGCCGCCGATCAGCCGATAGCCTTGCGCGGTGAAGTCATAGACCGCGGGCGACACATCGACGTGGCCCGCAAACCATGGCTTCACGGTGTGCCGGTCGGTCGATTCCACATCGACGAGGTGCGCCGGCAGGAGCGATCTCACGTGCGCATCCACGAGCTCGTCGATCAAGACCGCGCGCGGTGCGATGAGAAAGAACGCCATGGCGGCTGCGATCACGGCGCCGCCGGCGCCGGCAACGAGGCCGCCCCAGAAGGCTCGCCGCGCGCCCGGCAATCCTCCGGCGGCTACGCGCGCGGCGGGGGCCTGCGCGACGGCGTGCGGCGGCCCGGGCGCGGCTTCGCGGTCCAGAGCCACGCCGATGCGCGCCACGAGCGCGGCCGGCGCGCGCTCGTAGGGCAGCCCGGCTCGCAGGCCCTCGCGCAGCTCGCGCAGCTCCTCGAGCGCCGCGCGGCACGGCGCACAGCGTGCAAGATGGGTCTCGAAGGCGGCGGCGGCCACGGCATCGAGCTCCCCGTCGAAGTACGCCTGCAGGCGATCGTCGATCTCAACGCACGGCATCGCGCTCCTCCTCGCTCCGTTTCAACCAGCGGGCTTTCAGCGCCGCCCGGGCGCGCGCGAGACGCGACATGACGGTGCCGATGGGCACCTGCGTAACCGCGGCAATATCGCGATAGTCGAGCTCCTCGAGCTCGCGCAGCACCAACACTTCGCGATGCTCGGGCGCCAACTCCGCAAGCAGCCCTGCGAGGGTGCGCTGCGCATCGCACCGCATCGAGGCGGACTCGGGTCCCGGCTCGCCGGCCACCCAGGCCGCCTCGTGAGCCTCGTCCTCATCGGGCAACGGCATAAGGGCTCGACGCTCGCGCCGGCCGTGCGCGCTCAGGTGGGCGTTGCGCACGATGGCGAACAGCCACGCCTTGGCGTCCGCGCCGCGCAACCCTTCGAAGCCTCGAAATGCCCGGAGAATCGATTCCTGAACGAGATCGTCCGCATCGGCGGGCGAGCGCGTCAGCCAGCGCGCGAAGCGATGCGCCGCGTCCAGGTGCGGCAGCACCTGCGCTTCGAAGCGGGCGCGCCTGTCATCCGCAGATCCCAGCTCGCTCATCACCCGACCTCGATCATCGGCCACCCTGGCATGAGGACTCGTGCTGCCGGCCATTTTATTCCCTCACGCCCTCCTTGCCTGCAGTCCCCGCCGATGGCTTAGAATCGACCCCAGACACGGGACCCACGGGCGGTACTGCGGTAGCAACGTTTCGAGCGCATGAGAAAGCCTTTCCTCCTCGCCGCCGCGGCGCTCCTCCTCTCCGTCGCGCATGCCGCCGACCCCCCGCCCCTACAGGAAGGGCTATGGGAAGTGCGCGGCCGGAGCGTCGAAAATCCGGGCGGCAAAGTCACCAACTTCAGCTACCGGCTCTGCCGCAATCACGCCTTCGACGCCGCCATGGATGCGCAGGTCAAGAACGCCAAGGAATGCCGGACCTCTTTCGACGATCTCGGCGGCGGCCGGTTTGCCTCGGCCTCGAGCTGCTCCCTGGGTGGCCGGGTCATCGAGTCCAAGGGCACCTACACCTATGAGAGCGCAAGCTCGACCCGCGCCGAATCCCACGCAACCTACACCCCCGCCTTCAACGGCAAGACGGAGGAGACGCTGCTGCAGGAGCAGCGCTACTTGGGCGACTGCCCGGCGGGAATCAATCCCGGCGACCGGATCATGAGCGACGGCACCGTGCAGCGCTACGGAAAATAGCGCTCAGGCGCTCTTCCAGAAGATCGGCTCGGCGGCCTCGAGCGCTCGGACCAACCGCTCCGCCCACACTGCCTGGCCCGCTGCCTCCTTGACGAGGTCCTGGCGAATCTCGATCTCGACGTGCGGCAGCCGCCGTCCCTCGCCGTGGCGCGGTATGGTGTAGTCGGTCTCGTCGCTGACGAAGTAGGGCTCGTTGTCCGCGACCGTGAGGCCGGGCTCCTTGCGCAGCTCATCGAGCACGAGACCGGCGAAACGACGATCGCGGTTGTAGAGCACCGCGGCCTGCATGTCGCGCACCGCGCCCTTGTAGACGTCGGTCATGGTGTGCTGCGCGATGAGGATGGTGCGTCGCCCCGCCGCCTGCCGCTCATCGAGGAGCGCGCGAATGCGGGCGTGATAGGGCTCGAAGACTTCGCTCCGCCGCGCGGCGAGCGCTGTCGCCTCGCAGCCGGTGTTGCCTGGAATCGCGACATACTCGCTGATCTCGGGAATCGATGTGGCGACGCCCGGATCGCGATTGCAGTCGATCACGAGGCGCGAGTAGTTCTGTGCGATGAGCGGCGCATCGAGGAGCGCCGACATCCGTCGCGCGAGGCCGAGGCTGCCGATGTCCCAGGCGATGTGCCGCTCGAGCTCGGCGGCCGGGACGCCCAAGTTCGCGAGCGCCCGTGGGATGCGGGCACCCGCGTGATCGACCACGATCACGAAGCTCGACTTGCCCTGGGGGCGTTCCGCGAAGACCGGCGGCGGCTCATCGGCCGCGAGCAGCTTGAATCCTGATGATCGATTCTCCCCGCCGAGGTCGCCGTGCTTGCCCATGTCGCGGCAATGTAAAGCAAACCCACGACAATCCCAAGCCGTAAGCGCGAGCCCGCGCGCCGCCGCATGATAGGGTTGCGGCATGAAAGCACCGGACACCGTCACGCCAGCGATCACCGGCTTTCGCGGGATTTGGAGCCGGGTGCGCAGCCATCCCCTTGCGCGGGTGGGGCCGGGTCTCATTACGGGAGCCGCCGATGACGATCCGAGCGGCATCGCCACCTATTCCCAAGCCGGCGCGCAGTTCGGATTCGACATGCTCTGGACGATGCCGCTCGCGTACCCGCTCATGTCGGCGATCCAGTCCATGTGCGCGTTCATCGGTCGCACCACCGGAAAAGGTCTCGCGGCCAACATCAAGACCGCGTTCCCGCCGGTCGTTCTCAGAAGCGTGGTGCTCGCCCTGCTCATCGCGAACACGCTCAACATTGCCGCGGACCTCGCCGCGATGGGTGAGGCCGCGGAGCTGGTGACGGGCCTCGATCGTCATCTCATGACCGCCGTGTTCGTGATCGCGACGCTGCTGCTGCAAATTTTCGTGCCCTACGACCGCTACGTGTTCTTCTTGCGCTGGCTGACGCTTTCGCTTCTTGCCTACGCGGCCGTGCTGTTCGTCGTGCACGTGCCGTGGGGCCAGGTGGCGCTGCACACGTTCCTCCCGAAGTTCAAGCCGAATGCCGCCGCGGCGGCCGTGGTGGTCGGCGTGTTCGGCACCACCATCAGTCCTTATCTGTTCTTCTGGCAGGCCTCGGAGGAGGTGGAGGACATGCAGAGCCACGGCGCCGTGGCGCTGCTCGAGGACCCCCATGCGGCACCGAAGGAGCTGCGCCGAATCCGCTGGGATACCTGGAGCGGCATGTTCTACTCGGATCTGATCGCGTTTTTCATCATTCTGGCCACCGCCGTCACCTTGCACACCGCCGGCATCCAAAACATCCAGACCGCCGCGCAGGCGGCGAGCGCGCTCAAGCCGCTTGCGGGAAACTTCGCCTTCCTGCTGTTCTCGATCGGCATCTTGGGTGTGGGCCTGCTCGGCGTGCCGGTGCTCGCCGGCTCGGGCGCGTACGCGCTCGCCGAAACCATGGGCTGGAGTTCCGGCCTCGGCCGCAAAACCGGCGAGGCGCGCGGCTTCTACACGGTCATCGGTGTGAGCGTGGTGGCCGCCCTCGTCCTGCAATACTCACCGATCGACCCCATGCGGGGGCTTTTTTGGAGCGCCGTGATCAACGGGGTCGTGGCCGTGCCGCTCATGAGCGTGATTATCCTGCTGGTTTCGAAGAAATCGGTGATGGGCGATTTCACTGCCAGCCGTTCGCTGGTCATCCTCGGTTGGATCGGCACGGCGGTCATGGGGGCCGCCGCCGTGAGGATGCTGATTCCGGACTAGCGTGGCCGCCGTGCGACGAGATTCACGGAAAAAGCCCGGTATTCCGTGGTATTTGCATCGCATGTACAGAAGCATCCTCAAGGCACGGACCGCGCGGGCCCTCGCTTCGTCCCCTGCGATCCTCGGCGTCGCGGTACTGCTGGCGGCTCCGATCGAGGCGCTGCGCGCCGACGAATACCCGCCCGCGGTGCTGCATTTCTGCTGGACGAATTGCTTCACGCTCACGCTGCAGGACGGACGCTACATTCGAGCGGACGGCTCCGATGAGACATGGTCGATCGAGCGCTTCACGCCCGCATCGGTCATCTTGCGCCGCCACGATGCCGCCGCCTCCTGGAATGGCTTCAGCAATGATGTGACCTATCAGGGCGAGGTATCGGACGGCCGGCTGCTCAATGTCAGCGTCGCCGGACGCCCGGTACCCGACGTGCGCATGGCGTGGGGCGCGGCGCTCGATACCCTGCCGGGCAGCAACGCGGAGCGGGATCAGCGCGGCATGGCCCCGCCGGCCCCGGCACTCGCATCGGCTCCCGCCGAGACGGACCTTGCCGGCGAGGCGAGCAGCACCGAGGCACCGCCGCCGCTCGAGAGCGAGGAGCAGCCGCCCTGTCCCGTCGACGGTTACCTGTGGACTCCCGGATATTGGGGATGGGGTGGCGGCGCGTATTACTGGGTGCCTGGAATCTGGGTGCAGCCCCCGCGACTCGGTCTGTTGTGGACGCCCGGCTATTGGACCTACGTGGGCGCCGTTTACGTGCTGCGCCCCGGGTACTGGGGACCGCACGTGGGCTATTACGGCGGCATCAACTACGGGTTCGGATACGTGGGTACGGGTTTCGCAGGCGGACATTGGATGGGCAACGTCTTTGCCTACAACACCGCGGTGAGTCACGTGAACATCGCCCGCAATACGTACAGCGAGACCGTGACCGTCACAATCAACCGAGTGAGCTACAACGGTGGACCGGGCGGTACAGTGACCGTCCCATCCGCCGCGGAACGGGCGGCAGCGGCCGAACCCCACATCGCGGCGACGCCGTTGCAGCGACAATACGTCCAGCAAGCGGCGGTACACGCCGCCACCGTCGCGCCAAGCCCCCGGTTCACCGTCGTGCATAGCACCGTGACGCCCGCCGTCTCCCATCGGGCACCCGCCGGAGCCGCGCCCCGAACCGCCTCGACGCAACACCCGACGACCATCGCCGCGGGCGGTGCTGCGCAGCCGCCGCATGCCCTCGCATCGCCCACGCCCGGGCGCCCCCGGCGCCCAAGCCCGCGAGCGTCAAGAAGACCGTGGAGCACACCAGGCCCTAAGCACGCGGCCGCTGGAACGGCGATACCAATCTGCGGCAAGATGAGATCGTCGCGAATTCGCCCGTTGGCTCTCTACAGGACGTTCCCTTGGACGCATGGCCGACCTGGTTGATCGTCTCTCTCTGGATCGTGTGGTTCGCGTTTTGGCGGCTGGCCGCAACCGGCGGCGCGGAGGTGGCCGACCGGGAATCGGCGTGGTCGCGCGCCTCGTATTTGCTGCCGATGATGCTGGTCATCGTGCTGATGATGGGGCCGCCCTCACCGTCGTGGCTCACCCATCCACTGATCCCGGGAGGATGGATCCGCTATTGGATCGGCGTGGCCTTGGTGGTGTCGGGTTTGGGTTTCACCGTCTGGGCCCGACGGATTGTGGGCAAGAACTGGAGCGGTCGAATCGCGATCAGATCCGACCAGCACCTGGTGCGCAGTGGACCCTATCGCTGGATCCGTCATCCGATTTATACCGGCGGCCTCATCGCCGTCTTGGGCACCGGCGTCGCCGCCGGACGAGTTTCCGGATTACTGGCGTTCGCCCTGGCGTGCGCCGCGCCGGGGCACAAAATTCGCATCGAAGAGCGTTGGCTGATGCAGGAGTTTGGCGATGACTATCGCGCCTATCGGAAGTCGAGCTGGCGCTTGATGCCCTTCATTCTCTAGGCGCCCCGAGCGTGCCGCCGCCGGTAACTCCCCCGCAGAAGCGCGGCGAGACCTGCGAGTGCCACCCCGTCGATCGCGCCGCCCCCGCCGCTGCTCGGCGGTGGTTGGGTCGCGACCGGCTCGATGGCCTCGAGCGTGGCGGTGCTCTTCGCCGAGGTGCCGACCGCATTGGTGCAGGTGAGTGAATAGGCGGCGCTCCCCGCCGCGGTTGGCGTGAGGGTTTTGGTACCGCTCGCGGCGAGCGTCCCGCTCCACGCGCCGGAGGCGGTGCAGCTCTTGGCGTTGATGCCCGTCCAGCTGAGCGCGGTCGAGCCGCCGACAGTGAGCGGGTTCGTCCCGAGCGTGAGGGTGGGCGCGCCCGGCGCAATCAGCGCGAGCGCCGCGCCGGCTTGAATGAACCCATAGCCCGAGACGTAATTCGGTGCGGGCGTCGACATCGCGAGCGCGCTCGTCCGCAGGGCCGTGTAGAGGGCCGTGGGCGTCGTCGCCGGATTGGCCTGCAGGATCAGCGCGGCGATGCCCGCGGCATGCGGGGTCGCGGCCGAGGTGCCGAAGAAGTTCGGGTAGTCCGGATTGTTCTGGCATTCGGTTATGTTGGTATTGAGCATGCCCCCCGACACGCCGTCGCTTGCGAGCGTAAATCCGAGAAACGTGTCATTGACCCCGTCCGGACCCGTGAAGTCGGGCTTCTGGCGCACGACGGGCGTCGCGAGCCGGGTGCCGGTCGAGTCGAAGAGGATGGGGGTTCCGCCGATCGAGGAGAAGGCCTCGAGCTGCGCCGGCGAGGTGCCGCACGCAGGCGTCGAGAAATAAAAGGCGGCGCCCACCGTGGCGGCGGTGGCCGCGGTGTGATGTCCCTGGATGGTCCCGCTGTTCGTCGCGAATTGCGTGATGCTGCTGCCGAGCCCGTCGTCGAAGACGGTGAGGATCAGCCTGCCAGGCGCCTTCGAGCCCATCGCAAGGCCCAGGGTGAATTCAAGGCTCTGCGCGGGCGTGTTGCCTTTCGCATTCGCAGGATTCGCGAGAATGAGTATCTGGTACGGATCCTGGCCCAAGGTATTCAACCCGGTGCAGCTCACCGGATTCCCGTCATAGTCCTCGATGACGATGCTGCCGCTTTGGCCGCTCACGCACAGATCGAGCTGGCTCGTGGCGCCGCCGCTTCCCGGGGCTCCGGTGAGATACGGCTGGTCCCACTCCAGCACCACGCCCACCAAGTCTCCCGGCTGCATGGCGGGGATGTTGACCGGCAAACTGGTCGTGGTCGTCGCACCGGAGGTATCGAAATTCAGCAGGTATTCGTTGGCGTTCGGCCCGCTCGTCGTCAGGGTCATCGCGAACGCGGGCACCGCGTTCTCGTACGACAGGTCGCTGTTGTTGCCGGCGGCGGTGAAATAAGCGACGCCCGCCGCTTCCACGGTATTGATGGCCTCGGCCACGATGCCGTCCTGGTAATACGGCTCGTCGAAGTAGGTGATGTCGTCCGCAATGACCTTGGCACCGGCGCTCTTCAAGGCGAGGATGCCGTTGGCGAAGTCCGCCTCGGTCGGATCGGCGGTATTGAAGGCGAGCTTCGCACCCGGTGCGACCGCATACACGATCTGCGCCATGGCGCGACCCTCATCGCCGAACGGCGGCTGGAGCGGCCCGCCGTAGTCGAGGCACGAAGCCTCCGCGAGCACGTCGATGGCCGCCGGCAGCGCGCCCGTGCTCACGTCCGTCGCATAATCGGCCGTGAAGCCGTTGGGCGCATAGCCCTCGCCGCCGCTCACCGGCACGCCGCTGCCGCTCGCGCCATAGGCGCTGTAGCAATCGAAGCTGTCCGACAGAATGCCGACGGTGATGCCCGTACCATCGAGCGTGGGGTAGGTCGTGCGCAGCGCGCTCGATCCTTGCGACGAAATCGCCCTGCGTGGCGACCGGCCCCGCGGCGAGCGTGCGCGACATCGCGGCGCGCATTCCGGCGACCTCGCCGAGGGCTGCCGCCGCCTCGAGCTGAGACACCGGAAGCCAGCCCCCCACGTCGTTCGAGTAGACCGACGGGTGTTCGAGGCCAAGGCCGACGAGCGCGGCCTCGAGCGCGCGCGCATCGCCGCGCGTGATGGCATCGATCGCGATCAAGGGCAGGCCCGTCGCCGACGAGCGCCCGAAGCGGGCAGCCGGGCTGAGCGAATGCAGGTCGGCGAGCGTCGGCGCGGCGCTCGCGGCCGGCGCGTGCCGCACGAGGTCGGCCAGCATGGAGTCGAGCTTCGCGTCCGGGCCATGCCGCTGCGCGAGGCTGCGCGTGCCGACGGCCACCAGATGCGAGGTCCCCGGCACGAGCCGCTTTTGCAGCGGCTGCGAGAGCCGCGTGACACCGGACGATGCGCTCACGGCGGCGAGCAGCGCCAAGGAACCGAAGGCCATGATTCGCGACATAACTCTCCCCGGAAGGTGTCCGTCCTACAAAAAGTCTACACGCGACTCGCGTGAAGAATCGCAAAGACCACGCTACGCGCCTCGCATCGCGTCGGCTGCCGTGCGCGCCCGGGTCTCGAGCATGCGCCCGGCCGCCTGCAGGGCGGCCTCGATGGGTGCGCGCCGGTAATCCCACATCGCCGCGGGCCCGGGCGGCACCAGCGCCATGGTCGCGTTGGCCTCGAACAGGAGCACCCGTCCCTCGGGCGAGAGCGCAAAATCGATCCCGGCATACTCGAGCCCGAGCGCCTCGCGGATGTGCTCGAGCGCGCGCATCGCGCGAGCCCCCAGCACGCCCGGCATATCGTCGAGGAAGCGCCGTTCCTCCTCGCGAAAGCCGGCATCGCGCGCCATGTCGGCCGAGAAGTAGTGCACCTTCCAGTCCCCCGAGACTGCCAGATGCACGGGGTACAGGACCCCGTCGATGAACACGACCCGGTACTTGCGCGCAAAGCCGTCCGCGCCGCGCGCATCGAGATACTGGATCGCGAGAAGCTCCTCGCCCTTGAGCTCGACCAGGGCGCCGGCGAGCGCGTCTCGATCCGATACTTCCACGAAGTGCCGTCCGGTGTGAAATCCCAAGCTGCGCAGGAGCAACGGGAACTTCACATCGGCGGCCGACTCGAGACTCGAGCGCGTGCGGGTATCCATGCGCGGCGCGATGACATCGGGTATGGCGCCGAGGCGCTGCGCATTCTGCGCGCGTCCCGTCATGCGCACCTGCGCCGGCCGATTGATCACGGGCGCGATGCTCCCGGCGGTGAGCGCCCCGGCGCGATCGAGCGCGACTTGGCAAAGGTCCGCATCGCCGATCGCATTCATGACGAGCGCGTGCGCGGGCAGCGGCCGGTCCGGCTCGTAGTAATCCGCGTAGATCGCATGAACGGTGAAGTGCCGGTCGTTGATCCATAGCCGGGTCGGGATGTTGCCGCCGCGGGCCGAGACCAGGAGGATGAGCGGCACCCCGCCCCCGGTGCCGCGATGCGGCTGTGTGACGAGCGAGCGCCCGGCGAAGCCGCGGCGGCGATGCTCTTCCACGCCGTCGAGCCCGAGCTCGCCGAGCACCCAGGCCATGCCCTGATGCGCTTCGGGCAGCGCCGGGTCGCGCGCGAGCGCCGCCTCGAATTGCGCGCGAGCGCCGGCGACATCCTGCTCCTCGCGCAACAGGTTGGCGAGATTCACTCGCGCGACGACATCGTCCGGATGATGCGCGATGGCCTGCATATAGGCAGTGCGCGCCGCGGTTCGAAATCCGCCGGCCCACGCGAGCGCAGCCAATTCATTGAGCGCGTAAAAATGCGTCGGGTCTGCTCGCAGTATGTCGATGTAGGCCTGCTTTGCCGCCTCATCCTCGCCCCGGCGTGCGAGCGCTCGCGCATGCTCGAGCACCTCACCCCGCACGCTTGTCTCCCGCTCGTTTCGCATGCCGACACCTTAGCACCGCGCGCCCCTCGATCGTACGCGGTGCGACTGAACCAATCGCGGTGCACACGGTCCGTGACATGGAGCGTTTCATTTTTGTGATGAACGCAGTGTCTCGATACGCAGACATTTGAACCATACTGTTAACTGGACTTAGACTTTCAACATGAACAACTGGCGCAACGACTCCCGGCGACATCTGCGAATCGGCGAGGCTCTGCTGACGGGCGGAGTCGAGAGTTTGTTCCACGGTTGGAAAGCCTCCACGGAGATGATCGGCAAGCTCTGGACGACGGGTGCGGAGCGGTGGCAGGAAGCGAATCGCCAGATCCAAGCCTCCGTGAATCTCGCCGACATCCTGCGCGGCCGGACTTCGACCTAATCGCGGTCTCGCGACCGAGACAGTCGGTCGCAATGCCTTTGACGCATTGCGCGCACGCCGCCTAAGATCGCGGCATGCGAACCTCGATCCTCTGCCCCTCTCTCGCAGGCCTTCTCGGCGCCGCCATCGCCGTATCGCCGCTGGTCGCGCAGGCCGCCTCACCCCCGGCGGCGCCCGGCGGCGCCTCGAGCACCGGCGCGGCGTCCGATCCCGTTGCGATTCTCGTGTCGCGCCTGGACCTGGAGCGCTACAAGGCCACCATCAAAGGCCTCACGCAATTCGGCGACCGCCGCCAAGGCACCGAGCGCAACCGCGCGGCCATCGATTGGATCGAATCGCAGCTCAAGAGCTACGGATGCTCGAACACCGAGCGGCTGCGCTACGTTTATTCACCGGACGAGAAGCCGCAGCCGAGCGGCACGCCCAAAGGTCCCGGGCCTGACGGCGCGGTCGGCGGAGGGCACTACCGCGGGATGCGTGCACCGACGGGCGTCAATGTCGATCCGATGCGTCAGCCGGATGAGAAGCTGCGGGCGCTCGACACGCCGCCGAGCGTGCCCGGGCCGCGCGAGGAAGTGTATTGCACCAAGATCGGCACGACGCACCCGGAAGAGATGTACATCGTGGGCGCGCACATGGACGGGCATGGCTGGGGCGAAGCGGCGAACGACGACGGCTCGGGCAGCGCATTCGTGATGGAGCTCGCGCGCGTGCTTCGCCTCACCCGATGTGCGGACGGAACGTTCCATCCGCTTCATCCTGTGGAACAACGAGGAGACGGGACTGAACGGCGCCTACGCCTATGTGGCGCAGCGCGCTGCGCTGCAGGGGCTCGAGGCACCGCGCGGATCCGGACGGTTCCCGGAGCCGCGTTGGCTCGGCATGATCCAGCACGACATGATGCTGTTCGATCATGGGATGCCCCGGGCGGGCGGCACGGTCGCCAAGAATCAGCGGCCCGAGGCGGACGTCAACATCGAATTCCAGTCGCAGGCGAAGCAGGCGGACGGCGCACAAAAACTGGCGTGGGTGCTTGTATGCGGCGAACGAATCGTACGCGACCGACTATCCGGCGTCCGTCGGCCCGCACATGACCAATACCGACAGCACACCCTTCATGGACCTCGTGCCGGCGATCAGCGTGCGCGAAAATGAGCGCGGCACCGGGATCGGCGCCGGCTGGGATCCGACCTGGCATCAGCCGACCGACTTGTACGCGACCTTCAACGATGCCGACTTTCGCCTGGGATTGAACGCCGCGCAGACGACGCTCGGCGCCGTCGCCCGCCTCGCCGGCGCCTCGCTCGGCGCCCCCGCCGTCCCCACCTCGAAGTAGCCGAACCCGATCGTGGCGGCGGCAGCCGCGCTAATGCAGCGTGAGCGAGCTCCAGTTCACATGCACGAAGGTATAACCCGAGCCGTTCGTGCGCAGATGTCCGATGCCCGGAAAAGGCAGGTGCGCGCCGGCGACCCAGTAACGGTGCTCGGCGGCATCGGCGAATACCTTCTTGCGCTGGGCCTGCGCCGACGCCGAATCGGAGTCGAAGCGGATGGTGACGGAGGGGTCCGGGAATTGGGCGGCGGCGATGTGCATGAGATCGCCCCACAGGAGCAGCTTCTCACCGCCGCTCTCGACCATATAAAGAGAGTGACCCGGGGTATGCCCGGGGGCGGAGACGGAGCGAATGCCGGGCACGAGCTCGATGTCGCCCGTGAACGGCTTGAAGCGTCCCGCGGCGAGATACGGACCGAGCGCCTTCTGGACGTCGGCGAAGCGCGGCTTCATGGCTTCGGGCGCCGCCGCCATCTTGGCCTTGCTCAGCCAATAGTCGGCCTCCGCCTGAGAAGCGCGCACGGTCGCATTCGGGAACGCACGCTTGTCATCGGCGATCAACCCACCGATGTGATCCGGATGCATGTGCGTGATGAAGATCTCATCCACGTCCTCCGGACGGTATCCCGATGCCTTGAGGTTCGCCATGAGCTTGCCGAGCGTCGGTCCGAAGAGAGTTCCGGCTCCCGTGTCGATGAGCACGAGCTTCGTGCCCGTGTTGATGAGGAAGGCATTCACGGACGCCTCGATGGGATCGGTGAGGAATGAGCGGTTGAGATCCGCCTCGAGCTCCTGCGGCGTGATCTGGGTGAGGAGCTCCGCGGGCTTCATCTGAAAGGTTCCATCGGAGAGCGCCGTCACTTCGAACTCGCCGAGCATCATGCGGTAGTAGCCCGGTACCTGCGTTCTCTGTTGGGGCGCAGCGGCCGGCGCCGGTGCGCCGGCGAGAAGGCAAAGCGCGCAGGCCGCAACGGACGCGCTCCAGCGTTTATCGAGCATGTGAACTCCGGGTGGTGAAACGGGCGCGATTATACCGCTCGAGGCCGTGCCGGTAGGATTCACCGGCGAGCGAGATGTACGTCGAGCTCGCGCCGGCATTGCGCGGCGTCTGCAAAGTGAATCGTACGGAACCCCAGCGCTCGGGCGGAATCGATATTGGGCAGATGATCGTCAATGAACACCGTCTCGGCCGGCAAGAGCGCGTAGCGGCGCGCGATGTGATGAAAGATCTCGGGATCAGGCTTCACCAAGCCGATCTCGCCCGAGATCACGATGCCGCGAAACCGGTCCCAATGGTCGTAGCGGCTCTTCAGGAGCGCGAAAATCGACGCCCCCATGTTGGAAAGGCCGTAGACGGGGATGCCGCGGTTCACGAGCTCCTCGAGGAGCTCGAGCGACTCCGGCATGGGGGTGAGCGAGTCTTTGATCGCCTCCAAGAGGGCGTGCATTTCCGCGGCGGGTCGCTGCATGCGCTCGGCAAAGCGTTCGGCGGCTGCGCTCTCGGTGAGGGTGCCGCGGTCGATGTCGATCCAGTCCGGGTGGCTGAACACCGCCTCGCGCACGCGCGCGCGCAGCGCCTCGTCGGCGTAGAACGCCGTGATGACGGCTTGAGGCTCCCACCGAACGAGCACGCCGCCGAAGTCGAAGATGACATTGCGGGCGGGAAGATTCATCGGCGGTTTCTCATCGTGACTCGGCTCATACGGTAGTATGCCGAACGTGGCCCGTTCCCGCAGGCGCCGATGGCGCATCTTTTTCATCGGCTCCGCTCTCGCCGTCCTCGTGCTCGCCGCGGCGGCCTTCATCTGGGTGGCGCACCTCGATCGCGTGGTGACGCGCGAATTCCAGGGGCGGCTCTGGTCGATTCCCGCGCGGGTGTACGCGGCGCCGCTCGAGCTCTACGTGGGCGCACCGGTCTCGGCCAACGAGCTCGAGCAGGAGCTCAAGCAGCTGCACTATCGCCGGGGCGATCCCTCCGCCGGTCCCGGCATCTATCAACGCACCGGCAATGCCTTCGACGTGCAGGCGCGGCGCGTGCGCTTCATCGACGAGCTGCGCCCGCCGGCGCGGGTGTCCATCCATGCCGACTCGAGTGCCATCACCGGCATGCGCCTCGCGAGCGGCGACGATCTGCCGGTGTTTCGCCTCGACCCTCCGGTGATCGGGAGCGTTTTCCCGATTCACGGCGAGGACCGGATCATCGTGGCGCCGGCCGACGTGCCGCCGCTTCTGCGCAACGGCATCAAGCTCATCGAGGATCGCCGCTTCGACGAGCATCACGGCGTCGATTTCTACGGGGTGCTGCGCGCCCTCTGGGCGAACCTTCGGGCCGGGCGTGTCGTGCAAGGCGGCAGCACGCTCACGCAGCAGCTCGTGAAGAACTATTTTCTGAGCGATGAGCAGACCTTCGGCCGAAAGGCGACCGAAGCGGTCATGGCCATGCGCATCGAGGCGCATTACTCGAAAGAGGACATCCTGGTCGCCTATCTCAACGAGGTGTACCTGGGTCAAGATGGCTCTCGCGCCATCCACGGCTTCGGTCTCGGGAGCGAGTATTACTTCGCCAAGCCCTTGGGGGAGCTCGAGCCGGCGGAGCTCGCACTGCTCATCGGCCTTGTCAAAGGACCATCGCTTTATGATCCGCGCAAGCACCCGGATCGCGCACTCGCGCGCCGCAACCTCGTGCTCAAGGAGCTCGCCGATGCCCATCTCATCGACGCGCAGGCTGCAAAGCGCGCCTTGGCGAGCCCGCTCGGGCTGCGCCCGCCCGGGGGGAGCTACGTGCCTGCGTACATCGACTTGGTGCGCCGGAACTTAAAGCGCGACTACGCCGAGGCGGATCTCGCCGCTGCGGGCCTGTCGGTGTACACGAGCCTGGACCTGCATGCCCAGGCAGCGGCCGAGCGCGCCCTCACTCAGAACCTGTCGCGACTGGATGCCCGGTTGCGCGGTCGCACGGAGCATCTCGAGGGCGCGGTGATCGTCGTCGAGCCGAACTCGGGGGATGTCGTCGCGGTGGTCGGCGGGCGCGAGGTCGATGCGAGCGGATTCAACCGGGCGCTCGATGCGCGCAGACCCATCGGTTCGCTGGTGAAGCCGGCCGTCTACTTGACCGCCCTCGAGACCGGCCGCTATACGGCGGCGACGCTCATCGAAGATGCACCCATCGAGCTCAAACTCGCCGATGGCAGCATCTGGGCACCGCAAAACTTCGAGCGGCAGGTCTACGGGCAGGTCCCGCTCGCCCGGGCGCTTGCCGAGTCCATGAATCTCGCCACCGTGCGGCTCGGGCTCGATGTGGGACTTGCGAAGGTGGCGGCGACCCTCGAGCGGTTGGGGCTCGAATCCTCGCCGACACTCAACCCCTCGCTCCTGCTCGGAACGGTGGAGATGTCGCCGCTCGAGGTCGTGCAGGTCTACACCACGATCGCGGACGGCGGCTTCCGGACGCGGCTTCGCGCCGTGCGCGCGGTGCTCGATGAGCAAGGCCGGCCGCTCAAAAGCTTCAAGGTGCAGGTCGAGGCCGCGGCCTCGCCGGCCGCGGTCTATCAGCTCGATCGCATGCTGATGCTCGTGCCCACGCACGGCACGGCGCGCGAGGCCGCCGCCCATCTGCCGCGCGGTCTCGTGATCGCCGGCAAGACCGGCACCTCCTCGGATACGCGCGACAGCTGGTTCGCGGGGTTCACGGGGAGCTATCTGGCCGTGGCTTGGGTCGGCTACGATGACAATCGGGAGACCGGACTCACGGGAGCCGCGGGCGCATTGCCGGTCTGGGCCGACACCATGGCGAGCTTAAGACCCGTCTCTTACGATCCGGTCACCCCCGAGACGGTGGAGGACCGCTGGATCGGGTTCGAGGACGGACTCGAGACGACTGCAAATTGCGGCACGGATTCCGTCGTCATCGGTGTGCCGAAGGACACTCAGCTGCCCACCAATCCCCACTGCTTCTCTGCGCCGCATGCCGGCGTGGCCGACAAGACAACCGCGGGTGTCAAGATAAAAGAATGGTTCAAAAGTATCGTTCACTGAGTCGCACGCTCGGCGCCGGACTCTGCCTGGGTCTCGCGCTGCTGCTCGGCGGCTGTCCCTCTCCGTGGCCGAAGCCCGCGCCCGAACCGAATCCCTCGCCGGTGCCGGCACCGGCGCCGCTGGTGCCCGCTCCGCCGCCGCCGCCCGAGCAGCCTCCCCGGCCTCAGACACCGCCGCGCGAGAATCGGCTTTCACCCGCGACTCGCTCGCTCGTGACGCAAGCCCATGCGCTGCTCGCGCACGGCGACATCGACGGCGCGTCCTCGACGCTCGATCGCGCGCTGCGCATCGAGCCGAGCAATCCGCTGCTGTGGATCGAGCTCGGCCGCGTACGCCTGATCGATGCGAATGCGCATCAGGCCGAGGTCTGCGCGCGCAAGGCACTTGCGCTCGCGAGCGGCGACCACGCCGCGCAGGCCCAAGCCGGACGGCTCCTCGCCGATGCGCTGCGCGCCCAGGGGCGCAACCAGGAAGCTCAGGAAGTCGAGAGCCGGCCGTACATGCATTGAGGGGCGGACCATGAACCGAAGAAGCCTCACCCGAGCGGTCCTCACCACGGCCTTGTGCGCGCTTGGGCGCGGTGCCATCGCCGAGCGCGCGACGGGCGCGACAGCGCAAGCGCTCATCGGACGCGATCTCCTCGCGCGAATCCGCGCGCTGCTCGAATCGCTGCAGGCCCCTCGCCTGGGGGCCTTTCTCAGCGAGTGGCCGCACGAGGCTCCCGCACGTTCCGTCACACCCTCCACTCTGCCGGTGCTCAAGTACCTGCCGGCGCTCGCGGCCCGCGCCCCCGCTTGGGCGGGAGGGGTCACCGATCCATTGTCCCGCGGGTCATCGCAGCTTTTCTGGGGACAGTCCTATCCGGCCGCCGCGGTCGGCGCCGCGTTCCTCGAGAACTACGGCTGGACCGAGATCGCGGGACTGCATGGTCCGGTTCCCAGCGAGCACGTCGCGGCCGGATTCTTGGTGCTCGGACCGGCAACGAGCTACCCGCGCCACCGGCACGAGGCGGAGGAGATCTATGTGCCGCTTTCGGGGACCGCGGCGTGGCAGAACGGCAGCGGCGAGTGGCGCGACGAGGCGCCCGGCTCCGTGATCATTCACGAGCGCAATGAGCCGCACGCGATGCGCACCTCGAGCGCTCCCATCCTGGCGCTCTATCTTTGGCGCAGCGAGAACCTCGATCAGAAATCGCGGATCGATGCCGAGGGGTGAGCCGGCTCAAGGCACCTCACCGTACACGACCTTGCCGCCCACGAGCGTCATCAGCACCTGAGTTTTGCCCAACGTTTCGGGTGGTACGGTGAAAATGTCCTGCGACAGCACGGCGAGATCGGCGAGCTTGCCGACTTCGAGGGTTCCCACGTCCTTGTCCGCGAACGCAGCGTACGCCGAGCCCAGTGTGTACGCGCGCACGGCATCGATCACGGGTATGCGCTCGTCGGCCACGTAGATCGCCCCCGTGGGAACCGCGCCGCCCTGGGCCGCACCGTCCACCGGACCGCTCACAATGGAGGCGGTGTCTGCGGAGCGCCACACCTGGCGGGTGGCGGTCTCCTGCATGGACACAAACGGGCTCGGCGGCCAGGTACAGGGCCAGTCGCTGGAGAAGGCGAGCGCTGCGCCGCTTTGCTCGAGCGCGTGCCAGCGGTCGGAGGGAATCTGCCGCCCAGGATCAAAATTGGTACCGATTTCGCTGCAGCAAAAGGTGGGCTGCATGTCGGGGATCACGGATAACTTCGCGAACCGCGGCACGTCCTCGGCATCGACCAGATCGGCGTGCTCGATGCGCAGCCGACGATCGCGCGGACCGTGGGCCCGCTCGAGCTTTTCATAGGTGTCCAGGATCAGATGGACCGAGTCGGCGCGCAGCGCGTGACTCATGAGCTGGTAACCGCGCGCATCGAGGGCCATCACCAGCGCATCATAGGCTTCGGGCGTGTACACCAGCGGCGGCAGGAGCCCGGTGCCGCCGTCCAAGAAGAATTTCACGAGATTCGCCGAGACCCACTCGTCGTGGTACGTGCGGCGCGCCTCTTCGAGGTCCGCAAGAAATGCAGGTGTGAGACGGTGCGGCACCGCAACCGCCCCGAAGCTCGTGCGCGTGCGCACGGTGAGCGCGCCACGATCCCGAAGCGTCGCATACAGTTTGATTTCGGCGAGATCGCCGGTGGCATTGACGACGCTGGTGATGCCGAAGCCGTTCAGAAAGTGCGTGGCTGCCTCGATCAGCTGAAGCTTCTGCTCGGCCGGTATGCGCGCCTCGACGGCACGATCCGCGATCTGCATGCCCGCTTCGAGGAGGACGCCGCTGGGATTGCCGCTCGCATCGCGAATCACGCCGCGCTCCTCGTCGGGATCGCTCAGCGGTCGGCTAGTGAGACCGGCCATTTTCATGGCGGCCGCATTGAGCCACAGCGCGTGCTCCGAGGTATTGTGAATCACGACGGGACGGTCCGGGACCGCTCGATCCAGCAGGTCGTGGGTGGGTGTCGTCGGGAGCGCGGTGCTGAAATCCGCGCGGCCGAACAACACGGGATCGTCCGGATGAGCCGTCGCATAGGCCTTCAGCCGCTCGACCAGGAGATCCGGCTTATCCGGCGTGATGCTTGACTCGGGCGTCGACAAATTCAGTCCATGCAGTGCATAGGCCCCGAAAAGCAAATGCATATGCGAGTCGACGATGCCCGGAATCACCGTATGACCCTTCAGGTCGATGACCCGCGCGTGGGCTCCTGCACGCTTCGAGACTTGCTCGCGGCTGCCCACGGCCTCGATGCGCGCGCCCTCGATGGCGAGTGCGGTAGCCCAAGGTGCCCCCTTGTTCCCCGTGTAGATATGGCCGTTGACGAGCAGCGTGTCTGCTGCAAGCGCACCCATCGGCCACGCCAGCGCGGTCGCGACGACAAACAACCCTTTCATCGAAGCTTTTCGCATCCTCTTTCCTCGTTATGGCCTCGACATGCCCCGCCCGGGCCCGGACGGTATTGCGCTCGCGCGCCCCTCCCCCTCTACTGTAGGGGGGAGTTGCATTCGGCGTAAATATTTTAATTTTCAGTTGAACACGCGTCCGACAACATATTAAGCTCCAACCGACAATAAGAAATGAGCCTGCGAAAGGGACCGCGGCGTCGTGCGGACACAGGAGGTGGGGAAACGGCAGTAAATAAAGAACAGGGGTACGGGATGCCTTCGATTAGGAAGCTTTGCTTGGGTCTTGGCGTTGGCGCAGCGGCCGGCCAATTCTTATTCATCTCTGCCCTGCGTGCCGGCCCGGCGGATCCGGAGTCCGCGCCGGCCGGACTCGAAGAAATCGTCGTCACGGCGACCCGGCGCGAGGAGCGTCTGCAGGATGTTCCGATCAGCGTCCTCGCGTTCAGTCAGGAGAAGCTGGACGCGCAGGGACTGAAAAATATCGATGATCTCGCCCGGCTCTCGCCCGGCCTCACATTCCAGCGCAACGGCATGAGCTCGTCGGGCAATTACAACGACGAGAGCTCCGACATCAACATCCGGGGCGTCGATTCGACCGCAGGAACCTCCACGACCGGTGTCTATATCGACGACACCCCGATCCAGACCCGGCACATCGGCTTCGGATCCATCAACGCCTTCCCCGCCTTGTTCGACTTGGATCACGTCGAAGTGCTGCGCGGCCCGCAGGGCACGCTGTTCGGCGCCGGCGCCGAGGGCGGAGCGGTTCGCTTTATCACGCCCGAGCCGGATCTGAACAAGACGAGCATTTACGCTCGGGCCGATACCGCCATCACCGACGGCGGCTCACCAAGCTACGAGGGCGGCGTGGCCTTCGGCCTGCCGATCATCAGCGACGTGCTCGCGTTCCGGGCCAGCTTCTCCTTCCGCCGCGACGGCGGCTGGGTCGACCGCACCGATTACACCCTCGTGCCGAATGCCACGGTGGCGCTGCCGACACCGGTCAACGGCGTAACCACCCAGTCGAACTCGAATTACTGGGACACCACCACGGCACGCTTTGCACTCAAGTGGAAGGTGAACGATGCAATCGAGGTCATGCCGTCGTTCTATTACCAACACCTGCAGATCGCCGATACGTCGGCCTATTGGGTCGCGCTGTCGAATCCCGATCAAAGCGTGTATCGAAATGGCAACTTCGGCACGAATCCGAGCAGCGATCCCTTCAGCTTGACCTCGATCCGTATCAAGTGGGACCTCGGCTTCGCCGCCCTGTTTTCCAACACGGCCTATTACGACCGCAACCAGACCGGCCTCTCGGATTACACCCAATACCTGCGCGCAACCTGGAATTCGTTTGGCGAGCTGCCCAATACCTTTCCGGCGCCGGGCGACAATGGCTATGCCACGTTCCAGGACAATCAACGCAATTTTTATCAGGAGCTGCGCCTGTCCTCGAAGGACTCGGATTCCTGGCTGGTCTGGACCGGGGGCCTGTTCTATTCGCGCTTGAGCGAGAACGTGCCCGAGAACATCTACGACGCCACGCTCAACCAGGAAGTCATCAATTACACCGGCGGCGCGGCTTCGGTGTGCTATCCCGGTCAGGAATGCCCCGGAGGACTGATCTACAACGGGCCGGTCGATAGCGTCATCGACAAGCAGCTGGCCGCGTTTGGCGAAGTCACCTTCAAATTCCTCGATCAATTCAAGGCAACCGCGGGATTGCGACTGTCCCGCCTCGAGTACGACGGGTCGGTGGTGGGGACCGGGCCGTTCCTCGGCACGACCATCATCACCTCCTCGAGTGCCACGGAGAGGCCTGTGACTCCGAAAGCCGTCCTGGCATGGGAGCCGAATCGCGACAACAACATCTACGTCAGTGCTTCCAAGGGCTTCCGCCCGGGCGGCCCCAACGTCGCGGTCGGCTCAATCTGCGGCGGCAGTCTCGACGCGATCGGCGTATCGCAGGTGCCTGGACAGTACTCCTCGGACAGCCTGTGGAGCTATGAGCTCGGCAGCAAGAACTCCTTCTTTGATCACACGCTCGCCATCAATGCGAGCCTCTTCTACATCGACTGGACCAATATCCAGCAAAACGTGTACTTGCCGACCTGCGGCGAGCAATTCACCGCGAACCTCGGCAAGGCGAAGAGCGAGGGCGGGGACATCGAGGTGCTCTACCGGCCGCTCGCGCAGCTGACCTTCGACCTGACGGCAGCCTACACGGATGCGCGCCTCACCAAGACCTCCTGTGCCGGATCCCTTGCCTACAACGCGGCCAGCGATGCCTGTGTCGGCTCAGGGCTCGATGCCCGACCGATCGCGACCAACGGCGATGCGTTGCTCGGCGCACCCTGGACCTTCACGGCATCGGGCGAATATCACTTTCCGGACTGGCAGGGTCATGAGCCCTACCTCCGGTTGGATTTCTCGCATGCGACCGCACAGCATTCGCTTCTGCAAGGTCAGGATCCGAACAATGGCCTGTTCGACACCACCTTGCCGGGGTTGCCGGTCATCAACAACCTGTCGTTGCGTGCCGGCATTCGCTTCAATGGGCTGGATGTCTCCATGTACGCGAACAATGTGACGAATTCCGACCCGCTCATGTTCGAAGCGCGAGATATCGCACCGCTCCCTGGGCCGCCCGGTACCGGCGCCAGCCAGCTGGGCCCGACCACGGATGATCTGTATTTCGCGCGTGGGGTGCGGCCGAGAACCATCGGCATGACGGCGACCTACCGCTATTGATTCAATAACCACGGCGACGGGCAGGGGGCGCTGATCGGGCTCCCGCGCGCCGATCTGCGCGGATCTTTCTGTCGTCCACAAAAGGGGACATTGGAATGCTCGATTCGGTACTTGTGATGACTCGCCGGTCGCGGATCTCGTGCGGCTGGATCGCGCTTATGTGCGCGAGTGCTTCGCTCGCAACCTCGACGCTCGTCGCCGGCGGCGAGCCGGAACAGGCACAGATTCTCTACAATGCACAGGTTTTCACGGCCGAATACGACCATCCCTACGCGGAGGCCGTCGCGATCCGCGGCGATCGCATACTGGCGGTAGGCTCGCTGCAATCGGTCGAGCAGGCCGCGGGTCCCGGGGCTCGTAAAATCGACCTCAAGGGCAAGTTCCTGATGCCGGGCATGATCGATGCGCACGCCCATCCGATCGCCGGCGGCGTAACCTTGATCCAGGCCAACTTTCCGGACACCGCCGACTCCGTGCCGGCGCTCGCGCAATTCGTGGCGAAGCAGATGACGACGAACGACAGCCGACTCGGCGACGTGCTGGTCATCAACGGCATTGACATCGGTTATTGGTCACATGCGGCCGAGATCGACGGCGCCTTGAGTCATGGCGCTTTCGCGAGCCAGCCGATCGTTCTCTACGGTTCCGATGGGCACACCGCCTGGGCCAATCGACCCGCTCGCGACCGGGCGGGCATCACATCGAAATACATCAAGAGCCTGAAACCCAGCGAGCAGCGCTACTTCGGGTTCGACGCCGCCTTCAACCCGAACGGCTTCGTGGTCGATACCGGAAAAACCAAGCTCGACCGAAGCTTGCCGGCCCCCTCCGCGGAGTCGATGCTCAAGGCCGGCCGGGCTGCCGTTCATTATATGAATGCGCTGGGAATCACCGGATGGCTCGATGCCGCGGTGAGCGGTGTCGTCGGTGGCAGCGTTCCCGCGAGCCCCGACGATCCGGGCTTTTTGCCGGTCTACCGGGAGCTCGGCGAGCGGGGTGAGTTAACGGCTCACGTGGTGGGCTATCCCGTCGTTCAACCGGATCTCGGCAACCAGCAGATCGACGCGGTCGAGGCCATTCGCGCGAAGTTCAAGGGCATCCCGAACTTGACCATTCCCGGGCTCAAAGTCTTCGCGGACGGCGTCGTGGAGGTCCCCTCGCACACGGCGGCTCTCACCAAGCCCTATCGCGATACCGGACGGCTGGTGACACCGCTCTTCACTCCCGCCAAGATGAATGCGCTGGTGAGCGAGGCGTACCGGCGAGGCCTCACCGTGCATATTCACGCGATCGGCGATCTTGCCGTCAAGGATTCCTTGGACGCGTTCGAGGCGGCGCGCAAGGCAAACCCGGACACCCATCTGCCCTTCGTGATAACCCACGTCCAGTTCGCTGATCCCGAGGATATTCCGAGATTCGGGCAGCTCCATGTCATCGCAGCGATGCAGCTGATATGGGCGATCGCGGATCAGAGCACCAACGAGCAGGTGAAGCCCTACATCGATCCCGAAATCTACCGCTGGCAGTATCCCGCGCGTTCCATTCTGGATACAGGCGGCATGATTGCCGGGGCGAGTGACTGGCCGGTCACGACCGCGAATCCCTTCGACGCCATTTTCCAAGCGGAGACACGCTCGGGGCCGCAGGGAGTTCTCGACGCGGCGCAGCGCATGCCGCGGATCGCCATGCTCTACGCCTATACACGCAATTCGGCGGAGGTGCTGGATCAGTTGTCCGAGATCGGCTCGATAAAGCCCGGCAAGCGCGCGGACCTCACGTTGATCGACCGCGACGTGCTAACGATTCCCGCGGAGGAACTCAAGCGTGCCTCGGTGATCTTCACCATGTTCGGCGGCAAGATGGTATACGGTCAGGCGCCCTGATCGGGCGCTTCGGGCCGTCGCACAGCAGCTATCGAGCGAACGCCCTCACGGCATGCCGCGAGGGCATTCCTTGCCCACCACCGCCGGGAGCAATCGGTTCGCCAATTCGGTGGTGATCGGCGCGTCCTTCAGGATATCCCAGCCGGTGAAGGTGGCGATCATGCGCTCCTCTGGAAAGACCATGAGCCGCTGGCCGCCGAAGCCGATGGCCATCCAGATCATCTCTCCGCCGCCGGGCCGCTCGTACAACCACCACTTGAAGCCATACTTGAGACCCAGCCACCCGGTGTCGATGAAGGGTGTCGTGGATTCCTTGACCCAGGCCTCGGAGATCAGGCGCTGACCGGCCCACGTGCCTCCGTACAGATATAAATAGCCGATCTTGGCAAGATCTTCGCCGTTCAGATACAAGCCGCCCTCGGTGTCCACCACTCCCAGATAGGTCCGCTTCCAGTGGTGTTTGATGCCGAGCGGCGCGAACAGGAATTTCTCGCCATACGCATCGATGTCCTGGCCCGTCTCCTTCTGGAAGATGTACGCCAGCAGCTCGGTGGCACCGCTGCTGTAGTCGAACACCGTCCCCGGCTCCGCGGCCATGGGCTTGTCGATGACGTACTGCACCCAGTCGTCGGTCGCCTCCATCAGGCTCGAATCGCTTCGCGGATCGTCGTAAGGGACATCCTCGGTCCAATCGAGCCCCGTGGTCATGGTCAGCACGTCCTTGAGCGTCATGCGGCGCTTGCGCTCATCGACGTTCTTGACCTTGGCAACGTCGAAGTATTTGAGAACCGGTGTGTTCACGCCGGCCTTGAAGTCGCCGCGCGTCATCGCGATTCCGATGATGGCCGAGGTGACGGTCTTCGAGACCGACTGCATGCTGTGAAGGTCCGTGCCGTGATAGTAGGGATGCCAGGCCGGATCGAAGTAGTTGTATCGGCCGGTCAACCGCGCATTCAGCGGACCTTTGGTTTTGGCCTCCGTGCCGTAGATCGCCGCGTAGTCGTGCGCGTATTTGCGCGCGAACACCTCCTGTCCACAGCGAAACACCTGGAAACTGTCGACGAGCCGATACTTTCCGCTGGCGAAATCCCGATCGAGGCCCGCGAGCGTCTTCTCGTCGAGACCGACGCCGGCGGGGGTTCCTTGTCGCCAGCCGTGCGTGGGCCAGTCGGCGGCGATGCATGCGAACGTTGCGCTGCCGCCCAGCACCGCGGCCAGGAGGCGGCCGGCCCATTGCAGCTTTTTCATTCCCGACTCATCCCCTTAGTGCGACCGACTTAACGATTCTTCTCGACGAACGATACAACGACGGCGCAGTGCCCGCTCAGGATTCGCGCGCCTCGCGAGGGCTATTGTCCCGTCTTGAAGCGCGTCCACATGCGCATGAGCGAGCGGGTGAACTCCTGCGAGCGCGCGCGCATGGGCACGAGCCGTGCGCGCGCCTCGGGCGAGGGGTAAACGGCGGAGTCGTTTCGCATCGCTTCGCTCACCAGGGGGACCGAGCCCGCGACCCCGCTTGCATAGGTGATGGCCGCTGCGTTCCGGGCGGCGATGTCGGGGCGCAGTAAATAGTCGATGAAGAGGTGGGCATTCTTCGGGTGAGGTGCATCCGCGGGGATCGCCATCACATCGACGAGACTGAACGCGCCTTCCCGAGGCACCGAATAGCCGATCGCGACGGCCTTGCCCGCCTCGCTGGCGCGCCGCCGCGCCTGCGCGATGTCCCCCGACCAGCCGAGCGCGAGGCAGATATCGCCGTTGGCGAGCTCGGCGACGTAGCGCGCGGAATCGACGTATCGGATGTAAGGCCGCACGGCGCGCAGCACTGCCTCAGCGGAGGCGAGATCCTCGAGCGACTCGCTGTTCGGATCTTTTCCCAAGTACGCGAGCACCGATCCGACCACATCGTCGGGCGAGTCGAGCACCGATACACCGCAGTCCTTGAGTTTGGAGACTACTTGCGGGTCGAACATCAGGCGCCAGCTCTCGAGCGGCGCATCCGGGAGCCGTGCCTTCACCTGGCCGACGTTGTAGCCCATACCGACCGAAATGAGCCAGGTGTAATCAACGGCGTACAGATTCCCGGGATCGTAGACGGCGGTCGCGCGCGCCGCATCCGGGTCGAGATTTTTCAAACCCGGCAGCAGATTCTTGTCGAGCTTTTGGTAAATCCCCGCCTTCGCTTCCCGCTCGAGGAAAGACCCGCCGGGCACGACGATATCGTAGTTGGTGTGCCCGGAAAGGAGCTTCACCTCCATCATCTCGTTGGTGTCGTAAACATCGTAATGGACCTTGATCCCGGACTCCTTTTCGAAATCGCTGATGATCGAGGGACCGATGAAATCCGACCAGTTGTAAACGTTCAGGACACGCTCGGAGTCGGTCTCGCGGCTCGTGCCGGACGGAGCAGACACGGCGGCTGCGGGAGCCGAGCTCGGCGCGGGCGTGCCCGAATTTCCGGAGCAGGCGGCCACCAACAAGGCAAAACATCCCAGGACGGATCGAGCGGAAAAAGTAGGCATTCGGGTCGCGACCCTCAGTTCTGCTTGCGGAAAGTGACGGTGCAGGGTCGGCCCTCGACCCGGTGGCCCTGCCCCGAGGCGTCGGTGAACTGCACATCCACATGGTAGCCATACTGGGTGCCGGCCGGACGGTGGCCCATGGCCATCTCCGCCGCACCGACCAGCCCGCTGGCGTACAGCGTCGCCTGGCCTTGCGGAGAGACGACGCCGTCGAGCTGAAGCCAACCCGCTTGACCCTTGACGCCCTTCTCGCCGTGCAGGACGCCCGCTTTGACGGAGGCGGGAAACTCGAACGAATAACCCAGCGCGCCGTTCGAATTCGGGCAAGACAGGATCGTATCCCACTCGCCGTCGAAGCGGCTCGCGCTCTCGGCGGCCGGCGCCGGGATGGATCCGAGACCGAGCAGGGCAAGTAAACCGCACGGCCATGACCGCGACGCGTGCTTTGATCCATCAGGCATAGGGACCTCCGTGCCGGGGTCGTTGCCTTACGCAGTACCCTGCGGCACACTCAATCGTAACCCGAGCGAGCCTCGCATGATGTCCCTGACGTCGCTCTTCGATGTCGAGCTGCCGATCATTCAGGCGCCGATGGCCGGCGTCCAGGGCGTCGCCTTGGCCGCAGCCGTCTCCAATGCGGGCGGCCTCGGCTCGCTGCCCGGCGCGATGCTGGACGCCGCCGGCCTGCGCCAAGAGCTCAGCGCCCTCAAGTCACAGACGGCCAAGCCGTTCAACGTGAATTTCTTCTGCCACGAGCCACCCGTCGCGAGCCCGGAGCGCGAGACCACCTGGCGCCGAGCGCTGGCGTCCTACTACCGGCGATTCGGTCTGAACATGGATGCCGTGCCGCCCGGCCCGGTGCGCACGCCTTTCGAGCATTCGGCCGCGGACGTGCTCTGCGAATTGAAGCCCGCCGTGGTGAGCTTTCACTTCGGTCTGCCCTCCCCCCAGCTTCTGGCGCGAGTGCGCGCGTTCGGTCCCAAGATCATGGCTTCGGCGACCACGGTCGAGGAGGCGCGCTGGCTCGAGCTGCGGGGAGTCGATGCGATCATCGCGCAGGGCCTCGAGGCGGGCGGTCATCGCGGTCTTTTCCTAACCGGCGATCTGACGACCCAGATGGGGACGTTCGCGCTGTTGCCGCAGATCGTCAAGGCGGTGAACAAGCCCGTCATTGCGGCGGGTGGCATCGCCGATGCCGATGGGGTTGCCGCCGCCATGACGTTGGGAGCCGCGGGTGTTCAGATCGGAACCGCCTATCTGCTTTGCCCCGAGGCATCGACGAGCGCCGTGCATCGCGCTGCCCTCGAGCGCGAGGACGCGCGGCACACCGCGGTGACGAATCTGTTCAGCGGCCGTCCCGCGCGTGGCATCGTCAACCGCCTGATGCGTGAGCTCGGTCCGATGAGCGAGCTGCCGCCGGCGTTCCCGTTGGCCGCGAAAGCCATCGCACCATTGCGTGCGCGAGCGGAAAGCGAAGGACTCGGCGACTTCAGTCCTCTCTGGTCGGGTCAAAATGCCAGCCGCTGCCGCGCGGTACCGGCGGCGCGGCTCACGCGGGAGTTGTGCGGACACCGCGGCAGCGACTCATAGCGACTTTACGGGGAGGATGCAGTCATGGCCTCGGATCGTGAATTTGTGAGCTTCGTGTGCGAACAGCTGGGCGGCGCCGGTGAGATCTCCTCCAGACGCATGTTCGGCGAGGCGGCCGTCTACTTGCAGGACAAGGTGATAGGTCTGGTTTGCGACAATCAGTTCTTCATCAAGGCGACGCAGCCCGGTCGTGCCAAGATCGGCGTGCCCACCGAAGCGGCTCCATTTCCGGGCGCGAAGAATTGGTTTTTGATGGCGGACCTCGACGATCCGGAATTTCTCGCCGACTTGGCTCGCATCACGGCAGCTGCGTTGCCGCATGCGAAGACGGCAAAAAGGAAGGTGCGTCGGGCGAAATCCTCTGCTAGAAAGCCCATCACCTGACTCTACCTGCGCGATCCCCGCCGACCGCTCGAGCGTCGGCATGGGTCGCGGCAAGTCCATTGGACCAAGTGACGCTGGATCAATCCGGCGCGGAACGGTAAGACAGATTATCGGCATCGCGTGATCCCACTACGCGAACCATCACGTGAGCATGGAGGGAGCGATGTCATTTGCCAGCGATCTTCTCGACCAGCCCGCCAACCTGTCGGCGGCCTCCAAGTACACCATATTGAACGGCTTCATCTACCTTGCGCTCGGGGCAATGTTCATTGTCTGGCCCGGTGCCGTACAGACGCTCTTTCTGGACGCGCCTTTCGCCGGCCAGGAGGGAGCGCTGTTCCGTATGCTCGGCTTGACGATCGCCGTCATCGGCTGGCTGTACTTGTTTGGCGGCCGTTCAGGCGGCCGCCAGGTCGTCGCGGCTTCCATCCTGGACCGCTGGATACTCGTTCCGGCGGTCGGCGTGCCGGTGGCGCTCTCCGGGGTTTTTCCGCACGCCATCTTGGCGTTTGTGGTTCTCGACGCCGCCCTCGCGCTCGGCGCGTGGGTGATCAGGCGTCGCAAAATCTAATGCGGTCAGGCGGTCGAGGCCTTGTGCCGATCGCCCTTAGCGGCTCGGTGCCAGGAGAGCCTCTTTACTCGTCTGAGGACTGCATTTGAAATTCACTCCCTCGAGCAGTGCGACAATTTTGAGGGCCTTGCGGACGCAATATTCGTAGTCATGCCCGGAGCTCCACAGTGAGCGGGTTTTGCCGTCCCGGGTGTAATCGACGCGGCACCGTTGAGAGCCGCTGGAAGGCCGGTAAATGCCGATCCGCCGGTCCGAGGACCCGGCAAGGCGGCACACGAATTGTTCCTGGGGAGCGAGGTTGCGGGCGTCGAGCGGGGCGGCCTGCGCCCGCGCGAGGCATGTCCAGCCTGCCGACATCGCGAGGGCACCCGCCAGGGCGCGAGCCAAATGCCTCGTTCGCTCAGACACCTGTCGCCTGGTCTCGGCTATCGTGACAATTCGCAGATCCAGTTGACCTCCCAGTCATTGCTGGGGCGCGCTTGGCCGAGGATCGGCCGAGTCCGGATTGGTCATGCCGAAACTCGCCGGGATCAGGGCGTAGAAAAGCCGGATCTTCTCTTTCTGAAGGAGCGCCAATAGCCGCTGCGCCTCATCTTCCGTGACGATGAATTCGATCTCCACGGCGAGCGAGCCCGCGAGCTCGAAGAACTGCGCCTCGTGCAGCACGTGGTGCCGTCCGAATCCGGCCATCGCCTTGAATGCCGAGCCCCCTCGAATGCCGAGCTTGTTTGCCTGCTGCAGCAACCACTCCCAAACGAGATGCTGATGATGACGCTCGCCCTCGTGCACATAAAATCGCAGTAATGAGCCGCTCATGATCGTGCCCCCTATTTGATTGGTACGTTAGAAGCGCGCCTCGAATCTAAACCGCTCCGGGTGAGTCCTCAACCTCCGCCTGCTTCGCGAATGCGCATGCGCCACCGTTCGACCGTTGCGAGAGAACGCATCTCGGGCGGCAGCCCTGCGATGACTGACGATGCCTCGCTCAGCAGTGCATGACGGTCGCCGGCACCGGCGAGCGCCTGCGCGTAAAGTGCGGCGGCGAGTTCGACGTGCTGCCGATAGTCATCGTGATTGCGGGCGCGCAACGCGCGTTGCAGCTTGACCACGGGCGCGATCACCGCCTGGGCCTCGGATAGCTTGCCTTCGCGCACCAGCGTCAAGGCGAGGAGCGTCGATCGCTCGGCGATGGCGCGCCGGTCGCGATCCGTGCTGATGAAGCTGACCGGGACGGCCAGGGAACCCTTAAGGTCGGCCTCGGCGGCGGCATCATGCCCGAGCATGTACTCCGCGACACCGGTGGCTCCTTGCAGGCGGTATACGCAGTAGCGTCTGAATTGATTTTGTTCATTGTCGGTACCTGCCGCCACGGGGGCCGACGAAAAGGAGCGCGCCGCGGCTTTCGCCGCGACAGGGTCGCCGGCGATCAGGTAGCTGCTGGCCTGTGCATACTCAAGACCGCAGTCGGCGATGTCGCGCGCCATCCCTGTTGCGCGGGCGGCGGACGCGTGCACGGCCGCGAGGGCCGCGAGCGTGGCGTTCATCGCCGCCCGGTCGCCGAGATCCGCCTCGAGATTGGCCAGATAGGTGCCGAACTCCAGCGAGTCCCAGATGATGTAGAAGTTTGTCCGGTCACCCTGCGCGTAGCTCGCGAGCCCGCGGCGCATGGGCTCGAGGCCGGCGCGTGGATGACCGCCGTCGGCGATGACTTGCCCCAGCTGGATTTGAGTCTCGGCCAGGTTGTTCCAGGTCAGAAAATTTGCAGGGTCCAGCTGCGCAAACTGAATCCCATACTCCTCGGCAGCACGCATCGACTTGGCTGCATCCGCGAGTCTCATTTGGTCCAGCTGCATTTCGCCGAGATTCGATGTGGCAACCTGACCCGCGCGCAGCGCACCCATATGGCCCGGTCGCGCCGACAGAATCTTGCGCGCGAGCGCCTCGCCCTCGATCAAAATCTTTCTCCGCCTCGCCCGTCCGGCCGTCCCAGGCAAGCGCCTCGCCCAGCCACGCCGAGATCTCGGCGTAGCTGGCCGCGGCGGGTAAATCGCTCAAGTCGAGCGCACCCGCCGCTGCGAGTGATGCGCGTCCCTTCTCGAGGGAGGCCACACCGCGCGGCACGTCGCCCAGGACGATATTGCAGCCAGCCCGCGCGCAGAAGTATCCGTCCGAAAGCCCGATGCACCGCGACCGAGGCCCCGGCGGCGTCCGCGTAGGGCTCGACCACCTCGACGGCGCGCTCCGCCGGAATCCGCGGCTGCGTCTGTCCGAGCGTATGCATGACCGTGGCTTCGGTCATGAGCGCGAGCCCGAGGCCGACCGCCGTGCTTTCGGACCGATCGCCGGCATTGCGCAGCGTCGTCGAGCATGCCGATCGCCTGCCGGGCCACGGGCTCCGCTGCTTGCGCCTCGCTCGCGGCGCGCAGCGCCGCCGCGTACTGCACCAGAGCGCGAGCGCTTCATTGCGCCGGGTATCCATCGTCTTCAGTTCGGGCGGAAGCGCGCTGTAATAATCCGCCTCCTGCTTGGCGAGGCTCGCGACGACCATCACTCGGCCGACCCCTTCCAACTCCAGCGTCAAGTCGTCGGTGAGGTAGCTGAGCAAGTGCTCGGCCTGTCCGCGGGCATGCTCGGCCGCCGCGTGGGCCCGTTCCGCCGCCGCCTGCGTCGATCTGCGCCTGCCGCTCGGCGCGCCGGGCGCGCTGCGCACTCGCGTACCCGAACACGGCGGCGCCCAAGGCGGCCACGCGCCAGCAATACGCACACCGTTGCGATCCGCCGCGCGCGCGCCAGGGCTCGGCGCGCCTCGAGCTCGCGCTCGCGCTGCTCGCGAAGCTGGCGTTCGGTGGCGTCCCGCGCCTCGCGCTCGTGGCGCAGATCGCGGCTTGCCTTCACGACGCCGCACAACACATCGTGGGTCAGCTCGACCCGCCGCAGGTCGAGGCGCTCCTCGATGCGCAGCAGCCGCCGGTTGACCAGCAGCTGCAGCGTTCCCGGTGCCGCACCCGCGGCCGCGAAGCGCTCGAGGAGCCGCTCCTCGGCGACGTTCTCGCGGAAGCCCGATACCGTGAGCAGATTCATCCTCGATAATCCGCCGCACCGCCGGAGGCTGGTCGGCGAGTGAGCGCTCGTAGAATTCGGACAATATGCTCTCGTGGCGGCCGGCAACCAGAGTCGAGGGAGATCTCCGGGCGCCCCTGCGCGATGCGCGCATCGTTGAGCTCCCGGCAAATGAGACTCAACAGCGAGGGTTCGACCTCGGCGTTGGCGATTTCTGCGCCGCCCGCCACGAAACGCACGATGGCGCCGGCGACTTCTTCGGTGACCAGCTCGCCGCCCGGCCGCAGCACCGCTTGCAACGCCTGCTGTCCGGTCATCGGCGCGAGCCGCAGGCGGTTCTGCGTGATGCTCGGCATGGTGGTTTTCAGGCCTTCGAGGGGCGCGAGATAATCCTCGCGCAGCGCGATCAGCACCCGATAATCGCTGCGCGCGAAGTCGAATGCATCGGCGGCCGACTCGTCCGCCTCGAGCCGTGCCTCGAGCTCCTCGGGGGGCCTGTTCTCGACCAGATCCGATAGATCGCGAATGAAGCGCGCGGCGCGCGCGCGGCCGAGATCGTCGCTTTGCGCGAGCGTGAACAGCTCCTCGAACTGATCGAAGATCAGGAGCGGAATCAGGCGGGCGCCGCTCCCGTCCTCGAGCACGTCGTCGCGGTGATGAAAGTATTCCCACAGCGGCTCGCCCTCGACCGCCGTTCCCGCCCGAGTCCAATGACCGGACTCGCGCGCGCTTTCCCGCACGGCGCGCTTGATCTGTTCCCTGGGCTCCGGAGCATCGCGGCCGTAGTCGATGCGTACGTAGACCGGGCAGTAGCCTTTGCCCCGCAATCGGGGCACGAGGCCTGCGCGAAGAATCGAGGTCTTGCCGAGTCCGGACTGGCCGAACAGCACCGTGAGGAGTCTTCGCTGAACCCGGCGTGCCAGCTCCGCGACCTCCTCCTCGCGTCCGTAGAAGTATTCGCGGGTCTCCTCGGTGAAGGACGCCAACCCGAGCCACGGATTGCGCGCATCCACCGCCTGCGCCGCGCCGGGATCCTCGGCAATGCGCGCGGCCGTGCTCACGCGCCCCGGGCCGAAATCAGATACTTGAGCCGCTGCGCAAATTCCGCGCTAACCCTGCCTCCGGGAAGCGATGTGAAATGCAGCGCCCTGAACTTGTCCGGAACGTGGGCATCCACCGCGTTCGTGTCATCGATGGTCACCGGCAGCACGAACACCGCGCCGTCGGCCATGTTGCGCGAGCGATCGATGGCGTAGCTCCATTCGCGGCGGAAGTAGGCCTCGAGGCGCCGTTCGGTGGCGGCCGATATGACCGGGATGAAATAGGAGCAGCGGCTGATGTTTTTGAGAATTTTCCGATCGTAGTCGTCCCCCGCCTCGAGCCGGTCGAGATCGAACCAGGTCGTGATGCCCGCAGCCTCGAAGTCGGCCTTCATCTGCTGAACGGCCGCGATATCCTCGCGCGCGTAGCTGATGAACACGGCGTTGTCGGGCATCTCGCGCGCCGGCGGGACGAAGCGGCCCACGCCGGGCGGGGCGGAAGGGGTGGAGGACTTGCGGCGCGACATCCAACGGGCGTGCAGCTCCTCCACGAATTTCTCGGCACCCACATAGATGCGCGTTCGCACGCTCACCTGCTGAAGAAAGGCCACCAAGCGGTCATCCTGACTGGAATGATTATCGGCCAAAATCTCCCCGACATCCCGCGGATCCGACAGGCGCTGCCGCTTCGCCATGCGTAGAAATAATCGCGCCAGCCAGTTCGAGAAATTACTGCCGATGAACAGCAGATGACTGTGCTCGAGCTCGTGAAAGAGCTTCTCGGGTGCCAGGTGCTCGCTCTGCAGCGCGCAGATGAACTCCAGCAAATCCTCGTCCGATATGACATAAGTCGGCGATGAGGAGACCTTGCCGAAGAGGTGATAGATGACCGGCCGCTGCAGCCGCTCACGCTCGGCGGGCAAGTCGGCGACGCGATTGGGGGCATACGACAGCACCTCGGTCGACAACGCTCCCCCGAAGCGCTCGAGATTCAGCGCGTTCTCGAGCAGCGGATCGAAGGTGGTCGTCACGAACAGGTCGAAATCGCTGATCGCGGCCAGGCGGCGCAGCGCGAGCGGCGGCTCGAAGGAAGCATCCTTCAACACTGCGCGCAGCCGAACGTAGGCTTCCTCGCGCCGACCGCGTGCGGCGAGAAACCAGCAGACGACATCGTTCAGCGTGTACGGCTGCGGCAACAGCGACACATCGACGGACAGCTTGGCCGCCAACCTTCCTGCCAGCCAGTCGTACAATAGTCGCGGCCCGGTGTCGGTTTCGACGCGGAGCAGCTCCGGCCCCACGATGGGAATGACGCGCCGCTCCTCGATGAAGCTGAGCAAGTCGTCCCAGGCATCCTCATCCAGCGTGGACAGCGGTATCTTGGCCGCCGGCGCGCTCAATCGCCGACCCCTCGCCCGATGCAGCTCGCCCGCATCGTCCTCATTCGGACGAGACCACCCGACGGCCACGAGGGAAGTTGATCATGCGTTCTTGCGCTTTTTGGCAGGCGATCGAGTGTACGGGCCGAGCTGCGGTCAGTCCAGCGCTCGAGGCGACCGGTATCGAGACTCACGGGAATTTTTTGGGGGGAATGTTTTATGATGGCTCCGAATCGAGGGGTCTTTCGGAGACAGCCGATGGCATCCGTGTTCGACAAGCTCAATCTGAAAGATCAAACCGCGGTCGTGGTGCTCGGAGCGCCCTCGAGCTTCGAGGCGGAGCTCAAAGGCCTCGCCGGGGTCTCCGTCGTCAGGAACGCTGCGAAAGTAAAGTCTGTCGATTTCGCGCTGGTGTTCGTCACCAAGCCTTCGGACGTGGAGTCGGCCTTGAAGCGAGTCGTGGCGAAAGTCGAGGGCGACACCGTCCTCTGGTTCGCCTACCCCAAGGGAACCTCCAAGCGGTATCGCAGTACCATCAACCGGGATACCGGCTGGGAGTCGTTGAAATCGGCCGGATTCGAAACCGTTCGTCTGGTGGCGATCGACGAAGACTGGTCGGCGCTGCGGTTCCGCCAAACCCGATATGTCGGAAGCAAGAAGAAGAGCGCCCGCTGATTGGGCTCACCGGCGTCCCTGGCCCGGGGTGACTACGAGGAGAATCGCGCATTCCGCAAGCCCATGAACGAGACATCCGGTTCAGCCGCCGTACCATGCTGGCGCTCGCTGCGGGCACGGCCACGGCCGCTTCCGTCCAGGCGAATGATCGAGAGGCCCTCAAGGTGCGCCCCATGAACGAGCTCGTTTCGATGGACGCCACGACGCTCGCCCGGACCATCCATGCAGGCAATGCTTCCTGTGCGGAAGTCATGACGGCCTACCTCGATCATATCGAGCGGGTGAATCCTCAAGTGAATGCGATCGTGGCACTCCAAGACCGCGCGGCGCTGCTCGCGCTCGCCCGCGAGCGGGACGACCTTCAGGCACGCGGCGAGTCGATGGGAGTCCTGCACGGCTTTCCTCACGCCGTGAAGGACCTGCAGGCCGTCAAAGGCATCCGTACCACTCAGGGCTCGCCGATCTTCCGCGATTTCGTCCCTGCGAGCGAGGGCATCATGGTGACGAGATTGCGCAATGCGGGCGCCATCTTCATCGGCAAGACCAACACCCCGGAATTCGGCTTGGGGTCGCATACTTACAATCCGGTCTACGGCGCCACGCGCAACGCTTATGACCTCGCGCGGTCGGCGGGCGGAAGCAGCGGCGGTGCCGCGGTATCGCTGGCGCTTCGCATGGTGCCGGTCGCAGACGGCTCGGATTACGGCGGGAGCCTGCGAAATCCCGCCGGTTGGAACAATGTCTTTGGGTTCCGGACGAGCATCGGCCGCATACCCTCCGAATCGCACGACACCTGGCTTCCCAGCATGGGCGTCAACGGCCCGATGGCGCGCAACGTGACGGACCTTGCCCTGCTGCTGTCGGTGCAAGCGGGATTCGATTCCCGGGTACCGCTGTCCCTGGACGGCGATGGAACGATGTTTCAACGACGGTTGGAGCGTAATTTCAAAGGTGCACGCATCGCGTGGGGTGGTGACTTCCGGGGTCACACGCCATGCGAGCCCGGCGTTCTCGACGTGTGCCGCTCTGCGATGAGCCGGTTCGAGTCGTTGGGCTGTATCGTGGAGGAAGCGACGCCCGACTTCGATGTCGAGAAAGTGTGGCAAGCGGCGATCCGTCTTCGCAGCTGGCAGCAAGGCGCCTCGCTTGTCGAGTACTACAACGACCCCGCCCAACGGGCGCTGCTCAAGCCCGAGGCGATCTACGAGATCGAGACAGGGCGGCGGCAATCGGCCTACGATATTTCCGCCGCCTCGGTCGTGCGAACCGAATGGACGCGGGCGATGGGTCAATTCCTCACCCAATACGATTTTCTTCTGGTGCCGACCGCGCAGGTCTTTCCCTTTCCCATCGACGAGCACTGGCCTAAGGAAATTGCCGGCCACAACATGCAGACCTATCACGAATGGATGAAGGCAGTGCTGCTCGTCACCCTCAGCGGGTGCCCGTCGCTCGCAGCGCCCGCGGGATTCGACGATCGAGGGCTGCCGATGGGCATTCAGATCATTGCACCCGTCCATCAGGAACTGAGTTGCCTGCAACTGGCCTATGCCTACGAGAGCACACTCGCCCCCGTGACCCGCCGGCTCCCGGCGCTGCTGGAGCGATGAGGAGCAGAGGCGCACCGAGATGCCGCACACCGTTCGACTTCATCGAGTCTTGATGACCAAACCCGAGAAGGTCGATCGCGGCGCCTTCCTCGAACCGACGCATTGGCGAAATGGCTTCCGCCATTCCTTTGGCGGACAGTATGTCGAGCTCCTTCCCTTCGAGCGCTTGCGCTACACGGACCGGTTCGAGGATCTGAACTTGCCGGGGGACTTCCAGGTGACGGTGACCCTGCAGAAGGTCTCGGTCGGCACTGAGGTGACCATCGTGCAGGAAGGCTTGCCGGACCGCATTCCGGTCGAAGCCTGCTACCTGGGCTGGCAGGAGTCGCTGCGCAATCTCGCCAAGCTCGTCGAGCCGGACATCAATCCCTAGCGCACGACGTCCTGGCATTGCGGCACGACGCGGCCGCGCACCGCGTGATAAGGTGGTTTTAGCGAAGCGCCGGTCGTTAAAGCTCCATGCAAACGCCGATTCTGCATGCCGTGACAACTCTCGCGTTCGCGCTCCACATTGGCGGAGGCGCGATCGGCCTCCTATCCGGGGCGGCGGCGGTGATGGTGCGCAAAGGCAGCCCTCTGCACCGCAAAGCCGGATCCGTGTTCGTCGCTTCCATGATCATCATGGCGGTGTTCGGCTGCTATCTGGCGGTCGCGATGCCCGACCAGCTCGTCAACGTGTTCATCAGCATCTTCGCCCTCTACCTCGTGTTGACGGCTTGGCTGACGGTACGACGCAAACCCGGCGCTATTGGATTTCCCGAGAAAATCGCGATGCTCGTCGGCATCTGCCTCTGCGCACCTTTCGCGATTCTGTCGTTTCAACTGGCAACCGGGTTGCCGCCCTTGTTCAGGAGCGCCATCCCGTTCAAGGGACCCGTACTCATCGCACTTTATGGCTTCACGTCCGTACTCCTCATTGCGGCGATCGGCGATGCCAAGCTCGTCTGGGCCGGCGGCATCGCGGGCGTTGCGCGCATCTCGCGCCATCTGTGGCGCATGTGCCTCGGACTCACACTGGCCGCCGGCTCCGGCTTCACCAACGGATTGGCGCGCTTGCTCCCGGGTCCCTATCACGTACCCACGCTGTTCTTCCTTCCTCAATTCGTCCCCGTGGGTTTGCTTGTCTTTTGGCTCATCCGCTTGCGAGTCGCTAAGGTCCGCAACGAGGAAGCGATCGTCGGATGAGAATCTGCACATTGCGAAGTGCTGATAGAACGATATCCTCCCGGCGGCGGCACCCGGCGGTGGCGGGCATCCTGTGGACACTGTGGCTCTTGTGCGCGCCGCCGCCCCCGGCACCGGCCGACGAGGCGCAGCCGCTCAACGCGATTCTCCTCATCGGCCGGCCCGAGCTGTCCGATGATTTCGCCGAGTCGGTCGTGCTCGTGCTGAACAATGTCGGTGCGGGTCCGGTCGGTATTGTGCTCAACAGACCCACGCGGATGACCGTCGCGGAGCTCTTTCAGGATCTCAAACAACTCGCGGGGCTGCACGATAAGGTCTACTTTGGCGGACCCGTTGATTTCGGCTCCGTGTGGTTCCTGTTTCGAGCGCCCACGCCGCCTGCGCGTTCAATCCAGGTGGTCGATGGCGTCTGCCTGAGCGCCGACCGGGCATTGCTCCTGCGGCTGCTCGGCCGCGCGAAGCCCATGGAGGGACTGCGAATCTTCGAGGGTCACGCGGGCTGGGCGCCGGGTCAGCTCGAGGCCGAGATCGACCGCGGCGCTTGGAACCTCGGGCGCGCGGATTCCGATGCGATTTTCAACGGCAAGTCCGAGCGGCCGTGGCCCGCATCGCCGCCTCCGCCACCTGTACCGGAGCGCAGCGCCTGACCGGATGGAGCGAATGAGAAGCGTTGCCACAGCCGTGCTCTCGATCGCCGCTGGATTGAGCGGCTGCGCTGAGCACGTGTGGTGCATGCCGACGCGCGATCGGTCAATGCACTTAATCAAGCGGAAAACGACTGCCGGAATCCGAACGCGCAGGCGGCCCGCGGAGGTGGCGCCGGTATCATCGTTAACACCGATCCGCATGCCTTGCGCGGGGCGATTGGCGGATCCGTCAGTGGCCAAGGTGTCGATCCGTTCGAATTCAAGGCGTGTATGGAGAAGCATGGCTATCGGTACACGACACGACGCGAGTGCGACACTCCTGCGGAGCGGGATGCGTCATGTTGCACCCAAGGCTCTGAGGCCCCGCGTTGAGCTGGTGCGTTTGTCCCACAGCCGATGACTGATGCCGCCTACGCGGGGTTCACGCCCAAGCTGTCAGTATCCGTGCTGCGAAACGCCGTCACCCGCGCCTAAAGTCATCGCAAGCGCACATCGAAGCACGCCGGGACCTTCCCGCCCCTCATTTCCAAACCCGATTCTGGCTCGACCTATGAATGCTCGAGCTCGGATGACTCTGCCCGAATAAAACAACCAGGAACTCACCGACATGGATAAACCACTCTCGAATTCGACGCGAATTTCGCTCGCGCTCGTCGCAAGCTTCTTCTGTTTGGCCGCTCAGGCCAGCGATCACATCGCCGACGACAAAATCGCGGTCGCGAAGGCCTCGATAGAGCACGCCGAACAAGCGGGCGCCCCCGAAGCGGCACCGGTTCAAATGGCCTCGGCGCGCGAGAAACTCGCGCTCGCCGAAAAAGCGGAGGCGAAACACGACACCAAGCCCGCCGCCGCCTGGGCGGAGCAAGCGGACATCGACGCGCAGGTCGCCGAGGCGACCGCAGCGCAAGTGCGCTCGGCCAAGGCCGCGGCCGAATTTGATGCGAGTCTGCAGACCCTGCGTCAAGAAGCCAACCGCGCCTCCGAAACATCCCAATAAACAGGAACACATATGAATACCAAGCTCATTACGGCAATATCGTTGGCACTCGCCATGGCGGCCTGCGCATCGGTTCCCGAACCCAACCCCGCACTGGAAAGCGCCCGCGCGGCGGTCCGGGCGGCGGAAGCGGATCCCAACGTGGCGACCTACGCCGCGCTCGATTTGCACACGGCCAGGAGCGAACTCGACACCGCTGAGGCCGCGGCAGCAGCCCATGACGAACGGGGTATCGAGCAACCCGCGTACCTGGCTGCACAGACGGCCCATTTGGCTCAGCTCAAGGCGTCCACGAAGGCGAATGACGCACGAGTCGCCGCAGGAAAGGCCGATCGTGATCGGATCCAGTTGAACGCAAGAACCAAAGAGGTCGACAGTGCCGTTTTGGCGCGCGATCAAGCGACACAAAAGGCGGATCAGGCCACCGAGAAAACCGCCGCCCTGCAAGCCGAGGTCGACGCGCTGAAAGCGAAACCCACCGATCGCGGCTTGGTGCTGACGCTGGGCGATGTGCTCTTCGATACCGGCAAAGCCACCCTCAATCCGGGCGCTGCCCGCAATCTGGATCAACTGGTGCTGTTTCTGACCGACCACCCGGAACGGCAGGTGGAGATCGACGGCTATACCGACACGGTGGGAACGGAGTCCTTCAATCTGGACTTGTCCCAACGCCGCGCCGACGCGGTGAAATTCGTGCTCGTCGATCGCGGAATCGATTCATCACGCATCGTCAGCCGTGGCTTTGGCGAGGAATTCGGGGTCGCCAGCAATGCCGATGCCGGTGGCCGCCAGTTGAATCGACGGGTCGAGATCGTCATCGGTGGAGTCGATGGGGCGCCCGTAGTGGCCCGCAGCCGCTCTTAAATCTCAGCGGCTCGACACAAACGGCCGGGCGGTGCGCTGCATCGTCCGGCCTTTTTTCGTGTCATGGCGGCGGCGGGGACCCACAGCGGCCCGGTTGACAATCGGCCGGCCGGCGGCCAATACTTCACCATATAGGAAACTATTTGGCGAGGAGCGCGGCACATGCGAAAAAGAAGGCGACTCGGGCCGACGGTGTGCGGGCTTGCTTTTCTGCTTGGTGCGATGGGCTCGGCCGGCGCCGACGATGCGAAGCCCTCCTATCCGGCCATGGCGCCTGTCGAGCAATACCGCGTGCCAAGCGCCTCGGAGGAGACCGCGCTCGCGCGAAGTGCGGCGCCAATCTCGATCTCGGGCGAGGCCAGCATTCTCGCGCTCGGCGATCGCGGCTATGAGATGGCGTCGAAGGGAAAGAACGGCTTCGTTTGCCTGGTCCAGCGATCCTGGGCGGCGGGCTTCGATGATGCCGAGTTCTGGAATCCCAAGCTTCGCGCGCCAATATGCTTCAACCCCGCCGCCGCGCGTTCCGTCCTCCCCGCCTATCTCGAGAGAACGAAGTGGGCCATCGCCGGCGTCTCGAGAGCCGATATGATCAAGCGCACCCATGCCGAGTCTGCTGAAAGCCGTGTTGCCCCACCAGAACCCGGAGCGGCGGCTTTCATGATGTCGAAACAGGGATACCTGGGAGACGCCGCCGGCCATTGGCATCCGCATCTGATGTTTTTCCTTGCGCACACCGAGGCCGCCGACTGGGGCGCAAATCTTCACGGTTCGCCGGTATTCGCAGCGGACGATTCGGAACACACCACCACATTCTTCGTTCTGGTGCCGACCTGGTCCGACGGAACGCCCGCGGTCACGACAGTGCACTAAGGACGCTCGCCAGCCCGCGCGCTGTCGCCCTGCGGTTCTCCCGCGAAGCGCGTTTCCAGCTTGTCGAGCGACCCCGCCCACCCCTGCTCATGGCTGCGACGCGTCTCCTCGTCATGCAGACGCGAATGGATGAACGTGATCTCGGTGCCGTCGGCAACGGCCGTGAGCGCGATCTCGACGCGCGATTCCTCGGGGTCTTCCTGGCCGCCCTGCCAGCGCCAACTCATCACCACCCGTTCGGGCCGCACGACCTCGAGGTATTCGCCGCTGCACTCATGCTCCGTCCCGTCGAGCATGCGGAAACGCACACGATAGCGGCCGCCCTTACGCGGATCCGCCTCCGCGATCAGCACCGGGCCGGCATCCGGACCCCACCATTGCGCGATGCCCTCGGCGGTCGTCACTGCATCGAAGACGATGGAGGGTCGCGCCTTGATGCGACGCACCAGGGTAACGCTCGTCACTTCTGCTTGGCCGCGGGCTCGGCGGCTTCCGTGCGTTCGGCATAGGCCGCAAGGCGGTCGAGACTGCCGGCCCAGAACCGCTCGTAACGGCTGAGCCATGCCATCGCCTCGCGCATCGGCTGAGGCCGCAACCGGACCGTCACCGTGCGTCCCTGTTTAGTGCGTGTGATGAGTCCGGCGTCGGTGAGCACGGCGAGGTGCTTCATCACGGCGGGCAGCTTGATGGCAAAGGGCTGCGCAAGCTCTTTGACGGTGGCGCTGTGCTTGCGCTCGAGCCGCGCAAGAATCGCGCGGCGCGTCGGATCGACGAGGGCGGCGAAGGTGCGGTCCAAGCGTTGTTGATAGTTCACCATGTCGGAAAGTATTGGCGCGCCATGTCGGGTTGTCAACCGGGACGTCCGGACGGGTGCTCGCTCCTTAAGCGCTTCGGCGGCCGCGGTGCGGGGCGGAGATCATTCCCGCCGGCTCGCGCTTTCTATTTGACCGGCATTCCCATCGGCGGACCATCCGTCGCTCGACTCGGGCATCCATACAGTCATGCCGCGTTTCACCGCGGGGCGTTCGGCGATCCGCGCGTGCCACTCGGCAATATTCGGGAACATCGCCAACCCGCCGATATGCCCCTTGTACTGATCGACCCAGGTCCACGATGCGATGTCCGCGATGCTGTATACGTCGCATATATAGCTGCGCGCCGCCAATTGAGCCTCCAGGACACCATAGAGCCGGTTGACTTCCTTGCGGTAGCGATGAATGGGGTAGGCGTAGTCACGCTCGTTCCGGTCAGGCAAATTAGAAACGCGGATGAACCAGCTGAGCTGGCCTGCCATCGGGCCAAGTCCCGCCATCTGCCAGAACAACCAGGAATCGACGGCGCAACGTGCCGGCTCCTCGACGGGATAGAGCAGGCCGCTCCTGCGAGCGAGATATTGAAGGATCGCGCCGGATTCGAAGAGGCTGATTTGCGCACCGTCGATGGTCCAATCGATCAGCGCGGGGATCCGGCCATTGGGATTGATCACCCGGAATTCCGGACGCTGCTGCTCGCCGCGAAGAATGTTTACCGGCACGATTTCATAGGCGAGCCTCATTTCCTCGAGGGCAATGCTCACCTTCCTACCGTTGGGGGTAGGGAAGTAATAGAGCTGCATCGGCCCGCTCATCGCTTGATCGGCTTGAAGTTCAGCTCCACGCGAGGCTTGGCCTCGAAGCCGGCGTCGGGGAAAGTCGACACGTCCCACAAGTCGCGTCCACCGATGTCGAAGAATACGGCGGGCCCGTCGCCGCGGTTCTGCAAGTGATGCGCGTTGGGATCGTTCATTCGAAACGCGACGCAGTCGCCCGCACGAAGAAGCTCTTCTCCGTCATCGGTCACCAGCACCAGTTCGCCGCTGACCACCACCACGACCTCGTCGTTGGTCTTGTGCCAGTGTCGCTGCGTCGACCAGGCGCCCGGACCTAATTCCACACGGTTGACGCCGAACTGCGTGAGTCCGTAGAGCTTGGTGAGCGGCCACGTCTTGCGGCCCCGGCATGGCTCATCATGGGGCGGCGGATAGCTCGTGCCCTGAACCGCCTTGTGTGGATCAAATTGCGCCTTCTTCACAGCGTCCGCGCCTTTATTCAGTGGGACGGTCGTCCCTCATGGAGGCACGCGACCGCTTGAGGTAGACATAGGATCAAACCCGGATGGTGTCAAGGACTACCAGTATTGAGATCGAGACAAAAAACGCCGTCATACACTAATTACGGCCGGCACATCCCGTTCGCGCCTGTACGCCGCCGCGACGGCAGAGATACACTGGGTGACGGCCGGAGTCTGCCGCCGCCGGACACCTAGAGGATCCGTGGATGGATGAAACCATTTGGACCGCCGGGCTGCCGCTCGAATTGGATTACATGCTCCCCGCAAAGCCCTCGGATCCGGAGATGCGCGAGAGCGCATCGCTTTGGCTCTTTGAAGAAGGCGGCGCTTTTGGCTTTCCGCGCAACGGCCTGGAGGCCGTGGGCAAGGTTTGGGAAAGCCATCGGTTTGATTGCAACTTCGCTTTTGCGGACGGCCGGGTTCTTCGCGAAAGTTCGCGGGGGCGAACTTTGCCCTCAATGGGGCCGGACGGGCGTTCGAATGTTCTGGGCGCCGGTCCGTTCGTGTTTCGCTGCATCGAACCGTTCCGCAAGTGGGTGGTGAGCTACGACGGCGAGGCGTTCGACGGCTCCGTCCGGCAGCAAATCGCTCGCGAGTTCGCCGTCTATGCCGATGCCGGGCCCTATAGCTATCCGCGCGCGGCAATCTCCTATGAAGTCGAGCTCACCATGGTCACTCCCGCGTGGGTACAGGATTATCGGACCGAAAAGCTCTCCGGCATGAGCGATAAAGAGAAAACCGATGCGGGGCTGATGGGTTATGGGTATCGGATCGAGCAACTCTTTCGGGGCGTAGGCACGCTGAAGCTCGATGGAACACGGCGAGACTTCAAAGCGGTCGGCTCGCGCATCCACCGCCAGAGCGTCCGCCCGATGGCTGCCTTTCGCGGACATTGCTGGCAATCCGCCGTTTTCCCCGACGGGCGCGCCTTCGGCTATATCGCTTATCCGCTGCGCCCCGGCGAGGGCGAGAAGGACCGCTACAACATTGGTTACCTCTATCAAAATGGACGGATGTATCCGGCTCGCGCTAGAGGCATTCCCTTCTTACGCAGAATCATCCCGCGCGCGGATGATGTATCGGTCGAACTCGAAACAGATCTCGGTGTGACGAAAATCGGCGGAACCACGGAGCTGTCGACCTTTCATCTCGGCAATCAGGCGGTCAACGGCTTCAACAATCAGCAGAGCGGCGCTTGCTATCGACTCGATGGCATGAGCGCTTTTGGAATGATCGAGCGATCCTCGCCGGCGGATCTTTGTACGACCGAGGCCGATGGCGGCGCAGCGGCGACGGCACGAGCTCAGGATCGATGACGAAAGCGGACGCGCTGTTGGAGCGTGCCCGGAAGGAAACCGGACTGGAGCATTTCGGAGAGGAAAGCTTCCGTGAGGGGCTCGAGCGGCTGGTGCATTCCGCCGATACCGAGGCACATCTCACCGAGGGGGGCACCACGGTCTTCGACCTCTCGGTGCTCGATCTGCTGAAGCAGCGCTTGATGATCGAGGACTGGTTTGTCCGTCATCCCGAGATCGATCAGCAAGAAATCACCGCCCCCCTGATCGGCTTGGGCCTGCCGCGTACCGGTTCGACTGCGCTGTCCTGCCTGCTGGCGGAGGACCCCGCGGTACGTGTGATGCGCAATTGGGAACAGATGCAAGTCTGTCCGCCCCCGGACCGGGCCACCTACGAGACCGATCCGCGCATCGAGGCGGCCCGCGAGAAGATGCGGATTCGCAACGAGCGCTTCCCCCGCATGAAGCAAATGGTGCCGAGCAGCCCCACCTCTCCGGTCGAATGCCAGAATCTCATGGGCATGGATTTCAGATCGCAAATTTTCCAGGCGATGTTCCACGTCCCAAGCTACGTCCGCTGGCTATTCCACGAGGCGAATGCCGTCAGCACGTACCGCTTCGTCAAGCGCGTGCTCAAGCTGCTCCAATGGCATTGTCCGCCGACCAACTGGCGGCTCAAGAATCCCTCGCACATCCTGTTCATAGACGATTTGAACGAAGTTTTCCCGGATGCGCGGTTCTGGATGACTCACCGTGACGTCGCGGCGGTCGTGCCTTCCGTCGCCGACCTGTATTTCGAGCTTCATAAGGCGTTTACCGACCGGGTGAACAAGACCTGGATGGGCGCGATCAATATCGAGTTCTGCGAACTCGGGATGCGCCGGGTGATCGAGTTCCGCGATGCCGGCAATGATCATCGCTTCTGCGACATCCGATTCGAGGAATTTCAGCGCGATCCGTTTCCATCGATCGAGAAGCTGTATCGGTTTTTAGGCGAGGAGCTGAGCGACATCGCCCGTGCGCGGATGGCGGCCTGGCGCGATGACACGCCGCGCGACAAGCATGGCGTGCGCCGCATCGATCCGGCAGACTATGGCCTCGATCCCGAAGCCTTGCGCGAGCGCTTCATGTTTTATCGGAAGCGTTTCGCGCTTTAGCTCGCCGCAAAGGAACCTTCGCATGTGCCGACCGGGTCATCCCTCGTCGACGGGGGCGCGAGCAGCCCGTCTCACCGTCGCTCTATTCACATTTTGTGCGTTCACTTGCGTGGCCGACGAACCGGGATTACCGAAGTCGCTCGACGAGGCCGTCCGTATGGAGGCGGCCGATGCACTTCCGCTCACTGATTTCTACGCGACGCCCGCGCTCGCCTCCAGCAAACCCGGCGCGCTCCTGCGTCAGGAGCCCGGCACCGGCTACGCGTTGCCCCAGGGCGCAACCGCGGTGCGCATCCTCTATCACTCGCTGAGTGCGGATGGCAAAGATGTCGCAACGTCCGGCGTCGTGTTGATACCCGCTGGGAAAGCCCCCGCCGACGGCTGGCCCGTGATTGCCTGGGCCCACGGCACCAGTGGTGTCGCTCGACAATGCGCGCCGTCGTTGCAGAAGGATATGGAGTACGGCGAGGAAGGCCTCATGCCCATGGTGAGGGCGGGCTTCGCGGTGGTTGCAACCGATTATCACGGTCTCGGCACCCAGGGTCCCCACGAGTACGTCAACAAAACCGCACAAGCCCACGATGTAATCCTCTCAATCCCCGCGGCTCGCAGCGCCGTCCCGACGCTCGGACGCCGTTGGGTCGTCATCGGCCACTCGCAAGGCGGCCTCGCGGCCTGGAGTGTTGCGGAGATGCAGACGACGCTGCGCGATCCCAATTACCTGGGGGCTATCTCGGTCGCTGGAGCCGGAGACTTGAGGTCGATCCTGGTCGCCATGGGTAAACCCGGCAGCACGGCCTCCTACTATCTGGGCTACATGGCGTATGGGATCCATGCGCGCGACCCCTCGTTTCGGCCGGCCGACATGCTGACCGGCGAGGCATTGACGCGTTATCCGGACATCACCACGAAGGGCTGCTGGAATTATGCGTATGCCGCCTTCATCAATGCACCGGTCGGGCCCATGCTGAAGCCCGGATGGGATCAAGCACCGGCAACCATGCGATTCCTCGCAGAGAACGAACTGGCCCGCGCGCCGGTCGGCGGCCCGCTGCTCGTGATCGCGGGCGAGGCGGATGAAACCGTCCCCTATGTCGAGCTGCGCGCGATGGCAAAGCAGGCCTGTATCAACGGCTCGGCGCTCGCCTTCCGCTCCTATCCGGGCCTTGATCATGACCCGACGATGGATAAGTCGACCCCCGATCAACTCGCGTGGGCTCGCGACCGGTTTGCCGGAAAGCCCAATGTGAGCAACTGCGCCAGCCTGACGAAGTGAGGCTCAAGCCTCGTAAATCCAACGGCCGCCGAGCATGGTGCGTTCGGGTTTGACGCTCGTGAGACTCGCGGGATCGATCGTCATCGGGTCTTGATCCCAGACCACGAGGTCGGCGAGCTTGCCCGGCTCCAGGGTGCCCTTGATGCTCTCCTCGAAGGAGGCGTACGCGCCGTTCACCGTGGAGCAGTAGATCGCTTCGGCGACGCTGATGCGCTGGTTCGCACCCCAGACGTGGCCATTCGCATCGCTCCGGGTCACCTCGGAACGCAGCCAGAGCATCGGCTCGGCCGGGCTCGCCGTGTAGTCCGATCCCGGCGCCACCTTGATTCCGGCCTCGAGAAAGTCACGCATTGCGAACATGTGCCTCAAGCGCTCTTCCCCGTAGAAATGCATCTTCTCACCGTGGAAGAACACGTAGCCGGCGAACGGCAGCGGAATCACGCCGGCGGCCTTGATGCGCCGAACGAGATCGGGTGTCACGAGCGTACAGTGCTCGATCCGCAGCCGCGGGTCGCGCTTGGGGAATTCGCGCTGCAGCTGCTCATAAACCCCGAGGATCGTGTCGATGGCGACATCGCCATTTGCGTGCGTGCCAACTTGCCAGCCGGCGAGGTAGGCCTTGCGCGCCTGGTCGTACAAGGTGTCGCGCGAAGCACGGCTGATACCGCGAAAGTCGCCCAAACCGAGGTAAGGCTCGGAGAGCAGCGCCGTTCGCTCGGAGATCGAGCCGTCGGCAAACAGCTTGACCGCGCCGATCCGTACCCATTCATCGCCGAAGCCGGTGTGCACACCGGCCGCGATCATGTTGTCCAACTGGCCGTAATCGATGTGCACGTAAAATCGGCCCATGAGCTCACCGGCGTCGCGCGCATCCTGATAGCCCTGCAACGTCGCCGGATCCCCATCGGCCTCGCACGCGGAGGTAATGCCGCGGCTCGCGAACCGCTTCGAGATCAGCGCTGCCCCCTTGCGGTAATCCTCTCGCGACGGCGGTCGCACCGCGAGCTTGAGGATGGCATCCACCGCGTTCTCGGCCACCCGGCCGTTGTGCATTCCGGCGGCGTCGCGGAAATACTGTCCGTGCGGTGGATCCGGCGTGTTCTCATCCACCATGACGGCTGCCAGCGCACGAGAGTTGACGAACGCCGTGTGGCCGCCGCGATGCTGAACGATGACCGGATGGTCCGGGGCGGCGGCATCCAGGTCGGCTCGCTCGAGCGGCCGAGGGGTCTTGGTGTCGTCGTACAGAAACCCGACCACCCAGCCGCCGGCGGGGGTCGCCGCCGCTTTGGCGTGAACCGCTGCCTTGATGTCCTCGATGGAGTCCATGTCGAGCGCGACCTGAGTCAAAAGCGCAACGCCGGCCTCCAGAGGATGTGAGTGTGCGTCGTTGAATCCGGGCGTAACGCGCTTGCCCGCAAGATCGACGCGGCGCGCCGCGGGCCCAGCGAGCGCCAGCATCTCCCGGCTGGTGCCAATGGCAAAAACCTGGGGGCCTAGCAGGGCCAGCGCCTGCACTTCACGCTCGCGCGTCCCCATCGTCAGGATTCTGCCGTTGTAAAGGACCGAGTCGGGGCGGGCATCCCAGCGGGCGAAAGCGGCGGCGCTCGCGGTGAGACCGGTTGCAATGAACGTGCGGCGGCTGAAGCGTTTCATATATTGCATGATAGCAATGTGTAAGTGGGGCGGCCGGTCGCACTCACGGTGTCACCGACCGATCTGGATCACATAATGGCCGTTCGCAGATGGTAAAATACGTCGCCGCCCCCATCTTTCGGACGTAGGCGGTCCTGCAGGATCGCGCCGTTTTCAGGAGAAACGAATGAATGACCTGGCCGCCCGCCCGCCGCCTCGCAATTGGCCAGCGCTGTCGATGTTTGCCATTACGTTAGGGGTAGCCCTTACGCTGGTTCCCTGGTACGCGATCGTCCATGGTTACGGCGTTGCCGCTTGGGTCGCATTCGCGGTGCTCTTGAGCGTCACCGAGCTGTCGATCACTTGCGGATATCACCGGCTGTTTTCGCACGGTGCCTACCAGGCCCACCCGGTGTTGAAAGCGGTCTTCCTCCTATTCGGCGCCATGGCGCTGCAGAATAGCGCGTTGATCTGGTGCGCCGGCCATCGTGTGCATCATCGGTTCATCGACGATCCCGAGCGGGATCCTTACTGCGCGCGGCGCGGGTTCTGGTTTTCGCACATTGGTTGGATGCTCCGCAATTATCCGAGCGGCGACCCCGATTTAATTTACGTCCGTGAGCTGCAAAACGACGCGCTCGTGGCTTTTCAGCATCGCCATTATCTGGCGCTCGCCGTCGGAATGAATTTCGGGGTGCCGCTGCTGCTCGGCTGGGCGTTCGGCAACATCCTCGGCATGCTGTTGCTCGCCGGAGTCCTGCGGCTCGTCATCAGCCACCATCTGACATTTTGCATCAACTCCCTCGCGCACATCGTCGGCACCCGCCCCTACTCGACGGCCAATACGGCCCGCGACAATGGCGTGGTCGCATTGCTGACTTTCGGCGAGGGATATCACAATTTTCATCACGAGTTCGCGCACGACTACCGCAACGGCGTGCGCTGGTGGCAATGGGATCCCTCCAAGTGGTTGATCAATGCACTGCATTGGGCGGGGCTTGCCAAGAACCTGAAGCGCGTGCCCTGGTTCAAGATCCGGCGCGCGATGCTCGAGACCCAGTTTCTCCGCGCCAAACAAGAACTCGCCCTCCAGGCGGGCTCCCCTCGCTTTGACGAATTGCGCCGGCGCGTTGCTGAAGAGTACGAAAGCTTCAGCAAGTCAGTCGCAACCTGGACTGCATTGCGTGAGCAGTCGATTGCGGATGCGAAGCGTGCGCTGGTCGATCGATGGGAGAAATCGAGCTTGCCGTCCAGGCTCAAGGCGCTCGAGGATGGTTTGCACGAGCAGTACCGACGCATGCGACTCATCGGGGCGCAATTGGACACCGCGCGGGCTTGAGCCGGCTGACGGCGGTTGCATTTGTCAGTCGTTGAGCAAATTGTCCATGGCGCGCAGCAGTCGGTTGGTGTCTACGGGCTTCGGCAGAATTCGTTCGGCAACCAGTTTGGCCTTTGCGACATGCCGATCCGCGATGTCGCCGGTGAGCATAATTGTCGGGATCTTATAGCCGAGCACTGTGGCGATTTCAGCGACAATTTGGTCGCCCGTGAATCCCATGGGCAGATTGAAGTCGCATAGGATGAGATCCGGGCGCACACCGTAATCTTTGATGTGTTGTAGAGCTTCGTCGCGGGTGGCGGCGCTCACGACCTTGTACCCTTCCAGTTGTAAAAGCATGCTCATGGAGCGCGCGACACCCGGATCGTCCTCGATGTGCAGCACCGTGACCGAGCCCACTTCCGTCAGGGCATTCAAAACAACAGGTGATGCGGGCTCGATCAGGAGAGGTGTGGCAAGGCCGCCGGGTAGCTGCAGGGTGAAGGTCGACCCTTTGCCAAGCTCCGATTTAATGCTCACGGAGTGATCGAGCAGGCGACAAATGGTCTGCACGATCGATAGACCGAGCCCGACCCCTTGTTGTTGATCTCGATTCTGATTGTCGATTTGATAGAACGCGTCGAACAGCCGATTCAGGTGCTCCACGGCGATGCCGGGCCCGGTATCGATGATGTCGATGAATAGCACCGAGTCCTCGTCGGAGCGCACGCGCAACGCAACGCTTCCGTGCTGCGTGTATTTGATCGCGTTGCCGAGCAGATTACGAATGATGACCGGCAATAGCATGGGATCGCTGCGCGCAAACTTGGCCGAGGTTTCGATATCCAGAATGAGCGACTTGCTGCTGGCGGCATACCCGAATTCAGAGCGCAGGCGCGGCAATATCTCCTCCAGTGGGAAATCTCGAATCACCGGTAGGATCGCGCCGTTTTCCAGACGATTGATGTCGATCAGCGAGGAAAGCATTTGATCCATGCTCCGAACCGCATCTTCGAGCAGCGCACACTGAGGCGCGTATTCGGTATTCGCATGCACCCGCGACAAAAAGCCTTGGAGGCTCCAAATGGTCTGCAGTGGTTGGCGCAGATCGTGGCTGGCAGCTGCGAGAAATCGCGATTTCACCTCGTTCGCCCGGAGCGCTGCATCGCGCGCCTGAGTGAGATCCTCCTCCAGTCGTTTGGTTTTGGTCATGTCGCGTACGACCGCGATGATGCCCGGCGCCGCACTGTCCTGGGTCGGCTTGAGTAAAACGTCGATCGGGAACTCGCTGCCGTCGCGACGGCGGCCCTGAAGGGCGGGACCTGCCCCCATCGGGCGCAAGCTCGGAGCGGACCTAAAGTCGTCTCGGCGTTGCCGATGCCCTTGCTTTGTAGCCGCGGGAACCAACAGATCGACGGATTGGTCGATGAGCTCGCTCCGCTCGTAGCCGAACATCGTACTTGCCTGCGAGTTCACATACCTGATCGTGCCATCATCGCCACCGGAAACAATGAATACGGCATCGGGCAACAGCTCGAGAACATCGGCCCACGCTTGCGCTAAGGGCACATCGCTCTGAGGAGGCAGGGGTGGGCTGCTGCTGGTGTCCATGTCCCTCTCCGTGGGTGCGGTATGAGTGCGCCCCGTTCGACTCAGTCGCCGATGACCTTTGGTGGGAGGGATTCGACGGTTTGAGTTCGCGCGAGCAAGCATCCATTGGGCAAGCGCGACCCGCCTACAGGCCTTGCCGAGCGCCCCCGACGCAATCGCTCTGCTTCCGCGCGCGCGATGAGCAGTCGCGTAGCGCGGTAGTACTCCCGGTCAATCTGCTGCAAGCACTCCTGCATATGGGATTCGACGGTGCGCAATGTTGCATCGCGCCGTCTGTTCGCTGGCGCACTTTGCGATCTTGCCGCCACCAGAATCGACCTAAAGCTTGCGAACCACCTCGCCCAGGCTCCGTCTTTGCCACACGTTGAGCATTTTCGTCATCATATGCAGTTGAATTCGCACGTTCTCGTGTTCGCGAAAGCATTGGGCTCGATAGCTCTCGACGGCATCGATATCCTGGATGTCCCGCTCTATGGCGATGGGGGCACCCATCGCGTGGGCCACGCCGGAAATTGCGACGATCAACAGATTGTGGAGCCTCATTTCGTCGAGGCTCAGCTGCGGGCCGCCCTGGGCGGCATACTCCTCGATATACACCTTCAGCAGCTCGTCCAAATGCTCGTTCCAGATAAAGGGTTCGGCGCCGCTGATCACGCCGCTGACGGATTGAGCCACGCTGATTTGCCCGGCGTTCGCCCAGTCCATGAAACCGCATTGCAATACGCCCTCTTCGTCCCGCCAGAACCAGCAGTTGTCGATATTGGCATTCCAATGGGCGAACGCGATGAAGTCAGGGTTGCCGTACAGAACTTCCCTAATCCGGTCTTTTGCGGCAACCAACCCGGGAACGTCGCCGATGAACTGCTCGCGGAACTGCGGTGCGCGTACGTTTTCAGGAAACAGCTTCGGGTAGCGCTCGATAAAGTCGAACATCCGATTCGCACGCTGAATCAATTTCTCTTCCGGAATGCGAATGGCGAACACCGCCGAGGCTTGTTCGCGGTTGTAAGGGAATTTTTTATCGAACTCCGGCGACAATCTGCCGCCCCGGTGTGCTCCCGATAACCTCGCCAGACCTCTCAGAATGGTCTTGTAGTGCTCCACCGGCTCCGGCACGGTGTAATCCAAGCACTTCGGGTAAAGCGCCTCCACGCCGTCGCGGCCGTAGGCTATGTATTTGGTGATGATGAGCCCGGTACCGGACTGCGACTCGACGTCGGCGAACAGGCAGTCCGGTACGGTGACGGGGAATTCCGGCGATCGGGACAGCACCGCAAAATTCGCTTCCGAAATCATCATGAACCGCGCTCTGTCCCACAGCTCGCTGTCGAAATTGCGTGAGAACTTGATGAACAGCTGCTCTGATAAGCGCGGCTCCGGCAGTTCGTAGGTCACGGTCAACCGCAGCTTTTTACCGGTACCACCGCCGAAGAATTCCTCCGCATTCGCGATACGGCGAACCCGGTTATTGGCGGATAGCGCGCCGGAGGCATGAAAAGCCCTGGTGAGGAAGGCTGCTCCGTCCGAGACGAGCGTCGCGGCATCCGCCGGAATCGCAAGCCCGAAGATCTCGCCCGCGACCCAGCGCTTGTCGACCGACGCGGCCTGTTCGTTTTTATCGAAAACCAACTAATTCGTGCTCACGTGTTGCTCGTTTATCGGACCGCATCGATCTGCGACTACCGCGCGTGAATCGCCGTGCTTACTTTGATGGTGGACACAATTACAGCGCCAGCACCAGTTTGATCCCCGCCTCTACCTCACGAAGGGATTGCGCCGGCAAGCGACCGACGTTCTCGGTCAGCAGACATTTGTCCAATGTAATCAGCTGCGATACGTTGACGACTGAGTCATGCGGCAGGCCGCTGACGCGGCGGGCGACACGCACGTTACCGGGAGCTTCCGCGAGTTGCATATTTGATGTGATCGCCGCGCAGATCGAGGTGCGGATCGCGCTTTCGTTGAAATCGTTGGACTGAACGACCAAGACCGGTGTCCGCAATCCCGGCACCGAGTCTTGTGGCTCTCCGAGGGATGCCCACCAGATCTCTCCGCGTCGCACTACCACTCCTCGTTCGGAACTGAGCGAGCCTGGGCGTTGGCCAGCTGTGGATCGACCGCGGGATCAGCCCCATCGTGCCGTCCGTAGACGGCGTCGAGCTTTTCTCGAACACCTAAATATCGCTCGCTGCTGATGTACGCGGAGACTGCAGTTGCGTAGAGCTCGCTTCGCGATAGGCCTCGAGCCCTCGCCAGCCGCTCGGCCTCGTCGAAAATCTCATCCGGAATGGAGATCGCGGTTTTCACAGGAGCAGTATAACCGTGGTTATACCCGGCGGCCAACGTTGCTGGTGCGTCGTGCGCCGCTTGTGAAAGCTATCCGAAAGACAGTCCTTTGTAGAATGGCGCAGCTGCCTCGTGGCGACTTCGATTCGGCCCTCACATCGCAAAAAACGCAGGAGAAGGGCCATGCGTTGGACCAGTTCGAGACACGTACGTTCAAGGCAGTGACGGCGTAGTTTGCCGGGCGAATCACCGCGCCCGTCGGCGGTGGCAGGGAACAAGAGTAATAGCCAATCAAGGAGTAGCCACATGAAGAACATTCTCATCGGATCCGCGGCTGTCGCAACTTTGACGCTCGCCGGAATATCTGCGCATGCAGGCTGTGTCGATCCGAGGACCGCAGGTCAGCAGACATCCCACTTTGATTTTAATTTGGGAGAGATGCCGAGCCACGCGGGGCAAAATGCTGGAGAGAAAATCGTGGGAACCTGGCATGTGGTCTACACCACCGAGGGGTCCACGTCCGGGGAAGCCTTCATTCAATGGCACAGCGACGGCACGGAGTGGGAGAACATCAATTACCCCGTACTGGGTGGAAACATCTGTATGGGTTCGTGGAAGACCACCGATCGCTCGCGTGTCTTTCGGAATCACTACGGGTGGTTGTACAACAACGGAGCGCTCGCCGGATACTTCAACGAGACCGAAAGCGATGAAGTGTCTTGGGATGGCAATTCATACAGCGGAGTCAATACCACTACCCTTCATTTTTATCCGGTACCTCCGGCAACGACGCCAACGGAGATGGTGTTGACGGGCACGTCCACGGCGACACGCATCGCGCCGTAGATCCGGCCGGCCTCATGCTGCCGTCGTCCCGGGTCCCCTGGGCGGCGGGAGCATGGCCGACCCCAAGGTGGTGCTGTCCTGAACTGGCGTTTTCGACCCGGCGCAAATGACATTTGTAGGACACCCCAGTGCCGGGGTGCGCCAGCCCAAATGACTCATCGGTTGCACCGGGGGGGGGTGTTTCGGGTCGATTGGTGCCCCTCGTCGAACGCCCCGTCGCGGGCCCGGCAGCAATTGATGCATGGATCCCGCGTACAGCGACTGCCTGATTCGCCGGTCCGTCACAATCACAGCTCCGAAGCTTCGTCGCTCGCGGTCTTGTGCGCGGCCAATTTGAGCCTGACGAGATTGCCGGTAAGCAGGGGAAGGAAAGCCTTGATGTGCGCTCCCTCGGCCAGCTTCTTGTACTCCTCGAGAAAGACCTCCGGCACCCTGACGATCGTGCAGTGAGTCTCGCGCGCTAACAGCTCGATCGCCCATTGCTCTTGCTCGAGAATCGGGGAGTCGGGCTGATCGCCGGTCATGGTCCGACCTCGATTCGGCCATACGGAGAGTGCATTTATCGGCGCACTTGCGGCGGCAGAACGGTAGGAGTGAGTGAAGCGCGAAGGAGCGAAGCCACTCTGCGCGCGGCGATCAACAGCGTCTGTTGGCTGTCGCACATAACATTGACATAGGCGCCGTCGTTCGAGTTTGGCGGGCGGTGGGAATCGATATATCTCGGATCGGCACGTCATACGTGACTTTAGGCGGTGCATCCGCTAAAGTAATACTCATAATATGCAGGTAATACTTTAATGGCTAGCAACCTCACCACCAAGGGGCAAGTCACGGTTCCCAAGAGGATTCGCGACTATCTCGGCCTGAAACCCGGAGCACCCGTGGCTTTTCAAAGACTAGACAACGGCGAAATCGCCATCCGCGCCGCCAAGATCACTGCGAAGCCGCGCGCCAGCAAGTTCGCCAAGTTGCGGGGACGAGCCACCGTGCGCATGAAAACCGAGGACATCCTCGCTCTGACACGGACCGACTAATGATCCTGGTCGATACGAGTGTGCTACTCGATGTTTTTCAGGACGACCCGGAGTGGTGCGACTGGTCCCAAGATCGATTGGATTCAGCCAGCGTTACCGACACGCTGGCGATCAACCCCGTAATCTACTCCGAGCTCTCCATCGGCTTCTCCCGTATTGAGGAACTGGAGGCGGTCATCAAGGAGGCGTCACTGGCCATCGAGGACATACCTCGGGAGGCGCTGTTCCTCGCAGGCAAGGCGTTTCTTCGTTATCGGCGCAGCCGTGGAACCAAACGCAGCGTATTGCCAGATTTCTACGTCGGCGCGCACGCCGCCGTCATGCGATGGCCAGTGCTGACGCGCGACGTGGCTCGCTGCCGGACCTATTTCCCGACCGTGTCCCTGATCGCACCATGACCACTGTGCTTCCACGTTCCCAGTTGGTCGTCGTCTTGGGCGGCGATCGCACGGCGGACCGAGCACCTCGTTACTCTGCCGGATGGCGCATCCGATAGGCTGGCGAGTGCCGTCGGCGAGCGGGACGAAGCGTACGCCGCGGCAATCGAAGGCCTCGAGTGGGTCGGTGGCGCCGTGGGTGAAGTGGATGACGTTCATGGTGTCTCCCCTTTTTTTGCGAGTTTGCACTTGGTGCCTACTTCCGGGGACTCATCGCGAGCGGTGCGTTACAGCCTCTGGATAAGCGCCAGCTTCCCAATCTTTCCAATCTCGATCCCGTTCTGATGTCGAAGGTCGCGGATAACGATCCCGGGAATTCCTATGGGGTGATGTATTCCTGGGGTACGTATGGCGTCAGCTACGATGAAAAGAAGGTTAGGGCGACGGGTCCGAGTAAATTAGATAGTTGGAGCCTGATTTTTGATCCCGCCAACGCTGCCAAGTTGGCTCATTGCCATCTCAACACCCTCGACTCTCCCGACGCCGTGATACCGGTTGCGCTCATGTACCTGCGAAGAGATCCGAAGAATCCATCGGCGCAGGATCTGGATGACGCCGCGACTCTCTTGGGGAAAATTCGCCCCTACATCCACAACATCGACACGGGCGGCCAGATCGAAGCAATGGCGAATGGCGATGTCTGCGTAGCCTTTGACTCCAACATTGATGGCTTCCTGGAGCACAGGCGGGCGAAGGAGGCGAACAACGGAATCCAGATAAGCTTCGTCGTGCCCGACGAAGGATCCTTGATCTGGTTTGACCTCTTGGCCATCCCCAAAGACGCCCCGCACGTGGTCAACGCCCATCGGCTGATCAATTACCTCATGGAGCCGGTGATCGCCGACATCACTAACTATCTCGGAATTGCGAACGCGAACTCCGCAGCCACTTCTTTGCTCGACCCATCGATCGCGTCGGACCCTGTGGTCTACCCGTCCGAGGAAACTATTAAGCGACTTTCGCCATGGCCGGAGTACACGTCCGAACAACGGCGGGCGATCACCCGAATTTGGCAGAAATTCAAGACTGGTGAATAGCGTGCGCCTCGGCTCGCACTATTCTCCGTCGAAGACACCTTCGGCTGTCGCACTGGGACTCCACCTCGGCGGCGATGCCGTGGGAGTGTGGCTGTTTGTGCAGGTATCCTGAAGGCGCAGCGGCAATGGTAACGTGGGTACGCAGCGAGGGATACCTGTGCATTTCGGGATATGTCCGGTACACAGGATGATTATTCTGTTTAGCTTGCCAAGGCCGCGGGAGTTTCGCGAGTTCATTGGCAAGCACATGAGACCCACGTGGCTGAGTCGACTCTGTGCGGTGAAGACTGCGATACTGCAGGCCGCGGTGCTGACATGCACGAGAGGGCAGGCCGATTGATGAACTTAAGACGCGTCCACTTGGCCGTGATCGTTCTGACGTTTGCCACGATGAGTTCCTATGCGCGCCATTCTCACAATCGTGCCAATAGTGAGGCCCAGGCTGGGCAATTCGACTACTACTTGCTGAGCATGTCATGGGCGCCGACCTACTGTCTGACACATGCCGATGACGGCGCCGAGTGTGCGGGCAAGGGCTACGGGTTCGTAGTGCACGGCCTGTGGCCGCAGTATGATACGGGCGGCTATCCCGAGAATTGTTCGACTCAGTTCGAGCTATCGGGCACCGCCGCCTCGAAGGGGCGTGCCCTCTATCCAAGCGCGCATTTGATGCAGCACGAGTGGCAGGAGCATGGGACTTGCAGCGGCGTCGATGCGCGCACGTACTTCGATACGGTCGATCGCGCTACATCGGCCGTCAAAATCCCCGCGGTCTTCGAAGCGCCGCAGACCGACCACAGTTTCACTGCCGCCCAGGTTGTTGAGCTTTTCCACAGCGCCAACCCGCAGATCCCTGACGGTGCTGTGACGGTAACGTGTAGTCGCCGCAGCCTGTCGGAAGTGCGAGTGTGTTTGACGAAGGAACTCGCCGTCCGACCGTGCGGACGCGGAGTTCGCACCACGTGTCCGGCGGTCGCGATCACAGTGCCTGCGTCGCGTTAGCAATAATCGGCCGCCTTGGGTACTGTTGCTCACACGGCCGAAGCCTCCAGGCGCACTCGAAATCGGTGTCGGATCGGACGTGCTGGGAAGCTGCTGCGTCCTTCGAAAGAATGAGCACGCTTGCTTTGGCGGCGTCGATAGCGTGAACGATTTCATCGGCGTAAAAAGTGCCGGGAGTTACGTCACGAGGCGCAATCCAGCACGCAATCCCACTGCGCTCGAGCGCATCGACAACGGTGTTGGCGACGGCAGCATCCTGAGAAGCGTAACTGACGAACACGTCCCGCGCGGCGGGCGGAGTATCTGGCGGTTGCTGTTCTGCACTCCTGTCGGTCACACCACAGGCTCCCCGTCCGTTAGCTCTGTTATGTTGGCAGATATCCCCCGCTCTGAGCAAAATTTGCGAGAAACATGGCTAAGGACGCGAATGTCTCCTTAGGAACAGGCACGTCAACCATATGAATGTCCCCGTTTGGCCGACTGGAGCCTGTCGCCATCGGCACCGCGGGCCACAGTTCCAGGCAGTAAGGCAGACGGCCGCCGCTGTGCGGCGCGCCTCGGCGCTGGCGCACCAAGACTGGTTTTGCGTAGTGTGTCCGTGCGGTGAATCGCGCCGGTAGTCCTGGCGTGCAGGGACGTCGTCTACAGCTCTAAGTCATCCTCCGGTCCGTCGTGCCGCAGTTCCGGTTTCTGTTCAGGCTTATGCGTTGGGGTGTGGGTCGGGCGACTGTCCTGCCATGCTTTAGGTCCTTCTTGTTGCCGCGCCTGCGCCGGCCGCGACTTCCAACGCTCGGCGGCTTCGCGCTGGCGCGCCTTGAGGTCGGCTATTGGTGATAGGCCGGGCCGCGACAAGTCGCGTTCGTTATTTCGGCTGCGCTCGGCGTCGCGGGCGACCAAGTCGGCGAGGGATGCGGTGTCGGTGCTAGGCAGGCGCTCGAGGTAGTCGCGGGCGAGCTCTTTGGGTCGTGCGCGGGAGAGCGCTTCGGTAAAGCGGGCTTTGACGGAGTCGGCCGTCGCGCCCTGCGGCTCGTCCGCCGAAATCATCGGTCGCATAGAAGACGGTCGCGGCTTCACGGTGGCGCGAGAGCGCGACATAAGAAGTGTGGCGGTCGAAATGTGGTGTCGCGAGGACGTAGCTGCGGTCCACGGTGGTGCCTTGGGCCCTGTGCACGGTGGTGGCATAGCCGTAATCCAAGTGCCTGTAGAACTTGGTGTCGACGGCGACGCGGGTACCGGAGTCGAGCTTGATTTGCAGCACGCCGCGTTCGATGCGCTCGACAGTGCCTAAGGAGCCGTTCTTGACGCCGAGGTCGCGTTCGTTGCGGCCGAAGCGGATGCGCTCGTGGACGGCGAAGGGTTTCCTGCCGGCGGCGGTCGAAATTTGCTCACTGACTCGGCGGCGGGGCCGCCCGGACGGTTTGGCGTGGAGGATGGGGACGCTGAGAACCGAGGGGGATGCCCGGCGCGGGGCGGTCGATCTATTCGCTAGCTAAAGAGTCCGGCGATGGTGTTGACGGCGTGTTCGGCTTCGGCGCGATTGGGCACGGTGGTATCGTCGTTGAAGCCGTAATAATCGTCCTCGCCGAAGACCTGGAACACCAATCCGTCGCGACGCGGAATGAACAAAACGTCATTGTAGAACAATCCGTAGTGAATGTCGGGTTGCGGAATCATGCGGGCTAATTGGCCACGCACTGGAATTACGGATTGATCGTTGAAGAGCGCCCGCGCGCCGTAGCCTGTCGCGTTGATCAGGGTCTTTTGCCGTAGCGACGCGAAGTCGGCCGGGGTATGAAATTCAGCGATCTCGATCTTGCCGCCGTTGGAGATGAAGTCCGACATCAGGAGCCGCGCGTACTCAGTCAGGTTAAACATCATCATCGTATCGCGCTCAAGATCGCGAGCGCCAAACTGATGGGTGCCGGGCGGATAGTTCACGCTGTGCGGACTCAGGTCAGGGATCAGTTTGCTCACCAGCTCGGCGAAGGGTGGCCGGTTGTCGGTCGACGTACTGCTCGGGCGCTTCGGGGCGGGGACATCGGAGACCGCATAGGTGTCGATGAACTCGACCGGATCGCCCGGCAGTCCGAGCAGGTTCTGGTAGCTCTGGAAGGATTGTCGGGCCATGGCTTCCCAGAGTGTTTTGAATGCCGGCGTCGCGTGCTCCTCGAGACAAATTCGCGAGTCGGGCGACCAGACCCCGGTCGCCAGTGACGAACGCGCATTGGGTGGTAAGTCTTTCGCGTAGATGACTACCTCGGCGCCGGTTCGCTGAAGCAACAGGCCGGAAGTCAGGCCTAACGCACCGCAGCCAATGACGGCGATGCTTCGCTCACCCGTCGCCATGGCCTTCTGGACGGCAATAGTGCTCGAGCCCCACGACAACGACCACCCGCTACCACCGTGGCCATAATTGTGGACGATGGTTTTAGCTCCGACCTGCTCGACATCGAGCCGCGGACCCTCGGCCCGGAACGGTCGGGTACACACGGTAATCCGAGTGATCCTGTCCGTACTTGCATTCAGTGGCGGCAGCTGCAACCGAGCAGGCGGCGAGGGCCCGCGAGTCATTCCGGCGCCGCAGCCCTCCAGGGCTGTGAGTAGGAGAGCCGCCCCTGCACCGGTCAAAACCTGTCGACGACCGATTGAATTGTCCATCCCCACCCTTCCTCGGCACCCACCCGAGTTGATTCTAGGCAATTTTGCAGAAGTCGATGCGATCGATCGGCCTCACGGGCGTTCGGATGGTTTCTGGTCGCCGTCGCTTGCGCGCGGCGACGAGAGAGAAGACCCCGGGTCGAGTTTGCTGGGGTATGTTTCGACACTCAATTCAAGGAGGTACCCATGAGAGCGAACCGTTTATCGGCTTTGGGGTTCTGCGTGATCGTCGCGGGCGTGCTTGGCGGCGCCTCGACGGGGGGCGCTGCGGGCAAGCCGGATTTTATCCGGATCGCGCCGGGGGATGTGCAGTGGCATGACAGCCCGGGCGGGCACGGAGTGCAGGAGGCGACGCTGTTCGGCGACCCGGACAAGGCCGGGATGTATGTCATTCGGGTCAGGTTTCCGCCGCACATTATGGATCGGCCGCACTGGCATCCGAACGACCGATTTGTGACCGTGCTGGAAGGCACGTGGTACACCGGCACGGGGGACACGTTCGATGTCGCGCGGGCGGTGCCGCTGAAGCCGGGGAGCTTCATGATGCATCCGGCGAAGGCGGTGCATTGGGACGGCTCGGGCGGGAATGAGGCGGTCGTCGTTCAGATCATCGGCTTCGGACCTGGGAGTTCGATCCCGGTCGATCCGAGCAAGTCGTTTTGGATCGACGTGGCGCATTGAAGGGGCGAGCGGCACTCCCCGCCAACCTTCCCCTAAGACTTCTCGCGACGATGGGGTTACCCTAAGACAAAACCAGGGAGGCACGCATGACGACGAGTCGTCGAGACCTACTCACCGCGGCGTTGACGGCGGCGGCGGGGGTTGCCGTGAGACCGGAGCTTGCGGGCGGCCAAGAGCCTCATCCCGACCATGAGCATGAGCGTCAGGCCGTTCCGTCCGACCCCACCCTTCGCGTCAAAGCGCTCGAGTCACTGTTGGTGGCGAAGGGGCTCGTGAATCCCGCGGCGCTCGATGCCATCATCGATACCTACGAGCATCAGGTCGGGCCGCGCAATGGGGCCCGGCTGGTGGCGCGGGCCTGGGTGGATCGGGAATTCAAGCGGCGGCTCTTGGCCGACGCCACGGCCGCGATGGCCGAGCTGGGCTACGGCGGGGACACGCTCACGGCGGTCGAGAACACGGCGCAGGTGCACAACTTCGTCGTTTGTACGCTGTGTTCCTGCTATCCCTGGGCCATCCTGGGATTACCGCCGGTCTGGTATAAATCGGCGGCCTACCGCTCGAGGTCGGTCATCGATCCGCGGGGTGTGTTGCGCGACTTCGGCCTCGAGGTTGGCGACGAGGTCGAGGTGCGGGTCTGGGACAGTACGGCGGAGCAGCGCTACTTGGTCCTTCCGGAAAGGCCGGCGGGGACTGAGCACCTGAGCGAAGCCCAGCTCGCGGCCCTGGTGACGCGGGATGCGATGGTCGGGGTGGCCAAGGTACCGGCGACACCTCGGGTAGATCACGCATGAACGGCATCCATGACATGGGCGGCATGCAGGACATGGGGCCCATCCATGTGGAGAAAAACGAGCCGGTGTTTCATGCGGCCTGGGAGCCGCGGATTTTTGCGCTCTTCAACGCGGTGGACTTGACCTGGCCGGTACTGCGATCGCAGTTGGAGATGATTCCACCGGTCGATTACCTGCGTATGAGCTATTACGAGAAGTGGCTGACCGCTTTCGTGCCGCTCATCACCAACGCAGGGATGGTCACTGCCGCCGAGATTGAGAGTGGCAAGCCGGACGGCTCGACGGCGGGCAAGTGGCACGTGGTGACGGTGGCCGAGGTGGCCACTTGGAACGCGCCTGACACCGCTGAGGGCGACAAACTCCGCATCGCTCCTCATTTTCGGGCGGGTCAGTCGGTGCGAGCCCGCAATATCAATCCGCCGACGCATACGCGGCTGCCGCGCTATGTGCGTGGGAAAGTGGGAACGATTGCGCGGATTAGCGGCGTGGATGCTTATCCGGATGCGGTGGCCCAAGGCCTCGAAAAGAAGACGCAACCGGTGTATTCCGTGCGCTTTGCTGCGCGGGAGCTGTGGGGCGCGCAGGCGAACCCGCGCGATACAGTCTACCTCGCGCTGTGGGAGGACTACCTTGAACCCGCGTGAAACGGACGCGACGGATCCCATGCTGTCGGCGCTACCGCGGCTGCCGCGCGATGAGGGTGGTCCGGTGTTTGCGGAGCCGTGGCAGGCGACGGCCTTCGCGCTCGCCGTCCAGTTGTCCGCCGAGGGACACTTCACGTGGAAGGAATGGGCGGCTGCGCTCGCCGATGAATTGAAGACGGCCGCGGCGCGCGGACAACCCGATGATGGCTCGCGCTACTACCAGCATTGGCTTGCGGCGCTGGAGCGGCTTGTCGTCGAGAAGGGGTTGTCGGACCCTTCCTCGCTCTCGGCGCGGAAAGAGGCGTGGGCCGATGCGTACCGGCATACGCCGCACGGAAAGCCCGTGGAGCTTGAGGGGGAGTAAGAGCAAGATTAAGGCAGACGCCGCTCCCGCTGGCCGCGCGCGCGGCTCGGCGGCGCTGCCGCCAAGAAAGTTTGGCGAGGGCTGAGCCGATCACCCATTAATCGCCGGCTACGGGGGCCCACGCCGGTAGACTCAAGGGGGCCATTCCATGCGGCGAGATGTCACTTCTCAAAGTAGGTGTGCGCCTTGAGCGCCAGGACTTTCGCCGTGGGGTAGAACTGGGTGAACGTGGTGTCGAGCGCGCCGTGAGCTTTATGACAACTGTAGCAAGGTGCTGCGGTCGGAATGAGCGATGCGGGGGTTGCGCCGTCGGATGCGAAGAAGGCCCAGCCCCCTTTGAATCGGGAATCGTCGCGGACGTGGAACTCGAGTCCCATGAGTTCCGTCGTTTGATAATGACCGCGCTTATTGATCGACCCCTTGCTGTGGGCGCCGCGGTTCTCCATGACAAAAACGGTCTTGTCGGGCCAGTGGCCGGATGTCTTGAACGCAGCCCACGCCGCGGGGTCGACGAATACATTATCGAACATTGAGGCGTCGGGCATGGCCGGGGCTTCGGTATAGCTCATGTCGAGACCGGAGCTCAGGAACACCCACTCTCGATAGGCGGTAGGCAGCGCCAGGCTGCCTTCGACCGTATAGTGCGGACCGGATTCCTCAGTGCCGGCGCCGACAAGTAGCAGCATCAATACAGAGGCAGCGCATTGTAGACGGCGCGACATTGGCATCCGATTTCTCCATTCCCGTAACCCTCCTTATACCGCCTCCTGGCCGCCGCCGGCACTCGTCGAAGCGGAACACGATGCGGCCAAGCGAAATCGGGACCGGCGTCACCAGCCCGTCAGCTCCGAAGCCGACGTGGTCGCGGACTGGGTGCTTCCCGATACACCAGCGTCTGCCTCATCGACGCCTTCGCAATAAGCGTCCCACTCCCGATTCGTAGCTGGCTTTAGAATGTTCCCAGGGCCACGGCTTGGCATGCGCGAAGCGGGCAGCAGAAATCGGGACTTTCGCGCGGGATTCCACTGGCCCGAATCGGCAGAAGCGATTTATGCTGTGCCTTGGAGGGGGTCATTTACCCAGGGATCAAAGAAGGCAGGATGCCGAGAATCGATCTACGGATCGTCACGCTGATCTTCTTGGCAATCATCGGGGTTCCCGATTGCGGGGTTGGTCTGCCGAGTGGCGCTGCGATCCGGCGGAATTCAAACAGATGATCCGGCTGTCCGAGGCGATTGGAGGCCAGCCGCGAATGATCGAGCTCAGCTTCACCAACGACATGTCATTAGCGAGCGCTACGAAGCTTGCAACTCGCGCCATCTCGATTTTTGAGGACCCTACGGCGGACCTTCGCGACTGCGCTACCGGAGATGTAATGAATCTGCGTCGGGGAGACAGGCTGCCGTCGGGCCTCCGCCCCCATTCGAGTCAGGGTCAGTCGCGAAGGTGGTGCGGTGTCGGCCTACCTCGACGATGTCGACTTGTCGTTCAAGGTTCCGGGTAATGACGGCCAAGCGCCGGTGTCTTGTTGGAGTCTATGGATAGTGGTGGGTTAGGGTGGGGACGAAGACTTGCGGTTCGGGCCATTTCACCGCATGAGCCTGGCTCGGAATGGTGATGATGAAAATGATCAGGAGCACCAGCATCACGTTGGCTGCTCTGAAGGGGAAGCTCGATGAAAAGCAATTGGCTCGTGCTGAGGTTCTTCGCGCGCAGTTGGTGGAACGCTACGGAAATGCTGCGCCCTAGAGCAACAATCACCGGGGGCACTATAGGTTGGTAGAGTCGAGATGTGGCGCGGTGATCGTAGGTTCGGGTTGTCTGTTGCCGCCTCTTTCGTCTGGCGGTGCCCGAGTACCCCTTGCCATAACTCCGTTTCCACATCCCGCTCATCGAACCGGACATGCAGATTGCCCGCATCCGGCTCTCGGACAGAACATCACGCCTTCACCCACGACGGGCCATGCCCAAGCTGAGTCAGGCGTACGAGTCTGAAGTACCCGTACAGGTGCGAGAGTGGATACGCCCCGCCCCGGTGATGCCTGACTTTGTGCTTGAAGCGCAGCCACCGACGTAACCGCACCGCCGTGTAATTGTCGAGCGCACGGTATGCGGGTCGGACGGTGCCTACTTGGAAGTAGTTCGCCCAGCCGCGCAACGTGCGATTCAACTGTGCCACCAGCGTTGTGGTCTCTTGCCACGTTCCGGAGACCGCAGTCAACGCATGGATCTTCTCAACCATGCGCCGGATGCTTTTCTTGGACGGTCGCACACCCAGATAGGCTTTGCCAGTCGTCCGTTTATACATCCGCCCGAACGTGTAACCCAAGAAGTCGAACTCACCCTCCGGGATCTTGCAGATTCGCGTCTTCTCCTCGTTGACCGTCAGCTTCAGTCTGGCCATGATCTCGCGCAGGCGTTGCAGGGCCTCTTCAGCCTTTCCCCGCCGGCACAGGATCACCAGATCATCCGCATAGGTCACGATGCGCGAGCGGAGGCATCTCTCCAACCCACGCCGCTTCCATTCCAGCACGAACCGGCGCATATACAGATTCGCCAGCAGTGGTGAGATGGGGGAGCCCTGCGGGATGCCGCGTCCGCTGTCCTTGGCTTCCGTCGTGCGCTTCTTCCGTCCTCGATCGTCGGTTTCTACTACGGCGCATTCCAACCACATCTTGATCAGATGCAGTACACGCGAGTCCACGATGCGTCGCGCGAGCGAGCGCATCAGGTCCGCGTGCGGGATGCTGCCGAAGTAGTCCGCGAGGTCGGCGTCTACGACGTCCAGGTGGCAAATTCCTGTATGGCGCCGCGCTGATCGTGGCTGGAGTGCTGCTGATGTTGAATGGCACCTATATCGTGTAGCTTCTCGAATCGCCGATTGGATGGGGTCGATGTGTGACTTCGGCCGCCCCGCCTAAAGCCTGCATCCAAACGCAGCGCTCGTCGTCTGCAGGCCAATCGCTTTAACAAGAGCCATGCCTCGTGACTGATCGCCTGTGAACGCCCGTCGCCCGTTCGAGACGCCGCAGCAGTTTGACTCTGTTATCCTCGGACGCTCGCTTAGGTGGGTAGCCGGGCGCATTGCAACAAAAATCTAATCACTACACTCAAGGGGGATAACATGAAGAAGGTTCTTTCACTCATCGCGCTCGCAGCAGTGCTCTTCGCGAGCCCTTCCTTCGCCGCAGACCCGGTCGTTGGTACCTGGAAGCTCGATGTCGCGAAATCGCAGTTCAACACGGGTGCCGCCTTAACCGCTGGAACCCGTGTCTATACCGAAGCGAACGGGCTATACACGCTCGACGAGAAGCTGACGGGTGCGGATGGCAAGGAGGTATCGCTCCGGATCCAATATCGCGACGGCAAGGACGTAAAGGACGGAGCGGGGACCTCGGGCACGGACACGACGCGCGCGAAGATGATCGATGCCAACACCTGGGACTTTGATCTCAAGAAGGATGGCAAGGTCGTTGGCCACGTCCATCGCGTCGTATCGGCCGATGGCAAAACGCTCACCGTACACAACACCGGCGTGCAGCTGAGCGGCGTTAAGGGTGACGAGACGCTTGTGTTCGACAAGCAGTAGGGATCGGAAAGGCCGCGCGCACAGGGACGTGCGCGCCCGCACGGCGGAATACTACTCGCCCGATCAACCGCACCCGGCGACCATCGTCGTGGACATCGACCCGTTCGTTGAGGGGCAGAGCACCGGCATCCGGCCACGGGTTCAAGGTGCGGCTGCCCGTGTACGAGGCTTACCCGCGAGTGCTTTCGCCCAGTCGCCAAAGCTGGGGTCGATCCGCACCACTCGGTTCAGCGTTAGTCCATGCCGGGCTATTTCCCGAAGAACCCCCGGACTTCCCGCATCCTCCACCTTGGGATAGAAGTCTTTGGCGGCGGTCCAGTTGGCGGCGACCAATGCAATCGGTGGGTTGCCGTGGACCGATGGCATCGCATACGGCAACTCCTTTTCGGCTAAAGGCCATTGGCGCTCATCCAGAACAGCCAGCACGAGCCGCACCGAGATGCCGAGATTCTGCCGAACAAAGTCCATCTCGCCCGTCAGAAATTGCTGTAGGGAGACTGCCCGAGCACGATAGCCCGGTGTATAGCAGGTCACGATCTGGCCATTGAGGCAGGGATTGTGAAGCGCGTGCGCACGGTCCACGCCGAACTCGGCAGACGCAGCGGTGCTTTGGGCAGAACCAGGCGAATCAGAGCGATCGGCTCCCGATGCTGCACCCATCCCGGTCCAAATTGCGAAGAGTACGAGCATGGAAATACTGGAGCGGCCACGTACGCGCGCGCATCTCAGTGCACAGCGATACAGACACGTCGCAATTTCCAAGAGCGTCGTCAGGCAATACCTCGTCAGCGAAAGGAACCAAGCCCGCTCACGACCATGAATGTCATACTATGCTCAGAATCGCATCCTGCGTGCGACCGGATTCTGTAAGCGCACGCGCTCCGTCGCACGAGTCCACGACTCGCTAACATCGCTCGCCCAGGGCTGTTCGGCATACCTATGATGGCGTAAAGCTGCGGTTTGTCATCGTTCGCTCCGGGGCCTGACGCGCCTGTTATCGGGTGTCAGGGCCTATCTTTCGTACTCAATGGGTAGTCGTTCGAATGAGGTTTGACGTACCCCGCCGCTGGTGATTTATTGCACCTAAGCGCATGCATGGGCAACAGATGGAAAAAGGAGCGTTCATATGAAGATGAGATACCTGGCTCGATGGACCGGCGCCTGCACGTGGGCCCTGCTGCTATCGGCGCCGGCGGGTTACGCGGCGGCCGATCCGACTCCTTACGAGCGGATGGTGCCGCTCGCGCAGTACCTGATGCCGGCGGGCTCCGAGATCGCACTTGCGCGCAGTGCCGCGCCCGCCGCGATTTCCGACAAGGCCGCCGTCCTGACGCTCGATTCGCAGGGCTACCGGACCGCTGTCCACGGCACCAACGGGTTCACCTGTCTCGTGGAGAGGTCGTGGATGGCACCGTTCGAGAGCCCCGATTTCTGGAATCCGAAGATCCGGGGGCCGGTGTGCTACAACCCGGCCGCGTCGGGGTCCGTCCTCATCTACACCCTCCGGCGGACGAAGCTCGCACTCGCCGGAGACTCGAAGGAAAAGATTCTCGACGAGGTTCGCGCCGCGCTCGCGAGCCATGACCTCCGCCCACCCGAGCCGGGCGCGATGTCCTTCATGATGTCGAAGGATGGCTACCTGAGCGATGCCGACGACCACTGGCACCCGCATCTCATGTTCCACGTGCCCAAGGTATCAGGCGCAACCTGGGGAGCCAATCTGCCGGGGTCTCCGGTGGTGCTCGACGACCGCGAGGTCGCGGAGCCGCAAACGATTTTCATGGTGCCGGTGTCCCACTGGTCGGACGGAACTACGGCGGCGGTTCACTAGACGGCTCGCGGTCACAGGAGAGCGCACAATGCCGTTACATATATTCGTCCCGTTATGCGGCGTTTTTGTCGCCCAATTAAGGCTAGGCCGCCTAGATGCTCATCTGTCCGGCTTGCAAGCGCGCCACCATAAGCATGCGGCGGAAACTCACCATCGGTAGCGGCACATCAACAACGTGCTCCGCCTGCGGCGCTCGTGTAACCGTGCCGGCCTATGACGCAGCGGTGGGATTCGGCGCTGTGCTCCTGCGCAGTCTATTGCACGTTCCTTTGCCGTATATCGCGGTTTTGTTCGTTGGTTACGTAGCGTGGCACCAGTGGCAAGCGCCCCTAATTCTCAGATCGAAGAACACCATTCATGGCGGTCGCTACGATGCAGACGAACCGGAATCCGCCAATGATGAGAAAGGCGCTGCCGAGTGCCGGCTTGGAGTCCGGAAAATTCAGCGCTCGCTCAATCGTCTGGTAGCGTGGCTCCTTGCGCAGCGGATCCATGAGTGGATCTCTCTTTATGTACGAAAACCCCGGATCGCGCAGGCGTATTGCACTCTCGAGCCATTCAAGCGCTTTCGCAGTATCGCCCCATTGCGCGTAGATCGTCGCGTACTGATAGGCCGCACCATCGCCCTGCGCCGCCCGTAGCTTCTCAAGCGCGGCTTGTGCATCGGCGTGGCGCCCCAATTTCTCATAAGTCAGCGCCAGACACCACTGCGTTCCCCAATAGTTCGGCCGCGCCTCACACGTAGCGCGCGCGGCCTCAAACTTGCCGAGCTGGTAATCGGTTAGGCCGATGTATTCGTAGGCGCGTTCCAAATCCGGATCGAGGCTGATAGCTTCTGCGTTCGCCGCGTGCGCTTCCTCATAACGGTGAGCCAGATAAGCCCCGAAGCCGAGCACGTGGTACGAGAGTGCATTGAGTGGGTCGAGCTCGACCGCGTGCCGCAGATCGCGAAGACCCGCATCGACGCGCCCGGTCATGATGGCCATCAGCCCACTGATTCCCAGTATGTGTGCGCTGCCGGGCGCGAGTGCGCGAGCACGCTCGAGCTCATCGCGCGCCTGCTTCAGGTCGAGGGCTCCGTTTGCCAGGTAAAAGCCCAGAGCCGCATGACCTTCGGCCAGCTCTGGCGCAAGGGCGATCGCCTGGTGCGCATCGGCGAGCGCCCTGTCGAAATACCGGCGAGCCTCTGAACGCGGCGCGTATTGGCTTGCGTAGAGCGACTGGACGAACGATCGTCCCGCGAACGCGAGGGCGTAGTCTGGGTCGCGGCGGATCGCTTCCGTATACGAGGCAGCCGCACTCAGATAGTCCTCGCCGCCTCCCGCGTCCGTCGCCTTGGTCGCGTGGAGGTAGGCATCGAATGCGGCGGGGTCCCGCGTGCCTCCCAACTCGATCTTTGCGACGGTATCCGCGAGCAGCGTCACTTTGAGTGCGTCCGCAACCGCGGTCGCGATCTGGGTCTGCAGCATCAATACATCGCCCAGTTCCACGTCGTACGTCCTAGACCACAAGTGAAAGCCTGTGACGGCATTGATCAGCTGCGCGGTAATACGCAAGGTGTGCGATGAGCGTCGGACGCTCCCTTCGAGGACTGCGCCCACGTTCAGTCTGCGCGCTATGGTGCCGATGTCGGCGTCCTTGCCTTTGAACGAGAACGCCGACGTGCGGGCGGCGACCTGCAATTCGTTGATCGCGGCCAAGGAATTGAGCAGTTCCTCCGTCAGCCCGTCGGAGAAGTAGTCCTGCTCCTTATCTCCACTGATGTTCACGAATGGCAACACTGCAACCGAGTGCGGCGGCGGGTTGAAAGCGCTGGCTGGAGTGCTCTGCGCCGCAGGCGATGCTGCCGTTCCAGGTTCCGCGCCACGCTTTGACGGCGCGAGCCGGTTTGCAACAAGGTAGCCCGATGCGACGGCCGCCAAAACGATCGGCGCCCAAATCACCGCCCTAGACCGCCAAGGCGACGACGAGGGCTTACTGTTTGTCGGCTCGGCGGAAAGGCGAGCGGCGGCTGAGGCGGCGTTGGTCCGACCCACGGACAGCCCCCCTGACAACAGACCACGTACCGTCTCGACGAAGGCAGCGGATGCGACCCCGCCCGGCACGCGGGTCCATTGCACGTCCCTAAACCGCTCAGGCACCCGTTCGTCGTCGCTCAGCGTGTCGTCGATGACCACGGGCATCAGGAATGCCTTGTTGTCAGCCATCAGGTGGCATCGATCGACAGCGAGTTTCCATTCGAGACGGAAGTACCCTTCGTCGCGATCACAGGTGTTCCGCGAGATCACCGGGAGGAATAGCGCGCAGGTCTTGATCTGCCTGCGAATCGACTGGTCCCAGGCATCCCCGCCCCGCAGATCGCTCTGGTCGAACCAGACTTCGACCCCCGCTGAGCGCAGCGCCCCGCAGATGCGCTGAGCCGCCTCGACATCCTGTGAGGCGTAGCTCAGGAATACTGCTCGAGACCGCATGCTCGCCTGGGTGTGTGGCTCTCCCTGCATCCTTGTCCTCTTAACTATTGCGGGCGCTGGGAGAGGATGCCCTGAGGACCTGTTGCAGGCAACGTGGCGTCGCCCTGGATGCGATTTTCGTGCGAAAACCAGCGCCACGGCGGCCGACGCCAGCCAATTCGGCCGTGGGCTCCCGCACGCTGCCGAAGTTCAAAACTGACGGCGGGGGCTCGATTTGGACTTCTGGGCAGGGAGCTAAAGAGACTCCGGTCAAGGCCGGCGCTAAAGCGCGAGCGTTCGCGCGTCATGTCTAGGCGCCGCTATGTTCGAGATCGTCTAAGTTGCCTGCTCTGCATCAGGGCCGCTGCGTGTAGCATGAGGAATAACGGCACCAGGAATGCCGGGATCAGCAACAGCGGCAGTGTCGCCATTGGAGCGGTGCTGGTCTCTCCGGGGCCTCCCGTCGCGAAGAGCGCACTCAAGGTTCCGATGCTGACGGCGATGATGAGGTCCAATATCCCGAGGGCGTTCCAACGGATGAATGCGCCGCTGGCGGCAAAGCCAGGCTGACGAATCAGGGCAAGAGTTATCCAGGGTGCCGTGACCCCGATGGCCATGTCTCCAAGACCAGCCGGCAGCGCGAAAACAGCCGGGAGTATCTTGTGTGCATAGAGAGAGAGGAAGCCCAGACCAGCCCACCGCCAGGCCTGCATTCCGGCGATGAGCCGAAGATCCAGTGAGAGCACGAACGCGCGAAAGGATTGCGAGAGCCGCAGCGACGCGAAAAAGAGCATCAGGGGCGCCGCAATTCCTATCGCCATGGCCAGGGGAGGTGTCCGGGGAGGTCCGACGAATGCGCCGGCGGCACCGAATGACAGGACCAGCACGAGCCAGACGGTTAATGCGATCGCGACGGCGAGGCGAATACCGCCTCGCCGTCCGGGCTGAGAATCGGCAGATTGCGGAAGCGCTATCGTCGTCATAACACTCTCCTTCTAGTCACTTGCATTTTGCAAGTGTGTGTCCAACGTAGCATAATGACTTTCACTATGCAAGTAACTCCGCGTTCATGGCGTAGAGAGATGGAGCAATGAATACTGCAAAGCCGTTCGCGCGTTCCGCCTGTGCGATCGCGAACTCGCTCGACATCGTGGGCGACAAGTGGTCGCTCCTCGTAGTGCGCGACCTGCTCCACGGCAAGCGCACCTATGGGGAGCTCGCGCTTTCGCCGGAGCGCATTCCGACCAACATCCTTGCCGACCGCCTCAAGCGCCTGGAAAGTGCTGGCATCGTCGCCAGTGCTCCCTACCAGAAGCGTCCGGTTCGGTACGCCTACACGCTTACCCCGAAGGGCAGCGCGCTGGGCGAGGTGTTGCTTGCGTTTGTGCGTTGGGGCAAACAGCACATACAGGGTACGGTCACATTGAAGGACGCCGGCGGGATTGCCGCGTCGGTGACGAAATCAGGGCGCAGGCGCACAGGCAAAAGGGACGCGTAACCCATCCTTGCCGAGAACGTGTGAATGTGCAGCGTCGGGGGAGCGTCCGCAATGACGGAAAACGTTCCGGCAGTTCGGGCTGCGGAGCAACGATGTGAGAACGATTGGGATACTTGGCGGAATGTCTGCCGCCTCGACACAGATTTATTACCGAGAGCTATGCAGATTGACCCGCACGCGACTTGGCGGCCTTCATTCGCCTGAGCTGCTGATTCGTTCTCTGGATTTCGCCAGAATCGAGGTGCTGCAAAAGAAAGGGGACTGGACCACTGCCGGCGCGATCCTCAACGGTGAGGCGAGGGCTCTTGAACGCGGTGGCGCTCAAGTAATCATTCTCGCGACCAATACGATGCATAAATTGGCGAGCCAAATGATGGTGGGAGTCAATGTGCCCTTCGTTCACATCGCGGATGCGACAGCTAAAGCGATCAACGACAACGGGTTGCGTAGCCCGGGATTAATGGCTACTGCCTTCACTATGCAGGAATCGTTCTATACCGGCAGGCTCATCGCGGCAGGCCTGCATCCTATTCTACCGAACGTTGCTGATCAGGCAGAAACACACCGCATTATCTATGAAGAGCTATGCAAGGACACTACGACCCAAGAAAGCTGCGCCACCTACATTGCAATTGCAAATCGGCTCGCCGCATCTGGGGCTGATAGCTTGATTTTGGGATGCACGGAGGTTGGCATGCTTCTCAACCAAAGTAATGTCATGGTGCCGGTGTTCGACACAACACTGATTCACTGCGCTGCCGCCCTAGACTGCGCTATGCAATGACCGCAAGCTATACCGGACAGTCACCTTGCGCCGCTCCAGGTCCAATTCCACCCCCTGCGATCGCTCTCGCTACAGAGGAGCCCATGAATCACACCATTCGTTCTTGTGAACCGCTGCGTGTGACTGTTTGGGATTCCGGGGCAATGCGGGGATACGTGAGGCCATGAGACCGCCGCCCCTCAGCGTCGATTCCCCGAGACGTTCCCGGGGTATGTGGGGCAGCGTAGCGCAATGAAGGGACACATCGACGCGCGGGACATACGGAACCCGGCGCAACTGCGTCGCTATTCTTCTCTATAGCCAGCCTCCGGTTGATGTCGAACCGCCAAAATCAATATCACGTCCTCAGCGGGCGCCCAACGATATTTGGCCACGTAGCCGAAGCGGCCGCGCGACAGTATCAGTTCGCGGCGGCCGTCTTCGGCTTGTCGGCCCAGCAACGGGTGATCCGCGAGTAGCTCGAAGGCTCGTCGGACACTGAGCATCCGCTCACGCGCAAGTTTTGCGTTACGTTCCGCGAGGAATTCGAATAATCGCTCAAGGTCGGTGGGCGCTTGGACGGTTATTTGGACGCGCGCCATGTGCGCGCTCGAGGACGACGGCCCGCCTTTCCTGCAGCGCGAGCCTCAAGATAGTCAAATGCGGAAGCCAATGGAATGGCCTTGCCGCTCTCCATGGTTTCGATCTCAGAAATTGCCGCATCCTTCGCGAATCGCTCGCGAATCTCAGCCCGCTCCGCCTCCTGAGTCAATGCCTCGACCATAAAGGCGTGCGGCGTCTTATTGGCAGCACCTGCGAGTCGCTCGATTCGACGCTTGAGGCCTTCGGGGAGTTTGAGACTTGTGGCGGCCATTAGAACGCTGCACGTGGCTCTTTGGGTAGTCATAAAGTATTACCCATGCCAATTGAGGTCAAGATTGACCCACGCTGTCGTCACCTCATGCGCCAGTCGGTCCGTCTGTTCGGAGCTTCTGCCGCTGACGCGGCAGACCGCGTCTCGTCCAACAATCTTGACTGAACGTGACCGATCCGAGTAGAAACCCACTACAGCGCCGACTCGGCGGAATCGTCGGTCACGTTCCGGCGGAATGGCCGGTCAACTTCGCCGGAATACGCAGTTGGCATGACGCTTACGCGCGCAATGGAGGTATTGGGAAACACACTGGTGATTTGGCTGGACACTTCAGCAGTTGATGGAACAGCAGTCACGCGCACATTGAAATGGGAACGCCTTGGCGACGCCAACTAACCACGGCATCGAGCGCCGCGTGAAGAATATTATCCCAAGGTGACGCCTGGGCGGTCGCGGCGCTTATGCGGAGCGTTGGCCTGCCAAATAGCCGACGTTCGCGACAGACAGCTTTGGTCGAGTCCTGCCACGTGCGATCGCTCGCGCTAGCCTAGAAAGGTGAGCGTGCGGATCACACAAATTATTTTTCGGAATTGCTGCGTGTAACCGTACGCGTGAATCCCGGGGCAATACAGGGATACGTGAGGCAATGAGACCGCCGTTCCGTGAGCGTCGATTTCCCAAGACTTTCCCATCGGATCAATGTGTTGACGCCAATCTTGTAGCCCTACATGGCCTGGCGTTGCCGTAGAGTGGAGCGGGCGATGGGAATCGAATATATCGCTCTACAGCCACTCACCTTTTTGAATCATGAAGTTGCAAGCGCCGATGACGCTGCGTGTGATTTTCGTGTGGAAAACGCTGCCATAGCAGCCAACGCCAGCCAAGTTGTTGATAGGGTCAGCCGCTCGATATGTGCGCGGAAGGTAGACCCTCGAATCTATCCATTCGCGTATTTATTTGCACCGTTTACCGCATCAAATGATGCTATTATAGGTACTCTGGAATGGGGTACTGCTATGCGTACGACGGTAACGCTGGACGGTGACTTACTCGCCAAAGCGACCAAAATGATGGGCGGTCTTGATCGCTCGACAGTGCTACGTGAGGGACTGAAGGCGCTCATCGAACGAGAAAGCGCCATTCGACTCGCCAAGCTTGGCGGCACTCAGCCGCAGCTTAAACCGGTCCCGAGGAGGCGTGCTGCCGCGGCAACATGATTCTCGCGGACACTTCAGTCTGGATCGACTACTTTCGCGAGGACCTACCGGATCTCGGCGAGCGTCTCCGACGCCGCGAAGTAGTCATGCATCCGTTCGTCGTGGGCGAACTCGCCTGCGGCAACTTCTCGAACCGTGAAGCTACGCTTGAACTTCTGCAACAACTACATTCGGTGACCGTCGCTGAACACGACGAGGTCATGACCTTCATCCGCGCGCAAAAACTTTACGGCCGAGGTGTTGGTTATGTGGACATTCACCTGCTCGCTGCCGCAGCTATTGAACGATGCCGGTTTTGGACCTTGGACAAGCGACTCAATGCAGTGGCAGCGAGCATCGGGATAGCCGTCAACCTTTGACGTGCGATTTTTGCGTGGAAAACGGTGCCACATCAGCCAATGCCAGCGAACCGCAGCCAGTGTTGTGACGTTGGCATTAGGCCGATGGGCGCACCTTGACCTGGGTGGCACCGAATATTTCGTTGGCATGCGATTGTTGGTATTGGCTGCAAATCATTCGCTATTCTAGGTAGGGCGCGAGCACATTTTCGATCCATTTCATGAATGCGCGGACTCGGCGCGACAGATTGCGCCGATGCGCTACTACGAGGGACACGGCAAGCGACCGACGACGAAAGTCGGGTAGAATTTCCACCAGCGCTCCACTCTCCAAGTATCGGCCGACCCCAAGAAGTGGGGCCTGAATCAGGCCAAGTCCGGCGAGGGCGGCGGCTTCGTAGGTTTGCGCGCTGTTGACGTGCAACGCACCTGGCAGCTGAAGTGTCGCGTAACTTTCGCCGTCCGGGTATTCCCATCCAAGGGGTCTTGCGCCCAGCGTCGTCTCAAAGTGAATTGTCCGGTGTTCTTGGCGCTTAAGATCTCCCAGCGATCGAGGGACGCCATAGCGCGCAAGATAGGCGGGGCTGGCGGCGTTGACTATGCGTAACTTGCCCAGCGGGCGGGCAATCAGTGTCTCGTCCCCGATGGGACCAACTCGCAATACGCAGTCAAACCCCTCTTGAACCAGATCAACTTGGCGATCCGTACTCGACACCTCCAGCTCCAACTCGGGATAAGTCGCCATGAAACCCGGCAACGCCGGCACGATAGTGGTGCGCGCCAACTCGCTCGGCAGATCAACCCGTAAGCGCCCGCGAAGTGCCACTCGATCGCTTGCGAACATTGAGTGCAGATCATCAACGTCAGCAAGCAGATCGCGGGCACGTGCATGAAACACCCGTCCGTCTTCGGTCAACTGCACGCTACGCGTCGTCCGGTGCAGAAGCCTGACGCCGACATCTTCTTCCAGCTTCCGGACCGCCGTTGAGGCCCTGCCCTTCTGAATGCCCAGGCTATCGGCCGCAAGGGTGAAGCTCCCCATGTCCGCGACCGTGATGAAAATGAGGAGGGGTTCGAGATTCTGCATTTCGTGCCTCGGTATTGTTCACCTCAGAGAGAACAGTGAGTTCAGTTTCTCGGTGATTATCATACCTAAGAGACACAGTAAGCTACAAATATTGGGATTCCCCCATAGGAGAACGACAAGTGTTCGAAACCATGAAACTGCATCGGGTGCCTGAAACCACAACCCTGCATGGCGCCCTGTGGGCCGGCCGGATAATGAGCGCGTTTGTGGTTATCGCTCTGGTGGCAGACGGCACCATTCAGCTTTTCGCGCCGGCACAGATCGCGAGCGTGTTGCAGGAAACCGGGTTCGCGATGGACCTGACCCGTGTCTTGGGTCCGATCATCCTCGCCTGCGCCATCCTTTACGCCATCCCGGCCACCGCCGTGCTCGGCGCGATCCTAGTGACGGGCTTTTTGGGAGGCGCCATCTGCGCCCATGTCCGCATTGGTGAGTTGGGGTCGCCGCCGGAAATCATTGCCCTGCTTCTGGGCGCGATGACATGGGTCGGCCTCTACGCGCGCGATCCCCGTATCCGGGCCATTCTGCCGCTCATCCGATTGAACCAACTGGGGCAGTGCTCTGTTCCTCAACATCAGGAGATAACGCATGTTTTTAGTCATGGGAATCACGGGAAAAGTGGGCGGCGCGACGGCCGAACATCTGTTGGCGCACGGCAAGAAAGTACGCGCGCTAGTCCGCAATCGTGAGAAGACGTCAAGCTGGGCGAACCAGGGCGTGGAACTGGTTGACGGTGATTGGAATGATTCGGCAGCCATCGAGCGGGCGCTCAAAGGCGTCGAAGGCGCGTTTGTCATGTTGCCGGCTGTCTGGGCCCCCTCGCCCGATTACAAAGAAGCCAAGGGCGTGATTGCGAACTATGTCGAGGCGCTCACCAAGGCAGCGCCGCCGCGGGTGGTAGCGCTTTCGTCGATGGGTGCGAACAGGACCAGCGGGCTTGGGATGATCACGGCCTTGTCGCTTCTGGAGCAAGGTTTTCGCGACCTGGTATCGCCAATCGCATTTGTGCGCGCAGGCGGATTCTTCGAAAACTTCCTCTACGGCTTGCAGGTCGCCCAGGGCGGAACGCTACCGGTCTACTACAATCCGACAAACCGGAAATCGACCATGGTCGCGACGAACGACATCGGCGCCGAGGTGGCGTCGCTGCTGACGGGGCCCGCATGGTCGGGGCATCGCGTCATCGAACTTGGTTCGATGCTCAGCGCGAATGAAGTCGCGGCGCAACTGGGCGATGTCATGCAGCGCGACGTCAAGGCCTTCGCTGTCCCGCGGGCCGAGTGGCCGGCAGCGTTCGAACGGTTCGGCATCCCCAAAGGCCAAACCGGACCGGCTGAAGCGATGTTCGAGGCCGTCAACGCGGGATGGATGGACCTCGGCGTCGCGGGCACGGAGCACGTCGCCGGCACAACGCCTCCTCGTGATGTGTTCGCGGCGGCGCGGCAGGCCGTCACCACGTGAACCGCACCGTACCCATCAGAAAAGATCGAGGTCAAACATGAAGATACTGGTTTTGGGCGCAACCGGCGGAACCGGCCAGCTCATCGTCCGCGACGCCGCGCAGAGCGGTCACTCCGTAGTGGCGCTGGTTCGTGCGAAAGCGCGCGCCGACCTGCCGGGAGCCGAGCTGATCGAGGGCGAAGCGCGGGACGAGGCGACCCTCGTGCGCGCTTTGGACGGCTGCGATGCCGTGGTCAGTGCGCTGGGCACCGGTATGGGCTTCCGCCAGGTCGAGCTGCTGACCGTCGCGACCCGCGCCCTGGTCGCGGCGATGACCCGCACCGGCGTCCGCCGGTTAATATGCATCTCCGCGCTCGGAGTCGGCGACAGTCGCGGCCACGGCGGCTTCGTCTTCGACCGGCTGTTCCAGCCATTGCTGCTCGGCCCCGCGTACAAGGACAAGGACCGCCAGGAAGCCGCGATCCGCGCCAGTTCGCTCGACTGGGTCGTTGTCCGCCCCGCTATGCTTACCAACGACCCACCGCGTGGCCGCGTCAGGGCCACCGCCGACCTCGCAGGCGTTAACGGCGGCAAGATAGCGCGCGCCGATGTCGCTCAGTTCGTGGTCGAGCAATTGACGACCGACACCTGGTTGCGGCGGACACCCGTCATCCTGTGGTGAAGAGTGGTTTCATAGATAACTATTCGAACAGCATGGTCGCGTCGAACGACATCGGCGCGGAGGTCGCAACCCTTTTGACCGGGCCAGCGTGGTCGGGGCAGCGCGCCGTCGAGCTTGGTTCGATGGTCACCGCGGATGAAGTCGCGCAGCAATTGGGTGAAGTCCTGAATCTCGATGTGAAAGCCTCTGCAGTCCCACGTGCAGGGTGGGCGAAAGCGTTCGAGCAGTTCGGCATCCCGAAGGGCCACTCTGCACCTGCCGAAGAAATGTTTGAGGCCGTGAATGCAGGATGGATGGACCTCGGTGTCGAGGGTACGGAGCACGTAGCGGGCACGACGTCCGCACGCGACGTCTTCGCGGCGGCCCAAAAGGCCATGGCGGCGTGAACCGCAGCGTTCACGCCAATTAAGATTGAGATCGAACATGAAGGTTCTTGTCTGGTGCAGCGGGCGGAACCGAACTCGATTCGGGGTAACGGAACGCTGCGTGTGAAACCGCGGCCAATGCCAGCCAATGTCAGCGAACGTACGACGTGATACGAGGCTGGTACTCAAGTTGGCTGGCATTCGCCAGCGATGGCTGGGATTGGAGCGGGCGATGGGAATCGAAAATGCCGCTGGAGCGCACTAGCCTTCTTGGAATCATGAAGTTACAAGCGCGACCGGCGCTGCGTGCGATTTTTGTGTGAAAAACGGTGCCACACGAGCCAACGCCAGCCAATGCGGCCATCGGGGAGGGAGCACCGATTAGATAGCGACGAGAAAGCGAAGGGTCCTGAATGACCCGAAGTCGACGGCGGCGAACGGCGAGGTCGGGCGCAAGGTGATCGCTTGCGGCGGGTTCACTCACGACCTTGCAGTATGTATTTAGTACATATATAATACGTATATGGGTCCGAAGTTCGATCCCGACAAGGACGCCGCGAATATCTCCAAGCACGCCTGTCGCTGGTTGAGGGCGAAGGTGTATTGAACGATCCGCTAGGTCTGACCGTGGAGGATGATTCCTCTGCAGGAGAGTCCCGCTGGATCACAGTCGGGATGAACGCCGGCGGCGAAATATTGGTGGTTGTTTGGACGGAGCGCGACGACGGCGAACGCTTAATCTCGGTGCGACGAGCAACTCCGAAGGAGCGAAAAGATTATGAAGGCTGAGTACGATTTTTCCAAAGGGCGGCGCGGGCAAGCGGTGCCAACGAAGGGGAAGACCCGCATCACCATCTACATCGACGATCAGATCGTCGCTGCATTCAAGGCGGAGTCGACGCGGACGGGTATCGGATATCAGACGCTCATCAACGAGGCGCTCGGGCAACACTTAGGCACCGCCGAAAAGCCGATCACAGCCGAGCAGGTGAGGAAGATCGTTCGCGACGAGCTTGCGCACGCGCGCTGACAGCAAGGATCTGCAGGTGCAGATGGTCGCGGCCTGAATCGCGCCGCGCTCGGTAAGGGCGAGCGGGCCTCTACTGCGTACCTGCTCGTTGAGCCGCCGCGTCGTGCCGACCATCGTCGCTACCCGGCCAAGTCCGGTCAATGAGGGTGCGAGATTGGTCGCCGGGAAGCAGACGTTCGTGAGTTGCGGTAGGCTTCTTCGTGATGTCAAACACCAGATTCCCGCTACGCCTAATTGTTACCGATCCCTCGGAGAGATTCCAATTGCGCTTCGCGGAGCAAGGGGCCGCACTGTTGGCGGAGGTTTCGGGAGTGCAAACTCAGGCGTCAGCCCGCGGCCTGGCAATCAACGCCGTCGCCGAGCGCGATATTTCTGCGGCGGTCGCGATGCTCCAGGCAGCTATTCCTACACTTGCAGCGGGGGCCATTGAGGTTGTGTACCTGGACCAAGGGGCGATGGAACCATATGTGCGAGTTAGCGTAACCACGCCAGAAGATCATATCGGAGATGTGATTGGTCAGTTGAATCAGCGTGATGGTTTGATCGAGAGCCTTGACGACACGCTCGATGAAGGCAAGATCGTTGTAGCCACAGCTCCGCTCGCCCAAATGCTCGGTTACGATAAAGTCCTGGCCATGACGACCAGAGGCCTCGCACTTGCAGACTATGAGTTTGTCGACTATCGGCCTGTACCAGGCGAATCACCTGTTCCACCGAGAACGCCGGCCGCGAGGGCATGATGGACGCTGGAAGGCTTGCTGAGGCGTGGATAAGGCTACATCACACATTTTTTGCCTCGACCAGACAATGCCGCGACTATCTCTTGCAAGATACTACGTATCATCTTAGTATATTGCTATGAGTCGTCTTAGTATTGTCAGCCCGAAGACCAAGGTTCCTAGCGCTGCGCTATGCGCGGCCACCGTTCGCAGGACGGTTTCACAACTCTGTCGAAAACTCCGTCCGAGTTTGGTTCGCGAGGGGACCAGCATGGCGAAGCTCAGCGTGATCGGACAAATAAATCGCGTCGGCCACGTATCGCCAACGGAGCTAGCGGCCCGTGAAGGCGTCAAGATTCAATCGCTTACTCGTCTGTTGGCAGAGCTGGAAGCGGAGGGCTGGGTGTTGCGTATACCCAATAAAACCGATGGGCGCCAGACCTTGCTGTCACTGACGCCAATAGGGCGAAAGCGTTTAACCGATGCCGCGCAGGAGAAGGATGCTGCCCTTGCTAAGATCATCGACAGCACCCTCTCGGCGAGTGAGCGGTCTGTGCTCTTACGGGCGTGTTTCTTGCTTGATGCGCTCGACGACGCCTTGAGTGATGTGCAGGAGGGCAACGGTGCAACACCGTGACCGCTGATTCCTGGTCGCGCGACTTGCTCTTCAACGCCGATACTCGTCGTCAAGGTCTGCTGTTGATGATCGCCGTGGTCGTCGCATTCGACGTGTCGGCAACGTTCGGGCTGCCCGAGCCTCTTTGGTCCGTGATGAGCGCGTTGATTGTGATGCGCCCGAATAGTGCGTTAACCCTTGACGCTGCGCTGGCGCGAGTCGGTAGTACCTTATTCGGCGTGTTGTGCGGGCTGGTCGGCGTCGGGTTGGGGCGCGTCGGCGTAAGTTCCCCCCTCGCGACGCTGGTTATCGTGGCTGCGCTTGCTTACGCCAGTGGAGCGATACCGAATCTGCGCGGCTCGTCTATTGCCGCTCTTATCGTCGTGTCTTCGCTGGGCATTTCGGGGCACTCAGCCGAAAAGGTCGCGCTGCTGCGGGTCGTACAGATATTGATCGGCGTGGGCATCGCCACGGTCATTTCGGCAGTCATGGCTAGACACCGCAGTGCCGACCGGCTGTTCGCCGGTTGCGCCAGGTTGCTCCGAGGGGCGGCTGCTCAATTGACGAAGACGGGGCAGCACACGTCGAGCAGCGAAGAGCAAGCGGAGGCCGCGGCCGCTGTAGCGCGCCAAGCACTGGATCGCCTGTCTGATCTGGCTCGAGGGGCGGATCGCGTGCGCGCGATCTGGCCTGATCGCTCAAGAGCTACCGAGAACCGCCACCACCGTCGTATCGCTGGCCTAACACGGCGGGTCTTTCAGGATGTCACAGTATTCAATCGAATAGTGTCCACCGCATCCGGAACCAAAGGCGAGAATTTGGCACACGAAGTCGCCCAGGTGGCCAGCGAGACTCTTATGCACATGGCCGATGTGCTGGATGGTAACGTGGACCCTGATCACGAGCAATTTCGCCGCTTGGCCGATGGCCGTGCGACCGGCATGACCGCTGAGGCCGCCGAAATGATGCCGCAGTTACTGCTTGCGGCGCCGTCGTATTTACTCGGAACGGATCTTCAGCGCCTTTCTCATTTGTGCGAAAGGGGCAACTAGCGATATCACAACCACACGCCTCTCCGCCACTCCCCAGTTTTCGTTGCTCCGAAGCTGCCGGTGGTCACCGGCAGACAGAGGGTCGAACCCGGTCGCCGATCGGTGGACCGCTTCACGTACCATACTGTGGTTGCTGGTGACGCTGGCGTCTTGCCTGCTACTGTTCGTGATCATCCCCGGCGGCCCGCATCTGTTCCTGCTGCTGCTCGTCAATTCGATTGTGATTAACAGCGTTTACTACGCGCTTCGGGGAATTTATTTCGCGCTGCTCGAAGAAGCAGCAATTCCCTCGGCATTGACCGGCACCGCTACCGGCCTGATTTCTCTCGTAGCGTACGCTCCCGATGTGTTCGTCCCTGTATTAGCCGGACATCTCCTCGACACCTATGCGGCGGACGGCCTCGGCTATCGTTATCTTTTCGTGATATTGGCACTTTTTGCCGTCGTCGGGGTGGGGTCCACCCTGCTGTTTCGTTATCGGGTTAAAGCTAAGCCAGTAGTTCGCGGTGACGCTATCTTCGCTTCCCCATAGATGGCCGAATTGAATCGCGCAGGGTCGCCTAGCGTTATGGTCCGATCCTAATATGGGGCTCGGATACGTTGTGTTACCGCGCGCGTGTGAAACTATGGGTAGTGCTAGCCAACGTCTGCGAGCGTCTGCGTGACGGCGGCGAAGAGCCGAGTTGGCTCATATTGCCCGACGTGGCAGAGATTGGAGCGGGCGATGGGAATCGAACCCACGGCTCAAGCTTGGGAAGCTTGGGTATTACCATTATACGACGCCCGCTTCGTCTCCGATTCTAATCACCGGCCGCCTCGCAGGCAAACTACCCGGCCGCCGGCCTTCCAGGACCTCGCCCGGCTCCGCTGGAGATCGGGCTTGGAGGCTCAGCCGGACCTGGGCGAATCGCCGGCGGCCTCGATCTCGACCAGAAGCTCCTCGCGGCACACGTCAGCCTGCAAAAACAGGACGGAGGTCGAGGGACGCAGGCGTGGTGCAAGCGCGCGCCGGATCACCTCCAGATCCTGAGGCCGGCGCACGTACACCTTGAGCTTCAGATCGTCGAGCGAGTAGTGCGGCGCGCCGACGACACGATTCGCTTCCTCCAGCAGTGCGTCGATGTTGGCGAGCGTCTCGCGCGTCTGCGCCACCACATCGCCGGGATGTATGGTCTCGTAGCCGACGATGCTGGCAGTGCCTGAGACGAACAGATTGGTACCGCCCGACTCGCTCATCACGCAGGCTCTGGAGAAGCTCGGACTGTGCGATCCGAACTTCGGCGGATAGTGATAGGCGCTCGTCTGGCGCGGATTCTCGATCATTTTCGGCGGTGTGCGAGTGGCCAGGAAATAAATCGAAATGGGGCTGCCCGCGGGGGATCCCAGTGCGCTCGCCGCGGGAACGACGATCTTCGTGGGTCGGCCCGATGCGCGCAAGGCCTCTTGTCTTGCGGAATTGAAATGGCGGTACCGCTCATCACCGCCGGCTGCGCGGTTGATCTCGGGAAGATAGTTCCACACGCGCATCAGATGCGGATGCGCGGTCCGCTCGAGCACTTCGAATATACGTCCATACGCACTGACGGTCGCGCGCGACAGACTGTCCGAGTCCGCATCGGCGCGCTCCTCGATGGTCACGGAGCCGAACAGCAGATCCTCGCAAAATCGATGATGCACGCGCTCCGCCTCCGCCAAATCCGACGGGACGCCGTTCGCGAGCTCGAGGTCCGCATGGCCGGCGACGCGCCAGACTTCGCACAGCTCGACGCCCGCGCCGAGCGAGGGCGTCATGCTGGCGGTTATCGGAACCATCGGGGATTCGATATCCGGCGGGCGGCTGAATCCCACGACGCCGAGGACGTTGTGCCACCAGGACGCCGGACGTGCCGCGATCTCAGCCAGCGGGAGGTAGTCGAGATGAAGACTGGTCATGCGCACGCAGTCTATCCTGCCGCGCGGGTCACCCGGTAGATGGCGCCCCCGCCGCACCGGCGCAGCGTAACTCCACTTGAGTTCTCCCTAGTAGGCGACGTAAGGTCCGGTGCCCACCGATGTGCTGTAGCCCTGGATGGCGGTCGCGACGCGTCGCCCGAAGAAGAACGGCAGACCCCAATCGAAGCTGCTCGCGTCGGTATTTTTTCCGGCGAGCCCCGGATACGCATAATACGACCCGTCGATCTGCTCGGCATTGCCGACCGTGAAATCGACGGTCGATGTGCCGCTTGCGAGCTGCATCTCCGCGCTCAGGCTCGCCGGGCTCGACGGACAATAAAAGGGCGAGAAGCCCGACTCGGTGCAGAGCGAAAGACTGGAGTCGGTGAAAAAGTAGGCATTCGAGCCGGAGTCGATGAAGCTGTCGGTCAAGGTACTGCCATCGAAGATCGTCGTGAGGTAGCCCGTGTCGGGGGAGATCGGCACGATGGCTTGCGTACCCGAGGCATTGTTCGACTCGGTGTCGATGCCGAAGATCAAGGAGCCCGTGACGGTCGTCGCGCCCGCCGAGGGCACTGATGGGAGCGAGATGATGGTGCCGTTGTTGTCGTTGGCGAACATCGTGACGGTATTCGGAACCTGGCTCGCCAAGGGCACCGTGGTGCCGGCGCAGTTCGACTCGGTGCTGCAGGCGTAATAGACGGCCGGCTCCGGTATGTTCGAGACACAGAACTCGCCGCAATCCTGGGCGAATGGACCGATGCCGATGATGCCGTTGGCGCCAAAGGTCGCGACGGTGTCCTCGGCGCCCGGTGCGGAATTCGAGCAATCCGAGGGCACCGTGGGATAGCGCGAGTCACCGATGATCTGCACCGGCATCGAGCTCGCGGTCTCGCCCCCGACTTGAACGTCCGCCTGCGTGACCGGTCCCCAGCTGTAGCCGTCGACGAACGAAACGCATTCGAGGAGCGCGCTGCCATTGCTGAGCTTCATCACCGGGAAAGTGAGCGTCAATACCGGCGCGAGGATTCGCAGGCCGTAGGAACCTGTATCGACCTGGATATTGTCGATGGTCTGGCAGGTGCTCGTGCCGGGAAGGCATACCTTGACCGTCGTATAGAGCACGTTGATGTTGTTGTTCTCCGGGCCGCCGGTCACCGCCACGCTGACGACGTTATTCGCCGCGGCGACCGGGCCGCCGCCGCTGCCGGAAGAGCCCACCGTGTCGCCGCCACCGCCGCAAGAAACGGCACCCGCACACAAGAGGAGCGCCGCGCCGGCGCGTGCGATCCAACGCAAGCGATTCACTTCAGGTCTCCAACGGTCAGGCCGCTCGGCAGGGCCTGGGGCAGGTAGGCAAGGCCGCTCTGAGCGCGCATGTGGCCGCCGACCTGGACCACGAGATTGTCTTGACGGACCTGCACGTGATTTCGATCCAGACGGCCGGCTCTCGCCTCGGCCTTGTACTCGTCGAAATAGCCGCCGAGCGTCTGCTGCAAATTCGGGGCGAACGGCCCATGCCAGGTCACCGCAAATACCATGCCGGCAGGATTCGCATACTCACGGATCAAAGTGCCCGACGGCTGCTGGATTTCATGAACGCGGTAGGTGCCGCGGTCGGTCTGCTTGATGGACGCCCGACCCAGCTGCGTCTCGGCCCCGATCGAGGACTCGGGCTCGCCCAGTGTCGCCGATGCGACACACGACCAAAGGGCCGCGATAACCGCGGCGGCGACCACCAAACGATGCTTCATTCCTACATGAGCCATGCAAATCCTCGCGTGTTCGAGACTGTGTCGTTGGAGCGCTTATTGACGAATTGGTTCACCCCGTTGCCCGAACGATACGGGCACACGCTCAAACTGTGCGCGGCTTCACGCCACGAGACGCGCTAGAATGCCAGGCCGCGACGGACAGGAAGGTGGTCTGTGAAAAGAATCGTCAAGCTGGGGGGATTGCTGCTCGCTATCGGGATGGGCGCCGCCGCCTGTCACGTCGGTGGAGGCTACACGGTCGGCGGGACGGCGACGGGCGTCCGCGGCTCGGGTTTGGTGCTGCAGAATAACTCGGGCGACAACCTCTCCATCGGATCGAACGGCGGCTTCACCTTCACTTCCGGAATCGATCAGGGCGGCGCCTATTCGGTCACGGTGCTGACGCAGCCGGCCGGTCAAACGTGTGTCGTGCACAACGGCTCCGGCACCATCGGCACCGCCGACATCGCCAATGTCATCGTCTCGTGCACACTCCCGGGCCAGTTTGCGTACGTGGTGAACGAGGCATCCAACAACATCTCTGCTTACTCCATCAATGCGTCGAGCGGGAAGCTGACGCCGATCGCCGGCTCGCCGTTCGCATCCACCGGCACAACGCCGGTCGCGGCCGCGCTCGATCCCAACGGGGCTTATTTGTACGTCGCGAACAATGCCTCGAACACCGTGTCGGTGTACGCCGTCGATCAAAGCACGGGCGCCCTGAGCGCGGCGGGCAATCCCGTGGGCTCGGGCAACGGACCGTTCGCAATCGCGGTCGATCCCGCCAACCAGTTCGTGTACGTCGCCAACAAGACCGACAACACCGTTTCGGTATTCGAGACCGGCTCGGGGGGTGCACTCACCGCGATCGGCGGTTCGCCGTTTGCCGGAGGTTCGGAGCCTACCTCGCTCAAGACCGATCCAGGCGGCAACTTTCTGTACGTGACCGACTACGCGTCGAACGACGTCGCCGCCTTCTCGATCGAACCGGAAGGCGGCGTGCTCGCGGCCATCGGCGGCTCTCCCTTCGCAGCGGCCAGCGGCGCACTCGCGGTCGCCGTCGACCCAACGGGTACGTTCGCGTACGTCGCGAATGAGACCGGACACTCGGTCTCTTCCTACTCGCTCAATCCGAGCACGGGCGCGCTTGCAGCGCTGTCCGACTCGCCGATGTCCACGGGCGCGAACGCGGAGGCCGTGGCGGTCGATCCCGCCGGCAAATTTCTGCTCGTGGCCACGGCCGGAAATGAGCTCATGAGTTATGCGATCACGCCGGCAAGCGGCGCGTTGACGCTTGCCTCGAGCACCGGCACGGGTACCTTTCCGCTGAACATCGCCATCAATCCCGCGGGCACCTTCGCCTATGTGGCGAACCAGAATTCCGGCGACATCTCGGCGTACGCGCTCAATGCGACCACCGGGGTGCTGACCGAAGTCGCGGGCTCTCCGTTCGCCGCGGGCACCGATCCGCGCTCGATCGCCATCGACTGAGGCTGCGCGGCCGGCGGCCGCGAGCGACGATACGCCCGCGTGGACACTCAGATTCCGGATATCACCGCACCGACGCGTTTCGGCTTGATTGCGAGGCTCGCGGTGGCGGCGGCGGTGCTGGCGGCGGAAGTTCTCATCGGCTCGTACCTGGTGCAGGCGACGCCGTTCGATGGGCTGCACGGCGCACCGGAAGCGCTGCGCCTCGCGCAGCACTGGCTGTTCCGCTTCATCATCGCGTACGCGGTGTCGCTCGCGCTGCTCGCCTCTCTGCGCGGCGCGGGTTTGGCGGCGGCGCTCCGGGCCGCGGATCACGCACCGCTGCGGCTGCGCTGGATGATGGTGCACGCGCTGCTCCTCGTGCCCTTCTTTTATCTGTCGTCCGCACTGTATGCGGCCCATGTTCCGTTTTTGGCCATGGCGGTGGCGTGGCACGCAGCGGTCATCGCAGTCACGCTGACGCTTTTCGCCGCGCTCGCGCCCGCCTCCGTATGGATTGCAGCCCTGCGCGCGACCGGCGGCTTGCCCCTCTTTGCAATCGTTCCGGCGGCTGCCGCCGTCGCGGTGATCAAGTTGAGCCAGATGCTGTGGGCGCCGGCGGCGGCGGTCACCTTCCGCCTGGTGAAGCTGCTGCTCGGCCCCCTGCTGCCGGCGCTGCGGAGCGATTCGGTGGCGTTGACGCTCGCCACCGATCGATTCGCGGTGCAGATTGCGGAGGTCTGCTCGGGGCTCGAAGGCGTGGGCCTGATGCTGGCGTTTTGTGCCGCGTGGCTGTGGTTCTTCCGCCGCGAATATTATTTTCCGCGCGCGCTCGTCGTGATTCCGCTCGGCGTGCTCGCCGTCTTCTTGCTGAATGCGGTGCGCATTGCCGCGCTCATCCTCATCGGCGATGCCGGCTACGAGCGCGTCGCGACCGTGGGCTTTCATTCGCAGGCCGGCTGGATAGCCTTCAATCTGGCGGCGTTCGGGATTGCACTCCTCGCGCACACCAACCCGTGGGTGAGTCGCGTCGCGGCCGAGCGCCGTGCGCAGCGGCTGCGCGCCACGCAAGCGAGCGGCGCCGATGCGAGCGCCGCCGCCGTTACCGGCGCCGCGCGCGAGAGCGCACGCACGGGAATCTCCGCGACCAATCCGACCGCGCCCTATTTGATGCCGCTGCTTGCCATTCTCGCGGCCGCAATGATTGCGCATTCGCTATCGGCCGACTTCGAAGTCTGGTATCCGCTGCGCCTCATCGCCGCGCTCGCCGTCCTGTGGATCTACCGCCGCTCCTACGCGGGCGCGCGTTTGAGTTTTTCCTGGCGGGGGCCGCTTGCGGGCGTTTGCGTGTTCGGATTGTGGGTCGCCGCCGCAGCCTTCGTCAGTGCACCCGGCGGCGAGCCGCCCGGCCTCGCAGCGCTCTCGCCCGCGCTGCGCAGCGGTTGGATCATTTGCCGGATCATCGCGGCGGTCGTGACGGTGCCCCTCGCCGAGGAGCTCGCGTATCGCGGCTATCTGTTGCGCCGGCTCACGAGCCCTCATTTCGACACCGTACCGTTCTCCGACGCGCGCTGGCCGCAACTCGTCTTGAGCGCCCTCGCCTTCGGCATCATGCACGGCCGGTTCTGGATCGCAGGTGCGATCGCCGGCATCGTGTACGGGCTGCTCGCGATGCGCACCAACAAGCTCGGAGAGGCGGTTGCAGCTCACGCGACCACGAATGCGTTGCTGGCGGCCAGTGCGCTCCTCTTCGGGCAATGGCGACTGTTCTGACCTGATCGAAAGGAACTGCATGAGCATCGGCAACGTCACGGCGGGCAAACGAGTACCGCACGAATTCAACGTCATCGTGGAAATCCCGATGAACGCGGACCCCATCAAGTACGAGGTGGACAAGGAATCCGGCGCCCTGTTCGTGGACCGGTTCATGATGACCGCCATGCATTACCCCGCGAATTACGGCTACGTGCCCCAGACCGTCGCCGCCGACGATGATCCGGTCGACGTGCTGGTGCATACGCCCTTCCCGCTGCTGCCGGGCGTGGTCGTGCGGTGCCGAGCCGTCGGCTTGCTGCGCATGGAGGATGAGGCCGGCGGCGACGCCAAGGTGCTCGCGGTTCCGGCCGACGATATCTGTCCGTTATTCGTTTATTGGAAAACGATCGAGGATGTGCCCGAGGTGCGGCTGCAACAGATTCAGCATTTCTTCGAGCACTACAAGGACCTCGAGCCGGGCAAGTGGGTGCGGGTAGTCGGCTGGTCGGGCGTCGAGGCGGCGCATGAGGAAATCACGCGCGGTATGGGTCGGCACGCGGCGTCGCGGCCGGGGCCGCCCTGATCCGGGGCAAGCGCCGGCCGCACGCGCGTTCTAGCCAATATGGGCATTGCTCTGGTAAACCGCCACGAGCCGCGGGTTGTTGATCTTCATCACGGCGGCTTGCAGGGAATGGGTCCGGCACGCCTGCACCTGTGGGCTCACCAGGTGAGGATTCACGTACTCGGGGCAAACCTCTTCGGCTGCATGCTCCAGACGCGCATACAGATGACGAGCCCCGCCTTCGGTGGCGAGCATGGCGGGATCGTACTTCACCTTGACGGCGAGCACGTCCTGCTCGGGGGTTGCGGCCCCGGCGGCGGCGGCCGCGAAAATGCCGCAGATCAGCATGGCGAGTGTGACCTTCGGGAGGACGCGGCCTGCCGGGCGGGGGGTGTTTTCAGGGGTGGCGAGGTGGGTCATGACAGTCTCCTTGGGGTGGTGAAATCGTCGGAGACTATGAAACGCCGGGCGGGGGGCCTGCGTCTGCGGCCCGCAGTCGAGGTCGTCCCTTAAAACCACGGATTCGTCCCGAAAAGGTCCCATGGATGCCGCAAAACGGGCATTTTGCGATACGCTGATCCCATGAGATTGACCGCGTTGAGTCACTACTTCGGCGCACTCAAGGAGCATTACGCCTCCGCGCTGAGCCGCCGCCAGTTCCTCACCCTGGTCGGCGTGTTCTGGGTCTATGTGACCGTCTCGAACGTGCTGTATGCCTACGGCATGCGCACCGGTATTGGGAAGATGACGAGCGTGCCGTTGTTCGCGACCTGGGATGCCCGCGTACTGCAGCACGTCTTCCTACTGCCCCTCATTCTGGTGTCCTATTGGGCGTCCATGCGCATCCAATGGCGGCCGGTGCTTGTGGCGCTGCCGCTGCAAATCGTTCTCGCGCTCGCGTTCGCGGCGCTCGCCTATCCGGCGTTGACTCTTGGGGAGTACTGCGTCGCTGACCACGCCTATCATTCCCAGATGGAGGCGCATCACAACAACCCGTTCTCGGACCCGGGCGTAACGTCCCTGTGGCTCGCGAGCTTCGTGAGCTTCCTGCCCACCTATTGGTTCGGCCTCGCGCTCATCACCGGCGCGGCGCTCTATTCTCGGTTTCGGAAGTCGGAGCTGCAGCGCGCGGCCCTCGAGCGGGAATGGAGTGCGGCACGGCTTGCGGCGCTTCGCATGCAGCTCTCCCCCCACACGCTCTTCAACCTGCTGCACACCATCCGCGGACTGATCGAGTGGGATCCGAAGGGAGCACAGTCCATGGTCGTGCAGCTCGCGGATCTCCTGCGCCGCCTCCTCAATGCCGGCGAGCGAGATTTCTCGCGGCTCGCCGAGGAGCTGCAGTTCGCCCGGCTCTATCTGGAGCTGCAACAGAAGCGCTTCTCGGACCGGTTGACCGTGTTCCTGCCGCGGACGCAGGACATCATCGATGCCTGGGTCCCAAGCCTGATCCTGCAGCCCCTGATCGAGAACGCCGTGGTGCACGGCCTCGCCGGCCATCAGAAACCGGTGACGGTTCGCCTCGAGGTCGAGCGCGCCGGCGATTTGCTGGTGCTGCGCGTAACGAACACCATCGCGGAAGGAAGAATGGCAGGCCCGCCGGGAATCGGCATCAGCAACGTGCGCGAGCGGCTCGCCGTGCAGTTCGAGGGGCGCGCCGAGCTCATCGTCGGTCCGAGCGGCTCCGAATGGGTGGGCGAGATCCGGCTGCCCGAGATTCGGGTCTCGCCCGAGCGCCGGGGCGTGGCGAGCACCGCCGCCTTGGCACCCGCATGATGAACGTCATTATCGTGGACGATGAGCCGGCGGGCCGGCGAACGCTGCGCGAATTCTGTGCGGCCGAAAGCGACCTCAAGGTCGTCGGCGAGTGCGCCGACGGCGTCACGGCGCTTGCCGAAATTCGTGAGAAGCGGCCGCAGCTCCTGTTCCTCGACATCCAGATGGACCCGATGAACGGCATCGATCTGGCACGGGCGCTCGCCCCCGAGAATCTGCCGTCGCTCGTGTTCGTGACCGCGTACGACGCCTACGCGCTCGAGGCCTTCGAGGTGTGCGCCGTGGACTATCTGTTGAAGCCCTTCGATCAGGAGCGGTTCCGCAAAACACTCGCGCGCGTGCGGCCGCGCCATGCCCAAGGCAATGCGGACGACCGCCAGGCGCTGCTGGCAGGACTCCTCGAGCAGCTCGAGCGGGGCGCCCGCAAGCAGCCTGAGGAGCGCGGCCGGCTGCTCGCCGAGTTCAACGGGCGGCTTCACGTGATCGATGTGACGCATGTCGAGATGATCGAGGCAGACAGGAACTACGTGACCATCCGCGTGGGCCGCGAGAGCTTTCACGCCCGCAGCACCTTGAGCGAGGCCGAACACGCCTTGAGATCGCAGCCGATGCTGCGCATCAGCCGCTCCTGTCTGGTGAACACCAATTATCTGCGCGAGGTGAATCGCACGCTGCGCGGCGACTTCATCTTCGTGCTCGCAGGCGGCGCCACGGTGACCAGCAGCGAGGGCTATCGCGCCAAGGTTCGGGATTATCTCGGCACGATGCGGCTCGCCCCCCAGACTTGAGGCCCGCTCGGATTCAGAGGAGCTCTTCCGGCGCGAAGGGCGCCAGCAGCTTCAGGGTGAAGCGTTGCATGAGCGTCGTTTCGGGCTCGGTGTGCCATACCCTTTCATCGCTTCCCTCGCCGACCGACCAGAGAATATGGCCCGACGGGTCGAGGGTGAGCTTGTAGCTGCCGTCGGCGCTGATGTCGTCGAGAATGCCCGACACCTGCCGGGCAATCTCCGGACTGCGCACCACGAGACCGAGTTCGGAGTTGAAGCGTTTCGAACGCCCATCCATGTTGAGCGAGCCGATGAAGACGGTTCTGCGGTCGATCACCAGCGCCTTCGCGTGCAAGCTCGCGTTGGCGCTGCGGAATGGATGAAATCGGGCGCGCTTCTGCCCGAGTCGAGGCCGCACCTCGTAGAGTTCCACGCCCAACTTGAGCAATTTGATCCGGTAACGGGCATAGCCGTTATGCACCAGCGGTGCGTCGGTCGAGGCGAGCGAGTTGGTGAGGATGCGGATGTGCACGCCCCGGGCGATGAGATCGCGCATCAATGCGACGCCCTCGTCGCCGGGCACGAAATAAGGCGATATCACCAGGACCTCCTGTTGCGCCGAGCGCATGAGCGTCGCGATGCTGTTCGCGATGGTCTCTTCCTGGCTCGGGGCCGTGTCGATCGCGATCTTCGCAGGACGGTCCGCGAGGACCGTGGCGGGCGCCCAGATGAGCTTGAGCATGCCATCGTCGAGCTCGCGCCGCAGCCAGTCGGCGTCTGGATCCAGCGCTGCGCCCGGGGGGCCCGGCTCGCTCGACGGCGCGTCGGGAGCCGTCGGCTGGGACCCCGCCACCGACGCGATCGGGTAAGCGTACTTGCTGTTCCAGAAGGCATCGAAGGAGGCCGACAGCTGCGGCACGATGGGTCCGACACCGACCAGATCGAGGTCGATGAAGTTACTGCGCTTGTCGAGCGTGAAATACTCATCGCCAATGTTGCGCCCGCCGGTGATGGCGACGGCGTTGTCGGCGACGAGCAGCTTGTTGTGCATCCGATGGTTGATGCGTGGAATGTCGGAGATCGAGGTGAGAATCCGGCTCCACGTGGCCGATCGACCGCCCGGAAAGGGGTTGAATACACGGACTTCGACGTTCGGGTACTGCCCCAGGTGCATGAAGCGCCGGTCCTCGCCCGCCGTATTGAGATCGTCGACCAGCAAGCGAACGCGCACGCCGCGATCGGCGGCTTCGCGCACGTGCCGCAGGAGGGTGCGCGCCGACTCGTCCTGGTGAATGATGTAGTACTGGATGTCGAGCGTGCGCTCGGCGTGATCCGTGACCGTGATGAGGCTGTCGAGCGCCTCAGCGCCCGATGAAAGAAGCCGCAGGCCGGACAGGGTCGCGCCCTTGCCCTCCTCGCTCTCGGCGACGATCCGGCCAAGCGTCGTGGTTTGCGGGAATTCAAGGGCTTCGCTCGGGTGTTTCTTGACGTGCTGGGGCAGGCTGGCGCATCCCGCGAGGATCGAGAACGCGAGGGCTGGCCAGGTTTTGCGCATGGCGGAATGATATCAGGCAGAATTTGTCCCCATGCATGCACGGCGTCCCATTCGCAGTTTCGTGTTGCGCGCCGGCCGGGTGACGGCGGCGCAGGAGCGCGCGCTTATCGAGCTCTGGCCTGCGATCGGGGTCGATTTCGATGCACGCCCGCTCGATCTCGACGGGCTGTTCGCACGTCGCGCACCGCGGTGTCTCGAAATCGGATTCGGGACGGGCGAGGTGATCGCGGAGCTCGCGAAGACGCACCCCGACACCGATTATCTCGGGGTCGAGGTTCATCAGGCCGGCGTGGGCAGGCTGCTGCTGAGCGCGCACGAGGCGGGTCTGTCGAATCTGCGCATCGTGCGTCACGATGCCGTCGAAGTGCTGACCCGCTCGATTGCCGACGAGTCCTTCGATTCGATTTTGATTTTCTTCCCCGATCCGTGGCACAAGAAGCGGCACCACAAACGCCGACTGATCGACGCACCCTTCGTCGATGTTCTCGCCGCGAAGCTGCGAGCGGGCGGGGTACTGAGACTCGCGACCGACTGGCAGGAGTACGCCGAGCAGATGCTCCGGGTGTGCAACGCCTGCCCGCGGCTCGAATCGTTGAGCGAGGACCGCACCTACGTCGAGCGTCCGCAATTTCGTCCGGCCACACGCTTCGAGCGGCGCGGCGCCCGCCTCGGCCACGGGGTATGGGATCTGGCTTACCGAAAAGCGACCTGACGCTCGACGCGCAACGCGAATCGCGTGGGTGTTTCAGGTGAAAAAAATTATCGCGCACGCATGTTGCTTCGCGCCAAAATTTTATATTGCGCGCAACGCGCATTCAGAGTTGAATTGACCACGCGCACAATGGAAGACGGAGACGGCGATGAACCCAGTCAAGCCGATCGTAGGTCAGTGGTATCGCGGTGGTACCAACGAGCTCTTCGAAGTGGTCGCCATCGATGATCAGGATGAGACCATCGAGGTTCAATACTTCGATGGCACCGTCACGGAAATCGACTTCGACTCCTGGAACGAGCAGCTGCTCGACGAACTCATCGACGTGGCCGACGCACCGGAGGACTGGTCAGGCGCCGTCGATGTCGAGGCGGAAGACTTGGACCGCGATTTCGAGGACAACGCACGCGCCTCGTGGTCGAGCTCCCAGGACCGCTCCCTGCGCCGCTGACCGACCGCTATCTCGTTAGGTCCGCGCCGCGTCGCGCGCGGCGAGCTCGTTCAAGGGCCGCCGCATGAAAGTCAGCAAGATGAGTCCGGGAACCGCCGCAAGGCAGGTGATGATGAAGAAGCGCGCCCACCCGACGACCGGAACGAGCGCACCGGCCGCCGCACCGGACAGGTTTCGAGGCAAGGTTGCAAGCGCCGAGAGCAGCGCGAACTGGGTCGCGCTGTAATCCGTTGAACAGAGCGACATCAAGAACGCGACGAATGCCGCCTGACCCATGCCGCCGATCATGGTGTCGAGCGAGGTGGCGAGCACGAGCAGCCAAACCTTCCGGCCCGCGAGCGCCAGCCACATGTACAGCAGATTGGTGAGAGCCTGGCCGATACCGAATATCAGCAGCGAGCGAAACGTCCCCCAGCGAATGTACATGAGACCGCCGAACGTCACTCCGATCATGGTGGACACGGTCATGTTGAGCTTGCCCGCGATGCCGAGCTCATCCAGCGAGAATCCCACGCCGCGCAACATGAACGTGCTGTAAAGGCTGAGCGCGAGCGCATCGCCCACCTTGTAAAGCAACACCAGCGCCAGGAATCCCCACATGCCTTTCTGGCCAAGCAGGTCGCGCAGCGGGTGCCAGACCGCATCGATCAGAGTCCGTGGGGGATGCGTGGGCGTGTGCGGCGGCGGCGCCCAGAAGGTCACGAACAACGTAGCGGCCATGAGAACGGCCACCATCAAGAAGGCGATGCGCCAGCCGAGGTGACCGGCGATGACTACCAGCACGGTGCCGGCGAGCATCGCCGCCGTGCGATAGCCGAAGGCGCTCGCCGCGGCGGCGAGCGCCCGCTCGCTCGCGGGAATGGTGTCCACGCGATAGGCGTCGATGACGATGTCCTGGGAGGCCGAGAGAAAGGCGACGCCGATCGCGACCCCGGCCAGCACGTACAGCTCCTTCGTGGGAGAACAGAACCCCATGGTGCCGATGCAGATCGCGAGCGAAGCCTGGAAGACCGCGATCCAGCCGCGCCGCCGGTCGAGGATCGGCGGTGTGTAGCGGTCGAGGAATGGAGCCCACAGGAACTTGAAGTTGTACGGCAGGGCGACGAGAGACAGAAATCCGATGGTCTTGACCGCAATCCCGGACGACGCCAGCCAGGCCTGAAGGCTGAAATTGGTCAAATTGAACGGCAGACCCGACGCAAAGCTCAAGAACAAGACGGCCGTCATCCGCTTGTCGGCAAGGGCTTGGAGCAAGGTGGGCTTGGCGGTATCCGTCAAAGACGCAGCGCGCGGTCGCGGGTGGTGGGCATCGCGCGCGATGATACCAGGAGGCACCCAGGGGCTGCGGACGGGGTTCACGACTCCTCTTCTAGGCCTCGGGGCGACACCCTGCGCGCAACGCTTGCGGCGCGGCCGTTCCCTTGCGAGACTTCCGCCGCTATGACGCTGCCCTACCAACGTGAATTCATCGACCTGTGCATGCGGATCGGTGTGCTGAAGTTCGGCCATTTCATGCTCAAGTCGGGGCGCGAGAGTCCGTATTTCTTCAATGCGGGGCTTTTCAGCGCAGGCGCGGCCATCGCCGCGGTCGGTCGCGCCTACGGCGATGCCATCGTGGCCTCGGAGATTACCTTCGACATGCTGTTCGGGCCGGCCTACAAAGGGATCCCCCTCGTGACGGCCGCGGCAGCCTCGCTCGCCGACCGCCACGGCCTCGACCTGCCCTTCGCATTCAACCGCAAGGAGTCGAAGGATCATGGCGAGGGCGGCGCGATCGTCGGTGGACCGCTGTCCGGCCGCGTGCTCATCGTGGATGACGTCATCACGGCCGGCACGGCGGTCCGCGAGTCCATCGACATCATCCGCGCCGCCGGCGCCCATCCCGCCGGGGTGCTGATCGCGCTCGACCGCCAGGAACGCGGGTCGGCTCAGCCCCCTTTCGGCCGTCCAGGAGGTGCGGGAGCAATTCGGGATACCGGTGCTCTCCGTCATCGACTTGACCGACCTCATGGAGCACATGAGCACCAACGGGCGGTTTGACGAGCTGGCGGCGATGCAGAGCTACCGAGACCGTTATGGCCTCACAGTTTGAGCAATACACCCTGGAAAGAGCGGCCTGCGCGGCTCAAAATGGCGCGGCCTCAAAGGGGGTGTCTGTGAAACATCGTAACCGGCCGTACGCCACTTCGGTCCTCATCGCCGCCATTGCATTCGCAGCCGGCGCCTGGGGCGCCTCCAGCTCGAACGCTACCCACAAGGTGTACAGATGGGTGGATGAGCAGGGCGAGGTCCATTACGGGGACCGGATCCCTCCGGAATACGCCTCCCAAGCCCATGGCGTCATCAACGGACAGGGTGTCGAGGTCGAACACACCGACGCGCAGAAAACGGCCGAGCAGCTCGCGCTCGAGGATCGACAGAGGCTCGATGCCGAGCAGAGCGCGAAGCGCGATCACAACCTCCTGACCGCCTACTCGTCGGTGCAGGAGATTGAGCACCAACGCGATCAACGCCTCAGCCTCCTGAGCGACCAGATCAAGCTCAAAGAGCAATACCTCGAAACGCTGAACGGGAAAATGAGCAAGCTCAGGGTGTCGACCGATCGCTGCAAGCCCTACAGCAGCGACCCGAATGCACCACCCATGCCTGATCAGCTGGCGGAAGACCTGGTGCGCGTCAGCAGCGACATTCGCACCCAGGAAACCAATTTGCGACAGAAGCGCTCCGAACAGACCGTTATGAATCAGGAATTCGAAAGCGACATTGCCCGCTTCAAAGAGCTCAAAGGGCTCCATTGACCTCCAAGACTCGCATTCTTCTGGGGGTGACCGGAGGCATCGCCGCTTATAAAAGTCCCGATCTCGTGCGGCGGCTGATCGAGCGCGGCGCGGACGTACAGGTCGTCATGACCGCCGGCGCGCAAAAGTTCGTGACCCCCATGACCTTCCAGGCGGTGTCGGGCCATCCCGTACGCATGGATCTGTGGGATGAAGGCGCGGAGGCCGCGATGGGACACATCGAGCTCGCCCGCTGGGCGCAGCTCGTGCTGATCGCCCCGGCGAGTGCGGACTTCGTTGCGCGGCTTGCCGGGGGCCGCGCCGACGATCTGCTGACGACGCTCTGCCTCGCCACCGAGTCGCCGATCGTGCTCGCACCCGCCATGAACCGGCTCATGTGGTCGAACAAGGCGACACAGGCCAACGTCGCACTGCTGGAATCGCGCGGCGTCCGCCTTCTCGGACCCGGTTCGGGCAATCAGGCCTGCGGTGAGGTGGGAGTCGGGCGCATGTGGGAGCCCAATCTGCTCGCCGCCACGTTGCTCGAGCCGCCGGTCAACGCCGGACTGCTCACCGGGGTCAACATACTGATCACCGCGGGTCCTACCCGCGAGCGCCTCGACCCGGTCCGCTACCTCACCAACCGCAGCTCGGGGAAGATGGGCTTTGCCATCGCCACGGCCGCGCGCGAGGCCGGCGCCCACGTGACCCTCGTATCCGGCCCGGTGCACCTGCCGACGCCTGCGGGCATCACCCGTATCAACGTCGAGAGCGCGCGCGAGATGTACGCCGCCGTGCATCGTCACGTCGCTGAGGCGGACGTGTTCATCGCTGCCGCGGCGGTGGCCGATTACCAACCGGTAAAAGTCTCAAAGCATAAAATCAAGAAACAGGGTGGCGTGGTGAAGCTCGACCTCGAGCCGGCACCCGACATCGTCAAGTCCGTCGCCGACATGGCCAAGCGGCCGCTGGTGGTCGGTTTTGCCGCGGAGACGAACGACGTCGAGCAGAACGCCCGCTCGAAGCTCAAGCGCAAGAATCTCGACATGATCGCCGCCAACGAGGTCGGCGAGGGCATCGCCTTCGACTGCGAAGACAATGCGCTCACGGTGCTTTGGCCCGGCGGCAAGATGGAGGTCGCGCGCGCGCCGAAGCTTCAGGTGGCGCGCGAGCTCATTGCGCTGATCGCCAAGCGCCTGCCGCCGCCCAGCGGTGGCCCGCGCCGCGGCTCGCGCAAGCGGCGCCTGGCGGCCGCGGCGACCCCGCGCAGCCGGCTTCGCACCCGGCGTAGCCGCCGCTGATGCACCGGACCGTCAAGCTCAAGATCCTCGATCCGCGCATCGGCCGAGAATTTCCACTACCGCATCACGCGACCGCGGGCTCGGCCGGAATGGACTTGCGCGCCTGTATCGGCGCACCGCTCGTGTTGACGCCGGGCGCCGCCGAGCTCATTCCCACTGGAATCTCCATTTACGTGGAAGATCCGAATCTCGCGGCACTGCTCCTGCCCCGCTCGGGCCTCGGCCACAAGAGCGGCATCGTGCTCGGCAATCTGGTCGGCCTCATCGATTCCGATTACCAGGGACCGTTGATGGTGTCGTGCTGGAACCGTGGCGCGTCGCCATTCACCGTCAATCCGGGCGATCGCATCGCGCAGATGGTGATCGTGCCCGTGGTGCACGTCGATTTCGAGGTGGTGGAGGAATTCTCGAGCACCGCGCGCGGCACGGGCGGATTCGGCAGCTCCGGCCACGCCTGAGGAGCGGCTGAGCGCCGTCCCTCGAGCATTTCAACCCTTCGGCCGCTTCTCAATCTCCGTTCTCGCGGACGAAATGCCCCTGGTGCCGCGCGGGATCACCGCCCAAGCTCGCGCCCATGGGCATCCGAGACTGGCCGATTGACGAGCGCCCGCGCGAGAAGCTGCTCGAGCGAGGCGCTGCCGCGCTGTCGGACGCGGAGATCCTTGCCATCCTGCTCGGCACGGGGCTGAAGGGCCGCTCGGCGCTGGATCTCGCGCGCGAGATGCTTCGGCAATTCGGGTCGCTGCGCCAGCTCCTCTGCGCGAACCGCGCACTCTTCTGCGCGGGCGCGGGCCTCGGGCTCGCCCGCTACGCGCAACTCCAGGCCGCCGCCGAGCTATCCCGCAGACAACTGTCGGAATCGATGCGTGCCGGACCCTTGCTCGCGAGCCCCAAGGCGACGCGCGACTTCCTGACGGCACGCCTGCGCGATCTCGAGCACGAGGTGTTTTGCTGCTTGTACCTCGACAAGCGCCATCGCCTCATCCAGTTCGAGGAATTGTTCCGCGGTACGATCGATGGGGCGAGCGTGCATCCACGGGAGATCGTGAAGCTCGCGCTGCAAAGGAACGCGGCTGCAGTGATCGTGGCTCACAACCATCCGTTATGTTGCGTTGCGGTGTCACCACCCGGGTTGGGTGTCACCGCCGGTAACGTATGGTGCGGGCCCAACGCGGGGCTGGCCCGATGAGCGCGCCCACCCAATGCCGGCTGCCGCTGCCCGGGTCGATGCGGGAATGTGACACCCTGGAGTTCGGCAATGTCGCCGAGGAGTTGGAAGCGAGCGACCGGCTCCTCATCCGCGGCGACTACGACGAATTGCGAGCTGCGACCACCGCCGAGATCATAGCGGCCGCCCGACGCGCGATGACCCGCCGCGTCCACCGAGGGACTGCGATGAGCTCACCTCGCGCCGTGCGAGAATTCCTCGCGGTCAAGCTGGGCACCCTCGAACACGAAATCTTTTCGGTACTACTGCTCGACACGCGCCACCGACTCATCGATTACGTGGAGCTGTTTCGCGGCACGATCAACGGGGCCAGCGTACATCCCCGGGAGGTGGTGAAGCTGGCACTCGCCCGCAACGCCGCTGCTTTGGTGCTGGCCCATCCGCATCCTTCGGGTTCGCCCGAACCAAGCCAAGCGGACGAACTCATTACGCAGAGGCTCAAAGAAGCATTGGCGCTGGTCGATATCGCCGTGCTCGATCACGTCATCGTCGCCGG
>CAVYNI010000001.1:0-495000 GCA_963769815.1 uncultured Gammaproteobacteria bacterium | reverse complement strand
GCTCGAATCGCGGCGATCATCGATTCCCCCGAGGCGGTCTCGCTCGACGAGATCGGTCAGATCGACGTGGCTGTGGCGCAAGCCTTTGCGCGCTGCGCCTTGCAGCTGTTGCGGGAGGCGGGCGTCGCCGCCTCCGCCGTGAGCGCCATCGGCAGTCACGGGCAAACCCTGCGCGCACCGGCCGGACCTGCCCCTGCCCTTCACCTGGCAGGTGGGCGATCCGAATGTGCTCAGCGAAATGACCGGCATCACGGTGATCGGTGATCTGCGCCGCCGCGATGTCGCCGCGGGCGGCCAGGGCGCGCCGCTCCTGCCGGTGTTCCACGACCAGGTGTTCCGCAGTCACGCCGAGGACCGCGTCATCCTCAATCTCGGCGGGATTGCCAACGTGACTCTCTTGAAGCGGGGCGAGGTCGTGACCGGCTGGGACACGGGCCCGGCCAATCGGCTCCTCGATGCCTGGATCGCCCGGCACCGGCCGCAGACCTTCGACGAGAACGGTGCGTGGGGCAGCACCGGGCACTGTGATTCGGCGCTGCTCGAAGAGCTGCTGGACGAGCCTTATCTCGCGCTCCCGCCCCCGAAAAGCACGGGTCGCGAATTGTTCAACCTCGGCTGGCTCGACCGCAAGCTGGGCCGCGGTGCACGCCGTCCGGAGGACGTTCAGGCGACGCTCCTCGAATACACCGCGGCGACCATCGCCGCCGATGTGCGCCGGTATGCACCGGGCGCCGCGGTATATGCCTGCGGAGGCGGCGCCCACAATGCGATCCTCCTCGCAGCCCTCGAGCGCCGCCTGGCGCCGGATCGGGTGACGACCACCGACGCCCTCGGCCTGGACCCGGACTACGTGGAGGCGATCGCATTCGGCTGGTTCGCACGGCGCACGCTCGCCGGCCTGCCGTCGAACGCGCCCAGCGTGACGGGCGCCAGAGGCCCGCGCGTGCTGGGCGGCATTTATCGTTGCATCGCGACACCGTGACGGCGGCGCCGGATTGAACTGCCGCGCGCGACGCCGCACACTCGAACGACATGAACGATGTTGATCTGCAAGTCCCGCAGCTCTTTATAAACCGGGAGCTGTCGTTCCTCGAGTTCGATCAGCGCGTGCTCGAGCAGGCGAAGGACAGCCACGTGCCGCTGCTCGAGCGCGTGCGGTTCCTCTGCATCTCCTGCACCAATCTCGATGAGTTCTTCGAAATTCGCGTCGCGAGCCTCAAGGAGCTGCAGGAGGCCGGCGCGGTACAGGTCGGGGCCGACGGACTGTCGGTCGGCGAGCAATTGAAGGCGATTCGCACGCGCGCCGCCCGTCTGGTCGAGGAACAGTACGAGGTATTGAACGATGTGCTCATGCCCGAACTCGCCAAGAACGGCGTCGTGTTCGCATCGCCGGAGCGCTGGACCCGTGCGCAGGCCGAGTGGTTGGAGAGCTACTTCCACCGCGAGGTCGAGCCGGTACTGAGTCCTCTCGCGCTGGATCCGGCCCGCCCGTTCCCGAAGGTGCTCAACAAAAGCTTGAATTTTGCGATCGTGGTCGAGGGGGAGGACGGTTTCGGCCGCAACAGCGGCCTCGCGGTCGTACAGGCGCCGCGCTCCCTGCCCAGGCTCATCCGGCTCCCGGACGAGCTCGGCAACCGGCATTTCGTCTTTCTCGGCACCATCGTCGAGGCGTTCGTCTCGAAGCTGTTCGCGGGGATGCGCGTGCGCGGCTGTTACCAGTTTCGCGTGACGCGCAACTCCGATCTCTTCGTCGAGCAGGAGGAAGTGGACGACTTGCTGCGCGCAGTCGAGGGCGAGCTGGCGTCCCGGCGCTACGGGGACGCGGTGCGACTGGAAACGGCGCACGACTGTCCCGAGGAGATCTTGAGTTATTTGCTCGAGCAGTTCGCTCTCACTGCGGACGACCTCTACAAGGTGAACGGACCGGTCAACCTGAATCGGCTGATGGCGGTGTACGACCTGGTCGACCGGCCCGACCTGAAGTATGCGGCATTCACCCCAAGCATTCCGGAGCGCCTGCGCATGGGGAGCGATCTGTTCGCGGTGCTGCGCGCCGGCGATGTGTTCCTGCATCATCCTTTCCAAGGATTCGGCCCGATCACGGATTTCATCAAGCAGGCCGCTTCCGATCCGCAAGTGCTCGCGATCAAGCAGACTCTGTACCGTGCCGGCAGCGACTCCGCGATCGTGGGCGCATTGGTGGAAGCGGCGCAGGCCGGCAAGGACGTCACGGTGATCATCGAGCTGCGCGCGCGCTTCGACGAGGAGGCGAACATCGAGCTCGCGAACAAGCTTCAGGAGGCCGGCGCCCACGTCATGTACGGCGTTTTCGGCTTCAAGACGCACGCGAAGCTCGTGATGGTCGTGCGCCGCGAGGAGAAGGGATTGCGCCGCTACTGCCATCTCGGCACGGGCAACTACCATGCGAAGACGGCGCGCCTCTACACCGATTACGGGTTGTTGACCGCGGACGAGGCGATCGGCGAGGACATCCACGAGATCTTCCTGCAGCTCACGGGCCTCACGCGCGTGCCGAAGCTACGACGGCTCCTGCATGCGCCGTTCAGCCTGCATCAAGCCATCGTGTCCAAGATCGATCGCGAGGCCGAGCATGCGCGCGCCGGCAGGCCGGCGCGGATCGTCGCGAAGCTCAACGCACTCACCGAGCCCACCATCATTCAGGCCCTGTATCGGGCCTCACGAGCGGGTGTGTCCGCGGATCTCATCGTGCGCGGAATTTGCTGCCTGAGGCCCGGTGTGCCGGGGGTGTCCGATCGAATCAAGGTGCGCTCGATCGTCGGCCGGTTCCTCGAGCATTCGCGCGTGTACGAGTTCGGGAACGGCGGCGATCCCGAAGTGTACTGCGCGAGCGCCGATTGGATGGACCGGAATCTTTTCCGGCGCATCGAGGTCGCTTTTCCCGTCGAGTCTCCCGAGTTCCGCGCCCGCGTGGCGCAGGAGCTGGAGCTGTATCTCGCCGATGACTGTCAGGCGTGGCAGCTCGCCTCGAACGGCGAGTACTCGCGTGCCAACGACACCTGCAATATCTCCGCACAGGCGGAATTGCTGAGCCTCTACGACGAGCGGGTCGCGCTCACGGAGTCTTGAGGAGCGCCTCCGAGATTGCGCGGCTCACGGTGAGCCGAAAACCGGCATCCTTGAGGTAGGCGCGCTCCTGCTCCAAGTCCTCGATCGTGAGCGGATGGTCCTTCATCCATTTCTCGGGCAGCTCGAGGGTCAGGCTGTGGCCCTTGACGACGAGCCGCACCGCATCCGGTAGAGGGTCCAGGCTGCGGCCGCGATGCAACACCACGGCGAGCCGCAGGAGCACGATGAGAAACTCCGCGAGACGGTCCCAGGGAGGGACGAGGTCCTCGAGCGACTCGAACGAGAGCTGCCGGCGATGGCCGCCCACCAGCGCAGCGAGCAACAGCTGCTCCTCGCGGGGAAAGCCGGGCATGTCCGCATGCTCGAGCAGGTAGGCGCTGTGGCGATGGTACTTCGAGTGCGCAATGTCGAGTCCGGCCTCGTGCAAGCGCGCCGCCCAGCGCAGCATCAGCTCGGCGAGCGGATCCTCCAGCCCCCATTCGGTCTCCACCTGCGCGAGCAGCGCGGCGGCGGTCGTCTCCACGCGATCGGCCTGCTGCGCATCCACGTGGTAGCGCTTTTCCATGGCGCGCACGCTGCGCACGCGCGCATCCTCGTCGGTGAAACGACCCATGAGATCGTAAAGCAGGCCCTCGCGCATGGCGCCTTCGGCCACCCGCACGCGGTCGATGCCGAAGTTCTCGACGATCTCCAGCATGATCGCGAGTCCCGCCGGAAACACGGGAGCCCGCTCGGCGTCGACATCCTCGAGATCGAGATCATCGATATGGCCCGCGGCGATGATGCGGTCGGCGAGCGCGCGCAGATTTTCGAGCGTGATGCGCGGCGATTCGGGATTGAGCCGGCGCACGACATCGCCGATGACGCGCACCGTGCCCGAGCTGCCGAAGGCCTGGAGCCAGCCGAGCTTTCGGTAGGCCTCGGAGATCGGCTCGAGCTCGAGCCGCACCGCCGTGCGCGCCCGCTCGAAGCGCTTCTCGGAAATGCGGCCGTCCTCGAAGTAGCTCGCACTGAGTCCCACGCAGCCGACGGAGAGGCTCTCGAGCAGCAAGGGATTGAATCCCTCGCCGATGACGACCTCCGTCGATCCGCCGCCGATGTCGACGACCAGTCGCTTGTCGGGGCTCATCGGGCTCGTATGCGCCACCCCTGAATAGATGAGGCGCGCCTCTTCCAGGCCGGAGATGATCTCGATGGGGTGGCCGAGGGCGGCGCGGGCGCGCTCGAGGAACCAGCGCTTGCGCTTGGCCCGCCGCAGCGCATTGGTGCCCACGACCCGCACGCTGTCGGCATGCATGGCGCGCAAGCGTTGACCGAATCGCTCCAGGCATCGCAATGCGCGGTCCGTGGCATCGTCGTCCAGCCGGCCGCTGTCGCCGAGACCCGCGGCGAGCCGGACCATTTCACGCAACCGGTCCAAAATGACCAGCTGGCCGTGCGAGTAGCGCGCGACCACCATGTGAAAACTATTGGAGCCCAAGTCCACGGCGGCAAGGACGTCCGGAACGACACGGCCCGCGCCGCTCATCAGGCGGGCTGACTTAGGCTGAGAATGAAGACCCGCAACCGCAAGTCGTCTTGGCGTTGGGGTTGCGAATCACGAATTGAGCGCCCTGGATATCTTCCTTGTAGTCGATTTCCGCACCCATCAGGTATTGCGCGCTCATCGGATCTATCAAGAGCTGTACGCCGCGCTTTTCCACGCAGAAATCCCCTTCCTCGATCTTCTCGTCGAACGTGAAGCCGTATTGAAAGCCTGAACAGCCTCCACCGGATACGAAGACGCGAAGCTTGAGGTTGGGATTGGCCTCGTCACGGATCAATTCGCCGACCTTTCCGGCGGCGGCATCCGTGAATACCAGCACCTCCGGCGGTGGCGGATCGATCTCGACGGCGGTTTCGGGTGTTGCGCTCATAAGATCAGTGTACTCGGCGGGCTCGCGGCAATCAAAGAGCCCGGTCTCAATTAAGACCCCGGGCCACCCTCGCCGGTTCCCGGCGGGCCTTCCGGGCCCCTGCCGGCGTCCTCTGCAGGGATGCCGGGCGCCCGGTGGTTCAGTTTCCCAAGTATTTGGGCGCCCACCGCCGTTTCAATGACCGAGTAATGCACATTGCCCAGCACGCGTGCCTTTGCGCCGAGCTCGACGCGGTTGGCCGCGTCGATGTCGCCCTTCACCGTGCCGTTCAGAAGGACATTGGCGGCGATCACCGAGCCCTCGATGTGCCCCGATTCGCTCACCGACAAGATCGCATCGACGGCGGACCCGCTCGTCACGTTGCCGTTGATGTGGCCGTCGAGGTGCATGCCGCCGGAGAACTCCACATCGCCGTTGATGCGGGTGCCCGCGCCGATGAGCGTGTCGATCCGGATGTCTTTACTCGGTTTGCGTTTGAACATCGCCTTTGTCCTTGATTGCGTCGCCGTTGGCCTCGGTCTCGACCGACATGCCCTGCGCCTTCCACACGAATGCCTGCTTGAAACCGTGGGTCGAGTCCCTCGCGGTGAACAGCTCAAGACCGATGCGCGTCGGCTCGAAGCCCGGCGGCAATTGCACCGCCTCGTCGTAATCCTGGAAATACCGGAAAGAGTATCCCAGACTCGCGCGCCGTGAGACGGATACGTCGCGCGAACTTCAGGGTCTGCGGTTTGCCGCCGAGCAGTCCGTCGATGACGATCGAAAGCGACCCCGAGACGAGATTATCGGGCTTCCCGGTCTGCATCAGGACGAACTTGAGATGATATTTCCCCGCGGCTTCCGGAACGATTTGCATTTGCTGCACTTTGACGTGCACGAGAGAGTCGGGCTGCACCAGTCCCCGATAAAAGGAAAGGTCCTGACTCAGACGCGCGATCTGGCTCTGCATATCGCCGAGACTGCGCTGCACCAGCTTGTAGCTCTCCCGATCGACCCGCCTTCCCAAGTCGGCCGCGGCGAGCTCGTTGCGCAGCCGCGCGTTCTCGGCGGCGAGCTCGCGCCCCCTGGAGCTCGCCGCCCATGCGCTGCGCACGGAATCGACCACTCGATAGCCCGCATCGTAACGGCCGAGCTCGAACGTCCCGTACAGGATGAGCGCAACGAGCAGGGCGGCGCTCCCGAGGAGCCATGCGCGCCGCTTGGGCGAGGCGTACGACCGGACGACGAGTTTGCCCAAAAAGTCCGCCATGGATTCGTTATGATCCCGCTTTGTGCCGAGGGAACGCCTCTTGCTCTGGCTCAAGGCCATTCACGTCATCGCGATGGTCACCTGGTTCGCCGGCCTCTTCTACCTGCCGCGCCTTTTCGTTTACCACGCGGATACGACGATGCGAGCGGTATCGAGCGCTTTCGCATCATGGAGCGCCGTCTGTTCGCCCTGATGAGCATCGGCGCAGGACTCACCATCGCCTTCGGGACCGCCATGCTCATCGCGTTCCCTCCCTATCTCTCCATGGGATGGCTGCACGTGAAGCTCGCGCTGGTCGCATTGCTGATCGCCTACCATGGGTACTGCTACACGCTGATGCGGGACTTCGCGCAGGACCGAAATACGCACACCGCCCGGCTGGTATCGCCTCTTCAATGAGCTGCCCTCCATCTTGCTGATCGGCATCGTCGTGCTCGCGATCGTCAAGCCTTTCTAGCGCGCCGCGACGCCGGCCGACGGAATGTTCGTCTCGTGCCACCAGTCCGGATAGGGCGGCAGTCCGTCGGGATAAACCGACTTGCCCAGCTCGTGCAGAGCCCGCGTGTACACGCGGCGCTTGAAATACACGACCTCGCGCACCGGGGTCCAATAGTCGACCCAGCGCCAGCGATCGAATTCCGGCTGATCGGTGCGGTCGAAACGGAACGCATCCTCCTCTGCCGTGAGCTTGAGCAAGAACCAGCGCTGCTTCTGACCGATGCACCGGTCGCGCACATACTGGCGCGGCAGGCGATATCGCAGCCAGCCGCGCGTGGAGCCGAGCACCTCGACGTCGCCGGACCCGAGCCCGATCTCCTCATTGAGCTCGCGGAACAAGGCCTCTTCGACGCGCTCGCCGCGGTTGACGCCGCCTTGAGGAAACTGCCAGCCGCGTCCTCCGACCCGGCCGCCGAGGAACAGCTCCCCGCTCTCTCGCATCAGCACGATGCCGACGTTCGCGCGGAAGCCCTGCCGGTCGATGATAGTCGTTCGCACGCGGATCCGCCATGCCGCCAATTGTTCCACATCACCGCGGCCTTGTGGTCGTATTCGGCCGGCCGCGTCCCGCCTTTCAGCCTCGCCGGATGAGCCCGTGACGCTTCTTGCCGACGGAGAGGCGCGCCGCGCCGCTCGAATCCAGATCCGACTCCGAGACGCTCGCGCTGATGCTGCGCACGGGCTCATCGTTCAGGCGTACGCCCCCTTGCTCGATGAGGCGGCGAGCCTCGCTGCGCGAGGCGGCCATCCGGAGTGCGACCGCGATCTCGATGATCGGAGCTTGAGTACCGGCCTTGAGCTCAAAGGTCGGCAGGCCTTCGGCGGCCGCACCGGCAAAGGCGCGTGAGGCCGTCGCGAGCGACGCCTCGGCCGCCGCGGCACCATGACAGAGCCGCGTCGCCTCGTTCGCGAGCACGATCTTGGCCTCGTTGATCTCGGCGCCGGGAAGTGCCTCGAGGCGCGCGATCTCCTCGAGGGGCAGCTCCGTGAAGATGCGCAGAAAGCGGCCGACGTCGGCGTCCTCGGCATTGCGCCAGAACTGCCAGTAATCATAGGGCGCCAGGCGTTTGGGATTGAGCCATACCGCGCCGCTCGCCGTCTTGCCCATCTTCGCGCCGGAGGCCGTCGTGATCAGCGGTGAAGTCAGTCCGAACAGCTCCGCCTCGCGCACGCGCCGTCCAAGCTCCACACCCTGCACGATGTTGCCCCATTGATCGGAGCCGCCCATCTGCAAAGTGCATCCGTAGCGCTTGTTGAGCTCGACGAAGTCATAACCTTGCAGGATCATGTAATTGAATTCGAGGAACGTGAGCGGCTGCTCGCGCTCGAGGCGCAGCCTGACGCTATCCATCGTCAGCATGCGGTTGATCGTGAAATGCCGGCCTATGTCGCGTAGGAATGCAATGTATTCGAGCTTCCCGAGCCACTCGTCGTTGTTGACGACGAGTGCGGCATTCGATCCGGCGCCGAACTCCAGATAATGCTCGAAGATCTGGCGGATGCTCGCGATATTGCCCTCGATCTGCGACTCGGAGAGGAGCTGCCGTGTCTCGTCCCGTCCCGAAGGATCGCCCACCTTCGTCGTGCCCCCGCCCATCAGAACGATCGGCCGGTGACCCGTGCGCTGCAAATGGCGTAGCAGCATGATGGACACGAGATTGCCCACGTGCAGACTGTCGGCGGTCGCGTCGTATCCCACGTAGGCCGTCACGACGCCCTGCCGCGCAGCGGCGTCCAGACGGGCGGCATCCGTTTGCTGATGAATGAAGCCGCGCTCGTGCAGCGTGCGCAGGAAGTCCGATTGGAATGGGTTCATGCAGTGTCCTTCAGATACCGGGCGAGCCAGCGATGCACCTCGTCGTAGAAATGCCGGCTGTCCTCGGGCTTCAAGATCCAGTGCCACGCATCGGGCCACACGAGCAATCGACTGGGCACGTGCATGCGCTGGAGGGTGGACCAATTCTCGAGCGTATTGCCGAGAGGCACGCGGAAATCGCGTTCGCCGATGCTGAGGAGCATCGGCGTCTTCCAGTCCGCGCCATGGGTGATGGGGCTCTGCTCGCGCCAGATCGGGTTGCCCTGCCAGGGCGGACCGCCGTTCACGAGCTCGCGCTCGTAGATGTAGTCGCTTTCGCCCCACTGCGTCGTGAGATCGACCTCTCCCGCGTGGCTCACCAGGCATTTGTATCGCGTGGTCGTCGCCTCGAGCCAGTTCGCGAGGTGTCCGCCGTAGCTCGCCCCGGCCGCGCACATTCTCGACGCGGCGAGCGCCAGCGCATGAATACCGAGATACCGTGTCATCGAATCTCCCGAAGTGTCATTCAGTCCCTTAGCCCGTCCCGACCTGCACACGATTGCGGCCCAGCGCCTTGGCGCGGTACAGCGCCGCATCGGCGTCGGCGAGCAACCGGTCGGCGACCGACTTCAGATCCGTGTCGTCGCGGGCCGGCGAGATGGCGGCGACGCCGACCGACACGGTGAGGGTGCGCTGAACCTGCTCGGTGAGCGCGACCGGCATCGCGGCGATGCACTCGCGGATGCGCTCGCCCAGCTTGGCGGCCTCGCTCGCGGTCGCCTCGGGCAACAGGACGGCGAGCTCGTCACCGCCGAAGCGGGCGGCGGTGTCCATATTGCGGATCTGGGATTCGATGCGCTGCGCGATCTCCTTCAGCGCCACATCGCCTGCGAGATGCCCATAGCCGTCGTTGATTCCCTTGAACCGGTCGATGTCGATCATGAGACACGCAATCGATGCGCCGCGGCGCTGGGCGCGCGCGAGCTCTTCCTTCATGCGTTGCTGCAGGTAGCGTCTATTGTGCCAGCCGGTCAGAAAATCGGTGATCCCCGCGCGCAGCAGCCGTGCGCGGTTCACCGCGTTCTCGATGCACACCGCCGCCACCGCGCCCAGATGAGACAAAAAATCCGTTCCGTGATGTCGCGTGAAGCGGGTCGGATCCTTGCTGGCGAAGCACAAGGCGCCCGTGGTGATGTCCTTTCGCGGCAGCGGGATGAGCGCCGCGCTCTTCACGCTATGCACGCCGGGGAACAGCAGGCGATGATCGGCGCCGACGAACGGTCCGAGCCAGGGCCGATGCAGCGCGGCGAGCTGCGGCGCGAGTCCGACGAGCGAATCGACGAAGAAGATCTGCTTGAACTCCTCCGGGCGGTCGCCGCCGGCCACCAGCAGATGACGAATCTCGTGCTGCGGATCGAGCAGCACCACGCTGACGGCATCCAACGCGTAAGACTCGCGCAGACCGTCCACCATGGCGTGCAGCAATTGACCCAGGCTGTCGGCGCGCAGCAAGCTCAATTCCCGAGCCTGCGTGCGCTTGAGGATGGTCTCGTTGTTCGCCGCCTCCGCAGTCATCTCGGCGAGGCGCTTCTTCAGCGACTCGTTTTCAAGACTTATGTCGTTCATGCGGCCGGCGGCCTAGCCGGCGCGGGCTTGCGCGCGCACGTCGAAATAGGCGCGGCCCCGATTCATGAGCGCGGTGAACGCGGCGGCATCCTTGGTGCGCACGGCGGCGATCACGCGCTCGACGGCTTGCTGGAGGGCCTGCAGGGATTCGCCGCCGTACTCGTTCAAGCTTTGAATCTCGAAATACAGCTCGGGACTTTCCGCCGCCACCCGGCTCGCCACCTCGGTCTGGGCGTCGAAGGTCGTGCTCGAGAGGCGTGCGAGGCGCGGTGCCGCCTCGCCGCTCTCGGCGAGCGCCGTAAAGAACGCGATGTTGAGCGCGTGCGACAGGCCGAGCACGTAAGCGACCAGGCGATCGTGCTCGTCGAGGCTCATGACCACCCGCTCCGCCATCGTCGATGCGAAAAGATCCTGCGCCTCCTGAAGCGCCTGCGCATCTCCCAGATCGATGAAAACCACGTGACGGCCCGATAGCAGCTGGGTATCCGGTCCGAACATCGGGTGCAGCGAAGTGACGCGGCACCCGGCCTGCACCAACGCATCGAGTCCGGCGCGAAGCGGCGTCTTCAGCGAGCCGAGATCGAAGATCAGGCCGCGCGGCGAGCGCTGCGCGAGCTGCTTCAAGATCTCTGCCGTGATGCTCAGCGGAGTCGCCAGCACGATGAGATCGCAGTCGAGCTCGTGATCCTGCCAGTCATCGAGCTGGTCGAAGCCCGGCGGGGCGCCGCGCGGATCCGCGATCGTCACCTGAAATCCCTGGGAGGACAGAAACTCCGCGAACCAGCCTCCCATCTTGCCGCGGCCGCCGATGACCAATGCGCGCTTGCCGGTCCCATGACCCTGCGCCGCAACACGCGCCGCCTCCTGTGTGGCGAGCGAGGACTGGATGAGCTGCCGCAACAGGGACTCGGCCAGATCCGGCTCGACGCCCAGCCGCTCGGCCGTCGGTGCGGCCGCGCAGAATCACTTCGCGCTCGCGCGCGAAGTCGCGCGTGGCGCGTCCGGTCGAGCGCTTCACCTCGGCCACCTGCTCGCTCAACGCCTGACGGCGCGCCACCAGCGCGAGGAGCTCGCCGTCGAGATCGCTCAATGCGGCACGCAGCTCGTCCAGATTCATCGACATGTCCGATTCGATGCTCATGCCGGTCCCTTTAGTCATGCCGTTCCTTTTACTGAGCGCGCCCCGCTACCGCAAGTGCGGCGGCGCGGCTACCATGCACCCATGAGCTCGAGCACCCCCGCGCCATGGACCGAAACGCTGCCCGAGCCGTTGCCGGCGGATCCGCTGGATCTCGCCTCGCAATGGCTCGCGCAGGCGAGGATCGATGCCGCGCAACCGAATCCGAACGCCATGGTGCTCGCCACCGCCGACGACAAAGGTCAGCCGTCGGCGCGCGTCGTTCTTTGCAAGGATATCGTCCCGCGGACCGGCCACATCGTCTTTTACACGAATTATCAATCGCGTAAAGGACGTGATCTGCGGAAAAATCCTCGAGCGGCGATCGTCTTCCACTGGGATTATCGCCACCGCCAAGTGCGCGCAGAGGGGCGGGTCGAGCCGCTAGACGGATGCGGAGAACGACGCCTATTTCCGCACCCGGCCCTGGCAGAGCCGCATCGGCGCCTGGGCGAGCCGCCAGAGCGAGCCCATCGCCTCGCGAGCCGCAGCTGGGCTCGAGCCTCGCCGAGTCCGCGCACCGCTTCGGCATCGACTATGGCGGACCGGGCAGCCGGGAGCCCGGAGAACGTCTCGGTCGAGATACCCCGTCCGCCCTACTGGGGCGGCTTTCGGCTCGAGGTCGAGGCGATCGAGCTTTGGGTGGAGGGCGAATTCCGCATCCACGACCGTGCCCGCTGGACGCGCGATCGCAGCGGGCCGGCCGCGCCGCAGTCCGGTCCGCGCTGGTCCGTCACGCGCCTGCAACCCTGAGCCGGGGCGCCGCGTGGAGCTCGTCCAAGGACACGAGGCGCGTCTGTCCGCATTGCGGAGAGCGGATCGATTTGACGCTGGATCTATCGGTGCCCGAGCAATCCTATATCGAAGATTGTCCGGTCTGCTGCAGGCCCATGGCCATCTCCTACGTCGCGGTGGACGGTGAGCTCGCGGAGCTGAGCGTCGAATCCGCCGAGTGACTGCCGCGCGACCCAAATCCACGGCGCCTGCCGTCACCTTCCGTCGGGTGCGCATCCTGATCCTGCTCCTCGTCCTGCTGCTGGTGAGCGTGACCACGTGCCGCACGCATTACCTGAGCACGCGCTGGCGCGTGCCGCTGTATGTGGCGATCTATCCGATCGCCGCGGATGACAGTCCGGTGACCCGCGCTTACGTGGAGGCGCTCGACGCCGAGCGTTACAAGCCCATCGACCGGTTTTTCGAGCGCGAGGCGCAGCGCTACGGCGTCGGCATCGACGATCCCGTGAAGACGCGCCTGCGGGCCGAGCTCAAGGAACAGCCCCCGCGACGGGCACCCGACGCCTCGATCCTCAAGACCATCGTCTGGAGTCTCGAGCTGCGCTATTGGGCCTGGCGTGTGAGCGGCCACGTCGCGGAGCCCGAGGACATCCGCATGTTCGTGCTGTACCACGATCCGGCGCTGACGCCCGTCGTGCCGCATTCGCTCGGGATACCCGAAGGATTGATCGGGGTGGTGTATGCGTTCGCCACGCCCGACATGGACGGTACCAACGACGTCGTCATCGCGCACGAGCTCCTGCACACCGTCGGCGCCACGGACAAGTACGATCCGCGAAGCGATGCACCGGCGTTCCCCACAGGCTACGGCGATCCGCGGCAGGTGCCGCTCTACCCGCAACGCACTGCCGAGCTGATGGCCGGCCGACGGATGTTGTCGGCGACCCAATGGGAGGAGCCGCGCGATCTGGAGGAGGTGGTGGTGGGTCCCGCCACCGCGCTCGAGATTCGCTGGCTGAAGCGCGCCGAGTGAGCCGGGTGCGTTAGTCGGGCGCCATCGCTGCAAGCAGCGCCGGGTGCAGATGCCCATTCGTCGCGAGCACCGAGCTCGTACGCAGTCCGATCGGCGCGCCGCCGAGGTCCGTGAAGCAGCCCCCGGCTTCGGTAACGATCGCGGCGCACGCCGCGATGTCGAGAATGTTGACGTCGGTCTCGAGCACGGCATCGATCTTGCCGGCCGCAAGCAGGTGGTAGTGCAGGAAATCTCCGTAGCCTCGAATGCGGTTCACTTCGCTCACGATCCGTCCATAGCGCGGCCAGGCGTCGCTTGCGGCCAGAGACTTCAGATTGCCGGACGAGAGCGCCGCGGCGGAGATTTCGGGGACGGCGCTCACCCGGATCGGCAGCCCATTGAGATACGCACCGCCCCCGCGCTCCGCATGCGCGATCTCCCCGTAGACCGGCGCGCTCGATACACCGAGCACGATCTCGCCGGCGCGCATGAGGGCGATCTGGGTCGAGAAAAAGGGGTACTCGCGGACGAAGGCCTTGGTGCCGTCGATCGGATCGACCAACCATAAGCTCTCGGCGGACGTGTTCTTGGGATCCGTCTCCTCGCCGTAGAAGCCGTGCGAGGGAAAGCGCGCCTCGAGAATTTCCCGTATGGCCATCTCACAACGTACGTCGGCCTCGGTGACAGGCGATTTATCCGCCTTCAGGCGCACCTCGACGTTGCGCTGGTACAGCGAGCGCGCGATGTCGGCCGCGCGTTCCGCGGCTTCGAGCGCGGCCTCGAGCTCGGCTGAACGAACCATGAGCACCCCGGCGTGGCTTGGCTTTGACGCCACCATAACAGGAGGTTGTGCTACCGTCGCTTCTCGCGAGGAGAGGCGCATGGGCAACCGGCTTAGCAAGATCTACACCCGGACGGGCGATGATGGAACGACCGGACTCGGCGACGGCGGACGCGTCGCGAAGGAAAGCCTGCGGGTCGAGGCCTACGGCGCGGTCGACGAGGCGAACAGCGCCGTCGGCATGGTGCTCGCCGCTCCCGGGCTGCCCGAGGCGGTGAAGCGCTGCCTGACGGAGGTGCAGCACGACCTGTTCGATTTGGGCGGCGAGCTGTGCATTCCGGGCCACCGCATCATAACGGCGGCGCACGTCGAGCGGCTCGAGACCGAGCTCGACGCGTTCAACGATGCGCTGCCGCCGCTCAAGGAGTTCATTTTGCCCGGCGGCGGCACGGCCGCCGCCGCCTGCCACGTCGCCCGGGCGGTGTGCCGCCGGGCCGAACGCCGCGCCTGGGCGCTCGCGCGCAGCGAGGACATCGCACCCGATGCCCTCAAGTACTTGAACCGCTTGTCGGATCTGCTGTTCGTCCTGGCACGAGTGCTGGCGCGCCACGAATCCGGCAGCGAGGTGCTCTGGCGGCACCGGCGGTGAGGGGGCTTAGGCGACGTCCGCGCCGCGCCGTAGATTCGACAGCAGCCAGTCGATGTGCCACTGCTCGAGTGCCGCGATCGACAACGGTTTGCAGAATAAATATCCCTGGACCTGATCGGCGTCGCGGTCCTTCAGGTACTGCCACTGCGCATCGGTCTCCACGCCCTCGGCGACCGTGGCCAGCCTCAGGCTCTTGGCCATGGCGATGATCGCATCGACGAGCGGCGCATTGCCGGCGCTTCTCGATGCGATGTCGCGCACGAACAAGCGGTCGATCTTCAAGGTGTCGACGGGGAAGTGCCGCAGGTACGACATGGAGCTGTACCCCGTCCCGAAATCGTCCAGGGCCGTGGCCACGCCGAGCTCCTTCAGCGACTTCACCGCTTTGCTCACTGCGCTCGAATATTCGATAAGCGCGCCTTCCGTGAATTCGAGCTCGATCGTGGCGGGCGCGACGCCGGCAGCCGCCACCGCCTCCTCGACGCGGCGTACGAGGCTGCCGTCGCGGAACTGCACGCCGGACACGTTCACGGCGACCTGCCAGGAGGCGCCGTCGACCTGCTGCCAGCGTCTGGCCTGCGCGCAAGCCTCACGCAGCACCCAATCCCCGATCTCGACGATCAAGCCGCTCTGCTCCGCGATCGGGATGAACTCGTCCGGCGGCACCAGCCCGCGCTGCGGATGCGGCCAGCGCAGCAGCGCCTCGACGGCCTCGACCCGCAACGACTGCAGCGCGAGCCGCGGCTGATAATGCAGAACGAACTCTTGCCGCTCCACCGCCTTGCGCAAGTGCGATTCGAGCGACATGCGCTTCGCCACCCGGGTCGAAATGGATTTCTTGAAGAACTCCATGCCGCCGATGTGCGCCTTTTTCGCGTGATGCATGGCGGCGTCGGCGTTGTTGATGAGGTTCTCGGCATCCGCGGCATCGAGCGGATACACACTGATGCCGATGGCGGCCGACAGCGGGTATTCGTGGTCGGCGAGGATGAACGGCCGCGCGAGCGCGAGCTGCACCCGCCGCGCGACGCTCTCGGCGGCTTCCGGGCTCGATACACCGGTCAGGACCAGGCCGAATTCGTCGCCGCCCGTGCGCGCCACGCAGTCCTTGATGATGCCGGATTGTGCCGCGCTGGATAGCGCCGCGGAGCCGGCATCGAGCCGCCCGTGATCGCCTTCCCGCAGACAATGCTGCAGGCGATTCGCCACTTCCTTGAGCACGGCATCTCCGGCGCCCGGACCTTGCGTGTCGTTGATCTGGGAGAAGTTATCGATGTCCAGCATCAGCATCGCGAGGCCGCTCTGCCGCAGCATGGCCCATTCGACCTGATCGGCGAGGATGTGCTTGAGCCGTTGTCGATTCGGCAATCCGGTGAGCGGGTCGAAATAGGCCAGATAGCGGACCTGCGCCTCGCTCTCGACAAGCCGGTCCTGGGTGCGCTTGGTGCGCACCAGGAATTTGACCCGCTGGGCGAGCAGCATCGGGTTGATGCCCTTCGAGGAGAAATCGGTCGCGCCGGCCGTGTAGGCGCGATTCACCGAATCCATGTCCTCGAGACTGGTCTGCATCAGGATGGGCACGTGGTGGCACTGAGGCAGTGCGCGCAGTGCGCTGCAGGTCTCGAAGCCGTTCATGCCGGGCATCACCACATCGAGAATGATGCAGTCGACGGGCTGCGCGCGGAAGGCGTCCAGCGCGGCGAGGCCGCTCGCGACGGAAATGACGCGGAAGCTGGCCATCTCCAGGGCGGTGGACAGCAGCAGGCGGGCTCCGGGATCATCATCGACGATGAGCACGGTGGGAGCGGGGTCGGCGATGGGCTCGAGGATGGTCATTGTGGGTGTCCGCTACGCCGCCGCGGCCGATCGCCGGCGCATCAGCGCCTCGCAAAATTCACGGTATGCGGCGGGCAGCCCGGCGAGTTGCGCGGCCGCGGGCTTCCCCTCCTGCGTCAGGCTCTCGCATTCCTTGAGCAGCGCGGTAAGGCGCGATCCGCCCAAGTTGGCGGTGCTCGACTTCAGTGTGTGGAGCGCCTGGACGAGGCCCGGCGTCTTGCGGTCGCGCACGGCGGACTCGATTGTCTGCATCAACGGCCGCGAATGCTCGAGGTACAGATCGATGAGCGTGCCGAGGAGCGCGGGCCGCCCGAGCGCCTCGATATCCCGCAACACCCCGGTGTCGATGACCGCGGACGGGGCATCGCGCGGCAGCGGCGGCGCTTCGCCCGGCTCCGGTGCGCGGACCGTTGGAGCCCAGCGCCGCAGCACCTCGTGGAGTTGCGCCTGGCTGAACGGCTTGGGAAGAAAGTCGTCCATCCCCGCATCGAGGCACCGCTCCCGATTTCCCTCCATGGCATTGGCCGTCAGCGCAATGATGGGAATGCGGCCACCGGACTTCGCCTCACGACGCCTGATTTCCCTCGTGGCACTGAGACCGTCCATGACGGGCATCTGGCAGTCCATCAGGACCGCCGCATAGACGGTTTCGGCCACCGATTCGAGAGCCAGCAGCCCGTTGACCGCGCATTCCGTCCGATATCCCAGATTCTCGAGCATCCCCACCGCCACTTCCCGGTTCACGGCGTTGTCCTCGACCAGCAGAATCAGGGGACCCTCTGCAGCGCGAGCCGCGAGCCGCGGCACGGAGGCGGTCGAGCTGCTCTCGGCGAGGCACTTCTCCGGCTCCAGTGCCCGCTCCATCGGAATCTCGAACCAGAACCGGGAGCCGCGGTTCGGCTCGCTGTCGACGCCGATCGTGCCATCCATCAGCGCGACCGAGCTGCCGGCAGATGGCGAGGCCGAGCCCGGTTCCACCGTACTTTCGCGTCGTGAATGAGTCAGCCTGACTGAACGCGCTGAAGATCTGGGATTGCGCCTCCTCGGCGATGCCGATACCGGTGTCGATGACCTCGAACCTCAGCCCGCCGGCGGTGCCCGGCGAGCTTACGCGCACGACGACCTCTCCGGCCTCGGTGAATTTGATGGCGTTGCCGGCGAGATTGATCAGCACTTGCCGCAGACGCATGGGATCGCCTCGTACGGCGGCGGGCACCGCGGGCTCGAGCTCGCAGCGCAGCTCGAGTCCTTTGGCCCGGGCGCGTACTCCCAAAATTTCGATCGTCTCCTCGATGATCTCGCGCAGGGCGAAGTCGATCTGCTCGAGCTCGAGCTTGCCCGCCTCGATCTTCGAGAAGTCCAGGATGTCGTTGATGATCTGCAGCAGGCCCTCGGCGGAGCGCGTGATGGTCTCCGCCAGGCGCCGCTGGCGCGGCGAGAGCTCGGTGCCCTGCAGGAGCTCGGACATTCCCATCACGCCGTTCATCGGCGTCCGGATCTCGTGGCTCATGCGCGCCAGAAATTCGCTCTTCGCGGAGCTCGCCCGCTCGGCTGCCTCCTTTGCCGCGGTCGCATCGGCGATGGCCTGCTTGAGCTCGCGGTTGGCGTTGCCGAGGTTTACGGTGCGTTCCGCCACCTGTTGCTCGAGGAATTGCCGGTAGCGCTCGAGGCGCGTGTCTCGCTGCCGGATCTGGCTCAACATGGCGTTGAATCCCTCGATCAGCGAGCCGATCTCATCCTGCGGGCAGCCCTCGACACGCAGGGTGTAGTCCTCTTCGAGCGAAACCCGTTTCATCGTTTGCGCGAGGTTCACGATGGGGCCCGAGATCTGCTGCTGCAGCCGCGCGGCGACCCAGTACGAGCCGAACAGCGCGGCCGTCAGGCCGGCGGCGGTGGTGAGAAGAAAGCTGATCCAGTCCGGATAGACGGCGTCGAGCGGTGCGGTGATGCGTACCAGGCCGACGATCTTTCCGTCGGCGACGGCGGCCGCGGTGACCTGTACGCCTCCCGCTCGAAATCGACGACCGGATGCTGTGCCGGATCGAAATCGGCGGGCGCCCGCAGCCGCAAGGAGGGGAGGGTCTTCGAGAACGGGTCGATCCGAATATCGTGCCCGGCATCGGTGAGGCGATCATAGCTGGCAAGCGTGCGGCCGTCGGGAAGCGAGATGTCGACGCCGCTCGGGATGAGCTCCTGGCGCAACGCGCTCAGGGCATTCATGGCTGCCTTGTCGTCCCCGGCTTCGAGCGCCTTGATCACGTTGACTCCGGTGACGCGCGCGATGCGCGTCGAGCATCGCCGCAGGTCCTCGCGCGCATGCACGAGACTCGAGGCGATGTGCATGAACAGCGCCACGGCGAACGCGGCGAGCGCCGGGGCTCCGATTACGACGCGCAACTTGCGTTCGATCGGGAGGTCCGCAAACCAACGAATCAACGCGACCTCCAGAAAATAGACCCGAAACGCACGGGCGTGCCACAGCGTGGAGGAAGAACGCACCGCCTCCTACCGGATATGTCGGCGTTTATGAGGAAATTCTGCTGGGGCTAAGGTGACGCGGATCACGTTGATGTCCGCCTTGCGCGCGGCCGGCCGTGCGCGGAGCGCCCGGATTATGTTCTATCGGGTGCCAGGCGGCGGCAATGGCGCGGCGCGCGAGCGTCCAGTCGAAGGCGATCCCCGGGATCGGTCTTGCGGCCCGGGGCGATATCGCTATGGCCGGCGAGGCGCGCCGGATCGAGCGAGGGGTAGCACGGCAAAGCGCCGCGACCACCTCGGCAAGCGCCGCGTATTGCCTCGAGTCGTAGGCCACGGTATCCGTCCCCTCGAGCTCGATGCCAATCGAGAAGTCGTTGCAAGCCTCCCGGCCCTCGTAGCACGACACGCCCGGCATGCCATGCGCGGTGGTTGAATCCGACGTACTGAGTGATCGCGCCGTCCCGGCGAATGCACAAATGAGCCGAGACGCGACCGCCGGCGATTTGGGCGAAATACGGATGCGCCGTCGACGGGCAGCGAGTTGGTGAACAACCGATCGATCCATGGGCCGCCGAATTCGCCGGGCGGCAGGCTGATCCCATGGACCACGATGAGGTCGGCGGCAGTGCCGGCCGGCCGTGAATCGTAGTTCGGCGAGGACACCTGACGCGCCTCGCGCAGCACGCCGCTTGTGGGATCTACGTGCAATTCGCTCATCCGTGTCCAAAGAGGTCTCGCCGCCAGCATATGCGACAATCGTGCGCCTATGAACGCCGCGGTCGCGACGTGCGTCTGAGCCGAGTGTATGTGGACGCCCCCCTGAGCGCAGGCGCCCGCATCGAGCTGCCCGCTGCCGCCGGCGTGCACCTCGCCAAGGTCTTGAGGGTGCGCGGCGGCGATGAGCTGATGTTGTTCGCGGGCGATGGGCGTGAGTTCGCCGCGAGCGTCGAGAGCGTGCGCGGCACCAAGGTGGCGGTGGCCCTCGGCGAGGCACGCGCCCTCGACCGGGAATCGCCGATCGCCGTGACGCTCGTGCAATGCATCGCCCGCGCCGACCGCATGGACCTCATCGTGCAGAAGGCGACGGAGCTGGGCGTCGCGCGGATCATTCCCGTCCAGAGCCGCCGCGGCGTCGTGCGTCTGGAGGCCGCCCAGGCGGATTCGAAGGCGGCGCATTGGCGCGCCATCGCCGTGAGCGCTTGCGAGCAATGCGGGCGCAATCGGCTGCCGGGCATCGAGGCACCGCGGCGGCTGACCGACTATCTGGGCGGCCTTGCGGCGGGCGGCGTGCGCCTGCTGCTCGAGCCCGATGCGCCCTCGATTCCCGCCGCCTCCGAGGTCGGCGGGGAGGTGGCGGTCGCAATCGGGCCGGAAGGCGGATTCGACGAGGAGGAGATCGAGGCGTTTCGGCTCGCGGGCTTCCATGCGATGAGCCTCGGACCCTCGCGTATTGCGCACCGAAACCGCCGCCATCGCCGCGCTCGCCTGGCTGCAGACGCGCTACGGCGACTTCTCAGGTGATGACGGAGGTCTCCTCGGCGATCAGCTGCTCGAGACGGGATAGGTCGGGAATGAGCGGCGTCTCGTTGACCATGCGCACCTGACAGATCACCGGCACCCGGTCGCCGAAACCGCGTCCGGCGTCCGGTCGGATCACGTCGGCGTTGACGCGCACGAACTGTGGAAAACCTTGGGTGAGCATGCCGAAGCAGCCCCCCGGAAGAAGTCCCGAGGTGGCATGAAAGATGACGATGCGCGTACGGCTCGAGACCCCGGGCAGGGGCTGGCCCATGGCGGCTTCGAACGACACCACCGGCACGCTGCGCTCGCCCCAATTGACGAGCCCCGCGTACCAGGCCGGCGCATTGGTCATCTGGACCGGCGTCTGGAAGCCGATCACCTCGGCGACGCAGGCGCGCGGAACGATGAGCCGCTCCCCGGCAAGGGGCACCAGAAGGCTGTAGAGCTCGTCGCGCAGGTCGGACATGCGATCCTTACCGGGCGACGGCGCTGCGTCGGTTCACGAGCGGCTCGATGGCGTCGAGCAGCTGACTCTCCTGATACGGCTTGCCCAGGTAGTCGTCCACGCCGAGCTCGATCGCTCGTGCGCGGTGTTTCTCACTCACCCTTGAGGTGATCATGACGATCGGTATGTGCTTGAGTCTCGGATCGTTGCGCACGTGCGCCGCGACCTCGTATCCGTCCATGCGCGGCATCTCGATGTCGAGCAGGATGATGTCGGGCAAATTCTCCTGCAGCAGCGAGACCGCATCGACGCCGTCTTTCGCCGTCAGCACGCGCATGCCGTTGCGCTCGAGCAGCCGCTGCGTGACCCGCCGCACCGTGATGGAGTCGTCCACGACGAGGGCGAACGTGCGGCGATCGCGCTGCTCGAGCACCGTGGTGTCGGCAGGTCGCGCGCGCCACTCCGAGCGAACCAGCGAGCCCATGTCCAGGATGACGACGATGCGTCCGTCGCCGAGGATGGTGGCGCCGGCGATGCCGCGAATTCCCGAGATCTGCGGGCCGAGCGACTTGACCACGATCTCCCGGCTGCCGACCAGTTCGTCCGTAACCAGCGCCGTGGAGTGCTCGCCCGCCCGTATCAGCACGACGGACATCGACACGTCCGTCTCCGGCAGCCGGGTCGCACCGAGACCGACGAACGTGCCGAGCTGCTGGAACCGATATTTCTGGCCGCCGTACTCGAACAGCGGCGAGTCCTTGCCGAGATGACGGGCGACGATGTTGCGCGGCAATCGCACCACGCCTTCCACGGTCGCCAGCGGCAGCGCATACACTTCCTCGGCGACGCGCACGATCAGTGCCTGGCTGATCGCGAGCGTGAACGGCAGGCGGATGGTGAAGCGCGATCCCTTGCCGAGCGTCGACTCGATGAACAAGCCGCCGCCGAGCTTTTTGACCTCGGTGGCCACCACGTCCATTCCGACGCCTCGACCCGCCGCCTGAGTGACGCGGCCGGCGGTGCTGAACCCCGGCTCGAGAATGAGTTGCATGGCCTCCTCGTCGGTGAGCTTGGAGTGCCTGTCGGCGAGGCCGAGCGCCACGGCCTTCTCGCGGATCAGCTTGACGTTGATGCCGCTGCCGTCGTCGGCCACCACGATCACCACCTCCGCCCCGTCGCGCGTCAGGCTCACCGCGATGCGTCCGACGTCGGGCTTGCCGAGCGCCGCGCGGCGCTCGGGAGGCTCGATGCCGTGCACGACGGCATTGCGCAGCATGTGCTCGAGCGGCGGCACCATGCGCTCGAGCATCTGACGGTCCAGCTCCGCGGCGGCTCCTTGCACGACGAGCTCCGCGCGCTTGCCGGTATCGTTGGCGGCCTGACGCACCAGGCGCGTGAGGCGCTGAACATGCCGCTGGAAAGGCACCATGCGCGTGCGCATCAGGCTGTTCTGCAGCTCCGTGATGGTTCGGGCTTGCTGGGTCAGCAGATTCTGCGCTTCGCGCGTCAGGGTCTCGAGCAGGCCTTGGATGCTCGCGACGTCGCCCGCAGTCTCTGCGAGGGCGCGCGAATATTGCTGAATCGAGGAGTAGCGGTCGAGCTCGAGCGGATCGAAATCGTCGTCGATGCGGATCGTGCTCCTCCTGATGGCGGTTGAGCACCTGCGCCTCGGTCTCGATCTCGAGCGCCCGCAGCTGTTCCTTGAGACGCGTCACGGTGCGCGCGAGCTCCGCCAGATTGAAGTCGATGGAATTGACCTGCTGATCGAGGCGCGAGCGGAAGATGCTCACCTCGCCGGCGTTGTTCAGCATCACATCGAGCAGGTCCGCGTCCACGCGCGCCATCTCGACGCGCTCCGTCGGGACACTCTCGCGTCCCGGCAGAATGGGCCCGCTGGTGGTCTCGAGCTGCGACAGGGCATCCTCGGACACCGACAGCGACTGCAGCGAGTCCTCGTGAAGCGGCCTGAGGGGCCGGCGCCGCCCGTGAAACCGGCTCTTCGCGCGGCGACAAGCTTTTCGGAGGGCGCCGCCGCGCGCACCGCAGGCTCCGCCGCCGCCGTTGCGCGCGCGGCCGCGGCGCTCGGAGCCGGCGACACGCCGCCGCTCAGCTCGCGAATCTGACCGAGCAACGCCTGCGCCGCGGCGGGCAGAACGCCCGTGCTGACCAGATCGCGCATGCGCGCGAGCTCATCGAGGCTCGCTTGCATCACCACGAACGCATGATCGTCCGCGGCCACCGTGCCGCCGTCGATCAGGATCACCAGCGTCTCGAGCTCGTGACTCAAGTCGCCCATGGCCAGGATGCCCGCCATGCGCGCCCCGCCTTTGAGCGTGTGCAATGTCCGCTGCAGCTCGGCGACTCGCTGCTTGTCCTTGCGGTCGCGATTCCAGGCGGAGAGCGAGGTCTCCGACGCCTCGATCAGCTCGGTCGCCTCCTCGCAGTAGATGTTCGCGATCTCGTGATCGAACTCCTCGAGCGCGCGCGACCGGCGGCGTGCCGCGGGCGTTGCGAGGCGCCGCCTGCGAATCCGCGATCTGCGGCACGAGCGCCGATGAGCTCGCCGCGATCGCCTCATGCGCGAGCTCTGCCTCGAGCTCGGCCTCGAGCTGCCGCAGGCGTTCGAGCAGCGAGGGCTGGTCCTCGAAGAACCCGGTCGACTCGTTGATGTGCGACACCACGTCGTCGATGGCCCGCACCGAATCGGCGAGCACGGCGAGCGCGGCATCCGACAGGCCCCGGCCGTTGTCGAACACCTTGCGCATGTAATGATTGAGCGGCTCGGTGATGCGGATCCCGTGGCGCGCCTCGGCCATTTTCGAGCTGCCGCTCAAGGTGTGAATGGCGCGGTACACGGACTCCGGCAACTCGTGCGGCGCCGGCAGGCCCGCCTGCCGGCGCAGATAATTGCGGATCTCCGCCAGGTGGCTCGAGACCTCCTTGCTGTAGATCTCGTGCAGCTGCGGGTCCATGGGCGGCTCTGCGGCCGGGCCCGCTCCTCGGGCTCGCGCGCGGGCGCCGCCGGCGCCATCTGGGGGCCGGCAGCCGGTGTCGCAGCGGCAGCCGGCGCCATGCTCGCGAAGGTCTCGCCGTGATCATCCGCCGCGAGCGTCGCCGCCTGGTCGGCATCGCGGCCATCCGCGAAGGCGAATGCCCGCGACATGAGCGCCTCGACCGGCGCCGCAGTCTGTCCGCCGCTCTCCAGCTGCTCGACCAGCTGCGGCAAGGCGGCAACGGCATTGCGCAGCAGCGCCATCATGCCCGGCGTGCGCGACAGGGTCTTGTCGATGATGCGGTTCAGCAGATTTTCCATCGCCCATGCGAACTCCGCCACGATCCGCGCCCCCACCATGCGTCCAGAACCTTTGAGCGTGTGGAAGCTGCGCCGCAAGGAGGCTAGGGATTCCAGATCCATGGGGTTCTGGTCCCACAGAGGGAACGTTTGCTGAATGGAGGCGATCTCCTCCCTCGCCTCCTCGATGAAAAGCTCGACGAACTGCGGATCGACCGCATCCGCTTCGGCGGGGCTGATTACCGGCTGAGTCGCGGCCTGCGCGCGGCGCGCGCGCTCCTCCAGCACGGCAGTCGCCGCACCCGCATCGATCTCGAGCGTCCGCGCGACCTCCGCGTCCGACAGCGAGGGATCCTCCGGTAGATCGACGGGCACGTGCGTGCGGGTATCGGCGTTGAGCGCCCGGATGCACATCTCGGCGTTGTCGAGCATGTACCAGGGATCGGCGCGACCGTTCTGCAGGGTCTCCATGTAGTACTCGATGCTCACGATCGCATCGGCGATGCGCTCGAGGCGCAGCGCGTCCGGCACGCCGGCGCCCGGCTCGATCAGCTTGCGGACCTCGCCGCCGATCGCATCCATCAGCTCGACCGCACGGCCCTTGCCGAGCATCAGAAGTCCCGCGGTAATGCCGCGCAGGAGCTGCGGGACATTATCGAGTCCCTGCGGGGAGAACTCATTGGGCTTTTGTACCGCGATGGAAACCGCTTCCTTGATGCGCGCCAGGTTGACGATGCATTCGCGCAGCACCGCCTCGCTCACCTGCCGGAAATCGAAATCCGGTTCCTCGGCCCCCGCGGCCTGGACCCCGGGGCCCGCGGCCGGCAGGATCAGCCGCACGAGCTGGTCGTCCAGGCTGTCCTCCACCGAGAGCAGCACACCGGCCACTTTGACGAGCTCGGCCTCGGACGGATTCTTGCCGTCGCTCAAGCTGTTCGCCAGCTCCGAGATTTCCTGCTGGACCCGCTGGCGCAGCTCCCCGAGCCCCAGCACCCCGAGCGTGTCGCTGATCTTCTTGAGCAGGTCGAGCTGCGGAATCAACTCCTCGTGTCGTCCGCCGCCTCGGCGCACGAAGATATCGAGGACATCCTTGACCTTGGACAGATCCTCCTTGATCGCGGCGGCCACCGTCCGCATGAGCTTGACGCTCGGCGCCGATAAGCTCTCGCGTTCCTGCTCGATGGAGTCATCGACCGGCAGCATTTCCGACAGCCGGAACGAGGCACGCACGGCGGCGATCCGGCCATCTGTGGTGGTCGCACGCGCCACGTAGTAGAGAAGGTTGTTCAGCAGGTCGATCGGGGGCTGTTGGCAGTACTGCGCCTCCCCCACCTCGTAGAGCAGCTTGATCTGGCGGTCTGCCTGGCCGAGCAGCCGCTTCAGTGTGGCGCTGCCCTCGAGACCGTTCGCCCGCAGCGCCTCGAGGACGGCACCGATGACCCACCAGAGCTGAAACACCGGCTGCGTCGTCGCGACCTGCTCGAGCTTCTCGGCTACCTTGGCCAGGATCTCGAGGTTCTGCACCGGCCGCTCGCCGCGAATGTAGCCGAGCAGGCCGACCTGGAAGCGCGGACGCAGCCGTCGCGCCCACTGCGTCACGGTGATCGATTGCTCGTCCGTCGGCTGCGGCAGCGGCTGAGCCGGCTGATCCGACTTCAAGTTGAGGAGCAGCAGCGTGCCCTCCGAGAGCAGCGGGCTGCCGCGCACCGAGCGCAGGTCGTTGAGCAGCGGCAGGAGCACCAGCGCGAGATCCCGTCCCCCCGAAAGCACGCGCTCGAGATAGGTCGGCAGCTGCACCATGGCGCGCATCAGCGCATCGAGCCCGTCGCCGTGCCGCTTCTGGTCCGCCCCGGACACGAGCAGATAGCGCGTTACGTGCTCCATCTCCTCGGCGAGCAATGCCGCGCCGTAAACCTCCACCAGACGCAGCACGCCGTGCGCGAGGTGCAGCTGATCGGCGCACTTCTCGAGCAACGCGTTCTGGTCCGGCCGCTCGGCATAGGCCTCGAGCGCGGCTCGGGCCTCGTTCAAGGTGGTCGCCAGCTCCTTGGAGACGAAATGCAACGTTTGGGATCTGATATCGGTCATCGGAATCGACATCGGCCGCTACGCGCGGGCGCCTGCACCGCTCGCTTTGCGCATTTTCCCGGAATTGCCCGCGCCGGGCTGTCCGCTCGGACCGCTCAGACCCGGCGCTGCGGCGACGCTGCCGAGACCGCCGGCCGCGCCCGCCGCACCGTTGCCGGCCGGGAGGGTATTCGCATGGCCGTTCAGCGTCTCGCCCGCAAGGGTCGTGGTACCGGCACCGTAGTCGGGCAAGCGGAAGCCCGATACGGACTTGCGCAACTGCGCGGACAAGGCGGCGAGCTTGGCGATCGAGGCGGAGGTCGCCGTCGAACCCTCGGCCGTTTGGGTCGAAATCTCGCGCACCACCTGCATGCTCTTGGAGATGTTGCCGGACACTGCAGCCTGCTGACGTGCGCTCGCGGAGATATTCTGCACGAGGCTCGCGATCTGATTGGAGACTTGCTCGATCTCCTCGAGCGCGGCGCCGGCGTTCTCCGCGAGCAGCGCTCCGCCGACCACGTCGGTGGTGCTGCGCTCCATCGAGACCACGGCCTCGTTCGTGTCGGTCTGAATGGTGCGCACCAGAACCTCGATCTGCTTGGTGGCGTTGGCGGCACGCTCCGCCAGACGCTGCACCTCGTCCGCCACCACCGCGAATCCGCGTCCGGCTTCGCCGGCCATGGAGGCCTGAATGGAGGCGTTCAGGGCGAGAATGTTGGTCTGCTCGGCGATGTCGTTGATGAGCTCGACGATGTTGCCGATCTCCTGCGAGCTCTCCCCCAGGCGCTTGATGCGCTTGCTGGTTTCCTGAATGGTCTCGCGGATGGCGTTCATGCCGTCGATGGTGCGGCGCACGGCATCGCCGCCCTTATGGGCGATGTCGACCGAATGGCGCGCGACATCCGCACAGCGCTCGGAGTTGTTCGAGACCTCCTCGATGGACGAGGCCATGTCGACCATGGACTCGCTCGCGGCCGTGATCTGGCGCGATTGGGCGCTGCTCGCCTTGGCCATATGTGCGGCCGCGGATTGTGTTTGCCGGGTGGCGCCGTCGAGCTGAATGGCGCTGTCGTTGATCGTGGCGACCAGCTCGCGCAACGCCTCGATCGCATAGTTGATGGAATCGGCGATGGCCCCGGTGATGTCCTCGGTCACGGTCGCCTGCACCGTGAGATCACCGTCCGCCAGGCTCGACAGTTCGTCGAGCAGGCGCATGATCGCTTCCTGGTTGCGCTCGTTCTCGCGCACCCGCAGCTCGCTCGTGCGGCGTTGGGTGACGGACTTGCGCAGCACCGCGAAGAGTGCGGCCAACGCGAGCACCGCCAGCACGAGCAGGCCCGCCACGCCGTATTTGTAGCTCGCGGTGGATTCGGCGGCCGTCGAGGGAACGCCACCGAGCTGCGCGGTCAGCGCGCTCGACAAGGCCGGCAGCGAGCGAGCCGCGGTCTGCGCTTTCGACAGCGTCTCCGCGGCACCGATCGCCTTGCGCACGCTCGTTGCGAATTGCTGATTGCGCTGTACGACCGTCTTCAGACGCTGCTCCGCATCGGCACCCGTGACGCGCGACAGCGCCATCCCGGACTCCTCGCCGGACAATCCGCGCATCACTTGATTCAGGAACTCGAGGCTGTCGGCGAGGCGCTGCGCCGTGGGCGCCGCATCGTTCACGCCCGAGGCCAGCCCGTTGAGCTCCTGCTGGATCCGCTGCACCGTCAGCTCGAACCGCTCGAGATACCGGCTCATACCCTCGAGCTTCTGCACCCCGACGGCGCTCGCCAGATCGCCGAGCTCCGATAGCAGCTTCGGCGCGAGTTCGCGCGTCTCCTGGTTGGCCGTCTGGATGGTCTCGACGGCGGCGCGGCCGCCCTCGACGGCCGCGACGCCGGCATCGAGCTTGCTCAGGTTGGGCTCGAGGCTCGCAGCCGCGCCGCCCGAAGTCATGCTCTTCAGGCGGGCCATGCTCTTGCCGAGGGCATCGAAGCTGCCGAGCTCGCCGCGCAGCGCGTTCTGCGCTTCAAAGGGGATGCGCTCGGTGACCAGCGTGACGGGATCGCCCAAGGCGGCAGCCGGCGGCGCGCCCGGGTGCCCGAGCAGCGTCAACAGGAGCGCGCCGGCCACACAGGCGCCGATCACGACGATGAGCATCGGTGCGAGATTCGACCGCGGAGTGAGCTCGGGGCCCTTCATGCGACAGTGTCCCGCATTCAGCTCGCCGCCTGCAAAAAGCTCTGGCTCTCCACCAGGCTCTTCAAGCTGATCACCGGCCAGACTTCGCCGCCCCGCCGAAAGGCGCCCGCGAGGTAGCTCTCGCAGCGAATCACCGTGGGAGGTGCCTCGGAGTTGAATTCGGTCTCTCCGAAGCGGCGGAATCCGAGGACCTCGTCGACGATCAGCCCGGCCGGTATGTCGCGATGATTGACCACGACGATGCGGGTATTGCGCCCGGCGTGGGTCGCACCGCTGCCGAGAAACTGCTTGAGATCCAGCATGGGCAGGAGCGAGCCGCGTATGTTCGCGAGCCCCTTCACCCAGCTCTTGGCGCCCGGAATGCGGGTGATGACCGCCGGATACCCGAGCACCTCACGAGTTTCCTCACGTGCAATCAGAAAAGTCTCCCCGCCCATTCGGCACGCCACGCCCACCCATTCCCGGCCGTCCGCCGCGTCCTGCGCGCTCGCAGCCGTGACCGGCCGCGCGCGCCTCTCCATCTCCTTGAGAAGCTCGAAGGGGCGGTCGCGCAAGCTCTTGAGGCTTGTGTCGTTCCCGCTGCTCGTGCTCGTCATACGGCCAGCGCGGCCTGAGCCTTCTCGACCAGCGCCTGGGCGGACACCGGCTTGACCAGATAGTCGACGGCCCCCTGGCGCAGGCCCCACACCCGATCCGTCTCCTGCCCCTTGGTGGTGACCATGATGATGGGAATGAGGCTGGTCTCAGGATCGTTGTTCAGCATTCGAGTGGCCTGATAGCCGTTGACGCCGGGCATCACGATATCCATGAAGATCAGATCCGGCTTCATGGCCTTCGCCTTGCGGATTCCCTCTTCGCCGTTTTCGGCCGAGGCGGTCTTGAACCCGTGCTTTTCGAGGGCCTTCTGCATGACGAACACCTCGGTGGGCGAATCGTCGACGATGAGAATGAGCGCCATCCTTAGGTTCTCCGTCATTTCCCGACGTGGGCTTCAATTGCACCGAGGAGCTCGTCCTTGGTGAACGGCTTGGTCAAGTAATGCTCCGAGCCCACGATGCGGCCGCGTGCGCGGTCGAAAAGGCCGTCCTTGCTCGAGAGCATGATCACCGGAATCTGCTTGAACACCTTGTTGTGCTTGATGAGCGAGCACGTCTGATATCCGTCGAGCCGGGGCATCATGATGTCGACGAACACGATGTCGGGCTGATGATCGGCGATCTTCGACAGGGCGTCGAAGCCGTCGACCGCGGTGAACACCTCGCAGCCCTCCTTGGTCAGGAGCGTCTCGGCCGTGCGCCGGATGGTCTTGCTGTCGTCGATCACGAGGACCTTCAGTCCCGCCAGTTTCGGCTTGCCGTTGCTCATCATGCTCTGCATGGAACTTGAAAGTCCTCGGGCTCGCTTGCGCGGGCGCCTTGCGCTCGTAGGTGCTGGAATCTCGTGGCTTTTTAACATATCCGGCGCTGGCAAGCCACGGTGGGGCACCGACATTTCGAGGCAATACAGGGCAAACAACGGAGGCGTGGTTCACAGTTTTTCACTTAAACGTCGCCCGATGCGCTTGCGCTAGACTCTGCTGCGTCGGAATCGGAATTCGTTTGGCGTTCGGAGGATCGAGAATGGCATCTGCAGGGCGGCTCATCGTGGTCATGGACCCCATCGAGTCCATCAACCCGGCCAAGGACTCGACGCTCGCGATCCTGCTCGCGGCGCAGGCCCGCGGATGGGAGCTTCACTATGCGGAGCTCGGTGACCTGTCGCTGCGCGACGGGGTCGCCTGGGGCCGGCTCGCGCCGCTCGAGGTATTCGATGATTTGCGCAATTGGTTCGCTCGCGGACCCCGCACGCCCGCTAGACTTGGGGAGTTCGAGGTGATCCTGATGCGCAAGGATCCACCGTTCGACCTCGAATACATCTACAGCACTTACGTCCTCGATCGGGCGAAGCTCGCGGGCGCGCTGGTGGTGAACGATCCGCAGGGCCTGCGGAACATGAACGAGAAGGTTTACACGGCCTGGTTCGCCGAGTGCTGTCCGCCCACCTTGATCACGCGCGACATGCGCGCCATGGCGGAGTTTCTGCATGAGCACGGCAAGGCGGTCTGCAAACCGCTGCATGGCATGGGAGGGCGGTCGATTTTCGTGTTGGACGAAGGCGACAAGAATCGCAACGTGGTTTTCGAGACGCTCACCGATTACGGCCGGCAGTATGCGATCGTGCAGCGCTACCTGCCGCAGATCGTCACCGACGGGGATTGTCGCGTGATCCTGGTCGACGGCGAGCCCGTGCCCTTTGCACTGCAGCGAATGCCGGATGCCGCCGATCACCGCGGCAACCTGGCGGCGGGCGCGCGCGCCCAGTCGAGACCCCTGAACGATCGCGACCGCTGGCTCTGCTCCATCATCGGACCGCATCTCAAAGCCGCCGGAATGATCTTCGTCGGGCTGGATGTCATCGGCGAGTATGTGACTGAGATCAATGTCACGAGTCCGACCGGTATCCGAGAACTGAACAAGAAGCACGATGTCGACATCGGGGGCAGACTAATGCAGGCGATCGCCGGTATCCTCGCATCTCGATGAGTTCCGAACTATTGAAAGCCGGTCTGCCGCCGGCGAACGACCGGATGCTGACCACGTGCTTTCTGGCAGCCCTGGTCCACGGCATCATCATCCTGGGCGTGACGTTCAGCACCGCCAAAAACGATGCGGCGGAAGGCGAGGGGCCGGCGCTCGAAGTCGTTTTGGTGAACGACCAGACGCCCCAGGCGGCGAAGAACCCGAACGCGCATTACCTGGCGCAGCGCAGCCAGCTGGGGTCGGGCAATACCTTAAAGCGCGAGCGCGCGCTCATTCCGCGCTCCTCGCTGATGGCCACCGAGCGTGCGGGCATTCCGGACGGGGAAGGCGCAGCGGCCCAGCAGTCGGGCAGCGACATCGGAGACGACGAGGTCATCGCGACACGGGGCCCGTCGCCCAAGATTCTGTATTTCGCCGCTGCGAACGCCGACGACCAGCCCTCCAAGTTGCCGCTTCTGCTGGAGAATCGCCCGGATCTCGGCATGGCGTCCAACGACGATGGGATCCAGCTGCGGATGCGCGGTGAGAGCAAGCAACAGCTCTGGATCGCGGCCGACACCCGGGAATCGGACGTGGCGGTCTACCTGGATAGCTGGCGCCGCAAGATCGAGCGGGTGGGAACGATCAACTTTCCGAGCGTCGCACGCCGGCGCAACCTCTCCGGAACGCCGGTGATCGAGGTGATCATTGGCGCCGACGGCAAACTCCTGCAAAGCGACATCCGCCGCTCGAGCGGACGCGCGGAAATCGACGAGGCGGCGATGCGCATCCTCAAGCTCGCCGCGCCCTATGACCCATTCCCGCCGGAACTCGCCGAAAAACATGATCAGATCCGGATCGCCTATGAATGGCAATTCCTGGATGGTGCGTCGCAAGGCTCGAGTGTCTTTTATGCCGACCCCGAGCACCCCGGCGGCGAGCCGGCCGCCGGAACCGATACCAATCGGGGCGGATCGCCGTAGACTCTCTCTCCAGTCCAATCGCGGGTGGGTCACCGATGAGCGACGCGGATTACCTCACGAACCAGCTGTTGATCGCCATGCCGACGATGGGGGATCCGAACTTCGCACAGACCGTGGCGCTCATTTGCGATCACTCCCAGAATGGAGCGCTCGGCCTCATCCTCAACAAGCCGCTTCCCATGCGGATGAGCGAGATCTTCGAGCAGCTCGAGATCGAGCTTCCCGGCGGCCCCTTGAGCGAGCGGCAGGTACTGCGCGGCGGTCCGATGCAGACCGACCGCGGCTTTGTCGTGCATCGGGCCGGCGGGGAATGGGACTCGACGCTCAAGGTCTCCGACACCATCCACGTCACGACCTCCCGCGACATTCTCGCCGCCATGGCGCGCGGCGAGGGACCGGCGGAGGCGGTGGTCGCGCTCGGCTACGCGGGCTGGGACCGTGGACAACTCGAGGACGAGATCCGCGCGAACGCTTGGCTCAGCGCGCCGGTGGACTCGGGTCTCATCTTCCACATGCCGTTCGAGTCGCGCTGGCACGCGGCAGGCCGCCTTCTCGGGATCGAGCTCTCGCTCATCAGTCCGATCAGCGGCAATGCCTGAGGGGGCGGCGCCCTCCTCGACCGCCGCACCCCAGATCGTCCTCGCGTTCGACTTCGGGCGGCGGCGCATCGGCGTCGCCTGCGGAGATACCGTGAGCCGCACCGCCTCCTTCGGCCGCGCGATCCTCTGCGGACCCGAGGGACCGCGCTGGGACGCCATCGATGCGGTGATTCGAGAATGGCGGCCCGGCGTGCTGGTGGTCGGCCTGCCGTATAATGTGGACGATTCGGAGAGCGCCGGCGCCGCTCGCGCGCGCCGCTTCGCCGGCGAGCTCAACGAGCGCTACCGGCTGCCCGTCGAGCTCGTCGATGAGCGCTATTCATCGATCGAGGCACTCGATCGGCTGAAGGGAGAACGGGCGTCGGGTCTGCGCAAGCGGCGTGTCGCCAAGAGCGATGTCGATGCCGCGGCGGCACGCATCATTCTGGAACGATGGTTCAGCAAAAGAGCATGAGGCGCGAATGCGTGCACAAACCGATGATGCGGGCGGCCTGCGCCACCTCATCTCACTCGACGGACTGACGCGCGAAGCGCTGACCGCGATTCTCGACCGAGCCGAGAGCTACCGCAGATTCCCCGGGCAACCGGCCTACGAAGGCCGGGAGCTCGCGGGTGTGACGCTCGCCAACCTGTTCTTCGAGCCGAGCACCCGCACGCGCGCCTCGTTCGATCTCGCGAGCCGCCGATTGGGCGCGCACGTCCTCAATCTCGACACGCATTCGAGCTCGCGCGCCAAGGGCGAGACCATGCTCGACACCATCTACACGCTCGAGGCGATGAACACCGACATCTTCGTGATCCGTGATTCCGAGGCGGGCATGCCGGAATTTCTGATCGACCACGTCGCGCCGCATGTCTCGGTCATCAGCGCGGGCGAGGCACATGTCTCTCACCCGACGCAGGGCCTGCTCGATGCGCTCACCATACGCAGCCACCGGCGGCGTTTCACCGGCCTCAAGGTCGCCATCGTCGGCGACATCAAGCACTCGCGCGTCGCGCGATCCACGACGCGCGCCTTGAGAACCCTCGGCACCACCGACATACGGCTCGTTGCCCCACAGTCGCTTTTGCCGGGCGAGGACGAGTTCCAGGGCGCTTTGCGCTTCACTCGCATCGAGGATGGCATCGCGGGCGCCGATGTCGTGATCATGCTGCGCATCCAGAAGGAGCGCATGGCGCAAGCCGCATCGCTCGACGATGCCGCCTACTTTCGCGAGTACGGCCTGGACGCCCGGCGTGTGCGGCTCGCCTCCCCGGATGTGCTCGTCATGCATCCGGGACCCATGAACCGCGGTGTCGAGATCTCCTCGGAAGTCGCCGACGGTCCGCATTCGCTCATCCGCGAGCAGGTGAACAGCGGCGTGGCGGTGCGCATGGCGGTGCTCGCGTCGATCGCGGCGACGCTGACGCGACACCGAAGACCGCTTTGACCGCCCGCCGCCGGCCCGAAGGGCTATTCGGAGCGCGGGGCCCCGGAGATCCTCATCAGCCCCTCTCCCATGCGGATTCTGCCTCCCCCGCGCCATTGCGCGGCGAGCTCCACCCCTGAGGGCGCGAGCACGATGATGGTCGAGCCGTGCTCGAACCACCCCATCTCCTCGCCCTTGGAGAGCGGCGCGTCGCAGAGCATGCGGTTCGGCCCGCGGTACTTCAAGTGCAGGCGCACATCGAGAAAATTGAGCCGGATGCTCGCCACCAGGATCGCCGCCACCGGCACCAGTGTCACGAGCGCGCCCGAAGGCAGACGGCAGCGGATGACCGCGCGCTCATTCTTGCAGTACAGCCGCTCGACGCGCGCGAGCGCGATCGGATTCACGTTCCACGTGTCGCCGGAGATGTAGTCGACCTGCTCCACGCGGCAGTCGTAGGGCGCGTGGAAACGGTGATACATGCTCGAGGTGAGGCGCAAGGTCGCGAACTCCCCGCCCCGGTAGTAGCGCGCCAGATCCTCATCGCACAGCAGGTCGGCGAGTGGGTAGGGAAAGCCCTTGGCCTGAAGCACGGTGCCCTGCGCAACCCGGCCGCAGGCACCCACCAGCGCATCGCACGGACTCGTGAGGCGCCCCGGATCCCCATCCACCGGACGGGCACCGTCCTTCAGCTGGCGGGTGAAGCACGCGTGCAGGCTCTTGAAGCGGGTTTCCTTCGCTTCTCCGAGATCGAGATCGGAGAACAGGCGCCACAGGAAGATGCAGGCCGCGCACAGCCAGGGTTGCTCGATCCGGCTCAGCCAGCCGAGCAGCAGCGTGAGACGGCGTCGCGGTATGCGGTTGGTCAGCAGGAAATTGATGTCTTCCTGCTGGACGATGCGATCGATGAGGGAGCGTGCAGTCATCTCACTGTCACTCGGTTGCAATAAAGTGCGCGCCGACGCATTGCGGCGCATCGAGGCATCACATGGCGGATCACATCGTTTGGTACCTGTTGGGCGCCTGCGCGCTCCTCGTCCTGATGCTCAAGGCGCGGCGGCGATTGCAGCTCTCGCGCGCGAAGCATCGCTCCCTCGCCGGTCACGCTCGGATGGCACGGCGATTCGCCGGCTTGGTGCCGTTCTACGAATATGACGAGCAGCGCGTGTTTCGAGCCGATGACGCGCCGGACGCGATCGCGGCCGCGCGCCGCGCCGGCTTCATGCGGCTCGCCGAAGCGCTCGGCGCGCGCAGCCCCAGGAACGCCGCGCTCACGGCGTCGGTGATGCCGGCCATCTCCGATCTTCAATTCACGAGCCGCTATCGCATCCCCTTTCAATTCAGCCGATTCGTGCGCGAGCACATGCAGACCGGAGTCTTCGTGGAATCGAGCTCCGGCGTCACCCTCACCGACGTCGACGGCAACCGGCTCTACGATCTGACCGGATCTTACGGGGTGAACGTTTTCGGCTACGACTTCTACAAGGAATGCATCGCGCACGGCAGCGAGCGCGTGCGCGATCTGGGCCCCGTGCTCGGCGCGTATCATCCGGTCGTCGAGTACAACGTGCGCAAGCTCCTGGAGATCTCGGGCATGGACGAGATCTCCTTCCACATGTCCGGCACCGAGGCGGTCATGCAGGCCGTGCGGCTCGCCCGCTACCACACGCGGCGCAGCCACCTGGTGCGCTTCTGCGGCGCCTACCATGGTTGGTGGGGGGACGTGCAGCCGGGAGTGGGCAATCCGCTCGCTGCACGGCAGACCCACACCCTCGAGGAGATGGACGAGAACTCCCTGAGGGTGCTTCGAAGCCGCCGCGACATCGCCTGCGTGCTGGTGAATCCCCTGCAGGCGCTGCATCCGAATGCCAACGCCCCGGGCGACTCTGCGCTCATCGACAGCGGCCGCGGCGCGCATTTCGACCGCGCCGCCTATGCCGCGTGGCTCGCGAAGCTCCGCACGGTTTGCACCGAGCGCGGCATCGTGCTCATATTCGACGAGGTCTTCGTCGGCTTCCGGCTGGCCCGCGGCGGAGCGCAGGAATACTTCGGCGTGCCCGCGGACATGGTCACTTACGGAAAGACCGTGGCGGGAGGATTGCCGGTGGGCGTTCTCTGCGGCCGTGCCGCGGTGATGCGCCGTTTTCGGGATGATCGGCCCGCCGACATCTGCTTTGCGCGCGGAACCTTCAATTCGCATCCTTACGTGATGGGCGCGATGCGCGAGTTCCTGGAGCGCCTCGACACTGAGCCGTTGCGGGCGCTGTACCGCGAGCTCGACGAGGTTTGGAACGCACGCGCCCGGGGATTGAACGAGCGTTTGGGCGCCGAGCATCTTCCGGTGAGGGTCGCGAACCTGTCCACGATATGGACCGTCTGCTACACGCAGCCCTCGCGCTACAACTGGATGTTTCAATACTATTTACGCGAGGCCGGCATTGCCCTGAGCTGGGTCGGCACCGGACGGCTTATATTCAGCCTGAACTACACGGCGGCGGACTTTGCCGAAGTCGAAGAGCGCATCGTAGCCGCCGCCCGGGCGATGAAAAAGGACCAGTGGTGGTGGGCGGAGCCGGCCACCACCAACCGCTCCTTGAGGCGCGCCGTACTTAAGGAGATGCTTCAAACCCGCTCGCCGTGGACGGGCTCGACCAGCTCACCGCGCAGCAGGTAAAGGGGAGCCTTGCAGTACAGTTTCAGGTCATGGAATGGATCGGTGAGGATCTTGGTCAGCCAAACCAGACCCGTCTGTACATCCCTCAAATAGAACAGATGCACCGTACGGAACAGCAGCGCGCCGATACCTAAGAACAGCCAAATCTCGCCCACGCGGCGCACGAACTCCCCGCCGCCGCCATAGGGCGTCATCGTCCCGAAGAACGTCGGATTCACCCACAGAATCAGCGGAACGAGGGCCCAGACTGCGTGCAGGATGACCTTGCGGCGCAAGTTGTAGCCGACCTTGATGGCTTCCTTGTACTCGTGCGTGGCCTTATTGACCTCGTCGTACCCTTTCGGCTCGAAGAAGAAGTGCCCGGACTGGCGGCTCACCATGGAAACCAGCCATCCGATGAGGGCGGCCGCCACCGGGTCCTTGAACATCATCACGTAAGCGACCAGGAAGCTGATGGCGCTCAAAAGATGCAGCGACTGATTGATTCGACTGTGGTGGTAGTAGCGATGGTCATCCCATCGCTGCGTGCGCAACTCCGTCAAAAATTTGTGCATGCGGGCTCCATGGAGGTGAAAAGGCATTGAAATCGACATGAAGCAAATATAGGAATTCCGTTACAAGCCTATGACAATCCGGCACTTGGCCGGTATCGGCGTCGCAAAACGGTAAAAAAGTCCGCAAACCCCGGAAGTACAACGCAAGACTGTCAAAAAACATTACTTCCGCAGTCATCTTTTCGTCACAGGGCGATGCGAACCTTCGATGCGGCATGAGAGTCATGATCGTCACCGATGCATGGTTTCCTCAGACCAACGGCGTCGTGCGCACCTTGGCTCAGACCGCCGCGTGGCTGGGCCGATTCGGGCACGAGGTACGCATGCTCACGCCGCGCGATTACCGCAACGTCGGCTGCCCCACCTATCCCGAGATTCGTTTGTCGATCTTCCCCGGCCGCGGTGTGGGCCGCGCCATCGCCGCGTTCTCGCCACAAGCCTTGCACATTGCGACCGAGGGTCCGCTGGGACTCGCCGCGCGGCGCCATTGCATACGCCACGCGATGCGTTTCACCACGTCGTACCACACGCAATTTCCTCAATATCTGCGGGCGCGCTTTCCCGTCCCGGTGGGCCTGACCTATCGGGCCCTTCGCTGGTTTCATGGCGCCGGCACGCGTTGCATGGTGTCCACGCCCACGGTACGCCGCGATCTGGAGTCGCGCGGCTTCAAGAACATCGCGACCTGGCGGCGGGGCGTCGATACCGAGGTGTTCAAGCCCGCGCCCAAGGATTTTCTCAATCTGCCCCGGCCGGTGGCCGCCTGCGTCGGACGCGTGGCCGTCGAGAAGAATATCGAGGCGTTCCTCAACATGCCGTGGCACGGCAGCAAGATCGTGATCGGCGATGGGCCGGCGCGCGCGCGCCTCGAAGCCCAATGTCCCGATGTCGTGTTCGCGGGCTACCGGTTCGCGGAGGATCTGGCGCGCTATCTGGCGGCCGCCGACATCATGGTATTCCCGAGCCGAACCGATACCTTCGGGCTCGTCAATCTCGAGGCCATGGCATGCGGCATCCCCGTTGCCGCCTATCCGGTCACCGGTCCGATCGACGTCGTGGCCGACGGGGTGAGCGGTGCGCTCGATGAAGATCTGCACAAAGCCGCACTGCGAGCGCTCACCCTCGATCCGGCCGCCTGCCGCGAGCAGGCGTTGCGCTTCGGATGGGATGTGAGCACCCGCGAATTCGAGGGAAACCTGGTGCAGTGTCGGTCGAGCGCCGAGGATGCAGGCGCTGCGCCCGCGGCGCCGCCGCTGTACGAAAATTTGCTGCCGCGGGAGCGGTAGGACGGTGCCGGCCGCGCCCAATGGAAGAAGGCTCGAGGCGGCCAACCGTCCCTACCCGTCGATCACCGTCCTGCCTTGATCGGGTAGCAATTTCGCTCCAGCTATATATCCCCCGCCGGCGCCGGAGCGGTCAAGCGATCAATCGAGTGGCATCGCGCAGGAATGGCGCCGGCGGCCGGGTCACGCCCGGGCACCCGGAAGCGTCTCGTAGACCTCAGCCGAAGTTGATCTTCGCCTCGAGGTTGGTGCGCGAGTCGGCGCTCGCGAGCGCTTCCTCGAGCTCGATGCGGCCCTCCCGCACCAGATTGTAGAGCGAGGCATCGAAGCTCAGCATGCCGCGCTCGGTACCGGTGGTAATGGCTTCCTTCACCCCGACGACGTCGCCCTTCTTGATGAGCTCGGAGATATGCGGGGTGTTCACCATCACTTCCGAAGCGGCGACCCGCGATCCGGTCTTGGAGGACACCAGGCGCTGCGACAAGATCGCGCGAAGGTACTGGGACAGATCGAGAAAGATCTGGGTGTGCTGATCGCGCGGGAACAGGTTGATGATGCGGTCGAGCGTCTCGGCGCAATTGTTGGCGTGCAACGTGGCGATACAGAGATGGCCGGTGCCCGCGAGCGCGATCGCCGCTTCCATGGTCTCCCGGTCGCGGATCTCGCCGACCAGGATCACGTCGGGCGCTGCCCGCACGGCGCTGCGCAAGGCGCGGGAGAATGATTTGGTGTCGATACCGACTTCGCGCTGGTTCACGATCGATTTCTTGTTGCTATGCAAGAACTCGATCGGATCCTCGATGGTCAGGATGTGGTCCGAGGAGGTCTCGTTGCGGTGATTGATCATCGCGGCGAGGGTGGTCGACTTGCCCGCGCCGGCCGCCCCGACCATGAGGATCAGCCCTCGCTTGAGCATCACCAGCTCCTTCAGAATTTCGGGCATGCCGAGATCCTCGAGCCGGGGCATTTCAGCGGTGATGTAGCGCAGCACCATGGCGGGGTAGCCGCGCTGGTAGAACACGTTGACGCGGAAGCGTCCCAAGCCGGGTTCGGAGAGGGCGAAGTCGATCTCCAGCTCGTCGTTGAAGTACTCGATCTGCTCGGCGGTCATGAGGCCGAGGGCGGCCTGGCGCACCGTCTCGGGGCTCAGCACCTGCTTGTTCACCGGAAAGATCTTGCCTTCGATCTTGATCTTCACGGGCGCATTACAGGTAAAGAAGAGATCCGATGCCTTCTTCTCGACCATGAGCTTGAACAGCGGCTTGGTATTCATTACCTGAGCCGGGGAGGAGGCAGGCATCATGCGCTAGAACACCTGTCCTTCTTCTTCCTCGAGAATCTGCAGCGAGGCACCGCCGTCTTCCGGATTCTTCATCTCGCGCTTGCTCTCGAGCTTGACGCGCAAGCGCAGCTCGTTCTTCGAGTCCGCATTGCGCAGCGCATCCTCGTAGGAGATGAGGCCCGCCTCGTACAGATCGAACAGCGCCTGGTCGAACGTCTTCATGCCGAGCCGGTTGGAGCGCGCCATGACGTCCTTGATCTTGGCGACTTCGCCCTTGAAGATCAGGTCTGAGATCAGGGGCGAGGCGAGCATGATCTCCATGGCCGCGATGCGCCCGGCGCCCGACTCCCGCGGGATCAGGCGCTGCGATATGAGCGCCCGGATGTTGAGCGACAGGTCCATCAGCAGCTGCTCGCGCCGCTCCTCGGGAAAGAAGTTGATGATGCGGTCGAGCGCCTGGTTGGAGCTGTTGGCGTGCAAGGTGGCGAGCACCAGGTGGCCGGTCTCGGCGAACTGGACGCCGTACTCCATGGTCTCGCGGTCGCGGATCTCGCCGATGAGAATCACATCGGGCGCCTGCCGGAGCGTATTCTTGAGCGCGAGGTGCCAGCTCTCGCAGTCGACGCCCACCTCGCGGTGCGTGACCACACAGCCCTTGTGAGCGTGCACGTACTCGACCGGATCCTCGATGGTCACGATATGGCCGCGCGTCTTCTCGTTGCGGTAGCCGACCATGGCGGCGAGCGAGGTGGACTTGCCCGAGCCGGTGCCGCCGACCATGATCACGAAGCCGCGCTTGGACAGCACCACTTCCTTCAGTACCGGCGGCAGCTCGAGCTCCTCGAGCGTGGGAATCTTCGCGTTGATGGTTCGAAGGACCGCGCCGGTGAAGCCTTGCTGCACGAAAGCGCTCACGCGGAAGCGGCCGATCCCCGGCGGCGCGATCGCGAAATTGCATTCCTTGGTCGCATCGAACTCCCGGGTCTGCCGGTCGTTCATGATGGCGCGCACCAGGGTTGCGCTCTGCTCGGCGCTCAGGGAGCGATCGGATTGCGGCCGTATCTCGCCGTCGACCTTGATCGCCGGAGGAAACCCGGCGGTGATGAAGAGATCGGACCCCTTCTTTTCGACCATGCGCCGGAGCAGGTCCTGCATCAAACGTATCGACTGATCGCGATCCATGGATAGGGTCCTGTTAGATGCTGTCCTTATTCTGCGCCTTGTACTTGGCCTCTTCGCGGCTAACGACGCCTTTCTGTACCATTTCTTGCAGGCATTGATCGAGGGTCTGCATGCCCTGCCCCTGTCCGGTCTGGATCGCCGAGTACATCTGGGCGATCTTGCCCTCGCGGATGAGATTGCGGATGGCGGGGGTGCCGATCATGATCTCGTGCGCCGCGACCCGGCCGCCGCCGACCCGCTTCATCAGGGTCTGGGAAATCACCGCCCGCAGGCTCTCGGACATCATGGCGCGCACCATGTCCTTCTCGGCGGCCGGGAACACATCGACGATGCGGTCGATTGTCTTGGCGGCCGAGCTCGTATGCAGGGTGCCGAACACGAGATGCCCGGTCTCGGCCGCGGTGAGCGCGAGACGGATGGTCTCGAGGTCCCGCATCTCGCCCACCAGCACCACATCGGGATCCTCGCGCAACGCCGAGCGCAACGCTTCGCTGAACCCGAGGGTGTCGCGATGAACCTCGCGTTGGTTGACGAGGCAGCGCTTGCTCTCGTGAACGAACTCGATCGGATCCTCGATGGTAATGATGTGGTCGGGGCGGTTGTCGTTGCAATGGTTGACCATGCCGGCGAGCGTCGTCGACTTGCCCGAGCCCGTGGGCCCGGTCACCAGCACGAGTCCGCGCGGCAGCATGCATAGGTCTTTGAAAGTCTTGGGAGCATTCAGCTCGTCGAGCGACAGGATGGTGGAGGGAATATTGCGGAATACGGCGCCCGCGCCGCGGTTCTGGTTGAACGCATTGACGCGGAAGCGGGCGAGCTTCGGTATCTCGAATGAAAAGTCGGTCTCGAAGAACTCTTCGAACGCCTTGCGCTGCTTGTCATTCATGATGTCGTACACCATGCTGTGCACTTCCTTATGCACCAGCGCAGGCATATTGACGCGCTTCATGTCGCCGTCGACCCGGATCATCGGCGGCACGCCGGCGGAGAGATGCAGGTCCGACGCGTTGTTCTTCACCGCAAAGGCGAGAAGCTGCGCAATATCAACCGCCATTTACGGCTCCTCAGTGCGGCCGTCGTCGGCCGCTAGCAGTATATAAGAGGGTGTCCACACCCAATATGTTAATTGGCCCGCAGAATTTGACGGCTCAGGTGAGCCGCATCCGCGCTCGAATATCAATCGCCGCCGAGGCGGCTGGCCGCGACCCATCCTCCGTTACCTTGATCGCGGTTACGAAGGCTAAGGCTGCCGAATATGTGAGGGTCGCCGCCACGGCGGGCGTCACGGATTTCGGTGAAAATTATGTGAAAGAGGCCTTAGGCAAGATGGACGAGCTCGCCGCGCTGCGATTGAGGTGGCATTTCATCGGTGCTCTGCAGTCGAACAAGACCCGCCCGGTCGCCGAGCGCTTCGCATGGATGCACAGCCTCGACCGCCTGAGCGTCGCCCGCCGCCTGTCCGAGCAGCGCCCCTTCCATGCCCCGCCCCTCAACGTCTGCATCCAGGTGGCGCTCATCGGCGAGAGCTCGAAGGGGGGCATCGATCCGGTGCAGCTCGCCGAGCTCGCCGGCCGCGTCGCCGAGCTGCCGAGGCTCAATCTGCGCGGCCTCATGTGCCTGCCGCCGCCGCTGCCGGACGTGCCCTCCCAGCGTGCCGTGTTTGCGAAGCTCCGCGGACTCCTGGAGGATCTGAACTCGCGGGGGCTTGCGCTCGATACACTGTCCATGGGCATGAGCGCCGATTTCGAGGCGGCCATCGCGGAAGGCGCAACGCACGTGCGCATCGGCACGGCCCTGTTCGGCAGCCGCTAAAGACCGGGGATAAGACATGATCAACATTCGCAGACTGGCATTCATCGGCGGCGGCAACATGGCCGGCGCGCTCATCGGCGGACTGATCCGCCAAGGCCTGCCGAGCGGCCGCATCGTCGTCGCCGACCCGAGCGCGGATCAGCTGGACCGGCTCGTCCGGGCCCACGGCATCCTGCGCGCACCGGACAATGCGAGTGCCGCGGCGGGAGCCGAGGTGGTAATCCTGGCGGTGAAGCCGCAGCAGATGCGCTCGGTGTGCGCCGCCCTCAAGCCGCATATCGCACAGGCGAAGCCGCTGATCATCTCGGTGGCGGCCGGCATCCCGCACGCCGCGCTGTCCCGCTGGTTCGGAGAGCAGATCGCGGTGGTGCGCACCATGCCGAACCGGCCGGCTTTGAACGGTTTCGGCGCGACCGGCCTGTATGCGCCACCGAGCGTCGGCGCCGCGGGGCGAGCCTTGGCCGAGTCCATCATGGCCGCGGTCAGCGCCACGGTCTGGGTCGAGCACGAATCGCAGATGGATACCGTCACCGCGCTCTCGGGATCGGGACCGGCTTACTTCTTCCTGTTCATGGAAGCGCTCGAAGCGGCGGCCCACGAGCGGGGTCTGCCGACCGAAATCGCCCACAAGCTCACCCTCGCGACCGCCTATGGCGCTGCGCGCATGGCGCGGGAGTCCGACGAGCCGCTCGCGGTGCTGCGCGAGCAGGTGACCTCGAAGGGCGGCACGACGGCGGCCGCCCTCGCAGTGCTCGACGCGGCCGGACTGCGCTCGACCGTGGCGCATGCGGTCGCGGCGGCCGACCGCCGCTCGGCCGAGCTCGCCGCCGAGTTCGGCACGACTTAAAGGTCGAGCGCACGCCATGGACGCCCTCCGCTTCATCGTCGACATGTTGTTGTGGCTGCTGACGCTCGCGTTCGTGCTGCGCTTCCTGTTCCAGCTCGTGAGGGCCGATTTTCGCGACCCGATGGCGGATGCCATCGTCCGGGTGACCAATTGGCTGATTCTGCCGCTGCGGCGTGTGCTTCCGCCGATCGGCAAGATCGACACTGCAACCGTCCTTTCCGTGCTCCTGATCGCCGCCCTGCACACCGAGGCGATGTTCGCCCTGGCGGGCGCCGGATTCGTCGATCCGCTCCTCTTCGCGCGCATCACCGTGATCGACCTGATCGCGATGGTGCTCAAGATCTACCTGTTCGCGATGCTCCTCTACTGGATCACGACCTTCCTCTCACCGAGCGGCTACGCGCCGGGTGTGCGCCTGCTCGCGTCGCTATGCGATCCGATCCTGCGACGCGTCCGGCGCGTGATTCCGCCGATCGGACAAATCGACTTCTCCTTCCTCTGGGTGTCGATCGCGATCAGCGCGCTTTTGATACTTCTGCGTTGAACATGCCGTCCTACGTCCCTGAAAACTAGGGTCTTCGGCGCCGCCCGCGATTCCCGGGAAACTCGTTAGCGACGCGGAAGCCTTAAAAATAAGGCTCGCACACGCTCGAGCGAAGAAAAAAAATTCGCGATTGCGCTAAACATCGGCTTTTTTCTATGTTATTTTCGGCGCCGAGTTGAAATTGTGGGGATCGAATACCCGCGTTCGCAAACAACAGCAGGAGATTTTATATGGCGAAAAAGAATGCAGCACCGACCAAGTCTGAAATTCTCGCTACCATTTCGAAGGAAACAGAGCTCTCGAAGAAGCAGGTCGGAGCCGTATTTGACTCACTTTCCGGCGCCATCAAGAAGAGCCTGCGCAGCCATGGGTTGTTCACCTTCCCTGGGCTGCTGAAGATGAAGGTCGTGAAGAAGCCGGCCACGAAGGCGCGCGAAGGCATCAACCCGTTCAACGGCGAGAAGATGATGTTCAAGGCCAAGCCCGCGAGCAAGAAAGTGCGCATTGCCGCGCTGAAGACGCTCAAGGAAATGGTGAACTAACTCCCGCGTCCGGAGCGGCGAGTCAGCGCTCAGCCGCTCCGGAGTGCTTCGACCACGGCCTCCCGCAATTCCTTGAGATGGCCGTGGAAGAAGTGCCCGACTCCGGGCATGACCACCAATCGGGGACGAGGATCGAGCCGCTCGACCCAGGCGAGCACGCCGCGTGGATCCACCACCTCGTCCGCATCTCCCTGCACCACGAGCCACGGACTTGCGGGCGCGCGGAGCGTGGAGAAGTCGAACGTTCCCACGGGCGGCGCGATGGTGATGAGTCGGGCGGTATCGAGGGCCGCGGCGTCGCGCGCGAGCGCGAGGCGCAGCGCAACGTATGCTCCAAACGAGAATCCAGCCAGCATCAGCCGCCGGCCGGGCCAGCGCCCCGCCCCGGATTCGGCCACCGCCGCCGCATCCTCGATTTCGCCGTTGCCGCCGTCGTAGCTGCCCCGGCTCGCGCCAACGCCTCGGAAATTGAATCGCAGCGTCGCGATGCCGGCCGATTGCAGCGCCCGCGCGACGGTGTACACCACTTTATTCTCCATGGTGCCGCCATACAGCGGATGCGGGTGGCAAACGACGGCGTAATAAGGCTGCGTGATGCTTTGCGGTTCTTCGGCGATCGTCTCCAGCGTCCCGGCGGGTCCCGGAACGCTGAGCCGCTCCTGTCCCGCGATGCTCATTCGATGCCTACGAGTTCCACGTCGAACACGAGCGTCGCCCCGGGGGGAATGACGCCGCCCGCACCGCTCTCGCCGTAGGCGAGATCCGGCGGAATGACCAGCCGGCGTTGGCCGCCCACCTGCATGCCGGCGACACCTTGATCCCAGCCTTTGATGACCTGACCCGCACCGATTCGGAATCGGAAGGGCGCGCCGCTATTCAACGAGCTGTCGAACTGCCGGCCCTTGTGCTCGGGCGCTGCAGCATCGTATAGCCAGCCCGTATATTGCACGACAGCGGACTGACCGGCGGCGATCGGATTGCCGCTGCCGCGCTTGAGATCGACCGTGCTCAGTGTGCCGGCCGGCATCGGGCTCGACGCGCCGGATGCGCCGGGCTTCGCGCCGCAGCCCGGGAGCACGGACAACAGGGCGCACAGAATGACCGCCTTGGACAGATGCCGCATGGAGTTTGCCATGCGCGAATCGTAAAGGATTTCGGCGCTGCGCGCGGCCTCAGCGGTGCGGCGCCAGCCGGGCGCGACGTACCATGAGGAGCGCCGTCGCATTGGCGGTGAGGGCCGCGGCGGCGAGCAGCGTGGGCTCGGCGCCCAGCGCAGGCCCCGCGAGCTCGGCCGCGATGCCGCCGCCCACGAGCATCCAGGCACCGATCTCGGCGACGAGGCCCAGCCAGCCGTGCCGGAGCAGCCCGCACACATCATCGAACTCATCGGCAACCTGCAGCATCCACTCCATGTGGGCAGGATAGGCGCTTGGGCGAGGCCCCGGCCGTGAGTGGTATCACAGACTTGCCAGGCCGAGGTCGCGTGCGTAGGCTCTCTCGCCAATGCAGCGAATTCTCGTCCTGAACCCTAAAGGGGGCTCGGGTAAAACGACGATAGCCACGAATCTCGCCAGTTATTTCGCGAGTCAGGGTGACCATCCGCTGCTGTCGGATAACGATCCGCAGGGCTCCAGCACGCGCTGGCTGAAGAAGCGCAAGCCCGAACAGCCTTTCATCCACGGGATCGCGGCCTTCGAGCACAACAGTCGGATGACCCGGGCCTGGCAAATGCGTGTGCCCGCCGACGCCGCGCACGTGGTCGTCGACACGCCGGCAGCCGTTCCCGCGCAGCACATGCCCGAAATGACGAAGACCGCCGATGCGATCATCGTTCCGGTCCTGCCCTCCGACATCGACATTCACGCGTGCTCGAGATGCATCGCGGATTTGCTGCTGATCGCAAAGGTGCGGCGCGACGAGAACCGCATCGGGGTTATCGCCAACCGGGTCCGGCGCAATACTTTGATCTATCAGTCGTTGATGCGCTTCCTCGAGACGCTGCGTATCCCGGTGATCGCCACTCTGCGCGACTCGCAGAACTATGTGCGCGCGGCGGAGCTGGGAGTGGGCATCCACGAGATGAAGCACCACGTGGTCGCGCAAGACCTCGAGGATTGGCGCCCGCTGCTTGCGTGGCTCGAAGGTAAGGAAGGACGCGCTCGCCCGAGCGCCGGCATCAATCCGCTGCCCGAGACGGCCTGAGGGCTATTTCTTCTCTTCCCAGTTGCCCCGGACTTTGTCGGCCCAGTTCTTGTAGTTATGCCAGTTGTACAGGCTGTTGGTGATCGCCGCATGGCGGCCACCCGGCTTGTACGCTTCCCGAGGCACCGGCGTCCCGTTGGGCCCGATCTCCACGCGCGGTGCGCGGCGGTCCACTCCGGTATATCGACTTGGATTTTTTAGGTCGCTCATCATGTCCCTCTGTTGTGACGACAGTAAGGGCGCTGCCATGGCCGCGGCAGTAACTGTGTCACAGGGAAGCCGAGGGCGTCGTCAGCCTTCGCGACGCATTGCGATGCGCATCTCAGAGACCGCCGCGGTAAGTTAAATCGAGGAAAATCAGCCCTTTTGCCAGCCCGTGAACAAGGGCACGAGCTCATCGAGGGAGCGCTCGAGCGCAACCGGCAGGAGGTGCGTGAACGAGTCGAGAAGCGCCAGCGCGTTGCGCGCCGGATCGGTGCTCGCCGCGGCGCCCAGCCGGCGCGACATGTCGCGATTGATCAGATGCAGATTGCGATAGAGCTCCTCGAGCGGCGCGAATCGGTCGCGCGCATCGGGCCGGCGTGCCTCGGGCACGAGCTCGCACGACAGCAGATACATCGAGACGCTGCGGTAGAGCGTCTCGGTATCGCCGGCGAACGGCACGTGGAAGCGCGCCATCGGCCGCAGCCGGTCGGTCCAGGGACAACCCGAGGTGGCCATGATGAGGCCGAACACCGAGCTCATCGCCTGTTGCACGGTCGTTTCGGCATAGACCTTGCGCTCGAATTGCAGCACGGTCACGCCGACGGTGTCGAACGACACGAGCGCCTTCAAGGGCTCGAGCGCCGAGGCCATCTGCAAGGCGGCCGGGCAATGCGGATGCTCCTGCTCGTTGAGCGGACAGTTGGCGCACTGGTTGAATTTGAGCTCGGTCCAAAAAGGCGGATCGGCGGGCGGCGGATTGAGGAGCTTGAAACTCGAAGGATCGAAGCTGAAATCCAGGGTCTTTTGCGATCCGTCGGGCAGGTCGAGCCGATAGCGGATGTGCAGCGGCTCGCTCATGCCACGAGTCGGTAGCACGGGGTGTATTCCGCGCCGGTGAATTTCATGCGCCTCTGCGCCACGAAGGACCGCAGCAAGGCATCGAGCGGCTCCAGAATCGCGGCTTCGCCGGTGAGCTCGAAGGGACCGTAGCGCTCGATGGCGTTGATCCCATATTCCTTGATGTTGCCCGCCACGATGCCCGAAAACGCGCGGCGCAGATTCGCCGCACGCTCGTGCACGGGCTGGTCCCGCGCAAGGCGCAGCGCGCGCATCGACTCGTGCGTCACCTCGAAGGGCAGCTGGAACTCGAGCGGGATCTTCAGCAGCCAGTTGAACCCGTACGAATCGCTGTGACGGCGGCGATAGTTCCGCACCTCGCCGAGGCCGTGCACCATGGCGCGCGCGACCGCGGGCGGGTCGTCCATGATGATCTGGTAGCGCGACTGCGCGGTCTCACCGAGCGTCGCGCCGATGAAGTCGTGAATCTGCCGGAAGTAGTCTTCGCAGTCGGCCGGGCCGGTAAAGACCACCGGGAACGGCATGCCGCTGTTGGCCGGGTCGAGCAGAATGCCGAGCAGGTACAGGATCTCCTCCGCCGTGCCCGCGCCTCCCGGAAAGACGACGATCCCGTGCCCCAGCCGCACGAAGGCCTCGAGGCGCTTCTCGATGTCGGGCATGATCACCAGCTGGCTCACGATGGGATTCGGGGGCTCCGCCGCGATGATTCCCGGCTCGGTGATGCCGAGGTACCGGCCGTTGACGATACGCTGCTTGGAGTGACCGATCGTGGCGCCCTTCATCGGACCCTTCATCGCGCCCGGGCCGCATCCCGTGCACACATCCGATGCCCGCAGGCCGAGCTCGTAGCCCACTTTCTTGGTGTAGTCGTACTCGACCCGCCGGATCGAATGGCCGCCCCAGCACACGACCAGATTCGGCCGGGTCTGCAGCTCCAGGACCCGCGCATTTCGCAGAATGTGGAACACCGCGTTGGTGATGCTCGGGGAGGAGGTGAGATCGAATCGCCCGCTCTCCATGATCTCATTGGAGATGAAGACGACATCGCGCAGCACGGCGAACAGATGGTCCTTCAAGCCGCGGATCATCTCCCCGTCGACGAAGGCCTGCGCCGGCGCATTCTTGATTTCGAGCTTGATGCCCCAGGCCCGGCGAACGATCCGCAGATCGAAATCCCGGTACTTCTCGAAGATGGCGCGAGCATCGTCCAAATCGCTGCCCGAGCTCAGGACCGCGAGTGCGCAGGCGCGAAACAGCGGGTAGAGGCCGCCCTGGCCCGAGTCGAGAAGCTTGGCGATCTCCTGCTGAGACAGGTGCTCGAGGCTCCCCTTGGGCGCAACCCGGGCATCGACCATGTCGGAGGATAAGATCGCGGTTCTCACACGGCACCCATCCTCAAGGATAGATGTCTATCGGTATGTTGTCTTGCGTGCGCATCCAAACCTCGACCATATCCGAATTGGACAGCGCGATGCAGCCGTCCGTCCAGTCGGTCGAGGCATAGTAATCGGGCGAATGTTTCAAGTAATTGGGGAGACCGTGAATCATGATCAGTCCGCCCGGCTGCCAGCGATTCTTGCGGGCGCGCAGCTCGTCTTCCTTGTTCGGATAGCTCACTTGAATCGACAGGAAGTAATCGCTGCGGGTGTTGCGCCGCGCCAGGTAATAGTGACCCTCCGGGGTCCGGAAATCATGCTCGCGCTCCTTCTGGCCGACCGGTGCGAGCCCGAGCTTGACCTGGTAGGCGCCGAGCAGGCGGGTGCCGCTGTACAGATACAGCTTGTGCTCGGACTTGCGCACCACGACGCGGTCCGCCGCCGCGATCTCATTTGCGTGAACCGGCGCCGAAAGGCCGGCGGCGAGCACCCACCCTGCCGCGAACATCCGGATTGACTGCAACCAACGGGGATCGATCATCACAGAAATTATAGCGCGGCCGGCGCGCCGCATAATCGGCTCCAGCTCACGGACTGGATATAATCCTCGCATGCGCCTCACCCTCCTCCGCCCTGTCCCGATAGTCTTTTGCCTGAGCCTCGCGCTCGCCGGCTGCGCATCCGAAGGATCGATCAAACCTGCCGAATCGCTCGATGAGCGCACAGGCATGACGGTCGGCTCGCTCGAGAAGCCCTTGGAACTCATTCCGAACTCACAATTCGTGGCCCTGCCGAACCGGTCCATGAGTTTCGCGTACCTCGGCCCGGTGGAATGGGACAACATGGGCACGATCACCTACGGGCTGTGGGTGCATCTCGCCCCCTCCAGCGACTGGCAATTCGAGAACATCAAGGGGCCGCGCGCCGTCGTGCTCACGCTCGACGACGGCACCATGGTGCTCAAACTGATCGATGCGCCGGCGCTTGGGCGCGGCCCCTATCATCCCGTTGCTTCGTGGGGACAGACGGCCTATTTCGAGCTCGATGTACCGACCTTGAAGCGCATGGCATCGAGCCAGAAGATCGAGCTCGGGTTCCAGGCCGAGGGCGGGACGACGGTCCGCTTCGACGCGGCGCCGGATGCTCACGAGACCTTGTTGCGCTACCTGCATGCCCGCGGCTACTGACGGTTGATGGCTTCGAGGCGGGGCAAGGTGATGGTGGTGCCGGGCCGCACGTCGTTGAAGTTGACGTCCGGGTTGTATTGCGCCACCAGCCAGACCGGCATGTCGTTGCGTTGCTGGGCAATGATCCACAGCGATTCGCCGCGCTTCACCACGTAGTTCTCCGTGCCGGCGATGCGGTGGCCGGCGAAATACTCCTCCTGCAGGTGGCGGTGGTACTCGCGGCGCGCCGCGACGAATTCGGCGGCGCTCACCTTCGACAGGTCGAGCTTGATCCTGCGCCCGACGCGCACACCGGCATTCTTGTGAAGCTTGTTCAAGACGCGCAGCGTGCCGCTGTCGACTTTGCTCCAATCCGCGAAATGTCCGAGGGTCTCGTCCACCTGCACGACGACCGTGTCGTTGTCGGCCACTGCGTAGTCCGTCGTATCCTCCGATCCCGTGGGCGATCCGGCGGGCAAGAGCGCCGCGCTGCCCGTCTGCCGCGGCGAGACGGGCTCCTTCGGCGCCGCCGCGATCTTCGGCGCGGCGGTGACCGGCGGCTCGCTCTCGGCTGCGGCGGGAGGCGTCGCCTCGGGGGCCTCGGTAGCGGCCGCGTTCTCCACGAGCGCCGCGGCGGCGGGAGCTTCACCGGCGACTTCCGCGCGAGAGGCCGGCATCGGAATGCGTACGATGTCGCCGCGCGCGACCCTATGCGTCGCGGTCCAGCCGTTCGCAGCCAGCAACCGCGGCAAACTCATGCCGCTCGCCGCGGCAATCGCGGCGAGCGTCTCGCCGCGCCGGACCCGATGAGCGCCGTCGTTGCGCTGCGCGAGGTAGCGCTGGGCCGGTGGAATTCGCGCCAAAGCGGCGGCGACCGCGGACTCGGGCTGCGCGCCGGGGAGCCGCAGCGCATAGCCGCGGGGCACGAGCCGCGCACCGCTCCAGATGGGCGGCCGCAGCGCGGGGTTCAGCACCTTGAGGGCGCCCATGTCGACCTTGAAAGCCTTGGCGAGCGTCGCGACCGCGATGTAATCGGGGATCGCGACGGGGGTGTTCTCCGTGTCCGGGAGACGCGCGATGGGTCCGAAATACTTCTCGGCGTTGCGATCGACCTCGAGCGCGGCGAGAAAGGCGACGTAGAAGTTGCGCGAGGCGAAGCCGAAGGTCGCACCCTGATAGCGCTTCACGATGACCGCGATGTCGCTGGTTCCGAGCTCGTCCTGCGCACGCCGCAGGCCGCCGGGCCCGTGATTGTAGGCGGTCACGGTAAGCGGCCACGTGCCGAGCAGCCGGTAGTTGTAAAGCATCAGGTTCGCTGCCGCCTCGGTGGCGCTGTAGGGGTCGAGCCGCTCGTCGACGATCCCGTCCACTCGCATGAAACGTTTCGCCGTCGACGGCATGAACTGCCACAGGCCCGCGGCGCCGACTTTGGAGTAGGCAAACGGATTGAACGAGGACTCGACGTGGGGAAGCGCGGCGATCTCCGCCGGCACGCCGTGCTGCTCCAGCACGCGGGCGATGTGCGACTCCCAAGCCGCCGCCCGGATCAATCCCTCGTGGAAACGGTCGGCCTGTCCGAGTTGGAAGCGAATGCGGTCGATGGCGTCGAGAAAGTCCCGCGGTGTCGCCTTGTCGCCGAAGGCATGCAGTATGCGCCGCTCGTGCGGCGTGAGGCTGGCGGTGTCGCCGGCGGCAAACCGCCGCAGCAGCACCGCATAGCGCGTCTTGGCCTCCGCGACGCGGCGCTCCCGCTGAGCGGGCGAGGAGGCCGGATCGAATCGCAGGACCTCATAGACGAGCCTGAGGTTCCAATCGTCGTGGATGAGGCCCTGCTCGGTGGTGACCTCGGTATACACGCGAATCCAGAAACGCACGTCCGGCTCGAGCTCCGGCGGATGCACGAACGGTCCGCCGGGCGCGCTCGCGACCGGTGCCGCGGCGGCGGACTCCTCGTCCGGGGCCGCGGCACGGACACACAGAATCGGCGCCAGCATCAGGCATAGCGCGGCAATCTTCGGCATCGTCGGGCTGGGAGATCTATCCGCGGCGATCTACCCGCATTTGGAGTCGCCGCAGTTCAGGCACGTACTGCAGCCGTCCATCATCACCACCGCGGCCGTGCTGCACTTCGTGCAGAGCTGCGCGCCCTCCGGAAAATGCGATTTGGAGAAGGCGTCCGTCTGCTTGGCGCGCGCCTCGAACTCCGCGCGCTTCTGGTCCACGAGCTTGCGCTGGTGCGCATCGAGCTGGGGCTCCTTGAGCAGGCCGATCGTGCGCAGGTGACGCTCGATCACGTGGCCGAGCTCGGCGATGGTCGAGGGCATGAACTTGCCGCCCGGTTGCCAGTAGCCGCCGCGCGGATCGAACACGGCCTTCAGCTCATCGACGAGGAACGTCGTGTCGCCGCCCTTGCGGAATACCGCGGAAATGACCCGCGTCAGCGCGACGATCCACTGGAAATGGTCCAGGTTCTTCGAATTGATGAAGACCTCGAAGGGGCGGCGCTGCTCGTGCGGCGTGCCCTCGTTCAGCACGATGTCGTTGATGGTCACGTACATCGCGTGATCCGACACCGGCGTCTTGATCTTGTAGGTCGAGCCGATCAGCACCTCCGGACGCTCGAGCTTCTCGTGCATCCAGATGACGTTGTCCTGCTTCGCCGCGGGCTCCTTGGCCGCCGCAGCCGGCGCTTCCTTCGCCTCCGGCTTTTGGACCCGGTACTTCGCGATCTTCTTGTCGATCTTGATATGAGCCATGTCAGAATTTCCCGTAATAGCCTTCTTTCAAGGCATCGAAAAGATTCGCGGCGCTGTGCATCTCGCCGTCGTACTCGATCTCCTGATCGCCGCGCGCCTCGATCTCGGTCCCGTCCTCGAGGGTGAACACATAGGTGGTGTTCTTGAGATCGTCCTCCTTGACCAGGACGCCCTGATGGGCCTCCGGGTTGAAGCGGAATGTCGTGCAGCCCTTCAATCCCGCGTCGAAGGCATGCAGGTAGATGTCCTTGAAGTCCTCGTACTTGTAGTCCGTCGGCACGTTGGCCGTCTTCGAGATCGAGGAATCGACCCAGATCTGCGCCGCGGCCTGGATATCGACGTGCTCCTTCGGTCCGATGTCATCCGCCGAGATGAAATAGTCGGGGAGCTTCTCGGCGGCATTCTGCGCGTTCGGCATCGCCCGGGGATTCACCAGCTCGCGATAGGCCAGCAGCTCGAAGGAGAACACGTCGATCTTCTCCTTGGATTTTTTGCCCTCGCGGATCACGTTGCGGAAGTAATGATGGGCGAAGGAGGGCTCGATGCCGTTCGACGCGTTGTTCGCGAGCGACAGCGATATGGTGCCGGTCGGCGCGATGGAGGTGTGGTGCGTGAAGCGCGCACCCACCTCGGCAAGCTCATCGACCAGCTCCGGCGAGACCTCGGCGATGCGCTGCATGTAGCGGCTGTAACGCGCATGCAGGACTCTCCCCGGCACCTTCGCCCCGACCCGCCAGCCGTCACGGACCATCTCGGGACGCTTTCGCAACATCTCGCGCGTGACCGTGAACTCCTCGTTCATGATCGGCGCGGGACCCTTCTCGCGTGCGAGATCGAGTCCGGCCTGCCAGCCCGCGACCGCCATCTCGCGCGATACGCTCTCGGTGAACTCGATCGATTTCTTCGAGCCGTATTTCATGCCGAGCATGGTGATGGCCGATCCGAGACCGAGGAACCCCATGCCATGCCGGCGCTTGCGCGTGATCTCGCCCCGCTGGGGCGCCAGCGGCAAGCCGTTGATCTCGACGACGTCGTCGAGCATGCGCGTGAACACCTTGACCACTTTGCGGTAGGCCTCCCAATCGAAGCGCGCCTCGTTCGTGAACGGATCGACCACGAATTTGGTGAGATTGACCGAGCCGAGAAGGCAGGAACCGTAGGGCGGAAGCGGCTGCTCGCCGCAGGGGTTGGTGGCACGGATGGTCTCCGTCCACCAGTTGTTGTTCATCTCGTTGACGCGATCGATCAGGATGAATCCCGGCTCCGCAAAATCGTAGGTCGAGGACATGATCAGGTCCCAGACGCGGCGCGCCGGCAGCGTCTTGTACACCTTGCAGGCGACCAGGCCTTCCTCGTTCACGACGTAGCCCGTCGTGTCGGGCCACTCGCGCCACACGAATTTCGAGGCATCCTCGAGATCCGGCCGCTCGGCCTCGTACTCGTTCTTCGAGAGCGGAAAGGCGAGCTTCCAGTCCGTGTCGCTCTTCACCGCCTTCATGAACTCATCGGTGACGAGGAGCGACAGATTGAACTGGCGCAGACGGCCGTTCTCGCGCTTCGCGCGGATGAATTCGAGCGCATCCGGATGGCCGACGTCGAACGTGCCCATCTGCGCGCCGCGCCGCCCGCCGGCCGACGACACCGTGAAGCACATCTTGTCGTAGATATCCATGAAAGACAGCGGCCCCGAGGTGTAAGCGCCCGCGCCGGAGACGTAGGCACCCCGTGGACGCAAGGTCGAAAACTCATAGCCGATCCCACACCCCGCCTTGAGCGTAAGGCCCGCCTCGTGGACCTTCTTCAATATGTCGTCCATCGAGTCGCGGATCGTTCCGGACACGGTGCAATTGATGGTCGAGGTGGCGGGCTTGTGCTCGAGCGCGCCGGCATTGGACGTCACACGTCCGGCCGGAATCGCTCCGTGCCGCAGCGCCCAGAGGAACGACTCGTACCATTCCTCGCGCACCTCCGGCGACTCCACATCCGCGAGCGCACGCGCGACACGCTTGTACGTGTCGTCCATCGTGCGATCGATGGGCGCGCCATCTTTGGCGATCAGGCGATATTTCTTATCCCAGATGTCGTACGACGCTTCTTGATAAGGAATGCTGCCTACGTCTTTAGGCTGGATCTTAACCACCGTATTCATGGGTACTGCGAACCGCTCCCTTATAATTATGGCGCGACACTCAAAGACAAGTGGCGGTGGTCCCTTCCAGAAATGCCTGGCGAAAATGGCTCGAAGCAACGGGGGGACTATCGCGAACTTTCTGGCCACTACATATTGTGGCTGGCGGGAAGATTAAAACCGGAACGCGATTACCGTCAAGGTTTTTATGTGTCGTTTTTTGTCAAAAAAACATCATTAATTTCATAGTGTTATAGAATTCTCCCGAGACTTTACCTACCGGCGGCCGGCACAATCTTTTTTCACCTGCCGAAGATGAGACCGCAACATGTTGTGGTCCACACCTTATGCACAATATGTTCCATTGACATTCCGGGATATCCGGCGGCGTTTTTTCCAAAAAAACGCAGCGCGCCTCGATCGTCGCATTGAAATGCACCTGCCCGTCCCAACTAGAGGGACCAACCGGTTTTTGATCATTTTTCATCCAACTCAATCTATCAGGAGAAACACATGACTGTCGTTCGCTATGAACCCTGGTCGTTGGTCAATAATTCCAACGCGATCTCGATCGCCTGTTCGGCGCGCCGCAAACCACGGCCGCCGATTCGGGCGCTTGGCTGCCTGCGGTGGATGTGCATGAGGAAGACACGCAGTTCCTGTTGCACGTGGATCTGCCGGGCGTGGACCCGAAGGCGGTCGAAATCACCTCCGAGCAAGGCGTGCTCACCATCCGCGGCCGGCGCGAGGATGCGCGGCGCGAGGCGCGCGACGGCTATCGACGCATCGAGCGCATCAACGGTGAGTTCCTGCGCCGATTCAGCTTGCCGGAAACGGCCGATGTGCAGAACATCAAGGCGAAGTCCGTCAACGGCGTGCTCGAAGTCTCAATTCCGAAGCTTGCCCAAGTGCAGCCGCAGCGAATCACGGTGGAAGCGGCCTAACATAAGTCCGCCAAACGCGCTCTTACGTGTAAGATCGCGGTCCGAGAGTAGCGACCTGTGGGCCGGCCCTCTTGACAGGCCGGCCCATGCGTTGCACTACCGCTTCCGCCGCCCGGCAGCGGATCCAACGACTCGAGGATAGCGCATGACTTTCCGTCTCAAATTCGCGGCCGCCGTCATCGGCGCCGGCTTGCTGGCGCCCGGCTGCTCGGACGCCTGCCACATCTCGCGGCCGTGCCCTCACCGCCGCCCGCTCACGGAAGCGGCGCCGATGCCCTCGCTCGCACCCATGGTGAAGCGAGTGTCGCCCGCGGTCGTCAACATCGCGACGCGCGGCACCATCAAGGAGAAGCCGGGGCAGCGCAATCCGCTGCTGGACGATCCTTTCTTCCGGCGCTTCTTCGACGTGCCGCCGGATGCGAAGCCGCGCGAGCGGCAGTTTCAGAGCGCCGGCTCGGGCGTCATCGTCGACGCGAAGAACGGCTACATCATCACCAATCATCATGTGGTCGAGAACGCGAGCGAGATCACCGTCACCCTGCTCGACAACCGCAGCTTCTCGGCCAAGGTCGTCGGCACCGACGAGGGCGCGGATATCGCGGTGCTGCAGGCCAAGCAGCCGAATCTCGTCGCGATGGCGCTCGGGGACTCCTCCAAGCTCGAGGTCGGCGATTACGTGGTCGCCATCGGCAACCCGTTCGGGCTGCAGCACACGGTGACCGCGGGCATCGTGAGCGCGCTCGGTCGCACCGGCATCAATCCGGATGGGTACGAGGACTTCATCCAGACCGACGCCTCCATCAATCCCGGCAACTCCGGCGGCGCGCTGGTGAACCTGCGCGGCGAGCTCGTGGGGATCAACTCCGCGATTCTCTCGGGAAGCGGCGGCAACATCGGCATCGGCTTCGCGATTCCCGTGAACATGGCCAAGGGCGTCATGGACCAGCTGATCAAGTATGGTCAGGTGAAGCGCGGCGTGCTCGGGGTGAATATCTACGACGTCACGCCGGACGTCGCGAAGGAATTCGGCCTTAGCGAGGCGCGCGGGCGCGCTGGTCGCCGGGGTGGCGCAGGGGTCCGCGGCCGAGCACGCCGGCATCAAGACCGGCGATATCATCGTATCGATCAACGGCGCGCCGACGAAGAGCGCCGCGGAGCTGCGCAATGCCATCGGCATGCTGCGGGTGGGAGATCAGGTGGAGATCGGCCTGCTGCGCGACGGCAAACCGCTCAAGGTGTCGGCGCCGGTGGCCGAACGCAGCGAGACCGAGACCGCCAACGCGGTCGATATCCATCGCGGACTCGAGGGCGCCGATCTCGCCGATGCGCCGGACGGCGGCGGCGTGCTGGTGCGCGCGGTGCAGGAAGGCAGCCCCGCTTCGCAGGCGGGCCTGCGCGCCAACGACCTCATCGTCGCGCGTCGGCCGCGTTCCGGTCGCGAACATCAAGGGACTTGCGCGAGGCGGCCAAGGGCGCGACCCTGGTGCTCCTCAACGTGAAGCGAGGCTCGGCCGTGATTCTGGTTCCCGATCCGGTGAGGCTCCATGAGGCCGTTGTCGATATGCATTCTCGGCGGTACCGGATTCCTCGGCACCCGGCTGGTCGCGCGCCTGATCAAGGACGGCCACGCGGTCACGGTGCTGTCGCGCGATCGCGAGCTTCACAAGCATCTGCTCGTGCTGCCCGGCCTGACGCTCGAGAATTGCGACGTGTACTCCGAGCCGCAGCTGAGCGAGCGATTCCGCGGCAAAGACGCCGTCATCAATCTCGTCGGCATCCTGAACGAGCGCGGCTTCGGCGGCGGCGGCTTTCGGCGCGCGCATACCGAGCTCACGCGCTGCGTGCTCGAAGCCATGCGCTCGGCGGGCGTCTCCCGGCTGCTGCAGGTCTCCGCGCTCAAGGCGGCGGTCGACGCGCCGAGCTACTACCTGAAGTCCAAGGGTGAGGCCGAAAAGCTGATTCGCGACCGGCCGGGAGTCGACTGGACTGTCTTGCAGCCTTCGGTGATGTTCGGCCCCGGCGATACGTTCCTCAATCGCTTCGCGGGCCTCTTGGCCTCCGTGCCCTTCGTATTCCCGCTGGCTCGCCCCGATGCGCGTTTCCAGCCCGTGTTCGTCGACGATGTGGTCGACGCGATCATGCGCTGCCTGCAAGAAGGCGCCTCGATACGCGAGACCTATGAGCTCGGCGGCCCGCAGATCTATACCTTGCGGGAGATCGTGAGCCTCGTGGCGAACACCACGGGCCATCGCCGCTGGATCATGCGGCCTTCCGGATTTCGCCGCGCGCCTGCAGGGACTCGTGATGAACTTCGTGCCGGGACGCCCGTTCTCGAGCGACAACTACCGCTCGCTGACAGTCGACAGCGTGTGCACGGAGGACGGCTTCGCGAAGCTCAAGATCGTGCCGCATTCCATGGCCGCCGCGGCGCGCCAGTATCTCGGCGCGTTCGAGGATAACGCGCGCTTGAGCCGCGACCGCGCGGCGGCCGGCAATCGCACGCCCGGGTCCGTGCGGGCGCCCGGCCCCCGCTAGCGCTCAGCGAGCCTCGCGCGCGGCTCGCCCCGCACAGGAGTGCGTCGCGCTTTTCCTGGTCGAGCTTCGCGAGCTCGCGTACCCGGCGGTAGAACGCGTCGAGATCCCCTCCGGCCGCCTCGAGCTCGCGCCTGAACCCCGGCACGCAATCGTAATAGGTCGCGATGGATGCAAGATGCGCGTTGTTGATCTCCCCTTCGAACCAGGCTCGCGAAGGGCGGATGAGCGCCCCAGCCCTCGCACCAGCTTCGCATACGATTCGCGCAGCGCCGCGAATGCGGCCGCCTTGCGCTCGCGCATGCGCGCGGAGTCGAGTCGCCCGAGGCATACAGCGCGCGGAGCCCGGCGCGCGTGCGTTCAAGATCGCAAGGACCTGGAGAAAGCGTTGCTGCTGCAATTCGTACTGCTCGAGATCCTTCTCGCGCCCCTGGCTCTTCAGCCAGCGGCGCACGCCCTCCTCCTCCACCGTCACGGCAAGCGCCTCGTCGAAATCGGCGTCGCTCGGCACGTAGATCATCTGGTGGGTGAGCTCGTGGAAGATGATCGATGCGAGCTCCACGTCGTTCCAGCCGATCATGGTGTTGAGGATGGGATCGTCGAAGTGCCCCAGTGTGGAATAGGCGGCGACGCCGCTCCACGGTCACGTCGAGCCCCTTGCCGCGGAGGCGCTCGCCGAAGGCGCGGGCGCGCCGCTCGACGAAGTAGCCGCGATACGCGACGCAGCCGACGATGGGATAGCACCACTCTTTCGGGTCGACCGAGAACTCGGGCGCCGCGACCACGTTCCAGACGACATAGGGGCGGCCGACGTCGGCGTACTTCCGATAGCTGCCGTTGTCGGGCAGATGCAACTCGCGGCTTGCGTATTCCCGGATCTGCGCGACCGACTCGAGCTGTTTGCGCACCGCGGGCGGCGTGCTCGGATCGGCGACGACCGTCGCGATCGGCCGGCGTTTGGACATGAGCTCGAGCTGGCCTTGCGCGCTTTCCAGCAGATAGCAGCCGTCCAACGACGCGTTGATCAGCACGACGGAGCACAGGAGGCAGATCCTGCGGGTGATGCTGCTAGTATTCACCAATGCAAGTGTATCTGGTCGGCGGAGCCGTTCGGGACGGGTTGCTCGGGCTTGCCGTCAAGGAGCGTGATTGGGTTGTCGTCGGCGGCACGCGGGAGCAGCTCGAGCAACTCGGCTATCGGGAAGTGGGACGAGACTTTCCGGTGTTCCTGCACCCCGACACCCACGAGGAGTACGCGCTCGCCCGCCGCGAGCGCAAGGTCGCCCCGGGCTATCGCGGATTCACGGTGGAGTTCGGCCCCGAGGTGACGCTCGAGGAGGATCTCTCGCGCCGCGATCTCACCATCAATGCCATGGCGCAGTCCGCCGAGGGCGTTCTCGTCGATCCCTACGGCGGCAAGCGCGACATCGACTCGCGCACCCTGCGGCACGTGTCGCCGGCATTCGTCGAAGACCCGGTCCGCATACTGCGCGTGGCGCGATTCGCTGCGCGCTACGCGCCGCTCGGCTTTCGTGTCGATCCGGGCACGCTCGCACTCATGCGCGACATGGTCGCCCGCGGCGAAGTGGACTCGCTGGTTGCCGAGCGAGTCTGGCAGGAAACAGACAAGGCGCTGCGCGAGCCCGCCGCCAGCGCCTACTTCAAAGTGCTGCGCGAATGCGGCGCGCTCGAGCGCATCTTCCCGGAGATCGACGCACTCTTCGGTGTACCGCAGCCCGCCCGCTGGCACCCCGAGATAGACACGGGCGTACACACGCTCATGGTTCTCGATCAAGCCGTGCGCTTGAGCGCCGATGCGCGGGTGCGTTTCGCCGCGCTGGTGCATGACCTCGGCAAGGGTGCTACGCCGCGTTCCGAATGGCCGGCCCATCACGGCCACGAGGAACGCAGCGTCGCGTTGATCGAGACGCATGGCGGCGAGACTCAGAATTCCCACCGAGTACCGCGACCTCGCGGTCATCGTCGCCCGCTATCACGGCATCGTGCACCGGGCCTTCGAGGTCAAGGCGAGGACGGTCCTCGAGTTCATCGAGCGGGCGGATGCGTTGCGCCGCCCGGAGCGGTTCGGCCAGGCGCTGCTGGCCTGCGAGGCTGATTCCCGCGGCCGGTTGGGACTCGAAGACAAGCCCTATCCCCAGCGCGACTACCTGCTGGCGGCCCGCGCCGCCGCGGCCGCGATCAAGCCCGCGCCCGAGGAGCTGAGCGCCGGGGGCGCGCGAATCGCCGAGCAGATGCACCGCCGGCGCCTTGCGGCCGTCGATGTGGTGCGCGATCGACACCGCACCCATTCATAATGTGTGCCGCAGATCCTGAAGCGCAAATCCCGACAGCGCCATTTCCATGCCGCGCATCCACGCCATCACCTTGAATCGCTCGCCCATCTCGCCGGGGAGCACCAGCCGGCGCGCCTCGCCAGCCAGCCGCGCCGCCCCGAGCGGATCATCTCCTGCAAGATGGCGCATTTCGGTGTCGATCCCGAGGCCTGCGAGGAAGAACGCCTGCGTGCTGAAGCCGGCGAGCTCGTAGCCGGCCGAGGCGCCCGCCTGCGCGAGATGCGTGAAATCCACCCAGGCGGACAGGTCCAAAAGACCGGGGGCAAAGAAGGGGTCATGGATCGTTCGCTGCCGGAAATGGCCGATCAGCGTACCGTCGCGCCGCTCTCGCACGTAGTAATGGCGCCGGGGCAGGCCGTAGTCGATCCATAGCGCAACGCCGTTGCGATGCGCCTGCGTGACCGCCGCGGTCCATGCAGGCAGTCGCGCGCAATGCTCCGAGACATAGCCCGCATCCCAGCCCCCGCCCGCCGCCTCGAGCAGTGCGCAGGCGGCCGCGAGGGATGGGTCCGCGGCGCGTGGCGCATATTCGAAACGGTCGCCCCGCAGGGTTACACCCAGCTCCTCACACCGCTGCGGATGCCAGCGAAAGCGGGTCACTGGGAGGGCGTCCAGCACTTCGTTCGCCAGCACGACCCCGTCGAACGATGTCCCGGGCGGCGCGTCCAGCCACTCCACCCGCCGCGCAAGGCGCGGTACACGCTCGAGGAGCGTGCGGCGCTGCCGCTCGCGCAAGTCGGCGCTCACCTCGAGCACCAGGTATCGCTCGGGCGCGCAGCCGAGCTCCTCCATACGCGCCAGGATGTCGGCGGCCAGCCGGCCGCTTCCGGCGCCGATTTCCAGAATGGAGGCGCGTCCCAGGGCGCCGACGATCTCGGCGCACTGCCGGGCCATGCAAGCCCCGAACAGCCTGGACATCTCCGGCGCCGTGGTGAAGTCCCCGCCCGCCCCGAGCTTGCGCGCGCCCGCGCTGTAGTAACCCAACCCGGGCTCGTAGAGCGCCATCTCCATGTAGCGGTCGAAGCCGATCCACCCGCCGGCGCTCCCGATCTCATCGGCGATGCGTGAGCGCACCCGCGCAACGTGCGCGCGTTCCTCATCCGTCAAGACCTCGGGCCTCACCGGTACCCGCTGCCCGGACAATCCGGTATCGTGACTCGCGCATGACGGCCCATGTCGAGCCTTGCATCGAGAATCGGTCCATCCTGATCACGGGAGGCGCGCGGCGCGTCGGAGCGCAGATCGCCCGCACCCTGCACGCCGCCGGGGCACGCATCCTCATTCATTATCGATCCGCGGCCGCGGCCGCGAAGAGCCTCGCCGGGGAGCTCAACGGCGGGCGCCCCGGGATCGGCGGCCCTCGTGGGCGCCGACCTCCTCGATGATGGTGCACCCGACCAGCTCGTCGCCGCCGCTCTCGAGCATTTCGGCCGCCTGGACGTGCTGATCAACAATGCGTCGACGTTCTATCCCACGCCGGTCGGCAAGATCACCCGGGAGACCTGGGATGATCTGCTCGGCAGCAACCTGCGGGCTCCCTTGTTCCTTGCGCAGGCGGCCGCGCCGCATCTCGCGCGCGAGCGCGGGCTCATCATCAACATCGTCGATATTCACGGCTTGCGGCCCCTCAAGGGATATCCCGTGTACAGCATCGCCAAGGCGGGTCTCGCGATGCTCACGCGGTCGCTCGCGCGCGAGCTCGGGCCCGAGGTGCGCGTGAACGGCATCGCGCCGGGTCCCGTGCTCTGGGCCGAGCACGGTCTCGATGAGCGCATGAAGCGCGACATCGTCTCGCGAACCGCGCTCAAGCGCACCGGGAGCCCCGAGGACATCGCCCGCACCGCCCTGTTCCTCGCGCGCGATGCACCGTACATCACCGGGTCAGATCATTGCGGTGGACGGCGGGCGCAGCATCTAAGGCTCGCGGGGAGCCGCCCGCTCATTCAACGGTCGCGCGGGCACGCCAGGTGTCGAGGGCCTTGCGATCGCGCTCGATTGAGACACCGACATCTTTCGAGCTGCGCACCGCACCCGGCTTGCTCAGCGTGATGCGCACCTGCTCAATGCCGAACTCCTCCAGGATGAGCATGGCGACGTGTTCGGCCAGGGTTTCGACCAGATGGAATTGCGAGGCCTCGACGAAGGCGAGGATGCATTTGGCGACGCGTTTGTAATTGAGCGTGTCGTCGATCGAGTCGGTCAGCGCCGCCTTGCGAATATCGGCCGCGAACTCGATGTCGATGAGCACGGTCTGCCGGACCTGGCGCTCCCAATCGTAGATGCCGATGATTGCCTCGGCCTTGAGGGCGTGAATGAATATCTTGTCCATTGAAGTCCGACTAGTCCCCTTGTGATCCGAGCTCCCATCTCGCCCGTGCGCCCAAGTCGAGTCCTTGACGATCCCCGCGGCAAAGCCGAATACATCCGGCAAGCGCGATCATCGCGCCATTGTCGGTGCAGAACTCGGTGCGCGGGAAATAAAGTCTTGCGCCTGCCTCGCGCGCGACGGAATCGAGCCGCTCGCGCAGGCGCTGATTGGCGCCGACTCCGCCGGCCACGACCAACCGCCGATGGCCCGTCGCGGCGAGCGCGCGCCTTGACTTCTCCGCAAGCGTATCGACGATCGCCTCCTGGAAGCCGTGCGCGACATCCGCCCGTGCCGCATCGTCCAGCGCACGATCCCGCAAGGCTACAAGGGCGGCCGTCTTCAAGCCACTGAAACTGAACTCGAGCCCCGGACGATCGAGCATGGGCCGCGGAAAGGTGAAGCGGCCGCCGCGGCCGGCGTCGGCGAGGCGCGCGAGCGCGGCGCCGCCGGGATAAGGCAGCCCCAGCATTTTGGCGGTCTTGTCGAATGCCTCGCCGGCGGCATCATCCAATGTCTCCCCCAGAATGCGGTAGCGGCCGAACTCGGCGACATCGACCAGCTGGGTATGACCACCCGACACCAGCAGCGCGAGAAAAGGGAACTCCGGCGACGGGGTCTCCAGCAGCGGCGCGAGCAGATGTCCCTCCAGATGGTGGACGGCGACCGCCGGGCGACCCCAGGCGTAGGCGAGACTGCTGGCAAACCCGGCGCCAACCAAGAGGGCGCCGATCAACCCGGGGCCGCCGGTGTACGCCACCCCGTCGATGAGGGCGGGACGTCGAATGGGCGGCGAGCAACGCCTCGCGCACGAGCGGCAGGAGCCGCTTCACGTGATCTCGCGACGCGATCTCCGGCACGACGCCGCCGTACGCCTGATGCAGCGCAATCTGGCTGTGCAGCCGGTGCGACAAGAGTCCCCGTCTCGGCATCGTATATGGCCACGGCGGTCTCGTCGCAGGAGGTCTCGATGCCGATTACGCGCATGAAATACCGTCAAAAGGCCCCTGTTTGCCGAACGCACCGCCGCCCAAGCGACGTCTTTTGCCTTTTGCGGAGGGGCACCTTAGAATGCGCCCCCCTGTCGGCAAATGCCGGCGGGCCTGTATTGTCCTTTATATTGAGGTCTGAATGCCCAGCGTTCGTGTTCGCGAGAACGAGTATTTCGATGCCGCCCTGCGCCGTTTCAAGCGCGCATGTGAGAAAGCCGGCGTGCTCACCGAGCTTCGCCGCCGCGAATTCTACGAGAAGCCGACGCAGGAGCGTAAGCGAAAGAAGGCCGCGGCCGTCAAACGCCACCTCAAGCGCCTGTCGCGCGAGAGCATGCGCGGCGCCGGAGGCGGTGCACCGTCGAGCGCGCCGCCCGCCGGTTCGTCCCGCCCGTACTAGCAGCTCGGATGCCGTCTTCGCGGTGTCTCTGAAAGAGCGAATCACCGACGACATGAAGGCCGCGATGCGCGCCGGGGAGAAAGAGCGCCTGGGCGTGATTCGCATGATCACGGCCGCCATCAAGCAGCGCGAAGTCGACGAGCGCATCACGTTGGACGATGCGCAGGTGGTCGGCGTGCTCGAGAAGATGGTCAAGCAGCGCAAGGAATCCCTGGTGCAGTTCCAGGCAGGCAACCGCCAGGATCTGGTCGACAAGGAGTCGGCGGAGATCGATCTGCTCAAGACCTATTTGCCGTCGCAGCTCTCCGATGCGGAAATCGACGCCCTCGTCGCCGAAGCGATCACGGCAACCGGCGCGAGCAGCGTGAAGGACATGGGCAAGGTGATGGGCATCATCAAGGCGAAGGCGCAGGGCCGGGCCGATATGGGCGCGGTGGGCGCCAAGATCAAAGCCAAGCTCGGCGGTTGATCGCGACCGGTCCATGGCCGGCCGCATTCCCCAATCCTTCATCGACGAGGTCGTCGCACGCTCGGATATCGTCGAGATCATCGGCCTGCGCGTGCCGCTCAAGAAATCGGGCCGCGAATACAAGGCGTGCTGCCCATTCCACAACGAGAAGTCGCCCTCTTTCTGGGTGAGCCCGGAAAAGCAGTTCTATCACTGCTTCGGCTGCGGCGCCCACGGCACGGTGGTCGGCTTCCTGATGCAGTACGAGAAGCTCGGCTTCCTGGATGCAATCGCCGATCTGGCGCAGCGCGCCGGGCTGGAGTTGCCGCGCGAAGCGCAAGGCGAGCACGAGCCGGGGGGCGGCGATCTTTACCAGCTGATGGCGGATGCGTCGCGCTTTTTCGAGCAAAACGCCAAGGACAGTCCGCGCGCGCAGGAATACCTCGCCAAGCGCAGCATCGACGCGCCCACGGGCGCCCGGTTCGCGCTCGGATACGCCCCGGATTCGTGGAACGCGCTGCTCAACCGCTTCGGGGGCTCGGAGGAGGCGCGCCGCTCCCTGCTGCAGGCAGGTCTCGTCATCGAGCGCGACGCGCGGCCGGGAGAGGCCCGCGGAGCACAATCCGCCGGCTACTACGACCGGTTTCGCGACCGCTTGATGTTTCCCATCCGCGACATGCGCGGCAGGGTCTTGGGCTTCGGCGGCCGAGTCATCGATCAGGGGGAACCGAAATATTTGAACTCGCCGGAGACGCCCCTATTCCACAAGGGCCGTGAGCTCTATGGCCTCTACGAGGCGAGACAGGCGCGCGCGGATTTCAAGCGACTACTCGTCGTGGAAGGGTATATGGACGTGGTGCGCCTGCATCAGGCCGGGATCACCTATGCCGTGGCGACGCTCGGCACCGCCACCACGCAGGAGCACTTGAACAAAATTTTTCGGCTGACGAGCGAGCTGGTCTTCTGCTTCGATGGCGACCGTGCGGGACTCAAGGCGGCCTGGCGTGCGCTCGAGAACGCGCTGCCCCTCGCGCGCGACGGGCGCGAGCTCAAGTTCATGTTCCTTCCCGAAGGGCACGATCCCGACACGCTCATTGCCGCCGAGGGAGCGCAGGGATTCGAGGAGCGCCTGAAGCAAGCCCTGCCCCTGTCCGAATATCTCGTGCGGCAGCTGCTCCTCGAGGCGGACCTCGCGCACGTCGATGGGCGTGCCAAGCTCGCCGCCCTCGCTGCGCCTCTGTTCGCCCGCATGCCCGATGGGGTCTATCGCGAGCTGCTGCTCGATCGGCTGGCCGCGCAGATTCGCATGCCCGCCGCCAAGCTGAAAGAACACCTGGGCGCCGCCGGACGCAACGGCGCCGGCGACCGGGGCGACCGCACGCGGGGAGCGCCGCCTCCCCCCGAACGGACGGAACCAACCCGGCCGAGGCGCGGTCGGATGAGCGCGGGACGAGGCAATATGCTGAGCCAGGCGATCGGGCTGGTGTTGCACCACCCCTCCGCGGCCAAGGCGGTGTCGGGCGTGGCCGATCTCGCCGCCATCGACCTGCCGGGAATGTCCGTCCTCACCGAGCTCCTGGCGCAGGCCGCGAGCATGCAACATCCGAGCACGGCCATGTTGCTCGAGCGTTGGCGCGATCGCGCCGAGCATCCCCGCCTGGCCGAGCTTGCCGGAGCGCCCGCCATGGCATTGGAGCCGGCGGCTGCGGCCAAGGAGCTGCAAATGGCCGTGCAGAAGCTCCTCGACAGCTCGGGACCGGGCCGGCGAGTGAACGAATTGTTGAGAAAAGCCGAGGAAATGGGCTTGAATTACGACGAAAAGACCGAATTAAGCACTCTTCTGAAAGCCAAGGGCCGGCCTGGCGGTGCGAACTGATCGCGGTCGCAGTCCTGGTCAGGGAATGACCGGAATCGTATACTACTCGGCTTGGCATTCGATCGAGCAACCTCGCTCAAACCTATCCATGGGGCCTCCACTTTGATCAAAAAAGCGCCAGCAGGAACCGCCACTCAAATCGCCGACGAGCGCCAGTCGCAACTGAAGTTGTTGATCGCTCGCGGCAAGGAGCAAGGCTACCTCACGTACGCGGAAGTCAACGACCATCTGCCGAGCGAGATCGTCGATCCGGAGCAGATCGAAGACATCGTCAACATGATCAACGACATGGGCATTCCGGTGTACGAAAAGGCGCCGGACGCCGAGTCGTTGCTGCTCACCGACTCCACCGCGGCTCCCGATGAGGAAGCGGTCGAGGAAGCCACCGCCGCGCTTGCGAACCTCGATGCGGAGTTCGGCCGCACGACCGATCCCGGTGCGCATGTACATGCGCGAAATGGGCACGGTCGAGCTGTTGACGCGCGAGGGCGAGATCCGCATCGCCAAGCGAATCGAAGAGGGGCTCGAGGCGGTCAAGATCGCGCTCGGCAGCTATCCCGGCACGTACGAGCTGCTGCTGCGCCAGTACGAGACGGTGAAGGCCGGACAGATGCGGTTGGTGGACGTGATCGTCGGCTTCGTCGACCCGAACGCGCCCGACGAAATCGCGCAGCCCCAGAATCCGAAGATGGTCGCCCCCGAGCGCGACGAGGCGGCCGACGACGACGAGACCGAAGGCGAGGAGGACGAGGAGGCCATCGACACGGGCCCCGATCCGGAGGAAGCGGCCAAGCGCTTCGCTTCGCTCGCCAAGACCTACCATCAGTACCTGAACGCGCTCGACAAGCTGGGCTCGAAGGACCCGAAGACGCAGAAGATTCGCAAGAAGATCTGCGCAGAGCTCATGGAGCTCAAGCTCTCGCCGAAGATGTTCGATCAGCTCATCGACAATCTGCGCCAGCACGTCACCGAGGTGCGGCTGCTCGAGAAAGAGATCATGTTCCTTTGCATCAAGCAGGCCGGGATGCCGCGCAAGGACTTCATCTCCACGTTCCCGAAGAACGAGACCAGCACCCGCTGGCTCGACAAGCACATCAAGGCGAAGAAGCGCTATTCCGCACCGCTCGCGAAATTCAAGGACGAGGTCGAGCGCCGCCAGAACAAGCTCAAGGATCTCGAGGGCCTGTTCCACGTCCTGATCAACGAGATCAAGGAGATCAACCGCGAGGTATCGATCGGCGAGGCCAAGGCACGCCGCGCGAAGAAGGAGATGGTGGAGGCGAACCTGCGCCTCGTGATCTCGATCGCCAAGAAATACACCAATCGCGGATTGCAATTCCTCGACCTGATCCAGGAAGGCAACATCGGCCTGATGAAGGCCGTCGACAAGTTCGAGTACCGCCGCGGCTACAAATTCTCCACCTACGCGACCTGGTGGATCCGCCAGGCCATCACGCGCTCGATCGCCGATCAGGCGCGCACGATCCGTATCCCGGTGCACATGATCGAGACGATCAACAAGCTGAACCGCATCTCGCGTCAGATGCTGCAGGAGATGGGCCGGGAGCCGACGCCCGAAGAGCTGGCGGTGCGCATGGAGATGCCCGAGGACAAGGTCCGCAAAGTGCTCAAGATCGCGAAGGAACCCATCTCGATGGAGACTCCCATCGGGGACGACGAGGATTCGCATCTCGGGGACTTCATCGAGGACACCTCCGTGTCCTCGCCCATCGATTCGGCGACCACCGAATCCTTGCGCGAGACCACGCACTCGGTGCTCGCGCAGCTCACGCCGCGTGAAGCCAAGGTGCTGCGCATGCGTTTCGGCATCGACATGAATACCGACCACACCCTCGAGGAGGTCGGCAAGCAGTTCGATGTGACGCGCGAGCGGATTCGCCAGATAGAGGCCAAGGCGTTGCGCAAGCTTCGCCACCCGAGCCGCAGCGAGCAGCTGCGCAGCTTCTTGATGGACGACTAGCACGAGTCGCGCGCCGGCGCGCGGCTCACTCGCGCCGGCCTGGCCGCGCCGCCATCAGCTCTCCACGATCTCCACCGACAGGTGTCGCTCGCTCGAAAGCGAATTGGCGACGAGGCAGGAGTATTCGGCCTTCTCCAGCAGGCGTTTGGCGCGCTCGCAAATCCGTTCCCGCCGGCACGTGCAGCTTGGCGTGCGTCTCGAAGCGGGTGAAGCGCATGGCTCCATCGACTTTCTCGAGCGTGCCGCGGGTGCTCGCGTGAAGATCGAGCCAGCGGAATTTGGAAGCCGTCGCGATGGCCCGGAAGCCGAGCGCAAAGCAATCGGCGACCGCCGCCGTCAACAGCTGCTCGGGCGACCATTGGTTGCCGGGGCCGTCGAATTCCTTCGGCGGCGCGGACTCGATCACGCGCACGCCCGGCGCGGAAAGCGGCACGTCGCCATCCGGGCGCGCCGCCGCAGCGACCGTGTATTGATGGGGGAATGGGTGCATGGCGACTCCGGGAATCGGATTCAGTAGATGAAGGGAATCAACCGCCACGTGCGGCGCATGTAGTCGCGATACCGCTCGCCGAATGCCGCGAGGAGCGCATCTTCCTCGATCCGCATGCGCCGCAAGAATACCACCAACGCGGGAACCACCAGCGCGGCGAGCGCGCCCAGTTATGCAGGCAAATCCCCAGCCCGCAGAAGGCGAGCAGCGCGCCGCTGTACGAGGGATGGCGCAGCAGCCGATAAGGACCACTGTCGATCAACCGATGATCCGATGCAATGGCGACGTTCACCGTAAAGAATCGTCCGAGATACACGATGGCATACCAGCGCAGCGCGATGCCGGCGGAAAAAATCGCGATGCCCGCCGGGCCGCGCCCGCCTATGCGAAACCGAGCTGCGGCAGCGTCCGCTGCGAGCACGAACGCGAGACAAGCACTCGCGCCGATCACGGCCCAGATGAGGCCGAGCGAGCCTTGATCCGCATCGGCGGCGCTCTTGCCGGAGCGCTTGAAGAGAGCGAGGCCCATCTCGGACAGGGCATACGCCGCCCCGATGACCGGTGCAATGGGTGGGCTCACAGCCGGCGCCCCGCGACCCCGTCGCCGATGGCCCGCTGGCCGGCAGCGGGCCCAGGGCCCGGGACCGAACAGCTTGACCTCGGGACCGTCCGGCGTCAGCCGGATCAAGCGCTCGAACTCGAGGCCGGCCTTCTCGAGCACGGCGATGGAGGCCCGGTTATCGGGAGCCACAATGGCGACGATGCGGCCGAGGTGCAGCGAGTTTCGGCCGTAGGCCAGCACCGCGCGCGCCGCCTCGGCTGCATACCCACGCGACCAGTAACGCGACCGCAGCGCGAAACCCACATCCACGTCCGCGAGACCCTCACGCTTCACCAGGCCGCACATGCCGATCGGCGTTCCATCGTCGCTCAAGCTGGCGAGGTAAAGACCGAAACCGTTTCGCCGATAGCTGTCGATGGGGCCGCGCGCGAGATACTCGCGCGCGTCGGCAAGGGTTCTTACACCCTTGTCGCCGATGAACCGGAGAAATCCCGGCTCGTTGAGCAGATCGAGGATGAACTGCGCATCATCGAGGTCGAACTCGCGCAGCACCAGCCGCTCGGACCTGAGCACCATCACGTCCGCGCTCCGCTCAAGCCGAACGCCTGTGCCAACAGCACGTAGGAGCGCCGTCGTGCCTCGGGGTTGAACGTCCACGTGTTGATGACCATCTCGTCGAGTTCGAGCCGCTCGCCAAGCGCCACGAGTCTCGCGGCCACCTCGGCTCCGGTCCCGACCAAGCCATCGGCACGCAATCGCTCGATTCTCGCCCGCTCGGCGGGCGTATAGGCATGCGCGGCTGCTGCCTCGGGCGAGATCAGCGGGGCGCGCAAACCTTTTTCGAAACCGATTCGCCAATGCTCCCGCGCCGTCGCGAGGCGAGCCGCCTCGGCCGCAGTGTCTGCCGCCAGCGCCCACACGCAGATCGTCGGCTGCGGCCGCTCGTGGCCCGCGCGCGGCTTGAAATTCTCGCGGTACAGCGACAGGGCCTGCTCGACACCTTCACCGTCGTTGAAAAAATAAGCGAATGCGTAGGGTAACCCCAGAAAGGCAGCCACCTGCGCGCCATACGATGAGCTGCCGAGAATCCAGATCTGCGGGCGGGTCTGTCCCACGGGATGCGCCTTGATGGCGTGAAAAGGGTGGCCGGCCGGCAGCGGGGTATTCGATACCCAGTGCTCGAGCTCTTGCACCTGGCGCGGAAACTCCTCGACGTTCGAGTAGGGATTGAGCGCGCGCGCCGTGAGGGGATCCGAGCCCGGGGCGCGCCCGACGCCGAGATCGATGCGTCCCGGTGCAATGGCGTCGAGCACGCGGAACTGCTCGGCCACTTTGAGCGCCGAGTAATGCGGCAGCATGACGCCCGCGCTTCCGACGCGGATGCGCCGGGTGGTCGCGGCGATGGCGGCGGCGAGAATCTCGGGAGCCGTGCCGGCGACGCTCACGAGGTTGTGATGCTCCGAGAGCCAGTAGCGCTCGTAGCCCAGCTGGTCGCAATCACGCGCGAGCTCGAGCGAATTGCGGATCGCCTCACCCTCGCCGAATCCCGCCGACGTCGGCGATTGATCGAGCACCGAGTACTTCATGAGCCTCATCATACCGGCGCTCGCGGCAGCAGCCGACTTCACCACGCGGTGCCCTGCGCCGGTTCGTGGCGCTTGACCTACGAGCGCATGATATCGTGTACTGCAGCTGGGGCGGCAAGCAGCTGAAAGGCAACAAGAGTCAATCGTGGGATCGCGGATCAACGCTGTTCTGTTGGTGGGCCGCCACGGCGCTTCTTCTCGCGGTCGGCTGTGAACCGGCCCTCGCCGGGGGATTGAGCGCCTATTTGCCGCTCAATCTCGAGCCGGAAATGGAGCGGCAGATCGAGCGTGTGCTGATCCTCGCCGATGAGCCCATTCTGAAGCGTCCCATTCCCGTCGAGCTGGTGAAGCTCGCGTTGCCGCAAGCCTGCCTCGTCGATAAGCCTTTGTGCCACAAAGTGGAACGCTATCTCGAGCGCTACTCGCGCGACTACGGCATCGTGCACGCGAGCGCGACGGCCTCCGAGTATCACGGCGCCGATGTCGTGATCCCCAACCAGTACGGCTTGACGAACGACAGCCACTACGACTTTTCCACGCAGGCGTTCGTTCAACCGAGCGATTATCTGCTCGCCCAGACCGGGATCGTCGCCTATCAAGGACGAGCCCATCCCAACGGGACGGAGCTGTCGGCGGGGTTCAACTGGATGCAGCTCGACGTCGGTTACCGCCCGCATTGGCTGTCGCCGATGACGGATTCGAGCACGCTCATCAGCACCGAGGCGCCGACCATGGCGTCGGCGACGCTGTCGAACTACGAGCCTCTGACGCGTCTCGGATTCCAGTACGAGTTCTCGCTCGCCAAGATGGATCAAACCGGCAAGGGCAGTCCGCCGGGCGACAACATTTCCTACCAGGGCGTGGAGAGCCGCGGCAATCCGAAGCTCTTGATGGCGCAGTTCTCGATCGAGCCCTTTCCCGGCTGGTCATTCGGCGTGAACCGCTTGCTGGAATACGGCGGCGGCAGCGGCCTGCCCGACTCGGCCAATTTCCTGTTCCACAGCTTCTTCAAACCGGCCGGCCAGGCGCAGCTCGAGGCCAACCAGCAAGCCTCCTACGTGAGCCGCTTCATATTTCCCGGCAAAACCCCGTTCGCGGTGTATGCGCAGTACGCGGGCGAGGACAATTCGGACGGCGGCAGCTACCTCTTGGGGAATGCCGCATTCTCGGTGGGCATCGATTTTCCTCGTATCTGGCATCACTTCGATTTGACGTACGAGATTTCCGAATGGCAGAACATCTGGTACGTGCACAATATCTTTCTCGATGGCACGACCCAGGTGGGTATCGTCGAGGGCAATTGGGGGGCGCAGGAGCGCGTCTTCAACGACGGTGTCGGTGCGCGCATGCAGATGCTTCGCATCGGCTGGGAGCCGCCCTTCGGCGGCTACCTCCAGGAACAGTTCCACGCCGTGCAGAACGAAAATTACTACGGCGGCGACAGTCGCCAATACTACCCGGGCCAGCCCGCGCCTTTCGTGTATCACCACTATTTCGATGCCTCGGTGATGTATTCCCATCCCTGGAAGGCCACCACCTTGGGCGGCGAGGTGCTCTACGGACACGATGTGTTCGGCCAGACCTTCTGGCGTTTGTCGGGTTTCGTGCGCTACGGGGGCGACTCGAAGTCACGCGACGACGGCACGGTCGAGGACGAGATCCTATCAAGGCGGCGCCAACCCGAAAGGGTCGGAGGTATTCGCGGACGTGGGCGTCAACGTGAATCGGGTGACCGTGAATCTCGATCCCGAGATCAAGCAATACAACACCAACTGGTCGCCCGACCCGCATTTCGGACTCGGCGCGCGTCGCGCCGTTACGGCGCACGCCGATCTCGGCGTGCGCGCCGAAATCGACGAGGTCCAGGATCACCTTCTGATCGGGTTGCGCATGGTCGATTGGCGTTACCGCTTCGGGGAGAAGTTCGCGTTGGGCGCCTTTGGCGGGGTCGACCGCTATCAGCTGGCCACACCGGCTTACTCGATTTATCTGGGTGCGGGCGTAGAGTGGCGCAACTTCCTGTCGTGGCTGCCCAAATGGGATCTCGCGCTCGACTTCCGCCACGCGCAAAATGTGGCCCGCGATCATGTACTGCCGACCGATCCCCAAGGATCGCGTCCCGACAGCTTCTACAAGATCGACTCGGGCGTCCTGTATCTGTCGCGGCATTTCTGATCGGATCCCCGCGGGCGCTCACCGGCCGCGCCTCGCCGGCCGCGCCTCGCCGGCGGCGCCTCGCCCGGCTTTCTGTCGGATTCGACGGATTGGATCTGCCGTCCTTTTCCGACAGGCGCCCGTAACCTGGCATGACATGCTGCAGCAATGGAGCACCGATGGGGAGAGAGAGTCACGGTCGACTTGGGGGTGCGTGTCGCCGGCCGCCCGTATCACGTGCGTGCCGCGCGGCTCGTCAACCTGAGCTTGAGCGGCGCCTACCTTAAAATGGCCGCGGACCTGCGGCCCCTGTCGCGGGTCCAAATTGCCATCGCCCTGCCGCGGCGTTTTATGCACCCGGTGCCCGTGGTCCCAGCGTATGTCGCTCGAAAATGCAAGGACGGCTTCGCGGTCGAATGGTGCGAGCATGCGCCGAGGCCGGTGCTCGAGCTGTTGCGGCATGCGGCGCTCCGCGATCAGCGTCCTGCGGCGAGGGCCCCGCGGTACCAGCGGTCTTGCGACGTGGCCCGGGGCGTCGCCGAAGCTTAGACGCCCGCCGCGGCAGCTGCGTGCGCCCTCCGGGTGCCTTCCTTGAAATTTGGCCGTCGCAATCCCGGTCTAATGCGTGCTGCCCTTCGATTTGCCGTGACCGGGGCTCGAGGATTTCGTCAAATGAGGATTCGGGTGCGTTACATAGCAGGCGGTGTCGCGTGATTCTCGCGCTCATCGTATTTCTCGGCCGGCGTGCTCACCATCGTGAGCCCGTGCATTCTGCCGGTGCTCCCGTTCGTGTTCGCCCGCTCCGAGGGTAAGTTCTCGACCAACGCGCTGCCGATGCTGACCGGCATGGCGATCACCTTCGCCGGCGTGGCCACGCTCGCAGCCGTCGGGCGGCGCCTGGGTGGTGCGGCTCAATCAGTTCGGCCGGGCGTTCGCGCTCATTCTCTTGACCGCATTCGCCGTTGACCTTGCTGTCGCGGCGACTCGCCGATCGAGTGTCGCGTCCGTTCGTCGCCCTCGGCAACCGCCTGATGCAGACCGGTGAGCATCCCGCCGGGCGTGAGGGTGTCTTGAGCTCGCTGCTGCTGGGAGTCGCCACGGGCCTTCTGTGGGCGCCCTGCGCGGGGCCGATTCTCGGGCTGCTGTTGACGGGTGCGGCGCTGTCGGGACCCACCGCGCGCACGACCCTGTTGCTCCTCGCGTATGCTGCCGGCGCGGCCAGCTCGCTCGCCCTGGCGATCCTCGCCGGCGGACGCATCTTTGCGTCATTGAAACGCTCGCTCGGCGCGGGCGAGTGGATCAGGCGGGGCCTCGGCGTCGCCGTGCTCGCCGCGGTGGCCGGCATCGCGCTCGGATGGGACGGCAGCGTGCTCACGCGATTATCCCAGAGCGGCACCGAACGCCTCGAGCAATCCTTGCTGGGCTACGCGGGGCACCGCGACGCCGGCGCGGACGGGAGCGGGAGCGCGGTGCAGCCTGCCGCTTTCGAGCCGGAGACGCCGATGCCCTCGCTGGCAGGCGCCACGGCGTGGCTCAACTCGCCGCCGCTCTCGCGGGAAGGCCTTCGGGGCAAAGTGGTGCTGGTCGACTTCTGGACGTACTCCTGCATCAATTGCCTGCGCGCCCTGCCCTATGTGAAGCGATGGTACGACACTTACAAGGACCACGGTCTCGTGGTCATCGGCGTCCATGCGCCTGAATTTGCTTTCGAGCGGGATGCGAACAACGTGCGCCGGGCGGTCGGCGAGCTCGGAATCGATTATCCGGTGGCGATCGATGACGACTATGCGATCTGGCGCGGATTCGGCAACCAGTACTGGCCGGCGCACTACTTCATCGATGCCTCGGGCGGCATCCGCGCGCATCACTTCGGGGAAGGGGACTACGAGGGCTCGGAGCGCATCATTCGCGAGCTCCTGACGCAGGCGGGTTTCAAGGACTTGCCGCCGGCCGGGACCGCTCCGGCGGCCACGGGGATCGAGGCGGCCCCCGATATGCAGCACGTGCAATCGGGCGAGACCTATATCGGCTACCGCCGCTCCGATGGATTTCGCTCGCCCGGCGGATTCGCCGACGACCGTCCCAAGAGTTACACCCTGCCCGCCTCCCTCGAGCTGAACCAATGGGGATTGCTCGGCCGCTGGACGGACGATGCGGAGAAGGCGGTCCTCGATGCAGCGCCGGGCAGGATCGAATTCCGCTTCTTCGCGCGCGATCTGCACCTCGTGCTCGGTCCCGCGGGCGACAAGCCGGGCGAGCGCGCCCCGGTGCGCTTTCGCGTGCGCTTGGATGGTCAGCCGCCTGGCGAGAATCACGGCGTCGACACGGATGCGGAAGGAAACGGAGTCATCCGCGAGCAGCGGTTGTACCAGCTCATTCGTCAATCGAGCGCGGTCGCCGCCCACACATTTTCGATCGAGTTCCTCGACGACGGGGCACAGGCCTATTCATTCACATTCGGGTGAGCACCTCATGAACACCAGCAGGCGGGCATTATTGAGTGGCGGCGTGGCGATCTTCACGGCCGGATGGCTTGCGCGCCGCTCGATGAGCGCCGCGCCCTCGACGCCGGCCGAGGTCACGATCGAGGAGTTCTCGCCGGCCGGGAAGAGCCTCGGCACGACGCGAGTCGCCAAGGTCGTGAAGAGCGAGGCGGAGTGGCGTGCACAGCTCTCGGCGCTCGCCTTCCAGGTCACGCGCCAGGCCGGCACTGAATACCCGTTCAGCGGCCAATACGACAAGAACCACGCGGCGGGCATTTACCGCTGCGTGTGCTGCGATACGGCGCTCTACGATTCGCGCACCAAATTCGACTCCGGCACCGGTTGGCCCAGCTTCTACCGCGGCATCTCGCGCTACAACCTCACGCAGGGCAGGGACTTGAGCCTCGGCATGCTGCGCAACGCCGTCTCGTGCACGCGATGCGATGCGCACCTGGGCCATGTCTTCGACGACGGGCCGCAACCGACGGGACTTCGCTACTGCATGAACTCGGTGGCGCTGAGCTTCGTGCCGCTCGCGGCGTGACATCTGATCCGGATACAGGAGATCTCCATGACGTTCTCGATGTTCAAATGGTCCTCGCTCATGCTCGCGCTCGCGCTGGTCGCCTTCTCCATGACCAACCGTCCGCTGTATGGCGCCGAGAGCGCGGTATCGCTGCCGCCGCCCGCCGTCGACAACCCCAAGCAGCCGGGCGCCCCGCAAACGGCGGTGCTCGCCGCCGGCTGCTTCTGGGGCGTGCAGGGCGTGTTCGAGCATGTGCGGGGCGTGCGCAAAGTGGTATCCGGCTATGCGGGCGGCGAGCGCAACACCGCGCAGTACTACACCGTGAGCACGGGGTCCACGGGCCATGCGGAATCGGTGATGATCACCTTCGATCCCGCGCAGATCTCCTACGGTCAGTTGCTGCAGATCGCCTTCTCGGTCGTTCACGATCCGACGCAGCTCAATCGACAAGGGCCCGACAGCGGCTCGCAGTACCGCTCTGCCATTTTCTACGCCGATGCCGATCAGCAGCGCATCGCGCAGAGCTACATCGCGCAGCTGAACGAGGCGCATGCGTTCCCGCGGCCGATCGCGACCCGCGTCGAGCCGCTGAAGGGCTTTTACCCCGCGGAGGGTTATCACCAGGACTACCTGGTGCATCACCCGGACGCGCCGTACATCGAATACAACGATTTACCCAAGGTCGAGAATCTCGAGCGGGTATTTCCGGCGCTGTACAACCCGCAGCCGGTGCTTACGACCTCGAAGTAGAAAGCCCCTCGAGGTCCGAGCCCGCGAGCAGCTGGGCCGTCAGCGCCTCGAGACCTCGGGCATCTTCCTCGTCGAATCGGTCGGGCCGGGGACTGTCGAGGTCGAGCACGCCCAAGAGCGCGCCGGATTTGATCAGCGGGATCACGATTTCCGAACGCGACGCTGCGTCGCACGCGATGTGCCCGGGGAACGCGTGCACGTCCGGCACGATGAGGGTCGCGCGCCGTGCGGCCGCGGTACCGCACACGCCTTTGCCGAGCCCGATGCGCACGCAGGCGACGTTGCCCTGAAAGGGCACCCAGCACGAGCTCTTCGTGCCTCAAGAAATAAAATCCAGCCCAGTTCAAGTCGGGCAGGCCGTGGTAGATGAGCGCCGGCGACGTTGGCGCAGTTCGCGAGACCGTCGCGCTCGCCGTCGAGGAGCCCTGCCAGTTGTTGCTGCAACTGAGCAAAGATGCCAGTCTTGTGAAGGCCGGAGGTGGTGCGCGCGCTGTGCATATTGCCGAGAATAACTTGAAGTGACATTGTTTGCGCATCTCGTCGCCACGTCCCAGCGGGTCGCAGCCACCCGTGCACGCCTCTCGAAGGTGGGCGAGCTATCCGGCTTTCTGAAGAGCCTGCCGCCTTCCGAAGTCGACACGGCCGTTCACTATTTGTCGGGAGACACGCCGCAGGGGCGGATCGGCGTCGGCTATTCGGCACTCGAGCCGGCGGCGCGCATTGCGGCCCCGGCCGCCGCCACGCTCTCCATCGCGGATGTCGATCGGCAGCTCGCGCTGCTCGTTCCTATCAAGGGCCCGGGCGCCGCCGGCCGCCGTGTGCAGATCCTGCGCGACCTCTTCTCGCATGCGACGGCGCAGGAGCGCGAGTTTTTGAGCCGGCTCCTGCTCGGTGATCTGCGGCAGGGTGCGCTCGGCGGCATCATGCTGGACGCGATTGCGGCCGCCGCCGAGCTGCCGGCGCACGCCGTGCGCCGCGCGGCCATGTACGCGAGGAGTCTGGGCGAGGTGGCACACACCGCGCTCTCCCAAGGCCTCGATGCGCTCGGCCAATTCCAGCTCGAGCTGTTCTCCCCAGTCTCGCCCATGCTCGCCCAGACTGCGGCCGACGTGAGCGAGGCCTTGGTGGAGCTCGGCGGCGAGGCGGCCTTCGAGTGGAAAATGGATGGCGGACGCATCCAGGTGCATAAAGGCGGCGCGGATGTCCGCATCTACACGCGCGGTCTGAACGAGGTGGGCGCCGCCGTGCCGGAGATCGTCGAGACGGTGCGCGAGTTTCTCCCGCACACCGTGGTACTCGACGGCGAGGCGATCGCCATCGATGCCTCGGGGCGGCCGCAGCCGTTCCAGGTCACGATGCGCCGCTTCGGCCGGAAGCTGAACGTTCAAGCGCTCCGTGCGGAGCTGCCCATCGGGGCATTTTTTTTCGATTGCCTGCGGCTCGAAGCAGCGAGTCTCGCGGACCGCCCGACCCACGAGCGCGTGCAGGCGCTCGCGCGGGCGGTGCCGGCGCACCTGCGGATGCCGCGCCGGGTGACCTCGTCCGAGGCCGAGGCGTCCGCCTTCTATGATGCAGCGCTCGCTGCCGGGCATGAAGGACTCATGGCGAAATCGCTGGACGCGCCTTATGAGGCCGGCAATCGCGGCGCGGGCTGGCTCAAGATCAAGCGCGCGCACACTCTCGACCTCGTGATCCTGGCCGCGGAGTGGGGACACGGCCGGCGCACCGGCAAGCTGTCAAACCTGCATCTCGGCGCGCTCGATCGGGAGCGCGGCCGGTATGTGATGCTCGGCAAGACCTTCAAGGGCCTCACCGACGCGATGCTGGTCACGCAGACCCGCGAGCTCCTGTCGCGAGAGACCCGGCGCGATGCCGGCACGGTGTACGTGCGTCCGCGAGCTCGTCGTCGAGGTCGCGTTCAGCGATCTGCAGGCAAGCCCGCGCTATCCCGGCGGACTGGCGCTGCGCCTCGCCAGGGTCAAGCGATACCGTGATGACAAGCGGGCGGAAGACGCCGATACCATGGACTCGGTGCGCCGCATCTATGCCGCGCAACGCGGAAGCGCGGCGTGATCCGGCTCCCGGAGAGCGCTCAGGAAAGCGCAACGGCCGTGACGCCTGAACCGAGCGGTCTGCGCCACGCACTGCGGCGGCGGCACATGACCATGATCGCGCTCGGCGGGGTCATCGGCGCCGGGCTGTTCGTCGGCAGCGGCGTCGTCATCCACTCGGCGGGTCCGGCGGCGGTGCTCTCCTTCCTGCTCACGGGGCTCTTGGTGGTCATGGTGATGCGCATGCTGGCCGAGATGGCCGTCGCGCTGCCCGCGATCGGATCGTTCTACGAATATGCGCGGCTCGCCTTCAGCGACCGTCCCGCGCTCGGCGATCTCGCGGCCTTCCTGAGCGGCTGGATGTACTGGTACTTCTGGGTGATCGTCGTGGCCCTCGAGGCCGTCGCCGGCGCCGGCTTGATCCGCTTCTGGATGCCCTCGGAGCCGCCCTGGCTGCTGAGCCTCGCGGTCCTGGTGGCGCTCACCGTCACCAACCTTTTCTCGGTGCGAGGCTACGGCGAATTCGAATTCTGGTTCGCCTCCATCAAAGTCGCGGCCATCTCGGCATTCCTGCTGGCCGGCGGCCTTTACGTGCTCGGTCTCTGGCCGGGCGCGTCCATGCATGTCGGGGGCCTGTTCGAGAATGGCGGGTTCGCACCGAAAGGCTGGCTGCCCGTGCTGACCGGCGCGGTGGCAACCACGGGGTTCTACTTCGGGGCGGAGATAGCCACCCTGGCGGCGGCGGAGGCGGCCGAGCCGGCGAAGGCGGTCGCCGATGCGGCACGGTGGGTGATCTCCCGTGCGCTGTTCTTTTACGTGGGCTCGGTCCTGGTGGTCGTGTGCCTGGTGCCTTGGAACTCTTCCGGCATCGTCACCCCTTACTCGAGCGCGCTCGAGACCATGGGCGTCCACTCCGCGGCTCACATCATGAACGCGGTGGTGCTCACCGCAGTCCTGTCGGCGCTGAATTCGGGGCTGTATGCCTCGTCCCGCATGCTATTCGCCCTGACCCGCCGGGGCGATGCCCCACGCGCGCTCGCGAAGCTCAGCGCCAACGGCGTGCCGACCCGCGCGATCCTCCTGGGCACGCTCTTCGGCTATGTGGCCGTCCTCATGTCCTATATTTCGCCCGACAAAGTATTCGCCTTCCTGGTCAATTCCTACGGCACGGTGGCCATCTTCGTTTACGTACTGATCGCGCTCTCGCAGCTGCGGCTGCGCGCGCGCCTGGAACGAGAAGCGCCGGAGCGGCTGCGCCTGCGCATGTGGGGCTACCCCTACCTTACGTACCTCACCATCGCCGGAATGCTCGGCATCGTGGTGGCCATGGGATTCATTCCGGACCAGCGCGCGCCGCTGTGCTTCGGCCTTATGAGTGTGGGGATATTGCTGCTCATCTTCTTGCTGCGCCGCCGCCTTGGGAGCAGAAACCGCCTGCCGGCTGCGGGAGAATCCGCATAGCAACTGTTGCTTCCGCAGTCACAATATTGTAGTAATCAATCCTTAATCTGGTTTGACGCGTCAACTCCGCTCGGTTTGGGGAGTCGGCGAGGCGCAAAAAACGGCTTCGCCACGACGGAATCAGACTCGATCGACGCGCCGGCGTTACGTTGATAGAGCGATTTGATGACACCGACCTTCTGTTGCGCTGACGCAACAGAAACGTCCTTCAACTTGTGCGTGGAAGCACGCTGCTAGGCACAAGACCTTGTAAGAACTACAAATAATCGATGGCCGGGGGAACGGCTAGAACAACAGTCAGGGGATGAAACAATGAATTCGAGTCAGAAATTATCGTATGCGATCGCTGCCATTCTGGGCGGATCGGCGGGCCTCAGCCAAGCGCAGACGGCGGCCACCACAACCAGCACCAGCGACTCCGATACGATTCAAGAGATCACCGTCACCGCCCAGCGGCGCACGGAGTCGATCGAGAACGTCCCCATCACCATTCAGGCGATCACGGGCGATCAGCTGCAGCAGCTCAATCTGTCCAACTTCGACGACTTGTTGAAGTACACCCCGAACGTGACCTATAGCGGCAACGGACCCGGTCTCGGCAACGTCTTCATTCGCGGCCTGAGCTCCGGCGGCTCGGGCAACCAATCGCAGTCGACGACCGCGCCGTTCCCGAACGTAGCGCTCTATCTCGACGATCAGTCGATGCAATTCCCCGCCCGCAACATCGACGTATACCTGGTCGACATGGAACGCGTCGAGGTCCTCGAAGGTCCGCAAGGCACGCTGTTCGGCGGCGGAGCGCAGGCTGGCGCCATTCGCTACATCACGAACAAGCCCAAGCTCGACGTCGAGGAGGGGGACGTCAATGTCGGCTACGGCATCACCGCCGCCGGCGGCGACCCGAATGCCAAAGGCAATGCCACCATCAACCTGCCGCTGATTCCGGACGTGCTGGCCGTGCGCGCGTCGATATTCAGTGACCATGAGGGCGGCTATATCTCGAACGTGCCGGGCTCGATCTCGTTTCCGGGAAGCCCCGTCGCCACCAACGGACCGCTCGTCGGCAGCAACGTGAATCCGGTGACTTATACGGGCATGCGCGCGCAGGCGCTCCTCAAGATCAACGACAACTGGGACTTCCTGCTGGCGCAGAACTATCAGAACATGGAGGCGGACGGCTACTTCTCCGACTATCCGATTGCTCCAAGCGGGCAGCCGCTGCAGCCCTACCAGATCACCGCCTTCGAGCCGGCGTACGACAAGGACAAATACGAGAGCACATCCTGGACGCTCAACGGCCGCTTCCCCGACCTGTTCGGCTCATGGGGCGACTTGAAGGCCGTCTATACCGGCAGCTACCTCGTGCGCCACATCGAGCAGCAGAATGACTACTCGAATTACGCGACCAGCGGCGGCGGACAGTATTACGCCTGCACCGGCGCAGGTGGCGGCGGCCTCGGCGGCACCACCAAGCCGAAAACCTGCTATGCGCCCACCGGCAACTGGAACGACACCGTCACGAACGATCATCAGAGCCACGAGATCCGGCTGAGCACCTCGGATGACAACCGCATCCGCGTCCTCGCCGGCGGATTCTGGGAAGACTTCGTCATCTATGACCAGATGAACTTCAACTATCTGAATATCCCGCAATGCGACGCCACGAATCTCGCCATTTCGCTGGGTGGAGGTCCCGATTGCGTGTCCGCGGTCGGACCGGTCCCCGGGAACTTCGCGAGCGATCCGAGCCTGCGGTTGAATTCCAACACCGCGTTCGGCGAGGACGTGAAGCGCGGCTACCGCCAGACGGCGGCATTCACCTCGGTCGACTTCGACATCATCCCGAAGGTGCTCACGATCACCGGCGGCACGCGCTATTTCCACTATGACGAGTTCGAGCGTGGGTCCGAGTTCTATACGAGTACATCCGCCAACAATCTGCCGAACGGCGCCTGCATCGCCAAGGGCGATTGCGGCTTCGGCATGAACCTGAACAAGTCCGAGCACGGCTTCAGGGAGCGCGGCAACCTCACCTGGCATATCACGCCCGACATCATGGCGTACTACACCTACTCCGAGGGGTTCCGTCCGGGCGGCTTCAACCGTACGGCATCGTCGGCGGGCACGGCTCCGGTGCTCGCGGGTGAGGCGCCTTACACGACCAGCAAGGCCACCGATCAGTACAACAAGCCGGCGGGCTACAACTCGGACGGCCTCATCAACAACGAGATCGGCGCCAAGGCCGAGTTCCTCGATCACCGCCTGCAGGTCAACACCTCGGTCTACCACATGAAGTGGTCCGATGTGCAGCTGCCGCTGTTCGATCCGTCGCAGCTCGGGAACACCACCTTCGTCGTCAACGGACCGACCTACGTGGTCAAGGGCGTCGAGCTGCAGCTCGTCGCGCGCGTGACCGAAGGCCTGACGGTTCAGGGATCGAGCTCCTGGAACAGCACGAATCAGACCAATGCTCCCTGCTTGCAAAGCGACCGCGTGTCGCCGGGCAACCCGACGCCTATCGGGACCTGCATCACGCAGATCAAGAACAAGCCCTTCAGCAACCCGTACGGCGTGCTCGACACCTCGCCCGCCTTCTCGCCGCCGGTCGAGTTCAACATCCGAGCCCGCTACGACTTCACCTTCGGTGAGTACAAGCCGTTCGTGTGGGCCGGCGCCAACCACATCGGCTCCCAGCGCAACGTGCCGGAGAGTTTCCCGAGCGGCTACAAGTCAACAGCCGATGGCGGTTGCCTTGCCAACGGCGTTCCAAACACCACCCTATGCGGGTACCGGATGCCGTCCTACACCACGGCCGATGCGGCGATCGGCGTGTCGAAGGACCGATGGACCGTGCAAGGCACCGGCAGCAATATATTCAATTCGCACGCCAGCACCTTCACCTCATCCGGTCAGTTCATCGAGTCGCAAGTGCCCCTGCGGCCGCGCGTGCTGACCCTGATGTTCTCGATGAAGTTCGGCGGCGAGTCGCCCGCGCCTACGCCGCCGCCGGTGCAGGCCGCGCCTCCCCCGCCGCCTCCCCCCCCGCCGCCGCCGCCCGTGGTGGCGCCGCCTCCGCCCCCACCGCCGCCGGTGGTCCGGGAGGAAGTGCTGCAAGGGGTGACCTTCGAGACGAACTCGGCGAAGCTGCGGCCGGAATCGGCCTCGATTCTGGATGGCGTGGCTACGAGAATCGAGCGGTGCCATTGCTCGCACGTGGACGTCCGCGGCTATACCGATTCCGTCGGCAAGCCTGAGTACAACCAGAAGCTCTCGGAGCGGCGCGCGAACGCCGTGAAGGATTACCTCGAGGCGCACGGCGTCGCCGCCGGGATCTTAAGCGCCGAAGGGTTAGGCGAGGAGAATCCGATCGACAGCAATTCGACCAAAGAAGGACGTGCCGCGAATCGCCGGGTGACCGTGCGGTTTTCGGCTCCCGCCGCGCAGTAATGGGTCAAGCGCGGGCGGCACGAGCCGCCCGCGCACCTTGCGGTAGAATTCGAAGGGCGGACTCATCCGCCCTTTATTTTTCCTGACTGCCCATGGATTCCAGCAAAACGGCCGCTCCCGCGACCCTCGGCGCCTCCGAAATACAGCGGTTGCGGGCGCTCATCCGGCAGCATCGATTCGTCGAGGCCCTGGAGGCGGCAGAAGCGCTGCTCAGACAAGTCCCCGATCAGCGCGATGCCCTGCTGTCAGTCGCCGTCGCGCAGCGCTACCTCGGCCGTCCAGACGAGGCGCTCGGCACGCTTGCGACCCTGGAGCGGTACCATCCGCGCTTCAGCCGGCTGTACGAGGAGCAGGGGCGGTGCTTCGTCGACCGTCGCGAAGCACCGCAGGCGATCGCTGCGCTTCAACGTGCGGTGAACCTCAATCATGCCCTGACGGGCAGTTGGCGGATGCTCGAGGGCTTGTTTCGGATGGCCGGCCGGCCCCACGATGCGGCGGCCGCGGCGTCCCAATTGGCGAAGCTGGAGAACCTGCCGTCCCAGGTGGTGACGGCGACCGCTTTGTTCGAGGATGGCGATCTGGATACGGCCGAGCCCATGGTGCGCGCCTTCCTGCTCGAGCAAGGCGATCACGTGGAAGGGATGCGCTTGCTCGCCCGCATCGGTGTCGCGCGTGGCGTGCTCGACGATGCCGAGATCCTGTTGCGAGCCGTTCTCCAATTGGCACCGGCGTATCGGGTGGCCCGTCGCGAGTACGCCCGTGTGCTGCTCGATCTCCATAAGTATCAGGAGGCGCGAGTCGAGCTCGAGGCGCTTCTGCGCGACGAGCCGGACAGCGGGCAGCTGAAGGCGCTGAATGCCGCCTGTCACGTCGGCCTCGGCGAGCACGAGCGCGCCATGGACATCTATCGGGAAGTGCTTCGCGAGACCCCGCAGGATGCCGATGTGCATCTCTCGCTTGCCCATGCGCAAAAAACCATCGGGCACACCGACGAGGCGATCGCCTCCTACCGTCGCGCCTTTGCGAGCCGGCCGGACTTCGGCGACGCCTATTGGAGTCTCGCCAACCTGAAGACGTACCGTTTCGAGGAGCAGGAAATCGCGCAGATGCACGCGGCGGAATCGGCGCCGGCCACGGGGCTCGTCGATCGTTATCATCTGTGCTTCGCGCTGGGCAAAGCCCTGGAAGACCGCGCGGACTTCGCCGAGGCGTTCCGTTGGTACGAGCGCGGCAATGCGCTGAAGCGCGCCGAGAGCAAGCACCGCGCCGAATTCGTCGAGAACAACACCCGCCGGCAGATCGAGGTCTGCACGGTGGACTTTTTCGCGCGCCGGCGCGGCTTCGGAGCGCCGGAGTCCGATCCTATTTTCATCGTGGGGTTGCCGCGCTCGGGCTCGACCTTGCTCGAGCAGATTCTGGCGTCCCACTCGAAGGTCGACGGCACGCAGGAACTGCCGAATATCCAGCACATCGTGCAAAAGCTCCGCGGCCGCGAGCCCGATCCCGACGATCCGCGCTATCCGAGAATCCTCGAGGAGATCGACGCGCAGACCGCGCGCAAGCTCGGCGAGCATTATCTCGAAGGCACGCGGGTCTACCGCACCGGAAGACCCCGCTTCGCGGACAAGATGCCGAACAACTTCAGACATCTGGGCCTCATCCACTTGATCCTGCCGAATGCCCGGATCATCGACGCGCGGCGCGAGCCGATGGCCTGCTGCTTCAGCAATCTGAAGCAATTGTTCGCACAGGGCCAGGAATTCACCTACAGCATCTCGGACATCGCCCGCTACTACCGCACTTACCTCGAGCTCATGGACCACTGGGACCGCGTGCTCCCCGGCCGTATCCTGCGGGTCTATCACGAAGACGTCGTGGAGGACCCCGAAGGCAGCGTGCGCCGCATGCTGGATTTCTGCGGGCTGGAGTTCGAGCGCGAATGCGTCGATTTTCACAAGACCCGCCGCAGCGTACGCACGGCGAGCTCCGAGCAGGTACGCCGCCCGCTCAACCGGGAAGGTCTCGAGCAGTGGAAGCATTTCGAGCCGTGGCTCGATCCTCTGAAAGCGGCGCTCGGTGATGCGCCGCGCCGCTACCGAAGCGTGTGAGCACCGCTCCGGGCCGCAACGATCCCTGCCCATGCGGCAGCGGCAAGAAGTACAAGCGCTGCTGCGGATTGGAGCGCGTCCCGACTTCGCTCCCGCAAATGCCGGGCGCGCAGGAGCTCGGCGCGCTCGTCACCCTCGTCAGCGAAGGCCGCTTGAGCGAATCGGAACAGCGCGCGCGCTCCCTTCTCGAGCGCTATCCGCGCGCCGGCATGCTCTGGAAAATCCTGAGCGTCTCGCTCTTGCGGCAGGGTAGAGACGCCCTCGCCGCGCTGCGCCGGACTACCGAGCTCATGCCCCAGGATGCGGAGGCCCATGCCAATCTTGGCGCGGCTTTGCACGATCGGGGGCTCTGGACCGAGGCGCTCGAGAGCCTTGGGCGCACGCTCGAGATCAATCCGCACGACGTCCAGGCGCTCGTCGATTCCGGCAACGCGCTGCGCGCGCTCGGCCGGTCCCAGGAGGCCATCGTGCTCTATCGGCGCGCGCTCGAGCGCCAGGCGAGCCATGTGGAGGCGCGAAACAATCTGGGGAATGCACTCATGGAGCTCGGCGACTGCGCCGAGGCCGCGAAGTGCTACGATCTCGCGCTTGCGAGCGAGCCCGACAATGCGCAGATCCACTGCAATCTCGGCAATGCTCAGCGGCAGCTCGGCCTTATCGACCAAGCGCTGGCCTCGAGCCGTCGCGCGATCGAGCTCGATCCGTCCTTGAGTGTCGCACACAAGAATCTGGGGCTGATGCTCGCGGCGCTCGGGCGGCTCGGCGAGGCGGTCGCAGCCCACCGGCAGGCGCTTGCGCTCGAACCGCGAGACGTCGATGCGCTCAACAATCTCGGCAAGGTGCTGCTCGACCTCAATCAAATCGAGGCTTCGGCCGCCGTCTATCGGCGGGCCCTGGAGCTCGATGCGAATTCGGCGCCCGCCCATGTCGGGCTCGCGGGTGGACACCGCATACGAGGCCGTCATGCCGAGGCGGAGTCGAGCTGCCGGGACGCCCTCGCCGCCGATCCCAGGTCGATCGAGGGGATGACCCTGCTGGGAGAGCTGCGGGCAGATCGCGGGCAATTTTTCGAGGCGCTGGAGCTGTTCGAGCGCGCCCTGACGGTCGACCCGCTATTCTGTTCCGCGATCAACGGCATCGCGATGCACCGCAAGATGGCGCGTGGCGATACGCAGTGGCTCGCCCGAGCGCAGGCCGCCGTCGCCCGGCGGCCGCCCCTTGCGCACGAGATCATTCTGCAGTTCGCGCTTGGCAAATACCATGACGATGTCGGCGATTACGATAGCGCCTTCGGTCATTACCGGATCGCCAACGAACTCACCAAGCGCTACGGGTCCGGTTACGAGCGCGGCAAACTCAGCCGGCTCGTGGATCGGGTCATCGCGAGTCATGATTCGGCTGCCGCTGCGCGGGAGCCCTCATCCGAGGATGAGCGTCCCATCTTCATCATCGGCATGCCGAGATCGGGCACCTCCCTGGTCGAGCAAATCCTCGCCTCGCATCCCGACGTGTACGGTGCCGGCGAAGTGATCTTTTGGGAGGAGGCCTACGCGGCTCGACGGGGAGCGGATTCTCAAGCTACTCCGGGACTTCTTCGAGCTCTGGCGCGGGCGTATCTCGATCGCGTGGGCGCCGCGGCGGGAAACGCCCTCCGGTTCGTCGACAAGATGCCCCGCAACTTCCTCTATGCAGGATTGATTCGCACCGTCTTTCCCCGGGCTCGGATCATCCACATGCGGCGCCACCCGATCGATACTTGCCTATCGATCTATTTCCAGAATTTCTTCAACCTGGATTCTTACTCCAACGATCTGGAGAATCTCGCCCATTATTATGGTGAATACCTGCGTGCCATGAGTCACTGGCGCTCGGTGCTGCCCGACACCGCGTTGCTCGAGATCCCGTACGAGGCGCTGGTCGCCGACCCGGAGGCGTGGACACGGCGGCTGCTCGACTTCGTCGGCTTGTCCTGGGACGCGAGATGCCTGGATTTTCACCGCACCGAGCGCGTGGTCATCACCGCGAGCAAATGGCAAGTGCGGCAGAAGATTTACACCGGCTCCGCCGGCCGCTGGCGGCGATACCGGCAGCACCTCGCGCCGCTCCTGCACCTCGCTCCGGACCCCGATACGGCGTGAGATGATATCGCCGGCTTGGCGCGCCCGAGACGCGAACCTGCTCGCCACGCCGCACCGCACCGTGAATTGAGGAGTGCCATGGCCATCGAAACGATCAATCTGACCCGAGGCTTCGGCAGCATCGTGAGCGGCGTCGACCTCTCGCAAGAGCTGCCGCAACCGGCCGTCGAGCGATTGAGCGAGCTTCTCGTCGAGCGCAAAGTGCTTGTCTTTCGCAACCAGCCGCTCACGCCGCGATCGCAGCGCGACTTTGCCGCGCGCTTCGGCACCCTTCACGTGCATCCGATTTATCCGGTGCTGCCGGATCTGCCCGAAATTCTGCTGCTCGATACTCACGAGGCATTCTTGCCGGACAACGATAACTGGCATACCGACGTGACCTTCTCCAAGACCCCGCCGCTCGCGGGAATACTGGCGGCCAAGCGCATTCCATCGATGGGCGGCGACACCCTTTGGTCGGACTGCACCGCCGCCTACGAGGCGCTGTCTGCGCCGCTGCAACACCTGCTCGAGGGCCTTACCGCCCAACATTCGGTGGCCAAATCCTTTCCGCCGGAGCGCTGGCAAAGCGACCCGGCCTTCAAGGAGCGCTACGAGCGGGCGGTGGCGAGACATCCGCCGGTCAATCATCCCGTGGTCCGCACGCATCCGGCGAGCAAGCGCAAAGGACTGTTCGTGAACGAGGGCTTTACGACGCACATCAACGAGCTTAAAGCCCGTGAGAGCGAGGCGTTGCTCAAGCTTCTGTTCGCGCACGCCGGTCAGCCCGAATTCACGATACGCTGGCGGTGGGCGGTCGACGACGTCGCCTTCTGGGACAACCGCAATACCCAGCATTACGCGGTCGCGGACTATCTGCCGGAGCGGCGGACCATGCATCGCGCCACGGTCAACGGCGACGAGCCTTTCTGATGGCGCCGTACCGCGGGCGGGACTCGGCCCCCGCGCCCCGCCTTCAGGCCGCGCGTACGAAGCCCGTAGCGAGCGCGCGCGCCCAGTCCTCCCGGCCGTTGTGCCGCGCGAGTTTCGCCGCCGCATCCCAGTCGTAAGGAACCGCGATGAGCTCGGCCTGCCAGCCGTAGGGGGTGCTTTCGAGGACGGCATAGCGCGCGTGCGGTGAGCCGATTTCCACCCGGTGGGGTCCGGGATGATTGCCTTCGTAGGCCTGGAGGCCGACGCTGCCCGGATTCACCACGAGTTGGCCGGTGCCAAGACGGATCACCTTGGGGATATGCGAATGGCCGCACAGGATGAGCGGTGCGTCGCAGCCGCGCGATCGCGCCTCGATGCTTCCCACCGCGGCCGGCCGCAGCTCCCCCTCCACCAGATCCTCGAGATAGCAATCGACATCGTTGTACGGCGTTGCGTGGCACATGAACACGCCCTCGACGGGCGTCAGCACCGGCGGCAGCGCGGCGATCCAGGCGCGCTGGGGCGCCGTGAGGGCCTCTCGGGCATGGCGATCGGAATCGGCCGTGCGCTCCGCGGAGTCGCAGAGAACTTGGCGCTCGTGATTGCCGCTGATGGTGGGCAGCGCGAGGGCCATCAAGCGCTGCGCGGTTTCGCGGGGCAAGAGTGCCCCGGACAGGATATCTCCGAGGTTCACGGTGAGGTCGACGCCGCGGCGGCCCACATCCTCGAGCACGGCCTCGAGCGCGAGCAGGTTGCCGTGAATGTCGGACAAGGCGGCGATTCTCATGGCCGGAGCGCCGGCTTCGCGCGAGCCATCCGCGGCGCTTCAGCGCGGCGGGGTCGAGGGACCATATTTAGCCGCCATCTTCTCGATGATGCGAGCCACGCTGACGACGGTTCGCTCGTGAGTACCGGCACCGATTTCCTCCTGACCATCCACGGCCCAGATGCGGAAGTCGATGCGGCGGCCCTCCGTGCGCAACACCTCGGCATGGCCCGTGACCTCGCGCCCGACCGGCGTCGCCACCAGATGCCGTAGGTCGACGCGCGTTCCGACGGCGCTCTCGCCGGGCTCCAGATACTGGCGAATGGCGTTCAGCGCGGCATTCTCCACGATGAGCACCAGGTATGGCGTCGAGAACACGGGCGGAAGAATGCTGTCCTTGAAGCTGCTGGCAAGATAGCGCGGCTCCACGCGAAGACTGTACGAGCCGCGCGCACCCACCGGTATCTCTTTCATGGTGACTTCCGACCTGACTGACGACTTGCGGCATCATATATCAACGGTTGCGGATGCAGGCGCACCCCGACGGGTGAGAGAAACTCACTGGCGCGCCACCCGCTTCGATGGCACCATCCCTTCGAGCATCGACCCCGCCGCCATCGAATAATCAACATCGGCCGGTCGACTGCCAAAGGGGCATCTTCGCGCATGGTCTTCAACACGCTGACTTTTGCGGCGTTTTTTGCAATCGTTCTCGCGGTTCACTCCTTGCCGCTTGCCTGGACCACGCGCAAGATCAACCTGCTGATCGCGAGCTATGTGTTCTATGCGGCATGGAATCCGCCGTTCATCCTGCTGCTGTGGATCTCGACCATCGTCGACTGGTACGCGGCGCAGGGGCTCGTGCATGCGGAGCGGCCCGCCGCGCGCCGCGCCTGGATGCTGCTCTCGGTGATCGCAAATCTCGGCATGCTGCTTTATTTCAAGTACGGCACTTTCCTGCTGCATAACTTCACCGCGCTGCTCGGGGGTCTCGGCGTCGTCTACCGGCCGCCGGATTTCGACATCGTGCTGCCGGTCGGGATTTCCTTCTACACCTTCGCGACCATGTCCTATACGCTCGATGTCTACCTGAGACGCGCGCTGCCGGCGCGCAACTTCCTCGATTACGCGCTGTTCGTCACGTTCTTCCCGCACCTCGTCGCAGGTCCCATCATGCGGCCCACCGAGCTCGTGCCGCAGTTCGAGCGGCCCCGGCGTGCGACGCCCGGCCAGTTGCGTTTCGGGCTCACGTTGATGGCCCTCGGCCTGTTCGAGAAAGTCGTTCTCGCCGATACCTTGCTGTCGAACGCGGCCGAGAGCGTGTACGACGCCGGCAAGATTCCCGGCGCCGTCGATGCGTGGGTCGGGACTCTCGCGTTCAGCGGCCAGATCTTCTGCGACTTCGCCGGCTATTCGACGACGGCGATCGGCGCCGCCCTGTGCCTGGGCTTCGCATTGCCGGACAACTTCCGCTTCCCTTACGCGGCCGTCGGCTTCTCGGATTTCTGGAGACGCTGGCACATCACGCTGTCGTCGTGGCTGCGCGATTATTTATACATCCCGCTCGGCGGCAATCGGCACGGGCCGGCGCGCACCTACTGCGCCCTGATGGGGACGATGCTGCTCGGGGGCCTGTGGCACGGTGCGAATTGGACGTTCGTCGTGTGGGGCGGTCTGCACGGACTCTATTTGTCGGCCGAGCGCGGCTTGCGCGCTCGCTTCGCCGGCTACCGCCCCGGTTGGCTCGCGACGCTCGCGCTGGCGCTGCTCACCTGGATGCTGGTGAACGTGACGTGGGTGTTCTTCCGCGCCAAGAAATTCGATACGGCGTGGCGGGTGCTGCGCGGCATGGCGGGCCGCAACCACGACGCCGCTCCCATTCTCGACACCGTGGTGCTGGTGGTGGTGCCCGTCGTCGTCGGCAGCATCGTGGCGACCCACTGGATGATGCGCCATCAGACGCTCGAGTCGATGCTGTCGCGCCGGCATCCGGTGCTGGTGGGCGCGGTTCTCGGGGTGATGATTTTCGCGATTGTGATATCACAGGGCTCGGGTAATGCCTTCCTCTATTTCCAGTTCTGAGACCGCGGCGGTTCCGCGACCCACGCGCCTCACGGCCTCGGACCGGCCGGGCGTCGCGCAACCCGTGCCCGAGCGGCCGGTGCCCGCCCTTCCGTGGGGCCGCATCTTTCCGTGCGCCGTGGCGCTCGCCCTGGTGCTGCTCGCGGGTTGGGAATGGCATTGGCGTGATTATGGCGTGACGCCGAGCTACCGCGACGACAACGCGCTCTGGGCCATCCAGCGGCGCCGCATCGACGCGGGCGAGCCGGACGCCACGGTGCTGCTCGGCTCCTCGCGGGTATTCTTCGACGTGCAGCTCCCGGTGTGGGAGCGCCTCTCCGGCCGCCGGCCCATTCAGCTCGCGAACGTCGGCAACTCGCCGGCATTCGTGCTCGAGAATCTGGCGGACGACACCAAGTTTACGGGACGCGTCGTGGTCGGGATCGCGCCGGACCTGTTCTTCGGCGGCTATGAGCAACGCAAGCCGTGGCTCAAGTACTTCGAGCACCAATCCCCATCCGAGCGCGTCGGCAAGTGGCTCTCCATGCATTTCGTCGAGCCCTATCTCGCTTTCTACGATGACGATTTCGCGCTCCTCACCGTGCTGAAGCGACAGCGCTGGCCGCTACGGTCGGGAAAGCATCCTTATATCGAGGTGCGTAAGCTCGAAATCACGGGCGCAGACCGCAGCGCCCGCATGTGGGCCAAGGTGGAAAATGACGCGGGGTACCGCGCGCTCGCCCAGTCCATCTGGGCGCAGTTTTTCGCGGGACCGCCGCCGACGCCGCAAGAGGTGGCGGACACGCAGCGCACGCGCGAGCAGCAGATTGCGCGGGCGGTCACCGCCGTCGCGAAGCTGCGGGCCCGCCACGTGCCGGTGCTGTTCCTGCGCTTGCCGAGCGGCGGCAAGTATCTCGAGTTCGAGGAGCGCGAGCTGCCCCGGGCACGTACCTGGGACGTGCTGCTATCGAAGACCGGCGCGCCGGGTATCCACTTCCAGGACTATCCCGAGCTGCAGGGCTACTCCATACCGGAGTGGTCACACCTGGCGGCGGCCGATGCGGACCGCTTCACGGCCGAGCTCTACAAGATCATCGACCGCGACTTCGGCCGCAGGCAGGGCGTGCACTGGTAGCGAGTACTCTTGGTGGGATCGCTGACGGCGCGCGGCGCGGATTTTACGGCGGACTGTCGTGGAAGTTCTGAAGAAGCGCTGTTCCGGGTCCCACCGCTGCTGACGGCTCAGGAACTCGGGAAATTCGGGATAGCATTGCAGCGGCTGGTCGCGCGTGGCGTACCGGTGGTAGGTGAGGAAATACGTGCCGCCGCACGCGATGGCGCGATCGATCAGACGCCGGAAGGCAGCGCGGGCGCGCGCCATGCCGGCCGGATGGTGGTCCACGTGCAGGTTGAAAATGACGCAGGCGGAGTCGGCTTTGGCCCATTTCAAGAAAGCATCCGCATCCTTCCTGATCAGCCGTATCGTCCCATAGATGAGCTCGACCCGATCTCTCAGAAAATCCTCGCGAATACCGTCCATCATCTCGGTCAAGCGGGCGGGCGACACATGGAGCTCGGTGATCATTTCACTGCCGGGAACATGCGCCTCGAGATGCCGGTCGAGAGCCGCGTGATAGTCGTCGAGATAGATATTCAGCTGATGGGTATCGCTCCAGGAGGCGCGCGTGCACATCGTTGAGAACGCGGGCCCCACCGGATCTGCGGCGAGTCGAAATCATGATCGGGTTCATGCCTCGACTCTATCGGCGTGGTCGCTTGTATCAATGCGATCGTGGCGTGGTATCGATGTTTGCTACCGGAAGTGGCGCCACGCGATCCCGGTGCCGGTCGCCGCGCGCCAACCGTGCACGCGAAGAAAGTGGGCCCGCTCGGACTCGAACCGAGGACCAAGGGATTCGCTGTACCCCACCGTTTCCGGAGGGAGCGGACTATCTCTTCACCCCGGAGGGGTGCGGGACGCTCGTGCCTGTTATTAAGCGCAACTGAAGCGCTCAGGTAGTCTCTGCACCTTCCGGCGGTGTACCGCCGGCTTGGCTCAGGGTTGCCATCGGCATTTCTCCGTTAAGGTTCCCCTGAATTCATCCCGTCCACTTCACACCTTGCGATGTGAAGGCACCATTCATTGATGAGTCCCCTGCTCTAACCAACTGAGCTACAGGCCCGACAATCATCATTTTATCATGCGCGAGTCGGGCGCGCCGAACCGCGACGCGCCCCTACGGTATCTTAAGCGCCATGAGGCCTGCGCATTTGCCGGATCTCCCGATCAACGAGGCGCTCGAGCGTCTCGGGACGGCCTTGGCGGCCCACCGCAAGGTCCTGCTGCAGGCGCCGCCGGGCGCGGGCAAGAGCACGATCGTGCCGCTCGTTCTGTTGCAAAGCCCCTGGCTGCGCGATCGCCGCATCCTGATGCTCGAGCCGCGCCGCATCGCGGCCCGCGCCGTGGCGGAGCGCATGGCGCGTCTGTTGGGAGAATCGCTGGGAGCGACGGTCGGTGTGCGCACGCGGCTCGAGACACGCGTGAGCGCGGCGACGCGCATCGAGGTCGTCACCGAGGGAATCCTCACGCGCATGCTGCAGTCCGACCCCGAGCTCGGCCGCATCGGGTGCGTCATCTTCGATGAGTTTCACGAGCGCAGCCTCAACGCCGACTTGGGCCTCGCCCTGTGCCTCGAGAGCCAGGAGGCGCTGCGCGAGGACCTGCGCGTGCTGGTCATGTCGGCGACGCTCGATCTGCAGCCGCTCGCGCGGCTTCTGGGCGGCGCGCCCATCGTCGAGGCCCATGCCAGGAGCTTTGAAGTCGCAACGCATTACGTACCGCGGCGCGCCGAGCTTTCGCACGAGCTGCAGACGGCCCACGTGGTGCGCCGTGCGCTGCTCGAGGAAGAGGGCGACATTCTGTGCTTCCTGCCGGGCGCCGCGGAGATCGGACGCGTGCAACGGGCGCTCGAGGCGGCCGGGCTCGATCCCTCGGTGGGCGTTCTGCCGCTGTACGGGGAGCTCGACGCCGCCGCACAGGACCGGGCCCTGCGGGCGGGCGCGGAAGGGCGGCGCAAGATCGTGCTGGCAACGAGCATCGCCGAGACCAGTCTGACCATCGAGGGTGTGCGCGTCGTCGTCGATGCGGGTCTGCGCCGCTATGCGCGGTTCGATCCGGTCACCGGCATGAGCCGGCTCGAGACAGGCAAGGTGTCGCAGGCGGCTGCGGATCAGCGGCGCGGCCGGGCCGGCCGCCTCGCCCCGGGCGCCTGCTACCGCTTGTGGTCGGAGGGCGTGCAATCGACGCTCGCCGCACAGACGCCACCCGAGATCCTGCATGCCGATCTTGCACCGCTCGCGCTCGAGCTCGCCTGCTGGGGCTCCGCGGAGGCCGGGCAATTGCGGTGGCTCGATCCGCCGCCCGCAGCCCCGCTCGCCCAAGCGCGGGATCTGCTCCGCCTGCTGTGCGCCATCGACCCCGCCGGCCGGGTCACGCCGCACGGGCGTGCGCTTGCCGCCATGGGCGCCCACCCGCGGCTCGCCCACATGCTGATCGAGGGGCGCGACATGCGCGCACCACGGCTCGCGAGCGAGATCGCGGCGATCTTGAGCGAGCGGGACCCTCTGCGGGCGGCTCCGGGGGCGCGCGACGCGGATCTGCGCTTGCGGGTCGGCGCACTGCGCGGGGTGGCGCCGCCCGCCGGCATGACGGTGGATGCGCGCGCGCTGCGTCAAGCGGCGCGAACGGCGGGCAACTGGCAACGCGATCTCGGAGGCCGCGATGAGATTTCGGACCCCGATCGCTTCACCGGCCTGCTCACGGCCGCCGCCTATCCGGACCGGTTGGCGCGTGCCCGCGACGCAGCGGGCCGCTACCTCATGGCGAACGGCCGGGGTGCGCATTTCGCCGAGCCTCAGGCGCTCTCCAAAGCCGAATTCATCGTCGCCGCGGAGCTCGACGGCGCCGAGCGCGATGCACGAATTTTCCTGGCCGCCCCGATCGAGCGCGGCGACATCGAGCGGCAATTCCGCGACCAGATCGAGGAGCGCAGCGAGATCGCGTGGGACGAGCGGGATCAGGCCGTACGAGCGCGCAAAGAGCGGCGGTTTCGAGCGCTCGTTCTGCACTCGGAAGAGTTGCGAGATGCCGATCCGGAGCGGGTCTTGCGCGCCGCGCTCGAGGGCCTCAAGAGTCTCGGGCTGCGCGCACTGCCCTGGACGGCGGCGCTGCGACAGTGGCAGGCGCGCGTCGGGCTGATGCGCAGGCTCGAGGTGCCGGCCGCCGATCCCTGGCCGGACCTGAGCGATGCCGCTCTCATCGATACCATCGATGAGTGGGCGCCGCCCTGGATGGCCGGGCTCGTGCGCCGGGAGCACTTCGCGAGATTCGATCTGGGCGCCGCGCTGCACGCGCGGCTCTCGTATGCCCAGAACGCCACGCTTCAGCGGGAGGCTCCATCGCACTTCGTCGCGCCGAGCGGCTCCAGCCTCCCCATCGACTACCTGGATGGTGAAGTCCCGACCGTGTCGGTGCGGCTTCAGGAGATGTTCGGCCTGCGCGAGACGCCGGCCATCGGCGCGGGGCGGCTCCCGCTGCTGCTGAAGCTCCTGTCGCCCGCCGGGCGGCCGGTGCAGATCACCCGCGATTTGAAGAGCTTCTGGGAGCGCGGCTACCACGATGTCAGAAAGGACTTGAAGGGCCGCTATCCCAAACACTACTGGCCGGACGATCCTTACGCGGCTCAGCCGACGCGTCGCGCGCGCCCGCGTCCGAGCTGATCAGCAGCCGTGGTCGCAGCGATCGCGCTCGATCTGCAGCGTCGCGTGATCGATGCGGAAGCGCTGCTTGAGCATGGCGGTCATGGAGCCGATGAGCGCCTCGCCGGCCACCCGGTCCGGAACGACCAGATGCGCCGTGAGCGCCACACTCGTGGTCGACAGGGCCCAGATGTGCAGATCATGCACGTCCGTAACGCCGCGCTGATCCGCGAGATACGAGCGCACGGCGCTCGAATTGACGGTCGCGGGCACGCCGTCGAGCGACAGATGCAGCGAGTCGCGCAGCAGTCCCCAGGTACTCACCAGGATCACCGCCACGATGACCAGGCTTACCATCGGATCGATCCAGCTCCAGCCCGTGAGCATGATCACCACCCCCGAAATCAGCACGCCCGCCGAGACCGCGGCGTCGCCCAGCATGTGGATGAACGCGCTGCGCCGGTTCAAATCGTCGTGGCTGCCCGCATGCAGCAGCCAGGCGCTCAAGCCGTTGAGCACGATGCCGGCGGTGGCGACCCCTGCGACGGTGGAACCCGCGACCGCCGGCGGGGCCGCGATTCGACCGAGCGCCTCCCAGGCGATGGCGCCGCAGGCGAGCAGCAGCAAAACGGCATTCGTCAGGGCCGCGAGCACCGAGGAGCGCCCCAATCCGTAGGTAAACCGGCCGCCCGGAGGACGGCGCGAAAGGACCACGGCGGTGCAGGCGCAGACCAACCCGAGGACATCGCCCAAGTTGTGACCGGCGTCCGCGATGAGTGCGACGGAATTGGAGAGGAAGCCGAAGAACGCTTCAATGACGACGAAGCACATGTTTAGGCCGACCGCGATGCCCATGCGAAGCGTCACGCCATCGGCGCCGACCGCGTGCGCGTGCCCGTGCGAGCCGTGTCCCGAGTGGGCGTGCTCATGGCCATGGTCATGCTCATGGTCGTGTGCCCGATCATGGTTGCCCGCACTCTCAACCCGACGATTGTCCATCCGCTCGATGTTCCTTGAGTTGCTCGAAGCTCTTCAGGTGCCACAGGGCTGGAAAAAATACGCCCGCCCACAGCACCGCCACGAGCAATGTTACTCCTCCGCCGAGCACGATCGCAGGCACCAGCCCGAACCAGGCGGCCGTGAAGCCGGACTCGAACTCACCCAGTTCATTGGATGCCCCGATACACACCGAGTTCACGGCACTCACGCGGCCCCGGATCGCATCCGGGGTTTCCAGCTGCACCAGCAGACCGCGGACGTAGATGCTGATCATGTCGCCCGCGCCCATTAAAGCCAGGGCGGCCATGGCCACCCAGAACGCATGGGTCAGGCCGAAAACCACCGTGCATGCCCCGAATATGGCGACGCCGCCGAACATAAAAAGCCCCACGTGGCGCGTGACGGGCCTCACGGCGAGCCACAGCGCGGTCAGCACCGCCCCGACGCCCGGCGCGGCGCGCAAGTAGCCGAACACCTGCGGACCCGCGTGGAGGACGTCCTTGGTGAAGGCGGGCAGGAGCGCCGTCGCGCCGCCGAACAATACCGCAAACAGATCGAGCGATATGGCACCCAGTACCGTTTTGCGGCGCCGGATGAACCGCAGTCCCTGCAGCAGATCTTCCCAGGAGGCGGCCGGCGCGCCCCGGCGGATACCGCGATGCGCGATGAGCGACAGCAGGCACAGGCCGCTCGCCAGAAGCGCGGCCGCCATGCCGAAAACCCATTGCGCTCCGCCGTTCACCCGGTGGGAGGATTCCCCGAAGACGTAGATGAGACCGCCGATGCTGGGTCCGGCGATCGTCGCCACTTGGAACGTCGAGGAATTGATGGCCACGGCGTTGCCGAGCGACGACAAGGGAACGATGTTGGGCAGGAACGATTGCGTTGCGGGCGACAGAAACGCTCGCGCGACGCCCAGCACGCCCAGCACCGCGAAGATGGGCCACACGCTCGCGAGCGAAGCGCGGGCGAAGACGAACAGCAGCAGCGCGCAGACCAGAAACAGCGAGAGGCACAGCATGATGATGAGGCGCCGGTCGTGAACGTCCGCCGCGTGGCCTGCGAACAAGGCGAAGCAAAGGAAGGGCAGGAACTGGGACAGCCCGATGAGGCCGAGGTCGAGCACCCGGCCCGTGAGGCGGTAGACCTGCCAGCCGACGGCGATCACCATCATTTGTGCCGCGATGGATGAGAAGAAGCGCGCCAGAAGAAACAGGGTGAAATCGCGCTGCCGGAAAATCGCGAAGCCGACCGTCGCGGGAGCAGGGGTCAAACGCGCGAGGCCCGCGGTGCGCTCAAAGACCGAGAGCACTCAGTGAGGGGTGATCGTCCGGCCGCCGGCCGAGCGGCCAATGGTACTTGCGCGCCGACTCCGCGATGGGCAGATCGTTGATGCTCGCCATGCGCATACTCATCAGTCCGTGCTCGTCGAATTGCCAGTTCTCGTTGCCGTAGCTGCGGAACCAATGCCCGCTGTCGTCGTGCCATTCGTACGCGAACCGCACGGCGATCCTGTTCTCGCGAAATGCCCACAGCTCCTTGATCAGCCGATAATCGAGCTCGCGTGACCATTTGCGCGTCAGGAACGCTTCAATCGCCTCGCGGCCGGAGAAGAACTCGGCCCTGTTCCGCCAGCGGCTGTCCGACGTATAGGCGGGCGCCACCCGCGAGGGGTCGCGGCTGTTCCAAGCATCCTCGGCCAGGCGCACTTTCTGGGCGGCCGTGTCGGTGTCGAAGGGCGGCAAGGGGGGGCGGTCCATCCGATTATCATAACCACTCCCGACTCGGGCGCGGTTGAAATCGAAACGCCGTCACGCCGGCCGCGCGTCCTCTTTAGCCGCCGGCGCGGATCGATTGCAGATCGAATCCGCCCGGGCCGCTGACCCAGGTGTCCTTGTCGCGGATAATGGCCTGCGCCGGCAGCGCCGGCGTCTTGACGGCGGCGCCTTGCTGCCGCCGTACCGCCGTGCCCACGGCGAAGATCTCGACCAGGCTCGGACCCAGCTCGACGATGTAGGTCTTGATGCCGACGACCTCCTCCGCATTCAAAGCCGCGGCCTCGCGCCGCAGTCGATCGAACACGTGCTCGCGCGCGTCGTAGATGAGCGTCGTGAGGTCGGAAATCTCGCCCTTCACGAAACTCTTGAAGGCGGCCTTGATGCCGCCGATGGCGCCCAGGGAATACACCGAGGTCGAGATCAGGAGCTTCACCGGCACATAGCCGAGCTGGGACATGCCCCAGAGCTCCTCGCCGGTGAGGTCGCTCGTGACCGGCGCATTCGTGCATTCGGCGGGCAACACCGGATTGAGCGCCGCCGTACCTGCCATGTACATCTCGTGAAAGCCCGCGAAGTGCATGACGGTCGTTCGAATGCCGACGACGGAATTGGCGCGCACCGCCCTGGCGTGCGCAAGGACGCGATCGAGCGCGTGATGACGCGTCTCGTTGAACACGTCGCTGAATTCCTTGATCTCGCCGCGCACCAAGGTTTTCAGCGTCCCGGCGATCCCGCCGACCGCCCCCACCGAGTAGGCGATGTTGCCGAACACGAACTCACGCGGCTCGTAGCCGGCATCCATGTGGCAGTAGAGCTCCTGCGCATCGCCCGCGCTGGTGAAGGGCTGCGCCGCGGTGTCGGCGCGCACGCCCGACCCGACGAACAGAAACTCCGAGTTGCCGCCGAGCGATCTCAGCTCCGAGCTCACGCCGACGACCCCGTGCACGCCCTCGCGCTGTGCCTCGACCTTCATGCGTAGAAACGCCGCCTCGCGCCCGGCATGGATCATCCCCGTCACATCGGGAATCTCCCCGCCGACGATGCCGCGGAACGCCGAGCGCACACCGCCCAGGAATCCCATCGATTGAATGCTGTTTCCGATGACCACGCCGGTGGGCGTCAAGCCCTTCAGGCGCATGCAGTAGATTTCGTTGCCCGACAGTCCGGTGAGCTTGGGTTCAACGCGCATGACACATCGTAGGACACCGAAGTCGAGGTGTCGATGCGGTCCGGTCAGGGAGGCAGGTACCGATTGATGAGCTCGGCCATTCGTTCCGGCGCCGTGTGAAAGGGATCGACGGCCAGATCGGGCAGGTCGAGATAGGCGCCGTCCGGCTTCAACAGCGGTTTCACGCGCTGGGTCTGCTCGATGAGGTCATCGTGCGGAGCGAGCACGGTGAGCGGCGGCTTGAGGCTCTTCAGCCGCTTCTCGACCGGGTAGGTCCCGGCCGCCTTGAGCGCGGCTCCGGGATTGGCGGCGAGCAGGTGCTCGACGAAACGCCGTTGCGTATCCGGCAGATCGTAGGGCGGTTGGCGAAACGCGAAGCATCCGCGCCACGCGGCCAGCACGTGCCCGCCCTCGGTCGCCGGCTTCAACGGTTGCTCGCTGTATTTCTCGAGCTGCCTTTGCTGCTCATCGGCCGTGAACAGCGGCATGCCCACCGCCAGCACCCGCCGCACCTGAGCGGGACGGACGTGCGCGATCTCGATCGCCTCGAGCGATCCGACGTGAACGCCGAGCACATCGAAGGGTCCGTCGATCCCCGCGGCCTCGAGCGCATCGCTCGTGCATTGCGCGTACTGCTCGAGCGAGAGCGCCCACGGAGGTGCATCGGAGAATCCATAACCCAACCGGTCCAGGGCGAGGGTCGGCCGGGTCAGACGCTCCTGCAGCCCTTCCCACATCTGACCCGAGCGGGGCGACGGATGCAGCAGCACCAAGGGCACACCCTTGCCGTCGTGGCTGCGCACGTGCAGTTGCCCGAAACGCGTCGGATGGAGCCGCCGGTTCAGCATGAGCGGCTAGTGGGCGCTCGAGAATCGCTCGATCAGGGGAGCGATCGTTTCGGGCTTCTCGATGTGCAGCATGTGTCCGGCTCCGCTGATGTGGACGATTTCGGTGCCGCGAACGATCGCCCGGATGGCGTCCTCGGCAGCGTCCGGGCCGAGGCGCGGCAGGTAATCGGACTTCTCGCCGACGAGCATCAGCACGGGCGCCTCGATGCCCCGCCAGCACGCTTCGGCATCTTCGCGCTTGTAGACCGTCGGGCTCGTCCAGCGATGGCGTGGGTCGCCGAGCAGGTGCACCCGACCGTCCGCCTCGAGTCTACCCCAGGCGCGGGCCACGAAGCTCGCCCTGGCCTCGCCGAAGCGCGGATACCGTTTCCGGATGATCGTGGCGAGCTGCTCGAACGAATCGTAGTCCTTGAGTGGCGGCACCGATCTCACCTGATCCAGCCACTTGCGGAGCTGCGCGGGGGCTTGCGCGGGCGCGGAGCGCGGCAATCCGAAGCCCTCGAGATTGACGATGGAGCGCACCCGCTGCGGCCGCACGCCGGCGTAGAGCGCCGCGATGTTGCCGCCCATGCTGTGGCCGACGAGCCGTACCGCCTCGCCGCCGCCCAGTGCATCGAGGAGCGCGTCGAGGTCGGCGAGGTAATCGGGAAACCAGTAGCCGTTCTGCGACCAGCCGCTGCGGCCGAAACCGCGCCAATCGAGCGCGGTCAGGGGCCAGTCGCGCTCGAGTGCGTCCACCAGGAACTGAAACGTGTCGCCCGTATCTTGATAGCCATGCAACAGCAGCCAACGCGGCTCGCCCGCCGACGGCTCGGGTCCCCAGCTGCGGGTATGGATGTCGAGCCCGCGCAGGCGGCGCGTCTCGTGCCGCGGCTCGCGCAGCACCCTGTAAGTGCTCATCCCGGTGCTCCTCAGCGGCTCAGGAAAATCCGGTAGGCCGGATTGTGCGTCTCTTCCGAGTAGTCGTATTGAAGCTGGTCGATGTGCAGCAGGAAATCCGTCATCGTCTCGGGGGGCACCTGAATACCGGCCAGCACGCGGCCGTGGTCCGCGCCATGATTGCGGTAATGGAAGAGGCTCACGTTCCATCGCGGACCGATCGCGCGCAGGAATTTGAGCAATGCGCCGGGGCGCTCGGGAAACTCGAACCGGTACAGCCGCTCGTGCTCGATGTTGCCGGGATGGCCGCCCACCATGTAGCGCACGTGCAGCTTCGCCGTCTCATCGTCGGTCATGTCGCTCGCCGGGAAGCCCGCCTCGCTCAGGCTTTGTACGAGCGCGGCGCGCTCCGTTCGACCCTGAGCGATGGCGAGGCCGACGAACAGCTGCGCCTTCTTCACATCGGCATATCGATAGTTGAATTCGGTGATGCTCCGGTTCCCGAGCAGCTCGCAAAAGCGCAGAAACGATCCGGGCGTCTCGGGGATCTCGACGGCCAGCAACGCCTCGCGCTGCGCACCCACGTCCGCACGCTCCGCCACGTAGCGCAGGCGGTCGAAATTCATGTTCGCGCCGCCGTTGATCGCCACCAGCGCCCGTCCGGTGCAGGATTCGCGGGCGACGTACTTCTTGATGCCGGCGACCGCGAGTGCGCCGGCGGGCTCGGCGATCGAGCGGGTATCCTCGAAGATGTCCTGGATGGCGGCACAGATCTGGTCCGTGGTCACCAGCACGATCTCGTCGACGTAGGCCTTCGCGAGGCGGAAGGTCTCTTCACCCACGCGCCGCACGGCGACGCCGTCGGCGAAGATGCCGACCCGCGGCAGGGTGACGCGCTTGCCGGCACGCAGCGATTCGAACATGCCCGCGGCATCCTCCGGCTCCACGCCCACGATCTTGATGCGCGGGTAGAGCGACTTCACGTAGGCCGCGACGCCCGCGATCAATCCGCCGCCGCCGATGGGGACGAAAATCGCCTCCAGATCATCGCCATGCCACTGGCGCAGGATCTCCATGGCGACGGTGCCCTGCCCGGCGATGACGTCCGGATCGTCGAACGGATGCACGAACACGAGATTGCGGTCGCGCGCGAGCTCGATCGCATGCTCGTTCGCCTCATCGTAATCATCGCCATGCAGCACGATCTCGGCGCCGAGGTCGAGTACCGCCTGCACCTTGATCTCCGGCGTCGTGACAGGCATTACGACGACCGCGCGGATGCCGCGGGTGCGTGCGCCGAGCGCCACCCCCTGCGCGTGGTTGCCCGCCGAGGCACAGATCACGCCGCGCTGCGCCGCCGTCTCGGAGAGCTGTGCGATCTTGTTGTATGCGCCCCGAATCTTGAACGAAAAGACCGGCTGGAGGTCTTCTCGCTTGAAGAGTATTCGATTGTCGAGACGCCGCGAGAGGCGCGGTGCCGGCTCGAGCGGGGTCTCAACGGCGACGTCGTAGACTTTGGCTTTGAGGATTCGCTCGAGGTAGTTTTCTGGCATGGCTATTCGGTGTGGAACCTCGTAACAATAGCTCAAGCCCGTCTTCCGGGGTACGTCTGGCCGGGCCGCGAACGGCAGAAACTGTGAGACGCTGCACAGCCGGCGCCGTTTTGCGCCGCCTTCGGCGCGGACGAATTGGATAACATACACCGTATGCGTGCCTCGAAGTGGTGGCTGTTGCTCCTGGCCCTGGTCGCCCCGGCCGTCTATCCCCTATCGGGAACCTCGGTCACGACCGACAACGTCAAAGCACGTCTGGTGAGCGAGGCCGATTCGATCGCCCCCGGCAAATCCATTTGGGTCGCGCTCGAGCTCGACATTCGTGACGGCTGGCATACCTACTGGCGCAATCCGGGCGATTCCGGCCAGGCGACGCAGATCGTGTGGTCGCTGCCGCCGGGCATCACGGCGGGCGACATCGTGTGGACCGTGCCGCATCGGTTCGTGGTCGCCCCCCTGGTGAACTACGGTTACGCCCGGCACGCGATGCACCTGGTCAAGCTCACCGCCGCTGCGGATCTCAAGGCATCCGCGCCGCTCGACCTCAAGGCCAAGGCGAGCTGGCTCGTGTGTGCCGATGTATGCATCCCCGAGAGTGCGGATCTCGAGCTCAAGCTTCCCGTGGCCCCGCCGGCCGCCGGCATCACGGCGGCTGCCGCACCGGATTCCGCCGTGGCCGCCTTGTTCAATCACGCGCGCGCCGAGTTGCCCAATCCGGCGCCGGCGGCGAGCAGCGCGCGCATTGCCGACGGTCAGCTGGTGCTCACCCTCGGCAAGGATTGGGGGGACACCCTCTCGCGCATCGAGTCACTCGCCTTCTATCCCTACGACGACGGCGTCATCGAGTACGCCGCCCCGCAGAAGTTGACCCGTCGCGACGGCGCCCTCGAGCTCGCCGTCAAGCTGGGCTACCAGCCGCCGCGCGCCGGCAGCGTCCGCGGCGTCCTCATCGCTACGGAACGCAGCGCACCGCCCGGAGCAGGCGGGACGGACAGCCTGGAGGTGCCGATCGAGATCGGGGCGACCTTGAGCGGAGCGCCTGCGCCTTCGTCGGCGGCTGCCCCCCGGTTCGCGCCCGCAGCCGCCGCCGCGAGCGACGCACCGCCGATGAAGCTGCCCAGCCTGGTGCTTCTGGCCATTCTCGGTGGGCTGATCTTGAACCTGATGCCGTGCGTGTTTCCGGTCCTTTCCATCAAGGCGATCGGGCTCGTCGCGCAAGCCAGAACGCACCCCGCAGCCGTGCGCGCCAAGGGACTCGTGTTCGCGGCCGGCGTCATCGCCTCGATGCTGGCGCTCGCGGGCGTGCTGCTCGCGTTGCGCGCCGGCGGGGAGAAAATCGGTTGGGGTTTCCAGCTGCAATCGCCGCTGTTCGTCACCTTGATGATCTATTTGCTGCTCGCCGTGGGGTTGAATCTCTCCGGCGTGTTCGAGGTCGGCGGGGGTCTCGCCGGGGTGGGCGACTCGTTGACCCAAGGCGATGGCTTGCGCGCGTCGTTCTTTACCGGCGTGCTGACCACGCTGGTCGCAACGCCCTGCACGGCGCCGTTCATGGCGGCGGCGGTCGGCGCCGCGCTCACGCAGTCACCGGTCGTCGCGCTCTCCATATTCGCCGCGTTGGGCATCGGCTTGTCGCTGCCTTATTTGCTGTTGTCGTTCGCGCCGTGGCTGCGCCGCGCGCTGCCGAAACCCGGCGCGTGGATGGAGACGATGAAGCAGATCTTTGCCTTTCCCATGTACGCTTCGGCGGCATGGCTCCTGTGGGTTCTCGCCCAGCAGACCTCCTCGCTCGGACTGGGCGCGGCGCTTGCGGGCGCGCTTCTGGTCGCCTTCGCCGCCTGGGCCTACCAGAAGTCCAAGGCGAGCTCCGCGGTGGGCCGTTTGACAGCGATCCTTACGGCCTCGGCGGCGGTATTGCTCGCCATCGTGCTGCCCGTGCGCTTGGCGGGCGTCGCGGCGGCCGCCCCGCTTGCGACGGCAGGCGCAGCGTCCAGCGAAGCCTGGCAGCCCTACGACGCCGCGCGCGTCGAATCGCTCAGGGCGAGTGGTGCGCCGCTCCTGGTCAACTTCACCGCGAGCTGGTGCCTGACTTGCCTCGTGAACGAGCGCAACGCCTTCGCCGATCCGGCGGTGGAGCGCATCTTCAAGGACAAGGGCGTCACGCTCATGAAGGGCGATTGGACCAATCGCGATCCGGCCATCACGCAGGCGCTCGCCGATTTCGGACGCGCGGGCGTCCCCTTGTACGTGGTTTACAACTCCAAGCCAGGATCGAGCGAGCCCGTGGTGCTTCCGCAATTACTCACCGCCGGATTGGTGGAGAGCGTCTTCGCCGGCCTGCCGAGTCGCGATTCAAAGTAGCGCCGATACAAAACCGCAACTGAATGGGGCATGCTGCAGGGATGACGTCCGATAACGTCGGCTCGGTGTCGGTCATCGATTTTCGCCGGCAGAGTATGATTTTGCAGTGGCACGTGTTGGGTGGCACCTGGACCGCCTACGACGCCCCTCCTTCGCTGGTCCACGGCGTCGCGTTGATTCGCGCGGCGCAGCCGAACATCTGCGTATACGGCCATGGAGGCCGGCTGCGACTTCAAGTCGGTCCCGAGCAATTCGCGCTCGCTGAGAACTCGCCGCGCATCAAGTGCACCCGGGGGCTGCTGAGCCTCGGTCTGCGCCGTCACTTCAGCGTCGTGTCGAGCACCGGCGGGACGCTGTTCAGCCACGCCTACTGGACCAATCAGGGCGATGACTTCTTCCGGTGGCTCGCCACTCGCGCTCGCGATCCGGACTGGCGGGCGACGATGGGACGGCGCTGGTCCGACGGTGTTCCCGCGCCGGTCCTGCGCGGCGCTTAAAGCTCGAATCAGCGTTGGAGCAGGCCGGCGACCTCGGATTCGCTGAGGTAACGCCACTCGCCCGTGCGCAGGTCCCCCAGATCGACGTTGATGATGCGCACCCGTCTCAATCGCTGCACGCGGTAGCCCAGCGCCGAGCACATGCGGCGAATCTGGCGGTTCAGCCCTTGAGTGAGCGTGATGCGGAAGGTGCCGGGGTCGACTCGCTCGACCTTGGACCGCTTCGTGGTCACACCCATGATCTTCACCCCGCTCGCGAGCATCTGCAGCGCGAGATCCGTGATCGGGCGATTCACGGACACGACGTATTCCTTCTCGTGCTCGTTTTCGGCGCGCAGGATCTCGTTGACGATATCACCGTCGTTGGTGAGCAGGATCAGCCCCTCGGAGTCCTTGTCGAGCCGGCCTACCGGGAAAATCCGTTCGCTGTGCCCCACGAGCCGGATGATGTTGTCCTCGACGTGCGTCTCGGTGGTGCACGTGATGCCCACGGGCTTGTTGAGGGCGATGTAGATCGGTGTCTTTCTTGGCACCGAGGAGATTGCCGTCGATCCGCACCTCGTCCGCCGCGCCGACCTTGTGGCCGAGTGTCGCGCGCGCGCCGTTCAAAGTGACGCGCCCCGCCTCGATCCACTTGTCGGCCTCGCGGCGCGAGCAAATTCCCGTCTCGCTGATGTACTTGTTGAGCCGGACGCTCTTCTCGACGCTCATGGCGGCGCCCCGCCGGGGCTCGCGGTCGCCGCGCGGGATGCGCTCCCGGCGCCGGCGCCCGTTCTGCGCGCGTTAGGCTTTGAGGAAAGCGCTGATTTGCGTGGCGAGTGTTTGGACATCCGCTTCGAACGGGTCGGGCGAGGCCAGGGGAATCTCGGCGACGCGTGCCGCGGGCAGGACCCCTTTGTTCCAGGGCGCCTCCGTCGAGTCGGACCGGATTCGAATGAGCAGGGCCTGCTGTTTGACGGGCGGAATGCGATCCATGGGGGGAGGGCCCACCAGAACCAGGCGGCGCACCAGGTCCGGACGGACCGAGGCGAGCTCGAGTGCGGCGGCGGCGCCAAGCCCTATCCCCAGCACGTCGATCTGCCGCAGCCGCAAGTCAGCTGCCAGATCCAGCACCGCGCTCGCCGCCTCCGAAAAGGTTGCGCTCGGTGCCGGGTCGGACTCCCCGAATCCCGGCAGATCCGGTGCGTATACCGACCGCTCGTCCGCGATCTGGGGCAGGAATCGCGCGAAGCTCCTGCTCGATCCTTCGCGCGAGTGAAGGCAGATCAGCGTGACCTGCTCATCGAAGCCGCCCGTGGTCGGAAAGGCGGTACGGACGTGAAGTTGTCCATGCTTGAAATCGAAATAGGCGCGGCGGGTGCGAACGGTGATCTGCGGCACGACCGATGGCTTCGAGTGCTTTGCCAATCAACGAATCTCCGGATCGATGTGACTCCTGCAAGGATACTCGATATGGCGCCGTCGCTTCAGCGCCGCCTTCGGCCGGGAGATTCCGCCGCAACACGCCGCGCCCGGCCGCTTGTTGCTTTAGAGACACAATTAATTTTTTCATTTCTCGACACCGGGGCTAGCGTCGGAGCCTGTGCAACGTTAGAGTGTTGTGGGAACGCAATAGCATTGGGGAAGTAAAACAGACCGAACATCGCCAGCGCGCGAATCAACAAGCGCCGCGAGAGGCATGGGGACTTGAGAGCCGGGCTTTGCCCGGCTTTTTTATGGCTGCGAATTCAGCGGCGGCGCGGCGACCCCGGTGACCCGCCGCCAGACCCGCGAGGCGGTAAATCCGTCGGAGCGCCCCCCCTTGAACAGCACGACCTCGACCAGCTGCTGACCGTCCGAGGAGACGCTGAATCGCTGATCGTAGGGCGGGCGATCCTCTTCCGGCTCGCCCGACTCGACCACCAGAGTGCCCTGATCCCAGCCGCAGCGGGGCGGAGGCGCATCGCCGCGGCCGCGCGTCGCCACCGGGTGCGCCGTCGCTTTGCCCGGATTCAGCACGCATTCGCGCACGTTGCCGCCGCTCGAGAAGATGACGAGTCCGCCGGTCTGGCGGATCGACACATCCTTGCCAGGCCAGCGCAGACCCTCATCGAGCACCATTACCGGGGGCATGACGGGCCCCACGGCCCCGGGCCCTCCCGCGCCCGGGCCCTGCCGGCGGCCGGAGTTGGTCTGTCCGCTCCCGCTGGCGTTGGCGGTCGCGGCGGTGAGTTGGCTCTGCAGCAGCCGCTGCGCATCGTCGCTGTCCGCCTCATCGAGCACCCACTGCCCGCTCAAATCCACCCCGGACGGCGGCTTGGGAGCCAGAGGGGCGCTAGTGCACGCCGCCAGAAAGCACGCCCCCACCAGCATGGCAACTCGCATGGAACACCTTCGATGAAATCCGCTCGAAGCTTACAACGAAGCGCGGATCGTAGGCAGGTCAAACCGCCGAGCGGCGCGGGCCGGCGCTGCGCAGATTGTTCGGGCCGCAAACCCAGACGCGGCCCGCGAAAGGCTGAAAGCACACGCGCAGCGACTCCGTCCTGCGGATCGTCTGCGAGCCGCAATAGATCTTCGAATCGGCCAGATCGGCGCAGATCAGATCGACGAGCGAGGCGCTCGGCTCGCCGGCGCCCACGGGGGGCAGCGCGTGGGCCAGGATGCGCGCCTGGATCTCGTCGCGCTTCGCGGAATTGCCCAGCACGCCGCGCTTGAATCGGTCGAGCACGGCGAGCACGGAGCTCAAGGTATTATCGGTGACATCGCTCGGGCGGCCGGTGCCGCCCATGAACTTGAGGTGCAGCAATCCGCCCACTCCGCGTCCCTCGTCGTGCAGGCACAATGCGAGCGCGCCGTGCAGCTCCGCCACCATCAGCATCGGTTCGGGTGAGACGTGGTACGTGTCGGGCGCGACGACGATTTCCACGAGATCCTTTGCCACGGGGAGACTTTTTGCCACAGTTGAACCTTATGTAACCCATACGATGCTGCCCGCAACCGCGTTTCCGCTCTGCCGAGCGATTCACGCTTTTGGCATCGGTATCGGCGAAAGCCGCCCTGCAGCGCGACGTGCATCAAGGAAATCGCAATGCTCGATATGAGTTCATGCCGCGCGGTTATTAGCGCAGCCACCCGGCGGGGGATAAAGTAAATTCATGTACCGCTACGACGGAATCGACAAAACGCTCGTTGAGGAGCGCGTCGAGCAGTTTCGGGATCAAACGCGCCGCTTCCTGGCCGGCAAGCTGAGCGAGGACGAGTTTCGTCATCTGCGACTGCGCAACGGACTTTACATTCAACGGCACGCGCCGATGTTGCGCGTGGCCATCCCCTACGGACTGCTGTCCTCGAGTCAGCTGCGCGCGCTCGGGTCGATCGCTCGCCGCTACGACCGTGGTTATGGTCATTTCACCACGCGCCAGAACATCCAGTACAACTGGCCGCGCATCGAGGATGTCCCCGACATCCTCGCCGAGCTCGCGGCCGTCGAAATGCACGCGATCCAGACGAGCGGCAACTGCATCCGCAACACCACCACGGATCCCCTCGCCGGTGTCTCGCCGGACGAGATCGAGGACCCGCGGCCGTGGTGCGAGATCATCCGGCAGTGGTCCACCTTCCATCCCGAGTTCACCTATCTGCCCCGCAAATTCAAGATCGCGGTCACCGGTGCACCGCACGATCGAGCCGCCTCGCAATTGCACGACATCGGCGTGCACATCGCACGCGGCCCTTCCGGCGAGCCGGGCTTCGAGATTCTGGCGGGAGGCGGCCTCGGCCGTACGCCCGTGATCGGCCAGGTGGTCAGGAGATTCCTGCCCCGCGAGCACCTGCTCTCCTATCTCGAGGCGATCCTGCGCGTATACAACCGTGAGGGCAGGCGCGACAACATCCACAAGGCGCGCATCAAGATCCTCGTGAAGTCGCTCGGCATCGAGGAATTTCGGCGCCGCGTCGAGGCCGAATGGGAACCGATCAAGGACGGTGCGCTGCGCGTGACCGAGGCGCAGATCGATCGCATGCGCGGATTCTTCGGTCCTCCCCCCTACCGATCCCTCCGGGATACGGATGCATCGGCCGGCCATGCGGCGGCATTTCGCGCCTGGTATCGCTATAACACGAGTGCTCACAAGGTGCCGGGCTACCGCATCGTGGTGATCTCGCTCAAGAAGCCGGACGTTGCGCCGGGCGATGCGACCGATGCTCAGATGGAGCTCATCGCCGATCTTGCCGACCGCTACAGCTTCGGCGAGCTGCGCGTCACCTACGGGCAGAATTTGATCCTCGCCGACGTCGAGCAGAGCAGGACCTTCGAGCTGTGGAATCTTCTCGCGCAGGCCGGCCTCGCGACACCCAACATCGGCACGCTCACCGATATGATCTGCTGCCCGGGCCTGGATTTCTGCAGTCTCGCCAATGCCGGATCCATCGAGGTGGCGAAGCTCATCAACGAGCGATTCGACGATTACGACTACCTCTACGACCTGGGCGAGATCGATCTGAAGATGTCCGGTTGCATGAACGCGTGCGGCCATCACCATGTGGGCGCGATCGGTATCCTCGGCGTCGACAAGGGCGGCGAGGAGTGGTACCAGATCACCATCGGCGGCGCGGCGGGAACCGATGCCTCGCTCGGCAGCGTGATCGGTCCGTCCGTCGCCAAGCGCGACGTGCCCGAGACCCTTGCCCGGCTGCTCGAGGTGTACGTGCGCGAACGCCAACCCGAGGAGCGCTTCATCGACGCCGTGCGGCGGCTCGGCATCAAGCCTTTCAAGGAGCGGGTATATGCCGCGCCGGCTGCTGCGTAACGGCCTCGTCGTCGCGGACGAGTGGCGCACGGCGAGCGACGGCGAGGTCGATGACGACGCGCCGCTGATCGTCGCCTTCGCCGAGTTCTTCGCCGAGCGCGATCGCTGGCTGGCGCGGCGCGGTCCGCTCGGCGTCATCCTGGCGCCCGCGGACGACGTGCAAAAGCTCGTACCCGATCTCGGAAGGCTCGCCCTCGCCGGCGCGGAGTTCCCGACCTTGAGCGAGGGTCGCGGGTATACCCAGGGACGGTTGCTGCGCGAGCGCTGGCGCTTTGCGGGCGAGCTGCGCGCGCGCGGCGCCCTGAACCGCGATCACGTGTTCCTCCTCGCGCGGTGCGGCTTCGACGCCATCGAGCTCCCCGACGGCGAACTCGATGTCGGCGCCGCATCGCTCCACACGTTCACTGCGGCTTATCAGCCCTCGAACGATCTCGGCCTCGAGACGGCGCTGCGGCACCGCTGAGGCGGCCGCCGCGTCAGGGATTGTCGCGCAGCGGAATGGCGAGGCCATGAAGAATGCGCCCGGCATCTTCCTGCGTTTCGACTTTCTCGGTCTCGCGCACCAGCTTGCGCGGCAGGTGCGGCGCCAGCAGCTCGATGAACTCATACATGTAGGCGCGCAGAAGCGCGCCGCGGCGAAATCCGATCCACGTCGTGTGGCCCTCGAACAGATGCGAAGCATCGAGCACGGCGAGGTCCGCGTCGGCGACCGGATCGATCGCGAGGCGGGCGAGGATGCCCACGCCCAAGCCGATGCGCACATAGGTCTTGATGACGTCGGAGTCGCGGGCCGTGAGCGCGACGTCGAGCGACAGCCCCGCAGTCTCGAACAGCGCCGGGAGCGAGGAGCGCCCGGAGAAGCTGAACACATACGTTACGATCGGATAGTCGGCGAGTTTCTTCAGCGTGAGCTTGCCCGCCGCTGCGAGGGCGTGCCCGCGCGGCACGACCACGGCGCGATGCCAGCGATACACGGGCAAGCGCACCAAATGCGGAAACAGCTCTTCGGATCCCGTGGCGATCGCGAAATCGACGCGGTCGCGCGCCACCATTTCCGCGATCTGCTCGGACGTGCCCTGATGCAGATGCAGACGCACCTTGGGGTATTTCTGGCGAAACGCGCGAATTACCTGCGGTAGCACGTAGCGCGCCTGCGTGTGCGTGGTGGCGATCGACAACGTGCCGCCATCCGCCTTGCGCAGCTCCGCCGATGTGCGGCGGATGTTGTGCATCTCGCGCAAAATGGCGCCCGCGCGCGAGATGATCTCATCGCCGGCGGCGGTGGTGCGCGTGAGCGAGCGGCCCTCGCGCTCGAAGAGCTGGAATCCGAGCTCCTCCTCGAGGAGTTTCAGCTGCCGGCTGACGCCCGGTTGCGAGGTGTGCAGCTGCCGTGCGGCGGCGGTGATGTTGAGGCCGTTCTCGTGGACCGCCACTAGATATCGCAGTTGCTGGAATTTCATCGCACGTAGGATATAAGAATTCTAAAACGCGATCAGCTTTATGCCGGTAAGCAGCAGCACGGCGGCGAGCATGAAGCGCAGGAGCGTCTCCGGAATGCGGCCGCTGAAGTGGCTTCCGATGTAAATGCCCGGCAGCGATCCGAGAAGCAGCGAGAGCAACAAATGAAAATCGACGCTGCCGTACATCCAGTGTCCGAGGCCGGCCACGAGGGTCAGAGGCACGGCGTGAGCGAGATCCGAGGCGACGATGCGCGCGGACTTCAGATGCGGGTAGAGAAAGAACAAAGCCGTCACTCCGAGCGCTCCGGCTCCCACGGAGGACATGGTGACGACGACGCCGAGCACCAATCCCGCCACCACGGTCAGCGCCTGCGGCCGCGCCACCGGCTGCGCTCTCGAGAAACGGCGCAGGCGCGAGCGCAGCGACAGTGCGGCCGCCGTCAGCACGAGCGCTATGCCGAGCACCAAGGTGATGGTTTTGGAGGCGCCCAGCCAACCGAAGCGGTGCATGGCGAATACGGTGAGGAGCGCCGCAGGAATGCTGCCCGCCGCGAGCGTCCCGGTGATGCGCCAATCCACGCGCCCCGCGCCCGCATGAACCCCCGTGCCCCCCGCCTTGGTGACGGCAGCCTGCAGGAGATCCGTGCCGACGGCGGTGGCGGGATGAATCCCGAACAGCAGCACGAGCAGCGGCGTCATGAGGGCACCCCCCCCGACGCCGGTGAGCCCCACCACCACGCCGACGGCGAAACCCGAAATCGACTGGGCCGGATCGATCATGGCGCCACTATAGGGCGCCGAGCGGGTCTGTGCCGAGGCCGGCAGACCCTCGCCCTAGCACGAAAAGGCATGTCCTCATAATCGATTGTTTGCAGCCGGGGCGGCCTGCGGCAGCGCGATTCGGCATACGCTAAGATTCGTCCCATGGGTGCCCGGTCTTAGGCTCTTGCAGTACTTTCCACTTTTTTTCGATCTGCGCTCGCAGAAGGTCCTCATCGTCGGCGGAGGCGAGGTGGCCCTGCGCAAAGCGACGCTGCTCGCGCGTGCCGGGGCTTGCATCCATCTCGTCGCGCCGCGTGTGGTCCCCGAGCTCGAGCGGCGGGCGCACGAGGGGGCCCTCGACCTGGCCCGGCGAGAGTTCGTGCCGCAGGACCTCGCCGGTGTACGCCTTGCGATCGTCGCCACGGGGCGCCGCTCCGTTAACCGCTGGATCGCGGCGCAGTGTGAGACCCAGGGGATCCCGGTCAACGTCGTCGACGATCGCGAGGCATCCCGGGTGATCGTGCCGGCGATCGTGGATCGAGATCCGGTGCTCATCGCGATCTCGAGCGGCGGGGCCTCGCCCGTGCTTGCGCGCCGCTGGCGCGAGCGCCTCGAGGCACTCGCGCCGTCGCGCATCGGCGAGCTCGCGGCATGGCTGTCCGGCTTGCGCGCCGTGGCGCGCCGCAAGCTGCGTGGGGTTCAGGAGCGGCGGCGCTATTTCGAGACGCTCATCGATGGTGCGGCCGCACAGCGCTTCATCGCCGGCGATGTATCCGGTGCGCAGCGCATCGCGCAGCGTCTGCTCGGCTCGAGCGCATCGGCTCGGCGGGCAGCGGGACATGTGACGCTGGTCGGCGCCGGCCCCGGCGATCCCGAACTCTTGACGTTGAAGGCGCTGCGGGCGCTCTGCGATGCGGATGTGATCCTGTACGACCGGCTGGTTTCAGAAGGGGTGCTCGACCTGGCGCGCCGCGACGCTGCGCGAGTTTGCGTCGGCAAGACGGCCGGCGGCGTGGGCGTCCCGCAGGAGCGCATCAATGAGTGGCTCATCGCGCATGCCCTCGCGGGGCGGCGCGTGGTGCGCCTGAAAGGCGGCGATCCCTTCATCTTCGGCCGTGGCGGCGAGGAGCTCGAGGCCCTCGCCGGCGCCGGCATCGGCTATTCGGTGATTCCGGGTATCACGGCGGCGAGCGCGTGCGCGGCCTATGCCGGGATACCGCTCACGCATCGCGATCATGCCCATAGCGTTATTTTCGTCACCGGCCACGGCGGTGACGAAAATAACGCGCCCGACTGGCGCTCCCTGGCAGCGGTCCGCACGACCGCCGTGTTCTACATGGGCCTGGCACGGATCGAGCACATCGTCGAGCGCCTCGTGGCCCACGGAGCGCCGCCGGACCGCCCGGCCGCGCTCATCGCGCAGGGCACGCTGCCCGCTCAGCGCGTCGTCGCCGCGACGCTCTCGGGCATCGCCGGCGCAGCGCGCACGGCGGCGCTCAGTCCCCGGCCATTCTGATCGTCGGCGACGTCGCGGCCCTGCACACCGAGCTCGCCTGGCTCAACGTCGACCTGCCGGCGGACCTGTCCGCGAGCGCCTGATCGTTGGCGCCGGGATCCGAGACTAGCGCGTCTCGAGGCCCTTTTCCTCGAGCCAGGCTTTGTTGTAGAGGCGCGATTGATACTTGGCACCGCCGTCGCACAGCACCGTGACGATGGTGTGGCCCGGTCCGAGCTCGCGCGCGATCCGCACCGCGGCCGCGACGTTGATGCCGGCCGTGCTGCCGAGAAGCAAGCCTTCCTCGCGCAACAGCCGATAGACGAAGCGCACGGTCTCGGCGTCGCAGATTCGCAGGGCATCGTCGATGGGCGCACCCTCGAGATTGGCGGTCACGCGCCCGGTGCCGATGCCCTCGGTGATCGAGCTGCCCCCGTCTGATTTGAGCTCTGCGTCCTTTATATAGTGGTAGAGCGCGCTGCCGGGAGGGTCGACCAGCACGATGCGCACGCTGGGCCGGCGGGACTTCAGATACGCCGCGACGCCCGCAAGCGTTCCACCCGTGCCGGTCGCCGCACAGAACGCATCGATCTTACCCGCGGTGTCGTCCCAGATTTCCGGGCCCGTCGACTCGAAGTGAGCCCGGCGGTTCGCGGTATTGTCGAACTGGTTGGCCCAGACCGCTCCGGGCAGCTCGGCCGCGAGGCGCCCCGCCACTTTCTGGTACTGGTTCGGGTTGCTGTACGGCACCGCCGGCACCTTGCGCAGCTCGGCGCCGAGGGTCTCGATGATCTGATACTTCTCCGCGGCCTGATTGTCCGGCATGACGATGATGCACCGGTAGCCGCGGGCGTTGCATACGTGGGCGAGTCCGATGCCCGTGTTGCCGGCGGTCCCCTCCACCACGATGCCGCCCGGCTCGAGCACTCCCCGTGCCTCCGCATCGAGCACGATCCATTTCGCCGCGCGATCCTTGACCGAACCGCCGGGATTCATGAATTCGGCCTTGCCGAGAATCTCGCAACCCGTCTCATCGCTGAGAGCCTTGAGCCGGATGAGCGGCGTGTGGCCCACCGCTCCGGTAAAGCCGTCCGTCAATGCCATCGTGCACCCTCGATAGTCTGCCGTACGCCCCCGCAGCCTGATGGTGCGGCCGCCGGCACAGGAAATAACGATCGACAGGGAATAAAAGTATCCCCGGACGAGCCGGGGAGATAGGGGAACAGGTGCCGAGAATTGCTCGGCACGTCCTTAGGCGGAAGATGCGCGGCACAAGAGTGCCAGCGCTCGACCTTCTTTGAGTTACGCCACTTGTTGCAATTAAGTAACTCGTGCAACAAGACCGCTACTCCGTCGAACGCAAGCGTATCACCCATCCATCGCAAATCAAGGCATTTCCGCATGAAAATAACTAAATGCCGGGCTATGTCAAGTGTGAGTCAAAATTGTGACGCATTTGCAACAGAATGCACCGCTTCAAGACCACCGTGTGGCTTTCCGCTCGAAATCGGCCGAATGCGCGACGACCACGCAGAAGCGTTGCCCCGTCGGCGCCTCCATCACCCACCACGTCTTTACGGCCTGCACGCGCTTTGCGCCGAGGCGCTCCAGCCGGCGCACCTCCGCCTCGACATCGTCCGTCTCGATGTCCAGATGCACGCGGCTGGGGTGATCGACTTGCTGAACCTCGACATCCAGCCCGTGCTGCCCATCCTTGAGCCATCGATACGTGTCGCTCTCGGCGCTGTCCGGGGGCTCACGCACCGACATTCCCAGAGCCTCGCTCCAGAAATCCGCGGCGGCGGCGAGATCGTCGGTGCGGCAGTCGATGATGAACCCACCCAATTTGCTTTTGTGCATGAATTGCCCCAGATTCGCTGGCCTGAAGGCCCGCGAGAGATTGATGAAGTATCTCCATACTATGGTCCGGGTGACCGACATCGAGCAATCCTTGCGTTTCTATCGAGATGCGCTCGGACTCAACGAGCTGTCGCGACGCGATTACCCCAATGGGCGTTACACGTTGGTGTTCTTGGCGGCTCCGGGGAACGAGAGCGCGCAAGTCGAGCTCACCCATAACTGGGATCCCGAGACTTATGGCGGTGGGCGCAATTTCGGCCATCTCGCCTACTCGGTCGAGAATATCTACGCGACGTGCGAGCGCTTGGCGAAGCATGGGGTCACCATCAACCGTCCGCCGCGCGACGGACGCATGGCTTTCGTGCGCTCACCGGACGGCATTTCGGTGGAGCTCCTGCAGGACGGCGCAGCCTTGCCGCCGGCCGAGCCCTGGACCAGCATGCCGAACACCGGCGCCTGGTAGGAAAGCGGCTAGAACATCTTCGAGGCGTCGGGCGGCTTGATCTCGACCTCGGTCCGGGAAGCGATGTGATCGCCCGTGATCATCTCGTCGTAGGCCTGCCCGGGGCCGACCATCGGGTATACCCCCGCGTCCTGATCGATCATCACCTCGAGGAATGCGGGGCCGGAAAAACGGACGAATTCCTCGATCACGCGCGGCACGTCGGCTTTCTTGTCGAGCCGCACGGCGTATTTGAACCCGTCGGCGAGCGCGGCTTTGACGAAATCCTTGGTATGCAGACTCTTGTCGCTTGCGCTCAGGCGGCCTTTGAAAAAGAGCTTCTGCCACTGTTTGACCATGCCGTCGCCACAGTTGTTGAGGACCACCACTTTGACCGGCAAATCATAGGTGGTGACGGTCTCCAACTCGCCGAGGTTCATCCGGATGCTGGCATCGCCGTCGATGTCGATGACGAGCCGCGAGCGCTGCGCGAACTGGGCGCCCACGGCCGCCGGCAGCCCGAATCCCATCGTGCCCATGCTGCCCGAGGTGAGCCAGAGCCGGGGGCTGCGGAAATCGAAGTATTGGGCCGCCCACATCTGATGCTGGCCCACGCCGGTGGTGATGATCGCCTCGCCGCGGGTCAGCCGGTTGATCTCCTCGATCACGTAATAAGGCTGGATCAGGGGGCTCTCGCGGTCGTAGCTCATTGCATGCTTGCGCCTCAACTCCTCGCACCGGGCGCGCCACTCGGGCCACTGATGCCGCAGACCCTTGCGCTTCGCGTAGTCGATGAGGTCCACGAGCGCATCGGACAGCACGCCGACGTGGCTCCAATCGACGCGCTTGACCTTGTTGATTTCCGAGGCGTCGATATCGAGGTGCGCGATGAACTTCGCATGGGGCGCGAACTTCGGCGGGTTGCCCGCGACCCGGTCGTCGAACCGCGCGCCGATCGCCATCAGAAAATCACAGTCCTCGACCGCGTAGTTCGCAAACGCCGCGCCGTGCATTCCGAGCATGCGCATGGACAGGGGATGCCTCGTATCGACCGCTCCGATGCCCATGAGCGTGGTGACCACCGGAATCTGATGATCCTCGAGAAACTCGCGCAGCGGCTGCGATGCTGCCGCATTGATCACCCCGCCCCCCGCGTAGATCAATGGCCGTTTCGCCGCATCCAGGGCCTCGAAAAAGGCGGCGCACGCGCTGTCGGGTAATTTGCTCGCGTGCAGGCGGTTCATGCGCTGGCGGTATCCCGGAATCGGCAGCCGGCCGGATCCGACGAAGATGCCCTTCCAGTTCTGCACGTCCTTCGGGACGTCGAGCACCACGGGTCCCGGACGGCCGGTCCGCGCGATCTCGAAGGCGGTGCGCACGGTCGCTTCGAGCTTGCTCGGGTCCGTCACGAGGAAAACATGCTTCGCGACGGCACCCATGATGCTCGGCACCGGCGCCTCCTGGAACGCATCCGTGCCGATCGCGGTGGTCGCCACCTGGCCGCAGATCACCACGATGGGGATGGAGTCCGCCTGACAATCGCGTACCGGTGTGACGGTGTTGGTCGCTCCGGGCCCGGAAGTGACCAGGGCGACGCCCACCCGGCCGCTCGCGCGCGCATAGCCCGCGGCCATGAAGCCAGCCCCCTGCTCGTTGGCCGGCACGATCAGCGGCATCGCCGAGGAATGCTCTTGGTTGTAGCGGAAGACCGCATCGTAGATCGGCAGTATCGCACCGCCGCTGTAGCCGAAGATCGTGTCGACGCCTTCGTCCGCCAGCACCTGAACGAGCATTTCCGCGCCCGTCATGCTGGCGCCTGCCAGCGGGTGCGCGTCTTGATTCAACATGTCGCCGCGGTCTTTCACCTCAAAAGCCTAGCAGTTCTCGCCCTGGCGCCCAAGTGCCGCCCTCCCGTATCCTTCGCGCATGCGTCATATCATCGCAATTCTGCTGCAAAACGAGGCCGGAGCGCTCACGCGCGTCACGGGGCTCATCTCCAGCCGCGGCTACAACATCGAATCGCTTTCCGTCGCACCCACGAATGACCCCACCGTCTCGCGCGTGACGCTGGTCACCACCGGCTCGGACCCGGTCATTGCGCAGATCAACGCGCAGCTCTCGAAGCTGGTCGATGTCGTGGCGGTGGAGGACCTGACGAGCGGCGATCATCTGGCGCGTGAGCTGTTGCTCATCAAGATGCAGATTGCCGGCGGCGACGTCGATGCGGTGGGCGCTCTGCTGCGGCGCGCCGGCGGCCGGGTGCTGTCGGCGAATCCGTCGAGCTTTATCGTGGAGCTCGCGAGCACCGAAGGCGAGATCGGCGAGTTCATCGCCAACGTGGCCGCTTTCGCCGACATCGTCGAGGTCGTGCGCTCCGGCGCGCTCGGCATCTCGCGCGCCAATCCACGGCTGCACGCCGTCAAATGACACTCGAGAGGAGCGAAGATGGAGGAGCCTTGCGTTCATGACTGAAATAGAGGTAACACCCGAGCATGCCGCCGATCCGAAGACCCGTGCGGTGGGAATTCTGGTGGGCGTGATCGGCATCTTTCTGTCCGTGGTCACCATTGCCTCGCATCGGGCGCACACCCAGGCCGTCATCGAGCGCACCAAGGCCAACGACGAATGGGCCTACTATCAGGCGAAGAAGATCCGTGCGGATGTCAGCGACACGGCGCTGTCGGTGCTGCAGGCACTGCAGACGGACGCCTCCAAATCCGCCGATGCGGCGCACAAGCTCCAGGGGGCACGCGACAAAGAGATCGCCGACGCCGAGCATCTGCAGGAAACGGCACACGCGGCGGACGACAAGACCGACCTCGAGGAGCGGCGCGCGCTGAGATTCGACATCGGCGAAGGCTTGCTCGAGCTCGGTCTGGTGCTGACCTCGCTCTACTTCCTGGCGCGCAACGACTTCTTCCCGATCTTCGGCGTCATCTCGGCGATCGGCGGCCTCATCATGGGTTTCGTGGGTTGGATGCTTTGAGAGATCGTCCCGGGCGGCGCCCGCCTCGCTCGATCGCCTGGCTCGGGGTGCCCGCTTTGCTCATCGCTGCAGGGATCGCAGGCGGGGCCGCGCCGCTGGCGGACGCGCGCGTCGAGGCGCGATCCACGCAGCTGCTCGCGGTGGGCAGCGTGCATGGCGAGCGCATGCTCATCCACGTAACCCGTCTCGACGACAATGCGCCCGTCGGAAATGCCCAGGTCTCCCTGGTGCTGCGGGGTGCAACGCACGCGGCGACGGCCCTGGCGGATGGCGGCTATTCGGTCGAGACGCCGGACCTCGCCTTGCCGGGTAGTGCGGCGGTCCGGTTCGAGGTGACCCTGGACGGCGCGCGCCAGGATCTGAACGGGACGCTTCAGCGCACCGAGCGGCGCGAGTCCGCGGACGACGACAAGGGCAGCTCGAGGCAGATCGGCTGGTGGGTGCTCAATTTCGCGGTATGCATCGGATTTCTTTGGCTCTGGAGCCGGCGCAAGCGGCACGACCCCGATGAGACGGCACCCTGAGCGGACGTGGTGCAGCCTCCCTAGAGGGCTGCGTTATCGGTCTCGCCGGTGCGGATGCGCAGAACGCGGATGATGTCCGTCACGAAGATCTTGCCGTCTCCGACCTTGCCCGTCTTGGAAGCTCCGACGATCGCCTCGATCACCTGATCCACGAGCTCGTTTTTGACGGCAACCTCGATGCGAGTCTTCGGCACGAAATCGACGACATACTCCGCCCCGCGGTAGAGCTCCGTGTGTCCGCGTTGTCTCCCGAAACCCTTCACTTCGGTAACGGTCATGCCCGACACGCCGATCTCGGACAAGGCTGCGCGCACATCGTCGAGCTTGAAGGGCTTGATAATGGCAGTGATCAGTTTCATTGAAGACTCCGCTCCGAATTGGGTCGTCCGGATAATCCTATTACTATTCCGGCCTCCCGGCACGACCATCTGGGTTCCGGCCAGTCCTCGCCCGGGCGGCCGCAGTCGGGCGCGACCGGCTATAAACGGAATATTGCGGTGGCATTGCGGCTTGGTTTGCCAAGGAGCCTCATGATTTCGACGATCATCATCCTCGGGGGCGGGCAGGCCGGCGCACAGGCCGTCGATTCCCTGCGCCGCGAAGGCTACACCGGACGCCTGCTGCTCATCGGCGATGAGCCGCATCTGCCGTATCAGCGGCCGCCGCTGTCCAAACAGTATCTCGCCGGCGAGATGAGCGACGACCGCTTGCCGTTCCGGCAGCAGGCGTTCTATGACCAGCATCGGGTGGAGCTGCGCCTCGGCCGGCGCGCGCTCGGCATCGATCGGCGCACGCAGCGAGTGAGCTTGTCCGACGGCGAGGATCTCGATTACGACCGGCTCCTGATGTGCACCGGAGCAAGGTCGCGCGAACTGTCGTCTCCCGGCGCGGAGCTTGCGGGCGTGCACTACCTTCGCAGCGTCGCGGACGTGAACGCGATCCGTCCGGGACTGAAGGCCGGCGCCCGCGCCGTCATCATCGGAGGCGGCTACATCGGCCTCGAGACGGCGGCCACCGCGCGCAAGCTCGGTTGCACCGTGACCGTCCTCGAGATGGCCGACCGGGTGATGAATCGGGTGGTGGCCTCGAGCGTCTCGGAATACTACGCACACGAGCACCGGACGCAGGGGGTCAAGATCATCTGCAATACCCGGGTGATCCGCCTCGAGGGCGCGGGGCGCGTCGAGCGCGTCGTGTGCGCCGACGGCAGCTCGTACGAAGCGGATCTGCTGGTCGTGGGAGTGGGCGCCATCCCGAACGCCGAGCTGGCCGCCGAAGCCGGCCTCGAATGCGAAAACGGCATCTTGGTCGACGAGTACTGCCGCACCAGCGATGCCGCCATCTATGCGGCGGGCGATTGCACCAACCATCCCTCCCAGCGTTTTGCAATGCGTGTTCGGCTCGAATCCGTCGACAACGCCTTCGAGCAAGCCAAGAGCGCGGCGCTCAACATGCTCGACCGCCCGACGGTGCATGACCGCGTCCCCTGGTTCTGGTCGGATCAGTTCGACAACAAGATGCTGATCGTCGGGCTTTCCCAGGGTTTCGATCAGCAAGTGCTGCGCGGCGATCCGGCCGCTCGCAGCTTCAGTGTCTGCTACCTGAAAGGCGGCGAGCTCATCGCCGTGGAGGCCATCAACCATCCCAAGGACTATGTCGCCGCGCGCAAGCTCATCGCCGAGCGCATGCGCCCGAACATGGACAAGCTGTCGGATCCGCAGGTCCCGCTGAAAGAAGCCCTTTGAGGGAGAAACATTCGATGTTCGGAATGGCAATTCACGGCGGCGCGGGTACGCTGCCGCGCTCGGAAATGAGCGCCGCGCAGGAGCAGCACTATCGCGCCGCTCTCGCGGAGGCGCTCGATGTGGGTTACTCGCTTCTTGCACGCGGCGGCAGCAGCATGGATGCCGTAACACGCGCGGTCGCCGTGCTCGAGGATTGCCCGCTATTCAACGCGGGGCATGGTGCGGTGTTCACGCACGATGGTCAGAACGAGCTCGACGCCTCCGTCATGGATGGAACGGCACGCCGCGCCGGCGCGGTGACCGGAGTGACCCACGTCAGGAACCCGGTCGAGCTTGCTCGCGCCGTGATGGAGCATTCCGAGTACGTGATGCTGTCGGGAGCGGGCGCCGAGGAATTCGCGCTGGTTCGGGGCTTCAAGCTGGTGCCCCGCAGCTATTTTCACACCGCGGCGCGCTGGAGCCAGCTCGAGCGCATCCGGTCGGGTGATTCCGCGCTGTCGCCGCTGACGATATCGCATGTCGGGACGGTGGGCGCCGTCGCGACGGACGGTCATGGGCGCGTCGCCGCCGCCACGTCGACCGGCGGAATGACGGGCAAGCGCTTCGGACGCATCGGCGACTCGCCCATCATCGGCGCGGGTACGTACGCCGACGACAGATCCTGCGCCGTCTCGGCCACCGGCCACGGCGAGATGTTCATCCGCGCGGCCGTTGCGCACGACATCAGCGCACGCGTGCGCTACGGCAAGCGATCCCTGGCTCAGGCGGTACGCGAGGTAGTGCTCGAGGAGCTGCCCGCGCTCGGCGGCGAAGGCGGTGTGATCGCAATCGACCCTGAAGGCGTGATCGTCATGGAGTTCAACGTCGAGGGCATGTTCCGCGCGAGCCGCGCTGCGGGCGGCGAGCCCGCGGTCCACATCTATCGCGACTGAGGCGTTCGCCCGGCTGGGCGGTGCGCCTCATTCCGCCAGGTATTGGGCGAGATACGTGTCGAGGTCCACCTTGTCGCTCGCCTCGATCCGGGCCTGCTCCTCGAGCGAGTGTTGCGCGGCCTGCGCGAACTCGGCGAGCCGGCTCTCGTTCGGCGGATACAGGTCGAGAAAGTAATCCTTGTGCATGCGGGACATGCGCTGCGCGAGCTGGAAAAAGGTCTCGCCGCTCGTGCGCATCTCCGCGAGCAGGCGCGCGGACGGCGTGCGCTCCACTTCCTCGATCTTGGCGCGCTGCTGCTCGAGCGCGGCCAGGTATGGACGCGACGGCTCTCCCTGATCCAGCAGCTCACACAGCCCGTGCATGGAATCGAGGAGCTCACGGGCCCATTGCACCATCGGCACCTCGCGTCCGCCGCGGCTCAAGGTGAGACCCGGCTCACGCCCGCGGCGCGCCACTTTGAGGTGGTTCGCGTCGAGCTTTTCCTGCTCGGTGCGGTCGATGGGCTCGGAGTCGCTGAGGACACACAGCGCCATGAATGCCTCCAGGAAGCGCAGCTTGTTCTGATTGACGCCGACCGGATCGAACGCGCTCACATCGAGCGCACGAACCTCGACGTACTCCACTCCGGCGCGCCTGAGCGCCTTCGTCGGGCGCTCGCCCGAGCCCGCGATCCGCTTGGGCCGGATGTAGCTGTAATACTCATTCTCGATCTGCAGGATATTGGCGTTGAGCTGCAGCCATTCGCCGTCGACCTTCACACCGAGCTTCTCGTAGGGCGGATAGGGCGTGTGGATCGCCCTGGACAGATCGCGCACGTACTCATCGATGCTGTTCACGGAAACGCTCACCGTCGCCTGATTCTTGTTGCGATAGCCGATGTCGCTCATGCGCAGCGACGTGCCGTAAGGCTCATAGACGGTATCGGCGTCGAGCGAGGGCAGGCTGATCTCGCGTCCCGCAAAGAACCCCTTGGACACCGCGGGAGAGGTGCCGAACAGATACAGCACCAGCCAGCCGAAACGGCGGTAGTTGCGCAGCACCCCGAAGTATTGTTCCGAGATGAAGTCCTGGCGCGGCTCCTTCGACTGATTGATCGCCTCGAGCGCATCCCAGAAACCCATCGGGAACGAGTAGTTGAAGTGCACGCCCGATATGGCCTGCATGATGCGGCCGTAGCGCATGCCGAGCCCATGGCGGTATACCGTCTTCATCCTGCCGACGTTCGAGCGTCCGAAATAGGCGAGCGGGATGCTGTCGTCTCCGGCGAATGCGGCGGGCATGCTGGTAGACCACAGCAGCTGGTCATCGAGATGGCGGTACACGAACTGGTGGATGTCGCACAGGTACTGCAGCAGCTCCCAGGATTCGCGAAACGCCGGGGTTACCAGCTCGATGAGCGCCTCGGAGAAGTCGGTGGTGATGTTCTCGTTGGTAAGCGGCGCGCCGAGCGCCGCCGGATGGGGCTGCTGCGAGATCTCCCCCTCGGGAGTCACTCGCAGAGACTCCTTTTCGACGCCCTTGCGGCCGCCGCGCAATACCGCCCGCTCGCCGGAGTTGATCAGCCCGGCGAGGCGGCGCTCGAACTTCCTGTCGATCACGCTATGCACCATGGGGGAAGGATACCAGCAGCGCCGCTCAGGGCAGCTCGGCGACGACCTCGATCTCGACCAGGAAGCCCGGATCGAGGAGCCGCTGCACCTGGACCCAGGAAACCGTCGGCGGATGGTCCTTCCCGTAGTACTCGAATCGCAGGTCCGCCGCCTTGAGCAGGGCGTCCATGTCCGTGGTGTAGATGGTTTCCTTCACCACCTCGTCGAAATCCGCGCCATTCGCCTCGAGGGTGCGCTTCAAGTTGGCATAGACCGCGCGCATCTGCCCCGGCATGTCATTCGGCGCCACCAGGCGGCCGTTCGCATCCGCCGGCACCGTGCCCGAGATGTACAGTGTCTTGTCGACCAGAATCGCCTGCGAATAGCCGAACTCTTTCTCGTAGCCGTTCAGATGGAATTCCTGCTTCACGCGAAGCGGCGCCGCCGGCGGCGGCTCGCGCTCGCAGGACGCCAGCCAAAGGCTGGAGAGCGCGCAAACAGCGCCCAAGATCCGGCGGGCCTTCATCTTGGGGAGCTCGGCCCGACGGAAGACTCGGCCCGCCTGCGCAGGGCCCGCATCATTTTCGGCAAATCATTTCGCAACGCGAACCTCACCATCCAGCGCGGCACCCAAAACCCAGGCGTCACCTCGAACGAGTAGCGCAGTATCGTAAACTCACCGTCCGGCTGGAGATACCACGAGCACTTGAGCAGTTGCAGGTCGCCGGACTCGCGCTCGATCGAGATGCGCGATGGGTAGTCGTACGAGGCCCGGAAGACATAGGTGAACCTCGGAACGTACCAGGAGTAATCGACGACCTGACGGATGCGTTGCCAGGAGCCGTCGGGGGCGGTTTCGAGCACCTCGCAGCCGGTGAGACCCGGCACGTACTCGAGCGCCGCGGGGCAGCTCGTGAGTATCGACCAGACCGTCTCCCGGCGCGCATGCACCTTGAGCGTCGCGCTCGTCTCGACGACGGTCACTTCGGCGTCGTCACCTCGCGCAGCGCCGGGCGGCATCGGCGCGCTGAGCGAGGGACTCGCTAGGCCGACGCAGACGGCAATTAGAATCGCGGCGCGCACTTGGAGTTAGTGCCGGCTGCTCAGCCAAAGGTTCGCCGCCGACTCGAGAATGTCGGGCGGCATCGCACCGTCGTCGATCAGCTCGGCATGAAAATCGCGCAGATCGAAACGCGGGCCGAGCACTTCCTGTGCGTGAGCCCTGAGACTGCGGAATACGCGCTCACCCATGCCGCAGGCGAGCGCTTCGCCGGGCAGTGCAATCATGCGATCGACCGCCTCGTCAGCCGCCTCGGCCGACATCGGAACCTGCGCCCGCAGATAATCCAACGCCTGCTCGCGGCTCCAGCCGAGCCCATGCAGGCCCGTGTCCACCACGAGCGCCGCAGCGCAGAGCAGCTGATCCCGCAAGCTCTCGAACTTCGCTTCCGTGTCGTGATAGACACCCAGCTCCTCGCCGAGCGACTCCGCATACAGGCCCCAGCCCTCGACGAAGGCCGGCTCTCCGCCGAAACGGCGGAATTTGGGCAGGCCGGATCGCTCCTCCTGCACGGCGAGCTGCAAGTGATGCCCCGGCAGCGCCTCGCGCAGGAACGCCGCCGGATGGGGCACGAGCGGTTGCGATGTGACATCGACGTAAAGCACCGGGGATGCGTCTGGCGTTCGCGGCGCGCTCATAGAAGAGCGCGGGGGTCCGGCCGGCCCGGAAGGCCTCGACCGGACGGATGAGGAAGTCGGTCTGCGGCGCCTGCGCGAACGCAGCGGCGATCGCGGCGGCCGTCGAGACCTTGAGATCCGCGTAGAAATCCAGCAGCTCCTCCGCCGTCTTGAACGTCGTTGCGCGGCTCGCGTTGCAAGGCCTCGAAAAACGCCTGCGCATTGCCGGCGTATCCGGACTCGGCAAGCAAGCTTTGCAGGCGGCCGTGCAACCGCTCGGTCTCGGCGGTGCCGATGGCATGAATGTCGGCCGGCGAGAGACTCGATGCGGTCTCGCGCCGAATGAGATACGCATACCATGATGCCCCGAGCGGCAAGGCGGACAGCCCACGCTGCGTCGCGCGCGTGGGAGGTATTCGTCATGCAGGAAATCATGCAGTTTGCGATAGGCCGGCAGGATCTCCGTCTTCACGCCGGTCGTGATGCCTTCGGAGAAGCGCCGGCGCTCTTCCTCCCGCACGCCCGCCGGGATGGAGGCGAGCGGCTGATAGAAATACGTTCGAGGGGGTATCCGTCCCGAGTGCCGCGATAATCGGCAACGTTCTTTCCACCAAGACCGCGTGGCAGGGTATAGCCGCGCCGCAGTCCCTCGCGCAGATTCGCGATGGCTTGATCGCTCCACCGCACATAGGCGTCCGCGTCCGCGCCCGCCAGTTGTCGAAATCCTTTGACGCTGAGGATCGCATACGATCCGACGCCCGCGCCGGCACGCGCGAACTCCAGAGGCATCGATCTGAAGGGATTCACCGGCATGAGCTCGAATGGGTAAGTGAAGCTCTCGACCGCGAGGTCGCGCTCGCGCTTGAAGATGTCGTAAGTCAATTGAGATTCCGCGTTCAACCTCGCCCGCGGCACGGCGGCAGAGCATCGCGATAGCGGCGCTCGAGGTCGAGCGAGTCGGCGAGGAACTGCGCCGAGATGTCGTATCCCGCGGCGGGCTCGAAGCGAACCACCGGATCCGAGGAGAACTCGCGCGGACGCAGCTTGAGATTCTCCTCCCAGTAGCCCTCGACCAACTGAGAAAGCGCAGCGTCGGCCGGCGCAGCGTCGCCCGGCGCAGCGTCGCCCGGCGCAGCGTCGCCCGGCGCGGCGTTGCCCTTCGCAGCGGCGCCTGACGGATCGGCGGATGCCGGGGCGCTCGCGCGCGCCACGCTCTGCGGCGCCGATCCGGGCTGCAGGCGAGCAAAATGGCGGCAGACAGGGAGACGAGACCCGGCAACAAAAAACGGAGCATCGATCGATTATAGCGGGCGGCTTCGGTTCATAATTGGGGAAAGGTACGCAGGAGGTTCGACATGTTGGTGGGGACAAGTGCGCGACGGGTCGCGATCGTAGGCGGCATACGGATTCCATTCGCTCGCGGCAACGGCGCGTATGCGCGGGTGGGCAATCAGGACATGCTGACCACGGTATTGCGCGGCGTGGCCGAGCGCTACGGCCTGCTCGGCCAGCGTCTCGACGAGGTGGCCGCGGGTGCCGTGATGAAGCACTCGAGCCAGTGGAACCTGGTGCGCGAGTCGGTGCTTGGCTCGGGCCTTGCCGCAGAAACGCCGGGTCTCGATCTGCAGCGCGCGTGCGGCACCAGCCTCGAGGCGGCCATCGTGATGGGCAACAAGATCGCGCTGGGCCAGATCGACAGCGCCATCGCCGGAGGCGTGGATACGGTCAGCGACCCGCCGGTCGTTTTTCCGCGGGCATTTCAGCAGCTCCTGCTCAGAAGCTATCGCGGCAAGACGGCGGGCGCACGCGTGGCGCCGTGGCTCGGCTTGCGATTCAAGCACTTTCGGCCCGTTCTGCCGGGTATCGCCGAGCCGCGCACCGGCTTGAGCATGGGCGAGAGCACGGAGCTCATGGTCAAGACCTGGGAGATCTCGCGCGGCGAGCAGGACGAGCTCGCGCTGGAAAGCCATCAGAAGGCCGCCGCGGCTTATGCCGACGGGTTCTACAAAGATCTGATCATCGAGTATCAAGGCCTCACTCAGGATGACAACGTGCGCAGCGACACGAGCCTCGAGAAGCTCGCGAAGCTCAAGCCGGTGTTCGACCGTTCGGGTGCCGGCACGCTCACCGCGGGCAACTCGACCCCGATGACGGACGGGGCGTCGGCGGTGTTGCTGGCGTCCGAAGAGTGGGCGCGGGCGCGCGACCTGCCCGTGCTCGCCTACCTCACTTACGGCAAGGTGGCCGCGGTCGACTATGTGACCAGGAAGGAAGGGCTACTGATGGCGCCCGCGTTCGCCGTGCCGCGCATGTTGAAGGATGCGCAGCTCGGACTCGCGGATTTCGACTTCTACGAGATCCATGAGGCGTTCGCCGGACAGGTGCTGTGCACGCTCAAGGCCTGGAACGATCCGGTCTTCTGCCGCGAGAAGCTCGGGCTGACGGGCGTGCTCGGCACCATCGATCGGGCGAAGCTCAACGTCAAGGGCGGGAGCCTCGCGCTCGGCCATCCGTTTGCGGCGACCGGCACGCGGATCGTGTCGACGCTTGCCAAGATCCTCGATGAAAACAAGGCGAAGCGCGGGCTGATCTCGGTGTGCACCGCGGGCGGCATGGGGGTTACGGCGATCCTGGAGCGCTGACGGGCCTGGCCGTGTTCCGAGCCGGCTTCGACGATCGGGGCTATCCTTGCGGACCCACGCAACGATTCATTCAGGACCTCCCATGGCACATTCATTCGACCGCGGCGCCGCCGGCGCTCCTCCCCGTATCGGCGCCGGGCGCGGCGGCGTCGGCAGCCCTTCCGCTGAAGGATCGCGAGCTGTTTCGCGAACAATGCCTGATCGACGGTCGCTGGGTGTCCGCCGACGAGGGCGGCACCGTGGCGGTCCACAATCCGGCCACCTCCGGGCAGCTTGGCGTGATTCCGAAGATGGGCGCGGGCGAAACCCGTCGCGCCATCGCCGCGGCGGCGAAGGCGCTTCCCGCCTGGTCGGCACGCACGGCCAAGGAACGCGCCGTCGTGCTGCGCCGCTGGTTCGACCTCATGATGCAGAGCGATCAGGACCTCGCCACGCTGATGACGGCCGAGCAGGGCAAGCCGCTCGCCGAATCGAAGGGCGAGATCGCCTATGCGGCCTCGTTCATCGAGTGGTTCGCCGAGGAAGGAAAGCGGCTCTATGGCGATCTGATCCCCGGCCATCAAGCGGACAAGCGCATCATGGTGATGCGCCAGCCGGTGGGCGTGGTCGCCGCCATCACCCCATGGAATTTCCCCGCGGCGATGATCACGCGCAAGGCCGGGCCGGCACTCGCAGCCGGCTGCACCATGGTGCTGAAGCCTGCCACGCAGACACCCTACTCGGCTCTCGCGCTCGCAGAGCTCGCCCTGCGGGCCGGCGTTCCGCCAGGCGTTTTCAACGTGATCACCGGATCGGCGGCGGCCATCGGCGGGGAGATGACCTCGAATCCGAGCGTGCGCAAGCTGACGTTCACGGGCTCGACCGAGATCGGCAAGCAACTGATGGCTCAATGCGCGGGGACGGTCAAGCGGCTGTCGCTCGAGCTCGGCGGCAATGCGCCGTTCATCGTGTTCGACGATGCGGATCTCGATGCGGCGGTACAAGGAGCGATCGCGAGCAAGTACCGCAACACCGGCCAAACCTGCGTGTGCGCGAACCGGCTGCTCGTGCAGGAAGGCGTTTACGATGCGTTTGCCCAGAAGCTCGCCGCGGCGGTGGCGCAAGCTGCGGGTCGGTGATGGGCTGCAGGGAGTCACGGACCAAGGTCCCCTCATCGATGCGAAGGCCGTGGCCAAGGTCGAGGAGCACGTGGCGGACGCACTCGCGAAAGGGGCGAAGCTCGCGGCCGGCGGCAAGCGGCACGCGCTCGGCGGCACGTTCTTCGAGCCCACCATCCTCACCGGCGTCACGCCGGAGATGATGGTCGCGCGCGAGGAGACCTTTGGTCCCGTCGCGCCGCTGTTCAAATTCAAGACCGAGGCGGAGGCGATCGCGATGGCGAATGCCACCGAGTTCGGGCTGGCCGCCTACGTCTATACCCGCGATCTGGCACGCAGCTGGCGCGTGTGCGAAGCGATCGAATACGGCATCGTCGGTCTCAACACCGGCATCATCTCCACCGAGGTAGCACCCTTCGGCGGCGTGAAGGAGTCGGGCATCGGACGAGAGGGCTCGAAGTACGGCATCCTCGACTACACCGAGCTCAAATACGTCTGCGTGGGCGGCGTGAGCTGAGGTGCTCGGGCGATTTCTCGAATATTCGATTCCGACGCCCGATATTCGTGCCTCGCTCGAGTTTTACGCCAAGCTCGGATTTACGCAGGCCGAGGTCGGTGAGACCTGGTCCCACCCCTATGCGGTGGTCACCGACGGCCGCCTGCACGTAGGGCTCCACCAGGAGCCGGCGGCGTCCCCGGCACTCACCTTCGTCAAGCCGGACGTGCTGCACGAGCTTGCCGCACTCGAAAGCCGCGGCGTGGAGTTCGAATTTCGCCGGCTCGGCAACGACGTCTTCAACGAGCTCGGCTGGCTGGACCCCACCGGCCACCTCATCCGCATCATCGAGGCCCGCACCTTCAGCCCGAGCAAGCGCGCGCCCAAGGATCGCTCGCTTTGCGGATATTTCCTCGAGATCGGACTGCCCGCACCGGACTGCGATCAGGCCAAGGAGTACTGGGAGCAATTCGGCTTCGTGGGTCTCGATGAATCGGGCGCCGAGCTGCCGCACGTCACCTGCACCAGCGATTCGATCGACATCGGCCTGTACGACCCTGCACAGCTGCGGTTGCCGACGCTCGTGTTTGAAACCGACGATGTGCGGCAGGCGCTCGAGCGGCTGGCTGGCGCCGGCATCGAGCCGTCCGGCCGGGCGCCGGCGCGCGAGCGGCCGGCCGCGGTGCTCTCGGCACCCGAGGGCACATCGATCTTGCTGGTCTCGAGCGCCTAGCCGAAGGGCCGCGCGCACCTTTAGTCCGGTACCGCGACCAGATCGAATTTCACCCGCAGCGCGTCCTCGACTCGCAGCGCGCCGAGCAGCACGCTGAAGGGGGTGAGGCCGAGGGCGGTCTGGGTCACGGCGAACGTGCCTCGCGCGTGCAGCTCCCGCGGCGCGACGTCCAGTGCGAAGGGCACGAGGAGGAGCGCGTCGTGGCCTGCGACGGACACGCGCACCGACGCCTGCCCGCCTTGCGGCGCCGGACCTTCCGGGGCGGGCTCGATCGCGATGCTCTGCACGGTGATCACCGGATGCGCTCTGCGCATCGAGAACCGCCGGGCCGAGCATGTTGTGCAGGGTCCCCGAGCGGGCCTCCGCGGGGATCTCCTCGGTAGAATTCGGCGCCCTCCTGCAGGCGCGCGGCCGACTCATCGACGATGAAGCCGCTGACCGGTACGGTCAGGAAAAATCCGCCGCCGGACAGCGCTCCGTCGAATCTCACCCATCCTTGGACGGAGCGGTTGACGATGACGTGGTTGTGCCCCACGGCCGCCATGACGCCGCCGCGATACACCAGGATGCGAAGCGCCGAGCGCGATGAGTCGATGCGATAGGCTGCACCGTGCGGGCGCCGTCACCGCGGCGGGCGCGATGGGCGCGCTGAGCGCGGGCTGGTGCGCCGGCCGGGCACCGCATCCGGCCAGCAGAATCGCAAGCGCCGCAACGGTCGAGAGTTTACGCAAGTGGGCAATCCGCTGTTGCTAGACTAATTCGGGCACCAGCCCACGCCTGGCAGGTGTGCCAGGCGTGGGCAGTGTGCCCGTGGAGCCATTCGATGCCAAATACAGCGACGCGCTACGGCCGGTCTGGCGCAGATTTTTCACTGGGTCATCGCCGCACTCATCGTCGCGCAGTTCGTGCTGGCGCGCCTGGCCATGCCGCTGCCGCTCGGCATGCACAAGCTCGCGCTGCTGGCGCGACACAAGAGCGTCGGCATGACCATACTCATGCTGGCGGTGCTGCGGCTGCTGTGGCGGCTGCGGCATGCGGCGCCGCCGCTGCCCCGCCGGCATGACCCGTTTCGAGCGTGCCGCCGCGCATGCGACGCATCTGGCCTTCTACGTGCTGCTGTTCGCGATGCCGCTCACGGGCTGGATGATGTCGTCCGCCAAGAATTACGCCGTCAGCTGGTTCGGCCTGTTCACCTGGCCGAATCTCATCGGCAAGAACGAGACGGCCTTCGGCTTCCTGCGCGCGACCCACGACACGCTCGAGCTACGTGCTGTTCGCGATCGCGGTCTTGCACATACTCGCGGCGCTCAAGCACCATTTCTGGAACCGGGACGACGTGCTCGTGCGCATGTTGCCATTCACCAAAACCGCGAGGCGGCCTCGATGAGACATTTCATGCCGCGCGGCGCTCGCTGCCACGATCGGGGCGGCGGCGCTGCTGGTCCCCGGCAGGGCGCCTTCGCGGCGACGTACACGGCGGATCCTGCCTCGAGCCGGATCGAGTTTACGGGCGTGCAGGCGGGCGCGGAGTTCAAGGCCGTGTTTCATCAGCTCTCCGCGGTCGTCGATTTCGCTCCCGATGCGCTCGCGACCGGGCACATCGAAGTGACCATCGACATGAAGTCGGTGGATTCCGGCGACAAGGATCGCGACGACACCATGCGCGGCGCGGACATCTTCGATGTGGCGCATTTCCCGACGGCCCATTACCTCACGCACGCCTTCAGCCGTACGGCGACGGGCTTCAGCGCCGTCGGCGCCCTCACCCTGCGCGGCGTCACCAAGGATGTGCCCATCGAGTTCAAGTTCTCGACGACGCCCGCGGGCGCGACCTTGAGCGGCACCGCGCAGCTCAAGCGGCTCGATTTCGGCGTGGGACGGGGAGACTGGAAAAACACCGACTGGGTGGCGGATACGGTGAAAGTGGCATTCACGCTGAACCTGAAGCCGAAGCCCTGACGCGGCCCGCGGGCGCGGCAACGCGCCGGCGCCGCCGTCAGCGCACCGGCAGCTCGCGCGATTTTTGCACCGTGCGCAGCGCGAAGCTCGATTGCACGCGGGCGACATGCGGAAGGCGCGTGAGATGCTGGCTGTGCAGGCGCTCGAAATCGGCCGTGTCGGCGAGCACGACGCGCAACAGATAGTCGTACTCGCCGGACATGAGATAGCACTCCATGACCTCGGGCACCTTGCGCGCCGCCTCCTCGAAGGCATGCAGATGGGCCTGCTCCTGGCGGTCGAGCGTGATGTTGACGAACACGTTGACCGGGCAGCCGGCCTTTTGCTGGCTGATCAGGGCGGTATAGCCCTCGATGAATCCCGATTCCTCCAGTGCCCGAACGCGCCGCAGGCACGCGGATTCCGAGAGGCTCACCATCTCCGCGAGCTGGCTGTTGGTGATGCGGCCGTCGAGCTGCAGCACATGCACGATCGAGCGGTCGTAGCGATCAAGCTTCATCGCCGGTTCTCCGGGGCGCGATTCGAATTTTATTGCGGAAAAGACGGTATTCTAAGAATATTCTGCCAGTAATGTGCGGGAGTCGGGGAGTTTTTGCAAGGTTCTCCCCGGACGGAAGAGTACGCTCATCGGCTTCACCCAGCGCCACGGAGCCATGCCATGAAGATCGGAGTGCCCAAGGAGATCAAGGTGCACGAGTACCGCGTCGGGCTGGTACCGGCCGGTGTCCATGAGCTGGTGAAAGCCGGGCATCAGGTGCTGGTGCAGAGCGGCGCCGGGGCCGGCATCGGCTTCGACGATTCGCACTACCAGACGGCGGGCGCGACCATCGCGGCGCGCGCGGCCGACGTGTTCGCCGCCTCCGATCTCATCGTCAAGGTCAAGGAGCCGCAGCTGTCGGAGTGCAAGATGCTGCGTGCCGGCCAGGTCCTCTTCACCTATCTGCACCTGGCAGCGGACAAGGCTCAGGCGCAAGCGCTCCTCGCCTCGGGGGCCACTGCGATTGCCTACGAGACGGTCACCGCGCCCGACGGCTCGCTTCCGCTCCTCACGCCGATGAGCGAGGTGGCGGGGCGCATGGCGGTGCAGGTCGGCGCCAATTGCCTGCAGAAGGCCAATGGCGGATTCGGCGTGCTGCTCGGCGGCGTGCCGGGCGTTCAGCCGGCCAAGGTCGTGATTCTGGGCGGCGGCGTGTCCGGCACCCACGCCGCCGAAATGGCGGTCGGATTGCGCTCCGACGTGACGGTCGTGGACCGCTCGGTGAAGCGTCTGCGTGAGCTCTCCACCATGTTCTCGAGCCAGCTGAAGACCGTGTACTCGACGGCGCATGCCATCGAGGAGCTCGTGCGCGATGCGGATCTCGTGATCGGCGCGGTGCTCATCGCAGGTGCCGCCGCGCCCAAGCTCGTGACACGCGCCATGGTAAAGACCATGAAGGCCGGCGCCGTCATGGTGGACATCGCCATCGATCAGGGCGGCTGCTTCGAGACGAGCCGCCCCACCACGCACGCCGAGCCGACCTACGTGCTCGACGGCGTCATTCATTACTGCGTGACCAACATGCCCGGCGCCGTGCCGCGCACGTCGACCTTTGCCTTGACCAACGCGACGCTTCCCTACGTCAAGGCCATCGCCGATCACGGCTGGCGGCAGGCGCTCGACGCCGACGCGGGCCTTGCACGCGGATTGAACGTTCATGCCGGCCAGCTCACCCACGAGGCCGTTGCAGCCGCATTGGGGTTCGATTTCCGCGCCTACCAAGCAGCCTGATCGTCGCTCGGGGACGGACGCGAATCGCGCGCGCCGCATCGCGGGCGCGCGAGCGTGCTATAAGGCGGCTTCCCACCGGGAGCATGAGCCACCAATGACGGCGAAAAAGGGAGTGCCCAAATTTCGTCGAGCCACGCCGGCAGTCCGCCGCGAAGCGCTCGTCGAGGCGACGTTACGCTGCCTCAAGCAATACGGACATGAGGGCGTCTCGGTCCGCCGCATCAGTGCGACCGCCGGCGTGTCGATCGGATTGATCAACCATCATTTTCCGAGCAAAGCGGGCTTGATCGCGGTGACCTACGAGACGCTCGCGCTGTCTCTCCAGGAATCCATCCGAGCGCAGGCGCAGAACAAGGCCGCGTCGCCGCGTGAGCGCTTGAGCGGATTTTTCAAGGCCTCATTCGCGCCGGAGATTCTGGATCCGCAGCTGTTCAATGTCTGGCTGGTGTTCTGGAGCATGGTGGCGCACTCGCCCGAAATTCGAGCCGTTCACGATAAGACGTACGGCAAGTACCGCGCCATCCTGGAATCGATGCTGGGTCAGCTCGCCGACTCGGGCGCCGCCCCGCCGTTCAAGCTGCGCCAGGCGGCCATCGCATTGTCGGCGCTGCTCGATGGACTGTGGGTGGAGCTGAGCCTCAGTCCGGTCACCTTCAAACCCCGCGAAGCCATCGCGCTGTGCGAGGACTGGGTCAATGCGCTGTGCAATGGTGCCTTTCCGAGATTGCTGACCAAGAGAAAGCCGCGTGGCTGAGGCCGCGTCGCGCGACGCGGTGATCGTCGGCGCGGGTCACAACGGGCTCGTCTGCGCCGCCTACCTCGCCGCCGCCGGCCTCAAGGTGACGGTCCTCGAGCGGCGCGCGGTCGTGGGCGGCGCCGCGGTCACCGAGGAGTTTCATCCGGGATTTCGCAACTCCGTCGCCGCCTACACCGTATCGCTCCTGAATCCCAAGGTCATCCGCGATCTGGAGCTTGCACGCCACGGCCTGCGTGTGGTCGAGCGCCGGCTGTCCAATTTCCTGCCGCTCGAGGACGGCCGCTTCCTGAAAATCGGCGCCGGTCGGTCGGAGGCCGAAGTGGCGAAATTCTCGGCGCGCGATGCGCAGCGGCTCGCCGCGTATGCGCAGCGCCTCGATGCGATTGCGGACGTGATGCGCGGGCTGGTGCTCGAGACCCCGCCCAACGTGACCGCCGGCGGCTGGCTCGATGCCCTGCCTCAGCTCTTGCGCGGCGCGCGGCTCGGCAGGCGCATCGCCGCGCTCGACATGACGCTGCGGCGCGAGCTGCTCGACCTGTTCGTCAAGTCGGCGGGCGATTATCTCGACGGATGGTTCGAGAGCGCGCCGATCAAAGCGGCCTATGGATTCGACGGCATCGTCGGCAACTATGCGAGCCCTTACACGCCCGGCTCGGCGTACGTGCTGCTGCACCACGTGTTCGGCGAGGTGAACGGCAAGAAGGGGGTCTGGGGCCACGCCATCGGCGGCATGGGTCCGATCACCCAGGCGATGGCGAGGGCGGCCGAGTCGCGCGGCGTCGAAGTGCGAACGGCGAGCGCGGTGCGCGAGGTGATCGTCGAATCCGGACGGGCGGTCGGCGTGGTCACGGAACAAGGCGAGGCGCTGCGCGCGCGCAGCGTCATCTCCAATCTGAATCCGAAGCTCCTTTTCGAGAAGCTTTTGGACCCGGCGGCGCTGCCGCGTGAATTTCTGGAGCGCATCAGGCAGTGGCGATGCGGCTCCGGCACGTTCCGCATGAACGTGGCCCTCTCGGAGCTGCCGGATTTCGGCGTGCTTCCGGGCCGGGAATTGGCCGAGCATCATACGGCGGGCATCATCATGGCTCCGAGCCTCGGCTACATGGACCAGGCCTACCTCGACGCCAAGTCCGGGGGCTGGTCGAAGCGGCCCATCGTCGAGATGCTCATTCCTTCGACGCTCGATGACAGCCTCGCGCCCGCGGGCGGCCACGTGGCCAGCTTGTTCTGCCAGCACGTCGCCCCGGTCTTGCCGGACGGCGCGTCCTGGGACACGCATCGCGAGCAAGTCGCGGACGTCATGGTCGATCTGGTCAACAGCCATGCGCCCAACTTCAAGGCATCCGTTCTCGGCCGTCAGATCATGAGCCCGCTCGATCTCGAGCGGACCTTCGGTCTCGTCGGCGGCGACATTTTTCACGGCGCCTTGAGCCTCGATCAGCTGTTCTCCGCGCGGCCCATGCTGGGCCACGGTGATTACCGCGGACCTCTGAAAGGGCTGTACATGTGCGGCTCCGGCACCCACCCGGGCGGCGGGGTGACGGGAGCACCCGGCCACAATGCGGCGCGCGAGATCATCGCCGACTTTCGGCGCGGCACTGTCTGACGGCGATAGAGCGCACGCGCCGACCGTTTCCAGCCGATCGATCCGCCACCATGGCTGCTCACTCGAAGCAACCGGAGGAGCCCCATGGCCAACACAACCACGAGCAAATCAAATCCCGCCGGCGCGTCCGGCACGAGCGACCGCCTGCGGGGAGTACGCGTCGCGATTCTCGCGACCGATGGATTCGAGCAGGCCGAATTGATGGAGCCGCGTCGGGCGCTCGATGCGGCAGGCGCGGATACCGCGGTCATCTCTCCGAAGCAGGGCAAGGTGCGCGGCTGGAAAATGAAGGAGTGGGGCGAGGAGGTCGAGGTCGACCAGGCGCTCGATGCGGCGGACCCCAAGAACTATGACGCGCTGTTGCTCCCGGGCGGTGTGATCAATGCCGACGCCCTGCGCATGCAGCCCAAGGCGGTCAAGTTCGTGAAAGCATTTTTCGACGACGATAAGCCGGTCGGCGTGATCTGCCACGCCCCCTGGGCTTTGATCGAGTCCGGCGTGGTCCGCGGCCATCGAATGACCTCCTGGCCCTCCCTGAAGACCGACCTGACGAACGCGGGCGCTCAATGGGTCGATGAGGAAGTGGTGGTCGACGGCAAGCTGGTCACGAGCCGCAAGCCGGACGACATCCCCGCATTCAACCGCGAGATCACGCGGCTGTTCAGCGCGGCTACCCACACCTGAGGCGGCGGTGTGTCACCGCGCGCTAGCCAAGCGGTGACACACCGAAAAGCCGCAGATGCGCCCAGCCGACGAGCGCCGCGTATACCGCGAGCCCGAGGACGACCGCGATGACGTCATTGAAGCGACCCGCCGGCGCCGCGGGAGCGCTGCGCGGGCGCCGCTTGAGCGAGATGCGGTCGATGACCGCCCACGCCAGGAACCCGCCGAAGAGCAGCACGTCCGCGAGCAGCCCGTTCACGAGCAAGTGAGCGAGCGCCCAAAACTTCACCGCCGCGAGCATCGGATGCTTCGTCGCCGCGCGGATGCGCCCGGGAAGGTAGGCGGCGAAAAGCAGCGGGAACACGGGCAACATGAGCGCCCAGGCGAGGTAGCGCAGCGGGCGAGGCGGGGTGTAGAGCACGACCGGCGATTGGCGCGCGAGGTGAAAGCCGTAGAGAATCAGCACGAGGCCGATCGCCGAAACGACCGAGTACAGCGCTTTCCATCCGCCCTCGCCGAGGCGCGCAACGGCGCCGCCGCGCAAACCGGGGGCGGCGAAAGCGACGGAGTGAACGCCCAAGAAAATCGCCAGTCCGATGATCAAAAGAGCCATGTGCCGCCCCGATTGAACCAGCGCTTGGGAGCCTAAAATCTCAGTGCGCCGGCGCGGTCCCCATGATACGCCGCGCCTGCTGGCGCAGTATGTTGCCGAGCGCATGCGCATCGAAAAAAGCCTGCAGGCCGGCGCCGTTCGGCGGCCGGCGTCTGAGATCCTCGACAGCGGCGTGCAACGGGATGTCGCATAGGATGCCGGTCAGCCGGCGCGCGAGGTAAGCCGTCTCCTTGTGCGCGAGGAGCTTCGCGGCAATGCCGCCGGCGCCGCGGACCTTGAGGGTGGCGACGCGCCCGAGATTGGCATAGAGCTCGTCGAGAGAGCCGAACACCGCGAATAGCTCGGCGGCGGTCTTCTTGCCGATGCCGGGGACACCCGGGATGTTGTCCACCGAGTCGCCGGTGAGGGCGAGGAAATCCGCGATGAGTTCGGGGGCCGCGCCGAAACGGGCTCCGATCTCATGATAGTGATAGCGCGCGTTGCCGGTGTAGTCCCAGTACACGTCGCCGGCGCGCAGGAGCTGGGAGAGGTCCTTGTCGCGCGTCACGAAGACATTCGAGAAGCCCGCGGAACGCGTGCGCGCCGCGAGAGTGCCGATGATGTCGTCCGCCTCGTATTGCGCGCTTGCGAACTCCGCAAGGCCCAAGTGACGGCAAAACTCGCGGCACAGTGAGAACTGGCGCTTCAGATCCGCGGGCGGCAGTTCGCGGTGCGCCTTGTAAGCCGGATAGATCGCGCAGCGGAAGGAGGTCTCGCCGCGCAGGCTCTCGTCGAAGGCGACCACGATCCGTGCCGGATTCACCCGCTCCAGGAAATCGCAGAGAAAGCGTGCGAAGCCGTACAGCGCATGCGTCGCGTTGCCGTCGCGGTCCACCATGTCGGCCGGCATGGAATGGTATGCGCGAAAGATGAAGTAGCTCGCATCGATATGATAGACGAGTCCTGTGGCGGGCGGCGCAGCGACTGCAAGCGCCTCGCTCACATCGGCCAGCGTTGCATGCGTTCGTGCAGCGGGCTCGAGCGTGGAAAGTGCGCGATCAGGTATTCCATCTGGTCCGCGAGCACGCGCCGGCCCTTGAGGAAGATGTATTCCGCGTAGGTGGGCGTGAACGGTACGGCGAGAAGCTGCATGCCGGCCTGTTCCGGCGTGCGCGAGGCCTTGGCATTGTTGCAGCGGCGGCAGGCCGACACCACGTTGCTCCAGGTGTCCTTGCCGCCGCGGCTGAACGGGGTCACGTGGTCCCGCGACAAAAGGCTGTAGACGAAGCGGGCGCCGCAGTACAGACAGAGGTAGGCATCGCGGCGGAACAAGGTCTGGTTGTTGAGCGGGGGCGTATAGGCGCCGCCACGCAAATTTCCGGGATTTCCCGTGTGACCGAAGGTGGCAATGATGGAGTTGACGTCGACCACGGTGCGCAGCCCGCTGCGTGCGCAGGTGCCCCCGTAGAGCCGGTACAAGAGGGTGCCGCAGGTATAGGCCACCTGGTCGGTGTGATACAGACCGGCCGCTTCCCGATAGTCGATCCACTCGAGCGGCATGCCGGACACGTCGGTGCGAAGGATCTGCTGCGACAAAGGATGGCGGCCGACCAGCCTCACCTCCTCCCGCAGCTCGAGCCCCGACCGTTTGTCTTGCGGAGACCGATTCATGACATACTAAAGATAGACGAGTCGTATGTAATAATTCAACGTTTTAGGGGAGATATGCGACATGGGTGTCGTCGTGGGGGTCCTCAAAGAGACCGCCGCCAGCGAAACACGCGTTGCCCTCATTCCTGAGATCGCTACCAAGCTGAAGGGGATGGGTGCGCTCGTTCGCATCGAGCGCGGCGCCGGAGTGGCCGCTCACTTCGCCGATCAGGCTTACGCCGATGCGGAGATTTGCGACGCGGCGACCATCCTGTCGAGCGCCGACGTCCTGCTGTGCGTGCAGCCACCCGCGATCGAGGTGGTGAACGGCCTCAAGGAGGGCGCGCTGGTGGTCGGCTACATGCAGGCCTACGCGCGGCCCGATCTCGTGCGCGCACTCAAGAGCCGGCGCATCGCGAGCCTCGCCATGGAGCTCGTGCCGCGCATTTCGCGGGCACAGTCGATGGACGCCCTGTCGTCGCAAGCCTCGGTGGCGGGTTACAAGGCCGCCCTGATCGCGGCAAACACGCTCGAGAAATTCCTGCCGATGCTGACGACCGCCGCGGGCACCATCCGTCCGGCCGCCGTGCTGGTGATCGGCGCGGGCGTCGCCGGCCTGCAGGCGATCGCGACCGCGAAGCGCCTCGGCGCGGTCGTCGAGGCGTATGACGTTCGCAGCGCCACGAAAGATCAGGTGAAATCGCTCGGCGCGAGGTTCATCGACACCGGTGTGTCGGCGGAAGGCGCCGGCGGCTATGCCCGCGAGCTCACGCCTGAAGAGCGTCAGAAACAGCAGGAGGTGCTCGATGCGCGTATCGCGGCGAGCGATGCCGTGATCAGCACGGCGTCGATTCCGGGGCGCGCCGCACCCCGCATCATCAGCCGCGCGGCCGTCGAGCGCATGCGGCCGGGATCGGTGATCGTCGACATCGCCGCCGAGCAGGGCGGAAATTGCGAGCTGACGCGGGTCGGCGAGACGGTATTGCACAACGGGGTCAAGGTGCTCGGGCCGGTCAATCTGCCCGCGACGCTTCCGTATCACGCAAGCGAGATGTATGCGCGCAATCTTTTCAATCTCCTGAAGCCGGCGATCGTCAAGGGCGAGCTCGCCGTGGATTGGAACGACGAAGTGTTCGCGGGGGCGGCGCTGACACGTGACGGCGCGATCGTGAACGAGGCGGCAGCCAAGGCCGTGGAGGGATGACGAAATGATCGACGGCATTATCGCGCTCTATATTTTCATGTTGGCCGCGTTCACGGGCTACGAGGTCATCTCGCGTGTGCCGGTGATCCTGCACACGCCCCTCATGTCGGGCTCGAACTTCGTGCACGGTATCGTGCTCGTGGGCGCGATGGTGGCGCTCGCGGCCGCCGACACGACGCTTCTGCGGGTCATCGGCTTCCTGGGCGTGGTCCTCGCCGCGGGCAACGCCGTCGGCGGCTACGTGGTGACCGAGCGCATGCTCAAAATGTTCGTGGCGGCGGGCAAGAGAAAGGAACGCTAGCTCATGCCGTCCTTCTCGATAGCGACTTTGACGCAGCTGTCGTATCTCGTCGCCGCTGCGCTCTTCATCCTGGGGCTGAAGCGCATGAGCTCGCCGGTCACCGCGGTGAGCGGCGTGCGCTGGGCGGGCGTCGGCATGCTGCTCGCGACGCTCGCCACGCTCGCCTTCGTCATGGGAGCCTCGCAGTTCAATCTCATCCTGGTGCTCGCCGCCATCGGCATCGGCGGCATCATTGCATGGGTGAGCGGCAAGCGCGTCGCCATGACCGATATGCCGCAGATGATCGCGCTCTACAACGGCATGGGCGGCGGCGCAGCCGCGGCCATTGCGGCCGTCGAGCTGTATCGCGGTGCGGAGCAGAACCTCGTTCACCTCGCCATGGCGACCCTCGGCGGATTCATCGGGTCGGTGTCCTTCAGCGGCAGCCTCATCGCGTTCGCGAAGCTCCAGGGCCTGATCACGAAGTCGGTGCGGTTCGGCGGACAGAAGTTCGTGAATCTCGTCATTTTGCTGGCGGCGGTGGCTTTCGGCGTGATGATCGTCGCGGGATATCAGCCGGGCCTGCCCACGGTGTCGCTGTTCTTCGCATGCGCGCTCCTGCTCGGCATCGCCATGACGCTGCCGATCGGCGGCGCGGACATGCCGGTGGTGATCTCGCTGTACAACGCGCTGACCGGACTGGCGGTCGGCTTCGAGGGCTTCGTGCTCGACAACGCCGCGATGATCATCGCCGGCACGGTAGTTGGCGCGGCCGGCACCCTGCTCACGCAGCTCATGGCGAAGGCGATGAACCGCTCGCTCGGGAACGTCCTGTTTGCCAACTTCGGTGAGACCTCGACCGGGGGCGGCACGGCGACCGGAACGCAGAAGCCGATCGAGGCCTCGGATGCGGGCGTCATGATGGCGTACGCGCAGAAGGTCATCGTGGTGCCCGGCTACGGGCTCGCGGTCGCTCAGGCACAGCACAAGGTGTGGGAGCTCGCGCAACTGCTCATCGACCACGGCGTGCAGGTCCGGTTCGCCATCCATCCCGTGGCCGGCCGCATGCCGGGCCACATGAACGTGCTGCTCGCCGAGGCCGGCGTCCCCTACGATCTGATTTCCGATCTCGACGAGATCAATGCCGAATTCGAGACGGCGGACGTGGCGCTGGTGATCGGCGCCAACGATGTGGTGAATCCCGACGCGCGGAGCAACAAGAGCAGCCCGATCTTCGGCATGCCCATCCTGAACGCGGACAAGGCGAAGAACGTCATCGTGATCAAGCGCGGCCAGGGCCAGGGCTTCTCCGGCATCGACAATGCGCTGTTCGGGCTCGACCAGACACGCATGCTCTACGGCGATGCGCAGGCCGCGGTCTCGCAGCTCATCCAGGCGGTGAAGGCCGCCGGCTGAGGCCGCGCCGACCCGCCCTTCGGCGGGTCCTGCACCTCAGGCGCGCGCCTGCCGGGTGATCACTATCGAGTGGCGCTTTATTTTTCGGTAGAGCGTGTTGCGGCTGATACCGAGCTGCGCTGCCACGCGGCTCATGTTCCACTCCTGCTCCTGCATCATCTCGAGGAGCGCGTTTCGCTCGGCGCTCGCGAGCGACCCGGCCCGCGCCGTGCCGTCCGTACGGCCGGCAGCCGTGAAAGTCCGGACGTCCTCGGGCAGATCGCCGACTCGTATCACGCGGTCCGAGCACAGCACCAGCGCCGCGCGGATCGCATTCCTGAGCTCGCGGATATTGCCGGGCCACTCATACGCCAGGAGCTTCTCGAGCGCCGCCCTCTCGATCGACGCGTCCTCGGCACCGACCGATTCGCGCGCGATGCATTGGCGCACCAGCGCTTCCTTGTCGCGGCGGCTGCGCAGCGGCGGCAGCTCGAGCGTGATGCCGTTCAAGCGGTAATAAAGATCTTCGCGGAATTCCTGGCGGGCCACCATCTCACGCAGGTTGCGGTGCGAGGCGCACAGCACTCTGAGATTGAGCTTGATGGGCGTCTCGCTGCCGAGGGGCGTGACTTCCTGATCCTCGAGCACGCGCAGGAGCCGTGTCTGCATCAGGAGCGGCATGTCGCCGATCTCGTCGAGGAACAGCGTGCCGCCCGAGGACTGCGTGATGCGCCCCCGCAGTCCCTCGCGGCGCGCACCGGTGAAGGCTCCCGGCGCATAGCCGAAGAGCTCGCTTTCGATCAATGTATCCGGAATGGCGGCGCAGTTGATGGCGACGAACGGCTGTCGCGCACGGCGGCTGGCCAGATGCAGCGCCCTGGCGAACACCTCCTTGCCCGAGCCGGAAGGACCCAGGATGAGCACCGCGATCGAGCTGTCGGCGATACGCCGTGCATTGCGCAAATTCCTCAGCATCTGAGGGTCCTCGCCCGCGAGCTCCTCCAGGCTGAGACCCGAGACGGCGTCTTTCGTCCTGACGTGCACCACGGCGTGGGCATGGCCTGCAATGGCCGCTGCCGCGCGCGGCCGGGCCGCGCCCACGAGGCTCGCAAAGTACCGGCGGCCGTGCTGGTTGTCGCGCAGCTCCCACATCGAGCGGCGTCCGGGCGGCGCGGCGGCGAGCAGCTCGTCGTAGCTCGCGTCGAAGATATCGTTGATCGAGCGGCCGACGAGCTCGCTGCGGGTGGACGCTCCGAGAAGCTTCATGCCGGTCGCATCGCTCGCGACGATCGTGCCGTCGGATGCCACCGCGATCGCCCCATCGTGCAGCAGGTCGACGAACTCCGGCCGGTGATGGAACCGCAGCAGCGAGTCGGCTCGATGGCGCCGCAGGAACAGGCACTTCTCGATCAGGCGCGCCGACGTCTCCACCAGCGCGACGGTGTGCATCTGTGATTCGCGGTCGCCTTGGGCATTCACGCACGAGGCGTCGAGAACGGCGATGACGCGGCCCTCCGAGTCGCGGATCGGCGCCGCCGAGCAGGACAGGCCGACATGGCGGCTGCGGAAGTGATCGGCTTGATGAATGGTGATGGGCTGCGCCTCGCGCACGCAGGTGCCGATGCCGTTCGTGCCCTCCCGCTGCTCGCTCCACTCCGCGCCTGCGATGAGACCGGCGCGCGCGAACATGGCTCGAAGCGTCGGATCGATCTTCTCGCACAATATGACGCCCGCGGTGTCGGCCAGCAGCAGCGCATACCCCGAGCCTGCGATGTGCTCGTAAAGCGAGTCCATCTCCGCCCGCGCGATCTGCACCAGCTCGTCGTGCTCCTCCTGCAGCTCGCGTAATCGTACCGGGTCGAGTACGGTAGGCTGATAGTCGCGCGCGGGATCGAGCTTGAACTCGTTGAGACAGCGCCGCCACGAAAGCCCGACCGGCGCGAGACGCGCCGAGGTGGCCGCCGCAGGCTCGGAAGCGGCGGCTCGCAGCACTTGGTCAGCATGTCGATCTTGCATGTGTTTGTCCCCCGGCCAATCCCCTATACAACGCGCTGGGACGCGCGTGTCAAGTGTTCGATGACATCTGTCCCGGATATGACACGCGCGCCGGATGGAGCCGGGCGAGCGGGGTGCCGGACGGCGTTTTGCGGATGGCACGGCGCTTGCTCTATCAGACCACCCGATGAGGCAATAGACAGGAGACCCGCCATGAGTTCTGCTCAAGTCCGTCCGCTTTCGAACACCGATCAGGGCGAGCCCATCCGCGAAAGCGGCTCGTTCGCTGCGCACCTGAAGACCCTGGAGCGGAAGATCCCGCTGCACGCCCGCTACGGCAATTTCATCGGCGGCGAGTGGGTCGCGCCGGCGGCCGGCGGCTACTTCGACAACATTTCCCCGACCACCGGTCAGGTGATCTGCCAGATTCCGCGCTCGCAAGCCGCCGACGTCGAGCGCGCCATCGATGCGGCGCATGCGGCGGCGCCGAAATGGGGCCGCACGTCGGTCGCCGAGCGCGCTCGCGTCCTGAACGCGGTTGCCGATCGCATGGAGCAGTATCTGCCCTTCCTCGCGGCCGTCGAGACCTACGACAACGGCAAGCCCATTCGCGAGACCAATCTTGCGGACCTGCCGCTCGCCGTCGATCACTTCCGCTACTTCGCCAGCTGCGTGCGGGCGCAGGAAGGCTCGCTCGGCGAGCTGGACGAGGACACGGTCGCCTACCACTATCACGAGCCGCTCGGCGTCGTCGGACAGATCATTCCCTGGAATTTTCCCATCCTGATGGCGACCTGGAAGATCGCGCCCGCGCTCGCTGCCGGCAACACCGTGGTCATCAAGCCGGCGGAGCAGACGCCCCTGTCGCTGCTGGTGCTGGCCGAGCTCGTCCAGGACATCCTGCCGCCCGGCATACTGAACATCGTCAACGGCTTCGGCCTCGAGGCGGGCAAGCCGCTCGCCACCAGTCCCCGGATCGCGAAAATAGCCTTTACCGGCGAGACCACCACCGGGCGTCTCATCATGCAGTACGCCTCCGAGAACATCATTCCGGTCACGCTCGAGCTCGGCGGCAAGTCGCCGAACATCTTCTTGGCGGATGTGATGCGTGAGGAGGACGATTTCGTCGACAAGGCGCTCGAGGGCTTCGCAATGTTCGCGCTGAATCAGGGCGAGGTCTGCACCTGCCCGTCGCGGGCACTGGTGCAAAAATCGATCTACGACCGGTTCATGGAGCGCGCCGTCAAGCGGGTCGAGAAGATCCGGCAGGCCGACCCCTATGAGATGACGACCCAGATCGGCGCGCAGGCGTCGAACGATCAGTACGAGAAGATCCTTTCCTATATCGACATCGGCAAGAAGGAGGGCGCGAAGGTGCTCGCCGGCGGCACTGCCAACAAGCTTTCCGGCGACCTGGCGGGCGGCTTCTACATCAAGCCGACGATATTCGAGGGTCATAACAAAATGCGCATCTTTCAAGAAGAGATCTTCGGGCCCGTCGTGTCGGTGACGACGTTCGACACGCCGGAGGAGGCCCTCGAGATCGCGAACGACACGCTCTATGGTCTCGGATCGGGTGTGTGGACACGCGACATCAACCTCGCCTACCGGTTTGGCCGGGGCATCAAGGCGGGACGCGTCTGGACCAATTGCTATCACGCCTACCCGGCGCACGCGGCGTTCGGCGGCTACAAGAAGTCGGGTATCGGCCGCGAGACGCACAAGATGATGCTCGATCACTACCAGCAGACCAAGAACGTCCTCGTGAGCTACGGCACGAAGGCGCTGGGCTTTTTCTGATGGAGGAGCGCGTCGGCGTCTCGGAGGCGGCACGCGAGCTCATCGAGCAGCTGAAGGCGCAGCACGGTCCGGTTATGTTTCACCTCTCGGGCGGGTGCTGCGACGGTAGCGCGCCCATGTGCTTTGCCGTCGGGGAGTTCAAGCTCGGGGCGGTCGACGAGAAGGTCGGCGAGATCGCCGGCTGCGAGTTCTGGATGGACCGGGATCAATTCAAGCGCTGGGCGCACACCCGATGGGTGGTCGACGTGGTGCCGGGGCGTGGGGCGAGTTTCTCGCTCGAGGCGCCGCTCAATCAGCGATTCCTGATCCGCTCCTCGCTCTGCGCGGTCTGAGCGCGCAGAGCCTCTTAGCCGGCCGCGCCTCAAGCCGGCCGTTAATGCGGGAAATGCCGCGGGGGTGAGTGTGCGGCGCCATGGGGAGCGCCCATCCCGCCGTGCGGGGCACCGTAGTGCTGCAGGGCGCCTTGGCGCTGCTCGGGCGTCATCTGCCGCCACTGGCGTCTCAAAGCCTGGCGCTGCTCCGGCGGCATTTGCCTGAACCGCTGGTACTGCTCGCGAATGCGTTGCTGCTGCTCGGGCGGCAGCGACTTGAACTGTTGCCAGCGCTGGCGCAGCTGCTGCCGCTGTTCGGGCGGCAGCGCCCGCCACTGCTTGAAGCGCTCCTGGGCGCCCGCACGCTGCTCGGGTGTCATGCCGATCCAGCGCTGACTGCCTCGCGCCAGCGCCTGTTGCTTGTCGGCCGGCAGGCTGTCCCACTTGCCTTGAAAGCTTTGCAGCAGCTGCTGCTGTTGCGGCGACAGGGATTGCCACGAGCGCGGAGCCGCGGCGGGGCCGGCGTCCCCGGGGGCCTGGGCGAACGCCGGAACGGGCGGGCCGGAAGCGGCCGCGATCAGTACCCAGACGGCGAGCAGCAGCGCTCTCATGACTGCTTCGCTCCGGACGTCGAGCCGCCGGGCGGTGGCGGCGGCGTGCGATTCGGTTGCTGCGCCCTCTTCAAGAACTCCTCCCAGTCGGCATCTCCGTGATCGTCCTCGCCCAAGAACTCGATGAATTCCTCGTCGGGTACGCTCGAGGGCGCCGCAGACGATGGCGTGCCCGCCGATTGCGCCCGGCCCGAGGGCGGCGGCGCCGGTGGCGCTTGCCCTGCAGGCTGCGCCCGCACGGTGGCCCAGAGCAGCACTCCGAGGACGAGCCCGTATTTTCTCCCTATCAACCTTCATTCATCCTATGCGGCGGGATCCGTGCCCGAGGCGGCAGCCTTGTCGGCCCAGTCGTAGAACTCCAGATCGTCCTGCAGCATCTCGACGTTGTCCTGAGAGTTGTCGCTCGCGGCAACGATGTCCAGATCCTCGAAAGTGGCGACGCTATCGGCCGACGTCGGACCGTGATGGGGCTGGGGCGTCCCGAGCCACAGCGAAACGCCGACCACCGCCGCGGCGGCGACGCCCACCGCCGAGCTGAGCACCGGCAGGCGCAGGAACCAGGCGCGCGGCCGCGCGCGCTCGGCGGCCTCGAGCGCCGCGTGGCGTGCCTGTGTGAGGCGCGAGCGCGTGCGCATGTCCACGTTCGCGACGCTGTCCTCGAACAGCGCCCGGCTGCGCTCCTCGAGCCGCTCCGTATTCAACGTATGCTCGCTCATCACCAAACCTCGCCCAGTTGTTCGCGCAGCGTATGCACCGCGCGGGAGTAATGTGTTTTGACGCTGCCTTCCGAGCAGCCCATCGCGGCCGCGGTCTCGGCGACGTCCAACCCTTCGAAATTTCTCAGCATGAACGCCTCGCGCTGGCGCGCCGGCAATTCACGCAAGCTGACCTCGAGCTTCTGCATCGCCTGATCTTGCATCAATCGATCGGGCACCGCAGGTGCATTGTCGGCGACGCTGTCGAGCGGGTCCTGTGCCTCATGGTCGGGATCCTCCTTGGGACCCGGCAGCCACGTCATCACGCGCTTGCGAACGGTGCGCCTGCGTTGCAGGTCGCGCACGCCATTTTCGAGGATGCGGTAGAACAAGGGACGCCACTCGGCGCTTGGCCGCGTGGCATAATTGCGCGCGAGCTTCAGCATCGCATCCTGTACCACGTCCATCGCATCGTCGGGGTCGCGCAGCGCGACCTGGGCCATGCGAAAGGCGCGCCGCTCGATCTCAGCCAGGAACTTGTCAAGCGCGCGCGTCTGCTCCAGAGCCACTCCCCGGGTCGCTGGTGCGGAAGTATCCGCTACCATCCAAGCTGAGGTGAGCGTATCAAAGCCCGACATGTCACGTCCTCACGCGCTTCTGACGGATCGCCCGCGCTATGAGGTAACAACGTCGCGGCGGTGAGGTGGTTGACGGTGCGTTGCCGAATCAGCGACTTACGCACATGACGGATGACAGGTGCTGCAAAATTTTCAATGGCCGTCAGGCGGCGCATCCAGAGGATTACGAAAGTCATTGATTTTATTACCATCTTTACGAATTAGCGCAGTTTTTCGCCAATTTGAATATGTCCCGAAACGGAACGGGCACTTAAGAGCCATGATCCCGCGTTCTCAACAGACTTATCCACAGTTTTTGTGGACAAGGTCTTGATCCTCAAAATCGCCCTCGACACCCCTCTGCGGCGTGTCTTCGACTACCTGCCTCCGGCCGAGGCGCCGCGCCACGATATCCCGCCCGGCGTGCGGGTGCTCGTGCCGTTCGGCCGGCGTCGAGCCGTCGGCATCCTCATCGAGACGGCGGGCAGCTCCGCCATCGCCCCCGCGAAGCTCAAACGCGCGCTCGAGGTGCTCGATGAGCATCCGGTCTTCGATCCAGTCACCTTCGATTTGCTGCGCTGGGCCGCCGACTACTATCACCACCCGATCGGCGAGGTGCTCGCGGCAGGTCTGCCGGTGAGCCTGCGGGAAGGCGTGCCGGCGCAGCCGCAGGCCCTCGAGCGCTGGGCGCTGACCGACGAGGGACGGCGCGAGCTCGACCGTCCGGCCGGCGCGCGTGCGCCCAAGCGCCGGGCCCTGCTCACGCGGCTGGCGAGCGGTGCCTACGCCGATGAGCTCGGCCGGGGCGGGGGTGCGCAGCTGCGCGCCCTCGCGCAACGCGGCTGGGCGTCGGTCGAGCGGGTAGCCCTTCACGCCGCTCCGCTCGATCCTCGACCGAGTGATGTCGCGCTCAACGATGCGCAGCTCGGCGTGCTCGAGCGCATCGGCGCGACCCTCGGGCGCTTCGCCGCGCACCTTCTGTACGGGGTCACGGGCAGCGGCAAGACCGAGGTCTATCTACAAGCCATCGAGGCGGCGCTCAAGCGGAGCGAGTCGGGGCAGGCGCTGGTGCTGGTCCCGGAGATCGCGCTGACCCCGCAGCTCGTCGAGCGCTTCGAGCGGCGTTTCGGAAGCGGGATCGTGGTACTGCACTCGGCGCTCTCCCCCGGCCACCGTCGCGAAGCATGGCTCGCGGCGCACAGCGGTCAGGCGCGCATCGTCATCGGGACGCGTTCGGCCGTGTTCACCTCGCTGCCTGCACTGCGCCTCATCGTGGTGGATGAGGAGCACGACGCCTCCTACAAGCAACAGGAGGGATTTCGCTACTCGGCCCGCGATCTGGCGGTGCGGCGCGCGCAGCGGGCGCTAGTCCCCATCGTCCTGGGGTCCGCCACGCCCTCGCTCGAGAGCCTGGAGAATGCCGCCCGCGGCCGATACACCGAGCTCGAGTTGCCGCACAGGCCGGGCGCCGCCCAACCGCCGCGCATGAATCTGGTCGACCTGCGCAGGCACCCGTGCGAACAAGGGCTCTCCCAGCCCGCGATGCAGGCGATCGCACGCCACCTCGAGCAGGGCGGACAGGTGATCGTGTTCCTCAATCGGCGCGGCTATGCGCCGAGCCTTTTCTGCGCGAGCTGCGGCTGGGTCGCGCAATGCGCCCACTGCGACGCGCGCATGACCCTGCACCAGCGGGCCCGCGAGCTGCGCTGCCACCACTGCGGCGCGCGCGGCGCCATTCCCGTGGTCTGCGGCAAGTGCGGCCAGGCGGTGCTTCCCGTGGGTCAGGGAACCGAGCGCATCGAAGAGACCATCGCGCGCCTCTTTCCGCAGGCGCCGCTCGCACGTCTCGATCGCGACACGGCGGGCGCTCACGGCGCCATGCGGGCGGTTCTCGAGCGGGTGCATGGCGGCGAGGCGCGGATTCTGATCGGCACCCAGATGCTCACCAAAGGGCACCACTTCCCCGACGTGAGCCTGGTCGTGATCCTGGATGCAGACCAGGGTCTTTTCGCCAGCGATTTTCGCGCGACGGAGCGGCTCGCCCAGACCATCACGCAGGTCGCAGGTCGCGCCGGCCGCGCCGCGCGGCCGGGCGAGGTCATCATCCAGACCTCCTTCCCCGAGCACCCCTTGCTCACTCGGCTGATCGCCGCCGGCTACCGGGCCTTCGCCCAGACCGCGCTCGAGGAGCGGCGCGCGGCCCGCTGGCCGCCGTACTCGAGCCTTGCGCTGCTGCGAGCCGAGGCGAAGGATGCCGCCCGGCTCGATACATTCCTCAAAGCCGCCGCCGCCTGCGCGGAGCCCATCGCCGACGGCGTCAGCGTGCTGGGTCCGGCGGCGGCGATGATCGCTCGCCGCGCCGATCATTTTCGCGCGCACCTCTTGATCGAGTGCGCCTCGCGCGCGCCGCTCCAGCACTTTCTCGACCGCTGGCTCCCGAAGGTCGAGCCGCTGCCCGGGCCGCCCGGACTGCGCTGGTCCATCGATGTCGATCCGCTGGAAGTGGATTGAAGCGTTTAGGATAAACTTGCGACCCTTTGCCGGAGACCGCCGCCGCCTTGAAGACTCTGATCGAAACATTGCTCCGTCGAGCGCTCGAGGCCTTGCCGGAATCCTTGGTGCCGCCGGCCGCCCGTGACGTGCCGATCGAGGTGGAGCGCGCGAAGGACGCGCAGCACGGGGATTTCGCGAGCAATCTCGCCCTGCGTCTCGCCAAGGACGACCCGCCAGAATCCGCGCAAGCTTGCCGAGGCGCTGAAGGCGGCGCTGCCCGCGGACACCGCCGTCGCCAAGGTCGAGATCGCGGGCGCGGGCTTCGTCAACTTCTTCCTGAGGGACGATGCCTATCACGCCGAGATCGGGCGGGTGCTCGCCCAGGGAGGCGGGTACGGCAGATCGAGCGCCGGAGCCGGTCGCTCGGTGGTGGTCGAGTTCGTGTCGGCAAACCCCACCGGACCCGCTGCACGTCGGACACGGGCGGCATGCCGCCTATGGGGCGAGTCTGGCGAATCTCCTGGAAGCGGCAGGCTATCGCGTCGCGCGCGAGTACTACGTCAACGATGCCGGGCGGCAAATGGACATCCTGGCGGCAAGCACCTGGCTGCGTTACCTCGAGCGCTGCGGCGAGCGGTTCGCCTTTCCTGCGAACGGCTACCGCGGCGAGTATCTGCTCGCCATCGCGGCCGAGATCGAGGCGGCGCACGGCACCGCGCTCGTACGCAGCGCCCGGGACGTTTTCGAGAACCTGCCGCCCGACGAGGGGCAAGGCGGCGACAAGGACATCTACATCGATGCGGTCATCGCGCGCGCCCGTGCGCTCTTGGGCGAGGCGGATTTTCGCCGGGTGCTCGATGTGGCGCTCGCGTCCATCCTCGCCGACATCCGCGAGGACCTCGAGGAGTTCGGCGTCAACTTCGATTCCTGGTTCAGCGAGCGCTCGCTGAGCGACTCGGGCGCGATCGATCGAACCATCGCCACGCTCGAGGCGGCGGGCCAGATCTACGTCAAGGACGGCGCCATGTGGTTCAGGAGCACCGCCTACGGGGACGAGAAGGACCGAGTGATCGTGCGCGAGAACGGCAACAGGACCTACTTCGCCTCCGACATCGCCTTCGTGCTCAACAAGCGCGAGCGCGGCTTCGATCACCTCCTGTACGTATGGGGCGCGGATCACCACGGATACATCGCACGCCTGCGCGCCGGACTCATCGCCCTCGGCGGTCCGCCGGAATGCTTCGAGGTGCGCCTGGTGCAGTTCGTGACCTTGTTCCGCGGCGGCCAGAAGGCGCAGATGTCGACCCGCTCCGGAGAGTTCGTCACTTTGCGCGCCTTGCGCGAGGAAGTCGGTAACGACGCCGCGCGCCTGTTCTACGTCATGCGCTCGAACGATCAGCATCTCGATTTCGACCTCGAGCTGGCGAAGGCGCGCTCCAACGACAACCCCGTCTATTACATCCAGTACGCGCACGCGCGCGTCTCGAGCGTGTGCCGACAGATGGCGGAGCGCGGTATCGAGCATGATCCGGCGAGGGGCATCGCTTCGCTCGCATTGCTCATCGAGCCGCAAGAGCAGAGGCTCATCAAGCGCATCGGCGCGTTTCCGGAGACGATTGAGCAGTGCGCCGTGAACCGCGCACCGCACGCGCTCGTGCATTATCTGCGCGATCTGGCGAACGATTTTCATACCTACTACAGCGCGCATCAGTTCCTGGTCGAGGATCCGGCGCTGCGCGATGCGCGCGTGAGCCTCGCCTATGCGGCGCAGGTCGTGATCCGAAACGGCCTGCACTTGCTGGGTGTGTCGGCGCCCGACACGATGTAGGCGCGATATGGCGCGCGACTACAAGCCGCGGCGCAAGCCCGCCGGCCGCTTCTCCGGATGGATGGGTCTCGTCAGCGGATTGGCGGCCGGTCTCGCGTTCGCCGCACTGGTGTACGTCAAGGACCATCGGCCCGAATCCCAAGCCGCACAGACGGCGAAGCTCGACCGGAAAAAGCCGCGCAACGGCGAGCAGCCGCCCGGTCCCGAAGGCGCGGATGCGAGCGCGCCCGACGATGCCGGCAGATCCTATGATTTTTACTCGAGCCTGCCGAAGTTCGAGGTCGTGGTGCCCGAGAAGGAGAAAGACGTGCGGCCGGACATTCGCGCCGTGCCCGAAACCCGTCGCGGCACCTACGTGCTGCAGGCCGGGTCGTACAAGAATTTCGCGGATGCCGACCGCGTCCGCGCGCGGCTCGCACTGCAGGGAGTCGAGTCAAAGGTGCAGAAAGTCTCGGTGGACAATGACACGTGGCACCGCATCCGGATCGGCCCGATCTCGGATCTGGACAAGCTCAACCGGCTGCGCACCATTCTGCGCAAGGCCGACGTCGACGTCCTGGTGATCCGCGTCGGCGACTGAGCCGGCCGCGGCACTGGGGCTGCCGAAAATACCAGTTCGAAGCTAATCCTCACCCAATTGGCGAAAATCCACGCCTAATGCCCGCAATTTGCGGTAGAGATGGGTCCGCTCCATGCCGACCCGCTTGGCCAGCTGACCCACTTTGCCGTTGCAGAGGAGCAATTGCTGCTGCAGATAGGCGCGCTCGAACTGCTCGCGCGCCTCGCGCAGCGGCAGCGCCAGCAGGTCCTGCTTGACCAGCGGCTCATCGACCGAGGTCTTGACCGCGAGCTCGCGCTCGATCTCTTCCAGCCGGATTTCCTCGCCCGCGCCGAGCACCAGGACGCGCTGGACGAGGTTCCTGAGCTCTCCCAGATTGCCGGGCCAGGGATAATTGCGCAGACGATTCTGGGCGGCCACGCTGAACCGCCGGAGCGGCAGGTGCTGATCGTCCACCAAGCGGTCGACGTAATAGCGCAGCAAGTCCGGAACATCCTCGGTGTAGTCGCGCAACGGCGGCACCCTGAGCGTGATCACGTTCAAATGCGCGATGAGATCGCGCCGGAAGGGCTCGGGCGAGGAGCGGACCTCGAACCCCTCTTGCGCCGAGCTGATCCAGCGCACGTTGAGCGGCAGCCGCTCGCGGCCGCCGACGCGGGTGTAGCCGCTTTGCTCGATGGCGCCGATCAAGGCGCGCTGCGCCTGACTCGGCAGATCCTCGAGCCCGTTCAGAAACAGCGTACCGCCGGATGCCTGCTCGAGCGCGCCCTGCACGACCTGTCCGTCGCGCTCGCTGCCGAACAGCGCCGCGGCCGGGTCCGCGCCGAGGCTCGCGGCAACCACCATGTGAAAGGGCTTCGCCGACCGGGCCGACAGCGAATGCAAGTGGCGGGCATAGGCCTCGCGGCCCGATCCGAGCTCGCCGAGGAAGAGCACGGACGAGGAACTGGTCGCCGCCTGCTGCACCAATTCGCGCAGGTCCAGCGTGAGCTTGCTCTTGCCGATGGGCATCGCCAGACTCGATCCCTGCGCACGTTCGGACAGCCGCTTGCGGCGCCCGGCGTCGAGCGCGCGCTCGACGGTGCGCAGCAATTTCGTGAGCGAGAGTGGCTTCTCCACGAAATCGAAGGCGCCGAGGCGCGTGGCCTCGACCGCCGTCTCGACCGTCCCGTGTCCCGACATCATCACGACCGGACAATCGTAGCCATCCGTGACCGACCACTCGCGCAAAAGGGTGATGCCGTCCGTGTCCGGCATCCAGATATCGAGCAGCACCAGGTCCGGAAAGTGGGCGGCGCGAGAGTGGCGCGCCTGCGCGGCGTCGGCCGCGACTTCCACCTCGTAGCCTTCCTCCGCAAGAATCTCCTTCAAGAGCCCGCGGATGTCCGCCTCATCGTCCACCACCAGAATTCTCGAAGCGGTCATACCCGTTCTCTCCTGTGTTCACTCTTGCGCGGCTCGCGGCCCGTGGCCCCGCGCGCGGGTTCGCTCAGCGGCAACATGATCCGCACCCGGGCCCCGCCGGTCCGCTGATTATCCGCCTCAATGCGCCCGCCGTGCTCTTCAACGATTTTTTTCACGATCGCCAGCCCCAACCCGGTTCCTTTCGGCTTGCTGGTGACATAAGGATCGAACACCGTGCCGATCAGGTCCCGCTGAAAGCCCGGCCCGCTGTCCGACACGGTGATTGCCACCATCTGTTTGGGACCATCTTCGGCGGCGTGAGTTTCGATTTCGATGCGGACGGGTCTTTTCCCCTCCAGCGCCTCGAGCGAATTGGTCACCAGATTGTTGAGGATCTGGCGGATACGGACCCGATCGGCCGAGATCTGGGGCAAAAGCGGGTCGAGCAACAGAACGATTTCGGCGGCGCCCTCCTGAGCACGGTAGAGCTCGGCAACCTCCGTGATCAGCTGATTCAAGTCGAACCGCGCGACATGCATGTCCGGCGCCCGCGCGTATTCCGAGAAGGCGTTCACCATCTGCTTCATCGCCTCCACCTGGGCGACGATGGTATGCGTCGCACGCTCGAGGATCTGCGCATCCTGGGCATTCATGCTGCCGAGGAATTTGCGCTGCATGCGCTCGGCCGCCAGCTGAATGGGGGTCAACGGATTCTTGATTTCATGCGCGAGGCGCCGAGCCACCTCGCCCCAGGCGGCGTCGCGCTGCGCCTGCAGGAGGGTGGTGATGTCGTCGAACACCAGGACCACTCCGGGCGCGCCGCCGATATCGTTCGGCAATGCCGTGCACGCGCACATGAGCACTCGCTTGCCCGAATCCGCCGGCAGCTCGATTTGCTCCCGCCAATCGGACTGCTCCTCCTCGAGCCGCAATTTCACGGCGGCCAGGAAATGAGTGAACAGAACGCCGGTGTTGATCGATTCATCGAAGCGGGCTCCGACGGCGGCCTCGAGATCGACGCCTAGGATCGCGCTCGCCGCCTGATTGGCGGTGCGTATGGTCAGATCCGGCGCGAGCGACACGACACCCGTCGAGAGCCGGGCGAGGATCACCGCCAGTCCCGCGCGCTCGGCCTCCACGGCCTGCTGGCTGCGGCGCGTCTCCTCGCGCGCTCTGCTCAAGCGCTTGGTCATGTCGTTGAACGAGGTGACGAGGAACCCGAGCTCGTCGCGCGAGGGCAGCGGCAGCCGCGTGTCGTAATTGCCCTTGGCCACGGCGCGGGTGCCCGCGATCAGATCCTGCACCGGCTGCACGAGCCGCTGGGCGGCGAAGAAAGCCCCGTACACCGCCGCGATGAGCGACATCAGCACGACGAAGGTCAGAATCAACACGAACGTGGACTCGAGCGGGCGGCGCAGCTGCACCAGGTTCGCGTACTGGGTGTAGGAGCGCTGTACCGTGTCGGCGAGTTGGGAGAGCTGCTGGGGCACGGGATAGAGCGCGATCAGCACGTGCGACTGAGAGTTCGCGGTGGCATCGATCGGCGCGGCGGCCCGGATTACGTAGCCGCCGACCGCATCGGTGTCGAGACTCACGTAGGGGCGGCCGCGGCGGACCTGCAGCATCATCTCGTCGGTGGCCGGCGCAGGCAGCGAGTCCATGGGACGATCGGAGCTCGTGGCGATGATCTGCGTCGGGCCGCCGACGACCGTGAACTCGAGGGCGCCGCTCTCGCGCCGCTCGCGCTCCAGGGTGGAGAACAGGTTGAAATCCGTGAGTCCCGAGAGGTCGTGCGCGGCCAACTCGGTGTGCTGCAGGAACTCTCGCACCCGCACCTCGAGTGCCGCATGCGACAGCTCGCGCGTGTCCTTCAGGCCCTGACTCACCTCGATCTCGAACCAGCTGTCGATGCCGCGGCTCAGGAATTGAAGCGCGAAGTAGTAGACGACCAGGATGGGGACCACCGCGAGTACGCTGAAGATCGCGACGGTGCGCCCCTTGAGTCGCGAGCCCGGTACGTGCCGGCGGAAATCCTTCACGAGCGCGTAGAGCTTGCCCGCGAGCAGCACGAGCAAGGTCAGCATGCCGCAAATGTTGACGAGCAGGATCCACGGCAGCCAGCGGTTGAATGCCTGCGAGTTCTGCGCCGCGGAGGCGAGCAGATAAAGCGCAATCAGCCACAGCCCGACGCCCAGCGTGCCGAGCACGGTGGACCCATATTTGCGCGCTAAGGCTGCAGCGTCCATGTGTACCAGTCGGTCTCCCGGTGCCACTCGTTGACCCAGAACATCAGCATTCGCAAGGTGAAAGGAACGTGCCCGTAATCGATCTTCGCCCGCACACTCGCCTCGTAGCGCCGGTCGGCGTGCAGCAGCGCCCTGTCCAGGACCGGAAGGCTGCGCACCTCCGACAACTGCTCGAGCGCGGCATCGACGGTCGGAAGCGATTGCTGCTGGCCGCTGTTCTCGTTGCGCAGGATGTAGCGTGCGCTGACTGCGTTGTATTGCAAGTCATACCGCTGGGTGAGCTCGGCGACGCGCGAGTTCGGCAGGAGCTGGCGCACCCGCTCGACGTCGAGGTCGATTTCCAGGGTGAGCGGTACCCCCTCGGTCAGTCCCCGCCGCACCGCATCGCTGATGGGCAGCCCCAAGCGGGCGTTGAGGTGGTACACCCCGTCGGCCAGCTCCAAATCCGCCGAGCGCACCTCGAAGCGGCCCTCAAGTCCCTCCGCGCGGCTGGGCGGCGTCGCCGCTCCGAGGAGGGCGGCGGCGAGGAGGGCGGTCTGCAAGAATGCGGTCCGCAGGGCGTGGTTCGGCGAAGGTCTCATCGTTTGGTCAAGGCAGCATAATAGAAGCCGTCCGCACCCGCCTCACCGGGGAAGATTTGCCGCCCGAGGTCGTCTGCCTGTCCGAGCGCCGGCCACCCGGACCCCTCGTCCGCGGGCTCGGCCACGGCCTGCGGCGTCGCCTCGAGGAACGTGCGGACCACCCCGCCGTTTTCGCACCGGGCGAGCGTGCAGGTCGCGTATACCAGCCGGCCGCCGCGCGCGAGCATGCCGAACGCTGCGTCGAGCAGGCGCCCCTGAACGGGCGGCATGGCGGCCAGCTCCTTGCGCGAGCGCCGCAGGCGAATGTCCGGGTGGCGGCGAATGACCCCGAGCGCCGAGCAGGGCGCGTCGAGCAGAATGCGATCGAACGGCACCCCGTCCCACCAGTCCCGTGGCGCACCCGCATCGCCGTGCACGAGCTCGGCGTGCAGCCCGCCGCGCTCGAGGTTCTCGCGCACCCGCGCGAGGCGCTTGCGATCGACGTCGACCGCGACGAGACGAGCGAGCCCGGGCTCGCGCTCGGCCATGAGCGCGGTTTTCCCCCCGGGCGCCGCGCACGCATCGAGCACGCGTTGACCCGGCCCGAGGTTCAACGCAAATGCGACGCATTGCGCGCCGAGATCCTGCACCGAAACCACGCCCTCTCGAAACCCCGGCAGCTCATCGACGTCGCAGGGCGTCTGCAGCAGGACGGCCTGCGGCACACGCGGCTCGAGGCGACCGTCCATACCCGACTCTCGCAGCCTTGCAACGTAGTCTTCAGCCGTCGAGCGTCCCGGGTTCACACGCAGCCACATGGGCGCCTGCGTGTCGCTGGCGGCGAGCAGCTCCGTCCAGCGCTCCGGCCAATCCTCGCGCAGCCGCTCCGCGAGCCAGTCCGGTGTGGCGTAACGCTCGGCGGGGCTGCGGGCGATGTCGGCATCGAGTGCCTCGCGCTCGCGCAGGTACCGTCGCAGCACGGCGTTGATGAGGCCCGACGCCCGGCCGATCGTCTTGCCCATGCTGACGGCGGCATCGACCACGGCGTAGGCGGGGCTGCGTGCATCCTCGAGCTCGAACAGCGCCACGGAGAGCACGGCGCGGACCGCGCACTCGAGCGACTTCGCCGGCTGGGTGAGCACGCGGCGAAGGATGGCCTCGTGGCGGTAGAAGCCGCGCACCGCGCCGTAGGAGAGCGAGCGCACCGAAGGCCTCGACGCGGGGGGCGCGGCGGCGAGCTCCTTCTCGAGCGCCGCATCCAGCGTCACCCGCTCGCTCAGCACGAGCGTGACCACGTTTGCCGCCATCGCCCGCGCTCCGATGGCCGCGTTCATGGACGGTTGAAGCTCGCGCCCGCGAGATGCTGCGATCTCAGAAACTCGGCCGCAGCAAGCGGTTTGCGCCCCTCGAGCTGCAGGCGGCCGATGCGCAGCGCGCCGCGGCCGCACGCCACGTCGATGCCGTGCGCCCCCGCCTCGATCACCGTGCCCGGCAGGAAAGACCCCTCGCGGAGGGCGGGCGCGAGCTGCGCTTCCCAGATGCGAAGCTGTTTCTGTTCCAGATGAGTCTGCGCGACCGGTACCGGATTGAAAGCTCGGACCCTGCGCAGCACCTGCACGGCATCCTCGCGCCAGTCGATCTCGGCCTCGGCCTTCGAGATTTTCTCCGCGTAGGTGACGAGGGCCGCCGGCTGGGGCGTCTCGGGCACCGGCCCTTGCGCCATCGCATCGAGCGTCTCGCGCACGAGCTCGGCACCGAGAACCGCGAGACGGTCGTGCAGCGTGCCGCCGGTCTCGTCCGGTGCGACCTCGATGGAACGTGCCGCGAGCATCGGGCCGGTGTCGAGGCCCGCATCCATCCGCATGATGGTGACGCCCGTGACCGGATCGCCCGCGAGCAGCGCGCGTTGAATGGGCGCCGCGCCACGCCAGCGCGGCAAGAGCGAGGCGTGAATGTTGACGCAGCCGAGGCGCGGTACGGCGAGCGCCGCCGCAGGCAATATCAAGCCGTAGGCGACCACCACCAACGCATCGAGATGGAGGCTGCGAAGCGATTCGAGCGCATCGGGCGACCGGAAAGTCGCCGGCTGGAGCACGGGGACGCCGAGCGCGAGCGCTCGTTGCTTCACGGGGCCGAGCGCCACTCGCCGGCCGCGGCCGGCCGGCCGGTCCGGCCTGGTGAACACCGCGGCCAGGAGGTGTTCGGAGCCCGCCAGCGCCTCGAGCGCCGCAACGGCGAACGCGGGCGTGCCTGCAAAGCCCAGTCTCAACGAGCGTTTTGCCAAGGATGTCTAGAGAGCGGGAACCGGCGGGCGCTTTTCGGAGCGCTGCTTGCGCTCCTTTGAAAGGCGACGGCGGATCAGTTGACGCTTGAGCTCGGAGAGATAGTCGACGAACAGTTTGCCTTCGAGGTGGTCCATCTCGTGCTGAATGCACACCGCGAGCATGCCGTCCGCGTCGAGCTCGAACCGCTCACCGTTGCGGTCCAGTGCCCGCACGGTGATGCGCTCGGCGCGCTCGAGCTTATCGTAGATGCCGGGCACCGACAGGCAGCCCTCCTCGCCGGGAGCGCGGCCTTCGGACGCCACGATCTCGGGATTGATCAGGACCAGCGGCGCATCGCGGCTATCGCTCACGTCGAGCACCACGAGCCGCTTATGCACATCGACCTGGCTCGCCGCGAGTCCGAGGCCCCTGGCGCCGTACATGGTCTCGAGCATGTCGTCCGCCAGACGACGCACCGCGTCATCGACGACGGTGATGGGACTGGCCTTGGTGCGCAAGCGCGGGTCGGGATACTCCAAAATTGCGAGCTGTGTCATGGGAGTTATGCGATGGATATCGTGTTTTTGGCCGAGGATAGTTGTTAAAGTTCCGCCGCTGCTTAACTTAATGGCGCGTTTGCGGCGGTGCGCAGAGCGCCGGTAGATCGCCGAAAACGGGCGCTACGTCCCAGTCTTTTGAGGCAGACCGGCAGTATACCAGCCGGCCCGGCACCATATGACAGGCGACTCATGGGAGCGAAACGAATGCAACGCCATCAGACTCTTGCCTTGATACTAGCGATCGCGGCCGTGACGGGGTGCCGCACGGAGCGGCCGCCGCCGGCGCCACCGCCCGTGGCCCAGGACGACAATGCGGTGCAAGGCACGGTCGTGGGAGATCAGCGCACGGCGATGGAAGCCGCGGTCGACTCCGCATCGGGAGCCTCGACCTCGCCGTTGCCGCCGCCGCAAGCCGCGCACTCCGGGATGCAGCTCGCGCCGAACGCCCCCGACAGCTACACCGTCAAGCACGGCGATACCCTCTGGGGCATCGCCAAAGTGTTCCTCAAGGACCCCTGGTACTGGCCGGAAATCTGGCAGGTCAATCCCCAGATACAGAATCCGCATTTGATCTATCCGGGCGATACGCTGCACCTCGTGTACGTCGAGGGGCGCCCGAGAATCATTCTGCAGGCCGGACTGCAGCGCGGCGATGGCGCGCGGGTGTTGCCGCGCGTGCGCAGCCAGCCCCTCGAGGCGGCCGTGACGACGATCCCCTACGAGACCATCGCGGCGTTCATGTCCAAGCCCTCGGTGCTCGACAAGGCGCAGATCAACGGATCCCCCTATGTGCTCTCCACGCGCGACTCGCACATCATCATGTCGGAAGGAAACACGGTCTATGCGCGCGGGTTCAAGACCCCGGTCGAGCTCGGGGCGCACTACAACCTGGTGCGTGTCGGCGAACCGCTGGTCGATCCCGACGACAACCGCATCGTGGGCTACAACGGCGTCTACACCGGTTCGGGCCATGTCACCCGCGGCGGCGACCCGGCGACACTCGTCATGACGCAGTCGACGCGCGAGACTTATCCCGGCGACAAGCTCATGCCGGGCGACGTCGACGTGCCGCTCGATTTCATGCCGAGCCCGCCCAAGACGAATGTTCACGGCCGCATCATGGCGGTCTCCGACGGCGTGACCGTCATCGGCCAGTACGAAGTGGTGGTCATCAACCGCGGCGTGCGCGATGGCCTGCAGCCGGGCAACGTCCTCGCGGTGTACTCGGCGAGCGATCCGGTATACGACGACTCGAAGAACGGATTCGTGCATCCCACCTCGACCCTGTTCGCCAAGAAGATCGACCTGCCGGATGAGCGCACGGGCACGTTCATGGTGTTCAAGACCTTCGATCGCATGAGCTTCGGGCTCATCATGGAGGCGACCGACATCATTCACGTCGCCGACAAGGTCCAGTCGCCCTGAAGCAGAGCAGCGGGCTGCGGCCACGCATATCTGGGTGTTGACGCAGCTCCCGCACGACAGGGCCGGCGTATCGCGCGCGGATACTGCGCGGCATGCCGATCCTCGAGGACACAGCCGCTTGGCTGAGGCTTGCCCGGATACCCGCGCTCGAGCCCGCGACGCTGGTGCGGGCGCTCGAGCGGCTCGGCTCCCCTGAAAGGCTCGTCCGCGCCTCCAATCTCGAGCTCGAGGCTGCCGGCGTCGGCGCGACCGCGAGGCAGCACCTGCGCGCTTCGGGCAAGGCGACGGTCAGCGCCGAGCTGCGCTGGCTCGATGATCCGCGACATCACCTGATCCCCTGCACCGCCCCCGAATACCCGCCCCTGTTGCGCGTGTGCCGGGACCGTCCCATCGCCCTGCACCTCGCGGGCTGCCTCGAGGTGATGCGAGATCCCGCGCTCGCCATCGTGGGCAGCCGAGCTCCGACTTGCCAGGGCAAAGTGAACGCATTCGAGTTCGCCCACCGGCTCGCCGAGCGCGGCGTGGTCATCGCGAGCGGGCTCGCCGAGGGCATCGATACGGCCGCGCATCGCGGTGCGCTGGCGGCACAAGGGGTGACGGTCGCGGTCCTGGGAACCGGGGTCGACGTCGTCTATCCGCGCGAGAACCGCAGGTGGAGCGAAGCCATCGTCCAGGCCGGAGCCCTCGTGAGTGCGTTTGCGCTGGGTACCCCGCCCCGGCGGTCGAACTTCCCGCGGCGAAACCGGGTGCTCTCGGCGTTGGCCCTCGGCACGCTCGTGGTCGAGGCCGCGCGCGGCTCGGGCTCGCTGATTACCGCCCGCGCCGCGCGGCAGTACGGCAGGGTCGTGTTCGCCATTCCCGGCTCGATCCACGCTCCTCTGAGCGGTGGCTGCCACGAGATCATCAAGGCCGGCGGCGATCTGGTCGAAAGTGCCGATGACATATTGAGGAAGCTCGACTTTTCAGACTTTTTTGCATTGCCATCCCGCGCCGCGGACGCGGCCCGGCCGACGGCGCGGCGCGCGGCGGGAATGGACAAGGAACACAAAATCTTGTTAGATGCGCTCGGCTTTGATCCTGCGGACCTCGATACGCTCATCGTCCGCACCGGGCTCAAACCAGAAGCCGTGTCCTCGATGATGCTGATCCTCGAGCTCGAAGGCCACGTTCAGGCCGCCCGCGGGGGCCGCTACTCCCGAGTCGCCAACAGGAGAGCCGGAGGTGAAAGATAACGTTCTCGATCTGCTGATCTACCTGTTCGAGAATTACATGGGCGCCGACGACGAGCCGCGGCCTGACCGCAGTACCCTGAAAGTCGAGCTGGACAAGGCGGGCTTCGCCGAAAGCGACGTCGATCGGGCCCTCGAATGGCTCGACGGCCTCTCGGGGGACCAGCTCGGCAAGGTCGCGGAGGCCACGGCGCGCGCGGTGCGAATCTTCAGCGGTCAGGAGCTTTTGCGCCTCGACACCGACGTGCGCGGTTACCTGATGTATCTCGAGAACGTGCGCATTCTGTCCGGGACCCAGCGCGAGCTCGTCATCGACCGGCTGATGGCACTCGAAGCCGACGAAATCGACATCGACCAAGTCAAATGGGTCGTGCTGATGGTTCTGTTCAATCAGCCCGGCCAGGAATCCGCGTACGCGCAGATGGAAGATCTGGTGTTCGAAGAGCGCTCCGACGCCCTCCATTAGACGACCCTAGTACAATATTTTGGGCACCAACCTCGTTATCGTGGAGTCGCCTGCCAAGGCGAAGACCATCAAGAAGTACCTCGGCAAGGAGTTCGAGGTGCTCGCCTCGTACGGCCACGTCCGCGATCTGGTGCCGAAGGAGGGCGCGGTCGATCCCAAGCACGACTTCGCGATGAAATACCAGCTCGTGGAGCGCAACCGCAAGCACATCGATGCCATCGCGCGGGCCTTGAAGAAAGCGAAGTCCCTGTATCTGGCGACCGACCCCGATCGCGAGGGCGAGGCGATTTCCTGGCATCTGCACGAGCTGCTGAAGGATTTGGGCGCCTTGAAGGGCAAGGACGTGCAGCGCGTGGTCTTCTACGAGATCACCAAGAACGCCGTGCGCGAAGCGATGGAGCATCCCCGCGGACTGTCGTTCGACCTGGTGAACGCGCAGCAGGCGCGCCGCGCGCTCGACTTTCTGGTGGGCTTCAATCTATCGCCGCTCCTGTGGAAGAAGGTGCGGCCGAACCTCTCCGCGGGGCGCGTGCAGAGCCCGGCGCTGCGCATGATTTGCGAGCGCGAGGACGAGATCGCCGCCTTCAAGCCTCAGGAATACTGGACGATCGACAGTCAGCTCGAGCATTCGCAGCAGAACTTCCCGGCGAAGCTCGTGGAGTATCGCGGCGGCAAGGTCGAGCAGTTCACCTTCACCGACGAGACCGGGGCGCGCGAGGCCGTGCGCACGCTCGAGAAGGCGGCAGGCGGCGAGCTCACCGTGCTCGCGGTCGACCGCAAGCAGCGCCGCCGCAATCCCGCACCGCCGTTCACGACCTCGACGCTGCAGCAAGAGGCCTCCCGCAAGCTCGGCTTCAGCGCGCAGAAGACCATGCGCACGGCGCAGCAGCTCTATGAGGGCGTCGATATCGGCGCAGGCTCGGTCGGCCTCATCACCTACATGCGCACGGACTCGCTCAATCTCGCCCAGGAAGCCGTCGCGCAGATCCGCGAGGTGATCGTGGAACTGTACGGGCAGGAGAGCCTCGCGGAGGAGGTGCGCATCTACCGTACCAAGTCGGCCAACGCCCAGGAAGCGCACGAGGCGATCCGGCCGACGGACGCCCGCATCGTGCCGGCGGACATCGAGGGCAAGCTGGACGGCGATCAGTTTCGTCTGTATTCGCTCATCTGGAAGCGCACCATGGCCTGCCAGATGGCTCCCGCGGTGTTCGATACCGTGGCGGTCGAGCTTCTCGCGGGCGCCGATGGGCCGCAGCGATCGGTGCTGCGCGCCAATGGCTCGACGCTCGTCAAGCCCGGCTACATCTCGGTGTATCAGGAGGGCGCGGACGACGTCGTCCAGGACGACTCGGACCGCATCCTGCCGGCGATGAGCGAGGGGGACCGCGTCAAGCTCATCGAGGTCATTCCGACGCAGCATTTCACCGAGCCGCCACCGCGCTTCTCGGAGGCCTCCTTGGTGAAGGCGCTCGAGGAGTACGGAATCGGCCGTCCGTCGACTTATGCCTCGATCATTTCGACCTTGCGCGACCGCGAGTACGTGAGCATCGAGAACCGCCGCTTCACCGCGACGGACATCGGCAAGATCGTGAGCCGGTTTCTCACGCAGTACTTCACCATCTACGTCGATTACGACTTCACCGCGAAGATGGAAAACGCGCTCGACGGCGTCGCGGCGGGCGAGCAGGAATGGGTGCCGCTGCTCGACCGATTCTGGAAGCCTTTCATCAAGCTCGTGAAGCACACGGAAACCTCGGTGAGCCGGGAGGAAGTGGCGATGGCGCGCGACCTGGGCGTCGACCCGGCGAGCGGCAAGCCCATGAGCGTGCGCATGGGCCGCTTCGGGCCTTTCGTGCAGATCGGCACCAAGGACGACGAGGAGAAGCCGCGATTCGCCGGCCTGCGTCCCGGACAGAAGATGGACAGCATCACGCGCGAGGATGCCCTGTTCCTCTTTCAGCTTCCGCGCAAGCTGGGGGCTACGGCGGAGGGCGAGGAAATCGTCGCCAACACCGGTCGATTCGGACCCTACGTCAAGTATGGAGCCAAGTACGTCTCGCTCAAGACGGACGATCCGTACACCATCACGCTCGAGCGCGCGCTCGAGGTGATCCGAGAGAAACAGGTCGCGGATGCGAACCGGATCATCCTGGACTTTGCCGACGCCGGGATTCAGGTACTCAACGGGCGCTATGGGCCGTACATCAAGGACAAGACCCGCAACGCGAAGATTCCGAAAGACCGCGATCCGAAGAGCCTGAGCCTCGAGGACTGCCAGAGCCTGCTGGCCGCGGCGCCGGCACGCAGTTTCGGCAAGTGGGGCAAAAAGAACGCCAAGGCCGCGGCGAAGCCCGCGGCCAACGGCTCGGATCGAGCGGCCGAGGGACCGCCGTCCGCCTCGCCGAAGAGCGCTCGCGCACGCGGCAAGGGCCGGGCGCCTGTCCCGGTCGCCTCCAAGCCGGCCGCCCCCAAGCCGGCCACGCGGCTCGCCGCCAAGGGCTCGAAGGCTGCGGCCAAGAAGCGCGCGCCCGCGGAACCGCCGCCCGCCCCGGCCTCCAAGCCGAAGCGCCGGAAGACTTAACGGACCATGGGCGACCCGGCTGGAAGGCCGCCGATCTCGTCCGAGTCGGACGCGGTGGCGGTGCGGCGCTATCTCGTTGATTTGCAGGAGCGCATCAGCGGGGCCGTCGAATCGATCGACACGGCCCGCTTTAGGCATGATGCCTGGCAGCGGCCCGGCGGCGGCGGCGGCGAAAGCCGGGTGCTGTCCGGCGGCGACGTGTTCGAGCGGGCGGGGGTGTCCTTCTCGCATGTATGCGGCGACCAGCTGCCGCAGTCGGCATCCAATCTGCGTCCGGAGATCGCCGGCGCGAGCTTTGAGGCGATGGGGCTGTCGCTGGTCTTTCATCCCCGCAATCCCTACGTACCGACGACCCATTGCAACGTGCGCTTTCTGCTGGCCGCTCCCGTGGGACGGGCGCCGGTGTGGTGGTTCGGCGGCGGATTCGATCTCACGCCCTATTACCCGTTCGAGGAGGACGTGCTGCATTGGCACCGCACCGCCCTCGCCGCCTGCGAGCCGTTCGGTGCGGATCTCTACCCGGCCTACAAGCAATGGTGCGACCGGTACTTCTATCTGCCTCATCGCGACGAGACGCGCGGCGTCGGCGGATTGTTTTTCGACGATCTGAGCGAGGGTGGCTTCGCACGCTGCTTCTCCTTCATGAAAAGCGTCGCAGATCACTTCCTGCCCGCGTTCATGCCGATCGTTGAGCGCCGCAGGCACAGCGCCTGGGGCGAGCGCGAGCGCAACTTCCAGCTGTATCGGCGCGGCCGCTATGTCGAGTTCAACCTGCTTTTCGACCGCGGCACGCTGTTCGGTCTGCAATCGCGCGGCAGGACCGAATCGATCCTGATGTCCATGCCGCCGCTCGCGCGTTGGGATTACGACTGGCAACCCGAGACGGGGTCCCCGGAGTCACGCCTGTACGAGTTCCTGCGTCCGCGCGACTATTTGTCCGAGCTCGCCGGCGCCTGACGGCGCAAATCCTCGATCACCCGGCCCATTTGCAGGATTTCCGTCTCATGGGGCTCATCGCGAAACGTCTCGGCAAGCGCCTCCGCGTACCACGACTTCATGGCGGCGGTGTGCAACAGCCGCTCCGCATAGCCCGCCGCTCCGGCCTCGAGGTCGAGTCCGTAGGTTTGCACTCGAAAGGCGACGGGGGCGAAGAAGGCATCCACCGCGGAGAACGCCTGCCCGCCGAGAAACGGACCGCCGAAGCGGCTCAAGCCGTCGTTCCACAGCTCGCCGATACGCCGGATGTCGCGCTGCAAGGGCAGCGGCGTCTCATGAAGCCGCATGCGCAGACCGCAGCTCATGGAACAGCGGTTGCGCAGCTCGGAGAAGCCCGAGTGCATCTCGGCGGCCGCGCTACGTGCCCAGGCCCGCGCCGCCGCGTCGCGCGGCCACACGCCGTGGTGCCGCTCGGCCAGGTACTCGACGATGGCGAGCGAGTCCCAGACCACCGTCTTTCCATCGACGAGGCAGGGCACCCTGCCGCTCGGCGAGAGCTTGCGGAATTCCTGCCAGCCCGGATGTCCGAAGGGCATCATGTGCTCGTGAAATCGATGCCGGCCTCTCGCATCAGCACCCACGGCCGCAATGACCAGGATGAGTAGTTCTTGTTTGCAATGTAAAGCTCGTACATCGTTCCCTCCTCTAAGCGCCCCACACCTCCCGGGCGTAACGCAGGAAGTTCTCGCCCCAGAATCTTCTCGATGCGCGCCGACGAATACCCGATCCCGCCGAGGCGCGCGGCGAGCTCGTGAAACTGATTGACGCCGCGCAGGTCGATCACGAACGGCAGTGTATCGGAACGCTCGCCCGCGGCACTCACCCCAGCCTTGCGGCGCGCCTCGACCTCGCGCGCGAGCACGGCCTTGTATGCCTCCAGATCGTCGATCGCGGTCACGCTGCCGTCGGTACCGATGCCCACGTGGTCCTCGCCGCACACATTGACGGCATGCTCGATATGCGCCACGACGTCCCGCGCGCTCGGGTGTCCCGTGGCGCTCAAGAAGGGCATGAAGTAGATGCCCACGAAGCCACCGCGCGAGGCCACGAGCTCGAGCTCCTCGTCGGTCTTGTTGCGAGGCAAATCGTTGAGGGCACGACAGCCCGTGTGATTGATCGATACCGGCTGGTTCGAGAGCCGGGTCGCCTCGAGGCAGGTGCGCTGTCCGCTGTGCGATAGATCCACCATCACCCGCTTCGCGTTCAGCCGCTCGACCACTTCGCAGCCGAAGGGCGTGAGGCCCCGGTTCTCGCTCGCCATCGAGCCGTCCCCGAGGGTATTCGCGGGATTGTAGGTGAGCTGGATAACGCGCACGCCGAGATCGGCGAACAAGTCCACCCGCGCAGCATTGCTCGACAGCATCGCGCCGTTCTGAAACCCGTAGATGATGCCGATCCGGCCTTCCGACCGGGCGCGCAGAATGTCGGCGGCCGTGTACACCTTGAGCACGTCTTTCGCGGCCTCTCGCAGCCACGACATCCATCTGCGCCACCTCGCGCACGCTTTGCTCGAAGGCGTCCTGTTCGCCCGATATGTAGCCAAGCGTGACGTTGACCGCGGTGAGCCCCGATGCATGCGCATCGCGCAGCACGCGCGGCTGAGGGGGCTCGAGTCCTCGCCCGCACCGTCGCTCGGCTCGCTGAGATTGGGATCCTCGAGTCCCCCGAGGGCGTTCACGATGAGCATGCCCGCCCCATCGCCGGATGCGGACGCGACGCGGTGCGCAGTTGCCGCCAGCGTCAGCGGCGGCCGTCAGAACTGCGCGGCGGTTGACGGTAGCATCGAGTTTCGGGCGGCATTCTCTCCTGCCGCCCGAGGCAGGTCAATGCACAATGGCGGCAATGAACTACCGGCACCTCTACCACGCGGGGAATTTCGCGGACGTCGCCAAGCACCTGGGCCTCGTGTATTGCCTGGACGCACTGAAACGCAAGGATGCGGCGCTCTTCGTGCTCGACACCCATGCGGGTCGCGGCTATTACGACCTCAGGCCGCCGAAGCACAGAAGTCAGGCGAGGCCGAGCGCGGCGTCCGGCGGCTGCTGCGCGCGGCGGGCGCGCATCCCTTGCTCGTCTCTTATGTTACCGCCATTGGCGGCCGTCCCGGCAGCCGAGTGACGCGCTATCCAGGCTCACCGGCGCTGATTGCCGCCGCATTGCGACCGCAAGATCGCGCGATCTACAACGAGATCATCCCGGCAGAGGCGCGTTTCGCCGAGCGCGAGCTGCACTCCGCCGGCCGCCTGCGAGTGGAAGTCGGAGATGGCTACGGCGCCATGCGGGCGTACCTGCCGCCGGCCGAGCGGCGTGGACTGGTGCTCGTCGACCCGCCCTACGAGAGCGCGGATGAGTCTCGCGCGTGACGGCCGCGCTCGCCGACGCCTACCGGCGCTGGCCGACGGGCACCTATCTGGTGTGGTATCCGATCGTGAGCGCCGCACAGCGCCGTCGGGTGCATGCGCGATTTGCGGCTCTGCGCATACCGAAAATGCTGCTCGCGGACCTCGCCGTGCACCCCGACGATGCCTCCGTGGACCTCTCCGGCAGCGGGCTCTGCTCGTCAATCCCGCCTTATGGCGCCGATGAGTTCTTGAGCGAGCGTATCACTCCCTGCACGAGACCCTGGCCGAGCCCGATCGGGGCTACGTGGAAGTGACGCGCCTCACACCCGAACGAATGGCAGAATGAGACACCGCCTGAGCGGCGCGGGCCGCGGAGGACTTCACCTATGGATCCCGACAATCTGCGCGATCACCTGAGCAAGCTCCACGAGGAGCTGCACAGTGCCCGTCCTGCGGACCCCAAGACGAATCAGCTGCGTGGCGAAGTCCTCGAGGATGTGAAGCGGCTGCTCGAGAAGCCCGGCGAGGCGCCCCTCGACGAGTCGCTCGCAGACCGGCTCGAGCGAGCGGCCGTTCAATTCGAGGCGAATCACCCGACGCTGGCGGCGAGCTCCCGCCGGCTGATCGACTTGCTGGCAAAGCGGGTATGTAGGCGGGCGCCCACGGAGGGCCGCGCGGCCTCGGACGCGCCCGACAAGCGCCGCGCCCTCACCCGTCCAGACGATGGCGTTCTTGACGCGCGCGGCGACGCTCTCGACCTCGGCGAGCGTACCTTCCTTGTCCTTTGCGAGGACGGCGAGGCTGCCGTGGCCCGGCACCGGCACGATGATGCCTCGATACCCACCCTCGTCGAACGTGCGGGACCGCCTCGCCGCCTCGTGCACCAGCACCATGACGGTGACCGGGCCCATATCCGTCTGGACGACGAGATGGGGCACGTGGTGACCGCGAAACAGGCAGCTCTGCGCATAGCTCACCATGCCCGCATCGGCGCGCAAGCGCATACGCGCATCCGCAAGCACCGGGTCGAGCTCCGAGGGCGGCACCGGCGTATCGGTACGCGCCCAGGCCTGCGGCTCTCCGGCCATGTGGGTGACCACATCCGCCGCCAGACTCGCGCGCGGCGCGCCGAGCCAGAGCGTTCCGATCAACAGCGCCGCGAGCACGCTCGCCGCCATGGCGAGCCATCCTCCGCGCGTCACCGACCGGTGGCCGCCCGCCTGCGCATCGACGCGCAGCGCCTGCGCGAGGCGCCCTTCGAACTTGAGCAGCCGCTCGCTGTAGGCCGGGCAAGCCGTACAGTGCGCGAGGTGCTCCGCGAGCTCGGGACTGGCGTCGTGCGGATCGGCCAGCACCGCGCGCCGGTATTGCGTGCAATCCATCATTGCTCCGGATCCATGGAGGTGTCCTCGCCGCACATCGCGCGCAGCTGCTTGCGGCCGCGAAACAGCCTCGTGAGGACGGCGCCGTTCGAGAGCCCCAACTCGGCTGCGATTTCCGCCGTGGAGTACCCCATCAGTACCTGCAGCACCAGCGGCTCTCGATATTCCTCCGGCAGCTTGAACAGCGCCGCCCGCATCTCCGCGAGATCCTGGTCGTGCGCGGCCGCCAGCATCGGTTCCTCGCGCGCGATGAGCTCGTCCACGTCGACGGTCACGAGCCGCTTGCGCTCGAAGCTGCGCGCGTACTCGCGGCGGATGATGGTGAGGAACCAAGGCTTGGCCGCCGATTCGCTCTGCAGCGAGTCCCGGGCCTTCCAGGCCCGCAGCATCGTTTCCTGGACGACGTCTTCCGCCAGGGCGAGATCCCGCGAAAGCCAGAATGCGAAACGCAGCAAATCCGGGCGAAGCGCTTGACATAGCGCCTGAAAACGGGCCCGCCCGACATTTCCGCCCCCGTGGTCCTTCATGTATAAATCAGCTTCCGGCTCGCGGTGCCTTTGGGGAGATTTTAGCGCGTCGCGTCGCAAACCGCGCGCAGGGGCGCACGGTCTCGATTTGCCAGCCGCAGCGCGGCCATGGGCGGCCGGCGGCGCATAGCTCAGAATGCTCTCAGGAGTCATAGTAAAGATGACCGGAAATCACGCCGATTCATTTCCCGCCACACGCATGCGGCGCATGCGCCGCGACGAGTTTTCACGCCGCCTGATGCGTGAGACGCGGCTTTCGACCGATGCGCTGATCTATCCGATCTTCGTCGTCGAGGGCGCGAAGCAGCGCCAGCCGATCGACTCGATGCCCGGGATCGAGCGGCTGTCCATCGACGAGTTGCTGCGCGAGTGTGCGGCGCTCGTGAAGCTCTCCATTCCGGCGATCGCGCTTTTCCCCGTCGTCCCGAGCGAGAAAAAGAGCCTGGACGCCCGCGAGTCCTGGAATCCGGAGGGCATCGCCCAAAAGGCCGTGCGCGCGGTCAAGAAGGAATTTCCAGGGCTCGGCGTCATCACCGATGTTGCATTGGATCCTTTCACGACCCATGGGCAGGACGGGCTGACGGACGATGCGGGGTACGTGCAGAACGACTTCACGGTCGAGACGCTCGTACGCCAGGCGCGCTCGCACGCCGACGCGGGGGCGGACGTGGTCGCTCCCTCCGACATGATGGACGGGCGCATCGGCGCCATTCGCTCCGCCTTCGAGACCTCGGGTTTGGTGCATACCCGGATTTTGGCCTATGCGGCCAAATATGCCTCGAGCTTCTACGGTCCTTTCCGGGATGCCGTGGGATCCGCGAAGCAGCTCGGCGGAGCCGGCAAACACACCTATCAGATGGATCCCGCGAACTCCGACGAAGCGCTGCGTGAGGTGGCCCTGGACATCGCCGAAGGCGCCGACATGGTCATGATCAAGCCCGGCCTGCCGTATCTGGACATCGTCCGGCGGGTGAAGGACCGATTCGGGATGCCCACCTTCGTCTATCAGGTGAGCGGCGAGTACTCGATGATCATGGCCGCGGCCGCTAACGGCTGGCTCGACGAGCGCGCAGTCGCGCTCGAGTCTCTCACCGCCATCAAGCGCGCCGGTGCCGACGGCATCCTCACCTATTTCGCGAAGCGCGCGGCGGAGTGGCTTCGTCCGTGAATTTGCCGCACGAGGCCGGGTCGGCCGATCAATACGGCCTGGTCGGGCACCCGGTCGCCCACAGCTGGTCGCCCTTCATCCATGGCATGTTCGCGAAGGCGGCCGCGCAGAATCTGGTCTATCGCCTGTTCGACATTCACCCGGACGATTTTCGGCGCGAGACTCTGCGCCTGCTGACGGGCGGCTTGCGCGGTCTGAACGTCACGCTGCCCCATAAGCAAGCCGCCGCGGAGCTGGTCAACGAGTTGACGCCGCGCGCGCTCCGCGCGCAGGCGGTGAACACGATCGCCTTCTTCGAGGATGCAACTCTGCTCGGCGACAACACCGACGGCGTCGGCCTCGTCCGCGATCTCGAGCACAATCTCGGCATCGCACTCGGCGGCAAGCGCGTCCTCATCCTGGGGGCCGGCGGCGCCGCGCGCGGCGTGATCGGGCCGTTGTGCGAACGCGAGGTGGAATCGCTCACCATCGCCAACCGCACCCCCTTCAAAGCGCGCAAGCTCGCCGGAGAGTTCGGCGACATGGGCGCGATCGAGGGCTGCACCTTCTCGGAGATCGAGCGGCCGGCTTACGACCTCATCATCAACGCGACCGCGGCAAGCCTGCAAGGCGTCATGCCGGAACTGCCGTCGGGCCTCGTCACCGCCGATACCGTCTGCTACGACATGGCCTACGGGCACGGCACCACGCCCTTCACGCGCTGGGCAGCGTCGCTGCATGCCGGCAAGGTTTACAAGGGCTGGGGCATGCTGGTCGAGCAGGCCGCCGAGTCCTTCATGCTCTGGCGCGGCATCCGGCCGAGCACACAGATGGTGCTCGCGGCGCTCAATCAGGCCGATTGAGCCTCAGCGCATCGTCACGAGCTCCTCGGCGCTCGTCGGGTGGATGGCCACGGTGTCGTCGAAGTCGCTCTTGGTCGCACCCATGCGGATCGCCACGGCAAATCCCTGGAGCATCTCGTCGGCGCCCGGGCCGATGATGTGGCAGCCGACGATCCGCTCCTGCGGCCCCACGCAGACGAGCTTCATGTCGGTGCGGGGCTTGCGCGTGGTGAGCGCGTGATACATGGGCGTGAAGTCCGACACGTAGACCTTGACCGCGTCGCCGTGCGCTGCCCGCGCCTCGGCCTCGCTCAAACCCACCGTGGCGATGGGAGGATGCGTGAACACCACCGTGGGAATCATCTCGTAGGAAAGCCGCCGCTCGCGCTTGCCGCCGAACAGCCGGTCGGACAACCGCCGGCCGGCCGCGATCGCCACCGGCGTGAGGGCGGGGCGGCCCGTGACATCGCCGATCGCGTAGACGTCCTCGACGTTGGTGTTCTGAAACTCATCGGTCGCGACGAATCCGCGCGCATCGAGTGTAACGCCCGCGGCGCGCAGCTCGAGACCGGCCACATCGGGAACCCGGCCGATCGCCCACAGCACGCAATCGAAGCCGGCGAATTCCCGGCCGTCGGCCGCGACCAGCGTCTTCACTCCGGACAGATCGAGCAGCGCCGCCGGCACGACGCCGGTGTGGATCGCGAGTCCGTCCGCGAGCATCTCGCGCATCAGCGATCTGCCGAGCATCGGGTCGAAATAGCTCAGCAGATGATTCCTGCGTATGAACAGCTCCGCATCGCTCCCAAGCGCCTGGAACGCGGAGGCCAGCTCGCACGCGACGTAGCCGCTGCCCACCACGGCCACGCGCTGCGGGCGCCGCTCGAGCTCGAAGAAGCCGTCCGAGGTGATCCCGAGCTCCGCCCCGGGCACGCGGGGCACGTCGGGAAATCCGCCGGTGGCGATCACGACCTGCGCCGCCTTGAGCTTCGCCCCATCGACCTCCACGGTGTGCGCGTCGTGAAAGTGCCCTCGCCCCGCGACATGCGCGATGCCCTTGGCTGCTAGATTCTTCGCGTAGATGCCGTTCAGGCGCGCAACGTACGCGTCGCGCTTTTTCTTGAGGAGCGCCCAGTCGTTGCCGGCGGCTTCGCCGCCCGCCGCGGGAGCGAAGCCGTACTCCTGCGCATCGCTCAGGGCTTGCGCGATCGTCGCCGCGTTCCACATCACTTTCTTGGGAACGCAGCCGACGTTGACGCACGTGCCACCCAGCCGTCCAGACTCGATCACCACCACCTTCGCGCCATATTCGGCCGCACGCTGCGCACAGGCGAGGCCACCGCTGCCGCCGCCGATGCATATGAGATCGAACACGTCATTGGACACCGTGAACTCCGTCGCGACAAAAATAACCTGACTTGCAATCATATACCCCCTTGGGGCGTCCTCCCGCGCCGGCGCTCGCTTAGCCCAAGCACGGTGTGCCCCCGCGCCTCTGCTAGAATTCCCGGGTGCAATCCATGGCCCTCGAAAACCCGCTCCTCGAAATCGACGCATTGCCGGCCTTCGACCGCATCGACGCCTCGCAGGCGCGACCCGCGCTCGAGCGGGTTCTCGCGGACAACCGTGCGCGTCTCGCGGAGCTGACCAGTCAGCCCGATCCGACCTTCGCCTCGCTGGTGCTTCCGGTGGAAGAGCTCAGCTATCGCTTGAGCCGCGTATGGAGCCCGATTGGGCACCTGAACGCGGTCGCCAATTCGGCCGCGATGCGCGAGGCTTACAATGAATGTGTGCCGCTGCTCACCGCATATTCCTCGGAGCTCGGCCAAAACGAGGCGCTTTACGCAGCGTACGTGCACGTGCAGCGTACCGAGGCCGACCGCCTCGATCCTGCGCAGCGCAAGCTGCTCGAGAATTCGCTGCGCGATTTCCGCCTTGCGGGCGTCGACTTGCCCCCGGACCGCAAGACCCGTTATCGAGAGGTGGTCCAGCGCCTCGCGCATCTCGCGACCAAGTTTTCCGAGAACGTGCTCGATGCCGCGCGCGCCTATACCCGGCACGTGACGGACGAGTCCGAGCTCGCCGGCCTGCCGCCGAACGCGCTCGATCGCGCTGCGCAAAACGCGCGCGAAATGGACCGCGCGGGATGGGTCTTCAAGCTCGATCAGCCGACGTACATGACCGTCATGACCAGCGCGCGGAGCGAGCCGCTGCGCCGCGACATCTACGAGGCCTGGGTGACGCGTGCCTCCGAGCTCGGACCGAGCGCCGAACGCTACGACAACAATCCGATCATCGCCGAAATCCTGCCGCTGCGTCATGAGCTCGCGCAGCTCCTGGGCTTTGGGAGCTTCGCCGACTATGCACTCGCGACGCGCATGGCGAAGAGCAGCAAGCAGGTCCTCGGCTTCCTGGACGATCTCGGCAAGCGTTGCCGCCCGGCGGCGCGGCGCGAGTTCATGGAGCTCGAGGAGTTCGCGGGCCGCAAGCTCGAGGCGTGGGATCTCGCTTACTTCAGCGAGCGGCTGCAGGAGAGCCGCTTCAAGGTGTCTCAGGAGGCATTGCGCCCCTACTTCCCGCTTCCGAAGGTCCTCTCGGGGCTGTTCGCGGTGACCGAGCGGCTCTACGGCATCACGGTGCAGGAGCGTCCCGGCGTCTCGGTCTGGCACCCGAGCGTGCGCTATTACGACCTGATCGACCGGGAGGGACGGGCGCGCGCGGGTTTTTACCTGGATCCTTTTTCGCGGGCCGAGAAGCGCAGCGGAGCCTGGATGGATGAGTGCGTGATTGCGAAGTCGCTTCCCTCGGGCAGCGCTCTTCCCGTGGCGCAACTGGTCTGCAATTTCGCCGCACCCGTCGGCACGACGCCCTCGCTCTTGACGCACGATGAGGTGACTACGCTGTTTCACGAGTTCGGACACGGCTTGCATCACATGCTGACGCAGGTTCCCTATCCGAGCATTGCCGGAATCAACGGCGTGGCGTGGGATGCGGTCGAGCTGCCGAGCCAGTTCATGGAGAATTTTGTGTGGCGTCCCGAGGTGCTGCCGCTCATATCGGCGCACGTCGCGAGCGGCGAGCCGTTGCCCGCGGATATGCTGAAGCGGCTGCTCGGCACGCGCACCTTCAACGCCGCGCTCGATACGTTGCGGCAGATCGAGCTCGCGAGCTTCGATTTCGAGCTGCATGCCAATTTCGATCCCGCCGTGGGCGCGCGGGTGGCGCAGACGCTGGTGAACGTGCGGCAAAGGATTGCGGTCGCTCCGACCGCCCCGTTCAACCGCATGCCGGCGAGCTTCGCGCACATATTTGCCGGCGGCTATGCCGCGGGTTACTACAGCTACAAGTGGGCCGAAGTGCTCGCCGCCGATGCATTCGAGGCATTCGAGCAGGCGGGCGTGTTCGATCCCGTCACGGCGGCGCGCTTTCTCGACTCCATTCTGGCGCGCGGCGGCAGCCTCGACGCGATGGATGCCTTCGTGCGCTTCCGCGGACGCCAACCCGACGTGCGGCCGCTCCTCAAGCAAACCGGAATCGCCGCGTGATACGCCGCGGCGCGCTGGCCCTGGCCGTTGCCGCCGCGTCGTTCGCTTCTGCGGCCTCGGCCGCGACCGCTTACGTGAGCGACGATCTCGTGCTCAATGTGTATCCGGAGCAGAACCAGCAGGGCCAGCGCCTGGCCACATTGCATTCGGGTGCCCGCGTGGAGACGCTCGCAACGAGCGCCGATTTCACGCAGGTGCGGCTGCCCGACGGCGTCACCGGCTGGGTGAAGAGCTCGTATCTCACCACGCAGGAGCCGGCGTCGGTGCGCGTCAAGCAGCTCGAGGAAGAGCTGGATCGCAGCCGTGCAACGACGCCTGCGCTCGCGGAGGCGGCGGCAAAGAACGAGATGGAGCGTCTGCAGCGCGAGCTCGCGGACAAGCAATCGCAACTGGACGCAGCGCTCGCGGCTCACACCGCCCCGCCGGCTCGAACCGAGCCCGCGCGCGCGCATGGGGTGGCGGCCGTCGTCGCGCTCGCGCTCACCGCGGGTGCGGCGCTGATCGGTTTCTGGGCGGGATATGTCACTCTGGCGCGCCGTGTACGTCGCAAATTCGGAGGGCTTAAGGTCTATTGAGCGTCCGGCCCGTGCGCGGCTTTGACATATGCGGCAAATGAGAACTACGCACGTGGCGGCCGTTCACCCAGCGGCTTAAACTTCGCCGATGTATGAGCTACGCCGTAACGATTTCGACGTTACGAATTCCGTCCAAGTAAGTTCCACCTCGGCGGTGTCCCAGGCGGTGCGCGAGCTCTTTGCGGTGGGCTGGCCGGGAGAGTCTTTCGACCGGGTCGGCATCGCGTTCGAAGAATTCGAGCGCTTGTTCTCCGGACGCATGCCCGGATATCACGGCGTCGACACCATCTATCACGATCGTCAGCATTCGCTCGACATGACGCTCGCGATGGCGCGGCTGCTGGTGGGATACGAGAGCACGGTCGATGCGCCGCGCCGCTTCGGAGCCGAGCGCACGATCATGGCGCTGGTCACTTCGCTCTTCCACGATGCGGGCTACATCCGCGAATTCGGCGATCAGGTGCACCACAACGGAGCGGAGTTCACCCTTTATCACGTGACGCGCAGTGCGCGCTTTCTCGCGCGGTTTCTGCCGACGATCGGCATGGAAACGTGGGTGCCGGTATCGACCCGCATCGTGCATTTCACCGGATACGAGATCAAGCTCAGCCAGATTCATCTCGCGGACGCCCGCGATCGAAAGTGCGGACACCTCTTGGGCACCGCCGATCTGATCGCACAGATGGCCGATCGCTGCTACCTGGAGAAGTGCCGGGATCGGCTCTACCCCGAGTTCGTGCTGGGCGGCGTCGCCGCCGCGCCCCGCAGCGACGGTACCATGCAGGTGCGCTACAGTTCCGGACTCGACCTGCTGCGCCAGACACCCGGCTTCGTGCGCGACACGCGCAAGCAGCGCCTCGACGGCGAATTCGAGCAGGCCTATCAGTTCGCGGAGCCGCTGTTCGCCGGCGCCAATCCGTACCTCGACGCCATCGACCGCAACATGGACTACCTGCAGCGGATTCTGCGCGCGGAGCGCTGGCGCATGCTGCGCCGAAATCCCCCGCTGTTCACCACCGAGGGGGCGGAGCTCGGGCAGGTGCGCGGCTTGATGGTGGATCGGCTCAAAGCGCTCTGGGCCTGAAACGGCCCCGGCCTGCGCGGCCGGCCCTTCAAGGCCAGTCGATGCTCGCGACGTAGCGGGCGTGCAATTCCTCGAGCCTCTCGAGCACGTGATCCTTGCCCGCGAGCGGCGCCTCGCGCAGCGCATCCCGCAGCAATGCCGGCGTCAACGCGCGACGCGCGGGCTCGGCCACCGGTGCGAAGCTGAAGTGCCATGGCTCGGGCTCGACTCCGGACAACACACCGCGAAATGGACGAAAGAAGCCGAAGCGCGCGGCATTGGTCTCGAGCCATGCAGCCAGCGGGGCAAACGGCCCGGACGGTGCGTACTCCTCGGCGATCAAGCGCACCCGGTATTCCGGGATCACCGCCCCGCGATCGATGAGGTCGAAGTCGGTTCCCCAGTGGTGGCGGCTCGCACCCGGCAGCGCGGACCAGTGCAGGATCGCGCGAATGCGCTCCGGCGGCGGCAGTGAGAGCGCATCGAGCGGTTGTCCGGCCGCATCGTTCACCACCGCCTCGCCGTTGAACTTCGCATTCCAGATCCGCAGCTGGCGGTCGAAGTCGCGGAAGCTGCTTTGCGGCACCAAGTCGAAGCCGTCCGCGGCGGCCGCCTCGCGCAGCCGAGAGAACGGCGTGGTCACGTGCGCGTGCATCGCGGCTTGGACACCGTTCGGGGTGCCGCCGGGGAGCGCGGCGGCGCGCGCAGGGGCGTCCAGGGGAGCACTGAGTTCCACGATGTGGCCGCGCGCGCGGCCGGTGAGCTCCGCCGGGGTCACGAAGCGATTTCCCGGCCGGCGGCGAGCTCCACGACTTGATCGATGACCTTGACGAACGTCTCGACCTCCTGCGCGCCCGACACCGAATACTGCCGGTCGAAGATGAACGCGGGGACTCCGGTGATGCCGAGCACCGCCGCATGGCGCTCGGCGGCCACCACCCCGTCCTGGCCTTCGCGAAGCACCATCGCCGCCCGCGTCTCGCGCTCCGACAGCCCGGCCTCCACGCCGAGCCGCACGAGCTCCTCGATGTCGCCGATGTTGCAGCCTTCCTCGAAGTAGGCCTGCATGACGCGTTCCGTGACTTCGTTCGCGAGGTCGTGGCGGCCCGCGTGCGCGATCAGGAGGTGGGAGCGGCGCGTGTTCGGCAAACGCGCGATCAGATCGAATCGAAACTGTAATCCGACGGCCTCCCCGTGCCGCACGAGCGCGGCCTCGGCGTCCGCGATCTGAGTCGAATCCCCGAACTTGCCGGCGATATGGCCCGCGCGCTCGACTCCGTCCCACGGCAGATCCGGATTCAGCTCGAACGGACGCCAGTTGAGGGTCGGCTCGTATTGCGGACGGGCGGCCAGGGCGAGCTCGAAGCGCCGCTTGCCCAGGTAGCACCAGGGACAGACGGTATCCAAGAAAATGTCGGTTCGAAAGCGCGTGCTCATGGCCGTGCGGATTGTACCGGCCCCTTATAGGGATTGGTGTGAACGAGTATCATTCACGGATGACGAAGAGCCTCAAAACCAAGTACCTGCAGCTCGCCTTGGGGATGGGCCTGGGGCTGGCCGTACTGCTCGGCGGTTTTGCCTACTACGAGCACCGGATCGACAGCGCCGACATTGCGCGTCTCACCTACACCGCGGTTGAGCAAAAGCTGGAAGGGGACCTCGAGGCCCGCGGCAAAAGCGTCGTAAACGTCACCGGGGCGCTGCTTGCGACCGCTCTGGCGGCGCACAACAGCCCGGCCATCGCCTCGATCGCCGGCCGGCTCCTCGAGGAGAACGACATCGAGCGGGTCGAGGTCACGGATGCGCGCGGGGTGGTCTTGTTCAGCGCCAGCAACCCGCAACTCGAGGCGGCGCGCAACGACGCGGCCGGGCGGGACGGCGCGCTCGACCCGCTGGTGGTGACCAATACCATCCCGCCCGGCGTCACCGCCCCCGCGCAGCGCAGCGGCGCCCTCAAGATCTGGGTGAGCCGCGCGGAGATGCAGGAGACGCTCGCGAGCATTCGGGCGCAGCTCGAGACGCAGCAGGGGAGTCAGATCAAGCGCATGGGCGCCATGCTCGCGCGCGTAATTCTTCCCGTGATCGTGCTCGTGTTGATCGGCGCGTGGTTCATCGCGCGGCAGCTCTCGCGGCCGATCTCGGCGCTGATCCTGTCCGCGGACCGCATCGGTGAGGGGGATTACACCAGCCCATCGAACCCGATCCAAGTCGCGCGGCGCGACGAGCTTGGAGAGCTGCAGCACGCGCTCGAGCGGATGCGCCAAAAACTGTGCGAAACCACCATCACCAAGAATTATCTCGACACGGTGCTCAACAGCCTGAGCGATGCCGTGGTCGTGACTTCGCCGGACGGGATCATCAAGAGCTGCAACGACGCGACGCAGCGTCTGCTGGGGTACGCCGATGCGGAGCTCGTGGGCAAGCCGCTCGCCAGCTTCATCGACGAGGCACACCGCAGTGGCTATGACCTCGGGGGACCCGCTCCGGAGCCGCGCGAGACCGTGCTGCGAACCGCCGCCGGCCAAACGATTCCGGTCTCGATGGCCTCTTCGACGATCACCTCCGCAGACCCGCAGTTCGAGGGCAACATTTACGTGGCGCGCAACATCACGGAGCGCAAGCGGGCCGAACGGCGCATCCGCTATCTGGCACGCTACGACACCCTGACCAAGATGCCGAACCGCATGCAGTTTCAGCATTTGCTGCAGCAGGCCATCGCGCGCTCCCGCCGCAACCAGCAATCGCTCGCCCTCTTGTATCTCGACTTGGACCACTTCAAGGACGTCAACGACACCTTCGGGCACTCGGCCGGCGATCGCACGCTGGAAATCCTGAGTGAGCGGCTGACGCGGGTGTTGAGCAAGGAGACCGTGATCGGCCGGCTCGCCGGCGATGAGTTCGCGATGTTCGTGGATGGGTTGCCCTCGGATCTCGACAACCGGCCGAGCCTCGGCGCCCTCGCCCGCACGCTGCTCGACGAGATCAGCCGCGCGTTCTACGTGAATCAGCAGGAGGTCTACCTGACCGCGAGCGTCGGGATCGCGATCTGCCCGTTCGATGCCGAGAACGTGATCGACCTCATCCGCAACGCCGATGCGGCGATGTACCACTCCAAGCAGAACGGCGGCAATACCTGGGCGTTTTACGTGCCCCACATGAATGCGGCGGCCGTCGAGCGGCTCATGCTGAAGAGCAAGCTGCGGCGCGCGCTCGAGCGCGACGAGCTCGTCATCCTGTACCAATCCAAGGTGGATCTGCGCGACGGGCGTGTGGTGGGAGCCGAGGCCTTGTTGCGCTGGCGGCTGCCCGGTCACGGCGACATCTCGCCCTCCCAGTTCATCCCGCTCGCCGAGGAGAGCAGCCTCATCCTGGACATTGGTGAATGGGTGCTGGACCGCGTTTGTTCGGACTACCGCGCCTGGCAGGGCACGGTTGCTCAGCCCGGGCGCATCGCCATGAATCTGTCGCTGCGCCAGCTGAAGCAATCGAGCTTCATCGCGCGTTGCCGCAACGCGTTCCGCAAGCACGGTGTCTCGCCCACTTGCTTCGAGCTCGAGGTCACCGAGACGACCTTGATGACCGATCCGAAGCGCACCATCGGGCTCTTGAACGAGCTCTACGCGCTCGGCTTGCATTTGGCGATCGACGACTTCGGCACCGGGTACTCCTCGCTTTCCGCTCTGCAACAATTCCCCATCGGTACGCTCAAGATCGATCAGTCCTTCGTGCGCGACCTCGCCGTCGATTCGAACGACGCCGCGTTGGTACGCACCATCATCGACATGGGCAAGAGCCTCGAACTCGAGGTCATTGCCGAGGGCGTCGAGACGAGTGAGCAGCTCGAGTTCTTGCGCAGGCACGGCTGTTTTTATGCCCAGGGGCGTCTGTTCGGCGAGCCGATGCCGGCCGACAAGCTCCTCGCCATTCTCGCTAGCCAGTCGGGGGGCTCCCCCTACCATGCGGCCCTTTGCGCCCCGGCGCGGGTGCTCGCCAAATCACACCATTGACCCGCCGGTCGAGCCGCGGTTATCGCGGCGGCTGCCACCGCGAGGGCGACACGGCGTTGCGCGTCTCCGCATTGCGAACGCCGCTCGAGCCGGACATCGCAAGAGGCGCTGTGGATGTCACACTGGTGCGGTATGTCGGACATTGACAGCGCGGCGACATATTCCATCAAGGCGGTCGCGGAGGCCACGGGCCTCACCGTCGAAACGCTGCGGGCCTGGGAGCGCCGCTACCGGGTGATCGAGCCCGAGCGCGGTGCCGGCGGCCATCGCCTCTACACGACCCACGACGTATCGCGGCTGCGGCGGCTGCGCGAGATCACGGCCCGGGGACATGCGATCAGCAAGATCGCGCATTTGTCCAATGATGCGCTGAACCGCCTTTTGTCGGATCAGCCGCCCCGCAGCGAGCAGGCCGCCGCGCAGTCGCTGGTGGAGCGTATTCTCGGCGCGGTGGGCAAATACCGTCCGATGGAGTGCGATCAGGTGATGGCCATGGCCTTCGCCTTGCTGCCGCCGTTCGAGGTCGTCCGCAACGTCCTCGCGCCGGCGCTCCGCGAGGTCGGCGAGCGCTGGCACCGCGGCGAGTTCTCCATCGCGCAGGAGCGGATCGCTTCGAACTGCGCGCGGCGTCAGGTCGGCGCCCTGCTGCACACCTTCAACAGCGTGTCGAAAGGACCGGCGGTCGTCTTCGCGACCCTGACCGGCGAGCGGCACGAGCTCGGGATTCTCATGTACGCGGCGCTTGCCGCGAGCTTGCGCTTGCGCGCGTACTACCTTGGACCCGATTTGCCCGCCGAGGAGGCCGCGCGGTGCGCGCTCAAAGTCAATGCCGCGGCGGTCGCGATCAGCATGGTGATGGACGAGGCGGCCGAATCGGGCGTGGAGCAGCTGCACGCCCTGCGCCGCGAGTTGCCGGGCACGGTCGAGATCTGGATCGGTGGGCAGGCTTCGGACGAAATCGACATCGCCCGCTTTCCCGCGGCCAGCGTGCACATGTCCGCACCGGGTGATTTCGAGCAGCGCGTCGAGCTCCTGGAAGCCGCCCGCTAGATGCGGCGCGGGCGTCTGCTGCTGCTGCTCGCGATAGCCTGGGCGGCGGTCGCCTCGTGGAACGTGTTCAAACCGTTGCCCGCCGGAACGCATGTGGCATCGCTCGCCAGGCGCCTCGCGGACTCGCAAATCGAAATCATCGAGGGGACGGGGTCGGGCGGCGGGATCGAGGCCCGCGAGCTCGCCGTGGTCGATCGCGCGAGCGAGCTGATCGTGCTCGATCAGGCGCCGCTCTCGCGCCCGCTCGGTCAACGCCTGCTGTTGCAACGGCTCAGGCGGCCGAACCTCAAGATCGTCTTGGTTTCCGACCCGCGGAGCGATGCGTACGGCGGCACTCCCGTCGAATATCTGGACACGCTCGAGCGCGCCGGAGTGATCGTGGCGCGCGTGCGCCTCGATCGATTGCGCGATTGCATGCCGGCGTACTCCTCGCTCTGGCGTCTCGCCTTGGGCTGGTGGAGCAACCCGTTCGACGAATCGCGCGGCGAGGCGGGACTGCGCGCGTCGCTCCGTGCACGCAACGCCAAATCGGATCAGCGCCACCTGCTTGTCGCCGACGACGGCGCAGGCGGCTGGATCAGCCTTTTGCCCGCGAGAAGCAGCGGGGACCTCGCAGTCGCCATTTCCGGGGGGCTCGCGCGCGACATCGCGGCGAGCGAGCTGCAGATCGCCGCCTGGTCGAGCGGCGACGACCGCCTGCCGCAGCCGCCGCAGCCGCAACCCGCAGACCCGGGGTCGATCGATGCGCGCTTCCTCACCGAAGGCGCGGTCCGCGGCTGCCATGCTCGACGCGCTCGCCGGCTCCGGAGCGGGCGAGGAGATCGCACTGACGGCGCGGCGTCTGAGCGATCGGCGACTCATCGTCGCGCTCCTCGCCGCAGCTGCGAGCGGTGCGCACATCCGTGTGCTCCTCGAGCCGGATCCGGTGCCCAATACGGCAGTCGCCGCCGAGCTCGAGCGCGAGGGGACGGACGCATCGAGCTGCGCTGGCTGGAGGCGGCGGAGCGCACGGAATCCCTCGCGCTCATCGCCCGGCGCGGCGAGCTCTGGGCGAGCGCGGCGACCGCCGACTTCAGCCGCCCGAGTCTCGATGATGTCGATCTCGCGGCCGCCCTCGAGCTGCGCATGCCCGTCACGCGCCGCGGCCGCCCGGGCGCTCGAGACGTACTTCGATGCGAAATGGGCGGCCGGCGCCCCGTATGCCGCGCCACGCGCGCGAATCGCTCGCGGACTACTGGCGATACCGGGTCAGGTCGGCGGCGGCGCTGGCGCCTTACTAGCCACGCGCGCCAGCGTCTGCGCGATCCTGCTCGACGATCTCGGCGAACGCCCGCTGCGCGGCCGCATCGTACGCGGCGACCACCGCGGTCAGCCGATTGGCGGCGGCCGGCTCGCGCACGTCGGCCTCGAACTCGCCGATCACGTGCCGGTCGCCGGCATTGCCCACGCGGGCAAGCAGATGCACGTGTACCGTGGGGGCGCCGCCGCGCCCTCGCCGTATTCCGCCTGGAAGTCCATCACGTCGATCTCGAGCCAATAGCCGGCGTCGAACGCCGAGGTGTCGGTATGCACGTTGCCGAACCGGCCGTGAAAAGCCTGCAGCGTCAGATCCTGAACGACCTCATCGAGCGGTCCGCTCCAGCGGGCCCCGGCGAAGTAGTCGAGCCGGTGATCGGGATAAAGGGCGGCGATATGATCGGTCTCGAGGCCGGTGCGCACCCGCGGCATGAGTACGGTCAGATCGGCGGGTATCGCGACGTCGCCGGCCGCCATCGGTGGGTGCGTCGACAGCAGATAAGTCGTCGGCGCGGGCGCCTGGCTCTTGAAGAATGAGCCGGTGCAGGCCGCGAGCACGAGAAGCGGCAGCGCGAGAGCGGCTTTGATCGTGGCGGCTCTCATCGCGGCAGCTCGATGCCGTGGTAGTTCGATTCGTACAGAAGCTCCGCGGGATTTTGCTTGAGCGACAGCGACAGGTCACGGATGTCGCGCACCGCCGCGCGGCTCTCGTGGAGCAATCGCTCGAGCTCCGGCAATCCCTGTCCGGTGAAGCGCGCGAGCGTCGGCTCATTTTGCGTGACGAAGACGTTCAGCTTATCCGCGGCACTCGCAAGACTCTCGCTGATGTGCCGGATGTTGGCGAGGCTCTGCTTGATGTCGGCGGCAGAATCGTTCGTCACATGGCGAAAATCGACTGCCGCGCTCTCGACTTGGTCGGAAGTGTGCTTGAGATTCGCGACCAGCTCCTCGACTTGGCGGAGCAACGCCGGCCCGCGCTCGCTCGCCAGACGCGCGCTGGCGAGCGTCGCCTTGAAATTCTTCACGTTCTCGTCGCTGAACAGCTGGTCCATGTGGTCCACGAGATCGATCGCGTGATTGGCCAGCGCGGGGAGGCTGCGCAGCAGCACGTCGAGATCGGATGGTGCCGAACGGATCACCGGATAGCGCTCGCCCATGGGCAAAGCGACCCGTGCTGGTCGCCTTCTGATCCTCCTCGAGATCGATGAACAGGAGCCCGGTCACCCCTTGCAGGCTGAGCAAGGCGAGCGTGCGCGTGTCGATCGGCGCCGATTCCTCGACGTCGGCGATCACCTCGACGCGCTTTCGGTTCCGCGGGTCGAGCATGATGCGCGCGACTTTGCCCACGTCGACGCCGAGATAGCGCACCGGGCTTCCCGCCGTGAGACCGCTCACCGACCCATCGTAATAGATCTCATAACTTCGGTAGGTGCGCTTGTCCTTCTGGTCGGTGTACCAGTAGACGAAGGAGAGCGCGAGCCCGATGACCAGCAGCACGAACGCGCCGACCACGACGTAGTTGGTATCCCTATCCACGCTGCGCGTTCCGGTCGAGAGGCGCCGGTTCGAGCGCCGACCCCAGCTCCGGCCTGAGCGACGCCGCCCGTTCCGCGCCGCGAGCGCGCGGGCCGTGGAAATACTCGTGTATCCATGGCTCGGTGTTCGTGAGGATGCCGGGGAGGGTGTCGCTCACCATGCGGCCACCCACGATCACGCCGACGTGGTCGCAGATTCTGAACAGGCTGTCGAGGTCGTGCGTGATCATGACCACCGTGAGCTTGAGCTCGCCGTGAAGATACAACAGTAACGCATCGAAGTCCGCTGCGGAAATGGGATCGAGCCCGGAGGTGGGCTCATCCAGGAACAGCAGCTTGGGCTCGAGGGCGAGCGCGCGGGCGAGCGCGGCGCGCTTGACCATACCGCCGGAGAGTTGCGCCGGATACTTGCTCGGCAGCATCGGGAGCGAGCCCCACGAGGCTCAGATTGAGCTGCACGAGATCATCGAGCGCACTCCTCGGAGAGGGTATACAGTCTCGCGCAGCGGCAGCTGAATGTTCTGCGCCACGGACAACGAGGAGATCAGCGCGCCGCTTTGAAAGGTGACGCCGTAGCTGCGCGACATCGCGAGCCGCTCCTCCGGGGTCAAGTGACGGATGTCGCGGCCGAAGACCTCCACGGTCCCGGCCTGCGGCTGCCGCAGGCCGAGTATGGTGCGCAGCAGGACCGACTTGCCTGCGCCCGAGCCGCCGACGATCCCGAAGATCTCATTCGCACGCACTTCGAGCGACAGTCCGTCGTGCACGACCTGCGCACCGAAGCGGTTAACCAAGCCTTCGACGCGCACCACCGGCCGATCGCTCGGCGGCTCGACGACCGCGGCGTGGCTCGCAGGCTCCATGTCAGAAGTCGATCTGCTCGAAGAGGACCGCGAACAGCGCATCCGCGAGAATCACCAGAAAGATGGACTGCACCACCGCCATGGTCGTCAAGCGGCCGAGCTCGCGCGCCGAATCGCGCACTTGCATGCCGCGATAGGCGCCCACCATGGCGATGAGCAGCGCGAAAACGGGCGCCTTGACCATGCCCGCCCAGAATGTCGTGGACGAGAGCGCCTCTCGCAGCCGCAGGATGAATTGCGCGGGCGGAATGTGCAGCTGGATGAGCGACAAAAGCCCGCCCCCGGCGAGTCCCATGGCATCGGCAATGACGGTGAGACAGGGCAGGGCGATGACGAGGCCGATCACGCGCGGCACCACCAGGAGCTCGATCGGATTCATGCCCATGGCACGCAAGGCGTCGATCTCTTCGTTGAGCTCCATCACGCCTATCTCCGCGGCGAACGCGCTGCCCGAGCGTCCCGCGACGATGATGGCGGTGAGCAAGACCCCCATTTCGCGCAGCACCGCGATCGTGACCAGGTCCACCACGAAAATCGTGGCTCCGAAACGCGCGAGTTGCTGCGCGCCGAGGTATGCAACCACGACGCTGATCAGAAAGGCGATGAGCGAGACGATGGGGATGGCGCTCACCCCCGTCTCCTGCACCTGCCGCACGATGGAGGGCAGCCGCCACATTCGAGGGCGCGAGAAGCTCTGCCCGAGGACCGCGGCAATGCGCCCGAAGAACCCGAGCAGGCGGCGGGCCTCGGTCCCCTGAAGCACCGTCCAGCGCCCGAGCTTCGCGACCGCGCCCTGCGTGGACGGCACGCCGATCGCCGGCTTGCCGTGCGAGTCGCAAAGCTCGAGCTGCAGCTTGTGCAACATCCGCACGCTGTCCGGCGGATGCCCCTGATGCCGGGTCTGGAGCCGGCCGCCGCCGATCTCCGACAAGCGCATCAACAGCGCCCACACCGGACCCAAGCCCGCATGCTCGACGCGCGACCAATCGCATACCAGCGTCCCGCTCAACGGCGATGGCAGCGTCTCGAGCTCGCGGTCGATCAGCGGCAATGCGTCGAGCGACCAGTCGCCGCGCAGATCGAGCCGCCAGCTCTCGCCGTCCCCTTGCAGCGCCAAGGCATCCATCGCTATATGCTACGAGAATGCACCCGAATGCGCTGCTGCAGATTCTGATCCTGCTCGCCGCCTCGGTATTCGTCGTGGCCGGTGTGCGCAAGCTGGCGCTGCCGGCCATCCTCGGCTACCTCGCCGTCGGCATGCTGCTGGGCCCTCATGCGCTCGCGCTGGTCGTCGACAACGACACGACGCGGCTGCTCGCGGACTTCGGCGTGGTGTTTCTCGTGTTCACGCTCGGCCTGGAGTTCTCCCTGCCGCGCTTGCTCGCCATGCGCGGCGAGGTGCTCGGTGTGGGCGGCGCTCAGGTGCTGGTGACCACGGCGGTCGTGGCGCCGCTGGTGGTCGCTCTGCTCGGAGTATCCCCGACCTATGCGGTGGTCATCGGCGGCGCCGTCGCGATGTCCTCCACCGCCATCATCATCTCGCAGCTGACCGAGCAATCGGAGAACACTCGTACGCACGGACGGCTGGCGGTCGCCATCTGCCTGTTCCAGGACCTGAGCTTCCCGTTGTTCCTGGGTCTGCTCTCCCCCCTCGCCGCGGGCGGCGCGGGGGCGGGCTCACGGGGCGGCGGCGGCCATGGCGCCTCACATCGCGGCCGCCATAGCGATCGCGGCCGTGGCGCTGCTCCTCGTGCTCGCGAGCGGGCGCTGGCTGCTGCGTCCCCTGTTCGTGCTCATTACCTCCGTGCGCTCGCCGGAGCTGTTCTCGCTCGCCGTTTTGCTGGCCGTGCTCTCCTCGGCTTGGGCCACGCAGGCGGCGGGGCTTTCTCTCGCGCTCGGCGCCTTTCTCGCCGGCATGGCGCTCGCGGAGACGGAGTTTCGGCATCAGATCGAGGCGAGCATCCGGCCGTACCGCGAGGTGCTGCTCGGCCTTTTCTTCATTACCGTCGGCATGCTCCTCGATGTGCCGCTCCTGCTGCGCAACCTGCCGCTCGTGAGCGCGATCCTCATCGGCATGATGCTTTTGAAGACGACGGTGGTCACGCTCGTGTCCAAGCCCGTCACCGGGAACTGGTTCAAATCGCTGCGCACGGGCGTCGTCGTGAGTCCGGGAGGCGAGTTCGGTTTCGCGCTGCTCACCCTTCTCCTGCGGCATCAGATCGGTCCGATCGTGCAACCGCTGCTCGCGGCCACCGCGCTCTCCATGATCGTCGCGCCGCTCGTGATCCGGCATAACCGGAGCATCACGCGGGCGCTGCTTGGACAAGCCGGACCACCGCAGACCGAGGCGATGCGCGAGGCGCGCACGACGCTCGCCGTCGCCGAGCGCGACCATGTCTTGATCTGCGGATTCGGCCGGGTGGGACAGAACATCGCCCGCGTCCTCGAGCAGACCGGCTTCGAGTACATCGCGCTCGATGTGGACACCTACCGTGTGCGCCAGGGCCGGCAGGCTGGCGATCCGGTCATGTACGGCGATGCGGGCCAGCTCGAGGTGCTGCAAAACGTCGGGCTGGCGCGTGCCCGCTGCGTCGTCATCACCTTCGCGAACCCGGCGGTGTCGCTGCGCATCCTGCGGTCGGTACGCGGCCTGCGCGCCGATGTTCCGGTGCTGGTCCGTACGCAGGACGATCTGCGGCTCGAGGAGTTGCAGGCGGCCGGCGCCACCGAGGTCGTGCCGGAAACGTTCGAGGCGAGCCTCATGCTGCTCTCGCACCTGCTGCTGCTGCTGAAGCTCCCGATGGGACAGGTCATTCGCACGGTCAACGACATCCGCAGCCACCGCTACGGCATGCTGCGGCAGTACTTCCGGCGGGCGGACGCGGAGTTTCTGGATGACAGTCACGCATTTCGTGAAGAGCTTCACAGCGTGATACTCCCGCCGCATGCTTGGGCGGTGGGCAAGAGCATCGCCGAGCTCGCGAGGCGCGGCTCGCAGGTCTCTGTAAGCGCGGTGCGGCGCGACGGAATTGTGGGCAGGGACCCGGGCGCCGATACGGTTTTCAAGGAAGGCGACGTCGTCGTGGTGTGCGGCGCGCCGGAAGCGGTCGAGCATGCCGAGACGCTGCTCCTGATGGGGTAAAAAAGCCCTTTACTTATCCCCCCGCCTGCTCGCATAGTAGGGCCGCTGTTCAAGGGCAAACCCGCCGAAAGGTGGGGACGCAAAACCACCGGTCTAAGGGGCTTCTCAGGAAGCTCGACGATAGCGGGGTCGCCAGTTCTCGATGCGCTCAATCCGCGCATTTTTCGCGTCCTCCCCGGTCCTTTTTTCCCTTGATCTGCGACGTCTGTCAAAGACGCCTTGCCAGGTTCGTTCGACGATCAAGGGGTACACATGGTAGTCAAAGTAAATCGTTCGCGCGGTCCGGACACTGCCGCGTCCGGCCTTTATCGGCGTCCTCGCATGGTCATGCGGGCGAAGCGTGCCGAGGACATTCCGGTCATTCTCGGCGACACCAAGAAGTACCCCACCCCCATCCGCATCGTCGGCGGCGATTATTCGCAGACCCGCTGCGTCGGCGGCGACGGCGGCACGACCGTCAATTTGAGCTCGCTCGAGAAGCTCGTCGAATTCGGCGAGGACGAGGTGCGCGCCCAGGCCGGAGTGCGGGTGGGCACGCTCGCGCGCGCGCTCGCGGAGCGCGGCCAGGAGCTGCCCCTCACACCCGAGATGGGGCATATGACGGTCGGCGCCGTGGCCGTGACCACCTTGCCGCAAGCCTCCTATGAGGATGGCCGTGCGCAGATGTCGGCGCTCGTCAAGGAAATCAAGCTCGTCACGCCGCAAGGCAAGCAGATGACGGTGACCGAGCGGAACACCGACTTGATGCGCGTATTGAGCTCGAGCTTCGGTCTGCTCGGTGTGGTGCACGAGGCGGTGCTCCGCGTGCAGCCGCTGGTTCCGGTGAAAATCGACTACCAGGTGCTGACGCTAAGAGAGTTTGCGGCGCGCTTTTCGGGGATCGTCGCCTCACCCGGCGCAGTGCGTCTGCACATCTCGCCCTTCCACGACCAGATCACCGTCGAGCGCCGCACGCCGGACGAGAGCGGCGCGACGAGCCGCTCCGGAGTGTGGCAGATCAAGAAGTCCGTGATGCGCAACGTCCTGCCTGCGTTCGGCTCGACCGTCGGCAGCGTGCTGGCGGCGCCGGGTGTGGCGGGTGCCGTCGTATCGGGCGTGCAGCGCGCCTTGCGCGCAACGCTCGACCGGGCCGCGCGCGGCGTCGTGATGTATGCGCACGAGTGGATCCGGGACTTCCCGCATGAGGCTTGGAAGTCGCGCTATACGTACACGCTCTGGGGATTTCCCCAAGCCGGGTATCCGAAACTACTGGCCGAGTACTTCGCGTTCTGCCGCGCCTACTACAAGCAGCACGGTTATCGCTGCAACGTGGTGAACGGCGCGAGCCGGCTGCATCAGGACCGCTCCTCGCTTTTCAGCGTGAGCTTCCAAGGTCCCATGATGACGCTCGAGCCCTCTTCCACCGGGGACCGGGGCTGGGATGAGTTCCTGATCGACTTCAACGATTTTGCGTCGTCGCTCGGCGGCATTCCGACGTTCAATCAGTCGCGCGCGTTGAAGCCCGAGCATGTGAACAAGGCATTCGGCGAGCGCATCAAGCTGTTCCGCGCGCTCAGGCAACGCACCGATCCGCTCAACCGGCTGTGCAACAGCTACTTCTCGCACCTGCTCGACGCTTGAGCAAACGGCGGGCCTTGCTCAGGCCTTGTCCTGCAGGTGCGCCTCGAGAAACCAGAGATATTTATCGGTCTCTCGTGACAGCTGCGTGAACAGATCGGCCGAGTCGGCATCGCCAAATTCGGCGGTTGCGTCGATGGCGGCGCGGATCGCCTTGCCGTAGACGGAAAGCTGGGTCGATAGATACAAAAGGTGATCCCGGCCCGACGTGATGCTCAGGGGATAATTCTTGAGCTTGCTGCGGCGTGCGGCCACGGCCACCGTCCCCTCCGCCGTCCCGCCGAGGCTGGTGATCCGTTCGGCGACCTCGTCGATCTGCTCGAGCACGGCGTCGGAGATCTTGTCGAACAGTTCGTGCAGGGCGATGAAGTGAGGACCCTTCACGTTCCAATGCGCCTGCTTGACCTGGCTCTGCAAGTCGATCGCATCGGCGAGCCGCTCATTCAACAGGAGGATGACGTTGCGGCGCGTCTTCTCCGACAGGTCGATCTTGGTCTTGTACATTCAGCGCTCTCCGAGGCTTGCCCTGGAGCGCTATTCTGCACTGCCTTCGGTGGAAGCAAAAGCGTGCTAGCCATCCGCGCGCCGCATGCGCAGCTGAACCGCGCCGGCGATGAAGAGCACCCCCACCAGAACGCCGATCCAGACGTCGATGCTCGAGAGAAATCCGAGGGGATCGGGCAGCTGCCACACGCCCGGCGTCATCTCTCCCTCGGAGAGCGACCAATGGATCGGATGGTGAAGCGCGGCATACGTGCCGCCGAGCAGCCGATCTCGCAGCAGCAGGGTCACGTAATGGGTCCTTAGGAAAAGCTGTTCGATGAGCATGATGGCGAGCGGCGGCAGAATGGCCTGCAGGATCACCGCGCGCTTCGCCCACGCCGAGACGAGCATGAACCAGCCCACCACGGGCAAGTACCAGAGCGCGCTGGTCGCCATCAAGTAGACCCACAGGACCTGCTGCTGCATCCACAGCTCGGGCCGCCACAAGGAGGATCCGAACAGAAGCCTCGCGCGCACGGAGATCACAAACGCCATCAGCAGGGCCGAGGCGTCCGCGGCCGCGAAGTACACGAGCGGAATCGCGACGATCCCGACGAACAGCTTCGAGAGCACGGTCGCGAGGTCCGAGATGGGCATCGATTTGAAGAACAGGACGCTTCGATCCTTGCGATCGGCATACAGGCAATCGAGCAGATACCAGGACGAATAGATGCCCATCGTCGCCCAAAAAATTCCGCCGATGGCGACGAGGAACAGGACGTCCGCCGACTGCACTGCGGTGTTCCGTTCACGTTCAGCATCGCGAGCTCGATCTTGCCGAACAGCGAGGCCGCCACCATCAGGGCCCCGACTGCCGCCGGCAGCACCCAGATGGCCTTGTTCTCCCAGAATTCCCGGCGAATCAGCCAGACGAAATGATTCATGCGGCGCGCTCCGAGGACAGCTTGGCGACGAATAGATCCGAGACGCTCGGGGCGGTGACCTCGCCGTAACGGGCCAGGCTTTCGCGGTTCGCACCCTCGAAATAAAGCAGGGTTCTGCCGAGGAGGCGCCGCTCGTAGAAGGGGCGCTCGGCGCGCGCGGCCGCGACCCGGTCGTCGAGAACGGAAACGGCGCTATAGCGCGCGTCGATGTCCTCGACCGAGCAGTCGACCACGATGCGCCCCTTGTCGATGAACAGCACGTCGGTCAGCAGATTCTCGACCTCCTCGACCTGATGCGTGGTGATCACGATGGTGCGCGTCTCGTCCATGTAGTCGTTCACCAGTGCATCGTAGAACCCTCGACGCGCGAGCATGTCGAGTCCGAGGGTGGGCTCGTCCAGTACGAGCAATCGAGCGTCGATGGCCATGGTGAGCGCGAGGTGCACCATCGTTTTCATGCCCTTGGAGAGCTCGCCGATGCGCCGGTCCGCGCCGATCTGCGTCTTCGCCAGAAGCTCGAGCGCTCGCGAGCGGCGAAATCTCGGATGGACACCCTCGACGAAGTCGATCGCCTGCCGGACGCGCAGCCAGGCGGGGAGCACCGCGACGTCGGCGATGAAGCTCGCCTCGCTCATGAGCGCCGCCCGGTCGCCGAACGGCTCACGACCGAGCACGCGAAGCTCACCCTCGTAGGCTGGTGAGTCCCAGCATGGCCCGCAGGGCGGTGGTCTTGCCGGCGCCGTTCGGACCGATCAGACCGACGATGCGGCCCGGCTCGACGACGAAGCTCACGTGATCGAGCGCCACGAACGAGCGGTATTTCTTTGTCAGGCCGGAGGCTCGGATGAGAGGTTCAGACATCGCTTTGGCTCACTTGTTATCGCCGCCCCGCGGCGCCGGATGCGTGAGCGCGGGGGTCTGCGCGAACAGCTCCTCCGCGGAAAAGCCGAGGCGGTTGATGACCGCAAGCACCTGCGGCCACTCCTCCTTGAGGAACCGTTCGCGCTCCCCGGCCAGCAGTACCTTGTGCGCGCCTTCGCTCACGTACATGCCGCGGCCGCGGCGTTTCTCGACCAGTCCTTCATCGACCAGCTGCTGGTAGCCCTTGAGCACCGTGAGGGGATTCAGGGTGTAATCCGCCGCCACGGTTCGCACCGAGGGCAACGGATCGCCTTCCTTCAGCGCCCCTTCGAGGATCAGAGCCACCATCCGATCGCGCAGTTGGCGATAGATGGGCTGATTGTCGTTCCAATTGGGGTCCATGCCGTACTCAGCGCCGTGGCCCCGTGATGGGGCCATGTAGCCAGCTAATCTAGCAGAACGCTCCAAAGGCGGGGCTTACGCCGCCGCCCGGGTAACCACCGCAGCCGCGGCCGGCTGGGCGCTGAAAAGGATGGCGATCCCGCCGAACAGCGTTCTGTTCACGAGCAGGGCAAGAACGAGTGCGGTGATCTGGGTGGAAATGCGAGTGTTCATGGCGGTCTCCTTGGTTGATCCCGGACGAACCGGGGGTGTTTCTCTGATCTGGTGATATAGTAATGTACATCACTACGACATGCAAGCTCTTTTTATAAGTTTCCGATTCATCGTTCGTCTGTGCGCCCTATCGTCCCTCAACCCATTGTTTCTAATGCTAAAATTATCGAGCGCGGGCATGACGCCCGGCTTCGGCTAGTATTTGCTGTCTTTGCGCCAACCCTCGACCCAGGATCTTTTTATGAAAAAGCCAGTCACCGTCACCATCACGGGCGCGGCAGGAAACATCGGCTACGCGCTCGCGTTTCGCGTAGCGGCCGGCGACATGCTCGGAACCGATCAGCCCATTAATCTGAACCTGCTCGAGATAACGCCCGCGCTCGGCGCCGTACAGGGGGTGGTGATGGAGCTCAACGACTGCGCGTTCCTCACCCTCAACAAAGTCACGGCGACGGACGATGCGCGCGTCGCCTTCAAGGACTGCGACGTCGCCATGCTCGTCGGCGCGCGCCCTCGTGGACCCGGCATGGAACGCAAAGATCTCCTGCTCGAGAACGCCAAGATCTTCTCGGCACAAGGCAAGGCGCTCGATGCGGTCGCGAGTCGCGACGTGCGTGTGCTGGTGGTCGGCAACCCCGCGAACACCAATGCCCTCATCGCCCAGCGCAACGCCCCTTCCATCCCGCCGGAGCGATTCACGGCGATGACGCGTCTCGATCACAACCGCGCACTCGCGCAGGTCAGCGGGAAGACGGGCGCCGCGGCGGCCGACATCAAGAAAGCGATCATCTGGGGCAATCATTCGGCCACGCAATACCCCGATCTGAATCACGCGAGCGTGCGCGGCAAGCCGGTGCTTGCCGAGGTGGGCGAGAGCTGGTTCAAGGAGACGTTCATTCCGACCGTGCAGCAGCGCGGCGCCGCCGTCATCAAGGCGCGCGGATCCTCCTCGGCGGCATCGGCCGCGTCCGCGGCCATCGACCATGTGCATGACTGGGTGCTCGGCAGCCGGGAAGGTGACTGGGTCAGCATGGCCGTACCTTCCGACGGCAGCTACGGGATCGCGGAAGGCGTCATCTACTCCTATCCGGTGACCTGCAGGAGCGGCAAGTACGCCATCGTCGAGGGCCTCGAGATCGACGAATTCAGCCGCGACAAGATGCAGCTCACGCATCGCGAGCTGTGCGAGGAGCGCGACGGTGTCAAGGATTTGATCTGAACGCAACATAGGAGACGAGTCATGGGTCGCTTCCAATCGACCCTCGCGGCGGTGATCGCAGGCGCGGCGCTTGCGGTTTCGGCGCTCGCGACGGGGGCTTTGGCGCAGGATCGTCCGGGCGCGCCCGCAGGCGCGGAGGTCTACATCATTTCGCCCAAGAACGGCGAGTCCGTGCACGGCCCGGTCATTGTCCGATTCGGGCTGAAAGGCATGGGTGTCGCGCCGGCGGGCGTACAATTCGATAACACCGGCCACCATCATCTGCTCGTCGACACCGACCTCGCCGATTTGAATCTCGCCGCGCCCCTGCCCGCGAACGACAAGGTGGTCCATTTCGGCAAGGGTCAGACGGAGACCACTCTTACGCTTGCCGCCCGGCAAGCACACGCTCGAGCTCGTATTCGCCGATTACCGGCACCTGTCGTTTGATCCGCCCCTGCACTCCGAGAAGATCACCATCACCGTGAAGTAGGAGCCTCGCGTGCGGACGATTCTGCACGTCGATATGGACGCGTTCTACGCCTCGGTCGAGGAGCGTGATCGTCCGGAGCTCAAGGGCAAGCCGCTGATCGTCGGCGGCACGTCAGGTCGCGGTGTCGTCGCCGCCGCGAGCTACGCGGTGCGCCGTTTCGGCGTGCGCTCGGCCATGCCGATCGCCACGGCGTTGCGCCTCTGCCCGCAGGCGATTTGCGTGCGTCCGCGAATGGCGCGCTATCAGCAGGTTTCCGCACAGGTCTTCGCGATCTTTCACGAGTTCACGCCGCTGGTTGAAGGGACTGTCGCTCGATGAGGCGTTTCTGGATATGACCGCAAGCGTGCGCCTGTTCGGCGGAGCGCGCGCCATCGGGGCGGCAATCCGGCGCCGCATCCTCGAGGCGACTGAACTTACCGCTTCCGTCGGAATCGCACCCAACAAGTCGCTCGCGAAGATCGCCTCCGACTTTAACAAGCCCGATGGCCTGTTCTGCATCGGCCCGGAGAATCTGCACGACGTGTTGGATCAATTGCCCATCGAGCGGCTGTTCGGGGTCGGCGCCAAGTCTCTGCCCGCCGTCCACGCCTGCGGCCTGAAGACCTTCGGCGACGTCGCGCACGCGAGCGATGCCGAGCTGTGGAGCGCCTTCGGCAAGCACGGCAAGGCGATGCAGGCCCGGGCGGCAGGGCTCGACGACCGTCCGGTCGTCCCCGAGCGCCTCGAGAAATCGATCAGCGCCGAGGAGACCTTCGATCGCGACATTCGGGATCCCGAGGTGCTCGACCGGCATCTCACCGCGCTCTGCGACCGCGCGGCCGCTCGCCTGCGCGCGGCCGGCCTGATCGCCGGGCGTGTGACGCTGAAGATCCGGCGCGCCGATTTCACGACCTACACGCGGCAGGGCGTCCTCGAGCCGCCCACCGCCGACACGGCTGCCGTACACCGGCTCGCGCGGCGTCTGCTGCGGGGCTGGCTCGCCGCGCGGCCGGATGTCGCGTTGCGGCTGCTCGGGGTCGGGGCAGGCGGCCTGCAGACGATGCGCCAGCCCGACTTGTTCGCCGAGGGCGAGCCGAAGGAGTCGCGTCTCGATGCGGCGATTGACGGGATTCGCGATCGCTTCGGCTCCGGTCTGCTGACCCGCGCGAGCCTGCTGCCGCACCCCGGTCACGGCCCCGGTCCGCGCCGCGGCTGAGCTTGGTATCATCGACCCGCCATGTACACGAGCTTTTTCGGCCTTATCGAAAAGCCCTTCGCGATCACACCGGACCCGCGCTATCTCTACTTGAGCGAGCGCCATGCCGAGGCGCTCGCTCACCTGCTTTATGGCATCAACGAGGCGGGCGGCTTCATCCAGCTCACGGGCGAAGTGGGCACCGGCAAGACCACCGTCGTGCGCACCCTGCTCTCCCGCGTGCCTCATCACGCGGACGTCGCGGTGATTCTGAACCCCCGCGTGACCGCCACCGAATTCCTGCTGACCATCTGCGAGGAGCTCGGTATCGGGCTCGACGAAGCCGACCGCAGCAGCGTCAAGGAGATGGTGGATGCGCTGAATCGCAAGCTTCTCGCCGCGCACGCCGAGGGCAGACGCGTCATCGTCATCGTCGATGAGGCGCAAAATCTTTCCACCGACGTGCTCGAGCAGGTGCGCCTGCTCACCAATCTCGAGACGGCGACCCACAAGCTACTGCAAATCATTCTGATCGGCCAGCCGGAGCTGCGCGAGCTCCTGGATCGCAACGAGCTTCGCCAGCTCGCGCAGCGCATCACCGGTCGCTATCACTTGAATCCTCTGTCGAGGCACGAGACCGAGGGATACGTGAACCATCGCTTGCGCGTCGCGGGCGCCGCGGGCGAGATCTTCACGCCGGCTGCGCTGCGCGAGGTGTATCGCCTGTCGGAAGGAGTTCCGCGCGTCATCAATGTGTGTTGCGATCGCGCGCTGCTCGGTGCCTACACGCAGGAGACGCGCAAGGTGACGCCGGCCCTCGTGCGGCACGCGGCGAGCGAGGTATACGGACGGCGCTTTGCACCGCTCTGGCTGGGCTGGGTTGCGGCGGCGATCGTGCTCGCGGGCATCGGGGTGACGATCTATGCGGCCTTCATGGTGTGGCGCTATCCGCCGCCTGCGCTACGGGCGGTGGTCAAAGCCCCACCTGCGGCGCACCTGTCCGGCGCAGGCGCCGTGCCGGCGGCCTCCGCGCGGACGGACCTGGCCGTCCCAGCCGCGGCTGCGGCCGAGGTGCCGCCGGCGCCGGCGGCCAAAGCGCCGCCGCTCGATGAGCTGCTCGCGGCGAACGCGGAGAATACCAGCGATGCGGCGGCCTTCCGCCGGCTGCTCTCGCTTTGGGGCACGGCGATGGGCGACGATCGCGACCCCTGCGGGCAGGCGCAAAAGGCAGGCCTCGCCTGCCTCGATCAGCGCGGATCGTGGGCTCAAGTGCGCGCGCTCAACCGCCCCGCCATCCTCACTTTGAACGACGATCACGGCCAGCGCTATCGCGTGGTTCTGTCGGGTCTCGATGATGCCTACGCCACGCTCGACTTAGGCGAGCACAACGTGCGGATCCCGCTCGAGGAGCTGTCGCGCGATTGGTTCGGCGAGTTCACCCTGGTATGGAAGCCGAAGACCCCCCGCACCCGGCTCTTATCGGTCGGAATGCGCGGCGATGAGGTCCGCTGGCTGCGGCGCAGTCTCAACGCCCTGCACGGGGCCGCCTCCGATCCGGAGTCCGATGACGTCTACGACCAGCAGCTGGCCATCGCGGTCCAGAACTTTCAGCGCGAGCATCGGCTGACGGTCGACGGTATCGCCGGCCTGCAGACCCAAGTCGTACTCGACACGGCGCTGGCCGAGCCCGGCTCCCCGTTGCTCATGCAAGCTCCTCGCGGGTAGGAATCTCATGTCATTCATTCTCGACGCCCTCAAGAAATCCGAAATCGAGCGACAGCGGCAGACCATTCCCGGGTTGATGGACTCGCGGCCCGTGCCACCCCGCACCCGCTTCCCGCTGTGGGCGGCCGCACTGATCGTGCTGCTCGCCGTCAATCTGGTGGTACTCGCGGTGGTGTTGACACGGAACCGCTTGCACGGCGTCGCAGTCCCCACGACCGTCGCCGCCGCCCCAGCCGCATCGCCGATCGCACCCGCGCCTGCCAGCGCGCCTGCACAACCTTCGACGGCCACGGCCGCCGCGAAGCCGCCGCCGCCGCCGGTCGCGCGCGACCACTTCAGTCCCATGGATCCGGCGCCCGCGGATGCCGCTCCGGTGTATGCGCCGGAGATTCCGCCGGAACAGGGCTCCGGGGCGCCGGTCGGCGGGCAACGGCCTATGCTCGCCGAGCAGCCGGGCTCGGGCGGCGTCCCGCACCATGCGGCGCACCTCCCCGACCCGGTGCTCAACGAAGACGACGGCAAATCCGGCGACGAAGTGCTGCCCTCGATCAGCGAAATCAATCTCACCGGCGCCCAGGCCTTGCCCGAGCTGCATCTGGACGTCCATGTGTACGCGACCAAACCGGCGGAGCGGTTCGTTTACATCAACATGCGCAAATACCGCGAGGGTGCGACCCTCGCGGAGGGGCCGCTCCTCGAGCGCATCCGCCGCGACGGTGTCGTGCTGAATTACAACGGTCTGCGATTCGTGCTACCGCGCCAGCAATAGCGGACTCATCGTTTATGATGGATGCATGAGAAAGATCCTGACGCTGTTCATGAGCGGCCTGGTCACGGTGCTGCCGCTGGCGTTGACCGTTTACGTCATCTGGTGGCTGGTGCACACCGTCGAGGGATGGCTTCGCCGTGCGCTGATCGCGCTCGGCATCATCAGTCCGGAGCACTATTGGCCCGGCCTCGGATTGATCGTCGGGTTCTTTCTGCTGCTCGGAGTGGGCAGCCTGGTCAATGCCTATGCGGGCAGGATTCTGCTGAAGTACTGGGACGACTTTCTCGGGCGCATCCCGTTCGTGAAAACGTTGTACGGAGGCTTTCGCGACGTCGTGAGCCTGCTTCCGTCGGGCAGCGGCGAGAAGCGCGACTTGCAGCGCGTCGTCCTGGCGCGCTTTGCGGACGTGCATGCGATTGGCTTCGTCACGCGGGAGGATGCGCCGGCGGCCGTGCTCGATGCGCACGGCGGCCGCGATCTCGTCACCGTCTATTTCCCCATGAGCTACGCGTTCGGCGGCTACACGGTGTATTTGCCACGCGAGCTCCTTCAGCCGCTCGACATCTCGGTGGAGGATGCCATGCGGCTGGCCATCACGGCGGGTCTTACCGCGAGCACCCGAGCCAGGATCCCGTAAACCCGCTGGGCCCCTGGTTCGCCATGATTAAGCGATGCTTGCAGGCGCTCGTGCTGGTGGGGATGCATTCAGCCCTTGCCGTCGGCGCGGTCGGCTCTTCCGAATGCGTCGTAGCGGCGGGCGCGGGCAAGTTCTCCGTTTGGCGCGCGGAGGCCGCGCGCACCTTGGGCCGCCGCGGCGATGCGGCTTCGGTCGCGACGGCGGCGGCGCTGTGCTTCGTCGCGTCCACGCCCAAGGGACACACGGATCCGGCGGCGCGCGAGTCCGCGCTCACGCTCGCGGCGCGGGCGAGCGAACTCGATCCGCAGAGCGCCGCCATCGGCTGGCTGCGTCTGCAACTCTGTGCGAACTCCGCCGGATGCGACATCCGCGAGGCAGCGACCACGTTGCGCTGGGTGGATGCGGACAACGGCGCCGTGTGGCTGCCCACCCTCGCCGCCGCGCAAAGGGACAAAGATCCGGGCGAGATCGATCGCATCCTTTCGGACATGGCCCAGGGCTCGCGATTCGACTATTACTGGAATCCGACCGTCGTGCTTCTATTCGACACCTTGAGGCGCGCGCGCACCTCGCTCCCGCCGCACTACCTTCCTTCGGATCTCGCGAGGCTGAGCGAGGCGATGGGCATCGCCGGCAGCGAGATTGCTCCGCCGCTCAATCTCGTGTTGGCGGCGTGCCGCGACCCGGGCCCGGAGCGGCGAGAGACTTGTCTCGAGCTGTGCAAGGTCATGCAGCGCGCCGACACGGTCACGGCGCAGATGGCGGGGCTGCACATCGAGAAGCATCTCAGCGCCGCCGACAGCAAGGAGTCGCGCGCCGTCGCCGAGCGTCGCCGGGTGCTCGAGTGGCGCGTTTCCGCCGCGAACGGGCAGCAGATGGCCCCGTTGCCGTGGCTGAAGAATGCGATGGCGCGCGAGCGCATCGACGAGATGCGCGCCGAAGCCCGCGAGGAGGATGTCGACATCGCAATTCTTCGAAAGCGTAAACTGCCCCTCGAGCCGCCGCCCGAGGAGGGACCATGATCGATCTGTACTATTGGCCGACCCCGAACGGTCACAAGATCACCCTGTTCCTCGAGGAGGCGGGACTGCCTTACCGGCTCAATCCGGTGAACATCAGCGCGGGCGAGCAATTCAAGCCGTCGTTCCTGGCGATCTCCCCGAACAACCGCATGCCGGCGATCGTGGATCAGACGCCTCTTGGCGGGGGCGAGCCGATCTCCGTCTTCGAGTCGGGCGCGATCCTGCTCTACCTCGCCCAGAAGACCGAGCAGTTCATCCCCGAGGACATCCGCGGCAGCGTCGAGGTGCTCGAGTGGCTGTTCTGGCAGGTCGGCGGCCTCGGGCCGATGGCGGGGCAGAATCATCATTTCTCGAGCTACGCGCCGGAAAAGATTCCCTACGCCATCGAGCGCTACGTCAAGGAGACGAACCGCCTGTACGGTGTGCTCGACAGGCGCCTCGCCGATCGCGAGTACATTGCGGGCGCCTACTCCATCGCGGACATGGCGATCTACCCTTGGATCGTGCCGCACGAGCGGCAGGGACAGAATCTCCACGACTTTCCCAACGTGAAGCGCTGGTTCGCCGAAATTCAGGCCCGGCCGGCCGCGATTCGCGCCTATGCGCTGGCGAAGAATTTCGAAACGGCCGGCTCCGAATCCCGCCCGCGATCTTAGCGCGCCCCCTCCGCGCCCGAGTCATGGGCGGCAAACCATGCGAGCACATAGGACACTTTCGCGATCAGCAGGCTCGGGCGGCTCGAGATGTCGTGCGAGGCGTTCGGCACCCGCACGAGCGCGGTGTCGATGCGACGCAGCTTCAGCGCCTCGTAGAATTGCTCGGCCTCGCCGGATGGGGTGCGGTAATCGACTTCGCCCGTCATCAGCATCGTGGGGGTGTGCACGTTCCCCACGTAGGCGAGGGGCGAGCGCTTCCAGTACGCCTGCACGTCGTCCCACGGATAACGATCGAACCAGTATCGATAGAAATAGTTGGTCATGTCGGCGGTGAGCACGAAGCTCGTCCAGTTGATTACCGGCTTCACCACCACCGCCGCGCGGAATCGATCGGTGTGGCCGACGATCCAGGCCGTGAGCACGCCGCCGCCGCTGCCGCCCGTGACGAACAGCCGGTTCGCATCGATGTAGCCCTTGCCGAGCACCGTGTCGACGCCGGACATGAGATCGTCGAAATCCTTGTCCGGATAATCGTGGTGGATGAGATCGGCGAACTCTTCGCCATAACCCGTGCTGCCTCGCGGATTCAGATACAGCACCACGTAGCCGGCTGCGGCATAGAGCTGCAGCTCCGCGGCGAAGCTCGCACCGTAGGCGGCGAATGGGCCGCCGTGAATCTCGAGCAGCAGGGGATACTTGCGGGCTGCATCGAAGTGCGGCGGCTTGATGATCCAGCCCTGGATCTTTCGACCGTCGGCGGACGAGTCGAAGCCGATCTCCTCGACCCTCCCGAGGCTGCGCTGCCCGAGCAGGTTCGCGCTGAGCGCGGTCAAGGTCGAGCTGTCGCCGGAGCCGGTTCCCGCGGCGAGCGAGGGCGGCGCCAGAGGCGAGACCTGCATGTAGGCGAAGCGCCCGTTGCGCGCGACCGAAAATGATCCGCCGGTGTACGGGCGCGTGACATCGCCGCCGCCGATGTCTGCGGCGAGCGTGCGGATCTTGCCGCTCAGGTCGACGGCACCGAGCTTGATCGAGCCGCGGTCGCCATACTCGAAGTAGATCTGCTTGCCGTCACCGCTCCATTGCGGCTCCCCGGCATCGCGATCGAGCGTCGCGGTCAAGGAGCGCGAGTGCGAGCCGTCCGCGTCCATCACGTAAAGCTGCGTGCACTGGTAGCCAAGCTTGTGATCGTCGAAGCCCAGGTAGGCGATGTGCTTGCCGTCCGGGGAGACGGCCGGATTCGTGTCCGGGCCGCGCCGGTCGGTGAGCGCGCGCAGCGAGCCGTCCGCGAGATTCACGCGGTAGATCTCCTCGTCGAGCGGCTCATAGTCGGCGTCCGCGCGGCGATTCGCGGCGATATAGACAGCGGTGCTGTCGGCGCTCCAGGCCGGGGGGCCGTCATGATCGAAGTCACCGTGCGTGAGCTGGCGTGCGGGGCCGCCGTCGGCGGCGACGACGAACAGATGCGTGAAGCTTTGCGGCAAATAGCCCTCGCCATCGATGCGGTACACGAGCCGGTCGATGAGCTTCGGCGGATCGGCCCACGAGGCTCCCTTGGGCGCCTGCGGCAGCTCGACCTTCAGAGGCTTGCGCTCGGCGGGCACGGCCATGGTGAATGCGAGCCAGCGCCCGTCGGGAGACCAGGCGAGACTCTGCGGCGACTCGGTGAAATGAGTGATGGGCGCCGCGACATTGCCGTCGACCCAATACACGAAGAGCTGCGTCGAGCCGTCGCTCGCGGGAGCGAGGTAGGCGATGCGCGTGCCGTCGGGAGACCAGCGCGGCATGCTGGACGATGCGGCGCCGGTCAAGGGACGCGCATGCTTGCCGTCGATGCCTGTGAGCCAGATCGCGCCGCTCGAGCGGTCGGTCTTGATGTCCATGCGGGTGCGCACGAAGGCGATGGTGCGGCCGTCGGGTGCGATCTGCGGATCGGCCACCCATTGCAGGCCGAAGACGTCGATGGCCTTGAAGGCATCGTCAGCCGGTGTAGCTGGCCCCGAGTTCGCACCGGCGGACATCGCGGCGGCCGCGACCAGCGCGCCCACGCGTACCACCGTCCTCACTCTCGAGCGCTCAACCGGCCCGCTTGGCCACCCAGCAATTGCGTTGATGTTCATCCACTATCCCCACGGCCTGCATGAATGCGTAACAGATGGTTGGACCGACGAATCGGAAGCCTCGACGCTTGAGGTCCTTGCTCATTGCCTCGCTCACCGGCGTCGAAGTCGCAATGGAGGAGAGGAGCAGCGGTCGGCGTCGCAGCACGCGCCCGCCGGTAAATTTCCAGATATAGGCATCGAAAGCGCCGGGCCGGTCGCGAATCTCCAGATAGGCCCGGGCGTTGTCGATGAAGGCGCCGATCTTCAGGCGATTGCGGACGATTCCCGCATCCTTCATCAAGCGCCTGCGGTCGGCGGCGCCGTAACGCGCCACCTTCTGCGCATCGAAATCGTCGAACGCGCGCCGGTACGCGTCTCGCTTGCGCAGGACCGTGAGCCAGCTCAAACCCGCCTGTGCGCCCTCCAGGCAAAGCATCTCGAACAGCCGCCGATCGTCGTGCAGCGGCACGCCCCATTCGCGGTCGTGATACTCGATGTAGAGAGGATCCGCCGTGCACCAGGCACAGCGCAGCTTTCCATCCGCGCAGCGTTGAACTCGGCTCATGACTCGTTTATCAGATGTGCAGGCGGACCGGATGCCGGTCCTTGTAGACCAGCTCGATGCGGTCGACCCCCTGGGTGCGGCGTGCCGTGCTCCGGATTTCGTGCATCAGCTTCAGCAGCACCCGCGTGTTCACCTCGGCGGTGGCAGCGGCGCGCGGCTGAACACCGAGATGCAATACCACGAAGCGCTCGGGCGTGAAGCGCACGAACACCGCGACGCCGATCGGGCGCCCCATCCCGGATACGGCGAACACCGTCTGAACGCCGGGAATGTCTCCGACCCGCACCGACAGACCGCCGTCGGACTCGTAAATCTCGGGCACGCCGTAGGTCTCGATCGATTGCTGAATACCGACCCGCACACGGTGCTGATTCACGTTGAAGAACAGGAGCTGTTCCAGAGCGGCCCGTTGCTCGGGCGGCAGCCTGTTGCGGATTTCGATGGACTCGCTCAGCATCGTCTTGCCATCGCGTCCCCCGTCCCTCTAAATGTGTGCTCGGTCACAGAAAATACTTGACGCGATGCAGCATAGTTTGTCTGTGGCACCAGAGGCCGTATCGTATAGCGTCACCCGCGCAATGACACTAGCCTCGGGGAATCAGGGCGTTGGAGCCAACCGCAGGCTCCGGCGATTGGAAGCTCCAGCCTCAAGGTAGGCCATGCAAGGACAACTCCGGTGCTAGCGTCCGAGGATGAGAGCCGCGCGCTGGCCGCCCTGAAGTTCAGCCTCGCGAGCGAAATCGTCGAGCTCGTCGTCCTCACCACCGACGACGCCTTCCTGCAGACGTTGCGTGAAGGAGTCGGCGCGGCCCGCCGCCTGTGGCACGTGCTGTCCTCCGATAAGGTGAGCGACCTGCTGGTGGCGGGCGGCGTGGGCATCCTGGTGCTCGATGTCCAGGCGCTGCACGAGACTGCCGGCCGGTTCATTACCGACATCAAGCGGCAGTTTCCGGACCTCGTCGTGGTGGTGGCGGGCAGCCGGGAAACCGAAAACGAGCTCGGTCGGCTCATCAGCGACGGCTCGATTTACCGATTCATCCATAAGCCGATGTCCCCGGCGCGCGCGCGACTGTTTGCCGAGGCCGCCGTCAAACGCTTCGACGAGCAGCGACGCCGGGTTATCCCGGCTGCGACTCTCGCGAGGCCGCCGGCTCGCCGTCTGCTGATGGTGGGCGCCGTCATCGGCGTACTCGGCCTGCTGCTCGCCTCGTGGTGGCTCGGGCATCGAAACCGCGCCGAGCCGGTGACGACCCCGCCAAACGCTGCATCGGCGCTGCCCGCGGCGGCGCAGCCCGACGCGACGGCGCCGCCGGCTCCGGCTGTCCGAGGCGTCCTCGCGGAGGCGCAGGAGCGGCTGCTCAGCCGCGCCCAGACCGCGCTCGAGCAGCAGCGGCTCGACGAGGCAGCCGCCGTGATCGAGTCGGCGCGCAAGGCGGGAATCGACACGGAGCGGGTTGCCTACCTCGCCACGCAGCTGGCCAGGGCGCGCGAGCGGGCGAAGGCATCGGCTCCCCCGGCACCGGTCTCTTCCGCACCGGCACCCTCCGCGGCGCCCCCGCCGCCCGCCGCGGAATCCCCAAAAGCCTCGGCATCGCCAACTCCGTCACCCGCGACAGCACCGGTCGCGGCAGCACCGATCGCGGCAGCACCCGCCGCGGCAACGCCAATTGTCTCGGTGCCGCCGCCGGCCGCCGCGCCGTCTGCGCCCAAAGACACGGCCGCCGATCGGGCGGTTGCCGAGAACGACGCCGGGGCCGAGCTGCTCAGGTCCGCCCGCAAGAGTCTCGCCGACGACCGCCTGATCGATCCGCCGAACGACAATGCCCAGTATTATGTCGAGTCGCTGCGCAGGCTCGACCCGCAAAACCCAGGCCTCGCGCAAGTCATTGATGATCTCGGGACACGATTGGTCGCGCAGGCGCGGGCAAGCGTCGACGCCCGCGTGTACGAGGCCGCGCGCCAGTGGCTCGACGGTGCGGCGGCGATCGGCTACGCCTCACCCCAGGCCGAGTCCGTTCGACACGACCTCGAGGCGGCGCTCGGGCCCCGGAGCACCCACGCGGATGTGATCGGCGCAAATCAACTCGAGCTGGTGAAGTCGGTGCGTCCGGTTTATCCGGTAAAGGCCGAGCAGAGCGCGACCGAGGGTTGGGTGGATCTCGACTTCACGGTCACCGAAACGGGCTCGATCCGCGAGGTCACGGTCCATGAGGCCAGTCCGCGAGGTGTCTTCGAGCAGGCCGCCATCGGTGCGCTCGTGCAGTGGCGATACAAGCCCATCGTGCGCGACGCGAAACCGGTCGCGCAACGCGCGCGCATCCGCATCCGGTTCGAGCTGCCGCATTGAGCGAGCGCGCCGCGTTTATTAGGCCGCGGAGCTGCGCTCCAGCGCGGCGGGGCTCTGGGCGGCGCGCGGGAGCGCGGGGCTCTCGGCGGCAAGCGCGCCGATCTCCGCGCCGATCCGCAGATCGTCCGCCGCACCAAAGGCGTGCTTGCGAATCAATCCGTGCCGGTCGATCAGGATCAGGCTCGGAGTGCCGCGCATGTTGTACCGGTCCATCGTCTGCGGAATGGGGCCGGCCTTGTTCGCGCTGTCGAGCGCAATCGGGAACTTCAGGCGATATTCCTGGATGAACGCCTTCAGCATGCCCGCGCTGTAGGCCTCGTGATGCTCGAACGTGGCATGCAGCCCGATCACCGAGACGTCGCTCGGCTCGAAGGTCTCGTGAATCCGGCGCGCCTGCGGAATAGCGAACGCCACCGAGTTCGGGCAAAGGGCCTGGAATGCGACGAGGGCCACCACGCGGCCCCGCAAGCCGCCCAGCGTCAAGGGCCGGTCGGTATTGAACCAACAATGCACCGCCAGCTCGGGTGCCTCGGGAGCCGTAGCCGTCATCAGCGATCCTCTGGGCAGCGCGCGTGCGATTGGCGCACCGCATTTGCGCGCTCAAAGCGCGCCAGTCTAGCGGGAAGCCCGGGGCTTGCAAGCCCCGACGGATTCAGCGCCTTACCGTCGCGCCCGCGGGGGTTGCGCCGTTGGACGAACTTGATTTCGAGGGCGCGCCCTTGGCGGAGGCGGGTGCGGCAATGGCGCCGGCCTCGCGATCGCGCCGCTTGCGCTCCGCGATCTCCTCGCGATCCACCGCGATGTCGCGTGGCGCGTTGATGCCGATGCGGACTTGCGATCCGTTCACCGCCATCACCGTCACTTCGATGTCATCGCCGATCCGCAATGCCTCTCCTGCGCGTCGAGTGAGAATCAACATGGATGCCTCATTTGCGAATGCGACCACCAGAAGGACCGACGAAACCAAGGGGGTATTCGGCCACCATTGGCGAGGCTAACCAATTGGCTATTCGGTCCTAGTCGGTGTAGGACCGATGCTGACAGCGCGGGCGGGATCAGGGAAGCAGAACGGGGATCGGGGCTCGCTCCGGAGGAGACGCGGGCGCATCGCTTTCCCAGTCGTTCAGCGTCGCCTCGAATACCGCGAGTTCCTTCAACAAGTTCTCGAGCGGCTGGGGCTTGCCCATGGCGAATCCCTGTCCATAATCGACTCCAAGGTCCGCCATCCGCGCGCGCAGCACATCCGTCTCGACGTACTCGGCCACGGTCTCCATGCACATGACCTTCGCCAGCTGCGCGATGGCCTTGATCATCGATTCACTGCGCGTGTTGAGGATCGAATCCCGCACGAAACTGCCGTCGATCTTCAGATAGTTGACCGATAGATCCTTCAGGTAGGCGAGCGAGCTGACCCCCGTACCGAAGTCATCCAACGCGAATTGACAGCCCAGATCCTGCAGCGAGCGCATGAACAGCTGGGCCCGCTCGAGATTGCCCATCGTCGCCGTCTCGGTCAGCTCGAAACACAACGCATTCGGCGCGAGGCCCGAATTCTTGATCGTGTTTGCGACGAAGTCGAGGAATGTCTCGTCCTGCAGCGATTGACCGGACAGGTTGATGGCAAAGCGGGCGATCTCTTCGCCGACCGCGGCGCGGTGCTCGCTGAGCAGCTCACAAGCTCGCCCCACGACCCATCGATCGACCGTCGGCATGAGCTGGTAGCGTTGCGCCGAGGAGAGGAATTTGCCGGGCGGGATCACCTCGCCGCGGTCGCCGATCATTCTGATGAGCAGCTCGAAACGCGGCCGCCCGTAGTTGCTGCGCAATGGCAGGATCGGCTGAGCATCCAGCCGGAAACTGTCATGGGCCAGCGCCTCGCGCAGCTTATTGATGACCAGAATGTCGGTATGACGCCGGATGATGCTCTGATCGGAGTCCTGAAAGACTTCCACTCGGTTGCGGCCGCGGTCCTTGGCGGCTTTGCAGGCAATTTCCGCCGTTGCGAGCGCATGCGCGAGCGCGTTCTCCGAGCGGCCGACGGGTGCGACCCCAACGCACACCGATACCTCGAAGGTACCTTGCCCCGGGCGAGCCACGAGCGCCGAGGCGGCCGCTCGAATGCGCTCCGCAACCGCGGTGGCCGTCTCGATGCTTTGGCTTGGGATGAGCGCGGCGAGCCGGTCGCCCGAAATGCGCGCGGACAGGGCGGGCGCCTCCGCCTCTTTGGCCACACATTGCGCGACGCTCGCGATCACATCGTCGCCGACATGCATGCCGAAGGTCTCGTTGATGACGTGCAGACGATCGATGTCGAGATAGAGAATGCTGTGCTGAGCCTCCGGGGCTGCCGCGATCAGCGAGGCCGCCTGCCGCTCGAACGCATGGCGCGTCATGAGGCCCGTGCTCGCGTCGTATTGCGCCTGCACGATGATGGTGACCTTCTTCGCGAGAAGCTCGGCGACACGTGTCTGATAGGAATCGAAGTCATGGGCGCTTGCCGGATTGAACAGCGCGAGCACGCCCATGACGCGCTCGGAGGGGTGGCGCACCGGACACGCAAGAATCTTGAACGGGGCGGCCACATCGCTCGCCACCTTGGAGATGTGATTCACGATGATGGTGCGCTGCTGCAGTCCGATCCAGGCCATCAGGTGCTGTTGCGCACGCTGCAGCGCCTCGGGCGACATCGGGTGACCGCTGCGGGTCATCGACAGGCCGATGTTCTTGTCCGGCACCCACAACGCCGCAAGCGCGCAGCCCATGTGCTCGAGCGCGGTCTTCAGTATCAGGTCGAACTCGTCGGCGTCGCCCGTCGCGGTCTGGTTCGAGGAAATCTCGAGCATCAGCGACAGATCGCGCTCGCGTACGCCCAGGTCGCGCTCGCGCGAGCCGAGTTGCGCTCGCAAGGCGAGCTCGCGCCGCAGACATTCAAGCGCGGGCTGCAGGATCTGACGCACATAGGCAAGGGGCCGCGCCTCGGTGCGCGCGCCCGACAGGCGTTGCTGCAAGGTAACGACCCCGAGCAGCTCCACCTGCTCGCTGCGCAGCGCGAACGAATAAAGCGCACGGTCCGCATCGATGCGCACGATGCCCGCGAACTCCTGCGGGTCCGCGATGGCGTTGGCGATGGTCTCCCTCGCGAGATCGGTCTTGTCGTCGAGATCCCACTCCTCCGATGCCCAGAGGTGTTCTGAAAAGCCATCGTGCAATACCATGCCCTTGAGGCTCGGCATGAGCATCCGGAACAAGCGACCGTAATGTTCGAACGATGCAGCGGTTCTGTCGGATCCAACGACGATCGGTTTTGCGTCCAGCACTGCTGACCTTTGGGGGTTTTGACTAGCGACGAATTGCCGCTGAATTTGCTGCAAACGCCGCCGTCTATCCTTGATCGCCGTCGCACTTCGCACGTTACTTAATGTATATTTCGCGGTTTGCTGCCTCGGCATGACAATAATGCGTGGGCGCTGTGATGCAGTTCCCGCGCGGAGACGTCACGCGCCGCCGGAGCGCTGGGCGATCCAGCGGAGCAGCCGCCGGCCTCCCGGCATGCGCACGACGAAAAACACACGGCTCCAGAAACGTCTCGCCGCATCGTCCAGGACGACGAGCGGCAATCCGTCAAACAGTCGGGGGCGTGGCTCATGGACGATGGCTGTGCGCGCGATGAGTCGCCGTTCGGTCCCGCCCGCCGAGATCAAGCGCACGGCACATCCCGCCTGCGGCGCGTAGTCATCTGCGCCCGGCCAGGCCAGGGCGATGGCCGTTACCGGGGCCTCGGCGAGACTTCCCTCGGCGAGCGGCGCGCCGGCGGCGCTCGCGACGCCGCTCAGGTAGACCTCGACGGAATCTTCATTGGCCAATCGCCAGGCACCGGCACCCAGAGGCCTCGCGTGGAATGCTCCTGTCAATGTGCGCTCGATCGTCATTTCATTCCTCCCCGCGGGCCCTGGGAGCCGGTAACCTCGTGGCTCGTCCCCTAGGAAGTCAAGTGCACGCCCTCGATACACTCTTGCCGGGTCAGCGCGTGACTGGAACGTACCGGCTCGACTACGTCGCGGTCATCAAGCTGGCGTTTCCCTTCATGTTGAACAGCGGCGTACAGGCCGTGCTCAACGCGACCGATACTTGGTTCGTCGGTCGTCTGTCGCCGACGGCAACCGCGGCGATGGGGGCAGTTTACTGGCCGGTGCTCGTTTTGATACTGCTGCTCGGCGGCATCGCGCTGTCGGTGCAGACGCTCGTGGCGCATGCCTACGGGGCCGGGCGCTACACCCGCGCCTCGCAGGCGACGTGGACCGCGTTGTGGGGAGCGCTCTTCACGCTGCCGCTCTTCGCCCTCCTCGCGGTGAATGGCCGGGCTTTGTTCACGCCGTTCGGACTGCCCGCCGGCACCCTCGATCTGGCGACCGCTTATTGGTTGCCCAGGATGCTGGGCGCACCGCTCGGCATTGCGCTTTACGCGATGCTGGGATTCTTCAACGGCATCGGCCGGCCGATCATTACCCTGCGCGTCACCATCGCGGTGGCGCTATCGAATGCAGTGCTCAACGAGCTGTTCATATTCGGACTCGGGCTCGGCGTGGCCGGCTCGGCCTGGGCGACCGGCGCGGCTCAGCTTTGCGGCGTTGCGGTCGCGTTCGTCTGGTTCTTCGCGCCGGGAAGCCGGCGCCGCTTCCGCCCGCATCTGACCAGCCGGCTCGCGATCGGGCCGCTCCTCAGGCAGCTCGCCCTCGGGTTTCCGATGGGGCTTCTGGTGGCGGCCGACATCCTCGGCTTCGCGCTTTTTCAGCTCATGCAGGTGCGCCTCGGCAACGTCGAGGGAGCGTCGACGCAGATCGTGCTCATGTTGACCTCGTTTTGCTACATGCCGGCCGTGGGCATCGCCATGGCGGGCACCACGCTCGTCGGTCAGGCGATCGGCGCAAAGAGGCCGGACTGGGCCCACACCGCGGGCAACGGCATCATCCTGCTCGCGGTACTCTACATGGGCGTGGTCGGGGTGCTGCTGGCCATCGGCGGCCGGTGGTTTCTTCCGTGGTTCACCAACGCGACGGATCCTCAGGCAGAACGCGTGGTGAGGCAAGGAGCCGTATTGCTGTGGATCGCGGCGGGCTATCAGCTCTTCGACGGACTCAACATCTCGAGCAGTGCGTGCCTGCGCGGCGCGGGTGACGTGCGGCTCCCCTCGCTCATGGTACTCGCGCTGTCCTGGTCGTTGTTCGTGCCGCTGGCTCATTCGTTGTCGTTCAAGTCCGGCGCCGGCTGGGTCGACTGGCTGCCGCAATACGGACTCGGTGCCGTCGGGGGCTGGCTCGCGGCACTCGTCTATATCGCCTGTCTGGGCGCGATGCTGTTCCTGCGCTGGCGCTCGGGCGCGTGGCGGCGCGTGGTGCTGCGATGACCCGCGGACGCACCGCCCTCGCGTGCTGGCTCCTCTCCGTCTTGTTCTGCGGTCACGCCGCCCGGGGCGCCGCGCTCGAGGCCGCGAACGAGCCCGTTCCCGCATCCGTCGCATCCGCGATCAGGAGCGGGCGCATCGCCACGGGCAACGTGAGTTTTGCCGTGCTCGACGTAGAGTCCGGTCGGATCGCGGCGAGCCTGAACCCCGACACGCCGCGCAGCCCGGCCTCGACCATCAAGCTCGTGACCACTTTCGCGGCTCTCGACTCGCTCGGCCCCGCGTACACCTGGCATACCCAGGCGCTCTTGAGCGGCGCGCTCGAGGACGGCACGCTTCGGGGCGATTTGATTTTGAAGGGTGGCGGCGACCCCTACATGACTTTGGAGCGCTGGTGGAGCTTCGTGCAAGCCGTTCGCGCCGCGGGCCTGCGGCGCATCGACGGCGACATCGTCATCGACGATACGGCCTTCGCGTCCGCCCCTTCGGATCCCGCGGCGTTCGACGGACGCCCGCATCAGGCTTATAACGCCGAGCCCGACGCACTCATGGTGAATTTTCAATCCATCGAGTTCCGAGTGGTGCCGAACGCCGGGGCGCGCCGCGTGGACATCGTCTCGACGCCGGCGCCCAGCAATCTTGTCATCGACAACCGGATCGGATTGACCGGCGGGCGGTGCAGAGGGAGCGCCGCGCAAGTGGCGTTCGAGGTTCCCTCACCGGAATGGGACCGGGTGCTGTTCTCCGGTCTTCTGTCCTCGCAGTGCACGAGCCGCAGCATCACGCGGGTGCTGCTGTCCGCGCCGAGCTACGCTTTCGGCACTTTTGTGCAGCTTTGGCGCGAGTCCGGGGGCACCTTCGACGGAAAGTGGCGTCTGGCGGCCGCACCGGCCACTGCAACTCCATTCTTCAGTTTCGATTCCTTGCCGCTCGCCGAAGTGGTGCGGCTCACCAATAAGTTCTCCAACAATTTGATGGCGCGGCATCTGCTGCTCACGCTGGGCGCGGAGCGCTTCGGAGGACCGGCGACCGTCGATAAAGGAGTTCAGGCGATAGCGGCCTGGGCCGAGGCGCGCGCGCTGCCTCTCGCCGGCATGGAGATCGACAATGGGTCGGGCCTCTCGCGCAGCGCCCGCATCTCGGTCCTTCAGCTGGCGGCCGTTCTGCGCTCCGCCCATCGCAGCCGGTATGCGCCGGAATTCATCGCCTCGTTGCCGCTCGCGGGCATCGACGGCACGTTGCGGTCTCGCATGCAGGGCGCCGACCCGGGTTCGGTGCGGCTCAAGACCGGGCATCTCGACGGAGTGGCGGGCGTGGCGGGCTACGTCACCGGCATTTCGGGAAAAATTTATGTCGTGGTATCGCTCGTGAATCAGCCCCTCGTCGACCCCGCAGCGGCCGATGCCGTGCACGCAGCACTCGTCGGCTGGGTGCAGTCGAAGTGAGGCGCCGTCAGCGCCCGCAGCGCTCGAGATCCCACAGCATGGGCGTCACCCCCCGGCGCAGCCACATGCCAAAGCCCAGATAATTGAATTCCCGTCGCAAGCGACGCCGGTACCAATCACCCGGACGCAAATGCACGGCTCGGTCCGTGAGCTTGCGGTCGCAGTTCTGGCGCCAATCCTCGCGCGTCAAGGCTGAAAAATACAGAGCGCTTTGCGTGAGGCGGGCGAGATTGGCGATGGCCCGCCCCGCGGAGCGATCGTCGAGATATTGCAGGACGTCATAACAGACCACGAGATCGCTCGGTCGGCTCGCCACATGATCGACCACCGAGCCGTGGATCCAGCCATAGCGCGTGCACAGATACTCGCTCGCGTCGAGACCGGTGTAGCGCGCGCGCGGCCAGATTTCCGCGAAGGGCTTCCTCAATAGGCCGATGCCGCAGCCGGCATCGAGAACGGTGCGCACCGGGATGGCGGCCTGCGCCAGAATGGCGGCGATCAATCGCGCCCGCGTTCGCATCTCCGCCGCCGAAACCACGCGGGTGAAGCGGTTCAAATAGAACTTGCGGAAGTAGGCGGCCCCGAATTTCTGCGCTGCGGGCATGATCAAAGTCCTTCGGCGCCCATTATGCGCAGACCGAGGCGCGCAGATATTTTTGACGAGAAATGTTAATTCGACTCGGTCACGCCGGGTGAAATCCTATATTACGTTCATCTCCTGCGGGATGCGCAATTGAACGCGTGGGCGTCCCAGATGAAGCGCTCGTGATTCGCGAGAACGCCGCGTCGCGGCGGGCGGCCATGCCCTGGGGTCGAGCGGGGATGGGGCGCCTGCCGCTCGCGAAACGAATGCGCGAACTATTATTCGGTCTGCCGGCGCTCGGCCTTTGGTATCGAATGACCCGCGCGGCGTCGATCGAGATCCAGTCGGAGCCGGACCGGGGGTGAGAGACGCGGTCTAACTCACCCCCTGCTGATCACCAGACTCTGCGCCGGCCTCGCAGAACGGCAACACCGCCGAGGAGCATGACGAGCGCGGTGCTCGCCGAGGCAGGATCAATTTCCGGGGCGGCGTGGGGCGCCGTGTAGCCAACCGGCAGGGGCGGACCACTGCTGCTGCTCACGACGGAGCCCGCCCAGTCGAGATTGAAACTGCTGAAGTCTTTTGATCCCCCGGCAAAGCTGATCGGTGGGGCTCCCGTCGATCCGGTGATGTCCAGATAGAGGGGAAATCCGACCGAGTAAGGAACCCCTCCGACGGTAACACTGCGCAACGCAAGGTCTATTTGCGCCGATTCCGCACCCGGTGCCGCGAATACCGTGAATCCACTGATTGTGGCCATCACCGGGTGGGTACCCCCGGTTACATCGATCGTGCCTCCGCCGGCGGAAGCGTTATAGGACTCGGAGTACAGGCCGCTCATGCCGGTCACCGCCGTTGCAGGGCCCACCTGGGTTCCGGGAGACATGGCGATCGAAAATCCGTAGGTGCCTGAGATGCCGGGAAGGCCGGACGTCACCGAGACGCATGCCGTGCAGCTCGCCGCAGTCACCGAATAGCCGCCACTGTTCGTGAAGTCGATCGTCTGGGTCGATGTCGCGGTGGAATCGATTCCGATCAGCGCCGCGTCCGAAGCGCCGGCGCGGTCGGGCGCCATTCCAAGCGCGAGCAGTATTGCGGCCAAAATGCCGCCGGCGGCGCGCGCGAGCGCCGGCTGAATGCCAAAGCGAGGTGTACCTTTCATTTGCCTAGTCCTTGTGGAGGTGAGTCCGACACTGTTCGAATTTTTCCAAAAAAGGGCGCGGCGCGCGTGCGACACCGTTGTGGGGTCCCCTCGAGTCCGCAAAAAATCATCTTCCCTGCTTTAGAGAGCGGAATCCGCGCCCGAATCAGCTCACGATTATTCGGCTGATGATTGCCATGGGCGAAGGGGCACGGAATTCGCCCGGTGATGTGACATATTCATGACGCCCTGCCCTTTGAAGCGCAAAGTGACGTGATTTAGGCTCATCGGCGTGCGCGAAACGCTCAAATTCCCCTCGACTTGGATCAGGACGCGCATCAAGATAGGAATCGGAGAACGGCTTCCCACTCGTTGAGGTGTAACCGCCTTGACTGCCGCAGTCACCGACGAACTCATCGGTAAATGGCGCGCCGGCGACCCAAAGGCGCTGCAACAACTATTGCCGCTTATCTACCAGGAATTACACCGCATTGCGCGCCGTCACCTGCAGGAAGAGCGGTCGGATCATACGTTGCAGCCGACCGCCTTGGTCCATGAGGCCTATCTGCGATTGGTGGGGATGCGCAACTCCGACATTCAGGACCATTGCCATTTCGTCGCGCTCGCCTCGCGGCTCATGCGTCAAGTCCTGATCGATCACGCACGCGCCCACTTGGCGGCGAAGAGACAGGGAGGGATCCGCATCACCTTGAGCGAGGCGCTCGACCTGCCGGCGAAGCCTGAGCTCGATCTGCTGGCCGTGGACGAGGCGCTCGAGCGTCTGTCGCATTTGGACCAGCAGCAGGCTCACGTGGTCGAGCTGCGTTTTTTCGGCGGGTTGTCCATTCCGGAAACATCGACCGCGCTCAAGATCTCTTCGGCCACGGTCAAGCGCGATTGGACCACCGCTCGCGCGTGGCTAAAGCGCGAGTTGCAGCGCGCCGATGAATCGTGAACCCGGCCCGCTGGCAGCAGATCAAGGTTGCGTTGCACGGCGCGCTCGACCTGAATCCGGAGCTCCGATCGAGCTACATTGATCGGGTCAGTGCCGATGATTACGAGCTGCGCAGAGAGCTCGAGTCGCTGCTGCGGGCGCATGAGGCCGCTTCCGCCGCGTTTCTGGACGGACCCGCCGCCGACCTCGATTCATTTCGAGATCTCCTCGCGCCGGATCCCTGGCTGGGCAGACGCCTCGGCGCTTATCGGCTGATCGAACAGATCGGTTCCGGCGGCATGGGCGAGGTCTACCGCGCGATTCGCGCCGACGATGAGTACCAGAAGCAGGTCGCCGTCAAGCTGATCAGGACGGGTCAGGATTCGGCGTTCGTCGTGCAGCGCTTCCGGGCCGAGCGCCAGATCCTGGCGGCCTTCGATCATCCCAACGTGGCCCGGCTGCTCGACGGCGGCACGACCGGCGAGGGATTGCCCTATTTCGTCATGGAGCTCATCGAGGGTGAGCCCATCGATCGATATTGCGAATCCCGCCAGCTCGACGTGGCGAGCCGCCTGCGGCTGTTTCTCCAGGTTTGCGGCGCCGTGCAATACGCGCATCAGCGGCTCACCGTTCATCGTGATCTGAAGCCCAGCAATATTCTGGTGACCGCGGATGGCTCTCCCAAGCTGCTCGATTTTGGAATCGCCAAAATTCTGAACGCCCAGCCGCTGGCGGAATCAGGCGCCGATTCGAAGAGCATCTTCAGGATGATGACGCCCCGGTACGCCAGCCCGGAGCAGGTGCACGGTCAGCAGATAACGACCGCGAGCGATGTGTACTCCCTCGGGGTGGTGCTTTACGAATTGCTCACGGGGTGCCGCCCGGTGAATGCGGCCGTGTGGACGCCGCCGAGCACCGCCGCCACCTCGACGCAACCCCCGCCGCTCGTCAAGCCGAGCTCCGCCGTCCGGCAATCCACGGCGCAGAAAGGGAATGCGGCCTCTCTCAAGCTCGCACGACAATTGAGAGGGGATCTCGACAACATCGTCCTGAAGGCCATTCACTTCGACGCCGCGCGGCGCTATGACTCCGTCGAGCAGTTCGCGGAGGATATATCGCGACATCTGCAGCATCTTCCGGTCGCGGCTCGACCGCCTACCATGACCTACCGCGTCCGCTCGTTCATCAGGCGCCATGGCGTTGCGGCCGGCGCTGCCGCTTTGATCGCCCTCGCGATGATCGGGGGCCTGGTGGCGACTCAACGCGAGGCACGCATCGCCGAAAGGGCCCTTTACCGCGCGCACGAGGAATCGAAAGCATCCGATCAGGTCATGTCCTATCTGCTGTCGCTGTTCGACAGGGCGAGCCCCGATAAGACCGGCGGCAAACCGCTCGATCCGCGGACGCTGGTCGATCAGGGACAGAGCCAGATCGATGGTCACTTTTCGGATCAACCGATGCTGCGCGCGCGAATGCTTGCCGCATTGGGCACTCTTTATTGCAAGCTCGGACAGGTGGAGCTGTGCCGCCGCGACCTCGAGCAGGCGATATCACTGCAAAATGCCAACCCCGGCGCGGACCCGCTGGTGTCGGCGCAATTCGACGAGCAGCTCGCCTCGGCTTACAACGGTGCGGGCCGCGCCGATGAGGCCATCCCGCTCCTCGACCGCACGCTGCGCACGTTCGAGAGCCAGCAGCCGCCCAGACCGGCCGCCGTGGCGTCGGTCCTGTTCGAGTTGGGGCAGGCGTATCGATTGAAAGATCAGCCGTCGAAGGAAATAGCCGTGCTCGAGCGTGGACGCGCCCTGCTGCGAGACGCGCGCGGCAACGACTCGCTCGATTCGGCCGACATGCTCGGCGCTCTCGCCATCGCCTACGGGGAATCGGGGCATTGGAACGATGCCGTCTCCCTGGCTTCAGCCCGTGCGTCTCTGGTGAGGGAGAAGCTCGGCGAAGGGGACGTGCGTTATTTCGATGCTCTCAACGACTACGCCGAGGTGGTATGGGAAGCGGGCCGGTCCGAGGAGGCCGAGCAAACTTGGCGGCAAGTCGTCGATGGATACGTGCGGGTTTACGGGCGGTCGAGCGACAAGTCGATCGACGCCGAGCTCAGTCTCGCCGATGCGCTCTTCAGACGCGACAAATTGCGCGAGTCGATCAGCTGGTTCCAGCGCGCCGTGGACGACTACCGTGCCGCCGGGGCATTGGACCGTTCCGAATATATCGGTGCGCTCGGCGGGCTGTCTCAGGTGCTATGGCAATACGGAGACTATCAAGGCGCAGAAGCTGCGGCCCACGAGGCTTATTCGATCTCCCAGCGCATGCGCGGACCCACACTCATCACAGCCTCCGCAACCGCCCTCAGATGGGCGCACACCTTGGCATTCGCCGGCGCGCCGCGCCGCGCGCTGGAGCTCTTGACGCCGCCCGTGCCGGGAGATCCGAAGGTGCTCGCCGTACGGCGCTGGCAAGGGCGACGGCTGCTGTGGCTCGGCGATTGCTATCGGGAGGCTGGTGCCTACGCGCAGGCCCGGGACAGCTATGACCAGGCCATCGCCTTGTATCAGTCGCTCCAGCAGCCCTATAGCGTTGCCCTCGCCATGGCCTACGAAGGCAAGGCCTTGCTGCTCGGAAAGCAACGGCATTTCCTCGAGGCGATACCGCTGTGGCGGCTCGCGATCGCCGGGTACGAGGCCAATCACTACCAGTCGGACGGTCCGGCGATCTCCACTGCGAAGGTGCAGCTCGCCGCGGATCTGGCTGCAGTGGGCCAGGTCGCCGAAGCGCGATCGCTGACTGCCGACGCGGGTCCGGTGGTGGACCACGAGGTGGCGGCCGAGCATCCCGCGCGACTGGCGCTTGCCCGTTTACGGCAAGCGCCTCTCAACCAACGACTTCATTAGACTCAGGGAGCGGCGAGCACCGTCCGCAGCAAGCTCAACAATTCCTCGGAGTCGATGCCTTTGCTCGCGATCCGCATGTACGCATCGACGGGCAACTCCTTCGTCGCCGAGGCCGTGTCTCCGGTCATGATGAGCGCTCGCAGTGGGCCGGCGAGCATGTTGCGCAGCTGGGCGACCACCGTGGCACCGGTTTCCTGGTCGCCCAGATGATAGTCGCAGACCAGAACATCGAGATCGCGCCCATCCCGCACGTGCTGCATTGCCGCCGTCAGAGACGCGACGGCCGTCACCTGGTAGCCCTCCAATCTGAGCAAGCGCCCCAGGGCGGTTCGCACGGAGGTTTCATCCTCGACGAGCAGTACGCGCGCTCCACGCGGCTCTCGGGCGGACACGCCGGTCGCCGCGGCTCGAGCCTCGACCGCATCGGCGCTGCGGCCCGCAGGCAGAAGAAGCGAGAACACCGATCCCCGCCCGATCTGCGACCGCACACCGAGGTTCAAGCCGAGCAGATTCACCAGCCGCTTTACGATGCTGAGCCCGAGTCCATAACCGTCGCGCGGCCCCGTCGACGGGCATCCGATCTGATAGAACTCATCGTAGATATGCGGCAGCTGATCCGCGGCGATGCCCACGCCGGTATCCAGCACTTCGAGTCGAACGAAATCCGCCTGATGCACACAGCGCAGCAATACGCTGCCCTCGAGCGTGTACTTGACCGCGTTCGAGACCAAATTCCTCAGTATCTGCAGCACGAGCGACGGGTCGCTGTACGCGACGTCGTCGCAGGTCGCGATCTCGAAGCGCAGGCCTTTGCCCTCCGCGATGCCTGCGAAGTCCACCCGCAGCTCCTCGAAGAGAGCGGCCACCTTGAAATCGGTCAGCTCGGGGATGATGGCTCCGGAGTCCGTTCTGCTGATTTCCAGCAAGGCGTTGACCAGTCTCGACATGGCGCCGATCGCTTGTTTTTGATCCGACAGCGATGCGGCAAGATCATGGTCGGTGGCGATTCGGCGCATCGAGCCGTTGAGCAATTCGATGGTTTGCAGCGGCTGGCGCAGATCGTGGCTCGCCATCGCGAGGAAGCGGCTCTTGGCGCTGTTGGCTTGATTGGCGAGCTCCCGCGCGATGTCCGCCGCCTCGCGTGCCAAGAGCAGCTCGGTTTCGATCCGCTTGCGGTCGGTCACGTCGCGGATGGCCGCGCCCACGAGGGTCCGGCCTTCGTACTCGACCGGGCTCAAACTGATTTCGACCGGAAACTCGGTGCCGTCGCGTCGACAGCCGACCAAATCCGGTCGTTGTCCCATGGCGCGCGCCCGTGCTTCGCTGACGTAGCCCAGCCGGTGCTCCACGTGCCGGGTGCGAAAGCGCTCCGGAACCAGCAGCTCGATTTGGCGGCCGAGGATCTCATCGTGCGCGTACCCGAACAGCGACGAGACCTGTCGATTGGCAAACCGGATGATGCCGCCGTCATCGACGATCACCATGGCATCCGGAGCAGCATCGAGGGCGCTGCGGGCGAGATCGGGAGGGGCCATACGTGCCGCGTTACCCCTTGCAGTCGGACGCTTCTCTTGAGTCTATTTTATGGCCGAGGCGTGATTATATCCCGTCGCCCGGAACCGAAGGTAGCTCGTCCTCGCGGCCTGGTGCGAACACGGCGGCTTAGGCGCTATTGCGGCAGCTGCAGTTTGCGCGGCAAAGTGGTGAAGCGGGGGTCGCTTCGCAACGAATCGAGCATCGGGTCATGGGTCAGGAGCGTGATGACGTGCAGTCCCGGCGTTTTGGCAAGGAGATCCAAAAGTGTTTCGGCGAGGCCGTCCGAAAAATACTCCTGATCCTTCTTCTCGCTCATGTCTGCGAAAGGCAGCACCGCGATGGAATTCGCATTCACTGGCGCCGCACGCTGCGTCGCGGTTGCGCCGGAAGAAGCGGGTCTGGACAACATGAGCTTATCGATCGCCCAGTAGGCGAAGACAGCCGCCAGCAACCCGAGCCCGATGCGCGTCCCACATCGGAACGCGGCCGAGCGTGCATGCGTCGCAGGGTCGCGGGGCGCCATCGCGGCACGCTGCTGCGCATTTTGGGTGGGCGGCGACAGTTCAGGCGGGTCGGCCGACAATAGCTGGGCAACTCGTTCAACAAATTTTGCGGGTGTGTCGCCACCCGGGAGCCGCGTCCACTGCACCTCCCGAAACTTATCGGGGACATGCTCGTCGGTGTCCTCGGTATCGTCCACGACGACAGGCAGGAGGAATGCCCTCGCCGCCGACATCAAGTGCGATCGGTCCACCGCCAGCTTCCACTCCAGGCGAAAATAGCCCTCTTCGCGGGAATGCGTGTTGCGGGAGATGAGCGGAATGAACAGCGCGCAGGTCTTGATCTGGCGGCGGATGGAGGAATCCCATGCATCGCCCCCGCGAAGCTTCCACTTCGACGATCCCGCACACTAAAACCGGCTCTCCGCCTGACAAGGGGCGCCTAGTTTGCCTCAAAACTGTGCATGGACGCGCAGCGCGTAGATCGAGACCGGTCCCCGGTCCCGGTTGTAGGCGGGATTCTTCACATATTGGTAGTCGAGACTCAGCTTTCACCCAGGATGCGAGCGCCAGGCTGTAATAGGTCTCCACGGCCTGCTCCGCGCCGGGATGCGGCAGCCGGCCATCGCCCACCAAGATGCCGAGGCCGCCGAGATTCAAGTATTCCTCGCGTTCCGCGGAGATGCCGTCGTCCAGGAAGACGACACCCACGGTGTCGAGCGGGCCGGTGCCATTGCGTTCCCCTGAGCGAGCCGCCGACCGCGACCGAGCGATCGACGTCCGTGAACTCGTAAACCTCCACGTTCCCGCTCGCCTTGCCGAGGCGTGCAAACAGGCCGAAGCTGTCGGTGACCGGCTGTTCGATGTTGAGGCTCGCGCCCATGCGGCTGCGGTACTGGCGCACTTTCGCCGGATCGGGCGTCGTATTCGTCGCGAGGCCCAAGGCGATCGCCTGATCGAGCAGACCCATGCGGCCGCGGCTGTCGAACCCCGTGAGCAGGACACGCCCGGTCTGGCCGAAGAGCGGGTAGCGCTTCTCGATCTCTGCATCCATCTGGAATTCGTGGAAGGCCGGCTCGAGATCCGGGCTGTTGGGCACGTCGGAGAGATCGAACACCCCGGCTCGAAACGTCCAGGAGCCGATGTAGCGCTCGACGGCGGCGCCGACGGTGAATCCCCACGCATCTGCGGCATAGTCGAACGTGCCGGCATCGACCGCCGCCCAGTTGAAAAAATCGTTGCGCGGATCGTGCGCATATTGATTCGTGTCGAACACGTCGGGCACCCCGAACTTGCCCACCGTGAACACCCACCGGTCGAGACTCGTGAGAGCCGGCGAGCTGGCCGGCGAGCGCGTCCAGATTGACCCGCGCCCCGCCGGTGTCGATGGTTTGCCGAACGAAGGCGCGCGCCAGCCGGAAATACGGTTGATTGTCGCCCACCTTGTACGCCTCGCCGCTCGAGAAGGCCGCGAGGCCCAAGGTATCGTCCAGGCCGAATCCCTGGTCCATCTCGGGCGTGATCCACGCCTCGGCGCCTCGCCACAGGCGCGCACCGAGATACAGCGTGACGTCCGAGGTCTCGCGCCCGCGATCCGGAGTCAGGCTGTTGGGTCCCCGGTAGGGCGCGTTAAAATTATTGACATTCTGCTCGACGTAAGTCGCCTGCCCGTGAACGGCGAAGCGCTGTTCGGGCGCCGCATCCGGCGAGCCGGCAGACGGCGCGGGGGGCGCGGTCGAGCCGGCGGGCGCCGTGGCATCGTCGGCCGACGGCGGGGCAGACTCGAGCGCCGCGCCCCAGCTCGGCGCGTTCACGCCCGGCGCCGCGGCGCATGCCGCGAGGGCGAGCGCCAGAAGCGGGCGGCGGGTCCTGGACACGGATTCGCTACACTCGAAAGAAAAGCGCCATGATAAGCACCGAAAAGCCCAATGCCGAGGCACCCCACAGGAATACCAGCACTTCGGCCGCCGCATCTTTTACGCGCGCCGCGCGTCGAAAGCCGAAATTGGTCATGATGGTCTCCGTTCGGGCGCCGCTCGCGCTCAAGGCTTCGGGCGTTGGGTCTAGCACTCGATTGTTGGACAATCCTGTTACGAATCGATTCACGGTCGGTGCGGACCGATGGGTGTAAGATACCCTACCGGGGTATAGTAATCAATGGAGTTACCGGAAATGGGTCACGTTGCGCGCGAGAAGATCAAACTGTTGAACCGCCTGAAGCGCATGCGCGGTCAGATCGAGGCCATCGAGCGGGCGGTCGATGCCGACGATGAGTGCGCGACCGTGCTGCAGCAGGCTACTGCCTGCCGGGGCGCTTTGGATGGATTCATCGCGGAAGTGATCGAAGATCATATCCGCGACCATATGATGAGCCCGCGCAGCGATCCGGACGCCGCACGATCGGCGGCCGAGGAGCTGATCGAGATCGTGCATCAATACCTGAAGAAGTAGCCGGCTCGACCGATGCCGCCTCGGAGTCGGGGATCTTGGGTCGTACTCAGTTTGCTGGCCGGTCAATCGGCAAATCGGCCTCAGCATGCAAATAAGCCGCCTGCATGCTAGTACCCGAATTTGTAATTGAGCTGCGCATAAATCTGCCGCGGGTCGTTCCAGTGGAAGCCTCCGAACGTCAGGCTGTTGTCGATCAGCAGGTGCCGGTTCGCCGCGTTCAGCACGGTCAGAGACGCGGAGAAGCTCTGCCCCCATGCTTTCCCCGCGCTCAGGTTCAGCTCGGCGTGACCCGGCAAATGGCTCGGCGGCGTACCGCTGCCGTTGCTGAAGCCGGAGCCGACGGACACATCGGCCGAGATGAACGATTGCCGCGGCAGGTTCGCGTTGAGACCGACATTCGCCGTATTGCGCTGGTCGTGATCGAGCGCGAAGAAGCCGCGCGGGAGGACTGAAATCGGTGAGCCCCCCATTGATCGCGCCGTACCCGTCCGCGGTCTGGTTCGAGTAGGTCACATGGGCTTGACCCACGCTCCACAACTTCGGGGAACGGATGGTGAGCTCGTTGCCCTGGATCAGGGCGCCGTCGATGGTCAAGGGCAAAAACGCGTTCGAGTTGCCGATGTTGTTATGATCGAAGAAATTCTGAGCTTTGGTGTGGAAGTGATCGACATCGATCGCCCAGCCATACACGGGAATCGTGATTCCCACTTGATATTCCTCGTCGCGCTCGCCGTGCAATGGCAAGAATCCGAGATTGCTGTTTTGCGCGTACTCGAGCAGAGGGCCGCTGAGCGTCGTCAGGGGAGGCGCCTGGTAATACTTTCCCCAAAATCCCCGCAAGATCCAGCTCAGGTCCGGGAGCCTGACGGCGGCACCGAGCCGGGGACTCGTGGCGTTCTCGGTGATAGACCCGTTGAAATGAGTTTGTCGAACGCCGATGGGAAATTAAGCCAGTCGGTCGGCGTGAATGTGTCCTCGATGTAGGCGGCAACCAGCGAGCCCGTGGGGCGCAAGGTCTGATTGACGGGTCCGTTGCTGCCGTCATTGAAGAGCAGATCGAACGCTTCGTGATCGCGCTGGCCCCAGCCGATCGCTCCGACCTGGATGTCGTTCCGAGTCACGTGCCATCGCAACGTCTCCTGACCCCCGACATAACTCGAGGAGCGCTGATCCGTCGTGCTGATGGGAAAGTCGTTCGGCGCGCCGTCGAGATCCGCCTCGTTTTGATGATAGAAAAATGACGTGGTCAACGCGGCATCGGCGCTCAGTTTTCGCACCCAGCTGAGAATGGCAAAGACGTCCGTCTCCCGCTGTACGTCGGCGGCGATCTGACCCGGGGGCATTCGGAATATCGTAGTTGTCGTGCCGCGCGGAGAAGACGAGGCGGAACTGGTCCTCGGGCGTCGCGTTGAATATCAGTGTGCTAAAGCCCCCGTAACCGTTCTCTGCATCGTGGATGATCTGTGATACGGGCGTTTGTATGCCCAGATCGCTTCTGTTCCCGTTGACGCTCGCATAGTAGGCGAATCGCTCATCGTGGCTGCCGATGCTGACATAGTCGTTCGTTTGCCCGAAATTCCCGCCGCTCGCGATGATCTCGCCTTGGTTCTCACGCTCGAAGCCGGTGCGCGGCACGACGTTGAACACGCCGTAGGTACGCTCTCCCAGATCCGCCGCGTAGCTGCCTCGCTGGATCTCGAGATAATCGATGTCTTTGGGATCGATCTGCGGGCCCAAGTTGCTGGCGATATTGGTGTTTGGAATCTCGACGCCATCGACGGCCCAGGTGGTCTGATGGCCTCCGCGGACATGCAGCTGGTCGTGAACCACATAGGCTCCGGGGACGAAGTCGGTGATCATTGCAAGACTGTTCGTCTGCTCTGCTCCGGGGGTGCGCTCGATGTCTTCGCGGCCGATGACCGTCGTCGGAGTGGCCGTGACGGGCAATGCGGTATCGGTGGCGGCGGTCACGGTGACGGTCGGTAGTGTGGAGTGCCTTTGGCGAGTTGCACGTGGGCGACGGGCGAGAAGCCCGAGGTGACGGTGACGAGCTGCGACTTCGTCTCGAACTCGGTCCGGCCGACGGTCAAGACGTAATCGCCGATCGGGACGGAAATGAAGCTGAACTCCCCCCTGCCGTCCGTCGTCGCAGATCTGCGACCACTCGGAGGTCTCGGACTTGAGTGTCACTTGCGCCTTCGCGACCGGCAGATGTCGTGAGTCATGGACGACGCCTCGGACACTACCCACATCGGCCGCATGAAGGGCAGACGGCATGGCGAGCATTGCAACGACTAGCGTCATGCCCGCCACACGGCATGGCCCCAGCAAGCGCATTCGGGCAGGTCGAAGGCCCATGCAGGTAATTGACATGACACGCTCCCCAAAGAATCCAGACGGATCGACGCGCGCGCCGTGGAATACATCGCTTCCACGCGCGCTTCGCCGGACGGTAGGAAACTAGGCGAGAGAAGGGGGTCCGCGAGGTTGATGAGCTCACGGCAGTCGAGTCGCCAATCGCCGGGTTTCGCCGGAAAAGGCCCCGACGAAGGGTATTTGTCCTGGAGGATCGAAGACTAAGAGGTCGGAAAGCGGCCCTTGAGCGGGCACGCTGCCGAAGGGGCAATTCTGAAGATCCGCATGATGCTGCGAATCGTGATGGTGCAGTGGTGCGCAGGGACAGGCGTGCCGGACGCCGGACAGAGTTCCAGCCGGAACGGCGCCCCGGCGGCCGGCATGAACCCGACGGGGATGTAGGCGCGGAACAGCAGCGCGGCCAGCACGACAATGGCCGACACGCGAAACTGCCTGCTCTGTAAGGGACGGATGCGCATACCTTGCGAGGACCAACGATGCCAGGGCTCGCTCCATTGTGCCAGTAGCGACCCACCGCAGGCTTACGCTCGAAGCGCACCGCACGCGGCACGGCTGCCGCCGAGGAGCCGGCCCACCCGCTCAAGGCTTGCGCGGTGAAACCGTCGTTGATCGAGGGCCTTCTCCACGGCAGCGGCGTGCTCGTCGGGCGCGAGCTTCGACGGCCGCTTCCAGGAGGCCGATGTGACCTGCGTGGCGCGCGTCAGGGTGAGCTTGCCTTCGGGTGCATTGGCCGTGATGGTCGACCCCGCGCCGATGGTCGCACCGGAACCGATGCGCACAGGAGCAACGAGCATGCTGCCAGAGCCGATGAAAGCCCCATCGTCGATCGCCGTCGGCCATTTGTTGGCGCCGTCATAGTTGCATGTGATGGTGCCGGCGCCGATGTTTACCTCGCCCCCGACGCTTCGAGTCACCCACATAGCTGAGGTGGTTCGCCTTGCTGCCGGCGCCGATCTCGCTGTTCTTGATCTCGACGAAGTTGCCGACGTGGACGTCGCGGTCGAGAACCGTTTGCAGGCCGCAATCGGGCGAAGGGGCCGATGCGACAGTGCTCGCCGATCTGCGCATTGTCGATGATGGAGTTCGCGAGCACTTCGGTATCCGCGCCGATGCGCGCGTTCTGGATGATGCAATTGGGTCCGATTTTCACGCGCGCCCCGAGACGCACCTCGCCGATGAGGACGACGTTGACGTCGATGAACACATCACGCTCGACGCACACCTCACCCCCGCGCACGTCGACCCGGCGCCGGATCCGCGAGCGTTGCCCCCGCGACCATCAGGGCGCGCGTGCGATTGGCGCGATAACAGGCCTCGACTTGGGCGAGCTGCATCCGGTCGTTCACGCCCAGCACTTCCGTCGCACCGGCAGCCAGCACCGCAACCACGCGGTCTCCCGCCTTCGCCGCGATTCCCACCACGTCCGTGAGGTAATACTCGCGCTGCGAGTTGGCGGTACCCAGCCCCAAGAGCCATCCTCTCAGGCGGGCGGCCGGGGCCGCCATGAGCCCCGAGTTGGCCTCCTTGAGTTGCAGCTGCTCGGCGCTCGCGTCCTTGTGCTCGACGATCGAGCGCACGCGGCCGTGGACATCGCGCACGATCCGGCCATAGCCCTCGGCCTGGTCCAGGTTGACGGAGAGGATGGCGAGAGCGCCCGAATTCGCGGCGGTGGTGAGGGCCTGGAGCGACGCGATGCCGATCAGAGGCACATCGCCGTAGAGAACCAGGACGGTGTGATCGTCGGGAATACGGGACATCGCCTGCATGACCGCGTGGCCTGTGCCGAGCTGATCGGCCTGCAGTACCCAGTCGACGTCCTCGTGATCGAACGCCGCGCGAACCTGCGCCCCGCCGTGGCCATATACCACGCTGATGGCCGCCGGGTTGAGCGCACGGGCCGTGCGGATCACGTGCTGCAGGAGCGGTTGTCCTGCGAGCGGCTGCAGGACCTTCGGCAGGTCCGAGTTCATGCGCTTGCCCTGCCCCGCGGCGAGTATGACGACGGTAAGCGGCATGACGGCTCCTAAGGAGGTCGGCGTCAACGTTTCTTGCGCAGGCGCTCGATGGCTCTCAGTTGTGCGACGGCGCGCAGCAGCTCGGCCTGCGCGTCGGCGATCTCTTGCTTGTCGGTGCGGGTGCGCACCAGTTCTTCGGCGCGCTGCTTGGCGGCCTGCGCCTCTGCTTCGTCAAGATCCCGGGCACGCGCGGCGGTGTCGGCGAGCACCGTGACTCGATTCGGCTGCACCTCGAGCACACCCCCGCCCACATAAAAGACCTGCTCGTCCTGCGCATCGGCCTGAATGCGCACGTTGCCGGCTTTCAGCGTCGTAAGGAGCGGCGCGTGACGGGGAGCGATACCCAGCTCGCCGAGCGAGCCCGGTGCGATCACGAGGGCGGCCTCGCCGGAGAACAACTCGCCCTCGGCGCTCACGATATCGACGTGGATGGTGTCGGCCATATTCGCCTTAGCTTAGCGTCTTTGCTTTCTCGACGGCTTCCTCGATGCCGCCGATCATATAGAACGCCTGCTCGGGCAGGTGATCATATTCGCCCGCAATGATGGCCTTGAAGCCACGGATCGTGTCCTTCAACGGGACGATCTTGCCGTCTTGGCCGGTGAACACCTTCGCGACGTTGAACGGCTGGGACAGAAAGCGCTGAATCTTGCGCGCGCGGTATACGGTCTGCTTGTCCTCTTCCGACAGCTCATCCATGCCGAGAATCGCGATGATGTCCTGCAGCTCCTTGTAGCGCTGCAACACCTGCTGCACGGCACGCGCGGTCTCGTAGTGCTCCTCGCCGACAACGAGCGGATCGAGCTGACGGCTGGTGGAGTCGAGCGGATCGACCGCCGGATAGATGCCGAGCGAGGCGATCTGACGGGATAGCACCACGGTCGCATCCAAGTGCGCGAAGGTGGTCGCCGGCGACGGATCGGTCAAATCGTCCGCGGGCACGTACACCGCCTGGATCGAGGTGATCGAGCCGGTCTTGGTGGACGTGATGCGCTCCTGCAGTACGCCCATTTCCTCGGCGAGAGTCGGCTGGTAGCCTACCGCCGACGGCATGCGTCCGAGCAGCGCCGACACTTCCGTACCCGCGAGCGTGTAACGGTAGATGTTGTCGACGAAGAACAGAACGTCGCGGCCCTTGCCCGATGCCTGCTTCTCATCGCGGAAGTACTCCGCCATCGTAAGACCGGTAAGCGCGACGCGCAGGCGGTTCCCCGGCGGCTCGTTCATCTGTCCATACACCATGGCGACCTTCGAGTTGCTCAGGTTGTCCTTGTCGATGACGCCCGACTCGATCATCTCGTGATAGAAGTCGTTGCCTTCGCGGGTCCGCTCGCCCACGCCCGCGAACACGGATAGACCGCTGTACTGCTTGGCGATGTTATTGATCAGCTCGAGCATGTTGACGGTCTTGCCGACGCCGGCACCGCCGAAGAGGCCTACCTTGCCGCCCTTCGCGAAGGGCACGAGCAGGTCGATCACCTTGATGCCGGTGACCAGGAGATCCTGACCGCCCGCCTGTTCATCGTACGCCGGGGCGGGCCTGTGAATCGGCAGCGTCTCCGCCGCATTCACCGGGCCCTTCTCATCCTGCGGCCTGCCGAGCACGTCCATAATGCGGCCGAGCGTCGCCGAGCCCACCGGAACACTGATGCCCTTGCCGGTACCCGTGACGCTCAAGCCCCGGCGCAGTCCCTCCGAGGGCCCCATGGCGATCGCACGCACGATACCGTCGCCGAGCTGCTGCTGCACCTCGAGGGTGAGATCCACATCATCGAGCTTGAGCGCGTCGTAGATCTCGGGTATCTGATCGCGCGGGAACTCCACGTCGATGACTGCGCCGATGATTTGCACGATTTTGCCGCTGGATTTGCCGCTGGACATATTGGAACCTCTTGCCTAAACCGCCGCCGCGCCGCCGACGATCTCCGAAAGCTCTTTCGTGATCGCGGCCTGTCGGGCCTTGTTGTAAATGAGTTGCAGCTCATCGATGAGCGTGCCCGCGTTGTCGGATGCGCTTTTCATCGCAACCATGCGCGCTGCCATCTCGGACGCCACATTCTCCACGGCGGCCTGGAAAACCTGGGATTCGATGTAGCGCATCAGAAGACGGTCGAGAATCTCGGCGGCGTCCGGCTCGTAGATGTAGTCCCAGCGCTCCTGGAGCTCGTTCTTGTCGATGGTCTGCAAGGGCAGCAGCTGCGACACCGTGCCCTTCTGACTCATGGTGTTCACGAAGACGTTGTTCACGAGCAGCAGCCGGTCGATCTTCGCCTCCCGGTAGTAATCCAGCATCACCTTGATCGGCCCCACAAGGTCCTTCACGTGCGGCCGGTCGCCGAGATGCGTCGCGGTGGCGACCAGCTCGATGCCGGACAGCCGGCGGAAGAATTGCACGGCCTTGAGGCCGATCGCGCAGACGTAGATCTTCGCGTTATGGTCTCGCGCTTCCCTGATGCTGACGAGCGCGGCTTTGAAGAGATTCAAATTGAGCGCGCCTGCGAGCCCACGATCCGTGCTGATGACGATGAGGCCGACCGCCTGCACCGGTCGTTCCACTGTGAACGGATGCTTGTAGTCCAGATTCACCTGGCGCAAATGGCCGACGATCCGCCGAATTTTCTCGGCGTAAGGGCGAGCTGCGCGCATGCGCTCCTGTGCCTTGCGCATCTTGCTAGCCGCGACCATCTCCATGGCCTTGGTAATCTTCTGCGTATTTTTGATACTCGCGATCTTGCCGCGAATTTCTTTAGCGCCTGCCATACATATCTCTTAGAGCGTTGCGAAAAATTCGTCGCAACACTTCTTGAGCGACGCCTCGACTTCCTTCGAGAGATCCGGTTTCGCGTTGATCGACTTGAGAAGCTCCCCGTAGGAGCTGCGCGCGAAAGATTGCAACGCCGCCTCGGTCTCCACCACCTTGCGCCGCTCGACCTTGTCGAAGTAGCCGTTGTTGGCGGCGTACAGCGTGAGCGCCATTTCCGCGACGGACATCGGCGCATACTGCTTCTGCTTCATGAGCTCGGTCACGCGCACGCCACGCTCGAGCTGCCGGCGGGTCGCCTCGTCGAGGTCGGATGCGAACTGCGAGAACGCCGCGAGCTCGCGATACTGCGCAAGCGCGAGACGCACGCCGCCGCCGAGCTTCTTGATGATGTTGGTCTGCGCGGCGCCGCCCACGCGCGACACGGAGATGCCGGCATTGATGGCCGGACGCATGCCGGCGTTGAACAGGTCCGTCTCGAGGAAGATCTGTCCGTCGGTGATCGAGATCACGTTGGTCGGCACGAACGCCGTCACGTCGCCCGCCTGGGTCTCGATGATCGGCAGTCCGGTGAGCGATCCCGTCTTGCCCTTGATGCGGCCCTTGCTCATCTCCTCCACGTATTGCTCGTTCACGCGCGCGGATCGCTCGAGAAGACGCGAGTGCAGGTAGAAGACGTCGCCCGGGTAGGCTTCGCGGCCGGGCGGCCGGCGAAGCAGCAGCGAGATCTGACGGTACGCGACGGCCTGCTTGGACAGATCGTCGTAGACGATGAGCGCGTCCTCGCCGTTGTCCATGAAATACTCGCCCATGGCGCAGCCGCCGTACGGTGCGAGATATTGCATTGCCGCCGGGGTCGAAGCCGACGCCGCGACGATGATGGTGTGCGCCATCGCGCCGTGCTCCTCGAGCTTGCGCACCACGTTCGCGATCGAGCTCTGCTTCTGGCCGATGGCGACATAGACGCACTTAACGCCGGAGTTCTTCTGATTGATGATGGTGTCGATGGCCACCGCGGTCTTGCCGGTCTGGCGATCGCCGATGATGAGCTCGCGCTGGCCGCGGCCGATCGGCACCATCGCGTCGATGGCCTTGAGACCGGTCTGCACCGGCTGCGACACGCTCTTGCGGAAGATGACGCCGGGCGCCACGCGCTCGAGCGGCGATTTCAGCTTGGAATTGATCGGGCCCTTGCCGTCGATGGGATTGCCGAGCGCATCGACCACCCGGCCGAGGAGCTCCGGACCCACGGGCACCTCGAGAATGCGGCCCGTGGTCTTGACCTCCTGGCCCTCCGAGATGTGCGTGTAGTCGCCGAGCACCACCGCGCCCACCGAGTCCTGCTCGAGGTTCAGCGCCAGGCCGAAGGTGTTGCCGGAGAATTCCAGCATCTCGCCGTAGCGCGCATCGGCGAGGCCGTGCACGCGCACGATGCCGTCGGTCACGCTCACCACCGTGCCCACGTTGCGCGCCTCGGCGGCGGATTGGAACTTCTCGATGCGAGCCTTGATGAGATCGCTGATTTCAGATGCCTTGATGGACATATCGATCCTCTTGCGGCTGCGACGGCGCGCAGCCGAAACTTTGAGTTAGCTGGTCAGTTCCGTTCTGAGGCGCTCGAGCCGCCCCTTCAAGGAGCCGTCGATCACGAGATCGCCGGCATTAATTACCGCGCCGCCCAGGAGCGATGGGTCCACGGTGTTGCGCATGTTCACACGGCGCTTGAGTCTTTCGTTGAGCGCCGCCGCCAGCTTCTCGGCATGGCCGGCGTCGAGCCTGACGGCGGAGATCACTTCGACGTCCACCGTGTTCTCGACCTCCGCGCGCATCACCTCGTAGTGAGCGAGGATCTCGGGCAGCAACAGCAGCCGGTGATTCTCGGCGAGCACGCGCACGAAATTCTGCATGCGCGCGTCGAGCTTGTCCCCCGCGACGCCGATGATGAAATCCGCAACATCGGGCGCCGGCAACTCAGGATTCTTGATCAGCGCCGTTACGCGCGGATCGACCACGATCTCGGCGGCGACCGCGAGTCCGGTAGACCATGGGCCGAAGGCGCGCGCGTCGTGGGCGGCCTCGAACGCCGCTTTCGCGTAAGGCCTCGCGATGGTGGCTCGCTCAGCCACGCCCAACCTCGGTGGCGAGCTGGTCGAGCAGGTCCGCGTGAGCCTTGGGATCGATCTCGCGCCCGAGCAAGCGCGAGGCACCCTCTACCGCGAGCCCGCCCACTTCGCGCCGCAGCGACTCGCGTGCCCGCGTGGTTTCGAGAGTGACCTCTTCGTGCGCCCCGGCAATCAGCCGCTGCGCCTCGGATGAGGCGGTGCCCTTGGCCTCCTCGATCATCTCATTCGAGCGTTTGCTGGCCTGATCGAGAATCTGCGCCGCGCGCTCGCGCGCCTCGCGGATGATCTCCTTCGATCGCGCCTCGGCCTCGTTCAAGTCCTTCTCGCTCTTGGCGGCCGCCGCCAGGCCTTCGGCGATGACCTTCTGCCGAGTCTCGATCTTGGCGAGAAGAACCGGCCACAAGTACTTCATCACCAGCCAGGCGACGAAGAAAAACACGAACCCCTGAATGACCAGCGTAATGGCTATGTTCATGCCCTGCTCCCGGCGATCGGCGCCCTCGAGGGACGCGCGACACGGCGCGTCAAATTACTTGCCGCCCAGGAGACCCATGAACGGGTTCGAGTAGAGCAGCAGGAAGCCGACGGCGACGCCGATGATGGGGACCGCGTCCAACAGACCGGCGACGATGAACATCTTCGTCTGCAGCATGGGAGTCAGTTCCGGCTGCCGCGCCGAGCTCTCCAGAAACTTGCCGCCGAGCAGGCCGAAGCCGATGGCGGCGCCGGCGCCGCCGAGCCCAATGACGAGGCCTGCGGCGATTACGGTGGCGCTCAGGAATTGAGCGAGTTGGGTCAAATTTTGCATTTATCGTCTCCGTCGGTCTTGTGTGTCTCGAAAATTCGCGAACTTAGTGCTTCTCGGCGGCGATGCCGACATACACGATGGTCAACACCATGAAAATGAATGCCTGCAGCCAGATGATGAGGTAATGAAAGCCGGTCCAGAGGATGCCGGCGAAGATCTGGCCGAAGCCGAGCAAGTAAGTCGACCAATGATCGAGCGCCGCGTTGAGCGTGAAGCAAGCGATCAACAGAAAGATGAGCTCGCCCGCGTACATGTTGCCGAACAACCGCAACGACAACGACAGCGGTCGCACCGCTTCCTCGATGACCCGCAGCACGAAATTGATGGGAGCCAGCGCCACGGCGCCGATGCCGTGCGCATGGAAGGGCGCAGTGAACCATTCCTTGAAAAACAAGCCCGGGCCCTTGAACTTAATGCCCATGTATTGGATGAGGAGGAACACGCCGAGCGCCATGCCGATGGTCGTGTTCACATCGGCGGTTGCCACGGTGCGCAAGTGCTCGGCTCCGAAGGCGTGACCGATCGTCGGCAGCGCATCGACCGGCAGGATATCCATGAAGTTGTCGAGGATGACCAGGCAGAAAATCGTCAACGCGAGCGGCCCGATGAACTTGCTCTCGCCGTGGAAGGCATCCTTCACCAGACCGTTGACCCAATCGAGCATGAGCTCGGCGAAAGCCTGGAACTTGCCCGGAACGCCACTGGTGGCCCGGTGGGCTGCGATGTAGAACAGAATAATGAAAACCAAGGCGATGGCGAGGTTGAAAATGACGCTGTCGAGGTGCAATGCCCAGAAGCCGCCCTGCGGCTTCAGGTCGACAGTCAGATGCGTGAGGTGGTGCTGGATGTACTCGGTCACCCCTCCCCCAGCGCCTTCCTCGACCATCATTCCAAAACCCATAGTCACGATCCCCGATCTCCGGTCACCTGAGGCGGAACAAGGCCGCCCAGTATCCAAATTGGGCCGCAAACAGCCCGATCAATAGCGGTGCCGCCTCGAGCCTCAGGCGGCCGAGAGCGACGTAGAGCGCCAGCACATACCAAACCCACTGCAGCGCTTTGCCGGTATACATGGCTCGGCCGAGCACGGCGCCACCGGCCACGCCCGGCGCAAAGGCGCGCCATCCGAACAGCGCGGTGCCTGTAGCCACGATCAAGCCGCCCGCCAGTGCTGCAACTCCTGACGGGGACCCCTTCAAGGCAAAAAACAGAGACGCGACCAGCAGCGTGCATCCCGACTGCAGGAGCACGATGCGAATGACCAGCCGGTAACCGCGTACCGGCGCACCACTCATCGCGGGGGGAGCCGGACTGCATCCGGCGAACGACGGCGCGCTACCCTCGATTTGCACATATCAACCGTCGCCCATCAAAAGAGCGGCCGCATTATAGATACGCGGGCCCCCTGCATCAAGGTGATTTCAGGTGATATGCGCGAGGATGCCCTCCAGCTCATCCAAGCTGTTGTAGGTCACGACCAGCTTGCCCTTGCCCGACGCCGCGTGCTGAAACATAACGCGGGCGCCGAGCTTGTCCGCCAGCTCGAGCTCCAGCCGGTGAATGTCGGGGTCCCGCGGCGGGCTCGGGGCGCCGCCGGCGGCCGCCGGACTCGTGAGCCGGCGCACCAGCGCCTCGGTATCGCGCACGGACAGGGACTTCTTGGCCACCAAGCCGGCCACCTCGATCTGCTGGCGCCGCGAGGTGAGCGCCAGCAAGGCGCGCGCGTGACCCATCTCGATGCTGCGCTGTTCCAGCAGCTGCTTGACCTCGTCGGCGAGCTCCATGAGGCGCAGCAAATTGCTGACCGCGGCCCGCGACCGGCCCACGGCCTCGGCGGCCGATTGATGGGTGAGGCCGAATTCCTCGATCAGACGCGAAAGCGCCCGCGCCTCTTCCAGCGGATTCAGATCCTCGCGCTGGATGTTCTCGATGAGCGCCATGACCACGGCGGCCTCATCCGGCACCTCCCGGATGATGGCCGGAATCTCGGCCAGCCCTGCCATTTGGGCCGCGCGCCAGCGCCGCTCGCCGGCGATGATCTCGTAGCGCTGGGATTCGCCGGCGTTGGGGTGCCCGGCCTCCCCGCGGCCGGCGGCCGGCAGCAGCCGCACCACGATGGGCTGCATGATCCCCTGTGCCTTGATCGATTGGGCCAGCTCGCTCAGGGTCTCCGGGCGCATGTCGATGCGCGGCTGGTACTTGCCTCGCTGCAACAGGTCGAGCGGCAGGTTCGCGATGCGATCGCCGACCGGCGGTGCGGCCTCGGGTTTGGGCTCGGGAGCGGCGGCGCGGCGCGCCATCAACGGCGACAGCTCGGCGAGGCCACGACCCAGAGCGGGCTTCTTGCCGGTCATTCTTGGATCCCAGACGACGAGGTTTCGGATTCTACGGGAACGGCGGGCAGCTCGTCGCGCCGGATCATTTCACCGGCGAGTGCGAGGTAGGCGAGCGCGCCGCGCGACTCCTTGTCGTGAAACAGCGCGGGTTTGCCGAAGCTCGGTGCTTCCGCAAGGCGGATATTGCGGGGGATCAGCGTGCGGAAGACCTTGTCCCCGAAATGCTCGACGAGCTGCGCCGAGACCTCGTTGGCGAGGTTATTGCGCGGATCGAACATCGTCCGCAAAAGGCCCTCGATCTCGAGCTCGGGATTGATGCTGCCCTTGATCTGATCGATCGTCTGCACGAGGGCGCTCAACCCCTCGAGCGCGTAGTACTCGCACTGCATCGGCACCATCACCGAGTCGGCCGCGACCAGCGCGTTGAGCGTGAGCATGTTGAGCGAAGGGGGGCAATCGATGAGTATCACGTCGAACTCGTCGCGGATCGGCTTCAACGCGTTGCGAAGCTTGAACTCCCGGCCGGCCATCATGGTGAGCAGGCGCACCTCGGCGGCCGTCAGGTCCTGATTGCCGGGCATGAGCTGAAAGCCCCCGTATTCCACGGCGACCAAGGCTTCGGAAGCGGCGCAGTCGCCGAGCAGCACGTCGCAGCTCGTGCGGGCAAGCGAGTTCTTCTCGATGCCGCAGCCCATCGTCGCGTTGCCCTGCGGATCGAGATCGATGAGCAGGACGCGCCGCTTCGTGGCCGTCAACGAGGCAGCGAGATTGACGGCGGTGGTCGTCTTGCCGACTCCGCCTTTTTGGTTCGCGACAGCGATGACTCGCTTCATCAGGTGCTCACCGGTGGCCTCATCGGGGATCTCGGACCCGCCGGGGAGAGTTCCACAAGATGGCGCTCGTCGTCCAGCCCCGGCAGCTTGATCCGGTGCACCGCGACGACCCGGAAGGATTTTGGCAACGCCCGCAGCTCCTCGTCGGGCCGCTTGCCCTTCATGGCCAGGAGCCGTCCATCGGGTGCGCACAGATGACCTGCGTACGCGACGAAATCGGCGAGCGAGGCGAGCGCACGCGCAATGACCGTGTCGAACGCCGCCAGCGGGTGATAACGCTCGGCCCGCTCGTTGACGACCTCGACGTTGGCGAGCCCCAGCCGCTCGGCGGTGTTCACGACGAAGCGCGCTTTCTTGCCGGTCGCCTCGATGAGCGCAATGTGCCGCCCGGGATTGACGATGGCGAGCGGCAGACCCGGGAAGCCCGCACCCGTCCCGACGTCAGCGATGCGCGCACCCTTGAGGAAGGGTTGCGCGCTCAGGCTGTCGAGCACGTGCTTGTGCAGCATCCCCGAGCGGTCGCGGATGGCGGTCAGGTTGAACTGCGCATTGGCGATCTCGAGCTCATCCAGGAGCGCGAGGAGCGAATCCGTCTGCACGCGCTTCAGCGTCAGATCGAATTGCGCCGCACCGGCGGTGAGGAGCTCGCGCTCGGCGTCGCGGCTCATGGCCCGGAAGCGCCGATGAGCGTGATCGACACCACCGCGGTGGAACCATCGGGGACGGCGGCGCGCCGCGCGCTGAAATCGACGTCGCCGCGCCGCCCCGCGCATGCGTCCGATTCCAACCCCGCTGCGCGAGCACCACCCTGCCACTGCGCGCATGCCGCGGTGAACACCGCCGGCGCTTGCGCGGCGGTCAGCTCGACCGCGGCCTCGACCCGCTTCAGCTGGTCGTGATCGAAACAGAGCAGATGCTCCGTCGGCGGCTGACCGAGAAAGCTGATCGAGACTTTCGGGCGGAAGCAATCCTTGTCCTCGCCCGCCCGGCTCTGCGATGCTTCGTGAAACACCAGGACCTCGGTGAGTGGCACAGGGATGTCTTTGAACGAAGTACCGAAGGGTGCGGGGATGAGCGCACTGAAGTCATAGGAGATGGAATTTGCCGCGCGCGGCGGGGCGGCGGCCACGGCGTCGTGCGCGCGCTGTGGATTCGACGCGCAACCCGCGAGGCTTGCGGCGCCGGCGGCGGCCGCGAGGAGCGCGGTTCCGAGCGCGCCCGTCATGCTGCGCGTCGCAGCCATGCATCCAGCCCGGCGGCGTTGAGTGCGACGTCGCAGTCCAGCAAGGCGTGGCGCGCCTGTGCGTCGCCCGCAAAGCCGTGTGCTTGCAGGCGCCGCGACAGATGCTCGAATAGCGCGAGCTCGATGCGGCGCACGCGTTCCGTGGCGTCCGCCGCTCGCGCGATGCGAACGAACGCGTCGATTTCCGCGTGCAACTCCGAGGCGAGGGTCCGCACGGCATCGACGCGACCGTAATGCGTCAAATAGACGCACCGCGGATCGAGGTCCGCGATCCTGGAGACCGAGGCATGCAGCTGGCCGGGGTCGAACTGCGAAGGCGAGGTGGTGGGGAACACGAACGCGCCGGCCGCGGTATCGGACTCGCGGTAACTGAGCCCGAACGTGTCGCCGGCGAAGAGCTCGCGCCGGCCGCGGTCCAGAATGCACACGTGGTGCAGGGCGTGGCCGGGCGTGTACAAAAACTCGAGCGTGCGCCCGCCGAATACGAGCGCTTGCCCGTCCTCGACCGTCGTGATCCGCGCCGCCGGAACGGCGGCGATCTCTCCGAACTGCGCGGCGAACGCGTCCTCGCCGTACACCGCGCGGGTCGCGGCGATGAGCTTCGCGGGATCGGTGAGATGAGCCGCGCCGCGCGGATGCACCAGAAGGCGCGCTCGCGGAAGCGATCGCAGGAGCGTGCCGGCGCCGCCCGCATGATCCAGATGGACGTGAGTGAGCAGGACGTAATCGACACACTCGACGCCGACATCGAGCGCCGACAGCGCCTCGAGCAGATTCGGTACGGACCAGTGCGTCCCCGTATCCACGAACGCGGCACGCCCGCCCTCGACGAGGAGATAGCTGGCATCGCCGCGCGGGCGGCCGTGCCCGGTGTCGACGGCGAATACACCGTCCCCCACCGATTGAGGCAATTGCCGCATCTAAGCGGCGGCCAGGCGATGCTCGAGCTCGGACAGCGCCGCCGCCGCGTCCGGGTCGTGCGCCTTCGAGGTCTCCTGTGCGCGGCGCAGGGCGAGCACGGCAATCTCTTGCAAGTGCGCGCACGCGTGTCCGTAATGCAAGCGCCAATCGGCGATCAGCTCGGGCTCGAGCGCCGGATAGTCATGATGATTGACGATGGAATCGAGCACCATGGCGCACAGCGCCAGCTGCTGGACGCGCGCCCACGACAAGCTCGGCGTCGAGCAGCCCTCTGCGAAACAACGCCGCAAGTACGCCGGCGGGTCGGCGCTCGCGATGTCGTCGAGCATGTCGCTCACGTCGTACGAATCCAGTAAGTGCTCGAAGCCGTCCATTTTATCCATTATCCTCGCCGGCCATTATCCTCGGGGTTACGGAACATAGGAACAATGAGTCGTCTTTTTCTCATGCCGCTCAAGGCGGCGTCCCTGCTCGCCGTTGCCGCGGCGCTTGCCGCCGGGACAGCGCTTGCCCTTCCCGTCACCCGCGGCAATCTGATTCTGGACGGCATTCCCGAGCCATCTTCGCCCTCGACCGATTCCCTGGGAGCCTATCTGGGAGGCCGGCAGGCGCGTCCGCTGGGATTTACCGGCAAGGGGCAGATTCTCATCGCCACCCGCTTCGGCGACGCCGATGCACTGCATCTGGTCGATCATCCGCTCGGCGACCGTCGCCAGATCACGTTCCTGCGCGAGCCGGTCATGTTCGGCGCATTCACCCCCGATCCCGGCCGCAACGCGTTCATCTATACCGTGGACTCGGGTGGCGAGGGGGCCGCACAGATCTACTATCAGCGCTTGGGTGAGGCGGCCGCCCGGCGACTCACCGACGGAAAATCGATCAATGGCGGCGCGCTGTGGTCCTCCGACGGCCGTCAGATCGCCTTCGTCGCCATCGCCCGCGACACGGGTACCTGCGACATCGACATCGTCGACCCGGAGAGCGGCGCCTTGCCGCGACTCGCCATGGGCGGTGACGGTGAGGCCTGGTCCGCGCTCGATTGGTCGCCGGACGATCGTAAGCTTCTGGTGCGCAAGCATGTATCCGATTACGAGGACTATCTTTATGTCCTCGATCTGACGAGCGGTCAGAAGCGCGAGGTCGATCCCTCACCTTCCAAGGGCGCCATCGCGGGTGCCAAGTTCTCCCGCGACGGGACGGGGGTGTACTTCATCTCCAACCGCGACAGTCCCTTCGCGAAGCTCACCTTCGTGAATCTGTTCACCGCGGAAAAGATCGACTTGACCGGACGGATTTTCGCCGACGTCGAGCAGCTCGCCCTCTCGAAGGACGGGCACTATCTCGCCTACGTCGCCAACGAGGGCGGCTCGGACAAGCTCGACCTCATCGACCTGCGTACGCACCAGGACCTCGTCCCGCCGCGATTGCCGACGGTGGGTGTCGTGGACTCCTTGAGCTTCGACTTCGAAAGCAAGCGGTTGCTGTTCGGCTTTGCCGCCGCCAACGAGCCGCGCGATGCGTATGTGCTCGACGTCGCGAGCAATCGGGTGGAGGCCTGGACGGCGAGCGAGATGGGTTCGCTCGATCGCACCAAGCTCGTCGTGCCGCGCTTGACGCAATTTCCGACCTTCGACCGAGTGGACGGCAAGTCCCGGCTGATCCCGCTGTACACGTACGAGCCGCCCGGCGGCGGGTCGCATCCGGTACTGATCGTGCTGCATGACTCCGGGCAATTCCGGCCCGTTTTCGATCCGTTCATTCAATACGTGGTGAACGAGCTGGGGTTCGCCGTGCTCGCGCCGAACGTGCGCGGCTCCACGGGATACGGCAAGGAATTCAGCGGACTCGCCAAAGGCTCCTTGCGCGAGGACGCAATCAAGGATGTGGGTGCGCTCCTCGTCTGGCTCTCGCTCGACAGTCGGTTCGATGCGAAACACGTGATCGTCTCGGGCACCGGGTCCGGCGGATTGATGGCGCTCGAAGCCCTGGTCAACTACGGCGAACGGCTGCGTGGCGCGGTGGCTCTGGCGCCCATCACCGATGCGATCGCCTACGTGAGCGGCACTGCGCCCGAGTCGCGCTCCGCCGCGCGCGAGGAATTCGGCGACGAGCGCGAGGTGGACGGGCGGCTGTTCCTGCGCCGCATCTCACCCCTGAGCAACGCCGACCGTATCACGCGGCCCGTGCTCCTCGTCCAAGGCAAAAACGATCGCCGGGTGCCGATTTCCCAAACCGAGCAGCTCACCTACCGGCTGCGCGCGCGCAATCAAACCGTGTGGTATCTGAAGGCGCTGGACGAGGGCGAGGATTTCGCCCGCTGGCAGAACCGCGAGGCGTATTACCGCGTGTTCGCCGAGTTCCTGAGCTCGATGCGCTGAGCGCCCCGAGCGGCGCTACTTGCTGTCGGGTGTCGCCGTCTCGAGCGCCGAGTGCTGGTGTGCGAAATACTCGGCGACGACCCTGATGTCCTCGTCGGTCGTCAGCAGCTGCGCCATGCCGTTCATGACGACGTTCTTGCGGCGCTTGTTGTGATAGGACCTGAGCGCCTCGGTGAGATAATCGGCGTGCTGTCCGGCGAGTACCGGCGGCTTCGGATCGAGGGGCGCCGCCACGCCCGTCCCGTTGACACCATGACAGGCCGCGCACGGAGCTGCCTGCTTCGGCGTGGTCCCCGAGACCTCCGTCGTCGGCTTCACGGGTTCGGGGCCTTGCAGGTACGCGGCAATGTCCGCGATGTCCTGATCGGAAAGCGAGGAAGCCTGCGCATGCATGGTCGGGTGGGGGCGCTCGCCGGCCTTGTACTCGTGGAGCGCGGCGACGATGTATGCCGCGTGCTGGTGCCGCAATTTCGGCACGCTGTAATCGGGGTACGCGTTTCTGTAGTCCTCGACGCCGTGGCAGCCGTAGCAGGTGTAGAACTTCTTCTCACCCGCCGCCGGATCGGGCGTCAATGCGTCCGCCGCTCGCGCCGAATGCACTATGCAGAAGCTCAAGGCGGTTGCACCGGCAACCCAGGCCAGAACATTCGGTCGACCAAGCATTCAATTCTCCGAGCCGCAGGGGGTCTAATTAGGAGCGCTGATGTTAAAGAGTGAGACGCGAAAATGCCACTCGGCCGCGGCAACCGTGATCAAGCGGCTCGATCGCGCTTCTTCAGATGCACGAGCAGCAGCGACACGGCCGCCGGCGTGAGGCCCGGAATGCGTGCCGCCTGGCCGAGGGTCTGCGGCCGCACCGATTGAAGACACTGGCGGGCCTCGTTCGATAGCCCGCTCACGGCGGCATAGTCCATGTCGGCCGGCAACGCCAGCTCGTCGTGCCGCGTGCGGCGCTCGATTTCCTCGCTCTGGCGCCTGAGGTAGCCCGAATACTTCGCTTGCACGTCGACCTGCTGTCTGACCTGCTCCGCGAGAGGGTCATCGAGGCGCCAGTCCCCTTCCGCGAAGTCGAGCGGTGCGACCGCGCACAGATCCTCGTAAGAGAGCTCGGGACGCCGAAGGAGGTCGAGCGCATGCAGCTCCCGCGACAGCGGCTGACCGAGTTTGCGGAGGAGCGCGGCGTCGGCATCGCCGGGGCGGACCAGCACCGCCGACAAGCGGGCGAGCTCGCCGGACACCGCATCGCGCTTGCGCGCGAAGAAACTCCAACGGGCATCATCCACGAGCCCCATCCCGCGGCCGAGCTCGGTGAGACGCAGATCCGCATTGTCTTCGCGCAGCGAAAGCCGATACTCGGCGCGGCTCGTGAACATCCGATACGGCTCGGGCGCGCCGCGCGTCACCAAATCGTCGACCAGCACTCCGAGGTAGGCGTCGCTGCGCTTCGGACACCACGGCTCGCGCTCATCGCAGGCGAGAGCGGCATTGACGCCGGCGAGCAAACCCTGTGCCGCGGCTTCCTCGTAGCCGGTGGTGCCGTTGATCTGTCCGGCAAGGTAAAGGCCGCTCACGAATTTGCTCTCCAGGCTCGACTTCAGACCCCGGGGATCGAAGAAATCGTATTCGATGGCGTAGCCCGGACGCGTGATGTGCGCCCTCTCGAAGCCGCGGATGCTGCGGACGAAGTCCATCTGGACGTCGAACGGCAGGCTCGTGGAAATGCCGTTCGGATAGACCTCGTGCGTATCGAGCCCCTCCGGCTCGATGAAGATCTGGTGCGACAGCCGGTCCGCGAAGCGCGCGACCTTGTCTTCGACCGAAGGGCAGTAACGCGGCCCGACCCCTTCGATCAGGCCCGTGAACATGGGCGATCGCCCGCTGGCGGCGCGGATGATGTCGTGCGTGCGCTCGTTCGTCGCCGTGATGTGGCAGGGAATCTGGCGCGGTTGCTGCCCGCGCGTGCCCAGGTAGGAGAAGACAGGGCGAGGGTCGTCGCTATGCTGCTCGCGCAGTCCCGCATAGTCGATGCTGCGTCCGTCGATCCGGGGCGGCGTGCCGGTCTTGAGACGGCCCGCTTTGAGCGGCAGCTCGCGCAGCCGCGCGGCGAGCGCGAGCGAAGGCGGGTCGCCGGCGCGGCCGCCTGCATGGCTCTCGAGACCGACGTGAATGCGGCCGGCGAGAAAGGTGCCCACGGTGAGCACCACGGCGCGGGCGGTGAACTCGATGCCGCTCAACGTGACGCAGCCGACCGCGCGGCCGTTGCGCAGGACGAGATCGGCGACCTCCTGTTGAAACAGCGACAGGTTCGGCTGAGCCTCGAGGCGGCGGCGGACCGCGCGCTTGTAGAGCTGACGGTCGGCTTGGGCGCGCGTCGCGCGCACCGCCGGTCCTTTGCTCGCGTTGAGCGTGCGGAACTGGATTCCCGCCTCATCGGCTGCTTGCGCCATGACGCCGCCGAGCGCATCGATCTCCTTGACCAGATGTCCCTTCCCGATGCCGCCGATGGCGGGATTGCAGCTCATTTGCCCCAGCGTCTCGATGTTGTGCGTGAGCAGGAGCGTCCGCCGGCCCATGCGCGCGGCCGCGAGCGCAGCCTCGGTGCCCGCATGGCCGCCGCCCACCACAATCACGTCGAAAGCCGTGTCGTACCGCATCACTCTGAATCCACAGGGTTTTCTGCCGGAAAGGCGCGTACTCTAAACCTCGGGAGGCAAAACCGCCAGGACGGACGCGCCGTGCGTGCAGCTCCGGGGAACCAACGGCGCCCGCGCCGCACTAACACCGCATGTCGATCCCCCCGATCTTCGGCAAGACGGCGGTCCTGGGTGTCCTCGGCACGATCCTGTGGAGCGTTGCCGCAGGTACGCGGACCGCGGATGCGTCGGGCGCCGATGCGTCGGGCGCCGATGCGTCGGAGCCTCAGATCGGACAGCCGGCCCCGGACTTCAGCACCCTGGACAGTCACGGCCAGATGCGGCATCTCGCCGACTATCGCGGCAAGGTGGTGGTGCTCGAATGGACGAACGCGGATTGTCCCTACACGCGCAAGCACTACACCAGCGGCAACATGCAGAGCCTGCAGTCGCTCGCCAGGGATCACGGTGCCGTCTGGCTGTCGGTGATTTCCTCGGCGCCCGGCAAGCAGGGCTATGTGGATGGCCCGGGCGCCGATGAGCTGACCCGGACGCGCCATGCGGTCCCGACCGACGTGCTCCTGGACCCCTCCGGGACTCTCGGCCGGCTCTACCGTGCCAAGACCACCCCGCACATGTTCATCATCGACTCGAAGGGCGAGCTGCGCTACATGGGCGGCATCGACAGTCTTGCGACAACCGACTCGGCGGACATCCCGAAGGCGGAGCCTTATTTCAAGGAGGCCCTGCTGGACGTCGTCGACAATCGACCCGTCGCGCACCCGGCGACGCGGCCCTACGGCTGCAGCATCAAGTACTGAGCCTTCCCCGCCTCAGCGCCCCGCGACCGTGACGGGTATGCCGGCGAATTTCCCTCGGAACGCTGCCGGACCCGACTCGTGCACGCTCTCGCCCTCGGAGCTGACCGCAACGGTGACCGGCATGTCGCGCACTTCGAACTCGTAGACCGCCTCCATGCCGAGCTCGGGAAAGCCCACGACGCGACTCGCGCGGATGGCTTGGGAGACGAGAAAGGCCGCACCGCCGACCGCGATCAAATACGCTGAACGATGCCGGCGGATGGCGGCCACGGTGTCCGGCCCGCGCTCGGCCTTACCCACCATCGCGAGCAGGCCGGCCTTGCCGAGCATCGTGTCGGTGAAGCGATCCATGCGATTGGCGGTCGTGGGACCGGCGGGCCCCACGACCTCGGTGCCCACGGGATCGACGGGCCCGACGTAATAGATCACGCGATCGCGAAAATCCAGTCCGGCGGGCAACGGCTGCCCCGCCTCGATCAGCGCGCATATGCGCTTGTGGGCGGCATCGCGCCCCGTGAGGAGCTTCCCCGACAAGAGCAATCGCTCGCCGGCCTTCCAGCTTGCAATCTGCTCGCGGGTCAGGCCATCGAGCGAGACCCGGCGGGCGCTCGCATCCGGGGTCCAGTTCACCTTGGGCCATTGCGACAGGTCCGGTGGCGTCAGCACCGCCCGCCCGGAACCGTCGAGGGTGAAATGCACGTGCCGCGTGGCTGCGCAGTTCGGGATGACGGCGACCGGGAGCGAGGCGGCATGCGTGGGGTAATCGAGCACCTTCACATCGAGCACCGTAGTAAGGCCGCCGAGACCCTGTGCGCCGATGCCGAGGTCGTTGACGCGGCGGTAGATCTCGACGCGCAGCTCCTCGAGCCGGCTCGCCGGTCCGCGCTCGAGAAGCTCCGCCATGTCGATCGGATCCATCAACGATTCCTTTGCGAGCAGCATGGCTTTCTCGGCGGTGCCGCCGATGCCGACGCCGAGCATGCCCGGCGGACACCATCCCGCACCCATCTCCGGCACCACCTCGACGACCCAGTCGGCGACCGAGTCGGAAGGGTTCAACATGGCGAACACGGATTTGTTCTCCGAGCCTCCGCCCTTGGCAGCCACCGTGATCTCGACGCGCTCGCCCGGCACGAGCCCGACGTGGATCACCGCCGGCGTGTTGTCGCGCGTGCCGGTGCGCTTGCCGGCGGGCTCGGCGACGATCGAGCCGCGCAGCTTGTTCGATGGATCCAGGTAGGCACGCCTGACGCCCTCGTTGATCATGCTCTCGAGGTCCCGCGAGGTATCCCAGCGCACGCCCATGCCCACTTTGACGAATACGACGACGATGCCGGTGTCCTGGCAAATGGGTCGATGACCTTCGGCGCACAGGCGTGAATTGGTGAGGATCTGCGCGATCGCGTCGCGGGCCGCCGGGCTTTGCTCGAGCGCATACGCGCGGCCCATGGCCGCGATGAAATCCGGCGTGTGGTAATAGGAAATATATTGGAGGGCGTCGGCGACGCTGCCGACGAGGTCATCTTCGCGGATCAGGGACATGGCGGCTTTTCACACCCAAAGACGAACTGGGCCGCAAATCTATCAAGTCGAGGGCGGTCATGGATAGCGACTCGCTACACTACGGCGATGCTGCGGTACGCGATTCTGGCTTTGCTGGTCTGCATGTCGATCTCGATGAGGCCGGCGCCGGCCGTCGCGGCGGCCGAGCTCCCGCTTCACGAATGCCGTCTTGAGCACCCGCTGCGGATCGCCTCCGTCGCCGCGCGCTGCGGCACGCTCAGAGTGCCCGAAGACCCGTCGCGCGAATCGGCGCGCACGATCGCATTGAGCGTTGCAGTCGTGCCCGCGCTCAACCGGCGCGCGCAGGCGGCGCCGCTGTTCCTGCTCGCGGGCGGGCCGGGGCAGGCCGCGAGCGACATGTATGTGAGCTATGCCGGCGCCTTCGCCCGCATCAACCGCAATCACGACATCGTGCTCGTCGACCAACGAGGCACGGGGAAGTCCGAGCCGCTGTTTTGCGATTATCCGCAGGATTGGCGCGCCACCGCCGATGAGATGCCGGCGCTCAAACGGGCGACACTGGCCTGCCTCGCCCGGTATGGCGAGCGGGTGCGCTACTACACCTCGAGCGAGGCGGCTCTCGACCTCGAGCGAGTTCGGTCCGCGCTCGGCTATGCGCGCATCGACTTGTACGGCGCGTCCTATGGCACCCGCGTGGCGGAGCTGTACCTGCGGCACCATCCGGCCGTCGTTCACGCCGTGATCCTCGACGGCGTCACCTATCCCGAGCAGGTGATCGGTCCCGATACACCGCTCGACGGGGAGCGCGCCCTGCATCTCATTCTCGGTCGCTGCGTGGCTTCCCCGCAGTGCGCTCGGGCCTATCCCGACTTGCTGGGCGAGTACGGCCGCTTGCGAGGAAAATTCGGACCCACCTCATCGATGCTCGAGATGCCGGATCCCGGTACCGATGCGCCGCTCGAGATGGAGTTCAACCGCGGCGTGTTCGCCTCGGCACTGCGGCTGTTGTCATACAACGCCACGCAGGCGTCGCTGTTGCCCACCTTGATTCATGAGGCGTCGGGGGGCCGTCTCGCACCGCTTGCCGCGCAGACCGTGATGATGGCGCGCGAGGTCCGCGACCAGGTGGCGAGCGGCATGCAGAACAGCGTCGTGTGCAGCGAGGACGTGCCGTTCTTCGCCTCGGCGGGCATCGACCGGCGCGCGATCGAGGCGACCTACCAGGGGACCGATCAACTCGATGCGTTTACCGAGATCTGCAAGCTGTGGCCGAGAGGGCCGGTGGACGCGGATCTGCACGCGCCGCTGCACAGCGATGCGCCGGCGCTGCTGCTCTCCGGCGAGGCCGATCCGGTGACACCACCCGCCGACGCCGAACGGCTGGCCCGCGGACTCTCGAGCTATCGTCATCTCGTCCTCAAGGGCGAGGGACATGGTCAACTCGCCACCGGCTGCATGCCACGATTGATGGCCGCTTTTCTGGATTCCCCCGATCCGAAGGCGCTCGATGCCGGGTGCCTGGAGGAACACCGCCCGGCGCCGTTCTTCGTCGCCGCGACGGGACCCGCGCCATGATCGAGGCCTGCGGGCTGTCGAAGCGATTCGGAGCGATCGATGCGGTTCGCGACGTCTCGTTCCACGCGGCTGACGGCCAGATCACAGGGCTCCTCGGGCCGAACGGCGCCGGCAAGTCGACCACGCTGCGCATGCTCTATGGTGTCCTCACGCCCGACGGCGGCAGCGCGCGCATCGACGGCATCGATATCCGCGGGGAGATGTCCGCTGCGCGCGGGCGGCTCGGTGTGCTGCCACACACACCCGGTCTTTACGGCAATTTGACCGCGCGGGAGAACATTCAATACTTCGGCGCATTGCAGGGTCTGTCACGCGACCGGGTGCGCGACCGGACGGCCGGGCTGTGCCGCGCGCTCGACATGGGGAGCTTCATCGATCGACGCGCGAAGGGCTTCTCCCAGGGCCAGCGCATCAAAGTAGCCCTGGCGCGAGCCCTCATCCACGATCCATCGAACTTGGTTCTCGACGAGCCGACCAACGGCCTCGACGTGATGGCGATCCGCAACTTGCGCGACATTTTGCGCGAGCTCCGCTCGCAGGGCCGCTGCATCCTCTTCTCGTCGCACGTCATGCAGGAGGTTGCGGCGCTTTGCGACCGTGGCGTGATCCTCGGGAACGGACGCGTGCTCGCGGAAGGCGCGCTCGAGGCATTGCGGGAGCACAGTGGGACGTCCTCGCTGGAAGAGGCGTTCCTCAAAGTACTCGGCGAGGCCGAGGCCCTCTGACATGCCGGCGCTGCTCACCGTCTTCTGCAAGGAATTCCTCGAGAATCTGCGCGACCGGCGCACGCTGATCTCGGCGCTTCTGTTCGGACCGCTGTTCGGACCCATCTTGTTCGGCGCGATGGTGTCTCGAATGCTGAACCAGAGCGTGATGGAATCGGACGAGCCTCTGCGGGTTACCGTCTCGGGAGGCGAGCACGCGCCGAATCTCATACGCTTCCTCACCTCACAGGGTGTGAAGCTCAGTCTCGCCGCCTGGACCGAATCGGACGCGCGCGCCGCGGTGAAGCGTGGCGCGGCGCCCGTGGTCCTGATCGTGCCGAAGGAATATCCGCCGCGGTTCGAAGCCGCCCTGCCGGCGCCCGTATTCGTGGTGGCGGACAGTTCGGACTCGCAGACGCGAAAAAGCGCGGACCGGTTGCGTGCGTTGATCGCGGGCTACGGCGGCGGCATCGCGCAGCTCCGGTCGCAGATTCGCGGCGTGAGTCCGCTGCTCTCCGTGCCGATCGCGGTGAACGACATCGACGTCACGACGCCGACCGGCCGCGCGGTGGTGGTGCTCGGTTTCATGACGTACTTCGTGCTGTTCTCGGTGCTCGTGGGAGGCCTGTATCTCGCGATCGATTCGACCGCGGGTGAGCGGGAGCGCGGCTCGCTCGAGGCCTTGCTGAGCTTGCCCGTGGCGCGTACCGCATTGGTGGGCGGAAAGCTCCTCGCGACGTGCGCTTTCATGTGCCTGTCGCTCGCGATCAACCTCACCGCGTTCGTGGTCGTGTTCGAGTTCGTGCCGCTCGAGCGGCTCGGCATGAGCGCAAATCTAGGCCTATCGACCGCGCTCGAGTTCTTCGCCATCTGTCTTCCGTTCGTGCCGCTCGGCGCCGCACTCATGACGCTCGTCGCCTCGTTCACTCGCAGCTATCGGGAGGCGCAGACCTATCTGACCAGCGTGCTGTTGGTGCCGACGCTGCCCATTGCGTTCGCGAGCATCTATTCCTTGAAGACCCGCAGCTCCCTGATGCTCGTGCCCTCGTTGAGCCAGCATCTGTTGATGACGAGCGTCCTCAAGGACGAGCCGATCCCGCCCCTCGACTTCATCGTCTCCGCCGTCTCGGCGCTCGCGATTGCGGCGGTGCTCATCGCGATAACGGCCCGGCATTGGCGCCGCGAGACCATGCTCGGCTGACCGGACGCGACCTGCCGCGCTGCGGGCGCCCTTGAACCATAGAATTCATGCTTTTCCCCATAGGACTTTTCCTACTGAACGGGTATAAAGCTAGCGGGGCACCGGAACGGAATCTTTCTGGGGGAAGGCTGGCATGAGAAATACCTCGCGCGGACGGGCGAATATCGCCATTTTCTGGGCCGTGTTGGCGCTGTCGGCGCTGACCATGGTCTGGCTATTCTGGCATCACCCGATCAAAACGGTCATCGCCACGGTGGCGGTGCTCGCTGCGCTGTGCGTATCGGCCCGGCTGACTCGGGCCATCGAGGCCGACGCGGCCAGCGATCTGGATCACGGCAACCGCAGCATCTGACGCCGAATCGATTCGGCATGCGGTTATTCGATGAGCCTATCGAATAACCAGATAGCGCCCCGGCTCACTTGCCGATGCAAAAGCTTCCGAAGATTTCTCCCAGGAGATCTTCGCTGGTCACCTCGCCCGTGATCTCGCCCAAGGCGGCCTGCGCGAGCCTCAAGTCCTCGGCGAAGAGCTCGACCGCGCGGCTCTCGAGGAGCGTTTGTGCGGCGCTACCGACGAGGACGCGCGCGCGCGCTAGCGCATCGAGGTGGCGGCGCCGGGCTGCGAACACGCCGGCCTCGAGGTCGCGATATCCGGCGCGCGCTTGCAAATGGGCGCGCAGCAGATCCACCCCTGCGCCGGTGCGTGCGCTCAAGAATATTCGAGGCGGTGACGCCGACTCATCGACGCGCGGCGCCTCGCCGGTGAGGTCTATCTTGTTGTGGATCAGGGTCACGGGCACATCCTGCGGCAGCTCATCGGCACTCCCCGGCGCCCCGCCCTCTGCTTCGACGGCCGCATCCACCACGTAGCAGATTCGATCGGCGCGCTGCATTTCCCCGCGCGCGCGACGGATGCCTTCCTCCTCCGCCGGATCGGTAGCGGCGCGTAATCCGGCGGTATCGACCAGGTTCAGCGGCAGACCGTCGAGGTGGAGCTGCTGGCGCAGCACATCGCGTGTGGTGCCGGGAGCCGGCGTGACGATGGCGACCTCATCGCCCGCGAGCGCGTTGAGCAGGCTCGACTTGCCCGCGTTCGGCTTGCCGGCGATCACGATGGTCAGGCCCTCGCGCAGCAAAGCCCCCTGGCGTGCCGCCGACTCGATGGAGTCGAAAGCCTCGCTCACCTTCGCGAGACGCGCACTGATGGCCGGCGCGCTCAAGCTATCGATCTCTTCCTCCGGGAAATCGATCGCCGCCTCGACGTGGACGCGCAAATCCGTGATCAGCGCGTCGAGTGCGGTCACGCGCCTGGAAAATTCGCCTTGCAGGGAGCGCACGGCGGCTCGCGCCTGGGCTGCGGTACCGGCCGCGATCAAATCGGCGACGGCCTCGGCCTGCGCGATGTCCATCTTGCCATTGAGGAATGCGCGCTCGCTGAATTCACCCGGTCGCGCCATGCGGGCACCGAGCGAGAGGACCCGGCGCAACACGAGATCCATCACCACAGGACCACCGTGCCCCTGAAGCTCGAGCACTTCCTCGCCGGTGAGCGATGCGGGCGCGGCAAAGTAGAGCGCGATGCCCTGATCGATGCTCTCGCCGCCGCCGTCGCGAAAGCGCCTCAGCACGGCGTGCCGCGGCGGCGGCAATGACCCCAGCAGGGCGGCGGCGATGCCCGGCACGCCGGCCCCCGAGACCCGCACCACGCCAACCGCTCCCCGGCCGGGAGCGCTCGCGATCGCGGCAATGGTATCGGGCGGGGTCACCTCGCGGGGAATCACCGCGTTAGTGTACGGGACTCGCCGAGGCTCAAGAATGAGGCTTTGAGGCGGCCTGGATCACCTGGTTGATGCGCCACTGCTGCACGATCGACAGCACCGTGTTGGTGAGCCAGTAGAGCACCAGGCCGGACGGGAACCAGGCCATCATGAAAGTCATCACGACGGGCATGAACTGCATGATCTTCGCCTGCATCGGATCCGGCGGCGCGGGATTGAGCTTGAACTGCGCGAACATCGCGGCGCCCATCAGCAGGGGCAACACGAAGAACCGGTCGTGAGATGAAAGATCGTTGATCCACATCATGAAGGGCGCCTGACGCATCTCCACGCTCTCGACCAGCACCCAGTAGAAGGAAATGAACACGGGAATCTGCACGACCATCGGGAGACAGCCGGCGAGCGGATTGATCTTCTCCTTCTTGTACAGCTCCATCATCGCCCGTCCGAGCTTTTCCCGGTCGTCCTTGTAGGTTTCCTGGATCTGCTTCATGCGCGGCTGCACCGCGCGCATCTTCGCCATTGAGCGTCCGCTCGCCTGGCTCAGGGGATAGAAGATCAGCTTGATGAGTGCCGTCACGAGGATGATCGCCCATCCCCAATTGCCCGTGATCCCATGCACCCAGTTGAGCGCGACGAACAAGGGGTGCGCGATCACGGTGAGCAGACCGTAGTCGGCGGTGAGGTCGAGCCGCGGCCCGGTCGCGGCGAGCTGCGACTGCAGTTTGGGTCCGATGAACAGCCGCTCGCCGAACTGCGCGGTGGCGCCCGCGGCGACCTTAAGGAACGGGCCGGTTGCGCTGACCAGGTACCGATGATCCTCGATCTGCAGCCGGTAGCGATAGGGCTGGTTCTCGGGCGGCACGATCGCCGAGACGAAATGATGCTGCAGCGAGGCCAGCCAGCCGTTCTGTATGGTCTCGTCGAATTTGCTGTCGGTATCGCTCTCGACCTTCAGGTCGTGTGATTTCTTGCCGTCGAAGACCGCCGGGCCCTTGAATGAGTAGGTCTCGACGTCGAAATACGAGCGCGAGGCGTGCTCCCAGTGACGCAGGATCTGTCCGTAGCTGGCGAACTCGCGCGGTACCGCCGAGTCGTTGCGTACGTCATAGACGAGATCGATCCCGTACCCGCCGCGCGTGAACACGAACGTCTTGGTGACGGTCAGCCCTTGACCGTCGGTCCAGGTCAGCGGGACACGCAGCTCGTTCGCACCCGGGACGAGCGTGTAGCTGCTCTGTGCCGCGGTCAACATCGCGAGGTGCGAGGGAGCCGACTCGCCGGGCTTGCCCGCGAGTCCCGTCTGCAGCAGATACGGCGCCGCCGGATCGCTGCTCTCCAGCCGCACCGGCACGTTCGGCGTGTCCTTGTGCAGCGGATATTTCGGCAGCTCCGCGCGATCGATCTCGCCGCCGCGCAAGCTGATGTCCAGATCGAGCACATCGGTGGCGACGTGCACGAAGCCGGCGGGTCCGCCCGACTCGGCGCCCGACGCAGCCGCGGACCCGTTTGGGGATTGCACCGCAGGCGGCGCGCTGCCCAGCGTGTCCGCCGCGGCTGGCGCCGGCGACGCGCTCGATGGCGGCGCTTCCGGCGTCGGAACGGAATTGCCGAGCGAGTTGGGCGCGGTTGCGCTTCCGGCACCGGCGGAGGTGAGCTGCGGCACCGGACGGTAATCCTGCTGCCACGCGAGGTAGTTGTAATACAGGACGGCGCCGAGGATGAGCCAGAGCGTGAAGCGCAGATTAGGCATTGCTCACTCTCCCGGGCTCCGCGCGGCCGGGCGGCACTGGATCGTAGCCACCCGCGCAGAACGGCTGGCAGCGCAACAGCCGCTTTGCCGCGAGCCATGTGCCGCGCAAGACGCCGTGCCGTTCCAGCGCTTCATGAGCGTAGCAGGAACAGCTCGGATAAAAGCGGCAGCGCGCGCCCAGCAGGGGACTCACCGTCCATTGGTAAGCTCGGATGAGCGTCATCAGGAGCCTGCGCATGACGCTACCATTGTCGTGAGATGCTCTTCCAATGCTTGGCGAGACTCGCGCGCAACGTGCTCGCCGGTGCGAGCCGGGCCGCATCGCGGGCAGCGACCATGACATCGACGCTCGGCAGCGTGTGCTGGTTGAGCCGAAACGACTCGCGCGTCAGCCGCTTCACGTGATTGCGCACGACCGAGTTGCCGCACGTACGAGTTGCGATCGCAAGGCCCAGACGCGCATGGCTCCGGTGATTGGCCAGCACGGACAACGCAAAGTACGCATCCGCGATCCGCTTACCACTGAGGCGAACCGCGCGAAACTCGGCCGGCTGATGCAAGCGCTTGCGCGGCTCGAACGTCAATTTGGTGGAACGCGTCGTCGACTCTTACAAGTCAAGGACAGAGGCGCTTGCGGCCCTTCGCGCGGCGACGAGCAAGCACCAGTCGACCGCTCTTGGTCGCCATTCGCGCGCGAAATCCGTGCGTACGGGCACGATGCAAATTACTCGGATTGAAGGTACGTTTCATGAAGGCACTTTCAGGAAAAATTTATCGGGCAAATCAATGAACTGGGAGATTTGCGGGAGGCGGCAAGGGTACTGACCGAGCATGCAGGTGTCAATAGACGCACTGCCCGGTTGGAGCTAGACTCCGCTCCCCTTTCGTTGATTGTCCCATATCGGTCATAGGAGAGCGCTCTTGTCGGAGACGCTGTGGAACCGCTGTCTGCGCGTGCTCGAGAGCGAACTCCCGATGCAGCAGTTCAACACGTGGGTTCGGCCGCTGCAGGTGGTCGAGCGCGACGGCGAGATCCGGCTACTCGCTCCGAACCGCTATGTCGTGGAGTGGCTGGGCGACAACTCGCTGCCTCGAATCAAGGAGCTCGTTCGAGAGTTCGCCGATGGTGTCACACCGGACGTGGTGCTGGATGTCGGCACGCGCATCGGCGCGCTCCCGAATGGTGCGGTGAGCATGCCGGCCGCCAACGGCGCGACCGCGGCCGCGAGCGCCTTTGCCGGCAAGCCGCGCCGCGCCGCGCCGGTGGTCATCGGCGGCCGGATCGCTCCGGAATTCACCTTCGACAGCTTCGTCGAGGGCAAGAGCAACCAATTGGCGAAAGCCGCGGCGGTGCAGGTGGCGGGCAACCCCGGCAAGGCCTATAACCCGCTGTTCATTTACGGCGGAGTGGGACTCGGCAAGACCCACTTGATGCACGCCGTCGCGAATCGCATCAAGGAACGCAATGCGGATGCACGGATCGCCTATGTGCATAGCGAGCGCTTCGTGAGCGACATGGTGAAGGCGCTTCAGCACAACACCATCAACGATTTCAAGACCGCCTATCGAACACTCGATGCGCTGATGATCGACGACATTCAGTTTTTTGCGGGAAAGGACCGCTCGCAAGAGGAATTCTTTCACACCTTCAATGCGCTGCTCGAGAGCCAGCAGCAGGTGATCCTCACCTGCGACCGTTATCCGAAGGAGGTGGACGGTCTCGAAGAGCGCCTGAAATCGCGCTTCGGATGGGGATTGACCGTCGCCATCGAGCCGCCGGAACTCGAGACGTGCGTGGCGATTCTCATGAGCAAGGCGGCGATAGCCAATGTGGATTTGCCCGAGGAAGTCGCGTTTTTCGTTGCCAAGCGCATTCGTTCGAACGTGCGCGAGCTCGAAGGTGCGCTGAAGCGCATGGTGGCCACCTCGCACTTCACGGGCCGCGCCATCACCCTGGAGTTCACCAAGGAAGCGTTGCGCGACCTGCTCGCGCTCCAGGAGAAATTGGTTACCGTCGAAAATATTCAGAAGACGGTCGCGGAATACTACAAAATCCGGATCGCGGATCTGCTCTCGAAACGCCGCAGCCGGTCGATTGCCCGCCCGCGGCAGGTGGCGATGGCGCTCGCAAAGGAGCTGACGAACTACAGCCTGCCCGAGATTGGCGATGCGTTTGGGGGCCGCGATCACACGACGGTATTGCACGCCTGCCGTCGCGTGAAGGAGTTGAGGGAATCGGAGCGGCGGATCGGGGAAGACTATATGAACCTGTTGAGAACTCTGGCGGGTTGAGGGCTGGAAAGCTGTGGATGAATTGTGGGCAAAAGATATCCACAACCGCACCACAGGATGACAACGGGTGTCGGACAACTCCTACACGCGGTTGGCGAGTGCGCAAGCGGATGATCAAACAAGGGATTTCTGGGTTATCCACGCAAATTCGCGGCTTAATAATTACAGTAATAATCTCTATCTAGATCTGAATTTAAGAATTATCGGATGGTGATCGCATGAAATTGACGGCTGAACGGGAGAAGTTGCTCGCGCCTTTGCAGGCGGTCATCGGCGTGGTGGAGCGGCGGCAGACGATGCCCGTGCTCGCCAACGTGCTGTTGGGAGCCGGCCAGGGAAAGCTGTCCATCGCGGCAACGGACCTCGAGGTCGAGCTCGTGGCGTCGACCGAGGTAACCGTCCAGCAGCCCGGCGATCTCACGGTGCCCGGACGCAAGTTTCTGGACATTCTGCGTGCGTTACCCGAGAAAACGACCGTGTCGATGACCGCCGAAGGCGAGAAGGTCGTCATCCGGGCCGGTCGAAGCCGATTCAGCCTATCGACCTTGCCGGCTGCCGAATTTCCCGTGGTCGAGGACATCAATGCGCAGCAGACCGTGCAGATTTCGCGCAAGGAGCTGGCGCGATTGTTGGAGAAGACGCATTTTTCGATGGCCCAGCAGGACGTGCGGTATTACTTGAACGGCATGCTGCTCGAGATCGACGGCTCGATGTTGCGGGCCGTGGCGACCGATGGCCACCGGCTCGCGCTCTGCGAGAGCGCGCTCGAGGTCAAGGCCAAGACCTCACAGCAGGTGATCGTGCCGCGCAAAGGGGTGCTGGAGCTTCAGCGCGTATTGACGGATGAAGGCAGCGCCGCAGTGGCCATCGGCAGCAATCACGTGCGTGCGCAGATCGGCGACGTTCGCTTCACTTCGAAGCTGATTGATGGCCGGTTCCCGGAATATTCCCGTGTTATCCCGAATGCGCCGAGTGCCGCGATCCGCGCCGATCGCGATCTGCTGCGCCAAGCGCTGCACCGCACGGCGATCCTCTCGAACGAGAAATATCGCGGCATTCGCATCAATGTGAAAGCCAACGCGATGACCGTCCAAGCCCACAATCCCGAGCAGGAGGAGGCCGAGGAGGAGATTGAGGTGGCTTACGCGGGTGGCGAGTTGGAGGTGGGATTCAACGTCAACTACTTGCTGGATGCGCTGTCGGCCATCGAGGGCCAGGAGGTCGAGCTGGGCCTCACCGACAGCAACTCGAGCTGCTTGATCCGTTCGCCGGGAAACTCGAGCGCACGCTACGTCGTCATGCCCATGAGGCTCTGATCGAATGACGTTGCGCCGGGTGCAAGTCACGGACTTCCGGTGCTTGCGTCAGGCCGATCTCGATCTCGACTCCCGCTTCACGCTCCTCAGTGGGCCGAATGCGTCCGGCAAGACCAGCGTGCTCGAAGCCATCTACGTACTCGGCCGCGGCCGGTCCTTCCGAACCCGTCGACTCGAGCCCCTGATTCGTGCCGGCGCGGAGCGCATGCTGATCGTGGGGGAGGCGGAACTCCCCGAGCGTCGCGTCACGCTGGGGGTTGAGGGCACCGCGGAGGGCTTGAGAGCGCGATCCGGCGGCGAGCGCGTGGCATCGCTGGCGGAGCTCGCATGGGTGCTCCCCGTCCAGATCATCGATCCGGAGATCCATCGCCTGATCGAGGAAGGCCCCAATCACCGGCGCCGGTTTCTCGATTGGGGGGTGTTCCACGTGGAACACCCGTTCGTGCAGGAGTGGCAGCGCTATCAGCAGGCGCTGCGCCAGCGCAATGCCGCACTCAAGGCGGGGCAGGGCCCCGACATGGTGATGGCGTGGGACGAGGAGCTGGTGCGCCATGGCGAGCAGATGACGGCGGCCCGCCGACGCTACGTCGCGCAACTCGCGCCCCTGGCCGCGGGCCTTGCGCAGCAGCTGCTGGGCTTGGATCTCGTTCTCACGTATCGACCGGGCTGGTCTTCGGAGTCCGAGCTGCGCACGTCACTTCACGCGAGCCTTCAGCGGGACCGGGACCTCGGCTCGACCCAGGTGGGCCCGCATCGTGCCGACCTCGCCATTCGGCTGAACGGCATGGGCGTTCGCGACCGGGTATCCCGGGGCCAACAGAAGCTGCTCGCCGCCATCTTGCTGCTTTCCCAGATCAGGCTGTTTCCCAAGGAATCGCGCACTCAGCCCACCCTCTTGCTGGATGATCCAGCCGCCGAGCTCGATGGCGAGCATCTTCGGATGCTTCTGGATGAAGTGCGCGAACAGCCAGTCCAACTCATCGTAACGACCTTGCAGGCGGGGAGCGCCGAACTCGCGGGCTTTGGCACCCCGGGAAAGCGCTTTGAGATTGACGGTGGGGTCGTGCGGCCGGTGTAACTGTTCCACGTGGAACATTCGGCGGGCGGCAGCGCCGGGCCGGCGCGGAGTCCTTGGCAAATGGGTCGATATACGCCCCGTTCCGCCGCCGTGATCACGCAGGCATGATTCGGCCCTCCGCAACGGCCTTCGCCCCCCATAACTCATTGATTATAAGGGACTTATTTAATGAGTTTGACTCGTTATTGACGTGCATAGCTGTTACAATGACGGATCGACAATCAGGACCCCATGATGCCCGACAACGATGTCTACGATTCCAGCAAAATCAAAGTCTTAAAAGGTCTCGACGCCGTACGCAAACGGCCCGGGATGTACATCGGAGACACCGATGATGGGAGCGGGCTGCACCACATGGTTTTCGAGGTGGTGGACAACGCCATCGATGAGGCGCTGGCGGGCCATTGTGATCGCGTGGTGGTCACCATCCATGCCGATGAATCGGTGACGGTCTCGGACAATGGGCGTGGGATCCCGGTCGACATTCACAGCGAAGAGGGGGTCTCCGCCGCCGAGGTCATCATGACCGTGCTGCATTCGGGCGGCAAGTTCGACGACAGCTCGTACAAGGTCTCCGGCGGTCTGCACGGCGTAGGTGTGTCCGTGGTGAACGCACTGTCGGAGTTTCTCGAGCTCAACATCCGCCGCGACGGCAAATTGCATCGCCAGCAATATCGTCTCGGCGAGCCCGTCGCAGCGCTGGCCGTCGTCGGCGAGACGAGCGAGCGCGGCACGACGCTCAAGTTCAAACCGAGCTCGCAGATATTTACCCACATCTCGTTCAATTACGAGACGCTGTCGAAGCGTCTGCGCGAATTGTCGTTCCTGAATTCCGGCGTGCGCATCGAGCTGATCGATGAGCGCGACGAGAAATCGGAAGTGTTCCAGCACGAAGGCGGCTTGTCGGCCTTCGTCAGCTATTTGAATCGCAGCAAGACGCCTGCGCATCCGACGGTGCTCTGGTTCCAAACTCGCGAGGGAAACACGCAAGTCGAAGTCGCGATGCAGTGGAACGATTCGTATCAAGAGAGCATGTACTGCTACACGAACAACATCCCGCAGAAAGATGGCGGTACGCACTTGGCCGGTTATCGCGCGGCGCTGACGCGCACGCTCAACAAGTACATCGAGAAGGAGCTCGCGAGCAAGAAGGAAAAAATTCTCACCACCGGCGACGACGCGCGCGAGGGACTCACGGCGATCTTGTCCGTGAAGCTGCCCGACCCGAAGTTCTCCTCGCAAACGAAGGACAAGCTCGTGTCCTCCGAGGTGAAGGGCGTGGTCGAGTCGGCGGTCGCGCAGCGCCTGGAGGAATTTTTGCTCGAGCATCCGCAAGAAGCCCGTGCCATCGTCAATAAGATTCTCGAGGCGGCCTACGCACGCGAAGCGGCGCGCAAGGCGCGTGAGATGACCCGCCGCAAGGGAGCGCTCGATATCGCGGGCTTGCCGGGGAAGCTCGCCGACTGCCAGGAAAAAGATCCCGCCTTGTCCGAAATGTTTTTGGTCGAGGGAGATTCGGCCGGGGGCTCGGCGAAACAAGGCCGTGATCGCCGCACGCAGGCGATCTTGCCGCTGAAGGGCAAGATCTTGAACGTGGAAAAGGCCCGCTTCGACAAGATGCTCGCATCGATCGAAGTCGGCACGTTGATCACCGCTTTGGGTTGCGGCATCGGACGGGACGACTTCAACATCGACAAGCTGCGTTATCACCGCATCATCATCATGACCGATGCGGACGTCGACGGATCTCACATACGAACGCTGCTGTTGACGTTCTTCTATCGACAGATGCCGATGCTCATCGAGCGCGGCCACATCTACATCGCGCAGCCGCCGCTCTACAAGATCAAGAAAGGCAAGCAGGAGCACTACGTCAAGGACGACCTCGAGTTGAGCGCCTTGTTGCTCGGCACCGCCATCGACGGCGCGGCGCTGTTCGTCAATTCGGAGGCGCCGCCGCTCTCGGGTCTCGGGCTCGAATCCTTGGCGCAGCGATACCAGGAAGTACAAAGCATCGCGCGGCGCTGGGCGCGGCGATACGACGAGCGTTTCCTGGATCAGCTCCTGTACATGCCGGAGCTCACCACCGAATCCTTCGACCGGGTCGATGAGCTGAAGGATTGGTGCCGCACGCTCGAGCTCAAGCTCAATGCGCTCGACGACGTCTCCCGCCGCTACAAGGTGTCGGTGCAGACATTTCCGGGCGGCGGGCATCGGATCGATCTGCAAAGGCTCGAGCACGGACTGACATCGGAGAAACACATCCCGCGCGAGTTTTTTGCCTCGGCCGAATATCTGCGCATTGCCGAGCTCGCTCAGACCTTGAACGATCTGATCGGGCCGGGTGCCTACGTCCAGCGCGGCGAGGCACGTCAGGATATAGCGAGCTTCAAGGCTGCGATGAATTGGCTTTTCGACGAGGCCAAGAAAGGCCAGAGCCTGCAGCGCTACAAAGGACTCGGCGAGATGAATCCCGAGCAGCTCTGGGACACGACCATCAATCCGGAGACCCGGCGCTTGCTCCAAGTGCGCATCGAAGATGCCGTCGCCGCCGACGACATATTCACCACGTTGATGGGGGATGCCGTCGAGCCGCGCCGTGAGTTCATCGAGAAGAACGCGCTGCAGGTATCGAACCTGGACATCTGATCGGCGCCTTGCGGCGCCCCTCGCCGGCTGGGAGGCGCATTCGAAAACGCGCTATGCTGGGTTGGAAAAGCGAGGTCAACATGTTTCCGACAGTGACCAAGTCGAGCCTCCCTCCCGCTGCCTGCACCGCCCTCGCACTGTGGATCGCCGGCGCAACCGCTGCTTTCGCCTTGGAGCCTGCGAGCGGTGGCCCGCCGGAACCGCCTCCTCCGGGGCTCAGTCCCGGCACAACCGTCGCGCCGCCAATGCCCGACGTGAGCGTCGTGACGCCTCCTGCGCCGACCGATCGAGAGCTTGCGGACAACAGCCTGTTCGATTTCATCGTGCATCACGGCGGCACGCACTACCCTGACAACGTCGGCGTCATTCGAGGCGGACTGTTGCGCTGGCGAGGAGGGCGATCGGAAATGATCTGCCCTGCAACCATCGGGCTCGATCAGCGTGAGAACGATTTCGTGACGGCGCGGATTCGCGCGGTCGCGGCGTATGTCGGTGCACCGCTGCAATCCGAGATGCCGTGCAAGCCCAACGTTCAAATTCTATTCACCGCCGATCCGCGCAAGTCGATGCGGGCGGTCCTCAAGTGGGCCGCTGAGTCGCTGGGCGTCGCGTTCCCGCACCAGGAGGATAGGGCGCTGGATGCCAGTGCCGGGCATGCCATTCAAGGCTGGTATGTCACGGCCGGTGGAGGATCGACCGTTTTGAACAGGGATCCGGCAATGATCGGCGGCATCGCCATTGAATCCTTATGGCCCTATGTCGTTCCCAACAGCGCGCACGCGAACGGTGCCCTAAGAAGCATCCTGAGCGCCGTGTTCGTGATCGACATCAACCAAGCGGCCGGGATCCCCGTCCGATCGATCGCGGACTATCTGTCGGTGCTTGCGCTGACGGTGATCCAATCTCCGGATCACTGCGATCCGCTGCCGAGCATCCTGGATCTGATGTCCCGCTCGTGCGCTTCGCGGGACAAGCCCACCGGGCTCACGGCCGGCGACCTCGCGTTCTTGAAGGCGCTTTATTATCACAACACCGGCATTGGTCCGACGCTCTCCCGCGATGACATCGAGATCAATATGCTGAAGCAATTCAATCGCGGCTAGCCGTCGGGGCTGCGCGCGAGCCGCCAGATTCGATGTCCATGGGACCTTGGGTCCCTGGGCGAGGGACCCAGCCCGGGGTTACTCTCGATTGAGCTACCGATGACGTGGTCGTCCCGCGCTCTATGGAACCGATACTCCGACGCGTGATTGCAGCCTTCGCGATAGGCATCGCGGGGGTGAGCGCCGCAGCACCTCCGGAGCCCCCGCCGCCCGGCCTCAGCCCGAACGCCAGCTCGATGCCGCAACGTTCCGAGGCCACAGTCTGGACCCCGCCGCCGGTCGAGCAGCTGCCCCGCGGGGACGATCTACTCGAGTTCATCATGCACCACGGCACCACGGCCTACCCGTTGTCGGTCGGCCTCGTCAGCGGCGGTCTTCTGCGCTGGCGCGGGGGACGAGCCGAATCGATCTGCCCGGCGACGGTCGGTGCGGCGCAGGGCGACAATGAGTTGGTCACGGCGCGGCTCCGTGCGGTCGCCTCGTTCGTCGGCGCGCCGGTGGAATCTACGGTCCCTTGCAAACCGAACGTGCAGATCGTTTTCATGTCCGACCCGAGCACGCTCATGGCGGCAGTCCTCAAGTGGGCAGCGCGCTGGGTGAACGTGAGATTTCCCCACCAGGAGCAGCTGGAACTCGAGCTCAACGGCGGGCATGCCATTCAAGGCTGGTACGTCACGGCACGCGGCGACTCGGATGTCTTGAATCAGGATGCGGGACTGGTGCGGGACGTCGCCATCGAGTCGCTGTGGCCGCGGGCCGTTCCGACGAGCGCTCAGCCGGTGGGCAGCGACAGAAGCATCCTCAGCGTCGTACTGGTGATCGACACCCGCAAAGCGGCTGGGATACCCCTCACGGTGATCGCGGACTACTTGGCTCTGGCGGCATTGACGGTGATCAAATCCCCGGATCATTGCGATGCGCTACCGAGCATCTTGGCCCTGTCGTCCACGGCGTGCGCGTCTCGGGGCGAGCCCGGTATCACGAGCGCTGATCTCGCCTTCCTCAAGGCCCTCTATTATCACAATACCGGCATCGGCTCGACGCTGTCGCGTGACGGCATTCAGTTCAACATGATGAAGCAGCTCCAGGGCGGCTGACACCGCTCAGCGGCTCTGCTCGATTCTCTCCAAGCCGGACTCGATGGCCGCGCGGATTTCCTCGTTCAGATCGCGCGCGTTCTTCCCTTCGGCGGCGATGGGATCGCCGATGATCACGCGGATCAGGCCGGGCTTCTTGACGATCCCGCGGCGCGGCCAGAACGACCCGGCGTTGTGCGCCACCGGCACCACGAGGCTCCCGGTGGCGGTGGCGAGCAGTGCACCGCTCACGCCGTACTTGCGATTCTCGCCGGCGACAACGCGCGTGCCCTCCGGAAAGATGACGACCCACAGCCCGCTCGCGAGCCGTTCCTTGCCCTGTTCGATGACTTGATTCACGGCCCGGTGGCCTGCACCGCGGTTGATCGCGATGGGGTGCAACAATCTCAAGCCCCAGCCGACGAAGGGAATCCACAGGAGCTCACGCTTCAAGACCCACGCGTGAGGCGGAAAAATGATGAAGAACGCCACGGTCTCCCAGGCCGAGGCGTGCTTGCTCATCACGATGTGAGTCCCGGGTGGAATTCTCTCCCGACCCTCGACGACGTAGGTGAGCCCGCAGAGCTTCGCGAGAAGCCACAGCACGCTCCGTGCCCAAACGCGGCCCAGGGCGAACTGCGCGCGCATGGGCAGGAAAAAGCACAGCGCCATGAACGTGCCCCAAAGGCAGGCCGAGACCATGAGATAAGTGGTGAACACCAACGAGCGAACGAGCTGCATCGGGCCTATCCGGGAAGACGCGACAGTTCCGCCACGGTCCCCAGCAGCCGCTGCACATCGCGCAGCAGCGCCAGCCGATTGGTGCGTCGTTCCAGGTTCTCATCCATGACCATGATGCGATCGAAGAATTCGGCGACCGGCGTGGAGAGCGTGATGAGATCGGTGAGTGCCTTCTCGTAGCGCCGCTCCGCGATCGCGGCCCCCGCCTCCCGCTGAACCTCGATCAGTGCCGCATGCAGACGCCGTTCGGCATCCTCGGTCAATCCCGCCGGCTGCACGCGTGCGTTCGCATGGAGCGGTGCCTTGCGCAGGATGTTGCCGATGCGTTTGTTGAGTGCCGTGAGCATCGGGGCGGCAGGCAAGCGCAGGAACGCCTTGAGGGCCTGCAAGCGCTCATCGGCATCCAACGGCGATGCCGGCCGCGCGGCGAGCACCGCATCGATCATCTCGGCCGTGGTGCCGTCCGCCCGCTCCAGAACCAAGCCTCGCAGACGTTCCGCGATGTAGTCGAAGACTTCCTGCGCCACGCCGGGCCGTTGCACCGGCTGCGCGGCGGCCGAGGCCTCGAGCAGTGCCGCGAGATCGAGGTTGAGCCGGCTCTCCAGAAGAATCCGCAGGATCCCGAGTGCAGCGCGCCGCAGGCCGAACGGATCCTTGGCGCCCGTGGGCCGCTCGCCGATGGCGAAAATACCGACCAGCGTGTCGATGCGGTCGGCGAGGGCGAGTGCCTGGCCCATCCGGGTCTGCGGCAGGGCATCGCCCGCGAACCGAGGCCGGTAATGCTCCTCGATCGCGCGCGCCACGTCCTGCGGATAGCCCTCGGCCTCGGCGTAGTAGCGCCCCATGACACCCTGCAGCTCGGGGAACTCGCCCACCATCGCCGTCAGGAGGTCCGCCTTGGCGAGCCCGGCCGCCGTGACGACCTCGGGGCCGGCGCCGATGCGCTCACCGATCGAGGCGGCGAGCGTCTTCAGCCGCGCTGCCTTATCGGCGTAGCTTCCGAGCTTGGCTTGGAACGTGACGCCGCGCAGCTCCTCGGCGCGCACCGCGAGGGGGACCTTGCGATCTTGCGCCCAGAAAAAGGCGGCATCGCTCAGACGCGGCCGGACGACCCGCTCATTGCCCTCGCGCACCTTCGCCGGATCGCGGCTCTCGATGTTGCTCACCGTGACGAAGCCGCCGGTGAGCTCGCCGCCGGGTCCCTCGATGGCGAAAATAGCGCTGGTGGTCTTGAATGGTCGCGATCACCACTTCGCGCGGCAGCTCGAGGAAGCGCGCCTCGAATCGGCCCACGATCGGCACCGGCCATTCGACCAGTGCCGTGACTTCCTCGAGGAGCTCGGGCTCGATCAGGGCACGACCGCCGGCCTCGGCAGCCGCCGCGCTGACGCCGGCGCGCACGGCTTCGCGCCGTGTCCCAAAATCGGCGACCACCTTGGCGGCGGCGAGGCGTTTCTCGTACGAGCGGGCCGATTTGAGCGCGATGGGTTTGGGCGCGTGAAACCGGTGACCGCGGGTCGTGCGCCCGGACTTCAGCCCCAGGACCTCGACCGGAACGATTTCATCGCCGTGCAGGAGCACCACGCCGTGCACCGGCCGTACGAATTCGGTGCTGTGCGACCCCCATCGCATACGCCGCGCAACCGGCAGTGCGGCGATCGCCTGCTCGATCAGGGCACCGAGAAGACTCGCCGTCGCCGTCCCCCGCTCGATGCCGCGGAACACCAGCCACGAGCCTTTCTCGGTGACGAGCCGCTCGAGCTGCGCCACTTCCACGCCGCAGTTTCGCGCGAAGGCCAGCGCTGCCTGCGTGGGCGCGCCGGCGGCATCGAAGGCATGGCTCACGGGTGGCCCGCGGCGCTCGACGTTCCGGTCACCCGCCGCCTCGGCGCAAGCCGCCACCCGCACGGCGAGACGCCGCGGTGTGGCGTAACCACGCGCGGCACCATGCGCAATGCCCGCGGCGTCGAGCCCTTTGACGAGCCCTTCCGTGAGTGCGCTCGACAGGCTCGATAGCGTCCGGGGCGGCAACTCTTCGGTCTGCAGCTCGAGGAGCAAGTCGCGTGCGCTCATGGGGCTGCCGCCACGCTCGGTCCCGGCGTCGCCGCAGCGCCTCTCAGCAACGGGAAGCCGAGCGCCTCGCGGCTGTCCCGATAGGATTCGGCAACGGCGCGAGCGAGGGTGCGCACGCGCAGGATGAATCGCTGGCGTTCCGTGACGGAGACCGCCCGCCGCGCATCGAGCAAGTTGAAGGTATGAGAGGCTTTGACCATCTGCTCGTACGCCGGCAGCACCAGCTTGTCTTCCAGCAGCGCGCGACAGGCCGCCTCATGCGTCTCGAACTGGCCGCGCAGAACCGACGTATCGGCCTTCTCGAAGTTGTACGCGGACTGCTCCACCTCGTTCTGATGGAAGACATCGCCGTACGTGATGATGCCCGAGGGCCCATCGGCCCAGACGATGTCGAAGATGCTTTCCTTGCCCTGGATATACATCGCGAGCCGCTCGAGCCCGTAGGTGATCTCGCCCATCACGGGACGGCAATCGAGGCCGCCGACTTGCTGAAAGTAGGTGAACTGCGAGACCTCCATGCCGTTCAGCCAGACTTCCCAGCCGAGCCCCCAGGCGCCCAACGTGGGCGACTCCCAGTTGTCCTCGACGAAGCGGATGTCGTGCGTCAGCGGGTCGAATCCGAGGGCGCGCAGCGAGCCGAGATACAGCTCCTGGAAATCGTCCGGTGAGGGCTTGATGGCCACCTGGAATTGATAGTAGTGCTGCAGGCGGAAGGGATTCTCACCATAGCGCCCATCGGTGGGTCGCCGGGACGGTTGGACGTACGCCGCACGCCAGGGCTCCGGCCCGACCGCGCGCAGGAACGTGGCCGTGTGAAACGTGCCGGCGCCCATCTCCATGTCATAGGGCTGAAGGATGACGCAGCCCTGCTCCGACCAGTACGACTGCAGCTGGAATATCAAATCCTGGAAGGTGCGAGGCGCGTGGAAGCGGTTGATCATGCGGGGCTCGGGTCGGCGACCGCCGCGAGTATACGATGAGCCCGAACCGGCCCAGGGTTCGAGTTTGCGGGCTGCACTGGTTTTGACCGTGTGCGCTGAAAGTGAACCACCGGGAGCCTCCTTCGCGCGGACGCGGGGCCCATCGCGCACCAAATCAGTTCAAGAACGGACGCGGATGCATTATCGTGGTGCAGAGAGCGGTGCCGGGAACTGCAAGTGATTGATCCATAAATGCACGACTTTGGCACACAAACTGCACTACAGGGGAACCCGGCGAACACGCCGGGCTAAGCCATTCACTTCGAGAGGCCGCCAATGACTCCCGCCGATGTTATTAAATTAATTAACGAAAAAGAAGCCAAATTCGCCGATCTTCGCTTTACCGATACCCTTGGAAAGGAACAGCACGTCACCATCCCGACGCGGCTGGTGGATCAAGGCTTTTTCAGCGACGGCAAGATGTTCGACGGCTCGTCGATTGCCGGCTGGAAGGGCATCAACGAGTCCGATATGATCCTGATGCCGGATCCCGCAACCGCCGTGATCGATCCGTTCTACGAAGAGACGACGGTGAGCTTGCGCTGCGATGTCGTCGAGCCCATGACCATGCAGGGCTACGAGCGCGACCCCCGATCGCTCGCCAAGCGGGCCGAGGCATATCTGAAGTCTTCGGGCATCGCCGACTCGGCGCTCTTCGGTCCGGAGAACGAGTTCTTCATTTTCGACAATGTCCACTTCAACGTCGCCATGAACGGCTGCTCCTACGAAGTGGACTCGTACGAGGGAGCCTGGAACTCGGGCAAGGCCTATGAGGATGGCAACAAGGGGCATCGTCCCGGCGTCAAGGGCGGTTATTTCCCCGTCCCGCCCGTCGATTCGCAGCAGGACATCCGCACCGCCATGTCGCTCGCCTGCGAGGAGATGGGACTGAAGTTCGAGGTCCATCACCACGAGGTGGCCACCGCCGGGCAGGGCGAGATCAACGTCGCCGCCAATACGCTCACCAAGAAGGCCGACGAGGTGCAGATCCTCAAATATGCGTTACAGAACGTCGCGCATGGTTATGGCAAGACGCTCACCTTCATGCCGAAGCCCATCGTCGGGGACAACGGCAGCGGCATGCACGTGCATCAATCCCTCCAGAAGGAGGGCAAGGCGCTGTTCGCGGGCGACAAGTACGGCGGCCTGTCCGATATCGCGCTCTACTATATAGGCGGCATCATCAAGCACGCCCGCGCGATCAATGCCTTCACCAACGCAAGCACCAACAGCTACAAGCGGCTGGTCCCGGGATTCGAGGCTCCGGTGAAGCTCGCGTACTCGGCGCGCAACCGGTCTGCCTCCATTCGCATTCCCTGGGTGTCGAACCCGAAGGGCCGCCGCATCGAGGTGCGCTTTCCCGATGCGACCGCGAATCCTTACTTCGCGTTCGCCTCGATGCTGCTCGCCGGCCTCGATGGGATCCAGAACAAGATTCATCCCGGCGATCCCGCGGACAAGGACCTGTACGATCTGGAGCCGGAGGAGGACAAGAAAATCCCGACGGTCTGCCATTCGCTCGACATGGCGCTCGATTATCTGGACCGCGACCGGGGCTTCTTGAAAGCGGGCGGGGTGTTCACGGACGACCTCATCGACGCCTACATCGAGCTCAAGATGAAGGAAGTCACCCGGCTGCGCATGACCACGCATCCCATCGAGGTGGAGATGTATTACAGCTTGTAAAGGTGCATCCGGTCGAAGGGTGACGCCGGTCACGCCGTCGTCACCCGCTTTTGAGACCGTGAGGGGATAGGACTATGCTCTTGAATTATGCACCTCCGCCGCTCGTGGATTGGGTTCGCCGCGTGGGCCTCCTGTCTCGCTCCTTTTGCGGCCCAGGCGCTGGTCGTCTACAAGTGGACCGACGCGCAGGGCGTGCTGCATTTTTCCGATCAACCCGTACCCGGCGCCGAGAAGGTGACCACCTCGAGCTCTTCGGCCAACGCCGGAATCCTGGGACAGGCCGCACCGTCCGGCGGGACGGCGCCCCGCGAGAAGCCGAAGACCGCAACATCGCTCTCCAGCGCCAAGGTTTCCATCACCTCGCCGGGCCCCCAACAGACCTTTTCGGGCGGGGAGCAGGTTCCCGTGGCCTTGGCGATGGACCCCGAACCCAAAACCAGCTGGACGGTCGCGTGGACCTTGAACGGCGCCCAGGTGCAAGGCCAGGCGCCCGATGCAATGCAGTTCACGCTCACGGATCTGGCGCGCGGTGTCTACACCATCGAAGCCACCGTGACCGATACCAGCACGGGCGAATCGAAAGCCGCGGACCCGGTGACGTTCAACGTCTTGCGCCCGAGCTTGCTGTCGCCGCAGCACAAATAGCTTCTCTCGGTCGATTCACGGGCGCTCCGCATGGCTGCTGAGCTCAAGATGCATCCGCAACCCGTTGCCACGCTCGAGCTGCTCGATTCGCTGGTCACGAGCGTCTTCCTGCTCGATGGCGAGCTGCAGGTGACTTACCTTAATGCAGCGGCCCAGACGCTCTTAGGCCTGTCCCCGAACCAAGTGCTGGGCCGCCGCATCATCGATTGCGCGCGCGGCGCGGAGTTGCTGCTGCCGCTCTTCGAGCGTGCGCAGCAAAGCGGCGAGGGCGTCGTGCAGCGGGAGCTGGCGTGGCCCGCCTCCGGCGGCGTCGATCGCATTTTCGATTGCGCCGCCACCCAAGTCACGCTCGGCGGCAGCGCGGCGCTGCTTCTCGAGATCGAGGACATCACGCAACACCGGCGGCTTACGCGTGAGAACGCACTGATCGCGCAGCTGGGCGGCAGCCGTCTCATGGTTCGCCAGCTCGCGCACGAAATCAAAAATCCGTTGGGGGGTCTGCGCGGCGCGGCGCAATTGCTCGAGCGCGAGCTCCTGGATCCCGCGCTGCGCGAGTACACGCGCGTCATCATCAGCGAGGCGGACCGACTCACCAATTTGCTCGACTGCATGCTGGGTCCCGGGCGCCCGCCGGCGAAGCAGCTGGTGAACGTGCATGAGCTTCTCGAGCGCGTTTACCGCTTGCTGATCAGCGAGGCCCCGGACGGCGTCGAGATCGAGCGCGATTATGACCCGAGCCTGCCCGCCATCACCGTCGATCCGAATCACATCATCCAGGCCATGCTGAATCTCGGGCGCAACGCGCTGCAGGCGCTTTCGGGCCGCACCGAGCCGGCGCCGCGCCTCACCTTGCGAACACGCGTCGCGAGCAACGTCGGCATCGGCGGCCAGAGACATCGGTTGGTGACCTCGATCCAGTTCGAGGACAACGGTCCGGGCGTCCCCACCGACATCCGCGACACCATTTTTTATCCGCTGGTGTCGGGACGCGCCGACGGCTCGGGACTCGGACTCGGCATCGCGCAGGATCTGGTGAGCCGTCACGGCGGGCTGATCGAGTTCGACAGCGCCCCTGGCCGAACGATATTCGTGATCTATCTGCCCATGGACAGCGTATGAATGCGAAGCCGCTTCAGGTCTGGCTGGTGGATGACGACGCGTCCATCCGCTGGGTGCTCGAAAAAGCGCTGAAGGGGAGCGGCATGGCCGCGCGCTGCTTCGATCAGGCCGACAGTGCGCTCAAGGCGCTGCGCGCCGATGCGCCCGATGTGCTCATGACGGACATTCGCATGCCGGGGCGCAGCGGTCTCGATCTGCTGAAGGACATTCAAGGCTCGCGGCCGGGCCTGCCGGTGATCGTGATGACCGCGCATTCCGACCTCGATGCCGCGGTCGCCGCGTATCAAGGAGGCGCGTTCGAGTACTTGCCCAAGCCCTTCGACATCGACAAGGCGGTCGACCTCGTGCGCCGTGCCGCGCAGCAGGCGACGGTGTCCATCGATGTCGAGGCCGCCCGCCGCAGTATTCCGGAGCTGCTCGGGCAAGCCGCGGCCATGCAGCAGGTATTTCGTGCCGTGGGCCGGCTCTCGCGTTCGAGCATGACCGTCCTCATCACCGGAGAGTCGGGTACCGGCAAGGAGCTCGTGGCGCGCGCGCTGCATCGTCACAGCCCGCGATCGAGCAAGGCGTTCGTCGCGCTGAACACCGCGGCGTTCACCGCCGACCTGCTCGAGTCCGAGCTCTTCGGCCACGAGAAGGGCGCCTTCACAGGCGCCGATGCGCTGCGCCGCGGCCGCTTCGAGCAAGCCGACGGCGGCACCCTGTTCCTCGACGAGATCGGCGACATGTCGCCGGCCCTGCAAACGCGGCTCCTGCGTGTGCTCGCCGAGGGGGAGTTCTATCGCGTCGGCGGTCAAACGCCGGTGCGGGTCGAGGTGCGGGTGATCGCGGCCACCCACCAGGACTTGGAGATGCGCGTGAAGTCGGGTCACTTCAGGGAGGATCTGCTGCACCGGCTGAACGTGATCCGAATCGAGATTCCACCGCTGCGGGACCGGCGCGAGGACATCCCCGAACTCCTGCATCACTATCTGAGCGTGGCAGGGCACGAGCTCGGCGTGGAGCCGAAGCTCCTGACGCCCCCGGCGGAGAGCGCGCTCGTCACGTTCGACTGGCCGGGCAACGTCCGGCAACTGGTGAACGCCTGCCGTCGCCTGACCGTCACCGCGCCGGGACGCGAGATTCGACCCGAAGATATTCCGGCAGACCTTGGCGGTGCGCCCTCAGGGCGTGCCGCGAATCACGATTGGACGGCGAAGCTCTCGCACTGGGCCGAGCGCGAGCTCGAGGCGGGCACGCGGCGGCTCCTCGATCAGGCGGTTCCCGAGGTGGAGCGGATTTTGATCCGGGTCGCGCTGCGCAAAGCCGACGGGCTCAAGCAAGACGCGGCAAAGCTCCTCGGCTGGGGCCGCAACACGCTGTCTCGAAAAATGAAGGAGCTCGGCATGGAGGATGCGATCTAGCGGGAATACGGCCGGCGCCCGGCAGCTATAATCGCGCGGATGATCGCCGACTTCCTGAAAAACAGTCTCGGACTGTCCGAGCACACGGTCTACGGCAACTCCCTGGCGGATTGGATCATCGCCGCCCTGGTGTTCGTCTCGGCATGGATCGGTCTTTCCATCGTGCGCCGCCTCGTCCTGGCACGCTCCAAGCTGTATGCGTCCGCCGGTCACCCGACCCCGGTGCGACTGATCTTCTATTTGCTCGGCAACACGCGTCAATTCCTCATTCTCGCGCTCGCCGTGTACGCCGGACAGGAGGATCTGACGTTCGCGCCGAAGCTCCAGCACATCGTCGACAACGTGGTGGTGATGGCGATTCTGCTGCAGCTCGGATTGTGGGCGGCGCGCTCCCTCAAGTTCTATCTGCAGATCAAGGAGCTGGAGCGCGGGCCCGACAGCGGCTTCACCGGCTCGCTCGATATCATCAACTTCGTCGCGCAGATGCTCATCTGGTCGCTCCTCGCGCTGGTCGCACTCGAGAACGTGGGCATCAACATCACGGCGCTGCTCGCGGGCCTCGGCGTGGGCGGCGTCGCGGTCGCGCTCGCGCTGCAGAACGTGCTCGGCGACTTGTTCGCCTCCCTGTCGATCGCGCTGGACAAGACGTTCGTGATCGGCGACCGCCTCGTCATCGATGCCTTTGCGGGCGTGGTCGAGCGCATCGGCATCAAGTCGACGCGGCTGCGGAGCGATGCGGGCGAGCAGATCATCCTGTCGAACGCCGACATTCTGAAAAGCCGCGTGCGCAATTACGGCCGGGCGCCGGAGCTGCGCACGCTCGCGACCATCCGCCTGCCGTACGGCACCCCGCGCGAGACGCTGCACTCGGTCCCGAAGCTGCTCGAGAGCATCGTGCGCGAGCAGCCGAACGCACGCTTCGACCGCTGTCATCTGAAGAGTCTCGAGGAGGGCTGCCTGCTGTTCGAGCTGTCGTTCTTCGTGCAGCAGCCGAAGATCAATTCCTTGCTCGACCTGCAGCAGGCGGTGAACTATCGCATCTTCGACGAGTTCCGCCGACTCGGCGTCGAGTTCGCGTATCCCACCCAGCGCGTCGTGGTCGATCAGGGCCGTTCGGCGGGCGTCGAGTCCCGATCCGCCGCGCTCGCGACCTGGAGCAGCGGCTCCTGACGGCCGGTGTCGCCGGCCCGCATGTTTCACTTGGTGCTCCTCGAGCCTGAGATACCGCCGAATACGGGTAATGCGATCCGGTTGTGCGCCAATACGGGCGCGAGCCTGCACTTGATCAAGCCGCTCGGCTTTCGATTGGACGACCGGAGCTTGAGGCGCTCCGGTCTCGATCACCACGATCGCGCGAGCTTGACCGTGCACGCGAGTCTCGATGACTGCATGGCCGCGCTCCCCGGCGCGCGATGGGTGGCCGTCGATACCTGGGGCAAGAAGTGCTATGCGGAGTTTCGATTCAGCGCGGGCGATGCCTTGCTGTTCGGGCCGGAGACGCGCGGCTTGCCGGCCGCGGCGCGCGAGCGCATCGGCGAGGAGAGCTCGGTGTTCATACCCATGCGCGCGGTGAGCCGCAGCCTGAATCTGTCGAATGCCGTCGCGGTCGTGGCGTACGAGGCGTGGCGCCAGATCGGTTTCCCGACCTGAGGGGGCGCGACGGTTACTCGGTCTCCGAGCGCACCTCGCGGCCCATGAGCGCGTGGAGGGCATCTCTGACCGGCCGGCCCTCGTGCATCACGCGCTGCACCTCGAAGCAGATGGGCATCTCCACCCCGGCGCGCTCGGCCACTTGACGCACGGCCGACGCGGCGGTCACTCCCTCGACCACCTGTCCGATCTCACGCTGCGCTTCCGCGAGCGAGAGCCCGCGCCCGAGCGCAAGGCCCAGGCGGCGATTGCGCGATTGATCGTCGGTGCACGTCAGCACCAGATCGCCGAGCGCCGCGAGGCCCATGAAGGTCTCACGCTGCGCGCCGAGACTCATCCCCAGCCGCGTCATCTCGGCGATACCGCGTGTGATCAGCGCGACGCGCGTGTTCGCGCCGAAGCCCATGCCGTCCGCGATCCCCGAGCCGATGGCGATCACGTTCTTGACGGCGCCTCCGACTTCGACACCGGTGATATCCGATTGCGTGTACGCGCGGAATCGCGGTCCGGAGAGCCGCAGCGCCAGCTCCCGCGCGAACTCGGCGTCGCGGGAGGCGATGGTCATTGCGGTGGGCAGTCCCGCACCGACCTCGCGCGCGAAGGTGGGACCTGACAGCACGGCCCCCGGCCGTCCACCGAACACAGCCTGCGCCACTTGGTGCGGCAGCAAACCCGTGGCGGTCTCGAATCCCTTGCTGGCCCACGCCAGCCGCGCGCCGGCGTCGAGGTGCGGCTTGATCTCCAGAAGCACCGCGCGAAACACATGCGACGGCACCGCCATCAGCGCATCGCGCACGTCGGCGAGCGCTTCGCGCAGATCGACCACCGGCTGCAGGGCCGCCGGAAACTCCGCATCGGGAAGATAGCGGGGATTGCGCCGGGCCTTCTGCATCGAGCGGATCAGCGCGGCATCGCGGCCCCAGAGGCGGGTGGGATGACCCGCGCGGGCGCATTGAATGGCGAGCGCCGTGCCCCAGGAGCCTGCGCCGATGACCGCCATCGGGGTGATCTGCGGGCTCTGCATGGCGAGCCGTCGGCGCTAGTTGACCAACCCCGGTTGCGCCGACTCCGAGGACGCCTGCGCGAACAGCGCGTCGAAGTTGACGAGCGGGAGCAGGAAATTCGGAAAGCCCCCCTTCACGACCAGATCGGATATCGCCTCGCGGGCGTAGGGAAGCAGCACGCTCGGACAAAAACTGCCGATGAGGCGCTTGAGGTCCTCCGTCGAGGCCCCGGAGATCGAGAAAACCCCCGCCTGCTTGACCTCCACGAGATACAGCGTGCTATCACCTTGCTTGGCCTCGACGGTGACGGTGAGCAGCACCTCGCGGGTGTCCGGCCCGATCTCCTCGGCGGCCGTGTTCATGTTGAGCTGAAATTTCGGCTCCCATGTCTGGCTGCCCGGCAGCCGCGGACCGTTCGGCGACTCGTACGAGCTGTCTTTCAGATACACGCTCTGCAGCGAGACTTGCACACCACCGGCTTCGGCACCGGCCGGCTCGACTCTGGCCTCGTTCATCAAACCCCCTGAATTAAACGATCGAGCTCGCCGCTGGCATCGAGCGCGAACAAATCATCGCAGCCGCCGACATGTCTGTCGCCGATGAAGATCTGCGGAACGGTACGGCGGCCGCTGCGCGCCATCATCTCTTCACGGAGTTTGACATCGTCCTCGACGTCGATCTCCTTGAGCGGCAGTCCCTTCTTCGCGAGCAAGCCTCGCGCCCTCTCACAATAAGGGCACCAGCCGGTCAGGTAAATGACCACTTCCGGTGCGCTCATTTGGAGGATTTCCCGCCCGCCCCCTTGGTCAGCGGGAGATTGTCCTTGATCCAGGCATTCAGGCCCCCGTCCAAATTGAACACCTTGCTGAAGCCGAGCTTGGTCAGGGTGCGCGCAGCGCCTGCGCCGCTCACCCCGCTGTCGCAGTACGTGATCACGGGCCGGTCACGCCATTTCTTCAGCGTGTCGGCCGAGGCCGCGAGCTCCGCCGCCGGGATGTTGCGTGCATCGCCGATGTGCCCCGCGTCGAAGGCTTCCTTGGAGCGAAGATCGAGCATCAGCGCGCCCTGGTTCATGAGGCGAACCGCTTGCATGGCGGACAGCGCGGCGAAGCCGGATACCCGCTCCCGGAACTCGGCTACGAGGACGGCGATCGCTGCGATCACCACCGCGCCCGCCAGATAGGGGTGGTGGCTGATGTATTCCAACAGTCGTTGCATGCGAGAAATCGGGGATTTTGGGGCGGGCAAGTATAGCAGCGGTCACAAGGCTTGTATGCTTGCCCCTGGTCGGTGAATTTTGAGGAATCGGGGCATCGAATACCGGCAATTACTGGCCGCATGGGCACTTTGCATCGGCGTTGCGATGGCGAACGGTACGCGCACCGCCGGTGCACCGGCCGCCGATTTGCCGGGCGCCGCCGCGCCCGATGCGGCGGAGGCCAAAGCCAAGCTCGCCGCCGTGCGCGAGCGCATCGGCGACCTGACCAACCGGCTCGGGACCGAGCTCAAGCAGCGCGATGCGCTGAATGCGCGGCTGCGCGATGCGGATCTTGGCATCACGGCGGGGCGCCGCCGCCTCGAATCGTTGAATGCAGAGGTCCTCGCGGCCGAACGGCAGCGCAGCGAGCTCGACGTCGAGCAGGCGCGCAATCGAGCGTCGCTCGCGGCCGAGCGTGCCTCGCTGGCCGCGCAGGCGCGCGCGCAGTACATGATCGGACGGGCCGACGAGATGCGCCTGCTGCTGAGTCAGACCAACCCGGCCCTGGCCGGCCGCATGGTCGCGTACTACGGATATTTCGCACGCGCGCGCGCCCTCAAGATCGAGGACATCGAGGCGCGCGAGACGCACCTCGCGGCGCTTTCGGCGGATATCGATCGAACCCGCGCAAACCTCAAGGCCTTTCAGAGCGACGCCGCCCGCGCGTTCGCGGCGCTGGTGCACGCGCGGCAGGAGCGGGCCGGCGCCGTCGCGGCGCTCGATGAGCAGGTCCAAGCCGGGCACCTCAAGCTTGCGCGCCTGCAGCAAGAGGAACAGGCCGTCGAGTCGCTCGTGGGCGATCTCGAGCGGCTGCTGAAGGACTTTCCGGTCGACTCGGGGCAGAGCTTCGAGCAATTGCGGGGCAAGCTGCCCTGGCCGGTGAGCGGCAAGGTGACGAGCCGCTATCAGGAAACCCGCACCCACGGTGAGCCCACCGCGGTGCGATTGAACGGTGTGATGATCGAGACCGCCCGCGGCGCCAAGGTGCGCGCGCCTTGCGCGGGCCGCGTGGTGTATGCGGACTGGCTGCAGGGAATGGGAATGCTCATCATCATCGCGCACAGCGGGAATTTCCTGACGCTCTACGGCCACGCCGAGGTGTTGTACAAATCGGTCGGTGATCGCGTGGCGCCGGGCGATGTGATCGCCGCCGTGAGCGACACGGGCGGCGCGGTGCCCCAGCTCTACTTCGAGATTCGCGAGGGGCGCAAGGCCGTCGATCCCAAATTATGGTTGCGAGCCTCGGAGTGAGCTGTGCCCGCGCCGCAACTGGCGGCAAGACCCGCGCGCACGTATGCTGCCGGCGATGAGCGCAAAATGGCGCAATGCTTCGCTGCTGACGGCGGGTATCGTGATCGGCCTGTCGCTGTCGATCGCGCGCGGCGTGCTGGCCGACAAACCCGTATCGGCCGCTGCGCAGAACGTCCCCTGGGAGGACGCGCGGCTGCTCGCCGAGGTCATGGGCCAGGTTGAGCGCGAGTATGTCGATCCGGTGGACGATCATCAGCTGCTGCAGGCCGCGATTCGCGGCATGGTGTCCTCGCTCGATCCCTACTCCGCCTATCTCGACGGCGACGAGTACGACGACATCAAGATCTCGAGCTCCGGCCAATACTTCGGAGTCGGCATCGAGGTGTCGATGCAGGATGGCCAGGTCGTGGTGGTGGCGCCGCTCGACGGCTCACCGGCGGCCGTTGCGGGCATCCGCTCCGGCGACGTGATCGTGAGCATCGACGATGTGCCGGTGAACACGGCCACGCTGGCCGACACCATCGGACGCATGCGCGGCAAGGAAGGCACCACGGTCAAGGTCGGCATCGTGCGCGAAGGGAGCGCGGATCCGATGCACTTCACGCTGAAGCGCTCGCGCGTGCAATTGCACAGCGTCTCTTCCGATCTGCCGGAGCGCGGCTTCGGCTACGTCCGTATCTCGCAGTTCAGCGAGTCGACGGGGCCAGAGCTCATCGCGGCGCTCGGCGCCCTGCGCAAGAAGAACGGCGCGCCGCTGAAGGGTCTGGTGCTCGATCTGCGCAACAACCCCGGCGGGGTGCTCGAGGCGGCGGTGGCGGTGGCCGATGCGTTTCTCGATTCGGGCCTCATCGTGAGCGCGAAGGGCCGCACGCCCGAGTCGAAATTCGAAATGAGCGCGACGCCCGGCGATGAGCTGTCGGGCGCGCCGATCGTGGTGCTGGTGGACGGCGGGTCGGCATCCGCTGCCGAAATCGTTGCCGGGGCCCTCAAGGATCATCACCGGGCAACGCTCATGGGCCGCACGACCTTCGGCAAGGGCTCGGTTCAGACGGTGATACCGCTCGGCGACGATCGAGCGGTCAAGCTGACGACGTCGCTTTACTACACGCCCTCCGGCGTCTCGATCAATCATCGCGGCATTGCGCCCGACATCATGCTCGAACGCGATCCGAACACGCCCCCGGCGTTCGCACCCGACGCGCCAGGCGGCCACGGCGCGCCCCCGCTCGAGCGCGATGCCGAGGTGAGGCGCGCCATTCAGGAGCTCAAAGCGCCCACCGTCAATGCGCGCGGCGGGGTGTCCGCCTCGACCCGGGGCTGACCGGTGCGCAGCACCCAATCCATCGAAATCCTGTGCCTGGCGCTCGCGGCACTGGTGCTCGTCTGGTCCGGGACGCTGGTCGCTCACCCCGCCGCCACGGTTCCCCTGGCGGCGTTCGCGGCGGCCATCGTCGCCTTTCGGGCGCGCCGCTTCTTCCCGGGCCGCACGCGCACCCGCCTTCTGATCGAATCCTGGTCCATGGTGGCGTTCATCACGGCGGTGCTCTGGTTTACCGCCCGCAGCGCGAGCCCGCTGTTCAACCTGTACCTGCTGCCCATCATTCTGAGCGCCCTGACGCTCGGGCGCGTGGTGACGGTGCTGCAAGTGAGCGTGATCGTCTTATGTCACCTGCTGCTCGCATCCGCCACGCCCCATGTGGACGTCCTGTCGCTTGCCTATGCGAGCCAGCTCGTCGGCCAGATCGCGCCCTTCCTGCTGGTGGCCTATCTCACCACCACCCTGTCGGCGGACATCACGGAGGCCCGTGAGCGCATTGAGAATCTGGCGCAAACCGACTCGCTGACGGGACTTTACAACCCGCGCACGTTCAACGAGCTCTGGCAACGGGAGCACGCCAACTGCGAGGGCGGCCAGGGCGTCTACTCCGTGCTCATGGTCGACATCGACCGGCTCAAGGACATCAATGACGCCTTCGGTCACGAGGCGGGAAACAGCGCCATTACGCTGGTGGCCCAGTGCCTGCAGAGGAGCATCCGGGGCACCGACTCGGCGGCGCGGTTCGGCGGGGATGAGTTCGCCGTCCTGTTGCCCGGCGCTACATCGGATATCGCCGATTCCGTCGTCAAGCGCGTGCGACATAACGTCTACAAGACCACGCTGGATCTGCGGTCGCGAATGATTCGCTGCTCCGTGAGCATCGGCGCCGTGAGCTACCCGAGGGACGGGCGCGACATGCGCGAGCTCATGAGCGCCGTCGATCACAAGATGTACCGGGACAAGGAGCTGCGGCGCGCACCCGGCACCGAGAGCGCGGGCTGAAGCCGGATCGCAGCATCGATCTTCCCGCTGATTTTTTGCTCCGATCCGCGCGAAACCGTTTGGACTTTCCAAGTTTTGGTGGCAAAGTTAGCGCCAGATCACGCCGGGCCGTGATTAACATATGTTTACCTTCACAACTTGAAGTAAAACCAACGTTAGGACTGTAATGGCTGCGATCAATCGAGGGCGGGTTGTGGTGCTCGCGGGGATGCTGCTGAGCGTGTTCACCGCCGCTGCCGGCGCCAAAGAGGCCCTCGTCCCGAAGCTCAAATCGAGCTCGGTCCTGATCGTCGATCAAGGCGATTCCTCGGTCCTGTATTCGCGCAACCCCGACGTCGCGGCTCCCATCGCCTCGATCACCAAGCTCATGACCGCGCTGGTCGTGCTCGATGCCCGGCAGTCGATGGATGAGCCCCTCGAGATCACCGAAGCCGAGCTCGATCTGCCGAAACAGAACGTTTCCCGTCTCGCGGTCGGCACCGTGCTCACGCGCGGCGATCTCATGCATCTCGCGCTCATGTCCTCGGAAAACCGGGCCGCGCACGCGCTCGGCGCCAACTATCCGGGCGGCCTGAGGGCCTTCGTGGCTGCGATGAACGCCAAGGCGGCGGCGCTCGGGATGCACAGCGCGCATTTTGCCGACCCGACGGGGCTGTCGAGCGAAAACGTCGCGAGTCCCGAGGATTTGTCGAAGCTGGTGATCGCGGCTTCTCGCAATGCCGTGATCCGCGACTATTCCACCGACCCAAGCTACACCGTGAAGGTGCGCCGGCATCTGGTCGAGTTCCGAAATACCGACAACCTGGTCAAGAATCCGGGCTGGAATATCATCGTGCAGAAGACCGGGTACATCGCCGAAGCCGGCAAGTGCCTGGTGCTCGAAGCCGTGATCCGCGGCCGGAACGTGGTGATCGTGCTGCTCGACTCGATGGGCAAGTACACCCGCGTCGCGGATGCGAAGCGCGTCAAGGTGTGGATGGAGTCGCTTTCCTCGCAGCGCGTGGTGTCGATGCGCTGAGTCCGCGCGCTGGGACTCGTCGGCGTCCCCACCGCTATGAGACCGGAGTTGCTGGATGCGTGCTCGTCTCGCCTTCGCCGCCACTCTCGCCGGCCTGATGACGGTTCCCGCGCTGCGGGCCGCCGAACGAGATCTCGCCGTCACCATCTATGCCGGTGACCTCGCACTGATCCAGGACCGGCGCGAGATCGAGATCAAGGGCGGCCGCCAGCGCATCGAATTTCAGGACGTATCGGCGCAAATCAGACCCGAAACCGTCTCGCTCAAGGCCGCCGACATTGCCATCCTCGAGCAGAATTTTGATTTCGACCTGCTCACCCCGGCCAAGCTCATGGAAAAAGCCGTCGGTCACGAGATCACCATCGTGCGGGTCAATCCGGCGACCGGTGCCGAGACGCGCGAGCAGGCCGAGGTGCTCGCCACCAACGGCGGCGTGGTTCTGAAGATCGGTCCCCGCATCGAGGTCTTGCGGGATGACGGGTTGCCGGTGCGGGTGATATTCGACAAGGTGCCGGACAACCTGCGTGCCCGCCCCACCCTCTCGGTCACTGTCACGAGCTCACACCCCGGATCCCGCGCCGCCGCCCTGAGCTATCTCACGCCGGGTCTCGCATGGAAAGCCGACTATGTGGCGCTCTACGATGAGAACGACGCGAAGATCGACGTGCAGGGCTGGGTCACCCTCACGAATTCCAGCGGAACGACTTACGAGAACGCGCAGACGCTCTTGGTCGCGGGCACGCCTCAGCTCGAGAACACCGCCCCGCAGTGGCGCGCGCCGCGGCACGTCACCCTCCAGCAGGCGGGCACGGAGAGCGGCAATCGGGACCGTCTCGGCGACTTCTACCTCTACCCGCTCACCGAGCGGACGACCATCGCCAATCAGCAGACCAAGCAGGTGAGCTTTCTCGACGTGCACGGCGTGCCGGCCGAGCATCGCTATGAGTACCGCAACGCCTGGCTGAGCACCTCCAGCACGCCCATCAGCGCCAAGAGCGTTTACCGCTTCTCCACCAGCGCGCACGCGGGGCTCGGCGATCAACTGCCGGCCGGCATCGTGCGCTTCTACATCCGCGACAAGCGGGGCGATCCGCAGTTCATCGGGGAGAGCGGCATCGACCATACGCCGATGGGCTCCACCCTCTCGCTCGCGACCGGGGATGCGTTCGACGTGAAGGTGCATGCCGTCGTCGTCAAACGCACCCGGAACGGCGTCCTCGACTGGCAAACCGACATGAGCTACGAGCTCACCAACGCGATGACTCATCCGGTCACCGTCGACCTGCTGCAGTCGGGCCTTTGGGGTGATTCGCGCATCACGGCCGAAAGCCAGCAGAGCGCGCGCCGCAATGCCGATACCGCCGAGTGGCAGGTGACGGTCCCCGCCTCCGGCAAGTCCGTCGTCACCGCCAGCTTCGACACCAAGTTCTAAGGCCTGCGCGCCGTGCGCCCGGCCGGACTCATCGCTCTTCTGCTGGCCTGGGGCCCATCCGCGGCACGCGCCGATGTCTCCCCGGCGCTTCCCGAGGGCGAGCGTGCCGGCCTGCCGGTGGAAGTGTCGGCGGATGCGCCGTCCGTCCTCGCCGTCACCGTGTACCGTTCGCCGTACCGGCGATCGGGGTCGGTCGACCTCAATGCGCTCCAGGGATTCGCGCTCGTCAGCGAGACCCGCACCGTGCATCTTCCCGCCGGCGAGAGCCGCCTGCGCTTCGAGGGAGTGGCCGACGGGATCGAGCCGGTGAGCGCCATTCTGACGGGACTCGACCACGGGGTGCTGGAGAAAAATCGGGACGCTGCGTTGATCAGCCCATCGACCCTCGTCGCGGCGGCCCAAGGGCACGCCGTGCAGCTCATCCGCACCAACCGCAAGTCCGGAGCGATCGAGCGGCGGGATGCCACGATCGTGTCCGACGCGCAGGGCGGTGTGGTCTTCAAGACCGCCGAGGGCTTGGAGGCGCTTCGCTGCTCGGGTTTACCCGAGACGTTCAGCTTCGAGAGCGCCGAGGGGCTGTCGTCGCGGCCGACCCTGTCCATGCGGGTCCGCACCGCCGCGCCGGTGTCGGCGCAAGTGACGCTGTCCTATCTGGCGCGCGGATTCGATTGGGCCGCGAACTATACGGCGATTCTCGCCCCCGACGGCCGGCACATGGATTTGGGGGCATGGGTAACGCTTGCCAACGGCAACGGAACCGGATTCCCGGCGGCCCACACGCAGGTGGTCGCGGGGCGCGTCAACCGCGAGAGCGGGGACCTCGAGCCGATCGATCTGGGCGGCGCGATTCTGGCGACGTGCTGGCCCCGGGGCTCGACCAGCGATTCGCCCGAGATCGTTGCGCTGAAGCGAGTCTTGCCGCGGGGTGCACCCGTTGCGCGGTTCGCGGTGACGCAGGCCGCCGCACTTGCGGGAGGCGAGCTCCAAGAGGTCGTGACGACGGCGCTCGAGGTTACGCAGGAGCAGCTCGGCGATCTGAAGCTCTACCGCGTTCCGGAGCCGACGACCGTGGCGAGCCGGCAATCGAAGCAGGTGCGTTTGCTCGATCGAAGCGCCATCCCCGTCGACACCTTCTACGGCGCGGAGCTCACGAGCGCGGACCCGCCCGGCCCCTGGCCGGCGTCGCGGCGGCTGCGCACCAAGAACAGCGAGGCAAACCATCTCGGGCTACCACTGCCCTCGGGGAGTGTGGCGGTCTTTCTGCAGCACGGCACGGAGCGGCTGCTGGCGCAGGAGTCGGAGCTGCGCGACCTCGCCATCGACGAGGAGGTGGAGATCGAGATGGGGAGTGCGCCGGACGTCGAGGTGCGCGCGACTCGCGATCGCGGCACGCATCGGGTGGACATTACCAACGCCCGCGCGGACGCCATTCGTCTCGAGCTCGAGCTTCGCCTCGACCCGAATGAGCGCGTCGAGGGCGCCGACCGGCCGATGGGGACCAAGAACGGGCACCCGATTTTCCGGTTGCGAATCCCCGCGCAATCGACGGCCACTCTGCACTACCGGACCATCGCCCCCGCTAAAACCGATAGGTGAAGTGCACGCCCCAGTTGCGCGGCTCGCCGAGCTGTGTATAGAGGGTCTCTTGAAAGTTGGGCGGCTGATCGCCGAAATAGAAGCCGCGCACCGTGTAATCCTTGTCGAGCAGGTTTCTGCCCCACAGGTACACCTCGTAGCGGGAGGTTTGCCAGCCGAGCTTGCCGTTCACCAACCCATAGGGATGTGAGCGCGTCCAATTGGGCGGCATGTCGTAGAAGAAACCGCCCATGCCCGTGACATCGAGGCGTGCGAACGGCCCGCGGGCGTCGTGCCACGACGCGTTGAGCGCCGCTTGCCAGGGCGGCGCGTGCGGCAGCGCACGGTCCGGAAACTCGACGCCGTTCTGCACGAAGCCGCGGTACAGGGTCTGCAACAGACCGAGCGAGCCGCCGAGCTCGAGGCGTTGGGTCGCGAGCCACGCGAAGCTCGACTCGAGGCCATAGTTGTAGCCCGATTGGGCATTGCCGGTATAGAAGACGAAGGTGTTGGGATTGTCCGGCTGAAGCTGCTCGCCGGTGAGCAGCTGCTCGTAATGCCGCTCCATATAAAAGAGTGAGGTGTCGATGCGGACGCGGTTGTCGTCCAACTCGGCCTTGTGCCCGATCTCGTAGTTCAAATCCCATTCCGGGCTGAACAGCTTCTGGTCTTCGGGCAATCCGGCGCTCAGATTGAACCCGCCTGCCTTGTAGCCGCGCGCGACGAGCGCATACACATGCTGCCCCTTCGTCAGCTCGTAGTCGAGCGAGAGATGGCCTCCCCACAGATTGTTCTCCGGATCGTAGTCATTGTAGGTCGTCGGCTCACCCAGATTGGTGGTCGAATCGTCGTAATGCGTGGTGCGCCGCTCGCCGCGCAAACCCACCGACCAGCGGGTGCGCGCGCCCAGGTCGCCTCCGAGCTCGCCGTACACGGCACTGTTGGTCGCCCGGTAGCTCGAGCGCACCACGGTGAGGCTGTCCGAGTCTTGAGTCGAATCGAAAGGGTCGACGTACAGGCCGGTGCTCGTGTCGTCCAGTCCCTCCTTGAGCGTAAGTGCGTACACCCCGACGAGCCACGAATGCTCGGCATTGTCGGCGAGGCGAATCTCGAGACTGCGGGTCGAGCGATGGCGAACTTGAATCTCGAAGTAGTCGTAGACGTAGGGGGACCAGAAGGCGTCGTTGCCCCAGTCGCCGTCGTACGAGTAGTTGACGGTGGTGTCCGCGTAGGTCGCGATCGTGGTCAAGGTCAGCGGCGCCATGCCGGTGTACGTGCCGCGCGCCGACAGGCCGGTGGAGTATTGGCGATCGACGCCCGGCTGATTCGACTCGGTGATCCGCGAGTCGTTGTAAATCGACCAGGCATCGTAGCCATTGTCGACTTGCACGCGCAGGGCGGTGAGATCGACGTCCCAGGCATCGCTCGGCTGATAGCGCCACTTTGCGCGGAGCGTGAGCTCGTTGCGGTTGTCGGTATCGCGGTCGAGATAGGTGTTGTGATAGTAGCCCTCGCTCAGGTACTGCTGCGCGGCGAAGCGGAACGACGAGTCGAGCGAGGGCACCGGCCCCGTGACCACCGCGCCGAAGGAGCGCTCATCGTAATTTCCGCCCTCGAGCTCCACCCGACCGCCGAAAGTATCGGCTGGCTCGGCGCTGCGGACGTAGATCAGGCCGCCGAGCGCGTTCGCGCCGTAGATCGTGCTCTGCGGTCCGTGCAGCACCTCGATGTGGTCGACGTCGAACAGGGTCGCGGCCATGCCGAGTCCGCTGAAATCGATATCGTCGATGAGGAAGCCCACCGACGGGTTGGGAGCGCCTTGATACTGCTGCAGCTCGCCGATGCCGCGGATCTGAAAATATCGCGGCAGCGACGTATCTCCGGCCCAATTGAGGTTCGGCACCAGCGCAAGCACATCCTCGAAATTCTGTTGACCGGCCTCGCGCAGCGTTCGCGCGTCGAGGACCGTCACGCTCGCGGGCAGCTGCTGATCCGCAGTCGCGATGGGAGTGGCCGTGACGACGATCTCGGCGAGCTCGGAGCCGGTGGGGGCGCCCGTGCCCGCATCGGTGGCACGGACCGGAAGACTCCAAGGAAGGGCGATCGAGACGAGCGCCGCGGCGATGCTATGAAAAAGGCCCGGGCCGGATTTGATTCCCACGCTCCCTCCGCCGGTACTAACCGGATCAGGTTCAATGGGTTCGCCGGTGCGCGTCCCTCGTCGAAGGACACAGCCGGCATCTCAGGCCCTCGAGGCCACCCCAGCAAGTATTGGTAGAGATACTGTAAGCGTTCGGCAGGCCAAATCAATGCCGGCCGCAGGGCGCTGCCGGCGGTCAGTGGCCGGCGAGGCGCAGCACGGCGCCGATCAGGCCGCCGACGACCAGAATCACGGCGGGCAGGAAGCTGAGCCCGAAGCCCGCGCTGCGCGAGCTCGGATCTTTGACGTAGCTCATGGAATAAATCTGACGTCCGAGCAGGTACACGACGCCCAGCGCCGCCGCCCAGATCGGATTGAAATAATGGCTGAAGAGATAGATCCCGGGAAGGAAAACGATGAGCAGCTCCAGGGTGTTTTGCTGCACCCGAAAATGCCGCTCGAAAATATCGTTGCCGGTCACGGCCGGGGCGTGCACACCGTACTTTCCGCGGGCCTGCGCGACTTGCAGGGCAAACCACACCAACTGCAGAAGTGCGAGCGCAGTCACGATATCCACATAAGGCATGAGCATCCCTCCCCGGTTGTTGAATTGTAGCACTCCACTTCCGCCGGCACTCCCGTAAGCTAGGCAGGTTCCGTTCGATGCCGAGGCCTTCCGATGAGCTTACCCCGCAGATCCACCCGCAACGGCACCCGCGGCTACGCCCATCTGGTCGAGGTCAAGGTGCCCGTCGCGCGCGTCTGGCGGGCGCTCACCGATCCGGCCCTGGTGCGCATCTGGTCGGGCCTGGACGCCGAGATCGATCCGCGCGAGGGCGGCCTGTACCGCCTCGGCAAGCGTCAGAGCGGCGGGCGGGAAGCGCACATCGACATCTTCGATGCGAATCGCCGGTTGCGCCTGATCTATCTGCACACCCCGGATCTGCCGCCGAGCGAGAGCGCAGTGGTCGACGATTTTCTGCTCGATGCGCGCAAAAGCGACGGTGTCACCTCGCTGCGGCTGCTGGGCTCGGGTGTGCCGGAGGCGGCCAGTTGGGATTCGCAGTACGTCAAGATGCGTCAGGGATGGGAGCGATGCCTGGGGCGCATCAAGGTCGCTCTCGAGAGTCCTCCGAAGCCCAAGCCGGCGCCGGAGGCCGCTCCGCCCAAGGATCCACCGCTGCCGGGACTGGATTACTAGCCGTCGACAGGTCCGGCTTGCATTTTTCCAACCCGGTGGCATAACCCTCTTGGATGCCTAACGCCTTGGAGGGCTCGTGCTCGGTTTCTTTGCTCGCGCCATCATCGTGGCCCTCGGTCTATGGCTGGCAACTGCCTGGGTGCCGGGAGTTTTCATCGACAGTCCCGGGACGTTGATCCTGGCCGGGATTCTTCTCGGCATCGTCAACTCCATCATCCGGCCCATTGCCATCGTGCTCACCTTGCCGATGACGGTCCTCACGCTCGGCTTCTTCTTGTTGGTGATCAACGCCGGCATGGTGGCGCTCGTGGCCTGGATCCTGCCCGGCATGCATGTCGCCGGATTCTGGGCTGCGTTCTGGTGCTCGGTGGTCGTGAGTCTGGTGAGCATGGTGGGCTCGTGGTTTGTCGGCCCCAAAGGCAAGATCGAGGTCATCGTGCGGCGGCGCTAATGACTCTGCGGCTCATCGAGTGTCTTTCGGTCGGTGAGCGTGCCACCAGGCAACGTCAGGATCCCGACGGCGGCGATGATGGTCACCATGCCGAGGAGCTGCAGGGTCGTGAGGTGCTCGTCGAGGAACTGCCAGCCGAGATAGGCGGCGATCGCCGGGTTCACGTAGCCGTACGTTCCCGTGACTGCGGGCGGAGCGTTCAGGCTGAGCCAGCCGTAGGCGGTGTAAGCGAGGCAGGAGCTCGCGAACGTCAAATACGCGAGCGCCATCATGCCGGGAAGGTTGAAGGTCCAGCGCGCCGCATCGCCGTGGCCGATGGCGACGGTGAGCAGCATGAGCCCTCCCATGCACATCTGCAGCGCCATGAACATGAGCGAGCTCAACGTCGTGTCGATGCTGCGGTAGTACAGCGTGCCGAGAGCCCACGCCGCGCATGCCACCAGCGCGCCGAGCTCCGCGAGCACGCTGCTCGCGGCCAATCCGCCCTTTGGAATCAACATGAGCGCGGCCCCCGAAAAGCCGATGACCATGCCGAGAATCGCCCAACGCGTCAGGGGGTGGCCGCGCTTTCCGAACACGCCAAGACCGGCGATCCAGAAGGCCGCCGTGCCGTTCAACAGCGCCGACAGATTGCTCGGAATGTAGCTGATGGCCCAGATGTTGAGGCCGTTGCTCGCGAACACCATGAAGAAGCCGGCGATGGAGACGTGACGCCATTCCACGGCGTGCCGTGGGAAGGCGTGACCGGCGAAGAAGTGCGCGAGCAGGGCGAGGAGCACGCCGGCGGTCAAGAAGCGAACGGCCGAAAACAGCGCGATCGGCAGGTGACTCACCGCGATCTTGGAGAACAGAAAGCTCGACCCCCACACGAGGTAGATGGTGACGAGGCAGACGGCGAGCTTCGTTGAATGGTGGTGGGAGTCGCTCACCCGGCGGCCGGCCTCGACGCGACGTGAACGGTGCGACGATACAAAAGGCCGACCAGACCGAAGAAAATAATCGCGCCTCCGATCAGCGCCGGGGTCGCGAAGCGGTCGCCGACGACGGCGAAGGGCGTGCTGCGGCCGGACACCACGACGATGCCGGCGTACAGCACGCCGAACAGACTTTCACCCACGATCATGCCGGTCGCCATCAGGACGCCCATCCGCCGGGCGAATGCCGGCTGAGCGCTGCGATCGGCGAAGGCGTCGTAGAAGTAGCCGGTCAGCGCCCCGATCACCACCGGTAAGGTCGCTCCCATGGGCAGATAGATACCGAGTCCGATCGCCAGCGGCGGCAAGCGCATGCGTCCGGCACGTCCCAGCAGCGCATCGATCGCGATCAGCAATGCGCCGGCGAGCGCGCCGTATTCGATCATCCTGAGGTTCAGCTGCCCACCCAGCATGCCTTGCGCCAACGCCGAGATGAGTGCCGCCTGCGGAGCCGCCAGTGCGTTGGGACCCGAGCCGGGTGTGCCCGCAAAACCGTACGCGGTATTCAGCAGGCCGAGCACGGGCGGAATGATCAATGCGCCGAATATCACACCGAACACCAGCGCCACCTGTTGCCGCCAGGGCGTCGCGCCCACCAGCTGACCGGTCTTGAGGTCCTGCAGATTGTCGTTCGAGATGGTTGCGATTCCAAACACGATGCCTGTCGCGAACAGCGCATAGGCGACCATGGCACTGGATTGGCTGGGATCGGTGCCGCGGCCCACGACGGCGGTCAGCATGAGCGCCGCTGCGATCACGGCGAGAATGCCGACACCCGACACCGGACTGTTCGATGCGCCGATGAGTCCCGCCATGTAGCCGGTGATCGATGCGATCACGACGCCGGCCACCAGCACGAAAAGGAGCGTCGCGGCGATGAGCGAAAACGCGTGCCCGGCCAGCGGCCCCCCGGCGATGAACTGCCAGAGCAGCACGGCAATGAGCGCCAGCGACACGGCGACGACCACCCCCACGATCTTGACGGGTAGATCGCGCTCGACGAGCGGCAGCGCGCCTCGCATGCCGGGTGCGCCGGATGCGGCGATCGCGGAGCGCAGGCCTGCGATGATGGGGCCGAGGATGCTCGCGAATGTCCATAGGGCCGCGATGCCGATGACGCCTGCGCCGAAGAATCGAATGTCGGTGCGGAACACGGCGAGGGCCACCTGTTGCGCCGAATCCGCCGTCGACCCGGCGGTCAAAATCGGCACCAGAATCCCCCAACCGATGATGATGCCGGCGAACATCGCCATTCCCACCGAAATGCCCACCAGATGTCCGACACCCACGAGCGCCATGGAGAGGCTCGCCGATATGCCGGTGGAGCTTTCGCCCACGCGAAAATAAACGGCCGCCTCGTCGACCGCGAGGCGGGTTTGGCTCAAGGCAAAAAAGGCCGCGGATGCGATGGCGTTGACGGTAATGGCCATGAGCCCTTGGCGGCTCTCCTCGTCGCCGTCGCGCGACTGCGCGCCCACCAGGAGCACCTCGGCGGCGGCGAGCCCTTCCGGGTAGGGCAAGTCGCTGTTGACGACGAGGGCGCGCCGCAGCGGTACTGAAAACATGACGCCGAGAATTCCGCCAAGGCCGGTGGCCGTCATGGTCATCCAGTAAGGAAAGCCGTGCCACCAGCCGACCATGACGAGGCCCGGAAGCACGAAGATGATCGCCGCCAGCGTCCCGGCGGCGCTCGCCACGGTCTGGACGATGTTGTTCTCGAAAATGCTCGAGGACTTGAAGAGCCGCAGCACCGCCATCGAAATTACCGCGGCCGGAATCGAGGTGGCGAACGTCAATCCGACTTTGAGACCCAGGTACACGTTGGCCGCGGTGAAGGCGACGGTGATGAGTCCGCCGAGCAGTATCGCGCGGAGCGTCAGCTCCCGCCGACCATGCTCCTGCGATGGACTCAACACCGGAAGCGGCCTCACTGCACGTTGCCCATGAGTTTTCTCACGGGCCGGCTCAAGAGCAGGAGCACGGCGCCGAGGCCCACGGAAAAATAAACGATGTGCATGTATTGTCCGGGCATGGCCGCAACGTGGTCGGCATCGAATTCGCCCGCGATCAGCCCGGCCGCCAGATTACCGAGCGACAACGACAGAAACCACATGCCCATGATCTGCCCGACGAGCCGCTTCGGCGACAGCTTGGTCACGTAAGACAAGCCGACGGGGCTCAAACACAGTTCCCCGATCGTGTGCAGCAGGTAAGTCGCGATCAGCCAATACGGCAGCACCTTCGAGCCCTGTGCCACGATCGCCGCCGCCGCCGCCATCACGAGAAAGCCGCAGCCCATCAGGATCACGCCGATTGCGAATTTGGCGGGCGCGGAAGGGTTCAAGTGGCGTCGCGCGAGCGCGATCCAAACCCACGCGACCAGCGGCGCGAAGGCGATGACGAAGGCAGGGTTCAGCGATTGGAACCAGCTTGCAGGGATCACGAAGTGCCCGAACGTCCGGTCGGTATAGCGCTCCGCGAACAAGTTGAGCGAAGACCCCGCCTGCTCGTAGCCCGACCAGAACAGCGCGCTGCCGAGAAACAGCACGACGATCACCACGGCGCGCCGCTTCTCCTCGGGGGAGAGGTTTCCGAACAGAAAAAGATAGGCGAAATACAGGAGCGCGGTAGCGGCGATCACGAGCGCGCTCGCGTGGGCCAAGCCGAGGGGATCCACCGCTAGCCAGCCGAAGCTGCACGCCGCGAGGGCTGCGGCCGATACGGCCAGGGCGATCCACAGATACATCCAGGGTTTGGCGGGCTGAGGTGCGCCCGGCCCCGGCGCGGCAGGCACGTACCGACCGGCATTGCCGAGATGGCGCCGCGTGAAGTGAAACTGCAGCACGCCCATCGCCATGAAGAGTGCCGCCACCCCGAATCCCGCGCGCGGGCCGATGAGTTGCTGTGCCTCGCCGGTGACGACGGGGCCGAGCGTCGCGCCGAGATTGATACCCATGTAGAACACCGTGAAGCCGGCGTCCAGGCGCGCGCCGCCTTCGGGGTAGAGCTCGCCGACCATCGCGCTCACGTTCGGCTTCAGGAGCCCGACGCCGAGCACGATCACCACGAGGCCGAGATAGAAGCCGCGCGGTGTCGACGATACCGCGAGCAATGCGTTGCCCAAGGTGATGAGAATTCCGCCGGCGAGCACGGCCCGCCGGGCGCCGATCAGACGATCGGCAATCCATCCGCCCGGCAGCGCAGCCAGATAGACGCCGGCGGTGTACAGGCCGTAAATGGCCGCCGCGGTCTTGTCGTCCAGCCCGAAGCCGCCGGAGGAGACTGCGGCCACCAGGAACAGCACGAGCACTGCGCGCATGCCGTAATAGGTGAAGCGCTCCCACATCTCGGTAAAAAACAGAGTCGCGAGACCGCGCGGATGGCCGAGAAATGTCTCGCTCAAGCTCCGGCCCCGCGCGTGGGCGTCTCTGCCTTGGCGCGCGCGGCGATCTTATCTTTCAGCAGCAGACCCGCCATCACGATGCCGATCTCGTACAGCAGGTACATGGGGACGGCCATGGCGCTCTGCGAGACTGCATCGGGCGGGGTGACGAAAGCTGCAAAAATGAATATCCCCAACAGCACCAACCCGCGATTCTTTCTGAGCGCGGTTATTTTCACGATTCCGGTCCAGACCAATAATACCGTGGCGACCGGCACTTCGAACGCCGCGCCGAACGCGAGCAGCAGAACCATCACAAAATCGAGATAGCTGCCCATGTCGGTCATCATCTGCACGCCGTTCGGCATGGTCGAGACGAAGAAGCTGAGCATGACCGGCGAGACGACGTAGTAGGCGAATGCCGCACCCAAATAGAAGAGCAGAATGCTCGAGACGAGAAGCGGCACGGCCAGCTTCTTTTCGTGGCGATACAGACCCGGTGCGACGAACGCCCAGGCCTGATACAGAATGAACGGCATCGCTGCGCCGATGGCGAGGACGATTGCGAGCTTGAAAGGGACCGTGAACGGCGCGACCACGCTCGTCGCGATCAACGTCGCACCGGCGGGAAGCTTCTTTTTGAGCGGCTCCGCCACGAACGTGAACAGCCGGTTCATATAGAGGGCGCACGGAATGAAGCAGATGCCGACCGCGAGCATCGCCTTGAGGAGGCGATCGCGCAGCTCCAGCAAATGCGATATCAGCGTTCCCTCGGCGAGCCCCTCCGCGTCGCCCTGTGGAGCGCTCATTGGGTCGATTGCTGCGGCGTGGGCGTAGTCGGCGTGGGCGGCGTCGCCGGATGCATGGCGGCGGGCGAGTTGGGATGCGGCGCAGGAGGCGGCACGGCCGCAATGGGCGGCGCGGCCGCGACGGGCGGTGGTGCGGCGTGCATGGCCGCCGGTGAATTCGGATGGGGTTCAGGCGGCGGCGGGACGGGAAGCGGATCCGCGGCCAGCGGCGGCGGCATCGAAGACGCCGGCAGGGCGGGAGTCTTGGGTTGCTGGCGCAGCAGCTCTTCCGCATTGACCTCGCGCTCGAGCTGCTCCGAGAGCTGCCGCGCCATCAGGCGCGCCCGGCCCATCCAGTTACCGACCTGGCGGGCGACCTTGGGCAACTTCTCAGGCCCGAGGACCACCAGAGCGATGGCCGAGGTGAGCAGGATTTCCGAAAATCCAAAATCCAGCATGCGCGCTCAAGCGTTGGTTTTCGGGGGGACCTTGACCTCGGCTTCGCGGGGGGCCGCACCCGGGGCAGTCGCATCGAAATCGGCATCCTTGTCTTGCTTGAGCTGGCGCATCTTCTCTTCGGACTCGCCCTCATTCATGGCCTGCTTGAAGCCTTTGACGGCCGCGCCGAGATCCGAGCCGATGGTCCGCAACCGCTTGGTGCCGAATATCACCAGCGCGATCGCCAGAATGACCAGTAACATTTTTGAATCGAACATGTCGCTTCTCCGAACCCCAGAGGATCAGCCTCGGCGTGGATGATACGCCTAAAGACATTATGACATTCGACACCGAAACCCCGATGCGTGTTCGGTCGCATTTAGCGAGCGCGACAGGCGCCCGCAGGGGCCGGATCAGGTTTCCAGCCACAGGGTTACCGGACCGTCATTGGTCAGGGACACCTGCATGTCGGCCCCGAACACACCGCAGGCGACCGGTGAATGATGGCCCCGGGCCGCTTGCACCAGGAAATCGAACAGCCTGCGGCCTTGCTCGGGAGGCGCGGCCGTCGAGAACCCCGGCCTCAGCCCGTGGCGGGTGTCCGCCGCCAGCGTGAATTGCGGCACCAGCAATAGACCTCCGCCGATCTGGCGTAAACTTCTATTCATTTTGCCGGCTTCATCGGCGAAAACGCGGTAATTAAGTAGGCGATCGGCCAATTTGAGGGCATGTGCCTCCTCATCCGAGGGTCGCACGGCCACGAGCACCAGCAACCCCTGCTCGATGGCGGCTCGGGTGGCTCCCGCGATGTCGACGCGGGCCTGCGAGACGCGCTGCAGCAGCGCGATCAACGACTCACCGCTTAGCCGAGCACAGTGCGTGGAATCCGGCAGCCACGAACGGCGCGAGTCGCTCGTGCACGCTGTCGAGGTCGGCGGATTTGCACGAGCCGCCGGACAGCCGATCGATGCGTCCGGTCTCGGCGAAGGTGAGCGTGAGCGCGCCGGTCAGGAACTGATAGCCCCAGTAGATCTCGCGCGGCTCGCAGCCGGGCAACGTCTGGCGAAGCGCCTCGATGAATTTCACCACCAGGGGATCGAAGTGCTGGGTCATGAGCACCGGGCCCCACTCCGGGGAGTTGTTGACCTGCGCGACGAGAGCGAAGTAGCTCTTCCATCCCGGGCCGCCGCGCGCCGAGCGCTCGAGCATCGGATAGGTGAAGGCGTAGACGATTTGCTCGACCGAAGGCGTCCCCGGCAACGCCATGCGCTGCACCTCCTCGAGCATTTCGAGCCGCTCCGGATTCATCAGCTCCGCGCGGCGCTGAAACACCGCGGCGAACAAATCGCGTTTGCTGCCGAAATGATAGTTCACCAGCGCCACGTCGACCTCGGCGGCGCGGGTTATGTCCCGGATCGACACCCCGTAGAAGCCATGACGCGCGAACAATCGCTCCGCAGCGTCCAGAATTCGTTCCTTCTTGGGCTTCGATTCGGCTTTCTTGCCTTTCTTCTTGCGGCGCGCGGCCATGCGCCATTGTCCCAGGGATTGAGCGAGCCGCGCAACGCCGCCATCGCTTGACGCTTATTCAACATTCGTTGAACATCGACTGGGGCGCGGCCTGCGGCGGGGGATGGATGGAAAAGTCTGCAACGCAAGCAGAGAAGCCGCTGCATCGTCCTGCGGGCTCCGCCTATCGAGGGTATGTGCTCACCGTCCTGGTGGTCGTGTACACCTTCAATTTCATCGATCGGCAGATTCTCGGCATCCTCGCCGTCCCGATAAAGGCCGACCTCGCCCTCAGCGATGCCGAGCTTGGCCTTGTCGGCGGCCTCGCATTCGCGCTGTTCTACACTTTGCTCGGCATTCCGATTGCCCGGCTGGCGGATCGGACCCGCCGCGTCGCCGTCATCTCGGCCGCGGTTGCTTTGTGGAGTCTGGCGACGGTCGTGTGCGGCGCTGTCCACAGCTTCGGCCAGTTGTTCCTCGCGCGCCTGGCCGTGGGCGTCGGGGAGGCGGGAGGCGTCGCCCCCGCATACGCGCTCATTTGCGATTATTTTCCGAGCCGGCTGCGCGCACGCGCCCTCGCCGCGTACTCTTTCGGCATCCCCATCGGCAGCGCCCTCGGCATCGTGCTGGGCGGATTCATCACCCATTGGATGAGCTGGCGGATGGCATTCGTGCTCGTCGGTGCAACGGGCTTCTGGACGGCGCCGCTCCTCAAACTCACGGTCCGCGAGCCGCCGCGCGGCGCCCTCGAGGACGCGCCGCGCCACGCGCCCCTTCCGGGGAGCCATGGCAGCTCCTTGCGGGAAGTGCTCGCCGTGCTCGCGCTCAAGCCGAGCTTCTGGGGATTGTCGCTTGGCGGGGGTGCTTGCTCGATGATGGGCTACGGCCTGTTCTTCTGGATGCCCTCCTTTCTCGTGCGCAGCTTCGATCTCTCGTTGATCCAAGCTTCGCTTGGTTATGGAGCGCTGCTCTTGGTCGCCGGTGTCGCGGGGATCTGGGCCGGAGGCCTCCTCGCCGACCGGCTGGGCGCGCGCCGCCGATCGGCCTATGCCCTCGTGCCGGCAGCTGCATTTCTCTGCACCGTGCCGTTTTATGCCCTCGGCATCCTGTCGGCCAATCTGTGGATATGCCTGTTGCTTCTGGCGATTCCGACCGCGCTCGGGCTCGCCTGGCTGGGTCCCGTTCTGGCCGCCGTGCAGCATCTGGTGCCGGCCAACTTGCGAGCCACCGCCTCTGCCGTGTTTTTGTTCGTCAACAATCTGCTGGGACTCGGCTTGGGAACACTGCTCATCGGGCTTCTATCCGACGCGTTGCACGTTCGCGGCGCGGGCATCGAATCGCTGCGCTATGCCATCCTGGCCGGCTTGGGCTTCTACCTCGTGGCGGCCGCCCTATTCCTATTTGCGTCCCGGCATCTCGACCGGGATTGGGCTACGCATCCACAGGCTGGGCGCGTAAAGGTCGAGATATAGCAACTATAAACCACAAAACAGATATAATTCTGGAATATACGTCCTGATTCACCACCATCTAGAGAATTACGTTCGGGTGGTAAAAAGAAATGAAAGTAGCGCTATTTCCGCCAAAAAGTGGGTGTAAAGAGCACCAATAAGGTGAATATCTCGAGACGCCCCAGCAGCATGGCGGCGGAGCATACCCAGGTCTGAAATCCGTTGAGGCTGCCATAATTGCTCGCCGGTCCCACGGCCCCCAGCCCGGGCCCCGCATTGTTGATGCAGGCGATCACGGAGGACAGGGCCGTCATGAAGTCGAGGCCGCTCGCGAGCTGCACGAAAACGAGCGTGACGATGCTCATGAAATAAAGGAATACGAACGCCAGGACGGCGAAGACCACCCGGTTCGCGATGACCATGCCTCCGACCTTCAGAGGACGCACCATGCTCGGATGGACGAGCTGCGTCAGCTCGCGATGGGCCTGCTTGGAGAGCACGAGCGTGCGGATCATCTTGATGCCGCCGCCGGCGGATCCCGAGCTCGCGACGATGCAGCTCAGGAACATCATCCACATCGGCGCAAAGATCGGCCATACCGAATAGTCCTGTGTATGCAGGCCGCTGTCCGTCGCGATGGAGACGACGTTGAAGGTCGCGTATCGCAGTGCCGTCGGGAAATCCGGGTAGGCACCCTTCAACACCAGGAAAACCGCGATCCCGACGCAGCTCGCGCCCAGCACGGCCAGGATCGCTTTCGCTTCGGCATCGCGAAAATAAGCCTGCACGCCCCGCTGGCTCCACGCGAGATAGTGCGTCGCGAAATTCAAGGCGGCGAGCACCTGGAACACGATCAGCACGAGCTCGATGGGCAGCGAATTGAAATGTCCGATGCTCGCGTCGTAGGTCGAGAACCCGCCCAGCGCGACCGCCGAGAATCCGTGGCACACCGCGTCGAACCAATTCATCCCCGCCCAGCGCAGGGCGAGAACGCACGCTCCCGTCAGACCGGCGTACACCGCCCACAGCAGCTTCGCGGTCTGGCCGATGCGCGGCGTGAGCTTCGTATCCTTCATCGGCCCGGGCATCTCGGCGCGATAGATCTGCATGCCGCCGACGCCGAGCAGCGGCAGGATGGCCACCGCCAGCACGATGATTCCCATTCCGCCGAGCCAGCTCAGCAGGTGCCGCCAGAGATTGATTGACCGCGGTAGAAATTCGAGTCCCGAGAGCACTGTCGCCCCCGTGGTGGATAGCCCGGAAGCGGCTTCAAAATAGCTCTGCGTGAAATTGAGCGGCAAATAGAGGAGCAGCGGCATCGCGGCCACCGCGGGCAGCGCCACCCATGTCAACGCGACCAGCATCAAGCCGTCGCGGGTCTTGAGCTCACGCTTGTAGCCGCGCGTCGCCAGCCACAGAAGCGCTCCGAGTACGAACGTCGCGACGCCGGAGACGACGAATGACCAGATGGCCGCGTCGAACTGCCAAAACGCCATGACCATGGGCGCGAGCATGATGATGCCAAATACCACCAGCACCATGGCAAAGACATGCGCAACCGGCAGGAGCATGTCCTTCACAAAAAGGAGGCGGAGCCCTGGAACAGCTTTTCCACCGCCCCGATGTGCCGGCGGTCGGTCAGAAACAAAATGAGATGATCGTCGGCCTGCACGGTGGTGTCGTGATGCGCGATGATGACATCCTCGCCGCGCACCACCGCCCCCAAGGTCGTGCCCTCGGGCAGCGCGATGTCCTCGATGCGGCGGCCGATCACCTTGGAGCTGTCCGTGTCGCCGTGCACCACCACTTCGATCGCTTCCGCGGCGCCGCGACGCAGGCTGTGCACGCGGACGACGTCGCCTCTGCGCACGTGCGCCAAGAGCGAGCCGATCGTCACCGTCTGCGGCGATATCGCGATGTCGATGGAGCCGCTCTCGATGAGCTCGGCGTACGAGGGCTTGTTGATCAGCGCCATCACCTTGTGCGCTCCCAGACGCTTGGCGAGCATGGCCGACAGGATGTTGGCCTCTTCGGAGTTCGTGAGCGCCGCAAACACGTCGGCACTGTCGATGTTCTCCTCGAGCAGCAGCTCCTCGTCGGCGGCATCGCCCAACAGCACCGTGGTTCCATTCAGGAGCTCCGAGACACGGCGAGCGCGCTTGCTGTCACGCTCGATGAGTTTGACTTGATTCCTGTCCTCGAGCTCGCTCGCGAGTCGAAAGCCGATGTTGCCGCCGCCGGCGATGACCACGCGGCGTGCGGGCGCCTCTTCCTTGCGCATCTCCTTCATGACCAGCCGGATGTCCTTGCGCGCCGCGATGAAGAAAACCTCGTCGCCATTCTCGATGACCGTATCGCCTTCGGGTTTGATGCTCTTGCCGGCCCGGTAGATTGCGGCGACGCGCGCGTCCGCGCCCGGGATGTGCTCGCGCAGCGTGCGCAGCGCCTGACCGACCAACGGGCCGCCCGAGAGCGCCCGGATGCCGACCAGCCGCACGCGGCCGTCCGCAAAGTCGAGCACCTGCAACGCGCCGGGATATCGGATCAGCTGAGCGACGTACTCGGTGACCAGCTGCTCCGGGCTGATCCACACATCGACGGCCACGCCGTTCTCCCCGAACAGCGTCTCGCGCTCGATGTAATCCGCGGAGCGCACGCGGGCGATCTTCTTCGGGGTTCGGTACAGAGTCCAGGCGATGTGACAGGCCAGCATGTTGACCTCGTCGCTGTTGGTGAGTGCGACGAGAATGTCGGTGCCGGCGATGCCGGCGGCTTCCAGGATGCGCGGACTGGCGGCGTTGCCGGCCACGGTGCGAATGTCGAGCCGGTCCTGCAGATCGCGAAGGATGTCCTCGTTCGTATCCACGACCGTGACATCGTTGGCCTCTTCTCGAGAGAGATGATATGCCGCCGTTCGCCCTACCTGCCCGGCGCCGAGGATGATGATTCTCACAGCGGGTTTAGTCTACACGACCTCGAGATTCGCATAGGAGACCATGAGCCACTTGGTGCCCTGCCGCTCGAAGTTTACCTGGATGCGCGCCTGCGGCCCGTTGCCCTCGACGTTGAGCACGACGCCGTCTCCGAACTTCGCGTGCCGGACACGGCTGCCGAGACGCATGGCGCCGGAGGGCGGCTGCTCCTCGAGAGTTGCGCGGCGCGTGAATACCGGCCGCGAGACTTGCACCCGCGGCCGAACTTCTTCGAGAAGCTCGGGCGGCAGCTCGTGGATGAACCGCGAGGGCTGGCCGTACTGATCGATGCCGTAGAGCCGGCGCTGCTCCGCGTAGGTGATGTAAAGATGATGCATTGCACGGGTCGCACCGACGTAGCACAGCCGCCGCTCTTCCTCGAGCGCGGAGGCATCCGCGCTCGAGCGCTGATGGGGAAACAAGCCTTCCTCGACGCCCGCCAGAAATACCACGGGAAACTCCAGACCCTTTGCGGAGTGCAGCGTCATCATCTGCACGCAGTCCGCATAGGGATCGGCCTGCCCCTCGCCTGATTCGAGCACCGCATGCGCGAGGAACGACTCGAGCGGCTGCATGTCCGTCTCGCCCTCCGGGGAGAAGCCGCGGGCGGCGCTCACGAGCTCGAGAAGATTCTCCACCCGGGCCTCGCCGCGCTCGCCTTTTTCTTTCTTGTAATGCTCGATGAGACCGCTCGATTGCACGACGTGATCGACTTGGCCGTGAAGCTCGAGCCCGCGGACCTCCTCGGCGAGCTTGTCGATGGTCTGCAGGAACCCCTGAAGTGCCTGAGCCGCGCGCTGTGGGAGCCCGTCCGCGATGCAAGCCGAGGCGGCCATCCATAGCGAAGTGCCCCTGGCGCGCGCGGTTTCGCGCAACTGGTCGAGGGTTTTTGCGCCGATGCCGCGGGTCGGCAGATTGACGACGCGCTCGAACGAGGTGTCGTCGGCGCGGCTCGCGATGAGACGCAAGTAAGCAAGCGCATCCTTGATTTCCGCGCGTTCGAAAAAACGCAGGCCGCCGTACACGCGGTACGGCATGCGGGCATTCAAGAACGCCTCCTCGAACACGCGCGATTGCGCGTTCGATCGATACAGGACCGCGACCTCGCTGCGGGCCCCGCCCCGCTCCACCCAATCGCGTATGCGATTCACCACGAAATCCGCCTCATCGCGCTCGTTGAACGCCGCATACACCTTGACCCGCTCGCCCTCGGCGCCACTGGTCCAGAGATTCTTCCCGAGACGCCCGGTGTTGTTCGCGATCAGCGCATTGGCCGCCTTCAAGATCGTGCCGGTCGAGCGGTAGTTTTGCTCGAGCTTGTAGAGCTTCGCCTGGGGATAGTCGCGGCGGAACTGGTGCAGGTTCTCCACGCGTGCGCCGCGCCAGCGATAGATCGATTGATCATCGTCGCCGACGACGAACGGAATGCCCGACTGTCCGACGAGCAAGGTGAGCCATTTGTACTGGATGGCATTGGTGTCCTGGAACTCATCCACCAGAACGTGCCGGAAGCGCGTGCGATAGTGCTCGAGGAGCGACGGATTCTCCTTCCACACCTCGTATGCGCGCAGCAGGAGCTCGGCGAAATCCACCACGCCGCCGCGCCGGCAGGCCTCCTCGTAGGCCTGATAAATCTGGATCAGCTGACGGCGCGTCGGATCGCCGTCGTCCTTGAGGTGCTTCGCCCGCAGGCCCTCGTCCTTCTGGGCGTTGATGAACCAGAGGATCTCCCGCGGCACCCACCGCGTCTCGTCGAGTTCCATGGCCTTCAGCACTTTGCGCAAGAGGCGCGCTTGGTCCTCGGCGTCGATGATCTGGAAGCCCTGAGGAAGGCCGGCCTCGCGCCAATGCAGTCGCAGCAGCCGGTGGGCGAGACCATGGAACGTCCCGATCCAGAGCGAGCCGCCGGGGTGGCCCAGCAGTTCCTCGATCCGGCGGCGCATCTCGGCGGCCGCCTTGTTCGTGAACGTCACCGCGAGGATGCTGTGCGGCGAGGCGCCCTCCACCTGGATCAGCCAGGCCACGCGGTGCACCAGGACGCGCGTCTTGCCGCTGCCCGCACCGGCGAGCACCAGGGCCGGCACCAGGGGCGAGGCCGCCGCCTCGCGCTGAGCGTCGTTCAAACCGTCGAGTAAGTGAGATACGTCCATCGGGGCGGGGATTCTACTTGAGCAGGCTCGCGCGGGAAGCCCCGGAAGGTGACCCCCAGGCGGGCGCCCCTCGCGCGGCGCCTCTCTAGGGACGGGTTTGCATTTCGGCAGGCTCTTCGGCGAATTCGATCAGCGCCAGGGTCAGGGAGATCACGACGGGCCCCAGTACGATTCCAATTGCGCCGAACGCCGGAATCCCGCCCAAAACCCCGATGAAAATCGCGAGGGCGGAGATGCGCGCCCGCCCCGAGATGAGCATCGGCCGCAGCACGTTCTCGGCGCCCGTGAGCATGAGTCCCCAGGCCAGCATGAAAATTGCGAAACCCCAGCGTCCCTCGTAGATGAGCCAACCGATGGCCGGCACCCAGACGATGGCGGCTCCGCCCACGGGCAGCATGGAGAGGACCGCGGCGAGCACGCCGAAGACGAGCGGCGAGGGGAGCGAGGCGATGGCGAAGGCGATGCCCACCAGGATTCCCTGGAACAGGGCGGTGAGCGTGATCCCGAGGACGATGGCGCGCGTGACCCCGGAGATCTGCTTGAACAGGCGCTCTTTGCGGTGCTCGTCGAGTGGGATGAGGCCGCGCGCCCGCGCACACATGACATCGCCGTCGCGCAGAAAGAAGAACAACAGGCACAGCATGATGCCGAACGCCACCACCGATCCCACCGCGCCCAGTACGAACGTCCCCGACACGCCGGCGGCCCGCTGCAACAGATCCTGGCTCGCCGACACCACCCAGGCCTGGATCCGGTCCGCCGAGACGCCGGCGTGCTTGAGCAACCAGCCATTAATGCGGGCAATCCAGGGAAACTGCTGCAGGTCGGAAAAGCTCTTGATGTCGAGTTGTTGCGCCCGCTTTTGAAGCACACTCATCAGGGTCGAGACCTGCGCGACGAATTCCACGGAAATCGCCGAGAGCGGCAGCAAAATCACCAGGGGCGTGAGCACGGTCAGCACACCGGCCGCCCGGCCGCTGCCGTGCAAGCGGCGGCGCAGACGCTGATTCAGCGGATACAGAAGAAAGGCAAGAAACATGGACCAGGCGACGGGGTTGAGAAACGGCTGGAAAATCTTGTAAAGCGCATAGCCCAGCAGGGCCGCGACGACCAGGGCAAACACGCGCGAGTAAAAATTCGACCGGCTGAGCATGGCGCATCCTATCACCCGGGCGCGCTCGCATTCCGGCTACAATCGGGCCGATTTGTGTCGCATCAAGAGCGCTGGGAGACTTGCCGATGACCCTGATATCCCTCAACGGCCGGACGGTCGACGTCGATGCCGCGCCCGATACGCCCCTGTTATGGGTGCTTCGCGATCACCTCGCGATGACCGGAACCAAGTACGGCTGCGGCATGGCCCTGTGCGGTGCGTGCACCGTGCACGTCGACGGGGTCGCGACACGATCCTGCGTGCTGCCGCTTCAGGCCGTGGCCGGCAAGCGCATCACCACCATCGAGGGCTTGTCGCAGGATCGCAGTCATGCCGTGCAGCGTGCCTGGATCGAGCTCGACGTTCCTCAATGCGGATACTGTCAATCCGGACAGATCATGTCCGCCGCGGCGCTGCTGGCGGTGAAGCCGAATCCGAGCGATGCAGAGATCGATGCCGCCATGGCCGGCAACCTGTGCCGATGCGGCACCTACCCCCGGATTCGCAAGGCGATTCATCGAGCGGCGCAGCTGCTCACACCAGGCCGGGACACGCAGGCGTGACGGCACGCGACCGAACGCGCGTGCGGCGCGCAACGGCAGTGCCCGATGCCGCGGTCGACACCGGTCGCCGCGATTTTTGCCGGCGCACGGCCGGGCTTGGCGGCAGCTTGGTGCTCGCGATGACCGTGCCTGCGCTCGGCAGGGTTGCAAAGCCGGGAACCGCGGCCGCGGCGGCCGAGCTCAACGCGTGGCTCGAGATCGGTGCGGACGATTCGATCACCGTCCGGGTGGACCGCTCCGAGATGGGACAGGGCGTCTACACTGCGCTGCCCATGCTGCTCGCCGAGGAGCTCGAGATCGAGTTGCCGGTCATCCGGATCGTCGCCGCGCCGGTCGGCGATGCCTATGTGAATGCCGGAAACGGCGGGCAGATCACCGGAACGAGCAACAGCGTGAGCGATGCATGGGAGAAGCTGCGCACCGCCGGAGCGCGCGCCCGCATGATGCTGATCTCCGCCGCCGCCTCGAGGTGGGGGATACCGGTACAGCGCTGTCGCGCCGTCAGAGGGCGCATCGAGAACGATCGCGGTCAGAGTTATTCCTACGGACAGCTCGCGTCGGCCGCGGCGAAACTGCCGGTACCCGAGAAAGTCGCGCTCAAGTCCCGATCCGATTTCACGTTGATCGGTAAGCCGCTGGCGCGGCTCGACACGCCGGCCAAAGTGGACGGCAGCGCCCAGTTCGGTCTCGATGTGAAGCTTCCCGGCATGCTGTACGCCAGCCTCGCGCAATGCCCCGTGCTCGGCGGACGGGCGCAGACCGTGGACTCGCGGGCCGCGCAAGCGATGCCCGGCGTGCGGCGCGTGCTGCAAACTTCCGGCGGCATCGTCGTGGTGGCGGATCATTTCTGGCAGGCGCGCAAGGCGCGTGATGCACTCGAGATCGTCTGGGACGAGGGGGCGAACGCGGGGTTGGACAATGCCGTGATCCGCACGCTCCTCGATCGTGCGGCGCAAAGTCCGGGCCTCGAGGCGAAGCGGACCGGTAATCCGGCGGCGGCGATCAAGACCGCCGCGAAGGCGTTCTCCGCGGTCTACGAGCTGCCGCTGCTCGCGCACGCCACGATGGAGCCGATGAATTGCACGGCGGATGTCAAAGCGGACCGCTGCGACCTGTACGTCGGCACCCAAGTGCAGCAGATCGCGCAGGCCGCTGCGGCCGAGGCCTCGGGCCTGCCGCCCGCTCGCGTCAACGTCTACACGACGCTGCTCGGGGGCGGCTTCGGGCGGCGGCTCGAAGTCGACTTCATTCCCGCGGCCGTCATCGCCTCGAAGGCGGTGAGCGCACCGGTCAAGCTCATCTGGACCCGCGAAGACGACATGACGCACGACTATTACCGCCCGCCCGTGCGAGAGGAGGTCCGAGCCGGGCTCGATGCGGACGGCAAGCTGATCGCATGGCAATTGCACATCGCGGGGCCGTCGATCACCGCGCGCTTCGATCCGACCAACAAGGACCCATTCGACTCCGTCATCGAGTACGTGCAGAACTATCCGTATGCCGTACCCAATTTCGGCCTGACTTACGCGCGCAAGGAAATCGGCATCAACGTGGGGTATCTGCGTTCGGTGAGCCACGCTCCCAACTGTTTCGCGGTCGAGAGCTCGCTCGATGAGCTCGCCGCCGCCGCATCGAGGAGTCCGCTCGACTTCCGGCTTCAGCTGCTCGCCGGCAAAGCGCGGCACACGAGCGTGATCAAGCTCGCGGCGGAGCGCGGTGGATGGGGCCGGGCGCCCGCCGGACGCCACCTCGGTCTCGCGTTCATGGAGGGTTACACCTCGGTGGTCGCGCAGGTGGCGGAGATCTCGGTGGCCGGCGGGGCGCTCAAGGTCCACAAGATCACCTGCGTGGTCGACTGCGGACAGATCGTGAATCCGCTCATCATCGAATCGCAGATCGAGAGCGGCATCGTGTTCGGTCTTTCGGCGGCTCTATGGGGCGGCATCACGCTGCATCGAGGACGGGTGCGCGAGAGCAACTTCGACACCTATCGCCTGGTGCGCGCGAACGAGATGCCCGAGATCGACGTCGTTCTGGTGCCGAGCGACGCCGCGCCGGGCGGCATCGGCGAGCTGGCGGTGGGTCCTGTGGCGCCGGCGATCTGCAACGCGGTGTTTGCGGCCACCGGCCGGCGCATCAGAGCGCTGCCGCTCGCCGCGCACTCGCTCGCCTGAGGCCGAGCTCGATCGACCTCGAAGACTCGCCGAGCCTTCGCCCGTCAGACGGCGAACAGCAGGTAATGATCGACGATGAGCGCCGCGAAGAGCAGCATCAGATACGTGATCGAGAAGCGGAACGTGCGCATCGGCAGCTGCGGCCGCGGCAGCTTCTCGCGATGCAGCTTCAGCACGAAGTAAAGGAAGCGTGCGTTGAGCGCGAGCGCCGCCACCAGGTAGATCAGTCCGCTCATGCCGGAGAGCACCGGCAGCATGGTGGCGACGCCGAGCAGGATGGTATAGAGCACAATGTTGAGCCGCGTGAACGCGATGCCGTGCGTGACCGGCAACATGGGGATGCCGGCCTTCGCGTAATCGTCGCGCCGCGCGATGGCGAGCGCCCAGAAGTGCGGGGGCGTCCACGTGAAAACGATGACGAACAACAGCAGCGCATGCGGGTCGATGGTATGGGTGACGGCCGCCCAGCCGAGGACGGGGGGCGCGGCGCCGGCGGCACCGCCGATCACGATGTTCTGGGGAGTCGCGCGCTTGAGCCACATCGTGTAGACGATGGCGTAGCCGATGAGCGAGAAGAAGGTCAGGAGCGCCGTGAGCTCGCCCACGGTCGGCCATAGCACCGCCATCGATGCGAGCCCGAGCAGGCTTGCGAAAGCAACCGCCTGGCCGGTTGCCAACTGGCCGGTCGGCAGCGGTCGGCCGCGTGTGCGCGCCATGTGCTCGTCGATGCGTCGATCGAGCACGTGGTTGAATGCGGCTGCCGATCCGGAGGCGAACGCAATGCCGATCGTGCCGAAGATCAGGGCGGGCAGCGGCACCATGCCCGGCGAGGCGAGCACCATGCCCACGATGGCCGTGAACACGATGAGGAGGGTCACCTTCGGCTTGGTGAGCTCCAGGTACTCGCGCCAGTGCCAGCGCTGCAAGCTGGAGGGCGCGGCGAGCGGCGGATTATCGGGGAGCGTCGACACGGCTCAAGGGTACCATGCCGGCCGCCGGCTCCCGAGCCGCGGCGGGCCCCTGGGCGGGCTCTTGCGCGCGCGGCCAGAGCGTGCGCAAGAGCGTCGTCGAGACGATGACCAGGAGCGCCGCCCCGGCGTTGTGCAGCGTCGCCAGAGACAGCGGGAAACCGAAATGCACCATCGCGATGCCGATGCCGATCTGCAGGAGCACGGCGAGGACGAGCATCCCGCCCACCACCCGCAACGGCTTCCATGCCGAGCGCGCGAGGACCAGCAGGCCGGTGGCGATCAGCGCGGTGCCGACGAGAACTGCGCCGAGTCGATGCGTGACGTGAATGGCGACACGCGCGGCGTTCAGGAGTACCCCGCCCTCGTAGTCGACCCCGAGACCGCGCCACAGAACGAACGCGTCGCGGAAGTCCATGGTAGGCCACCACGATCCCTGGCAGGTGGGCAGGTCGGGACAGGCGATCGCGGCATAGTTGCTGCTGGTCCAGCCGCCAAGCGCGATCTGCAGTGCGAGCAGGCAGACACCCACGAGCACGAATTTGCGCAGGCTCGTCTCCGGATGGGTCAGCGGACGCCGCTTGGGCTCGAGCGAGAGCCACCAGAGCACGGCCAGCGTGCTTAGGCCTCCCAGGAGGTGCGACGTGACGATCAAGGGCTGCAGCAGCAGCGTCACGGTCTTCATGCCGAGCACGGCTTGAACGCAGACCAGCAGGAACAGAACCGCCACCGGCAGCAGCGGTTGGCCTCGAACCCGGCGATTGACCCAGGCCCATACGAACAGGGCGACGATGAGAGTGACCAGCGTGCCGGCGAAATAGCGATGCACCATCTCGTGCACCGCCTCGGCGAAGTGATGGCTCGTTTGTGGATACAGGTGCCCATAACAGCCCGGCCAGTCAGGGCAGCCGAGTCCGGCATTGGTGAGCCGCACCCAGGCGCCAAGCACCACCACTCCCGCGGCGAATACGGCAGCGAGGCGGGCGAGTCGCCGGAACCACAGCAGGCGCTGCTCGTCCGTCACGGGGCTACCCTTCAACCGACATGCGACAGCCGCAGAAGCTTCTTGAGGTCCTCGAGCATGCCCTTGGGCCGCGCGTCTGCGGCGTAAGACATCATGAGATTCCCCAACGGGTCAATGAGATAAACGCGGTCGGCAGAGACGCGGTCGGCCTGGATGCGGTCGGCCTGGATGCGGTCGCTGCCGGGAGCGTTGCCGCGGCGCAGCGCGGCGATGAGCGGCGCCGCATCGGCGCCCGACTGCACGGTGATGAGATCGGCATGCTGACTTCGCAGCCACTCGACATCGCAGGCGCCCTCGGCGAGGAATACACGCTGCACACGCTCACGGTCCGGGCCGAGCGCGGCGCGCACCTGACGCGTGTTGTAGAGGTCCGTGCGGCAGCGCTCCGGGCAGTTTCCCGGACCCCTATAAAGGAGGGTCCACTTGCCTCTGAGAAACGCCGGGCTGGTATCGGCGGGCGCGCCGCTAGCGCCCGCGAGGGGCAAGGCGAGCTCGGGCAGCGGCACCGGCGGATCGACGAGATCGCCATGATTGACCCGGTTTCCCGGGCGCCAGCTCGAGCCGTAGTACAGGAGGAACGCAAGCGCCAGCGGCGCGAGGAACAACAGCCCGAGCGCAACCAATGCCCGTCGCTGGCGAGCCTGCTGCCGCGGTTCGATCGAGTTCACGAGGCAGCTCCCACGCGCCGCAGATTGGTTACCACGTAAATGACCACCAGCGCGGCTGCAAGAGCGAACCATTGCACGGCGTATGCGACGTGCCGCATGGGCGGGAATCCCGGCGGCTGCCATTGACGCAGGTATCCATCCGGCTCGTCGGCATCGAGCAGCACGACGTCCGCGACTTTCGACCAGCCGCCCCCCCGCAGCAATGCCGCAATCTCCCCATGCGTCGGGAAATTCGCGACCACCGGGTAGGGAGGCCGGAGCGGCTCGCGCTCGCCGAGCTGGATTCCGGCACGCGGCAGCTCATCCACGCGGCCTTTGATCTCGCGCTCCCGCCCCGACACCTCCACGGGCGGCTTGTCGGCCCGCCTCGGACCGACAGGCACCCAGCCGCGGTTCACGAGGATCCAGCCGCCGCCGCGCAGGGCAAAGGGCGTGATCACGTAATAGCCGGCACGTCCCGCGGCGCTGCTCATGTTGTCGATGAGAATCTGATGAGACGGATCGTAGGCGCCCACCGCCTGGACGTGCTGATATCGGGGCAAGCGCGGCGTCGCCGCCTCGATGGCCCGGGTTGCATCCGAGCCCGAGTCGAATAGCGCATAGAGCGCGCGCTTCTGGTCCGCGCGGTGCAATTGCCAGCGGCCGAGCGATACGAGCGCCACGACGAGCACGAGCGCGAGCAGCGTCGTGAACGCTCGCGGCTCGAACACGCGGGAGCCCAGCCTCAAGGGCACGATATACTGACGGCTCCGCTACGAGCCTTCAGGACGACTGTGACGTTCAAATACCTGATCATTGTGATGCTGGTGCTCATCGTCGGGAGTCTCGGCAAAGCGCTCTATCATCTGTCGGCGAGTAATCCCGGAGACAGCCGCAAGATGGTGAAGGCGCTGACTTGGAGAATCGGCCTCTCGGTGGGGCTCTTCGTCCTGTTGATCGTCGCCTACTACAACGGCTGGATCACCCCGCAGGCGGGCCGCTGAGTGCCACGCTGCGGGCGGCGTGCCTGATGGATGCGACGCTATAGCCAGTAGACGAAACAGAACAGGCCGAGCCATACCACGTCGACGAAGTGCCAGTACCACGCGACCGCCTCGAACGCGAAATGCCTGCGCGGCGTGAAGTGTCCCTTCATCACGCGCAGCCAGATCACCGTCAACATGATCGCGCCGATGGTGACGTGCAAGCCGTGGAAGCCGGTCAGCATGAAGAAAGTGGACCCGTAAACCCCCGTACCGAGCTGTAAGCCGAGCTCCTTGTACGCCTCGTGATACTCGGTCGCCTGCAGTGCGACGAAGGTGAAGCCGAGCAGGAACGTCGCGGCGAGGAAGATCTTCAGCCGCAGGCGATTGCCCGCGATCAAGGCGTGATGAGCGATCGTCACGGTCACGCTGCTCGACAGCAGGATCGCGGTGTTGACCGCGGGCAACCCGAAGGCCGGAATGGTCTCGAACGTGCCGTCGCCCCGCGGGCCGAGCGCGGCCGGTCCGTTCGTGGGCCATACGCCCTCGTAGCCCTGCCAGAGAAGGACGCCGTTCAGCGGCTTCGTGCCGTGGCCCGCGAGCCAGGGTGCCGAGAGATGGCGGGCATAGAACAGCGCGCCGAAGAATGCCGCGAAGAACATCACCTCGGAGAAGATGAACCACATCATGCCCATGCGGAACGAGCGGTCGACCGCGAGGTTATAGGCGCCATGCTGGTTCTCGTCGATGACGGTTCCGAACCAGCAGAAGAACATGATCGCGAGCATCAGCACGCCCGGCAACAGCGACCAGGCGGGCAGCCATTCGTTGAGCAGCGCGACCGCGCCGGACATCAGGGTGAACAGCGACACGGCCGCGAAAATGGGCCAGGGGCTTCCGTGGGGGATGTAGTACTTGTCCGCGTCCGTCGCGTGCGCTTGCGCCATGGTCAACTCTCTAAGCGATGAGGAAATTCATTCTAGCCGGTCTAGGGGGCCGCCGCTTCGGTGGTGTCGTAGAACGTATAAGCGAGCGTGATCTTATCGATGTTCTCCGGCAAGTGGGGGTCGACGATGAAGCGCACGGGCATGTCGCGTCCTTCGCCAACCCCGAAATGCTGGGGACTGAAGCAGAAGCATTGTGTCTTGTGAAAGTACTGCGCCGCGACCGTCGGCGAGATGCTCGGCACCGCTTGCGCGACCGACCGTCCGCCCGTGAGGTTCTTGGCCCAGAACTGGGTGTCGTAGAGCTTCCCCGGATGCACCCGCATCGAGGCCGCCTCCGGGCGAAACTCGAAGCTGCCCACCGTCGCCGGATCGGCGACGAATTCCACCGTGACCTCGCGATCCGCGTCGACAGCCTCGCGGACCTCGGCGGCTCCCTCCTTCGCCTGCGCGTTGCCGATGCCCGCCACTTTGCAGAACACGCTGTACAGCGGTACCAGGGCCCAGCCGAACGCGAAGCTGCAGGCCGTCATGATGATGAGACCGCGGATCAGGCGGCGATTCGCGCGCTTGCGCTCCGGTGGCTCGCGCGTCTCGGGATTGGGCGGTCCGGGATCCAAGGCGTCCTCAGTGGTGCCGGTAGATCGACAGCGCGATGAAGCCGAAATAGAAGGCGAGCGCCACCGACATCAGCACCAGCGCCCTGCTGCGAATCCGGCGGCGGTCCGGCATCTCGACCGAGCTCACTTGATTTCCGGGGCAACCGTGAAGCTATGGAACGGCGGCGGCGAGGGCAGCGTCCACTCAAGCCCGGTCGGCAGCGCCCCGTCCCACACGGCGGCGGAGGCCTTCTGACCGCCGCGCACGCACTGCACGATCAGGATGACGAACAGAATCTGCGAGGCGCCGAACGCGAACCCGCCGATGGAGGACACCATGTTCCAATCGGTGAACTGCACGGCATAGTCTGGAATGCGGCGCGGCATGCCGGCGAGCCCCAGGAAGTGCTGCGGGAAGAACAGCACATTGACGAAAATCGCCGACATCCAGAAATGCCACTTGGCGAGCGTCATGTTGTACATGTGCCCGGTCCACTTCGGCAGCCAGTAGTAGACGGCGCCCATGATGGCGAAAATCGCTCCTGGCACCAGCACGTAATGGAAGTGCGCGACCACGAAGTAAGTGTTGTTGTACTGAAAATCCACCGGCGTCAACGCGAGCATGAGGCCGGAGAACCCGCCGATCGAGAACAGGAAAAGGAAAGCGATGGCGAACAGCATCGGCGGCTCGAAAGACAGCGAGCCACGCCACATGGTTGCGGTCCAGTTGAACACCTTCACCCCGGTGGGAACGGCGATCAGCATGGTGGACATCATGAAGAAAAGTTGGGCGGCCATGGGCATCCCGTCCACGAACATGTGGTGGCCCCACACGATGAAGGACAGGAACGCGATGGATGCGACGGCGTAGATCATCGAGGTCGCGCCGAACAGAGGCTTGCGCGAGAAGGTCGGCAGGATCTCCGAGATGATGCCGAATGCGGGCAAGATCATGATGTAGACCTCGGGATGCCCGAAGAACCAGAACACGTGCTCGAACATCAGGGGATCGCCGCCGCCGGCCGGGTTGAAGAAGCTCGTGCCGAAAAAATGATCGGTGAGCAGCATGGTCACCGCTCCGGCGAGCACCGGCATCACGGCGATCAGCAGATAGGCCGTGATCAGCCAGGACCAGCAGAACAAGGGCATCTTGAGGAGCGTCATGCCCGGCGCGCGCATGTTCATGATGGTCACGACGACGTTGATCGCGCCCATGATCGACGAGGCGCCCATCAAGTGAACCGCGAAAATGAGCATGGGCATCGCGTCGCCGCTCTGCAGGACCAGCGGCGGATACATCGTCCAGCCTGCGGCAGGTGCACCGCCCGGCATGAAGAACGAGCCGAGGAGCAGCGTGAACGCGAACGGCAATATCCAGAAGCTCAGATTGTTCATGCGCGGCAGCGCCATGTCCGGCGCACCGATCTGCAGCGGCACCATCCAGTTCGCGAGTCCCACGAAGGACGGCATGACGGCGCCGAAGATCATCACCAGCGCATGCATGGTGGTCATCTGGTTGAAGCGCTCGGGATCGACGATTTGAAGGCCGGGCTTGAAGAGCTCGGCGCGGATCACCATGGCCATGGAGCCGCCGATGAAGAACATGATCAGGCTGAACACCAGGTACATCGTCCCGATGTCCTTGTGATTGGTCGAGAACAGCCAGCGCTTGATGCCGGTCGGCGCGTGGTCGTGATCGTCATGCGAGTCGTGGGTGTGGTCGTGCGCGAGATCTTGGGCCATGTGCGATATCTCTTTACTCTGATGTCTCAGTTCTAGATGTCTTCAGTTGAGCGCTTGGGCCGAGCGGGGCACATCGGCAGCCGGCGCGGCCGCCTGCTTGAGCTGTGCCTTCTGCTCATCGACCCACTTCTTGAAATCGTCCGGCGTTCGAACATCCACCACCACCGGCATGAATCCGTGGTCGCGGCCGCAGAGCGCCGCGCACTGGCCGCGGTAGATCCCTTCCTTGCCCGGATCGACTTTGAACCACAGCTCGTTGATGAATCCCGGGATGGCCGAGCGCTTCAGGCCGAAATCCGGCACGTACCAGGCATGGATCACATCGCCGGAGGTGAGAATGACGCGCACCTTGGTGCCGCTCGGAACGACCATGGGATGGTCGACGTCGAGCAGATAGTTCGGCACCGACTTCGGGTCGATCCCCGAATGCAGCTCACGTGCGAAGTTGGAGTCCTGCTTGAGGGTCGAGAAGAAATCGATTCCCTCCGCGGCGTCCATGTACTGATACTCCCACTTCCACTGATAGCCGGTCACGCGGACGGAGAGCGCCGAGTCGCGCATGTCCTCCATTTTCAGGATCAGCTCGGCGGCGGGAATCGCCATCACCACCAGGATGACCACGGGAACGATGGTCCAGATGATCTCGACCTTCGTGCTGTGCACCATGCTGGTGTCCGCGATCGCACCCTGTGATGCCCGGAACTTCACCAGCGCGTAGATCATCGCGCCGAACACCACGATCGCGATGCCCACGCAGATCCAGAACGCCTCCATATGCAGGTCGTAGATGTCGCGGCTCACTTGAGTCACGCCCGGGGGCAAGTTGTAGCCGTTCGAGGTGTTGGCGCCCGCCGTGGCGGATGCGGCGCAGGCAGCGACCAGGGCGGCGGCCTTCAGCAGGCGGCCATGGAAGAAGCCGCTGCTCCGGTCCGGGCCATGTTCGGTGTCGCTTGTGCTGGGTGCACTCATCTCGAGATCCTTCAAGTGTCAAAAATCAATGTTCAAGCGGCGGCGATTCGTTCATCCCGCCCACCAAGCCGCGCAAACGCCGTGCGAGCCGGCATCGCTCCTCCTCGGTGAGGAAGCTGCCGATCTCACACGCTCGACCCCGGCTCTCGATGGTCAAGCGGCTCGGATGCAGGCGCGTTCGCGGAGTGCGCAGTCTAACCTTGGTCCAATGCCGCGCAAACTCCTGTTTTGCCTCGCCACGCCGGGAACGCGTCACGAGGCTTACCCGCGAGTCGGTGATGAGCAGCGTCTGCGTGAAGAAACGGCGGCGCATGCTGGCCTTCAAGGCGAGCCCCAGCGCCGCCATCTCCAACGCCCAGAAGGGCAGCACGGGCCAGAAGCCGCGGATGACGAAGATCATCGCAAAAGCCAGAGAAAACAAGCACGTACAGAAAAAGAACCGCCGGGCGGTGACGGGCGTGAGCGAGCAATTCGGCGACAGCTCAATACGCTCTTCCATGCGGGCAAGGATAACTCAAGAGGATCCGCCGAGGGCCTATCGAGGCGCCCTCGGCGAGCGACGCGCGGCGCGGGTTGCCCGCTGCCGCGATTAAGGGTCGATCGCAATGGAGAATGGGCTCGGTCAACTCGCGCGCCGCGCCGCCAATTGACTCCGCAGCGACTCGAGCGAGATGCCGTGCTCGTTGTCGCGCGGCTCGCGGGTGCTCTCGGGCACCCAGGCATGCGCGAACACGACCTCGCAAGTTGCGGCGATGCGCCCGCCGCTGCGGTTCGCTTCGTAGGCTGCCCGCATGGCCGCGAATTTGCGCGGCGAGGTCAAACCCTTGAGGCGTCCCGCCGCGGCGTTGCGCGCGCCCATGGCCTTCAAGTCCGCCGCAAGCGCGCCGACATCCGTATAGCTCAAGGTATAGCGCTCGACATCGAGCACCGGCGAGGCAAACCCGGCGCGCACCAAGGCATCGCCGACATCGTGCATATCGAGGAAGTTGCCGACGCGTATGTGCTTGTCGACGCGTCCCCAGGCGGAGCGCAACTCCTTCAAGGAGTCGGGTCCGAGACTCGTCAGGGCAAGCAGTCCGCGGGGCGCGAGCACCCGGCGCAGTTCCGCGAGCAATGCGTCGGGTTCGCACCAGGGCAGCAGCAGGTTGCTGAATGCGAGATCGACGCTCGCATCGGGCAGCGGCAGCTGCATTGCGTCCGCGCAGACGAGGTCGAATGGCCTCAGCCACGAGCGCCGGCGGGCGGCGATGCGCAGCATTTGCGGCGAGGAATCCAGCGCGATGACCCGGGCGCGCGGGTAGCGCCGCTTGAGGGTCCGGGCGGCATGTCCGGTCGCCGTGCCCGCATCCAGCACCACGCGCGGCTCGAGCCGCGTCAAGTCGAGCCGCTCGATGAGCAGCTCGCGAACTTTGGACTGCAGCACTGCGGCGGCATCGTAGGTGGCGCTCGCACGGGCGAAGGAGCGGCGTACCCACGAGATCTCGGGAAGGCCGAGCCGTGGATCGTCGCTCAATGGAGGAATTGATACGTCAGAAGGATGCCGATGAACACCGCCATGCCGAAATAGTTGTTGTTGAGAAAGGCCTGGAAGCACGCGTTGCGGTCCCTCGACCGGATCAGCCACAGCTGATAGAGGAAGAACATCGCGCCGGCGAGCAGACCCGCGTAATACCAGCCGGTCATGTGCAGAATGCGACCCGCCAGGTAGAGCGACAGCAGCGTCATGGCTTGAAGGACCGCGATGATGTGCCGGTCCGAATCGCCGAACAGGATGGCGGTCGAGCGCACCCCGATCTTGATGTCATCGTCCCGGTCGACCATGGCATAGAGGGTGTCGTAGACGGTCACCCACAGCATGTTCGCCATCACGAACAGCCACACCACCCGGGGCACGTATTCCACCTGCGCCTCGAACGCCATCGGAATTCCCCACCCGAACGCCGCGCCGAGATAGAGCTGGGGCAACGACAGAAAGCGTTTGACGAAGGGATAGGTCACCGCCAGAAAAGCACCGGGGAGCGCCCACAGCAGCGTCATCCGATTCAGCTGCAGCACGAGCATCAGCGCCGCGAGCGACAGTACGGCGAACAGGATGAGCGCCTCGAGCGTGGTGATGCGGCCGGCGGCGAGCGGACGGTCGCGCGTACGCTCGACATGCGGGTCGAAGCTGCGGTCGGCGTAGTCGTTGATCGCACAGCCGGCGGAGCGCATCAGCACCACGCCCGCCACGAAGATCAGAAATATTCGCGCGTCAGGCTTGCCGCGGCCCGCGATCCACACTCCCCAGAGCGTCGGCCACAGGAGCAGGTAGATGCCGATCGGGCGATTCAAGCGAGTGAGCTGGACGTAGTCCTGGAGGGTGCCGAGGATCTTCGGCAGCTCGTTGGTCGTCCAGGGGTGGAATCGGACCCGGTAGGAAAACCACCGCCAACGCTGGGCGATTTGCTCCAGCAGCTCCGGCCCTGAGCGGGGCATCCGCACGCCGCAGGTTCCTAGCTTCGGCCCGTGGCCGGCAGGAAGGCTTCCTGAGCGAGCAGCGGTGCTCCGCGCAGCAAGATGCGGGAGCGCCGTGCCCAGAGTCCGGGCGGAGCGACATCCGCGTGGCGCAACGCCCGCGCGCTCAAGGCATCGTTCGCCGGCAGCCAGGCATATTCGTAGGAGCTGCGCTCGACACCGGACAGCGTCGACAAGAACTCGCTCAACGGACAGTCCTCGAGCTCTGCGAGCCAGGGATGAACGCACAGCGTCTGGTCCGGGATCACGGATTGAACGAACACCCAGGTCTGATCGGCGCAGCAGAGCTCCACGTCGCGAAACAAGGCGGCCGCGTCGGCGACCCTCAAGGCGGTCTTGAGCTCGCGCGACAGAAGGCCGCTCCATTGATCGACCAGCCTCGAGGTGAAAGCGTCACCGCAGGCCTCTTTCATGCGCTGGCTGATCAGGCCCTTGCCGATGAGCCAGGAGCACAGACGCGGCTCCACCTTGAGCTGCCCCAGCCGTTCGGCGGGCACCCAGGCCTCGGCGCCGGTGCCCGGCTTTCTTGAATCGATCGAACGAGTCTTCGCGGTCGGAGTCATAGCGGGGCATTCTAACCGACACGGCCGTATTGCTCGCCATGCCCGACCCACCGGCGGATGAGAGGCGAGGCATGGGCCGGCCAGTCGCGCAGCAAGCTCTCCGCGGCGATCTGCACGCGCGGCAGCAGATCGGCGTCGCGCGCGAGGTCCGCCACCCGCATCTGGGCAAGCCCCGTCTGGCGTGTTCCGAGCACTTCTCCCGGTCCGCGAAGTTCCAGATCGCGCCGCGCCACCTCGAACCCGTCGTTGGTGTGGCGCATGACGGCGAGGCGCTCGCGGGCGAGCGGCGAGAGAGGACCTCGATAAAGAAGGAGGCACGAGCTCGCATGCGAGCCGCGCCCTACACGTCCCCGCAGCTGGTGCAACTGCGCGAGTCCCATCCGCTCGGCATTCTCGATCACCATGAGCGTCGCGTTGGGTACGTCCACACCGACCTCGATGACGGTGGTTGCCACGAGCAGCTGAATTTCGCCTTCCTTGAAGCGGCGCATGGCGAGCTCCTTGGCCGCGCCGGGCATGCGTCCGTGCACCATGGCCACCTTGAGCTCGGGCAGGGCGGCCGCGAGCGCCGCGGCTGTCTCTTCGGCCGCCTGGAACGGCATGTCCTCGGATTCATCGATGAGCGGGCAAACCCAGTAGGCCTGCCGTCCCGCGAGGCAGGCGGCGCGGATGCGCGCCACGACCTCTTCACGCCGTGCCTCCGCGAGCGCCGCGGTAGCCACCGGCGTGCGGCCGGGCGGCAGCTCGTCGATCACCGAGACGTCGAGATCCGCATAGGCCGTCATGGCGAGGGTGCGCGGTATCGGCGTCGCGGTCATGATCAACTGGTGCGGCTGATGACCGTCCCGCGCGCCTTTTTCGCGCAACGACAGCCGCTGGTGCACGCCGAATCGGTGCTGCTCGTCGATGATCGCGAGCGCGAGGGATGCGAACTCGACGCCGTCCTGAAACAGCGCATGCGTACCGATCACGAGCGGCACGAGACCCTCGCGCATGCGCCCGCGCACCGCGCTTCGCGATTTGCCGGTCTGGCGCCCCGTGGCGAGCGCGACCTCGATGCCCAGCGGCTCGAACCAGCGGCGAAAGTTGCGCGCGTGCTGGTCCGCGAGAAGCTCCGTCGGTGCCATGAGCGCAACCTGCCTCCCCGCCTCGATGGCGCGGGTCGCCGCCAGCGCCGCCACCAGCGTCTTGCCGCAGCCCACATCGCCCTGCACCAGCCGCAGCATCGGCTTCGCGATCTTCAAGTCCGACTCGATCTCGGCGAGCACGCGTTCCTGGGCGCGCGTCGGCCGAAACGGCAGGGTCGCAAGGAAACGGTTTTTGAGCGCGCCCGCGGCCACGAGGGACCAGCCCGGGTCGTGCTGGATACGCTGGCGCAGGAGCTTCAGAGACAGCTGGTGCGCCAGAAGCTCCTCGAAAGCGAGCCGCCGCTGTGCCGGATGGCGTCGATCGAGGAGCAGCGCGACCGGTGCATCGGCGGGCGGCCGATGCACGTACTCCAGCGCCTCGCGCAGGCTCGGCAGCTGCACCCCCTGGAGAAGCGCCGGCGGCAGCCAGTCCACGAGGTCCCGCTCGGTCGTCTGATCGAGCGCCGTGCGCACCAGCTGCCGGAGCCGTCCCTGAGTGAGCCCTTCGGTCCCGGGATAGATCGGCGTCAGATGCTCATCGGCACCGATGGCTTCCGCGATGTCGGTCCTGCGGTATTCCGGGTGCACGATCTCCAGGCCCGAAGGCCCGCGACGCACTTCGCCGAAGCAGCGGATGCGCATGCCCCGTTTGAGCCCCTCCTGCTGTTTCGCCGTGAAATGAAAGAACCGCAGCGTGAGATAGCCCGAGCCGTCGCCCACCCGCGATAGCATCTGACGCCGCCCGCGGAACGAAACTTCCGTGAGGAGCACCTCGCCTTCGATCGCGGCCCGCTGGCCCGGCACCACCTCGCCGAGTGGCACCACGCGCGTGCGGTCCTCGTAGCGCAACGGCAGGAGGAATAAGAGGTCCTGAGCGGTCTCGACGCCGAGGGCGCGCAGCCGCTCCGCTTGCCGGTCGCCGACGCCGCGCAGCGCCGTCACGGGCTTCAAGCCGATCATCCGGCCTCGCCGACCACGATCGTCACAGGGCGACGATGCACTCCACTTCCACCTGAGCACCTCGCGGCAGGGAGGAGACGCCGACGGCGGCGCGTGCGGGATAGGGTTCGCGGAAGTACTCCGCCATGATCTTGTTGACCACGGCGAAATGCGACAGATCGGTGAGAAATACCGTGGCCTTGACCACGTCGTCGAAACCGCCGCCGGCCGCGGTCACGATCGCCTTGAGGTTGCGAAACACCTGGTGAACTTGCTCCTCGATGCCGCCCGGCACCAGCTCCTTGGTCTTCGGATCCAGCGGGATTTGCCCCGACACCCAGACGGTGTTGCCCGCGCGCACCGCTTGCGAGTAGACGCCGATGGCGGCAGGCGCATCGGCAGTCGAAATGACTTGCTTAGGCATACGAAATTGCTCCTTCGGTGTCGTGTGCCGCTCGCGCAGCCTTCAGGCGAGCGTGCGGAATACCCGCTGCACGTCCGGCATGCGGCGAATGGTGCGCATGACGCGTGCCAGATGCTTCCGGTCTCTCACCTGCAGCTGGAAGCGCAGCGCCGAGCTGTTGCCGTCACGCTCTTCGAGCGACACCTGGTCGATGTTGGTTTCCGTGCCTGCGATGCTCGATGCCACGGCCGCCAGAACCCCGACACGGTTGTTGATGTCGAGCTGGATCTCCGACGCGAACGTGCGCCCGTGCGTCCCCTCCCACGCCACCGACAGCCATTTCTCGGGCTGTTTGCGGTACTCGGCGAGATTACCGCAATTCTGCCGGTGGATCATCACACCGCGGCCGGCGGAGAGGTACGCCATGATGGGATCGTTGGGAATGGGAAAGCAGCAGCGCGCGTAGGTGACGAGCAAGCCCTCGGTGCCCGCGATCATCAACGGACCGCTGTGGCTGCTTGCGGCGCCTTCGCGCGCGGGCTGGAGGTGCCGCGCGACCAGCGCCGCGAGCCGCTCGCCAAGGCCGATCTTCTCGTAGAGCTCGTCGGCGTCCCCGAGGTTGAGGTCCTTCACCACGGCATCGATGTCGGCCTGCGGGATTTTCTTCAAGCTGAGCGACAGATCCTCGAGCGCGAGTCCCAGCAGCCGCTTGCCGAGCTCGACCGCCTCGCCGCGCTTCAAGTTCTTGAGGTACTGGCGGATGGCGGCACGCGCCTTGGCGGTGACCAGGAAGGTCGACCACGAGGGATTCGGCGTGGCGCCCTTGGCCGTGATGATCTCGACCGTCTGACCGTTGCGCAGCGGCGTGCGCAGCGGAACGAGGCGGCGGTCGACTTTGGCGGCGACACAGCGGTTGCCCACGTCGGTGTGGATCGCATAGGCGAAATCCACCGCCGTCGCGCCGGTGGGAAGTCTCAGGATCTTGCCCTTCGGGGTGAACACGTACACCTTGTCCGGGAACAGGTCCACTTTGACGCTTTCGAGGAACTCCTCGGAGCTGCCGCCCTCCTGGATCTGCACCAGCCCGGCGAGCCACTCGCGCGCGCGGTCGTGCTCGATGCCGCCGAACGACTCGCCGCCCGTCTTGTATTTCCAGTGCGCCGCGATGCCGGACTCGGCCACGCGATGCATCTGCTCGGAACGGATCTGCACCTCGATCGGCACCCCGTTCGGTCCGAACAGCGTCGTGTGCAGCGATTGATAGCCGTTGATGCGCGGGATGGCGATGTAGTCCTTGAACCGCCCGGGCATCGGCCGGTACACCCCGTGCACGAGGCCGAGCACGCGATAGCAGGTGTCGACGTTGTCCACGATGATGCGAAAGCCGTAAACATCCACCATCTCGTTGAGCGAGATGTGCTTGTTCTGCATTTTCTTGTAGATGCTGTAGAGATGCTTCTCACGCCCCTCGACATGCGCGCCGATCTCGGCCTTCGCGAGCGAGGCCTTGAAAGTCTCGGCGATCTTGCTCACGAATTGCTTCTGATTGCCGCGCGCGCGCTTCAGCTCGCGTTCGAGCACCCGGTAGCGGTAGGGGTACAGCGCCCGGAAGCCGAGGTCCTCGAGCTCGAGCTTCACCGCGTAGAGGCCGAGGCGCTCCGCGATCGGTGCGTAGATCTCGAGCGTCTCCCGCGCGATGCGCCGCCGCTTCATCGGCGGCATCACGCCGAGCGTGCGCATGTTGTGCATGCGGTCGGCGAGCTTGACCATGATGACGCGAATGTCGCGCACCATGGCGAAGAGCATTTTTCGAAAGCTTTCGGCCTGTGCCTCCTGGCGGTTCTTGAACTGGATCTGATCGAGCTTGCTGACCCCGTCGACCAGCTCGGCGACGACGTGGCCGAATATCGAGTCGATCTCGGCCTTGGCGGTGGGCGTATCCTCGATCACATCGTGCAGGATCGCGGCGACCATCGTGTCCGCGTCCATCTTCAGATCGGCGAGGATGTCGGCGACTGCGACCGGATGGGTGATGTAGGGCTCACCCGATACACGCTTCTGCCCCTGATGGCGCTCTGCGCCGAAGTCGTAGGCCTCGCGCACCCGCTCGACCTGCGCCGGCGGCAAATAGCTCTCGAGTTTGTCTAGAAGCTCGCTGATTCCCGTGGTGCGTCTTCCACCGGGTAGGAAACCGAGTATGGAAGACGCATAATCCATGGATACCTAGCGGCGCGAATCACTCCCCTAGGCCAAGTTGCGGCGCGCGAAAATCAGACGGAATCTCGAGCTCGTTCGTCGGTTGCTGGGCCGGCTCTTCGGGCTCTTCGAGCATTTCCAGTGTGATGTTCCCGGCGGCAATCTCGCGCAGCGCAACGACGGTCGCCTTGTCGTTTTCCCACTCGACGGTCGCCTCCGCGCCGTTCGCCAGGCGCCGCGCGCGCTTGGCGGCGAGCAGCACCAGATTGAAAAGGTTCGGCTCGTTCTGCAGACAGTCTTCGACGGTAATCCGCGCCATGGCTCTTCGGGGTTCGTTAAAGGGATTGCAAGGATAGCAGAGAACCGCCCCCACCGGCCAGCCGCCGGAGCGTGATCTCAAGCCAGCAATTCAACGGCGAGGCGCGCAACTTCCGGTCGGGACGCCTTGAACGCCTCGCCATGGCCGCCGACGATTGTCTGAAAATCGGCTACCGCCTGCTCGAAGCGGTCGTTGATCACGGCGTAGTCGAACTCGATGAAGTGCCCGATGTCGCGCTGCGCGTCCTTCAGGCGGCGGCGGATCACCTCCGGCGCGTCGGTGCTGCGGGCGGTGAGCCGTTCCTCGAGCGCGCGGCGCGTCGGCGGGAGGATGAAGATGCTCTGGGCGGCCGGCAGGCTCGCCCGGACCTGCCGCGCGCCCTGCCAGTCGATTTCGAGGAGCAGGATCTGTCCCGCCGCGAGCGCCTCGCGCACCGCGCCGCCTCCGGTCCCGTAGAAGTTGTCGAACACCTGTGCGTGCTCGAGAAACTCGCCCCCCCGGACCATGCGCTGGAATTCCTCGGCAGTGACGAAGTGATAGTCGCGACCGTCGATCTCGTTCGGGCGCGGCGCGCGCGTGGTGTAGGACACGGAGAATCTCAGCTGAGGCTCGCGTTCCATCAAAGCCTTCACGAGGCTGGTCTTGCCCGCACCCGAGGGGGCCGACACCACGTAAAGCCGTCCGGCCGTGGTGGTGCGTGGGTTGCGGTGGTGTTCTGGTTGCATCAGCGCGCGCGACCTACTCGATATTTTGGACCTGCTCGCGCATCTGCTCGATGAGCACTTTCATGTCGACCGCCGCGCGCGTGCTCTCGATATCCTGCGACTTGGACGACAATGTATTGGCCTCGCGGTTCAGCTCCTGCATGAGGAAATCGAGGCGCCGGCCCGCCGGCTCTTGCGACTCGAATGCCTTGCGCACCTCGGTGACGTGACCACGCAGCCGGTCGATCTCCTCGTCGACATCGAGTCGCTGCGCAAGAATCGCGAGCTCCTGCTCCAGCCGGTCGTGGTCGACATCGGCGGTGAGCTGCGCGATCCGATCGAGCAGCTTGGCACGCATGCGCGCCCGTACCTCCGGCAAGCGCTGCGAGACCCGCTCGGCGAGATCGGCGAGGCCCGCGCACCGTTGCTCGAGCGCATCGCGCAGCCGGCCGCCTTCGCTCTCGCGGAATCGCGCGAGGTCGGCGAGCGCCTCGGCGAGCAGCGCCTGCGCCGCCGCGATCATCGGAGCGGTGTCGCGGCTCTGATCGCGCACCACGCCCGGCCAGCGCAGCAAATCGAGTACGGCGATGCGAGCCGCGGGGCCGGCCCGCGCGGCAACTTGCTGGGCGCGCTCCGTCAGCGCGGCGAGCATCTCGGCGTCGATTTCGAGCGCGCCCGAGGCAACCAGAGGTCGAAAATGCAGCGAGCACTCCACCTTGCCGCGCCGGACGGCGGCCGAGACGGCCTGCCGAAATTCGGCTTCCGCGGCCCGAAATTCCTCCGGAAGCCTGCAGCCCACTTCAAGATAGCGATGATTGACCGTCTTCAGCTCCCACGCGAGCTGTCCCCACGGGAACTGGCGCTCCCTTCGCGCAAACCCGGTCATGCTACGAATCATAGGGGTCTCGAGCCGAAATCGGCCATAATTCGGGCCGGAGTCTATCGGAGCTTGTAGGAGCTGTCATTGCAGATCGAGACCGCGGACGTGAGCTTGTTAGGCCATCGCGAGGAGAATCAGGATCGGGTGGCGGTGGCGGCGGGCGAGCATGCAGTTCTGCTGGCGGTCATCGACGGGATGGGCGGTCACGCCGAGGGAGCGCGCGCCGCGGAGACGGCGCTGTCGACGTTGCTCGAGGCGTTCTGGCAGACCCCGCATCCGATATTCGATCCGCTGGGGTTTTTGCATCTGTCGCTGGGTCGCGCGCATGAGGAGGTCGTGAAGCTCGGTGTGGGCCTCGCGGCCGAGACGCGTCCGCGCGCGACCTGCGCCGTGTGCCTGGTGCAGGATTCGGCGGCGTACTGGGCTCACGTCGGCGACAGCCGGGTGTACCAGCTGCGTCAGGCGCAAGTGCTCGAGCGCACACGCGATCACAGCCACGTCGAGGTGCTGCTGCGAGAGGGCCTCATCACCGAGGCGGAGGTTCAGGGACATCCCATGCGCAACTATGTCGAATGCTGTCTCGGCGGCGATTCGGCGCTGCCCGAGATGAGTATCTCGACGCGCCGGCGGCTCAAAGCCGGCGACGTGGTGCTGTTGTGCACGGATGGGCTGTGGGCGAATCTCAAGGACGAGGACTTGGTGCGGTTCGCGCAAACCACCGGCAAGCCCTTGCGCGATGCTCTCATGGATCTCGGCACGCTGGCCGTCGCCGCCTCCGCCCCCTACAGCGACAACACCAGCGCAGCCGCGCTGCGCTGGCGCGCGGCATGAGCCTCCGTCCCAGCGGCCGCGCGCCGGATGAGCTTCGCGCGCTCTCCTTCGTGCGCGGGTACACGGCGCATGCGGAAGGCTCGGTGCTCGTGGGTTTTGGCGGGACCCGGGTGCTCTGCACGGCGAGCGTCGAAGATGGAGTGCCCTCGTTCCTGCGCGGCTCCGGACAAGGTTGGGTGACGGCCGAGTACGGCATGCTGCCGCGCGCGACCCATACGCGCAGCGCGCGCGAGGCGGCGCGCGGCAAGCAAAGCGGGCGCACGCAGGAAATCCAGCGGTTGATCGGTCGCGCGCTGCGCGCCGTGGTCGACTTGAAGGCACTCGGCGAGCGCACCGTCACGCTCGACTGCGACGTGCTGCAGGCGGACGGCGGTACCCGCACGGCGGCGATCACCGGCGGCTTCGTCGCGCTGGCCGACGCCGTCGACATGCTGATGAAGCGCCGAGCCTTGAGCGCCAATCCGATTCACGGACAGGTTGCGGCCGTGTCCGTCGGCATCTATCGCGGCGTCCCGGTGCTCGATCTCGACTATGCCGAGGATTCGAACGCCGAGACCGATATGAACGTCGTCATGAACTCGGGCGGCGCTTTTGTCGAGGTGCAGGGCACGGCGGAGGGACACGCGTTTCGCCGCAACGAGCTCGATCGCCTGCTCGACCTGGCCTCGCAGGGCATCGCGCGGTTGCATGAAGCACAGCAGAGTGCCCGCGCCGCTTAAGAGGCTGGTCATCGCGACGGCAAATGCGGGAAAGCTGCGCGAGTTCCAGGCGCTGCTCGCTGATTTGCCGTTCTCGCCCGTGAGCTTGTCGGCCCTTGGAGTGGCCTCTCCCGAGGAGACTGGAGCGAGTTTTGCCGAGAACGCCTTGCTGAAGGCCCGTCACGCTGCGCTTGCGAGTGGGGCCGCGGCCATTGCCGATGACTCCGGGCTCGAAGTCGATGCGCTCGGCGGCGCGCCCGGAATCTTCTCGGCTCGCTATGCCGGCGAGGGAGCGGGCGATGCCGCGAACAACGCCAAGCTCATCGCCGCGCTTCGCGGAGTCGAGGCGCGGAGCGCTCGCTATCGCTGCGCGCTCGTGTATGTCGACGGCCCTTCGGATCCTGCGCCGCTGCGCGCGGAAGGGGTTTGGGAAGGCCGCATCCTGGATTCCCCGCGAGGCCGCGCAGGCTTCGGGTACGACCCTTACTTCTGGATACCCGAGCTCGAGGCTACGGCGGCGGAACTCGAGCCCGAGCGCAAGAATCGCCTGAGCCACCGCGGCCAGGCGCTGCGCGCATTGCGCGCGGCGCTTGCGGCGGGCCGGCGGTGAGTCAAGAGCCGCTGCCGCCGCTCACGCTCTACGTGCACATGCCCTGGTGCGTGCGCAAGTGTCCGTATTGCGACTTCAATTCGCACCAGCTCAAATCGGCGCAGCCGCCCGGCGAGTACGTCGATGCGTTGATCCGCGACTTCGAGGCGGAGTTGGCCGGCGTCCGCGGCCGGACGATCGAGGCGGTATTTTTCGGCGGCGGCACACCCAGTCTGTTCGCGCCGGATGATTTCGCACGCTTTCTCGAGTCCGTCAGGTCGCGCTGCGCGGTCGCGGGCGCGGCGGAAGTAACGCTGGAGGCCAATCCCGGCACGATCGAGCGCGGACGCTTTGCGGGCTACCGCGAGGCAGGCATCAACCGGGTGTCGCTGGGTGTGCAGACTTTCTCGCCGGAGAAGCTCGCGCGGCTCGGCCGCATTCACGGTCGCGAGGACATCTACCGCGCCGTCGAGGAGCTGCACGCCGCGGCGCTCGGCAACTTCAACTTAGATCTCATGTACTCGCTTCCCGAGCAGACACTCGAACAAGCGCTCGAGGATGTGCGCGCCGCCTGCGCGCTCGAGCCCCTGCATATCTCGCACTACCAGCTCACGCTCGAGCCCGGCACGGTGTTTCACAGCCGGCCTCCGCCGCTGCCGGACGAGGATGCGGCGTTTGGCATGCAGAACGAGTGTCAGTCGCTCCTCGCCGAGCACGGCTTCGAGCAGTACGAGGTCTCCGCGTACGCCCGGCCCGGCGCGCGCTGCCGGCACAATCTCAACTATTGGGAATATGGAGATTACCTGGGCATCGGCGCGGGTGCCCACGGCAAGATCACGACGGCCCTCCCCGAGGGCGTCGAGAGAACCGAAAAACCCCGCCAGCCCCGGGCCTATCTCGCCGGGCTGCGGGCCGCTGCAGCGATTCATGCGGCGCCGCTCGGTGAGCGCAAGCGCGTTCCTCGGCGCGATCTGCCCTTCGAATACATGCTCAATGCGCTCAGGCTGAATGAGGGCTTCGCGCTCAGCGATTTCCACGCCAGGACCGGTCTCGACGCGCAGATCCTCGAGCCCGCCTTGCACCGCGCCGCCTCGCGGGGTCTTCTCGAGGCAACGGCGCTGGGTTGGCGCGCGAGCGCCCTCGGGCGACGCTTCCTCAACGATCTGCAGGCGAGTTTCCTGCCATGAGCTTATACACACCGGGGAACTCACCCCGCCCGATGGGGTACCTACAGCACATTGCGCCTGCAGTAGGTCAGATGCACCTTGTAACTTATTGAAAATACATGACAAAACTGCTTGTCTATTTTTTGACCAAGTTAACATTTAGTCGTATTTCAGGCGTGTGAATGTCGAATGACGGACTCCATCCACAGACTTATCCACAGATATTGTGGAAAAAGTGGCGATGCAGGACGCGGGATCGGGACGGAACCCGCGAGCGCTTGTTGATGAGGGCACTTTAGGCTAAGGTACGCGGCCCTCGATTTTGGCGAGGGCCACGGCATGGCGGTGCGTTTCCTTGAAAAGCCCTTTCGAGGACCCATCGATTCTGCCTAACACGACAGGCGAGGTTTCCATGAAGGCCGGCATCCATCCCGAATATCAAGACATCACCGTGACGTGCACCTGCGGGAACACGTTCAAGACCCGATCGACGATCGGACACGACCTGCAGGTCGAGGTGTGCTCCAACTGCCACCCTTTTTATACCGGCAAGCAGAAGATCGTGGATACCGGCGGCCGCGTCGACAAGTTCCGCAAGAAGTACGGAACCGCCGCAAAGGCTTGAGCCGCCGGCGCCGCGCGCGCCGCGCTCCCCTGAAGAGGTCGCGCGTCCGCGGCTCGCGTTCATGCGCGCGCTGCGACCCGCGCGCTTGATTCATTCCATCGACCGTGCAAGGCTTCCGGGCCTAATTAACGAACGCGGCAAGTCGGTATGGGCAAGAAATACGAGCTGAAGAGTCTCTCCACCGGCAAGAGTGCCGAATTGAATGCGCTGTCCGGCACCCTCGGCCCGGAATGCATCGACATCTCCAACCTCACCCGCGACCTCGGCGTCTTCACCTTCGACCCGGGGTTCATGGCAACCGCGAGTACCGAGAGCAAGATCACCTATATCGACGGTGATGCCGGCGTGCTGTTGTATCGGGGATATCCGGTCGAGCAGCTGGCCGAGAAATCGTGTTTCCTGGAGGTCGCGTATCTTCTGATCTACGGCAACTTGCCCAACAAGGCCGAGCTGCAGGGATTCAATACCTCGATCACGCGTCACACCATGGTGAACGAGCAGCTCTTGAGCTTCTTCGAGGGCTTTCACCACGACGCACATCCCATGGCGATGGTCTCGGCCGTCGTCGCCTCGATGGCCGCGTTCTATCACGACAGCACCGACATCAACAATCCGCGGCACCGCGAGATCTTCGCTCATCGCATCATCGCAAAGCTGCCGACCATCGCAGCCGCCGCTTACAAGCACACGCTCGGCCAGCCTTTCATCTATCCCCGCAACGACCTGCGCTACTGCGCGAACATGCTCAACATGTTCTTCGCGGTGCCTTGCGAGCCGTACGCGATCGATCCCGTGGCGGCGGAGGCCATCGATCTGCTGTTCATCCTGCACGCCGACCACGAGCAGAACGCGAGCACCTCGACGGTGCGTTTGGCGGGGAGCACGGGCGCGAATCCTTACGCGGCCATCTCCGCGGGCGTCTCGGCGCTGTGGGGGCCGGCGCACGGCGGTGCGAACGAGGCCGTGCTCAACATGCTGGACGATATCGGATCGGCGGCCAACATCGATAAATTCCTGGCGCGCGTCAAGGACAAATCCGACAGCGTGCGGCTCATGGGATTCGGTCACCGGGTTTACAAGAACTTCGACCCCCGCGCCAAGATCATCCGCGAGATGTGCTATCGCGTACTCGAGAAGCTCGGCAAGGGCGACAATCCGATGTTCGACCTTGCGCTCAAGCTGGAAGAGATCGCGCTCAAGGACGAGTACTTCGTGTCGCGCAAACTCTATCCGAACGTCGATTTTTATTCGGGAATCATCTACAGCGCGCTCGGCATCCCACGGTCCATGTTCACCGTATTGTTCGCCATTGCACGCACCGCCGGCTGGGTGGCGCATTGGCAGGAGATGGTCTCCGATCCCCACATGCGCATCGGCCGTCCACGACAGCTCTACACCGGACCCACCCAGCGAGACTACTGCTCGATCGAAAAGCGCTGATGCCGTCGCGAGATGCCGTCTCACGCCCTGCGCGCGCGACGCGCAGCGCAGCGACCGTCACGAAAGCGCTGATGTTGGCGATGGCTGCGGGCGCAGCGTCGGGCCCCGCCTTCACCGCGGAGCCGCCTGCCGCATCATCGACGCCCTCGTCGCCGGCCGACGGCCCGCCGAGCCGCGTCCTCTGCGTCGAGCGTGAAAGCCCAGTCGCCCTCGGTAGTGCTCAATGGAATGGATGGGGCCGCGGTCCGGACAACACCCGCTATCAGCCGGAGCCGGCGATTCGGGCGAGCGATGTGCCGAAGCTCGCGCTCAAATGGGCGTTCGGCTACCCGGGCGGCCCTGGCGGGGATGCGCCGACGCTGGTGGATGGGCGCCTGTTCGTGGCGAGTGCGGCGGGTCGCGTGTATTCGCTCGATGCGAAGACCGGATGCATCTACTGGAGCTACGACGCCGCGGCCGGCGTGCATACGGCGATTTCCATCGCGGAGCTCGGCCCGCAGCGCATGCCCTCGGCGCCGCGGAGCTCGAAGAAGGACAGGCACAAGCGGACCAATGCCCATCTCGAAGTGGCGAAGCCTCCGAGCGCGGCTTTCTTCGGCGATGACAAGGGGGCGGTCTATGCGCTCAACGCCGAGACCGGTGCGCTTCTGTGGAAGACACAGGTCGATGCGCACCCGTTTGCGCGCATCGAAGGGTCGCCCACCGTCTATACCGGACATTTATACGTCGCCGTCGGCTCGAGCGAGCCGGAGGCCGCCCGCGATGCTGCGTATCCCTGCTGCACCTTTCGCGGCAGCGTCGCCGCCATGGACATCGCAAGCGGCCGCCTGGAATGGAAAACCTATCTGGTGAGCGCAGAGCCGCGGCCGCTACAAGCTCCGGCAGGCGCCACCGCGCGTTTCGCACCGTCGGGCGTGCCGGCCGTCGCGCCGCCCACCGTCGATGCGACGAGAAACCTGCTGTACGTCTCCACCGGAGACTCCTTCGACGGGGGCGCGCAGCCGCTCGCCGACGCCGTGGTTGCGCTCGAGCTCTCGGACGGCAAAGTGCGCTGGGCCAAGCCGCTGCCGGCGCCGCAACCCGGCCGCTCGCGCATCGACACGCCGCCGGTGCTGCGCACGCTCGCGAGCGGCCGCGAGGCGTTGCTCGTCGGTCAGCGATCCGGTCTCGTGTACGCCCTCGATCCGGAACATGCGGGCGAGGTTCTCTGGCGGCTCGAAGCCGCGCTGCCCCAGGTGGCGGGCGCCGGCGCGGCAGCCGGCGCCTCACTTGGCGCCATTGCCCGCGGGGCGGCCGCGGATCACCGAAGCTTTTACGCGGCGATCTCAGGTCTCGATGCGGAGCCGCCGAATTCCTCGGGCGCATTGACCGCGATCGACATCAAGTCCGGCACGCGGCGATGGCAGGTGATCTCCCCGGCGCCGGCATGCAGCTGGGGTGAGGAGCCGGCGTGCGTGCACGCCCAGGTCCAGGCGGTGACGGTGATTCCGGGAGCCGCCTTCTCGGGGTCGATGGATGGCCACCTGCGCGCGTATTCGAGCATCGACGGCAAGATTCTCTGGGATTACGACACGGCGAAGGATTTCCGCACCGTCAATGGGGTGAAGGCCGTAGGGGGCTCGCTGCAGGCGGGCGGAACGACCATCGTCAACGGGGTGGTTTACGTCAATTCCGGCGCGGAAGGCCAGGGACAACCCGGCAACGCGCTGCTCGCTTTCTCGGTCGACGGCAAATAAGGACTCGACGACATGACGCTCTTCTCGAGGATAGGATTGCCCGGCCTTTGCGCGGCGCTGCTTCTGAATGCCGCCGCCGGGGCCGCTCCGCATGCGGCCGGCGAGCCGCCGGCCATCGAAAATTCCGTGGTCAAGATCTTTGCGACCATCCGCCACCCGGATCCCTTCAAGCCCTGGACGAAGCAGGCTCCCACGGAAGTGAGCGCCTCGGGGGTCGTCATCGAGGGCAAGCGGATCCTCACCAACGCGCATGTGGTGCTGTACGCCACCCAGGTCCAGGTGCAGGCCAACGCCACCGGCGACAAGCTTCCCGCGACCGTGATTGCCGTCGCGCCGGGCATCGATCTTGCCGTGCTGCAGGTCGATGATCTGAGCTTTTTCGACACGCATCACCCGCTGCCGCGCGCGAACGAGCTGCCGCGCATCAAGGACGCGGTGCTCGCCTACGGGTTTCCGACCGGGGGCACCTCGCTGTCCATCACCAAAGGAATCGTCTCGCGCATCGAGTTCGTGCCCTACAACTATCCGGTGTCGGGGCTGCGAATCCAGGTCGACGCCGCGATCAACCCCGGCAACAGCGGCGGACCGGCCGTCGCCGGCGACAAGATGATCGGCCTCGCGTTCTCGAAGCTCGGCGGGGAGACGCAGAACATCGGCTACATCATCCCCAACGAGGAGGTCGAGCTGTTCCTCAAGGACATCGCGGACGGCCGTTACGACGGCAAGCCGGCGATGTACGACGATTTGCAGACCCTCGAGAATCCCGCGCTGCGCGAGTACCTGAAGATCGACAAATCGGTCGAGGGCATGGTCGTCCACCGTCCCTACCAGAGTGATGCCGCGTATCCGTTGAAGGAGTGGGACGTGATCACGCACATCGGCAGCATCCCCATCGACAATCAGGGGATGGTCAAGCTGGACAAGGATCTGCGCGTGAATTTCGGCTATATGATCCAGCACGTCGCCAAGAACGGCATGCTGCCGTTGACCGTGGTGCGCGCGGGCAAGGCGACGACGCTCGAGCTGCCCGTGTCGGCCGAGCATCCGACGCTGGTCGAGGATCTGCACGGCACCTATCCGTCCTACTTCATCTACGGCCCGTTGGTTTTTTCCCGGGCCACCTGGCAGTTCATGGCGGGCCTCGCGGGCAACACCGGTGCGTTGCGCGCACTCGGGTTCATCAAGAACCCGCTCGTCACCCGAGCGCTCGATCCCCCGGACGCGGAGCAGGAAGAGCTGGTGGTGGTCTCCTCGCCTTTCTTTCCACACAAGCTCGTCAACGGCTACTCGAGCGCGGCCGGCTCGGTGGTGAGCTCGATCAACGGTACCCACATCAAGAGCCTGAAGCAGCTGGTTGCCGTGCTGCGCGATCTCAAGGATCCGTTCGTGACCATCGAATTCGAGCAGAAAGGTGGCGAAGGGCTGGTCTTCTCGCGGCCCGCGATCATCGCCGCCACGGAGGAGATCCTCACCGACAACGGCGTGCGCGCCCAAGGCTCGCCCGACATGCTCGAGGTGTGGCAGGCCAAGCCGGGGGAATGAGCGGCCTCAGCCGAGCGTATCCACCGCCGCCTCGATGGCGCCGTACACCCGATCGAGGTCATCCTCGCTGACGCAGTACGGCGGCAGCACATACAGGGTGTTCCCGAGCGGCCGCAGGAGCACTTCGCCGGCTTGAAAGCAGGCCGCGAGCCGCGGCCCGACCGCCGCCAGATACCCACGATCGGACGTGCGCAGATCCAAGGCCGCGATCGTGCCGGTCTGGCGCACCTCAGCGAAGCGGGCATCGTTGCGGAAGCGGGCGAGTTGCCTCGCCTGCCTCGCCGCGAGCGTCGCGATGCGCTCGCGCACCGGTTCGGCTTCCCAGATCTCCAGATTGGCGAGCGCAGCCGCACAGGCGATCGGATTGGCGGTGAACGAGCTCGAATGGAAGAACGTGCGCCGCCGGTCCTTCGCGTAATGCGCGGCAAAGATCTCGGGGCGGCACAGCGTTGCCGCGAGCGGCAACGCTCCGCCGGTAAGTCCCTTGGAATAACAGGCGATATCGGGCGCGATGCCCGCCTGTTCGCAGGCGAACATCGTCCCCGTCCTGCCCCACCCGGTCATCACCTCATCGGCGATGAACAGCACGCGCCGGCTCGCGCAAATCTCGCGCAACCGCGCGAGCACCGCGGGCGGGTACATGAGCATTCCGCCGGCTCCGAGGACCAGCGGCTCCACGATGAACGCCGCGGCGCGTCCGTCGCGACAATGGGCCTCGAGCGCATCGAGCGTCGCGCCCTCTCTCCCCGGGACGGGAAAGGGAATGCGCGCGACGTCGAACAGCAGCGGCTCGTAGGCTTCGGTGAACGTGCTGCGCTCGCCGACGGACATCGCGCCCACCGTGTCGCCGTGGTAGCTGTGCTCCATGACGATGATGCGCTGACGCGTCTCGCCGATGTGCCGCCAATAGCCGAGCGCCATCTTCAGCGCGACCTCCACACTGGTCGATCCGCTGTCGGAAAAAAACACGTGTGCCAATCCCTCGGGAACGACGTCGAGGAGCTTGCGGGCAAGCTGCTCGGCCGGCTCGTGCGTGTACTCGGCAAAAATCACCTGGTCGAGCGTCTCGGCCGCGGAGCGAATGGCGGCGACGATGCGCGGGTGCCGATGGCCGTGGGTGATGACCCACCACGAGGAGATGGCATCGACGATGCGCCGCCCATCGGCGGTGATCACGTAGGCCCCCTCCGTTCGCACGACCGTCGGAAAGTCCGCACGCAGCGCGTGCTGGGTGAACGGGTGCCAGACGATCGAGCCGGTCTCCTCCCTCAACGCGGTCTCTCCGGAGCGCGGAACGCATCGCGTGCGAACGCCGTCGAGAATGCGGCGCTGAGCGTGCCCGGGGTGAGCGGATCGAGGTGCGGGAGGCGGCCGAGGACCGGAACGCTTCCGAGCGCGGCGATGATGCGCTCGTTTTCGGGATGCGCATCGCCGAGGAATGCGACGCCGAGGATGGGAATGGACCTGCGCCGCAGTGCCTCGAGCGAGAGCAGCGTGTGATTGATGGTCCCCAGGCGCGTGCGCGCGCAGAGCACCACCGGTACGCCCCAACGCGCCAGCACGTCGATCAAGAGCGTCCGGCGCGTCAGCGGCACCATGAGGCCGCCGGCGCCCTCGATGATCAGCGGACGCGTGGATTCGGGGATGGACAGGCGGTCGGGATCGATCGCGACACCGTCGATCTCCGCGGCGAGGTGCGGCGAGGCGGGGGTCCGGAGCCGCCACACCTCGGGCAGCACCCGCTCCCCGGGGAGCTCTGCAAGGCGGCGCACCACGTCCGCGTCGGTCTCCCCCGCGAGCCCCGCCTGCACGGGCTTCCAGTACTCGCCATCGAGGAGTCGCGTGAGCCCCGCGCAGAAGACCGTCTTGCCGACGTCGGTATCCGTGCCCGTGACCACCAGCCTGACGCTCATGCGGCGAGTCCTTGGCGCTCCTCCGCGAGCGCGGCGAACAAGGCGTTGATGGTCCTCTCATCGACATTGAGCGTGATCGATATGCGCAGGCGCGCCGTCCCGTCGGGAACCGTCGGAGGACGTATCGCCCGGACGTCGAAACCGCGTCTCTGCAGCGCCGCGGCGAGCGCGAGCGCATGTCCTTCCTCGCCGACGATCGCCGGCAGGATTTGCGAGCCGGTCGGCGTGGCGCCGCCCATCGAGCGTGCAGCGCGATTGGCGGCGGCGACGAGCTGCGCGAATCGCTGCCGGCGGTCAGGCTCATCCACCAGAATGTCGAGTGCCTCGAGCGCCGCGACGGCCATGAGCGGGGACGGCGCCGTGGAGTAGATGAAGGGCCGGCAGCGGTTGATGAGGAATTCGCACAGCACGCGCGGCCCGCTCACGAGCGCGCCCGCGGCGCCGAGCGCCTTGCCGCAGGTGTGCAGCGTGATGATGTTGTCGCGCCCCTCCAGGGGCGCCGCCAGCCCGCGCCCGTCGGTGCCATACAGCCCGGTGGCGTGCGCCTCGTCGATGAGCAGCATCGCCTCGTGACGGTCCGCAATCTCCGCAAGATCGGTCAAACACGCCCGGTCGCCGTCCATGCTGTAGAGGCTCTCGACGGCGAGCCACACCCGCCCTCGCCCGCCGCGCGCTCGGTACGTGCGCACCGCGTCCTCGAAGGCAGCCGGGTCGTTATGGACGACCTTGGTGAACTCCGCGCGACCCGCGCGGGCGCCCTCATGGACGCTCGCGTGCACCAGGCCGTCGAGCACCAGCAGATCGCCTCGTTGCGGCAGCGTGGACAGCAGCGCGTAATTCGCCACATAGCCGCTGCCGAAGTAGAGCGCCCGCTCGGCACCGAAGAATCTCGCGGCCCGGGTCTCGAGCGCCTCGTGCTCCGGTGCGTTGCCGCGCAAGAGGCGCGAGCCGCCGGCGCCCACGGGCGTGCCGCGCGCGATCGCGGCGGCGACGGCGTCGCCGAGCCGCTTGGAGCCGGCGAGCCCCAGGTAATCATTCGAGGAGAAGTCCATGCCGGTGCGCGGCGCGAGTGCGCGCACACGGTTCAGGCCGGCCAGCTCGTCGAGCGCCGCCTGATAGAACTCGAGCCCGGAAGCGGTCACGGCGAGGCAGGGTCCAGCGGCTTGACCCCGAGACGCCGGAACAACGCACCATCATGGTCCTCGCTGGGATTGTCCGCCGTGAGCAGCGTGTCGCCGACGAAGATGGAATTCGCGCCGGCAAAGAAGCACAGCGCCTGCAGCTCATCGCTCATCGCGCTGCGCCCCGCGGACAGCCGCACCATGGAAGCCGGCATGAGAATACGGGCGAGCGCGATCGTGCGCACGAACTCGATGGGATCCAACGGCTGTGCATCGGCCAGGGGCGTTCCGGCGATCGGAATCAAACGGTTGATCGGCACGCTCTCGGGAGGCACGGGCAGATTGGCGAGCGTCACCAGAAAGGATACGCGGTCGGCCGCCTCCTCGCCCATGCCCACGATGCCTCCGCAGCAAACTTTCATTCCCGATTCGCGCACGTGATGCAAGGTATCGAGCCGGTCGCTCCACGAGCGTGTCGTCGCTACATGGTCGTAATAGCGCTCCGAGGTGTCGATATTGTGGTTGTAGTAATCGAGCCCGGCCTGCGCCAGCCGCCGGGCATCGGCCGGCTTCAGCATGCCGAGCGTCATGCACGTCTCCAATCCCAAGGCCTTCACCGCCCCGATCATCGCCGCGAGGCGCTCCAGGTCGCGCTCCTTGGGCCCGCGCCACGCCGCTCCCATGCAATAGCGCGTCGCTCCCGCGTCCCGGGCCTTGCGAGCCTCGGCCACCACCTCATCGATCTCCATCAGTTTCGTGGCAGCAACACCGCCCTGATGGCGCGCCGATTGGCTGCAATACCCACAGTCTTCCGGGCAGCCGCCGGTCTTGATGCTCAACAGACGGCTGCGCTGCACCGCGTTGGGATCGAACTGCCGACGGTGGATGCCGTGAGCCTGGAACAAGAGATCGGCAAAGGGAGCGTCATAGAGCGCCTGCGCGGCGGCCATCGACCATCTCGGGGTCGGGGACGCGGGCGTGCGGTCGGACGTCCCCCCCGGGGGGGCGCTGCATTCGGTACCGGTCAAAGGGGGCTCCTCAAGTTGCGTCGACGAGATCCGAGACTTCGCGGGCGTCGGCGCGCTTCATCGGGCGCCCGTCCACCGGCGAATAGGGCGCCTGTCGAATTCCATCGATGGGAAAGACGGTGGCATCGACCATTCGGCCGCCCGCCTCGAACCGCAGCGCCGGATAGTTGATGCTGCGCTCGGTGTCCATTTTCACCCGCCGCTCGTAAAACTGGTGCGGCACGCCCATCTCGATGAGCCGGATCGCTACCGATTCCGAGCGATCGGCGAACAGATGCAGGTTGATGTCGCTGTAATCGGTCGCGGTACCGTTGAGCACCGAGCCGACCAGCCGAGGCTGGAACTCTTGAAGAAACCGCATGGTGTCGAGTGCGATGCGCCGCTGCTCCTTCAAGGTATGCCCGTGCGAATCGCCGCCGAACAGACGCTGGTGAGCGCGCAGCGCCGCCTCGATCTCGACGTTGGAGGGCAGCACCGATACCTCATGCACGCCGAGGCGATCGGCCGCCTTGCGCTTGGCCTGCAAGAAGTCCTCGATGCCGTGTTCGGCCATGATCCGTGCAGCCTCCTGGGCCAGGGCGCGCCGTAAATCCTCGGCGCGCTGCGAATATCGCTTCGGCATGTACCTAGAATAGCGGTTTGTCGCCATCGTTCGGATTCTGATTGTTTTGCCCTTCGGTAGTTTCCGCCTTGGGCAAGCTGCCATCGATGAATTTCTCCATGATGGCGTTCGGATTGTCGGCACTCGCCAGCAAGCCGGTGTCGGGAGAGATTCGCGCCGTGATGATGCCGTCCGGTACCGGAATTTTGTGTCGCGGCGCGCCGGCGAGCGCCTGGTGCATGAAGAATATCCAGGTGGGCAGGGCGGCACGCGAGCCCTGCTCGAGCTCGCCCAAGGAGCGGTCCTGGTCGAAGCCGGTCCACACCGTCGTCACGATATCGGCGTTGAAGCCGGAGAACCAGGCATCGTGGGCCTCGTTGGTGGTGCCGGTCTTTCCGGCAATGTCGTCCCGGCCGAGCACGAGCGCCTTCATCCCGGTGCCGTGCCGGATGACATCGGCCATCATGTCGGACAACAAATACGCGACTTGCGGCGAGATGACCTGCGGGGCGAGGCTGCGCGCAGGAATCAGGGACTTGCCGTCGTGCACGCCCTCATCGAGCGATGCGCCGCGCGAGCCGGGCGCCGCGACGTGCGCGGCATGCGGTGCACCGGCGCCGGCCGGGCCGCGGCCGGCGGCAGGCGCCGTCTGATCGACCGCTGCGACGAGGTGTGGGGGCGGCGGCCGGCCGTCGGCAACCGCGGCATTGACCGCGCTCGTCGAATCCGCGGTGCACTGCGCACAGGCGATCAGCGGCTCCGCCTGATAGAGCGCCTTGCCGCCGGCGTCCAGAATCCGATCGATGTAGTAGGGCGTGACGCGGAACCCGCCGTTCGCGAACGTCGAATAGCCGGTCACGACCTGCAGCGGGCTCAACTCGGCGGTGCCGAGCGCCATGGTCAGATCGTCGGGCACGTGCGCCTTGTCGAAGCCGAAGCGCGTCACGTAGTCGCGCGTGTACTCGATGCCGATGTCGCGGACGAGGCGCACCGACACCAGATTGCGCGAGTGGGCGAGCGCCTCGCGCAGGCGAACCGGGCCGTAGAACTCGCCTTCCATCTCCTTCGGACGCCATCCCTGGTCGTTGCCGGCCGAGTCGATGACGATGGGTGCATCGACCACGACGCTTGCCGGCGTGTATCCCTTGTCGAACGCCGCCGCGTACACGAAGGGCTTGAATCCCGAGCCGGGCTGGCGCCTCGCCTGAGTCACCCGGTTGAACTTGCTCTGGAAAAAATCGAAGCCTCCCACCAACGCGACCACTGCCCCGTCCTTCGGATCCATGGCGACGAGCGCACTCTGCGCTTCGGGGACCTGGACGAATTGCAGCGTCTGCGGGCTGTTGCCCACGGTGTAGATCACATCGCCCCGGCTCAAGATCTCGGAGGCCTGGGCCGGCGAGCGGTCGGTCTTCTCTTCGGGCAGCTCCCGTCGCGCCCAGGACATCTTTGCCCAGGGGAGTGTCACGGAGCCCATGTCCTTCACGTAGATCCTGGCGCTCTTCTCCTCCACGGCCTCGACGATCGCGGGCCGCAGTCCCCCCACCGCGGGTCGATCCTCGAGTTCCGCCTCCAGAGCCTCGTTGCTCGAGTCTTTCGACAGATCGACCTTGTCCGTCGCCCCTCGCCAGCCGTGGCGGCGATCGTATTCGAGCAACCCGGTCCGCAGCGCCACCGTCGCCGCCGCCTGGAGCCGCGAATCGATGGTGGTGAAGACCTGATAACCCGCGGTATAGATCGCATCGCCGTACTTCGCCTGCAGATCGTTGCGCACCATCTCGGCGACATACGGCGCATCCACCTCGATGGAGGGTCCGTGCACCCGGCTCTCCATGGGGCTCGCCTTCGCGGCCTCGTATTCGGCCGGCGTGATATAGCCCAGGTCTCTCATCCGGCCGAGCACGTGCGCGCGGCGCTGCGTCGCCGCCTCGGGATTCGCGACGGGATTGACGGCGGACGGTGCGGCGGGAATGCCGGCGAGCATGGCCATCTCGGCGATGTTGAGTTGATCCAAGGTCTTGCCGAAGTACACCTCGGCGGCGGCTGCGACGCCGTAGGAGCGCTGTCCGAGGAATATCTTGTTCACGTACAGCGAGAAGATCTCCTCCTTGGTGAACTCGGTTTCCATGAGGAGCGAGATGTAGACCTCGCTCATCTTGCGCTTCATGTCCCGCCGCGGCGTCAAGAACATGTCGCGCGCCACCTGCATGGTGATGGTGCTCGCGCCCTGACTGATCCGGCCGGCGCGGGCGTTGGCGAGCGCGGCGCGCAGGATTCCCTCCCAGTCGACTCCGTGATGGCGGAAGAACCGGTCATCCTCGGTGGCGAGAAAGGCCTGAATCAATTTCGGCGGCAGGTCCGAATAACGGACCGGAATGCGCCGCTGCTCACCGATGGAGGCCATGAGCCGCCCATCGCGCGTGTACACCCGCAGCGGGACCTGCAGCTGGACGTCGCGCAGCGAATCGACCGCGGGCAGGGCGGGCCGCAAGTAGACATAAGCACACACGTTTGCGAACGCAATCAGCAGGATCGCACCGACGAGGCATGCGCAAATTCGGGATATGAGAACCAGGTAACGTTTGGTCACAGCAAACAGCTCTAACTTATTGCGCCGGCGGACTCAAGGCTGGCATATTACCGCGGCTTATAAGGGCATACTCATCGAAAGATGAGGACGCAAAGCCACCGGTCTAAGGGTTTTCACCTAAGACAGCGGGGTTGCCAGACCAAGCTTCATCCATCGCCTAGGGAGAGCATAGGCGAACAGAGGTCTGAATGAACGTATTGACAGATTCGTCGAGCGCGCTACGAAACCTTCGTAGTTCTCAAATTTGCGACATCTCCCCACCTCGCGGTGATTACCGTGAGTGGCTTCACGTTCTCATTTAACAGTTTCCTGCTAAGTTTGCCCAGCATGGTAAACCCCCTGCACAGACCTCCAACGTACTGAGCGAAAAGGAAATTCTAGTGTTCGCGCTTGGAAAGAGATATCGCCCTCTGTTGGGGCTGGACATCACCACCTCATCGGTGAAGCTCATTGAGCTCACGATGTCGGGTGGACAATACCGCGTCGAGTCTTATGCGGCGGAGCCCACGCCGCATAACGCCATCAACGAAAAGGCCATCGTCGACGCCGAAGCGGTCGGCGAGGCGATCCGCCGCGCCGTGAAGCGATCGGGCGCGAAGAGCCGCCTGGCGGCGATCGCGATCTCCGGCGACGCGGCCATCACCAAAGTGATTCAAATGCCGAAAACCCTCGGCGAGCACGAGCTCGAGGGTCAGGTCGAAATGCAGGCCGACCAGTACATCCCCTTCCCCATGGAAGAGGTGAGCTACGACTTCCAGGTCGTGGGGCCGTCGGAAAAAGATCCCGACATGCTCGATGTGCTGCTGGTGGCGACGCGTACGGAGAACGTCGAGCAGCGCCAGGCGGCCGTCCAAGCCTCGGGCCTGACGGCACAGATCGTCGACGTCGAGGCCTTTGCGCTCGAGAACGCATGCGCCCTGATGCGCCATCAGATGCCGGACGGCGGCATGGACCGCACCATCGCCGTCGTCGACTTCGGTGCGAGCAGCACCACCTTCAGCGTGCTGCGCGACCTCAAGGTCGTCTACACCCGCGACTTCTCCTTCGGTGGGCAGCAGCTCACCGAGGAGATCATGCGCACCTACGGACTGTCGATGGAGGAGGCCGGGCGCGCCAAGAAGGAGGGCGGCCTGCCGAGCAACTACCAGCCCGAGGTGCTCGATCCGTTCATCGACGACATGACGCAACAGGTGAGCCGCTCGCTGCAGTTCTACCTGGCATCCGGCAGCGGCCGCTCGCAGCCCGACCAGATCCTGATTTGCGGCGGCTGCGCCAACATTCCGGGCGTCGCCGAGGTCATCTCGAGCCGCGTCGGCGTACCTGCCGACAAGGGCGATCCCCTCGGCAACATGAAAGTGTCGTCGAAAGCGAAGGCGCAGGCCGTCGGCCGTGACGCCACCGCCTTGTTAACCGCCTGCGGCCTCGCGCTGCGAAGCTTCGACTGAGGGCCGCCATGCCGCGTATCAACCTACTTCCTCACCGCGAACAAGAGCGCAAGAGACGGCGCCGCGAGTTCGGCGTCGCCGCGATCGCGGCGTTTCTCGCCGGCGCGGTCGTTGCCGGCGGCGCGAAAGTCGTCTATTCCAGCTGGATCGACGCGCAAAACGAGAAAAACAACCTCCTGAAGAAGGAGATCGTCAAGCTCGATGCCGAGATCGCGGACATTCAGGATCTCGAGAATCGCAAGCAGCGGCTCGTCGCCCGCATGGAAATCATCGAGAAGCTGCAGCGCAAGCGGCCCGAGATCGTGCATCAGTTCGATGAGCTGGTGCACACCGTGCCCGACGGCGTGTATCTGACCTCGATCAAGCAAAACGGCAACAAGCTCGAGCTCAAGGGTGTCGCGCAGTCGAGCACGCGCGTCTCGACCTTCATGCGCAACATCGACTCCTCGGTCTGGATGGACAACCCCGAGCTTGAGGTCGTTGAAACTGCCAAGGATTCGTCCACCGGCGGATCGAATTTCACCGTCTTTGCCAATACGGTGGGCGTCAATCTCGATGCAGGCGGCGAGACCACGAAGAAGGCTGCAAAATGAACCTCCTGGAAGAACTGAAATCGCTCGACCCGCGTGATCCCGGTCGCTGGCCGCTGGTGGTGCGCGGCTTCTTCGTGCTGCTCGTTTTCGTCATCTGCGCCGCCTTGTTCTCGTACATGTTCGTCTGGAACGAGGACCGTCCGGTCCTGCAGAAGGCCCAGGCGGACGAGCTCGATCTGCGCACGCAATTCGAGAACAAGCAGCAGCGCGCCGCGAACCTCGACGCCTACAAGGCGCAGCTCACGGACATGGAGCGCACCTTCGGCGCGATGTTGCGGCAGCTGCCGGGCAAGACTGAAGTCCCGAACCTGCTGGTCGATATATCCCAGACCGGTCTCGCGGCCGGCCTTACCGAGAAGCTGTTTCAGCCGAGCCCGGAAAAGAGCAATGGTTTCTATGCCGAGCTGCCGATCAAGATCCGGCTGGTGGGCTCCTACCACCAGTTCGGCGCGTTCGTGAGCGGCATCGCGGCGCTGCCGCGCATCGTCACGCTCCACGACATCCAAATCGTACCCGTCAGTGACAAGGGCGAGCTACGACAACCTGACCATGGACGTAACCGCGAAGACCTATCGGTACATCGAGGACGAAGGCGCAAAGCCCGCTCCGAAGAAAAAGACAGGAGGCGCGACGTGAGAACCAAGACCGGGGCTCGCAGCCTCGCCCGCGCTCGCCTGCTTTACCGTGCCCGAGCCGCCGGCGCGCTCGCGCTCGCGCTCGCCGGGGCGGTCACGGCCGGCTGCTCGGGGGGCCAGTCCGACCTGCAGCGCTGGATTGCCGAAACCAAGAAAAAGCCGGGCGGCCGCATTCAGCCGTTACCCGAGGTCAAACCCTACGAGACCTTCGTTTACAGCGCGAGCAACCTGCGCTCGCCGTTCCAGCCGGCGAGCCCGAACATCGCCAACGGCGCCGGCGTCCGGCCGAGCGTACGCCGCAACCGGGAATTCCTCGAGGGCTTCTCCCTCGACACGCTCCGGATGGTGGGCACGTTCAAGGTCGGAAACAGCTTCTATGGATTGGTGCAGTCCAAGGATGGCTTGGTGCACAAGGTTCAGCCCGGAAATTATCTCGGGCAGAACGACGGAAAGGTAACTGAGATTACGGGCAGCAGAATAAGCCTCGTCGAGATCATCCCCGATGGTCTCGGCGGCTACATCGAGCGACCGGCCTCATTGGCATTGACAGATTGATGGGGCCACAGGGAGAGCAACGCATGACCAGATTCAAGATACGAATGGCGATGATCGGCGCGATGGCGCTCGCCGCATTATCGGTATTCACGGTGAGGACCCAGGCCCAGGGCGCCGATGCGCTCAAGCTTGAATCCGTCGACGTCCAGACGCTGTCCAGCAACCAGGTTCAGCTGAAGCTTCACCTGAGCGGCCCGGCCCCCGAGCCGCTGCCGTTCACCATCGACAAGCCGGCGCGTATCGCGTTCGATTTGCCGAATACCTCCCTGGCGCTCCCCTCCCGCCGCATCGACGTGCGCTCGGGCGGCGTCGATTCCGTGCTCGCCGCCGAGGCGAACGGGCGCTCGCGCCTGGTCGTCAACGTCGATCAGCTTCTCCCGTACACGACCAAGGTCGACGGCAATACCATCATCGTGACCCTGGGACGCCAGCCGGGCGACGCCCTGGCCACTTCCGTCGCCCGCAATGCCCCCGCCGCCGGCGCGTCCGTGGAGCGCTCCATCAAGACCATCGATTTCCGCCGCGGCTCCGACGGTACCGGCCGGGTGATCGTGCAGCTCTCGGATCCGCGCACGCCGGTCAACGTGCGGCAGGAAGGCAATCAGGTCGTGGTCGATTTCGCGGGCACGCTGATGCCCAAGAACCTCATGCGCCGCTACGACGTCATGGATTTCGCGACGCCCGTGCAGAGCGTCGATGCCATCCGCGTCGAAGGCAGCTCGCGTCTCGTCATCACCGCGCAGGGCGATTTCGAGCAATTGGCTTATCAGTCGGACAATCAGTACACGGTCGAGATCAAGCCGTCCCTCAAGCGGGCCGCCGCCGAGGAGAAAAAGGAATACACCGGCGAGCGCTTGACGCTCAACTTCCAGGACATCGACGTGCGCTCGGTGCTGCAGCTCCTCGCCGACACCAGCGGTCAGAACATCGTGGTCAGCGACTCGGTCACCGGCAATCTGACCCTGCGGCTGCAGAACGTGCCCTGGGATCAAGCGCTCGATATCGTGTTGCGCACCAAGGGCCTCGACAAGCGGCGCCAGGACAATGTCATCATCATCGGACCCACCGAGGAGCTCGCGACGCGCGAGAAGGCGGAGCTCGAGGCGCACAAGGAAGTCCAGGAGCTCTCGCCGATCCGCTCCGAGTTCATCCAGGCGAACTATGCCAAGGTCGCGGATCTCGCGAAAATGATCCGACCCACCGGCGCAGAGCAGCCGGCGGGGCCGGTGGCCGCAACTCCATGCTCTCGGCTCGCGGCAGCTTGTCGATCGATGAGCGCACCAACACCTTGATGGTGCAGGACACCGCCGAGAACCTCGCGGAGATCCGCCGGCTGGTGCAGACACTCGATGTGCCGGTGCGCCAGGTGCTGATCGAGGCGCGCATCGTGGTCGTGAGCGACACTTTCGAGCGCGACTTGGGCGCCCAGTTCGGTGTGACCTCGGCCCAGCAGAACGGCAACAACGGCCTGCTCGCCATCACCGGTACCGGTACGGGTGCCGATACCATGGTTCAGTCGGCGCTCACCAACCTGAGCTCCGGTCTGCCGGTGGCACCGGTGGCGACCCCGGCGCTCGCCAATCGCTACATGGTGAACACGCCGGCCGCCAATACCAACGGCAGCATCGGCATCTCGCTGCTCGGCGGCAGCTACCTCGTCGACCTCGCGCTGTCGGCGGCCGAGAACGAAGGCAAGAGCGAGACCATCTCCTCGCCGCGCGTGATCACGGCCAACCAGAAGCAGGCCGTCATCCTGCAGGGTACCGAGATTCCGTATCAGGAATCGGCCTCGAGCGGCGCGACCACGACGCAGTTCAAGAACGCGGTGCTGTCGCTCAAGGTGACGCCGCTGATCACCCCGGACAACCGCGTGATCCTCGATCTCGACGTGAGCGACGATACGGTCGGTCAGCAGGTGACGAGCGCCACCGGCGGCAGCGTGCCCTCCATCGATACACGCGAAATTCAAACCCAGGTTCTGGTGGGCGACGGTCAGACCGTGGTGCTCGGCGGCATTCTGGAGACCACCAAGTCTTATTCCGCCAACAAGGTGCCCTGGCTCGGCGACATCCCGATCCTCGGCAATCTGTTCAAAAGCACCACGAACATCAACAACAAGACCGAACTCTTGATCTTCATCACGCCGAAGATCTTGCGCGAAGGGTCAAATCTCTACTGACGCCGACATGGATCGAGCGAGGATCACAGACATGCGTAGATTACTTATCACGGCGGCCGCAGCACTGACGCTGCTCGCCGGATGCGGCGGCGACCAGCTCGGGCCCGCGGGCGGCAGCAGCGGCAGCGGCACCGGGACAGGCACCGGCACCGGCACGGGGACCGGGACGGGGACCGGGACAGGCACCGGTACCACGACCTATTCGCTGGGCAACGGCAGCGGCAGCAACTTCCAGACCGGCATGATCGGCCTGTCGAGCGCCAACGTCTCCGCCGGCGGCACGACGAGCCTCTCGGTGACCGCCGTCGACCAGACGGGTGCGCTCTACACCGCGGCGCCCGTCATCGTCACGTTCAGCTCGAGCTGCATCAGCCAGGGCCTTGCGGTCATTGCACCGTCGGGCACCAGCACGGCCGGAACCACCGCGAATTCGGTGACGAGCCCGACCGGAACCATCGATGCGACCTACACCGCGAAGGGCTGCAGCGGCCAGGACGTGATCACCGCGTCCGCGACCGTCGGCTCGACCGCCCTCACGGCCACCGGCACGCTCACCGTGGCGGCCGCCACGATCGGCTCCATCCAGTTCGAGTCGGCCACCCCGGCCTCGATCGGCCTCAAGGGCACCGGGTTGAACGAGACCTCCACGGTGGTCTTCAAGGTGGTCGATGCGACCGGCGGGGCGCGTCCGGGAGTCACCGTGAACTTCAGCCTCAACACGACTGCCGGCGGCCTGAACCTGTCGCCCGCGAGCGCGGTCTCAGCCGCGGATGGCACCGTGCAAACGGTCGTAAGCGCCGGCACATCGCATACCGCGGTGCGTGTGACGGCCACGATTGCCTCGCCGGCGCTCAGTACGCAATCGAGCAACCTCACCGTGACCACCGGGTTGCCGGCATCGGGTGCTTTCTCGATCTCGGTCGGGGCACCCAGCTACGGAACGCTTGCCTGCCCGAATGTGGAGGCGTACGACATCGACCTGGTCACCGTCCCCGTCACCGTGCAGCTGGCGGACCGTTACAATAATCCTGCACCCGACGGCACGGCAGTCGCTTTCACCGCGAACGGCGGCCATATTGGGGGCAGCTGTACGACTCCTTTGAAAACCTCCGGGGACGGCGAGTGTCAGGTGACCTGGACGAGCGCTAATCCTCGCCCCACCACCAGCAGCACCCCGCCCGTTTTCAGGAACGGGCGCGCGCAGATTCTGGCGACGGCCATCGGCGAGGAATCCTTCGACGACGTAAACAGCAGCGGCTTCTATCAAGCCGGCGACCCTTTCTCGGACCTGGGCGAGCCTTATCTCGACGCCAATGAAAGCGGCGCCTATGTGAAGGGCGATTACTTCCTCGATTACTACAACACCGGGGCGTATCAAGGCCCGAGCGGCCAGTTCGTGGGCATCACGTGCACCTCTAACTCGTGCAGCACGAGCACGCTCGCCATCGGTGTGGAGCACCTGCTCATCTTGTCGACCTCGGCAGCGACGAATACGCCGAACATCCAGACCAGCGTCGACCTGAGCAGCCCCGTCGCCGAGAAGACCGGGATTGGCATTCAATTCGACGTCATGGACCAGAATGGCAATCCGATGGCGGCCGGCACCACGGTGACCGTGACGGCCGACTCCGCGGTCGGCACGGTGACCGGAACCGGCACGAGCTTCACCATCGGCTGCCGCAGCGGCGGAGGCCCTGCCGGACCCGGCTCCGACACGCTGGGGGTGACGCTGACGACGGCATCGGCCCCGGGCAGCGGCAACGTCACCATCACCGTGACCTCGCCCCAGTCGAAGACGGCGACGATCTACGCGATTCCGGTAACGGTGATGTGACCGGATCCTTCGATCGCCTCGGATCCAGCGGCCGCCTTCGGGCGGCCGCTCTCTTTTCAGGCCCGGTACACCTTCGGGCGCACCCTTTCTTTCTGTATGCTCCCCGCCCATGCTGTCGCAGCCCAACGTCTTTCTCATCGGCCCCATGGGCTCGGGCAAGTCGGCCGTCGGCCGCCATCTCGCGCGTCTGTTGCGATTTTCCTTCCATGACAGCGACGCGGATATCGAGGCCCGCACCGGGGTCGACATCGCGTTCATTTTCGAGAAAGAGGGCGAGGCGGGCTTCCGGCTGCGCGAAAAGGAGTCCATCGAGCGGCTCACCCGCCTTTCGGGCGTGGTGATCGCCACGGGGGGGGGCGCCATCATTCAGCCCGAGAACCGCCGGGCGCTGGCCGAGCGTGGCGCGGTGGTGTATCTCGAGACGTCCATCGACCAGCAGCTCGAGCGCACCCGGCATGGGCGGCACCGGCCATTGCTCATGGACACGGACCCGCACGAGAAGCTCTCGGAGCTGATGCAGCACCGCGCGTCGCTCTACGCGGAAATCGCCGATCTCACCATATCGACCGACGGGCGGCGCGTGCAGGTGGTGGCCGAGGAGATCCATCGCGAGCTTCAGCGCGCGCGCGGCGCACAAGCTTCGTATAATCCTTGAGTGCAAACGCTCAAGGTAGACGTCGGTCACGCCCGCTATCTGATCACCATCGGCGCCGGCTTGCTGGGCAATGCAGCACTCGTCGAATCGCAGGTCCCGGGCAAGAACCTCATGATCGTCACGGACACGACGGTCGCGCGCCTGTACCTTCCCGCCCTGCGCCATGTGCTGGGCGACCGGCAGATGCATGAATGCATTCTCGCCGACGGCGAGCCGCAAAAGACCCTGCAAACGGTGAGCTGGATATTCGACACCATGGTCGGCCAGAAGCTCAACCGCGATGCGGTGGTGGTGGCGCTGGGCGGCGGGGTGGTCGGGGACATCGCGGGGTTCGCGGCGGCCTGCTACCAGCGCGGGGTGCGATTCGTACAGATTCCCACCACCGTGCTCGCCCAGGTGGACTCCTCGGTGGGCGGCAAGACCGGGGTCAATCACAACGGCGGCAAGAACCTGATCGGCGCGTTCCATCAGCCCGTGGCGGTGATCGCCGATACCGACACTCTGAAAAGCTTGCCGGACCGCGAGGTCTCGGCGGGGATCGCCGAGGTGATCAAGTACGGCTGCATCTGGGATCTCGAGCTGCTGGGCTGGCTCGACTCGAACATGGGGAAGCTCCGCGCGCTCGAGCCCGATGCGCTCACTCACGCGATTTTCCGTTCGTGCTCCATCAAGGCGGCGGTGGTCGCGCAGGACGAGCGCGAGGAGGGGCTGCGGGCCGTCCTCAACTTCGGCCACACGTTCGGCCACGCCATCGAGGCCGCGACCGGCTACGAGGTTTATCTGCACGGCGAGGCTGTGGGGCTTGGGATGCTCATGGCCGCGGATCTGTCCCGCCGGCTCGGGATGATCGACACGCCGGCCCGCAATTTGATTCATACGCTCGTGCGCCGGGCGGGATTGCCCGTCGAGGCGCCGCGAATCGGCTCCGAGCGCGCGCTCGAGCTCATGAAAATGGACAAGAAGGTGCTTCGAGGCGCCATCCGGCTGGTATTGCTCGAGCGCCTCGGGAATGCGACGGTGCTCTCGAAATACGACAAGAGCGCGCTCGAGGCGACTCTGAATGAGTATTTTGCATGAGCGAGCTGGCCGCCTATGCGGCGCACGAGGAGCAGTCGCGAGGCCGGCGTCACGCGGAGCCCGCGCCGGCTTACCGGTCCGAATACCAGAGGGATCGCGACCGCATCGTTCACTCCACGGCATTCAGGCGGCTGGTCTACAAGACGCAGGTTTTCGTGAATCATGAGGGCGACCTGTACCGCACGCGTCTCACGCATTCTCTGGAAGTGGCGCAAATTGCGCGCACCATCGCACGGGCCCTCGCCCTGAACGAGGTGCTCTCGGAGGCGATCTGCCTCGCCCACGATCTGGGCCACACCCCCTTCGGACATGCCGGCCAGGACGCGCTGAACGAGTGCATGCGCGAATTCGGCGGCTTCGAGCACAACTTGCAATCGTTGCGCGTCGTCGATGAGCTCGAGGAGCAATACGCCGAGTTCGACGGTCTGAATCTGACCTTCGAGTGCCGCGAAGGCATATTGAAGCACTGCTCGCACGCCAACGCGCTGAAGCTCGGCGCGCTGGGCGGGCGGTTCCTCGAGCGCAAGCAGCCGGGTCTCGAGGCGCAGCTCGCGAATTTTGCCGACGAGATTGCCTACAACAATCATGACGTCGACGACGGATTTCGCGCCGGCCTCATCACGGTGGACGAGCTCGCGGAAATCCCGCTCTTCTCCCGCTATCACGGGATCGTTCTGCGGGAATACCCCGGGCTCGCCGGCCGCCGACTGGTCAACGAGGTCCTGCGGCGCGTGATCAATCACCTCGTGACGGATCTCATCGACACCTCGGCGCAGCGCCTGCGGACGTCCGGGGTATCGTCGGCGGTGGAGGTGCGATCGCTTTCGAAGCCTTTGATCGGCTTCAGCGAGGAGACGCACGAGCTCAATCGCACGCTGAAGAGCTTTCTGCGCGAGCGCGTGTACAAGCACTACAAAGTACGGCGCATGACCTCCAAGGCGAGCCGCGTGGTGGCGGCTCTGTTCCGGGCCTTCAGCGACGATCCCGCGCTGATGCCCGAGGAACACGGCGGCAATGCGGCCAGGTGGGCTGTCGAGCACGGACCCTCGGGTCGCGCGCGCGCCGTTGCGGACTATATTGCGGGGATGACGGACCGCTATGCCATTCTCGAGCACCGTCGCCTGTTCGACCCGAGCGAAAGAACCTAGAGGTTGCCATGTCCGATGCCTTGAAAAACGATCTGCTGCTGCGCGCCTTGCTGCGGCAGCCGACGCCGCGAAGGCCCATCTGGCTGATGCGCCAGGCCGGGCGCTACCTGCCTGAATATCGGGCCACGCGCGCCCGTGCGGGAAGCTTTCTGGCCATGTGCACCAACCCGCAGCTCGCATGCGAGGTGACCTTGCAGCCGGTGGACCGCTATCCGCTGGACGGCGCCATCCTCTTCTCGGACATACTCACCATCCCGCACGCCATGAATCTGGGTCTCTCTTTCGAGACGGGCGGCGGTCCGACATTCGAGCATCCGGTGCGCACTGCGGCCGACGTCGCGAAGCTCGGGGTTCCGGATCCGAATGTCGAGCTCAGGTACGTGGTCGATGCCGTCGCGCTCATCCGCCGCGAGCTGCACGGCCGCGTGCCGCTGATCGGATTCGCGGGCAGTCCCTGGACGGTCGCGACTTACATGGTGGAGGGGGGCGGAAGCAAGGATTTTCAGCGCATCAAACGCATGATGTACGAAGCTCCCGAGACCTTGCACCGGCTGCTCGAGGTGCTCGCGCGCGCCACCACGCTTTACTTGAATGCGCAGATCGCCGCGGGCGCCCAGGCCGTCATGCTGTTCGACACCTGGGGCGGCGTACTCACGCCCGCCCAATACCGGGAATTTTCGTTGGGCTACATGGCGCGCATCGTCGCCGCGCTTACCCGGGAGGCCGAGGGGCGCCGCGTGCCGAGCATCGTGTTCACCAAGGGCGGCGGCGCGTGGCTGTCGGACACTGCCGGCATCGGCTGCGATGCCGTGGGCGTCGATTGGACGACGGACCTCTCCGCCGCACGCCGGGCCGTGCAGGATCGCGTGGCGCTGCAAGGGAACCTCGACCCGTCGGCGCTGTTCGCGCCCGACGATACCCTGCGCGCGGCGACCCGTAAGGTGCTCGAGAGCTTCGGGACGGGCCCCGGACATGTCTTCAACTTGGGTCACGGCATCACACCCGGCGTCGACCCCGAGCGGGTGCGCGTGGTCGTCGAGAGCGTGCGCGACTACGCGCTTTGAGTGCCGCGCAACTCGTCCCGCAGCGCGCGCCGCAGGATTTTACCGACGTTCGTCTTCGGCAACTCGCTGCGAAAGTACACGTGCTTCGGCACCTTGTAGCCCGTGAGGTTCGCCCGGCTGAATTCGATCAAGGCCTTGTCGGTGAGGTTCGGGTCCTTCCTGACGACGAACAACGCCACCGACTCGCCCGCATTCTCATCCGGTTGCGCCACCGCGGCCACCTCGAGCACGCCCGGATGCTCCGCGATGACGCTCTCGATCTCGTTCGGGTAGACGTTGAAGCCGGAGACTAGAATCATGTCCTTCTTGCGGTCCTCGATATAGACGAATCCTTTCGGGTCCATGCGCCCGATGTCGCCGGTGCGCAGCCAATCACCGAACATGACCTTCTCTGTTTCGTCGGGGCGGTTCCAGTAGCCGCGCATGAGCTGCGGCCCGAAAACGCAGATCTCACCCACTCCGTTGTTCGGCAATTCGATGCCGGCGTCATCGCGGATGGAGATGTCCGTGGAAGGAATGGGCAGCCCGATCGAGCCGTTGAAATCAAAGCCCATGGGATTGATGCACGCCGCCGGCGAGGTCTCGGTCAACCCCCAGGCCTGGGTGAGCACGTTGCCCGTGACTTTCTTCCAGCGGGCGGCGACCACGGACTGCACCGCCATCCCGCCGCCGAGGGAGATCTTGAGCGCGGAGAAATCGAGCGACTCGAAGCCCGGCGTGTGCAGCAGCGCGTTGAACAGCGTATTCACTCCGCTGATGAAGAAGAATTTGTGCTTGCGCAGCTCGGCGACGAATCGCGGGAAATCGCGCGGATTGGTGATGAGCACGTTCTTGGCGCCCAGGCGCACGAACAGGAGGCAGTTCGCGGTGAGCGAGAAGATATGATAGAGCGGCAGCGCGGTAACGATGGTTCGTTGCGGTCCCGGCGAAAGCGCGGGCCGGATCCATGCCGTCGCCTGAAGGACGTTCGCGACCATGTTGCGATGGGTGAGGATCGCGGCCTTGGCGACGCCTGTGGTGCCGCCGGTATATTGCAGGAACGCGATGTTCTGCGGGCCGATCTCGGCCGGCGCGAGCTTGAGGCCGAGCCCGCCGCCGAGTGCGCTCTTGAATGTGATCGCGCCGGGCATGCTCCAGGGCGGGACCTGCTTGCGCAGCCGCAGCACGAGGTTCACGATCGATCCCTTCGGAAATCCCAAAAGATCGCCGATGCGCGATACCAGGACATGCTTGAGGTCCGTGTGCGCCAACACCTGCTGGAGCACGTGCGCAAAATTCTCGACGATGACGATGGCTTTGGCGCCGGAATCCTTGAGCTGGCTCTCGAGCTCCCGGGCGGTGTACAGCGGATTCACGTTCACGACCACCATGCCGGCGCGCAGGATCCCGAACAATGCGATCGGGTACTGGAGCACGTTGGGCATCATCAGGGCGACCCGGTCGCCCGGCGCGAGTCCTGACTTTTTCTGCAGCCACGCGGCGAATGCGCGGCTCAACGTCTCGAGCTGGGCGTAGGTGAGGACGGCGCCGAAATTCTCGAATGCGGGGAGGTTGCCGTAGGCGGCGCAGGCCTCTTCGAACATCTCCTTGAGCGAGGGATACTCGTCAGGATCGATGTCGGTGGGCACACCCGGCGGATATTGGTTCAGCCAAACACGATCCACGGACTTGAGCTCCTGATTTTTTGTCTCGCGTGTATAGCACCGGATGAAGACCGCAGCAACGTGACCGGCCGACGGAGTATGCTGCGTGGGTTTAAATTGTCCGGCCTTACGGCCCGCGGAACCGGAGAATCCATGATCACGTGGCGCTCGATCGTTATCGGCATCTGCCTCATCGCCGCGGGTTGTGTGCACGGCTACGGCGGGTGCCTGTGGACCCAGCCGGTCAAGCACACGCTGTCGGGACGGGTGCATTTTCGCACTTACCAGACCTCCGAGGGAGTGGATAATGTGCCGGTGCTCACACTCGATCACGAAAGTTACATTTATTCACCGGCGCAGAGCTTCATGTGTCAATCGGCGGATGAGCTGCAGCTCGTCGGCGTTTCCGAGTTTCCGGAAACCGTGGTCGAAGGTTCCCACGTGATGGTCACGGGAAAGCTTTACGCAGCGACGTCCATGCACGATCACACGCCCTTTCTCATGAACGTGATCACCCTGCTGCCGGACCGGACCAGTCAACGACCCTCCCAGGAGTAACGTCCCCCGCGCGGATCAGGCCGCCCCGCCACGCCGGCAAGCGCCCCGGGACCGGGGTGTCTAGCGCACCCGCGCCGGTCGTTTCAGCAGCGGCTCGAGCGCCGGCCATACGCTCCCCAGGAGCTTCGGCTGGCCTTCCTCGTTCGGATGCACCCCGTCGGCCTGCATCAGCTCGGGGTGCAGGGCGACCTCGCTCATGAAGAAGGGCACCGCCGGAACGCGCTTCTGGCGGGCGAGATCGGCATACACCTGGCCGAATTGCGTGGTGTATTGCGGGCCGTAGTTCGGCGGAATGCGAATGCCGAGCAACAGCACCTGGGCACCCGCACCCTTCGCCAGATCGATCATGCGCGCCAGGTTATCGCGCATTTGATCGACGGGGAGCGCCCGCAAGCCATCGTTGCCGCCGAGCTCCAGAACGACGATTGCCGGGTGGTGGACCGCCAGCGCGCGCGGCAGGCGCGCGAGCCCGCCTGCGGTCGTCTCGCCGCTGACGCTGGCATTGACGACTTCATATCCGTAACCTTCGGTCTTGAGCTTCGCCTGCAGCAGCGCCACCCAACCCCGCTCCACCCGCGGCAGCCCGTAGCCGGCGCTGATGCTGTCGCCGAACACGAGGATCACGGGCGCTTCTGCGTGCGCCGATACCGCCGCCACCCACAGGACCAACAGGACGAACATCCGGTTCACGGACCCCTCCAACATGCCAACTGAAGTCGCACTCGAGGCCAGACATCTGACCAAGACCGTTTCGAGCCCCGAGGGGCCGCTCACCATTCTCTCCGATGTGAGCCTCACTGTGCGATCGGGCGAAAGCCTTGCCGTGGTAGGTGCCTCGGGCGCCGGAAAATCGACGCTGCTCGCCCTGCTCGCGGGACTCGACTCGCCCACCTCGGGAGAGGTGCTGATCGCGGGCATCGATTTGACGCGGCTGGACGAGGACGGACGCGCGCAGGTTCGCGGGCAGCACGTAGGGTTCGTGTTCCAGTCGTTCCACCTGATTCCGGCGCTGACGGCGCTCGAGAACGTGATGTTGCCGCTGGAGTTGCGCGCGCGCCGCGATGCGCGCGAAGCGGCGGGGCAAGCGCTCGAGCGGGTGGGCCTCTCCGCGCGGGCGGCTCACTACCCGAAGCAGTTGTCGGGCGGCGAGCAGCAGCGCGTCGCCATCGCGCGCGCCTTCGTCACGCAGCCGGCCGTGCTGTTCGCGGACGAGCCGACCGGAAATCTCGACACCCACACCGGCCAGCGGATCACGGATTTGTTGTTCGACCTCAATCGCGGCGTCGGCTCGACGCTCGTTTTGGTGACGCACGATCGCTCTCTCGCGCAGCGGTGCGCGCGCATCCTCGAACTCGACGCCGGCCGGGCCGTGGGTTGACATGCAAGTCCTTCGCTTTGCCCTGCGTAATTTGTGGCGCGACTTGAAATCCGGCGAACTGTCGGTGCTGCTGCTCGCCCTGTGCGTCGCGGTCCTGTCGCTCACGGCGGTCGGGTTCTTCACCAACCGGATCTCGCAAGGGGTGCGGGCGCAGGCCGCGGAAGTGCTGGCGGCCGATTTGCGGCTCGAGTCTCCCTCGCCCTTCCCCGCCGCCTATTTCAAGAAGAGCAAGGACATGGGCCTCGCGAGCGCGCAGATCCTGTCGTTCCCGACGGCGATCTTCAACGGCGAGGTGAGTCAGCTCGCCGCGCTCAACGCGGTGACCGCCGGTTATCCTCTGCGCGGTCACGTGCGCATCGCCGACACGCCCTTCGGTGTGGCACGCGTCGTACAGACGATACCGGGCCGGGGCGAGGCCTGGGTCGACGCGCGCATCATGGCACAGCTCGACCTGCACATCGGCGGGTTGATCCGCATTGGCACCGCCTCCTTCACGGTGAGCGAGGTGCTCGATTATCGGCCGGACCAGGGCACGGGATTCGTCAATCTGGCTCCCGCCGTGCTGCTCAACTACGACGACGTCGCCGCCACCCAGCTGATCCAGCCCGGTAGCCGGGTCACCTACTCGGCTCTGTTCGCCGGCGCCCCCGCCGCGGTCACCCAAATGCGTGCCTTCCTGCTGGCGACGAAGGCCGCCGGTGAGAGGCTTCGCGAGGTCGACGAGTCCAGCCGCCAGCTGAACTCGGCGATCGACCGGGCGAGCCGCTTCTTGAACCTCGCCAGCCTCGCCTCGGTGCTGCTCGCCGCGGTGGCCGTCGCGATGGGCGCGCGCCGGTATGCGGCGCGGCACATCGACGGTGTCGCGTTGATGAAGTGCATGGGCGCCTCGCAGGGCTTCGTGCTCGCGATCTCGGTGATCGAGCTCACCCTGCTCGCACTCTCGGCGGTGGCGGTCGGCTCGATCTTGGGTTACGCGGCCCAGTGGGGGCTCGCCTGGCTGCTGCGGGATCTGATACGCATGACGCTGCCGGAGGCGTCGCTCGCGCCGGTTGCGATTGCGTTGGTCACCGTGAACGCAATGCTCGTCGGATTCGCCCTGCCCGCTCTTTTGCATCTGAAGAACACACCGCCCGCGCGCGTGCTGCGCCGGACGATGACGGCTCCGCCGCTCAGGTTCGGCGTGGTGTACGCATTCGCCGTCGGTGCGCTCTTTGCGATTCTCTGGGTTCTGGTGAGAGATACCGAGCTCGTGGTGGGCGTACTCGCGGGCGTGCTCGGAGTCGGCGCAGTGCTCGCCGTGGCCGGCTACGGACTCGTGCGCCTCACGGGGCGGCTGCGCGGGGGGGTCGGCGTCGCATGGCGCTACGGGCTTGCCAATGTATCGAGGCGCGGCTCAGGCAGCGTCCTGCAGATCGTCGCCTTCGGCCTCGGAATCATGGTGCTTCTGCTGCTCGCCGTGGTGCGCGGCGATCTCCTGGCCGACTGGCGGCGCAGCCTCCCCGCCGACGTACCCAACAATTTTCTGGTCAACATCCGGCCGGAGGAGCGCGCGACGCTCGAGGAGTTCCTGAAGGCACGCGGCTTCGGCGAGCCGCGGATGTATCCGATGGTGCGTGCGCGGATGACCGCCATCAACGGAGTACCGGCCGAATCGCGCAAGCTCCAAGGCGACCGCGGACGAGGGTTCATCGAGCGCGAGCAAAACCTGACCTGGTCTAAAGACCTCCCCGAGGACAATCAGCTCATCGCCGGCGACTGGTGGACCGCCGCCCAGCTCAGCGAGCCTTTGGTGTCCGTCTCCACGGAATATCAGGAGGCGCTCGGCCTGAAGCTCGGCGACACCTTGAGTTTCGACATCGCCGGAGAGAGTCTCACCGCTCGCATCGCCAGCATCCGCAAGGTGCGCTGGGACAGCTTTCGGCCGAACTTCTTCCTGGTGTTTCCGCCGAAGCTCCTGGACGGCGCCGCCGGCACGTACATGACCAGCGTCTATCTGACGCCGCAGCAGCGTCCGGCGCTCATCGATCTGGTGCGCCAATTCCCCACGATCTCCGTTTTCGACGTCGACGCGATCCTGCGGCAGATTCGCGAGATCATGGACCGTGCATCGCTTGCGGTTCAGTACGTCTTTTTGTTCACGCTGGCCGCCGGTGTGGTGGTGCTGCTCGCCGCAGTCCAAGCGACACGCGACGAGCGCCGCTACGAGAGCGCCATGCTGCGTACCTTGGGCGCCAGCCGCAGCACGGTGTTCCGGGGCGTCGCCGCGGAATTCTCGGCGCTGGGCTTTCTTTCCGGGACGCTCGCCGCGTGCGGTGCGAGCGCCATCGGGTGGTTCCTGGCGCACCGGCTGTTCTCGCTCGAGTTCACCTTCGATCCTCTCGTGTGGGTGATCGGCCTGGTGTGCGGGACGGTGCTGGTCGGTGTGAGCGGCGCCCTCGCGACGCGTCGCGTGGTCAACACCCCGCCCATCGTCACACTGCGCGACCAGAGCTCCTGATCGCCGCGCCCTAATGCACTTCGAGCGTCAGCCAACCTTCGGGAATGGGATCGCCGCGCGCAGGCAGTCCCTCGATGCGCACGGTATAGGTGCCGGCGGAAAGACCGGTGGTGTTGAAGGTCATGCGCAAGTCGTTGTTGGAATCCTTCATCACATTGTTCAGCACCATCGCGCGTCCTTGATCCTGTTTGTCGATGGTGACGCGGAACAGGTTGAGCTTGAGCGTATAGGTCATGTCGAGGTGCAGCTCGATGAGCTCCGGGGCGGTGGTGCTCACGGCGATTCGGGCGGCATTCTGCCCCGGAACGTGGTCCGGCGAGAGGCGCCTCACGGTCTGCACCGCCGGCTGGACCAGAGGACCCTGCCGCGCCCGCAACTTCACATCCTCGAGCTCGCTGCGCAGTAGGCTGACCTTGCCAGCGAAGAGCCATGCGGCCGCGAGGCTCACCAAGGTGACCGCGGCGAGACCGATCAGAATGTAGGGCGAACTCCACCACGGCGTCTCCGGCTCGCGCAGATCGACCGGCCGGCCGCTCGCCTCCAGCAGCTTGAGACTTGCTTGCGCCCGCTCCGAGAGCTTGAGGTCGGCGAGGTACGACGGATGCGCGCGGCACCAGTTTTCCAGGTCGAGGGCGCCCTTGAGCGGGAGCTTACCCTCGAGATAGCGCTCGACGAGCTTGTGGTCCTCGATGAATTTGGCGTCGAAGCGCGGCGAGGGGGCGGCGCCTTTCGCGGGTCCACGGGGAACTGTTCGAGCGTTCATGACGGGCAATCCTTGAGAAGAACATAGTGCCGGGTGTGCGCGTCGTGATATGTGAAATACTCGGCAAAATGCCTCCGCCTCAGGCGAAACGCATCGCATTTACGCCGAAATTCGCGCCATTCGGGGCCCGCGGGCGGATTCAGGCGAGCGAGGCGGCCGACCCGGGAGCGGCTTGTTCCACCCCGTCCAAATCCGCCATGACGGCCTCGCGCTGCGTCGAATCAAGCCGCCGCCAATCGATCTTCGAGATGTCGGCCGATCGCAGCCGGCCATCGTCGATCCGCTGCTCCCGCGCCGGCTTGAGCGTGCATCGGGTGGGTAAGCCGCGCGTGGTGCCGTTCTCGATCAGCTCGACGATCGCATCGATGATGCCGGGGTTGCTCGCGAGGTTGCCGTGAGATTCGTCGGCGTAGAACGTCTCGACACCGGGCAGCCGCGCGAGCGACAGCGGCACGGTGCCGTCGCCGCGATTGTTCGAGCCGTATTCGAAGCCGGCGCCCGTGCGGTGCACGCTCACCACCGTCTGCCGGTTCACGCCCACCACCTGCACCATTCGCTCATCGGGGCCGGCCATGCCGGCACGCGCGTCCGCGACGCGTGCGAGCAGCGCGGGGCTCGGTGCCGTACCCTCGCGCGGCCAGCACGCAGGATCGAGCAGGTCGAATCCCAAACCCGAGTCGTGGTGCGTGGGCAGCATCTGATAGAGGCCCGGGAAGGTGCTGAAAATCCCGCCGGCGAGCTCTTCGGGCGAATGCCCGAGGTCGAGCCGCGAGAGCTTTTGGACGAATGGATACGTGCCTCGCAGCGCGAGCACCGGCGCGAATGAGCCGCGATTGGGCGCACCGAGCATGATCAGCCGTCGCAGCAGCCGCTTCGGCAATCGCTTGATCGCGACGCGCGCCGCGAGCGCCCCCATGCTGTGGGCGACGAGAACGGTGGGCCTGCCGGCGGCGGCGATCGCGGCGGCGAGCGATGCGCCGATCTCGTCGATGCCGAGCCGCCAGTCGTACGCAAAAAATCGTGCGTCGAATCCCGCCAACGACAGGCTGAGCTTGAGCTTCGCGTAGGAGGTCAAGAGCACGCCGCGCGCGCGGATCGGTCGACGTGATGGCAGCGCGAGATCGCGGAGCCGGCCGCCGGCGATGGATTGCGGATCGATCCAAAGCAGCCGGCCGTGGCTTCGCGGCGAGCGGGCCGCGCTCAAGTCGCTGAGCCGGGAGCCCATCATTCCGGGTACCACGAGAACGCGCGGCCCCTTCCGCGGTTTGACCTTGTGCGCGGCGCGTGCGAGCGGCGCGAGCAGCTCGTAACCTGCGGCACCGAAGAACTCGCTCAGGCTATCGCGATGCCGGCCGTGCACGAGGGCATCGAACACGGCCGCGTTGGAGGCGTGAAATGCCCAATCCGAGCCGCTGCCGCACGCCTTGGGCGCTCGGCGCGCCGGCATTGTCCTCTTGGATCGCCGCATCGCTCTCGGCCGGTCAGCTCTTGGCCGCCATGACGGCATCGATGACATCGCAAACCGCACCGATGGCCGGACCACGCGTGGTCGACTTTCGCCATACGGCGCCCACGGTGCGCGAGGGTGCCGGCCTGCTGAAGTCGCGAATGACGAGCCCGCGCTGCGATCCGAACGGCGATTCCACGGCGAGCTCCGGCATCAAGGTGACGCCGAGCCCGGCAACCACCATGTGACGCAGGGTCTCCAGACTGCTCGCGCGGAAATCCTCCGCCTCACGAACATCGACCCGGCTGCAGACCTCGAGCGCTTGATCACGCAGGCAATGCCCGTCCTCGAGCAACAGCAACGTCTGGCCCTTGAGGTCGGCAATTTTAATCGAGGATTTCCGCGTGAGCGGATGATCCGTCGGCAGCGCGACCTTGAAATCCTCCTTGTAAAGCCGCCGCGCTTCCAGGCCATCGGGATCGACCGGCAGGGCGACGATTCCCACGTCGATTTGCCCATCGCGCACGCGCTTGATCAGCTCCTCGGTCTGGTACTCATAGAGCATGAGGCCGAGCTTCGGCAGCGTGCGGCGGATTTTTTGCATGACCGCGGGCAGCAGGTAGGGTCCGATGGTCGGGATCAGCGCCATCTTGAGTTTACCCGCCAACGGATCGGCGTTGTTGTGGGCGAGGGCCAGGATCTCCTCGCCCTCGCTCAGCATGCGCCGCGCACGCGCCACGATCTGCTTGCCGACGTCGGTGAGCTGGATGTTTTTCGGATGGCGCTCGACCAGCTTCACCCCGAGGTACTCCTCGAGCTTCTTCAGCTGAGCCGACAGCGTCGGCTGGCTGACGAAAGTGCGCTCTGCCGCGCGGCCGAAATGGCCGGTGTCGGCGAGCGCAACCAGATACTTGAGATCCTTCAGATTCATCCGTCAGCACCCATTCTCAATAGAGCAAGTCTATCAAACTCATGTCTTTAATCAATTTCAATAATCGGAGCCGAGGAGGCATGATGGCTCCATCAACAAGCGAGGAACTTCCATGTCGATCATCAATTCTGAAATCAAACCCTTCAAGGCGACCGCCTACCATCAGGGCGAGTTCGTGCAGATCACCGACGAGGATCTGAAAGGCAAATGGTCCGTGTTCGTGTTCTACCCGGCGGACTTCACTTTCGTGTGCCCGACGGAGCTCGGCGACCTTGCCGACCACTATGCGGCTTTCAAGAAGCTCGGCGTGGAGATCTATGGTATCTCTACCGACACCCATTTTACCCACAAGGCGTGGCACGATACCTCCGATACGATCGCCCGCGTGCAGTATCCGCTCATCGGGGACCCCACCCTGACGCTGTCGCGCAATTTTGGCGTGCTCATCGAGGAGGAGGGCTTGGCCTACCGCGGCACCTTCGTGATCGACCCCTTGGGCCGCATCAAGATCGTCGAGATCCACGACAACGGCATCGGCCGCGACGCCAAGGAGTTGCTGCGCAAGGTGCAGGCCGCTCAATACGTCGCCACCCATCCGGGTGAAGTGTGTCCCGCGAAGTGGACGCCCGGCGCGAGGACTCTGGCCCCCTCGCTCGACCTGGTCGGCAAGATCTGAGCCGAGGGAGGTAATCATGCTCGAAGCAGGCCTGAGGGCGCAGCTGCAGGGATATCTGGAAGGGCTGCAGGAAACCGTGGAAGTCGCGGCATCGATCGATGACAGCGCGGCGTCCGGCGAGATGCTCGAACTGTTGCGCGACATCGCCTCGATGTCGCCCCGCATCTCGCTCGCGGTCCGGCGCGAGGACTCCCAGGTCGCGCCGTCGTTCTCGTTGAGTCGCGCCGGCGAGGCGCCCCGCGTGAGATTCGCCGGCGTGCCCATGGGCCATGAGTTCACTTCGCTGGTGCTCGCGCTCTTGCAAGTGGGTGGCCATCCCCCCAAGGCAGACGCCGCGCTCCTCGATCAAGTGCGCGCCCTCGAGGGCGAGCTGGTCTTCGAGACGTTCGTGTCGCTCTCGTGTCAGAGCTGTCCAGACGTGGTCCAGGCGCTCAACCTCATGGCGGTCGTGAATCCGCGCGTGCGGCACACCATGATCGATGGCGCGCTCTTTCAGACCGAGGTCGAGCGCCGTGCGGTCATGGGCGTTCCGTGCGTGTTTCTAAACGGTGAGCCGTTTTCGCAGGGCCGCATGCTGCTCGCGGAGATCCTCGCAAAGCTGGATACCGGAGCGCCGCAGCGCGAAGCGCAGAATCTGAGCGCGAGGGCGCCCTACGACGTCCTCGTGATCGGAGCGGGGCCCGCGGGTGCGGCAGCGGCGGTGTACGCGGCGCGGAAAGGCATTCGCACCGGCATCGCGGCGGAGCGAGTCGGCGGTCAGCTGCTCGACACCGTCGGCATCGAGAATTTTATTTCCGTCACGGAGACCGAGGGTCGCACGCTCGCCGCGGGTCTCGATCAGCACGTCGGCGCCTATGCGGTGGACGTGATGAACCTGCAGCGCGCCGCGGCGCTCGTCCCCGGCGACATGATCGGCGTCACGCTCGCGAGCGGCGCGGTGCTCAAGGCGAAGTCGGTGGTGCTCGCGACCGGCGCACGCTGGCGCGAGATCGACGTCCCGGGCGAGCGCGAGTATCGCAATCGCGGCGTGGCGTACTGCCCGCATTGCGACGGGCCTCTTTACAAGGGCAAACGGGTCGCGGTGATCGGCGGGGGCAATTCGGGCGTCGAGGCGGCGATCGATCTGGCCGGCCTCACCGCTCACGTGACGCTCATCGAGTATGAGCACGCGCTGCGTGCGGACGCGGTGCTCAAGCGCAAGCTCGCGACCTTGCCGAACGTGGCTCTGGTTACCGGTGCCCAGACTTCCGAGGTCATGGGCGACGGCGAGCGCGTGACGGGCCTCAAATACAAAGACCGTCGCAGCGGCGAGGTGCGCGCCCTCGATCTTGCGGGAATCTTCGTACAGATCGGCCTCGTGCCGAACACCGATTGGCTGAAGGGCGTGCTCAAGCTCTCGCCGCGTGGCGAGATCGAGGTCAATGCCCGCGGCGAGACCTCGATTCCCGGCGTATTTGCGGCGGGCGACTGCACAGTGGTGCCCTACAAGCAGATCGTGATCGCGATGGGGGAGGGGGCGAAGGCCGCGCTCGGCGCCTTCGACTACCTCATCCGCTCGCCATTATCGGCCGCTGCCTGAGGAGTACAATGCGGCTTTGGAATCGTCGAGCACACGGGGTATGCCGCAGGCTGCATCGAACAAAAGACTGTCCGCGGGTGTGGTGATCGTGAGCGTGGTGGAGCGGAAGCTGAAATTTCTGCTGCTGCGCGCTTACCGCAACTGGGATTTTCCGAAGGGTCTGGTGGAAACCGGCGAGGAGCCGATCGATGCCGCCGTACGCGAGGTGCGCGAGGAGACCACTCTCGACGACATCTCGTTCGATTGGGGCCTCGTGTTCATGGAGACGGGGCCCTATAACAAGGGCAAGATCTCGCGCTACTACATTGCCCGGAGCAAGGAAACGCACATCATCCTGCCGGTGAGCCCCGAGCTCGGAGTGCCCGAGCATCATGAGGCGAGGTGGGTGGACTACCAGCGGGCGCTCCAGATGGTTTCACCGCGCTTGACGCCGGTGGTGCACTGGGCGTACCGCATCATCAATCACGGGCTCATCCCGGCCGCGGATGCCACCGCCCCGAATGCTTCCACCGCCAATTCGTCCGGCTAGCTGCGCGGGGGCCTCGGTTCCGCGCGTCTAGATCGCGACGCTGCCGCGGCCGAGCTCGATCACATCGCCTCCGACGCGGATCCGTCGCTCCGCGGTCACTTCCAGATAGAGCGTCGAGGGACGTCCCACCCGCTCGCCTTGTGCGATCTCGATCCGGGCCGGGAGCGCTCGATCCATGGCAAGCCACCAACCGCCGAAGTTTGCGGTTGCCGAACCGGTCGCCGGATCCTCGAGCATGGCGGCACCGCTCGGAAAGAAAAAGCGTGCGAGTGTACGTCCGGGACCCCGTTCGGCAAAGACATACGCCATGCCGATCCCATCCTCGCTGCGGATGGCCGCAAACGCCCGGGGCAGCGGCGCGGCGCGGTGCACCGCCTCCACCGAGCGCAAGGGCACGATCAGCTGCTCCTTGCCGGCCTTGACCCAAAGCGGCCGATCGCCGATGTCCGATTCGTCGAGCCCGAGTGCCTCGGCCAGCGCGGAGGTCGGGACCCCCAGCTCGCGGAATGCGGAGCTCGGGGCGGTCAAGGTCCATCGATCGCGCACCGCGCTCACCTCGATGATTCCGGCCTGCATGTCGAGCCGCAGCGCAGACCCACCGAGGCCGAGCGCACGGCAGACGTGCGCCGTGCCCAACGTGGGATGGCCGGCAAACGGCATCTCGTAGGTCGGCGTAAAAATGCGCACCTTCGCGTCGGCGCGCGATGCGGGCAGGATGAATGTGGTTTCGGACAGATTGAACTGGCGCGCGAGCGCCTGCATGGTCGCCGAATCGAGGCTCTCGCCGTTCTCGAAGACGCAGAGCGGATTGCCCGTCAGCGGGCCGCCGTCCTGAGTGAATACATTGACCAAGCGGAACGGATAGCTCGTCATGGCGCCGAGTATAGTGCGGCCGGCTCCCGCCGGCCGCACCTCACCCGCCGCACCTCCCTGCGCATCCGCCCACGATCACGGACGGACCACGAGCAGCGGTGCCGGTGCGACCACCGCGACCCGGGGACCGTAGTAATAAGGGCGCCCGTAGGGGGCGACCACGCATCCCGCCATGGTCAAAAAGCTCAATGGAATCATTAACATAATGAACCGTTTCATGGGACTCTCCTGAATTTGCTCCACTCGGAGAGAGTAACGGCGCCGGCCCCGGACGGATGACAAGGATTAACCGGCCTTAAGCTCCCGGGCATCCGAGGATCTCGGGCCCGATGCAGCCCTCAGGCGAGGGTGTGGAACACCTTCTGAACGTCCTCGTCCTGCTCGAGCTTGTCGATGAGCGCGAGGACCTCCGCGGCTTGATCCTCGGGCAACTCCGTCGGCATGGAGCAGATGTATTCGTGCTCCGCGGAGAGCGGGGTGATGCGCCGCGCTTCGAGCGCCTCCTGGAGCTTGCCGAAGTCGCCGAACGCGCAGCGGATCACGAGCTGGGGCTCCCCCTTCTCGCCGGTGCTCTCGCCCATTTCCTCGAGCCCGTAGTCGATGAGATCGAGCTCGAGCTCGTCCTGGTCCTTCACGCTCGCCGGATCGAGGCGAAACACTCCCATTTTCTTGAACAGGAAGCTCACGCTGCCGGTGGTCGCGAGGTTTCCGGCATTGCGCGTGAAGAGATTACGAACATTCCCGACCGTTCGGGTCGGATTATCCGTGGCGCACTCGACCAACAGCGCGACGCCGTGCGGCGCATAGCCCTCGTACAGGATTTCCTGGTAGTTGGCCGCCTCCTTGCCCATGGCGCGGCGGATGGCGGCTTCCGTCTTGTCCTTGGGCATGTTCACGGCGCGCGCGTTTTGCAGAACGCGCCTCAAGGTGGAGTTCGAGGCGGGATCGGGGCCGCCGGCGTGGACCGCGATGGTGATGTCCTTGGCCACGCGCGTGAATTGCTTGGCCATTCGGTTCCAACGCGCGAACATCGCGTGCTTTCTGACTTCGAATATGCGTCCCATGGCGCGCATGGTAGCAATACCCGGCCAAACCGCTAGACTTGCGCCTGTCCGATCGGCGCACTGCCGTCGCGGGGCCGGCGCCTCAGAGGTTTTCCATGACAGCAATGCATGCGGACGAGACGGCGGAATTTCCGAGCTTCCGCCAACTGGCGCTCTCGGAGCCCGTTCTTCGCGCACTCCAAGACGTCGGCTACGAATCCCCCTCGCCCATTCAGGCGGCCACGATCCCCGTGCTGCTCTCGGGCGCCGACATGCTCGGGCAGGCCCAGACCGGCACCGGCAAGACGGCCGCGTTCGCGTTGCCCGCACTCACGCGGATCGATCTCGGCGGACGTGATCCCCAGGTGCTGGTACTGGTTCCGACGCGCGAGCTCGCGCTGCAGGTCGCCGAGGCGTTCCAGCGCTACGCCGCGCACCTCCCAGGCTTTCATGTGCTGCCGATTTATGGAGGCCAGAGCTATCAGCCGCAGTTGAATGCGCTGCGGCGCGGGGTGCACGTCGTGGTAGGGACGCCCGGACGCGTCATCGACCATATGAACCGGGGCACCTTGAACCTTGCGCGGCTCACGATGCTGGTGCTCGACGAGGCGGACGAGATGCTCGCCATGGGATTCGTCGAGGCGGTGACATGCATTCTCGAGCAGACCCCGCCGACCCGTCAGGTCGCGCTCTTCTCCGCGACGCTCGCCGCGCCCATCCGCCGCATCGCGCAGCGGCATTTGCGCTCGCCCGTCGAGGTGACCATCCGAGACAAAGCCGGCATCTCGACTCAGGTGCGCCAGCGCCTGTGGATCGTGAGCGGGGTACACAAGCTCGACGCGCTCACCCGCATCCTGGAGACCGAAAGCTTCGACGGCATGCTGATCTTCACGCGCACCAAGCAATCGACGGTCGAGCTCGCCGAAAAGCTCGAGGCGCGGGGCTTCGCGGCCGCCCCGCTCAACGGCGATATTCCGCAGGCTCAGCGCGAGCGCACGGTCGCACGCTTGAGAGCCGGAGAGATCGACATCGTCGTCGCCACCGATGTGGCCGCGCGCGGTCTCGATGTCGAGCGCATCGGCCACGTGGTGAATTACGATGCACCCTATGACGGCGAATCCTATGTGCATCGGATCGGCCGCACGGGCCGGGCCGGCCGCAGCGGCGAGGCCATTCTCTTCGTCGCCCCGCGCGAGCGCGGACTTCTGCGCTCGATCGAGCGCGCGACGCGGCAGAAACTCGAACCGATGGATCTGCCGAGCGTCGATGCGGTGAACGCCTCCCGCATCGCCAAGTTCAAGCTGCGAATTTCCGAGACCGTCGCCGGGGGAAAGGCCGCCGAATTTCGGCCCATACTTCGCGACCTGGAATCCGAGACGGGGATGCCGCTCATCGACATCGCGGCGGCGCTGGCGAGCCTCGGGCAGGGCGAAGGCTCACTCTTGCTGAAGGGTGCGGATGCCCGGCGCGCGGAGGTTCACGGCTCGGTCGCCGGCTCGGTACCTGCCGCCAAGCCGCATCGGGGCGGTGCGCGCGGGAGCGCGCCCCGCAAGTTCCGCAGACGCACGCCGCACTGTCTTACCTTTCGAGCGTCGTCTACACTATATTGGGTGTATCAAACGAGAGGAGGAGTGTTATGGGCAAGGGTATGGAGCGAAAGAAGGAAACCAAGAAGAAACCCGCCAAGACGCTGGAAGAGAAGCGTGCGGCGAAAAAAGCCAAGCGCGACGCTCGAGGGTGATTCTTCGGTCGCACGCCCGGTGACGGCTTCCCGGCACCGGGCGGCCTAGACGACCCGCCCGCGCCGGCCGCCGCGCAGGAAATCGCGGATGTTTTCCGCCATCTCGTCGATGCAGCGCTGACGCGCCTCGCGCGCAGCCCATGCGATGTGCGGGGTGAGAATCAGATTGGGGATGCCGGGCTCGAGCAGCGGGTCGCCCGCGGTTGGCGGCTCCTGAGGCAGAACGTCGATTCCGGCGCCGCCGATACGCCGCTCGCGAAGCGCGCGCGCAAGGGCGCGATTGTCCACCAGCGCCCCTCGCGCGGTGTTGATGAGGAGCGCATCCGGCTTCATGAGCCCGAGCTCGCGTGCACCGATGAGTCCGCGCGTCGCCGGAGTCGACGGGCAGTGCAAGGACACGATGTCGGCCGCCGCGAGCAGCTCGTCCAGCGGCAATCGCCCCGGTTCTGCGGGTCCGCCGGGGCGATTGCTGATGATCGTGCGCATCCCGAACGCGTCCGCCACCGCCGCGACTCCCCGGCCGAGCGTGCCCCAGCCCACAATACCGAGAATGCGGCCCGAGAGCTCGCGGATGGGATGCGCGAGTACCGCGCATTGCTCATTCTCGACCCATGACCCATCGGTCGCGAGGCGCGCGTACTGCGAGAGGTGCTGAGTGAGGCCCAGGATCAGCGCCCAAGTGTGCTGGGTGACCGACGCCGTGCAATAGCCGCGGACGTTGCACACCGCGACACCGCGCTCCTGCGCAGCCTTCAGATCGATGTTGTCCGTGCCCGTGCCCGCGAGCGCGATCAGCTTGAGCGCCGGAGCGGCCGCGAGGCGCTCGCGCGTCAACTTGATCTTGTTGAGGAGGACCACCTCCGCATGCGCGATGCGCTCGATGAGCTGCGTGTCGGACGTCGAGGGATAAAACTCCATCCCTGGCGCGGCCTCTTCCAGGCGCGAAGCGTCCAGATCGGCGCTCGCGACCGTTTCGTAATCCAAGAATACCGCTCGCATGGCGCTACAATGACCTGCCCGTCATGAGAATCTCCGCCGTCCTGCTCTTGATCGCCGCCAATGTGGTGGTGTACTTCATTGAGGGGCCGCCCGACGGGCCCATCATGCAGCTCTTCGCCCTGCAGCCGTGGCAGCCCGATGTCGACGGCCAATCTTACTTTCATTTCTGGCAGATCGTTACCTATGCCTTCCTTCACGATCCCCGCAACGTCGCGCACATCGGCTTCAACATGCTGGCCTTGTATATGTTCGGGGCGGAAATCGAGCGCTATGCAGGCCCGTGGCGCCTGCTCGCCTGCTACTTCGCCTCGGTGATCACTGCCGCAATCGCGCAGCTCGTCGTGCCGCCGCTGCTCGGTGCACCGCTCGCGCCGGCGCTGGGCGCCTCGGGTGGGGTGTTCGGCCTGTTGCTCGCCTACGCGCTGATGTTCCCTCACCGCAAGGTGGTTCCTCTGATTCCACCGATCCCCATGCCGGCCTGGCTGTTCGCGACCCTGTACGCGGGGGCGGAGCTGGTGTTCGGCGTCACCGGCGCGCTGTCGGGCATCGCGCACTTCGCCCACCTGGGGGGCATGATCGGCAGCGCGCTCGTGGTCTTGAGCTGGCGGCGTCCCTTGCCCGGACGCTGAGCGTCCCGGCCGATCGGCGGCTGTACCCAGCCGCGCGCGAAACCGCTAGGCTACGCGCCCATGAAAACCATCTTGAGCTTGGCCGCCTGGGCCTGCGCATTGTGCTGCGCCGCGTTGCCGGCGCACGCGGAATGGGTGCGCCGCATCACCGACGGCATCATGGGCACGCGCATCACGGTGGAGTTGTGGGCCGAGGATCACGTCAAGGGAGAGCAGGGCATCGACGCGGTCCTCGAGGAGATGCGCCACATCGACGAGACGATGAGCACCTACAAGCCGACCAGCGAGGTCTCGCAGGTCAACGACAAGGCGGCGGACGGGCCGATGCACATCAGCAAGGAGCTGTTCGACCTGCTCGTCACGGCAAGAGAGTATTCCGAGATCACCGACGGCGCCTTCGACATCACCTACGCGAGCGTCGGTTACATGTACGATTTCCGCAAGCGCATCCATCCGGACGATGCGCAGATCGCCAAGGCACTGCCGGCCGTCAACTATCGCCACGTGATCCTCGATCCGAAGAACCAGACGGTGCAGTTCTCGGAGAAGGGCGTGCGCATCGATCTCGGAGGCATCGCGAAGGGCTACTCGGTCGACTGCGGCATCGACGTGCTCAAGGGGCTCGGGTTCACGCGCGCCTTCGTGAGCGCGGGCGGCGATAGCCGCATCATCGGCGATCGCTTCGGCAAACCCTGGATCGTCGGCATACGCGACCCCATGAAAGGCGAGGGCAACGTCATCGCGCGCATCCCGCTGGTGAACGCCGCCATTTCGACCTCGGGCGACTACGAGCGCTTTTTCGACGAGGCCGGCGTGCGCTACCATCACATCATCGATCCGCACACGGGCCATTCGGCGAGCAAGGTGCGCAGCGCCACCGTCATCGGACCTTATGCCACTCGCACGGATGGCTTGTCGAAGACGGCGTTCGTGCTCGGGCCCGACAAGGCGCTCGAGATCTACAATCGCCTGCCCGACATCGACGCCATCATCGTGAAGCTCGACGGCACCATCGTGCATTCGAGCGGCATGAGCCACGCCCCGCCGCGCGGCGATGTGCCGCCGCAGTAGGCGCGAGGCAGGCGCGACTCGGACGGCGGCTCATCCGCGCAGCCTTTCATCTACCACGGGATATCTCAATTCCCGCCCCGGCGGGTAGCGCTTTCTCGTCCAGCTATATTCAGCCGCCGCACCCGGCAAGGGTCAAGCCCCGAATCTGCCGCGACTCTCATGTTATTCCTCGAATCGAGGGCGCTTGCGCCGGGTCCGGGCCGCGGCGGGTCAATCCCTGAAATTGTTGAATTGCAGCGGCACTTCGAAGGAGCTCTTGCGCAGGAGCGCGATCGCCTCCTGGAGGTCGTCGCGCTTCTTGCCGGTCACGCGCACCTTGTCGCCTTGAATCTGAGCCTGCACCTTGAGCTTCGAGTCCTTGATCAGCCGCGAGACCTTCTTGCCGGTCTCGGCGTCGATCCCATGCTTCAGGATCACCTCCTGCTTGGCCTTTGCGAGGTTGACCATGGGGTCCTTGACCTCGAGGCACACGACGTCGATGCCGCGCTTGGCGATCTTGAGCTTCAAAATCTCGAGCATCTGCTTCAACTGGAACTCCGCCGGCGCGCTCAGCGTGACCGTGAGATCGGCAAGCTCGAACGTGGCTCCGGTCTCCTTGAAGTCGAAGCGCTGCGAGAGCTCGCGGCTCGCCTGATCCACGGCATTGGTCAATTCGTGCGTGTCGATTTCCGAGACCACATCGAAGGAGGGCATGCCCTAACGATACCCGCGTGCTTGCAGCGAGAAAAGCTTTGCGTATCGGCCGTCCTCGGCCATGAGCGACTCGTGGCTTCCGCGCTCCACGATGCGCCCCTCCTCCAGCACGAGGATCTGATCGGCCATGCGCACCGTCGAGAAGCGGTGCGAGATCACGATGGCAATGCGGTTGCGCGTGAGCTCGCGGAAGTGCTCGAAGACCTCCGCCTCCGCGGCGGCATCGATGGCCGAGGTGGGCTCATCAAGCACCAGGATGTCCGCCTCGCTGCGCATGAAGGCGCGCGCCAGCGCGATCTTCTGCCATTGCCCACCGGACAGCTCGCGGCCGTCCTTGAACCACTTGCCGAGCTGCGTGCGGTAGCCGGAAGGCAACGCCTCCACGAATTCGGCGGCGAGACCGGCAATCGCGGCGCTGCGCCAGCGCGCCTCGTCGTCGAACGCGCGCACGTCGCCGGCGCCGATGTTCTCGCCGACGAGCATTTGATAGCGTGCGAAATCCTGGAAGATCACACCGATCCGCTGGCGGAGCACCATTTCGTCCCAATCGCGCAGGTCCAGGCCGTCGAGCAGGATGCGGCCGCGAGTAGGCTGGTACAGCCGCGTGAGCAGTTTGATCAAGGTGGTTTTGCCCGAGCCGTTCTCGCCGACCAGCGCGAGGCTCTGTCCGGGCCGCACATGGAGATCGATGTCCGCGAGCGCGGGCTCGGTGGCGCCGGGGTAGACGAAGTCGACCCCTTCGAAGCGGATGCCGTCGCCCGGCAGGGGGCCGGCAACCCCCGAGCCCGTCGTGGCCGCGACGGGCTGCTCGAGATACTCGAACAGATTGGATAGATAGAGGTTGTCCTCGTACAGGCCGCTGATGGCGGTGAGCGCGGCACTCACGGCCGATTGTCCCTGCCGCAGCAACATGAGGTACATCGTCATCTGCCCGACGGTCATGGCGCCGAGGATCGTCTCCGCCGCCACCCAGCCGTAGCCGCCATAAAGCGCGATGGTGCCCAAAAGACCGAGTCCGAATCCCCAGGTGTCGCGCCGCACGGTGAGGTCACGGTCCTCCCGGTAGAGCCGTGTGAAGATGTCGCGGTAGCGGTCGAGGAATCGGGGACCCAGCTGAAACAGCTTTACCTCCTTGGCGTTCTCGTCGCGCGCGAGCACCGATTCCAGATAAATCTGCATGCGCGACTCGGGAGCGCGCCAGCGGAAGAGGCGAAACGCCTCGCCGGAGAACTTGGCCTCGGCGAGAAAGGCCGGCAACCCGGCGAGCACCAGAAGCACCACGGCCCAGGGTGAGAAGCGCACCAAGAGCCCGCCGAAGGACACCAGCGAAACGGCGTTCTGAAGCAGGCCGAACGTGCGCATCACGAGGCTCAATGGGCGGCTCGACGCCTCGCGCCGCGCGCGCGTCAGCTTGTCGTAAAACTCCGAGTCCTCGAACTGCACGATGTCGAGCGTCAAGGCCTTCTCGAGGATCATGACATTGACCCGCTGGCCGAGCTGTGCACGCAGCAGCGATTGGGCGAGCGACAGGCCGCGCTGTGCGAATGCGGTCGCGGCGACCAGCACGGCCTCGCATGCCACCAGGGTCATGACGTGTGCCAGAGGGAGCGCGCCGGTGCGGCGATGCAGCTCCGCCGCGTGGATGACGGCGTCGACGATCTGCGCCCCGATCCAGGCGATGCCCGCCGGCAGGATGCCGGCGAACACGGTCAAGGCCGCCAACGCGATCGAGAGCGCCCGATTGGTCGTCCAGACGAGCAGCAGCGCACGGCGGCTGTACTCGAAAAGACCGGCGAGCCCGCGCTTGAACGTCGCGCTGCTCCCGTTTCGTTCGGCCTCCGTCGGTGCTATCGGACGGGGCGCCAAGCGCTCCTCACTACTTCACCAGCCGCAGGCAGAACGGATACCGGTACGGTTGCCCGCCGCTCACACGGATGGCGGCAATGATGACCAGCACCAGATTCACGGCCGCGAGTATCCACAACAGCAGGAACCCGACCAGCACGAAAATAAGCGCCGCCGACAGCGCGGCAAGCAGCAGCACGGTGATCTGGAAGTTGAGCGACTCCTTCGCCTGCTCGCCGACGAATGGCATGGTCTGCCCCTTCGTCCGCCATATGACGAGGGGGCCGACGACGGTCAGCAGCCAACCGCCGGCGAGCCACGCCAACCCGCAGAGGTGCGCAGCCATCGCCCAGTTCCGCTCTTCGCTGCTCGGTACGTTATCCACCTGCTCTCCGGCTTATAATTCGCTCCGTCCATTGGTCGCATGTCCCGTATGGCGGAGCAATCGTGAAATTCAAGGCCCTGCTCGATCGTTGGCGAAAAGACCCGCCGCCCCTGCGCACTGCGCGAGAATACGCCATACGTCTCCCGCTCGAGGATGCGGCGCGCCTGCACGCGCTCTGCGAACTGTTTCCAGGCCGCACGGTGGAGGAGCTCACCACCGACCTGCTGCACGCGGCGCTCGATGAAATCGTGGCGGCCATGCCCTACGAGGCGGGACCGAAGATCATTTCGCGCGACGACCAGGGAGATCCGGTTTACGAGGACGTCGGACTCACCCCGCGATTCGTCGAGCTCACGCGAAAACTCAAGAAAAGCCTGGACACCAGCCCGCCGCGGGAGCCTCCGGCGCCGACTTGACGATGCCGGCTCGGCGCGGCGATACTGGCCCGGCATGTCTCACGCAAGCACTGTACATGCCGGTTGGTGGTGGCGCGATTTCCTCAAGGAGAGGGCGCTGGCCGCGTAGTTTTTTCAGTCGATATCCCTAAAACCCATCTCCGCGCTCAACCGGTGGTGGGTTTTTTTTTGGCTACTGACGAGGTTGTCGAGACTCTCATGAAAGCGCCTTTCGACATCGCCGCCGATCTGGACACGCCGGTATCGGCGTATCTGAAGCTCGCGCCTTTTCGGCCGCGCTTCCTGCTGGAGAGCGTGGAGGGTGGTGAGCGGCTCGCCCGTTATTCGTTCATCGGCTTCGGCAGCTGCCTCGAGGTGCGGCTCGATGCAGCGGGTCTCACGGTGGGAAACCGGCACGCGCCGCGGCCGACGAGCCGCCTCGAGCTCCTGAACGCGTTGCGCGGGGCTCTCGCTCAGGCGCCGCGACCGCAGCCCGAGATTCCGGGCGTGCCCCTCTCGGGCGGCCTGGTGGGTTACACCGCGTACGACGCGGTACGTTATTTCGAGCGCCTGCCGCTGCGCAGCTTGGACGACACCGTGACTCCGCACGCGCATTATGTCGCGCCGTGCTCCCTCCTGGTCTTCGACCATCTCACGCGCAGCGCGGCGCTCCTGCACGACGGCTCGGAAGCCGAGCGGCAGGCGCTGCGCCGCGAGATCATGCGCGCCTTGCGGGGCGGTGTACCGCCGCTGCTCGCACCGGGCCGCTTTTCGCCGGCGACGCCCTCGCTCTCGGAGGAGGAGCACGCGGCGCGCGTGCGGCGCGCGCAGCAGTACATCGCCTCCGGTGATGTCTACCAGCTGGTCCTCGCGTCGCGTTTCGAAGGTCGGCACTCGCTCTCGCCGTTCGAGGCCTATCGAGCGCTGCGTCTTTTGAATCCGTCGCCGTACATGTTTTTCTGCGAGCTCGGCGACATCACCGTGGTGGGTTCCTCGCCCGAGGCGCTGGTCAAATCGCATGGCGGCCACGCACAGCTTCGCCCCATCGCGGGCTCGCGCCCTCGCGGCGCGGATCCGGCCGGCGATCTGCAGCTCGAGGCGGATTTGCTCAAGGACCCGAAAGAGAATTCCGAGCACGTCATGCTGGTCGATCTCGCGCGCAACGATCTCGGTCGAGTGGCGCAGGCCGGATCGGTGCGCGTCGATCCGTACCGCGTGATCGAGCGCTACAGCCATATCATGCACATCGTGAGCGGCGTGCACGGGGCGGTGGCGCCTGGCTACGACACCTTCGATCTGTTCGCAGCCACGTTTCCGGCGGGCACCCTGGTCGGCGCGCCCAAGGTGCGTGCGATGCAGATCATCGATGAGCTGGAGCCGGTGGGGCGACAGCTGTACGGCGGCACGGTGGGCTATTTCGGGCGGCACGGCGACATGGATCAGGCCATCACCATCCGTACCCTGGTCTTCAGCGGTGATCAGTACAGCTATCAGGCCGGCGGAGGCATCGTCGCGGACAGCTCGCCGAAGGCGGAGTATGAGGAAGTCATGGCCAAGAGCGCCGTGCTGCGCAGTGCACTCAGTATCGCGGCGGAGGGACTATGAGCACCCGGCCTCGCATCCTGCTGATCGACAATTATGACTCCTTCACCTACAACCTCGTGCAGGCATTTCTGGTCCTCGGCGCCGAGGTCGACGTGCACCGCAACGACGCGATCGACGTCGAAACCGCGCTCGGGCAGACGCACTCGCACCTCGTGATCTCTCCGGGACCGGGGACGCCGCGGGACGCCGGCGTGTCCATGGCGATGATCCGGGCCTTCGCCGGTCGCGTGCCAATTTTCGGGGTCTGCCTCGGTCATCAATCCTTGGTGGAGGTGTTCGGCGGCAACGTCGTGCGCGCGGCGCGCCTCATGCACGGCAAGGTGTCGACGGTCCGGCACGACGGCAAGGGTGTCTATGCAGGGCTCAAGCAGGATTTCGACGCCGGGCGCTATCACTCGCTCATTGCCGAGCCGCTGAGCATTCCCGATGTGCTCGAGGTGACCTCGCGCACCCCCGAAGGCGAGATCATGGGCGTGCGCCACCGCTCGATGCCGATCGAGGGCGTGCAGTTTCATCCCGAGAGCGTGCTCACCCCCGACGGGCCTGAGCTCATGGCGAATTTTCTCAGGCGCTGATCGCAGCCGTGCAAAGCCTCCACGACACACTCGAGCATCTGTTGAATGGCCGGGACCTCGCCGAACCCGAGGCCGCCGCGCTGCTCGAGCGGCTTACCGCCGCCGAGCTCGCGCCCGCCCTTGCCGGTGCGCTGCTCGCCGCGGTCCGCGCAAAGGGCGTCACGGCGAGCGAGGTTCGGGGGTTTGCGGCCGCCATGCGCGCCCTCGCACGCAAGCCTGCGCTGCCGCCGGACCTCGACGCCATCGACATCGTGGGCACGGGCGGCGATTTCTCCGGCAGCTTTAATCTGTCCACCGGTGCCGCGCTGCTTGCCGCGGCCTGCGGCTTGCCGGTCGTGAAACACGGCAACCGCTCGGTGACCAGCAGGAGCGGCAGCGCGGATCTGATCGAGCAACTCGGGCTCGTCCTGCCGCTCGACGAGCGCCGTTCGGCAGAATGCTTTGCGCGCACCGGCTTTACGTTCCTGTTCGCGCCCTACTTTCATCCGGCCATGAAAGCGCTCGCCGCCGTCCGCGCACATCTGAAGGTGCGCACCGTGTTCAACTTGCTCGGTCCCCTCACCAATCCGGCGTCGCCGCGCTATCGTCTGATCGGCGCGTACGACGAGTCGAGCGCCCGACTGATGGCCGAAACCCTCGCCGGAATGTCGATCGAGCGGGCGTGGGTGGTGCATGGAGCGGACGGCTGGGACGAGGCGACGCCGGTGGGTCCCTTCACGGCGTTCGAGGTGCGTCGCGGCGCGGTATCGCACCGGATCGTCGATCCGGCGGACTTCGGGTTGCGCGCCTGCGCCTCGGCGGATCTGAAGGGAGGCGATGCCGCCGCCAACTGGGCCGCGATACGCGCCGTGTTCGATGGCGTCGACTCGGGCCCGCATCGCGACGCCCTGGTGCTCCAGTGCGGATTGGCGCTGTACATCGCCGGCCGCAGCGACTCGCCCGCCGCGGGCGTCCGCGCTGCGGGCGAGGCCATCGATAGCGGCCGGGCGCGCGATTGGCTGCTGGGTCTCACCCGGTACGCCGCGCAGGCCGCCGGGCCGAGCGGTGGTTCGGCATGAGCGATTTCCTCGCCGAGATGGCGCGTTCGAGCGCTGAGCGCGCCGCCCGCGCGGCACGCCGCGAGCCGATCGGCGTCCTCGAGCGCCGCGCACAAGGTGCGCCGGCCCCGCCCTCCTTACGCCTGTCCCCGGCGGGGTTCGACGTCATCGCGGAGCTCAAGCTGCGATCGCCGGCGGCGGGCGCGCTTGAAGGTCCGGGGAGCGACCGTCTCGGGCGTGTTGCGGCTTACGCGCGCGCCGGTGCGGCGGCCGTGTCCGTGCTCACCGAGCCTTTGCGATTCGACGGCGATCTCGAGCATTTGCGCGGGTCCGCCGCCGTGCTTGCGCCGCTGGGTGTGCCCGCCATGCGCAAGGACTTTCTGATCGATCCTTATCAAGTTCTCGAGGCGCGGGCATGCGGTGCGGGCGGTGTGCTTCTCATCATTCGCATGTTGGGCCGAGGCCGGCTGGCCGAGATGCTGACGGTTGCGGCCGGGCAGGGCTTGTTCGTGCTGTTGGAGGCCTTCGATGAGCGCGATGTCGACATTGCCCGGGAGCTGCTCGAAGGCACCTGCGCGTCCGGCACCGTGCTCATCGGGGTCAATTGCCGCGACCTCGTCACCTTGAGTGTGGTGCCCGAGCGGTTCGCGCAGCTCGCGGCGCGTTTGCCCCCCGGAGCGGCGGCGGTTGCCGAGAGCGGTGTCGCCACCCCCGGCGATGCGCAAAAGGCCCGACGAATGGGCTACCGGCTGGCCTTGATCGGCACCGCCCTGATGAGGGCGGCCGACCCGCCGAAATTGCTCTCGGAAATACTCGCTGCTGGACGGACAGTGTCCCCCTAAATGGCTACACTCGCGCGCATGTTCATCAAGATCTGTGGCATTACCAGCGCCGATGGCGTCAGCGCAGCCGCGACGGCTCAGGTCGACGCCATCGGTTTCGTGTTTGCGCCGAGCCCCCGGCAAGTGACCCCCGGACAGGCTGCCCAGCTGGCGGCGCTCGCGCCGCCCGGCATGTTGCGCATCGCCGTTGCCCAGCACCCCCTGCAGATGAAAGTCGACGAGATCTGCCGGGTGCTCAAGCCGGATTATTTCCAGACTGACGTTGAGGACTTGCGCGAGCTCAAAATTCCCGCGCATATCCGCGTCCTGCCGGTGCTGCGTTTCGGCCGAAAGACGCCGAGCCCCCTCCCGCGACGCGTCGTCTTCGAGGGACCGACCAGCGGCATCGGGGAGCTGGCGGATTGGGGCCGGGCGGCCGAGCTCGCTCGTCAGACCGAGCTGATTCTCGCCGGCGGCCTTACGGCGCAGAACGTTGCCGAGGCGGTGCAGGCCGTCCGGCCCTACGGGGTGGACGTGAGCAGCGGCGTCGAGCGGGAGCACGGGGTGAAGGATCCCGCCAAGATCTACGAGTTCGTGCGCACCGTGCGTGAGGCTGCGGCCCAATTGGAGCGGGAAGCGTGAGCGTCGAGAGCCGACGGCCCTTGGCCGCGGGCCCGGACGCCAAGGGGCGGTATGGCGTGTTCGGTGGTCGCTACGTGCCGGAAACTCTGGTACCCGCACTCGACCGTTTGCAGTCCGGGGTCGATCGCTACTTGCACCGCGAGGATTTCCAGGCCGAGTTCCATCAGGAGCTCAAGACCTGGGTGGGCCGTCCCACGGCACTGTCCCACGCCCCGACCTTGAGCAAGCGTTGGGGAGCCGACGTGTGGCTGAAGCGCGAGGACCTCGCACATACCGGCGCCCACAAGATCAACAATGCCCTGGGTCAGACGCTGCTCGCGCGCCGGCTCGGCGCGCGCCGGATCATCGCGGAGACCGGCGCGGGCCAGCATGGCGTCGCGAGCGCGGCGGCCGCGGCCCGCCAGGGATTACCGTGCGTCGTCTACATGGGCGCAGTGGATGTGGAGCGGCAGGCGCCGAATGTCGGCCGCATGCAGCTGTTGGGTGCACAAGTCGTGCCCGTCACCACCGGCGATCGGACTTTACGCGCCGCGATCGATGAGGCGCTGCGCGATTGGGTGTCCGACCCGGACGGAACCTTCTACTGCCTGGGCTCCGCCGTCGGTCCGCACCCGTATCCCTACCTCGTGCGCGAGCTGCAATCGGTGATCGGGCGCGAGGCGCGAGCGCAGATGCTGTCCATGGCGGGGGGACTTCCGGACGCCGCCTTCGCTTGCGTGGGAGGCGGGTCCAATGCGATCGGGCTGTTCCACCCGTTCCTGGAAGACGCCGCCGTCGAGCTCGTCGGCGTCGAGGCTGGCGGTCGCGGCTCCGGCCTTGGCGACAATGCCGCCTCGCTCACGTACGGAACTCCCGGGGTGCTGCAGGGAAGCTACACCCTGATTCTCCAAGATGCCTTCGGACAGGTGCGCGAGACTCATTCGGTGTCCGCCGGGCTCGACTATTCGGGCGTGGGTCCTGAGCATGCGTATCTCAAGGAGTGCGGGCGGGTACGCTATGAGAGCGCGACCGACGAGGAGGCGCTCGATGCCCTCGCCGAGTGCGCACGCTGCGAAGGCATCCTGCCCGCCATCGAGACGGCGCACGCGATCTTCGGAGCGCGCAAGCACGCGAAATCTCATCCCGGATCCCGCATTCTCATCGGCTGTTCCGGCCGGGGCGATAAAGACATGAGCATCCTGCAGCGAACTCTGCTCGATCGGTGACCCATGCGACCCCGAGACACCATCTCCGCCGCGATCAGCGCCGCCGTCTCACGGGGCCGGCCGGCGCTGGTCGGATTCCTGACGGCGGGATATCCCGCGCGGGCGGATTTCAAGCGCCATCTCGGCGAAGTCGCCTCGGGATGCGACGTGGTGGAGATCGGGGTTCCATTCTCCGATCCCATGGCCGACGGCTCGACCGTTCAGCGAGCGAGCTTCGCCGCCCTTAAGCAGGGCGTCACCTTGCCTTGGATTCTCGAGGAGCTCGAAACCTGCCGGGAAGGCCGACCGCCGCTCTTGCTCATGAGCTACTTGAATCCCTTGCTCGCGTTCGGCTTGGAACGACTGCCGGCCGCGGCCGCGGCCGCGGGCGTAGCCGGGTTCATCGTCCCCGATCTACCGTTCGAGGAAAGCGCGGAGCTCAAGTCGGCGCTCGATCGGGAGGGCCTCGCACTGGTTCAGATGGTCACTCCCGTGACGCCGCAGGCCCGCCTCGAGCGGCTCTGTCAGGCGGCGCAAGGCTTCGTCTATGCGGTGACCATGACGGGCACCACGGGCAAAGCGGCGGAGGTCCCGGATACGGCTCTTGAATACATGGATCGTGTGAAGCGCTGTTCGCCCGTGCCCGTGTGCGCGGGGTTCGGCATTCGTGTGCGCGCGCAGGTCGAGCGCTTCGCGCCGCACGTGGACGGCGTGGTGGTCGGCTCCGCGCTCGTGGAAGTGCTCGAGCGCGGCGAGGACGTGCGCGCCTTCCTGGGATCGCTGCGCTAGAGGGGGACGGGGTGAAGCGCGTGTATCGGGCGGCATCCCTGTTGCAGGTGGCGCACGCGCGAAACGTTCTGATCAGCGCCGGCATCGAATGCGAGCTGCGCAACATCTATCTCGCAGGCGCGATGGGCGATCTGCCGATGATGGAAACCTGGCCACAGCTCTATGTCGCGGATTCCGACGAGCGGTACGCGCTCGGCGTCCTCGCCCGCGCCGCCGCAGCTCCACGGGGCGCACCTTGGATTTGCGAGGATTGCAACGAGCAGCTCGAGCCGCAGTTCACCACCTGCTGGCGCTGCGGGCGCGAACGCCCTCCCTGAGAATCACGCGCGAGAGGCGGTGCATTGGATGTGCCATCTCCCCCAAAAGCGTTCCCGGGCCCCGGCCCGGAGCGGCTGTCGTGCCGATACGACCTTCTCGATCAATCGCTTATCATCGTCTGTCAGACAATGACCTACACAATTTAGCTCGAAGTCTGAGCTTAGGTTCAGCGGGCCACCCTGGCGACCATAGGCTGCAGCGGTTACAAATTACCGCATGCCGCGTGTAACGATTACACGTGGCCATTGGGAGGTTCCGAGCGTCATGAATGCAGCCATTACCAGTTTTCCAGAGCAGCCGCTCGCGCCGCTCGCTTCGAATCCATTGGCGGGCGATTCGACCGCGATGCAGGAGGTGCTTCGGCTGATCGACCGGGTCGGTCCAACCGAGGCCGGCGTCCTGCTCACCGGCGAGAGTGGCTCGGGGAAGGAACTGGCGGCACGCGCGATTCACGACAGGAGCCTGCGCCGCCGCGGGCCATTCATCGCCATCAATTGTGGGGCGATCCCCGCCGGGCTGATCGAGGCGGAACTGTTCGGATTCGAAAAGGGCAGCTTCACCGGTGCGGTGCGGGGGCATGCGGGGGTTTTCGAGCGCGCGGACGGCGGGACGCTCCTCCTCGACGAGATCACCGAGATGCCGCTCGATATGCAGACTCGCCTGCTGCGGGTGCTCGAGACGAGAAAGTTCTATCGCGTCGGCGCCAATACGGAGCTCGCGACCGACGTTCGCGTCATCGCCGCGACCAACCGGTGTCCTCTGCAGGCCGTGCAGAGCGGACAGCTGCGGGAAGACCTGCTCTACCGCCTCGCCGTGTTCCCAATCCAGATGCCGCCGCTGCGGGTGCGTGGGAACGATGTCGACTTGCTGGCCGAGCGTTTCCTCGAGGAACTCAACGCACAGGCCGCCACCCAGAAACGTTTCACCGCGCTCTCGCGCATGACCTTGAGGCAGCACAGCTGGCCGGGGAACGTGCGGGAGCTCAAGAACTGCATCGAGCGCGCGTTCATCCTTGGCGACCAATGGGTGGAGCTCGCGCCGCTCACTCAGAGCTCGGCCACGGGCATCATCGATTCCTCGCCGGATGATCGCGAGCGCCTTGATATTAGAGTAGGCTCACGCATCTGCGACATGGAGCGATCTCTGATCGAGGCCACGCTCGATTACTTCCAGGGCAACAAGCGTCGCGCGGCGGACGCGCTCGGATGCAGTCTGAAAACTTTGTACAACAAACTCAACGGATATGCTCAGCGCCGCGCCGCCGGCTATGCGCCGAGCCGCGTGAACGGCTTTGCGCAGGGCCACGAATGCGCGAGCAGCTGAACCGGACAAGAGGGGAGAAGTAAGACGTGTCACGAGTACTGATAGCCGACGACCACGCGGTCGTTCGAGCAGGCTTCAAGCAGTTTCTGGAGGCTGATCCCACCATCAACGCCGTCGGCGAGGCCGCCAGCGGAAATGAGACGCTCGACCTGCTGAGAAAGCAGGATTGGGATCTGGTGCTGTTGGACATTCACATGCCCGATCGCAGCGGCCTCGACATCTTGCGGCATATTCAGACCGGGCACCCGGGCGTGCGAGTGCTGGTCATGAGCGGATTGCCCGAGCAGCAGTACGCCGTGAACGTGCTGCGCGCAGGGGCGAGCGGCTATCTGTCGAAGGACAGCCCGCCCGAGGAGCTCATGAAGGCGGTGCGCACGGTGCTCTCGGGTCGGCGCTACGTGAGCGCGGCGCTCGCGGAGATCCTGGTGGCCGATCTCGATGGAGATCCGGACAAGCCGCTGCATGCACGGTTGTCGACGCGCGAGTTCCAGATCTTCTGCAAACTGGCGGCCGGCCGGGGCGTGTCGGATATTGCGAACGAGCTCAGCTTGAGCGTCAAAACCGTCAGCACTTACCGGAGCAGAATTTTGGAGAAGATGAGCTTCAACGCCAATGCGGACATCACCTCGTACGCGCTGCGCAACGGCCTCATTCAATAAGCGGTGTAGCGTGAGAATCCGACTACACCACTATCTGCCCCGCGGCCTACTTTGCGGCGCCCATCGGCGCTAGCATCGCAGGGCATGTCTTCGACTCATGCGGAAGGGACGGCGATGGCGAAGGGTCTGAGAGTCTTGCTCGTCGAAGACTCCAAGGTCCTCACGGAGCGTTTGACCGAAGCAATCCGGCAGATCCCGGAAGTGGAGCTCATCGGCACCGCCGATACGGAGTCCGAAGCGCTGGCGGTCGTGAAGCGCGATGCGGTCGACGTCATCATCCTCGATCTTCACCTGAAGCAGGGCACCGGCTTCGGTGTGATGCGAGCCCTCGCGAGCGCGCAGCCAAAGCCGCGCATCATCGTGCTCACCAATTACGATCTGCCGGAATACAAGAACGCGGCGATCGCGCTGGGCGCCACGCATTTCCTCGACAAGGCTCGCGACTATGGGCGCCTCCCCGAGGTGCTGCACGAGATCTGCGAAGCGCACGTCTCGAAGCACTGACGCTCGCTGATCCCGCGTCGGCCGGCGCCGACGTGCTCACGGGATCGAGCGGAAAATTTGCGTAATGTCTACTAGCCCGCCGGGAAATTTCTACATGCGCTGCGCGTGCGTGCGCGATTTTTGAGCGCTTTTTTGCGCGAAAAATCGATTATCCAAATTGGCACGACGCTTGCTCTCCTAATTTGAGTAACGGCCGGATTTGCGGCTTCCATGTGGAAGCTGACCGCAGGAAAGGTCCCGGCCCAATAAGGAGATTTCAATGAAACTTCAAAGATCGATCGGGAGCGCCGCCGGCTGCGCCGTTGTCTTGGCGCTCGCCGCATGCGCATCGAGCCCGATTCCAAGCGAGAAAATCGCCGTCGCGAAACAATCCGTCCAGCGCGCCGAGGAGTCGGGGGCGCCGGAGTTCGCACCGGTCGAGATGGCGAGCGCACGCGACAAGCTGCAGCGCGCCGAGAAGGCCGCCGCCGATCATGACGCGGTACCCGCGGAGCGGCTGGCGGACCAAGCGAACGTCGATGCCCAGCTCGCGGAAGCGACCGCGCACGAGCACCGTTCGCACAAGGCGGAAACGGAGCTCGAGGCGAGTCTGCAGGCGCTGCGGCAGGAGGCCTCGAGGAGCGAGGTACCGCCCGCGCCCCCCGCGCCGGTGATCGTCGTCCCCCCACAACCCCCTACGCAATAAGAAGGTGGCGCCATGAATCAGAAACTGTTGTTGACGGGAGCCGCACTCTGCCTCGTGCTTGGGGCGTGCGCCACTTCGCCGCAGCCGAATGCCGCACTCGAGTCGGCGCGGGCGCAGGTGTCGGCCGCGGAGGCCGATCCGAACGTCTCGCAATACGACCCGCTCGATCTGCAGTCGGCTCGCCAGGATCTCAGCCAGGCCGAAGCGGCGGCGAGCGCCCATCATGAGGGCGATGTCGATCAGCTTGCCTATCTCGCGGCGCAAACGGCGCGTTTGGCAGAGGCTCGGGCCGCCGCCAAGGCGGACGATGCGCGCCTCACCCAAGGGCAGGCCGAACGCGACCGCATCCAGGCGGACGCGCGTTCGCGCGAGGCCAACGTCGCGCTGGCGCAGCGAAACGAGGCGCTGGCGCAGCGCAATCAGGCCACGGCGCAAAGCGCCGAGCTGCAGGCCGAGATTGCGCAACTGAAGGCAAAGCCGACCGATCGCGGGTTGGTGCTGACCTTGGGCGACGTGCTGTTCGATACGGGGCGGGCCACCCTGAATCCCGGTGCCGCCCTGCAGCTCGACCGGCTCGCGACGTTCTTGAACGAGCATCCGGACCGGCGCGTGCAGATCGAGGGCTTTACCGACAGTATCGGCACGGACGCCTATAATCAGGACTTGTCGGAGCGGCGCGCCGAGGCGGTCAAGGCGGCGCTCGCGGTGCGCGGCATCGACCCCTCCCGGATCAGCACCGAGGGCTACGGGAAGGCTTTCCCCGTCGCCAGCAACAGCGACTCGGGCGGGCGGCAACTGAACCGCCGCGTGGAGGTGATCATCGGCAACGGCAACACGCCCATCGCCCCCCGATCTTGAGTATCGGGGGCGGCCGTTTCATGCAAAAATAGCTCGGCCGGAAGGGAGTTTCCGGCCGAGTTGCCAGTTGACGAATAACTTGATTTTCCAGGAGACGATTCATGGCAACGACATTCGATCCGTACGGTGAGGAGCAGGGTGCAAGCCAGGCGGGCGGCCGCCTCACGAGCGTTGCGGGAGAGGAGATCAGGAATCTGATCGCCGACGTCGAGGACCTGCTTGCCCGTATCGCGGATCTAAACGACGCCGACATCGCGAGCGTGCGTAAGAAGGTTGCCTCAACGGTGGGTGCCGCCAAGGAAACCCTGTCGCAGGGTGCCGATACGCTGAAGCGCGGCGCGCAAAAGGCGTTCGACGGGGCCGACGACTATGTACGCGAGAGCCCCTGGGTCGCCATCGGACTCGCCGCGGTGGTGGGCGCCGTCGCGGGCATTTTAGTCGCGCGGCGCAGTTAGGCCGGTCCATGCGGGTGCTGTGGTTACTGCCCAAAGCGGCGCCTGCACTGCTGAAGCACATTGCGGCTTACTTCGAGCTGGTGGCCCTCGATCTGGAGCAAGCGAGGCGCGATTTCGGCGCCATGGTGATCGTCTCCGTGGTGGCCGGTGCATGCCTGTTTTTCGCAGTGCTCATGGGTTGCGTCGTCATCGTGGCCCTCACCTGGGATACGCCCTACCGGGTCACCGCCGTGGCGTGCACCGGCGGCGCTTTTCTGCTCGCTGCGGTGATCGCCTTGATCTACCGCGCCAAAGCGCTGAAGGAACACCCACCGTTCCTTTCCGCCGTGAAGCGCGAATGGCAGGAAGACGCACAAATTCTCCACCGCATCCTCGCCGATCACGACGATCCGGACGAGTCGCGCGCGCCGGTCAAGCCGGCAGCTTGAGGGCACACCCGTGAAGAACTCCGCCGACGATGCAGCCCGAACCGCCGTCCTGGCGCGACTCGCCGAAAGCCGGGCGCAGATCGAGCATATCCTGGAGGCGCCGCCCGCGGAGGCCGGAGAGGAAGAAGAGGACGCGGCGGGCGGTTTTCCCCGCAGCCGCACCATGCGCGCATTGCTGAGCGGCAAAGGACTCGGCGCCGTCGGCGCCACCGCCGCCGGCTTGCTCCTGGCACGGCCGGCGCTGGTGTGGCGGCTGATTCAACTGGTGCCGAAGGGCGCGATGATGCGCATTCTCGCGCTCAAGCTGACCGAAGCGCTCCGGCCGAAAAGCGCCCCGAGGCCCTGAAGGCCTCAGCCCAGCGTTATTCGAGCGTAGTGGTACGAGCCGTCATCGGCGAGCGCGATGTCGCAGGGTGAGACGCCAATATCGCGACCGTCGAGCGACGCCCGGATGATGCCTCGGCACACGGCGTGCGGATTCTCCACGGCAATCCGATAGCGCGAGGACCCCTGCTTGTAGGTGACCTCGAAACCCGCCCAGGTCCGCGGTATGCAAGGGTTGATTCGCAGCAGCCCGCCCTTGACCCCAATCCCGAGCATGCCTTCGAGGGCGGTGCGATACATCCAGCCGGCCGAACCCGTGTACCAGGTCCAGCCGCCGCGGCCGATGTGCGCGGGCGCTGAGTACACATCCGCACAGACCACATAAGGCTCGACCTTGTAGCGGTGAATCGCCGCGCGAGTGCTGGCATGGTTGACTGGATTGATCAGCGAGAAGAGCTCGCCGGCCCGGTCGCCGTCCCCCAGAAGCGCGAACGCGAGCGTGCACCACATGGCCGCGTGGGTGTATTGGCCGCCGTTCTCGCGAAGGCCCGGCGGATAGGCTTTGATATAGCCGGGATCATGCGGGGTGCGGTCGAAGGGCGGCGTGAACAGCTGCACCAGCCCTTCGCTGCGGCTCACGAGCTGTGCGTTGACCGCCGACATCGCGCGGGCGGCGCGGGCCGCAGAGCCACCACCCGAGATCACCGCCCAGGACTGCGCCACCGAGTCGATGCGGCATTCATCGCTCGACACCGAGCCCAAGGGGGCGCCATCGTCGAAATAGCCGCGCCGGTACCAGTCGCCGTCCCAGGCCTCGCGCTCGATTGCCTGCTGCAGGGCGAATGCATGCTTGCGCCATAGAGCCGCACGTTCGGCATCGCCGCGCCGCTCGGCGAGGGGCGCGAACCGCAGCAGCGTCGTGTGCAGGAACCAGGCAAGCCAGACGCTCTCACCCTGACCTGCGGCACCGACCCGGTTCATGCCGTCGTTCCAGTCGCCCGTCCCGAACAGCGGCAGACCGTGCGAACCGATCGCGAGGCTCGAATCGAGCGCGAGCGCGCAGTGCGCATAGAGCGGCTCGCCGCCGGTCGGTTTCGGAGCGCCGAACAGCTCCTGCTGTCCCGCGGCGAGCGGTCCGCCCTCGAGAAAGGGAACGAGCTCATCGAGCAGGGGGAAGTCTTCGGTCACCTCGAGATAATGGGCGACCACGTACGGCAGCCAGATGCGGTCGTCCGACACGCGGGTCTTGATGCCCTGGTCCGTGACCGGCAGCCACCAATGCTGCACGTCGCCCGCCCGGAACTGGCGGGCCGCGGCACGCAAGAGGTGCTCGCGGGCGACGGCGGGTCGCGCGATGCAAAGAGCCATCGCATCTTGCAGCTGGTCGCGGTAGCCCCAGGCGCCGCTCGACTGGTAAAAAGCGGTACGCGCCCACATCCGGCACGCGAGCGTCTGGTACAGCAGCCAGCCGTTGAGGAGCACGTCCATCGACCGGTCCGGCGTCTTGACCTGGACCGCGCCGAGCGTCTGATCCCAAAACTCGTTCACTGCCTTGAGCGAGGCGTCGAGATCCGTGGCGCGATATCGGGCGATCAGCTCGAGCGCCCGGCTCCTGGAGGCTTCCTGACCGAGAAGGAGCACGATCTCCGTCTCCTCGCCGGGCTTCAAGGTGAGCATCGTCTGCAGCGCGCCGCACGGATCAAGGCCCGCTCCCACGCGATTATTCAGGGGGGCGGCCCCGAGCAGCGCCGCGGGCTCGGCGAGCGAGCCGTGTCTGCCCAGGAATTCCGAGCGATCCGCCGAGCCGGTCTGCTGCCGCCCGCCCATGTCCATGAAGGCGACGCGCGCCGGGAAGTCGAGACTCCAGGGATTGCGCGCAAGAAGCGCGGACGTTCCGCGATCGATCTCGGTGATGAGGTAGGGCGCCGTCCGGCTGCGTTGATTGCCGAGCACCCACTCGAGGTAGTGCGTGATCGACAAGGATCGCACTCGCTCGGACCGGTTGGCGATCTTCAGCCGCGAGACTTTTACCGGATCGGCGAGCGGCACGAACTGCAGCAGCTCTATCCCGATGCCGCGCGAGGCGCTCTGGAAGCGCGTATAGCCGAAGCCATGGGTAACGATGAACGCCGATTCGGGCTCCCGGACGGGCAGGGGCGTCGCGCTCCACAGATCGCCTGAATCCTGATCGCGGATGTAGACGACTTCCGCGGGCGCGTTGCTCACCGGATCGTTGGACCAGGGCGTGATCTGATTCTGCTGCGCGTTGATCGACCAGGTGCTGCCGACGCCGTCCGCGGAGACGAGAAATCCGAACTCCGGATTCGCAATGACGTTGCTCCACGGAGCCGGCGTCCACTCACCTTCTTTCAGGAGCGTCACATACTCGCGTCCGGCGGCGGCGAACCCGCCGAAGCCATTGAAGAACTCGAGCGGCGGTGCGTTGCGCATGACGTCCGAGGAGGCCGTTTCCTTGTTGGCGAGACGAGGCCGGCGCGGACGGCGCTCCGCGGCGCTCAAGGAGGCGAGCTCATGAAGCGGCTCCGAGCCGCCGCGGAAGATCGCACGTGCCGCGGTTTCCAGAAGCGCATCCGCGCCGGAGGGCAAGGCATCGCCCCGCAACGAAAATACACTCCCGCGCACTTCGCCGCCGAGGAGGCGAGCCTGCGCGGCTTTGATGCAGGCTTCGACGCCCAGCTTCAACTCATCCGCGCCGGCCGCCGGCGCGTCGTTGAGGATCACGAGATCCACCGCGAGGCGTTTGCGGCGCCAGTAGGCATGGGCGCGCAACAAGAGCTCGACGAGCGGCAGATCCGTGGTGCTCGCGATGCGTGCCAGCACCACGGGCAAATCGCCCGATATGCCGCAAGCCCAGAGGAGCGCCGGACCGGATTGATTCTGGACGAGGGTCTGGCTCGGGGCGCGCAGGGACCGATCGGCGTAAAGGATGTGGCCGGCGATGCGCTGAAACTTGAGCGCTTCCTCCGGCTTGAGGTCGAGCTCTTGCAGCTCCGCGACGGCCTGGACCGCCGCGGCGCTCTTGACGCGCTCGAAGGCCGTGCCTTCGCGGTATTTGCCGGCCGCAGCAAGCGCTTGGGCACGGCTCCCCGCGACGCCCATCCAGAAATCGATGCGGGCCGACCCGCCGGGCGGAATGCGCGCCCGACGCCTGAACGCGAGCACCGGATCGAGCACCGTGCCGGCGGTATCCGACAGCGGACGGGCATCGACGATGGACGCCGCGGTTCGCGCATCCGCGCCGCGCCCCAAGAAGCGCGCACGATCGGTCTCGAACTGCAATGCGCCGACGCCCTCTCCCTCGAGCACGCAGACGTGGAACATCCAGAGCGGCGTCTCGCCGGGCTCGCGCGGGCGCCGTGTGGCGAGCAGCGTTCCACCGCCGTCCGCGACGAATTCGGTCTGCACGAACATCTTGGAGAAAGCCGGGTGAGCGGCGTCCGCGGCGGGGTTGGCGAGCGCCACCTCGGCATAGCTCGTCAGCTCGATCTCTCGGGTGCTGCGCCCGGAATTGGTCAGGAGCACGCGGCGCACCTCCGCGTCGTCCTCCGGGGAGATCAGAATTTCCGTCGTGGTGAGGATGGGACCGTCGGTGCGCACGATCTGCGCCCGGTCTTCGGTAAACGAAACCTCGTAGCGCTCGGGCTCGCGTCCGACCGGCTGGTAGCCGGCCGACCAGATCTGCCCGTTCGCGACGTCCTTGAGGTACACGAAGCATCCGTATGCATCGCAGGTGGGATCCTCGCGCCAGCGCGTCAAAGCAACGTCCCGCCAGCGGCTGTAGCCGCCGCCGGCGGCGCTGATCATGAGCGAATAGTCCCCGCTCGCGAGCAGATGCGTGTGCGGGACCCGCTCCGCGCAATCCGGATCGGGTATCTCGGGTGAGCCGGAAGTCATTGGTTGAGCCGCCACAAGCTGAAATTCAATGCCATCGCGAAAGTCACCCACAGCAGATAAGGGACGAGCATCCAGGTGGCCGCGGCGCGCACCGCCGCGAATTCGCGGATGGTCCACACGAGCGCGAGCCACAGGGCGACGATGGTGAACAGACCCGCCCCCAAATTGTGCGCGCCGAAGAAAAGCGGCGCCCATGCCGCATTCAAGAGAAGCTGGACGAAATAGGCCACGAGCGCCGGGCTGCGCTTCTCGTGATAGCGCTCGCGCGACACCAGCCAGGCGGCGGTGCCCATGAGGCAATACAGCGCGGTCCACACCGGGCCGAACCAACGGCTCGGCGGAATCCACGGCGGCTTGGCGAGCGCGGCATACCACTGCGCCGTCGCCGGGGAGTGGGCGGGCGAAAAAAAGAAGCCGATGGCACCCGCCCCGAGCGCGAGGCCGACGAACAGCAGGAACGTGATCCAGTTCGGCCGTGCATTGCGCCCGCGATAGCTCGTGGGGTTTTCGATGCTGATCCTCATGTGCAGTGCCCCATCAGCGCCACTTCAACGATCGCAGCCAGCCGAGCACCGCCGCGGCCGCGACGAGCTGCACCCATCCGAGCCAGCGGTCATGCGCCGCGGTCGCGAGCCATAGGAAGCCGGAGAGCCAGAGTGCCGCCGCGCCGAGCGCCCCGTCGCGGCGCAGAGCCGAGCGGCGCAGGTCGCGACGCAGCTCCTCGATTGCCGCGTTTTGCACCTGCACGCGCAGGCGGCCCTCCGAGGCCTCGCGCACGGCCGTGTGAAAAAGCTGCGGCAGCTGCTTCAGCGCCTCTATCGTGTCCGGCAGCTGGGAGCGCACCTGCTTCAGCACGGTGCGCGGGCTCACGCGCTCGCGCATCCATCGACGCAGGACCGGCTGGGCGGTCTTCCACAGGTCGAGCTCGGGATAGAGCTGCCGTCCAAGTCCCTCGATGTTGAAAAGCGTCTTCTGCAGCAGCACCAGCTGGGGCTGCACCCGCATGTCGAAGCGGCGCGCCACCTCGAACAGGCGCAGCAGCACCTGCGCGAAAGAGATTTCCTTGAGCGGCTTGTTGAAAATCGGCTCGCACACCGTGCGGACCGCGGACTCGAGCTCATCCACCCGTGCGGACCTCGGAACCCAGCCGGACTCGATGTGCAACGCCGCCACGCGGCCATAGTCGCGGTCGAAGAATGCGAGGAAATTCTCCGCTAGGTAGTACTGATCGCGCGGCTGAAGCGTCCCGACGATGCCGAAATCGACGGCGGCATAGCGCGGATTCTCAGGATCGTCGGTTTGCACGAAGATGTTTCCGGGATGCATGTCGGCATGGAAAAAATTGTGCTTGAACACCTGCGTGAAAAAGATCTCGACGCCGTTCTCGGCGAGCTTCGCGATGTTGGTGCCGCGCGCCCTCAGCTCGTCCATACGGCTCACGATGATGCCGTGGATGCGCTCCATGACCATCACGTCGCTCCGGCAGTAATCCCAATACACCGCCGGAACGTAGAGGAGCGTCGAGCCCGCGAAATTGCGCTTGAGCTGCGCGGCATTGCCGGCTTCGCGCAAAAGGTCCAGCTCATCGAGGATGGTCTTGCGGTACTCGCTCACCAGCTCGAGCGGCCGCAGCCGCCGCGCATCCTCCCAGTACTCGTCGGCGAGCACGGCGAGCGCATGCAGCACTTCCAGGTCGCGCTCGATCACCTCGTGCATGCCCGGGCGCAGGATCTTGACCACGACCTCCTCGCCGCTCTTCAAGGTCGCGGCATGCACCTGCGCGATGGACGCGGCGGCGAGGGGGGCCGCCTCGAAGGTCGCGAAGATGTCGGCGAGCGGCCGGCCGAATGCACGCTCGATCGTCGCCGCGGCGACCGCGCTGTCGAAAGGCGGCACCCGATCCTGGAGCTTCGCGAGCTCGTCGGCGATGTCGACCGGCAGCAGATCCCGGCGCGTCGAGACCGCCTGGCCGAATTTCACGAAGACCGGCCCGAGCTCCTCGAGTGCGAGCCGCAGGCGCTCGCCGCGGGTGGCTCCCTCGGTGCGCTGAAACCACGTCCACGGCGACAGATAGAACAGGAACCGAAACGGACGGTACAGATGGGTCGCACGCACGAAGTCATCGAGCCCGTGACGCACCAGCGCGCGATGGATCTCGAGCAAACGGCCCGCGATGCGCAACCGCGTCACGCCGAGTCCTCGTGTCCCCGCCCGAGTTCCCGCTCGAGCCGGGCGAGGCGGACCTCGACCCGGTCGGCTGTCTCCCGCAGCTCATCGACTTGCGCGAGGAATTCCTCGACCTCGGGCTGGCTCACGAGATCGCGGCTCTCCTCCTGCAAATATTCCGAGACGTTTTCCGAGGCGGTGCGCGTGAGCTTGCGCGCCCAGGAAAGGGCCGATCGCGCGACGCGCGAGATGCGCCGGGCCGGCAGATCGCCGACGAGCCGGGACAGCTCTTCCTCCCAGTCGGGACGCGCCAGCTCGAGCAGCTCATGGTAGCCCGCGGCGATCTGAGCATCGCCGCTGATCTTCAGGCGCTCTGCGGCGGCTCTTGCGCCGACGGCACCCCCGCCGCGCCGCGCCGCCAGCTCGAGCAGCGCAAGCGGGGACGCCTCGATGACGGCATCGGCTCGCGGCTCGGCGCCGCCGTTCGCGAGCACGATGCGCTTCGCGCACACGGCGATGCGGATGCGGGGGAATCCAGCGACGTCGAGCGCGATCGAGGTCTGGTTCAGCCGGGCTGCGACCGCCGACGCCCGAATCGATTCATCGATGCCGCGGTTGAGCAATGACTCGGCCGCCGCCAGCCAAACGGGAGTTGCCGGCATGTCAGATCTTGTACCCACGGTGGACGGCGACGATGCCGCCCGAGAGATTGTGATATCGGGTTTGCGCGAACCCGGCTTCCGTGAGCATCGCGAGCAATGCCTCTTGATTGGGATGCATGCGGATCGACTCGGCGAGATAGCGGTAGCTCGCCGCGTCCTTCGCAACCCATTCGCCCAGACGCGGAAGCACGTTGAAGGAGTAGGCGTCGTAGAGCGGCTTCAGGCCGGGCGCCACCGGCGTCGAGAACTCGAGCACGAGGAGCTGGCCGCCCGGCCTCAGCACCCGATGCATGGACGCGAGCGCCGCGGCCTTGTCGGTGACGTTGCGCAGTCCGAAGCCGATCGTCACGCAGTCGAACGTGTCATCCGGACAGGGCAGGCGCTCGGCGTCCGCGAGCACACACTGCACGTTGCCGCCGAATCCCGCGTCGATCAGCCGGTCGCGCCCGGCTGCGAGCATCTGGGGATTGATGTCCGAGAGGATGACCTCGCCGGTCTTGCCGACCTGCCGCGCGAGCCCGAGCGCCAGATCACCGGTCCCGCCGGCGACGTCGAGCGCGCGCTGCCCCGCCTTGAGGCCTGTGAGCGACAGCGCGAAGCGTTTCCACAGGCGGTGAACGCCGAACGACATCAAATCGTTCATGACGTCGTACTTGCCGGCGACCGAGCTGAACACGGCGCGTACGCGCGCGGCCTTCTCGGTCCACGGCACTTTCTCGAATCCGAAGTCGACCGAGCGGTCGGGGGTCTTCATGGCGCTCCTTGCGGCAGCCCTCAGGTTTGATCAACCCGAGATTTTTTCATGAAATCGACAATACAGGAAATTGCAGCGCTGCGCGTGCAGCGCCGCGGCCGCGGTCATGATTTGCGCTCGACTCCCGCCTCGGCGCAGCGCTCGAGGTAGCGCGCCCATTTTTTGCCGTGCTCGGTGCCGAGCTGGTGCAGCAAGCTCCACGAATAAAGCCCGGTGTTGTGGCCATCGTCGAAATGCAGCCGGAGTGCGTAATTGCCGACCGGCTCGATGCGCTCGATGCCCACATCCTCTTTTCCGGTCTGCAGCACGCCTTCGCCGCCGCCGTGCCCGGTCACCTCGGCCGATGGAGAGTAGACGCGCAGGTACTCGAAGGGCAGCTCGAAATGCAGTCCGTCATCGAAGCGCACGTCGAGGATGCGCGAGCGGGTTCGTATCTTGATGTCGGTCGGCTGCGGCATCGGGGGGCTACAGGATGTAGCGCGACAGATCCTCGTCGCGCGAGAGCTCGCCGATATTGTTCTCGACGTAGTTCCGATCGACGACGATGTGCGCGCCGCTGCGGTCCGCGGCATCGAAGGACACGGTCTCGAGCAGCCGTTCCATCACGGTGTGCAGTCGGCGCGCGCCGATGTTCTCGGTGCGCTCGTTCACCTCGAACGCGACTTCGGCAAGCCGCTCGACGCCCGAGTCCTCGAACTTCAGATCGAGTCCCTCGGTCGCCATCAGCGCGGTGTACTGCCTGCAGAGCGAGGCATCGGGCTCGGTGAGGATCCGCACGAAATCCTGGACCAGAAGCGGCTCGAGCTCGACCCGTATGGGCAGGCGCCCCTGAAGCTCGGGAATGAGATCCGAGGGCTTCGACATGTGAAAGGCGCCGGAGGCGATGAACAGCACGTGGTCGGTCTTGACCGTGCCGTACTTGGTGTTGACCGTGCAGCCCTCGACCAGCGGCAGCAGGTCGCGCTGCACGCCTTCGCGCGACACATCGGCGCCTGCGGTCTCCTGGCGGCGAGCGATCTTGTCGATCTCGTCGATGAACACGATGCCGTTCTGCTCGGCATTCTCCACCGCGCGCACCTTGAGCTCCTCCTCGTTGATCATCTTCGCGGCCTCCTCATCGACGAGGAGCTTCAGCGCATCGCGGATCTTGAGCTTGCGCGAGCGCGTCTTGCCGCCGCCCAGGCTTTGGAACATGCCCTGCAGCTGCTGCGTCATTTCCTCCATTCCCGGCGGCGCCATGATCTCGACGCCGACCGGTACCGACCGCACCTCGATCTCGATTTCCCGATCATCCAGCTCGCGCTCGCGGAGCATTTTGCGGAACCGCTGGCGGGTGTCGCCGTCGCGCGGCGTCGCATCCGACACGAAGCCCGCCTGGGGTCGAGGAAGGAGCGCATCGAGGACCCGGTCCTCGGCGGCGTCGGCGGCCCGGGGGCGCACCTTCGCCATCTCCTCCTCGCGCGTCATTTTCACGGAGATATCGACAAGATCACGGACGATCGAGTCTACTTCGCGGCCAACATAACCGACTTCCGTGAATTTTGTGGCTTCGACCTTGAGAAACGGGGCCTTGGCGAGGCGGGCGAGCCGGCGTGCGATCTCCGTCTTCCCGACCCCCGTCGGGCCGATCATCAGGATGTTCTTCGGGGTGATTTCGGCGCGCAGGCTCGCCGCCACCTGCGACCGGCGCCAGCGGTTGCGCAGCGCGATGGCGACCGCGCGCTTGGCGGCCTTCTGGCCCACGATGTGCTTGTCGAGCTCCTCGACGATCTCGCGCGGGGTCATCGACACGGCGTCAAAGCTCCTCGATGGTGAGATTGCGATTGGTGTAGATGCAGATGTCGGCGGCGATGTTGAGCGAGCGCTCGACGATATCGCGCGCCGCGAGCTCGGTGGACTGCATCAGGGCTTGCGCGGCCGCTTGTGCGAAGCCGCCGCCCGAGCCGATCGCGATCAGATCGTGTTCCGGCTCTATGACATCGCCCGTACCGGAGATGACGTAGGTGCTGGTCGCGTCGGCGACGCACAGCAGGGCCTCGAGGCGCCGCAGGCTCCGGTCGCTGCGCCAGTCCTTCGCCAGCTCGATGGCGGCCCGGGTGAGATTGCCGAACTTTTCCAGCTTGGCCTCGAAACGCTCGAATAAGGTGAACGCATCGGCGGTGCCGCCGGCAAAGCCCGCGAGCACCTTGCCGCCGTAGAGGCGCCTCACCTTACGCGCATTGGCTTTCATCACGCTCTGTCCGAGCGTCACCTGGCCGTCTCCGCCAACCGCCACGCGGCCATCCCGCCGCACGGCGAGAATGGTGGTGCCGTAAATCCGCGAAGGGTCGTGATCCATGGTCCTTCAGTCACTGGGGGCGCGTGCGCGCCCTTTCAAGCGGGGCGCCGCCGGCGCGCTCGGGGATGTGCCGCGTCATACACCTTGGCGAGGTGCTGGAAATCGAGGTGGGTGTACACCTGGGTCGTCGAGATGTCCGCGTGGCCGAGGAGCTCCTGCACTCCGCGCAGATTCCCGCTGGATTCGAGCAAGTGGGTCGCGAAGGAATGGCGGAACATGTGAGGGTGCACGTGGAGCCCCAGACCCTGGCGCCGCCCCCAGAGCTCGATACGCAGCTGCACGGCCCGCGACGAGAGCCGCCGGCCGCTGCGTCCCACGAAGACTGCGCCCCGAAGGTCATTGACGCCCGCATCGGAGCTGCGCCGGCCGCCAAGAAGCGCGGCGCGCTCCTTCAGCCAGTTGCGCAGCGCCGCCACGGCATGGCGGCCGATCGGTACCACGCGCGACTTCGAGCCCTTGCCGAGCACACGCACGGTGCGATCTTCCAGGTCGAGCGATGCGAGGTCCAGGCTCACCAGCTCCGCAAGCCGCAACCCCGACGAGTAGAAGAGCTCCATGATGGCCTTGTCGCGCGACGACAAGGAGTCGTCGACTCGAAAGGACAGGAGGCGCCCCATCTGGTCCGCATCGAGCGTCGCCGGCAGGCGTTTCTTCTGCTTCGGTGCGGCCACGTCCTGTGCCGGATTGCGGGTGCAGCAGCCCTCGCGCACCAAAAACTCATAGAAGGTGCGCAGAGCCGAGAGCCGGCGCTGAATGCTGCGCGCGCCGAGACCGCGGGCGTGGGAGGAGGCCGCGAAAGTGCGCACCTGGAGGCCGTCGAGATCGCTCCAGCGGTCGATCTTGCGCGTATCGCAAAATGCGCCGAGCCGGGCGATGTCGCCCATGTATGCCGCGACGGTATGCGCACTCATCCGCCGCTCGTGCTTCAGATGCGATGCGAAGCGCTCGACCCACGCGCTCTCGGCGGCATGCACGGCCGGCCGCGCTAGCGCGTCAAGGCATTCGCGAGCAGCTCGCCGATGCGCGTCAAGAACTCCGTGCTCATGGCCGGATGGAACCGGTCGGCATCGCTTGCTCCGATGGCGAGCAATCCAAGCGCTCCCTTGACGCCGAGCGGCGTGAGCGCGACCGACCCGATCTCGATGGAGTCCTTGCCGAAGAGCAAGTCGCGCTGCGCATCGCGGATCTGACCGCAGCGGGGCTTGCCCGACTGCAGAAGCGAGTCGAACGTCCGCATGCTCGCATCCGAGGGATCGGCCGCCTTCAAGAACCGCGGCGCGGCCTCGAGATCGCGTGCCTGGTCCATGAACAGGATCAACACGGAATGGCGTGCGTCGAAATCCTCGCGCAGGCTCGCTTCCAGGGCGTTGATGGTCTCGAGCAGCGTGTGGGCGCGGATGAGCCGCTGGCACAGGCGGTGGATGCGATCCGCGAGCGCGTCATTGGACCGCGCGACGTCCACGAGCTCCTTGAGCTTGCGCTCGAGCGATTGGTTGCGCTCGCGCAGCACCTCCACCTGTCGCTCGACCAGGCTGACCGTGGCGCTCGAGTCGCGCAGATGCGGCAGGCGGAGCTTTGCGAGCAGAGCGCCGTTGCGCTCGAAATAGTCCGGATAAGTTTGCAGATACTCGGCGACGTTGTCGTCGTTGATGGCATCCTGCTTGATGCCCCGTGCGTGACTGGTCATTGCTCTAAGCTCCCCATGATTTAAATATTCACTACGCCGCTGAATACGGTAATGGCGGGTCCCGTCAGCCAGATCTCCGCGCCCGGACCCGTCCAGGAAACTCGCATGGTTCCCCCTGGTAAATCGACCCGCACTTCCGGCTCGAGCAGTCCCTGGTGCCTGCCCACCGCAACCGCCGCGCAGGCACCCGTACCGCATGCAAGCGTCTCGCCCACGCCGCGCTCGAACACGCGCAAGGCGATGTGGCCGCGCGCGAGGACCTGCATGAAGCCGACGTTGGCCCGCCGCGGAAAGCGCGGATGGTGCTCGATCAACGGCCCCAGCCGGCCGACCGGGGCGCGCTCGACATTCTCGACACGCAGCACCGCGTGGGGATTGCCGATCGAGACGGCGCCGAGCTCGACGTGCTCGCCACCCGCCTCGAGCGCGTAGCTCGCCGCTTCCGCCGGCGCATCGAACGGGATCCGTGCCGGATTAAAGCCGGGCTCGCCCATGCTCACCGACACCGATCCATCCGCTCGCACGCGCGCCTCGAACGTGCCCGCGTTGCTCCCGAGCTTGAGCTCGCGGCCGCGCTCGGGAGCGCGCGCGTACAAAAGCGCGGCGACACAGCGGGCGCCGTTGCCGCATTGCTCCACTTCGCCCCCGTCGGAGTTGAAGATACGATAGAACACGCGGTGGTCCGGATTGCGGGGCGACTCGAGCATCAGCGCCTGATCGAAGCCGACTCCCGTGTGCCGATCGGCGAGCGCGCGCATGCGATCGGGGTCGATCGGTGCGCCGGCGAGCGCGGCGGGGGCGTCGAAGACGAGAAAATCGTTTCCCAACCCCTGCATCTTCACGAACTCGATGCGCATGCGGCGAGCATAGCCGATGCCGCCAACGGCCGCGAGGCCGGCGCGCGCCGCAGGGACATATTAGGATGCGTGTGAAGGAGCCATCAGTTGCGCGTGAGTGTATTGAGATCTGCTCGAAGTTTCGAGGTCGCCGCGGATCAGACGGTGCTCGATGCCGCTCTCGCGGCCGGTATCGACGTGCCGTACCGTTGCCACGGCGGCAACTGCGGCGCGTGCCGCGCGCGTCTCATCGAGGGCGAGGTGCGGTATCCGAATGGCAGGCCGCTGGGTCTTTCGGACGGGGAGATGTCCGATGGGCTCATCCTGCTCTGTCAGGCGCATGCGCGCAGCGATCTTTGCATCGACACGCGGGCGAGACAGCTGCCGTGCCGGGTCGAACGGGTCGAGCGTCTCGCACATGACGTGCTCGGTTTGTACCTGAGGCTTCCGGTGGCCGAGAGCTTCGATTTCAAGCCGGGACAATACATCGACGTCATGTTGTCGAAAGGCCGGCGGCGCAGCTTCTCCATCGCATCGCCTCCGCACGATGCACGGCTCCTCGAGCTGCACGTGCGCCGCGCCCCGGGCGGTGAGTTCTCGGAGCAGGTGTTCGATGAGCAGATCCGGGGCTCGCTCCTGACCATCGACGGGCCCCTCGGCGATTTCTTCTACCGCGAAGCCCCGGACACACCGGCACCCATGCTGCTGCTCGGCGGCGGCACCGGGTTTGCGCCGCTCAACAGCATCCTGCGGCATGTTCTCGAGAATGGCCTGCGCCGGCAGATGACGCTGTACTGGGGCGTGCGCACGGAGCGGGATCTGTATGCGCATGCGTGGCTCAACGAGGCGGCACGGCGCGACGAGCGATTGCGCTACGTCCCGGTTCTCTCCGAGCCTTCGCCCGCGTGGACCGGACGGGTGGGCCCGGCACACGAAGCGGCGCTCGCGGACATCGAGGGACTCGAGCGCTACGAGACCTATGCGAGCGGGCCACCGGGCATGATCGAGGCGGTGCGCCGGGACTTCGCGGCGCGGGGTGTACCGGCGTCGCGCGTGCTATTCGATTCCTTCGATTATGCCGACGATTCGCGCGCGCGCCAGCCGACGAGGGCAGACACCAAGTCCTGATCCTCCGCCGAGCGGGCGAGGAGCGCTGGCCCCTTCACACCGCCTTCGCGCAGGCTGTCCGCCACGCGCGGGCTTGGCACCACCCAATGCACCGAGTCGAAGGCCCGGCGCAGCGCGGGGGTCGCGAGCGCCAGCAGGTTTCCGGCGATCTCGACGCTCGTGGCAGTGGCCGCATGAAGCTCGCGCGCGGCGAAGCGTGCTTCGAGCGCATCGAGTTCCGCGGCGCTCGGCCGGGCGCATTCACGCCGGTAGACCTCGGCCACCGTCACTTGCGCACCGCGCGTTGCGAGTTCCCGCTCGAGGAGCTCGCGGCCCTGAGCTCCCTTGACGAGCAAGACGCGCTCGCCGGCAACCGCGTTGAGCCGCGGGTGCTTCAGCAGGCTCTCCGAGTCGGCGCCCTCGGTGGAATTCACGCCCACCCGATAGCCGGCCTGATTGAGCGCGCGGGTCGTGGCGGGTCCGATGGCGGCAAGCGTGAGATTGCGCCGCTGATCGAGCAGCGCGGCACCGTACCGCACCGCGTTGGTGCTCGAGAAAATGATGAGCCCGAACCGGTCGAGCTCGCCGATGCGCGCCGCCAGCTCGCGATGCCGCCCCAGGGGTTCTATTTCGACCGAGCTGAAGCGCACCGTCAGCGCACCTTGCGCCTCGAGCAGCCGGCACAGGGACGCCGCTTGATGCCGAGGACGAGTGACCAGGACGCCGATGCCGTGGAGCGGAAGCATGGATCGCGCGCGGCCGGCGGGGCGCGGCCGGTCAGGCGCGCCCCGCGGAGGCCATGCGCAGCCGCTCCAGCAACTCACGGGCGCCCGCGCGGAGGAGACGCTCCGCAAGCTCCGCACCCAGCTCCTCGGCGCGGGCGCGATCGCCGGACAGGACGTCGCGCAACACGCGCGATCCGTCGGGCTCGGCCACCAGGCCGTCGAGGGTCACGTGGTTCTCATCGATGCGTGCGAACGCGGCGATCGGCGATTGACAGCTCCCTCCGAGGCGGTGCGCGAACGCACGCTCCGCCGCGAGCGCGGCGCGGGTGGCGGCATGATCGAGCGCGCGCAGAAGCTCGCGCGCGCGCGTGTCGTCGGCGCGGCATTCGACCCCGATCGCTCCCTGGCCGACGGCGGGCAGCATGTTGCGTGGGTCGAGCCGGGCATCGATGCGCGATTCGTATCCCAGGCGCACGAGACCCGCGCAGGCGAGAACGATGGCGTCGAGCTCCCCGCTCTCGAGCCGTCTCAAGCGCGTGTCGACGTTGCCGCGCAGGGGCTCGATCGTCAGGTCCGGCCGCGCCGACAGGAGCTGCGCCTGACGGCGCAGACTCGAGGTGCCGAGTCGTGCGCCGGCGGGCAGCTCGGCGATGCTGGTGGCGTTGGCGCGGCAGAGCAAAGCGTCCCGGGGGTCGGCGCGCTCGAGCAGCGCCGCGATGGCGAAGCCGCCCGGCAGCTCCGCCGGGACGTCTTTCATCGAATGCACCGCGATGTCCGCACGCCCCTCATCGAGCGCGATCTCGAGCTCCTTGATGAACAGGCCCTTGCCGCCGATCGCCGCGAGGCTCCGGTCCTGGATGCGGTCGCCCTGCGTGGTCATGGGCTTGAGCTCCACCGCGAGCCCCTCGTGCGCCCGCCGGAGCAGCGTGGCCACGTGCTCGGCTTGCCACAGGGCCAGCGGGCTCTTGCGCGTGGCGATCCGCAGCACCGTGCCGTCGGCAGTCGCGGTCATGAGGCCGCGGCTTTCGCTTCGGGAAAGAGCGCGGACTTCAGCCGGTAGATGGCCGAGATGTCTTCATCGCCGAAGCCCTCGACGACGAGCTTGGCATACTCCCGCAAGGTCGATTCGACGACCGGCAGCTGGGCTCCGCGCTGTGCGGCCATCTCGCGGCAGATGCGAAGGTCCTTGGCATGCAGGCGCACCTTGAAGCCGGCCGGGTAGCTCTGGCGCGCCATGTACGGGGCTCGATTGACGAAATACCAGCTCGAGCCTGCGCCCTTGCCGAGGATGTCGATCACCCGTTCGAGCGGCAGCCCTTCGGCGTGAGCAAAGGCCATCGCCTCGCCGACGGCCTGGATGATGCCCGCGCACATGATCTGATTCGTGGCTTTCGTCGCCTGGCCGGCGCCGCTCGGGCCCATGTGTGCGATGGTCTTGCCCATTTTCTCGAGGACGGGCAGCGCACGCGCGAAATCCTCATCCTCGCCGCCGACCATGATGGCGAGATTGCCCGTGCGGGCGCCTTCGACGCCACCGCTCACGGGGCAGTCTAGAAAACCCACGCCGAGCGCCGAGAGACGCGTATGCATGTCGCGCGCCGTGCCCGACCCGACCGTGGAGCAATCCATCACGATCATGCGCGGGGAAAGGCCCGCATCCAGACCCTCGATCACGGAGCGTACGTCATCGTCGGCCGAGACGCAGATGACAACCGCTTCGCTGTTGGTCGCGAGCTCGGCGAGATTCGCGAATGAATGCACCTTGAGCTCCGCGGCGAGCGCCGCCGCCTTTTCGGTCGTTCGATTCCAAACGCCGGTGAGCAGGTGCGCCTGGGCGAGGTTGCGCGCCATGTAGGTGCCCATTGCGCCCAATCCGACGAACCCGGTTTGCATAGGAGCTTTTCCCAAAGTAGAAGCAGTCGCGTCTAGTTTAGGCTTTGCGCCGGGGTCGGCAAAGTCGGCCGCGCACGAACCACCGTGCCGCGCGCATCATCGCGCGGCCGGTGATGCGAGTCAGCCGGGGCCGTTGCAGGTGTCGTCGATGTCTTTCTTGGCGGTAAGGCGCTCTTGATCGATCTCTTCCGAGGTCATGTAGACCCGCTCGCCGCTATCACCGGTCTTGTAGATATGACGGCCTTCGATGAGCTTCTTGTAACGGTCCTGTGCGTCCGCGCATTGCTTCTGGCGGGCGGCCGCGACGTCCGCGGCGACCTCTTTCTTGACCTGAGGCGGGACCGGGGGAGCGTCCGCAGCTCTGGGGGCCGGCGCCGCCTGTGGCGCGGTGGGCGCGCGCGTCGCGTGCGTGGGAAGGCCCTCGACCACCTCGGCGTGAACTCCGTCCGGCGGCCGGTCGCCGTATTGGGTCTTGCCCTGTGCATCGACCCACTTGTAGACGACCGCCGAGGCGATCGTGGACCAGGCCAGCAGCACCGCGCACATCAGAACGCGTTTCATCGAGCACATCCTCACTTAAGAGCTACAACGCGCGCGAACCCGACTCTCCCGTGCGGATGCGCACCGCTTGACCAAGTTCCGAGACGAAAATCTTGCCGTCGCCAATCTTTCCCGTCCGGGCCGCCTCGATGATCGACTCCACCACCCGGTCGACCTGATCATCGTCGACGGCCAGCTCGAGCTTCACCTTCGGGAGGAAGTCGACCACATATTCCGCCCCGCGGTAGAGCTCAGTGTGACCTTTCTGGCGGCCAAAACCCTTGACCTCCGTCACGGTAATACCTTGAATGCCGACGTCCGCCAAGGCGGAGCGCACGTCGTCGAGCTTGAACGGCTTGATGATGGCAACGACCAGTTTCATGGAAACAATGCTCCCTTCAGGGGCTCCAGCATGCCCTAGTCATGACGCGGATTGCACGGATTTTGCGATGCAGCATCATTTGACATAGTCGGTTTCGAACGCGGCTGCCGACGGCTGCGAGGATCAAAAAAAACGGCGCGGGCCCTTTGAAAGGAACCCGCGCCGGCGGATTTCGCACCGACGGGGGAGTTGGCTGGCTTGCCGGCGCGAGATGCTCCTAAAACGTTCGAAATTTAAGCCCGAGAAGCGGAAGCGGTAGATCCTTGGATCAGTCCTTCAGATGGCGTCGGGGCCCGTCTCCCCGGTCCGCACGCGCAACGCTTGCTCCAGCTCGAGGATCCAAACCTTGCCGTCGCCGGTTTTCCCTGTCCTAGCCACGTTACAAACTGCCTCCATCACTTGCTCCGCAATTGAATCATCCACGGCGAGCTCGACCTTGGTGGTTGGCAAGAAGTCGACCCGGTACTCGGCGCCCCGGTAGATCTCCGTCCGTCCGAGCTGGCGTCCATAGCCTTGCACCTCGGTGACGGTGACCCCCTGAATGCCGATGTCGGCGACCGCTTGCCGAACCTCGTCCAACTTAAACGGCTTGATGACGGCGGTGATCAGCTTCATGCATTTATCCCCGCATCCAGCGCTTAATCGGACGACCTCCGGATCGCGTTCCGCGTACTATGGCCTTGAGCAATGCAGCTTCCATGCCAGGCGCGCCCACTACATATATCAAGGGCTTGCTGGCCGAGGCTGCCCTTCCATGCATCACTTTGGCGCGCATGCGCGGAGATGGTGCGTTATCCAGGTGCGGGAACCCGGGGGTGTGCGATGAGTTTCATGGGTAACACAGGGCTGGACGATCTCGCGCGCCGTCTCGCCGAGGCGGTACCGGCATCGATCAAGGGCATGGGCCGCGATCTGGAGGAGAATTTCAAGGCGGTGCTCCAAGCGCAGCTCGCCCGCCTCGATCTCGTCAGCCGCACGGAATTCGACGTTCAGACGGCGCTGCTCAAGCGCACCCAGGCGGCGCTCGCCGCCATGGAACAGCGGCTGAAGGACCTCGAGGCGAAGACCGGCTCGCCCTAGCGCCTGCTGCGGACGCGCGCGCGTGGCGGGCGGCATGAGCACGATCCACAGCCGTGCGCCCCTGGGGCTCGCGGCGCCGTTGGTCCGCGTCGAGGTGCATCTAGGGAGCGGGTTGCCGGCCTTCGCGCTCGTCGGGCTGCCGGAAACGGTCGTGCGCGAGAGTCGCGAGCGCGTGCGATCGGCCATCCTCAATTCGGGTTACGAGTTCCCGAGCGGCCGGATCACCGTCAATCTGTCACCCGCCGACTTGCCGAAGGAGGGTGGTCGCTTCGATTTGCCCATCGCAGTCGGCATTCTGGCCGCCAGCGCGCAATTGCCCGCCCGATCGGTGCGCGGGTGCGAGCTCTATGGAGAGCTTGCGCTGAGCGGTGAGCTGCGCAGGACGGCGAAGCTGCTTCCGGCGCTGGTGGCCGGAGCCCGAACCGATCACGAGCTCATCGTGCCAGCCGCCAACGACTGGGACGCAAGCTGGGTCGCTGGGCCCAGGGTGAGGCTCGCAGAGCATCTCGGGGAGGTATGCGAGGCTCTACGCGGCGCTGCTTCCCTGCGCCATCCGCCGCCGAGGGCCGCCTGCATCCCCGCCCCCGGTGTGGACATGGCGCAAGTGCGCGGCCAATACAGGGCGAAGCGCGCGCTCGAGATCGCGGCCGCCGGTGGTCACGGGGTGCTCATGATCGGCCCGCCGGGCGCGGGCAAGACATTGCTCGCGCAGTGCCTGCCGGGACTGCTCCCGCCGCTCGAGGCTGAGGAAGCGCTCGAAGTGGCGAGTCTCCAATCGGCGGCCGGTCAACCGCCGGGCCCGATCCGCAGACCATTTCGGAGCCCTCTGCATACGGCCTCGATCGCGGCCATGGTCGGCGGCAGCGCGTTGCGCCCGGGCGAGCTGTCTCTCGCGCACCTCGGCGTGCTGTTTCTCGACGAGCTGCCGGAGTTCGCACGCAACGTGCTCGAAGCGCTGCGTGAGCCGCTCGAAAGCGGCGTGGTCGTCATTTCGCGCGCCAGGCGCACGTGCGAATTTCCCGCGAGATTCCAACTCATCGCCGCGATGAATCCCTGCCCGTGCGGATATGCGGGTGAGTCGAGCGAGCGGTGCCGATGCACGGCGGGACAAGTGGCGCGCTATCGTCATCGGATCTCCGGGCCGCTCGTCGATCGCATCGACATGCACATCGAGCTCGCTCCGGTGCCGGTCGAGCATCTGGTGCCCGCGGCGGGCGCCCCGCCGGACACCGCACTCGATGCCGAAGTCTCTGCCTCCATCGCCTCCCGGGTGGCCGCGGCGAGGCGCCTCCAGCTGCGCCGGCAGGGCACGCTCAACTCGCAGCTCACGCTCGACAGAATGGAGAGCGTGTGCGGGCTCGATCGCGACTCGCGTGCACTCATCGCGGCGGCCGTGGCCCGTCTCGGATTCTCGGCGCGCGCCTGTCACCGTGTGCTGAAAATCGCCCGCACGTGCGCGGACTTGAGCGCGCAACCGCGCATCCGTCAAATCGACGTGTCCGAAGCGATCGGCTTACGCGCGCTCGATCGCGCGCGGACGGAAGGGAGCTACTTGGCGAGCGAGACCATGTAATCGACCGCCATGCGAATCGTCGCATCCGGCCAGGTGGTGCCGCCCTTCGGGGGCATCAGCCCTTTGCCGGCGATGGCGTGTGAATACAGCGTGTCTTTGCCTTGCGCGATGCGCGGCGCCCAGGCGGCGCGATCACCGGCCTTGGGTGCGCCGTTGAGTCCGGTGCCATGACAGGCGGAACATACTTGGTTGAACGCCTCCTCGCCGGTAGCCGGTACGGCGGCCGCGGATCCCGCGGCGCCGCCGGGAGCCGCCGGCGCGATCGCGAGCGCACTGTTGTCCTGCCCGGCGATCGCCTCGCGGGCGAATGGGGCGGTGTTCTGTGCGATCTCCTGCTTCAGGATGGGGTCTTCACGCACTTCCACGAGCTGATCGCGGCCGAGGACGCGGGCGAAGGCGAACAGGCAGATGGTAAACGCGATCAAAATCCCGAGAACCACGCTGAAAGAATTGAAAAAATGCGTATCGGAGGATTCGGGAGTGGACACGGTGATTGAGAGCCCGGTGAAAAAGGTGGCGGGAAGTATAGCCGCAGGCCGTGGATCGCGGAATAGCGCGCGCGGGCCGGCTCACGCACGCGGCCGCGCCGCCCGCGGGTTCTAATGCCCGGCGCCGTCGGCGAGCCACAGCTGCGCTCTGTGCGCCATTTCGAGCTGCTGGCGTCGGCCGCCCTTCTGGTCGCAGCGATGAAGCTCGCGGGTCTATGGCCTCCGATCGCCTATGCGTTCGCCGGGATTGGCGCGCTGCATGCGGCCTCGCTGGCGGCGAGTTTGCGCCGCTTGCCCGGACGCGGGCGCGCGCTCCAGTTCGTCGTGGCAGCCTCGATCCTGAGCTCATCGATGGCGATGCTCGGCTTGCACGCGGCCGCCGCCGCCCGGAATGTCGCCGGCGCACTGCTCACGATCGCGGCCTGCGCCTTCTTGGGCGCGGTCGGCTACGGCCTGTTGCTGCGGAAGGTGCTCGACTATCGCTTGGCGCTTGCCCCCCTCGCCGGGACGGCAATCGCGTGTGGGCTTGCAGTTTATGCGGTCTACACGCTGACCCGCGGCCATCCGGCATCCGGGAGCTACTGGCTGGCCCTGTCCTGGTGGCTTACCTTCTCCGCGGGTCTCTATGTGACGGGTCGGCGGCCCGCGCGCGCTTGAGGCCAGGCACCGGGAGTGGCATAACGGCAGCAAGGCCAACCGGCGCGTTTTTTTGGAGGAGTCGTGAGCCACATCGAAGCAGAGGCCGATGGGGGCTGCACCTGCCGATTCGTGCGCTACCGATTGTCGGGGCCGCCCATGATCGTGCACTGCTGCCATTGCCGTTGGTGCCAGCGCGAGACGGGCGCGGCGTTCGCGCTGAACGCCCTGATCGAGGCGGACCGGGTCTCGGTTCTCGACGGCGAGGTCGAGGCTGTTCTCACGCCGAGCGCGAGCGGCAAGGGGCAAAAAATTTCCCGTTGTCCCCGCTGCCGCGTCGCCCTGTGGAGCAATTACGCGGGCGCGGGTGATGCCATCCGGTTCGTGCGCGTCGGAACGCTCGACGATCCCGATCGCATGCCGCCGGATGTGCACATTTTCACGGCCTCGAAGCAGCCATGGGTGGTGCTCGCACCGCACATCCCGGCGGTGCCGGAGTACTACACGGCCTCGCAGATCTGGTCGCCGGCAAGTCTCGAGCGCCGGCGGCGTGTGCGCTCCGATGCGGATGCCCGGGGCGGGTAAACGCAGTAACATACGCGGCGTGCCCGAATATCCCGCTTAGACGACCCCGGGAGATGTTGTCTTGAAAACTCTGCTCTTGATCGTCGCGTGGTGTCTGTTGTTCGTGCTGTGCTGGCCGCTCGCGCTCGCGGCGATCATTCTGTGGCCGATTCTGTGGCTGCTGTCGCTGCCCTTTCGCTTTCTCGCGGTGGTCGTCGATGCACTGCTCGCCTTCGTCAAGGCGATGCTCTTGCTGCCGGCGCGTATTCTGCGTGGCGGCCCCACGGCAGGCCGCAGTCCTTAGGCTATGCCGATGGTACCGGCCCGAGAGGCGCTCGTGCGGCTGCGAGAGGGGAACAGGCGGTTCGTCGCCGACCTTCGCAATCCTGAGAGCGAGTCGCTCCAGGCGCGCCGCCGCGAACTCGCGGCGGGTCAGGCGCCCTTCGCAGCGATCCTCGGTTGCTCCGACTCGAGAGTGCCCGTGGAGATCGTCTTCGATCAGGGTCTCGGCGACCTGTTCGTGATACGCGTTGCCGGCAACATCGTCGCGCCCTCGCAGATCGGGAGCATCGAGTTCGCGGCCGAGCAGTTCGGCACGCGGCTGGTGGTCGTCCTCGGGCACTCGAATTGCGGCGCCATCGAGGCGACCCTCGAGCAGCTGAAGCGGCCGAAGGAAAATCAGTCGCGAAACCTGCGCTCCATCGTCGATCTGGTGCGGCCCTCCGTCGAGGGATTGTTGGCGACCGAGCTCAAGAATGATCTTGCCGCGCTCAAGCATGAGGCGGTGCGCGCCAACATCCGGGCCTCCGTGAGACATCTGCGCCACGGATCGGACATCATCGAGCAGTTGATCCAGAACGACGGTCTGCTCGTCGTCGGTGCCGAGTACTCCCTCGAGACGGGCGAGGTGGATTTTTTCGACGACGGCGACGAGGGCAATGGCGCATGAGGCTGCCGCTGAGCCTGGCGGCGTTCAACGAGCGCGGCATCGGCAAGCTGCCCGGTTATCTCGGCATTGTGTTCACTCGCGCCGAGGCGAACGAGGTTTGCGCCGAGATCGAGATCCAGCCCATTCACATGGCCCCCAATGGCTTTCTGCATGCGGGCAGCATCATCACCTTGGCCGACACGTCATGCGGTTACGGGTGCTTTGCGAACTTGCCGGTTGGTGCGACCGGATTCACCACCGTCGAGCTCAAGTCCAATCATCTGGGAACGGCACGCGAAGGTACGATCGCCGCCCGGGCGACGCCGGTGCATCTCGGCAAGACGACGCAGGTCTGGGATGCGGTGGTCACTCACAAGGAGACGGAGAGAGCCATCGCGCTGTTCCGCTGCACCCAGCTCGTGCTCTATCCGAAGTAGCCTGCGACCCGCCGTGCTGGACGGCGCGGATCAGCCGCGGGTAGTATCGCCTCCCCCGGCGTGCGCCCGTAGCTCAGCTGGATAGAGTGTCGGCCTCCGAAGCCGAAGGTCACTGGTTCGAATCCAGTCGGGCGCGCCACATCCAAACGGTCCTACCTGGGCACATGGCACCCCATGTCCCTGTGGAACCGCGGGTCAGGGCGGGGGGGCGCTTCCGAAATGCAATGCGCTGAGCGCGCCCGAAATTCTCGAGGGTTGCGAAGTGGGCGAGCGCGTGACGTGCGTGGTGCCTCCGAACACGGACACGGGGAACAGACGGTCGAGGAGGCCTTGAGTCGCGCCGCCGTGATTCATCCACCGGCTCGTCCATTGCAGCGACGGGTCACCCTTGCGGTCGGTCTGGATGGAAACGGCGCTCGCGCCGGTCTCCCACAGCGTGAGCACGCGGACGTGGTCGCGACTCTTGAATTCCTTCAAACGCTGTCCGAGGTCCTTGTCGGCGGTGAGGATTTCCGCCGCCGCGGTGTGCGGATCCGCCTCGAACACGGACCGGCCATGCGGCCGGAAATCTTTGCTCGAGTACGTCTTGGTCTCGGGCATCTCATGCAGCTCGTACGCGCTCGGCACGGTGAGAAGCGGGTCGGACAAGGTGTAAGCCCGCTGGGTAATGGTGCCCAAACCGGAAGTCGCGGGCGAGATCCGAGGTGCGAACTCGCGGTCGAACGAGGTTGCCGTGCTCGGCAGCTCGCCTGCGCGTGCCGCGCCGGCGCCGATCAGCGTGAGCAGCGCCATTGCGCAGAGCAATCGGTCTGCGATTTCGGCGAGGAGCGCCCTGACGACTCGCTCGCGCGTGTCTCGATGTGGGCTCAAGTCCGACATGCGGGGATACTACGTAGCCGTCCGTGACGATGAGCATCAGCATCCATCAATTCTCGAGAGACATCGCGAGATGTGGGTCACATTATTGCGTCCGCAGTCGATTTGCTGCGGCGCTGCTTGAACATAACGTGCGCGCGAAGCTTGCTTATGTCGCTTGGTTGTGACAGCTGGACAGGCGCTGCGATGTCCGCTGTGAGGGCATCGGCGCGCGGTGCTCTATCCGCCGCGCAACGAGGAGCGCGCGGCTTCCCAATGCCGCCCATCGAAGGGCTGCACGGACATCGATTCGATCGTGCCGGCATCGAGACAGCGCGCATTGACGCTCACGCCGTTTGGATGCGAGCGCGGGATGTAGAAGGACTTCACGCCGCAGTGCTTGCAGAAGTAATGCTGGGCGACGCCCGTGTTGAATGTGTAGGTCGTCAGTGCATCGCGCCCGCAGAGCAATCGGAAGCGATCACCGGGCACGATCAAATGCAGATAGCCCACCTTGGCGCAAATGGAGCAGTTGCACTCGGCGACCTCGATGCGGGCCGGCGCATCGACCTCGAATCGCACGCGGCCGCAATGACATCCGCCCGCGTGCTTGACCATCGCGAGGGATGTGGCGCTCATGGGACCTCGACCTAGTGCTTGTGTTCTTGCGCGGCGAGGTCGCCGACGAGCGATATCAGCCGCTCCGGACTTCCGGCGGTGCGCACGTCGGCGACGTATTTGCCGTTGATCACGAACGTCGGAACGCCGTCGATGCGGTAGCGCTGCACGAGCGCGTCGGCCTTTTGCACGTCGTTCTCGACGGGGAATGAGTGATACGCCTTTTTGAACGCATCCTCCGAGATGCCTTCCTTCCTCGCCCATATCGTCTGGATGCGCTCGGTCTGCGCTTCATCGCTTGGATCCTGCGCGACGAGCGGGTTGCCGTTGACGTGAATCTCTTTGAACACGGCGCTATGCAGCTGATCGAGCTTGCCGAGGCTTTCGAGCGTATAGAACAGATGCGCGAGCGCGCGATGTCCGTCGCTCCAGGTGACCGGCACTCGCGAGAAGCTCACATAGGGTGGCTTGTTCTTGAGCCAAGCCTCGACCTGCGGGTCGAGGTCATAGCAATGCGGGCACGCGTACCAAAAAAATTCGAGAACCTCGACCTGTCCCGGCGGGACTTGAGTCGGCTGGGCGGGAACGATGCAGCGTGTAATTCACCCCGGGTTGCCAAAGTGTCGGTCCCAAGCGGATCCGCCGAGGCGGCCGGAGTTGCCGCCATCACGGTGGAGGCAACCGCCGCCAAGAGCGGATTGTGAGCACCGTTGTCGCCGGCGCTCTCGTCCGTAGTCTCCGATCCGTCCTTGTTCGTCCGTGGTGCTGTCGCGCCCGTCTCCGCGAGCGGCGGAGCGGCCTTCGCAGGTGCAGGAGAAGCGGCCGTCGCCGGCGGTCGCAGCGCCTTGTCGGGTACGGAGCCGGCCGTATGCGGGGTGGGCGACTTGCCGCAGGCGGCGAGGGAGAAGGGACAGGCAGAGGAGCGCGAGCGGGCGCGGCGCGCGCATCGTCAGCGCAGTCCTTGGACGTACGAGGCAATGTTGCGCATGTCTTCCGGCGACAGGCGCTTCGCGATGACCGGCATGATGCCTCCCGGTCCTGGTGGACGCGCACCGGAGGCATAATCGGTCAATTGCTTCACGACGTACTCGGAGTGCTGGCCACGCAGCTCCGGAAATTTCGCGGGCTCGTTGCCCGCACCGGTCGGGCCATGGCAAGCCATGCAGGCCGGAATGCCGCGCGCCTTGTCGCCGCCCCGGTAGAGCTTCTCGCCCGCCTGCCAGTAGCTCGGGTCCGCCTCCAGGCCGGTATTGGGCAACGTGTCGAAATAAGCCCCGAGATCCTGCATCTCCTGCGGGGTCAAGGGCGTCGCCATGGGCATCATGATCGGGTTGGCACGCTTGCCGTCCTTGAAGTTCTGCAGCTGTTCGGCAATGTAGTCCGCTCCCAGACCGGCGAGACTTGGAAATTGCGGACTGGCGCTGTTGCCGTTCGCTCCGTGACAGGCCTGGCACACGACGGCCTTGGCTGCGCCCGCCTGGGCATTGCCGGCAGCCGCTGCGACGCCGCTGATGATCGTGCCGCTGATTGCGGCTGCGAGTACCCAAAACCGATTCATATGGCCCGTCACCCCATCGTTCCGAACTGCTCCCAGCCGCAAATCGTACACTACGCTCGCCAATTCGCGTCCAAGCTCAACATGCCCATCTATCCCAACGTAACATTCTTGACGAGCGCCGCCGAGGCGCACCAGCTTGCGCCGGATACCGGGCGCGAGGTCGCATTCGCGGGACGCTCGAATGCAGGCAAGTCGAGCGCCATCAACGCCATCACCGAGCGGGTGGGACTCGCTCGCGTGAGCCGCACGCCGGGACGGACGCAGCTCATCAATTTCTTCGAAGTGGGTCCCGAGCGGCGGCTGGTCGATCTGCCGGGATATGGGTATGCGAAGGTGCCCGAGCGGGTGCGCGCGCGCTGGCTCGAATTGTTGGAGCACTACTTCAACGTGCGCGAGTCGCTCATCGGTCTCGTTCTGATCGTCGACAGCCGCCGGGGATTGGGACAGGAGGACACGGTCATGCTCGAGTGGATGCTCGCGCGGGATCGCCAGGCCCACATCCTGCTCACGAAGTCCGACAAGCTCAATCGTCGAGATGCGGAGCGCGTACTGCGCGAGACGCGGGCCGCGTGCAGCGACACCTCGATCACGGCGCAACTGTTCTCCGCGCATGCGCGTTCAGGTCTCGAGACGGCGCGCGAGGTGATGCACCGCTGGCTCGATCAGGACCCGGCAGCGGGGCCCGGACACGCGGAGCGCGAGTAAAAGGCACGGGCAAAAAAAGGCCCCGGTGGTGCTTTCGCAGCCACCGAGGCAGACCAACCCGGCATGGGGATGACAAACCGGGTCTGCCCGCCCAGGGAGAAGAGCGGGGAGCGCGTTAACGCTCACTGAGTTAGATGGGGGTGTCCTGCGAAAGTTCCAGCCCCGCGCGGCCGAAAATTCGAGTCCGGATAAGAAATCCCGCTTCGCGGCGTAAGCGGCGTAAAACCTTGGGAAAATTCGCCCGGAGCTTCACAAACCTTTGCACTCTCGTGGCCCTGGCGCAGTGCGTCGAAGCCTCAATGGGCCTCATCCCAGTTGCGGCCTATGCCTACATCGACCTTGAGGGGCACCGTAAGTTCGGCAGCCTGCATCATATGTTGGCGCAGCTCGCCGACGGTGCGCTCCACGGCATCCTCCGCCACCTCGAGCACGAGCTCGTCATGTACCTGCATGATGAGCCGGGCACGCGTGCCGGAGCGCTCGAGCCACGAGTCGACGGCGATCATCGCACGCTTGATGATGTCGGCGGCGGTGCCCTGCATGGGCGCGTTGATCGCGCTGCGTTCCGCGTACTGTCGCAGAGCGGCGTTGCGTGAGCGGATGTCGGGAAGGTACAGGCGCCTGCCGTACACCGTCTCGACGTAGCCCAGCTCGCGCGCTTGATTGCGCGTCTCCTCCATGTAGCGCCGCACGCCGGGATAGCGCTCGAAGTACCGGTCCACGTAGCGTTGGGCATCGCCGCGGCCGATGCCGAGCTGGCGTGCGAGGCCGAATGCGGACATGCCATAGATCAGGCCGAAGTTCACCGCCTTCGCCGAGCGCCTTTGATCGGCGCTCACCTCGGCGAGTGGAATCCCGAGCACCTCCGCCGCGGTGGCCTGATGCACATCACGATCATCGGTGAATGCCGAGCCGAGGCTCGCATCGCCCGACAGGTGCGCCATGATCCGTAGCTCGATCTGGGAGTAGTCGGCGGCGACCAGCCGATGTCCTGCCGGAGCGATGAACGCCTGGCGGATCCGGCGCCCCTCGGGTGTGCGGATCGGGATGTTCTGCAAATTCGGGTCCGACGAGGAGAGCCTTCCCGTGGCCGCCACGCCTTGCTGATAGGTCGTATGGATGCGTCCCGTCCGCTCGTCAACTTCCCCGGGCAACTTGTCCGTGTAGGTGGACTTCAGCTTGGCGACGCCGCGGTATTCCAGGATCAACTTCGGCAGCTCGTAAGAGGCGGCCAGCTCCTCGAGCACGTCCTCGGCGGTGGAAGGCTGGCCGGTGGGCGTCTTGCGAATCACCGGCAAGCCGAGGCTGCCGAACAGAATCTCCTGCAGCTGCTTGGGCGAGTCGAGGTTGAACACCGCCCCGCGGCGGCATGGGCCTGCGACTGCAGCTCGAGCATTCGTGCGGCGAGTTCGGTGCTCTGGGCCCGCAGCAGCGCGCGATCGACGAGGACACCGGTGTGCTCCATGCGATAGAGGACGGGCACGAGCGGCTGCTCGATGGTCTGGTAGAGATTCTTGAGCGAGGGCACCGCCTCGATCTGCGGCCAGATCGCCTGATGCAACCGCAATGTGACGTCGGCCTGCTCCGCGCCGTACTCCGCGAAGCGATCGACGTCGATCTGATTGAGCGGCAGCTGCCGCGCGCCCTTGCCGGCGATATCCTCGAGCCGCACCGTTTTCAGGCGCAGGTACTTTTCCGCGATCGACTCCATGTCGTGGCCCGTCGCCACGCTGTCGAGCACGTAGGACTCGAGCATCGAATCAAAGCGTTGTCCGCGAAGCGCGATACCGTGACCCGCCAGCACATGCGCATCGAGTTTGCCGTGATGTCCGAGCTTCGGCAGCGCCGCGTTCTCGAGCAGCGGCTTCAACGCGGCGAGGACCTGCTCGCGGTCGAGCTGCGCGGGCGCTCCGGGGTAGTCGTGGCCGAGCGGCACATAGGCCGCCTCGCCGACCGAGACCGCGAACCACACGCCGATCAGCCGGCCGCGGATACCGTCGGGGCGGTCGGTCTCCGTGCCGAAGACGATCAGCGCGGCGGACGCGAGTTGCTCGACCCATGCGTCGAGCGCTTGCTGCGACGTGATCTGCACATAGTTGCGAGGCTGCGGCGGGGCGAGTCCGGAAAAAGCCGTCCCCGAGGCGCCCGCGATGCCGAGCGTCCCCGCAGAGAGGTCCGCCTCCACGACGGCGGCGCCCGCGGAGCTGCTCGCAGGCAGCGTCGACTCCAGCGATTTCAGGAGCGCGCGCAGTTCGAGGCGGGTGTAAAGCTCGCGCAGTCTGGCGTGATCGGCGGCCCCCGGCACCAGATCCTGCGGCGAGACCTCGAGCGCGAGATTGGTGTCGAGCGTCGCGAGCTTGCGCGACAGCTCGAGTGCCGGCAGCTCGTTGCGCAGATTCTCGCCCACCTTGCCCGGTATGTCGGTCGCGTGGGCGATGAGCGCGTCGAGTGTCTGGTATTGATTGAGCCACTTGGCCGCGGTCTTAGGCCCGACGCCGGTGATCCCGGGGATGTTGTCCGAGCTGTCGCCCACGAGCGCGAGGTAGTCGACGATCTGTTCCGGGTAGACGTCGAACTTCGTCTTCACTCCGGCGCGATCGAGCCGCGTGTTGCTCATGGTGTTCACGAGCGTGATGCGCGGGCCGACGAGCTGCGCCATGTCCTTGTCGCCGGTGGATATCAGCACGTCGAAATCATCATGGGCGCCGCGCAGCGCGAGCGTGCCGATCACATCGTCCGCCTCCACCCCCTCGACGCGCAGCAGCGGCAGACCCGAGGCGCCGACGGCATCGAGCAGCGGCGTGAGCTGTGAGCGCAGATCGTCCGGCATGGGCGCGCGATGCGCCTTGTATTGCTCGAACAGATCGTCGCGAAACGTACGGCCGGGGGCGTCGAACACCACGGCGATCCGGTCGGGGGACTCGTCCTTGATCAGCTTATTGAGCATGTTGAGCACGCCGAGCACTGCACCGGTGGGCTCGCCTCGCGAGCTCGACAGCGGCGGCAGCGCGTGAAAGGCGCGGTACAGATACGAGGAGCCGTCGACCAGGAGCAACTTGCGCACAGTCATGAGGTGGGCCGGGCCTTCAGGCCCGCGGGGCAGGGTCGGGCGTCGAATTGGTTTCGGGAGCGGCCTCCGGCGGCGCAGGGTTGGGGGCCGGCCCTGCCGGCGCGGCCGGTGTCGCAGGGGCGCTCGCCGTCGGCCGCGGTGCGACCGGAAATCTTGCTTTCTTGTGGGGGTGCTGCGCATCGGGAAGCACGAGAGGGCCTTTTTGGCCGCACGCCGCGGCGCCCGCCGCCAGCGCCACAAGCATCCAAATACGCATCGCTCTCATGCGACGAATTATACTCCGCGGCTGCCGCGCGCCCCGCGTTTTGGAACTTCTGCTGCGGCGTGCCTGTCCGAGAGGGCAGTTACCGCATAACGGAGAACTCGATGAGTCGCTTGTCAATTGCCTTGTGCGCGGTCGTTGCCGTGGGTGCAATCGGCGCCTCGACCGCGGTCTTTGCCGACAATCCCCTTGGCGCGTACGTGGGCGCCGGAGTCGGTGCGTCCAATGTCGGAAACAGCGACTACAACTACGGCTATTACGGCGGCTATCACGACAACGACGTGGCCTGGAAAGCGGTGTTCGGAATCCGGCCTGTGCCGTTCGTCGGTGCCGAAGCGGAATGGATCGACTTCGGCAGCGGCAACGGCAACAACGGCTATTTCGGTTACGGCGACTATTACGCGAATGCGAGCTCGCATCCGAAGGCGGCGGTGCTCTACGGCATCGGATATCTGCCCCTGCCGATACCGTTCCTCGATGTCTACGGCAAGGCCGGCGTTGCGCATTTGCAGACCGACATCACGACATATCAATACCCGAGCGGCTATTGCCCGCCGCCGTACAGCGCCTGCAACGCTCCGATCGCCTACCGCACCGACCAGTGGAACAACAAGTTCGCATGGGGCGCCGGCGTGGGCACTCACTGGCAGGAATTCGGATTTCGCGCCGAATATGAGCGCATCGCCTCGAACTACGGCAATCCCTCGGCGTTCACGGTGAGCGTCAACTGGACGTTCTGAGCTTCTAACGCGCCGGCGTTATACTGGCGCCATGATCGAATCAGCTCTTCGCCGCGCGCGGCCGGCCGCGCGCGCCGCCGTACTGTCCGCCGCCGTGCTCGCGTGTGCCTGCTCATCGACCGTGGTCGCGCCGGCGCCGGGCGCGCCGGGCACTCCACCCACGGCGCGCGATCAGGCGATCACGCGCGCTTTGCGTGCGGAGGTCTCGACCATCGTCGTGATCTATGCCGAGAACCGCGCCTTCGACAATCTGTATGGAAATTTTCCCGGTGCGGTTGGCTTGAGTGAAGTGCTGGACGCGGACGGTCACCCGCTCGCCGCCTATGTCCGGCAGCGCGACCGCGACGGGACGGTGCTCGAGGCGCTGCCGCCGGTGTGGGGCGGCGTGACGGCCTCGGGCTACGTGCCCGTGGTCACGCAGGCCCAGAGCGCGGGTTTGCCGAACGCTCCCTTCTCGATCGAGCATGCGTTCACCGCCCAGTCGGGCGTCACGCTCTCCTCCTCGACGGTCACGCGCGACCTGGTGCATCGATTCTTCGAGCATCAGATGCAAATCGACGGCGGCAAGAACGACGGCTATGCCGCATGGAGCGACGCCGGCGGACTCACGATGGGACACTACGATTACAGCGGCTCGAAACTCTATGGGCTCGCACGGCAATACGTCCTGGCCGATCACTTCTTTCAAGGGGCGTTCGGCGGATCCTTCCTCAATCATCAGTACCTCATCTGCGCCTGCGCGCCCGAATATCCTTTCGCGGATTCATCCACCGCGCATCCTTCGATCGCGATCCTGGAGCAGGACGGATCGGGCCATTACCTGCCGCGGCTCAAGCCGGCAAATGGCGCTCCGCGGTCGGCCCTCGATGGGCCGCCGAAGTTCGCAAAGAGCGGTACCCTCACGCCGGCGAACTATTTCGGCGACGGTAAGTTCTACGCCGTCAACACCATGCAGCCGGCGTTCCAGCCGAGCGGCAATCCGCCGGCAGCCACGGACTCGAGCGAGCTGTACGCGGATCCCTCGAAGTCATCCACCCTGCCTGCGCAGAGCGGGCCTACCATCGGCGATCGCCTCGAGGCGAGGCAGGTGAGCTGGACCTGGTATGCGGGGGCATGGAATGCGGCGCTTGCGGACGGCAGGCGCCCCGCCGGCGAGGAGCGCCTCGCGATCTATGCTCCGGAGACGCCGGCCGGCAGCCCCGATTTCCAGCCGCATCATCAGCCGTTCAACTATTACGCCAAATTCGATCCCCGCACGGGCGCGGCGGAACGCGCTCAGCACCTGAAGGATTACGAGGACTTGACCGCCGACATAGCGGCGGGGCGGTTACCATCCGTCGTTTTCTACAAGCCGCAGGGAAATCTCAACCAGCACCCCGGTTACGCCTCGATTGCCGAGGGCGATGCGCACATTGCGGAGCTCGTTGAGAAGCTGCGCTCGGGGCCGCAATGGAGTCACATGGTGATCGTGATCACCTACGATGAATACGGCGGTGCCTGGGACCAGGTCGCGCCGCCGCACGGCGACCTGCTGGGTCCCGGCGCGCGCATTCCCGCCATTGTCATCTCACCGCTCGCCAAGCGCTCGACGGTCGATCACACCCCTTACGACACCGCCTCGGTGCTGCGGTTGATCATCCGGCGTTTCGATCTCGAGACCCTGCCCGGCATCGTCGCACGCGACCGTGGGCTCGCCGAGCATGGCGAGCCGCCGCTCGGCGACCTGACCAACGCGCTCGACCTCGCGCGCTGAGGCGCCGGAGGGGCGGCGGGGGATTACGGCTGCGGGGCGCCGGGTGCCGGCGCCGCGGCGGCGGGCGGCTTCGGCTTCGCGCTCACCACATCGACGGTGAAGATGAGCAGCGAATTGGCGGGGATTCCCGGCCGCGGGTTAGAGCCGTACGCGAGCTCGGGCGGCACGAACAACTCCCAGCTGGCGCCGGGACGCATCATCACGAGCGCCTCCTGCCAGCCTTTGATGACGGCGTTGGGCGAGAGTTTCGCCGGCTGTCCGCGCGAATAGGAGCTGTCGAATTCGGTGCCGTCGATCAGCTTGCCGCGATAGTTGACCATCACCTCGTCATTGGGCCCGATGAGGGGCAACTTGCTGTCGCCGCCCTTGATGACCTTGTACTGCAATCCCGACGCGGTCGTCTGCACGCCTTTTTCCTTGGCATTCTTCGCCAGGAAGTCCTGCGCCGCGGTCTTGTTGCGTGCGCCGGAGGCCACCACGGCCGCGCGTGCGTATTCGTTCAACTGCTGCCGCTCGGCCGCCGTGGATTTCTTGCCGCCCACCGCATCCTTGATGCCGCGCGTGATCGCATCGGTCTGCAGGTCGGCGATACCGATGCCGTGCAGCTGCTCGCCGAAGGTCAGGCCGAACAGGTAGCTTGCCTGCTCGGCGTTGAGTGCCGGAGCCTGTGGCGCAGCGGGGGAGGGTTGGCCCTGCGCCGGAGGGGCCGGCGGCGCGGAGGTGTTTTGCGCATCAGCCGCGGCCGCGAGCGACACCAGGAGGGCGCCCGCACAGGCGCGCCGAATCATCAGACGGGTGGTTTGTTTCATGGCCCCGCACGATACTCACTCGGATCTGCAATTGCCAGCGCCTTTTGAGCGCCGAATCCGTCACATTCCTGCGATATCCGGCCCTTTCGGGCGCTCGAGCACGGCCATGGTGAGCCGCGAAACGCAGACGAGCGAGCCGGCCGCATCGACGATCTCGACGCCCCAGACGTGGCTGCGGCGTCCCACATGGATCGGACGCGCCGTCGCGACCACGCGGCCGCTGCGAACCCCGCGCAAATGATTGGCGTTGATCTCCTGTCCCACGCAAAAGAAACGGCTGGAATCGACGCACATGAAAGAGGCGGTGCTGCCCACCGTTTCCGCGAGCGTCACGGACGCGCCGCCGTGCAGCAATCCGAACGGCTGATGGGTCCGGGCGTCGACCGGCATCGAGGCTCTCAAGAAATCCGCCCCGATCTCGGTGAACACGATGTCGAGCGGCTGCATCATCGTTCCCTCGTTCTGAGCATTGAGCTCATCGAGGGAAAGGACGCGGCGCCACAGGCTCATTTGCTCTCTTTGAGCGAGGCGGCGACTTGCCGGTACGCCTCGCGGAACGGGATGCCGTCCTTGGCCACCAGCGCGTTCGCAGCGCCGGCTGCGTGCACACCGGGGTCCATGCGGATGCGCTCGGGCTTGAAGCGCACGCCGGCGAGGGCGCTAGGCAGAATGTCGAGCGTCTGCCGGCAAGAGTCGATGGCGCGGAACAGCGGCGGCTTGATGAGCTGCAGATCCCGATGGTAGCCGGAGGAGAGCTTCTGCGTGATGCCGAGCACCTCGATCAATGCGGCGAGGGCCACGGCGCTGCGACCGCGCATCAGCTCGAACACGTCGGGATTGCGCTTCTGCGGCATGATGGAGGAGCCGGTGGTGAACTCCTCGGGAAGGCTCACGAACCCGAATTCCTGGGTGTAAAACAGCAGCAAGTCGGCGGCCAGTCGGCCGATGTCCTGCGTGAGCAACGTCAATTCGAACAGCAGGTGCGCTTCGGCCTTGCCTCGCGACAGCTGCACGGCCGTCACGGGCTCGTGAGTCACGGCGAAGCCGAGGCTCGAGCGCGTCGATTCGCGGCTGATATCGAGATTGGGAGTGCCGTAGCCCGCCGCCGAGCCCAGCGGGTTCTTCCCGGCGCGGCGCTGCGCATTCCGCAACCCTTCCGCGTCGTCGCGGATCTCAGCCGCGAATCCAAGAGCCCACAGCGCGACCGTGCTCGGCATGGCTTGCTGCATGTGGGTGTAGCCCGGCAGGACGATGGAGCCCTCGCGCTGCGCGAGCGCTTCGAGCGCCTCGGCCACGGCGATCGCCGCGGCGTGCAGCTCCTCGTTCGCCTCGCGCAGGTACAGCCGCAGAGCGGCGAGCACCTGATCGTTGCGCGAGCGGCCCGCGTGCAGCCGGCCGCCCGCGGCCCCGATTCGCCGCGTCAGCCGATTCTCGATGGCGGTCTGGCAATCCTCCTCGGCGAGCGTGATGTGCCAGAGGCCTTGGTGGTGCTCCAGGGCGATCGCGCGCAAGGCGGCTCGGATCGCCTCATGATCGGCAGGCGACAGCAGCCGCTGGCGCGCGAGCATCTCGGCGTGCGCGAGCGAGGCTTCGACGTCGTGTCGCACCAGACGCTCGTCGAGCAGATGGTCCTCGCCCGCGGTGTACGCGAGCACGCGTTCATCGAGCGGGGTTCCCTTCTCCCACAAGCGCGTCATGCCGGGCTCTGCTGTTCGGCGGGGCTCAACGCGGCCAGGTCGGGAACCACCAGGGTGCCGGTGCCTTCGTTGGTGAAGATCTCGGCGAGCAGGCTGTCCGGAGACTTGTACGTGATCACGTGCACGCGGCGCACGCCGCCGCGAATCGCGCTCTCGATCGCCGTCGCCTTGGGCAGCATGCCGTCCGTCAGGCTGCCGGCGGCGCGCAGGCGCCCGAGCCCTTTGATGTCGGTGTAGGAGATGAGTGAGCTCGTGTCGGTCGAGCGCTCGAGGATGCCCGGTGCGCCCGTGCAGAGCACGAGCTTCTCGGCGGACAGGGCACCGCCGATGGCGGCCGCCACGGTGTCGGCGTTGATGTTGAGCAGCGTGCCGCTCGAATCGGCGGACAGCGGGCTGACAACGGGCATCAGGCCATTGTCGAGGAGCTTCTCGAGGACCGATGCGTTGACCGAATCGATGTCGCCGACGAAGCCGTAGTCGATGGTCTCGTCCGATCCGGCCGCGACGGGGACCGGCCCGCGCTTGTGTGCGCGGATGAGTCCCGCGTCGACCCCGGACAGCCCGATCGCCTCGATATCGAGTGCACGGCAGATCGCCAGGATGCGTGTGTTGATGAGGCCGCTCAGGACCATCGCCGTGACCTCGATCGATTTCTGGTCGGTCACACGGCGCCCGTTCACCATCCGAGTCTCGAGCCCCAGCATGGCCTGCACATGATCGAGTTGCGGACCGCCCCCATGCACGAGCACGGTCTTGATGCCTACCTGATGCAGGATCGCGACTTGCTCGATCAGAGCGCGTGTCGAGATCTCGTCCGCGAACACCGCGCCGCCCGCCTTGATGACGAACACCTTGTTCTTGTACATCCGGATGTAGGGCGCCGCGCTTTTCAGGGCGCGCACCGCGATCGAGGGGTCGGGCCTGTTCATCATCATCGATCAGTGCTCCTGAGCATACTCACGGGGTGGGCGCCAACATGCGGTAGAGCACCGCGGTCTGGACGATGAGGCGATTGCGCGCCTCGCGCAGCACCGCGGCGCGCGGTCCGTCGAGCACTTCGTCCGCGACGGAGACATTGCGGCGCACGGGCAGGCAGTGCATGAGCCGGGTGGAAGATGCGGGCGAGAACCAATTCTCGCGCACGCACCAGTCCTTGAGGCCGGCTCGCAACGTCGCATCGGCCTCGGCGTCGCCGTAATGCGCGGTGCTGCCCCATTCCTTCGCGTACAGGACGTGCGCGCCCTCGAGCGCCGCCCGGCGGTCGGCGGTCTCGCTGACCGAGCCGCCCGAGTTTTCCGCGGCCGCTCGTGCCTTGTCCATGATCGTGCGCGGCAGAGCGAATCCTTCGGGGCGCGCCACCACCACCTCCATGCCGCGCATCGCCGCCATGTGCAGCGTGGCGGCGGGCACGGCGAGCGGCAGCGCCCGCGGGTGATAGCTCCAGGACAGCACGAATTTTCCCCGCTGCGGCACGCCGAGCTCATCGAGCGTGCGCCAGTCGGCGAGCGCCTGGCAGGGATGAGTCATCGCGGACTCGAGATTGATGAGCGGCGCATCGCACAGATCGTCGATCGCACGAAACAAACGCTCGCCGAGATCCTCCTCGAGATTCTTGCCCTCCGCGAACGCGCGCACACCCAGGGCATCGCTGTAGGAAGCGAGCACGGGAATGCCCTCGCGCAAGTGTTCGGCGGCCGCGCCATCCATGACGACGTTGGGCCGCGTCTCGATCTGCCAAGTTCCCTGCCCCGGTGTGATGACGAAGGACGAGCCGCCGAGCCGCGCCATGGCCGACTGGAACGAGGCGAGCGTTCTCAAGGATGGATTAAGGAATATGAGCCCGAGAACCTTCCCCGCGAGCGGCTGGGGCGGCGGTGAGTCCTTGAGGGATTGCGCCAGGGACAGCAGATCGATGATCTCTGCGCGCTCGAAGTCGGCGAGGTCGAGGAAGCGTCTCACGCGGGGATCTTCGACAGGGCATCGCGCAGGATGTCGACGTGCCCCTCATTCAGAATATAGGCGGGCAGGAGGCGTAAAATATGCGGGTCGGCGCTCGTGCCGGTGAGGATGCCGCGCTCGAGCAGTGCCGCTTGCACGTCTTTGGCCGCCCGCGACGTCTTAAGGCCGAGGAGGAATCCGGCGCCTTGCACCGAGACCACCGGTCCGACCACGCAGTGGGCGCGAATGTAGTCCGTTACTTGCCGCACATTGGCGAGCAGCGACTCCGACTCGATCGCATCGATGACGGCCTCGACCGCCGCGCAGGCCATCGGGCCACCGCCAAACGTCGTGCCCATGTCGTCATTTCTAATCTGCGCGGCGACGCCCTTCGAGAGCATCAAGGCGGACACCGGAAAGCCGTTCCCGAGCGCCTTCGCGCAGGTCAGCATGTCCGGCGTGACGCCGTGGTAGTTCGCCGCGAAGGGAGCACCGGTGCGGCCCATGCCGCACTGGACCTCGTCGAACACCAGGAGAGCCCCCACCTGGTCGCAGCGTTCGCGCAGGGCATTGAGCATGGGCTTGCCGATGTCGTAAGCACCGCCCACGCCTTGAACCGGCTCGACGATGACGACGGCGGTCTGCCGATCGATATGCTGCTCGAGCGCCTGCGGATCATCGCGCGGTGCAAAGCTCACGTCGAACGGCAGTCGCGGAAAGCCGTACCACTTCCCGATCGCGCCCCAGGTCACCGCGCCGGCCGCGGCCGTCCTGCCATGCCATCCCTGCTCGAGGGCCACCGCCTTGCCGCGTCCCGTAAGCTTGAACGCGAGCTTGAGCGCGTTCTCGTTGGCTTCGGCGCCCGAATTGATGAAGAACACCGTATCAAGGCCGAGATTTGCGAACTTGACGAGACGCCCCGCCGCCCGCGCGCGGACCGCCATGGGTAGTGCATTGGTCTGAAAGCTCATTTGCCGCGCCTGGCGATCGAGCGCAGCCACCCAGCGCGGATGTCCGTAACCGAGGCCCGCCACGGCGTGTCCGCCGTAGAAGTCGAGGATCTTGCGTCCGTCGCGTGCGTAGAGCCAAACCCCCTCGCCATGGGCGACCTCGATCGGGTACTGAGCGAAAACCTGCGCGAGATGACTCGCGCTGGTCAGGGCCCCCGGGGCGTCGGCCGAAGCGGGACGGGTAACCGTGTTCATGTGAGTTCCAGTGATCCTCAAGTCCAGCCCGGTGCGGGCGCCGTGAGCCCGCAGGTCTCGTCGAGACCGAGCAAGCGATTCATCCATTGCACGCCGCCACCGGCGGCGCCCTTGTTCAAATTATCGAGCGCGCACATGACGGCAATGGAGGCGCCGTCTGCCGCCGCGTGCAGGTGGGCGTAATTGCTCGTGGCCACATCCTTGACGCGCGGCGGCGCCTCGACCACGCGCACGAAGGGCCGGTCGCGATAGTACTGCGCGATCGCCGCCTGCACCTCGCCGCTCGTCCGGCGTTTCGTCGAGGTGGCTTGCACCGTGACATGAATCCCGCGTGCAAAAGGGCCGGAGTGCGGCACGAAGTGGATGCCCGCCTCGACGCCGCTCGCGCGCTGGGCGCATGCCGCTATCTCGGGCGCATGCCGATGTGCGAGCGGGCCGTAGGCGTAAAGATCGCCATGCCGCAGCGGATGGTGGGTGCCCTCCACGGGCTTGCGTCCCGAGCCGGTGCTGCCGGTCACGCCGGTGATGAAGAGCTGCGGCTCGACCAGGCCGAGGGCGAGCAGCGGCACGCTCGCGAGCAACGCGGCGGTGGCGAAGCAGCCCGGATGCGATATATGCGGCGTCGCGGGAGCGGCGAGGTGTTCCGGGACCGCGCAGCTGAATTGCGCGATGCGCGATGGTGCGCCATGCGGATGTTTGTACACCGCTTCATAGGCTTCGGCGCTCGCGTAGCGGTAATCCGCCGAGATGTCGACGCAGCGCGCATCGGCCCCTCCCGCCTCCGCGGAAGCGAGCAGCCGGTCGATCAGCGCAGCCGCGGCGCCATGGGGTGCAGCGCAGAAGAGCGCCGACCGCGGCGCGCGCCGCATGCGCGCCTCGAGCTCGGCGAGGCCGGCGAACTCGAGCGACGGGTAGGCGCTCGCGAGGTGCGGAAAGGCTGCCGCCACTTTCGTGCCGGGCTGACCATCCGACATCACAGCCGCGAGCTCGAGGCGGGGGTGCTGAGCGATGAGCCTCAACAGCTCGCCGGCGACATAGCCGGTGCCGCCGAGCACGAACGCCGGGATGCGCTCGCTCACGCACCCACCACTTTCGATTCGCTCACGTTGCGCAGATTGAGCTGCGCGATGAGGTGATCGCCCAGGTCGGCGGGGGAGCTGATGGCGTTGAAGGCCGCAACGCCGAGCTGCTCCCGTATGATCTCGACACCGACTTGATTGTCCGTGGCCGGCCCGGTCACCACGCTCGGCTCGATCCCGAACCGCTCGCGCAGCAACCTCACACCGCCCCACGCGGCCACGGGGTCGTTGGCCGACAGCACCACGGCCGTGAGCGCTGCCTTGATGTCCGGCTCGCGCAAGATCGATTCGACGCCGTAGGTTCCGAGGAGGCCGTCGCCGAGCTCGAACACGATGACGTCGGGCGCGCCCGAGGCCATCTCGCTCAGCATGCTGCGGGTGAGGGCGGGTCCGCAACGCTCGGTGGTCGTGACGATGCCAAGGTCGGTGAAAATCATGGTCCGCCGCGCGCCCGAATCCTCGAAGGCGAGGATGTCGCGGCGCAGTGAGACGCCGGTGGCCTTGAAGGCATCGACGATGAGTCCGCGGTGCCGCATGCGCGCAATGATGGCGCACGCCGCGGCCGTCTTGCCGGCCTCCATGCACGTCCCGGCGAGCGCGACCACGGGCACCGCGCGCGCATCGAGCACGGCGCCATAGTCGAGCGGCTTGTAGCCCGTCCGCGCGGTGACTCCGATCCGCTCGCCGAGATACGGAAACGTCAGCACGGCGCCCAGCACCTTGCAGTCGAAGGGCTTGCCTTTATCCGGGGTGGCCGAGTCGCACAGCCCGAGCACGCCGCCGATGTTCAGCATCTGGACCACATCGCCGGGCTTGAGCGCATCGGGAATGTGGCCGGAATAGCCGAACAGCGCCTTGCGGTGCCCGAGCGCACCCACGACGATGTCGCCGCGGGCAACTTTCGCCATGCGGCCGCTGGTGAGCTCGAGGGTGTTGTAGGTCGACTTGTTGTTCAGGATCTCCACGACGAGCACGACGCCTTCCTCACACGGAATGTCGCTGGCGATGCGCACCTCGTGCGTGAGCGCGAGGGCCTGCGTCACCGAGGCGATCTTGTCCACCACCACCGTTCGCATGGCGCTCATCATTTCGCATCGCCCGCGGCGCGCCGGTGAAAAATTCCGGTCAACGCCAGCATCTTCGAATAGCCGAGCGCATCGGTGGGAGTCCACTCGCCCGCCGCCTCGCCGTAGACGCCTTTCGATGCGGCCATCAACGAATGCGGCGAGGTGACACCCTCGATGAACGCCGAGCCCGGACGAAAAAGCACGCTCACCTCGCCGGTCACGCGTGCTTGGGAGGACACGAGCAGCGCCTCGATGTCGCGGCATACGGGATCGAGATGCTGTCCCTCGTGCACGAGGTCGCCGTAAGGCTGCGCGACCGATTCCTTGATGCGAGCCTGCTTCCCCGTGAGAACGAGCTTCTCGAGCTCGCGATGCGCCGTGAGCAGCACGTCGGCCGCCGGCGCCTCGAAGGCCACCCGGCCCTTGGTGCCGATCACGGTATCGCCGAGGTGAATGCCGCGTCCGATGCCGAAAGGCCCGGCAAGCGCCTCCAGTTTCTCGATGACCGCGACCGGCGTCATGCGCTCGCCGTCGACGCTGACCGGAATACCGGCGGCGAAGCCGATCGTGTGCCGCTCCGCCGGGCGCGGCCGACTGAAGGCGTCTTTCGACAGTACCCAGGCGCTCTCCGGTATGGATCCCGCCGACGTGAGCGTCTCCTGTCCGCCGATGGTGACGCCCCACAAACCCGCGATTGACCGAGTAGGCCGCGCCGAAGGGCGGGACCGGCAGGCGATGCTCCTCGAGGTACTTGAGCTGCTCGGGCCGCTGGAACGCCCGGTCGCGGACCGGCGCGATGATGCTGAGCGCCGGGGCGAGGGTGCGAAGGGCAACCTCGAAGCGCACCTGATCGTTGCCCGCGGCGGTGCAGCCGTGCGCAACCATGGTGGTCTTGAGGCTCAAGGCCATCTGCGCGATGGTCTGGGCCTGCAGGACGCGCTCGGCGCCCACGCAGAGCGGGTAAGTCCCGCCGCGGCGCACATTGCCCATGATCAGGTACTTGAGCACCTGATCGAAATAGGCGCTGCGGGCATCCACGAGGTGGTGCCCGACGGCACCGAGTTGCGCCGAGCGGGTCGCGAGCGCGGCTCTGGATCCCTCATCGAGACCGCCGGTGTCGACCGTCACCGTGATTACCGGCCGGCCGTAGGTGTCCTTCAGCCAGGGAACGCAGAACGAGGTGTCGAGACCGCCGGAAAACGCCAGCAGGATGGGCTCATCGCCCGGGGAAACGGTGGTTGTCATAGGGATTAAAGTCCGAAAAGAGCGCTCAAGCGCTCGCCGAGCTTTTGCTGCTCGCGCGCACCGGCGGTGGCAATAAAAATCGTATCGTCGCCCGAGATGGTGCCGATCACCTCGCTCCAGCGGGCCGTGTCGATGGCGACCGCGACGCTCTGTGCAGCGCCGATGGTGGTCCTCACGACCGTCAGGTTGGTTCCTGCCGTTTGCGCCGATCTCACGAACTGCTTGAGCGTCGCGAAATCCTCTTTGCTCGGTGCGGAGGCCTCGGGCAGGTAATACCGATCGCCCAGTTTGGCGACGCCCAGCTCGCGCAGGTCGCGGCTGACGCTCGATTGCGTCGCCACGTGGCCGTGCTTGCGCAACATGGCCACGAGTTCGGACTGACGCCCGACCACCTGCTCGCGGATGATCTTCGCGAGCGCCACGCGTCGGGCGGGCGCGCCCGTGTTGTCCATTTCCGTTTGCATAAGATTGCGCCAATTCTGCATAAAAATGCAATTGCCGTCAAGGCCGTGGTGTTCATGGAGTCGAGCGGCGGCCCCGGATTCTTGTAACCTACCCGGATATGCTCGAAACCATAGAGATGGAGACCGCGCCCAACCCCGACGCCGCGGTGATCTGGATGCACGGACTCGGGGCGGATGCGCATGACTTCGAGCCCGTGGTGCCGCAGATCGTTCGCCGTGGGGAGCGCGCCTGGCGCTTCATTTTTCCACACGCCCCGGTACGTCCGGTCACCATCAACGGCGGCATGAGCATGCGCGCCTGGTACGACATCCTCGGATTCGACCGCGGTGCGCTCGAGGATGCCGAAGGCTTTCGCGCCACCGATCAAGAGGTGCGCGGCTTGATCGGGCGGGAACTCGCGCGCGGGATCGCGCCGGGACGCATCGTGCTCGCCGGGTTCTCGCAGGGAGGCGCGGTATCCCTGTACTCCGGGCTGCGCTATCCGGAGCGACTCGCGGGATTGGTGGTGTTGTCGAGCTATCTCCCGATGCGCTCGACGTTGGATGTCGAAGGCTCGCCCGCCAATGCCGGGCTGTCGATCTTCATGGCGCACGGCGCCGACGACCCGGTGCTGCCGCTCGCCATGGGTCAAGCTTCCCGGGATATGCTGAAGTCGATGCGCTACGACGTCGAATGGCATCAGTACCGCATGCCGCATTCGGTGTGCGAGCCCGAGCTCGAGGACATCCGTCACTTCTTGTTCCGCGTACTGCCCTGAGTCGACAGAACCGGCCTCCGGGGCTACCCTCTAGAGCCGATCGAAGCGGAGCAGATCATGGCGACTACCCCCACGGCAGCACGGGCCGCCCAGCGCAGCGCGGCGGTGCGAAATCTCGGCGCGGCAGCCGAACGCGCGGAAAAGACCGCGACGGAAGCGAAAGCACGCGTGCGCAAAGCCAAGGCCGAGCTCAAGGCCCTGCGCAGGCTCTCGAAGCTCGCCAAGAAGGCCGCGAAGGCGGCGCGCAAAAAGGCACAGGCTCCGTCCAGGGCATCCCGTACAGCGGCGCCGCGCACCGTGAGCACCGCCGCGGCCTCGCGGGCCGCTGCCGCGAAGCCTCCCCGCAAGGAAGCAGCCAAGCCGGCGGTGCGCCGCAAGCCGGCCGCCGCCGTGGCGCGCTCGGTAATCCGACGCATCAAGAAAGGCGAGTCGGCGACTGCGCCGCCCGCCGACGCTGCGAAGAGCGCTCCCGCGCCGCAGCCCAATTCCCCGCCGCAGATCGAACCGCAGGCCGACGCGGCGTGATCTGAGCGCACACCCGGGCGGCGGGAGCCGACACGGGTGCGGGGTCCGGCGGCCGCCGCGCCCGCCCGCTCAGGCGGGAGAGAACAGCTGCGCCGTCAACAGATAGAGAAATAGGACCGACAGCGCGGCGATGAGCTGCCCCAGCACCCAGATGCCGAAGGCCCGGACGTTCGAGGTGCCGAGAACCTCGCTGAACCCCATCACCTGGAGCACGACGCTCCACATGACGAGCAGCACGTAACTTGCAAATTGCAGCGTGAGCAGCACCCCGATGAAGTCCTCGACCTCCTTCGGGTCCTGAACGAACGCGACTTCGCCCGCGAGGAGCGCGGTCAAGAGCCAGATGCCGAGCGACACGGCCGTCGGCACGCCGCCGTAAGCAAGCACGTGCACGACCTGCCTTCGCGTCGGCGTGCGGCCCGCGCGGCTGCCCAGGCGCACATAGATCGCCGCCATGATGTACAAACTCGCGATGCCGACCACGGAGCCGGTCACGCCGGCGGTCCAGAAGATCTCTCCGAGGCTGAACTTCGTCCCGAAGTCGCGCGCGCGACAATATCCGAGCGCGCTTACGATGCCTTGCGAGGCGCCGAGCAGATGATCCGCGAGCCCGATCGGCTGTGACGAGAGTTCCCGAAACACACGTCGCGGCCGCAACCAAACATCTTGCAGGGGACGGATCGGTTCGTTGGGCATCACGGATCGAGCGTACGCAATCCCTACCATCGACTCCAGCATCAAGCGAGATGACAGCGGACTTTTTCAGGGCTACTCTCACACGCAGCCCAATGGACCGCGAGGAGATGACTGACCATGGCAAAGAAGAAAGCTAAAGCTAAGGGGAAGAAGCGTTCGGCAGCCAAGGCGAAGCGCGCCTCTGCAAAGAAGAGCGTGGCGAGGAAGAAGAAGCCGAGCCGTCCCGCAAGGAAGGCGAGCAAGGCAAAGGTAGCGAAGAAGGCGAAGAAGGCCGCTCCGAAGAAGGTGGCTCCGAAGAAGGCGGCTCCGAAGAAGGCCGCTCCGAAGAAGGCCGCGCCGACGAAGACGTCCTCGCCGATGAAGGCTCCCTCGTTCGCGACGCCCGCCTCGCCGGCAAAGAGTCCGATCGCGCGACCGAAGCCCGTGGCGCCGGTTGCACCGCCGCCCGCGCCGTCGCCCGAGGTCACGCCGAGCAGCGACCTCGGTCACGAATCGCCACCGTCGCTGACGAGCACGGATCCTTTCGCCTGACGGCGATCGGCGACTCGAGCGTCAGGCGCGCATCGACCCGGGAGGGTGCGCGCCTGGTTGCTTTTCCTTCCCTAAAATTAATGTGCGACGCACCGCACTTCGGGCGCGTCGGTACGGTCTGACAACATAACGGGGTCCCGATCGACTTCGGGTATACCCGCCGGCTCCGGATAATGAGCCTGTTGAATAAGTTACGTGCGCGTCGGGTGCACGCATTATGTCAGACAGGATTATGTCAGATCGTGATCGCCGCTACCGTGATGACGCCGCCGAGCTCGGCGGGACCGGGGTTGCCGGCACGCCAGCCCGCGGGCTCGGCCGCCGGGCGCCCGCCGCGGGCGGCGGGCTCGCGGCTGAACTCGAGACGCTGCGCTCCATCAACGCGCGGTTGTTGCGCGAGATCGCCCTGCTCCGACAGCGCGAGGCGCACGCCTTGCGCTTGGCGGATCGCGACGGACTGACGGGCCTCTACAATCGCCGCCGCATGCCCGAACTGATTGGTCAGGCGATCGACGAGGCTGCGCTTCTTGGGCGTCGCCTCGGGGTACTGTTCATCGACCTCGATGGCTTCAAACACATCAACGATCACTATGGACATGCGATCGGTGACGAGCTCCTGAATACGGTGGCGGGCCGAATCGCGACTCGCGCACGCACGGGCGACATCGTATGCCGGTACGGTGGCGATGAGTTCATCGTGCTGCTTCCGCACATCCCGGACCGTGACGCGGCCCTCGAGGTCGCGGCGACGATTGCAGAGCGCGTGTCGCTGCCCTGCAAGGTCGCCGGCGAAGAGCTCATGGTGACGGCGGCCATTGGCGTGTCGATGTACCCGGAAGACGGCGGCACTGCGGCCGAGCTGCTCGACCGGGCCGACCAGGAAATGTACCGCGTGAAGTCCTCCACCGACTTGGCGGACGCGCCCGTGGTGGCACCGGCCCCCTGCCGACGCCGTGAGGATAAGATCCGGGGCGCGTAGCCGGCGACGGCTAGATGACCGGCCGGTGGCGGCTCGATATGCTTGGCCCTGGACCCCTGAACGTCCTCGGATCGGTTGCATCGACGATGAATCGCACATGTCTATTTTCCGCTTTCTCGGCTTCCCTCGCGCTCGGGCTGGCGCTGTCGGGCTGCGCCATCGCGCCGGACCAGGGTCACACGGTCGACGGCGTGGTCCTGGTCGCGCCCCCGCCGCCCCGAGTGGAAGTAATTCCGCCCCCGCCCCAGGCGAGCTATGTGTGGATCGGAGGCTATTGGGCCTGGGTGGGTGATCGTCACACCTGGGTGGCGGGCCACTGGATCCCACCGCGGCCGGGTCATCACTGGGTCAGCTACGAGTGGGTCCGCCAAGGCGACGGCTGGCGTCTGCGTCCCGGCCATTGGGAACGCGGCTAAGGTGCGGTGGGAGCGGGGTGGGCCCGCGACGCGCCTCGAGCCCCCCGCTCAAGGCGCGCCGATCGTCGACCGGCATGGGCAGTCGACCGCTTCAAGCCCTGATCCATTTCGAGAGTCCCGGCGCCGGCCACCCCTCCGGCGGGGAGCGTTTCTCGTCCAGCTGAGTCCTTTGGGCGGGCGGCGCGCTTAGCCGGTCCGTATCTCGGGCGAAGGCAGGTTGAGCTCGCGCAACGGCTGGGCTGCCCCGGCGTCGAACCAGTGCTCGATCAACCGGTACGAGATCGAAACCCGCGGCGGCAGCAGCGGTGCGCCGCCCATGATGTCCTCGCGGGTGAACCAGCGCGCGTCCTCGAGCTCCTGATCACGCAGATGAATGTCCTTCGAGGCGGCGTGGGCGGTGAATCCCAGCATGAGCGAGCTCGGGAAGGGCCACGGTTGAGACGAGTGATATTCGATCCCGTCCACCCGGATCCCGGTTTCCTCGAAGACCTCGCGCACCACCGCATCCTCCAAAGATTCACCCGGTTCCACGAACCCGGCGATGGTGGAATAGCGGCCTTTCGGCCAGGCCGCTTGTCTGCCGAGCAAGGCCTCACCGTCGTCGACCACGAGCACGATGATGGCCGGATCGATTCGCGGGAACTGCTCGTGACGACACACGGGATTGGCGCAGATGAGCACGTGTCCGCCCTTCGCGGGCTCGGTGTTCGCACCGCATCGCCCGCAGTAACGGTGATTGCGCCGCCACGTGACCATCGCGCGCGCATAGCTCAGAAGGCCCGCCTGCTCCTCGGACATCAGCGCGGCGACGGTGCGAAGGTCCTCGAAGCGCGCTCCCGGCGGCGCGGGTGGACGCTCCCGCGATTCAATCTCGTAAGCGAAGAGATTCGACTCCCCGGAATGCCCGAGAAGAATCAGGTCGGAGGTATTGCGCCGCTCGACCGGGATCTCATCGATCGCAAGGAGCACCGCGCACAAACCGGAATCGCGCGCTACGGTGCCGGGAGGGCATCCCTCGACCGTTGCGACCAGACTCAGCGCGTTCCAGACCGGCAGGACCCGGCCGCACGGATCGGCGAGCGCGCGCTCGAGCCACGCCCGATCGGCACGCAAGTGGCTCGCCCGCTCGAGATAGGGGCCTGCAAAGACATTCCTCTCCCGCATCCGGCGAATTCTAGCAGGGCCCGCAGGATCCATCGGCAGCGGGCGCGGCCAACCCGGACGCGTTGCAATTGACGCATGCCCTGCGGTGCCTCGCCAGGAGGTCGCGCAGCCTCAGCCCGCCGCATGCGGAGCAGCGCGCTATCCCGAGCTCGTCACCCCGCGCGAGCGCGAGCAGCAGGAACCATGCATGCTCGAACGAGATGACGGGAGGGGAATGCAGCTCGATGTACGCCTCGTAGGCTTTGCAGAACCGCGCTCCGGACTCGAGCGAGCCCAAGCGATAGCGCGACTCGATTCGCAGCCCCGCTCCGTACAGCAACTCGTACAGCACGAACACGCTCGCGAGCTGCGCGGTCTGAAAATTGATCTCGGGGCTGCGGAAGAAAAATGCGGTCTGCCGAGGCGACTTACCGCGATGACGAAGCACCGCGGTCGCATCCTCGCTCAGCACATAGCTGCGATAGAGCTTGCGGATCCGGTCGTCGCTGAGGCCGGTCCACTGGCGGATGGTGTAGGTGCGCGCCTCATGGCGAATGAGCCGCAGCGCGAGATCGAAGCGCTCTCGGTCGCGGGTGTAGCGGTCGTCGGAAACTCTCATGGGGGGGACTCCTCTTGCATGCAATTCAGCAGGATTCGGTGCCAAAAGAATTTGACAGAAATTAATCACAAAGTTAGCGTTCCCGCCAGCGGATTCTTTTCCACATGGGCGGCGCGTTTGCACCGAAATGCGCGGGACCCGCGGGATGCGGGCAATGGAGCTGTCGGAGGTGGATCATGCAGGATGCGTTCATCTGGGTGCGCGAGCCCAATTTCTCGGCCGAGCTGCTCGTCTCGTTGCGAGATCTGAACCAACGGTTCCTCGATCTCGCCTCGGCGCACGGCGGCAGTTTGCGAGTGCCGCACGAGCCGGCCGCTCATCTCGAGCGCCTGTCCGCCGCGCAACGTGCGGCCGCAGCCGACTGCCCCTATGCGCTGTTCGATCTACGCTTCGGCGATCCCGCGCACTGGCGCTCGCGCCTGAGCGCGGTCGGTCCGTGGTGCGTTGCGGACGATGTGCCCGTCGATCCGGATATCGCAGGGTTCGTCGGAGTCGCGCTGTTCTACGCCTGGCACGTCGCCTCGACGCCGAGACTCGGCGCGCAGCTCTGGCTCGGCATGCCCGAGCCGACGGCCGCGGCGTTTCGCGGGGTGAGTCTGAAGTGCCTGCCGGCCCTGGCGGCGAGCGAGGCGGCCAATCTTTCCGCGCGGTGGTGCACGAGCGGCTTCTTCTGGAGCGCGCTGGCGCAAGCGGCCTCGCTGGGCGATGCAAGGCGACTGCGCAAGATACAGCTCTTCGGGCTGCAGCTCGGCGCCGCTTGCCTGCTGCCATGACGCCCCGGCCCGGCGCCCCGCGGAAGGTAAGTTGCGGCTGTGCCCTTCCGCGGTTTAGGCTACGCGGCTCTTATGCATGCCCTCGTCCTACGCCAGCTCACGAAGGTCTACAAAAACGGCATCCGGGCGCTCAAGGGCATCGACTTGGCGGTGGACGAGGGGGACTTCTTCGCGCTCCTTGGGCCGAACGGCGCCGGCAAGACGACCGCGATCGGCATCGTCACATCCCTCGTCAACAAGACCTCCGGCACGGTCGAGGTGTTCGGCCATGATATCGACCACGAGCTCGAGCGCGCGAAGTCCTGCATCGGCGTCGTGCCGCAGGAGATCAACTTCAACATGTTCGAAAGCCTGTTCACGATCGTCGTCAACCAGGCGGGCTTCTACGGCATCCCCCGGCGTCTCGCGAAGCAGCGGGCTGAAAAATACTTGAAGCAACTGCAGCTCTGGGACCGGCGCAATTCGATTGCGCGCTCGTTGTCGGGCGGCATGAAGCGAAGGCTCATGATCGCGCGCGCGCTGATGCACGAACCGAAGCTCCTCATCCTGGATGAGCCGACCGCCGGCGTCGACATCGAGATTCGCCGCTCCATGTGGGAGTTCCTGCGCAAGATCAACGATGAGGGAACCACGATCATCCTGACCACGCACTATCTGGAAGAAGCGGAGAATCTGTGCCGCAACGTGGCCATCATCGAGGGCGGCCGGATCATCGAGCGCGACACGATGCAAAACGTGTTGCGCAAGCTCCAGACCGAGGTGTTCGTGTTCAATTTGAGCGATCCCGTGCGCGAGCCGCCGGCGCTGCAGGGATTCGACACGGTGCTTACCGACGATCACACCCTCGAGGTCGAGGTGTCGCGAGGCCAGAGCCTGAACGAGATTTTCGCGCAGCTCTCCGACCAGGGCGTTCGGGTGAACAGCATGCGCAACAAGGTCAACAGGCTCGAGGAGCTGTTCATGCGCCTGGTCGACAACAGCGCCCGCGCGACGGACAAAGAGCCCGATCATGCGTGAATCCCTGGCGCGTACCGAGTGGGTGGGATTCACCACGATCGTCATCCGCGAATTCAACCGCATCATCCGGATATGGGGCCAGACCATCGTGCCGCCGGTGGTGACCGCGACTCTGTACTTCGTGATTTTCGGCAGCCTCATCGGCAAGCGCGTGGGACAGGTCGGCGGTTACGGGTACATGCAGTTCATCGCGCCCGGCCTCATCATGATGACCGTCATCACGAACTCCTACGGCAACGTGGTGTCGTCGTTCTTCGGCGCGAAATTCGGCAAGCATCTCGAGGAGCTCCTGGTTTCGCCCCTGCCGAATTGGTTGATATTGTGCGGTTACATCGCGGGCGGCATCGTGCGCGGCCTTGTGGTGGGATCGGTGGTGACCGTGGTTGCCCTTTTTTTCACCCGGCTGGCGGTGCATCACGTACTGGCGGTCATCTCCGCAGTGCTGCTGACCAGTACGGTGTTCGCCCTGGGGGGCTTCGTGAACGCCCTGTTTGCGAAGAACTTCGATCACATCTCGTGGTTTCCGACGTTCGTGCTGACGCCGCTTACCTACCTCGGCGGGGTGTTCTACTCCGTGACCATGCTGCCCGGCTGGGCACAAGCCGTGTCGCACGCGAACCCGATTCTGTACATGGTCAGCGCATTCCGGTACGGATTTCTCGGCGAGTCCGACGTCGACTTGCGCCTGGCCTATGGGATCATGATCGGCGCCGTTGTGGTCATGTTCTCGCTGGCCGTGACGCTCCTGAACAAGGGCACCGGCATCCGCGAATGAGCCCAGTTCCTTCTTGAGACCGTTGTCGTGTATCGTGCCCTTTCAGGGTTGACCCCATATTGAGGAGATGAACGATGAACGAAGAAAAGCAGCAAAAGTTCACCGCCAAGGTACGACGCGGTCTGGTTTGGGTGCATCAGGTCGCGAGCGCCGAGCTCGCAAAGAAAAAGGCGGAGGCCCCCGGCGTCAGAATCGAAGGGTTCACCGCGAGCGAGCTCGCCGATGTGGAGTCCGCCCTGACATGGATCAGCCAGAACAAGGAAGCGGGCGGAACCCCCGCCGCCTGACCCCGGCACCGCGCCATTCCCTGTATCCTCTTCGCGACAGTGAGTCGCTCATGCGCATCGGCCGGTGCGGCGTCGGTGTCACGGCGTGCGGGTCTTCGAAAGGGAGTGCGCTAAACTAACGCCATGGGGCAAAAGCGTGCGTTGGTGGTCGACGATTCAAAGTCGGCGCGGGTGATCTTGAGCAGGATGCTCGAGAAGTACGACATCGAAGTCGACATGGCCGAGTCGGCCGAGCAAGCGATCGAGTATCTGAAGCACGACCGCCCGGATGCTATTTTCATGGACCATCTCATGCCCGGGATGGACGGTCTGCAAGCGGTCCAGGCGATCAAAGGCAACCCGAAGACCGCAACGATCCCGATCATGATGTACACCTCGCAAGAGGGCGAGCTGTATGTGGGACAGGCCCGGGCGCTCGGTGCCATGGGCGTTCTTCCGAAGCAGGTGCGTCCGGTCGACGTATCGAAGGTGCTGTACGAGCTGCATCTGTTGCCCGATCGGCGCGACGCCGACGAGCCGGCGCTCGTCCCGGTGGAGATCGGCGCGGGCGGGACGGTCGAGCGGCCGCCGCCGAGCGGGGCGCCCTCGGATGCGGGCCGGCGAATCGAGGCGGCCATCAAACAACAATCCGTCGACCTGCGGCGCTTCATCGTCGCGAGCCTGGACAGCATGGCGGGCCGCCTCGAAGCCGATCTGCTGCGCCCGGTCCCCTCGTCGGGCCCCATCCCCGAGCCGGTGCGGGAGCCGCCGCCCCGCAAGCCGGTGTGGCCGTGGGCTGTCGGCGCCGTCGCCGTGTGCCTGCTCGCGGTCATGGCCGTGGCGATGTGGCTGTCGCGTGCCGACCTTTTGCGCACCCACCAGGAACTCGCGGCGCTCAAAGTGGCCGACGCCGATCTGAAGCAATCGACCGATCAGTTATCGTCCACCGTCAAGGATCTCGCGGCGGCTGTTGCGGCGAGCACGGCATCTCAGCGAACCGCAGCCAATGCCTTTGGCGCACCGGACGCCGGTGCGCCCGCAGGAGCGGCGCCTGCCGCCGCCGGCCCCACCGCTTCGCCACCCGAGGGCACCGCACCCGCCGCCGCATCGGGGCTGCCCCGATCCGAGCCTGTTCCGTACGGCGAGCTGCCGTTCGACCATGGCCGCGTCGATGTGCTACGCGACGTGTTGGCCAAACTGGAAGCACAGGGATTTCGGGGCGTGGTGAAGGTCACGAGCTCGCAGGGTGTCTTCTGTCTCGCCGGCAACGCCGCCGATGGATTTCTGCCCGCCGCGCCGAGCCTGCTCGCGAGCAAATGCGATGTGGTGGGAAATCCGTTCGAGGACTCTCTGTCGGGGCAGCAGCGCCAGTCCCTCGCCTTTGCCAACGTGGTGGCCGGCATTCGCCAGCGCACCGGCGGCGCCATCAACGTGATCACGGAGAACGCCGCCGCACCGCGTACGCCGGTCCCTTATCCGCCGCACAGCGATACGCTGACCGCCGGTGAATGGAATCGAGCCGCGAGCGCGAACAACCGCGTGGAATTCACCGCCGAAGCGGCGCCGTGACGGGTTCTCTAGAACGCAACCCGAATGAAGAGCTGCGGACCTTTGGTATTGAAGTTGAACAGGCCCGAGTCGGAAGTCTTGTTCGATGAGAGATGCGCCTTGACCTCGGTGTAACCGACGGCGAAGGACACGTTCGGCCTGAATCGGTATAGCGCGTCGATTTCGCCCATGCCGAGCGATCCGTCGAGATTTCCAAGATGCAGACTCAGGTATTGCGCTCTGCTGTCCAGGTAGAACCGCTTGCTCACGACCCAGGTCGCCGCGATTCCCGGAGTCGGATAGGGACCCGCCTCGTCCTCCGTCTGGTTGACGTGCACTGCCTCGGTTGCGACCTTCGCCTGGGCGTCGATCTCGACCGAGCTCACGCCCAGGGTCGCCGCGACCTCGACCTTCTCGCTGTGCCAGATCGAATAACCGTAGGTGAGGCTCAGGATGCGAAGGTCGAGCTCCGACTGCAGCGGCTCGCCGGGCTGCAGCACCACATCGCGGAAAATGATGGGCTGCTGCACGATCGTGCTGCCGCTGCGGTCCAGCGTGAAATAGTCGAGCCAGAGCCGGTTGCGCGTTCCGGCGCGCAGCATCACTTGGAATTTGGGCTCATAGTCCGATCCATCGAGCCCGAATTGATCCTCGCCGGAGATCGTGGTGCCCGTGACGCCCGTCGAGCTGTCCGCGCGCATCGTGGTCGAGTTCGACAGGTGCATGGCACCCAAGGACACGCGCACCCGGTCGTCGGTGGGACTGATGTAGTCGCCGTCGGCGTGCGCGAACGAGGCCAGCAGCGCGAGTCCGAGCGTTGTCGTGCCGAGCTTGGTCATAGTGCCTTCCTCAATACCAGCTGATCCGTGGACGCGCGCCGCTGCCTCTCTCCGAGCGAGGGCCGGATGCGCTCGAGCACGTGCTCGGCAGCCGCGCGCCAGCCCGTGAGTTTGCCTCCGTAGATTCCGAACACGCGCGGATACGGTTCACGATCGGTGGTAAAAATCGTCTCTCGCGATCGGGCGAATGCCTTCTCGGAGGCGGCGGGCAGGACTCGCAGGCCTGCGAAACGCGCGAGGATGTCCGCGCGGGAGAGACCCTTGGCGGCCGGGAAATAAAGACGAGCGATCCCGAGCAGATACTCTTCTTCCTCCGGGAGCGGTGCGACCCGGTCAGGATCCCCGCGATAGGGTGTCTCGGTCGTGCCCACCAGCGTCCCGTCCCGCCAAGGCATGACGAAGATCGCGCGCCCGTCGCTCGGGCTCTCCACGTAATAAATGCCGTGCGTTACCCGCATGGGAAGCACGATGTGCGTCCCCTGCACGAGATCGACCTCGGGTATGTGGATCGCCGGCTGCACGGCGCGAGCGACCTGGGTGGCCCAAGGGCCTGCCGCGTTCACGAGGACTCGTGTGCGGCACACCGACCGCGCTCCATCAGCCTCGAGAGCCACCTCGACCCCGTCTTCCTCGAGCGTGGCGGACAGAAACCGCGCCGGCATGGCGAGTTCCCCGCCAAGGGATCGCGCCGACTCGACCACGGCACGCGTGAGTTGCGCATCATCGGTCTGAGCGTCGTAGTAGCGGATAACCGCATCGAGACCGCGGGTCTCGAGCCCGTCGAGTTCGGACCACTCGCGCCTCGGAACGCTGCCAAAACGGGTACTCGCATCGAATCCGCCGAGCAGGGCGTAGATCCACAGTCCCAGCTTGAGCTGCCAGGGCCGGCGGCGGGTCTGCCCGTAGACCGGAATGAAAAACGGCTTGAGCTCGACCAGATCGGGCGCGATCCGCAGGTGCACGGCGCGCTCGTGCAGACTCTCGCGCACCAGCGCGAACTGGCCCGACTCGAGGTAGCGCAGACCGCCATGAATGAGCTTGCTCGAGCGGCTCGAAGTGCCGCTCGCCAGCGCACTTTTCTCGATGAGGAGCGCGCTGTAGCCGGCGGCGGTGGCGGCTTGCAGCACCCCCGCTCCGTGAATGCCGCCGCCGATGACGATTACATCGAATGTTCGCATCTGACCTTGAGCTGCGCGACCCGTTGGGCGGCGCTCCGCAGGGCTGCGCTCCATCGGGGGCCGCTGCGCCCGCGAGCGGCGCACCAAAAGGGGCTAGGATGAGCGAATATTCGCAAACACACAAAATTTATCGTTCGTGTCGCCATTCGCGCACAGCGGCGCCGCGCCGTGGCGCAGCGCGCTCACGTGCCGCGTTTTTCCTCGAATTCAAGCATCGGGGACTCGGAGGTGACCTCGATATCGCCGTCGATGATCGCGCCCTTGGCGATCGCGATGGTGCGCGCGCTGACCTTGCCTCGGATCACGGCGGTGTAGCCGATTTCCAATCGGTCGAGCACCGTCAGTCCTCCCGTGATCTTGCCCGCGATGACCGCGCGCTGCGCCTCGACGTGTCCGTTCCACACACCCGTGACGGAAAGGTTCAGCCCCCCATCGATCTTGCCGTCGCCGTGGACCTCACCGGAGACGACGAACTGACCCTCGCCGCGTATGTCGCCGACCACGACGGATTGCTCACCGATCACGGTCGGCGTCAGTGAGTCGAGATCGAAGTCGAAGAAACGACGGTTTGGCGCCCTCATCCCTCGTCTTTTATCTCAACTGACCCGGCGGCTGATGTGACGAGCTTGGCGTCGCCGACAGACGCCGAAAATCGCAGTAGAATGACGGCCGTCACAATTCCACGAACGGCCGAGAAGGGAAAATGCCCAGGAAACAAATCGTACTTGCGTGCTTGTGTGCGCTTTCGATCGCACTCGCCGGCTGCAGCCGCCAACAGAGCGACTGGCAAAAGACCCGGGAGGCCAACTCGGCGGAAGCCTATGAGCAGTTCCTGAAGAAATATCCGACCGGAGAGTTCACGGCGCAGGCGCAATCGAGACTGAAGGAGCTCTCCGATGTGCGCGACTGGCAGAAGGCGCGCGACGCGGACACGCCCGAGGCGTATCAGGCCTATTTGAATGAATACCCGGACGGTCAATCCGCGGCCGAAGCGCGCAATCGAATCGAGAATTTCACCATGGCGCAGACGCCGGCCGGGACGGCCGCGCCGGGTGATACTTCGCCGGACGGCGTGCCGCCCGGTGCGCCTCCGCCGTCCGCGAACGCGGAATCGGGTGCCGCCGCAGCGCCGCCCCCGGGCGTGCGCAAGTCTGCGCATGCAGCGCGGGAGGCGTCGCCCGCTTCGGGTGCCTATGCCGTGCAGCTCGGCGCATTCCGCTCCGGCAGCGCTGCGGCGAAGAAACGCTGGGAGCACTTGCAGAAGGAGTACCCGCATCTGCTCGCGGGCTTATCCTCCAGGGTAGTGCCGAAAAAAACGCCGAGCGGTACGCTGTACCGGCTGCAAGCCGTGGGCGTGAGCGAAAGTCAGGCACGACACATCTGCAAGGATCTCAAAGCCAAGTCGCAGGCCTGCGTCATCGTTCGAGTCGAGCACACCTAGCGGGACCCCGCGGAAGCCGTTTGACTTAAAGCCGGTCGTTTTTGACTTAAGGCCCGCAGCTGGTCGGGACGTGTCACCTCACCGACAATTCTTGTCAGTCGCGTCCGTCGCGGGTCGATTCAACCCTTTGATTTTACTCAATACCAGATCTGGCACGGGGATTGCTTGGATCATGTCATCGAGCGTTGCTCGAGTCGTTTGAGGCAGCGGATGCAATCGAGGATCGTTGCGATGTTGATGCCGGCGGGCAGCCCAGGTGCCGCGTTGCTGGTTCGACGGTCGGACGGCCAGTTTGCCTTCGAAAGAATCGATGCACGCGTGGCGTCTGCCGCACGTGCCGCTGCGATGTGGTCCCGCAGGGATGGCTCCGGTGCGGATCGGAACGGCTCGGCGCTCATTGCCTTCAATTGTCTCGATTGATTGTTATTGTGTTCTCCCCTTTGGTTGGAACTTAGCGCCGCGATCAAGCTTCCCCGCTCGCGGCGCTTTTTTTTTAGCGCTCACTCGGCGATGTCGATCTCTCCCAGCAGGAAGGCGTACTCCAGCGCAGTCTCCCGGTAGCGCTCGAAGCGCCCCGACTTGCCGCCGTGTCCGGCCTCCATTTCGACGTGCAGCAATAGCGGATTCACGTCGGTCTTGTAGCGGCGCAGCTTCGCCACCCACTTCGCGGCCTCGTAATACTGGACCTGGCTATCCCAGTAGCCGCAGGTCACCAGCATCGCGGGGTAGGGCTGCGCCCTGACGTTATCGTAGGGAGAGTACGATAGGAGATAATCGTAGTAGGTCCGGTCGGCCGGATTGCCCCACTCGTCGAACTCGTTCGTGGTGAGCGGGATACTCTCATCCAGCATGGTGGTGACCACGTCGACGAACGGCACTTGGGCGACGATGCCCCGGTAGTCGGGCGCGCTCGTGTTCGCGACCGCCGCCACCAGGAGCCCGCCGGCGCTGCCGCCCATGGCGAAAACCTTGGTGCGGTCCGCGTAGCCCTCCTCGACGAGGTGATGGGTGACGTCGATGAAATCGTTGAACGAGTTCTTCTTGTGCAAAAGGCGTCCGTCGTCATACCACGCTCGTCCCATCTCCTGCCCGCCGCGGACGTGGGCGATGGCGAACACGAAGCCCCGGTCGAGCAGGCTCAATCGCGCCGAAGAAAAATACGGGTCCATGGACAGGCCGTAGGCGCCGTAACCGTACTGCAGGAGAGGCGCGGTGCCGTCGCGCCGGAATCCCCGGCGGTACGCCAGGGAGACGGGTATGCGCCGGCCGTCCCGGGCGGAGACGAAAATGAATTCCGTCGCGTAGCGCGCAGGGTCGAAATCCCCGAGGACAGGATCCCGTTTGAGCAACTGCCGCTCGCCGGTGCGAACGTTGTAGTCGTAGACCGTCGTCGGCGTCGTCAACGAGGCGTAGCTGTAGCGCAGGACCTCCGTGTCGAGCCGTGGGTTGTTGTTGAGGGCCATCGAGTACGCGGGCTCGTCGCTCGCGACGAAGAATTGCGGGGCGCCCGCCGCGGCACCGGCGCCCAGCGGCTGAATGCTGATCTTTTGCAGGCCCCCGGAGCGAACGCTCAAGGCGATGAAGCGCTCGAACACGTCGAAATCCTGGATGAACGTGTCCTCGCGATGCCCGACGAGCTCTTCCCAGCCCGACCGGTCGGGCGCCGCGTCAATACGCGATTGCATGAGACGGAAATTGTTCGCGCGCCAGTTGGTGCGCACGATGAAATGCTCGCCGAGATGCTCGATCTGGTATTCATGATCGCGCTCGTGCGGCAAGAATATCTTGAATGCGAGCGCGGGGTCGGAGGCATCCGCATAGCGCCATTCGGAGGAAACCGTGCTTTCCATGGAGATGAAGATGAATCGCTCGGATTTGGACTTGGCCACGCCGGTGTAGAAGCTCATGTCCGTCTGGGTGAAGAGGATGGCATCGAGGGCGGGATCGGCCCCGAGCACGTGCTTCTTGACGTAGAGCCCGAGCAAGGTCTCGGGATCCTTCTCGACATAGAGCACGGTCGCATTGTCGTTGGCCCAGGCCACCTCCGGCTCGACGTTCGCGATGGGATCTTCGAATACTTCCTGGGTGCGCAGGTTCCTGAACCGAAGCTCATATTGACGCCGCCCCACGAAGTCCTCGCAGAACGCGAGCCACTCCCCGTTGGGGGACACTTCGGCTGCGCCGATCTGATAAAACTCCTGGCCCGCCGCGCGGCCGCGGGCGGCACGCTCGTTGCCGTCGAGAACGATCTCCTCGGGAGCGTCGAGCGAGGCTTTGCGGCGTGCAAAGACCGGGTGCTCCTTGCCGGTCTCGAACCGTGTGTAATACCAGTAGCCGTCCTTGAAGTAGGGCACGCTGGCATCGTCGGGTTTCAGGCGCGCGATGATCTCGGCGTAGAGCACCTCGCGCAGGCCGCCTTTGAAGTGCCGTTCCTTGTAGTCATTCTCGGCCTCGAGATAGGCCCGGACCCGGGGATTTCGCCGCTCGTCGTCCCGCATCCAGTAAAAGGGATCCACCCGCACGCCATGCGGCGACGCGACGGGATGGGGTCGCACCTCCGCCAGGGGCGGGGTGTCGGCGCCGAAGTCCTCGCGGCTCGTGGGGTGACTTGTCCTGGCGGGGGGCGGGAGTATAGTCATTTACGCTGAAATCCTATAAATGCCTCTTGCGGAATGATATGGGAGTTTCTCCATGCAGACCGTCAGCCACTTGCTGCGTCAGAAGGGCAATCAGTTCTTCTCTGTTGCGCCGGCCGACTCGGTGCGCAAGGCCATCGAGCTCATGGCGACCCACCATGTGGGGGCGCTCCTGGTGATGAATCAGGGGGCGCTCGTCGGCATCATTTCCGAGCGCGACTATGCCCGCAAGGTGATCCTCAAGAACCGGTCGTCCCAGGAGACCCCCGTGAGCGAGATCATGACCTCCCCGGCCGTCACCGTGACGCCCACCGACACGGTGCGGCATTGCATGCAGGTCATGACCGAGCGCCGGTTCAGGCATCTGCCGGTGACCGAGGGCGGCCGGGTCGTCGGGATCCTGTCGATCGGCGACCTGGTCAAGGCCGTGATCGAGGAGCAGAGCGCGCAGATCGAGCAGCTCGAGCGCTATATCGCCGGTTGACGGCTCTCACCACCTCGGTATTATGACCCCATACTAGGCGCGGGGCGTTTTCCCTCTAAGGCGCAGCCCTCGAGGACGAGCCCTTGCACCTTCGCGCCCGGAACCGATTTAGTTTGCTTGCGGCCGATCTTTCGCGCAGTTGCGCGGGGGTGCGGCTGCCTACGGGCGTCTATTATGTCGAAGCAACCACATTCCGAAGGCGATGCGGCGCGCGGGCAGGATCCCCGCGAGACCGCTTGGGGTCTGTACCGGCCTTCCTATGAGCGGGACTCCTGCGGATTCGGCTTAATCGCGAGCCTCGACGATCAGCCCAGCCACTGGGTGGTGCAGACGGCCATCAGCTCCTTGAACCGCCTCACGCACCGCGGCGCGATCGCCACCGACGGCAAGACCGGCGACGGCTGCGGTCTGCTCATCAAGATGCCGCGCCGGTTCTTGAGGGCGATCGCCCAGGAATCGCAGATCAAGCTCGCGGCGCAGTTCGCGGTGGGCCTCGTCTTTCTGAGTCGCGATGCGGCCAAGGCGGACGAGGCGCGCCGCGTGCTGGGTGAGGAGATCGAGCGCGAGAAGCTCAGCGTCGCGGGGTTTCGGCGCCTGAACGTCGATCCTTCCGCGTGCGGCGAGGAAGCGCTGCGGACGCTCCCGCACATCGAGCAGCTGTTCGTCAACGCGGGCGTCGACATCGACGAGGCCATGTTCAACCGCCGCCTCTATATGGCACGGCGGCGCGCCGAGAAGGCCCTCGAGGGCGATCGCACCCCGGGCGACCCCGCCTTCTACGTGCCGTCGCTCTCGGCGAGCACCATCGTCTACAAGGGCATGGTGATGCCGCAGCATCTCGCGCAGTTCTATCCGGATCTGAAGGATCCGCGCATGGAGGCCTCGGTGGCCGTGTTCCACCAGCGCTTCTCCACGAACACTCTGCCGCAGTGGCGTCTCGCGCACCCGTACCGGTATCTCGCGCACAACGGTGAGATCAACACGGTTCAGGGCAACCGCTCCTGGGCGGTGGCGCGCGGCCCCTTGTTTCGCTCCCCGCTCCTGCCCGACCTTCAGGATGTGCTGCCCGTGGTCTCGCTCACGGGGTCGGACTCGCAGTCGCTCGACAACATGCTCGAGCTCCTCTTGATGGGCGGCCTCGACCCGATGCACGCGATGCGCATGCTGGTGCCGCCGGCCTGGCAATCGGTGGACATGATCGATCCGGATTTGAAGGCGTTCTACGAGTACTACGCGACGCACATGGAGCCCTGGGACGGACCGGCGGGCATCGTGTTGACCGACGGCCGCTACGCCTGCTGCACGCTCGATCGCAACGGCCTGCGCCCCGCGCGCTGGGTGATCACCAAGAACCGGCACATCACCATCGCCTCCGAGGCGGGGGTGTGGGATTACCTGCCCGAGAACGTCGTGCGCAAGGGCAAGCTCGGACCCGGCGAGATCCTCGCGCTCGATCTGCAGACCTCCGAGCTCATGGATACGAGACAGGTGGACGACCTCTTGAAGAGCCGCCATCCGTACAAGGTCTGGCTCAAGAAAGGCGTGCGCTATCTGCAGACCGATCTGATCGATCCGCGACTCGCCGCGGAGCCATTCGACCGCGACACGCTCGCGGTCTTTCAGAAGATGTACAACGTCTCGGCCGAGGAGCGCGACGAGATCATTCGCGTGCTCGCGGAGGACGAAAGCGAGGCGGTCGGCTCGATGGGCGATGATACCCCGATGCCCGTGCTCTCGAGCCAGGCGCGCTCGCTCTATGATTATTTCCGGCAGCAGTTCGCGCAGGTTACCAACCCGCCGATCGACAGCTTGCGCGAAAGCATCGTCATGTCCCTGCAGACGCAGATCGGGCCCGAGTGCAACATCTTCGTGCCGGCGGCCCACCACGCCGAGCAGATCGTGCTGAGCTCGCCCGTGCTCTCGCAGCGCAAGCTGCGGCAGATCATGGGTCTCGAGGACTCGGGCGTGCCTCACGCGTTCATCGATCTGCAATCCGACGACCCGGTCGATTTGAAGACCGCGATTCTGAAGGTGTGCGACGAGGCGGAAAGCGCGGTCCGCGCCGGCAAGCTCGTGCTGCTGCTGTCCGACCGGTACCTGGTGAAGGGCAAGACGCCGATTCACGCGCTGCTCGCCACCGGCGCCGTGCATCACCGGCTGGTGAAGACGGGATTGCGCTGCCGGTGCAACATCCTGGTGGAGACCGGCACGGCGCGCGATGCGCATCACTTCGCGTGCCTCCTGGGGTACGGTGCGACCGCGGTGTATCCGTATCTCGCCTATCAGACGCTGTTCGATCTGATGCGCAAGGGTGCCTTGAGCGATGCGGATTCGCGGCAGGAGCTCGGCCGCAGCTATCGCCGCGGCATCCGCAAAGGGCTCTTCAAGATCATGTCGAAGATGGGCATCTCCACCATCGCGAGCTATCGCAGCGCTCAATTGTTCGAGATCGTGGGCCTCGGTTCCGAGGTCGTGGATCTGTGCTTCGAGGGCTCGGAGAGCCGCATCGGCGGTGCGGATTTCGACGATCTCAAAGCCGACGCCGATTATCTCGCGCGCCGCGCCTGGGACCCGAGCGTGACCGTGAGCCAGGGGGGGCTCCTCAAATACATGCACGACGGCGAGTACCACATGTACAACCCGGACGTGATCGCGACGCTGCAGTCGGCCGTGATGGCGGGCGACTATGAGCAGTACCGGCAATTCGCCGCGCTGGTCAACGGGCGGCCCGTGTCCTGCGTGCGCGATCTGTTGAAGCTCGCGTCCGGACCCGGTGCCCGCGCCGCCATCCCCCTCGAGGAGGTCGAGCCCGAGTCGGCGATCCTCAAGCGCTTCGACAGCGCCGGGATGTCCCTGGGCGCGCTCTCGCCCGAGGCACACGAGGCGCTCGCGATCGCCATGAACCGCCTCGGCGCGCGCTCGAACTCGGGCGAGGGCGGCGAGGACCCGGCGCGCTTCGGCACGGAGAAGAACTCCAAAATCAAGCAGGTTGCCTCGGGCCGCTTCGGCGTGACGCCGGAGTATTTGATCAACGCCGAGGTGCTGCAGATCAAGATCGCGCAGGGGGCGAAGCCGGGCGAGGGCGGACAGCTGCCGGGACACAAGGTGAACGAGATGATTGCGCGCCTGAGGTTCGCGCGGCCGGGTGTCGGACTGATCTCTCCGCCGCCGCATCACGACATCTATTCGATCGAGGATCTCGCGCAGCTGATATTCGACTTGAAGCAGATCAACCCGCAGGCCCTCGTTTCGGTGAAGCTCGTGGCCGAGCCCGGTGTCGGCACCGTGGCTGCGGGAGTTGCGAAGGCCTACGCGGATCTCATCACCGTCTCGGGCTACGACGGCGGCACCGGTGCGAGCCCGCTGTCCTCGATCAAATACGCGGGAACGCCGTGGGAGCTGGGCATCGCCGAGACGCATCAGACGCTGCGCGTGAACGAGCTGCGGCACCGCGTGCGGCTGCAGACCGACGGCGGGCTGAAGACCGGACTCGATGTAATCAAAGCCGCCATCATCGGCGCCGAGAGCTTCGGCTTCGGCACCGCGCCGATGGTGGCGTTGGGCTGCAAGTACTTGCGCATCTGCCATCTCAACAACTGCGCCACGGGCATCGCCACGCAGCACAACGTGTTGCGCACCCGCTTTTTCATCGGCCTTCCCGAGATGGTCATGAACTATTTCCGGTTCGTGGCCCGCGAGTGCCGTGAGATCATGGCGAGCGTGGGGGTGCGCAGCATCGCCGAGCTCATCGGCAACACCGGCCTTCTGGAGATCCTGCCCGGGGAGACCTCGAAGCAGCGCAAGCTCGACTTGAAGCCGCTGCTCGCGAACGGCTCGCTCGTGTCGGACTCCCCGCAGTATTGCACCGAGGCGCGCAACGAGCCGTTCGACAAGGGCGTGCTCAATGAGCAGATGGTCGCCGATATGCGCGATGCGATCGAAGGCGGAACCGGCGGTCAATTCGCCTATCCGGTGAGCAACTTCCATCGGGCCATCGGTGCGCGCCTGTCGGGAGAAATCGCGAAGCGCTGGGGCAACAACGGCATGGCGGGAGCGCCGCTGGTGGTGACGCTCAAGGGCTCCGCCGGCCAGAGTTTCGGTGTCTGGAATGCGGGAGGGTTGCACTTGCATCTCGAGGGCGAGGCGAACGACTACGTGGGCAAGGGCATGGCCGGCGGCAAGATCGTCCTGAAGCCGCCGCCGGTGGCCTCGTTCAGCGCGCGCGACACGGTGATCATGGGCAACACCTGCCTGTACGGTGCGACCGGCGGTGAGCTGTATGCCGCAGGCACGGCAGGCGAGCGGTTCGCAGTCCGAAATTCCGGCGCGCTCGCAGTGGTGGAGGGGACCGGCGATCATTGCTGCGAGTACATGACCGGAGGCGTCGTATGCGTGCTCGGACGCACGGGCGTCAACTTCGGCGCGGGCTTTACCGGGGGCTTCGCTTACGTGCTCGACCAGGAGCGCGACTTCGTCGACCGCTACAACCATGACCTCATCGACATCCACCGGGTGTCGCCGGAGGGCATGGGGACGCATGTGCAGCATCTGCGCGGGCTCATCGAGCAGCACGTCGAGGCGACGGGCAGCGTCTGGGGGCAGCAGCTTCTCAACGATTTCCGAACCTATATCGGACGATTCTGGGTGGTGAAGCCGAAGGCCGCCGCCATTGCCTCGCTCCTCGTCAATCTGCGTCGCGCGGCCTGACGGCCGCGACGCCTGCGATCCCAATGGCCGATAATCCACTGCAATTTCTGGATATTCCACGGCGCGATCCCGACAAGCTCGCGGTCGAGGCGCGCACGCAGCATTTTCAGGAGATCTATGCGCAGTACGGTGCGGTGGATGCCTCGCAACAGGCCGGACGGTGCCTGTCGTGCGGCAACCCGTTCTGCGAGTGGAAGTGCCCGGTGCACAACTACATTCCCAACTGGCTGGCCCTGGTGAAGGACGGCAAGCTGTTCGAGGCGGCCGAGCTCTCTCACCAGACCAACTCGCTGCCTGAGGTGTGCGGACGGATCTGCCCGCAGGACCGGTTGTGCGAGGGGGCGTGCACGCTGAACGACGGACTCGGCGCCGTGAGCATCGGCGCCATCGAGAAGTACATCACCGACGAGGCCTTCAAACAGGGCTGGAAGCCGGACCTCTCGCACGTGGTGCGCACGGGCAAGCGGGTCGCAATCGTGGGTGCAGGTCCGGCCGGCCTCGGCTGCGCGGACATCCTGGTGCGCAACGGTGTCGCGCCGGTGGTGTTCGACCGCTACTCGAAGGTCGGCGGTCTGCTCACCTTCGGCATTCCGCCCTTCAAGCTCGAGAAGGACGTGGTCGAGAAGCGCCGCGAGATCATGGAGGAGATGGGCGTCGAGTTTCGCCTGAGTTGCGAGATTGGCCGCGACGTTCTCTTCGATGAGCTCTTGCGCGAGTTCGATGCGGTGTTTCTCGGGATGGGCACCTATTCTTACGTGAAGGGCGGCTTCAGCGGCGAGGACCTGCCCGGTGTGCACGAGGCGCTGCCTTATCTGGTGTCGAACATCAACCGGGAGCTCGGACTGCCGGGCGCCGCGCACGGCTTCATCGATATGCGCGACAAGCACGTCGTGGTGCTCGGCGGCGGCGATACGGGGATGGACTGCAATCGCACGGCCATCCGTCAGGGCGCGAGCAGCGTCACCTGCACGTACCGGCGCGATGAGGCGAATATGCCGGGCTCGAGGCGCGACTACAAGAACAGCAAAGAAGAGGGCGTCACGTTTCTCTTCAACCGCCAGCCCGTCGAGATCGTGGGCTCCGACCGCGTGGAGGGGGTCAAGGTCGTGCAGACCCGTCTGGGTCCGCCCGGTGCACGAGGGCGGCGCGTGCCCGAGGTCGTACCGGGCACGGAGGAAACCATTCCGGCCGATGCGGTGATCGTCGCATTCGGATTCAACCCGAGTCCGCCGCGTTGGTGCGACGGCCACGGCATCGGCTTGCATGGCAACGGCCGCGTGCGGGTGTCGGGTCTCGCGCCGCGCCGCTTTCAGACCACGAATCCCAAGGTGTTTGCGGGAGGTGACATGGTTCGTGGCTCGGACCTCGTGGTCACCGCGGTCTTCGAGGGCCGCGAGGCGGCTGGCGGAATTTTGAGCTATCTCGAGGTGCGCAAGACCGACACCCGATAGCGATGCGCGCCACAAACCGGCGGGTGATAAGCCGCCGATCTGGTGGATGCGCGGCATTCTGATTTTGACCTGCAGCGGCGTGAGCTTCGCGCACGGCACGAGCTGCCCGCGATCCTCAAGCAGGCCGAGCCTCTGGTGACGCGCTACGGTGACGACGAGAAGCAGACGGCACTCGATGCGGCGCGCGCCATCGAGCAGCGCGCGCCTAGGACTCCAAACAGATCAGCCCCGCAGAGAAAAAGCAGGCGCAGAAGCTCGCCAAGGACCTCGGCAGCTACGTCGAGTACGCGCCGCTTTGGGCGCGCATGCTATCGGCGCTGTGCTTGGGGCTCGGTACGATGATCGGCTACAAGCGCATCGTCACGACGCTCAGCGAGCGGCTCGGCAATGTGCACTTGACGCCGGCGCAGGGCGCGGCCACCGAGGTCGTCTCCGCCATACTGATCGGCACGGCCGGCTTCACCGGACTTCCCGTGAGCACCACGCATATCGTGACGTCGGGCATCGGCGGCACCATGGTGGCCTCCGGGCGCGGGCCTGCGCTACGGGATGATCTCGCGGATCGTGCTCGCCTGGGTGCTCACCTTGCCGGAGACGATCCTCGTGGCGGGCGGCCTGTACTACGTGCTCGCGAGCCCGAAATTCTGAGGCGCCGCGAGCACCCGGCGCCTAACCATACTGAAAGAGCGCCATGAACCCAAAATCCATGTGCAATTGCTGATGGCAGTGAAACAGCGTGAGCCCCGGATTGTCCGCAACGAAGTCGAATTCGGCCTCCTGATATCCGCCGAGCATCACGACATCTTTCATGATCCCGGAAGCCGGTCTGCCCCCAATGCGGGTCAATTCGAAACTATGCCGGTGCAGATGCAAGGGATGGATGTCATCGCTCGCGTTTCGGAGCTTGAGGCGATACCGGCGCCCCTCGCGTATCCGGTACAAGGGCTTCATTGAGGCCATCGAGAACGCTTCGCCATTGAGCGTCCACTGGTTGAAGCCTTCGAGGGCGGCGTTGTTCTTGACGATCAGCAGGTCGATCGTCTCATCGACGGCATTCGATGGGCCGGCAGCGTGGCCGAATATCGAATAATCCCATCGAAAGGGCTTGGGCTTCTGCCAAAGCGGCTCCCCGCTCCGGCCGGCATATTCCAAGACCACGCCCATGCCGCGCCCGCGATCATCGTCATCCAGATCGCCGAGGATGAAGACGCCCGGATGCCGCATTTCGACGATCGCCGAAATGCGCTCCGCCGTACCGAGCCATAACACCGGCACGTCCGTCGGGGTGGGGACGGGATTGCCATCGAGCGCCACGACGCGAAACACATGCCCGGGCAAGGCGAGACTGCGCATCTCGCCGGCGCTTGCGTTGAGGACATGGAACAGCACCCGCTCGCCGGCTTTCACTCGAATCGGTTCACCGGACCCCAGCATTTTTCCATTGATGCAGAACGACTTGTAGTTGACCTCGAAACCTTTCCGCTTGACGTTCTTGGCATCGGCGGCTCTGCCGATCGCCTTCAGATCCTGGCTCGGCTCGCCGGCGAGGAATTTCATATCCATGTCCCCGCCACGGCTGAACGAGGGCTCGAATTCTTTCAGCACCAAAAAGACTTCCCGATCGTACGCGCCGTCGTTCGCCCTGGGCTCGATGAACACGGGCGCCGCTTGACCGGAATAGGTGCCCTTGCTCAAATCCGAGCCGGCAGCCACATGGGTATGCAGGAATCGGAATCCCGCAGGCCTCGGCACGAAGCTGATCCGCCGCATGCCGCGGGCGGGGATCATCGGCGTGCCTTCCTCGGCCGCGCCGTCTACATCGCTCGGGATCATCTGGCCGTGCCAGTGGGCGAGCTCCGGGAAATTCGTGTCGTTATGGATGTCGATGATCGCGCGCTCGCCCTCCTTGAAGCGCAGTAACGGTCCTGGAAATTGGCCGTTGTAGAGCGTCGTCTCGACGAGGCGCCGGGGTGCGAGTTCGACGGCCCCGCGCGCAATGCGCACCGTGTAGTCCGCCTTGGGGCCTTGCGGCGACTGGGCATTCGATGCGGAAAAGATGCCGAGGCCGGGGGCGAGCGCGGCGAGGCCCGACAGCCTGAGAAATTCCCTTCGCTGAATTTTCGTCCGCATGGCCTCGCTCCGATGCCATCGAACATACCTGACCTTCCGGCGGGCCGCCAGGACGGACCGGCCGGAATATCAATGTCCGAAAACGGCGAGTATTGATCCCGGACTTTGGCTAATCTAGCGCCATGTTGTTCGACCAGGAAGCTTGTTTTCGAGCGGTACGCGCCCGCGACCACCGCTTCGACGGACGTTTCTTCACAGCCGTGTCCTCCACCGGCATCTATTGCCGGCCGATCTGTCCGGTAAGGCCGCCGAAGCGCGAGAACATGCGCTTCTTCTCGAGCGCCGCAGCTGCCGAAGGCGCGGGCTTCCGGCCGTGCCTGCGATGCCGTCCCGAGCGCGCGCCCGGACTCGCGAGCGTCGATGCGGCGAGCCGGCTTGCCGGCGCGGCAATTGCGGGCATCGAGGAACACGCGGTATCGAACGCCCGGGTCGGCGATCTCGCGGCCTCGCTCGGCGTGAGCGACCGTCACCTTCGCCGCGTGACCGAGGCCGAGCTCGGCGTCTCGCCGATCGAGCTCGCACAGACCCAGAAGCTCCTGCTGGCGAAGCGGCTGCTGAGCGAGACCCCGCTCAAGCTCACCGACATCGCATTCGCTTCCGGATTCGGCAGCGTCCGGCGGTTCAATGCGTTGTTCAAATCGCGTTATGGCTTGAATCCGCGCAGCCTGCGCCGCCGCGGCGATGCGGCGGTGGGTCTGCGTTGTCAGCTCGATTTCCGTCCGCCGCTCGCCTGGGAGAGCTTGCTGGCGTACCTGCGGCTGCGCGCGATCCCCGGCGTCGAATGGGTGGACGCAACGCATTACCGGCGCACCGTCGCCATCGGTGAGCACCGCGGATTCATCGGCGTGTCGCTCGCTCCGAGCCGGACGGCGCTCGCGGTCGAGCTCTCGCCGGAGCTCGCACCGGTCATCGGTGCCGTGATCGTGCGGGTGAAGCATCTGTTCGATCTGGGCGCAACTCCCGATGCAGTCGCCGAGGTGCTGTCGCAGGACGCGCTGCTCGCCGCGGTCGTGCGCCGGCTCCCGGGCCTTCGGGTCGCAGGCGCGTTCGACGGATTCGAACTCGCGGTGCGTGCCGTGCTTGGCCAGCAGGTCTCCGTCAAGGCGGCGACCACGCTCGCCGGGCGGTGGGCAGGCGCTTTCGGTACGCCCATCGCGACCGCGCACCCACAGCTCAACACCCTCGCGCCAACCGCCGCGCGCATGTGCGAGGTCACCGCCGAGGAGATCGCGGCCCTCGGCGTGGTGGGCAGCCGGTCCCGCAGCCTCGTCGCGCTCGCGCACGCGGCGGCGGAGCGGCGCATCGTGCTCGGCCTCGCGGCGGACGTCGATGAGCAGATCGGGCGTCTCACCGAAATCCCGGGCATCGGCCCCTGGACCGCGCAGTACATCGCCATGCGCGCGTTGCGCTGGCCCGATGCATTTCCTGCCGAAGATCTCATGCTGTTGCGTGCCGCCGGGCTCGGCAAACGGGAATTGCTTCGACGCGCCGAGGGATGGCGGCCGTGGCGCGCTTATGCCACTCATTATTTATGGCAATCGCTAGGAGTCGTTCCATGATCAGCTTTACCTACGTCGAGAGTCCCATCGGCCGCCTGATGCTGAGCACCGATGGCGCGGCGTTGACGGGCATCTATATGGATGTGCCGGCTCGCAACGCGGGTCCCGACGCCAGTTGGAGGCTCGATGCAGGCGCCGGGGCGCTGCCCGCAGCCGCGCGTCAACTCGAAGAATATTTCGCGGGCACGCGGCGCGACTTCGACCTGCCCCTGCGCCCCGCGGGCACGGATTTTCAAAAACGCGTATGGCAGCGCTTGACCGAGATCCGCTACGGGGAGACCTCGAGCTATGGCGAGATTGCCCGGCGCGTCGGAAATCCGAACGCGTCGCGTGCCGTGGGGTTGGCGAATGGCAGCAATCCGATTTGCATCGTCGTGCCCTGTCATCGGGTGATCGGCGCGGACGGTTCGCTCACGGGCTTTGGCGGTGGTCTCGAGCGCAAGCGCTGGTTGCTGGCGCACGAGGGCTCGCAGGCGACATTGTCGCTGCCGGAATCGCCGATGGCTTGCGCGTCGACCGCGCTCATATCATAGGCAGAATGACCCGGAATGCGGCGCCGTGCCTGTCCGGACGGTTGGCGGCGAGCACCTTGCCGTCATGGAACTCGACAATGAGCCTGACGATGTACAAGCCCAGTCCAAAGTGCGGCCTGTCATCGCTTCCCGGACGGTGCTCGAACAGCGACTCGAATAGGCGGCCCAGCATCTCGTCCGGGATCGACGGCCCGTCGTTCTCCACGCTGAGCTCGTAGCTGGCCTCCGCGCGTACCAGCGTCAATGTGATGCTCCCTCCCCACGGCGTGAAATCGACGGCATTCTCGACGAGCTTGTCCAACATCTGGGCGATGAGATCGGGCGCCCCGTGCACGAGGCACCCATCGGGGGGCGCCACGACCGTGAACTGCACTTGCGGGAATGCATCCCGATAACCTGCGCCAGCCGCGCGTAGCAGCTCGCCCAGATCGAACTTCACCCGCTCGGCCTGCTTGATGCTTTCCTCGACCCGGCTGGCGGCCCCCAGCGCGCTCAAGATCGATTGCAGACGCACCGTGCCCTCGCGCGCGCGGTCCAGGTAGCGGCGCTGATCGCCGCGCACCCCCTCGCACTCCAGGTTGTCGAGCGAGGAACGCACGATCGTGAGCGGCGTGCGCAACTCATGCGAGAGCTTGCCGCCCAGCGTGCGCAGGTATCGCGCGTGCTCGTCCAGGCGTGAGAGCAGCCGCTCGAAAGCGCGTGCGAGCGCACCGATCTCGTCGGTGCTGCCCGACTCGGGCATCTCCAGGTGGATCCGTCCGTCATTGCCGACCGCGGCATCGGCGGCGGCGCGGAGCCGGCCGATGCGGATGCTGATGAAGGTCGCGAGGCTGAAAGCGAACACCACTGCGAGTGCGGTGGCGAGCAGTGTGAGGTCAAAGAGGCGTGCGAGCGCGTGGTCGCGCAAATCGAGCAACTGATCGCCCGATTGTTCCAACACCACGGCGCCTCGGGTACGGCCGTCGCCGGCGATCGGCGCGGCGGCGGCGAGCACGAGATCCTGTGAGCCGCCGGAGCGCAGCCACTCGGCCGCCGGTCGACCGGCGAGGGCGGCCGTGACGCTCGCACCCGCGATCCGATCGGGAAGCGCCGACTGCAGCGGCCAGGTCGAGGTATCGACGGTTACGAAGCGGCGGTACCACGTGCCTCCCGGATCCTCATAGAGGTCGGTGGGCCCCAAAGAGCCGGCGGTGCCGAGCTTCAAGCCGTTGGCATCCACCACCGTGGCACGCGTGCCCGGGCGTATGAAAGTCGCAAGCAGCTCGCCGAGGCCGGGCGTCGTCAAGAACAACCGGCCTCCCCGGGCCGAATCGGCGGCGAAGCCGGCCTTGCGGCCGTCACCAGCGCGTGCCTCGACCCAGAGCCGGCTCCCGACGAGGGCGAGCGGCACCCGCGCTTCGAGGTGATAGCCGCCCGCGGTTTCGAGCCAATAGGCCTGGATGCGAGGCTCGCTGGCGGCATGCACCGATCCATCGGCTTGCGCGACCGCCATCTGCGCCTGGATGAGGCCGGGGGCGGGGGTGGCGAAGAAGTAGGATGCGAGCGAGCCGTCCGACAGTTCCATGGTCAGATCAACCCGGTCGAAGCGATCCTTCACGAGATCGGGATTCGCGGGCTCCGGAACGAAATGCGTATCGTCCACTTCGACGTAGAGAAACAGGTAGCGGTCGGTGGAGCCCGCCTGCATGCGCGCAGAGTAGCCCTGCGGGCTCGGCAATGATTTGGGCTCGGCGCCAACGCCCCAGTCTTCGTGATAGCCATCGAGGAGCGGGGCGCTGCGCAAGGCAACCACGTACAGGTCTCCCTGGTCCTCGGCATAGGGTCTGGGATCCTCGAGACCGCGGAATACTCGCTGAGGCTGTGCAGAGAGGGCGAGGGCGATCGTGTCGGCGGTCGACTCGAGCGCATTCTCTTGCGAGACCCGCAAGGCATGCTCGAGCTCGCGCGCATATTGGCAACCGGCCCACGGCAAAATCAAAGTGGTCAGCGCGACGACCAGCAGTTGTAAGCGAATGCTCACTCGATCCAGCGATAGCCCATTCCGTAAACAGTCTGGACGGCGTCGAACCCGCTGTCGATTTCCAGGAATTTGCGCCGCAGCCGCTTGACGTGAGACGTGATGGTGCTGTCATCGAGCACCACGTTCGCGGCGTCCATGAGCTGCTGGCGATTCTTGACGTGCCCCGGGTTCAAAGCGAGGGCATGCACGATCCAGAATTCCGTCAGGGAGAGCGCGACCGGCGAGCCGCTCCAGGTGGTCTGCATCCGTCCGGCGTCGATGACGAGCGCGCCCCGGTGCAGCACGTCGGCGGCATTTGGCGGACGCCGCAACGCGTCGATGCGGCGGAATAGCGCCGCCACCCGGGCCGCCAGATGCGGCAGGCTCACGTCCTTGGTGATGAAATCATCCGCTCCGAGCCGCAGTCCCGACACCGCATCCAGCTCGCTATCGCGCGCGGTGAGGAAAATCATCGGCAGCTCCGCCGACAGGGCGCGCAACTCACGGCACAGCTCGAAGCCGCCCTCGGCCTCGTCTTCCAGCGAAATGTCGATGATGGCGAGGTCCGGCAGACGCGTGCTGAACGCCTGCATCGCGAGCTTGCGGTTGGCGTACGCCTTGACCTGATAACCGTGCCGGGCCAGCGCCGCCGCGTAGTTGTCGCGCAATGCCGGCTCGTCCTCGACGATCGCAATGTGCTTCTTCACGGCCCGATCATAGCCCATGCCCGCCGGCCCGGGACGTGCGCCGGGCCGCGAAATCCCCGCTGCCACGATTTGCCAGAATCGGCCCCCGGAATGCCGCAATCGAGCCCGCGCCGACGAGCTTCCGCGTTCGACACTGATGCTCGGTCGAAGGCAACGCGGGTGGACGAATCATGCGTAGATCGAACTCGAGACAGGTCCTGGGCATGCCGGTCGATCTCTGGTCGCAGCGTCGCGAGGCGGCGCTCAACTGGCTGGCGTTCGGGCTGTTGCTCGCGGCGTGGAATGCGGCGGACGATGCCGGCCCCGGCGCGCCGCGGCCGGCGTCCTTGCGCGGCTACAGCCAAGTGTCCGTGCGCGCGGTCGAGCGCAGCCTCGCGGCGCCGCTCCCCGCGGCGGCTCCCTCGCGGCGAAATTAGCCATTTCCTGCCAAGGGTCATAAAAGCGTCAACGAACTGTAAAGCTGCATCTCTACTAATGTCGGGTCGCCATGCCGGCCGCCGACCCACACAAGCAGATTCTCATCGTCGATCGGGATCCGGCCTCAGTCGAGCCGCTCCGTCAGAGGCTCGCCGAAGCAGGCTTCATGGTTCGTGCGGTCAGCGACGGTGCGGCGGCCGTAACGGCGGTCACGGAGCGGCCTCCGCATCTGGTCATCTTCGATTGGAACATGCCGGGCCGCTTCGCCCTGGATCTGATTCAAGGTGCCCGACGCGCTCGCCCCACCCACACCGTCCGGCTCATTATCCTGTCCGCGCTCGCGGCCGAGCAGGACGTAGTGTCCGGCCTGAACCTCGGGGTCGACGATTACATTGCGAAGCCCTTCTCGTTGCGCGAAGTGGTGGCACGCGTATCGGCGGTACTTCGCGCGCGCACCCACGAGGCCCAGTCGTCGGCGCTGTCCTGCGACGATCTGGTGTTGGATGCTGCGACCAATCGGGTGAGTGCGCGCGGCCGATACATCAACTTGCGCGGAGCCGAGTACAGGCTGCTCGAGTTTCTCATGTCGCATCCAGGACGAACCTTCAACCGGACGCAGCTCCTCGCCCAGGTCTGGGGCGATGACTGCCATGTGGATGAGCGCACGGTCGATGTGAACGTGCAGCGGCTGCGCAAGGTTTTGAGCGAGCCGGGGTACGGGGCCTACATCACTACTATCCGCGGTATCGGCTATCGCTTCTCGCGCCCCGGATGAACGTGATCCGCATCACATTTCGCGTTCCTCGCGATGTTTTGCCCGTAAGTCCTTTGTCTTGTAAAGAAAAGTTCTTTATCGAGTCATCCATTCGTCACATCGCATTGCGATGCTGACCCCCCGAAGCCTAGTAGCTTCGGAGGTCACGTCATGGTGGAGCGCAATGCGCCCGCGCCGATCAAGCTGCGATCGGTCTTCGTTTCCGACATTCATCTCGGCTTCAAGGGATGCAGCGCCGAGCTTCTACTCGATTTCCTGCACCACGTCGAAATGGACTATCTGTTTCTGGTGGGCGATATCGTCGACGTCTGGAGCATGCAAAAGAGCATGTTCTGGCCTCAGACGCATAACAACGTGGTCCGGACGATTCTCGGCAAGGCGAAGCGGGGGACCAAGGTCATTTTCGTGCCTGGCAATCACGACGAGGTTTTCCGCGAATTCGATGGTGCGGTGTTCGGTAACCTCGAAATCCATCGCGACTACATTCATCAGGGTGCCAATGGACTTCGGATGCTCGTCCTGCACGGCGATGAATTCGACAGCGTGGTCAAGTTCAGTCCCTGGCTCGCCAAGCTCGGCAGCAACATCTACGACGTGCTGCTCGCGCTCAATCCGTACATCAACTGGTGGCGCCGGTTGTTCGACCTGCCTCACTGGTCCTTGTCCTCCTACCTGAAGAACAAAACCAAAAAGGCCTGTCAGTACATCGGCAGCTTCGAGGAATCGGTCGCCCAGGCGGCGCGCAAGCGCGGTGTCGATACCGTGGTCTGCGGCCACATCCATCGCGCGGAGATGCGCGAGATCGAGGGCGTCCTTTACTGCAACGACGGGGACTGGGTTGAGAGCTGCTCCTCCCTGGTCGAGGATATGAATGGGCAATTGCGATTGATCGACTGGCCGAAGCTGCGAGCGCAGATGCTTGCCGAGCCGGTGGACATTGCGGTGGGCCACGCAGCGTGACTCGAATGCCACCGGTTTCGAATGAAGCATCGGAATCATGGAGTCTTCCCTGGCATGCCTTGCAACGAAGCTTGGCGCAAGGTTTCGGCGTGGAGATGAACAGCGCCGCGAGCTTGCGCAAGAGCTCGACGGAGGCCAAGTTCAAGCCCGCCGAGTCCGGCGGTTGGCGCCAGCGGGCGTGCGGGGCTTCTCGGCGCCGCGGCTGAGCCGAGGTTGAGGGTGGGCGCCGCCTTGGCGCGGATCACGAGCGAGCGGGGACCGAATCCCAACTTTCGAGGACTTGGATCTCGAGCACCCGTGCCCCGCTCAGCGAATTGGCCACCAAACAAACCTTTTCGGCGCGTTCCAGAAGCTCCCGCGCCTTACCATGGTCGATCCCGGGCTTCCAGCTCTTCCCAATCGAAGCGGGCGGCCCGCGATACGCCGCGAAACGTCAGGATGAAACAGTCTGCGATGGAAGCGACGAGCAGTGTCTCGGGCGACCATGCCCCGCCCGGTCCGTCGAATTCCGGAGGAGGGGCGGTGGCCATCGGCGGCAGTTCGGGCGAAGTCACCCGCACCGTCCCGGCCACCGATCCGTGAGCGGCGACGCGATAGAGATGCGGGAGTGCTTTCATAGGGCGCCGTCCTGCCTCATGGAAGGTTAGTCGTGTCGGCGGGGCGGTCGCCGGCGTGCCGATCCGCATCCAGTTCAAACCACATGGCGTTCAGGATCGCGAACGCGCACGCCAAACCGACACCCAGCATCCAGCTGAAATACCACATGTTCGTTCCTCAATAACTCGTCTCGCGATTAGCTTCGATGTACGTGCTCGTCACGGGCCCGCGCATGACGCGATATACCCAGGCCGTGTACGCGAGCACGATCGGCAAAAAGATGATCACGGCAATCAGCATGATGCCGAGGGTTCGATGACTGCTCGAGGCGTCCCACACCGTGAGGCTGCTCTGCGGATGAGAGGAGGATGGGAGCAGAAACGGGAACAAACTGACTCCCATCGAGCCGATGACCCCGGCGATGCCGAGGCTGCTAACGACGAACACCGCAAGCCGTCGTCTCGATCCCGACAAAGCGGCGACGAGCACGGGAGCCGCCAGACCCAGAGCGGGGACAATCAAGGTGGCGGGCAAGCGGCGGTAGTTGGCGAGCCAGGCGCCGCTTTGGGCCATCGCGACCTTTGCCAAAGGATCGGGCATGGCATCCGGCAACGCCCCTGCGGTGACGGCGTACCCGAACGGTCCGCGCCACAGCCACAGGCCGGCCAGTGAGAACAGCAGTACCCAGGCAACGGCGGCGAGCCGCGAAATCGTCCGGGCCCGGCGTGCCACCTCACCGTCCGTCTTGACGGCCAGGTACACCGCGCCATGCGTCAAGAGCATCGCGATGCTGACGACCCCGCAGAGAATTGCAAAGGGATTCAACAAGTCGAACAAGCCGAAGGTGTAGGTGGCGCGAAGCTCGGAATCAAAGCTGAAAGGAACCCCTTTCAGCAGATTTCCCATGGCGACGCCGAAGACCAGCGCGGGCACTGCGCCTCCGACGAACAAGGCCCAATCCCAGCTCTTGCGCCAGCGCAGTCCGGGCATCTTGCTGCGGAACTTGAAACCAACCGGCCGCAGAATCAGCGCGGCGAGGACCAGAAGCATCGCCGGATAAAATCCGGAAAAGCTCGCCGCGTACAGCGCAGGCCACGCCGCAAAGATCGCACCCGCGCCCAAGATCAGCCACACTTGATTGCCTTCCCAAACGGGTCCGACGGTATTGATCACGACGCGGCGCTCGGTGTCGGTGCGTGCGATGAACGGCAACAACATCCCGACCCCAAGATCAAACCCGTCCATGACCGCGAAACCGATCAAGAGGATGCCAAGCAGAAGCCACCAGATGAATTTCAGCGTCGCGTAGTCGAAGAACATGACGGCTCCTCTACGGGCGACTGCCCGCGACAAGGGAATCCGGCGTGAGATCGCCTGCAATATCATGCGAACCCACCGGTGCCGGGCCGAGCTTCACGTATTTCTTGAGGAGAAAGACATCGATGACCGCAAGCACGGTGTAGAAAACGACGAACCCCGCGAGACTCGTCGCTACGCTCGAGGTTGGAATCGGAGAGACCGCCAGAAACGTCGGCAAAACGCCCTCGATCGCCCACGGCTGGCGGCCATGTTCGGCCACGAACCAACCGAGTTCGGCGGCGACCCACGGCAGCGGCAGAGTCCAAAGGGCGATTTTCAAGAAGGCACTGCTCTGTGCGATGCGTCGACGGGCGGCGAGGTAGAACCCGAACGAGAACAGCCCGATGAAGAAGAAGCCGAGCGCGACCATGACACGAAATGACCAGAAGATCGGGGCGACCGAGGGCACTGTGTCCCAGGCCGCCCTGTCGATTTGTGCCGCCGTCGCCTGAGCCGGATCATCGACATACTTACGAAGCAACAGCGCGTAGCCGAGATCCTCGGCATGTTCCTTGAGCGTCTGCCGCGCGAGGGGATCATCGGGATTCTTGCGCAGCACCCTCAGCGCGTCGGAGGCGGGGATGCCGCTGATGATCCGCTGCCTGGCACGATCGACGAGTTCAAAGATCCCCGGCACTTGCGTGTCCGCCGAGCGAGTCGCGATGAGCCCCAGCATCCAGGGCACCTCGATCCGCGCGTGGGTCTCATGAGTCGCCATATCGGGAAGTCCGAAGATCGTAAACGGCGCCGGCGCGGGCTCGGTGTGCCATTCGCTCTCGATGACCGCGAGCTTCATCTTCTGATGCTCGGTCACGTTGTACCCGCTCTCGTCGCCCAGTACGACCACCGATAGGGCTGAAGCCAATCCGAAGCTGATCGCGACGGTCGCGGAGCGCTTCGCAAACTCGATATGGCGCCTGTTGATCATGTACCACGCGCTGATCGCGAGGACGAACATGGCTCCGGTCACGTATCCTGCGCTCACGGTGTGAACGAACTTGGACTGCGCCACCGGGTTGAAGATCACGTCGCGGATCGAATCGAGTTCCATGCGCATCGTCGTGGAATTGAAGTGCGCCCCGGTGGGATTTTGCATCCAGGCATTGGCGATGAGGATCCAGAGCGCCGACAGGTTGCTCCCGACCGCCACCAGCCACGTGACGGCCAAGTGCTGGCGGCGGCTCAGACGATCCCAGCCGAAGAAGAAAAGCCCGATGAACGTGCCTTCGAGGAAGAAGGCCATCAGGCCTTCGATGGCGAGCGGCACGCCGAAGATGTCGCCGACGTAGTGGGAGTAATAAGCCCAATTGGTGCCGAACTGAAACTCCATCGTGATGCCGGTGGCGACGCCCATCGCGAAATTGATCCCGAACAGGATGCCCCAAAAGCGCGTCATGTCGCGCCAGATCGCGCGGCCGGTCATGACGTAGGTGCTCTCCATGATGGCGACCAGGAGCGACAACCCCAAAGTGAGCGGCACGAACAAAAAATGGTACATCGCCGTGACGGCGAACTGCAGCCGCGACAGGTCGATGAGAGTCGAAGAGCTCATGGAACATGCTTCGATGCGCTCGCCCCGAGGAGCGCATCCGAGGTGGCGCGCGCGTCCGAAGGCGAACGGTGGGTGGCGCCAAAAAACAGCAGATAAAGCGTCACCAGAAGAACTCCTTTTAGCGCCAGCGCAAGGGCGACATCACGCCCAGGCGCGAAATCCTGCGACCTCCAGCGATGCGAGATGTGAAATTTCATGGATCACGGAGCAAACTAGGGCTGGCGACCGCATGATACCGTCGGCAGCTCGACCGTGCAGCGCTGCATCTACGGTAGCCACTAAGGAGATACACGTAGTCCCTATAGTGCTTCTTCGCCATGCGACGAGGAGGCGAGCCGTCAAACGGCCGGCGGCCTCACGTCCGAAGAGGCGGCCGCTCGACTGCTGCGATACGGGCCGAACGCCATCGATGAACCGCCGGTATCGCTGCAGGTGAGAGTTGCGCGGCGCTTCTGGGAGCCCGTGCCCTGGATGCTCGAGGCCGCCATCGTCCTGCAGAGCGCGTCCTCACCTACACGCTCAACGCGCTGATAAAAAAATCGAGCTCGTCCTCTTCCTGGGTGCGGGGCTGGTCATGACCGGCCACGCGATACTCACGCCGATGCTCATGGCCCTCATGCTGATCACGGGAGACTTCCTGACGATGTCGCTGACCGCGGATGCGACCACACCGTCTGCGAAGCCCGACAAATGGCGCATGAACGCATTCACGGCCGCCACCGCCATGCTCGCTCTGACGGGGTTGCTGTTCATCATCGGAGTCGTGGCGGCCGGGAAATATGTTCTCCAACTCGGCATTGCCGAACTTCGGACGCTAGCCTTCATCACGTTGGTCTTTGCGGGTCAGGCGACTGTTTTTGTCGTTCGGGAGCGTCGCAATTTCTGGTATTCCCGACCGGGCAACCTCCTTTTGCTTTCCTCGTTGCTGGACGTGACGATTGCCGGGACCCTCGCGGTTACCGGCACGCTCATGCATTCGCTCGCGGCTTCGACGGTCGGGGCGGTGCTGGCGGGCACGCTCTTGTTCTCGGTCGTATTGGACACCGTCAAGCGGAGGGCCTTCAGAGTATTGAAGATATCGCAGCAAGTACCGCCGCGACCTCGGTTCGGCGGTGTTTAGCAGGGCGCTTTCGGGACGGACAAGGACGTCGCGCTGGCAACTATTCGACGCTGTAGCCGCGGCCCTGCAAGCAAGCCGCCTGCGCTCGCATGTAATCCGACCTCTTGGTATTGGATTCGGCTGTGGTATCTGCGGCGCTCGATTGCGTGGGATCAAAGCCGCTCTGTGCGGTGGCCCAGCTGCGGCAGGCGGACTTGTCGGTGGCTTGCTGCGCTTGAGTTTGGCCGTTCTTGGGATAGGCGATCAGGTCCGGAGAGAGCGCATCGGCTTGGCGCTGCACGTCGGCGGGTGGATTGACGGTTTCATACTCGCCCGCGTTCCCATCCCACTGGAAGTAATTGCCGTCGGCGTAATAGTACGGCACCCCGTCGGCCCAAAACGTGTCGTAGTAAAGGGGCAGGCTCGCAAAGTACAGACCCAGCCCGAGTCCGCCCCATCCCCAACCCCATCCCCCCCAGCCGCCATAACCGCCCCGCCAGCCGTAACCGCCCCGCCAGCCGTAACCGCCGCGGTATCCACCAGCATAACCACCGTGCCAGCCACCGCCATAACCACCGTGCCAGCCACCGCCATAACCACCGTGCCAGCCACCGCCATAACCACCGTGGCCGCCGAAGCCACGACCGCCTGAAAAGTGACCGCCCCCGCCGCCGAAATGGCCGCCGCCACCGCCATGGCCGCCGCCACCGCCGCCCGAATGAGCCATCACCGAAGTGGAGGACCCGATTCCGAGGAAAAGCATTGCTGCCATCGCCATCCAATGCATTCGTGGGCCAAACATGAGGAAACCTCTCGACAGCAATTCCTCGGCGCGGGAATGCTTCGCTTTAACACGTTCATCGCCTCATACAGTTCGACCCGGCGAACGCATGTCGGGTTCCGCGGCTCATCGGTGCGGGAGATTCGCGAGTCGTCTGGTGCTTAACTCGCATCAGGATGAGAGACGCTTAATGAAGCCCTAACGATGTCCTAATGAGAACCGACGACGACGCAGTGAAGTCCAGCTCCGCAATCGAGAACTGCGCACCTCCATCAAAGAGGTCATGCCCCCCCGCCTCGCCGCAGGACCATCGTGCCCTTCGGTGCTGCTGTGTAGGAAAAAGGCGCGGCGATTTCGGGCGCCGGCCGGGAGATGGACGCGGCATTGGACGGATTTACTATGCCACCGGGATGTTAAACAATAGCCATTCACTTTGACTAGGAGCGCCGTCCGGCTGCAGGGGCGTGGTTCGAGGTAATGATGAGTCTCGTGAGATCAGTTACAGCGCTGCTCCTTCTTGGCGCGGCGTGCGGCTGCGTCCACGCACAAAACGCCCAGCCCGCGGCAGTTTCTGCGGAACCCATGACAAGGTGCGACGCTGGATTGGCGATGCATGTCAAAGCCGCATTGCGTGCGGCCCCTGACGTTAATGATCTGCACATCGATGTGAATTGCGAGGATGGCAAGCTCGTATTGATCGGCTTCGTGGAGGATGCGCGGGCGTTGCTGGATGCGATGCGGGTGGCAACCAAGGCGGCGCGTGGACGCCCCGTGATCGATGCTCTCTCGATTATGAAGACCTCTCCCCAGTGACCCGGCCAACCATCCTTGGTCCGCGTGACGAAGCGGTCAGGCCGACGCCTCCCCCTCCACTTCGCAGCATTTGCGCAGCCTCACGCGGTTCACGCGCGACAGCCCATGGTCAGAAACCCGCCGTAACTGGATGTCGATGGTCTCCCGCGCGCGAAAGACCCGCGAGCGCACCGTGCCGATGGGACACGACATTTTCGATGCGACCTCCGCGTAACTCAGTCCCTCCAATTCCCGCAGAACGATGGCGCCACGCTGTTCCTCGCAGAGCTCTCCGATCGCGGCTTTGATCGCACGAAAGATTTCGTCCGTGAGCGCCAACTCCTCCGGCGTGTCCCAATCCTTTGGCGCGCCGGCATCTTCATCCGACTCGAAATCCCCGAGGGTGGGGGCCCTGAGGCTCAAATCCCTGCGGCGAGCCGTCAAGGCCGTTTTCGTCGTGTTGATGGCGATGCGGTGTAGCCAGGAATAAAAAGCCGAGTCGCCGCGGAAGTGTCTCAGCGCCCTGAACGCCTTTAAGAACGTGTTCTGTACGATATCCTCTGCGTCCTCGGCATTGCGTGTATAGCGCATTGCGAGCTCCAGGATCCGCGGTCGATACTTTCGCGTGAGCGCGTCGAAGGCGCGATATTCTCCCGACTGTGCCTGCACCACGAGAGACCGATCGCAACAGGGGCGGATCGTCGACGCAGACCGGGACCCGCCTTGTCTCTTTTCGACGGGGATTGAATGCATCGGACAGGAGTTTTCTGTGGAACTCATTGATCCGATCAGCATAGGGTGCCGAGATTAAAAACCTGCTCGCGCCGCATTAGAAAGGTCCCGGGGGGTGAACTGCCTCATGAACTAAGCGATACCGTGCCGACCCGCACCGATGGCGGCTCTTTCTCTGCAGCTGCCGTCCCGGCGCCGTCGGGCGAGCCCGTCGGTACCCTCGAGCGCCGTGGAAACCAAATGCGAAAGGTGCTGCCGATCGAAGGCAGGCTTTCCACATGGATTTCCGCCCCGTGCGCCAGGCAGATCGACTTCACGATCGCAAGTCCGAGGCCCGCACCACCATCTTCGCGGGAGCGCGATGGATCTACTCGGTAGAACCGGTCGAATATCTGCGCAATCGCCGCCTGCGGTATCCCTATACCCGTATCCGATATCGCGAGCAGGCTGCCTTCCTCGGATGTGCGGGTCTGCAGCGCCACCGTTCCGCCGGCGCCGGTGAACCGAATGGCGTTGTCCAAAAGGTTGACGATGATCTGTTTCAATCGTGGCTTGTCTCCGAGAATGACGGCGGTCACGAGCGAGGAGGTTTCAATCCGGATATCCCTGTCCTCGGCCATGAGGCGCATCTGCTCGGCCGTGCTGAGCGAGAGCTCCGCAAGGTCAACTTCCACCCATGCCGTTTGCGTCTCGCCGGCATCCAGCCGGGAAAGAACCAGCAGTCCCGCAACCAGATGCTCCAGGCGTCCCACTTCTTCGAGCACGCTGCCGACGCGCTCGCGGACCTCGCTCTTGCTCAAATTCTCCTCGTGCGTCAGCTCCTGCAGCTCCCCCTTGATGACCGTGAGCGGAGTGCGCAGTTCGTGGGAGGCATCCGCCAGAAAGCGTCGCGAGGACTGTACGGAATCAAGCAGCCGGCCGAGCATATTGTTGAGAGAGACGCTCAATCGCTCGAGCGCGTCGCCGGACCGTGAGACGGGGAGGCGAAGCGTGGGGTTTTGCAAGCTCATTTGCTCCGCGGTCTGCGAAAGGCGGTCGACGGGTCTCAATGCCCAAACCACCAACCAGTAGCCGCCGGCAGCTGCGCAAACGATGAGTATTGGAAGCAGTACGGCCAGCAAGTCCAGCAGCCGATTCAAGACCTCCTCCATGCCGGCGGTCGAGGCGCCCACCTCGAGCTGATACGTTCCCGCGGGGGCACGCACGCTCCCCGTTCGAATCATCAGATGTCTTTCGGGCAGAATCTGCGTCTGTGTCGGCCCCCTCCGACTAGGATCGAACGGAGCCGCATCGTCCACAGCGGCGGGGTCGAAGCTCCGGTCGGCCGGCGGTCCCGAACGATAGACAATATCGCCGGAAGATGAGGTAACCCGGACAAACCGGTTATTGAATTCCGGAGCGATGCGAGTCTCGATGTCCCGGGCAATCGAATTGCTGGTCGAGTGCGGCGGCGCTGCAAGCAGAATCTGCTCGACCTGGAGGGAACGTCGGCTCAACGAGTCACGCAAACTCGACCGCAGATAATGCTGGAGGGCAAAAAACGTGCCGGTCCCCACGAGAACGAAGGTCACGCTCAGGAGCAGGGTGTGCCAGGCCCCCAACCGGAACACCAGCGATCTGGGATTCATTCAAGTTCCGCTCGTCGCGCCGTCCCGCACGCAATAGCCCACGCCGCGCACGGTATGAATCAGCTTTATCGGGAACGGCTCGTCGACCTTCTTCCTGAGATACCGTACGTACACGTCAACGATGTTCGTGACACCCTCGAAGCTCTGATCCCATACATGATTGAGAATCATCGTTCGTGAGAACACGCGGCCGGGTGAGCACAGGAGATATTCAAAAAGCGCGTATTCCTTCGACGTCAGATCGATACGATGACCGCCTCGCCTCACCAGCTGGGTCAGCCGGTTCAGTTCGAGATCGGCGATGCGCAGAACGTCAACCCGCTCGACCGGTGTTCGCCGCAACAGTGCCCTGATACGCACCAGGAGTTCGGCGAAATCGAAAGGCTTGGTCAGATAGTCATCTGCACCCGCCTCGAAGTGACTCACCTTGTCTTCGATCGCATCGCGTGCGGTAAGGACCAACACCGGTAACGAAGCGTGGGCTTGACGTGCGCGACGCAACAACTCCGTGCCGCTCATCTGCGGCAGCATGAGGTCGAGAATCAGCAGGTCGTATTCGTAGGAACCGAGGTGAGCCTCTCCCTCGCGCCCATTTGCCGCGAGATCGACGGCGAACCGCTCCGCGCGCAGCCCGCGCGCAATGAATTCCGCCAGCTTTTTGTCGTCCTCGACGATGAGTATCCGCACGATGACTCCCTCACTCGGCGATTGCATCGCCGCCTGATTAGACTGAGGTTAGTCCACAATTAGAATGCTCTCATACGCAGCCGCCGGGGTGGACAGATTCTTGGAGCGGCTCGACATGATCGATGAAGATCAACCTGCTGGAGCGAGCGGGGGGCGGTCTTGGAGATGGTCGATGGCTGACCGGGACAACAGGCCTCTCGCGACCACCGAGTCATCATCGCGGAATTCGACCACCAACAAATGTGTGAGGCCCGTGCCCTGGAATATCTCATGGAGATTACTCGTCGGGAGGCTTCTCAGCGACTCGTACTTCACCAATGCCAGCTCATCCCAGGCGGTCATCACCTCACCCACTCGGACGATGCCATTGTGCTCCCCCGGAATCTTCTGGCTGAACCGGCGCCTGCACTCGATGTCGTAAAAGGTGATCAGGCCGACCACCTGCAAATCCACCGCGGCTAACTCCTGGCGGGTCACCAGAAGCGCGTTGACCCCCCACCTGCTCATTTCAGCAAGTGCATCTTCGATACGGCAGTCGATCTCCACCGTGATGGGGTTGTGCTGCCGGAAGTCGGTCAGCGCGCAGAGCGCTGAATCCGGACCGGCATCATCGTGCAGCGATTCATTCGACGGTGCGGCGGGAGCAATCCGTGATGGCGCCATTAACGCGTTCCCCATGTTAAGCCCCGGCAAGCCAGCCCATCCCAATCATGCGGCGCGCAGGTTAAACCGACACTAACGCCACATTAAAATGCGAGGCGGCGCGCTCCGTCCATGACGGGATTCGGGGCACCATATCCTCGTGGCCTGGGATTCAAGCCGTCCAGCGACACGAGCTGTAAACGACGCACTCCCGCTCATTGCACGCGCCGATCAGGCCACCGCGCTGACGGTCAACCCGGCGGAATTTGCAGAGCGCTTTGCGGCGTTTCCACCGGAGAGAAAGGTCGAGCACTTACAACACCACGGCGCAACCGTAGAGGGGATTTCACAATCCCGTCGGCTTCGATTGCCGATGCAATACAGTTCGAGGCACACCGGGTGGGCGCCGATAAGATGGTTGCCGCAGGGTGCGCCCGGGGCGATGCATCCGCCCGCCGAAGGGGGTTCCTTCAGCGCCCGTAGAGCGCGGTGAAGCTGGCCGCGGCGAGCGAGTGCGACTTGATCGCCGCGTCGATCTCACGGGCGGGTGTGCCCGAAGGCAATCCGAGGTGCTCCGTTGCGAGCGCGTAGAGTGTGAACACGTAGCGATGCGGCTTGGCGTGCGGCGGCGGGCAAGGGCCCCCATAGGCCGCGAAGCCAAAGTCCGTACGGCCTTGGACGGCACCGTGCGGCAGCTCACCCTTCGGGTTGCCCGCGCCCGGCGGGAGCGCGCTCACCGCGCCCGGGATGTCGTAGATTGCCCAGTGCCACCACCCCGACCCACCCGGCGCGTCGGGATCGAACAAGGTAATCGCGAAGCTCTTGGTGCCGCTCGGCGCGCCGCTCCATCGCAGCGGTGGAGACACATTGCCGCCGGTGCAGCCATAGCCGTTGAAAACCTGCTCGTCGGCGAAGTAGCCCTGGGCGACGACCGCGGTGCTCTCGAGCTTGAAGCTGGTCGACGAAAAACCGGGGGCGCCGGCGAGAATCGCGGCGCCCGCGGAAACTAAGAGCGCGCGCCGGCGCGATCGAGCACCCATCGCCGGGCGCGCAAGATCAGGCAGGAACCGCCATGAGACCCTTGAGCTTGCTGATGGCATTGGTCTCGACTTGGCGCACCCGCTCCGCGGAAATTCCGTACTCGTCGGCGAGCTCGTGCAAGGTGGCCTTGTCGTCCGTCATCCAGCGACGCTTCAAGATGTTTCGGCTTCGCTCATCGAGCTTCTCGAGCGCGACGCTCAGACGATCGCTCGAATCCTCCTCCCACTCTTCACGCTCGACTTCGATCGCGGGATCGGCATTGCCAGCCGGCAAGTACATGGCCGGAGAATAGGTCTCCTCTTCGTCGGTGTCCGGCGCCGGGTCGAACGACATGTCGCGCGCCGACAGACGCTGCTCCATCTCGCGCACGTCGCGCTCTTCCACACCCAACTCTTTGGCAACCGCCCGGGTTTCCTCATCCGACAGCCAAGCGAGGTTCTTCTTCATGCGGCGCAGGTTGAAGAACAATTTGCGTTGCGACTTGGTGGTCGCGACTTTCACGAGCCGCCAGTTGCGCAGCACGTACTCATGGATCTCCGCCCGGATCCAGTGGACGGCAAAGGACACGAGCCGCACACCCACGCCCGGATCGAACCGCTTCACGGCCTTCATCAGGCCGACGTTTCCTTCTTGCACGAGATCGCCCATCGGCAGCCCGTAACCGAGATAGCCGCGCGCGATGTGCACCACGAACCGCAGGTGCGACAGGACGAGCTGCCGTGCAGCCTCGAGATCCCCTTCCGAGCGAAAGCGGGTCGCGAGCGCGACCTCGTCTTCCTTCGACAGGACCGCGATCTGCGACACGCGATCGATGTACGAATCCAGACTCCCGATGGGACCCGCGAACACCAATCCAGTTTGTTTAGCGACCAGGGCAGAGCTCATGCGGCCTCCATTCACTTTTCGACTCAATAGTATCACTCCTCATATAGCACTCCCAAGACGAGAGTGCTAATACTTAGAGTACGCCCGTCGCGCAAAGTTCTGGGCAATAAAGCGTAGGAATATTATGGACTTAGGGGTCCACGGCGCGAATGTGCCGCGTCGCAGCAATCCATGAGCCCAACCATCCGAGCGCGACCGACAGGCCTAAAATGGATGCCACCGCGCCGAATCTCAAGCCCTCGAGGTGAAATTGGCTGCCGTACAACGCGACCAGATGGGCAATGGGGGCCGCGAGCAAGGTGGACGCGATCGCGACCACGATCACGGCGATCACGCCGCCGCCGAGCCCGTACCAGACGCCACTGTAAAGAAAGGGGCGGCGGGTGAATCCATCCGTGGCTCCGACCAGCTTCATCACCTCGATCTCGGCACGGCGGTTCAGGATGTCGAGACGGATGGTGTTGCCGACCACGAGCACCACGGACAGCGCCAGCAGGGCTCCGGTCAGCCAGATCACCCGCCGCACCACCTCGAGTATCGCATTCAGGCGCTGCACCCACTCGGTATCCAGTTGGACCGTGTCCACATCGGGAAGTGCGGCGATTTGAGCCTTGAGGGCCTGCGTCCCCTCGGAGGTGCTGGCGGCGAGCGATGGCGTGACGATGAGGGTATTCGGCAAGGGATTGCTGTCGAGCAGATTGAGCGCCTTGCCGAAGCCCGAGGATTCTCGAAACTCCACCAACGCCTCGTCGGCGCTGACCACCCTCACCCGGATGACATCGGAGCGCGCGCGCAGCTGCTTCGCGATCGACTCGGCGCGATCGGTGCCGGCCTTCCTGGTGAGATACACCGAGAGCTCGAATGCCTGATTCCAATCCGCCGTCGCTGCGCGCGTGTTTTGCAGGAGCAGATTCAAGAACAGCGGCAGGGCAAGGGCCAACGCGATGACCGACATGGTCATGCCGGTGGCGAGAGGGTGCTGGACGATTCGGCCGAGCGAGCCCATGAGGGTTTGCGCGTGGCGGGACAACCAGGTGTTGAGGACTGCCGGCATTTTCAGGTCGCCGCGGCGATCGCCGCGGCGACTTGCGGCGGGGCGCCATCCGCCACACGACCCTCTTCGAGCACGATTCGTCGCGCCGCGAATCGATCGATGAGGTGCACGTCGTGCGTGGCGATGACGACCGTGACCCCGACGTCGTTGAACCGCTTGAACAGGCGCATGACCTCGAGCGCGAGGTCAGGATCGAGGTTGCCCGTCGGCTCATCGGCGATGAGCAGGGCGGGCTTGCCGATGATGGCGCGGGCGATGCCGACCCGCTGTTGCTCGCCGGCGGACAGCTCGAGCGGGCGGTTGCGTTCCTTGCCGAGCAACCCGACTTGGTCGAGCGCCGCCCGCAGGCGCTTCTCGATCTCGCGCCGTGGTACGCCGGCGACGATGAGCGGCAGGGCGACGTTGTCCGCGATGGGGCGATCGATCAGGAGCTTATGGTCCTGGAACACTACCCCCAAGCCGCGGCGGAATTGCGGGATGCCGCGCGGCTTGATCGAGGCGGTGTTTTGATTGTTGATGAACACCTGGCCGCGCGTCGGGCGCTCGATGAGCGCGATCAGCTTGAGGATGCTGCTCTTGCCGGCCCCGGAATGTCCGGTGAGAAACACGAGCTCGCCCGGCTCGATGCGAAACGACACGCCCGCGAGCGCCTCGCGGCCGCTGGGATAGCGCTTTTGCACCTGATCGAAGTGGATCATGCCGCCTCGTCCGGCATCTTGAGCAGCGCCGAAGCGAATTCGGCGGCGTTGAACACGCCGAAATCCTCCGTGTCCTCGCCAACCCCCACGAAGCGGATCGGTATGCCGAGCTTCTGGGCAATGGCGAGCACCACGCCGCCCTTGGCCGTGCCGTCGAGCTTGGTCACGACCAGGCCGGTCACGCCGAGCCCCTTGTTGAACTCGATCGCCTGCGACACGGCGTTCTGCCCGATGGTGCCGTCGAGAATGAGCAGCACCTCGTGCGGCGCCGTGGGATCCAGGCGAGCCAGGACACGCTTCACTTTCTTCAGCTCATCCATCAGATGCGCCTGGGTGTGGAGGCGTCCGGCGGTGTCGGCGATCAGCACGTCTATTTGACGTGCCCGCGCCGCCTGCAGCGCGTCGAAAATGACCGCGGCGGGCTCGGCGCCCGATTGCTGGGCAATGATCGGCACCCGGTTGCGCTCGGCCCAAATGGTGAGCTGCTCGCGCGCGGCCGCCCGGAACGTGTCGCCCGCCGCCAGCATGACGGTGCGGCCCTCGGCGAGCAGCCGGTGGGCGAGCTTCCCGATGGTCGTGGTTTTCCCGGCGCCGTTGATCCCCACCACCAGGATCACATACGGCTTGTGGGTGGCATCGATGGCGAGCGGCTGCTCGACGGGCCGAAGGATGTCCACCATCGCGCCGTGGAGGGCCGCAAGCAGGGCGTCGACGTCGTTGAGCTCTTTGCGGGCGACGCGCTGCCGCAGCTCATCGAGAATCCGCCCCGCCGCCTCCATCCCGACGTCGGCGCTGATGAGGCGCGTTTCAAGGTCGTCCAGGATCTCGGCATCGATCTTGCGGCCCGGCAGCAGCTCCTTGATGTCGGTGGTGAGCCAGGCGGGACCCACGTTGATCTTCGCGCGCAGCCGCTTGAAGAACCCGCGCACGCCGGGCTTGTCGGCTTCGTTCGTCATGTCGCAAAGCTTAGCAGAGGACGCGCGCACGACGGTGCGGGAAGGGGAAGGTATGATACGCGGCGTGACTTCACCGAAATCCCAAAAACCCGCGCCCGGCAAGCGCAATTCACTGCGCATCGTCGGCGGCGGCTGGCGCGGCCGGCGTGTGAGTTTTCCCGACTCGCCGGGGCTGCGGCCGACGCCCGACCGGGTCCGCGAGACCTTGTTCAACTGGCTGCAATTCTCCGTGGCGGGCACGCGCTGCCTGGATCTCTTCGCCGGGTCCGGCGCGCTCGGCCTCGAGGCCCTGTCGCGCGGCGCCCGCGAGGTGGTGTTCGTCGACGAGGCCGCGGCGGTCGCCCACACGCTCGGCGAGGAGCTCGAGCGGCTGGGTGGCACCGCGAAGGCTCGCGTGGTGCACGCCTCCGCCGCGTGCTATCTCGCAACCCCCGGCGAGCCGTACGACCTGATTTTTCTGGATCCGCCCTTCGGACAGGCGGCCCTGCCGCAATATGTGCAACTGATCGAGGCGGGCGGCTGGATCAACGACGGCGGGTGGGTGTATCTCGAGGGCGAGCGCCAGGCCGGTGCGCCGCCGCTGCCCGCCGGGTGGGAGCTGCTTAAATCGAAGTCGGCGGGCGAGGTGGGTTATCATCTGGCGCGCGTCAGGTCGCGGTTGGAACAATGAACAAAAGGACCGCTGTATATCCGGGGACCTTCGACCCGATCACCAACGGCCATCACGATCTGGTGCGCCGTGCCGCGAGCATTTTCGACAAGGTCGTGGTCGCAATCGCCGCGAATCCCAACAAGGCGCCGATGTTCTCCCTGGAGCAACGGGTCGACATGGCGCGCGGTGTGCTTGCGGACGTGCACAACGTGGAGGTGCGCGGCTACGTGGGGCTCACGGTCGACTTCGCCCGGCAGAATGGCCTCACGGTGATCGTGCGCGGGTTGCGGGCGGTGTCCGACTTCGAATTCGAGTTTCAATTGGCTAATATGAGCCGGCACCTGTCTCCGGAAATCGAGTCCGTTTTCATGACGCCGCAAGAGCAATACACGTTCATCTCCTCGACGTTGGTCCGCGAAATCGCGGTGCTCGGCGGCAACGTGTCCGAGTTCGTTCATCCCCTGGTGGAAGTCGAGCTGAAGCGGCACCGCAAGCCTTGAAGGCGTCCGGCGTGCAAGCGGTTCACCCGTGCGCCGCCCGGCGCAGTGGCGCCCGATCGATCCTCGCCGCCGCATGGCTTGCCGCGTCGATCGGCGCTGCGCCGCTTTACGCGGACGAAACGCCGCCGCTGCCGGCGCACGCCCATCCGATGATGCCGCGGCCGCGCACGGCCGACCCGGCCGGCGCGATGGCCTCTGCGGCTGCGCATAAAGGAGCGATCGCGAGCGCTCATCCGCTCGCGAGCCAAGCCGGACAACAGATCTTCGAGCGCGGCGGCAATGCGTTCGATGCGGCGATTGCCGTGGCAGCCGCGCTCGCGGTGGTCGAGCCCACGAGCTCGGGGATCGGCGGCGGCGGCTTTTATCTGCTGCATCGGGCTTCGGACGGGCTCGACACGATGGTGGACGCGCGCGAGAAGGCGCCCGGCGCCGCGAGCCGCGACATGTATCTCGATGCGCAGGGCATTCCGATCGAACACGCATCGACGACCGGCCCCAAGGCGGCAGCCATTCCCGGCGAGCCCGCCGCCTTCGAGTATCTCGCGCGGCACTACGGCAAGCTGCCCTTGACGGTGAGTCTCGCACCCGCGATACGACTGGCGCGCGAAGGATTCCCGCTCTACGAGCGGCTGCAGAACGCGATTCGGTACAAGCGCGCCGCGCTGGCACGCTCGCCCGATGCGGCACGGGTATTCCTGACTCCTGGCGGTGAGGTGCCGGAGATCGGTGCGCTGATCAAGCAGCCGGAGCTTGCCGCGACACTCGAGACGATCGCGCGGCAGGGCGCCGCCGGGTTCTATTCGGGACGGATCGCTCACGACCTCGTGGAGGGCGTTCGCGCCGGCGGCGGCATTTGGACGCTCGAGGATCTCGCCGCTTATCGGGTGGTCGAGCGCAAGCCGCTCTACGGCGAGTATCACGGGGCGCGCATCGTGTCCGCCTCGCCCCCCTCGTCGGGCGGGGTGGCCTTGATCGACGCGCTCGACATCCTGTCGGGCTACGATCTGAAGGCGGTCGATTCGGCGACGCGCAAGCATCTCGTCGTCGAGGCCATGCAACGCGCCTACCGCGACCGCGCCGTCTATCTGGGCGACCCGGATTTCGTCACCGTGCCGATCGCTCAGCTCACGAGCAAGGACTACGCGGCCGGCCAGCGCACCAGCATTCGCGCGGACAAAGCCATGCCGAGCGATTACCTGCCCGGCATCGAGAGCACGCCCGTCGGCAAGGACACCACGCACTTGTCGGTGCTCGACGCGCAGGGCAATCTCGTCGCGGCTACTATCACCATCAACTTATTCTTCGGCTCGGGCGACATGGTCCCGAAGACCGGCGTGCTGCTTAACGACGAAATGGATGATTTCTCGATCAAGCCGGGGACGCCCAACGCCTTCGGACTCGTCGGCAATGCGGAGAACGCCATTGCGGCGAACAAGCGTCCGCTCTCGAGCATGACCCCGAGCTTCATCGAGACACCGCGCGGGCTCATGGTCATTGGCACGCCGGGCGGCAGCTACATCATCAGCATGGTCATCTTGGGCACGCTCGATTATCTGGACGGCATGAGCGCAGCGGCGGTGGTATCCGATCCGCGCTATCACCATCAGTACCTTCCCGACGTGGTCGAATACGAAAAAGGCGCGCTCAGCGATTCCGAAATCGCGCGTCTTCAGGCCATGGGCCACAAATTGGAAGCGGGCAGCCGCCAATGGGGCAACATGGAAGTAATCACTTGGGATTACGCCACGGGCAAGGTCGAAGCGGCATCCGACCCGAGGGGCGCAGGAGAGGGACTGGTCTACTGAGCCGTCCGCGGACCCTCAGCGCTGACAGCTCGGGCACCAGTAGGTGGACCGCTGCCCCTGCACGCGTTGCTTGATCGGCGATTTGCAGACGCGGCATGCCTGCTTCGCGCGCTCATAAACGAAAAGCTTCTGCGCGAAGTAGCCCGGCGTCCCTTCGGCGTTCACGTAATCCCGCAAAGTCGTTCCGCCGATCTCGATCGCCTCTGCTAGGACGCGCTTGATTGCGGCGACGAGCGCGCTCGCCTCCGCCCGCGTGAGTCTGCGCGCGGCGCGCCGCGGGGAGATGCCCGCGCGAAACAAGGCTTCGTTCGCATAGATGTTGCCGACCCCGACGACCACGTGCGAGTTCATGAGGAGCTGCTTGATGGCGACGGAGCGCTTGCGCGTCGCGCGATAGAGATAGTCCGCGTCGAACGGCGCGGACAGCGGCTCCGGGGCGAGCCTTGCGAGAAGCGGATGCTCGAGCGGATCGCCCGTGGTCCAGTGCAGACTCCCGAACCGGCGCGGATCGTGAAACCGCAAGGTCTTGCCGCTGTCGAGCTCGAGGTCCCAATGATCGTGCAGCCGCGGCGGGGCCTCGGCCGAAAGGATGCGCAAGCTCCCCGACATCCCCAGATGCACGATGAGCGTACCCGCATCGAGCGTGATCAACAGGTATTTGGCGCGGCGCTCGACCTTTCGGACGATCCGGCCGCTAACCGCGCTCTCGAGCTTGGCCTCGATCGGCCAGCGCAAGCGGCGGTCGCGCACGCGTAGCGCGACGATGCGCCGCCCCACGAGGGCGGGCGCAATGCCCCGCCGCGTGGTTTCTACTTCGGGTAGCTCGGGCAGGCGCTACTTGATCTTGGATTCTTTGTAGGCGACGTGCTTGCGCACCACCGGATCGAATTTCTTGGTCTCCATCTTGTCGGGATGCAGACGCTTGTTCTTGGTGGTGGTGTAGTAATGACCGGTGCCCGCAGAGGAGACCAGTTTGATCTTATCGCGCATGGAGGATGCTCCTTAGACCTTGACGCCCTTGGCGCGAAGGTCGGCCACGACCACCTCGATACCGCGCTTCTCGATGGTGCGCAGACCGCGGGTGGACACTCGCAAACTGACGAAACGCCGCTCGGTCTCCAGCCAGAAGCGCTGCGTGTGCAAGTTCGGCAGGAAGCGCCGGCGCTTGCGATTGTTCGCGTGAGAGACCGTGTTACCGGTTATGGGGCGCTTGCCCGTGACTTGGCAGACTCGCGACATGACACACCTGGGTACTGGAAAGGAAGACGAGCCGGGCTTTATACCAGGGGTCGGGAGGGGAGGCAACAAAAGCACGCCCCAGGAGGCTAACTTCATGATTTTAAGGGCGCCGAGCACTTCCGCATGAACAGCCTCGATCGAGCCCCGCTCACCCCCGCGGCAGGAGACTTCCGGCCGCGGCTGCGACGTTGCGCTCGAGCTGGGCCGGTACTATGCTCGCTCGCAATTCGAGAGAACAAGATTTCACCTTCCCTCGGGCGTCTTACCGCTTCCAGTACGTAAAAGTCTCCCGCCGGGAGACCCGGGATGTTCAGTCTCCGAATATTCAATTCTCGCAATTCAGGGGAACCCCATGCTGCGCAAGAAAAGCAAGGTCTCACGAATGGTCGGGCTGGCAACCGCGCTCCTGTTGGGCGCACTCGGCGCCCAAGCTCAGCAGCTACCGCGCCTGAAGCCGCTGCCGCCTCGTCACTCCGGGCTGCCGCAGGCACGGGTTCGATCCAATGTCCAGAGAAGCGGCAACGGCGGCTCGCCGTGGACGCCCGTGATCCAGCAACCGGGATTCTTGCTCGGCACGGACGGAGGTGCCGGTAATCCCATCCTCATGACGGACGGGACGGTTTTGGTGCAGGACGCCGGTGCCCAGGATTGGTGGCGCTTGACGCCCGATCAGTACGGCAGCTATGCGAACGGATCCTGGACCGAGATTGCGTCACTGCCCGCCGACTACAGTCCGCTTTATCATTCCTCGGCCGTACTTCCGGACGGACGGCTGATCATCATGGGGGGCGAATACAACTTCTTCGTCCCGGTATGGACGGCTCTCGGCGCGATCTACGATCCGCTCGCCGATACCTGGACGCCCGTCTCGCCGCCGCCATTCTTCGACGTCGAAGAGATCGTGCAGGGCGTTTTCGGACAGACCATCGGAGATGCCTCGAGTGTGGTGCTGCCGAACGGAACCTACATGCAGGCCGACTGCTGTAGCCCGCAGGCCGCGTTGCTCGACCCCAAGACCCTGACCTGGACCGCGACGGGGAACAACAAATACGACACCAATAACGAGGAAGGTTGGAATTTGCTGCCCAACGGGGAGGTTTTGACCGTCGATGCCTATGTTCCCCTGGCCCCCTATTTTCCATCCTATATCCCCAACGGCACGAACTCGGAGCTTTACAGCCCGCAAACGGGTGGCTGGAGCAGCGCCGGTAGCACCATCGTCCAGCTGTGGGATTCTGCGGCGGCCGCCGGTTGCGGCGGCGAGGAAGCCGCGACTTTCGAGGTGGGACCGGCGGTGCTGCGCGCCGACGGAACCGTCTTCTACATCGGCTCAAACACGTGCGCGACGGGTACCGGCAACACGGCAATCTACAATTCGCGGAGCCGGCAGTGGCAGCGGGGACCGGTGTTTCCCACCGTCGATGGGGTCGGGGATATCAATATCGCGGATGGACCGGCGTCATGGGAGCCGAACGACAAGGTTCTGATGATGGCGAGCCCCGGGTTCGGCAATCCACCCTCATTCTTTTTCGAGTGGGACGGCAGGAATCTGAACCAAGTTCCGGGTCCTCCGAACGCGCCGATCGATGGGTCTTTTTACGGCAACATGCTGGTGCTGCCGACCGGGCAGGTCCTGCTCACGGACTTCTCCTACGACATCGAACTCTATAACCCGACCATTACGCAGCGGGATCGGGAATTCGAGAAGCAAATTGCACCGGTGGTCTTTTTAGCTCCCCTCGAAGTTCGGGGAGGCGGCTCGTACCAGGTTTTCGGCATCCGCTTCAATGGTGTGACTCAAGGCGCGGCGTACGGCGATGATGTGCAAGCCGCCACCAATTTTCCCTTGGTCCGCATCACCAACCTGGAGACCTCGCACGTTTTCTACAGCCGCACCCATGATCACAGCAGTATGGCGGTCGCATCCGACGCTCTGGTCTCGACCCATTTCGATGTGCCGGCCACGCAGGAGCGGGGGCTGAGCGTCCTGGAGGTCGTCGCCAACGGCATCGCCTCGGATCCGGTGTTCGTCCTGGTGCGTTGAGCATGATTTAACATATCTCGATGAATCCAAGTTTCCTGTCCTACGCGCCGCCTTTAGTTCGTTGGTCTGCGGGGTTTTATGAGTAAGAGGATAAAATCAAGTTGCGCCGTGCGCTCGGAAGTGCCACAACTAGCGCCGCTCAACGCACCCGGATGGAATTCAGACGCGCAGTATGTCAACGCGTTGGTTCCCTCCTGCGTTAGCACGCGGATACTGAGGCTAAAGGAGCCATAGTGGCCAAAGCGCAATTAGTGGCGGTCGTGGACGATGACGATTCGGTTCGCCGCGCGCTGTCGCGGCTGTTGCGCAGTTGCAATTTCGAGGTCCTCGCCTTCGCCTCCGGCCAGGAGTTCATCAACTCGCTGCGAGCACACCGGCCCGACTGCGTGATACTGGATTTTCAAATGCCGGAACTCACGGGAGGCGATGTGCAATGCCTGCTGTCGCTTGCCGAAGTTCAATTGCCGGTGATCATCATGACCGCTTACGATCATCCGGTCGTTCGAGAGGCCTGTCTGCGAAGGGGCGCGGTCGCTTGTATCGGCAAAGGTGATCTGCACGATCGTCTTCTCGTTACCCTCGCGGATGCGATGTCTCCGGGACTATCCGCTGCCTACTGATCGGCACGCCGGAGCCTGAGGGTGGCGGGCTGCGCCCGCCGACTCCGGCCGTCATCGCGGCAATATGCAGCGGAAGGTCATACCCCGGTCGGGATTGTTCTCTGCCAATAACTTGCCTTTGTGAACCCTGACGATCTGTGCGCAAATGGATAGCCCCACGCCGACACCCGTCGCCTTGGTCGTGACGAATGGATCGAAAATGCGCTTCATGACCTCCGGCGGCGCTCCCACCCCGCTGTCCTGCACGGTCAGCTCGACCGTGCCGGGATGTACCGTGGTCGTGATCACCAGTTGACGCTCGATGACGGGAACGGAGCTCATCGCCTCCGTTGCATTGAGCATGAGGTTGAGCAGCACTTGCTGCAGCTCGACCGGGTTTCCTTCGATCTCCGCCTTTGCCGAGTCGAGTTTCATCGCGAGTTTCACTTGATGCACGAGCAGGTCGGAACGCATGACGTGCGCCACTTCCTGCGCGAGCCGATTCACATCGACTCTTACGTGCGGAGGACTATCTTTTTTCAGCATCTGCATCACATTTTTTACGATGCTTCCCGCCCGCCGGCCGCTATCGCCAATATCCTCGAATAGCGCTCGGGTTTCCGACTTGCCATCGAGTTGCGTCGCATGCAGGCCGGCCACGGCATTGATCGTGATGGCCGTGATGGGCTGCAGCAGCTCGTGCGCGAGTGAGGCCGTCAATTGGCCGACGAGCGAAACTCTGCTCATGTGCGCGAGCTCCAAACGTGCACGCTCGATCTCCATCTGGGCTTGCCGACGCTCGCTGATGTCGTGTACTTGGGAGACGAAGTAGAGCGGCCTGTCGGAAATATCCCTGACGAGGGCGGCCGACAGGAGGGCCCAGATAATCCGACCGTCTTTGTGTATGTAGCGTTTCTCGATCTCGAAGTGCGAAATCTCACCCGCGATCGCCCTGCGTACATAGGCGAGGTCCATTGCGAGATCGTCGGGAAGCGTGAGGGGCTGAAAGTGGGTCGAGAGGAGCTCGGCCTCGGAATAGCCGAGCATCCGGCACAATGTGCCGTTGACCTGCATGAAACGCCCATTCAACGAGACGAGCGCCATACCGATGGCCGAGTGAGTGAAGGCCACCCGAAATTGCTGCTCGCTATCCCGTAATTTATTCGCAGCCCGATGTCGTTCCGTCACGTTGCGAACCACCGCGACCATCGCATCGTCATCACGCCGCACCAACCGCGCCTCGAAATGACGCAAGTCCTCATTGATGGGGAGCACATACTCGACTTCGACGACTTCATGGGTCTGCGCCGCTCGTGCGAATGCCGCCCGGAAAAGCCGTGCCATCTCGGGGGGTAGAACGTCCTCCATCCTGCGTCCCGCGAACTCGGCGGGCGCCATCAGCAGATCCGCATGGCTCGCGGCGTGGCTCTCGATGAATACCCCGTCGCGGTCTAGAACGAATAACAGGTCGGGGAGCGCTTTGAGAATCGCCCGGGTTTTCGACTCGCTCGCCGACAACGAGCGTTCCGCACGGAGTCTGGCGAGGGCACCGGCGAAGATCTCCGCCACGAGCTGCAATCTACGAACGAGGTTCTTCGCCCATTTCCGGTGTCCACGGATGCACATGAACGTCACGACGTACGTCATCGCTCCGGCCTGTACGGGAACGCCCAGCGCGGATTTGACCCCGAGCTGCACCATATATTCGCGCTCTGCCGAGGCGCTTGCGGGAAGGTCCTCGGGGATTCTGTCGCAGCGGGCGATACGGCCTTGTCGAAACTCCTCGATCAGCCACGGCAGAGCGGTCGTGGCAATGGTGCTGAGGGCCTTAGGGAAATCCGGAACGCAGTACAGATGACGAAGCTGCATCTGGCCGCCGTCGGCGGTGCAGTCCCAGAGGCTGATCCGATCGACGTCGATGAATCGTGCGAGCTTCTCGAGCCACAGGTCGACGCCTCGTTCGATGCCATCGGTCGGCGCCTTGGCGAAAAAAGCCGACAGCTCGAGGAGAAACGATTCGAAGCGCAGCCGCCCGGCAATGTTGGCATCGGGTTTCGCGCGCCCTGCGGCGGGCCTTGCAGTCGCCGCCTTGCCCTTGGGTGGGGCGGGCCGGCCGGTCGCCAGGGGTCGAGCGCTCTTCACGTGAATCATCCCTTGTCAGCGGGTCCAACCTTCCTGGGTGCGCCATCCTAAACGGAACTCAGAAAGAGGAAAAGGCCGCCGGCACCGGTGCGATCCCCGCGAGGGCGACGAGCCGCGGGCGGAGCTCATCAACCACGGAGCACCGCTCAAGGCCGCATGCGGCCCAGTCCGTCCACCTCCCGCGCAGAGACGCAAATACTGGCGAGCGTGCGCTCCTCCTGGTATGGCCAGGGTAAACCGCGGTGCACCGTGGCGCGCTCGTCCCAGATGAGCACGTCGCCAGGCTGCCAGTGGTGGGTATAGACACGGCCTGGACGAGTAACGAACGCCATGAGTTCGTCGACGAACGCCTGGCCAGATTCGTCATCCAAGCCGTCGACCGCACAGACGTGGGAGGCAATGTACAGCGCCTCTTGACCGTTCACGGGATTGCGCCACAGCGCCTTCCAGGCCTGCTCGCTCCAGCGCGTGAACTTTTCCCCGGTGGCAAGCCCGGGCGAGATCTTCTGGCGCGAATGAGCCAAGCGATGATGAAACACCGCCGAGCGCACCCGGGCGCGAAGCGCCTCCGGCAGTTCACGCCAGGCAACGCGGGTGGACGCCAGCTCGGTCTCGCCGCCGCGCGAGCTCAGGACCCTGGCGGCAAGGATATTCGCGAGCGCCGGTACGGGTAGGAACGTGCTGTCCGTATGCCACAGCTGATTGGCGATAAGATCCAACGTGTGCGCGCTGTCGGGCGCGGAGATCAGCCCACTCTCGAGGCGATTGGAGACATTGGCCATCCGCGGCCTCGGACCGTTGCCTCCCATCGAGCGATCTTCGATCGGACCGAAGAGGGCGCCGAGCGACAGATGCGCCTCGTCATCGAGGTTCTGTCGGCGGAAAAGCAACAGGGAATGCTCCTCAAACGCATCGCGGATCTCCGCATAGCCCGAGGTCCGATGAACCGCCCGCAGATCCACCTCATGTACCTCGACACCAAACAGCGGGTGCAAGGGAGTCAAATGCATTGAGCATCACCTCTGTGTTCCAGACTCACCACTAATTATGAAGGAACAAGCGTCCCCGTGTGAGTCGTAATACAGCACGGCCCCACAGGGTGAGCCACGGCGAACCCGGCCTGCTCGGCCGACCGCAGCGTGCGTCCCAGAGCGGCCGATTGCGGGTAGCCATGAGGTTAGAATGGTCCAAGCGAGGACCAACCGGTGTTGACCAAGTATGGCGGCACGCCCCCGAGGGAGCTGTGAACCGTGAGCGCTAAATCTATCGATCCGTTCTCATGAGTGGTACTCGGCAACTACTCATGACCCGAGCCAAGCGTCGACGCGCGGCAATCGTAGCGACATCCATCTGGCTCCTGTTGATCGTGCCGACAACGAGCAAATCTGTGGCGCCAGTGCGCGCGGCCGAGCAAGAAGAGCGCGTTCTGATCCTTAATACCGCGGATACCTATCTCCCGGGGCACATGGTCATCGAGAATGCGATGCGCGCGAAGCTCTCCATGGATACCGCCAGCCGGGTCGAGTACTTTTTCGAGTCCCTCGACGCCTATCGCTTCTCGATGGACGTGCTCGAGCCCGAGCTCCTGGCACTGCTCAGCAAGAAGTACAGCGCGCTGCGTATCGATGTGGTTGTGGCGGTCTCGCGGCCCGCGATTGAGTTCTTCGAGCGGCATGGCGAGCGGCTCTGGCCAGGTGCGCGAGTTGTATACAACGCCTTTTCCGCGGAGTACGTGGGTCCTATACCGCTCCCGCCCAATGTCACTGCGGTCATGAGCTACCAGGATGTGGCTGGAACCATAGCGCTCGCACGGCGCTTTCAGCCCAACCCGCGCCGAATCGTGATCATCTCCGGTGCGACGGAGGTTGAAAAGAGCGCCGCGCAATTGGCGAGAAACGCGCTATCGGCGAGTGCCAACCAAGCACCGGTAGAGTTTCTCTCCGGCCTTCCGTTGAGGGAATTGATGGACCGAGTAGCGGCCGAACCGCCTGACGCCATCATTATTTATCTCACCCAGTATCGCGACCGTGACGGCAGACCGTACACGCCGCGCGAAGTGTTGCGCCAGATCAGCAAGATCTCGGTAGCGCCCGTATACGGCACATACGAAACATACGTAGGCTTTGGTGTTGCCGCAGGGCAGATGGAGTCATATGAGGAGGAAGGGCGACTTATCGGAGAGCAGGTGCTTGCGGCGCTGGCGGGCGGTCCTTCCGATCCGAGTCGCGTCTTACTGAAGACGCCGAACCGATGCATTGCCGACGCGCGCGCGCTCCAACACTGGTCGCTGGACGCGCGGCGCCTCCCTTACGGATGCGACGTGCGCTTTGTGGAGCCGCCACTCTGGCGCCAATACGGGCGGCAAATTGCGCTCGCGCTCGCGACCATTGCCGCTCAAACAGCGCTGATCGTGGCGCTTCTCGCGCAGCGCCGTCGTCGCCGCATGGCCGAAGCGGAATCTCGCAAACGCCTCTCTGAAATAACGCATATCAACCGACGGGCGTCGATGGGAGAGCTATCTGCGTCGATTGCTCATGAGCTGAAGCAGCCGCTCAGTGCGATCCGTTTAAATGTTGATGCGGCCAGGATGTTCATCAGAGGCGGACAACCCAAGGTCGCGGAAATCGCGGAGATTCTCGACGACATCAAGGCTGATGATCAGCGCGCGGCCGATATCATCGATCGAATCGGCAACATGGTCCGCAAGACCGAGATCGATGTGCGGAGCATGGATCTTAACCACGCCATAGAGCAGATCATGAAGGTGCTGGCCGGCGAGGCGTCAAACAGGGGAGTGCTCATCAGGACCGAGCTCGAGCCGGGTCTTTCGAAAGTCAGCGCGGATGCGGTGCAGCTACAGCAGGTGATCCTGAACATCGCACTCAACGGTATGGATGCGATGCGCGATCTGCCCGCAGACAAGAGGTCACTGACGATTCGGAGCAGGCGCGCGAATGACCGAGAGGCTGAGATATCCCTGACAGATTCGGGTGGTGGTATCGCCAAAGAGTCAATTTGCAGCATCTTCGATCCCTTTGTAACAACGAAGCCCGACGGCATGGGAATGGGGTTGGCGATATCGCGCACGATCATCGAAGCGCATGGCGGCCAGATACGTGCCGAAAACTCGGCTGCGGGGGGGGCCGTATTTTATTTCACACTGCCGTTCGCCCTGGACCGACCCTCGTGAAAGCGCATCTGCGATCGGCTGCGTATCGTCGCCGACGAGGCACTCCTCGCAAATATTGATCGATGCTCCGCAGAAAAGTGCCCTATTCCGGTCGCGCCGTCATCAGGCGGAAACCGGTCAAAAGCCGTCGATTCCGAGTGGCGGCTTCGCTGCTTGCTGCGTGGGCAACGGGTAGGGTAAATGGGGTTCCTGCCAATTAAAGTAGGCCTCATGGCAACAGAACAGCCCCGCGGTCGTCCCCGGTACGCCGACGATGAAAGGCAGCCTCACGCTGGGGACAATCTCCCAAATTTCGCGCACCGTCCGCGACATCGAAGAATCCCAAAAATGGTACGGCGAGGTGCTCGGTCTCGTGCATCTATATTCCTTCGGCAATCTCGCTTTTTTTGATTGTGGCGGGATCCGACTGTTCTTGTCTGAGGCGGAATCCCCAAGCGGCCCGGAGTCAATCATCTATTTCAACGTGCCCTATATACGCACGGCCCACACGGAGCTCATTCAGCGCGGTGTCGAATTTCTCGGCGCTCCGCACCTGATTCATCGCCACCCGGATGGCACGGAGGAGTGGATGGCTGCGTTTAACGACAACGAGGGCAGACCGCTGGCGATTCTATCGCGGCTGCCCAAGCCGTCTCAGATCAACCCGCGCTCCGCCAGCGACGCGCTGACGCCATCGCCCACGATGATGTGATCGAGAAGCCGGATGTCGACGAGCGCGAGCGCCTCCTTCACGCGCTGCGTGATGAGCTCGTCCGCCTGGCTCGGCTCCGCCACGCCCGACGGATGTTAGGTTGCATTTCTCGATGTCACCACCATTTATTCGCCTCGGTTCTCGCCGCTACAGTTCCGCACACTTGAGTAGCCCCAGCCTCTGTTAGAGGCGAGTAGCCGGGAGGGGTCTGGGGGAGGGTTGAGTATGCGGAGGCCATTGGTGCGCAGATCATTCAGTCGCTGCGATTTTGGCGCGCTTCGCGATCTACCGAGCGAGCTCGTGCTCGCGCGTCTCGCGATCGACTCAAGGCCGATCCGACCTTCACACCGATCAAGGACCCGACAGCCGTCGCTGGCACGCGCGCACGACGGCCGGCGACTTCGAGATTCTGACGACCGGAGCCAAGTGGTACGACACCCGGGCCAGAAGGGCGGTGGTGGTGCCATCGACCTGACGATGCACGTGCTCGGGCTCTCGTTCGTGGATGCGGTCAAGTATCTGACCGACTGCGCAAGCGTCGATGGTTCAGATCATTCGTAAGGGGGCTCTGCCGCTGCCATGGAGGTGCCCGAGCGTCTGCGATGCCGCCGCGGCCGCGGCGGCAGATGATCCGCCTGCGTGAGCCGCGGCCCGTCGGATTTCCGTTGCTCTTCTCCGCGGATTCGCAGCTCATCGAGCCTGCCGTCGCGTTTCTGCACGAGCATGCGGTGCAGCGCGCACACACGGCCGACACGCTACGCACGTATGCCGAGATTCTCTACGACTGGTTCGACACGCTCGAGCAGAACGGGATCGACTGGAGCGACGCCGACGCGGCCGATCTCGTCGCCTACCGCAACCGGATGCTGACGCAGCCGAGCCCCATACGCGGCGCGCCTACAGCATCCGCACGATCAACCATCGCGTGCGCGGCGTGTTGCGCTTCTATGCGTGGGCGGTGCGCAACGGTTGGCTGAGGCCTCGGCGCTGGTCGGCCGAGAGAACGATTTCGACGTGCCCGGCGCGCCCGTCGCACGCGCGCCGCCGTCGGCCATGACGCCGACGCGTTTTTTGTGCTGCGGCAATTTACGAGCCTGCCGCGGCCGCTGACGTCCGCGCAGGCGCGCGAACTGCTCGCCGCGCTCGTGCCACCTTACGATCTGATGGCGCGCTGGCAGCTCTACACCGGCTTCGGGTGAGCGAGCTGCTGCGGCTCAAGGTCGCGGATGTCTTTAAGCCTCGGACGGCCGCGCTGCCGGCGATGCAGCGGCGTATCGAGCTCATCGACGTGATCCGCAAGGGCCGCAAGCCGGGCTACGTGATCGCCCCGGCCAGCCTGCTGGAGGAGACGGCCGGTTATCTGTCTACTCACGGCGCGCGTGGCTTGCACGCGCGCGGCGCAGCGCGCGTGCCGATCCGAGCCGTGCGCTCTTCATGAGCAGCCGCGGCCGCCGGTGAGGAAGAACCGCTATCAGCAAGTCATCCACCAGCGCGGGCCGGCCTGCGGATTCAAGGCGACGACCCATCTGCTGCGCGCGACTTTCGCCTGCATGATGCTCGCTCGGCTCGAGCAGCTCGCCAAGCAGGATGCGGCGATCAACCCGCTGCTCATCGTCAAGGTGCTGATGGGGCACGAGCACATCGAGACGACCGATCGGTACCTGCGCGCGATCGCGGTCGACACCTGCGTGCTCGAGCGAGGTGCTCGACTCCTTGCTTACGGGAGCGCCGGCATGATCGCGCGACGCCCGCGTATGAGGCGCGTGCTCACTGGCGATCGCCGGGCAGTCACGACGTGCCGCACGAGCGCATGCGATGCGCCGCGGCAACGCGTCGGACGACCATCGATTTTTCTTCCTTGCCTCTGCCGCGCGGATGTTCGCGTCGCGCTCGCGGACGCATTCTGGAACCACTTCGGCGGGCGCTCGCACAATCAGATCCTGACGTTGTGGGCGCACCTCAAGGTCTTTGCGCGTTTCGCTGAGGAGTCCGCGGCGCTCAGCAGCCTCGCCGACTTTCACCACGATCTGTTGGTGCGCTACATCGAGTGGCTAAACGCGCAGTGCCGACCGAACGGGCAGCCCTGGACGCAAGTCGGCCCGCTCGGGCGCCTATACCTCATTACGGAAGCTGCTGCAGTGGCTGGCGCGTTGTCGGCCCGGCCTGCTCGGCCAGCTACACTTTCCGTTCAACCCATTCCCTTGGCGTAACCGCGATAGCGAGCGAGCTCAAGAAGCTGCTCCGCCGCGCGAGCTGCGGGCGATTCTCAAAGCCTGCGAGCGCGACATCAAGGCGCTGCGGGCACTGCGCGAAGCGGGGGAGCTGCGCACGCGCCGACACGGGTAGCCCGACCTGCCACCTCGCTTGGCGGCCTGCTCGATGCGATCGATCAACGCTATCGGCGGGGTCGTACCCGAGTTCAAAAAAGTGCTCTCCCGCGCGGGTAATCACCCGTCCTTTGCGGGCTGAAGCGGTTCGGTGGTTGCAAGAAGGTCGAGCCCTATCTCTATCCCGGAGCGAGTCGCTGTTGCCGTACTACTTCGCGATTCTGATCCATACCGCCGGCAACCCGGAGCCGATCGCCGAGCTCTCCGTCGACTGCCTGCAACCCATTCCGTTGCTCGATGACCGGCAGATGCTGGTCTGGACCAAGCGCCGCGCCGGCACGACACAACGCCGCTCCTTCCGCAACACCGACCCGTTCGAGCCGCCCGCACTGGTGCGCGATCTCATTGATTGGACGCGACGCATCCGACGCACACGCGGCCAAGACGATGCGCGATCGGCTGCTGTTGTTTAAAGGCATGCGGCGTTAGCGCCTTGTCGAGCGCCACGGCGAAGTCCGTCCTTCGGACCGGCTGTCTGACGGCATGGCCTACCCCATTTTTCTCTGGCGTCGATCAGGCCGAGCGTCTTGAGCGCGTTCTATCGGGCCTCCGGCGATCTGCAACAGGTCAAGGCAGTCGCTAACCATCGGCAGATTGGCGACAACCGTCCGTTATGTCGAGGGGCCGGAGGTCGAGGCACAGCATCGCGGCCGTATTGTGGCACTGCAGAGCGCGTTCCTTGGTCATATCCGTGGGCCGCATCCAGAAGCGCTTGCCTCCGGTGGACCCGTCACGGTCACTCCGCACGCCGTCTCCAGCGCCGATTCCCGTCGGTCACGCCGTCTCGATGTTTGGATTTGATTGCAAGGATCCTCTCGCAGGCGTCGCGCCCGGAGTCGCGACGCGGCGAGCTCTGCAGCAACTTTCTCGGCTGCTTCACGTGTCCGAATGCAATCATCGCTTCGGACCCCGCCTCTCTCGCACGATTGCTGCAAGCACGAGACCACCTGCGTGCGGCCGCCGCGACGATCCATCCCGCGCGCTGGGACGCCCTCTATGCGCCGCAGTTGCGTATTCTCGAGGAGGATATCCTGACGCGCTTTGCCGCCACGGAACTCAGTATGGCGGCAAGGCTGCGGACCACTCTGCCAGCCCTGCCGGATTTGCGGTGATCGCCGGATCCGATCCGTCTCTCGCTGTCGCGCCCGTCGAAGTCGGCGGGAAAACCCTGGCGCGGGATTGGTTTCTGCGTAATTCGACATGGCATGACGATGTATGGATTTTCACCCCTACAAACTTGCTGGAACACGACCGACCCGTAAGCATTCGTTGGTCTTTTGCATTGCCAAGCGGACGTCGTTTTACGGATCCGTCGTTCGCCCGCTTGCTGGAGTCCTCGCGGACTCTCATCGCGTTGATCCGAACGCGCTGCCTGAGTACGGGTCTCGTGCAGCGAGCAACGACCGTGTTCGGTTACTTCCACATACCTGCGCGGGTTGGTGCGCTGGATGGAGCCCGAAGGATTCTCGCGATTTGCGGGCCTCGACGCGAGCGCACTGCGACGATTTCAGCTCTCAATCGAGCGACGGACCAATCAACAGGGTGCGCGCCTGGCGCGCACAACAGTGCAAAAGTACCTCGATCTGCTCGTGTACATGCATCGGTATCGGGTCGATATCGGTGACGGCCTGACCGTAGATCCTTGCTCAGGGCAGAGTTCCGGGGCGGTGGCCGGCGTGACCGAGTCCAACCGGGGAGCGTGGCCTTATACCCCCGACGTGATCGCTGTTCCGCTGGTCCAAGGCGCGATCCAGTTTATCTCTCAATGTGCGGTGGACCTCTTGCGAGCTCGCGAGATGTATGCCAAAGAGATCGAGACCCAACAGCGCCGCGGCTGCTCGGCCGAGGTGTGGCGCAAGTCGGCCATACGAGTGCTCCAACAAGTCACACTTGATACGCCCAAGGGCCCGCACACAATTAAGTCCGGCGCCGATCTCGCCGAGCTTCTGGATGTGCTTTACACTGCCTGCTTTATAGTAATTTCGTACTTGGTAGGACCCCGGGCCAGCGAGATTCTGCAGCTGCAGAGCGGTTGTTTGCAGCCATTTGGCGCCGATGATTCTGGCGGCGATACACCAGTCGCCATGATCGTCGGCGCGATCTTCAAGCGCGAGGCGGCTTATCATGGTCGGCATCACCGGTGGGTGGCACCTTCACCGGCGGCCCATGCGATCACCGTGCTCGAGGCACTGTCAGTGCCGCATCGTGCTCGTTCCGGCCGCCGTGAGATCTGGTTGCGCAGTCGTGGCGGCGGCCACACATTCGGAGCCACGGAGTGGCAACACTCATGCTCTAGCTCCCTGCAAGTCATGAGCACCGGGCAGATGGGGCTGCTGCTTCGACGTTGCAGTACATGGTTCGAGTTGCCGCTCCACGAGGGCAAGCTCTGGCGATTTCGACCCACCAGGGCCGGAAGACCTTCGTTCGTTTTGCGGCCCTTCGGGATCGTTCGGCGTTGTTCGCACTGGCGCAGCACTTAGGTCATCGCGAACGCGGGACCACAGATCGTGGCTACTTGGGAACCGACTACCGGCTAAATCTTGAGATCGATGCGGCCATAATCGAACAGTCGGTGTCCGCCTGGGAGCACATGCTGAGCTCGCCGCGCTTGGGTGGCCGAGCGGGCGAGGAGATTCTCGCCAAGCGACCTCGTTTCCGCGGCGCGAGGATGAAGCAAAGTATCGCGCAGTACGCGCGCATGCTGGTAGATTCTGGCCTGACATTGGGTGTATGCGACTGGGGTTTTGTGTCTATCGCCAGGAACACAGTGCCTGCCTCGGCAGTGCCACCGCGCCCAACCCGCTGCGCCGTGAGCCTTCCACTTGCGCGCGGTGCAAGAACTTCGCCGTGTCGACACCGCATCGATCGTATTGGCTCGAGCAAGCACGGCGCAACGAGGCGCTGCTGAACGAACCAACGCTCCCGACGCAGACTTTGAAGATTGCACGGGCACGGCTGCAAGAGGCCCTTATGATGATTCGTTCGATCGACGCAATTCCGGGCGGCGGGCATGTCGGCCGCTGACCAACTCAAACAGGCTTTGGCCACGCTTAAGGCGTCCTCTTCGAGGAGCGCAGAACCTGTGACAGTCAGTGCTTTGTGCGAGCTGGCAAATGTCTCCAGAAACTCACTGTACCGATACCATCCGGACGTGCTGCAAGAGCTTCGCAAACACCAAAGAGCAAGTGCCCGGGCGACGCCGCGTCGCGCTCGCATAATAAGTTCTATCCTCAACACGAGGAACTCGTGTCCTTGCGTCTTCAAATCCCCAAGCTCGTTGCTTTGGTCGATCATTATTATTCCGCGTACCGGGAGGCCCAAGCGCTTCTCACCCGACGGGAACAAGAACTCGCGGAACTGCGACAGCGACTCGATTCAAAGCCGGTTAGACTCGTCAAGAGGTGAGTGTCTCCAAGCGACCCTCTGCTGACGATCAGGAGCGACCGCTAGTGAGAAGTCCAAATACTCCGACAAATTCTCACCGTTCGCCCTTCGGTGGCCCGCCGGCCCTTTTGCGGGCGGCCCTTCCACAAACCCCTGCAACAACCAGCGCGGGGATCAGGCCGAAGAGCAGAATATTTTGGGTCCGCGAAATAAAAACCAACGTGCCATGGCAATTGTAAGAAATGATATGACCCGTCGCTGCATCCGGCGCGAGTGGCGACGAACATATTGTGCTCAATAGGAAGATCCAGAGCCCCAAACAGATATATACGCACGCCTGCAACGCTAAGGCCAACACATGCCAAACATTCCGTCGCGATTCGCTCGTCAGCATTCCATTCATCTTAGTGATCGACCTGTTCCAGCCCTGCCGCTCGGCGCTTCACCCACGTTCCACCGTTCCTAATCGACCCTGAGTTGCCATCACGAGCCTCAATTTAGTGAACGATTCATCGGCTCGTCCATACCTACGCCGCACCTCGGGCACCCCATCGGGCGGCCGCCCAAGATCGACGCGCCCCGGACCAGCAGCAGTGCATGACAGCGAGGGCACCGGAACCCAAAGTAGAGGTAGACGAATAGGGACAGCGCGAACACCATGCCAACGACGAAGCGGATATTGTGCATCTGCCCGGTCGGGTGCCAAATTCGCCCCACCACGATGCCAGCTACCAAGCCGAGCATAACGAGCCAATATCGCCGAATTAAGATTTGCCTGATGGTCATTGGACTCACCGTTAAATTACCTGCGCTTTGAGGCGCGCCTAACTGCTCTCCGTACGACGGTTTCACCCCTGAACTTATCGATCATCGCCGGAAAGATGCGCCAAGCGAGGTGTCCGTCGAAGGGGGCGCGCGGTGTCAAGTTCATCGCCGCAATGACAATATTTATGTATCCCAGGAAAATTACTATCGGGCCAAAAAAATCCGATAGCTTCCCGGGCACCGCAGCGGCTATTGAAAATACAAGCGCTGCAATCAAGAGTTGCGCAAGTATGCCTCCCCAACTGACCAATGAGGCGTCCCAGGCGGAATTAGGGTGCTCATACTCGCAGCGTCCGTGCAAAAGTCCTATGCGGATGGCACTTACCTCATACCCCAGACGGCGCGCTACGACAGCATGCCCGACTTCGTGGATGAATATGATCGCCAAATAGGAGATAAGGCATGTGATTGCCAGCAACCAGTTCTTGAGCGCCAACACGAGCAACAACGCCATCGCGACGAGAACATGTTGATGGACGTAAACGGCAGCGCCAAAAATTCGCCACGAATGGAAGCGAAGCCAAGAACCGGCGACCACCCTAATCAACTGATAATTTGGTGGCAGAACGTCGATTAACCGCGCCAGATGCTGCGATCACGCTTGTGCACTCCCTGTTGCGCTACTTTGATATTAGCCGAACAACGCTAGCCTACCGCAAGCCGCGAACGGCTGCTCAGTGGCGATCATTTCAGGGTGTCCACCGACAGGAACTGGCCGGCTACTGCCCGACGCAGACGCGTTGACCGCCGAGTCGCTCGAACCAATGGATGGTTTAGGGCTCAAGTTTGTGCTCTTGAAAGTAGGCCCGACTCTCCACCGCTCTAGGTTCTAGTAACGGAATCAGCGTGGCCGCTGCGAGTCGCAGAGGTGCCCAGGCTGGACTTCGCATTACCTCTACATTTGGTGCATGACCATTCGCAAAGAGTAGTGCATCTTTAGGCAAAGCGTCGGCAGCAGCCGCCAAGTCCCCTATAGCTTTTTCTTCAACTGCGGTGAGCTTCCCTTTGCCGATCAAACATCGGCCGATGATAATTTCATATTGGAGTTCCTGCGCTACGTTGTAGTCACCCTCAGCGCGACATTGTGCATCCGGTTCGAGCGCAAGTCTCCGCACCGCGAGAACGTAATAATGAAAATCATTGTGGTAGATCTCTTCTGGATCGATGCCGCCAGAATCAACGGTGTCCTGAGACTTTGAACCAAATGACAATTGCGCTCTCCTTGCGTCCGCTTATCCGCAATAGAACATTTGCCGGTTGGTTCGTCAAACTACGAACGAGCGACGGGTTTTCGGAAAGCATTTCGGTAGGTCCAGTGCCCGGTCTTGGCCGAAAGTGCAAGTCAGGTCGTGTGGATAAGCACACGAAGTGAGACTTCAACAGCATTCCACGCTCCGCAAACGAGACTGTTTCTCCGC